>CAWUEZ020000001.1:0-2751 GCA_963921355.3 Thalassobaculaceae bacterium | reverse complement strand
ACGACGCCAAGGTCATGTCGGGGGGCCAGAGCCTTCTGCCGATGCTCAAGCTGCGCCTGGCCTCGCCCGCCAACATCGTCGACATCGGGCGCATCCCCGGCCTCGACTCGATCAGCGAGTCCGGTGGCTTCCTGCGCATCGGGGCGCTCGTCACCGAGACCGCGCTCGAAGAGAACGCGACCGTCGCCGAGCGCTATCCGATCCTCCTCGACACCGCGAAGGTCATCGCCGACCCGCTGGTGCGGAACCGGGCCACCATCTGCGGCAACGTCGCGCACGGCGACCCGGCCAACGACCACCCGGCCACCATGCTCGCGCTGCGGGCGCAGATGGTCGCGACCGGGCCCGGCGGCGAGCGCACCATCGACGTCGACGATTTCTTCCACGGCCTCTTCATGACCTCGCTCGACCCCGGTGACATCCTCACCGAGATCCGCATTCCGTCGCCCGGCGCGGGCAGCGGCGGCGCCTACCTCAAGCTGGAGCGCAAGGTCGGCGACTACGCCGTCGCGGGCGTGGCCGTGCAGTTGACGCTCGACGACGGCAAGGTCACCCAGGCCGGCATCGGGCTCACCAACCTCGGCTTCGCGCCCATCCGGGCGAGCGCGGCCGAGAAGGTGCTCAACGGCAGCCGCCTGATCGAGAAGGGCGGGTTCATGGGCGCCATCGACAAGGTCCGCGGGGCGTTCTCGGGTAGTCCCGACGCCGACGAGGTCATCGCGGCAGCCGCCCAGGCCGCCGCCGACGCCACCGACCCCGTCGAAGACCGCCGCGGTTCGGTCGAATACAAGAGGAACATGGCCCGCGTCCTGACCGCCAGGGCCATCCGGCAGGCGCTTTCGCGCGCGGGAGGGTAGGGACATGGCCAGACACAACGTCACCGTCACCGTCAACGGCGAGGCGCACTCGCGCGAGGTCGACTCGCGGCTGCTCCTCGTCCACCTCATCCGCGACGAACTCGCGCTCACCGGCACCCACATCGGCTGCGACACCACGCACTGCGGCGCGTGCACCGTGCTGGTCGACGGCGTGCCCACCAAGTCGTGCACCGTCCTGGCCGTCCAGGCCGACGGCGCAGAGATCGGCACGGTCGAAGGGCTCGCCGGCGCCGACGGCATGACCGCGCTCCAGGAGGGCTTCCAGCAGGAGCACGGCCTCCAGTGCGGCTTCTGCACCCCCGGCATGCTGATGACCGGGACCGCGCTGCTCGCCGCCAACTCGAACCCCAGCGAAGCCGAGATCCGGGAAGCAATATCGGGGAATCTCTGCCGCTGCACCGGATACGTGAACATCGTCAAGGCGGTACAGTATGCCGCCGCCAAAACCGCCGCCGGCGCGGGGGGAGGACAACTGATGGCACCGAGAACTTCCGCCAAGATCTGCGGCATGGGCCACTCCATGAAGCGCAAGGAGGACCCGCGCTTCCTGCAGGGCAAGGGCAACTACATCGACGACTTCACCCTGCCGGGGATGCTGTGGCTCGACATCGTTCGCAGCCCCATCGCCTACGGGAAGATCGTCAACATCGACACAACGAAGGCGCTCGAGATCGACGGCGTGCTCGCCGTGCTGACCGGCAAGGACCTCGAGGCGTACAACCTGCACTGGATGCCGACGCTCATGTCGGACACCCAGATGGTGCTGCCGACCGACACGGTCATGTACCAGGCCCAGGAGGTCGCGGGCGTGATCGCGACATCGCGCTATGCGGCGGCCGACGGCGTGGCCGCGGTCGAGGTCGAGTACGAGCCGATGACGCCGGTCATGGACCCCTTCAAGGCGCTCGAGGACGACGCCCCCGTGCTCCGCACCGACAAGGAGGGCAAGGAGGACAACCGCATCTGGCACTGGGAGGCGGGCGACAAGGAGGCGACGGACAAGATCTTCGACGAGGCCGACGTGGTCGTGAGCGAGAAGATGCACGTCCCGCGCATCCACGTGGCCTCGATCGAGACCTGCGGGTGCCTGGCCGACTTCAACCCGGTCGAGGGACACCTCACCGTGTACATGACCACGCAGGCCCCGCACGCGATCCGCACCGTGCTGGCGCTGGTCGCGGGGCATGTCGGGCTCTCTGAGGAGAAGATCCGCGTGGTGTCCCCCGACATCGGCGGCGGCTTCGGCGGCAAGGTGCCGGTCTACCCCGGCTACGTGATCGCGATTGCCGCGTCGGTCGTCCTCGGCAAGCCCGTCAAGTGGATCGAGGACCGCATGGAGAACCTCCAGGCCGACTCGTTTGCGCGCGACTACCACATGGACGCGCAGCTGGCGGCGGACTCTACCGGCAAGATCCGCGCGCTGCGAATCAAGACGCTGGCCGACCACGGCTATACCGACGCGCAGGCCGCGCCGTCCAAGTTTCCTGCGGGACTGTTTTCGATCTGCACGGGGTCGTACGACCTGGAGAACGCGTACGCGGAGGTCGACGCGGTCTACACCAACAAGCCGCCGGGAGGCGTGGCGTACCGCTGTTCGTTCCGCGTGACCGAGGCCGTGCACTGCATGGAGCGCATCGTGGACACCCTGGCGCACAAGATCGGCAAGGACCCCGCGACGCTCCGCGAGGAGAACTTCATCCCGAAGGAGGCGTTTTCCGTACCACTCGCCGCTGGGTTGGGAGTATGACAGCGGGGACTACCAGGCCGCGATGGACATGGCCAAGGAGATGATCGGCTACGACGACCTGCGCAGGGAGCAGGCCGAGAAGCGCGAGCGCGGGGAGCTGATGGGGATTGGGGTGTGCAGCTTCAC
>OZ001190.1:3037500-4996222 GCA_963921355.3 Thalassobaculaceae bacterium | reverse complement strand
TGATCCCCCGCCCCTCGGGAACCTGGGAAGGGTGGGCCAATCAGCTTATCCAGATCCTGAACCCATTCATGACCCGGGTGGAGTCGCAGTTCTTCCGCCAGGGCCAAACCTTGAAGCTGAGAAGCGTAACCGTGGCGAACTTGCCGAGCGCGGCAACGCCCGGATGCGCAGTCTACGTGAGCGATGAGAGCGGCGGTGCGGTTGTGGCTGTGAGCGACGGCACAAACTGGCGGCGCGTGACGGACAGAGCGGTGGTGTCCTGATGGCAAGTAACCCGACAACGATTGGCAAGCTCCGCAAGCAGGGCCTGGGCGACAACCTCAATACGTGGGGTCTGTCCGGTGGCCTGAACGGCAACTTTGACCTGCTGGACGACGCCATCTTTGGCATTGAGGTCATGTCTCTGACCGGCGACAAGACCCTGACCAGCGCGAACTACACGACCGACAACGAAATTGCGCCACGCGTCCACAGGTACACGGACGGCGGCCTTTCGGCGGCCCCGACCATCACCATTCCGGCGACCGAGAATTGGTGGTTCATCAACAACACCACGGCCTACGCGATCACCTATTCGAACGGGTCAGATACGGCCTCAATCTCCGCCAACCGCGATGGCCTGGTGTGGACGGACGGAACCACGGTCTACGCGCTCGACTTCTTCGAAAGCGGCGATCAGACATTCGTCGGCGGGCTGTCCTATGTCTTCAGCACAACGACGACCGACAGCGATCCGGGCTCTGGGTTCCTGCGGCTCGACAACGCGACGCAATCGAGCGCTACGGGCATCTACATCGATGATGCGGACGGCACGGGCGCGGATGTCTCCGGGTACCTCGCGACGTGGGACGACAGCACGTCCACGGTGAAGGGCCACATCATTCTGCGGTCCAAAGCCACACCGGCAACCTTCCATGTCTTCTCGGTTACGAGCCTGACGGACAACACCGGGTATATGGATTTCACGGTGGTGCACGTCGCAGGCAATGGGACCATCGCCAACAACGATCCGATCACCGTCACGTTCATCCGCAACGGTGATCAGGGCGACAAGGGCGACAAGGGCGACGCCGGCTCGATCACGAACGCGGGCGACGGTTCGGCGGCGGCTCCGGGGTTCGCATTCGGGTCCGACACGGATACGGGCTTCTATCGCGAAAGCACGGGCAAGACCGGTTATAGCGCGGACGGAACCCGAACGGTCTCGTTCAGCGCCAACGGTCTGGAGGTAGACAAGACCCGGTTTAATCAAGCGGGGCTCGACAAGTTCTCAGCGGTTGGCTCGGTGACGACAGACCAATCATTCAGCGAGGCAAACGAGCGGGATATCAGCATCACGGTCGGTGCGGCTGTGAATCTCGACTTCGAGGCGCCGCCATCTGGCTTCACGTACAGCCATGTTCTTTACATCACCCAAGACGCAACAGGCGGGCGTGTGGTCACGATCCGCGACGGCTCAAACACCGAGGCAACGTGGCGGGGCGCAGAGCCGATTTGGAGCGGTCTATCAGGCGCCGCCCTCACCATCGTGTCGGTTTGGTATGGGCCATCTGGCACCCTGTACGCATCGGAGGTGCCGGAATGAGCAGAGGTCCACTTCTTGTCTCGGGTGGGGCGAGGACATTCAAAGCGCGTGTTCTGCTTGTCGGCGGCGGAGGCGGTGGTGGCACGCAGGGTGATGGCGGGGCGCCGGGTGGCGGTGGCGCAGGCGAGTTCTTCGATACCGACGACGGAGACGGCGATATCACGCTTCTGAAGGGCGTGACATATCAAGTAATCATCGGGCCGGGCGGATTGAGCACCCGTGTTAACACCGTTAACCAATTTGGTTTGCCGGGTCTGAATGGAAGTTACACGTCAGCTTTTGGGATTACGGTCAACGGCGGCGGCGGTGGTGGTGCCAATGACGCGACTTACGTCACGATCTACAATCGCGCAGCAGCCGGGCGCAACGGTGGTTGGGGTGGCTCTGCCGGGGGGCGCAGTTCGTCCGGCGGAAGCAGCGGAACGTCCACCAAGCTCGTTTCAAGCGGTTCCTTTGGCAACAGCGCTGGCGGTCCCCAAACGGGCGGCGGCTCGCCCGGCGGGGGTGCTGGCGGCGCTGGCGGCAACGCCACGACCAACACAGGTGGCGACGGCGGAGCGGGTCGAACAAGTGACATTACTGGGTCGTCCGTCACCTATGCGGGTGGCGGCGGCGGTGGTGGTGTGACCACGGGTGGGGCGGCCGGATCAGGTGGTGGTGGTGCTGGTGGCGGTGCTGGCACGTCCGGAACAGCAGGGACTGCGAACACAGGCGGCGGTGGCGGCGGTTCTGGAGGCACTGTGACCGGGGCTGGTCAGGGCGGAAGCGGTGGTTCCGGTCTTGTTATTGCGCGACTTCTAACGTCGTCTGGGACGATCACAACCACAGGATCAACGGCCACGGATGGCGCGCACACCGTTGTTACGTTTACGGCGAACGGCACATTTAAGGTGGATTGATGCCATCAGCGTGGTATTTTGCCATCCATGATTATCCATGTTGGGCTGCCGAAAACGGGAACCACGTTCCTTCAGAAATACTACTTTCCGGAGTTGTGCAGGAGTAACTGCCTGCTATACCTGGGAAAGACGATCCTCGACAATCGGGGCGCCTGCCATTTAAGCCGGGGCCATTACCCGGAGTTCTACATTGGCAACGACGACGTGCGGTTTCGTTTTCCGTTTGGCGCTTCTGGTGAGAGGTCGTGGCAGATCTTGGATTATTTTGAGGCCCAACCGAAGTATGTTGGCGCGCTTGGCGCCAAGATGAGAAAGTTGCCCGCGCTCTACAGCAATGAAGGTACCTTTCTGGATCATCCGGACCTTCGGATGAAGCTACTGGCGCTGTACGCGCATATGGGCGCCAAGGTCATTCTGACCGTGCGAAATCCGGTGCGTTGGCTGCGGTCGTTCTACCTGTACTTTTCGGACGAGGGAACAGGGGATCATCCGATCTTGCGGGACCGGCCAAGCGTCGAGACGTTCAGCGATCGGGTGTTGAGTGACATCGACAGCCGTGTCGATCTGTTCTCGATTGCCCTTGGTGGCCAAGCTGCCCGTGAGGCGATGGACGGTGCCATCACGCATTATGTCGACGGGCTGGCGCTGGCCGGCGATGCTGGGCGTCAAGTGGCGTTTGCGCGGTCTCTTGACCTTGAACCGGTTACGGTCATTGGCGGCCGGGTGAATGAGTTTCAGAACCGGCGACAGGTGGATGTCGATCGCATCCGACAAGCGTTTGAAGAACAGGCGCACCGGTTCGCAGGCTACGGTCACCGAGTAACGGCCTAGCCGGTTTCAAAACATCAACGGTCTGAGGTGGCTACCATGATGCCAGCATGGGGCATGGGTCCGCAGTTGCCGGGCAATTTCAATTGGGGCGCGCGGCCCGAGCTTAACAAAGAACTCTATGGCTTCATGCAGGGCGCTGGTTTGAATCCGTCTTTTGGCGGGTTTAGTAACGGTCAGTTCAACGATTGGAAATCGCAGCAGTCCGGTGCCGCTCAGGGCATGATCGACAGTTGGATGGATATGTACGACCCCCGCGAGGGCGGATCGAACAACTTCGGGGCTCAGGGGTGGGGGCAGCCTGCTGTGAACAACGGCGGGGCCTACGGCGCACAGTCGCGGCAGCTTCCCGGCATGGGTACGTCCAGCGCAGATGTGTGGTCCGGTCTGTCGAGCCTCAGTGGCCTTTTGGGCGGCCTCAACTCCGCGCCCCGTGGCGGTCTCCTGGGTGGTGGATGGACTGGCGGTCAGCCTTCGGGCGGTTCTCCGTATGCACCGGCGAACTCGGGTCACAACATGCTCTGGAGCGTCTAAGTGCTTACGGAACTTCCGATCAAGCCCGGGGTCATCAAGGACAACTCGGCGCTCTTATCGGAAGGACGGTGGATTGACGCGGACAAGATGCGCTTTCGCTCGGTTGGGGGGAAATCCCATCCGGAGGTGATAGGCGGATTTGAAGATCTGACCGAGCAGACCTTTCTCGGGAAGTGCCGCGCTCTGCATGCCTGGGAAAACCTGTCCGGAGAGGTGCAGCTTGCGGCTGGTACGCACACGAACGCCTATGTCTTCTCGCAAGGTCTCCTGTGGGACATCACGCCGGTTCGCGATGCGTCCACCCTCACCAATGCGCTTGATACTCTCGACACGCAAACGACTGTCACGGTCAATCATGCTTCGCACGGCGTGGATGACGGGGCCGTCGTCTACCTGCACAACTCATCGGCCGTAGGTGGGTTGAGTCTGGGAACGAGCGGAAGCCTCTCTGCGAGCAGCATTCAAACGTCGGTCGGTTCCAAGGTTCTGATCGTCACCGACGCCGCGCACGGATTGGCGGATCAGGACCGCGTTACCTACGCCGGAGCGACGACAGTCGGTGGCGTGCCATCGGTGGAAATCAACACCACGCATACGGTCGTGGTCTTAGATGCCGACACCTACGCACTCTCCGTTGCGACTGCGGCCACTTCGGATGCTGCGGGCGGAGGAACGCCGACCTTCACGGGTCTCAAGGCCTACGCCGCGACCTTCGTAGATGCGAATAGCTACACGGTAGAGGCGGCATCGGCTGCAACCTCCACGGCATCGGGGGGTGGGGGGGCGCTTACATACGAGTACGCCATCAACCCCGGACGGGAGAACACGGCGGCACAGGCCGGATACAGCACCGGGACGTATTCGGGCGGGTCTTACTCCCTCCCGTCCTCTGAAAGCGATCTCAGGGCCCGTGTGTGGGTGTTCTCGAACTTCGGGGAGGATCTGGTTGCGAACTACCGGGGCTCTGTTCTCTACCGCTGGCAGAACGTTCCATCGCAGAAGATGGCGGCGATTGGGGCGACGGACGCACCACAGAGCAACATCAGCCACACGGTGACTCTCGAGCACCTCCTGGTGGAGCTTGGCACAGAGGAAGCCACAGGGGCGACGGACGCACCACAGAGCAACATCAGCCACATGGTGACGCCCGAGCGCTTCCTGATGGCGCTTGGCACAGAGGAAGCCACGGGGTCGACGTTCGATCCACTTCAAATCGCGTGGGCCAAGATCGAGGGTGGGTTTGCAAACGGCGATTGGACGCCGACGGCGGAAAACAGCGCGGGCGATCTGAAGCTTGCCGAGGGCTCCAGGATCGTCGCCGGGACGGCAATGCCCAATGTATCAGTCATTTGGACGGATACTGCCTTATATGGCCTGCAATACATCCCGGATATCGACGTGGTATACCGCCCCGAACTCTTGGGGACGGGCTGCGGGCTGATCGGACCCAATGCGTATGCAAGAGCGGGGGACAGTGGCCAGGTCTATTGGCTCTCGACCAGCCGGGAGTTCATGGTCTGGCAGGGCGGAACCCCGCTCACGGTGGATTGCCCGGTTCGGGACTTCTTCTTTGATGGGCTGGCAGAGCTTCAGGAAGATCTGATTTATGCCGGTGTGAACGACAAGTTCAACGAGGTCTGGTGGTTCTATCCAGACAGCACGAACGAGAACGCCCGGTATGTGGCCTTCAACTACTCCGAACTGCACTGGACGATCGGCACGTTTCCAATCACCGCGTGGCAGCCGCGTGGTGTGAATGAGTTTCCGGTTGCGGCGCATTCCGACGGCACGCTGAAGCTGCATGAGAAGGGCAACAGCGATAACGGGGCCGCGTTCTCGGCTCATATCGAGTCCGCGTTCATGGACATCGCAGAGGGCGAAACGCATCTCAACGTGCGGCGGTTCGAGCCGGATTTTGACGGGCTGTCGGGCTCGGTTCAATTGACCCTCAAGCACCGCCTGTGGCCGCAGGGGGCGGAAACCACAACCGTTGCCGGAACCGTAACGGCGACGACCGAGAAGTTGGATTTCCGCATCACCGCCAAGCAGCTTGGCGTGCGCATGGACTGGACGGCCTCACCGACTGATGGGCGCGTCGGGCGGCTGATGTTCGATATTTCACCGACCGGCCGGAAGCGATGAACCCTTGGATCGTGGCCGCACCGCTCATTGCCAGGGCAGTCGAGCGGCAGGACACGCATTCCCTAGAGGATGTCGAGGAAGCCATCAGGAAGGGTGAAGCCCAACTGTGGTGCTTCGGAGCGTCGGCGCTGGTTACCGAGATTCATGTGTATCCCCGCAAGAAGGTCTGCCGAATCTGGATGGCAGCCGGGGTCTTTGAAGAGCTTGTTCGTGAGTTGCTGCCCGCCGTCGAGGGTTGGGCGAGGGAAAAGGGTTGTCAGTCGGTCACCGTGGTTGGTCGGCCGGGGTGGGCGCGCGTGATGAAGGACTATCACCAACCGCACACGATGTTAGAGAAGGAACTGTAATATGAGCGGCGGCAAGGGCGGCGGTTCCAAAACGGTTGAAACGTCGAGCGATATTCCCGAACGCTATCGGGATTTTGTCGACCAGAACCTTGCTATGGCGGGCACGATCGCCAACCGCGCTTATATCCCCTATGGGGGCCAGCGCATCGCCGGGTTCTCCCCTGACACTCTGAGTTCCTTTGGCCTGACCCGCTCCCTTGGTACGCCGCTGGAACGCGATCTGTCCAACGCTCACGCGGCTTACACCGCTGGCATGAATTCGGCCGCTGACCCCGTCGATCATGATGCAGCGCTATCAGAACCCGTACACAGAGCAGGTCATCGACGCCACGCAGGCGGACATGAACCAGAGCTTTGATCGGGCGTCCGAGCAGAGCCGCTTGGCAAGCCCCTTCGGCGGGGCGCGGTTGGGTGTTCGGGAAGGTGTCATTGAGGGCGAGCGCGCACGGGCGCTTGGCACGATCGGCGGTCAACTCCGCTCCGATGGGTTCCGCACTGCGGCGACATTGGGACAGGGTGCGACGGACCGTCTTATGGCGGCGGGTGACCGGGCGCTTGGCCTCGGGACAACGGGTCTCGGTGCACGGCTCCAGAATGCGGGGGCGCTGGCGGGGATTGGCCAGCAACAGCGCGCACTGAACCAGGCGGGCATGGATCTTCGGTACGGGGATTTCCTGGACGAACTGAATTATCCGCTTCAGGCGCTTTCCATTAGACAAAGTGCTCTTGGTCAAACCCCGATGGGCTCTGTCGGCCGTACCCCGGTCATGAGCCAGGGCGGCATGGGGAGCACGCTGGGGGGGATCGGCAGCCTTCTCGCGGGCGGGGCGCAGCTTTACGGCGCAATGGGGTGCTGGGTCGCGCGTGAGGTCTACGGCGAACACAATCCGAAGTGGCTCAAGGTTCGCGACTGGATGTTCAACAAGGCGCCGCGAGCCCTGTTCGAGAAGTACATGCAGGACGGCCCGCGCATCGCTGAGAAGATCCGCAACGATCCAAGGCGCAAGGCCGAATACCGCGCGGTCATGGATGAGATTTTGGAGGCGGCATAATGGCGCTTCTCGGTGATCCCCGAATGATGCAGGGGCTGCTTGGCCCAATGGCGATCCGGCAGGCTGCACAGCAGCGTGTTGCGCAGATGACGCCCCGCAGCGCAGGGGGAAGGATGGGCGAACCGTCTCCAATCATCACGCAGGGTGATGACATCGGTGCGGGCCTTGCGGGGTTGGGTGAGGGTGTTGCCGCTGTTGGTGGGGCCGTGAAGGCGAAGAAACAGGAAGACGCGCAGCGGGCGACCCTTGAAAAAGCCCTTGGCATCGGCTCTGGCGGGGCAGCCAAGGCGATTCCCAACCCGTTCGGGTTGGCGCGAGAGCCCATGCAGTTGATCCGGGCGGCGTATGACGCGGGTGACTACGCGGGCGGTTACGCGGCGCTTTCCAGTGCGATCACCGGCGGGAAAAAGGCGGAGTATGTGAACGCTTACAACCCGGACACTGAGAAGATCATCACGATCGAGAAGGGTGCGCAGCCCCCGAAGGGCTTCGCGCTCATGGGTGATGCGGAGCCACGCACGCGCGCCGATTGGGAAAAGCAATACGACATGGCTCTCAAGCAGGGCTACACGGGCGGCGTGGTCGACTTCATTCGAGACACCCGTGCCTCACGCAACAACGTAACGATCAACTCCGGTGCGACAGGCCCACAGATCGGCACCATTCCGCCGGGCTTTCAGGCTGTCCGCGACGTTGGTCCAGACGGAAAAGAGACCATCAGCATGTCGGCCATTCCGGGCGGTCCCGCCGACATCAAGGCGCAGGAACAAGCCGACAAGGCGGAGCAACGGCAAGGGCAGGCAAATCGTCAATTTGACGTTGTGCAAGAAGACATCGGCCGCGCTATCAATCTGATCAACAGCGATGGTTTGCCAACCACCGGCTTAATCGGCTCGGTTGCCAGCGCCATTCCCGGAACGGATGCTTTTTCGCTTGGCGAGCTTCTTAAGGGGCTTGAAGCGAACATCAGTTTCAACAGGCTGAATGAGATGCGGCAGTCCTCGCCGACAGGTGGCGCACTTGGCAACGTGACCGAGCGAGAACTCTCACTCTTGGGTGCCGTCTATGGGTCTGTCCGACAGGCGAACAGCGCTGAAGAGTTGATGTTCAACCTGCGTCGCCTGTCAGACCTGTTTGATCAGATCGTCCATCGCGGCATCGACGGGGAAAGCGGCGGTGCGGGCGACGGAGACAGCAACATCGACGCGCTTCTGGAAAAGTACAAGGACTAGCCGATGGCGACCCTTCAGGAGCTTGAGCGCGCCTTGGTCAAGGCCGATGAAGCGGGCAACACTGAAGACGCGCGAGCACTCGCACGTGCCATCCGCCAAGCCCGGCAAGCGGACTTCCCCACGCGGGCGGCGGGCATGTCCCCTGCCGATCTCTCCATCGCGAGATCCAAGAACGACGCATTCGGCGCCTACCTTCGTGACGAGGCGCAGCGACCGCGCGTAGGAGAGACGGAGGAACAGCGATCTGAGCGGCTTCACGGCCGGATCACTGCTGACCCTGTGCCGACCATTGAAGGTGTTGGGCGCGCTGCGCTTCAGGGGGCCTCGTTCGGTTCTGGTGATGAGATTGTTGCGGGTGGTGCAGCCGCACTGGACGCTGCCACGGGGCGGCGGTCTTTTGACGATGCCTACGACGCGTATTTGGCGCGTGAGCGCGGACGGCTTGAGCGGTTTAGGGACGAAAGCCCCGTAACGGCGATCGGAACCGAGGTGGCGGGGGCTATTCCGACAGCGGTTGCCACGGGCGGGGGTGCTGCGCCGGGGCTCTTGCGGACCCTGGGCATTGGGGCGGGCCAGGGCGCCGCATACGGCTTTCTTGCGGGCGAAGGTGATGAACGGGCGGAAAGCGCCGGGACCGGGGCATTGCTAGGCGGTGGTATTGCCCTTGCGGCCCCCGCTGTGGGGAATGTGGCCCGGTCGGTTGCAGACCGTTTTCGATCGGGTCAAGTCGGGCGCCAAGTGGGCCTGTCCCGGCCTGCGGTTGATGTTCTGCGGCGCACTATGACAGCTGACGAGGCGCTTACCGGAAGCGGAGCGCGGCGGATCGGGCAAGCGGGCGATGACGCCATGATTGCTGATTCCGGCCCGGCCGCATCTGGGTTGCTCGATACCGCTATTCAGCGCAGCGGCCCTGCGGGCGCGCGGGCCTTGCGAGCAGTTGATGACAGGGCGGCGCGGGCCAACGAGCGCGTTGCGGGCGCCTTGGATGATGCTCTTGGACGCCCCGGCGAATCATCCTCAAGGGCGTTGACGGTCTACGGCGACAAGTCCAATCCTGTGAAGGCGCTTTATGACCGCGCCTATGCCCAGCCCATTGACTATGCGTCGGACGCGGGCAGGGAGATTGAGCGGCTTGTGACCGAGCGCGTGCCGAAGTCCGCCATCAACCGCGCGAATGAACTGATGCGCTTGGAGGGCGAGAAATCGGCCCAAGTTCTGGCGAAGTTTGGCGATGACGGATCGGTGACGTTCCTGAAGATGCCGGATGTTCGTCAGATCGACTACATCACGCGCGGCTTGAACGACGTGGCGAAAGCTCAAGAGGGCCAGGGCGCCATGGGTGGCATCACTCAGGTCGGGCGCGCCTATCAAAACCTGTCGCGTCGCCTTCGAGACAACTTGAAAGAAGCGGTGCCGCAGTACAAGGCTGCGACAAACGCGGCTGCGGGGCCGATCAGGGAGCGACAGTCGAGAGAGGTCGGGGAAACACTGTTGCGTGCCGGAACGACCCGCAGCGCCGCCAAAGAGGCATTAGAGGGCATGGGGGATGCGGAACGCCGCCGCGTGGCGGAAGGCGTTCGCACCTACATTGACGACACACTCGCCAATGTGCGCCGCACGCTGACCGATGAAAACATGGACGCTCGGGAGGCTGCCGCTTCGATCCGGGCGCTGTCCAGCCGGGCCAATCAGGAAAAGCTGTCCGGCGTCATTGGCGAGACGGCGACGAAAGCCTTGATGAGCGAAATCGAGAAGGCCGCACGGGCGGTGTCATTGCGGGCCAATGTGGCCCGGAACAGCGCGACCTTTGCCCGCCAAGCGATGGATGAGGTGGTAACGGGTCAAACGGATGCCGGTGCTATCAACGCGCTGAAGAACATGCGCCCGATTGAGGCGTTGGAGCGCATGGTGTCGCGGATCTTCGGTCAGACGGCGCGGAGCCGCACGGCGGCACAAGATGCGGTCTATGAGGAGATTGCGGACTTTCTGACCCGTCGCCGTGGTGCCGACGCGGCACGAGCCGTGAGCGACCTTGAGGGTGCGTTGCCGTCGATTGACGCAGCGGGAGACATGGCGGGCCGAATTGCCCAAGGTGCAGTACGTCGCAACACCGGCCTGCTTGGACCGGCTAGCAACCGTACCGCTCGATAAGCGCCATCACGACGCCCCTGAACACGTCCTCATTCCAAACGTCTGGATTTCTGCGGGACCACGAAACGAACGCCCCGATTACATCCATCGTGTTCGTACCCTCCGGGGAGCAAACGGGCATCGGCGTGTCCAGAACGTGAGACGTGAACACGTCGCTCACGCCGCTAACGTACATGATGCAGGCCAGGGCGTTCGGGTCTTCTATGTTCACAAAGGCCGCCTGACATGACGGCATGATGCCCGCAACGGATCTTGGGTTGGTCGAATCAGCCGACGCCGACACCGGCAACGCCAGCATCGCTAGAACTAACAGAATGTATCGCATGCCCTAACACGTGGTGATGCGCGGACTCGGGGCCAAGAGAAATCTTCAGGCGTATGGCTGTGGGCGCGGCGCCGGGGTATGGCTCGGGCCGAGTTTAGTCGTGTCAGTTCAGAATGCCTTGGGCAGCCCAGCTTGCTTTAGCGTTTCGTTCGCTGTGTGACGAGACTTGGTGTCGCAGACGACGAAGTGTTTGTCAGTAATGGGAGAGTACCAGAATTCGTGACTGCCTTTGGCGGGTCGGACGTAGTAGCAACCGGCCGCCCCAAGAAGGTCCATCAGCGCCTTCTTGAATGACTTCATGCCTGGGCGATGCGAACTCGGCTGAGAGTTTCGGCCATGACGCAGATCGGCAGTTCTGGAACATCCGAGCCGTCTTGGATTCCATTGAGTTGAACCAACTCCGGAACCAATACGTCGAGAACCTTGACGAGTTCGTCGAGCGTGGTCGCCTCTGCTGCCAGACCGTAGACGTCGTCTGACGAAGCAGACCAAACGCCCGCTTCGCTGTCCCAGCGAGCGAGAACCGTAATGGACCTCTTCAACATAGATGCCTCGATTTGCATAACATCATCATCATCAACTGCTCGGGCATAAACCGCATCACGCGGTGTGACATGCCTTAATACGTAGTCGCTTGTGGACTCGGGGCCAAGGGGTTTCTTCCACATTCGCAGCACAAAGGGGCCGCTTATGGCCGTTGCTTTCTGGTTATCAAAGGGCGGTGAATTTACTGCGGTCGGGTCTTCGGGACGCTCGCGGCAATTAACGCCTGCCCTAACGTTTCGGCTTGGTCGCTGGTTAGCAAGAAACCAATGTCGGTTCGCCCAATCGCAATGCGAAGATCTACGGCGCCCGACCCTGCGTCCACGAGTGCCGTTGCCCAAACCGGAATTGGCGGTAGTCCGTGAGAGCCGAACTGAGGGCCAGTTGATGGCGGCATCTGACGGGTAGCGTGATGGGCCGCGTGTAATAGCATAGCGGCCATTCCGCCGGACTTTTCGACCGGAACATCAAGCCGTTTCTTGGCCGTCTTCACTCCTACCTTGCCGCCAGGAAGGGCGCCCGCGCCGAATTCAGCATCTTTGGGTATACGTCCGATTGACATGATCTCCCCCGTTGGTTGACGGGAAGGATGGCCGGAGTTCGGATGAGTCGAGCCGCTATCTGACGCTGAGGAGCGCCAACCGTTTCACACATAGGGGGACACCATGCGGAAGTCCGACCGCCGCGACTGGCTATTGCTGGTCGCGATTGCAGTGCCGTGCCTGCTTCTCGGGTTCGCCGCGCAGGCGCAGCAGTGCCCGAGCTTTCAGACCTTCAAGGATGGCCTGAAGGCACACGGCGAAGAGCCCGGCCACATGTCGTTGACCGCTGCGGGTACGACCATCGTCGTCTTCGTAAATCCTGACACCGGGTCGTGGTCCATCGTCGAGACACGCCCGCAGGACGGATGCTCCCGAATGCCTGCCCACGGCCAAGCGTGGCGCGATATCGAGCCCGAGCCCAAGGGCGAGCGCTCATGACGCCCGAAGAACGCGACCGGCTTGCCAAGGCTGAACAGGCCATTGTCGACATCCGAGACGACATTCGCGTCATCCGTGGTGACACCGCCGAACTGAAAGCGGCCCTCAACATGGGACGCGGCGGCTTCGTGGTGCTGATGAAGATCGGCGCTGTGTTGACGGCTTTGGGCGCAGTGGGCGCCTGGGTCATAGACCGCATCCACCGCTGACGACCGCTGAGGTAGGGGAGACATCATGCCGTCTAGGCCGGTATCCGATGCGACGCTCAGGCGCACGGTCAAGGTGCTGGAAGAGTGTGGGGGCAATCGGTCTGCTGCCGCCCGCAAGCTCCAGGTCAACGAGTCCACTGTGCGACACCGAGCGCAGGTTGCGGTGGAACGGGGCTTCCTCAAGGAGGTGCCGAAGAGCACCGCCTCGGAGTGCAGGCCGGATCTGCGAGACCAGCCCACGGAACTGACGTTTCCCGAGTTCCCCGACGACGAACTACCGACCGAAGACCTGGTTGCGCTGATGTGCGATCAGTTCGACCGGAAGCACCGCGCACACCGGGCTCGGAAGTGGTTTGACGTTCAGGTCCACACACCCGGCCCAATCGGCCTGATGTGGTTTGGTGATCCGCACGTCGACAGCGACGGTTGCAACTGGCCGCTGTTGAAAGGGCACGCCGAGATCTGCGCCGCCACTGACGGCATGTACGGGGCCAACATCGGTGATACCACGGACAACTGGGTTGGACGGCTTCAACGGCTCTACGCGCACTCCAACCAATCACGGTCCCGTGCTGTCCGTCTGGCGGAGATCTTCATCGCAGAGATGGGCATCGACTGGATGCTGATCCTGCGCGGCAACCACGACATGTGGAGCAAGAGCCGGAAGGATGACCCGCTGACGTGGTTCAAGACCGGCGGCGCCCCGGTGGAGGACTGGCAGGCCAAGTTCTGCCTCGCCTTCCCCAACGGCCGCAAGGCGCGCATATGGGCCGCTCACGACTTCCCCGGGCATAGTTGGTTCAATCCGACGCACGGCAACAAGCGGGCCTCGCTGCGCGACCATGCGCACCTCTACATCTGCGGCCACAAGCACAACTGGGCTCTCCACGCGGAAGAGAACCCGGACACCAACGCTGTGTTCTGGTTCGCGCGGGCTCGCGGCTACAAGTACATCGACACGCACGGCGAGCACCTCGGGCACGAAGCGCAGATGGAGGGTGCCTGCATCACCTCCGTCATCGACCCCGACAGCGTGTCGGAGAGCGGCTTTGTGCAGTGCTTCTCCGATCCTCGCGAGGCGGCTGACTACCTGACATTCAAGCGGCGCAAAGCGGCTGCGTGACCATCCTCCGCGCCATGCTGGAGCATCGGCAGGTTGAAATCCGGTACATCCCAAAGGGCGTAGAGCCGCCCGAAGGTTGGGAATTTTTCGGTCCCGCAAGCCCGCATTCCGACTATTTCGCCAATCCCCAAACGACAGAGAGCCAGGTAATGGAAATCCGCCACCCGGTGACGGACGACGTACTGTTTTCGCATGACGAACTCGCGTCGCGAGATGACGGCACGGTCAAGCTTGCCAAGGGCTTTGATAACGAGCTTCTGAACCTGCGCTTGTCGTTCGGTCGACCGATGCGGGTCAACTCGTGCTGCCGCACCCCGGCACATAACAAGGCGGTCGGTGGGGGGCTCATGTCTTACCACTTGACCGAGGGCAACCTGTCCCACGGGACGTGCGCCATCGACATCCACGTTCCCGACGACAGCTACCGGGCCGTTCTCGTTCGAATGGCGCTTTCCACGAATTGGGCGGTCGGCGTCTACCCGACCTTCGTCCACCTCGATCGGCGGTCTGACTTCGGCAAGTCGCCGCTTCTCTTCCACGGCAAATAACGAGGCAATCATGAAGAAGGCTTTGGCCGCTGTCGCGCTGGCAGCGGGTCTTTCCGCGTGCGCGGGTGTTCCCGTGGTCCTTCAGGCTGCGGCGGGTGGTGCCGCAATTGCGCGCTCCGCTTACTGCAT
Organism: Thalassobaculaceae bacterium; assembly: GCA_963921355.3. Classification (GTDB taxonomy): domain Bacteria; phylum Pseudomonadota; class Alphaproteobacteria; order Thalassobaculales; family Thalassobaculaceae; genus CAWUEZ02. The sequence goes on along the minus strand of OZ001190.1, from coordinate 4,981,595 downwards.
CGGCATCACCGAGGGCGGTAAGCAGGCAATCCGAGATTGGGCGGCGGCCGGTGAACAGGTGATCTACTGCCAAGCTCCGGAAGAATGACATGGAGCGCTTTCCGGATGAGTTGGTGCTCCGAAAGCTGAACGGCAAGAAATGGGAGGTCGTCGAGCGCTTCCGCTATCACTCCACCCGGCTTGGGAAGTGGATCACGGTGCCGGTGGGGTTTGAGACGGACCTCGCGTCTGTCCCCTGGTTCGCCCGCTGGTATGTCAGCCGGGACGGAGACCACACCAAGCCCGCTCTGGTGCACGACTTCCTTTACGTGAAGGCGAGTGAGGAGGAGTTCCCCGACGTAACCCGCAAGGATGCGGACGCCGTCTTTTTGGAGGCGCTGAAGCGTCGAGGTGTCCGCGAGGCCAAGCGACTGGTCATGTGGGCCGCTGTGCGGATCGGTGGCGGGCGGTCGTTCCGCAATGCCTGAGATCTTGCCACGCGCCAAAGTCCTTGCGAGGCAACAAGGGCTCGATCTGGTCCTTCACGATGGCTTCGACTCCCTGGCGGATCTTAACATGGACCGCGGCGGCCAGCCGATCTTCCAGGGTTTCACCCCGGAGGTGTCCCCGGACGGTTTCTGGATCGAGGCCCGGAAGGACGGCAAGCCAGTCGCGACCTACAGCGCCTATCCCATCGTCCTCGCGGACACCCTGACGAGCCACATCGAGGAGGAGGGGTGGTATCCGACGGACAGGGAAAGTTGGCGTGTCTGCGAACCCGCCAGGGCGATTTGCGACGGCATCCAGGATATGGCCGTGTTCTCCGGTGGTATCCTCGTGGCGCCGTCACTGCGGAAGACTGAGGCGTCCAATCTGCTGGTCTGGCTTCTGCCTCTGATCGGTCGGTGGATCGGTGTCCAGCGTTGGGACGCACCGCACTTCGTCTTCATGGTGAAGCCGGAGATCCCTGGCCTGGGGATGCGGTTTCGGCCGGAGAGGTTGGAGCCCGCGATCGAATGGTATCGGGGTGGCGAGATGCACGGCACACCCCGGCTGCTGGGCTATGCGTCCAGGGGCTTTGCGCTGGCAAGGGCGGCAGAGATGGGTGCCGCCTGACCATTTAGCTTCCGGATGACCCCCGCCGTTTGGCTGTGGTGGTTCACCCAGGTTGCTGTGTCAGGGCAAATCCAACCCAAGACCTTGATCACCGCCAAGTAGTCGGACTTGAGATTTCTCTCAAGGATCGGCTCGTGGTGTGCGATTCGATTTCGCAGGCGCCGGATGGCGTTGAGCGTCTTCTGGATGTCCTTCCGCTCGGTACCCTTCGGGCGGTTTGGAAAAGCCCGCCTTAAGTAGGGCCGCCAGAGGCTTGTCTCGTACTTTGGGCCCAGGATAGTTACCCAGAAGCCGAAGTTCAGTTCCGCCAGCATTCGGCCGGGGTTGGGCGCCTTCCCATCATTGACCAATGACTGATGGGCCGATTGGACCATTTCGGTGGCCGGGTGTTGCAGAACTGCTACGGACGGAAGGTACCATTCTTCACCATGCAGTTTGGTCGCCTCAGTGTGCAGGGCGTTGCGAAGGGCGACCTCAATCCCTTGTAGCCGGGTGTAGAAGGCTTCACTAGCTGTTGTGTTCAGCACGTAGCGGCGCATGGCGGCCACGCGATTCCCGTCACACTCGGAGATATATCGAGCTAGGCGATCCGGAGAGATTGTTGCGGTGAGGGCATCAATCTGGCTGTCTGTGTACTGATAATCCACTTGATTAAATGCGAATTTGCTACCAGATTGACCTCGTAAGCCCCGGTACCGCCTCTGCTCAGCACGCGGCCGGGGCCATTCATTTTGTGTCTAATTCGTTTGAATACAATTACTAAGTTTGGGGTCGCGTAACCAGGGCGAGCAGCGTCCCCTCGGTGTTACACCCGAGCTGTGATGTTCAGCGTCATCCCGTCCGGCCGCGGTAGCCGTAGCGACGTGTATCTCCAGATGTTCCGCTGATCTCCCTCGATCACCAGCCCCCGGCACTTCTCGAACACGGGCTCCCGCTTCATCCCCGCCCGGAAGACTCTCCCCTCGGCCCACGCCCCCTACTCTCTGTCCGGCTTCTTGGCCATCGGCCGGCCAGACTGCGCGGATCCTGGAACAACCGGATCCGGTCTCCCTGCCAGACGATGATCTGCTGGCCGTCGATCTCGCGCGTCAGCATGGCTCGATCCTTCACGACCTGCGGGATTGTCTCGATCCTGAAGCCACCATCGCCGCCGTCCGGCTGGCGGCACGAAATCTCCCGGACCCTGACAGGGGGATTCGCGCATTTGTGGTAACATTGGGCTGTCACGCTTGACAACACCGTGAGGGGCTTTATGGGACACAGGCGGATGTGGTGTTGCGAAACTGCGGTAACGATTTCGCAGTACCCCTTGTTGACGATGGCACCTGAGTTGCATGTAAATACGAGATCTGTTCCGTGGGAATTTACCGTCGGAGAACAAGATGATGCGACACGATGACAAGATCACACTACGGGTAGTCCTTTTCCAGGAGGACGGCGTGTGGCTGGCTCAGTGCGTCGACTACGATATCGGTGCTCAGGCGCCGAATCTCGATCAATTGCATCGTCGCTTCTCGGCAGTGCTTGCCGGGGAACTGCAGGAATCTATGGAACGACAGGTCGAGCCGTTTGAAGGTATCGACCCGGCGCCGGAGCACTTTAACAAAATGTGGAACGGCTCGCCTGGAAGATTCGAACCCAAAACACAACGTACCGGGGTGGTCGATGTCGAGATGGCTTTGGTTGCGTGATGTGGGAGCATGAGTGCGCCGTTCGGAGAAGCGCCCAAACTATGTGACTACCTGGCGTGGGCTCGCGACCAGGGGTGCGATGTGAAGACAGGGTTTCAGGTGATCCCGAACGGGGAGATGGTTACCGGAACCCGTGTCGAGGCGCCGAGCGGGCGCTACTTCATAGACTGCGGAACCGATCAAATGGAGCGGTTGGCCCCGAGTACGATCGCACGATTCGATCGCCGCTTGGGGCTTCGGTCGCCGTTTCCATCCTCTCCAAAGTTCGACACGGATTAGGCCGGTAGTATCCGCGCAACATTGTTGCGGAGTGCGCGGTGACTCCCTCTGCGAATCAGTCGGCGTTCTCACGAAAGCCCCTCGATCTCGGTCGCCAGTTGCCGATCGTCGATCGACAGCGCGATGGCGAGTGGCTGTACCCAGATCGGCGAGTTGGAGAGTGTGAAGGCCTCGCCGGCCGAAGCGGCGGAATACAGGGAGTGGATCGACCATGCCGCGACACGCTATTTCGTTCGTCTAATCACGAGCCATCCCATCGCCGGTCGACCTTCATACCGGCTTCGCGGACGTAGTAGGGCTCATGCCACTCGTTCGGCGGCGGAGCGGTCCGGCGTCCCTCATGTGGGCCGAGCTTGATCTCGATCACCCGATAGTTCCGGGCGTACACCTCGATCCGGATCGCGCCGCTGTCAGCCAGACGCTGCGCCGACTTCGAGCTATCGACGTAACCCTCGTCCCTTAGCTGGCCCATGGTCGGGCACCGCTCGCCGCTGATAGCGGCCTGCTCGAACCGCTCGAACAGAGTCTCGTCGCGCAGGGCGGTTGGTTTCCGGGTAAGTGTCTGGACTGTCGGGATTGGCGCCGGATTACCAGTCAGGGGGTAAGCGGCGGGCGCACGTCCGCAGAACGAGTCCACGGATTTTCCACGGATTGTGTCGGATGTTCGCTTCACGTTCTCGCCCTTTCTCGACGACGAACGTAAGCTCCAGCGCTGTAAGTCCTTGAAATATGGTGCTGCCAGTGAGATTTGAACTCACGACCTCTCCCTTACCAAGGGAGTGCTCTACCCCTGAGCTACGGCAGCAATGCGTCGGGCGCCGGAAGGCGCGGGTCCGAAAGCGGCGCATACATGCCAGAGCCGTTCCGGCGGTGCAAGCGCCGCGTTCGTGATTTGCCGCGTCCCGCGTGGTAAGAGCCCATCATGACCGACCGCGATGACCGCACGCCGGAGAAATCAAACCCGCGCGCTATGCGAAGTCGCTCAACCATCGTCACCCTCCGCCATCCGACCGGCCTCGCGCGCTAAATCCTTGGCGCACCCGCCCACCAAGTCCGGGCATTCCTTCTGCGCCTCGAACACGCCGTCTTCTGTGAAGACGACAACGCGGGCTTTGGTTCCGGCTGGCATCGGGTGTTTGCAGGCGGAGCAAGTCCAAGGCTTGCGCGTGATGACAATGGTCTCTCGGATCACCTCGAAATCTGGACCTTCAAAAGGCTCATGCATCGCTGTCTCCGGTGTTCGCCATCCGACGGGTCAGGCTGGGGCGATAGACGATTGAGGCCATCACCGATCCGCCTTGGTAGTCGATGTGCACTCTGTTCTCTCGGATGCACCTACTGAGTGCCATCGCGCACCCTGGGGGACCGCCCCGGTTCGGACGGTTGTGTGACCTCCAGTCTGGCCACAGGCACTTCAGCAGCTTGTGATACTGCATGGTGTCGACGCACCGCCGGTCGAACTCGGCTTCAATCCGATCAATCAGCTTTTTTCGCATCTCCACCTCCGGTGTTCGGCATCCGACCGAGCGCGACGCCGACCATTTCAGACCACACTTCGTTGGGGTCGCCGCCGTTCGCAGCTAAGGTCTCGCCAGCTTGGGCCATCTCAACTGTCGGCTCTCGCATGTTGCGGACGGCGCATTCGGCTAGCTTCATGTAGCGGTATCGATATCTCCGCCACCAAGCAGGGGCCTCGTCGTCTGAAAAGGGCGTCCCGTTTCCGCCAATGTCTGCGGAGCACAGGGATCGCGCGACCCGCTCAACCATTTCCATTGGTGTCCTCCGACAACTGACGGGCCGTCAGTTGCACCCTGACAGCAGGTTCACGCTCTCCAGACGCGATAAGCGAGGGGCGGTCTGGATAGATCGTCACTGTCCCAGCGCCGATGCCATGCAGGTAATCGTGCAAGCTGATGAATCCCTCTCGTGGCGGCAGATCACCCATCCTCACCCTCCGTCATCGGACCGCCCGAATATGTGCGAGGTTCGGTAGCGATCTGAGATTTCGCTTGCGCATCAGCGGTTTGTTTTGTGTTCGCCATCCGACCGACGACGCCGAACTCCTGCCGCAGGCGATCAGCAGCGGCTTGCGGTGTGAGCCTCCAGGACTTCCCGACGCTCAGTACCCGCGCAAAGAAGGCGACCAGGGCAACCACAAAGCCCATCCACTGCATCGCAGAAGAGTCGAGCAAAATTCCCAGGCCGATAGGGGCGGTCAGAATTGCGAACGACCCGAGGTCGCGCGCCCAGCTTTGGAACACGCTTTCATGGACGTAAATCATCGTTGTCGGCTTGTCGGTCACAGCGCCCCTCCAGTTGACAAAACGGGCCCAACCCCAGCCCTGAGAGGGCAGGTTGAAGCGTTCGGTTTCCGGGTAAGTGTCTGGCTTGGAAGGATTGGCGCCGTCATTGGAATTCTCCCTTCCGGGACTCCCACCAGGGCGCCCACTCGTCATAAGCCGGCCCCTTGGCAAGCGTCCAAAACCGTGGACCGCTCCAAGCGTGGAAGGGGAAAACGGCATACCGGGACCAGCCCTTGGCAATCGCGAGCAGCGCGTAGCCGGGGTCGGTGTTTCCAACCTCAGCAATCATCCCGAGGGGCTTGCTCACTAAGTCGGCGGTGATGCGTCCGACCCAGTTGTGCTCAATCGACGGATCGGGGTCCCCGACGAACTGGACCCACCGCACGGCGCAATACCGGATAAGAGAGTGTTCGAGCCCCTCGGTCCCGCGGCAACTCCGATGCCACCAAGCGGTCTCTAACTCCATGTCGTCCGGGACGCTGTACGAGTAGGAGCGAAGGCGTACCGCGCCGTTGGCAATTGCACTGACCATTGCCCAATGGTCTTGAACTGTGCCCCGATGGTGCCCTTTGTGCTGATCACTGAAGAACAGGCACTCGACGAAATCGGCCAGCGCGTCGTCAGGCAGGCACTCGATGCGCGATCCCGTGAAATCTGGCGCGCAAACCAATACCCCCGGTTCATTTGTGCCAAGGGTCAGTGTCGGAATTGGAGCTAAGTCATTGAAAAGGTGGTCGGGGAGAGAGGATTCGAACCTCCGGCCCCTGCCTCCCGAAGACAGTGCTCTACCAGGCTGAGCTACTCCCCGACCGGGCCATGGGCGGGTCATTGGATGCGAAATCCGATGCCCGCCGGGAGGCGAGGCCGTCATATAGCCGAGCCCGCACGGGGCTTCAAGGAGGAACTCGCCACCCGCCGCGATACGTTCAGCGCCGACCCCCGGCCAGCTTGATCGCATCCGGGTGGCGGCGCAGCGCCAGCATGGCCCAGATCCCGACGATCGGACCGATCGCCAGCGGCGCGAACGCCCAGCGCCAGCCGAGCGCCTCGATCGCCAGCGGCATCAGGTGAATGGTGATCAGGGTCAGCAGGAACCCGAGCGCGGTCTGCAGGGTCAGCATGGTGCCGACCAGGTAACGGTTGGAGAGCTCGGCGACCGAGGCCGAGAACTGGGCGGAGTCCGCGACCACCGCGAAGCCCCAGATCACGCAGACCAGCGCCAGCAGCAACGGATCAGCTTCGAAGAACAGACCGACCGTCAGCGCGCAGATGCCGCTGACCGCCATCGCCAGGCTGGTCACCAGGGTCCGTCCCCAGCGGTCGGCGACGAAGCCGGCCGCCAGCGCCCCGGCCGCCCCGGCCCCAATCACCAGGAATGTGGTCACCCGCGCCCAGGTGACCGGATCGCCCTCCCCGGTAAACGACTGCCGGAAGCTGGCATCCAGCAGCACGCCGATCCAGGCCCACATGGCGTAGAGCTCCCACATGTGGCCGAGATAGCCGATGTTGGCGAGGCGGATCGACGGGATACGCCAGGCCCAAAGCGCGGCGGTCGGATCGAAGCGGGCCCCAGCGGTGAGGATCGGCCCGAGTGCCGCGCACTGGATCGCCGCCGCGGCGGTCAGGGCCAGGAGCGAGGTGATGGCGATGGTCAACCGCCAGTCCAGGGTGGTCAGGCCGTTGATCAGATGCGGGGTTGCGGACCCGAGGGTGAGGGCACCGACCAGCAGGCCGACCAGCAGACCCATATCGCCCTTCGCCCAGCCGGCCGTCATCTTCATGCCGACCGGGTAGATCCCGGCCATGCAGGCACCGGTGATGAAGCGCAGGACGATCATCATCGGCGAGGCCGGGTCCAGGAACAGCAGGCCGGCGTTGGCGACGGCCGCGACGATGGCGGCGGCGGTAAAGAAATTCCTAGGATCCAGCCGGTCGGCCAGGCCGAGCACCGCACTGGTCAGGCTGCCGATGACGAACCCGGCCTGAACCGCGCTGGTGAAGGCGGATTGCTGGAACCCGGAGAGCGCGACCTCCGCCTGAAGCGACGGCAGGACGGCGGACGCCGAGAACCAGAGCGCCATGGCCGCGACCTGGGCGTAGGCGAGGACGATCAAGGAAGCCGCCTTGCCGCGCACCCGCAGAGTCATCGCATCGCACTCCGTCTTCACCGAGCCCGATGCATCAACGCCGGCCGGGCAATCTGGAGTCTAGATCGGATCCGTGTCAGATGGACCGCCGAAAGCGAGTCCATCTGACACGGATCTGATCTATTCCAGGACGGACGCAGTATGCTCGTCCAGATTGCCAATCGTGAGCCGCTGAGGAGCCGCCATGTCCACCGTCACCCTGTCCCTCGACGAGGTTCGTGACCTCACCATCCGGTGCTTCACGGCGAACGGCTGCGATACCGAGAATGCCGAGGCGGTCGCCAGCGTGATCCATGCGGCGGAACGCGACGGCGCAAAAAGCCACGGGCTGTTCCGGTTGCCGGGCTACGTCAAGTCGCTGCGGAGCGGCAAGGTCAATGGTCGGGCGCGGCCCCGGGTCGAGGATCTGGCCCCCGGAGCCATTCGTGTGCTCGGTGACCGCGGCTTTGCCCCACTGGCCCTGCACACCGGGCGCCAGCCGCTGATCGAGCGCGCACGGGAGCAGGGTGTGGCGGTCCTCGCACTCCGCGACATCTATCACTATCAGGCGCTCTGGTACGAGGTCGAACCGCTGGCCGAAGAGGGGCTCTGCGCCTTCGCCTTCACCGCGGCCTTTCCCTATGTCACCGCCGCCGGCGGCAAACGGCCGATCTACGGCACCAATCCGATGGCCTTCGCCTGGCCACGGCCCGGCCGCGATCCGATGGTGTTCGATCAGGCCTCTTCGGCACTGGCCCGAGGCGAAATCATGATCGCCAAACGCGATGGCCACTCGGTCCCGCCGGGCACCGGGATCGATGCCGAGGGCAACGACACCACCGACCCGGCTGCGATCCTGGACGGCGGGGCCCAGTCGCCGTTCGGCGGCTACAAGGGGGCGTCGATCGCCCTGATGGTCGAGCTGCTGGCGGGCGCCCTGATCGGCGACATGTTCAGCTTCGAGTCCTTCGCGGCCGACAGCAAGGACGGCGGTCCGCCGGGCGGCGGGGAACTGATGATCGCGATCGATCCGTCCCGGATGGGCGATGGTGACCGCTGGGCGGCCCATGCCGAGCTGCTGTTCGAGCGGATTCTGGCCGAGGAGGGCGTGCGCCTGCCCGGCGGTCGCCGCCACGCCAACCGGGTGCGCACGGCGACCGAGGGTGCGGAGATCCCAGCACCCCTGCACGCCGAAATCTTGGGGTTGTGCGGGTAGGGGGCAAATCCGTCATCCCGGTTCGGCCGCATGGTCGAAACCGGGACCTCTCTCAGGACGACGAGGTCCCGGCCGCCGCTGCGCGACGCCGGGATGACGGGGAAGGGGACAACCGCCCTTCGACACGCCCTTCGGGCTGCTCAGGACGAGGTTTGTCTATTCTACCTCGCCCTGAGCAGCCCCGCCCCGGATTGAATCCGGGGTTGATCCGGGGCGTGTCGAAGGGCGTTCAACGATTCAGCCGGAACCCGTAGGGCAGCAGGCGGTCGATATCGAGCACGTCGCCCAGCGCGTCCTTGGTCCCGCTGTCGACGATAACCAGCGTTTCCGGCGACCGGCTCGCGAACTCATGGATCACCTGCCGGCAGATCCCGCAGGGCGAGCGATCGTCGATCGGCGCTTCAAGGGCCCCCACGCAACTGACCACCAGCAGTTCGAGGCGCCGGAAACCGAGTGCCGCGGCATGGGTCAGGGCGGTGCGCTCGGCGCAGATCGTGCCGCCATAACTGGCGTTCTCCACATTGGAGCCGATGATGACGCGGCGTTCGGGGTCGTCGGCCATGAACAGGGCGGCGCCGACCGTGAAGCGCGAGTACGGGGCATGGGCCCGCGCCGCGGCTTCCCGCGCGGCCGAGCGCAGCCGGGCGACGTCGTCGACGTCCAGAGACACACGCTTCTCCGGGATGGCGCGGCCGGGCACGGTCAGGCGCCCATGGGGGGTCGGGGTCTCGAGCGCGGCCCGCTCGACCGCCGGCAGCAGCAGATCAACCCGTGCCATCCTCAGCCTCCGGAATAGACCGCGTCCGGATCGTAGGTCTTCTCCGCCACGGTCTCCAGCACCACGTCGTCGCCGGCGCGCACGACGCGGCGGAAGAAGCAGCTCTCATAGCCGACATGGCATGCGCCGGGGCCATGCTGGTCGACCAGCAGAAGCACTGTGTCCTGGTCGCAGTCTAGGCGGATCTCGCGGACAACCTGAACATGGCCGCTGCTCTCGCCCTTGCGCCACATCGCCCGGCGCGAGCGCGACCAGTAGTGGGCCTCGCCGGTCTCGATCGTGGCGGTCAGCGCGTCGGCATTCATCCAGGCCATCATCAGGACGCTGCCGGAAGCGGCATCGGCGGCGACCGCCGGGATCAGGCCGTCGCTGTCGAACTTCGGGGCGAGGGCTGTGCCTTCCTCGATCGCGTGGCTGTCGCCACGGGCTTCGAACCGGATGGTCATTCGAGCCGTTCCAGCAGCCGGGTCCACATCTTGGCCCGCGGCACCAGCGAGGAGATGTAGACCTGTTCGTGCAGGGTGTGGGCGCCCTTCCCGTCGGCCCCCAAACCGTCCAGGGTCGGCACGCCGATCGCCGCGGTGAAGTTGCCGTCCGAGCCGCCGCCAGTGAGCGCTGTGCTCTCGATCTCGAGCCCGGTATCGGCCACCAGGTCACGGGCCTTCTCGAACAGCGGCCGGTTCATGCCGCCGACGATCTCGATGGAGACGTCGGGGTCGCGCGGCGTGCGGTCCAGGATGCGGGCCGTCAGTTCCTCACCGTCGGCGGCGGTGACCACACGAAGATCGATCTCCGCGCGGGCGTCGCGGGGCACCACGTTGACGCCGGTCCCGGCGGCCACGAGACCGACATTGGTCGTGACGCCGCGGTCGTAGTCGGTGAAGCCCTCGATCTCCAGGATATGGTGGGCCAGTTCCTTGACGGCGCTGCGGCCGTCCTGGTGCTGGGCGCCGGAATGGGCCGGCCGGCCAGTGACCGTCATCTCGAACCGACCGACACCCTTGCGGGCGGTCACGACCTTGCCGCCATCGCGGGCCGGCTCGGTGACCAGGACGTAGTTGGCCTTTCGGGCTTCGGCCTCGATGATCGCCCGGCTGGTCGGGCTGTCGACCTCCTCTTCGGAGACGTAGAGGAAGGTGACCGGCAGCCGGGTCTTCGCGCCCAGGCGCTGGAGGTGGCGATACGCGTAGTAGGGCAGGTACGCACCCGCCTTCATGTCGTAGATCCCGGGGCCGTACAGCGAGTCGCCGTCGCGGCGGATCGGGTTCGCCTCGTCCTTGGTGCCAAGCGGGTGAACCGTGTCGATGTGGCTCATGACGAGCAGGCTCGGCTTGCCCTCCTCCCAGTCGGGGGTGCGCGCGATCAGGTGGTCGCCGAATCCGTCGGTGCCGTCGATCCGTTCAACCGTGCAGCCGGTGCCCTCCCAAAGGGTTTGCACCTTGTCGGCCAGCTTGTTCACTTCCTCGGCGAAATAGGTGGGGGTTTCGGTTTCAACCCAGTCGAGGATGCCGTCGATGATCTCTTCCTGATCGACGACCGGTTCGTTCTCCAAGGCGCTCATCTGGCGGGTCTCCGGGGCTGCGGTTCGATTGGCGGAGGGACTCATGCCGCGAGACGCGCGGCGATGCAATGGCCGCGGCGGCGGTGCGTCTGGGGCGAGCCCGGATTTTCATCCATGGGGCAGTCCACTAAGGTCGGCGCTGTCCGCTTGCCGCTCCCGCAACCACTGGATCGAAAATACCATGACCACCATCGCTTCGGCGGCGGACATTCACCAGGCCTATCGGCGGCGCGAGAGCCTCGGTCCCGAGCGGCTGGAGACCCTGGTCGCCATGCATGACCAGCTCATGGAAGCGGCGGCAGCCCACATAGACCTCGGCTGGCGGCCGGCCGGAGGCGAGAACCTAAAGTGGCGTTATCCGCTGGACGCCGATCGGCTGCGCCGGTTCGCGGATTTCGCCTATGGCGGTCTCGGCTTCGAGTTCAAGAACGACTTTCTCGACACCAAGCCGACCGACGACGATCCGGCGCCGGAGGTCCAGAAGACGGAACAGCTGGTCTTGACCGCGCGCCGGCGGATCCTGAACTCGATCGACGTTGGCGCCACGGAGGCGCGTGTGCTGTTCGCGGACCTCGAAATCCAGTGGGCCGCCCTGCTGCACGAACCGTTGGAGATCGGCGGCGTGTTCCTCGATCTGGTCTCGGCGTCGCCGCCGATCCGGGTGACCAATCAGACCACGCGGGTTTCAAACCGCGCGCCGTTGCTGGCGGCCTGGCTGGGCCGCGCGCCGACGTCGGTTCTTGAGATTGGCGGCGGCCACGGACGTTTTCTGCGCGATTGCGCTCTGTTGTTCCCACAGGCGCGCCTGGTTCTGACCGACCTGCCGTTCAATTTGATCGTCCAGGCGCGCTACCTCGAGGAGTATTTCGGCGGCGCCGTGAACCTGTGTCTGGTCGACGGGCAGGCCTTCGATCCCGATGCGAGGATCAACCTGGTCGCGCCTTGGCGTCTGAACGAGATTACCGTTGAGACCGAGTTGATCGCCAACTTCCTGTCATTCCAGCACATGGACGCGGTCAACCTCGCCTGGTACGGCGACGCCATGGACGCGCTGGCGGTGCGCTACCTGTTCCCGCAGAACCGGTCGGTCGGCCGCGACAGTTTCGATTTCGGCGTCGACGACTATCCGTTCCGCGCCAAGTTCACGGCGCTCTACCGCGAGTCGACCCCTTGGGCTACGGTCGTCCAGCCGGACGGCCGGCGGAAGCCGGTCGACATCGTGCGTGAATTGGCGGTTCGCCGCGACTAGGGGCCTTCACCCGGTCGCCGGTCCGATCCGCACAACCGGGACCGGCGCCTCGAATCCACGGACGGCGGCGGACTCGGACACGCTCCGCGTCAGCAGCGGTGCCACCGTGTCGTCCGCCGCGAGGCCTGCGGTCAACACGATCTCGCCGCCGTCGGCCAGGCCCTGAACCCGGGCGGCCAGATTCACCATCGAACCGAAATAGTCGAGCCGATCGTTCAGCGTGACGGCGATGCACGCGCCGGCATGGGCGCCGATCTTGAGGACCACGGCGTCCTCGCCGCCGTCGACGCCAGCCTCGCGCGCCAGGTTGCGGTTGAACTCGGCAATGCGGGCCTGGGCTTCGAGTGCGGTGCGCACGGCGTCGGCGGGTTCGGCAAACGCCGCCATCACCGCGTCGCCGATGGTTTTCACGATCGCGCCGCGGTTCTGGCGGATGATGCCGGCGAGAAAGGCGAAGTGCTCGCGCACCAGATGATAGGCGGCGGCGTCGCCGATCCGCTCGTACAGGGCGGTCGACCCCTTCAGATCGGTGAACACCAGGGCGATCTGGGCGATCGACACCTGGTCGCCCGGGTGCAGCGCCTCGGCGGAGAACAGATCCCGGAACGCCTGCAGCGTGGTCGCCGCGTGCGCGGTCAAGGCATCCTCGACCCAGGCGCGGGATTCGATCACCACTGTCCGGCGTGTCGATCCCTGGTTCTCCAGGCTGATCGTTCCGGTCTCCCCGGCGGCGCCGGTGAGAACCTCGCCATCCGCCACGATGGCCGCTGGCGCGGCGCCACGGATCTCGACGTCTCGCTGGCCGCCGGTCTCCAGGGTTCTGTAGCGGTAGGGACCATCGGCCGGGCTGAACGGCAGTGTCCGGGTCTGCCCCGGATCGACCGCGACCTGCAGTTTGACGTGCGAGGTCGACATCGGACCCCACAGGCAGAACTCGCCTTGCGGCACCGGCCGGACCGCCGGCGACGGGTGAAAACTGAGCTCGACATTGCGGGCGAAGTCCCGGTCGTAGTGGATGTTGCAGGACAGGCAGTGGGCTTCGGTCGGCAACTGATCGAGGGCGAAGCTCGACAGTTGCGCACCCCGGCACCGTGGGCACAGAATGTCCCACCGGGACTCCAGGAGCCCGTCGCGAACCGCTTCCAGGCAGAGTTCGGTCACGCTGAGGTCGTCGACCTGCCAACGCCGGGCCAGGGTCTTGGGGCGGATCCGGGTCAGGTCCACCTCCTGGGCATCCAGGACGAAGTCCGCCAGCCGACGGGCGAGACCATGGCTGTTCGGGCTGGTGTCGATGGTCTCGACGATCCGGTCCAGGCGACGGCTGTGGGCGTCGTCGAGACGATAGCGATCGGCGACGAATGCCCGGTCGCTGCGGCCGGCGGCGTATTGCCGGATGTCGTCGGTCAGTCGTGTGAAGTTCTTCTCGCTCGCCGAGAAGAACGTCGTTGCAAGCAGCAGGCGGCGGTCAGCGTGACCGACGGGATGGCGGTTGCCGGCCTCGGGACGGACACCGGCGGTTCGGTGCGGATTCCCTCGGGCCTGTGCGGCCTGACCGGGTTCAAGCCGACCCAGCGGCGGGTGCCGATCGACGGCGCGGTGGCGTTGTCACCGTCGCTTGACAGCATCGGGCCTTTGGCTGTCAGCGTGGCCTGCTGTGCCCGCCTGCATCAGGTCCTGGCCGGCGAGCCGGTGCGGACGATCGCGCCGCTCCCGGGCAAGGGGCTGCGGCTGGCGGTGGTGCGCGACTACGTTCTCGAGGATCTGGACGCGCCGACCGCGCGCGCCTTCGAGGCCGCCCTGACCCGGTTGTCCGAAGCCGGTGCCACGGTCGTCGATCTGGCGGTTCCCGAACTGCTTCGGCTGCCGGAACTGCATGCCAAGGGCGGGTTCACCGCGCCGGAGAGCTATGCCCTGCATGAGCGGCACATCCTCGCCAATCCGGATGCGTTCGATCCGCGGGTGATCTCACGCATGCGTCGCGCCGGCGAACAGTCGGCTGCCGACTATTTCACGCTGACCGGGGCCCGCGCGACGCTGCAGGCGCAGGTTGCCGCCAGGACCGCCGCCTTCGACGCCATCTTGATGCCGACCACGCCCCAGGTCGCCCCGGCGATCGCCCCGCTGGAGGCGGATGACGGCCAGTACGCGACCACCAATCTGGCGATGCTTCGAAACTGCACAGTGGGGAATTTCCTCGATCGCTGCGCCGCCACCATCCCACTGCCGGAGACCGGCGAGGGCCCCGTGGGTCTGATGATCATGGGCGAATCGTTGGCGGACGATCATATTCTGGCCGTCGCCGCCGGGATAGAATCCCTAATAAATATAGGTAATTAACGTAACTTAATTACAAGAATTCAAGGGCTTGAGAGATTGATCTTGCGTGCACACCTGACAGGCGTAGGCTTTCAGTTGGGGAACCAACCCCAAGACATCGAAAGGAGGTGCATATGACTGCGTCCGAACGGATCGATTCTCTGCGCGAGCGTCATGCCTGGCTCGACAGCAAGTTGCAGGACGAAACCGGTCGACCGTTGCCCGACGATGTTGTCATACACGATATCAAGCGCCAGAAACTGGCCATCAAGGATGAGATAGCGCGCTTGGAGCGCGTTTAGTCGAGGACAGTCCACCCTGCTAGGACTGCGCGGTTCGGTGGCTGACCGACCGGACCGCGGGTGGAAGCCCGCCTTTCGCTCGAAAGGCGGGCTTTGTTATGTCCGTCCGACGGGTGCGCGACCGCGTTGACAGTTGCGCCGCGACAGGCCAAATCCCCGAGATGGATCACATGACCGACTCCGCGCCGGACCGCTCGATCGCCGATGAACAGGAAGACCTCATCGACGAGTTCGCCTTCTTCGACGACTGGATGGAGCGCTACGAGTACCTGATCGATCTCGGTCGCAAGCTGCCGCCGCTGCCGGACGAGTACCGGCGCGACGAGTTCAAGCTCAAGGGCTGTCAGAGCCAGGTCTGGCTGGTGGGCGAAAAGCGTGACGACCGCCTGGTCTTCCATGCCATCAGCGATGCCGCCATCGTCTCCGGCATCATCGCCCTGCTGCTGCGGGTGTACTCGAACCGCACCGCATCCGAGATCATCGACACCGAGCCGGCCTTCATCGCCGCGATCGGCCTGGATTCGCACCTGTCGCCGACCCGCAAGAACGGGCTGGGCGCCATGCTGAAGGCGATCAAGGATCGCGCGCGGTCCGAACTCGAGGCGGCGTGAGGGGGCGCGCGTGAACGCACCGGTGCTCGATACCGTCTACCAGGACCGGCTGCTGGCGCTGTCCGACCCGATTGCCCGCGATGGCCACGTGGTCACCGCCCCGGATGCCGAGGCGACGGCGGTCAGCCGGGCCTGCGGCAGCCGGGCGACCATCCAGGTAAAGTTCGACGGTGACCGGATCGCCGATTACGGCCAGCGGGTCGAGGCCTGCGCGCTCGGCTCGGCGGCCGCCTCGGCGGTCGGCGCCGCTGTGGTCGGCGCCACCGTCGAACAGGTTCGGGTTGCCGCGAAGGCCATGGAAGCGATGCTGAAGGCCGGCGGGCCGCCGCCGGACGGCCTGTTCGCGTCCCTGTCGGCCCTGGAACCGGCGCGCAGCTTCACCAACCGGCATGCGTCGATCCTGCTGACCTTCCGGGCACTCGAAAAGGCGTTCAAGGCGACCGGTCGGTGACCGTCCAGCGGGCGCGCCTGCTCGAGGGGCCGATCGTCCCGACCCTGGCCGCCCTGTCCGCACCGAACATCGTCGCCTCGCTGCTGCAGTCCGGCCAGAGCGTGGTCGAAGCCGCCTATCTCGGCCTGCTGGGCACGGTCGAGCTGGCGGCGGTCGCGCTGGTGTTCCCGTTCTTCATGCTGATGACCATGCTGTCCGCCGGTGCGGTCGGCGGGGCGGTGGCCGGGGCCACGGCGCGGGCGCTGGGGGCCGGGGATCACGCCCGGGCCGAGGCGGTGCTGCGGGCGGCCATCCTGATCGCGCTGGTGCTCTCGACGGTGATGGCGGCGGTCATCCTGGGTTTCGGGCGCATGATCTTCACCGCCCTCGGCGGCCAGGGCGAGGTGTTGGCCGCGGCGATGGTCTACGCCGACCGCCTGTTCGCCGGCATCGCCGCCATCTGGCTGTTCAACATGATGGCGAGCGTGCTGCGCGGATCCGGCGACACGGTGCGCCCGGCTTTCGCCATCGCCGCCGTGCTGTCGATCTATGCCGCTACCGCGGCACTGCTGATCTTCGGTCTCGAACTCGGCATCGCCGGCGCGGGCTTTGCCCTGCCGGTCGCCTATGGCATCGGGGCGGCCGGCCTGGCGGCCTGGATCCTGTCCGGCCGGGCCGGGGTGCAGGCCCGTCTCGGCGGCGTGCCGCTCAGCGTGCTCGGACCGCTGGCGCGCCAGGGCGGGCTGGCGGCCGTGCAGTCGACCCTGACCATTCTGATGGCGCTGGTGGTGACGGCGATCGTCGGACGGCTCGGCACGGTCTGGCTCGCCGGCTATGGCATCGGCGTGCGGCTGGAACTGCTGCTGATCCCGGTGATCTTTGGGATCGGCGGGGCGCTGATCGCCATGGTCGGCATCAATGTCGGCGCCGGCCAGCGCGATCGGGCGATCCGGGTGGCGTGGACCGGCGCCTTCGCCGCCGCCCTGGTGGTTGGCGTGATCGGGCTGGTGGGGGCGGTCGCGCCGGCGCTGTGGGGCGGTCTGTTCACCGAGGACCCCGACGTTCTGGCGGCGGTTACCGGCTATCTGCGGATCGTCGGGCCGGCCTACGGCTTCTTCGGCCTCGGCCTCGCCCTGTACTTCGCGAGCCAGGGCCTGGACTCCCTGGCGTGGCCGGTCATCGGCACGGCGGTTCGCCTGATTCTGGTGATGGCCGGCGGATTCGGCCTGCTGGCCTTCGACCTGGCGACGCCCGATCTGGTCTTCGCCGTGGTCGCCGGTGCCATGGCGGTCTACGGCCTGTTCGTCGCCCTGTCGCTGCGGTTCGGTCCGTGGCGCCCGGCCGACCCGGCGCTCAGGACCGCAGTCTGACGAAGAACAGCAGCGGCAGGACGATTACCGAGGTGATCGCGAAGGCCAGGAAAGAGTTCAGGTAGCCGATCATGATCGCCTGGCGGGCGATCTCACTGGACAGGCCGGCCAGGGCTCCGGTGCCGTCCAGTGACCACACCCGGAACAGGCTGTCCTGGAACTGCAGCGGCTCGTTCAGCGGACCGATACCGGCCGAAAGCTCGCTGTAGTTCACCCGGGCGCTGCGCAGCGCAATCGCGATCGAAATCGAGATGTAGATTGAGCTGCCGAAGTTGCGGACCATGTGGAAGATCGCGGTCGCTTCGCCGGTGTGCCGCTTGTCGAGCGTGTTGAAGGTCAGCACCGTCATCGGCACCCAGATCAGGCCGACCCCGAGGCCCTGCAGGCAGCTGGTCCAAAGCACGTCGAATGTCGTCAGGTTGATGCTGAACTGAGCCATGTACCAGCCGGACACACCCTGCAGCAGGAAGCCGACGGCCAGCATCGGCCGCGGGTCGAGTTTGTTGCCCCAGAACATGAAGATGAAGCCGATCAGGGTGCCGACGCCGCGCGCGCCCAGGACGATGCCGATGATCGAGTCCGGATAGCCGCGGACCCCCTGCAACAGCGGCGGCAGCAGGGTCATCGGCGTGAAGTTCAGCATCCCGAACACGAACACCAGCACGAGGCCGATGGCGTAGTTGCGGTCGAGCAGCAGCTTGGGGTTCAGGAACGGCCGCTTGGCGGTCAGGGAATGGGCGATGAACAGGTACAGCGCCAGGCCGGCGACCGCGCCGCAGGCCAGGATGGTCGGGCTGTCCAGCCAGTCCAGCCGTTCGCCGCGGTCGAGCAGGAACTGGAAGGTGGCGATGAACAGCGACAGGGTCAGGAACCCGGTCCAGTCGAGATAGGAGGAGGCCGCTTTGGTGCGGTCCTGGATGTAGATCAACACGCCGGCGAGGGCCGCGAGGCCGCACGGCACGATCATGAAGAACACCCAGCGCCAGTTGTAGAGCTCCGACAGATAGCCGCCGACCGTCGGCGCCAGAACGGGGCCGAGAATCACACCCATGCCGAACACGGCGATGGCGGACCCCTGCTGGTGGCGTGGGTAGCTGTCCATCACGATTGCCTGGCTGAGCGGCACAAGGGGGGCGCCGAACGCTCCCTGGAAGATCCGGGCGATCACCAGAAGCTCCAGCGACGGCGCCATGCCGCAGGCGAACGAGGCGGCGGTGAATCCGGTCACCCCCCAGATGAGGATCGTGCGGCGCGAGAACCGGGCCGCCAGCCAGCCGGTCATCGGCGTGGCGACCGCGGTCGCGATGATGTTGAAGGTGACGACCAGGGCGATCTGGTTGGTGGTCGCCGACAGCGCGCCCTGCATCTGCGGCAGCGAGACGTTGGCGATGGTGACGGTCATGGCGTAGAGCGCCGTCACCATCGTCACCGTCGCCAGAATCATCGCCCGCTCGAAGGCGCTGGGGCGGATCTCACTGTCGGGGGACTCGATGGGCTCGGCGGTCATGGCCGGAGCCTAGATCGGATCTTGCCGCGCCGGAAATGCCTGTGATTGCATGGCTGATGTTCTCGCCCTTTAGGTGTAGCTCTGCCGTGATCCGAGCGGATAGGACCGGACCGGCTTGGGACTCGGGCGCTGTCCCGTTTCCGGTCAGTCCGGTCTTTCGGGCTCGTCCCGGGCGTCGCAGAACAACGCGATCTTGTTGCCTTGGGGGTCCCGCAGATAGCCGACATAGAAGTGTGCGCTGTAGTCGGCGCGAAAGCCGGGTGACCCGTCGTTCCGCCCGCCATGGGCGAGGGCCGCCGCGTGCAGCTCGCGGACCAGGGCCTGCGTGCTCACCCGGAAGGCCACCATCGTACCGTTGCCGGCCGAGGCTGCCTGCTGGTCGTAGGGCGGTTTGACGTACAGGGCGACCGGGTCGGACGAGTGATCCGCAGCACCGGGCAGCGTGCAACTCAGCCCCTCAGCGGAGACGTCCAGAACGTAGCCGAGCCTGGGCAGAAACGCCGCGTAGAAGGTTTCAGCAAGCCCTATGTCATCGGCCCCGAGCGTGACGTAGGCGATCAAGACCCATCTCCCGTTTCTTGCCGCGTCATCGGGGCGCGGCCGCTCATGCCGTATCCTTGTCTTCGACGCCGACAACGGCAAGCCGGTGCCGCCCTTCGACACGCGGCTCTGCCGCTGCTCAGGGCGAGGTCAAAAAGAACAACCTCGTCCTGAGCAGCCCCGGCCTTGCGCCGGGGCGTGTCGAAGGGCAGGTAGCCGGTGAGGGCCAGTGGATCAGGGCGCGAACTGCATGGCGCCGACGATGTGGCGGCGGCGGCACGGGGCATCGACGACCGGCAGGATCAGGCGGATGTAGTGCTAAACGTCTTCGAAGCCGCGCTTCTTTCGTTCACCTTTGCAGAGGTCGACCCTGATGAACCCGTCGACCCCCGCGTCCACTACGAAGTGGACGTCGCTGACCTGAAGCAGATCCTCGATGTCGCGCGCGATCGATAACTGCGGCCGATCGAATGCATGATTGAGTCTCATGGCACTAGGAGGGAGTTCCGCATGAGCACAGCCGTTGTCGCGAATGCCGAAGAGCTTGACGAGAATCCGGATGGGATTGTTCTCAAGGTGCTGATGCGCGAGGCGGATACCGATGGCGGTGTCGGGCTGGTTGAAGAGGTCACGCCGCCCAATCAGGGCCCGCCGCTGCACATCCACGACACCGCAGGTGAGTTCTTCCGTGTCATCGCAGGGCGCTACACGTTCAAGGTCGGAGAGGATCTGATCAACGCCGGCCCTGGTGATACCGCCTACGTCCCCGCGGGTACGCCGCATTGTTTCGTGAATTCGGGGGCCACACCGGGCCGTCTCTTCATCGGATTTGCCCCCGGCGGCGCGGAGGCGCTCTTCGACCACTTCGAAGAACTCAAGCGTGCAGACCCTGCCGACCCGGAAGTCGCTGCCCGGTTCAAGCGCGAGTTCGATATGACGATCCTTGGCCCCAATCCGCTTATCGTTGAACCGTGAACCTGTTCGAGACCTCCGTGCGTGCAGAGAATCAGGGAGTATAGGAAGCCTCATGCACCAGATATCCCGCAGAGCCTTCATCGCATCCGGCTGCCTCGCAATGGCTGGATGCGCCAGAACCGGCGATTTCAAGTCCTTTGCAGCGGGGAGTTCCGACTCGATTCTGGTCGGCGGGTTCCGGGCCCTCGACCATCGGTCCAGCGTCTACCGGATCACCGTCGGGCTGGTGAAGGTCGACCCGGAGACGCTCGAGCATCCGGGCAACGCGCTCGCCATGGTCACCAACAGGCGCTCGTACCTGCGGAACATCGATCTGGACTGGAACCCGCAAGACTACGCTTGGGACCAGGGCCCGGCGGGCACCTACGTCCTGCATCAGATCCAGATTGACGACATCACACCGATGTACCGGCCAAACCCCGCAGCCTATGCCGTGTACAAGAAGTACATCTTCCGCTTCGGGAACCTCGCCGAGGATCCGGGGCGGCGGGCGTTCAATTTTCGTGTCGATACCATCCCGGGCAAAGCCAACTACATCGGTGATTTCGTTTTCCGCATTCAACCGTCGACGTTGCGGACACCGCTACGGGCCAGTCTTCTCGGGGTGGAATCCACCTATCCGAAAGCGCGCGTTGCGTTTCCGGAAATGACCCGTGACGGGATCGAGATCATCGACAATCCGATGGTGTCGACCCGGGCCTGAGGGCCAGCCGCGGCCGAAGTTCAGGTGGCTCTGCGCCGCCTGGCCGAGGTCGAGCCGGAAGAACCGGTCGACCCGCATGACCATCACTCGCGGCAGTTCAGAAGGCGCGAACCGGTGGTCCGGCTTACGTCCAGAAGCAAGCTACACGTGCAGTTGTATACAGCGATTTATCTATATACTTGCAATAAAAACACAACAAAAAAGACATAAGTCAAAGATCAGGCCTATGCTGGTCCGTATCATCGTCTGAACATAAGCGATGCGAGGATAGGTGGGGCCCAGATTGGATAGATCGGGGGCAGGAGATCCGGAGGCAGCGGCCGAGCGGTGCAGCGGGTTGCCCGCTGAGGTCCTGTTCGTCGATCCCGATCTCGAAAGCCACGGCCGTCTGCTGGACCGGCTGGCGCGACCGGCCCGCATCGTCCACGTCGATCCCGACCGCGAGGCGCTGGAGCAACTGGCCGATACGCTGGAGGCGATCGGCCCGGTCGCGGCGGTCCACATCCTGGCCCATGGGGCCCCGGGGCATATCGCGATCGGCCGCACCGGCCTCGATCGCGCGGCGGTGCACCGGGCCCCGGACGCGGTCGCGGCCCTGCGTCGACGTCTCGCCGGCGCCGAATTGCGGATCCTGGCGTGTTCGGTTGGAGCCGGGCGGCAAGGCGTGGAACTTGTCGAGACCCTGGCGGGGGCGCTCGACGTGTCCGTGGCGGCGCCGCAGGGTCCGGTCGGCCGCGGCACCGATGGCGGGCCTGCGACGACCGCCGGCGCAGCGGGAGGAATTGGCCAGATCGTGCCGGCTGATGCCCTGCGCGAGCACCCGGTACGCCTGGCCAACTACCGGATCACCTCGACCGACGGCGGCGACACGGTCAACCGGTCTTTCGGCTGGACCTGGGCCACCCAGAACCCGCTCGATGCCGACACGGTCACGTTCCAGAGCGCCCTGGTCGATGCGACAGTCAACCTGACCGTGACCGTCGGCATCACCAGCAGCGCCGTCCATCGCAGTGCCGATAATCTGACGATCACGGGCGGGGAGATCGCCGTTTCCGCAGGCGAGGCGTTCGTCTTCGAAGGCGGAACCGCCACCATCGGATCCACGATCTCCGGCAGTGGCGCCGTTGAGGTGGAATCCAGCGGCAGCCTGACGCTGACCGGAACGGCGAACAGCTACGGCGCGACGAGTGTCAGCGGCAGTTCCACGCTCTCGATCAGCGCCGATGGCAACCTGGGCAGTGGCACCGTCACCCTCGACGGCGGAACCCTCACCGTCACCGGCGCCACGACGGTGGACAACGCCTTCGCCTTCGGCGCGTCTCACGCGACGGTCTCCAACAGCGATGCCGTGACATTCTCGGGCGGCATTTCCGGTGCCGGTAATCTGACCAAGACCGGGACCGGCACGCTGACCCTCTCCGGAACCAACACCTATTCCGGGTCGACGACCGTCTCCAGTGGGACTTTGAAGGTCAACGGCAGCCTGGCCAGTGACGTCACGGCCGCCAGCGGTACGACACTCACGGGGTCGGGCAGCACCACCGGTACGGTCAGCATCTCGTCTGGCGCCACGCTGAGCCCGGGCGACGGCGCCGGCAGCCTGGCCACCGGGCGGCTGGGCCTGTCCCCCGGGGCGACCTTGACGGTGGACCTGAACGGCCTCATGGCCGGCGTCAGTTTCGATCAGATCAATGTGACCGGAACCGTCAGCCTCGATGGCGCCACTCTGTCGACGTCGTTCGGTTTCACGTCCGCGGCCAACAACTGCTTCCAGATCATCAGCAACGACGGCACCGACGCCGTTACCGGTACCTTTGCCGGCCTGGCCGAGGGCGCGGAGTTCATCAGCAACGGGCGTACCTACAAGGTCTCCTATGTCGGCGGTGATGGCAACGACGTCACCATCACCGACAACACCGTCGTCAGCTCGATCGACATGACCGATGCCGACAGCCTGAAGTCGCTGTCGCCAGGGACGACCGATCAGGTGACGCTGACCCCCGCGACCAGTGATTTCTGCGGCGGCACGCTCGATCTCTCCATGCCGTCGGACAGCGTGGTCAACAACATGCGCCTCTCGGTGCCGACCTCGGTCGAGGGCGGAACCGGCGGCATCGTCATCAACCTGCCAAGCGAGGGCAGCATCGGCACCGCCACGGTCGTGGTGCCCAGCGAGGTGACGGAGTCGGCGCCGGCCACCGTCAATATGCACGACTCCACGACCAACGTGACACTGTGTCCGTCCGGCGCCGGCGCGGCCGTGGTCCAGGGCAACGACTCGGCCAACACGATCATCGGCAACAGCGGCGAGAACACGGTGAACGGAGGGGCAGGTGGTGACACGCTCCGGGGCAACGTCGGCACCAACGTGCTGTACGGCAATGCCGACGCCGATCTCGTCTACGGCAATGTCGGGGCGGATGCGCTGTTCGGCGGCCAGGGCGGCGACAGCCTCTACGGCGGGCAGGGCAGCGACGTGATCCGCGGCAACCGGGACGCCGACTCGCTGTTCGGCAATGTCGGGGACGACGTGCTGTACGGCAACCTCGGCAGCGACACGCTGTCGGGTGGCGACGGTGCCGACCAGGTCACCGGCGGCAGCGGCGCCGACACGGTCTTCGGCAACAACGATGGCGACAGCCTGAACGGCGGCGCGGACGCCGACGTGGTCTACGGCAATACCGGCAACGACACGCTCTCGGGCGGTGTCGGCGGCGACTTCCTGTACGGCGGCCAGGGTGACGATGTTCTTTCCGGAAATGCCGGCGCCGACACCCTGGCAGGGGGGCAGGGCGCGGATACGCTGATTGGCGGCGACGGCGCCGATACCTTCATCGTGCCCACCGGGTCGGGCCGCCATGTCGTCCAGGACTTCGAACTCGGTATCGACCAGATCGTCTCGCAGGCGGCCGCGATTGTCGCGCCGGGACTGGACGGCGCGGCTTTCACGCCGGTCACCGTGACCGTCAGTGCGGACACGGACGGGCATGCGGTGCTCGATTTCGCGAGTGGCGCGACCATGACGCTCATCGGCGTCGCCCGGCACGAGGTCTCAAGCGATATCTTCGGGGTTTTCTAGCCTCATCGCCGGCGGTCGGCGCCAGTGTGCCGGTCGGCGAAGACGAGAGGGCTGACGCGGCCCCGGCCGGGACGCTACTCTCGCGCGCCGTTCTGTCCGAGGAGTTCCGTAATGGCCGATGCCGATCCCGCCGCCGTTCTGCCCAAGGCGCATATCCGCGCCATGCCCGTCGGCGGCTGGCCCCCGACCCAGCGCGATTCGACCTCGGGCATCGATCCGGCCCTGATCCGCCGCATGAACCTGAACGAGTCGCCGTTCGCGCCCTCGCCCCGGGCGGTTGCCGCGATGCAGGACGCCGGGACCCGGGTCAACTACTACCCGGATCCGCTGTGGCGGGATCTGACGGCGGCGCTGGCGGAGCACACCGGCCACGCCCAGAGCCGGATCGTCGTCGGCAACGGCTCCGATGAACTGATCGTCGCCGCCGGCCGCATGGCCCTGGCGCCCGGCGACGAGGTCATCGTCCCGACCCCATCCTTTCCCGGATACTCGAAATGCGCCGCGGTCAACGGCGCGACGCTGGTGCCGGTTCGGGTGCGCCAGGACGGCGCCTGTGACACCGAAGCCATGCTGGCGGCGGTCACCGACCGCACCCGGATCGTGTTCCTGGCGACGCCGAACAACCCGACCGGCGGCATGCTGACGCGGGACGAGGTGCGGGCCTTCGCGGAGAAACTGCCGGCGACGACCCTGCTGGTGGTCGACGAGGCGTATTACGAGTACGGCATCCATGCCGGCGGCGGTGACCATCTGGACGGGCTGGCGGGCATCGCGGCCCCCTGGGCGGCGTTCCGCACTTTTTCGAAGGCCTATGGTCTGGCCGGCATGCGGGTCGGCTACGCGCTCTGCGGCTCGGACGCGGTCGCCGAGTGGTTCCAGAAGATGCGCAGCGTGTTCAACGTCAACGCCGTGGCCCAGGCCGGCGCGCTGGCCGCCCTCGGCGACCGCGCGCACATGGAATCAATTCTCGAGCCCACCCGGATCGAGCGCGAACGGATCGAGGCGGGCCTGGTCCGGCTCGGCTGCGAGGTGTTTCCCAGTGTCGGTAACTATCTGGCGGCCAAGACGCCAAAGCCGGCCGGCGCGGTGGTGGCAGCACTCGAGGCCCGCGGCATCATGATCGGCCGCCTGATGGCCCCGGGATACGAGGACTACATCCGGATCACCACCGCCACCGCCGAGGACACCGACGCGCTGGTGGCGGCCCTGGAGGAGGTGCTCACCTAGGCGGAGGGAGCGCGACGATGACCTGGCGTGCCCAGACTGCAGGCTACCGGCATCTGGTCTCGGCCGGCCATGAGCTGGCCGCCCAGGCCGCTTTCGACGTGCTGGAGGCGGGCGGCAACGCGGTCGATGCCGGGGTTGCGGGCGGCATCACCCTCGGCGTGGTGCAGAGCGACCTGGTGAACGTCGCCGGGGTCGCGCCGATTATGATGCGCCTCGCCGAGTCGGGACGCACGATCGCCATCGACGGTGTGGGTACCTGGCCCGCTGCCCTGGACCCGGCGCTGTTCCAGACGGCCCATGGCGGTCATGTGCCGCGCGGTATCCTCCGCACCGTCGTACCGGCGGCCCCGAAAGCCTGGATCCGGGCGCTGCGGGATTTCGGCACGATGGATTTCGGCGATGTCGCGGCAGCTGCGATCGGCCACGCCCGCGACGGCTTCCCGATGTATCCGCTGATGGCCGGGCTGATCGCCGAGCACGTCGAGGACTATCGCGAGTGGCCGCAGAACGCGGCGATCTTTCTGCCGGACGGGTCACCGCCGGCGATCGGCGACCGCTTCGTTCAGCGCGACCTTGCCGCCTCGCTGCAGTACATGGCCGATGAAGAGCGCGCGGCCCGGCGCCAAGGCCGGCCAGCCGGCCTGCAGGCCGCCGAGGACGCGTTCTACCGCGGCGACCTGGCGGCTGCGATCCTGCGCTTTCATGCCGAGAACGGTGGTCTGCTGCGGGCCGAGGACCTGGAGAGCTACGCGCTCGAAGTGGCCGAGCCGCCGGCGATCGACTGGGTCGATGGCCGGTTGTCGGTCTGCGGGACGTGGAGCCAGGGCCCGGCGCTGGGTCAGGTGATGACCCTGCTCGGCCGGTTCGACTGGCAGGGCGTCGCGCACAATTCGGTTGAGCATCTGCACCGGGTGATCGAATGCGTGAAGATCGCCTTCGCCGACCGGGAAGCCCATCTCGGCGACCCGCGCTTCGTCGATGTGCCGGTCGACCGGCTGTTGAGCGCCGACTACGCCGAGCGCCGGCTGGCCGCCTGTTTCTATGCGGGCCGCGCCCATCCCGACTGTCCGATGCCGGAGGACCGCTCACGGCCTCGTGCGGCAGTGGGAGAGGGCACGCCAGATCCGGGCGATACCTCCTATATCGCGGTGGTTGACCGTTGGGGTAACGCGTTCTCGGCGACGCCGAGCGACGTGACCTATTCGGCACCGATCATGCCCGGGACCGGGCTCTGTCCGTCCTCGCGCGGCTCGGCCAGTTGGGCGGATCCGACCCACCCGAGCGGTGTTTGGCCCGGCAAGCGGCCGCGGCTGACCCCGAACCCGGCGATCTGGGTGGCGCCCGACGGCCGCGCGATGCCGTTCGGCACGCCGGGGGCGGATGTCCAGGTTCAGGCCATGGCCCAGGTGCTGCTGAACCTGCATGTCTTCGCAATGGCGCCGCAGGACGCGGTCGAGGCGCCGCGGGTGGCGAGCTACAGCTTCCCCGGCACCTTCGAGCCGCACGAGATCCATCCGGGCCAGGTCAATGTCGAGGCCCGGATCGATGCCGGCACCCGCGACGCGCTGGCCGCCCTCGGCCACCGGGTGGTCACCTGGCCCGATAAGATCCACACCGCGGGTGCCGTCTGCGCGGTGGTGCCGGGCCCTGGCGGGCTGCTGATGGCCATGGCCGATCCCCGCCGCAACACCGGCGCGTTCGCGCGCTAGAGGTTGCGAGGTCCCGGCCGTCGCTACACTCCGCCGGGATGACGTTCTTTCTCTATCCCGACCGTCATCCCGGTTCGACCGCCGGTCGAGACCGGGACCCCGCGGGGCCGCTACAGCGCGCCTAGCAGGACGATCGCGAGATAGACCTGACAGCCGACGCCGATGAAGAAAGTCAGGGTCCGGAGCACGGGAACGCCGAGAGTGTAGACGACGAAATGGGCGAGCCGGGCGACGAAGAAGATCATGGCCGCCAGCGCGGTTGCCTCCGAACTGAGGCCGAGCAGCGGAACCAGCATGGCGAGCGGGGCGAAGATCACCAGGTTCTCGACCTGGTTGGCGTGCGCCCGCCGGGCGCGTTGAGCCCAGCCGGCGAGCTCGATCGACCAGGGCTGCTTGGAAGCCATCGCGCCGAACAGCCCGGCCCGCACGATCTCGTTCAGGATGTAGGGTACCCAGTACAGTGCGGAGATCAGAACGCTGAGCACAAGCCAGAAGAGTTCAGGCGACTGGAGGAGTTGATCGACAGGCATCGGTGTCTCCACGGGTGGGGAGCGGGTGCCCGAAGTGTACTGCGTGCGCTCGGGGAG
Source organism: Thalassobaculaceae bacterium (assembly GCA_963921355.3). Classification (GTDB taxonomy): domain Bacteria; phylum Pseudomonadota; class Alphaproteobacteria; order Thalassobaculales; family Thalassobaculaceae; genus CAWUEZ02. Next base: position 4,953,941 of record OZ001190.1, on the reverse strand, counting down.
GCGAGGGGGATTCCGGCACTGGTGAAGTGGGCAGGACCGTGACCGCAAGGGCCGGATAGCGCGCCGCAACGCCGCCGGGCGAGGGTGGGAGACCCTGAACCCGAGGAGGTCCCCATGCCCGCAATCAAGTTCGTTGCCCTGGAGAATGATGTCGTCGACGCCCTGCGGTCCGGTGCGCCGGACGCCAACGGCCAGATCCCCGAACGACGCGTTTCCGACGGTGCCGGCATCCCCCGCCGGCACAGTCTGGGCCAGGTTCCGCGAGGCGCGCCCTATCTGGTGCTGGCCCACCGGCCGTTCCCGGGCCCGCAGCCCTATGCCGAGGTCGGGCCGATCTTCCTGCAGGCCGAGCCGACCGACCGGTATCCCGAGAGCGACCGGATTCCGCCGGCGCTGGCATCGGCGACCTACATCATCCGCGGCTACGGCGCCGACGACCGCATCGTCTACGGCACCGGCCAGGTGGTGGCGACCGAGACCATCCCGGAACGGGCGGCGGCCCTGCTGGAGGATCCGGCGATCGCCTATGTCCACGTCCGCTCGGCATCCAACAACTGCTACCAGTGCCGGATCGACCGGGCTTGATGATCGCCCTTCGACACAGCGCTCCGCGCTTGCTCAGGACGAGGTCTTATTTTCATCCCTCATCCTGAGCAGCCCTGAACTGAGTTCAGGGCGTGTCGAAGGACGTCACCCCCGGCCGTACAGGGCGTCGAGCTTCTCGTAGTACTGCTCGCGGATCTTGTGGCGCCGGATCTTCAGCGTCGGCGTCATCATCGCGTTCTCGGTGGTGAACGGTTCCCTGGCGATCACGAACCGGCGGATCTTCTCGATCAGCGCCAGGTTCTCGTTGATCCGCTCCACCACCTTGGCGAGGTCCTTGCGGAAGCTCTCGTCGTCGCAGAGCACGGACAGGTTGGCGGTCTTGCCGTTGGCCGACGCCCACTCCTCGACATAGCTCTCGTCGGGCACCAGCACGGCGACCAGGTAGGGGCGCTTGTCGCCGTAGACCATGGCCTGGATCAGCTCGCGCTCGAGCGTCAGTTTGCCTTCGATGCGGGCCGGCGAGATGTTGTCGCCGCCGGAGTTGACGATGATGTCCTTCTTGCGGTCGGTGATGACGAGGTAGCCGTCCTCGTCGAGGTGGCCGATGTCGCCGGTGTGCAGCCAGCCGTCGACGATGGTGGCGGCCGTGGTGTCCGGATCGTGCCAGTAGCCCTTCATCAGCAGGTCGCCCTTCACCAGGATCTCGCCGTCCTCGGCGATCCGCACCTCGACCCCGCTGAGCGGCGGGCCGACGGTGTGGATCTTGAAGTTGAACGGCGGGTTGGCGGAGATCACCGGCGAGGCCTCGGTCTGGCCGTAGCCCTGCAGCAGCTTGACGTTGAGGGCGACGAAGAACTTGCCGATGTCGGGGTTCAGGGCCGCGCCTCCGGAGACGAAGGCCTTGAGCCGGCCGCCGAAGCGCTGCGCCACCTTGGCGCGGACCAGCCGGCTCAGGATCCAGTCGTAGATCCGCTCGCCGAGGGTCAGGCTGTTCGGATCCTCGTAGCGCTTGATGCCGAGGCGCACGGCGTCCTTGAACAGCTGCGCCTTCTTGCCGCCCTGGCGCTCGACACCCCGCATGATGCGGTCATGCAGCACCTCATAGAGCCGGGGCACGGCGGTCATCAGGGTCGGCCGGGTTTCCTGCAGGTTGCTGGCCAGCTGGTCGGGCCCTTCGGCGTAGTAGATCTGCGCACCGATCGAGATCGGAAAGAACAGGCCGCAGGAATGTTCATAGGAATGGGAGAGCGGCAGCAGCGACAGGAACACTTCCTCGCCGAGGCCGATCCTCGTCAGCAGTTCGTGGGCGCCCATGCAGTTGGCCATGATCGAGCGGTGGGTCAGCATCACGCCCTTCGGCCGCCCGCCGGTGCCCGAGGTGTATATGAAGCAGGAGGTGGCGTCCTTGTCGATCGCCCGGGCCTCGGCGACGATGTCGTTCTCGGCAGCGGTTCCCATTGCCATGACGGCGTCCCAGGCATGCAGGTCGATGCCGGCCGCTGTCGTCTCTGCCGGCGGTTCCATGGTGATGACCGCCATACAGCTGTCGCAACTGCGCGCCGCGGGGATCACCCGGCGCGCCAGTTTCGAAGTGCTGACAATCGCGGCCTTCGCGCCCGAGTGGTCGAGGATGTAGAGGTGGTCGTCGACCGTGTTGGTCGTGTAGGCGGGCACGCTGATGGCGCCGAGCGCCATGATAGCCAGGTCCGCGATCGCCCATTCCGGCCGGTTCTCGGCCACGATCACGACCCGGTCCCCGGCCTCGATACCGAGCGTGCGCAGGCCACGGGCGAGGTTGATCACATCCTTGCGAGCCTCGCCGTAGGACAGGGCGTGCCACGTACCCTCGCGCTTGGCCCAGACGAACGGGTGCGAGCCGAGTTTGTCGGCCTGGTCCAGGAACATGGTCGGCAGATTGGCGACCGCTGCGTAGTCCATGATTTCCCCCTATGCACCCTTTGCTGCCGGCCGTCCCGCCAGTCTTGTTGTGCCGGTCGGTTGGCGGGTTCGGCAAACGCCTCTATATCGCTTGGGACGGCGGCTCTGCCAAGTCGTCGAACGTCATGACTGGGAAAAGAAATATGACCGACTCCGCTGCCCTGGGTGCGCTTCCCGAATGGGACCTGGCCGATCTCTATCCGGGTCCGGACGACCCGACGATCAAAGCCGACCTGGATGAGTGCGCGGCCCGCGCAGCCACGTTCCGCTCGGCGTTCGAGGGCAAGGTCGCGGCACTTTCGGGCGCGGAACTCGGCCGTGCCATCGCCGATTACGAGCAGATGGACGAGGTCCTGAGCCGGGTCATGTCGTTCGCGCACCTGCTCTATGCCGGCAGCATGTCCGACCCGGATGTCGGCCGGTTCTTCCAGTCGATGCAGGAGCGGGTGAACGCGATCTCAACCGAGTTGCTGTTCTTCACCCTGGAGATCAACCGGATCGAGGAGGCCGACCTCCAGGCGAAGCTGTCGGCCGAAGAACTGTCGCACTATGGCCCGTGGCTGCGGGACATCCGCGCGTATCGCGACCATCAGCTGTCCGACGAGCTGGAGCAGATCCTGCTCGAGAAGTCGGTCGCCGGCCGGTCGGCCTGGACCCGCTTGTTCGACGAGACGATGGCGCGCCTGCGCTTTCCGCTGGACGGCGAGGATCTGACCACCTCTCAGGTGCTTGACCGGCTGTCCAGCACCGACGCCGACATCCGGCGCAAGGCGGCGGCGAGCCTGTCGGCGGTGCTGGGCGAGAATGTCGGCCTGTTCGCGCTGATCACCAATACCTTGGCCAAGGACAAGTCGATCGAGGACAAATGGCGCCACTACGACCGGCCGATCTCGGCGCGCAACCTGGCGAACCAGGTCGAGGACGACGTGGTCGCGGCGCTCGCCTCGGCGGTGCGGGCGCGCTACGGCGAGCTCTCGCACCGCTACTACACGATCAAGGCGCGCTGGTTCGGGGTCGAGAAGCTGAACCACTGGGACCGCAACGCGCCGCTGCCGGACGACGATGACGCGTCGATCGGCTGGGATCGGGCGCGCGACATCGTGCTCGACGCCTATCGGGCGTTCTCGCCGGACATGGCGGATATCGGTCGCCGGTTCTTCGACAATGCCTGGATCGACGCCCCGGTCCGGCCCGGCAAGGCGTCGGGGGCGTTCGCCCACCCGACGGTGCCGGCGGCCCACCCCTATCTGCTGCTGAACTATCAGGGCAAGACCCGCGACGTGATGACCCTGGCCCACGAGCTGGGCCACGGCGTCCACCAGGTCCTGTCGGCGCGCCATGGCCAGCTGATGTGCGATACGCCGCTGACCCTGGCCGAGACCGCCAGCGTGTTCGGCGAGATGCTGACCTTCCAGTCGCTGCTGCGGGAGACCACGGATCCGGCGCGGCGCCGGGCGATGCTCGCCTCCATGGTCGAGGACCGGTTGAACACCGTGGTCCGCCAGATCGCGTTCCACACCTTCGAGGAACGAGTCCACGACGCCCGCAAGCACGGCGAACTGACCCCGGACCAGCTCGGTGATATCTGGATGCAGGTCCAGACCGAGAGCCTCGGCCCGGCCTTCGCGTTCGACGACAGCTACCGGGTGTACTGGACGTACATCCCGCACTTCATCCACTCGCCGTTCTACGTCTACGCGTACGCGTTCGGGGACTGCCTGGTGAACTCGCTCTACGCGGTCTATCAGGACGCCGAGACGGGCTTCGTGGAGAAGTACCTGCAGATGCTGTCGGCCGGCGGCACCCTGCAGCATCGCGAGCTGCTGGCGCCGTTCGGCCTGAACGCCTCGGACCCGGCGTTCTGGGACAAGGGGCTCGACGTGATCTCCGTGCTGATCGACGAGCTCGAGCGCGAAGTCTGACGCGGCCTCAGCGCGCCAACGCCGCACCCACCCGTGCGCGCAGGTCGGGCAGCAGCTCGGCTTCGAACCACGGGTTCTTGCGTATGATGTTGCCGGACCGCCAGGACGGGTGCGGCAGGGGAAACAGCCGCGGGCCGTAGTCGCGCCAGTGGGCAACGGTCTCGGTCAGGGTCTTGTGCCGCCGGTCCCCCAGGTAGTGCGCCTGGGCGTACTGGCCGGCCAGCAGAACCAGCTCCACCTGGTCCAGATGGGCCAGTACCCGGGCGTGCCAGAGCGGGGCACATTCCGGGCGCGGTGGCGCGTCGCCGCCGCTCTTGCCGTTGCGCTTGAGCAGCACGCCCGGATAGCAGAACCCCATGGGTACGATCGCGACCCGCGTCGGGTCGTAGAAGGTTTCACGGTCGACCGCCATCCAGCCGCGCAGCGTGTCGCCCGATCGGTCGTTCCACGGGATCCCGGACTCGTGCACCCGGGTGCCCGGGGCCTGGCCGATGATCAGCAGTCGGGCCGTCGGTTCGACCACCAGAACCGGGCGCGGGCCCAAGGGTAGATGGGCGGCACACTCGGTGCAGCCGCGGATCTGACCGAGCAGGGTTTCCAGGTTCGTCGTCATCGCGTCCTTTCCCGGGAGCGGTCACGATAGCCGACCTCCCAACGATTGCCGATTGACAGCGCGGTGATTGGGGTGTTGTCTCCCATCACCGCGCCGATTTGAGCCTCCAGCTTGCGGGCGCGTTACAAATGCAGCTAAAGCGGCGGTCGTTTCGGACCCGCCGGCTCGTCGTGGCGGGTTTTTTTGTGCCACGGCGTCCCGGTCTCCGTTTCTTCCGTCCCAGGCTGCGTTTGGTCTCGACACCGAACCCGGGCGTTGTGCCCGACGACAGCTAAAACGGAGACGACCGATGACTTTGAACTCCAAGAACCCCGAGACCCTGGCCCTGCACGCCGGCCATCGCGCCGACCCGGCCACCGGTGCCGTTGCGGTGCCGATCTACCAGACCACGTCGTACCAGTTCCGGGATACCGAGCACGCCGCCAACCTGTTCGCCCTGAAGGAACTCGGCAACATCTACACCCGGATCATGAACCCGACCTGCGATGCGCTCGAGCAGCGGATCGCCGCAATCGAGGGCGGTGTCGGGGCGCTTGCCGTCAGTTCCGGACAGGCGGCCAGCGCGTTCGCGATCCAGAACCTCGCCAAGGCCGGCGACAACGTCGTCAGCTCGACCGACCTCTACGGCGGCACCTGGAACCTGTTCGCCAACACGCTGAAGGACCAGGGGATCGAAGTGCGGTTCGTCGACCCGGCCGATCCCGAGGCCTTCCGGGCGGCCACCGATGAGCGCACCCGGGCGTACTATGCCGAGACCCTGCCCAATCCGAAGCTGCAGGTGTTCCCGATCGCCGAAGTCGCGGCCATCGGCCGCGAACTGGGCATCCCGCTGATCGTCGACAACACGGCCGCACCGATCCTGTGCCGTCCGTTCGACCACGGGGCCGCGATCATCGTCTATTCGACGACCAAGTATATCGGCGGGCACGGCACCTCGATCGGCGGCCTGATCGTCGACAGCGGCACCTTCCCCTGGGACCAGTTCAAGGACCGCCAGCCGGCCCTGAACACCCCGGATCCGAGCTACCACGGTGCGGTCTGGACCGAGGCGACGGCGCCGCTCGGCCCGGTGGCCTACATCATCAAGGCGCGCACCACCCTGCTGCGGGACCTTGGCGCGTCGATGAGTCCGTTCAACGCCTTCCAGTTCATCCAGGGGCTGGAGACTCTGCCGCTGCGCATCCGCACCCATGCGGAGAACGCGTCCAACGTGGCGGCCTTCCTCAACGACCACCCGGCCATCGAGAAGGTGATCTATCCGGGGCTGCAATCGGGTGAGGCCAAGCACCGCGCCGACACCTACCTGAAGGGCGGCTACGGCGGCCTTGTCGGCTTCGAGATCAAGGGCGGCAAGGAAGCGGGCCGCGCCTTCATCGACAAGCTGCAGCTGTTCTATCACGTCGCCAATATCGGTGACGCCCGGTCGCTGGCGATCCATCCGGCAACCACGACCCACAGCCAGTTGTCGCCGGACGACCAGCTCGCCACCGGGGTCAGCGACGGCTACGTGCGCCTGTCGGTCGGGATCGAGCACATCGACGACATCCTGGAAGATCTGCGTCAAGCCCTTGACGGGGTCGGTGCGGCGGTGGCGACCGCCGCCGAGTAACGGTTGCTCAGCCTAGGGAGGGGAAGCCTCCTCCCTAGGCCGTCTTCTTCCGAGCTTCGCCTCGCGCAGGGCGATGTACAGGGTCGAAGCCACGATCAGGCCGGCACCGATGACGGTGTGGACGGTCGGAATGTCCCCGAACAGCATGTATCCGAAAGCGCCCGCGAACAGCAGGCGCGAGTAGTCGAAGGGCACGACGGCGGTCGCTTCGCCGACCCGGAAGCCGCGGATGCCGCAGGACTGCCCGGCCGCACCGAGCGCGCCCACCAGTACCAGCAGGATCAGCTCTTCCGCGGTTGGCATGCGCCAGACCAGGGCCGCCGGGATCGCCGAGACCAGTGTCGACACCACTCCGAAGGTGAACAGGATGGTCAGCGGCGCCTCGGTGGTCGACAGCCGCTTGATCAGCACAACCACCACCGCGACGCACAGGGTCCCGAACAGGGCCGCCAGCAGGGCCGGATCCAGCCCGGCCTCGCCCGGCCGGATCATGATCAGCACCCCGACGAAACCGACCGCCGTCGCCGTCCAGCGCCGCCAGCGTACGGTCTCCCGCAGGAAGAAGACCGCCAGCACGATCATGAACAGCGGCTTTGCGAAGCTGATTGCCGTGGCGTCGGCGAGCGGGAGATGGGTGAGGGCGTAGAAACCGCAGAACATCGCCGTGACGCCGGTCAGCGCCCGGAACACATGCAGCGGCAGGCGGTCGGTGCGGAACACGGACGGGCCGGCCCGCACCATGAACGGCAGGATGACGGCGAGGCCGAAGGCGCAGCGGAAGAACGCGATCTGGAAGCTGTCGAGGCGGGCGCCCAGGGTCTTTACCAGGGCCGCCATCGTGGAGAACAGGATCGAGGCGGCGAGAATCCAGAGTGCGCCGCGCACGTTGGCGGGCAGCGCGGTCCAGCGCGTGGCCAGGGTCGAGGGGAGGGGTGGCATTGCGGCGCCACCATAGCGACGCGCGTTGTGGTGTCCAAATCCGCCACCACACGGTGCGCCAGCGCAGGGCGGCGTTGCGCGGCGTGACGTTGCATAGGGGGGGCGGACGGCTATAGGTAGAAGGCGACAACCCGAACCCGACCCGGAGGCCGTTCCATCGGCCGACCGGTCTTGGAGGACTGCATGACCGACCAGGCGACAAAACTGTGGGAGCCGTCGCCCGAACGGGCCGGAGCGGCCCAGATCTCAGCGTTCATGGCAGCGGTGAACGCGCGGCACGGCGCGGCCGCGCAGGATTACGACAGTCTCTGGCAGTGGTCGGTCGACCACACGGAACTGTTCTGGGACACGCTCTGGGACGAAGCCGGCGTGATCGGTGACAAGGGTGCGCGCGTGGTCAGCGACCCCGCGGCGATGCCGGGTGCCAAGTTCTTTCCGGATGCCAAGCTCAATTTCGCCGAGAACCTCCTGCGCCGCAGCGGCAGCGACGACGCCATGGTGTTCTGGGGCGAGGACAAAGTGAAGCGGCGGCTGTCCTGGGACGAGGTGCGCGGTCAGGTCGCCCAGATGGCGGCCGCCCTGAAGGCGGACGGTGTCGGCCCGGGCGACCGGGTGGCGGCCTATATGCCGAACATGCCGGAGACCGTCATCGCCATGCTCGCGGCAACCTCGCTCGGCGCGGTGTGGTCGTCCTGTTCGCCGGATTTCGGGGTCCAGGGCGTGCTGGACCGGTTCGGTCAGATCGAACCGACGGTGCTGGTCGCGGTCGAGGGCTACTACTACGCCACCAAGAAACTCGACATCCGCGACAAGGTCGCCGGCGTCGCGAGCCAGCTGCCGACCCTGAAGCGGGTGGTTGTCGTTCCCTACACGACGGCCCAGCCCGACATCTCCGAGATCGCCCATGCCAGGATGTGGGAGGACTATCTCGGCGACGGCGCACCGCCCGCCCTGTCCTTCCAGGCCATGGGGTTCAACGAGCCGCTTTACATCATGTTCTCCTCGGGCACGACCGGTGTCCCGAAATGCATCGTCCACGGTATCGGTGGGACGCTGTTGCAGCACCTCAAGGAGCACAAGCTGCAGAGCGATGTGCGGCCGGGCGACCGGGTATTCTACTTCACGACCTGTGGCTGGATGATGTGGAACTGGCTGGTCTCGGGACTGGCGGCCGAGGCGACGCTGCTGCTGTATGACGGGTCGCCGTTCCATCCGCACCCGGACATCCTGTTCGACTATGCCGACGGAGAGGGCATGACCCTGTTCGGCACCTCGGCGAAGTACATCGACCACCTGAAGAAGATCGGCCGCTGCCCGCGGGAGAGCCATCGCCTCGACACGGTCCGGACCATGACGTCGACCGGCTCGCCGCTGGTGCCGGAGGGTTTCGAGTTCGTCTATCGCGAGATCAAGGGTGATCTGCAGCTGGCGTCGATCTCCGGTGGGACCGACATCGTCTCCTGTTTCGTGCTCGGTAGCCCGATCAGCCCGGTCTGGAGCGGCGAGATCCAGAAGCGCGGTCTCGGTATGGCGGTCGAGGTGTGGAACGAGGACGGCAAGCCGGTGGTGGGTGAGAAGGGCGAACTGGTCTGCACCAAACCGTTCCCCTGCATGCCGATCTATTTCTGGAACGATCCGGACGGCGCCAAGTTCCGCGCCGCCTATTTCGAGTCCTGGCCCGGGGTCTGGTGCCACGGCGACTATGTCGAACTGACCGAGCATGGCGGCATGGTGATCTACGGCCGCTCCGACGCGGTGCTGAACCCGGGCGGCGTGCGGATCGGCACCGCCGAGATCTACCGTCAGGTCGAGCAGATGCCCGAGGTCATGGAATCCCTCGTGATCGGCCAGGACTGGGACAACGATGTCCGGGTCGTGCTGTTCGTGCGCCTGGCCGAGGGGGTCACGCTGGACGACGATCTGACCGCCCGGATCCGCCAGCGCATCCGGACCGGCTGTACGCCTCGGCACGTACCGGCCAAGGTCCTCGCGGTAAGCGATATCCCCCGGACGAAATCGGGTAAGATCGTCGAGCTGGCCGTGCGCAACGTCGTGCACGATCGGCCTGTGAAGAATGTGGAGGCGCTGGCCAATCCGGAGGCGCTGGAGGAGTACAGGGCGCGCGCGGAATTGGCCTCCTAGGTCGTTGCGTCGCGCCGGGAAGGCGGAGCGTTGGTGATTCTGGACGGGGCGGCCCACCGACGTCGCCACGAATCGATTGTGAGCGCGATCGACCGGGCCGTCGCTGAGATCGACCGCCGGATGGTGCGGTTTCATCGCTCCGCGGTCGCCAAGGTCGCGCCCGATGAGGATCTCACTGTCCTCGGCGCCCATGGCGGTTCCGAGTTCGCCGCCTGGTACGAGGAACGCAAGGAGACGCCGCCGCTCGATCAGCCGGCCTTCGAGGCGCTGGTGGCCGTCCACGAAGCGCTGTTGAACCACCTGGCGCTGCTCGCCGAACGGGCCTGGAAATCGTCCAAGGTCCCGGTCGAGGAGTACGACGCGCTGCTCGAGAAAGTCGGCGCGTTCCGCGACCAGGCCCAGCGGCTCTCCAAGGCGTTTCAGGCGGCGATCAGCGATATTGACCCCCTGACCGGAGCCCAGACCCGGCAGGTGATGCAGCGGGATCTGCGCCGCGAGATGGTGCGGGCGCGGCGGTCCGGAACCCCGGTCTGCATCGCCCTTGCCGACATCGATCACTTCAAGGCCATCAACGACACCTACGGCCATGGTGCCGGTGACCAGATTCTGGCGGCGGTCTCGACCCAGTTGATCGACAATCTGCGCCCCTATGACAGCGTGTACCGCTACGGCGGTGAGGAGTTCCTGATCTGCCTGCCCGACACCGGGCCGGAAGAAGCGCGGCGGGTCCTCAACCGGGTGCGCACTCGGATCGCCCGGGACGACCTATCGACCTCCAACAGCGACGTGGTGGCCGTCACGGTGTCGTTCGGGGTGACCCTGCTCAACCCGCGCCGGCCGATCACCGAACTCATGGAGCGTGCGGACAAGGCCTTGTACGCCGCCAAGCAGGCCGGACGTGACCGGGTCGAGGTCTGGCGGGCCGAAGATGCGGGACAGAACGGGCCGTCGTCGTGATGGATGGGTGACGGATGGGTGACGCCGGCTGGGGCGCGACCTATACTCCGCGCCGAATTGGCTATCGGGCCGGATTGACGAGCGAGTGGTGGGAGTTGCGGCGTGGTAATGGATGCGATCCGCGTTAAGGAACTGGACGGCATGGTGCGCCGCATGGACGCAATCGTGTCGGTTTTCGATGTGCGGTCCGATACCGTCGGGAACCGGAAATTCGCCGCGTTCCGGGAAGTCATGGATGTCTATGTCGGGGCCTGCAACCGCGGCCTCATCAAGGGACACGACTTCCTCGATGAGGACGTGAAGTTGAGCGCCGACGACATCGAACGTCTCAACGCGGCGCTTGAGAAGGTGTTCGGGGCGCCACCCTCGAGCCTGTCTGCCAGCGAAGACTGACGGTCTTCTGGGCAGCCTCCGGAGCGGCGTCAGTCCAGGGTGCTGCCTGATCCGACCAGCCCCGGCGGCGGCGCCTGCCACCAGGAATCATGCTCTGCCGCGGTGCCCACGGCCCGTCGGCGGTCCCGCGAGACTTCTTCCGCCAGCCATTCCCGGAATGCCTTGATCTTGGGCCGATCGCCCATACCGTCGGGGCAGGCGAAGTAGTAGGCCGACTGGGCCGGCAGCTGCAGGTCGAAAGGCTTGATCAGCCGGCCGGTCGCCAGGTCGTCGGCCACCAGGACGCTGCGGCCCAGCGCCACACCAAGCCCGTCGATCGCGGCCTGCAGTACCATCTCTGAGTGGTTGAAGGCCAGGACCCGGCGGGCCTGGACCTTGACCCCCGCGGCGTCCAGCCAGGTGTCCCAACCCTCGGGCAGGTCGTCGTGCAACAGGGTGTGGTGCTGCAGATCTTCCGGTCGGCGCAGCGGGTGTTCGCCGACGAGCAGTTTCGGGCTGCAGACGACGAAGACCACTTCGGTCATCAGGCGGTCGAGCTCGACGCCCTTCCAGTCACCGCGGCCGTAGCGCACGGCGACGTCCACCTCGCCGGACCCGAAGTCAACGAAATCATCGGAAATCGCCAGCCGGATCTCGGTTTCGGGATGAGCGGTCGTAAAGCGTCCCAGTTTCGGCAGCAGCCATTTGGCGGCGAAGCTGGTGAAGGTTGATACCGTCAGGCCGCTGCCCTGTTCGCGATGCTGGATCTTGACGGTGGCATCGTGGATCCGGTCGAACGCCTCGCGCATCGCCGGCAGATAGGCCTGGCCGGCGTCGGTCAACAGCAGAGACCGGTTCTGGCGTTTGAACAACGGCAGGCCGAGCCATTCCTCGAGCGCCCGGATCTGATGGCTGATGGCCGCCTGGGTCACGTGCAGTTCACCGGCGGCTTTGGTGAAGCTCAGATGGCGTGCGGCCGCCTCGAAGGCACGCAGGGAATTGAGCGGTGGAAGGCGTCTCATAGGAGCTTCCTTTAGATAAAAATATCTAATGGGTATGATGAGAAACTATCGTTTGTGAACGGTCAGTTCAATTCGTAAGTTCACATCATAGCAACGAGGCACGAAACAGCTCGGTCCCTCGTAAAGATCGAAATCATTAACGATTTGTGAAGGAGGTTCCCATGAGCCGGACCCTGACCCAGACCGCTCGCCCGATGTTCGGGGCCTCCGCCGTGCGCGGAGCCCACAGCTCGACGCTCGAACGTGTTCTCCACCAGTTCATAACGACTCTCTTCGTCTGGAGCGAACGCATGGAACAGCGCCGCGCGCTTGCCGCGATGGACGCACGTCAGCTGGAAGATCTGGGCATTGACCGTGAGGCAGCCCTGGTCGAGGCGCGCAAGCCCTTCTGGTCGGCCTAACTTCTCCCCCGGGCGGGCCGGACGGCGCCGGCGGATCCGACGCGGAACCGCCGGCCTCCGGCCCGCTCACCAGGTTCCACCCAGCCTGCGGCCGGACTTTGTGTCCGGCCGCTTTTCTTTTCTGCCGCTGGTCGGGTTTGCGTCCGCTGGGACCCTGCGCGCCGGCCTTCAGCGCGCCAGGGTTTAACCGCACCGTTCGGCCGTTGCGTCCGAGAAAGGCGCGGCCGGCATCGGTAATCCGGAACAGGGCGCCTTGCTCGGCCGACCGGGTGCGCCGGACATAACCCCGGTCGACCGCCTCCTCCCAGACCGGGAGGCGCGGACAGGAGGTGCGCCAGGCGTCCAGAACATCGGCATAGGGCCTGGGTTCGGCGGCAATCCAGGCGACCAGGTCCAGCAGAAGATCTTCCACCGGGTCCCGGGGTTCGGGACTTGGGACGGTCGTCGGGCTCATGTCGCGGCCTCCGGGTCAGACGGCGGTCACAGGTGTCGCGAGCAGGTAGGTGCCGTGCGCGACATAGTACACCGAGATGCCAAGGATGATTCGTTCCGCCCATTACCGGTACTGGGCGTCACTCATCGCTTCCAGCACCCGCTTCGACAAACCGGTTCCGATCATCGCCGCCACGATGGCCAGGGCGGCGAGCGTCGGATCGATGGTTGCGGCCTGCTCTTTCAGGGCGCTGAAGTACAGGAGCTTGAGGGCGTGGCCGAACAGCTGGCAGATCCCTTTGGTCGCGATGATCTCGCGCCGGTCCAGCTTTCCGCCGAGGAAGAACTGGTCGAGGATCGGACCCGCGACCCCGGTCAGAAGCATCAGCATCATGCAGACGACGCCCTGGCCGACGCCGTGGAGCGGATTTTCCGGCCGGGCCCGGCGGTGATCCGGTATCAGCCGCGCGGCCAGCGGCAACAGACCGAGGCCGATCAGTGCCAGCGCCTTGCTCGGTACATAGCGCCAGAGGCTCCAGATCAGGATCGCGATCAGGCATCCGGCCATATAGGCGAGCACGATCCGCCAGCGGACATGATGGCGCCACAGCAGGGCGCGCCAGCCGTTCGACGCCATCTGGGTGATGGCGTGCAGGGCCATCGCGGTCGGCAAGGGCAGGATCGCCAGAAGGACTCCGACCAGCACCATGCCGCCGGCCATCCCGAAGATCCCCGACAGGAACGAGGTGGCGACCATGACCAGGCATATGATGGCGACCAGCGGGGCAGACATGGGCGGATCCTGATGATTCCTCGCGGTTATGATCCTGTTGGCCGTTGATCACAAACAGAGTTATGTTGGCGTAGGCTCAGCTTTTCTTAGGCTAAATGATGCGGCAACTGCCCTCTCTGAACGGGATCCGGGCCTTCGAGGCAGCCGCGCGTCATGAGAGTTTCGCGCGGGCGGGGCGGGAGTTGAACGTTTCGGCGGCGGCTGTCAGCCGGCTGGTCCGGCTGCTGGAGGAGCGCCTGGGCGTGGCGCTGTTCGTGCGGGCCGCCAACACTCTGGACCTGACACCCGCCGGTCGGCAGTACCGGGACGGTCTGACGCCGATCCTCGACTCGCTGGCCGCCCTGACGGAGCGGGTCAGGACGCCATCGGCACCCCATGTCCTGACGGTCGGCGTCGGCCCGACCTTTGCCGTGCGCTGGCTGATCCCCCGGCTGGCGGCGTTTCGCGCGGCGGAACCTGGGATCGAGGTGCGGCTGACGACTGGCGGCGCGGCTGCGCCCTTCGGAGCCGACTGGAGTTGCGGGATCGCGCTCGGCGACGGGACCTGGCCCGGCCTCCTTGCCGAGCCGTTGATCGAGGCGGATCTGACGCCGGTCTGCGCCCCAGGCCTGGCGGCGACGCTGCAGGGCGTCGGCGATCTGACCGGGGACCGCATGCTGCACGTAGCGCACGCGCCGGACGACTGGCCGCGATGGTTCGCCGCGGTGGACCGCCCGCAGCCGTCCGGCGCCGGGATGACGGTCGGGTTCTACGGACAGGCATTGCAGGCCGCCGTCGACGGCGCCGGAGTCGCGATGGGCATCCGGCCCTATATCGACGACGACCTGGCCGCCGGCCGGCTGGTGGCTCCCTTCGCGACGTCGGTGCCCAAGGGCAAGCGCTGGTACCTGATTTATCGCGAGGAGCGGGCGGCGGATCGGGCGTTCGTGGCCTTTCGACACTGGATTGCCGAGGCGGTTTTGCGGAGCTGACGAGCCGCACGACGTCTCGCCCCTTGGCAGCCGGGCCGATGGTGGGCTCGAATACCGTCATGGAGCCAATCGAGACGGACTATGTGGTGGTCGGGGCCGGGTCGGCGGGATGCGTGGTCGCCGCCCGGCTGAGTGAAGGCGGCAGCCAGGTAGTGCTGCTGGAGGCCGGGCCCGAGGACCGCAACCCGTTCATCCATATTCCCGCCGGTGTGCTCTATATCCTGCGCTATGGCTGAGTGAACTGGCAGTACGAGAGCGAAGGCGAGACGGGAACCGACGGCCGCCGTATCGCCTGGCCGCGCGGCAAGGTGCTCGGCGGGTCATCGTCGATCAACGGCATGCTCTACGTTCGCGGACAGGCCTCGGATTTCGATGGCTGGGCTCAGCGCGGATGTCGCGGATGGTCGTTCTCGGACGTTCTGCCGCACTTCCGTGGCGCCGAGACCTACCTGAACGGAGGTGATCCCGAGTTCCGGGGTCGGGACGGGCCGCTGGCGGTGCGCGACTACGATACGATTCTGCCGCTGACCCATCGCTTCGTCCGGGCTGCCCAGGAGGCCGGCCATGCTTTCAGCCCGGACCTCAACGGCGCCGTTTCCGAAGGGGTGGGGTATTCCCAGATGACCCGTCTTGGCCGCCGTCGCGGCTCGACCGCGCGGGCCTATCTGGCGCCGGGCCGGCGGGCGCCGACCCTGTCGGTGGAGACCGATGCCATCGCCACCGGGCTGGTGATGGAGGGCCGGCGATGCACAGGCGTTCGGTTTCGCCAGCATGGTGTCGAACGCGAGGTGCATGCGCGCCGAGAGGTGGTCGTCTGCGGCGGCGCCATCAACTCGCCCCAGATCCTGCAACTCTCGGGCATCGGTCCGGGCGATCATCTTCGCCAGATCGGCGTCGGGGTCGTCCACGACCTGCCGGGGGTCGGCACCAACCTACAGGACCACTACGTGGTGCGGGTGGTCCACCGTGTGCGCGATGCGGTGTCCGTGAACCAGTTGGCCCGGGGCTGGCGGCTGGCCCGCGAGGCTGCGCGCTACGCGCTGTTCGGTGACGGGGCGCTGACCTTCGGGATCACCAGCGCCCAGGTGTTCTGCCGCAGCCGCGAGGGGTTGGCGGCCCCCGATATCCAGTTGCTGTTCACCCCGGCCAGCTACTCGGCGCACCGGGTCGGTTTCCTGGACGACAAGCCGGGCATGGCGGTCGCGGTCTGTCCGGTCCGGCCGCGCAGCCGCGGGACCATCATGGCGACCTCGCCGGACCCGTTGGCGAAGCCGCTCATCCGGCCGAACTACCTGTCGGACGATGACGATGTCCGGGTGCTGTTCGAGGGCGTTCAGAAGACCCGGGCGATCTATGGCGCGCCGTCGATGGCCGAGGTCAGCGCCGGCGAGACCGCACCGGGTCCCGAGGCCGGCGATGTCGACGGTGTCCGTGCGTTCGCCCGGGCCCAGGGCAACACCTTGTACCACCCGGTCGGGACCTGTCACATGGGCGAAGATCCGGGGGCGGTGGTCGATTCCAGGCTGCGGGTCCACGGGACCGAGGGCCTGCGGGTGATCGACGCTTCGGTGATGCCGGATCTCACGAGCGGCAACACCAACGCGCCGACCATCATGATTGCCGAGAAGGGATCGGCGATGATCCTCGAAGACCGGGACGCAGCCTGACGGAGGGGGACATGTCCACACAGGAGATCGATCTGGAGCAGGTCAGCGTGGTCACCGACGCGGCGGCGCTCAGGGCCTTGCACCATCAGCCGATGAGCCGCGCCACCGGCAAGGTGCTGCATCGCCTCGATGCGCATTGCCGCGACATTCTGGCGCTGTCGCCGTTCTGCGTCATTGCCACCCAGGGCCCGGACGGCGCCGACGTCTCTCCCCGCGGCGACCCGCCCGGCTTCATCCGGGTGCTGGATGACCGCCACCTGCTGCTGCCCGACCGGGTCGGCAACACCCGGTTGGACAATTTCCTGAACATTCTGGCCAACCCAGCGATCGGCATGCTGGTCCTGGTGCCCGGCATGGGTGAGACCCTGCGCATCAATGGCACCGCCCGGGTGACCGACGATGCGGGATTGCAGGCGGCCTCGGCGATCCGCGACCGGGCGCCGAAGGTCGGCCTGCTGATCGCGGTGGAGGAGGCGTTCCTGCATTGCTCCAAGGCGCTGGTGCGCTCCGATCTGTGGAATCCGGACAAGCACATCGACCGATCCCAGCTCGCCACCTATACCCAGATGCTGACCGACCATGTCGAGGGGCTGACACTGGCGGAATCCGAACGTCAGGCGACGGTCATGGCGGAGCGGGGTCTGTACTGATGACGGTTTTCGCGATCCTTGCCTATGACGGGATCGAGCCGATCGACATCGGCGCGACCTACGGGGTTCTCTCGATGGCTAGACGGATCGATCCGGGCCTGGCGTTCTTCGTCGTTGCCAAGGGCGGTGGCGAGATCGCCATGGCCAACGGCCTGCGGCTGATCGCCGACCACGACTTCGCGACGGCGCCGGCAGCGGATGTGCTGATCGTGCTGGGCGGTCCCGGATGGGTCGATGCCGCGGCGGATCCCGAAACCCTGGCCTATGTGCGTGGCTTCCGGTCCGGCGAGGGGACGGTGGCGGCTGTCTGCACCGGCGGGATGATCGTCGGGGCGAGCGGTCTGCTCGACGGCCGGCGGGCGACCACCAAGCGCGAGATCGTTCCCGGCGAGGCGCGGCCGCTCGACCTGCTCGCCGAACGCCACCCGGACGTCGATGTCATTGAAGCGCGTCTGGTCGACGAAGGGGTGGTCCTGACCGGCGGTGGCGTGTCGCTCGGCATCGATATGACGCTGCACCTGATCGAACGGTTCAGCGGCCAGCGGGTGGCCGAAGAGACCGCCCGGATCCTCGAGTACCGCACCGCCTGGGACGCCAACAAGCGGGCTTTCCGGGCCGCCTGACCCGCCGCCGCGTCAGCCTGTCCTGCGGACCAGCATGCGGTTGATGCCCTGGAATGCGGCGAAGACCGCGCGGACCTGGTCGGCGAAGCGCTCGGCGTCGCCGTGCTTGAGATCGCCGCGAATCTCCGCCACCGAACGCACCCCGTCGATCCGCGCGACAATCGCACCGGCGAGTGCCGGCAGGGGCGCGCGGTAGGCAGCGCCCGCGATATCGGCTTCCAGGGTCCGCCCTTTCAGGCCCAGGCCGACGGCGGCGGGGTCCAGGTCGCGCAGGACCAGCACGGATCCGTCGGCGCCGGGGTCGGGAGCCGGAAGGTCCGGCCGCGCCGTCGGAACGGCGTAGACAATGTGCTTGGCCATCACCGAGGAGAGCTGCTCGGCGAGCGCGGCGCGCTGCACCGGGTCCAGTGCGTCGGCGCTGCGGCGCAGGTCGGGGTCGGTCAGATAGGTGGCCGGGTCATAGCGCGCCGGCTCGATCCAGGCGCGGGGCACCAGGTCCGCGGCCGTCAGCAGGTCGACCAGTTCCAGGACCCGGTAGGCGCGATCCCTCGAATGCAGCAGCAGGTCGTAAAGCCCGGCGTCGCCGCCGGAGAGATGGTCGCCGACGAACGGATTGCGCTTCAGCCAGTGGCAGTTCGCCAGTCCGTCGACAAGCCGGCGCGCCAGCGCGACCTTTCGGGCGTCCGGCCGGTCGCCGACAAGCGTCGCCAGGGCCTCCTGAACCGGATAAACCCCGGCCCGGCCGAGGGCGCCGTAGACCATCAGCCCCATGCCGCCGGCGTCACTCAGTTGGGCTTTCAGCGCCCGCAGTCCGGTCGCGGGGTCGGCGAGGTGATGCAGCACGCCGCAGCAGTCGATGTAGTCGTAGGGACCGGGGGCCTGCTCGGCGACGTCCTCGATCCGCCCGGAGACGAAGCGAAGGTTCGCCAGCCCCCGAACCTCGGCGCGCTGGCGGGCGATCGCCTGCGAGCTTGCCGAGATGTCCAGGTGCACCACCTGGGCGTCCGCAGCACCTGCATCGGCCAGATGCTGGGCCAACATGACCGCGGCATCCCCGGTACCGCCGCCGGCCACCAATGCCCGGAACGGCCGGGCGAGATCCAGCCGCCCGGCGAACACGTAGTGCCGGATCTCGTCGAGGTGGCTCGGCGAGCCTGAGATCAGCCGCCGCCGCTCGTCCGCTGGGTCGCGCTCGGGATAGGGATAGCTCTCGTACTGGCCGTGGACCTGGCGGTCCCGGGGGTCGGTCGTTGTCACGTCGGCTCAGAATCCAAGATCGGGAGCCGGTCGGACGTGACCGACCAGACGGCCGGCCCAGTTCTTCACCGGTTTGACCAGCTCGTCGGCGAGGCGCGCGGCCATGACGTCGTCGATCACACCCAGGCCCTTGAGGATCGCCCCCATGGCGGCACTGGCGGCTCGGCCGTTGCCGTCATCGACCTTCAGGCAGATCCCGATCCCTTTGGCGGGGATGGCGGCGTTGAAAACGCCCTCGGCCCCGCTCTTCAGCAGGCAGGCTTCGCCGGTCTGTGCCAGCAGGGCGCTGTTGAAGCGACCGGTCCCTCCGATCAGCAGGGGGTGGCGGGCGCAGGCCGCGATGATCCGGCGGATCGCCGCCTGGCGATCGGCGCCGAGTCCGGACGGGTCGGCGAACTGTGCCATGGCGCGGGCCATCGCGCGCAGCGGCATCCCGAACACCGGAATACCGCAGCCGTCGTAGCCGGTCGGGACACCGGCCAGATCGCTGCCGCTCAACTCCTCCATGGTCGTCCGCAGCCGTTTCTGGACCGGATGGTCGTCGGCGCTGTAGCCGGTTGTCGGCTCGCCCAGGTGGACCGCCGTGGTCAGCATGCCCGAATGCTTGCCCGAGCAGTTGTTGTAGGCGCGGGTCGGGGCCTGACCTGAGCGGATCAGCGCATGGGCCGAGGGCTCGTGGCTCGGGATCTGGGGGCCGCATTCGAGGTCGTCCGGCGACAGGCCCAGGCGGTCGAGCCACGACACGACCCGGTCGACATGCATCGGCTCGCCGGAATGGCTGGCGCAGCAGAGCGTGATCTCCGCGTCGTCCAGATCGTAGGCGTCGGCGGCACCCGTTTCGATCACCGGCAGCGCCTGGATCGGTTTGATGGCGGAGCGGCCATAGACCAGTCGATCGATCTCGCCCCAGGCGACCACCGGTTTGCCGGCGGCATCGACGGCGGCGGCGATCACCCGGTGGACGCTCTCCACCATGCCGCCTCGGGTCACCTCGACAACGATCGAGGCGGGACTCTCATCCTGATGGACGCGCAGCATGGGGGTGGTTGCCGATGTGACGGCAGGGACGGCATCGTTCATTGGGGTCTCCCGGTCAGCGGCGCGCAGCTTGCCTCCTGGTCCCGGCTGGGGCAAGGTCCGCCGCCATGCGCGGGTTTTTCGGAATTGGGGCCGACCGGATCAGCAAGGCCCAGAACGTCGGCGCGCTGATGCGCACGGCCCATGCCTTCGGCGCCAGCTTCTTCTTCACGGTCGGTGAAACCTACAGCCGGCGCCAACTGAAACAGTCCGATACCTCCGGCAGCCCCGGCAACCTGCCCTACTATCGGTTTGACGACCCGGACTCGCTGCTGCTGCCGCAGGGGTGCTCGCTTGTCGGCGTCGAGATCACCGACGACGCGATCGAACTGCCGAGTTTCCACCATCCCAAGGCCGCCGCCTACGTGCTGGGGCCGGAACGCGGCGCACTGGATCCGGATCTGGTCGACCGCTGCGATCACGTCGTGAAGATTCCGACCAGGTTCTCGATCAATGTCGGCCTGGCCGGCGCGCTCGTGATGTATGACCGCATGCTGAGCATGGGGCTGTTCGCGCCGCGTCCGCACCGCCCCGGGGCTCCTACCGAACCGGTCCCGGTGCCGGCCTTTGGTCCGCCGCTCTGGGTGCGCAAACAGAGACGCCGCGACCGGAAGGCCGCGGCGGTTGAGTCGGGATCATCAGCGACCGATAGCTAGAGCAGATCCGTCTGACCGGTGAATCTGCTCTAACTCTATGATTTAGATCGGATCATGTTGTATCGGAAACCAGAGTGTTTCCGATACAACATGATCCGATCTAAGGTCGGACGAAGAGGTTCAGCACCCGGCCCAGCGGGCTCGTCAACTTGAGCGAGCCGTCGACAACGATGAAACAGATGCACTCCTCGTGGGCGTCGGCAATGGGCGTGTGGTCGAGATCGTCGTGCGCGGTGGCGACATCGCCCCGCGCGTACCGTCCGGTCTCGTCCGAGAATGCGCCTTTCAGCACCAGCGTGGTTTCGACACCGTCATGGGTATGGGACGGAACCGACTCGCCCGGCGCGATCCGCAGCATCGACGCGCGGACTGTACTCCCGGGGATCTCGACCGACGCTTCCTTGATGCCGGGTGCGCGGGTCCGCCACTTCAGGTCGCCGAGATTGGACCCCAGGTAGCTGCGCAGCGGATTGGGAACGGTCAGCAGCGTGTCATCGTCGAAGGCCGCCGGAGTGGTGGTGATCGGTGCGCTGTCCGGCTCGTCCTCGTCGAGGCGGGCCATAACGGCCGACAGCACATCGCCGCCGACCGACACAGGCTCCTGCGCCTCGACCAGGACGCCCCCGAGCGTCTCCAGATCGCGAACTTCCGCCCGACAGGCCGGGCACAACGCCAGATGCGTCGCCACCATGACGGACTCTGCCTCCGGCAGGGCACCGGACGCGTACTCCAGCAGCGCATCGGCATCGGGGTGATGCAGGGGAGTCGCTTTATCCAAGGTCGTTCACCTCACGTCGCAGCCGGCCTAAAGCCAACCTAATGCGGGACTTCACAGTTCCAAGGGGGAGACCGCTCTCCGCGGCGATCTCTCCATGGGTCTTCTCTTCGAAATACGCCAAACGGATCAATTCGGATTGCTCTTGAGGCAAATTTTTTATCGCGTCCTGCAATCGGGCCCGGGCCTGGGTCGCCTCCATCGAGCGATCCGCCGGTGTTTCAGGGTCCGGTACCAGCGCCGGATCATGGGGATCCAGCCCGGGTCGCCGCTCGCGGCGCAGGCGATCGATCCGCTTGTTCCGCGCGATCGTAAAGATCCAGGTGCTGGCACTCGCCTGCCGCCGGTCGAAGCTCTCGGCCTTGCGCCAGACCATCACCATTGCTTCCTGGACGACCTCCTCGGCCATCGCCTCGTCGGTGCCCTGGCGCAGCAGATAAGACTTCAGGCGCGGTGCGAAATGGCCGAACAATTCGGCGAACGCCGATTTGTCGCGGCTTTGCGCAATCGCCTCGATCATACTGTCGTGCGGCGGGGGATCTTCGACCTTGGCCGGTGTCGGTTCCATCGGCCCATCTAGCGGGCGTTTTGCGGACAACGCAACACGCGTGTCCCGGCGACGGGTCGGCCTGGTCGATTCGCCGATTTCGGAGGCCATCAGGCTCATGCTGCTTGTTACGCCAGCCGCCGAACGGCGGATCACCGGCCTGCGTCCCTTTGCCATTTCAAGGCCATATCCGATGTGCAGATTTCGCGCGCGTGCGGCCGTTGAAATCCAGCGGGGACGGTGGCATGGCAGTAGCCTGATCCACAGAGGTGAATGCGTCATGCGAGGTGTCTTCGGAGCGATCGCCCTCATCGCCATCCTGTCCAGCGCATCGGCCGTCGATGCGGCGGCGGAGCCAAAGCGGATTGGCGGCAACGGTGACTGGAGTGCCTATGTCGTTGAATCCGGCGGCACCAAGACCTGCTACATGGTGGCCAAGCCAACCAAGGCGGAAGGCAAGTACACACGACGCGGCGATATCTTTGCGCTGGTCACGAACCAGCCGTCGAGCGGTGCGAACGGTGAAGTGAGTTTCGTGGCCGGCTACACGTTCCGGGTGGACAGTGATGTCACCATCCAGATCGGTGGAACCCGCTTCGAGTTGTTCACGAACGCCGATCGGGCCTGGACCCGTGGTCCGGAGGATGACTCGGTGTTGGTCGCGGCCATGGTCAAGGGGACCGACATGACCGTGAAGGGGTTTTCCGCTCGCGGCACGCTGACCACCGACACCTATTCGCTGCGCGGCTTCACCGCCACCAAGAAGCTGATCGATCGGGCCTGCAAGTAGCCGCCGACGCCGATGCGGCGGCCGAACTTGCGCTAATCGGCCGTTGACGCCATGTTCCGGCCCATGGAACGGAACACGGACACATCCGGCGCGCCGTCGCCGACGGCGGCCCGCGCCGAGTTGCAGGCGTTCGCAGCACGCGGCGCCGGCATCGACGATCGGGTCGACCTCGTCGGGCTCGACCGTGATGCCCTGGGTGCCGTGCTGGCGGATCAGGGCCTGCCCAGGTTTCGTACCGGTCAGATCTGGCAGTGGATCTATCATAAGGGTGTCACTGATTTCGCCGAGATGACCAATCTGGCGAAACCTTTGCGCGCCCAGCTTTCAGATAGCTTTCGGATTTCCCGTCCCGACGTCGTGACGCGCCAGGACAGCAGTGACGGCACCGTCAAATGGCTGCTGCGATTTGCCGATGGCAACGAAGCCGAGACCGTCTTTATCCCCGAAGAGGACCGAGGCACCCTGTGCGTGTCCTCCCAGGTTGGCTGCACGTTGACCTGCTCGTTCTGCCACACCGGAACGCAGCGCCTCGTCCGTAACCTGACCGCCGGCGAAATCGTTGGCCAGGTGCTGCTGGCGCTGGACGGGCTGGACGGGTTCCCGACCAGTCAGGCGGGGCGTCGGCTGACCAACATCGTCCTGATGGGAATGGGCGAGCCGCTCTACAACTTCGACAACGTCGCGACCGCCATGCGCATCATCATGGACGGCGAAGGCGTGGCGCTGTCGCGCCGGCGGATCACCCTGTCGACATCCGGCGTGGTGCCCATGATGGCGCAGTGCGGGGAGGAACTGGGCGTAAACCTCGCCGTGTCTCTGCACGGGACCACCGACGCGGTGCGCGACGATCTGGTGCCGATCAACAAGAAATGGCCGATTGCCGAACTGCTCGACGCGTGCCGCGCCTATCCGGGCGTCAACAACGCACGGCGCATCACGTTTGAGTATGTGATGTTGGCCGGTATCAACGACAGCGAAGAGGATGCCCGGCGGCTGGTGGCACTGATCCGCGGCATACCGGCCAAGATCAACCTGATCCCGTTCAACCCATGGCCGGGGTCGCAGTATGTGTGTTCCGACGACGATACGATCGAACGCTTCGCGCAGATCGTGCTGAAAGCCGGGTACGCGTCGCCGGTGCGGACACCGCGGGGGCGGGATATTCTGGCTGCCTGTGGTCAGCTGAAGAGCGAAAGCCGCAAGCTCAACCGCCGCGAACAGCGCCAGGTCGCGGCCGAGTAGCGCCCGTCAGTCTGCCTCCCCGTCTTCGCCGGCTTCCGAGTCTGTCTTGCCCGTGGTCTGGACCCAGTATCCGGGACCGGACTCACCGGAGACCGGGTGCATACTGGACAGAACGCCGGCGCGCCGTGCCTCCAGGAGTTGGCGGCCGATCGGTTGAAACAGCGTCTCGCCGCCGCCTTCGACGGGGGCGCCGACGGTGACCAGGATGGTCCGGGTCGGGCGGAACCGATTGCGTTCCAGCATGCGGGTTACCGATTCCCGGGCGTGCGCCAGATCCAGCCCTTCCAGCTCGAGATGATACTCGGCATCCATCGGTCCGCCGGTCAGGCGATCGAGCAACCGCTCTTCGTTCATGGTCTCGGGTCCTTTGACGACAGCAATCCGCCGCTGATCGGGGTACTCTGATCGCGCATGGGCGGGCAAGCTCAGAGATCGGGGCTAAGCCCGAGAATTCCTAGGGGAATGAACGTGTTTTCGGTCGGTTTCGGCGGACTGGATGTTGAAGACGGACGCGGGGTCTCTTACTTATTTACGAGACATACGCCGCCACTTGGCACAGAGAAGGGGTTCCTACATGGATTACGATCGTCAGACGATGTCGCGGTCGCAAGCTGACGCCGCCCAGTACGATGTCGGTCTGCGCCAATACATGCTCGGCGTGTACAACTACATGGTCACGGCCCTGGTCGCGACCGGCGTGATTGCCTACGGCTCGGTAATGCTCGCGGTGCAGGACGGCGCTTTGACCGGCTTCGGTCAGGCGATCTACGTCTCGCCGCTCAAATGGGTCGTGATGCTGGCACCGATCGGCATGGTGTTCCTGCTGTCGGCTCGGGTCGCGCATATGTCGGTGAGTTCGGCGCGGATCGCGTTCTTCGTGTTCGCGGCGCTGATGGGCCTCTCGCTGTCGTCGATTTTCATCGTCTTCACCGGTGAGAGCGTCGCTCGGGTGTTCTTCATCACCGCCGCCGCCTTCTCGGGGCTGAGCCTGTACGGCTACACCACCAAGCGTGACCTGTCCGGCATGGGCTCGTTCCTGATCATGGGTGTCTTTGGCATTCTGATCGCCAGCATCGTGAACATCTTCATGGCCTCTTCGGCCCTGCAGTTCGCGATCTCGGTGATCGGTGTGCTTGTCTTTGCCGGCCTGACGGCGTACGACACCCAGCGCATCAAGGAGATGTACAACGAGATCGACGGATCCGACGTCGCCGGCAAGAAGGCGATCATGGGTGCGCTGTCGCTCTACCTGAACTTCATCAACATGTTCGTGTTCCTGCTGCAGCTCTTCGGCAATCGCGAATAGCGCGAACAGGTTGCTACTCTATTGAAGCCCCGCCGGTTCGCCGGCGGGGCTTTTTTCTGCCGATCCGTGCGGCGGCAGTTTTATGACTTTTTAAAGAGAATCGCTCTATTATCCCCTCGTCGCATGCGGCGACTCAAGCGGGGTGGAATGTCGCAGAGTCTCTTCGAAGTGCACACGCTCAAGGGCGGGCAATAGGTGATCGATTCGACCTATCCCGGGCGTGATTCGGCCATCGAAGTCGCCAAGGCGCTCTACGGCGAGAAGCGGTTCGACGGTGTAAAGGTCATCAAGGACACCTTCGATCCGGCCACCGGGCAGGGCAAGGAACTCGTCGTCTTCGATACGTCCAAGGCGGCGAAGGAGAAGCCGGCACCGCCCCCACCGGCGGCGTCAAAGTCGGAAGCGCCCGCGCCGGCGGCCCCCGCGGCCCCGGCCGCTCCGGCCCGAGCAGCGGCCAAACAGAAGTCCGCCATGAGCCAGGACGTCTCGGTCGCGGTGAAGGCGGTCTTGTGGCTGACCGTCATCGTGGTCGGCGGCCTGGGTGTGCTGTTCGTGATCAATCAGGCGGGCGATATGCTGTCCAACCTGTTCTGATCCAAAGGCGTCGACGCCGGACACCGTCGGCCGGATCGGAGAGTTTCTGACAGAAGCACCCTGGTTTCCGGCAGGACACGTCAATTCGGTCTAAACCGACGAGCGAGAGCAGATCCGGGTCTGCTCTAGGGCCAGGGGACGCTGTCGTCCCGGACCAGGCCGCTCTCCTTGAAATACGCATCGTAGTCGGTCGGCGGGCCGGCCAGGGCATGGATCAGCCGGATCAGGCTGAACTGGGCGGTCGATACCTTCAGCGGCGGATCCCAAGTCTTCGGCAGCGGCAACAGACAGCGCTGGCGATCGACGCTGACCACGGTCTCCCGATGGGTCAGATGGCCGTTGCAGAAAATGTCGAGGAACAGGGACCGGGCGTTCTCGTGGGCGAACGGATGACCGTCGGGCAGATCGAAGGAGGCCTGCTCAACAAGGCCGTAGGCCATGGTGATCGCGATGTCCGGTTTGAAGGCGAACGCGACCAGATGCTCGTCCACCATCATCTGGTCCCGTGTGCCGTCATCCTTCAGAGTCTCGGTGAACCGATGACGATAGGTCGGCCGGAAGATGATCGCCCAATCCTTGGCCTTGCTGGAGGCGACCGTCGCCAGAATCTCTCGGGTTTCCACCGTCAGCCGCGGCTGTCAGCTCGACTCGAGCCGGGTATCGTGGGGGTCGCGCTTCGGCCATTCCGGCAGTTTCTTGCCGGTGACTTCCTCCAGCGCGGCGCGCGCGTTCTCGATGATCATCTTCGACTTGGCCGAGATCCGGTCAGTCGACTCGATCGCGTTCACCACCTCGGGCTGGCAGATGATCAGCATCAGTTCGTCCAGGCTTTCGCACAGATTCGCCGCGCCGGCGATGATGCGCGCATTGCCGTCCCGATCCTCGGTCCGGCCGGTCCAGTACATGGTGCCGATCTGCCCGGGATTGCCGCCGCGCTGATACGACCAGAGTTCGCCGTTCGGGCGCATCTTCCACGGACCTGGAGTGTAGCGGGGCACGGTCGATCCTCCATTGTGCTGACCGCTGGATGGTAAAGACTGACGACAGGCGGCTCAATGCCGCCTGATTGACCGCGACCGATCTGGCGCCGGACTGCTAGCTGCCTTCGGCCGGTTTGGTCAACGTGGTCGTCGAGGCCGACAGCCGTTCCATCTCCCAGTCAGAGATCCGGAACGCCCATCCCGCGGTCGCCGTTTTGTGGACGTCGGCCGCTGCCCGGGTTGCTTCCTCGGCGCCTTCCGGGACCGTCACCCCGACCCTGACCCAACGCTCGGAGTCCGCGTCGGCGAACTCGACCGTGTAGAGAATGCCGTCCTTGGTGGTGAACTCCGCATGGCCGAATGCCGGGTCGAAGCGGAGGCCGTCCGCGGACCGGACGTCATCGAACAGGAACTTGTCCAGGACCGT
The DNA here is from genome assembly GCA_963921355.3 of Thalassobaculaceae bacterium. Lineage (GTDB taxonomy): Bacteria > Pseudomonadota > Alphaproteobacteria > Thalassobaculales > Thalassobaculaceae > CAWUEZ02. Next base: position 4,926,693 of record OZ001190.1, on the reverse strand, counting down.
GGCGGCGTTGTTCACCTGGTACTGAGAGTCGATGCGCCGGCCTTCCGGCAGGTCGACGATGCGGAAATCCCGCCCCTCGTCGTCGACCCGCTCGAGCAGCGTCCGTTCCCCGGCCTCGTTCACCAGCACGGCGCGCCGGATGTCCGCCTGCGGCACATCGACGATGGCGCGGAACAGCCAAAGCGGAGCGCGGCCCCGCAGGTCCAGATCGCCTTCCGCCAGGTAGGTCTGGGTATCGTCGGTCCGGCGCACATAGACCATCGGTTCTCCGCCGGACAGGCTGTCGCGCCGCTTGCCGATGTGCAGGTCGACCAGGGTGCGTCCGTCGGCGGTGGTCATCACCAGGCGCGACGCCTGGGATCCGGTCTGGGCAACATCGCGAAGGTGCAGCCGGTCGAAGCGTCCCGGGTCGGCGGTCTTGCGCTCGATCAGTTCCAACTCGCCGATGTCGAACAACAGCTTACGCAACGTGTCGGGTCGGGCCGGATAGCCGTCCCGCTCTTCCAGAATCCAGCCATCGCCCGACCGCACGATGGAGATTGAGCCGTCCTCGTTGTCCTCGGCCCGGATCACCTGGATCTGATAGACGTCCTCGGCCTGTCGGGCGAATTCCGGGTAGATCGTCTCCGCATCCACCGTGGTGCGGGTTTCCGACAGGCGGTCGACGATGGCCACCGCGGCGCCGATCGCGGCCATCAGCGTGAGGGTGCCGAGGAAGGTCACCGAGCGTTGCGAGATCACCGGCTTCTCCTCAGGTATCGGCGGTTTCGAAGCGCCGCCGCCGCTGGCGCCGCCGCACCAGGGACAGGCCGACCGCGAACAGGGCGATCAGGACAGGAACCAGGGCGATGTTGATGAACTGCAGCCGGCGCTCGAGCTGCTCGACGTCCGACCGCAGGTCGGCCTGAACGCCGCGCAACTCCGCGCGGACCCGCAACAGCTGGCCCTGCAGATCGCGCACCGACTGCTGCTCTTCTTCCGACAGGGCCGCCGGTCCGGGGGCGTTGACGTCGCGGTCGCGCAGGCCACTCAGCTTGCGTTGGGTCTCCTCGAGCGTTTCGCGCAGTTCGCGTTCCTTGGACTGGAACGTCCGGTCGGCCTCGCGTTTCAGGGTCTCGATGACCTCGAACGGCCGATACGTCGTTCCGATGCCGCGCAGGTCCAGCAGCGCCGAGGACCCGGTCAGGGCGTCAAGCGCGTTGGCCACGAAATCGCCGTTGCCGGCCCCGGGGATCGCGATCCGCTGTCCCTGGAAATTCTGGAAGGTGACCCAGAACCGGTCGTCGAGCAGATCGGTATCGGCCACGACGATGACCTCGATCGGGGCGTCGGACCGGGTGCGGACGGTGTCGAAGTCGTATCGCAGATCGGGGTCGGCATCCTCCTCGGCGGCCGGTTGGCCGTCCGGGAAGGCAGTGTCCACCGCGCCGGTGATCAGGCCGGCGACGACGAACCGGTCGGGTCCGGCGCGATACTGGCTGAGCAGGGCGTCCGGATCGGGGCGCTGGGTTGCCACGTCCTTGACGTCGATCAGCATCGAGCCGGGGCTCGACGTCAGCAGCGGAGACAGAGCGATCGGGGCGTCCTCGGCCAGGGTCAGGTGCCCGGCGCTGGCGACGGCGACGCTGTCGACCTGGGCGGTGATCGGCGAGTCCTTGGTCAGGTTCGGTCCGCGCAGCAGCAGCCAGGGGACGTAGGTCGTGTAGCCGGAGCCGGTCCCGCTGCCGACCCGACGGCCCGCGAAGCGGTCGCCGACGACCTTGTCGGTCGCCATCTGCAGCCCCCAGGTGTCAAACAACAGCTGCAGACTGCTGGCGGCGCCGTTCACCGGGCCCTGGGCGGCCTGCCAGCCATCGGCCTCGGCATAGGGATCGACGAAGACCACCGCCTTGCCGCCTGCCAGGATGTACTGGTCGATCGCGAACAGGGTGCGATCCGACAGGCGCTTGGGATGGACCACCATCAGGATGGCGATGTCGTCGGGGATCACTTCGGCGTCGGTCGATATCTCCTCGATCTCCAGCACCTCGCTGATCCGCTGTGCGACCAGCGCAGGCGCAATGGTCTCAGGCCGCGCACCGGCACCCATCCGGACATCGCCGTTGATCTTCTTGTCGCCGATCAACGCGACCTTGCCGGTCTTACCCTCGGACAGCGCGTAGATCATCTTGGTGATGTCGTACTCGAGATAGGCTTCGCGATCGGGCTGGAAGAACGCGATGGCTTCGACGTCGTCGGTGGTGTTCGTGCCGACCAGGCCGAAGAAGACACCGCCGTCGAGGCCTTCGAGCGAGACCGACTGCAGGCCGAATGACACCGCGCGGTCCTCGACGGGTGTGAACGGCGCCGGGTCATAGACTTCCAGAATGACCCGACCGTTCGAGCGATCGGCGTATTCCTGCAAGGTGTCGCGCACCCGTTCGGCATACACGCCGTAGCCCGGCGCCTGGCTGCCCAGGCGCTGCGAGTAGTAGAAGCGCAGGGTGATCGGCTCATCGATTCCGTCGAGCACCCGTTGCGTCGCCGGCGACAGCGAGTACAGGCGATCCTCGGTCAGGTCGACCCGCAGGCTGGTGAGCGAGAACCCCGTGACGATGTTGACGGCGACGAACAGCACGGCCAGCAGAACCAGCGCGACTGCTGTCAGGTGACCCTGGTTGCCGGTCCGCCCGGCGCTGTCATCGGGACCGGCTTCCGAAGCCACGGCTTTATCAGGAGTCGGGGGCGCCATGATCATTCCGCCTTCTTGAGGTCGACGATCAGGGCGTTGGCCGCAAGTGCCAGGACGATGACCGAGCCGAAGAAAATCGCGTCGCGCAGATCGATCACGCCGCGGGCGATGGACTGGAAATGGGTCAGAAAGCCGAACCCGGCGACGATGTCGACAACGGTTGATGGGACGAACGCGCGGATCAGGTCGAGGACGACGTTGCTTCCGGCCAGGGTGAAGACGAACAGAACGGCCGTGGTGACGACAAAGGCGATCACCTGGTTCTTGGTCGCGGCGGAGATCATCGCACCGACCGCCATGAAGGCCCCCGCCATCAGCGCGCTGCCCACATAGGAGGCCAGAATGACGCCGTTATCGGGGTTGCCGAGGTAGTTCACCGTCACCCAGAGCGGAAACGTCAGCGCGAGCGCAATGGTCGTGAAGATCCAGGCTGCCAGGAACTTGGCCACCACCGCCTGGGTCATCGTGATCGGCAGGGTCAGGAACAGCTCGATCGTCCCGGTCCGCCTTTCCTCCGCCCAGAGCCGCATCGAGAGCGCCGGTACCAGGAACAGGTACAGCCAGGGATGGAAGGTGAAGAACGGCTGCAGATCCGCCTGGCCACGGCCGAGCCAGCCGCCGACGAAGAACGTCAGGATCCCGGCCATGATCAGAAAAATGACGATGAAGATATAGGCCAGGGGCGTGGCGAAATAGGCCCGCAGTTCCCGTGCCGTGACCAACCAGACGTTACGCATTGGCCGTCACCTCGCGGAACACGTCGTCGAGGTTCTGGGTGGCGGCGCGGGCGCGCAGCTCGCCCGGCGTTCCATCGGCGACGATCCTGCCACGGGCGATGATCATCGCCCGGGAGCACACCGCATCGACCTCCTCCAGAATGTGCGTCGAGATCACGATCGACTTTTCCGGCGCCATGTCCCGGATCAGGCGGCGGACCTCGAACTTCTGGTTCGGGTCCAGGCCGTCGGTCGGCTCGTCGAGGATCAGCACGGGCGGGTCGTGCAGCAGCGCCTGGGCCAGCCCGACGCGCCGTTTGAAGCCCTTGGACAGGGTTTCGATCGGCTGATGGGCGACCTCTTCCAGACGGGTCTTGGCCATGGCGTCGGCAACCCGGTCCCGGCGATCGCCGCCGTCGAAGCCGCGCACTGCCGCGATGAAGTCGAGGAAGGCGGTCGGCGTCATGTCGGGATAGGCCGGCGCCCCTTCGGGCAGATAACCGATTACCGTTTTGGTCGCGATCGGGTCGACCAGAACGTCGTGCCCGCAGACCACGGCCGTACCGGCATCCGGGGCCAGGAACCCGCAGATCATCTTCATGGTCGTGGACTTGCCGGCCCCGTTCGGGCCCAGAAATCCGAGGACCTCTCCGCGGTTCAGTTCAAAAGCAAGGCCATCGACCGCGGTCTTCTGGGCGTTCGCGGGACCGAAGCGCTTGACCAGGCCGCGGACGGAGAGAGCGGGCGGCGTCTTGACATCCATTTGATCAATCTGGGCTATCACGTGCAGCGGCCGTCATGTATCCATTTGGGTCAAAATTTCAAGTCTTTACGGGGCGCCGTTGAAATGAATTCGCAGTCGGCTGACAGGAACCGCGCCCGTTGTCCGACGCGTGCGCCGCAACACCTGCCGGACGAATGCCCGCGTGAAGGGACGACCGTATGACGACGACCGAACGCGACGAGAGTGACGGCCGGGTCTCCTGGGGCGCTGCCGTCGCCTGGGCGCGGCTGATCAGCGGCCTGGTGATGTTCAGCTATGTGAGCATGCACCTGATCAACCATATGGCCGGGCTTTGGTCGCTGCAGGCGCTGGATGCGGGCTTGGCCCTGGTCTCCACGATCTGGCGCAATCCGGTGATGTCGGTGCTGCTGTACGGGGCGCTTTCGGTCCACCTGTCGATCGCCCTGCGCGCCATCTTTCTGCGGGAGTCGTTCCGGGGGATGGCGGTTCCGGAGATGCTGCAGCTCGGGCTCGGTCTGCTGATCCCGATCCTGTTGATCCAGCACGTGATGGCGAACCGGTACCTCCACGAAGCGTACGGACTGAACGACGATCATACCTGGGTGCTGGTGAACGTCTGGGTGTTCGCGCCGTGGGGCGCCCTCAAAATGGGGGCCGCCATCCTGGTTGCCTGGACTCATGGCTGCACCGGCCTGCATCTCTGGCTGCGGTACAAGCCTTGGTACGACCGGGCCCGCCCGTGGCTGCTGACCACGGCGATCCTGGTTCCCGCCGTGGCGCTGGCGGGCTTCGTGTCGGCCGGCAAGACGGTGATCGACCTCGCCAACTCCCCGGGCTGGATCCAACTCACCGTGGAGGCGGCGCGGCTGCCCGCGCAGGATTACATTCAAGCGGCATTGGTCCTGATCGACCGTCTGACGATCGGGTTTCTGATCGTGGTCGGCGCGGTGTTCGTTCTGCGCTGGGTCCGGATCGCCGAGCGTCGGCGACGACAGGGGGTGCGGATTTCCTATGGCTCCGGCCACACCATCACGGCAAGCCGCGGCATGACGGTTCTGGAAGTGAGCCGGGCCAACGGTATTCCCCACGCCTCGGTCTGCGGCGGCCGAGGTCGGTGCTCGACCTGCCGGATCCGGGTCGGACAGGGTCTGGATGGCTTGGCGCCGCCCGATGAGACTGAAGCCAAGGTGCGGCGCCGGATCTCGGCCCCGCCCAATGTCAGGCTCGCCTGTCAGACCGATGTGATCGACGGACTGGAAGTGACGCCACTGCTGCCCCCCCAGAAGACCGGCCTCGGCGACACCCATGGCGGGCCGAGCTATCTGCAGGGGCGGGAACTGGAGATCGCCGTCCTGTTCGCCGACATTCGCGGCTTCACGACGATTTCCGAGGAACGGCTGCCTTACGACGTGGTGTTCATCCTGAACCGGTACTTCGCTGAAATGGGGGCTGCGATCGAAGGTTCCGGCGGACGCATCGACAAGTTCATCGGTGACGGAATCATGGCGCTGTTCGGCGTCGAATCCGGCCCGGAAGCTGGGGCGCGCCAAGCCGTGCAGGCCGCCCGCGAAATGGCGCGTCGACTGGTCGAACTGAACGAAAGCCTGTCGGGGGACCTTCCGGCGCCGCTAAGAATCGGCATCGGCATTCACATCGGCCCGGCGATCGTCGGTGAGATGGGCTACGGGCGGGTCCGCGGCGTCACTGCGGTCGGCGATACGGTGAATACCGCGAGCCGGCTGGAATCGATGACAAAGGACTATGGGGTCCAGCTCGTCCTCTCGGACGCTGTCGCCGCGGTCTCGGGCCTGAACTTCGGCGACGCCGCCAAGGTCGAGATCGACGTCCGGGGCCGCGACCAGCCGCTTGAGATCCGTACCGTCGACGACGCGCTGACGATCGCCTAATGCAAGATCCGTCCAGACTGCGTCGGTCTGGACGGATCAGGTTTCAGACCTGCCGGTTCGAAAATCGGTCGTTATTCCGCGGCGTCGCGATAGGCGTCGAGCGGCGGACAGGTGCAGACAACGTTGCGGTCGCCATAGACGTTGTCGATCCGCGAAACCGGCGGCCAGTATTTGGACCCCTCCATATCCGGCAGCGGGAAGGCCGCCGCCCGGCGTGAGTACGGGCGATCCCAGTCCTCGGCCAGCAGATCCTCGCTGGTGTGCGGGGCATGCCGCAGCACGGAGGCTTCGGTCTCGACCTCGCCGCGCTCGATGGCCCGGATCTCCTCGCGGATCGCGATCATGGCATCGCAGAACCGGTCGATCTCCGCCTGGCTCTCGCTTTCGGTCGGTTCGATCATCAGGGTCCCGGCGACCGGCCAGCTCATGGTCGGAGCGTGGAAGCCGTAGTCCATGAGTCTCTTGGCGACGTCGTCGACGGTGATCCCGACCGAGTCCTTGAGGGGCCGGAGGTCGATGATGCACTCGTGGGCGACCAGTCCGTTGGCCCCGGTATAGAGCACCGGATAGTGCGCGCCGAGGCGCTTGGCGAGGTGGTTGGCGTTCAGGATCGCCGTCTGACTGGCCCGGGTCAGACCTTCTCCACCCATCATCCGGATATAGGCCCAGCTGATGGCCAGAATGCCGGCACTGCCATAGGGGGCGGCCGCCACCGGGCCGATCGCCGTCTCGGGGCCTTCGATCGCGCCGTGGCCCGGCAGGAACGGCACCAGGTGTTCCGCCACGCCGATCGGCCCGACGCCCGGTCCGCCACCGCCATGGGGAATGCAGAAGGTCTTGTGCAGGTTCATGTGGCTGACGTCGGACCCGAAGGCGCAGGGGCTGCACAAGCCGATCAGAGCGTTCAGGTTGGCGCCGTCGGTGTACACCTGCCCGCCATGCTCGTGGACGATGTCGCAGATCTCACGGACCTGCGTCTCGAACACGCCGTGGGTCGAGGGATAGGTGATCATCAGGGCGGCCAGCGCCTCGCTGTTGGCTTCCGCCTTGGCCTTCAGGTCTGCCACGTCCACGTTGCCGTGGTCGTCGCAATCGACCACGACCACCCGCATGCCGGCCATGGCGGCGGATGCCGGGTTGGTCCCGTGGGCCGATGACGGGATCAGACAGACGTCGCGATGGTCCTCTCCGCGCGCCCGATGGTACGCCCGGATGACCAGCAGGCCGGCATATTCACCCTGAGCGCCCGAGTTCGGCTGCAGCGAGACCGCGGCGTAGCCGGTTGCCGCCGTCAGCATGCGTTCGAGTTCACCGATCAGGCGCTGGTAACCCTGGCTCTGATCGGCCGGCGCCAAGGGATGAACGTTGGCGAACTCCGGCCAGGTGATCGGCATCATTTCTGTGGTCGCGTTCAGCTTCATGGTGCAGGAGCCGAGCGGAATCATCGAGCGGTCCAGGGCGATGTCCTTGTCGGCCAGCCGCCGGAGATAGCGCAGCATCTCGGTCTCCGAGCGGTAGGCGTGGAAGACCGGATGGGTCAGGAACGCGGAGCTGCGGCGCATTGCATCGGGCAGGGCGTCCGGCGTAGCGGCTTCGATCTCCTCGAAGTCGAGCTCGACATCGGCGCCCTGGCGGAAACAGCTCCACAGCTGCTCCACCGTTTCGCGCGTGGAGGTCTCGTCCAGGGTGATGCCGACAGCACCTTCCATGTAGCGCAGGTTGAAGCCCTCAATCCGCGCTGCTTCCCAGACCGTCGCGGCCCAATCCTTGGACACCACGGTGACGGTGTCGAAGAAGGCGTCGGTCTCGATCTTGTAGCCCAGCTTCAGCAGACCGGCGGCCATCACCGCCGCCAGCCGATGAACGCGCCGGGCGATCCGGCTGAGGCCTTCGGGCCCGTGATACACCGCGTACATCGAGGCGATGACCGCCAGCAGGACCTGGGCCGTGCAGATGTTCGAGGTGGCTTTCTCGCGGCGGATGTGCTGCTCGCGGGTCTGCAAGGTCAGCCGGTAGGCCGGCCGACCGTGGGTGTCCACCGACACGCCGACCAGGCGTCCCGGCAGGATGCGTTTGTGGGCATCTCGGGTCGCGAAATAGGCGGCGTGCGGTCCGCCGAAACCCATCGGCACCCCGAAGCGCTGGCTGGTTCCGACCACGATGTCGGCGCCCCACTCGCCGGGCGGCGTGAGAAGGGTGAGGGCCAGCAGGTCGGCCGCGACGACCACGAGGGCGTCATTGCCGTGGGCGCGCTCGACCAGGTCGCGATAGTCCGTCACCGCTCCGCGCGAGGCCGGGTACTGCAGCAGGAAGCCGAATGCGGTCGACGGCAGTCCGGCCAGCTCGTCGCCGACCAGGATATCGATTCCGATCGGCTCGGCCCGGGTGCGGAGCACTTCCAGCGTCTGCGGGTGCACCCGGTCGGAGACGAAGAAGGTGGTGCCCTTGTTCTTGGAGATCTTGCGGGCGAGCGTCATCGCCTCGGCGGCGGCGGTCGCCTCGTCCAGCAGAGAGGCGTTGGCGATATCCATGCCGGTGAGATCGGTGACCATGGTCTGGAAATTGATCAGGGCCTCGAGGCGGCCCTGGCTGATCTCCGCCTGATAGGGTGTGTAGGCGGTATACCAGGCGGGGTTTTCCAGGAGGTTGCGCTGGATGACGGCCGGCGTGATGGTGCCGTGATACCCGAGCCCGATCAGCGATGTCGCGATCTTGTTCTGGTCGGCGAGGCCCCGAAGCTCGTCCAGCGTCTCGGCCTCGCCCTTCGGTGGGTCGAGCGCCAGCGCCGTCGACAGCCGGATCGACTCCGGCACCGCCGCATCGGTCAGCGCGTCCAGATCGGTATATCCCAGGTCCTGAAGCATCGCCGAGCGTTCGGCGTCGCTGGGTCCAAGATGGCGCTCAATGAAGGCGCCTTGGTCGCTCAACGCGGCGATGGTCTCTGGGCTCTCGGTCATCGTGTTCTCCCGGGCTTCCACGGGCGGCGACGGGGTGTCGATGGGCAGACTATCCGGCAAAGGCCTTGTAGGCGGCTTCGTCCATCAGACTGTCCAGTTCCGACGGGTCGCTGAGCTTGATCTTGAAGAACCAGCCGACGCCCTGGGGGTCCTCATTGGCCAGCCCCGGCGTCTCGCTGAGGGCGTCATTGACTTCGACGATCTCGCCGGAAACCGGAGCGTAGATCTCACTCGCGGCCTTCACGGATTCGACGACTCCGGCATCATCGCCCTTCGAGAGCGTGCGTCCGATATCAGGCAATTCGACATAAACGATGTCGCCGAGCTGTTCCTGGGCGTGTTCCGTGATGCCAATGGTGCCGACATCGCCGTCGAGGGAAATCCACTCGTGGTCTTCGCTGAACTTCAGGCTCATCGGTTTCTCCTCAACGCTTGTATCCGGGGGTGACGAAAGGCAGCTTGGCGACCCTGGCCGGCAGGGCCTTGCCCCGGACCAGCAGAGACACCTCGTTGCCGTTCTGTGCGTGATCGATCGAGACGTAGCCCATCGCAACCGGGCCGTCGACGGACGGGCCAAAGCCGCCGCTGGTGACGTGTCCGATCGGTGTTCCGTCGGGGCTCGCGATGTCGGTTCCGGCCCGTGCCGGGGCGCGGCCGGTCGGCCTCAGGCCAACCCGTCTGCGGGTCGGACCGTCAGCGATCTCGCGCTGAACGCGCGCCGCACCCGGAAAGCCGCCATCGGCCCGTCGGCGCTTGCCGATCGACCATGTCAGACCGGCCTCGACCGGGGACGTGCCGGCGTCGATGTCCTGCCCGTACAGGCAGAGCCCGGCCTCCAGGCGCAACGAATCACGCGCGCCAAGACCGATTGGCGCAACCTCCGGGTCGGCGAGAAGGCGTTCGGCCAACCCTTCCGCGGCGTCGGCCGGCACCGAGATCTCGAACCCGTCTTCGCCGGTATAGCCGGACCGGGTCACGAAGCACTTACTCCCGGCGATTTCAACGGCCGCCGCCGCCATGAACGATAGCGCGGCCGTATCCGGCGCAAGCTTGGCCAGGGCCGCCTCCGCGCCGGGCCCCTGGATTGCCAGCAGGGCGCGATCGCCGAGCGGCGTGACGCGGTCACCGAGAGCCGCCTCAAGGAGCGCCGTGTCCTGTTCCTTGCAGGCGGCGTTGACCACGACGAAAAGGTGGTCGCCGGCGTTCGTGACCATGAGGTCGTCGAGAATGCCGCCCGCGTCATTGGTGAACTGGGTGTAGCGGGTCCGCATTTCCGCCAGTCCGAGAATGTCCCCAGGGACGAGTGTTTCCAGGATCGCGGCGGCGTCATCGCCATCGACCCGCAACTGGCCCATATGGGAGACGTCGAACAATCCCGCCTTGGCGCGGGTGTGGAGATGTTCGGTGAGAATCCCGGATGGGTACTGCACCGGCATCGCATAGCCGGCGAACGGAGCCATCTTGGCGCCGAGACTTCGATGCAGCGCATCGAGGGGCGTGGTCTGGAGGGTGTCGTCGGTCATCGGTTCTCCTCGGGCGGTACGGCGCGTCCGACCCATGCCGGCACGCACCCCCCTCTGTCCGAGAACCTGAAAGATTGACCGCGACACGCGCGGCTTTCCTCGTCGGTGAGGCGGTTGCCCGCCTGCTCTCCAGATTCACCTCACCTCGGGGTACCTTCGCCTGAGAGTTTCCGGGGGCGGTTGCTCCTTCGGCGCCGGCTGCAGTCCCGTATCCAGGGAGAGGGGATCCGCCGATCTCTCCCCCGAGGGTCGTGGGTTATGTGGTTGCGGAGAATACCGCAGGACGCGTCGTGTGCAAGTCCGGCGGGTCTTGCGTGGCCGTTCCGGTCAGCGGGCGCGGCGCCGCTGGTTGTAGTCGACCTGTTCCGGCGTGATCTGCAGGCCGACCAGGATGCGGATATCGGCAAAGCTCTTGTCGGCCGGGGTCGGCACGACGACATCGATCTCCTCCAGCACGCCGACCCGCCGCCGGTTGCCTTCGAACGGCATCGCGATGTCGTAGATCTCCTTCGCCGTTATGGCCCCGACGCCGTCTTCGACCGCGACGAAATACTTGAAGGCGGCCAGTCGCTCGGCGTCCGCGGGACCGCGTTCGGCGATCAGCCGGATATTCAGCGCCAACTTGAGCCCGGATTCGTCGTACTCGCAGACCGAATCGACTCCGTCGACCCGGGCTTCGTAGACCACCTCGGTCAGATCCTCGCCGCCGCCAGCGACGAATACCGTCATCCGCTCCAGGCCGGCCGGGCTTCCGATCGGCGGGCAGGGTCGGAAATCCGGCTCGGCGACGCAGGCCGCCAGGGCCAGCGCGAGCGTTGCGGGAACCAGGGCCGCCGATGCCCGGGTGAGCCGCCGTCTCATAGGCCGTTATGGGTTCCGTCGCAGAGCGGCGAGTCGCCGGTCTGCTTGCAGCCGCAGAAGAACACGGTCTCTGCCGTCTCCGCCTTGTAGCGAACCGGAACGATACCGGTTCCGGAGTGAGAACCGTCGCAGAACGGCTGCTTTCTCGACAGGCCGCAGGCACACCAGAAATAGGCCCGTCCCGCCTCAACCTCGATCCCGTAGGGTTCGGCCTGGGCGACAACTGGTTTGGTCATGGTGTTCTCCTGATTGCTGCGGTCGCTGAGCCGGCCGGTGCCCAGCGCGCCGACGATAGCCGCAGGGCCGGTCCCACGCAATCGACGCTGGTGGCGGTTTGCGGGCATCGGCGAGATTGACGCCATCCGGTAATCATCGGAAAACAACCCCACCATGAGCAAACCGCTGACCATCGTTCTCGCCGCGCCCCGGGGTTTCTGTGCCGGGGTCGACCGCGCCATCCAGATCGTCGAACAGGCCCTGGAGAAGTGGGGGGCACCGGTCTATGTCCGCCACGAGATCGTGCACAATCGCCATGTGGTCGAAGGCCTCGAAGCGAAAGGCGCGGTGTTCGTCGAGGAACTGGATGAATGCCCGCTCGACCGACCGGTCGTGTTCAGCGCCCACGGGGTGCCGAAGGCGGTTCCGGCCGAAGCGGAACGGCGCAACATGGTGTTCGTCGACGCGACCTGTCCGCTGGTCAGCAAGGTGCATCTCGAGGCTGAGCGCCACCACCGCAGCGGGCGCCACATCGTGCTGATCGGCCATGCCGGGCATCCGGAGGTCATCGGAACCATGGGCCAGCTTCCGGCGGGTGCCATCAGCCTGATCGAGGACGAGGCCCAGGCCGAGGCATTCGCCGGCCCGGACGGCGCGGACCTTGCGTTTGTGACCCAGACCACGCTGTCGGTGGACGACACAGCGCGGATCGTGGAGATCCTGCGGCGCCGGTTCCCGGAGATTGCGGCACCGAACAAGGAAGACATCTGCTACGCCACCACCAACCGCCAGGAAGCAGTCAAGGCGATCGCGCCGAAGGTGGACGCGATGGTGGTCATCGGCGCCCCCAACTCGTCGAACTCGAAGCGGCTGGTCGAGGTCGGCCAGGTCGCCGGTTGCGCGAAATCCATGCTGATCCAGAAGGCTGCGGACCTCGATCCAGACTGGCTCACTGATGTCGAGCGCCTGGGCGTGACCGCCGGTGCGTCCGCACCCGAGGTGCTGGTCGAGGAACTGATCGACGTCTGCCGGTCACGCTACGATGTCCAGGTGGAGGAGGTCGAAGTCGCGCGCGAAGACGTTCGTTTCAAACTTCCGCGCGCCGTCACTCCGGCCTGAGGCCGCATTCTTCATGGCGGTCTACACCCCGATATCCGACGACGAACTGGAGGGCTTCCTCGCCGAGTATGACCTCGGCGAACTGGTCTCCTTTTCCGGCATCGCCGAAGGCGTGGAAAACTCGAACTTCCTCGTTCGCACCACCGAGGACACGTTCATTCTCACCCTCTACGAGAAGCGGGTGAACCCGGACGATCTGCCGTTCTTCATCGAACTGATGCGGCATCTTGCTGGCAAGGGATTGCGGGTGCCGCGGCCGGTTCCGGCCCGCGACGGCCGCACCCTGCGCGAGTTGAACGGCAGGCCGGCGGCGATTGTCACGTTCCTGGAGGGGGTGTGGCGCCGGCGGATTCAGCCGGCCTGTTGCCGCGAGCTCGGCATCGGTATGGCCAAGATGCATCTCGCCGGCCTCGACTACGGCGGCAGGCGCGAGAACAACCTGTCGGTGCCTGGATGGCGGCCGCTGTTCGAGAGCTGCGCCCTGCAGGAGCGCGAGATCTACCACGCCCTGCACAACCAGTTGAATCTGGAACTCAACATTCTGGAGGCGGGCTGGCCGATCGGTTTGCCGACCGGAACGATCCACGCCGATCTTTTCCCGGACAACGTGTTTTTCCTCGGCGAGAAGCTGTCGGGGTTCATCGACTTCTACTTCGCCTGCACGGACATCCTGGCCTACGACCTGGCGATCTGCCTCAACGCCTGGTGCTTCGAGAACGACGGCAGCTTCAATGTCACCAAGGCCAAGAATCTGGTTTCCGGCTACCAGAGCGAACGCCCGTTGAGCGCCAAGGAACGCGCCGCCCTGCCGGTGCTGGCCCGAGGCTCGGCGATCCGGTTCCTCCTGACGCGGCTCTACGACTGGCTGAACCATCCAGCCGGCGCCATGGTCAAGCCGAAGGATCCGATGGAGTACTTGCAGAAGCTGCGGTTCCACCAGGGTGTGACCAGCCCCTCGGCGTACGGACTGTGAGCGGGCCGACCAGTGAGCCGGGTATCGACCCGGTCGAACTGTTCACCGACGGGGCGTCCAGCGGCAATCCGGGGCCCGGAGGTTGGGGCGCGATCCTGCGCTGGCGTGGCAACGAGCGCGAACTCTCCGGTGCGGAAGTGGAAACGACCAACAACCGGATGGAGATGATGGCGGCGATATCCGGTCTAGAGGCCCTGACCCGGCCGATGGCGGTCGATGTCACCACCGACAGCACCTATGTGCGCGACGGCATCACCAAATGGCTCGGCGCCTGGAAGGCCCGGGGATGGCGCACCGCCGACAAGAAACCGGTGAAGAACCGCGACCTTTGGGAGCGGCTGGACGCCGCCGTCTCCCGCCACGCGGTGACGTGGCATTGGGTCAAGGGCCATGCCGGTCATCCCGAGAACGAACGCGCCGACGAACTGGCGCGGGCGGCGATCCAGGCCCTGCGGGAAAGCTGAGGGCGCGCCGACCAGGCAGGGGCGCCTCGAGTCAGTGCAGCAGGGACTTCGCGTGCACCAGTTCCGGGTTATCGAAACCCTCGGTGAAGCGGTCATAGACGGCCTGAACCGTCGCCCGTGCCGCCTCCGGGTCACCCTGCTCAGAAAGCAGCGCCGCCAGGCTGACCGCGGCACGGAGTTCAAGGGTCAGGGCGCCCTGAGCGGCGGCGATCGACTGAGCCTCCTGGAAGTGGCGATGAACGGTTTCACGGGGCGCTGCGTCAGCGCTCCGGAGCACGTCGCCCATGATCCGGTGCGCCTCGGCCTTGGCCCAGTGATGCTCCCGTTTGCGCTCGATCACATCGAACGCCTCCTCAATGGTCAGCAGCGCCTCGTCGTACCGGCCCTCGGTGGATAGGCAATCGGCGAACAGGGCGTAGTGATAGGGTTCACGGCCAGTGCCGCCCGCGTTCTTGGAGCGCGCCAGCGCGTCACGCATCTGATTCAGGCTGTCGTCGGCCCCGGTCGCCAGGTAGTCGCACCATCCCACGCTGAAGGCACCGATGTTGGCGTGCATGGCGAAGCCGAGATCCTCGCCGATCGCCTTCAGATCGGCGGCGGCGGCGGCGAGCGCCGTGCGGTCCCGACTGGCAAGATACAGGTCGGCGGAATTCAGCAGGACGCCGGCGAGCGTCGGCCGGTGGTTCAGGCTGTGGCCATGTCGGCCCGGGCCGCGTCGTGCTTGCCTTGCAGATCCAGGACGATGGCCCGGGTTCCATAGGCGCAGCAGATCGGATCGTGTCCGCCGAACGCGTAGTGCGGGGCGGTGTGGAACCTGGGCTCGGCCAGTTCGAGGCCGATATTGGCGTGATCGATCGCCTGTGAAAGTGACCCGGTGAACCGGGCCGTGGTCCAGACGGCGTGATGGGCATGCAGGTCCATCTCGACGTCCTTGGCGGCCGTGGCGATATCGATCAGCTCATCGGCGATCGCGCCGGAGTCCTGGAATTCTCCGTTCAGCACCCGGTATCGCCAGAGCCCCCACAGCGCGGTGAAGCCTGGACGCGGCTCGTCGTTGTTTCGGCTGAGGTCCCGCGCCCGTCGATAGACCTGACCGACTTCATCCGCACCGGCTCCGCGTACCGCCTGCAGCACCGCCCCCAGGTCGACCAGGATGTCCACTTTCGTGGCCGCCATCTCATCGACGTCCGGTTCGTCATCGAGCAGCCCCAGGGCGGTCTCGTAATGGGCCACTGCCTCGATCCCGCTCGCCTGAGCCGCGGCCTTGCGCCCGGCCGCGTGCCATTGCGCAATGGCCTCGCGGTGATGGCCGGCCTCGGTGAGGTGGCGCGCCAGAATTTCCGGGCGGGCGGTGACCAGCGGCGAGAATTCCCGACCGAGGACGTCGGCGATCTCGCGATGGAGTCCCCGGCGGGTCTTCGCCACCAGACCCTGATAGGCGACGTCCTGGGTCAGGGCGTGCTGGAAGGCAAAGATGTTCTCCGGGGCACCGCGTCGCTCGTACAGCAGCTCGGCTTCCTGGAGGCGCCGCAAGCTTTCCCGGCGTTGGCCGGTGTCCAGCCGGTCCACCCGCGCCAAAAGATCCAGAGGAATACGGGCGCCGATGACCGCGGCCAGCCGCAGCACCCGTTTGTCCGTCGGCGGCAGGCGGTCGATCCGGGCGGCGATGACGGCCTGCACGGTATCCGGGACCTGGCGGATGTCGGATTCGGCACCGGCGTTCGCGACCGCCAGTTCCTCCAGGAAAAACGGATTCCCCTGGGCGCGCGTGACCACGGCATCCAGGCCGGCGTCGGACAGCGGTGTCCGTTTCGGAACGGACCGCACCAGTGCCCGGCTGTCGTCCGGCACCAGGCTCGGTAGCGCGATCTGCGTCGCCGAGGACAGACCCTGCCACGGCACGGCGTGTCCCGGCCGCCGGGTCGTCAACAGCAGTACAGGCCGTCCGGACAGTCGGACCGCCTCTTCCGCGAGCCAGGCCTGTGAGGTCGCGTCGATCCAGTGCAGGTCTTCAACGAGAAGGACGACCGGGTGGGTCTCGGCCACCCGCGAGACAAGGCGGTGCAAACTGTCGAAGACCTGGACCTGTTTGTCCTCAGGGGTGAGCCGCTCGAGCAGGCCCGCCTCGTGTTCCAGGCCGAGCAATTGTGACAGAAGGGCCCGGGTCTCCGGCTGCTCGAGGCCGACTAGGGTCAACTGGTCGGCCAGATCCGCTTCCAGGTTCTCATCGCCGTTGGCGGAGAGGGCGGCGCAGAGCTCCCGCAGTAGGGCTGCCAGCGGCAGATACGGGCTGGACCGACCGTGGGGCAGGCAGTGGGTCCGTAGGAACCGGACGCCGCTGTCCAGCTGGGCTTCGACCTCGTCGACCAGCCGTGACTTGCCGATCCCCGGCTCGCCGACGATGTCGATGACCTGGCCACCAGACGTCCCGAGTGCGGAAATCCGCGTCTGCAGCATGTCGAGTTCCCGGCTGCGACCAACGAACCGGCTGAGCGACGGCCGCGCGCGACGCGGCACGCCCGAGCGGCGGTGCCGGAACTCGTGGACCCGGAAAACCGGGCCGCTGTCGGACACCGCCGCGAACGCGCTGGTGACGACTTCCGAGCCGACGATGTCACAGGTCTCGGCGCTGGCGAGCACGGTGGCTGGGGGAGCCAGGTGGCGGAGACGCTTGGCGGTCTCGGTTGTGATGCCGACGGCGGTGAAGACCTCCGGCGGGTCCGCCTCGCGCAGGCCGACCACCGCCGGGCCGGTGTGCAGGCCGATGCTGAGCGGACCGGTGATCTTGTCGGTGTCGGCTCCAGTATCGGCCAATAACCGCCGCACCAACTCCATGGCGGCGCCGATCGCGCGACGCGGGTGGTCTTCGACGGCCTGGGGCGCGCCGAACAGGGCGACAAAACCGTCGCCCAGCCATTGGGCGACCGTGCCTTCGTAGCGGGCGACCACCGTACGGGCTTCTCGGTGCAGCCGGTCGATAATCTCGGCCATCGTTTCGGCGTCCAGGGCGGCCGCCAGTTCGCCGGCACCGGTCAGGCCGCAGTCGAGGACGGTAACCTGCTTATGCTCACGCCCGAGGACGAAGCCCTCGGTCGGGTCCGGGGCGATCTGGCGCGCTGGTTCGCGTGCTGGCGCCGACGGCTCGGCCGACTCGACCGTGTCGGCGGGGAATTCAACCGGAACCAACAGACGGTAGCCGGCCTTCGGGATTGTTCCGATCACCCGGGGGGCTTTGGCACTGTCCTGGAACGCGCGCCGCAATTCCGCGATCGCCTGGGTCAGGACCTCTTCCCCGACGGTCACCTCCGGCCACACCTGTTCCAGCAACGCGCCGCGGGAGATTACGCCGCCCTCGGCCGCGACCAGGGTCGCCAGAACCTGATTGGCTTTGACCGAGATCCGCCGGATCTGATCGCCACAACGCACCTGGCGCAGAGTCGGATCGACCTCGCTCTCCGCGATCAGCAGTCGTCTGGACGGCTCGGGCTGAGCCGAGGAATGGTCAGAATGGGCCACGAGGGTTGCCCCGGATTGTTCCGGTACAGCGCCCGCTAAACCCATCGGGCCGGAGACGCGGGCGGTCGGAACCGTCACTACCATGTGTCGCGCTGGGTGGCCGCCACTGCGGATCACAATTCCGTGAACAGAATCGGTGCGCCAGAGCGACTGATGGGAGGTCTTCGCAAAGCTTCAGACTTTCTTTTCGGTTTCTTCAGGCCGGCCGAATGCCGGTCTGTCATTCAGCGCTTCCCCGAGGTTCGAGCGGCTGGTCCCGACCGGTCGCGACACACAGAAGAGGAAGCACCCCATGGCCCTTCAGTTGAACAACACGGCGCCTGATTTCGAGGCGAACACCACCCAAGGCCCGATCAGCTTTCACAAGTGGATCGGTGACGGATGGGCGGTTCTGTTCTCCCACCCCAAGGACTTCACCCCGGTCTGCACGACGGAACTCGGCTACATGGCCAAGCTCAAGCCCGAGTTTGAGAAGCGCAATGTCAAGGTGATCGGCCTGAGCGTCGATCCGGTCGACGAGCACACGCGCTGGGCGATCGATATCGAAGAGACCCAGGGCCAGGCGCCGAACTATCCGCTGATTGGCGACCCCGAGCTGAAGGTCGCCAAGCTCTACGAGATGCTGCCTTCCAGCGCCGGCGACAGTGCCAAGGGCCGGACGGCGGCGGACAACGCGACCGTGCGGACGGTCTACGTGATCGGACCGGACAAGAAGGTGAAGCTGACGCTGACCTATCCGATGAGCACCGGCCGCAACTTCGACGAGGTCCTGCGGGTGATCGACTGCCTGCAGCTGACCGCAAGCCATTCGGTGGCGACGCCGGTGAACTGGCAGCCGGGTGAGGACGTGATCATCGTCCCGGCGCTGTCGGACGAGAAGGCGCGCGAGAAGTTCCCCGACGGGTGGCGTGCACCGCGTCCGTATATGCGGATCGTGGCCCAGCCGACCTGACTGAAATGCCGCGCCCTGCACCCCAACGGAGGTTCTCATGAAAGTTCAAGCAACAGGCCTGCTGTATCTGCTGGCCCCCATCTTCCTGGTCATCGCCGCCATTCAGGTCGCGCAGGCGGCGCCGGGCGACTACGCCAACCGCCATCTGCTGGCCCAGACCAACGAGATCGCCGCGGCAGTCGAGAACGGTTCCGTCAATGACGGATCGCTGGTGATCGTGGATGTCCGGCCGAAGGAGGCCTACGACGCCGGGCACATTCCTGGTGCGGTCCATCTCGAGGCCGACGACGTGGTGGATCCGAACAGCCATGTCGCTGGCGACCTGCTGCCCCCGTCGGTTCTGGCGTCGATGCTTGCCAACAGGGGCATCGGCAAGACAACCCAGGTCGTGCTGTACGACGACCGGGGCGGCTTTCATGCCTCCCGACTGTTCTGGATGCTGGAGTATTTCGGCCATCGTCGGGCAAGCGTCCTGAACGGCGGATTCCCGAAATGGCAGGCGGAAGGCCGGGCTGTGTCGACGGAAGTTCCGCGGGTCACACCTCAGCCCTTCGCGATCACCGAAACGGCGCGTCGGGCAGCGGATGCGGATTGGTTGCTCGATCGCCGCGACGACTCCAACGTTGTGGTCATCGACGTCCGGCCGACCAAGCTGTTCAACAAGGGCCACATTCCGTGGGCGCAGAACATCCCCTGGGCCCAGAACCTGACCGAGGATGGGACCCTTAGGCCGGCAGATGCTCTGCTCGCCCATTTCGCCGAGCGCGGCGTGACCCCGGACCGCAACATCGCGGTGCACTGCCAGAACGGCAAGGCGGCCGCCCACTCCTACTTCACGCTGCGGCTGCTCGGGTTCCCGCGGGTCCGGAGCTACGACCGGTCCTGGGCGGAGTGGGATTCGGCGCCGGAACTGCCCAAAGCCAAAGCCGGCTGACCGCAAGCCAAAATCTCCGGCGCCAGGTGCCGGGCGGCCGCTTCATCGGCCGCCCGGCTCAGGTCTTCATCCGAGTGTTGTCCGGGTCGAACACATGCGGGTTGTGTCGTGTGGCCAACCGTTCGACGCCGAACACACGCACCGTGCAGACCTCGCCCATGTCGAGGGTTCCGCTCTCGACATAGCCGAGCACGAGGCACTTTCCGGTGCGGTAACCGTGACTGGCCGAGGTCACATAGCCGATAGCTCGTCCGTTCTTCAGGATCGGGTCCGACGCCAGGGTTCCGGACTGTCCTCGGTGATCTCCAGGCCGATCCATTGCCAGTCGGCGGGCCGGTCGGACTGGTCGACAACGGCGTCGCGGCCGATGAACGGGCCCTTGTTCAGATTGGCGAACCGCCCGAGCCCTGCATCGAACAGCGTGTACTCTGTGCCGAAGTCGGCACCCCAGCCGTGATAGCCCTTCTCGATCCGCATCGCGTTCAGCGCGTAGGAGCCGAATTGGCACCCGCCAACGACGTCGACCCGGTCCATGACCGCATTGTAGACGGTGACCAGGTCGGCGCTCGCGAGATGGAGCTCCCACCCGAGTTCGCCGACGAACGAAACCCGCATCGCCGTCACCGGCGCCCCCGCCAATGTGATGTCGGCGACCGACAGCCAGGGTGCGGCCTCGGCGGACAGGTCGTCTTCCGTGAGTGGTTGGAGCACGTCACGGGCCCTGTGCCCCATGACCATCAGGGCGGCATCGTGGGCATGGCCCCGCGCCAGGGTTACGCCACTGGGCGGCAGGTGCGCGCACAGCCAGTCATAGTCGCGCAGGTCGGCCAGGGTGGGGCCGCAGAGCAGGAACCGGTCCTCGGCGAGACGCGCGACCGTAGCCTCCGACCAGATCCGGCCCTTCGGTGTCAGCATGTAGCTCAAGCGGACCCGTCCGACTTTCGGTACGCCACCACACAGCACCTGCGACAGAAAGGGAGCCGCTCCGGGGCCGCGCAGGTCGTACTTCGTGAACCCGCCATGATCCATCACGCCGACCCGCTCCGTGACCGTGCGGCATTCGGCCCGCACGGCATCCTGCCAGGGCTCGTGGTCGAACGAGAGGACGGCGTCGCCGTTGTCCCGCACCGCCGCGGTCTGGAACCAGAACGCCCGTTCCCAACCGGCGATCTGGCCCATCACCGCGCCCTGTTCGACCAGCCGGTCGTACAGCGGCGTGCGTTGCACCGGGCGGCCGCGCTGCAGGTTCCGGTGGGGATAGGGGATGGCGTACTGCAGGTCGTAGTGCTGGGCGGCCCGGGCATGGGCATAGGCGGCGTCCGCCCAGTCACCGAACCGTCGTGGGTCCCAGGCGGAGAGGTCCCACTCGGTCTCGCCTTCGGTGACCCACTCGGCCATGGCCTTGCCGATGGCGGCGGAGTGGGTGATGCCGACCTGAACACCGGTCGCTTGGTAGAAGTTCGGCGCGCCCGCGGCCGGGCCGACCAGGGGCAGGGCGTCCGGCGCATACGCGATCGGCCCGTTCACGAAACGCTGCGCACCGGCCTCGCCCAGCAACGGCACGTGCAATATCGTCGCCTCCAGGACCTCGAGGATGTCGTCGACGGAATCCGGGAACAGCTGGTGGGCGAACTCGTCGTGTGGGCCGGTGCTCGGCCAGGCGGGCCGGCCGTCATGGGCATAGGAGCCGACCAGGAAGGCGTTGCGCTCGCGCCGCAGGTAGAAGCGGATGTCGGGGTCCCGGACCAGCGGGAACAGATCCGTATGCGCCTCGAGCTCGGCAATCGGTTCGGTGACGAGATACTGGTGCTCCAGCGTCACGACCGGAGCCTCCAGGCCGGCCATCGCCGCGACCTTGCGGCCATAGAACCCGGCGGCGTTGATGACGATTTCCGCCCTGATCGTTCCCTTGGCGCAGATGACCTGCCACTCGCCGCCGGGGCACCGCTCGATCGCCGTCACCGGGGCGAAACGCTCAATCCGCGCGCCAAGGTCGCGCGCTCCTTTGGCCAGCGCCTGGGTGAGCTGGCTCGGGTCGATATCGCCCTCATAGGGGTCGAGGATACCGCCCAGTACCGTCTCGCCCGGGGACCAGAACGGGTGCATGGCGTCCATCTCCGCCGGCGTGAGCATCCGCAGATCGAACCCGGCACTGGTCGACACCCCGCACAGGTGGCGGAACAGGTCCATGCGGGCTTCCGTATGGGCCGGCCAGAACGCCTGGGTGTGGCGGTAGGTGATTGCGCTGTCGACGGTGTCGGCGAGGTCCTTGTAGAGCGACCAGGCGTAATTGCCGGCACGCATGCCGAGCCAGGACGTCGCGTAGGTCGGGATGTTGCCGGCCACATGCCAGGTGCTCCCCGAGGTCAACTCATTGCGCTCCAACAGCAGGGTGTCCGTCACGCCGGCGCGTGCCAGGTGATACAGGATTGACGTGCCGACGGCCCCTCCGCCGATGACGACGACGCGCGCACTTTCCTTCATGGGCGGATGTCCTTCAGGGCAGGCGGATATCGAACGCCGCGCGGATCGCGGCTTCGCGGTCGGGCGGCAGATGGCTGGGGATTTCGGCGAGGAGTTGGGCGGTTCGGTCGATGGCGGCGTCCCACGCCGTGCGGGACCCGGCGTCCTGCCATTCGGCGATGCTCTGGCGGTTGGCGATGGTCGGATAGGTGTATTCGGATTTCATCAGCGCGAGCGTCTGTTCCTCGCCGAGGAAGTGGCCGGCACCGGTGGCGACGGCCTCGATCCGGTCGGTGTCGATGCTGGTTTCGGTAAGGTCGATTCCGCGGACGCTGCGCAGGATGGCGCCGCACATGTCTTCGTCGATCACCAGGGCCTCGCACGAGGCCGCCATGATCGAGCCGAGCATACCGACGGACAGGTTGATCATGTCGGCGCCGGCCTGGGCCGAGAGCGCGACGGTGTAGCCCTTCTCGTAGCCGGCCTGGGCGTCCGGCGTTTTGGCGTCGGTCATGCCGGCCGACGCGGTGGACGGAAGCCCAAGATGCAGAAGCAACTGGGCAGCGGCGGCCGCGGCGACGGCGGCCTCGCCCGAACCGCCGGTCATTGCCCCGGTGCGCAGGTCCGAGATGAACGGCATGAAGGCGAAGATGCAGGGAAAGCCGGGTTCAATCGCGTCCACAACCATCAGCCCGGCCAGCGTTTCGGCGAGGCCCTGGGCCAGCGCGCCGGCCAGCGTCACCGGGCTGGTGGCCCCGGCCTGGGCCGCAGTGCAGATCTGCAGCGGCATCCGCCGGGCGATCGCGGCCTGCATGATCTCCAGTCCTTCCGGCGCGTAGCGCAGGGGCGATACCGCGTGGACGATCACGGCGAAGCAGAACAGCTGGCAGCGGAAACCGCCATCGCGGCCCAATGCCATATCGAACATCGAGACCAATGGGCCGACATGGGCGGCACGGTCGAAGCTGATGCCGATCGGCTTGGGGCAGGCCTTGAGGCACGCGAAGCCGGTATTGGTGTCGAGGGCTAGGGGGGCGGTCATGTCCCGCGCGACGACCGGGCGCAGGCCGTAATGAATGTTCGGAAGCTGCCCGACCAGGCGCATCAGGTCGTAGAGATCGGAGAGCTGCGCGCCCCGGAAGGCGCCGGTCGCGCTGTCCAGAACTTCGGTCGCGGCCCCGCCGGATCCGATGTGTACCCGGCCTCCGCCGACCGTGATGCCGAGATCATCGACGAAGCCCGGTAGCGCGACGGTCTTGGCGGCCCGGGCGATCGCCGTCTCCACCATGGTCTGGGGAAAGCAGACCCGTCCGTCATCCCGTCGGACGGCCCCGGCGTCGACCATGAGCGCTGCCAGGGTCTCCGGGCACGCACCGATTCCGGTCTGGGCAAGGATGTCCATCGAGGCGTTGACGATCCCGGTGACGGCGGCCTCATCCAGCGGCCGGTACCGTCCACCCTGTGGCGGCGGGGTCACGCCTCGGGCCTCCGGCATCGGGTTGGAACGCCTTCCGCCTCTACGCGCCATTGGGCCAACTCCGAAGCTCATCATGGGTGCAGCACGACTGTCGGATTTCAGACCAAGACGCAGTAAAAAGCGAGGGCTGTCGCATCGCGATGCGCGAAGCTGGGCGCTCCGGTCGTGCGTGCATTCGCGGATTGCGGCAGAGGGATTTGGGGCGCGGATGAAATGACGAGGCTGAACACCAACGAATTCGCGGTGATCGCTGACGTGCACGGGAATGTGGACGCACTGGTTGCCGTTCTGGCCGATATCGACGGGCAGGGCATCGACGAGATCGTGAACCTCGGGGACCACTTCAGTGGGCCGTTGGCCGCGGGTGAAACAGCCTTGGTCCTGAGGGCGCGTCGGATGATCTGTGTGCGGGGGAACCACGACCGTTGGCTATGCGAGCAACGCCCAGAGGAGATGGGCATCTCCGATGCGGCTGCTTTTGCGCAACTCAGCGCGGGCGATCTGGATTGGCTGCGCGGACAGCCGCCGCGCCTGGAGCTTGCCGACGACGTGTTCGCCTGCCACGCCACGCCGCAAGACGATCTGACCTACTGGCTGGAGCACGTGGCTGAGGACGGCTCGGTCGGCCCGCGAGAACGGCAGGAGGTCGCGGACCTGGCCGGTGACATCCGTGCCTCGCTCTTGCTGTGCGGGCATACGCATACTCAGCGCCGGGTCGACCTGCCCGACGGGCGCGTGATCCTCAACCCCGGCAGTGTTGGCTGCCCAGCCTACGACGACGACACGCCGGTCTACCACGTGATGGAAAGCGGCACGCCGGCAGCCTGCTACGCGATCATCGAGCGGTCGGCCGCGGGCTGGCGGTCGACCTTCCGCCACGTGCCATATGACACACGGCGCATGGCGGCACTGGCAATGGCGGCGGGACGCTCCGGCTGGGCAAACGGGGTCTCGACGGGCTGGCTGAATGCCGGTGCAGTTGGTGACGGTCCAACCTGAGTACATGTGTTCGAGCAGGCCGACGGATTGCGCTCGGGCCGGCTCTGTGTCAGCCGCGCGGTCGGCCTTACTTCAAGACGGTGTTGACGATCGTACGACGGATGACCACTGACGCCTGCCGGTGGCTCCAGCCGCGTTCGGTGACGAGCAGGTTCCAGTATTGGACGGAACTGGTCGTCCAGACGAAATCGGCGGCACGCTCGACTGTCCAATCGTCTGAGAGCGCGCCTTCACGCTCAAAGCGGCGCATCAGGCGGCGATAGAACGCCAACAGGTCCGACATTCGGTCATTCCAGGCGTTGGCGGCCTCCAGGTCCTGGGACTTCAGTCTGATCAGATCGGTCGCCACCGGGCGAATCCGCGGAACGAAACGCAGCCACGCCGTCAGGACGTCGTTCAGACACTCTCTTGGATCTGAGGTCTTAAGGGCCTGCTCGAACTCCTCCCAGATCCTGAAGCGGGTGTCGGCCCGCTTGACCAGTTCGAACAGCAGTCCACCACGCGACCCGAAATGGACATAGAGCAGTTGGCGCGTCATTCCCGCGGCGTTTGCGATGTCGGACATGGATACCGAGACGCCGTCCCGCGCAATCAGATCCCATGCGGCGTCGAGAATGTCGGACTTGGTCCGCTCGGCCTTCGATTGCCGGACGCTCGGGCTGGACTCCGCCATCGCATGTCTTTCGTAAACGCCGATCCGTGTTCGACATCAGCATTTTTTTTGACACATGTAAAACAAAGTGTTATTTGACAAGTGTCAAATTTCATAAAGGTGTGGACGATGCGGCAAGATGCGAATGTCGAGGACAGGGTCGGGGCTCTTCTGGCGTGCTACGGGACAGGCCAGGACGGGGCGTCACCCACGGAGCCCCAGTGGCGCCGGATCGTTGAGCGTGATCCCGATCGCCCGATCAGCCTGGTCAACCTCTTCAAACTGCGGGAAGAAGCCCGATACGAACCGGGATCCGGGCTGTCAGGCACCGGTCAGGAAGCGTTCGATCGGTATGCGGCCGTCAGCGCGCCGGCCCTCGCGAGGGCAGGTGGCGCGTTCCTGATGGTTGCGCCTTTTGAGGGGATGTTCGCCGGTCCCTCTGAAGACTGGGACCTGGTTGTGGTCGGATCCTACCCAGGGACGTCGGCCCTGTTGGCACTGTTCGAGGACGAGGCCTACCAGCAGGCATACTTCCATCGGACAGCCGCTTGCGAGGCCCAGCGGGTTATGATCGCCAGCGGTTAGGCTCCCTCGTCGACCGTTGAGGGTGCGGCGGATGAAACCAAGCGATCAGCGGAAGGACTCAATGGCCAGGAAACTAGCGATTGCCGGGGCAAGCGGTCTGGTTGGCGCCAACATTGCCCGGGAGGCCCTGGCGCGGGGCTACGAAGTGGTTGGCGCCATGCGCAATCCCGATGGACCGGCGCGGGGGCTGAAAGCGCTCGCCGGTGCCGACCAACGCCTGCGCCTGATGGCGGCCGACATGGCGGTGGAGGGCGCCGACGGCGTGTTCATCGCCTGCCTGATTCCGGTCTACGCCGCGCCGGACGGGACCCCGGCCCGCGAGTTGGACGATGCGCGTGGCTATGCGGAGATCATCAATCCGACCGTGAACGGGTGCCTGAACATCATGCGGTCGGCGATCCGGGCCGGGATCAGGGACATCGTGATCTGTTCGTCGACATCGAGCACCAATCCGATCCCGGCCGTGCCGGTGAAGAACGAAGTCGACCACTGGTCCGACGAAGCCGAACAGGTCGCGGCAAAGAAGTACACCTCGGCGACCAAGACCGTGATGGAGAAGGCGGCGCTGGCGCTGGCCGAGGAACATGGGGTGCGCCTTCGGATCCTGCTGCCCACCCTGATGATCGGACCCATGGTGCTGCCGCAGCACGCCGAGGAAGGGTTCATGTGGTCCCTGAGGAAGATGTTGCGTGGGGAGGTGGGACGCCATCAGGTGACCCCGAACGACTCAAGCTCCATGGCGCATATCGAGGATGTGGCGAACCTGTTCCTGGCCGCTTACGAGAGCCCGACCGCGCAGGGTCGGTACTATGCGGTACGCGAGAGCTGGCACTGGAACGACATCTATGCCGCGCTTCGCGAGATCGAGCCCTCAATCCGAGTGCCAGAGCCTTACGTGGGGGAAAAGGCGGCGCCGACCCGGTTCGACTTCACGCGCCGCGACAGTCTCGGCGTGACCATGCGGGACATTCCCCAGGTTCTCGCGGCGGCTGTCGGCTACGCCAAAGCCCATCTCGATTGAGGGCCGGCGCACCCCGGGGCTGACGCCGGGGGGGCGGTTCGTGTACAACCCCGGCCATGCGAGAGCGACCCGACAGCCTGGACCGCCGCTTCTGTGTGGCGCCGATGATGGACTGGACCGACCGGCACTGCCGGCAGTTCCATCGTCTGCTGACGCGTCGGGCCGTGCTCTACACCGAGATGGTCACCGCTGACGCGGTGCGCTTCGGCGATCGGGAGCGCCTGCTCGGATTTTCCGTCGCCGAGCATCCGGTGGCTTTGCAGCTCGGTGGGGCCGATCCGCAGGCCATGACCGAGGCGGCCCGTATCGGTGCCGACTCCGGCTATGCCGAGATCAACATTAATGTCGGATGCCCGTCGGACCGGGTGCAGTCGGGGCGCTTCGGCGCCTGCCTGATGCGCGAGCCGGACACGGTGGCCCGGGTCGTCGATGCGATGGCCGAAGCGGTTGCGGTGCCGGTCACGGTCAAGTGCCGCATCGGGGTTGACGACCAGGACTCGGAGACCGCGCTCGACGCGCTGGTCGACCGGGTCGCCGATGCAGGCTGCCGGACGGTGATCGTGCACGCCCGCAAGGCCTGGCTTCAGGGCTTGTCGCCGAAGGAGAACCGGGATGTGCCGCCGCTCGACTACGACCGGGTGCGGCGGCTGAAGGCCCGCCGGCCGGAACTCGAGATCATCCTGAACGGCGGCCTCGACGATCTGGACGGTGCGATTGCCGCCACCGACGGCCTCGACGGCATGATGATCGGGCGCGCGGCCTATCAGACGCCCTGGATGCTGTCGGCGGTCGACAGCCGGATCTACGGAGACGACCCGACGCCGCTGGACCGCCATGCGGTGGTCGGCGAGATGGTCGACTACGCCCGCCGCCAGGCGGTCGATCAAGGCACGCCGATCAAGTCGATTGCCCGCCACATGCTCGGGCTGTTCCAGGGCCTGCCTGGGGCGCGGGCGTGGCGGCGTCACCTCTCACAGACCATGCACCGGGACGGGGCGCAGGCGGACATTCTTCGAGAGGCGACGGCCCTGGTGCGGAGCGGGGCGGCCTCATCCTCCGACCTCCGCGCGGCTTAGAAGCAGATACACGATGTCAAAAGTACGCGGATTGACCGAGTACGGCCCGCTGATCCTGTTTTTCGGGACCAACCTCGCGTTCGGGATCATGCCGGCAACAGCCGTGCTGGTCGCCTCTACGGTGGTCGCGGTTGCGGTTGCGATCTGGATCGAGCGTCGGGTTCCCTGGTTGCCGGTGGTCGGGGCAGTGCTGGTCTCGATCTTCGGCGGGCTGGCGCTGGTGTTCGACGACGCGTTCTTCCTGAAGATCAAACCGACGGTCGCCACCCTGCTATTCGCGGGCGGACTGGCATCGGGTCTGGTGTTCCGGCGCTTCTTCCTGAAGATCGCCTTTGGTTCGGTGCTGACCCTGGATGACCGGGGCTGGCGGAACCTGACCCTCTACTGGATCGCCGTATTCTGCGTGATGGCGGCGGCCAATGAGATCGCGTGGCGGTCGCTGTCGACCGACGGCTGGGTCGCCTTCAAGACGTTCGGCCTGACGGGGCTGTCGATCCTGGCGGGCATCGGTACCGTGCCGTTCATGAAGACCGATACCGTCAAGCAGAGCGACAGCTAGCTCCGCCTGAGAGCAATCAGACCGACCAGGGCGGCAAACCCGAGACCGCCCATCGCGACATAGGCTCCGCGCTCAAACCCGTCATAGAGCCAGCCGGCAGCGGGCATGGCGAGCCCCATGATCACACCGGAGACCAGGGCGTAGTAGAACGCCTGGGCGGTCGCCTCGAGACCGGGGGGGGCGGTGTCCTGAAGGTAGCGCATCGCTCCGAGATGGGCGGCGCCGAAGGTCAGACCGTGCAGTATCTGGAGGGGGGCGATGAGGGCGACATCATCGACCACCGCGGTCAGGGGCCAGCGCAGCATTGCTCCGAACGCCGCTGCCGCCAGCAGGACGGGCGCGCTTGAGAACCGGCCGAGCCGCCCGGCGATCCAGAACAGGACGATCTCCGCCACCACACCGATCGCCCACAGGAAACCGATCTCGGTTTCACCGATCCCGAGGTTTCGCCAGGCGATGGTGCCGAAGGCGTAGTAGACCCCGTGGCTGGCCTGGATCGCGCCGGCAATCGCGACGAACAGCAGGAAGCGGCGATCGGCGATCAGGTCGCGCGCCGATCGCCAGGACCAGGGCTTGCGCGTCGTCGTGGTGGCGGCTGGCAAGGCGACGCATGCCAACATCAGCAGGGCCGTCATGCCCGCCACCATCACCAGGACGCTGCTGCCGCCGACGGACTCGATGACGGCGCCGGCCAGGAAGGTGGCCGCGATGAAGGCGATCGATCCCCAGATGCGAATCCGCCCGTAGTCGAGCTTCCGGGTCTTGGTTTCGCTGAGTGCGAGCGCTTCGGCCAACGGCAGGATGGTCTGGAACGTGAAGCCCAGAAGCACCGCCAGAATGACATACGACCAGAGCGGTTCCGCCCAACCGTGGGCGACGAACACGGCGACGGCGCAGGCCGAGAGCAGCACCGTCATCAGCCGGAGCGCCCCAGTGGCGTCGGCGACGCTCGCCATCATCGGGTGGGCGACGATCTTGACCCAGAACGTGACCGCCAAGATCCCGCCGATCGCAACCGGCGATAGGCCTCGGCTGTCCAGCCAAACCGGCCAGTACGGCAGCATAATGCCGATGACGGCGAAGTACGCCGCGTAGAAGAAACCGAGACGGACGGCTGTCTGATCAAACCGCATCATTGTCGGGTCGAGGGGATGCCATGGGCGGACCGGCGATCCAATTGGCCGGCTAATCTGCTCTAACTCTATGATCCGATGTAGCACCAAGACGTCAGGGGATCGATGTCGATCGCAAGTCCGCCCAGCGAACCCAACAGTGATCCCAGGGTGAATCTGCCGAGCCTGGTCCTGGCGCGTTTCTGTACGACCGCCGTGTTCATGACCTATCCGGCCACCTTGAGCCTGCTGCTCGGGGCCTGGCAGATGAGCGCGACCGAAGCGGGAGCGGTTCAGGGCGCCTTCACCGCCGCCTTTGCGGTGTCGCTGCTGCTGTCGTCCTACCTCTGCGACCGTTGGGGCGCGCGGCGGGTGTTTCTGGTGTCGACCGTTCTGTCGGCGGTGGCCGCCCTGCTCTTCGCGGGCTTCGCGCGGTCGTACGGGTCAGCGCTATTCCTGATGGTTCTGCTCGGTCTGACCCAGGCCGGAACCTACACGCCGGCGATCATGCTCGTGTCGACAAACACCCCGGAGAACAGGCGGGCCTCTGCGGTGGGCTGGGTGCTGGCGGGCATGTCCGGGGGCTATGTCCTCTCCATCTTCTTGTCGTCCGCGATGACGGCCACGTTTGACTATCGCACGGCCTTCGCCGCGACGGCGGCGGTAACTGTGCTCGGCGGCGCCTTTGGTCATCACGCCGTCCGTCACGCCCGGGACCCGTCGGCGGATGCGGAGTCCGAGGCGCCGTCGTCGCCCCGGGCCAGCCGGCGCGATGCCCGGCTGCTCACCCTCGGCTATATCGGGCACTGCTGGGAGCTGTTTGGCGCCTGGGCCTGGATTCCGGCATTTCTGGCTGCAGCGATTCTGGTGGACGGTCGGATGTCGGCGGTCGAGCTCGGTGTCTGGACGGCACTCGCCCTGCATCTTTCGGGTTTCTTCGCCTCGTTCCTGTCGGGCTATGCCGCCGACCGGTTCGGTGACCGGGCCGTGCTGATCGCATTCGCGGCGCTCGGGGCGGCATGCTCGATCTCAATCGGCTGGTTGGCCGATGGTGGCGCACTCGTCGTTCTGGCCCTCGCAGCGGTTTATGGCTTCGCCACGATCGGGGATTCCTCGGTGCTGTCGGCGGCCATGACCAAAGCGGTTCCGGCGCACCGCCTGGGCCGGGCGCTCGGGTTGCGATCGGTGCTCGGGGTCGGCGCCGGGGCAACATCGCCGGTGATCTTCGGGCTTGCCCTGGACGTGGTGCCCGGTGCGCGCGGCTGGGGCGTGGCGTTCTCGACTTTGGCGCTCGGGGCCGGCGTGGCGCTGGTGTGTGCGATCATGCTCGGGGCGACATCGCGGCCCGCCCGGATGGATCACCCGGACTGATGGACGCGGTCTCCGCCGATCACGGCCAGGCGAAAGGTTGCGGGATCGGGCAGTTCCGTCGGCCCAGCCAAACCACTAACAAGCCGGCGATGATCGCGTAGGCAACGGCCACGAACGCGACGATCAACGACAGGCAGAAGATCGCGATCACCGCGCCAATAAGCGCACCCCACATGAACGTCCAGGCAATCGCACCGAAAATCCGGCAGAAGTTCCAGCGGCAGATCAAAGCCAGGAGCAGCAAGGCGGCGGCCGAGACAGCGACCGCGACGGCGATCGCCACCGGCGGGATGGGAACCCCGCAGGCGATCAGCGATCCCATGATGAGGGCGGCGAGGAGAGCGACGATCGCGACCACGGCCAGCGCGCCACAAAGGCTGAAGCTGGTCTCGTTGCCGTCATCGTCGTCATCATCCTCATCGTCATTATCGTCATCGTCCTGATCGTCATCGTCGTCATCATTGTCGGGCAAGGGCACGGTCAGGGTGACGGTGTCGAACAGGCGCCCGCAACACGGACCGGCATCCATCGAGATCGTGATCGTGACGGTGTCCCCCTCCGCGAGGGTGACCTGGAACTCGTTGGACGTTCCGGACTGCGTGGGCGCCCCGGACC
Organism: Thalassobaculaceae bacterium; assembly: GCA_963921355.3. Taxonomy (GTDB): domain Bacteria; phylum Pseudomonadota; class Alphaproteobacteria; order Thalassobaculales; family Thalassobaculaceae; genus CAWUEZ02. The sequence goes on along the minus strand of OZ001190.1, from coordinate 4,895,149 downwards.
CCACCGTGAAGTCGTAGCCAGCCGCTCCGGTCGGATCGGTCACGCGAACCAGATAGGTTCCGGCCGACAGATCGGCGTGGGTCTGGTGTGGTATGGCGCTGGTGGGTGTGAGGGTCGCGCCTCCCTGCATGACGGCGGTGGTGATTGTCTCGGGACAGTCTTCCGCATTCGTCTCCAGAAACAAGAAACCCGTGCTGAGCGGGGCGCACGCGCCCTGGGTGGCCGTGACGAAGACGGAATGCGAGAAGGCCGGCGCTCCGGGGGGGATGGTCACCGTGATCGAGTTGGCGGGGCCGGTGATCGGGTTCGGCGCGCTTCCCGGGGGATTGAGGGTCCATGAATAGATGACCGTGGGCCCGACTGGCGTGGTCACCGTTACAGTGTAGTCACCCGGCGGGATGCAGGGGTCGGCTTGGTTCACCCGGCCGCTTGGACCCTCCACCACGATCTCGATGACATCGGGGCACTCCTCGCACTCGATCGTCAAGGTATCGTCGAACCGGCACTGCGGATCCTCGTTGCAACGGATGGAGACGGTCAACTCCGTGCCACAGGCGAACTGTTCGCCGATCGCGAAGGGAACCTCGATCTCCACCTTGTCGCCGATGATCGTGCCCTGGGTGGCGTCGACGCTGAGATCCTCCCAGACCAACGAGCCGGTCTGGGTGGAGACCGTGACCCGCACGGTCTTGCAATCCTTGATCCGGAAGACGACCGCGTAGCGCGTCGGCAGCCCGGAGCCGTCGAGGTCGAGACCCCGGAGTTCGACATCGGTGATTTCGCAGGTCATTGCGCCACCTCCAATCGGTGGTTTCTCCGGACCGGGCTAGGACCAGAGATCGATGAACCAGAATCCGGGCTCCCGTGCGTTGCTTTCGGCGCAGAGTTCGCCATAGGCGGCGGAGCCGTTGTTCGGGACGATGTTCTGTTCGATGCCGTTCAAGGCCAGGAAGGCTGAACCGAACGCGGCGGTATTCAGCGTGTGTCCCGCCTCGTGCGACGGGATCCCCGGGACGTTGAAGGGCAGTTGCTCTGCCGCCAGAGTGGTGGTCCCACCGATGACGAGGAAGTTGAAATGCCCGAGCGAGAAGCCGGCACTGCTTCCGATCGGCGCGCGGAATGTGACCTCGAGCGAACCCGTGGTGAAATCGAACCGGAACGGAATGCCGACCAGGGTACCCAGCGCGACCTGGATCACGGCGATTACGCCGAGAATGACCGCCGCCACGGCTCCGATCGCGGTGGCTGGCCAGGACAGTGGCATCAGCCAGGATATCCAACCCAGGAAGACATGATAGGGCGCCCACATGCTGACCGCCGGGATCAGGGCGAGCAAACCGACCAGGCCCAGCACGGCCGCGATCACGGCGCCCGGCAGACCCGCCGAAAGCCAGAACACGACATTTGTTCCAACACAGATCCCGATCATCGCGCCGAACCCGAACCGCTCGCCAGGGGTGAACGGCACAAACGTCGCGCCGGCAAGCGGTGGAAGAGGGCGCACGGCAGCCGACGAGATCGCGTAGAAGACGAGCGTGACCAGGACCATCAGGATCATCCAGAGCAGGATGAGCCCAAAGCCACCGACGCCAAGGCCGCTCAACGCCGTCGCGATCTGGAGATTGAATGAGAACAATCCGACCGGGACGGTCACTGGCAGCCCGACGGCGAGCCCCAGGATGTTGATGAGAAGGAGCCCGGCCGCTACGCCGGTGCCCAATCCAGGAATAACCCCGAGAAACTGCATTTCTCCCCCGACCTCACAATCTTATCACTATCCGGCGGGCACCGAAATCCGTTCCTATCTGGGATATCTGGGAACAGAGAGCCGGTGGATGGCATTCTCGCCATCATCATGGTCACGCCGTTCCTCTGGTTGGCTGTGCCTGGTGCGCGCGGCTGGGGCGTGGCGTTCTCGACTTTGGCGCTCGGGGCCGGGGTGGCACTGGTCTGTGCGGGCATGCTCGGGGCGACATCGCGGCCGGCACGGATTGATCCCCCGGATTAATCCCCCTGGATTGATCCTGGGGGCCGATCAGACCACGATGCCTCGGTCTCAGCGCCCTCGGGTCGGTCCGTTCCATGCGCCTGCACTCGTCCTACACATCGCCCTACGTTCGCAAGGTGAAGGTGTTCCTGCGGGAAACCGGGCTGATGGATGCGGTTACCGAGACCTATACCAACCCCTCCGACGAGCGGGTTCTGCGTCCGCTCAACCCGATCGGGAAGATTCCCGCCCTGGAGGTCGGCGACGGGGAGGTGTTGTACGACTCGCGGGTGATCTGCGCCTATCTGGACAGCTGCCACGGCGCCTACCGCCGGATCCCGGAAGACGGGCAGGCGCGGTGGCAGGTGTTGCGCGCTGAAGCGCTGGCCGACGGCCTGGCCGACGCGGCCAATCTGCGCCGCAACGAGGCGATGCGGGCCCCCTCCAGTCTGATCTCTGACGATTTCCTGGCCCGCCAGGACCTCGCCATCAAGCACTGCCTGCTGGCGCTGGACGCGCTGGCTGAGAACTGGCTTCGATCCGATTTCGTGCTGCATGACCAGATCGCCGCGGCGGGCGCGGTCGGTTACATCGCGTTCCGATACGACGACCTGCCGTGGCGGGCTCATTGCCCGGCTCTCGCCGACTGGTTTGCGACCTTCTCCGCGCGCGACAGCATGGTGATGTCGGAACCCCGCAATCCGCCCGGCCGTCCGGCACCGCCACCGCAGACCGTGGCGCCCCGCTGGCCGAGTTGACGTTTGCGCCGCTGGTTGGGGACCCCATATCCTCTGCCAGGAGGGCTTTCATGGAACAGCGATCCGACAGCGATGGAGACGACCAGGGTGGCCGGTTGGACGTCGTTCTGTACCTGACCTTTGCCGTGATGCTGGCGGCGGGTGCGGCCATTCTGCCGCTGGTCGCCGACACCCACCGCCTGTCCAGTCTGTGGATCACGCTCTGCGCCGCGATCGGTCTCACGTGACCGCGGCCTGATCCAAACTACCCGCCCTTCTTCTGCCCGCCGTGCTTGTGGCCGCCATGTTTGTGGCCACCGTGGCCGGTCGCCCCGGGGGCTTGGATCGGCACGTCAACGGTGACCGGCCCGGCGCGCTCGAAGGTCAGGGTCAACGGGAATGACTCGCCTTCAATCAAGGCGGTGGTCAGCCCCATCAGCATGACGTGGTGCCCACCGGGCTCGAGCATGGCCATGCCGCCGGCCGGCACGTCGATGCCGTCGACCTGACGCATCTTCGCGGTGCCACCTTCCATGATGTGGGTATGCAGCTCGACGCGTTTGGCGACCGGCGCCGCCGCCGCCAGGATGCGGTCAGGCGAGGCGCCTGGATTGCGAACCATCACATAGGCCGCGCTGGCCCCGGACGTGCCGACGCTGGCCCGGGCCCAGGCCTTCTCCAGGATGATATCGGCCGCGTGGGCCGGAGCGAGGGCCATGCCCGCCAGCAGGGCGAGGGCCGTGAACAGGAGCTTTCTCATCGCAGAACCTTCTCGAATCTCGTTTCGGATTTCCGGACGCTGCCGGAACGTCTTCAGGTCCGGAACGGGATCGGAGGGCCGCGGGCCGGGGGGGCGAGAAGTCCGGATGCGCGGCGGATTTCCTGCTGTTCGAGGGATGGCGACGCGCGGAGCAGTTCGACGACGGCGCGCTGGGTCTGTTGTTGCGGCCCGCCATCCGTCGACAGAACGCACAGCGCGCAGTGATCGACGGCGGTGGCGATCTGCCCGCCATCCTGAACGGTATGGCTGGTCTGTGGGCCGCAAATCACTGTCCCGAAGGCGCCCGTCGGTGCGGCGAACACCAGCATGACGATCGCCAGCTTCGCGACAATGGCGTACAGGGCCAGGGATGTTGTCACGGCGCGCAACATGCTTGGGTTATCGCTGCTCCCAGACCCAAGGGCAACCGGCTAGGTGGATGCCCCTGTTGACACTGCAAGTCATTCTCATTAACAACAGCGTCGTCAACGGGCGAGGCCGGCATGGGATGGTCAGGACCGCCCGGGTAGCTTCTGCAGGAGAGATGGAGACAGATGGTTCAGGGGATCGGAACGGCGCGCCTGTCGCGCCGCGGACTAGGGGTCGCGCTGACCGCGGCTCTGACGCTCGGGCTGGCCGGCGTCGCGGAGGCGTCGGGCGAGCTCAACCTCTATTCGTCACGCCACTACGATACCGATGAACGGCTCTACACCGAGTTCGAAGAGCAGACCGGGATCAAGATCAACCGGATCGAGGGCAAGGCGGACGCCCTGATCGAGCGGATCGCGAGCGAAGGCAAGAACAGCCCGGCCGATGTGCTGCTGACCGTCGACGCGGGTCGGCTGTGGCGCGCCGATCAGAAGGCTCTGTTCCAGCCGGTCCAGTCGGATTTCCTCGATGCCCGGATCCCCAGCTATCTGCGCCATCCGGACGGCCACTGGTTCGGCTTCTCCCAGCGCGCGCGGATCATCTTCTATGACAAGCAGCGCATTCAGCCTGGCCAGATCACCACATATGCCGATCTCGCCGACCCGTCCCTGAAGGGCATGGTCTGCACGCGCTCCAGTTCGAACATCTACATGCTGTCGCTGATGGCCGCGACGATCGAGCACCTCGGCGCCGAAGCGGCCAAGGATTGGGCTGAAGGCATGTACGCCAACCGGGCGCGGGATCCGCAGGGCGGCGACACCGACCAGTTGCACGGCATCGCCTCTGGCCAGTGCGCGGTGGCCGTCTCGAACACCTACTACTTCGCGCGCGCCATTCGTAAGGACGTCAAAGGCCTGGACGAGAATGCGGTCGCCGGAATCGGTTGGGTGTTTCCGAACCAGGACACGACCGGCGCCCATGTGAACATCTCCGGTGCGGGCGTGGTTGCGAACGCGCCCAACAAAGAGAACGCGATCAAATTCCTGGAGTACCTGGCAAGCGAGTCGGCCCAAGCCTACTTCTCGGCCGGCAATGACGAGTATCCGGCGGTGCCGGGCACCGAGCTGAGCGAGTCGGTCGCCCGTCTCGGATTGTTCCGCCAGGACACGATCAACCTGGCCAGACTGGGTGAGAACCAGCCGGAAGCCCAGAAGCTGTACGACCAGATCGGCTACAAGTAAGCCTCTCGACGAGCTTATCCGGAGGACCCCGCCGGCACCGCCGGCGGGGTTTTTCGTGCCCGATGTCCCGAGCGCGATCCGGCAATCTGCCGGCTCAGCACGATGACCGGGAGCAGGCCGACCGCAACGATTGTCAGCGCCGGTGTGGAGGCCTGCATCAGACGCTCGTCGGAGGCGAGGTTGTAGGCCTGAACCGCCAGCGTATCGAAATTGAACGGACGCAGGATCATGGTGGCGGGCAGTTCCTTCATTACATCCACGAACACGATCAGGCCTGCCGTCAGAAGGCTGCCGCGCAGCAGCGGCAGGTGAACGCGGCGCAGTGTCGTGTGGGGCGGATCGCCCAGCACTCGCGACGCCTGATCCATGTTCGGCGTGATCTTGGCGAGCCCGGCTTCGGCGGTCTGAACCGAGACCGCGAGGAAACGGACGAGATAGGCGTAGACGAGGGCGACGATCGTTCCCGTCACGATGAGGCCCGTGGACACGTCGAACCAGGCGCGGAACAGGTCGTCGATGAAGGTTTCGAGCGCTGAGAACGGGATCATGATGCCGACCGCGATGACCGATCCGGGCACCGCATATCCCAGCGTGGACAGTCGGGTCAGAGAGCGCGTCAATGGCCGGCGGGACAGACGGTTGGCGTAGGCCAGAACCACGGAAATCCCGACTGCCAAGATCGCGGTGATCCCGGCCAGGGTCACGCTGTTGGCGGTCAGGGTGAGGTAGCGCGCGCCGAACAGCGCGTGCCCGCCGGTCATCGTCATGTGGATCAGCAGCGCGGCGGGCAGCAGAAAGCCGACAATCACCGGCACGGCGCAGAACACGGTCGCCGCGAGCGCGCGGGCGCCATGCAACTGATACCCGGGCAGCGGGCGGTGGTTGCCTGTGGTCTGGTCGAACCGCCGACGGCCCCGCGAGATCCGCTCCAGTGCCAGCACCAGGACGACGAACCCGAGCAGTCCGGTCGCCAATTGCGCCGCCGCTACCCGGTCGCCGAACGAGAACACGGCCCGATAGATCCCGGTGGTGAAGGTCTGGACTCCGAAATAGGACACGGTCCCAAAGTCCGCGAGTGTCTCCATCAACGCCAGAGCGACTCCGGCGACCACCGCCGGCCGCGCCAGCGGCAGGGCGACCCGCAGGAAGGACTGATAGGGTGTGTGCCCGAGGGTCCGGCTGACTTCGATGACGCAGACCGACTGTTCGATGAAGGCGGCGCGGGACAGCAGGTAGACATAGGGGAACAGGGTCATCGACAGCATGACGATGGCGCCGCCGACCGACCGGACATTCGGGAACCAGTAGTCCCGGGGGCCGAGATCGAAGGTCGCCCGCAGCAGCGTCTGAACCGCACCCGCGTGATCCAGGAAGTCGGTATAGGTATAAGCCAGAACGTAGGCCGGTGCGGCCAGGGGCAGAACCAGAGCCCATTCCAGGATCCGGCGTCCCGGAAACCGGCACATCGTCACCAGCCAGGCCGCGCCCACGCCGACCACGCCGGTGATGACCATCACCCCAAAGGCGAGGGCGACCGTACTGGCGACATAGGTCGGCAGGACCGTCGCCGACAGGTGGGCGATCAGATCGGTTTCCGCGAGCAGGTTAGCCGCCACCGCGATGATCGGCGCTGCGACCAGGCCGCAAACGAACAGCGACAGGATGAACAGGTTGTCGCGGATCGACATCAGCCGGGCCATACGGCTAGCGGACCGGCCCGGTGCGAGGGCCGCGAACGATCCGACTCCTGGCTCTGAACCGCATCATCTTTGCGCGCTGCACCCAACCTATTGCGACTCATTTGCAATCAAGGTGCGGGTTATTGCAACTGGTTCGCAACGTGTCAACGTGCGCGCCCTACGCATCCGCTCGCCCCTGACCGCGCGGTTGCCTTAGTGTAATGGTTTCGAAGTTCAGCGTTTTTCTGGACGCTCAACTTCGAACCCTGAATCACACTAGGATCAATAAGTTGCCGTCCCGATCGACCGGGACAATGCAGAGACGGGGTCGGTATGTCAGCCAACGGCATCTTCGCGGACGGTCTCAAGACGGAGCCGTACTGGTGGGAGGCGGCGCCGCCGGACGATGAGGGCGATGTGCCGCCGCCCGAGAGCGTCGACGTGGCCATCATCGGCAGCGGCTATACCGGTATGTCGGCGGCTCTGGAGCTGGCCCGCAATGGTGTCGCGGTGGCCATCCTCGAATCCCACCGGTTCGGCGAGGGTGCGAGCACCCGCAGCGGCGGCATGGTGTCCGGCGGGGTCAACGTCGGCAAGGGCGGAGATGTCGAGCGGCTTTACGGTGGCGAGCGGGTGGCGGCCATGCTGGAAGAGGCGCGCGACAGCTACGACCATCTGGAGCGGATCATCGAGCGTGAGCGGATCGAGTGCCTCTACGCCCGGACCGGCCGCTTCGTCGGCGCCCATACCCCCGGCGCCTACAAGGCGATGGGTGCGCCGGTCGAGGATCTCAACGCCAAGGCGGATGCCGGGGCGGCCCTGGTGCCGCGGGAGCACCAGAAAGACCATGTGCGGACCGACTACTACCACGGCGGTATGACGGTCGAACGCTCCGGCGGTTTGCACCCGTCGCTGTACCACAAGGGCCTGCGCCAGGCCTGCCGCCGCGCCGGCGTGACGCTCTGCGCCCATACAAGGGTCGAAGGGATCGACGGTGAGGCCGGCAACCTGACGGTCCGGACGTCCAAAGGACCAGTCCGGGCCCGCGAGGTGGTGGTCGGGACCAACGGCTATACCGGGCCGGCGACCCCCTGGCACCGCCGCCGGGTGGTGCCGGTCTCGAGTTACATCATCGCCACCGAACCCTTGGGCGCGGACCGCATCCGTGAGCTGTTCCCCGACCTGAGAATGATCGCCGACACCAAGCGCGTCCTCTACTACTTCCGGCCGTCGCCCGACGGCACCCGCGTGGTGTTCGGCGGCCGCGCCAGCTTCCGGTCGCGCACGGCGCTGGAGACCGCGCCGGTGCTCTACGACTATATGCTCGGGGTGTTTCCCGACCTTGCCGGCGTGAAAATCACCCACGCCTGGACTGGCAACGTGGCTTTTACCTTCGACCGGGTTCCGCATATGGGGTGCGAGAACGGGGTTCATTACGCGCTGGGGTGCAACGGCAGCGGCGTGGTGATGATGAGCCATCTCGGCCATCGCACCGCCGTGAAGATCCTCGGCAAGACCAACCGGCCGAGCGCCTTCGATGGATTGCCGTTCGAAACGCGGCCGTTCTATACCGGGGTCCCCTGGTTCCTGCCGGCGGTCGGCGCCTGGTACAAGCTGCGCGACTGGGTGGATCGCCGGATGATCTGAGGGGAAGGGGTGGAGACGCCCTAGCCCCTGATATCCCGGGTTACCGGCGGGCCTGGATCGAACGGCCGGATCAGGGTGCGTTGGCGTTCTTCCTGCGCCTGATAGAGTTCGGTGCGCTTGGCCGAAAGGACGTCGGCCAGATAGCGCAGATCCGATTTCAGCATCTCGAACTCGCGGTTCAGCATCTGCTGCCAGAGGTCGTGAAGTGTGCGGATCGACTCCTCGCCCGGCGGCAGTTCGGCGACCTGGGCCTCGATCTCGGAAATCCAGTCCAGGGATTCCTGGCGCGCCGCCTTGGCGTCGTCGATCAGGACCTTCATCTGGTCGATGATCGTGTCGGCGACCGTTTCCTCGAACGTTTCGCAGTACGGCCAGAGGGCCCGCAGATACTCGAAATCCGCGGCGGTCAGCTGATGCAGCGGCTTTTCGAAATACGTCAGCTCAAGATTACGGACCGAGAGACCGCCTTCGATGCGCGCGATCCTTTGCACCGGTGCATTGCCTCCGGGGAGCTGGGCGCAATCGGATTCCTTGAGGTCCAGGAATGTGTCGTCCGACACCTGCTGCGCGGGGGCCGTGCCCGCATATCCGAGCACCGCTACGCCAAGCCCGATGGCAGCCAGCACGCGCACGGCCGGGGGGCTGGACAAGCGGAATCGCGCGGTCATACCGTTCTCCCTTCTGCGTCACCCGCCCCGACGCTCTTACCATGGATGGGGCGGTCGCTTCGACGGTCAACCCGTGTGCCCGCGCCCCGTTCACGCCGAGGAAGGGATCATGCCTGCAATTTCCATTCCGAATCGCTCTCCCGTTGAAACCTGGACCGTCGCCAAGCCGGCGGTCACCGGGAGTCGCGGGGTGGTGGCGGCCCAGAACATCGAGGCAGCCCAGGTCGGTGCGGCCGTTCTCGCCGCCGGGGGCAATGCGGTCGATGCGGCAATCGCCACGGCACTGGCCCTGACGGTCGCCGAACCGTGGATGAGTGGGCTCGGCGGCGGTGGCTACGCCCTTGTTCACGAGGGGCGCACCGGCCGGACCCGGGCCGTCGATTTCGGCATGGTCGCCAGCGGTGCCCTCAATCCGGCGGACTATCCGATCGATGTCGACCGGGTCGCCCCGCCGGACCTGTTCGGCTGGCCGGCGGTGGTCGAGGACCGCAACCTCCAGGGCTATCATTCGATTGCCGTCCCCGGCTCCTGCGCCGGCTATGCCCGCATGCTCGAGGAGTTCGGAACGTGGCGTTGGGCCGATGCCATCACTCCGGCCGTCGAGATGGCGGAACGCGGGCACCGTGTGACCTGGTGGACCACGTTGAACGTGACGGCCGAAGCCGGACGGCTGCGCCGGTATCCCGGATCGGCCGCGGTCTGGTTGCCGACGGGCGAAGCGCCGGTCGTCACCGACCACAATCCAGGCACCCTTCAGCTCGGCGGCCTGCCGGAGACCCTGCGCCGCCTGCGCGAGGCCGGGCCGGGTGACTTCTACACCGGAGAGACGGCCCGCATGCTTGTCGATGATCTTCAGGCTGGCGGCTCGCCGATCAGTCTCGAGGATCTGGCGGGCTACCGGGTTGTCGTCGAGGATCCGATCACCCGCGCGCGCGGCGGCCACAGCCTTCACCTCACCCCGGGCTACACCGCCGGTCCGACCTTCGCCGGTGCGCTGAGCCGATTGCCCGCGTTCGCCGGTGCTCCGGGCTCCGATACCTACGCCGCCTATGCCGACGCCATGATCGCGGCCTACAAGCAGCGGCTGGCGACCATGGGCCACGCCGGCGATGTCGGCGACCGGAGCTGCACGACCCATCTGTCCGCGGTCGATGCCGACGGCACCATGGTGGTGATCACGACGACCCTGCTGTCGCGGTTCGGCTCCCGGGTGGTGCTGCCGGGCAGCGGCGTCCTGATGAACAACGGCATCAACTGGTTCGATCCGCGTCCGGACCGTCCGAATTCGCTTGCGCCCGGGCAGAAGCCGCTCTCCAACATGTCGCCGGCGATCGCCACCCGCGACGGCCACGCCTGGTTCGGTCTCGGGGCGTCGGGCGGGCGCAAGATCATGCCCGCCATCTTCCAGTTGGCCTCGTTCATCGGCGATTTCGGGATGGATCTCGATGCCGCCTTTGCCCAGCCGCGGATCGACATCAGCCTGGTCGAGAAGATCATCGCCGACGACCGGCTGGACGCGGACGTGATCGCGGCGCTGGAGGCGATCGCGCCGGTCGATCTCGCCCAGTCGGCGGCGTTTCCCGGCAGTTGGGCGATCCCGTGCGGCGTGATGGTCACCCCCGATGGGCTCGCGGGCGCCTCCCACGTCGCGGGGCCGTTGAACGCGGCCGTTGGCGCCTAGACCGGGTCGTTTCCGGGCGGAAGCAGGGGTGTTTCAGTCTCACCGGAGGGAGGTCAGTCCGCCGCCTCGACATAGGTCAGGACCATCAGGATATCGGCCCCTTTGCCCTCGTCGGCCAGCGGCAGAACCAGCCGGTTCCACTTGACGCCGCCGCCCGAGGGTGTCGGAACGGTGTCGTCCACCTCGATCGGCCGCTTGCGGTCGACCGCTTCATTGAAGTGCGTGACGATGCCGAACACCTGCTCGGGCGGAAACACGTCGTGGAGCAGTTTGCCGGAGTGATCGGCGCCGTCGCGCATCGAGCTGGGACCAACGGTGCGGTAGCGGTAGACCAGTTCCCCGTCCTGATCCCGGCTGACATCGTAGACGGCCAGGTTGTCTGACCAGGACCGGAGTTCCAAAGCATCGAAAGCCCGCAGCATCGGCAGGGATCGGGGCGTCGGCTTCTTCGACGTCCAGTAGTCGCGGAGTTCACGGACCGCTTCGGCCGCGAAGTCCTTCGGCACGATCGGCGGCTTTCGGGGGGCGGGAACCGGCGCGTAGTCGGCGGGCGGTGGCAGAGCGGCGGCAGACAACTGCCCATTGGCCGGGTTCTTTCGCGCGCTCATGCTTCCTGAACCGCTGCATCCGCGTTGACGAAGGACCCGCCGAAGCTCTCGGTAGTGTAGCGCTGGATGGAGAGCGAGTCCGACCAATGGTCTTTCGGCAGACCGGCCTTGGCCTTCAATTGGCGGATGAAGCCCTCGGCCGCCGGAATGCCGGACCAGACGCTCGGCAGGAACAGGCCGCGCCGATCGCGGCCCTGGACCTGATCCCGCAGGATCAAACCGTCGACGTCCGGGCGAACCTGGCGAATCAGATCATGCTCATCGTCGAAGGTGACCGGCCGTGGTGTCGACAGCACCGAAACCGAGACCTCCAGACGTTCGGCCTCTTCGGCCGTCAGGCGCTTGAACCGTGGATCGCCGAACGCCGCCTTGTAGGCGTTTTCGATCACATCCGGCAGCAGCGGCCGGTGGGCAATGACCGTTCCGATGCACCCGCGCAGTCTGCCGTCCAGGGTCAGCGTGACAAAGCTGGCGCGATGGGCGGTCAGGGCCGGCGACAGACCGTCGCCAAGACCGACGCTGGGAGGGCGGTTGTTCTCCAGCCCGAACCGCACGCCGAACCGCGCCGCATCGATCAGCTGTCGTCTGTCCTTCTCGCCGAGGCGCGCCGTCTCCGCGTACTCGAGGGCGAAGGCGCCATAGCCGACCACACGATCCCTGTTGCCATAAGTGTCGCCGGAGTTCCGCACGTCCAAAGCGGTCACGCGCAGATCGCGCTTTCGCGCCTGGGTCAGGACGCCGGCCAAAGGACGATGGCCGCACGCATAAGTTCCGTCGATCCGGTCCGGACGCAGCAGCTCGACGTTCATCGCGGCTTCCGCGTCCAACTTGCGCGCCACATCGTAGTCGTGGAAGTGCGACAGGTCTGACGAGACGACAATCAGCGTCTCTTGCCCGCCCCACAAGGCGGCGACGACCCGCGACACCAAAGCCGGCGACGCGCCACCGACCAGCAGGGGCACCAGGGTCGCGTTCGCGAAAACCCGCTGAATGAAAGGCACGTGGACTTCGAGACTGTGCTCGTTCGCGAACGCGCGGTCCTCGATGGCGACCCCGTCCATTGCGAGCACCGGCGCCAGCGCCGGCCAGTCGATGGCGATCTGGCCCACCGGAGTCGCCCAGGCGTCGGCACTCGTGGTCACGATCCCCTTGAAGGCGACACGGTGCGCCGGCCCAAGTAGAACGATCCGCCGGATCCGGTCGGCACGACGGCCGAGGGATGCGTATGCGGTCCCCGCGATCTCACCCGAAAACCGATACCCGGCATGAGGGGCGACCAGAACCTTTGGATTGACGCCGCCATCGGGGCGGGCAGCCGTCAGACACTGCTCGACCATGTCGGCGCAGGCGTTGTGGCCGTCGGGATAGAAGGTGCCCGCGACCTCGGGCGCGCGCACGGCTGCCGAGGCTGGCGTCAGGCCTGGGAGGTTTGGCGTGATCGTGGACATCGTAGCTACTGACTACCATGGTGTTTCACCGGCTGCCACTGGGGCGCTGTCGCGGAAACCGGGACAGGGCCGATGCGCGCCGGGGCCAGGCGACTGGGGTGCAGCTGAAAGCACTTAAGGACTGATCGGCTGGCCGGATTGCTCGCAAAAAGAGGGAAATCGCTCTCGGTATCGACTGCCTTTTGTCATGGTGACTTCGGTGGCAGTCCTCAGAGTACGTCCTGTACACTGTGCACCGGGTCAAAGGACGGGTTGGACTCTCGCATGAAGGAATCGCCGCCTCGACTGGCAGACAGCGCGCCGCCACCGATCGCGGGCAAGGGTCCGATCGTGGCGACAAAGCACTGGCGGATGCTGGATGACGGCCGGGTGCAGTGCGAGATGTGCCCGCGGTTCTGCAAGCTCAAGGAAGGCGCGCGCGGGCTCTGCTTCGTGCGCGCACGCCAGGACGACGCCATCGTGCTCACGACCTATGGGCGGTCGAGCGGTTTCTGCGTCGATCCGATTGAGAAGAAGCCGCTGAACCACTTCCTGCCCGGCACACCGGTCCTGTCCTTCGGCACGGCAGGATGCAATCTCGCCTGCAACTTTTGTCAGAACCACGACATCTCGAAGAGCCGCGAGATGGACAGCATGCAGTCCGAAGCCCAGCCGGAAGTCCTGGCTCGGACGGCGACGAAGCTCGGATGCCGCTCGATCGCTTTCACCTACAACGATCCGGTGATCTTTCACGAGTACGCGGACGACGTGGCCGTGGCCTGTCGCGAGGTCGGGGTCAAGACGGTGGCGGTCACCGCTGGCTATTTGACCGACAACGCGCGGGCGGACTTCTTTCGTCACGTCGATGCCGCCAATGTCGACCTGAAGGCGTTCACCGAGCGGTTCTACCGCGACGTGACGAAGAGCGAACTGCGCCCGGTCCTGGACACGCTGGAGTATCTCGTCAACGAGACGGACGTCTGGGTTGAGATCACCACGCTCCTGATCCCGGACGAAAACGACGGCGAGCATGAGCTCGAAGAAATGACCCAATGGGTCGTCGAACACCTCGGTCCCGATGTGCCCATGCATTTCACGGCGTTTCATCCCGATTACCGCATGCTGGAAAAGCAACGCACGCCGTTCGAGACCCTGGCCCGGGCGCGCCGGATCGCGCGCAAGAACGGCGTTCGCCACGCCTATGTCGGCAACGTGCACGATGTCGGCCGGCAGTCCAGTTACTGCCACGTCTGCGGAACCCGAACCATCGAACGGGACTGGCACCAGATCGGGGAATGGAACCTCGACGAACGCGGCGGGTGCACCACCTGCGGAACCCGGATGCCGGGGGTATTCGAAGCCCGGCCGGGAAGCTGGGGCCGGAAGCGTTTGCCGGTCAGAATGGATTCGCGACCGGCAAGTTCTGCGCAATGAACGGATTCATGGGGCCGCGTCTCTGAACGCGGAACGCGAGTCCCGAGAGTCTCCTATGCACTCGATGGTTAACGCGATTTCCGGCACGGGTCTTGCCGGTTTTCCCGGGATCGGCCCAGAACTCGGGAGTACCGGATGTCGCAGAATTTGTCGCAACGCATACTCGTCGTCGGTGGTAGTGCCGACATGGCTGGCCAAATTGCCACTCTCAACCATCAGTTCGACGAGGACGCGGTTGATTGGACGGCGTCGTCAGAGGATGCCATGCGCCGGCTCGGCCAGGACAGGCATCCCTACGTCTTCGCGCTGTTCGATCGGGAGGCAGACGGGTCAGCACCCATCGAGGCGGTTCGGTTCGTCAGACAGGATCGGTCGAGCCCGTTTCCGGCGATGGCCCTTGCGATGATCGGGGATGGCGTAACCTCCGCTGAAATGAGCGCTGCCATTCGCGCCGACTGCCTGTCCATCCTGTGCCGCCCGGTGCCGGCCCAGGTTCTCTCGAACGGCATTCGAAACTGGCCGATGGACCGTGGGGATTTCATCGTCAGCGGCGCCTATACCGGGCCGGACCGCCGCCGGGTCGCCAAGTTCGCGGAAATCGACCGCCGGATGCGGGAGTACAGCATCGAACAGACGGTCTCGTCCTCGGTCCACAACTACGATATCGCGGCGGATGCGACGCTGTTCCGGTTCAAACGGTTTCCGGAGGAGGGGACCAGGCTTCCGCCGGCGATCGCGTTGCGCAACGGATTGCAGCGATCGACGATCGCGCCCGCCCAGGCCCAGATCGTCGCCAAGAAGCGCGAGGCCATGGGGATGCTGGGTCGTCAGGCAGGCGTCATGGGCGATACCTGGAAACAACTCGAGGCGGAGCTGACCGAAAAGGCGCTCGGCCAGTTGAACGGTCAGGCCGTGGCCGCGACCCAGTTGTCGGCCCAGCGCGGGCTGGTCCTCATGACGGCGGTCACCCGGTCCATGGCGAAGTACAGTGCCGGCACATACCAACTCGGGCGCCGGCTTGTCGGACTCCTGCGGGTCCATCTTGACGGGGTCAACACCGCACTCCGTCATCGGATCGACGATGATGGCGGGCCAATCGGCCGCAACATCATCAGTGCGTTGAAGGAGGCCGAAAGGCGGTTTTCTGCACCGCCGAGCAGCGCTCCGTCGCACCGGGCCGCGGCAGGAGACTGAGGCCGGATAAGCCGGTATCCCGCGTCAGGTTTGTCGCGCCCTCGACATCTCAGGTCGCGGTGATGGCAGCCGAGCCGTCGATTCCCGTGTCTTTTCAGGACAAGCCAGCGGCCCCGCCGTCGGCCGCGTTGAGTTGTACCCCATCGGAGGCGCACGGCGATGGCTGAGGAAGACGATATCGTTCTCTCAGAGTTGGACGACGAAGAACTCGTCCAGCAGATGCACGACGATCTCTACGACGGTCTGAAGGAAGAGATCGAAGAGGGCGTGAATATCCTGCTCGAGCGGGGCTGGGCGCCGTACGACGTGCTGACCAAGGCGCTGGTCGAAGGCATGCGGATTGTCGGTATCGATTTCCGCGACGGCATTCTGTTCGTGCCGGAAGTCCTCATGGCGGCGAACGCGATGAAGGCGGGGATGTCGATCCTACGCCCGTTGCTGATTGAAACCGGGGCGCCGCGGGTCGGCAAGATGGTCATCGGCACCGTCAAAGGCGACATTCACGACATCGGCAAGAACCTGGTCTCCATGATGATGGAGGGCGCCGGGTTCGAAGTGATCGATATCGGCATCAACAATCCGGTCGAGAACTATCTGGCGGCGCTGGAAGAGCATCAGCCGGACATTCTTGGGATGTCGGCGCTGCTGACCACGACCATGCCGTATATGAAGGTCGTCATCGACACCCTGGAAGAGAAGGGCCTGCGGGACGACTATATCGTTCTGGTTGGCGGCGCGCCGCTCAACGAGGCGTTCGCGGAGAGCGTCGGCGCCGACGCGTATTGCCGGGATGCGGCCGTCGCCGTCGAGACGGCGAAAGCTCTGATCTCCGAGCGTCGGCTGTCGAATTCCCAGGCGGCCGGCGAGTAGCCGGCGATGGATGGCGGCGGACATTCCTCCGAGACGCTGGCCGACAGACCGGCAACCGGGTGGCCGGTTGAACGGCAGCGTCGACCCCAGACCCTGTTCATCGCCTGCGGGGCGTTGGGCCGGGAACTGGTCGATCTCAAGCGGACAACCGGCTGGGCCGAGCTGACCATCACCTGTCTGCCCGCCCATTGGCACAACACGCCCCAGAAGATCGCGCCGGCCGTCCTGCGCAAGATCCGTTCGGCGCGGCCAGCCTATGATCGCGTCTTCGTGCTGTACGGCGATTGCGGGACCGGTGGCGAACTGGACCGGGTGCTCGAGGCGGAGGGGGTGGAACGCATCCCCGGGCCGCACTGCTACCAGATGTTCGCCGGCACCGACGCGTTCACCGAGATGTCAGATCGCGATCCGGGGCAGTTCTACCTGACGGATTACCTGGTACGGCACTTTGATCGCCTGATCATCAAGGGCCTCGGGTTGGACCGCTATCCGGAGCTGTTGCCCGACTACTTCGGGAACTACACGACGTTGGTTTACCTTGCGCAGCTCGCCGACTCGCGGCTTCGCGACAAGGCGCAGAAGGCCGCCGAGCGGCTCGGGCTCGCCTTCGAGTACCGCCATGTCGGGTACGGTGAGCTTGGCGACTTCGTCGCTGCGGCGGCCGACGAGCACATACAGGACTGATCCCGCTATGGCGCATCTGGTCGTGGTCTACTGGCGCGATATCCCCGCCCAGGTCATCGTCGAGAAGGGACGCGGCCGACGCCGCGAAGGCGCCAAGGTGGAACTCGCGAAACGGTTCATCGCGGCGATCGACGCCGCCGCCATGCGGGGCGGCGCGGAATCGGCCGACGACTATCTCGAGGAATGGCACCGGTCCGACCCCGTCGACGTCAGTGACGACGACATGGAAGCGACCGCGGCGGCGCGGGCTGCCGAGATCGAGGCAGCCTACCCGCCGGAACGGCTTCGCGACCTGATCGCCGCCGGCGGTGTCGACGGCTAGGCGGCGCCGGAGGAACCAGACGCCCCCCGTCAGGTGATCTCGCTCAGACGACCACCCAGCCGCGCTCGACAGCCGGGCGCTCGGCGATCTCAGCGAGCCAGCGCTTCACGTTGTCGAAGCCGTCCAGGATCTCGGGGATGCCGTAGAACTCGAACACCTTGACCCAGGGATAGGTCGCGATATCCGCGATCGTGTACTCCTCGCCGGCGACAAAGGCGTTGTCGGCCAGTTGTTTGTCGAGCACCCCGAGCAGGCGCTTGCTCTCGGCCGTGTACCGCTCCTCGGCGTAGGGCGCGACGCCCGGCTTGAACTTCACGAAGTGGCCGGCCTGGCCGAACATCGGCCCGGCACCGCCCATCTGCCACATCAGCCACTGGATGACCTGCGATCGCTTGACCGCGTCGCTCGGCAGGAACTTGCCGAACTTCTCGGCGAGGTACAGCAGGATGGCCCCGGTCTCGAACACCGAGTGCGGGGCTCCGTTCGGGCCTTCGCTGTCGATGATGGCGGGGATCTTGTTGTTCGGCGAGATCGCCAGGAAGTCCGGTTTGAACTGATCGTCCTCGGTAATGTCGATGCGGTGCGCGGTGTAGGGAACCCCCAGCTCCTCGAGCATGATGGAGACCTTGCGGCCGTTCGGGGTGTTGAAGGTGTAGAGGTCGATCATGGTGGGCCCTCGGCGTTGGCGATGTTGATCGCTGAGATGGGGAAGCCGACTCCTGATCCAAGGGACGCTGTGGACCCGGTCGGGCATTTGACTGTTCGCCGCTCGGCAGAAATCGAGGTTTTGCTTGAGTCGGTTCGCTACGGGAAAACCCCTAAATGATCTACGGGAATTCTTCCGGAGCTTTTAAGTTTGATTTTACCTTAATCGGCGGAAGCTGTTCGGACGGTATCCGATTTCACCACCTCCACGGGGTCTTTGGCCGATGGGTGAGCTTGCCGAAGTACGCGAACAGCGAATGGAGTTTGCCGCCGGAGCACGGGCGGCGGACGACGCGCCGTCCCCGGGGTTTCTGGACGCCCTCGACCATCCGGCGGCCCTGCTCGACCTCGACGCGCAGATTGTGGCGGTCAATCCGGCCTGGACCCGGTTCGGGAAAGACAATGGCGGCGGGACCGGCCGGTTCCGGGGCCTCAACTATCTGGGAATCTGCGACGCGACCGAAGGTGCTGAATGTCAGGATGCGCGGCGCGTCGCTGACGGTCTTCGCGCCGTTCTGGCCGGCGAACGGCGCTCGTTCGACCATACCTATCCCTGTCATGCGCCGAACCGTCGGCGCTGGTTCAAGATGGTGGCGTCGCGGATCGGGACGACGGTTCTGGTGCTCCATGTCGATGTGACCGGCGAGTATCAGGCGTTGCCGGCCCACTCCCTGGCGGACCACTACGCCGAACTGGCCCACGACCTCATGAATCCCCTGAACGCGCTGATCGGGTTCATCGCGCTCGCGCGCTGCGACATCGCCGATCAGGTCGAGGCCGGTCGGTTGCAGCGCCACGTCGATCTCGCCGCTGAGTCCGCTGAGATTCTCCAGGAGATGTTCGTCGATATCATGCATGCCGGTCGCGACGGCGGCGACGGTTTGCCGGACCAGAGGGCATCGGACGCCCAGTCTTTGGCGGTTTCCGACTTGCTGCGGGAGGTCTGTCTCATCCAGGGCTGTGCTCTCGGCAGCGTGTCCCTGGATGTCGACGACCGGCTGCCGGACGGGACCCGCCTGGTCGTCGAGACCGTCCCGTTGAAGCGGATCGTCCAGAACACGATCTCCAATGCGATCAAGTACAATCGCCCGAACGGCAGGGTCACCGTTTCCCTGGCCCTCAACAGCGGCGGCGGCGTCGAAATCCGGGTCGACGACACCGGGATCGGGATCGCCGAGGATGACATTCCTCACGTGTTCGAAAAGTACCGGCGCGTCGGAGACGCTGCGCAGAACGGCGGCGGCTACGGTATCGGTCTCAGTGTCGTCAAAGAACTGACCGAGGCCTATGACGGCATGGTCACGGTCGCCAGCACGCTCGATGTCGGGACCTCGGTCACCATCGTGTTCCCTGCCTGGCGCACGGTCCGCTGACCCGGGTCTGCTCTAGAGGATGATGCAGGTGGTCGTCGCATGCGCGTAGACCTTGCCCGCACCGTCGAGCAGCTTGGCCTCCGCCGTCGCCGTGCGCCGTCCCCGATGGATGACAACGCCTTCGGCGCGCAGCGGACCGGCGTCCGGGCCGACGCCTCGCGTGATGTGAACTTTGTACTCGAGCGTCGTGTATCCCGTGCCCGCCGGCAGGGTCGCGTGCACCGCACAGCCCATGGCGCTGTCCATGATCGTCCCGTACCAGCCCCCGTGCAGGGTGCCCGCCGGGTTGACCAGGAATTCCTGCCACGACCCTTCGAAGACTGCCCGACCGTCGGAGACCTCGACGAGACGAAATCCCATCGTTGTCCCGATCGGCGGCGCCGGAAGTTCTCCGTCGACGACCTTCTGCAAGGCCTCCAGACCGCTCAGTGTCCGGGTGGCTTCGGCCAGCGGGGCCGGATCCGGCCAGGCGTAGGATCGGCTGCGTTCGCTCATGGTGCGGGCTCTCCTGCTTGTGACGCGGCGGTACCAAAGCGTGACGGGGATCGCGATGTCCTCGACACGACATCAAGGGGATTCGTCCCGAAGACAATCTCTTCTTCGGCAAGATTGCGTGTCGGATTTGAAGCGTTGTGCGGCGACATCCGGCCATCGAGATGGGAACGGCAGCTTCATAAAGAGTCAACGGTCAGCGCGAGGGTGTGGCATGGCTCAGGTTAGCGAAGGCGCGGTGCGCGCCCTGGTAAGTGGCTTTTCGGTGGAGACCACGCCGGCCTCCGCAGCCAAGGTCGCTGCGTTTGGCGATCATCTGGCACCGGGAACCACCGTCAACGTCACGTTCCTGCCCGGCAGCGAGCCCGAGGAGACGGTGGCCGTGGCCCGCCGCCTGCGCGACGAGGGCTTCGAGCCGGTGCCCCACGTGGCGGCGCGCTCGATCGCCGATGAGGCCGCCCTGGATCGCTATCTCGGAAAGCTCGTCGAGGAGGCCGGTGTGACCCAGGTTCTGGTGATCGCCGGGGGCATGGACCGGCCGGTCGGTGTTTTCACATCGTCGATGGACATGCTGTCGACCGGTGCTTTCCAGCGCCGCGGGATTACCAAGATCGGCGTGGCCGGGCACCCCGAGGGCAGTCCCGACATTCCCGGGCCCATGCTCAAAGAGGCTCTCCTCTGGAAGAACCGGTTCGCGGCCGACAACGGTCTCGACATGTACATCGAGACCCAGTTCTGCTTCGACGCGTCGGCGATCATCGCCTGGGACCGGGAGATCCGGAACTGGGGTAACCGGCTGCCGATCCATCTCGGTGTGCCCGGTCTGGCGACGCTGAAGACGTTGCTGAAATTCGCCCAGATGTCTGGCGTCGGCCCGTCCATCCGGATCCTCACGCGGCAGGCTCGCAACCTGGCGAAGCTCCTGCTGGTCCAGGCGCCGAATCGGCTGGTGATCGATCTGGCCGCCTACCGCGAGCGGGATGCCGAATGCGGGATCGAGAAACTGCATTTCTATCCGTTCGGCGGATTGGCGAAGACAGCCGACTGGGCCAACGCCGTGGCGTCGGGTGCATTCTCCGTCGATCAGGCCCGTGGAGAGCTGCTGATCGATGCCAACTCGACGGCGCGGATCGCCTCCTGAAACACTGAACGCCAACGCCCCTCTGGAGCCAGCCCATGGTCGACACCCTCGTTTCCTCCGCCACCAAGGAAGTCCTGATCGGTTTCGAGCGGCCGTTCTGCGTCATCGGCGAACGGATCAACCCGACCGGTCGCAAGCTTCTGGCGGCCGAGATGGCAGCGGGTGATTTCAGTCGGGTCGAGTCCGATGCCCGTGCCCAGGTCGAGGCGGGGGCCACCATGCTCGACGTCAACGCCGGAATCCCGCTGGCTGACGAACCGGCCATCCTGGCCCAGTCGATCCAGCTGGTGCAGTCCATCACCGATGTTCCGCTGTCGATCGACAGCTCCATCGTCGAAGCCCTGGAAGCCGGCCTGGCCGTTTATCAGGGCAAGGCACTGGTCAACTCGGTGACCGGCGAAGAGGAGCGCCTCGAAGTCGTGCTGCCGCTGGTCAAGAAGTACGGTGCCGCGGTGGTCGCGATCTCGAACGACGAGACCGGGATCTCCGAGGATCCGGACGTCCGCTACGACGTCGCCCGCAAGATTGTCGAACGCGCCGAGGACTATGGCATTCCCCGCGCCGACGTCGTCGTCGATCCCCTGGTGATGCCGGTTGGTGCCCTCAACCTGGCCGGCCACTCCGCCATGCGGCTGATCCGCCGGTTGCGCGAGGAGCTGGGTGTCAACACGACCTGCGGCGCCTCCAACATTTCCTTCGGTCTGCCGAACCGCCACGCGTTGAACGCCGCGTTCCTGACCATGGCAATCGGCTCGGGGATGACGTCGGCCATCATGAACCCGCTGCATTCCGAGGAGATGGCCGGCGTCATGGGCGCCGACGTGATGATGGGACACGATCCGGAGTGTCGGCGCTGGATCCGCCGGTTCCGCGAGCCGGCCGCCGAGGGCCGCGACGTCGCGGGCGCGCGCGGTGGTCGCGAACGGCGTCGGCGGCGCGCCTGAAATTGACGGCCTGACGCTATCGAAGAGAGCCACTGACACGGAGATGCCGCCGACCACATGGACGAGATGAATGCGACACCGGAGCAGACCGACGCTGCAGCCGATACGGGTGCGGCGACGGAGGCGTTTGTCGTATTCACCCCGTCCGGTCGCCGCGGCCGGTTCCCCGTCGGCACGCCGGTTCTGCAGGCGGCCAGGACGCTGGGAGTCGACATCGACTCCGTATGCGGCGGCCGCGGGATCTGCGGACGCTGTCAGGTTACGCTCAGCGAAGGCAGCTTCAGCAAGTTCCAGCTCGAAAGCCGGTCGGAGAATCTGAGCGAGCCGGCCCGCAACGAGATCCGTTATCGCGACAAACGCGGACTGGCGCCGGGCCGCCGTCTGTCCTGCTCGACCAAGCTGCTCGGCGACGCGGTCATCGATGTGCCGGAGACCAGCCAGGTCCACCGCCAGATCGTGCGCAAGCGCGCCGAGGCCCGGAACATCGACATCCGGCCGATCCACAAGCTGCACTACGTCGAGGTGCGCGAGCCGGACATGCACGAACCGTCCGGCGACTTCCGGCGGCTGTGCGAGAGCCTGCGCGACCAGTGGCCCGACTGGGGGATCGCCGAGGACGTCAGTTGCGACCTTCCTGTGCTCAGCACGTTGCAGAAGGCGCTGCGCGACGGCGCCTGGAAGGTCACCGTCTGCCTGCGCGAGGACCGTCGCGTGATCGGTGTCTGGCCCGGGTTCAAGGAGAAAATCTACGGCCTCGCCGTGGACATCGGCTCGACCACCATGTCGGCCCACCTGTGTGACATCGCGACCGGCGAGGTCGTGGCCTCCAGCGGGGCGATGAACCCGCAGATCCGGTTCGGCGAAGACCTGATGAGCCGGGTGTCCTACATCATGATGCATCCGGGCGGGGACGTGGACCTGACCCTGGTCGTGCGCGAGGCGATCAACCGTCTCGCCGGTCAGGTGGCGGAAGAGGCCGGGATCGACGTGGCCGACATCGTCGATCTGGTCTTCGTCGGTAACCCGATCATGCATCATCTGTTTCTCGGCATTGATCCGACGGAGCTCGGCGGGGCGCCGTTCGCGCTGGCCATCGACACCGCGGTCAACCTGCGTGCCGAGGAGGTCGGTCTGGCGATCTATCCCGGAGCCCGGGTCTACGGCCTGCCCTGCATCGCCGGCCATGTCGGCGCCGACACCGCCGCCGTCATCCTCTCCGAGGCGCCGCATCAGCAGGATGCGATGACCCTGATCGTCGATGTCGGTACCAATGCGGAAATCGTGCTCGGCAACCGCCATCGGTTGCTGGCGGCCTCGTCGCCGACCGGGCCGGCGTTCGAGGGGGCGCAGATCTCCTCGGGTCAGCGCGCCGCACCCGGAGCCATCGAGCGGGTGCGCATCGATCCGGAGACCCGGGAGCCGCGGTTCCGGGTGATCGGCTGCGACCTCTGGTCCAACGAGGAAGGCTTCCAGGAGGAAGTCTGGCGCTCCGGCGTGACCGGGATCTGCGGATCCGGGATCATCGAGGTTCTGGCCGAGATGCTGCTGACGGGGCTGCTCAAGGTGGACGGCACCATCGACGGGGCGATGGCGGCCCGCACGCCGCGGATCGAGGCCGACGGGCGGACTTTCGCCTACCGGCTGTCACCGGAAGTGGCGATCACCCAGAACGACGTGCGGGCGATCCAGCTCGCCAAGGCCGCACTCTATGCCGGGGCCGCCCTGCTGATGGACAAGATGGAGGTCGAGACCGTCGACCGCATCATCCTGGCCGGTGCCTTCGGCAGCCATATCGACGTCAAGTACGCGATGGTCTTGGGCATGATCCCGGACTGCCGGCTCGACGCGGTCTGGTCCGTCGGCAACGCGGCCGGCACAGGGGCGCGGATGGCGCTGCTGAACGCCGATGCCCGGCGGGAGATCGAGCGGGTGGTCCGGCGTGTCGAGAAAGTGGAGACGGCGGTCGAATCACGGTTCCAGGAGCATTTCGTCGGCGCGATGTCGATGCCGCATGCGACCGCGCCCTATCCGCAGCTGTCGGCGGCCGTGACCCTGCCGCCCCGTCCGGCCCCGGGTTCGGCCGACGACGGGTCGGGCGAGGGCCGTCGGCGGCGCCGCCGCGCCCGTCAGTCCGGGTAGTAGCCGCGGGTACGGTCCCGCGCGATCCGGTCGGGGGCGCGGGTTGTCGGGTCGCCGTAGCCGCCGCCGCCCGGTGTTTCCACGGTGATGGCATCGCCCTCGGAAATCGCGATGCCCTGTTCCTTCGAGAGATGTTCCGGCACGTAGCTGGACCCGCCGCGCTCGACCAGCACCGTGTTCGGCGCCCCATCTTCGCCGCCGAGCGCGCCCTGCGGGCCGACCCGACCGTGGTCCATCACGAAGCTGGCGCGAGCGGTGCCGCGGCGCAGCCGAACCTTGTAGCGCACGCCGAATCCGCCCCGGTGCCTCCCGGCGCCGCCGGAGCCTTCGCGCAGCGCATACTCCTCGTACAGGATCGGATAGCGCTGCTCGACGACCTCGATCGGCGTGGTTTTCGAGATGCCGATGGTCGAGCAGCCGTTCGACAAACCGTCCCCGCCCGCGTGCCCGCCATAGCCGCCGCCGGAGATCAGGTAGCAGACGTAGCCGCGCCCGGTTTTGGGATCGACCCCGCCGAGCGAGAAGTTGCCGCTGGTGCCGGCGGGGGCGGCGAACAGGTCGTCGGGCACGGCCGCGGTCATCGCGGCGAACACCGCCTCGGCGATGCGCTGGCTGACCTCCGCCGCGCAGCCCGAGACAGGGCGCGGGTAGCGGGCGTAGAGGAAGGTACCGTCCGGGTCGGCCACGTGCAGCGGGTCGAAGGTGCCGGCGTTGATCGCCACGTCGGGATAGATGTGCTTCATCGCCAGATAGACCGACGATCGGGTGGTGGCGATGACGCTGTTCATCGGGCCCTGGCAGGGGGGAGAGGACTCCGAGAAGTCGAAATGAGCCTCCTCGCCGCGGATCGTCAGGGTGAGCACGATGTCGAGCGGCTCGTTCACCACCCCGTCGCTGTCGACCACGGCCGTACCCCGGTACACGCCGTCCGGCACGGCGGCGATCTTCGCGCGCATCTGCTGGGCGGCCCGGGCCCGCATTTCGAGGATGGCCTGGTCGACGGTGTCCCGGCCGTAGCGGTCCAACAGCACGGTCAGGCGGCGCTCGCCGACCGCGAGTGCCGCCGCCTGGGCCTTGATGTCACCGATCCGCTGGTCGGCGATCCGGATGTTCGACAGCACGATCGACAGGATCTCCTCGTCGATCTCGCCGCGCTTGTAGAGCTTGACCGGCGGCAGGCGCAAGCCCTCCTGCTCGACCTCGGTGGCGCTGGCGGAGAACCCGCCGGGCACCGCCCCGCCGGTATCCGGCCAGTGGCCGGTATTGGCCAGCCAGCAGAACAGTTCACCCTGGTAGAAGAACGGCTTCACGAACTTGACGTCCATGAGGTGGGTGCCGCCGAGATAGGGGTCGTTGACGATGTAGACGTCGCCGGGGGCGAGGTCCCGGGCGCGCTCGATGACGGTTGCCGTGCAGTCCTGCATGGTGCCGACGAACACTGGCAGCCCGTCCTCGCCCTGGGCGATCAGCGCGCCGTCGTCGCGGTGGTAGATGCCGTCCGACCGGTCGTGGGTCTCGCTGATCACCGGCGAGAACGCAGCCCGCGAGAACGCCAGGTCCATCTCGTTGCAGACCTGCTGCAGGCCGTTCTGGATCACTGTGAGGGTGACGGGGTCGAGGGCTGTCATGACGCACCTCCCGCAAGATCACCGCGAGCCGGGACGGCCACGACTAGGTTGCCATGGGCGTCGAGCCGGGCGGTCTGTCCGGGCTCGATCACGGTGGTGGAGTCGAACTGGGCGACGATGGCGGGGCCCGCCAGTTCCGCCGCGTCCGGCAGGCGTTCACGCCGGTAGACCGGCGTGTCGAGCCGGCCGGCGCCTTCGAACCAGACCGCGCGGCTGCCGTCGCGCGCACCGTCGAGGCTGACGGCCCGGTCCGGAGCGGCGGCGAGTGCGGTCAGCGGAACGGCGGGCCGGTGGCCGAGCACCGCGGTGTGGAGGTTGACCAGCACCGGTCGGATCTCCGGCAGGTCGACGGCGAAGCGCTCCCAGTAGGCGCGCGCGAACAGCCGGTCCAGGTCGGCGACGGACGGGGTCCCGTCACTCACCGGAACCTGCAGGATGTGCGACTGACCGAGGAACTGCATGTCGACGCTGCGGCGGATCTCGATGCCATCGAGCGCGACCCCGTCGGCGGCCAGCAGGGCCCGGCCTTGGGTCTCCTGGTCGGCGAACAGGGCGTGGACGTCGCTGATGTCGATCGCCTCGAGCGGCGTGTTCAGCGTGTTGACGAAGTCGTGGCGCAGATCGGCGACGGCGCAGCCGATGGCGTTGGTGATGCCGGGCCGCGCCGGGATCACCACCGTCGGGATCGCCAGTTCGCGGGCGAGTGCTGTGGCGTGCAGCGGCCCGGCGCCGCCGAAGGCGAACAGCGCGAAGTCCCGGGGGTCGTGTCCCTTGGCAAGCGATACCATCCGCACCGCCCCGGCCATCCGGTCGTTGGCGACCTGCAGGACGGCGGCCGCCGCCGCGTCGGCATCGAGACCGAGGGGCCGGCCTATACTCTCCTCGAAGCGCGCGCGGATGTCGTCGACGGAGACCGGCGAGTCCACTGAGAGCAGGGCGGCGGGGTCGAGGCGGCCCAGCACCAGATTGGCATCGGTGATCGTCGGCTCCCGCCCACCCCGGGCGAAGCAGATCGGCCCGGGCCGTGCGCCCGCGCTTTCCGGTCCGACCCGCAGCAGGCCGGACGTGTCAACCCGGGCGATCGAGCCGCCGCCCGCCCCGGTGGTGTGCACGTCGACCATTGGCACATGGATCGGCATGCCGTACTCGAGATCCAGTTCGCTGTGGACCGTCGGCACCCCATCGACGATCAGGCCGACATCGGAACTGGTGCCGCCCATGTCATAGGTCAGCACGTTGGCGAAGCCTGACTGGCGCGCGGTATAGGCGGCGGCCATGACGCCTGAGGCCGGGCCGGACATCACCGTGTTGACCGCCGCATCGGCGGCCCGGCCGGCGGCGATGGTGCCGCCATTGCCCTGCATCACCAGGAGTTCGCGACGGTAGCCGCCGTCGGCCAGGCGGCCGGTCAATCGCGACAGGTAGCGGCGCAGCACCGGCTGGACGGCGGCGTTGACCGCTGCTGTGGTGCCGCGCTCGTACTCGCGAAACTCACTCAGGATCGCGTGCCCCGCGGTCACGGCGACCTCCGGCCAGGCCGCCGCCACGATCTCGGCGGCGCGGCGCTCATGCACCGGGTTCGCATAGCTGTGCAGGAAATGGATCACCACCGCTTCGCAACCGGCGTCGCGCAAGCGTCCGGCGGCCGCCTCGACCGCATCTTCGTCGAGCGGCACCAGGACGGCGCCATCGGCGTCCAGGCGCTCGGGCACCTCCAGGCGCAGGTCGCGGGGGATCAATGGCTCAAAGCTGCCGGTCAGGCCGTAGGATGTCGGACGGGTCCGGCGACCGAGTTCCAGAACGTCCCGGAACCCCTGGGTGGTGATCAGCCCGGTCTTCGCGACCTTGCGCTCCAACAGGGCGTTGGTCGTGGTTGTGGTGCCGTGAACGATCTGATCGACACGTGCCGGATCGACATCCGCGCTCTCAAGGGCCGCCATGACGCCGTCGGCCTGGTTGGCCGGCGTTGTCGGAACCTTGGCGATCGTCAGGCCGCCGTCCAAGGCGGGATCGAGATAGATCAGGTCGGTGAAGGTGCCGCCGACATCGACGCCGACCAGCCGCCGACCCGCCGCTTCGTACCCGGGACCTGACACCCTGCACTCCTCCGTCGCCGGAAATTGTTCGCATACTAACGAGTTTGCCTGGCGGCGGAAAGCGGAGCGCTGGTGTTTCAGTCGCGCGCCGGCGGTTCCCAGCCGTAGTGGCGGCGCATGTAGTCGGCCGAGAACTTGCCCGACTCCCAGTCCTCCGCCAGCTTCTCCGGGCTACGCTCCGCCGGGGGGCCGTAGCCGCCGGAACCGGGGGTCTCGACAACGGCGCGCTCGCCGGCCCGCAGCACCGCGTCGCCGAATTTCGTCGGCATGTCGCGGACCGCGTCATCCCGGCCCTGGATCGCGGAATGGCCCGACGCGCCGGCCGCCCCGCCGAACACCCCCCAGGGCTGGTGGCGGAACCGTTCGCCGACCCCGGTGAACACGCAGTCATGGCCGACCGGCGTAACCACCCGGCGCAGGCCCATGCCGCCGCGCCAGGTGCCGGCCCCGCCGGAATCCTCGATCAGCCCGTAGGCTTCCACCAACAGCGGGTACTCCATCTCGATCGCCTCGACGGGCAGGTTGGAGGTGTTGGTGATGTGCACCTGGACGCCGTCCTTGCCGTCGCGATCGTTGCGCCCGCCAAAGCCGCCGCCCAGGGTCTCGAGATAGACGTAGGGGCGCTTGGAGGCCGGATCGACGCCGGAGAAGATCGCCATGGAATTGGCGCCGTTGGCCGCACCCACGGCCTTGTCGGGCAGGGCGTCCGCCAGGGCGCCGATCACCACGTCGATGATGCGCTGGGAGGTATGGGCCCGCGAGGCGACCGAGGCCGGGGCGACGCAGTTGACCAGCGTGCCCGCCGGGGCGGTCACCGTCACGGCATCGATCACGCCCTGATTGTTCGGGATCTCGGGGTCGAGCATCGCCTTCAGCACGTAGCAGACCGCCGCGATCGTGCCGTTGAGCGGGATGTTGACGTTGCCCGGGACCTGTTCCTGGGTGCCGTCGAAATCAAATATGGCCGTCTCGCCGTCGATCGTCACCGTCAGCGCGATCCGCACGTCGTCGGTGCCGGCGCCGTCATTGTCCATCACGTCGTCGAAGCGGTAGGTCCCGTCGGGAATCCCGGCGATGCTCTGCTTCATGCGCGCGAAGGTCCGGCTGATGATGCCGTCGAACACGGCATCGACGGTGTCGATGCCAAACCGGTCGACGATCTCGCCGAGACGGCGGTGGGCGAGGCGAAGCGCTGCGAACTGGGCGTTGTAGTCGCCGCGGCGCTCCTCGATGACCCGGACGTTAAGCAGGATCAGGTCGAACAGGTCCTGGTCGAGCACGCCCTGGCGGAAAAGCTTGATGACCGGGATCCGCAGCCCTTCCTGGTAGATCTCGGTCATGCCGCCGGCCATGGAACCGGGCGACATGCCGCCGATATCGGCGTGGTGGGCGATGTTGCACACGAAGCCGAGCAGATCCCCGTCGACGAACACCGGCATCGCCAGGTTGACGTCGGGCAGGTGGGTGCCGCCACCGACATGGGGATCGTTGGCGCAGAAC
The DNA here is from genome assembly GCA_963921355.3 of Thalassobaculaceae bacterium. GTDB lineage: Bacteria > Pseudomonadota > Alphaproteobacteria > Thalassobaculales > Thalassobaculaceae > CAWUEZ02. The sequence goes on along the minus strand of OZ001190.1, from coordinate 4,865,823 downwards.
ACGTCGCCGTCGCGGATCTCCGACAGCGGGTACTTCTCCAGCAGCTTCTGCATCAGCCCCAGCATCGAGGCGATGTGGACCGGGATCGAGTTCGCGGCCTGGACGACCAGGCGGCCGTGGCGGTCGACGATCGCCGTCGAGTGGTCGTGGCGCTCCTTGATGTTGGTGGAATAGGCGCTCTTCATCAGCGCGACGAAGCTCTCGTCGGTCACCGACTGCAGGGCGTTGAAGATGATCTCGGTGGTGATCGGATCCGGCGTCTCGCGCGGGGGGCGGTCAGTCATCGGGCCACCTCGATGATCAGGTTGAGGGCGGCATCGACGGAGACCGTATCCCCGGGGTGGACCACGGTGGTCGCGTCGAGCTGGTCGATGATCGCCGGCCCGGTGAAACGGTGCGCCGGTACCAGGCGGGCCCGGTCGAATACCGGTGTGTCGACCTCCCGGCCATCGAACCAGACCGGCCGGCTGCCGGTGGGCACCGGATGGGTCGAGGCGTCGTCCGGCGGTGTGGGGGCCGGCAAGCGGTCGCTTTCGCCAAGTGCGGTCAGCCGGAAGTTCACCGTCTCGATCGGGTCGTCGGCGGTGAAGTGTCCGTAGGTTTTCTCGTGGGCGGCGAAGAACCGCTGGCGGATGTCATCGAGGTCCGGCAGGGCGGGGGCCGCGCCGTCGGTTTCGGCGACCGGTACCAGCAGTTCGAAATTCTGTCCGACATAGCGCAGGTCAATGCCGAGCCGCAGGCGTCGACGGTCCTCGGCGACCTGTTCCTGCTCGAACCAGGACCGGGCGGCGTCAAGCAGCGGCCGGATCGAGGCCTCCAGATCGCCGAGTCCCGCCTCTGTCAGCGGCAGCCGGGCGGTGGCGACGAAGTCCTCCTTCAGGTCGGAGACCACCAGACCCTGGGCACACAGAATACCGGGGGCCGGGGGCACGATGATCTCCGTCATGTCGAGGGCACGGGCGACATCGCCGGCGTGCAGCGCGCCGGCTCCGCCGAACGGCATCAGCACGAAGTCGCGCGGATCGTGGCCGCGCTCGACCGAGACGGTGCGGATCGCCCGGACCATGTTCGCGGTCACGATTCCCAACATACCCTCGGCTGTTCTCTCGACCGAGAACCCGAGACGGTCGGCGATTGGTTCGATGGCCGCCCTGGCCTTGGTGAGATCGAGGGCCATGGCCCCGCCGATCAGCGACCCGGACAGCCGTCCGAGCACCAGGTTGGCATCGGATACCGTCGCTTCGGTGCCACCGCGCCCGTAGCAGGCCGGCCCGGGATCGGCGCCGGCGGAGATCGGCCCGACCTTCAGCAGGCCGTCCCGGTCGAACCAGGCGATCGATCCGCCGCCGGCCCCCACGGTGTGAACATCGACCAGGGGCAGGCGGACCGGAAAGCCGGCGACTTCGCGCCCGAAGCCGATCTCCGCTTCGAACCCGCGGATCAGGGCCACATCGGCGCTGGTGCCGCCCATGTCGAGGGTGATCACGTCCGGCTTGCCGGCGAGGCGCGCGATATAGGCCGCACCCACCGCCCCGGCGGCGGGGCCGGAGAGGGCGGTGCGTACGGGAAAGCCGGCGGCCCGTTCGACGGACATCAGGCCGCCGCTCGACTGGTTGATCCCGAGACGGGCGTTCGGCGCCCGGGTCGCCAGCGCCGCGCCGAGATGCGCCATGTAACGTCCGATCAGCGGCTGCAGATAGGCGTTCAGGGTGGTGGTCGAGAACCGCTCGAACTCGCGGAATTCCGGCTGGACCGCGCTGGCCAGGGATACCGCGACATCCGGCAGGCGCTCTGCCAGCCGCCGGCCGATCCGGATCTCGTGCTCCGGATTGAGGAACCCGAACAGCAGGCAGACGGCGACCGCTTCGGTCCCGGAGGCCGCGACCTCGTCGATCACCGCATCGATCGCCGCGTCGGTCAGGGCGACCCGGGGCGTGCCGTGCACGGTCATCCGCTCGCGGACTTCGAAGCGGTGCTTGCGGGGAACCAGTGGCGGCGGCGCATCGGCCTTGAGGTCGAACATCTTCGGCCGGATCTGGCGGCCGATCTCCAGCAGGTCCCGGAAACCCTCGGTGGTGATCAACGCGACCGGCGCGCCGCGACGCTGAATGAGCGCATTGGTCGCCACCGTCGTGCCATGGGCCAGGCGGGTGATCCCGGCGCTGGCCACACCGTGATCGGCGGCCAGGGCGGCGAGACCGGTCAGGATCGCGTCGGCTGGATTGGCGGGTGTCGACGGGGTCTTGTGGACTGCGATCCGGCCGCTTTCCCGGTCGATGGCGTAGAAATCAGTGAACGTGCCTCCGACATCGACACCGACGAACCACGACATCGCGGCCCCGTCAGCGCTGGTTGCCGAAGGTGAAGGCGTAGCTGGCGGTGTCGACCGACGTGCTCGCCAGCCCGTAGGCCTCCATGCCGGTGCCGCCGAACACCGCGTCGAGGACCTCCCGGGCAGTCTCCGGCGTGTCGGTGTCGAACAGCACCACCCATTCCTGGATCTGATCGGCCGGCACCGGCATGCCCTGAGCCCGCAGCCCCTCGTTGACGACGTCGAGGTCGTTCTCCAGGACACAGGCGCCCATCATGCCGGGGCGCTTGATCGCGTCCGGCAAGACGGTCTCCCGGAAGGCCTGGCGTAGCGCGTCCTTCTGGTCGTCGGCCGGAAAGAACCGGGCGAGACCGGCGGCGCCGGTGAAGCCGTGAGTCAGGTCCACAGTGCAGGTCACCGTCAACCGATCGAAATGGGTGAACAGCGCCATGATCTTCTTCGACCAGTCGGACTGGTCGCCGAGCCGGGCTATGTATTCCGGCGCGCACAGGTCACGGACCGTCGCGGTCTCGTAGGTCGCGAAGTACTTCACCTTGGCATCGGCATCGGCGGCCAGATAACGCCGCGCGCGGCGGAACCCCAGCATGAAGACCCGCTCGTCGATGTGCTCACGGTTGTACCACTCGTTGAACTCCACCTCGTGCTCGGGCGCCACTTCGGTGAAGGTGATTAGCATGCCTTGGCCGAGCAGCGGCATGGCGAGCCTCCTCTAGGCGTCGATGAAGGCGGTGTCGTCGGGTTCGGCGACGATCGGGTTCTCGATATGGCCGAGGCCGTCGATTTCGACCCGCACGACATCGCCGGGCTGCAGGTAACGCTTGGGCGAGAAGCCTTCGCCGACACCGGGGGGCGTGCCGGTGGTGATCACGTCGCCCGGCTCGAGCGTCACCGCCTGGCTCAGCAAAGCGATCAGGTCGGCGCAGCTGAAGATCATCTCCGCGGTGCTGCTGTCCTGGCGGACCTCGCCGTTGACCAGGGTGCGGATCTTCAGCGCCTGCGGATCGGCGACCTCGTCGGCGGTGGTCATCCAGGGGCCGAATGGGCCGGTGGTGTCGAAGCTCTTCGGAATCACCACCTGGGGGGTGAGGTTGACCCACTCCCGCACCGTCAGGTCGTTGACCACGACATAGCCGGCGACGACCTCGAGCGCCCGGTCCTTCGGCACGTGGCGGCAGCGACGGCCGATCACCAGGCCCAACTCGCCCTCGTAGTCCAGAGTGTCCGACACGCGCGGGCGCTGCACCGGGTCGAACGGGCCGTTGATGCAGGTCCGGGTCTTGGCGAAGGTCGACGGGAACTGTGGCGTCGCCGCGCCGAGTTCGCGAATGTGGTCGGCGAAGTTGAGGCCCACGGCCAGGAACTTGCCGGGATTGGGAACCGGCGCCTCGAGCCTGACCTCGCCCAGCGGCCATCGTGGAGCGCCTTGCCGGGCCGCGGCCAGGCGCGGCGCCGTCTCGGCGTGGTTCGCGAGATAGGCGGTCATGTCGGTCGGCAAACCGGGATCGGCGGCGCAGACATCAGCGATACGCTCGAACTCGACGACGCCGATACGCGTGCGCCCGGCCTGGGTAAACGTGGCGAGTTTCATGATCCCTCCCTCAACGCACCAGCATAGCGGCGAACGTCCTCAACGCCATGCCGGCGCCGCCGCCGGCCCGGGCGGCCGCTTCGTTAACCCGGCTCAGAATACCGTCCTCATAGGTCGAACGGGCGTCGCCGATCCGGGCACTCATGGCGGCGACCGTGCCGGCGATGATGCCGCGCCCATCCAGGGCGGGCAGGCGGGTATAGCCCGCACCATCGGCGCCGCCGCCGGCATCGTTGAAGAAAGCGGCGTACGCGTCGACCTTCAAAGCCGAGGCCGGGTCGGGGCCCGGAACCCCCCCATGGCTGCCGCAGATCACGACCTGGCCGGCTTCCCCGGCTTTGATCAGCGAGGCTGAGTCGACGAGGACGATCCGCCGTCCGCTCGGCCCTGGTTCCAGTTCGGTGCGCGCCTCCTCATAGGCGGGGGCTTCGGCTGGAACGACGGGGACGACGCTCAGCAGCCGCGCCGCCTCGATCGCCGCCATGCCGACGGTCACACTAGCCGCGGCGGCCGGCGGGTTGACAAAGGAGATGACGCCGCGCCGGGCCATATCGGTGCCGTTGCCGATCCGCGCCGACATTGTGTCGACCGTGGCGTAGGGCAGGCTCAACCCGGCGCAATAGGCGCCGCCGCCGATCCCGGCCCCATCCTTACCGGTCCCGGCATCGTTCAGGATGATCCCACGCACGCCGGCCTTGGCCGCGAGATAGGCTGCATACACACCGCCATGGGAGCCGGCGATCAGTACTGATCCCACCCAAGCGGGGGTCGGTTTGGTCACGCTGTCGGCGACGACGACGCCGTCGGGCAGGGGAATCATGGGCGCCGGTCTCCTGAGCTGCGCAATCATCCTGACGGGCAGGGCAGGATGGGTCCAGAGGCGCCCTTCGACATGCGGCTGCGCCGCTGCTCAGGACGAGGTCAAACTAAAAACCTCGCCCTGAGCAGCCCCGGCCCTGAGCCGGGGCGTGTCGAAGGGCGCTTATCGGACACTGACCTCTCCTTGGGCCTCGCCCTGAGCAGCTCGCCCCGGATTTAATCCGGGGTTAATCCGGGCGTGTCGAAGGGCGCCACTCCGCTCGCACGCTCGGGTCGGTTTCCCGTTCCGGACGGTCGCCCGGGTCGCCGCCGAGGCGGAGATAGGCCCAGACCGCGGCACCGCGGACCACCGGGTCGGGGTCGGCGAGCAATGGCTCGACGGCCGCGAGGGCGCTCGTGTCCTTGGAGTTGCCGAGCGCGATCAGCACGTTGCGCACGAACCGGTTACGTCCGGTCCGCTTGATCGGCGAGCCGGAGAACCGGGCCCGGAACGCCGTGTCGTCGAGGCCTGCCAGTTCACTCAACAGCGGCAGGGTCAGGTCCTCGCGGGCGATGAACGCCATCTGGTCGGTGCGTTCGGCGAACTTGTTCCAGGGGCAGACGGCCAGACAGTCGTCGCAGCCGTAGATCCGGTTGCCCATGGCGGGCCGGAACTCCGGCGGGATCGGCCCCTTGTGCTCAATGGTCAGGTAGCTGATGCAGCGCCGGGCATCGAGTGTGTAGGGAGTCGGGAAGGCGTCGGTCGGACAGATGTCGAGGCATTGCCGGCAGCTGCCGCAGTGGTCCTCCGCGGACGTGTTCGGCGGCAGCTCCAGGGTGGTGAAGACCTCGCCCAGGAACAGCCAGGATCCGAAAACGCGGCTGACCAGGTTGGTGTGCTTGCCCTGCCAGCCCACACCGGCAGCCGTCGCCAGCGGCTTCTCCAGCACCGGTGCGGTGTCGACGAACACTTTGACCTCGCACTCGAAACTCGCGTGTATCCAGCGGGCGAGCCGCTTCAGGCGCTTCTTGACCAGGTCGTGGTAGTCGCGGTTGCGCGCATAGGCGGCAATGACGCCACGGTCCGAGTGGAGGAGGTCGTCGAGCGGGTCGTGATCCGGCCCGTAGTTCATGGCGCAGACGATCACGCTGCGCGCCTCGGGCCAGAGCGTCTTCGGGTCGCCGCGTCGCTCCAGGGTTTCGGCCATCCAGGCCATCTCGCCGTGCTCGCCGTTGGCGACGAAGGCCTCCAGGCGCTGACGGTCGCGGTCGCCGACGGCGGCCGGGGTGATGCCGACCGCGTGGAAGCCGGCGGCGCGCGCTTCGGCCCCAATGCGTTCGGCGATGCGTTGGGCTTGGTCCATGACTCCCTTCCGAGAGACGGGTCCTAGAGTGGCGGCAGGTCTCCGGCCGCCTGCTGCGCGTCGAAAGCGACCGCGAAGTCCTCCAGGGTCCCGCTCTCGATCGCCGACCGCAGTCCCGCCATGAGTTCCTGATAGTAGTGCAGGTTGTGCCAGGTCAGCAGCATCGGGCCCAGGATCTCGTCGGTTTTCTGAAGGTGGTTCAGATAGGCCCGGCTGTAGCCGGTGCAGGCCGGGCAGGCACAGTCCGGGTCGAGCGGGCGCGGATCGGCCGCGTGGCGGGCATTGCGCAGGTTGACCGGGCCGCGCCGGGTCAGGGCCTGACCGGTTCGACCGGATCGGCTCGGCAGCACGCAGTCGAACATGTCGATTCCGCGCATCACGCCGCCGACCAGATCGGCCGGCTTGCCGACCCCCATCAGGTAGCGCGGCCGGTCGGCCGGCAGGTGCGGCACCGTGATGTCGAGCACCCGAAACATCTCGGCCTGGCCCTCGCCGACCGCGAGGCCACCGACCGCGTAGCCGTCGAAGCCGATGGCGGTCAGCGCCTCGACGGATTCGACACGGAGGTCGTCGTAGATCGATCCCTGGACGATGCCGAACAGCCCATAGCCGTCGCGCTGCTCGAAGGCCGCCTTGGAGCGTGCCGCCCAGCGCATGGACAGGCGCATGGATTGGGCGGCAACGTCATGGGTCGCCGGGTGCGGCGTGCATTCGTCGAAGGCCATGGTGATGTCGGAGCCGAGCAGGCGCTGGATCTCGATCGACCGCTCCGGATCGACGCGATGGCGGCTGCCGTCGACGTGGCTCTGAAAGGTGACCCCGTCCTCGTCCAGGCTTCGGCGCCCGGCCAGCGACATGACCTGGAACCCGCCGCTGTCGGTCAGGATCGGCTTTGACCAGTTCATGAAACTGTGCAGACCGCCGAGCTCGGCGATGCGCTCAGCCGTCGGCCGCAGCATCAGGTGATAGGTGTTGCCAAGCAGAATCTCCGCACCGGTCTCGGCGACGGATTCCGGGCGCATCGCCTTGACGGTCGCCGCCGTGCCGACCGGCATGAAAGCGGGCGTCTCGACGGTCCCGTTGGCCAGGGAGAGGCGGCCGCGCCGGGCGTTTCCGTCCTGGGCCCAGGTTTCAAAACCGATGGTCACGCTGCACTCCGTTCCAGCAGACAGCCGTCGCCGTAGGAGTAGAACCGATAGCCCGCGCGGATGGCATGGGCATAGGCCTTGAGGATTCTCTCACGTCCGGCATAGGCGGAAACCAGCATCAGCAGGGTCGACTTCGGCAGGTGGAAGTTGGTCAGCAGGACGTCGACGACCCTGAACCGGTAGCCCGGCGTTATGAACAGGTCGGTATCACCTGACCACGCGGATACGGTGCCATCCTCCCGCGCCGCCGCTTCCAGGATGCGCAGCGTGGTCGTGCCGGTGGCCACGATCCGCCCGCCTCGGGCCCGGGCTTCGGCAATGGCCTGGGCGGTCGCCGCGGGGATCTCTCCCCACTCGGCGTGCATCTTGTGGTCGTCGGTGTCGTCGACCTTGACCGGCAGGAAGGTGCCGGCGCCGACATGCAGGGTGACCAGGGCCCGTCTGACCCCGGCCGCTTCGATCTTGGCGAGCAGGTCTGGCGTGAAGTGAAGGCCGGCGGTGGGGGCGGCCACCGCCCCGTCGCGCGCCGCGAACACCGTCTGGTAGTCCTCAGCGTCGCTGTTCGGCTCATCCTGCTTGCGGGCGATGTAGGGCGGCAGCGGCATGGCCCCATGGCGCTCCAGGGCCACCATCAGGTCGGCGCCGGCGCGATCGAAGGCGAGCGCCACCTCGCCGCCGTCGCCCTTGGCCGCAACCTCGGCCGACAGGTCGTCGGCGAAGACCACCCGGTCGCCCGGTCGCAGCTTCTTGGCGGGGCGCGCGAAGGCCAGCCACGTGTCGTCGGTTTCGCGCTTGTGCAGGGTCACCTCGATGCCGGCCTCGCCGCGGCGCCCCCGCAGCCGGGCCGGAATGACCCGGGTGTCGTTGGACAGCAGCAGGTCGCCGGGCCGCAGCAGCGTGGGCAGATCGAAAATATGACGATCGGCTGTGGTTCCACCCGTCAGATCCAGCAGGCGGGCCGACTCCCGGGGCCGGGCCGGAAACCGGGCGATCCGGTCGGCCGGCAGCTCGTAGTCGAACAGGTCGACACGCATGTCCGACCGCGCTCCGGTGTCAGGCGGGTGCGGACGGGCTCTCGCGCCAGGCGGCCGGCAGGGTCGACAGGAAGACCCGGAACGGCACCAGCAGGATCGCCGCCATCGCCAGCTTGGCCGCATAGTCCCCGATCGCCCAGGTGACCCAGGGCAGACCGGTCAGCGCGAAGGCGCCGGCGAAGAAAATCACCGTATCGAGGGCGGAGGCCAATACCGAGGAGATCAGCGGTGCGCGCCACCAGGTGCCGCGCCGCAGCTTGTCGAACAACCAGACATCCATCAGCTGGGCCAGCAGGAAGGCTGCCCCGCTGGCAATCGCGATCCGCGGCTCGGCGAACGCGATCGACAGGGCGACACCGACGGCGAAGCCGGCAAAGACGACGCGCCGGGCGGCGGAGGGCCCGAGAATCCGATTCGACAGGTCGGTCACCAGGAAGGCGAGCGGATAGGTGAAGGCGCCCCAGGTCAGCCAGTCGTTGATCGGATAGCCGACCGCGATATTGGACACCAGGACGACCAGTCCGATCGCGGTCATGGCGGCGAACAGCGCGATCCTTTCGGCGGCGGGCGTGCGCATCTTTGTCTGTCTCCTCGATTTCCCCGACATGAGGTGGGGAAAGCGCGGGTTTCTAGCGCCGCGCGCCGGCATTGTCGAGGATCTATGCGCCGTCCTTCGCCACCTTGACTGGCTGTCGGCGCGCTTTCTAAGGTTTGGCCGCCCGCCATAGAACAAAGACCAATCCGATGCGGGCTCTCGGGAGGAATGCCCTGTGTCCGCGACGCCCACGCCGCGCAACCTGGATCTCGATCGTCTGCTCGACCACCACAAGCTGATGTGGCGGATCCGGGCCTTTGAAGAGGCGGCCCTGCAGGCCAATACCGAAAAGCTGGTCCTCGGCGCGATCCACCCCTCGATCGGCCAGGAGGCAATCGCCGCCGGCGTCGTCACGAACCTCAGGGTCGACGACATCCTGAGTTCGACCCATCGCGGTCACGGCCACACCCTGGCCAAAGGTGCGGATGCCAAGGCCATGATGCGGGAGCTGCTGGGCCGCGAGGGCGGGACCAGCCACGGCAAGGGCGGATCGATGCATATCGCCGACTTCTCGGTCGGCATGCTCGGCGCCAACGGCGTGGTGGCGGCTAACATCCACATCACGGCGGGGGCAGCCCACGCGATCAAGATGAAGGGCGAGGACCGGATCGCCTGCTCGATCTTCGGCGACGGCGCGATCAACCGCGGGCCGTTTCTCGAAGGGCTGAACTGGGCCAAGGTCTTCGAACTGCCGGCCCTGTTCGTCTGCGAGGACAACGGCTTCGCCTCGACCACTCGAACCGCCTCGATGACTGCCGGTCCGGGACCGGCCGCTCGCGCCGAGGCGCTGGGCATCCCCGCCCTCGAGGTCGACGGCAACGACGTGATCGCCCTCGACGAGGCAACCCGCGACGCCGCCGCGGCGGTGCGCGCCGGCGGCGGACCGCGGTTCATCGTCGCCAAGACCTACCGTCTGACCGGTCACACGGCTGCGGACCCCGCGGCGTATCGTCCGGCCGAGGAGGTGGCGGCGGCCTGGCGCAACGACCCGATCGCCCGCCTTGCCCAGACCCTGGCCGATGCCGGCATCAAGGGCGAGGCCCTGGCCGGCCACGAACGCGACGCGCGCACCGAGATGGAAGCGGTCTACGACGACGCCAAGGCGGCCCCCTGGCCGCCGCTGGAACGGGCCTTTGCCGACGTACAGGACGTGGGCGATCCCCGCGTAGACGCCTACTAGGAGGACGGCTCCGTGGTGACGATGACCTATGCCGAAGCCGGCCGCACGGCGCTGGCGGAGGAGATGCAGCGCGACCCGACGGTCTGGGCGCTGGGCGAAGATCTCGGCCGTGGCGGCGTGTTCGGCCAGTATGCCGGTCTGCCGGAGCAGTTCGGCCCGGTGCGGATATCCGACGCCCCGATTTCCGAGGCGGCGATCATGGGGGTCGCGGTCGGGGCGGCCATAACCGGAACCCGGCCGGTCGTCGAGATGCGGTTCGCCGATTTCGCGCTCTGCGCGGTCGACGAACTGGTCAATCAGGCGGCCAAGGCGCGCTACATGTTCGGCGGCCAGTCCAAGGTGCCGATCGTGGTGCGGGAACCGATGGGGATCTGGCGCTCGTCGGCGGCCCAGCACTCCCAGTCGCTGGAGAGCTGGTACACCCATATTCCGGGCCTTGTGGTGATCTGCCCGTCCTCGCCGGTCGACAATTACGGCTTGATGAAATCGGCGATCCGCTGTGACGACCCGGTTGTCTACATGGAACACAAGAACCTGTGGGCGCTGGAGGGCGAGGTCGACAACAACGACCCGCTGCCGATCGGCCGGGCGCGGATCGTGCGTAAGGGCGACGACATGACCGTCGTGTCCTGGTCGGCGACCGTGCACGAGGCGGTGACGGCGGCTGAGACCCTTTCCGCGGACGGCGTGTCGGTAGAGCTGCTCGACCTGCGCACCTTGTGGCCCTGGGACAAGGACCGGGTGTTCGAGAGCGTGCGTAAGACCGGCCGGCTGATCGTCGCCCATGAGAGTGTGCAGGCGGGCGGCTTCGGGGCGGAAATCGCCGCCACCGTGTCCGAGGCGCTGTTCGGCGCGCTCAAGGCGCCGGTGAAGCGTCTTGGCGCGCCGCGGGTGCCGATTGCCTATGCCCCGCCGCTGGAGGACACCGTCCGCGTCACCGCCGCCGGCATCGCCGAGGCGGCCCGGGCGATGGTGACTGAATGACGGCGAGGTCCCGGTCTCGACCTGGCGGTCGAACCGGGATGACGAGAAATGCACCGTCATCCCGGCGGAGCAGCGCGACGGCCGGGACCTTGGAGATGGATACAGGAACCACAGGCAAATCGACGAAGGCAGGAGGATCGCGATGACCACCAACGAGATGACCGGCGGCGAGGCGTTGGCCCGCATGCTGCAGGCCTTCGAGATCGGGCCGATGTTCGGGATGGGCGGCTTTCAGCTGCTGCCGTTCTACGATGCCGCCCGGCGACTGGGGCTCCGGCATTTTCTGATCAATGACGAGCGCTGCGGGGCCTTTGCTGCCGATGCCTATGCCAAGGTGACCGGCCGGGTCGGCGTGGTCGACGCGACCCTCGGCCCCGGCGCCACCAACCTGGTGACCGGTCTGGTCGAGAGCCTGAATGCCGGCATCCCGATCGTGGCCATCGTCGGCGACAGCCACCGGCTGCATTCCTGGAAAAACATGACCCAGGAATCAAGACAGCTCGACATCCTGGCCCCGGCGGTCAAGGAAGTGATCCGGGTCGAGTACATCGAACGCATTCCGGAACTGGTCCGCCGTGCCTTCGCGGTGGCGACATCTGGCCGGCCGGGCCCGGTGGCGCTGGATGTCCCGGAGGACATCTGCCACGCCACGCATCCGTTCGAGGACGAGGAGTTCGTGGTCGACCCGATCCACCGGGCAGCACCAGCTTTGCGCAGCCGACCGGATGCGACCGCGCTGGACACCGCGATCGACATGATCCAGGCGGCCGAACGCCCGTTGATGCTGTGCGGCGGCGGCGTCCACATCAGCAAGGCGGCCGGCGCGGTGACGGCCTTCGCCGAGGCGACCAACATGCCGGTCGCCCACACCATGAGCGGCAAGGGCTCGATCGCCTGCACCCACCGCCTGTCGGCCGGCCTGTTCGGCCGCTACGACCGGATCGCCAACACCCTCATCGAAGAATCCGATCTGCTGTTCGTGGTGGGCTGCAAACTGGGGGAGATCGCCACCAAACGCTACACGGTGCCGCCGAAGGGGAAGTCGGTGATCCATCTCGACATTGTCGCGGAGGAGATGGGCCGGACGCTGACTCCGGCGCTGAGCCTGTGGGGAGACGCCCGGGCCACGCTGGAGGATCTGCGCGCCGCTGTCGACGGCTCCGGGCTCGCGGACCGGGTCGCCCCATGGGCGGCGCAGGTGCCGGAGCGCATGGCTGCCTGGCGCCGGGATGTGGATGCCCGGCTGACCTCGGAAGAAGCGCCGATCAACATGGCGCGCCTTCTGCACGAGCTGAACCAGGCGCTGCCGGAAGATGCGTCCCTGGTGGCCGATGGCGGGTTCGCCGCCCACTGGGGCGGGTTGCTGTACGACACCAAGCAGCCGGGCCGGGGCTTCGTGCCCGACCGCGGCTTTGCGTCGATCGGGTACGGCGTGCCCGGTGGGATGGGGGCGGCCCAGGCCGGGCTCGGCCCGGTCGTCGCTCTGACCGGCGACGGCGGCTTCAACATGGTGATGGGTGAGCTGGAAACGGCGCGACGCCTTGGGCTGTCGTTCACCGTGATCGTCGTCAACAACGCGGCGTCGGGCTACGTGAAGGCGCTGCAGCATCTGATGTACGGCCCGGGCGCGTATCAGTCGTCGGACCTGGCCGAGACCAACTACGCCGAAGTTGTCGAGGCGTTCGGATGCCTCGGCATCCGGGTCGAGACGCCGGACCAGATCGCGCCCGCCCTCGACCGCGCCCTGGCCGAGACCGGCCGACCCAGCGTGATCGATGTCGTGGTGACCCGCGATCCGGCAAAGATGCTGCCTGCGGTGGACAATCGAACCGTTCAGGTCAAGAAGGGCGACCGGGTCGCCTGATCCGCCAGAAGACGAAAGGCCAGAGTCATGACTGCAGAGCTTTGGACGGCGTTCGCGACCGTCATGCTGATCTGGGCGGTGACCGTCATCAGCCCGGGCCCGAACTTCCTGATCACCGCCCAGTCGGCGGCGCGCCACGGTCGTCGCAGCGGCCTCCTCGTGTCGGCCGGCATCGGCCTCGGAACCCTGATTTGGGCCGGTGGCAGTCTGGCCGGCCTGGCCCTGCTGTTTCAGACCGCCGGTTGGCTCTACACGGCCGTGAAACTGGCGGGTGGCGCCTATCTGGTCGTCATTGGCTTCACCATGCTGCGGGCCGCGCTGCGACCGGCGCAGGCGGCAGCGAGCCCGCTGGTGGTGGCGCCGTCGGCGCACCGGGCCTTCCGCATGGGGCTGCTGACGGACCTTGCCAATCCCAAGGCGGCCGCCTTCTTCGCCTCGCTGTTCGCGGTCGCGGTGCCGCCCACCGCCCCGTTGGCGGCCCAGATCACCATCGTTGTCACGGTCACGGCCATGGCGTGGGGCTGGTATGCGCTGGTCGCCGTCGCCATGACGACCGGTCCGGTGCTGGCGCACTACCGGCGGTTGGAGCGTTGGATCACCGGTCTCGCCGGTGCGGCGTTCATGGCCATGGGCGCGAAACTGGTGAGCGACCGATGAGCCGCCTTGCCGTTCTTCTGCTGGCCCTGATCCTGGCCGGCCCCGCATCGGCAGCCGCCCAGGATTGGACCCTGGTGCCGGTCGATCCGGCGAGTCTCCCGGCGTCGATCGTGCTGGAGACCGGCCAGCCTGCACCTAATGGCCTGCCCGACGGCCGGGTGGCGCGCGGCCGCGGCGACATCCTGAGGGCCTGGTATGCCGACCCGACCACCCGGTACCGCCACGGGATCCTCGGCGATGCGATCGAGGCCGGCGCGCTGGTGGTGCGCACTGCCGATGGGGCCATGCAGATACTGGTGCTGCCGGAAACCGAGGTGTTTGAGGACCGCACGCCGCGGCTGATCGACCTGGACATGGACGGCAACACCGAGGTGGAGGCAATCCGCGCGTCGACCTCGCTCGGCGCCGCGGTCGCAGTCTACGGGCTGGTGGACGGGGCGCTGGTCGAACGGGCCGTCTCGGCGCCGATCGGTCGGGCGAACCGCTGGCTCAACATCGCAGGGATCGAGGATTTCACCGGCAGCGGTGGTCGGCAGATCGCTCTCGTGCGCACCCCCCATATCGGCGGGACCCTGATCTTTCTCGAGTATACCGGGTCCGCCCTGAACCCGGTGGCGGACCGCTACGGGTTCTCGAACCACCAGATCGGGGCGTTTGAGATGCGCCTGTCCGCCGTTGCCGACGTGAACGGTGACGAGTTGCCGGACCTCGCCCTGCCGTCGGCGAACCGGGCGCGGTTGCTGATCATGGGGTTCGATGGCGGCGATCTGGTCCAACGGGCGGAGATCGCTCTGCCGGCGCGGATCGACAAGGCCATCAAGGTGACCGGAACGGGCAAGGACATCCGCTTCACGATCGGCCTGGATGACGGCTCGGTGTTCGAGGTCCGGCGGTAGGGGCATCGAACGAGGTCCCGGGCGTCGCCCGCATAGTAGTGCGGGCTCCCCCGGGATGACGCGGTGATGAACGTCATCCCGGTTCGGCCGTCAGGTCGAGACCGGGACCTTGACCAATGCCGCCTCGAAATGGCGGGTCGCGGTCTCGAACTTGTCCCGGCAGCCGGGATTGCAGAACCCGACCACATGGCCCTGGTAGCGGGTCAGGCTGTCGGCTGAGACCGGCTTGCCGGACCAGGGGCAGGTCTCGTTGATGGCGTCTTCCAGTTTGATCGGCGTGTCCATGGCACCCTCCTGAACGGGCGCCGACCTTGCCGGATCAGGCCATCGCCCCGTAGAGCCGGTCCGTGCCAGACCATGGGTCCAAGGGGGCCCGCCGCATCAGGACACGAAGCACGCCTCGTCGCGCCCGGTGTCAGCCCGACTGCCATGGTCGAACACCGCCGGCTTCTCGACCTTCTGGCCGTTCTGGTCGACAAACGTCGCGCGCAGGGCGCCGCCGGCGATTTCGCTGCCGGACACAATGGTCGGCGCGGTCCCGACCGTGTCGTCGAGGTCGATGGTGAAGGCATACCCGTCGCCGGGCATAAACCGCGCGAAGGCAATGGACAGGAGCCGGTCGCCGTCACTGACCAGCGACCGTGCGGCGATCGCCGCCGAGCCGCCGGCCTCCTCGTAGGGCTGGAAGACGCTGACCCCGGCGCCGCGACCGGTGACGTCGAAGATCAGCCGGCCCTGGCTCGGACCGAGGTCCATCTCGACATCGGTCACCGACCAGCCCGGATCGCTGGCATTGGTGAAGGTGAACCGGTCTTTCGGCGCGCCTTCCTGGAAGTCGACCACGAGCCGCGGTCCGCAGGCGTCGGCGGCGGCGATTGACGGGATCAGAGATGCCAGGATGATCAGGATGGTGCGCATGACCGTCTCCAGCTGTTCGCGCTTTCCCCAAGGAAGATGGGGTTATGGCGTGCGCTGGCAACCGGTCGGGCGATCTACGCCCCGAGCGCTTTGACCATCACGTCCGAGAACCGCCGGGTGAAGGCCTTCGGGTCGCTGACCGTTTCCCCTTCCAGGATTCGGGCCTGCTCGAACAGCAGGTGGGCGGCGTCGTCCATGCCCTCGGACTTACCGGCCTGCAGCAGCTTGGCCAGGCCCTTGATCAGCGCATGGTCCGGGTTCAGTTCGAGCACCCGCGGGGCCGCCTGGTCGAGCTGCTTGTGCTGGCGCAGCATGCGCTCGAGGTTCATGTCCATGTCGGTTTCGTCGGCGATCAGACAGACCGGGCTTTCGGCCAGTCGGTCAGTGGTCCGCACATCCTTGACGGTGTCGCCGAGGGCCAGTTTGACGCTGGCGATCAAAGTGTCGATGGCACCCGCATCTTCCGGTTTGTCCTCGGGCTTGTCCGCCGCGTCACTGTCGGTGTCGCCGACCTTGATGGACGATAGATCCGCCCCGCCGCGGGTGATGGACTTCAGCGGCTTGTCCTTCACGCCTTCGAACATCGCCTGGACCCAGAACTCATCGATCGGGTCGGTCAGGTAAAGGACCTCCACCCCCTTCTTGATGAAGCCCTCGAGCTGGGGTGAGGCCTTGGCGGCGGCCTCGTCTTCGGCGGCGATGTAGTAGATCGCCTCCTGGCCTTCCTTCATGCGCTCGATGTACTGATCGAAGCCGACCAGGTCGTCGCCGGCGGTCGAGCGGAACCGGGCGAGATCGACCAGCGCGTCCTTGTGTTCCGCACCGTCGGAGTACAGACCTTCCTTCAGCACGGCGCCGAAGTTCTTCCAGAACTCGGCGTAGGCGTCCGTCTCCTTGGTGGCTTTCTTCTTGAGGTCGCTTAGCACCCGCTTGGTCAGCGCCTTGCTGATGGCGGAAACCACCGGATTGTGCTGCAGCATCTCGCGGCTGACGTTCAGCGGCAGGTCCTCACAGTCGACAACGCCTTTGAGGAACCGCAGCCAGGTCGGGACCAGGCCCTCGACCTCGTCGGTGATGAACACGCGCTTGACGTAGAGCTTCACGTGGTGCCGGCGCTCCGGATGGAACAGATCGAACGGCCGCATGGTCGGTACGAACAGCAGGCCGTGATACTCGATCCGCCCTTCCGCCTTCCAATGCAGGGTCATCCACGGATCGTCGAACGCGTGGCCGACGTGATGGTAGAATTCCTTGTAGTCCTCCTCGGAGATCTCGCTCTTGGCGCGGGTCCATAGGGCCGACGCCCGGTTCAGGGTGGTCTCCTCTTCACCGTCGACGAAGACCACCGGGAACGGGATGTGGTCCGAGTAGGTCCGGACCACGGTGCCGATGCGCTCCTTCTCCAGAAACTCCTTGGCATCCTTCTTCAGGTGCAGGGTGATCACCGTGCCCCGCGCGGCCTTCTCGGCGCCGGCGACCGTGTACTCGCCCTGGCCGTCGGACGACCAGATCCAGGCATTGTCCTCGCCGGCCTTGCGGGTCAGGACCTCGACCTTCTCCGCTACCATGAACGCCGAATAGAAGCCGACGCCGAACTGGCCGATGAGGCTGGTGTCGCCCTTGGTCTCCTTGTCCATCTGATCGACGAACGCGGCGGTGCCGGAGCGCGCGATGGTACCGAGGTTCTCGTGCAGTTCGGCCTCGGTCATGCCGATCCCGTTGTCGGAGATCGTCAGGGTCTTCGCCTTGGCGTCGGCGGCAATGCGGATCTTGAAGGCGGAGTCGTCGGCGGTGAGCTCGGGAGTCGAGATCGCCATGAAGCGCAGTTTGTCGCAGGCATCGGCGGCGTTGGAGATCAGCTCGCGCAGGAAAACCTCGCGCTCGCTGTACAGCGCATTGGCGACAATGTGCAGCAGCTTGGAGACTTCAGCCTGAAAGGAACGGGTTTCGGCAGCCATGGTGTCTGTTCCGTCGATTCTCGTAGTCGGATGTCGGATCGGCTGGGACATATGCATAAGCGCCGCCGACTGCAAGACCTGAGAATGGCCAGGGACCCCTTGCACAGCGGCACAACTGTCGCAATTCTCCGCCCCATGGTCCTCGCGTCTTCCGCCTCGACGGTGTCCGCCGTTCTCGGCCCCACCAACACCGGCAAGACTCATTTGGCGATCGAGCGCATGCTCGGTCACCGCTCCGGTGTGATCGGCTTCCCGCTGCGTTTGCTGGCGCGGGAGAACTATGACCGGATTGCCAAGGCCAAGGGGCTCCGCTCGGTCGCCCTGGTGACCGGCGAGGAGAAGATCGTGCCGCCCGAGGCGCGGTACTTCGTGTGCACGGTCGAGTCGATGCCGCTGGATCGGGATTTCGATTTCCTCGCCGTCGACGAAGTGCAGCTGGCCGGCGACCCGGAGCGCGGCCACGTCTTTACCGACCGTCTGATGCATGCCCGCGGTCTTGAGGAGACGATGTTCCTGGGGGCCGACACCATTCGCCCCCTGCTTAAGCGTCTTGTGCCCGAGACCAAGTTCGAGAGCCGGGCCCGGCTGTCACGGCTCGAGTACAGCGGAGCCTGCAAGGTCACACGGCTGCCGCGCCGCAGCGCCGTCGTGGCGTTTTCGGCGTCGGAGGTCTACGCGCTCGCCGAGCTGGTTCGCCGCCAGCGCGGTGGGGCGGCAGTGGTGATGGGCGCGCTCAGCCCGCGCACCCGCAACGCACAGGTCGCCATGTATCAGGAGGGTGATGTCGACTACCTGATCGCCACCGACGCGATCGGCATGGGCCTCAACATGGACATCGACCACGTGTTCTTCGCGGCCGACCGCAAGTTCGATGGCCGGTTTCCGCGCAAGCTGTTTGCCCATGAACTGGCCCAGATCGCGGGCCGCGCCGGGCGTCACATGAACGATGGAACCTTCGGCGTGACCAACGGCTGCGCGCCGTTGGACGAGGAGATCGTCGCGGCCATTGAGAGTCACAGCTTCGATCCCCTGAAGCAGCTCGGCTGGCGCAGCACCCGTCTGGACTTCGCCACCGTGCGCGATCTCAAGCGCTCCCTCGATGCGTGGCCGACGCACGACTTCCTGTCCCGCAAGCGTGACGGCGAGGACCAGGAGGCACTCGAGGCGCTGTCCCGAATGCCGGATATCCTGCAACGGGCTGTGGCGCCGGCCCGGATTCGCCTGCTTTGGGATGTGTGTCAGATTCCGGACTTCCAGAAGCATCTGACCGAAAGCCACGCGAGACTGCTGTCTCAGATCTATCTCTATCTGACCGACTCGGCGGAAACCCTGCCGGTTGACTGGGTGGACACCCAGATGAGCCGGTTCGATCGGACCGAGGGCGACATCGACACGCTGATGGGGCGTATCGCGCATATTCGCACCTGGACGTACATTACCCATCGCAATGACTGGATCGCGGATGCCGGTCACTGGCAAAGTCGGGTGCGGGCGATCGAGGATCGGTTGTCCGATGCGCTGCATCAGCAGCTTACCCTGCGGTTCGTTGATCGGCGGTCGGCAACGCTGTCGAGAAAGCTGAAGGGTGAGAAGGAGGACATCTTGGCGGGTGTATCCGGCGACGGAACGGTAACAGTCGAGGGACATCACGTCGGGCGCCTTGAGGGGTTCACCTTCATTCCCGACGCGTCCAACAGTGAAGAAGCCAAACAGGTGCTGACGGCGGCCAGGCGGGTTCTGCCGGACGAGATCGCGCGCCGGGTCGGTCGCTTGGAAAGCGACCTCGACGAGGTGTTCCGCCTGGATGCCGCCGCGACGTTCAGCTGGCGCGGTTTCGCGATCGCCGATCTCGCGCCGGGTGATGTCGCGTGGCGCCCGGAGATCAGGGTCCGCGACAACGAAATGCTGCTACCGGCTTTGCGGGACCGAATCGCGAAACGGCTGCGAACCTGGTTGGCGGACCATCTCGAAGCCGGCATTCCGAACTTGCTGCAGCTGGATCGCTCCGACCTTTCCGGTGCGGCGCGGGGCATCGCCTTTCAGGTTCTGGAAGGTCTCGGCAGTGCACCGGCGGAGGCGCTGCGGGGCATGGTCAAGGACCTGGACGAACAGGGCCGGCGCGATCTCGCCCGGGTCGGCATCAGGCTCGGCACAGAGAACCTCTACGTACCGCAGCTCCTGAAGCCGAAGGCCGTCGCACTTCGCGCCGTCCTTTGGTCGGTCGCGAACGGCGTCTTTCCCGAAGAAGGACCGCCGCCGGAAGGGCGCGTTCAGGTGGTGCGTGAGAGTGCGACGCCGGCCGCTTTCGACGGCGCCCTCGGTTACCAGCGGCTCGGCGGGCGGGCGATCCGGATCGATATGGTGGAGCGGATCGCCGCCCTGGTCCGCCAGGCGGCCCGTGGCGGGGCGTTCGCTATTTCTCCCGACATGCTGTCACTGGCGGGTGTCGACCATGACACCTTCGCCGCGATCCTCGGCGATCTCGGGTACCGCAAGGTCGGGGAGCGTCCGGCGGAACCGCCCCCCCCAGCACCGTCGGCAACCATTCCCGGTGGCGAGGAGGCCGCCGACACGGCGCCGGCAGCCCAAGAACCCGAGCCGGCCAACGACCCGGGTGCGGCTGAAGCTCAAGCGGATGGAGGTTCAGCGCCGGAGGCCGCGCCCGCCGACGACCCGACTGCGACCGTGGCGGTTGAGGACGCGCCGGAGTCGGAAGCGCTGATCCAGGCCCCGCCATCTGAAGAAACCGTGCCGGACGTCGAACCGTCGGCCCAGGTCGCGGCGGAAGACGCTCCGGCGGAAGAAGCGCCGGCGGAAGAGCCGCAGGCCGAAGACGCACCTGCCGAAGACGCACCTGCCGAAGACGCACCTGCCGAAGACGCACTTGCCGAGGACGCCCCGGCCGAAGAAGCGCCTGCCGAACAAGCATCCGCCGAAGAAGCGCCAGCGGAAGAAACCGTGTCCGAAGACGCTGCACCGGTGGTCATGGTTCCGATCTTTGCCCGGCGCAAGCGTGACGACGCCCGGCGCCCGCGCCCCAATCGCAATCGGCGTCCACGCCGGTCGCAGGAGGGCGACGGCCAAGCGGCGACGACCGGACAACCGGCCGCCGACGGCAAACCCGATGGCGATGGCGAGCGCCGGGCTAAAGGCCGCAAAGGCAGGCGCCCTCAGAATGCGGGGACGTCGGATGGCGGACAAAAGGACGACCGCGGCCAGGACCGCCGCGGAAAAGGCGGCGGGAAAGGTGGCGGCAAGCGGTCCGGCGGTGACCGCCAGTCCCGGGATGACCGGCCGCGGGTGCATCGCGCCGGCCTCGAACGCAAGGGCGAGGCTGATCCGGATTCACCCTTCGCCGCGCTTGCCCAGCTTCGGGACGCGCTGCGCAGCAAGAACGGATGACCCCCACGGACGACGGGCCCGACAATCCTGTCGGCAACGGCGCGGGCGGGGAGGATCCAGGAGGCAACAGCGCGCAGCGACTGGACAAGTGGCTGTGGTGCGCCCGGTTCTTCAAGACCCGCGCGCTCGCCAACAAGCTGCTGGCGGCGAACCGTTTGCGTCTGGACGGCAAGGTGGTCGCGAAGGCGCACCAACGGGTGCGGATCGGCGACGTGCTGACCTTCCCGCAAGGACCCCACGTCCGGGTTGTCCGGGTGCTGTCGCTGGCCGTGCGTCGCGGGCCGGCACCGGAGGCGCGGACTCTGTACGAGGATCTGGCCCCGGTTCCGGAACGCAAGCCTGAAGCTCCCGACCCGACGGTGTTCGCGCCGTCCGTCCCGGCGCGCGAGAAAGGCAGCGGCCGGCCGACGAAGCGCGACCGAAGGGCGCTCAATCGGCTGGTGGACGACGGCGATTCCAACTGATCTGGTCCTCATTTAGGGTGGTGTTCGCGATCTGCAGAATCCCGCCGCCCGGAGGCCTTCCATGAGCTTTGACGTTGTCCGCGCCCGGGCCGAGACCCGCGGCTGTGCCAGCATCGTCCACCTGAACCATGCCGGCTCTTCCCTGATGCCGATGCCGGTTGCCGACGCGTTGATCGGCTGGCAGCGGGAAGAGGAGTTTCGCGGCGGGTATGAGACTGCCGAGCGCAACCGGCCCGCGCTGGAGAACTTCTATGCGGCCACCGCCGGCTTGCTGAACTGCCGTCCCGAGGAAGTCGCCTTCATCGAAAACGCGACCCGCGCCTGGGACATGGCGTTCTACGCGCTCGAACTCGGGCCGGGGGACCGGATCCTGACCACGGTCTCGGAGTACGGCTCGAACATGATCGCCTATCTGCACCGGGCGAAACACACCGGCTGCCAGGTCGACATCGTCCCGAACGACGCCGATGGCCAGATCGACGTCGCGGCGCTGGAGCAGATGATCGATTCCCGGGTCAAGCTGATCTCGATCAGCCATGTGCCGACCGGTGGCGGCCTGGTCAACCCCGCGGCGGCCGTCGGCGCCGTGGCACGGCGGCACGGCATTCCCTACCTCCTGGATGCCTGCCAGTCGGCCGGCCAGATCCCGCTCGACGTCGAAGAGATCGGCTGCGACTTCCTGTCGGCGACCGGGCGCAAGTACCTGCGGGGGCCGCGCGGTACCGGGTTCCTGCACGTGCGCGGTGACTGGATCGAGCGGCTCGACCCGCCGCTGCTCGATCAGCATGCCGCCGAACTGGTCGACGAAGGCCATTACGTGATCCGTGACGACGCCCGGCGGTTCGAGAACTGGGAATGCCATTTCGCCGGCAAGGCGGCCCTCGGTGTGGCGATCGACTACGCGCTCGGCTGGGGCATGCGGGTCAGCTACGACCGCCGCGGGATCGGCACCGCCGTGCGTGCGAGCGTCCACTACATCACGACCGACGAGGAGATCGGGCGTCTGATCGCCGCGCTGGAGTAGGCAGGCGGCCCCTGGTGCCCGACCGCTGGCAATCGATCAGCGCCGGCGCAGGACCACCGTCAGGTTGTTGGCCGGCATGGGGTGGATTGCGCCTTCCTCGAACCCCGCCGTGCGGGCGGCCGGCAAAATGTCGTGATCGAGGTCGCGGATTCCCCAGTCCGGGTTCTGGGCCCGCAGGTCGGCATCGAACTGCCGGTTGCCCTCCCCGGTGTGGTCGCCGTTTCTCGCGAACGGGCCGTAGAGGATGATCGGATCGCCGCGGCTCAGCAGCCGGGCGGCCTCGGCGAACAGGCCGACCGCGACCGGCCAGGGCGCGATATGGACGACATTCACCGAGACGACGGCGCGCACCGAGTCCTGATCGGTGATCGGCCAGGCGCCTGGCGGTTCCGACGCATCCAGCACGCGCGGCGGCAGGGGGCGGGGTGCTGTGTCGGGCAGGCTCCTCGACCACGCCGTAATGCTGGCCAACCGTTCGGGAAAGGCGTCCGTGGGCAACCACCGGCGCGGGCTCAGGGCCGGACCGAACGCCGCGGCATGTTGTCCGGTGCCGGCACCCACTTCGAGGACGGTGCCATCCGCCGGCAGTTCCCGGAGCAGGACAGCCAGCAGCGGACCTGCGTTGCGGCGGGCCGCCGGCGCATCCAGGGCGTCGTCCGGGGCGATTGCGTCGAGTGGGTGCGGGTGAGGGGCTGACGAAGACATCCTGGGCCCCTATGTAGTCGCCTACTCGACGTGAATGCAACGCAAGGAACTCACCATGCTGGCCCACCTGAAACGTTTCATGGACCGACTGGAATCGGGTGGTGCCCCAGCGGCGGCCCCGAAGGACGAACTCGCCACCGCCGTTGCCGTTCTGCTGGCCCGAGCGGCGGTCCTGGACGGAACCATGGACGTGCAGGAACGCGCGATCATCGCCGACCGTCTGGCCGACCGGTTTTCGGTCGCGCGGGATGTGGTCGACCGGGTCATGGATGAAGCGGCCCAGGCCGCCGACGAGATGGTCGACATGTACGGCTTCACCCGGACGGTGAAGGACCGGCTGGACGAAGACGGGCGGGTGGATCTGATGGAGGCGCTCTGGGAGGTCGTGTACGCCGACGGGGAGTTGCATGAGTACGAGGCGCAGCTGATGCGCAGACTGGCCGGTCTCCTGTACGTCTCGGACCGGCAGAGCGGAGAGGCTCGCAAGCGGGCGCTCGACAAACTCGGTCTTGATGCGAATTGAGTGCCTACGCTAAAGAGCGACGGCACCCGTTCCGGAGACCCGCATGACCTATATCGTCAACGAAAACTGCATCAAGTGTAAGTATACCGACTGCGTCGAGGTCTGCCCGGTAGACTGCTTCTACGAGGGCGAGAACATGCTGGTCATCCATCCCGATGAGTGCATCGACTGCGGGGTGTGCGAACCGGAATGTCCGCCGGAGGCGATTCTGCCGGATACCGAACCGGAAGCCGAGAAGTGGTTGGCGATGAACGCCGAGTACGCCTCGACCTGGCCGAACATCACGCGCAAGATCGATGCGATGCCGGATGCGGACAATTTCCAGGATGAGAAGGGTAAATTCTATAAGTACTTCTCTGCCAACCCCGGCGAAGGCACCTGAGGGCCTGGTTGGCAGACCCCGGATGAAACACTTCCCGGACGAACTTTCCTGTCCGCATTAAGAATCCCGTTACAACTACCTGATTCACAGAAAGTCTTGCTGTTGCCCTCGGACAGAGCCCCGTCCGGGTACCCGCTCGGCTACCAATTCCCCATTTTTTGTGATATGGTCTCCACCATCGGCGCTGGCCCGGAGAGCAATGTCGGCGCCATCCCCGCAAAACGTGGGACCATCGACGAAACGTGGCGTTTCGACGGGCACTCGACGTCTCTCTTGACGAGGCCGAGCCCGTGTCGAAAGGGAGAGTTCGACAGCCATTGGCGACTGATGCGGCGCACAGCGACGCGGGTCTACTTTGCCCTGAGGATTGGAAGAGGACGTGGAAAAAGAACCGATGACCAAAAAGAGCGAGTTCAGTACCGGTGACTATGTTGTGTATCCGACCCATGGCGTCGGGCTGATCAAGGGAACCGAGACGCAGACCATCGCGGGTTCCGAACTTGAACTCCTGGTGATCGATTTCGAGCAGGACCGGATGACCCTGCGGATCCCGGTGGCAAAGGCGAAAACCAGTGGCCTGCGTCGCCTGAGCAGCCGCAAGCAGATGGACGCCGCCATCCAGAAGCTCAAAGGCCGCGCGCGTGTCCGTCGGACCATGTGGAGCCGCCGGGCCCAGGAATACGAAACCAAGATCAATTCCGGTGATCCGGTGTCGATTGCCGAGGTGGTCCGTGATCTGCGGCGCTCGAGCAATCAGGCCGAGCAGTCCTATAGCGAGCGCCAGATGTACCAGGCCGCGATTGATCGCCTGGCCCGTGAGTTCGCCAAGATCGAACAGATCGACGAGGATGCGGCGATCGACCGGCTCGAGAAACTGATGGACGCCGCCTGACCGACGTCCGAGTCGGGTGATTTCAGCTAGGGCGGCCTTCGGGCCGCCCTTCGCTTTTGCGGGCGACTTCAAAAGGGATTCGGGACGGCCGGATTCTCGAAATACGCCTGATTTCCTGGGGTTACTGAGGGGAGAAGCCGACCGGCAGGGCCATCGGCTCCGTGCCGGCCACGGCGGCCTTTCGCTGACTCAGAGCGGCTGATATCACCGAAGGGTTGGATACACTCACCGCGAAGCCGGATGACCGCCGACCCAGCCCCCGCCCTTGTTTCCGAGCGACAGATCGATCTGTCCGGTGCGGACCGCATCTGGGCGATCGGCTCGATATTCGGCGCGGTCGGCCAGCTTGAAGCCCTCCATGACAGCATCGGTGAGCGCTTTTCGGCCGGCGATCGGATCGTCTATCTCGGAAATGTCTATGGCTGCGGCGATGTCCGCGCGACTTTGACCGAGATTCTGCGCTTTCGGACCCTGGTCCTGGCCCAGCGCCCGCTTTACATGCCCAACGACATCGCCTACCTGCGCGGGGCTCAGGAGGAGATGTGGCACAAGCTGCTGCAGATCCACTTCGCGCCGAAGCCCAAGGATCTGCTGGACTGGATGATGGCGCGGGGCGTCGATTCCACCCTGCGGGCGTTCGGCGGAGATCCCGCCCAGGCCCATGCGGCCGCGGGCGAGGGTATGGTGGCGCTGACCCGCTGGACGGGGCGCCTGAAAGCCGCCATGCAGGCAGCGCCCGGGCACCAGCCCTGGTTCAACCATCTGCGGCGCTACGCCCACAGCGGCCCTGGCGGCGCCCTGTTCGTCAGCGCCGGTATCGATCCCGAAAGGGCATTGCACGAACAACGGGATGCGTTCTGGTGGGCCAACCGATCGTTCTCACGGGTGCCCGATACGGGATACCAGGGTTATCGGCGGGTGATCCGTGGCTTTGATCCCGACGGTGCCGGCTGGTCTGAAACCCAGGCGACCCTCACCATCGACGGCGGCTGTGGGCGGGGAGGCTCGCTGATTGCCGTCTGTCTGTCTCCGGATGGCCAGATTGTCGATCGCGTCGATGCCGAACCGATTTCCCAACCCGAAGCCCTGCGGCTAGTGCGTTGAAATCGGCGGCTTTCAAGCCGCTTCTCAAAAAAAGACAGAAAATTCTTCGGAGATGGCCTCCAAACGGTGATCCGTTTTAATCCCGCAATCGTATCGGTGGCAAACAAACCTACTCGATCAGCGGGAAATCACCACGGGGGGCATGATGGCCCATATCGATGATCCAGAGACGCAGCGCGCGAACATCGCCTTCATCAAGGCATCGATGAAGGAGCCGTTGCTGGAGCGAGATCATGAATTCGATCTGGCTCGCCGGTGGCGCGATGAGGGTGATGAACGGGCGCTGCACGAACTGGTGCGTTCCTACACCCGCCTTGTGGTGTCGACCGCCAGCAAGTTCCGGAACTATGGCCTCCCGATCGGGGATCTTGTTCAGGAAGGTAATGTGGGTCTGATGCAGGCCGCCGCCCGGTTCGAACCGGAACGCGAGGTGCGTTTCTCGACCTATGCCGGTTGGTGGATTCGCTCGGCCATCCAGGACTACATCCTGCGGAACTGGTCGATTGTGCGGACCGGCACGACCGCGGCCCAGAAATCCCTGTTCTTCAATCTCCGGCGCCTTCGCTCGAAGATCAACGGCTCGCTTAACGGGCCGATGAGCGATGAGGGCCGGGCGTTCGTCGCCCAGCAGCTGAATGTCGGCACCCGGGATGTCGAAACCATGGAGATGCGGCTGTCGGGGCATGACCAGTCCTTGAACGAACCGATCTCCGAGGCCGGCGAAGACGACTGGCAGGACTTCCTGGCCGATGATCGTCCGAGCCCGGAGGACGTGGTCACCGGCATGCGTGACGCTTCGACCCGCTCGAAGTGGCTGGCGGAGGCGTTGGCCGAGCTGAGCCCGCGCGAACGGACGATCATCGACCAGCGGCGGCTGCGCGACGAAGGCGCCACGCTCGAGCAGTTGGGCCGTGAGCTGGGCGTCTCGAAGGAGCGCGTCCGCCAGCTCGAGAACCGTGCCTTGATGAAACTCCGCGACCGCCTGGTGCACCGGGTGGAGCGGACCAGCGACCTGTTGCTGGAGGCGTAGACACTTCCGACGTCTCCGCGTGCCTATTCGGCGACGTATTTCACCAAGGTTCCCACGCGCGGCTGCTCGCCGCGCGTGAAGCCGTTCAGAACCCTGAACCGCTCGACCTTTTCGGGGCTGCTCGGCATGAGCTCGGCCAGAGTCTCCGCCGTATCGCCCGGCTGAACGGCATGTAGCCTCAGGCGGTGGGGCTTCAACTCGGCGGCTTCAGCCTCCGACAGCAGGCGGAAGCTGTAGGTGGTGCGGCGGAGTTCTGTTTCGAGGCGCTGGATCTCGGCGCTCGGGCCAGTGAAGACGAAGCGATAGATCCGGTCCGGCGCGGTCCGGATGGCCACCAGCCGGAGATCGACCGAACCGGACTGCGACTGCAGTCGGCTCGACGCCGTGGCGGCCTCCAGGCCATTGATCGACAGCGTTTCCAGCGATGTCAGCCGCAAGTCCCGGGTCCACCTGCTGTTGGCCAGATACGCGTCCATCGCGACGCCGCGGGGGACGGGTGCGCCGTCGAAGCTGACGATCGCGCCATTGGCGTTGCGCGCGACAACCCGGCGGGACCCGTTGAACAGTATGAAGCCCGGCGGCACCGTGAACTCAAAGCGCAGGACGGGATGCTGAAAGGTCCTGTCGCGCACGAAACCCTGTTCGGGATCATCCCCGTACAGCATCCCGTCGATCCGTTTCAGATATCGCTCGCGCTCGAGGGCCCCGGGCCCGGTCGCGCCAGTCGCGCGTTGCGCTTCGCGGACGCGATCGACGGTTCGCGGGTGGGTGGCGAGGAGATTGAATCCGTCCGGATCCCGATCGGATCCGGCGAGTCTCGCGTCCAGGGCGTCGCGGGCCCTCAGGCTTTCGAGGAAGGTCGCCACGGCGTCGGGATCGTAGCCCGCGCGCGTCATGTACCTCAGCCCCAACGTGTCGGCTTCGAACTCGCTGTCCCGGCTGTGGGCCCGCAGGTACAGATTGCTTCCTAGGTTCAACGCATCTGCGACGGCACGATCGCCGATCACCGCCCCCAGCAGCCCCGCGCCCAGGTTCGCCACCACTCCCCGGCTGTAGCGCTCTGCCGAATGGCGCGCCGTGACATGGCCGATCTCGTGACCGACGACGCCGGCCAGCTCGGCCTCGTTGTTGGCGAGCGCCATGAGACCGCGGCTCAGATAGACATAACCTCCGGGCAGCGCGAAGGCGTTCACGAGCGGACTGTCGAGCACCGTGAAGGTGAACTTCAGGTCCGGGCGGTCGGAGACGGCGGCCAGGCGGGCACCGAGCACGGCGACATAGGCGCCGATCTCGTCCTCCTCATAGGCGCCTCCGAACTCGTCGAGAATCTTGGGATGCTGCTCCGCGCCGATTCGGACTTCCTCCGCCGGCGACATGAAGGCGGTGAAGCTCTGGTTTCCGGTCACCGGATTGGTCGAACAACCCGCCAACAGCAGAAACCCGAAGGCGACAGCGGCGGGGTGGGGCCGACGGGGCATCAGGGAACGAAGCAGTCCGATCAACGGGTCGAGCATCAGAATGGCAGAACCGAAGTCGTTGGCCTGGGCATACGGGATCTTGCTTCAGCGGATATGGGGATGCCAGACCTGTTGGCCTAGAACAGATCCAGCGGCGCGGCCCCGTGGTCCGGCCCTAGCTGGCCAGCAGTTCAAGCTGCTCGGGATGCGTCAGATCGATCATCGGACCGTTCCTGAGAAACACCCAACCACGTCCCCGCACGGCCCTGCCGGTCAGGTCTGACGGGACGTCCACGTAACGGCGGAATCTCCGTCGGGCGTCGCGCTGGATTCGAAAGGTGAAGTCCCGGCGCCAGTCGGTTCCGAAATTCAGATAGATGGTTCCCCGGACCTCCGCGGCATCGGCCACGCGGCCCTCGACGATCTGGAAACTGTCGAGGTCTTCCCAGGTCTCGCCGGGATTGCGGATCCGGTAGAACCGGTCGGCCCAGATACCAAGGCGGTTGGAACGGGCTGTCCGCTCGAGCGCCAGCAGCCTGTTGGCACCGGATGCGGTCGATCTGGTGGTCCGCACCCGCACCAGACCGGCGTCCAGCAGATGGCCCTGGGCCCACAGGTGGTCGGGCAGTCGCACCAGATGGGCAATCGCCCGGCGCCACCGGTCCCTTCGATCCTCCGCGTAGAGCAGAATCACGCGACGCTCGGCGAGCAGCGATCTGGTCGTTTCGCGCGCGATCTCCGCGAGCGGCCATGCCGGCCCATCCGCCGCTACCGCCGGTGCTTCGACGCCGGCGAGGCGCACGGTCAAGCCGCTCTCCAGCGAAACGGTATCTCCCGAGGCGACGGTATGGACGGTTCCGGTTTCGCCAGCAGTCAGTCCCGGGACCGGCGGCTGGACTACCGGTGCCGCCACACTACTCGTGGGCAGCGCGCAGGCGAGGCCGACCTGGGTCAGCCATCGGCGGCAGACTTTCGTGGGACGGAGATACGGCAGAGCGGATCCCTGGTCAGCTGTTGGTGCTGCGCAGCATCCAGGCGTGCTTGTTGTGGACGGTCAGCCGCCCTGTCAGCATGTCGGCTGTGGACACGTCGCCGATTTCCTCGGCCTTGGCGATACCGTCCTTCAGGGTACCGGCGACCGTATCATGGCTGTCGGCCAGGTCGGCGACCATCGTGCGGGCGTCCGCATCCTGCTTGGCATCGGCAATCTTGGTGGTGTCGAGGAACGCCTTCAATCCGCCGGGAGCCGCGGCGCCGAGGGCGCGAATCCGTTCCGCCAGCTCGTCCACCGCTTCCTGGGCGTCGGTGTACTGCTCCTCGAACATGCCGTGCAGGGAAAAGAACTGGGGGCCCTCCACGTTCCAATGATAGTTCTGCGTCTTGAGGCTCAACGCGAAGGTGTCCGCGAGGGCCTGTTCGAGCGCGAGGACGACGGGATTGGTGTTCGCTGACATGGCGAGCCTCCCTGTGAGATGAGAGTCATGGAAAGAGATTACCGGTGTCATGCTCGATATGGGACGGGCAGGGCCAATCGTCTAATCGATAAATCGAACCTTCGTGATAGCTTCTGGCTATGACTGAATCCCTGCACGGCCTGTCGCTGCGCGAGCTTGAATATGTTGCCGCCGTCGCCGACCACGCACATTTCGGCCGTGCCGCCGACGCCTGCCACGTCAGTCAGCCATCCCTGTCGGCCGGCATTCAGAAGGTGGAGGCTCTGCTCGGGTATCGGATTTTTGAGCGCACCAGCCGGCGGGTTCTGATCACGGTCAAAGGCGAACGGGCGGTCGAGCGCGCCCGACTGACATTGGACGCGGCGCGGCGGTTTCTGGCGGGGGATTCCGGTTCGGATGATCCCCTGACCGGACGCTTCGCCCTGGGGGCTATAGCCACGGTCGGACCCTATCTTCTGCCGAAAGTGCTCGCCCCGCTCCGCGAAGCGCACCCCGGCCTTGAACTGCGGATCGAGGAAGGGCTGACGGACGGTCTCCTGCAGCGGCTCCGTGACGGCACCCTCGACGCGGTCATCCTGTCGCCGCCGGTCTCGGCGGAAGGCCTGAACATCGCCCCGCTCTATTGGGAACGCTTCCGTCTGATCGAGCCCGCAAGCGCCGCAACATCCCTTGGAGCCGTCGACCTGGCCAGTCGGGAT
This sequence comes from Thalassobaculaceae bacterium, assembly GCA_963921355.3. Lineage (GTDB taxonomy): Bacteria > Pseudomonadota > Alphaproteobacteria > Thalassobaculales > Thalassobaculaceae > CAWUEZ02. Next base: position 4,835,372 of record OZ001190.1, on the reverse strand, counting down.
GCTCATCAGGCGGTCCTGCTGGAGGACGGCCATTGCCTGCGTGACCAGGCCCTGTCCGTGTGCAACGCGGCGGGGATTCGTCCTCAGCACACCGCGATGAGTCTTGAGACTCTGAAGGCGATGGTCGCGGCAGGTAGCGGGTTCAGCCTGATTCCGGAAACCGCGATCCGGGCGGGCGAGACAATGGGCGGCCTGGTGCGCTATCGCGACTTGAGCGATCCGAAGCTCGGGCGGGCGGTGTCGGTGGCCTGGCGGCGAAGCCGGGAACCCGACATCGACGTGCTGGCGCTGATCGAGGTGCTGCGCGCCTGCGTGCCGACCGGCGCCGTCGCCACAGACACCTTTGACAGCGGCCCGGGCCCGGTCGATAACCGCGCAGGCCAGCACGGGGACCCAGGGTGAACCGCGACGATCTGTTTCCGGAGATTGCGAGCCGTCGCAACGGCATGCTCGATGTCGGCGACGGGCACTCCTTGTACTGGGAGGAGAGCGGTGCGCGCAATGGCATCCCGGTGATCTTTCTGCATGGTGGTCCGGGCTCCGGAACCTCGCCCACCCAACGCCGGTTTTTCGACCCGAGGGCCTATCGCATCGTCCTCATGGACCAGCGTGGGGCCGGGAAGTCCTCGCCGCGCGCCGGGATCGAGGCCAACACGACCCAGCACCTTGTTGCTGACATCGAGCAGCTCCGCGCTCATCTCGGGATCGACCGGTGGCTGGTGTTCGGCGGGTCCTGGGGCGCGACCCTGGCGCTGGCCTACGGTCAGGCGCACCCGGAACGGTGCCTGGGCTTCGTCCTGCGCGGCGTGTTCCTTGGCCGCCCCAGCGAGATCGACTGGTTCATGACGGGGATCCGGACAATTTTTCCCGAGGCGTGGCGGGACTTCGCGGAACACATTCCCGAGCGCGAGCGCGCGGACCTCCTGTTGGCCTATCACCATCGGCTGATCCATCCGGATCGCGACATCCATGTCCCGGCCGCGCGATGCTGGGCCGCCTACGAGGCGAACTGCTCAGCGCTGCTTCCGGGGGCGGGCTCGGGACAGGCATCGGCCAGCAACATCGGATACGCGCTCAGCCTGGCGCGGCTCGAGGCGCACTACTTCATGAATGCGATGTTCCTGCCGACCGATGGACTGCTGGCCGGTATGGACCGGATCCGGCACTTGCCGGCCATCATCGTGCAGGGCCGGTATGATGTGATCTGTCCGATCGCCACCGCCGACGCACTGGCCCGCAGCTGGCGCCGCGCGGACTTCTGGATCGTCGCCGATGCCGGGCATGCCGCCATGGAACCGGGTATCCGTCGAGCGCTGGTCCAGGCGACCGAACGCTTCAAGGCGCAATTGGCGGAAACCACACGCATTTCTTGATGTGTCGACTGCCGCCACTATGATGCGCCGGTCTGAGTTCATCTCCGAGCCGGCGGGCTGGTGTGATGGTTTTGAAACCCGGCGCTCGTCGGACCCGGAGTTTCGAAGGCCGACGCCCACCAGTTTTAATTGGTCAGTGTGCCGTTTCGCGAGCCGTTCGCCCAAGCGAACGTCTCGATCGGGACACGAGGCCCGGTTGGGCGATGAGACGGACCTGGTCTCGCCGACTGTGCTCTGGAGGTCGCAAGTGCGCGCTTTCGCTCCGCTGGCAGTATTGATCCTGTCGGTCCTGATGGTTGCAACCGCCGCCCGTGCGGAAGAACCGGACTTCATCACCTTTGGCGCCGGCTACTACGATCTGACAGACGACGACGACGCGGCGGAAGTCCGGATCGAATACCGCTTCAGCGAGGACTACAAGCTGATGTGGTTTACCCCGTTTGTCGGCTTCACGGCGACGTCGGATGCGGCCACCTACGGCTACGGCGGCATCGCTCTTGATCTCTTCTTCGGCCGGCGCTGGGTGGCAACCCCGACCTTCGCGGCCGGGCTCTACGGCGACGGGGACGGGAAGGATCTGGGCCACGCCATCGAATTCCGCTCGGGGCTCGAAGTGGCCTACCGGTTCGACGACTACTCCCGGCTCGGCCTGTCTTTCACCCATATCTCCAATGCCGGGCTGGACGACGAAAACCCCGGGGTGGAGTCGCTGGTGCTATTCTACTCGATCCCGTTCGACCGGTTGTTCGCCGACTGACCTTCCTGCCGACGGGGGCTGCGTCCATGCCGGATCCGATTCCGTTTCGCCGACCATCGCCTCCGCCTCCGCCTCGGCGGTTCGCTGTTATCGGGGCGCTGCTGAGCGCCTTGCTGGCGGTGGTCTATTTCTGGCACGCCGGGCTTGATGCATACGGCGATCTGGCATTAGTCCACGGTTTCGGCCTGGTTCCGGCGGACCTGTTCGGCATTCGCATTCGTGCTCCCCAGATTGTCGGACCGCCGCCTGCCGCGACCCTGTTCACCGCGCAGTTCCTGCATGGCGGCCCGGTTCACCTGGGCGGCAACATTCTGGCGATCCTGCTGGCCGGAAATCTGCTCGAACGGCAAGCTGGAGCACTGCGGGTGATGGTGATCTTTGTGGTCGCGGGGGCGGTCGGACTGGGGCTTGAGGCAGCCTCGGAGCCCAGCTCGACCATTCCTATCATCGGCGCCAGTGCCGTGGCCTCCGGCCTCATCGGGGCGGCCCTGCGCCGCGATCCGACCGACAAGTTCAGGATCCTGCTGCCGGGACCCGGGGGATTGCGGATACGCGAGGTACCGGCGCTGCCGGTGATCGCCGTTTGGCTGATCCTACAGATTGCCGGCCTGGCGTTCTCACAGGATGCGCCGGTCGCGTTCCTGGCCCATGGCGGTGGATTCGTTGTCGGAGCGTTGCTGGCCGGCGGCGGCCGATGGCGGGGCGGGGGGAACACCCAGACCTGAGGCGTGATCCGCTCAGACCTGTCGCGCCTGAACGCACTCTGCTCCCGGCACCGGACCTACATGATGGTCGAGGGTGCCGAGGCTTCCAGGGTCTGGAGCTTCTCGAGGCCGGGAGCCATCTCCGACTGAACGAACTCGGCCCGCTTGTACGGGTTGCCGCCCTGAGTCGGGAACCGGGTTTCCCAGGTGTTCAGCTTCACCGTGAGGCCGCAGAGCACACCGCCGATCGTCTCGTGGTGATTGGTGATCAGCGCGTGCAGCCGCTGGAAGCTGTCCATCGAGATGTTGTCCCAGAAGGTCTGGGAGTTCCGGTCAAACGACTCGAACCGGCCGGTGATCGAGCTCAGGATACCGTTCAGGGAGTTGTGAACGAACTCGCACTTCTGCATCAGGGCCTTGTTGTCCCGCAGCATCGTCTCTTGGATCTCGTCCATCCACTTCGTGTAGTTGTCGAAGGTCAGAACGACCTCATCGAGGCAGCGGCGGAAATACGACAGCGACATGTAGATGTCGCCGTACTTCTCCAGGAAGTCCGGAATGTCGGCGACGGTGATGTTCATCATCTTCGCGATCTTCTGCATGTCCTTCAAAGCGACCTTGCGGTCGATGTTGGTGAACATCTGAATGATCTGGCCGGAGTTCTCGACATTGTCGTTCGTGGCACCGAACACGTTGACCACCAGCGGGCGCGTGAAGGCCTTCATATATTCGGTGAGGGTCTCTTCCATGACCCCGGACAGCTTCAGGTCGGACGCCTGTCGGACGTCGATCTTCAGGTCGCGCAGGGAGTTCCGCAGCGAGAACACATCGAAACTGTTCAGCAGCGCGAGCTCGTTGAGCACGGTCATGTCCGACTTGATGTCTTCCTCGTCGGCGTTGATGAAATCAGGGATATCGCTGACCTCGATCAGTCCGGATCCGGTCGCCCCATCCGTGAACAGTTCGATCTCGGATTCCAGCCGGGACGTCTTGATCAACCGGGCATGGCGGAGAGCGGGAAGACGCAACGGCACGATCTTCAAAGGCATCGTGTGCAGTGAATCCCGATCGATGTCGGCGAGATCATTCACCGTCGATGCTGACTTTTCCGGTTCGGCGATAGCTGCCTCCGCCACTGAACTAACCTCCCCCGTCACGCGACCCACTTGCGAATTCGGCTGCAAGATTAGCGTGCATGGGGTTAATGCAAGTTTAACCGCCTGTCGGCGATGATCGACCCCCCGATGCAAGATTTGCATGCGTGCCTCTTGCCCCGGTGGTCCGGATGGCCAAGTATTTTGGGATTCAGAGCCGAAATCGGATAGAGCGCAGCGAAGCCATATGAAGATCGTCGAACCGAAATTTCCGATCGGAGCCGTGGTACGTCACCGCCATTTCGATTTCCGCGGGGTGGTCTTCGACATCGATCCGGAGTTCGCCAACACCGAAGAGTGGTACAACGCCATCCCGGAGGATCGGCGCCCGCGGCGCGATCAGCCTTTCTACCACCTGTTCGCCGAGAACCCGCAGACCTACTATATCGCCTACGTCTCGGAGCAGAATCTGGTCGACGACCGCGGCAACGGGCCGGTCGATCATCCCCAGATTCCGGAGCATTTCGTTACCGGCGGGGACGGGCGCTACGTGATGCGCCAGGTCAACGCCTGACGATCTGACCACGCCGGTCCCAGTTCCTCGATTGTGAAATAGAACCGTGGCACGGCGCCGCGCGGCGGCTAATGTTCGCAGCTGTCCCGGGTTCGAAGGGAACCCCGTTCAACGGCGGCTCCGATCGGGCCGGGCTTGATCCTCGTCCGGGCGAATGCTGTGCTGGTACGGCGTTGCTGAACGGGGAGAGGGCGCATGGCCGGGTTGATCACCATTCCACTGCTGGACGAGATCCAGGACGGCTTCAACCGTCACGACGTCGACGCCATTCTCTCCCATTTCGCCGAGGACTGCGTCTGGGTCATGGCGAGCGGGCCGGCCCCGCCGGAAGGCCGGGTGTGTCGCGGCAAGGCGGAAATCGGCCAGGTCCTGCGCGACCGCTATGGCCTGATCCCCGACATGCGCTGGGAGGACATCCGCCACTGGATCGTCGACGACAGCAAGGCGATCTCGGAATGGGTCGTCAAAGGCACGCCGGCGGACGGTCCGGCCTTCGCCTATCTCGGCTGCGATCTGTGGGAATTCGCCGACGGCAAGGTGACCAAAAAGGACACCTACTGGAAGATCATCACCTGAGGGATCTGAAAACGCCCGGCAAGATGGCGTCCCCGGCAGGATTCGAACCTGCGACCCCCAGATTAGGAATCTGGTGCTCTATCCAGCTGAGCTACGAGGACGCTGGCGTCTGTGTATCGCAGATGGGGCGAATCCGCCACCATGGCGCCTGCGCTTGCCAGCGCCGTAATTCCGGAGGATGATTTTTCCAACGGCCCACCCCAGGGGCAGTCGACGCGGGTGGGGCCGACCTCGGCACCGCGGGCTGCGCTGAGGGGGAGAGCAGGACGCAACCCGCACGGCCGGTGGCTTGGCCCACCTGTTTCGCCAGAGAAACGGGAGGATGCCATGCTTGTTTCCGATATCCTGAAAACCAAAGGTCGCGACGTCGTGACCGTGGCGCCCGATGTGCCGGTGGCTGACGCCGTCGCCATGCTGGCCGAAAAGCGGATCGGCTCGGTGGTGGTCACCACCGATGGCGGTGCCGTCGCCGGCATCCTGTCGGAGCGCGATGTCGTGCGGGTGCTGGCGGAGAAGGGCGGCGACGTCCTGACCGAACCGGTCAGCGCCCTGATGACGGCCAAGGTCGTGACCTGCACACCGCAGAAAACCATCGCCGAGGTCATGGAACAGATGTCCACCGGCCGGTTCCGGCACGTCCCGGTCATGGAACACGGACGCCTCGCCGGCATGATCTCGATCGGCGATGTCGTGAAGTTCCGGCTGGAGGAGACCCAGGAAGAGGTCCGCCAGCTCGCGGCCTACGTGGCGGGGAACTAGATCCGCGTAACGCCCTTCGACACGCCCCGGCGCAACCCCGGATTCAATCCGGGGCGGGATCCTGCTCAGGGCGAGGTCAGAGGAGATTGCCTCGCCCTGAGCAGCGGCGCACCCGCGTGTCGAAGGGCCGCCTCAATCCGCTGCCAACACCGCCTCGCCATAGGCGAACAGGGCGGGCTGGCCGCCGGTGTGGATGAACAGCGCGGTCTCGTCGGCCCCCATCGCCCCGTCCCGCAGGACCGCGATCATTCCCGCCAGGACCTTGCCGGTGTAGACCGGATCGACGAACAGGCCTTCGCAGGTGCCGGCGAGATGGATCGCCTCGCGCACCTCGTCGGTTAGCCGGCCGTAGCCCGGTCCGAGCGACACGTCGGTCACCTCGACGTCGTCGTCGCTGAAACCCGGATCAAAGCCGAGCAGGTCGGACATCCGGTCGAGATTGGCGCGCACCCGGGGGCCCTGCTGGGCGGCCGGGCGGCGCACACAGACCCCGGTCACCGGGATATCGGAGCCGCCGGCCCGCAAGCCCCAGAGCAGGCCGGTATGGGTGGCCGCCGAGCCGGAGCCGACGAAGATCCGATCGACGGTCGTTCCACTCTCGGCCAACTGGTCCAGCAGCTCACGGGCCGCATCGACATAGCCGACGGCACCGAGCGGCGGGTGGTTCGGGCTGAGATGGATCACATAGGGCCGCTTGCCCTCGGCGCGCAGCCGGTCGGCGATCGCCTCGACCTCCCGATCGGCGCCGGCCTCGTCCTCGCCTTCGGGGTAGCTGTGCAGGGTCGCCCCGGCGATCCGGTCGAGCAGCACGTTGCCGTTGGTCCGGTACAGCGGGTCGTTCTTCGGGACCCGTTCTTCGAGCTGCAGGTGGCATTCCAGGCCGAGGCGGGCGCACATCGCGGCGCAGGTCCGCATGTAGTTGGACTGGACCGCGCTGGTGATGAGCACGGTGTCGGCGCCCTGGGTCTGCGCGTCCCCGAGATAGAACTCGAGCTGGCGGACCTTGTTGCCGCCGAGGGCCACGCCGGTATTGTCGTCGCGCTTGACCAGCAGACGCGGGCCGCCGCCGTCGGGGAACAGCCGGTCGGCGAGGTTGGCCATGTCCTCGACCGCGGTGGGCAGGTGGGCCATGCGCACCCGCGGGCGGCTGTCGATCAGGGCACTGAGTGCGGGATGTGTCGTCGGCATGTCAAAGGCTCCTCAGCGCGTCACGCACCCGGACGAGGGCGTCGTCCAGCACGTTGCGCGGGCAGGCAAGGTTGATGCGCTCGAAACCGATCCCCTCGTCGCCGAAGATGTAGCCCTCGTCGAAATAGACCTTGGCGCGGTTCAGCATCAGGTCCTCCAGCGCGTCCTTGTCGAGACCGAAGGCCCGGCAATCGAACCACTGCAGGTAGGTGCCTTCGGGACGCAACGCGCGGATCTCCGGGACCTCCTGGCCGAAAAAGGCGATCAGCCGGTCGGCGTTGGCGGCGATGTAGCGCATCGCCGCGTCGAGCCAGGGCCCACCCCCGGTATAGGCGGCCATGGTGGCGGCGATCCCGAACGGGTTCATGCCGGGCAGCGCGTGGCGGGCGTAGGTCTCGCTGAAGGTCTGCCGGATCTCGGGGTTCGGAATGATGATGTTTGAGGTGTGGAGGCCGGCCAGATTGAAGGTCTTGGACGGCGCGGTGCAGACGATGGTGTTCTGCGCCGCGTGATCGCCGAGGGTGGCGAAGGGGGTGAAACGGACCCCGGGAAAGAGCAGGTCACCGTGGATTTCGTCCGCCACCACGATCACCCCGTGACGGGCGCAGATCTCCGCCACCGCATCGAGCTCGTCGCGGTTCCAGACCCGGCCGATCGGGTTGTGGGGCGAGCACAGGATCAGCAGCTTGGCTTTGGGGTCGCGGGCCTTGGCCTCCAGATCCTCGAGATCCATGGTGTACCCGCTGTCGCCAAGCACGAGCGAGTTCGAGACCACCTCGCAGCCGTTGTTGTGGGTCACCCGGAAGAACGGATAGTACACGGGCCGCTGGACGATCACCTTGTCTCCGGGCTCGGTGAACGCCCGCACCACCACGTTCAAGGTCGGCACCACCCCCGGTGCCGTGATCAGCCAGTCCGGCTCGATGTCCCAACCCTGGCGGTCGCGAAACCAGGCCCCCACCGCCTCTGAATAGGCTTCGGTCTTCGCGGAGTAGCCGAAGATCCCGTGGTCGACGAGCCGGCGCAGCGCGCTCAGCACAACCGGCGGGCAGCGGAAGTCCATGTCGGCGACCCACATCGCCAGCACCCGGTCATCGCCCTGGTCGCGGTCGGCGCGGTGCCATTGGTAGAACCCGCCATGGGTATGGAATTCCCATTTGACCGAACTGGTTCCTTCCCGGTCGATCAGCGTGTCGAAGTCGAACTGGTCCTCGTGATCCATCAATCGCCTCCGGGCGGACGTGTTGCCCACCCGCCGGTCGCCCGTGTGGGGCGATCGCAAGTCAACAGGGGCCGGTTTTGTCTGGGAGACAGGAAGGCGGCCGTGCCCAGGTGTTGTAGCGCGCGGCAGCGGTGCGTGCCAGTGCCGACCGGTGCGAGAGTTCGGCGGGAAACCGGAGCCTAGGGGCCGGTCGGCTGGTCGAGCAGACGGCAGCCGGCCAGAACCGCATCGATCCACCAACCCTCGAGCCGGTCTTCCCCGAGCGCCCAGCGGGCCTTCGCGGTGCGCCAGCGTGCCGAATAGCGGCACCAGTAGCTCCAGTCGGGTGGCATCCAGGACAGCGGATCGCCGTCGGACTTGGAGCGGTTGGCGCTGCGGTCGACCGCGATCAGTGTATCCGGGTGGGACAGGTCGTTGGCGAAGGCGCTGCGCCGGGCCCGGCTTCAGCGATGGGCCCCGGAGCGGTGCGCCTCCGCCAGCGGGACCCGGTGGTCGATATCGATCATCGACGGGTCGGTCAGGGTGCGGCCGGTGAACGGATCGAACCATCGTCCGGCGACGACCTTGCAGCCCCGGCCGTCATAGCGGACCGGCGTCAGGCTCTCGGCGGCGAGGACTTCCGCGCGGGTGTCCCGGCAATCACCGTCGGCGTCGATCCAGTGTGGGTACAGAGCGCGCTCGAAGGCTTCGTCGACCGGGTAGAACAGCTCCGACTGCCGGGTGCCAGCGATCGCCGCCCCGAGAACCAGAATGACGGCGATCAGCCGCCCGAGACGGCCGGTACGTCGCCGCCATAGCCCGGCCCTGCGGCGGTTCGCCGCCTTCGAGCGTCCCCGTCGCTGGGTTGTGGGGCGCCGGGCCATCGCTAGAGCGGCACCGGCGGATAGAAAAGGAGCAGGGCGGTGATCGTGAGCAGCGACAGGCCGGTGGAGACCAGAATCCCGGCCGATGCCGCCGTCACCGAGACCCCGTAGTGCTGGGCGAAGATGTAGACGTTGGCGCCGATCGGGCAGGCGGCGAAGACCACGGCCGCGTGAACCCAGAACGGATCGACCGGAATGACGTAGGCGAGAATGACGAAAACCGCGAGCGGGTGCAGGAACAGCTTGAAGGCGATCATCGCGGTTGCCGGTGCGACGCTGCCGCGCACCCGGCGGTAGGCCAGGGTCGCCCCCAGGGCGAACAGCGCCGACGGCGGGCCAGCCTGGCCGATAAAGCCGAAGGTCCGGTCGACGAGGTCCGGCAACGGCAGGCCGAGGACCCCCCACAGGATGCCGATCAGGATCGCCATCAGGATCGGGTTCCTGGCCATCGCCTTGAGCGATGTTGCGATCGCCCGCAGAGCGCCGCCGCGGCGATCCGACTGGGCGGCCTCGAGCATCATGGTGACGATGCCGAATAGCAGCGCGTCCAGGGTGAAGAGCAGCAGCGCCGGAACCGCGCCGCGTTCGCCGTACAGGCCGATCAGCAGCGGCAGGGCGATCAGCACGCCATTCGAGAAGGATGAGCCGAAGCCCTGAATGGTCATCGCCGCGAAGCGGTGACGGAACAACAGTCCGGCGAGCCCGGCGCCGGCAGTGAACAGCAGGATTTCGCTGTAGAGATAGCCGACCAGAAACGACCACTCGCCGATCTCGCTGACATCGGTCGTGGCCATGAGCCGGAACAGCATCGGCGGCATGGCGAAGGTGAAGACGAAGGCGTTCAACCCTTTGACGCCTGCCTCACTCAACAGGCGGCCTTTGCCGGCGAAATACCCGGCGAAGATGACGACGAAGAGGGGGACGACGGCGTTGAGGATGCTGGCCAAGCGCGGGCTCCCGGAACCAAGACCGCATCTAAGCGATGTTGGCGCGGAGCCGTCAACGCGTAGACTGGGCCCATGCCGGTCAATCCAGCACCAAGCCTGATCACCCGTCGTCGGATCTGTCAGGGTGCCACAGCCCTTCTGGTCAGCGGCTGCGCGGCCGACGGTGGACCGGCCGGCTGGACCGCCCACGACCCGAACTCGCAGCAGCAGGTCGACCATCGGGCCTGGCAGGTGTTTTTGGACCGCAACACCCGGCCCCGAGGCGATGGTGTGACACTCGTGGCATATGGGGAGGTCCCGACCGTCGATCGGGAGCTGCTCGACGACTACCTCGGCCGGCTTCGACGGGTGCCTGTCGGCGCCTTGTCCCGGCGCGAGCAGCTGGCGTTCTGGCTGAACCTCCACAACGCTCTGGTGGTGCGGGTTGTTCTGGACAACCTGATGGTCCGGAGCGTCGACGACATTCGCGGACCGGGCCTGTTCCCGGTCGGCGTGACGCGATCCGTGCTGATCCGCGTTGCCGGCCGGCCGATCTCACTGACGGCGATCCGGCGTGAGGCCCTGGCCCCGGTTTTCCAAGATCCGCGTTGGCACTACGGACTGTGCGACGGGACCATCGGCGGGCCCAGCCTGGTCAGGACCGCCTACACCGGCAGCACGGTGGATAGGGCGCTGGAAACCGCGGCGATAGACTTCATCGCCCATCCGAGGGCGGTCCGGCGGGACCCTGACCGGGCGGGCGGTCTGCTGCTGAACGCGCTCTGGCGGCGCTCGCTGGCCGACTTTGGCGGAACACTTGAGGGGGTCTTTGCCAACATCGCACTCTATGTCGACGAACCCCTGCGCGGTGTTCTGGCGACCGATCCACCGGTCGCCTGGATGGACGACCGCCAGCTCAACGAATCGAGGCTTCTCGGATAGTGTTGAGTTTCAATGTCTTGGCGGTTGCCAAGGGGTTTTTCCCGCATGATCTGTAAGCGGTGAGGCGAGTCGGCTATACTGATTCGCACTTCCTGACCCATGGAATCGACGGCGCAAGACCGGGAGGCCCACCCAAAAATGCGCGTACGCGAGGATTATCGCGGCATCTCCGGACCGGAGAAGGCCGCCATTCTGCTGATGTCGCTCGGCGAACAACAGGCAGCAGCCCTTTTCGGACAGATGGACGACGAGGAGATCAAAGAGATCTCCCAGGTCATGGCCGGCCTCGGCATGGTGTCGTCCAACATCGTCGAACGGCTGTTCGTCGAATTCGCCGAGCAGGTGTCCTCCACCGGCTCGCTCGTCGGCTCCATGGACTCCACCCAGCGACTGCTGGCCAAGGTCCTCGGCGAGGATCGGGTCGAGGACATCATGGAAGAGATCCGCGGTCCCGCGGGTCGCACCATGTGGGACAAGCTCGCCAATGTCAGCGAACAGGTCCTGGCGAACTACCTGAAGAACGAATACCCCCAGACCGTCGCAGTCATCCTCGGCAAGATCAGCCAGGGGCATGCCGCCAAGGTGCTCGCCACCCTGCCCGAGAACTTCTCGATGGAAGTGGTGATGCGCATGCTGCGCATGGAAGCCGTCAACAAAGAGATTGAGAAGGATGTCGAGCGGGTGCTGCGCACCGAGTTCATGTCGAACCTGGCGCGGACCAACCGGCGCGACAGCCACGAGATGATGGCGGAGATCTTCAACAGCCTGGACCGGGCGACGGAGAGCCGTTTCCTGTCGGCGCTGGAGGAACGCAACAAGGACTCGGCCGAGAAGATCCGCTCGCTGATGTTCACCTTCGAGGACCTGAGCCGGCTGGATCCGGCCGGGGTTCAGACCCTGCTGCGGGCGGTCGACAAGGACACGCTGACGGTCGCGCTGAAGGGCGCATCCGAGGAGTTGCGGGATCTGTTCTTCTCGAACATGTCCGAGCGCGCGTCCAAGCTGATGCGCGAGGACATGCAGGCGCTCGGTCCGATCCGCCTTAGGGATGTCGAGGACGCCCAGACCGCCATGGTCCAGCAGGCCAAGGACCTGGCCGACCGCGGCGACATCGTGCTCGGTGGCTCGGGCGGCGACGACGCTCTGGTCTACTAGAGCGCCGGATCCTTCCGATTGAACCATGGCTGACGAAACCTTCGATCCGGAAGACGACGATGCGGTCCGTCGGGTGCTGCTGGAACGACGCCAGGAGCTCGAGGACCTGATCGCCGGCTCCAAAGAGGCCCGTTCCGCGGTCGAGTTGGATCAGACCCGGGTCGGTCGGCTGTCGCGGATGGACGCGCTCCAGGGAAAGGCGATGGCGTTGGAGACCGATCGACGCCGTGCCATCGAGCTGCAGAAGATCGACTCGGCCCTGCGCCGTCTGGAAGCGGGCGAGTACGGATGCTGCGTGCAGTGCGGTGAAGAGATTGCAGCCCGTCGACTGGCGTTCGATCCCGCCGTGACCCTCTGCATCGATTGCGCCGAGAGCGTCTGAGCGTATCCGGCGTTGCCAGGGCGCAACGGGGATGGCAGTGTCCGCGCCATGCGTTCGAGGGACGACGGATTTCTCCGCGATATCTGGTACTTCGCTCTGCCGTCTGCGGATCTGCGGGCGGGGTCCATGCGCGACAAGATCCTGCTGGGAGAGCCGGTTCTGTTCGGTCGGACGAGCGAAGGAACCCCGTTCGCTCTGCGCGATATCTGCCCGCACCGTGGAATCCCGCTCTCGGATGGCCGGTTCGACGGCCGCGAGGTTGAATGCTGCTACCACGGTTGGCGGTTTGCTCCTGACGGTCGCTGTACCTGCATTCCGTCGCTGGTCCCTGACCAGGAGATGGATGTCGCCGCCATCCGGGTTCGCAGCTACGCCGTTGCCGAACGCGGTGGCGGAATCTGGATCTACATGCCGAGCGATCCGGTGGCGAACCAGACCCCTGCGATCGACCCACCCGAGCTTCCGGCGGTTGTCGAGCGCGGTCCCGGCGTTTGCGAGCGCATGGAGTTCCCGAGCCACATCGATCACGCGGTCATCGGGCTTATGGACCCGGCGCACGGACCGTTCGTGCATCAGAGCTGGTGGTGGCGGAACCGCCGCTCAATCCACGAAAAGGCGAAGGCCTTCGGCCCCAGCGACCTGGGTTTCGCGATGCGGCGCCATCAACCGTCCAGCAACTCGGCGGCGTACCGGATCCTGGGGGGGACGCCGACCACCGAGATCCGCTTCCGGCTCCCCGGTATCCGCATCGAGGACATCGAGATCGGCCAGAAACGGGTCTGCGGGCTGACGACGGTGACCCCGATCGATGAAAACACCACCGAGATCCACCATATGATCTTCTGGAATGTCGGGTGGGCCAACCTGCTGAAGCCGGTCCTGCGCGTGTTTGCCCGCATGTTCCTCGGACAGGATCGCTCCGTCGTCGTCAAACAGCAGCGCGGCCTTCGGTTCGATCCCAATCTGATGCTCATCAACGATGCCGATATGCAGGCCAAATGGTACTTCCGACTCAAGAAGGCCTATGCGTCCTGGCGGGCAGGCGAGACCGACGCATTCTCCAATCCGGTGCGGGACGTGACGCTCCGGTGGCGCAGCTGAGGTCGCTGCGATGAAGGCGACGCCCGATGTCCTGCGGGATCGGGAAGCGGGCGGTCTGACGCTCTTCATCGGCTTGCAGATCGCCGGGCTGGTGCTGCTCGGGCTTGGGATCATCCTGTTCGTCGAGCGCTCGGAGCCCCTCAACATCATCGTCGTTGGCATTCCGGTCCTCGGGGCTTTGTCGGCGCTGTTGGTCATGGTGCGCCGGCGCTACCACATGGCGCTGGCCGGCCATCTGGCCATTCTCGTGTCGTTCCTGGCCACCGGTCCGATCCTTTCGTCGAATGGCAGAATGCCGGTATTGACCTGTATTCCGCCGCCTATCTCGCCAAGACCGGCTATCCGGTGGGCCTCGTTCTGGTCGCGCTGACCGGTTTGACCCTGCAGCCGCACTACCCGGCCAGCGTCACGGTCCTCCTCGTGACGTTCAAGATCTTCCTGCTGGCCGTTGCCCTGGACGACCCGCGGACCGTGATGGCCCAGGCAGCGCCATGGGGAGAGCACGTGATGGGCGAGGCGCTTCACCTGGGGAAGTTCGCCAACACGGTCACCTTCACCGTGGTCGCCGGCGCGGTCGTGACCCTGGCCACCTGGATCGCCCGGCGCACCGTCATTTCCGCCGTCAGCCTGGAGAAGGCGAACGGGCAGCTGAGGCGCTACTTCTCGCCGGAGATTGCCGACCAGGTGGCGTCGGCTGACTCCGAGTTTCTCAAGCCGGGCGGCACACTGCGCGATGTCGTGGTGCTGACATCCGACATTACCGGGTTTACGCGGCTTTCCGCCGAATCCGGCCCTGACGCGACGCTTCTGACCCTTGCCGACCACCAACGGCGGATGACCGACGCGATCTTCGAGCACGGCGGTTCGGTCGACAAGTTCATCGGGGACGGGATCCTGGCGACGTTCGGGGCGACCGGCAGTCTGCCGGACCCCTGCGCCCGGGCGGTCGCCACGGCCACGGCCATGAACAGCGCCCTGGCAGGGCTGAACGCCGAGCGGGCGGCGCGGGGTGAGCGGCCGATCGCCCATCGCATCGGTCTGCACGCCGGCGAGGCGATGGTCGGCAATGTGGGCACCGAGGACCGGCTCGAGTTCACGGTGATCGGCGATGTGGTCAACGTCGCGACCCGGATTGAACGCGCCTGCAAGCAGACCGGCGATCCGGTGCTGATGTCGGACAAGGTTGCCGAGTTGTCACCGGGCGTGGGGCTGGTTTCGCGGGGCCGGATACCGCTTGCCGGGGTCGATCTGGCGCCTGAACTGTTCGCATTCGCGGCGGCTGACGGCCAGGCGGTGTCTTGACCCCGCTTGCGGTGTTGCGGGGCGACTGGCGCCTGCTGGCCTTCGGGTTTCTCATGGCGTTCGCGTCGAGCGGCGGACAGACCTATTTCATTTCGTTGTTCTCCGCCGAATTCCGCTCGGAGTTCGCGATGGGGCATGGCGGGTTCGGCGCCCTCTATTCCGCGGCGACTCTGATCAGCGGTTTTCTGCTGCTGTGGGGCGGCAGTCTGATCGACCGGATTGACCTGCGCGCCTTCGCAGCCCTCGTGCTCGGTGGTCTTGCGGTTGCCGGGGCCGCCTCCGCCCTCGCGGCTGGTCCGGTCAGTCTGCTGGTCGCGATGTTCCTGCTGAGGTTCTTCGGCCAGGGGCTGGCCAGCCATACCGCGGTGACCGCCGTCGCCCGCTACGCGGATCCGCCGGTTCGCGGCAAGTCGGTCAGCATCGCGGCCCTCGGGTTTCCGGTCGGCGAGGCGCTGTGGCCGGCGGTCGTGGTCGCGCTGATCGCGGCCATCGGCTGGCGCTGGACGTTCGGTGCCAGCGGTCTGCTGGCCGCGGCTGTGTTCCTGCCCCTAGCGATGCTGTTGCTCGCGACCCATGGCCAGCGGCACCGGGCGTTGATGGCGCAGACGGGTGGTGGTGAGGGGGCCGCCAGTGTGGCGCGGCAATGGACCCGCTCCGAGGTCATTCGAGACCCGGTGTTTCAATGGTCGATGGTGGCCGTCCTGGCGCCGGCCTTCATCGTTACCGGGATCCTGTTCCATCAGGTCCATCTGACGGAGTCGACAGGCTGGAGCCTCTCAGTGTTCGCCGCCGGCTATGTCGGCTACGCCGTCTGCCAGATCGGTGTCGCGTTGATCACCGGGTTCGCGATCGATCGCTTCGGCGGCAGCCGGGTGGCCCTGGTCTACATGGGGCCGCTGGCCGCCGGTCTCGCCATTCTGGCTTCCTTTGACGCGATCTGGGCGGGCCTGTCGTTCCTGGCGCTGGCCGGGGCGAGCTCCGGCGCATCTTCAACCCTGTTGGGAACGCTTTGGGCGGAGCTCTATGGGGTTCGACATCTCGGATCGATCCGGGCGCTCGTGACGGCGTGCACCGTGGTGGCGAGCGCTCTTTCGCCGGCGGCGATGGGATGGGCACTGGATGGCGGGGTGTCGATGGACTGGATCGCCGTCGCCTGCTGTGCCTACGTCCTGGTCGGGATGGTCGTCCTGATCCGGCTTTTCGCCGGGGCCGGCCCGCCCAGGATTTCGCTCTAACGGATGAAGGTCTTCACGTAGTCCGCGCCTAGGCCGACCTTCTCGAAATGTGTGCGGCACATGTCGATCTTGGTGAACACGTCCTCGTAGCCAAGGTGCTTTCCGTAGGGGGCCACGTAGTACATCACGCCGTTCACCTGGAAGTAGGTGATCATCTCGTCCACGTCGTCGGGGACAACCAGCGTGTGGGTCTCGCCCGGCGGCTCGTACACATAGCCCCCTTCTTCGGCCACCCAATCATGCTCGAGGTAATGCCAGCGCCCCTTCAGGACGAAACCATGGACGGCGTTGGCATGCCGGTGGCGCGACAGCACACCGGACTTGGTGACCTTGAGCAGGTTCATCCAATAGCCCTGACTGACATTCAGGCACAGTGGACGGAAATAGACATGCTCGGTCTGCTGAACCCACATTCTGTCGTCATCGGCGGCGACGGCATTCCCGACAACGATCTCGGGCAGCGCGTCGGGCGGCATCGGCAACTGGTAGGGCGTGCGTGGATTCAGGTCCGCTTCAACGACAGGCATGGTTCGATCCTTTCGGTGTTACGCGGCGGCGTAGCCGCCGTCGACATTCAGACAGGTGCCGGTGACGAAGCCCGCGGACGGGCCGGCCAGAAACAGGGTCGGGCCGATCAGGTCTTCGGGTGTTCCCCAGCGGCGCATCGGGGTGCGGTCGAGGATGGCCTCCGACCTCGCCGCGTCCTGCCGCAGGCCATCAGTCAGGTTTGTCGCGATCCAACCGGGGGCTACGGCGTTCACGCGGATGCCGTCGGCTGCGTAGGCGATCGCCAATGACTTGGTCAGCTGCATAACGCCCCCCTTCGACGCCGCGTAGCCGGGCACCAGACCGCCGCCGAAGTAGCTGAGCATGTAGGCGATGTTGATGATCGCCCCGTTGTTGGCGGCGAGCGTCGCCCGCGCCGCCGAACAGACACGCATGGTGCCCGTCAGGTTGATGTCAACGACCCGCTGAAAGACGCCCGGGTCGTGTTCTGCCCCCCGTTGGATGATGCCGGCTGCATTGACGACAACCTTGAGGTCCGTCAGCGGTGCGATCGTGGCCGCAATGGCGGCTTCGTCCTGGACGTCCAGTTCGGCATAGCAGAGGTCCGTTTCGTCTGCCGGCAACTGGCCCAGACCCACAGCCGCGACCCGTTCCCCCGATTCCGCGAAACCGCGCGCGATGGCCTGGCCGATTCCGCTGGTAGCGCCGGTTACGAGCACGGTGGGGGAGATCTCGATACGCATCGGGTAGCTTTCGATCTTATGGTTGTCCATATAATGGACTATATTCCATAATGTGGAATTCATATGAAACGAGACGCGTTGTCAAGCGCCTCGTGTTTCAGGGGAAGCCATGAGCTCGTCTGTCCAAGGTGCGCAGAGCTTCGCGCGCAGCATCGCTGTCATGCAGATGATCGCCGATAGTGGGCGGCCGCTGAGCCGCGCCGAACTGGTGGAAAGGGCCGACGTAACGCGCCCGACGCTCTACCGGATCATGGCGTCCCTGGAAGCGGAAGGTCTGATCGAGCAAGCCGGTCACGGCCGCTATCGGCTCGGTGCGCGGCTGGTCAATCTGGCCCGCACGGCGCTGGCACAGAGCGACGTGCGCCGAACGGCAGAGCCCGAGATCGAACGGCTACGCGATCTCACGGGAGAGACTGTACATCTGGCCGTGCCGAGTGGCGACGCCATGGTCTATATCGACAAGATCGAGAGCCGAGAGGTCGTGCGGATGATGTCGACCATCGGAACCCGGGTTCCCCTTCATTCCACCAGCGTCGGCAAGGCGTATCTGAGCGCGCTGCCACCCGATGAAGCGGCCGCTCTGATAGATCAGCTCGACCGGCCCGCTGTGACCGAGTTCACGGTCACCGGTGCTGAGGCCCTGAAGGCTGTCGTTCGGCGCGCGCGGGAACTCGGTTTCTCCCGCGAGGAACAGGAGAATGAACGCGGGATCGTCTGCTTTGGCGCCGCCATAAGGGATAAGGCTGGTGTGCCGGTCGCCGCGATCAGTGTCTCTGTTCCGCTCTTCCGATTGGATGAATCGAAGGATTTCTCAGGCGCAGTCGCAGGCGCAGCCCTGGCGATATCGAATGCCCTGGGCCATGCAGGCGCCTGACTGCCCGCCGAGGCGCGCGATGCGGATCGGCTGAGGGCACACACACGAGGCACATGACTGAGAGAGGATGATGACGCACGCCAGGTTGACGTACTTCCGAGGGCGCGGCCGCGCCGAAACCACGCGATGGATGCTTGCCGCAACGGGCGTGCCGTTCGTGAACGTAGCCATCGATACCCCGGAAGATCTGGCCGGCCTCCGTGCATCCGGCAAGCTTCCGTTCGACCAGATGCCCTTGCTGGAGCTGGATGGCCGATGCCTCAGCCAGTCATCGGCCATGATCCGGTATCTGGCGCGCCGCGGCGGGCTGTACGGAGCCGACGAGACCGACGCCATGTGGTGCGATATCATCGCAGGCGTTGCCGCCGATTTTGCCGAGACGGCCATCCAGGCTGCCTTCAAGCCGAGCCCGGAGATCGCGATCGCCGACCTCGAAGCGCGGTTCGCCAAGTTCGGCCCCCGATTTGAGGCGCGGATCGAGGAACAGGGATCCGGGTTCTGTGCTGCCGATACCATGACATTTGCCGATGTCGTTCTGGCTGAAGCGCTGAGTTCCTATCTGGAATGGTGTCCAGACATGCTCGATGGCGCCCCGAAGCTGCAGGCCCTGTACAAGAGGACCATCGAGGAACCAACGATTGCCGCGTATCTCGGCTCGGAACTTCGCTACCCTATGCCCGGCGCGGATTATGTCGTCGCGGCCGCACGGGTTCTCCGGCGCGCCTTGCCGCCGCATATGCCGGACGCCGAACGCTTCGTCGTGTGATCCTGCCTCCGGGGCCTCTGGCGGCAGTAAAGACACGGAGCGCGGTCACAGGTATCCGGGTCTGAACCGGGCCGCCGATACGGGTCGACGGGGCAGAGGGAAGCCGCTAGTGCTGGCCGGCAACACGAACGGGCTGATCTCCGCAATCCTGTTTGTTGCCCGATGTGGGCAGACATCCTTCGATTTCGGCCCGCCGCCGCTGAAAAAGACCGATCAGGGCATCCATGACGATGCGGACCCTCGGCACGCTGCGCAGGTCGTTGTGCACCAGAAGCCACTGGTCGCGTCTGATCTCCGCAATCGGCGGCGTCAACCTGACCAACCGGTCGTCCGCGTCCCCGATGAAGCACGGCAGGATACCGACACCACTGGCGTTCCGGATGGCCTCTGCCACCACGATCCCGTTGTTGGTCCGGATTGCCGGCCGCCGATCGCCCAGCAGGGCGGCCTGCCAGGCCTGGCCGGGCATGCCGCCGTGTTCCTCGTCGAAGCTCACCCAAGGCAACTCGGTGAGTTCGCCGGGACGGCTGCCGGCAAGATCGGCAAACCGTTGCGCTCCGTACACCGCATACTCGAACGTGGCCAGGCGCCGCCCGACCAGGCTGGCCAGATCCGGAACACTGTCGCGGATCAGCAGGTCGGCCTCGCGGCGGGACAGGTTTGCGGATGTATGGGCGACGGCGATCTCGAACTCGATGCATTGGTGGTTCTCGCGGAGGTCGGCCATGTGGCAGGCGAGAAACGCGGCCATGGTCTCGTCGACCGAAATCCGCACGGTTCCAAGATGGGAGTAGGACAAACCGGCACTCCGCCGCCGGATCGACTCCGCCGCCTTGTCCATCTGCATGACGTCGTGCAGCAGTTCGAGCGCCTGCTCCGTCAATCGGAACCCGTCGGGCAGTCGATCAAACAGGCGGGCTCCGAGGTCTTCCTCAAGTGCCTTGATCCGGCGCGCGATGGTCGGATGGCTCACCCGAAGCCGCCGCGCCGCTGCGGTGAGGCTGCCCTCCTCGGCGAGGGCCAGAAACGTCCGAAGGTTGTCCCAATCCCCTGTCATGGCGTCAGAATGCCAGTTCCGTATCGAGATGCCATGTACAATTTCGTACGTCAGGTAATCGAAAATGTGCAAAGCCGAACATGTACGTTCAACGATACGGTCGCCGCGAGGTCCCTGGTGACGGAGAACGGCAATGCATTTTGAGACCCGGCTGTGGCGATTCACGGAGGGCGTTCGTTGGCGGATCGCGCTGACGGTCGGGATCGGCTTGGGCGCCGTCGTTCTAGGCGTCGGTCGATTGGGTCTGCTCGGCTGGCTGATCGCCGGGATTTTCCTCGGAGCGACATTCGGTGAGTTGCTGATCCCGATGATCGCGGTTGCCGGCGCCATGGTCCTGCGCGGGGTGTTCGAGCAATGGCGTGCGATGGTGGCCCATCGGACGGCGGCGATCGTTCAGAAGCGCCTGCGGCGGGCCCTGTTCGACCGGGTTGCGACCTTGGGGCCTGCCCATGTCGGTGCGCAACGCTCCGGCGACCTGACACTGACGATGATCGACGGTGTCGAGCAGCTCGAGACCTATTTCGGAACCTATCTGCCGCAGCTTCTTGTATCGCTTCTGACGCCGCTGCTGATTTTCGCCTTCATCGCTTGGCTCGATCTGCCGGTTGCCGGCGTGCTGGTGCTCTTTGCCTTCGTCGCGCTCTTCGCCCCGGCTCTCTGGCATCGCTTCGACACCCGGAAGTCGCGCGAGAGGAGCCTGGCATACTCGGCGTTTGCTGCTGAACTGCTGGATGCGATCCAAGGCCTGGCGACCCTGAAAGCGTTTGGCCGCTCGCGGGATCGGGCGGAGCTGCTTTCGCATCGCGCGCGCGAGTTGTTCCGCAGCACGATGTGGGTGCTCGGGACGAATACGCTGGCGCGCGGCATCACCGACACAGCGATCGCCGTTGGGGCGGCGGCCGCCCTGACGCTCGGGGCCTATCGGGTCGAGGCCGGCGACATGGCGCTGGCCAGTCTGCTGATGATCCTGATGATGGGGGTCGAGGTCTTCCGACCCATGCGCGGTCTGAGGACAGTCCTGCATGAGGGCATGGTCGGGCTGTCGGCCGCCCAGAGCGTCTATCGGCTGTTTGATGCCGAACCGCCGGTGGAGGACGCACCGCCGCGCGACGCGGCGGAGCTGCAGCCCAGCGTGGCCTTTGATGACGTCCGCTTCAGCTATCCCGGCAGTCCGCGCACCATCCATGACGGCTTGTCGTTCTCGGTGCGCGCCGGCGAGCGGATCGGCATTGTCGGGCCGTCCGGCGCCGGCAAGTCGTCGATCGTCCGCCTGCTGCTGCGGTTCTTCGACCCGCAGTCGGGAAGCGTGCGGATCGGGGGCGTGGACCTGAAGGAACTGCCGTTCGCCGAAATCCGCAGCCGGATCGCCGTGGTGCAGCAGGACGCCTTCCTGTTCCACGGCACCGTCGGCGAGAATATCCGCCAGGGCCGCCCGGACGCGTCGGCTGCCGACGTTGTCGCCGCGGCGCGGGCGGCAAACATCCATGACTTCATCGATGGCCTGCCCGACGGTTACGACACGCAGATCGGTGAAAAGGGGATCAAGCTCTCCGGCGGGCAGCGTCAACGGGTCGCTATCGCGCGCGCCCTCCTGAGGGATGCGCCGATCCTGGTGCTGGACGAAGCGCTCTCAGCCGTCGACGCGGAGAACGAGGCCACCATCTAGGCCGCCCTTGATCGCCTGATGGAGGGCCGCACCACCCTGTTCCTGGCCCACCGTCTCTCAAGCGTGATCGGCTGCGACCGCATCCTGGTTCTCGACGAGGGCCGTCTGGTCGAGCAGGGCAGCCACGGTGACCTGATGGCGCGCGACGGCGTCTACGCCCGGCTGATGGCGGAGCAGGCCAAGGATGCACAGGCCGGTGCCGAGGGCGGCGTCCTCGATGACGGCGCGGCCTCGGTGGGCGCGGCACAAGACGGCGCCGACGCGACGGCGGCGGCCCAGGCCCGGTCGGCCCCGACCGAGGGGATCGTCGCTGCCGCCGGTCTGAACTGGATGCAACTCGTGCGGCTGCTGTTCGCCATGATCCTGCCATGGCGGGGCAAGATGACCCTGACATTCGTGTTCGGCGTCTCGCGGGTCCTTGCCTTTATCGGTGTCGGCATCGTCAGCGCCCTGATCGTCCTGGCGCTCAAGAACGGCGAGGACTTCCGGCCCCTGTTGCCGTGGCTCGCCATCACCGCCCCGCTCGCGGGAATTCTTCATTGGGCCGAGTCCTGGCTGGCCCATGACGTCGCCTTCCGCCTTCTGGCCGAGATGCGGATCGCTCTGTTCGACAAGCTGGACGCCCTGGCGCCCGCCTATCTGGTCAGACGGCGGACCGGCGATCTGATGGGCATAGCGACCCAGGACGTCGAGATGGTGGAGTACTTCTTCGCCCACACGGTGGCGCCGGCCTTCGTCGCGGTTTTGGTCCCGGCCCTGGTTCTGGCGACCCTTGCGACCGTCGATCCGTGGCTCGCCGGCGCCCTGCTGCCGTTCCTCCTGGCGGTCGGGCTCAGCCCGTGGTTGATGCGAGGGCGGGTTGATGCGTTGGGTTCGGAGGCGCGGGAAGCCACGGGAGAGTTGGCCGCCCACGCGGTGGATTCCATTCAAGGCATCGGCGAGGTCGTCGCCGGCTGCCAGGAGCGCCGAAGAGGAGACGATCTCGACCGGCTGTCCGACCGCCATATCGCAGGCCGGCTCGCCTTCTTTCGCGAGATGACGTTGCAGAACAGCCTGCTCGAAGTTCTGACCGGACTTGGTGCTCTGGTCGTCGTCGCCGTCGGGGCGTGGCGGGTAGCCGACGGGTCGTTCGACCCCGGCCTGCTGCCCCTGCTGACACTGATCTCCCTGGCGGCCTTCCTGCCGGTGTCCGAGATCGCTCAGATCGGCCACCAGTTGGCGAATACGCTCGGAGCGACGCGGCGCATCCACTCGGTCGAGGCAGAAGTCCCGGTGGTCGCCGATGGTTCGCGAAGCCGCGCCGATGACCTCTCACCCACCCTCGACATCGAGGACGTAGGATTCCGCTATCCGGGAGCTTCCGGCGAGGCCCTGGCCGGCGTTTCGTTCACGGTTAACGCGGGCGAGACTGTTGCGATTGTCGGTCCTTCAGGTGCAGGGAAGACGACGGTCGCGCAACTGCTGCTGCGGTTCTGGGATCCGGCGCGCGGCCTGATCAGACTGGGCGGCGTCGACGTGCGGGACCTTTCGCTCGACGCGCTCCGCAATCGCGTCGCCCTGGTGGCCCAGGACACCTATCTGTTCAACGATACCCTGGACGCGAACATCCGCATGGCCCGGCCGGAGGCGACCGATTCCGAACTGTCGGCGGCGGTGCGTCACGCCGCCCTGGACGATCTCGTCGAATCCCTGCCTGAGGGGCTCGCAACCCGGGTCGGCGAACGCGGCGCCAGCTTGTCCGGAGGTCAGCGCCAGCGCGTTATTCCTGAAGGACGCGCCGATCCTGATCCTCGACGAAGCGACGTCGCATCTCGACGCGGTGAACGAGCGTCTGGTCCGCAGCGCCCTCGATACGCTTCAGCAGGGCCGGACGACCATTGTGATCGCGCATCGGCTGTCGACTGTGCGCGAGGCCGATCGCATCGTGGTGCTGGAGCGGGGACGGGTTGTCGAAACCGGGGCACATGCGGACCTGCTGGCGCGGGGCGGCCTGTACGCCAGGCTTGTCAGCCACCAGCACGCGGCGAGCCGAACCGCGGCGGAGTAAGTCGATTCAGTCTTCCCGCCGCAAGTGGCTCCAGGGCTTTCTGGTGCGTGGTGGCATGGCCAATGACGGGGTTTCGTGGTCGATGTGCAGGTTCGGGTTGAAATAGGGATCGATGTCGATCCGGTCGGTCCACCGTTCCCGCATCCACCGGGTTTCCTTGCGAAACCGGCGGCGCTTCTCCGGGGTGTCCTCGTGCCCGCGAGAGACCGATTCATGATGGTAGAGCTCGGCGTAGGGGGTCACGACAATGCGATGGCCGGTCTCGCGGATCTTCAGGCAGAAATCGACATCGTTGAACGCGACCGACAGGTTGTCCTCATCGAGACCGCCGACGGCGCGATAGAGGTCAAGCGTGGTCAGCAGACACGCGGCCGTGACCGCGGTGGCGTTGTGGATCAGGTTCGGTCGGCTGAAATACCCGTTGGCCTCGCGGGGCAGACGCTTCTCGAAATGGCCGGCGACGCCCCCGATCCCGACGGTGACACCGACATGTTGGACGGTGTTGTCCGGGTAGTACAGCTTGGCTCCGACGGCGCCGATGCCGGGGCGCTGCAACTGGCCGACCATTTCCGAAAGCCAGTCTTCGTTGATCGGCTCAATGTCGTTGTTGAGCAGCAGGACCAGCGGCCCCTTGGCCTCGGCAACGGCCAGGTTGTTGAGGCGGGAGAAGTTGAAGAGGCCGTCGTCGCGGAGCACCCGGATCCGCTCGTCCACCGTGAGTTCGTCGAAGAAGTCGAGCGTCTCCGGCTCCTCGCTGCCGTTGTCGACGATGATCAGATCCAAGGCCGGGTAGTCCGTGCCGCGGCGCAATCCGTTCACGGCCATTCGCAGCATGTCGACCCGATCCCTGGTCGGCACGATGACGGTCACGTGCGGGGCCGGGTCCGGCAGGGTGGGGCGGACCCGATGGCTGAACCCGTCGCTGCCGGCGACAACCTCCGCGGCAACACCGGTTCGTTCAAGGTGTTCGGCGATCGCTTGCCGCGCCCGATCGTGGGCGTAGGACTTCTCGCCGCCGGCCAGGGCGACGCTGCCTTCGACGATGCGCCAGTGGTACAGCACCGCCGGAATGTGGCGAACCCGCTCCGGCGCGCTCTTGTCCAGGATCCGCAGCGCCAGGTCGTAGTCCTGGCTGCCTTCGAACCCTTCGCGGAAGCCGCCGACCTCTTTCACCAGTGAATGACGGTAGACGCCGAGGTGATTGATCACGTTCTGGGACAGGAACAGTTCGGGCGACCAGTCCGGTTTGAAATACGGATCGGACAGACGGTTGCTTGAATCGGTCTTGTCCTCGTCGGAGTACAGGATGTCGGTATCGGGGTGATCCTGGAGTTCGGCGACCACCTGATAGAGAGCGTCCTCGGTCAGCTCGTCATCGTGATCGAGCAGGGCGATCCATTCTCCGGTCGCGAGTTTCAGCGCGGAGTTCGATGCCGCCGAGATATGCCCGTTGACGTCGCGGAACGTGATCTTGATGCGCGGGTCCGCCTCGGCGAAGCGCTTGAGGGTTTCGATGGTCTCCGGCTTCTTCGAGCCGTCGTCGGCGATGCAGAGCTCCCACTCCGGGTAGAGCTGGCTCCGGACACTCTCGATGGTGCGCGTCAGCAGTGCGGGATCGGTTTCCCACGTCGGTGTAACGATGGAGATCGTCGGTCGATACGAGAAGCTCTCGATATGCTCGCCGATGGCGGTTCGATCCCGATCGTCCAGATCGAGGAACAGCTCCCGCCAGTTCTCGTAGTTGTCGGCCGCCCTCGTGGCTTGCCGCGCCAGATATTCTTTCAGTCCCCCGAGCCCGCTGCGTCGCAGCCGTGCCAGCATCGGCTTAACTCCCTCGTCGCGTACCGCACGAACCAACAGCGTTACCGCCAGATCAACTCGGCTGAGTTCGCGGACCCGGATCGGCTCCAGGTGGAACCGTCCCTGCCAGTTGATCGGGTCGAAACGCAGCGCGTGGACGCTGTACGGCAGCCGAACGTAACAGGTGACCGGATCGCCGGCTGTTGCCGGAAGGTATTTCCTGTCGGCTTCGGTCGTGCCGTCACCCTCGTCGGGCAGCAGGGACGGGGCGGCAACCCGGTCCGCCTTTAGGGTGTAGGTCAGTTCCACCCAACCCCGTGGCAGGCGTCCCCGGTTCGACTGCAGAACCATGGTGGGCCGAATATCGGTCGCTTCCCAATCGCCGTTTCCGCGATCGCGCAGATCGACCAGGCGAGCCGGCGTCAGTGTGTGAGTGCCGCTCAAGAAGCGCTTTGCTATGCGGCCGACAACGCGGACCGGCGCCGTCAGGCGCCAGGAACTCGATCGGCGAATGGCCTCGATATGGTTTCGTAGCGTGTGAATGACGTGGTTCAGATTCTCAGCGTGGGCCTGAGTTTCGTCGAGCTGTTCCTGCTGCGCCTTGACCGTCTTCTGCAGAGCTTCAACGACGCGGCCCATGTCCGTGATCTGCTCAGTGCGCAGCACTAGCGCCCGATCCCGTTCGGCAACTCGGGTATCGCGCTCGGCGATGCGGCCGTCGCGTTCGTGGATTCGGCTGTCTCGCAGGTCGATCTCGTCGCGCAGACGCCGCTCGACGCCGGCCAAGTCGGCGAAGGTGCCATCCAGATAGTAGGCGGCCTGATCGATTTCCGCTTCGATGCTGCGGGAAACCGCGAGCAGGTTGACGTCAGCGCCTCCGGCGATCTCGGCGATTGTGCGGTACAGACGACCGACCCAGGCATTGAGGGCGGGGTCGGCACCGAGTGCTTCATCGTCGAGTGCGTGGTGGCGGAGATCCCGGTTGAGAAATCCGTCGATCTCCTGGGCGGCCTTGCGGGATTTGAGCTTCAGGCCGAGACTGAGCGCGCTGTCGACGCGCCGCATTTCAGCCTTCCAATCGGTCATCAGGTGATCGTAGGTGACCCACACCTGCGGCAGGCCGGCGCTCGCCTCGATCGCTTCGATCTGATGACGAAGCCACAAGAGCAGCGCCCGGCCTCTGGACATGCCATCGCGCCGTTCCAGCGATCGGGCGATTTCCAGCGGATGGCGCACCATGTGGAGCACCTTGAGGTCGGTATCACGGGCCTCTAGGAGCGGTCGCCACATCGCCAGCAACCGGCAGAGCCGTGGGTCCTTTACCGCCCACAGCGCGCTCGATCGGAACTCCTGGTCCAGGATCTCTTCGATCGCGGTGCCACAGCTGCCGGTTTCCGGCCGCATGATCCATCCGTCGGGAAGGCGCCGGGGGTCATCCCAGCGCATGCCGAGCGCGCGCAGCAGCCGGTCGTGCTGATCGACAATGCCCTGGTGTTCCCAGAACCCGCTCTCATTGTTGCCGAGCGCGGCCTTCATGAGGTTATCGCCGAGGTCGGCCCCAAGCAGATTGACCACGCGGGTCAGGGCCGACGTGCCGCTGCGGTGCATGCCGAGAACGAGCAGGGCCGTGTGGCGGGATCCCGCCGTCTTTCGACGCGAGTTGGAGGCTGAGTCGGTCGCGGTTTGTGGCGAATCCATCGGGGTCCCGGATCAGTCGTCGGGGCTGCGATACATGGGGCCTGCGCTGTGGTCAACCGCCACTGCCCCGTTCGGCCGACCGTGTTTGCAACTTCCGAGTTTTCGTAACACACTCCGGGCTGTTTGCGATGGCCGACGATTAGCGTTTATCGACGCGCCGGCATTGTTTATAAGCCCCGTCAGCCTCCGTGCGACGGGACGGATGCAAGACACAGCGATAGCGGACGACACGATGGGCAAATACCTGGACGATCTTTGGGACGACCTTGAGAAGACCTGGGACCTGGCGATGAGCATCAACGACCTTCCAGAGGCGTACCGCTCCAATGTCGCCTCTGCCTGGGACACGTTCAAAGCGTCCGAAATGGTCGATGTCGCGCGGACCGAAAGCGAAGCAAACGGAACTGTGCCGCCAGTCAAAGTGTTCTGCACGAACATTTATGGGATTCAATTCAATCCGGAGACCAAGTACTGGATCCCATTCCGGCATGGAGACATCGATCTCGCCAAGTTTACTGAGGATTGATGCCTGTTTCGGCTACGCAATCTGGGTGACCAAGGGTATCCTCTTCGACAGTGATTCGAAGAGGGCTGGGGTCGCAACCCGGCGATAGCCGACATGCAGACTAACCAACCCGTCTCCGTCCACAACCTGCTGAAGGCCTGTTACACGGCGTTCGCTGCCTGTGGCGTTTTCAGCTTTTTCGTCAACCTGCTGATGTTGACGATGCCGCTGTTCATGTTCCAGGTCTTCGACCGGGTGCTTGCCAGCCGCAGCGAGACCACCCTGCTTCTGCTGCTGGCCATCGCCACCGGTGCGCTCATGGTTCAGGCGGCGCTAGACAGTGTGCGGGCATTCGCCTTCGTGCGGATCTCGCGGTGGATCGATCGACGGGTGTCGCCCCTGCTGCTGTCCGCGATCGTGGTGGAGGCCCTGGACAGGGCGAAGACGAGCTCCAGTCAACCGCTGCGCCAGCTGGCGGTGCTGCGGAACTTTCTGACCGGCCCCGGCATGTTGACCATGCTGGATCTGCCATGGGTGCCGGTCTTCCTCTTGCTGATCGTTTTTGTGAACGAGCCGATGGGCTATGCCGCCCTTGGCGGCGCGCTCGTCATGCTGGCACTGGGGCTTCTCAACGACCAGCTGACACGCCCCGCGCTCAATGACGCTCAGGCCTTCTCCGCCAAGGCGTTTCAGGCGGCCGACGCGGCGGTTCGGAACGCCACTGTCGTCGAGAGCATGGGGATGCGCCAGGCCATCGTCCGCAGGTTCCTGACCGAAAACGAGGCCGTGCTCGCCCTGCAGAGCCGGGCCAGCGACCGGGCCGCGATCTTTCTGGCGATATCCAAATCAGCGCGAATGCTCGTGCAGATGCTGATCATGACGGTCGCCGCGACACAGATCATCGATCCCGCGACACCGATGACGCCGGGCATGATGATTGCCAGCGTGCTGATCCTGGGGCGGGCCCTGCAGCCCATCGAACAGGGTGTGGCCCAGGCCCGCGGTTTCGTCGAAGCGCTCGGAGCCTACAAGACCGTTCAGGAGACGCTGCTGAAAGCCCAGTCCCAGACGGAGCGGATGCGCTTGCCCGATCCCGAGGGCCGTCTGTCTGTGGAGGATCTGGTCTATCAGCCGCCCGGCCAGACCAAGCCGATCCTGCAACGGGTCGCTTTCGAGTTTGAGGCCGGCGAATCGCTCGGCATCATCGGCCCCTCGGCGGCTGGTAAATCGACCTTGGCGCGTCTGCTCGTCGGTGTCGAAAGACCGACACTCGGCCATGTTCGCCTCGACGGTGCGGATATCTATTCCTGGGACAACGAGGCGCTCGGGCAGCATATCGGCTTCATGCCTCAGGACGTCGAGCTGTTTTCCGGGACCATCGCCCAGAACATCGGCCGTCTGGAAGACCAGCCCGATCCGGAGGCCGTGGTTGAAGCCGCCAAGCTTGCCGGTCTGCACGAGATGATCCTTCGATTGCCGGAGGGCCATGACACGGAGATCGGCTGGGCCGGACAGATTCTGTCCGGCGGCCAGCGCCAGCGGGTGGCACTGGCGCGCGCCCTTTATGGCCGCCCCAGGGTTGTCGTGCTCGATGAACCCAATGCCAACCTCGACACTCAGGGCGACGACGCTTTGATGGAGGCGGTCAAGGCGCTGCGCGAGGCGGGTGTCACACTCGTGTTGATCACGCACCGACCGTCGACCCTTGCCCTGATGGACAAGATCATGTTGCTGCAGAACGGCATGGTTCAGCGCTTCGGCCCGCGCGACGAGACACTGTCGTTTCTGCAGCAGGCCCGTCGACCGGCTGCCGCGGTTCCGCCGGCCATGCAGCGCCTTGAGCGCGGTGAGGGCGCTGGCTCGGCAGAGGCCGCCCGAGCGGGAGCTGACGACGGCCCGCCGCGGTCGCGTGCCAATGGCGAAGATGCATCCGGCACGCCGCCCCGACCCAGGCCTCCGCAACCGGCCGAGGTCGTGTCCCAGGACCTGAATCCGCCAACGCCCGAGGCGTCGGAGCCGGGCGCGCTCAAGGGCCCGCGGGGCCGGGGCGTGGTGGTGCGGCCGCCTGGGCCGATCAAAGCGCGGGCTACGTCTTTGCAGGTGCAGAGCGTGCGCGCCATATCCGTAGAACCGGACAAGGATTGACGGGAAGCGGGCTCGCTCCGGACAGAAGGTAGCGTCATGGCATTGGTTCGAGACGAAGGGACGCGCGACGTTTCTCGGTGGGAGGATCCCCTTGGCCACGATCCCGAGCGCAATCCTATGGACTGGCGAGGCGTCCTGTGGATCGGCTTCGCCATTCTGCTGGTGTTCTTCGGGGTGTTTGGCATATGGGCCGCGCTGGCGCCTCTTGGCTCGGGGGCCATCGCCCAGGGCGAGGTCGATGTGTTCGGCAATCAGAAGGTCGTTCAGCATCTGGAAGGCGGGATCATCCGGGACATCCGGGTAGCGGAGGGCGATGCGGTCAAGCGTGATCAGGTGCTGATGGTGTTGGACAGCACCGAAGCCCAGGTGACGCTCGAACGCTTGGAGCAGCGCTACCTGGCGCTTCTGGGTCAGGAGGCCCGTCTGATCGCCGAGCGTGACGGCCTCGACGTGATCCCGTTCGCGTCCGAACTCTCGGACCAGACCGCCGATCCCGACGTCTTTGAGATCGTTGATGGGCAACAGCGGCTGCTGGATGGCCGGCAGTCGGCCCTCCGCAGTCAGGAGGGCCTGTTGGATCGGCGGGTTGCTAAGAGCCGGGAGGAGATCACCGCCCTCAAGGCGCAGCAGCGCGCCGACCGACGCCAGTTGGCGATTATCGAGGAGGAGATCAGCGGCGTGCGGGAGCTTTTCGAGAAAGGTCTCGAACGCAAACCCCGTCTGCTGGCTCTTCAGCGCACCCAGGCCGATCTGGAGGGCTCGATCGAGAACCGTGAGGCCCTGATGGCCCGTGCCGAGCAGACCATCGCCGAGACCGAGTTCCAGCGCCTCGCGCTGGTTGATCAGAACCGTGCCGACGTGGAAACGGAGCTGCGCGAGACGCAGACGCAGCTTCAGGACCTGCTGAAGCAGCGGGTGGGCGCGGAGGATCAGTTGGCGCGCACGACCATCTGCTCGCCGCGTGACGGCCGGGTCTACGGATTGCGGTTCCATACGTCCGGCGGCGTCGTCGGACCGGCGGAACCGATCCTGAACATCGTTCCCGATGATGAAGAACTGATCGTGACCGCCCGCCTGGAGCCCACGGACATCGACGTGGTCGAACTGGGCGCGCCGACGACGGTGCGGTTGACCGCCTACAGTCAGCGTACGGCGAAGCCGATCGACGGTCGGGTTGTCCATATCTCGCCGGACGTGGTGCAGCCGGAACAGGGGCCTCCGTACTACGAGGCGCGGATACGGCTCAGCCCGTCGATGATGCGCGAGAACGAAGTGGATCTTGTGCCCGGCATGCCGGCCAAGGCGATCATCTCGACCGGTGACCAGACACTGCTCGACTATCTGATCTCGCCGCTCACGCGCTCTCTCGAGACCGCGTTCCGCGAGCAGTGATTCCGTGAGCCATCCGCCCGCTTTCCTGCCCTATGGTCGACAGACGATCGACCAGGACGACATTGATGCGGTGACCCGCGTCCTGACCGGGGATTTCCTGACAACCGGTCCCACCGTTGATGCGTTCGAAGCCGCATTCGCGGCGACTGTTTCTGCTCCGCACGCGGTCGCCTGTTCCAGCGGCACGGCGGGCCTGCACCTGGCGATGCTGGCTCTTGGCATCGGAAGCGGCGATGTGGTCGTCGTGCCGTCGGTCACCTTCCTGGCCAGCGCTAACTGCGCGGACTATGTCGGCGCCGACGTGGTGTTCGCCGATGTCGATCCCGATACCGGGCTGACCGGGCCTGAACTGCTCCGGGAAGCGGTCGAGCGGGCGGGACCGGATCGGGTAAAGGCGATCGTCGTCGTCCATCTGAATGGGCACTGCGTCGACGTTCCTGCCGTTGCGCGTGAATTCCCGGACATACCGATCGTGGAGGACGCCTGCCACGCCCTGGGTGGGCGCATCGGCAATGCGCCGGTCGGGGCCGGCCACAACAGCGCGATCACGATGTTCTCGACTCATCCGGTCAAGACCATCGCCTCGGGAGAGGGCGGGGTGCTGACGACCCGGGACCCGGTTCTCGACGAGCGGATGCGCCGGCTCCGCAACCACGGGATTGTGCGCGAGCCGGACCGGTTCAGCCAGGCCGAGATGGCGTTCGATGCGGCGGGCGGCGCCAACCCCTGGTACTACGAGATGCCCGAGCTGGGCTTCAACTACCGTCTCTCGGACATTCACGCGGCACTTGGGCTCTCGCAGCTTTCGCGACTGGACACTTTTGTCGAGCGCCGGCGGGCTCTGCGCGCCGACTATGTGGCGGGGCTGTCGGGCCTCGGACCCCATGTGCGCCCGCTGCCCGTGGCCGGCGGCTGTGAGCCGTCCTGGCATCTGTCGGTGGCTCTCATCGACTTCGCGGCCCTGGGGACTGAGCGCGCCGCCGTCATGCACAACCTGCGCGCCCAGGGCATCGGAACACAGGTTCACTACGTCCCTGTCCACCAGCAGCCGTACTACCGCGTGAAGGCGCCGTCGCCCCACCTGCCGGGGACGGAGGCCTACTATGCCCGTTGTCTTTCGCTGCCGTTGTTTCCGACCATGACCGCCGAGGATGTCGCGCGGGTTGTGGCGGCGCTGTCGACGGCACTGGCTGCCTGACGGGGCGCCTTGGACGCCATTCTTGCCCACGTCTGCCGGTGGCGGGACAATATCGGGTGATTCGCCCACGTCACTGGGAGCGGCCCGATGCGGGAGTTCGACCGGAATTTCATTGATCTGACCGGAAAGACGATCCTCGTCACGGGCGGTACCGGCTCGTTCGGCAAGCAGTTCATCCGCACCGTTCTCGAC
Organism: Thalassobaculaceae bacterium; assembly: GCA_963921355.3. Lineage (GTDB taxonomy): Bacteria > Pseudomonadota > Alphaproteobacteria > Thalassobaculales > Thalassobaculaceae > CAWUEZ02. The sequence continues at coordinate 4,802,629 of OZ001190.1, read as the reverse complement.
CGTTTCCAGCCCCGTCGCTGCATCGTCTTCTCGCGCGATGAGCAGAAGCAGTACGAGATGGGGTTGGAGATCCCCATCGAACGGTACCCGGCGATCCGCTACTTCCTCGGCGATGTCCGGGATGTGGATCGCCTGGAACTGGCCATGCGCGACATCGACTACGTTGTGCATGCGGCGGCGATCAAGCATGTGCCGACCGCCGAGTACAACCCGTTCGAATGCGTCATGACAAACGTTCACGGCGCGCAGAACATCGTGAAGGCGGCGATCCGGACCGGCGTAAAGCGGGTGATCGCTCTGTCGACCGACAAGGCGGCCAACCCGATCAACCTGTACGGCGCTACCAAGCTCGCCTCCGACAAGATCTTCATCGCCGCCAACAACCTCGCGGGCGCCGACGGCTGCCGGTTCTCGGTCGTGCGCTACGGCAACGTCATTGGCTCGCGCGGCAGCGTCATTCCCTTCTTCAAGCAGCTTATCGCCGACAAGAAGGATCACCTGCCGATCACCGACGACCGGATGACCCGGTTCTGGATCACCCTTCAACAGGGCGTCAACTTCGTGCTGTCATCGCTTCAGATGATGCATGGCGGTGAGATCTTCGTGCCGAAGATCGCGTCGATGAAGGTGGTCGACGTGGCGAACTGTATGGGGCCGGGGCTGCCCCATAAGATCATCGGAATCCGGCCGGGCGAGAAACTGCACGAGGTCATGGTCCCGGAGGACGACGCCCGGACGACCTTCGAGATCGACGACCGCTACATCATCCTGCCGGCCTTCGTGAAGGGGCCGATGGAAACCTGGACGGCAGCGGGTGCGCAGCCGGTCGATCCGGAGTTCCGCTACGCCAGCGACAGCAATACCGAATGGCTGGATGCGAGGCAGCTGCAGGGGATGCTGGACGAACTCTAGCCCCGAGTACGAAAACGCTTTCGCCTATGCTCCGTCGTCCCGCTTGGCCCAGCCGATGACCGACACGGCCGGCGGAATCCACAACAGGCCGGCCAGCAGGTAGTACAGGGCCTCGACCAGGGCATGGTCGGGCACGATGTCGGCCAACGTCACGGCCAGGGCGATATAGACCGCGAGACCACCGAGGATCGCGAGGCCGGCAAGGGGCGTTCTCCAGCGCATGGCGCAAACATAGGACGCAAAACGCCGGGTGCAATTCTTCAGGATCCGTCGGCCCTGTCGGATGTAAGCGCTCCGGCGCATCTGGAATCTGCTAGGAACGGCCTGGAACGACACTCGGGACCCGCCCGGAATACCACCGCCATGCCGAAGATCTCCGCCGCCGTTGCATCCTTGCTGCTCAGCATCTTTCTGCTGCAGGCCGCCAACGGTCTGTTCGGCTCGCTGCTGGGGGTACGGTTGGGCCTGGAGGAAGGTCTGACGACCCAGACCGCCGGACTCGTCATGTCGGGGCATTTCGTCGGCATCGTGCTGGGCTGCCTCGGCTGCGGCCAGGTGATCGAGCAGGTCGGCCATGTGCGTGCCTTTGCCGCGCTGATCTCGATCATCTCGGCTACCGCGATCGCCCATGCCTTCTTTCTGGACCCGGTCTACTGGTTCTTCCTGCGGGCGATGTACGGCTTCTGCATGGCCGGCGCCTACATGGTGGCCGAGAGCTGGCTGAACGGCTCGACCAGCAACGATCAGCGCGGCGGATTGCTGTCGATCTACATGGTGTTGCAGTATCTGGCGATGGGGGGCGGCCAGTATCTGCTCAATCTGGCTTCGCCCTACACCTTCATCCTCTACGGCATCGTCTCGATCCTGTTCTCGCTGTCGCTGGTTCCGCTGACCCTGGCGCGGTCGGCCGCGTCCGGCGAGGTTGCGCCGTCAGCGCTCAGCTTTCGCGAGCTCTACCGGATCTCGCCGCTCGGTGTGGTGGGGAGTTTCGGTGCTGGCGTGCTGAACGGTGCCCTGTTCGGCGCCGCCTCGGTCTTCGCGACCGCGATCGGATTCACCGTCTCCGAGGTCGCCATTTTCATATCCGCTGGCATTTTGGGCGGGCTGATCGTTCAATGGCCGATCGGCAAGGCGTCGGACTGGTTCGACCGCCGCACGGTGATCGCGGTCTCCCTGTTCACGACGACCCTGCTCGGCGCGATCCTGGCGTTCCTGCCGTTCCCCGGTTTCTGGCCGTTTGTCACCATCGCCGGCCTCTACGGAGGCGTGGCGGTCGCGACATACTCGCTGGCGCTGGCCCATGCCAACGACCACATCGATTCAGCCGACCTGGTCCCCGCCAGTGCCGGTCTGCTGCTCGCTTTCGGTATCGGAGCGGTGATCGGACCGATCGCCTCGACCTCGGCGATGGATCTGGTGGGCGACTGGGGCTTCTACGGCTTCGGCGCCCTGGCCTCGGGTGCGGTCGGCGGATTTACTGTCTGGCGGATGACCCGGCGCGCCGCGGTGCCGATGGAGGATCAGGGACCCTGGGTCGCGGTATCACGGACCTCTCCGATGGCGGCCGAGCTCGACCCGCGCTGGGATCCGGACGCGGATGTGGATGCCAGCGAGGACGGCGAGGCCGCGACCGCTGATCAGGCCGCCTCGGCGCCGTAGTAGGTTGTGACCACGTGGGTCGCCTCGGCGAAGAACAGCCAGCGCTCGACGACCACCCCGGCGGAGCCTGACAAGGCTGCCAGGAAGACCGGAATCGTCCCACTGCCATTCGGCAGCAGAATCGCGATGACCAGCAGTACCGCCGGGGCGGCGAGGCCGAGGACGCCGGCGATCTGGCGCAGGCGCTGAGCGTGCTTGCGCCCGATCCGATAGCCCATTTCCCGCATCACGAAATTCTTCGATGTCGAGGGACCGTCCAACAGCCGGACCGTCCCCAGCGCGCCGAGGCCGGTCGCCGACCCGGACGTGGCTGCCGGCCGCTGATCCCGGACGGACTGCCAGTAGGCGGCCTTGACCCCGGCGGCGGCGAGCCCGGCCAACAGGGCCAGCCACAGGAAGACATCGGCCGCTCCGCCGAAAGCCTGCGTGAGCAGCGCCATCCAGAGTGCTCCGGTGTAGAGCGCCAGAACGAGGTACCCGGGCAACACCAGCGGATGGTGCCATTGGCGAATGGTCTTCAGCGACGCGTAGATCATCGCGGTGCAGACCACCGTCGCTACCGCGCCGGCCGCGGCCAGAATTCCGAACACGCCCCAGATGCCGCGCGCGTCGCTCAGGAACACCCACCCGACCGCGAACAGGCCGGCCGGAACATAGGTGAGGACCGCCGCCACGCCTTCGCGCGACAGCCAGGAGGAGCGCCACTGCGACATCGCTCGCCACGCCCGTTCCGGGTGCCCGAGGTGGAAGGTCGAGGCGACCAGCCCGGCGGTGATCAGACCGAAGGCGATGGTGAAGCCGACCAGGCCGAAGGCCAGGCTGGCCGGCACCAGACCGCCCGAGCCGGCCAAGCCTAGCAGGAACAGCAGCCCGTAGCCAGCGCCCGAGGCGGTGGTGAAGAAGATGACGGAAGAAGCTGGATGCATGTCGGGTCCCTCCGTCAGCGCGACAGCATGGCGTCGACCCAGGCGAGCAGACCACTGCCGCCGGCGTTCGCCGGCACCGTGTCGGCCGCCTCGGCGGCCAGCTGCTCCAGGCGTGTCGGCGCATCGTAGTCGCCGTCGCTGTCGCGACGCGGGCGCGGCGGCAGGTACTTGTTGACCGGCTTGTAGCCCATCTCCGGCATCAGGTCGTAGCCGTCGCGCTCGGCGACGAGGCGAGAAACCGAACTGTCGGGATCACCGAGGTCACCGAAGTGGCGGGCGCCGACCGGGCAGGTCGACACACAGGCCGGTACCCGATCGACCTCTTCGAGGTTCTCGTTGTAGATCCGATCGATGCAGAGCGTGCATTTCTTCATGACGCCGTCGGTGTAGTCGTACTCGCGCGCGCCATAGGGACAGGCCCACGAACACAGCTTGCAGCCGATGCAGGTGTCCGGATTGACCAGGACGATGCCGTCCTCCTCGCGCTTGTAGCTCGCCCCTGTCGGGCAGACCGTCACGCAGGCCGGCTGCTCGCAGTGCAGGCAAGAGCGGGGGAAATGGACGGTGCGGCTGGCAGCGCCTTCACCGGCCTCGAACGTGTGGATGCGGTTGAACCAGACACCCCAGGCGCCGGCGTCTTCGCCATCCTCGATCTCGGTGCCGGAATAGGCGTTCCAGTCCGTGAGGGGTGCTGAATGGCCGCCGGCGTTCCATTCCTTGCAGTTCACTGCGCAGGCGTGGCAGCCGACACAGATGTCGAGGTCGATGACCAGGCCGAGTTTCCTGGCGCCGGCGGTTTCGGGGAGTGAGGTCATTCCGCGGCCTCCCCACTGCCGTATCGAAGAACCCCGCGACCGCGTCTGGCGCCAGGGGGTGGATCGAGGGGGTCGAACTGGGGCTCCGATTGCGCGCCCGCGCTATCGGCGGTGGCGCGCTCGACGCGCACCCGCAGGTCATACCAAGCGGCCTGGCCGGTCACCGGGTCGGCATTGGCATAGCGGTAGCCGCCCTCGCGCGCCGGCAGCAGCTCCGAGATCAGGTGGTTGAGCAGAAATCCCCGCGTCGACTCCGGTGCAGAGCGGTCCAGGCCCCAGGCGCCCTTGCGCTTGCCGATGGCGTTCCAGGTCCAGACCGTATCGGGGTTCACCCCCTCCATCAGCTTGACCTGGGCCTTGATCCGCCCGTGGTGGGAGGTGACATGCACCCAGTCATCGTCGGCAATGCCGAGCTCGGTGGCCCTTTGCCGGTTCATGTACAGCTTGTTCGAGCCGTGGATCTGGCGCAGCCAGGCGTTCATTGACCCCCAGGAATGGTACATCGCCGCCGGGCGCTGGGTGATCGCATGCATCGGAAATCCGGCCTCGACATCGTCGATCGCGGCTTCCTCGAACGGCGCGTACCAGAACGGCAGCGGGTCGAAGTAGGTGCGCACCCGCTCGCGATGGTCGGCCGGCGGAACGACGTCACCGTGACCGTCGGCGGCGAGGCGGAACTTCTGCAGCGGCTCGGCGTAGATCTGATGGATGATCGGCGTGGCGGAGCCGATCAGACCCAGGCTCACGGCCTTCTCGAGATACGCCTTGTTTGCGTGCTTGAAGTAGCGTTCTTCCGGTGCGAACTCATGACGCCAGAAGCACTCGTTCTCGATGTAGCGCTGCAGCTGATCCGGATTGGACGCCCCTTTGCCTTCCTCGGATCCGTCCGCTCCGCGCCATCCGGCGAGCGGTCCGACCCCCGGGGTGCGTTCGTGGTTGGCCAGATAGTCCGGATAGCCACCCGGATACTTGGGCGATCCGTCCTCTGCGGTCAGGCCGGGCAGGCCAAGCCGGTGCCCGAGATCGATCAGAACCTCCTGGAACGGCCGCACATCGCGGTCGGGGGCGACGACCGGCTGGCGAATGGCATCGGCCGCCCCGTCGGCATCGCAGATCGGCCGGTCGAGCAGCGAGATGCAGTCCCACCGCTCGAGATAGGTCGTGTCCGGCAGCACGAGGTCGGCATAGGCGACCATCTCGGAGGCAAACGCATCGGCGTAGATGATCTTAGGGATCCGGTAGTCGCCGGACTCGGGGTCCGTATCCGTCAGCATCTTGATCGTGCCGGGCACGTTCATCGACGAGTTCCAGCTCATGTTCGCCATGTACATGAACATCACGTCGATCGGGTACGGATCCCCCGCCCAGGCGTTCTGGATCACCATGTGCATCAGACCGTGGGCGGCGACCGGGGCGTCCCAGGAATAGGCCTTGTCGATGCGGCGTGGGGTTCCGTCCGCGTCCAGCAGGAGGTCGTCCGGTCCCATCGGGAACCCGAGCGGCGGCCCCGGCATCGGCGTGCCGGCGGCGACCTGATCGGGCTTGCCGGCCGGTTTCAGCGGCGGCGGCACCGGCTTGGGAAACGGCGGCTTGTAGCGGAAGCCACCCGGCGCGTCGATCGAGCCCAGGAGGATCTGCAGCAGATGCAGCGCGCGGCAGGTCTGGAACCCGTTCGAATGGGCCGAGATTCCGCGCATGGCATGCATCGCCACCGGGCGGCCGATCATCTTCTCGTGGCGGCGGCCGGCCCAGTCGGTCCAGGGTTGATCGATCACCACCTCCTTCTCGAAGGCGGCCGTCGCCAGCTCAGCGGCGATCCGGCGAACTCTGTCGGCATCGAGGCCGCAGCGTTCCGCCACGGCGTCCGGCGCGTAAGCCCCGTCGATGTAGCGGTCATGCAGCAGCTGGAAGACCGGGACCGCCGTGCGGCCGTCGGCCAGCTTGTGCTCACCGACCAGTGCCGGCGTCACATCGGCAAGCAGGGCGCTGGTGAGTTTGCCGGCAGTACGATCGAAACAGAGGGGGTTGCCGTCGGCGTCGCGGGCGAACAGGCCATGATCCGGGGCGTCGGGGTCCTGAATGACCAGCCAGGGGGCGTTTGTGTAGCGGACCAGGTAGTCGAGATCGACCCGTCTCGCCTGCAGCAGCTCGTGTATGAGCGACAGGATGAACAGGCCGTCAGTGCCCGGCCGGATCCCGACCCATTCGTCGGCGATCGCCGAGTAGCCGGTCTTCACGGGATTGACCGAGACGAACTTCGCACCCCGGGTCTTCACCTTTCCGAGGCCGATCTTGATCGGGTTGCTGTCGTGATCCTCCGCAACCCCGAACACCATGAAGTACTCGGTATGCTCCCAGTCGGGTTCGCCGAACTCCCAGAAGGACCCGCCGATCGTATACAAGCCGGCTGCCGCCATGTTCACGGAACAGAAGCCGCCATGGGCGGCATGGTTGGGGGTGCCGAACTGGCTCGCCCACCAGCCGGTGAGCGATTGCGACTGGTCGCGACCGGTGAAGAAGGCCAGCTTGCGCGGGTCGGTGGCGCGTACCTGGCCCAGCCATTCGCTGGCTGTGCTCAGTGCCTCCTCCCATTCGATCTTGGCAAACTCTCCGGAGCCCCTCGGTCCGATCCGCTTGAGTGGTTTGGTCAGCCGCGCCGGCGAGTAGTGCTGCATGATCCCGGCCGACCCTTTGGCGCACAGCACACCCTGGTTCACCGGGTGGTTCCGGTTGCCTTCGATGTAGCGGATCGACCCGTCTTTCAGGTGCACTTTGATCCCGCACCGGCAGGCGCACATGTAGCAGGTCGTGAACTTCACGGAATCGGAGACCGCAGGCGAGGTGTCGACGCTCTCGCGCACCGTCTCGAAAGGATTGGAAACCATTGATGTAACCGCTTGCATTTGAGATCGGAAGCATCGCAGTCGCCACCTGGAGCGGTCAAGCGACCACAGAACCCGATTGGCCGGATTCGACGGAAAGTGCCTTCAGGTGAGAGCGTCGATCTCTTCATCGGACAACGAGCCCGGAACGATGGTGATCGGGATTCGCAGCCGCGACGCCGCTTTGCCCATCAGATGGCTGACCAATGGACCCGGGTTGTCGGATTGAGGGGCCGCCGCCAGAACCAGAATCGAGATCGATGGTTCCTCGTCGATCAGCTTCATCAGTTCGTCCCGGGACGGGCCTTCGCGGATGTAGATCGCCGGGATCGTTCCCGACATCGCGACCACCTGGTCGCTGATCTTCTCCAGAAGCTGCTCGGCCTCTTCGCGAGCCTCCTCGCGCATCAGTTCGCCCACACCCATCCAGTGCTGGAACTCGATTGGCTCGACCGAACGGAACAGGGCGACGCGGCCGCCGGTATGGCGCGCGCGTTGACCCGCGAACCGCAACGCGACGTTGAGTTCCTCGGTGTCGTCGACGACGACCAGGAAAACGCGCTGATGCTCGTCGGAACCCGCGTCGATCGACGTATGTTCAGTCTCTGAGTCGGTCATGCAGCCTCGCCGGTCAGGAGACCTTACGCCCGATCCACGCTGCCAGCCAACCCGCGGCGACAGCAATCACAATCGCAATCAGGCCATAGGCGGCGGAATAGCTGTGCGCGAACAGGAACACATCGGCGCCGACCCCGATCTTCGAGACGACCAAGGGCGTGGTCTGCGCGTGCACGGCACTGCCGTCCCGCAGGTAGTAGGCCGATACGGTGTAGACCCCTGTGGCCACATTCGCCGGCAGGGTGATCCGGGTGCGGAACAGGCGATTTGAGAGCACGTTGATCGGCGCGACCTCGGCGGCGAACAGGTTCTCGGCGATCTTGTTGCGGATCAGGCCGTCCCGAAAGTCCGTGACGGCGTCGGCATCCAAGTCCTCGCCCACCGGCCGCAGTGCGAGGTTGTCGAGCCCGATCTCCTGGCGTTTGCGGACGTCTTCCGGCGCCACCGCCTCTAGGGGTCGGGTCGCTGCCACCGCGTAGAAAGCGGGCGTGTTTGCAAAGGTCATCGCCTCGACATTGGCCCAGACACCGACCACCCGGCCCTTGCGGCGGACGGTGACGTCACCGCGCGGTCCCGCCATCGTGACTACGATTTCACCCTCGCCTTCGACCGCGCCGAACAGCAGCACATCGGCCCCGGTGAAACCGGTCGTGATGGCAACCAGATGGTCGCTGAGGTCGGCCACGAGTTCCTGCTGGGCGCGCGCCTGACCCGCGGAGACCGCGAGGATCAGCGATAGGGTGGCCAGGAACCAAAGGCGGCGCATCGCTCAATGGCCTCCGCCGTCCGTGATCGAGAACAGGTCTTCGGGGGTTGCGACCAGGTCGTAGCCGAGCTTGGCGCACACGGCGAGCACCATCAGCGCCAGCAGGCCGCGCAGTTCCTCGCCCTTCAGACGGCCGGCGAACCGGCTGCCGACCTGGGCGCCGAAGACAGCGCCGGCCAGCAGCAGCAGGGCCAGCACGATGTCGACGGTCTGGGTGTTGACCGCCTGCAGGAACGTGACGTTCGCGGTGACGAAGATGATCTGGAACAGCGACGTGCCGACGACGACACTGGTCGGCATGCCGAGCAGGTAGATCATCGCTGGAACCATGATGAATCCGCCGCCCACACCCATCAGTGCCGCCAGGATGCCGACGAAGAAGCCGATGCCGAGCGGCAGGATCGCACTGATGTACAGCTTCGAGCGCTGGAACCGCATCTTCAGCGGCAGTCCGTGGAACCAGGTGTGCTGGTGCAGCTTGGCGCGGCGCGGCGTGCTGGAGCGCGCCCTGAGCATGGCACGGGCACTCTCGTTCAGCATCAGACCGCCGATGATGCCCAGGAAAACGACGTAACAGAGCTTGATGGCAAGATCGATCTGCCCGACCTCCCGCAACGCTGCGAACGCCCAGACACCGACCGACGACCCGGCGAAACCGCCGACCAGCAGCACCCCGCCCATTCGGAAGTCCACGTTGCCGCGGCGCCAGTGGGCGATCACGCCGGATACCGACGAGGCGACGATCTGATTGGCCTCGGTGCCGACCGCCACGGCCGGCGGGACGCCGATGAAGATCAGCAGGGGGGTCATCAGGAAGCCGCCGCCGACCCCGAACAGCCCCGACAGAAACCCGACCGCCCCGCCCATCCCCAGAATGAGGAATATGTTCACCGACAGTTCGGCGATGGGCAGGTAAATGTGCATCAGGCGCCCGGTCCGTATCGGTATGGCGCGGCAGCGTCGAATTTGGCGGCGTCTGTCGGCGTAAATGCGAACGCGCCCCTCCGAGAACCGGGGGGCGACGATCCATCCCTACACCCATATGGTCGGGCTGAAAAGGTATATTTATTTTAGGCGGTTAGCGCCCATGTTCCGAATTGATCGCCGGGCCCTCAAATGTCTCCGGGCTCGATCGGGTGACCCTGCTGAGCCCAGGCCATGATGCCGCCGGCCAGCCGATAAAGCGGACGATTCTCGCCGGCCGCGATCAGTCGCTGGGCGGCTTGACCGCAGCGCACACCGCTGCGGCAGTGCAGAACAATCTTGCGGTCATCCGGAAGCGACATCGCCGTCGGGTCCAGAGCCGACAGCGGTACCAGGTGCGATCCTGGAATCCGGGCCTGGGCGAACTCGGTCTCCTCGCGCACGTCGACCAGATAGGCCGACCCGTCCGCCAACCAGTCCGCCAGAACTTGGGACTCGATCATCTCCGGGTCAGGCATGGGGACACTCTCCTCGATGGCCAGATAGCGACGGCGCCCTTTGAACCGCGAAACCGCTCAGAGTTCAACGATGCAGCCGGTCTATTGCAACGCCTCCATGGCCCGGTGACGCCCTAGAATGATGCTGTCGGCGACATGGATGCCATGGGGCGCGAAGACCCAGCGCTCGAGCAGGGTCGCCGGATCGTCTACCGGGTTCTGCACCGGGTCGTTCTCCAAGAGATGGATGAAATCCGCGTCGAGGCCGACCGCCAACGTGCCGCCGTCTCGTCCCAGCGCCCGTGCCCCGCCGGTCTGCACGCGATGCAAAAGGCTCGCGCCCACGCCCTGACCGGCCCCATTTGCCAGTACGGTGCGGCCGCCGGTGGCCAGCCGCCGGCCGTTCTCCAGCCAGCGCAGTTCCTCGGCCGGGTCGAGACAGACATGGCTGTCCGATCCGATCGCGATCTGGCCGCCATCCGCCAGGTAGTCCTCGGCCGGAAACAGACCGTCGCCGAGGTTCGCTTCGGTGGTCGGGCACAGACCGGCGATCGCGCCGCTGGCCGCCATCCGCTCGCGTTCCGATGTCGACAGGTGCGTCGCGTGAACGAGGCACCATCGCGAGTCGACGTCGACGCTGTCTAGTAGAAGTTCAACCGGACGTCGGCCGCACCAAGCCATGCAGTCCTCGACCTCCTGGCGCTGTTCGGCGACGTGGATGTGCCGCCGCAGGCAGGGATCGAGCGCGTCCGTGCCCGCGATCACGGCGGCCAGGCGTTCCGGCCGGACCGCCCGCAGGGAATGCGGGGCGATCCCCAACCGGCGATCGTCGCGACCCCGGACTTCCGGTATCAGCCGCTCGATCAGCTTCAGGTAGCTGTCGGGATCATGGAGGAACCGGCGTTGACGGTTGCCTGCCGGCTGGCCGCCGAAACCACCATCCTCATAGAACACCGGAAGCAGGGTGATGGATATCCCAGCGGTCTCGGCGGCGCGCAGCAGACGGAGCGACGTTTCCGCCGGGTCGACATAGGGCGTGCCGCCGGGCGCGTGGTGAACGTAGTGGAACTCACCCACCGCGGTATAACCGCGGGCCCGCAATCCCGTGTAGAGTCTGGTCGCGATGCGCTCGATATCATCGGGATCGAGATCGGCCAGGAACCCGTACATCGACTCCCGCCAGGTCCAGAAGCTGTCATGCCCGACCGGTCCGGCGACCTCCGCCTGACCGGCGAGCGCGAATTGGAAGGCGTGGCTATGGACGTTGGCGATCCCGGGCAGAACCGCACCGTCAAGGCGCGTCCCTGAGGGTTTGGCGCCGGTCTCAATGCCGGAGAACCGGCCGTCTTCTCCGACTTCCAGCAGGACATCACGCGCCCAACCGCCCGGCAGCAGGGCGAACCGGGCATGCCAGCGTGACGGGGTTGGATTTTGCATACGATCTCGCCTGCGCTTACGGTTTGCCCGGGAGAGCCCGGGCGCTGCATGGGGGACGCCATGTGGGACACACTTTGGATCGATGCGGACCTTGCAACCTGTGCGGGTGGCGACCCCTATGGCAGCATTGAGGACGGGGCGATCGGGGTCAAGGACGGTCGGATCGTCTGGGTGGGTCCGCGTGAAGCGCTTCCTGGTCCGATCGAGACACTGGCAGCGGTAGTGCACGAGGCGGAGCAGGCGTGGATCACGCCGGCCCTGATCGACTGCCACACCCATGTCGTGTATGGCGGTCACCGTGCGGGCGAGTTCGAAAAGCGCCTGCTCGGGGCCAGCTATGCCGAGATTGCCCGGTCTGGCGGCGGGATTCGCTCCACGGTTTCGGCAACACGCGTCGCCAGTGAAACCGATCTTCTGCTCTCGGCCTTGCGGCGGCTGCGCCCACTGGTAGCCGAGGGTGTGACGTTGGTGGAGGTCAAGTCGGGGTACGGGCTCGACCTGGATACCGAACTGAAGATGCTGCGGGTCGCCCGATCTCTGCCCAATCACCTGCCGATCCAGACAGTGACGACGCTGTTGGCGGCCCATGCGGTACCCGATGAGTTCGCCGGCGATGCCGATGGCTACATCGATTACGTCTGTGACGAAATTCTACCCGCCGCTGTGGAGCAGGGACTGGTGGATCAGGTCGACGCGTTCTGCGAGACCATCGCCTTCTCGCCGGGGCAGGTGGCCCGTGTGTTCGAGGCTGCCCGCATGTTCAACCTGCCGGTCAAGCTGCACGCCGAACAGTTGAGCGACCGTGGCGGCGCCGCGCTGGCGGCGCGCTTCGGCGCGCTCTCGGCGGACCACCTGGAATACCTGTCCGATGCGGGGGTGAACGCCTTGGCCAGGGCAGGGACGGTGGCCGTTCTTCTGCCGGGTGCGTTCTATACCCTCGGCGAGACGCGCCGTCCGCCGGTCGCCGGTTTGCGTTCCGCCGGTGTTCCGATCGCGCTCGCGACCGACTGCAATCCGGGTTCATCTCCACTGAGTTCGTTGCTGCTGACGATGAATATGGGGTGCGTGCTGTTCGGCCTGACGCCGGAGGAGGCCTTGTTGGCGGTCACCCGCAACGCCGCCGGTGCCCTTGGCAAGGCGACCGAGCGAGGAACGCTGGAGGTCGGCAAGGTCGCGGATTTCGTGCTGTGGCGGATCGAGGAACCGGCCGAACTCGCCTATCGCATCGGCTTCAACCCGTGCATCGACGTGATCCGCGAGGGGACCCCGACCCTGGCCAACTGGCCTGCGTCACCCCAGCAATAGGCGGAAACTCAGGCTCGTTTTGAGGGCTGGTCCTGCGATCACCGGGTCAGGTCTGTTCCGCCACCGTCCGGCCGTCACTGAGCGCTCGGTCGATCCGAGCCCGCAGATCAACGAACGGTGTGCTGAGCCGGACGGCCTCGGTGCGCGGGTGGGGCAAGGCCACGTCCAGGTCGGCAATCACCCGGCCCGGTCGTGGCGACAGCACGATCACCCGGTCGGCCAGATAGATCGCTTCCTCGACATCGTGGGTGACCAGCATGACCGTGGCGTCGGCGCGCTGACGGACCCGCTCGAGCAGAGACTGCATGTCCCGGCGGGTCAAACTGTCGAGGGCGCCGAACGGCTCGTCGAGCAGCAGCAGCGACGGCTCCGGCGCGAGGGCCCGGGCCAGGGCCGCGCGCTGGGCCATGCCGCCGGACAGGGTTGCCGGGTGGGCGTCGGCGAAGTCGGCGATATCGACGGCACGCAGCCAGTCGGCTGCGGAGTCGCGACAGGCGCCAGCCGCCAGGCCGCGTTCCTCGAGGCCGAAGCGAACGTTGGCTTCAACCGTCAGCCAGGGGAACAGGGCCGGCTGCTGAAAGACCATGCCCCGCGTCGGGTCCGGCCCGTCAACGGGCATGCCGTCGACCTGTATGGATCCGGCCGTCGGGCGGTCGAGGCCGGCGATCAGCCGCAGCAGGCTGGACTTGCCGCAGCCCGACGGTCCGACAAGTGCCACAAATGCCCGCCGTCGTACCGACAGGCTGATCGGGCCCAGCGCCTCGACCGGGCCGAAGCGCTGCGTGATGTCGCGGATGTCGACGCCAATGTCCGTGGTGGCCATGTTGTTTCCTCGTTCGCCGACCCGGCTTATGCCATCCTCTGCCCAGCGTCAAAACGAGGCGGGAGAAAGCCATGACCGGGACCGGCAACCCGAGGCTGGACAACGTGCGGCAGATAAGCGCCGATCACGGATTGGCGTTGTCCGCCAAGAGTTGGCAGAGCGAGGCCGCGCTGCGGATGCTCATGAACAACCTCGATCCCGAGGTCGCGGAGCACCCCGAGGGCCTTGTGGTCTACGGCGGCATCGGCCGCGCCGCCCGTGACTGGGCGAGCTACGATTCCATTGTCGCCACGCTGAAGGACCTTGAGGACGACGAGACCCTGCTGGTGCAGTCCGGCAAACCGGTCGGGGTGTTCCGGACCCATGCCGATGCTCCGCGGGTGCTGATCGCCAACTCGAACCTCGTCGGCAAATGGGCGGACTGGGAGCACTTTCACGCCCTCGATCGCCAGGGCCTGATGATGTACGGCCAGATGACGGCCGGATCCTGGATCTACATCGGCAGCCAGGGGATCATCCAGGGGACGTACGAAACCTTCGTGGAGGTCGGGCGCCGGCACTATGACGGCCATCTCAAGGGCCGCTGGATCCTGACCGCCGGGCTCGGTGGGATGGGCGGCGCGCAGCCCCTGGCGGCGACCATGGCCGGTGCCAGTCTGCTGGCGGTGGAATGCCAGCCGAGCCGGATCGAGCGGCGCCTGGAAACCGGGTACCTCGACCGATCGACCGACGATCTGGACGCCGCGTTGGCGATGGTTCGCGACGCCTGCGACCGTGGTGAAGCGCTGTCGGTCGGCCTGCTCGGCAATGCGGCCGAGGTCTATCCCGAACTGGTGCGCCGGGGCGTGCGTCCCGACGTCGTCACCGACCAGACCAGCGCTCACGATCCGCTGAACGGCTACCTGCCGGCGGGATGGACCCTCGACCAGGCGGCGCGGGCCCGCAAGAGCGATCCCGACAGCGTCGTGAAGGCCGCGATGACGTCGATGGCGGACCATGTCCGCGCCATGCTGGCGTTCTGGAACGACGGCGTGCCGACCCTGGATTACGGCAACAACCTGCGGCAGATGGCTTATGACACCGGGGTCGAACACGCGTTCGACTTTCCCGGCTTCGTGCCGGCCTATATCCGCCCTCTGTTCTGCCGTGGCGTTGGTCCGTTTCGCTGGGTCGCCCTCTCCGGGAACCCGGAGGACATCTATCGCACAGACGCCAAGGTGAAGGAGTTGATGCCGGACGATCCGCATCTCCACAACTGGCTCGACATGGCGCGCGAGCGCATCCACTTCCAGGGTCTGCCGAGCCGGATCTGCTGGGTCGGACTCGGCGATCGCCATCGCTTGGGGCTGGCCTTCAACGAAATGGTGGCGCGCGGTGAGATCGGGCCCATCGTGATCGGCCGCGACCATCTGGATTCCGGATCGGTCGCCTCACCCAACCGCGAGACCGAGGCGATGCGTGACGGCTCCGACGCGGTGGCCGACTGGCCGCTTCTGAACGCCTTGCTGAACTGCGCGTCCGGGGCGACCTGGGTGTCGATCCATCATGGCGGCGGCGTCGGGATCGGCTATTCCCAGCATGCCGGCATGGTGATCTGCTGCGATGGTACCGATGCCGCGGCACAGCGGGTCGAGCGGGTGTTGTGGAACGATCCGGCGACCGGCGTCATGCGGCATGCCGATGCCGGCTACGAAATCGCCATCGATTGCGCGCGCGAGCATGACCTGGACCTGCCCTTCCTGCGGGACGGGTCATGACGCCCGCGCTCACTCTGGTTCCCGGTGGACTCGGCTTCGAGGATCTGCGGCGGCTGTATTGGCAGCGCCCGACGGTCGCCCTCGACCCCGGCTGCCGGGAAGCCATCGCCGACAGTGCCGCGACGGTCGGCCGGGTGATCGCGTCCGGCGCTGTGGTCTATGGCGTCAATACCGGCTTCGGCAAGTTGGCGACCACGACGATCCCCGGCGATCAACTGGCCGAACTGCAGCGCGCCCTGGTGCGCTCGCACATGGCGGGGGTCGGCGAACCGCTGGACGAACCGATCGTCCACCTGATCCTTGTGCTGAAGGCCAACGGACTGGCGCGCGGCCATTCCGGCGTCGATGGCGAGATTGTCGATGCGCTGTTGGCGTTGGCCAATCGCGGCGTCCTCCCGGTGGTTCCCGGCCAGGGATCGGTCGGGGCCTCGGGCGATCTGGCTCCGCTCGCCCATATGACAGCGGTGCTGATCGGCGAGGGGACCGCGCGCCACGACGGCAAGCTGCTGCGGGGCGAGGCCGCGCTCCGGGCGGCAGAGGTGTCGGCGGTCACCCTCGGGCCGAAGCAGGGGCTTGCCCTCCTCAACGGCACCCAGGTGTCGACCGCCTTAGCCCTGGCCGGCCTGTTTCAGATTGAGCGGGTGTTCCGGGCCGCTCTGGTTGCGGGCGCCCTGTCCGTTGATGCGGCCATGGGGGCCGACACGCCGTTCGACGACCGGATCCATGCCCTGCGGGGGCATCGCGGGCAACGCGAGGTGGCCGCGACCTTCCGGGACCTGCTGCACGGATCGGCGATCCGGGTCTCTCATCTCGACTGCGATCGGGTTCAGGATCCGTATTCCCTGCGCTGTCAGCCCCAGGTGATGGGCGCGGTGCTCGACCATTTGAGGTTCGCCGCTGCACGTCTCAGCGACGAGGCGAACGCGGTGTCCGACAACCCGCTGGTCTTCGCAGCCGAGGGAGAGATTCTGTCCGGCGGTAACTTCCACGCCGAACCGATTGCTCTGGCGGCGGATCAGGTTGCCATCGCCGCCGCCGAGATCGGCGCGCTGAGCGAGCGGCGTACCGCGCTGCTGATGGACGCCAACCTGTCGACGCTGCCGCCGTTTCTGGTGGCCGAACCGGGCATCAATTCCGGCTTCATGATCGCCCAGGTCACCGCGGCGGCGCTGGCGGCTGAGAACAAGCTTCTGGCGGCCCCGGCGAGCGTCGACAGCCTTCCGACGTCGGCCAACCAGGAGGATCACGTCTCGATGGCGACCCATGGGGCCCGCCGCCTGCTGGGCCTCGCCGCCAATCTGCGCCGGATTGTGGCCATCGAACTGCTGGCCGCCGCCCAGGGGATCGACCTGCGCCGGCCGCTTGCGACCTCGGCCCCGCTCGGCAAGGCGGTGCACGAGGTTCGGGCCGTCGCCTCGTTCTTTGAGCAGGATCGCCCGGTCGCGCCGGACATCGAAGCCGTGGCGGCGCGCATCGGGGCCGGCGCCTTCGACGACATTGTGCCGCTGTCTGCCGACCCGTAGGGGTCGATCGCCGACGGCGATTCCATCTGACACGGATCTGCTCTAGGAAGCAGCCGGCTTCTCAATCGGCGTCCCGTTCTCCGACCCGGTTTCCGAGTGGCTGCAACGGATCCGGGATGGACCCGGGTCGGGCAAGCGACAGGTGAACGGCTGTGTCCAAAAGACTGATCATGGTGTGCGGCGCCACGGGTGCGGGAAAAACCACGTACTCGATTGCGCTTTCGAAAGAGATCCAGGCGGTCCGCTTTTCGATCGATCCTTGGATGCAGACGCTGTTCGCCAAGGACATGAAGAGCCTGGATTACGCCTGGATGCTTGAACGCGTGCATCGCTGCTACCAGCAGATCTGGGACGTCGGCGCGCAGATCCTGTCCCTGGACGGCAACGTGATCCTGGACCTGGGCTTTACGGCCAAGTCGCAGCGGGATTACTTCGCGGAGCGGGCGACGGCGATCTCGGTTCACTCGGAAGTTCACTACATCGACGTTCCGCGGGACATTCGCAAGCAGCGGGTGACCAAGCGGAATGCCGAGAAGGATCCGGATCTCTATGCCTTCGAAGTCACCGATCTGATGTTCAACTTCATGGAACCCAGGTTCGAGGCGCCGGACGAGATCGAACTGACCAATGGGCGCCGGTTGACGCCCTGAACTTGGCCGGCGCCTGGTCAGGTCAGTGTACGGGATGGCGCTGTCGGAACAGCACGCCCTGGTCTTCGATCGATCGGCGCACGGCGGGGTTCTGGAAACAGGCGCAGGCGTGGTCCAGGAAATTTCCGCGATCGTTGAGGATGTCCTGGGCCGTGTCGACCAGCGACCGGGTGGGCGCCCCGGTCGCGGCAGCGCTGACCTCGAGAATCGAGAGGGCCGCGCGCACTGGGCAGAACGCTTGCGCGGAGAACATGCGACAGACCTTGCAACCTTCTGTAAGCATCCGAACGATCCAGGCACGTCGTTATCGGAGCGTCGATATTTCCACAAAAATTATGGGGCGACTTTTGAGAGAGCGGCAAGCTGATTCGCCATGAATCGGTAGAATAATCGGGCGATTCGAATGAAAACGACCACAAACGAATACATTCGTATGTGATGGAGCGAGTGGGCGATCATTGGTTGAGGCGCAGACTACGATACGGCGCCCTAGTCGAGCGATCATGGCAACAGGGCTCGACGGCGCTATCGCAGAAGCGCGTCGTCCGCCGTTCGCTCAGCTGCGCGCTTCAACGGCGGTAGAGTCTATCGGAATGTCGGCGGGTCCAGTCATCGCCCATTCAGGCTCAGGAGATCCCTGCTGTCTGCACCCCGGCCTAGACGGGGACCTGGGCCGGGGTGCAGACGGGGCTGCGGCATGGGCAGGGAGGGTCAGCCATTTAACCGCGCGCCCCCCGTCGCAGGAATGATCGACCAGGCTTGCTCGGAGGGATGCCCGGTCGTCGAAACACAGTTTGTCGGGAGTTGTTTAAAATTCAATTAAAGTATCTCTCCAATCTTTAGATTTCGGCGTTGATCGTTGAGACGGACGCTGAGGCCCGTTTGTCAGGTGTTGAAACCCTTTGAACCTCAAGGCAGAGCCCGGATAGGATCCCGGCCGAGATCGAGGCGGGAGGCGGCTATCTCAGACAGATTTGAGCTCGGCGACGGGCCGGGAATGTGGGCGGTGGTCACCACCGGGACCGGCGGAACCGAACGTCTGGTCTGGCGCCAGGTGCCGCGCCCGGATCCGGCGCCCGGCGAGGCCCGGCTGCGGGTGCTGGCGGCCGGCGTCAACAACACCGAAATCAACACCCGCCTCGGCTGGTATTCCTCCAGCGTGACCGATGGCACGGACAGCACCGCCGAGGCCGGTGAACGTCCCGACGGCGGCTGGAGTGCGGCAACTCCGTTCCCGTTCATTCAGGGCACCGACTGCTGCGGCGAAGTCGATGCCGTCGGCGACGGTGTGGACCCGGCCCTGTTGGGTGCCCGCGCCCTGGTCCGCTCCTGCATGCGGCCGCGCGGGTTTGGCGATCCGGAGACGATCTGGATGGGCTCCGACTTCGACGGCGCCTTCGCCCTGTATGTCGTGGTTCCCGCCGCCGAGGTCTTTCCCGTCGACTGCGGCTGGAGTGACGCCGAACTCGCCACGATCCCCTGCGCCTACGGAACCGCCGAGACCATGATCGACCGCATTGGACTCACTGCGGGCGAGCGGGTCCTGATCGCGGGCGCGTCCGGCGGTGTCGGCTCGGCGGCGGTCCAACTCGCCCATCGCCGCGGCGCCCGCGTCGTCGCCATCGCCGGCCGGGCCAAACACGCGGCGGTCGCCGAACTCGGGGCGGAACAGCTGCTCGATCGCGGCGACGACCCGGTGGCGGTGCTCGGCGCCGAGGCCGTGGACGCTGTGGTCGACAATGTCGCCGGCGCGGGGTTCGGGGCGATGCTCAAGGTGCTGCGGCGGCGGGGCCGCTACGTGTCCTCAGGCGCGATCGCCGGACCGATGGTCGCGCTGGATATGCGCGACATGTACCTGAAGGACATCACGCTGTTCGGCTCGACCGGCTGGGACGAACCTGTGTTTCCCAACCTGATCGGATATATCGAGCGCGGCGAGATCAAGCCGCTGCTGGCCCGGACGTTCCCGCTGGATCAGATCGCCGAGGCCCAGACCGTGTTCTCCGAGAAGACCCACATGGGCAATTTCGTGCTGATCCCACCGGCGGCGGATTAGACAACCTCAAGCGCGGCCCGCGAGCTCCCGATAGCGCGCGTCCAGGGCTTCCTGGCGGGCGACGGCTGCCGGGTCCAGGTCCGTCTCGGCGGGAGTGTCGACCTCGAAGTGGCTGTAGCGGTCCTGGCCGCGAACCAGCATGGCGGAGTCGCTGTCGCCCTTGGTCTGACGGATATGCGGCGCCAAGTACTGGATGTTGAGGCCGATGCGTCGGTCCGCGCTGACGTTGGGCATTGAGGCGTGCAGGGTCCAGCCGTGGTGGAACGAGGCTTGGCCGGGTTCCAGCATGCAGGTCACCGCCCGGTTCTCGTCGACCCCCGGAACGGTCTGCCCCTGCAGCAGCACGTTGGCGGCATCGTCCGTCACCTCGTGATCGATCCGTCCGCTCACGTGACTGCCGGGAACCATGCGCATGCAGCCGCTCTCCACCGTTGCCGGTGAGAGGGCCAGCCACATCGTGACCTGATCGTCGTGGCTCAGACCCCAGTAGGTCAGGTCCTGATGCCAGCTCACATGGGCTTGGGAGCCGGGCTCTTTCACGATGTAGGTCACGTTGTAGAGCAGAATGTCCGGACCGATCAGGCGTTCGACCAGATCGAGGACGTGGGGCTGGGTCGCAAGCTCGAAGGGAGAACGCAGGATCGTGTGGATCTTGGTGCGGTAATGCAGCGGCCCGATCCGGGCCTCGGCGTCTTCCATCGTCCGGCGATGCTGCGCCGCGGCGTTGCGGTCGACCACCTCCACACCCGACAGGAAACCATCACGGTCGTAGGCTTCCTTCAGATCCTGCAGTCCCAGTTCCGCCATGGCTTTCCTCCCATTTTGGCAGAGCATGGCACCGGGTGCGGAATTGTCTCCTCCAGGCGCGACACGGGGGTCGAATTCTCGGCAGGCGCGGTACCTGCGAGCCATCGACGGAGGGCCTGCGGATCCCTGACAGGGGTGTTTCAGGCCAGGCCGGCTACTCGCTGGCCTCCCCGACCGGGCTGACGGGGCAATCGGGCAGCCGGTCCGCAATCGATTCCCGGAGGCCGATCTGCAGATGCGCGCACAGCACATGGGACAGGCCATCACCCTCGGACAAGGGCAGGTCCAGTCCGATCACCTTGATGTGGGATCGGCTGTGCTGGGTCAGGACGCCGCATGACACGCCGATGAAGGGCTCTTGGTCCATCGATTCGAAGTACCGGCGCTCAACCTCCCAGAGGGCCGGGGCCGTCGACAACTCACCGAGGGTGCGGCCGGTGTAATCGACACGCCACCATTCCACCAACTCCGTGCCCCAGAGTGTGAACCGAAGGTCGAACGGGTCGCGTTCGATCCGGGCGATGAAGATCCGGCCGATCCACTCGCCGACATGTTCCATATCCAGGCTGTCGCGCGATGGCAGCCCGAGGGCCGGATCCCGGCGTTCACCCCATGCCTCCACCAGCCCGGCGAATGGCCCGAACCGTGCCGGTTCGGTCTCCAGCGGACATCGATGAAACTGCCAACCGACCTGCATTCAGGCTGGTCCTTTCGGCAGGGTCGGTCCGATCCGGGTCCGGCGGACACAGGTGGACGGACGTCGGTCGTCCGTTCTTGCAACCGGGCAGAAAGATAACATTATGATTAAATTACGTATTTTATGATCGACCAGCTGCTTCCTGGATACCGCTGAGCAGCCGGGTCTGTCCACACCGCGTGTGGCCGGGTGTGAAAGGGCGTGCTTGATTGTGGGGGTGACGCCTGCTTGGCAGGCGCCGATTGGGGATTAGCCGAGGGGTTCCAGAACCGGTGTTCTGCGCAGCGCTTCGCACAGCCTGGTCCCGGCGCTCTCGCTGCGTGCGGAGAGATCGTCGGACAGCAAGTCGGCAACGCACGCGGCCATCCTGTTGGCCTCGGCGGTTTCCTCCAGGACCCGGATGTCGATGGCGAGATCGCGGTCGATCGTGCGCCGGTCCAAGGCCCCCTGGCCGGCGAGGATCAGCCGATTGTGAATGTCGGCGCCGGCAATGAAGCAGTCAAAGATCGCCAGAAGCTGGTCGCGCGGTCCTTCCAGAACCTGGAAGAACCAGTTGTCCCAGTGGACCAGCCGGCTCGCGACCCCGAGGGTCCGGTTTCTGGCCCGCGCGCCGGCGAGAATGTAATCCAGGGAAGCGGCATCGAACGACCAGATCGCGCGGCTCGCATAGGAGAATGTCCAGAGCGGAGAACTGGCCCGCGAAACGGTGTCTCCCCAGTGGATGGCTTTCAGGTCGATCGGCGGCATGGCTTGGCCCCTTTCAATCTATCGTTTGGATTACTCTAAAATCCGATCTACTAAGGGGTGGTTAACGCCGGTTGAAAACGTTGAACCGACGCGGTCGGCAAGGTTGCGGCACGCGTCAGCGGGGGCGATGGGGCCCGACGGGCCTGCGAGCCGCCATCTCGATCAGCCGGACAGCCGTCAGGAAAGGGTGTCGTTCGACCGCGCGTTGTCGGCGCCCGTCGCGGTTCCCAGGGGGGCCATCGAGAAGAAAGTCCGTCCCGAGTCAGCTCCGCCGACGCCCCGGCACAGACCGCAAGCCACGAACCCGGATTTCGGCGCCGGGTCGCCTTTGGCGGCTCATGAGCTTCGGGAGAGGGGCGTTGCCGCCCGATCAGCTGAAATACACGACCCCGATGGTCATCTCCGGAGCCCCGCAGGAATTGCTCAGCGGGCAGTGAACGCTCGTATAGGAGCGTTCGCTCTGGTCGACGGACCAGACGACCCGGCCGGAGCGAAACACCGGGCGGCCGTACACAAGCGGGCGACGCAGGCTGTCGAGGCCGTTGTCGCGGGCGCCGGCATAGTCGCATTGCGACACCAGACGCGTCGACAGATCGCGGTTCATGAAATTGGTGATGTGGGTTCCGATCAGCCGATAGCGGAAGTCGGCACCCCCTTCCACCACGTCCAACATCAGGACGTGTCCGAACCAGGGCAGAAAGTCTTCAGTTGTAAAGTCCGCGCGCTGCGGAAGGCCGCCACCGGTTCTCTTTGAGTTCCAAAGATCAGCGAAACCCTGAACCATCGGGTGGTCGACATGGTCGACGACGTCGGAGCCGGCCTCCGGCTGAAAGGGCATTTGGTCACGGGTGCGTTCCCGTGAAACGAGGGTGCCCAATGTCATCATGTCGGTTCGTCCTGTTCGCTCGGTTTGGCCGTTCGGTAGGGATACACCTGCGGCACTGAAGATCCGGTTAAGGCCGCGCCTTACTCGCCGCCCGCGCAGGCGCAGATAATGAAGGACTTGAGCAGGACAGTGCCCACCGTTCGGGCGTCCGTCAGGTGCCGGCCGGATCGATAGTCATCCGCAAGTGTCTCGACCGCCGCCATGCCCGGCTCGTTGGGCTGGGCAACGGCCATCTGCCAGTCGGGGAATGTTCTTGCCGGCTGAGTTCCCATCCGGACACCGACGATCCCGGTATGGCGCTGAGAGGGCACGATGTTGTCGTAGAACACCGTCTCGATCGCGGCGCGTGGCCCTTCGAGGACTTGGAAGAATGACTGCTTCCAGTGCACCAGGATTCCCGTCAGGCCGAGAGCCCGGTTTCTCGGTTCGGCCTGCTCTTGCAGATGCGCCAGTTCGTCGTCCGAGTGGGAGAAGGCGGCTGTGCTGTAGTAGGTCAGCTCCCACAACGCAGTGTCCGTGGCCAGGCCCGGTTCGACCCGGATCGGTGTCATTTGGTGGTTTGGCAGGTCTGGCAATCGCGTCGACCACAGCATGACGTGTTCCCTTCGTGTGATCGCGTGTTCTGCGTTGATCCTTGGCGGGCGGCTGTTGTGATACGGCCGCCCGCCGGTGCCTGGTTGGGGTGGGGGCCTTAGGCGGCCCGCACGTTGTCGAGGAAGCGCCGCATCTCGCTCTGCAGCATGGAGAAGTTCTGCGAGAGCTCACCCGCCGCCGAGAGCACCTGGTTGGCCGCCGCACCAGCCTCGCTGGAGGATTGGCTCACCCCGACGATGTTGGTGGTCACCTCGCTGGTGCCCTGGGACGCCTGCTCGACGTTCTGGGCAATCTCCTGGGTGGCCGCGCTCTGCTGCTCGACCGCACCCGAGATCGCCGTCGCCGTGCCGTCCATCTCGTCGATCAGCTTGACGATCTCCTGGATCGCGGTCGCCGACTCGCCGGTCTGACGCTGCACATTGGCGATCTGGGTCGAGATCTCCTCGGTCGCCTTGCCGGTCTGGTCGGCCAGGTTCTTGACCTCGGTCGCGACCACCGCGAAGCCCTTGCCGGCCTCGCCGGCCCGTGCCGCCTCGATCGTGGCGTTCAGGGCCAGCAGGTTGGTCTGCTCGGCGATGCTGGTGATCAGCTCCACCACCTCGCCGATGCTCTGGGCCGCGGTCACCAGGTCCTCGACACTCTGCTGAGTGTTCTGGGCCTTGGTCACCGCCGAGCACGCCATCTGCGAGGAGTCCGACACCTGCCGGCTGATCTCGGTGATCGAGCTGCCGAGTTCCTCGGCCGCCGACGCCACGGTCTGGACGTTGGCGCTGGCTTCCTCGGCCGCCGCCGCCACCGTGGTCGAGCGGTTGCTGGTGTCGTCGGCGATCGTGGTCATGCTCTGGGCCGTCGACTGCAGCTCGGTCGCCGCCGCCGACACACCCTCGACGATCTCACCGACGCTGGTTTCGAAGGTGTCGGCCAGTTCGTTCATGGCCCGACGCTTCTCCTCCTCGGCGCGCTGCTTCTGCGCCTCGGCCTCGGCCTCGAGCTCCTTGTTGCGGATCGCGTTGTCCTTGAACACCTGGACCGCGCGAGCCATGCGGCCGACCTCGTCAGCGCGCTCCTGGGCCGGGATCTCGGCCTCCAGGTCGCCTTCGGCCAGCTTGCCCATAGACCCGGTCATCGAGACGATCGGATTGGCGATCGCGTTGCCGAGCGTCAGCGCGATGACGATACCGCCGACGAAGCCGATCCCGGCCGCCGCCAGCATCTCGATCTCGGCCAGCAGCACATGCTCTTCGGTCTTCTCACGGACCGCTTTCTCAACCTCGGCGATCTGGGAGACCAGAAGTTCGGCATCCTTGATGATGGCATCCGAGGCCTCGGCCAGTTCGGTGTCCATCAGGCTGCGCACCGCCAGCTGGTCCTTACGTGCGGTCTTGTAGGTCGCTTCGAAGGATGTGAGGGCCGCCTGGGCGTCCGCGATCAGCGTGCGCTCGTCGGCCGACCAATCGAAACCGGAAAGCTCAGCCAGCGGCGCGATGGTCGCCTGGATCTCGCTCTCAGCCTGTTCCGCGACGCTGTCGTCCTGGTGCCCGATAACCGTGTTGGAGTGCAGGCGCGCCAGCAGCAGATGCTCGCGGATGGACGTTGCGGCGATCAGCGCGTCGGTGTTCCCCGAGCTGATCGCGGCAGCGACCAGGGCATCGATGTCGTGCAGCGCGCGATCGCCCTCGGCCTGCAGGGACTTGGACAGGGCCTTGAACTCGTACTCAAGCTCTTCCGCATGATCGAAAGACTCCGAGTAGCTGGCGAGGGCCTTCGCCATGTGGGCGATTTCCTCGCGATGCTTCGTGTCGGTGACCTTGGCTTCCAGTTCCGCCAGTTTCGGCGCCAGAGCGTCGGCCAGCTTGTGGACGGCCTCGGCCTCGGCCGCGTCACCGGTGTGGGAGAAGGCCAGCGCGTGGCGCCGGAGCTTCAGGAAATCGATCTCGACTTTGGCCGTCTTGGAACCGATCTCGGTATTGGCCGCATACTCCTGAACGTCGTCGGAAACCGAGACAAACCCAAAGTATCCAAACCCGGCGACAATCAACATCACAAGTTGAACCGCGCCAAAACCGGCCAGAAGTTTCTTCTTCAGAGCCAGGTTTTTGACAACCCGGCTGAGTGCATTGGTCTTGAGCATCGACATACCCTCCATCTCTTTTGCGTCCGGCCGGGGTCGTGCCCGACTGTCTGCCCCACTCAGTGCGATCACTTAGGGCTTGTTGCGTAGGTGTTTATGCGTAGAGGGTGCGTGGAAACTTCTTAAAATTTTCTTTTCTTGTTCGATCAATTGCAAAAACCTCGAATTTTCAATCAGCGAGATTCGGTGCCGGACCCCACTCAAGCCCCACTGGTCGGCTGCTTCGTCCGTGGGCGGGACGGCTGTGTTGAATGCCTGCTCATTGGCGGAAAGCCGCGCACTTGAGGGGGTGAGCTGCTGAAGTGGCCAGGGGTCGCGCCGAAGTTTCGCCGGCCGGGAAACCGTTGCGCTTTCGGTCGGTCGGGATCTGCAGCCGGGTCTAGGTTTCTCGCCAAATAAGATCGGGCAGAACGAGGATCCGAGGCTCCAGACGGCGATTCCGCTCAATCCGGAGCTCCAACCGGAACCGGTTTGAGGCTCTCGGAGCCAGGCGCAGGATCGTGTTCGCTGCGAGGACCTCAAGGGCCGCGCAGTAGGGGATATCGGATGGATGTTCGAGGATCACCTCGCGAACCTCGGTGAGCCCGATCTCATGCTGGAGCCCGCCCCGCCGGTCGGCGGCCCAGGAGGCGGCCGGTGACGAACCCGGGCTGCGGAACATCATTGGCTGATCGGGTGCATCGCCGTCGACGGCGACCGGAATCGACATACCAGGCGGAAGATAGGGCGGTGTGTAGGGCCAGGTCACGATGCCTTCATCGGTGGTGCCACCACCATTCCGCCAGGCGATCCCGAAGGGGTTGGTGGCGCTGTCGCGCCAGCCGGCGCGCTCCAGCAGCCCGGTGCGGCGGATCGCCGGACCGGCGGCCTCGTCCGCGTCCGAGATCCACAGCAGCTCCAGATACAGGTTGTCGAAGCAGTAGCAGACATTCTCCGTGCCCTGACCCGGATGCCGTCGCCGATAGGATTCCCGCAGTCCACGGTCGGTCAGTCGGGCCGCGGCGCGGTCGCCGGGTGGATCCACCATCAGAAAGAGGTGGTCGATTTCCATGACGGTCTACCGGTGGCTGTGGTTCAGGACTTGGACATCTGTACCGCCATCGTGCGCGCACCTATCCGTCAAACAGGCAGCCCGATGCGCTGGCGTCCCTCGTCGGTCTTCAGCGAGAAGTCCGAACCACCGAACTCCTCGGCCCCTTCGCCGGCGAGCCAGGCGATGGCGCGCGCGACCCAATGCGGCGGAATGTGGACGCTGGGGTCCAGTTGGCTGACGGGGTTGATGCCCGATTCCCGGATCGCGGTCTGCATTTCCGTGGCCACGGTTCCGGGGCTGAGCCCGACCACCCGGACGCCGCTGGCCCGAACTTCCTGGTCCGCGCAGCGGGTGAGCGACAGGACCGCAGCCTTCGAGGCGCAATAGTGACTCCAGCCTTCCAACGCGCTGGTGGCAGCACCCGAGCTGATGTTGACGATCACGCCGGAGCCTTGCGCGCACATCACCGGCAAGGCGGCACGCAGACCGTGATAGACGCCCTTGACGTTGATATCGATGACCGTGTCCCAGTCCGAGGGTGCGGAGTCGGCCAGCCGGGCGATCGGTTCTATGACGCCGGCATTGTTGACCAGCAGGTCCAGGCGTCCGAAGGCCGACACGCTTTGCTCCACCAGGTTCGCGACGCCGTCGTAGTCGGCGACGTCGCAGGCTTGGGCGATCGCGGTTCCACCCTGATCGCGGATTTCAGCCGCGATCGACTCGATCCTGTCGGCACTGCGGGCGGCCAGCAGCACGGACATGCCTTGGGCGGCCAGGTGCCGAGCGGCCGCTTCGCCGATCCCGCGGCTGGCGCCGGTACAATGGCCGCTTGTCCGTTCAACGTGGTCATGATGGCTCTCCTCGTCCCTGTCCTGTCGTGATGCCGGACCATATTATTGCGCGATGGATCGATAAATATCGGCTGATGCCTAGTTATCGTGTAAATATTACACGAATGGATATCGCGCAGCTCCCCGTATTGATCGATGTCGCGCGCTTCGGTGGGTTCGCCGCCGCCGCCCGCCATCATGATCTCGACCCCTCGTCGGTGTCCCGGCTGGTCTCAGCGGTCGAGGCCGAGATCGGCGTGCGGATCTTTCAGCGCACCACCCGTCGCTTGACCGTGACCGAGGCCGGCGCCGCCTACCTGAGGCGGATGGAGGCGGTTGTCGACGAGATCGCGCGGGCGCGGGAGGAAGCCGCCACGCTTTCGCAGGCACCGGCCGGCACGCTGCGCATCACCGCATCGGTCAGTTTCGGAACCGTCGTTCTGGTTCCTGTGCTGGCGGAGTTCCAGCGTCGGTTTCCGGATCTGACGGTGGATCTGGTCCTGACCGACCGCAACCTGGATCTGGTGGCGGACCGGATCGACCTGGGGATCCGGCTCGCCCCCGAGATCGATGGTGATGTGGTGTGCAGCCAACTGATCGCCACGCGCTATCGGGTGTGTGCGAGTCCGCAATATCTGGGCGACGCGGCCGCCGTGGCGACGCCGGAGGACCTGTCCGGCCATCGCTGCGTCCTGCTCGACCTGCCGGGCTACCGCACCGCCTGGCGGTTTCTCGGGCGTGATGGCCGGGAGAGCGCGGTCGCCGTGTCCGGCTCGACCATCCTCTCGAACGCTCTGGCGGTGCGTGAGGCTGTCGCCCATGGGCTCGGTGTGGCGCTGCTGGCCGACTGGCTGATCGCCGACGATCTGACATCGGGGCGGTTGGTGGATGTCTTTCCCGAATGCGAGGTCACGGCGACGACGTTCGAGACCGGCGCCTGGGTCGTCTATCCGAGCCGATCCTTCCTGCCGCGCAAGGTTCGGGTCATGGTCGACTATCTGCGCGAGGCCTTGCAGGGTTCGGCGTCTGCAAGATCGACTAGCTGATGCATGCGAATAGAAGCGCCAGGCCGCAAGGCTGTGTCCGCGGGGAGTGCCATCTGTGACCAAGTTCCCGACCGAGCGCCTGGCAATGCTGGCCGTTGCCGCGTCGGGTGCCACCTGGGGCATCTACTGGATTCCGCTGAGAGCCTTGGACGCGTCCGGGATCGTCGGCGTCTGGGCGATCGTTCTCTTCTACGCCCTGCCGACCGTTCTGCTGGTTCCCGCCTGCTGGTTGCGCAGGCGCCAGATCTGGCACGCGGGATGGTCTCTCCATGTTGCAGGGATGTTCGCGGGTACAGCCCTGGTTCTGTACGCCGGCGCGCTCGTTTTCACGGACGTCGTGCGGGCGCTGCTGTTGTTCTATCTGACACCGCTTTGGAGCACGGTGTTGGCCCGGGTCCTGATCGGTGAAGCCATCACCGCGCAGCGCTGGGGGACAATCGGTCTGGCGCTGATTGGGCTTCTGGTCATCTTGAACGTCGATACCGGGTTCAGCGGCGCGCTCGGACCGGGAGACTGGATGGGCCTGGCATCGGGTGTCGTGTGGGCGATCGCCGCGGTCTGGATCAAGGCTGATTCAAAGGGCAGCGGGATTGACTTCACGCTGTCGTACTTCGTGTGGGGCAGTCTTGCGGCGCTCGTGCTCACAGCTTTACCGCTTCAGGGGTCGGGATCGGTTCCCGACTGGGCCGCGATGCGGGGTGTGCTGCCTTGGATCCTGCCGGTGGTTCTTGTCCTGGTCATTCCGCCGGCATTTGCTGTGATGTGGGGTGCCACGGTCCTCAGCCCCGGACTGCTCGGAATTCTGTTCATGACCGAGATCAGCGCCGGCACGGCGACGGCGGCGATCTGGGCCGGCGAACCGTTCGGGCCGAGGGAGATCGCCGGCGTCGTCTTGATCACCGCGGCGGGAGTCTGGGAACCGGCGCTGAAGATGTATCGCGGGGAAACCTGACGTCTCCGGCGTTTGCGGCCTGACAACGGCCCTTGGGCGGCGTCCTATTCGGCTGGCAGATCGAGGGCCTGCTCGCTGCGGCTGATCCAGCGGCCGACCGCCGGGCGTGTCGAAAGATCAAACCCTCCCTCATGGGCGACGCGGGTGTAGGCGAGCAGGGCGATATCGGCAACCGAGAGGCTGTCGCCGACCAGCCAGTCGCGTCCTTGAAGCCACGCCTCCATGAAGTCCAGCGCCCGTTCGCCACGCTCGACCCGCCAGTCCTCGCGTTCTTCTCTCGGTTTGCCAAGATAGTGCATGTGGAAGCGGCAGACCGCGATGTAGGGTTCGTGGCTGTACTGCTCCCAGAACAGCAGCTCGTTGACCTTGGCGCGCAGATACCGGTCGTCCGGCAGCAGCGGTGTTCCCTCAGCCAGGTACAGCAGGATGGCGTTCGACTGGGCAAGCGCACGGCCATCCTCCAGCAGGAGGGTCGGTACCTGTCCGGCCGGGTTGAGCGCCAGAAATGTCTCGGTCCGGCTTTCGCCCTTGAGAATGTCCACGGAGGTCCAGTCGTATTCCAATCCGAGATGATCGGCTGCGTATTTGACTTTCAGGCAATTGCCCGAGGCGAAATCACCGAAGATTCTCATGGATCCTCCGTGGACGGGATGGTGTAGCGGCAGCCGTCACCGGCCGCCTTCGGTGGTCAGAAGTCGTCGCCGAACTCTTCCAGGTTCGGCGCCTGGCTCATGATCGTGTGGATCTTGTCCAGGCCCGGCAGCATTTCGGCCAACAGCCAGTCGCTGCGCTTGTTGGGGCTGCCGCCCTCACTCGTGAAGTCCTCCTCCCAGCGCGCCATCTTGACGCTGAGACCGCAGAGCACGCCGCCGACGGCGTGATGGTTGCTTTGGATCAACCGCCGCAGGTGGGCGTAGCGGGTCTTCGACAGGTCCTTCCAGAACTCCTTGCTGGCTTCATCGAAGCCGTGAAAGCGCTGGATGACGAAATTGATGGCCTCCGTCACCCGGGCGTCGATGAGTTCGCAGCTCCGCATGGCTTCCTTGTTGTGGCGCAGATGCGAGCTGGCGATGCCGTCATTCATCCAGATCTTCATGCGCTCGAAGACCGGGCGGATCTCCTCCAGGCATTTCTTGAAGTAGGACAGCGAGAGAAAGATGTCGCCGTAGTCCTCCAGAAACCCGGGGATCTGGTCGACCTCCAGGCCCAGCGCGTCGGAGATCGCCCGGATGCGCTTCAAAGCCTCGTCGCGGTCGACGCCGCGGAACATCGCGAAGATCTCACTCGCCGACGCGACATCCTTGGTGTCGTCGCCGAAAACACGCTGAACCAGCGGGCGGGTGAACACCCGCATGTACTCGGTCAGCTGCTCCTGCATCTGCGGGGACAGCCGCAGGTGCTCGCCTTCATCGACCTTGATGTTGTGGGATCGGAGGGTCAGCCGCAGAGAATAGACGTCGAAACTCGGGGCCGAGGCCAATGCCTCGATCACGGTCCGGTCTTCGATGAAGGTCGGCGCGGAGGTGTCGAAGAAGTCGCCGAGGCCGGAGATGTCGATCTGACCGGAGCCCGACCGGCTATCCTTGAAGAGTTCGACGACGGTATCCAGGCGGGCATTCTTGACGAGACGGGGACGGTGCATCCCCGGGGTCTGCAGCGGAATGATGGCGAGGGGCAGGATGTGTAGCGCATCCTTTTCCTCGTCTGTATAGCTCTCGGTGTCGATGGCTTCCGCCGACATCGATGCCCCCTGCGTGTAGCTCGCGCGATCGAGTGGCCACGAGCCCGCCAACACCTCTAACAGATGCAGTGTCTTCCGAACAACAACACCGCTTCGCTCGTGGAGACAACCAAGCGTACTATGGGTCGAGAGAGGTGAAGATGTCGATGTTGGATTGGCTGCGCAGAATGATCGGGGCGGCACCGAGTTCCGGGGCTGACAGACGTCGCTATGAGCGCTTCGACATCTCCGCACCACTCGAAGTGGAGTGCAACGGCGTTGTGCAACCGTGCCGCCTGACCAACCTCTCGGCTGGCGGGGTGCGGATCGAACCGGCGTTTGATGCCATTGTCGGCGCCCCGATCTCCGTGCGCGACCCGGCATCCGGCATGCGCCTGGATGGCGTGATCTTCGGCCATGGAGAGAACGATACGCGAGTCCAGTTCGACTCCGAGGAGGCGGGCATCGTGGTCTCGACCTGGATCAGGATGGCCGCCGAAGACGCTGAAGCCGAGGATGAAGCCGAAACCGATCCTCAGGGCACCGTCGCCGACGACACCGCTGCGACCACGGACTCCCCCGACGGGAAACCTCCCGCCTGATCGGCTCCCGAAGACATAGGCCCCACCGCCGTCGGAACGGCGATGGGGGTGGTTTTGTTAGGGCACGTCGACCAGGACGATTTCGGCGTCAGCGGTCGCCGTGATCACCACGGCCGTTTCGTCGGCGATGGCGATGCCGTCGCGGGCCTTGGCCGACGCGCCGTTGACCTCGATCTCTCCGATCGCGGCCACGAGGTAGGCCTTGCGGCCGGCGCCCAGCACATGGGTGACCGACTGGCCGGCTTTGATCGTCGCCCCGAGGACGGCGGCATCCTGGTTGATCCCCAGCGCACCGCTGTCGGCGTCGGTTGCCCGCCCGGAGGCCAGAACCACCAGATCACCGGCCCGGTCGCCTTTCGGGAACTCGCGGGCGTCCCAGCGCGGCTCGAACCCGCTGGCGGACGGCTCGATCCAGATCTGGAAGATCTGCGTCTCCTCGGGCTCGCGGTTGTACTCGGCATGGACGATCCCGGTGCCGGCGGACATCACCTGGACGTCGCCGGCCTCGGTGCGGCCCTCGTTGCCGAGCCGGTCGAGGTGGGTGATGGCGCCTTTGCGGACATAGGTGATGATCTCCATGTCCCGGTGCGGGTGCGGATCGAAGCCGGTGCCCGGCTCGATTGTGTCATCGTTCCAGACCCGTAGCGCGCCAAGTCCCATCCGGCTCGGGTTCACATAGTGTCCGAAGCTGAAATGGTGGCTGGCGTTCAGCCAGTCGATCCGGAACTTGCCGAGGCTGTCAAACGGACGAACGTCGATCATTTTCTTCTCCTTAGGCGGCTTGCGCGGGTGCCGGATTGGCGCCCGAAGCGGACAGTTTCTTGGCGATCTGGGCGACGTGAGCGCCCTGGAATTCGGCCAACGACAGTTCCCGGTCGGTCGGGGTGCGGCTTCCGTCGGCTCCGGCGATCGTGCCGGCACCATAAGGCGAGCCACCGCGGACCTCGTCGATCTGGGTCAGTTCCGGCGCGGAGTACGGTTCCCCCACGATCACCATGCCGTGGTGCAGCAGGGAGGTGTGGAACGAGGTGATGGTGGTCTCGTTGCCCCCGCCGGTTCCGGTCGAAACGAACACGCTACCGATCTTCCCAATCAACGCGCCCTTGGCCCACAGGCCGCCGGTCCGGTCGAGGAAGTTGCGCATCTGCGAGGCCATGTTCCCGAACCGGGTCGGGGTGCCGAAGATCACCGCGTCGTAATCCGCCAGCTCACCCGGTTCGGCGATCGGGGCCACCTGGTCGAGCTTGACGCCGGCATCCCGTGCGGCGTTCTCCGGCATCAGTTCCGGCACGCGTTTGACGGTCACCTCGACGCCGTCGACGCCGGCCGCGCCCTTGGCGACCGCCTCGGCCATCGTCTCGATGTGGCCGTAGCTCGAATAGTAGAGGACCAGAACCTTGGTCATTGGATTTCTCCGATGGTTTGCGCGGATCAACCTTCGCCCTCGCGATCCAAGATAGTGTTTCCTAAGGTGAGCTAAAATGGGATGCTGGAGAACATAGCGTTTCCTTAGAGAAACAATAAGAAGGCTCCATGTTCGATATGCTGGTGGCGATGTCCGTGTTCTCCCGGGTCGTGGAGACCGGAGGGTTTTCAAGGGCGGCGGAAAGCCTCGGGGTTTCCAAGTCCGCCGTCTCCAAGCAGGTCTCCCGATTGGAAGACCGGCTGGGGACCCGGTTGCTCAACCGCACGACAAGACGGATCAGCCTGACCGAGGCCGGAGAACGGGTCTACGAGCGCAGCCGCCGCGCGGTGGCCGAGGCCGAGGCGGTCGAGGTCGAGATCGGGGCCCATCGCGACACGCCGTCGGGTCTGCTCCGGGTCAGTGCCGGGGTTTCTTTCGGTCACCGGAAACTGGCGCCGGCCCTTGCGGCACTACTGCGCGGCTGCCCGGATCTCTCCGTCGATTTGGCATTGAACGATCGTGTGGTGGATCTGGTGGAAGAGGGCTACGACGTCGCGCTTCGGATCGGCCGTCTCAACGACTCAAGCATGATCGCGCGTCGACTGGCGCCGGTGCAGATTGTAACTGCGGCGTCGGCTGACTACCTCGAGCGTCGCGGCAGACCACAGGCCCCCGGCGATCTCGGGGATCACGACTGCCTGGGTTACAGCTATCTGGACGCCGGGACGGTGTGGCACTTCGAGGGGCCGTCGGGGCCGATCCGCCACCGGTTCACCTCGCGTCTCATGGCGAACAACGATGACTCGCTGCTGTCGGCAGCGATCGCCGGGCTTGGTGTGGTGCATCTGCCCGACTTCATCATCAACGAGGCGCTCGGAGACGGACGTCTGGAGCAGGTTCTCGCGACCTATCTTCCGACGCAGATGGGACTCTATGCCGTCTATCCGGCCGGTCGACCCCTGGCGGCGAAAGTCCGGGCCTTCATCGACGCCATGGCAGACACCTTCGGGGCGGGAGCGTCAGGCGGGGTGGGGGCGACGGCCCCGGTCAGTCGCCTTCCCGGCGCCACCCCATGACCAGCGTTCCGAGAACCAGGGCGAGGGCCAGGGCCGCTGGCAGGGCGGGAATCAGTGACACGCCGGCGACCACGTAGTCGCCGTTCTCGCGCAGGCCGATCCAGCCGCGACCGGCCGATGTGCGCTCGGGTGCGACCCGGCGCAGCGAGGGAACCGGGTCGTCGGCCAGCCAGGTGACCGAGCCGCCACGCGCTTCGGCGGCGGGCCCGAGAACACCGTCGGTGGTGGCGACGTCGGCCAGCTCGATCGGGTTCAGGGCGCCGACGGCGACCAGCGTTTCGCGCGCACCGTCGCTCAACCGATACAGGCCAGGCCGGTCGACATCGATCTGGGCGGTTGCCCGGCCCGGCAGAGTCTCGGTGAGATCGACCGTCCGGACCGTTCCATCCGGGGCGGTGACCTGGACCGGGGCAAAATCGCCTTCCAGGCTCCGGCGTTGGATCTCGAGGGTCGCTCCTTGGGCCGTGGCCCGCAGGTCATCCTCCTCCAGATCCGGCTCCCGCATGAGCCAGTGCGCGGTCCGCCGCAGCATCTCCGCCTGCGGTCCGCCGCCCTCAAAGCCCCGGCTCCAGAGCCAGATGTGGTCGGACAGCAGGTGGGCGACCCGGCCGTCACCGACACGGTCCAGCACCAGAAGCGGCCGAGTGTCGACACCGCTCATGATCATGTTGCCGCGGCTGCCCTGGCCGTCGATCTGCCGGAACCACCGCCCCCACACCGGCTCGGTCAAGGCGTCGTCATTGCCGCCGGCGAGTCCCATGGTGACCGGGTGGCGTTGGCCGAGTTCGGTCACCCTGGGTCTGAAGGCCTGCTCGATCACGCCGCCCGTCGGTTGCACTGGAAGCACGTCGCCCAGCGGGGTGCGCGCCAGGCTGAGCCGGCCGGCGAAAGTCGGCCCCGACGCCTCGAGCAGCGCCCCACCCTCGCGCACGTAGTCCGCGATGTTGCGCAGGTACAGCCGAGGCAGCACGCCGCGGCGGCGATAACGGTCAAAGATGACCAGATCAAACTCGGACAGTTTCAGTTCGAACAGCTCGCGCACCGGAAACGCGATCAGCGACAGCTCGCGGATCGGCGTGCCGTCCTGCTTCTCGGGCGGGCGCAGAATCGTGAAATGGACGAGATCGACCGACGGATCCGATTTCAGGATGTCGCGCCAGGTTCGCTCCCCGGCGTGGGGTGCGCCGGACACCAGCAGCACGCGCAGCCGGTCACGCACACCGCTGACCCCGACCACCGCCCGGTTGTTCTCCAGGGTGAGTTCGGAAGGACCGGCTTCCACGGCCAGTTCAACCACGGTCTGACCGCCATGCTCGATCGGCAGCTCGATCGCGTGTTCCTGGTTCGCCGGTACGGCGACCGGAACGCCGTCACGGCCGTCGATGGCGACGGTGACGGTGACCGGCGTTCCCGTCGACGTGGCGGGATCGATGACTTCGACCGTGAGGCTGACGGTCTTGCCGACCATGCCGAAACTCGGGGCGCGGACGACCCGCAGGCGGCGGTCGCGTTCATCCTGGTCACCGGTCAGCATCACGTGCAGCGGCGCATCCACAAGCGAGCCGATGCGGTCGGCGTCGTGAACCTGCCCGTCGGTGATCGCGATCACACCAGCCACCCGACCGTCGGGTACGTCGCTGAGCGCGTCACGCACTGCGGAGAGGAGCCTGGTTCCCTCGGCCCCGCTCGCCGCCCCGCCATCGGTTACCGTCACCCGCTTCACGGTCAGGCCCGAGAGGCGGTTCAAGCGCTCCTCCAGCGTCTGCAGAGCTGCGCTGGCGCGTTCTTCGCGCCCGCCGATGGATTGGCTTGTGGATCGGTCCACGGCGACGACAACGACGTCGTCGCGCGGATCGCGCCGTTCTGCAATCAGGGTCGGATTGGTCAGGGCCAGGGCCAGTGTAGCCAGGGCGGCGGTACGCCAGAACGCACCCGGCGCACGCTTCAGCCATCCGGGGATGACCACCAGGATGGCCAACGCCCCAAGCGCGGCGATGACCGCCCAGGGAATCAGCGGCGAGAACGTGATGGCGATCGCGTCCGGCGTCACTGTCCGAGCCTTTCCAGGATGGAGGGGACGTGGACCTGGTCGGCCTTGTAGTTCCCGGTCAGGGCATACATCACGAGATTGATGCCGAAGCGTGTTGCCATCTCACGCTGGATCTCGCCACCCGGCACCACCGGGAACCTGGACCGGCCGTTCTCGTCGCGGGCCCAGGCCGCCGCCCAGTCATGGCTGCCGATCAGAACCGGCGAAACCTCCGTGTCCGAAGACTGCACTCGGGCGTCGGCGATCCAGACGCTGCCGCCGGCGTACCGGCCGGGAAAGTCCTTCAGCAGATAGAAGGCGCGGGTCAGCACGTGGTCGCGTTCGATCGGCGCCAAGGGCGGAATGTCCAGGTTCTCGCTCAACCGGACGAGCCGCTGCAGACCGGATCCGCCGGCCGCCCCCGGGTTGATGACCTCGTAGCGGTCGCGGGTGTCGAACACGATGATCCCGCCATTGCGCATGTAGTTGTTCACCCGTTCCACCGCGGCTCCGGATAGCGCGGGCTGATCGCGGGTGATCGGCCAATACAGCAACGGGAAGAACGCCAGTTCGTCGCTCTCGACGTTCAATCCGAACGGCGGCGCGGGCTCGACGGCGGTTCGCCGGAGCAGCGATTCACTGAGCCCGGTCAACCCGTCGCGGCTGATCCCGTCTAGCCACGGATCACCCGTCAACACGTAAGCGAGACGCACTTCCGAGGCGGCTTCAAGGGCGAAGAGCTCCGGGTCGAGGGGCGCCTGACCGGCACCGACCGCACCGCCGGGAACAGCGCTTTGGGCGAATGCGGATGCGGGCCAGATCGCGGCGGCGGTGAGTCCGAGGATCAGCACCAGCATCGCAGCCGTGCTGCGGCTCGGGGTTCCGCCGCTCGGTGCACGGAAAAATCCGAGCCCGGGAACGAGGCCCCGCAGAACCAAGCCGATCCAGGTATCGGCGATTGCGAGCGCCATCGCCAAGGCGAGGGCCCAGCCCTGGAGCTCCAGGTCGCGTCCGCTCTCCAAAGGCTGCGCAGAGGCACCGTTGGGAACGATGGTGGCCACGGTGGTGCCCTGAACGGACGGACCGAGGTTCATGGCTTCCCGTTGTGCGTCGTCGCCGTAGTACCCCGGCGGATTTCGCGGTCCGATGTCGGGCAGGTCGATGTCGGCCCGGGCGGATCGCGCCGGCAGCGTCTCGGTTCCGGCGATCGCCGCGCCCAGGGAACCGAACCCGTCGAGCAGAGCATAGGGCGGCAGCGGTCGATCGCTGGTCCCTCCGACGCCCTGACTCAACGCCACGATGCGCCGAAGCATCTCAACGAACAGTCCGGAGAGCGGCAGATTCGTCCAGTCGGCGTTGGCGGTGGTATGGACCAGGATCAACCAGCCGGCGTCGCGCTTCTCGGCGGTGACGACCGGGGTGCCGTCTTCCAGCCGTGCCCAGGTCTTGTCGCCGAGATCGATGGCAGGTTCCGCGAGAACCTGGCGCGAGACCGTCACGTCCGGCGGAACCGCCAGGCCGGCGAACGGGCTGGCAGCCGGGAACGGTGCCAAGGCCGCCGGCCGCGACCAGGAAAGCGCACCGCCCAGGGTCCGGTCTCCGCGGCGCACCCGCACCGGCAGGAGCGAATCGCTTCCGCCGCCGCTATCGGCACCAGCGGCGGCCAGCCGATCGCCGGCGAACCGCAGCACCACCCCGCCATCGCGCACGAACGACTCCAACCGTTGCCGCTGCTCGAAGGTCAGACCCCCGGCATCCGCGAGCACGATCACGGCGAGTTCCCGTTCCAGAAGGGCATCGATGTCGCCCCGGCGGACTTCGGTGAAGGGGTCGAGGGCGCGGTGTATGTAATAGAGCTCGTCCAGCAATGGCTGCGAGCCTTCGAAGTCACGGGCCGAGACCAGGCCGATGGGCCGCCGCTTGAACCGTTCATCGAGCAGGAAGACGGCCGCCGCGGTCGACTCGTTCTCGATCTCGACCCGAGCGACGTCATTGCGCAGTTCCGTGGGAAGGTCGATTGCGACCGTCAGCCGATCGCTGTCGCTCTCGAACGCGGCCGTCTGACGGGTCAGCACGCGGCCGTCCTCGGCGATCGCGCGAATCGCAACCGGACGTTCGCCCTCGGTCCAGGCGCGCCGCAGTTCGGCCGTCAGATCGAGGGTCGTCGGGTCCGGATCAACCAGCCAGACCGGTCCGTCGGGCGGCGCCGCCACGACGACCAGGCGACCGACACGGGCGAGTTGGCTTCCGAAGCGTTCAAGCTCCGGATCATCGACCGATTCCCGGATCCAGACGACAGTCGGGTCGGCCCCGAGATCGATGCCGGCGATTGCCTGCGCGGCGCTTTCGAAATCCCGACGCCAGGGTTTCGGGTTCAGGGCACCGATCAGCGGGCGCACCCGGGACGCCGGGGCCAGATCGACCTCCCGTGGGTCACCGGGGGCCGGTGCGGCGGTGGTTACCAAAGCGACCGGTCTGTTTTCCCGTTCCGCCTGATCCAGGACCCGCAGCGCCCGGTCGCGGCGGACCTCGAAGTCACGTCCGGCCGACCATCCGTCGTCGACCACCAGCAGAATCGCGCCGCCCGGCGGTACGGTTGTTCCGGATGGTAGCAGGGGGCGTGCGATCGCCAGGATGATCAGGGCGGCAATCAGCAGCCGCAGCAGCAGCAGCCACCAGGGCGTGGCATGGGGGGTGTCTTCCTTGGGCTGCAGGCCTTCGAGCAAGCGGATCGCCGGAAACGCGATCTGTTTGGGCGAGGGTGGAATGATCCGCAGCAGCCACCACAGAATGGGCAGCGTCAGCAGGGCCGCGAGGGCCCAGGGGACCGCAAAGGCGAGGGGGCCGAGTGTCAGCATGGCACCGCCGTCACGCGACCCGCTCCCCGATCACGGCATAGAGCGCGAGCAAGGCCGCCTCCGTGGGATGGTCGGTGGTGTGGTGGGCGAAGCTCCACCCGGCCCGCCGGGTGATCTCCTGCAGCCCGTCTCGGTGGCGGACAAATCGGTCCATGTAGTCGTCGGCCACGCGCTCGGCCCGGCCCAGGAGATGCGGGGCCTCCGCCTCCAGACCTTCAAATCGCACCCGGCCGCGGTAGGGGAACTGTTCTTCCGCCGGATCGGTGACCTGCAGCAGGTGACCTCGGATACCCTCTGCCGCCCAATGGCGCACCAGTGCATCGATGTCTGTCAGCGGGTCCAGCAGATCCCCCACCATCACGACCGAGCTGTGGCGCGGCAGCGGCTCGTAGATCGGCAGGGAGCCGGCGGTATCCTCGGTGGCGGATAGCAGGGCCGCCATCGGCTCCAGCGCTGTCTGGCCGGTGCGGGGCTGGATCTGTTCACCCAGCAGTCCGACCCGCTCTCCAGCCTCGATCAGCAGGATCGCGAGCGCCATGACTATGAGCGCTGCCCGGTCGCGCTTGTGCGGGAGCTGGCGGTCGGAACTCCAGCGCATCGACGGCGAGGGGTCTCGCCAGAGATAGATCGTCTGGGCATTCGCCTGCTCGCGTTCGCGCACGAACGTGGTGTGGCCGCGCGCGGAACGTCGCCAGTCGATGGTGCGGACGGCATCAAAGGGCTGGTACGGCCTAAACTGCCAGAACTCGTCCCCGAAGCCGGCCCTTCGGCGGCCATGGGCACCCGGCGCCACCGTGTTGGCGACCCGGCGCGCCGCCACCAGCAGGGGAGGCAGTGTCGAGGCAAGGTCCTGGGCGAGCTGGCGCATCGGCGGCCACTCCGCTCAGCGATAGGGGGCGCAGAGCCGGTCGATCACGGCGTCGAGGGAGACGCCCTCGGCCCGGGCAGCGAAGTTCAAAGCCATGCGATGTCGCAGGACCGGATGGGCCAGAGCCAGTACGTCGTCGATCGACGGGGACAGGCGGCCATCGAGAACAGCCCGCGCCCGGACCGCCAGCATCAGCGCCTGACTGGCTCTCGGGCCGGGTCCCCACGAGACGTGGCGGGCAACCTCGTCGATGTCGGAGGTGTCCGGCCGGCCATTGCGAACGATCCCGAGGATCGCGTCGACCAGGGTCTCCCCGACCGGCAGATGACGCAGGAGTCTCTGGGCCTTGAGCAGTTCTTTGGGCTCGAGGACCTGGCGCGCCGCGACGTCCTCGGCTCCGGTCGTCGCCAACAGCATGCTGCGCTCGGCGTCCAGATCCGGGTAGCCGACGCTGACCTGCAGGAGAAACCGGTCGAGTTGAGCCTCCGGCAGCGGATATGTGCCTTCCTGTTCCAGCGGGTTCTGGGTGGCGAGCACGTGGAACGGGGCAGGCAGGGCGTAGGTGTGGCCGGCGACCGAAACGCTGTGTTCCTGCATCGCCTGCAGCAGGGCTGACTGGGTTCGGGGGCTGGCGCGATTGATCTCATCGGCCATCAGCAGTTGCGCGAAGACGGGGCCCTCGACGAACCGGAACGCGCGTTTGCCGTTCACATCCTCGTCCAGGATCTCCGAGCCCAGAATGTCGGCCGGCATCAGATCCGGCGTACACTGCACCCGCTTGTCCTCAAGGCCCAGGATCACGCCAAGGGTTTCCACAAGCCGGGTCTTGGCCAGGCCTGGAACTCCGATCAGCAGGGCATGCCCACCGGCCAGCACTGTGACCAGGGTCTGGTCGACGACTTCCTGCTGACCGAAAATGACCTCCCCGACACCGCTGCGCACCGCCGCCAGCGAATGCGCGAGCCCTTCGACCTCTTTGATGAAGGCGGTTCCATCGGTCGTGATGTCGAGGGTGGTGGTATCGCTCATGAAAGCTATATTCCCCTAATGGTGTCGCGGTTAATCGTGGCGACCGCTTCCGCATTGCGAAGCCGGCTCCGCGCGGACGTCATAGCGAGGATATGTACTGAAAGATGGGTCAAGACGCCGATCGGTCCATCCATGCGTTAGAGCGTATCGCAGCGCGCGCCGTGCACAAGGGGGAGTCCGCAACCCTCCCGAACTCGTGTGACGATCCGCCGCGCGATTTCGGGATGCGGATTGCCCGGGACGGGACCTGGTTCTATCTGGAGTCGCCGATCCACCGGATGCCGCTCGTCAAGCTCTTCGCCTCGGTTCTCCAGCGCGGCGAAGACGGCCGCTACTGGCTGATCACGCCCGTCGAACGCGGTATCATCCAAGTTGACGATGCCCCGTTCGTCGCGGTGGATGTCACGGTGTCGCCGTCGGGTGATGTCGCCGTTCCGGGCTCGGAACTGAGCTTCGTGACGAATTTGGGCGAAACCGTGGTCGCAGGACCGGAGCACCCGATTCGGGTCGCGCTCGATCCCGACAGCGGAGAGCCGACGCCCTACATTCTCGTTCGGACGGGTCTTGAGGCCCTGATCAACCGGCCGACCTACTATCGGTTGGTCGAGATGGCGGTCGAACGTAATGGAACCGCGGGGCCTGAAGTGGGCGTTTGGAGCGGGGATGTGTTTTTCGCGCTGGATGGCGGCGACGGAGGGGAGGCCGGATGACATTGGATGTCGAGATCGATGTCCCGGACAGCCTGGAGGCTTTCCGGCGCCGGTTTCTGAACGCGGCGAACGGCCAGGTGACGGACGGTCTGCCGCACGCGTCTTCGCCGATTGTGCATTTCCGCGGCGACCACGACCTCAATCCAGGGATGCCTGTGCCTGATGATCCTCGCGAGGCGGCTGTCCTGGTCACGATTGTCGAGCGCGACGGCGGGCTGACCGTCTTGCTGACGCGGCGGTCTGACACCCTGCCGGTGCACAAGGGGCAGATCAGTTTTCCCGGCGGTCGGGTGGAGGATCAGGACCGCCACGCGGTCGACACGGCCTTGCGTGAGAGCGAAGAGGAAATCGGTCTGGACCGCGGTCTGGTCGACGTGATCGGGCGGCTCGACACCTATGTCACGCGAACCGGTTACTCGGTTGTCCCGGTTGTCGGCCTGCTCCGGCCACCCTTCGACCTGATTGCGGACCCGATCGAGGTCGCGGAGATTTTCGAGGTGCCGATCGACTTCGTGCTCGATCCGGCCAACCATGAGCGCCACAGCCGCGACTGGCAGGGCAAGACCCGACACTTCTTCGTTCTTCCCTTCGAGAACCGCTATATCTGGGGAACGACTGCCGGGATGTTGGTCAATCTGTCCTATGTGATGCGCGGCGCGTTCGACCACTAGATTGAAGGCGGACAAAGCGGGATGCAGCCGGTCGGAACCCTGACCGTCGCCAACTGGATGCGCGACCCTGCCCCGACGGCGGTCTTCGCGGCGCTGAGCGCTGGCGGGCACCGTGGCCGATTCGTCGGCGGTGCGGTCCGGAACTCGGTTCTGGGCCTGTCCGTCACCGACTTCGACATCGCGGCCGACGCGGATCCGCAGCGCGTTATGGAACTCGGGGCGGCCGCCGGACTGAAGCCGGTGCCGACGGGCATCGAGCATGGCACCGTCACCCTGGTCGTCGACGCGGCGGACGGCGGTGTTCCGGTGGAAGTCACCACGCTGCGGCGCGATGTCGAAACCGATGGTCGCCGCGCCGTGGTGGCCTTCACCGACGACTGGGCCGAGGATGCTGCGCGGCGCGACTTCACGATGAACGCGCTGTACTTGGACCCGGACGGAACGCTGTACGACCCGACCGGGACCGGCTTGGCGGACGCGCGGGCCGGTCGTGTCCGGTTCGTCGGCGATCCGGCCACCCGGATCCGCGAGGACTATCTCAGGATTCTTCGGTTCTTCCGGTTCCTGGCAGCCTACGGCCAGGGTGAGACGGACGGCCCCGGGCTGGCCTCGGCGGCTGAGAGTGCGGACCGGATCATCACCTTGTCCGGTGAACGGATCTGGACCGAGCTGGCCAAGCTTCTGGTCGCGGCGCGTGCACCGGAAACCTTGTTGCTGATGGCCGAGGCGGGCGTCGCCCGGCACCTCTGGGACGGGCCCGTCGACGCCGGTCACGCGGCTGCGCTGATCACGCTGGAGCGCAGTCTGGATCTGCCGGCCGATCCGCTCCGACGCCTGGCGGCACTCGTTGCCGAACCCGACGGTGCTGAGGCGGTGGCCGATCGGTTGCGCCTGTCGCGGGCCGAAACCCGTCGCCTGGACGCCGCCTTGACCACCCCGGGCTCGGGCTTCGACGGTGCGCCCGCCCGCCGGGCGGCGCTCTATCGTCATGGCGCGGGAGCGTTGACGGATGCGCGGCTCCTCGCCGCCGCCCAGACGGGTGAGGATGTCGCCGAAGATGTCGCGGCGGCGGCGGCCTGGACGGCACCGGTCTTTCCGCTGGGCGGCAGCGATGTCACCGCCCTCGGGGTGCCGGCCGGTCCCCGGGTGGGAGAGTTGCTGCGAACCGTCGAAAACTGGTGGATCATGGGGGACTTCGCCGCAGACGCGGAGGCCTGCCGGGCCGAATTGCGGGCTCGTCTGATCGAGGGAGGATGACACGATGACCAGCGCGTTCGCCGCCGCGATGATCGAGGCGCGGCGCTCGCAGAAGCGCGTCGACCTGCCGGGGGATGTGCCCTCAGACCGCCCGACGGCCTTCGCGGCCCAACTCGAGACCCTTGTCGGGCTTGGCGCCGGCATCGCGGGTTTCAAGGTCGGGGCGGACGGCCGGGCCGCGGAGCCGACGGCGGCGCCGCTGGCGGCCGGGACGATCTCGCGGGACACTGCCACCGTGACCGCGTCGACGGCGCGGCCGCTCTGGTTGGAGGCCGAGGTCGCGATGGTGGTCGGCCGGGACCTTCCCTGTGATCACGGTATGTCGGAGATCGACGTGCTGTCGGCAATGGAGGGTTTGGCGGCGGCCATCGAAGTTGTTGATCCCAGACTGGCCGAATGGCCGGAGGTTCCGCCGCTCGCGGCCCTGGCCGATTTCGGCGCCAACGGGAGCACCATCATCTCTGCGGTCGGGTGTCCGGTCGACGGCGTGCGGGTGGAGGACCTGAGGGTCACCTTCGAGATGGGGGTGGTCCATGTCGAAGTCGCGGGCACCCACTATCCCGGTCAGGACATGAACCGATTGCCGGTCTGGCTCGCCAACCACATGGCGGGATGGGGCGGTGACCTGGCGGCCCGGGGCCTGAAAG
Organism: Thalassobaculaceae bacterium; assembly: GCA_963921355.3. Taxonomy (GTDB): domain Bacteria; phylum Pseudomonadota; class Alphaproteobacteria; order Thalassobaculales; family Thalassobaculaceae; genus CAWUEZ02. Next base: position 4,758,484 of record OZ001190.1, on the reverse strand, counting down.
CGGGCGATGTCATCATCACCGGGTCCTGGATCGGCGTGGTCCCGGCGGAGCCTGGAGAAACGGCGACGGTCACCGTTCCCGGCGTCGGCACGGTCAGCGTCGAGATCGCCGACGGCGATTCCACCTGAACCGGGTCTGCTCTAGGGCCATTTCACCTCGGGGGGCAGGCTCATCAGGATCGCCTCGACGTTGCCGCCGGTGCGCAGCCCGAAGATCGTGCCCCGGTCATAGAGCAGGTTGAACTCGACATAGCGTCCCCGCCGGCGGAGCTGATGGTCGCGTTCGGCCTCGGTCCAGTCGGCGTTCATGTGCCGCTCGACGATCTTCGGATAGATGTTGAGAAAGGCGAGGCCGACATCCTTGGTGAAGGCCAGGTCGGCATCGTAGTCGGCGTCCAGGTAGTCGTAGAAGATGCCGCCAATCCCGCGCGGCTCGTCCCGGTGCTTGAGGAAGAAATACTCGTCGCACCATTTCTTGAAGCGGGGATAGTACTCCGGATCGTGCGCGTCGCAGGCCTGTTGCAACCCGGTATGGAAGGCGTCCGTATCGGCCTGGTCCGGCACCATGGGGGTCAGGTCGGCGCCACCACCGAACCAGCTCTTGGTCGTCGCGATGTGGCGGGTGTTCATGTGCACGGCCGGTACCTTCGGAGAGCACATGTGGGCGACCAGGGAAATGCCGGTGGCGAAGAACCGGGGATCCTCGTCGGCCCCCGGGATCTGCTTGCGGAACTCCTCGGAAAACTCACCGTGCACTGTCGAAACGTTGACCCCGACTTTTTCGAACAGCCGGCCTTTCATTACCGACATCACGCCACCGCCGCCGCCGTCGCGGTTCCACGCCGCGCGCTCGAAGCGCCCGGGGTCGCGATCGCGAAAGGGCCCGTCATAGGCGTCTTCCAGCCCTTCGAACGCGGCGCAGATCCGGTCCCGCAATTCTTCGAACCACGCACTCGCCGTCTGGCGTTGCGCGTCGGTGGACAGATACATCCCGTTTCCTCTCTCTGGTTCGCCCGTGTCCGTCGGAGGCGACCCTGGGATCAGATCATCGCCTCCGGCCCTCGGCAAGGGGATCGCGATCCGGATGAATGCCAAGTCTCATAACACGATAAACCACTCGTGATCCCCGTTCGCGGGTGGGGTCTCTATGTTGACTCTCGGAGGGCGGGGTCGCGCGCGGCCCGCTGCATTCGCTGCACCAAGAGCGACGTTGAGGGAGACTTTCATGAACCAGTTGCTTCGCGTTCTGACGATCGCGGTCGGCGCCGTTGCCGGCTCGGCACTGTTGGCCGCGCCTGGCGCGCATGCCGCGTGTAATGCCGGCAAGAACGGCGCCGAATTGACCGGTGCCGAGGCCCAGGCGGTTTACGACTGCCTGAAGGCCGACATGGTTGCCGGCTACAAGAAGGGGAACAAGCGCTGGATCCCCAAGTCCTATGTCGAGGACTATCGGGGCTGGTCGCTCGCCAGCACCTTCCCGGCGGCGCCCGGTTTCCACGGTGAGCGGTATCTGATCACCTACGTCAACAGCGTCGGCGCCGACGAGTACCTGAAGTATCTCGATGAAGGCGCGAAAATGCCGGCCGGTACGCTGATCGCCAAGGAGTCCTTCTCGGTCAACGCGAAGGGCAAGGCCAAGGCTGGCCCGCTGTTCATCATGGAGAAGGCGGCCGCCGGCAAGTCACCGGAGACCAACGACTGGTACTACATGATGGTTGCGCCCAACGGCCGACCGCAGGCTGTCAACGTTGTCCAGGCCTGCCATGCCTGTCATGCCGGCTTCGAAGGCTCTGACAGCCTCGGCTATCCGGTTGAGGAAGCCCGGGTGAAGTAACCGCCGATTCCATCGGGCTCTATCGCACCGACGAGGGCGGGTTCCGGAGACGGACCCGCCCTTTTCGCTTGCCGGGGGCAAAGATAAGCTCGGCCGGAGATCTCGATGGAGGACCCGATGGCCGATCTGATTCTATACGGCATGCCTCATTCGAACTTCGTGCGGGCGTGCGCGATGACGGCCTACGAGAAGGGCGCGGCGGTTCGGCATGAGTTGACCGGGTTTCGGGATCTGCGCGCGCCGGAGATGCTGGCGGTCGCCCAGTTCGGCAAGGTGCCGGCCATGCGTCATGGCGATGTCGTGCTGTTCGAGAGTCTGGCCATCATGCGCTATATCGACCTCACCTTCGGTGCGGTCGACGCGCTGCAGCCGGCCGATCCACTCGACCGGATCCGCATGGACCAATGGTTCAATGCCGTGATGGCGACCGTCGACCGGCATGTGGTGCGTGAGTGGACCCTGGAGCTGCTGTTTCCAAGCGGTGAGGGCGGGGTTCCCGACGCCCGTCGGATCGCCCGGGCCCGCAAGGCGACGGCCCGGGACCTGGCCATCCTGGACCGCCAGATCGCTGCCGGTGACTACCTGGTCGCTGGTCAGTTCACACTGGCGGACATCGTCATGGTTTGCACTCTGGATGTGCTGGACCGGGTACCGGACGGACCCAAACTGCTGGACCCGGTGCCGGGTCTGGCTCGCGCCCTCACAGGCCTGCGAGACCGGGAAAGCTGGCAGAAGGCAATGGAGGGGGTGACCTTTCCAGAGCCGCCGATGCCGGCCTGAGCGGCCAAGATTTCTGGAACAGATCCGGGTCAGATGTCGTGGCGGAGACCAGCGTGTTTCCGCGAAAGCATGACCGGGTTTAGCAGCTTACCGTCTGGCGTTTGCCTGCCTTGACCGATGTGCTGCTTCCGTCTGCCGCATCCGGATCGGGGTCGGGGGTGAAGGTCTTTGCCCGGTTCGGCGTCTTTGGCGCGGTGTCCTTCGGCTTTGCCTTGGTCGGCCCTTTGGCTTTGACGCCACCGGAAAGCTGAGCGACCTCCAGGATCTTCTCGACCTGAGCCTTGAACGCGCTCGGCGCCTTGGCCTTCATCGCGCCGGCCAGCAGCTCGCGGGCATGCTTGATCTTGGCGTCACGGACTTCGACGTTGTCGGCACGGGCCGCGCTGACGGCGGTTCGCGTGGCCACGGCGGTCGCCTTCATATAGCTGTGGACCAGCAGGGCATCGACCGCGGCCCGGGCGGAGGCGACGAATTCACCGGGAAGTTTCGGGTTCTTGAATGTCTCGGTCAGCCGCTTGTTGGCGGCCTCGCACCGCTCCGTGTTGCCGGCCTCGGCGTATTGCTTCATGTGATCAATCGCGGTGGCGATGGAGACCTTCATGGCCTCGACACGACCGGCTTCGGCCTCCTCGGCCTCGCCTTTCTCCGACGACTTGAAACCAAACACTTCGACTCGCGCCTTCTTACAATCCCGACCAGGTCACGGGCAATTCTACGGCTGTAATGCGGATACGAGGCGCAGGGTTACTAATATACGATCATAAATTCGTTAATGAAGTCTCCATTAGTGACAATACTTATAAATTCACTAATAAGAAAAATCGCCTGAAAGTTCTGTATCATTTGAGTTTAACGCCATGGCGCGAAATTTAACTTTCACTAGTGGTGCGATCCGAACGGATGAGTCCCATCCGTTCGGTGAATCAGCCCACTAGCGCGTGACGTATTGCTCGGGCTTAGCAGAAACAGAACGGCCCGGTCTCTTGACCGGGCCCGTCGCGCAGTCTCCGGGCGGCCGAGATGATCCGGCCGCCGGGTCTGGTCCGCTGGAGGTCAGCTGCAGCCGCTGGTGCTGCCGCAGGTGTCGCACTTCATGCAGGTCCCGTTTCGCACCAGCGTGAAGTTGCCGCACTCGCCGCAACTCTCGCCTTCGTAGCCCTTGATGCGGGCTTCGCGGATGGCGGCAAGCGTGGCGTCCACCGCATCACGGACGTTCTCGCTGACTGTTGTGACGGTCGTTTCGACGCGTTCCGCCACCATGACATCAGCGGATGCGGAGGTTGCGGGTGGCGTCGGGCTCGGGTGATCCGTGCCGGTCGCCTGCAGGTCCTGGAGACCGCCGCTGACGACCTTCAGGTTGGCTCGCATGTCGGTCCGCACGAAGCCGCGGCTGGCTGCACCGGAGACCGTTTCGAGGATGGCGTTGGCCTTGCTGACGTCGTGCTCCTCGCCCTGGCCGTCACCGACCGTATCGGGCAGCAGATCTTCCTGATCGACATGGGCGAGGTCATGGCGGTCCAGATAGGAAATTGCCAGCTCACGGAACATGTAGTCGAGGATCGAGGTCGCCATCTTGATGGCGTCGTTGCCCTGGACCAGCCCCTGCGGCTCGAACCGCGTGAAGGTGAAGGCGTCGACATACTCCTCGAGCGGCACGCCGTATTGCAGGCCGATCGACACGGCAATGGCGAAGTTGTTCATCAGCGACCGGAAGGCCGCGCCCTCCTTGTGCATGTCGATGAAGATCTCGCCGAGACGGCCGTCCTTGTACTCGCCGGTGCGCAGGTAGACCTTGTGTCCGCCGACGACCGCCTTCTGGGTGTAGCCCTTGCGGCGCTGCGGCAGCCGCTCGCGCTCGACCCCACGCTCAACGATCTTCTCGATGACCTTCTCGACAACCCGCTCGGCCACCACCTCGACTTTCTGGGCGGTCGGCTTTGCGGCGAAAGCCTCGGCGTCGTCTTCATCGTCGAAGTCGAACACCGATGCCGAGAGCGGCTGGCTCAGCTTGGAGCCGTCACGGTACAGGGCGTTGGCCTTCAGGCCGAGGCGCCAGGACAGCATGTAGGCATTCTTGCAGTCCTCGACGGTCGCCCCGTTCGGCATGTTGATGGTCTTGGAGATCGCGCCCGAGATGAACGGCTGGGCGGCCGCCATCATCCGGATGTGGCTTTCCGCCGACAGATAGCGCTTGCCGATCCGGCCGCAGGGGTTGGCGCAGTCGAAGACCGCCAGGTGCTCTTCTTTCAGGTGCGGTGCCCCTTCCAGGGTCATCGCGCCGCACACGTAGGTGTTCGCGGCCTCGACGTCGGATTTCGAGAACCCAAGTGCCGCAAGCATGTCGAAGGAGATGTCGTTCAACTGCTCATCGCTGAAGCCGAGGACAACCTTGCAGAACCCGTCGCCAAGGGTCCACTTGTTGAAGGCGAACTTGATGTCGAAGGCGGACGCCAGGGCCTGCTCGAGGGCCTCGATCTGGGCTGCGCCCAGTCCCTTGTCCTCCAGGCTGTCGTGATCGAGCGCCGGCGACCCTTTCAGAGTTTCGTGGCCAACCGCATAGCGCACGATGTCTTCGATCTGGCCCTCATCGTATCCGAGGGTCGACAGCGCCTTCGGCACCACCCGGTTGATGATCTTGAAGTAGCCGCCACCAGCGAGCTTCTTGAACTTCACGATCGCGAAGTCGGGCTCGATGCCGGTGGTGTCACAGTCCATCACCAGGCCGATCGTCCCGGTGGGCGCGATGACCGTCGCCTGAGCGTTGCGGTAGCCGTGCTGCTCACCCAGTTCCAGTGCCTGAGTCCAGGCGCCGCGGGCCGCCTCGATCAGATCGGCCTGCGGGCAGCCGACGGAGTCCAGCGGCACCGGGTTGATCGACAGCTCCTCGTAGCCGCTGGTCTCGCCGTAGGCTGCGCGGCGATGGTTGCGGATGACCCGAAGCATGTGCAGGGCATTTCTGTCGTACTCCGGGAACGGGCCGAGTTCGCCGGCCATTTCGGCCGAGGTCGTGTAGGACACGCCGGTCATGAGGGCTGTGATCGCCCCGCACAGCGCGCGTCCCTCGTCGCTGTCGTATGACAGGCCCATGCCCATCAGCAGTCCGCCGATATTGGCGTAGCCGAGGCCAAGGGTGCGGTAGTCGTAGGACAGGCGCGCGATCTCTTTGGACGGGAACTGAGCCATCAGGACCGCGATCTCGAGCGTGATCGTCCACAGCCTGGTGGCGTGGGCGAAGGCTTCGGTGTCGAAGCTGCCATCCGCCTTCTGGAATTGCATCAGGTTCATGGACGCCAGGTTGCAGGCGGTGTCGTCCAGGAACATGTACTCCGAGCACGGGTTCGAGGCGTTGATCCGGCCCCCGCCCGGGCAGGTGTGCCAGTCGTTGATGGTGGTGTCGTACTGCAGTCCCGGATCGGCGCTGGCCCAGGCGGCGTGCGCGATCTTCTCCCAAAGATCCTTGGCGCGCAGTGTGGCGCTGATCTGGCCATCCGTGCGGCGCACCAGGTTCCAGTCGTCATCGGCTTCCACGGCCTGCAGGAAATCGTCGGACACCCGCACCGAATTGTTCGAGTTCTGGCCGGAGACCGTCAGGTAGGCTTCGCTGTCCCAGTCGGTGTCGTAGGTGCGGAACTCGATCTCCGTGAAGCCCTGGCGTGCGAACTGGATGACGCGCTGGATGTAGCTCAAGGGGATTAGAACAGCCTTCGCGCCCTTGATCGCGGCTTTGAGATCGGCGTTGAGGGTGGGCTCGAACGCGTCGTCGCCGAGGCTCTCGCGACCGTCGACGCAGGCCTTCATCACCGCCTTCATGTGCTGGTTGGCGAGCTTCGAGCCGGCAACCAGGGCCGCCACTTTCTGCTCCTCGATGACCTTCCAGTCGATATAGGCCTCGATGTCCGGATGATCGATGTCGACGGTGACCATCTTCGCCGCTCGCCGGGTGGTGCCGCCGGATTTGATCGCGCCCGCCGCCCGGTCGCCGATCTTCAGGAAGCTCATCAGACCGGAAGACTTGCCGCCGCCCGCCAGCGGCTCGTTCTCGCCACGCAGCCTGGAGAAATTCGAGCCGGTGCCAGAACCGTATTTGAACAGCCGCGCCTCGCGGACCCATAGGTCCATGATGCCGCCCTCGTTGACGAGGTCGTCGGCAACACTCTGGATGAAGCAGGCGTGCGGCTGCGGGTGCTCGTAGGCCGACTTCGAGCGGGTCAGCTTGCCGGTCTTGAAGTCGACGTAGTGGTGGCCCTGGGCCGGGCCATCGATGCCGTAGGCCCAGTGCAGACCGGTGTTGAACCACTGCGGCGAGTTCGGCGCCGCCATCTGGCGCGCGAGCATGAACGACATCTCGTCGTAGTAGGCGCGGGCGTCCTGCTCGGTGTCGAAATAGCCGCCTTTCCAGCCCCAGTAGGTCCAGGTGCCGGCCAGCCGGTTGAACACCTGCTTGGCGCTGTTCTCGCCGACCAGCCGTTCTTCTTCGGGCAGCTTGGCGAGCGCCTTCTCGTCGGCGGCCTGCCGCCACAGCCAGTTCGGTACGTCCTTCTCGGCGACCGGCTTGCGCTTGGCGGGGATCCCGGCCTTGCGGAAGTACTTCTGGGCCAGGATGTCACTGGCGACCTGGGACCAGTCGCTCGGCACTTCCATATCGTCGCGGCGGAACACGACCGAGCCATCCGGGTTACGGATTTCGCTGGTCGTGGTTCGGAAATCGACCCCGTCGAAGGCGTCCGTGCCTGCCTTGGTAAAGCGCCGTTCGATCCTCATGCCCTTGCTCCCTGCCTCTTCCGGTGTGTCCGTGCCGTGGTCTCGGTAGGCCAAATACCGTTGGGCGGCCCCCGCCCGATCTCGAACAAGATCTTGTGTTCAAGGCTGGGCAAGCTACTGGATGTGGTATCGGGTGGGCAAGCGATTAATGACGCTTCGATGAAATAATTTCCCGAGCCAAAAAAAGTGTTGCCTGGAGAGCACAGAGGAAAGAAAGGAAAAATACAACAGTCGCGACCGGAATATTCGCCGCTTTACTTAAATTCTATTTTTGTTCTCTGAGAAGTACCGCCGCAGACGGTGATTCATCTCCGTCGGGTGTCGGATTCTCTTCAAGATACCGTCCTTGGAACCCGCGCCGACAGAAAGAATGCGCCAACGCGAGTCGGGGTGCAATACATTTTGTGGGCAACAATCTTGCTTTATCTAAATGTAGTGATGTGGCCTCGTTTTCCACAGCCGGAGATGCCCGACGCCCTGTTGTCCGCACGGTGGTTCCGTCGCTACGATCGACCGGCGGGGCCGCCTACGCCAGGCTCCAAGAGGGGGGTCTGATGGCCATTCTACGCCGTGCCTTACGCTATGAGCCGCTGGATGCGGCGGCGCTCGAGCGTTGGCGAAAGGTTCCTCCGGCTGTCGCCGGTGACAATCTGAACCGCGACCGGTCCATGGACCGAACGATACAGCCGCTGGCGCCCGACTACGTCATGGTGGGTCACGCGCGGACTGTGGCCGTGATGGCGGGTGACAACAGCGCGGTTCATGCCGCGTTGCCATTGATTCAGCCGGGCGAGATCCTGGTGATCGCCGCCCGCGGCGGCGGTGAGGTCGCCATCATCGGCGAGATCGTTGCCGAGGCCGCAAAGGCACGGGGTTGTGCAGGCATCGTGTTGGACGGTGCGGCACGGGACATCGCTGCGCTGCGGGATCTTGGCGTGCCGGTCTATGCCGCCGGCGCGACACCGCGCGGTCCGCACAAGGGGTTTGGCGGGGAGATCGATGCCCCGATCGCCTGCGGGGGCGTCGTCGTGTCGCCGGGAGACCTGGTGCTTGGTGACGATGATGGCGTGTGTGTTGTGCCGCGCGCTCTGTGCGACGAGGTCCTCGTTCGCGGCGAGGCCCAGGCCGCGAAAGAGGCCGACATCATCGCCAAGGTGCGCGCCGGCACCACGACCGCGGAGATCCAGGGCATAGAGGTGCCCGGGATCAGCGACGCGCCGGGCTAGCCGTTGGGGGGGCGCAACCGCTCCGCCTGCAGGAGCAGAATGCCGGATATGACGATCGCGGCTCCGACCATCTGCCACGGCCCCAGGACCTGCCCCAGGATCAGCCAGGCGGTGGCGACGCTGATCACGGGTTCCATGTTGACGACCACCGCCACCCGCACGCTGCCGAGACGCGCGATGGCGGCGTAGAGGGACGACAGGCCCACAACATAGCAGCCGACATTGACGGCAAAGCCGAGCCATCCGGACGCGCCGGTCGGCAGGCGGAGGCCCTCGATGGCGAGGACACCGACGGCAAACACAACGGTGCATCCCGTGGTGACCAGGGCGGTCAGCGAAACGGCGCGGAGTTCCGTCGCCAGACGGCGGGTCAGCAGAAACGACACGGCGACACAACTGCCGGCGCCGAAGGCAAGCGCGAGGCCGATCGGTTCGGCCTGACCCAGATCTGGGCCGAGCACGAGCGTGAGCCCCGCGAACCCGACCACCAGGGCGGCGACGCGAAGGGGCGTGAGACGTTCCTGCCCGGCGATATGGGAGAGCGGCTCGACCATCAGCGGAAACACGAAGAAGATCAGGCTGGCGAGCGGCACCGGGATGTAGCGGACGCTGGTCATGTAGCCGAATGATGCGCCGGCGGTTGTGGCTATCAGGCCGGCCAGCCGAAGCATCTGACCCGCCGTCACCGCCATGGGCAGTTGGCGAACCAGCGCGATCGACCACAACACCGCAGCCGCCAACAGAAAGCGCCCGAACTGGATCGTGACCGGGCCGGCACCTCCGTCGAAAGCCAGTTTGGCAAAGGTCGGCGCAATTCCGAAGAACAGGGCGACCACGCCGACAAGGGCGTAGCCGAAGACCAGTGAATCCGAAGGGCGCAATCCCGAAACCATGCGCGCTGATACCGCTCGATTCCCCCGGCTGCAATCCGGGTGATCACCGCAACGGCTGGGCGCCGCCCTGAGACTGCGCTGCCCTGGGGGGCGGGCTGGACGGATCAGACCGGCGGTGACATAGTCGCGGCGCGTTAGCGCAGGCGTTTTCGAGGCCGCAGATGAACGTTGGAACCAAGCTCTTCACATGGCTTAACGGTCGCCAGGTCGGCGCCGATCCGTACGGGAATCGCTACTTCGTTCATAAGAAGGGCGTGAAGCGGGACGGCCGTGAGATGCGGTGGGTCATCTACAACGGTCTGGCCGAGGCGTCGAAGGTTCCACCCGAGTGGCACATCTGGCTCCACCACGGCACCGACGATCTGCCGGCGGAATCCGATGGGCGCCAGTTCGGGTGGCAGAAGGAACACCTCCCGAACCTGACCGGGACCCCGTTCGCCTACCGGCCACCCGGCCACGTTCTGGAAGGCGGTCAGCGCGACAAGGCGACTGGCGACTACGAACCTTGGACGCCGAGCTGAGACGGAGGGGTTTGTGAACCGCGGACTTGTCGAAACGCTGATGGGCGCCGTCGTGCTGGGCGTCGCCGTTGTGTTCCTGATTTTCGCCTACTCGGCATCGGATGTCGGCCGCAGCGGCGGCTACGAGGTCGATGCGACGTTCACGACGGTCGGCGGTCTGAAGGTCGGCAACGATGTCCGGATGTCAGGCATCAAGATCGGGACCGTGTCGAGGCAGGGCCTCGACCCCGAGACCTATCTGGCAACGGTCACCCTGAGCATTGATCCCGTGATCAAGCTGCCCCGGGACACCAGCGCCGCGATCGCCAGCGAAGGACTGCTCGGCGGGAACTTCGTCGACCTGGTTCCCGGTGGAGATCCCGAGATGCTCGAGCCGGGCGAGCGGATCGAATACACGCAGGACGCGGTCGATTTCGTCCAACTGCTCAGCAAGTTCATGTTCAGCACCGGCGGCGAGGCCGCTTCGGGCACGAACTGACCGCGCCACGCCGCTGTCACAGTTCCCTGTCAGGAAGGCCGCGTGGCCCGCACCTGAGGGACCCCGCCCGCTGAGGTGATCTGGCGATGAACCCTGGTCGACGGTTTCTGCGTATCGACACTGCACGCATGTCGGGTCTCGCGCTGGTATTGGCGGTCATCACCGTCGGCAGCGCAGCCCTGGGCGAGGAACCGGACTGGCGAGCGCAGGAAACAGCCGTATTGCAGGGCCTGGACAAGGTCACGGCGCGGATTTCGAGGTTTGAGGTTCCGGTCGGTTCCGGTGCGCGGTTCGGCACGCTGAACGTTTTCGTCGATACCTGCCAGGACCGCCCGCCGACCCTGCCGCCGGAGAGCGCCGCGTTTCTGCGGGTCGAGGACCAGCCTCCGGACGAACCGGCGCGGTTGATCTTCAATGGCTGGATGTTCGCATCGAGCCCAGGGCTGAATGCCCTGGAGCATCCGGTTTACGACGTCTGGGTGTCGGCCTGCAGGAGTTCACAGATCCAGGGCCAGTCGTCCGCCGAGGGGACGAACTGAGCCGGCGTGGCGATCGCCTGAGCCAGGAGGTCGCGGTAGTCGTCTCTTGGGATCTCCTCGGCGCCGAACTGCTTGAGATGGTCGGTGATGAACTGCGTGTCGAGCAGGGTGAAGCCGCGGGCTCGCATTCGGGCGACCAGGTGCACCAGCGCCACTTTCGAAGCGTCGGTGGCGCGGCTGAACATGCTCTCGCCGAAGAACGCTCCACCCAGGGTCACGCCATACAGACCGCCGACCAGTTCGCCGTCGCACCAGCACTCGACCGAATGGGCATGGCCGCGTTCGTGAAGGGCGATGTAGAGCCGGCGGATTTCCGGGTTGATCCAGGTGTCGGGCCGTTTCTGGGTGGCCGCTGCACAGCCGTCGATCGTGTCTATGAATGCCCGGTTACAGACGACCTCGAACGGCCGCCGGCGGACCGTCTTGCGAAGGCTCCTGGGGATGTGGAACCGGTCAAGGTCGATGATGCCGCGCTTGTCGGGGTCGACGAAGAACAGCCTCGGATCGTGACGGCCTTCCGCCATCGGAAACACACCGACGGCGTAGGCTTGCAGCAGCAGTTCCGGTTGCAGCTCCGACATCGCGACCGATTCAGCCAAGACGGACGCCGATAGCGTAGCACTTCAGGGGGCGGCATCAATCTCGGCGACCGGACCCGATCGGGCTCAGCTGCTGAGAAAGACGGTTTCCAGCCACCGGATGTGGTAGTCGCCATCGATGAAGTCGGGGGCGGTGATCAGGTTCTGGTGCAGGGGAATCGTCGTCGGAATTCCGTCGATAACGAACTCGTCCAATGCCCGGCGCAACCGAAGCAGGCACTCGTTGCGCGTCGCCCCGTGCACGACCAGCTTGGCGACCAGGCTGTCGTAGTGCGGCGGCACGGGGTACCCGGCGTACAAGGCCGAGTCGACCCGGACGCCGAGGCCGCCCGGCGAATGGTAGTCGCTGATCCGACCGGGGCGCGGCTGAAAGGTCTGGGGATCTTCCGCCGTGATCCGGCATTCGATCGCATGGCCGTTGAACCGCACCGCCTCCTGTTCGATGCCGAGCGGGGCGCCGGAGGCGACCTGGATCTGCAGCCGCACGAGGTCGATACCGGTGATCGCCTCAGTGATCGGGTGTTCGACCTGCAGGCGGGTGTTCATCTCGATGAAGAAGAACTCGCCGTTTTCATAGAGGAATTCGAGCGTGCCGAGGCTGCGGTAGCCCATCTTTGAGATTGCGGAAACCGCCAGAGCGCCGATCTGCTCACGCTCCGAGGCGTTCAGAGCCGGTGAGGGGGCCTCCTCGACAACCTTCTGGTGGCGCCGCTGGATGGAGCAGTCGCGTTCACCAAAATGCAGAACATTGCCGTGACTGTCGGCGGCGATCTGGATCTCGATGTGCCGGGGGTGGCCGAGATAGCGCTCCATGTAGACCGCGTCGTTGCCGAAGGCGGCGGCTGATTCCCGGCGCGCCATCGTGTAGGCCTCTTCGAGGTTCTCGGGATTTTCCGCGACCTTCATGCCGCGGCCCCCGCCACCTGCCGCCGCTTTGATCAGCACGGGATATCCGATCCGTTCGGCCTCGGTGCGGGCCGCTTCCAGGCCTTCGACCGGTCCGTCGGAGCCGGGCACACAGGGGATTCCGAGATCGATCATCGTCTTCTTGGCCGTGATCTTGTCGCCCATGACCTGGATGTGCTCCGGCGACGGCCCGATGAAGACGATCCCGTGGGCTTCGACGATCTCGGCAAAAGCCGCGTTTTCGGAAAGAAAGCCGACACCGGGATGGATCGCGTCGGCCCCGGTCACCGCGGCAGCCGAGACAATGGCCGGGATGTTCAGATAGCTGTCACGCGCCGGAGGCGGTCCAATGCAGACACTTTCATCTGCGAGCCGGACGTGCATGGCGTCGGCATCCGCGGTCGAGTGCACCGCCACGGTCTTTATACCCATCTCGCGACAGGCCCGGTGAACCCGGAGTGCGACCTCGCCCCGGTTGGCGATCATAACCTTTTCAAACACGGATCGGTCTCGATAGCAGGAGGAGCGTCATTCGAGCGTCAGCAGCGGCTGACCGTATTCGACCGGCTGGCCGTTTTCGATCAGAACCGCTTTGACCGTGCCGGCGCGCGGGGCTGCGATCGGGTTCATCGTCTTCATCGCTTCCACGATCATAACGGTCTGGCCGGCGCGCACGGTCGTTCCGGGCTGGACGAACGGCGCCGCCCCGGGCTCTGCGGCGAGATAGACGGTGCCGACCATCGGTGACGGGACGACTTCGCCCTCCGGCTCCGTCGGGGCCGCTTGAGGGGCGGGTGCCGCCGCCGCGGCAACCGCTGCCGCCGGCTGGGCGGCGACCTGCACTGTCGGCTTGGCGACCCGAATCCTCAGATGGTCGGTCGCGTATTCGATCTCACCCAGGCCGGTCTCTTCCAGCAGTCCTGCCAGTTTGCGGACCAGGTCTTCATCCAGGTTCTTGCTCACGGTGGCGCAGTCCTTCTTGTTCTGGCGTCACGCATCGGCGTCGACGAGGCGGGCCATGGCTTCGATCGCCAACACGTAGCCATGCGCCCCGAAGCCGGCGATGACCCCGTCCACTACACCGGAAAGATAGGAGTGGTGACGGAACTCCTCGCGGCGAAAGGTGTTCGAGAGGTGGAGTTCGATGGCCGGCAGCTCGGCGCCAACGAGCGCGTCGCGCAGCGCCACCGAGGTGTGGGTATAGCCACCGGCGTTGAAAATGATGCCGCTGTGCGTGTCGCGGGCGTGCTGGATGATCGTGACCAGCTCTCCCTCGAAGTTCGACTGCCGAAAGTCGACGCCGAGGCCCAGCGCTTCGCCACGTGCCTGACACATCGCCTCGATGTCCTCCAGCGTGTCGCGCCCGTAGATGGACGGCTCGCGCACGCCCAGCATGTTCAGATTGGGGCCGTTGAGAACAAGGATGTCCGGCTGATCCGCCACCGAATTCGCCTCTCGAAATCTCGGTGGCGGGTTATACCATGGCCCCCCACCCGCGCAACGGACCGGCCCGCACGGTCGGTGAAACCGCCAGGACCCAGCGATGCCCCAACTCTCCCGCCAGGATTTCGAGGATCTCGACGCCGCCGACGTGCTGGCCGGTTTCCGGGACCGCTTCGTGGTGCCTGACGGTGTGATCTATCTGGACGGAAACTCCCTGGGGGCCATGCCGAAAGCCGTGCCCGGCCGGGTCGCCGCGATGCTTGAAGCGGAGTGGGGAAAGCACCTGATCTGCGGGTGGCTGAAGGACGGCTGGATGACGAAACCGCTGGATCTCGGCGACCGACTGGCGGCCCTGGTCGGTGCCGCCCCCGGCGAGATCGCCGTCGTCGATACGACCTCCGTCAATCTCTTCAAACTGCTGTCCGCGGCGCTGCGGATGCGCCCCGATCGGCGAATCATCCTGTCGAACGCGGAAAATTTCCCGACCGATCTGTATATGGCCCAGGGATTGATCGACCAGTTGGGCGGCCATCATGAACTCCGGCTGGTGGGCGAATCGGAGATCCTCGAGGCGATCGACGACTCGACCGCCGTGGTGATGCTGACCGAGACCAATTTCAAGACCGGTGCCGTCTTCGACATGGCCGAGGTCACCCGGGTGGCCCATGCCGCGGGTGCGCTCACCCTCTGGGATCTCGCCCATTCCGCCGGCGCCTTTCCCGTTGACTTGAACGGGTGCGGAGCCGACTTCGCGGTCGGCTGCTCGTATAAGTACCTGAACGCCGGACCGGGCGGGCCGGCCTGGCTGTACGTCGCGTCGCGCCACCAGTCGGCAGCGCAGCAGCCCCTGACCGGCTGGCTCGGCCATGAGCGGCCGTTCGACTTCGATCTGGACTACCGTCCGGCCGACGGAATTCGCCGCCATGTCTGCTCATCTCCCGGCGTTCTCGGCCTGGTGGCGTTCGAGGCCGCCCTGGACGTGATGCTCGCGGCGGATCCGGCGGCGTTGCGGGAGAAGTCTGTCGCGCTCGGAGACCTGTTCATCCGACTGGTCGAACAGCAATGCGGTGACGCGGGTTTCCGGTTGATCTCACCGCGCGAGGCCGGTCTGGCACCGCCCTGGCGCCGGGGCAGCCAGGTCTCCTTCGCCCATCCGCAGGGCTACGCGATCGTCCAGGCGCTGATTGCCCGCGGCGTGATCGGCGACTTCCGCGACCCGGATGTGATGCGGTTCGGCTTCGCGCCGCTGTACCAGCGCTATGCCGACATCTGGGACGCGGTCGAACACCTGCGCGCGGTTCTGGACGCGGGCGAGCACCTCAGCGAGGCCTATCGTGAGCGCGCGGCCGTGACCTGACCAGTCGTCGACCTGAGCAGTCGTCAGGACACCGTTTGACCGGCCCGGGCCAGCACCCGGTACATGCTGCGCAGGACCGGCTTCTCGATCAGCTTGCCGTCGATCACAACCAGGCCGGTGTCTCCGCTCTCGAAGGCGTCGACGATCCGCTGGGCGTGGGCGATCTCGGTGTCGCTGGGCGAGAAGATCTCGTTGAGGATCGGAACCTGTTTCGGGTGGATCGACCCCTTGCCCCCGAAACCCAGCTCTCGGGCGGCTTCGGCCTCGCGCCGCATGCCGTCCATGTCGTTCAGGTCCAGGAACGGTACGTCGATGACGTCCACATCCGCTCCGGCGGCGGCGTGAACCACCCTCGACCGCGCATACAGAAGGGCATTCCAGGAATAGGCGCACCTCAGATCGGCCGCCATATCGACCCCGCCGAAGAACACCGCATCGATGCGGTCGGAGCAGCGCGCGATGTCCCAGGCAGCTTCCAGGGCTTCGTTCGTTTCGATGATCACCTGCAGCCGGGTTGCGATCTTCAGTTCGTCGAACAGCTCGCCCAGCGCGGTGATCTCCGCCGGCGCCTTGACCTTGGGCAGCATCACCGCCGGCGGTGCTTTGGCAGCCCGGACGATGGCGTCGACGTCGCGCATGCCTTCCGGCGTGCGCGGCGGGTTGATGCGAACCATGCATTCCACGGCTGGATCCAGGTCCGCCGCCGTGAACCAGCCGAACGTGGAGTCCCGGGCCGTGTCCTTGTGTTGCGGAGCGATCGCGTCTTCGAGATCAATGCACATGATGTCCGCACCGGTGGCCATCGCCTTGGCGAACATGTCGGGCTTGTTGCCGGGGGCGAAAATGAAACTTCGGCGCGGGCGGATGGCGGTCATCGGACTCGTTCCCCTTGACGAAAAGCCGGGGCGTTAAACCTGTCTGTCGGATCGGTCAATCACGCGGTCAACGCGTTTTTGTGAACCGCTGTGTAAAGAACTGAGGCTAAGCCGCTCCCATGTGGATAGAAATCGCCCTGGATATGGTTAACAAGTTTGTTTCACGAGCGCGCGAAAGGCTATGGTTTCCGCGCCGTTTGAGTGACACGGTAACCGTTTATTTAGGAAATTCGGGTTAGCCTCCTGACATGAGCGACGCCAGCATCGACACCATACCTATTACCACGCGCCTCCGGGCCTGGTGGGAAGGCTATGATCCTCGTGAATACGAGGACTGGCGCAACGCGCGCGATGGCAGGGCAGACGAAGACGCCGAGCCTGGTCTTGCTCGCATCGAACTGCCGGAACTTGAGCCGATCGAGATCCTGACCCGCGATGCCGATGGCGAGGGCGCCCAACGGATCTTCGGGCGCGGGTTCATCAGCCCGGGCGGTCCGGAGCAGGCCGTCGATATGGCGCGCGCCCTGGGTCTCGACCCGGTCCAGTCGGTGCTGGACATCTCGCTCGGCCTGGGCGGTCAGGCAGCCGCGCTGGCCGAGGCCTTCGGTATCTGGGTCACCGGATATGAACGCAACCCGGTGCTGGTCGAGAGGGCGGAAAGCGAGCTTTCAAAACTGAGTTCGGGCGACCAGGTTCGCGTGAACCACTACGAACCGGAAACGCTCGATCTGCCGAAGCGGAAGTTCGACGTCGTCATCTGCCGCGAACAGCTGCACAGGATCGACGACCGCCTGCTGGTTCTGAGCAAGGTCCGTGGCGCGCTGAAGACCTGGGGTCAGTTCCTGCTCACCGACTATGTGATCCCGTCGGATGATGCGCCCTCGAAGCGGTTGCAGACCTGGATGCGATCCCGGGGCGAGAACGTCACTCTCTGGACCCGTGAGCAGTACGAGGTCGCCTTGAGCAACCAGGGCCTCGATGTTCGGGTCGTCAAGGACGAGTCCGAGGCGCATGCGGAGATGATCCGATCCGCGTTTAAGGCGTTCGTGTCTGAGATCAACGCCAATAAGGCGGTGACGACGACGGCGGTCGGGCGTGATGCGCTCGGCAAGCTCGCCGAGGACTGGTCGCGGCTCGCAAACCTGCTTCAGGACGGCGAGGTCCAGTTGGTCCGATTTCTTGCCCTGAAGCCCGAACAGACCTCGGCCTGACAAGCCGAGAACCGTTGTAAATCCTGCGGTTGACAGCGCGGGGCCAGATGAGTAGGTTCCGCGCTCTTCGAAATTCGACCGATACCGGAGACGAGCGATGCGTGTCGCAAATTCGCTGAAGACGCTGAAGAAGCGGCACAAGGGCTGTCGTGTGATCCGCCGCAAGGGTCGCGTCTACGTGATCAACAAGTCCAACCCGCGCTTCAAGGCGCGTCAGGGTTGATCTGCGCCGGGACGTATGGCCAAGGCGGCCGGCGGTGACGTCGAGCCGCCTTTGCTATGTCCGCCTTATGCCCGCTGTCTGCCGGACCGGGTTGAATTCTGTCCCCGTTGCGGCAAGGTTGGTCGTGCGCTGGGTTCTTCGGGCCGGCGGCCGTAGCCGAGGGGAGAACGCGCATGCAGATGCCGGAACCGGACCGCGAGGTTCTCGGGCGACGCGATCAGATCATCGCCGATCTGCGATCGATTGTTCCCGGCGAAGGGGTGATCGCCGACGAACGCGAGATGCGCCCCTACGAGAGCGACGGACTGACGGCCTACAAGCAGCTGCCGATGATCGTGGTGCTGCCCGACACGACGGAGCAGGTCGCCGAGGTCCTGAAGTACTGCCATGAGAACGGCATCAAGGTCGTGCCCCGGGGCTCGGGCACGTCGCTGTCCGGCGGCGCGCTCCCGCTGGAGGATGGCGTTCTGCTGGGGCTCGGCAAGTTCAACCGCATCCTCGACATCGACTTCGCCAACCGCACCGTGACCGCCCAGCCCGGTGTGACCAATCTCGGCATCACGACGGCCGTGCAGCACGAGGGTTTCTACTACGCGCCGGATCCGTCTTCGCAAATCGCCTGCTCGATTGGCGGCAACGTGGCAGAGAACTCCGGCGGCGTGCATTGCCTGAAGTATGGCCTGACGACCAACAACATTCTCGGCCTCGAGCTGGTGACGGTCGAAGGCGAGATCATGCGTCTCGGCGGCAAGCATCTCGATGCCGAGGGCTATGATCTGATGGGGTTGATGACCGGGTCCGAGGGGCTGCTGGCGGTCGTGACCGAAGTGACAGTGCGCATTCTCAAGAAGCCGGCGTCGCTGCGGGCTTTGCTGGTCGGATTTCCGACCAGCGAGGCGGCGGGTGCCTGCGTCGCCGCGATCATCGGTTCCGGCATCATTCCCGGCGGCATGGAGATGATGGACAACCCGGCGATCAATGCGGCCGAGGACTTCGTGAACGCGGGCTATCCGCGGGACGCGGGGGCGCTGCTGATCGTCGAGTTGGACGGGCCGGAGGTTGAGGTCGACTATCTGATCGAGCGGGTCCGCGTCATTGCCGAAGACAACGGATCGTCATCGCTGCGGGTGTCGCAGTCCGAGGACGAGCGCAACGCCTTCTGGGCCGGCCGCAAGGCGGCCTTCCCGGCGGTCGGGCGGATTTCGCCCGACTACTACTGCATGGACGGCACGATCCCCCGCCGGCAGTTGCCGGAGATCCTCTCCCGCATGGCGCGCATGAGCGAGAAGTACGGCTTGCGGGTCGCCAACGTGTTCCACGCCGGCGATGGCAACCTGCATCCGTTGATTCTGTTCGATGCCAACGAGCCGGGCGAACTCGAACGGGCCGAGGACTTCGGCGCCGACATTCTGAAGGCCTGCGTGGAACTGGGGGGCGTGCTGACCGGTGAGCATGGGGTCGGTGTCGAGAAGCGCGACCTGATGCCGGAGATGTTCTCGGAAGTGGATCTGAACCAGCAGATGCGGGTCAAGTGCGCGTGGGATCCGAAAGGGCTGTTGAACCCCGGCAAGGTGTTCCCCACCCTTCACCGCTGCGCCGAGCTCGGTCGCATGCATATACATCGCGGGCAGTTGCCGTTTCCCGACATTCCCCGCTTCTGATTGCGCGTTTCACCATGACCGATAGTTTTCGACCCGAAACCGAGGACCAGGTGCGCGACGCCGTCGCGTGGGCGGTCTCCGAAGAAACCCCCCTCGAGGTGCTGGGTGGCGGCAGCAAGCGCGCCCTTGGCCGACCCCTGCAGACCGCCCATACACTGAGCCTGTCGGCGCTGAATGGCATCGGGCTGTACGAGCCGGAAGAACTGATCTGTCAGGCCGGCCCCGGGACACCGCTCGCCGAGATCGAAGCGGCATTGAGGGCGGAGAACCAGCGGCTGGCGTTCGAACCGATGTCGCTGGCGGGCCTTCTCGGTGATGGCGCGGGGGCGCAGACCATTGGCGGTGTGTTCGCCTGCAACCTGGCGGGACCACGACGGATCAAGGACGGGGCAGCACGGGACCATTTGCTCGGCTTCTCGGCGGTGACCGGGCGCGGCGATGTCGTGAAGTCCGGGGGGCGCGTCGTCAAGAATGTGACGGGCTACGACCTCTCCAAACTCGTCTGCGGTTCCTGGGGCACGCTGGCGGCGTTGACCGACGTGACCTTCAAGGTGCTGCCGGCCCCCGAGACCGAGACCACGGTGCTGCTCCGGGGCCTGGACGATGCGGTCGCCGTCAGGGCGATGAGTGCGGCCATGGGCTCGTCCCATGACGTGTCTTCGGCCTGTCACCTGCCGGCGGGGCGCCGGGCCGGTCAGGTCGACGGACCGGCGACCGGTCTGCGGGTCGAAGGGTTCGCCCCCTCTGTCGCCGCCCGCTGCGTCGCTTTGCGTGATGAGCTCGCCGCTTTCGGCGGCGAGATCGATTCCATCGACGGCCCGGGGGCCATCGCCTTCTGGCAGGCGGTGCGCGATGCACATCCAATCGCCGACCCCCGGGACCGTGCCGTCTGGAAAGTGTCGACGACGCCGATGTCGGGCCCCGAGGTGACGGTGGCCGTTGCCGCCGGCGTGCCGGATGCTGCCTGGTTCTATGACTGGGCGGGCGGGCTGATCTGGTTGAGCGTGCCCGCCTCGGCCGATGCCGACGTCGACGTGGTTCGGGCGGCGGTGGGAGCCGTCGGGGGCCATGCGACCCTGATCCGGGCGGCACCGGACGTGCGCGCGGCCGTCAGCGTCTTCCATCCGCAACCGGCCCCGCTGGCGGCCCTGACGGCGCGGATCAAAGAGAGTTTCGACCCCAAGGGGATCCTGAACCCGGGTCGCATGACGGCGGGGAC
The DNA here is from genome assembly GCA_963921355.3 of Thalassobaculaceae bacterium. GTDB lineage: Bacteria > Pseudomonadota > Alphaproteobacteria > Thalassobaculales > Thalassobaculaceae > CAWUEZ02. The sequence goes on along the minus strand of OZ001190.1, from coordinate 4,737,959 downwards.
CTGACCAAGCCATGCAGACGAATTTCACCCTGGCCCAGCTCGCCGATCCGGAGATCGAGGTCGCGAACTCGATCCTGCGCAAATGCGTGCACTGCGGCTTCTGTACGGCCACCTGCCCGACCTATGTCCTGCTCGGCGACGAGTTGGACAGTCCGCGCGGTCGGATCTACCTGATCAAGGACATGCTGGAGAACGACCGCCCGGCCGGCGACCAGGAGGTCAAGCATATCGACCGCTGCCTGTCCTGCCTTTCGTGCATGTCCACCTGTCCGTCCGGTGTGCACTACATGCACCTGGTCGACCACGCGCGCACCCACATCGAGCGCACGTACAGGCGCCCGTTTCTGGATCGCGCTTTACGGCTGCTGCTCTCCAAGCTGCTGCCGTTTCCGAACCGCTTCCGGTTGGCGCTTGCCGGTGCCTGGCTGGCGAGACCGTTTGCGCCGCTGGCGGGCAACCTGTTCGGCGGACGCCTGAAGGCGATGCTGGAACTCGCCCCGAAAGCGATCCCGCCGCGCTCTCCGCTGGACCGCCCTGGTGTGTTCCCGGCCGAGGGCGAGCGGCGCGGCCGGGTCGCCATGCTGGCCGGCTGCGCTCAACGGGTGCTCGACCCCGAGATCAACGACGCCACAATCCGGCTGCTCACGCGCCACGGGGTCGAGGTGGTGGTGCCCGCGGCGGCTGGCTGCTGCGGGGCGCTGACCCATCACATGGGCCGCGAGCACGATGCCCACGCGAGCGTGAAGGCCAATGTCGACGCCTGGTGGCGCGAGACCGAGGCCGGCGGAGGTGCGGGCCTGGATGCGGTGGTGATCAACGCCTCCGGCTGCGGCACCACGGTGAAGGACTACGGCTTCATGCTGCGCGAGGATCCTGCCTACGCCGACAAGGCCGCCGCGATTGCTGACATGACCAAGGACGTGACGGAGTACCTCGAGACGCTGGCGATCCCGGCGGCCGAGCCACCGCGTGCGATGACCGTGACGTACCACTCGGCCTGTTCGATGCAGCACGGCCAGCAGATCAAGACCTTGCCGTCGGCGCTGCTGCAGCGCGCTGGCTTCTCCGTCAAATCCGTGCCCGAAGGACACCTGTGCTGCGGGTCCGCGGGGACCTACAACCTCCTGCAACCGAAGATTGCGCGGCGGTTGCGTGATCGCAAAGTGGCCAATATCGAAAGCACGGCCCCCGATGTGATCGCCACAGGCAACATCGGCTGCATGACCCAGATCGGTGGGGGTACCGACGTGCCGGTCGTGCACACGGTGCAACTGCTCGACTGGGCGACCGGCGGGCCCCCACCGCCCAGCCTGCGCGACCAACCCTAGTTACGGGTTCCCCAGAACGCGATCCGGGCGAGGCCGAATGGATCAGCCCCGCCCCGACAGGGATGGTGTCGGCGCCCTTTGCAGGGCAACGATAATCAGTTTCGACCGCCGCCGCGTACCTGAGTGATGAAGTCGGAGACCTCCCGGTTCAGGTTGTCGGTGTCCTGGGCCAAGGCATTGGCCGAGCGCAGGACTTCGTCGGCCTGGGTGCCGGCATCCTGGGCGACGGTGGACACGGCGGTTATCGTCTCGGTCACATCGGCAGTCCCGGTGGCCGCTTCCTGACTGGATCGCGCGATCTCCTGAGTCGACGCGCCCTGCTCCTCGACCGCGCCGGCGATCGACGTGACGAAGGCATCGATCTCCTTGATCGCCACCGACACTTCGCGGATCGCCGTGACCGTGGCCGCGACCCCGTCCTGCACCGATTTGATCTGCTGGGTGATCTCCTCGGTCGCCTTGCCGGTCTGGTCGGCCAGGCTCTTGACCTCGGTGGCCACCACCGCAAATCCCTTTCCGGCCTCGCCGGCCCTGGCGGCCTCGATCGTCGCGTTGAGGGCCTGCAGGTTGGTCTGCTCGGCGATGTCGCGGATCAGATGCACGACCGTGTCGATCCGGTTGGTGGCTTCCTCCAGCGATTCCGCCGTGTGGTTGGTGGCATCGGCCCGGTTCGCCGCATCGCGCGCCCGCTCCGAGCTTTCGCTGACCTTGCCGCTGATCTCAACGATCGAGGCGGTCAGTTCCTCGGCCGCGGCCGCGACCGTCTGGACGTTGCCCGAGGTCAGCTCGGCGGCCGAAACGCCGGCGGAGGACCGGTCGCGCACGTCGCCGGAGCCGTCGGCCATCTTCTGGGCGGTGACCGCCATGCCCTGCACGCTTTGTTCGAACACGTTGGCGAGTTCGACGCGCTGACGCTGACGCTCTTCGGAGGCCTTGCGCTCGTTCTCGAGCTGGTCGGCCCGCAGTTTCTCCACCTCGATGGCATTGTCACGGAAGATTTGGACCGTCCCTGCCATTTCAGTGATCTCGTCGCGACCGGCGGTGCTGATCTCGATATCCAGGCGACCATTGGCGAGTTCGCGCATCTGCCCGGCGAGGGATGTCAGCCGCTGGACCACGCCGCGATGCACGACGAAGACGCCGACCAGCAGCGCGATCACCACCGCCGCCGCGGCGAGGGTCACGACCAGCACGGTGCTCTGCTCAATCTGGGCTTCGGCCATCCGCGCCGACTCCTCGGCGTTGCGGGTCGCCTCCTCGACGTTGGTGGCGACCGCGGCCTCGAACTCGGCCGCGACCTGGCGGGCCTGCTCCAGGGCAACGCCCGCCTCATCGACCGCCTGGATCACCGCCATCCGTCGCGCGAACACACTGTCGTCGCCGCGCCCCAGCGCCATCATCCCCTGGAGGAAGGGAACCAGGTCCGCTACCCGCGGCAGGTTTCCGGCGGACTCTGCGACATTCGCGACCAGGAGGTTCGCCGTATTGAACTCGCCTTTCAGCGATTCCAGGCGCTCGATGGTGTCGGCGGCGGCGGCGGCGTTGAGGGTTCCCGCGAGTTTGTTGGCATGGGCCAGGCCCTCGAGCATCAGACGGAGTTCCTGGACGTCGCCGTCGATCAGCGATCCGATGTCCTTGCGGACGGAGACCGACAAGTCGCGACCGGCGGAGGTCATGTTGCGCTGGGCCGCCGAGACAACCGGGTTGATCGCCTTCTCGAACCGGGTCGAGATCTCCGGCAGGGCCTTGTCGAGCGCCAGGCGCTGCGACTGAACCTTCTCGTATTCGTCGGGAGTCAGGTCGACCCAGGTCAGCTCACCCCGCCGGATCGCAAATGCCGACGCGTCTCCCTGACCGAGAGCGATCAGGTCCCGGGCCGCCTGCTTCAGGTTCTGACCGGCCTTGTTGTCGGGCAGTCCATTGATGGCGAACAGGATTTCCGAGGCCTTGTCCGCGAATGCCGTCTCTTCGGCCTTCAGCGCGGCGAGGTCTTCGATCCGGGCGGTGCGCGCGAGGACGCCGAGCATCCTTTGGCCGCGGGCGGACATGACCAGGATTTCCTTCAGCGCGTTGAGCTGCTTGCTCAGCAAGGTGCCGACCGTCTTGGCGGTGTTCGCCACGGTCGCCTTGCCGGATTCGCTCATCCGCTTGTTGGCCTCATCGATCATCGGCTGAACGTTCGTCAGGAAGGCGGTGCGGGTGTCGAGGACGGCCGCTGTCGACCGGGCAAGCGTGGCCTGCGCCATGCCGCGCGCTGCGACCGCCTGATCAAGGTCGGACATCGCGCTGTCCAGGCGGTCGGCCAGCGCAACAAGCGCCGCGGTGTCGACGCCGGACTCGGACAATGTCTGAAGCCGGGCACGCAAATCCTCGGTCCGGTAGGTCAGCTCGTCCCACACCTGGGCGCGTTCGGCCTCGCTGGTGGCCGAGATCAGGTTCGGGGCTCCAGCTGCGATCGCGGCGGTATCGGCGGACATCACCAGACTGTTGATGACGGCCGGCATCGCTGTCTTGGTGACCGTGGTCAGCGACCGATCTACATTCGTGAAGGCGAACCAGGCGACGCCCGCGGCCACCACCGTCAAAAGCGCGGTGCCTGCGAAAGCAACGCCGAGTTTGGTGCCGATACCCAGACGTTTACGTTGCGACGTCGTCGGTGTGTCGTCGGAATCCGAAGGGGTGGCTTGGTTGTTCTCGTTGGGCTCCACGGCGTCGGCCGACATGCGTAGTCTCCGTAATCCTGTGTATCAGAGTAGGCGGTTGTACCTGTAGTGATGGATCGTTAACAGGGTGTTGATGATAAAATTAGCCGTAATTACCTTGAAAAACTTGGAGGTTTCGATGAATTCAATTCGTTACATTGGGGTTTTATTTATTTTTATCTTAAATGCCATCGTCTGGTCGCCGGGGCATGCTGATCAGAACGACCCTCGCCTAGACCCGCTGTTCGAACGTTTGAAGGCTGCCGAAGTCTTCTCGGCCGCCCGGCAAACCGAGGCGGAAATCTGGGAGATCTGGTTGGAACTGCCGGATCGCCTTTCGGTGACCACAGCCATGGATCTGGGATTGGCGGCCATGCGCGTATCCGATTTCCCAACCGCGGTGGCGGCATTCGATGAGGCGGTTCGTCTGGCACCGGATTTTGCCGAAGCCTGGAACAAGCGTGCCACCGTCTTCTATCTGATGGGGGACTACCGCCGCTCGATCGAAGACGTTCAACGGACATTGGCTCTGGAGCCGCGGCATTTCGGTGCGCTGTCGGGCCTTGGACTGATCAATCTTGCGCTCGACCGCAAGCGCGACGCGTTGAACGCGTTCGAGGCGGCTTTGAAGGTCCACCCCTTTCTGCCGGCCCGGTTTCAGATCGACGACCTGCGCGAGGCGGTGGAAGGCGAGAAACTCTAGCGGCGGCGCAACCACCCGACAGGTCAGGGATCAGACGCGCGGGCGCTCTTCCGTCGCTGCGCAACCGCTCGCTATGCTGTGGGCGCAGAAACGGGAGAGTTGGCGATGGCGGAGACCTTTGAGCTGGTGGTAGGCGGCGGTGATGTTTTCACCCCGTCTGGTCTGGAACGGGTCGATCTTGGTGTCCGCGACGGCAAGATCGTGGCGATCGGGGACCTGGCCGACGGCGCGGCGAGCACCGTCATCGACGCCGCCGGTCTGACGGTCCTGCCCGGGGTGATCGACACCCAGGTGCACTTCCGCGAGCCCGGTCTCGAACACAAGGAGGATATCTTTCACGGCACGAAGGCTGCCGCGAAAGGCGGCGTGACGGCGATCTTCGAGATGCCGAACACCTCGCCGCTGACGCTCACCCGAACCGAGCTTGACTACAAGCTGGCGCGCTCAAGCGGTCGGGCGTGGTGCGACCATGCCTATTTCGTCGGCGCCGCCGAGGAGAACGTTCACCTGCTCGAGGAGCTCGAGCGCGCGCCCGGCTGTGCCGGGGTGAAGGTCTTCATGGGCTCCTCAACCGGGTCGCTGCTGGTCGAGAAAGACGAACTGTTGGCCAAGGTGCTGGCGGCGGGCCGGCGCCGGGTCGCGGTCCATGCCGAGGACGAGGATCGGCTGCGTGAGCGACAGCACATCGCCAAGGAGGCGGCCCATCCCCGGGCCCATCCCGAGTGGCGGGACGTTGAATGCGCGCTGCGGGCGACCCAGCGGATCGTTCGCCTCGGAACGGCAGCCGGACGCCCCGTCCACGTTCTGCACATCACCTCGGCGGAGGAGATGGCGTTTCTCGCCCAGAACAAGGACGTGGCGTCGGTCGAAACCACGTTGAACCACCTGACGATGGCGGCGCCCGAGTGTTACGAGGAACTGGGGTCCCTGGCGCAGATGAACCCACCGGTGCGCGACGCAGGGCATCGGGCCGCGCTGTGGCGGGCGATCGCCGACGGGACGGTGGACGTGATCGGCTCGGATCACGCCCCGCACACGCTGGAGGAGAAGCAGCGCGACTATCCGTCCAGCCCGTCCGGCATGCCGGGAGTTCAGACCCTGCTGCCGCTGTTGCTCGATCACATGAACGCGGGTCGGTTGTCGCTGGCCCGCCTGGTCGACCTGACCTCGGCCGGGCCCCACCGGCTCTACGGGATCGCCGGCAAGGGCCGCATCGCTCTCGGTTGGGATGCGGACCTGGCCCTGGTCGATCTGAAGGCCGAACGCGAGATCACCAATGACTGGATCGCCAGCAAGTGCGGCTGGACGCCGTTCCACGGCAAACGGGTCACAGGGTGGCCGATCGCGACGGTGGTGCGCGGCCACGTCGTCATGCGCGACGACGAGATCCTGGATGACCCGACCGGTCAGCCGGTCCGGTTCTGGTCGACCCTGCGCTGTGCCTGAGCGTGGGTCCGGGGGCCGCGGTTGACCCTAGATCGGATCATGTTTTGACGGAAACAACCGGGTTTCCGTCAAAACATGTGAATCCGATCTAGATCATAGAGTTAGAGCAGATTCACCAGTCAGATGGATCGCCGATAGCGATTCCACCTGACATGGATCTGCTCTAGGTGATCTTGCGCGGTCCGGCACGAATGCCTTTCTGTGACTCCTCACGCGGCTTCTGATACGAAGCGGCGACTGAGACGCACCCGTGGAAGAGAAGATCGAGGAGACGCGCCATGACCGCTTGTATCGTCGGATGGTCGCATCTGCCCTTCGGCAAGCACGTCGAAGAAGATGTCGAGAGCATGATCGTCAAGGTGGCTGCCGACGCGCTGGCGGATGCCGGACTGGAGCCTGACGACATCGACGCGGTCTATCTCGGCCACTTCAACGGCGGCTTCGAGAAGCAGGACTTCACGGCCAGCCTGGTCTTCCAGACCGACGACCGGTTTCGCTTCAAACCGGCGACCCGGGTCGAGAATGCCTGCGCGACCGGCAGTGCGGCAGTTCACCAGTGCATCAACCTGATCGAGGCGAAGAAGGCTCGGCGGGTGCTGGTCGTCGGCGTCGAAAAGATGACGACGCTCGGCGGCAAGGAGATCGGGGAAACTCTTCTGAAGGCGAGCTACCTCAAGGAAGAGGCCGGTATCGATGGCGGCTTTGCCGGGATGTTCGCCCAGATCGCCCAGGCCTACTTCCAGCGCCACGGCGACAACATGGACGCGCTGGCCCGGATCGCCGCGAAGAACCACAAGAACGGGGTCGCCAACCCCTATGCCCAGATGCGCAAGGATCTCGGCTATGAGTTCTGCCGCAACGAGAGCGAAAAGAACCCCTATGTCGCCGGACCGCTGAAGCGGACCGACTGTTCGCTGGTGTCGGATGGTGCTACGGCGCTGGTGCTGGCCGATGTCGATACCGCGCTTACGATGGATAAGGCGGTGGTGTTCCGCGCGGCTCAGCAGGCGAACGATTTCCTCCCCATGTCCAAGCGGGACATCCTCAAGTTCGAGGGCTGTTCGGTTGCCTGGAAGAAGGCCATGGCGGAAGCGGGCGTTGGTCTCGACGACCTGGATCTGGTCGAAACCCACGACTGCTTCACGATCGCCGAACTGATCGAATACGAGGCGATGGGGCTGGCGCCCGAAGGTCAGGGCGCACGGGCGATCCTCGAAGGCTGGACCGAGAAGGACGGCAAGCTGCCGGTCAATCCTTCCGGCGGCCTGAAGTCCAAGGGACACCCGATCGGGGCCACCGGGGTGTCGATGCACATCATGGCGTCGATGCAGGTGCGCGGCGAGGCAGCCGACATGCAGGTCTCCGGTGCCAAGCTGGCCGGTGTCTTCAACATGGGCGGGGCGGCCGTCGCCAACTTCGTCTCGATCCTGGAGCCGCTGCGCTGACATGACACTGGTCGGGCCGCGCGCCGGCGAACGATATCGCATCCGCCTGGCCCGGCCCGACGACCTCGATCAGCTTCCGGCGGTCGAAACAGCGGCTGCTGGCCTGTTTCGCCAGTCGCAGTATCCCTGGATCGCCGATGAACCGAACGGCATGACCGAGGCACTGCTCGGCGAATGTCAGGACACCTGGACCTTGTGGGTCGTCGCGCCGGCCGATGACCGGCCGGTCGGGTTCGCGGCGTATGCCCATCTCGACGACCAGACCTGGCTCGGCGAGCTTTCGGTGCATCCGGATCATTTCGGACGACGTCTCGGTGCAGCCCTGATCGCGACGAGTGAACGGTTCTATGCCGGGCGCGGGGCGCACCGCATGACCATCACAACATTTCGGGACGTCCCGTGGAACGCGCCCTACTATGCGCGTCTGGGATTCTCGACGATCGATGATCTGAGCGCGGAGCCGTTCCTCGCCGGCCAGATCAAGAAGGAAGAGGGATCGCGCGATCTGGCAGGCAGCCGGGTCGCCATGCAGAAACACCTGTCGCAGAAACACTTGTCTGGGGGAAGTCGATCATGAGCGAAACGTTCAAGGCCTATCTGCTGCGCGAAGGCGAGGACCGGAAGGTGACCGGGGCCTTCGAGGATGTGGCCGTTGCCGACCTGCCGGAAGGCGATGTGACGGTGCGGGTGGCCTATTCGACCGTGAACTACAAGGACGGCATGGTCATGAACGGGGTCGGCCGGCTGGTGCGCTCATATCCCCATATTCCCGGCGTCGATTTCTCCGGCACGGTGGAATCCTCGGATCATCCGGGCTTCGCCCCTGGCGACAAGGTTGTGCTGACCGGCTGGCGGGTCGGCGAGATGCACTGGGGCGGCTATGGCGAGCTGGCGCGGGTCAAAGGCGATTGGCTGGTGAAGCTGCCGGACGGTCTGTCTCTCAGCCAGGCCATGGGTCTGGGGACTGCGGGCTTCACCGCCGGTCTCGCCATCGACACCCTGGAGACCGCCGGCATGGCACCCGACAAGGGCGAGGTCCTGGTCACCGGTGCGGCCGGGGGAGTGGGCAGCGTCGCCGTCGCTCTGCTGGCTGCCAAGGGTTACGCGGTTGCGGCGGCGACCGGCCGCGCCTCGACGCACGACTATCTGCGCGATCTTGGGGCGACCACCCTGGTCGATCGTTCCGAACTGGCCGAACAGCCGTCGCGCCCGTTGGCCAGGGAACGGTTTCAGGCGGCGATCGACAATGTGGCAGGGCCGACCCTGGCCAACCTGCTGACCCAGATCAGCTATGGCGGATCGGTGGCGGCGGTCGGTCTGGCCGGTGGCAACGACGTGTCGACCACCGTGCTGCCGTTCCTGCTGCGCGGGGTCAATCTGCTGGGCATCGACAGCGTCATGTGCCCCGCTGACCGGCGGGTCCGGGTCTGGTCTTCGATCGCCGGGTCGCCCGCCATGGCCAAGCTCGACGCGATCAGCCACTCCCACGGCTTCGACGAACTGCCGGATCTCGGCAAGGCGATCCTGAAGGGTGAGGTCCAGGGGCGCGCCGTCGTCACCGTGGGCGGGGAGTAGCTCGCGCGGGTTGGCGGTTTTTCCGGTATCTTGGACCGGGAGAGTTCTGAAGGTTGTCGTTGTTCTCGCAGGCTTCTGGTTGGGGCGCGTGACTTGGGATGAGTCGGAATTATCCCTACGTTATCAAGCCATTCGATTCGCTTTGTGGGCTGAGTCCGGCTAAACTCTGAGGAGATCGATGATGTCGTGACGCTGACGCTCCGACACGTGACGATCCGTCGTCTAAATTCCGGTCACACCGAACGTTGCAGGAAAATCATGGGCCTCTACACCGATTACTTGGCAGAGATTGAAGATCGTAAAACGCAGGGTTTGCACCCCAAACCAGTCGAAGATGGGGCGCTCCTGGAAGAAATGATCGCCCAGATCAAAGACACCGGTCATGAACACCGGAAAGATTCATTGGATTTCCTCATCTACAACACCCTGCCGGGGACGACGAGTGCGGCGGGCGTCAAAGCGGCGTTCCTGAAGGAGATCATTCTCGGGCAGTCTGTGGTCGAAGAGATCACGCCGACATTCGCGTTCGAACTCCTTTCGCACATGAAAGGCGGCCCGTCCGTCGCCGTGTTGCTCGATCTTGCTTTGGGGGACGACGCGGGCACTGCCGCGGCGGCAGCCGACGTCCTGAAGACGCAGGTCTTCCTGTACGATGCGGACACGGACCGCTTGGAGGCTGCGTTCAAGGCGGGGAATGCGATCGCGAAAGACATCCTGCAGAGCTATGCCGACGCCGAGTTCTTCACCAGACTGTCTGATATCGAGCCTGAGATTCAGGTTGTGACCTACGTCGCGGCGAAAGGGGACATCTCGACCGACCTGATGTCCCCGGGGGCCGAGGCGCATTCCCGCGCGGACCGGGAACTGCACGGCAAGAGCTTCATTTCCGAAAGGGCCCAGAAGGAGATCGAGGCGCTCAAGATCCAGCATCCCGGCAAGCGCCTCATGCTGGTCGCCGAGAAAGGCACCATGGGCGTCGGTTCGTCGCGGATGTCCGGGATCAACAACTGCGCCCTCTGGACGGGCCATCAGGCCAGCCCTTACGTACCGTTCGTCAATGTTGCGCCGATCGTTGCAGGTACCAACGGGATCTCGCCGATCTTCCTGACGACCGTGGGCGTCACGGGCGGTATCGGCATCGACCTTAAGAACTGGGTGAAGAAGACGGACGCCGACGGCAATGTAATCGTCAACAACGACGGCAGCCCGGTCCTGGAAGAGAAATACTCTGTGGCCACGGGCACGACGCTCACGATCAACACCCAGACGCAGAAGCTGTGTAACGAAGACGGGTCCGAGGAACTCGCCGACGTCGCCGCGTCGTTTTCGCCGCAGTCGGTTGAGTTCATGAAGGCAGGCGGCTCCTATGCCATCGACTTCGGCAAGAAGCTCCAGACCTTTGCCGCTGAAACACTCGGCGTCGAGGCGAAGCCGGTCTTTGCAGCCGCCAAGATCGTGACCCACCCGGGTCAGGGCCTGACGGCGGTTGAGAAGATCTTCAACAAGAATGCTGTCGGTGTTCCGGAAGGAACGGTTCTGTACGCTGGGTCCGACGCCCGCGTGAAGGTGAACATCGTCGGCTCCCAGGATACGACCGGCCCGATGACCGTCCAGGAACTGGAAGCCATGGCCGCGACCGTGATTTCGCCGGTTCTGGATGGTGCTTACCAGTCCGGCTGTCACACCGCTTCTGTCTGGGACAAGAAAGCGCAGGCGAATACGCCCAAGCTTATGGCGTTCATGAACAAATTCGGGCTCGTGACCGGTCGCGACCCGAAAGGCCGCTACCATGCGATGACCGATGTGATTCATAAGGTCCTCAACGACATCACCGTCGATGACCGGGCGATCATCATCGGAGGCGACTCGCATACCCGGATGTCGAAAGGCGTCGCCTTCGGGGCCGACTCCGGCACCGTCGCGCTGGCGTTGGCCACCGGCCAAGCGAGCATCCCGGTTCCGGAATCGGTCAAGGTGACCTTCAAGGGCAAGATGGGCGATCACATGGATTTCCGTGACGTCGTCCATGCGACCCAGGCCCAGATGCTGGCTCAGTTCGGTGGGGAGAACGTCTTTCAGGGTCGCATCATTGAGGTCCACATCGGAACGCTCCTCGCGGATCAGGCGTTCACGTTCACGGACTGGACAGCCGAGATGAAGGCCAAGGCGTCCATCTGCATCTCCAACGACGAAACCCTGATCGAATCCCTCGAGATCGCGAAGGCGCGTATCCAGGGCATGATCGACAACGGGATGGAAATCGGCTCGGAGATGCTGCAGGGGCTGATCGACAAAGCAAACCAGCGGATCGCCGAGATCCGTTCCGGCGAGCAACACGCTCTGCGGCCGGACGACGACGCGGTCTATGCCGCGGAGGTGGTTGTCGATCTCGACCAGATCAACGAGCCGATGATTGCCGACCCCGACGTCAACAACATCGATGTCGCGAAACGGTATACCCACGATACGATCCGGCCGATTTCCTACTACGGCGGCGAGAAGAAAGTCGATCTGGGCTTCGTCGGGTCGTGCATGGTGCACAAGGGCGATCTGAACATCGTTGCGCAGATGTTCCGGAATCTCGAGAAGGCCAACGGCAAGGTCGAGTTCAACGCGCCGCTGGTGGTGGCGCCTCCGACCTACAACATCGTCGAAGAGTTGAAGGCGGAAGGCGACTGGGAAATCCTGCGGAAATACGCCGGGTTTGAGTTTGACGACACGGCCCCCAAGACCCAGGCGCGCACGGCATACGAGAACATCCTTTATCTGGAACGCCCGGGCTGCAATCTCTGCATGGGGAACCAGGAAAAGGCCGCCAAGGGCGATACCGTGATGGCGACGTCGACCCGCCTTTTCCAGGGTCGGGTTGTCGCCGACTCCGACGAGAAAAAGGGCGAGTCGCTGCTGGCGTCGACACCGGTCGTGGTTCTGTCGACCATTCTCGGCCGCACACCCAGTGTCGACGAGTACAAGTCCGCGGTCGATGGCATCAATCTGACGAAGTTCGCGCCGCCGCTGCCTGAGGCACCGGGCAGGTCGACTGCCAGACGATAGTCGCCGCACAGGTCTCACAGGCGGTCTCGACAGCGTCCTATTTCCGATCGATCTGCCGAGACGGGGTTAGGCCGCGGTCGCGGTGTTTCTGCATGAACACCCGGAAGGACACGGTCCAGGGACGCGGGCTGGTGACCGTCGGCGGCGCGTGAGCCACCCCGGACCGGTCCTGAAGACCCTGTCTAGTCGTCGTACTTGAGCAGGGACTCGAACGGGATATCCAGCTTCTCGCGTCCCTTCAGGAAGGTCAGTTCCATGATGCAGGCGCCGCCGGTGACGTCGGCGCCGACCTTGCGCAGCAGTTTGACCGAGGCGTTCAGGGTGCCGCCGGTCGCCAGCAGGTCGTCGAGGATCACGACCCGCTGGCCGGGTTCAACGGCGCCCTCCTGGATTTCGACCGTGTCGGTGCCGTACTCGAGGTCATAGGTGAACGGCACCGTCGGCCCCGGAAGCTTCCCCTTCTTGCGCACCATGATGAAGCCGAGACCCAACTCCAGGGCGAGCGGGGCGGCCGTCAGAAATCCGCGGCTCTCGATGCCGGCCAGCATGTGGGGTCTGAACGGGCGGATCAGATCGGCGAGACGATCCACCGTGGTCTGCCATGCGGTCGGATGGGCCAGCAGGGTCGATATGTCGTAGAAGAGAACCCCCGGCTTCGGGAAATCCGGCACCGACCGAATGTGTTCCTTGAGATCCACGGGCTCGCTCCCCCTTCAGGCCATCCTGCTTTGGCCAACACTTAGCCCGGATATCTCACCAGCACCACGCCCCGCGATGCGCCGGATCGAAGCTATCCGATCCGCTGGGCGTGAAGGGTCTCGGCGACCCGGTCGCAGATTGTCGCGATCTCGTCGCGGCGCAGGCCATCGTAGCAGGGCAGGCCGATGCTGCGTTCGGCCAGCCACTCGGTCACGGGCAACAGGTCGGCGCTGAAACGACGATAGGCGACTTGGCGGTGAACTCCGCCACCCCACCAGCGCCGCGTGCCGAGGCCGGCGTCCAGCAGGCGCTGGTCGAAGCCGTCCGGCAACATCTCGTCCGTGGTCATGATCATCGTCGAAGACACATGATCATCGCTGTCGCCGGGGATCAGCCGGGTCCGGTTGTCGACCCTGAAATTCTCCCGGTAGGCGTCAACGATCACCTGTTAGATCCGCCGGGTTTCCGGCCAGGCGTCGAGTGCCGCCAGCGTGACCGCGGCATGGTACTCGCTCATCTTGCCGTTGATGGCCCGGCTTCGGGCGACCCGCTCTCCGAAGAAGCCGAAGTTGATGCACTTGCGGATTTCCTGGATCAGCTCGGCGTCGGTCGAGACCACGAAACCGCCTTCGCCGGCCGCGAGGATCTTCGTCGCATGGAGACTGAACACGGCCGGATTCCGGCCCACTGTGCCGCGGTCGAAGGCAGCGGCAGCGTCGGCGACCACCGCCAGGCCGGTGCGCTCCGACAGCGCGTCCCAGGCCGCCATATCGACCGGGCGACCGAACGGCGACACCGGCACCACAGCGACCGGCTGTCCGGGGATCCTGCCGAGCGCATGCTCGACAGCCTCGGGGGTCAGCTGCCAGGTCTCTTCGTCGACGTCCAGCAGGTACGGTTCCAGCCCGGCCGCGAGCACGGCGTGCAGGGTGGCAACGAACGTCCACGCCGGCAGCAGGCAGAACGCGGGCCCGTCATTCACATTCCGCGATCGGGTCCGGGCTTCGGCGGCCAGGGCCGCGATCAGGCCTGATGTGGCGTTCGAGACCGTGGTCACGCATTCGGCCGGCACGCCGAACCGGGCGGCCAGGCGGGCTTCCACCTCGTTCACCATCGGGCCGAAGTTCGAGTAGTACTGGTTGGCGTCGATCTGGCGCAGATAGGGCAGAATGGCATCTGCGGTCGGCAGCTTCGGGCGTGCAACGGGGCATTCAACGGGCATCGCCGCGCAACCGATCTGTTAAGATTGCAGCATCAGTGTATCCCCCGCGCGCGCAAAGATCGACACGCTCTGCGAGGTCCGCTGCCGGCGGTATCCCAGCGCCGAACGAGAGAAGGCAAGGGTGATGCGGGTTGCTCCGATCCTGAAGAGCCGGTTCTTCACCTTGCTTAAGGCCCTTGTTCTGATTCTGCCGGCCAGCATCGGGTTCGGGGCATTGCTCGGCGGCGGCGATCTCAGTCCTGCGTCCATCCGGGTGTCCGTCGGCACGGCCATGATCATCGCCGTCCCGATTTTCAGCTTTGAGATGTTCTATGTGATGGCCCCGTGGGGCGCCGCCTTCCGCCGGTTGGCGCTGGTGCCGTTTCTGGCGCTGCGCCTGCTGGCCTGGACCGTGTGGATCTTCCTCGGCTGCCTGATCGCGCACCAGTTGGTCTGGGTTGATCCGTCCCCGGCGCCGCTGCGGGAACCGGACTTCTGGTGGAGCGTCGGATTTTCGTTCGCCGTCAGCCTGTCGGTGACGTTCCTGTTGACGATCAGCCAGCTGCTCGGACCGGGGGTCCTCTGGGATCTGGTCCGAGGCCGTTACCATCATCCGCGAACCGACGAGCGGGCGGTCGCGTTCATCGACCTCAAGGGGTCGACGGCGCTCGCCGAACAGATCGGGCCCGAACGGTTTCTCGAGGCGATGGGCCGCTTCGTGGCGCTGGTGTCCAGCGAAGCCCGAGCCAGCGAGGGAACCGTCTACGGCTATGCCGGCGATGGCGTGATCGTGACCTGGGAGGGCCGGGCCACCCGGGATCTGACACCCGCGGCGGGGGCGCTGATCCGCCTGAAAGCGCGTGTGTCCCAGGGTGCAGCGGCCTGGCGGCGGGATTTCGGCCAGGTCCCGGACTTCCGGGCGTCGCTGCATGTGGGGCCGGTTGCGGCCGGTGAGATCGGCGACGACAAGCGCGCCATTGTCTTTCTGGGGGACACCATGAACGTGGCCAGCCGGTTGGAGCAGGCGGCGCGCGACCTCGGACACGACCTGGTGTGTTCGGTCGATGCTGCGCGCCGCATCGGTCCCATCCTCGGCGTCGAGATGCAGCCATTGGCGCCGATCTCGGTGCGCGGCAAGGCGGAACCGATGGTGGTCGTGGCGCTCAAATCACTGGGTCCGGCGGCGGTGGCCTGAGCCCGAGATGGCTGGGGGATGTCCGGTCAGGTCACCAGTTCCAGGGCATCGGCTCGCCGAGCAGCCGCAACGCCAAAAGGAAGATGAACCCCCAGACCGCCAGTTTCACGGCGATCAGGGCGCCGATTTGAAACACGAAGGCGCCCACATGCCCGTGTCCGGCCCAGCGGACCGGGTCGTCGCCGGTGCCGGGTGCGGCGCGCTCGGCGTGCGGCTCAAGTCCGGATGGTGATTCTGACACGGGTTGGGCTCCTGACGATGCAACGACGCGCCGCTGCCCCAATGATCTGGTATCGCGAACGTCCTTTGCGAGGATTTCCCATGGGCGCGCCGTTGCCTGCGGCGCTTCTCGGCGCCGCATCAAGCAGTTAGACTGTGCCGGACTGCATTCGAGAGACACCGGAGACCGCGTGAGCGACAGCGCCGGAGCCGCCGACGAACCGCTTTCCGTCGTTACGGATGGAGGGAGTGCCGTGCTGCGGCTGGCTGGCCGGTGGACGTTGGAAACGGTGCTCGCGGTCGACGGCACTCTGCGGCGCGAGGCGGAGCGTCTCGAAGGGTCCGTCGTCCTGGACGCAGCGGCGCTTTCGGGCCTGGACAGCGCCGGCGCCTGGGCCATTCAGCGCACGATGACGCGGCTGACGGCACGCGGGCTGGCGGCAGAACTGCGCGGCGTGCCCGACGCCTACCGGGCAATCCTCGAAAAGGCGGAACTGACCGATCCGGACGCACCGGTGGCGCCACCGGTCGTCAATCCGATCCTGGCCGCGCTGGAGCGCTGCGGCCGGGCGGTTGAACATGGCCTCGGCGTCGGCCGGGCGCTGTCCGGGTTCCTCGGCTACGTCCTGGTCGGGCTCGGCAGCGCCGTCGTATCCCCCCGTCGATAGCGCTGGACGGCCATCATCGCCCAGATGGAGGCGACCGGCGTGAATGCCCTGCCGATCGTCGGCCTGCTCTGTTTTCTGGTCGGCATCGTGCTCGCCTATATGGGGGCCCTGCAGCTCGAGCGGTTCGGCGCCACCATCCTGACGGTCAATCTGGTCGGCGTGTCGGTGCTCCGCGAGATCGGGATTCTGCTGGCGGCAATCATTGTCGCCGGCCGGTCCGGCAGCGCCTTCGCCGCGCAGATCGGAACCATGAAGGTCAACCAGGAGGTTGATGCGCTGGAGACCATGGGGCTTTCCACGGTCGATGTTCTGGTGCTGCCCCGGGTTGTCGCCCTGATCCTGGTCATGCCGGCCCTGACGGTCTGGGCGGACCTTGCCGGCCTGACCGGTGGGGCGGTGGTCGCGCTGTTTCTGCTGGACCTCTCGACGGGGCAGTTCCTCACGCAGTTGCTTGCGGCCGTTGATGTCTGGGATTTCGGTACCGGCCTGATCAAGGCGCCCGTCTTTGCCCTGGTGATCGCTCTGGTCGGTTGCTACGACGGCCTGCGGGTCTCCGGCAGCGCCGAGAGCGTCGGCCGGTACACGACCCGGGCCGTCGTCGAGTCGATCTTCCTGGTGATCGTCCTCGACGCGCTGTTCGCCGTCGCTTTCGCCGAGATCGGGATCTGACCATGGCGGACCCAGCGATCACCGTACGCGGTCTGGTGACCCGGTTTGGATCGCAGACCATCCATGACGGTCTCGACCTGACGGTCGAGCGCGGTGAGATCGTCGGTGTGGTCGGCGGATTGGGGACCGGCAAGACGGTGCTGCTGCGCACGATCATCGGATTGCAGCGCCCCGCGGCTGGAGAGGTGACCCTGCTCGGGACAACGGTCACCTGGGACGGCGACAGCACGCGTTCGCTTGCGGGGCGATTCGGCATGCTATTTCAGGACGGGGCCTTGTTCAGCGCGCTGACGGTCGGACAGAATGTGCAGGTGCCGATGCGGGAGAAGGGGGGTATTCCCGCTGGGCTCATGGATGAACTCGCGCGCCTCAAGGTCGCCCTCGTCGGGCTTCCCCCCGACGCCTGCGGCAAGTTTCCCTCCCAGCTCTCGGGCGGGATGCGTAAGCGGGCCGGTCTCGCCCGGGCCTTGGCGTTGGATCCGGAAGTGGTGTTTCTGGATGAGCCGACCGCCGGACTCGACCCGATCGGCGCATCGGATTTCGATGAGCTGATCCTGGACCTGCGCCGGTCGCTCGGTCTCACCGTCGTGATGGTTACCCACGACCTCGACAGTCTTTCGCGGATCTGCGATCGCATTGCCGTGCTGGTTGACCGCAAGATGGTCGTCGGAACCATGGACGAACTAATGGCGAACCCACATCCGTGGATTCAGGAATACTTCCACGGGCCGCGGGCGCGCGCCGCCTTCGCGGCAGCAGGAGACTGAGGGATGGAAACCCGTGCCGGTTACATTACCGTCGGCGCCTTCGCGATCCTGCTGTTCTTTGGCGGGCTGGTGATGGCGATCTGGTTTGGCGGAGTGCGCCTCCACCAGGAATCCAATCCCTACCGGATCTATTTCGAGGGTTCGGTCACCGGCCTGAGCGTCGGCAGCCCGGTGCGATATCGTGGGGTCCCGGTGGGTAGTGTCGCCAGCATCGCGATCGACCCCGCGAACGTCGAACGCATCCTGGTGAGGGTCGACATCGACGCCGGTGTTCCGATCAAGACCGACATGTACGCGGTCCTCGAGGCCCAGGGTCTGACGGGGGTGGGCTACATCCAGATTGAGGGCGGCAGTGCCGGTGCTCCCGACAGCCTGCCGACCCCAGAAGTGCCTGCACCGGAAATCCCGTCCCAGGCCTCGGCGCTGTCCAAGGTGTTCGAGACCGCGCCGCAGATCGCCGACGAGATCATCGTTCTGATGGCGCGGGCGCGGGCCTTTCTGGATGAGGAGAACGAGGAATCCTTCAAGGAGATCCTGACCAATCTGGCTACCGTGGCCGCGACGGTGGCTGCCCGCAGTGACGAGATCGAGGCAGCGATCGTCCAGGGGGCGGCCGCGGCGAGCGAAGTGCGCGCGGCGACCCAGGCCATCGTGCCGTTGGTCCGGCAATTGGATCAGGAGATCGGACTGCTCGCCGAGGAGACGAAGTTCACGCTCTCGGCGATCCGCGGAGCGGCGGTCGGACTGGACACCGAAGTCTCGACCCTGGCGCAGTCCCTCGGCAACACTAACGACCGGATCGCCGGGACCGCCGCCGAGCTCGAGGCGCTTGTCAGCGAGGCGCGGCCGGGGATGCGGGACTTCGCCAATACGGGGCTCTACGAGCTGACCCAGTTTCTGGTGGAGGCGCGCACACTGATCGCGAATATCGATCGCGTGCTGCGTCAGATCGACCGTGATCCCTCGCAGTTCCTGTTCGGAGACCGCGGTGGGCAGGTGGAGACGGAATGATGTTCCAAGGTGAAAGCGGTCGTCTGCCGACCGCCTCAATGACCCGGCGGCTGCTGTTCACGGGGGGCGTGGCCTCGGCACTGGCCGGCTGTGCTGGATTGCCGATCGTTAAACCGGCACCGCAACTCTACACGCTGACCTCGAAGAGCACCTATCCGGAAGACCTACCCTCAGTCGGCTGGCAGCTCGCGGTCGAGCGGCCGACGGCACCGGCCGGCTTGTCGTCGGCGCGGATTGCGGTCGCCCGGCAACCCCTGACGCTGGACTACTATGCCGGCGTTCTTTGGGTGGATGATGCGCCGAACATGGTTCAGCGCCTGCTGATCGAGTCGTTCGAAAACTCCGATCGCATCGTCGGTGTCGGCCGCAACAGCGTCAGCTTCCGCTCCGACTACACCCTGAAGGTCGAGTTGCGGGAGTTCCAGGCGGAGTACTTCTCACCCGATGCGCGCCCCTTGGTGCACGTCCGGATCAACGTCAAACTGGTCCAGATGCCCCAGCGGGTGATCGTGGCCTCGGGCGACTTTCCGGCCAAGCGCGACGCACCGAGCAACCAGATGGCGGACATCGCCGCCACCTTCGACGATACCCTCGGCGATGTTCTGCGTGAAATCGTCGTCTGGACCCTGGGCCAGGGCTGAGGCGGTTATCACGAGGACCGGGCGATTGGTTGGCGCCATCGCCCCCCGCTGATGGGGTTTCCAAGACGCCTGCGCGCGCTAGCATCTATGTCTCTTGATTGACGCAGCCAAAAACCGATTCCGAAGGAGTGGACGACGATGAACGTCCCGCACAGCGATAACGATCTTGCGACCATGAAGTTCGGCGTCGGCCAGCCGGTTCCCCGGGGCGAGGATCCGACGCTGCTGACCGGGCAGGGCTGCTACACGGACGACATCAACGTCGACGGCCAAGCCTATGGCTATGTCGTGCGCAGCCAATACGCCCATGGCCTGATCCGCGGGGTCGATGCTGCGGCGGCCCTGCGGATGCCGGGCGTCCTGGCGGTATACACCGCGGGGGATCTGGACCGTGCCGGTTTCGGGTCGATCCGCTGCGTCGTGCCCTTCAAGAACCGCGACGGCTCGGACATGCACAAGCCGGAACGGCCCGGCCTGGCGCGCGACAAGGTACGTTTCGTTGGCGATCCGGTTGCCTTCGTGGTCGCTGAGACGGCGGTTCAGGCGAAGGATGCCGCCGAGGTTGTCGAGGTCGACATTGACCCGCTGCCAGCCGTGACCGATGCGGCGGCCGCGGCCGCGGCATCGGCGCCCAGGCTGTACGACGACGTGCCCAACAACATATGCCTGGATTATCACTACGGAGACCGCGAGGCGGCGGACAGTGCGTTCGACCAGGCGGCGCATGTTACCCGGCTGACGCTGCGCAACAACCGGGTCGTCGTTGCGGCGATGGAGCCGCGGGCGGCGGTCGCTGACTATGATCCGGCAACCGACCGCTGGACCATCCGGGTCGGCAGCCAGGGCGTGTTCGGCCTGCGCAACATGCTGGCCAATCACGTGCTCGGCGTGCCGGTCGAGAACGTGCACGTGATCACCCCGAATGTCGGCGGGTCCTTCGGCATGAAGGGCACGCCGTACCCTGAGTATTTCGGCCTGTTTCACGCCGCCAAGCAGCTCGGCCGGCCGGTCAAATGGACCGATGAGCGCAGCGGCAGCTTCGTGTCCGATCACCACGGGCGGGCGCATGACGTGACCGCCGAGATGGCGTTCGATGAGGAGGGTCGGATCCTGGCGCTGCGGACCCACACCTATGGCAATGTCGGGTCCTATCTGTCGAGCGTATCCCCGCAGCCGTCGACGCTGAATGCCGTCAAGAACCTGGTGTCGGTCTACGCGACACCGGTCCTGGACGTGAACACCCAGTGCGTCATGACCAACACCTCGCCGGTCAGCTCCTACCGGGGCGCCGGCCGGCCGGAGGCCAATTACTACGTCGAGCGTCTGCTCGACACCGCGGCCCGGGAGATGGGCATCGACCGGCTGGAGATCCGTCGGCGCAACCACATCCGCGCCGAGCAGATCCCCTAC
Organism: Thalassobaculaceae bacterium; assembly: GCA_963921355.3. Taxonomy (GTDB): domain Bacteria; phylum Pseudomonadota; class Alphaproteobacteria; order Thalassobaculales; family Thalassobaculaceae; genus CAWUEZ02. The sequence continues at coordinate 4,717,226 of OZ001190.1, read as the reverse complement.
CAGGCACCCTCGGGCATGACCTACGACAGCGGCGATTTCCCGGCCGTGTTCGAGAAGGCCGTCACGTTCTCGGACTGGCACGGCTTCGAGGCCCGGCGTGCCGAAAGCAAGGCGCGCGGCAAGCTGCGCGGCATCGGCATGAGCGACTACCTCGAGGTCACGGGCCCGCCGGGCAAGGAGATGGGCGGGCTTCGGTTCGAGGACGACGGCACCGTGACCATCATCACGGGGACCCTGGATTACGGCCAAGGCCACTGGACGCCCTTCGCCCAGCTTCTGCATCAGCGGACCGGCATCCCGTTCGAGCGGGTCCGCCTGGTCCAGGGGGACAGCGACGAGCTGATCGCCGGCGGCGGCACCGGCGGCTCGAAATCGATGATGTCGTCCGGCGGGGCGATCATCGAAGCGGCCGACGTGATGATCGAGAACGGCCGACAGATTGCCGCCCATGTCTTCGAGACCGCGGTCGCCGACATCGAGTTCAGCGAGGGTCGGTTCACGGTCGCCGGAACCGATCGGTCGGCGACGGTGATGGAGTTGGCGGACCGGGTGCGGTCCGGAATTACGTTGCCGGCGGATGGGCCGCAGAGCCTAGACGTGAACCTGGAACACACCACTGGCCCGTCCGCTTTCCCGAACGGCTGCCATGTCGCCGAGGTCGAGGTCGACCCGGACACCGGTGTGGTCACGGTTGTCGACTACTCCATGGTCAACGATTTCGGAGTGGTGGTGAACCCGCTGCTGGTTGAAGGGCAGGCCCATGGCGGCATCGTCCAGGGGATCGGTCAGGCGCTCATGGAGGAGGTGCGCTACGACGGTGACGGACAGTTGGTCACCGGCTCATTCATGGATTACGCCATGCCCCGGGCCGACAGCGCGCCGCTGTTCCGCTACGACAGCCACCCGGTTCCCTGCACCACCAACCTGGTCGGGGCGAAAGGCTGCGGTGAGGCCGGCTGCGCCGGTGCGTTGGCGTCGGTGATGAACGCCCTGGTGGACGCCCTGGCCGAGTTCGGCGTCACCCACATCGATATGCCGGCGACACCGGAGACCGTGTGGCGGGCCATCCACCGACGTTGAAAACGGCTGCTTGACGCGGGTACCCGACGGGCGTTCATTGGCCGGCGAACGCCCGCTAGAGCCTGATCCGATCAGATCGAACCGACCTGATCGGTGAATCAGCCTCTAAGATATTGAAGGAGGGCAAAATTCACCGTTCAGACCGATTCAGTCTGACCGGATTTTGCTCTAGAGGATCGCCCGATGAACCACGTATTCCACCGCAACACCCGCGTCGTCCCACCCCAGGCCGCCCGCGGCGATGGTCCCTACGTCGTTGATGCTGACGGCAGGCGCTATCTGGATGGGTCCGGCGGGGCTGCGGTGTCCTGCCTCGGCCACAGCCACCCTCGGGTGACGGAGGCGATCAAGGCCCAGCTGGACGCGATCGCCTATGCCCATACCGGGTTTTTCACCAACGATCCGATGGAGCGTCTGGCCGACTTTCTGGTTGAGGCCGCACCCGGCGACCTGGATCGGGTGTACTTCGTATCGGGCGGATCCGAGGCGGTCGAAGCGGCCATAAAGATGGCGCGCCAGTACTATCTGGAAATCGGCCAGCCGGATCGCCACAAGATCATCGCCCGGCGCCAGAGCTATCACGGCAACACGCTTGGGGCACTGGCCATCGGCGGCAATGAATGGCGCCGTGAACAGTTCCGGCCGATGCTGATCGACGCTGATCACGTCGCCCCCTGCTATGCCTATCGCGACCAGCGCGACGACGAGTCCCTGGAGGCCTACGGTCTGCGGGTGGCCGACGAGCTGGAGAGCGCGATCCAGCGGGCGGGGCCGTCGACCGTCGCGGCTTTCATCTGCGAACCGGTGGTCGGTGCGACCGCCGGCGCGGTGCCGGCCGTGTCCGGTTATCTGAAGCGCATCCGAGAGATCTGCGACCGGCACGGTGTGCTGCTGATCTTCGACGAGGTGATGTGCGGCATGGGGCGGACCGGGCATCTGTTCGCCTGCGCCGAAGATGGTGTGGCACCCGACCTGCTGACCATCGCCAAGGGTCTTGGCGCGGGCTACCAGCCGATCGGGGCAACCCTCGTGCACCGCAAGATCTTCGAGGCGATCCGGGACGGTTCGGGCTTCTTCCAGCACGGTCACACCTATATGGGGCATCCGGCGGCCTGCGCTGCCGGGCTGGCGGTGCAGGAGACGATCCGCGACGACAACCTGCTGGAGAACGTGAAGATCCAGGGCGCGGCGCTCCGGCAGGCGCTGGAGGCCCGGTTCGGCAACAATCCGTTCGTCGGTGACATCCGGGGCCGCGGCTTGTTCCTCGGAATTGAACTGGTTGCCGACCGCACGACCAAGGAACCGTTCGACCCGGCGCGCAAGCTCAACGCGGTGATCAAGCGGGAAGCCATGCAGCGCGGACTGATGGTCTACCCGATGGGCGGTACGATCGACGGCCGGCGCGGAGACCATGTCCTGGTGGCACCACCGTTCATTATCGACCAGAGCCACGTGACCGAGATCGTGGAAAAGCTGGGCGACGCGGTCGACGCAGCGTTGGCGGCCTGAAGCAGACCCCGGCCTAACCGGCCGGTGGAACCCGGCCGGTCGCCTTGTTCCAGTGGTACGGAGCCGGGGCGAGAGCCCGGTCGTAGATGATATCGGCGATCGGCCGGACCCACGCGACCCGCGCGAGGCGGGCCAGCCAGCGGTACCCCGGCAGCTTGTCCCAAAGGGCAATGAAGGCGTCGACCCCGGCGAGAACCTTGCCCTGCGCGTCGACGACATGCAGCCGCCGGATCACGGCGTCGTCGTCGATTCCCCGGTCAGCCAGTGTGCCGGGTGCCGCTGTCACGTCGCACCACCCAAGTCCGCCCGCTCCATGACGGGCCGCCCGGCGCTGGTAGTGCTCGATCTCGGTGCGACAGACCGGACAGGCGCCATTGTAATAGACGCTGATTTCGGCATCAGTCGCCGCATTAGAGGACGTGTCTTTCATAATTCGGAAATGGCGCGGTTTTCGACCCGGTCACTGTGGCACGCTGACGCGCCATGTTGTTGACGCGAGACGATTTTCCACTCAATAGTCCGCAAAGGGTTATGCAGCCGGTACTTAAGGTTGCCGGCCCTTGGACCGGGGTGATGCCGTCCGAGCGGCAAAGACCGCAGGCCAATAAGCCAAGCCGGCGAGAGGTGCTGGAAGGGGTTTGGTATCCCCAGGTCAAAAAAAACGATGAAACGGGAGAGTCTAGGAGGACTTCACATGAAGCGGCTTCTTGCCACGTCCTTTGCGGTCGCGCTTGGCGCGGGTGCGTTTGTTGCCGCTGGGGCGCCGACCGCGTCGGCCCAGAACCAGCAGTTCATCTCGATCGGCACGGGCGGTGTGACCGGTGTGTACTACCCGACAGGCGGCGCGATCTGCCGCCTCGTGAACCGCAATCGCAAGGAGCACGGGATCCGCTGCTCCGTCGAGTCGACCGGCGGGTCGATCTACAACATCAACACGATCCGGGTCGGTGAGCTCGAGTTCGGCGTTGCTCAGTCCGACTGGCAGTACCACGCCTACAACGGCACATCGAAGTTCAAGGATGCCGGCGCGTACAAGGACCTGCGGGCGATGTTCTCGGTCCACCCGGAGCCGGTCACCATCCTGGCCCGGCGCGATGCCGGCATCACCAATATCGACGATCTGAAGGGCAAGCGGGTCAACATCGGCAACGCCGGTTCCGGTACCCGCGGCACGTGGGATGTCATGGAAGCGGCATTGGGCTGGTCGCGTAGCGACCTCAAGCTGGCTTCCGAACTGAAGTCTGCGGAAACCGGCCAGGCGCTGTGCGACAACAAGATCGACAGCTACTTCTGGCTCGTCGGCCATCCGTCGGCCCTGACCTCCGAGACCGTGTCGACCTGTGATGCGGTTCTGGTGAACGCCGACAACGCGGCGATCGCCAAGCTGGTCGCCGACAACTCCTACTACCGTAAGGCGGTCATCCCCGGCGGCATGTATCCGAACAACCCGAACGACACCATCACCTTCGGCGTCGGTGCCACCTTCGTCTCGTCGACCTCGGTCGCCGACGACGTCGCCTATGTCGTCGCCAAGGCGGTGCTCGGTGATCTGGACGGGTTCCGCAAGCTGCATCCTGCCTTCAACAACCTGAAGGCCGAGGAGATGATTCGCGACTCGCTGTCCGCCCCGCTGCATCCGGGTGCGGAGAAGGCCTACAAGGAACTGGGCCTGATGTAATCCCGAGGGCGGGGGGAGGCCACGGACCTTCCCCCGCCCATCCACGCCGTTCAATCGGGCGCTGTGCGCGCCGGTGCTAAGAACAAGGAACCCCCGCGAGTTTCTGGCAAGGGGGTCCGCGCTGATCGATCGGGGGGATCATGAGCGATCAAAACACCAGTTCGAACGCGGTCGATCTCGACGATCTTGTCGCATCGAGCGATACCGGAAACCGAGCGCCAAAGGGCGTCGTGGCGAAGTTGCTGGCGGGCCTCGCTCTGGCGTGGTCCCTGTTCCAGCTCTACTACGCCTCGAACCTGCCGTTCATGCTGCAGGATTTGACCGGGTTGCCGGCGGTGTTCAACTCCGACGAGGCGCGCGCCATCCACCTGGCCTTCGCGTTCGTGCTGGCGGCGATGTCCTATCCGCTGCTCAAGTCTTCGCCGCGCGACTACATCCCCTGGTACGACTGGGTGCTCGCACTGCTCGGCGCCGCGGCCTGTCTCTACCTGATCGTCTTCAAGGATTCGATTGCGCTCCGGGCCGGGTTGCCGACGACCGCCGATTTGGTGATCTCGAGCATCGGCATCGTGCTGGTGCTGATCTGCACCTACCGCGCCCTGGGCCTGCCCCTGGTGGCCGTGGCCTCCGTGTTCCTGATCTACGTGTTCTTCGGTGACAAGCCGTTCATCCCCGATGTGATCCAGTGGAAGGGTGCCTCCTACGGCAAGGCCATGTGGCATTTCTGGATGCAGACCGAGGGTGTGTTCGGCATTGCGCTTGGCGTCTCGGCCTCCATGGTGTTCCTGTTCGTGCTGTTCGGGTCGTTGTTGGATAAGGCGGGGGCCGGCAACTACTTCATCAAGGTCGCGTTCGCCCTGCTCGGCCACCTCCGAGGCGGGCCGGCCAAGGCAGCCGTTGTGTCGTCGGCCATGACCGGGCTGATCTCCGGATCCTCAATCGCCAACACGGTGACGACCGGCACCTTCACGATCCCCTTGATGAAGCGCGTCGGGTTCTCCGGCGACAAAGCCGGGGCGGTCGAGGTCGCGTCCTCGGTGAATGGCCAGATCATGCCACCTGTCATGGGGGCGGCCGCCTTCCTGATGGTCGAGTACGTCGGGGTCAGCTACCTCGAAGTCGTTCGCCACGCCATTCTGCCGGCGGCGATCTCCTACATCGCGCTGCTGTACATCGTGCATCTGGAAGCGTTGAAGGCGGAGATGCAGGGCCTGCAGAAGCCCGGCGGGCCCAAGACCGCAATCCAAAGCCTGATCGGCGTGCTGACCGGGTTCCTGATGGTCGCGATTCCAGCTGCCGTCGTTTACTACACCTTGGGCTGGACCAAGGCCGCGTTCGGCGACGCCACGTTCTACGCTGTGTGCGTGCTGTTCCTGGTCGCCTACGTGTTCCTGGTGGCAGCCGCGGCGCGGTTCCCGGATCTGGAACTCGATGACCCGAACGCCCCGGTGTCGACGCTGCCGGAGGTCAAGCCGACTGTGATGTCGGGCCTGTACTTCCTGTTGCCGATTGTTGTCCTGGTCTGGTGCCTGATGATCGAGCGGCTGTCGCCGGGCTTGAGCGCCTACTGGGCGACCGTCGCCATGCTGTTCATCCTGATCACCCAGCATCCGTTGAAGGCCATGTTCCGCAAGGCCGGTTCGGTCGCCGAGGAGTTCGCCCGGGGTTTCAACGACATCATTGACGGCCTGATCGCCGGTGCCCGGAACATGATCGGCATCGCGGTTGCGACCGGTGCGGCGGGCATCATCGTCGGCACGATCTCGCTGACGGGGGCCCACCAGGTGGTCGGCAACTTCATCGAGTTCCTGTCCGGCGGCAACCTGATGGCGATGCTGGTGCTGGTGGCGATTTTCAGCCTGATCCTCGGGATGGGGCTGCCGACAACCGCGAACTACATCGTCGTCTCGTCGCTGATGGCGGCGGTTGTGGTCGAGGTCGGGGCCCAGAACGGGTTGATCGTGCCGCTGATCGCCGTTCACCTGTTCGTCTTCTACTTCGGGATCATGGCCGACGTGACGCCACCGGTGGGCCTGGCTTCGTTTGCGGCGGCGGCGATCTCCGGGTCGGATCCGATCCGCACGGGATTCACGGCGTTCTATTACTCGCTGCGGACCGTGGCTCTGCCGTTCCTGTTCATCTTCAACACCGATCTGTTGCTGATCGACGTGACGCCGCTGGAAGCGGTGTTCGTCTTCCTGGTGGCCACCGTGGCGATGCTTCTGTTCGCGGCTGGCACCCAGGGCTACTTCTTCGCCCGCAACAAGGCGTGGGAGGCCGTGGCGCTGCTGCTGGTGGCCTTCACACTGTTCCGGCCGGGTTTCTGGCTGGACTACGTGCAGCCGCCCTATATCGAACAGGACCCGGTCACCGTGGCCGAATTGGCGGCCGCGGCGCCGGCTGACGGCGATTTGCGACTGGTCATCCGCGGGCCCGATATCGACAACGCGTCGGTCGTTCGTGAAGTGACGGTGGTCCTGCCGCTGGGCGCGACGGCGTCCTCCGGTGAGGAGCGGCTCCAGCGCGAAGATCTTCACGTGATCATCGATGGCGACAAGGCGGCGCTGGACGAGCCGTTCCGGCCGGGGTCGTCGGGCAGCGTTCCCGGTCAGAAGCTCGGTAAGTTCGACTTCTACGGGGATGAGCCGGTCCACATCGCGTCAATCCAGGTCCCGAACGACCGGATGCCGAAGGAGGTCTTCTACCTGCCGGCGTTGCTGTTGCTTGGGATCGTGATCGTGCTGCAGCGCCGCCGCACCGACGTGCCGGCGTTCTAAGGGAGGGTGCGATGTACTCGGATGTTCTGCTCGCTGTCGACCTTGGAAACCCCGACACCCAGACCAAGGCGGTTGAGGCCGCCGTCGAGCAGGCGAAGGCCTTCGCCTGCCGCCTGCACGTGGTCACGGTGGTGCCGGATTTCGGCTCCAGCATCGTCGCCGGTTTCTTTCCCGCGGACTACGAGGCCAAGGCCCTGGAGGAGGCGCACCAGCAGCTGCGTGCGTTCTGTGATGCCCGGATCCCTGGGGATGTGGCCGTCCAGCACGTCGTCGCCCACGGCACGATCTACAAGGAAATCCTCAAATCCGCCGAGGACACGGGGTGCGGCCTGATCGTCATGGCCTCGCACCGCCCGGAGCTTGAGGATTACCTGCTCGGGCCGAACGCGGCCCGGGTCGTGCGCCACGCCAACTGCTCAGTTTTAGTGATTCGCGACTGAGTGTGAAGGAATAGAAGGAAATCTCGACAAATCGTTGCTATACTCCAACGAAAGTGGGGTGTGTAACGGAGGAATCGCCATGTCCGGAGGTGGTCAGGATTCGGCGCCGACGCTGGCGCAGATCATGACAAAGCTCTCCCAATCCGCGACGGCCGAGGCGCGCGCGGAAGTGGCGGATGCGGTCGGCAAGACCCTGGACAGCGTGAGCCTGGGCGAGAAGGAGCGTGATCTCGCGCGTGATATCGTGCGCCAGCTTGCCGGGGACATTGAGCAGAAAGTGCGCGAAAGCCTGGCCGCCGCTGTGCGCCAGGCCGAAGACCTGCCGCACGACGTCGCGCTCAAGCTCGCAAAAGACGTCGCCGACGTGTCGATCCCGGTTCTGCAGGATTGCTCGGTTCTGACCGATGGCGATCTGGTCGCCATTGTCGAGGGTGGGGATTCGGTCAAGCAACTGGCGATTGCCAACCGGGAAGAGGTCTCCGAAGCCGTGGCCGGCGCCCTGGTCGATCAGGGCGATGAGGACGTCGTGGTCGCCGTTGTGTCCAACCCCGGTGCGGAACTGGGCGAGCCCGCCTTGAGCCGGGCCATTGACCGGTTCGGAGAAAGCGAGCGCCTGCAGGAACTGATGGTCGGGCGCGACAGCCTGCCCATCGGGATTGCGGAACGGCTTGTGACCCTGGTGTCCGATCAGTTGAAGGATCAACTGGTGAAGCACCACGAGATCTCTCCGGATCTGGCGGCGGACCTGGTTCTCGACGGCCGGGAGCGGGCCACCCTGTCCCTGGTGTCAGACGAGACACCGCCCGAGCGGGTTGAGGACCTGGCGGCTGAGATGGAGCGTAATGGGCGCCTGACCCCTTCAATCCTGCTGCGCGCGGCCTGCACGGGCGACCTGGCGTTCGTCGCCGCCGGGCTTGCGGTTCGCGCCAACGTGCCGATCCGCAACGCCGACTTGCTGCTGAATGATGATGGCCCGAACGGTCTGCAGGCGCTCGCCAACAAGGCGGGTTTCGGGGAGCGTGACGGCACTGTGCTTCGGGCCGCCGTCGATGCCGCCCGCAGCACCGAGATGGTCGACGCGCCGGACGCCAGAGATCGGTTCGCCGAAACAGTGCTGGAGCGTGTCCTGACCACCTTCGAATCCGGTGAAGACCGTTTTTCCGAAGAAGACGTTCAATATTTAATTAAAAAACTGACCAAATACACTAGCCAGCAGGCGGCGGCCGCTGGTTGACGCATCTAAGGATGTGTCCGTTCATTTTGCGTAACCAGTGTGTTCGTAAGGTCGTCTTCCAAAATCTGCGAAATCGCGCTATAGTTCCAATTCGGGACCATTAGCCGAGCCGTGGGGAGCTTGGGGATGACTGCCGAAACGTGGACTGCCGACGTTGGCGACGCGCGCTCGACGCTGATCAGCACATGGCGCTCGTTTGTGCGTTCGATGGTGTGGGGGACGGTCATCGTCGGCCCCCTGATCATCGGCGGCCTGGCCGGTTGGATTGCGACCAGCGAAGAACGCTTCAGCGACATGCTCAATGGAGCCGTCGGCGCGCTGCCGCTCGACACCCCGGCACCGATTGTCTCCGAGGCCGAGTTGAATGCGGTCGGTCTTGATCCCCGTACGCTGCGCCAGATCACCCGGCCCTGAACCCTGCCTCGCAGTACTGGGATTCGGCCGGGACTAGGACGCGGTCGGGACTAGGACGGGGCCGGGGCGCCCGCTGCCTTCAGAAATCCGTCAACGGCGCCGACGGCGTTATTCCAAGCATCGTCCACCGACAGGCCGCTTGATTTCCGCGGTTTGAGGTCATGGTCGCCATCGTCGATCCAATGCACCGACAGGCGCTTGCCGAGATCGTAGTTTTCGACCTCGCTTTGCTTGCCGAACGGGTCCCGACTGCCCTGGACGATGAAACCCGGACAGAGGAGCGAATGCAGATGCTCCGTGCGGGTTGCCGCGGGCTTGCCTGGCGGGTGAAAGGGGTAGCCGAGGCAGACCAGCCCGCGTACCGGCCTCTCGGCGGCGATCAGAGACGCCATGCGACCGCCCATCGACTTGCCGCCGATGAATACCGCCTCGCCACCGCCCAGCCCATCGATCACCGCGTTCCACTCTGCAAGAAGTGCGGCTTGGCGCGCCGGGGGGCGTTTGCGGCCGTCGCGCCGTCGTGCCGCCATGTAGTCGAATTCGAAGCGGACGACGTGGTGACCGCATGCCGCGACACCTTGGGCCATGGCGTTCATGAAGGGGCTGTCCATCGGAGCCCCGGCGCCATGGGCCAGAACCAGTGTCGTCGGCCCGCTCCTGGGGCCATCGCGCAACATGTCTGTGGTCAAGGCTTCTGACTCTCCCAGAATCTCAAACGGTTGGCGAAGGGATCGGTAACCTCGCACACCAACCCGCCCCAGGGGGCGTCTTCCAGACTTGGCCTGTTGAACGGATACGGACGCGCCGAGATTTCGTCATGGAACGCACGGATACCTGTAGTCGATACGAACACCGTCGAGCCGGGTGTGCAGTCGCCGTGGTGCTCGGTCAGGTGCAGGATCAGCCCATCGCGCGAGATCTGCATATAGAGCGGGGTGTCGGCTTCGAACCGATGCTCCCAGTCGACCGAAAAACCGAGCCAGTCGCGATAGAAGGCGAGCGCCTTGCCGGCGTCGAAGATGCTCAGAATTGGGACGGCTTGGAATGTCGAAGGCCTGTCCGGCATCGCAGCCCGTGACCTCAGATGTCCTTGAAGAAGTCGTTCCCCTTGTCGTCGACGACGATGAAGGCCGGGAACTTCTCGACCTCGATCCGCCAGATCGCTTCCATTCCGAGTTCCGGGAACTCCTGAACCTCGACCTTCTTGATGGAGTTGAGCGCGAGCTTCGCCGCCGCGCCACCGACGGAGCCGAGATAGAACCCGCCATGGGCCTTGCAGGCTTCGCGTACGACCGGGGACCTGTTGCCCTTCGCAAGGGTCACGAAGCTCCCGCCAGCCTCCATGAACGGACCGACATAGCTGTCCATGCGGCCGGCCGTCGTCGGTCCGAACGAGCCCGAGGCGTAGCCTTCGGGGGTCTTGGCCGGGCCGGCGTAGTAGATCGGATGCTCGCGCACGTAGTCCGGCAGCGGTTTGCCGGCGTCCAACAGGTCCTTCAGCTTGGCGTGCGCGATGTCGCGGGCGACGATCATCGGCCCCGTGAGCGACACCCGGGTCTTGATCGGGTACTGGGAAAGTGTCGCGCGGATCTTCGACATCGGACGCGTCAGATCGATCTCCACGGCATCGGCCGTGAGGGAGTCCTCGTCGATATCGGGCAGATACTTCGCCGGATCGGTCTCCAGCCTTTCCAGGAACACCCCGTCCCTAGTGATCTTGGCAACCGCCTGGCGATCTGCCGAGCACGAGACGCCGATCCCGATCGGCACGCTGGCTCCGTGGCGCGGCAACCGGATAACGCGCACATCGTGGCAATAGTACTTACCGCCGAATTGGGCGCCGATGCCCATCTGACGGGTCATCTCCAGGATCTTCTGCTCCCACTCGAGGTCGCGGAAAGCGTGTCCGCTCTTTGAGCCCTGGGTCGGCAGGCCATCCAGATACCGGCACGATGCGAGTTTTACCGTCTTCATGGCGAACTCGGCCGAGGTCCCACCGATCACCACCGCCAGGTGATAGGGCGGGCACGCGGCGGTGCCGAGCGTGCGGATCATGGTGTCGAGGAACTTGGTCAGGCCGTCCGGATTGAGGACCGCCTTGGTCTGCTGATAGAGGAATGACTTGTTGGCCGATCCGCCGCCCTTCTGGACGAACAGGAACTTATAGGCGTCCCCTTTGTCGGCGTAGAGTTCGATCTGCGCCGGCAGGTTGGTTCCGGTGTTGGTCTCCTCGAACATCGACAGAGGTGCCAACTGGCTGTAGCGCAGGTTGTGGTTCACGTAGGTGTCTTGGATCCCGCGCGCGAGCGCTTCCTCGTCGTTGAATCCGGTGAACACGTTCTGGCCCTTCTTGCCCATCACGATCGCCGTGCCGGTGTCCTGGCACATGGGCAGGACACCGCCGGCCGCGATCGAGGCGTTCTTCAGCAGGTCATAGGCGACGAACCGGTCGTTCTCCGATGCCTCGGGGTCGTCGAGAATGCCGCGCAGCTGTTGAAGATGGCCCGGCCTCAGGAGGTGCGAGATGTCGCGGAAGGCCTGGTCGGCCAGCAGCCGCAGGGCCTCCGGCTGAACGGTCAGCACCTCGCGTCCAGCCAGCTGCTCGACCGACACGTGATCGCTGGTCAGCATCCGATACTCGGTCGTATCCGGGCCGAGCGGAAACATCTCGGTGAAGTCGAACGCCGTCATGGCCGCCTCCCAATGCAGTCAGTTCGGGACAGCTGGATCGTCCCGATCACTTGTTCTTTCGGAACTGGTCGAGCGAGACAACTTCCCCGGTGCTCAGCTCTTGGTTCTCGCCATCGTCCGGATCCTGGGGCGTGTCCGGATCATCCGGATCGACCGGGTCATCCTGAGGGCCGTCGCCCTTGGCCGTCTCCTGGAACTGCAGTCCGAACTGGACGGACGGATCGGCAAAGCCGGTCAGGGCGTCGAACGGGATGGTCAGCGGTTCGCGCACGTCGTTGAAGCTCAAGGTGACGGAGAACCGATCCTCCTCGATCTCCAGATCCCAGAACTGGAATTGCAGGACGATCGTCATCTCATCGGGATAGCGTTCGACCAGATAGTCGGGAATGTTCATCCCCGGAGCGGTGGTCCGGAACGTGATGTAGAAATGGTGATTACCCGGCAAGCCTCGCTCGCCAGCCAGCTTCAGCGCATCGCGCACGACAGTTCGCAGCGCGGTCTCGACCATCAGGTCGTATCTGAAGAGATCTTCAGCCATGGCTTCCCGAGCGTAGGACGTTCGGCCAATGAACACCACCGAGCGGCGCCGCTTCAAGGGAAAAATCCTGGGCGAGGCAATCAGTTGACGCGGGAGGTGAGGGTGCGAGCCTTCTGTTGCTAGGCGGCCCGCGAGCCCCACGTTACGGGGCTAACCGCAACGGATTAATCGAGGTTACCGAGCTGCATTAAGCAGCCAGGCGCGCCTCAGCATAGTTGTCGTTCGCAACTATTGTACGGCCCGATAACGGCGGTACCATGCCGGGCGAAAAGCGAGCCTTTACTACGCGCGTCGATCCTGTTTCGCCCCCTAAGCACCCCCGACCGCCAACTCTCGGTCTGATCGGGGATCGGATTTGGTGGAGGCGCCGGGTACTGCCCCCGGGTCCGCTACGCTTATTCCGCTAACCGTTTATCGCCATAGTCGACCTAAGCCGACAACCGGAGATATAAGCATTTTTTACCGAGTGTTAAAGACTCCGGTGCAATTCGATGGGCGGGTCCGGTCGTGCGAGGGGTTCATTGGTTGGCAGTCGCCGATCGGCTCTCGGGTTAATCCGGATCGGATGGGGTGACCGGCGTCACGATGGCGAGTAAATCGAGGGATCCGCTGCTCGAAGCGGAACAGCTGGCCGCCGAAGGTAACGCCCAGGCGGCGTTCAAAGCGTTCAAGAGCGCGATCGACGGGGCGCCGATCACCGCGCGCGCCCGGGCCGCCGACATGGCGCTCGAGCTCGGCTCGCCGGAAGAGGCGTTCGTCCTGGCCGAAGAAGCCCGGCGCATCGCACCGGCGGCGCCCGAGGCATTGCTGCTGATGGGGCGGGTCGCCTGGCGGGTCGGGGCGATCGAGGATTCGCTACGGTGTCTCAACAAGATCCAGAAGGGCACGGACCTGTGGCCTCGGGCTCAGGCCGAACGCGCGGAAGCGCTGATGGCGGGCGGCAAACCGATGGAGGCCTATTCCGATCTCCGAGGGGCTCTCAAGGATGACCCGCGCGAGCCGACGTTGTGGCTCACGCTCGGGCACGTCCTGACAAGCTTGGACCGGTTGGACGAGGCCGAGGACGCTTATCGCAACACGGCCGATCTGGATCCTGAATCAGTGCGCGCCCTGGCCGGGATCGCCGATGTCTGCCTGAGACTAGGCCGTCCCGAGGAGGCGGTCGCTGCCGGCGAGCAGGCGGTGGCCCTGTCAGGCAACGATCCGGTAGCCCGAACGATCCTCGCCCACGCCCTGATCGCCATCGGCCGCGACGGCGAGGGGTGGTCCGCCTACGAGGCGCGTTTCGATGCTCACAACCTTGATCGTCGGATCGGCGCCAAGGGGCGCGAGTTCGAGCAACCTGTCTGGGAAGGGTCGGCACTGCACGGGCAATCGCTCTTGGTTTGGGGGAAGGGACGCCGGCCGATGAGCTCCGGTTTGCTGCCCTGATTCCAGCCCTCATCCGGCTCGGTCCCAGTCCGCTGGTCCTGGAGTGCGATCCGCGGCTGTCGGCCCTGTTCGAACGGTCCTTCGACACCGTCTCGGTGGTGCCCCGGGCCTCTCCGCCGGAAGCGGCGGCCGCGGACGAGTCGATCAATTGGCAAACCGCGATCGGCAGCCTGGCGCTGCGGACCGAGGCCTATCGAAACGACTATGCGGATATGGCGCGCACCTATCTCGAGGCCGATGCCGCCAACGTCGCTTCGTGGTGGGACCGCTGGGCACCGTCTGGAGAACGGATCATCGGCCTTGCGTGGCGGCATCCGGATCCCGAAGCGGTGAGGCGCTCGGTTCCCCTGGAGGAGGTTCTCGACGCCGTGGCGGTCCCGGGACGGTCCGTGGTCTCGCTGCAGCGGGGGATGACGCCGGAGGAACGGGAGCTCGCCGGTTCCAAGTTGCTGCTTGAGCCGGATCCGGATCCGACGGATGTCGACGCGATGGCGTCGCGCATCGCTGCCTGCGATGTTGTCGTGACCATCGATTCCCTGGTGGCGCATCTCGGCGCCGGCCTCGGCATCGACACCCGGGTTCTGCTCGACAGCGGCGCCGATGCGCGATGGGGCGTCGGGAAAACCAAAACCTCCTGGTACCCCTCGGTCAGATTGTACTGGCAGGACCATGATGGGAGTTGGGCCGTGCCGTGCGGCAGATGCGCCGCGCCCTGGACGGCGGCTGACCCGCTGCGGCCTGACTAGACTTCTGCGATCCTCTTGAGGTGCTCGGCGGCCTGGACCATCGCGACCGGCCAGTCGCCCGGACGGTCGGGGAACACGGTGCGGATGTCACCCAACCAAGCCTGCCGGTCTTGCATTGACGGTACCCAGATTCGCTCCGGCACCACTTCGAGCGTGGGGGTGCCCACCGCGCCGGCCAGCGCCGTGACCGAGCTCGAGACCCCGACGACGGCGTCCAGGGCGGCGGCGAGGGCGGCGGCGGCCGAGAGATCGTGGCGTTTGTCGACTCCCGCCGGATTGGCGATCTCGCCGTCCATAAAGCCGGACAGGATGGCGCGATCCTCATCCGAAGGGATGTACTGGAGATCGACGAAGCGTATGCCCGGCGTGTTCAGCACCGGGCGCCACTCCCCCAGTTCCGGGTAGAACCTTGCCCGACTGGGATCAGCGGCGCCGCTGCCCCACACCAGTCCGACGAGACGCGATCGGGGGTCGCCGTGCGACAGCTGTTGCCGCAGGCCGCTGACCTGTGCCGGATCTGGCCGGAGGAATCCGGGCTGGCAAAGGGATGTCGGGTTGAAGGCCCTCAGCATCAGCGGCAGGCTGCCGGCCTCGATCCAGGCTGCCGGTTGGAACGGTAAGTCGCGATAGTCGAAGACAGGCCTGCGACCATCCTTGCGCCGGGAGAACCCGACTACAGTGGCGCCTGGAATACTGCGGGAGAGCAGGTCGACCAGACGGGGGTCGCACTCGATGGCAAGCGTGGGCACCAACCGGGCGAGCGCGGGCAGGAGGGCGGCGAACCGCAACTCGTCGCCGAGCCCCTGTTCGGCAACCACCAGCAGCGGGCCGTCGAGCGACGTCTCGCCGGTCCAGCGGGCTGCCTTGAGATTCCGTCGAATCGGCGAGGTCGGCAGATCGGGCGACAGGCGAGCCTCATAGTCCTGAAACCCGTCTTCCAGCCGTCCAAGGGCGAGTTTACTGAACGCGCGATTGAGCACGATCCGCCCATCGTCCGGATTGATCCGTGCGGCCTCGTCCAGGGACTCCAGCGCCTCCTCATCGCGCCCCAGCTTGGCGAGCGCCTCGGCCCGGTTGGCGTGGCCGGGCCCGAAGGTCGGGTGGCGCGCCGTCAGGTCCTCGTAGCAGGCCGCGGCGTCTTCGACCCGGCCCGCGGCCAGCATCAGATCGCAGATCGATCCGTCGACCAGCGGGTGGGACGGTGCAACTTGTTTCACGTTGGCGAGGATCGCAGCGGCCGAGTCATAGGCGCCCAGGGCCACGACCGTGTTCGCCAGATTGGTGGCGGCCTCGATCGACTGCGGGCGATGTTCCAGCACGGCCCGGAAGGCCTGATAGGCCTCTTCGAACAGTCCGACGGATTTGGCGATGTTACCGATCTCGAAAAGGAAAGGGCTGGGATCTGCCGCCGACTCGGCCGCCGCGCGCAAGCGGGAGACAGCCGCCATCACATCGCCGCCGCGGGCGAGCATTCGCGCAGTGTCAATCTCGGCCCGGGCGTCCATGGCGTCGATCTTGCCCGAGCGCCCTCCCGGATGTCACGGTGTGCGCTGTGAACCCGGGTCCGGACCCCGAAACATGCCCCGCATTGTCATCATTGCCGCGATCGCCCGAAACGGTGTGATCGGACGCCGCGACGGCGCGCTGCCCTGGCACCTTCCGGAGGATCTGGCTCGTTTTCGTGAGGTGACATGGGGCAAGCCATTGATCATGGGGCGGCGGACCTACGTGTCGATCGGTCGACCCCTGCCGGGCCGCAGGATGATCATCGTGACGCGCAATCCGCGATTGTCCGCCGACGGTATCGAGCTTGCCGACAGCCTTGAAGCCGCGCTCGCGCGGGCGTCCGACAGTCGCGAAGCTATGATCGCCGGAGGCGCGGAGGTCTACACTCAGATGCTGGAGCGTGCCGACGCGATGCACCTCACATGGGTCGACATGGATGCCGAAGGCGAGGTGCTGTTCCCTGTAGTCGATTGGTCGCGATGGCGGGAGAACGGCACAGAGACCGTCGCCGGTGCCGACGGCAAGCCGGGTCTCAGGTTCGTCGACTACGTGCGCGTCTAGATCCGGCTGGTCGGCGGCGAGCTGATCACTCGAACACGATCTCCGGCGCGGCCCGCGTTGCCGCACCCTCGAGTTGCGCCCACATCGCGTCGGCGACCGAGGCGAAGGCGGCGGCATGAGCACTGTCGGGCGCGGCGGCGACAATGGGGGTCCCCTGGTCGCCGCCGCTTCGGATGTCCAGGTGCAGCGGGACTTCCCCGAGGAACGGCACGCCCATGCGCTCGGCGTCGGCGCGGGCCCCGCCGTGGCCGAAGATCTCGCTGCGCTCGCCGCAGTTCGGACACAGGAAGTAGCTCATGTTCTCGACGATACCGAGGACCGGAACCTCGACCCGCCGGAACATGTTCAGACCCTTGCGCGCATCGAGCAGGGCGATGTCCTGCGGGGTGGAGACGATCACCGATCCGGCCAGCGGAACCCGCTGTGCCATGGTCAGTTGCGCGTCGCCGGTGCCGGGCGGCATGTCGACCACGAGAATGTCCAGCTCACCCCAGGCCACATCGCGCAGCATCTGTTCGAGGGCACTCATCACCATCGGGCCACGCCAGATGGTTGGCGTGTCCTCGGCCACCAGGAACCCGATCGACATGCAGCGCACGCCGTGATTGTCGAGGGGGATCAGGGTCTTTCCATCCAGGGACTCGGGTTTGCGGTCGATGCCCATCATCCGCGGCAGCGAGGGTCCGTAGACGTCGGCGTCCAAGAGGCCGACCGCAAGGCCCTTGCGGGCGAGCGCCAGGGCGAGGTTGGTGGCGACCGTCGACTTGCCCACACCGCCCTTGCCGGACGCGACCGCCACAATCGACTTGATGCCCGCGACATCCGGTCGCGAGGGCATGCGGCCCTGGTGTGGGGCGGCTGCAGCTCCGGGGGCCGTGGCAGGCGCCTGGGCAGGCCGGTGTGCCGTCAGGACGGCGGTGGCCGATGTGACGCCGTCGAGGGCCAGCACCGCGGTCTCTGCAGAAGCGCGGAGGCCTTCCAGCTTCGGCGCCTCCTGAGGGTCAACCTCAAGCGAGAAGCCGACGTTGCCCCCCTTGACGACGAGTCCCGAGACCGACGCCCGATCGGAGAGCGGCGCGCCTGTGGCCGGATCGCGGACCGCCTTCAAGGCGTTGTGGATGGTCGCTTCGGAAACCGTTGCCATAACTTGAAATCCCTGGGAATTCGCCAATATGCCGAACACCGAAATAGAATGCGCCCGGCTCGCCGGGACATAGAGTGCTTGGCCGCGCTTTGCAACGCGTCGGCGGCGTGCTAGGTCCCGGCCACGTCGGAACAGAGAGGACGCAGCATGCCTTGGAGCGATCAGGGGGGCCGCGGGCAGGGCCCTTGGGGCGGCGGAGGCGGCGGCAATGGCCGCGGCAATTCGCCGTGGGGCCGGCCGGGTGGAACCGGACCTGGCGGCGGAGGACCGACGCCGAAAGATATCGAAGAGATGCTGCGGCGCAGCCAACAGCGCTTCAAGGGCATGATCCCGGGCGGCTTCGGCGGCCCGAAGTTGATCATCCTGGTGCTTATTGTCCTGGCGCTGGTCTGGGCTGCCAACGGTCTGTATCGGGTGCAGCCGAACCAGCAGGGCGTCGCGCTGGTGTTCGGTAAGTACACCGGTATTCCGGCCGAGCCGGGACTGCACTGGAACTGGCCGGCACCGATCGGCACGGTCTTCCGCCCGGACGTGACGCGCGAGAATCGGATCGAAATCGGTTTCCGCTCCGCCGGGGGTGATGTTCGCCGGGCCAGCAGCACGCAGGACGTGTCCGAAGAAAGCCAGATGATCACCGGCGACGAGAACATCGTCGATATTGACTTCGTGGTGTTCTGGCGGATCAGAAATGCCGGCGATTTCCTGTTCAACCTGCAGAATCCCGAACAGACAGTGAAGATCTCCGCCGAGGCGGTCATGCGTGACATCATCGGCAGCATGCGGATCCAGGACGCTCTGACCGAACGCCGTGGTGAGATCGAGGTGACCGCCCAGGAACAGCTCCAGGCGCTGGCAGACGAGTACCGAGCCGGAATCGAGATCCGGTCGGTGCAACTCGACCAGGTCGACCCGCCGAGTCAGGTCATCGACGCGTTCAACGAAGTGACCCGGGCGCGCCAAGACTTGGACCGTCTGAAGAACGAAGCGGAAGCGTACCGCAACGACGTGGTACCGCGGGCCCGTGGTGAGGCGGCCCAGTTGATCGAAGGCGCGGACGCCTACCGTCAGGAAGTGGTGAACCGCGCCGAGGGTGACGCGAACCGATTCAACTCGGTCTACAACGCCTACGTCCAGAGCAAGGACGTCACGACCCAGCGGATCTATCTCGAAACCCTCGAGGAGATCCTGCGCAACGTGAACAAAGTGATCATCGACGACGAAGCGGGCGGCAGCGGCGTGGTGCCCTACCTGCCACTTCCGGAAATCCAGAAACGGGCGACCGGCGGAGCCTCCGGTGCCAGCAGCCAGCGGGGGACCAACTGATGAACCGCTTACTGGCTATTCTCGGGGTGGTCGTCGTTGCGGCGGGTATCCTGATTTCGCAGACCCTGTTCGTGGTCGACGAAACCCAGCAGTCCTTGGTGCTGCAGTTCGGTGAACCGCGTCGGGTGGTTCAGGAGCCTGGGCTCAACATCAAGGCGCCGTTCGTTCAGAACACGATCTACTACGAGCGGCGCGCTCTGGACGTCGACCCGCCGCGCCAGCAGGTCATCCTGGCCGACCAGAAGCGCCTGGATGTCGACAGCTATGCCCGGTACCGGATCGTCAATCCGCTGCTGTTCTTCCAGGCGGTGCGGACCGAGCGGGAAGCGGCGTCTCGGCTGTCGGTGATCATCAACTCCTCGCTGCGACGGGTGCTCGGTAACCAGACCCTGTTCGACATTCTGTCGGAGAAGCGGGCCGGGATCATGACCGACATCCGCCGCGAGGTGAACGACAGCGCCGTGCGCCTCGGTGTCGAGATCATCGAGGTTCGGATCCGCCGTGCCGACTATCCGGACGCAACCCGTCAGAACATCTATGACCGGATGTCGTCCGAACGTGAGCGGGAGGCCCGGGAGTTCCGTGCCCAAGGCTCCGAGCAGGCCCAGAAGATCCGCGCGGACGCCGACAAGCAGCGCACCGTCATCGTGGCGGAGGCCCAGAAACAGGCCGAAACCCTCCGCGGTGAAGGCGATGCCCAGGCGATCAAGATCTACGCCGACGCGTTCGGTCGGGATCCGGAGTTCTTCGCCTTCTACCGGTCGATGCAGGCCTACCGGAGGGTCGTCGGTGAGGGTGATGGCGACACGACCATGGTGCTGTCGCCGAACAGCGACTTCTTCCGGTTCTTCAACTCGATCACCGGGACGACACAGGGCCCGAACTGATCACGGCTGACGACGGGGCCAGTGCCGGCATGCAGGACCTGCTCGCCGCTCTGGCCCTTGTCGTGGTCATTGAAGGCCTGCTCTATGCGGCCTTTCCGGATGCGCTACGCCGCGCCATGGCGCTGATGCTGTCTCAGCCGGTCGCCACGATTCGCCTGATCGGCCTTGCGGCAGCGTGCCTCGGGCTCGTGGCGCTGTGGCTGATACGAGGTTGATCGGTAGCCGCTGGCTCGTCCACGGTTTCTGCCCCATTCTGGACACACTGACCGGGTGCTATCGGTATCGGGGAAGACGGACGTTGATTGTGCGCGGCGCGAGCCCACCTTTGAGTGGAAAGCCGGGCTTAACTCCCAGAGCATGGACGCGCCCGTCGGATTGAAAGAGAAGTGAACGTCTTATAGGGGACAACGTCGATATGCGGCTCACCGTCTGCGAACTCGCTGAACCGGCAACCGAACAAGGCATCTCTGCCGCACCTGCCGGGCTGGGCGCCGCGTTGGCGCATTGGGGCCGGCGGATGGCGTTTGCTTCCGTCGCGGGGTTCCTGGCATTGGCCCTGGTTCTGCCAACGACCGCGGGGGCGAAGGCGCCGCCGGAGAGCTTCGCCGACCTCGCGGAACGCCTGCTGCCGGCCGTTGTTAACATCGCGACGACCCAGACGGTTGATACGTCACGCGTTCCGGACATGCCGCAGTTCCCGCCGGGCTCGCCGTTCGAGGAGTTCTTCAAGGACTTCTTCGAGCGCAACCAGGGACAGCGTCCGCAGCGCCCTCGGCGGGCCCAGTCGCTGGGTTCGGGGTTCATCATCGATCTGGCCGGTATTGTCGTGACCAACAATCACGTCATCGCCGACGCGGACGAAATCACGGTGCGGCTGCAGGACGATACGGAATACACCGCGACCCTGGTCGGCCGTGATCCCAAGACCGATATCGCCGTGCTGTCTATCGATCCGGGCGATCGTGTGCTGCCCTTCGTGCCGTTCGGTGGGTCCAGTAAGTTGCGGGTGGGCGATTGGGTTGTCGCCATCGGCAACCCGTTTGGCCTGGGCGGCACGGTGACGGCTGGCATCGTTTCGGCGCGCGGGCGTGACATCGGCCAGGGGCCATATGACGACTTCATCCAGACCGACGCCTCGATCAACCGAGGCAACTCGGGTGGTCCCTTGTTCAATCTCGAGGGCGAGGTTGTCGGCATCAACACCGCGATCTTTTCGCAGACTGGCGGCTCGGTCGGGATCGGTTTTGCCATCGCTTCCGATCTCGCGGTCAGCGTTGTTCAACAACTGCGGGACTTCGGGCGCACCCGTCGGGGCTGGCTTGGTGTCCGTATCCAGCAGGTCAGCGACGAGATCGCCGACTCTCTCGGACTGGACAGCGCCCGGGGCGCGCTGGTCGCCGATGTGACCAAGGATGGACCGGCCGAGGCTGCCGGCATCCAACCGGGTGACGTGATTCTCGAGTTCAACGGACAGTCGGTCGACGAGATGCGCCAGCTTCCGCGGATCGTCGCCGAGACCCGGGTCGGTGAGGATGTGCCGGTCTCGGTCTGGCGAAACGGCGAACTGGTGGCCTTCAGTGCGACGCTGGGCGAGCTCGAGCAGACCGAAGAGGCGCAGCTCATCACAACGTCGGCGACGGAGGGCCCGCAGGACGAAGGCCGGATCGACTCGCTGGGCCTTGATCTCGCCACGCTCACGCCGCAATTGCGTGACAAATTCAGCATCGAGGAAAGTGTCGAGGGCGTCGTTGTCTCACAGGTCGATGACGCCAGTGGTGCGGCCGAGAAAGGCATTCGCGAGGGCGATGTGATTCTCGAGGTCGGTCAGGACGAAGTGAAGACGCCCGCAGACGTCCAGCGGCAGGTTGATGCCGCACGCTCCGAGGACAAGGAGTCCGTGCTGCTCTACATCGACCGCCAGGGCAATCCGCTTTTCATTGCGCTCCGCATCAAAAAGGGCTGATCCCCCCGCCCCCCAGGCCCTTCTTGCGGAGTGTGAGGCGGCGCCGGTTCCCTGGAACCGGCGCCGTTCCCTATGCGCAACCGAAGCGGGATAAATCAACAAGCGGCAGCGAGAAAGCGGCGTGGTCGCCGCCCTTTCAGTCGACGATCTCGGTCGCCCTGAAGCCCTGGAGGTACAGCAGTCCCCGGAGGTCAGCGTGCTCGATCCGATATTCGGCCGCGTCCCGCACCGCTGGTTTCGCTCGAAACGCCACCCCCATGCCGGCAGCCCCGATCATTGCCAGATCATTGGCCCCGTCGCCGACCGCCAGCACCGCGTCAGCCGGCACGGCGAACCGGTCGGTCAATTCGTTCAGAGCCTGGAGCTTCGCCTCTTGTCCGAGAATCGGACGGCCAACCCGTCCGGTGAGTGCCCCGTCCTCGACCAGCAGGGTATTGGACCGGTCCTCGTCAAACCCGAGCTGCAGCCGGATCGCGCCCGTCATCGGCTTGAAACCGCCCGAGACCAGGGCGCAATAGGCCCCGGCGGCTTTCATGGTCGCGACCAGGGCGCGGCCGCCTTGGGTCGGTTGAAGACTGCCGACCACAGCGTCGATGGTTTCGGCCGAAAGCCCCTCCAGCAGCGCGACGCGTTCTTCAAGCGCGGCTTCGAAATCAAGCTCGCCGCGCATGGCGCGCGCCGTGATCGCCGAGATCCGCTCGTGCAACCCGGCATGGGCCGCCAACTCGTCGAGGGACTCGCCTTCGATCATCGTCGAGTCCATATCGGCGATCAGAACACGCTTGCGCCTGCCGGCGGCCAGACCGGCATTCGCGTCGACCCGAGCGTCCGTGAGCCGCTCGCGGACGGTAGGAACGGCCGCAGCGGGCGGTGTTCCGTCAAACGGCATATCCACCGCTTCGCGGTCGGCGAGCCAGTCGGCGGTGCCAACGACCGCCCCCGACTCTGCGAGGGCGTCGGCAGCGGCTCCGACGACATCGGCGGTGACTGAAGAGTCGCCCGAGGCCCCGCAGAGAGTGAGAACATATTGCATGGCGGCGGGTTATCGCGTAGCGGCGGACGCGATGTCCAGTCCCGATACCGAATCTCCCAAGACAACCGTCGTCGTCGTGGCCGGGCCGACGGCGAGTGGCAAGTCGGCTCTTGCCCTGGATTTCGCCGAAGCGATCGGCGGCGCCGTCATCAACGCCGACAGCATGCAGGTCTATCGCGATCTCCGCATTCTGACGGCGCGGCCCAGCCCGGCGGAGGAAGGCCGGGTCCCGCACCGGCTGTTCGGCGTCTTGCCGGGCAGTCAGCGGGGATCGGCGGTCTGGTGGCGCGACGCCGCCCTGCGCGAGATCGACGCCGCTGCGGCCAGCGGATGGGTGCCGATCCTGTGCGGCGGAACCGGTCTGTACCTGCGGTCGCTGATGGCAGGGATCGCCGATGTGCCGGAGATCCAGGAAGCCGTCCTGCAAGAGGCGGAGCGGCGCTATCGGGCGATCGGTGCGGCCGCGTTCCACGCTGAGGTGTCGGCCCTTGATCCCGAGATCGCCCGGCGCCTGGAGGTCGGCGACAGCCAGCGGCTTCAGCGTGCCTGGTCGGTGGCGAGAGCGACCGGCAAGCCGCTGTCGGCGTGGCAGGCGCGGACCCCGGAGGTGCGGCCGGATCTGGCGTTCCGGTCGATCCTGCTGATGCCGCCGCGGCCGGCCTCTGCCGACGCCATCGCCCGTCGCTTCCGCGCCATGGTCGAAGCCGGGGCGGTTGAGGAAGTGCGGCGCCTCGTCGCACTCGATCTGGACCCGTCCTTGCCGGTAATGCGGGCGATAGGCGTTCTGCAAATTGTTGAATTTATTGAAAAAAAGACTGATCTGGAAGGGGCGGTCGAGCGCGCGGTGATCGCTACCAGACAGTATGCGAAGCGCCAGAGGACCTGGTTTCGCCATCAATTCGTGTCTGAAATGACAATTGGTGCGCAATATTCGCAAAGCAGTTTTTCCGAAATCTTTGCGAAAATTCGCTCCTGCTTGTTGACGCCCGAATCGTGAGCGACTAGGTTCCCGGCCGTCGGCGCGGGCTCTCCCGCGCCGCATGTGTCTTTGTTCAACCTGATCCCGCCGGCGTGTCAGCCGGCGTTCGATTGCAGCCATAGGAGCGGAACGGTGGCCAAACCCCGCAAGTCGTCCCCCCGTCAACCGTCGTCTACCCAGACGGCCAGTCCCCAGACCATGAGTGGGGCTGCCGTCATTCTGCAAGCGCTCAAGGATCAGGACGTAGAGGTCGTATTCGGCTATCCCGGCGGGGCGGTATTGCCGATCTACGACGAGCTCTTCAAGACCAACGCGGTGCGCCACATCCTTGTTCGCCATGAGCAGGCGGCCGTCCACGCGGCGGAAGGGTACGCGCGATCGACCGGTAAGGTCGGCGTGGTCCTGGTGACGTCCGGACCCGGCGCCACCAACGCTGTCACCGGTCTGACCGACGCGCTCATGGATTCCATTCCAATCGTGTGTCTGACCGGGCAGGTGCCGACCCATCTGATCGGCAACGATGCGTTTCAGGAGGCCGATACGACCGGCATTACCCGGCCGTGTACCAAGCACAACTATCTGGTCAAGGACCCGGACCAGCTGGCCGACGTGATGCACGAGGCGTTCTATGTCGCGGCCGCCGGACGCCCCGGGCCGGTCGTGGTCGACCTGCCGAAGGACGTCCTGTTTGCCGACTGCCCCTATACCAACGGCAAGACCCATCAGCCGAAGAGCTACCGGCCCCAGGTGAGGGGCGATGAGAGCGCCGTCGAGAAGGCGGTGGAGCTGATTGCCAACGCCAAGCGTCCGATCTTCTATGGCGGCGGCGGGCTGATCAACGCCGGTCCCAAGGCGTCGGAGGCGTTCACCAAGCTGGTTCACACCACTGGCTACCCGGCAACGCTGACGCTGATGGGATTGGGGGCTTTCCCGGCCTCCGATCGTCAGTTCGTCGGGATGCTGGGCATGCACGGCACCTATGAAGCCAACCTGGCGATGCACGAGAGCGACGTCATCGTTTGCGTCGGCGCCCGCTTCGACGACCGTGTGACCGGTCTGTTGTCCGGCTTTGCGCCGAACGCGAAGAAAATCCACGTCGATATCGACCCGTCCTCGGTGAACAAGAACGTCGCCGTCGACATCCCGATCATCGGGGACGCCGGACAGGTGGTGGAGCAGATGCTGGCCGTCTGGAAGGCCAAGCGGTACAAGCC
This sequence comes from Thalassobaculaceae bacterium, assembly GCA_963921355.3. Lineage (GTDB taxonomy): Bacteria > Pseudomonadota > Alphaproteobacteria > Thalassobaculales > Thalassobaculaceae > CAWUEZ02. Next base: position 4,692,078 of record OZ001190.1, on the reverse strand, counting down.
CGACGCCAAGGCGCTCGCCGCCTGGTGGAGCAAGATCGACGGCTGGCGCGCCCGCAAGTGCCTGGCATTCGAGCCGGACCCGGCCGAGATCAAGCCCCAGCATGCCATCAAGCGGCTGTTCGAGAAGACCCAGGGCATGGACTGCTACATCAGCACCGAAGTCGGGCAACATCAGATGTGGGCCGCCCAGTACTACGGGTTCGATGAGCCGAACCGTTGGATGACGTCCGGCGGGCTCGGGACCATGGGATACGGTCTTCCGGCGGCTATGGGCGTCCAGATCGCCCATCCGGAGTCTCTGGTGATCGATATCGCCGGAGAGGCGAGTGTCCTGATGAACATTCAGGAGCTGTCGACCCTTCGCCAGTACAACCTGCCGGTCAAGGCGTTCATCATCAACAACCAGTGGATGGGGATGGTGCGCCAATGGCAGGAGCTGATCCACGGCGGTCGGTATTCGGAGAGCTACTCCGAGGCGCTGCCCGATTTCGTCAAAGTCGCTGAGGCGTTTGGCGGCGTCGGCCTGCGCGCGACCCATCCGAACGAGCTGGACGACGTGATCGACGAGATGATCGCCACGCCGCATCCGGTTGTCGCCGACATTTGTGTCACCAAGGACGAGAACTGCTTTCCGATGATCCCGTCCGGCAAAGCCCATAACGAGATGATCCTGGGCCCCGAGGACAAGGCCGAGCAGACGGCAACCGAAGAAGGCATGGTCCTGGTCTGATCTGGCGCGGCGGCCGGTTCGTCCGGCCACCATCCTTCAGTCGAGACCTGTTGCATGCGATCTGGGCAGCCGAGGGCGCCCTGAGGAGACTTCCACGTGAAACCGACCGACCAACCGATCGAACGGCATACCATCGCCGTGCTCGTGGCCAATGAGCCCGGCGTTCTGGCCCGCGTCATCGGCCTGTTTTCGGGCCGCGGCTACAACATCGAAAGCCTCACCGTGACCGAAGTTGACGAGATCAACGCGCGGTCGCGGATCACGATCGTCACTTCGGGAACACCGATGGTGATCGAGCAGATCAAGGCGCAGCTCGCCCGGCTTGTGCCGGTTTACGACGTGCATGACCTGACCCTGGAAGGCCCGCATGTCAGCCGCGAACTCGCCCTGGTCAAGGTGCGCAATGTCGGCGAGCACCGGATCGAAGCGCTGCGGATCGCCGACACGTTCCGCGCCCGCGCCATCGACAGCACTTTGGAGAGCTTCGTCTTCGAACTCACCGGTGATACCGGAAAGATCGACGCGTTCATCGATCTGATGGTCTCGCTCGGCGACGTGGAGGTTTCCAGGACCGGCGTGGTCGCCATCGCGCGTGGCCCGGATGTCCACATGCCGCTGGTGCGAAAGTCGAAACCGGCCCGCAAGCGGAGCAAGAAGCCGTCCGACGACAGCTGACCGACCGCCCGATCATTCGGATTTCCGAGCCAAACCCTGTAGACCCGCGGGAAACGCCCCGCTAAACCGTCGCCCGACGGTGACCAACATAGACCTGGAGGAGGGACCCTTTCATGCGCGTGTATTACGACCGCGATTCCGACGTGAACCTGATCAAGACGAAGAAGGTTGTCATCGTCGGTTACGGCAGCCAGGGCCATGCCCATGCCAACAACCTCAAGGACAGCGGCGTTCCTGACGTCGTGGTCGCGCTGAAGGAGAGTTCACGCTCCCGGGCCAAGGCCGAAGCCGCCGGTCTGCGGTGCATGACACCGGCCGAGGCTGCTGCCTGGGGTGATGTGATCATGATCCTGACGCCGGACGAGCTGCAGGCCGACATCTACAACGACGATATCGCCCCGAACATTCGCTCCGGCGCTGCGATCGCGTTCGCGCACGGCTTCAACATCCACTTCAACTTCGTCGAAGCCCGGGACGACATCGACGTCTTCATGATCGCCCCGAAGGGGCCGGGCCACACCGTGCGCTCGGAGTACCTGCGGGGCGGCGGCGTCCCGTGCCTGGTCGCCGTCGATCAGAACGCGTCGGGCAACGCGCTTGAGATCGCGCTGAGCTATTCCTCGGCGATCGGCGGTGGCCGCGCCGGGACCATCGAGACCACCTTCCAGGAAGAGTGCGAGACCGATCTGTTCGGTGAGCAGGTCGTTCTGTGCGGCGGCCTGTGCGAGCTGATCAAGGCCGGCTACGAGACCCTGGTCGAGGCCGGTTACGCGCCGGAGATGGCGTATTTCGAGTGCCTGCACGAGGTGAAACTGATTGTCGACCTGATCTATGAGGGCGGCATCGCGAACATGAACTACTCGATCTCCAATACCGCGGAGTACGGTGAGTACGTCTCCGGCCCCCGGATCGTCACGCCGGAGGTCAAGGCCGAGATGAAGCGGGTGCTCGACGACATCCAGTCGGGTGCTTTCGCCCGGTCCTGGATGCTCGAGAACAAGGTCAACCAGTCCTCGTTCAAGACCATGCGCCGCCGGGCCTCGGAGCATTCAATCGAGCAGGTCGGCGAGAAGCTCCGCGCGATGATGCCGTGGATCGCGGAGAACAAGCTGGTCGACAAGGACAAGAACTGACGAACAACTTTGCGGTCGAGCGGCTGGACAGCGGTCCCGCCGCTCGACCCGTTTGGCTCCCACGGGCCGGCGCGCGTGCCGATGTGAACGTCGCCAAACTGGCGAATCGGCATGAACTGCGCTTTGTAAGAACCTGCGAATCCTGATATTGTTCAGGATATAGCGTATCGATAGAGCGCAAAGCGGACGCGATTATTTCAGAACACCGCCCCTGATGGATTCCGGCAATCGGATACCACGGAGCATCGGGCGGATGACGGAGACAGCGGCGGCGGCGCTGCGACGGACGGGAACGAGCGAAAGATGTTCTTTGCGAATCTTCTGGGAATGCTTTCAGCGGACATGGCCATCGACCTTGGTACGGCCAACACGCTGGTCTATGTGAAGGGTCGCGGCATCGTCCTGAACGAGCCTTCGGTCGTCGCGATCGCCACGGTGCGCGGCAAGAAGCAAGTGCTCGCGGTCGGCGATGAGGCCAAGCAGATGCTCGGCCGCACGCCCGGCAACATTCAGGCGATCCGACCTCTGCGCGACGGCGTCATCGCGGATTTCGAAGTCGCCGAGGAAATGATCAAGCACTTCATCCGCAAGGTGCACAACCGGCGATCCTTCGCCAGCCCGCAGGTTATCGTCTGCGTGCCGTCGGGTTCGACCGCCGTCGAACGTCGCGCCATTCAGGAGAGTGCCGAGAGCGCCGGCGCACGCCGGGTGTTCCTGATCGAGGAACCGATGGCGGCGGCGATCGGGGCCAATCTGCCGGTCACCGAACCGACAGGGTCGATGGTCGTCGACATCGGCGGCGGCACCACCGAGGTGGCGGTCCTGTCGCTGGGTGGAATCGTGTATTCGCGCTCGGTGCGGGTCGGCGGGGACAAAATGGATGAGGCGATCATCGCCTACATCCGCCGCAACCATAACCTCCTGGTCGGTGAAGGCAGCGCCGAGCGCATCAAGAAGGAAATCGGCTCCGCTTATCCGCCGGAAGACGGCGTCGGCAAAGGTCTGCAGATCAAGGGCCGCGACCTGATGAACGGGGTCCCGAAAGAGATCATCATCGATCAGTCTCAGATTGCCGACAGTTTGGCCGAACCGGTCAGCCAGATCGTCGAGGCGGTCAAGGTCGCTCTCGAACAGACCCCACCGGAACTGGCCGCCGACATTGTCGACAAGGGGATTGTGTTGACCGGCGGCGGGGCCCTGCTGGGCAATCTCGATTTCGTCCTGCGCCATGCGACGGGTCTGCCGGTCATGATCGCGGATGATCCGCTCTCCTGCGTTGCGCTTGGCACCGGGCGGTGCCTTGAGGAGATGAAGGTTCTGCGGAACGTTCTGATTGGAGCTTACTGATCCGGCGCCGACGGCGCTTCGGCGCAAGCCTTGGGTGACATGCGACGATGGCACAGCGACCCGGATCTTTCAGTTCCGCTGCACCGCCGGTCCGGTCGCTTTGGAGCCGGTTCGCTTTTGCCTCCCTTATCGCCGGTGCTTTCGCGCTCCTCCTGCTGGGCAAGGCCGATGTCCTGATCCTGGAAAGGGCCCGTGTCGTGGTGCTCGACGCGTTGGCGCCCGTGATCGACGTGCTGTCCAGGCCGGCTGCGACGGTGAACGAAACCGTGGACAATCTGCGCGATCTCCGGGATCTCCGCGCCGAGAACAAACGCCTGATTGTCGAGAATGATCGCCTGGAACGCTGGCAGCACGTCGCCCGCCGGCTCGAGGCGGAAAACCGGGCCTTGAAGGCCCTGACCAATTTCGTTCCGCCGAAGGGGATCGACTTCGTGACCGCGCGGGTCATCGCCGATGCCGGCGGCGCTTTTGTGCGAAGCGTCGTGATCAATGCCGGCGACGGCAACGGCGTGGGGCTTGGAAATGCCGCCGTCAGCGGGGAGGGGCTGGTGGGTGGCGTGGTCGAGCTCGGCACGGACTACGCCAGGATACTGCTGATCACCGATCTGAACTCGCAGATCCCGGTGGTGATTGAGCGGACACGCGATCCTGCTGTGCTTGCCGGGGACAACACGCGCGCGCCTCGGGTGGTCTATCTGCCGCAGAACGCCCAACTGGTACCGGGCGACAGGGTCGTCACGTCCGGCCATGGTGGTGTGTTCCCGCCTGGCATCGCGGTCGGGATGGTCACGTCCATCACCGATGGCGCGATCCGGGTCACGCCGTTCGTCGACTGGACGCGCCTGGAGTATGTCCGGGTGCTCAGGACGGGAACGCCAGGCGTCGTGCGCCCGGGCAGCGCGAATGTGCCGCCGTTCTCCGTCATGGGCCCCAAGGCCGGAACCCGATGAGGACGACCACCGTCCAGCGCCTCGACGGTTGGCTCCGGCACTCGACGCCGATGGCGTTCACGGCGCTGTTGGCGATCCTCTCCGTGGTGACCATCGGCATTCCCGGCTACGCCGCCGTCGTGCCCGGTTATACGGCGATGGCCACGTTCTATTGGGCGATCTACCGGCCGGATCTTCAGCCGGCATCGGCCCTGTTTCTGATCGGCATCCTGCAGGACATCCTGGTCGGAACCCCGATCGGCCTGACGGCCATCACGCTGCTGTTGGTCCATGCCCTCGCCCTGTCGCAACGGCGCACACTCATCGCCAAGCCGTTTGTCCTGACCTGGCTGGGCTTCGTGGTGATTCAGCTGCCGGCTTCGCTGCTCGGTTGGGCCGTCATGTCGGGCCTTGCGTTCCGGCCAATCGGCCCGGAGCCAGCGGTCTTCCAGTACCTCGTCAGCGCGCTCGGCTTCCCGCTGGTGGCCTGGCTCTTCGTGCGCCTGCACCGCCACGTGGTCGGGTAGCGGACGATGCTGAAGGCGAGCGAACAGGACACCCACAGGGTCTTCACGCGGCGCGCCCTGCTTCTGGCCGGCGGAAAACTGGCACTGGTGTCGGCGCTCGGCGCGCGCCTCTACTATCTTCAGGTTGTCGAAGCCGACCGCTACGAACTGCTGTCACGCGACAACCAGTTCAACCTCGAAATGCTCCCGCCGATCCGGGGCCGCATCGTCGACCGCAACGGCGTGGCACTGGCCGACAACCAGGACAACTTCCGGGTCGAGATCGTGCGGGAACAGACCGAAGATGTGGCGGCGACCCTGTCGGCCCTGAGGTCAGTGATCAACGTGCCTGACTGGGATGTCCGCCGCGTGCTGAAGGAGGTGAAGCGCAAACGCGCCTTCGTGCCGGTGACCGTGGTGGAAAACCTGACCCGCGAGGAGATCGCCCGGGTCGCCGTGAACACCCCGTATCTGCCGGGGATCCGTATCGAAGTCGGGCGATCCCGCCGGTATCCGTTCGCCGACACGGCGGTGCATGTCACCGGCTACGTGGCGGCGGTCTCGGAGAGCGAACTGACCGGGGATCCGGTCCTCGAACTGCCGGACTTCCGGATCGGAAAGAGCGGAGTCGAGAAGCTGCGGGACGTGGAGATGCGGGGTACCGCCGGGCAGCGCCAGGTGGAGGTCAACGCGCTCGGACGGATCATTCGCAAGCTGCCTGGCGACGAGGGTGAGCCGGGTCAGGACACACGCCTGACCCTGGATATCAACCTGCAGCGGTTTGCCACGGAACGTCTCGCCCGCGGGAGGGCCGATCGGCTGCCGGTGGACGATCCGCGCGCGCAGGCGGCGCTGGCGACCGCCGACCCGGTTTTGCGAGACACCTACGCCGAACGGGCGACGGTGCTGATCAACCAGGAAGGCCGCGTCGTCGAGGCAGAGAGCGGTTCGGTCGTGGTGGTCGACGTGCACGGCGGCGAGGTACGGGCGCTGGCGTCGGTTCCCGGATACGATCCGAACCCGTTCAACCGCGGACTCTCGGCCAAGGACTGGGAAGAACTGCTCGCCAATCCACGCACGCCATTGAACAACAAGGCGATCGCCGGACAGTACCCGCCCGGTTCGACGTTCAAGATGATCGTCATGCTGGCGGCGCTGGAGGCCGGCCTCGCAGGGCCTGATACGCGGTTCTTCTGCCCCGGGCACCTGGAGTTGGGTGACACCCGGTTCCACTGCTGGAAACGTCATGGGCACGGCTGGGTCGACATGAAGCAGTCGATCGCTCAGAGCTGTGACGTGTATTTCTACGAGCTGTCGAAGCGTGTCGGCATCGACCGGATCACCGAGATGGCGCAACGGTTCGGCTATGGAACGGCGACCGGTATCGACCTGCCGGGAGAGCGCTCGGGGCTGATGCCGAGCCGGGAATGGAAGCTGGCCACCCGGGGAGTGCCCTGGCAGAAGGGTGAGACACTGGTCACCTCGATCGGCCAGGGGTTCATTCTTACCACGCCGCTTCAGCTCGCGCTCGCCACCGCCCGGATGGTGAATGGCGGCATGGCCATCGCGCCCCGGTTGGTTGCCGGCTCCGAGGATGGCGCGGCCGCCGACCGGCTTGCGGTCGATGGCCGGAACCTTGGCCTGGTGCGCGAGGCAATGGCCGAAGTGATCTACGGTGAACACGGCACCGCCCGACGCCTGCGCGGCAGCGACAGCAGCGTGCCGATCGGTGGTAAGACCGGCACGGCCCAGGTCAAGCGGATCACTATGGCGGAACGTCTGGCGGGCATCCGCAAGAACGAGGACAGACCGTGGCGCGACCGTGACCATGCCCTGTTTGTCGGCTACGGGCCCTTGGATGCGCCGCGCTACGCGGTCGCGGTGGTGGTGGAGCATGGCGGCGGCGGGTCCTCCATGGCCGCGCCGATCGCGGGTGACGTCCTGCGCGAAGCGCTGAGGATCGATCCGGGTCCGGCGACGGGGACGGCGCAGTCGCTGCCTGCGACTGGCGCGGGGCAGGGATAACCATGTCCATCACCTTCCGCTCCGATGGACTGAACCCGCCGGAACTGACGTTCGGGCAGAAGCTCGCGTCGATGAACTGGCTGCTCGTGGTGCTGGTTACGCTGATCGCGGCGACCGGCTGCCTGATGCTGTATTCCGCGGCGAATGGCGACTGGAGCCCGTGGGCCTATCGCCATGCGATCCGGTTCGCGGTTGGTCTCGTGGTCATGCTGGCGATCGCCCTGGTCGATATCCGGTTCTGGATGCGCACGGCTTATCTCGGCTACGTCGTCGCCCTGGTGCTGCTGGCCCTGGTCGAGGTCATGGGCGAGATCGGCATGGGAGCCCAGCGGTGGATTGATCTGGGCGTCTTTCAGCTGCAGCCGTCGGAGGTGATGAAGATCGCCCTGGTCCTTGCGCTTGCCCGGTATTTCCACGGCCTGACCTATGAAGAGGTCGGTAATCCGCTGAATTTGGTCGCGCCGATCTTGATGGTCGGCCTGCCGGCGGCTCTGGTGCTGCGCCAGCCCGATCTTGGAACCGCGCTCATGATGGTGGCGGGCGCGGGGGCGATCTTCTTTCTGGCCGGCGTGCGCCTCTGGAAGTTCATCGCTGTTCTGGTGGCCGGGATCGCCGCGGTGCCGATCGTGTGGCAGTTCCTGCGCGGCTATCAGAAACAGCGGATCCTGACCTTCCTGGACCCGGAAAGTGACCCGCTGGGCTCCGGGTACCACATCCTGCAGTCGAAGATCGCGCTCGGCTCCGGTGGGATGTTTGGCAAAGGATTTCTCAAAGGCAGCCAGAGCCACCTGAATTTCCTGCCGGAGAAGCAGACCGATTTCATCTTCACCATGCTGGCCGAAGAGTTCGGCATGGTCGGCGGGTTGGCCCTGATCGGGCTCTATGTCTCAGTCCTCGCCTACGGATTTGCAATCGCCATCCGGTCGCGCAGCCAGTTCGGACGATTGATTGCGCTCGGCGTCACCACCACCCTGTTTCTCTATCTCTTCATCAATGTGGCCATGGTCATGGGTCTGATCCCCGTCGTCGGCGTACCGCTTCCGATGATCAGCTACGGGGGCACGGCGATGCTGACCATGATGATTGGGCTTGGACTGTTGTTGGGGGTATCGATCCACCGCGATGTGCGCATCGGCCGGGCTGGTGTCGACGAGGATTGAGGTCGGTCGGGTCTGGCCTGTTGGATGCGGAGTCGAGTAGAAGACTATCGTTCACGCGCTCCGCGGAAAGACCATGCTTCAGACGGACCAGGCGTCTCACTTCTTCAGAACGTACCGCGCTTTGCAGCCGCGGCCCTCGAAGTTGGCGCGCAAGACTGATCTGACGGCCGAGCGGTTTCGCCGCGTCGTCGGCCATGTCTTTATCGTCGAGCGGGTCGACGATCGGTTCCAGTTCCGGCTGTTCGGAACCCGGATCGTCGACATCACCGGCCATGATCACAACGGCCAGTTCCTCGACGAAGTGTTGAGCGGGTCGGACCTGGACCACGTGGACACGCTGTTCAGTCGGTGCCTCGACGAAAGGATTGCCATCGCCTCGACGGAACGGTTGCTCTATACGGGTAAGGAGTATCTCGAGGTCGAGATCCTTCGCACCCCGTGGACCGATGACGAAGGCGAGCCGCGGTACATCTCGGGCACCTTCGCCAAACTGCTGTTGCCGGGCAAAGGTGTCGGACCGAAGGTCCGCTCCCAGGAGGAGTTCGATTTCGTCCACGACGCGGCCCCGAGGGTCGAGATTCCCCTGACGGTGCCAGCCTGATCGACAGCGTGACGTCAGGCAGGCCGCCGGGTCTCTCTTTTTTCTTCAAGAAAGGCCAACCAGGCCTCCATGCCGTCACCGGTTTTGGCTGAAACCGTCATCACCGCGGCCTCCGGATTGACGGCTGCGATGTTGGTGCGGCAGGCGGTTTCGTCGAAGTCGACATGGGGGGCGAGATCGATCTTGTTGATCAGGACGAGCGAGGCGGCCCGGAACATGTGCGGGTATTTCAGCGGCTTGTCTTCGCCCTCGGTCACCGAGATGACGGCGACCTTCATGGCCTCGCCCAGGTCAAACATCGCCGGACAGACGAGGTTGCCGACATTCTCGATCATCAGGATCGAGCCGCTTGACGGGTTCAGTGCCTTCACTGCGTCGGCGATCATGTCCGCTTCCAGATGACAGCCGGCTCCAGTGTTGATCTGCACCGCGGTCGCACCGGCGGCCCGGATCCGATCGGCGTCGTTGGTCGTCATCTGGTCGCCTTCGATCACGGCGATCTCCAGCGATCCGGCAAGATCGCGAATGGTCCGTTCGAGCAGTGTGGTCTTGCCGGCTCCGGGCGAGCTGACAAGGTTCAATGCCAGGACGCCCCGTCCTTCGAACCACCCGCGATTGTGAACCGCGATCTGGTTGTTCTTCTCCAGAACCGCCGTTTCGAGTGAGATCACCTCCCCATTCGGCCCATGGGCGTGCGGGTGGTCGTGATGATGGTCATGGTCGTGGTCATGGTCGTGGTCATGGTCATGGTCATGGTCGTGATGATGATGGCTGTGTCCGTGACCGTGCGAATGCCCGTGGTCCTCGGGGAATACGCCGGACCGCAGCACTCTGACGTCGCCAGTTGCCGGGTCCGTCAGCCTCACCACCTGTGCGGGGTCAGAACATCCACAAGTCGCGCACATCAGGCCGCCTCCTCCAGTTCATATTCCTTGATCAGAAACGTATCGCCCTCGGCTTCCACGAACTCGATCTTGGCGCCTTCCAGGGGCGTGCCCTGGGCGACAATGTCGAAGCAGAAGTCGAGAGCGCGGGGTTCGACACAGGCCAGAGGACCCAGCGCAAGACAGATGCGCTTCACCGCCCGTCCTTTGGCGTGTTCAGACACGATCGTGACGATGTTGCGGGTCAGTCCAAGCTCGTGCATCAGAAACCACTCCAAGCCAGGGCGCCGGTCTCGACCATCACGCCAATTCCGATCGTGATGGCCACCGCCGCCGCCAGAGCACCGACCGCCCGGTGAAGCCATTTCGCTCCGCGTTCCGCCCAGCCGAGCGGCCAGGCGGCGGCATAGGACAGCAGCGCCATGCCGAGGATCGAGCCGACGCCGAAGACGGCGACGTAGCCGACCGCCACGAGCGGCTCCTTGGTGGTCGCGGCGGCCAGGGCCAGAAGTCCCGCCGATCCGGCGGCTCCATGGACCAGCCCGACCAGCAGGGCTCGGGCCGGCAATCCCTCTGGGTGGGAATGCATGTGGGGGTCCACGTCATGGGACACGCGTGCCCCGGCGTGGCTGTGCGCATGCAGGTGCGGGCGGCCATGGCCGTGATCGTGGACATGAAAATGCACGCGCTGACGCCGCATCCGCCGGAACACGTCCAGCCCCAACATGACCAGCATCAGCCCAACCGCGAACTCCAGGACGGCGGCGACCCGATCGGTCAGGGAGAAACCGAACAGGATCGCCGCCGCACAGATCGCCAGAAGCGTGACGGTATGACCGAGCCCCCACGCTGCACCTCGGAGGACCAGGCGCCGGCGACCGGTTTCCTCTGTGGCCATCGCGCCGACGGCGGCAAGATGGTCGGCCTCAAGCGCATGGCTCATGCCGATCAGGAAGCCGAGGGTCAGAAATCCAAGCATCGCTGGAGCCCTAGCAGATGCGCGGCAGTTGTTCGCCGACCAGCATGTCGACGACCCGTCCGCCGCCAAACACAGTCTTCATGACCACGCGTCCGGGAACTGTCTCGGTGGCACGACCGATCGCAACCGCGTGTCGCCCCGCGTCGGTCCGGCGCATAGCCGCGAGTGCTGCGTCGGCCTGGTCGGGCGGTACGAACGTCACCAGCGTTCCCTCATTCGCCAGATAGAGTGGATCCAGTCCGAGGATCTCGCAGACCCCTTTGACCTCCGGGCGGAGCGGCAAGGCCGCCTCGTCGATCTCGATACCGACTTTGGCGGCCTCGGCCATCTCGTTGAGGGCGGATGCCAGCCCGCCCCGGGTGGCGTCACGGGCGCCCCGGACATCCGGGGCCGCCTCGATGATCGCTTCCATGAGCGCGCTGAGGGGCTGGCAGTCGGACGCGATGTCGGTGCTCAATGCCATATCGCCGCGAGCGGCCAGGATCGCGGCACCGTGATCCCCAAGGACTCCGTTGACGATAGCGATGTCGCCCGGCCGGATGGTATCGGCGGCGAGGTGACGGCCGGGCGGGATAACGCCGACGCCGAGGTGGTCACGAACAGTTTGTCGGCCGAACCCTTGCCGACGACCTTCGTGTCGCCGGTCACGATTCGAACGCCGACGCGGCGCAGCAGTGCGACCTCGAGGCCCTCCTCAATGATGAACGCAGCCGACAGCCAGAGCGGTCGGGCGCCTCCCACGGCGAGGTCGTTTACGGTCCCGCAGACCGCGATCGAACCGATGTCGCCGCCGGGAAATTCAACCGGATCGACCACGAAGCTGTCGGTGGTGAAGGCGAGCTGGGCGCCCGTCTGGGTGAGGGCGTCATGGGTCAGGCGGGCCTGATCTTCCATGGAAGCCGGCTCGAACGCGCCGACGAACACGTCCTCGATCAGATCGCGCATGGCCTTGCCGCCACCGCCGTGGGCAAGGGTCACCCGATCTCCGCGCAGGCGGCGGCCGTTGGGGCTTTCCATGTTCATTCCGCCGCCTCCATCCGCAGACCGCCGAACTGGTAGTAGGCGGCGCAGGCGCCTTCGGTGGAGACCATCAGGGCACCGAGCGGCATCTCCGGCGTACACTCCGTGCCGAACTTCGGGCACTGGACCGGCTTGGCCCGACCCTTCAGAACGTCACCACAGGCGCACCCCTCCATCTCGGGGACGAATCGCGGTCCGGCACCGTAGCCGATGGCGAACTTCACCTCCGCATCGTAGGCGGCATAGAGGTCCCGGATCTTCAGGCCCGAGCGGTCGATCTCTCCGAGCCCCCGCCATTCGAAACTGGGGCGGCGCTCATACACATCGTCGACGGCGGCGATCGAAACGGGATTGCCGTGCTCCGGCACGACGCGGGCGTACTGGTTCTCGATCTCGGCCCGGCCGTCGCGGATCTGGCGCAGAACCATCAGCACGGATTGGAGCAGGTCGAGCGGCTCGAACCCGGCGACCACCAGCGGCTTGCCGTAGTCCCGCGCAATGAAGTCGTAGGGGTGGATGCCGATCACCATCGAGACATGGCCAGGCCCGACAAACCCGTCGAGGCTCATGTCCGGGTCGTCGAGCAGCGCCTTGATCGGCTCCGGAACGGTGATGTGGTTGCAGAACACGCTGAAGTTGGTGATCTCGTCTTTCGCCGCCTGCTGAATGCACAAGGCGGTCGACGGAGTTGTCGTTTCAAACCCGAGCCCGAAGAACACCACCTCCTTGTCGGGGTGCCGGCGGGCGAGTTCGAGCGCGTCGAGGGGGGAGTACACCATGCGGATGTCGCACCCGTCGGCCTTGGCCTGCAGCAGGGATTTCCGGGTACCTGGAACCCGCATGGCATCGCCGAAAGTCGTGAAAATGACGTCCTCGCGCTCGGCGATCTCGACGCACTCGTTGACGCGACTCATCGGCAGGACGCATACCGGGCACCCGGGCCCGTGGATGAACTCAAGGGCGGGAGGCGTCAGCTTGTCCAGGCCGTAGCGGAATATCGCATGGGTATGGCCGCCACAGATCTCCATGATGTTCAGCCGCTTGTCTTCGGTGGCGCCGATCTCATCCAGGGTTGTGGCGATGGCCGCCAGAACACCCTTCGCCTTGACGGGATCGCGGAACTCGTCAGCGTACTTCATCGTCGGGCTCCCCGGTCAGTGGACCGCCGAGGCGCGCATGGCCTCGATCTCTTCCTGGGCCTCGCCCAGCATCTTGAGGATCTCCAGCGTCTCGGCCGCCTGAGCCTCGTCGATCCGGCTCATCGCGAAGCCGACATGGATCAGCGCCCAGGTGCCGACCAGGGTCTCCAGGGGTTCGTCCGGTTGGGCGATGCAGGCCAGGCTCACCTGCCGGCGGACGCCGGACACGTCGACCGTGCCGAGTTTGCGCTCTGCATCGGTCACTTCAACGATCTGTCCCGGTATCCCCAGACACATGGTTTCCTCCCTAGTTCTGCTGGTGCGCGGCCAGGGCGATCACCGCCTGGCCGAGCGCAAGCCCCCCGTCGTTTGCGGGGAGTTTCTGATGGCTGAGCACGTTGAAGCCGTGGTCTTCCAGTCCGGCGTGAATCAAGTTGAACAGCGTGCGGTTGTGAAAGCACCCGCCGGACAAGGCGACGGTGGAGAAGCGGTTCTCGGCACCGGACAGCCGGACTGCCATGTCGGCGACGGCGCGGGCCAGGCCGCGATGGAACCGCGCCGATATGACACCGACCGGCGTGCCGAGAACCAGATCGCCCAACAGCCCACGCCACATGGCGAGCGGCTCGATATAGGGCAGCCCCTTGCCGCCCAGGAGCGGAATAGCAAACGGATAGGCGAGATCGTCGCCTTCCTGCAGGGCATCCGGATCAACAGCGGCCTCGAGCAACATGGCTGCTTGGCCCTCATACTCCTGACGGTCCCACGTCAGCCCGCACAGGGCGGCGGCAGCATCGAACAACCGGCCGCAGGATGATGACAGTGGCGTGTTGGTGCCTGCGGCGATCATGGCGTCGAGGGTCGGGCGGGGCGCTGCCGCGAGGCGCCCGAAGACCGCCAGCATATCGAAGTTCATCGCGAACTCGGCCCAGCCCATTTCCGCCATCAGGTGCGCGTAGGCGTTTCGCCAGGGCTCTCTGACGGCAGCCGTGCCACCCGGCAGCGCCACCGGCTTCAAACAACCCAGTCTTTCGAAGTGCCTGTAGTCGCAGGACAGGAACTCGCCGCCCCAGATCGTGCCGTCCGGACCGAGGCCGAGGCCATCCAGGGCGATCCCCAGCACGGGATCGGCGTCGAGCGGGTGGTCGTTCTCCGCAAGGCACGCCGCGATGTGGGCGTGATGGTGCTGCACCTCGACCAGGGGCAGCCGCTCCCGCTCCGCGAGCTCTTGGCCATTCTTCGTCGACAGATAGTCGGGATGCTGGTCGACACCGATGATGTCAGGACGGTGTTCGTACAGGCGCTGGTAGAGGTCCAGGTTGTGGCGGACATCATCCGAGGTCGCCACATCTTCCAGATCGCCCATGTGCTGGCTGACAACCGCCTCACCGTCTTTGATCAGGCAGAACGTGTTCTTCAGCTCCGATCCCATGGCCAGAACCGAGACGTCCCGGGGAAAGCCCGACGGCAAGGACAGCGCCGCTGGCGCGTAACCGCGGGTCCGGCGCAGCAACCTGGGATGGCCCCGATCGACCCGTACGACGGAATCGTCGATACGGTTGGCGATGTCGCGGTCGTGCATCAGCGCGAAGTCGGCGATGCCGGCCAGGCGCTGGCGCGCGTCTTCGTTGTCGGTGCACTGGGGCTGGCCGGACGGGTTGCCGCTGGTCATCACCACCGGGCGCGTCATCCGGCGCAGCATGAGGTGGTGCATCGGCGTGTATGGCAGCATGAAGCCGATCCGATCCAGCCCCGGCGCAACCGCTTCGGGAAGGCGCTCACCGGTCGCTTCGAGCAGCACGATGGGGGCGGCCGGGCTCTTCAGCAGCGTCTCCTCGGCTTCGGAGACCCGGGCATAGCGGCGGATCACATCCAGATCGCGCGCCATCAGGGCAAACGCCTTGCCCCGGCGGTTCTTGCGTGTGCGCAGACGCTCAACAACGTCAGCTTTCGTGGCGTCGCATGCCAGATGAAAGCCGCCGATCCCTTTGACGGCGACGATGTGGCCCATGATCAGCATGCCGCCGGCCGCGTCGACATCATCCATCATCGAGAACGCCTCGTGGTGCACGACGCCGCCACCCAGCTTCTCGATCCAGGCGCGGGGGCCGCACACGTGACAGGCAATGGGCTGGGCGTGGAACCGCCGGTCCGACGGGTTCGCGTACTCAGCGTTGCAGCTGTCGCACATCGAGAAGGCATGCATGGTCGTCTTCGACCGGTCGTAGGGCCCGCCCCGGACGATCGAGAAACGCGGGCCGCAATGGGTGCAGTTGGTGAACGGATAGCGGTAGCGGTCAGCGAACGGATCGCGGGTTTCCGCCAGGCATGCGTCGCACACGGCGGCGTCCGGGGTGATTGCCGTCCGCATCTCGCCGTCACTGGACGCGACGATCGAGAAGTCCTTGGGCGGCTCCAGGGGTTGGGCGTGTCCGGCGGTTCGCTCGATCTCGTCTACCCGGGCCAGCACCGGCAACTCATCGCGCAGACGCTGTGAGAACCCATCGAGCGCACCGTCCTGACCCCAGAGCCGGATTTCCACGCCGTCGCCGGTGTTGCGGACATCCCCGGCGAGGCCCAGTTCATTGGCGATCCGCCAGACGGTCGGCCGGAATCCGACGCCCTGCACCTGGCCCCGGACCGTGACGGTTTCCGCTCTCATGGTGCGGCCTGCCACAGCAGCACCCGGTTGTTGCCTGAATCGGCAATGGCAAGGGTGGTGCCCAGTGCCGAGAGCCCGTATTGCCAACAGAGCGAATCCCGTTCGGGGATGCCCCAGCGGTTGTCTCCTTTGGCGGCGAAGTCCGGCTGGCCGGTCAGCCGGTCCGCCGGTGATCCGGTGCGGTCGTCTATCCAGCCCAGCAACCGGGAATTCGCCGTATCGGCGACAACGAGGTGGTCGCCGATCACCGCCGTCGCATACGGCATGTTCAGTGCCGCGGCGCTGGGATAGTAGGCGGCCTGGTTGTGATCACAGGCGCTCATGTCGCTCTGGCCGAGCACATTGCCCGCCGGCGCGCCGTCCCGGTCCGGGAACCCGGACCAGACCATGATCCGGTTGTTCCCGGCGTCGGCGACGCAGAGGCGATCACCCCACTGAAGAGCGCTGTGCGGCCACCGCATGCCGCCAGGCCCCACGTCAGCGCCGCCGTTCTCGTCACGGCAGTCGAACCCGGTTTGGCCCAGGACGCGATCGGCGGGCTGACCTGACCGATCGACGTCGTCCCAGACCAGCAGCCGTCGGTTCCCGGTATCGCAGACCGCAAGCTGGCCAGCGATTTCGGCGACGCCGTAGGGCCAGTTGAGCGATCCCGCCGTTGGCTGATCGCTTCCCTGGTTCGCCAGGCTGCCGTCACCGGTCCTTTGACCAAGGATCAGGTCGGCGGGCTGTTCTGAGCGGGTCGGTGTCTCGCGCCAGATCAGCACCCGGTGATTCCAGGCATCGGCCACGGCCAAGCCGCGACCCCAGGTCGTCAGGCCGGTCGGAACGTTGAGGGTTGCCGGCGAAACCGGCCCCTTGGCATTGCGGCCCTCGGCTGAAAAGCCGGGTTGTCCGATGACAATGTCAGCCGGCTGGTTGTCGTCTCGCGGGATGGTTCGCCAGCCGAGGAGGCGGTGGTGCCCGGTGTCGGCGACCCAGAGAGAACCGTCCGGGTGCAGGCAGACGCCCCGGGGGCCGAACAACGAGCCGGCGGTGGGTGCAATTGGTGCGGCGATGGTGTCGGCATCCCAACCAAGCACGACCTCGGGGCCGGCCGCATCCAGCAGGGGACGTCCTTCAACGGCTGTCCCCGGCCGTTTGACAGGCTCGAAAGAAGGGGCCAGCGCAACTCTCATGACCGCCTACCGCTCCAGTCTGACTTCGATGCGGTCGCCGATGACCCGGACCGCATGCGGCTGCAGCTGGACTTCCGGTGCGGTCAGGCACTCCCCGCTTTCCAGCGAGTAGCGGAAGCCGTGATAAGGGCAGGTGATGAACCCCGCGTCGATCTCGCCGCCGTCGAGCGCGAGGCCCATATGGGCGCAGGCGTTGGCAAAGCAGGTGACCCGATCGCCGAACCGCGACAGGAGCACTGACTGGCCTTCGACATCCACGACCTGCGTGCCGCCGTCGGGAAGATCCCCAAGGTCGAGTGCGGCCGCCCATCCGTCGCAGGTCGAACTGACGAAACTCCAGGCCTGGACCGTTGCCGAGGGCAAGCGGATCATCGTCGTGTTCGAAGGCCGCGATACCGCCGGCAAGGGCGGCGTGATCAGCCGCATCACCCAGCGCACCAGCCCCCGGGTGTTCAAGCACATCGCCCTTCCCAAGCCGTCCGACCGCGAACGATCCCAGCTGTATTTTCAGCGCTACATGGCGCAATTCCCGGCGGCGGGCGAGATCGTCCTGTTCGACCGTTCCTGGTACAACCGCGCGGGGGTGGAATGGGTCATGGGGTTTTGCGACGAAGTGCAGTACCGACGGTTCCTGCGCCTGGCGCCCTTTCTTGAGCGGGAGATCGTCGAGGATGGAATCATCCTGCTGAAGTACTTCCTGGACGTCAGCCAGGACGAGCAGCGCCGCCGCTTCGAGGCCCGCATCACCGATCCGGTCAAGCACTGGAAGCTGAGTCCGATGGACACCGAGTCGGTGCGCCGGTGGTGGGATTATACCGACGCTTACAAGGCCATGATCCGTGACACCGATACGCCGTACGCGCCCTGGTATGTGGTGCCGGCCGACGACAAGCGACGGGCGCGGCTGAACCTGATCAGCCACATGTTGGACAAAATCCCCTACGACCCGGTGAAGCCCGACTTGCCGCGGATTCCGAAAGCTCAGAGGCGCCCCAAGGACGCGACCGATCGGCTGTTCGCCCAACACGTGGTGGCCAACCGGTTCTAAGGCCGGTTGGCGGGATTTCCGCGACCTTTCAGAGCGATAGCCGGCCCGCGGTGTGAATTGGCTGGATCGCGGGTGTCGATTGCGCGACCATCCTCGAAAGGATCGGATCCACTGTGGTTCTGCAGTTGGAGTTGCGTGATGGGGGGTCGCGTCAGGGTTGAGCCGTCGGCGGACGGCGTTCTGACGGTTATGCTTTCGGGCACCTGGAAGGCTGCCGAGGGTCTTGAGCCGGTGGCCGGCGTGGCAGCCATGCTCGGGCGCGGCGGGCCGACCGATCACGTGGCGTTTTCCGCCCAGGATCTTGAGCGTTGGGATGGCAGTCTGGTCACGTTCGTGCTGGCGCTGGGTGAGCTGTGCGAGGAGCACGGAGTTCGCCTGGATACAACGGGGCTTCCAGAGGGCGCGCGGCGGCTGTTCGAAATCGCGACCGCGGTTCCGGAGCGCGCAGGCGCCGCCCGATCCGGAAAGGCCGACTCATTCCTGATCCGTGTCGGCAAGAGCGCGCAGGAGGCCTGGCAGCACACCACCGACATGGTGACCTTCATTGGCGAGTCGGTGATCGTGCTCGGGCGCTGGATGACCGGGCGGGCCCGCTATCGCAAGTCGGACTTCTATCTGACCCTGCAGGCGGTCGGCGCCGACGCGCTCGGCATCGTCACGATCATCTCGCTGCTGGTCGGTCTGATCATCGCCTTCGTCGGCGCCGTCGCGCTGGAGCAGTTCGGGGCGGAGATCTTCACCGCCGACCTTGTCGGTCTGGCGATCTCGCGTGAACTGGCACCGATCATGACCGGCATCGTCATGGCCGGGCGCACCGGTGCGGCCTTCGCGGCACAGCTCGGCACCATGCGCGTCAACGAGGAGATCGACGCCCTGACCACTTTCGGCTTCAGCGCCATGGAGTTCCTGGTCCTCCCCCGGATGCTCGCATTGGCACTGATGATGCCGTTGCTGGTCATCTACTCGGATTTCATCGGTCTGTTCGGCGGCTGGCTGGTCGGGGTCGGCATGCTCGACCTGACGAGCACGGCTTATATCGGCCAGACCCAGGGGGCGATCGGTCTGGTGGATTTCGGCATCGGTCTGGTCAAGGGGGTCATCTTCGGCATCCTGGTCGCGGTCGCCGGCTGCATGCGGGGCATGCAGTGCGGCCGCAGCTCGGCGGCTGTCGGGGTTGCGGCGACCTCGGCCGTGGTCACCGGGATCGTGGCGATCATCTCGACCGACGCGATCTTCGCGGTCATCACCAACGTGCTGGGGATCTGAACGATGGTGGAGACGGCAGCCACGCCCAGGATCCGGATCGACGACGTCACCATGGCGTTCGGTAGCTTCGTGGTGCAGTCCGACCTGACCTTCGACATCGAGGAAGGTGAGGTCTTCATCATCATGGGCGACAGCGGATGCGGAAAGAGCACCCTGCTGAAGCACATGATCGGTCTGATCAACCCGGCCAAGGGTGAGATCCTCTACGACGGCGAGAGTTACTGGAAAGCCGATGAGGCCCGGCAGCTGGAGATCAGCCGGCGCTTCGGGATCACTTTTCAGAGCGGCGCGCTGTGGAGTTCGATGACGCTGGCGGAGAACATCGCCCTGCCGCTGCAGGAGTACACATCCCTGCAGATGGACGAAATCGCCGACCTGGCGGCGATGAAGCTCGCCCTGGTCGGGTTGAAGCGATTTGAACGCTATCTGCCGTCGGAAATCAGTGGTGGCATGCAGAAGCGCGCGGCGTTGGCGCGCGCCATGGCACTCGACCCGGACATCCTGTTCTTCGACGAGCCGTCGGCTGGCCTCGACCCGTTGAGCTCGCGCCGCCTCGACGATCTGATCCTCGAACTGCGCGAGAGCCTGGGCTCGACCGTGGTCGTGGTCACCCATGAACTGGAGAGTATCTTCACCATCGCCGACCGGGCGGTGTTCCTGGATGCCGAGCGCAAGACCATGATCGCGCTCGGCGACCCGCGTGAGCTTCGCGAGTCCTGCGATCAGGAGAAGGTGCGACGTTTCCTTAAGCGGGGAGCTACCGATGCCGCTGCCTAGTCCACATACGGCCGCCCCGCGGTCGGTTCTGCCGCGGGGGACAGACCGATGAAGAAAGCCAATCCCGCAGTCATCGGCGCCTTCGTGGGCGCGGTCGTTCTCGTGGTGATCGGGGTGCTGACCTTCGGCAGTGGCAAGGTGTTCGAAGAGCGCAATCCCTTCGTGATGATCTTCGACGAGTCGCTGACTGGCCTCGATGTCGGCTCGCCGTTGACCTTGAACGGGGTGGTGGTCGGTCAGGTGACGGACATCCGCGTCGAGTACGATACCGATGCTCTGTCCACCCGGATCCCGGTCTTCGCCGAGATGATTGCAGGCCGGATCCGGCAAACCGGAACGGGAACCGGGTCAAACCAGCTGGCGGCGTTGATCGAGAAAGGGTTTCGGGCCCAACTGGTCTCCCAAAGCCTGGTGACCGGTCAGCTCGCCATTGAACTCAGCTTCCAGCCGGACACCGAGGTTCGGTTGAGCGGGGTCGACTACGGTGTGCCGGAGCTGCCGACGGTGACCTCGGGCCTGCAGCAGCTTAAGGAGACGCTGGCCGATCTGCCGATTCGAGACTTGGTCGAGTCCGGGATCAGCCTCGTCAACAACCTCGACCAGATTGTCACCTCGCCGGAGTTCGACCAGATCGTGGGGTCGATGGCCGCCGGCCTCGACAACTTCGAGCAGGTTGCGGTCAAAGTGAATGCGCGCGCCGACCCGATCCTGTTCAACATCGAGGAGGCCAGCGCCGAGGCGGTATTGGCCATCGAGGACGCCCGGGAGGCGATCGCCCAGTTCCGCGAAGGCGCCGACCAGCTGGATCGGCGTATCGAGGGGACACTGGACGAGTTGAACGAGGTCTTGAACGAGGTGGAAGGCGAGCTTGGACCGATCTCCCAGGCGATCCAGGATGCGGCCGGATCGGTCGAGACGACTTTCAACGATGCCGACACGATGGTGGCGCAGGACTCGCCGACCCGGCGCGATCTGGACAAGGCGCTCAAGAACATCGCCGCCGCTGCCAAATCGATCAAGGATCTGGCCGACGAACTCGAACGCAATCCGGAAGCCTTGCTCCGGGGCAAGAGGTGATCATGCAACGTACTCACACCGGCATGGTGATGCGCGGCGGGCTGTTGGCCCTGGTGCTGTGTCTTGGCCTCGCGGCCTGCGGCGAAAGCAAACCGTCTCGCTTCTACATCCTGAAAGCTGAGCGTCCGGCCGACCTTGCCCTCGACTCGATCACCATCGGACAAGGGGTGTCGGTGTTGATCGATGCGGTCTCGATCCCGGACTATCTCGACAAACCGCAGATCGTCACCACTGGGACCGGCAACGAGATCGTGCTCGGGGAGTTCGACCGCTGGGGCGAACCGTTGGAAGAGAACATCGCCCGGGTGATCGGCGAGAACCTGTCGGTGGCGCTGGAGACCGACCGGGTGTTCCAGGCCGACGACCGGCGGTCGGTCGACCCGCAGTTCGTTCTGCAGGTCGACATTCTGCGCTTCGATCTGAACATCGACGGCGAGGCGTTGCTGATGGCGCGCTGGGCGTTGATGGATGGCGCTCGCGAGAACGAACTGATGGTTGCGCGGTCGACCCTCGCAACGCCGCTCGCGGATCAGGCCTACGCGACGATGCTGGCAGCGATGAACAGCAACCTTGGCAAACTGACCGCCGAAATCGCGGCGGCGGTGATGTCGATGGACCGCAGCTGACAGGTTTCTGCTGCTCTCAGGCGGCGGTATTGTAGCGGTGAATCAATTCCTCGGATGACACGCCCTTGAGGCGGGCTTGTTCCTGGTGGTCGCTGTATCCGGCATCGGCCAGGAGCGCGCGGACGGCATCGTTGGTGTTCAGCGCGTCGGTCAGGCAGATCTCGCCGGCATCGGCGAGGCCCTGAACCCGCGCCGCGATGTTCACGGTCTGACCGAAATAGTCGAGATTCTTGCCGGCGTTGATCGCCAGCGCCGGGCCGGCGTGCAGGCCGACCTTGAGGCCGATCTCCTTGTCACCGTGACTTCCCGCCAGCTTCTGCATGGCCGCCATCATATCGACCGCCGCGGCCGCCCCGTCACGCGCCGTCGGGAAGGCCGCCATCACCGCGTCCCCCATGGTCTTGATCAGGGCGCCGGAGTGGGCGCGCACCACCCCCTTGAGCAGATCGAAATGGTCCTGGACCAGGCGGTAGGCATCGAGATCACCCTCGCGATCGTAGAGCGCCGTCGATCCCTTCAGGTCGGTGAACAGCAGCGTCAGGCTGCGCAGCTTCAGCTTCAGGTCCGGGGCCAGCTGGTCCATTGCGAAACTCTCGCGGAAAGCCTGGTTGTTGATCAGGTGCTTGCCGGTCAGCCGACGGCCGAACACCGGCGGCCCGAGATCGATGATCGCCATGACGTCCTCGACGACCATGCGCAGGACAAGGCACCAGACCGGCTGATCCGTATCGTTGGTTACCGCCAGTTCGGCGGCGCCGGCCGGTATCTCGATCCATCTTTCGGGGAACCCGTCAGACGTCAGGGACACGCGCTGCACAGCATCGCGGCCGGGCGTCTTCGCATCGATGATCCTGATCTCCGCGCCGCCATGGACGTCGAGGCACAGCAGGCGGAAGACCTCACCGACCTCACCGCGGGGCGTAAGGGAAGCGGTCTCGCCCGGTTGGAGCTTGGCGTCCGTCACCAGGTGCTTCTGGTAATAGGTGCGCCACTGCTTGAAGTAGGGGTAGCTGGTCGAGGTGAAGTAGCGCTGGTAGGCGGCGATATCGCGGTGCAGATCAATGGCCGCTTCCGCGGGCGTGTAAGCGAAGGTCACTTCGACCGTGTCGTCTAGTACGGACGGCGCCTCGCGCATGCACAGCGCGCAGTCCAGGGTGTCCTCGGCGATCTCGTCGATCTGGGCGACGCTGTTGGTGATAGCGCCGCAAAGCGGGCAGACCGTGCCCCATTCGAGATCGAACAGACCGAGTCGCGTGCCGTGGATGAACAGGTCGAGAACCGCATCATCGTCAATTCCGGCGCCGGTAGCGAAGGAGAACGGGTTGATCCGGGCGGCTTCGAGTGGCGGCAACGCCTCAAGATGGCGGGTGAACCGCGCCAGGATGTCGGGGCCATATCCGGCGGTGGCGGCGGCTGAGCCGAGCATGTCCCAGGCGGACTGCAATCCTCCGGATGCCGGCGAGAGGTCTTGTGCAAGGTTGGTCATCGCGCTCTCCAGACCTGGAATGCAGTCGATGTGATAACGCGCGGAGCGAAGATCAAGGTAACTCTCCAGCGAAACCTGGGGGGATCGATTGACGGGCCTGCCTGCTGCGTGGCCTGCTGGCGGCCGTCATGAACGCCCGCCCCGACACCGATATCCTGGCCCCCCAGGATTGGAGTTTCCCGGTGCCCATCGCCTATGGACCGGGGCGGATGGCCGAGATCGGTCGACGCTGCGCCGATTTGGGCATCACCCATCCCTTGGTGGTCACGGATCGGGGCAGTCGCGACCTGCCTTTTGTTCAGCACCTGCGCGAATGTCTGGACGCAGCCGGGATCCGGTCCGGCCTGTTCTCCGACATTGCTACGAATCCGCGGGATGATCAGATCGGGTTCGGTCGCGCGGCCTTCCGGTCTGGTGGCCACGATGCGGTCATTGCCATCGGCGGCGGCAGCGCGATGGATGGCGCCAAGTCCATCTGCCTCACCGCGCGCAACGACCTCGACCTCTGGGCCTTCGAGTTCGAGCAGCCGGTTCCGTCGGCCGTCACATCGTTCCCCGAGTTGATCACGATTCCCACGACGGCGGGAACCGGTGCTGAGACCGAGAGCACCGCCATGGTCACCCATGGCGCGAGGGGCATGAAATTCTGCGTCTGGCATCCGGACCTTAAGCCGTCGCTCGTTCTGCTGGACCCGGAACTGACCCTCGGCCTGCCCGCTGACCTGACCGCCTGGACGGGCGCGGATGCCATGACCCACGCCATCGAGGCCTATCTGGTGCCGGGGTTTCATCCGCTCTGCGATGGGCTGGCGTTGGAAGCGCTGTCCCTGGTGGCGCACTGGCTGCCGATCGCCGTGCGCGAGCCCGACAACCTGGCGGCGCGCGGTGGCATGCTCGTGGGATCCTGTCTGGTCGGCATCGCTTTTCTGAAGGGCCTGGGCCTGGTGCACGCGATCTCGCACATGGTGGGTGCTGAGTTCGACACCCAGCACGGTCTCACCAACGCCATCATCCTGCCCGTCGTCCTCCGCTTCAACCTGCCAGGCCTGGACGCCAAGGTGAAGCGCATGGCGGATGCGATGGCGTTGCCGGATCCTTCGGCCGGGACCCTGATCGACGCAGTGGATCGGATTCTCGACGAGATCGGTATCCCGAAATCCCTCGGTGAGATCGGGGTTCCGGCGGATTGCGCCCGGCGCATCGCGGAAAAGGCCATCCAGGACAGCGCCTTTGGCACCAATCCGCGCGCCGCGAGCACGGAGCAGGTTCGAGACCTGATCGCCCAGGCAATCCGGATGGCCCGGTGAGCGACCCAGGTTTGGAGCGCTCGACGTCGCGTTGCTTCTTGCGGTGACGCCGCCGGTGTCGGACTCTCCGCGTGCGGAGGATGGCCTGGTTGATTCTCAGAATGGTGTTCGGTGATGGCTGATCGGGTCGACGTCGTGGTGATCGGCGGCGGCAATGCCGGGCTGTGCGCGGCGATCAGCGCTGCGCGCGACGGTGCCCGGGTGACGGTGCTGGAAGCGGCGCCGAAGTTCTATCGCGGCGGAAACACCCGCCACACACGGAACATGCGCTGCGCCCATGATGAGGCGACCGCCACGCTTACCGGCCCCTATACCGAGGAAGAGTATTTCGACGATCTGATGCGGGTCACCGGCGGCAATACCGACGAGGATTTGGCCCGTCACATGATCCAGGAGTCGAAGGAGATGCTCGACTGGATCCAGGAACAGGGGGTGCGCTTCCAGCCCTCGCTCGGCGGGACCTTGAGTCTCGGGCGGACCAACTCGTTCTTTCTCGGCGGCGGGCGGGCGATGCTGAACGCGCTGTACCTGACGGCCGAGACGCTGGGCGTGACGATCGAGTGCGACGCCGAGGTCACCGGACTGGAGATCGAGGACGGTCATTTCACCGCCGCCGTCTATACCCAGAACGGCCAGAGCAAGCGGCTCGAAGCCGGCGCGCTCGTCACTGCCTCGGGCGGGTTCGAGGCCAACATCGAGTGGCTGAAGGAAGGGTGGGGAGAGATCGCCGAGAACTTTCTGATCCGCGGCACGCCCTACAACAAGGGGGCGGTGCTGAAGATGCTGATGGCGGCGGGGATGAAAACCATCGGCGACCCGACCCAGTGCCACGCCGTCGCCATTGATGCCCGCGCGCCGAAATTCGATGGCGGCATCATCACCCGGCTCGACTGCGTCGTCTTCGGCATCGTGGTGAACCGTGACGCCCGGCGGTTCTACGACGAGGGCGAGGATATCTGGCCCAAGCGCTACGCCATCTGGGGCCGGCTGGTCGCCCAGCAACCGGGCCAGATCGCCTACATCATCTTCGACGCCCCGTCGCTGGAGCGCTTCATGCCCTCGCTCTACCCGCCGATCTCGGCGCCGACGGTGCGCGACCTGGCGGCCGAACTGGAGCTCGATCCGGACGCGCTGGAGCAGACGGTGAGCACGTTCAACGCGGCCGTCCGGCCCGGCACCTTCGACCACACCATCCTGGACGATTGCCGCACCGAAGGACTGGAGCCGCCGAAGAGCCACTGGGCCCAGAGGCTCGAGACGCCGCCCTACTACGCTTACCCGGTGCGCCCCGGGATCACCTTCACCTATCTCGGAGTCAAAGTGGACAAACAGGCCCGCATCCTGACCGAGGACGGAACGCCGTCCGCCAACCTGTTCGCGGCCGGCGAGATCATGGCCGGCAATGTGCTCGGCAGTGGCTATGCCGCAGGGATCGGCATGACCATCGGCAGCGTGTTCGGCCGGATCGCCGGCCGCGAGGCGGCGAAGCGGGTGACCAACGCGCCGCCGCAGGTGTCGACGGGCATGGCGGCGAAGGTGCAGACATGAACCAGCAAGCCCTGGTTTCCGGACATGCCACGGCACCGCTCGCCGAAGCCGCGCGGCTGATGACCGTCTGCAACTCCTGCCGCTATTGCGAGGGCCTGTGCGCAGTGTTCCCGGCGATGGAGCAGCGCCGTGCCTTCCCGGACGGCGACCTGAACTACCTGGCCAATCTCTGCCATTCCTGCGGCGCCTGCTATGTCGACTGCCAGTTCTCGCCGCCGCACGAGTTCGACGTGAACGTGCCGCAGACGCTGGCGACCGTGCGCAACGACAGCTACGCGCACTATGCCTGGCCGGCGGCCCTGGCGCCGCTGTTCAGGAAGAACGGCCTCGCCGTGGCGCTGATCGCGGCGGCGAGCGTGGCGCTGTTTCTGATCGGCTTCATCGCGGCCAGCGAGCCGGAGGTGCTGTGGCGCGCGCAGACCGGGCCCGGCGCCTTCTATGCGGTGATGCCCCACAACACGATGGTGGCGGTGTTCGGGACTGTGTTCGTTTACGCGATCTTCGCGGCGGTCCTGAGTTTGCGCGCCTTCTGGCGGGACATCTCCGCGCCGGCGCCCAGCACCCGGAACGTGCTTGAAGCGATGCATGACGCGATGACCCTGCGGTATCTCGATGGCGGCGGGGTCGGGTGCTACGGGCCGGACGAGAAGCCGACCGACGGCCGGCGACCCTATCACCACATGACCTTCTACGGCTTCCTGCTGTGTTTTGCGGCGACCAGCGTGGCGAGACTCTACCACTACGCTTTCGGGTGGCAGGCGCCCTACGGCTGGTTCAGCCTGCCGGTGATCCTCGGCACGATCGGCGGCATCGGTCTGATCGTCGGGCCGGCGGGCTTGCTGAAAGAGAAATGGGCCCGGGACCCGGTGCTCTCGGACGACAGCCGGCGAGGCATGGATGTCGCCTTTCTGGTGATGCTGTTCCTGACCAGCCTGACCGGTCTCGCCCTGCTCGCCCTGCGCGAGACCGCCGCCATGGGCATCCTGCTGGCGGTCCATCTCGGCGTCGTCTTCGCGCTGTTCCTGACCATGCCCTACGGCAAGTTCATGCACGGCCTCTACCGGTTCCTGGCCCTGGTCCGCTACGCGATGGAAAGGCCGCGGTAGGCGTCTGGGCCCTGAAAGTCATGGCCCGTCATAGGTCCACAGCATCGACCGCGGCAGCGGCCCTTTGTTGCGCCCGCCCTGCTGGGTCTGCTCCCAGGCATGGGCCAGGATGCCGACCTGCCGGGACAGGCAGAACAGGCCCCGGGCGAGTGCCGCCGGAAAGCCGAGCTCGGCGTAGATCATCGCCGTGGCGCCATCGATGTTGAGGGGGATGTCGCGGCCTTTGCGTTCTTTCAGGAGCTCCTGAAAGGTGCGGGCGATGGCGGCGAAGGTGCCGTCGACATCGCCGGCTGTCTGCGCCCGATCAACCAGTTCCAACAGCCGGGGCGCCCGCGGATCCCTGGTATGGAAGCGATGGCCGAAGCCAGGCAGGTAAGGCCCCTGATTGGCGACGAAGTCTGTCAGCGTCGCCTCGACGGCGCCGCGCAGATCGCCAGTCTCCTCCATCCGGGCCCGCGCGTCCTCGTACAGCGCGACCGCCTGTTCGCCGGCGCCGCCGTGGACATCGCCCAGGACGTTCAGCGCCGAGGCCATGGCGTTGTTCAGCCCGACTCCGCAGGTCGCGGCCATCCGGGCGATGGCGATCGACGGCGCCTGGGGACCGTGGTCGACGGCGGACACCAGGGCCGCCTCGAACAGGGCGGCCTGGCCTGCGCTCGGGATGCCGCCCCGGACCATCAGCCAGATCATCTGCGGAAAGCTCACCGTACCGATGAGGTCCTCGATGGCATGGCCGCGGTAGCGGATGCGGTTGGGCGCCATGTCGATGATCTCGGTACGCCACCAGTCGGCACATTCCTGTGCCGCGTCCGCGTTCTTCGCTTCGCTCATCGTGCCCCTCCAAGTCCGAAAATCGCTGTCGACGTTCCGACTCTAGACCACGGCGGGCAGGCGGACCTCTATCGTCGTTCCGGAATCCGGCGAGCTGGAAACACTCAAGTCTCCACCAAGCTGCTCCACGAGCCCTTTGACGATCGACAGCCCAAGTCAGGCGCCCTTACTTGCAATCTGGGCATTGGTCTGAGAGTGCGAGAAGGGTTCGAAAATCGTCTCCATTTTCTCTGCAGCGATTCCGGTCCCTGTGTCCTCGACCCTGATCACGGCCCTGTCTCCCTGTGCTGCGGTCGAGACACGGACCTGTCCGCCGGAGGGCGTGAACTTCAGGCTGTTGGAGAGGATGTTCATCATGATCTGATGAAGCGCGCGGTCGTCCGCATAGGCGTTGACGCCGTCGCTGTCGGCGGCGATTTGAAGATCGATTCCGTTGTCTTCGGCAATGCCGCGGAGGTCGTGGACCGCCTTGCCGAGGGCCTGCGCCAACGCCAGGGGTTCGATATTGAGCGGTCGCTTGCCGGCTTCGACGGCCGACAGATCCAGAATGTCATCGACGAGCGACAGAAGGATCTGGCCGCTGGAACCGATATCCTTCGCGTACTCCTGGTTCTTCTTGAGGGTGTCTTCTGGATCTCCAGGAAGACCGAACGCCATCATCTCGCTGAATCCGATGATGGCATTCAGGGGTGTTCTGAGTTCATGGCTCATTGCAGCCAGAAACTGTGACTTCGCGTGGTTGGCTTCTTCTGCTTCCAGTAACGCTTTCTTGAGCTCCGCTGTTCGGTCTTGGATCCGCTCCTCCAGAGTGTCGTTCGCTTCTCGCAGACCCTGCTCGGCAATTGTCGCAGTTTGGAACAGATGGTTGGCCCGCCGCGTCTCCAGGACGATGAGGACCACGATAACCGTTCCCGAGATCGCCATTCCCAGCACGAGGAGCACCAGGATCTGAAGGGAGCGTTTGGCTTCGTCTGAATGGATAACCAGATACTGCTGTTCCCATTTGTCGACGCGCTGACTCATTTGGCTGATTGGTGTCATGTACGCAGACAGATACGCGTGAATCTCCGATCCGGTCTGTCTGTCACCCCGGTCCAATGCCTGGATGCGGGGGTCGGCTGAATTGATGGCCGCAAATACGTCCTCTACCAGTTCGCCGCTGTCGGAGATTTCCACGACGTGACGGCCGAGCTTTCCTTCGCGCAGATTTATGATCTGGCTCCACAGCACATCGAAACGCAGAAGGAGGTCGTCGTGGCTGACATTCCCCTCACCAAGCGAGTAGAGGGTGAGAGCGTGCAGAAGCTGCCTGTATTCCCGCTCGACTTCCGTCGACAGCCACAGACCCGACCCCCGAACCTCGGTCTGGTCTGTTCGGAACTTCTGTATCAGAAAGTAGATCGACGTGAGTGTGTCGATCAGAAAGAGAAGCACGCTGACCACGACGAGCCAGTATCTGACAGAGGCCCACTGCACGTCGGCTAGCTTTCACCGCGAAGACGGACAGCGGTACCGCAAGCGGATGGCCGTTGAAGGCCGTTCCCCGGGTCGAGGGGGTCATCTGCGCAGGAGAATGTCAGGAAGACAGGCCCGTTGGGGCGTTCGAGGCGCGCCTGGCGGGCCTGGGCCGTCTTCATGACGGTGGCGGGCTGGGAGCCGTGCACGCGGAACGGGTCCCCGATAGGGGCCTGCGCCAGTAACTGAACTTGCTGAGCCATAGGAGCCTTCTGCGTCCGTCGGTCGCAGGAGGCAGTCTATATCAACACCCGAGGAGCCGGTAGTTCCGGTCACGAAGTTGGGAAGCCGGCATGCTTCGGCGGTTCAGCCATCCGACCTAGTCGGCGGCGTCGGACGCGCGTTTCGGCAGCACCCAGTCCGGGCGCGGGAAGTGGCAGGTGTAGCCGAGCGGGAAGCGCTCCAGGTAGTCCTGATGCTCCGGCTCCGCCTCCCAGAAGTCGCCGACCGGCTCCACTTCCGTGACGACCTTGCCCGGCCACAATGCGCTGGCCTCGACATCGGCGATGGTGTCCAGCGCGGTCTGCTTCTGGGCATCGTCGGCATAGTAGATCGCCGAGCGGTAAGACCGTCCCCGGTCGTTGCCCTGGCGGTTCAGGGTGCTCGGATCGTGGATCTGGAAAAAGAACTCCAGGATCTTTCGATACGAGATCTGCGCCGGATCGAACAGGATCTCGATCCCTTCGGCATGGTCGCCGTGGTTGCGATAGGTCGCGTTCGGCACGTCTCCGCCGGTGTAGCCGACCCGGGTTTCCGTGACCCCCGGGAGCTTGCGGATCAGATCCTGCATGCCCCAGAAACAGCCGCCGGCCAGAACTGCGCGTTCGGTTGCCATCAGAGTTCCTCCACCTGGTCCAAGTAGGCGCCGTAGCCTTCCGCCTCCATTGCGTCGCGATGGATGAAGCGCAGCGAGGCCGAGTTGATACAGTAGCGCAGGCCGCCCCGATCGGCAGGTCCGTCCGGAAAGACGTGCCCGAGGTGACTGTCTCCGTGGGTGGAGCGCACCTCAATGCGGATCATGCCGTGGGACGTGTCCTTCAACTCGTTGATGTTGGTGGGCACGATCGGCTTGGTGAAACTCGGCCAGCCGCACCCGGACTCGTACTTGTCGCCCGAGGCGAACAGCGGCTCACCCGAGACGATGTCGACATAGATGCCGGGCTCCTTGTTGTGGAGCAGCGCGCCGGTGCCCGGACGCTCGGTGCCGCTCTGCTGGGTGACCCAGTACTCCTCCTCGCTCAGCGCCGCGATCGCCGCGTCGGATTTTTCGTAGGTGCGGTCCATTCCACTCTCCTTCCTGCCGGTAGAGGATAAATGGTCGGTCCAACGCCCGGCGCCAATTGCAAGAGCGCGTGATTTCCGTCTGCCGGTCCGGCCTTTGCCGATTTCTCCGCAAGCGCGTGGCTCGACCAGCATCTCGTCGTCCTGGCCTCGACAGCACCACCCCGCTTCGGCAAGAGTCGCCGGGAACGGTTGGGTTGTGCCCCGCGGAACGGAGGCGGTCCATGTCTGCAGAGGTGTTGGTCGTTGGCGCTGGGCCGGTGGGACTGACCGCCGCCATCGAACTGCTGCGGCGCGATGTGCCTGTGCAGATCATCGATCGGTCGGATCAGCGCACCGAACTGTCCAAGGCGGTCGGCATCAACGTTCAGTCGTTGGAGTTGCTGGAGCCGTCCGGGCTGACAGAACGGCTGATCGCATCCGGCCTTCAGATCAGGAAGGCGCATATCCATTTCGACGGTCGCCCGCTGGTCACGGTTGATCTGTCGCTGGCCGACCATCGCTACAACTTCCTGCTGGCGCTGGCGCAGAGCGAAACCGAGCGAATCCTCGAGACCCGGCTGAACGAGCTTGGTGCCACCGTGGAACGCCAGACTGAACTGGTCGGCTTCGAGGCGGACGGTCCCGCGGTCGCGAGCGCGTTGAAGCGGCCTGACGGATCCACCGAGACCGTCGGCGTGTCGGCCTTGCTGGGGGCCGATGGCGGACGCAGCACGGTCCGCGAGACTCTCGGGATCCCGTTCATCGGTGCCCGCTACGAAGAGCAGTGGAGCCTCGCCGACGTCACGGTCGACTGGCCCTATGGCATGGAGTCCATCAACCTCTTCCTCTCCGGCACCGGGGAACTGGTCTTCACCGTGCCGATTGCCGCCGACCGGATCCGGGCGGTTTCGCAGACCGACCGGGTGCTCGAGCTTCTCCCGTCCGGAACCACGGTCATCCAGACCCATTGGGAATCCCAGATCCGCACGGCCCTGCAGCCGATGATCGATCCGGCGTTCAAGAAGGAACCGCTGGCCGTCGGATTACCTGCGGGGGTCGGTGTAGCCCAGGGGATGGCTGTTACGTCCCCCGAAGAGGCGGTCGAGCGCGCCAAAATGGGAGACAAGGTGATCCTGGTCGCCCACGAGACCACGCCCGACGACATCAAGGGGATGAACGCCGCTGTGGGCATTCTGACGCTCACAGGTGGGGCCACCAGCCACGCCGCGGTGGTGGCGCGTGCTATGGACAAGCCCTGTGTGGTTGGGTGTGCTGAGACGGTGGCGGGGGATGCCATGAGCGTTGACGCCCTCCTGGGCCAGCACCTAGCTCTTGATGGGTCGTCGGGGCGGGTCTGGGTTGGCCTTACGGCGCCTGTGGTCGACGGATCCTCCGGACCGTGGGTCGGCGAATTGGAGCGTCTCGCGTTGTCCAAGGCGGGGGGAGCGGCGTTGGTCGACAAGCCGACGTCGGAGATCTGCTGGCTCCACTTGGCCCCGATCTGGGGGTCCATGCCGGCGGTCGACGAGATCGTTGAAGCCCTTAAGACGACCGAGAGCCCGCTGGTGTTCATCGATATGACGCCACCGAGTCGGACCCTCATGGACGGCGATAAGTGGATTGCCGCCACCCAGTTGTTCCCGGAGGAAGAGGGTTTTCGGGAATCAGTCTTGACCGCTCTCGCCACCTTGCCCAAAGAAGTACTGGATCGGGTTGCCGTCCTGGCACCGGGGCACGTCAAGGAAATCGAGAAGGCCGGGTTGAACTGTCTGAGGGTTGCGAACACGGTCGAGCAGATGATGTCGGGCAAGCACGTCCGCTTAGCTGATCACCTGCGAGGGGTAATCGGTTCGGACAAAGCGCTTGAGAAACTGATCAAGATGTCCGATGCGGCCGGGATGGGGATCAAGTTGGCTCCGACACCGGTGCATCCGACGTACGCTCTGTTTAGAGCGGCAGGAGGCTAATATGGCGCTCGTTTTGCTCATGAGGCCTGGAGAATCCATCTTCGCAGGCGATGACCAGATCACACTGCGAGAAGTCGTCTCAGAGTTTCAGGCGGTGGTCGAAGCGGGAGGGAGCCTCTTCGATATTGTCGACGACCGGGCGACGGAGGTTCTTCCGAGCGTGCGGCTCTCGATCGGCGACAAGGCCTTGCAAAGCGCAGTCAGAATTGCGATTCAGGCGCCTCGTGATAAGCTGATCTTGCGCAAAGAGAAATACCGGGAGATGAAGGATCAGTCTCCCTGAGTAGAGAGGCAGTCATGGAAGACTGGGAAGCTCTGGACGTTACTGATGCCGCTAAGCAGTCAGCCCGCCGTCTGGGGATGTATGGGAACATTGATAACCGTTTGCGCCGCATGGCCCGGGATTCTGTCCCATTCCGCCACGCGCGCTGCAACCGGCGTTTCGAAGGCTACCTGATGCTGATCAAGGGCGGGCAGATCCTGGCCCTCGAAGAGTTCAGCGCCCGTGACGCCGAGGCTCGACGGGATCAGCTTGCTGAATCGGAAGCCCAGCGCCGCAATCGGTCGCGCCAGAAAGATCCGAACGCCGGCGGCGACCGGTTTTCGGTTGAGCGTAAGAGTTCGAAGACCACCCAATCCAAACGCCGCGTCGAGCAGGACGGCGGCGGTGCAACTATCGAGTTCCTGCAGCCTGGGAGCCGGTGGAAGAAAGGCTGACCCACTGACCCCGTAGATGCCAAGGAGGGCACGACATGAATGACCTGGGGAGCGCGCTGGCGCACACCACCCGCCGTGGAATGGATCTGCCGCTCGGTTTTGAGAAGCCGCGGGTGTTTGGAGGCTCGTATCGGGACTCGCCCGAAGTGCTGACCAACAACCTGACGATCCGGCTCGAAGACGGGATCAACCGGCGGTGTCATATTGATCTGCCGATCGCGGATTTCTCGGTGCCGGCGCCGGGCTTTGAGCAGCGTGTTCGGCGTGCTGTCGAACTGTCTCTTTTCGCCGCCGCTCGTGGCGAAGAGGTCTTCGTCGGCTGTATGGGCGGAACCGGCCGAACCGGGATGATCCTGGTGCTGATGCTCCGTGAACTCGGTTTCGAAGGTCCCGAAGCGATTGCCTATGTGCGCAAGCACTACAAGCCTGGTGCCGTGGAGACCCACGCGCAGGAGCGGTATGTCGCCGAGTATGAATGCGGCCTGACGGCTCTGGGTCGGGTCCGGCTGCACGCAACTCGAACCGCGTGTGAGGCGCTCGACTGGTGGGGTGGTTTCTTCCGGCGCTTTCAGCTTTGACCCCTGCCGCCCTCTGTTAGAATCTCAGAATGAAAACATGCACTTGCCAAGGAGGGCAGCATGCTTGATTTGACCGCACCGGAGGACACGCTGGCCCGCAACTTGGCCCGACCTCTGATGGTCACCCAAGATCGAGGGTCGATCCCATGCACTCAGATCGCGAAAGCGATCAAGACGTTTCAGACCGAAGTCGGAGAGGCCAACACGAGCCCTGAGGCCTCGGCTTTGGCGTTCTACGGGCTGAACCACGCCGTGGCCGCGTTGCGGACTCAGTTCCACCCGTTGGAACCGCTTCCCGGCAAGGCGCTGGCGCTCGTGCACAAGCACTTTGAGCTGAACACGTCGATGGCGTTCCGCATGTTTGCCTACCTGCTGCTGATCTGCACGCGCGAAGCGCGGCATGTCCATAAGACGGCCGATTTCTCGACCACGCTTCAGCAGGAATTCGGACCGGCGGTCGCAAGCTACGTGGTCTCGATTGATGACAGCGCACAAGCCGCTCAGAAGATGATGGTTGAGCAAGCCCCTGACTACACGCTCGGAGAGCACTGTCGGGCTCTCCAGTTCGTCTTCTACAAGGGCGGTTTCGCCGGCGGTTACGGTGGCAAGAAGTGGGGCCAAATTGCCGATTGCCTGTCGTCCTTCGTACATGGCGAGACGTCGGCGGAGATCATGCTCGATACGGCTTACACGTTGAGCCATAACAACGGGCCGATCTTCAACAAGGGCATGCTGTTTTCGAGCTATTCCGGGAACCTGATCCGGATTCTCGATGTCCAGCGCTCGGGCCAGATCCCGCGCATGATCCTGCACGATCAGACGGTTGGAAAGTATGTCAACTACAAGCTGGGCGCGCTCATGCTGGACTTGGTGGAGTACCTGCCCGAGGTCAATCAACCGGTTGACTGGTATACGGTCGAGGCACTCGGAGCGGTGCAGAAGTACACGCAGGAGAAGGCTGCTCAAGCGGCGGCCGGGAACGCTCCGGCGAATGCTTTAGAAGCCGAGCAGAACCGCAATGCGATGCTGGTGAGCTCGAACGCCGTCCAGGTTCCGACGGTGAAACTGCTGAAGTCCATCGAAGTTGCCCTCAACGATCCAGGTAGGAAGAACCCCGACGTGGTTTGAAGGAGGCTGGCATGGCCAAGGAAGGCCCGCCTGTCATTGTCCTGCCCCTCGCCGTCTCGATCGAAACGGCCGCGGGTATGTTCGAGTAGAGCGTCGATCGCTTGAAGATCGCGATGCGCCAGCATCGGATCGGGTACCTGCCGGGCACCCATCGGATAGCGATGGACGATCTTCAGCGTCTTGTTGACGCTCTCAGGCATCCAGAGTCTGATACCGCCGAATCGGATGGCCTCGACGAGTTCGACAGGGCGACACTCAATGCCGGGTAGGAAGTACAGGTTCCCGCATCTACGAACGGTCTGGGTGAAGGCCCGATCGGGTGCGCGGGTCCTGTACGCGTATTACCGGCACGTGCCGGCAGGCCAGAAAGAGCTTCGCATCGGCATTACTGTCGATGACGTCGAAGTTTTCCCGCAAAGCATCGACTCAGTTGAATTCGCCCGGGCCTACGTTGAAACGGAGAAACGAGCTGAGGATCTTTGGAAGGAGGTGGAGGGCCGTGGCGACGGAGAGCTCGTCGTTCGGGAACGGAAGGGGTCGATTGCTGCGCTGATCACCGAATACAAAGCCTCCGCCGACTGGCTTACCAAGTCCGCGAATACACACCGCAGTTACAAGCCTCACTTGGATTGGATGAGGGAGAATTGGGGCGAGTATGACGCGGCGCGTTTGAAGCGGCGGAACATCCTCGTACGGCGGGACCAGTTGCTCGATACGCCGCGGACCGCTGACCTGTTTGTGCAGGTCGTGTCCAAGCTGATGTCCTTCGCGATCAACAGGGATTACCGGCTGGATAATCCCGCCTTGAAGATCGACAAGGTGAACAAGGCCAACCCATATGAGGCGTGGACTGACGAAGAGATCGCGCTCTTCCGAAAGACGGCGCCCCCGCACGTTCGGATCCTGTTCTTGACCTTGCTGTATACCGGTCAGCGGGAGAGCGATGTCGTCCGGATGAGCCGGGCAACCCTCCAGCTCGGCTATGTCGAAATCAATCAGCAGAAGACCGGGAAACCGACGAAGGTGAAGTTGCACGAAGGTTTGAAGCGTGAGCTGAAACGGCACAAGGTCGAAAGCGTCGAGCACCTTCTGGTGAACTCTCGAGGGCAGCCCTGGACAGCCGATGGAGCACGCACCGCCCTCTATGACGTGCGAGAAGCGGCCGGGCTTTTGCACGTGGTTCCCCACGGCTTACGCAAGAACGCGCTCGTCTATCTGTTCGAGGCCGGCGCCACGACAGTACAGGCTGCCTCGGTGACCAACCAATCACTGCAAATGGTTGAGCACTACTGGAACCGCTGGCGCCAAGCGAAGCTCGCGGAGCAGGCGATTTCGCTGTGGGAGGAGAACGAGCGGAGAACGAAGAAGGCGGCCAGAGGTGACAAAAATGCCGGCCGGCGGTGACAAAAATCGCTTCCCGTTTCGGCGAGGGTTCTCCTGATCGGAGATTTCCTTATTATATATCAGAGAGTTAGGATGGTGGGCGCACAAGGACTCGAACCTTGGACCCGCTGATTAAGAGTCAGCTGCTCTACCAACTGAGCTATGCGCCCATCCGCAGAGACTAGCGAAGCGTTTTGCTAAGTCTCTGTTTTTCTTTTCTGAAATGATGCTTTCGGGTTTTGTCGGAACCGCTCTGTTCTTCGCCCGACGGGCCAGATTGATTCGCAAACTGCATCGCAACAGCGGCGCGTGTATTCGCACAGCCGCCCGGACCGCGCAAGCTATTTCCGGAAGCGGTGGCCGCACCAACCGTCAACCGCGATCGGCAGTCCGGGCGCCCATTCGGGCTGCTGTGCCATCAGCGCGAGGAACTGCTCGAAATCAGCGCGTTCCTTGATGACCTCAGACATGATCTCGTCGTGGACGGTCAGCACCACGGGAAAGCCCGCATTCTCGACCCGCAGCATCGCGTCGCGCATGACGTCCCGGGCGACCGCCTGGGTAACGTTCTCGGCCGCCAGGCCGCCGTAGAAGTCCTTATCCTTCCACTTGCGGGTCCACTGATCCTCAGCCTTGAAGACCAGCGCCTCCTTATAGACCGGTTCGCCCTTGTCGTCTTTCCACGGCATCAGTTTTTCCTCGAGCCGCGGGTAGGGGTAGCAAATGGTGCGGCTTGACGGGAGCAGACAGAACAGAAACGAGCCCACTTTGCGGTATCGGATGCCGCGGTAGCTCGCGACGTGCCCAGGCTTCCGAACTGCCGCGATGGCTGCTTCCTCGAGCCCGTACCAGAACCGCACAATCTCGGGGTGGGCGTCGCGCCAGGCGAGCTTGATGCATTCGGCCGCGAGCCAACCTTTTTTGGAAAGGCCCGCGCCTTTGCCGCGGCTCTCGTAGCCGAGCAGCGCTTTAGTTTGAAGTTCGGTGGACGCACTAGCCCACACGGTTTCGAATGTGTCGGCGACTTTCACGCCGTAGTTCACCGCCATCGTGGCGAAGGCGCCCGGGCCCCCTTGGTAGCCGAGTGCCAGTTCGGCGACCTTGCCTATTTGCCGGTACGGGCCGGCGTCGGCTATGGGCACGTTATAGATGCCGCTGGCGGCGACCAAGTAGACGTCCGGCCCGGTGCCTGCGTCATAGGCCCGGAACCGTTGTAGCTTACGCTCTTCCCCGGCCAACCAGGCGATCCCTCGGCCTTCGATGTTGGCGAAGTCGGCGTCCATGAGCTCGTTGCCGGGCGCCGCACAGATGCAGCTACGGATCGCATCAGCGATCGCCTGCATCGGGTCGTCGAACATCATCTCCAGCCACTCGATGTCACCGGCGTTCAGCACCTCCACCAGCTGCTCAACGTTTTTGATGATCGGTCGGGGCAGGTTGTGCAGCTGGGCGCCCCGGGCGGCGAAGCGACCGGTCTGTGATGCGCCATGGTATTGGATGTTGCCGCGCATGCGCCCGTCGGCGTGGCGGAGCTCAAGCATCTTTGGCAGCTTCGCGGTCGACGTCTTGGCCGCGCTCTTCCGACACTCCAGAGCCACACGAACATCGTCGGGCAGGTCGTCACGGGCCAGCAGGTCGTTCAGCGCGTCTTTCTTGACGGTGTCGGTCTCGATGCCTCGGCTCTTCAGCCAGTTGATCAGCTGAGACACGTTCGAGCACGCACCGACAGCGCCTTCCGTGACATTCGCCATAAGTTTGTCGAGATTGTCGGTCGCCTGTTGAACTAGAGTTTGAGCTTTCTCGCAAAGATCGACATCGACATAAACGCCGCGGTCGTTGATTTTCAGATCGAGCAAATACGTCTCACGCTCGATTGGGCTTAGCCGGAAAATACGCTTGCCGCCGTCGCGCTCTGCTTCGACGTCATCGCCGGCATACGAATACAGGCGACCTTTCCTGTCGTCATCGTCCCACCAGACTATCGTGCCGTCAGACTCAATGCGCCGTGGCTTGGACATTTGGAGCATCAGCCGATGGCCGGCCATGTCCTTCTGGAAATCGAGGTTCAGCGCCAATGCGGCCTTCTCAAGCATACCAGGCAGGTTCATCGAAAGCGCTTCGGCCATAACACATTCGAACTGATCGTCGGTCGGGACAGGCCAGCTGTAACGGGGTCCCATGATCTTCTGAAAGATCAGCCGCTCAAAGGCGGCGTTCCAGCACCGAACGATCCCGCCGAGCATGATGTGGGTGTAGATCCGGGCCGGGCAGGGCTCGCCCTTCCTCCACAACGCCAACGGCTCGTCGCCGAACGCGTAGGCGGCGCACCAGACGTCGGTGTCAGGGTGCTCGGCGTAGATGTAGGCGTTGCGCTTCTTCAGGTCGATCGTCGACCGGGTCTCAAAGTCTAGGTGCAGGTCTTCCATCAGGCAGCCTGAGTGTCGTTGTGCCCGTTGACGGCGACCTGGGCCCACGCGTTTTCGAGCTATTCGTGCCCGAGTGGACCGAGCCGATTTGTGAACCGTCCTACGTCGTCGGGTTTTGCGGCCTGCAGGACTCCGATCGCCCGCAATTCCTGCGACTTCAGAATCCGACAAAGTGTGCCCGTGGCACATCTCCCAGGTGGCTTCCAAACCGTCGTCGCATCTGCACAAATGTGGCGTTTCACCCTCCATGAGGTCGAAACCCCAGGGGGTGTAGCCGTGAACGAGGAACTGGACGATAGCGATGCGCCGTACCGAAGGTGTGACCGGTTCCGTCGGGATTGGCGCGATGAAGGCTCTCTGCATTATATCGGCCTCACGTCGTTCTCGGAAAGTCGCAACGTGCCATACATAATGCAAAAAAAAGTTAGCACGTCAAGTCTTGTATTTTCGACTGCAATGCGAAAATAAGTACGCATGTGAAGTGAGAGGTTTGGGGATGGTACGCAACCGCAACCGACTGACTGCGATCGCGCAGTTGATGAAAGGGGATGCTCAAGCATTCGCTCGGGCCGTGTTGCCTCCCATCGATCGGCGAAAAGGCCATCGCGGCTGGAGCTACCGAAGCATGGCGGCGAAAGCCAAGATATCAGCTCCCCTCGTCACGGATATCGAAAAGACAGAGTGGACGGCGTCGCTCAAGACGCTGCTCGCGCTCGAGGACGCGTTCGGCGAGGATAGACGCTGGCGCGGTAGCGACGCCCACGAGTTCCGGGAAACCGGCGACGACACCGGGTTCATGATGCGCCGGCTGGGGGATCCGTTCGACAACGAGTTTCGCGATTTGGCCCAGGCATGGGCGAACAAGGATTACGGCGCGATCATGCGCGATGAGCGGGGCTCGCACGTATCCGTCGCGGCTGAGCACCCCGGCGATTACGAGATCATCCAGCACGCAGAGCACGTGCACCATTCGACGGGTGTTGACAAAACCGGAACCAAATTCATCGACAACAAAGCGAAGGTTTACGCATCCGCCATCATGCAAGACTACATGTGGGTGAAATGCACCGGGCAGCCGATGTACGCCCACGTGCTTTGGTGGACGCAGGATTCACCTTTCGGTCGACACTACGAACGACTGCTTCTTCCTGTAAAGAACGTGATCGTTTCGTTGACGGTCATTCACAACCCTAAGTTCGACGGATCCGCGGAATACTCGGCTAACATTTTTGTTTGACTGATCAAGTTGAGATACTCGACCTTGTGTTCGGGACCCCAATCAGGTTTTCTCTCAAACGCTTTGCATGTGAACGGGTAGCCATAGCGACGCTTCTGGAAACTTGTCTTATCGAGCTCCGCTCGCACCAGGCCGAAGTTCCAGTCTTGGCGCCAACGCCGCAGCGACGCGGCTCGCACTAGGCGGATCAGGTGGGTGCCTATCCCTTTCTTCTTTTGAGAAGAGTCGACAATTAGCGAGCCGTGGATTGCGAGGCGACCTTCAACCGCCATAGCCTGTTCCGGCCAAGCGATCTCGAGCGGATCCATGTCGTCGATCACGGTGCTTTTCGAGAACCAGATCTCTCGAGACATGAACAGATCCAGAAGCCGTGCGTTATCGAATCGTCGGGTTGCAGCACAGGCTACAACCTCGCCAGTGTGTTCTCTGACTGAGAGCCAAAAAGCGTGCCCCGGGGGGAGAACACTACGTTCCGGATCGTAAGCGGGGTGTATGTACCCGGGAAAGTTGCTTCGGACATCGATAAATGCAGCCATGTCGTCTGATGAATCAACCCGTAGTTGTCTATTCTCCAGTGCAACTCGATGATGACGTATGTGTGCGTTAATATTGCTGTAGTCCTGGACAGACAGCGCCATAACACGCTCCCGCGTGTGGGTTTCACCGTCTCTTCCTCTTAGTCAGGGATTGGTTAACGCGCAACTCCGCGTAGTAAGTTACGCAGATTCCTTTACAAATATCAGTTGGTGATCAGGGCTTTCAGTTCGACTCTGACGTGTTCAGTCGCTGCGCAACCCCATGTCTGTGGGCCCGATAGCGTGCTCGTAGACCATCTGGCCGGTTTCGGCTTCGTAAACCCGCCCGTACCTGAGATCATCATCCGCGGGGTTTGGGTCGATGCGGCTGATTTCCCACTCAGCTTGGGTGATCTCGGAATCAAGGCCGGAAATGATCTGACTGAGGCGATCCGCGGCCTGGCCGCCGTGCGCGGCTTCGATGATCCGTTCGACCAGAACTGTTGATTCTGATTCCTCGGTGATGCGGTATTTCGGCATCATCAACCTTTCACAGCCTGTCTCGCAACTTCACACTGTAGGCCCATGGACGATTTGACCCAACTGCGGGCCTTCCTTCCCGATCGACCGGGCGACCCGGTCATTCCCCGTATTCTCTAAGCCTCAGACAACCGTGAAGCCGTCTCCAGGCTTGTTGATTCCGGTCATCTCTCCGTCCGTCGTCGTCGCCCCCACGCGCCCCTCTACGGGCTCACAGAACTTGGGTTTGAGGCGGCGACTAGCTGACACTGTTTGGCGGGCTGTACTCCGTCCAATGCGTCACCGCGTCGGCCGACCAACCGACGTCAGAGAGGGCCGGCTCGGCGAACTCCCACACTGGAGCGGCGCTGACCTCTCCGGTGTTCTTGTTCTCGAGCACCTGTGCGCCGGCGCAAGACATCACGGCCGCGGTCGGCCAAGCTGCACTCCAGCCCAGGAACAGCATTCCCGGCGGCGGCATATCTTCGATCGACTTCCAGTCCATTCAGGTGGTCCTCGTTAGTTGGTGGTTGCGGAAATGAGTGGCTCCCAAAGCTTGGTGATGTGCCCAGCCTTGGGGGTCAGCCACTCGCGAATTTCGGGCTCCTGATCCCGTGTAACCTTCACGAAGCAGGACACCGTGTAGGCTTTCCGCTGCATGATGTAGAAGATGCAAAGCTGCGCTTCGCCATCCGGGACCCCCCAGTCCTCGCCTTCCCGCCAGTCCCAGCGAAAAACGAGGTTCATGTCTTCATCCAGGCCGCCCCAATTCTCCAAGAAGTCGGACCACGACTCATACTCGTTATGGTGTCCTGACGCGCACCAACAGCCCTCGTTCATGTAATAGGGGTGGTCAGCTTTCCAGAGAGGCGTCATCGTCCGTCGCTCCTATGTTGACTGGTCGGTCAGAATCTCGATTTCGGTCTCAAACGGCACATCAAGGCCGTTGTGAACATGCGGGCCTAGTTGCTCCATCAACACCCAAAGCTGCCAAGTCGACCAGCCGTCCTCGTCTTCTTCTGGCGGCTGATACGGAGGGGGAAATTGCCGCTTGCGAAACAGCGTTTTGTGGTTCCCTTCAAGGCATTCGCGCCCGCGATCTGTCAGCTTGACCCGAACGTTATGATTTACGTTGAAACGCACCTCGGGCTCCTAAGTCGGTAAGGTCTCGGCGGATCACGCTTTCCGCCTCATGAACGGTCTTGAATCCACCGGGCCGGTGCTTCGGCTCCAGGTCGTCACGCGGGTCGCCGTTGTCCCAGATGACGAAGCCCCGCATGAAGCCGACATGGCGGATCTCAATCAGGTGCCGCATGCCGTGCCGGTCCCACAGGTTGAAGCTCCTCGCCATCCCGGGCTCCAATGTTAGTCAGTCGGTGTCGGGGGCGCCGCTCGCTGTGGGGTCGACGTACTTCCCAAGCTCCGGACACCAGTTGCATTTCTCGCAGAGGCGCTTGCCGTTGGTGCAGTCTTCGCCGTTGTAGTTGCCGGACCACCCGTCAACCCATTTGGCCTCTCGTTCCTGCTGCCGCACCCACTCTTCGCCGAATGACACCAGGGCCTCCGTTGTCTGTTAGTCGGCTGCTTCAAGGCGCATTTCTTCAAGCAATTCTTCCTCAATTGTATTATCCAATATCAATTTTAAAAATTCTTTTCCTTCTCTAAGAGAAACATCGCCGCATTCTAGGGAATTTGCGAATCCATAATAGTGTTTGTGAATTCCATCTGGCGTGGCAAAATCTGCTTCCCCTAGTTTTTCCCCCAATTGCTCGCGGAGATCTTCGTACTCCTCAAGTCGGCTTTCATAAATGTCTTGGGCTTCGCGTATTTTTGCGGATAATTTAAATTTATTCATTGCTCCGGGCTCCGTTGTTGGTCAGTCGAAGTCTTCAGCTTCGGCAATAGTGGTCACTTCGGCGTAACCCGTTTTGCGTAATTGATCTTGAACCCGAGTTGCCGCGTCGTCGGCGGCAAGCCAAATGTCTCCGCGCTTTGCGCTGTCGCGTTCCCAGCCTTCGGGCAGTCCGTCGACGGTGATCCGTATTGTTGCCCATGCCATCGTTTGTCGCTCCTATGGCGTTAAAACGGCTTCGGAGGCTTGCAGATCCCTACGCCCGATCGATGCCACGCAATCGCAGTTCTGACTGCGTCGTCGCGAGTGTTGCGATAGGCAGTCCAGGGCTTCCCGTCGTGAAACTCGCTACGGTGCGCGATAGCCGACATATCGACCAAGGTGCGCCGGATACGCAGTTCGCGGTGCTTGGCTTCGAGCGCTGCGCGTAGGGCATTTTCGTCGGCGCTCTGAAGGGCTTTGGTTTTGGTCATCGGTCGGCTCCGTCGTCTTGCGTTTTCGTTTCTGATGTCTTAAATATATGCATCAAAAATTAAAGTTTCAACGGATTTATTGATGCTCATCGGGTACTACCGAAACTGGCCCTCTGGCCCCAAGAAGCAGCGCGAGACGCTTGAAGCCGCAGGCTGTGAAAAACTGTATGGCGAGGCGACACCGAAGGCGGCGGACCGCCTTAAGGAACGGCAGTACGCGACCCGCACGCTGCGCCCGGGTGATGAACTGGTCATCGTTGCTCCCGAAGTGCTGGGCAGGAACCAGGCCGAAATCCTGGAAGCCATGAGCGAAGTGCACCGGATCAGCGATGGCGGCGCCGTGATCCGTGACCTGTCCACGGGGGAGACGGTCGCCTGGACACCGGACGTGCAAGGACCGCTCGACTTCGTTGCGCGGGGCGTCGCCAGCCTGATGACGCGCCGGAACCGCGCGGGCAATGAGGCCAGCCGAACGCGCAGCGGTCGCAAGAAAGCCCTTCAGGGCAGAAAACATGCGGAGGCTAAGGCGGACTGGCACAACCCCGACCTGTCCGGCCCGCAGGTCGC
This sequence comes from Thalassobaculaceae bacterium, assembly GCA_963921355.3. Lineage (GTDB taxonomy): Bacteria > Pseudomonadota > Alphaproteobacteria > Thalassobaculales > Thalassobaculaceae > CAWUEZ02. Next base: position 4,647,901 of record OZ001190.1, on the reverse strand, counting down.
CGAGAAGCATGGTGTGAGCGTACAGACGTTGCATAGCTATTTCGGCCCCCGATCCGCGTCGCCTGAAGGCTGACCCGCGATCCCAAGCAATACGTCCCGGAACTCGACCGGCGTTGCGTTCCTAATCCGCTTTTTGTGCTTGCCACCGACCATCGCCATCATTCCGATGCGCCGGGCCTTCTCGTATCCGTGCTTCTCGACGGAGACGGGGTGTAGTCGTTGCTCTGCCGCTGACCAGTCCAGTTCCGGCAGGTCATCCGCGATGGCGTAGAGCCACGTTGGCTTGCGGGCGAAATGGCCATAGTGCGCCTGGTCAACGACGCATGAGCGCCCGCCGTAGTGATCAGGTTCCGTCCAACCTTCGCCTTGCTTCGGTCGCGGCAGCCCAAACCAGCGCCAGGCATTCGACGCGGCCGGGTGTTCGATGACGCCGCCGAAGGTCCGGACGGCCCACAGCGCGGCGGAGAAACAGCCATCGTCAGCGCCAAGCCGATACTGGTGAGGCTTCCTTGTTGAGCCGTGCCAGAACCGCCCCCAGCGCTCGCAGGGCGGGTGCGCCACAACCGGGTGCGGCCCGGCGTAGGCGCGTGCGTCTCGGTCTTCATCCCACGGCTCGACGCCTGGCAGGTTGAAGTAGACGCCTCCGGTCTCAACGTAGAGCGCTGCTATCATTCTGCGTCCTTCAACAACCGACCCGAGACCACGGCAAGATAGGCAGCACGAGCCGACTTCTCGTCCTTACGCCAAGCCCGATGCATGGGGCAGCGCTCCCCGCGCGAATTCATGAACAAACTGTCTTCTGGCCAATCTTCATGGGGGAAATGCTGATGAAGCGTGTCAGGATCGCAGCCCTTTTGGGCACACAGCGCCCGGGCAATTGCCTCAATTCGCCAGTCCTCGGGCTCGACGGGGACTTGCACCAGTTCAACCATCCTCACCCTCCGCCATTGGACCCGGCGCCCGAATGTTCCGGTAGAGCCACGCTGCGCCTAGTTCGTTGCCGATGAATTTGCGCTCAACCACTTCCAGCCAAACGCTCTCGCCCTCGATCTCGACGGGGTGCCACGCGAACCACCGTTTCCACCTGGGCGGCCTGACTCGCCACCTCACTGTTCGCCCTCCGCCAATCGACCCGGCTTTCTGAACCAAGTGAGGGCTTCGACTAGTCCCGGGTGTGCGCCGAACATCTCTTGCTGAACGAAGGCTTCTTCCACCAGTCGCTCGACCGCTGCGGTGTTTTCGAGCACGTCAAGCGGAACGCTCTTGCGAAGATGCCCCCGAACGACAACGTGCGTCTCTCCGATCTCAACGACGGGCATCACTCGCCCCCTTTGTGAGTCCGACCGGCTTCAGGTTGCCACGCGCTGTCCGCCGGCACCGTCGGGGGCAGCGGATCCGCGCCGCCGATCGTGCCAGGCAGCACTGGCCCGTTCAGTGTGAGCTGGCCCAGGCTGGCAGCGTCCAGGATGATCGACATACACGCCTTCACGTGCGCGGCGTGTGGCAGCCTGCTTTCCGGGTCCAACCACTGGCCGTCGTACATCGCGAGCAGATGACGCTGTGCGGCGTTGTAGTATGTGCGCAGGTCGACGCCGTTCTCTCGCCAATTGTACGGCCCGTACTTCTCCGCGCCGTCGCGCATCACTTGGCCTTCCTGCACCAGCGCGATCGCCGGAATCTCGGAGATGGCCGGCTTCGCGTCGCCGAATTCGAACTTCGCGTTCGTCTCGTGGCTCACTTCCGCCTCCGCTTCTTCAGAACGATGTCGTAGTCGAGCATTGCCGCGACCATGCGCAGCCGGCTCAGCGTGGGATCTGCCCGGCCTTCACGCCATTCGCGGAACGTGTGGCTGCTCACGCCGCTTAGAAGATCAAGCTGCGCCGCGGTTATGCCGCGCTCGTTGCACCGGTCCGTGAGCTGCTTGAGGATCGGATCGTCGGCCGGGCAAAGCATCGGGCGGCGGGCCATGTCAGGCGTCCCACTGGTACGGACGGCCAGCGTCACGATCGTCCCAACCCTGGCCGTACCCCTTGCGATATGCCTTGGACTCTAGATCGGCCACCTCGAGCTCATGCACCGCTTGCTCGCGCAAAGTCGCCGGGACCCGGCCCAATGACCCTACTCGATAGCCCTCAAAGAACACGTCCTCGCCGATCACCTTGAATGCCATGTGGGTCTCCATTTCTCGGAAAAACCGCAGCCGACCGCAAGCCGGCCGCGGCATTGGTCACGTCAGGAAGTCCATGCCGATCGCCCGCAGGTACAGATCCAGCAGCGCCTGTTGCTCGGATCGATCGTCGCGATCCATACGCCGCAGCTTCAGGACCTGGCGGATAATCTTGACGTCGTATCCCTGCGCCTTGGCCTCGGCGAAGACTTCCCGAATGTCGGCCATCAGTGCCTGTTTCTCTTCCTCGAGTCGTTCGATCCGCTCGATGAAGGACTTAAGCTGGCCGTCGTTTACGCCGCCGACGTTCTCCGCCGGCACCGCACCGCTGTTATGTCCGATCTCAGACATCAGGCGAACGGATTGGCACCGGCCGGCGCCGGGGCCGAGTCACCGAACACACTGCCGGCCGACGCGGAGCCGGTGTCACCGGACGGCGTGACGGTCTCGAACTCGTCCTCGGCCCGGGCGCGGGCGCCGGCGATCGGGGTGTCGTTCTCGAGCAGCTGAACGTTCTGCAGCCCGAAGCTGACGCCGCGGTTGCCGTCCTTGGAGTAGGCGTAGGGGCGAACCGAGATCCGGGCCCACCGGCCAGCGTAGATCTCGCGCTCTTCATCGACCCGCTGACCGGAGCCGTCGACCAGGTCGGGCTTCATCTTCGACCAGAGCCGAATGACGGTCCAACCGTTGAACTCGTCGCCGTAGGTCCGACCCTTCTCACCGACAAGCTCCTCGGCCTTGAGGAACGGACTGCGGAGATTCGGCGGAAGCGTGTCGCCCCACTTAGCCCGGGCCGCCGCAGCAGCCTCCGTCTGCATGACCTCGATGTTGGCGGTCGGCGGGATCAGTAACGTCACCTGGTACTTCGGCGGATCGTTGGGTTTCGACGGGTTGGCCCGGGGTGTGATCAGCGCCGGAAAGCTGATTTTGCCGCGCGGCGTCCGGATGTTGCCCGAGTCGAGCTTCTGCGCATCATTCAAAGACATTAGGTACTTCCTTCTTCTCTTCAGAAAACTCGGACGCCGCGTCGGCAATAGCTGGCCGGGGGTCGTCCACTGGCACCAAGACAACGCCGCCGCTCTTCTTATCGTAGAGATGGCCGATGTCCTTGATGTTCTTTTTGCCGATCTTCTTTTCGATCTGCGCTACGCTCAGCAGCTTCTTGGCGTAGATGTCGGCCTCGTCCATCCCGTACTTGCGCAGACCTTTCGGCGCTTCGTCAGGGTTGAGCCATTTGTGGGTCGCCCGGGTGTTGACGAACTTGAAGCCGGGCGGCATGCGACCGTGGTTCGCTTCACCTTCTGCGAAGGTGCGAACCGACTTGCACCACTGCTCCAGCCGCTCGAGATTTGAGAGCGTCCAGGCAAGGTCCGCGGGTGCGTAGCGCTGCACGTCCGGGACCGGATCGTCCAGGAACTCCATGCGCGCGACTTCCAGCGCGTGCGCTTTGCGCGTGTCGCAGATCGCGGCGGCCGGGCAGAAGCGGCACCAGTCGCCGGCCGTCAGCGGGGCGTCCGGTTTGTCCGTCTCGGCCGATGCCTTCTCGATGTCACCCCACCAATCGAGGATCTCCATCGGTGAATAGCTCGCGCGGCGCACCGGCCCGTCTTTGTGGTGGGCCCGGGGCTGCACGATCACCAGCTCGATGCGTTTGATCCGCGGTTGCTGAGCTTCCGAGCGGTGCCGACGCCGCAGATGATCTCCTGTTCGTTCTCGTGCACTTCGACCACAACGCCGCGCCCGAACTTGAGGTCGTAGACTGTCAGCAGCCCCTCACTGGGCCGGTAACGCCACGCATCTGTCGTTCCGTATATCTCATCATTCAGATACACCCGGTCTTCCCAACCGAACTCGTCGCCGGGCTTGATGTCCTTGCGCACCGTGTCGAGATAGAGCTGCACGCCTTCGGCCATCTCCTCGGTGACTTCGAACGACCGCGGGCACTTGGCGGCTTCCGCGTGCTCGGCTGACGGATAGAAGCCCACGGCGTTGTCGTCGGCGTCCAAGCCGATGAACTGGCCCAGGAACCGGTCGGCACGCCAGCCGTTTTCCCCGCAGTGCTCGGCGAGATGGTGCGCGGCGGTGCCTTCGGCGGCGAACTCGCTGGTGGTGTCCGCGATCCCCTCCGACATGCGGAGGGAACCTGCGCAGTTCATCCACCGGTGCGCCGCCGAAGGCGCCTTTTTGGCATGATGGCCCGGCATCAGTGCCTCCGCTTCCGAACCAGCTCGACGGAGGCCGAGGTCAGACGCTGACCGCAGGGCAATGTCCCGTTCTGGAACAGTGCCCCCGCGCTACCGGCACGATGCATGTACTCCTCTGCGTCGCTGCGTTTGTGGAAGAGCATCGGCCAGACCGGGTTCTGATAGCGCCCAGTCTCCGCGTTCCTGATCCGCGGCTTCGTGTTGAACTGGATGAAGTACCGGTCAGCCATCAGTCGAGCGCCGACCCGCCGCTTTTCAGCTTCTCGTCACACTTCGCCTTGATCGCGGCGTACTTCTCGGGCTCGACATCGCTGATCTTCTCCTTACCGCCGGTGCCGGTCACGATCGCTTTGGCGGCGTCCATGCCGAACTTCTCATTGACCTTCAACAGCTCGGCCCGGACATCGTCGAGCGTCAGCTTCATCTCGGGCGCCGGCGCCGACAAGTCTTCGGACGGCGGGAAGTCGTCGGCTGATGCGGCCGCAGCGTCAGCGGTCTTCTCAAGCGTCTCGATCATGACCTTGAACGCGGCCTGCAGTCGCTCCCGGCCTTCGATCGGCAGTTTCTCGAACGACTCCTTGTTCGACTGGGCCAACCGGTTCACAGCATCGACGCTGGGCTGCTTCTCGAGCATGTCCTCGAGCTTCGAGATGTACTCGTCCGGATCGCTGAAGTCGGCCTCGTGCGCCGTGTTCGCCTGGAACAGCTTGAAGACGGGCGCCTCGGACTCCGCCGCTTCGGCCGGCGGGTGCTCGGCCTTCTGCTTCTCGGCGAGCCACACGTTGAACGCGTCCTGGTGCTTCTTCGGCAACCGAGCGAGCTGCGTGTCCCGCTTCCAGAGAGGATCGGTGGCGTACCGAGCCTTGATGTCTTCGAGCAGATTGTCGGCGTTCTTGCCGCGGACCTTGTCCGTGTTCTCGGGCGGCGTGGGTGTCTCGGAGGGCGGGGCTTCGCCATCAGTCGTCTTCACGGTCTCGCCATCAATCACGATGTGCGACTGGGCGGCCACCTCTGCGGACGTCCGCGAACCGCGTTCGGGTCCCCGTCCTCGTAGACCATGCCAACCATGATCTCTTCCATGCGGGCGTAGAGTTCCGGGACGCTGTCCGCTTCCACGGTGAGGGTGATAGTGGGCATATGTCGTTTCCTTTCTCTTGCAAAACCCGACAATCGGGTCAGACTTTCGACTTCCTGCCGTGCGCCATGAACGCTATCGGCGTGTCTCGCATCTCCGGGGACCAGCAGAGCCCGCAGGCGCCACAGCAGACGTTTTCGTGCGTCTGCGCCGGGCAGACCACACCTTCGGGCACCCGGCCGCTCGCCAGGTGCCACAGCGTGTTGGCGGCGAAGCCTTCCGTCTCACTGCTCCAGCGGATCGCCCACCGGTCGCGAAATACTCGGTTCAGCCGGGCGATCGACTGACCGATCGGCGATCGCGGCAGGTGGGCTGTGTAGCCGAACACGTGCAGCTGCGGGATCAGGCCCAGCCAGCGGGCCCACTCGGCGACGTAATCCCGAGAGTAGAAGTCGCCCAGGATATGCAGCCGCACCACGAAGCCGCCTGGGTGCTGTTTCGCCTTCTCGTGCAGCTCCTCGTGCAGCCCGTCGATCAGCGCGTCGCCGTGTTTGTGCCTGCGGGCGAGGGGCATGCCGTTCCCGTAGCAGGTCCGCCAGTGGTGGCAGGTCTTCGGGCACGTCGCGCGCTCCTCGAGCGTCAGCGTGAAGATCGGCATACCCTTCCACGGACCCTTCGTGACCCGGTCGCCGATCTTCTTCTGGTTCACGCCGGATACCAGCAGCCGTGGGCTGTCGGTCGGATCCACCACCGTCGTCGAGAACAGCGTGCGCCCTTCGGTGACGGCGTCGTGGTTGGCGGCGAGACCTTTCACGCGTTCGGGCGCGAAGGTGCCGGGGTCGGTGAACCGCCGGTTCGGTTTCATCACCACCACCCCGCCATCTTGCCGCCGATGTATCCGATCCAACCGAAGCCGAGAACGGCAAACGTGCCCCACACAATCGAATGCACCAGAATCTCGTGACGGATGATCGCCAGCTTCTGTTCACGGCTCCAGTACGGGACCAGGATGCCGGGGAACACTGGGACGTATCCGCGGCAATCGTCGTCGTTGCGCTCGGTCATGACGCCACCCCCGGGCGCCGGTACTCGACGCACTTCACAAACTCTAGGTCGAACAGCGGATCTTCGGGCCGCAACGATCCCCGCCAAACTTGAACAGCTCTGCCGACGTAATCCCGCAGATCGTCCCGATCGGTTTCGTCCGGCACACGAACCGTCACTTTGAACGTGCGCTCCTTCATGACAGAAACTCCGGAACCGGCGCTCGGTTGCCCAACTCGCCGAACAGATCCGGCGCACCAGCAGCGATGCGGGAGCGCGTGACGATCCAGCGCGAGATACACTCGCCCGCCGCTTTCTCAACCATGTCCGGGGTGAGTTTCTTCAGTCGAAAGTCGGGGTTGGTGTCGAGCACCCGCCGAAGCGTGTCGACTAGGCCGCTCACCGCAGCGGCGAGCATCTCGGCATCGTGCGCTGCGTGCTCTTTGCGAGTGAGCGCGATCAGCTCGTCCCCTTTCGGCTCTCGCCTGTTCGATCCAAACATCTCAGACTCCAGGTCATCTCGAAATCAACGTGCAGCCCTACCGCGCACTCGGCGCTGCACCACGGGGCCCAACGGGCAGGAAGACGACGCCCTGCGCGGCCCGTTCTGGTCAGGTTCGCGGCGTCATCGGCCCCTTTGCTGTGCGAGGTACTTCTCGACGGCCTCGGCGGGTGTGAGCCGATCCATCACCCCCCGGGCGAGATCACCCACCGGCATGTTGTTGATGGGGAGTTGTTGGTGGCCGGCCGCCTGTGCCGGTTGCGGGCCCAGCAGCCGAACCTCGAGTTCGGTGACAACGGCGCCCATGTCAGCGAGCAGGTCCAAAGTCACGGTCTGCTCGTCGAAAGCCGTACCAAGCGCGCCGCCGACGCCCGAATTTCCACGTTCCCCCTCGTCATCCACGCGAGGGTTGGCCCCTTCGATCTCGTCGCGAAGCGCCCACAGCCGGCCGAGAAACCCCCGCACCATCGAATTTGCCCGCTCCTGACGTGCGATCACCGAATTCAGATTGACGTCATTCGCCGGCACCCCGCGGACGACGCCCATTATCCCCTCTTCGAATTCTCGTCCCATCGCCAATCTCCTCACGTGTGGATCAGTTTGCCGATGCGCTGGTGCAGTAGCGCGATCGCGTCGGCCTCGTTGTCGTCTGCTGGGTCGAAGCCGTGCTTCTTGCAGACCAGCATCATTAGGTCTTTGCTGGCGCTGCCGTTGCCGGTCCAAGCCCGCTTGATCGTCCCGACTGAGACGCTCTCGTAAGGCACTTCGTTCTCTTCGCCCCAGGCGGTGAGATGGCTGAGGAACCCGCCGTAAACGTGTGCAGCCGTCGTCCCTTTGTGCCGGCGCACTTCCTCGAACACGATCTCGGTCAGCGCGGTCATCGCGTGCAGCTCGTCGAGCCAACGCTTGAACTTGAGGAACTGCATGCCGCCGCCGGAAAACCGGTCGTTCTTGAAGACCTGCACGCCGCTGGCCTGCAGGCGTTTCTTGCCGACGGCCCAACCGGTGTAGGTGCCGAGATCGAGTGCGAGGATCATGCGAAGCGGGCCAATGCGCCCGCGCGGCGGCTTTCACGCCAACGCATCATTGAGTCGACAGGGACCGCCGCCCCATCGTGCCCACCCGCTCCATAGCGGTGGGCCCACCCTGTTCGTCTGTTGCGGAACGGTGGCAGCCCGTCAGCACCTTGCAGCGCCCGTAAATGCGCCGCTGCTGCGCCATCCGTCAGATCGAGATCCTCCGACGTCTCACTTCGTGTCGGCCAGCGCCCGTGGTCTGCGTGAAACTCCTTGATGAACCGGAAAACGCGAAACCGTGTGGCTTGGGTGACGTGACGCGGCCCCATCTTTCAACCTCCCAACGCTTCCAGGATCTTGTTGACGGTGGACAGCCGGGGATCGAGACCGCGCTTCAGCTGGGTCAGCAGCGAACCGTTACCGACGGTGCGCCGACCGAACTCAGTGATCGAGACGCCTGTGCGGTTGCAGAAGCTCTCGATGTCGCTGACCAGTTTGGACCGATCGATTGGCTGTTGTGTCGGATATTATACCCGACAAAAACAGATAGTCAATACAAAATTCGCAATTGTCGTTTTATGCAGATTATTGTAGGGTTTATCGGATACACGTAATCTACGCGACCCAATCTGAGGGGAACGACATGCCCGAACATGTTGAATTCGGCCCAGGCGCACCGGTGGTTCTGTGGTCCGGCGAGATGGTGACACTGAAACATCGCTACCACAGCCGTCCGGGGGCCGCGGACCGTTGGCCTGCCGTGAATTCAGACGGAAACCTCTGCGAGATCCACGAATCCGCGATCCGCAGCCGCGTCGTCGGCACGAAGCCGTATCTGGCGGTTTCCCGGTACTGAAAAGGGCCCGGCGGGATTGGCTACCACCGGGCCCTCTCTGTCGGGTGCACCACGCCCAACGCCTGCGCCATGCCCACACAGGATGCCTTAGATGATGGCTGACGAAGCCGACAAAATCAACAGTAAGCCGACACTTGAACACGACGCGACTGTGGCGCTCGAGTTCCTCCGGAACTGGCGCAATGACAGCATCCATAATCTGGTGGCCATCCACCCGGATACGAAGCAAATCGTCGGCATCACCCGGCCGACGGGCCATCCGAATCTCGAAGAATTCATCCAAAGCTACCAAGGTTGGAACCTCTACTTCAGCGTCAACGAGCCGCGCGTAGACGCGCCGGGCGGCAAGCTAAAGAAGGAGCACATCGCCAAAGTCGACGCTGTGTTCGCGGACATGGACGCGAAGGGTGAGGACTTCGACGAGGCAAGGATCAAGCTGTTCGAGATCCAGTGCCGGCTGGAGCAGGAGATGCCGCCGACGTGCACAATCGACAGCGGCGGCGGGCTGCAGCACTTCTGGAAGTTGACAGAGCCAATCGAAGCGGAACAGGCCGAGCGCCTCGGCCGCGGCGTCGCTCAGAAGCTCGGCGCGGATCCGGTGCAGAACGTCGACCGCATCATGCGGCTGCCCGGCACGATCAATTGGCCAGACGAAAAGAAGCGCAGCCGCGGTCGAGTGCCCACGCGCGCCACCCTAGAGGCGGGGGCGGGGCGGCTGCTCGACTACGAAACCCTGGCGGCCCACTTCCCGCCGGCCGACGCGCCGCGACAGCAGGTCGCCCACCACGAGATCGACTGGCCGCGGGCGGCTGAGGATCTGCCGCAAGATCTAAGACAGCGCATGGCAACCGCAGCCGCCAAAGACGCCGCGCTCGCGGAGACGCTCACCGGCCGGCACGAACATCACGACGACCGCAGCGCCAGCGACTTCCGGCTCGCCGGCAAGCTACAGGACCACGGCTTCGAGCCGCAGCAGATCGCGCAGATGCTCTGGCACTATCCCAACGGCAAACTCGCTGAGGTCTATCATGACAACCCAAACGAAGCGCAGCGGTACTTCGACCGTGCCCTTTTCCGATCCGCCCGGCCAAGCGCCAACGACGACTTCGAACTCGTGCTCGACTTCGATCCGGGCCCGCCTCCGACCCTGGTTCACGGAAGATCTGATCCTGCGGACCCCGAACAACCTGTCGACCCTTTCAACCCGGCTCCACGCCGACGACTTGCGTACACCGCCTTCGACGACATCGCCTTACCAACCCGTCAGCCGTACATTGTCAAAGGGCTGATCGACCAGGTCACGATGGTCGTCGTCTACGGTGACAGCGGTGTCGGCAAGACGAACGTGGTGTTGCATCAGGCGTTCTGCGTGGCGGCAGGCATCCCGTTCTTCGATCGGCCCACCCGACAAGGTGGCGTGCTCTACATCGCGGCCGAAGGTGCCGGCACGCTGAAGAAGCGCATCGCCGGGTACAAGCGAAAGTATGCGGAGGAGATCGAAGGTAAGCGCATCCCGCTCGCCATCGTCGAATCTCTGATCGACCTGAGAGACCCAAACGCCGACCGGGCCGAACTGGTGCAGCTGATCCGCGACTTCGAAGATGACTTCGGGGTCAAGTGCCTGCAGGTCGTCTTCGACACGCTGAACCGCGTCATGGCCGGCGGCAACGAGAACAGCAGCGAAGACATGGGCGCGGTCGTCGCCAGCGCCGACTACGTCAAGAACGAGGCGCAGACCACGACGATCCTAGTGCACCACAGCGGCAAAGACGCGAGCAAAGGCGCCCGGGGCCACAGCTCACTCCGTGGCGCGACCGACACCGAGATCGAGATCACGCCGAACCAGTTCACCGACAGCAAGCAGCGCGACATGGAGCAGGATAAACGCTTCCGCTGGTCGCTCGAGGAAATGGAGCTCGCCACCGACGAGGAAGGCGATCCGATCAAGACGGTGTTGCTGATCCCTGAGAAGCTACCGGCCGCCGGCGAATTCAGCGAGGAGATCGAGGAGCACGCCCGAGAACAGCGGGCAGCGATCGAGAAGGATGTGCTCGGCTGCTGCGTGCTCAACATGCGCTTCGATCGAGAGCGGCTGACCAGCCTGACAGAGCCGCTGCGCCCGTTGCTGAAATCCCACGCACTGCCGTTGCAGAAGTCGGAGATGTCCGCCGCGCTGGCCGACGTGTTCGGCCCGCTCGAGCTGATGGCGCCGGAAGAGCCCGGGCGGCACCCGCACCGCATGAGCAAGCCCAAGCGCATCGCCGTGGAAGTCGGATCAGGCGTGGCATTTTGGGACGTCTGGCGGGAGCAGCGATCGAACAGCCCGAACAGCTCCTTCCTGATCGGCCGGCGGCGAGTTGAGAACGCAGACTTTCTGTGTTGATCTAGCAGCACCGTCCACACAGCTGGCCACACGCCGATGCCGCGGATCAGGAAAAAGTCCGACCTTCTATCCCCGAAGCACCTTGTTGGCACCACCACGACAGTCGAAGACCAGGTAGGCTTCGAGCGGGGGCTGGCCGGCATGCTGAAGTCGCTCAGCAACCCAACAGAGATGCGCCAGACGCTCTTCTGCTCCGACAACATGGTCCTGTGGAACCGCAGCCTCTCGTTCATGCGAGATCCGTACTTCCGCGGCCTCGTCGACGATGAAACCTACGGGGCAAAGCACCGGGGCATCATCTGGCGGACATACCTGTTGGAGTATTTCGCTCAGATTGCATCATGCGTTGAAGGGGACTTCCTGGAAGTCGGCTGCTACCAGGGGGACACAGCGTCAGTCCTCACCGACCGGATCGACTTTGCCGCGCTGAACAAGCGGTATCTGCTCTTCGACCTGTTCGAGTGGCACGAGGGAGATCAGCACCTTGATCTTCCCGCCCTGGTCGAGCCCGGCCTCTACGAGAAGGTGTGCGCCCGGTTTGCCGACAACGAAGCAGTCTCGGTCATCAAAGGCCCGGCGCCGGCCACGTTCGATGGCACCCTGCCGGAACGCGTTGCCTTCGCCCACATCGACATGAATGACGTGGAAGCTGAAGCTGGCGCTGTGGCGCAGATCTACCCGCGGCTGTCGGCCGGCGGCGTGCTGATCCTGGATGACTACGGGTGGTGGATGCACTCCGACCAGAAGGTTGCCGTCGACGCTGTGCTGCGCGATAGCCCGGACAGCGTCGCCGAGTTGCCCACCGGCCAAGGTTTGCTGATCAAACGCCGTTAAGGCGGGTCAGTAGACGCGGTAGGCGTGGCGCATACGCCACAGTAACCAGAAAATGTGAGTCATGTTGTCGCAGTCGATTCGGCTGTATCGGCCGCGTCAGTATATGTCTTGGCCTGCGTTTAAGTAGGCGGTGGGGTGGGGTGTGGGGGCGCTTTTTAGACGTTTAAGAGTGTAGGATTTGGCGCCGTGTCTGCGTGCCGATTAACGGATAATTAAGCGTGAAATAAAGTAGATGAAAGTGGTTCGAAAGTGGTTCCGAACTACTCCGGCAAGTAGGTTTTTATCAATGAAAACAACGACATCAAGTGTGATGTTAAGAGTGGTTCGGGAGTAATTCGGCGGTTTCTGGCCCGAACCACTTTAGCGTAGGAGTTAATGTTGTTGAAATCGTTGAACTATTTTGGCCCGGGCTAAAAGTGGTTCGGAAGGTTCCCTCCTCCGGAGGGGTGGTGGTTCGCCGAACCACTCCACCACCCCGACGGAAATCGGGTTTGGGCGCGAGAATTTCATGTCGGGTTTTGGCTGGGGTTTCGGAGCGATCGCTGTCAGGTTTTGTCGGAACATGCCTGTTGCAGAATTTTGGAGCTGGGCTTAAATTCGGGGGCATGCCGTTTTCGAAATCTTGGAGCCTGGCTTAAAGGCGCATCGAGATGCACAGCCTGCAGGAATCGATCCGCGCCATCCGCAAGGCCGCGGGGATCCGGCCGGCACCCTTCGGTGGCAAGCCCGGTGGGCGGACCGCAGATGAGCGCGCGGCGATAGCGGCGCGGCGACGGCAGATCCAGGAACTAGAGCGACTGACCACGACCCGCCTGCAGCGGGTGCGAGCGACGCGCCTGTGGGGCAGACATGCTGCGATGGTCCGCAGGGGCCAGAGAGCAGCGAAGGGGCTGGCACCGTTCGAGCGACCGCCACGGATATTCCCTCGAAAGGGTCCCGGAAGCGGCACGTTCCGCGTCTTTGTCCAGTACCTTCACCAGCACCCGTGGAGCACGTCCGGCGAGCTCGTTGGCGCGCTGGGGTGGCTGATGAGCGCGGGGAGTGTGAAGGGGTTCTATTCGAAGGGGCTGCGGGCTGGCTGGATCGTGCGGCGGAGGTCGCAAACGAAAACGGCCCGCCATTGGTATGACGGGCCGCCCGAGTATGTGTGGGAGTATGCGTTAGCCGGTGGCTGACCAGACGATGAACCACACGGCGATGGTGATCAGCGCGCGTAGAGCTGAGAGGGTGCGGCGGATCATTCGAGCAGGTCCGCTTCGTAGGGTTCGGACGCCAGAACTTCCGTATCGGCGCGATCGAAGACCTCTGGCAAACCGTCTTCGATTTGGGCGATAGCGGCGTTTTCGTCGGGCGCCTCAACGATCCATTTGCGGCTGATCGTGATCACGTCTGATACGCGGTAGCGGGGCATGGTCAAATCTCCTCAATACTCCATACAGAAGAGGCCGTCTTCGTGGATCTGGCAGCACGCTTGCCAGAGCACGAAGCCGGCTAGATCGCGGTCTTCGTCGTCTTCAAGGCCGAAGGCGCGGACGTACGTGCGGGCGTCGTCTTCGTCGACCGTGACACCGAGCGCGGCGCACCACTTCTCGACGGCCGCGGTCACGTCGCCGGACGCGCTGCACTCTTCGATGCACTGCGCAGGCAGTTCGGATGCGTCGAGCGTCGAGTGCATCTCAAGGTGCAACCGTGGCGCCTTTGGGGGACCATCGAAGAAGGTTGCGTCCGGCTCTATGTCGCGCAGTATCTCACGCTTGGCGGCGTCGCGGGTCAGAGCGCGGAAATAACCTTCCATGTTGCCGGGGTGTGAGCGCCGACCCATTGGAGCGCCGTAGGCGCACGGCACATCCGGCGCCGGGTCCGGCGCTTTGTCGAAGTTCTCTTCGGGGCCGTACCAGTAGAGCGGGTCACCGAGCCCCCAATAGGCGCCACCTCGATCGTAGCCGCCGGTGTCGAGCGGGACGTGCTGGAGATGGAAGCGGGTCATGTCGTGTCCTTTCGGTTGCGGGTTATCGGAAAAGCCGACAAATTGATCAAGCGCGGAAATAGAACGTGTGGCCGTCCCATTCGCTTGTGGTGTAATCCTGTTTCAGTGCATCGGCCGCCGCGTTCCAGTCGATATAAGAGAGCGGCCACTGGGCGTCTCGATCGATCGCGCCGATATCTTCGGCGAGCTGTTCCGCGTACTCGACGAAGTAGCTATCTGCTATCAAGGTCTCTCCGTAATGATAGTCCGAGCAGTAGCTTTCTAGTTCGTCCGTGAAATCTTTGAGAGCGTCATAGCGCTCCTTCTCTTCGGTTAACTTTTCGCCGTCAACGATCCATTCGCCGTTGGCAACGAGACTTTCAAGTTCGTCTAGTAGTTCGATCAAGTCGCGGGTGTCGATGAGGTCATCGGTGGGCGCGGGTTCGTTCCTCATGGGGCTTCATTTCGTGTTGTGTGGGTCGCGAGGTATCGGAAAAGCCGACACGGGTGGCGTTAGACGACGCTCCAGACTTCCTGCCACTCGCGGGCTGGCGCGTAGAGCGTTACGTTCCCGTGGTCGTTCACGAGCATCACATATTGGCCCCAGTGGTCGGGGACTTCCGACAGGTCAGAAACTTTGAGAACCTCGCCATCCGTAACGTTGTCTTCGAGCCATGACACGCACGGCCACCAACCAAAGTCTGCGCCGTCCCCTTCGTGGGCACCAAAGGTACAAAATGGCGGTCCGAAGTCAGGATCGTTGAGCGCGTCAAGCAGGGCGTTGACTTGCTCGGTTAGTTCACCCTCCGTCATCTGGCGGGGGTTCTTCGCCATGGCATCGCTGTCGAGAAGCAGATCAGCGTGCCCGCTAGCTTCCCAGTCGTCCCCGATCTGGCGCTTAAGCTCGGCAGTGAATGCGGGGATCAGGTCGGCGCTTTGCAGAGTGCCTGAGATGATCGAGCCGGTAACTTGTGCGGTCATGGCGTGGTCTCCGTTTGTCGGGTTGTGATAGAATGTCAATCACCGTGCACCTACAATGTAGGGAATAGCCTACAATATTAACCGCAATAATCGACACACGCGATGCGCCGCAAACCGTGGCGGGCGTTGATCTTGCACACCTGACGGAGCTTCAGAGACGCTACGCGATACTAAAATCAGACGGCCGCGAAAGCCGGGAAGCGATGCTTGCGGCGGGTTACTCGGAAGGCACCGCCGCGACCGGCCAAAAACCGGAGGATAACGGGCAGGTACTGGCAGCCATTGAAGCGCTGACCGCGCGGCGCCTGCGGGCTGCGGCACCTGTCGCGCTCAAGCTGATCGAAGATCTGGTCGGCGATAAGACCATCGCGCCACGCGTCCGTCTCGACGCGGCGAAGACACTGCTAGACCGCGCGGGCTACACGCCACCGAACCAGGCAGCCGATAAGGCACCGTTGTCGCCTGCGGAGATGACGGCGGAACAGCTGCGGGAGTTCATCGCCGATGGTGAGCGCGCGCTTGCGGATCGGGCGCAAGTCATCAATGGCGAAGCAACTGAATCGCAACCGACCACGCAACTCACGGATTTCCTTACATAACGTTAGAGTGATCAGGTCTATGAACTGGATCGAAGCGCACCCGGTGCGCCCCGAAGGCCGATCCCGCCCCCCGGGGAGGGGCCGCCGCCGCCCGGATCCAGACCCAGGGGCCGCTCCGACTAAATTTTGGTTGCGCAGAAACTTTGTCGGGAATGCCCTACATGCCTGGACGGACCTTCTTCGGTCATTCCCTCCTTAAAACTGCGGTCTTCTGACAAGGCGGACTGCTTTTTCTTTCGCCAAACCTAAATCGGTCGTAAACTGCGGCTCCAAAAAATCGCAAAACACGGCAAATCGCATGGCTCAGCCGACTCCGTACGTCCCGACGACCGATTTCAGTGACTATCAGGCGTCAAATCCGTCTGATCCGCTCAACGGCACGTCGATCGACACTGAACTCGGCAACATCAAGATCACCACCGACCAAATCCGGACCAACCTGGCGCTCATCCAGCGCGATGACGGTGAATTGGCGAACCTAAGCGTCGGCAACGATCAGCTGAAGGCGGAAGTCACGGTCGGCGTGAACGCGGCCACGGTGTGGGCGACCTCCACCGCGTATGTCGTCAACGACATGGTGTGGGAATCCAGCAAGCTCTACCGCTGCGGGACCGCCCACACCTCCGGGGTCTTCGCGACAGACCTGGCCGCGGTCTATTGGGTCGAAATCTTCGACATGGGCGTCGGCGCGGTCGACGCCGTGCAGTCGACCGGCATGTTCTACGAGTACGACACTGGCACGACAGCGTCCGGCATCGCCGCGGGCGAGATGCGTTTCAGCAGCGCGACCATGAGCGCGGTCACGTCGATCTTTCTGCACGACACCGACAAGAACGCCCAGGACGTCAGCGGCTATCTGGCGACGCTCGACGACAGCTCGAGCACCACCAAGGGTACCTTGGTCGTCCGGAACGCCGCCGCGCCGGCCGAGTTCGCGGTCTTCACGATTTCGGCGATTGCCGACAATACGACCTACTACACGTTGACGGTCAGCCACGACGCCGGCAGCGGCGGCTGGGCCGACGCGGCGAGTCTGGTTTGGTCGTTCATGCCGACGGGTGATGCAGGCTCGAACCAGACGATGGTTTCGTCGAATGACAGCACTCCCGGCTACCTCGAGACCAAGCTGATCCAGGGCGACGGCGTTGCCGTGTCGACGCAGAACGATGGCGGCAACGAGACGCTCACTGTCGCGCTCGACCGCACCCTCACCAACCTCCGCAGCCACATGCTTTTCGGGTGACGCGCCATGCCTAAGCCGACAATCGATAACTCGACGCCACTCGTGCCGTGGACCGGCGGGGCGATCATCACGACCACGGCCACAAACGAAAACCTGCTGTCCAACACGGCCGCCAGTGGGCACACGCTCGAGGTCGTCTATCTCGCGTGCGTCAGCGCCGACGCGAGTAATGCCACCACGGCCACGGCGTCGATCTACGATCAAGACGGCGTCGGGATGAACGACGACACGGGCGCCTACAAGCAAACCGACAGCGGCGACACGGTGGATGGGGCGCAGCGCCACCTGATCGCGCCCATCGCGACGCCCATTGCCGCCGCTGCCGGGCAGGTGTTCGCCACCAAGTACGAGCCGATCTATCTCGAGGAAGACAGCAGCATCGTGGTGCAGAACGGCGCCGGGAACGACGCGCACTGGACCGTGACCTACCGAGTACTGGGGTAACGACATGGCGCGTGGAATCAACCAGGCCAATGTCATGCCGCGGTTTTGGGCGCCGGCTGGAGGCGATGGCGACATCACGATTATCGCGATGGACACTCTCACGTCGACCAGCAGCAACTATTTTATCACCGAAATCGAGTATTCAACTGACGGCTCTAACGCGCTGACGCCGTTGGGTGGAATAGAAGACATCAACTACTTCGGTAATGTCCTTGCGGACTTGCTAACGAGCGAGAGAACGACCGGGAGCACCGGAAACTACATCATTCATATCTACTCGGGGCTTGTGGTCCCGACACACGTTCGTCAAAGCCGGAGTGACAGCGGGTACATCTCCAGCTGTGAAATCCACTTGTGGAAGTCTGATCTGGCGAGAACCACGCTCAGCGATACCAGCGTTTCGTTTTCGGCGATTGGCGTTTCCAGTACCGGCCCCTGGGAATCCATTACGCTCGTGTGAGGTAAGCAATGGCGCTTTACAGCTACCAGGGCGGGGAACCGGCACCGCTCCCGACGATTCCCGGGACGAACACTGCCATCATTCACGTGAGCGGTGTTCCACGGACGGACGGGAGCACCTTCACGGCGCAGGAGATGGCCGACGCCGGGTACACCGGGCCGCACGAGAAGCCGTCGTTCGATGAGGCGACCCATAACGCGCCAAACTGGAACGGCTCGGCGTGGGTTGTCCCGTCGAAGAGCGTCGCCGAGCGCAAGACGTGGCTGAAGGCCAAGGCGACCGAGAAATTCCGCGAGATGCGGGATGCCGGGACGACCTACAGCGGGACGCCCATTTCGACGACGCACGACGCGATCGTTGAGCTGCGCGAGGGGTTGGAAAAGATCAACTCCACGATGCCGGCGGGCACCATCAACGTTGTGACCCGTTCGGGGGCGAAGCTCACGCTGGGCTCGGTGAACACGCATCAGATCATCACGGCGATTCAGGACTATGTGGCGGACTGCCAAGAGCGCGAGCACGCACTTCATACCGCCATCGACGCGGCCGCTGATCACGCGGCCTTGGACGCAATCGACATCAACTCAGGGTGGCCGACATGACGACTGAATACCCCAGCCCCATCCCTTTGCCGCGGATCGAGGGCCCGCAACACTCACTTGAGTTCTATGGGGTGCCCCACCGTGCGGCGTTCAACAGGGCGCTGTACGAATTCATGGTGTCGGAGGGGTTGGCCGATGGTTTCGACGGTTTCCGTGACGGGAACTACACTCGACACGTGCCGACGCTCGAGCCGGCGGGGCAGGACACGCTGCGAAAATGGCGCGAACTGCACGATCCGCGGCTCGGGGGGTCGAACGACTTCGACGCTCTGAAGCCGCCGGTTGCGCCTGATCGTCCGACCGCCCCGGGTGACACCGGGTGGATGCCGCACGAGCCGCGGCTGCCCGTTCAGCCGAAACCTGGCCCGCGTGTGCCGCCGACTGGCGCCACGTTCACCCCACCCCATCAGCAGCAGACCCTGAGCAGTGCCGCTCCGACGGAGGCGCTCGCCCCGCGTTCGACGGCATCACTGGTGAGCGGGCTTGTCGGTGGGAATTCGGCCGATCCCGCCAGCCCCTTTGGCCGTCGGGCGTCGCGCCTGGTGCGATGAACCCCTTCGCGACAGCATCGGGAGACCTCGAGCAGCAGATCGAAGCTGCTCGTCGGATGCTGCTCGCGAAGGAGTCGGCGGCGTCGTTGCTGGACTACACCAAGCTCGGCATGCCGGATCCGGATAATCCCGACGATCCGTTGGCAAGCGCGTACGTCGAGACGCCGCAAGGCCGACTTCTGTGCCAGGTGTTCGAGAAGGCAGCACGCGGCGAGCCGGGCATGAAGCGTGTCGCGGTGTCAATCGGGCCGCAGCTGGGCAAGTCCGAGATCACGTCGCGGCGGGGCCCGGCGTGGTTCAGTGGTCAGTTTCCGCGCAAGCACCTGATGCTGGGCGCGTACAACCAGGACTTCGCGACGGAGTTCGGCTCTGATGTCCGCGAAATCATGCGGTCGCCGCAGCACCGCCAGGTCTTCCCGGCACACGAGCTGTCGCGGACGGAGTCGTCGAAGAGCTACATGAAGACGACGCAGGGCGGGAAGCTCGCGTTCGTGGGTGTTGGCGGTTCCGGTACGGGTAAGCCGGCCGATATGTTCGTGGTCGATGATCCGATCAAGAGCGACCAGGACGCGCAGTCAGAAACACACCGCAACATGGTGTGGAATTGGTTCAACAAAGTTGTCTTCACCCGATGCCACGCTGGCTCGTCCGTTGTCGTCGTCCACACCCGCTGGCATGAAGATGACCTGATCGGCCGGCTGTGCGACCCCGATCATCCGGAGCGCAACAAGAAGTATGCCGGCATTTCCGACCGGTGGACGTATATCGACTTGCCGGCGGTAGTTCGGGAGCCGCAGCTCGCGGAGGCGCTGGGCCTCACGCTCGAGATGCCGACAGACCCGCTGGTAATCGAACAGTTTGGCAACGTGCCGATGTCGGCGCTCTGGCCGGAACGCAAGGGGCTCGAGTTTCTGGCGGAAGCGCGGCAGATGGACGCCCGCGGGTTCGACTCGCTCTACATGGGCAAGCCGGCGCCGGAAGACGGCGACTACTTCAAAGCGTCCATGATCGTCGAGTACAGCGCGCAAGATCTGCCGAAGAACCTCCGCATCTACGCGGCGAGCGACCATGCGCTGAAGGCGAAGGAGAAGAATGACGCGACGTGCATGCTGGTCGTGGGCGTGGATGAGCGCGACGACATCTGGATCCTCGACGCGGTTTGGGACCGCATCCCCACAGACAAGCAGGTCGAAGAGATGCTGCGCCTGGGCGGTGAGCGCCGGCCGATCATCTGGTGGGCGGGCCAGGATCACATCTCCGGGTCGATTGGACCGTTTCTGAAGAAGCGCATGCTCGAGACTAAAACCTATCTCCACATCACGGAGTTGCCGGAACGTGGCGACAAGGAGCAGAAGGCGCAGGCGATCAAAGGGCGTATGGCGATGGGGAAAGTGCATTTCCCGCGGCAAGCGTCGTGGTTCCAGGCCGCCAAGAAGGAGATCCTCATGTTCCCTTCTGGCACCCACGACGACTTCGTTGACGCTCTCGCCAACCTCGGCCGCGGGCTGACGCGCCAGGTCAAGGCAGCGACACCGCCGGCCAACGACAGTGGGCCGAAGCGCGGCACGTGGGCGTACGAGAAGCGGGCGGCGCAAATGCATGAACGTCGCAAGCGTATTGCGCTGCAGGGGATGTAACCGATGAGCATGACCGAAGAACCGATGGTCGAGACGCCGGCGGCCACCGCGCTGACCCCCGAAGAGAAGAGCGCAAGGGATCAGCGCGAGCGCGAGGACCACGAACTCATCAAGCAGTTCGAACGCGAAATCGACGCCACGAAGCGTCGGGACCAGTCGGCGTTCAAGCGCATGAAGGAGGACATGGACTTCGCCTTCAAGTACGGCTCGGGCGCGCAGTGGCCGGGGCAAACGGAGCACGACTCTCGGTACTCCGCGAACATCGTGCAGCGGCACATTCAGACGCGCGTGGCGGCGCTATACGCGAAGAACCCGACCGTCGTGGCAAAGCGGCGGCAACGTCGCGAGCACATAGTGTGGGACGGGGACATCGAGTCTCTGGTGGCAGCCCACGCCCGGGTGCAAGAGGCCGCCGTGGCGCAAGAAGACCCGCACGAGCTCGTCGACCAGATCGAGATCATTCAGGATTTCAACCAGGGCTTCGAAGCGAAGAAGCAGTCCAAGGCGATCGGCGAGACGCTCGAGATCCTGTTCAGCTACCAGATGGACGAGCAGCAGCCCAACTTCAAACGGGCGATGAAACAGTTCGTTCGGCGCACGCAGACGTGCGGGTTGGCGTGGCTTCGCCTGGGGTATCAGCGCCAGATGGGTCGCCGCCGGGCGGATCAGTCCTACATCGACGATTGCACGGCGCAGCTGCAGCGGGTTGAGCGACTTCAGTCGGAGCTGCTCGACAAGGAAGGCGAAGACGCGAAGGACCTCGAGACCAAGGCGTCAGAACTCCGCAACACACTGGAGAACCTACAATCCAAACCGGAGACGATCCTTCGGGAAGGGTTGACGTTTAATTTCCCGAAGACGCCGCGGATCCTGGTCGACAAGCGGTGCACGGACCTGCTCACGCTGACCGGTGCCGGCTGGATCGCCGAGGAGATCCCGTACACGCCGGAGCAAGTGCTGGAGGTCTACGGCGTTAATGTGCGGGAAAGCTATTCGCCGTCGGACGACCCGTCTAGTGAGAATGACGGTGAAGTGAAGAGCGACGAAACGAAGACCGAGAAAGAGTGTCTTGTCTACCACTACTACCACAAGGCAAACAGTCTCGAGTACATCTTCTGCAAAGGCTTCAAGAAGTTTTTGAAGAAGCCGGAAGCTCCGGTGGTCAAGGTCGAGCGATTCTTCCCGTTCTACCCGCTGGCGTTCAATGCGGTGGAGCACGATGAGGAACGTTACCCGCCGTCGGACGTCCGGCTGCTGCGCCCCATTCAGATCGAGTATAACCGACTCAAGGAAGCGCTGCGGCAACACCGGATCGCCAGTCGACCGGTCTACGTGACGCCGGCCGGCGCGTTCGAAGAGTCCGATATCAAGGACAGCAATCAGCCTTCGCTGTCGAATTACGAAGATCACGAAGTGATCGTCTTGAACGGGCTCAAAGAGGGCCAGTCGATCGATACACTTTTGCAGCCGGTTCAGAAGGTCAACATCGACCCGAACCTGTACGAGACCGCGGGCACGATCGCCGACATGGAGCGCGTGGTGGGCACGCAGGAGGCGAACCTGGGCGGCACGTCGGGTGCGACCGCCACGGAGAGCAGCATCGCGGAAAGTGGCCGGCTTTCCTCGCTGGCGTCGAACGTGGACGACCTCGATGATCTCCTGGCGGCGGTGGCGCGGGATGGGGGCGCGGTCCTGCTGTCCGAGATGGACGCGGTCACGGTTGCCGAGATCGTCGGCCCGGGCGCTGTTTGGCCGGAACTGAGCCGGGAACAGATCGTCAAGGAGGTTTATCTCAAGATCGAGGCCGGATCCTCCGGCCGGCCCAACCGGGCGCAGGAGATCGCCAACTTCGAGCGCGCGGCGCCGTTCCTGGTTCAGATCCCCGGCATCACGCCGGATTGGATCGGGCGTACCGCGGTCAGGATCATCGATGACAAGATCGATCTCGCTGAAGCGATCTCCGAAGGTCTGCCGTCGATCGTCGCGATGAACCAGGCGGCGCAGCCGTCAACCGGCGACAATCAGACGGATCCGGCGCAGCAAGGATCCGAAGGATCGCAGAACCAACCGGAAGCCGCTGAGACTCGCCCAGGGGCGCAACCCGCCTTCCCGCAAAGTGATCGTTGATTATTTGTCGGATTTTGCGATATATTGAGGCTGACATAACCAAGGGGCGCTAAATGGTCGATGACCAAACCGAAGCGTCGCCCCCTTCGGAAGAGCTGGACGCTAACCTCGCCACGGAGTCGTCCACCGAGGCAGCCACGGACGCTAACGCCGCGGATTCGTCCACTGCGGAGACGGGCGAGAAATCAGACGGGTTGCTTGAAGCGGTCATGGCCGCGATCGAGGCGCCTGCTTCGGATGCGCCGCCGGCATCTGACGCCGCTGTAGACGGCAAGAGCGAATCGGAAGGGGCTGAAGGCGACGACGCGGAGGCGGAGGCCGACGAGTCAGATCCGGAGATCCCGAAGGAGTTCCACGAACATCCGGCCTGGAAACGCATCCACAGTCGGATGACCGGGTACAAGGGTCCTGCTGAGCAGTACCAGAAAATCGAGAAGTTCATGGCGGATAATCGCCTCACGCCCGACGAGGTCGTGCAGGGTTATCAGGTCATGGCGCTGATGCGGAACCATCCGGAGAAAGCGCTTGAAGTTCTCGACGGGTATCGCGCTCAGCTGGCCGAGAGTATCGGGGCAGTGCTTCCCGATGACCTCGCGGACAAAGTGCGCCGCGGTGTCACCGACGAAGCGACGGCTCGCGCTCTCGCGAAAGCCCAGGCGACCAATACGCGTACGCAGGCTGACCTGGACGCACAGCGCCAGCAGCAGGCGGCCGCGGACCTGGAAGCCACTCGAGAAGCCGTTCGCGATTCGATCGGCAAGTGGGAAACCCGCACCCGAAAGTTCGACCCCGAATACAGCCAGAAAGAGGCAATGGTGCAAAGCGAGATCCGGGCGATCGTCCAGGAGATCGGCCAGCGACCGCAGACCCCCGAAGACGGGCTCGTCTTGGCGAAGGCTGCCTACGAACGGGTCAACAAGCGGATCAAAAGCCTTCTGCCGGCGCGCACGAACGTAGTTTCGCATCCGTCCTCACCATCTGCCACCGCGGCGACACCGCAGCCCGAAACGCTTGGGGAAGCGATCCGAGAGGCTGTCAACGTCGCGTAGCCAGAGAGGCTTGAGTAATGGCTGCCATCAACGATTCGGTGTTCACGGCTGCTGAGGTCGAGAACATCATGAACGCCACCCTCGATTTCTACGATCGCGGGCCGGCACTGTCGCAGGCACTGCAGGACCGTCCGCTTCTGAAGGCCATGCGCGCCCAGGCAAAGGAGTTCCCGGGTTCGCAGGGTCAGATCCGCGGCAACGTGAAAGGCGACTACACCACCCAGTTCATGGGTTATTCCGGTGACGATGTCGTCGAGTATAAGAACCCGGCGAACATCAAGCAGTATTCGTACGAGTAGTTCGAGCTGCACGCTGGCATTTCCTGCACGCACTCGGAGCTGAAGTCCAACGGCATCTCCGTCGTCGACTCGATGAACGGTTCGTCGACCCGGACCCACTCCGAGAACGCCCTGCAGGTCATCACGAACATCATGGAAGACAAACTGGAGGACATGACCGAGGGCAGCGCCCAGTCGGAAAACGACATCCTCTGGCGGGACGGCACCCAGTCGTCCAAGGTCTACCCAGGTGTTCAGTCGATCATCACCCTCGATCCGACCGTCGGCATCGTGGGTGGCATCGACGGTGCCCAGCATACCTGGTGGCGTAACCGGGCTCTGGTCGGCGCCAGCAAGATCACCGCGTCGGCGGCGAACCAGACCCTCACCAAGACGCTGCGTGCGGAGGCGCGCCAGCTTCGCCGGTACAAGGGCCGTCCGAATCTGGTGCTTTGCGGTTCCGACTTCATCGAAGCTCTCGAGCTCGAGGTCCACGAGAAGGGCACCTACACCGAGAGCGGGTTCACCAACGCCGGGTCGACCGATATCGGCATGGCCGACATCCGCATGCGCGGTGTGGGCGCGTTCATGTACGACCCGACCCTCGACGATCTTGGGTACTCCAAGTTCTGCTACATGATCGACCAGCGGTACCTGAAGCTGCGGCCGATGCAGGGCGAGGCGTACAAGAAGCACACGCCGGCCCGGCCGCACGACCAGTACGTGCTCTACAAGGGCCTGACCTGGACCGGCACCCTCGAGTGCAAGAAGCGTAACGCCCACGGCGTTTACGAGGTCGCGTAAGCGACGGCGGGAAAGGAGATCGAGACATGAGTTCCTTCAAGAATGTGAGCGTCACGCTTGGTTGGGCCGTCGCCACCTCGGGCACGTTCACGCTGACGTACCCGACCGGCACGGACGCGGCATGGTTCATCTCGGGCGTCGCCCACAAGCTGACCGCACTGGGCGCGGAGTTCACCGCACCCACTGACTTCCGGATCAGCGCGTGGGGAGCTGACACGGCGACCGTTACCTGGCTGAACGCCTCGACGCTGCCGGCCGGGACCACCGTCCGGATCCAGCTCAACATCCCGGGCCCGGAGACCTATCGGAAAGAGCGTCCGGTGGTCGACGACCGGGTGCGGGCAATGGACGTCAAACGGATCATCCTGGGCACGCCGATCACCGCCGACGCGGATGGCGTGCGCGCCTCTCAGGGCGGGACCACGTTGATCATAAACGGCGCGCTGGCGTCGGGCGGCGAGGTCGAGTTCGACGTGCCGCGGAATGTCGTGGCGGCGTGGACGGGCACCGCTGTCTGCACCGTCACCGGTGCAGACGACGACGGCAATACGCTGGTTGAAAGTTCAGCGTCCGGCACATCCTTGGCCGGCAAGAAGGCGTTCAAGAAGGTGACTGGTGTGTCGTTCTCGACTTCCGTTACCGGCGCGACCGTCGGCTCCGGAACCGTGCTGGGGATCCCCGTCTACATCGGGTCCACGGACGAAGTCTTCGGCCACATCGTGGATGGCGCGACGGCGACGGACGGGACGGTGGTCGCCGGCCTGGACCCGAACACCGCGTCGACCGCCACCACGGCGGATGTCCGGGGCACCGTTTCGCCGAACTCGGCACCGAACGGCACCCGGGCGTACGAACTGCTCGTGGCGCTGTCGAACCCGGATTACGACGGCAACCCGCAGTACGCGGGCTGATGAACCTTGGAGCCCGCGTCTGATCGGCGCGGGCTCCACTTACCAGGAGACTACGCACCATGGAACGAGTCGATGCCACCGTTCGGCATAAGGGCCTTCTGACCTCGAGCGTGCAACGTTACGGGCTGACACCCGCCGAGGTCGTCATCCTGCAGCGCATTCACGGGACCGACGCTGTCGTTGACGCGAAAGAGTCGCTGCAGGGTAGGTCCAAGCTCTCGCATGCCGAGGAGCTCAACCGTATCAATGAGTTCTACGGTATCGACAACAAGGCGCTCGCGATGATCGCCGATGCCTTCCCCGGCCACGCGCCGAAACTCCCCACGAAGTTCGAGGAGATTGGTCTGACGGTCGACAAGAACGTCGTGGCGAAGTCGAAAGTGAAGCCTGCGAGCACACCCGCGGCGGTGCAAGAAGTCACCGCCGAGGCGCCCAACCCACTGCAGTAGCGGGCGATGGCGCGCGGAACGCAGCTCGGAGAACTGGTCACTCAGCTTCGGTCAGAGATGAAGCTGAGTGACAGCGCTGCGCACTCCGTAAATCGGCTCGCCTCGATGAAGCTCAAGCTGCGTCAGGTTCAAGAGCGCCTGTGGCTTGAGTACGACTGGCCGTTCATGATCGGCAATTACGAAAAGACCCTGGCGGCGGGTTCAAGGTACTACGATCTTCCCGTCGATCCAGGCCGCATCAACTCGGTCCATGTCAAATGGCAAGAGCACTGGCTGCCCCTGAACTTCGGAATCGGGACCGAACAGTACAACCAGTTCAGCGCTGACGAGACGACTCGCTTGGACCCGGCGACGCACTGGGACTTCTACAACGATAGCGGCGAGCAGTTCGAAGTCTGGCCGGTGCCGGCGACGAACGGATCGATTGTCCGGTTCGATGGGGTGGGCAACCTCTCAAACTTGGTGTCGGAAACCGACACGGCTGACCTCGACGACATGCTGATCGTGCTCTATGCGGCCGCCGCGCTGATGCGTGACCCGGCGGACCGGCAGGTCAAAGCGCTGGAAGCCGACGCGCATTTCAAACGGCTGAAGAAGCGCTATCGGCCGAAGATCAAGTCGTTCAGTCTCGGGAAGCCCGCGAGCCGGGTGCACGGCCGATTGCCGCGGATTCTGACCGCCCGTCGGACGAGTAGCTGATGGCCTATCTGCTGATCGAAGACTTCCGCGCCGGCCAGGACGATCGGCGGGCGGATGTGGCGGCGCCCGCTGGCACGTTGCGTGTCCTCACCAACGCTCATGTCACCCGTGGCGGCGAGATCGAGAAGCGCAAGGCGTTCGTTTCGAAGTACACGCTGCCGTCGGGAACGTTTGGTTTCGCGGCGACGCCGACGGCGCTCTTCGTGTTCGGCAGTGCGGCCGACCCGGGGGTGCCGGCAGGCGTAACGTATCAGCGCCTTGAGCACCCGTCTGCGAGCGCCATGACGGGGGTGAAATCCGTCGACGTCTACGACGGCAAGCTCTACGTCGCGGCCGAATTCGCGGACAGCAGCATTCACCACTTCTACGACGGCACCCGGGTCGACGATTTCGCCGACGGGCTTGCTCGAGGCAGCTTCAGCGTCACCGGGGGTTCAGCCAGTCTCGCAGCCACGACGACGTTCGACATCACCGGCGGCACGTCCAACCCGGGCACCAACCAGATCACGTCGATCACGGTGGGTGGCGCGGAAGTGCTGGGCACCGCGGTCAATTGGGCGACGAGTCACACTGCGACGGCGACCGCCGTGGCGGCGCAGATCACGACCCACAACAACGGTTGGTCGGCGACTGCCAGCGGCGCGACTGTTACGGTCACGTCAACCACTGTCGGCACATCGGACAACGGTCAGGCGGTTGCCGTCACCCCTGCGGGCGACGTCACGACGACTTCCCCGGCTAACACCGCCGGTGGGACGCTCAATGCCATCACCGGCATCACTGTAAATGGCGTCGAGGTGCTGAACTCGACGGTCAACTGGACGACATCGAACAGCAACACCGCCAGCCTGATCGCGACGCAGATCACCAGCTACAACTCGACACCCGAGTACACCGGCGGCTCGTCCAGCGACATCGTGAACATCATCGCTTCCGACTCCGGCACCGGACCCAACGGTTATGTGGTGGCCGTGACGGTCGTTGGCGACATGACGGTCAGCACACCGAACGCGATGGCTGGCGGCGCAAGCACCAGCGCAACGTTCCAGCCGGGCGAATTCGTTCAGACCTTCCGCACGAAGATGTATACGACCAGCGGGAGCCTGCTTCACTTTTCGAAACTGGATGATCCGACCGCCTGGCAGACGACAGACACCGGGGCCGGTTTCATCAACATGTCGTCGCAGGCGGCGGGGTCGGAGGAACTGACGTCGATCGAGCCGTACTACAGCTACTTGGCGGTGTTCTCGAAGGAGAACGTCCAAATATGGTCGATGGATCCGGATCCAGAGCTGAACGTTCAGATCCAGGTGCTTTCGAAAACCGGAACGTACGCACCGCGCAGTGTGGAGTCTTTCGGTCAGGGGGACGTGGTGTTCTTGTCTGTGCAGGGCGTCCGTTCGCTGAAAGCTCGAGACAGTTCGAACGCGGCAATTGCGTCTGAACTCGGGGCCCCGATCGACACCTCGGTCATTGATTACGTCGCAACGCTGACGGACGCGCAGCAGGAATCCGCGGTTGCGGTCGTCGAACCGATCGATAATCGATACTGGCTGGCGGTCGGTAACAAAGTCTACGTCCTGTCGCAGTTCGCTTCGGCCAAGATCGCCGCTTGGTCGGAATACGATCTCGGGTTCTCGGTGTCGGCTTTTGCGGTCAAAACCAAGCGCGTGTATGCCAGATCAGGCGACACAATCTACCTGTACGGCGGCGATGACAATGCGACGACAATGCGACGTACGACGCCAGCGCAGTGACAGTCGAGCTGCCATTCTCCGACGGAAGCCAGCCCGCGACGCTCAAGGAGCTCACCGCGATCGACGCGACGGTTAACGGGCAATGGACCGTTGAGATGGCGGCGAACCCGAAACAG
Source organism: Thalassobaculaceae bacterium (assembly GCA_963921355.3). Lineage (GTDB taxonomy): Bacteria > Pseudomonadota > Alphaproteobacteria > Thalassobaculales > Thalassobaculaceae > CAWUEZ02. Next base: position 4,619,147 of record OZ001190.1, on the reverse strand, counting down.
CCGACCGTGTTCGAAGAGCTCGGCATCGTCACAGGACCGACGTGGCTGGACCTGGACCTGGGCAGCCAAGGCGAAAGCACGCACTACAAGTTCAAGTTGACCCACTCAAAAGCAGAGTACGCGCGGCTCTCCAACTTTGCGTTTCATTTCGATGCCACCGACGCTGGATAAGCTCAGCGCGCCCGCACTGGGGCACATCGTCGCCAACCTCCGTGCCGCGGATCGCCGCGAGCTGCAGGCGCAGCGCTGGGAAGACGACCTTGGCACGCTTCCGGAAGACATTCTCACCGCCTACGGTCCATACGCGTGGATCGTCTCTCTTCACGACGAACCGATCGCCGCGGTCGGGGCGGTGCCGATGTGGCCGGGCGTCGTGTATGCATGGATGTTTGCGACTGACAAATTCCCGCAAATCGAATTATTCCTGACAAGATTCGTCAAGAGGAGTATGATTCCGAATCTGGTGTCCCTGGGGACGCACCGGTGCGAAGCGCGGTCCATCGAGGGGCACGACGTAGCGCACCGATGGTTGCGGGCCTTGGGGGCGCAAGAAGAGTGTCGGCTGCATCGCTACGGCAAAGGCGGCGAGGACTTCTTGGTATTCAGGTGGGACCGTCCAGATGTGCGCTAAGACCCCCAAACCACCGAGTCAGCAACCGCTCATCGACGAGGAACGCCGGCAGTTCGAGATCGAGCAGGAGAGGCTGGCGGAACAGGAACGTCTGCGCCAGGCCGAAGCTGAGCGACAGCGGGAGCTTGAAGAGCAGCGCGTTGCAGAACAGCGTCGGATCGAAGAAGAGCGCCTCGAACTTGAGCGTCGGCGACAGGAAGAAGCGGCGCTGCAGCAGGCTCGGATCGAAGAGGCAGCGCGGCAGCGAGAGCTTGCTATCGCCGCGGGCACCGAAGCGGTGAACACTGGTTTCAAGCAGTTCGATGACGGGTATTTCGACGCGTTCCGAAAGGACTATCTCGAATACTACAACCCGCGGATCGATGAGCAGGCGGCCGAGGCGCGCGAAGACACCGAGTTCGAACTGGCGCGGCGCGGCGGGCTGGACAGCTCTGCTGCGACGAAGGCGTACGGGCGCTTGAACCGACGGGTTGCTGATGAGCGGGGCCGCATCGGCCGGGAAGCGGTGTCGGCGACTGACAGTTTCCGCAACGCTATCAACCAGCTGCGCACTGACCTGGTCGGCCAAGTGGTCGCATCGGAGGGTCAAGGCGACTTTGTGGCGCTGACCAACGACGCTGTCGGCACGGTTAGCCGGCCATCGTTCCAGCCCCTTGGGGATCTGTTTGCTGGCATGGTCGGGCCCGAAGCTCCCGCGCCGGCCGGCGGCGGGGCGCCGCAGTCGCAGCGCTTCTTTACCGACGGGCTGACGGCAACGCCGGCAAGTGAGGCGGCGCGTCTCGTTGAGCAGCAGAAGCGTGCGGCCACGCCCGCGGCAGCGGCCGCCGGACAGATCTTCTAGGGCCAGCACATGTGCAACCCAACCCTCGCCGTCTCCGCCGGGCTCCAAGGCGGGAGCATGCTCGCCAATCGGCGGGCGCAATCCAAAGTGTTTGCTCAGCAGGCCGAGGACATTCGCGAGCAGGCGGCGTTCAACCAGGAAACCTTCGACGAGCGCACGCAAGTTGTCGAGGACAGCGACGCACTTATCCGCAAGCTGGAAGCGCAAGGGTTTGATCGAGCGGACGCCGCCCAGCAGGTTTACACCGAGCGCATGGGGGACATCCTCGAGAAACAGGCCGGCATCGACAAAGGGGTGTATGGGGCCTACGACCTGCAGGCTGAACGGAACAGCCTGTTGCGCGCTACGCAGTCGGCGCTGGTCGGCGATGCGCTCGCGGCCGCGAATTTCGCAGGCTTCACGGCAAATGCGAACGCGGTCGAACAGGCGCTGAACGACGAGACTATGGTCGCCAGCAAGCCTGCGGCGCCGTCCAAGACACTGCACCCTGCGGTTCAGCGCGAGATGCTGCGGCAGAACGCCGAGGATGAAGCCGAGATGATGGCCCGTGAGTCGGCGGGGAACCGGCTGGCCGGTGCAAGCCTCGCTGCCTCGCGTATCGGCGACGCCATTAACGACCTGCGGATCAAATCCGGTCTCGTTGCAGCTCGGCACGGCGCCACCGCGCCAGTGTTTCAGGGGCAGATGGACCTGGCGCGGACGCAGCAGGCGGGGCTCGAGGCCGATCGGCGCTTCGCCGACTTCGAAGTCGAGGCCATTCGGCCCGAACTTCGCTACATCGATCGCATCGCTGGCGCCACGTCGGACCGGACAGAGGGGGTTGTCGGTGCGTCGCTGAACTTTGAAGCCGGCATGAATGACCTGCTGACCCGCCAGTCAATGCAGCGGCAGCCCGACACGCTCATCGGGGATCTGCTCAGCATCGGCGGGAGCGGGCTGAGATCGTACGCAGGGACCGGCGGAAGTATCGGCAGTTTCATTCCGAGCAACCCGTTCGGAAGTTCCGTCAAACCGTTTGTGCGCCCGCCCGGCGGCGCGGGAACCATTTCTGCACTGGGGGCTGTGATGACACGCCAGTTCCAAGGCACGTTGAGCTCTCGCGGCGCACCGGGCGCGACCTATCGGTATCGAGGGATCCCGTCGTCGCCACTGGCCGGCGTGGGCGAAGTCGTGGCGGATCTCATCGCCGTGGGCAGCTACGACCCGGAGAACGATCCAAACCGGCAGCGCGCGAACCTGCTGCGGGTTCAGGCTGACGCCGAAGCTGCCGAAGCGCAACGGCTGGCGGAAGCCGAGAGCCGGGACAGCATCATTCGCCACACGCTCGACAGCCTGCAGACCCCGGAGGAGTTCCAGGCATATGTGCCGGCGATGCTGGGGAGCGAACTGGGGCGACCTGACAACGAGCGCGGCATTGGCGACCTGGCAATGGTCGTGGCGAACCTGATGAGCGGCCGGGAGATCACCCCGGACGACGCGTTCATGTCTGCCGGCGGTCGGCCGGATCAAACGCGTGCAGCGTTCGACTACAACGTCGATACGCAGGCGGCGGTGGATAAGCGCGGCCAGGATGTCGACGCCGCAACCGATCGCCGCGGGCAAGACGTTGCCAGCCAGACGGATCTTGATATCGCGCGCATGGAGCCGGAAGCCGGCCGGAACGCGGACGGCAGCCCGGGCTTCACCACGCGGGGCGAGATCGCCGACGGCAACGCCGCAGGCTTCCAGCCGATCCTGTCGGAGTCGGAAGTCAAAGGTGAGATGCTCGGCGGGCTGGACCTGACCGATCCCGAGAAGAAGGCGGCGGTCGGCGCGGAACCGAAACTCGACGGCCGGGCGCCCACCAACTACCAGGCGCCGGACGGGACGCAAGGCATCACGAAGGACGGCGTGACCGACTCGACGACCGGGCAACCTATCCCGGCGGGTTCGCAGATCGTGAAACGCGAAGCGACCGGCGAAGGTAACGCTGGCGCCGGGCTCACCGATAGCCAAGCGGGCAACCTGGAGCTGGAAGCGGTCAATTTCGCTGACTTCCAAGCACTTATGAACGACGCCCGGACGATCGCGTCGGGAGATCCGACGATCTTTGGCGCGACCGGCAACGTTCGCCGACTGGCGCAGGCCGCGACGCAGCAGATGGCGAACATCGGTCTGTTGGCTGGCGGTAGCGAGACGAACCTCGACTCTGCCTACGCCGATGCATACGCGTCGATGGCAAACAGCGGCGTCGACATGTCGCTGTTCGGCGCCTACGACCCGAACCTCAACGATATTACGAAGCTGTCGACGCTGCTGACCTATGGCGCAGCGAGCGTGTTGGCCGGACAGGAAGGCCGCAGCGTGTCCGATCGGGACGTCAAGCAGTTCCAGCGGGTCGTTGGCGACCCGACGAGCTGGTTGGGCAGTCAGCGGTCGTTCTTGGCCGGGCTCGACATGATGGAGCGGATCCTTGCCGGCCGTATCCAGAACCGCGCGCCGCTGCGCCAAGGCGGATCCGCGCCGACCGTTCCGTCGAATGTCGGTCAGCCGGTGGCGCCGCCGGCCGCCGGAACCGTGGAAGACGGTTGGCGTTTCAAGGGTGGTGATCCGGGCGACCAGGCGAATTGGGAGCGGGTGCAGTGACCCAAGCCGCTCCTTGGGAAAAGTACCGGCAGCAGCAGACGCCGGCAGGGCCGTGGACGCGCTACCAGCAGTCGACGCCCCCTCCGGCTGTCGCGGCGCCGCCCGAGCCCGCTGGGCCGCCGCAAGTGCCGATTGAAGGCGAAGTTACGCCGCGCTCGACAGCACCGGCGGAAGACGCGTCTTTCTTCCAAGACCCCGGCCGAGCGCTGACGCTTGCCACGCAGGATCTCGCCCGCGGGGCAAGCAGCCTTGTCGGGCTTCCGGTCGACCTCGCGACGTTTGCGCTGAACACCGGCGCCACGGGCGTTGAGCTGGCGGCGGATGCCGTCGGGCTCGACGTGAATGTGCCGCGCATCGACAAGCCAATCGGCGGCAGCGAACAGCTGACGGGGCTCGCCGAGGATGGGCTCGAGGCGGTGGGCGTCGATACGATCCCGTACGATGAACGCACGCTCGGTGAGCGTACGGTCGGCAACATCAACACGCTTGGTGTCGAAGCGGTGGGGACCGGCGCGGGCCTTCTGCGCGCGGCCGGGCGCCGGTTTGTCGACGGTGTGCGACCGCAGCTCGGTGATGATTTGCTGCGGCCGTATGCCGAGACTCCGACGCGAACGGCAGTTCAAGACGCTGGCGCGGCGGCGGGCGCCGGCACGTCGCTGACGGCGGCCCAGGAGTGGACGCCAGAAGACAGTTCGGCGCAGACTGTCGCAGAGTTCGTGGCGACGCTATTCGGCGGCGTTACCGGCGCGCAGCTAACGGACGCGGCCCGTCGGGCGGGCCCTGCGGCTGCCCGGACGGCGACAGGTGCCGCACAGGGCAGCACGGCGCGCGAAATCCCGTACGACAGCGACGGCAGCCCGACGCCCAACCGCGTCGCCGACAAGACGGCCCGGGCGCTCAAGGGTGGGCTCGATGACGCGCAGGCGAACACCGTGGCAGATACCGTCGCGGAAACGGTGCGCGATTTTCGGAACGAAGGGTTGCCGGTTCCGACCGTCGGCGCGATCGCCGGGCGGCCCGAGATTGCGAATGTGGAAGTCAGCGCGCGGACCCGGGAAGGGGCGCCGTTCCAGAACCGCGACAATACGGTGCGCCAAGCGGCGACCGATCGGATCAACGAGATCGAGCCCACGGGCGACCCGGCGGCGGCGCGGGATAGAGCGTCACAGATCGACGCCAATCGCCGACTGGCGGCCGAGCGGACACTTGACCAGCCCACGGAGCGTGTGGAGCGGGCGAACGAGGCTGTCGAAGCGTCCGAGGAACTGAACCGGCAGTATGGCCGCAACGTTCGTGGCACAAACACAGTGGGTGAGCAGCAGGCGGCGTCCGGGCAGTTCTTCGACAACGCGACCGAAAAGACGCTCGATCCGATGACGAAGGAGAAGAACGCCCGCTTCGATGCTCCGGATGCGGATGTCGACATAACGCCGCTGACCGACGTTGCCCAGCGCGTCGAAGAGGGGTTGGGCGAGCTGCGACCGGGCGATCGGCAGGCGCCCCTGGACGCCATCAAGCGGATCAAGAGCCTGCTGCCCAAGACCGAGACGACCGATACCGGAGTTCTCGGCGCAGACGGAAAGCCGATCACGCGCGAAATCGAAACCGGCGGATCGGCGAGCTGGCAGGAGTTGTCGAAGTTGCGGCGAGATCTTTCTGCCGCGCAGGCTGCCGCGCGAGACGCGGGGTCGTTCGAGCTCGCCGACAGCATCCAGGAGCTCAAGCAGGGCGTCGACGACATCGCCGAGACGCTAGTCGCAGAGGGTGGTGAAGTTGGGGAGCAGGTTGCCGAGGCGCAACGCTACTACCGCGACATCTACGCGCCGGTGTGGGCGCAGAAGAACAGCCCGAACCGCCAGCTCCGCGATGACGTGCAGCAAGGCAAGAACCCGCAGCGCGAGACTGCGCTCGATCTCTACAACTTGACCGGCCAGCCCACGCCCCGGGCGGTGCAAGATCTGCGCAACATTGTGCGCTCATCCAGCGACCCCGACGAAGCCCGGGCGGCGATCGAACGTTACGTGGCGGCGGATCTCGGGCAGTCGGTTATCGACTTCGACGGGAACATCGACATCAACGGCCTGCGGAAATGGATGGAGAACCGGCAGGCGCTTCTTGACGATCCGGAGTTCTCGAACATCAAGCAGCAGGCCGAAGAACTGCTGCAGAACGCAGTGAACAACCGAGACCGCACCAACGCGTTGCGACAGGAAGCCGAGAAGTTCGCAGCCGATCTCAAAGCCGCCGAAGGTGCCCGGGACGCCACGCTGGCGCGGCTGGATCAGTCGGCGCTGAAGCTCGTTATGGACCGCGCTCCCAGCAAGGCCGTCGAAGCCGTCATGGGTGGGAAAGACCCAGCCAGTCAGATGCGCGAAGTCATGTCCGAGTTTGCCGGCAATGAGGCTGCGACGCGTGGCTGGCGTCGGGCGGTCGCGGATCACGTCTATAAGAAGGTCCGCACGACACAGCTTGGGCCCGAGGGCGATCGCCAGATCAGCCTGGCGTAACTGATCCAGCAGACGGACGAGATGTTGCCGGCGCTGCAGGAAGCGTTCACGCCGGAACAGCTGAACAAGCTGCAGCAGATGCGCAAGCTGCTCGAGCCGTATCAGAACCTCTCCCAGCGGGCGACGAGCGGATCCGACACCGCGTCGAAGCTCCAGCAGCGCGCGGACGACTTCTGGCGGACGTTCAGCCTGGGCTCGCGCGTGCTCTTCGGTGTGCTGAAAGGCGGCGGTGTGACCCGCACGGCGAAGGACGCCGTCGGCAAACTCAGCAACGACAAGGAAGCTGTCGACGCGCTGTTGATCCGGGCGTTGACCGACCCCGATGTCGCCGAGCACCTCCTGCGCCGGCCGACCGATATCGGTTCCTCTCGCGGCGAGTGGAACGACAACCTGTTCCGTCTGCTCGGCATCCAGCAGGCGACGACCGAAGCGGAAGACCAGGGGGAAGAGTGATGCGGCTTCAGGACGTACCCGCACCGGACAAGATCATCGTCACAGGCGGGGCCGCCGTATCGACGATTCTGACCATGGACTATATCGAAACGATGCTCGCGCTGATCATCGCTGCGATGACGATCATGCTTCTCGGGCTCCGCATCGCACTTGCGTTCAGAGAGTGGCGCCAAGGCAAAGAGGGCGCCGACGACTGACGCCCGTTCGCTACACCGCGCCCTTGGCCAGCGCGTGAGGCAGGGAGGTAGCCATGCCCGGTAGACCGTCACTTGAGTTGGTACTGAAAGAGCAAGCCCAAGCCTATGCACTCCGACAGGAGGGCTTCTCCCTCTCCGAGATCATGGAGAAGATGGGCATGGGGCGGAGCGCCGTCAAAAGGCGCCTCGACGGCATACGGAAGCGTATGCGGCTTGATCCTGAACTGGCGGCCCGGCTGCAGGCGGAAGGTATCGTCGACCTGGCCGGGCTACACTCGGGCTGGCTCATCAACAAGGACGAGAACGGCGCCGGTCAGAGCTTGTATTTCTACCTGGGCCCGGACGGACCGGTGTCGCCCGAGGAGCACTTCGAGGCGATGTCCGAGGCGTTCGCCAGCATACAGCCGGCGCCTGCGATCAAGGCTCCCCGGCACGTTGAGACGGGTAAGGTGGCGTTCTTCCCGGTGGCCGACTGGCACCTGGGCGCGGTCGCCACGGAAAGCGAAGTTGGAGCCGACTACAACCGCGAGATCGCCATTGAGCGGCTGCGGGACGGTTTCTCCCGGTGCCACGCAGCGCTCCCGGGCTGCGAGACCGCGATCGTCGCATATGTCGGCGACGTCACGCACGCCAACGATCGCAAAGAGGTCACGCCGAAGAGCGGTAATCGCCTCAAGGTGGAGGGCTCACACTTCCAGAACGTCACCCTGGCGTGTCAAAGCGTCATCTGGCAGGTCGATATGGCTCGCCGGCAGCACAAGAACGTCGTTGTGGTCATCCGCCGCGGGAACCATGACGAAGACGTCCCGGTCGCGCTGACCCTGGCGCTCAACGCCCGGTACGAGAAGGATCCGCGCGTCACAGTGGTCAACGACGAAAGCCCCTACTACGTCTTTCAGAAAGGGCGCCTGTTCATCTGCATGCACCACGGCGACGGGCAGAAGCCCGAGAAGATGGCGCTGGCGGTCCCGCACAAGTTCCGTCGGGAGTGGGGGCTCAGCGATCACCACTACTTTTTCACGGCGGACAAACACCACACCAAATCTGACACCTTCGGCGGGCTGCATTGGAAGCAGTTGCCCGCGCTATGCCGACTCGACCAGTACGCGCACCACCAAGGTTACGCGGACACCGGTGGCATGATGGCGGTTCTGTTCGACACCGAGACAGGTATGGCGGCCGAGTTCACAGTTCGGCTGTGACAATTGTCGGGTTTTGCGATAATATGAGGCACTATGAATCCCTCATAATTCCGCGAAGAGGTGATCCGGCCAACGCTTGAGCACCTCCGGATGCACTCAGAAGCGGCCGAAGGGCTGCTTCTCGGCACCGCCCTGAAGGAGAGCCAGCTGATCTGGCTGCGGCAACACGCCGGCGGCCCCGCCTTGGGTGTCTATCAGATCGAAATACCCACCGCGCTCGACGTCCGCGGGCAGTACCTCGAGCGCCGGGCGGACATCGAAGAGCGCGTCGCGGCGCTGGAAACGCGACAGCCAATGGCGCGACAGCTGATCACCAACCTGGCCTTCGCCACCGCGATCGCGCGGTTGATCTATTGGCGGCGGCCCGAATCGCTGCCGGACTACGAGGACGCCGACGGCATGGGGGCCTACTGGAAGGCCCACTACAACACGCATCTCGGCGCCGGCCACGCGGCTGATTTCGCCGAGCTGTACCGCACTCACGTTCTGTAAGGAGACCATCATGCTCAAGCGAATCGGAGTGGCAGCCCTGCTGGCCTCGCTGTCGGGTTGTGCGGTTGTTCCCGCAGCGGTCCAGGTGGCCGTTGGCGGGGCAGCGGTCGCGCGCAGCGCCTATTGCGTCGGCACCACCGAGGAAGCCAAGCAGGCGCTCCGCGATTGGGCCTCCGCGGGCGAGCAGTTCATCAACTGCCAAGCGCCGGAGGAGTGACATGGAGCACTTCCCCGACGAACTGATTCTTCGAAAGTTGAACGACGAGAATTGGGAGGTCGTAGAGCCGTTCAACTACTTCTCCAACATCTTGGGGGAGTGGATCACGGTCCCGAAGGGACTCAAGACCGATCTCGCGTCCGTCCCCTGGTACGGCCGCTGGTATGTCAGTCGAGACGGCGACCACACCAAGCCAGCCTTGGTGCACGACTTCCTCTACACGAAGGACAGCGAAGAAGCGTTCCCCGACATCGACCAGGCCATCGCGGACAAGATCTTTCTCGAGGCCATGGCCGTTCGGGGTGTTCGCAAGCCCACCCGGGTCATCATGTACTTCGCCGTTTGGCTCGGTGGCGGAAAGAGCTTCCGCCGACCGCTGGCACAGAACTGACAGAGGAGATGGACATCATGCGCAGTAGCAGAATCCGGAAATCCCTGGTGCCAGCCCTGGTGGGCCTGTGGACCGCTGTGTCGGTCGCCACGCTGTTCCCCGGCCCGGCGGCTTCACAGAGCCGCGTGGCGGCCTGCGCCCAGCGGGACGTTGTCGTCTCGCGCTTGGCCGAGCGGTATGGCGAGCACCGCAACAACATGATGCTGGACGCCCAGGGCAACCTGGTTGAGCTGTTCAGCAACTTGGATACCGGAAGCTGGACCCTGATGGTCACCATGCCGGGCGGGCCCACCTGCATCCTCAGCTCCGGCGAGGACTTCGTTCAGGAAGCTCGGACCGCGAAGGTCAAAGGCATCGGTTCCTGAAGGATTTCCGTAAAATCCTTGTAGAAAAATTTGGATACATAATACGCAATTCTTGACAATGTAGGTCTCAACCCCCACACTGTAGGCATACATTAGCCTACAGGGGTTGGGATCATGGCTTCGGCGAAACTGAACTACCTGAACACCGACGAGCCGGAAACCGCAATGGATCACGCGCCGCGCGACGCGGTGCGCCGGGAATTCGGCAAGCGTCTCCAGCAGTCAATGACTGCCAAAGGCTGGAATCAGTCGGAGCTGGCCCGCCGCGCAGCGGCGCACATGCCCGACGGCAAACTCGGCCGAGACAACGTCAGCTCGTATGTGCGGGGCCTGTCTCTGCCCGGGCCTATCATCCTTGAGGCGCTCTGCCGCGCTCTTGGTTGCGTGCCGACAGACCTTCTGCCCAGCCGCGGCGTGCCGTCCACCAGCGTCTCTATGCCGCCGCTCGACGTCAAAGACACCGGGGAGGGCAAAGCGTGGTTGCGCGTAAATCAGGCAGTCGAGTGGGACGCTGCGATCAAGATCATGGCGATCCTCCGGGGCCAGGAAGGCGGCCAGGAAAGCGCCTGACACCGGGGGCCGTCGCTGTCCGACTGGGCGTTACCGCAGGCACCGTGCGGCGGTGGGCAGACAGAGGCGTCTTACAGCCCGCGTTCACCACCGCCGGCGGGCACTATCGATTCGATGAGGAGCAGGTCGCATGCCTCGAGCGCAACGGGAGGTTCCCTGGCTCGATGATCGAGACGGGATCTACTACGTCCGCTGGTACGACGCTGAAGCCCGCACAACCCGCGGACTATCCCTTCGTACGCGAGATGCTGACACGGCGAAGGCTCGCTACGCTGCGTTCCTCACCGAAAGCGAGGAGCTGACCGGCCGCGAAAGCGGCCCGATGAAGGTCCAAGATGCGACCGACTACTATTGGCGAGACCATGTGCAACGGAACTGCGCGCGGCATGAGCAGCAGCGAATCGAAGCAGCTCTCGGGCACATCAACAGCTGCCTCGGCGGCCTGGCGCTCCGCGACGTAACCATTCCTGTCTCCCGGGAATACGCGGAACGTCGGGCCGCCGGCACTACAGAACGGAACGGTAAGCCCGCAAAAGCCGCAAAGCCCGCGACGATCCATTTTGAGCTGACGATGCTCATGGCCGCCGCGAACCACTGCAAAGCCTGGTGGAAAATCGCAGCCGATGACATGCCCACAGTCGAAAAGCCGAAGCGGCCAAAGAGCCGCGGGTTGTATCTGACGAAGCCGGAGCTCGAGCAGCTGCGCGAGGCGGCCGACGAGCGCTCCAGGGCAGTGATAGACGTTCTCTACTACACGGCCAGCCGGCGGGGCGCGATCGAGGATCTGACGTGGGCCTAGGTCGACCTACCGCGCCGCCGGATCCGCCTCTCACCGTCAGACGCACCAGACACGAAGAAGCGCAAGCCAATCATTCCAATTGATCCTCTGCTGGTGCCCACCCTCGAGCGCCTGCGCGCGGAGGATGCCGATCGCCGGCACGTGATGTGGCAACCGTGCACAACCGACTACTGGATCCGCAAAGCGGCCGAAGCGGCGGACCTCGAACATCTCCCCGAGCGAGACGGCCGGCCCGCGGGCAATATGTCTCCGCACGTGCTCCGCCACACCCGGGCGACGCATCTGCTTCAGGACAGGAAGAGCCCGTGGGCGGTCGCCAATCTGCTGGGCGACACAGTGAAGACCGTACTGGACGTCTACGGCCACCATTGCCCGGATTTCCTGGACGAGATTTTTGGCGATGTAGCGCCGCCACAACCCCTTCCAGACTTCCTCAAATAGCGTACCGTTACGGCGCAGTGTGTGGAGGGTTTGTCGGATTTTGTCGGGAAAAAGATATACTAACTATATGCAAATATTGACGCCAGACAGTATCCGACAGCCTACACATAAGTCTCAGCTGCTCTACCAACTGAGCTATGCGCCCATCCGGCCGCGGGCGGCGAGAAATCCAGGCCCGGCGACGAAAGAGGCGGCCTCATAGCGACTGGCTTTCGGTTTGTCGAGGGGATCGTATCCCGACAAACGTGCTATCCCTTCCGCCCTGACTGACGGAAGGAAAGACCCATGGCGGTGGACGCCCTGAAGACCGAGATGCTGACCCTGGAGCGGGTCGACGACACCATCCTGCTGGCGACCATCGACCGGCCCGACGTGCGCAACGCCATGAACACCGCCATGGGCTTCGAGCTGCGCGACCTGTGGGCCGAGCTGTACCGCGATCCGGGCGATGTGCGCTGCGTGGTGCTGACCGGGCGCGGCGACAAGGCGTTCTGCGCCGGTGCCGACCTCAAGGAACGCAACGGCATGACCGACGAGGACTGGCGCCGCCAGCACGCCCTGTTCGAGCAGATGGTCAAGGCGCAGATGGACTGTCCGGTGCCGATCATCGCCGCGGTGAACGGGGCGGCCTATGCCGGCGGGCTCGAGATCGTGCTCGGCTGCGACTTCGCCTACGCCGCCCCGAACGCCCGCTTCGCGCTGACCGAGGTGACGCTCGGCATCCTGCCGGGCGCCGGCGGCACCCAGAACCTGCCGCGCGCGGTCGGCGTGCGCCGGGCCAAGGAGATCATCCTGACCGACAAGCCCTTCGACGCCGAGGACGCGCTCGCCTGGGGCGTGGTGAACCGGGTCTGCGCCGAAGGCGCCCTGGTCGACGAGGCGCTGGAGACCGCCCGCATCATCGCCGGCAACGCGCCGATCTCGGTGCGCCAGGCCAAGAAGTCGATCGGCGCCTCGCAGCAGATCGACCTGAAGAACGGCTACGACTTCGAGATCGAGGCCTATAACCGCTCGGTCGTCACCGAAGATCGCCAGGAAGGCATCGCCGCCTTCAACGAAAAGCGCAAACCGGTCTACCGGGGACGCTGACCGGCGATGGCCGTACCCGAGCCGACACCAGCCGGGCCAACGCCAACCGGGAAGGAGGTCCGGTCGCCGTTCGACCGGGCCGCGACCGTGCTGGCGGCGACCGCGCTGCTGCTGTTCCCGACCGTCGGCGTGCTGGCCAAGCATGGGATGAGCACGATCGCGATCGCGCTGGCTGTGCTGCTGATCCTGCTGCTGCGCCGCAGGGGCGGGTACGGGCCGGGCCAGGGTTTGATCGCCGGGGCCTGGCGCGCCGTCCGGGTCCCGATGCTGACCGCCGGCGGACTCATGGTGCTGTCCTTCATCCACCTCGCTGTCGGCCCCGATTCCCGCGGCTGCGACGAGGCCCTGGCCGAGGCCGCACCGGCCGTGGTGCTGCTCATCGCGTTGGTCGGCGTATCCGGGGTGCTGGCGTTCGACCGGCCGGTGTTGCGCCGTGCGCTCTTCATCGGCCTCGCCGTCGGCATGATCGTCGCTGCCGTCGAGCTGCTGGCCGACGCGCCGATCCACCGCCTGCTGGAGGGGCGCAGCCCGGACGAGCCGGTCGGCTTGTCGCGTTACAACCGCGGAGTGATCACGCTGGGCTTCCTCGGGGTAGCGATGATCGGCGCGCTCTGTCTCGCGCGCCGCTGGCCGCTCGCCGCGGGTCTGGCCGTTGCCGTGCTCGCGGTGACCCTGCTCAGCGTCACCCAGGCCGCCCTGCTGGCCGTGGTGGTGGCCGCGCTGACCGCCGCCCTCGCGCTGCGCTGGGAACAGGCCACGCGCTGGGGGCTGGTGGTCGCGGTGTCGGCGGGCACCCTGGCGGCCCCCTGGCTGGCGCCGGTCGCCTATGACCTGGCGGAGCCGCGGCGCGCCGATATCGGCCTGGCGAACCAACACCGGTTCGAGCTGTGGGACCATGCGGCGGCGCTGGCCCGGGAACGGCCGCTGACCGGCTGGGGCATTGACGGTTTCAACCGCCGGCCGATCGCGCCCGAACGCCTGGAACGCGCGGTGAAGATGACCAAGCCGGAAACCCACCCGCACAACGCCTCGCTGCAGCTCTGGGTCGAGGGCGGGGTGCTGGCGGTGGCGCTCGGGATCGGCTTCCTCGTCTCCGTCGCGCTGGCGATCGGCCGCCTGGCGGCGGAGGTCAGGCCCTGGGCGACGGCGCTGATGGCGGCGTGCATGGCGCCGGTCCTGGTCTCGCTCGGACTCTGGCAGGTGACCTATCTGGCGATGGTGGCGATGACCGTCTTCGCCTTCCAGATCCTGCGGGATCCGGAGCCGGAGACAGCGCCATGACCTTACGTGGCCTCCGTAAGCGTTTGGGCATGATCACCCCGTCGTCCAACACGGTGCTCGAACCGGTGACCGCCGCGCTGCTGGCGGGTACGCCGGAAATCACCGCCCACGCGGCGCGCATCCGGGTGACCGAGATCTCCCTCGATGCCGGCTCGGTCGGGCAGTTCGACGCGGCACCCATGGCCGCGGCGGGCGCCCTGCTGGCCGATGCCCGGGTCGACGCGATCTGCTGGAACGGCACCTCGGCCGGCTGGCTCGGCCCGGACCGCGACCGGGCGCTGGTCGACGCCGTCGGAGGTGCGACCGGCATTCCCGTCACCACCGCGGTGCTGGCGACGCTGGCCGCCCTGGAGGCGCTCGGCGCCCGGTCATTCGGCCTGGTCACGCCCTATGTCGGCGATGTCCAGGAGCGGATCCGGCAGAACTTCGCCGACGAGGGATACACCTGCGTCGCCGACCGCCGGCTCGACATCACCGAGAATTTCGCCTTCGCCGAGGTCGACGAGGCGACCCTGGAGGCCATGATCCGCGCGGTCGCCGCCGAGGGAGCCGAGGCGGTGGTCGTGCTCTGCACCAACCTGGCCGGCGCCGGCCTCGCGGAGCGGCTGGAGGATGAGCTTGGCATCACGCTGCTGGACAGCGTGGCGGTCGCGCTCTGGGGCGCGATCCGGGCCGCGGGCGGCGATCCCTCGGTGGTTCGGGGATGGGGAAGGGTGTTCAGTCTCTAGTGACTGGTGAACCCATTGGCACCCCCCGGGCACTTGCCCCGGGGCCTAGGGAAACGCTTGCTGGAGCGTTTCAGCGTGAAACTCCAAATCTCCAGCTGCTCCTGGTCTGGGCCCCGGGGCAAGTGCCCGGGGAGTGATGAATATGAAGGGCCGCTCACGTCGCCTCATCCACCGCGTCCCAGAGCGCGCGGTAGGCCGCGGCGGCGGTGGTGCGCGGCGCGAAGGCGGTGAGCGGCGCCCGTTCGACGCCCATGCGCTCGACCACGCTCGAGGACGGGATCGGCACCTGCAGGACGTTCGGGTGGTCGTCGGGAAACGCCTCGATGATCTGGCGGTGCAGGGCCTTGCGCCGGTCGACCATGGAGAAGAACGGCAGCAGCTTCAGGGCCCGCAGCTTCTGCTCGATCTTGAAGCGTTCGAGCTGGTCGTAGGTCCGCAGCGACAGGGTGGTCGGGATCAGCGGCACGATCAGGGCGTCGGCAGCCTCGAACACGGCTTCGGAGACCAGGGACACGCTCGGCGGGCAGTCGAGCATGACGATGTCGTAGTCCTTCGCCAGGGGTTTGAGCAGTTTGCGCAGCCGGCGCCGCGACTTCTTCTCGGCGTCGAGCAGCAGGTCGAGGTTGCGGTAGCTGAAATCCGCCGGCATCAGGTCGAGGTTGTCGTAGTCGGTCGCCTTGATCAGGGCGTCGATGTCGCGTTTGCCGCGCACCAGTCCCCGGCCGCCGCCCTTCACCTTGGGCTTCACCCGGAAGTAGAAGCTGGCGGCCCCCTGGGGATCGAGATCGATCACCAGAACTCGTTCGCCGCGGCTAGCGGCGACATGGGACAGGTTGACCGCCGCCGCCGTCTTCCCGACGCCGCCCTTGATGTTGTAGCTGGCCAGGATCTTCATGTCGGTTCCAGTTGCTGTGCGGTTTGGGAAGGCGGGTCATCCTCGCCCGCGGCGGTGTCGACGGGCGCGCCAACGGGTGGGGCGAAGATGGCATGGAACAGGGCGCGGGTCTCTTTCGACGCGAACGCCTTGAACGCCGCCGCGAACTCCTCGCGGGCATGCCGCCGGTCGGCTTCGAGCTCGACGCTCCAGGCGCCGATCGCCATCAGGGCGTCAGCATTCCCGGCGCGCGGCCCCGCTAGGGCATGGCCGTAGCGGCGCAGGGCCTCGACCTGGACCTCGCGGTCCTGGTGGCGGCCGAGCACGTCCTGCAGCCCTTTCAGCACCTTGATCACCGGCCGCATGCGCTCCCGCGGATGAACGTCGCCGAGGAACTCGACGACATAGCGCAGCTTCTTCATGCGGATGCGCAGTTCGTGCAGCGCCTCGGCCGGGGTGTCCGGGGTGATCCTGCGGCCGTCCTTCAGCACCCGGCGGTGCAGTTTCGCTGCCCGGGCGCCGACCACCCAGGCGAATGGCGCGCGGGCGGTGTCCGTTGCGCTCCAGTCGCCGACCGCCGGGTCCAGGCTGCGGCGCCATCCGGCAATCACCTCGGCGAAGCGCGGGCCCTGCAGGGTGCGGACGAGGGCCTTTTGGGTCCGTTTCTTCTCGCGTTTCAGGTGGCGCTCCAGCGCCGCGAGCCCGTCCCCGTCTTCGCGCCCACGCCGTTCCGCCAGATCGATCAACTGCACGTCGAGATCGCGCGCCGGCCCGGTGACCTGACCGAGCCAGCGGAAGCCTTCAACCGCCTCGGCCCGGCCTTCGGTGGCGAGCGCCGGGCCGAGCTGGGACAGCGCGGAGCGGGTCCGGCGGATCGCGACCCGCATCTGGTGCAGATAGGTGCTGTCGGTATCCGCCAGGACCCCGGGCAACCGATCCTCGATGACATCGAGCTGATGGCTGAGGATCTCGCGCAGCACCGCGCCGGCGGGATCGGAGGGGGCGGGGTCGTGTGTCGGGCGGGCCGGCAGTGACCCCGACGCCTGCTTGCAGATCAGCTCGATCGGCTCGCCGGCATGGTTCGGCCAGCCGAGCCGCGTGATCAGTCGGCCGGCGACCGTGTCCGCGTCGTTCCGGTAGCACTTGAGGGCGATGACGGAGACGGTGGTCGCTGTGCGCGCCGGCTGGTCGCGGTCGGTGACCGTTTCGGCCACGAGCCGGCACCGGATCTTGCCTTCGCCGTCACGCAGCGCGATGTCCGTCGCGTGCCAGTCGACCTCCAGGGCCGGGCGCAGGGCGCGGGACCGGCACAGGTCCTCCAGGGTCTTGGCGAGCCGGCCGTCGGGCAGGCCGTCCGCGAACCCGGGGACCGGTTGCCTGAGGGTCGCGCTGGCGATATCGCGGCCGGCACCGTCCACCAGCCGCCACGCCTCGGTTCCCGGTCCCGCCGGCGCGCATTGCAGCCGCCAGCCGGCCTTGGCCAGCCGACCGTCCGGCGTATCGCGCAGGCTCAGTGTGCCCGTGCTCTCAAGCGGCGGGTCGCCCGTCAACGGACCGCGCGCGGCATCGACGGCGGTCTCGATGTCGCCGGGGCCGGATGGCCAGGGTTGGGGTGGCGCGAAACGGCGGGTCTTGGTCATGGTCCGGGCATGATAGGGCAGAAGCGTGCCGTTACGCGCGGGCGATCAGCATCTGTGTGCGGAGAATCCTTGCCGTGGCCGCGGCAGTCTATTGCCGACCCATTTCCCGGCGCCACATCAGCATCGCATCGATGGTCTCGAACAGGGTGTCGATCGGCATCAGACCGTCGCGCCGCATCTTCTCGCCGCCGTCCTTGCCGATCAGCACCGTCGCGAAATCAGCGTTCGAAATCCCGTAGCGCGACCGCAGTTCGGCGGCTCGCAGCGTCGGGGTCGGGCGTCCGTCCACCAGGACCGAATGTCGGACCACCTCAATCACGGTCAGGTCCCGCTCGGCGAAACCGGTTGCGTCGTCGCGGTGGCGCATGCGCTGGGCAGCGAGGCGCGGGTCGGTACGGATCGGCGCGAAGACGACCAGGAGGCGCCGCTCCCACCGGAAGACGTCGAACGGATCGGCGGCAGCGGCGCGGCCGGAGACCGACAGCAGGGACACCCCGGCAGCGGCAAGCAGGTCGCGGCGGCGCATCTCGACGGCCTCCATTCCTTTTCTTCACGGTGAATGCTGATATGGGCGCCGGTCCCGATCGGACCAGAGGTACGGACGAATTGTGGAGAGCGTGGCATGGCAGGGTATCCGGCGTTCGAGACGGTGAAACGGATCGCCGTCCTCGGCACGGGAACGATCGGTGCGAGCTGGACGGCGTATTTCCTGGCGCGCGGCTATGACGTCGTCGCCTGGGATCCGGCCGAGGGTTGGCGCGACCGGCTCCAGGCGTTCGTCGACAACGCCCGCCCGCAACTGCAGGCGATCGGGACCGCCGGCCCGGTCGAAGGACGTCTCAGCTTCGCCGATGATCCGGCGACCGCTGTCGACGGGGCGGACTTCGTCCAGGAGAACGCGCCCGAGCGCGCCCCGATCAAGGCCGATCTCTACCAGCGCATCGACAACGCCGTGGGCGAGGCGACGGTGGTGGCGACCTCGACCTCGGGCCTGATCCTGTCGGACCTGCAGGATGGCGTCGGCTTCGCCGACCGTCTGGTCGTCGGCCACCCGTTCAACCCGCCGCACCTGATCCCGCTGGTCGAAGTCGTGCTGGGCAAGCGCACGGACCCCGCGGCCGGGGAATGGGCGCACGGCTTCTACAACCACATCGGCAAGCATGCGATTTACGTGAACAAGGAGGTGCCGGGCCATCTCGCGAACCGACTCCAGGCCGCCCTCTGGCGCGAGGCGGTCAACGCGGTCGAGGACGGTCTGGCCAGCGTCGAGGACGTCAACGCGGCGATCGCCCAGGGTCCCGGTCTGCGCCTCGCGCTGATGGGGCCGCATATGGTGTTCAACCTGACCGGCGGCAAAGGCGGCTACCGGGCGATGCTGGAGCAGTTCGGGCCGCCGATCGAGGGCTGGTGGCGGGACATGCAGAAGACGCCGGTCCTGACCCCCAAGCTCAAGGCCCAACTGATCGTCGGGATCGACGCGGAAATGGGGGATCGCACGATCGACGACTTGGAGGCCCAGCGGGACGCCCGGTTGATCGCGCTGCTGCGGATGCTGCGGGAGACGGAGACCCCGTGATGAGCTCCGCAATGAACAAGGCGGAGGCGCCCAAGCGGGTTGCCGTGATCGGTGCCGGGATCGTCGGCGTGGCGACCGGCCTGATCCTGCAGCGCGAAGGCCACCAAGTCACGTTGTTCGACCCGGCTCCACCCGGAACCGGCACCTCGTTCGGCAATGCCGGGTCGATCGCCATCGGCAGCGTCTATCCGACCGGCAGCCCGGGGAATTGGAAGCAGGTGCCGAAGATGCTGCTGGACCCGGCATCGCCCCTGAACATCCGACCCGCCTATCTGCCGCGCATGGTGCCCTGGCTGCTCCAGTTTCTGGCCGCCAGCACCCCGAGCCGGGTCGAAGAGATCTCCAAGTCCCTGCGGGCCATCACCAAGGATGCCCTGACCGCGCACAAGTCGCTGATCTCGTTGTCGGGTGCCCATGAGGTCGTGCGGCCGGTCGGCTGGCTGAAGGTCTATTCGAGCCAGGCGGCGTTCGACAAGACCGCCGACGAGCGTGCGACCATGGAACGCCGCGGGGTGTCCTTCGACGTGCTGAGCGCCGACGAGATCCGCCAGCTCGAGCCCGGCCTGTCGCCGAAATTCACCCACGCCTACCACCAGCCGGAGAACGGCTTCGTCAGCGAACCGGTCAAACTGACCGAAGCCTATTTCGCCAAATTCACCGCACTCGGCGGCTCCTGGGTCGCCGAGAAGGTCCAGCGTTTCGAGACCGGGCCCGGCGGCGTCGAGACGGTGGTCACCGACCGCGGCATGTACCCGGCCGATGCGGTCGTGATCGCCGCCGGCGCGCGCAGCCACGAGATCTGCGCCATGCTGGGGCGCAAGGTGCCGCTGGACACCGAGCGGGGCTATCACCTGAACCTGAACGTTCTGAAGGGGCCGGAGCTGCGCCGGCCGACGGTGATCGGCGACCATGGCTTCGTGCTCGCGCCGATGCAGGACGGGTTGCGGCTGACCACCGGGGCCGAGTTCGCCGGCGTTGACGCGCCGCCGGACTTCTCCCGGATCTACCGGATGCTGCCGAAGGCCAAAGACGCCCTGCCGGGCCTCGAGGTCGAGGTCACCCGGGAATGGCTCGGATTCCGGCCGTCGACCCCGGACAGCGTGCCGGTGATCGGCGCCTCGCCGGACCATCCCAACGTCTACTATGGCTTCGGCCACAGCCATATCGGCCTGACCCTGGCGGCGCGCACCGGCGAGCTGCTCGCCGACCTGATCGCCGGCCGCGATCCCGGCATCGACATGGCGCCGTACCGGGTGGATCGGTTCTAGATCTTCCGCCCTTCGACACGGGCCCCGGATCAAGTCCGGGGCCCTGCTCAGGACCAGGTTCTTTTCTTTGGACCTCGCCCTGAGCAGCCCGAAGGGCGTGTCGAAGGGCGAACGCGGGAAACCCCGTGACGCTCTCGCTACAGTGGCGGTCCTAACGGGCGGCTAGGCTGCCGCAAACGACAACGCATGCCGGGGGAGCGTCATGCCATTGGAAATGAACCGCGAGGTCTTCATCACCTGCGCCGTCACCGGCTCGGGCCAGACCCAGGACCGCAGCCCGCATGTGCCGCGCAGCCCGAAGCAGATCGCCGACAGCGCGATCGAGGCCGCGAAGGCGGGTGCGGCGATCGTCCACTGCCACGTGCGCGACCCCGAAACCGGTACTCCGGCCCGCGACCTCGACCTGTACCGCGAGGTGACCGAGCGGATCCGCGATGCCGAGGTCGATGTGGTGTTGAACTTGACCTCGGGGATGGGCGGCGACCTCATGTTCGGCGGGCCAGAGAATCCGCTGCCGCTGGATGAGGCGGGCACGGACATGATCGGGTCGACGGCGCGCGTGGCCCATCTCGCAGAGTGCCGGCCGGAGATCGCCACCCTCGACTGCGGCACCATGAACTTCGCCGAGAACGACTACGTCATGACCAACACGCCGGGGATGCTGCGGGCCATGGGGGCGGCGATCACCGATCTCGGGGTGCGCCCGGAGATCGAGGCGTTCGACACCGGGCATCTGTGGTTCGCCAAACGCTTGGTGGAAGAGGGCGTGCTGGCGGATCCGGCCCTGGTCCAGCTCTGCATGGGCGTGCCCTGGGGGGCACCGGACGACCTCAACACCTTCCTCGCGATAGTGAACGCGGTACCGACCGACTGGACCTGGAGCGCGTTCTCCCTCGGCCGGCATCAGATGCCATTCGCCGCCGCCGCCGTGCTGGCCGGTGGGCACGTGCGGGTCGGGCTCGAGGACAACCTGTATCTCGACCGCGGTGTGCTCGCCACCAATGCCAACCTGGTGGAACGGGCGGTCGGTCTGATCGAGGCCATGGGTGCGCGGGTGGTCGGTCCCGATGCGGTGCGCGAGCGCCTCGGCCTGATCAAGCAGCCGGTCCAGGAACGCGCTCGGTGATCGCGACCGGAACCCGCGTCGTGATCACCGCGGGGGCCAGCGGGATCGGCCGCACGCTGGCCGAGGCCTTCCACGCAGTCGGGGCCCGGGTGGCGATCTGTGACCGGGATGGTGATGCCGTTGAACGGACCGCGGCCGATCTGCCGGGAGTCGTGGCCCGGGTGGCCGATGTGACCGACGCTGCCGAGATGGACGGATTCTTCGAGGCGGTGACAGCGGCGTTCGGCGGCGCCGACGTGGTCTGCGCCAATGCCGGTACCGGCGGTCCGGCCGGTGCCATCGAGAACCTCGACCTCGACGGTTGGCGGGCCTGCCTCTCGGTCAACCTGGACGGCGCCTTTCTGACCTGTCGCTGGGCCGTCCGGGTGATGAAGGCGCAAGGGTTCGGGCTGATCCTGCTGACCGCCTCGACCGCGGGCCAGTTCGGCTATCCGTTCCGCAGCCCCTACGCGACGGCGAAGTGGGGCGTGGTCGGCCTGATGAAGACCCTGGCCATGGAACTCGGCCCCCATGGCGTGCGGGTCAACGCGATCTGCCCCGGCGCGGTCGAGGGCGACAGGATGGACCGGGTTGTCGCCAACGAGGCGGCGGCCCGGGGTGTCGACGAACAGACGATCCGGGAAAGCTACGTCCAGGGGGTGTCGATGCGCAGCTGGGTGACCGCGCAGGACGTGGCGGATACGGCCCTGTTCCTGGCCTCGCCGGCGGCGTCCCGGATCTCGGGCCAGGCCCTGGCGGTCGACGGCCATACCGAGACCTTGAACGCATGACCGGCCAGCGCAAACCGCTGCGCGCGGCGATTCTGGGAGGCGGTGTCATCGGCGGCGGTTGGGCCGCCCGGTTCCTGCTGAACGGCCATGACGTGGCGCTGTACGACCCGGCGCCTGATGCGGGGGACCGGGTCGCCGCGGTCCTCGCCAATGCGCGCCGCGCCTTGCCGGGCCTGTATGACGCCCCGATGCCGCCGGAAGGGCGCCTCGAGTTGGTCGACAGCGTGGAGGCGGCGGTCCGGGACGTGGACTGGGTTCAAGAAAGCGTACCCGAGCGCCTCGATCTCAAGCACCGGGTCCTGCAGGCGGTCGCCGAGCATGTGCCGTCGGGGGCGGTGGTCGGATCGTCGACATCCGGGTTCAAGCCCTCCGACCTGCAGGCCGAGGCCGGCGGTAATGGGGATAGTCTGGCGCGGCAGGTCCTGGTCACCCACCCGTTCCTGCCGGTCTACCTGCTGCCGCTGGTCGAGATTGTGCCGTCGCCGAAGACGGATCCTGTGATCACCGACCGCGCCAGGGAGGTTCTGACCGATCTCGGCATGGCGCCGCTGCTGGTGCGCCGCGAGATCGACGCCCATATCGCCGACCGGCTGCTGGAGGCGGTCTGGCGCGAGGCCCTCTGGCTGGTCCATGACGGCGTGGCGACCACCGAGGAGATCGACGAGGCGATCCGGCTCGGCTTCGGCCTGCGGTGGGCGCTGATGGGGATGTTCGAGACCTATCGGATCGCCGGTGGCGATGCCGGCATCCGCCATTTCCTGGCGCAGTTCGGCCCCGCCCTTGAGTGGCCCTGGACCAAGCTGATGGACACGCCGCCGTTCACGCCGGAGCTGGTCGAGACCATCGCCTCCCAGTCCGATGCCCAGTCGGGGGCGTCGTCGATCCGCCAGCTTGAGCATCGCCGCGATGACGCGCTGGTGGCCTTTCTGCGGGCGCTGCGCGCCCAGGACCACGGCGCCGGGCGGTGGTTGCGCGCCCATCAGGAGCAGCTCGCGACTACGGCCGACGGGATCCCGGTGCGGACGGTCTCGCGCCAGATCCCGCTGGACTGGGCCCCGGGCGACGGGGTCGTGCCATCCGCCCGGGTGGCCGAACTGTTCGACCAGGCGACAACCGCTCTGGCGGCGACGCTCGGGTCACCGGACACGGCAACCGGGCGCTACCGCGTGCTGGAGACCGCCCAACGCTTGGTGGACGACCTGACCCCCGGTGTCCGGGTCTCGGTGCTGACCCAGGCGCTTGGCCTGGACGGGGGGTGTCTTCACGTGTTTCACCGGCTCGTTGGCGCGGATGGGGACGCCGACGGCGCCGCCATCGCCTCGGCCGAGCATCTGCTGGACTTCCCCGACCCGCAGGCCGTCGGTCCCCTGTCGGAACTGGTGAAGGCCCATGGCGTGCTGGAGTGGCCGGAGGGCCTGCGTCTCGCGCTCTGACGCTACAGGTCAGGCCGCGCGATCGAGGGCGAACCGCGCCAGGGTCTCAGCCATCCGGGTGAGGGCCGCCTTGGTGCCGGCATAGCGTTCGTTCCGGCTGATCGCGGCCTCGTCCATGTAGATGCCGCGATTGACCTCGATCTGCACGGCCTCCCGCCCGCGTGCCGGGTCGGCGTAGCGCCGGATCAGTTCGACACCCTTGAACTTGTCGTTCACCGTCACGCTGTAGCCGGAGGCGCGCAGGCTCTCGACCACGACGTCGGTGAAGGCCTGGCCGGCGGTGGCACCGTCGCGGGTTCCGACGATGAAATCGGCGCGCCGCCGACCCTCGTCGCCCCAGCGCGCGTCACCCCATTCCGGCATTGAATGGCAGTTGACGTGGAAGACGCGCCCGAACCGGGCGTGGACCGAGTCGAGGGCCGCCTCCAGGGTCGCGTGATACGGGCGCCAATAGGTCTCGATCCGCCGCCGGACCTCGTCAGGCGACAGTTTGCGGTCGTAGATCGCGGTCTCGCCGTCGATCACCCGCCAGATCAGCGAGGCACCCCGCTTGGTCTTTTCGGTGGTGTCGACCGGTTCGGGCCAGTCGCCATGCACCATCGACACGTCCAGATCGCGTTCGCTGCGGTTCGGGTCGATGTAGGCCCGGCGGAACTGCGCCTCCACCATCGTGGCGCCGTGGTCCAGGCAGCCGGCAAACAGATCGTCGACGAACCAGTCGGCGACCCGCTCGCAGACTTCGAGCGCGATCGCCGGCTGAAAGTCGTCCGGAAACAGCAGTCCGCTATGGGGACTGTCGAAGACCAACGGGGCAGGCGCGGTTTTCGGCTCGATCCGGCGCACCACGCCTGGGACGTCTTGGCTCGCCATGCGGCACTCCAGACGGAAAGAGAGATGCCGTTCTACCGCGCCAGATGAATCCGCGACAACCGGGGAACGTGCGCTCAGCCGGGATTGAGGATCCGATGAAGGTCGAGCGACGGCGGAGCGACCGCGGTCTGGGTCAGCATGTCGCGGACCTGGCCGCGATGGTGGGTCTGGTGGTTGAACAGGTGCGCCAGCAGGACCGCCGCCGGATCCGTGACCCGGGCGCCGGCGTTGTTGACGTAGGTGACGGCACCGTCGAGGAAGCCGTCGTCAAGCCGGTCGGCCATGAAGCCGCGGATCCGGTCGTCCATGTCCGCTCGTGCGGACCGCAGGGCGGCGAACTCCTCAAACAGCTCCGCGTCCAGGTCGGTCGACGGGTGCGTGCCGCCCTCGAACCGGGTCATCCAGATCCGGTCGCCGAGTAGGATGTGGTTCAGCGTCCCGTGGATCGAGCCGAAGAACGCCGGCCGGCGGGCCCGGTAGGCATCGTCGTCTAGCATGGCGACGGCGTCATAGAGCACGGTGTTGGCGCGCGCGTTGTAGTCGGCCATGCGCCGGCAATGGGCGGCAAACGGATTGCTCATGCGAACCGCACCAGGCCTTCCAGGGTCTGGCGCAGCACCTGGCGCGACCGCCAGAGCACCATCTCGTTCCAGTCCGGCGTGCCGGGGTGGAAGTGCTTCCTGATCTCTGCCTTGATCTCCCGGGTCCGCGGATCGGCCCAGTCGACATCCCCCTGGTTGTGCAGCCAGTGGTCGGCGCGCAGGGCCGCGCGTCCGCGATCGGTGTGATAGGTCCCGAATTCGAGACAGATGTAGGTGTAGCCGTCACCAAGACGCGGCTGCCAGAAGGCGCGCTGGGTTCCGGTCAGCGGGATCGACGCCGAGCGGCCTTCGGCCGGCAGACCCGTCGACTCGCCATACATGTCCAGAACCCGGTCGAGCGCCACGCTGCCCCGGGCATGGCCGCAGATCGGCTCGCCGTATCCGAACGGGCCGAGCCCGGTGTGGACATCCACGATCGAGACCAGACGCCGTGCGCCGAGCCGGTAGTCGTCGAAGATCCGGGTCAGGGTGCGCCGCGCCCAGCTCTCCTCGAACCCGCCGAAGAACATCGAGTGCGGATGCTTGTACTGGCCGGCCTTGCGGGCGCTCTGAAAGGCCTGCTCGCCATGCTCGGCGCGGTAGGCGGCGACCCGGGCTTCAGCGGCGGCCAGGGTCTCGGGGTCGAGCGATCCAGGAACAAAGGCGTCGGCCAGCGCATCATGGCCCGGGTTTTCGGGCAGGGGCTGGGTGAAGTCGATGAAGTTGCGGTTCAGGTCGCAACCTTCTTCGGTCACCCGCCGCATCCAGGCGAAGCCATGGCAGTTCAGGGCGTGTATCAGCAGGACGGCGGTATCGGCCGGCAGCCGGTCGGCGCCGCCATCAGCCAGCCAGTCGGTCTGCACGGCGCTGCCACTGAACCCCTCGACACCGTGGGTGGCGCTGACCACGACCATCACCCGCCCGGCATCCTCGGGGCCGATCCAGGCGGTATCGGTGGCCAACGGCTCGCCGCCGGGGCCGCGATTGGGATTGTCGTAAGGCCGCGTCTCGATTCCGGTTGGGGCGAGGGCGGTGGCGAACTTCGCGCGCGCCTCGGCGTAGGTCTCGGAGAAGCTCTCCTCGACAGAGGTCAGAATATCCATGGCCAGCCGGTAGCATTCCGTCGATCGTTGAGCAATTGCCCCGATTGGCAGCATGATCATTCAGATCCGAAACGAAACCGGAGGCGGGGGATGGCGGAGGCGGATATCTGGGTGGATCCGGACATGACCCGTGCGCTGGCCCGGATGGCGGAGATCGCCCGCGAGTATGACCTGCCGCCGGACCGGTCGACCCTGTCGCCGGAACAGGCGCGCCGCCGCATGGAGCTCGACCGCGCCTGGTGGAATGCCGAGCGCCCGGCGCTGGCCAGGATAGTCGACACCGAGGTCGTCCGGCCGGGCCGCTCGGTGCCGGTCCGGCTGCTCTACCCCTCCGCCGAAGGCCCCTTGCCGGTGATCGTGTACCTGCATGGCGGCGGTTGGGTCGTCGGTTCCCTCGAGACCCACGCCCGGCCGATGCATGTGCTCGCCCAGGAGTCCGGATGCCTGGTCGTCGCCGTCGACTATGCTCTGGCACCGAGACCAGGTTCCCGGGCGCGCTCCTGGAGGTGGTGGACGTGGTCGCGCAGCTGCAGTCCGCCGTCGGCGACTGGGGGGCCGACCCGAGCCGGATCGCGCTTGGCGGCGATAGCGCCGGCGCCAACCTCGCGGTCGGTGCCGAGCTGGAACTGCGTCGGCGCGGCGTGTCGCCGGTCAAGGCGCTGGGCCTGGTCTACGGGGCCTTTGGTGCCGACGTCGCCACCGACAGCTACCGGGCCTTCGGGGAGAGCGGATGGGGCCTGACGACGGCGGACATGAAAGGGTATTTCGATCACTACCTGAGCGGACCCGGCGACCTCGAGGATCCCCGGGCCGTGCCGATGCGCGCCGATGTCACCGGGTTCCCGCCGAGCTTCCTGCATGCCGCGGGCATCGACGTGCTGCGCGATGATTCCGTCGCCTTCGACCGTCACCTGAGGGCCGCCGGGGTCGCGGGTTCCCTGACGGTCCATGACGGCGTCATTCACGGCTTCATGGGGCTGACCTGCATGGTCGAGAAATCGCGGCGGATGATTGCCGACCTCGGCCGCCAGCTGTCGGACACACTCAGAGGAGACGATCGGTGACCGAAGCGAGTTCTACGGTGCTCTGCGATATCGACGCCCGGGGTGTGGCCACCGTCACCCTCAACCGGCCCGATCGGAACAATGCCTATAACGGTGAGATGATCGGCGCTCTTATCGACACCGTCAGCACGATGGTCGAGGACGACGCCGTCTGGGTCCTGGTGTTGCGGGGAAATGGCCGACACTTCCAGGCCGGTGCCGACCTCGACTGGCTGCGCGAGATCGGCGGTCTCAGCACGCTGGAGAACATCGAAGTGTCGCGCCGGACCGCCAGTGCCATCCAGGGTCTGCTGGAGTTTCCGAAGCCGACGGTGGCTTTGATCCATGGCGGGTGCTTCGGGGGTGGTACGGGCATCGCGGCGGCGGCCGACATCGTCATCGCCAGCGCCGATGCGTTGTTCTCCATCACCGAGGCGCGTTGGGGGGTGATGGCCGGCATCATCGTACCCCACCTCAACGCTGCGATCGGCGTGCGCAATGTGCGCCGGTATGCCCTGACCTGTGAGCGCTTCGACGCTGACGCGGCCAAGGCCATGGGACTTGTCCACGATGTCTGTCCCACCGGCGATCTGGACGCGGCGGTCGCCCCGGTACTCGACGGCTTGCTGATGTCGGCGCCGGAGGCGCTGGCGCTGACCAAGCGTCGGGCGCTTCTGGAGTCCGGCCTGATCCTGAGCGGCGAGCACTTCCAGACGCTGATCGAGGAGCATGCCGCCAAGCGACAGAGCGACGAGGCGGCCGAGGGTCTGGCGAGCTTCCAGGAGAAGCGGGCTCCGGCCTGGTATCCGCGGGGGGACTGACAGGCCTGATCGGCCGGCGGCACCTTGGCTAGCCGGCCGCGATGGCTTGATCGTCGATTTCTATCGCGATGTCGATATCGGTCATGGCTGGGGCTTCTTCGGTGACGCCTCCGGCAGCCGCCAGGCCAGCAGATTGGTAAT
Source organism: Thalassobaculaceae bacterium (assembly GCA_963921355.3). Lineage (GTDB taxonomy): Bacteria > Pseudomonadota > Alphaproteobacteria > Thalassobaculales > Thalassobaculaceae > CAWUEZ02. Next base: position 4,591,072 of record OZ001190.1, on the reverse strand, counting down.
CAGCATGGTGCCGGCCAGGACGTAGAATACGGAGACAAGGCCGTAGGCATCGGCAACCAGGCCGCCGACGACCGGAGCCAGGATCGACAGGCCGGTCTGAGCGCCGAACATCAGGCTGGTCGCGGACCCACCAAGGTTGGCGGGCGTGAGGTCCATCATCCACGAGTGCACGACCGGCCGGACGGCGAACAGGGCGAAGCCGAGCACCGAGACACCGGCGATGAAGGCGATCTCATCGCCGAGCATCGTCAGGCCGGCGATGGCCACGGTCGAGGCGCCGAGGCCGGCCAGCACAACCCGGCGCCGTCCGATGCTGTCGGACAGGCGTCCGGCGATAGGGGTGGCCACCAGCCCACCGGCCTGCAGTGCCGCCAAGGCTATTCCCATGACGACCGGCGAGACCGCCAGGTCGTGCGCGAGATACAGCGGGAGAAACACCAGCAGGCCGTTCTGGGTCATCGACCGGAACGCCGACATCAGGCAGAGCCCCAGAACCGCCCGGTCCCGGACCACCGCCTTAAGACCGGAAAGGTATTCGGCGAACCCGACGCCGGCGCCTGCCGCTCCGTGACTGGATGCCGGCGCACGGCCGAGACCGACAAGGATCAGAACAGCGACGGCGATCACCGGGAGGGCCGAATAGACGGCCACATCCTGCCAGACCATGACCGCCAGGAGCGCCCCGGCAACCAGCGGGGCCGCCGCGTCTCCGACGCCCGCACCCAAGGCATGCACCGATAGGGCCCAGCCCCTCTGAGCGGGGAACCGGGCTGACAGATAGCTGATGGCGGGTGGGTGCCAGAGGTTGTTGGAAATGCCGATCACGGCCACCAGCACCGCGAGCGCGACCAGACCGCCGGCGAGGCCAAGCCCGGCCAACGCGGCGGCGGCGATCAGCAGGGACAGGACCTGCAAGGCGACCCGGCGACCGGTGACATCGGTGATCGGCCCCGATCCGAAGTTCGCGACAAAGGCGCTGACATGCAGGACGGAAACCAGCAGGCCGGTCGCCGCGTAATCCAGGCCCAGGGTGGTCGAGAGGGCGGGCAAAAGCAGATAGAAGGTCGCCGCGACCCAGTGCGTCGCGCCGTGGCCGAGACCGACAAGGACGATGGGGGCATTGTCGCGGGCGCTGAGGCCGGTGAGGCGTTCTGAAACGGACACGGTTATAATGCCGGGGTGGATATCGGGAGGAGGGCTGCGACGAGGGTGAGAGCCTAGCACGGTGAACGATGTGGTGAACCGGATCGGGGAACGGGCGGCGTTCACGGACGTCCCTGTATCATCGCTTGAAGCGATCCTGTTGATCGTTCTGCTGACTGGAATCCTCTTGATTGCAGGCTATTCGCTGCGCATCGGTGTGCCGCCGATGTCGTCGAGCCGGGCCGCCCGGGAAGCGGTGATCGCATTGCTGCCGGAGACAATCGACGGCCCGATCGTTGATCTCGGATCCGGATGGGGCGCGCTGACCGAAGCCCTGGCCGACCGATTCCCGAACAATCAGGTCATCGGCTACGAGTTGTCACCGATCCCGTGGGCGGTCTCGCGGCTGCGTCTGCTGATTCGCCGCCGCCCGAACCTGACCTATCGGCGGCGCGATTTTCTCCGGGTGGACCTGTCGCATGCCCGCGCGGTCACCTGTTATCTGATGATCGATGCGATGAAGCCGCTGGCCGGCAAGCTGCGCACGGAACTGAAGCCGGGTGCGGTCATCGTCTGCAACGCCTTCGCGCTGAGGGGGTGGGAGCCTGAACGGGCCTTGCCGGTCGCGGCGGCCGGAGGCGCGATGTTTTACCGCTACCGCGTGACGGACCGGGGACCGGCGCAGTAGTCTCCCGGCTCGGAAGCGGGAGATATGACATGCCGAGAATCGACGCCGACAGGTTGCTGGCGGATCTGGACCATCTTCGCACCATCGGTGCGGTCGAGACCGGTGTGGTCCGCACCGCGCTCAGCGAGACCGACATTGCGGCGCGGCGCTGGCTCAAGGAGCGGTTCGAAGAAGCCGGCCTGGAAACCACGATCGACGGTGTCGGCAATGTGCTGGGGCGGTCGCCCAAGCCCGGTCCGGCGCTGCTGGTCGGCAGCCATTCCGACACCCAGCCCCGCGGCGGCTGGCTGGACGGTGCCCTCGGGGTGATCTACGGCCTCGAGATCGCCCGCGCCCTGAACGACGACCCCGAGACCGCCGGCCTCGCGGTCGACGTGGTGTCGTGGCAGGACGAGGAGAGTTCCTTCATGTCCTGCCTGGGCAGCCGGTCCTGGTGCGGCACGCTGGATCCCGAAGCGGAACGAACGGCGACCGGCCGCGACGGCACGCCTCTGCCCGAGGCGATCCGGGCCGCGGGGCTGACAGACGTGCCGCGCCTGGCGATGGAAGAGAACCGCTACCTCGGCTATCTCGAGGCCCATATCGAGCAGGGAGCGTATCTGGAACAGGCCGGCCAGCATGTCGGGGTTGTTACGGCGATCGTTGGTATTCGGGCGATGCAGTTCCGGTTCCACGGTGAACAGAATCACGCCGGGACCACCACCATGGCCCGGCGCCGCGATGCAGCGACCGCGCTGTTCGAACTGGCCCACCGAATCAACCAGGAGTTTCCGGCTGTTGCCGGTGACCGCACGGTCTGGACCATGGGCCGGGCGGCGATTGAACCGGGTGCGGCGTCGATCGTGCCTGGATATGCGGAACTTGACCTGCAGTTCCGCGATCAGGACGAGTCGATCCTCGACCGGTTCGAGGAGATCGCCGCGCGGATCGCCGGTGAGATCGATGGGCGGGGCAAGGTAAAGGTAGAAGCCAGCCGGGCGCGTCTGCCGATCCGGCCCTGCTTTATGGACGAGGGGTTTCAGAAGCACATCGCTGCGGCAGCCGAGGCGGAGGTTCCCGGTAAGTGGCAGTCGATGCCGTCGGCGGCCGGCCACGATCCGATGGTGATCAGCGAGAAGCTGCCCTGCGCGATGCTGTTCATCCCGTCGATCGGCGGTATCAGCCACGACTTCGCTGAGGACAGTGACCGCCAGGACATCGTCATCGGCTGCCAGGTCCTGGCCGATGCCACAGCCACGATCCTGCAGGAACGCCGCAACGCATGACGACGCACCCGTGAACGAGCACCAGCGCCGCCAGGCCGCCCGATACCTGGCCGCCGCCCGCACCGGTGGGCCGCCGACCGGCCTGCCGCCCGAGCATCTCCGGCCGGCGGATATCGCGGATGCCTACGCGGTTCAGGCGATGGTCCACGCGGAACTGGAAGCCGCCGGGTTCGGCGCCCTGGTCGGGCACAAGATCGGTTGCACCACGGCGGTGATGCAGGCCTATCTGCAGATCGACCATCCCTGCGCGGGTGAAGTATTCGACAGCACGGTGTTTCACCAGTCGGCCGATCTGCCACTCGATCGTTACCACCGGATCGGTGTCGAGTGCGAGATCGCCGCCCGGCTGGGCCAGGACCTGCCGGGGCGGGATGCGCCCTATACTTCGGAGCAGGCGGGCGAGGCGGTGGCCGCCCTGATGGCCGGGATCGAACTGGTCGATGACCGCTATCGGGATTTCACCACGCTGCCCGCACCGGTCCTGATCGCAGACGATTTCTTCAATGCGGGTGTGGTGCTTGGCGCACCTGTGTCGGATTGGCGATCCCTTGATCTGGCCGGTCTGCGGGGCGAGATGGTCATCGACGGCCGGTCGGTGGGTGTCGGCTTGGGGCGTGACATCCTGGGCCACCCGCTGGCCGCGCTCGCCTGGCTGGCCAATCATCGGGTGGATCTCGGGACGCCGCTCAGGGCCGGTGAGTTCGTGATGCTTGGCTCGGTGGTGAAGACCGTGTTTCTGAAGGCTCCGGCCGAGGTGGTTGTCCGCTTCGAGGGCCTTGGCGACGCGCGGGTCCGGGTTGTCTGAGGAGGCTCGGCCGCCGGGGGCTGATGTCGCTGCTGCCTTCCAGTGCACATCACCGGTTTTCTCAGCGACGTGCAGTCGATAGGGAGTTCGCGAGCATGGCCGATCCAAAGTCCGCTGCTGCAAAGACGGCGCACCCGGAGAAAGTGGCCCCGGTCCGACCGTCCCGGCGCAGCGCCCGCCACGAGAAGGCCGTGAACATCGCCCTGCAGGGCGGCGGCGCCCATGGCGCCTTTACCTGGGGTGTCCTCGATCGGCTGTTCGAAGACGACCGCATCTGGATCGAAGCGATCAGCGGCACCTCGGCCGGTGCGATGAATGCCGTGGTGGCGGCCCAGGGCATGTACGAGGGCGGTGCCGAAGGCGCGCGCCAGGCGCTGAACACGTTCTGGGGCGAGGTCAGCGATGCGGCGCGCACCAGCCCGATCCGACGGGCGTTTCCGGCGCTGCTGTCCGGGGAATGGTCGCTGAAGTCCTCGCCCAGCTACCTGTTTTTCGATCTGCTGACACGGCTGATCTCGCCCTACGAGGTAAACCCGTTCGACATCAATCCGCTGCGCGATCTGGTGGGCCGGCTGATCGACTTTGATCGGGTCCGGTGCTGTCAGGACATGCACATCTTCATCTCCGCCACCAACGTCGAAACCGGCCGCGTGCGGATTTTCGAGCGCGACGAGATCGGGCTCGACGCGGTGATGGCGTCGGCCTGTCTGCCGACGCTTTTCAAGGCGGTCGAGATCGACGGCGTGCCGTACTGGGACGGCGGGTTCATGGGCAACCCGCCGCTGCATCCGTTCTTCGACGTCAGTCCGTCAAACGACATCGTCATTGTTCAGATCAACCCGGTGTTCCGTCCCGGGGCGCCGACAACGGCCCATGACATCCAGAACCGCCTGAACGAGATCACCTTCAACAGCTCCCTGCTGCACGAATTGCGGGCGATCGATTTCGTCACGCGGCTGCTCGACGCCGGAAGGCTCGACGCCGATCAGTACAAGAAAATGAACCTGCACATCATTCAGTCGCGCAAACGGATGCGGGATCTGGATGCGTCGTCCAAGCTGAACGCCGAGTGGGATTTCCTGCGCCATCTCTTCGCGATCGGACGCGATGCGGCAGACAGTTGGCTGAATGACCATTTTGACGACCTGGGGAACCGCTCCAGCGTCGATATCCGGCAGATGTTCACTGGCATCGCGTCGCTGCCGGATGCCGCACCATCGACCACCGCGTCGGGCAAGGGCACTTCCTGACGGACGCCTCGGCGCATGTCTGCTGATCCGCAGGGTGGTCGCTTGACCGGCCCGGCGGCCGCCGTAACCTCGCCGTCATGCCTGCACCCCATCCCGAGACCTGGATCGAGGTTCGCGCCCAAGGCCTGTTCGTGGTCCCAGGAGGGTTCTACGTCGACCCGGTGCGCGCGGTGGACCGGGCGGTGGTCACCCATGGCCACGCCGATCATGCGCGCGCGGGCCACGGCGCGGTGGCGGCGACGGCTGAAACGCTGGCGATCATGGCGGCGCGCTATGGCCCCGAACCGGGGCAGCGGCGTCAGGCCCTGACGGCGGGCGAGGTGCTGCGGATCGGCGAGGTCTCGGTCCAGCTGGTACCAGCCGGCCACGTGCTCGGCAGTGCGCAGGTCTGCATTGAGTATCGCGGGGCGCGGATCGTCGTGTCCGGCGACTACAAGCGCCGGCCGGACCCGACCTGCGCCGGGTTCGAGCCTGTCCCCTGCGACGTCTTCGTCACCGAGGCGACGTTCGGGCTGCCGGTATTCCGCCACCCCGACGACCGTGATGAGATCGCCAAGCTCCTGGAAAGCGTGGCCCTGTTTCCCGAGCGTTGCCACGTCGTCGGCGTCTACGCCCTGGGCAAGGCGCAGCGGGTCATCGCGCTGCTGCGCCAGGCCGGTTGGGACCGACCGATCTACATTCACGGTGCCCTGCAGAACCTGTGCGACCTGTACCGCGCGCACGGGGTCGACCTTGGTGATCTGCGGCCGGCGACGGCGGGCACCAAGGGTGTCGCCCGCGACGAGTTCAAGGGCGAGATCGTTCTGGCGCCGCCTTCGGCGATCGCCGATCGCTGGGGCCGGCGGCTGCCCGATCCGGTGGTGTGCATGGCGTCGGGCTGGATGCGGGTCCGCCAGCGGGCGCGTCAGCGCGGCGTCGAACTGCCGTTGATCATCTCCGACCACGCCGACTGGGACGAGCTGCTGGCCACGTTCGATGATGTGGCAGCACCGGAGATCTGGATCACCCACGGCCGCGAAGAGGTGCTGATGCATGCCGCCGCGGCCCGGGGCTATCGGGCCCGGGCTCTGGCCCTTCTCGGCTACGAGGAGGAGGGGGCGTGAAACCGTTCTCAGCCCTCCTCGACCGCCTGATCTACACGCCCTCGCGCAACGCCAAGATCGCGCTCTTGAGCGCGTATTTCCGCAGCACCCCCGACCCCGACCGGGGATGGGCCCTGGCGGCCCTGACCGGCGGGCTCGACTTTCCCGGCGTGAAGGCTGGGGCCATTCGCGAGTTGGCGATGCGGCGCGCCGATCCGGTGCTGTTCCAATGGTCCTACGACTATGTCGGCGACCTTGCGGAGACCACCGCGCTGATCTGGCCGGAGCGGGCGACAAACCGCGCCTGGCCGGCATTGACGGAGGTTGTCGACCGGTTGTCCCGGGCCAGCCGCGCCGAAGCGGCGGACGTGGTCGAGGAATGGCTCGATCCGCTGGACGCCACCGGCCGCTGGGCGCTGCTCAAGCTGATCACTGGCGGCCTGCGGGTCGGTGTGTCGGCCCGCTTGGCGAAGATCGCCGTCGCCGACTCCGCCGGGGTCGAGCCGGGCGAGATCGAAGAACTCTGGCACGGTCTGGATCCACCCTATCTTGAGCTGTTCGCCTGGCTGGAGGGGCGGGCGCCCAAGCCGGATCTGGAAGACCGTCCGGTCTTCCGGCCGCCGATGCTGGCCCATCCCCTGGAGGACGCCGAGGCGGCGGCGTTGGATTTCAAGGCCTACGCGGCCGAGTGGAAGTGGGATGGGATCCGGGTACAGGTTGCCGCCCGGAATGGCGAGGCCCGGCTCTATTCGAGAACCGGCGACGATATCGGCGCCGCCTTTCCCGATATTCTGGACCACGTCACCTTCGAGGCCGTGCTGGACGGCGAGCTGCTGGTGGGCGCGGATGGTGATGTCCGGCCATTCAACGAGCTGCAGCAGCGCCTGAACCGCAAGTCGGTGACGGCGGCGATGCTGAAGAAGTATCCGGCGTTCGTGCGGCTCTACGACATCCTGTTCGACGGATCAGAGGACCTGCGCGACCAGTCTTTCGAGGTCCGGCGCGGCCGCTTGGAGGCCTTTGTCGCCAGGGTGGAACCCCGACGCATGGACCTGTCCGCACTGGTGCCGTTCAGCGGCTTGGAGGACCTCGAGGCCCTGCGCGCCTTGGCCCGGGGCACGGCGACGGAAGGCCTGATGCTCAAACGGTGGGACACGCCGTACGTGGCCGGCCGTCCCAAGGGGCCCTGGTACAAGTGGAAGCGCGGCCCGCTGACCCTCGATACGGTGCTCATGTACGCCCAGCGCGGGCATGGCAAGCGGAGCTCCTTCTATTCCGACTACACGTTCGGTGCCTGGCGACCGAACCCGGAGACCGGCGATCCGGAACTGGTACCGGTCGGTAAGGCTTATTTCGGCTTCACCGATGAAGAGCTCAAGCAGCTCGACAAGTGGGTGCGTGATCACACCCTCCAGCGATACGGGCCGGTGCGGGAGGTCGAGCCGGGCCTGGTTCTGGAAGTCGCCTTCGACAGCGTGCATCGGTCGCCCCGCCACAAGTCGGGCGTGGCCATGCGGTTTCCCCGTGTGTCGCGGATCCGATGGGACAAACCGGCGGGCGAGGCGGATGTTCTCGCCACGCTGGAAGGTCTGATCGAGTAGAACAGCGTGTTGCTCTAGCTGTCGATGCGGGTCTGCAGCTTGGCGATGTCGGAACTCGAGTGCACGACCAGTTCACTGGTCTGCGCGGAGGTCAGATCAACGTCCTGCATAATGGCGCCGGTCAGATCCGCGCCCCGTAGATCGGCCTCATCCAGGGTCGCCCCGGTGAGATCGGCGCCATGCAGGTCAGCGCCCGCCAGGTAGGCGCCGGTCAGGTTGCAGCCGCGCAGGTCGGCCCCGGACAGGTCGGCGCAGGTCAGCTCGATATAGGCCATGTTCAGGTTGGGGAACTTGCCGCCGTTCAACATGGCGCGGTTGCCCTTGCGGCCTTCGCTCATGACCCATTCGACGTGTTCGTTCAGCTTCTGCTGTGTGCCGTCGTCGAACTGCTCCATGCCGAAGAAGCCCTTGGCCCCTTCGAGATCCACGCCCTCGAGGTCAGCGCCCTTCAGCTTGGTGTTGCGGAGTTGAGCGCCCTTGAGGCTTGCGCCCCTGAGGTTGGCACCATTCAGGTTGGCGCCGGACAGGTTGGCGTCCTGGAGCTTCGCGCCTTCCAGCGACGCGCCTTCCAGGTTGCATTCGAACAGGTTCGAGCGGCGCATGTCCGCGTTCTTCAGGAACGCCTTTCGCAGGTTGGAGCGCTCAAGATCCACCTCGACGAGATCGGCGCCCCTTTCGCCGCCGGAGTCGTCAAGCGTCACCGGGCCGACATCGGCCCCTGCCAGGTTCACCTGGCGCATGTTGGTGCCGCGCATTCGCACACCGCGCAGCCCGGCATTCTTCAGGTTCGACCCTTCGAACGTGCAGACGCTGATATCCGCCAGTTCGAAATCGGCTTCCTCGAAATCGGTCCGCCAGAAAGAACAGTTCTCGAACACCGCACCCGCGAAACCGGCGTTACGCAGGGCGACTTCCGTGACCTGGATGCCGTTCAGGGCCATCCCGGTCAGTTTCATGCGCGTCCCGACCTTCGGATTGTTCAGATATCGCTCGTGGTTAGCGATCAGATCCGAAAACGTCGCGCGATCGATGCTTTGGTTCCTGGTCTGCATCCCCGGACTTCTATGGCTTGGATAACGCCGCGCCGGAGAAGCGGACACTCCTCCGTGTGCGAGCGGAACATACACGCATCACGGTCAACAAACCCTTAACCGGCTTGGCGCAATGCATGGTCTTCATCCCACGGGATCGCGCCGCAGTGGCTGGGACAGGCATCGGGGGCCTCCACCGGCAAGCGTGAACATCGACAGAGGTGGATCGTAGACGGTTATACCGAGACTGCGCAATCTGGCGTTGGCGTCCTTCGCCTCGGCTGCGGAGATCACCCGGTCGCCGCCGAGCGAGAGGCAGTTGCCCGCCAGCACCATTGCCTCGGCGTAGGTGGTTGCGACGGGCTCGATTCCAAGCCCTTGCAGCCAATCGATAATTTCGGGCTCCAGGACGTCGGTACAGACCAGGGCCAAGTGCTCGTTGACCATCGAGATCAGCAGGTCGAGATGCAGAAAGTGCTCGGCGATCGGGATCAGGCGGCATTCCCACCCTTCCGCCTCGAACCATTCCTTGACCTGTTCTGCGGCTTCCGGACTTGTACGGTTGCCCGACACGCCGATCGCGGCCACGCCGGGGCGCAGCAGGTGAACGTCACCGCCTTCCAGCGGGCCGGCGGTGACCCAGTTCCAGATCGGCAGATCCAGGCTCTGGTGGAACCGGACGGTGTGCGCCACTTCTCCCCGGCGCTGGATCCTGTACATCTGGCCGATCAGGACCCCCCAGGGCGTGACAACGGCGGGGTCGCGCGTGAAGACCTGGTACCTGAGGGCCGGATCATCGCCGACGCCGTGGACCGCCACCCCGGCATCCTGGAAGGCCTGGACGAAGGCGGCATGCTGATCGCTCGCCAGCGTCGCGTCGAACTCGACGCCCTTGCGCAGGGTCTCGCGGGCGACCGCGTTCGCGCCGAACCATCCGAAGAAGGCCGGCGCGCAGAGAGCCACGGCGCGCAGAAGTCCATAGTCGCTGTCGCAGCCCCAAGCCGCGTTGGTCATGTCGAAACCTCGTGATCCGATCTGAGTTTCTGAGTTGGAGCAGATCTAGGCAGTGCCCTCGACGGTGCGGCGGAGTTCGGTCTTCAGGATCTTGCCGTAATTGTTCTTCGGCAGATCGTCGAGGAAGACATACTCCTTCGGCCGTTTGAACCGGGCGATGTTGTCGAGGCAGAGCGCGTCGAGATCCTCCGGTGCGACGGTGGCGTTGCCGTGGGTTCGAATAAAGGCCACAACCTCCTCTCCCCAGTCGGCATGGGGACGGCCGATCACGGCGCATTCGAGGACGGCCGGGTGGCGCAGCAGGACCTCCTCGACCTCGCGCGGGTAGATGTTCGTGCCGCCCGAGATGATGACGTCCTTCGACCGGTCCTTGAGCGTCAGGAACCCGTCTTCGTCGAACGCGCCGACGTCGCCGGTCCACAGCCAGCCGTCGCGCAGGGCCGCTTCGGTCGCCTCCGGATTGCGCCAGTAGCCGCTCATGACGACGTCGCCCCGGCAGATCACCTCGCCGGGTTCGCCGGTCGGCACGTCCCGTCCCGCCTCATCGACGATCCGCACTTCGACGTCGGTCCGCGGAAAGCCCGTGGAGCCGATCCTGGCTTCCCAGCGCGGATGGTCGGTGTCGGTGTAGACGTGCTTGGGCAGGCCGGTGATGGTCATCGGGGCCTCGCCCTGGCCGTAGATCTCCACCAGCTTCGGGCCCAGGACTTCAAGGGCGTGTTTGACGTCCTCGAGATACATCGGTGCGCCGCCGTAGATCAGGGTCTTGAGGTTGGACAGGTCGGCGTTCCCGATGTTCGGCGCGTTGATCAGCCGCGTCACCATGGTCGGCGCGAAGAAGAAGGTCGAGCCCGGCCAGTGTTCGATCAGCGCGAGGGTTTCGGCGACGTCGAAACCGCCGGATAGGGGGATCACTGTGTTGGCGGCCCGTGCGACGTGGGGCAGACCGTAGATTCCCGACCCGTGGCTCATCGGGGCGGCGTGGATGATGCAGTCGCCCGGCAGGATGGTGTCGACATCCGCCAGGTAGTTCATCGTCATCGAGATCAGGTTGCGGTGGCTCAGCATCGCACCCTTCGGCCGCCCGGTGGTGCCTGAGGTGTAGAACAGCCACGCGAGATCCGTCGGCACGGTCTCCGCAGGGGGGATCGCATCGGCGCCGCCGAGCGCGGCGTAGTCACCGGCGTCGGATGCGATCAGATGCTCGAGCCCGGGAACCTCATCGCGCACGCCGGCGACGGCGGTCGCCAGTTCCGGCGTCGCGAAGCACAGACGGGCGCCGGAATGGTCGAGGATGTAGGCGTGTTCCTTGGCATGCAGCTTGGCATTGACGGGCACGGCGGCGAGGCCGGCATGCCAGATCGCGTATAGGGATTCCCAGAATTCCGGGCAGTTCTTCATGACCAGGGCGACCCGGTCGCCATCTTTCAGCCCGAGGTCGCGCAGACCACCGGCCCGCCGGGCGACGGCGGCGGCGAACCCGGCGTAGTCCGTCAGCACCTCGGTGCCGAGGGACAGGGCAGGCCGATCACCGAAGCTGCGCGCCACCTGCGCCAGAACCGCCGCCTGGTTCATCCCGTTTCTCTCCGCTTCCTCTCGGTCGCCGGACCGTAGCAACCTGCCCTCATCCACGGTAGGGGCGGGAGAGCGGGTCGGCGCCCGCATTTTGCCGGTACTTCGGTCGCGGGCGAAGCATGCGCCGCGGCACGTCTGACAAGCATGCGGTGGCCATGCACCAACCCGAGGCTCCTGATGTCGCTCCGACCGTGTCGCCATTTGCAGCAGCCGCTGGAACTTGCGCTGCTCGGGGTCCTGGCCGTTCTGTGGGGGTCCTCCTATCTCCTGATCGAGGTCGCCGTTTCGACGATCCCACCGGCAACGCTGATTGCCGCGCGGGTCGTGATCGCGGCACTCCTTTTGTCGGCGCTGCTTTGGTGGCGCGCGGAACGGTTGCCGACCGATCCGCGCGACTGGGGCCTGCTGTTTGTCCAGGCGGTCTTCAACAGTATCGCCTCCTGGACCCTGCTTGCCTGGGGTCAGCAGCTTGTCGACAGCGGTCTGGCGGCGGTCCTGAATTCGACCTCGCCGATTTTCGTGTTCCTGGCTTCGGCAGTGGCAGGCCGTGCGGGTGCCCGGTCACTCATGAAATTCCTGGGGGCTGTGCTCGGGGTTGCCGGGGTGGTGCTGATCGTCGGAGCCGATGTGTTGGCCGGGATCGGCGGCAACATGCTCGGACAGGGCGCGGTCCTCGCCGGAGCCGTTCTTTATGCCGGCGCGGCCCTTTTCGGGCGTCGTCTTGCCCATCTGTCGGCGCCGGTGACGGCGGCCGGAACCATTATCTGGGCAAGCGTCTGCCTTGTGCCCGGATCCTTGATCATCGACCGGCCCTGGACCCTCTCGCCGACCCCGGGCGCGGTCGCGGCGACAGCGGCACTCGGTGCCTTCAGCACGGCGCTGGCGCTGATGATCTACTTTCGCCTTCTGCGGACCCTCGGGCCGCTCGCCGTGGCCAGCCAGAGCTATCTGCGCGCTGGCGTCGGGGTGCTGCTGGGCGTTGTGGTCCTCGGAGAACAGGTGTCGTCGACCTTGGCGGCCGGCCTTGTCGCCGTGATTGCCGGGGTGGTGCTGATCACCGTCCCCCCCCGTGCTCCCCCGCCCCGTGCTCAGATCACGACCCCGCCTACCAGCGACAGGTCAGCCGGTAGCGGTCGTTGAGCGGCTGAAACGGGCCGTCGTAACTGAAGAAGACGTGGGCGTCCGGGCCGGCGGTCCCGGTGATCTCCGCCAGTGGCCCGTTCTCAGATATCGCCAGGATCGTCGGTGCGGGCCCGTCGACGGAGTAGGGATGGACGGCGAGGCGGCTCGGTCCCCGTACACCGTCCGTCGCACAGCGCAGGACGAGGGGGCCGGGCGGTGGCCGGACGCAGAGGATGTTGTACCGGCCCTCGTAGACGACCTGTGAAACGCCCTTGTCCAAAGTGACGCAGTCTTTCGGGGTCTGCGTCGCCCCCGGTTCTGCCGAAAGCATTATAAATGCAAGGATAATTGCGCCCGATCCGGTCAGGAAACAGGCCCGGAATTCTTGACGATACCGCCGCCGATGGTAGCGTTAGATCATGGCGCAATCATCGGGACTAAACGGGTGACGATCAACGACGGCCACCGGCCTTCGTCCGACTGGCGGCCGACGCCCTAGACCCTGCTTCCGGTTGCAGCGCTGGCGGCTGTCGTCCTGGTCGTGGCGGCCGGCGCCATCTGGCTCGCCGTCGTACGGATCGACGAGGCGGCGGCCTGCAACGCCAGCAAGCTCGCGATGTCGGCCATGCGGTCGGAGGCCGACAACATATCGGGTTGGGCCAAAGACTACGCGTTCTGGGACGCGATGATCGAGAACACCCTGGAGACCGTCGATCACGATTGGGCGTACGACAATATCGGTCAGTACATGTCGGATTCCCAGAACGTGGCCGCGTCGATCGTCGTCGACCGGGACGACAGCGTGCTTTTCGCCGTGTCCGACGAAAACGCCGATCCTTTTTCAACCCAGGACTACGCGGCGATCGTGGCGGATCTTTCGCTTGCGATGTCGCGGGCCCGGGCGGCGCCGATGGTCGAGCCTGATGGCGTCTACTGCCTTGTGCATATTCCGCAGGGCCTGGCCGTCGCCGGACTGGCGGCAGTCACGCCGGAGGAACCGACCTGGGAACAATTGATCCCGGCGCCACGCCCGGTTCTGATTTTCCTGAGATTGCTGGATGACGCGTGGCTGGCTGGGGTCGAAAGCCAGTACCAGCTCATGAATGCACGGATCGTCGCGGATCGGCCTTGGCCGCCGACCATGCCCTGACCTTGTTTCGCTCGGACGGCTCGGCGATCGCCGCCCTCGAGTGGGACCCGCCGCGGCCGGGTCTTGGCGCGTTTCGCGACTTGGCTCTGCCGGCCGCCGTTGCACTGGTCTTGGTGCTGGCATTGGCCGGCATCTTTGTGCGGCGTGTCACGATGACCCAAGGCGTTGTGTACCAGCGCGCCCAGGAACTGGCCGAGGCCAATGCCAGGCTGGTCGACGGCGACCAGCAGGTGCGCTCGGCCCTGCAGCGCGCCGAACATGCGACCCGGTCCAAGACCGCGTTCCTGGCCCGGGTCAGCCAAGAGATCCGGACTCCGCTGACGGCGATCGTCGGATTCTCGCAGATCCTGAAGCTTCAGCACCGGCCCGATGGAGAGAAGACCCGGGAGCAGGAGTACGCCGAGATCATCCATGAGAGCGGCCAGCACCTGCTCGCCCTGGTGAACGATCTGCTGGATCTGTCGAAAATCGAGAGCGGCGGGTTCGAGATAAACGAGTCCTGGGTCGACGTGGCGCGCGAACTGGCGACGGTCCGCACGGTGTTGTCGGTGGAGGCCGACCGCAAGGGGGTCGCCGTCGGCTTCGAGATGCCCGAGGACGTGCCCGCCCTCTATGCCGATGCGAAATCGGTCCGCCAGATTCTGACCAACCTCGCGGCCAACGCGCTGAAGTTCACGGACCGTGGCGGCCGCGTCGACCTGCGGTTGGCGACCACGGATGATGGCGGCCTGGCCGTCGACGTCGACGATACCGGTGCCGGCATCCCGCCCGAAGATCTGAAAGGGATCTGGGAGCCGTTCACCCGGGCCCGCAATCCGGCGATCGCCAAGGCCGAAGGGGCGGGCCTCGGCCTGCATCTGGTGAAGGTCCTGTGCGACCTGCACGAAGCGGAAATCAATCTCGACAGCGAAGTCGGCAAGGGCACGCGGGTCCGGGTCACCTTCGGCTCCGACCGGGTCCGCTCGATAGCGGCGTGAGAGCGTTCTGACTGCCTTGAAGGATCGAATCTCAGTGGAAAAAGGGACTTTTCTGCGAATACGAACCGATGGTGCCCCTGATACCAAAGGCCGCCAGTTCCGAGATCACTACAACCAGGCGCTGGATGCCGGAGACGCCTTTCGCGCGGCAGCGATCGCCCAGGAAGCATATTATCGGGATCGGTCGCCCGACCTGGCGATCTTCACGCTGGTGTGCCTCGATAATCTGGGCCTGAGAAGCCAGTTCAACGAGTTCTGCAAGTACCTGGCGTCGCACAATCCCAGCGTCATCGGCCGCCTGCCCGAGCGCCTGCAGCAGGAGTTCTATCGCGCACATCCCAAGCGGTTTGTGGAGGTGAATTCGTCTCTGACCGATCGCGTAGAGGACAGCAAGACGTCAAACCGATGGCCGGTCGACATCGCGATCGACGGCGCGCTGATCGATCAGTTCTGCACGGGGATGTTTCAGGAAATCAACGGCACGAACAGCGTGGCGGGCGCTGCGGATGGGCAAAACCGCTTCCTGTCGATCGGTTCCTGTTTCGCGGTGAATATCGGGAGAAGCCTGGAAAACAAAGGCGTGCTAGGCTTCACGGTCAATATCGAGGAAAGGCTGAACAACAGCGCCTATATCGAGTCCATCTTCCGGTATTGCGCCGGCGAGCGGTCGGATGGTCAGGGCAACCTCGATGACGACGCGTATGCCAGTTTCCAGACGGTCCCGGAGAATCTGCGAGAGTCGTCACACATCATCGTAACCCTTGGGGTATCCCTGGTTTTCCGTGACCCTGACGGTCAGATTTACCTGGGCGACAACCCGTTCAGCGGATACCGCAAAGGCCACTTGAAGCCGGACATTCTCAGTGCGGACGAGAACCATCGAATTGCGCTCTCGATCGTGGAGAACATCCGGAAGATGTCGGACGCCAGGATCGTGTTCAGCGTGAGTCCGGTCCCTCTGACATGGTCCGGATCAAGCCAGCCGAAAGTAATTCTGGACGATATCGACTCGAAGATGAACCTGCGAAGCGGGGTGCTCCGAGCCGTTTCCGAGGTTCCGGATGTCCTCTACTGGCCGAGCTTCGAGGTGGTCAAATGGCTCGGCGCCCATAGCCGGCAACCGTTCTTCCATGGCGACCATATCGACTCCCGACATGTTCAGGACCATGTCGTGGACGCCATCACCGCGTCCTTTATGCGGGTCTTCGGCTTGTCCGGTGCTTCCGAAGCCGGTTAGGCCGCCTGAACCTTGAACCCCGGCGCGGGGTCCCGCAAGCTGAGGTCATGACGGTTCCGTCGACATCATTGCCGGCGTCCTGGCGTGTCGAGCCGCTGCATCCCGAGTTCGGTGCCCGGATCACCGGCATCGACCTGAATGCGCCGTTGGACGACGATCAGGTCGAGGCGCTGCGGGCGGCAATCGATACGTTCTCGTTGCTCCACTTCCCGGACCAGCACCTGGACGACCGGGCGCAGCTCGCGCTGACCGAGGCGCTGGGCGAGCCGGAGGCCAACCACGTTACCCTCGGGCGCACCGGAAAGGTCGATCCGTTCCACACCATCGGCAAAGTGCTGGACGACGGTACCCGGCTCGGCAACAGCCACCAGCGCACGGTGTTCCAGACCGGCAACAACATGTGGCACTCGGATTCCTCGTTCCGCCCGGTGCCGACCTACGTCTCCATCATGTCAGCCCATGAGGTGCCGGCGGCCGGCGGCGAGACCGAGTTCATCAGCGCCCGTGCCGCCTACGACCGGTTGCCGGCGGAGACCAGAGCCCGGATCGATCCGCTGGTGGTGATCCACGACTATGTCTACTCTCGCTCCAAGGTGGCGCCCGTGGATCCGTCCCATGCCGCCTCGCTGCCGCCGGTGCGCCAGCGGTTCGTGCGGGCCAATACCCGCACCGGTGCGCGCAACCTGTATCTCGGCTCCCACGCCCGATCGGTCGAGGGTTGGAGCGACACCGACAGCCGGACGCTGATCGAGGGCCTGATGGCCGAGGCGACGCGGCCGGACTCGGTCTACAGCCACCGCTGGGCGGCCGGCGATCTGGTGATCTGGGATAACCGCTGTCTGCTGCACCGGGGCGCCGGCTACGACGCCGACGCCTACCGCCGCCGGATGCGCCAGACCCGGGTCGTCGGTGCGGGTCGCACCCTGGACGAGGTGATGCCGCCGGCGGCTGGCGAATGAAGCGTCACCCGGGCCCGACCTTCTCCCAGAACAGGACCCGCTGGCGCGGTTGACCCTGGTAGCTGTCGGCCGGCGGGCGCAGCACCAGATAGGGTCCGTCCCAGCTCACCGCGCGGACCTGGTCGGTGCCGAGCCGTGCCGGGTCGGAGGCCGCGTCGACCCGGGTGATCAGGCGGTCTCCCTCGACCGTGACCGTGCCGCAGTAGGAGAGGAATTCTCGCGCGGCGCCCTCCGGCAGGTCGGAGCGCCCGTCGCACAGAACGGCCGCCATCCGGCCCTCCGCCGTGAAGGTCACGATACCGGTCGGGGCCGGGCCGTAGGGCGGCGGCAGGGCGGTGCCGTCGGGGCGGTGGGCTGAGGTGCGGACGAGGCGCCAGGTCCCGATGAGGTCGGTCATTTGCAGGTTTCCAACGACACGGCGTTCACCCAAGCTGCGGGAGAACGGATAGGGAAGGCCGGCGATGATCTACGAATTCAGGACCTATACCACGCCGATCGGCAAGGCCCCGGAACTGGCACGCCTGTCGGCCGAGATCGGGCGCGACATCCGCGGCGACGACTACGGCAAGCTGGAAGGCTACTGGCTGACCGAGATCGGGCCGCTGAACCAGGTCATGCACCTCTGGTCCTACGCCGACCTGAACACCCGCCAGGAGCTGAGGGCCGGGCTGGCGGCCAACGCCGACTGGCGCGACAAGCACCTGCCGCTCGCGGGGCCCCTGGTGCAGCGCCAGGACATCCGCCTCATGCAGGCGCTGAAGCCACTGGCACCGCCGTCAGGCGAGGGCAACGTCTACGAGTACCGGGTCTATCGCTGCCGGGTCGGCAAGGCCCGGCCCTGGGCCGAGAAGCTGGTCGCCGCCTTGCCGGCGCGCGAGCGGCATTCCAAGAACGTGAGCGTCTTCCTGACCGAGGCCGGCCAGCCCAACGAGGCCTCCCATCTCTGGGTCTATGACAGTCTGAACCAGCGCGCCGAGGCGCGGGCCGCCGCCACCCGGGACCCGGACTGGCAGGCCTTCCTGAAGAACGGGCCGGAGATGCTGGAGGAGATGACCTCGACCATCCTGATGCCCTGGACGCATTCGCCGATGCGGTGATGCCGACTAGTGGTCTGATCGAAACGCTTGTCACCCGAGCGTTTCGTGAATCAGCCCACATATTCAGCAACGTGGTGGGGCGATTCACCGAACGGATGAGACTCATCCGTTCGGATCGCACCACTAGGGCACGAGGAAATCACCGGCCGACAGGGCGCCGGCGCTGATCCCGAGCAGGGTCACGGTGTTGCCCGATCCCAGATCGAGCAGGGTGTTGCCGGACCCGTTGTCGGTCAGCCGGGACAGCAGGTCGCTGGGGCTGGCGATCCCCGTGCCGTTGATGTCCGCGGCGATTTCGAGCACGTCGCCGTCGGCCGAAGAGAAGCCGAGGATCGTGTCGGCGCCGTCAGTGCCGGTGAACACGTAGCGGTCGGCACCGAGCCCGCCGATCAGCTGGTCGTCACCGGCCCCGCCGTGCAGGGTGTCGCCGCCCTGGCCGCCATACAGCGTGTCGTCGCCGAGATTGCCCGAGATTGCGTCCTCGCCGAGGTTACCATAGGCGACATCGCCGTCCTTACCGCCATAGACCGTGTCCGACCCAGCACCGCCGGACACCGTATCCAGTCCCTCATTGCCGTACAGCGCGTCGTCGCCACGGTTGCCGTATAGGGCGTCCCAGTCGTCGCCGCCCAAAAGGGTGTCGTCATCCTGGCCGCCATACAGCGTGTCGGTCCCCTCGTTGCCGTAGACGGCATCACCGCCAAGGTTGCCGTAGAGGACGTCATTGCCGCCGTCGCCGTGCAGGGAGTCGCCGTCCTCGCCACCATGCAGGCGATCCGGTGCGGCGCCGCCGGATATCGTATCGCCGCCGACGCCGCCGGAGATCGTGTCCTGACCGGCCGTGCCCAGCAGCCGGTCCTCGGTTGTCGTGCCGACGGTGCGCGTGCCTGGGACTTGTCCCGGGCCGTCTGCGTTGTTGCCGCCGTCTGTGGTTGTTGTTGTTGTGGTCGTGGTCGTGGTCGCGGCCTGGACGGTGAAGAGCTGGGCCCGGACCGCGTCGCCGGTGGTGTCGCCGCCGCTGCTGCTGGCGTCGGTGAACCCCGCCATCATCAGCGTGCCCGACGACTGGATGGCGAGGGACGGCTGGTCCTGATCGCCCGAGGACGTGGTGTTGATCAGAAACTCCGCCCCGTCCGCCGCCCCGGTCGAATCATAGGCCTGGCCGCGCACCGCGTTGCCGGAGGTGTCGCCGCCGCTGGCGCTGGCGTCGACCCAGGTGATGATGAACCCGCCATCCGACCGGGCGGCGACCTCTGCCTGGGTCTGGTCGCCGGAAGTGGTGGAGTTGACCAGGAACTCGGAGCCGACGGTCGCTCCGCTGGAATCGTAGCGCTGGGCTCGGATCGCGTTGCCGGAGGTGTCTCCGCCGCTGGCACTGGCATCGTGCCAGGCGATGACAAAGCCGCCATTGGACAACCCTGCCACGCTGGGGGAGGCCTGGCTGCCGGTGGTGGTGGTGTTGACCAGGAACTCGGAGCCGGCGGTGGCTCCAGTGGAATCGTAACGCTGGGCCCGGATGGCGTTGCTCGAGGTGTCGCCGCCGGTGGTGCTGGCGTCGCGCCAGGCAATGACGAAGCCGCCATCGGACAGCGTCGCCACGCTCGGCTGGTTCTGACCGTTCGCCGTCGTGGTGTTGACAAGGAATTCGGAGCCTGCGGTGGCCCCGCTGGAATCGTAGCGCTGGGCGCGGACCGCCTGTCCGGAGGTGTCGCCGCCGCTGGCGCTGGCGTCGTGCCAGGCGACGACAAAGCCGCCGCCGGAGAACGCTGCCACGTTCGGCAGGGCCTGGGCGCCGGTCGTGGTCGTGTTGACCAGGAATTCGCCACCATCGGCGGTCCCGCTCGAATCGTAGCGTTGGGCGCGGACCGCATTGGCGGAGGTGTCGCCGCCGCTGGCGCTGCCATCGGTCCAGGCGATGACAAAGCCGCCGTTGGACAAACCGGCAACACTGGCGAAACTCTGGATGTTCGCGGTGGTGGTGTTGACCAGGAACTCGCTGCCGTCCGCGGTTCCGGTTGAATCGTAGCGCTGGGCCCGGATAGCGCTGATGGATGTGTCGCCGCCGGTGTTGCTTTGATCGCGCCAGGCAATCACGAAGCCGTCGTTGGACAGCGTTGCGACGCTGGGCAAGTCCTGGCCGTTCGCCGGGGTGGTGTTGACCAGGAACTCGCTGCCGGAGGGGTCGGGGCGGTCATCGCATCAGCAGAACCGAATGGATTGGTTGAAGGTCACGCCGCTACGGATCAACCGTGCGTCGAGTCCCCGACCCGGACCACTGGAATTGCCGGAATTTCCGACAAAGACAGAAAAGAAGACCCCGGAAACCGGAGATGGTCCGGTGCCTGTGCGCCGTGGCTTCGGACGATACTGCTGGGCTTTATGGG
Organism: Thalassobaculaceae bacterium; assembly: GCA_963921355.3. Lineage (GTDB taxonomy): Bacteria > Pseudomonadota > Alphaproteobacteria > Thalassobaculales > Thalassobaculaceae > CAWUEZ02. Next base: position 4,570,692 of record OZ001190.1, on the reverse strand, counting down.
CTTTCGGTGGCCTGCCACCCGAAGCTATTCGAGCGAAGGATGGTGCTGCCGGTGAGATTTGAACTCACGACCTCTCCCTTACCAAGGGCGTCGGAACTTACGCCTATCTCCTTGATATTGTGACCATTTTACCACTTCATCAATTCGCTTCCACGGATTTTCCACGAAATCGGCACTTTTCCACAGGTCCGGAACCGGCAGCTTATTGATGGCCTCGATCAGTTCCGGCTGGGGGATATCGGTGTATCGGCGGCTCATCTCCGTGGCCGCGTGTCCAAGGATTTGGTCCTTCACGAACTGGTGGACACCAGCGGCGACAAGGTAGGTCGAGACGCTATGGCGGGCCGTGTAGGGTGAGATGTCTGTGATACCCGTGCGACGACGCGCGAAGTCGACGGCTCCCGACATTTGCCCGCCCGCGTCCTTCATGACCGGGTAAGGCTCGATGTTCCGGCCGCGCCGGTTGTAGTGATTCGCAAGGAGACCGCCGAAGCGATCCAGGAGAGCCTGAAGCAGCGGAACTATGAAGTCGTGAACGGGCACGCCACGGGGTTCGCCCGTCTTCGTTGACGGTAGGGAAATCCAGCGCCCGGACAGGTTCACGTCGATATCCTCAACGTTGAACCACTCGATCGGCCGCAGGCCCGTGTAAAAGAGGATCGTCATGTTGATGGCGTCCAGCGGCGGCATGGCCGGAACGAAACTTGCCGCGTGCTCGTAAGGAACGGGGAAGCTCCCATTGCGGCGCTGTCGGACCCGGACCCGTGTCCCCTTGGCCTTGCGGGGTCGCCTCCAGTCGCGGTGCTCGCACTTGCCGCGCGCCGCCGCGTCGTTCCAGACAGCAATGAACGGGGTGTAGACCTGTCGGTTGCGGGTGTCCGGGCTCGCGTTCGGGTACAGTGCCAGCGCCGCCTTATCGAGGTCATCCTGTGCCAGGGCCGAAAGGCGGTCGGGACCAAAGCGGCCGATCAAGCCATCCCAACGGCCGGTAACTTGGTCCTGTTTGCCAAGGAACCGATCGCTGCCGCCGTGCTCGACGTATGTGATTGCTGCCTGCATGAATGTCGTCGTTACCCTTGGCCCGTGGATGCTTTCTTCAAGTAGCTCTTTCTCCCGGGTGATGCGGATCTGCTCTGCCGCGTCCGGGTCAGAAGTCCATGTAGTTTCATAGATGCTGATTCCCCGGACGGTGCCACGGAGGTAGTAGTTTGGGCTTTTGGCTTTCCTGGGGTCGATGAGCTTGAGTGGCATCGCCTCTTTCAGGCGGTCAACATCTTCGGGAAAGAACAGCTTTTGTCGCGGCGCCCCAGGTGGGACGCAGTAGTGGGGGTGCTGTCGGATCAACTCCCTGAACGTGTCCTTGCCCAGCCGAAAGAGTTTGCGAACCTCTTCCGCCGTCATGGGCCGGGACATGTCGAGGGCTGCCGTCATCAGATCTTTGTCATCCGTGGCTTGAAGGGGTTGCCCCCGTTGGTCCAAACAAAGGCTGCCAGTCCATCGAACTTCTTCTTCCGCTTCTGCGCCCGCGCCTTGTGCTTCTTGTTGGCCGTCGGGCTAACAGCGCGCCGTTTGGCAGATCTCTTTCTAGTCCGGGGCATCTCTCACCCCTTCCTCTGAGGCTCTATGACGGGGATAACCCGGTTCTCGGGTGTGTCGGTCTGTCCCCGTGCTTTGGCGGCATCTCGTTTTTTGGGGTAGACCATGAAGCGCGCACCCGGAACCTCACGAAGCGCAGCGAGCATTTCGAAAACGCCGTGGAACGACATGAGGTCTTCGTCTGAGAGTTCGTTGACCGCGTCGAGAAGCTCTAGCGCGGCGGCACTTTTGACCCTCAAGCGTTGCTCCCGCCATTCTGCTTCGCGCAACGGAGTCTTCCAGTCAGTCATGCCGTCACTCCCTTAACCGCATGTTTCGCCTGCTGCCACGTCACGTATGCGGCTCGCCGTTGCGGTAGAACGATGTGCCGCAAGATCCAGACCGCGCGGTCTGGCGATGCATCGAAGTCCGCGTGATGCTTGGCGCACAGAAACAGGCTTTCGTCGTCGCCCGGTTTCAGGCTGGTCCCGGCGTTGTTCACGCGGATATGTGCCAGCACCACCGAACCCGGTTCCGCGACCCTGCCGATAGCCGCAAACGCCATGCACTCACGGATAGCGGCGCTGTTCCTGTAGCTCTGTGACCGGATGCGCTGGGGCTCTCCGAACGTCAGCACGGACTTGTCGACGGGGGTGTGCTTCTTGGCAGGGCGCTGGCGTCTCATCGGGCCATCCCCGCTACTCGTTCGTCCGTCTGGTGCTGGCGGTATTTGGCTAACTCCCACCGCCAGCGATAAGCAGCTTCCTCGTTCCCATCTAGGTCGGCCTTGCTGTCGACGCCGAGGCGAAGTTTTAGCAATGCGTCCGCCTCTACTTCGCCCGCCTCCCCAAGCCACGCCCGAAAGCCCACGTTCTGGATTGCCAGCGCCGCAGCCTGTGATGGGGGCATGTCTTCCCAACGCCGGGGGTGCGGGTCCGCTTGCTCGCTGACAACCTCCGCGCGCCGCGTCGGCCCGTCCGTCAGCCGCGCCACCGCCACCGGAACCTCGGCGCCGGGTTTCGGATAGCCGAACATCGCAACCACGGCCTCCGCGTTCTCGATCGGTATCTCGACGATCATCTGAACGACGAATCGCGTCTTTACCGACTTCATGTCAGCGAATGTTCCAGCGATGGCGGCGCGGTCGGTCATCAGCGGAACTCAGGGCTGAATGGGATGTCTTCGTTGTCGAGACTGGATGGCGCGTGACCACCCTGTGCGGGTTGGCTGTCCGACTTGCTGCCCAACAGCGTGATCTGATCGACACGGCATTGCAGGACCGAGCGGGCTTCGCCGTCCTTCACCCATGCACGCTCGTTCGGGCTTCCCGAGATGGCGACCGGCGTACCCTTCTTCAGATACGAAACCAGCTTTTCGGCGCGGTCCCCGAAGATGGCGCAGTCCACCCACTTGGTCTTATCGCGTCCGGTGTTGCAGCCTACGGAGAACGACGCGACCGGCTTACCGTCCCCCGTGTTCCGCAACTCCGCGTCCCGGCCAATGCGACCGGCAAAAGACATCGTGATCATGCCGCTTGTCCTTGCAATCGTGTTTGATGTCGGCTCTTGGCTTGCACCAAGTCGTAGTAGAGTTCGGGTGTCTGCTTCTGGAGCTTCGACCAGTTCGGAACCTTGGTTAGCTGTTCCCAGCGGTGTTCAAGCTCCTGAAGCGTGTGGGCGTCGGCCAACCACTCTTTCTTGCCGTCTACCCACCGGGCCGTTGCGTCTTCCACGTCCTGCTGGTCTTCCGGCGTGCGGGGCCGCTGTTCCGGGTGCTTCGGGGTGTCGTCGAATTCCTCGCGAAGCCCGTTGACGTACTTGCTGTCGTCGAACTGGCCCATGTGGACATCAGCCGACATGCCGAGCGACTTCATTGCGTTGGTGAGGGCATCCGTGAACGCGCTCTTGAAGGCTTCATCGTTGTTGCGAAGCTCATCCTTGGCGCGTTTGATCACGAAGTCACCGCCAACCCCAAAGGTGCGAGGTCCATCGTGCGAGGTGTGCCAGAGCCCCACGGTGCAATAGACGAGGACTTCGTCGCCTGTGCCCTCCACCGTCTGGTAGATCGGCGCGTCATAGCCCCAGCCATCACCGCACGGGCCGAAAGCCTCCGTCATCTTCTGGATGGCGTAGATCGGCTTGACCGCTGTCCCCTTGAAGCCACCGGCTCGGGTAAACTGCTTGGTGTGGTTGGGGTCGGTCTTCGCCAGCTTGTTCCAAAGGTCCATCACCGCGCCTCCAATTCCGTGGCCATGTCCCCGCAGGTCTTTTCCATGTTGCGGAGGTGCAGCGCCCATGTGGCCGCTACCTGCTTCTGGTGATCCGGGTGCGCGTCGCTGATGGCGTTCCGCGCCTCCGAAATCGTGCGGCTGATGTCGTAGGCCAGATCAGCGCCCAACATCCCCGGCGCCGTCGCTACGAGGGGTTGGCGGTCCATCACTGACCCCCGTCACGAGCGGCAAGCATGTCGTCGGCAATCTGATAGGCGTGACGGGAAATAGCCTGCGTATACGTGCAGGTCTGCATACGAACGTCGTCGCCCGCTGCGGCGAAATCTCTGTAGTTTGGCGACGCGCAAATCCCAGCTAGCGCCTGACCGGCGAACCAGTCACGCAGGGACATGCCGCCGTTGTTGCCTTCGATCGGTCCCATTCCGTAGGGGCTGAGATTGTTCTGCGGGAACGCTGGCCCGCCGTGCTTCGTCGCCATCACACCAACTCCCCGATAGCCGTATCCCGCAGGTTATCCGCCTCGTTCATCAGGTCGGAGAGCGCGCCGTCCATCCACTCGCATGTACCGATATCGGTAGAGTGCTTACGCGCTGTCAGGAATTCGTTGTGCGCCTCGTTCAGCAAATCGATGAAGCGCTGAAAGCTCGGGTCAATCCGGTCGGCCGCATAATCGGCAAGCTCTGCGCTGCGGTCTTCTGCGAGCGTGGTGCCGGGAAAGCGCTGCGGGGCCAGGTTGTTCATCTCTTCTCCCCCGATGACTGCCGGGACTGTGAAGCCCCGGCGCCTGTCATCTGTGAGGGTTAGCCGCTTGGTGGCGGCGCAACGTCCCGTGACGTTGTGATAAAGAGATATTACGTAAGCGTAAGATTGTCAACCAAAGAAATTACGCATGCGTATGAAAATTTTTGGTTTCAGAGTCGCTCTATGAAGGCGCCGATGACGACGGCGTGGACTTCTGTCGTGGTTTCTTCGTCCGAGTCGTCGGGCTCAACGGGGATTGGCTGCTGGTGGCGCGGGTCGGTCGACTTTGGCCACAGCCAGGGCCGCCCGTCTTCGCCGATGCGAAGCTCCTTAACGGTAGCTTCCATCTTTCCGGCCCGGTGCCGCACGGCGATGACATGGTCTTGGGGCTGGAGTTCCCGGGGCATGTCGATGAGGCGCTTACAAACAAGCACCGTGTGGCCAGGAGGGTACTCCTGGTCCATCGAGCGTCCACGGACCTCTAGACCGAAAGAACCTTCGAATTTCGGCTTGTTGGGAATGGGCGCCTCATAAACATCATCAGGCAGAAACTCAAAGGTCTCAGCCCATACGCCTGCCTCAACATACCCAACCACACGAACATGCGAATCCATATCCACGTGATGATTGCCGATGAGTCCATCAATACTCTTTTCGAAAAATTCGGCGATTTTGCGCAGCGTTTCTGGCCTCGGTTGAGAGCCAGCTTCCCAACGAGAGATGTTGGCGCCTGACGTATCGAGGGCATCCGCAAGCTCCTTCTGTGTGAGCCCGCGCGCCGTCCTGAGACTGTGAATCCGTTGCCCAATGCGCATGCCCGGAAGTTCTGCGCGGTTTTCTGCTGCGTCAACTCCGTATGTGTAATTCTCGCTTGACCAAGAATTACCTTTACGTAATTTTTCACTCATGAGCGAAATCAAGTCCATTCGGGACCGGTTGGGACTGACGCAGGCGCAGTTCGGGGAACGGCTGGGCGTTACCGACGCGACGGTCTGTCGTTGGGAAGGGGGTCGTCATGTTTCGACGAAAACCATCCTGGCAGCGCGCCAACTTTTGGCGCCAACACAGCCCGGCGATGGTCGAGGGTCGTCCACGCCCCACAACGTGGCGAGCACCGAAACCGACTTCAAGAGTTAGCGAACACGCGGCGGGAGGGTTGTCGCCCGTGCCCGACCCTGCGGCCCGCCGTGTTCCTCCCGACCGCAGGGTCACACCTTCCCCCGCTGCTTCGGCAGTGGGGGACTCTCTCAAACGAAGCGGAGAAGGCGAATGCTTTTCCAGAAACAGCCCACCACCGCACCAACACTGAACCGGAGCGAGGACAGCAGCACGCTTCCGGTCAAGAAGCTCTCTTGGATGATCAACAACCCGCCGTCGTCGCCGATCCGGTCGGTCATCACACCGGAACTGGCGGAAGCGATGCTTCAGTACAACACCGCCAATCGCCCGGTCTCGTTCGGCACCGTCAAGCACTATGCCGCACAGATGGAAGCGGGGCAGTGGCGCGAGACGTTCACGCCGATCCAGTTTTCCGGCACCCGTCTGATCGATGGGCAGCATCGCCTTTCCGCCGTCGTCGAAAGCGGTGCGGCCATCTCAGCGTGGGTCGCCTTCGGGGCGGACGATGAGGTCTTCGCCTTCATCGACATCGGCAAGAAACGGACTGCCTCCGACATCTTCAGCATCAACGGCGTGAAGAACCCGAACGTCGTCGCGGCGGCCGTTCGCTGGGTCTACGCCTACGAGAACGACCGGTCCATCCACGCCAGCACCGGGCCAAAGGCTAACGCCTTGCGCGATCCGGCGCCGATGTACGACTACTACCAGACCCTCGATACGGACCGGCTTCATCGGAGCGCGCGCGCATCAACGTGGTTTGCGCATCACAAGATGCCGAACCCGTCGATTGCCTGCGCGGCGCACTATCTGTGCTCGACGAAAAGCCAGCGTTTGGCAGATGAGTTCTTCGAGAAGGTCGCGACCGGTGTCGGCTTCCTGTCGAAGTCCGAGCCTGAGTACAAGTTGCGTGACCGGCTGACGAGCACCCTTCATCCGGTCAGCCGTGTTCAAGAGATGGCGTTCATCATCGACGCCTGGAACGCCCGCCGACGCAACCGCAGGGTCGGCGCGTTCAAGTTCGAGGGCGGCAGACTCCCGAGGGTCGTCTGATGGACGTGGGGACCGTCTACACCGACGCGGTGACGGTCCCGCAGGGCCGTCGCCCGGTGAAAGCTGAGACCGTTGGTCGCTTGGCAGAGAGCATCAAGGCCATCGGTCTTCAGCAGCCGATTAGCGTGTGGTCGCCCGACGCTGAGACCGTTGTCTTGGTAGCGGGTGCTCACCGGCTAGAGGCGTGCCGTCGTCTGGATATCGATGAGATACCCGCTGTGTTCGTCGAGATGGACGAGCTAGAGCGGGAAATGTGGGAGATCAGCGAGAACCTTCATCGGCTCGACCTGACCAAAAACCAGCGCGACGAACAAATCCGGCGATATGCCGAGTTGGTCCAGGCCAGGGATGACGATGCGGAGACTGCCCGGACAGAGTGTCCAACCAGTCTATCCGATGGTCGAGTGGCCGGGCCACAACATCAAAAAGGAGTGGCCACCAAGGTAGCCGAAGAGACGGGCCTGAGCTCCCGCACCGTGCGGCGCGTCCTGAACCCGAAGCCAGCCGCAACCCCACCGGACGAGAAGAACCCGGTGGAGGTATCGAACACCTACCGCACAGCACTGATGAACGCTTGGAACCGCGCACCCCGAGAGGATCGCGAGTGGTTCCTCGCAGAAGTCGACAAGCCCGTGATGGATGGTCGCTATGGGGCTTAAGTACGGCAACCGCATCGTTCATATGGATGGTTGCCGCTTTGAGAGCGAAGCGGAAGCGAGGCGCTGGCGTGAACTACGGTTGCGCGAGGCGGCGGGCGAGATATCCGAACTGAAGCGCCAGCAGCGGTTCTGGCTGTACGCATCGACACCGACCGAACCGGCCAAGCTCAGGTTCTACTACCTCGCTGACTTCACATACCGCGAGAAGGGCAACCCCAAGCTGGTTGTCGAGGAGAAGAAGGGCAGGGCGACCGGAGACCCGAAGAACCCCGTAGGACGGCTGTATCGGATGAAGATCGCCATCCTGCTGGCCAATTATCCAGACATCGACTTTCGGGAGGTCTGAGGGTGACATTCAACCGTTACTTTCAACCAAGGGGAACTGAATCCATGAGCGATGACTTCCGCTGGAACAAGGACAACGAGAGCGTTGTGGTTCCAAGCACACAGGGGATTGCCGTTTACCCGAACACCGGGGGCGGAATCACAATCCGGCAGCAAAAGCACTGGGACGAGGAGGAAGACCACATAATCGCGTTCCCGTTGGAGTACGCGCCCGCAATCGTTGCTGCCATTCAACAGGCGGCGCGCGAGACCGGGCGCGATTAGCGATGGGCGGGAAGGTTCGCCGATTAGACTTTTATCCGGACGAGTACGTGTCTGGTGTGGGCGGCGTGCTCACCGCTGTAGAACAGGGCGTGTTCTGGATGGTCTGCACCCTCATCATGTCAGAGGGGCAGGCCATCAAATACGACGACAGGCGATTGGCGGGGTTACTTCGGATGCGCCCTGCCGACTTGCGAAAAGTCGTCGGTACGTTGCTGGATGTGGGTAAGCTCACCCTGTCAGATGACGGCAAACTGTCGCAAAAGCGCGCGCAAAACGAAGTCAAACGTGCAGCAAATCGAATCCAAAGCGCACAAGAAAACGGTTCAAAGGGTGGGCGGCCAGCCGGAAAAGGCGAACAAAATCAACAGCCCGATAAACCGCCCGGTTCTTCTGGCGAAAAGCTAACTAACAACTATCAACCAGCAACCAGTATTCCGTCTAAAGACGGGACGCCGTCCGACCAAGATTGGCTTTTCGATGGTGGCTTGGAAATCCTCACCGCTGGTGGCTCGACCGAGAAGCAGGCGAGGGGGCTAATCGGCAAGTGGCGCAAGGACGGCTTCACTGACCGCGCCATCCGTGCCGCGCTGGTCGAGGCGCAGACGAACGGCGCCGCTGAACCCAACGCCTACGTCACCCGAATTCTCCGCAGACCGCCGAAGCGCGACCCGACCGAGCTTGGCACGCACGCCGACAGCGACACGACACGCTGGCGAGCACGAATGCGTGGCTGGAATGAAGACGGCTCATGGTCAACGCAGTTCGGCCCACCACCCGACGACCCACGCACACAGGTTCCGAAACACATCCTGGAGGAAGCGAGATGACGCCCGAGTACGTGATGCGAAAGGCCCAGGAGCTCACCCCGGCGGACATCGCGGAATACCTGCGGGGCTACATCGCGGGGTGCTTGGAGCGCAACGACACGGCTGCGGCGAAAGAGGCGAGGGGCTTTTTGCGCCGCGTAGAACGGAGGGCGCCGGCATGAGGGGGTTCAGCGTTTTGGCGGCAGAAGTGGCGTCGGCGTTCGATGTCCCGGTTTCCCACGTGTTCAGCGAGCGGAGAACGGCTCGCATCGCGGACGCTCGGCAGCTTCTCTACCTCATGGCTCGCGATCTGCTGGGCTGGAGCTACGGGCGCATCGGACGCCACATCAATCGCGACCACTCGACGGTGATCCACGGCGCACAGAAAGCCAGTCGCCGAGTGTACGAGTCCCCGGAGGAATTCGAGCGCATGAAGTCGATCTTGCGGAGCTACACAGCGAGGATGTGCGCACGATGACGGCGGAAACCAGAAAGCGTCCCAAGTTTTGGCAAAACACCAGCCAACGGGACACTGCAAACCTGCGCCGTAAGGCTGTGTTCGGGGCTGTCGAGAACGGCAAGCGGCTGGAAGATCCGGCGTATCTCGCCAAGCTCGCCCCGCCACCCCTGCCGAGCGAGGCCGCGTGATGCCCCGTCGAGCGACAGCCGAAACCATCGACCGTGGCACTGCCCAAACACGGGCACGTCTTCGGGGTGCCCGCCTGCACTGGCCACCAGAAGGAAGCGACGAACAGCGCTTGTGCTTTCTGCTGGGAGATGTGGCGCAGATCATCAAGCGGACACGCTTCCCGGCGAATGGCGCCCCCGCCGACGCGCGGTCAGGCTGGCCAGAGGTTGTGAGGGATTGGCACGGCTACGGCTGGACGCAAGCGACAGCGACACCGGAGCCTCCGACCAAGCGAGAGATCGACTTAGCGGAGACGGTCATTCCGTGGCTGTACTTTGTGAAGCAACCCAGGATGCGGGCTGTCGTCTTCGCCCGCGCCCTGGGCATGGGGTGGCGTCGCGTGGGGGACAACGTCGGGATCAGCCACGAGACCGCGCGATACCTTCACAGGCACGCCATTGACCAGATGTTGTGTGCCGTGAAAAAAGATTTGACAATATCGAGTGTTTTTGACAGCCTCACGGGCAAGCTAAACGCAGCATGACCGCCCCGCCACGTGCGGGGTTTTTGATTCCAGAATTGAAGGTTCGCCCTCGGGTCGGGATGCGGGGAAATACCTGACCGTAGTACCTGCTTGGGCGAAGAAAGTGACCCGCCAGCCTTCAAGCCAGACACCCGGCAGGGGTGCAGAGGCGCACCGGGTGGAAGCCCCGGACATCAGTTATCCCGCGCGCCGAATCTTTGCCTGATGGGGCAAGGGCGCGGCCTCGTGTCGTGGCGGCAGTCGCCTAGGTGCGCGGGACATCATCCAGCGGAAAATCTCAAGGGGACCCGCACCATGGCCGACACCACTAAACAAGTGGCGTCTACTGAGAAGCGCCGCCCCCCGGCAGCGGGCAAGGGCAGGCCCAAGGGCTCGAAGAACAAGACGACCACGTTGCTCAAGGACGCCATCCTGAAGGCGGCTGAGAAGGCCGGTGACCGGGAGGGCCTGGTGGGCTACCTGGAGAACCAGGCGAAGACGAACCCCACGGCTTTCATGGGCCTGCTGGGCAAGGTTCTCCCGATGCAGACGACGGTCGACGGGAGCCTGACCATCAACATTCGCCGCTTCACGGATGGAGGTTGAGCTACCGGCGGGCGGCTGGCGTCCCCGCGACTATCAGCTACGCGTCTGGCGATACCTGGAGAGTGGTGGCAAGCGGGCTGTTGCTGTCTGGCACCGCAGGGCGGGTAAGGATGAGTTCTGCCTGCGGTGGAACAGCGTGGCAGCGTTCGACCGTATCGGCGGCTACTGGCACATGCTTCCGCAGGCCAACCAAGCCCGCAAGGCCATATGGGACGCGATCAATCCGCACACGGGCAAGCGGCGAATAGACGAAGCGTTTCCACCCCAGATTCGCAGGACCACCCGCGAACAGGAAATGATGATCGTCTTCGTCAACGGCTCGACGTGGCAGGTGGTCGGATCTGACAACTACGACAGCTTGGTTGGCGCGCCACCGGTTGGTGTGACCTTCTCCGAATGGGCGCTGGCGGACCCGAGATCATGGGCCTTCATCCGCCCGATCCTTCTGGAAAACGGTGGCTGGGCGCTCTTCAACTACACGCCACGCGGTAACAACCACGGACGCACCACTTACGACGCAGCGGCTGATGACCCGGACTGGTTTGCCGAGCGACTGCCTGCGAGCAAGACGGACGTGTTCACACCTGACCAGCTTCGGGGTGAGGAAAGGGAATACATCCGTGAGTACGGCCCAGAGCTAGGCAAGGCGCTGTTCCGGCAGGAATATCATTGCTCGTTCGATGCCGCCGTCTTGGGTGCGTACTACGCGCTCCAGATGGACGAAGCGGATCAGGCCGGGCGTATCACTGGCGTACCTCGTGAGGGTGGTGCGCTGGTGCACACGGCTTGGGATCTTGGCCGCACCGATCACACGAGCATCTGGTTCTTCCAGGTGGTCGGGCGTGAGATTCGGATCATCGATTTCTACACGTCGTCTGGTGTCGAGCTTGACCACTATGCCGAGGTCTTGGCGGATCGCGGCTATCGCTACGGTACGCACATCCTGCCGCATGACGTTGAGGTCACGGACCTGAGTGCGAGACGGAGCCGTAAGGAAATCCTGCGGGGTCTTGGTCTGGAGCACATCCACGTGGTCCCGCAGATGCGGATAGAGGACGGGATCGCGGCGGCGCGGTCGCTGTTGCCCCGGTGCTGGTTCGACAAACAGAAATGCGCACACGGGATATCGGCGCTTCGTGAATACCGGGCGGAGTGGGACGACAAGCTGAAGACGCTCAAGCCCGCACCGCTCCACAACTGGGCAAGCCATCCGGCGGACGGGTTTCGATATCTGGCGCTTGGCTATGACCATGTGCAGTCGCGCTCGGTCAAGAAGGCGAAGCCAAAGCGCAACCTGGATTGGGTCACATAAGGGGTAATCGATGGATAAAGCAGTGGGCCAGGTCATCGCCCAAACCCAGGCGCAGCAGCGGCAGTTTGTCCAGCGCTTGAAGGAACTCGAGAACACCAACAAGCGGATGGAGGCGATTGCCGAGCGCATCGAAAGGGCGCTTGACGCGATGAAGCAGGGCGGGCGCCGGAAGGATGCCGCCTGACCATGAAGACGAAGGTTAGCGACGAGAAACTGAAATCCATCGTCGCCAGCCACATCAAGGCATCACTCGGCTACGAGACGGACGAGCTATCGCAGCAGCGGCGCGACAACCTGGAGCGATACGAGGGCGAGCCCTACGGCAACGAACGCCTGGGCCATTCTCAGGTGATGAGCCGCGACGTGATGGAGACCGTGGAAGCGGTCATGCCGTCGCTGGTGCGGACGTTCCTGGGCACTGATGAAGTCGTCAAGTTCGAGCCGGAGGGGCCGGAAGACGAGGAATACGCACAGCAGGCCACCGACTACGTCAACCTTGTCCTGATGCGGGATAACCCCGGCTTTCAGACCGCCGTGGACTGGATGAAGTCGGCGCTCATCACCCGCACCTCAATGGTCAAGCTGTGGTGGGATGAGACCGACACTGTCCGCACCGAGGTCTACGGGGAACTGACGGACCCGGAGTTCACCGAGCTCGTCCAAGACAACGATGTGGAGGTGTTAGAGCACACCGCTTATGCGCGGGTGGATGGTCAGCTTGTCGAGCCCGACCAGGCTTTGGCGGTGGCTGGGCTGGGTGCGCAGATCGAGGCTGTCCACGAGGTCAAGATCAAGCGCAAGACCACCAAGGCGCGCTTGAAATGGATGGCGGTGCCGCCGAATGAAATGCTCGTTAACCGGCGTGCACGCTCGCTGGATGAGAACGACCACACTTGGCAGTTTGCCTGCCATCGCCAGCGCCGTTCCATTGAAGGGCTTCTTGCCGAGGGCTACGACCAGGACATTCTGGAGCGCACGGCTAAGTCGGAATCCGATGACGACTACCACGACGAGGAAATCGAGCGTTACGACGACCTGGACTTTTCGGAGGGGTATCCGACCGAGGAATCCGAGCTTCAGAAGCGCATCTGGGTCTTCGAATGCTATCTGCGGGCCGACTGTGACGGCGATGGGGTGTCGGAGCTTCGACGGGTCACGGTGATTGGAGGTGGCACGAACACCGAAATCCTGGAGAACGAGCCCGCCGACGAACTGCCCTTCGCGGATCTGACGGCCATCCGTCTGCCCTACCGTCTGGTGGGTTGGTCGATGGCGGATCTGGTCAAGGACATCCAGGCGCTTAAGACCGCGATCTGGCGGGCGATGATGGACGGTCTGTACCTGTCGCTCTACCCGCACAAGGCGGTGAACGGCGACAAGGTCGACCTCGACGACCTGTTGAGCGAAGAGCCGGGGAGCATCTACGTCACGGACGGCCCCCCAGGCGATGCGATCATGCCGATACAGACGGCGTGGCCGGGTCAGCAGGCGTTCCCGATGCTTGAGTACGTCGACCGGGTGTTGGCCTCGCGTTCAGGTGTGAACGACCTTGCCGGGGGATTGGACGGCAACGTTCTCCAGGGGGAAACCGCAAGAGGCGTTGAGGAAGCGGCGAACAGTGCGCGGGCTCGTATCGAGCTAATCGCCCGGACCTTTGCTGAGACGGGCTGGACGCGGGCTGTGAAGCTGGCGCTGAAGATGCTGAACCGCCACCAAGACCGGGAGCGGGTGGTTCGTCTTCGCAAGAAGTGGGTGCCGATCGATCCGCGTTCGTGGAACGTCGACATGGACGTGCGGATCAACGTCGCGATGGGCGTTGGCACGAAGAACGAGCAAATCCAGAAGACCGGGATGATCGCCGCGAAACAGGAAGCGGTGATGGCGCAGATGGGGCCGACGAACCCGCTTGCCAGCCTAGAGAAATACTACGTGACGCTGCGCAAGATGGCCGAGGCGATGGACCTTGACCCGGATGCGCACTTTGAAGACCCAGGCGAATGGGTTGAACAGCAGCGTATCCAGCAGGCCACGCAGCCGCCCCCGCCCAATCCTGAGATTGTAAAGGCGGAGATGGAACGGGCGCTCAAGCAAGAAGAGAACGAGATGAAGGGCGCGCAAGCCGAGCGGCAGGCGCAGCTTGATGCAGCCAACGACCACATGCGGATTGAGGGCGACAAGGAAGTTGCTCGCGAGAAGATCGCGCTTGAATCGGCAGCGTCCGAACGGGCGTTGGTTCTTCAGGCCGAGGTCGACCGCGTTATTGGGCTGGAGAAGATCGCCGCCCAAGAGCGTGCCGACGAGCGCAAGCATCAACTCAATATGACCCGGCTTGCGATGGAAGAACGGCTTGAGCGCGAGAAGATCGCCGCCAAGAGCCGAGACGGTAACGCCAACATCCCGAATGACGGAGGGTGACGTGAAAGAGAACACGAACATCAAGAAGATGGGTAACACCCGTGGCGGCGGCTCATCGAAGATGAGTGCCAAGCCCAACGGCGACGTTGGCAACACCGGCAAGCAGCCGCACGGCCGGTTGCTGACCATGGAGAAGGGCGGTGCCAGGGGCGGCAAGAACGCGGGCAAGGGCTGCTGATATGACGCCCGCAATGACGGTCGGGGGCATCCCCCTCTATCACCAAGCGCCGAACCTTCAGGGTCTCTTGGGTGGTGGTGCGACCGTCTACCGGCCCGAGCGCGGCGACCTGACCGGCCTGTTCTCGAACGCTGACGACGAAGAGATTGCGCGAACGGCCATCAACCAATTGGGCGGTGGGCTGCTGAACGGCGTGGTCTACAACCCGAACGCCGGGCTGGGCGAGCGGATGCTTCAGCCCATTTCGCCGAGCGGCATGTACACCTCCGACGAAAGCCAAGCGGCGCCGGTGGTCGAGAACAACAAACCGGAACGGGGTCTGACCTTCGGGGATGCGATTCAGTTCATGTACGGCCCGGCGGGAGATACGGCGTTGGGAGGTCAGCAGGCCATGGTGAGCAACCTGTTGCGCGGTGACGACACGCGCTTTGTCGATATCAAGGATACCTACGACCCGACATCCGACGATTGGCAGAACTTGCTCAACTACATGCGCAACTTCGCAGGGCCGAAGGACGGCGAATGAGCGACCGTTCGCCGGAGTGGAGGGCTGAAGACGCCCAGCGGTTGCTTGATGACGACCTGCTGAAAGAAGCGTTCGCGGTCTACGAGAAGGCCCTCATCGACCGCGCGTTGGCTGCCCCGGCCAGGGATGACGAAGCCCGCACGCGCTGCCTGATAGGCGTGCAGGTGCTGCGCAAGGTTCGCAAGCATCTGGAGAAGGTTGTCCACGACGGGAAGAAAGCCGCCAAGGCGGCGAAAGACATCGCCAAGGATGAAAACGCCCGGCGGTGGCTCTGAGGACAAGCGTTAGGCCCCTCGAAATAGGTGAGACATGGCAATGGATACGGAACAGCCCTCCGTTGAGGAGCGGCTGGAGGCTTTCATTGAGGCCGATGCGGCCGAAGATGAAGAAGCGGCCCCGGCAGATGCCGGACAAGCCGAGGACGACGCGGAACCGGAGGTCGAGGCCGAAGAGGAAGCGGAAGAAACGGACGATGAGGAAGAAGTTGAGGACGTAGAGGCGGCCCCGGCGGGAACCATCGAGGTTGAAATCGATGGTCAAACCCAACGGCTAACCGCTGAACAGGTCCGAGACGGGATTCTGATGCGCTCCGATTACACCCGTAAGACACAGCAGCTTGCGGAGCGCGAGAAACAGTTTGAGGCCGAAAGGCAGCAGGCGGCGGCGGTGCTTCGGCAGCAGTTCGAGGCACTTCAAGGCCTTCAAGAGACCGAGCCCGATTGGGACAAGCTCTACGACGAAGATCCGTTGGGAGCCCCCAAGATCGAACGCGACTGGCGGGAACGTAACGCCAAGCGCCAAGAGGTTGCCCAGCAGCAGGCACTCCAACAGGAACAGCGTCGGCAGCAGCACTTGGCCACACAGGCGGCGTTGCTCCCCGAGCTCATCCCGGAGTGGACCAACGCGGAAGTCGCACAGCGCGAACAGACGGAACTGCGCCAAGCCCTGATCGATGACGGGTTTGATGAGCAGGACGTTGCGCTCGTGGGGGATGCCCGCTTGGTCAAATGGCTGCGGGCTGCTCATGCCCACTTCAAGGCTCAGAAGGTCAAGAAGGACACCGCGAAAAAGAAGGTTGCGGGCAAGCCCAAGGTTCAAAAGCCGGGTTCCGCAGTAAAGCCGTCCGCCAAGTCTGCCCAACGCACCAAGCTGGATCACGCGCGCAAGACCCAATCAAACGATGCCTGGGTCAAGGTCTTGGAAGACTACGTGTAATCGCCAGTTAATGGAGGCATGAAATGGCAGTTCCTTCTGGAACGACGCTGTCCGCCTCGCGCGTCAACGCCCGCGAGGATCTTCAGGACATCATCTACGACATCTCGCCGGTTGATACGCCGGTTCTCAGCCGCGCCAAGCAGGGCACGGCTGCTGCGAAGTATCACGAGTGGAACACTGACGAACTGGCCGCAGCGGCGACGAACGCCCACATCGAGGGCGATGACTCGACGGCGACGGCTGACACCGCGACTGTCCGTCCGGGCAACCGCACGCAGATCTTGAAGAAGACCGCGCAGGTTTCCGGGTCGTCGGAGGCGATCAAGAAGGCCGGGTACAAGAGCCAGATGGCCTACCAACTCAAGAAGCGCATGAAGGAAATCAAGCGCGATCTGGAGAAGGCCATCACCGGCAACCAGGCCACCGTCACCGGCAGCACTACGGTTGCGGCCACGATGGCGGGCATCGAGTCGTATCTGACTTCGAACATCGCCTATGCGGCTGCACAGGGCGGCGCGACCACCGCTGGATACAGTGCTGGTTCCGTGTCCGCTCCGGTCGATCCGACCGCCACAGGCGCGTTCACGGAAAGCCTGATGCGCACGCTGGCCAAGTCCTGCTGGGACAACGGCGGCGAGCCGGATTACCTGATCGTCGGCTCGTTCAACAAGCAGCAGTTCTCGCAGAACTTCGCTGGTATCGCGAACCTGTATCGGGACACGGCGGGCATGAGCAACGCCCAGGCCTCCGTGCTCGGTGCTGCGGACATCTACATCACCGACTTCTCGGGTCAGCAGGGCGTCAAGGTCGTCGCGGATCGGTTCAGTCGTGAGCAGTCCGCGCTGTTCCTGGACTTCGAATACCTGGAAGTCTGCTACCTGCGTCCATTCGTCAAGGAAGACCTTGCGAAGACGGGTGACAGCAAGAAGGCGCACATCGTCGGCGAAGTCACGCTGGCGGTGAGCAACGAGAAAGCTCACGGCAAGGTCGTGGGTTTGACCACCAGCTAGTAGGGAGGGGAGGGCTTCGGCCCTCCCTTTTTCTGATGGGCAGAATTCTATTCGACGACGACCCGCTTAAGACCGAGTGGTTCGAGTACGACGAAGCGACGGACACGTCTTTCATTCACACCGAGTGGAAGGGCGTCGACACCATCATCGAGGAAAACAAGGCAGTCCAAGGCCCGGACGTGGCGAAGGGCAAAGAGAAGGATATGTGGCATGTCGGTCGCGTCCCGCTGTTCCTTCTGGAGCACTGGCGGATCACCGAGGGCATTGACTGGCGCGACCCGAACGACGGGCTGAAGTTGCTCGCCAAGCTCGATGACATCGACTACCGCGCGCTGCGGGTGAACACCTCTCAAATCGGCATCAGGAAGAAGATCCTGTGAACTTCAACGAGATGGGTACGGCGGCGGCGCGTTCGGGCGATATCGTCGAGGCGATCGCGTGCTTTGACGCGGCAATTGCAGGCGACCCGCACGACTGGAATTCATTGGCCAAACTCGGGTCGATCTACTTTGACACCAACCAGTTTGGGCAGGCCTACCTGATGGCTCAGGTGGCCGCGAAGATCCACCCGAGCGCGGAGACGTATTCGGACCTTGCGCGGGTGCTTACGGGGCTGGGGGAGTACGAACAAGCCCTAACCATCCTGGAGCAAGCGCACGAACTGAACCCAAAGCACATCCCGACGATCAACAACGCGGGAATGGTCTGTATCAACCTCGCGCGGTTTGACGACGCGTGGGACTGGTTCATGAAGCCTGAGAAGGTTCTGGGCGTATCGGAATGGGGTCAGGCGGACCTTTCCGAGATTGAGCGCAACAAGGCGTTCGTGCTCCTGCAACGTGGGGATTGGCGCGAGGGTTGGCGGGCCTACGACCTGGGCATTGGCCATCGAGACAGGGTGGAGCGGTTCAAGGGGATGCCGACCTGGCTGCCCGGCGGTCAGGGGCCAACAATCATCTACGGGGAACAGGGCATCGGCGATGAAGTGCAGTTCGCTTCCTGCATCCCGGATGCCCTCGAACAGATGGACGAGCCGGTTATCGAGTCGATGCCCCGGCTTGTGGGGCTGTTCTCCCGGTCATTCCCGAAAGCGAGGGTCTACGGGACGCGATACGACGACGTGCCGCACTGGCCCAATGATGTAGGGCCGCGCACGAAGATCAGCGCGGCGCAGCTGCCGGGACTGTATCGAAACGAAGCGGCGGATTTCCCCGGTGAGCCCTATCTGCGGGCCTGTAGCGGTCGCAGAGCGATGGTGCGGGGGCTTCTGGCCCCGATGCCCCGGCGAAAGAAGATCGGCATCTCCTGGAAGGGCGGGACGATCCAGACCGGGTTCTACGACAAGCTGATCGATCTGAAAGAAATGATGACGGCGTTCGCCCATATCGATGCCGAGTTCATCAACCTTGAGCACACGCTGGATGCGGAGCGTCCCGAGGAATGTGGGGTGCACGTCTTCCCGTACATCACGGCGCGGGATTTGGACTACGACTACACAGCAGCCCTGGTGAAAGAGCTTGACCTAGTGGTGTCGGTTCCGAACGCCGTAACCCACCTTGCAGGGGCTCTGGGGACGCCCTGCCTTGTGCTCCTGAATGACCGCCCCGGCTGGCGATACGGCGGCGAACAGCCCTGGTACGGCTGTGTGGAGGTCATGCGGGACTGGACGCTTGAGCGTGTCCGAGACCGGATTGTGGAGGTCTTGAATGGCGCTGAGTAACTACGGCGAGCTTCGGACTTCCATCGCGGATCTGCTGGTCCGGGACGATCTGACGGCCAAGATCCCGGATTTCGTGATGCTGCTGGAGGCACGGGTTAATCGCGAGGTCCAGTTCCGCAATCGGCGGATGGAAACAACCACGACGCTCACCTTCACGGGGGACGAGGCAACTCTTCCGGCGGACTACATCGAAACACGGACGCTGGTGTGGCAGTCGACCCCGAGGATTCGGCTAGAGTACCAAACCCCGTCTGTGTTCGAGAACACCTATACGACGGACACCCCGGCCGATCCAGTTAACTACACGGTGGTTGGCGATACGGTGACGGTGGGACCGTACCCGAATTCAACGGTGGGGGCGGTGCTCGCCTACTACCAGCGGCTTTCGGCGCTGTCGGCGGATACAGACACGAACTGGCTGCTGACCTACCACCCGGACGTGTACCTGTACGGCTCCTGCATCGAGAGCGCGCCCTACCTGGGTGAAGACGAAAGGCTACAGACGTGGATTGGCCTGTATCGGGATGCGGCCGCTGCGGTCGCAGGTGACGACACCCGGTCGCGGTACAGCGGAGCGCCGAAGAAGCAGACCATCGACGTTAGGAACGTGGTGTGATCCCCCGCCCCTCGGGAACCTGGGAAGGGTGGGCCAATCAGCTTATCCAGATCCTGAACCCATTCATGACCCGGGTGGAGTCGCAGTTCTTCCGCCAGGGCCAAACCTTGAAGCTGAGAAGCGTAACCGTGGCGAACTTGCCGAGCGCGGCAACGCCCGGATGCGCAGTCTACGTGAGCGATGAGAGCGGCGGTGCGGTTGTGGCTGTGAGCGACGGCACAAACTGGCGGCGCGTGACGGACAGAGCGGTGGTGTCCTGATGGCAAGTAACCCGACAACGATTGGCAAGCTCCGCAAGCAGGGCCTGGGCGACAACCTCAATACGTGGGGTCTGTCCGGTGGCCTGAACGGCAACTTTGACCTGCTGGACGACGCCATCTTTGGCATTGAGGTCATGTCTCTGACCGGCGACAAGACCCTGACCAGCGCGAACTACACGACCGACAACGAAATTGCGCCACGCGTCCACAGGTACACGGACGGCGGCCTTTCGGCGGCCCCGACCATCACCATTCCGGCGACCGAGAATTGGTGGTTCATCAACAACACCACGGCCTACGCGATCACCTATTCGAACGGGTCAGATACGGCCTCAATCTCCGCCAACCG
Organism: Thalassobaculaceae bacterium; assembly: GCA_963921355.3. GTDB lineage: Bacteria > Pseudomonadota > Alphaproteobacteria > Thalassobaculales > Thalassobaculaceae > CAWUEZ02. The sequence goes on along the minus strand of OZ001190.1, from coordinate 4,550,545 downwards.
CGATGGCCTGGTGTGGACGGACGGAACCACGGTCTACGCGCTCGACTTCTTCGAAAGCGGCGATCAGACATTCGTCGGCGGGCTGTCCTATGTCTTCAGCACAACGACGACCGACAGCGATCCGGGCTCTGGGTTCCTGCGGCTCGACAACGCGACGCAATCGAGCGCTACGGGCATCTACATCGATGATGCGGACGGCACGGGCGCGGATGTCTCCGGGTACCTCGCGACGTGGGACGACAGCACGTCCACGGTGAAGGGCCACATCATTCTGCGGTCCAAAGCCACACCGGCAACCTTCCATGTCTTCTCGGTTACGAGCCTGACGGACAACACCGGGTATATGGATTTCACGGTCTCCTATGTGGACGGCAATGGGACCATCGCCAACAACGATCCAATTACCGTCACGTTCATCCGCAACGGTGATCAGGGCGACAAGGGCGACAAGGGCGACGCCGGCTCGATCACGAACGCGGGCGACGGTTCGGCGGCGGCTCCGGGGTTTGCCTTCGGGGCCGACACAGACACCGGCGCGTACCGGTCGGGCGACGGTGAGGTCTCAATTTCCTCCAACGGAACCCAAGTCGGCGCGTTCAATTCCACCGGTCTGGACATGAAGGGCAAAGCCGTCACGAACGCCGACATCCCGGTCGCGTTCTTCTTCGGCTGTGTGATGTGAGGGGGCAATGGCAGTTACCGAAAAGAATGCGAAGGGCGCACTGACCACGACAGCGGCCACGATCTACACGTGCCCAGCGTCAACGACGGCGCGCGTTCTGATGATCCAGGTCTGCAACATCGATGGGGCAAACTCCGCTGATGTCACGGTGCGGTGGGGCGACAGTTCTGACAGCAACACGGAAACACACCTTGCTTCGGCCGTGCCCGTCGCGGCCCAGGACGCTGTGTCGATCCCGGCCGGTGGCCTGATCCTGGAAGCCAGCGACTACATCGAGGCCTTGGCCAGCGGAGACAACGATCTGGAAATCACGGTCTGCGTTCAGGAGGTGTCCTAGTGCCGCGCTTCAAAGCAGCGAACGCGGGCCTGTCCCGGCTGTCTCAGCCGGACGGCAGCGGCGGCACGCCAACGGCGGAGATTACCCAGCTGCTGATCATCGGCGGCGGCGGCGGTGGCGGGGCGGACAGCACGAACAATAGTGGCGCCGGCGGTGGTGCCGGCGAATTCTACGACCATCAAACACCCTTCAAGATCGTCAAGGGTGTCACCCACCAGATCATTGTCGGCGCGGGTGGTGATGGCGGGATTGTCGATAGTGGGGCACAAACTGGAACGCCCGGTGAGAATGGTTCTACCACAAGCGCACTCGGCTTCACCGTCGCGGGCGGTGGCGGAGGCGCCGGTTTGTTTAGCACCTTTGCCGATATATACGGTGTTACGTCACCTAACGGCAGGCCGGGCGGGTCTGGCGGCGGCGGTACCCAGGTCGGGTCGGCCGGTTCCTCGAGCAAGCTGATCTCGAGTGGAAGTCACGGCAATGCCGGTGGAGGAGCCAGCATTGGCGGTGGCGGTTCCGGTGGCGGTGGCGCTAGCGGGGCGGGTGCAAGCAATGCCGTTGTGAACACCGGTGGCACCGGTGGGGCCGGGCGTACGTCCGATATCACCGGAAGCACCGTGACCTACGCGGGCGGTGGTGGCGGCGGGGGGTTCTCTACTGGGGGATCGGCTGGCTCAGGCGGCGGCGGCGCTGGCGGCGGTGGCGCTAGCGGAGGGAACAGTGGTTTGGCAAACACCGGCAGTGGTGGCGGTGGAACAGGCGGAACAGCGTGGATCAGCACCTCCGGCGGAAACGGTGGGAGCGGGGTCGTAATTGTGCGTCTTCTCACCGTTGAGGGGACGATCACCACTAGCGGATCGACCGCCACAGATGGCCCTCACACCGTCGTGACCTTTTCGGCTAACGGCACGTTCAAGGTCGACTAGGCCTATGTCGCTTTCTTGATCAGCAGCCCTTGGCCTGTCGGAAGTTCGGCAATTCGGGCGGCGAGGCCTTCTAGAACAGCGTCGACGGCAATTTTCTGATCGGACAACCGCCACCAGCCATAGTCATCCAACATGATGACCCCACCCGGCGATAGACGGGGATAGATCAATTCCAGTGCGCTGGCCTCAGCCACGGCGTGGTTCAGATCAATGTGGGCGAAAGCGATAGTCTCGGGCAACGTGTCTGCCAGGATTTCCGGGACCCGGCCTCGGATCACGGATACGGCGGGATTGTTATCGAACTTTTTCTGAACGAGCTCGAAGAGATCAGATAGGGCGTGTGCCTCTAACTCAATGTGCGTGTCACCTTCCTTCCACTCGAACAAGTCGAACAAGAGATATTGCTTTTCAAGGCCTGAAAAGTCGATGCGTTGCGTAAGCACTGACGCCGTATACCCTGAGTAGCAACCGACCTCCAGAAAGTCCCCCGGCACCGCGCTGGCCGCATCGGCGAAGTACTCCAGCAGGTAGGTCCGCCAGATGATGCCGCGCTCCTTAATGGAAGCCTCTTTATTGTCGACAAGGCCTCTAAAAAAGGGATCGCGAAGAAAGGATAGGTTGCGATTCCATACAATCATACTGTCTGATGCAAAAGTAGAGAGTCTCATTTCTCTGTTGTCACGGAAGGATTCGAAAATAAGTTCGAGTCCTTGCTTGAACTTGTCCATGTCATCAACGAATGGAACGGTCCCTAGATAGAACTTGGGGCTCAACAGACGGTCTTTGGATTGAACTTTCGGCACGAACTCACCCAACGGTGGCTAGAATGACAAGTCCAACATGGGGCGCAGGCCCGCAACTTCCCAGCAGTTTCAACTGGGGCGCGCGGCCGGAACTCAACAAGCACCTTTACGGCTTCATGCAAGGCGCTGGCCTGAATCCGTCTTTTGGCGGGTTTAGTAACGGTCAGTTCAACGATTGGAAATCGCAGCAGTCCGGTGCCGCTCAGGGCATGATCGACAGTTGGATGGATATGTACGACCCCCGCGAGGGCGGATCGAACAACTTCGGGGCTCAGGGGTGGGGGCAGCCTGCTGTGAACAACGGCGGGGCCTACGGCGCACAGTCGCGGCAGCTTCCCGGCATGGGTACGTCCAGCGCAGATGTGTGGTCCGGTCTGTCGAGCCTCAGTGGCCTTTTGGGCGGCCTCAACTCCGCGCCCCGTGGCGGTCTCCTGGGTGGTGGATGGACTGGCGGTCAGCCTTCGGGCGGTTCTCCGTATGCACCGGCGAACTCGGGTCACAACATGCTCTGGAGCGTCTAAGTGCTTACGGAACTTCCGATCAAGCCCGGGGTCATCAAGGACAACTCGGCGCTCTTATCGGAAGGACGGTGGATTGACGCGGACAAGATGCGCTTTCGCTCGGTTGGGGGGAAATCCCATCCGGAGGTGATAGGCGGATTTGAAGATCTGACCGAGCAGACCTTTCTCGGGAAGTGCCGCGCTCTGCATGCCTGGGAAAACCTGTCCGGAGAGGTGCAGCTTGCGGCTGGTACGCACACGAACGCCTATGTCTTCTCGCAAGGTCTCCTGTGGGACATCACGCCGGTTCGCGATGCGTCCACCCTCACCAATGCGCTTGATACTCTCGACACGCAAACGACTGTCACGGTCAATCATGCTTCGCACGGCGTGGATGACGGGGCCGTCGTCTACCTGCACAACTCATCGGCCGTAGGTGGGTTGAGTCTGGGAACGAGCGGAAGCCTCTCTGCGAGCAGCATTCAAACGTCGGTCGGTTCCAAGGTTCTGATCGTCACCGACGCCGCGCACGGATTGGCGGATCAGGACCGCGTTACCTACGCCGGAGCGACGACAGTCGGTGGCGTGCCATCGGTGGAAATCAACACCACGCATACGGTCGTGGTCTTAGATGCCGACACCTACGCACTCTCCGTTGCGACTGCGGCCACTTCGGATGCTGCGGGCGGAGGAACGCCGACCTTCACGGGTCTCAAGGCCTACGCCGCGACCTTCGTAGATGCGAATAGCTACACGGTAGAGGCGGCATCGGCTGCAACCTCCACGGCATCGGGGGGTGGGGGGGCGCTTACATACGAGTACGCCATCAACCCCGGACGGGAGAACACGGCGGCACAGGCCGGATACAGCACCGGGACGTATTCGGGCGGGTCTTACTCCCTCCCGTCCTCTGAAAGCGATCTCAGGGCCCGTGTGTGGGTGTTCTCGAACTTCGGGGAGGATCTGGTTGCGAACTACCGGGGCTCTGTTCTCTACCGCTGGCAGAACGTTCCATCGCAGAAGATGGCGGCGATTGGGGCGACGGACGCACCACAGAGCAACATCAGCCACACGGTGACTCTCGAGCACCTCCTGGTGGAGCTTGGCACAGAGGAAGCCACAGGGGCGACGGACGCACCACAGAGCAACATCAGCCACATGGTGACGCCCGAGCGCTTCCTGATGGCGCTTGGCACAGAGGAAGCCACGGGGTCGACGTTCGATCCACTTCAAATCGCGTGGGCCAAGATCGAGGGTGGGTTTGCAAACGGCGATTGGACGCCGACGGCGGAAAACAGCGCGGGCGATCTGAAGCTTGCCGAGGGCTCCAGGATCGTCGCCGGGACGGCAATGCCCAATGTATCAGTCATTTGGACGGATACTGCCTTATATGGCCTGCAATACATCCCGGATATCGACGTGGTATACCGCCCCGAACTCTTGGGGACGGGCTGCGGGCTGATCGGACCCAATGCGTATGCAAGAGCGGGGGACAGTGGCCAGGTCTATTGGCTCTCGACCAGCCGGGAGTTCATGGTCTGGCAGGGCGGAACCCCGCTCACGGTGGATTGCCCGGTTCGGGACTTCTTCTTTGATGGGCTGGCAGAGCTTCAGGAAGATCTGATTTATGCCGGTGTGAACGACAAGTTCAACGAGGTCTGGTGGTTCTATCCAGACAGCACGAACGAGAACGCCCGGTATGTGGCCTTCAACTACTCCGAACTGCACTGGACGATCGGCACGTTTCCAATCACCGCGTGGCAGCCGCGTGGTGTGAATGAGTTTCCGGTTGCGGCGCATTCCGACGGCACGCTGAAGCTGCATGAGAAGGGCAACAGCGATAACGGGGCCGCGTTCTCGGCTCATATCGAGTCCGCGTTCATGGACATCGCAGAGGGCGAAACGCATCTCAACGTGCGGCGGTTCGAGCCGGATTTTGACGGGCTGTCGGGCTCGGTTCAATTGACCCTCAAGCACCGCCTGTGGCCGCAGGGGGCGGAAACCACAACCGTTGCCGGAACCGTAACGGCGACGACCGAGAAGTTGGATTTCCGCATCACCGCCAAGCAGCTTGGCGTGCGCATGGACTGGACGGCCTCACCGACTGATGGGCGCGTCGGGCGGCTGATGTTCGATATTTCACCGACCGGCCGGAAGCGATGAACCCTTGGATCGTGGCCGCACCGCTCATTGCCAGGGCAGTCGAGCGGCAGGACACGCATTCCCTAGAGGATGTCGAGGAAGCCATCAGGAAGGGTGAAGCCCAACTGTGGTGCTTCGGAGCGTCGGCGCTGGTTACCGAGATTCATGTGTATCCCCGCAAGAAGGTCTGCCGAATCTGGATGGCAGCCGGGGTCTTTGAAGAGCTTGTTCGTGAGTTGCTGCCCGCCGTCGAGGGTTGGGCGAGGGAAAAGGGTTGTCAGTCGGTCACCGTGGTTGGTCGGCCGGGGTGGGCGCGCGTGATGAAGGACTATCACCAACCGCACACGATGTTAGAGAAGGAACTGTAATATGAGCGGCGGCAAGGGCGGCGGTTCCAAAACGGTTGAAACGTCGAGCGATATTCCCGAACGCTATCGGGATTTTGTCGACCAGAACCTTGCTATGGCGGGCACGATCGCCAACCGCGCTTATATCCCCTATGGGGGCCAGCGCATCGCCGGGTTCTCCCCTGACACTCTGAGTTCCTTTGGCCTGACCCGCTCCCTTGGTACGCCGCTGGAACGCGATCTGTCCAACGCTCACGCGGCTTACACCGCTGGCATGAATTCGGCCGCTGACCCGTCGATCATGATGCAGCGCTATCAGAACCCGTACACAGAGCAGGTCATCGACGCCACGCAGGCGGACATGAACCAGAGCTTTGATCGGGCGTCCGAGCAGAGCCGCTTGGCAAGCCCCTTCGGCGGGGCGCGGTTGGGTGTTCGGGAAGGTGTCATTGAGGGCGAGCGCGCACGGGCGCTTGGCACGATCGGCGGTCAACTCCGCTCCGATGGGTTCCGCACTGCGGCGACATTGGGACAGGGTGCGACGGACCGTCTTATGGCGGCGGGTGACCGGGCGCTTGGCCTCGGGACAACGGGTCTCGGTGCACGGCTCCAGAATGCGGGGGCGCTGGCGGGGATTGGCCAGCAACAGCGCGCACTGAACCAGGCGGGCATGGATCTTCGGTACGGGGATTTCCTGGACGAACTGAATTATCCGCTTCAGGCGCTTTCCATTAGACAAAGTGCTCTTGGTCAAACCCCGATGGGCTCTGTCGGCCGTACCCCGGTCATGAGCCAGGGCGGCATGGGGAGCACGCTGGGGGGGATCGGCAGCCTTCTCGCGGGCGGGGCGCAGCTTTACGGCGCAATGGGGTGCTGGGTCGCGCGTGAGGTCTACGGCGAACACAATCCGAAGTGGCTCAAGGTTCGCGACTGGATGTTCAACAAGGCGCCGCGAGCCCTGTTCGAGAAGTACATGCAGGACGGCCCGCGCATCGCTGAGAAGATCCGCAACGATCCAAGGCGCAAGGCCGAATACCGCGCGGTCATGGATGAGATTTTGGAGGCGGCATAATGGCGCTTCTCGGTGATCCCCGAATGATGCAGGGGCTGCTTGGCCCAATGGCGATCCGGCAGGCTGCACAGCAGCGTGTTGCGCAGATGACGCCCCGCAGCGCAGGGGGAAGGATGGGCGAACCGTCTCCAATCATCACGCAGGGTGATGACATCGGTGCGGGCCTTGCGGGGTTGGGTGAGGGTGTTGCCGCTGTTGGTGGGGCCGTGAAGGCGAAGAAACAGGAAGACGCGCAGCGGGCGACCCTTGAAAAAGCCCTTGGCATCGGCTCTGGCGGGGCAGCCAAGGCGATTCCCAACCCGTTCGGGTTGGCGCGAGAGCCCATGCAGTTGATCCGGGCGGCGTATGACGCGGGTGACTACGCGGGCGGTTACGCGGCGCTTTCCAGTGCGATCACCGGCGGGAAAAAGGCGGAGTATGTGAACGCTTACAACCCGGACACTGAGAAGATCATCACGATCGAGAAGGGTGCGCAGCCCCCGAAGGGCTTCGCGCTCATGGGTGATGCGGAGCCACGCACGCGCGCCGATTGGGAAAAGCAATACGACATGGCTCTCAAGCAGGGCTACACGGGCGGCGTGGTCGACTTCATTCGAGACACCCGTGCCTCACGCAACAACGTAACGATCAACTCCGGTGCGACAGGCCCACAGATCGGCACCATTCCGCCGGGCTTTCAGGCTGTCCGCGACGTTGGTCCAGACGGAAAAGAGACCATCAGCATGTCGGCCATTCCGGGCGGTCCCGCCGACATCAAGGCGCAGGAACAAGCCGACAAGGCGGAGCAACGGCAAGGGCAGGCAAATCGTCAATTTGACGTTGTGCAAGAAGACATCGGCCGCGCTATCAATCTGATCAACAGCGATGGTTTGCCAACCACCGGCTTAATCGGCTCGGTTGCCAGCGCCATTCCCGGAACGGATGCTTTTTCGCTTGGCGAGCTTCTTAAGGGGCTTGAAGCGAACATCAGTTTCAACAGGCTGAATGAGATGCGGCAGTCCTCGCCGACAGGTGGCGCACTTGGCAACGTGACCGAGCGAGAACTCTCACTCTTGGGTGCCGTCTATGGGTCTGTCCGACAGGCGAACAGCGCTGAAGAGTTGATGTTCAACCTGCGTCGCCTGTCAGACCTGTTTGATCAGATCGTCCATCGCGGCATCGACGGGGAAAGCGGCGGTGCGGGCGACGGAGACAGCAACATCGACGCGCTTCTGGAAAAGTACAAGGACTAGCCGATGGCGACCCTTCAGGAGCTTGAGCGCGCCTTGGTCAAGGCCGATGAAGCGGGCAACACTGAAGACGCGCGAGCACTCGCACGTGCCATCCGCCAAGCCCGGCAAGCGGACTTCCCCACGCGGGCGGCGGGCATGTCCCCTGCCGATCTCTCCATCGCGAGATCCAAGAACGACGCATTCGGCGCCTACCTTCGTGACGAGGCGCAGCGACCGCGCGTAGGAGAGACGGAGGAACAGCGATCTGAGCGGCTTCACGGCCGGATCACTGCTGACCCTGTGCCGACCATTGAAGGTGTTGGGCGCGCTGCGCTTCAGGGGGCCTCGTTCGGTTCTGGTGATGAGATTGTTGCGGGTGGTGCAGCCGCACTGGACGCTGCCACGGGGCGGCGGTCTTTTGACGATGCCTACGACGCGTATTTGGCGCGTGAGCGCGGACGGCTTGAGCGGTTTAGGGACGAAAGCCCCGTAACGGCGATCGGAACCGAGGTGGCGGGGGCTATTCCGACAGCGGTTGCCACGGGCGGGGGTGCTGCGCCGGGGCTCTTGCGGACCCTGGGCATTGGGGCGGGCCAGGGCGCCGCATACGGCTTTCTTGCGGGCGAAGGTGATGAACGGGCGGAAAGCGCCGGGACCGGGGCATTGCTAGGCGGTGGTATTGCCCTTGCGGCCCCCGCTGTGGGGAATGTGGCCCGGTCGGTTGCAGACCGTTTTCGATCGGGTCAAGTCGGGCGCCAAGTGGGCCTGTCCCGGCCTGCGGTTGATGTTCTGCGGCGCACTATGACAGCTGACGAGGCGCTTACCGGAAGCGGAGCGCGGCGGATCGGGCAAGCGGGCGATGACGCCATGATTGCTGATTCCGGCCCGGCCGCATCTGGGTTGCTCGATACCGCTATTCAGCGCAGCGGCCCTGCGGGCGCGCGGGCCTTGCGAGCAGTTGATGACAGGGCGGCGCGGGCCAACGAGCGCGTTGCGGGCGCCTTGGATGATGCTCTTGGACGCCCCGGCGAATCATCCTCAAGGGCGTTGACGGTCTACGGCGACAAGTCCAATCCTGTGAAGGCGCTTTATGACCGCGCCTATGCCCAGCCCATTGACTATGCGTCGGACGCGGGCAGGGAGATTGAGCGGCTTGTGACCGAGCGCGTGCCGAAGTCCGCCATCAACCGCGCGAATGAACTGATGCGCTTGGAGGGCGAGAAATCGGCCCAAGTTCTGGCGAAGTTTGGCGATGACGGATCGGTGACGTTCCTGAAGATGCCGGATGTTCGTCAGATCGACTACATCACGCGCGGCTTGAACGACGTGGCGAAAGCTCAAGAGGGCCAGGGCGCCATGGGTGGCATCACTCAGGTCGGGCGCGCCTATCAAAACCTGTCGCGTCGCCTTCGAGACAACTTGAAAGAAGCGGTGCCGCAGTACAAGGCTGCGACAAACGCGGCTGCGGGGCCGATCAGGGAGCGACAGTCGAGAGAGGTCGGGGAAACACTGTTGCGTGCCGGAACGACCCGCAGCGCCGCCAAAGAGGCATTAGAGGGCATGGGGGATGCGGAACGCCGCCGCGTGGCGGAAGGCGTTCGCACCTACATTGACGACACACTCGCCAATGTGCGCCGCACGCTGACCGATGAAAACATGGACGCTCGGGAGGCTGCCGCTTCGATCCGGGCGCTGTCCAGCCGGGCCAATCAGGAAAAGCTGTCCGGCGTCATTGGCGAGACGGCGACGAAAGCCTTGATGAGCGAAATCGAGAAGGCCGCACGGGCGGTGTCATTGCGGGCCAATGTGGCCCGGAACAGCGCGACCTTTGCCCGCCAAGCGATGGATGAGGTGGTAACGGGTCAAACGGATGCCGGTGCTATCAACGCGCTGAAGAACATGCGCCCGATTGAGGCGTTGGAGCGCATGGTGTCGCGGATCTTCGGTCAGACGGCGCGGAGCCGCACGGCGGCACAAGATGCGGTCTATGAGGAGATTGCGGACTTTCTGACCCGTCGCCGTGGTGCCGACGCGGCACGAGCCGTGAGCGACCTTGAGGGTGCGTTGCCGTCGATTGACGCAGCGGGAGACATGGCGGGCCGAATTGCCCAAGGTGCAGTACGTCGCAACACCGGCCTGCTTGGACCGGCTAGCAACCGTACCGCTCGATAAGCGCCATCACGACGCCCCTGAACACGTCCTCATTCCAAACGTCTGGATTTCTGCGGGACCACGAAACGAACGCCCCGATTACATCCATCGTGTTCGTACCCTCCGGGGAGCAAACGGGCATCGGCGTGTCCAGAACGTGAGACGTGAACACGTCGCTCACGCCGCTAACGTACATGATGCAGGCCAGGGCGTTCGGGTCTTCTATGTTCACAAAGGCCGCCTGACATGACGGCATGATGCCCGCAACGGATCTTGGGTTGGTCGAATCAGCCGACGCCGACACCGGCAACGCCAGCATCGCTAGAACTAACAGAATGTATCGCATGCCCTAACACGTGGTGATGCGCGGACTCGGGGCCAAGAGAAATCTTCAGGCGTATGGCTGTGGGCGCGGCGCCGGGGTATGGCTCGGGCCGAGTTTAGTCGTGTCAGTTCAGAATGCCTTGGGCAGCCCAGCTTGCTTTAGCGTTTCGTTCGCTGTGTGACGAGACTTGGTGTCGCAGACGACGAAGTGTTTGTCAGTAATGGGAGAGTACCAGAATTCGTGACTGCCTTTGGCGGGTCGGACGTAGTAGCAACCGGCCGCCCCAAGAAGGTCCATCAGCGCCTTCTTGAATGACTTCATGCCTGGGCGATGCGAACTCGGCTGAGAGTTTCGGCCATGACGCAGATCGGCAGTTCTGGAACATCCGAGCCGTCTTGGATTCCATTGAGTTGAACCAACTCCGGAACCAATACGTCGAGAACCTTGACGAGTTCGTCGAGCGTGGTCGCCTCTGCTGCCAGACCGTAGACGTCGTCTGACGAAGCAGACCAAACGCCCGCTTCGCTGTCCCAGCGAGCGAGAACCGTAATGGACCTCTTCAACATAGATGCCTCGATTTGCATAACATCATCATCATCAACTGCTCGGGCATAAACCGCATCACGCGGTGTGACATGCCTTAATACGTAGTCGCTTGTGGACTCGGGGCCAAGGGGTTTCTTCCACATTCGCAGCACAAAGGGGCCGCTTATGGCCGTTGCTTTCTGGTTATCAAAGGGCGGTGAATTTACTGCGGTCGGGTCTTCGGGACGCTCGCGGCAATTAACGCCTGCCCTAACGTTTCGGCTTGGTCGCTGGTTAGCAAGAAACCAATGTCGGTTCGCCCAATCGCAATGCGAAGATCTACGGCGCCCGACCCTGCGTCCACGAGTGCCGTTGCCCAAACCGGAATTGGCGGTAGTCCGTGAGAGCCGAACTGAGGGCCAGTTGATGGCGGCATCTGACGGGTAGCGTGATGGGCCGCGTGTAATAGCATAGCGGCCATTCCGCCGGACTTTTCGACCGGAACATCAAGCCGTTTCTTGGCCGTCTTCACTCCTACCTTGCCGCCAGGAAGGGCGCCCGCGCCGAATTCAGCATCTTTGGGTATACGTCCGATTGACATGATCTCCCCCGTTGGTTGACGGGAAGGATGGCCGGAGTTCGGATGAGTCGAGCCGCTATCTGACGCTGAGGAGCGCCAACCGTTTCACACATAGGGGGACACCATGCGGAAGTCCGACCGCCGCGACTGGCTATTGCTGGTCGCGATTGCAGTGCCGTGCCTGCTTCTCGGGTTCGCCGCGCAGGCGCAGCAGTGCCCGAGCTTTCAGACCTTCAAGGATGGCCTGAAGGCACACGGCGAAGAGCCCGGCCACATGTCGTTGACCGCTGCGGGTACGACCATCGTCGTCTTCGTAAATCCTGACACCGGGTCGTGGTCCATCGTCGAGACACGCCCGCAGGACGGATGCTCCCGAATGCCTGCCCACGGCCAAGCGTGGCGCGATATCGAGCCCGAGCCCAAGGGCGAGCGCTCATGACGCCCGAAGAACGCGACCGGCTTGCCAAGGCTGAACAGGCCATTGTCGACATCCGAGACGACATTCGCGTCATCCGTGGTGACACCGCCGAACTGAAAGCGGCCCTCAACATGGGACGCGGCGGCTTCGTGGTGCTGATGAAGATCGGCGCTGTGTTGACGGCTTTGGGCGCAGTGGGCGCCTGGGTCATAGACCGCATCCACCGCTGACGACCGCTGAGGTAGGGGAGACATCATGCCGTCTAGGCCGGTATCCGATGCGACGCTCAGGCGCACGGTCAAGGTGCTGGAAGAGTGTGGGGGCAATCGGTCTGCTGCCGCCCGCAAGCTCCAGGTCAACGAGTCCACTGTGCGACACCGAGCGCAGGTTGCGGTGGAACGGGGCTTCCTCAAGGAGGTGCCGAAGAGCACCGCCTCGGAGTGCAGGCCGGATCTGCGAGACCAGCCCACGGAACTGACGTTTCCCGAGTTCCCCGACGACGAACTACCGACCGAAGACCTGGTTGCGCTGATGTGCGATCAGTTCGACCGGAAGCACCGCGCACACCGGGCTCGGAAGTGGTTTGACGTTCAGGTCCACACACCCGGCCCAATCGGCCTGATGTGGTTTGGTGATCCGCACGTCGACAGCGACGGTTGCAACTGGCCGCTGTTGAAAGAGCACGCCGAGATCTGCGCCGCCACTGACGGCATGTACGGGGCCAACATCGGTGATACCACGGACAACTGGGTTGGACGGCTTCAACGGCTCTACGCGCACTCCAACCAATCACGGTCCCGTGCTGTCCGTCTGGCGGAGATCTTCATCGCAGAGATGGGCATCGACTGGATGCTGATCCTGCGCGGCAACCACGACATGTGGAGCAAGAGCCGGAAGGATGACCCGCTGACGTGGTTCAAGACCGGCGGCGCCCCGGTGGAGGACTGGCAGGCCAAGTTCTGCCTCGCCTTCCCCAACGGCCGCAAGGCGCGCATATGGGCCGCTCACGACTTCCCCGGGCATAGTTGGTTCAATCCGACGCACGGCAACAAGCGGGCCTCGCTGCGCGACCATGCGCACCTCTACATCTGCGGCCACAAGCACAACTGGGCTCTCCACGCGGAAGAGAACCCGGACACCAACGCTGTGTTCTGGTTCGCGCGGGCTCGCGGCTACAAGTACATCGACACGCACGGCGAGCACCTCGGGCACGAAGCGCAGATGGAGGGTGCCTGCATCACCTCCGTCATCGACCCCGACAGCGTGTCGGAGAGCGGCTTTGTGCAGTGCTTCTCCGATCCTCGCGAGGCGGCTGACTACCTGACATTCAAGCGGCGCAAAGCGGCTGCGTGACCATCCTCCGCGCCATGCTGGAGCATCGGCAGGTTGAAATCCGGTACATCCCAAAGGGCGTAGAGCCGCCCGAAGGTTGGGAATTTTTCGGTCCCGCAAGCCCGCATTCCGACTATTTCGCCAATCCCCAAACGACAGAGAGCCAGGTAATGGAAATCCGCCACCCGGTGACGGACGACGTACTGTTTTCGCATGACGAACTCGCGTCGCGAGATGACGGCACGGTCAAGCTTGCCAAGGGCTTTGATAACGAGCTTCTGAACCTGCGCTTGTCGTTCGGTCGACCGATGCGGGTCAACTCGTGCTGCCGCACCCCGGCACATAACAAGGCGGTCGGTGGGGGGCTCATGTCTTACCACTTGACCGAGGGCAACCTGTCCCACGGGACGTGCGCCATCGACATCCACGTTCCCGACGACAGCTACCGGGCCGTTCTCGTTCGAATGGCGCTTTCCACGAATTGGGCGGTCGGCGTCTACCCGACCTTCGTCCACCTCGATCGGCGGTCTGACTTCGGCAAGTCGCCGCTTCTCTTCCACGGCAAATAACGAGGCAATCATGAAGAAGGCTTTGGCCGCTGTCGCGCTGGCAGCGGGTCTTTCCGCGTGCGCGGGTGTTCCCGTGGTCCTTCAGGCTGCGGCGGGTGGTGCCGCAATTGCGCGCTCCGCTTACTGCATCGGCATCACCGAGGGCGGTAAGCAGGCAATCCGAGATTGGGCGGCGGCCGGTGAACAGGTGATCTACTGCCAAGCTCCGGAAGAATGACATGGAGCGCTTTCCGGATGAGTTGGTGCTCCGAAAGCTGAACGGCAAGAAATGGGAGGTCGTCGAGCGCTTCCGCTATCACTCCACCCGGCTTGGGAAGTGGATCACGGTGCCGGCGGGGTTTGAGACGGACCTCGCGTCTGTCCCCTGGTTCGCTCGCTGGTACGTCAGTCGCGACGGCGACCACACCAAGCCAGCGATGGTTCACGACTTCCTCTACGTGAAGGCCAGCGAGGCAGAATTTCCCGATGTCACCCGTGAGCAGGCGGACAGGGTCTTTCTGGAGGCCATGACCATTCGCGGTGTCCGTCAGCGTCGCGTGATGTATGCCGCCGTGCGGATCGGGGGCGGAAAGACCTTCCGCAATGATTGACCTACCACGCAAGGGTATCGTTGCGGGGCATGACGAGGTGTCGGCGTTCCTCGAATCCCGCGCGGAATGGGCAGATCGCTACGGACTTACGCTAGAGCTTTATCGGACGTGGGACGGCGACGACGATCAAGACTGATCCCCCTCCGTCTTCCGACCATCGCGCTCAATCAACCGGACCAGATCCTCAACAACAAGGTCAGGCGGCGGCGCGTCGGTCTGGCCTCGGTGTTTTCGGCAAGCCCACAAGCCGGGCTGTCCCGTTGCGTTGATGCGGTAGACCGTGACCCCTTGGGCAGGCCCTTTTTGGCAAACTACGCACCTCATGATTTCTCCTCCGACAACTGACCGAGCGGAGTGACGTCATAGCCCCTCGCATTGAGGCGCTTGATCAGTTCCGCCGCTTCGGCGTTGTATCCGTCGCGGGTGCCGTCTGTGCGGTCCGAACCGTCGTCTGATCGGTAACGCTTGAGTCTGCCGTCAATGCTGGCCCATGACTCGGCAAGCGCCTCAATGCTGAAACCGTTGGTGTCTGCGGGTTTGGGGGCGATTTCCTCTGCGTCGTCGGCGGGTGCATAGACCGCCTCAATTCGCGCCATCTCGTATGGGAAGCAGATGCGTTCCGCTTCCGCCTCAGCGACGGCCAGAGCTTCCGTCAAGCTCTTTCCTGACCAGGATCGGCTGCGCCCGTGATCAAAGACGACGTAGCAGTTCCATGTGATCGTCCACGTCGGTTGGTCCGAGCGGTGGAAGATGTCGGGGAATGACAGCGTGACCTCTAGAACGCCCTCATCGCTCTTATGGTGTCCGTCGCCCTTGTCGAGTTCGTCCTCGACACAGCGATAAAGGCGCTCCCGAAGAGCGGCCAGTCGAATAGCCTCGTCGCAAGACATCATGTCAGTTCTCCTTGTTCGTCATCCGACGCGCTTCTGCCTTCTCGACCCTGATCCGGTGGCCAAGGTCGCTCGCCGCGCTGTTGAGCACCGCCGCCGCGTGCGGGTCGTTCATCCCCTTCGCTCGGTCGTGCAGCCACGCGATATCTTCCTTCCGCGCGGCCCGGTAGCCGTCGAGATAGATCAGAGCGCGCTTCACTTGCTGTCCTCCGTCTTCCGACCAATCACGCCCCACTCTTTCGCCCGCTCCCGCGCCTTGTCGGACAGTCGAAACTTTCCACCCCAGGCCGGTTCAATTAGGCCCTCTGAAAGCATTTCGTTCACGACCTGGGGGAAGCCCAACCGGGTGTGTTCGATGCCATTGCCACCGGCCCGATACAGCTTCCTGGTGACCAATCGTCGGCGCTCTGTGTGGAACGGGGCGGGGAAGTGCGTCACTGTTCACCTCCATCCGGCATCCGACCCGACGGCATCGGCCGCTGGTTGTCCGCGCACGCTTGCAGGAAGGCGCGAAGCTCGCCTTCGTAGCGGTGCCGAACCTCTGGATAGTCGTCGTCGACAACGGCGGTGCGGCACAGCGCCTCGTGTGCTGCTGACAGAGACAACAGCGCATCAAACTCGGCGTTCTGGAGTTTGATCCGGTCCAGGGTGTCGCTCATGTCCATCTAGGCGGCCACCATCTGGGGGTCGGACAAAGCGGCAAGCAGCTCGGCATCGCTGGTGACCAGATGATCCACCATCAGGTACATCAGCTCGGGCTCACCCTCGGTCAGATACGCGATCGTGTGTTTCCCACGACCACACGCCCATCCAAGCTCAAGGTGCGCGGAGATCCCGCAGGGGCGGAGAAGGACAAAGGTGTCGGCCCACTCCATCGCCTTGAAGTCCGTCATGTAGCCGTGCGCGGCGACGGGGTGCGTGAGAAGCTGCTGGCGATAGG
Organism: Thalassobaculaceae bacterium; assembly: GCA_963921355.3. Taxonomy (GTDB): domain Bacteria; phylum Pseudomonadota; class Alphaproteobacteria; order Thalassobaculales; family Thalassobaculaceae; genus CAWUEZ02. Next base: position 4,534,205 of record OZ001190.1, on the reverse strand, counting down.
ATTCCGCGTCCCACGCCTTCCATTCGGGATCGATGTCCGACCAGGCGAAACCGCCCTGTCCGTGAGGCGGGTTCCGGAAGTCGTAGACGTCGTGACCGGCTTCCCGAAGGGTGCCGACAAGGCCCGGCTGCTGGCCGTTCCGCCACGACGAAGCGAGATAGATTCGTGCCATGTTCATTTCTCCTCTGTGTTGTTCGCCATCCGACCGACTTCGGGTTCGGCGAGCGCGTTGCGGATCATCGCGTCGTAGATCCGCAGGGCATCACGCTTCGCCGCTTCCGGCGCCCCGCCCATGTAGACGGACGGGTAGACCCGAGAGATGCCACCAGCCTGAATCATGAACTCGGTCGGCTCTCGCATGGCCTCGATGGCGGCGCGGGCTTGGATCGTGACAAGCTCCTTTGCAACGGGACTCATCCGCGACCAATTGTTTTCGTGAAGGGGTGAAACCGAAGCTATGGCCCGCGCGACCCGCTCAACCATTTCCATCGTCACCCTCCGCCATCCGACCATCGTCGGGTTGCCATGCGCTGTCGCTTGGCACTCGACTGTTTCGCGAACATCCTGCCGCCATGCTGAGGCGCCGAGGTGCTGGGGCGACGGACTGCATCGGCGGCAGATATGCGAATGCAATCGGCGTTCCGCGCCCGGTGCAAAAGATGTCTTGTTGCCAACTCCAGCCGACGAACTGCCATTCGTCAAAGCCGGTGTCGGTGAGGTTGTTGAACCCCACGGTCCACTGAGGCTCGGGGCTGTCTTCAAGCGGATGGTCGCCGCCGTCGTCATAGTCGACCAGCAACCGCACCAGCGTCCCGTCGCGGGGTGCCTCGCTGATCGGTAGCGGCTGTGTGTAGTCCTTCATGACTGGTCCTTTCCCACCGTCAACAACCGACCCGACGCCCAATCGGGGTCCGTCATCTCGGGCAGGTGCTTGTCGAAAGCGTCGACGACCCCGTCAGTGCAGATCTCGTCTGGTTCGTTGATCTGCTTAAGGATCTCATTTGCAAACGCCCGCAGCCGGTCGATCTCTTCCAAGAGAATCCCGCAGTCTCGGTGCGTATGACACCAAGCCGGGTTGGCAGGCTTCGGTCGCGCGCTTTTATGGGCTCGCCGGATCTGTTCGATACGGTCGGTCACAGCACCTCTCCAGTTGACAAAACGGCCCCAACCCCAGCCCTGAGAGGGCAGGTTGAAACGTTTGGTTTCCGGGTAAGTGTCTGGACTGTCGGGATTGGCGCCGGATTACAAATCAGGGGGTCAGGAAGCACGGCGCACCTCCATCTCCCAGAACTGGCGCTCCAGGTCTGCGATGACGCTCTCGGTGAGTTGGCGGCCGATCCGATCCGCGGCCTGCTCGATCAGCAAGCGCTGCCGTTGTCCCTCGATCCGCTCATCAGGATAGATGGCGATCTCCAACCCGACGACCTGGCTACGGACGTAGAGCCGCCCCATGTCGCAACGACCGAGCTTGGTTGCGCATCCGATCGACGGGAAAACCGGCAGCGTGTCGCTCAGCTCTTCGTTCAGCCGATCGATGAAGGTGTTCTGCGCGTCGATCGTGCCGCGCTGCTCGGTCACCTCGTAAACCAGGCGCCGGCACTGTTCTTCGGACTGACGAAGTCGGCGAGGAAGGGACGCGAGGTCGATCAGCCGCAGAATTGGCCACGCAAGCAGCGCAGCGTATCCACCCACCCACTCGGCACGCCTATGAGGCGACCACCGGCACCAGTCGGCGGGGTCCACGGATCTGGCAAGGGAGCAGCGATCAGACATCATCCAGCTCCCCGTTCGCGATCCGGCGCTTGTGGCGTCTGTAGACACAGTGCGCTGCCACGAATGCCGCCTGGACCACGGCCTTCGCGTGGCCGGCGTCGACCCGGAACCACTCGTTTCGGTGCAGGTATGGCGCTAGAACCCCATGACAGGCCCGCTCCGCTATCGGGGCGTAGGCGCCCGGTACGGTTCGATACATCAGCATCGTGACTTCAAACGGGGAGCCGATAGCCAGGTCAGCCAGCCGCCGATGCGGATGCTTGGAAACGCCCACCTTGACGAACTCGGCACAACCGAACACGTAGAGAGCCCGTGTTGGGTGCTCACGCTCTCGGTAGTCGCTGGCTCGCCAAGTGTCAGCGTCTATGCTGTCGATCGTGCGCTTGATCTGCTCCGCGATGGCCGCGGGCAGTGCGGGAAAGCGGCCTTTCGGTGGGTCACTTTGGTCTGTAACCCATTGATCTGTGGTGGCGGATTTCGGTGACCCACTTTCGGGTAAGGCGCTGATTTCGCTGAAAAGCAGCACCCCGCCCCTGGGCACCACTCTCCTTACAAGCAGTTCCGCTGTCCCCGCCCTAGACGAAGATGCTGTCGGTGACCTGGGAGCTGGAGATTCCGATCAGTTGCACGGTCGAGCCGTTCGCGAACTCGATGAGCGTGCCTGACGCGTTGTCGGTGACGGAAATCCGGGATGCGGAGGCCTGAAGGAAGTCCTCGCCGACGGTGAAGTCGTTCACGGTGGCCGCGCTCACGGTGTTGGTCTGGATGACGAAGGTGTCGCTGCCGGACCCGCCGACCAGCGTGTCATCGCCGCGGTTGCCGTAGAGATGGTCGTTTCCGGCCCCGCCCGACAGCGTGTCGCTGTCCTGTCCGCCGAACAGGGTGTCGTTGCCGTCGCCGCCGAACAGCTCGTCGTTGCCGTAGTTGCCGTAGAGCACATCGTCACCGGCGCCGCCGGAGATGTACTCGGTCCCTTCGCGCTACTTCAACGATCCATCGGACGCGTTGCCGGTACCGGTGCTTTCCGGGCCGTTGTTCTGTCCGCCATAGATGGTGTCATTGCCGACACCGCCGCTCAGAACGTCGGTTTCCTTGTTTCCGTAGAGAATGTCCTCGCCGCCGCCGCCGACGATCGTATCGGAACCGTTGCCCGCACTGATGATCTCGCTGTCGGCCGTGCCTGCCATCGCTTCGGCATTGTCGGTTCCCGTCATGATGTTGGCGGTCGCGAGCAGGTAGTCGTTGCCATCGATCCAGGACACGATGTCGCTGTACAGGCCGAGAATGTCGGCGGACCAGCCATCTGTCGAAACGATCCCGACGAGATACGGCGACCCGCCGACATAGTGCCAGATCGGTCCGCCACTGTTGCCGGAGTTGATCTCAATCGTCAGGTGGTTCCAGGTGTAGGTGAACCAATCCGGGTAGACGTAGCCGTAGTCCTCGGTCATCTGCGGGCCTGACGCGTCCGCATAAATGCCGGGGTATCCGGTCACATAGTAGTCTCCGGCTCCAGACGTGGTGTCGAAGCCGAACCAACCTGTTGTGTTGCCGAACCCTTCGTCGAACCCGAGCAGAGCAAGATCCCACTGGCTCTCCGTCTGAGTGAGATACCCGTCGCCGTCGTTGTCGACTTCGTAATAGTCGACCGAGTCCGCTGCGTATGTCCCGTAGGGCGCAGTGCTGCCGTCGAGGGCGGGAGACACCGTGATCTGTGTTGCCACACCACCTTGGGTGACATCGTAGATAAGGTGGGACGCGGTCAAAACGTCGTTCTGACCGACGACAACACCCGTTCCGGAATAAACATTTCGGTTGCGAATGTCGCCTCAACGTAAACGACCGAGGAATGCGGAGAGGTGCTCGAATTCACGTAGTATGTCATTGGTTCCCCTGGTCGCCCTGTGTCCGCACCATTGCGCGGGCCACACTTGAGTCACGCGGCACGCCCCGCAAAGGGCTGCGCTCCGGCTGGTCCGGTCTGTTCGGGTTGCCGATTATTCTCTCGATCGTGTCGCCATCCATGACGAGCGTGAGCGCCGGCGTCGTAACGATCCGCCCATCGCCGAGAAGAACGTTCTCGTAGTGCCCGTTCTCGATCATGAAATCCAAGACGAGCAGGCTGCCGCCGTCTTTGGCGGGGCTCGGAAGTTCACGGCGGCGCACTTCGCGTCCGAGTGCGTCCGCAACCTCGGCGAGGCTGTCTCCTGGCGAAACAGTCGCCAGAATTTGATATTGATCAGCGCAGTTCATTTTCTGTGTTTGAACGCTGTTTTGAACATCTTTCGCATAGCCTGATGAGGCGAGAGTCACCGCGAACAAAGCAATCGAGGCAGATCTGAAATAAGTGAATAAAATGCTCATTATAAATACTGTTAAACGTAATCCGGTTATTGATTAAACCTTAAGGTGATTTAATCGAGTTCCGGCAACTCTGTCAAAGGTCATTCGTATACATATTATTGTATGATCACGCGGGCGCTCCGTTGGGGCGGCGGCGGCCGTCGCATGAGGCGCTGCCGCCCAGCCGAGACCCAGCTAAGGTCCTGGTGTCGTGGAGGAATCCGCGTAAATCCGTTTCCAGCGGCGCCCGCAATCGGTCACTGCATTGATTGCTGTTTGCCGTGCCGATGGTGGCGGACCACCGCCGGAGTGAGGACGACTCGCTTGATCGGCGGCTTTGGTCGCCGCCTGTCGCTGATCCGTTCGTTACAGCCGGTTCAGCAGCATCCAGGCACCGTCCTTCTCGGCGGTCGAGACCAGCCGGATCTGGATCACCCGGTCGGGGTCCCGGTAATCGCCCGTGACCTCGACCGACATGTCCAGGTTGCCCGCTTCGATGGACTTCACGAAGACATCCTTGAACGGGCTGGTGTTCATGCAGGGCGCTACCGTCTCGAGCCAGTGCTGGCCGACCGGATCGTTGCGGTAGCCGGACTGGTTTCTTTCGACGTCGCTGAAGAAGGTCACGAGGTCCTCCTTGGAGAGCCGCACCACACCAAAGGGAAGGGCGTTGAGACCGGCCTCCGACATGCCGAGCAGCTTGTAGGCCAGTGCCGGATCGGAGAAGTCAAAAGCCGGGTCCATGGTCACAGCTCCTTCAGGGATGCGAGGTTTTCATAGTAGGCACAGCCGATCAGCATATCGACCTGCGTGCCGTCGGTGCACAGCGGCAGAACCAGGCGCTCGAACGTGCCCTTGGCACGGTCTCCCATGTCCAATTCCCAGAACTGATAGTTCGGCCTTGCCGCCTCGAAACAGTGCAGATAGGCGCCGTACAGCGTGCCGATCCGGCGCTCGGGCGGTACCGGTTCGACCGGCTTGCCAGTCAGATTGCGGCCGAGCTGCGTATCGAGCGCAGTCCCAACCAGCCGGAAATGGAACTGCGGCGGGCCATCGCCCGGGGCATCCGCCGGGGTGATGTCCACCAGAAAGATGTTGGAGAGCCAGGCCGCGAAATCCTCGGGCAGGAAATCCTGGCGGGCCGGCGCAACCCGATCTCCCCGGAAACCATCTCAGGCGTCATAGAATGAGCGCACCTTCTCGGAACGTATCCGCTCCGGAATCGGCGGAACCTGAGACTGCAACACGATCGCTGGCCTTTCTGGTCAGACTGCCGCCGTCAAATACCTGATATTTCGCGAAAAATTTTATGGGTCGGGTCCGACCCCGTCAACCGCCCCGCCGTCCGACCCAGGTGCGCGCCCTCCACTGATGCCGACCAGATCGGATACGAGGTGCCATCCTTTATTCGGCGGCGTCTATTCGGCGGCCGCTCCCCCGAAGTCGAACCCGCGGCCGGGGGCGGCGGCGAACAGGGACCGGGTGTAATCGTGCTGGGGCGCGCCGAACACGGTCCCGGCCTCGCCGTACTCGACGACCTCACCGCGATGCATCACCGCCACGGTATCGCAGACCTGAGCGGCGACCCGCAGATCGTGGGTGATGAACAGCATGGCGAGGTCGAGCCGCCGGCGGATGTCGTCGAGCAGTTCGAGGACCTGGGCCTGAACCGACACGTCCAGGGCCGAGACCGCCTCGTCGGCGATCAGCAGGTCCGGTTCCATCGCCAGGGCCCGGGCGATGCAGATCCGTTGGCGCTGGCCGCCGGAGAACTGGTGCGGGTAGCGGTCCAGCGCGTTCGGATCGAGGCGCACCAGGGTCATCAGGGACCGGGCGCGCTCATAGGCATCGCGGTGGTTCATCCCGTAATTGGTCGGCCCCTCGATGATCGAAGCACCGACGGTTCGACGGGGGTTTAGCGAGCGATACGGGTCCTGGAAGACGATCTGCACCCGGCGCCGCAGCTTGCGCAGGCGGCCGGGAGACGCGGTGGCGATGTCGTCGTCGTCGAGATAGATGTGGCCGCCGCTCGGGTCGATCAGCCGGGCGATGCAGCGCGCCACCGTGGACTTGCCGGACCCGGACTCGCCGACGATGCCCAGGGTTTCGCCCCGGCGGATCTCGACCGTGACATCGTTGGCGGCCCGCACCGGCCGCGCCTTCTGGAAGAACCCGCCGCCGCCATAGGTTTTCGAGAGTTTGTCGGTGGCCAGCACCACGGCGGCTTCGGCGCGCCGCGGTCGGCCATGCGGCGTGAAGCTCGGCACCGCGCCGATCAGCATCCGCGTATAGGGTTCGCGCGGTCGGCGCAGCACGTCGGCGGAGGGGCCCTGTTCCACCACCTTGCCCCATTGCATGACAGCGACGCGGTCGGCGATCTCCGCCACCACGCCGAAATCGTGGGTGATGAACAGGACGGCGGTCTCGTGGTTGCGCTGGATGTCCTTGATCAGCTTGAGGATCTGTTCCTGGGTGGTGACGTCGAGGGCGGTGGTCGGCTCGTCGGCGATCAGCAGCACGGGCTCCAGTACCAGGGCCATGGCAATCATGATGCGCTGGCGCTGGCCGCCCGACAGCTGGTGCGGATAGGAGGCCGCCATGCGCGGCGGGTCCGGCAACTGCACGTCTTCGAGGATATCGAGGATCTTCTTCTGGCGGGTCTGCGGGTCGAGATCGGTGTGGGTCTTCAGGACCTCCTCGATCTGGTCGCCGCAGGTCATGACCGGGTTCAGGGCGGTCATCGGTTCCTGGAAGATCATCGACATGCGGGCCCCGCGCAGGTCGCGCAGGCGCTCTTCGCTGGCGGTCAGCATGTCCTCGCCCATCAGCCGGATGGCACCGCCGCTCGGCGTCAGCTGGCCCTTGGGCAGCAGGCCCATGACGCTGAACGCCGTCACCGACTTGCCGGACCCGGACTCGCCCACCAGACAGACAATCTCGCGGGGGCCGACGGAGATGCTGACCCCGTCGACGGCATGCCGGCGGTCGGTGCCCTCGGGCAGGTCGACCGTCAGGTTGTCGATCTCCAGGATCGACGTACCGGATGCGGTATCAGTCATCGCTAGAACCGCTTGCGCATGCGCGGATCGAGGGTGTCCCGCAGCCCGTCACCGAGCATGTTCACCGCCAGGACGGTGATGGCGAGGAAAATGCCCGGGAACAGGATGTTGTGCGGGAACACTCGGAACAGCACCCGACCCTCGGCCATGATGTTGCCCCAGGTCGGGGTTTCCGGCGGGATGCCGACCCCGAGGAAGCTGAGGATCGCCTCGACCAGGATCGCTGAGGCGCAGATGTAGGTGCCCTGAACGATCAGCGGCGCGATGGTGTTCGGCAGCACGTGGCGGATCAGGATCAGCGGCAGGCGCGTCCCGACCGAGATCGCCGCCTCGACATAGGGTTCTTCGCGGATCGACAGCACGATCGAGCGGACCAGCCGAACGACCCTGGGGATTTCGGGTATCGTGATCGCCAGAATCACCGTCATCAGCCCGGCATCGGCCAGCGAAACCAGCGCGATGGCCAGCAGGATCCCGGGGATCGCCATCAGCCCGTCCATGACCCGCATGACGATGGCGTCGAGCCAGCGGATGTAGCCGGAGACCAGGCCGATCACAAGGCCGATGGCCAGGGACAGGATGGCGACGATCAGACCCACCGCCAGCGACACCTGGGTGCCGTAGATCACCCGGCTGTACGTGTCACGGCCAAGCGTGTCGGTCCCCATCCGATAGGTCCACTCGGCCTCGGTGCCATCCCGAAAGACCTTCAGATGTTCGGTGCCCGGCTTCTCGTTGCGCCAGGCCGGATCGATCTCGGTCGGATCCATGGTGCCGAGGAACGGGGCACAGATCGCCATCAGCACCATCAGGCCGAGCACGATGCCCCCGAACACCACGCTCGGGTTGCGCACCAGGGTTTCCCAGACCGTCGCCTTGCGGGCAGCGGCATCGGCCGCCGCCGCACCATCGACCAGATTTTCGGTGCGGTCGGTCAATAGCGGATCCTCGGATCGAGCATGCTGTAGGTCAGATCAATGCCCAGATTGATGATCACGTAGACGAACGAGAACACGATGATGATCGCCTGGATCGTCGGATAGTCGCGTCCCAGCACGGCGTCGACCGTGAGGCGGCCAAGGCCGGGGATGTTGTAGACGCTCTCGGTGACGACCACGCCGCCGATCAGCAGGGCGATGCCGATGCCGATCACCGTGACGATCGGCACCGCGGCGTTGCGCAGCGCGTGCTTGATCAACACGGCCCGCGGGGTCAGGCCCTTGGCATAGGCGGTGCGGATGTAATCCTCGGTCAGGACCTCGAGCACGCTCGCCCGGGTGATCCGCGCGATCAGGGCGATGTAGATCACGCTCAATGTCAGGCTTGGCAGGATCAGGCGGTGGATGAACGGCCAGAACCCTTCGCCGATCGGTTTGTAGCCCTGCACCGGGAACAGCTTGATCTCCATCGCGAAGACGTAGATCAGGATGTAGCCGAGCACAAAGACCGGGATCGAGAACCCGGCGACCGAGAACGCCATCACCGCCCGGTCGATCCACGTCCCGTGCCGGTAGGCGGCGATCACGCCGATCGGGACCGCGATCACAATGGTCAATATCAAGGTCGTAGTGGCCAGCGCCAGGGTCGGTTCGACCCGCAGCAGGATCAGTTCGCTGACATCCTTCTTGAAGAAATAGGACTGTCCGAAATCGCCCTGCAGCAGGTTGCCGGCCCAGATCCCCAACTGGATCAGGATCGGCTTGTTGAGCCCCAGCGTCTCGCGGATCTCCTCGATCTGCTGCGGAGTGCCGTTGTCGCCGGCGAGCACCGCCGCCGGATCGCCGGGCGCGAACCGGAGCATGAGGAACACGAAGATCGCCACCATCGCCAGGACGGGGATGGTGGCGATCAGCCGATTGACAACGAAACCGAACATTCGGTCTCCGAACGCTAGGGTTCCAGGAGGACGGTTATTCCGCCTTCGTCAGGCCCCAGAAGACCGGGAACGGTCCGCCGAGGACGCCGGAGACCTTGTCGCCGCGCCATGCCGCCGGCCGGTACCACTGGCCGCCATGGGCGTGGGTGACGATCTCCATCGCCCGCACCTGGATGGCCTCGGCGATCAGCTTCTGCTCATCGGCGTTGGTTTCCCGCGCGAAGCGGTCCCGCAGCTTCTCCATCTCGGCATCGTCCGGCCAGCCGAACCACGCCTTGTCACCTCCGGCGTTGTAGCCGGCCGCCATGATCGGATTCAGGATGTCGGCGGCGGTCCAGGAGGTCATGAAGACGTTCCAGCCCCCTTCGCTCGGCACTTCTTTCTTCGCGCGCCGGGCCACCAGGGTCTGCCAGTCCATCGCCTGCAGGTCGACGTTAAAGCCGGCCCGCTTCAGCTTGTCGGCGGCCACCGGACCGAGGTTGTTCAGCACGTCGACATCGGTCGACTGCATCACCACGATCGGCGTGCCGTCATAGCTGGACTCCGACAGCAGCTTCTTCGCCAGGTCGATGTCCGACTTCATGACGATTTCGGTGCCCTTGTCCGTGGCGAGCGAGGTGCCGCACACGAACATGGCCGGGCATTCCTGGTAGTAGTCGGGATTGCCGATCACCGCCTGCAGGAAGTCGACCTGGTTGATGGCCGCCAGCGCCGCGCGCCGCGCCTTCACGTCGTTGAACGGCGGGTGCAGGTGATTCAGGCGGAACATGAACTGGTTGCCGAGCGGATTGAGGATTTCCGTTGTCACGGCTTCCTCGGCTTCCATCAGCGGCAGCAGGTCGGTCGGCGGGGATTCGAGATAGTCGACTTCGCCCTCGATCAGGGCGTTGACCGCGGTCTGGTGATCCTTGATCGAGACCCATTCGACGCGGTCGACATTCACGACCTTGCCGCCGGCTCCCCAGCTGGCAGTCTCGCTGCGCGGCACATAGTCCTCGTTCTTCACGAATACCGCCACGTCGCCCGGCTTCCACTCATCCGCGCTGAAGACGAACGGACCGGAACCCGTGTAGTCGGTGATCTGCTCGCTGGCCGGCGTGTCGGCCACCCGTTTCGGCATGATGAACGGCACGTTCGAGCTCGGCTTGGCGAGGGACGCCAGGACCAGACCATAAGGCTCGTTCAGGACGAACTGGAAGGTCTTGTCGTCGACGACCTTCATTTCCTTGACGAACTCCATGAGCTTCTGGCCCATCGAGTCCTTGGAGCCCCAACGCTGGATCGACGCGATCGCGTCTTCCGACTTCACCGCGGCGCCGTCATGCCATTTCAGGCCGTCGCGCAGGGTGAAGGTGTAGGTCAGCTTGTCATCGCTGACGGTGTGGCTGTCCACCATCTGCGGATGGATATTGGTCTCGGCATCCATGGCGAACAACGTGTCGTACACCATGTATCCATAGTTCCGAGACATGTAGGCCGTCGTCCAGATCGGGTCGACGATCTTCAGGTCGGAGTGCATCACCACGCGCAACGTGGTCTCGGCGCCGGCCGTCCCCGCCAACCCGCTCGACAGCGGAATGGCCAGTGCCGCTGCGGTCACCGTCTTCGCAAACGTGCGTCCCCAGTTCATGAGCCCCTCCTTTGTTGGAGATTGTGAAGCGGGTAGCGTGGGACGGAAAGAAAGCCGAGTCCAGACGGTTTTTCGCAGGTGCGGCATCGGTGTTGCGGCACGCGTCGGTTGCGGGCGCAACCGACTGGAGCACAACGGAAAGCCGCGGCCCGATGGCCGCGGCTGGGGGGTGTCGGAGCGTTATACGGGACGCGTCAGGCGGCCCGGACGTTGACCAGGAACTCGGCGATGACCCGTGCCAGATCCCCGCTCTGCTCGGAAACCTGACCGGCGGCGGCCCGGACTTCGCTTGACGCCGAACCGGTCTGCTGAGCGCCGGAACTGACCGCGACGATGTTGGCCGAGACGTCCTGGGTGCCGGTGGCGGCTTCCTGAACGCTGCGGCCGATTTCCTGGGTCGCCGCGGATTGTTCGTCAACCGCCGAGGCGATGGTCGTCGAGATCTCGCTCAGCCGTGTCACCGTCTGGGCAATGTTCCGGATGGCGCCTGCGGCGTTGCTGGTCTCCTGCTGGATCTCACCGATCTGGGTGGAGATCTCCTCGGTCGCCCTGCCGGTCTGATCGGCCAGACTCTTGACCTCGGTGGCCACCACGGCAAAGCCCTTACCGGCATCGCCAGCCCGCGCCGCCTCGATCGTGGCGTTCAAGGCCAGCAGGTTGGTCTGCTCGGCGATGTCGCTGATCAGGCTCACAATTTTGCCGATCTGCTGGGCCGCGGTTTCGAGCGTGTGAACCGAGTGGCTGGTGGCCTCCGCCTGGGACGCCGCCTCCTGCGCGATCCGGGAGGACTCACCGACCTGGTTGCTGATCTCGTTGATCGAAGAGGCGAGTTCCTCCGAGGTCGCGGCGACGGTCCGGACATTGGCGGTTGCCTGCTCCGATGCCGCTGCAACGGTTGTCGATTGTTCTATGGTCTGCTCGGCGATGGCATTCATTGACTGCGCCGTCTGGTCGAGCTGCTCGGTGGCGGTCGCCACGGTCTGGAGCATGCCCTGGATCCGGTCGTCGAACGCACCTGTCATGGAGTCGATGGCCTGGGCGCGCTGAATGCGGCGTTCCTGCTCCGCTGCCTGCTCGGCGGCCATGGCGTCGTTGCGGATCATGTTCTCCTTGAAGACCAGAACCGCATTCGCAATGTCGCCAACTTCGTCGCTGCGCGCGGTGTCTGGAACGTCGATGGACTTGTCGCCCCCGGCGAGTGCTTTCATCACCGCTGTCAGCCTGGAGACCGGTTGGGCGATACCGTTGCCCAGCACCACGCTTAGCCCGATCCCGAGAGCGAAACTGATCAGGCTCGCGGCGATGATCTCGATCTCGGTGAGTTCCAGGCTGCTGATGATCTCGGCTTCGAGTTTGTGCTCGAGGTCTGCGGCGGCCGCTTCGAAGGCCTGAACTTTATCGTTTGCGTCGCGCGCCAGGTCGGCCATCTCGCCGTCGACCAGCGCGCGGATCGCGCGCTCATCGGCACGAACCTTAGCCAGGACCTCGCGATAGGTCTCGAAAAGGGATGTGGTTTCAGCGAACAGCGCCCGCTCCTCGGCCGTGTTGAGGGTGGCCTCGAGTGCGGTGAGCGCGGCCTGCGCTTCTTTCTTCTCGTGTGCGACCTTGTCGGCGAAGCTGGCATCGTGGCGGCCGATCAGGATGTTGGCATAGAGCCGCATCAGCAGAACGTGCTCGCGAACGGTGCCGGCAAGCTTCAGGGCCTCGATGTTGTTCTCCGCATCGGCGTGGTGCTGGATGGCGTCCAGATCCTTCACCATCCGTTCGCCGCTCGGCTCCATCTTTTCAGCGATCAGGCTCAGGAATTCGTGCTCAAGATCGACGGCCTTGTGGAAGTCTTCCATGTACACGTCGAGATCGTGCTCGATATGGTCGATCCGGGCGGCCTGCTCATCGGGAAGATGATGGCGGCGCTCATCCGCAATCAGCTCGCGGATGTGGGTCGCAATCTCTTCGGCCTGGGCCGCTTCAGCATCGTCGCCGGTCGCCGCGAACTCGCGTGCGTGCAGATTGAGACGCACGAATTCGGATTCGATGCGGGCTGCGCCGGTCGCTTCCTCGACGATTTCGGCATAGAGGTGAACATCGTGCTCGACGCCCTTCAGGTTGACGAACGATAGCACCGAGGCAATGGAGAAAACGGCGATCACGCCGGCGAACCCGGCCATGATTTTGGTGCGCATGTTCATGTCTGTAAGCGAGAGCCGGCGCCGCCCGGCGACGATGCGTTGCGCACCCTTCTGTCTTCAGTCATGTCTTTTCGGGTCCTTCCTGATCTGCCTCTGATGAGGCCATGGCTCGCACCCTCGACGCTCCGTCCTTTGCTTCCGACGAGCCGTGGATCCGCGCAGTGATCTGTTTTGATTGGTCAAGTTTTCGGCGAATTGAGTAAAAATTGATTTAAAAAAAGAAAAAATTGACTAAGGATATGTACCTATCGGAATACGAAGATCGTCCAGAGTAAATAACGACAGTGAATGTCGATCTGCCTTGGACGAGTAATTAGCCGGAAATTATTTGTGGTTTTGTAGTCGAAACCTTCCAAGAGAAAAAGCCGCGACCTGGGTCACGGCTTTTCGTCTTCCTTTAACAGGATTGCCAGGTCATGCGGCCCGGACGTTGCGCAGGAAGTCGGCGATGACCGAACTCAGGGTCTCGCTCTGCTGCGCGACCTCTCCGCTGGCAGCCCGGACCTGGGTCGAGGCCGAGCTGGTCTCCTGGGCTCCGGTGCTTACATGAGCGATGTTGGACGACACGCCCCGGGTGCCGGTGGCGGCCTCCTGAATGCTGCGGCCGATCTCCTGGGTGGCGGAGGACTGTTCCTCCACCGCCGAGGCGAGGGAGGTGGAGATCTCGCTCAGCCGCGAGACCGTGTTGGAGATCGTTCGGATGGCGGTCGCCGCAGCGCCACTCTCCTGCTGGATTTGGGCGATCTGGGCGGTGATCTCCTCGGTCGCCTTGCCGGTCTGGTCGGCCAGATTCTTGACCTCGGTCGCGACCACCGCGAAGCCCTTGCCGGCCTCGCCGGCCCGCGCCGCCTCGATCGTGGCGTTCAGAGCCAGCAGGTTGGTCTGCTCGGCGATGTCGCTGATCAGGCTGACGATCTTGCCGATCTCCTGGGAGGCAGTTTCCAGGCCATGCACGGACTGGCTGGTCTGGTTGGCCTGATCGGCCGCCTCCAACGCGATCCTGGTGGATTCGATCACCTGGCTGCCGATCTCGTCGATCGATGAGGACAGTTCCTCGGTCGCGGCGGCGACCGTCTGGACATTGGCCGTGGTTTGTTCCGACGCGGACGCTACCGTGGTCGACTGCTTCATCGTGTCGTCGGCGATCTTCGACATCGACTGTGCCGCCGCGTCCAGCTCGGTGGTGGCGCTAGAGACCGTCTGCAGCATGTCCGTGACCTGGGTATCGAAGACCTCGGTCATGGACTTGATCGCCTGGGCCCGCTCCTCGCGCTTGGCCCGTTCCGCCTCCTGCTGGGCGGTGAGCTCGTCGTTCCTGATCATGTTGTCCTTGAACACCAACACCGCCCTGGCCATGCCGCCGACCTCGTCGCCGCGGTCGGTATCGCCGATGTCGATGGTCTTGTCGCCGTCGGCCAGCGTGCGCATGGAGTCCGTCAGGCGGGTGACCGGTCGGGCGATTCCGTTACCAAGTGAGAGCGCGATGGAGACGCCGAGGATGAAGCTGATCACGCTGGCGGTCACGATCTCCAGTTCTGTGATCTGCAGTGTCGAGATGATCCCGGCTTCGATCTGTTTCTCGGCTGCTACCGCGGTCTCTTCGAAAGCACTGGCAAGGTCCGTGACCTCGGCGGCCAGATCCGCCATTTCGCCGTCTACCAAAGTGCGGAGCGCCCGCTCATCCTTGTGGGCCTTGTCCAGAGCGGTCACATAGCGGTCGAACAACGCGACCGCGTGCTCCTGCAGCGCGCGTTCCCGGTCGTTAACGACCGCATTGCCGAGCGAGGCGAGCAGGGTCTTCGACCGGTCGATCTCTTGCCTGACCTTGGCGGCCAAGCTCTGGTCGTGGCGGCCGATCATGATGTTGGCGTAGAGCCGCAGCTGCAGGACGTACTGTCGCGCCATCGTCGCCATCAACAGCACCTCGTTGTGGCCGAGCTTGCGGGCTTCGTCCTGGATCGCGTCCAGATCTTCGATGATGCGCTCGCCGTTCGGCGCCATCTCCTGCGAGACCAGGGCCAGGAACTCGTGCTCAAGGGAGACGGATTTTTCAAAGTCGAGCATATAGAGGTCGAGGTCCTGCTCGATCTTATCGATGCGTTGGGCCTGCTCGGCCGGCAGGTCGTGGCTACGCTCAAAACTGATCAGCTCACGGATGCGCGCGGCACTGGTCTCGACTTTGGCGATCTCGGCGTCGTCGCCGTTGGCTGCGAATTCCCGGGCATGCAGGTTCAACCGCACGAACTCTGCCTCGATCTTGGCGGCGCCGGCCGCCTCCTCGACGACCTCGGTGTAGTGCTGCATCTCGGATTCGACGTCCTTCAGGTTGATGAAGGACAGTGCCGAGACGGCGGTCGAAATCACGATCAGGATCGCGAAACCGCTCAGGATTTTGGTCTTAAGCCGCAAGTTCTTTAGCGCACTGGACCAAGCGGTCGCGGCGGTTGGTGTCCTGGCCATGGGTCTCCCTCCTCCTGCATTCCAGCGACATAGCCTCGCGCCAACACCGCCCGTCCGTTCTGGTACGGTTGTTCTGCGCTGCGGAATGACACGCGGAAGATGAGGTGGACTCCTTATGGGGGCCTTAAGCAATTCGGTGAACGCGCGTTAATCCTGTTGCCTATGCAGCCGCGCGAGTTGAGGGTAATTCATTGTAAAGAAGAGGTTTTTATCTCCGTACCGAGTCTTGCTTACGTACTCTTTTCGCGGTGCGACCTCTTTGTCGCCCCTCTTCCGATCGTGCGCTGTTGACGGTTTCGGGATGCCGCGGTGCGCCGCCCCAGGGAGCATCAAGTTGACAACCGGCGTTCAGTCATTAGGGTCCGCCGCGGGCCGCCGCTCCCCAACGAGCGGTTACATTGAAGGATGACGATCATGAAGCCGCAGCAGCTGCCGCGGGTGCCATTGTTCTCGTCCGGACCGTGTGCGAAGCGACCCGGATGGGGCCCCGCAGTACTCTCCGACGCCGCCCTTGGGCGGTCTCACCGTTCCAAAATCGGCAAAGCCAAACTCTCCGACGTGATCGAACGGTCACGGCGCATTCTGGGCGTCCCTGAGGACTACCGGATCGCCATCGTTCCCGCCTCCGATACGGGGGCGGTCGAACTGGCGATGTGGACGCTGCTCGGCGCCCGCGGCGTCGACCTGCTGGCCTGGGAGAGCTTCGGGGCCGGCTGGGTCACCGACGCGGTCAAGCAGCTCAAGCTCGAGGATACCCGGGTTCTGGAAGCGCCCTATGGCGAGATCGTCGATCTTGCTTCGGTCGATTTCTCCCGCGACGTGGTGTTCACCTGGAACGGCACGACCTCGGGCGTGCGGGTTCCTGACGGTGACTGGATCGCCGGCGACCGCGCGGGCCTGACAATCTGCGATGCGACCTCGGCGGCGTTCGCCATGGAGCTGCCCTGGGACAAGCTCGATGTGGTCACCTGGTCCTGGCAGAAGGTGCTGGGCGGCGAGGCGGCCCACGGCATGCTGGTGCTCAGCCCGCGCGCCGTCGAACGGCTCGAGACCTACACGCCGCCGCGGCCGCTGCCGAAGCTGTTCCGGCTGACCAAGGGCGGCAAGCTCAACGAGGGCATTTTCCGCGGCGAGACCATCAACACGCCCTCGATGCTGGCGGTCGAGGACGCCCTCGACACCCTGACCTGGGCTGAGGGCATCGGCGGCCTGCCGGCGCTGATCCGACGGTGCGAAAACAATCTGGCGGCGGTCGAGCGCTGGGTTCAGGACTCCGACTGGGCGGCCTTCCTGGCGCGCGACAAGGCGGTGCGATCCTGCACCTCGATCTGCCTGTCGATCGTCGATCCGGCCTTCTCCGGCTTGTCAGCGGACGACCAGAGGGCGGCGGCAAAGCGGATCGAGGCGCTCGTGGAATCAGAGGGGGCCGGTTACGACATCGCCGGTCATCGCGACGCCCTTCCAGGGCTCAGGATCTGGGGGGGTGCGACGGTGGAAACCACCGACATCGAAGCGCTCCTGCCGTGGCTCGACTGGGCCTGGGCGGAAGTGAAACGCGACCTCTTCAAGGCGGCCTGACCGGCCGCCTCCCTTCCATTCATTCCGATGAGAGGCGCGCGGACGCTCCGGTCCGCGCGAACGTGCAATGCCCAAGGTTCTGATTTCAGACAAGTTGAGTGAGCAGGCGGTGGAGATCTTCCGCGCCCGCGGGATTGATGCCGATTTCCGCCCGGGCCTGCCGGCGGATGAGCTGCTGTCGGTGATTGCCGACTATGACGGGCTGGCCATCCGGTCCGCGACCAAGGTCACGGCAGACGTGCTGGCCGCCGCCAACGGGCTCAAGGTGGTCGGGCGCGCCGGGATCGGGGTCGACAATGTCGACACGGGTGCGGCGACGGACAAGGGCGTGGTCGTGATGAACACGCCCTTCGGCAACGCGGTGACCACGGCCGAGCACGCCATCGCCATGATGTTCGCGCTTGCCCGCCAGATCCCTCAGGCCGACGTCTCCACCCAGTCGGGCAAGTGGGAGAAATCCAAGTTCATGGGGGTTGAGCTGACGGGCAAGACCCTCGGCCTGATCGGCTGCGGCAACATCGGTTCGATCGTGGCCGACCGGGCGCGGGGCCTGCGCATGAAGGTTCTGGCCTACGACCCGTATCTGTCGGAAGCCCGGGCCACCGAGCTCGGCGTGCGCAAGGCCGACCTGGACGGGGTGTTCGCCGAGGCCGACATCATCACCCTCCACACCCCATTGACCGACGCCACCCGTGGCATCGTCGACGTGGCGGCGATCGCGAAGATGCGCAAGGGGGTACGGATCATCAACTGCGCGCGGGGCGGGCTGGTCGACGAGGCGGCCTTGCGTGACGCGCTGGACAGCGGCCATGTCGGCGGGGCCGCCTTCGACGTCTTCGTCGACGAACCGGCGAAGGAGAACCCGTTGTTCGGCCACCCCAACGTGGTCTGCACGCCGCATCTTGGTGCTGCGACCTCGGAAGCCCAGGAGAAGGTCGCCCTGCAGATCGCCGAGCAGATGAGCGACTATCTGCTGACCGGGGCGGTCACCAACGCCATCAACATGGCGTCGGTGACGGCGGAAGAGGCGCCGATCCTGCGGCCGTACATGCGGCTGGCCGAGCTGATGGGATCGTTCTGCGGCCAGCTCACCCGCACGGCGATCAACCGCATCGCAATCGAGTTCGAAGGACACGCTGCCGACCTCAACCCCGAACCGATCAAGGCCGCCGCGATCGCCGGTGTCCTGCGCTCCCAGGTCGACAGCGTCAACATGGTCAACGCCTCCTCGATGGCCCACAACCGGGGCATCGATGTCAGCGTGACCCGCCACGACCGCGAGCCGGACTACCAGACCCTGCTGCGGTTGACCGTCGAGACCGAGAACCGCACCCGCGACGTCGTCGGGACGCTGATCGGCGGCGACAAACCGCGGCTGGTCGAGGTCCAGGGGATTGCGGTCGAGGCCGACTTCGCGCCGCGGCTGCTGTATGTGCGCAACTACGACAAGCCCGGCTTCATCGGGGCACTCGGATCCAAGCTCGGCGATGCCGGTGTGAACATCGCCACCTTCCATCTGGGGCGGCGGGAGTCCGGTGGCGAGGCGATCGCCCTGGTGCAGGTCGACGAGAAGGTCGATCCGTCGGTGCTCGACGCGGTGCGTTCGCTGCCTCAGGTCGTGCGAGCGGATGCGTTGAGCTTCTAGTGTGATGGTTCCGTCGTTCAGCGTCTTCCTGGATGCTGAACGTCGGAAGCTGAATCACACTAGGATCAAAGAGCTGGTGTGCTGATTCACGAGAAGATCGTTCAAACGATCTTCTCGATCGGGACACTAGAGCCTGATCCGATCAGATCAAACCGATCTGATCGGTGAATCAGCCTCTAAATCATTGAAAAAGAGCAAAATTCACCGTTCGGACCGAGTCCGTCTGAAACGGATTTTGCTCTAGGAACTCTGCCGCGCGGCCCGGTCACTGCTCGGCCTCGGTCAATCGGATCAGGCCGAGCCGCTGCCCGGTTGCCGCATCGATCATCAGGATCGCCGTGCCACCTTCGGCGAGATTGAGGGCAACGGCGAGGCGGCCCGATTCCAGGGCCAGGGCGGTCACCTTTGCGCCTTTCGGAAGGGCGAGCGCGCGCTCGCCGAAAGGTATCGCGGGCGCTGCGGCGGGCACGACGGCGGTGACCTCATCGCCCGCCCCGCTGAGCCGTTTGGCAATGGTCACGCCGATGACGGCGACGCCGACCACGATCATGATGCCCATGACCACGGCCGCCACCTTCACGGCGCCGAGATAGGGGATCTCTCGGCGCTTCTCGTCCGGTCCCCCTTGACCTACTGTGCCCGCCATGTCGGATCCTTCCGTTGCCTCTGCGGTGATCGTCGAAGCCACGCCCGAGGTGCTTGATCTCGTTCCGCCCGATCGGGTCGACCGCTGGCTCGCCGGTGTGCTGACGGCCCGTGTCGAACTGCCTAAAATCTCCCGCAACCGATTGAAATCACTGATCCTAGAGGGTCGCGTCGCGGTCGGCGACGCGACACTATCCGACCCCTCGTCACCGGTCAAACCGGGGCTGGTCTATCGCATCGAGGTGCCGCCTCCTGTCGCGGCGGAGCCGGAGCCCGAGGATCTGCCGCTGTCGGTGGTGTTCGAGGATCCGGACCTGATCGTCATCGACAAGCCAGCCGGGCTGACGGTGCACCCGGCCCCGGGCCAGCCGGATGGAACGCTCGTGAACGCACTGCTGGCCCATTGCGGGTCCGAGTTGTCGGGGATCGGCGGGGTTCGCCGGCCGGGCATCGTCCATCGCATCGACAAGGAAACCTCGGGCCTCCTGGTGGTCGCCAAATCGGATGCTGCCAATACCGGGCTCGCCGACCAGTTCGCGGCCCATACGGTGGATCGCGCCTATCGGGCGTTCTGCTTCGGAACACCGGCGCCGGCCGCCGGGCGGATCGAAGGCGCAATCGGGCGTCATCCGTCGGATCGCAAACGGATGGCGGTTCGCCCACCGGGCAGGGGCAAGCCGGCAGTGACCCACTACCGCACCCTGGAAGCCTACCGGGGCGCCAGTCTGCTGGAGTGCCGGCTGGAAACCGGCCGGACCCATCAGATCCGGGTCCACATGAGCCATATCGGGCATCCGCTGATCGGAGACCCGGTGTACGGGCGCAGCCGGGGCGCGCGGCTGACGGCGCTGTCGGAGGCCGGCCAGGCGGCCGCCCGGGCGTTCCAGCGCCAGGCCCTGCATGCGGGCGTGCTCGGATTCACTCACCCGTTGAGCGGGGAATCACTCCGCTTCGAGAGCCTGATGCCGCAGGACATGGCCGATCTCGCCGAAGCCCTGAGCGAGGCTGGCTAAACCACGGTTCCATCAGGGTTTAAACGAAGGGTGTGAATCCCAATATTAACAACCAACAGGGAATGATCCGGAAGGAATCGAGATGGCGTCCAGCGGCAACACGTTGCCGAGCATCAGTGTCGAGGGAAATCTGTCGCGGTATCTCCAGGAGATCCGCAAATTTCCCATGCTTGAGGCGCAGGAGGAATACATGCTCGCCAAGGCCTGGCGCGAGCGTGAGGATACCGAGTCCGCCCACAAACTGGTGACCAGCCACCTCCGTTTGGTGGCCAAGATCGCCATGGGATACCGCGGCTATGGCTTGCCCGTCGCCGAACTGATCTCCGAAGGCAATGTCGGGATGATGCAGGCGGTCAAGCGCTTCGATCCGGAGCGCGGATTCCGGCTGGCGACCTATGCCATGTGGTGGATCCGGGCCTCGATCCAGGAGTACATCCTGCACTCCTGGTCCCTGGTGAAGATGGGCACCACGGCCGCCCAGAAGAAGCTGTTCTTCAACCTTCGCAAGCTGAAGGGCCAGATGCAGGCGATCGAAGACGGCGATCTGGCGCCTGAGAAGGTGACGGCGATCGCCGAGCGCCTGGATGTATCGGAAGCCGACGTTGTGTCGATGAACCGGCGCCTGGCGAGCCCCGATCATTCGCTGAACGCGCCCCTGCGGGTGGATGGTGAGGGCGAGTGGCAGGACTGGCTGGTCGATGACGAGCAGGTCAGCCAGGAAGCCCAACTGGCCGAGGACGAGGAACTTCAGAAGCGCCGGTCGCTCTTGAACAAGGCGATGGAGACCCTGAACGACCGGGAGCGGCACATCCTGACCGAGCGCCGGTTGCGGGACGACCCGACGACGCTTGAGGATCTGAGCCAGGAATACGGCATCAGCCGCGAGCGGGTGCGCCAGATCGAGGTGCGGGCGTTCGAGAAACTGCAGAAGGCGATCAAGAACGCCGCCATCGAACAGAAGCTGGTCCTGGAGCGCGGCCAGTAAGGCACGTCGTCAAGAGGTGCAGGCACCGCCCTTCGACACCCCCGGATTAACCCCGGATTAGATCCGGGGCGGGGTGCTCATGGCGAGGTCGATAAATCGGGGCGAGGCCAAAAGGAAAGACCTCGTCCTGAGCAGCCCCGGATCCAGTCCGGGGCATGTCGAAGGGCGCATACTGCCCGAACCTGGATCTACTCCTCGTCTTCCTTGTCTTTTTTCGACCCGGCGACCCCGGGGCCCCATTCCTCGACCAGATCGCGCTGGCGGCGCTTGAGGAGTTCGATCCGCTGGTCGGCCCGCATGGCGATGAACATCCCCACGATCCCGGGGGCGACGAAGTAGATCGCCCAGCCGATGGCGGCGGCGCCGAACATCACCAGCCAGGTGAAGGGGTCGCCGATCAGGTTGAAGGCATTGTCGTAGGAGTGGTCGTCGGTCCACAGCTCGACCATGAACGGCAGCACGCCGACGAAGTTCATGCAGCCGACGCACAGTGTCGCGTACTTCTCCTTGCGCCGGTCGGTGATCAGCGCGGCCAGGGTCGGCGTCATGCCGATCCCCAGAATCAGCACCGTCGGCAAGGTGAAGACGGCGACACCCCCGACAATGGCGATCAGGATGACTCGGGTGGCGGCGGTGTTGGCGGACGTGGCGGCCATCGTGACGGGCGGATCCTCGATTGCTGCGGGGTGCGGTGTCTAGAGCATGTACATGATGACGATGGCGGTCGCACCGAGACTTCCGACGACCCCGGAGGCGACGGCGGCAACCTGCTCCCCGAGCTCCGTCGCCATGTGTTCCCGGTTCTGCAGCTCCAGGTTCAGCTGCTCGATCTGGGCGCCGCAGTAGCGATGCTCCTGCTGAGCGTTGGTATAGCCCTGCTGGTCGCGTTGGATCGCCTTCTGATCGGCATAGATCGACTGCAGTTCCGAAAGCACGCCGGTCTCGGCGGCGCGGATCACGTTCTGCTCGATCATCTTGCGCTGTTTCAGGTTGTGGAAACTGTTCACCGCCGGCTGCATCAATTCAGCGAACCAGGCGGATATCGTCGGTGCCGGGCCGTTCTTGGCCATGACCTGGATGCGCTGCAGCAGGGTGAGCGCCGACAGGATCTGATCGGTTCCCGAACGGTCGCCGCCCGACAAGGGGCGCAGATATCGCTCGTCGACATCGTTGGACCGGGCTGCGGCGAAGGCCGCAATGTGCCGATCAACGGGCATCCGGGGGCGGTCGCGGCCCTTGGCGGCGGCCTCGATGGCAGGGATCAGGTGCTCGATCGTCGTCACGTAGTGGGCTTCGATCAGGGGTGACAGGCAGTGCAGGTGTTCGTTCAGTTCGTAGAGCACCCGTTCGATGCCAAAGCCCATGCCGGTCTGGTTCAGGGGCACCGGAAGCCGGTCGTACAGTGAGTACAACTCGTTCAGGTCCGAGCGGTTCCGCGCCTGTAGTGACATCCACTGGCCGACGAACTTGCCGTTGATGAAGTCCGCCACCTTCTGGCGGACATCCTCGCGATCGAACGACATGGCCAGCGCGGCCCCGACACCATCGACGTGGCAGGCAAAGCCCTTGTGGCGGATCGGTGCTGCCGCATCGAGGGCCATGCAGGCCTTCGTCACCAGTTTCGGGTTGTCGGAATCCGGGGTGCGCGCGATCACCTGCGGACCGCCCAGCACCTTGTTCACGGCCTCGGTCACCCGCTCGTCGCCGAGGCTGCGCCGGATCCAGTTGTCGAAATCCTGACTGCGGACGACCTCGCCGGCTACCAGCCAGTTGCGTCCCATGGCGTCGGCTACGGAGCGGACGTTGTCATAGTCATAGCTGGCGACCGTCAGGGGACGGGCCGCTTTGGACGGCAGCTTGGCCTGCTTCGGAGTCAGTCGCCGGCCGCCGATCCAGAGCTCGACTTCGCGGACCGACCAGCGCTCGCGCGGATCGTCGGCCAGGAGGCCGCGCAGCAGCTCGACCATATTCATCTGGATGCGTGCGCCGGCGGTCAGGGCCGAATAGGAGCTTTGGGAGATCTTGCGCTCGATCAGCTCCTGGGTGGAGACCTCGTGGGCGGGATTGCGCCCCAGCAGCAGGAAGATCACGCAGACACCGACCGCATAGAGATCGTCGCTCACGCCGCCGCGTCCGCGGGCGATCGGATCCGCCATACTCTGTTCGAGCGTCTCGCAGAAGCTCGGGTTGTTGAGCCCCGGCGGGCAGGTCATGCCGTCGCCGAGGATGATGTGACGCTTGTTGGCGTCCGAATAGAATAGGTTGTCAGGGCGGATCCCGCGATGGGGCAGGCCGCGCGCCGACAGGTCGCGCAGGCACGCCATCACGGGCGTAAGGAAATTGCGGGTCAGCGCCTCGTCGCTGAGCGGATTGATGACGTCGGCCACGCTGTTGGCCACCCGACCGCCCTGCGGCATTCCATAGACGACGACCGGCGTGCGTCGGTGATCCGGGCGCCAGGTGACCACACCCCATTCCACGAATCGCAGGGTGGCCGTCTCTGAGAACCCGCGCAGGCTCTCCAGGTCGACATGGCGCGGCGGGATTGCCGGGTCGCAGACATAGCACAGCAGATCGCCCTGGTTTTCGCGCTTCGACTTGCCGGCAAAGGCTCTGGCGTTGGGTAAATCGAAATCCTTGAGCGGGCGGTTGAGATCGATCTCAACGCGCTCTTTGAGGACGATACTGCTGTCTGCCACCGACGCCAGCTCCGGGATCTCGAACGGACGCCGGAGTCTATCACGCCCCTTGCGGAGGTCGAAGACCGCCAGGTGCGGGGCGTCCGTCGCCGCGCCGGCTGGTCAGGAGGCGATCTTCTTCTTCAGCCATCGCGCCCGTCCCTGTTGGTCTCGAACCAATGCCAACTTTCGTTTCAGGCGCTTTTTCTTGGAATCCTTCTCCGTGTCCGCGAGTTCGGCGGTGAGCAGCTTCTCTTTGGCCTCGAGCTTGCGCATCACCTTCTCAACGTGGACCAGCTTTATGCGCTGAGCTTTGCCTTTTTCGAGACGCTTGAAGTACTTGTTGAGTTTGTCGATGGCGCTCTCAAGTCCTATAGCGATTCCCCCGGCACGAGGGCCGGCGGCGACACCCGGATGTGAAACCTGGCCGACAGAATTTACTCGTCATGGCGCACGATCTTCCTGGTGGCTGGCAAGTTCGTCGCGGATCATTTGCGGCAGTTCCTCGTCTTCACGCGCGAGAATACGTTCGACTTCGGCCGTCGCATCGTCGGTCTCGATATAGTAGGAGCGCGCCGCGCCCAGCAGATCGCGCATGGCAGAATAGGCATACTGCGAATCATTGAGAAATGACGTCGCGATGGCAGCGTCGATTTCGTTGCTGCGGATCAGCTTGTCGATGATCTCATTGGTGTCCTGTGCATCACTCTCCACCTGAAGGCGTTCCTGATCCAGCCACAGGCTGGAGCGGTCCTCCGGATCGGCCAGCTCAAGTCTGCGGATCTCGACGAGGATCCGCGCGATCTCGGTCCTGAGTTGGTCATAGATCTCGGTTGCGGCACCTTGGGGCCGTTCGGTGTAGCGGGTGACATTGCGCCGGAGATGCTTGACTGACTTCACCGCCCGCACGATCTGCGCCGCGACGTCGCGCAGCGAATAGATGTTGTCGACCGTGCCCGCCGGAATGTCCTTTGCGCCCACCCGGGTGGCGAACTCGACGATGGCGGAATAGAGCGTTTTGACCCGTGATTCATAGCGTTCGTCGATGTCGAACTCGACCGGTTGGCGGCTTCCGGCAACGGTTGCAGCAATGTCCTTAGCGGCGAAGATGTCATGACGATGCAGGTTCAGGCCGTGCACGATCAGTTCCACCGCGTTGTCGTAGAGGTGTTTGACCTCCCGACGCATG
This sequence comes from Thalassobaculaceae bacterium, assembly GCA_963921355.3. Classification (GTDB taxonomy): domain Bacteria; phylum Pseudomonadota; class Alphaproteobacteria; order Thalassobaculales; family Thalassobaculaceae; genus CAWUEZ02. The sequence continues at coordinate 4,509,142 of OZ001190.1, read as the reverse complement.
GCGAATTCGATGGTCTGCGGGAATTCGTCCACGGCCTCGGACAGGTATCTCGGCTTGCTCAGATCCTCTTCGGCCTGCGGTAGGGTCCGCTCAAGGAAACCGATCAGCCGGTTTAGAAGCGGCAGCATGATGGCCACGCCCAGGACATTGAAGATGGTGTGAAACACCGCCAGCTTCAGGGCGTAATCGGTGTCGGGGATGCCGACCCCGGCCGAGATGACATCGACCGCCATGCTGATCGGTCCGATGAGAATCAACGCCACCCCGGCGGTGACGACGTTGAAGATCAGATGAGCGAGTGCCAGGCGCTTGCCCTGAACGTTCGCTGACAGCGCTCCGATGATCGCGGTGATCGTGGTGCCGATGTTCGCGCCGATGGCCAGTGCAAGCGCGTTCTCGTATGAAATCTGCCCGGCCGCCAGTGCCGTGATGATCAAGGTCATGGTGGCATGGCTCGATTGCATGACCACGGTCGCTGCCGCGCCGACCATCGTGTACACGAGCAGTCCCAAAAGCCCGGTCAGGGCGAACCTCGACAGGTCGAACTGGTCCTTGAAGGTCTCGAAGCCCTCCTTCATGTGGTGGATGCCGAGAAACAGAAAGCCGAGCCCGGCAAGCACGAACCTCGCACCCCGCAGGTATTTGTTTTTCTGAAACACCAGGACGATGGCAATCGCCAGCATGGGCAGAGCGTAGGCCGAGATATTCACTTTCAGGCCGAACCCCGCGACCAGCCAGGCGCCGGTCGTCGTTCCGATGTTGGCGCCGAAGATGATGCCGACGCCGGCGACGAGCGATATCAGTCCGGCCGACAGAAAAGAGATCGTTATGACCGACACCAACGAGCTGGATTGCATGATCGTGGTCGATACGATTCCGAAGCTTAGAGACCTCGCAACGGAACTCGTTGCCCTCTCCAGCATCGACTCCAGAAAGCCACCGCTGAACAGTTTGAAACCGTCTTCCAGCATGAGCATGCCGAACAGGAAGATCGCGACGCCCGCGGCAATCTCCCGGAAGTCGGTACTGATCCAGAAGCCGACCGTCAGCAGCAGCAGAATGATGGGAAGAAGGAGCTTCTTGAACATCCGCTAGCGCCGCTCAAGGCAGCATCATGCCGCGCAACGTGAAATAGAACAGTGCCGCGAGACAGGCCGAGACCGGAACCGTGATGATCCAGGCGGATACGATCTTCAGAAGCGAGGCACGGTGCACCAGCTGGCGTTTCAGCGCCTTCTGCAGCTCCTTTGCGCTCGGCGGCATCGATCACCGCTTCCGGCCCCATCTTCTTCATCGCGTTCAGGATTCGCCGCTTGTCTTCGGATGGCGCGTTCTGAAAGGCGAAGAGGGCGTGCTCCACCTCAGCGAAGTTGGCCTTGCCCCGGTGCTGGACGAGCACATCCTCAACGACCTTGCTGAGCCGGGTATCAAGGTACTCCCGCAAGAAGCCGACGCCGAAGACGGCCCCGAGCGCCACATGGGTCGAGCTGATCGGCATCCCCAACTGGCTGGCAATGATCACGGTGATGGCGGCGCCGAGCGCGATGCAGAAAGCGCGCGAACGATCCAGCTCGGTGATCTCGGACCCGACAGTCCGGATCAGCTTGGGCCCGAACAGCGCCAGGCCGACCGAAATCCCAATGGCCCCGATGACCATCACCCACAATGGGATCGCGACCTTCGAACTTCCGCCCTCGGCATGGGTCAGCGCGTCGACGATTCCCGCCAGCGGCCCCACGGCGTTGGCCACATCGTTGGCACCGTGCGCAAAGCTCAGAAGGGCGGCTGAGATTATCAGCGGGATGGTGAAGAGCTTGTTCACCCCGTCGCGATTGTTTTCAAGCGACGGCGCCGCTTTGTTGATTATGGGGCGTACGATGATGATGGCGATCAGGCCCGCCGAAAGGCCGATCAACATGGCCGATGTGAAGTCGATCTTGACGAGTTTCTTGATGCCTTTGAGCGCGATGTAGGTGGTGAAGGCCCAGGTCATGATGCCGATCATGAACGGCACGACCTTGCGGGCGGACTCGATCGGATCCGTCTTGAAGAAGATGAACTTCTTCAGGACGAATAGAAACGCCGCCGCGATAATCCCTCCGGTCACCGGCGAGACCACCCAGCTCAGAGCGATCTTGCCCATCGACTCCCAGTTCACGATATCCCAGCCCGCGGCCGCGATTGCGGCTCCCATCACACCGCCCACGATCGAGTGGGTGGTGGACACCGGCGCCCCCAACCAGGTCGCCGCATTGAGCCAGAGTGCGACCCCGGTCAGCGCCCCCAGCATGATCCAGATGAAGACATTCGGGTCCGGCACGGTCGCCGGGTCGATGATCCCCTTCTTGACGGTCGACACGACGTCGCCACCCGCGATGATGGCGCCGGCCGCTTCAAAAAGGGCCGCGATCATGATCGCGCCGGTCAGGGTGAGCGCATAGAAACCGACGGCTGGTCCGACGTTGTTGGCGACGTCGTTCGCGCCGATGTTCATCGCCATATAGGCGCCGATGACGGCCGCAGCGATCAGCAGGTAAAGCTGGTCCACATGGGCGAAGTTGGCGCCCGTGTAGACGATGACCGCCACAATAAACAGAACAGACGTGCCGATCCGTCCGACCTCCGTCCGGCTCAAATTCGTCGCTTGTTCGATTTTGTGGAACTCGATCGCTTTCATTGGAGCCCGCCCCTCGTTCGGAACGACGGCATACGAGCCCCTTGATCACCGGAAGATCGGAGTCCGCACCGTCTTCCGTGATTTCTCGTAGAACAACCGGCCACCGGCCATGCTGTAGGTCAAACGAACGGCGTTTTTTCCATCCGCGGGCGGAGGGATGTGACGGTTCAAGAGAGGCAGATCAGAGCCGACGGACGTGAACGCCGACCCGTCGGTGATCAGTCGGCGAACGGATCGTGGACCAGGATCGTGTCGTCGCGCTCCGGACTGGTCGACAGCAGCGACACCGGGGCGCCGATCAGTTCTTCGATCCGCCGGATGTACTTGATCGCGTTGGCCGGGAGCTGCGCCCAGGAGCGTGCGCCCCTTGTGCTGTCGGACCAGCCTTCCAGGGTCTCGTAGACCGGCTCTACCCGGACCTGGGCGGCCATGCCGGAGGGGAAATGGTCGATCGGCGCGCCGTCCAGCAGATACCCGGTGCAGACCTTGAGTTCGTGCAGGCCGTCGAGCACGTCGAGCTTGGTCAGCGCGATCCCGTTGATCCCGCCGGTCCGCACCGCCTGGCCGACCATGACCGCATCGAACCAGCCGCAGCGCCGCGCCCTGCCGGTCACCGTCCCGAACTCATGCCCCCGCTCACCCAGCAGCCGGCCGACATCGTCGGTGAGTTCGGTGGGGAAGGGACCCGATCCGACACGGGTAATGTAGGCCTTGGCGATCCCGAGCACAAAGCCGATGGCGGTCGGTCCGGTGCCCGATCCGGTGGCCGCCTGACCGGCCACGGTGTTCGACGACGTCACGAACGGATAGGTGCCGTGATCGACATCCAGCATGACGGCCTGGGCACCTTCGAACAGGATCCGACGCCCGGCGCGCCGGGCGTCGTCCAGCTGCTCCCAGACCCGGCCGGCATAGGGCAAAATCTTCGGGGCGATCGCCTGGAGTTCGGCCACCAGCTGGTCGGCATCGATCTCCGCCTGGCCGAGGCCGCGCAGATAGGCGTTGTGGTGCTCCGCAAGATAGGCCGCCTTCAGGCGGACGGTCTCGGGTTCCGCCAAGTCGGCGACGCGGATCGCCCGGCGACCCGCCTTGTCCTCGTAGGCCGGGCCGATCCCGCGTCCGGTCGTGCCGATCTTCTTGTCGCCGCGCGCCGCCTCGCGGGCCTGGTCGAGGTGGCGGTGGACCGGCAAGATCAGAACGGCGGTTTCCGAGAGCAGCAAAGCGCCGGGTGCGATCTGCAGCCCCTGTTCGTTCAACCGCGCGATCTCGTCGACGAAGGCCCAGGGATCCACGACGACGCCGTTGCCGATCACCGAGATCTTGCCCGGGCGCACCACCCCGGAGGGCAGCAGGCTCAGTTTGTAGGTCTGGTTGCCGATCACCAGCGTGTGGCCGGCGTTGTGCCCCCCCTGGAAGCGGACGACCACATCGGCGCGCTCCGACAGCCAGTCGACGATCTTGCCCTTGCCTTCGTCGCCCCACTGGGCACCGATCACCGCGACATTACTCATTGCATTCCCCTGACATCGGCACCGGTCAGCGGCCCGCCACGCGGCGCCGACCGTGCCGTCCCTTCATTCGGTTACAGGTCGACGATCTCGCCGTCGCGCCACAGATGTGTGCACTTCAGCCGGCGCGCCTCGGCGGCGACGTCGTCGACCGGTTCCAGCCCCTGAACCGTCACATGGCCGGCCCGCCTGAGCACCGCCGCGCTGCCGCGTGCGACACCGAACGGCACGAAAACCCGATCGCCGGCGACCGGATCCGGCAGCGCCTGCAGGACCCGCTCTATGTACAGGGTAAAACCCGTGGCCGATCCTCCGGGGGCCCCGTTCGGCTGATAGCGCCCGCCCCGGCCCATCTCGGCCCGGACCCCGCGGGCGAACAGACTGAACGCGATACCCGTGTGGTACTCGAAGCCCCGGTTCTCGACCGGGTCGAGGGTCATGGCCAGATCCGGTTCCTCGGCGGCGACCAGGTCCACGACCTCGGTCAGCCGGTCCAGCGCCATGCGCGCCTCGTCGGGCAGGTCGAGGCCGCCCAAGGCCTGCATGGCGGCGTCACGCGGCCCGGTGGCCTCGAGCAGGGCGACCAGCGTCGCCGCCGCCGGGCCCGCCAGGTCGCGCACCGCCGCCACGTCCTTGCGGTCGATCGCCAGCCGCAGGGCCGCCGGATCGCCAAGGCCTGTCGCCGCCGCCAGAACGGCGGGCACCAGGGGGGGCACCATCAGGTCGAGGGAGATCTCCTCCACTCCGACCGCGCGCAGCGTCTCGATCGACAGCAGGATGATCTCGGCATCGGCGGCGGCGGTGGCGCTGCCGATCAGTTCGGCGCCGACCTGAACAACCTCGCGTTCGGGGTTGAGCTGGTTGGCGGTGGTCCGCAGCACCTCGCCGGCGTAGCACAGCCGCACCGGGCGCGGCGCGTTCTTGAGGCGGGTGGCGGCGATGCGCGCGGCCTGGGCGGTCATGTCGGCCCGGATCCCCATCATGCGCTGGGACATCGGGTCCATCAGCCGGAACACCCGTTCACCGGTGGCCCCGCCGAGGCCTTCCAGCAGGCTGGTCTCGAACTCGATCAGGGGCGGTTTCACCCGGTCGTACCCGTGGCCGATCGTACAGGCCATCATCCGGTCGATCAGCCGGGCTTCATTGGCCGCATTCGGGGCCAGAATGTCCCGAAGCCCGGCAGGCAGCAGGGCGGATCGGGCGAGATCGGGGCTCGTCTCGGACACGGGTGCACACACTTGGACAGGTCGAGGGCGTTACGCGCGCCTCTGTTAGAGGAAACTGGCCTGTCGGGCAACGCCGTCGCCACCCCGGGCGTCGGTTGCCGGCTGCATCCCCGCCCGGTTCTCACCGAGCGGGGGCACGGCCTTTGGTCCCGTCAACCGACCCGCTTGCCGTCCTGGTAACGGTACCAGCCGCGGCCGTAGCGCCGGCCGAGACGGTCGGCGGCGTGGAGCTGCTTGATCAGCGGGCGCGGATGGAAGCGGTCGCCATAGGCGTCTTCCAGGATATCGCCGACCTTCTTGGTCAGGTCGATCGTGATGTTGTCCATCAGTTCGAACGGACCGACCGGGTGGCCGAGGCCGAGGCGGCACCCGGTGTCGACGTCCTCCGGCGTGCACGCGCCTTCTTCGACCAGGCGGATCGCCTCGTCCCACATGGCGAACAGGATCCGGTTGACCGCGAAGCCGACCACGTCCTTGACCTGGATCGGGGTCTTGCCGATCGCCTCGCAGGCCTCGGTCGCGCGGGCGACGACAGCCGGATCGCTGTCGGTGCCGGTGATGACCTCCACCAGCTTCATGCGGCTGACCGGCGAGAAGAAGTGCAGGCCGAGGAAGTTCGGCTGCCGCGCTTCGGAGAAGTAGGACGCCAGGACCGAGATCGAGATCGACGAGGTGTTGGAGGCGATGATGCAATCCGGCTTACAGACCTCGTCGAGCGCCTTGTAGAGCGTGCCCTTGGCATCCTGGTCCTCGGTGATCGCCTCGATCACCAGGTCGCAGTCGCCGAAGCTGGAGACATCGGTGAAGGTCTCGATGTTGGCGAGCACCCGCGGCTTGTCCTCTTCCTTGAAGAAGCCACGGCCGATCCCGGCATCCAGGGTCTTCTCGAGCTTGGCCATCGCCTTGTCGAGATACTCCTGGCCGGCATCCATCATCCGGACCTTGGTGTCGGCAAGCGCGAAAACCAGCGCGATTTCGGAGCCCATCATGCCGGCGCCGCACACGCCGAGACGTTGGATGGTCATAGGATTGTCCTCCAGTTTGCGGGATCGGGGTGTCTGTCAGAACCAGGTGTCTTGCATATCGACCAGGGTGCCGTCGAGCGCTTGCAGCAGGGCGGCACGTTGAGCGCTGCGCGGCAACTCCCAACGCGCCACGTAGCGGGCGGTCGCCTGCTTGCCGTGGGCGAAATCGCTGTCGTCATCGGCGGCCGCGATGACCTGTCGGGTCCAGACCCAGCCGAACACCGTGAGGCCGGCGAGATCCATGTAGGCCTCGGCGTTGGCGAGCAGGCGGATCGGCCCGGCCTCGGGAGCCGCCGCCATCAGTTGGCGCGTGGTCTCGACCAGCCGGTCACGGCAGGCGCGGGTCTCGGCGGCGATGTCGTGGGCGGCGGGTACCGCCTCTGCCTCGGTGAGGGTGTCGTCGATGGCGGCGATGACCGCGTCGAACGCGGCCCCGCCGCGCATCGACGCCTTGCGGCCCAGCAGGTCGATCGCCTGAATGGCGTTGGTGCCTTCGTGAATCGGGTTGAGGCGGTTGTCGCGGTAGATCCGCTCCACCGGAAAGTCACGGGTGTAGCCGTATCCGCCGAAGATCTGCAGGGCGTTGTGGTTGGCCACCAGCGCCTGGTCCGAGAACCAGGCCTTGATGATCGGGGTCAGGAAGTCGAGCAGGAGGCCTTCGCGCTCGCGCACCTGCGCGTCGGAGTCCTGGGTCTGGCGGTCGATTCGCAGGGCCAGGTCGAGGGCCAGCATCAACCCGCCCTCGCTGACGGCTTTCTGCTGCAGCAGCATCCGCCTGACGTCGGCATGCTCGGTGAGCGGCAGCTGCGGCGTGCTCGGATCCTTGTCCCCCGGGTGCCGGCCCTGGGGACGGGCGCGGGCGTAGTCCAGGCTTTCGAGATAGCCCTGATAGGCCAGCATGATGGCCCCGAGGGCCACGCCGACCCGGGCCTCGTTCATCATGTGGAACATCTGGGCCAGGCCCTGGTTCGGCGCGCCGACCAGCCAGCCGACACAGTCGTCCTGCTCGCCGAAGGCCAGGGCCGTGTTGACGGTGCCGCGATAGCCCATCTTGTGATTGAGGCCGGCGAGCTGGACATCGTTCGGCGCGCCGGCGCGCCCGTCGGCATCGAGACGGTAGCGCGGCACGATGAACAGGCTGAGCCCCTTCACGCCGGCCGGTGCCCCCTCGATCCGGGCCAGTGTCATGTGGACGATGTTCTCGGCCAGCTCATGCTCGCCGCCCGAGGTCCACATCTTCGTGCCCTTGATGGCATAGCGGTCGCCGTCCAGCGGCCGCGCCGCCGTGCGCACATCGGAGAGCGACGAACCCGCCTGGGGTTCCGACAGCGCCATGGTGCCGAAGAACCGCCCCTCCATCATCGGCTGCATCCAGGTGTCGCGCTGGTCGGCGGAACCATGGGCGCGGATCAGGTTGGCGGCGGCGATGGTCAAAAACGGATAGGCTGCCGTCGGCACATTGGCCGCTTTGAAATGGGCAAAGGCGGCTTGCTGGATCGTCCAGGGAAGCTGCATGCCGCCGAGCTCGTCATCGTGGTGGGCGGCGAGAAATCCGGCATCGGCGAAGGCCTCGATCGCCTCCTTGATCTCCGGGATCAGCACCACTTTGCCATTCTCGATCCGCGGCTCCTCGGCGTCGGATTTGGCGGCATGGGGCCTGAACTTCTCTTCGGCGATGCGCCGGGCGGTGTCGATCACCGTGTCGAAGGTCGTGCGGTCGTGGCTGTCAAACCGGGGATACCCGGTCAGGGTCTCGGCCTGCAGCACGCGCCAGAGCACGAACTCCAGGTCCTGGAGCGGGATCAGCGGAACGGTCATCGGTCAGCCCACCAGGAAACCGCCATCGACGGTCACCACGGTTCCGGTCATGTAGCGCGAGGCGTCGGACGCCAGAAGCAGGACGGCCCCGTCGAGGTCCTCGGGCTGGCCGAGGCGCCGCTGCGGGATGCCGCGGATCATCGACTCGCCAGCCGGGGTCTGGAAGAACTCGGCGTTGATCGGGGTCTCGATGTAACCGGGCGCGATCGCGTTGACCCGAACACCGACCCGCGCGAGTTCGAGCGCCATGGCCTTGGTCAGGTGGATCAGGCCGGCCTTGGAGGCGCAGTAGCTCGACAGTTGGCCGATGACCTCCTGGCCGAGCACGCTGGCGATGTTGATGATCGAGCCGCCGCCCCGATCATTCTGGCGCCCTGCCATCCGCCGTGCCGCCTCCTGGCCGGCGAGGAAGCAGCCCTTCAGGTTGGTGTCGAGGACGGCGTCCCAGTCGCTTTCGTCGATCTCGAGAAACGGTTTGGTGATCGCGATTCCGGCATTGTTCACTAGGATATCGACCGGTCCGAGCGCCTCTTCGGCGCTGTCGAAGGCCCGCTTCACGGAAGCACCGTCGGTGACATCCATGGCTACCGCCAGGGCCGTGCCGCCGGCATCTGTGATCTCGTCTTTGAGCGAAGCCAGTTTCGGCGCCTGACGGGCGGCAAGCGCCACCTTGGCCCCCGCGAGCGCAAGGGTGCGCGCGAACCCCGCCCCCAAGCCCTGGCTGGCCCCGGTTATCAGGGCGGTCTTGCCCGTCAGGTCGAATTGATCTGCCATGGTCGCTCCCCTCAAACGCTCGGGCGCTGGTCTTAGAACACTTGACCGCCTGTCACCAGCCGGACCTTGTCTAGCCGCTCCCGTCGCTGCCGGCGCCGCAGATCACCGCGCAGACCGTCTCACCGGTCTCGGCGCGCACGGCCCCGGCCTGCAGGGCGGCCAGGCTTGCCGCGCCGGCGAGTTCGGTGCCAACGCCGCATTCCTGCCAGAGCCAGCGCGCCGCTGCCCGCATGGCCTCGTCGTCGATCAGCACGATGTCGTCGACATGGGCGGAAATCAGGTCGAGGTTGATCTGCTCGCTGCGTTTCGGGGCGAGGGACCCGGCCGCCGTCGTGATCGCATCCAGCGTCACCAGTTCGCCGGCCTTGCGGCTCTCGAAATGGGTCGGCGCGCCGACCGGCTCGACGCCCACCACTCTGGTCCCCGGCCGCAGCGCCTTGATCGCCGTCGCCGCCCCTGAAATCAATCCGCCGCCACCGATCGCGATGATCACCGTGTCGACGTCGGGGATCTGGTCGATCACCTCGAGGCCGAGTGTCCCCTGACCGGCGATCACGGTTTCCGGCGCGAACGGATGCACGAAGGTCAGACCGTCGGTTTCTGCCCGCTTGCGGGCGGCGGCGGCCGCTTCATCGAACACGGCACCCTCGACCACCACTTCGGCCCCCCAGCGTTTCAGGTTCTCGACCTTGTCGGCGGGGGCCGATGTCGGCAGATAGACCACGGCCCGTGAGCCGCCGATCCGGGCGGCATAGGCGACCGCCAGGCCGTGATTGCCCCCGGACGCGGTGATCAGGCCGCGGGCGACGCTGTCAGGATCGAGGGAGAGCAGCGTGTTGACCGCACCACGGACCTTGAAGCTGCCGGTCGGCTGGAGGCTGTCGAGTTTGAGCATCAGGCATGCGTCGGTCACCGGATTCAGCGCGCCGATCACCTCCAGCATCGGCGTCAAACGCACACGTCCTTCGATTAATGCCCTTGTTTCACGAATGGTTTTTAGGTCGACCGCCATTACAGCGTGATCCCTCCATCGACGATCATCATCTGGCCGGTGGTGTAGGCGCTCTCGTCGCCCGCCAGATAGACCGCCATGGCGGCGATTTCGTCGGCGGTGCCGAGCCGGCCGAGGGGCTGTCGGGCTACGAAATCCTTGCGTGCCTGGACCGGATCGTCGAACGCGTTGATCCGGTCGTCCAGCGAGGGCGACTGGATGGTCCCGGGGCAGATCGCGTTGCAGCGGATGCCCTGGCGGATGTAGTCGGCGGCGACCGATTTCGTCAGACCGATTACAGCGGCTTTACTCGTGCCGTAAACGAACCGATTGGGGATCCCCTTCAGGTTCGAGGCGACGGAGGCCATGTTGATGATCGATCCGCCGCCAGCGCTCAGCATGGCAGGCAGGAACGCCCGGATCATCCGGTACATGGCTTTGACGTTGAGGTTTATCGAGAAGTCGAATGCGTCTTCGTCGCAACCGAGGACCGGCCCGTGGTGGACGAATCCGGCGCAGTTCAGGAGCACGTCGACCGAACCGATATCGGCCGCCGCGGCGGAGATCGCGGCGGCGTCGAGCACGTCCAGATTTCGGCTGGTGATGCCGTCGAGCGCGTCCAGTTCGGCAAGCGTCGCGTCGTTGATGTCGGTGGCGATCACCGCAGCACCTTCCCGGGCGAAGGCGTCGGCGCATGCTCGCCCGATCCCTTGCCCGGCTGCTGTGATCAAGGCTGTCTTGCCGGCCAGTCGGTCGCCCATCGGTTCTTCTCCCCCTACACTCGTTTGGAGCAGTTAGACCGAGGTTGCGAGGCCGGGCAAGTGGGCGATGCCGAGCGGAGCGCGATCCACATGCCGGCCGTGACCAGGACGAAGCCAGCGATCAGACCGGCTGAAACCGGTTCGTCGAGCAGGACGGAGCCGAGTGTTGCTGCGGTCAGCGGACTGAGTGCCAGAAACAGCGTGACATCGGTTGCCGGCAGGACCTTCAGTGCGTACAGCCAGGTCAGGTAGCCGACACCGCTTGACGCTCCGACAAACAGCACGAGGCCCCACGGGGCCGCGGTCAGGTTCGACCATTCTATCGGTGGTGGGTCGAGCGGCGCCAGAGTGACCAGGAACACGACGGACGCCAGCATAGCCAGGAAACTCACCTGGACGGTCGGATAGCGTTCGAGGAACGGCCGGTACAGGACCGAGCACAGCGCACCGGTGGTCGCGCTGGCAAGTGCGGCCGCGACGCCAATCCACAGGGTGGCATTACCAGTGGGTGCCAGCGGCCCGTCGCTCAGCGCGAGTCCGACGCCCAGGGTCGTGAGGATGGCGGCGAAGAGCTTGCGCATCGTCAGCGTTTCCCGCCCGAGCGCGGCCGCCACGATCAGTGTCTGGATCGGCAGGGTGGCGAAGATCAAGGCGACCAGTCCTGACGGAAGCGTCTGGAGCGCGAAGTTCATCAGCGCGATCAGTATTCCGAACTGGCCGATGCCGAGCGCGGCGACGGGCAGCAGGTCGCGTCTAGCGACTCGGGGGGCGGCTATGCGCCATGCGATCGGCAGCAGGATGGCAGCCCCGATGGCGTAGCGGAGCAGCGCGAGGACGGTTGGCCCCAGGTCCGGGAGGGCGGCGCGGCTGGCGACGATTGCGGCACCCACCTGCACACCCGTCGCGGCGGCGGCGGCGATCGCGAGGCTCCGCGCGGTCGCGATCACAACGTCAGATCCCAGGTCTCCGCGACCATCTCCACCCCGAAGGCTGCCATGGGGTCGCTGGCGGTGTGGATGAAGCCGGCCGAGCGGTAGAGATCCCGCGCTGCCGTCAGGATGTCGTTGGTCCAAAGCGTCATGCGGAGATATCCGGCGGATCGGGCGAACCGGATCGCCTCTTCCATGAGCCGGCGGCCAACCCCGAGCCCGCGCGCCCTCGGATCGACATACAGCATCCTGAGCTTGGCGGTTTCCGCGTCGACATCGACGACGAACACCGATCCGATCACCCGGCCGTCCCGCTCGGCGATCCAGCAGCAGTGCCTCGACGGATCAAAACCGTCGATGAAGTCGGCCGCGATCCGCGCGACCAGGGCCTCGAAGGTGGTGTCGAAGCCGTACTCGTCGGCGTACAGGCTCCCGTGAGCGGCGACGACGGTTCCGAAATCACCAGCCCGTGGCGGCCGCAGAAGGTAGGATTTTGCGCCCGGGTCCGCGGGGTCGAGAAGCCCGCGGATTGTCCCCATGGCCGCGACCAGCCGGCTGCGCTCCTCGTCCGACAACGGTGACAGAACGTCGGCGATCGCGGCCCGCGCGCGTTCCTGCATCGGGGCGAACGCGGCCCAACCGGCATCTGTCAGCATAAGCCGGCGAACGCGTGCGTCGTCCGCATCCGCCTCGCTGGCGACCCAGCCCCGGGTCCGAAATGCCTTGAGCACGCGGCTCAGATACCCGGGGTCCAGGCGGAGCATCGCGCTCAGATCGCGACCGGTCATCCCGGGTTGGTGCGCGATCTCATAGAGCACGCGCATCTGGGTCAGCGAGATGTCAGTCGCCAGGTAATCCGGGCTAAGAGCGCCGATCAGCGCGGTGTAGAACCGGTTGAACTCCCTGACAATGCGAACCTGCTCAACCGCGGCCATGAACCACCTCCATTTCGTTGTTTTTAGCATAAAGATAGTTGCTCTAAGCATATAATTGCCATCTTCTCAGACCTCCGGCGATCTCGTGCGTTCCAAGCCGGACCGCCGCCGCGCTATGCTCGCGCCCAAGACAAAGACCGAAATCAACGAACTTCCCGGGAGAGAGTGCCATGGCCGAAACGGACGCCCATCGGTTGACCGTGCGCCTGAACGCCGCCGACAACGTCGTCACCGCGCGCATGGATCTGACGCCCGGCGTCGCCCTGTCGGGCGAGTCTGTGGAGACCCAGCAGGCCGTGCCGGCGGGCCACAAGATCGCCACGCAAGCGATTGCGACCGGGGCGCCGATCCGCAAGTACGACCAGATCATCGGCTTCGCGTCGGAGCCCATCGCCCCCGGCGAGCACGTCCATGTCCACAACGTCGAAATGCAGGACTTTGAGCGCGACTACGCGTTCGGGCAGGACGCCAAGCCGACGGCCTATTTCAACGACAGCGACCGGGCGACATTCCAGGGGTTTCAACGGCCGAGCGGACGGATCGGAACCCGCAACTACATCGGTGTTCTGACCAGCGTGAACTGCTCGGCGACCGCGGCGCGCTACATCGCCGAGGCGATTACGCCGGATGTGCTGGCGCGCTACCCCAATGTCGACGGTGTGGTCGCCCTGACCCATTCCACCGGATGCGGAATGGCGGGTGACGGCGAGGGGTACGCCAACCTGCAGCGCGTGTTGTGGGGCATGGCCCGGCATCCGAACTTCGCCGGGGTCCTGATGGTCGGTCTCGGCTGCGAGGTGAACCAGATCGACTTCCTGCTCGACGCCTACGGGATCGAGCGCGGAGCCGGCTTCCAGACCATGAACATCCAGGATGCCGGTGGCCTGCGGAAGACGGTGGACTGGGGAGCCGGGATGGTTCGCGACATGCTGCCGGCGGCAAATGAGGTGAGCCGCAGCACCTGTCCGGCCAGCGAGCTGACTCTGGCCCTGCAGTGCGGGGGGTCCGATGCGTATTCCGGGATGACGGCGAACCCGGCCCTCGGCGAGGCGGCCAACCTCCTAGTCCGGCATGGGGGAACCGCTGTGCTGGCGGAGACCCCGGAAATCTATGGTGCCGAACACCTGTTGACCCGCCGGGCGGTCAGCCGCGAGGTTGGTGAGAAGCTGGTCGAGCGCATCAAGTGGTGGGAGGACTACACCGCACGCAACGGCGGTGAGATGAACAACAACCCGTCCCCTGGGAACAAGCGTGGCGGCCTGACGACAATTCTGGAGAAGTCGCTCGGCGCGGCCGCCAAGGGTGGGACCAGCAACCTAACCGGGGTGTACAAATACGCCGAGACCATCGACACCAAGGGCTTCGTCTTCATGGACAGCCCCGGCTACGACCCCTGTTCGATCACCGGCGAGGTGGCGAGCGGGTCCAACATCGTCTGCTTCACCACCGGGCGCGGCTCGGTCTACGGCTGCAAGCCGGCACCCTCGCTCAAGCTCGCGACCAACACGCCGATGTATCAGCGCATGTCCGACGACATGGACATCAACTGCGGCGAAGTGCTCGATGAAGGGATCTCGATCGAAGAGATGGGCCAGCGGATCTTCGACCGGTTGCTGGCCGTGGCCTCCGGCGATCAGACCAAGTCGGAAGCCCAGGGGCTCGGCGACAACGAGTTCATTCCCTGGCAGATCGGCGCGGTGATGTGAGTCCAATGGACTGTGAGGTGGGCGCGTGAGCGCCGGTTTCGCCGACAGCTATCTCGGACAGCTGCGCAAGCTGATTGGACCACGTCCGGTGCTGATGCCGGGGACGCGGATCATCGTGGAGAACGCGGCGGGGGAGGTCCTGCTGATCCGGCGCGGTGACTTCAGACTCTGGGGCTGGCCGGCCGGTTCCGCCGAACTCGGCCAGACCATTGAAGAGACCGCCCGTCAGGAGTTGCTGGAGGAAACCGGGTTGAGCGCCCACGGTCTGACGCCGATCGGGTTCGCCAGCGACCCGGTGCTCGACCGGATCGACTATCCCCACGGCGACGTGCTGTACGCCTTCTCCATGATCTTCCATGTCACCGAATGGTCAGGGACCCCGCGGCCCGATCACGAGGAGAGCCTGGATGTGCGGTTCTTCGCGCCCGACGCGTTGCCCGAGGACGGCCTTCCCCAGGTCGCGCGGACGATGGAGATGCTGGATCGGTACCGTGCGTCCGGTGGGGCGTTTCAGATGGGTTGAGCGCCCTTCGACACAGCGCTGTCGCGCTTGCTCAGGGCGAGGTCCTACAACTCACCTTGTCCCGAGCAGCCCCCTGACTTGATCGGGGGGCGTATCGAGGGACGCCTATTCCCCCAACCCCGCGATCACCCGCTGGGTATCGCTGACCCAGCCGAACAGGTTGCCTTCGCCGTAGATCGACTGGATCGTCGCGGCGTGCAGCTCAGGTGTCGTGGCGGCACAGGCATCCTCGACGGTCAGGCAGTAGAAGCCGCGGTCGACGGCTTCGCGCAGGGTCGAGGCCACGCAGCACTGGGTGGTGACGCCGAACAGGATCAGACGCTCGATCCCCCGGTCGCGGAGATGACGCTCGAGATCGGTGCGGTAGAAGCTGCCGAAACCCGGCTTGTCGATCACCCTCTCGCCGTCACGCGGCAGGCATTCGGCGATGTGGCCATGACCGGTCTCGCCCCGGATCAGAAACCGGCCGAGCGGTCCCACGCGGCCGGCGACTTGGCGCTCGCGTTTCAGCGGGTGCATGTCGCTCAGGTCCGGCGCATAGCCCTCGCGGGTGTGGATCACAGTCAGGCCGGCCGAGCGGGCGGCCGCGATCAGGGCGACCGCGTTCGGGATGATGGCGCGCATCGGTGCGATGTCGTTCCCGGTCACCGCGACATAGCCTTGCGGGTCGAGGAAGTCGCGCTGCAGGTCGATGGCCAGCAGCGCGGCTTGGGTCGGGTCGAGGTCGAATGTCAGGCCCGCGTTGCAGGGGATCTGGTGCATGCGGGCAGTGTCGCGGATGTCGACGGGCACGAGAAGCGTCTAGAGGTCGACTACTGGAACAATCCGAGCACGATTTGCGGCGCGCTGTTTGCGATATTGAGGGTCTGGGCGGCGAGCTCTCCGCGCACCTCGGCGGCTGCCTGTTCGGCGGACGCCCTGGCGATGTCGGCGTCGACGATGTTGCCGAGACCTTCTTCGGTTGCGTCCAAGGTCGCCTGCAGCTGGGTCGTCTGCAGCTCCAGCGCCCGCAGATCGGCCCCCAGGCTGCCGAGCGCCGTGGCAACCCGGTCCTCTTCCTGGTTCAGGACCGTGAGAGCGTTCAGCGCGTTGGCCGGGGTCGAAATGTCCTCCTGATCCAACAACGCGTAGGACAGAACCAGGCGCTGACCGTCCAGCCGAAGGGTGTCGCCGTCCAGGTTCGCCAGAACGTCGACGTTCTGGACGGTGCCGATCACCGTGTTGAACGGGATGGCGGTCTCGATGACGATGTTTGACGCCGTTGAACTCCGCGTTCTCCAGGACCGAGCGCACCTGTGCCAGCAGTTCCTCATAGTCGTCCTGCAAGAGCTGCTGCTGCTGGGTGGTGTTGCCCTCGTTTGCGCCCTCTGTGATCTTCTGCCGTAGAAGCGTGAAGAGATCCGAAACGGCCGTGGCACCCGCAAGCGCGACCCGGGCGATGCCCTTGGCGTTGTTCAGGCCTTGGATGATGGCGCCGATAGCCCGCACGTCTGACCGCAGGCCCTGGGCGATCGCGAAGTTGGATGCGTCGTCCCGCGCGCCGCGGACCTTGAGGCCGGTCGAGAGCTGTTGAGCGTTTTCAGACGAGACCGTCCCCGCTGCCGCGAGGTTGCGCAGCGCCGTGAGCGATTCCGGGTTGGTGCGGATCGACAAGGCCATGTAGGACACTAAGCAAACGCCGTGCCGAATAAGCGAACGGGATAGTGACAGGGCCTCAATGTCCAAACCGCCGTCTGAACTACCTGCCAATAAACCGTCGCTCATCCTGCCCAGCGATCCGGCCTTCTATGAACTGCCGCCGCCACCCGGCGGCGAACCGGAGCCCTCGTTCGAGGACCTGCTCGGCGACCTCAATGCGCCGGAGGCCGAGACGTCCGAAGGTCGGACACCGGAGGGCCCGGCGGTACACGCCGTACCTGTCATCCCGGGAGCCTGCGACAGCCACGTTCACGTGGTCCCGGACCCGTCGTTTGGCGACTATGCGCAGGTTCAGGCCGCGCTGGGCGTTGAGCGCGTGGTGCTCGTGCAGTCGAGCGCCTATGGCTTCGACCATGCGGTGCTGTCGGAAACCTTGCAGGATCTCGGTGTCGAGGCGGCACGGGGCGTCGCCGCGGTCGGACCGGAGGTCTCCGACGGCGAGCTGTCCGATCTGGACGCCATCGGTTGCGTCGCCACCCGGTTTCAGATGCGCGATCGGGAACGGCTGATCGACTGGACCGCGACCGACCGATTGGCGAACCGGGTACACGACACGGTTCAATGGGATGTCGACCTGCAGATGGACGGCCGCTTTCTGATGGAGGTTGAAGAGCGGGTTCGCGCCTGGCCGGGACGGGTCGTCCTCGATCATCTCGGGTGCTTCCTCGGGCCGGTCGGGGACCGCGACCCGGGGATGCGGGCGCTGCTGCGCCTGATCGATGCCGACAAGGTCTGGGTCAAATTGTCGGGGCCGGAGGCGATCGACCCCGACGCCCCGCACTATCGCAATGCCGAGCGGATCGCCCGGCTGCTGATCGGGTTTGCGCCGGAACGCCTGGTCTGGGGCAGCAACTGGCCGCACGCCTCGGCCGTGGGCGCCGCACCGGATACGGGGGCACTGCTGGCCCTGCTCGGCGAGTGGTGCGACGACGATGGGGTGCGCGACCGTATCCTGGTCGACAACGCCGCCGAGCTCTGGCGATTTCCGGCGGTGGGATCTCTAGATGGCGACGTTCCTCAGGGTACTCCCCGAACTTGATCCGGGGCCTAGACGAGCAGCGAGCTGAGACGTTGATGCGCGGATTCCGAGGTTCCAGCGCGCCGTGCCCTGGGCCCCGGGTCGAGCCCGGGGAGTACAAATGAGGGAAAATGGGGGAGCGCTTAACCCTTCGCGCCGGGGCCGGAACGCGCGCTGTGCCGGGACCGCTCTTTAAGAACCTACGAAAACGAGTATATCTGCACGCGTAAGCCGCCATCGCGGCTTCAGTCAACGGGAGGCTACAAGAATGAACATGTTGAAGACGCTCGCGCTGGGCGTCGCTCTGACCATGACCGCTGGCGTGGCTCACGCCGCCGACAAGGACTACGTCCTGAACACCGCCTCGACCGGCGGCACGTACCACCCGGTCGGCACGGCGATCTCCACGCTCTCCAAAGTCAAGCTGCTGCCGAAGCAGAAGTTCTCGCTGACCGCGGTGAACTCCGCCGGCTCCGGCGCGAACGTGCAGGCGCTCGGTGCGGGCACCGCCGATTTCGCGATTCTGCAGGGCCTGTTCGGTGCCTATGCCAAGACCGGCACCGGTCCGGTCTCCGAGCCGCAGAAGAACCTGCGGGCGGTGACCATGCTCTGGCAGAACGTCGAGCACTTCATCGTGCCGACCGAGATGGCAAAGACCGGGACCATGGACGACTTTGTCGCCCAGAAGGGTCAGCCGGCCGGCATGGGCAAGCAGAATTCCGGCACCATCGGCTCCAACCGGGTCCTGCTGTCGGGCCTCGGCGTCGATATGGATAAGGATTTCGAGCTGATGTATGCCGGCTACGGTCCGACCGGAGCGGCGCTGGCCAACGGCCAGATCACCGTCGCTGGCATGCCCGGTGGGGCGCCGGTCGGTGCCATCACCCAGCTGATGGCCGCCAACAGCGACAAGTTCACGATCGTCGACGTTACGGCGGATCAGCTCGCCAAGATGGATGACGGCCGCAAGCTCTGGGTCCCCTACACCATCGCGGCGGGCACCTATCCGGGTCAGACCAAGGACGTCCAGACGGTCGCGCAGCCGAACTTCCTGGCGGTCAATGACACGGTGGACGCCGACCACGTCTACATGCTGACCAAGACGATGTACGAGAACCTGGCGTTCCTGCAGGCGATCCATCCGGCCACCAAGGCCATGGCGGTGGAAAAGGCGCTTGCCGGCCTGCCGGTGCCTCTGCACCCGGGCGCTCAGCGCTACTACGAAGAGGTCGGTCTGACCATTCCGGACCACCTGAAGGCGCAATAAGCTCCTGACGACTTCTCAACAGGAGCGCGTCGGAAGATGCGCTCCTGTTCTTTGCATTTCGGGGGGCCATCGTGAGCGATCGCGAAGACGCCGGCGCGTTCAACCGCGCCGATCTATTGAATCTGTCCGCACCGAACAGGACGGTCGCAGCCCGACTGGCGGTTGTCTTCGCGGCGGCTTTCGGCATCTGGCATATCGCCACGAACGTCTATCTGAACGAACCGGGGATGTGGCAGAACGCAATCCACTTCGGTGGCTTCGCGTTCCTGGCGGCGATCACGCTCTCGCCCTTCGGACGCCGCGCCAACACGCCGCTCGCCTGGACCCTTGATCTGGCCTACGCCACGGCGATCGCCGCCTCGGCCATGTGGATCGCCAGCGCCGAGAGCGACATCTACGACCGCTCCCTCGCCGTGACCGGGCAGGGCTGGCAACTGACCTGGATCGACTGGACCGCCGGCCTGATCGTGATCTTCGCCTGTATCGACCTGTCCCGGCGGGTCTCCGGCTGGGTCATTCCGATCCTGGTTATTCTCTCGCTGTCCTACATCCTGTTCCTCGGCACCTACATGCCGGGGGTGTTCCGCGCCGCCAGCCTGCCGATCGACGACGTGCTGTTCCGCAGCCTGTTCAACGACGAAGGCATGTTCGGGATCCTGGCGGGTATCTCGTCGACAAACATCGCGCTCTTCATGATCTTCGGCGGGTTTCTGGTGGTGTCCGGCGCCAGCCATTTCGTCATCGAGATCTCCAAGACCGTCGCCGGGCGGATCAAGGGCGGTGCGGCGTTCGTCGCGGTGATTTCCTCCGCCCTGACCGGCACGATCTCCGGGTCGGCCGTGGCGAATACGGCCTCGACCGGCGTGATCACCATCCCTCTGATGAAGGCGAACGGGTTCCGGCCGAAATTCGCCGGCGGCGTGGAAGCGGCCGCATCGACCGGCGGCCAGATCATGCCGCCGATCATGGGGGCCGGCGCCTTCGTCATGGCGAGCTATACCGGCATTCCGTACGGCACCATTGTCGCCGTGTCGGTGGTGCCGGCGATCCTCTACTTCCTGTCCATCGCCTTCATCGTTCGGATCGAGGCGGTGAAGCGGAACGCGGACTCGGAAATCGACATGACGATCGACCGCGGCAAGCTGGTCTCAGGCGGTCTGGTCTTCCTCATCCCGCTGACCACGATGGTCTGGCTGCTGCTGTCCGGCGTCACGCCGGCCTATGCTGCGTGCTGGTCGATCGCGGCCCTGATCCTGACCTCCTGGTTCACCAGCCTGATCGCCCGGCTCGTGCCGGGTGACAGTTTCGAGCCCATCGTCATGGGTCCGAAGAAGATCATCGAGGCCCTGGTCACCGGCGTGAACGCGTCGGTGCTGACCGCCATTCTGCTGGTCACCATCGGGCTGATGAACAACGCCATCGTCACCAGCGGCGTCGGGAACGGCTTCTCGTTGATGATCGTGCAGTGGTCCCAGGGCTCGCTGGTCATCGCGCTGGCGCTGATCGCGATCGCCTCGCTGGTCCTCGGCATGGGCCTGCCGGTTACGGCGGCCTACATCATCATCGCCATCCTGACCGCGCCCGCCCTTGCCGGGATCATGGCCGATGCGATCGTCGTCGAGCAGTTGGTGCAGGGCATCACCGACCCGGCGCAGTCGGCGCTGTTTTTCTTGGTGGAGCATCCAAACGTGGCAAAGGTCGCAGAGGGGATGACCAGATCCGAGGCCTGGGACCTGGTCGGCGTCATTCCGTTCGAGGTCGCCGTGACCATCCGCCCGGCCCTGGTCGACCCGGCCCAGACCATGACCTTACTGCTGATCGCGCACCTGATCATCTACTGGCTGAGCCAGGATTCGAACGTGACGCCGCCGGTCTGCCTGGCCGCGTTCACCGCGGCGGGAATCGCCGGTTCGCGGCCGATGGCAACCGGCTTCGAGAGCTGGAAGATCGCCAAAGGTCTGTACATCGTGCCGCTGCTCTTCGCTTACACGCCGCTGATCTCAGGCGACTTCCTGCAGGTGATGCAGATCGGCTTCTTCTCCCTGTTCGGGATCTACGCCACCAACGCGATCATTCAGCTCTACAGCGAAGGACCGATTGGAGTTCTGGAGATCGCCGTGCTGGTCGTCGGCGGCGCGCTCGCTTTCTGGCCGATGATGCTGCTCGCCAACATCGCCGGGGCGGTCCTCGTCATCCTGGTCATGGTCTGGACCCGCACGAAACTGGCCAGACAGACGGCGCGAGAGAACCCGGCCTGACGACCCGTCGACACGTCCCCCGATCAACCCCGGATCAACCCCCGATTTAATCCGGGGCGGGGCGGGGCGGGGCTGCTCAGGGCGAGATCAATAAAACGACCTCGTCCTGAGCAGAGCCGCAGGCTCGTGTCGAAGGGCGCGTTTCAAAGCACCTTGAACACCCGGTAGATTGGACCTTCCGGCTTGCGGTCGCCGGTCGCCACGAAACAGGCCTTGTTCATCCAGGCGTATGGACCGTCGCTGGCGGTCTCGAAGAACGGCGCTGTGCGGAAGTACATCTCCGACGGGTCTACCGGCTCGCCGGCGGCCAGGCGGGCCATGACCTCGGCCGGACCGTGGCGCAGGCCGCGATAGGTCATGTAAATCAGCACGCCGTCATCGGTCTCCATGGTCAGCCGCACGTCAAGCTGGGTGACCCCGTCGCGGCGGTTGATGATCCAGTCGCCACCGCCGTCATGGACCGTGCCGCGCAGGCCAGGGCCCTCGAAGGTGCCGCCGGTCACCCGGGCGATGCGTCGGTCGCCCCAGGGGGTGTCGCCGACAGCGGCCAGGGGCTGGGCGACGGTCAGTTTCATCTCGAATGCGAACTCGGTCTGGATTTCGGACATGGGTGGAAACTCTCACTCCTTCCACTGCAGGAAATCGAAGTCGACGCCTTGGTCGGCCTGGGTCACATGGTCCATGTAGAGGTTTCGGTAGCCGCGTTTGTGCACCGGCTGCACGGCGGTCGGATCGCTTTCGGCGCGGCGCCGATCGAGCTCCGCCGGGTCGACCAGGAGATCGAGCGACCGGTTGGCGACCGAGACCCGGATGCGGTCGCCGGTGCGCGCGAGCGCGAGCGGGCCGCCATCCGCCGCCTCCGGCGTGACGTGCAGAACGATGGTGCCGAAGGCGGTGCCGCTCATCCGGGCGTCGGAGATCCGAACCATGTCCTTCACGCCGGCGCGGGCCAGCTTCTTCGGGATCGGCAGATAGCCTGCTTCGGGCATCGCCGCGGGGCTTTTGGGGCCGGCGTTCTGCAGGACCAGGATGTCGTCCGCCTGGACGTCCAGGTCCGGGTCGTCGATCCGGGTGGCCAGATCCTCGAGGCTGCTGAACACAACGGCCCGGCCTTCGCTCTCGAACAGGCTCGGATCGGCGGCAGAGCGCTTGAGGATGGCACCGCGCGGCGCCAGGGACCCGAACAGCGCGACCAGGCCGCCGGTGGCGAGGTAAGGATTGTCGAATGGACGCACGATCTCGGGATCGATCCAGGTCTGGTCGGCGGCCAGCCGGTCGCCCAGGGTTTCGCCGGCCACGGTCATGCAGTCGAGGTGCAGCAAGGGTTTCAGTTCCCGCAGCACCCCGACCAGCCCGCCGGCCGCGAACAGGTCTTCCATGTAATGCGCGCCGGTCGGCTTCAGGTCGACCAGGACCGGTGTGGTGTCGGACAGCTCGTTGAGCCGGTCCAGCGCGACGGGGATGCCGAGCCGGCCGGCAATCGCGGTCAGATGAACGATGGCGTTGGTCGACCCGCCGATGGCGAGCAGAACCCGGACCGCGTTCTCGACCGACTTCTCGGTGACGATGTCGCGCGGCAACAACCGGTCGTCGCCGCCGGCGGTCGCAAGCTCGAAGGCCCGCATGCCCGAGGCTTCGGCGGCGCGCAAGCGATCGGCGTGAACCGCCGGGATCGCGGCGGTGCCCGGGAACAGCATACCCAGGGTCTCGGCGATGCAGGCCATGGTGCTGGCCGTGCCCATCACCGCGCATGTTCCGGCGGTGGTGGCGAGCCCGCCTTCGACCTCGGCGATCTGCTTGGCATCGATCTCGCCGGCGCGGAACTTGCCCCAGAACCGTCGGCAGTCGGTGCAGGCGCCGAGCCGATCGCCCTGGTAGGGCGATGTCATCATCGGCCCGACGACGCAGTGGACGACGGGAACCTCGGCGTTGGCCGTCCCCATGAGCTGGGCCGGCAGGGTCTTGTCGCAGCCGCCGATGACGACCACCGCATCCATCGGCTGGGCGCGGATCATCTCTTCGACGTCCATGCTCATCAGGTTGCGGTACATCATCGAGGTCGGGTTCAGGAAAACCTCGCCGAGCGAGATCGTCGGGAACTCGATGGCGAGACCCCCGGCCGCGTGGATGCCGCGCTTGGTCGCCTCGACCAGCTCAGGCATCAGCCGATGACAGTTGTTGTAGCCGCTGCCGGACGAACAGATGCCGATCACCTGTCGTGACAGCATGTCCCGGCTGTAGCCCATCGAGGCCGCCATGGACCGGCGCAGATAGAGGCTGAACGCGTTGTCACCGTAGTTCGTCAGCCCACGGCCAAGGCCTTTCGGGGTCTTGTCGGTCATCGAAGACTGTCCTCCCTGACAGGACTTTAGGAGGAGCGATCCAGGACGGGGAGCCCTAAAGGACTAGATCGGATCACGTTTTGTCGGAAACCCTTTGGTTTCCGACAACATGTGTGAATCCGATCTGAATCAGAGAGTTAGAGCAGATTCACCGGTCTGATGGATCGCCGAGGGCGATTCCATCTGACACGGATCTGGCTCTAGTCGGGGCTGGGACCTTGGAACGCGTCCCAGACCTGCTGGAGCTCGAGCGCGTGAAACGTCGCCGCCTGCGGCCCCCTGTCGGGTCCGAAATAGCGTCCCAGAACCGTCGCCTTCTGAAAGAACCCAGGGGCCGGCATGCCATGCCCGTTCTCGGAGCGGGCCCGCGAGACAACCACGGCGGCCAGTAGCGGCCGCCCGGCCGCCGCGTCCTCCGTCAGCAGTACCTCCAAAGCCTCCACCGTCTGGTGGATGGTGTGCGGCGGGGGAACGGCCGCGGCACGCGCCAGCGCCGCATAGGTGATGGTCTCCTGGCGCCGGGCCACCGCTTCGAGCAGTGGTCGCAGCGCCTGCGCCAGGGCGTTCACACCTTCAGACGGCCATCAGGCGGTCGACGATCGGACCGACGCCGTCCGTCAGCGGGTCGACCACCGGCAAGCCGGTTTCGGCCGCCGCCTTGGTCTTGAAGGTCTCGGCTTCCTGAGCGCTCACGTTCGAGGTATTGAGGCTGAGGCCCACGAACCGGACCTCCGGGTTCACCATGCGTGCCATGTGCAGGATGGTGTCCATAGCCTGGGTGATCGACGGAACCTGGTAGTCGGGCAAGCCGCGCATGTGCGGGCGGCCGATCTCATGGCACATGACCAGGGCATCGGCCTGGCTGCCGTGGATCAAACCCAGGGTCACGCCGGAATAGGACACGTTGTAGAGCGAGCCCTGGCCTTCGATCAGGTCCCAGTGGTCCGGCTCATTCTCGGGCGACAGCCACTCGATGGCGCCGGAGATGAAATCGGCGATGACGGCGTCGACCGAGATGCCGGCCCCGGCGATGAAGATGCCGGTCTGTCCAGTCGCCCGGAAGTCGGCGTTCAGGCTGCGTGCCCGCATCTCCTTCTCGATGGCCAGAGTGGTGAACATCTTGCCGACCGAAACATCGGTCCCGACAGTCAGCAGACGTTTGCCCGAGCGGCGAACGCCGTTGGCGACCTCGAAATCGCGGGTCGGATGGCGCACATCGAACAGCTTGCGGCCGTTGTTGTCCGCCGCTTCCAGGAGCTGCGGGATGGTCGTGATCTTGGCGTGCAGACCGGACGCGATGTCCATACCCAGGTTCAGAGCCTTCACCAGTTCGACGATCCACGTGTCCGGTATGAATCCGCCGCGATTGGCTACCCCCAGGATGACCGTCTTGGCGCCGGCCGCCGCGGCCTCCTCGATCGACATGTCGGGCAGCCCAAGGTCGGCGTTGCAATCGGGAAGACGAAACTGGCCGACGCACCACTCCGGACGCCACACCTTGACGCCGTTCGCGGTCTTGGCAGCGAGCTGGTCCTTTGCATCACCGAGGAACAGCAGGTACGGGTTCTGGATCTCGAACTGAGACATGGCCACCCTCTAGAAGACAGGCCGGTCACTCGGCCGAGTGACCCGAAGGAACACGGATGACGCCTTAGCCCACGGTCCAGCCGCGGCGGGCGCTGCGGGCCAGAAGATAGACGGCGCCGCCGGCCAACGCCACCGCGATCAGCGTGCGCGGCCAGCCGTCCATCATGGCAAGCGGCAGGGCGAGGCAGATCATCAGCGCCGGAATGTAGAACAGCGTCCAGTGCGCCTGTTCCCGCAGCTTCTGGTACCAGGGGAAGACGATCGAGAAGGCCGCGATGATCAGGAAAAACAGCGCCCACGGACGGGTGACCATGTCGAGCAGGAACTGGTCCGTGGTTCCGGACAGCGAGATCGCCCGGCTCAGGTTCAACTCGGCCACATGGCCGAGCACGACCCCCAGAATCATCGGCGCCAGCGGGAAGCCCAGCAGCTTCATCCCGTAGCCGATCAGCCCGAAGATGAAGAGCGTCCAGATGTCATCGAGGATGTTGTTGAGGCGAACACCCCGATCGCGCAATAGGCCAGGATGACGGCCGCCAGCATGTACATCGGGATCCGCACCACCAGCAGGAAGGCCCACAGGCAGAAGGCCTGCATGGTGATCATGATGAAGTGTGCGAGGAAGAATGCGATGAAGATCGCATAGGCGAGGTCCGGATTGTCGGCGATGAAGCTCGGGCTCGGCTGAACATTGTGGATCAGCAGGGCACCGAGCATGACCGCGGTGACGACGTCGCCCGGGATGCCCAGCGCCATCATGGTGATCAGGGCGCCGCCGGCCGTCGCATTGTTGGAGCTTTCCGGCGCGATGATGCCGTCCGGGGTACCGGTCCCGAAGGTCTGCGGCTCCTTCGAGGCCTTCTTCGCCTGGTCGTAGGCCAGGATGTTCGAGATCGACCCGCCGGGGCCGGCAGCACGCCGGTGAAGACGCCGATCAGCGACGAGCGCAGAACGTTTGTCCAGCGTGAGAAGATCAGCTTGATGGCGGCCCAGTGCTCGACCCGGATGCCCTTGGCCTCAACCGACTTCATCAGCGGTTCGCGGGCCTTGTCGGTGTCCTGGACGTCGGACAGCAACTGGCTGAACGCGAACAGGCCGATCAGCACCGGCAGGAAGGCGAAGCCGCTTTCCAGCGTCTCGCTGCCGAAGGTGAAGCGGGCCACGCCGTTGATTTCATCTTCCCCGATGGTGGCGACGAAAAGTCCCAGCAGGCCGGCGATGATGCCTTTGACCAGCGCTTCGCCGGAAAGGCTGGCGGTGATGGTCAGCGCGAACAGGACCAAGGCGAAGTAATCCCAAGGACCGAACTTGAGGCCGATCCGCGCCAGGCTGGGCGCCAGGGTGACCAGGAGCACGGCGCTCAGAATGCCGCCGAAAAAGCTCGACCAGACACCGAGCCCGAGCGCCAGACCGGGCTTGCCCCGGCGGGTCATCGGGAAACCGTCAAAGGTTGTGGCGATCGAGGATGGTGTGCCCGGAATCCCAGTCAGCATGCCGGACATGAGACCGCCGGACAGACCGCCGACGAACACCCCGATCATGGTCGCCAGACCTTCGACGGCCGACAGGCCGAAGGTGAACGGCAGGGTCAGCACGACCGCCATGGTGATCGTGAAGCCCGGTATCGACCCGGCGATCAACCCGGCGGTGGTGCCGAGGAACATCAGTAACAGGTTGTTGAACGCGAAGACGTCCTGGAACGCCGTGATGACATGTTCGATCACGTCAGGGCCTCCCCGGGCTCAGATCGGCAGGATCTCGCCCTGGGGCAGGATCACCCGCAGGCCGAAGGTGAAGATCGACCACATCACGCCGATGGACACGACGGCAACGGCGGCATGGATCGCGATCAGCTTGGGCGACGGGCGGCCAAGCGCCGTCAGCGGAAGGAACACGAACAAGGCGCCGCCGAGGTGCATGCCGAGTGTCGGCAGCGTGAACAGGAAGCCGAGGAACAGGACGTAGATGATCAGCGCGTTGCGGTAGCGCTTGAGCAGAGGTGTCGGCGTCTCGGCCGGCGCTTTGTCTTCCGCCGGACGGTTGAGCAGGGAGGTCAGCAGCATCAGGGCTGAGAACAGGGCGACAGCAACGATGATGATCCGAGGCCAGATCGTGCCCGCCATCGTGCCGTAGTTGGTGATCTCAATGTCGTAGCTGGCGTGCCAGAGCACGCCGCAAAGGGCCAACAGCAGAATGGCGACGACACTATCGCGACTGATTGGCATCCGACTCTCCCCAGGCCGGTTCGTGGTGCTCGTCCTCAAAGGCATCGGGCGCCGGCCGAAGACCGGCGCCCGACACGGATCAGACGAGGATCAGCTGCCGGCTTTGTAGATGCCGACTTCCTGAGCGATCGCCTTCCACTTGGTGAAGGTGTCGCTCCAGTAGCTGGTGGCGGCGTCCGGGCCGAGGTAGTTCACCGAAGTGCCATTGGCGTTCATGGCCTCGACGACCTTCGGATCGTTGGCCGCAGCCTCGAACAGCTTGGCGTAGTGGTCGACGACCGCCTGGGAGGCGCCCTTCGGCAGCATCACGCCGCGATCGGTGCCGTAAAAATCATGTCATAGCCCTGTTCCTTCAGGGTCTTGACGTCGGCGATCTCGCTGTTGCGATCGGGCGTGGTGATGCCGAGCGCCTTCAATTCACCGGTCTGGATGTACTTCTTCGCCGCGGCGAGGTTGATCTCACCGACATCAATGTTTTTGGCGAGCAGCGCGGTCATGCGTTGACGCGTGCCGTCATAAGAAACGTGGTTGAACTTGATGCCGGCCGCGTCTTCCAGCAGCAGGAAGACGAAGTGGCTGGTCGAGCCCAGCGTGCCGCCAGCGTTGATGGTGCCCGGCGCCTTCTTGGCGGCGGCGACCAGTTCGCTCACATTGTTGTACGGAACATCCGGGTTGGCGCCGAAGATCGCCGGCGTGCGGGTCAGCATCGCGACGGGCGTGAAGGAATCCTAGGTGAAGTCGACCCGGCCGGTGAAGAAGCTGGTCAGCGCGCTCTGGTGGATGGCGAGCAGCGTGCAGCCGTCGGGCTTGGCCTTGACCGCTTCCTTTGCACCCTTGTTGCCGCCCTGGCCGCCGATGTTCACGACCTGCAGTTCCGGCTCGGCGCCTGCCTCGTTCACCGCTTCGACGAACTGGCGGAAGATCACGTCGGTGCCACCGCCGGCGCCCCACGGCACGATCAGCTTGGCGGTCCGGCAGTTCAGGTCGGCCGCATGGGCCTGCTGCGGCGTGGCAGCCATCGTACCGGCCATGACGAGGCCGGCTGCTGCTGCGAGAAGAGTTGTCTTGATGGTCATCCGGGTAGTCCCCCTTCGTTCGGTTCGTTCCCTGTTGGGCGGCCTGTTTTTGCCACCGGGCCACCGCGGTTCCCGGTTCGGGGCCGGGTGGCGGGTTCTTGGATGTGCCTTTTCATACGGGTACATGCGCGGGAGTCAATCTTGGGCGTCGCCCGTGTCACCGTGATGCCCGGCGGTATCCGGCCTGCACGGCCATCTCCCGCCACACCGCCATCAGGTTCTCCCAATAGACCGTGTACTGTGTCATTGGGCGGAAATCGACCCGCACATCGAAGGCATCGAGATTGCGGATAAGCGACTGATCTCGCATTGCTTCCTGAAACACATCAGTGATTTTCCGGGTTTGCTCCAACGATGTGGACGCCGGCAGCAGGATTCCGAGGTCGATCGCATGGCTGAAGGCGACGCCCTGCTCCTCGAGCGTGCCGAGATCTGGCAGCCGGGCACTGGGGTCGATGTCGGTCACCGCGATCGGGACGACCTTGCCGGTTTCGATCAGCCGTTGGGCGAGCGCGGTCGGAACCATGATCACGTCGACCTCTCCGGCCATCAGGCGTTTGATGCGCTCACGCGCGCCGTCGACACTCCTGACCTCGAAGTCCACGTCCGCGGCTTCGGCCATGGCGCGCAGGGCGAAGGTCGAAACATCTCCATCGCCTGTGGCCATCGTGACCGTTCCGTCCCGCGCCGCTTCCAGCATGGCCGCCACATCCTCGAAACCGGCCTCGGCGGACGCGACCAGGGCCATCGGAGTGCGGGTCAGCAAGGCGCCGTGGCGGAATTCGTGCCAGGAGAACGGCGCTTTCCAGGACAGGAAGTTGGCCAGCAATCCCTGGTGGGTGAACAACATCATGCAGCCGTCGCCGGGCGCCTGGCGCACCACGTCGCCACCATCGAAACCGTCGTTTCCGTCGATATTGCGCACGATGATCGGCGGCGCGGCACCGGCCCGGTTGGCGGCGCCGGCGATCTCGCGGGCGATGAGATCGGTCCCGCTGCCCGAACCCGCCGGCACCACCAGGGTCGCTTTCTGGCAGGCGGCGGAGGGTGCCGTCGACTGCGCTGCCGCTGGAGCCGGCCCGAGGATCAGGGACCCCAAGCAGACCCCGGCCAGCATGCCGATGACCCCGTTCCGGAGGCAGATCTCTGTGCGGGGGCTCAACCGGCGTGTGGACATGGGCGCGATACCAGGGCTAGAGAACGGACCGGTCGGGCATCCGACCCGGCAACCATGGACGAGGAGACGAAGGTGTCAACATCGGCGACAACTGGACCATTGACGGTTGCCATCGGCGGTTTTGGAGCCATCGGACAGGCCGTGGCCCGGGCCCTGGATGCCGGCGAGCTTGAGGGTCTTTGCCTTTCGGCAGTGTCCGCCCGGGATGCTGACAAGGCGGCGCGCAATATGGCCGACTTCCGGACCCCGGTCCCGGTGCTGGCCTTGGGCGATCTGGCAGCGGTTGCGGATGTCGTCGTCGAATGCGCACCGGCGTCGACATTTGCCGAAGTCGCGGGGCCGGCTGTCGACCGTGGCCGGGTGTTCCTGCCGATCAGCGTCGGCGCCCTGCTGCGGCATATGGATCTGATCGATCGCGCCCGCGAGACCGGGGCGCAGATCCTGGTTCCGACAGGGGCGCTGATCGGTCTGGACGCGGTTCGGGCGGCGGCCGAAGGCACAATCCAGGAAGCCCGTCTGGTCACCCGAAAGCCGCCGGGTGGTCTGGCCGGTGCGCCCTATCTCGAACAGCATGGCATCTCGCTCGATGGGCTGACTGAGGCCAAGAAAGTGTTCGACGGCAGTGCCCGCGACGGGGCTGTCGGGTTCCCGGCAAACGTCAACGTGGCAGCCGCCCTGTCGCTGGCCGGCATCGGACCCGATGCGACCCGGTTGGAGATCTGGGCGGACCCGGCAGTGACTCGAAACACGCACACCATCACTGTCGAGGCCGACAGCGCGCGATTCACCATGACCATCGAGAACGTGCCAAGCGAAGAGAACCCCCGTACCGGAAAGATCACGGCGCTCAGCATCATCGCGGTGCTGCGTCGACTGCGTGCGCCGATGACGGCAGGGACCTGACAGACGAGGCTAAACGCCGGTGGCCTCAAGGGGGGCGACCGCTCAAACGAGCAGGTTGAGGACGAGCCCGGTCTGCGGAAGGATCGAGGCGATCTGCTGGGCGATCGCGACGTCCGCGTTGAAGTTGGTGTCGACACTGAAGCCCTGGGCTTCAAGGTCCTTCTGGACCAGATAGCGTTCGATGAACTTGAGCGCGGCGTCGGTGAACTCGATCGGCTGCAGGAAGTCGCTGGCCTGTCCGCCGTCACCTTCGATCGCCGTCTTCTCCTCGAACAGGATTTCGCGCTGAATGTTCAGCGCGTACGACTCCGCCCGCAACCGACCCAGTGTTCCCTGGGCGGTGAACAGCGCGTCGTTCAGGGACACCACCCGCGCATCGTCGTCGCCGCCGTTCAGGGCGGTATAGTCGAAGGCGTTGAGAGCGGTCTGGAAGTCCGACTTGAAGCTGGTCTGAGCGTCGATCGTCAGCGTGGTGCCGACGGCGTCCAGCGTGACCCGCAAGTTCGACGCGAACTCGCTGAGCAGGTTGTCACCGCCGTTGTCTGCGCCGGCAATGATCTCGTCCAGGGTGGTTCCGATCTCCCGGAGCGTTGCATCCAGGCGGCCCCGGGGATCGAGCGTTTCCAGCGCATAGTTGATGACGCTTCGGTCCCGCTCGAGCTGATTCTTCAGATCGGTGACCGTCACCTTGTAGGTGTCGTCGACGTCGGTCTCGAGAGTGGCGGCGTTACCCACCGTGATCGAGGCGGGCAGAGCTGCGATCAGGCTGGTTTTCAGGTCGCCGCCCTCGGCGCGCGCCTGGTTGGCGTCAAACACGGTGTAATTGACCGTGCCGTCGGCCAGCAGGTTGTCGAAGTTGATGGTCGAGGTGCCGTCGGTGACGCTGCCCGGCGTGTTGATCAGGGTATTCAGTTCGGACAGCCGGGCCGTGTAGGAGGCGTTGATCTTGGTCAGATTCGCCCCGGCTTCCTGGGCCTGCTGGGCAAGTTCCTTGATGTCGGACAGGACTCGTTCAATCGTCGTGATGCGTGACAGGCCGTCATCGATCGACAACTGGCCCCGGCTCAGCGACTGGGTGTCGAGCTCCTTGGAGAACTGGGTGTTGTTCAACGCGTTCAGGATACTGGCTACGTTGATACCGTTCAGGGTTTCGGCCGGCTCGAACGTCGTCTCGGCGGTGTCGAAATTCGCTTCAGCGGTGTCAATGTCGACGGACAGGGTCGCAAAGTTCGCGGCCGCGAATGAATCCCTGGCGGTCTGCAGCTCAGTCAGGAAACTCGCGAGATCGGTCGAGTTCGTGATCGCCCGGGTGCCGTCGGTGGCGACAGTCGTATCGATCTGGGCGGCGGTTGCACTGGTTCCGGTGGGCAGTGTCCCGCCCGTGCCGTTGCGCAGGATGTTCTGCGTCAGCCCGGTTGCCGGATCGAAGAACGTCGCCGAGTTGATGAAGCCGTCATCGCCGAGAACCTGGTCCGCAAGGTCTGTGAACTGGGTCTGGATGTCGGCGAGTGCGGTGGCGTCCTCGGCATTCCTGGCCTGCAGGAACAGATCATCGAGCTGATCCAGAATCACGCGCGTGTTGAGTGTCGCCTGGTTGGCGTCCGCGGTCAGACCGCGCTGGCGCAGCAATTCGGGGATCGCGGTCTCCTGGACGGCGATCTCCGCGGCGTTCACGCCCGCTGGGTCGGAGATGTTGACCAGATCGGCATACTGGGAGCGGGCGGTATCAAGCCGCGTCGTGATATCCGTCAGTGCGCTGATCGCCGCGTCGATCGTCTGGCTGGTATTGGAGATCGTATTCAGGTCGTCGGTCAGAACCTCGACCCGCGACCGCGTCGCCTCGGTGCTCCCGTTGACTTTGAAGTCGTCCAGGTTGATCCCGCGCTCGACCAGCGACGCCTGTTTCTCGACCGACTGGCGGGCGATTTCCGGCGGCAGGTTCAGCGCATCGGTCACGATCCCGCGCAGGGCCGGGTCGGCCAGGATCTCAAAGGTGCTGTTGACGTCGTTGATCCGCCGCAGGAAGAACAGGGCGTCCCGCGCCGCCGGGTTCTGCACGCCGAGATCGCGCTCGAACTGAACCGTCAGGTACTTGTCGATCACCTTCGACTGGTTGGTCGACGATTGCAGATTGCTGATGCCGTTATTCGGCGTGTCGAGGAACTTGGCGAGTTCACCGAAACGGGTATCCGCCAGACGGTTGGCCAACGAGTTGATGTCGTCCGGGTCGCTCTCAATGACCGCGCGGATCTTTCCCGGATTGTTGATCTCGGCATCGAGGCCGAAGCCCGCCAGCAGAAACTGCAGGGTGTCGCGATCGTTCAGCAGGTCATCAACGGTATCGAGCCGGGAGACATCCTTTTTGAAGGCGTCGATCGCCGCTTTGACATCGGCACGGTCGGCGAAGTTCTGACGCGCCGCAACCTGGTCGCGCTCATAGCTGCGGAAGGCGACAATCGCAGACAGGGACGCGCCGCCCGACTGGGCAGCACCGAAGATTCCTCCGCTCCCTCCAAGGATTGCCGATGCGGCGGCAAAGTCTGACACGGCCTACAGCTCCTATTTTGCCGTTGATCCGGACGCTAGAGCACCCCGGAACAATCGTTTCTCGACCAACGTCCAATATATCAAATCCCGTGCAATTCTGCAACGGATTCCTTGTTTCAGCGTGTATCGGTGCCGCGATCGCGTGACCGTGTACCCGCAAACGACGGCGGGGCAATTCTTGCCGACCCGCCGCATCCACACCTATAGTGCGCCGCCTTCCTTGCGAAATCCGTTCCAAGAGTCGTTGCATGTTCACAACGCGCCCTGAAATCCGTGGCACTTTCGGTGTCGTCGCCTCGACCCACTGGCTCGGCTCCGCGGCCGGTATGCGCGCCCTGGAACGCGGCGGGAATGCCTTCGACGCGGGTGTGACCAGCGGTTTCGTCCTGCAGGTTGTGGAGCCGCACCTGAACGGGCCCGGCGGCGATCTACCGGCGATCTTTTTCGACGTCCGAGAAAAGCGCCTGCGGGTGCTCTGCGCCCAGGGACCCGCGCCGGCCGCCGCCACCATTGGCGCCATCCAGGATCTCGGTCTCGACCTAGTGCCGGGCAGCGGGCTGCTGCCGGCGGTGGTCCCGGGCGCCTTCGACGGCTGGCTCAAGCTGCTCAGGGACTACGGCACGATGACCCTGGCGGAGGTGCTCGAGCCGGCCATCGACTATGCCCGGAACGGCTATCCGGCGGTTGGCCGGATCGCGGCGACCATCAATACGGTCAAGGAGCTGTTCGAAACCGAATGGACGACCTCGGCGGCCATCTATCTGAAGGACGGCCAGCCGCCGGCTCCGGGCAGCCTGTTCAGCAATCCCGCCCTGGCGGAGACCTATGCCCGTATCGTGCGGGAGGCCGAGGCGGGCGGCGGGTCGCGGGAAGCCGTGATCGATCGGGCGCGCGCGATCTGGTACCGCGGCTGGATCGCCGAGGCGGTGGACCGCTTCTTCCACGCCGAGCCGGTGATGGATGTCTCGGGACGACGCCACCACGGTCTCCTGACTGCCCAGGATTTCGCCGAGTGGGAGTCGCACTATGAGGACCCGCTGACCTACGACTACGGCCGTTTCACCGTGGCCAAGTGCGGGGCGTGGAGCCAGGGACCGTCGATGCTTCAGCAATTGGCGCTGCTCGACGGGATGGGGGTCGCCGACATGGATCCGGCCGGACCCGAGTTCATCCACGCCGTGACCGAGGCGGTAAAGCTCGCCATGGCGGACCGTGAGGCCTTCTACGGGGATCCGGATTTCGTTGACGTGCCAACCGACACGCTGCTTTCGCCGGCCTACAACGCCGAGCGGCGACGCCTGATCGGCGACACTGCGTCCCTGGAACTGCGGGCCGGCTCGATCGAGGGGTATGACGGCTATCTGGATGCTGCTCTCGGCGTCGATGCCGAGATTGATCCAAGGGCGCTGGAGCGGATGGGCGTTGGCGAGCCCACGGTGTCAAAAAGCGGCGCGATGCAGGGCGACACCGTCCATATCGATGTCATCGATCGCGACGGTAACATGTTCTCGGCCACGCCCAGCGGCGGCTGGCTGCAGTCCTCGCCGGTCATTCCTGAATTGGGCTTCTGCATGGGGAACCGGGCGCAGATGTTCTGGCTGGACGAGCGCTCTCCTTCGGCGCTCGGGCCGAAGCGCCGTCCGCGCACGACCCTGTCACCGAGTTTCGCGCTCAGGGATGGCGAACCCTACATGGCGTTCGGCACCCCCGGTGGGGACCAGCAGGATCAGTGGCAGACCCTGATGTTCATGCACCATGCCGAACATGGCATGAACCTGCAGGAAGCGATCGATTGCCCGGCGTTCCACAGCGAGCACTTCCCCAGCTCGTTCTGGCCGCGCGGCCGTAAACCCGGCCGCCTCGTGGTCGAAGGCCGTGTCTCATCCGCCGCCGTCGCCGAGCTGGAGCGCCGGGGCCATGATGTTCATGTCGGCGAGGACTGGTCGGAGGGGCGCCTGAGTGCGGCGGTCAAGGACGGCCCCATGTTGAAGGCCGGAGCCAACCCTCGGGGCATGCAGGGTTACGCGGTCGGCCGCTAGCTACGGCGTTCAGCGTCTAGAGACGCTGAACTTCGAACCCATGAGTCCAGTCGGAGATGGGGCGCCGGCGTCAGCCGGATCGCGGAACGCCGAGCGTTGCCAGGGCGTTGTTCAGGTACTCGCGCAGGTACAGTGCGGTGTCGGGTGTCAGCTCGATCAGGGCGACACGCCCGTCGTCGCGTCGGATCTTCAGAAGCAGGTTGTCCTCGGCGAGTTCGATCGTGAAGGATTCCGCCCATCCGGCAGCGCCAGGGCTGCGTTCGGCATCCGTCAGATCCGGTTGCGCTTTGACGAACCGCGCCCAGTCGCTTTGTGCGGCTTTGACCATGAGGTGTCGTCAGTCCTGCTGCGGAAATCCGAATCGGCTATAACTATATATCAATCGAGCCGATCTGACTTCCCTCGAGATCCCGCGACTCGCGGGAACCCAACGAGTCGCCATGAAAAAGCTCCTGCTGTTCGTTCTGCTTCCCCTGCTGCTCCTGATCGGTGCCGGCGTCGGGGCGTTTCTGGCCGGTGTCATTCCGGGTCTCGGAGAGAAACCGCCGGCGTTGACTGCCGAGGAGATGGCCGATCAGGAGCGGATCGCGAACCTCGCGCCGTCGGCGAGTCTCAAGCCGCCGCTCGGCGCCGTCTTCTACACGCTCGACGAGTTCGTGGTCAATCTGCAGTCGAACCGAGGCTACCCGATTTTCCTGCTGCTCAGCCTGACGGTGGAACTGCGCAGTGAAGGGGCCGTGCCGCAAATCGCTGCACAGGAACCGCGGATCCGCGACGGCATGATCGTCTACCTGTCGAGCCTGACGCCGCAGGACCTCAACGGTTATGACGGTGTGCAGCGCGTGCGCAACAACGCGTGGCGGATCCTGGGTGGACTGGTGGATCCGGAATTGCTCGTCAACATTCAGGTCGCCAAGCTGACGGTCAAATGATGCCCTAACCCGGTCGCCTCTGCGCCCGGATCACCCTTGCCCGACGGAGCCACGCACATGCCCCGAACCCTGACCGTTGTCCGTGAGACCTGGCCGATCCGAGGCGTGTTCCGGATTTCTCGCGGGGCCCGTACCGAGGCCGAGGTCGTGATGGCCACGGTTTCCGACAGCGGCGTGGTGGGGCGCGGGGAGTGTGTGCCCTATGCGCGCTATGGGGAGACCGTTGATAGCGTGATCGCCCAGATCAACTCGGCCAAGGAGGCCGTCGCCGGCGGCTTGGATCGCGAAGGCCTGCTCGACCGGCTGCCGCCTGGTGCGGCGCGCAACGCGGTCGACTGTGCACTCTGGGATCTGGAGGCGAAGCAGGCGGGGGTGCCGGCCTGGCGTCTGGCCGGTCTTGCCAGCCCGCCGGAGCCGGTCACGACGGTCTACACCCTGTCCGTGGACACGCCGGAGGCGATGGGGGCGGCGGCACGGGAGAATGCCGATCGACCGCGGTTGAAGCTCAAGATGACCGGCGACGGCGACGATCTGATCCGGGTGGCCCGGATCCGCGAGAGTGCCCCGCGGACCGAACTGGTGGTCGATGCCAACGAGGCCTGGAGCGTTGAGGCCTTTTTGGACATGGCGCCCCGGCTCGCCGAGTTGGGTGTCGTGATGATCGAGCAGCCGCTGCCGGCCGGGCAGGATGACGGGCTGCTTGGGCTCGCGCGTCCGACGACCGTATGCGCGGACGAGAGTTGCCACGACACGGCCAGTCTGGACGCCTTGGCCGGCAAGTACGACATGATCAACATCAAGCTGGACAAGACTGGCGGCCTCACCGAGGCCCTGCGTCTCAAGGCTGAGGCGGAACGACGCGGGTTCAAGGTGATGGTCGGGTGCATGGTCGGGACGTCGCTCGCCATGGCGCCCGGGGTGATCGTCGCGCAAGGCGCCGATATCGGCGATCTGGATGGACCGTTGTTGCTGGCCAAGGATCGGTCACCCGGCTTGGTATTCGACGGCAGCCGCGTCATGCCGCCGGAACCCGGGCTTTGGGGTTGAGGAGGATCGAGAGATGAACGACGTCGCAGCCCACTACCGGCGCACGGATTTGATGGACCGGCTGGTCGACCGGCTGCGTGCTTTCGGGATCTCGACGCCGACCCGGGCCGACTTTTCGGCGATCGACCAGATGCATATGCGCGGCCACGCGGGCACCGAGGATGTTATCGCGGCCACAGCCATGGCCGAGGGGATGGTGGTCCTGGACCTCGGGGCGGGTCTCGGCGGGCCGGCCCGTGTCTTCGCCGACGAGGTCGGCGCACAGGTCACGGCGCTGGACCTGACGCCGGAGTTCTGTGCCGTCAACGAGGCCATCAACCGGCAGGTCGGGTTGGCGGATAGGATCACCGTTGTCGAAGGGGACGCGACGGCGACCGGATTGCCCGATGCGCATTTCGACCTGGTGGTCACTCTGCACGCCTGTATGAACATTCCGGACAAAGCAGGGGTCTACCGCGAGGCGTACCGGGTGCTGCGCCCAGGCGGCCTGTTCTGCTTCTACGACGTGGTGCTGGGAGCCGGCGGCGCGCCGGTCTATCCGGCCCCGTGGGCCGAACATGCTGGGCTCAGCCACCTGATTCCGGCCGCGGACATGCAGGACCTGTGTGAGGCGGCGGGCTTCCAGACCGAAGAGGTCCGCGATCTCACCGCCGAGACCCGGCGCTGGTCGGCGGAGCGTCGCGAGGCCGCGGCCCGTCGGGAAGCGGCGGGCGAACCTCCGCCCCTGCAATCCGGCGATATTCTGATGGGAGAAACGGCGCCGCAGAAGATGCGGAACATGGCGGCCAATCTCGCCGGTGACCACCTCGCGGTGGCGCTCGGCGTTTTCCGCAAACCCTGAGGAACCAAAAAAGAAGCCGCGGAGGGGAAGCCGCGGCTCTAGACCATGTCCGCTACGGGACGGAGGAAGTCCGTCAGGACCTGGGTACCGCGTTAACCAAAATTTTTGTAGCGAATGGATTGTCAAGCGATACGCGTATAGCATGTTTTTTAACTAACGTCTCCGCTTCTCTGCGGACAACTCTCAATCAATGGTCACGAAAACTCCGGGTAACCAGGTTGATTTCGGACATCTGGGGTTTTCACCGTTTCCTGAATTCAGCACTGGCCTTAAGCCGGAACCGGCTTAAGTCCGCTACACCGACCGTCGATTGGATAGCTGAAGATGACCGCCACACCCGATGATGTAATCGCCGATATCAAGTCCGCCGTTGCCGACCTCTGCGCCCGGTTCCCGGGCGAGTACTGGCGAGAGAAGAATCGTGATCGCGCCTACCCGAACGAGTTCGTTCAGGCGCTGACCGAGGCGGGCTACCTTGCTGTCCTGATCCCGGAGGAATACGGCGGCAGCGGCCTGGGGCTGCGCGCCGCGGCCGCGATCCTGGAGACGATTCACCGCACCGGATGCAATGGTGCAGCCTGCCACGCCCAGATGTACATCATGGGCACGCTGCTGCGGCATGGCTCCGAGGAACAGAAGCGGGCATACCTTCCAGGGATCGCATCGGGCGAGTTGCGGCTGCAGGCCTTCGGCGTGACCGAGCCCACCAGCGGCACCGATACCCTGTCTCTGCGGACGACCGCCAGACTCGAGGGCAACAGCCACTACGTCATCAACGGCCAGAAGATCTGGACGTCGCGCGCCGAGCAGTCTGATCTGATGCTGCTGTTGGCCCGGACGACACCGCGCGACCAGGTCGAGAAGCGCACCGACGGGCTGTCGGTGTTTCTTGTCGATATGCGCGAGGTTCTCGGCAACGGGCTCGAGATCCGGCCGATCCGCACCATGATCAACCACAACACCACCGAGGTGTTCTTCGATGACATGAAGGTCCCGGCCGACGCGCTGATCGGACAGGAAGGCAAAGGCTTTCGCTACATCCTCGACGGCATGAATGCGGAACGTCTGCTGATCGCCCACGAGAGCCTGGGCGACGCCCGCTGGTTCATCGAAAAGGCGACCGACTATGCCAAGGAGCGGCAGGTGTTCGGGCGCCCGATCGGTCAGAACCAGGCCATCCAGTTCCCGATCGCCAAGGCCTATGCCGAGACCGAGGCGGCAGCCCTGATGGCCGAGAGCGGTGCGCGCAAGTTCGAGGCGGGTGAGCCCTGCGCGCCGGAGGCCAACATGTCGAAGATGTTGGCGGCCGAGGCGGCCTGGTCAGCCGCCGAGATCTGCATGCAGACCCATGGCGGCTTCGCGTTTGCCGAGGAATACGACGTGGAACGCAAGTTCCGTGAAGCCAGGCTGTATCAGATCGCTCCGGTGTCGACGAACCTGATCCTGAGCTACGTGGCCGAGCACGTCCTCGGCCTGCCTCGCAGTTTCTGAGAAAAGAGGCAGGGCCGGTAAGCGGCCCTGCCGAGAGATCCGTCCAGCGGTCAGTAGCCGACCTCGGCGTCCCAGAACGCGTCGTTGACCTCCCGCATTGTGTGGTCGTGACTGCTTTCGAGGCAGCCGCGCAAGGTCAGCTTGATGCCCATGTCGGCGAACTGTCCGCAGCGCTCCAGTTCACCACGGGCCCGCTCGATCCCTTCCACAGAGAGACCCTTGACCGCGCCGCTCGTCGTCACGTGGTTCCAAAGCGCCTCACGTTTCGTCGGGTCGATGGCATTGGGATCAACACCGCCGGACACTGCCGCCGGCAGGAAGTTGATCATGTGGGTCATGGTGACGGCCGCGTCGGCACGGGGCGTGCCGGCGGCGAAGAACCGCTCGGCGACGAAACGCGGGGCCCCGAGCGCGGTTTCCATGTCACGTTCGACCACGGCTTGGGCGACCGGGTCTTCGGTGACCGGGATCAGCGACACCATCGGAGCGATCCGGACCGCAACCTCGGCAGCGTCGAGCGAGGCCAGCCGAGAGGCGTCCATCGAAACACGGGTGCGGGTGAAGTGGCCCTCGCTCTCGTAGTCGATCAGCCCCGCAGCGGAGAACTCGTTCACCGAGCCGTCCCGCTTGCGGACCACCAGGGTGACATCACCCGCGCCGGCCGTCTGGTAGCGCTGCCCGTCACCCGGTGCCGGACGGTCCTCCTGAAGGCAGAACGACGAGACCAGCGCGGTGCAGGAGCCGTCCTCGCAGGTCAGCGGGATCGGTGTGGCATGGGCGACGAGGCCCAGCACCTGGGGCGGCATGCCGTTTTGCGCCGTGGTCAGGCTGCTCGGCGCGGTCTGGGCTTGGGCAGCGGTTGAGGTGATCAGAAGAGCCGCGGCGGCGGCTAGCAGAGGCAGGCGAATGCGCGCACGCATGAGGGGATCCTCCCTTGGCGCCGATCGCCCGGCGGCGGTCGATGCGCCGGTTACTGTCAGCAACAAG
Source organism: Thalassobaculaceae bacterium (assembly GCA_963921355.3). Lineage (GTDB taxonomy): Bacteria > Pseudomonadota > Alphaproteobacteria > Thalassobaculales > Thalassobaculaceae > CAWUEZ02. Next base: position 4,468,834 of record OZ001190.1, on the reverse strand, counting down.
TCTCGCACCGCCCCGAACCCCGTTCAAGTCACGAAACCGGTGACCCGATCAAGGCGCCCAAACCGAGGGATTTCAGGCGGCGATTTCGTCCGGGTGGCTTGGAGACGACGGAAAGGGGTCGCGCCCGGCCAAGTTTTGACCTTCAGGCCGCGCATCATTGAAGAAGATGATTGATGAAGGAGGTCCGGCGATGACCGAAGAGGCGGTTGACGTCGTTGCTCAGGAGGACGCGGGTGGCGGCCGAGATGCACGGCGTGTGGCACGGGGTCGTGCGGCGTCGGTCTATACGCCCTTCATCCAGCGAAAGGTCGGAACCTTCGATGTGCTGACCGACGAGGGGCTGGAGATCATCGAGGCCAATGCCGAGACGATCCTCGCCGAGGTTGGAATCGAGTTCCGCGAAGATGCCGAGGCGCTGGCACTCTGGCGTGATGCCGGTGCCGACATCGACGGCGAACGGGTGCGGATTCCCCGCGGACTCGCGCGGGAGCTGATCCGGACGGCCCCGTCGAGCTTCACGCAGCATGCCCGCAACCCCGCCCATTCCATCGAGATCGGAGGGCCGAACACGGTGTTCGCGCCGGTCTACGGCCCACCCTTTGTGAGCGATATGGAAGGTGGGCGCCGCTACGCCACGATCGAGGATTTCGAGAACTTCGTGAAACTGGCCTGCCGCCATCCGGGGCTGCACCATTCCGGCGGCACGGTGTGCGAGCCAGTCGATCTGCCGGTGAACAAACGGCACTTCGACATGGTCTACGCCCATATCAAGTATTCCGATAAACCGTTCATGGGCTCGGTCACCCACCCCGATCGCGCCCTCGACACCCTGGAAATGGCCCGGATCGTGTTCGGCGCCGATTTTCTGGAGAACAACACGGTCCTGGTCTCGCTGATCAACGCGAATTCGCCGATGACCTGGGATGCCACCATGCTGGGAGCGCTCAAGAACTACGCGCGCGCCAACCAGGCGGTCATCACCACGCCCTTCATCCTGGCCGGGGCCATGTCGCCGGTGACCGTCGCCGGCACCCTGGCCCAGACGCTGGCCGAGGCGATGGCCGGGATCGCCTTCGCCCAGCTCTGCCGCCCCGGCGCGTCGGTGATCTTCGGCAGTTTCGCGTCTTCGATCTCGATGCAGTCCGGGGCGCCGACCTTCGGAACCCCGGAGCCGGCCCTCGTGCTCTACGCCTGCGCCCAGCTCGCGCGCCGGCTGGGGGTCCCGTTCCGCTCCGGCGGCTCTCTGTGCGGATCCAAGGTCCCTGACGCCCAGGCGGCCTACGAGTCCACCAATACCCTGCTGCCGACGGTTCTCGGCGGGGTGAACTTCGTCCTGCACGCGGCCGGCTGGCTGGAAGGCGGGCTCGTCAGTTCCTACGAGAAGTTCGTCATGGACGCCGACCAGTGCGCCATGATGCGCACTATGCTCGAAGGTGTGGACCTGTCCGACAACGGACAGGCGCTGGACGCGATCCGCGAGGTCGGTCCAGGGGCGCATTTCCTCGGCTGCGGCCACACCCAGGCGAACTTCGAGACGGCCTTCTACCGGTCGTCCATCGCCGACAACACGACCTATGAGCAGTGGTCGGCCGAGGGTGAGCGCGACGCCTATACGCGCGCGTCCGATTTGGTGAAGAAGATGCTGGCGGAGTATGAGGCACCGGCCCTCGATCCGGCGATCGACGAGGCGTTGCTCGCCTACATCGCCGAACGTAAGGCGGCTTTCCCGGACAGCAACGTCTGATCGGAGGCGGTTTTCGCGTCAAGATACCCGCATCCCCGCCCCGGATTTAATCCGGGGTTGGTCCCGGGGCCTAGGGTCTAGCGCGTTGAGGCTTCGTCAAGGACACTCATGCGTTCCGGCCAACTCCCGGTCTGGGTCCCGACTTAAGGCCGGGAATAAGGATATTGGCCAGCCGCAGAAATAGATTTCCGGGGTCCAAAGATCCGCTGGAGGGCTTCGATACCCTGCTAGAAGAAGTCCCCGGGCCGCAGGACCGGTTCTCCGTTCGAGAGCCGCAGCCAGCCTTTGACGATCCGGTAGACCAGCCAGAGATAGGCGACCCCCAGGATCAGCCAGCCGACCAGCAGGACGGTGGTCGTCCAGCCGATCACGCTCAACAGCAGCCAGATCCAGAAGGTCCGGATCTGCCAGCGGATATGCGGCTCCAGGTAAGTGCCTTCGACGTCGTCGCGCTTGAGGTAGGCCAGGATCACGCCGAACATCGAGGGGATCTGGAAGATCAGGCTGGCGGCATAGAGCGCGTAGACAATATGCACCGCCAGACGGTCGTTCTCGGGTGCCGACAGCTTGAACGGCAGTGGGCGGCGGATCAGGGCGCGGTCCTGCGACATCCGGTCTTCCTCGTCATTGCGTGCACCGTCTAAGGTGTGGATGCCAAGCCCTATCCGCAACATCCCCAGCCTATCGGAGACATCGACCATGGCCGCCCTTCCGCGCGTGGACCTTTACAGCGATACCGTCACCCGGCCGACCGACGGCATGCGCCAGGCGATCGCCGCGGCTGAGGTCGGCAACGAACAGGCCGGCGAGGACCCGAGCGTCAATGCGTTGCAGGACCGGGTCGCCGAGCTGCTCGGCAAGGAGGCTGCGGTGTTCCTGCCGAGCGGGACCATGTGCAACGAGATCGCCTATCGGGTTTGGTGCGGTCAGGGCGACGAGATCATCCTGGACGAGACCGGCCACGCGCTGCATTTCGAGGCGGGCGGACCGGGGGCGCTCGCCGGGGCGATGATGCGCACGATACCGGGTGCGCGGGGGATCTTCACCGCCGAGCAGGTGGCGGCGGCGATCCGCCCGAAGACCCGGCACGCGCCGCGACAGACCCTGGTGTCGGTCGAGAACACCGCCAATCTCGGCGGTGGCGCGATCTGGCCGACGGACATCCTCGACGGGGTCGCGGCGGCGGCCAGGTCCAACGGCCTGAAACTGCACATGGACGGGGCCCGGCTGCTGAACGCGGTGGCCGCCAGCGGGGTGTCGGCCGCGCGCTATGCCCAGGACTGCGACAGCGTGTGGATCGACCTGTCCAAGGGGCTCGGGTGTCCGGTGGGCGGCGTCATGGCCGGCGGACGCGACTTCATCGAGGAAGCGTGGCGCTTCAAGCACCAGTTCGGCGGGGCGATGCGCCAGGCTGGGATCATCGCGGCGGCCGGCGTCTACGCTCTCGATCACCACGTCGAGCGCATGGCGGACGATCACACCAATGCCAGACGACTCGCCGAGGGGATCGAGGATCTGGACGGCGTCGACGTCGATACCGGTGGGGTCGAGACCAACATGGTCTATTTCGACGTGTCCGGGACGGGCCTGTCGGGGGCGGAGTTCGGCCGCCGGCTGACATCCGAGTTCGAAGTGCGGGTCAGCGTGCTGGGTCCGACGCTGATCCGGGCGGTGACCCACCTGGATGTGGACGCGCGCGACATCGAGACCGCCATCGCCGCCATCCGCAGGGTGGTGCAGGAGGCCTAGCGGCTCTCGACCTACCGCGCCTCGATGGTTCCCGGGTGCTTTGGGGTGGTGCCCGGGCGCGGGTCGATGATCCCGATCGGCACCGTCGAGCGCGGGCGGGGCTTGATCAACCGGACCGGCGGGTTGGGGCCCGGCGGCTGCGGGATCGGGTTGGCCTGCAGGCGCTCGCGCCGGGCCGGGGTGCGGGATCTCGTCTCGTTCGGACCGACCAGTCGACGGGGCGCCTCGGTTCCCGGAACGACCGGTTCCCTCCTCTCGATTTTCAGACTCCCTACCGGTTTGCCTTCGGACAACGGGTGACGCGGGCTTGTTGGCGCCGTCGGCGGCTCCACCTGAGTGTGGCCGGCAAAAGGGGTCATCATGGCGCAGAGGACGGCGCCGGCCAGGACAGTGAGACCGCTCTGTCGCCGGCCCATGGCCTAGGCCCCCCGGGCGATGAACTGGCCGTTCAGGAAGCCGGGCTTGGCATAGTCGAACGGGCTGCCGTCGAATTTGGTCATGGACCCGCCGGCGGCCAGCAGCACGGCTTGGCCCGCCGCCGTATCCCATTCCATGGTCGGGCCGGTCCGGGGGTACAGATCGGCATCGCCGCGGGCGACGATGCAGAACTTCAGGGCCGAGCCGCGCGACACGCTCTCCTTGACCGTGAGCGTGGCGATATACGCTTCCAGTTCGGGATTGCGGTGGCTGCGGCTGGCCACGATGGTCAGGCCGTCGGCTCCCGGGCTGCGGACACGGATCGCCGTTCGGGCACCGTCGGCGTCTTCCTCCCAGGCCCCGTGGCCGGTGGCGCCGGCCCAGACCACCCCGTCGACGGGTGTGTGCACGACACCCAGCACCGGGGTCCCGTCCCAGATCAGGCCGATATTGACCGTGAAATCGCGGCGCCTGTTGATGAACTCCTTGGTTCCGTCGAGCGGATCGACGAGCCAGAACCGACCGCCGGAAACATCCGGGACATGCCCCGCGTCGACGCTTTCCTCGGCGACCACCGGAACGGCGGGTGTGAGGGTTCGCAGGGCCGGGACGATCAGGGCGTCGGCGGCCTGGTCGGCGGCGGTCACCGGGCTTCCATCGGCCTTGTCGTCGACGGTAACGTCGGCACGGTAGTACGGCAGGATAACGTCGCCGGCAGCCCGGGCGATCGTCACGACGGCGTCCAGCAGGGCGGTACGGTCCGCCGGGTCGATGGGCGTTCCGGGAAGGGTGTTGGCGGTCGCGCCGAAGGACATCACGCTACTCCGCTGCGGCGGCTGGACGGGCGTTCTGGATGGCCGCCCAAACCACGTCCGGGGTCGCCGGCATATCGATATTGGTAACGCCGACCGCCGACAGCGCATCGAGGACCGCGTTGATCACTGCCGGCGGCGCGCCGATGGCGCCGGCTTCTCCGCAGCCCTTCACCCCGAGCGGGTTCGTCATGCACCGGGTCGGACTCATCGAGAAGGCGACCGGTGGGACGTTGTCCGCGCGCGGCAGGCAGTAGTCCATCAGTGAGCCGGTCACCAGCTGGGCACTGTCGTCGTAGACGCAATGCTCGTAGAGCGCCTGGCCGATGCCCTGGGCGACGCCGCCATGGACCTGCCCCTCCAGCAGCAGCGGGTTCACGACCTCGCCGAAATCATCGACCACCGTGAAGCGAAGCTCCTCGATGATGCCGGTATCCGGATCGATCTCGACTTCGCAGACATGGGTGCCGTTGGGGTAGGTCGAGGCCTGCGGCTTGTACATCTCCTTCGCTTCCAGGCCGGGGTCGATGCCTTCCGGCAGGCGGTCGGGGTCGTTCGCCAGGGTGGCAAGCTCGCCCAGGTTGATCGACCGGTCGGTGCCGACGACCGTGTACTTGCCGTCGGCCAACTCCAGATCCGCGTCGGCCGCCTCCAGCGCGTAGCCGGCCAGCATCCGGGCCTTCGCCGACACGCTCTGGATCGCCATGTGCAGCGCCGAGCCGCCGGCCGGCAGCGAGCGCGAGTCGTCGGTGCCCGAACCGTTCTCGATGGCGGCGGTATCGCCCTGGATGATCTTGACCTTGTCGTTGTCGACGCCGAAGGCCTCGGCCACCAGCTGAGTATAGGCGGTCTCATGGCCCTGACCGGTTGAGCGCGTGCCGATCGGAACCACGATCGAGCCGTCCGGCTCGATCCGCATGTCGGACCATTCCGGGCCGCCGCCGCCACACGCTTCGACATAGGTCGAGATCCCGATCCCGCGCAGTTTCCCAGCCCTGCTGCTGTCGGCCTTGCGCGCATCGATTGCCGACCACTCGGCGGCGTCGAGCGCCTTGTCGAGATGGCCGGCGAAATCACCACTGTCATAGGTTTCGCCGAGTGCGGTGGTGAACGGCATGGCGGAGGCAGCGATGAAGTTCCGGCGGCGGATCTCGTCGCGCGGCAGACCGACCACGCCGGCGGCGACATCGACCAGGCGCTCGACCAGATAGGCCGCCTCCGGCCGACCGGCGCCCCGATAGGCATCGACCGGCAACGTGTTGGTGAAATAGCAGCGAACCCGCACGTGGATCGCCGGTGTCGCATAGAGCCCCGCCAGCATGCCGGAGCCCGCCACCGTCGGAATCGCGGGCGCATAGAGCGAAAGATAGGCCCCGAGGTCGGCTTTGGTGTCGACGGCAAGCCCAAGGAAGCGGCCATCGCCGTCGAGCGCCAGTCGGGCGTGGGATTGGTGATCGCGACCTTGGGTGTCCGAGACGAAGGACTCGCCGCGCTCGCCGATCCACTTGACCGGTCTTCCGATCTTTCCGGCGGCCCACAGCACGAGCGCGTGTTCCCGGTAAGGGAAAATCTTCATCCCGAACCCGCCGCCGACATCGGGCGAGACACAACGGATCTTCTCCGCCGCGAGGTTCAGGACCTTGGCCATCACATCACGGACGCCGTGGGGGCCTTGGGTCGAGACGTAGAGCGTTCGATCGCCGGTGGCGGCATCGACCACGCCGATGGCCCCGCGCGGCTCGAGCGAATTGACGATGATCCGGTTGTTCACCAGGGCCAGTTCGGCGACGTGGGCGGCATTCGCGAGCGCTTGCTCGACGGCGGCGGCATCACCGGTCTCCCAGTCGAGGCAGAGGTTGTCGGGGGCCGCGTCCCAGATCGGGGGTGCGTCCGGGGCACTCGCCGCTTCGATCCCCGGGACCGCCGCCAGGGCGTCGTACTCGACCTCGATCGCCTCCGCCGCATCGCGGGCCTGATCCATGGTCTCGGCGACGATCAGGGCGACGGCGTCGCCGACATGGCGAACCCGATCACCGGTCAGCAACGGGTAGACCGGCCCGACGGCGCGTTTGCCGTCGCGCCCTTTCAGAAGGGCGCCACAGGGCATGTCACCGACGCCGTCGGCCTTTATATCGCCATGGGTCCAGACCGCCAGAACGCCGGCCATCGACCGGGCTGAGGTCACATCGATTGACGTGATCCGGGCATGGGCGAGGGGGCTGCGCAGCACGTGGGCGATCACCGTGCCGTCGATCTGCAGGTCGTCGGTGTATTGCCCCGTCTCGGTCAGGAAGCGCTGGTCCTCGAAACGCTTCATGCCCTGTCCGATGCCGAACTTCGCCATTGCCTGCCTCGCCCGTTCGCGGTTGGTTTGGATCGGGATGTTAGCCGTCGACTGAACCTTCTCCAAGCGGGACGGCGTCGCGGTTCGGGGAGCTCGGAAGATGTGCGGACGCTACAGCATCACACTGCCGACGGAGGCGCTGCGCAGCCTGTTCGACGTTGATTCCATGCTGAATCTCCAGCCGCGCTGGAACATGGCGCCGACCCAGGATGCCCCGGTCGTACGGCTCGGATCCGAGGGTCAGCGGCAGCTGGCGATGATGCGCTGGGGGCTGGTGCCGTCCTGGGCCAAGGAGATCGAGATCGGCGCCCGGATGATCAACGCCCGTCGCGAGACCGTTGCCGAGAAACCACCTTTCCGCGCGGCGTTTCGATCGCGGCGCTGCCTGATCCCGGCCGACAGGTTCTACGAATGGCGGACTGAAGCCGGACACAAGCAGCCGTACCGCGTTGTCCGCAAGGACCGGGCGCCGTTCGCGTTCGCCGGCTTGTGGGAAATCTGGGAAGGGCGTGGAGAGGGCAGTCCGCTCGAGACCTTCACCATCTTGACCACCGGCGCCAACGAGGCCATCGCGCACATTCACCACCGGATGCCGGTCATGCTGTTCGATCGCGCCGCTTTCGCAACCTGGCTGGAGGGGGACGGCGAGACGGCGGGCCGCCTGACCGAGGCCGTCGACCCGGCAGTGATCGAAGCCTATCCGGTCGACCGGCGGGTCGGGAACGTGCGCAACGACGCCGCCGGCCTGATAGAGCCTGTCGCCCTCGATGCGGTCCCGGCGGCGCCACCGCCGCCGGCCCAGAGAAGCCTGTTCTAGAGCGGGTCAGCGTCGAGTCTTCTCGCTCTCGCTCAGGGACAGCGTGTGAAAACCTCTGACGTGCGCTGGGTGAACCCGACCGGCGTCGTGTCGCCGATCATCTGGATGTCGCTGTCGCCAAGGCGCTGGAAGTGTTCGACCAGGGTGTCTGAGCGGCGCAGGTACCATGTGTAGTCGTCGGTGAGGGTTTCCGTCACCGGCACTTTGACGGAGGGCGGTCGTCCGGGGGCCGCCACCACGAACCCGTCGACATCGAACTCGATGTACTCCTCCGCACAATCCCCCGCGGACCAGCGGCCGCGCAGCTCCGGCACGACCCCGTCAAACCGTGCGACCTGGCCCACCGTCTGTGGGACGACGCTCACCGGTCCCGATGTGGTCTCCTCGGACTGCAGCATAAAATCCCCACCGGCGCGCCATTGCTTGAACATCTCGATGTAGCGGGGTGCCGGATCGACCTTGAAGGCCACCATCAGGGCGGCTGCCGAGCCGAGGATCAGCAGGACCGCGATCAGCAGCGTGCCGATCATGAAGAACAGCCTGCCCCCCCGCCTCGGTTCCGGGCGGAACTCCGGCGGGGGCACATCCAAGTCCTCGGCGTCGAGGTCGCCATGGACAAACCCAAGCGAGCGCAGGTCCTCATTGGTGTCGTCGTCGCGCGTGCCGCGTCGCGAGGAGCGTTCCGATCGGTTCGCCGGTTCCGGCATGTCGAGCGGGTCCTCGGGAGCGGTCCGGCTGTCATCCTCGGTTGCGCCCGCGGCCTCCTGCTCCGCCTGTTCGCTGGCTGCCCGAATGGCTGCCGCGAAGCCGCTGCCGGTCGCGCCCGTGTCTGCACCGGGTGTCTGTGCCCGCTCCGGCGGCAGGTCGGCTTCCAGACTGTCGTCGGTGCCGCCGGCGCGGTCGGATCCCGTCGACCAAGACGCTGCCGGCTCGTCGTCCTCCTCCGCTGACTCCGCCAGGCGGAGATCGATCGACCCCCGGTCGACGAAGAAGATCTGGCTGAACTCCCATTCCCCGATGGCCTCGTTCCAGTCGCCGGCGACGACGCGGAGCTCAGCATCCTCCTGGCCGTCGAATTCGCGAACGACGGAGGCAATCAGCACCGAGGCCGACTGCGCCCTCTCAAGGGTGTCCCAGCCAGCTGTGCTCCGCTTCTGCAGGAAATAGACATCGAATCGGCGCATTCTCTCGAGCCCCTACCAGCTCCGATTTTCGCGCAGCAACTGCTCGATGCCGTCGGCAGCCAGGGGCGGAGAGAATAGGAAGCCCTGGGCAAAGCCGCAGCCGATCGCACGCAACTGCGCAAGCTGTTCGGGAGTCTCGACCCCTTCCGCGATCACGTCCAGCCTCAGGTTCTGGGCCAGCAGCGCGATGGTGCGCACGATCTGCAGATTGTGCCGGTTGCGGCCCATATCGTGGACGAAGGATTTGTCGATCTTGAGAGTGTCGATCGGGAAGGTGTGAAGGTAGCTCAGCGAGCTGTAGCCGGTCCCGAAATCGTCGACGCAGATCTGAATGTCCAGTTCCTTGAGGTCGTGGAGCATCTGGGCGGAAAGGTGCGCGTTCTCCATCAGCGCGCTCTCCGTGATCTCGAGTTTCAGGTCACCGGGCGGCAGGCCGGTTCTCTCCAGGCTGTTGGTCACCATCCGGACCAGGTCGAACTGACTGAACTGACGGCCGGAGAGGTTGACGCTGACCTCCAGCGGACCGGCCTGCGGAAACGCCTTTGTCCAGGCCACCGTCTGCTGGCAGGCCTGACGCAGCACCCACTCCCCGAGTTCGACGATCATGCCGGTTTCTTCGGCCAGCGGGATTAAGTCGATCGGCGGCACGAACCCGTGCTCGGGATGCTGCCAGCGGGTCAGGGCCTCGAATCCCCGGATCCGCCCGTTGGATAGCGAAATGATCGGCTGCAAGTGCAGCCGCATCTCTTCGCGTTCGATCGCCCGGCGCAGGTCGGTTTCCATTTCGAGCGGAGTGATCGATGTGCCGCGAAGGCTGGCGTCGAAAGTCTGCGCCTGGGCCTTGCCGAGTTCCTTGGCCCGGTACATGGCGAGTTCGGCATCGCGCAGGATGTCTTCCGGTCGGCCGTACCCTTCGCCGGACTGCGCGGCGCCCATGGAGGCCGTCGTGAAGATCTCTTTGCCGCTGAGGGTGAAGGGAGACGAGAGCGCCTTCTGGACCATGTCGCAGACGACCAGGGCCTCGTTCTTGTCGGTCACCTCCTCCAGCAGTATTGCGAACTCGTCGCCGCCGAGCCGGGCGACGGTGTCACCGAACTTCAGGTTGTCGTGGAGACGGCGCGACGCCGAGATGATCAGGTCGTCGCCATGGACATGGCCCAGGCTTTCGTTGACCACCTTGAAGCGGTCCAGATCGAGGTAGATCACCGCGAACTCCGCGGTCGGCATCCGACGCTGCCGGGCCAGGGCCTGGCGGACGCGTTCCAGGAACAGCGTGCGGTTCGGAAGCCCGGTCAGATTGTCGTGCAGGGCGTCGTGGATGGATTGCTCTTCGGCGCGTTTGCGGTCGGTGACATCGGTCATCGAACCGGCGATCCGATACGCTTTGCCGGCAGTGTCGCGAACCGCCAGACCGCGCAGCAGCATCCAGCGATAGGTTTCGTCCCGGTGGCGGATCCTGTGTTCGCTCTCGAAATTGTCGACGGTCCCGTTCAGGTGGGCGTCGATCTGCGCCGTGACCCGCTGGACGTCTTCCGGGTGGATCCGGCTTAACCATTCCTCCGCGCCGTCTCCGATCCCCGACTCCTGATGGCCCAGCATCTCTTTCCAACGGGGAGAGAAGAAGATGTGGTTGGTGGCGAGATCCCAATCCCACAGGCCATCATTGGCACCGGCGGCCGCCAGGGCGTAGCGCTCTTCGCTTGCTCGCAGGGCTTCCTCGGCCTTGACCCGCTCGGTGACATCGGTGAACGCGATTACACCGCCACCTTCCGCCATCGGCCGCACACGGACCTCGACCCGGTGGCCGCGCCGGGTTTTGCGCTCGAACGCAATACCGGGCGTGGTCGTGATCATCTGGTGCACGTCGGTGGCCAGTTCCTCCGGCTCCCCGTCGCCGTACTCCCCCTGCTGTGCCAGATAGCGCAGGATGTCGATCATCGGCGTGCCCGCCTGGGCGAAGGTTGCCGGCAGGTCCAGCATCTCGAAATACCGGCTGTTCCAGGTCGCCAGACGGCCGTGCTTGTCGAACGCACAGATGCCCTGGTTGTTGGCTTCCAGCGTACCGCGCAGGAGGGCATTGAAGTGGTCGACGTCTTCCTGCTGGCGATGCGTCTGCGTGATGTCGCGGTAGTGGATGACGCGACCGCCGTCGCTGGTCGCGTGGTCGCCAATACGGATCCAGCGTCCTTTGACCTGGCATTCCTCCAGAGTCGCCGATGTCTGCCCATGGGCCTGAAGTCGGCGCGCGGTCCACGCTTCGGCGGATTCGGGTTGGTTTTCCCAGTCTTTGGAGGCGACATCGAACTCGAGCATCTTCTCGAACGGGGCGCCCGTCTTCAGGACCGCTGCCATATGGGGGAACAGTTCCAGGAACGCGGCATTGAACGTGACGACGCGATCCTCGCTGTCCAGCAGCAGCAGCCCATCGCCCAGCGCGTCGAGTGCGGGCTGGAGGCCGAGTTCATCCCCGTCAGGTAGAGATTCTGAAGTGGCGGTCACGTTGCCATCCGAAACGTCACCACCAACTGTCCGACTCCCACACATCGGACTCCTTCGCCGGATTCTCCGCGCGCGTCCCCGTATTCCTGTCAATTCAAACAGTGTTTCTGCGAAACTCAAGGTTATCAGACGGTGTCAATATCCGCCAGCGCGGCCCCTGTCAGCCCTTGGCATCCGCACCCAGGACCGCGATGCCCCGGCGGTTGCGGTATAGGCGCCAGACCAGGAGGGCGACACTGCTGCGATGGGGCGCCCATTCGACGGCCCTCTGATCCGTCTGCTCGACGGTCGGCCGGTCCGCCAGATCCATCAGCCATCTGAGGCCCTCACGCAGGGCCAGGTCGCCGGACGGGAAGACATTCGGGTCGCCGAGCGCGAACATCCGATAGATCTCGGCCGTCCAGCGCCCGATGCCCGGAACCTGTATCAGCGCTTCGTGGGCCAGCTCCGGCTCGGCGGCCGACAGCGCCGAGAGATCGAGGCGGCCGTCCAGAACCCGTTCCGCCAATGCCCGTCCATAACGCATCTTGGCGCGCGACAGCCCGATCGCCGCCAGATCGTCGTCGCCCATGGCCGCGAACCGCTGAGGGTCATCGCCGCCCGCCGCCCTCAGGCGCTTGAGGATGGCGGCCGCCGAAGCGGTCGACACCTGCTGGCCGATGATGATCCGGATCAGGGCACCGAAACCCGGTTCCAGGACGCGCGGCTCGGGCGGGCCGATTTCTTCCAGGGTTTGGCGGATCTCGGGGTGTCGCTCGGCGAGATGCGCCAGGGCATTCTCCAGGAGCGCTTGCCGGGTCGCCGCCGGCTCGCCGGAGGGTTCGTTCGCCGCCATCAGGCAACCGGCCCCAGGCGCGCCGCCGCTTCTCGTGCGGCTTTCTCCATGGTCGCGAAGACCGCCCCGCCAGTCTCGACGTTACGGATCAGCCCTTCCATCGCTTTCATTCGGTGGCCGCGGCCCGACACAAACGGATGGAAGGTGTAGGTGATGACCCCCCAATCCTCCGTCTCGGTCATGTAGTCGAAGTCGGCGGTCCAGTTTCCAAGCACGCCGTGCCACGGCATCAGCCCCTGGTTCAGTGCGCCTGCGGAAGTCACGCTCCACTCGAAATGCGGATAGTCATCGAGGCTCCAGCTGACCGGCAGCTCGATCAGGTCGACGGGGCGGCCGAGGCGCGCCGGCTCCAACAGAGGCGTGTCGTCGCCAGCCCGCGGCCGATAGGGCTGGGTATCGTGTCCCATCAGGCTCGAGTCATAGGCGAAGCCGTTCTGTAGCAGCAGGTCCAGGGTGTGGGGCGACAGATCCCAGGACGGCGACCGGTAGCCGCGCGCCTTCTGACCGCTGATCCGTTCGATCGCCGCGTTGGCGCGCTCGATCTCCCAGGTTTCCTCGTCTCGATCCAGGTCCGCCGGGCGCCGATGAGTCCAGCCGTGGTGGCCGATCTCGTGCCCATCCGCGACGAGGGCGGCGACGCTGTCGGGAAAGCTCTCAATCGTATGCCCGGGAACGAAGAAGGTCGCCCGGATGCCGTGGGCTTTCAGCAGGCGCCGGATTCTCTCCACCCCGACCAGTCCGAACTCACCCCGGGACAGCGGTGTCGGTGTCGTTGTTCCTCGGGCCAAGGGCAGCGACAGGGCATCGAAGTCATAGGAAAGACAGACAAGGTGGCGCGGCATGGCTTCTCTCTCCAGAATACCGCGACGCTACCCTGGATCCGCTCCTGAGATACAGGGCGGTTCCCGACGAACACCTGGATGACGACGCCCCGTCGCGGGGAAGGAAGCATGAATGAAAGACAGTGATGCGACCGAGGCCGGCCAGCCGTCCCTGAAGGAGATCGAGGTCAGTACAGCCGGGCCGGGATTGCTCGAGATCACCGATGTGGTGCGCCGGTTCATCTCGGAGTCCGGGGTGGTCTCGGGGCTGCTCACGGTATTCATCCGGCACACCTCTGCGTCGCTGCTGATTCAGGAGAATGCCGATCCGGACGTACAGGCGGATCTCAATCGGTTCTTCGCGCGTCTCGCCCCATGGGACGGGACGCTGTACCAGCACAGTGCCGAGGGCCCCGACGACATGCCCGGCCACATACGCGCTGCCCTGACCCAGACCAGTCTCTCGATCCTGGTCGCCGGCGGGCGGGCGCTGCTGGGAACCTGGCAGGGCATCTACGTGTTCGAGCATCGCGCCCGCCCGCAGCGGCGACGCGTGGTTCTCCAACTGCTCGGAGGCTGATCGATGGATGGCGCCAATCGGCTGAGCGCTCTGGACGCGCTGCGGGCAATCGAAGACGGAACCCTCAGCGTCGAGGCCCTTGTGGACGCCTGCCTCGAGCGCATCGCCGAGCGCGAGGAAGCCGTTGGCGCGTTCATCCACCTGGACCCGGATGCCGCGCGTGCCGCGGCGCGCGCACCGTCTTCGCCCGGAGCGCTGTCCGGCTTGCCGGTGGCTGTGAAGGACCTGTTCGACACCGCCGACATGCCGACCGGCTACGGGTCGTCGATCTATGCGGGGCATCGTCCGCAGGCGGATGCCGATATCGTTGCCCGGACCCGTGCGGCGGGCGGTCTGGTATTCGCCAAATCCGTGACGACGCAGTTCGCCTGGCGGAACCCCGGCAAGACCCGGAACCCGAAGGGGCTTGACCACACGCCCGGTGGATCGTCGAGCGGTTCGGCCGCCGCGGTCGCGGATTTCATGATGCCCCTTGGCCTGGGAACCCAGACCGCGGGCTCTGTCATCCGACCGGCCGCCTATTGCGGCGTCGTCGGGTTGAAGCCGACCTTCGGGACGCACCCCCGCGGCGGGGTCAAGGAGTTGTCGCGCTATCTGGACACGGTTGGCTGTTTCGCGCGGACGGTGGCGGATGTCGCGCATTTCGACTACGCCCTGCGCGGCACCCGGGCCCCGGCTTTGGACGCCTACGAGGGGGCGGCGCCACGGCTCGCGATCCACGTTCCGTTCGCCGACCAGATCGAGGAGGATGCCGCCGAAGCCCTCGAGAGAGTGCGGATCGCAGCTCAGACGGCGGGGGCTTCGGTTGCCGGGCTGGTCGATTGGACGGCGTTCGAGGCCATGGACCCGGTGCACAGGCGCATCATGACCGCCGAGGCGGCGCGCGCCCTGGCCTGGGAATACGACAACCACGCCGACAAGCTGACCGAGTTCTACCGTGGCGCCATTGCCGAGGGGCGCGAGATCGACGACCACGCGCTGCTGCTGGCCCAGGCGGAGGCCGACAGTTTTCGCAATGATGCCGCCGCCCGTCTCGACGGGTTCGATGCGATCATCACGGTCCCGGCGGCGGGCGAAGCGCCCAGCGGACTGGAGAGCACAGGCGATCCCCTGTTCAACAAGATCTGGACGCTGCTGCGCTGGCCGTGCGCGACGATTCCCGTATGCACAGGGGATCAAGGCCTGCCCCTGGGCGTCCAGATCGTCACCGGCTACGGTGAGGATGCGAAAGCGCTGGCGGTTTCTGCCTGGCTCGAACAGGCTCTGGCCAGATTGGATTGAGCTTCGACGTTCGGGCGGCGCTCCGACGGTCGGCTGCCTGGCATCCATGAATGATCTGGAGGAAGAGCATGCGGCTTCAGTTGATGACCTGGATGGAGGTTGAGGCCTATCTCAACGAGCATCGCGGCATCATCCTACCGATCGGGTCGACGGAGCAGCACGGGCCTATCGGACTGATCGGGACCGATGCGATCTGTCCGGAGGTGATCGCCGATCGGGCGGCCGAGACCCTCGGCTGCCTGGTCGGGCCAACCCTCTCGATCGGCATGGCTCAACACCATCTGGCCTTCCCGGGCTCGGTGGCGCTGCGGCCGACAACGTTGATCGCGGTGATCCAGGATGTCGTTCTGTCGCTCGCCCGTAATGGGTTCGAACGGTTCTATTTTCTGAACGGTCATGGCGGCAACATGGCCACCGCGTCCGCCGCCTTCAGCGAGATCTACGCCGCCAAGAGCCTGACCGTCGGGACCCATCAGCCGCATGTGCGGTGCAAACTGGCCAACTGGTTCGGGTTCGACACGGTGCGGGCCGTCAGCGCCGAGTTGTACGGCGACCGCGAAGGCAGCCACGCCACGCCGTCGGAGATCGCAGTCACGCAGTTCGCCTATCGTGAGCACATCAAGCGGGCTGAAATGGCGCCGGCACCACCCCGGCCCCGGCCGTTCTACGACGCCGACGACTACCGCACGATCCATCCCGATGGGCGGATCGCCGCCGACAGTTTCCTGGCGACACCGGAACACGGCGCCCGGTTGGTGGAAACGGCAGCGGCTGCGGTTGTCGACGACTATCGGGACTTCATGGCGGAAGTCTGAAACGGGGAGACACCATGGACGCTCGGGACTCCGCGCCTCAGGTCGTGCCGGTCCGGGTCTGGGACCGGCCGACGCGATTGTTTCACTGGTGCCTGGTGACCAGCCTTGCCGGATCCTGGATCACGGCGGAGCAGGGACTCCAGGAGTGGCACGAACGGTTCGGGCTGACGGCGCTGAGCCTGATCGCGTTTCGCCTGATCTGGGGCTTCATCGGCGGCGAGTTCGCCCGGTTTGCAAGCTTCGTGCGGGGCCCCGGCGCCATCCTGGCCTATATTCGCGAGACCGCCGCTGGCCGCCATCCGGTGCATGTCGGGCACAATCCGCTTGGCGCCCTGGCGGTGCTTGCTCTGCTGATTCTGGTTGGGACCCAAGCGACCTTCGGTCTGTTTGCGACCGACGACATTCTCTACGAAGGCCCGCTGTACTCGCTCGTGTCCTATGACACGTCGATTTCGCTGACCGGCTGGCACCACCGCCTGTTCAATGTGATTCTGGCGGTCGCCGGCCTGCACATCGTCGCGGTCATCGCCTATGGGGTGCTGCTCGGCAGTGACCTCATCAACCCGATGATCACTGGGGTGAAGCACCTGCCGCCGACCGTCGCGCCGGAACCTGTCCGCCGCACCGCCTGGTGGATTGCACTCGGAGTCTTCGTCATCTGCGCAGCGGCTGCCTACAGTCTGACGCTGGTCAGCTAGCGCAAGGGTCGGCAAGCGCACAGCCGAACGGAAAAGGCCGGCTCTGGAGCCGGCCTTTGGATGTGCTCGTGCCTCGCCGTTACTTCTTGGGCAGTCGGAACGGCTTGTGGCAGGCGCCGCACGACGCGCCGGTCGCTTTCAACTGGGCCCCGAGGGCTGAGGCGTCGCCCGATTTCGCGACCGCGACGAGCTTCTCGGTCTCGGCGACGTGGGCCGCGGACACCTCCTGGAACTTCGCCCAGTCCGACCAGATCTCCGGCTTCGCGCGCGTCTCACCTGACCCGGAACCCGCAGGAAACAGGCCGTCGATCTGCTTGGCAAAGGCCACCATCTTCTCCGCCGGAGCAACGGCGTCGGCTGCGTTACCGGATTCGACCGCCGCCTTTACCGCCTTGATGTTGTCCGCATGCGCCTTGAAGCCGTCCTTCCGGTCCGACAAGACGTCAGCGGCAACGGTGCCCGCAATCATCGACAAGGCGATGATCGAGCTTGCTGTGAACAGGGTCAGTGTCCGCACTGCAGGTCCTCCTGGTTGAGCCGGGGCGGTTTGCCGGCCTCATAGACGATGGGGCGCAGTTTGGATGCGGCAAGGGATGATTTGTCTACCCCCTCGATGATCACGGATCCGTGTGGTGCCGGCCAGGACCGTTTCGCGCCCGGTCGACAGAGCTCGGGCGGGGCCCTAAAATCGGGTGCTTTCGCGAGCGCGCGATCGCGACGGGTGGGCGACGATTGGCGAGGCGACGTGACCGACGATCGGGTTGTTGATTTCCCGACGAATCCCGCTTCGGGTCCGCAGGGGCTTGAGGGCGAGGATGGACATGAGTCCGAGGCCGGCCGGGTCACGATGGGCGTGGAAGTCCCCGCCGACCGTCGTCTCGTGTTGACCGTACAGACCATCGCCCAGCTCGTGACCATCGCCAAGGAAGAAGGCATGCCCTTGGATGATGGGCTGGTTCAGGGGGTCGAGAAGCTGGCCCACCGCCTGCGCGGCGCCGGCCTGGCGCTGCCGGCCCATCTGGAAGACGCCCTGAGTGAGATCGGATTCAGTCTCACGCCACCTGAGCAGTACGACAACGAGGCGCATGAATCGTCCGGCCAGGTTCTGCCTTTTCCCGGGAAGGGACGGGCGCCGGACTAGCCGCAGCGGCTCGGCTGGGGTAGGGGCGGGCCGGGCCTCACAGATACGGTGTGATGACGCCAGGGATCTCCCTGTCCGGGATTTTCGTCAGATCCTTGTCCACCTCCGCCACGAGGATGGCCGTCAGGTCATCGGAGAGGCTGTTGCGCAGGTCGCCCAGAAAGGACGGCGGAGCAACGATCATAAGCTGCCCGAACCGCCCACGCTCGTCGCTGAGGGCTTTGCAGACGGTCTGAGCGAATTCTGCCTGGACATGGCGATGGGGGTCGGTTCTGGGTTCCTTCGCGTGGCGCCCGCCGCCGGACCTGTCAAACGTGCGTCCAGGACGATCGGAACGGAGATCGCGCGCTGCCCTGTGGTCAGCGACAAGGTCGTGCTGCAGGACCGCCGCAACGGATCGACCGCGGTCCTTGGTTTCGAAGATCCGGCATCGACCGGCGTCTGCGATCACTACCCATGTCATTTGCGATGCCATTGACACCTCCCGGCGAACGCCGCGGCCAGACCGGCTGGCTTTGCTGATGCACACGACCTTCTATAGCCTTCGTGGAAGGCACCTCGGATGACGAAGATCACATCCGGTCGAGGTGAATGCCGATAGTGGTGACAAAGGCCGTTGCGGCGAACCTAGGTGTTGGTTTGACAGGCAAGGCCCGGCAGGCGACAGGCTGCGGGCCGCTCCAATGGGAGTATCGGGGCAATCATGGGTGAGCGTCGGTGGATCCTGATCTGGCTGCTGATCACCGCCGTCCTGATGTGGGCGCTGTCGCAGCAGTTGGCCCCGCCAGCCCCCTCATCAGCCCCGGTTTCGTACACGACCTTCAAATCGCTGGTGTCCGAGGGCCAGGTCTCGACCGTCACCATGCAGGAAAACGACCTGACGGCGGTTCTCAATGCCGCCTACGAGCCCGCCGGCCAGCCTCCGGTAGACCGGCTGACGATCCGGATTCCGCCGGTCGGCGATCCGGCGCTGATCGGCCTGCTCGAGGCCCAGGACGTCGAGATCTCAGCCCTGCCGCCGCCGCCGCCGAACTGGTGGATGACCTGGCTGCCCTGGCTGATCTTCATCGGACTGTACCTGTTCTTCTGGCGACGGCTGTTTCAGAACGTCGCCGGCGGGCTTGGCGGTCGTGGGGTGGGCGACTTTCTGAAGCAGCCGGCCAAGAAAGAGAATGTGGCCCCGCCGTCGGTAACCTTTGACGATGTCGCCGGTCAGGACAACGCCAAGCGCGAGGTCGCGGAAGTGGTCGAGTTCCTGCGCGACCCGAAGCGGTTCCTGAACCTTGGGGCCGAGCCTCCGCGCGGTGTCCTGCTGATGGGACCGCCGGGCACCGGAAAGACCCTTTTGGCACGCGCCCTGGCGGGAGAGGCCGGTGTTCCGTTCTTCAATATCTCGGCCTCGGAGTTCATCGAAGTCTTCGTCGGGGTCGGCGCCAGTCGGGTTCGCTCGATGTGCGACGAAGCGAAGAAGCGCGCGCCTTCGATCATCTTCATTGACGAACTCGATGCGGTCGGCCGGGTCCGCGGCGCGGGATTCGGTGGAGGCCACGACGAACGCGAGCAGACCTTGAACCAGATCCTGTCGGAGATGGACGGGTTCGAAGGGCACGAGGCGGTGATCGTGTCGGCGGCGACCAACCGTCCGGATGTCCTGGATCCGGCATTGTTGCGCCCTGGTCGATTTGATCGCCATGTCACCCTGGATCTGCCGGACAAGGCGGCGCGGGAGGCGATTCTCGGCGTCCACGTCCGGGGCAAGCCCTTGGCGGAGGATGTTGACCTGGCCCGATTGGCGGCTGGCACGCCGGGGTTCTCCGGAGCGGATCTGAAGAACCTCGTGAATGAAGCTGCCATCGCCTGCGTTCGGTCCGGTGAAGAGCGGATTTCGATGCAGCACTTCGATGAGATGCGCGACCGTGTGTTGATGGGGATGGAACGCCATCTGACGGTGCGGGCAGAGGAAATGCACCGGCTGGCCGTTCATGAATCCGGGCATACGGCGGTCGCCCATTACCTGCCGAACGCGGACCCGCTGTACAAAGTGACGATCATCCCTCGGGGCCGCTCGCTTGGCGCAACGCACATGCTGCCCGAGCAGGAGCGGCACACACTGTCGCACGCTTATCTCATGGATCGATTGTCGGTTATGCTGGGTGGCCGGGCGGCGGAGCGGGTTTTGTTGGGGGATGTCAGTTCGGGGGCGGATGACGATATTCGGCAGGCGACGCAGCTGGCGCGGGCCATGGTTGCGCGGTGGGGCATGTCTGACGCGGTCGGGCCGGTGGATCTTCGCCAGAGCGAGGAACACCCGTTTCTCGGCCGTGAGATGGCGCAGGCCCGACAGTTCAGCGATCGCACGGCGCATGATGTGGATCTCGAAGTCGGTAAGTTGCTTGCCGAGGCCGAGCGTACGGCCGTTGGCGTGATTGAGGAGCACCGGGTCCGTGTTGACGCGCTGGTTGAACAACTCGAGGCGCAGGAGACACTTGATCGAAAGCAGATCGATGCCGTGCTGGGGCAGAATGTCGGACCGAGAAGCTTGTCCGCATAGCCAGAGGAACAAGGTGATGGCCCTCTGTATCGGGCCACGTGATTGATCGCCGGGGTGAACGGCGACAACCAATTGGGGAGGATATCAATCGTTGCTTTATCTTCGGGTGTGATCCACTGTGCGCCCTCCCATACCGTACGGTGGCGATCGTGCGGGTGTGATCCTTTCAGACGGAGCCTCGTTGCCTCGAGGTTCAGGGTGAGTGCGATCGAATGCGAGCGCGACGCTCGGATGAGACCTCGTCACAGCCGCCGCGGCGCCCGATAACGGCGCCTTTGCGGCCGGTGGAAAGCCCAATGGAGTCGCCCCCTCAGGCTCGGCGGTTGAACGTCTCGCCGGCAGTTTGGTTCATGCTGTCGACGTTCCTGTTCGCGCTCATGCTGGCCCTGTTCAAGTGGCTCGGTCAGACCGTGCCGACGACGCAGCTGATCCTGCTGCGCCAGACAGGGGTGGTGCTTCTGCTGATTCCGGTGATTGTCTCATCGGGTGGGACGGTATTTCGGACAAAGGCGCCGGGGCTGAACATTGCTCGCGGTCTGCTTTCCGCTTTCGCCATGCTGGCGGGGTTCACGGCCGTGGTGCATCTTCCGCTGGCGGAATCAACGACCCTGAATTTCACCAAGGTCTTCTTCGTGGTGCTGCTCGGGGCGCTGGTCCTCAAGGAGCAGGTTGGGTCAGCCCGATGGGGGGCCATGGCGCTCGGCTTCGGCGGTACGGTCGTCGTGCTGGCCCCGGATGCGACGACCCTGGTGGACCCGATGGCGGCGCTGGCGATCCTCGCGGCGTTTCTGGCGGCGTGCACGATCATCGTCCTGCGCAGACTCGCGACGATCGACAGAACGTCGACGCTGATGATCTGGCAATCGGCGATCGTTCTGCTGGTGGTGGCCGTACCGGGCATCACCGCGTGGCATATGCCGAGCCCCGCGGAATGGTTGGGGATTGCCGTTCTGTGTTTCCTGATGGGGGCGGTTCAGTGGACCACCATCCGGGCGCACAGGGCCGCCGAGGCCTCCGCCCTGTCGCCGATTGAATACACCCGGCTGATCTATGCCGCCGTGATCGGTTTCCTGGTGTTCGGTGACGTCCCGACAGGTCACACCATTGTCGGCGCTCTGCTGATCATCGCGGCGGCGATCTGGGTGCAACGGGCGGGTCGGGTCACCACACCCCCCGCGGAGACGCTGGATCCCGCCGAACGCTCCTGAAGGGCATGCCGAACGTGGCGAGGAACGAAATGCCGGCACGTCCTTGGCCGCAGTCTTGGGCGCGTTCGGCAATTCCAACTGATCACGCCCGCTGAGACAGCGGGGATCAATGGAACCTTTCCCGGTTCAGCGCCTGAACAGACCGGTTGGTCGATCTTGTCTCCGTTCCGCAGCTGCCCGGCGTCGGAAACCCTCAGCGTGTGCCATTGCCGCTGCGTGCGGGCGCGGCGGCAATGGCTGAATGCCGGGGGAGCCAACGGTGGCGCTGCGGCAACCCTGGCTGCCGCGGCCTGTTGACGATCAGTCCCCGGCGGAAACCTCGGTCTTCGTCGCTGGGACCGGCAGGCTCACTTGAAGACGACCTTCACCTTCGAGGTATCTCTGGCAGCGCACCACCGGTACGTCCGGTTCGGTGACCATAAGCACCATGTCGGTGCGGTCCGGAATGTGCGGCCGGTACCAGCGAATGTGCTCATAGATGTCCGGATGGCCAAGGCGGCGCTGGGAGTGCGGTTTCCTGACCCAGTTCTCAAGAATAGAGAACGTGATCAGCTTGCCCCACCAGGCTGCCCCGAGGAACCGAGCTGCGAGCGGCATGATGTAGGACAGGTTGGAGGCTTCACCGCGCAGGTCCTCGCGCACCCAAAAACAGCCGACCCAGATAGCCTTGTCGTCGACCGTCATCGCATAATCGTTCGCCGGGCCATCGATCGTCAGGCGCTCGCCCCGGGCCATCTGTTCAACCGGATTGGCGTAGAACAGGGCCAGTGTCGCCAGGTGGTCGGCCAGCGTGGTGACGCCGAAGCGGTACAGCCGGCATCCGTTTGTCGCGGCAACGTTGCCTTCGGCATCTCGCATGACGATACCGAAAACGTCGCCAGGCCGCGACGGCTTCACCTTCGGATCGAAGGCGTTCGGAACGAATTTGCCGACGCTGCGCACGACTTCGGTGAACGCGTTAAGGTCGGTATAGACCTCGAGGCTGAAGCCGTGGCGATCCAGATCAAGCTGAAGCTCGATCGCCGTTCTCGACATGAGGTCCCGGTTCTCCTCATGTTCACGATGGATCGCCCCAATGGCTGATAGAAACGGCTGCGCGGCCGTCTCGCTGGACCGAGCCGCGCTCGGAAAGGTCAATTCGGACATTTGTCGCTCTCCCGCACGATTGACAAAAGGGAGGGAATCTATACCCGAATCCTATTAGGGGTGCTCGGTTGAAATTAACCGAACGTTAACCACTTTCCTGAACCGAGAGGTTTCAGACCGCGACTTGCTTCGTAACCGGCGATTGTCTCTGGGTAATGACCAGAACCGTATCGTTGTCGGCGGTCTGCGAAAGCGGCACCGTCAGGCGATGCCAGCAGAGGTCCGCGACGACCCCCTGAGACGAGAGGACGGGCCCCTGGCAATACTCAACCGTCGGAACTCCCCGGGCCATCACCTTTCGCGCCGAACGGTCAACGGTTGACCCAAGGGCACGGTCGGGAACCGCCTCGACGACCGGGGCGCCGTGGAAGTTCACCAGCGTTCCGTTGTTCCACAGGGTCGAGGACGATGCGTTGTAGGTGTTGAAACAGATCCGTCCGAGATTATCCCGGCTGAGGATCTTGACCGATCGACCCGTGACCTGACCTCTGAGCAGGCTGCGAACCAACGGATTGTCGACACGCATGGTGCCATGCTCACGCCGCCAAGCGTCCATGACCGCCTGAATGTCCGAGGTCTGCAAGGCGGGGACGGAATCCATGTCGGACTCCGTGACCGAGATCGTTTCGGGGATGTTGGGCGTCATCCCGAACTCGAGAAGATGCGCGAGGATCTTCAAAAGCGGTTCGGACATCGTGTTGTCTTCGATGATCCAGCCGCGTCCTGTGAAGGCGTGCAGTTTGATCAACCAAGGCTGATCGGTATCGCCCATCTGGCGAACCCAGGCCGTCAGGCTGTCTGCCGCACCCGGCCGCACGGACCGGGGATCGAACGTCACGTCATACGTCTGGCCGAAATGGCTGATCCGCACCCAGCCCATGGTGTGCAACAGGAAATGCGCGATCGAGTCATCAGATCGTCCGAAGAGAGTGTTCGGCGAGGAATCATTACCCGCTTCGTCGATCCATCGCGTCTTCACTTCGATCATTGAGAACGTCATGTCCTCGTCCTCGAGCTTCTCTCTCTGCCTATAAACATACAACGTTCAGCTTCTCGCGTCGCCCGCAAAACCGATTCTCGCCGTTCTGGACGGCAGATCTGCGGAAAATACTGAAAGCCGATTGCTGCAGATTAAAGGATCAACCACATCATTTCGCTAAAAATCAGACTATTTTCGAATCGTTAACAGGAGGTTAACCGCAGACATCCACCTAGCCGCACCAGTCTTGACCAATGGTTCCAGTCTCGGCAGCAGCCTCATGTTTTCGAACATGATCAAAATGACTGTCCCTTTCTCAAAGGTTCTGCGCGCGCGATCGATATGAAACTCCTCATCATTTCCGGTGACCACGTCGAGCAACATCCAGACGGGGGTTTGACCGCGCAGTTCGCCACCACCCGCCTGCGGTTGCTCGCCGCCCACAACGGCTTCAGCGCGGCCGGACATCCGAGCTGGATCATGGCCAGGTGGTCGGTGGACAAGACAATCGACCATGCGGTTTTCAAAGAGGCTGACCTCGTCCTGTTCGGCAAGACCTGGGTCGACCCGTACGACATCGCGCAGGCCGCAAAGGCGATGGGCAAGAAGGTGATCGTCGATATCGCCGACGACCTGGAGGCGACTCATCAGTTCGGGTGGATGCGGAAGATCGCCGCGATCTCCGATGCCGCCACGGTGCCGAGCGCCCGGATGGCGGAGCGCGCCCGCGCCTGGCTGCACCCCAGCACCCCCGTCATCCAGATCGACGAGCCGTTTGAGGAGCCGGTCGCGCCGCCGAAGGCGCGGTTCGATCATCCGGGCCCGCTGGAACTCCTCTGGTTCGGTATGGGCGGCAATGTCCTGTACCTGGCCCCGCATCTCTCGGAGATCGCCGATCTGGCGGTCGATCGATCGCTGCGGATCACGTTGTTGTCGGCCGATACCGCGCAGGTCCGGGAGCACTGTGCCGGCGCACCGGATATTGACGGCGCGCCTTTCAGGATCCGGTTCGCCGAGTGGTCGCGGGGGCGCCAGACCGAGGCCCTTGCCCGATCGGACATCGTGCTTCTTCCGGGCGACAATGAGCGTGGCGCGGCGATCAAGAGCGCCAACCGGCTCGTCAACACACTGGCCGCCGGTCGGCTGGCTGTCGCGTCTCCGATCCCGTCCTACGAAGCGTTCTCGGACAACGCCATTCTATGTGAGGGCCTCGCGGATGGGATCGCGACGGCGCTGTCACGATCGTCGATCGACTTGGAAGCAGCAATTCACGCCGGCCAGGAGCGGGTCGTCCGCGACTTCAATGCGGAACGCATCGGCCGCAAATGGGTCGAAACCCTGGCAGCCCAGGTTTCTCGGGCGCCCCCCGCCTGAAGCCCTGATCGCCTCAGGTTGCTTTCTCAGTTTCATCTTTCATGCGCGCCGTACCCGGGGCCTGTCGAAGGATCGGTAAGCGCCGAGTTTCCGATACGTCTTGCTATGCCATCTCGGCGAGCCGCTTTTTGGTGCGCTCGAATGAGCCGTCCTGGTTCGCCAGCGCCTCCAGGCCGGGGAAGTCCTTGACCATTGGGATCCCGAGTTCCTCCGTTATCGCCAGGAACTCCTCTTGTGTTGATCTGATCGGCGGTCTTCCTGGGAGAGCTGTTACAAACGTCTCCAGACACACCATTCGGTCACCGGACACAACCTCGTGGGCGATGCTGGTACCGTTGGCGATCACCATGCCGCCTGGGGGTATCTCGACCTGCCGGGTCTCGCAATTGTCGAGCAACCCCAATTTGTCGACCACATAGCAAAACGTGTTGACGTCATCTGGACAGGGGTTGGGCAGATGGTGCTGGTTGATCGTGATGAAGTCGGCGAGCGCTGGACCTATTCGCCAGACCCGGGGCTTCTTGTCGACATTCAGGAAAAGTTTGAACGCACGCACCCCTCGCTTGAAGGCTCCGGATTCCCCAACTTTGAAAGTGTCGAAGTGCAGTCCTTCTTCGGTTGTTGGGCAAAATCGCAATGTGGTTTGCCCACCACCGATGGCGCCCACGCCCATAAACAAGGATTTTGCGAAATCAGTAATTTTGAATTCTATATTCTTGAATTCAAAGCAAGTTTTGTTGCGAAATTGTTCATCTTCGATGATTTTTGATAGATAGTTTTTAGGATTTTTTTGGAGTTTGCCGTCAATTAGCAAAAAAGGACGTTTGTTATTCCATTTTGGGTTCCAATCTTTTTCATGGAATCGATGAATTTTACTCGATAAAGAAACTCTGAATCAAAATCGATTCCAGAATTCTCCACAATAATAGCTTCATTATCGAGATATTTATTTCTGTAGAATTTGGATTTCTTGAGTGCGTCTTTGGAAGAGGAAACCACATTTAGCTTGGCAATTGAGTTGGTCATGCGTGAATTCTCCCAAAATCAATTCTCTTGAATACCAAGCGCTATTGCCCAGCGTCACCCGCGGGTCAATCGCAGTGTAGGGCTGATGCCGGAATGCGTTAAGACCGCATCGCCAGAGGCATCCCAACAGTTGCGCGCTCATGTTGGGGCGCGTCGCCGTGACCTTCGCTGTTGGTGACGTTGCGGTATGTGCGGGTTTGCGCAGACCTTCGAAAACGGAGACCTGGTCGCGTTCATGATCCTGCGGAAGGACCATGCGGAGCTGCATCTGACCCGTCAGGTCGGCCATAAGCCGCTGCCCCGTTCTCGCCGCCAAGCGCGGCCCGGCTAGTCCGCTTGCGCCAACCGCTTCTTGGCCCGCTCGAAGGAGCCGTCCCGCGTTGCCAACGCGTCGATTTCCGGCAAGTCCGGCGTCGTCGGGATTTCGAACGCCGCCATGATGGCCAGATAGTCCTCCTGCTCGGAGCGAATGACCGGCCGATCCTTCAGCGCCGTCACCAGAGTCTCGAGACAGACCATGCGGTCGCCGGACACGACCTGGTGGGCGATGTTGGTTCCGTTGGCGATCACCATGCCGCCGGGAGGGATCTCGATTTGTCGCGTCTCGCACGTGTCGAGCAGTCCGAGCTTGTCGACCACGAAGCAGAACGTGTTGGCATCATCCGGACAGGGGGCGGGCAGAGCGTGCTTCTTCACCGTGATGAAGTCGCTGAGCGTGGGACCAATCCGCCAGACCCGGGGTTTGGAGTCGACGTTGAGGAACAGCTTGAAGGCTCGGAACGCAGGCTTGAATAAACCGCGCTCGCCCTGACTGAAGGTGTCGAAATGCAGCCCTTCATCTGTCGTCGGGCAGAACCGGTAGGTGAGCTCCCCACCGCCAACGATTCCGTATCCTGAGAAAAAGGACGCGGCGAATTCCTTGATCTGGTGTTCTATCTGTTTGAATTCGAAACATATATTGAACAGAAGGAAATCGTTGCTGATGGACTCCGTGAGGGGGTTATCCGGGTTTCGCTTTAGTTTTCCGTCTTTCATCCAGAAGGGAGATTTGGTGACCCCATTGCTCACGCCGATCTTCTTCATGGACTCGGAGAAGACCATCTTCGACAGAAACTCGGCGTCGAACTCAATCCCGGACTCTTCGACCAGGGTCACTTGATCTTCGAGAAAAGCCTCGCGGTATCGCTCGGCTTCCTTGAGAACGTGCTTCGATGAAGGCGCGATATTGAGCGTCGCAATGGGGCTGTCCATGCCGATGTTTCCAGTGCGATTGGGCCTGCCGGACAGAGGGTTACTGAGCGCAAGTTCGTGGAGGCGTCAATCCCGGTCGGCATGCGCGCCGGGTGTCGGTCAGGCCGGATCTGGACTCGGACCGCGCCTCGGCCCGGAGCGTGAAGAGGTTGACCGGCCCGTTGGGTCTATCCGGGTCGCGCGCGGCGTAGCGACAGCATCGCGTCCCGTCAGTCTCGATCTGCCCCACGTTTGAATGCGTCGAATGACGCGGGCGTCAGCTCCGCCAGACGGCGCAGGATCGCGACCCAGGCGGCGAATCCGTCGTCGAAAGCCGACAGGCGGATGAACTCGTTCGGGGCGTGGAAGTCCTCGTCCGCGGTCGAGAACGAGAACATCACCGTATCGATGCCCAGCGCCGCGCGGATCATGTCCGAGAGCGGCAGGGTCGCCCCGTTGCGCACCCGGATCGCCGGCGTGCCAGTGGTCTCGGCCAGCGCCGCCTCCGCCGCCAGCAGCAGCGGGTGGTCGACCGGGACCGAGTACGCGGCTGACGGATGACCGGCCCGGATCTTGATCCGCGCGCCGGACGGGCATCGCTGCTCGAGATGGCGGATCACCGCGGCGGTGGCCGCGTCCGGATCCTGCCCCGGGACCAGACGGCAGGAGAGCTTGGCGTGAGCCTGGTTCGGGATCACGGTTTTGCCGCCCGCGCCTGAATAGCAGCCCCAGAGCCCGTTGCAGTCGATGGTCGGGCGGTACCACAGCCGTTCTAGGGTGCCGTAGCCAGGCTCCCCTGCCGGTGCGGTGCCGAGGTCGCGATAGTAGCCGGAATCGTCGAAGGGAATGGACGAAAGGGCGTCCCGCTCGGCCGCCGGCGGCGGTTCCACGCCGTCGAGAAACCCGTCGACCGCCGGGCAGCCTTCGGCATCGTGCAGGCTGGCGATCAGCTGGGCGGCCACCTGCAGCGCATTCGGCACGGTGCCGCCGTACCGGCCCGAGTGCAGGTCTTTCACCGCCGTGGTGACGGTGAATTCCAGCGCCGTGATCCCGCGCGACCCGACGGCGACGGTCGCGATGTCCGCGCGCCAGCGCCCGCCATCCGCCGACAGGACGGCATCGGCCATGAGCTGGTCGCGATGGCGTTCCAGGATCGCGGGGAGGGTGGCGCTGCCGACCTCCTCCTCTCCCTCCAGCAGGACCTTCACGTTGACCGGCAGCCGTCCCTCGACGATGAGAAACGCCGTCAGAGTCTCGAGCGCGATCGAGGCCGGGCCCTTGTCGTCGGAGGCGCCGCGGGCGTAGAGCCGGTCGTCGCGCACGCTCGCCTCGAAGGGCGGGCTGGCCCAGGCGTCAACCGGGTCCGGCGGCTGCACGTCGTAGTGGCCGTAGACGAGAACGGTCGGCTTGCCGGGTGCGCCGAGCCATTCACCATAGACCGCTGGATGGCCGCCTGCCTCGATCAATCGGACGCCCGCGAAGCCGGCGCCGGCCAGGCGGCGCAACAGCAGGTCGCTGGCCTCGGTCATACCGTCGGCATAGCCCGGATCCGTGCTGACGGAGCGTGCGGCCAGAAGCTCGGTCAGACGCGTCAGGATCGCCGGCCGGTTGGCGGTGAGGTGATTCAGGACCGGATCGCTCACGACCGGCCCCCGTCGACCGAGAGGATCTGGCCGCTGATCCAGGAAGCGGCGTCGGAGGCCAGGAACAGGACGGCGCTGGCGATGTCGTCGGCCGTCCCGAGCCGCTTGGTGTGGATGCTCTCGACCAGCTGGGCCTGACGCTCCGGGCCGTAGCTCTCCCACTGCCGTTCGGTGGCCGGGTTGGAGCGCACAAAACCGGGGGCGACCGAGTTGACCGTGATGCCGAACGGCCCGAGTTCCCAGCACAGCTGCTTGGTGAGGCCGACCAGGGCGTGCTTGGCCGCCGCGTAAGCCTGAATGCCGGTCAGGCTGGGGCGCAGGCCGGCACCGGACGAGACCGTGACGATCCGTCCTTGGCTGGCGGCCTTCATGGCCGGGGCCGCCGCCTGTGCCAGCCAGAATGCGCCGTCGACATTGGACTGGAAAAGCCGGTGCCAATCCGCCTCCGCGATCTCCTCGAGCGCCTGACCGGCCTGGCCCCGGACCCCGCCGGCGGCCAGCGCCAGCACGTCGAGCCGCCCGGCCTGCTCCAGCACGTCGGCGACGACCCGGTGGGCCACCTCCCGGTCGCCCAGGTCGGCGACATGGTGGGCGCAGCCGAGCTCCACAGCCGCGGCGGCGAGGCCATCGGCGTCCATATCGGCGAGATGAACCGTTGCGCCGGAGTCCCGGAACTGGCGGGCGATGGCGCGACCGATGCCCTGGGCGGCGCCGGTGACCAGGACTACCCGGTCGTCGAAGCGGATCTGCATGTGTCGATCAGGATCTGAAGCGTGTCGTGGCTGAGTGGGCGGCGCCCCTCCTCGACGTCGTGCACAAG
Source organism: Thalassobaculaceae bacterium (assembly GCA_963921355.3). GTDB lineage: Bacteria > Pseudomonadota > Alphaproteobacteria > Thalassobaculales > Thalassobaculaceae > CAWUEZ02. Next base: position 4,439,120 of record OZ001190.1, on the reverse strand, counting down.
GTCGACCAGGGTGCGGAGCGCCGGGACGTCGACGCCGACCTCGGCGATGATGGCGATCTGCACATCAACCTTGGTGCGGCGCTTGCGTACCGCCAGATCGCGCCAGACGCCGGAATGGGTCTTGGCGGTCTTGGAGGTGTAGTCCGCCAGCGAGGCGATGCAGGCCCGGGCGTCGGCGTCCGGCGCCCCCGGCAAGAAGGCCTCGGGGGTGAACCCGGCGAAGCCTTTCGGTTTGACCCCTTTGGCGGTCGCCACGGCCATCACCTCGCGGCCGAGCCGCAGCCAGGCGTCGGTGCGCTCCGGGTCGGCGAAGTTGGCAGACATGGAATCGTCGGTCAGCGCGGTCGCGAACAGCATCGCGCCGTAGCCGAGCTTGCCCCAGAGATAGGCCCAGATGTCCTCGGTCAGCTCGGCATCCGGTTCGAAGATCTGGGCGAGGCGGTGCATGTCGCGGGTGCGGTCGCGGACAATCCCGTCGACCTCGCCGATCACGAACGCGCCCCGATTGCCGTAGAGGATCTGGCCCGGCCCGTGCCAGTCGGCGCCGAAATTGACGAAGCACCCCATGGTCCGTGCGTCGCCGATGCGGCGCGCGATGATGATCTCGTTCAGGCCGTTCTGAGCCGACAGGACGACCCCGTCTTCGGCGAGATGCGGGGCCAGTCGGTCGACGGCGTCGGCGGTGTGGTGGGCCTTCACCGCCAGCACGATCCGCGAGTAGGTGCCCTCCAGGTCCTCGGGCGTGACCGCGGGCACCACCTGGGTGAACGTGTCGATCGGACCCTGGATCGAAAGGCCCGTGCTGCGGCAGGTCTCGACATGCTCGGCCACGATATCGACCAGCAGGACATCCTCGCCGGCACGGGCCCAGTAGGCGCCGAGCGTGCCGCCGATGGCGCCCGCACCCCAGATCAGGATCGGGTCGGCCACGGTCCCTCCAGGGCCTCGCGGGTTTCCTCTACGCCGGCACGCCACAGGGCGAGCATGTCGTCATCCGGCTTCTGCCAGGCGCCGCCGAAATTGCCGTCGCCGAGCAGGTCGCGCGCGGCTTCGGGGGCGCAGGCCTTGAGCAGGTCGACATCGACCATCGGCTTCACGCCGTCGGGTGCCGGCGCGTGTTCCAGCCGGGTCCAGGGGAAATTCTCGAGCCAGCTTGCGTGACTGCCGAGCGGATCGATGCGCTGAACCGCTTCCCAGGTTCGGGGCGCGTTCCACCACTGATGCCAGCGGATCGACATCTCCGGCCAGTCCGCCATCAGTTCCTGGGCGAGGGCCGCCACCGGCTGGTTGCCGCCATGGCCGTTGACCAGCAGAACCCGCCGGAACCCGCTGCGGCGGAACGAGGCGATCAGATCCCGCACGAGGGCCAGCAGGGTCTCGACCCGCAGGGTGACCGAGCCCGGATAGGCGGTGAAGTAGGGGGCGGTGCCATAGGGGATGACGGGATAGACCGGCACCCCGAGGGGGGCTGCCGCCTCGACCGCCACCCGTTCGGCCAGGATCATATCGACGCAAAGCGACAGCTGGGCATGCTGTTCGGTCGAGCCGATGGGCAGCACGCAGCGGTCATCGGTCGCCAGATACTGCTCGACCTGCATCCAGTTCATCTCGGCGATTCGCATCACGCGGTCTCCTCGGGTGCATCGCCAACTTCGACCTCCGGTTCCTCGACCTCCGGTTCCTCGACCTCCGGTTCCTCGATCTCCTGGGCCCAGTTGGGCGTGTCGAGCACGATCTTGGCCAGCAGATTGGACAGCGTGTGACGCTCGGACGGGGTCAGCGAGCGCAGCATGCGCTCCTCGAAGGCGATGAACTGCTGCAGCGTCTCGTCGAACATGCACCGGCCCGCCGGCAGCAAATGCAGGGTCTGGTTTCGCCGGTCGGCCGCATCGGACCGGCGCTCGATCAGGCCGAGGCCGCAGAGCTTGTCGATCGCCCGGCTGAGCGTGTTCTTCGGAAACCCTGACGAGATGCTGATGTCGCGCGCCTGGGTGCCGTCGAGCAGACCGAGCGAGTAGATCACCACGAACTCCGGACGGCTCAGCCCCGTGGTGCGTTTGATCCAGCCGTAGAGCGGCGTGTTGTAGCGCAGGGCGATGTGGTTGAAGCGAAACGCGAACCAGCACGGGTTATGCCACAGCTTCGCTTCGGTCAGCGCCTCCAGCCCGGTTGTTCCCTGCCGGATCTCCAACGGAACGACGTTCGTGCCCTCCCCAAGGCGCTTTGTCTGGTTCGCCATCACGACCTTTATGGTTCCATTTCGAACTTGACGGTCGGATTCTCCCCTTTCACTCTCTGGAAAACAAGTTCCAAATGGATTTATTAACCGTAAGGCCGGAAGAGCCGAGGTTGAGGCAGAGTGCGGCCGTCGCGCGATGGCGGCACGGGGATCATGGACAGGAGGCGGACGATGAAACTCGGGAAATGGCTTCATACAGGCGCCCTCGCGGTGGCGTTGGGCCTGTCGACGATGGCCGTGCAGACGACGGATGCGACCGCCGAGACACTGACGGTGGGCGTGCACGGTGGTCCGGAATCCATGGACCCGCACTACTCGGCCCTCGGGGTGCACGCGGATGCCATGAAGCACATCTTCGACACCCTGGTGTGGTCGGGAGACAACCTGCAGATCGAGCCGGGCCTGGCGGAGTCCTGGCGGCCGCTCGACGACACAACCTGGGAATTCAAGCTGCGCAAGGGCGTGAAATTCCATGACGGGTCCGACTTCACCGCCGAGGACGTGAAGTTCTCGATCGAGCGCATTCCTGAGGTCACCGGGCCGACGACCCTGTTGATCTACGTGCGCCGGGTGAAGGAGGTCGTGATCATCGACCCGCACACCGTGCACATGAAGACCGACGGTCCGGCGGCCACGCTGCCGAACAACTTCGTGCGGCTGTTCATCGTCTCCCACAAGGCGGCGGCCGACTACTCGACCAAGGAGACGGCCCCGGACGGCTTCAACTCGGGCAAGGCGGCCATCGGCACCGGCCCGTACAAGTACGTCTCCTGGGAGCCGAAGGGCGATCTGGTGCTGGAGCGCTTCGACGACTACTGGCGCGGCAAGGGCGCCTGGGAGAAGGTTGTCCGCAAGGAGATGCCGAACGACTCCTCCCGGCTCGCGGCCCTGAAGGCCGGTCAGGTTGATCTGGTCAACTACGTCTCGTCGGCCGACTGGCTTGCACTGAAGCGGGATCCGAAGGTCGACACCTTCCTCGCCGACAGCGTCTACGTGATGAACCTGCAGCTCGACCAGCGGGCCCAGACCCCGAAGGCGTATGACAACGACGGCAATGTGCTGGAGAAGAACCCGTTCCTCGACGCCCGGGTGCGCGAGGCGCTGGACCTGGCGATCGACCGGCAGACCATGGTCGACGTGGTGCTGGAAGGTCTCGGCACGCCGAACAACCAGCTCATGGCCGAGGGCTTCTTCGGCTGGAGCTCGAACGTTCCGGTGCGCGTGCCGGACATCGCCAAGGCCAAGAGCCTGCTCGCTGATGCCGGGTTCCCGGATGGCTTCCAGATGGACCTGTACTGCACCAGCGACCGGCTGCCGGGTGATGGCGCGATCTGCCAGGGCCTCGGTCAGATGTTCGCCCAGATCGGGATCAAGACCAACGTCAACGCGATCTCGCGCTCGGTCTACTTCCCGGCCCAGGCGAAGAAGGAGTACTCGGCGTTCATGAACGGCTGGGGCACCCTGACCGGCGAGGCGTCCTACACCCTCGGATCGCTGGCGCATTCGCCCGCACCCGACCTGAAGCTTGGCGCCTTCAACCGCACGGAATACTCCAATCCGAAGGTCGACGCCCTGCTGCAGGAAGCGATCAAGGAACTGGACGATCCCAAGCGCAAGGCCCTGTTCGAGCAGGCGATGGACCTGATCATGGCCGACCGCGCTACATCTCGATCGTCACCCTGCAGACGGTCTGGGCGGCCAAGAAGGGCATGCTGAAGATGTCCCCGCGCAACGATGAGGACACGCTGGCCTACTTCATCCGGCCGGCCGGCTGATCCCGGCGTGATACGTTCCACGGGCCGGGCGTCATGCGCCCGGCCCGTTTCATTGCAGTGATCCTCACCGCCGTGATTCTTATGGGGGGTGCCACGGACCGATGTCCGGCTACGTGATCCAGCGCTGCCTGCAGGCGATCGTCGTCATGTTCGTGATGTCGGTGATCGTCTTCGTCGGCGTCTATGCCATCGGCAACCCGATGGAAGTGCTGATTCCGTTGGATGCGACGCAGGACGTGCGCGAGTTCATCATCGCGCGCTTCGGCCTCGATCGCCCGCTGTGGGAGCAGTACCTGGTGTTCCTCGGCAACGTCGCCCAAGGCGATTTCGGGCGGTCCTTCGTGTACTCGACGCCGGTGCTCGACCTGATCCTGAGCCGCCTGCCGGCGACCCTTGAACTGACGCTCGCCGCCGTGCTCGGCGCGACGCTGATCGGCGTGCCGCTCGGCATCTGGGCCGGATACAAGCCGGACGCCGTGTCGTCCCAGACCATCATGGGCCTCTCCATTCTCGGGTTCTCGGTGCCGACCTTCTGGGTCGGTCTGATCCTGATCCTGACCTTCGCGGTCTCGCTCGGCTGGCTGCCGGCGCAGGGGCGCGGTCCGACGGTCGAGGTGTTCGGTATTCAGTGGAGCATCTTCTCGATAGAGGGCCTGTCGCACCTGCTGCTGCCGGCGGTGAACCTGGCGCTGTTCAAGTTGGCGATGATGATCCGCCTGGCCCGCGCCGGAACCCGCGAGGTGATGCTGACCGACACCATCAAATTCGCCCGTGCCGCCGGCCTCTCTGAGCGCGAGATCGTCCGCCACCACGTGCTCAAGCTGATCGCGGTGCCGATCGTCACCGTGTTCGGGCTGGAACTCGGCTCCACCCTCGCCTTCGCGGTGGTGACCGAGACCATCTTCTCCTGGCCGGGGGTCGGCAAGCTGATCATCGACTCCATCACAACCCTCGATCGGTCGGTGATGGTCGCCTACCTGATCCTGGTCGCCCTGTTGTTCGTCACCATCAACCTGGTGATCGATCTGACCTACGCCGCCCTCGATCCCCGCATCGCCCGCCGGGGGACCAAGTGAGCGGCGCGCGCGCGCCACTTGCCCGGTTCTGGGCCGATTTCCGCGAGAGCAAGGTGGCGGTGGTCGCGCTTTCTGTGGTGGTGGCCCTGGTGCTGCTCGCGATCCTGGCGCCATTGATCGCGCCGCAGGATCCCTACGACCTGGCCGGCCTGTCGCTGCTCGACGCGCGCCGCCCGCCGGGGCATGTGGGCACCGGCGGCTACGTCCACTGGCTCGGCACCGATGCCCAGGGCCGCGACCTGCTGTCGGCGATCCTCTACGGCGTGCAGATCTCGATTCAGATCGGCCTGATGGCGGGCGGCCTGGCGCTGACGGTCGGCGCGACCCTGGGGGTCATGGCGGCCTATGCCGGCGGCGTGGTCGAGACCCTGATCATGCGGATCGTCGACCTACAGCTCTCGTTCCCGGCGATCCTGCTGGCCCTGGTGCTGGTCGCCCTGCTCGGCCAGGGCAAGGGGCAGCTGGTGACCGCCCTGGTGGCAGCGCAGTACGCCTACTTCGCGCGCACCGCCTACGGTGCCGCGACCGCGGAACGCCGCAAGGATTACATCGAGGCGGCGACCGCCACCCCGTTGTCGCGCGGCCGGGTGGTGTTCCGCCATCTGTTGCCGAACTGCATGCCGCCGCTGATCGTCGTTGCCACGGTACAGATCGCCAACTCGATCGCCCTGGAAGCGACCCTGTCCTTCCTCGGCCTCGGCCTGCCGGTGACGGAACCGTCACTCGGCATGCTGATCTCCAACGGCTTCGTCTACATGAAGAGCGGCCGGTACTGGATCTCGGTCTATCCCGGGATCGCGCTGATCATCCTGATCGTCGCGATCAACCTGGTGGGGGACCAGATCCGCGATCAGTTCAACCCGAGGCTCCGGCGATGACGCCGGTGACTCAGCCGACACCCCCGCCGCTGCTCGAGGTCCGGGATCTGCAGACCCACTTCCACACCCGTGCCGGGGTGGTGAAGGCGGTCGACGGGGTCTCCTTCGACCTCGCCCCCGGTCAGATCCTGGGTCTGGTCGGTGAGAGCGGCTCCGGCAAATCGGTGACCGGTTTCTCGCTGTTGGGCCTGGTGGACCCGCCGGGTCGGATCGTCGGCGGGTCGGTGCGTCTCGACGGGCAGGATCTCGTCGGCATGCCGGTGGAGAAGCTGCGCGACCTGCGCGGGCGACGCATCGCCATGGTGTTTCAGGATCCGATGATGACCCTGAACCCGGTGCTGACGGTCGGCCGCCAGATCGCGCTGGCGATCCGGGCCCATGACCGGGTGTCGGAACGGGCCGCCTACGATCGCGTCGCCGAGGTGCTGAGCCGGGTCGGCATCCCCGACGCCCGCGCGCGGCTCGACGCCTATCCCCATGAGTTCTCCGGCGGCATGCGCCAGCGCGTGGCGATCGCCATCGCCATGTCCCACAGCCCCGGGGTGATCGTCGCCGACGAACCGACCACCGCGCTGGATGTTTCGATCCAGGCGCAGATCCTGTACGAGATGCGCGCCCTGGCCCGCGAGAGCGGCACGGCGCTGATCTGGATCAGCCACGACCTCGCCACGGTGTCCAGCCTGGCGGAACGGCTGCTGGTGATGTACGCCGGCCGGATCGTCGAGGAGGGGCCGACCGCCGCCGTGCTGCGCGATCCGCGCCACCCCGATACCCGCGGCCTCCTCGACTCCATGCCGGCAACCGCCGAGCCCGGCACGCAGCTGAGCCAGATACCCGGCACCACGCCGTCGTTGCTCGCCCTGCCGCCGGGCTGTGCGTTCGCGCCCCGGTGTGCGCATGCGACGGAAACCTGCAGCACCGAGCCGCCGCGCCGCGGCGCGGGGGATCGCGCCTGGGCCTGCCATCACCCATTGGAGCCGGCGGCATGAGCGCGCCGTTCCTCAGCATGGAGCGCATCAGCAAGCGCTTCGATCCGCAGCTCAGCCTCGGTGACCGGATCGCCGCCCGCTTCGGCGCCCGGGTCGAGGACCGGCCGGTGCGCGCCGTGACCGAGGTCGACCTGGCGATCGAGCGGGGCGAGACCCTGGGGCTGGTCGGCGAGTCCGGCTGCGGCAAGTCGACCCTGGGCCGGATGGCGGCCGGCATCCTGGGGCCGACCTCCGGCAGCGTGGCGCTCGACGGCGTGCCGGTCCTGCGCGAGGGCCGCAAGGTGACCACCCGCGTCCAGACGGTGTTCCAGGACCCGTTCGCGTCGCTCGACCCGCGCATGCGCATCGGCGATATCGTCGCCGAGGGGCCGGTCGCCCACGGCCTGGTGTCCAAGCGGGACGCGCCGGGTTATGTCGGCGACTGGCTGGCCCGGGTCGGGCTCGACCCGGACTTCGCCGACCGCTACCCGCACCAGTTCTCCGGCGGTCAGCGTCAGCGCGTCGCGATCGCCCGGGCGCTTGCCATGCAGCCCGACCTGCTGGTCTGCGACGAACCGGTCGCCTCACTCGACGTGTCGATCCAGGCGCAGATCATCAACCTGTTCCTGGAGCTGCGGCGCGGGCTCGACATCACCTGCCTGTTCATCAGCCACGATCTGGGCGTTGTCCGCCATGTCCCGGACCGGGTGGCGATCATGTATCTCGGTCGCATCGTCGAGATCGGCGAGACCGAACGGATCTACCGCGAGCCCCGCCACCCCTACACCCGGGCCCTGCTGGACAGCGTCCCCCGCCTGGTGCTGGACGACGACGCCCTGGTGGAGTTCGCGGCGATCACCGGCGAGATCCCGTCGCCGCTGGCGCCGCCGCCCGGCTGCGGGTTTCATCCGCGCTGCCCTCTGGCCGTGGACGGATGCCGGCGCGCCGTACCCGAGCTGCTGGACGATGGCGCCGACCGGCGCGTGGCCTGCCATGTCCGCGCGGCCGAGCGCGCCGCCCAAAGCGGGGAGAACCCAGGGGAGAGTATCGCGACATGACGGGTCAGGAGCCTTGGGAGTGGCCGGAAGCGCACTGGCGAGCCCTGGTCGACCGGGTGCGGGCAGGCCGGACCCTGCGGCCCGAGATCTGGCCGGGCGGCAAGCGGGTCGCCGTGGCGCTGTCCTTCGATGCCGATCACGAAACCAACGAGCTGCGCGACGGTGGTCAGTCGCTCGGCCGCCTGTCCTGGGGCCAGTACGGCAACCGCAAGGGCGTGCCGCGCATCCGCGCCGCCCTGGCGCGCGCGGACATCCGGGCGACGTTTTTCGTCCCCGCGGTCGCCGCCCTGCTGTACCCGGACGAGCAGCGCGCGCTTGTCGCCGAGGGCCACGAGATCGGAATTCATGGCTGGATCCACGAGCTGAACTCGGTCCTACCCTACGAGGCCGAGCGCGACCTGATGTTCCGGTCCGCGGACACCCTGGAAACGATCACCGGGGTGCGGCCGGTCGGCTTGCGCACGCCCAGTTGGGACTTCAGTCCCAACACCCTGCGGATCGAGCGCGAACTCGGTCTGCTCTACGACAGCTCGCTGATGGCGGATGACGATTGCTATGAGCTGCTGGAAGACGGGGAGCCGACCGGGATCATCGAGCTGCCGGTCGAGTGGATCCGCGACGACGCGGTGTACTTCTACATGCACCGCTCCTCCGACCTGCGCCCCTATACGCCCCCCGAGGCGGTGTTCGACATCTTCCGCCGGGAGTTCGACCGGGCGCGCGAGGAGGGCGGGCTGTTTCTACTGACCATGCACCCGCACGTGATCGGCTACCGTTCGCGGATCTGGATCCTGGAGGCGCTGATCGATCATATTCAGGCCTGCGGGGACGCCTGGTTCGCCACCCATGCCGAGGTGGCGCGGTACGTGTCGACGGCGGGCGGGTGATCAGGGACAGGATCGGCGCCCTGAGCGGCTCTTCGTTTTGCCCTTCGACATGGCGCTGACGCGCCTGCTCAGGGCAAGGTCTTTTCTGCTGGCCTCGCCCTGAGCACCCCGGATGAAATCCGAGGGTGTCGAAGGGCGGGTCCCTGGTTGCGTCCGCGACCCTTCGGCGACACCCTGCCCCAGGATCGGTGATCGTATAGAGCCATGAACCCAGAGCTGAGACACGCCCGCGACGAATTCCTGGTCCGCTTCGGCGGCGACCGGTTCGAGGCCCTGTTCGTCAGGGCCGAGGGCAGCTGGGTGACCGACGACCAGGGGCGCAAGGTCCTGGATTTCACCTCCGGGCAGATGTGCGCGACGCTCGGCCACAACCACCCGGCCATCGTCGCGGCGGTGGAGGAGGCGGGCCGCACGGCCTACCACCTGTTCTCCGGCATGATCCCGGACGTGGTGGCGGAGCTGGGGCGGGCCCTGGCCGGCTGGATGCCGGCCCCGTTGAAACGCTCGCTGTTCGTCAATACCGGCTCCGAGAGCAACGAAGCCGCGTTGCGCATGGCGAAGATGCACACCGGCGGCCATGAAGTCGTGGCCATGGGCGGTTCCTGGCACGGGGTGACCGGCGGGTCCAGTTCCGCCAGCTATGCCAGCGACCGCCGGCGCTATGGCCCGGCCATGCCGGGCTCCTACGCCATACCGGAGCTCAATGCCTACCGCTGTCCGATCCGCCATTGCCGCGATGCCTGCGACAAGAGCTGCATGAAGGTGGGGATGGAGCTGTTCGACATGCAGTCCCGGGGCGAGGGCGCGGCGATCCTTGCGGAGCCGATCCTGAGTGCGGGCGGCGTGATCGTTCCGCCCGACGGCTACCATGCGGCCCTGAGGGACGAGGCGCACCGGCGCGGCATGGTCCTGGTGTTCGACGAGGCCCAGACCGCATTCGGGCGCCTCGGCACGAAAACGGCGGCGGAGCGGTTCGACTGCGTGCCGGACATCCTGTCGATGTCGAAGACCCTGGGCGCCGGGCTTCCGCTGGCCGCGACGGTGACGTCGGAAGACCTGGAAGAGGACATCTTCGCGAAGGGCTTCAACTTCTACACCAGCCATGTCGCCGACCCGCTGCCCGCCCGGGTGGGGCTGGCGGTGCTCGAGACCCTGGAACGCGAGCACCTGCTGGACCGGGCCCTGGAGATGGGGGCGATCCTGAAAGGCCGGCTCGCCGACATGCAGCAGAAGTACGCCTGCATCGGTGACATCCGGGGCGAGGGGATGCTGCTCGGTCTGGAACTGGTCAAGGACCGCGAGAGCCGGGAGCCGGACCACGAGCTCGGCGCGCTGACCACGCGGCGCTGCTATGAGCTCGGGCTGTCCATGAACATCAAGCTGCGCAAGGAACGCGGCGCCATCTGGCGCATCGCCCCACCCCTGACGATCAGCGAGGACGACCTGCACCACGGCTGCGACATCCTGGACCGGGCGTTGCAGGAGTGCCTGGACGAACGGGCTTCAGGCTAGAGCCGCGTCAGGACATGGCCGCCCTGGTGACCGCATCGACATGGATCGCGGCGCAGTCGACGATCGGGAACCCGGCCGTGGCGGCGTCGTAGACGAGCGCCAGATCGGTGCCACCGAGCAGGACGGCGTCGACATTCTCGGTCTCCAGGAACGCTTGGCACGCGCGATCGAACACGGCGCGCTGGTCGTCGGTGACGCGGCCGGCGGCCGCCATGGTGACGTAGGCGGAGTGGACCTCGTCCAGCAGAGGGCCGGGCGGCGGGACAACCTCCGCCGACTCGATGCCGCCATAGAACCTGGTTTCCATGACCGTGCGTGTTCCGAGGATGCCGACCCGGTCCAGGCGCTGCTCCCGGACCGAGGCACTGACCGCCGACAGCATGTCGATCACCGGCAGGGGGGAGACCCGTTTGAACGGCTCGATGCAGAAATGCCCGGCGATCGAGGTGACAACAACCAACCCGGCCCCGGCGGCCACCAGGCGATCCGTCAGACGGGCGTAGATCGCCACCTGGGCGGCGGTGTTGTCGGTCTCCAGGTTGTGGAGGAGAGTGGCGGTGTCGGCGTGGACAATCGTGAGATCCAGGTCCCGACCGCTGCCGGCGAATGCCGATATCAGCCCGCGGTAATAGAAATCCGTTGCGGCGGGTCCGATCCCACCGATCAGTCCAATCTGCATCTCTCAGCCCTTGTCGTTTCTCAGGCCTTGTCGTTTCTCAGGCCTTGTCCTTGCCACTCGGCAGCAACGTACCGGCCGAGCGTATCAACCTTGTCCTGCCGGGGCGATGGGCCGGGAGGCCCGCCGGACAACGGATTGTTAAGCGGCGGGCTGCTACCCTGGGCCGTGTCGGAACGTCGCCGCTATCGGTCGGCGACCGGCCGAACGGCGTCAACAGGCATCGGCGGATCTTCCTTGGGACTGGCACTTTTTCCGGCAACGGGTCTAGATCAGCCGATCCGGTTCGCGCCCGACGCACCGCCGGCGGAGCTGGCCGGCTATGACGGCCCGGCCCGGCTGCTGGCGGCCTGGCGGCGGTGGTGCGGCGACCGGGCGATGCCACGGCGCAGCGACATCGAACCCCTGGACATCCCTGATCTGTTGAGCGCCCTGGCTCTGCTCGAGGCCGATGGCGCGGACTTCCGGTTTCTGCTGGTCGGCGAGACCGTCAGTGCGCGCTACGGGCACCGGCTCAAGGGCCGCCGGCTGGGCGAGCTGATGACCGGGCGCGCCCTCCGCTACACGCTCGACGAACACCGCCAGTGCGCGCCGGGCGCAAACGGCCTCCTGGTCGACAGAATGCACTCCGAAAGCGGGCTCGACGACGTGCAGCGCTATGTCCGGCTGATCCTGCCGATCAGTGATTCGGATGGACGCTGCCGCTATATCCTCGCCATCATGCAGTTCGCGGCCTGATCCGCCGCCGCGGGGGGATCCGGCGTGGCTTGCCGGATAGCCGAACACAGGGACGCGTCGGCCTCTGGATCTATGCTATGCCTGCTGTGGCCGGGGTGCCGGCCATCCACGATGACTTGAACCAGACCGGTTGCGCGGGGGCATGCGCCTCAAGGAAGGCGGACCGGTTCAACGGGCAGAGAGGAAGCGCGTGTCTGAAACCAAGATCCCAAGCTGCATTGACTTGGATCCCAACGGTCTGATCCCGGTCCAGGGGATTGGCCTCGCGATCAGCGACAACAAGGAGGGAGCCCTGCTGTCGCTGAGCGACAACAAGGGCCAGAGCTTCCCGCTGGCATTCACCCGGCAGGCGCTGGTCGACCTGTTCCTCGCGGTTTCCAGCGCGTCCTATGCCGTTTCCAAGCCGGACGCGGAGGGCAAGCCCACGAGCCCTGCCATCGTGAACGCTGCCAATCTTCCGGAGGGAGCCAAAATCCCGTTCGGTATCCAGTACAACCCGACCGGCGAGGTTCTCAGACTGACGGTTGGCGGGGTGTCGATCGATATGAGCTTCACCAAGGATGCCGCGAAGCAGCTTGCCGCGAGTCTGCAGACATCCGGGGAAGCCAAGGGCTAGTTGCCGTAATTCGCCCTTTCGGGACCGAGGCGTGTCCCGAATTGAAGCGCTGCTCCAAAATGGGTGGGGCGTTCGGCCGGGCGAAGAAGCGTCTCGTCGCCTCCTAGGCGGCAAAGCGCTGAGGGTGATGCTGTCAGGTAGGGACAGGGCGAAAATGGTGGGCGCGGCTGGGATTGAACCAGCGACCCCTACGGTGTGAGTGTAATCGACTTAATCTATGTTGTTGATTTATTGCGTGTTTTCGAGTCCAGCGGTCAACGGCATCGCCTGTGTTTGAGCGAAGTTTCGCGAGATCCGTTGCAAGTTCGTTGCAAGTTTCTATCGGGTCGATGGACTCAGCTTAGGCCTTTACAGCCAACTGCGCGCGGAAGAGGAAATGGCCGTCGAGATCGCCGCCGCGATGAATGGATCCGGTTGTGCCGAAGCGCAGGGCTGCTACCGTAGCGGTATGCGCACCATACTCCCGCTTCTCGCCTTAGTTTTAGTCGGTTGCAAAACGCTTCCGTCAGCTCCCCCGCCTGAACCGGTGAATGCGCCGATCGCGGTTTATTCGAGCGGCCTTCCAACACTGAGCGACATTCGTTATCGGCCGATTGGCAGGGTCCCATTCAGTGGTGAGCTTAAAGATCTTGAGCAAAGCACAACCACCCGGCTCGATGGCTATGCAACGATCACTGCGACGGATCGCGCCACTGTTCGAATTCGGACCTATCTGGAGCGCATTTCCTTTCAGGGATCGGGTCGAAACATTCGGGCCCAGGTGGCCAACGGCCTCGCTTCGGACTATGAGCTTGATGCGGTTGGGCACGTGAGGCGCATCCATCCCGTAAAGCTGGATTTCGAGCTGACAGGTCTGGGTGATTTCAACGAGGAAGCTGAGAAGGCGATCCTCAGCAACTTTACTGGCGAGTTCGGTACAGTTGATCCGATCAAGATGACGCTTCAGCCAAAGCTGAGCTCGGACTTGACGATCGGTTCGGATCTCGCTGCGACGACGCGTGAGAGTTTCTTTAGGCGCTTTCTGGTCGCTGATGCGGCGACCCGGGATTTTGTCTCGGATGTTCGGCTAGGCCACTTCTTGACCCGGCGCATTCCTTCTAGCGACGTCGCGGCGTTGACTAGGTTCGAAAATAGTGAGCGGGTGACAGGCGTCGCGTATGTGGAAGGGTATGAGTTCCTTAGCACTAGGTTCCGCTCGGACGTTTCGACGGCGGGCCTCCAGATCAGCGTAACTGGACGTAGGCTGATCGATCCTTTCAGCGGCCAAACCTACCTGGTCGAGAGTCGATCAACGATCACAGAGAACGGCCAATCTGTCCGGCAGTGAGCGCGGATGGTCTTTGATCTTCCTCTTCGTTTTCGGAGCGTCCAACCACCGCCTTCTCCGGCGTCGAAAACGCCTACGCCTGTGGCTCCAGCGGAGCCAGGGAATCCAGGCAGTCTGGTCGCTCTCTACAAGCGAGCCGCTCCGGCAGTGGTTACCGTGCTCACCGAGACGTCGTTGGGCAGCGGCTTCTTTCTCGATGCTCGCCACCTCGTCACAAATCGGCACGTCGTCGGCGACTCGAATGATGTCGTCGTCGAGCTGAATGACGGGCGACGTTTAGGGGGGACTGTTGTGAGACGCAGTGATGAAGACCTCGATTTTGCAATCGTCTGGGTGGACGAACCTTACTCCGAAGCGCCTTTGCCAGTTGCCAGTGACCTCCCTGAACCTGGAACCCCTATCGTGGTCGTAGGATCGCCAAAGGGACTCAAGGGTACCCTGACGGCAGGGATCGTCAGCTCTATACGGTTCGATGGCCCTGTGTCGTTGGTTCAGGTAGACGCTGCTATCAATCCTGGGAACAGTGGAGGCCCAGTACTCAACCGCAGAGGCGAAGTGGTGGGCATAGCAACCTTTACGTATCGAGGAACGGAGGGTTTGGCGTTCGCCATTTCGGCCCGGCATCTGAGCGTCTCCGAAGGTGGGGTCGCTCTGGTGGCCACACGGTAGAGGCGTCGTCGACCAGATCCCACGTTGTGCGTGTCCTCACTCAATCCACCAGACACTCTCCCGGAGTGTCCGGCTGAAGAAGATCGCTCCCCGACACATGCCGGGCACGCGAGTTCGGCTTGGAGACCCTGGGTATCCAGACCCAACCACCGGTTCTCCGCAACCTCTCCGCGCGCCGGTTTGGGGTTCTCCGCAGCCACATAAGCGGCGGAGAACCATTCAGGACCATGCGGATAATCCGCATAGGCTCCACCGAACGCTCCGTCGGTGCTGTCCGGAGCCGTCTTTCGTTCGCCACACGCAGCGTTGGTCGACCTCCACAAGTCAGCGTCGACAAAGCATGATGCGGAGCCGATCCAGCGGATCGACGAGTACTCTGAGAAGTTCCGCGACCGCTACGATGCCTGGCAGGAACGCTACGAGAAGGCTGCGGGCAAGGCCGAGGTGATCATATCAAAACAGCGCCAAGGCCCGACGGGGACTGTGCAGCTGCACTTCGACGGAGCGACGACGAAGTTCTCGAACTTCGTCGCGGATGAGAGGCTGCCGAGCGGCGATTGAGGAACAGCTGAGCTGGCCTCAAGAGAAGGGATTTCCTCTACTTCGAATCACGACTGACGTGAGACGCCGGTGACACCGCGTCAGAGTGCTCTTTCGATCGCCGATCTCCCCCGTGAGCGAAGCCCTGATAGGCTACCCATCATGGTCGACGCGATCGCCCTTCAGCGCCTGCTTGGAATCCCCACTCGAAGCGTGGCAATGCTCCTGCTGGCGGCGGGGCTGGTCGCCTGCGAGCCGCCACCCGAACCCGGGACGCTCGCGGCGATCGAGGCTTGTGTCGAAGAGAACGCGTCGGATCTGGTTCCAAGCGAAGTGATCCGCGCGCGCTGCGCGGAGCAAAACGAAACCGCCATCACCGGCAGGATTCTAACGGGGACAGCAGGGTACCGTCGCTCTGTTCTGGACAACTCCAAGATCGACTATTCGGGGCATGTGCGAAACACATCAACCGACGTAGTCGTTACGTCGTTTTCCATTTCCATCCAGCCCAAGGAGAAGACCGCCGAGTGCGTAGCCAAAGAGGCTCGGGTCGAGGAAATAGAAGCCGAGCATCAGGCGATCATCGAGGACGGCGGGACGCTTTCCAAGGATCAGAAACAGAATCATATGATAGCAGTTCTAAACGAGGGACTCGCGTGTGCCCACGCGGTCCACAACTTCAAAACCCAGTGGATTCTGCCGGAGAAGGCCTTCAATTTCTTCATCGAACAAAGGGACCTCCGGCCAATCCCCACGGCGGTATCACCTCGACCGGATTGGGCAATCGAACAGGTCCGCGGCATCCGCATCACCGTCGACTGACGGACCCGGCGGTCACTCCCGCCAGGCGTTGCGCGCGGCGGCAAGGGCGATCAGAAAGCCTGCGCGGCAGGGAACGAAGCTGTCTACTCTATCTCCGTGTGGAAACACCGCTAGGCGCTGGCGTAACCGCCTCCGGATCCTTAGTCGTACGCTTGGAATAGGGAGTGGCTTTGGTTTCCAGAATCCGCAAGGCCTTGAGGTGCTCTACTGGACC
This sequence comes from Thalassobaculaceae bacterium, assembly GCA_963921355.3. GTDB lineage: Bacteria > Pseudomonadota > Alphaproteobacteria > Thalassobaculales > Thalassobaculaceae > CAWUEZ02. The sequence continues at coordinate 4,423,125 of OZ001190.1, read as the reverse complement.
AATATCGTCGACAGAGGTTCCATTCAGGATCAGCTTCTCCAACGATCTAAGGCCCCTAAGCGGATCCAGGTCCTTGATACCTTTGTTACCTGACAAGTCTAGAAATTCCAGCGAGGTGAGACCCTTTAGCGGCGATAGATCGGTGACACGTGTTTCGCTCAAACTTAGAACGACCAATGCTTTGAGTTTCTTGAGCGGCTTCAAGTTAGCGACAGCGGTCCTTGAAAGAAACAACTTCTCGAGCCGCAGGAGACCCTTAAGCTGAGTTAGGTTCTCGATACCTTTAGTGTCTGTCAAATTCAGGGTGTCCAGTGCACTGAGATCCTTAAGTGGCTCTAGGTCGGTGACATTGGTCCAAGACAAATTCAGATTTTGCAGCGCAGTGAGGCCTTTAAGGGGAGCCAAGTCCTTGAGATCATGATTATTTCCCAAGTCGAGAAGTTGTAGCGCTTTGAGCTCCTTTAGCGGGTCTAAATCAGTGACACCCGTCCTGCCAACCCTTAAGAACTTCAGCCCTTTGAGGTTCCTTAACGGCTCCAAATCATCAACATCGGCGTGATACAGGTGCAGCGACTGCAGACGGACGAAGCCGGCAAGTGGTCCTAGATCTTTGATGGTGGTACCACTGAAGTTCAGGCCTGTGGGCTTGGTCTCGATCTCAACCCAGCGGTCCAAATCCGGGCCGAGACTATCGAGACTGGCGTTCGAGAACGCTGAAGGATTGGTCGGCTCAGCGACCCGGAGGCCCCCTATCTCTCTGACGACGATCCCGTTGTCCGACAGCGTCGCGATAAGGCGGTCACGCTCGCCCTGGTGCCACACCCACGCACTCGCCATCAGACCTGCCACAGCGAGTGCCTGGAGCCCTGGAACGACCCAGCCTCGCAGGAAACGCAAAGGAGATGGGCGCAATCGGCCAAGTCGCTGGCCGATCAGCCGTGCAACGAAGTCGTGCGAAATCTCCCAGCTGTTCTGATCGGGATCGAGCGACCGCACCAAACGGCTTACCGCAAGGCGTCGAAGAACGCCGCGAATGGTCTCTGGCCGCTCCTTCTTCTCGGCCACCAGGTGCGCCAGCGAAACCGGACGCTTCGTTCCGGCGTCGGTCACCATCGTCTGCAGAATCCCTGGCGCCAGATCCAAGGTTTCCGGATCCTTTATCGCGTCGTCGACGTAGCGGTGGATCAGCTGTTCGGGCGGCGTGTCCAACCGCCCGGTCCCACTGGCGAACACCATCCCTGCCATATTCAGCGTGACCGGCCGGTATCGGCCCGGGGTCTCTTCCAACTCGTCGAGGCCGCCAAGCAACCTCTCCATGAGAGGGGTCCCGATAGTGCCGAGCCCGCCGCTCAGGAAGTCGACGGCCTCCTTTCGCATGAACGGACCCAACTCACGCCAGTTCTCGCCTTGGCGCATGAGCGGCAAGCCGCAGACCTCCACCAGATCGCTGTAGTCACTCCGGAAAACCAGCAGGACCGTGAGACCCGCGGTATCGGCTCCCAAAAGGGAAGATATCTGCTCTTTGAACCGGGCCAAGGCGTCCGGATCCTCATCGTTCAGGATCAGGAACTCCTCGAACTGGTCGATGACGATCAGCAGTCTTTTGCCATCACCCTTTGCGCGCTCACCCGCCGCACTCAGGCGCCTCGCCGGATCTTCGGCTTCGGGGGCCGGTTGTCCTAGAACGCCAAGCTTTGAGGCCGCGGCTGCGGCCGCTGCGAGCGGATCGGTCCCGGCGCGAACCGAACACACAAGCCAACCCCGTTCCTCGAGTTCGGGAACGAGGTGAGCGCCCAGGAGGGAGGACTTTCCGCACCCCGATCGGCCGGTCAGATAGAGAAGGCGCTCGGTCGACCCGAGGATCCAGTTCAGGGTGTCGGCCTCGGAGTGATCCTGACGCGTCTTGTAGCGTGTTCCATGATCGCCTGGTCCGAACGGCTCGATCCGGAAGTAGCCCGGCTCCGGCAGCGCGAACTCGGTGGCCTCGAGGCGCCGGCGTCGCTGCCACCGGATCGCACGTTCAATCACCCAGACAACCGTCAACGTCGCCGGTATGCCGATGACCAGGAGATCCTGCTGCTGAGCATTGAGGCCGAACCGCGACATCATGGGTTCGAGCGTGTCTTGAAGCTGCACCACCCCGATAGCCCACGCGGTCAGAAGAACCACCATCGCGGCCGTCTGGACCAGAAAGCTCCCTGGAATGGAGCGCTTCGCCTCGACCAGGTCTCCCTCGGAGAGACCCGTCGGCAGGTCGCTCGCAGCGCCGTCTCCCATAGCCCCCCGCAATGCTGCCGATCGCTAGCCCGTCAGTGCACGTAAGGGTAGCGCATCCAGGTGGTCCTTTGACCAGATACTGTTGTTACTGGCAATGACACCCGAACTACATTCGGAACCGGTTCCGCAGTCCAAGGCCGATAAGAAACAGGAATACAAAGCCGGCAGCACCTTGGAGCAGTCGCAGGGCATCGGCAAGGAATGGGGGGGCAACGCCGAACAGGGTCTTGAAGGACTCCGTGCGCACGTTGACCGCCGATGGCAGAAACGGGACCGTGTTGCTGACCGACGCGGAGAGGGCCTCCTCGTATCGTTCCTCCTTCGTCAGTTCCGTATCTGGCATCTCCGCATAGATCGGCACGAACAACAGGATGATCACCAGCAGGACGAAGGTCGGCCGAACGAGGGACTGACCGTAGTCACAGGCGGTATCGTAGGCCCAGTCCAGTAGCGAGGCGCCTGCCCCCATGTGATGGTCTTTGTGCCACCTCAGGGCCCGTCTTTCGTCGGCGAAAAAGCGTAAGGCTGCGTCGTGGTGCCGGTTGCTCTCGGCCAGTTCTTTGAGGCGCCGGAGCGCCGGCACGTCTTCGTCGGGATCCTTCGAGAACGCCTCGACGGGCGATGTCAAGACACTGACCTTCCAAGGCTTGACGATCAGTTTCTGCAGGTCGACATGACCGGTTGTAATCGTGTTGCGCAGGTCCGGGATGCAGGAGTAGCTGCCAGCCAGGACAAGCCGATCGTCAAATCGACAGTTCTGAAATGAGAGGGATCGTATCGGTTGGTCCCTCTTATCCGGTGGAGGAGTGAAGGAGAACGGACCCCCGAAGGTGGCGTTAGCGAAGGAAACCTTGACGTCCCCGAACGCAACACTGCTTAAGTCGACGGCGCCGTCCCCGAATTCGGTGTCCCTGAAGGAAACGTTACTGCTCCCGAACTTGGTGCCGCTGAAGTCGACCTTGCCGTCCCCGAATTCCGCTTCAAAAAAGTCGACGTCGCCGCCCCCGAACGTGACGCCTCTGAAGAGGACGTTGCCCTTCCCGAACTTGGTGCTGAAGAAACGGATCCCGCCCTTCCCGAATTTGGCGCCTTTCTTGGCGCCAACGTCTTCTTCGGTCTCGTCGTCCCCGGATGTGCGGCGGCGTCTGCCGGCGTGTTTGCCGAAGTCAACGTTGCCTTCCCCGAACGTCGCGCGAGTAAAGTCGGCGAAGCCGCCGTCCCCGAACCTGGCATCGCCGAAGAAGACGTCGCCGTCCCCGAAGTCCGCGTACTTGAAGGAGGCCCAGCCGTCCACGAACGTTGCGGCTCTGAAGTCGACGATGCCGTCGCCGAACGTGGCGTTTTCGAAGTCGACCCAGCCGTCTCCGAACCTGGCGCCGCGGAAGGATATGTTGCCGTCGGGAAAGCGAAACCCGCCGAAGCGGACGAGTTCATGCTCCGAGAAATTCCATCCCTCAAAGCTGATATCAGCTTCGGGGTGTTTTTCGACCCAGGCGTTCCAGGCTTTCTTGCCCTGATCCCAGAGCGCAACAGCGTCCTTAACGCTCAAACTGGTCCGCTCGCTCGCCATGTTCTCCCCCGTCCCTGGTTCTGCAACGAAAGGGCGATTTTAGTCCGTTCGGCCGTCCGGGGAAGCCACTGCGCCCCAACATCGATCAGCCGATCGATCATGGGACTTTCTCCAGTTGGCCACGTGCCCCTAAGACGACCCGTACAATGCCTTCAGAAGCAAACAACAGCTCCATTGGCACGGAGGTTTCGATGGCACAGGAAGACCAGCTGCTGAACGCAGCGGCCGGTCCCGCCACACTCCCCTTCATCAGAGAGACCGACGTCGCCACAAGCGCTCGCTGGCCGATCGGCCTCAGTGAATTGCGCCGCGCCCGGAAGGAGGGCAGGATTCGGTTTGCGTCCGGTTGCCGGACCTATTGGTACCGGCCCGGCTGGATCGACGATTTCGTCGACCGCAAGACGGAGGGCCCGCCATGCCCATGAAGCGCGGACAGTGGGAGTATCGGGGGCACTGGATCGACAACAACCTTCCGGGCTCCACGAACTACTACGTCTACTGGGCGGATACGGCCGGGAACATCCGCTGCAAACCCATCGCAGTTTCGGCTGAGAGATGAACCGCGCGTTTCCGCACTCGGTCTCTAACCGATTGTCAAACTTATTGAAAAGATGGTGGGCGCGGCTGGGATTGAACCAGCGACCCCTACGGTGTGAACGTAGTGCTCTCCCGCTGAGCTACGCGCCCTGAACCAGTCGGGAACGCGGTATCTAAGGGTCCCGGCGGTCGGTGTCAACGGCCCCGACTTGGCGGCTCGATCAGCCGCCCAGGCCGAGCAGCCCTGGCAGGTCGGCCAGCCGGTCGATGCGGGCGTCGGCATCGATCTCGGCGACCGGTGTGCGGGCGTAGCCGTAGGTCACCAGCACCGCGCCGGTGCCGACGCCGCGCGCCACCGCCATGTCGTGCTCGTTGTCGCCGACCATCACGGCCTCGCCCGGGTCCACGCCGAGATCGTCGAGCACCCCGGCGAGGTGGCCGGGATCGGGCTTGCGCACGGCGAACCGGTCGCCGCCGGCGATCGCCTGGACCGGGCCGTCGAGGCCGAGAGCGGCGAGCACCCGCTCGGTGGCGCGCTGGGGCTTGTTGGTGCAGATGCCGATCCGCACACCCTGGCCGTGCAGCGCCGTCAGCACCTCGGCCGCCCCCGGATAGACCGCGGTGCGCCCCTCGAGGTCCGATTCGTAGTGGGCGATGAACCGGGCGGTCAGCGCGTCGAGTTCCGCCCCGCCGATCCCGGGGCCGGTGGCCGTCAGCGCGCGTTCCACGAACCGCCGCGCCCCGTCCCCGATGAACCGGCGGACCTCGCCATCGGTCAGGGACCGGCGCTCCAGCTCGGCCAGCAGTCGGTTCCCGGCCGCACCCAGGTCGTCGGCGCTGTCGATCAGGGTGCCGTCGAGGTCGAAGACGACGGCGCGGGGCGGCTGAAACACCGGCGGGGCAGGCGGCATATCGCGAGGCTCTCTGCGGGTTGTTCCGGCCCCGGGGCCGGGGCGGGCTGTTACACTCCGTCGCAAAACGTGTATTCGTCAATCCGCGCCCGACATGGCATCGTCCGACGCCCCACAGACCCGCACCACCGTCAGAGGACCCGCCCGCCGATGAGCGATCGTGTCGCCGCCGTAATCCTGTCCGCCGGCCAGGGTACACGGATGCAATCAGCGCTGCCGAAGGTCCTGCATCCGGTCGCCGGCAAACCGATGATCGCCTGGGTGCTGGATGCGGTCGCCGCCGCCGGGGCCGCGCCGGCGGTGGTGGTCACCGCCCCGCGGCACGACCGGGTGCGCGCCGCGATCGCCGAGCGGGCGGAATCGGCCGAACAGGCCACGCCGGAGGGCACCGCCCACGCCACCGCCGCGGCGGCGCCGGCGCTGGCGGACTGGTGCCGCGACGGCGGCACGGTCCTGGTGCTGTTCGGCGACACGCCGCTGATCACACCACAGACCCTGGGCAGGCTGGTGGCCGCCCGATCCGGCCCGTCTGACCCGGCGGTCGTGGTTCTCGGCTTCGAGCCGGATGATCCCGGCCTCTACGGCCGCCTGGTGTTCAACGCCGGCGGTGCGCTGGAAACCATCGTCGAGGCCCGCGACGCCACGCCCGATCAGCTGCGGATCGGTCTCTGCAACGGCGGGGTCATGGCGGTCGAAGCCGACCTGCTGTTCGACTACCTGGCCGAGGTCGAGAACGACAACGCCAAGGGCGAATACTACCTGACCGACCTGGTGGCGATCGCGGCCCGCCACGGCCGCAGCGCCGCCCACGTCGTGTGCGACCCGATCGAGACCCTGGGCGTCGACTCCCGCGCCGGCCTGGCCCGCGCCGAGGCCGGCATGCAGGAGCGGCTGCGCCGGGCGGCGATGACGGGGGGCGCCACCCTGGTGGCGCCGGAGACCGTGTTCCTGTCCCATGACACGCAGCTCGCGCGCGACGTCACCGTGCACCCGCATGTGGTCTTCGGCCCCGGTGTGGCGGTGGCGGAGGGGGCGGAGATCCGCAGCTTCAGCCATCTCGAAGGTGCCGCCGTCGGCGCCGGCGCCCTGGTCGGGCCCTATGCGCGGCTGCGCCCCGGGGCTGAGATCGGCGCCGCCGCCCATATCGGCAATTTCGTCGAGGTGAAGAACGCCCGGATCGCCGACGGCGCCAAAGCCAATCACCTCAGCTATATCGGCGACGCCGCGGTCGGGGCCGGCGCCAACATCGGGGCCGGCACCATCACCTGCAACTACGACGGTTTCGACAAGCACCGCACCGAGATCGGCGCCGGCGCCTTCATCGGCTCGAACGCCGCCCTGGTCGCCCCGGTCCGCGTCGGGGCGGGGGCCATGGTCGGGGCCGGATCGACCGTCACCCGGGACGTCGGCGACGATGCCCTGGTGGTGGTGCGCGGCGAGACCCGCACGATCGCCGACGGGGCCGCCCGGCTGCGGCGCCGCAAATCCGGTCACAAGTCCGGTTCCAAATCGGACCCCAAATCTGGCGGAAAGGGCTGAGCCATGTGCGGCATCGTGGGTGCGCTGAGTGACGGTCCGGCGGCGGCGCTGATGCTGGACGCGCTGCGGCGGCTGGAATACCGGGGATACGACTCCGCCGGCCTGGCCACGGTGTCCGACGGGGCGCTGGACCGCCGGCGGGCGGCCGGCAAGCTGTCGGAACTGCAGGCCGTGCTGGACACCGATCCCCTGGCCGGCCGGTCGGGCATCGGCCACACCCGCTGGGCGACCCACGGTCCGCCGACCATCGCCAACGCCCATCCCCATGTCGCGGGCCAGGTGGCGGTCGTCCACAACGGCATCATCGAGAACCACGCCGAGCTGCGCGCCGAGCTTGAGGCCGACGGCGTGACCTCCGAGAGCGCCACCGACACCGAGGTGGTCGCCCACCTGTTGAACCAGGCCCTCGCCGCGGGCCAGAACCCGGCCGCCGCCATGGCCGCGGTGATGCCGCGGCTGCGCGGCGCCTTCGCCTTCGTGGTGCTGATCGCCGGCGCGGACGACCTGCTGCTCGCCGCCCGTCGCGCCTCGCCGCTGGCGATCGGCGTGGGGGACGGCGAGGCCTTCGTCGGCTCCGACGCGGTGGCGCTGGCGCCGCTGACCCGCCGCATCGTCTACCTCGAGGACGGTGACTGGGCGGTGATCCGGCGGGCCGGGATGTCGATCTTCGATACCGACGGCGAGCCGGTGCACCGTGACGAGCAGATCTCGACGGTTTCGGCGGCGATGATCGGCAAGGGCAATTACCGCCATTTCATGGAGAAGGAGATCCATGACCAGCCCGAGGCGATCGCCCACACCCTGCACGCGGTGATCGATCCGGGCACCGGGGTGGCGACCCTGCCGCCGCCGCTCGACGATCCCGACGGGCCGGCCAAGATCACCATTCTGGCGGCCGGCACCAGCTACTATGCCGGGCTGACCGCGCGCTACTGGCTCGAGAGCCTGGCCGGGGTGGCGACCGAGGTCGAACTGGCGTCGGAGTTCCGGGACCGTGCGGCCGTGCTGCCGGCGGGCGGCGTGGCGGTCGCGGTGTCGCAGTCGGGCGAGAGCCTCGACACCCTGATGGCGCTGCGCCGGGCCAAGGACCTGGGGCAGAAGGTGCTGGCGCTGGTCAACGTGCCGGAGAGCACCATTGCGCGCGAGGCCGACGGCGTGCTGCTGACCCGCGCCGGGCCCGAATTCGGGGTCGCCTCGACCAAGGCCTTCACCGCCCAGCTGACCGCCTTCCTGGCTCTCGCCGCCGCGCTGGGCCGGCGCCGGGACCGGATCGATGCCGCCGGCATGGCGCGGCTGCTCGACGGGCTGCAGGCCCTGCCGGCGCGGATCGCCGCGGTTCTGGAACACGAGGAGCGCTACCACCCGATCGTCCACGACCTGGCGCGGGCCCGCGACGTGCTCTATCTCGGCCGCGGCATGTCCTATCCGATCGCGCTGGAAGGCGCGCTCAAGCTCAAGGAGATCACCTATATCCACGCCGAGGGCTACGCCGCCGGCGAGATGAAGCACGGGCCGATCGCCCTGATCGACGAACACGTGCCGGTGGTGATCGTGGCGCCGAGCGACGGCTGGTTCGAGAAGACCGCCTCCAACATGGCCGAGGTCCGGGCCCGCGGCGGGCGGGTGGTGCTGATCACCGACGCTGCCGGGGCGCAGGCGCTGGGCGAGGCGGCGGACCACCTGATCGTGCTGCCCGAGGTCGAGCCGGAGACGGCGCCGATCCTCTACGCCGTTCCGGTCCAGCTGCTGGCCTATCTGACGGCAGTCGAGAAGGGAACCGATGCCGACCAGCCGCGCAACCTGGCCAAGAGCGTGACCGTCGAGTGACCCCCGGGTAATTGCCGCGTGACCGACCCGACAACCGCGCTGTTCGACCGCTACTGCACGCCGCCGCCACCCGAGACCCGGGCCGGCGACACGGCACTCGGCGACCGGGCGGAACGCCGCCGGCTGTGGGTGCGTGAGACGCCGGACGCCGAGGCGGTCGAGGTCGTGACCTACCGCTGGGACCCGGAGACCGCCGCCCCCGGGCGCGCCCAGCGTCCTGCTAAGCCATGGCTGGGGCTCGCGCGCCACCCACTTCGTCGCCCTGATCCGCAGCCTGACCGCGGCCGGCAACCGCTGTGTCGGGTTCGACGCCCCGGCCCATGGCGAGAGCCCGGGCACCATGGCGACCATGCCGCTGTTCGTCGCGGCCCTGCGCGGCCTTGCCGGGGAACTGGCGGCGGAAGGGACGCCGCCGGTCGCCGCCATCGGCTATTCGCTGGGCGGGCTGTCCGCCGGAGTGGCCTGCATCCCCGATCTGGTCGGAACCGGCCGGTTGGCCGTCCCGGGTATCGTGCTGATCGCGTCACCGACCACCCTGCGCTCGGCGACGCGCCAGTGGCTGCGGATGGCGGGCGAGCCCGAGGCACGGGTCGACGAACTCATGGAACGGCTGATCCAGCTCGGCTACGACGCCCCGCGCTACGATCTGGTTGCCCAGGCGGCGACCCTGCCCGCGCGGCTGCTGATCGTCCACGACATCGCTGACGAAGACGTGCCAGTCGGCGATGCCGACGCCCTGCAGGCCGTGCGGCCCGACGCGGCGGCGCTGCGCACCGAGCGCTACGGTCACGGCCGTATCCTGCTGGCACGGCCGGTGGCCGAAGCGGTGACCGCGTTCGTCAGGCCCGATCTCGCCGTATCGTGACTTTCAGTGATCCGCAGGACGGCCTATCTGCGGGTCATCGTCATCGGACAGGAGTCACACCCATGACCCGCATCCTTCCCGTCGCCGCCGCCGCCGTCATCGCCGCCTCGGCGCTCGCCGCCACACCGGCCAACGCGACGCGCCTCGATGAAGCGCGCAGCAAAGTCACCATGGTGCTGTCCGATCTCGGCGTCGACCAATCCCGGGTTTCCTCGGTCTACCTGGCGCCGCAGCTGACCGGCGGCCGGTCGACCGGCGCCCAGAGCTATACCGGCTGGGTCCGGTTCAATGACTGCCAGGGTGCCCTGGTGATCGACATGACCTCGACCACCCATATCCGGTCCAATTACACGACCGGGTCCTGTACCGTCCCGGACATGTCCTGATCTTCAGATTTTCTGCGGCGACGGGCGCACCATGACGTGCTCGTCGCTGTAGCGCCCCGCGTGTTTGATCGCCTTGGGGATCGTGCCGACGACCGTGAAGCCCAGTGACGCGTAGAGCCTCTGGGCGGCGGCGTTGTCGATGATCACGTTGAGCTCGCAGAACTCGAGCCCCGGCTGTTGGTCGGCGTGGTCGAGCAGCACCGACATCAGATCGCGGCCGACGCCACGGCCGCGATGCTCCTCGGCGACGAATACCCCCCAGATGAAGCCGCGGTGGACAACATTGCCGCCGGCGCCGAGCCGCAGACCCGCGAGCGCAACAGCATCGGAACCATGGTAGCCGGCGAATACGGCGTTGACCGGGTGTTCCAGGCGGTCCCGCCAGAACCCGTCCTGCTTGTCGTCTTCCTGCTCCAACGTCGTACCGTAGACCTGCGGCGCCTCGGTCAGTGCGCGCAGGCGGATCTGACGGAAATCGGCCCAGTCATCGGCATCCAGGCGGCGGAAAACGACCGTCACGACATGGCTCCCTTCAATTCGCCGGAGGCGGATCTATAGTAGCGGGAAACCTAGCAAGACCGCACCAGGGAGCCCCGCCATGGACCTCGCCAGCCGCCTCAAAGATCCCGACCTGCTCCGCCAGCAGGGCTATATCGACGGCCAATGGGTCGACGCCGACAACGGCGGCACCGTGGCGGTCGAGGATCCGGCCACCGGCCAGACGCTCGGCACCATCCCGGACATGGGGGCGGCCGACACCCGCCGCGCGATCGACGCGGCGAACGCGGCCTGGAAGGGCTGGCGCGAGAAGACCGGCAAAGAGCGCGGTCAGATCATGCGCAAGTGGTTCGAGCTGATGATGGCGGCCCAGGCCGACCTGGGTGCCATCATGACGGCCGAACAGGGCAAGCCGCTCGCCGAGGCCACCGGCGAAATCGCCTACGGCGCCTCGTTCGTGGAATGGTTCGCCGAGGAAGCCAAGCGCAACTACGGCGACATCATCCCGAACCACCAGCCCGGCAAGCGGATCGTCGTCATCAAACAGCCGGTCGGCGTGGTCGGCGCGATCACGCCCTGGAACTTCCCGAACTCGATGATCACCCGCAAATGCGCCCCCGCCCTGGCGGTCGGCTGCCCGGTCGTGATCAAGCCGGCGAAGATGACACCCTATTCCGCCCTGGCGCTGGCCGTGCTGGCGGAGCGCGCCGGCATGCCGCCCGGCGTCTTCAACATCGTCGTCGGCAACAGCGCGTCGGCGATCGGCGGCGAGCTGGCGACCAACCCGGTCGTGCGCAAGATCGGCTTCACCGGCTCGACCCCGATTGGCAAGCAGCTGATGGCCCAGGCGGCCGGGACGGTGAAGAAGGTCAGCCTGGAACTCGGCGGCAACGCGCCGATGATCATCTTCGACGATGCCGACATCGAACCGGCGGTCGCCGGCACCATCCTCTCGAAGTACCGCAACACCGGCCAGACCTGCGTGTGCGCCAACCGGGTGCTGGTTCAGGACGGTATCTACGACCGGTTCAGCGAGGCGCTGACCGAGGCGGTGAAGAAGATGAAGCAGGGCAACGGCTTCGACGACGGCGTTGTGCTCGGCCCGCTGATCGAAGGGTCCGCTGTCGACAAGGTCGAGGAACACGTGGTGGACGCCGTCGACAAGGGCGCGAAAGTGGCGGCCGGTGGCGCCCGGGTCTCGGAGCTCGGCGCCAACTTCTTCGCGCCGACGATCCTGACCGGGGCGACGCCGGACATGAAGATCTTCCGCGAGGAGACCTTCGGCCCGGTCGCCCCGCTGTTCCGCTTCAAGACCGAGGAGGAGGCGATCCAGCTCGCCAACGACACCGAGTTCGGCCTCGCCTCGTATTTCTACGCCCGCGATCTCGGCCGGGTCTGGCGGGTCGCCGAGGCGCTGGAATACGGCATGGTCGGCGTGAACGAAGGGGTGATCTCGACCGAGGTCGCCCCCTTCGGCGGCATGAAGGAGAGCGGCCTCGGGCGCGAAGGCTCCAAGTTCGGCGCCGACGAGTTCACCGAGATCAAGTACATCCTGATGGGCGGGATCGGCGCGCCGTAGATCGGATCACGTGTTGGCGGAAACACGCTGGTTTCCGCCAACACATGTGAATTCGATCTGACTCGTAGGATTGGAACAGATTCACCGGACTGATGGATCGCCGACGGCGATCCACCTGACGCGGATCTGTTCTAGCTGCTGGGGACGATCGACAGCGGCCGCGCCTGGGCGGGCCGGCTGATCAGGGTCTTCTCTTCGATGAGCGGGTGCTCCGACCGCCACAGGAGCCGTTCGCGGGTCATCCGGGGCGCCATCTCGATCCGCCCTCGGGCCAGCTGGCGGAGCGTGACGGTCCGAAACGGATAGATGTCGGCCCCGACCTCGACCATTCGCCGCTTTGCCGCGTCGGTGGAGACGGTGTACTCGAGGAACGGACTGTCCATGTTCAACGTCAGGACTTCGGCCCTGTCGGTTGAATTGGGGCCGCTGCCTTCGATCGTCTGCTCGAACGCGTACCGCTCGGCGCCGTACAGGAAGTCGCCGATATAGACGACTTCGCCGGCGGCTACCGTGAACCGCGGAGCATCCTCGGACAGCACGCCATCCTGATAGAACAGCAGCGGCGCCGGCGGCGGCGCGCCGAACTCGCGGTCCTCGGCGGCGTCCCCAGCGGCGCGGGCCGCCTCGATCCCCGCCACCATGGCGAGCCCGATCAATCCGCCCGAGGCCGCAGCGGCGGCCGGGTTCATGTCGCCCCCGCCGCCATAGCCCGGTGTGTAGTAAGCCCCGCCCGAGGGGTTTCGAAGCCCGATCGCCGTGATCGCGTATTCCCCGGGTTCGACCAGAGTGCTCGCGAACCGGCGCTCGAAGTTCGGCACCCTGTAGGTTTGCATGAAGAAGCCCGCGACATTGGAACCGCGCCGGTCGGGCGCCTCTTTCTCGGGCAGACCTGTCGCCGGATCCAGACGTAGTGCGCTCGCGCCCCAGAATGTGGCGGTTGCCTCGTCGGGCATATCGAAGCCCATCACCACCAGCCCTTTGCCGTCGGACAGGAGCGTGCGTACGTCGTCTTTGCTCATCTGTCCGGACGTGACACAGCCCTGCAGCGCGAACACCGCCGCGACAGCAACCACAGTAAGAATGCGCATTTAGATCCTCTCCCAAAGCGTTCAGCCCTTCCCTAGCCGATTCCCGGGTGCGGGCCAACGGGTTGTCATCAATGGGGAGAGGCGTGATCGGTCCGTCCAGTCAGGGATCGGAACGAACGGTGCGGCCCGGACCTAGTGGTGCGATCCGAACGGATGAGTCCCATCCGTTCGGTGAATCGCCCCACCACGGTGTTCAATATGTGGGCTGATTCACGAAACGTTTGGGGACCAAACGTTTCGATCAGACCACTAGTTCCGCAGTTGCCGGGCCGCCCGATACTCCTCGGGCGAGATCTGGCCGTCCAGGAACAGGCGCTGGAGCTGACGGTCGGACAGGACCGACAGGCTTCGGGCCATCGGTGGCGGCGATGCCGAAGCCGGCTGTCTGTCCCCGATCGGCGCTGTGATGGCCGGCTGGTCTGACGCGATCGCCGGTCGCAGAAGCGGAGTCTGTGCCAGTATTCGCCGGCCGTCAGACGGTGCTGGTGTCATCGATGGCGCGCGCGCCAGGGTCCGGTGCGGACCCTCCGCGGTGTCGAAGTCTCTGATCACGAAGCGCCGATCGGCAAAGGCATCCAGGCTGGTCACGGCCATCGGGTAGCGGTCGAGGCCATGGGCTCGCGCATATCGCCGAATGCCCGCGGTGTTCAACTGGTAGTCCACGAATATCCGCCGATCGATCGTCGGCTGGTCTTTCGTTCCCTCGTCGTAGGCATCCGGGCCGGACGGGCTGCCGGTGTTCTGGACGAACCGCTTCTCGTCGAGCAGGAACCTGAAGTCACCGATGTAGGTGATGGTGCCGGTCTCAACGCGAAAGCGCGGGGCATCCGCGGTCAGGCGGTTATCGTCGGTGTCGAAGCGGATTTCCTTGTGGTCGAGTTCGGCGGCCACCGCACCGACCATGGCGGTGAGGCCGAGGACCACAAACCCCGCACCTGGAACCGCCGGATACTGCTTGGCGATCTCGATTGATTCGATTGCGTAGGCTCCGGGAGCCAGATCGACCGTCCAGTGCCGGTCCGGCTTGCCGTTCTGCGAGGTGAGCGCGTATCGGATCTCAATGGGCGCGGCGCGAGCGTCGTCCGTGTAGAACGCGTTGGTCGCCGGATCGTACCGCCGCAGCGTCAGGATGAACGGCACGGCGCGGAGACCTTCCTGCCGCTCGAGCACGAACGTGATGGCGCCTTTGCCCGCGTCGAGGTCGTAATGCGCCTCGGCCGGTGGCTCGGGCTGCGCGGCGCAGCCCGTGAGCGCGGCCAGCAAAGCGCTGATCAGGGCAAGACGCTGAAGTCCCATCCAACTCCCCACAATGGCGATCAGGTGGATTTACATACATGATTCGTCAAGGGTTTAGGGGGCATTTGCGCACGGGAACCGGTGCGGCGACGGTCGCGGGGTAACCGTTTTCGTTCCCAGGCACTATGTTGCTGACGAACTGTTCAGGAGACCGGCCATGGCCACCTACGACTACGATCTGATCACCATCGGCGGCGGCTCCGGCGGCGTGCGGGCGTCCCGCATGGCCGGGCGTTACGGCGCCAGGGTCGCCGTGGTCGAGGAACTGCGGGTCGGCGGCACCTGCGTGCTGCGGGGCTGTGTGCCGAAGAAGCAGCTGGTCTACGGCTCGCACCTGGCACACGAGATCGAGGACATGCGCGGCTACGGCTGGCGGGTCGAGGGGCTCAGTCACGACTGGCCGAGCCTGATCGCCGCCAAGGAGAAGGAACTCGACCGCCTGCACGGGATCTACATGAACCTGCTGAACGGCGCCGGCAACGAGGTGATCGACGGCCGCGGCAAGGTCGTCGATCCGCACACGGTCGAGGTCGCGGGCAAGCACTACACCGCCGAGCGGATCCTGATCGCCACCGGTGGCTGGCCGAGCCTGCCCGACGTGCCGGGGATCGAGCACGCGATCACCTCGAACGAGGCGCTGGAACTCCCGGAGCGTCCGAAGCGGGTCGCCGTCGTCGGCAGCGGCTACATCGCCGTCGAGTTCGCCGGCATCTTCCATGGCTTCGGCAGCGAGACCCACCTGATCTTCCGCGCGCCCAAGGTGCTGCGCGGCTTCGACGAGGACATCCGCAACGCCCTCGACCACGAACTCGACAAGAAGGGCCTCCACCTTCACTGCGAGACGCTGCCGTCGCGGATCGAGAAGATCGACACCGGCTATCTGCTGCATCTGACCGACGGCGAGGTGCTGGAAGTGGACGCGGTGATGTACGCGACCGGGCGCCATCCCAACACCAGCGGTATCGGCCTCGAGGAGGTCGGTGTCGAGATGACGGCCAACGGAGCGGTCAAGGTCGACTCCTATTCGCGGTCCAGCGTGCCGTCGATATGGGCGATCGGCGACGTGACCGATCGGATCGCCCTGACGCCGGTGGCGCTGGCCGAGGGCTCCTGCTTCGCCGAGACCGAGTTCAACAACAACCCGATGACGCCGGACCACGAGAACGTGGCCAGTGCGGTGTTCAGCCAGCCCCCGATCGGTTCGGTCGGGTTGACCGAGGCCCAGGCCCGCGAGACCTACGGGGCCCTGGACGTTTACGTTTCGGGTTTCCGCCCGATGAAATACACGCTGACAGAGAACACCGAGCGCGGCCTGATGAAGCTGATCGTCGACCGGGCGAGCCAGCGCATTGTCGGCGCACATATGCTCGGCGTGGACAGCCCGGAGATCATCCAGGGTGTGGCGATCGCCGTGAAGATGGGCGCGACCAAGCGAGACTTCGACCGCACCATCGGGATCCACCCGACGGCGGCCGAGGAGTTCGTCACCATGCGCGAGAAGCGGCCCGAGCCGGAAGAACAGGCCGCGGCCGAATAGGCCAAACTCTTAAGCGGCAGTGTTCAGGCCGATGGGTCCGTCGGGGTGCGCGGGAAGGACAGCGTGACTGTTGTCCCCCGGCCGGTCCGGCTGTCGATCGACAGGCTGCCGCCGTGGCGGGTCGCGATCTCGCGGCAGGTCGCCAGTCCGAGGCCGTGGCCGCTGCCCATCCGCGCCCCCTCAAACGCGCGCTGGTCGAATCCGGAGCCGGTATCCCTGACCGAGAGGGAGACCTGCCCCTCGTCGGGTTCGGCCACCGTGACGACCACCTCGCCGCCGATCGGGGTGTAGCGGATGGCGTTGGCAACCAGATTGCGGAGCGCGGTTTCGATCTGTCGGGCATCGGCATACGCGGTGATCGGCGGTCCGTCGGCGTCCAGGCGCACGCCGGCCGCCGTCGCCACGGACCGCATCAGGTCGAGCACCTGATCGACCAGCTGACGCAAGTCGGTCTGCCCGCGCACCGGGGCCGCGGCGGTGACAGACAGCCGTCCCCAGGCCAGCAGGTCGTTCAGGACATTGTTGGCAGCGTCACCGGCGTTGCCGATTTCGGCGATGAAGTCGCTCTGGCGCGGGTCACCCGGCGGCAGTTTGCGCAGCTCGGCGCTGAATCCGGTGACCAGCGCGATGTGCCCGGCGAGGTCATGCCCGATCAGTGAGAGCACCCGGTCTTTCTCGGCGACCTCCGCCGCCAACGCCTCGGCGCGCCGTCTGGCGGCTTCCTGGATCTCCGCCAGCTTCACCCGGGAGCGGATGTTCTCGTAGGTCAGCAGCGGGGCCGCGAATATGGGGGCGGCAATCGGCATCCAGACCGCGATCGGAACCTCGAACAGCCCCGGGTCGATCAGCAGATAGGCGGTGTAGCAGAACAGGACCGCCAGGCTGGACATCAGCAGCACGACGGCGGCGATGCCGTGGCGTTGCGCCAGCCGGGTCAGCGCCTGTCCGCTGACCTCGCTGGGCTCGACCGCCGCGTCGGTCTGGCGCGTCGACACCACCGCGGGCCCCGCCTGTTCCGTCACGGTCAATCGCTGTCCTTCAGTTCGACTTCGACGAAGACGATCTCGTGGTCGTCATCGTTGATCACGTCATGCTCGACGCCGGCTGGCCGGGCATAGGGCTGGCCGACGTGCATTTCGGCCGCGACGTCGCCATCCGTGGTGGCGATGCGCAGAACGCCGCCGGATGTCGGGACGATCACGTAGGGCAGCTCGTGGGTGTGCCAGCCGGTCGACGTGCCGGGCGCCAGCCGCCACTCGGTGACCCGCACCCGCGCGTCATCGATCTTCAGTGTGCCCGTCGCGGGCGGATAGGTGCTGGACATACTCGGCTCCTCAACCTCCCCGGAACATGCCGTGAGCTGTGCCGCAGTGCAACGGATCTCCCGACCCGCCATCCTCGAATCGGCTGGCAGCCTCGGCGGCCGGCTGTTAGAACGCTCTCAAACCGACACGATTTAAGCCCCAGGGAGGGCGCGATGACGACCCAATGGACACCGACGCGTTGGCGGGACCTGCCGATCCGACAGGTGCCGGATTATCCCGATCGCGAAAGGCTGGACAGCGTCCTGTCGACGCTGCGCACCTTCCCGCCGCTGGTCTTCGCCGGCGAGACCCAGCGGTTGCGGAGCCACCTGGCCGAGGTTGCCGCCGGCCGGGCGTTTCTGCTGCAGGGCGGCGACTGCGCCGAGAGCTTCGCCGAGTTCTCCGCCGACAACATCCGCGACACGGTCAAGGTGCTGTTGCAGATGGCGGTCGTGCTGACCTTTGGTGCCGCCTGTCCGGTCGTCAAGATCGGCCGCCTGGCCGGTCAGTTCGCCAAGCCGCGCTCGACGCCGACCGAGACCATCGACGGTGTCGAACTGCCGAGCTATCGCGGCGACATCATCAACGGCATGGACTTCTCCGAGGCCGCACGGATTCCGGATCCCGACCGGCTGCTGCGAGTCTACAACCAGTCGGCGGCAACGCTGAACCTGGTCCGGGCCTTTGCCACCGGCGGGCTCGCCAACCTGGAAGACGTCCATCGCTGGACCCTGAGCTTCGTGGCTGACAGCCCCGAGGGTGAGCGTTTCGAGCAGATCGCCGAGCGCATCGAGGAGTGCCTGGCTTTCATGCGGGCCTGCGGCGTGACGCCGGAGAGCGTTGCGCAGTTGCGTGAGACCGAGGTCTACACCAGCCACGAGGCGCTGCTGCTGGACTATGAAGAGACGCTGACACGGCGCGACACCATCACCGACGACCGCGGCTGGTTCAACACCGCCGCCCACATGATCTGGATCGGCGACCGGACCCGCCAGCTGGACGGCGCGCACGTGGACTACTTCCGCGGCATTCACAATCCAATCGGCCTGAAGTGCGGCCCCAGTCTGGAGCCGGACGACCTGATCCGACTGATCGACATTTTGAACCCGGACAACGACCCCGGCCGGCTGACGCTGATCGCGCGCTTCGGGTCCGACAAGGTGCGCGACGGATTGCCCCCGTTGGTTCGGGCGGTCGAGCGCGAGGGTCGCTCGGTCGTGTGGTCGTGCGACCCGATGCACGGGAACACGGTCAAATCCTCGACCGGCTACAAGACCCGGCCGTTCGACCGGATTCTGTCGGAGGTCCGCTCGTTCTTCGAGGTTCACGAGGAAGAGGGAACCTACGCGGGCGGCGTCCACTTCGAGATGACGGGCCGCGATGTGACCGAGTGTATCGGCGGTGCCACCGGCATCACCGAGGAGGTTCTGTCAGACCGCTATCACACCCATTGCGATCCCCGGCTCAACGCGGCGCAGTCGCTGGAGCTGGCGTTCCTCGTGGCCGATATGCTGCGTCGGCGGCGCAACGGTGAGGTGATCCCGATGAAGGCGGCGAGCTGAGCCGTGCCGCGTGACGTCTATGCGGCCGTCCGGAACGCCGCTACCGTTCGGTAACCGGACGCTCGGGGTAGCGGATGAGCGCGATCGAACAACAGGATTCCGCCGACGGAAAACAGGCGGACGACAAGCCGGGGGCCAGCCGGCGCGACGGGTGGCCCTCGACGCTGCGCCATCCCGCGCCTGACGATCTCTCAGGCTACGTCGACAAGTACTTCACCCGTACCAAGGACTGCGTCGCCCGGTTCGGCGACAAACGGGTGACCTATGCGGTGTTCATGCGCCGCCCGGTCACCTGCGCGCCGCGGCTGGCCAAAGAGTGGCTGGAATGGGTCATGACCGAGCGGGGTGCGGAGGTCGACGTTCAGCTTCTGCACCGCGAGGGGGCCTGGGTCGGCGCGGGTGAGCCAATCCTCTACATCTCAGGGTCGTTCTTCCATCTGGTGGACCTGGAGACCCAGTATCTTCAGAAGCTGGGAGCCGCCTGTGTGGCCGCGTACAACGCGTATACGATGTGCGTCGAACTGCCTAACACGGCGTTCCTGGCAATGGATGCCCGCCACTGCGCGGGAACCGAGATGGCCGAGATCATGGCCTACGGCGCCAGCGTCGGCTCCGAAAAGGCCAAGAATAAGGTCGGCGCCAAGGGTTTCATCGGCAATGCAAGCGACGCCACGGCGCAGTATTTCGGCCAGACCCGTGGCTTCGGGACGATGCCGCACGCGCTGATCGGCTACGCCGGATCGACGGTCCGGGCGGCGGAGATGTTCCACGACACCCATCCGAGCGAGAACCTGACCGTCCTGGTCGACTATTTCGGCCAGGAGATCACCGACGCGCTCGCCGTCGCCTCCCGGTTCCCGGAACTGGCCGCGGAGGGCAGGCTGGCGGTCCGGCTCGACACCCATGGCGGTCGCTATGTCGAGGGCCTGGATACGGCTGAGGCCTACAGCGTGCTCGAACGGAACGCGCCAGAGGCGATTCGCGGCTACCGGACCGAGGCCGAGCTTCGATCGCTGATCGGAACCGGGGTCTCCGCCGCCGCCATCTGGCACATGCGCGAACGGTTGGACACTGCCGGCTTCAACCGCGTGCGGATCGTCGCGTCCTCCGGATTCGGGCCCGAGAAGTGCCGTGTTATGGCCCTGGCAAAGGCGCCGGTGGACGTGGTCGGGACGGGCTCCTATCTGCCTGACAAGTGGAGCGAGACGTACGCCACCGCAGACATCATCAACTATGATGGCGCCGCCCGGGTGAAGGTCGGACGGGAATTTCTGTTGAGCAAGGATGCGCCATGAGTTCGGACACGGTTCTGATCGTCGTTCACCAGAAGCACTCGACGCCAGGCAAAGTCGGCGAGCTTCTGGAAGCGCGCGGTTACCGTCTGGATCGGCGCTGTCCCTGCATTGGTGATGATCTGCCGGAACAGGTCGATGGTTATGCGGCGGTCGTGGTGTTCGGCGGCCCGATGAGCGCAAACGACTGCCAGCGCCTGGACGGTATCAAGCTCGAGATCGACCATGCGAAACGGGTTTTGGATGCCGATGTGCCGTATCTCGGGATCTGCCTCGGTGGCCAGATCCTGGCGCGGGCGCTCGGCAGCACGGTTGCCCCGCATCCGGACCAGCATGTCGAGATCGGCTACACCCGCGTCGAGCCGACGGCGACGGCCGCGCGCGAAGGCCTGTTCGATCACTCGACCCACTTCTACCAGTGGCATCGTGAAGGGTTCGGCCTTCCGGACGGCGCCGAACTGCTGGCCACCGGCGGCGAGTCCTTCCCGAACCAGGCCTATCGCTACGGCGACCGCGCCTATGGACTGCAGTTCCACCCCGAGATCACCATGGACATGATCCATCGCTGGAACATGGGCGGGGCCCATCGCTTGCACCGTCCGGGTGGCCAGCCCAAGCGCGCCCATGTGAAAGGCTGGGAACTGTTCAACGCCGGTATTGAACGTTGGACCCTGGCGCTGTTCGACCGGCTCGGACTGTACCCTGTCGGCCGCCTGCAGACGGCTGCCGAATAGCCAGCGGCTGCTGGCCGCCAGCGGACGGTCACCACTCTATGCGCGCCCTGTTCATCACTTCGACCCGCCTCGGTGACGCCGTCCTGTCGACCGGGGCGCTCGATGCTCTGCTGGCCCGGTCTGCCGAACCCCGGATCACGGTTGCCTGCGGCCCCGTGGCCGCCCCGATCTTTCAGAACGTCGAGGGCGTTGAGCGGGTCCTGACCATGACCAAGGGCCGGTTCGGAGCCCATTGGCGGCGGCTCTGGTCGGCGGTCGTGGGCACGCGCTGGGACATTGTGGTTGACCTTCGGGGGTCGGCCCTGACCTGGACCGTGCTGGCGGGGGAGCGTCGGGTTTACCGGACGCCGCAGGAACCGGGTCATCGCGTCGATCAGATTGCCGCCGCCCTCGGCCTCGATCCGGTGCCTGCGCCGCGCCTGTGGATCTCGGACCAGGACCGTCGGGGCGCGGCTAAGGTTCTGGGCGACGATCCCGGTCCGCTGCTGGTGGTGGCGCCGACGGCGAACTGGCCGCCCAAGGCGTGGTCGGGGGAGCGGTTCGTCGAACTGGTCAATCGTCTGACAGATGGCGACGGTCCGCTGTCCGGCGCCCGCGTGGTCATCGCCGGCGGACCTGGAGAGGCGGCCCTGGCGGCCCCGGTCGTCACCGGTCTCGGACCCGAACGCTGTATCGATCTGGTCGGGCGGGTTCCGTTGATGACGCTCGCCGCGTGCCTGTCGCGGGCCCGTCTGGTCGTCGCCAACGACAGCGGCCTGATGCATGTGGCGGCCGCCGCCGGCGCACCCACCCTGGGCCTGTTCGGCCCGAGCGATGAGCGCCGCTACGCGCCGCGCGGTCCCTTCACGGCCTGGGTTCGCGCGCCGGATCCGGCGGAGGATCTGCTGGCCCGTTCGGGAGAGGTCGCGGACCGGGCTGGCGCTCTGATGGGGGGCGTTTCCGTCGACGCGGTCGCCGCGGCCGCCGGCGACCTTCTCCGCAAGGCAGGGGCCTAGCGGATCAGACCGACCGGTCGAACGGTCCGGCGACCGGTCTGTCATCCAGTATGGCGCTCAGGGCTTGCATCGCCTCCTCGACCGGGATCTCCGCCATGCGATCGATGCGGTAGACCGCACCGCCGGGCGGTTCGAGGGACTTCAGGTTCGGATAAAGCGGCAGCGGCGGGGACCCGCCGAACAGACCGACACTGGGGGTCCCGGTGGCGGCCGCGAGGTTGAGGATGCCGGTATCGTTGCCGATGAACGCCTGACAGGCGGCGCACAGGGCGGCGACCTCGCCGAGCGGCATGTTCAGCACCGTCGAAACACCGCGCGGCGTCCGTCCTTCGATCCGATGCGCGAGATCGGTCTCTCCAGGTCCTCCGATCAGAAAGACCGACCCGCCGGTCCGGTCGACAAATGCCCGCGCCAGGTCGGCGAAGTTGCTGTCGCCCCATTGCTTGAACGGTTCCGACGCGCCGATCCCGACGGCCAGCCACGGGTCCGGCCGATCGCCGAAAGTCGATCGGATACCG
This sequence comes from Thalassobaculaceae bacterium, assembly GCA_963921355.3. GTDB lineage: Bacteria > Pseudomonadota > Alphaproteobacteria > Thalassobaculales > Thalassobaculaceae > CAWUEZ02. The sequence goes on along the minus strand of OZ001190.1, from coordinate 4,400,810 downwards.
GCGATCGCGGCTTCCGGAAGGTCGATCCGGGGACAGGGATCCACGGACAGGCCCTGGGTCTCGAGCAGTCGGCGGGCCTTCTCAAAGGGGGCAGTGCGCTGGTCGGCGGCCGGCAGGTCGCCGGTGCCGGTGCGGTGTCGGATCCCGGCCAGACGGCAGGCCCAGGCGTAGCGCTTTGAGCTGTGCAGAATCCAGACAGCGTCGAACTTCCGATCCCGCAGGTCAGCGGCGAGGCGAAAGGCGCCGAGAAGCCCGTCGTGTCGTCCGCCGGGCGCGTCGCCCTGGGCGCGATCCAGCCAGATCACGTCGTGAACCCAAGGCATGCCCGCGAACAGCTGGTCGGCCAGCGACCGGCGTTTGGTGAGGACGGTGATCCGGCCATCCGCAGACGCCTCCGCGATCGCCCGCAGGTAGGGCAGGTGCCACACCATGTCTCCGATGCCCGGCAGGGGCTGTATGACCAGAGTTCCGGGCACACCGACCTCTCGATTGACCACCTCGTCTACGTACACCACTCTCCGCGCCTCGTCAGCGGTCAAGCAGGTCGTGATGCCCGACACCGTTTTCCATCTCTACATGGCCGTGAGCGTCGACGGCTTCATCGCCGACGCCGAGGGTTCGGTCGATTGGCTCAACGACTACGAGGCGGATGTCGATTACGGAACCGCCGGTTTCCTCGAGGGCGTGGATGCCCTGCTGATGGGGCGTCGGACCTACGATCAGGTGGTGGGGTTTGGCGATTGGCCCTATGCCGGTAAGCGCACCGTCGTCCTGACGTCACGACCGATTTCCGAGGCGCCGGAGGGCGTGGAAGGCACGTCCGATCTGGTCGGTGCGATCGACGAATTGTGTGCCGAGGCCGAGCGGGTCTGGATTGTCGGTGGGGCGACGGCGGCATCGGCCTGCCGGGACCTGGGGGTGCTGGACCGGATCGATCTGTTCGTCATGCCGGTTCTTCTCGGCGCCGGCGTGCCGTTGTTCAGCGTCGAAGACGACGCCCTGAACCTCGACCTTCTCGAGGTCGAGACCTTCGAAACGGGTGTGGTGGCGCTGCGCTACGCGGTCGCATGATCGCACTGGGCCTCTTGACCGGGATCTGCTCTATTAGCGGCGATCCGAGGTTAAGGAGGGTGCCATGGCGATCGCGGCCAACGACCAGACAATGCCGAACGATTTCGAGTCGTTCTGGATGCCGTTCACGGCGAACCGCCAGTTCAAGCAGCAGCCGCGGATGTTCGTCGAGGCGGAGGGGGTGCACTACACCACCACCGACGGACGCAAGGTGCTCGACGGCACCTCCGGTCTCTGGTGCGTGAATGCCGGCCACCGTCGCAAGCCGATCGTGGATGCGGTGCGACGCCAGGTGGAGAAGCTCGATTTCGCCCCGACCTTCCAGATGGGCCATCCGCTTTCTTTCGAGTTCGCCTCCCGTCTGTCGCAGATGGTCGAAGGGTTCAGCCAGGTGTTCTTCACCAACTCCGGATCGGAGTCCGTCGACACGGCGCTGAAGATCGCGATCGCCTACCAGCGCGCCATCGGCCAGGGCACCCGCACCCGCCTGATCGGCCGGGAACGCGGCTACCATGGCGTCGGATTCGGCGGGATCTCGGTGGGCGGCATCGTCGCCAACCGCAAGCAGTTCGGGACCCTGCTGACGGGCGTCGACCATCTGCCCCACACCCACAATCTCGAACACAACGCCTATACCAAGGGCGAGCCGGAGTGGGGCGCGCATCTGGCGGACGATCTCGAGCGCCTGGTGGCGCTCCACGATGCGTCGACCATCGCCGCCGTGATTGTCGAGCCGGTCGCCGGGTCAACCGGGGTGCTGATCCCGCCCAAGGGGTATCTGCAGCGGCTGCGCCAGATCTGCGACAAGCACGGCATTCTGCTGATCTTCGATGAGGTCATCACCGGGTTCGGACGTTTGGGGACCCCGTTCGCGAGCGACTACTTCGGGGTCAAGCCCGACCTCTTCACGACCGCCAAGGGCATCACCAATGCGACGGTGCCGATGGGGGCGGTGTTCTGCCGGGACGGGATCTACGACGCTTTCATGGATGCGCCCGACAACACGATCGAGCTGTTCCACGGCTATACGTACTCGGGCCATCCGCTGGCCTGCGCCGCCGGCCTCGCCACGCTGGACGTGTATCGTGACGAGGGACTGTTCGAGCGCGGTGCGGAACTTGCCCCGTATTGGCAGGAGGCCATCCACTCGCTGAAGGGAGCCAACCACGTCATCGACTTGCGCAACCTCGGCATGGTGGCGGCCGTCGAACTGGAGTCGATTGCCGGCAAACCCACCGCACGGGCGTTCGATGCGTTCCTGAAGTGCTACGAGCAGGGTCTGCTGGTGCGCACGACGGGCGACATCATCGCCCTGTCGCCGCCGCTGATCGTCGAGAAGAGTCATATCGACTTCATGGTGGACACCGTCGGAAGCGTTCTGAAGACCATCCACTGAGTGTGTGCATGGCGGTGGGCGGTCGCCGTTTCCCGTCGTGCTTCAAGAACTTGGCCGATTCCGTTACACTGCGATGCGATCAATCGCGGTTTCGCTTCACAATTGACAGGGTTGTCACGGGATGGTCACGTTCGGCACGCGGTTCACCAGGAGCCTGTTGATCGTCTCGATCCTCGGATTGAGTGCCGGCTGCGCAGGTCTCGAGAATTCGGTGCAGTCGGCGGTCAGCGGCATTCGGTCGGCGACGTTCGGTCCTCAGGACACACCGGAGCCGCAGGCGGCCCCCACATACTGTTATCGGACGCTCGGCAAGGTGAACTGCTATTCGCAACCCCTGCCGGCGAGCGAGGCGAACAGATTGGTTGGATACGAAGGTCCGGCGCCGCGAGCGTCCAGTGGCTCGGGACCGCTCAGCCCGTGACTGGAAGAATCGTGACTGGCCGAATGAGTGTTGTGCTGCATAGCCGGGTTTGCCGGTGATCGGGCGCCTTTTCTCCTTTCTTTCGGTGACGCTGCTGTCGACGTTGATCGTCGGGCAGGCTGCCCAGGTGCGCGCCGATGTTCCGGTTCCGCAGACCTACAGCGAGGCGATGCGGTGGTACCGCAACGCGGCCGAAGCCGGCGACCCGAAGGCCATGTTCTATCTGGGATTGACGCTGGAGCAGGGACTGCAGTCCCAGACGAATCCGGAGCGGGCACTGCTGTGGTACCGCCGGTCGGCCGATGCCGCCTTCGCGTTGGCGCAGTTCAAGATGGGTCAGCTCTATCAGTTCGGGCAACTGGTCGACCGCGACCCGGAACAGGCGCGCGGCTGGTACCGCAAGGCGTCGGATCAGGGGCTTGCCGACGCCCAGTACAACCTCGCGGTCATGCTCGAGACCGGTGAGGGGGGAGAGGTTGACGGGCAAGGCGCCGTTGCCCTGTACCTCGATGCGGCCCGCAATGGCATTCCCGAGGCCTTTCTCAACCTCGGAGGGCTGTACGCCCAGGGCGATGTTGTTGAGCAGGACCTGGTCGACGGGCTGAAGTGGTTGATCCTGGCCCAGCGCGCGAGCCTGTCCCAGGGGGACCCGATGGCGGCGTCGATCCGCCAGTTGCTCAACGCGGTTGAAATGAGCGATGCGGAGAGCCGGGCCGACCGCTGGCAGCGTGCCAACGCAAGCGCGGTAACCGATTCCGGATCCTAGATCGGCCCCTGTTGCAGCGGCTACACTCTGGACCATGACTGTGCCGGCGTCCGACCTCTGTTTCCGGGATCCCGCCCCCGCGCCGCGGTTCACGCCCTACGACAGGGGGCGGTTTCAACTGACCCTGGGCATCAAGGAAATCCCGCGATCAGCGTGGATCGAGGTCGACCGGCACTATCCCAGCCATATGGCTGAGAAGGACCGGCTCCTGGCCGAGCACCATGATGAGGTGTTCGCTGCCCTGCCGGAGAGCGAGGCCGCCCAGGCGGAGTGCCTGGACACAGTGCTGTGCCATCTCGACCGGCATCTCCCGGATCTGGTTCGGCAAGAAGAAGACACGCTCGAGACCGCCGATGGACGCGTTCTGGTCCGCGGCGCCACCGGTCTGGCGCCGCTGGATCTGGCGGGTCGGCTGGTCCAGGAGGACCTCTGCCTGATGGCGCCTGCCGACGGCACCTATCGTCTGATCGCGGCCAGTCTGTGCTTTCCGGCCCGGTGGCGTCTGGCCGACAAGATCGGCCGGCCGATGGCCGAGATCCACGATCCGGTCCCGGGTTTCAACGCCCGCCTGGCCCGTCCGGTGGACCGGTTCTTCGCCGGCATCACGGCGGACCAGGTGTACCTGCGGCTGAACTGGTCGGTGATCGATGATCCGAGCCTGTTCCAACCGACCGGACATGGTCGTGGCGGCCTCGACCCCTCGATTTCAGTCGAAACGATCGCGGATCGTCTGCATGTGCGGATCGAACGCCAGACATTCCTGCGTCTGCCGGAAACCGGCGTTCTGGTGTTCGGGATCAAGACCGTGGTCGACCCGATCACGGTGATCGCCGACCGTCCCGATCTCGCGGCAGCCCTGCTGGGCTCCCTGCATGGGATGCCGGACGACATGCGCGCCTATAAGAGCCTGGGGCCCTTCGCCGAGGTCCTGGAGACCTGGCTGGAGCAGCATTCCCGGGCGTCTGGTTGATGCTCAGGGCTCGTTGATCCGGTCAAGCGGGTAGATCGGACGGCGCACCTTCTTGAAGTCGAGAATGCTGTTGTCGGACGTAGTCACACCTTCGCCGTCCAGAGTGATCGTGTGGGTGCCAAGATCCCCGAACTCAGCCCGGTAGTGGATCCGGGATTTGAGCTGCAGATAGCGCTTGTGCTGGGGCTGGATCCCGACCGAGGTGAACACCCCGAGATCCCACGGTTCATGGTGGCGGGACGTGATGACGATCTCGACCCGGCCGGTGTCGAGTACGGCACTGTGGCCCATCGACACGCTGACACCGGTGTACATCGGGCCGCGCACCACCCAGCGGCCGTCGGTCAGGGTCTTGACCGTGCCTGTCACCTGAATGGGGCGGCCCTTGAGGCTGATGGACGGCATGTCGGTCTTGCCGCCCAGGTTCAGGTTGACCTCGGCGCCGATGCCGGCCTGCTGCATCTGTTCGACCGCGTCAGGGTCGTAAACGGCGGCGACTGCCACGTCGTCGAGGCCGGCCTTCAGCACGGCTTCGATCACCGTCATCACGTCCTGGGTGCCGCCGGAGCCGACATTGTCGGCGTGGTCCAGCAGCAGCACCGGACCGTCTTCGAGGGTCTTGGCGCGGGCCTCAGCATCGGCCAGGGGTTCGTGCTGGTAGACGAACTCCTCGCGGCGCTGCCACATCGCCTCGGTCAGGCGGTCGCGCCAGCGCTCGGCAAGCTCCCTGTCGCCGTCGGTGACCACGACGACGCTGGAGCCGGCGTCCCTGAAATCGGCCAGGGGAAAGCCGCCGAACACGGTCGCAGCCAGAACCTTGGGATCCTGCTCGGCCTCCCGGGCGAGCGCGATCAGGCCCTTCATCGGTTCGTCGTCATGACCCATCCGCAGGGTCTGGGCGAGCAACGGCGGCTGGCCCCAGGCCATGGCCGGCGTGACCTCGCCCGCCAGGGTTCGCATCAGCACATGGGCGATCTGCGTGCCGACCTCGACCATGTCGACATGGGGGTAGGTCTTGTAGCCGATTAGGCAGGTGCAGTTATCGACCATCTTCTGGGTCAGATTGGTGTGCAGGTCGTAGGTCACGGCGATCGGGATCCCGGGTGCGACCTCGCGGATCTGCTCGAGCAGCGTGCCTTCGCCGTCATCGGTGGTCTCGGCGACCATGGCGCCGTGCAGGTTGAGGAGACAGGCGTCGACGCCGGACCGCACGGCGTCGAGGATCTTCTCTGTCATGAATGCGTAGGCCTCGGCGGTCACCGGGCCGGACGGCATGGCCTCGGCGGCGATCGGTGTGACCACCTCATGGCCCGCCGCCTCGGCGATGTCGAGATAGGCGCCGAACGGCATGCCGGTGCCCTTGTAGGCTTTGTACGCCTCTTCGCCGAGATAGCCGCCCCAGGCCATGAACCGGTCGAGATCCGTGACCACCGGCGAGAACGTGTTGGTCTCGTGCTTCATCATGGCGACGAGCAGGCGCATGGCTTGATTCTCCGGCAGGATCAGGCGGGACAAACCCTAGTATTGCGGTTCTGATGGACGCCCGTCGACCTGGGAAACGTGCGGTGTCTCCTAAACCGTCCGCGGCCAGGTGTCGCTGAGCCGATAGCCCGACGGCCAGGGATCGTGCGGGTCGAGGATCAGCTGGCGGGTATCGGTCAGCCAGGCGCGGCCCTCGAGCGAGGGGGTGATCCAGGTGCGCCCGGCGCGGGTCTCGACATGCTCGATCCGACAATCGAAGCGGCTGTCGATCAGCGAGGTTCCGACGAAGGCCTGGCCCGGCGCCAGCTGTCCGCGGGCGTGCAGCACGGCCATGCGCGCCGAGCAGCCGGTGCCGCAGGGCGAGCGGTCGATCTTGCCGGGACGGATCGCAACCGCGTTGCGCCCGGTCAGCCCGTCCGCCAGTGGCGATACAGGGCCGGCCACCTGGCAGAACGAGATGTGTGACCAGTCCGGCAGGTCCGGGTGCTGGAAGCCCAGCTGCTCGTTCGCTGCAGCGGTGATCCGCGTGCCGGTCTCGGCGATGTCCTTTGCTTCATCCGGGGTCAACTCGAAGCCGAGGGCCGGGGCGTCGACAATGACGAAGCTGTTACCGCCGAACGCGGTATCGACCGTGAGGGTGCCGAGCCCCGCCACTTCGATCTCAGCGTCGAGCCTGTCGGCGAAAGAGGGCAGGTTGCGCACACGGACCCGATCGACCCGGCCGTCCCGGCAGGTCGCGACCGCCTCCACCAGGCCGCCGGGCGCCTCCAGGACCAGCGTCGTCGTCGGCTCCTGCATCTCCAGGATGCTGGTCTCAAGCAGCACGGTCGCCACGCACAGGCTGTTGGATCCCGACATCGGCGGCGTGTCGGCGGGCTCCATGATGATGAACCCCATGTCCGCCTGGTCGGATTTCGGCGGCACCAGCAGGTTGATGTGCCGGAAAATGCCGCCGCGCGGCTCGTTCAGGATGAAGCGCCGCAGCCCGTCATCCTGGGCGATAAAGCGCGACTGCTCCCAGAGTGTCGCCCCGGGCGGCGGTGCCACGCCGCCGACGATGACGTCGCCGACCTCACCCTCTGCGTGGCAGCCGACGATGTGAATCAAGGACTTGGACCGCATGACCGCTCCGTGGATCGCCGATCCAGGATGGTTTCCCAGGATCCGTCGCAGGGCAATCGGAGAAAACTGGCACGCCCATTGCTTCGACTCCGGCAGAGGGGCGAGGGCCCCACAGTTGGAGGATCAACCGATGCGACATCTGCCGAAGTTCTCAGACGACTATGGTCTGGCCGGTGATGAATTGGCCGAGGCGGCCATTCTGTCGGCCGATCTGGACGAGATGCTGGATGCGATCGGCGACGACTGGTCGCTGGAGGACGCCGAAGAACTCGAGATCGTCACCGCTCACTGAGCGGCGTCAGCGGTCCGGGAGAGATCGGAGAACCAGCGCAGGGCGGGGTCGAGTTCCGCGTGCCAGAGGCGCCACTCGTGGTTGCCGTCATGAACCTGGAGTTCGACCTTGTGGCCGGCCAGGCGCGCGCGCCGGAAGAACTTGAGTGCGCCGTCCCACAGGCCCAGACCATCGTGGTCACCGGTCATGATGTAGAAGTCGACGGGCAGCTCCGTCGGAATCGCCGCGAGGGGCGCGAAGACGTTGTTACGGTTGAACCGCTCGGCATCGAGTGGGGTGCCGAACGCGCCGGCGAAGAACTTGAGCTGAAACCCCGGGAAATCGTCGGCGGATTCCACATCCTCGAAAATCGCCGGACTGAAGGCGGCAGCCGCTCGGAAGAGGGCCGGGTGACCCGTCGCCAAGTGCAGGGCGGCATATCCCCCCATCGACAGGCCGGCGACGAAGCGATGCCTGCGGCTGGCCCGGGTCGGATACATCGCATCGATCGCCGGAACCAGGTCCCGCACAATCGCGTCTTCCCACGCCCCGTGTTCCGGTGAGTTGATGTACCAGGAGTTCCCGGCCCCGGGCATGACCAGCAGCATCGGAATGGCATCGGCCGCGCCGAACACCGTATCCGCGGTCCGTTCCGCCTTGCCGCCGCCGAGCCAGTCCCCGGCACCGCCGCCATAGCCATGCAGCAGGTAGACCACCGGCACCCTGGCCGTGGTGTCACGGGCGGCGTCCGGCACGTAGACCCGCACGTCAATCGGGTGTCCGAGGCTCGGGCTGTCGATCTCGTGGCGGTCGAGAGTACCCGCTTCGACGGTGCCCGCGGCCGCAATCGCGGCCAGGCCGATCACCACACGCTTCAGGCGGTTCACTCGGCGGGCGCCGCGTGGCTGTCCATACGCGGGCGGGACGTGTCGTCCGGGCGCGACTGGCGGGCCCGGGTCGCGTCGTACTCGGCCGCCAGCTTGCGCCAGGGTTGCTTGCGAAGCACGGCGCACCAGTAGGCGAAACCGATCAGGATCGCCATCCCGCCGAGGTTCACGAGCGCCCAGGTCAACGGGGTGCGTCCGATATGGTCGAGCAGGATTCCGGCGACGCGGGACAGTCCCATACCCAACAGGAACACGGGCAGCGAGGCCTGGCCGACGGTGACGATCGGCTTGGCCCAGTCGGAGCGCAGCAGGTGCATCCGGGAATTGACGATGGCCAGCGCGATGTAGGCGAGGGCCAGGAAATGGATGTAGCGCAGCAGACCGAAATCGGTCTTCGACCGGAAGTCCCAGACCATGTCGCGCACCCAGCGCAGGATTTCGTAGTCCTGGGCGATTCCCCACCGCGATGTCGGGATCGAGAGAACCACGAAGGCCACCGCGGCGATCACCCAGGGTTTCGAGATCTTCGGTGCCGGCAGCCAGCCCATGGCGAAGGCGAACCCGGTGAAGAACAGCAACTGCCAGGCCAGCGGGTTGAAGAACCAGCGGATGTTCTCGAACTCGGGATGGGCCGGCAAGCGGAGGTCGAAGGCGTACACGGCCGCGTAAACCACGACGACGAAGCCGAGAGCCACATTGGGGTGGATGCGCGCCAACCCCATCACCATCGGCACCATGAACAGGGCCCCGATGTACATCGGCAGGATATCGAAGTAGTTCGGCACATAGGTCAGGGTGAACAGCCCCAGAAGACCGGTGCCCGGGTTCTCAAAGAACCATGTCAGGTTGAGCTGCTTTGCATAGTCCCGGGTGTCGCCGAACAGCTCGGTGGCGGTGAAGACCAGGGTCGCGATGAAGATGAACATCGCGATATGGGCAGCATAGATCTGCCAGACCCGGTAGCCGATGCGCAGGGTGCCGTAGGTGAAACTCGATTTGTAGAACGTGCTGCCAAACGCCAGCGCGGCGGCGAACCCCGAGCAGAAGACGAACATCTCGGTGGCATCGGACCAGCCGAAGCGCGCGGGAATGAAGCGGCCCCACAGGTTTCCGGGCACATGCGCGATGAAGATGATCAGCATCGCGATGCCGCGGAAGAAGTCGAGACGGGGGTCGCGCGATGCGCGGCCGGGTACGGACATTCGCTGGCCCCTGGGCGAAAGGTCGGAAGAACCCTGGGGTGAATATGGGTCATCGGGCGGCGCAGACCAATCAACTCCCCGTCATGACCACATAACGGCTCCGTGAGGCCGGTTTGCGAGGCCGGGCGATCAAACCTCCTCACGTTCCAGTCATGATTGCCCGCGGCCGCTGGAAAGGGCGCTCCGACCGGTACATATAGGCCTGCAGCGGCTGATGGGGGGCCGCGGACAGCATCCTGCCGGAAGGGGACCATCACGACCTACGACATCGACGCCGTCGCCACCGGGCGACCGGTTGGATCGGTCCGGCGCGTCATGGCGCGCCGACGGTTCGTTTTCCTGGCCCTGGTGGTGGGGACCTGCTGCGCCCTGACCGCCTGGATGGCCTCGCTTCTCGGGCGCGATGGCTTCGACCTGCTCGACGTCGTCATGCTGGCGTTCTACGCCGGGACGCTGCCATGGGTTGTCATCGGACTCTGGAATGCGATGATCGGGATCGCCCTGATCCACCTGGACCGGGAGTGGTTGCGCACCGTCGTGCCGCTTTCGGGGCTCGACGAAGCGCGCTCCGGCCCGTCCGTCATCGAGAGCCGACCGCCTTCCATGGCGTCCCGCACGGCCATTGTCATGCCGGTCTTCAATGAGGACCCGGATCGGGTCGTCCGGCATCTGGCAGCGGTCGAGGCGTCCCTCGCTTCCGGCGGCGACACAACCGGCTATGCGTTCTTTCTGCTGTCGGACAGCAATGACCCGGAAATCGTTGCGGAGGAGACGCGGCGCTTCGACGCTTGGCGCGCGGCGTCGGCCCGGCCTGACCGGCTCCACTATCGACGCCGGACCGACAATGCCCGCCAGAAGGTCGGGAACCTCGAGGAGTTCTGCGAGCGCTGGGGCGATGCCTTCGATTACATGCTGGTCCTTGATGCCGACAGCCTGATGTCGGGGGGCGCCATCCGGCGCCTGGTGCGCATGATGGATGCCAACCCCACGCTCGGCATCCTGCAGACCCTGATCGTGGGCCTGCCGGCCAAGAGTGGGTTTGCGCGGGTCTTCCAGTTCGGCATGCGTCACGGCATGCGCGCCTACACGACCGGCAGCGCCTGGTGGCAGGGGGACAGTGGCCCCTATTGGGGGCATAACGCGATCCTCAGACTGCTGCCGTTCCGCCGCCATTGCCGGTTGCCGCGGCTGGCGGGTTCGCCGCCGCTCGGAGGCGAGATCCTCAGTCACGATCAGGTCGAGGCATCCATGATGCGGGCGGCCGGCTATGAGGTTCGGGTCCTGCCGATCGAGGACGGTTCCTATGAGGAGAACCCGCCTAGTCTGCTCGATTTCGTGAAGCGCGACCTGCGGTGGTGCCAGGGCAACATGCAGTATCTCAGCCTGCTCGGCTGGTCGGTCTGGCGACCGCTGGGCCGGCTGCAGCTGGCCCTGGCGATCCTGATGTACGTCTCGGCACCGCTGTGGCTCGGCTTCATCGCGCTCGGCATGGTGCGTGTGATTGCCGGCGGCGTCGATCCGGCCAACGGCCTGGCTTTCGGCCAAGGCGTGGTGGATGGGGTCGCTTGGAGCGAGGGTGTGGCGCTGTTCGCGACCATGATGACGATCACCTTCGCGCCCAAGATTGCCGGCGTTCTCGACATTCTGCTGTCGTCGGCGAAGCGCATGCGCTACGGCGGCGGCCGGCGGGTTGCGGCGGGCGCCACGCTCGAGCTTCTCTTCGGCATGCTCCTGGCGCCGGTGGTGGCCGTCGCCCAGACGAGCTTCATTGCCGGCCTGGCTTTCGGGCAACGCATCACCTGGGGCGCCCAAATGCGCGATGTCCGCGTCGTGACCTGGCGCCAGGCCATCACGGTGCTGTGGCCTCAGGCTCTGCTGGGGCTCGTTGCAGCGACCGCGCTTGCCTTGCAGGCACCCGCCTTCCTGCCGTGGGCAGCGCTGCTGTTGCTTGCATGGCTGTTGGCGGTGCCGTTTGCCGTGCTGACCGCGTCGCCGGCCGTGGGAGCTTGGCTCGAGCGGTACCGGGTGTGTGCCGTGCCCGAGGAGTTCCATCGCCCGGCCGAAATCGAAACCCTTCGGTCGCGTGGCCGATCGCTGGCTCCGGTGGGTCGTTCGGCGGGGCCGGGCGGCCCGATGGCCCCGTCGGTTGGTCAGGGCATCGGCCCGAGCGTCGTTGTGCCGGCCCGTCCGCAGAGCTGAGCCGGTTCCGGGCTTGACGGCCGACGCCAGGTCACGTTGGGTCAGCCGATGGTTTGGCGCACGTGGGAACACATGACGACCGAGGACCTGTCGGCCGTGTCGCCGGCGGCGGTCGCCGTGCTGCCGGTTGCAGCGATCGAGCAGCATGGACCGCACCTTCCGGTCGGTACCGACGCCATCCTGACCGACGCCGTGGTGGCGCGCACGCGGACGCGGAGCCGCGCGGGGGTTGATGTCTGTCTCCTGCCGACCCAGCGGATCGGTCTCAGTCCCGAACACCTCTCGTTTCCCGGCACCCTCAGTCTGCGGCCTGAGACCGTGATCGCGTCTTGGGTCGCCATCGGCCAGGCGGCAGCTGCCACCGGTCTTCGAAGGCTGGTCATCCTCAACGGCCACGGCGGGCAGATCGGCATGGTCGACGCTGTGGCGACGGAACTGCGGCGATCGGTGGGAATGACGGTGGCCCGCGCCACCACGTTCCATCTGCTGGACGGTGACGCGGAGCGCTCGGAACTGGCGGAACTCGGCCTTAGCGCGGCGGAACTGCGCTTCGGCCTCCATGGCGGCATGCTGGAAACATCGATGATGCTGGCCGCCGCGCCGGAACTGGTTCGACAGGACCGGGCGCAGCATTTTGCCTCCTCTGCGGAGACCATCGAGCAGCGGTTTCCGGGTCTCGAGATCGAGGGCCGGACAGGGCTCGGTTGGATGGCGGAGGATCTGCACCCGGCCGGCGTCACGGGTGATGCGTCGGCCGCCTCGGCCGCGCTCGGAGAGCGGGTTCTGGATCGAATGGCGGACCGGCTCGCCGCTTTGATCGACGACCTGGCCGCCTTTGAAGGGCTCGGCACGTCGGAGCCTTCGTCATGAGCAACGACTGGCAACTGATCCAGGACGCGATGGCTCTGGCGCGGGAGAGCCGCCGGACCGGCAGTGACGCCGAGCCGGTTCTGGCAACGGTCGAGGCCCTGCGCGGCCGCCCGGACGGGGTCCCCGCTCGGGAGGCGCTGCTCGATCTCGTGGCGGCGGCGGCTCGGGGACCGGTCACGGTCGCCCAGTTGGGTCAGACGCTCGACGGCAAGATCGCGACCAACAACGGCCACTCCCGCTACGTGAACGGGGCGTCAGCGCTCGACCACCTGCACCGTTTGCGGGCTCTGGTCGATGCCGTCGTGATCGGTGTCGGAACCCTGCTGGATGACGACCCGGCGCTGACCGTGCGACGTTGCACGGGTGACAACCCGGTTCGGGTTGTGGTGACCAGCCGGGCTGATCTGCCCGGCGACCGCAAGCTCTTCACCGACGCCGCCGCGCCGACCCTTGTGACTGGCCGGGATCTGGCGGTGCAACCGGGTCCTGATGGAGATATCGACCCGGCGGAGATTCTGCAGGTTTTGCACGCCGCCGGGCTGAACGTGATCCTGGTCGAGGGTGGCGCGCGGACCGTTTCGCGGTTTCTCTCCGCCGGCAGCCTGGATCGCCTGCACCTCCTGGTCGCGCCGACCGTACTTGGGTCCGGGCGGTGCGCCTTCTCCCTGGAGGCGGCCGCTACAATTGACCAGGCGGTCCGCTTCAGCCCCACGGTCTATCAGATCGATTCTGATTTCCTCTTCGATCTGGAGCGGCCTGTGTGATGGAGTCTCACGAGGTCGGCAGCCAGAGCTGATCCTGGTGACCCACCACTAGCGCACTCTTGCGGTCACGGGCCCCGGCCCGCCAGGCCTGGACGGCGTCGGCTTCGGCCGGCGCCATCTCGATCGCCGCGCCGCACCAGCCATCCACCAGAGCCTGGCGCATCGCCGCGTCTTCGGCCGCGATGACCCAGTCGCTGCGCCCGGTCTGGACGTGGCCGTCGAGCAGTCGTTCCAGTTCGGCCGGTGCCGACGGACCGAGGGTCGGCCCGAAACCCTTGTCACCCCGCTGGTGGTGGTTGACCAGGTGTCGAATGCGATCGTCCAGCGCCCCCTGTTCCTGCCAGACGATCCGTCCGTCATAGGTCAGGACGACCATCAGGGCGGCGCCGACGTCTCGGACCCGGGCGACAAGCCTCTGCAGCCAGACCCCGGACACCAGGTCGATAAGCGCCGATGCCGTGACCAGATCGGTCCCGTCTGGGATCAGGCTATCCAGGTCGCCCGAGAGGTCGGCCTCGACGATCCCGGCATCGGGATGTCTCGCTTGGGCCACCTCCAGCAGCCGCGGGTCGCCATCGACCAGCGTCCAGGTGACCGGCAGGTCGAGCCGGCGCGAAAGGTAGCGCGTGTTGTTGCCGGAGCCCGCCCCCAGGTCGACCGCGCGAATGGCTTCCCCGCTAGGCGTGGCGCGGTTCCGCAGCCAGTCGGCCAGGACGGTATTCAGCCCGGTGTCCCGTGCCGCGGCATCGAATGGCGCGCGTAGGGCCAGCCAGTCGGCCGAGAACGCCATCAGACGGCACCGACTGCGTTGGCGAACTCGGTCCGCATGATCTGCCAGGTTCTGAGGTCGGCGGCTTCCGCCAGGGCACCGTGCTTGAGATCGTGCAGGGCCTGCCGGTCATCGAGCAGGTGCGCTAGAACCTTCGCCAACGCCGGCGCATTGTCCGCAGGAACCAGCCGACGGGCACGGGCCGGGACGGATTCACCGAGCGCGCCGGCATCGGTGGTGACCACCGGCAGACCCCAGCGTACGGCTTCAACCGGCGCGATGCCCCATCCCTCATGCAGGCTGGGAAACACGAAGAGATCGGCCCGTCGCCAGAACCCGTCGAGGACTGCATCGGAGACCGCACCGTGCAGCGCGATCTGGTCGCTGAGGCCGGCGTCCTCGATCAGCCGGCGCACCCGCTCTGCGTAGGCTGGATCGCGCAGGTCGCCGACCAGGTCGAGCTGCCAGCGCCGATCGCTCAGCTGGGACAAAGCCTCGACCAGAACGTGCTGTGCCTTGCGTGGGATCAGCGTCGCGACACACAGCATGTTCAGGCTGTCGCCGGTGTCCGAATGCCGGAAACTCAGATCGGGGGCCGGATCGACACCGGGCGGCACCGCCCGCACCCCGCGGATATCGACCGCCAGCTCGCCCAATCGGCGGCGGGTTGTCTCGCTCGTCACGATGATCGTTTCGGCCAGCGACAAGGCCGCCATTTCCCGCCCGAGCCAGCGGTCGCGGTCCGAAGGCGCCAGCCCGGTTTCGTCACCAAGGGGATGGTGGACCAGTGCGATGATGCGAAGGCGATCGCCGACGCGGGCAAGCTCGCTTGCCAGGGCGGTGAACGCCAGACCGTCCGCCACCACCGTGTCACCGTCGGGGAGTCCTGCCAACGCTTCGGCGCAGGCCGACAGGCTCGCCGCCGAGCCGGTCGGGAACGGCCCGTCGATCCGAATTACCGTGCCGAGGCGTTGGGCGTCATCCAGCGCCCGGATTGCCTGGCGATCGTAAACAAAACCGCCGGTGGGCGTTGCCGGGTCGCCGGGGATCAGGAAATGGATGTTCCGCGATGTCACAGTTTGCAGTGGTAGCCCGCGGACGCGACATGGGATTCGTTGAGGATCACCTCGATCGAGGCGAGATCGCCAGCCGGCCTACCCAGCGCATCGGCGCGGGCGGCCGCGCTCACCTTGTCGAAGACGGCTTTCGCCAGGAACTCGGTCGTGGTGTTGGTGCCGGCAAACTCCGGCAGGTCGTCCAGGTTCTGATAGGCCCAGGGTTTCAGGGCCTCCGCGAGCACCGTATGCGCCGCGCCGATGTCCACCACGACGCCGTTCGGATCCAGAGTCTCCGCGTGAATCCGCATGTCGACCACATATGTCGCACCGTGCAGCTTCTGCGCCGGGCCGAACAATTCGCCCTTGAAGGAATGGGCGATCATCACGTGGTCGCGCACCGTCACCGTGAACATTCAGCTGGCTCCCATCGGGTCCGTTTTCTCAGGATTCGTAGCGGATGCGATGACATAGGGCGTGCAGCCGCCCGGCGGCAAGGTCGCTCATGGTGCCGGGCAGCGCCGGGAAGGCGCTTTCCCCATCGATCAGCGCGTCGAGCGCCGGATCCTCGAGCAATGCCAGCGCCTTGGCCAGGCGACGGGCATGGGTCCAGCGGGGACGTCGTGCGGGGGCGACCTGACCGACCTGGCTGGAGCGCAGGGTGAGGCGACGGCTGTGGAAGGCACCACCGAGCGGCAGCGGCACCGGGGTCGTGCCGAACCAGCTCGCTTCGATGACGGTCGCTTCTTGGCCGGCCAGCAGGAGGGCGGATTGCAGGCCGTCCGGTTGGCCGGTCGCGTGGATCACGACGTCCGCATCGTAGTCGGTCGGCGGCCGGGTTTCGAACGGGAGGGACAGCGCCTCGGCGATCGCGGCGCGCCCGGGGTCGATGTCGATGGCAAGGAGGTCGGTCCCGGGGATCTGTCCCACCAACCAAGCGGTCAGGCAGCCGACCACCCCGAGGCCGACCACCGCGACCCGGTCGCCGGGACCGATTCCGGCATCCCACAGGATGTTCAGGGCGGTCTCCATGTTGGCAGCCAGAACAGCACGCTCCGCGGGAACCCCCGCCGGCACGGCATGGACCGCCGTCTTCGGCACAATGTAGCGATCCTGGTGGGGGTGCAGGCAGAAGACAGTGCGGCCGATCCAGCCCGGCGCACCGGCTTCGACCTCGCCGACGGAGGCATACCCGTACTTGACCGGGTCCGGCTGGGTACCCTGCTGAAACGGACAGCGCATTGCAGCTGTCTGATCCGGCGGAACACGACCCGTGAACACCAGGGTTTCGGTGCCCCGGCTGATGCCGGAATAGCGCGCCTTGACCTGGACCTCGTCGGGCCCGCAGACCGCCAGATCTTCCTTGCGAATGGCACCCAGGCCCGGCGACACAGTCCAGAAGGCGTTTGCCGTGGTCATCGATGCCCTCACGAAGTCTTGGGTCGGACGTGGTGGCTGCAGACCGCAACCCGCGCATCAGTTCGCCAGGGTCTGTATGAACGGTCGCCCAGCCTGTTTCAAGGATGGGACCATGTTTCGCTTGCCGTGAAGGGCAATATCATAGGCGATGACGGAGAGGTGATCCTCGAGCCGGAAGCGGTCCGTCAGGAGAAAGACCGCCTGTGCCCGGGCGATGAGCGGATGGAAGGACAGTCATGGCGGATGAGGTGGAACGGCGAGGCCCTTGGCTCATCCGTTCGTCGAGAAGGGCCTACGACAACCCCTGGATCGGCGTCACCGAGCACCAGGTCACCGATCCGAACGGCAATCCCGGCCTGTACGGCGTCTGCGAGGTGAAGTCGCATGCGGTCGGAGTCGTTCCGATCGATGCCGATGGGCACACCTGGCTGGTCGGCCAGCATCGCTTTCCGCGCGACTACTATTCGTGGGAGTTGCCGGAAGGGGCCGGAGATGCGGGCGAGGATCCTCTGGTGTCGGCCCAACGGGAACTGCGCGAGGAAACCGGCGTGACGGCAGGCCAATGGCAAGCCCTCGTTGAAATGGATTTCTCGAACGCGCTGAGCGACGAGGTCGGCTACGGCTTTCTCGCCTGGGATCTCAAGGAGGGCCTCGCGGAACCCGATGCCGTCGAGCAGCTTTCCGTGCGCCGCCTGCCGTTCGCCGACGCCTTGGAAATGGCTGTCAGGTCGGAGGTCAGAGACGCGTTCAGTCAGGTCATGCTGATCAAGGTCGACCTGCTCGGACGCCGTGGCCGGTTGCCGGATCCGGTGGCGCGCGTCCTCGGCTACTGACGACGCGTCCCCGAAGCGGCCGGTTCAAGCGCGGATCCGCGCTTAGGACGGTTGCTTGCCGAGCGAGTAGGTCAGGGCTCGCAAATGGTCGATCAAGGCGCGCCGGTCCCGTAGATGGGCGACCTCGTCGAACGGGATCGGGTCGCCGATCGTCATTCGGATATCGCTGCCGATCTTATTGGCGACTTCCTTGAACAGGAGGGATTCCCGGAACGTCTGGCTGACGTTGCTGGCGAACTGGAAGAGTTTTGAATTCTGGCCTTCGAAGTAGACCGGCACGACCGTGGCCCGTGCCGAGACGATCAGCTTCGACGTGAACGGCTTCCAGTCGGGGTCGACGGCCCTGGCGAAGGTCGATGGTGCCGTCGATACGGTCCCGCCGGGAAACACCACCACAGCGCCGCCTTCCGACAGTTCCTGGAGGGCCAGGCGCCGGGATTCCAGATTGGTCGACAGCGCCTCTCGGCTCTCGGCGAAATCGATCGGCAACAGAAACGGACGGACCTCGGGGGCGCGAAACAGGACCGAGTTCGTCAGGATCTTGAACCGGGGACGGATTCGCGATGTCAGATAGCTGATGATGATTCCGTCCAGCACTCCGAACGGGTGGTTGGCGACGATGACCAGCGGGCCTTCCGGGGGCATGCCTTCCCACTTGGCGCGGTCATAGATCAGATTGAGCTCCAGCTTGCGTACCGCCGCCGACCAGAAGTCCTCATCCGGAACCGGGTTCATGCGGTGTTCCAGATAGAGACGTTTCAGTCTCGGCTGCCCGGTCATCCGCTCCATGGCCTGGATGACGAGACGCTTGAGCAGCGGATGCTCCGCCGACGCATAGGAGAAATGGGGGAGTTCGGGCACCCCGGCGCGCCGCAGCGGTGCCAGTCGTTTCAGAAGGGCGGTTGCCCGGCCTTTGGCCATATCGAATTCCGGTCGGTTCTCATTCAGCTGGGAGACCGTCGTCGCCGATGGTCGCCCGGCGCGTAGACAGGGTCAAGTCGAGGGCACAGCGCTTCAAACGTAAGATCGGTCGCCCGAGAGGGCCGTCAAGTGTCGGCCCACATGCGCAACAGATTGAGCCGCGATTTCTCGACTCGGCGAACCAGTTCGTCGTCGCCCTTTGCCGCGATCAGACGGTCCATTACGTCGGCGAGGTCGCCGATGATCTCGCGTTTTGCCGGATCCCGGACCATGCTCTCCATCCAGGTCACGATCGCCATCCGACGACCTTTGGTGACCGGATTGACCCGGTGGCGATAGTGGGTCGGATAGAGAACCGCGTCGCCCGCCGGCCGCTTGTAGACCTGCTCGCCGAAATCTGTTTGCAGAACCAGCTCGCCGCCTTCATAGGCCCCTGGGTCGTTGAGGAAGACCGTGATGGACAGGTCGGTCCGCATACCGGGATAGGGGCCCATGAGCGCGGCGTCGACATGGTCGCCGTAGCTGTGGCCCTTGGTGTAGGACGCGAAGATCGGAGACAGCATCCGGCGTGGCAGGGCGGTGATGGCGACCTGATCGTTCTGACGCAGAATGGACATCACAAAGTCCGCCAGTTCCCGGTACTCCGGGCTGTTTGGCGCCACCTGCGTGTTCTTCTTGATCTCTTTGCCCAGTGGTCCGCCGCTGACCGTCCCATCGGTGAACTGTGCGCCGAACAGCCGCTTCGCGATGGTCTGGATCTGTTCCTTGTTCAGCAGCCCTTCGATCACCGCAACCATCTCATCCTCCGATCCCGCTCCGATCCCGCCAGCGGGACCCTCTGTCTTGTTTCGCCCGCAATCCACCCCACCTCGGAACAGTAATCAAGCCCGGTTCTGGCCGGAGACGGTGGACGACCGATACAGTTTGGAGCGAGGTATGGGGCAACTGGTCGACGGGGTCTGGACCAAGGAGGATCTGCGGGGAAGGCCCAAGGACGGGGCATTCGCGCGCAAGCCAAGCGCCTTCCGCAACTGGATCCAGGATCTGCCCGACGCCGAATTCCAGCCCGAACCGGCGCGCTATCACCTCTATGTCTCCTACGCTTGTCCCTGGGCCCACCGCGCCCTGATCTATCGCCGCCTCAAGGGTCTCGAGGACATGATCGGCGTGACCGCGGTCGATCCGCTGATGCTGGACAACGGCTGGTCCTTCAGCGCCGAGAACCCGGACCCGCTGCTCGCGGCGACCCATCTGCACGAGCTCTACACGAGCGCCGACCCCCACTACACCGGTCGCGTCACCGTTCCGGTTCTCTGGGACAAACGGGAAGGGACGATCGTCAGCAACGAATCGTCCGAGATCATCCGGATGTTCAACAGCGCCTTCGACGGCATAGGCGCCCGCGCCGGCGACTACTATCCGGCGGATCTCGCGGATCAGATCGATCCGGTCAACGAGCGGATCTACGAGACCGTCAACAACGGCGTCTATCGGGCCGGGTTTGCGACCACACAGGAAGCCTACGAGAAGGCCTTCGATGCGCTGTTCGAGACGCTCGACTGGCTTGAGGCGCGCCTCGCCGACCAACGCTATCTGGTGGGAGATCGGGTCACGGAGGCCGACTGGCGGCTGCTGCCGACACTGCTGCGTTTCGACCCGGTCTATGTCGGGCATTTCAAGTGCAACCGGACCCGGCTGGTCGATTTCCCGAACCTGTGGGCCTATACGCGGGAGCTCTATCAGTGGCCCGGCGTGGCCGACACGACGAGTTTCGATCACATCAAGCGGCACTACTACGCCAGCCATCGATCGGTGAACCCGACCGGGATTGTTCCGAAAGGTCCGGATATCGACTTTGCCGAGCCGCATGACCGGCACAGGCTGCCCGCCGCGGCGTAGCCTCTGTCGGTGCCGGTGCGGATTCCGGCACGCCTCTTGCTTCTGTCTTCCCGATCATTCGACCGACCGACAGAAACCGTCGGTTCTTGAAAAGGGAGACGCGCATGTCGCTTGCCGCCGCCTTGAATAAAGGCCTGGAGACCGCCGATACGATCGGCAATTGGGACCCGTTTGCCGCCGACGCGCCGAAAGGGCCGGCGAATGCGAACGCGGTCGGCAAAACCGTGGCGACGCCGTCGCCGGACCGTCCGACGGCCGGCAGTTCCGTCCCGGCAGCGAAACCTGCCCGTCCCTTGGATGCGGTGCGCGAGGCGCCGAAGCCGGCGCCGGCGCCGGCCCCGGTCAAGCGACCAGTGGCCAAGGCGGCCGCGAAACAGGAAGCGAAGCCGGCCCAGCGCGCCAACTGGCTGCACGATGCCGTTCCGGGCGGGCGGGTCAACGCCGCGCAGTACGTGCGCGAACTGGACCGGTTCGCCTCAGAGGAGACCCGCCGAGCCGTCTCGGACGTGGTCATGGACGTCAATCCGAAGGAAGTGGAAGGCGTCGTCCGTCGGGCGGCGCGGATCAAAGGTCGTTATCTCGCGAAACTGCTGGATCTGGGGGCCCGATCGAAAACCGGCGTCCAGGAAGCCGAGATCGCCGAACTGACCCGGTATCGCGAGTCCTACGAAGAGCTTGCTCGCGGGCTTGACCTGCTCAAGTCCGCGATCGAGGCCGGTGACATCCGTGTCTCCGGTATGGTCAAGAATTGAGAGCTGTCGCTCTGGCTTGACCTTTTTCATTCTCCCATAGACTCAAAGGCCGCCTCTGGCGGCCTTTTTTTGGGCCGAATGCGATTGCTCCGTGGACGCGAGCTCCCTTACCGGATGCTGGTCCGCGCCGTCACTGTATCTCGATTGAATTTAAGAGCTCGACGACGCTCGACACGTCGGTTTGTTCGCCGTCTTCGTCGCAGATGTGTCCGTGGAAGACTGCCGTGTTGTCTTCGAAGACAAGCGAGAAGAACTGGCGGGCCCTCTCGGTCCCCTTGTACGAAACGGAGAACTGAACCGTTTCCGCAGATCCGAATGTCGTGCTCACCGGCAACACGGTCTCTGAGCGTTGCGTTTCGTACCGCGAAGCCCACGTGTCGAACCGATCCAGCGCACTTCCCAGGTGGTTGAATCGCTTGCCGTTCTGGTTCGTAACGCGCGCTGTTGGCCATCGCCTCCAAGGTCGTTGCACCGAAAGAAAAAGCCCGCTTCACGGGGAAGCGGGCGAAGTCGAGGGGAGAGAGTGCCGTCTTGGACGCGTGTCCTCCCGACGGCGGAGGAATTCGGTTCTTGTGCTTAGGCGTGGTTCAGCAGACGAGGGCTCTGACGGCCGAGAAAGACCCGGGCCGCATCGCGATGGTGGTCGTGGACGCTGTCCAGGAAGATCCGGGCCTGATGCACGTTCTGGATCGCGGTTCCGTCGTCCAGGCGCTCCAGCAGGCAGGTGAAGCCGACCTCTTTGAGGCTCTCGAACTCCTCCTCGCCAAGGGCGTCCATATGCTGTCTGAACTGATCGGCGAAGATGTCCGCGAACCGGCCCATGATCTCGCGGCGGGTCCGCCAGGGGCGCGGCTGCAGGTGCATCGCCCATTCGTCCACCGCATCGCGGATGACGGCCGGAAGCTGGCGGAACAGAAGCCCCTCGGCCGCCGGTTCGTTCTCGTTGGCTGCCCCGAACATCGTGTCCAGAAGGACCGGTCCGGCGGCGCGACCGCAAAGCGCCACGCCCGACAGCATTTCGGTGCGCCGGCCGCCGGCGCTCGGCAGGGCGGTCACCTCGTCATTTGAGACGTCGGTACAGATCGGATCGAGATTGGACATCCATTCGCTCCCACGAGATCAATTCGGTCGTGGGAGGTTTCGCAAGCGCCGCGCCAGTTATTCCGGACTGGTAAGGCATTGAAAAATATAGAATCCCAATCTTCAGCTACCAGGGCATGGTAGGAATTGCCGGTTCCTGAGCGGCGACACCCGGCAACGGCTGCCGCATGCCACGCGTGGAAGACAGAAAAAAGGGCCGCGACGAGCGCGGCCCGAGTTAAGGGAGGAAACGCCCAAGAAGTGTACACAGCACGGTGGGCAGTCGTACTGCACTGCAAAATATGATCCTCTGTTCGAGATACGGCAAGGAGATTTCGATACCGCGATGCAAAATATTGAGAATGCGATCGAACCGGGCGAGACCGAAGAGGTACGTAACTCGGCATGCCCTGAGGCGGTCCGTGAGCTTTCGCGCAGGTCAGACGGGCCGGGGCTCCGCCACCTGACGGTTCATTTGGGCCTTCTGGCAGGGACAGGTGCACTTTGCCTGACTACGAATGGTCCGGTTCTGCTTTTCGCCATGCTGGCGCATGGGGTCCTGCTGGCCTTTCTGTTCACGCCGCTGCACGAGTGCATTCACCGCACGGCGTTCGCGTCGCCATGGCTGAACCGGGGCCTGGCCGACCTGTTCGGCTTCTTGATGGTATTGCCGCCCCGCTGGTTCGCGGCCTTTCATTTCGCCCATCACCGGTTCACCCAGGATCCCGATCGGGACCCTGAACTGGCATCGCCGAAGCCCACGACATTCGGCCGCTATTTCTTTCTGCTGAGCGGTTTCGAGTACTGGCACCGCGCGATCCGGGGGCTGTTGGTGAGGGCCTGGGGGCATGCGCCGGACAGGTTTCTCGATGACCGGCTGCGGCGCCGGTCCATCATCGAAGCGCGCTGCTATGTCGCCGCATACGCTGCGGTTACCGTCGTTGCCCTGGCGACTGATCCGGTTCCGGTCCTGAAACTCTGGATCGGGCCGGCTCTGCTGGGGCAACCGTTTCTGCGGGCCTACCTTCTGTCCGAACACTGGGGCTGTCCGAACATCCGCGACATGTGGGCGAACACACGGTCCGTGGTCAGCCTCGCGCCGGTGCGCTGGCTTGCCTGGAATATGCCCTACCACGCGGAACACCATGCCAACCCGGGCATCCCGTTTCATGCTCTGCCGGCCTATGCGCGGCTGACGGCCGGTTCGGCCCAGGTCGTGGCCCCGGGCTACGCGGCGTTCCATGGCGAACGTATCCAGGCTTTGCGCGCGGGGTCGGCGGAGCCTCTTTGACGGGCGGCGTCACCCGCTCTCAACGCGTGTGAAGGTGGCCCGGAAAGCGATCTGGGATGACGCATTCCGGCGCGACAGTGGGCAAGGCTTGGGAAAGCATCACGGCGCCGCTCCGCTGAACCGACGAGGTCATTGTAATGCTCACCGCTTTCACCCACGAACCGGGGCCCGTGATGAGCTATGGCCTGGACCGCATGGACGGCCTGCCCGGCGATGTTCTGCGGCTCTGTGGATCGGGCGCCCGGGTCCTTGTCGTGACCGACCCTGGGGTGGTGGCGACGGGCATGCCGGCGCGCATCATCGAGGCGTTGAACGCCGACGGCTTCGGCGTCGATCTGTTCAATGACGTGGAAAGCGACCCGTCCGATGCGTCGGTGGATGCGGCCGCCGCGCGGGCCCGAGCGGTCAGTGCCGATGTCGTTCTCGGTCTGGGGGGCGGATCGCCGCTCGATGTCGCGAAACTGGCGGCCTGTGTCGCATGCGGCGATGCCCCGGCGGAGGCGTACGCTGTGTTGGCCCAGCCACTGCCGACCACTGCCATTCCGAAGATCCTGGTGCCGACAACATCGGGCACAGGGGCGGAAATGACGCGAACGTCGGTCTATGGGGTCGACCGGGGGCGCAAGGTCTGGGCCTGGGGCGGCGCCCTGAAGGCCGATCTGTCGATTCTCGACCCGGCCATGACCCGGGGATTGCCGGGCCCTCTGACCGCGGCGACCGGCCTCGACGCGCTGGTTCATGCGATCGAGGCCTTCACGCACCGCCATTCGACTCCGGTCATCGAGGGGACGGCGCTTCAGGCGGTGCGGCTCGTTGCCGACAACCTGCAGCGCGCGGTCCAAACACCGGATGATTTGAACGCCCGCGGCCGGATGGCGCTTGGATCGGCGCTTGCGGGTGTTGCCATCGACGGCTGCGGAACCGGTTTGGCGCATGCCTTCGGCCACGCGCTCGGTACGATGGCCCATGTCCATCACGGCCGAGCCGTTGCTTTGGCCATGCGGGCGATCCTGCCCTGGTCATGCGGCTTGCGCCCGGACCTTTACGCGCCGGTGGCGGCGGCACTGGGGGTTGATCCGCGCGCGACCCGTGACACCGACGAGTTGGCGCGTCACGGCGCGGATCGGTTCGAGGATCTGGTGCGCGAGGTCGGGCTCCCCGTGTCGCTGGCCGATGCCGGCCTGTCCGAGGCGGATGCGGAGCGACTGGTGTCGGTTGCGAAGGCACCTGAGAACAAGCCGATGATCGACAACAACGCGATCGAGCCCAGCGACACCGAGATGCTGTCCCTGGCCCGGCGGATTCTCACCGACCGCTGACATCTACCGGACAAGGCAGTCCGTGCATCATGCCAGGTTGGGGTATCCGAGCGTCTCTGCTGTGCGGCGCATGGCCGGAATGGCATTGTATGCGTCGTCGCTGACGGCGGACATGCCGGCGATCAGGAGGGCCTCGCGTGCGGCATCGGCGTCCGGATCCACCGCCGCGGCCATCAGGGCGTCGCGCAGCCGTTGGCGGTCATCGGCGGAAAGAGCCTTGCGGGTCGCGTAGGGCAGTGCGGGGGCCTCCGCGCTCCAGCCGAGAATTCGCAGGCCGTCGGTCTCGACCGATGCGTAGCGGTTCAGCAGCGCCAAGGTCACGCCGTCGATGGCGGCGATCGCGGCAGATCCATCGCGAACGGCCGCGATGCTGGCGCGGTGGGATCCCGTCCAGTTGACGCGTGCGAAGAAGTGGCCAGCCTCAGCGAGTGGGGCGACCGCAGCCCGTAGGACGTTGCAGCCGGACTGACTGTCAGGTCCGTTGGCGGCGGCGGTCCGCCCTCGATAGTCTTCCAGGCGGGTGGAAGGGTCGTCCCCACGAACCACGAACGCACTTCGATAGCGGCCCATGCCGCACCCCGGTGCTGCGTAGTCCGGTACCGCGATCGCGCTCAGACAGTCGCTGTAGGCATGGGTCAATGGATAACCGCAGGTCTGGGTGAGCAGCAGGTCGGGCGACCGCCAGACCCGGTCGTTCGGGGTTTCCGGCGTCAGCGACGCGGGGCTCTCGGCGATTCCGACCGCCTTTAGATGTCGACGGATGCTCTGCCACCAGGAGTCCGTTGCGTGGCGCACTTCCGGCAGGTCGTACATCGGAAGACTGGCGATCGGGATCATCCCGATCCCCTGTCATCCAGGGCTTTCACCAGCGAGCGGGCGAACGCGGGAATCTCGTGTGCGTGGACGATTGCGTGCCGGATCAGATCGTCGAAGCGCCGGGTCAGAGCGCGGATATGGTCGGTGGTGGAGAACACGATATACATGTTGCCGGCGTAGATCGCTGCGCGCTTGGGCCCGAAGATCGTGACCGGTATCGCGTAGTCGACCGCGCCTTCGTACAGATACCAGCGCACGCTCGGGTACAGATCCTCGATCAGATCGGCGATGTGGATCAGCTGGTCGCGCCGGACCTCCAGCGGCAAGTCGCGCCAGATACCGTTGCCTTCTGCAAAATCGTGGAGCAGTTGAACTGACGTGCAGATCTCGACGTCGGTCTCCGGCTGGCGGACATAGTCCAGACGGTCCTGAGCCCGGCGGATCGCCTGGTCGGTGGTCTGGGTGACGGTGTCACGGAACTCGAATGCGATGACCTCGGCGGTCTTGACCTGGTCAGGCAGGTTTTCGGGAACGTAGCGGATCTTGTAGCCGACGGCCTCGGCATGCCATTGCAGCAAGTTCTCATCGACGGGCGTGCGGGATCGCGGGCTGATCTCCGGTTGCCGCTCCATGATGTCGGCGGCGAACTGGCCCTCCTCAGCAAGACCGAGCAACCAGTCGAGCGACACGTGCAGGGCGACAGCGATGGCCGCCACCGTATCCGCACGAGGCAAGCGGTCGCCATCCCCCGAGAGAATCTGCGACAGGGTGGAACGGTCCACGCCGATGCGTCGGGCCAGAGCGGATCGCGACAGCCCGGCCCGTTCCATCGCCTGTTCCAGACGATCACGAAACAACCGGGAGACCTCCCGCTTGTCAGGCGCCGACTGACCGGTTGCGATCTCAATCTCCGAATGTTTCATAATATCAACAATGTTAGTTAAGATGTGCATAGTCAACATTTGTTTTGCAAACGCGCGTTGCAACAACAGGTGATGGAACGTTAGCGTCTGCCCATGGAGAGGGTTGAACGCACGTCTATCGACGGGGCGGGCATGGCGTCCGTCGGCGCTGTGCCGCCCGGACAGTCACCGACGCGGGTGCGGGTTCCGGCCGCAACAGAATGGCCGACCGTGCTGTTGTCCGTTGCGATCTATGCCGGATGGCTTCTGGGCACTGGCGCCGCCGGAGTGTTCGAGATTCCGGTCTGGGTGTGGGCGCCACCGGTTGCCTGGGCTGTCGCGTGGCACGCTTCGCTTCAGCACGAGGTGATCCATGGCCATCCGACGCCGTCACACCGGTTGAACCGCCTCATTGCCGGTCCGCCGCTTCTGATTTGGCTGCCTTACGACCGCTACCGTGACACCCATCTGGCGCATCACGTCGATGATCGGCTGACGGATCCGCTGGATGACCCGGAGTCCTGGTACCTGTCCGGCAGCGCCTGGCGATCCGCCTCTCGAGGCGGCCGTGTCTTTCGTCTTGTGCTGAACACGCTGACGGGGCGCCTGCTTCTGGGGCCCTGGTGGCTCGCTGCCGCATCGCTGCGCCAGGACGCCGGTGACGTCATGGCGGGGCGTCGCCGTCTTGCGGTCCTGGGCCATGCGGCGCAGGTCGCCGCGGTCCTGGGCTGGCTCTGGCTCTGGGACATTCCCGCCTGGCTCTACCTGTTGGCTGTGGTGTGGCCGGCCACATCGCTGCTTGCGCTGCGCACCTTCGCCGAGCACCGCCCGGCAGCGGATCCAGCGCAGCGCAGTGTCATTGTCGACCGGGTAGGCCCGCTCTCGCTGCTTTATCTCTCCAACAACCTGCACGCCCTGCATCATGAGCGGCCGGGTTTGCCGTGGTTCGTCCTGAGCAAGATCTACCGAGCCAACCGCGAGTCGGTGCTGGAGCGCAATGGCGGTTACCGTTTCTCCTCGTACTTCGAGGTCTTCCGGCGGTACTTCGTGTCGATCCGCGACCATCCGGTGCACCCGAACGATCGGGAGCATGTGACGCGCACCTAGGGTCGGGCCCTTTCGACAGTGGCGCCGAAATCGGCCGCCCCTGATTCGCAAAAAGTGGCCAGCGTGACATCAGCAGTGCAACAAGTCCGGAATCCAGTGTTTGCGGCTTGGCTGTACAAAATTAGGTTGTGACTGAAGGCCTTAGAGGAAACTCGTCCTTTGAGCGAAAAATATTGCAAATTTGTTGCTTATTCGGTATTTGATCGGTATACAATTTACAGAGTCAGGCTACTCTGGTCTGTTGAAGACTAAGGCGTAGATGATCGCCGATAAGTTGCGGGCTCGCTGAAAACGTGCATCAATTACTGGTTCTCTACAGGTGCGGATTGCGCTGCGCTGGCGCCGAAAACGCTATCGTGGAGCCGACATTAAGGCGTTCTTAAAACATTTGCGTGAAATTGCAGATATCAAAGGACTGCCGCAAAGGAGGTCAATACACGCCATGGCACAGGCAAAAGCCGAAAAGCGTCGTGACGATCCGAACTACCAGATCACGAACAACAACCCGATTGACGTCCATGTCGGTCGTCGGGTCCGGTTGCATCGCACCCTGCTGGGGATGAGCCAGGAACAGCTTGGTGAAGCCCTGAACATCACGTTCCAGCAGGTTCAGAAGTATGAGCGGGGGAGCAACCGCATCAGTTCCTCGCGTCTTTGGGACATCGCACAGATCTTGGATGTCCCTGTCAGCTTCTTCTTCGACGACATGTCCGACGAGACGATGGCCCATTCGCCGCGGCGGATGAAGTCAGGTCAGACCCGGGACGAGTACGAGAAAAACCCGACCGACCCGATTGCACGTCGCGAGACCTTGGAACTCGTGCGGGCTTACTATTCGATCAAGAGCCCGAACCTGCGCAAGCGGATCACGGAAATGGTCAAGTCCGTG
The DNA here is from genome assembly GCA_963921355.3 of Thalassobaculaceae bacterium. Taxonomy (GTDB): domain Bacteria; phylum Pseudomonadota; class Alphaproteobacteria; order Thalassobaculales; family Thalassobaculaceae; genus CAWUEZ02. The sequence goes on along the minus strand of OZ001190.1, from coordinate 4,372,337 downwards.
GCAACCGCCTTGCCGGAGGAAAAGTAGTCGCCTGATTGCGGTCAGCCAGAGGAAAAGGGCGCGCTCTAGAGCGCGCCCTTTTTCTTTGCGCCGCCGGGATCAGCCCCCGAGGGCGTCAGACGGAGATGTCGACCGACTGGCCGCGCGCGGGATCGGTCGACGCGGGTGCGGATGCAGAAGCGGCGGACCGCGGCGCCTGATCGGCGACCTGCTCGGCAACCGCGATCAGTGACGACAGACCCTGGCCCAGGGCCCGTACCTGGTCGTTGGCGGCTCGCACACCGGCAATCGATGTGGCGGCATTGGCACTCGAAATGCTGGAAATCGCCATGCATTGTGCTCCATTCGGATCGGCCGCTCGAGCAGCCTGTTAAACCGCAGGATCATCAGCCCCGACGGCTTACCAATTCGTTAACACCCCGAGTGCCCACCAGATCGGTCGGGACCTTGCCAGAGATACGCGGTCTCGTCACCATCCCTCATCGCGCGCGGTTTGGAGGGGCGGCCGACACACATGAAGACCATTTGGGGCGGCGTCGTTCCCCTGCATATCGGCACGGAGGTAGAGGAACCGGTTCTGGCCTGGGCCAAAGCGTCCCGTGTGCGGCGGCCTTTCCTCGTCCTCGATCCGGGCGCCAGGCTACCTTCTGGACGATCCGTGGGTGATCTCGTTCATTCCCTGGAAGCGTCGGGCCTGGCAGCCTTCGCCTTCGAGGTCCCGGAATACGGTAGTCTGGATGCGGTCGGCCAAGGTCTCGGGCAGCTTCATTTCGAGGCCAGCGACGGTGTCGTGGCGGTCGGCGGTGCCCGGGCGATCGATCTGGCGAAGACGATTGCTTTCATGTCTGCCCAAACCCATCCGCCGGCGGCGATCGCTGCGGATCCCACCCTGATCAATCGGTCTGTCCCGATGCCGTCGGCAGCGATCGCCGTGGACCTGGCCGGTGTGGCGGCGCTTGGCGGCGCCGTTTTTCTGGCCGACGACGCGGGCACACCATTCTTTCTCAGGGATGAGGCGTTGCGCCCAAGTGTGGCGGCCCTCGTGCCCGCACGTCCGGCGCTGACGGAGCTCGACCGTCGTTTGGTGGCGTCGCTGCTGATCGACGCCGGCCAAGCGTTTCCTGAGCAGGGGGAGTCGATCCTCGTTCTCGTCGAGACTCTCCTCGCCGGCACCGGCGAGGCGCCCCACGCTGAGGTGGCCGAGGCCGCCTTGACGGCGGCTGGTGTTCTGGAGCGCTGTCCGGGGCCGGGTCGGGCGGTCGCGACCTTTGCCGCGGCCGCGGGCGGTGGCTCGTTTCGGGACGTGATGCTGGACGTCGCGATGAGTGTCATCCCCGGCCGATCCCCCGAACTCAGCGGGCTGGCCGAAAGGCTGGCGGCGCGGAGCAAGGGCGATGGCTCGACACTCCGCACGGCGCTTGGCAGTGTACCTCTGGACACGTTGACGCGAGTCACTCTGGCGTCGCACGTGCTCGATTTGGGAACTTGGCTTGCGGCTCTCGGCTTTTCTCTGCCAGCGACGAGACGCCGTGGAGGCCGGCGGGCACGCCTTGGGGAGTAGCGGTCTGTGTCGATCGTAACCGACGCCTCAACCATCCGAGACGCTGTGCCCGAGGATTTCGGGACGTTGGTCGCGTTGAACAATGCCGCCGTGCCAGCGGTCAACACCCTGGGGGAAGCGGATTTCGCGACATTCTCGAGGGCCGCTGACGTCTTCCGCGTCCTGGGTCCCCTTGCCCAGCCCTATGCCCTGATGATTGCGCTCGAGCCCGGACGTCCCTACGACAGCCCGAACTACCGGTGGTTCGAGGCCCGCTACAGCGCTTTCCTGTATGTCGATCGCATCATCGTTGACCCCGGGGCGCGATCAGGTGGGATCGGCGCCGCCCTCTACGATGATCTGGAAGCCGTCGCGCGGCGGAACCAGGTGCCGCGGCTCGCCTGCGAGGTCAACCTGCGCCCGCCGAACGAGAGGTCCGTCCGGTTCCACGAGAGGATCGGATTTCGTGCGGTCGGCACCCAGGACACCGAAGGCGGTGCGAAGTCGGTACAGCTCATGGTGCGAGAGCTGACCTAGCCAGGGGGGAACGAGGATCAGGAATGACGGAGCCATTGCCCGCCGATGTTGCCGAAGCGCTCCGCCGTCTCCGTCTGATTGGCCCCGACGAGACACCGCCCGCTACCCCGCTGATCGGCGGGGTCGCCTCCGACATCTGGCGGGTCGATGCGTTGGCGGGCCCGTTCTGCGTCAAACGGGCCCTGGCCCAGCTTCGGGTCGCGGCGGACTGGCAGGCACCCGTGATCCGCAACGCCTACGAAGTCGCCTGGTTCGAGGTCGCCGGCGCGGCGGTTCCGGAGGCGGTTCCGCGAATCCTGGGGCACGATCCCGACACCGGCCTGTTCGCGATGGAGTGGTTGGAGCCCGCCCGCCATCGGTTGTGGAAAGCGGATCTGGCGGCCGGGGTCGCCGACCCGGCGGTGGCGTGGGCCGTCGGAGACCGCTTGGGGCGGATTCACGCCGCGACCGCGGCCGATCCGAGCCTGGCCGGACGGTTCGATACCGCGGCGATCTTCGACGCGATCCGCCTCGAACCCTATCTCGAGGCGGCCGGTCGGGCGCATCCGGACGTCGCCGGCGCCCTGGCGGCGCTCAAGGATCGAACGGCGACGACCCGCTTGGCCCTGGTGCACGGCGATGTCAGTCCCAAAAACATACAGATCGGCCCCGACGGGCCGATTTTCCTGGATGCCGAATGTGCCTGGTGGGGGGATCCGGCTTTTGATCTGGCCTTCTGCCTCAATCATCTGCTGCTGAAGTGCCTGTGGGTCCCGCGGGCCATCGCCGGGTTTCTGAACTGCTTCGATCGCCTTGCGGCCGGGTATTGTCAGCATGTGAACTGGGAGGATCCCGTGGTACTGGAGCGGCGGGTTGCCAGCCTGTTGCCGGGTCTGTTCCTGGCCCGGGTGGATGGAAAGTCGCCTGTGGAATATCTGACGCGCGATGCGGACAAGGAACGGGTCCGGCAATCCGCTATCTCCTGGTTGACCGAGCCGCCCGCCACCCTAGCCAGGCTTCGTGCCGACTGGGATGCCGCCTTGCGGGCCGGGTGACTGTGCCGGGTGACCGCGCGGGGGAGATCGAATGGCCGAGACCATTGAGAGCATCAGAGGCCGGCGTGTCTGGGACAGCCGCGGGCGACCGACGGTCGAGGTCGAGGTCGTCGGCGACCTTGGGTCCACAGGCCGGGCGATCGCGCCCGCGGGCGCGTCAACCGGGTCCGGCGAGGCGCTCGACCGACGCGATGGCGGCGAGGCCTTCGGTGGCTACGACGTGACTCTGGCTGTGGCGGCGGTTTCCGACGAGATCGCGGCATGCCTGCGCGGACGGCGCCTGGACGACCAGCAGGCTTGCGACCGCGCCATGATCGAAGCCGACGGGACTGCCGACAAGTCGCGGTTCGGGGCGAATGCGATGGTGGCGACCTCGATGGCCCTGGCCCATGCCGCGGCCGCGTCTTCGCGAACACCGCTCTGGCGCCATCTCGCCGCCGACGCCGCGCCGGGCCCGCTGCCGCTTCCGGAAATCCAGATCCTCGGCGGGGGTGCGCATGCCGCTCGCCGTGTCGACGTCCAGGACTTCATGGTCGTCGCCATCGGCGCGCCCGATTATCCGACGGCGTTGGACTGGACGGCAGAGGTCTATCGTGCGGCGGGTCGCTTGCTGGCCGATATCGGCGCCTTGCAGGGCGTGGCGGATGAAGGCGGGTTCTGGCCGGCATTCGATAGCAATGAGCAGGCGCTCGAATGCCTGGTGCGGGCGATTGAGCGGGCCGGCCTCGTGCCAGGCGACGATATGGCCATCGCGCTCGATATCGCGGCGAGCGATTTCGGCCGCGGCGGGCGCTATCGGCTGGCGCGCGACGCCCGGGAGATCGATGCTGATGGTCTGTCGGAGATGCTCCTGGGGTGGCTCGCGCGGTACCCGATCGTGTCGATCGAAGATCCGCTCGGCGAGGACGACGTCGAGGCTTTCGCCCGCTTCACCCGTGCCGCGCCGCCTGGCGTTCAGATCGTCGGTGATGATCTGGTGACGACCAATGCGGCGCGGATCACCACCTGTGCCGCTGCCGGTGCGGCGAACACCGCCCTGATCAAGCCGAACCAGATTGGGACACTGACGGAAACCCGGGAGGCGGTGTCCGCGGCTCGGGACGTGAACTGGGGAACCATTGTCTCTGCCCGATCTGGTGAAACCGAAGACACGACGATTGTGCATCTGGCCGTCGGGTGGGGGATCCCACAGCTCAAGGTCGGGTCTTTTGCCCGCTCGGAGCGCATGGCCAAGTGGAACGAGGGCCTGCGGTTGGCGGAAGTCGTGCCGAACGGTGGCACGCTACCTGCGGCGACGAACTTCCCCTGGGGGCAGTCATGAAGGTGCTCTATCACTATGAAGCCGGTCCCTGGCTTCGCGACCGGCTGGCCCGGGTCGCCAGCGACGAAGATCTGGTGATCGCCGTCTGCGGGGAACAGGACCATGACGGCTTCCTCGAGGCGATCTCGGACAGCACTGTGCTCTGGCACAATCTTGCGCCGGTGACCGAAGACCACATGGCTGTCGCACCGCGGTTGAAACTGATTCAGAAGATCGGTGTCGGCGTGAACACGATTGACCTCGAGGCCGCGCGAGAGCGGGGCATCGCGGTGTGCAACATGCCGGGCACCAACAGCCAGGCGGTCGCCGAGATGACCCTGATGCTGATGCTCGCCTGCCTGCGCCGGCTGCCGGTCTTCGACGCCGCAGTCCGGGCCGGCCAGGGCTGGGCCTGGCCGGCGGAGATGCAGGACACCCTTGGCGAGATCAAGGGCCGCACGATCGGGCTGGTCGGCTACGGCGCCGTCCCGCAGCTGCTGACGCCCGTTCTGAAAGCGATGGGGGCCCGCGTGCTCTACACCCGTCAGGGCGAACCTGACCCGGCGCAACCGGAGTGGGTCGACAAACCGACGCTGTTGGCCGAGTCGGACATCGTCTCGCTGCACATTCCCCTGACAGAAGGGACAGCGCAGTGGCTCGACCGGGAGGCGATCGCCCACATGAAACCCGGCGCGGTTCTGGTGAACACCGCGCGGGGTGGGTTGGTGGACGAGGACGCGTTGGCTTCGGCGCTGGCGTCCGGGCGTCTCATGGGGGCCGGCCTGGACGTCTTCGTCGAAGAGCCCGCCAAGGCGTCCAACCCGTTGTTTGGACTGGACAACGTGGTTCTGGCCCCGCACGTGGCGTTCTTCACTCTCGGGACCCTGGAACGCAGCCTCCAGGTCGCCGTGGAGAATGTGAATCGGCTTCGCACCGGGCGAGATCTATTGCACCGGGTGGCCTGACCCGGCTGCAATCGCCGGCCCCCCGACTCAGCAGACTGCGATGAAGGAGGACAACCGTGACCGTCCCTCACTCCCCAACCGTTCTGGCGGATCTTCCGACGCCCTGTTTGGTGCTCGATCGAACGGTCATGGAAGCCAACCTTGCCCGGATGCGCGACCGTGCCCGGGATCTGGGTGTGATGCTCCGGCCCCATTGCAAAACGGCGAAGTCGGCGGAAGTTGCCCGCCGCGCCCACGGGGGTGAGACGGGCCCGATCACCGTGTCGACGATGCACGAAGCCGAGTACTTCGCGGCAGCGGGCTTTCGCGACATCACCCTGGCGGTCGGCATCACGCCCTGTCGCCTGCCTCAGGCCTACGCACTGGCGTCCCAGGGTGTCGACCTGTCGATCGTCACCGACAACACGGTCTTCGCCCAAGCGATCGTGGAGGCCGGCCGCAACCAGGACAGCGTTCCGGGAGTGATGATCGAGATCGATGTCGGCGAGCACCGCGGGGGTGTCGGGCCGGAGAACCCCGAAGTGCTCGAGATCGCACAGATCCTGGCCGATGGGAAAGTGGCGATCCGAGGCGTCCTGGCCCATGCCGGACACACCTACGCCTGCAGTGATGCGGACTCGGTCGCCGAGATTGCCGAGGCGGAGCGAGCCGGGGCGGTACGGGCCGCCGAACGGCTCCGCGCTGCCGGCCATGCGGTACCCGTCGTCAGCGTCGGATCGACTCCGGGGGCGCTGTTCGCACGGTCGCTCGACGGCGTGACGGAAATGCGGCCCGGCGTCTACATGTTCATGGATCTGTTCCAGTCCGGGGTCGGTTGCTGCGGTCTGGATGACCTCGCCGTCTCGGTCATGGCGACGGTCATCAACCACCGGCGCGATCGCGCGACGGCCCATATCGATGCCGGTGCGCTGGCGATGTCGAAGGACCGCTCGACCCAATCACAGGCGCATGACTACGGCTTCGGACTGGTCACCGACATGACTGGGCGATCCCTGCACGGAGTGACGGTGGAGGCGGTCCATCAGGAGCACGGGCGGCTGTCGAGCACCAACAGCCTGCCCTATGACACGCTGCCGATCGGTGGACGGGTGCGGGTGCTGCCGAACCATGTCTGCATGACGGCGGCGATGTACGATCGCTACGCTGTGGTCGACGGGTTCGGGCGCGGGGATCAGGAGCCGATCGTCGCGTTCTGGGATCGCTCGAACGGCTGGTAGGCGCCCATCGGGTCTGGAGCAGATCCGTGTCAGATGGAATCGCCGAAGGCGATCCATCTGACCGGTGAATCTGCTCTTACTGTCTCATTTTTTTCGGATTCACACGTTTGGCGGAAACCAGAGTGTTTCCGCCAAAGTGTTCCGATCTACGGCTTGCTGGCGGCTTCCTTGATCTGCTCAGGCGAGATAGTTGCGCCGTCGGTATCCGCGCCCCGCAGGTGGGTGCGGGCCATGCGCGCACCGCTCAGGTCAGATCCCTTGAGATTGGCCCCGATCATGCGGGCACCGGTCAGATCGGCATCCTTGAACACCGCGCCCGAGAGATTGGAAGGCCACATCGGGCCGGTCGGCATGCCGTCCGCCGATTTGAGCTCGACCTCGGAGAAGTCCGCTCCCGCGGCTCTGGCGTTCGACAGGTCCGCTCCCGCCAGGTTGATGCCTGAGAGCTCCGCATCCCGCAGGTCCGCGCCATTGAGATCGGCTCCCGACAGGTCCGACATCACCAGGCTGGTGCGCCGCAGCGTTGCGCCGGCAAGTCTGGCTTCCCGCAGATCGGCACCCGACAGGTTGACGTCTGAGATGTCGATCCCCGACAGATCGGTCTTGGCGAGTTGAGCGCGTGATCCGCCGCGTCCCTGCTCGCGGATCCAGGTCGCATGGTCGCGCAGGATATCCCGCATGGAGCGCGACAGGCCGCGGCTGTTGGATCCGACGAGGTTTGCGCCCGCCAGGTCTGCGGTCGACAGGTCGACATTCTCAAGGATGGCGCCGTGCAGGTCGGCGTTCTGCAACTGGGTCCGATGGATCAGTGTCCCGGACAGATTGGCGCCGGCGAGATTGGCGTTCACGACGCGCGCTTCCGACAGGTTGGCCCCTGACAGGTCGGCGCCCTGAAGGTTGGCGCCCTCAAGATTGACACCGGACAGGTTTGCGCCGCACAGCAACGTCTTCTCGAGGGTGGCCCCGACCATGCTCGAATGCGACAGATCGGTTGCCGACAGGTTCGCACCGATCAACTCGGCCTCGTCCAGTTCAGACTTGCCGATGTTCGCCCGGATGATCGTGGCGGGAGCGGCGGCGTTACCGCTGATCAACGCGCCACCGCGCAGGTCGGCTTCCTTGAGATTTGCCTCGGCCAGATTCGACCCCCGCATGAACGCGCCCCGCAGATCAGCCCGAACGAGCAGAGCGCGGCCGAGGTCGGCGCCGTCCAGGTTGGCGCAGAACATGTCCGCGTAGGACAGATCGGCGCCACTCAGGATGGTCTTGGCCATGTAGGCGCCCGACAGCTTCGCCGACTGCAGCATCGCGTTGGTCAGGTTGAATTCGGAGAGATTGGCGCCGGAGAGATCGGCGCGTTGTCCGCCGGACTTCCGTTGCAGCCACCTTTCGTGACTTTCGATCAGCTTGAGGATTTGCTCAGGCGTCATCGTCAACTCTCTCAGGACCAACCGTCGACGACGACCCGGTAGACCTTGGTCGGCTGAGGATCGTTGGCGTAGAAATGCTCGTCGATACGGACTTTCAGCGATTGCTGTTCGCAGAACTGACGCAACTTCGAGAAGCCGGCGGTGTTCTCGATCTCCTGGATCGTGATGCCGCGATCCAGCGCGGTGACATCCTTCAGCGGCTCGCCGTTGTCATCAGTCAGGTAATAGATGACGAACCCGCCACCGCTTGGCCCGACAGCCGGATCGGCATAGCGGGCGACGTCATCGGCCACCCGCGACCGAAGGTCCAGAAGCTGATCGCTAAGTGCTTGTAGCAGGGGGGAGGTGGTGGCCACGGTACGCTTCATCGGTAACGAGGTACAGGGTGCCTGGACCGAACGGAGGCTTCCATTACTGCGTTACCGCAAAAAAGTTAACATGACCTTTCACGTGAACCCACAGACCCCAATCGCATTCCTAGGATGTCAGAGGACCGGTGCGGCCGCCTCTACGGTCAGGCAGCCGCACCGGGCTTGTTGGTTAGCCCCCGGAAACGGGCTTCGGCGAGGGGGTCTGCGGCGCCATGACGGTTTGTCCGGAACCTGGCGACGAGGCGGTCTTCGTTGACCAGCCGCAGGCCGATGCATCGGCTGAGGCGAAGGCGACCAACCCCAAACTCAGTCCAAAGGCGATGACCAATGTGCGCATTAAAGGTCTCCTGACAGTGTGCCAAGAGGATAGTCTCTGGGGGCCTCGACGACAACTACCGCCGTATTCGTCAGACCGCTGCGGCTTCGGTGTTCACGGCGCTGTCCAACTGCTCGATTTCGACCAATGCGTCGGTCAGGTTGGCACCGGTAATGTCGGCGCCCTTGAGCTGCGCGCCCGTGAGGTCGCAATGGGAGAGATTGGCTCCGCGGAAGTCGGCGCCCCTGAGGTCCGCGTCGTTCAGCTTGGCGCCGGACAGGTTGGCTGGCCAAAGCCGTCCGGTCTCGCGGCCCTTGCTGTCCTTCAGATTGACCGGTCCCACGATCGCGCGCTGCAGGTTGGCGCCCGTCAGGTCGGCGCCCGACAGGTTGATGCCCTCCATTGTTGCCTGACTGAGCTCGGACCCTTGCAGGTTGCACTTCGCCAGGTCCGACATCACCAGCAGGGTCTCGGAAAGGTTGGCGCCGGAGAGGTTGGCGGTATGCAGATCCGCGCCTGACAGATTGACTCCCGACAAGTCGATGTGGCTGAGGTCCACGGCCACCAGAACGGCCCGGTTGCCGAGCCGCCCGTCTTCGCGAATCCAGACGTAGTGATCGTTCAGCGTGTCCCGGATATCCGGCGGCAGCGAGTCCTCGCTGCGCACCATGTTGGCCCCGCGCAGGTCGGCGTTCTCTAGGTCGCAGCTCTTCGCGTCGACGCCGTCGAGGATCGCGCAGAACAGGTCAGCCTCGGAAAGATCCGTGCGTTGCAGGATGGCCCGGGACAGGTCACAGCCGGACATCTAGGCACCGCGCAGACGCGCCCCGGCCAGCGAGAATCCTGTCAGATTCTGCCGGGCAAGATTCGCCCTTACACCGCCCTGGCCCTTGGTCAGCCAAGCCTCGTGCTCCTGAAGAATCATCACTAACTGCTGCGGCGTCATGCCCAGGCCCCCTCAGATCGCACCCCTTGATGCGCCCCCTAACGTGCGCCGAAGACGTTAACACAAGGTGTGCACGCCAACGAAGTCCACGCAAGATGGATGCCGAATTCTCCGAGCAGGGCTATTCCGCCGGCGCTTTTTGGGAAGCCGCTGCCTGTTTGGCCTTCAGGGTCGCGCCGCTGCGGGCCTCGATCGTTGCCATGCACAAAGACAGCATCGGCGGGATCAAGGCCAGGGTCAGAACGGCGGACAGGGCGAGACCGCCCAGGACCACCGACCCGAGCCCGCGATAGAGCTCGGACCCGGCACCCGGGAAAATCACCAGCGGCGCCATGCCGAGGACACTGGTCAGGGTCGACATGAAGATCGGCCGGATCCGGTTGTTCGTGGCCTCCAGGATCGCCTCGCCCGGCGTCAGCCCATCCTCGCGCAGGTGATGCAGGGTCTGGTGAACAAGCAGAATGGCGTTGTTGACCACGATGCCGATCAGGATGACGAAGCCCAGGAGGGTCAGCATGTCGAGGTTCTGCTGGGTGTAGGTGTTGAGGAGCCCGAGGCCGATGACCCCGCCGGCCGTCGCCAGCGGCACCGAAAAGATGATGATCAGCGGATAGAAGAAACTCTCGAACAGGATCGCCATCACCAGGTACACGATGACCAGCGCCATCAGCAGGTCGAGCTGCATGGCCGACCAGGTCTGTTGCAGCTTGTCGGCCGTTCCGGACAGCTGGAGCTTGACGCCCGGCGGGATTCCTTCTGCCTGAAGGGGGGCGATCACCTCCGACTGAATGGTCTCCATGGCCTGCTCAAGAGGCACGTTCCCGGGTGGGCTGATCACCAGGGTGACGGTGCGGAAACGCTCCTTGTGGCGGATCTCGGTTGGCCCGGACGTAACGACGATGTCGGCCAGCGATCCGGCTGGGACGATGGTGCCCGACTCCGTCACCACGGGAAGTTCTTCGATCCCCTGGGTCTCGGTGATCTTCTTCAGCGGTCCGCGCATGGTCAGATCGATGCGCCGGCCGTCGACGGTGATCTCAGCGACCCGCAGGCCATCGTTGAAGGTATCGACCGTGATTCCGAGTTCCCGCGCGGTGACGCCGCTGTCCGCCAGTTTCATCCGGTGGGGCATGACCCGCACCTCAGGCGCCCCGAGGGTTAATGCCGGGCGCGGACGGATCTGCGTTCCCTGGTCGCGCGGCAGCGCCTGGTTGACCTTGCCGAAGGCGCGTTGCGCCACGGCAACGATGTTCTCCAGATCGCCTCCCGAGATGTCGAGATCCACCGACCGCGTGCCTCCGATTCCGCGGCCGAACAGCGATGTCTGCTTGAAGAAACCGAACGTTCCGGGTTCACGGAATACCGCGTTCCGCATCACCGGGATCAGCTCGCCGGCCCGGGTTGGATCAACGGCGGCGGCGCCGGCGATCGCGTTGGCCCTGAAGGCGGCGAAAAAGAACCGGCTGATGTTCGGGGTTCCGTCCTCGGCCTGGGGCGTCTCCTCATCCGGATCCCAATAGGGTTTTGTGGCCCCTTCGAGCAGACCGGCGATCCGGGTCATGGTGTCGAGGTTGTAGCCCGGCGGCGGCAGCACGAAGCCGAAGACCAGGTTCCGGTTGCCTTCGGGCAGGTAGTCGAGCTTCGGCAGCAGCAGCATGGTCACCAGCGACGCCGCCAAGGTCACGCCCAGGACGGAGGTCAGTGCCACGGCGCGCGACCGCACGGCCGCCCGGGTCAGCCCCATGACGGTGCCATGAAAGAACTGGGCGAACTGATCGATCCCGGGAATGCGGCGGGTCTGTGCGACGGACTGGTCTTTCGCGCCCAGCAGCCGGCTGCCGAGCGCCGGGATCACGGTCACGGAGACCAGCAGGGACAGCAGGACCGAGACCGAGATCGCGACCGCGATATCCCGGAACAGCTGACCGACTTCCAGTTCCATCACAAGGATCGGAATGAACACCATGACGGTGGTCAGCGCCGAGACGAGAACCGCCCCCCAGACTTGGGAGGCGCCCTTGTAGGCGGCTGTCTTGGCATCCAGGCCTGACTGCCGCAGCCGGAAGATGTTCTCGAGCACGACGATCGCGGCGTCGACGACCATGCCGACCGCGAAGGCCAGGCCGGCGAGGGATACGACGTTGATCGACCGGCCGAGCGCCGCCATGGCAACAAACGAGCCGATGACCGAGACCGGGATCGCCAAGGAGACCACCAGGGTCGCCGCACCTGATCGCAGGAACAGAATCAGCACGCCGGCCGCCAGCAGGCCGCCGATCCAGATGTTCTGCTGAACCAGCTCGATCGCCGAATTGATGTAGGTGGTCTCGTCGTAGACCTGGGTCAGGGTCAGGTTCTGCTGTGGCAGGAAATCCCGGTTGATCTCGGCTACCGCGTCGCGGACGCCGGCCATCGTTTCGATCACGTTGGCGCCGGTTTCCCGATAGACGGGCATGGCGAGCGCCGGTTCACCGAAAAACCGGATACGCGAGACCGGTTCTTTGAAGTCGAACACGACGTCGGCGACGTCGGAGACCGCCACCCGAGCGACCCGGCCGGTAACCGGGTCCTCGGTCGATCGGAGCACCACGTTCGCCACGCTCTGCAGGGTGTCGAAATCGCCTTCCGTGCGGACGACGTACCGCCGCTTGCCCTCGTCGACCGCACCGGCGGAAATCGAGGCATTGGCCTCGCGCAGGGCGGTCAGGACCTGGGAGACGGTGATCTCAAACCGGGCCAGGCGCTCGGCGTCGACGACGACCAGCATTTCCCGCTCGGCGCCGCCATAGACCAGCATGCGGCCCACACCCGGCACCCGTTCGATCCGGTCCTGGATGACGTCCTCGGCAAAGTCACCGTAGACGTGCATGAGGAGGCTCGGATCGGTTGTGTGCCGTAGCACCATCCAGGCGATCGGATTATCGTCGGACCCGGCAGTGTCCAAGGTCGGCTCGTCGACCTCGGCCGGATAGTTGCCGACCCGATCGAGCCGGTTGGCGACCAGCAGTAAGGCCTTGTCCATGTCGGTGGAGACCTGGAACTCCAGCGTGACCCGGGCGCGCCCGGTCTCGGACTCGCTGGTCATCTCCTCTAGGCCTTCGAGTCCGCGCAGTTCCTCTTCTTGCAGGTTGACGATCTCGCGTTCGACTTCGGCCGGTGCGGCGCCCGCCCACCGGGTTTCGATCGTGATCACCGGTCGGTTGACGTCCGGGGCCAACTGGATGGGGATTGCCTGCAGCGCCACGAAACCGAACATGACGACTATGAGGACAGCCGATAAGACGGCGATCGGCCTCTCAATCGATGCGCGGATGATGTCCATCGGTTCGGTCCTCGCTCGTGTTCGCTGCTAGCCGCCGGCCGCCACCGGTTGCCCCGGCCGCAGGCGCTCGTTGCCGCGGATCACCGTCTGGTCGCCTTCGCTCAAACCCGAATTCACCTCGAAGCGCTTGCCCACGCTCTCGCCGGTCTCCACGGTCCGTGGCGTCGCCTTGCCCTCGACCACAATGAACACGACCTGTCGTCCGCCCTGAACGGTCACAGCATCCTTGTGCACGGTGAGCACCGTGCGGCTGCGGGCGAGCGGGATCTGCAGCGATACCGATTCATTGATCGCGATGCCCGCGGCTCGACCATCGAACTGCGGAACGAACCGCACCGCCCGGGTCCGGGTCCGGGGGTTTTCCTCTGGTACCACCGCGCGCACGGCGGTCACCAATCGCTCGCCGCTGGCAAGATCCACCTCGACCATGGTGCCGATGCGCAGACCCCCGGTCCGCTGCGCCGGGACGTCCGCTTCGATCTCCAGTTCGACGTCGTTCAGCAGGGTGACGATCGGGTCACCCAGGCGCACGTAAGCGCCGGCGGAAACGTGCTTCACCGTCACCACCCCGTCATAGGGTGCGCGGATGGTGGCGTCCGAGAGCGCGATCTCGGCGGTTGAGAGCTGGGCTCGTGCCTGAGCGGCGTCAGCTTCGGCTGTCGCCAGAGCGGCGCGGGCGATATCGACGTCCCGCTCGGCGTCTTCCGCCCGGTCCTTGCGGAATGCGGTCGAGCCCTGCAGCCGGTTCTGCCGGTCCAGTCCCTGTTGGGCTTTGGCCAGGTTTGCACGTTCCCGCTCGACCTGAGCGCGGGCCGAGCGGACCTGGGCCGCCCAGCGGTCCCGTTCAGCATCCAACCGATCGCTCGACAGCGAGGCGAGAACGTCACCGCGCTCGATCCGGTCGCCGACTTCGACGCTCACCGTGTCCACCCGTTCGGCAATCCGCGAGGCGATGGTGCCCGACTGCCGGGTGATGAAGCGGCCGATCACCGACACCGTGGCGGTCAGTTCCTGGCTGATGACCACATCGACCTCGACCTTGGCGGCGCGCTGCTGGGCCGACGAGATCGTTGGTGCGAGGGTAAGGCCGAATGCCAGGGCCGCGACCAACGTGGCGTGGGTCATCGACCTGCGGAAACCAAGGATCGGCATCGCGTCGTATTCCTCGAATGAGCCTGCGATCACTGCCAGTGGAACCGATCCGGGCCGCCATCAGGCGGCCGCATCCCATCGCAGGATCGCGATTAACCGTTCTAGAGTTGTCGTCCCAGCGGCCGGTGTCAATTATGTGGCGGCACTGTTCGTCGTTTCTCGCCTTTTCCGGTGGCCGTTCGAGCACACCATCAGGCGAAGATCATGCCCTCGACCGTTTCGATCAGCAGGGCGAGACCGACTCCGGCGACCATGGCACCGGCGAGCCGCGGTTGGAGTGCGGACGCGTCCAGGGCCTTCCAGATGGAAACAACACCCCAGGCGACGCCGCTAGCGATGGCAAACTGGGTAACGGCGAAACCGAAAAGATAGGCGACCAGGGGCGTGGTCTCGGCGCCGACAATGGCTTCGCCATAAGCCCAGCCGTGGAACAGACCGCTGGCGGCCAGCAAGGCGACCAGGATCGGTGTCGCGATCACCCGGCCCAGCATGGCGACGATTCCGAGCAGGACGACCGAGGCGGTGATCACGATCTCCGCCGCCGGCAGGGTGAATCCGGCGACGATCAACCCGCAGCCCGCAACGGTGGCCATCACGAAGGCCAGCGGCAGGAGCGCTCGGATCCGGGTGTAGGCGGCCACCAGCCCGATCGCGATGACGAAGGCCAGGTGGTCGATGCCGATGATCGGGTGACCGATGCCGGACAGCAGGCCGTGAACCAGGGTGGCCGGGGTCTCACCGCCCATCGGATGATGGGCGAGTGCGGTGGTGGCAAAGGCCGTCATTCCCGCGATCAGGCCGACGGCCGATGCGGTGGTCGCGACGGAACGGATCACTGACATTTCCAGTCTCCGAGGGCACCCGATTGGCCCGCCGTAAGGCAGGCGCCATCGCCCCAGCCTAGACCCGCGGATCGCGCCGTTACAATGCCGCGTCGACGGGTGACGCCCGGGGCGCCCCACGCTAGGGTTGCGGCCATGACGCTGTTGTTTACTCACGAAGGCTGTTTCGCCCATGACCCGGGTCGAATGCACCCGGAACACCCGGCTCGCCTGAAGTCGGTGCTGCTGGCCTTGGAAGGGGACGGGTTCAGCGGTTTGGAGCGTCGCGAGGCGCCGCAGGCGGAGATCGCTGATATCGCCAGGGTTCATCCGGAACCCTACGTGCGGGCAATTCTCGCCACTGAACCGGAAAGCGGCCTTGCGGCGATCGACGGTGACACCCTGATGTCGCCAGGGTCGGCCGAAGCGGCCCTGCGCGCGACCGGCGCCGCAGTGGCCGCCGTCGATGCGGTGCTGGCCGGGGAGGCCCGCAACGCTTTCTGTGCGGTGCGTCCGCCCGGACATCATGCCGAGCCGGGTCGCGCCATGGGGTTCTGTTTCTTTAACTCCGTGGCGGTCGCTGCCCGCCATGCCCAGGCGGTTCATGGTCTCAAACGGGTCGCGGTGGTCGACTTCGATGTTCATCACGGCAATGGGACCCAGGCGGCCTTCGAGTCCGACGGCAGCCTGTTCTACGCCTCGACCCACCAGAGCCCGCTGTACCCCGGGACCGGTGCTGTGTCTGAAAGGGGCGTTGGCAACATCGTGAACGTGCCGCTGCCGCCGATGGCTGATGGCGAGGCCTTTCGGCACGCCCTGGCCGAGCGGATCGGTCCAGCCCTGATCGACTTCGCCCCGGAACTGCTCATCATCTCGGCCGGCTTCGACGCCCATGCCGATGATCCGTTGGCCTCGCTCGTACTCGAGACCGAGGATTTCGCCTGGGCCACGCGGGAGCTGATGCGGATTGCGGACCAGGTTTGCGACGGCCGGATCGTCTCGTGCCTGGAAGGCGGCTACGACCTCCACGCCCTGGGTGAGGCGACGGCGGCCCATGTCCGTGAACTGATGGCCGCCTGAACGATTTCCGCGGCCGAGGCGATCCTTGTTTCGTTCTGTCGGCCTGCATACACTCCGCGCTCTTTTCGGAGGCACGCTGTGACCGAGACCACTGCCACTTCTTCCGCCCCGATCGACGAGATGAGCTTCGAGGACGCGCTGCGCGAGCTCGAAGCGATTGTCGAGACCCTGGAACAGGGCCGCGGATCGCTGGATGACGCCATCGCCGCCTATGAACGGGGGGCGGCCCTCAAGAAGCACTGCCAGAGCAAGCTCGAGGAGGCGCGCCTGAAGGTGGAGAAGATCAAACTGGACGAAAACGGCCAGCCCGCGGGCACGACCGATTTCGACGGCTGAAAGGGCGTCTGTGATGGCCGATCTCGAAGTGCTAATGGCGCAGTGTGCCGCCACCGTCGAAAAGACCATGGATCTGCTGCTGCCACAGCCCGAGGATGCCGAAGCCAAACTCTACGAGGCGATGCGTTATTCCTGCCAGGCTGGCGGAAAACGGCTCCGACCGTTTCTGGTTCTGCAATCCTCTGAGCTGTTTCGGGTCGACCGGCGGTGCGCGGCGCGCGTGGCGGCTGCCGTCGAGTTCGTCCATACCTACTCGCTGATCCATGATGATCTGCCAGCGATGGACGATGCCGATACGCGCCGGGGCCGGCCGAGCAATCACAAGCAGTTCGACGAGGCGACGGCGATCCTGGCCGGCGATGCCCTGCAGGCGCTGGCGTTCCAGGTGCTGGCCGCACCCGAGACCCACGCCGATCCGTCGGTGCGGATCGAACTGGTGCGCGAATTGTCGCAGGCGGCCGGCAGCCACGGGATGTGCGGGGGCCAGATGATCGATCTTCTGGCCGAGACCGAGCCCGAATTGAGCATCGGCGCGATCACCCGCCTTCAACGCATGAAGACCGGCGAAATGTTCGCCTTTTCCGCGGTCGCTGGGGCGGTTCTGGGCAAAGGGTCTTACCGGGCCTACATGGCGCTGCACAACTACGCCCAGGAGTTCGGACTGGCGTTTCAGATTGCCGACGATCTGCTCGATGCCGAGGGGGACGCGGAACACGTCGGCAAACCGACAGGAGTGGACGCTGCCGCCGGAAAAGCCACATTTGTATCTATACTTGGACCGGAACGTGCCCGGGCGCAGGCTAATCTGCTTGTCGACCAGGCAATCCGCGCTCTCGATGTGTTCGATGAAACGGCGGATCCGCTGCGCGCGGCGGCCCGGTTCGTGGTTGAGCGCACCAACTGACGTCCCGCGGGAGACGGCTCGCGGGCGAGGGCCCTGGGGAGAGGGGCAGAGATGACGGAGACTTCGAAGACGCCGCTACTCGACCGGGTTGCCTTGCCCGGCGACTCCCGCAGCCTGAGCGACGATGAGCTCAAGCAGCTGGCGGATGAGCTGCGTCAGGAGACGATCGACGCGGTGTCGGTGACCGGCGGCCATCTCGGGGCCGGTCTCGGTGTGGTCGAACTGACGGTTGCCCTGCACCACGTCTTCGACACGCCAAACGACAAGGTGATCTGGGACGTCGGCCACCAGGCCTATCCGCACAAGATCCTGACCGGCCGGCGCGACCGCATCCGCACGCTGCGCCAGGCGGGCGGCCTGTCCGGCTTCACCAAGCGCTCGGAGAGTAACTACGACCCGTTCGGCGCCGCCCACTCTTCGACGTCGATCTCCGCCGGTCTGGGAATGGCCGTCGCCCGGGATCTGAAGGATGAAGACTTCAACGTTGTGGCGGTGATCGGCGACGGGGCGATGAGCGCGGGCATGGCTTATGAGGCCATGAACAACGCCGGCTCGAACGACAGCCGCCTGATCGTGATCCTGAACGATAACGACATGTCGATCGCGCCGGCGGTCGGTGCGATGAGCGCCTATCTAAGTCAGATCGTCTCGTCGCGTTCCTACCGGTCGCTGCGGGACTTCGCCAAGCAGATCGCCGCGCGCTTCCCGAAGCCGATAGAGCGGACCGCTATCCGGGCCGAGGAGTTCGCGCGCGGACTGGTGACCGGCGGCACGCTGTTCGAGGAACTGGGCTTCCTTTATGTCGGGCCGGTCGATGGCCACAATCTCGACCATCTGCTGCCGGTGCTGCGCAATCTGCGCGACGCGCCGAATCACGGCCCTGTGCTGTTGCATGTGGTGACGGAGAAGGGCCACGGCCATCCGTTTTCGGAGGCGCACGCGGAGAAGTACCACGCGGTTGCGAAGTTCGACGTGGTGACCGGTGCGCAGTCGAAGCCGAAGGCGAACGCGCCGTCGTATACGGGTGTGTTCGCGGACAGCCTGATCCAGGAGGCGGAGGCCGACGAGCGGGTGGTGGCGGTGACGGCGGCGATGCCGTCGGGTACCGGTCTGAACAAGTTCGCCGAGCGGTTTCCGGACCGCTGCTTCGATGTCGGGATCGCCGAGCAGCATGCGGTGACCTTCGCCGCCGGGATGGCGTGCGAGGGGCTGAAGCCGTTCACGGCGATCTACTCGACGTTCCTGCAGCGGGCCTACGACCAGGTTGTGCACGACGTGATGCTTCAGAAGCTTCCGGTGCGCTTTGCGATCGACCGGGCGGGTCTGGTCGGGGCGGACGGTGCGACCCATGCGGGGGCGTATGACCTGAGCTATCTCGGGTGCCTGCCGGACTTCGTGATCATGGCGCCGTCGGACGAGGCGGAGCTGCGGCACATGGTGGCGACGGCGGCGGCGATCGATGACGGTCCGAGTGCGGTGCGCTATCCGCGCGGCGAAGGTGTCGGGGTCGAGCTTCCGGCCCGCGGTGAGGTTCTGGAGATCGGGCGCGGTCGGGTGGTGCGCGAGGGCACGACGGTGGCGATCCTGTCGCTGGGCGGTCGGCTTCAGGAGGCGCTGCGGGCGGCGGATGCGCTGCAGGCGCGGGGCATCTCGACGACGGTTGCGGACGCGCGGTTCGCCAAGCCGATCGACGGCGAGCTGGTGACGCGGCTGGCGCGCGAGCATGCGGTTCTGATCACGGTGGAGGAGGCGTCGGTCGGCGGATTCTCGGCCCAGGTGCTGACCCATCTGGCGAACGCCGGTCTGCTCGACGGCGGCCTGGCGATCCGGCCGCTGACCCTGCCGGACCGGCCGATCGACCACGACAAGCCTGACGTGCAGTACGCCACCGCCGGCCTCGACGCCGACGCCATCACCGCCGCCGCCCTCAGCGCCCTCGGTAAAGCGCCGGAATCGGCTGCCCGAGCCTGAGGTCTCAGGTTGGGCCGGGCGCGGAGCTCGGGCGGATCATCTCGAAGACTTCGGTGACCGTGGCGTAGTCGAAATAGCCCAGGCGTGACACCGGCTGCCACTTGGTGACGTCCGCCAGACCGTCGACAATCACCGACTCGTCGACATGGATACCGACGACCTTGCCGAGAATCATGAAGTTCCGCTGCGGCGCCTGCCAGCACTCGAGCTCGATGGTCTGCTGGTAGACGCATTCGAAGGCGATCGGTGCTGCCGCGACCCGCATCGGCTTGACGAGCCGCGATGGCGCGCCTTCGAGCGCGGCGGCGTCGAACTCGCTCTCACCGTGGGGCAGGGCGGCCGAGGTCTCGTTCATGGAGTCTTTGAGCGCGTGCGCCACGATGTTGACCGTGAACTCACCGGTCTCCTCGACGTTTAGCTGGCTGTCCTTCTTCGACCCGTCGGCTTTGCTGCCGGAGCCGAAAACGACCTGCGGCGGGTTCGAGGCCATGGCGTTGAAGAAGCTGTAGGGCGCGAGGTTGGTCCGGCCCTGGCTGTCGATCGAGCCGATCCAGCCGATCGGCCTGGGGCTGACGAAGGCCTTGAACGGGTCGTGCCTGAAACCGTGTTCCTTGTGGTGACCCGGTTCGTAGAAGATCATGCGGTCCTCCGCCTTTCTGCGCCTGCGCAACGGTGTGTCGGTGCGGCCAGAGGTGGTCCAATGCCTTGCTCTTGGCAAGCCCTTGCGCGGAATGGCTCTCGTGAAGCGGTTCAGGTGGCTGCGTTTCAGGCGGCGGCGGTGACGTCGACCTCGACCAGGTATTGCGGATTCCCCAGCGCGGCCACGACAACCAGCTTCCACGGAGGCATCAGGTCACCCAGAATATCTTTGTGGACCCCCACATAGGCGTCGATGTGTTCCTCGCCGACGATGTAGCTGGTGACCTTGGTGATGTTCGAGAAGTCCATCCCGGCCTCGGTCAGGATCGCCTCGATGTTGCTCCAGGCCTGCTGTGTCTGGGCCTCGGCGTCTGGCGGGCACGAGCCGTCCGGGCGCTCGCCAAGCTGCCCGGACATCGTGAGCAAGGCACGGACCGGCTCAATCAGGAGAGCGTGGTTGTAGGCGCTCGCCGGCTTGGCGATCCCGGTTGGATTGAGGACTTTCCGCATCGGTCGGTCTCTCTCGCGGGGCTGATGGACACCAGGGTCCGGCGTGACGCGGTTCCCAGTCTCCGCTACACGGTAGCGACATCCCGCACGCGGAGCGATTGATTGATCATTCTGGACCTGTTGGCGATCGTCACCCCCGTGTTCGCCTGCGCCGCCATCGGCTGGACCTGGCGCAAGCTCGATCGCCCGTTCGACAGCGATACGGTTACCGGTCTCACGGTCAACATCGGCACACCCTGCATCGTGTTCGATGTGCTGACGCGCCTGGACATGCCGCTCGCCGATTTTGGCACCATGGCGCTGGCGACGGCGGTGGCGATCGGCGGTTTCGCCGCGATCGGACTGCTCTGGCTGCTGGTGGCGGGGTATTCCCGGACCGCTTTTCTCCCGGCTTTGATGTTCCCGAACTCCGGGAACATGGGGTTGCCGGTCTGCCTGTTCGCGTTCGGCGAGGTCGGTCTCGGGTTCGCGGTCTCGTTCTTCGCGGTGATGATCCTGTTCCAGTTCACCGTCGGGGTGGCGATCGCCGCCGGTTCCGCCTCGTTCCGGATGGTGCTGACCTCGCCGGTGATCTACGCGGTCGCTGCCGCCGTGGTGGTGATGGCCCTGGACGTGGCGATCCCCAAACCGATCGCGGATACCGTTCATCTGCTAGCCGGCTTCACCATTCCGGTGATGCTGATCGCACTCGGCGTGTCGATCGCCCAACTGCGCGTCTCGACCCTGACCGAGAGCCTGGCGGTCGCGGCGGCCCGTCTGCTGATCGGTTTCGGGATCGGCACTGGAACCGCGTGGGTGTTCGATCTGCCGCCGGTGATGGCCGGCGTGCTGATCCTGCAGGCGTCGATGCCGGTCGCCGTATTCAGTTACCTGTTCGCCCTGCGCTACAACCGCTCACCCGAAGCGCTGGCCGGGGCCGTCGTCCTATCCAGCCTGCTCAGCTTCGCGTTCCTGCCGCTGGTGCTCTATCTGGTGCTGCCCGCGGGATAGGTCGTATCAGGCGAATTCCAACGCCAGATAGGAATTCACGATCCGCTCAAGCGCGTCGCGCTCCATGTCCCGGCAGATGATCACCAGCTTGGAGCGGCGGTCTTCGTCCGGCCAGGCTTCCAGCTTGGCGGGCGGGTGGAACAGGTGCTGGACGGCGTGGACGACGACCGGCTCGTCGATCTCCACGACGTTCAGGATGCCTTTCATGCGCAGCAGGTTGCCGCCGTGGGTCTGGACCAGCATGTCCAGCGCCGGCGCGATCTTGTTCCACGGAAACGGCTCATCGAAGGTCAGGCAGAACGCCCGGATGTGATCATCGTGTCGGTTCACATCATGGTGGTGGACATGGCCCTCGGTGTCCCGATAGGCCTCCTCCTTCAGCCAGCGCTGGACATCCGCCGATTTGGTCATCGGGTTGTAGAGCCCGGCGTTGAACAGGTCGTTGGGCTCGACCGCACCCATCACCACCGGCAGGATCGGTGCCGCCGGATTGATAGCCCTCAGCCGGTCGGTGACCGCAGCCGTTACCGGGGCGTCGACCAGATCGGTCTTTGTCAGGATGAGGCGGTCGGCCACAGCCGCCTGCTTCACGCTTTCGAACTGGCGGTCGAACTGGGTCATGGCGTTGACCGCATCGACCACGGTGATCACGCCGTCCAGCATGAATCGGGTTACCAGGAAGCCGTCGGACATCATGGTGTGCAGGATCGGCGCGGGGTCGGCGAGGCCGGTCGTCTCGATCACGATGCGGTCGAACGGCGCGATCTCCTCCTTGGCCCGGCGCTTGAAGAGCGACTTGAGCGTGTCCAGAAGATCCCCGCGCACCGTGCAGCACAAGCATCCGGAATTCAGCAGCACCGCGTCTTCGTCGACGCTTTCGATCAGGGTGTGGTCGAGGCCGATCTCGCCGAACTCATTGACGATGACCGCCACCCGATCCATGCCCGGATGGGTGAGCAGGGCCTTCAGCAGGGTGGTTTTGCCGCTGCCCAGGAAGCCGGTGAGGATCGACACCGGCAGGCGGTCCATCGGGGCGGGAACGTCGTCGGACATGGTTGGCTCCAGGAGTCCCGGGTTGAAGGCGGTCGGTCGACTGCGATCAGCGATCGGCCGCGGGCTGGCAGTCGGCGCACAGGCCGGCCACCTCGATCGTGATCCGCCGGATCTGGAAGTCGAGCTCGGCTGCGCGGTCACGCAGACCGCGGTCCAGGGCGCGTTCGGCCAGCTCATGGGCGGCGCCGCAGGCGTCGCAGATCAGGAAGTACCCGCGGTGCGGCCGTTCCGGCTCGGCGCAGCCGACAAAGGCATTCAGGCTCTCAATGCGATGGATCAGACCCTGATCGATCAGGAAGTCCAGGGCGCGGTAAACCGTTGGCGGGGCGACCCGGCTGTCGTCGCCCTGACCGGCCCGCAGGCGGCTCAGGCGGTCGATCACATCATAGGCGCCGATCGGCGCGTGGCTGTCCCAGACCAGTTCCAGGACCTGGCGGCGCAGGTCGGTCAGCCGGGCGCCGCGCTGCGCGCAGACCATCTCCGCCGATGACAGGGCGTCGGCGACGCATTGCTGATGGTCATGATGCGGATCGGGAAAGCTGGCCACGCGACCCATCTCGGCTCAGTTGTCTCTGACGCCCCAGGGTATATCCCACCGTAGCCCCGACGGGCCAGCCCCGGTGAGGGCGAGGCCTGAGTGATCCGCAGCCGTCCTTGGGGCGTACACCGAGACGGTTAACGAACCAGCAGCGGAAAGGGTATTCTAGAGCCATGGTGATCACACGACGCGATGTCCTGGGCGGATTGGCGGGGCTGGGTGCGGCCGGTCTGGTGGCACCGCAGGCGACGGTGGCGGCACCGGATCTCGCCTTGGCATACCCTCCGATGATGAAGTTCCGCGTTGAGCGCGAGGGCAGCTTCATCGGCCATGTGATGCAGCGCTACGACGGCAATGGCAGCGACCTGACCGTTGATGTCTTCATCGAGTTCGACGTCAAGCTGGCTTTCATCACGCTGTTCCGCTACGAGCACCGCGCCCGCGAGATCTGGCGCGACGGCCGCCTGGTGCGCCTCGACAGTGTCACCAACGACAACGGCGACCCGCAGCAGGTGGCGGCCCGGCGCTATGTCGACTCGATCGTTGGCACCGGTCCGCTCGGCGAATTCGAGGCACCGGGCGACATCCTGCCGTCGAGCTACTGGCACCCGCGGTTTCCTGAGCAATCGACCATGCTGGACAGCCAGATGGGCCGCGTCCTGGCATTCGATATCGCGCCCCAGGGTGTTGAGCGCATCCTGGCCCGCGGCGATGAGATCGAGGCGACCCGCTATGCGATGCGCGGCGATATCGACCTGGACTTCTGGTACGACGCCGAGCGGGTCTGGCAGAAGATGGCCTTCACCATCAAGGGCGGGTACATGGAGTACACGCGGGTTCAGCCAGCCGACAGCGACAACGCACTGTTCGCAACGCCGCTGAGCACCGGCGTGACACTGCCGCCCGCGGAACGGGTGTGACGCGATAGCGCCCCGTTTGTGCCGATCGGCGTGGCTACAGAGTATTGTCCGGAGAGCGCGATGAGCGAGCGGGTGGTTTGGATCACCGGGGCGAGTTCCGGCATCGGCCGGGCCCTTGCCCTTGAGATGGCGAGGGACGGCTGGACGGTCGTGGCGTCGGCCCGGCGCCGCGAGGACCTGGAGGCGCTGGCGGCGGAAGGACCGGACGGTCGGATCCATGCGGTCGCCGTCGACGTGACGGATGAAGGTGCGACCCAGGCGGTCGTGGAGTCGATCGAAGCCGATATCGGCCAGATCGACTGCGCTGTTCTCGCCGCCGGCACCCACATTCCGACCGATCTCGAGGACTTCTCGGTCGCCGATATCCGGACCCTGGTCGAAGTGAACCTGATGGGGGTCGTTCACGCCGTCGCGGCTCTCCTGCCGGGTTTCAAGGCGCGTCAGGCCGGCCACCTGGTCGTGGTGTCGAGTGTCGCCGGGTATCGTGGCCTGCCGACGGCAAGCGGCTACGGTGCCACCAAGGCGGCGCTGATCAACTTCACCGAATCCCTGAAGTTCGATCTCGACCGCTGGGGCGTGAAGACCCAGCTGTGCAATCCCGGCTTCGTGCGCACGCCCCTGACCGACAAGAACGAGTTTCCGATGCCGTTTCTGATGGAGGTCGATGACGCGGCACGGGCGATGTACGCCGGCATGCGTGGCGGCGGCTTCGAGATCACGTTCCCGAAGCGGTTCACCATCCTGATGAAGAAGTTGGCTCTGTTGCCCTACGGGGTCTACTTCGCAATGGTCCGGCGGGGCACCAAGACATGAGCACGCCGAACGCCGAGCGCCTCGACGCCTATATTGCGGCGTTCGAAGCCCTGACGCCGGACGGTCTCGATGTCTTTGACGGGCTCTGCACGCCGGATGTGCGGTTTGTCGATCCGTTCAACGATGTCCACGGTCTCGGGCCCCTCAAGGCCGTGTTCCGCCACATGTTCGAGACGCTCTCGGAGCCGCGTTTTCGCATCATCGACCGCGCCTGTGGCGGTCGGGCCGGCTACATCCGCTGGCATTTCAGCTTTACGCTTCGTGGTGAGGCGATGACGGTCGACGGCATGTCCGAAGTGCTGTTCGACCCGGACGGCCGGGTAACGGCCCATATCGATCACTGGGACGCCAGTACGACCGTGTACGGGCGCCTGCCCTTGATCGGTGCCGTCATTCGATGGGTGCGGCGGCGGTTGAGCGCAGGTTAGTCAGCGTAAATTGGTCAGCGCGGGCAAGGCCGCCCGCGCTTCTGCCTCTGAGGCTTGCCGTCAGGCGGCCTCGCGTGAAGTCTCGGCGGCTTGCTCGGCTTGCTCGTCCACACGCTGGAAGAACAGAGTGACCTCGCCCAGTTCGATCCCGAACTTGGAGACCCGGGCGCGGTTGACCAGCACCCCGTCCGGCTGAAGGAACATCCAGTCGTCGAACCGCACTTTCACGTCCCGGCCCTGGATGTTCAGCATCAGGTCGTAGGTCCAATTGAGCGCCTTGCCTTCGATCCGGCCATTCGCCTCGCCGATGACGTCGTCGGCGCGACCGGTGTAGCGGCCGTCGGCGATCTTCTCGATCCGCCAGACTCGTCTATCGGTCTCTCCGTCGGCATAGACGAAGTCTTCCTCAAGGGTCAGCTGCTTGCCGTCCCAGGTTCCGATGATGTCGACGACGAACTCCCGCCGCAGATTGCCGAAGCGGTCCTCGAAGATTCCCCAGGCTTTGGTCCGGCCCTCGAAATACTCTTCGAGAACCAGCCGCGGCTCGGTTCCTTTGAAATCCTCGATTTTCATCGAAGCGCACGCTCCTAACGTCAACAAGATCAGCACTGCATACGCAAAACGTGTAGGCATGGATCAATCTCCGGTGACCGTTTGTGGGCGTTCTCGGTCGATTTTGGCCCTAAGGTTGGTGTGGGTTTCGCGGTCCAGTGGGAAGGACCACATCATCGAAATCGCGATGGCTTTCAGCGCGACAGGCAGCGCGGCGTAGAGCAGGGCGAGCACCAAAAGCGGCAAGGCTCCGTTCTCGCCCGCCGCCTCGAATCCGACGATGTCGAGCACGCCGAACGCCAAGCCGACGGCGAGACCGAGCGCGAGTTTGGTCGCCATTCCCCAGAACGCGAAATAGAGCCCCGTGCGCTGACCGCCGCCCTGGGCTGTGTCGACATCGACGACGTCGGCCTGGATGGCCCCGGGCAGGGTCAGGTCCGCACCGAGACAGACCCCGGTGATGATGCAAATCGCAAGAAACCAGCTTGCGTCGCCCGGCCCGAGGAACGGCACAGCGGCGAAAATGGCGGCGTTGATGATCATAGCCGTGCACCAGGTTCGGTGTTTTCCGAGACGCTTCGAGACCGCGAGCCAGAATGGGACACCGAGGATCCCGCAGAAGAAATAGGCGAACAGCAGCGTGCCCTGCTGCTCGGGTGCGGCCAGCACGTGCTCGACAAAGAGCAGAAACAGGGTGGCTGGCAGGCCGTTCGCCAATCCGTTGATCAGGTAGCAGGAGATCAGCCGCAGGAACGGCTTGTTTTCGAGCAGCAATCGTCTGCTCTCGGACCACGGGATGCGGGTCGGCGCAGCCGTGCGATGGTCGGGAACCGCGGCCGCCGCGATGGCCACGCTGAGTGGCATGACCACCAGCAGTGCCATGGCCAGCCAACCGAGTACGGCCCCGGGTCGGACATCGCCGTCGAGCCCGAGAAAAACAGGGGTCCCTGCGGCCAGCAAGGTGCCGACAACGACACATCCCTCCCGGGCGCCGGCGATGCCGCTCCGCTCATCATAGTCATCGGACAGTTCCGCACCCCAGGCTCCGTGCGGCAGCTGAATCATCGTCCAGCCGAGGTAGAGCAGCAGGCTCCACCCCAGCAGGTAGAAAGCACCGGCGTCGTCCGCTGGCCGGAACAGCATCCACACTGAAGCCATCAGGATCGGCACGGCCGCCAGCAGCCAGGGACGGCGGCGGCCGAGCGGTCCGCGGGTCCGGTCGGAAAGCGTGCCGATGATCGGATCGGTCACCACGTCCCAGAGCCGCACGACCAGCAGAACGATCCCGACAGTCGCGAGATCCAGCCCGACCTCAGCCGAGTAGAACGTCGGCAGGAAGATATAGAGCGGGATCCCGAGGGCACCGACCGGAAGCCCCGGCAGGCCGTAGGCCAGGACTACGGGGAGCCGCAGTCGCGATGACACGGACATCGATTTGGCTTCTGTCAGCTGCGCTGGAACGCGAAATGCCGAACGTCGATGTTGCCGGAGCGGAAACCGCCTTCGCAGTACGCCAGGTAGTAGAGCCACATGCGCCGGAACCGCTCGTCGAAGCCGATCTTCACGATTTCCGGCCAGGCATCGAGGAAGCGGTCGCGCCACTCCGTCAGAGTCCGCGCGTAGTCGGCTCCGAAGGCGTGCTCGCCGGTCGGTGTCAGTCCTACATCGGCGGCGTGACCGATGACGTGGTCACGGGTCGGCAGCATCCCGCCCGGGAAGATGTAGCGCTGAATGAAATCGGGGTGGCGGCGATAGTCGTCGAACGCCTGCTCGTCGATGGTGATGATCTGCAACGCGGCCCGGCCACCGGCCTTCAGGCACCGGCTGGTCTGTTCGAAGAACGCTGGCCAATAGCGCTCGCCGACCGCCTCGAACATCTCGATCGAGGCCACCGCATCGTACGACCCGTCGACGTCGCGGTAGTCGCGGTACTCGAACGTCATCCTGTCTTCGAGGTTGCCGTTCCGAGCCCGTTGGCGGGCGTAGGCCAGCTGCTCCTTCGACAGGGTGATCCCGTGGACGTTGGCCCCGTAATCCCGGGCGGCAACCTCGGCAAAACCGCCCCAGCCGCAGCCGATCTCAAGCACCTTGTCGCCCGGCTTCAATGCCAGCTGATCCGCCAGGCGCCGGTATTTCGCCCGTTGTGCCGCCTCCAGGTCCTGCTGCGAGCCCTCGTACAGGGCGGATGAGTAGGTCATGGTCGGGTCGAGCCAACGCTCGTAGAACGCGTTGCCGAGATCGTAATGGTACTGGATGTTGCGTTGAGAGCCGCGCCGCGAGTTGGCGTTCAGCCAGTGCAGGAGCCGGCGCAGGACTTTCGTGAGGGGCGTGGCGCGGGTGTGGTGTTCGATCGCCGCCTTGTTCCGCGCGAACAGCTCGACCAGGGACGGGAGGTCGGGGCTTTCCGCCTGGCCATCGATGAACGCCTCGGCGAACCCGAGATCGCCACCCATCATGAAGCGGCGAATGACCGCGGGATCCTTCAGGCGCACGGTCGCGTGCGGACCGGGCTCCCGGCCCTCGAACTCAACCTGCCGGCCGTCCGGCAGGATGACGGTCAGGCGGCCGATTGCCAGCTGGGCCAGCAGGCCGAGGCCGGTGCGGGTCCAGCGGTCCAGGCCGGACAGATCGAAATCGCCGAGCGTGGGAACGACTGCGGTGTCGGACATCGTCGGATGGTCCTCTTGCGCTTCAACTGGGAAGGAGTTCAGGCCGGCTCCGCCCCGCGGCGTGCCGGATACCCTGTCGAGACTTCGGCTGCCGGCGGTGCTGGCCGGCGGTGGAACTTTGCCTTCTTCGTCCAAAGTCGGAACGCTTCCCAATGTATTCCCGCGATGACTTTAACGGTGTTCATCGGGTGAGAGAACAGGGTCGCGAACAGAGAAGCGTCCGTCAGGGTTTTGCGTCTGGCACTATGGGTGGCGATCATGCGATCGCTGCCGTCGGGACCGACCAGCCGGATCAGCAGGCGCAGCTTTTCCTCCGGCATGTCGGTGCGGAACCGGTAGCCGCCGGACAGGTCGAAGAAGGGTGAGACGTGGAAGGCCTTAGCCGCGGCCTGATGCACGGCCTCGCCCCGGCTTTCCCCGTCGGCGATCGCCACGAAGTAGCAATGCTGATCGCCAAAGGTGTTCTTCACTTCGTAAAGAATGCCAGCCGGGGTTCCGTCGGCCCTGAAGCCCCAGTAGACCGTCAGCGGGTCGAACACGTATCCGAGTGTCCGCGGAAAGCAGAGCGCGAGCACCCGTCCGCCCTCGATCGGCGCCCCGTTCTCGTCAAAGACGCCTTCAACCCAGGGCTTGAGAGCCGACCCGTCCCGCGGTCCGTGATCGCGCTGATGGAAGGCAAACAGATTGAATCGGTCGACGGAGAACAGGCGCAAGGACGTGTTCAGGCGATCGAGTTCGTCCAGGTCGATCAGAACCGACGCGACACGGTAGCGGAAGCGATGCCGGCGGGGCGCGAAGCGGCAATGCATCACGTCGCCGAGATAGAGGGCTGAGCGGAGATCTCCCATGGCCTGGTCAGTCCGCCGCTTCGGCCAGCCGTCGGGCGTCTCGGCCCGGTGCCGGGCGGCCGTCGGCCGGTTGCACGTCGTTCTCCCAACTGGGCGCTGCGCCGAGCGCCTTGGCCACGGCGATACCGGCGCGCAGGCCATCCTCGTGGAAGCCCCAGCCGCAGTAGCTGCCGCCGAACCAGGTGCGATGGCGACCCTGGACCGACGCCAGTTCGGACTGGGCGGCGATCGCAGCCGTGTCGAAGACGGGATGCTCATACTCGAAGCGGGCGAAGATCCGATCTGGCGCCGGCTCGGTGAGCGGGTTCAGGCTGACGAAGAGCGGATGGCGCGGGTCGATGTTCTGCAGCCGGTTCATCCAGTACGTCACGGCGACGCTGCGATGGCCCGGCTCGCCCGCAGCCATGTAGTTCCAGGACGCCCAGGTCCGGCGGCGCTTCGGCATCATCGAAGTGTCGCGGTGCAGGATCGCGGTATTGGTCTGGTAGCCGAACGCCGACAGGATCCGCCGCTCGTCCTCGTCCGCGTCGCTCAGCATCGACAAGGCGGTGTCCGCGTGGGTGGCGATGACAACCTCATCGAAGCGCTCGCTTCCGGCCTCCGTCACGACGTCGACGCCATAGGCGTCCCGGCGCAGTGCTCGGACCGGTGAGGCCAGTCGGATCTTGTCGCGGTAGGGGGCGGAGATCTGGCTCACGTACTCACGCGAGCCGCCGGTCACCGTGAACCACTGCGGGCGGCGGGTGAAATCCAGCAGGCCGTGGTTGGCGAAGAACCGGACGAACGAGCGTGCCGGGAAGGCCAGCATGGTTTCGACCGGGCAGGACCAGATCGCGGCGGCCATCGGCAGCAGATGATCCTGAACGAAGCCGGGCCCGTAGCCCTTTATCTGCAGATACTCTCCGAGAGTCGGCCCGTCATTGGCAGCTTCCTCGAGCAGCGTCGGCGCGGTGCGGTAGAAACGCACCAGGTCGCCAACCATGCGCCAGTAGCGGGGACTGATCAGGTTGCCCGCCTGGGCGGTGATTCCCCCCAGGGATCCCTCGTACTCCATGCGGCCACCGTCGATCGACACGCCGAACGACATGTCGCTGGTCTCGGTCGCGACGCCGAGTTCGGCGAACAGGGCGATAAGGTTCGGATAGGTCCGCTCGTTGTAGACAATGAAGCCGGTGTCGACCGGGATCCGTTCGCCGTCATAGTCGACGTCGACGGTGTTGTTGTGACCACCCAAGCGATCCGCGCTTTCGAAGACGGTGATGTCGTGATGGCGGTTCAACAGCCAAGCCGTGGACAAACCGGTGATGCCGGTTCCGATGACGGCAATACGCATGAGTGGTCCCTCTCTCCAAGATACGGTCGTCATACGACGATGTGATGACGCCGGATCAACCTTTCTTAACCCTTTCAAGGGCTGACAAGGCGCGCTTGCGGGCGTCGCCATGGTCGACGATCGGACGCGGGTAGGTTTGTCCGAGTGTGATTCCCGCATCGGCCAGGTCCAGGTGCGACGCCGACCAGGGCTGTTGGATGGTGGCCGACGGAAGTCCGGCGATTTCGGGGATCCAGCGCCGGATATAGGCCCCGTCTGGATCGAATTTCTCGCCCTGCAGGACCGGATTGAAGACCCGGAAATAGGGCGCGGCATCGGCTCCGCATCCGGCCACCCACTGCCAGCTTGCGGCATTGCTGGCGAGATCGGCGTCGACCAGCGTGTCCCAGAACCACTCCTCGCCGTGGCACCAATGCACCAACAGGTCCTTGATCAGAAACGAGGCGACAATCATGCGCACCCGGTTGTGCATCCAGCCGGTGTGCCAGAGCTCGCGCATGCCCGCATCGACGATCGGGAAGCCGGTCGCGCCCGCCTGCCAGGCGGCGAGACCGTCCGGATCCTCCAGCCAAGGGAACGCTTCGAACTCCGCGCGGATCGGGCGCGTGGGCAGCTCCGGGTTGTGGAACAGCAGATTGTAGGAGAACTCCCGCCAGCAGATCTCCGAGAGAAACACCTCGGTCCCGGCATCCATCGGCGCACCGGTCCGCGCCTCGCTGGCCATGCGGGCCGCATGCCAGACCTGACGGGGCGAGATCTCGCCAAAATGGAGATGCGGCGACAGCCCGGATGTCCCGGGAACCGACGGTGTGTTGCGGTCCAGCTTGTAGCGCGCGACCGCTTCATCCAGGAACCGACCGAGGCGGTCCCGTGCCGCCTTCTCCCCGGGCGTCCAGGTGGTGCGCAGCCCGCCGGCCCAATCCGGCCGGGTCGGCAGCAGAGCCCAGTCGTCCAACCGATCGCTGTCGGCTGCCGGGTTCGGAGAAACCAGTCGGGTCGGCGCAGCAAGCGGCTCCGGCGGATCGTCCTTGGCCCGAACCGCCCGCCAGTACGGGGTGAAGACCTTGAACGGCGTGCCCTGCTTCGACTGCACCTCCCAGGGTTCGTGGAGCAGCCCGCCGTTAAAGCTGCGCACCTCCAGTCCGGCGGACTTGAGGTCGCGCTTGACGACCGCATCGCGCTCCCGAGCCCACGGTTCGTAGCGGCGGTTCCAGAAGATCGTGCGCGCACCGGTCTCCGCGATCAGGGTCCGAAGAACTTCCAGGGCCGGCCCTCGGCGCAGGACGAGCGGCGTGCCGGATTTCGCAAGGGAGTCGCCGAGCCGGTCGAGGGAGTGATGGAGCCACCACCGCGCCGCACCCCCCATGCGCCAAGCGCCGGCATCCTCGTCGTCCAGGATGAACACAGGCAGAACCGGATGTCCGCGCTCCGCGGCGGTGCGCAGGGCGGGGTTGTCCGCCAGGCGCAGGTCGAGGCGCAGCCAGACCAGGATCGGTTCGTCGGATGAAGGCATTGGCGGTGGGTTCTGGGCGCTGCGTTTCGAATTCGGTGCACCGGAGGTAGATCGCCGAACCACCAGATCAAATGCCCTCTGCGGCGTCACCTGTTGCGGTTGAACAACGGGTAACCGCTTGATCTGCGTCAATGTCGTCGCGGGCTGCGGGCGTCACCCTACAAGCAGAGGGGTGACGGTCCGGAAAGCGGCCGAAAAGTCGAACAATGTCCCGCTGCCCGCAGGGCCGGCGTGGCTTTTCCGGTTTCGGAGGTGAGTCGACACCGATGCGCAACACAATGGCATCAACGATCTTCGGGCTCCTGGGCGTCTCGTCCCTGGCGTTCTTCGTTTTCGTTTTCTCCACCGACCAGGCGGATTACTTCTGGAACCCGATCGGTCTGGTCGTGGTCTTGGGTGGCACCATCGCGGCCACTCTGCTGGCCTTTCCGTCGGCCCAACTCTGGTCGATCTTCACATCCTTCGTCGCAATCTTTCGCGATGAACGGCCGATCAACACCGATATCAAGCGGATCGTCGAGATCGCCCGCCTGTACAGTGCCAAGGACATGCAGGCTTCTCAGGAGGCGGTCAGCAAACTCACCAACCCGTTCCTGCGTCTGGGGCTGCAGTTCGCGATCGACGGCACGCCGGTCGACGACATCATGCACGTCATGAACTGGCGCATTCAGCGCCTGATCGAGCGTGAGACGTCGGACGCGAAACTGTTCCGGATGCTGGCCGCCTTCGCGCCGGCCTTCGGCATGCTCGGCACCCTGGTCGGCCTGATCGGGATGCTCGGCAACCTCGGCTCCGGCGATCTCGGGGAGATCGGCCACCACATGTCGATCGCCCTGATCACCACGGTCTACGGCTTGATGCTGGCCAACATGGTCTTCAAGCCGATCGCGATCAAACTGGAGCAGCGTACTGCCCAGCGGGTGGCGATGATGAACGTGCTGCTGGAGGGCGTGATCCTGATGCGGATGGGGCGGGGGCCGGCCACGATCGCCGACGCCATGCACACCCTGGTCCGGACGTTCCGGGATGAGATCCATGATTGATCGCCATGCATCGATTGACGCGCCTGCGCCGCGGGCGCGGAGGTGGGCATGAGCATTCTGGGATCAAGCCTGCGGGCCACATCGAAGAAGTCCGAACGCAACACGATCGCCTCGGGACTGAAGCGCTCCAGCGACTCCCGGGTGGCCATGCCGACAAGTGGCGCCGGCGAAGAAGAGTGGATGATCACCTACACGGACCTGGTCACGCTGATGCTGACCCTGTTCGTCATCCTGATCTCGCTGGCGACCTTCGAGGACCCGGGCGATGCGCCCGAAGAGGTTCCCGGAATCATGGAAGGAACCGAGTCCGTCATCGAAGTACCGGATCCGACCTTCGGCGTGACCGATCCGCCCGAGCCGGAAGTCGAGGCACCCGAAGACCTGAGGGAAACCCTGACGGATGAGCAGTTGGAGCGGGTTGCCGAACTCGAGGCCTGGAGCGAGCGTGTCGCAAACATGCTCCAGTATCATCTGCAATCCAACGCCCTGCTCGACGGCATCGAAATCCAGATCGTGAACTACCAGGTCGTCATTCAGATGCGCGACCGCATCCTGTTTCCCTCCGGTTCGGCCGATCTGGCGGTCGCCGGACGCGGCGTCATCGAGAAGATGCAGACCGCCCTCGAATTCGTGGATTCGCGCATCGATGTCGAAGGGCACACGGACAATCTGCCGATCTCGTCGGCGCTCTATCCGTCGAACTGGGAACTGTCGACAGCCCGCGCGGCCGCCGTGGTTCGCCACCTCGTAGGTTCCGGCATGCCACCGGACCGCCTGCGCGCGGTAGGCTTCGCCGATACCCAACCCCAGGCCAGCAATGATACTATTGAAGGGCGCGCGAAGAATCGCCGGGTGTCTCTGGTGGTGGTGCCGGACGTGGATGTCGAGACTGGACGTCTTGTCGAGGCGCTGACGCCCGCCAGGAACTGATCCCGAGGCGCCGGAACCGGTTGGGACGCCATGCGAACAAAGGAAGTCGAGCTCTTAAAGCACGCATCCGAGTTGCGCGACATGCACTCGGCGGAGTGGGCTGCCCTGGTCGATCTGGACCGGGTCCCGCATGTCGAGGATCCGTTTTTCTTCCGGGTTCTGAAGAACCGGATTCTGACCGGTATCGACGAGGACGCGGTCAGCGTTTTCACCTTGGCCCATCATCGGATCTGCTTCATCGCCAGCCGGTCGGACATCGCGGACATCGACTACAAGATCTCACACCTCTCCCGCATGCTGATCGAGCACAGCAAGGCGGCGATCACCTGCGAGTTGTTCGACCTGCGCCAGCGGATCGAGGAATTCGTCGAGCGCTGCCGGAAGCTCACGGAGCAGGCGCGCAACGAGAACGGCAAGGACGAAGAGTCCGACTTCGACAGCGAGGATGAGAATCTCGCCCGCTACCTGACGATCGAGGAGACCCTGCATTCGGCGGATCTGTCGAGCCTGGTACGCGAGCGTCCGATCTACGACTTCGCCGACCAGCACGAACCCGATGTGGTCGCCTACGAACTGCTGTCCGACATCGAGAACCTGGAGGATATGTTCGGCACCTCGATCCGCCAGAACCCCTGGCTGTTCGACCGGGTCACCGAGATCCTGGACAAGCGCATGCTGTTCCACCTGATGCGCGACCGGGCCAATACTGAGCGCATCATCTCGATCAACATTCACGTGGCCAACGTGCTGTCCGAGGAGTTCAAGGAATTCGCGCGCCGCTCCAGCTTCGGCTGGCAGCGACACTTCATTTTCGAACTGCCGTATATCGAGGTGATCGAGGACCCGGACCGTTATCAGAACGTGGTCGAGCGCCTGCGCACCTATCACGCGGCGGCGGCGCTGGACGGGGTGCCCTGGTCCTGTCTCAAAGATGTCGGGAACTCGGCCGATACGATCCAGATGATTAAGGTCAGTTGGGACGAGGCGCTGCGCGACCTGACGGACGAACAATCGGAACATCTGAAGAGCGAAATTGAGCGGGTGGGTCCGAACCGATGCGTGCTTTATCACTGCGATGATCATGAGGCCGCCGCCTTCGGCTTGGAACTGGGCTTTCGGATGTTGCAGGGCGGTGGCGTCGACGCCGACGTCGAGGAGATCCGCCAACAGATCGCCGACCGCAAGGTCGCGCACGTCCGGGCCATGGCCAACCTGGAGGACGAAGAGGAAGAGGTCGAGGCCGCCAGCCCGGTCAGTCGCTGGCTGCGCGCGATCATGGGCAGCGGTCGACGTCAGACGGCGGACGACGATTACTAGAAGCGGCTTGGCGGTCAGGTCGGGCGTGCGGCCTCGACTGGGCGGGGCGGTGGCCGTGACAACTCGCTGGAAGGGACCCGCCAGATCCGATCTCCCGCGATCAGGGCCACCTCGAACCGTTTAGCAAGCAGCGTCCGCAGGTCAGGCGCGCCGACGTCCAGCCCGCCGGTATAGGCGCCGAAGGCCGGCAGGATCAGACGCCGGCCGTCGTTGACGAAGCACCGGCCCGAAACCGAGCGGCCTCGTACCCGAAGCCGTGCCACCGGATGGTAGTGACCGGAGATCCCACCAGGGGCGACGGCAGGGGTGGCTGCATGCCTGAAAGTCAGGGCTCCTTCAGTGAGTTCGTCGACGACCGATCCGCCCAGGTCTCGGGGGGGTAACGGGTCGTGGTTGCCGGTGACCCAGACCCACTGCCGGTCGGCCATCAGATCCAGCAACAGCCGTCGATCCGCATCGCCCAGGCGTTCCGACGCCGCCGGGTCGTGAAAACTGTCGCCGAGGCTGATCACCCGTGCCGGCTGAACCCGGTCGATGACCCGGGCCAGCCGATCGAGGGTGGCGCGGGTGTCATACGGGGGCAGCAGCACACCCCGGCGCGCCAGGCTGGAGCCTTTCTCCAGGTGCAGATCCGCGACGATCAGGCTGTCGGTCGCCGGCCACAGCAGCACGCCCGACGGGTCGGCCGCCAGGGAGCAACCGTTGACGACAAGGGGGATCGCTTCGGTCATGGCGCGACGGTAGATCGGATCACGTTCTGGCGGAAGCACGGTGGTTTTCGCCAGAACGTGTGAATCCGATCTGAATCAGAAAGTTAGAGCAGATTCACCGGACAGATGGATCGCCAGCGGCGATTCCATCTGACTCGGATCTGCTCTGGAGGTGCGCCCCTCGGCGTCAAGAGGACACGGGCGCGCGCACGACGATAGCGGATCAGGGCGGCGGATCAGGCCGAAGGACCGCCGTCGCGGTAGGCCTCCATGCGTCGGAAGAAGGGTCGGCACCCGACAGCTTCCCAGAACGCCTGGCCGGCCTGATTGGTCTCCAGCACATCCAGGGTGACCCGCCCGCCCGGGACGAGTCGGTCCCGCAGGAACAACGCGAATCCGGCCCGACCAAGACCGGCGCCGCGGCGCTTGCGGTCGATGCAGAACTGGCGCAGGAACAGCTCCGGGCGGTCGGGACGGAGCGGGAAGGGGTTCGGCATGTGCACGATGAAGCCCACAACCTCGCCGTCCAGATCCAGGATGTCCTGGGTCCACTCCCCGGTCCGCAGCCACTCGCGATGGCGGGCGATGAGATCGTCGATCGAGCCGCCGAACGGGTGACCCTCGTCCTCCAGGAGCTGCCGGTTCAATTCGGCGAGCATGGGCAAATCGGTCTCGACCGCCTGGCGCAGCACCAAAGTGGGATGTTCACCGGATTGTTCACTGGACTGCGGGGTCACAGCGCGACCTCCCCTAGAGTTGCAGGCTGGCCTGCATCTCGCCGCCAATCGCCTCTTCGATCAAGGTCTCAGCGAAATCGTCCATCAGCGCCTCGACCGCGCCGCCGGCGACCTGCTCGCGGCCGACCTCCAGCAGGATGGGTACGGCGAGCGGGGAGACCCGGTCGAGCCGGCGGTGCACGATCCGCCCCTGCACGCCGACCAGCAGATCCGAGAGCCGGCGAATGTCCGTCAGCCCTCTGGCGGCATCGTCGCGCGTGGCCCGCAACAGGATGTGGTCGGGCTGATGGCGGCGCAGCACGTCGTAGATCAGATCGGCGTTGAACGTGACCTGGCGTCCGGTCTTTTCGTGACCGGGCAGCTTGCGCTCGATCAGACCCGCGATCACGGCGACGTTGCGGAAGGTCCGTTTCAACAGGCTGGACTCCGCCATCCACTCCTCGAGATCGTCGCCGAGCATGTCCTGGTCGAACAGCGCGTCGGC
Organism: Thalassobaculaceae bacterium; assembly: GCA_963921355.3. Taxonomy (GTDB): domain Bacteria; phylum Pseudomonadota; class Alphaproteobacteria; order Thalassobaculales; family Thalassobaculaceae; genus CAWUEZ02. The sequence continues at coordinate 4,335,068 of OZ001190.1, read as the reverse complement.
GCCTTCACAGGGTTTCACCGACCAGACCGCGATGACGTAGTCCGTCGCCACGAATCCGAGCGGCCCGAGCCCCATGCGCTCCATCCGGCGGGTCAGCAGCATGCCCAGTGTCTGGTGCGCGTTCCGGCCAGCGAAGGTATAGGCGACCAGATACTCACGCTCGCCCCGGGGAAAGCTCTCAACCAGCAGCGAGTCGGCCTTCGGCAGCACCGATCGCCAGCGCTGCTGTTCCAGCCACTCTTCCACCGGGCCGGGCAGGGTGGGCCAGAGCGAGCGGTCCTCCAGCATGGCGCGGACTCGATCGGCGAGCTGGGTGGTCAGGGGCAGCCGGCCACCGGCATAGGCCGGAATGGCGGGCTCGCCGTCGCCACCCGGCGTGCATTCGACGGTGTGCTCGCGCAGGCCCTGAAAGGTCAGCAGGCGTCCGGCGAACAGGAACGTGTCGCCCGGGCGCAGCCACTGGACGAAGTACTCCTCGATCTCGCCGAGGAAGCGCCCGCGCGACAGCCGGACCTTGAGGGTGGTGGCCTCGACAATGGTGCCGACGTTCATGCGATAGGACTGGGCGGTGCGGCGGTCGGCGATCTCCAGACGGCCGTCGGGTCGCTGGCGGATCTTCTGAAACCGCTCATAGGCGGCCAGCGCGTACCCGCCCGTGCGCACGAAATCGACGACGGCGTCGAAGGTCGGTTGGTCGAGATCGGCATACGGGGCGGCGCCGACCACTTCCCGATACAGCGTGTCCGGGTCGAACGGCCCGGAACAGGCGGTGCCGAGAACGTGCTGGGCGAGCACGTCCAGCCCTCCCGGTCGCGGCGGATCACCGTCCAGTTCGCCGGCGCGCATGGCGTCCAGGGCGGCTTTGCACTCCAGCACCTCGAACCGGTTGGCCGGGATCAGAATGGCGCGACTCGGCTCGTCCAGCCGGTGGTTGGCCCGGCCGATCCGCTGCAGCAGCCGCGACACGCCTTTCGGCGCGCCGACCTGCAGAACCAGATCCACCGCCGCCCAATCGATCCCGAGGTCGAGCGACGAGGTGGCGACCACGGCCCGCAGGCCGCCGGCCGCCATCAGCGCCTCGACCTTGCGGCGCTGTTCGACGGCTAGACTGCCGTGGTGCAGGGCGATCGCCAGATGGTCCTCGTTGGCGTGCCAGAGCGCCTGAAAGATCAGTTCCGCCTGGGCCCGGGTGTTGACGAAGACCAGGGTCGTTCCGTGGGCCCGGATCGCGGCGTAGATCCGGTCGATGGAATGCAGACCCATATGGCCGGACCACGGCAGCCGGCCGTCCGGCAGCTGGATCTGGACCTGGGCACGGGCGGCTTCGCCCCCGCGCACGATCGCAACGTCGGGCGCCGGCGCCCGGCCGGACCTCGACAGATAGGCCTCCAGCGCCGCGGGGTGGGCAACGGTGGCGGATAGGCCGACCCGGCGGGCCACCGGCGCCAGCGTCGACAACCGGGCGAGCGCAAGCGCCAGGAGTTCGCCGCGCTTGGTGCCGGCCACGGCATGGAGCTCGTCGACGATCACCGATCTGAGCGAGGCGAAGATCTCGGCGGCATCGGGATAGGAGAGCAACAGCGCAAGGCTCTCCGGCGTTGTCAGCAGGATGTTCGGCGGACGACGGCGCTGGCGCTGGCGTTTGCCGGCGGGGGTGTCGCCGGTCCGGGTTTCGGCGGTGACCGCCAGACCCATTTCCTCGACGGGGACGGTCAGGTTGCGGTGAATGTCCACCGCCAGCGCCTTCAGCGGTGAGATGTAGAGCGTGTGCAGTCCGTCCCGCGGCGCCTCCGCCAGGTCGACCAGGGTCGACAGGAACCCGGCCAGGGTCTTGCCGCCACCGGTCGGGGCGATCAGCAACGCCGACCGCCCGGCCCGGGCGGCGGCGAGCATCTCCAACTGGTGGCGATGCGGACTCCAGCCCTTTTCTGCGAACCAGTCCGCGAAGGCGGCCGGCAGGTTGGGGGCAGGGGCGGGGTCGTTCATGTTCCGTATGTGACTCAGCCACCGGCCCCGGGCAACCGGTCAGGTTTGCGGCTACAGCAGGTCCGAGTCAGATGGAATCGCAATCCGCGATCCATCCGACCGGTGAATCTGCTCTACCTCTATGAATGAGATTGGATTCACAAGTTCAGACGGAAGCCAGGGTGCTTCCGTCTGAACGTGATCCGATCTACGACACCTCGATCGAGTCGACTCGGTTCGGATAGAAGGCCAGGTGCTTCTGCAGGTCCACGACCTCGTCATAAGGGAGATCGTAGGACCAGGCCGCATTATCGGCCCGGGTCTCGCCAACGCGGATCGTCCAATGGCTCGCGTGCCCCTTGTACGGGCAGTAGGTGCGCTTCTCGGTCGGCGTGAACGCGTCCACACGGGTATCCGTCATCGGGATGTAGAACACCGGGCCGTGGTTGGTTTCCTCGCACAGCAGGGCCCGTGTGCTGTCGGCGATGGCCTCGCCGCCGACGGTGACGACCACCCGCTTGCCGGCGGGCGACAGGGTCACGGCGTGGGACGGGTTCTTGGCAAATCCGGGGGCGGGGTTCGATCCGGCGTCGGGCATGGTGATCTCCTAGCTGAACCGTTTGCACGTAGGGCCGGCCCCGGGCGGGTGCAAGACCGATGGTCCGGCCCATTGCCAAGGGAGACGCCGCCCTGCACGATCCGGACGGTGCACCGACGGGCACCAGGGAGGAACGGCATGTCAGAGAGTGCGCTCGAGGGCATCTACCCGATGCTATACGCTCTGTTCTCGGGCGATGGTGCTCTGGACCGCGGCGCCAATGACGCCCAGGTCGAGGCCTGTATCGCCGGCGGTGTCCACGGCCTGGCGGTCGGCGGTCTGGCCAGCGAATGCAACAAGCTGACGGTTGCCGAAAGACGGGACCATGCCCGCTGGACGCTGGCCACGACCGACGGTCGTGTCCCGGTCAGCGTGACGGTGACCGACAACACGGTCGGTGGCCAGATCGAAGGGGTCGCCGATGCGGCCGATGCCGGGGCCGCCTGGGCGGTGCTGCAACCGCCGCCGGTGAAATCGGCGAGCGAGGAGGAGCTGATCCGGTTCTTCGGGGCGGTCGCCGACGCCTCGCCAATTCCGATCGGCATCCAGAACGCGCCGGAATACATCGGGATCGGTTTGTCGAACGCCGGCCTGATCGAGCTGAATCGCCGCCACCCGAACGTGTCGATCCTGAAGGCCGAGGGCAGCGGTCTCTACATCGGCCAACTGGCGGAGCAGTCGGGTGGGGTGTTCGCGTTGTTCAACGGCCGCAATGGGGTCGAGTTGCTCGACAGTCTGCGGCACGGCTGCGCCGGTCTGATCCCAGGGGTCGAGACCTGCGACATCCAGAGCCGGATCTTCGAGCTGCATGTCGCCGGCGACGCCGACGCCGCCGATGCGGAGTTCAGGCGGATCCTGCCGCTGCTGCATTTCCTGATGCACACGATCGACCACCTGCTGTGCTACGGCAAGCGGATCGCCGCGCGCCGCGTCGGCCTCGACACGGTCCATGACCGCGGCCCGGCCCTTGCCCCGCATCCGGTCGGCCTGGCCATCCTCGACCACTGGTCCCGCGATCTGGGGAGACTTGGCGCATGACCACCTTTGTTCTCGTCCATGGCGCCTGGCATGGCGGCTGGTGCTGGGTCCGCGTCGCCGACCGGTTGCGGGCCGCCGGGCACACGGTGTTCACGCCGACCCTGAGCGGGCTCGCCGACCGGGCGCACCTGCTGTCCCAGACCGTCAGTCTGATGACCCATATCAAGGATGTGGTGGGTCTGCTGTCCTGGGAGGAGCTGAACGACGTGGTCCTGGTCGGCCATTCCTACGGCGGCATGGTGATCACCGGGGCCGCCGATCGCGTGGCCGACCGGATCAAGACCCTGATCTATCTCGACGCCTTCTATCCCAAGCACGGCCAGTCGGCGATGGAGCTGCGCAACCCCGAACAGGTCGCGGCGACGCTCGAGGCGGCGCGCACCCGCGGGGCCGGATGGCGGATTCCGCCCACCACGGCCGCCACTTTTCTGGTCAACGAGGCCGATCGCGCCTGGGTCGATGGCAAGTGCTCCGACCTGCCGCTGGCCTGTTTCACCGAGCGTCTGCACCTGAGCGGGGCGGTCGATGGGATCACCGACCGGGTCTACATCCGGGCGTCCGGCTATCCGTCGCCGAACTTCGATGCCGCCCTCGCCGAGTGCCGGGCAGCCGGCCTGGCGTGCCATGAGATCCCGGTCGGCCACGACGTCATGGTCGACGCGCCGGAGGAGCTGACGCGGGTTCTGCTGGAGAGCGTATGACGACGGAGCGCGGCCACCACACGGCGAACCAGACGTCTGCCGCCTTTCTGCTCAAGGTGATTGAGGGCGGGGCCTGGCCGGACGAGGCGGAGCGCAGCCGGCGCTACGATCTGGCCTTCGATGTCTACATCAAGGCCCGCAGCTACGCGCTGTTGAACAAGGTTTTCTTCTTTCTGGCGCTGTTCGGCACCGTCGCCGTGGTGTCCTGGCCGGTGGTGGCCGTGCTCGAGGTCGTCGAGGGCACCGTTCTGTCGGCGTCCGTCACCCAGACCGCCGTGACGGCGTTCACCGCGTTCGCGGTCTATTTCTACTCGTACTTCAAGAAGCGGCAGATGGCCTGCGAGACCCTGATGCGGACCATCGCCTTCTCTGAGAAGACCTCGGCTGACCTCTGGCCTGTGATCCTCGACGAACTCGCGCGGTTGGACGAGGGGTTCGCGTTCAAGGGCGCCCCGCCGTCGGAGAAGGCGTGAATTCTCTCGACACTTCCCGGCCTTGCGCCGGGACCTAGGGTTGAGCGCGCTGGACCGTCAACGCGTAGGCGGAGAGTGTCCAGCGCTTCCTGTTCTGGGTCCCGGTTCTCGCAGTGCTCGACCGGGAAGTGGTTTAGAGGCCCTTACAACCCCTTGGCGGCTTCCAGCACCGCTTCGACATGGCCCGGAACCTTGACCTTGCGCCACACGCCCTGGATCACACCGTTCTTGTCGATCAGGAAGGTCGCGCGTTCGATGCCCATGGATTTCCTGCCGTACATCGACTTCTCGACCCAGACCCCGTAGGCCTCGGTGACGGCGCCGGTGTCGTCGGCGCCCAGCGTGAACGGCAGGTCGTACTTCGCCTTGAACTTGTCGTGCTTGGCGACCGTGTCGCGGCTGACCCCGATGATCTCGGCATCGAGTGCCGAGAAATCCGGCAGGGCGTCACGAAACCCGCAGGCCTCTTTGGTGCAGCCTGGCGTGTCGTCGCGGGGATAGAAGTACAGCACGACCGCCTTGCCCTTCAGCTTGGCCAGCGAAACCTCGCCGCCACCGTCCGTGGGCATGGTGAAATCCGGGGCGGCATCGCCGACGTTCAGGCTCATGGATCAGAACTCCGTTTGGTGGAACTCAGGTGAATTTCGGCCGCGACGCCGGGAAGTCAATCACGTGCCGAAACCTCAGCTGTGAGTGGTCGTGAAACCGCACCGGCGGTAGACTGTTCGGCGTACCGGTATCGGCGTATGTCGAGGGCCGGCGGCCAAACAAGACCGGGAGGGAGCCATGGGTGTTTTCGATTGTCGCGGCGTGCCGCTGTCCACCGATGATACAGCGCTGGCGCAGGCTTTGGACCGGGCCATCGAGGACAGCAACGCGTTTGCCGGGGACCCGGTGGGCGACATTCAGACCCTGCTGAAGGCCCACCCGGACTTCATCATGGGCCACTGCTTCGTCGCCGGCATGCTGACCCAGGCGATGGAGACCCGGATCTACGATGACTTGGTCGCCGCACTCAGCGCCGCCGAGGCGCTGGCGGACCGGGCCAACGACCGCGAACGCGGGCACATGAAGGCGGTCCGGGCCTGGGTCGAGGGCGACTTCTACGGGGCGGTCCAGGCCTGGGAAGAGGTCCTGGTGCATCACCCCTTCGATCTGTTGGCCCTGCAGCTGATCCACCTGACCGACGTGCTGCTCGGCGATGTGGTCGGCCAGCGCGATTGCGTCGCCCGGGTGTTCGCGCTCTGGGACGAGACCGTGCCCGGCTTCGAGTTCGTGCTCGGGTTCTATTCCTTCGGCCTGGAGGAGAACCGGGATTTCGGCCTCGCCGAGGAGATGGGGCGCCGGGCGATCGCATTGCGCCCGGTCCACCCCTACGCGTTCCACGCGGTCGCCCATGTCATGGAGATGAAGGGCCGTCAGCTCGGTGGCATTCATTTCATGATGTCGCGCCGTGATGACTGGGCCGACGGCAATTTCCGCAATCACCTGTGGTGGCACACCGCGTTGTTCCATCTCGACCTCGGTCAGACCGATGCGGTGTTCGACATCTACGACACGGCGCTCCGCTCAGGCGATGTCAGCGGCGAGAAGTACGAGGAGCTGGACAGTGCCGCGCTGCTGTGGCGGCTCAACCTGCTCGGCGTCGATGTCGGTGCCCGCTGGGCCGATCTGGCCGACAAGTGGGAGCGCAGTGCGGCGGACACCCTCTACGCCTTCAACGACGTGCACGCCATGATGGCGTTCGTCGGCGACGGACGGACCGAGGCCCAGCAGCGGCTGTTGAGCGCTAACGAGCGTTATCTGGCCCACGCCAACGATGCCAACGTGGCCATGAGCCGCGAGATCGGGCTGCCATTCAGCCGCGCCCTGCAGGACTTCGTGGCCGAAGACTACGCCGGCTGCGTCGACCGTCTGCTGCCGGTGCGCTACCTGACCCACCGGCTCGGCGGCAGCTTCGCCCAGCGCGACATCATCGGCTGGACTCTGTTGGAGGCCGCCCTGCGGGCCCGTCAGGGCGACCTGGCGCTGGCCCTGGCCAACGAGCGCTGCGCCCTGAAACCGTCGAGCCCTCAGAACTGGCGGCTGGTGGCCCGGGCCCACGAATTGCGCGGCGACACCGACCGCGCCAAGCGCGCCTACGCCCGCGCGGAGTCGCCTCTGGCGGCATAAACGACCTCGCCCTGAGCAGCCCCGCCCCGGATTGAATCCGGGGTTGATTCGGGGCGTGACGAAAGGCGTGTCGAAGGGTGCTAGAGCAGATCCGCGTCAGATGGAATCGCCAGTGGCGTTCCATCAGACCGCTGAATCTGCTCTGATTCTCTGAGTCAGATCGGATTCACACGTGTTGACGGAAACCAAAGGGTTTCCGACAAAACGTGGTCCGATCTATCCGGCAAACACCCCGCCGCGGACCACCCCCGGCGCGGTTGAGCCCCACAGCACCTCGAACCCATCCGGCAGGGCACGGCTGTTGGCGACGCTGAGCCAGAGCCGCAGCAGGCAGCGGACCTGACCGCTCGCCCGATCGTCGGCATAGGCGGTGCGGCCGTGATAGACGGTGTGGTTGTTCAGCAGCTGCAGGTCTCCGGGCGCGAATGGGGACAGCAGGCAGCTCTCCTCCGCGACTTCGGCCAGCAGGTCCAGGGCCTCGTTCTGGGTCGCTGTCAATCGGGGCACGCCCGGCGCCTCCTGGGCCTGCTCGACATAGGTCCGGCTGTATTGGCTGGTGATCTTGCCGCCGCGCACACCGAACACCGGCAGGGCGAATACCTTGTCGGTGCGGATCCCTTCCTCGTCCTCCGGGCGTGATCGCCAGTAGTCGCGACAGAGCAGGGCGTGCAGATCCGGTCGCCGGGCCAGGATCGCGTTGTGGATATGCCCGATGCTGGCCAGTTTGCTCACCCCACCCTCGATCCCGTTGGCGGCGCAGAACAGAGCGATCACGTCGCAACGGTCGGTATGAAAGCGCAGCGGGCCAGTCGAGCGGGCCCGGGCCCGCGATGCGAGGACCCGGTCGCCACCGGCGCGATGCTCGGACAGTTGCTGGGTGACCCGGCCGTCGTCATGGGACTCGTCGCGCACCTCGCCGAGGATCTCGCCGAAGGCGGTCTGGTTGACCGGTGTGCCCAGATGCTGGCCGATGCCCCAGAAGATCGTCAGTACCGCGGCGTCGTCGAACCGCTCAACCGGAAACCCTGTCACCCGCACCGCCCCGCGCCCGTCCTCCAGCTCCTCGAGAATCCCGTCGAAGAACCCGCGCAGGCCGGGCAGCGGGAAGTCCGCCGCGGTCAGCTCGGTCAGCGGCTTTCCTGTAGCCGCGGCGTGGCCCCGGGCCGCCTCGATCTCCGCGATGGCACCGGCCGGCCAGGTCCGGCACCAGCTTCCCTCGGCCTCCAGTTCGGCGCCGGTCCACACGCAGCGCCCCTCGATCGGTCTGGCCTCTATCGGCCTGGATTCCTCGGTGCTGATCGTCATGGGACTCTCCTCCGAATTCAGCGCCCGGGCTTTCAATTCTCCGGTGCTACGTGACGCGCATAGGCGTCTATCACCGCCTCGCTCAGCTTGTCGACGTTGCGGCGCAGGGTGTCGAAATCGACCGCCCGGCCGGTTCGCGCCAACCTTTGCTTGAGCGCTTCCGGTGCGGCGTCCGGATCGAACTCGGCGCCGACCGTGAGGCGCAGCAATCCCTGTATATTGCGCCAGATGTGGACCGCATTGGCTAGAAAAGCGGCGTCTTCTTCATCCAGCACACCGGCCTCGGCCAGTTTCAGGAACGCGCCGGCGGTGTTGGCGTCGATGACCTCGGGATGCTCCGCGGCGTGGCGCAGCTGCAGATACTGGGCGATGAATTCCAGGTCGAGCAGGCCGCCCCGCCAGTGCTTGACGGTCCACGGGCTGTCGGACTTGTGCTCGCGGGCGGTGCGGGCGCGCATGACGACGACATCCGCCAGCAACGCTTCGGTATCGCGCGGTGTGGTCAGGATCGAGCGGATCCGGGTCTCGATCGTTTTCCGCAGGCCGGGCGAGGCCGCGACGACCCGCGCCCGGGTCAGCGCCATGCGTTCCCACGTCCAGGCGTCTTCGGCGTGGTACTTCTCGAACGCCTCCAGGCTGGTCGCGACCGGGCCCTTGTTGCCCGTCGGGCGCAGGCGCATGTCGACTTCGTACAGCGCACCCTCGGCGGTCTTGGCGCTGAGGGCCGAGATCAGCCGCTGGCCGAGCCGGATCATGTAGGCCGACGCGTATAGCGGCTTGTCGCCGTCGGACTCGAGGTCCATCGGGGCGTCGTACAGGAAAATCAGGTCCAGGTCCGAACCGTAGCTGAGTTCCCGCGCACCGTACTTGCCGAGCGCCAGCACCGCGAATGCCGGCCGTTCGACCCCGGGCAGATAGCCGTGGCGCCGGGCGAAATCGGTTTCCACCCAGGGCAGCAGGGCCCCGACCGTCGCGTCGGCGATGTCGGAATAGGTCTCGCCGGCGCCATCGGCGTCGATATGAGCCTGGATGATCTGGACGCCGACCTGAAAGCGCCGGTTGCCGGTCCACCGGCGGGTGACGTCGAGGGCCGCCTCGTAGTCCGGCGCGGTCTGCAGGCTGCGCTCCAGGTCGTCGCGCAAGGCGTCCGCCGGGGGCAGCGGCTGCATCACGTCATGGGTCAGAACCCCCTCGAACAGCGCCGGCTCGCGGCCGATCTGGGCTGCCAGCGACGGGGCCATACCCATGATGTCGGCGATCATGGCGATCAGGGCCGGGTTGGCGTGGAACAGGCTGAAGATCTGGATGCCGGCCGGCAGGGCGTCGAGAAACCGGCTGAACCGGTGGAACGCCTGGTCGGGCTGGGGCATTCGGCCGAGCGCTTCGAGCAGGGCCGGGGTGATCTCGGTCAGCAGTTGGCGGGCCCGCTCGCTGCGGGTCGCACGGGCCCGGCCGCGGTGCCAGTTGCGGATGGTCTCCGCAACCGTCGAGGTGTTCTCGAAACCGAGCTGGTCCAGGGTCTTCAGGGTGTCGGGGTCGTCGTCGCTGCCGGTGAAGACCAGGTTTCCGGCTTCTCGGGTCGGCACGGACAAGGCGGGAGCCTCCTCGAACAGGCGGCCATAGTGATACGCGACCGTGTGCAGGTGATGGGCGAGATCGCCGCGAAAGCCGCGGGCGTCCTCGTAGCCGAGAAAGGCGGCAAAGCGGTCGAGGGCGGCCGGATCGGCGGGCAGTTCCTGGGTCTGTTTGTCGTCGACCATCTGCAGTCGGTGTTCGACCTTGCGCAGGAACCGGTAGGAGAGTTTGAGGTCGTTGGCGACTTCCTCGCGCACGCGGCCGGTCGCCACCAGGGCGGCGAGCGCGTCTTCCGTGCCGCGAACCCGCAGCCGCGGGTCCCGTCCCCCCCAGATCAGCTGCTGGGTCTGGGCGAAGAACTCGATCTCGCGGATGCCGCCGCGCCCCAGCTTGACGTTCTGGCCCTCGGCCTTGACCTCCGCCGCCCGTCGGTGGACGGCAATCTGGCGCTTGATGGAATGCACATCCTGGATGGCCGCGAAATCAAGATGCCGCCGCCACACGAAGGGCGTCATCGCCTTCTCGAAGTTCACCGCGGCGTCCGGGTCCGAGGCGACGGCGCGAGCCTTGATCATCGCCGCCCGTTCCCAGTTCTGCCCCATGCTCTCGTAGTAGGTCTCGGCCGCGGTGACCGAGATCGCCGGAGGCGTCGAGGCCGGGTCCGGGCGCAGGCGAAGGTCGGTGCGGAACACGTAGCCGTCGGCGGTGCGTTCCTCCATCAGCTTGACCATTGTCTGGGTCGCCAGGACGAAGGCCTGCCGCAGTTCCAAGTGCTCAACATAGGCGGGCAGGCCGTCGTCGTAGAGCACGATCAGGTCGATGTCGCTCGAGTAGTTCAACTCCCGAGCCCCGAGCTTGCCCATGGCAAGACAGATCAGCCCTGAGCCGTCGATCACGTCGCCTTCAGCGGTCAGTGGTAGTTTCTTGCGCGCGATCACCTGCAGCAACGCATGGCGCCAGGAGACCGCCAACGTGCGCTCCGCCAGCTCCGAGATCGCACCGGTCACCTCGATCAGGTTCCAAATCCCGGCGATGTCGGCGATCGCGATCGTCAGCGCGGCGCGGCGCTTGGCCGTGCGCAGCGCGCGCATGACGTCGGCCGTCGGGGCGGCAGGATCGACTGCCTCGATCTCGCCCCAAACCCGGTCCATGCCTTGGGTCGCACCGTGGGCAAACAGCCAACCGACGAAGCCGAGGTCGCGCAGCATCTCGCGAGTCAGGAATGGGGAATGTCCGGCGATGCCTTCGATCAAGCGTCGGGTTTCCGGGTCGCGGATCACCGCCGCAACCGCATCGGCGGCCTCGCTGTCAGCAATCTCGTTGAGGCGGTCGTTCCAGTGCTCCAGGGCGACCCGGGCCGATTCGGGATCGACGCAGACTGGGCAAATCCTCGGGATCAGGGAGTCGGACACCGATGAACTCTTGGATGCGTAAGAGACTGTGCCGAGAGTGCGGACATGGGTGCCATAGGGTCAAGCGCGGCGGTCGTGTGAACCAGGGGTTCGTGCTACGACAAACAATCATCGACGTTTTCGGGGCCGAAGCCACGTGATTCAGAGAACGGCGGTCCTTTGTCTCGAGATCGTCCTCGCGGTGGTCTTGATTGTCCTGATTGCCGCGGGCGCCATCGTATGGCGGCTGTCCGACGGCCCGATCGAGGTGGCGTGGGCGCGGGGCTACCTGGAGAACGCGCTGAGCGATCAGACCACTGGCTATGCGACTCAGGTCGGCAACACGACATTGGCGTGGAGCGGCTGGGATCGGGCCTTCGGTCTGATCGCCGACGACGTTGTGCTGATCGATCCGGAAGGCGCGGTCCGTGCCCGGGTCGGATCGATCTCTGTCGCCCTCAGCCCCGTCGCTCTGTTGGCGGGTCGACTGGCGCCGGAGCGGATCGACGTCTTCAATCCCACGGTGACGGCAGTGCGGTCGTCGGAGGGTCGCTGGAACCTGTTGCCGGACTTCGGCGAAGGCGGGTCGGACGGGCCGCCGATGGATCTATCGGGCATTCTGGAATCACTGGTTTCCACCGAGGGTCGGGTGGCGCCGCTCTCCTATCTGCGCGCGGTCGAAGTTCAGGGCGCGACCCTTAATCTGATCGACGATGCCCGCGCTCAGACCCTGACCCTGGACGGCGTGTCGGCCGGCGTCGTGCTGACCGCTCAGGGGATGAACTTCCGGCTGCGCGGTGAAGCCGACTGGCCGGCCTTTGCGCCGTCTCCGCTGATGGCGGCCGGGAGCTACGATGCCTCCAACGATCGGGTGACGGTCGCCGTCGACTTCGCGGACCTGCCGCCGCCGGCGCTGGTGGAGTTCGATCCCCGACTGGAGCGGCTGGGCGCGCTCGAGACCCCCTTGTCCGGCCGTGTCAGCCTGGCATCCCGACCCGACGCGAGCGACCTCGCTGTGCAGGCCGAACTGACCATTGCCGAAGGACGTATCAGGATTCCGGAGGTCAATACAGACTGGCTCGCCATCGGCGGAGGCTCGGTCAATGTCGATCTGACCGAGGGTGCTGAGGAAGCGCGGATCGAGGCATCCCTGGATCTCGAGGGCGTTGCCCTGGCGGCCACCCTGCGCGCCCGCCGGGATCGCGCCGGATACGGGCTGGTTCTCGATGCCGGCGTCTCCGAATTGCCGGTCGACTCCCTCAAACGCTACTGGCCTCCGGCGCTGTCCGATGGCGCTCGGGAATGGGTTACCGAAAATCTGGAAAGCGGCCGTGTCGATGCCGCGACCATGCGGTTCGAGGGGTGGATCGATCCGGCGGCGCTCGGTTCGCTGAAGAAAGACACGCTGAGCGGACGGATCGACTTCTCGAACGTCAACACACACTACTTGCGGCCGTTGCCGCCGGTCATCGGCTCGTCCGGAACGGCCACCTTCGCCGAACGGCGCATGGACATTACCGTCATTGGCGGGCAGCTCGACGGGATCGAGGCTGAGTCCGCCACCATCGCGCTGCTTGATATCGGGCTTCCGATCGACGAGCGCGCGCGGATCGAGGTCGCCGCCCGCGGCCCGGTCGAAGACGTTTTGAGGCTCCTGGATCGCGAGCCGTTGGGGTACCCGAGTGAGCTGGGCCTCGACGTTGATCGCACGGACGGGCAGTTCGGCGCGCGTCTCTTGTTCGAGTTTCCACTGGTGAGGACCTTGGAAATCGAAGACGTCGGTATTGCCGTCTCCGCCAACATCCAGGATGCCAACATCCCGGATGCGCTGGCCGGTGAGGATCTGGCGGATGCGGATCTTGCGCTTGAGTTGACGGCGAGCGGCATGACGTTGCGGGGCAGCGGCATCCTCGGTGGAACCCGCGCGGAGATCGTTCACGAGGAGTCATTCGATGCCACGGCGACCGTAAAGGCGCGGTCGACGGTGGCGGCAATCCCCATGGCGTCGGATCTCGAGGCCCTGGGCCTGGCGCTCGGTGACGCGCTACAGGGCCCGGTCGCGGTCGAGGCCAACGTCGTCACCCAGAGGGACGGCCGGGTCATCAGCGATCTGACTGCCGATCTGCAGCAGGCGGTGATGCGGTTCTCCGTGTCCGGTTGGGAGAAACCTGTCGGCGCCGTCGGCATTCTCCGCGCGGTGATCGACGAGGCGCCGGACGGAAGCGTGTCCATCCCCAACATCGAGATCCGCGCCGCTGACCTGATCGCCGTTGCCGCTATCCGGTTTCCCGCCAATGGCGATGTTGTCGCCGATCTGTCGACGTTCCGGTTCGGCGAAACGGATGCCGCGGGGCGCGTGGAGCGCCTGGCCGACGGGTCCGTGCGCATCACGATGGAAGGCAGTGCGATCGATCTCAAGAACATCCTGGAGCGGGATTCGGACGAGCCGAATGAGATCGTTCTCGACGCGCGTTTCGTGGCCGATGAACTGACGCTGTTCGACGGGATCGTACTGCAGGACGGAACCCTGTCCGTGCGCCTGATCGGACCGCGGACGGAAAAGCTCAGCCTGGCCGGAGACCTCCAGGAGACGCCATTGCGGATGTCGATCCAGCCGGTTTCCGGCCAGCGGCTGCTGACGGTCGAGACCGAGGATGCGGGTGCGGTTCTCAGCGCCTTCGGCCTCACGGATACGATGCAGGGAGGCCGGTTGCGGGTCGACGGCGAACTGCTTGGCGACGGACTGACGGACGCGCTGTCACTCTCAACCCGGATCGACGAGTTTATGATTATCGATGCTCCGGTGTTCGCCCAACTGCTCTCGGTGGCGTCCCTGACCGGCCTGTTCGATACCCTGTCGGGCGAAGGTATCCGGTTCGCCCGGGCGGCCGGTGACGTGACGATGTCACCGGAGACGCTGGAGATCAGCAACGCGGTCGCCTTTGGCCCGGGTTTGGGGCTGAAACTGGATGGTGCGATCGGCCGCGACGACGACAGCGTCAACATCCGGGGGCTGTTGGCGCCGGCCTATTCCCTGTCGCGCCTGATCGACGTGATCCCGGTCTTCGGCGAGCTGATCACCGGCGGCGAAGGTGAAGGTCTGCTGGCGACCTCCTACACGATCCACGGGACGGTGATAGAACCGGTGATCACGGTCAACCCATTGTCCGCCCTGGCGCCGGGGTTCGTTCGCGACCTGCTGTCGACGGCGAGCCGCCCGGGCGACGGGCCGGTGACCGCGCCGCCGCTGCCGCAGCCGGGCCTGGAGGAAGAACACGGTCGGTAGGGTGCGCCGGCATCGCGGGACGCCTGACTCCGGATGCCCGGGCTCGCCCCGGATCAGAGGCGGGACCTATGCCTTTCCCAACCCCACTTCCCGGCCTGGCGCCGGGACCCAGGGGTCAGCGTGCCGGTTCACCTCACGTCACCTCACCGGGGCCTCTCCGGTGCCCGCCACCCTAGGGCCCGGGTCGGGCCCGGGCACACGGGAATTCGGGACCTCAGACCGCCCGCAGCAGGGCGTGGCGCTTCTTGCCGGCTGAGAGTTTGATCACGCCGTCATCCGACAGGGCCTCGTCGCCGACGGTGGCGGCCTCGTCATTGACCGGTGCATCGTTGACGCGGGCTCCGCCGCCGCGGATCAGCCGCCGGGCCTCGCCCTTGGACGCCGCCAGACCGGCCTCGTGCAACACGTCGACCAGGGACAGGCCGGCCGAAAGCGACGCGCGCGGCACGTCCATCGTCGGAAGCCCATCGGCGGCCTGGCCGGCCTCGAAGGTCTGGCGTGCGGTCTCCGCCGCCTCCGCCGCCGCTTCCGTGCCGTGGCACAACGCGGTGACTTCGGTCGCCAGGACCTTCTTCGCCTCGTTGACCTCGGCACCGCCGAGCGCTTCCAGGCGCGCGATCTCGTCCAGCGGCATCTCGGTGAACAGCCGCAGGAACCGGCCGACATCGCCATCCTCGGTGTTCCGCCAGTACTGCCAGAAGTCGTAGGTGGGCAGCCGGTCGGCGTTCAGCCAGACGGCCCCCTGCGCGGTCTTGCCCATCTTGGCGCCCGACGCGGTGGTGATCAGCGGCGATGTCAGGCCGAAGATGGTCTGATGATCGACCCGCCGGGCCAGTTCGACCCCGTTGACGATGTTGCCCCACTGGTCCGATCCGCCCATCTGCAGCACGCAGCCGTAGCGCCGGCGCAGTTCCAGGAAGTCGTAGGCCTGGAGGATCATGTAGTTGAACTCGAGGAAGCTCAGCGACTGCTCGCGCTCCAGGCGCAGCCGGACGCTGTCGAAACTCAGCATCCGGTTGACCGAGAAGTGGGCGCCGTACTTGCGCAGGAACGGGATGTAGGCCAGCGCATCCAGCCAGTCCGCATTGTCGACCATCACCGCGTCGCTCGGCCCGTCGCCGAAGCTGAGGTACTTGTCGAATACGGTCTGGATACCGGCCTTGTTCTGGGCGATCTGCTCCTCCGACAGCAGCGATCGTGCCTCGTCCTTGAACGACGGGTCGCCGATCTTCGACGTGCCGCCGCCCATCAGAACGATCGGCTTGTGGCCGGTCTTCTGCAGCCAGTGCAGCAGCATGATCTGCATGAGGGAACCGACATGCAGGCTGTCGGCGGTGCAGTCGAAGCCGATATACGCGGTGACCATGCCCTCGGTCAGTTCCCGATCGAGCGCCTCGAGATCGGTGCACTGGTGGAAGAAGCCGCGATCCATGATCGCGTTCAGGAAGTCGGACCGGGGCGTGCTCATGGTCTTTCCGCCGCTGTTCGGGGTGGATGGGCTGGGCGATGTAGCACAGCAGCCCGGCGCGATGAAGGGCGCTGACAGCCGCCCGGATCCACGCAAGACTGCCGCGATGAATTCGAACCGTCTCTATACCGCGATCGGCTTGATGAGCGGCACGTCGATGGACGGCGTGGACGCGGCCCTGGTGGTCACCGACGGCGAGGACCGGGTCGAGACCGGGCCCGCGCTGACCATCGCCTACGATGACGCCTTCAGGGGCCGGCTGCGCGCCGCCATCGCCGGAACGGGTGACATGGAGGCGGTCGAACGCGACATCACCGATCGCCACGGCGATGCGGTGCGCGCGCTGATGGACAAGGCCGGGCTCGACCGCGGCGCGGTGGACCTGGTCGGGTTCCACGGGCACACGGTCTTGCACGAGCCGGAGCGCGGCCGCACCCGTCAGATCGGCCTGTCGCAGCGCCTTGCCGATGATCTCGGCATCGATGTGGTGGCGGATCTGCGGCTTGCGGATGTGGCCGCCGGCGGCGAAGGCGCGCCGGTTGCTCCGGTTTTTCACCGGGCGCTGGCCGGCGGGCGCGACCGCCCGGTGGTGGTGCTGAACATGGGCGGGGTCGCTAATGTCACCTGGCTCGGGGTCGGCGAGGACGACCTGCTCGCCTTCGATACCGGACCGGGCAACGCGCTGATCGACGACTGGTGCTGGCGCCATGCCGGCGAGATGTTCGACGCCGGCGGGCGACATGCGCTCGCCGGGCAGGTTGATCACGCGCGGCTCGCGACGCTGCTCGCCGATCCCTATTTCGATCGCCCGCCACCGAAGTCACTGGATCGCGACGCCTTCAGCCAGCGCGCTCTGGCCGCGGTCGAGGGATTGTCGCTGGAAGACGGGGCGGCGACGCTGACGGCGTTCAGCGCCGAAACCATTGCCCGAGCACGCCGCTGGTTCCCGGACCCGGCCCGGGGCTGGATCGCCACCGGCGGTGGGCGCCACAATCCGGCCCTGATGGCCGCCGTCGCCCGGGCCGTTGGTCATGAAATCGAGGACGCGGACGCGCTTGGCTGGGACGGGGACGCGCTGGAGGCCCAGGCTTTCGCCTATCTGGCCGTGCGCGCGCAACGCGGGCTGGCGATCACTTTTCCAGGGACGACCGGAGTGCCGCGCCC
The DNA here is from genome assembly GCA_963921355.3 of Thalassobaculaceae bacterium. GTDB lineage: Bacteria > Pseudomonadota > Alphaproteobacteria > Thalassobaculales > Thalassobaculaceae > CAWUEZ02. The sequence goes on along the minus strand of OZ001190.1, from coordinate 4,317,932 downwards.
GATCACCGGCGGCCGGGTCTATTCGGCGTCGACCTCGGCCGGAATGTTGGAGTCGAGGTAGCCGCCGACAATTCCGCCCAGATCGTCGATCTCCTCGCCGAAGAAATGGTTGGCGCCCTTGATCACGTTGTGGGTGATCGTGATGCCTTTCTGGGTGGACAGTTTGTCGACCAGTTTCTTGACCGAGTCCGGCGGCACGATCTCGTCCTTGTCGCCGTGCACCACCAGACCCGAGGCCGGGCAGGGGGCGAGGAAGGTGAAGTCGAACATGTTCGCCGGCGGCGCGATCGACACGAACCCGGTGATCTCGGGGCGGCGCATCAGCAGTTGCATGCCGATCCAGGCACCGAATGAGAAACCGGCAATCCAGCAGAACCGGGCGTTCGGATTGTAGGTCTGCAGCCAGTCCAGCGCCGAGGCCGCATCGGACAGTTCGCCTTCGCCGCCGGAATAAACGCCTTGCGAGCGGCCGACGCCGCGGAAATTGAACCGCAGAGTGGAGAACCCGCGCGCCACGAAGGTCTGGTAGAGGGAATAGACCACCTTGTTGTTCATGGTCCCGCCATGCTGCGGATGCGGATGCAGCATCAGGGCGACCGGCGCGTTGGGCTCCTGAGCGTCCAGGTAGCGGGCTTCGATCCGTCCCTCGGGACCATTGATCATGACTTCAGGCATTTCGGTGCGATCCTCCGAGCGGGGCGAGTTTGCGGTCCACATAGCGTGGCCGGCGCGGCTTGTCTAATCCGAGCCTGCGCCAATGGACCGCATGGAAATCGATCTTTGGCCGGGTGACTTCAAGTGCGGTCGTTCTTCAATGCGCATGCACGCTAGCAGCTTTGGATGAGCGGTATCCCTATTTTTATGATTGTTTGTATATGTGATTTCCCTTGAATCTACGGGTTTGTACGTGTAGCTTTAGCGTGGCCTTAGGCAAACGGACTGGGACCTCCGAGCGCCAACAAGTTTGGATATTCCGGCGGGGGGCACACCGTCTCCCGCGCCAACCGAAAAGGTCTGGTCGTGAAACTCAGCACCAAGAGCCGGTACGCCGTAATGGCGATCTGCGATCTCGCATCGACGACCGGTGGTCGGCCGGTACCGTTGGCGGAGATTGCCGAACGGCAGGACATTTCGCTTTCCTATCTTGAACAGCTGTTCGCGCGCATGCGGCGCGCCGGCATCGTCAACAGCGTGCGTGGCCCGGGCGGAGGCTATCTGCCTGGATCGGACCTGTCGGAAATCACCATCGCGTCGATCGTCCAGGCGGTCGACAGCGATGCGCCCACCGGCCGCTGTTCGCCGGCCGCCCCCGGTTGCTGCCAGGGTGTCGAGGCGCCGTGCATGACCCATGACCTTTGGGAGCAGCTCGGCAATCAGATCCGCTGGTTCCTGAACCGGATCAGCGTCGCCGACGTTCTCGCCGGCGAGGTGCCGGGTGCGGTCGGTGCCCGCGATCCCCATCCGGTGTTTCCGGCGGCGGCCGACGACGACGACTGAGTCTGTCGCAGCATCATTCAAGCCTGGTACGGCCGCCGGTTGACCGGCGGCCGCGCTGTATCTGATCCTGCTCGCCGCGTTGACCCAGCGACCGGAGCCGCGGACCGGCGGATGACCGACAGCACGACATATCTCGACTACAACGCGACGGCGCCGATCCGGCCTGCGGTCATCGACGGCCTGGTCGAGGCCGCCCGTAACCATGGTAACGCGTCCTCGGTCCATGCGCCCGGTCGGGCGGCCCGATCCCGGATGGAGATCGCCCGCCGTCAGGTGGCGGCCCTGGTTGGCCGCGATCCGGCCGAGGTGATCTTCACCGCCGGCGGCACCGAGGCCGACGCGCTCGCGGTGTCCGGTCTCGGCCGGGCCCGGGTGGTGGTGTCGGCGATCGAGCACGACGCGGTTCTGGCCGCGGCGCCGCAGGCCGAGCGGATTCCGGTGACGGTCGACGGCGTCGTCGACCTGGCGGCGCTCGAAGCGGTCCTGAGCGCCGGTGCGCCGGGGCTGCTCTGCGTCATGTGGGCCAACAACGAGACCGGCGCGGTCCAGCCGGTGGCGGAAATCGCCCGGCTCGCCCATGCCGGCGGCTGGCTGCTGCATGTCGATGCGGTGCAGGGCGCCGGCCGGCTCGACCCGGCCGAACTGGCCGACGTCGACAGCCTGGCGCTGTCGGCGCACAAGCTGGGCGGGCCGCCCGGGATCGGTGCTCTGATCGTCCGCGAGGGGCTGGCGCTGACGCCGCTGATCGCCGGCGGCGGTCAGGAGAAAGGCAGGCGGTCGGGAACCGAGAACGATCTCGGCATCGCCGGTTTCGGGATCGCCGCCGGGATCGCGGCGGAAACCCGCGCGGCCGAGATGGACCGCCTGGCGGCGTTGCGCGATCGCCTGGAGGCCGGTGTTCTCGAGGCGGCCCCCGAGGCCCGGATTCTCGCCGGTGCTGCCCCGCGGATCGCCAACACGACCAGCATCGCGCTGCCGGGCGTGGCGGCCGAGACCCAGGTCATGGCACTGGACCTGGCCAGGGTGGCCGTGAGTGCCGGGTCGGCGTGCTCCTCCGGCAAGGTCAAACGCTCGCATGTCCTGGACGCGATGGCGCCGGGCGATCCGGTGGCCGGTGAGGCGATCCGGATCAGTCTCGGTTGGGCTTCCACCGAAGACGATGTCGACCGGTTCCTCGCCGCCTGGTCGACCATGCGCTACCGCCTGTCCCCCGGGGCTGAACATGCACCCCATTCCGCAACCGAACACCGGACCGCCTCATGACCGACATGCCTGCCAACGATCAGCCGACCGTTGCCACCCTGGTTCCAGAAGACAGTTTCCTCGCCCGGCTGATCGCCACGTGCCCAAGTTCATGGCAGCGTTATATCAAGCATCCATTTGTCATGGGCATGGCCGATGGCGGGCTCGACCCGGCGGCGTTCCGGCATTACCTGGCCCAGGACTACCTGTTCCTGATCCACTTCGCGCGGGCCTATGCGCTCGCCGTCTACAAGGCCGATGACCTCGAGGACATGCGGGCTGCCGCGGCCACGGTGAACGCGCTGCTCGACGTGGAGATGAAACTGCATGTGGAGTTTTGCGCCGGATGGGGGATGACCGAGGCGGAGATGGCCGCGGTTCCCGAGGACCCGGCCTGTCTCGCCTATACCCGCTTCGTGCTGGAACGGGGGATGGCTGGAGACCTTCTGGATCTGCAGGCGGCGCTGATTCCCTGCGTCGTCGGATACGGGGTGATCGGCGCGGGTCTGGCTGCCGATCCAGCGACCCGGCGCGGGCCGGACAATCCCTACGACGCCTGGATCGCCATGTATGCCGGTGAGGAGTACCAGGAGGTGGCGGCGGCCTCGGTCGCTCAGCTCGACCGGTTGGCGCTGCGCCGGGGCGGGGAGGCGCGGTTCGACTCGCTCTCCCGCACCTTCACGGTGGCAACGGACCTGGAGGTCGGCTTCTGGCAGATGGGCCTGGACGCCGCCGGCCGGTCCTGACGCCGCTCTTCTCCCTTGGCCCCCGGACTTGTTCTGAAGGTCGGCTGCGGTCATATAGTCGCCCCATGACGCCCAAGCACACAGACAATGCAGATCCGGATCTTGGCGCAGATCTGGATCTCGGCCTGCCCGGCCCGCGCGGCGACCGGCGTATCGTCGTGGCCATGTCCGGCGGGGTCGACAGCTCGGTGACGGCCGCTCTGTTGGCAGAGGCCGGCTACGACGTTGTCGGCATCACCCTGCAGCTCTACGACCACGGCGGCGCCGTCGGCCGCAAAGGAGCCTGTTGCGCCGGTCAGGACATCCATGACGCCCGCGACGTCGCCGAGCGGATCGGCATCCCGCACTATGTGCTCGACTACGAGAGCCGGTTCCGCCAGAGCGTGATCGACGATTTCGCCGACAGCTACCTGCGCGGCGAAACGCCGATCCCCTGCGTGCGCTGCAATCAGACGGTCAAGTTCCGCGACCTGCTGGCGACCGCGCGCGATCTCGGCGCCGAGGCGCTGGCGACCGGACACTACATCCGTCGGGTCATCGGCCCGGACGGCCCGGAGCTGCATCGCGCCGTCGATCCCGGCAAGGACCAGAGCTACTTCCTGTTCGCCACCACGCCGGAGCAGCTCGACTTCCTGCGCTTTCCCCTCGGCGGGTTGAGCAAGGAGGAGACCCGGGCCCATGCGCGCCGACTCGGCCTCGTCGTCCAGGACAAGCCGGACAGCCAGGACATCTGTTTCGTGCCGACCGGCAACTACGCCGAGATCGTGAAGAAGCTGCGTCCGGGTGCCGCCGATCCGGGCGAGATCGTCCATGTCGACGGCACCGTCATCGGCCGCCACGAGGGCATTGTCCACTACACGGTCGGCCAGCGTCGGGGCCTCGGCATCGGCGGTCGGCGCGGCGAGGACGGTGCGCCCGACACCGACCCGCTCTACGTCGTGCGCCTGGAACCCGAGGCCCGCCGGGTGGTCGTCGGGCCGCGGTCCGCCCTGGCGGCGACCCGGGTGATGGTCAGCGAGTTGAACTGGCTCGGCCCGGCGCCGCTGGCCGACAGCGGTGCGGTCCGGGTGTCGGCCAAGCTGCGCTCGACCCAGGCCCCGGCCACCGGCGTCGTCGAAGCCGACGGGGCCGGTGGGGCGGTGCTGACCCTGGATGAGCCGCAGTTCGGCATCTCGGCCGGCCAGGCCGCGGTGTTCTACGACGGCGAGACCGGCGACCGGGTGCTCGGCGGCGGCTGGATCCGGTCGGCCGAAACCGCAATCCCCGTTGCGGCGGAATAAGAGGTTAGTACGGCGCCTCCAGCTCGCTCAGCCGGACATAGACGGTTTTCAGTTCCGAGAAGTGGTTGATCGCCGCCTTTGAGTTCTCGCGCCCGACGCCCGAGGCTTTCGAGCCGCCGAACGGTGCCTCGACCGGGGCGTCGTTGTAGGTGTTGATGTAGCAGGTGCCGGCCTGGAACCGGGCCACCACCCGATGGGCGCGGTTCAGATCGGAAGTGAACACCCCGGCCGCGAGGCCGAACTCCGTGGCGTTGGCCCGGCGCATCACCTCGTCCTCGGTCTCGAAGTCGAGGACCGACATCACTGGGCCGAAGATCTCCTCGCGCGCGATCGTCATGTCATCGGTCACATCGGCGAAGACGGTCGGCTGCATGTAGAAACCGTTCTTCGCGATGCGCTCGCCGCCATAGACCAGTCGCGCACCCTCGTCCTGGCCCTTCTGGACGTAGCCGAGCGCGATGTTGAGCTGCCTCTCGCTGACCATCGGCCCGAAGCTGGTGTCCTCGTCCATCGGGTCGCCGATCCGGGCATTGGCGAGCCGGGCGCTGAGCCGGTCCAGGAAGGCCTCCTTGATGCCCGTCTGGACGAAGACCCGGGTGCCGTTGGAGCAGACCTGACCCGAGGAATAGAAGTTGCCGAGGATGGCGCCCGAGACCGCCTGGTCGAGGGCGGCATCGTCGAAGACGATCATCGGGGACTTGCCGCCGAGCTCCATGGTGACGTGCTTCATCTGCGACGCGGCGGCCGCGTACACCTTCCTTCCGGTCGGCACCGAGCCGGTCAGCGAGACCTTGGCGACCCGGGCGTCGGAGACCAGCGCCGCGCCGACCTCGCCGTAGCCCTGGACCACGTTGTAGACTCCCGGCGGTGCGCCGGCCTCGATCAGGATCTCCGCCACCTGCAACGCCGAGAGCGGCGTGGTTTCCGATGGCTTGAACACCATCGTGTTGCCGCAGGCGAGCGCCGGTGCGCCCTTCCAGCAGGCGATCTGGGTCGGGTAATTCCAGGCGCCGATGCCGACGCACACACCCAGCGGCTCGCGGATGGTGTAGACGAAATCACCGCCACCGAGCGCAATGTGCTCCCCGGTCAGCGATCCGGCGAGGCCGCCGAAATACTCCAGCGCATCGGCGCCGCTGGTGGCGTCGGCCACCAGGGTTTCCTGCAACGGCTTGCCGGTGTCGTGCGTCTCGATGATCGACAGCTCGCGGTTGCGCTCGCGCATGATGTCGGCCGCGCGGCGCAGCACCCGGCCGCGCTCGGTGCCGCTCATGGCGGCCCAGGCGGCCTGGGCGGCCTCGGCGCTCGCCAGGGCCTGTTCGATGATCGCCGGCGTCGCCGAATGCAGTTTGGCGATGACCTCGCCGGTCGCGGGATAGATCACGTCGAGGGCTGCACCCTCGGTGTCCTCGACGTAGTCGCCGTTGATGAAATGGCTGGCTTTCGGTTGGAACTGCATGGGGCTGTCGGTCATGGGGTGTCGCTTTCAAGTGGATCACCGGTTCCATGCGCCCGGATGAGCGGATTGTGAAGAGGGAATCCGGCTTGGGGCCCGCGCCAGCCCTGTAACCATTCATCGTTTGTTGCATCTTCTCGGGTACGACAGGCCACGACGCGAGTGTCGGAGGGTGAGGGGATGGCGCAGGCGGTGGATGACAGCAACGGGGTGCCCGGTTTCTTCGAGACCGCCGCCCAGCGCACGATCCTGGTCGGGGGCGTCAAGGTGGCTCTGGTGGTCGGCCCGATCCTGTGCGCCATCAACCAGGGTGACGTGATCCTGGCCGGCAGCGCGCCGGATTTCCTCAAGCTCGGCCTGACCTTCATGGTGCCGTTCTGCGTGTCGGTCTATTCCGCCACGCGGTTCAGCCGCAACGCCGCGCGGGCGGCGGCGATGGGTGGGCGCCGGACGACCGATCGCCCCGCCTGACAGGTCAGCTTGACAGGGCCGGGCCGTCCCCCCTATATCGCGGTCTCCGTGGCGGAGTAGCTCAGCTGGTTAGAGCAGCGGAATCATAATCCGCGTGTCGGGGGTTCAAGTCCCTCCTCCGCTACCAATCTTTTCAATAGGTTAGCAGTCCTCCGGGGTTGCGGTTTTACAGGCGGTTTTACACATTCCGTTTGTCATCCGTTCTTGTCGATCAGCGACATGGCCCGTTTGGCGCGGCGTTTCTGGTCCGCTTCGCGCGTGTAGACCTCCACCATCGACCGGGATTTGTGGCCCGTCACCGACTGGACCTCTTCGTCGGTTGCGCCTTCGTCGGCGATCCAGGTCGCGAACGTGTGGCGCAGCCCGTGGAAGGTCAGACCTTGGCCAACCTTCCGCGCTGCCAGCAGTTCCTCACGCAACCGCGTGAACATCGTTCGAAAGCCGTCCTCAGTGTAGGGCTTTCGGCGGTCGCCAATCACGATGACCGTGCCCAGGCGCGGGGTGTCGTTCAGAATCTCTGTCAAGCGTGAGTGTTCGGGCACCCAAACAGGTTCGCCGGTCTTGCCCTGGTTCGTGTTGATCCACCCATTTTGCCGAGCGGACCACGGCAACCGCAGAGCATCGCCTTCCCGTAACCCGGCGTAGGCGCTTAAAGCTATGGCGGCGCGGATCGAGGGCTTGGCGGCACTCAACATCGCGTCAAGCTCACCATCAGTCCATCGGCGGTTCGCTTTCGGCTTGTCCTTCGGGCGCTTCAGCTTCGGGATACCAATCGCCGGGTTGCTCGATACCTTGTCCTTGAGCTTTGCCAGCTTGAAGATCCGCCCGATGAGCATGATGCAGTCGTTGGCGAACTTCCAGTTGCGGTCCTCGCAGATCCGATCTCGCAACGTCATCAGCCGCCCGGTGGTGATCTTGTTGTGGGGGCGCGAGAAAAGCGCATCTTCCAGATAGTCGATGATCTTCCGGTAATCGCGCTTCGTGCGGGGCGCGAGCCCTTTGTACTCGGGGGTGCGCTTGTAGGATTCGACCAACTCGCCGAACGTGCCCGCTACGGCCCGTGAGGGGTTCTCGGTTGCCGCCTCTTCAGCGTTATAGGCAGCCATAAACTCGGGTGAGCCCGGCTGTCCCGGCAACCGCGCGCGGGTCTTTCGATGATAGTGGTACGTGCGGCCTTTGGCGCGCACCGTGTGGATGTTGTTCAGCCTAACTCGCATGTCTCGGCCCAATCATCGTCGTCGTTCCGGCCTGACAGGTTATCGAGATACGAATCGATTTCCGATTTGTCGTACAGCTTCCGTTTGCCGAGCCTAACTGGCTGGATCGGGAAGTGTGCGGCAAAATGGTTCTCAGACACGCCGACATACGCCGCCGCTACCGCCCGCGACATCATGCGGGGCCAGTCGGGTAGCCGGGACATATCGAGGGCGGCGCTCATCACCCCTTCCTATCGAACTCGACAACGGGGATGACCGCGTGTCGCGCCTGCTGCCAAGTCACGTATGCGGCCCGCCGTTGCGGTAGAACGATGTGCCGCAAGATCCAGTCCGCGCGGTCTGGCGATGCATCGAAGTCCGCGTGATGCTTGGCGCACAGAAACAGGCTTTCGTCGTCGCCCGGTTTCAGGCTGGTCCCGGCGTTGTTCACGCGGATATGTGCCAGCACCACCGAACCCGGTTCCGCGACCCTGCCGATAGCCGCACACGCCATGCACTCACGGATAGCGGCGCTGTTCCTGTAGCTCTGTGACCGGATGCGCGCGGGCTCTCCGTAGGTCAGCACGGACTTGTCAATTGGGGTGTGCTTCTTGGCGGGGCGCTGGCGTCTCATCGCATTTCATCCCCGTAGCGCTGGTCGGTCTGGTGGTTGCGAAAATGCCCAAGAAACTTCCACCAGCGGTGCGCCTTGTCCGCGCTAGCGTCGAGGTCCGACTTGCTCTTTACATTCAGGCGTCGCTTAAGAATGGCGTCGGCGGAATCAACGTCCCGCGCCGCGAGCCACTTCTGAAATTCTCCGCTCTGGCACGCCAGCGCGGCAGCCTGTGACGGGGGCATATCTTCCCATCGCCTGGGTTGGCGCTTCTGAGGGGCCGGTGTCTCATCGCTGACGATCTCCGCGCGCCGCTTCGGCTCTTCATCCGTCACCGGGATAATCACCGCCGCGAACCGCTGCCCATGCTTGCCTGTGCCAAGCCCCTTGAACGGGTGCCCGTCTTCATCGATCGCATCCAGCGCGAGGCGTACCGTCATGCCGTCCCGGTTGTTCTCAGACCAACCGAGAAGCAGCATTTCGCCTTGGAATGTGGGTTCGCCGTTGAGGGTGATGACGGGCATGGGGCGGGCCTCAGAACGGGATGTCTCGGTCGTCCCACGGACGTTGGGCGGTACCGGCGCTGATCCGCGTCACGTTGACCGGATCGACGATCACGTGGTGAGAGGCCGCGAGAACATAGAAGTTCTGGCCCTTGTTGTTGCGAGCAAGGCGCTTCGCCTCGTTCACTGCCGCCTCTTCACTGGAATGCTGAACGCGCGGCAGACCGTGGATGGGGTTCCAGACCACCCAAAACGGTTCTTTGTGCATTGCTGCCCCCATCAAAAAGGTACCTCATCGAAACTGTCGCCGTAGCCGCTTGGCGCAGGTTTGTCCGACTTGCTGCCCAACAGCGTGATCTGATCGACACGGCATTGCAGGACCGAGCGGGCTTCGCCGTCCTTCACCCATGCACGCTCGTTCGGGCTTCCCGAGATGGCGACCGGCGTACCCTTCTTCAGATACGAAACCAGCTTTTCGGCGCGGTCCCCGAAGATGGCGCAGTCCACCCACTTGGTCTTATCGCGTCCGGTGTTGCAGCCTACGGAGAACGACGCGACCGGCTTACCGTCCCCCGTGTTCCGCAACTCCGCGTCCCGGCCAATGCGACCGGCAAAAGACATCGTGATCATGCCGCTTGTCCTTGCAATCGTGTTTGATGTCGGCTCTTGGCTTGCACCAAGTCGTAGTAGAGTTCGGGTGTCTGCTTCTGGAGCTTCGACCAGTTCGGAACCTTGGTTAGCTGTTCCCAGCGGTGTTCAAGCTCCTGAAGCGTGTGGGCGTCGGCCAACCACTCTTTCTTGCCGTCTACCCACCGGGCCGTTGCGTCTTCCACGTCCTGCTGGTCTTCCGGCGTGCGGGGCCGCTGTTCCGGGTGCTTCGGGGTGTCGTCGAATTCCTCGCGAAGCCCGTTGACGTACTTGCTGTCGTCGAACTGGCCCATGTGGACATCAGCCGACATGCCGAGCGACTTCATTGCGTTGGTGAGGGCATCCGTGAACGCGCTCTTGAAGGCTTCATCGTTGTTGCGAAGCTCATCCTTGGCGCGTTTGATCACGAAGTCACCGCCAACCCCAAAGGTGCGAGGTCCATCGTGCGAGGTGTGCCAGAGCCCCACGGTGCAATAGACGAGGACTTCGTCGCCTGTGCCCTCCACCGTCTGGTAGATCGGCGCGTCATAGCCCCAGCCATCACCGCACGGGCCGAAAGCCTCCGTCATCTTCTGGATGGCGTAGATCGGCTTGACCGCTGTCCCCTTGAAGCCACCGGCTCGGGTAAACTGCTTGGTGTGGTTGGGGTCGGTCTTCGCCAGCTTGTTCCAAAGGTCCATCACCGCGCCTCCAATTCCGTGGCCATGTCCCCGCAGGTCTTTTCCATGTTGCGGAGGTGCAGCGCCCATGTGGCCGCTACCTGCTTCTGGTGATCCGGGTGCGCGTCGCTGATGGCGTTCCGCGCCTCCGAAATCGTGCGGCTGATGTCGTAGGCCAGATCAGCGCCCAACATCCCCGGCGCCGTCGCTACGAGGGGTTGGCGGTCCATCACTGACCCCCGTCACGAGCGGCAAGCATGTCGTCGGCAATCTGATAGGCGTGACGGGAAATAGCCTGCGTATACGTGCAGGTCTGCATACGAACGTCGTCGCCCGCTGCGGCGAAATCTCTGTAGTTTGGCGACGCGCAAATCCCAGCTAGCGCCTGACCGGCGAACCAGTCACGCAGGGACATGCCGCCGTTGTTGCCTTCGATCGGTCCCATTCCGTAGGGGCTGAGATTGTTCTGCGGGAACGCTGGCCCGCCGTGCTTCGTCGCCATCACACCAACTCCCCGATAGCCGTATCCCGCAGGTTATCCGCCTCGTTCATCAGGTCGGAGAGCGCGCCGTCCATCCACTCGCATGTACCGATATCGGTAGAGTGCTTACGCGCTGTCAGGAATTCGTTGTGCGCCTCGTTCAGCAAATCGATGAAGCGCTGAAAGCTCGGGTCAATCCGGTCGGCCGCATAATCGGCAAGCTCTGCGCTGCGGTCTTCTGCGAGCGTGGTGCCGGGAAAGCGCTGCGGGGCCAGGTTGTTCATCTCTTCTCCCCCGATGACTGCCGGGACTGTGAAGCCCCGGCGCCTGTCATCTGTGAGGGTTAGCCGCTTGGTGGCGGCGCAACGTCCCGTGACGTTGTGATAAAGAGATATTACGTAAGCGTAAGATTGTCAACCAAAGAAATTACGCATGCGTATGAAAATTTTTGGTTTCAGAGTCGCTCTATGAAGGCGCCGATGACGACGGCGTGGACTTCTGTCGTGGTTTCTTCGTCCGAGTCGTCGGGCTCAACGGGGATTGGCTGCTGGTGGCGCGGGTCGGTCGACTTTGGCCACAGCCAGGGCCGCCCGTCTTCGCCGATGCGAAGCTCCTTAACGGTAGCTTCCATCTTTCCGGCCCGGTGCCGCACGGCGATGACATGGTCTTGGGGCTGGAGTTCCCGGGGCATGTCGATGAGGCGCTTACAAACAAGCACCGTGTGGCCAGGAGGGTACTCCTGGTCCATCGAGCGTCCACGGACCTCTAGACCGAAAGAACCTTCGAATTTCGGCTTGTTGGGAATGGGCGCCTCATAAACATCATCAGGCAGAAACTCAAAGGTCTCAGCCCATACGCCTGCCTCAACATACCCAACCACACGAACATGCGAATCCATATCCACGTGATGATTGCCGATGAGTCCATCAATACTCTTTTCGAAAAATTCGGCGATTTTGCGCAGCGTTTCTGGCCTCGGTTGAGAGCCAGCTTCCCAACGAGAGATGTTGGCGCCTGACGTATCGAGGGCATCCGCAAGCTCCTTCTGTGTGAGCCCGCGCGCCGTCCTGAGACTGTGAATCCGTTGCCCAATGCGCATGCCCGGAAGTTCTGCGCGGTTTTCTGCTGCGTCAACTCCGTATGTGTAATTCTCGCTTGACCAAGAATTACCTTTACGTAATTTTTCACTCATGAGCGAAATCAAGTCCATTCGGGACCGGTTGGGACTGACGCAGGCGCAGTTCGGGGAACGGCTGGGCGTTACCGACGCGACGGTCTGTCGTTGGGAAGGGGGTCGTCATGTTTCGACGAAAACCATCCTGGCAGCGCGCCAACTTTTGGCGCCAACACAGCCCGGCGATGGTCGAGGGTCGTCCACGCCCCACAACGTGGCGAGCACCGAAACCGACTTCAAGAGTTAGCGAACACGCGGCGGGAGGGTTGTCGCCCGTGCCCGACCCTGCGGCCCGCCGTGTTCCTCCCGACCGCAGGGTCACACCTTCCCCCGCTGCTTCGGCAGTGGGGGACTCTCTCAAACGAAGCGGAGAAGGCGAATGCTTTTCCAGAAACAGCCCACCACCGCACCAACACTGAACCGGAGCGAGGACAGCAGCACGCTTCCGGTCAAGAAGCTCTCTTGGATGATCAACAACCCGCCGTCGTCGCCGATCCGGTCGGTCATCACACCGGAACTGGCGGAAGCGATGCTTCAGTACAACACCGCCAATCGCCCGGTCTCGTTCGGCACCGTCAAGCACTATGCCGCACAGATGGAAGCGGGGCAGTGGCGCGAGACGTTCACGCCGATCCAGTTTTCCGGCACCCGTCTGATCGATGGGCAGCATCGCCTTTCCGCCGTCGTCGAAAGCGGTGCGGCCATCTCAGCGTGGGTCGCCTTCGGGGCGGACGATGAGGTCTTCGCCTTCATCGACATCGGCAAGAAACGGACTGCCTCCGACATCTTCAGCATCAACGGCGTGAAGAACCCGAACGTCGTCGCGGCGGCCGTTCGCTGGGTCTACGCCTACGAGAACGACCGGTCCATCCACGCCAGCACCGGGCCAAAGGCTAACGCCTTGCGCGATCCGGCGCCGATGTACGACTACTACCAGACCCTCGATACGGACCGGCTTCATCGGAGCGCGCGCGCATCAACGTGGTTTGCGCATCACAAGATGCCGAACCCGTCGATTGCCTGCGCGGCGCACTATCTGTGCTCGACGAAAAGCCAGCGTTTGGCAGATGAGTTCTTCGAGAAGGTCGCGACCGGTGTCGGCTTCCTGTCGAAGTCCGAGCCTGAGTACAAGTTGCGTGACCGGCTGACGAGCACCCTTCATCCGGTCAGCCGTGTTCAAGAGATGGCGTTCATCATCGACGCCTGGAACGCCCGCCGACGCAACCGCAGGGTCGGCGCGTTCAAGTTCGAGGGCGGCAGACTCCCGAGGGTCGTCTGATGGACGTGGGGACCGTCTACACCGACGCGGTGACGGTCCCGCAGGGCCGTCGCCCGGTGAAAGCTGAGACCGTTGGTCGCTTGGCAGAGAGCATCAAGGCCATCGGTCTTCAGCAGCCGATTAGCGTGTGGTCGCCCGACGCTGAGACCGTTGTCTTGGTAGCGGGTGCTCACCGGCTAGAGGCGTGCCGTCGTCTGGATATCGATGAGATACCCGCTGTGTTCGTCGAGATGGACGAGCTAGAGCGGGAAATGTGGGAGATCAGCGAGAACCTTCATCGGCTCGACCTGACCAAAAACCAGCGCGACGAACAAATCCGGCGATATGCCGAGTTGGTCCAGGCCAGGGATGACGATGCGGAGACTGCCCGGACAGAGTGTCCAACCAGTCTATCCGATGGTCGAGTGGCCGGGCCACAACATCAAAAAGGAGTGGCCACCAAGGTAGCCGAAGAGACGGGCCTGAGCTCCCGCACCGTGCGGCGCGTCCTGAACCCGAAGCCAGCCGCAACCCCACCGGACGAGAAGAACCCGGTGGAGGTATCGAACACCTACCGCACAGCACTGATGAACGCTTGGAACCGCGCACCCCGAGAGGATCGCGAGTGGTTCCTCGCAGAAGTCGACAAGCCCGTGATGGATGGTCGCTATGGGGCTTAAGTACGGCAACCGCATCGTTCATATGGATGGTTGCCGCTTTGAGAGCGAAGCGGAAGCGAGGCGCTGGCGTGAACTACGGTTGCGCGAGGCGGCGGGCGAGATATCCGAACTGAAGCGCCAGCAGCGGTTCTGGCTGTACGCATCGACACCGACCGAACCGGCCAAGCTCAGGTTCTACTACCTCGCTGACTTCACATACCGCGAGAAGGGCAACCCCAAGCTGGTTGTCGAGGAGAAGAAGGGCAGGGCGACCGGAGACCCGAAGAACCCCGTAGGACGGCTGTATCGGATGAAGATCGCCATCCTGCTGGCCAATTATCCAGACATCGACTTTCGGGAGGTCTGAGGGTGACATTCAACCGTTACTTTCAACCAAGGGGAACTGAATCCATGAGTGATGACTTTCAGTGGAACAAGGACAACGACAGCATCGTCGTTGCAAGCGTCCAGGGTATCGCGATCTATCCGAACACGGCGGGCGGAATCATAATCCGCGTGTCGGGGGTTCAAGTCCCTCCTCCGCTACCAATCTTTTCAGAGACTTAGCGCGTATTCGATTGCAGAGTTTTGCAAACGGTGTCCGCTGCTCGTTCCAAGGTTTTGCAGATTTGCTTTGCCGCAGCTGCGGCATGCTCACCTACCGCTGCGGATTAAGTCCGGTCTAACTCTGGAATCCATTTCGATCTCAGAGGTTTCGGACGCGACGGCCTGGTTTGGGGGTGGAGCCGGCTATACGCAGGTTTTACTGTGGAAATCGACCGCACATTTTCCCGAAAGGATGGTATTGGCATGAAGCGATCCGTCGCCGTGGCCGCTGTCGGCCTCCTCCTGGCCGCCTGCGTCACCACCAACGATCCGGCAGGGCCATCAAAAGCAACCGCTTCGGTTTCGGCGCCAGTGGCGAATCCGACCACCGGGTTCGAATCCAGCTGGTCCGTCGCGCCGGGCAATACCGCGCGGGGACGCCCGGTTGGTGGCCCGCACACGGTCGGTGTCATGGCGATGGACTGGCCATCGGAGATCGCACCGCTGGAACCGGTACAGCGGCGCCTGAACAACCGGTCAGTCGGTTCTCTCCCTACCGAGCAGTTCGTCCTCGGACTGATGCCGGTGGCGAACAGCCGGGGCGACCATATCGACAAGCAACTGGTGAAAGCGCTGTTCGATGTCGATAGCGGTGCGGACCTGCTGACGTCGCTCGATTTCGCCCGGGACAGGGTCATGGACGACAGCCTGAGTACCCAGTTCCTGTTAGTGTATTCGAGGCTGTTGGCGCGGGCGCACGGGTATCAGGACTCGGTCGCGCAGACGATCATCGTGGCGGACATCACGACCATCATCGATTCCGCACGGTGCGAACCCGGGACGGGCGACGAGTTCACCGGTCTGTTCTCCGGGCGCCGCGACTTTGCGGACCTTTACGAGATCGCGCGCAACTACATCGCCGGCGCCGATGCGCAAAGGCGCAGGGATCTCGCCGAGGGGGCCTTGCTCATGGAGCGCCGGACGGCGCCGATCCGCCGCGACGAGAACCTTTGCCGGTATGGCATGCGGTACATGGACAGGACCAAGCTGACGAAGACCGAGTGCAGCATCCCCCGCGCGAACCAGACGTGTTACGCCGGCGCCGACAACCCGGCCGTCCCCACCCGGTGGGCGGACGAGGACAGGTGGCGCAAGATGCGGATCGACGTTCTCGAGGAGATGACGCCCGAGAAGATCATCGAGATTTACTCAAAGCCGCTGCCGCAGGCGATGTAACGCTCGGGCTTTGCCGTGTCTCAATAGTCGGTACGCGAATACCAAGGGAGTTCAAAGTGAAGACGCGAAGGTTGTTCTGGGTCGGCTTGCTGGCTGTTGTTCTGTCGGCGACTTCCAGACCGGCGCTCGCCGACGGTGAACTGCGCCTCGAGGCGATCGTGTCCGAAGTGGCCGACGGCCGGGAAGTGACCGTCAGGTCGTTCCTTGGCGAAGAGGAGTTGAGGTCGACGGTGATTTCAGTTCCGACAGCGGAACTTGAGATCGATTGGGCGCGACGTCTTCGGCCGGACGCATTGCCGGAGCTTGAAGCGGAGATCTTGACGGAAACCGCTCGCGCGATGGCGCCCGGTTATGCGGAGCGCGATCGCAAGCACCTGGAGTTGATGGACAAGTACGAGTCCTGCGGGCGAGTACCCTGGAAACAGGCGGGGGAAAAATCGAACGGTTTCGACAGTACGAAGGATGCATTGATCTATCGTTTTCCGCTCGGGCTGCGGTTCTCCAATCGCCTCCATCCCTACCCATGGGCCGGTCGCGAGATGGCCTGTATCGTCATTCCGCGGCCGGATCCGATGATCGAACGGATATGGGAATTCATAGATACTGTTGACGTAGCGAAGGAGACGCTCGTCAAGACACGCAAAGAGCAATCCAGAGCCCGTGGCGTTCAACAGTTCCAGAGCTTCACTGTGAAGTCTGGCAAGAAGGTGCCGGCTGATATCACCACGCCTTACTACGCGGGAATCCTCGACACTTACTCGGCTGAAGTGGGTAAGGCTCGTCAACCTCTGTACGAATTCCGGCTTCGCAAGCTGGACGTGCGCGATCAGATCAGTGTCGTGGCATCCTTCGTCCAGGCGATTGCATCTCAGCCGGTTGTCGAGAGGGCGAACGGTCGGTCTACGCCTTTGCCGTCGCCGCTCGCCGTCCTCGCCAGCGCAAGTGCCCCGGTCGACGCCAAGGCCATAACCTTGGCGGCATTGATCCGAACGCTATACCGGGAAACGGAAGACCGTGCGGCGAGGTTGGTGCTAACGCGCGTGAAGGGAACCTACTTTCTCGGCCTCTCGATTGCGCCCCGAGAAGGCGACGTTCTCTTTTTCAATACTGAGCTAAGGAGGTTCGGTCACGCAGAGACATACGTCCTCATCGATCCTTACGGCCCTGCCCCGGTTGGTCGTGCGGTAAACCCGGTGCTGTTGGAGCACATTCAAGAGCATGGCAGCGTAATTGACGCAGAGATCATCTACGATCTGAGGCCAGGCGGCCGCCCGCTCACGGGCGTCCAAAACATCCGGCGGGGCTGATGATCGGGTGGGGCGTCAGGCGACCCAGTTAATACCTATGGGGAAAACCTCTTTCTACGAACCGAGAGCATGAGTTCCCCACCGAATAAGCAACGCGAAGCACACGGGAATTGGGGTTTTGAGAACCCTGTTGTTAACCGTGGTTCCAGTCGAGATCACGATGCTGCGCGCGCATGAAAGATGAAGCCCAGAAAGTTCAGCAGTAACTGAGCTGCAAGGATCTGCGTGCTTTCCGTCGGGTCATAGGCGGGCGCGACTTCAACCAGGTCCATCCCGACAACCTCGCCGCGCCGGGCCAACCCCTGAAGAATCTCAAGGACCTCGTAGTAGAGGAAACCGCCATGGCTTGGGGTGCCGGTACCGGACGCGATCGAGGGGCAGAAGCCATCGATGTCGATCGTCACGTAGTACCGGGCGCCTTCAGGGATGCGCGCCAGAACGCCGTCGGCCCCAAGTTTCCGCACTTGGCGCACCGACAAGATGTCCGACCCTCTGGCGCGCGCATCGTCATAGCCGTCCTTCGCGGTCGAGGAGACATTGCGGATCCCAAGCTGCGTCATGCCCGACACGTGAGCTTTCTCGATGGCCCGCCGCATCGGATTGCCATGACCGACGGTCACGCCGTGGCGTTCGTCGACGAAATCGAGGTGGGCATCGATCTGAACGATGTGGATCGGGCCGTCGCGTTCACACGCATCCGCGAACGCCTCGACGCAGGGGATGTTGATGGAGTGATCCCCGCCCAGAACGACAGGCAGGGCCGCTGCATCGAGGATCTTGCGGACGCCATGCCGGATGTTGGCGTGGCTTTCTTCCGTCTTGGTGTGGACGATATCGGCGTCGCCGATATCAACCAGCCTGACCGATGCATCGAGATAGGTCGCGTCGTCCTCGTGGTCGTACGCGCCCGCGTGACCAAAACTGAACAGGGTCGACGCGTCCCTGATGGCGCGAGGGCCGAAACGCGCGCCCGGTCGCCATTGCGTCCCGAAGTCGAACGGCGCGCCGAGAATGGCAACGTCGGCGTCAATGCGATCCCAGTTCTCGACGTAGGGAGACTTGGCAAAAGTCGGGATGCCCACGAAGGGTAGGTTGAGACGCCCTGTCTCGTAGCCGTGTCCGGTCATCGGTTTCTCGATCCGTTCGATTTCGTGCCGGTGTCCTCCATGTGGAACACCCAGATTGAGTTTAGCGTGTTTGACGGAGCGTTCCGCCTGGTCAGTCGGCGTGTTCAGGAAGCCGCTGGCGAACGATCTCGGTGAACCACAGCAGGCCCGGAACCAGGGCCTCGTCGTTGAAGTCGTACGCCGGGCTGTGCAGGACGGCGCTGTCGCCATTGCCGATGTTGGCGAAGGCCCCGGGTGCTGTGCCGAGCGCCTGGGCGAAGTCTTCCGAGCCGCCCATTCTCGGCGCATCGCCGGCCACATTTTCCGGGCCGAAGACGGCCTCCGCGGCTTCGAGGGCGTGCGCGGTCGCGTCCGCGTCATTGACCAAGGGGATGAAGACCCGCTCGTAGTGGATCTCGGCTTCGCATCGGTGGGCCGCGGCGATCCCCGACGCGATCCGGCGCATCGCGTCTTCGATGCTCTCGCTCACCCGCGGGCTGAAATGCCGGCAGTTCCCTTCGATGCGCGCCTCACCCGCAATGGCGTTCTTCACATTGTCGCCGTGAATGGCGGTTACCGAGACGACGGCAAGCTCCGCCGGGTCGACGACGCGCGAGACAATGGTCTGAAGCTCCGTGACCACCGAGCAGGCGCAGAGAATGGCGTCGCGACTGTCTTGAGGCCGCGACGCATGCCCGCCGGCGCCCCGGATGCTGATGGTGAAATTGTCTTCGGCCGCCATGAAGGCACCAGGGCGGATTTCGAACGCGCCGACGGGCAGTCCGGGCTTGTTGTGCAGCCCATAGATCTCATCAAAGCCCAGCCTGGTCCCCAGGCCGTCCCGCATCATCGCCTTCATGCCCTGTCCCCACTCCTCGGCGGGCTGAAAGACAAAGCGGACGGTTCCGTCAAAACCACCATCGCGCGCCAGCGCCGCCGCCGCGCCAAGCAGGGTCGCGGTATGCCCGTCATGGCCACAGGCGTGCATCAACCCGGGCGTCTTCGAGGCGTAGGGCAGGTTGGTCGTTTCGTGAATGCGCAGGCAGTCCATATCCGCGCGGAGTGCGACCGTTCGGTCGCCTGTTCCGCGCCGAAGCGTGGCAACGACGCCGGTTCCCCCGACCCCGGTCTCAACCTCCTCAAATCCGAACTCGCGCAGCCGGTCTGCGACGAACCGCGCGGTTTCGGTCTCTTCAAAGCCGAATTCGGGGTTCTGATGAAGATGCCGGCGCCACGCCCGCATCGACTCGGATAGCTCGCTGAAATCAGTCATCTTCCGGCCCTTCCGAGAGAATAACCAACGAGTTGGACGGATACCCCAGCGCCCGCCAGGCCGCGATCCCCGCCGCTCCCGAGGCCGTGGTGGCAATTCCTGCTGCGGCCAGATCTCTGACGACATCGGCGGCCTGCGCATCACTGATCACCTCGAAGGCATCCGCATCGCCACGCAGGATCTCGAACGCAAGCAGAGACGGGGTCTTGCAATCGAGCCGCCCCATCGTCGAGACCGGTCCGTCGACGGTGATGATCTCGCCGGCCTCAACGGAGCGCTTCAGGCAGGGTGCGGCGGCCGGTTCGACGATGATGATCCGCGGCTGGACCGCCCAGGCGGCCCGGATCCGTTGCGCGATCGCGCCGGCCATGCCGCCCACGCCTGCCTGCAGGAACACGGTGAGAGGCCAGGCGCCGGACGCCTCGAAACTGGCGCGCAGCTCTTCGGCGATGACCGTGTAGCCCTCCATGACCAGGCGGGGCGGCTCGGTGTAACCCGGCCAAGACCCGTCGGCGAGATGGACGGCGCCGGTTGCTTCAGCGTCGGCAATGGCGGCCGCCACCGAGGCTTCGTAGTCGTCGCCCTGACGGACAACTTCCGCGCCTTCCTGGCGCAACCGGGTTGCGAAGGGTTCCGGCACCGTTTCGGAAAGATAGATCCGCGCTTTGGCGCCGAAGACCCGGGCACCTGCCGCGACGGACAGACCGTGATTGCCCGCGCTGGCCATCACGAAGGTGAGGTCGGCATGCCCCGCCTGCTCAATCAGGCGCATCACCGCATAGGCGCCGCCAAGCGCCTTGAACGACCCCAGCCCCATGCGCGGGCGCTCGTCCTTCACCGTGAGGCTGTGGCCATCGAGACTGATCTCCAGGAGCGGCGTGGCTTGGTGGACGGGGCATCGGGCGAGTGCGGCCTGAACCGGAGCTGGATCCAGAACAGGCGCGGGCGCAGAGGAGGTTGATGGCTGTGTCATTTGCACACCGTACAAAGGCCTTGTGGGTGCCAGAATCCGTAATTCGTCCGCGAATGAGAAATTTACTGCAAGATGTCGCCGGTTTCGCAATCATTCGATCATGCGAGAGATAGACCAGATTGACCGCGCCATTCTGGCGGCCGTCCAAAGGGACAGCACCATCACCGTGAGTGCCCTGGCGGAGGCGGCAAACACCTCGGTTGCGACCGTGCAAAGACGTCTCGCCCGGCTCAAGGCGGACGGTGTCGTTCAGAGAGAAGTGGCAATTCTCGACAGGAAGAAGCTCGGCCAGGGAATGACCTTCATCGTCATGGTCGAACTGGAGCGCGAACGGGTTGATCAGATCGATGCCTTCGCGCGGCGTGCCAATGCCGAGCCTCAGGTTCAGCAGTGCTACTACGTGACCGGCGAAGCCGACTTCTGCCTGATCTGCACAGCGTCCGACATGGATGACTTTGAATCCCTGACCCGTCGAATCCTGTTCGACGAGCCGAACGTCAGAAAGTTCCGCACCTCCGTCGTCATGGGCGTGCGAAAGGCGACACTGGAGATACCAGTCAGCGCTCCTCCGCTGGCAACCGTCCATGACGGTTGATTTACCCAGGTCAGGCGGCATCCTTTCGGCCGCGACGCAGGCCACGAATACGCAAGGCGCCCAGGGCGACAACAGGGATCGACGATCATGACCGTTTCTCACCGCGACTGGGTTCCCGCCGACTGCGAGACGCTGGTCCAGCGGATCGCTGAACGAACGGCCGGACAGGGGTCGGCGGAGATCCTGGCGCGCGTCGAGGCACTGGCGGACCGCAACCGCACGATCCACGAGCGCGAGTGCTTCAACCTGAACTCGGCCACCAATGTGATGAACCCGAAGGCCGAGGCGCTGCTGGCATCGGGGATCGGCTCGCGCCCGTCACTCGGCTATCCGGGCGACAAGTATGAGATGGGGCTGGAGGCGATCGAAGAGATCGAGGTGATCTGCGCCGAACTCTGCGCCGAGGTGTTCGACGCCGGTTTTGCCGAGATCCGGGTTCCCTCGGGCGCGATTGCCAACCTCTACGGCTTCATGGCGACCTGCAAGCCGGGCGACACGATCATCGTTCCGCCCGCCAGTGTCGGTGGCCATGTCACCCATCACGTGGCGGGTGCGGCTGGGCTGTACGGGCTGAACATCGTTCCGGCGCCGATCTCCGCCGGCCGCTATACCGTGGACGTCGAGGCATTGGGGGCGCTCGCGCGCGCGGAGCGCCCGAAGCTGATCACCATCGGCGGCAGCTTGAACCTCTATGAGCATCCGGTTACCGAGATCCGTGGGATCGCCGACTCGGTGGGCGCCAAGGTCATGTTCGACGCCGCCCACCAGTGCGGGCTGATCGCCGGCAAGGCCTGGTCGAACCCACTCAAGCAGGGCGCCCATTTCATGACTATGAGCACCTACAAGAGTCTCGGGGGTCCGGCCGGCGGCCTGATCGTCTCCGACGATGCCGGGATCGCCGAGCGCCTGGACGCGATCGCGTTTCCGGGACTGACCGCTAATTTCGACGCCGCCAAGTCGGCGGCCCTTGCGGTCACCATGCTGGACTGGCGCGATCACGGAGAAGCCTATGCCGGCGAAATGGTGCGCACGGCAACCGCCCTGGCCGACGCCCTGGACGCCGTCGGTATCGAGGTCTTCCGTGGCGACGACGGGTTTACCGGATCGCACCAGTTCGCGGTTTTCGCGGCCCCGTTCGGCGGCGGTCAGGCGGCCTCCAAGACGCTGCGCCGCGCCGGCTTTCTCGCCTGCGGCATCGGGCTGCCGGTCGAGGGGGTGGCCGGTGACATGAACGGCCTGCGCATCGGCACGCCGGAACTCGTGCGCTGGGGCGTGACGGCGGAGCATGCGGGCCGCATGGTGGACCTGATCGCACGGGCGCTGCGCGGCAACGATCCCGACGGCCTCGCCCCTGACGCCGCCGCCTGGCGCCGCGAGTTCGACACTCTGCATTTCATCAACGGGTAAGGAGCGGCTGCGGTCCGGCGCGTCCGCTTCGCGCACTAGACCGGCAGTTGAGGCGGTTCCATCTCCACGGGCGCCTGGCGAAGGCTGTCGCGCGCGTCGTCCACCGCGTCGACCAGTCTCGCCATGCACGGCTCGAAACCGAAGACCGCTTCGACCCGGTCCGGCATGCGTGATGCCATCTCTGTTCGCGCAGCGTCGTCGGTCACCAGGGTTTCGAGTCGCTCGAAATAGTCGTCCAGGTCTTCGCAGAGATCCTCGGCTTCGAGAAGCGAGGCGCCATCGCCACTGTCGAGGGCGACGACGGCGCATCCTGATCCCATGGCCACACCGATGCCGCCGCCGCCGCCCTGGCGCGGCGGGTTGAGAACGATGTCGCAACCCGCCAGCTGATCGGCGACGTTGGTGACGAAGGGCTTGCAGATGACCCGATCTCTGACCGGGGCAAGCACCCCGTCGCGCAGTCTCTCGCACCGGCTGTCGCCAAACGTCACCAGATGGACGTCCGGGTGAGCCAGGAGAAAACCTGCCAGCCGTTCCGCGAACGCGCCTCGGACTTCGCTTGAGAGTCGGCTTCCGACCATCGCGAGGATGAGCCGGGCGCCCGGCACCAGATCGGCGCGTTGGAGAGGTGCGGTGGCGCGCTCGTAGTGCGCCGGAGTCGCATTGAGGACGACTCTCTCGGCGAGTTCCACAGGCCAGGTTCCGTCCGCCACCCTCCTGGCCACGGCGTCGCGGTCCCAGGTCGTCACGTACCGATCCGCCGGACCGATCGGCGGTGTGCTGTTGGACGGGTAGAGCAGGGACGGGAATTTCCCGTCGAGGAGAGCCTGAACCGGTGAGGCGTCGCTGTAATAGATGACCACGCTCGGCTGGTATTTCGCGATCTCCACGGCGGCCGAGAAAAACTTCAGGTACTGGCTGTCATCAAGTGTCGAGTTCCAGATTGGGATGTCGATGGCGCCTTCGTTGATGGTGTCGGTGCCCTGCACGGTCGCGTTCAGATTCACGCTGTCGATCAGCGGCAGCGACGGGTCCGCTTTGTTGTGGATCCCGCCGCCGTGGAAGAACTTCACCTTGTAGCCGTGGTCCCGCTGCAGGGCGCAGGCGATCTCCAGAATCCGTTGGGTCGGGGTGTGATGCTTGTTGATCAGCGGCGGAGTGACGACGGCCACCCGCTTCCCGCCGCCGACCGGGGCCCGGAAGCCCGACAGGATGGTCCTTTGTGTCGGTGTCAACCGGTCCAGAATGCTGCCGGTCCAGCGCGCGTAGAGCTTGCTGAGGAACCCATAGCGCCGGGCGTGGGCCACGGGGCTGCCATGGCCCATTGTGAGGTTGAACGCGAACACGAGCTCCGGAAAATCCGATGTCGAGAGATCGCCGCGACCGATCAGGTCGAGCAGCAGATCCAGGGCGCGGTCTGTCTGCTCGCCGTACAGCAACGCCGTCCCAGCGGCGTAGAGAGCCCGATCTGGTCCGTCGTCAGTGGCCGTCGCCAGCAGATGATCAATCGCCTCACGCGTGTTCTGCGCGTCGAAGACACTATTGAACGCGAAGGCGGTGAGGTGGGGTCTGAGCGCCCGAGACCGGTCTCCCGTATCGGCGATCGCCTGCGCGATGGCGGCCGGCACAAAGCCGACCCGCAGAACGATGCGCTCCATCTCGACGGTGGACAGTTCCGTCAATCTCCTGTGGACGGCCTTTGTCTTGGCGAGATCGGGATCCGTCGATGACAGCGGGTGGATCCGCAGCGCCAGGGTCAGTGCCTCGGCATCGTCGCGGCGATGCTCCAGATAGGCCTGGATCACCGTCTGGGCTTGATCGAAATGCCCCTGGCCCAACAGCATGGCCGCGAGGAGTTTTTGAAAGGGCGCGCAGTTGCGTTGATCGGCGGACATCGCCGAGAGCGTCTCGAAGACGCCGGCAAGATCACCGGATTCCAGCAATGGTCGCACTGAGGCGATCACGCCGACGCCGATCATGTATGACCGCAACACCTGATCCACGTTTCCCTGAAGGCCCTTCAGTTCCGACGTCGGTCCCAGAGGAGTATCGGTTTGCCGGTCCGTGGCTGTCAACCGATCGCCAGGAACCTGTGATCCGTCGCCGGCGTCTAAGAAGCCGGGCCGATCGACCGGGCCCATTGGGTGCGATCCAGCGCCGCAATCGGCCATGGCCCGGACGTCGGCGATGCACTACCGTTCCGACCCATCTGATGAATCGTTCCGGCATAGTGAAACCGTCTTCGAACTGGTGGCCATGCGTTTGGAAAGCGAAGAATCGGGGCGATTTGACAGTCAGAAGGTCCGGCGTTGGGCCCACCGTCTTTCCCGACTCGTTCAGTTCGAGAGCGTTTTTGAGAGCGAACACGCGGTCACGGATTTCGTCGCCGGAGAGATCGGCCGGCTTGGGGTCGCCTGTTTCGACGTTCCTTTCGATCCGGCGATCCTGTCCGGTCTGCCCGGCGCTCAACCGCCGATAAGCAGCGTGCCGGGCCGGCGCAATCTGGTCGCCCGGATCCCGGGGAGCGGGCAGGCGTCCAGTCTGGTTATCAACTGTCATCTGGACGTTGTTCCGTCCGGGCCGCCCGAGGCTTGGCGGTATCCGCCGTTCTCCGGCCATGTCGATTGGCAAGAGAATACGGTCCACGGGCGCGGAGCCATGGACGACAAGGCGGGCGCCGCCATCGCGCTTGCCGTCCTGGAAGAGCTGGCGACAGGGCCCCCGCCGCCGGGAGACGTGATCGTCCACTTCGTTCTGGAGGACGAGACCACCGGCAATGGATCGCTTCTTTGCCTGAACGCCGGGTATGGCGGCGACGAGGCGATCATCCTTGATGGCACGCGGGGAGATCGCGGGATCGACCGCCACGCCGGAAATCTTCGCTTCGCCGTGGAGTTCTCCGGACGCCCAGCGTCGGTCAGCGTGTCGCACATGGGGACCAATGCCATTGAGCGGTTGGCGGAGCTACTGCAAGAGATGAGCGGCCACGTCTTTGCCAGAAATGCCTCGCTTCCTCCACCGTGGACCGATTTCCCGTCGCCGAACCAGTTCATCACGCAGACCTTCCGCGGCGAGGGGGCACCGTTGACAGTGCCGGACCACGCCGTGGCGGAATGCTACGTCACCTTTTGCCCCCCGGAGTCGCTCGCTGGAATGCGTGCCGCTTTGGAGGCCGTGGCACAGGACTACGCGGCGCGGACGTCCACCGAGTCCGCGCGCCTGGTTTGGGACGGGTACTTCGCGACGGAGCCGGTGGCGCCGCCGCGAGGCGCCGTGCCGCAGATGATCCGCGAGATCGTTGATCGGTCGCGGTGGTCTCCCGTGACGTTCGGCCCCTCTACCGGAACATCCGATATGCGCCACTTCGCCGATCGGGGGATTCCATGTGTCCTTTTCGGCCCCGGCCGCGGATTCCATCCCCACCGGGCCGACGAGCACTACTACCTTGAGGATCTGCCGAAGATGGTCGGATTGCTGTTGGATGTCATCGCGCGGCTCGGCGCACGATAGAGGTTATTCCCCGAGCCAGGGCGGAAGGCGCCCGGCGGCCAGGTGGGCGTGGCCCACCTCAAGCGCTGCGGCATGGTAGGCCTGCACGGGATAGGCAAAGAAACTTGCAGCATTATGGGTCTCCGACAGCAGACGATCCCGTAATCCGGCGTGGTGATCGAACAGGACGCCCGGACGATAGGCGGACATGACCTCTGGGCGGACGACCAGCGTGCGGGTCCTCAGTTCGGTTCCGTCGCGATCGATCACGGTCCCCTCGATGGGGTCTGATGACATCACCTGGATCGGACACAGCGCCGCCAGGTCGTGGTCCGGGAGATGGGCGAGGCTGGAGGTGTTCAGCGACACGCCCATACCGACGGCCTTGCCGTCGGCCTGCATGAACATTCGGAACGTGGAGCCTTCGCCAAAGGGATCCAGCACCGTGTGCTGGCCCGAGGTGAAGTGTTCGGCATGGCTGCCCAGGGCACAAACCGGGACCCAGTAGTGGGCGCTTCGCCGGACACCGGGCCAGCGCCGAAACACCTCGGGGATGAGCCCGACCACCGTGGCGCTGCGCCGCAGGTCGACGACTGAGCCGTCCTCCGGGCGTCCGGGCAATCGCCCCCGCCAAGTATACGACGGCATGCAGAGCGTTCCGGTCGGGCCGATCCGCTCGATCAACGCGTCGATGATTGTTGCGGCAGCGCCAACGTCGCCGCCGATCCAGTCCAGGCTGGAATGAACAAAAAGATGGTCGCCCGCGCGAATCCCGATCGCATCGAGAAGCTCGTGGAAAGTGCCGACGTCCAAGCTTGAAAGACCTCCGAGCGGTGGGGGGACACAGCGGGCGCGAGGCCCGTCTCGCCGACGCGCGCCTTCTTGCGCTAATCCGGCGTCGCGACGATCAGGGCGTTGATCGTGACCTTCCGGCGCCGGGCCCTCTCTAGGTCATACCCGGTCGTCGGCACGTGTTTGCGATCGACGATGCGGAATCCGGCTTTGACGACCATGTCCTCGACCTCTTCGGGGGCGGCGAGTTGGTAGATATGGTCCGGGGCGGGGCTGTTCACCGGGAAATTCACGTAGAGAAGGCCGCCCGGACGCAGGACCGTGCGCAGGCGGGTAAGCGCCGAGTCGGGCGCGTCGAGGTGTTCCAGGACTTCGCTGATGACCACGGCATCGACCATGGACCCGTCGGAATAGTCGGTGTCGACGTCTTGCTCAATCAGCTCCACGGGCCGGGTCACGCCGAAGGTCTTCAACATGCCGCGGGTGGCGGCGATGCTCCCCTTGCTGACGTCCCATCCGGTGACCGACCGAACCTCGGGACGCTGGGTGGCGAAATACAAGAGCAGACCGTGACCGGGGCCAACCTCCAGGAAGTCGGTTTCAGGCTCAAGACGTCCCAGGAAACTGTCCAGATAGAATACGAACGCGTCGAATTGGTTTTGCCAGAGGATTTGCGACAGCAGGATTCCTTCGACGTATCTCTCCAGGTAGGCATCGTTGGAATACACATCCCTGTAGGCCTCAGCGAACGTTGCCCGCCGATAGCGGCCGGTGCGACGGAAATGCAGGTCTTCCTCTATGAACGTTTCGCACATCCACCGATAGCTGGCGCAATACCGGTTCAGGTTTTCACCGGCAACGGACAGGATCAGCCCGGCCATCTCCTCGGCGAGGTCGACGGGCGCGCCGTCGCCCTCGGCGAACCGCATGCCGAGGAACCTTTCATGCTCTGGCCAGGCCGCAAGCACGCCCTCGACGATGCGTGACAGGTGCGGGGCCTGGTCGACGATTGCGGGGGGCAAGACCATTGCTGGTTCTCAGACAATTCGGGAGCATGACCTGAACACGCCCAGATCATATTGGGCTTTCTTGTGACCCCGCGAGCGGTTTCTGGCGCCGGGCCCAGGATGATGATTCTGCTCTATACTGCGGGAAACCGGTGACCAGGGTCCGGGCGCGGCAAGGCGATGAGGCATGAGGCGGAGATTTCATGAGCCCAGAGAACCTCGAACGGCTCAAAGCCGTCTTCCAGTTTTCGCTCGACTTGGAAGAGGGCAGCGATCTCGCATCGTTGCGCATGGTCGCCGAACCACGATGGGATTCGCTTGCCCACACGACACTGATCGCCGGCATCGAAAGTGAATTCGGGCTCATCCTCAACGTCGACGATATCGTGGCGATCAACTCTTTCGCGTCCGCGCAACTGATTCTCGAAGAGAAGGGCGTATGACCGAAGCGGGATTCGACATCGACGTCGCCGAGGATGACGCGCTTCGCTTCGCGGAGCTGTCCGGCGATTGGAACCCGCTCCACACCGATCCAACCTACGCAAGGACGACGACCCACGGTCGGATCGTGCTCCACGGCGCGTTCTCGGCTGGGCTCGTGTCCCGCTTGGCGGGGATGTACCTGCCGGGGCGCGAGTGTTTGCTGCATTCGCTCCGTTTGCGATTCCTGAGACCGATCCTGCCTCCGGTGCGACTGCGGGTGTCCGGACACGTGACGCGGAGCGATTCAGGCTCCGGCGCGGTGGACGTGACGATCAGCGATCAGCAGACCGGAATCCGGTACGTCGAGGGCGCCTACGCTTTCGGCTATCACCACCCCGGCGGTGCAACGGTCGAGGTGCCTTCTGTTGATCAACCACATGAAGATGAGTTGGCTCCGGTCCTCGTTACCGGGGCGACAGGGGGGCTTGGTTCCGCACTGATACAGCGCTTGGGCACGCGCGCCCTCGGCGTCTCTCGATCCGGAGGCCCGGGGCTGCTGCAGGCGGACTCGGTGCGCGATGTTTCGGCTCTGTTGGGCGAGCGCCGGATCGCCGGGATCGTGCATTGCGGATGGCCGGCCCCTGACAACGTCCCGCTTGTCGATCTTCAGGGCAATGCGCGAGCCGCCATTGATCACAGCGTTTCCCGGCCGCTGGAGGACATAGTCGAGCTCGCGCAGCTGCTGGTCTCTCATGGCGAACCGGGTGCGTCCCTGGTCGTGATCGGATCCAGTTTTGCCGACCCGGGCCGTCATGGCTGGCGCATGCCGCTCTACAGCCTGTCCAAGTCGCTGGTCCCAACCTTGGTCTCCATTCTCTCCGTCGAACTCGGCGGTCGCGGGTTCCGGTGCGTTGGCGTCAGCTTCGACGTGCTGGATGGCGGCCTGAACGCGTCAATGAGTCCGATGGCACGGGTCACCAATGCCGACCGTGTGCCCTCAGGGGAACTGCCCGGGATGGACAGTGCGGCCGATCAGATCGCCTGGGTGCTGTCGAACACGTCCTCGATGGTATCGGGCGCCATGGTCACCTTGTCGGGCGGAGCCCTGCCATGATGACACTCGTCGAGGCCAAGCGGGTGTTGCAGGGGTTCGAGGGGGGCGTGAAGGTGTCGGTGGTCCTGGCCATGTCTGGGACCGGCGACACCCTGTGCCCCTTTCTGCAAGCCGAGGCCGCGGTTCGTGGGGTGGCGCTGCAGGTCACGACGCTGGCCTTCGGGACCTTGCATCAGCATCTTGTGACAGCCTCCGGAGACCGCGATGACGGCGTGGAGCTCTTCGTTCTGATGCCCTGGGACTTGGTGCCCGAGTGCGACTGGCGGTCTGGGTTCGCAGGGTCCCTGTCCGACTACGACGCGGTCTGGCACAGGGCCAGCAGCATCGCCACCGCCCTGACCGGCCGGCCCAGGGCGACTCTCGTCTATCTTCCGGCCCCAATTCCGCCGGTTTTTGCCTGCATGGCGGACAACCACCGCCTGGCAGCCGATCTGTCGAGCCTTGCGATGGGAATCGACGCTGTCCCGCTGGACGCGCGCGCCTTCTCCCTGACCAGCTATCTCGCCAACGGCTGTCCGATCGGGGGCAAAACGCTCCCCGAGATCTGTGAAGCGCTTGCCGATACTCTTCTGGCGGCGCCGGCCTCGACCTACAAGGTTCTCGCCACCGATGCGGACGAGACCTTGTGGAGGGGCGTGGCTGCTGAAGACGGGACCGATTCCGTCAGCGCGGAACCGCAGGGAACCGCTTTTCGGCACTTCCTCTATCAGACGTTCCTTCTGCGCCTGAAGGCGGCGGGCATTCTGCTGGCGATTGTCAGCCGGAACGACCAAGACACCGTCCTCGCAGCCCTCGGCAATGGCCATATGCATGTCGGTGCGCAGGACTTCGTCTCCATTCGCGCCGGCTATCGTCGGAAATCGGAGGAACTGGCCGATTTGGCCAAGGACCTCGGCCTGGCACGGAATGCGATCGTCTTTGTGGATAACAACCCGGTAGAGCTCGCCGAGGTCACGACGGCGATCCCCGAGATCCGAGGGCTCGTCTTCCCGAGTACCGAGGAAGAGTTCGACGGCTTTCTGCGGGAATTGGCTACGCTGTTCGACCGACCGACCGTGACGTCGGAAGACGAGCAGCGTACGGACCTCTATCGCCGTCGTTTGGAGAGCATGCCGCCGGCTGATGGCGGCGACCTTCGCACGTTCCTGAGGGATCTGCGAATGCGCCTGACGATCTGCGACCGAACGCGAGGCGAACACCAGCGGGCGCTGCAGCTGATTAACAAGACCAACCAGTTCAACATCAACGGCGTTCGCTTGGACGCAGACGCCCTCGATCAGATCCTTGCCGAGGGCGGGCAACTCTTCAGCGCACAGCTTGAGGATCGCACGGGGAGCCACGGCGAGATCCTCGCGTGTTTGATCGACGGCGCAGGAGTGGTCCGGTCACTGGTCATGTCATGCCGCGTTCTCGAACGACGTGTCGAGTTCGCGTTTCTGACCTGGCTAGTCGCCAGGGCTGAGAAGCCGCTCGTGATGGCTATCGTTGCGACGGACCGCAACGAGCCGGCGCGTCAACTGATGGATGATCCGACTTTCGAGGCCACAGATCAGGGATGGGTCTTGGACCGTGACCGTTTCGGGGTCGCCCACGCCGATGACCTGGCTTTGTTCACGATCATCCAGGACGACGTGTAGGTGCGGTGGCCTGCGGCAGGACTCCTATGAGCGTTCGTCGCCTTCCGGCAGCGGATCCAGCATGTCTTCGAAGAACCACGCGGCCAGCTGGTTTCGGCTGGCGACCCCCGCTTTGCGGTAGAGACTGGAAGCCTGCTGGCGCACGGTCTTCTCCCGCGTCTGGCGCATCTCGGCGATCTCCCGAAAGGACAGCCCCTTCAGCAGCAGAATGGCGACATCCTGCTCACTCGCCGTCAGATCCCAGGCCTCGAACTGCTTCTGAATGACCGCGCGGTACTGGCTGGCAAGTACCCGCGACTGCGTGTCGAGTTCGGCAAGCCGGCCGCGTGCCTGGTTCAGCTGCCCGCTCAACTCCCGGAGCGCACGTTTCTGGGTGAGGTGTTCATGGGCAAACACGGCAAGCACGACCGCGCTGATGGCGAACCGAAACAGGTCGTCGGCCATCTCGTCGAGGGTCTCGCCGGACGCGAACTCGTCAATGATCTCGACGCCGCTGGTGGCGAGAACGAACAGCACGAAGACTGCGAACACCGCACGCCAGCTGGGAATCCGCCCTACCGACTCAAGCATGATCCATTCCTGAACTTCTCTGGTCGCCGCGCCCGATCAAGCGATCGGCCTGGCCTGTTGACCTTTTGTCCGATCCGGAAAACCGGCGCATCCGGCATTGGTCCGATTGTCTCACGATCCTGATTTGCGCAACCTTCGTTGTCACGAGGGTCGTCATCCCAAGGGTGCGCCTCGGCGACGCAGGGGGCACTCATCTCGCTTGGAGACGGCTTATGACAGTCAACCTTTCGCGCCGGGCGTTCGTTGCCGGCGGCGCAGCCCTGCTGACGGCCAGCTACGCTCGCGCTGCCTAGTCGACGACCGCGTCTCCGCCTCTGCCGATCCCGGCACTGGTTGACGGAACGAGCGGCGAGCCGGTCGACCTGGAGATCCGGAGCGGGGCATGGGCCTTCAAACCCGGTGTCCGGACACCGACCCTCGGGATCAGCCAGGACTACCTGGGGCCGACGATCCGAACCCGCCGGAACAGCGAACTCAACCTGCACTATCGCAACGCGCTCACGGAGGGTGTGGCCATCCACGGCCACGGCCTGCATGTTCCGGGTGAGGTCGACGGTGGACCACAGTTGGAGATCGCGCCCGGCGATCAGTGGCAGCCGACCCTGTCCATCGTGCAGCCGGCAGCCACCTGCTGGTACCACTCCCACACCCATGGCCGGTCCGGGAGTCAGGTCTATCGCGGCCTTGCCGGGATGATCATCATCGACGATGACGACGCCGACTCATTGGACCTGCCGCGCCGGTACGGGGTCGATGATCTGCCCGTCATCATCCAGGACCGGACCTTCGACGCTCAAGGGCGGCTGGTGTATTCGCTGTACGACGCCGACGAGGACGGTTGGCTGGGCGACACCGTGGTCATCAACGGGGCGATAGCACCGCTTGCCCACGTCCCGGCGGGAAAGGTTCGCCTGCGGCTGCTGAACGGCGCGAACGCCCGCTTCTACATCGTCGCGTTCGCCGACAACCGGACCTTCCACAAGATCGCGAGCGACGGCGGATTGCTGTCGGCGCCGGTGGCGATGACCTCAATGGAGATGTCACCCGCGGAGCGCTGCGAGATCGTCGTCGATCTGTCGGATGGCACTGCGGCCGAACTGCTGACCCTGTTCGAGGACGAGGTGGACGAAGATGGGGAGGGCATCGTCAGCGGACTGCTGGATCGGTTGATCGGATCGGAGACGCCCGCACAGCGACCGTCCTTGACCCTGAAGGTCGACCGCTCGTTGTCGCCTCACCTGGCCCCGCTGCCCGACCGCATGGCAACCATCACCCGCCCGAAACCCGCCGAGATCAAGCGGACGCGCGACTTCGTACTCGACATGGATCACGGTGGCGGCGGTCGTGGGGCGCACGCTGCCATGGACATGACCATCAACGGCGCGGCGATGGACATGAAGGTGATCAACGAACGGGTTGAACGCGGCGTCTGGGAACGTTGGCGTGTCCGCTCCAACCAGGGCGAGCATCCGTTCCACGTGCACGGCTGCTCGTTCCTGATCGAGCGGTTGGCCGGTGAGGCCGCCCCGTCCGATCAGCGTGGCTGGAAAGACACGGTTGTGCTCGACGATGACGACTGGTCCGAGTTTATCGTTCGGTTTGACCATCTTGCGACCGAGGCGCATCCGTACATGTATCACTGCCACATCCTGGAACATGAGGACCGCGGCATGATGGGGCAGTTCACGGTGAGCTGAGGCCGTCGCTGCTGACCGGTCCTCATGCCGGTCGTGCGAAAGGCGGTCGCCGTACACCGCCGACATTTTGACTGCCGGCGCTTCGTCCCCGGTTGACCGACAGATGCCGGCGAGAACCTCGCCCTATCGGCAGACCATCGCTTCGATGACGGCGTCGACCCGTTGCCCGTCGTTCGAGCACGGCAACTCCAGATACTGAGCGTTGATATGGTCACGGCCGACGACATTGATCGGCCCGACGCACCACCCGATCTTGCGTTGGATCAGCGCCTGCTCGAAGAACTCCATCGTGCTCTCGGTGACGGCCTGGTCGTAGACATCGGCGCGTGATTTCCCCTGGAACGTGCGTCCCGTGATCTGGTCCACAAGGGTCCCGGACAGACGGCACGTCCAGTCAAACGAGTCGTGCTGGATGTCAAAAACACAGATCCAGCCATGCCATCCAACGAAGTCGTAGAAATCGAAGTCGCGCCAGCTGGGCAGGTCTCTGCCGTTCTTCTTGCGGTCCCACATGTCAACGAGGGACGCATAAGGCCCGAAAGCAGCCGAAGGCGTGTCCGGCTGGTAGTGGTAATAGGACCACGCCCCGACGCGCTTCCAGAGCGCGTCTTCCGAGGGGCCGTGCCAGGTTTCAAGATCCGCAACCATTGCCCGTTTTCAGTACCCTGCCGACTCCTAAGATATTGATAAGGGGAGAGACACGCCGTCTTCGTTCTGTCGGGTCAATGCGCAGAGAGCCGGAGCCGAGCGCACTGACCGGCCTCAGTACCCGGCGACCTCGAGGTTCACTCTGACGGCGGAGTTCAGCACGAAATGGGCGCCGTCGGCCGGGCCGAGCAGGGGGACGCAGATCCGCGACCAACGCTGCACGGTGTCCTGTTGCGGCGACGGGATCGAGTGCTCGCAGTAAACCGGGCGGCGTTCGTCAATGACCCGGCGATACAGCGGGCCGTGCAGCAGCGCCGGGCCGCCGCGATAGTCGGACATCCGCTTGCCGGTCATTTCGCGGGAATGGCTGGAGACGATCACACCGCCCTGAACCCGGTAGTGGAGATCCGCCCCGTCCTCGATCTCCTGCACGAGCGTCAGGTGGGCCGCCGAGGGAAGGATCTCCATGACGTCGAATGCCGAGCGCGGCGGGATCCCTCCGTCGGATTGCTGAAGCCGGTTCCAGACCTCGACCAGCGCGCGGTGGGGGCCGTGTTGGAACGCCTCAATCGGCAGCGTGCCCGCCGGAAACGCGACTTCGACGATGTCCTGATATCGGTGCACCGGCCCCATCCGGTCCTGTTCGACCGTCAGGTCTGGAGGGCACAGGGCGAGGTCGAGGAACTGGACGACATCGATCGAGGCTGGCGGCGACGATACCTGCGCACCGTGCGAGACCGGGAACGTCCCCTGAGACCTGTCCGAAGGTCGGTCCTTATCGTCGCCCAGCGTTACCAACTTGATGGTCCTTGCCTCGTTGACGGTGCGCAGACTACGCCGCAACCGGCCAGACACCGAAACGGAATGATATCACCGCAGCGCCGTCAAATAATCTGAACTATTCGTCTGGACCGGTCCGTCAAGGTTCCTCGAGGAGTCGGGGTTTCTCGGTCCCAGCCTCAGTCGGAGTGGCCGAAAAACGCGAATCCCCCTACACGATCACGTCGGCGAGGGCCTTGGGGTGGTGGGTGATCTGTTCATGCCCCGTTTCGGTGACCACGAAACTGTCGCCGACCTGAGCTCTGAAATCGGCGGTGGCGACGGAGCCGTCGACCGCCAGCACCATGCCTGGCTGAAGGACGGTCTGATCGCCCGTTACCAGCTGCGGGGCTTCCAGGAAGCTGAAGCCAGTGCCCCTGCCACAGCGAAAGGGGTACTCAAAACCCGCATCCTCGATGACGTCGGCATATGCCCGGTGGACGCTCTCGGCGGTGACGCTCGGTTTAAGGGCGGCGAGTGCGGCGGACTGACTGTTGACGGCGGTCTCGTACAGCCTCGCTTGCCTTGCGTCCGGGATTTCCCCGATCCAGAACATCCGGTCGAAACCCAGCTTGAACCGGTGGAAATTCGTCATCCCGCAGAAGCACAGGAAGACCGCTTCCCCGTGGCGCATGATGCGTGTCGAGGCGCGGTGGTGGGTCTTAACGATTTCGTTGCCCGACGCCATGATCTGAAGGAAATGCGTGTTGGGCGACATGTCGGCATCGTCGTAGTGGGCGTCCAGCAGTTCCGCCGCCTTGCGGGTTCCTGCCTGCGAGGTGGCAAGCGCCACTTCGAACTCCGGCACACCGTCGGCGATCGCCGCCCGGCCGGCCGCCATCATCGCCCCGGCGACCGCGCCGGCGTGGCGCGCGAGGCGAAGCTCCTCCGGCGATTTGATCATGCGCATGCCCGCCAGGAGCGGGGAGACATCCGCAAGCCGCTCACGCCCCAGCAACTCGTCGAGATAGGCGCGGACCACAGGCGGCATCCGGTCGGGTTCGATCGCCACGGTCGCGGCCTGTGCAAGCGCGGCCGGCAGTTCTTCGCGCCACTCGGCCCCGGCACCGTCGTTCCAGGGCGCGATCCGGTCGACCCGGGCCGCCGCTCTGGCGGCGGCGGCGTCAATGGCGGGTGTGATCAGCAGGGTCTTGCCGTCCCGCGGCACCACGAGAAGGGTGGGCCGGCCGAACTCCATGTGCAGATAGTCGTAGAAGCCCGTCAGATAGTAGATGTTGTCATCATCGGTGATGACGGCGGCGTCGACCCCCTCTTCAGTGAGGTTCTGGCGCAAGATCTCAATGCGACGATCAAACATGGGCTCACCTTCGGATGAGTTTCTCCGGACCGCAGCGAATTCGTTCAGGGCTTTCGATGGTCAAACAGACGCGCATTCTCGATCGCGATCACGCTCTGGCTGGCGAACATCTTCGCGAGCTCGAGGCTCTTGTCGTCGAACGGTCTGACGGTCTGGCGATAGATCGTGAATGCGCCGATGAGCTCGTCCTTGGCCAGCATCGGGATGGCTGTGAAGGATCGTGCGCCTCCCAGATCGGCGGTGGCGTAGCGCAAAGGGTCCCCCGAGAGATAGACCTCCTCGGACTTCACATCGATGATGTTGACCACCTTTTTGGCGACGGTGATCCGACCGAGGCCGGTTTGCGGGCCGACATGGAACCACCCTTGGTCAGAGAGCCAGTCGTGGAACGGGCCTGGTATGCGATGGCTATGACTGGCCCTGAAGCCGCTCTCGGGCCGGAACTCAAACAGGATCCCGAACTCCGCATCGCAAAGTTGCAGGGCGTAGCGCAACACCGCGGACAGAACCTCGTCGAGCTGACCGTCGGACCGGCTGATGATCTCGAGGACTTGGCCGACGGCACGTTCGCGGCTGATCGCCTCTTCGAGGCTGAGGGCCAGTTCGGTGATCAGGGCCGCCTGTTCCTCGGTGGATCGTGCCGGCGGGCTGGCGCCCTGAAGTGCGCGGAACAGTTCGATCTTGGATGAGACCTCAAGCTTGCGGTAGATCGTCGCCAGATGGGTCCGCACCGTCGCCGGAGAGATTCCGAGCTGATCCGCCACCTGGTGATAGCTTTCACCCCGCGCGTAGGCTTCCGCGATCTCTCGCTCTCGTTTGCTCAAGACGCCCGTCGACATCGTCTGGTCCTTCGGTGCACGCCCCCTGCGCATAATGCGTTTGGCGGATACAAGATACAGCAACTGCAACAGCCAAAATGCGACCTCTGCCCGATACCGCCGGTATTGGCGGCCCTTTACCTTGGCATCGTAGAGGCAAGGTTGTTGGAGGTGGCTATGCAGATCAGGCGCATCGTTCTGCTTAAAGACCAGATCCTGGCTGATCCGTATGGCGAGACTGCGAACACGGTGACGCGCGCTGCCGCCATCGCCACCGTTCGCAACCCCTATGCCGGCCGGTTCCAGGAAGACCTCAGCGCCCTGTTAGACTACGGCCGGGACCTTGGAGAGCTGCTCGCAGGGCAGGTGGTCGACCTCCTGCCGGGTCTGGCGGTCAGCTACGGAAAGGCTGCAATTGTCGGTGCTGCCGGCGATATCGAGCACGGCGGAGCCGTCATCCACCCCAAACTCGGCAAGCCGATGCGGGCGGCGGTCAACGGAGGCGCCGCACTGATCCCTTCGACCGTCAAGCTGGGCGCACCCGGATGCCCGATCGACGTCCCGCTGGCACACAAGGACGAGGCTTGGTCCTTTCCCTATTTGGACACGCTGACGGTTGCGGTGGCGGATGCCCCCCCTGGCCGACGAGATCGCCGTGGTCATCGCTGTTGCGGATGGCCGGCGTCTCAATCCACGTGTCGGGGACGGTCCGATCACCAGCTAGGAAAGTGGCCATGGCGATGCGCTGGAAGCTCCTCGCCCTGTTGTTCGTTGCGCGGATCGGTTTCGGGTTTCAGTTTCAGACACTGGGGTCAGTCAGCAACAACCTGGTCGTCGCGTTCGGCCTGGACTACGCGACCATCGGGACCCTCATCGGGCTGTTCATGCTCCCCGGTCTCTTCATCGCCATTCCGGCCGGCTACGCGGGGACGTATCTCTCGGACAGGGTTCTCGCAGGCGTGGGCCTTCTCGCACTGGGTATCGGTGGCGTGCTGGCCGGCCTGGCAACCGATCCATGGATGATCGCGGCGGGTCGCGCGGTGTGCGGCGTCGGGTTCGTGTTCTCCACCCTCTATTTCACCAAGATGGTCGCCGACTGGTTCGCGGGAAAAGAAATCGCGACGGCCATGAGCATCCTGGTGATGAGTTAGCCATTCGGCATCGCCATGGGCCAGATCGGCCATGAGTGGATCGCGGTCGCGCATGGATGGCGGAGCGTGTTTATCGTGGCGTCCGGCTACTGCTTTATGGCGGCTCTGGCCGTTGTCGGTCTCTACCGGGCGCCTCAGGCCGCCGCCGGAGGCGCCTCGATCGTCGGAACGGGTCTCGGTTGGCGGGAATTGGGTCTGACAGTGACGGCGGCGATCGCTTGGGGCGTGTTCAATGCCGGATACGTCATCTATCTGACGTTCGCTCCTCTGATGGCGGAGCATCACGGCTACGGTGACGTCGCTGCGGCTGCGATCATCAGCATTGGCAGTTGGATCATGATCTTTTCTGGCGCGGCCTGCGGCCAAGTCGCCGACCGGACGGGAAGGCCGGACATGGTCCTCTACATCTGCATGGCGGGCGCGGTGATCTCGCTCGCGGCACTGACGGTGCCCGGGGCCGAAGTGTCCGTCAGCGTGGCTTTCGGCCTGATCGGAATGGCGCCCGCCGGGGTCATCATGGCGTTGACGAGCCAAGCCCTGCCGCCGGAACGACGCGCCTTCGGCATGGGCGTCTTCTTCACCGTCTACTATCTGATCATGACGGTGACGGCTCCGGTTGCAGGCTGGTTGTACGACCGGAGTTCTGACGCCTATGACCCGATCCTGCTTGGTATGGCGCTGTTCGCCGCTGTGGTTATCGCCAATCTCGGCTTTCGCGCCATCCAGCGTATGCCATCGATTGCGTCGGGGGAGGCCCGGTCAGAGACGTCGTGAAAGGCCGATTTGTGCGCGAAGGCGAGTCGGGCGGCATGTCAGTATTGCCGATTGGAGACCCACATGGTCCGGGGACGCGCAGGGCTCGGCTCCGCCCTATGCCTTTGTGTCCGACTCTCCGCGAGGTTTGAGGGAGCGGTCGACCGCAGCGAGCAGCTCGACCCGGCGTACGGGCTTCATCAGTCGGACGTCCTCGGGGCGCAGCCCGTTGCCGTGAACCGTGGCTTCGCTGGCGTAGCCTGACATGAAGATCACCGGCAGGTCCGGACGCCTCGCGCGGAGCTCCTTGGCGAGTTGCGTGCCCTGCAACTGGCCCGGCATGACGATATCGGTGAGCACCAGGGCGATGTCCGGCTCGGCTTCAAAGACCTCCAGGGCGTGATCGCCCGAGACAGCGGACAGCACCCGGTATCCCTCTCCGAGCAGCATGGTGCGCAGGACCTCCAGGACGCCCTCATTGTCTTCGACAACCAGAAGCGTTTCGCCTTGCCCTTCGGTCCGGGGCGCCGCCCCCTCTGCTCTGGTGCGCGTCCTCGAACCCTCACCCGACAGAGCTTTGAAGTAGAGCTCGAACGTCGTGCCGACGCCGACCTCCGAGTAGACCCGCGCAGTCCCCGAAGACTGCCGCATGAAGCCGTCGAGCATGGACAGACCGAGCCCGGTACCGGTGCCGACCGGCTTGGTCGTGAAGAACGGGTCGAACACCTTGCCGAGGTCTTCCGGCTCGATCCCCTGTCCGGTGTCGCTGACCGCCAGGAGCACATAGCGGCTGGGCTCGATCTCTTCGCCGCGCAGTTCGACATACTCATCGTCGACGCGGACGTTCGAGGTCTCGATGGTCAGCTTGCCGCCGTCCGGCATGGCGTCCCGGGCGTTGAGGATGAGGTTGATCAGCGCGCTCTCGGCGGAGCTCGCATCGACCTTGATCCGCCAGAGCCCGGCCAGCAGCGACGTCTCGACGTCGATGGAGGAGGGCAGGGTGCGGGAGATCCAGTTCTTGATGTTCTGGACCAGTTGATTGAGGTCGACTTCGGTCGGCTCCAGGGGGGCGCGACGGGCGAAGCTCAGCATGTTGCGTGTCAGTTCAGAGCCGCGCAGGGCGGCGTCGATGGAGCGGTCGAGCAGGACCGTGCTCGTGGCCTCCTCGTCACCCATTTCCCGCAGCAGTTCGAGATTGCCCAGAATGATGGCCAGCAGGTTGTTGAAGTCGTGGGCGACGCCGCCGGTGAGCTGGCCGATGGCGTCCATCCGCTGGGAGCGGGCCAGCTGATCTTCCAGTCGTTTCTGCTCGGTGACGTCGCTGATCGAGAGGATCAGGCTTCTGCGGCCTTCCTGCGTGATCTCGCCGACGCTGAGGCGGACGGTCATCTCCCTGCCGTCGCCGGCGAGCGCGGCGAACTCACGATCATGACCGGCCGACCCGAACGGTCCCCGTGTCTCGCCGATCGCGGCGCGTTCCGTGCCCCAGTCGGGGATCAGCATGTCGATGCCGCTGCCGACGAGATCCAGTGCGCCGTAACCGAACATCCGCAGGGCAGCGGCGTTCGCGGCCTCCACCTGGCCGGCGTCGTCGACAACGATGTTGCCGACATTGGCGGCCTCGAAGATCAGGCGGAACCGTTCCTCGGCCCGCCGTCTTTCCGTTTGGGCAGCTTCCCGCTCGGCGATCTCCGCTTCAAGAGCGGCGGTGCGGTCGCGGACCCGCAGTTCCAGGGTGTCGTTCATGGCGCGAACCTGGCTTTCCGCTTCGGTTGCCAGCGCGAACATCCGCCTGGACCGGCGGGTCTCGACCATCAGAAATCCGATCAGGACGGCACAGGAGACCGCCATACAGGCCAGCAGTCCCGCCAGCAGCCACAGGCTGCGCTCGGTCCGGAACGATACGTCGAACAGATAGGCCTGTTCGGCCTTGTCGACCCGTTGGGAGATCTGATGCAGGGATCGCGAGAATCCGGAGAGACGGTCGCGAAGGGCCAATCCGGTGGCCGTGTCGCCATGGGCCAGGGCCATCAGGTCCGGTTCAATCTCCTGCAGCGCAGCCAGGACGGCGTCCAGGGTGTCTCCCGCGTCCGAGGCCTGCCTGAGGCGGTCGCCGACCGCGCCGGATCTGAAATTGCTGAGCTGGCTCCAGAACAGGTCGAGGCGCAGCATCAGGTCATCGTGCTCGACCTCCGGGTCACCCAGGGAATAGCGGCTCAGGGTGTCCATGAGGCGCAGGAGTTCCCTGTCGACCTCGGTCGCAAGCCAAAGGACGGTGCCGCGGACCTCAGCCCGGTCGGACCGGAACTCCCGCATGAGTTCGAGAACGGCCAGCGCCGTGCTGGCCGAGAATACGACAACAGTGGCAATCAGCAGCCAGCGACGGAGAAGGGCGACCGACCAGCTACCTGATTTCCATGCTTACAAGCTGCCAGATCCACTTCTTGTCTGCCGCGCGGTTACGCAACTCGCTGAAATCGTCGCGTGGGTAGACCGGCCAGATCGGGCCCCTGTCCCGGCGTGTCAGTTCGACCCCATCCATGGTGAAGGCGAACAGCACACCGTATTTCTCGAAATCGGCGACCGGGATCTCGACGACATAATCGTTGATAGCTGTCGCCGTGATGGTCGTGCCATAGGCACCGACGGCATCCATGACATCACTCGCCCTGACCCCCTCAAACACTTTCACCCCGTCGGTCCAGGAGGTCGTGGTTCGCAGTTCGTGCGTTCCGAACTGAAGCAGCATGTCCTTGTCGAACACCGCCGTGTCGCCGTCGTTGGTGTTCTTGATCGCGCCGCTGATCGTCAGGATCACGCGACCCTCTGGCTTGGGCAGGGCGGCCTGGGCGATCTGTTGGGGGGCGACGGTCCAGGTCTCCGTCAACCCGATCGCCGGGGCGGCGATGAGGGCTGTTAACAGAACAGCAATCCGAACAAGAGCACGTCTCAAGTTGAGGCCTCCCAAAGGATTCGGAGTGTTGTCCGTCATGGCGTCAATACCCCGCAGCCGTGGCAAGTTATCAAGGAGGCAGAAATTGAATCAAATACCTGTTTTCAGTCCGGGTACCGGACGGAAGACATCGTGCGGGCTGGTCAACGGGTAGACCATGCGCTATCTAGATAAGGAGTTCTGAATTTGAATGAAAGTATCGCGGGGAGCGGGCTGTGATGACCAAATCTGAAACGGCTCGCCCCGGGAACGGTCAAAAATTACTTCTCGTAGAAGACAATAAAGATCTCCGAGAATCGTACAGTTTAATTATCG
This sequence comes from Thalassobaculaceae bacterium, assembly GCA_963921355.3. Classification (GTDB taxonomy): domain Bacteria; phylum Pseudomonadota; class Alphaproteobacteria; order Thalassobaculales; family Thalassobaculaceae; genus CAWUEZ02. Next base: position 4,276,102 of record OZ001190.1, on the reverse strand, counting down.
AACTTCTCAATTTCAGGCCCGTTCTGGCCATGAACGCAGAAGAGGCGTTGTCAGTACTCGAATCGGATCACGAGATATCCCTGATCATGACGGATGTTGTGATGCCCGGCGCAATGTCGGGCATGGATCTGCTGAGCTGGGTGAAGGAGTCGCGACCGACCCTGCCGGTTATCCTGATGTCTGGATATCCAGCGAACGAGGTCGAGTTCAGGGATCGACTTCGGGTGACCGATCGCTATCTGACGAAACCCTTCAAGATCGACGACCTCTCGGCGCTGATGAAAGAGCTGATGCACGGGGTCGATCGGACTGGCCCGGCATCATAATCAGTGCGGTGGGCACCGCTGCCACGAGTGCTAGGCTCCGGGCCCTGGGGGAGGCCCCATCGCGCCTGTCTCGACGATCGCAGGAGTGATCCTGCCCAAAACCCTGGAGTGAAGATGACAACCCGTGGCCGTTGCCAGTGCGGAGACACCCGCTGGGAGTACCAGGGCGAGGCGACCTGGGCGTGCTACTGCCACTGCGACGACTGCCGGCGCAATTGCGCGGCACCGGTGGTCGCCTGGCTGGGGGTGCCCGCGCGGAACTTCAGATGGACCGGACAGGCGCCGAAGACCCGGGAGAGCTCAACGGGGGTGAAGCGGCATTTCTGCGCCGTCTGCGGATCGCCGATGGCCTTTGAAGCGGCGCACTATCCAGGTGGGATGCATCTCTACGCCGCGTCCCTGGAAGACCCGGCGGACTTCAGGCCGGCCTTCCACGTGAATTACCAGAGCAGACTGCCATGGCTGAAGATCGACGATGACCTGCCGAAACACGACGGCACGATGCTCGGCACGCCGCAAGACATGTGGGACTACGGGTCGGACTGATTGCCGGCACCGACCGGGACGTTACCCGCAGGCGGGGCTTGAGGACGTCAGTTGTCCTGGCCTTGCGACAACCAACCCATGGCGTCATCGCGCGATTGGAACGCGGCGAACTCGATGGTGCTCTCGGTCGCCGCCACGGCCGCGTAGGCCTTGATCAGGAGTATCTCCGTCTCGTTGTCGACGACGACGGCCGTTCGCGCGCCAGGCCCCCGTTTCTCGATGTACTTGGCACCGGCCCTCGCCAGTTCTGGGAACCGATCGGCCGATAGCGCGCTGGCAACGCCACCGGTGCAGTCCCAAAGCGCATGTTTGAACGTTTGGACCGCTTACTCGTCGTCCAACTGCCGCACGATGTCCTCCATGGAGACATTGGCGCGTGCGATCCTGAACGTGGCGATGGCGCCGCGTTGGTGGCTCAAGTCTGACATCGTGGTCCGTGCCGGTGTGTGCGGTGAGAGTCGCACGGGGTGACGTGGCAGACAAGTTGGCCGCCAGTGAGCATCGCCATTCGGTGTGCTCTTCCGGCGCTGCATCGACCATCGAGTCCGTCGATCACGAACCCGTGAGGTCAGACCCGCGCTGGGGCGGTCGCCCCTAAATTAGAGGGCAAGGAAGCCGCGATCTTGATCAGGCTCCCAGGTTTTCGCCCGAGTTTGGTCGGCCGAGTATTGTCGGCACCGCAACCGCACGCCCGATGGGAGACGTCGCCATGACCAGCCACCTGATCACCCGCCGCACCCTTCTGGCTGCCGGCGGCGCCGTCGCGGCAGCCGGGGTGTCGGGCCTCGTCGTTCCGGCCCAGGCGGCGGGCCTGGCGCCGACCCCGTCGATGCGCGGCGGCTCCAACAACTACCGCGCCGGCGCTCCGATCGTGGAGCGGATCGGCGGTGGCGGGTTCTGGATGTCGGGCACCGTCAGGCGCGCGGGCGATGGCGCCCCGCTGGCCGGCCAGCGGATTCAGATCTGGGCTCACACCACCGAAGGCCACGAGCGCGACTGGCACAGCCACGGCGCCACGCTTACGGACGCGAATGGCGTGTTCCGCCTGGAGATGCCGCAGATCGTCCCCGCCTTCGGCCAGCCGCACGGACATCTCGCCTATGACAGCGGCGAGTTCGAAACCGTCTTCCTGCGTCCTGTAATGCCGAGGTTCCCGGCCAAGAGCCTGGAGGCGCACTTCGTCCTTAAACCGGTCTGACCCCGGCGGGCGGACTGGTCATGGGCAAGGCCCGCACGGTTCTGATCTGGGCCGGGCTCGCGACCGCCACGATTGTCCCCATCGCTGCGGCGGCGGCCAGCCCGCTGCTCGCCTGGCGCGAACCGATCTACATCGCGGCCGGGTTCGCGGGCATCGTCGCGCTGGCCCTGATGCTCGTTCAACCGCTGCTGGTTGGTGGCCATCTGCCGGGCCTGAACACCCTGCGGAGCCGCCGGGCCCACCGCTTCATTGGCGCCGCCCTGGTCGCCGCGGTGGTGATCCACATCGTTGGGCTCTGGATCACCAGCCCACCGGACGTGATCGACGTTCTGCTGTTCCGGTCACCGACGCCGTTCTCCATTTGGGGGGCGGTCGCCATGTGGACGGTGTTCGCCGCCGCCGTGCTCGCGGCGCTGCGGCGGCGGCTGCAGCTCCGGCTTCGGACCTGGCGCCTCGGACACTCGGGTCTGGTGACCGTGGCCGTGCTGTGTACTGCCCTGCATGCCCTGCTCATCGAGGGCACGATGGAGACCTTCTCAAAGGTGGCTCTCTGCGGGCTGGTCGTTGTCGCGACCCTCAAGGTGGTCGCCGATCTCAAGGTGTGGGTTATCCGTCGACGTCACCAGGCCTGAGCGGCAGGCTTGACGCGGCAAAGGGCTAGCCCGGAGAGCTGGAAATCAGCCCGTCCACCCGCGCCAACAGATGCTCCACGTTGGTGACGTGAGCGTTTATCTGATCGACGGCGTCATCGGGGCGTCCGGCGGCACAAAGATCCAGAATTCGCCGGTGCTGCTCAATGGCCCTTGCGATCCTTTCCGCACTGGCGGGCAGATGATGGCGCAGGGCGCGGAGTTGGGCTGAGATTCCGGCATAGGCCTTGATGAGGAACCGGTTGCCGGTGGAAGCGACCAGGCTTTCGTGAAACGTCCAGTCGAGTTCGTCACACAGGGCTAGATCGCCATCCTCCAGGGCGACGGCCGCCCGTCCGATCAGAGCTCCAAGGGTGGCGAGAGTATCTGGCGAGCCGTCCGTCAGACCAAACCGGATCGCGCCGGCCTCGATGATGGCGCGGGCGGTACAGATATCCTGCAGGTCAGTCTTCGATAAACTGAATACGAAGGTTCCGCTCTGGGGCTTGATGACAACGAGCCCTTCACTCTGCAGCTGAAGCAGGCCCTCGCGCACCGGGGTGCGGCTCACGCCCATGTCCTGGGCCAACTGCTTGTCATGTAGCCTTTCGCCCAGCGCGAGCGCTCCACTGACGATCATCTGGCGGATGCGGTCACAAACTATGGTCGCCGAAACTCCTGATCTCGACCGTGTCGTATCTCGCTGGGGGGTGTCGTCCGGCAAGCGCTCCGAGTCTCCCGATAGATGCCTAATTAATATATCAAATTAACCTGATTCGCTCAAAACGTCCCGAGTGACAAGCGTGGTTTGGCAAGATTCCGATACCAGGTCGGCTTCGTCATTGATGTGGAGGTTAAATTGATATATTAATTTGGCCATTCTATGGAGGCCCAATTGACACCACATGAGCTACCCAAAGACGGGTTGACGGTTTTCGTGAAGGCCGAGTGCGAGACTTGCGCCATGATCGCTCCGGTGCTTGATGGGCTTCGGAAATCGGGTACCGAGACCACGATCATCACCCAGGATGATCCGTCCTTTCCTTCGGGCCTGTCGTCCGTGGACGACACGGCTCTGGAACTCTCCTATCGCTTCGATGTCGAGGTGGTACCGACTATCCTGCGCATGCGCGACGGCAAAGAGGTGGCCCGCAGCTTTGGCTGGCACCGCAGGGACTGGGAGGAGCTCACCGGACAGCGGGATCTCGGACCAGGCCTACCTGAAGCCCGGCCCGGTTGCGGCTCGCGGACGCGCGAACCCGGCGCGTGGGAAACCCTGGTGGCACGCTTTGGCGACAGCGGTATCGGCGCGCGCTCCATTCACCTGGGTGAGTGGGATGACGAGATCGAAGCCTGTTTCGAGCGAGGGTGGTCCGACGGCCTCCCGCTGGTGCCGCCCACCGATGCCCGGATCCTGCGCATGCTGGAGGGCACGACCCGCGCGCCTGACGAGATCATCGGCGACGTGCCACCCAACCTGACACCAATCAGCGTCGAGAAGGCGGCCATCAACGCCGTCATGGCGGGGTGCCGGCCGGAATACATGCCGGTGGTGCTCACTGCCCTCGAGGCGGCGCTGATGCCCGAGGCGACGATGCACGGCGTACTCTGCACCACCTGTTTTTCCTCTCCGATCCTCGTGGTCAACGGGCCGATCACACGGAAGATCGGAATGAACTCGGGCATCAATTGCCTCGGTCAGGGCAACCGCGCTAACGCTACGATCGGCCGCGCGCTGCAACTGATCATCCGCAATGTCGGTGGTGGGCGCCCTGGCGAGCTTGATCGCGCCGTCCTGGGCGGGCCCGGCAAATACACCTTCTGTTTCGCCGAAGACGAGACGGACCCGACCTGGACGCCGCTGAACGTCGCCCGCGGCTTCACCCCCGGAACCAACACCGTCACCCTGTTCCAGGGCGACGGGATCCAGGGCTTCATCGATCAGCGGTCCAGAACCCCGCGGGAGCTGATCCGCTCCCTGGCGCGGTCGCTGATGGCGGTCGGCAACTGGAAGCTCTGCGAGTTCACCAACGCGCTGCTGGTGCTTGTGCCTGAGCACTACGCGATCTTCCGGGAGGCGGGCTGGGATCGCGACCGCATTCTGGCCGAATTGCACGCGGCCTTGCGGCGTCCCGGCACTGACGTCGTTCAAGGGGCCCATGGGATCGGCGAGGGTGTCAGCCCTGATCGACGAGATGAGTTGGTGGACAAGTTCTGGCCCGAAGGTCTTCTGATCGTTCATGCTGGCGGTCAGGCTGGCCTCTTCTCCGCCATCTGTGCCGGCTGGACCGGTGGCCGGTTCCGCCATGAATCCAAGACCGTGACGCGGGAGATTTTATCATGACCACCACGCTCCGGGATCCGACCGGCGAAACCGCTTCGATCTTGCGCGAGCGGGTTGCGCCCCTGCAGGACTTCAGCGGCCGGACCATCGCGCTCATGGACATCGGCAAGATGCGCGGCGAAGAGTTCATCGACCGATTGGAGCAGCTGTGTTCGGACCGGGGCATCAGCACCCGCCGTTACAAGAAGCCGACGAACACCCGGGTCGCGCCGCCCGATATGATCGACGACATCACCGGGACCTGTGACGCGGTGATCATCGCGCTGTCGGATTGCGGCTCCTGCACGTCCTGCTCGACCCATGACCTGAACGATCTCGACCGAAACGGGCTGACGGGCGTCAGTGTCCTCACCGAGGAATTCCGCAACGCGTTCGAGTCCCAGAAATCCGCCATTGGGCTGGATGCGGCATCGGTCTACGTCCCCCATCCCATGCAGAACCGCACGACCGAAGAACTGCATGCTTTTGCTGAGGCGGCGCTCAGCCAGATCCTCGCAGAGATCTGCCAGGACGACCTGCCGCAGGCATGACAACGGTCACTCTGCAGCGTTCGCCCGTTGCATCGCCGCCAGGGTGGAGCGCAGCCCGTCTTTGTCGGCGTAGCAGCCTTGGAGCCAGCGGGATCCGGCGCCCGAATAGCCCTTGCGGGCGTGCAGCACCCTTGTGTTGTCGACGATGAAGGCCTCGCCGGGCTCAAGGCGGAAAGTGACCTCCATCGCGGGGTCGTCGATGATTTCGCCGAACCGGCGGTAGGCAGCGTACCAGGCGCCCATCTTCTCGAACGGCACGTCGGTCACGCGGCGAGCGATCGGTTGTTGAACCGCACGCCGACCAACTCGCCATCCGGCGCGAGTTCGATCATCGGGCGGCGGGACGTCAGGCAGGCAGCCTCGTCCCCGGCGTACTCGAACCGCGCGCAGTGGTCGGCCAACACGTCAAAGGCGTCGGGGTTCTCGTCGCGCAGGCGCCGCGCGGCGGTGAACCCGTCGACCACCATGTTCTCGCCGCCCGCTGCCGAGCTTTCCAGACAGTAGAGCACCTGCAGCGTCGGCGCGGGGTCGCGATACGGGTTGTCGGTATGGGCCTGCAGACCGAGCCCGGTGAAGGCCAGGTTGGTCGGATTGACCTCGGTGCGCACCTCGAAGTGGCGACCGTAATTGGTCTCGCGCACATAGCCGAACAGGTCGACAACCTGGAACAGGGCACCGGGTTCCACCGGCCCGTTCTCGACCTTCGCGAAGCCGTAGCGCACCAGCTGCTCGAGCCAGGTGGCGAGGGCCGCACCACCCTGCTGCAGGAACCTCATGTCGCCGGTTGGAACCCGGGCCATCAGTGCGGAATCCCAGGCCTCGACCTCCGGCGACAGCCAGCCGCGCGCCACCGCCGGGCTGCGGTCATAGGCGTGACGGGCCAGCCAGGTCAGATCGAAGACGACGGTCTTGCTTTCCGGAGCGAACCGCACCTGCACGCCGTCCCCGGTGATCTCCGCGGCCGTGATCCTGCAGTCGGCGGGGATGTCCCGCAACGCCACCAGGCGCTGGCCATTACCGGGTGCGCGGGTCTCGGGGTCCTGGGCGTTGTCGCGCAGCCAGATGGCGTGAAAGCGGTAGGTCCCCGATGGCGTGTCGAGGGTCAGGAAGCCGCCGGAGGGGTCGACGGTGACAACAGACATGCGGGTCTCCGCAGGTAAGGGGCGACAGGGCTGAGTATCGCCAAAGCGGCAATCGGTCGATGCGGATTCTCCGCGACGGCGCGCCCGAGCCGCCGTCAGACCGTCGTGCCCTTGATGCGCAGCCCGGTTCCGACGAGGCCAGCGAGGACGCCGACCACGATCGCGACGCTCAGTTCCAGAGCCTCCACCTCGGCAAATCGGAAGCTGGCGAAGATCTGGGTCTCCAGAATACCGACGGTGGCGCCGAGAAACGCCCCGAGAAACAGGTTGCGGGTGGTCATGCCCAGCGCGACCCCGAAAATGCCCGGGAAGCTGAGGGCGTTCGCGCCGATGGTTCCGAGAAGATTGAGCATGGCGGGCCTCTGATCAGGAAAAGGACATCATGCCGGCATGGGCTCTAATCGCCTGTGCCGCCGAGATAGTCGCGAAGGGCGGTGAGGCTGATCGGCGCGGTCCGATCGGGGGCTTCGGTGGCGGTACCGGCGATCCGCTCAATGACCCTTTGATATTCCTCCTGGTAACCGGCGGGCAGGTTGTGGGCGATCCCCTGGTGGCAGTCGATGCAGGTCATCGAATTGTCGATGGCGCTCTGGTGTTCCGACGCCGCGCGGGTCTCCTGGATCGTGAAGTCCATGTACTCGAAGTTGTGGCAGTTCCGGCACTCGCGGCTGTCGGACCGCTTCATCTTCTCCCAGGTGATCGCCGCCATGTGGAGCCGGTAAGCTTCTTACTTCTCCGGCGTGTCGATGGTGCCGATGACCTCGTGATAGACGTCCTTCACGGCCATGATCTTGGCCTTGATCTTGTGCTGCCATTCGTGGGGGACGTGACAGTCCGAGCAGACCGCCCGCACGCCTGAATGGTTGTTGTAGTGGATGGTCTGGCGGTACTCGCCGAGGTTGGTCTCCATCGAGTGGCAGCCGGTACAGAACTGCTCGGTATTGGTCATCTCCAGGGTCCAGTGGAAACCGCCCCAGAAGACGATGCCGGCCAGAAAGCCGGCCGTGAGCACGAAACCGGCACCGAGAACGGCAGATGGCTTCCAGAACCAGTCCCAGACCCGAAGGAGGAGATTGCGGCGCGGCGAGGTCGGCTCAGCCATTGGGATCAACTCCTTGCGGCATCACTGGCGGACGCTGGAAGACGACGGCTCGAAGGTGTTCTCAACCAGGTCCGGGACGTCGGCCTGTGGGACGTGGCACTGGTTGCAGAAGTACCGGGTGGCCGCGATGTGGTCGAGTTCGACGCCGTCGCGGTCGAGGTAGTGGGTCATGGACAGCGTCGGGGCATTGCGCTCACCGGCCTTGGTCCAGTCGTGGCAGGACAGACACTGGTTGATCCGGGTGTCGATCTGGTACTGGGAGATCGAATGGGGGATCAGCGGCGGCTGCTGGCGGTAGTTGCGCTGCATGCGGCCTTCCACGCCTTCCCATTTAAAGTCCGGGCCCAGGCGGTTGGGCGCATCGACCGGGTCGACACGCAGGGCCTAAACCTGGGCCTCCTGGGCCAGGGTCAGGCTGCCGGCACCAAGCCCGAGCCCCAGCCCCAGCCCCAGCATCGCGGTGAGGGCGAAGGCACCGATCCGAAGCAGATGTTTCATGGCCGTCTCCTCTGTCGGGGCGTTCAGTCGGGGGCGCTCAGGCCCGCTCCACCTTGCAGGCGCATTTCTTGAAGTCGGTCTCCTTCGACAGCGGGCAGGTCGCATCGAGCGTCAGCTTGTTGGTGAGCTGCCCTTCGTCGAACCAGGGCATGAAGACCAGGCCCCTTGGCATCTTGTTGCGCCCGCGGGTCGCCAGTTTGCTGCGCACCTCGCCGCGTCGGGTTGTGATCATGATCTCCTGGACGTTCCGCAGGTTGCGTTCCTTGGCGTCTTCGGGATGCATGAAGACCACCGCCAGCGGAAAGGCCCGGTGCAGTTCCGGCACCCTTCGGGTCATCGACCCTGAATGCCAGTGTTCGAGAACGCGCCCAGTGCAGAGCCACAGGTTGAACTCCTCATCCGGAACCTCGGGCGGCGCCTCGTAGGGGGCAAAGATGATCTTCGCCTTCTTGTCCTTGTGGCCATAGAACTGAACATCGGTGCCCGGCTCGACATACGGATCGAACCCCTCGCGGAACCGATAGCGCGTTTCCTTGCCGTCGACGACGGGCCAGCGCAGGCCACGCTCCTCGTGGTACATTTCGAAGGGCGCCAGATCGTGACCGTGGCCGCGGCCGAAGATGGCGTACTCCTCGAACAAGCCCTTCTGCACGTAGAAGCCGAAATGTTCGGCATCGTCGTTGTCGAACCCGTCGGCGGTCTCGTCGAGCGGGAACTTGTCGACGCTGCCATTGGCAAAGAGCACGTCGTAGAGCGTCTTGCCCCGATGCTCCGGCATCTTCGCCAGCAGCTCCTCGCCCCAGGCCTCCTCGACCGTGAAGCGTTTGGCGAATTCCATCAGTTGCCAAAGGTCGGATTTCGCCTCGCCGGGCGCCTTGACCTGCTGACGCCAGAACTGGGTGCGCCGCTCTGCATTGCCGTAAGCGCCTTCCTTCTCGACCCACATCGCCGTCGGCAGGATCAGGTCCGCCGACAAGGCCGTCACGGTCGGATAGGGATCGGAGACGACGATGAAGTTCTCCGGATTGCGATAGCCTGGGAAGCCTTCCTCGTTGATGTTGGGGCCGGCCTGCATGTTGTTGTTGCACTGGACCCAATAGACGTTCAGCACACCGTCCTTGAGCATCCGGTTCTGCAACACCGCGTGGAAGCCCACTTTGTCCGGGATGGTGCCCTCGGGCAGCTTCCAGATCTCCTCGGTGAGTTGGCGGTGTTTCGGGTTGGTCACCACCATGTCGGCGGGCAGGCGATGGGCGAAGGTGCCGACCTCGCGGGCGGTGCCGCAGGCAGACGGCTGCCCGGTCAGGGAGAACGGCGAATTGCCCGGTTCGGAGATCTTGCCGGTCAGCAGGTGCACGTTGTAGCAGAGCGAGTTCACCCAGGACCCTCGGGTGTGCTGGTTGAACCCCATGGTCCAGAGGCTCATCACCTTACGGTCCGGGTCGGCGTATTGCTCGGCCAGCCGCTCCAGGTTCTCAGCCGGCACGCCCGACATCTCGGCGACCCGGTCGAGGGTGTATTCGGCGACGCTGGCAGCGTACTCATCGAAGGAGATCGGCGTCAGTTTGCCGGAATTCGGATTTGCCGCGGCCGCCTGTGCCGGGGCTTCGTCCCGCAGGCCGAACCCGATATCCGTGGCCGTCTTGGTGATGTTCACATGCTTCGCGAGGAAATCCTCGTTCACGCGGCCGGTCTGGATGATGTGATTGGCGATGTAGTTGAGGATCGCCAGATCGGTCTGCGGCTTGAACACCATGCCGTTGTCAGCGAGTTCGAACGACCGGTGCTCGAACGTGGACAGCACGTGCACCTGGCTCCCCGGCTTGGTCAGGCGGGTGTCGGTCAGCCGCGACCACAGGATCGGGTGCATCTCGGCCATGTTTGAGCCCCAGAGCACGAAGGTGTCGGCGGCTTCCAGGTCGTCATAGCAGCCCATGGGCTCGTCGATGCCGAAGGTCCGCATGAAGCCGACCACGGCCGAGGCCATGCAGTGGCGGGCATTGGGGTCGATGTTGTTGGACCGGAATCCGGCCTTCATCAGCTTGGCGGCGGCGTAGCCTTCCCAGACCGTCCATTGGCCCGAGCCGAACATGCCCACGCTTTTGGGCCCCTTGGCGGTCAGGGCGGCTTTCCATTTCTCGGCCATGACGTCGAAAGCCTCGTCCCAGGACACCGGCTCGAACTCGCCGTTCTTGTCGTAAGTCCCGTCGGTCTTGCGCAGCAGCGGCTGGGTGAGACGGTCGCCGCCGTACATGATCTTCGACAGGAAGTAGCCCTTGATGCAGTTGAGCCCGCGGTTGACCTCGGCCTTCGGGTCACCCTGGGTGGCGACCACGCGGCCTTCCTTGGTGCCGACGAGCACCGTGCAGCCGGTGCCGCAGAAACGGCACGGCGCCTTGTCCCATCGGATGTCCGGAGGCGCGAACTGAGCGTCCGCTGGCCCCGCGGTTAGCGGAATGCCGGCGGCGGAGGCGGTCGCGGCGGCTGCCGAGGCTTTCAGGAATGCGCGTCGGGAATCCGAAACGGCCATGGGGCTAGCCTCCGATCTCAAGAGGTTGGGGCTCTTCCGAGCCGGACAGGTCATCGAAGTGATGAAAGGTCAGGGAGAGCGAAACCACGCCCTCGATCTGGTGGATCGCCATGATCGTCTCGGAGGCGGCGCGGTTCGGTGTGTCCTCGACCACGACAACAAACCGTCCATCCTCGCTCTCGGCGTGGATTTCGGCCCCCGCGGTGTCAGCGATCGCAAGCGCCGCTTCCCGCACGCGTGTCGGTGCCACATGGACCAGGCAGCCACAGATGTTCATGCCAGGGCCCTCTGCGGTGTCTCGACATGTCGGGCATATCCGATCGCGCGCACCGGGCAGACCGTGGAGCACGCGCCGCAGCCGGTACAGCGCCCGGTGTCCAGAACCGGTTCGGCGCGGCCGCCGGTCTGGAGCCGGAAACGGATGGCGTTCTCCTCGCACGCGTCCTGACAGCTGCGACAGGAAACACCTTTCAGCGACAGACAGCTGTCCTCGATCCGCGCCCGCCATGGCCAGTCGGTTATCCGGTCGGCCTGCAACGCGCCCGTGGGACAAGCCTCCGCACAGGCACCACAGAACGTGCAGACCCCCGATGTGAGGTCGAGCCGGGGACGGCTGTCGGCATCGACGGCGATCACCCGCTCAGGACACACGGCGTGGCAGGCATCGCAGTCATGGCACAGGGTCAGAAATGTCTTGGGATCCGCGCCGGGCGGTCGCATGGCGGCGTCTTCGACAGGACCTGCCGAGCCCCCCAGGAATGCTCGCCGACTGATCTCGGACGTCATCCTCTTGCCCTGACTTTCGTTCGTATTCGCTTCGATCCCCGGAAGCAGGTTCTACGCGGTATGCACGGACGTAAATGACACAGATCACAGAGCGTCCAGAAACCGTATCACCGTGCGGTAGCCACTAAAACGACAATACGTGCGGGGATGATTCCACAGAACCGCGCTCCGACATCAACAGGGGTTCCTGGTCTACCTGGTGCGATGACACACTCCGGTTAGGTCAAATCAGGGAGGCGGGTGCGATGCCGGAGAGGTTTGATATTGTCATTATCGGCGGCGGCAACGCCGGGTTCGGTGTGTCGGCGGTGGCGGCCGAGGCCGGAAAGTCGATCGCCTTCGTCGAGGAACGGGATTTCGGCGGCACCTGCCCGAACCGGGGCTGCACCCCGAAGAAAGTCCTGGTCGCGGCGGCCCACTGTCTCGACGAGATTTCCCACGCCCCGGTGCACCACATCAGCGTCGGCGCGCCGAGTCTTGACTGGGGTGCCCTGATCCGCCGTGAGAAGGACATGGTCGGTTTCATTCCGGACGCCATGGCCGGCGTCGCGGAGAAGCGTGGCACGGTGTTCCGGGGGGCGGCGAGGTTCACCGGCCCGAACACGGTGCAGGTCGGCGAGGCCGAACTCGCGGCGGACAACATCGTCATCGCCACCGGTTCCAAGCCCCGCCCGCTGCCGATCCCGGGCGCCGAGTTGATGATCACTTCCGACGAGGTGCTGTCGGAGGAGGAGATGCCGGGCTCGGTGCTGTTCGTCGGCGGCGGGGTGATCGCGCTCGAGTTTTCCCACGTGTATCGCCGCGCCGGAGCGGAGGTGACGATCCTCGAAGTCGCCCCGCAACTGCTGCCGCGCAACGACAAGGACGCGGTCGCCGTCCTGCACAAGACCACCGAGGATCTCGGGGTGACGGTGAAGACCGGTGTCGCGGTCTCGGCGATCGAACGGGAAGGGGGCCGGCTCAAGGTCACCTATACCCACGAGCAGGTGGAGCAGACCGCCGTTGTCGACCGGGTGGTCAACGGCGCCGGGCGGATGGCCAACGTGGACGGCCTCGATCTGAGCGCCGGCGACATCGCCCATGACGGGATTCGCATCGACGTCGACGCTCATATGCGCTCGACCTCCAATCCGGCCGTCTGGGTCTGCGGCGATGCGCTGGTCGGCCCGGCCCAGCTTTCGCCGCTCGCCACTTATGAGGGGCGCATCGTCGGCCACAACATCGTCCACGGTCCGGATCCCCAGGCGGCCGATTACCGGGTGGTGCCGAACTGCGTCTACACGGTGCCGGCCTTCGCCAGCGTCGGCATGACCGAAGCGGAAGCCGAGGCGGCGGGCATAGAGATTGCGGTCACAACCAACGACATGACCGGCTGGTTCTCCGGCAAGAGCTACGCGGAGAAGGTCGCCTGGTCCAAGGTCCTTGTCGACACGGCGAGCGACAAGATCGTCGGCGCCCATATCATCGGCCACCGGGGCGAGGAACTGGTGCACCTGTTCGCCATGGCGATGACCTTCGACATCACGGCGACCGCACTCAAGGGCATGTTGTTCGCCTTCCCGACCTTCTCCTCGGACGTGAAGAACATGCTGTAGGGCTGGGCGTCCCGGGAGCAGACGCAGGTGCAGAAGGTTGAACGTGAGTACGGGGCCGGCGGCTGGATCGGAGTCGGTGTGCCTCCGGCGAACCCCACCGTCGAGATGGAGATGCGGCGGCTGCTGCGGCCGGATCTCGAGCTGCTCACGACCCGGCTGGTCAGCCGGGCATCGACGTCGACCGAACGGTTGGTCGCCTATCTGGAACACTTGGCCGACGCGGTCGAGAGCTTTGATCGGCTGCGCCCCGATGTCTTCGGCTTCGCCTGCACCGGCTCGTCCTATCTGGTCGGGGCCGAACGGGAGACGGAGATCGTCAACGCGGTTCAGGCTCGGGCCGGCTACCCGATCCTCACCGTCGCGCGCGCCATCGTCGAGACGGTGCGGGCGCTCGGGGCCGAGCGTATCGCTCTTCTAGCCCCCTATCCTGCGTCCCTGGTCGACGCGGGGGTCGCCTATTGGCAGGCAGCCGGTCTGACGGTCGCGCAGTTGCTGACCCTCGATCTAGGGTCCGAGGACACACGGCATATCTACGCACTGCGTAGCGCAGACGCTCTGGCCGCCTTGGAGGGTGGGGTTGCCGCGGATGTCGACGCTGTACTGATCACCGGCACCGGCATGCCGACCCTGGGCGCTCTCGGCGAAGCGGGAATCCTGACCGGCCGGCCGGTGCTGTCGTCGAACTACTGTCTCGCCTGGGCGCTACGACGGGCCCTGGGTGAGGATGTTCACCCCTGGAACGATACCGGCCCAACGCTGCTCTAACTCCATGATCTTGATCGGACTCACACGTTCTGTCGGAAACCATGGTGCTTCCTTCAGAACATGATCCGATCTAGCAGGCCCCGATTGATCGACCGGCGCGGCGGCCTTCGGCTACCGCATGCATCAAGGCCCTCGGCTGGAAGGCGTCACCGATCATGATCGGTGCGATTCCAGCGGCCGCCAGCGGCTCCACCAGATCGATGCGCGGCCGGCGCGGCGAGGTGTGGACCACCATGTCGACCGCGTGGAGGGAATGGGACGTTCCACGCCACAGGTCCCGATAGCCGAACTCGCCGCTCTCCAGCCCGCCTGGCGTGACGACTGCCTGCGCCGACGCGATGATATCGACCGGACCTGTTCCGATGCGCTCGAGCAGGCCCTGACGCACCACCAGCGGTTCGCCGGCTGCAGGAATCTCATGCTCGGTGATGACCGTGACACGCGGGAACCGACCGGACAGCGCCTCCGCCCCCCGATAGGTCCAGATCGTGTCCTCACCCGCGATCACGACGAGATGCTGGCCCATAACCCCGGCCCGGGCATCGGCGTCCTCCACCAGATCGCGGAGCGACGGCAGGATGGCACCGAGTTCCGGGTCACCGGGCCAGGGCATGTCAGACCCGGTCGCGACGACAACGGCATCGGGGGCGAGCCCGGTGATCTCGTCGATGCCGGCCGTGATGCCGAGTTCGAAGCGCACACCCGATGCGCGCGCCCGCTCGACGTCGAAATCGTAGACGCCTTGCAGCCCATCGCCGCCGGGCAGTCGGGCGGCGGTGAACGCCCGCCCTCCCAGGGCATCGGTGCGATGGAACAGCACCACGTCGTGACCGGCGGCCCCGGCCTCGGCCGCTGCGGCCAGTCCGGCGACGCCGCCGCCGACCACGACGACCCGGCGCCGGCGGTCGATCGGTGTCGGGCCTGGTGTCGCGCCCGGGGGCGGTGCGACCTCGAGCGGTGTGCCGATGTCGGGGTTGGCGTCGCAGACCAGCGGTGCCGGCTCGGCAATCGCGCCCCAGCAGGTATTGCACGATACGCAGGCCCGGATGCTGTGGCTCTGATCATCCAGGGTTTTCTGCGGCCAATGCGGGTCGGCGATCAGCGCACGACCGAGCCCGACGAAGTCCGCCTGACCCCGGGCTAGAACCGCCTCAGCTTCGTTCGGGTCGACGATCCGCCACAACGCCATGACCGGAAGCCCGTTGGCGGACGCCCGCAGCCGGGCGGTCTTCTCCGCATACGGCATGCGCGGCCAGTGGCCGTCGGGCACGTGCCACTGGAGATGGCGGTTCTGCGCGCCCCAGGCAAAGGCGAGATAGTCGACCGTCGCGGGGTCGGCCAGGGTGGTGGCGATGGCCTCGGCCTGGTCGAGATCGATGCCGCCCGGATCGCCATCCTCGGCGGGCAGCTTCAGGCCGATGACGAAGTCCCGGCCACAGGCCTCGCGGATGGCAGCGATCAGATCCCGCAGCAGGCGGGTTCGCCCCGCCAGATCTCCGCCGTACTTGTCGGTGCGCCGGTTGCTGTGGGTCGACAGGAACTGGTGGAACAGGTGACCGTGCCCGGCGGAGATCTCGACCCCGTCGAAGCCGGCGCGCTGCAGGCGCCCTGCCGCCGCGGCGAAGTCTTCGATCATGGTGTCCACCTCGACGGTCGACAGCGGATGCGGCACGGCACCGGTCAGGTCGTCGGGGAGCGCGCTCGGCGCGACGGCCCGGTCGACCCGGGAGCGGGAGTAGTTGCCCCGACCGCGTTCCTGAATCTGCGCCAGCAGGCGGCAGTCATGGGTGGTCACGGCGGCCGCGAGCCTGGCGAGTTCGGGCAAGCTGTCGTCACTGTAGGCGTCCAGATAGCTGCCGCGACCGGCCTGGGAGGGTAGGGCGTTGACCGCTTCGGTGACGATCATCGCCGCTCCGCCGCGGGCCCGGTTCTCGTGATAGGCGATCAGCCGGTCGGTCGTGCGGCCGCCGGCCGCATACCGGGTCAGGATCGACGCGTGGGCGATCCGGTTCTTGAGGCGCAGCGCGCCGGATGTCAGAGGCGCGCCCAGATGCTCGAATGCGGTCATCGTGGGGAGGCCTCTGCCATGCCGGCTCCGATCCGCTTGATGTGGCGGAGCATACGGTCCGCTTCGGCTGAGGGGGCGGCGCCCGACGGCACGTGAACCCCGTAGCCGTGGATGATCGGTGGTGACAGGCGGGCCACGACGGTCTCCGGCCCAGCCAGCCGGCGGGCCACGAACGGGTCGAGAAAAGCACATCCGACCCCGGCATTCGACAGCAGGGCCGCGGTTGCAAGCGACGTCGTCTCGCACACGAAGTTCGGTTCGATCGCGAGCGCCGACCATGCGGCCTCGACGCTCTCCTGATAGGACGCGAAGGGGTCGAGCGAGATGAAGGGCAAGGTCCCAAGTGCCGCCAGGTCCGGCCAAACGCCGTCGACCGGATGCAGGGTGTCAGGCATCAGCGCTCTCGGCACCGCGAGTTCGAGTTCGAAGCGGATCTCTTGCACCAGCTCGAAGGCGAGAGGGCGCATCGGCAGCGGCGCCAGGACGATATCGACCCCTTCTGTGGGCTCGAGACCGAGGACCTCGTTCAGGCTGCGCATCGTCGCGCTGGGTGCCAGTTCCGGTCGGTCGGCGATATAGGACGTCAGCACCTGGGGCAGCAGCCCGTGCATGATCGAGCTGGTCGCGACCACCCGCACCCGGTCGAACGCGCCGCTGCCGATCGCCCGCGCCATCCGCGGCAGGTTGTCGACCGTGTCGACGGCGCGTCGGGCGTGAGTCGCAAAGGCCCGGCCTTGCCGGTTCAGGACGACACGCCCGCGCACCAGGTCGAAGACGCGAAAGCCGAGCTCGGTCTCCAGGATCGAGATTTTCCGGCTGACCCCGGACTGGGTCAGGCCAAGCCGTTCGGCGGCCCGGGTCACGCTGCCGGTCTCGGCAACCGCCAGGAAGGCCTTGAGATGGTCGGGCGATGGCAAACGGGGGGCTCCGGCTCCTTAGGATCATGATTTTTCGTAATGGAACCATGACATCTAATAAATTTACATCATTACCTCTCCCTCCCTAGCATTTGTTGCGGAGGGACGTCCTGCAGACAACGAGGCGTCGCCCTGAGATTTGGCTCGGGACATGGAGGTGACAGAAATGCGCAGACTTTCTCATTGGGTCGGCGGCGCCCTGTTGGCCGTCGCGCTGTCGAGCGGCGCGCATGCTGCCGGATATCCAGACAAGACGATCACCCTGATCTGTCCGTACTCGGCGGGCGGCGGCGGCGATACCGCGTCGCGCATGATCGCCAAGCTCGCCGGCGACATGATGGGTGTGCAGATCAATGTCGAGAACAAGACCGGTGGCGGGGCCACGATCGGCATCGGCGCGGTCGCCAAGTCGAAGCCGGACGGCTACACGATCGGCTTCATCTCGACCAGTCCGATCACGATTCGGCCGCACATGATGGACGCGCCGTACGACCCGGTGTCCGACCTGACTTATATCGGCCAGTTCGTCGCCAGCAGCCAGCCGCTGATCGTGCGGGCCGATAGCGACTTCAAGACACTGGACGACGTGATCGGCTACGCGCGGGCCAATCCGGGCAAGCTCCGGTGGTCGACCTCGGTCCAGCGCGGCGGACCGCATGTCGCCGTGGAAGCCATGTTCAAGGCGGAAGGCAACAAGGCGACGCTGGACGGACAGACCCGGATCCTGGCCGAGGGCACACCGAACAAGAACCCGGTCACCCCGGATGCGCCGGTCCTCACCGATGCGGGTTATCCGATCGCCCCGGCGATCTTCTTCGGGCTGGCCGGCCCGGCCGGTCTGCCCGATGACGTGATCGCCAAGTGGAACGAGGTGCTCCCGAAGGTGCTGGCAAGCGCTGAATTCCAACAGCTTGCCGACCAGCGCAAGTGGTCGGTGAGCCACGCCGACAGCGCAGCGTTCACTGAGATCGTCCGTACCGACTATACGGCCGCCAAGAAGGCGATCGCTGATATCGGGATGAAGTGACGACCCGACCCGGTCCGGTCGGGGCGGCGGACCAACCGTCGCCCCGCTGACCTTGTCCCGCTGTTTGTTGGGAGTTCAGCCGGTGTTCCGTTCCGAGGCGGCGCGTGGTGAAGCGATGCTGCTCGGCGTGCTGCTGGTCGCCGACGCGGTCCTTTATTTCGTCGTGATTCCCGCCGGCATCTCCGATCCGGAGGGGTTCGGTCTCGACCAGGGCCTCCCGCCCAGCTTCTCCGGTCGGCTGGCGGCAATCCTGCTGGCACTCGTCATGGTTTCCAGGCTGGTCGCTCTCGCCCTCAACCCGGCGGTGGCGCAAGCGGCGCCGGATGCCGGCAGCGGTCCGGCGGGTCCGGAGGCGCCGATGGCGATCACGGCCCGCAACCTCATAGGTATCGCCGTCGCCCTGCTGTTCGCCTTCGCTGTCGTACCGGCGATCGGGTTCTACGTTTCGAGCTTTCTCCTGGTGGCCGCACTCATGCGGATCATGGGGGAGACCCGGTGGCACGTTCTGGTCTGGCAGCCGGCCATTGTGGCCGGACTGATCTGGATTCTGTTCGACCGCATCTTCTCGATCCGACTGCCGGTCGGGTATCTGCTGGGTGAGTAGCCGATGGATCTGATCATCGAAGGGATCGGTCTCGCCCTGACCTGGCAGAGTCTGCTGGCGGTGGTTCTCGGGGTCGCCGCCGGCCAGATCCTGGGCGCGATACCCGGCCTGACGGCTTCCATGGCGGTGGCGCTGCTGATCCCGTACTCGTTCTACTTCGACCCCTGGGTCGGCATCCCGATGCTGCTGGGGATGTTCAAGGGATCGCTGTTCGGCAGCAGCACCACCGCGATCCTGATCCGCACCCCCGGAACGCCCGCGGCGTCGGCGACCGTGCTGGACGGCTATCCCCTGGCCCAACAGGGCAAGGGCGCGAAGGCCATCAAGATGGCGCTGTATTCGTCGGTGTTCGGCGACACGTTCAGCGACGTCTGCCTGATCTTCTTTGCCGGTGTGCTCGCCCTGGTGGCCCTGCAGTTCGGGCCCGCGGAGTACACCCTGCTGATCGTGCTCGCCCTCGGCTCGCTCGGCATGCTGTCGAGCCGGCCGGCGTGGAAAGGGCTGGTGGCGACGCTGATCGGGGTCATTATCGGCCTCATCGGCCTCGATCCGATGGCCGCCACACCGCGCCTGACCTTCGGCAACCCGGAACTGGAAGAGGGGATCGGCCTGATCCCGATGCTGATCGGGTTCCTGGCGGTCTCGGAAGTGTTCCGGCAGATGAGCGGCTCGAACCAGGACCTGTCGGCGCGGGCCATCCGATATTCCGAGAAACGCGAGGACAACCGGGTCTCCTGGCCGGAGTTCGTCAGCTGCGTGCCGACGCTGTTCCGGTCCTCGGCGATCGGTACGGCCATCGGCGCGATGCCGGGACTGGGGTCGACGGTGGCCGCGTTCATTGCCTATGGCGAGGCCCGGCGCGCGTTGCGCACGCCCGAGCGCTTCGGCAAGGGCGCACTCGAGGGGATCGCAGCACCAGAGGCCGCCAACAACGCGGTGTCCGGATCCAATCTGATCCCGCTGCTGGCCTTCGGCATCCCTGGGGACATCGCAGCCGCGCTGATCCTGAGCGCGCTGATGGTGCAGGGGGTCACCGTCGGGCCGTTGGCCTTCTCCCAGAACCCGACGCCGATCTACGCGATCTATGCCGCACTGATCCTCGCCAACCTGGTCAACCTGGTGTTCGGCTTCGGGCTGGTGAAGATCGCGGCCATTGCTTTCTCGGTGCCGCGGCGCCTGCTGCTCGCCAGCGTCCTGGTGGTCGCGGCCGCCGGTGCTTATGCGCTGCGGGGTTCGCTGTTCGACATCCAACTGGTCTTCGCGTTCGGCGTGGCCGGCTACCTGATGATGCGGTTCGGCTTCCCGCCGGTGCCGCTGCTGATCGGGTTCATTCTGATGCCGCTGCTGGAAGAGAACCTGCGCACCGTGCTGCCGCTCGCCTCGACCTACGACCACCACCTGCTGTTCGTGTTCGAGCGGCCCGCTTTCGTGTCGCTGCTGGCCCTGATGGGCAGTGCGATCGCCTTCGTGGCCTGGCGCCGCCGGCGCCGCGGCTGGGCCGGCCGGGCGGATTCCTGAGAGCGATGGGGCTGAAACGATGACCACTGGCGACCGCCCGCCCTTTGCCGTGCTGAACGGCCAGATCGTACCCTTCGACGAGGCCCGGATCTCGGTCATGGCGCCTGGCCTGACCTTCGCCGTCCTGGCGTTCGAGGGACTGCGCGGATACTGGAACGCCGAGGAAGGGCAGCTGCATTTGTTCCGGGTGCCCGAGCACATGGACCGGCTGGCATTCTCCAATGTGGTGGTCGAGATCGCCGGGGCGCCCGATGGCGGCGCGCTGACCGACCAGACCCGCGAGCTGATCCGGGCCTGCGGGTATCGCGAGGATGTCTACATCCGTCTGCAGACCTATGTGGATGACTGGGGAGACATGACGGCCGACGGCCCGGCGGGCTGGTCGATCGTCTGCCGGCAGCGGGGCCGGGTGGCCGCGTTCACCGAGGGCCGCCATTTCGCCGTCAGCAGCTGGCGACGCAACGAGGACGACGCCAGCCCGCCCCGCATCAAGGCCTCGGCCAACTACCTGAACGGCCGGCTGGCAGGACTCGAGGCGAAGCGGAGCGGCTACGATGCCGCGGTGATGCTGAACCGCGACGGCACGGTCAGCGAGGGCCCGGGGGGCTGCCTGTTCCTGCGCCGCGACGGCCGCTGGATCACCCCGCCGGTGACCGCCGGCATTCTGGATAGTGTCACCCGCCGCACCCTGATCGAACTTGCCGGTGATGCCGGCATGGCGGTCGACCTGCGCGACGTCGGCCGCACCGAACTCTACCTTGCCGAAGAGGCGTTCTATTGCGGGACCGGTCAGGAGATCGTGCCGATCCTCAGTTTCGATCGAAAGCCTGTGGGCACCGGGGAACCGGGGGAAGAGACCCGTCGCCTTCAGAGCCTGTACGACTCTGTGGTCCGCGGCCGTGAGCCGCGCTACCGCGGCTGGCTGACCCCGGTTTTTGAAAGCTAGGAGCAAGCGATGGATCCGATCCGGATCGGGCTGATCTGGCGCCGCATCGAAGGGGTGGTCGAGGTGGCGGAGACCTTCCTGCGGGCCGCGTTCTCGGTCGTCGTCCGCGACAACTACGACATGGCGTTCAGCCTCTTCGACTCCCAAGCCCGGCTGATCGCCCAATCGAAGCGCAGCATTCCGAGCTTCACCGGCACCCTGCCGAGAACCCTGGAAGCGGTGCTCGAGCGCTTTCCACGCGAGCGTCTGCAGCCCGGCGACACCATCATCACCAACGATTCCTGGATCGGAACCGGACATCTGAACGACATCTCGATGATCCACCCGATCTTCCGCGAGGGCCGTCTGATCGCCTTTGCCGGAAGCACGGCCCATACGGTCGATATCGGCGGCGCGCCGTCACCGACGGCCCGGGACCGCTACGAGGAGGGGCTCTGCATCCCGATCTGCAAGATCGTGCAGGCCGGCACGGAGAACGAGGCCATCGTCGATCTCCTCAAGGAGAACTTGCGCCAGCCGGACGAGACCCTCGGCGACATCCGGGCCCAGTTCGCCGCCTATCGGGATTGCACGACCAAGCTGATGGAACTGCTCGAGGACGAAGGCCTGGAGGATCTGGACGGCGTCGCCGAGGAGATCATCGCCCGGTCGGAACAGAGCATGCGGCGGGCCATCGGCGCCCTGCCGGATGGGACGTGGCGCGACCAGCTCACCACCGACGGGGTCGACTCACCGCTGCGGATCGTCTGTGCGGTGCGAGTCGCGGGTGACGAGATGACGATCGACTTCGCCGGCACCTCGGACCAGGTGCCCTGGCCGGTCAACTGCGTTCTGAACTACACCCAGGCCTACGCCCGCTACGCGGTCAAATGCCTGCTCGATCCGGAAGCCCCGAACAACGCCGGGTCGCTGCGCCCCATCCATGTTCAGGCGCCGGACGGGTGCCTGCTGAACGCGCGGTCACCGGCACCGGTATGGGGGCGTCACCTCTCCGGGCACTACGTGCCGCCGGCGGTGCTCGGCGCGCTGGCGCCGGTGGTGCCGGAACGTGCCGTGGCGGAGTCCGGATCGCCGCTTTGGAACGTCTATTTCTACGGCGTGCGCGGCCCCGAGGCGGAACGGTTCGTGAAGATGTACTTCATGAACGGCGGCCACGGCGGCCGGTCGGTCGGCGACGGCCCGGGTTGTCTCAGCTTTCCGAGCAATGTCTCGAACGAGCCGGTCGAGGTCTTCGAGACCCAGACACCGATGCTGGTCACCGAGAAGGCCTTTGTCCCCGATACCGGCGGGGCCGGGCGCCACCGCGGTGGCAATGCCCAGCGCATCGGTTTCAAGTCCGTGTCGACCGCTCCGCTGACCATGACCATTCGCCATGAGCGGGTGACCTACCCGCCCCGTGGTCTGCTGGGCGGCCAGTCGGGCAGCGCCGGGGTGGACCTGCTGAACGGCGAACGCCTGGCGCCAAAATCGCGGACGGTCCTGAAGGAGGGCGATGTCGTGACATTCCAGACCCCGGGTGGCGGCGGATTATACCCTCCCGCCGAACGCCCCCAAGAGGCGGTTCACGCCGATGTCGAAGCGGGTCTGGTATCGCGGGAACAATCGGATAGGGTTTATGGCGACTTCGAGTGATCCTGGCCTGACGACCGGCGCCGGTTGGCGGATCGGCGTCGATATCGGCGGTACCTTCACCGATCTGGTGCTTTGGCAGGATGGCGGGACCGCGCTGCGCCGCGAGAAGCTGCTCACCACGCCGGACGACCCGTCACGTGCCGTGGTCGACGGGATCCAGCGTATTCTGACGCGCGAAGGTCTTACACCCGGGGATCTGACCTCGATCATTCACGGCACCACCTTGGTGGCCAACGCGCTGATTGAACGGCGCGGGGTGCCGACCGGCCTGATCACAACCCGGGGCTTTCGCGATGTGCTCGAGATCGGTCGGGAGTGGCGCTACGACCTCTACGATCTCAACATCACCATGCCGGCACCGCTGGTCCCGCGTCCCTGTCGGGTCGAGGTGACCGAGCGGATGACGGCGGCCGGGGCCGTCGAGACGGCCCTGGACGAGGGCGAGGTTGTGGCGGCGGCGCAAACGCTTGGCGACGCCGGCGTCCAGGCGGTCGCGGTCTCCCTGCTGCACGCCTATCGCAACCCCGTCCATGAACGTCGGATTGGTGAGATCCTGGCGGCCGAGTTGCCGGCGGTCGACATCTCGCTGTCGAGCGAGGTCAGTCCGGAACTGGGAGAGTATGAACGGACCTCGACGGTCGTCGCCAACGCCTATGTGCTGCCGATCTTCGCCCGCTACGTCGATCGTCTTGTCGAGGAATCGCGGGCCATGGGATTTGCCCGCGACCTGCTGCTTGTGCTGTCGGATGGCCGGTGCATCCGGGCCGAGGTCGCGGTGCGCTATCCGATCCGCCTGGTGCAGTCCGGGCCGGCTGCCGGGGCCGAAGCGGCCAGGCTGTTCGGCGATCTCGCGGGCGTCGGCGATGTCCTCTGCTTCGACATGGGCGGCACGACCGCCAAGGCCTGCCTGATCAAAGACGGTGAACCGGAGCACACCGCCCGCTTCGAGGTTGCCCGCGAGACCCGTTTCGCCGAGGGCAGCGGGCTGCCGCTGCAGATCCCGGCGATCGACATGATCGAGATCGGCGCCGGCGGCGGCAGCATCGCGTCGATCAATGCCCAGGGACTGATCCAGGTCGGGCCGACCAGCGCCGGCGCCGATCCGGGGCCCGCCTGCTACGGCAAGGGCAACGATCGCCCCACCGTCACCGACTGTGATCTGGTGCTCGGCTACCTGGATCCGGGCAGTTTCCTGGCCGGCCGCATGAGCCTGGACCGGGCGGCAGCGGAACGGGCGATCGCGACCCATATCGCCGAGCCGCTGGGCGTCTCCGTCGTCGAGGCCGCCTGGGGGGTGCATGAGACGGTCACCGCCAACATGGCCCAGGCGGCGTCAATCCACGCCATCGAGCGCGGGCTGGACGCCACCCGTTTCGCAGTGCTGCCGATCGGCGGCGCCGGCCCGGTGCATGCCTGCGGCATGGCGGCGAAGATGAACATCGACCGCCTGATCTGCCCGGTCGGGGCTGGTGTCGCCTCGGCGATCGGCATGCTGGCGGCACCGGTCTCCTTCGAAGTCGCGCGCGCCGCGCCGGAGCGGCTGGACCGTCTGGACACTGCCCGGGCGGTGGATCTGATAGAGGCGATGCGGGAGGAAACTCGCGCGTTGATCGTCGGCGCCGGCGTCGCCGAGGAGAGCATCGAATACCGGGTCAGCGCGATGATGCGCTATGTCGGCCAGGGCTACGAGATCGACGTCCCGGTGGCGCCGGACCGCCTGACCGAAGAGGGCGCGGCGATGTTGGCATCGGGCTTCGCGGAAGCCTACCGCCGGCGCTACGGCCGGCAGGAAGCCATGGCGCCTGAGATTCTGTCCTGGCGGGTGGTCGCGGCGGGTCCCCGGCCCCCGCTTGGCGACGCGCTCGGCGCCGGCGCTCCGGGGAGGGGCGGTGCCCCGTCGGCAGCCCGCCATCGCCCGGCATTCTTTGACGACGGGTTCGTGGATGTGCCGGTCTACGCGCGCGCCACACTCGCGGCGGGACAGTCGCTGGACGGGCCGGCCGTGGTCGAAGAGGACGAGTCGACCCTGGTGCTGCCGCCCGGGTTCTCGCTGACGGTCGACCCGGCGCTGAACCTGGTTGTCGATCGCAGGAGGACGGCATGAGCACGGGTGGGGAACAGCGCTTCGTTGACTGGCTGGCCGGCGATCTGGCGCGTCGGGGAACGCGCTTCGCCTTTGGTGTTCCTGGCGGCGGGACCAGCCTGGACCTGATGCTGGCTCTGCGCGAGGCCGGTATCCAGTCGGTGGTGACCGCGCGCGAGGATGCCGCCGTCGTGATGGCCGGTGTGCTCGGCCGTCTTTCCGAAGGTCCGGGCCTGGCCTTCACGACCAAAGGGCCGGGGCTGGCCTCGGCCACCAACGGGCTGGCCTCGGCACTGCTCGGCCGGTTGCCGGTGCTCACGGTCGCGGAGAGTTTCGATGCCGACGAACTCCAGTTCATCACGCATCAGGTCTTTGATCAGGCGGCGGTCATGGGGCGGCTGTTCGCCGGCGTGGCCGATGGCAAGGCGCCGGTGCTGGACGCCGACGCCCCGGCGGTTGCCGCGGCCCTGGACGCGATGATGCAACCGCCGATGGGCCCGGCTCTGCTGCTGGCCGATCCCCGACGTCTCCCGGCCCCGGTCGACCCGAAACCGGCGCCGGCGCGGCATGGCGCGGCCGGGCCTGAAGCCGACGGACTCGACTGGGCGGCCGCACTGCTCGCCGCGTCCCGGCGCCCGGTGATCGTCGCTGGGCTGGAAGCGGCCACGCCGGCCGCGAGCGCAAGCGTGCGCGCACTTGCGGAAGCGTTGGGCGCTCCTGTCCTGGTCACCTACATGGCCAAGGGCGTCGTCCCGGATGACCATCCGCTGTTCGCCGGAATCTTCACTTGCGGGGCCATAGAGCAGGCCTGTGTCGCCGCCGGCGACCTGATCATCCTGGCCGGTCTCGATCCAGTCGAACTGATCCGCAAACCCTGGCCCTATGATGCACCGGTGCTCGACCTGTGCGGCCATGTCCATGATCCGCACTACGTCACACCGGCGGTGCGGGTTCAGGGTGACGTGGCACCGGTGGCCGGGCAGCTCGCGGTCGGTGCCGGGGCCGGTGCCGGTGACTGGACCGGGGCCGAGATCGCCGACCATCGACAGCGGTTTCTGTCGGGCATGGCGATGGCGGAGACCGAGACCCTCTCCGCCGGCAGCGTGGTCTCGGCCGCCGTCGAGGCTTTCGATCCCCGGCCCCGGCTGACCGTCGATGCCGGTGCTCACATGTTCTCCGCCTGCGCGTTCTGGCCGGCCCAGGCCCCGCTCGACCTGCTGATCTCCAACGGGTTGGCGACCATGGGGTTTGCCGTACCGGCGGCGCTCGCCGCCGCCCTCCACGATCCGGATCGCGGGTCCCTGGCCATGACCGGCGACGGCGGGCTGCTGATGTGTCTCGGGGAACTGAAGGCGGCTGGCGCGGTTGGCGCGAACGTGACCGTCATCGTGTTCAACGATGCCACCCTGTCGCTGATCGACATCAAGCGCCAGCAGCGCCAGATGCCAGATCTCGGCATGAGCTGGCCGGCGCCGGACTTCGCCGCGATCGCCCAGGGTTTCGGATTCACAGCCTGGACCGCGCGCGACGCCGCCGAGCTTCGGACCAGCTGCCGCGCGGCGGCCGGGGCGACCGGCCCGCGCCTGATCGACGCTCGGGTCGACCCGTCGGCCTATCCGGCGCAGTTGCGGGCCCTGCGTGGCTAGGTCGGGCGGTTGGATCGGATTGATGCGCTGACCGCAGCGTCTCGCTTTCTGTTCCGACAAATGCATCAATGGCGGGATGGATCAGAACGCCATCCCGGATATCAGTCCGCGCCAGATCGCGGCTGTGCTGGCGGTTGCCGAGTACCGCAGCTTCGTTGCCGCCGCGGCCGCGCTGCGCACCTCACAGCCGGCCCTGACCCGCTCGATCAAGCACACCGAGACCGTCCTCGGTGTGCAGCTGTTCGAGCGCTCGACGCGGACCGTGCGCATCACCGGAGCGGGGCGGGAATTCATCGCGGTGGCCCAGCGCATCACCAGCGACCTGCGGATCACCGTCGAGAGCATGCGCGATCTTGCCGAGCAGAAGCGCGGTCAGGTGATCGTCAGCAGCATCATCTCGTTCGCCAACGGTGCGTTGCCGAGCGCGGTGGCCGCCTACCGGCGCCTCAGGCCCGGCGTCGAAATCCAAGTCCGTGACGGCATCCACGACAACGTCATCGAGGATGTGAAGAGCGGCGTGGCGGATTTCGGACTGAACTACCTGGTCGACGTGCCGGCCGCCCTGGAGACCGAACTCCTCGGCAAAGGCCGGTTCGACCTCGTGGCGAGCCCCGATCATCCGCTTGCCGCCGCGCGCCGCCGTAAGGTGCGTTTCGATGAGCTGGCCAAGCATGCGCTGGTGTCGATGCCGACCGAAGCCCAGACCCGTCGGGTTCTCGACACCAACGCCGCCATCCGGGGGGTGCGGCTGCGCCATGAAGTGGTGGTCTCGCAGATCCCCACCCTGTTGAGCCTTGTGCGTGCCGGCGCCGGTGTCGGCCTGGTACCGTCTTCCGCCATCGCCGGCAGCCTAGGCGAGGGCTTGGTGCGCCTGGCTGTCACCGACCCGAAGATCGCCGTGGACATCGGCATCGTGCGGCTGAAGGAGCGTGCGCTCTCGCCGGCGGCGGAAGGGTTGCTGGACGCGGTCCGAACCCACTGGCCGGCGACTAATGCATAAAGTGGAATAATAATTGATATCAGAATGATTTTGTAATTATGAGCCATGGGCCGGTATAGATCGGGGGTCAGCGATCCCATCGGTCAGGAGGCCAGCATGAGTTCCGTCGAGACCCTATCCGTCCAGAGTCCTGGGGTTCCGGCTTCTGGCGGCCCCGACATGGTCGAGGAGTATTTCGAACGCGGCTGGACCGACGGCCTGCCGGTGGTGCCGCCGACCCGCGAGAAGGTCGATGCCTGTGTCGCCGCCCTGGGGGGCGATCCGGCATTTGTCGAGTGCAAGGTCCCCCCGCGCTGGGGCGCGCTGACCCGCGAGGTGATGGCCATCAACATGGTCATGGCGGGGTGCAAGCCGGACTACGCGCCGGTGGTGCGCGCGGCGATGCTGGCGCTCACCGACCGGCCGTTCAACCTGAACGGGGTGCAGGCGACGACCCACATGGCCTCGCCGCTGATCATCGTGAACGGCCCGATCGCCCGCAGGATCGGCATGAACGGCGGGGCCAACGCCTTCGGGTCCGGCAATCGGGCCAACGCCACCATCGGCCGGGCGATCCGCCTGATCATGCTGAACGTCGGCGGCGGTCGCGCCCCCGATCTCGACAAGTGCACGCTCGGCAACCCGGCCAAGTACACCTACTGCATCTGCGAACACGAGGAAGCCAGCCCGTTCGCTCCCTACCATGTGGAACAGGGCTACGACCCGGACGTGTCGACGGTCTTCGCCATCGCCGCCGAAGCGCCGCACAGCGTGACCGACCACCAGTGCAACGACCCGCAGGGGATTCTCGACACGATGTGCTCGGCGATGAGCACGATCGCTTCGAACACCTCGGTGCTCAGCGGCCACTGCACCGTGACCCTGGGTCTCGAGCATGCCCGGACCATCGCCAAACACGGTTGGAGCCGACACGACATCAAGAGCTATCTGTGGATGCACTCGGGCAACCGCTTCGCCGCCCATTCCCGCGATCATCGCTACGGGCAGGTCTACAATCGCAATCTGCCGAAATGGTACAAGCGCGAGCCTGACAGCTGGATCCCGATCGTCGAAAGCCCGGACCGCATCCACCTGTTCGTCATCGGTGGGGATGCCGGGCGGTTCTCCGCCTTCATCCCGGGCTGGGGACACATGAACAACCCGGTGCTGCGGCCGATCGACGAGACCCAGACCCCGGATGGTGCCGACTGCGCCGACGGCCTGTGCAAACTCTAACGCTGGAGACGAACGATGCTGGACACACCCAAATCGCACGGTTTTGAGATCTTCGATCCCTGCGGTGTCGTCGCCATCGAGTCCCGGCCGCTGGCGACCCGCAAGAACACCCTCGACGGCCTGCGCCTGGGCATTCTCGACAACTCGAAATGGAACGCCAACAAGCTGCTGCGCGGTTCGGCCGACGCGCTCAAGCAGGAGATCGACTTCGCGACGGTCAACTACTACGTCAAGACCCACGGCTTCTCCAGCGACGCGCCGGAGGAACTGATCGAGCAGATCGCCGCCGAGAACGACATCGTGCTGACGGCGATCGGCGACTGCGGGTCGTGCTGCTCCTGCTGCATCCGGGACTCCGTGGCCCTGGAAGACCGCGGCATCCCCGCGGCCCCGATCATCACCCAGGAGTTCGTCAACGAGACCCGTCTGACCCGCGTCGCCGTCGGCATGCCGGACCTGCGCCCGGTCGTCATCGACCACCCGGTGAGCTCGATCACCCAGGAGGAGGTCCAGCAGCGGGTCGCGATGATCAAGGCGCAGGCCCAGGAGGTCTGGCTGGGCCAGCGTCAGGACATCTGACGGTCCGGCGCTGGCAGTGGCCGGCCTCGCCAGCTTAGGGGCCGGCCGGCACGCAGCGGCCGCGGCTCATCGCCGTCTCCCGCGCTGATCCCCGCGACCAGTGGATGCGGTGGCTGTACCGGCCGTCTGCTTCAATGCGGATCCAGTCCCGATCGTCCAGCAGTCGGATGACCAGATCGCCGGCACCGGAGACACGGCCCGGCACCAGGGGCGCCGACCCGTCGAAGTCGATGGCCGCGTCGGTCCCGACGATCGAAACCCGGAAGGCGGTTGTCGGGATATCCGTCACGCCGGAGCAGGAGACATGGATGTTCCGGCAGAACACGGCGTGGGCCGGGCGGCACTCGAAGACGCGGTGCGAACCGTCCGCCAGCACGGGATCGGGCACGGCCATCCAGGTCACCGTCAGGAGACACCCGAGCGCACCGGAGCGGGTGAGGCGGCGCAAAGCCGAGGTCACCGCGTTATCGACCGAGTTGCCGGTCAAAATGCGCCACATTGACCACCAGGCCTGGCAACAGCCACTGGAACAGCTGGACCACGGCCAGGATCTGCTCCGGATTGCCCTCCTGAGCCGCCGCTTCACGCAGCGATTCCGATGAGATCGCGCCCGGGTTCGGCAGTCCTTGAACCAGCGCGACGGAATGGCGGTGCACCGCGTCCAACGCATGACCGTAGGCCTCGGTCGCGATCTGCGGGCGCAGGTCCTGCCAGGCCAGATGGAAGTAGCTCGGCCAGCGCGCAAGTGCACGGTAGTCGGTGTTCACGAAAGGCAGGCCCAGGGTCTCGCGGATGTCCCCGTACAGCGCCTGGGTCGGCGCGTCCGCATGATGCGGTTCGATGAGGACCAGCCGGTCGCGCGGTGACGGGCCGTGGCGGTCCGGAAACGGCGTCGGCGGCCGACCGGTACCGATTTCACGGTCCTCCAGCAACAGCCGGGCGGCGGTGGCGATCAGCAGGTAGGGCATGTTGCCGTGGGAGAAGATCTCGATCTGGTGCCGGATCTCCTGCACTTCGCGGTCGCCGTAACCGAGACTCCGCAGGTCAGGGCCGATGTCGCGGGCCGGCCAGCGGGCGGTCTGCTCTTCCGCTTTGACCCGCAGGCTGGCGCAGGCGTCGACGAACTCGCGGCTCCCGGCGATCTCGCGCAACCCGCCCCACAGGGTGGCGTAGAAGGCGGGATAATGCGCGAAGGCCATCGTCACGACGCCCATCCACGGCACTTGCAGCACCGCCTTGGTGTCGGCGTAGACGGCCAGCAGCGTGTCGTCTGCCAGATACTCCGGCGTCGGTGAGATCGGCGGGATCGGCGACGGCTTGAGCCTGGGGAGGGTCATGCGGCCTGCACCGAACGCAACTCCTGCGGCAGGGTCTCGGCCCATATCCGGAGCTGATCGAGACAGTCCAGGGCGGTCGCCCCGAACGGCGTGATGGTGTACTCGACGCCGATCGGCGACCCGCTCGTGACCTCCCGGCGGATCAGGCCCTGGGCCTCGAGCTGACGGAGCCGTTCGGCGATCATCTTCTTGCTGGCACCGCCAATCATCCGGGCCAGGTCGTTGAAGCGAACCGGGCCGTCCTTGAGATGCCAGAGGATGGAGCCGGTCCATTTTCCACCCAGGATCCGCATGCCCTGTTCGATCGGGCAGGGCTCCGCGCAGGCCTCCTTGACGGACTTACGGCCGCGGGCATCCGCTTCAACGCGCGCTTTCATAGGGGGCTCATACAAGGTTACTAAAAGTATACTAGTTGACTTCCGTATCCTGTCTTGCCAGATCGGCGGGGTCGACGCAACCGCGTCCCCCTGGCAAAGGAAGCCGGCCATGCCACAGCCCGATATCCTGCTCTACACGGCGAACACGATGAACGGCTGGAAGCCGCTGATCTTTCTGCACGAGGGTGAGATCGAATACGACATGGTGCCGATCAGCTTCTCCAAGAAGGAGCAGAAGGCGCCGGACTATCTCAAGCTCAACCCGAACGGCCGGATCCCGACCATCGTTGACCGCGGCAATGGCGACTTCGCCGTCTTCGAGTCCGGCGCGATCCTCTGGTATCTGGCGGAGAAATACGACCGGTTCCTGAGCCACGACCCCAAGGAACGCTCCGAGACCCTGCAATGGCTGATGTTCCAGATGGGCGGGATCGGGCCGATGATGGGGCAGGCGATGTTCTTCGAGCGCATTGCCAAGCCCAATGGCGACGACGTGCCCTATGCCATCAAGCGTTATGTCGACGAGAGCCGCCGCCTGCTGGAGGTCCTGAATACCCGCCTGGAGGGCCGGGAGTGGCTGGTCGGTGACAGATATTCGATTGCGGACATGGCGACATATCCCTGGGCCCGGTCGTATTTCTGGGCGACGGTGTCGGTCGAGGGCCTGGACCATCTCAACGCCTGGTTCGAGCGGATCGATGCCCGCCCGAAAACCCAGACGGCCCTGCAGCTGCCGGAGCCCCGGCCGTCGGCCTTCGGCAAAGGCGATATCGATGCCGCCGCCAAGGCCAACGCCGCCCGTTTCAAAGATCAGTAAGTCAGGGACCAGTGACATGCAAACCGACCAACCGATCCGGATCGACATCGTCTCCGACGTGGTCTGCCCGTGGTGCATCATCGGCTACAAGCAGCTCGAGCGGGCGATCGCGTTGACAGGTATTCCGGCGGAGATCGCCTGGCATCCCTTCGAGCTCAATCCTGAGATGGCACCGGAGGGTGAGAACCTGCGCGAGCATCTGGCCGCCAAATACGGCACCACGCCCGACGGCAGCCGCCAGGCGCGGGCGCGGCTGACGGCGCTCGGGGCGGAGCTCGACTTCACCTTCGACTACGCCGACGACATGCGCATGGTGAACACGTTCCGGGCCACCAGCTGATACACTGGGCCGAGACCCAAGGCCGGGCCCACGACATGAAGATGGCGCTGTTCGCCGCCTTCTTCACCCACCGCCACGACCTGAACGACCCGGCTGTCCTGGTGGATGTGGCGGCGGAGCTCGGCCTGGACCGCGCGGCGGCATCGGAGGTCCTGCAGGACGACCGCTATGGGCCGGCGGTGCGCGAGGCCGAGGCCCTGTGGCTGGGCCGCGGCATCAGCGGCGTGCCCGCCATGATCTTCGAAGAGCGCTACCTTCTGTCAGGGGCCCAGGGTGTCGAGAACTACGCCGCCGCCCTGAAAGAACTGAAAGATCGCCGCGCCGCGTAGCGGCCCAAGCGCCGGGGAGGGATGATGTCGAAAGCCCAGGTGATCCATCAACTCGGCCCGCCGGAGGCGATGACATGGCAAGACTGGCCGGTGGCCGATCCGGTGGCCGGCGAGGTCCGGCTCCGCCACACGGCGATCGGCGTCAACTTCGCCGACACTTATCACCGGGCCGGTATCTCCCACCCCTGGCCGGTGCCGCCCTGCCCGGTGGTCATCGGCTTCGAGGGGGTCGGTGTCGTCGAAGGGCTCGGCGACGGTGTGAGCGACTTCAAGACCGGCGACCGCGTCGCCTACGGCATTCCGCCGCTGGGCAGCTATTCGGAGGTGCGGAACTACCCGGCCGACAAACTGCTGCACTTGCCGGACGGATTGGATGACCGCGAGGTTGCCGCCCTCCTGATGAAGGGGATGACCGCCCATTACCTGCTGCACCGGACCTACGCGGTTCAGCCGGGCGACACCATCGTGGTCCACGCGGCCGCCGGTGGTATGGGGCTGATCCTCTGCCAATGGGCCAAGGCACTGGGGGCAATCGTCGTCGGCACCGTCAGCACCGAGGCCAAAGCCGAAGTCGCCGCCGCCGCCGGATGCCACCACCCGGTGGTCCGCAGCCGGGAGGACTTCGTTGCCAAGGTCCGCGAGGTCACCGACGGCGAAGGGGCGGCGGTGGTCTACGAGGCGATCGGCAAGGAGACGTTGCAACAGTCGCTCGACTGCCTGCGTCTGATGGGGGTCTGTGCCGCATACGGCCATGTCTCCGGTCCGCCGGATCCGATCGACATCATTCAGGACCTGGGCCGTCGCGGGTCGCTGTTCATCACCCGGCCGGCGATCATGCATTACGTGGCCAAGCGCGCCGATCTGGAATGGACCGCCCGGGATCTGTTCAAGGCGATCGGCGACGGCGTCCTCTCCGCCAGCATCAACTACGAGTACCCGCTTAAGGACGCCGTGCAGGCCCATCAGGGGATCGAAAGCGGCACGACTCTCGGAGCGACTGTGCTGATCCCCTGAACCCGGTTCGTTGCGGGTTTACTCCGGGGCCCAGGGTCAACGCGACGCGCTCGCCGCATTTCGCTCCCGGATCACGGCGTCGGGCATGGAGAACGGCGCGTCCTCCATGATCTTGTTCTCCTGGCTCAGCACCATGCCTTCGGTCTTGGCGAGGTACTCGGCCCATTTCGGGTCGGCGTCCCGGGCGTCGCGGATCCGTTCGAACTCGGCCAGGCTCTCGTAGTTCCAGATGTGGACGACCTGGTTGAGCGGGCCGATCTTCGAAATGAAGTACCGGTCCAGGACCATGCCGTGGGCCCGCATGACCGGGAGCGCGAATTGCTCCATCAGTTTCAGGTACGGCTTCAGCTTCCTTGGCACCAGGGTGTAGGTCCGCACATCGACGATCATGGTTGGACGGGCTCCTTGAAGGCACACCGGCCGGCGCTTCGACCGGCCGGTTGGACCAGAGGGGTTACGACCCGCCCATCATGACGGAGAGGGCCGGCCCCTGTTGAGAGCCTCAATCGTAGGGGCCGACGGGAAACCCGGAATCCCACTCGAGTTCGTCTTCGTCCGAACGGCTCGACACGTCGGTCAGAGTCGGAAGTCCGAACGTGGGAGCCCCGCAGACGATGGTGCCGTCCCGCGTCTTCAGGTCGGCGATCTGCATAGGTTGGCTCGCCGTATCGTGTGTTCCGGGGTCCGTGGTGATCACGTTGGAAGCGTCAGCGCTCGAAAGGGTGGCGGTGGCCAACACCAGGGCTAGCGCGATGGAGCGAGTTTTCATGGTCGTGTCCTTGCTTTGGGGGGGAGGGGTAGGCGTATCCGCGGCACCCGAGATCGGCGTCGCGACTCCAAGTCCGAAAGGGCCTGCGGCCCTTCCGGTTGGTCGGTCTCGGAACTGGGGTGCTGGTCCGGCTATGCGGACAGGGGTTTGGCGTAGGCGATCCAATGCGTGCCGTCGTTCCGCCACCCGTCCTTGACGATCGGCAGACGGGCGCGCTCGATGAATCCGAAGCGCTCGTAGAGGGCGCGCGCGGGATTGTCGTCGCCGGTGATCAATGTCAGGTGTTGGAAGCCTGCGGCCCGAGCCTTTCGTTCGGCCTCTTGCAGCAGGGTGGAGGCGGCACCTCGGCGACGTTCGCCTTCGACGGTTGCCAGGACGTTCACGTACCAGCTCGGCGTCAGGGCGTTCTCGAGCGCCAGGAGAGGTCGAAAGACTGGTGGCGCCTCCTCGATCTCAGAGGGCGGCGTCTCTTCGGTGATCGGATAGGACACAATGGCCGACGCCACCTTGCCGCCGTTCCGGACCACCATGGCATTGCGGTAGGAGAAGCCGCCGGTTTCCCGGGCTGCCCGTCGCCGTCCGACGTCCATCGCGGTCTCGCCGGGCTCGCACATGTCCTGCCAGATCAGCAGCGGCAGTCCTTCGCCGGCAATCAGGATCAACTCGGCCAATGCGCCGGCGTCGTCTTGGGAGGCCGGCTCGCAGCGCAGCCGGTCGAGTGTTTCGGTCGTCATTTCGGATCTCCAAGGACTCGTGGGCGGATCAGGCCGCCGGGCGGACATGGTTGTGGTGGGCGATACAGCCGACATGTCGGTCATCGGTGCCGCAGCAGCCGCCGACCACCCGGATGTTCGGGAAGATCTCGAACAGTTCGGCGTGAAGATCCGCCAGTTCGACCGGGTCCCCGGCATCCAGGGTTTCGGTGGCGTCCAACTCGGCGTGGCTCAGCCGGGAGGCGTTGGCGCGGATGCCGCCGATCCGCTGCATCCATGTCGCCGAGGGGTCCAGCACCGCTCTGAAGTGATCCGGGTGGGCGCAGTTGATCATGAAGTAGATCGGGGCGTCGCCGGAGGCCTGGTCCACCTCGGCGATCGCGTCGCCCAGCGGTTGGCCGGATGGCAGCCGGCCATCGGTTTCGACGGTGAACGAGATGACGATCGGGACGTCGATCTCCCGCGCGACAAGGGCGATCCCGGACGCTTCGCCGGCATGGGTCAGGGTCATGGCGCTGATCAGGTCGACGCCGCTCTTGCCGAGCGCATGGATCTGCGGAGTGTGGATCTCCATCGCCTCGTCTACCGACAATACGGTGTCGGGCGCATAGGCGTCGCCGGCCGGCCCGACCAGGCCGTTGACTAGGACTGGGAACGCGTCGGTTTCGAAGCGGTCGCGCAGGGCGCGGGCGAAGCCGACCGCCTTCGCGTTGGTCGCCAGGATTTCCTCGGTCGTCACACCGAGAGGGTCGGCCCAGGCGATACCGGCCCGCCATGTGGGCGCGTCGAGGACGAAGCCCCGTCCGCTGTCCTGGGCGATTGAGAGATAGGTTTCAAAGTAGGTGGTCAGCGCGGCGCGGCCGGCTTCCGTGTCCAACAGGACGGCTGCTGAAAAGCACGGCAGCTCGAAGCCGTGCTGAAAGATCAGGGTGGTTTCCATCCCGCCATCAGCCAGGAAGAACCGGGGTGACGAGAGAAGTGTGTCGATGCGCGTGGCGCCCTCCGTTTTGCGTTGGCCGGAGGAGTACGCCGGGGCGGGCAGGCGATCTATTAAACCTGTGGTGCAGTTTTCGATGCGAATTTATTGTCGATTTATCAGTTGCTTAATGTCTAGTGTGCGTCGAGAGATGGCACAGTGATCTAATCAACTGAACTTGCGGTACAGCAGGCGACAGCTTTGAACAAACCGACCGACACACGCACGCGGATCATGGACTATGCCGAAGCCTCGGTTCTCCAGAAGGGCTTCGAGGCGACGTCCATTGACGAGATCGTCGCGACGGTCGGGATCTCCAAGGGCGGCTTCTTCTATCACTTCAAGGACAAGAACGCCCTCGCGCGGGCGCTGCTGGAACGCTACATCGCGGCCGAGGACCGGCTGTATGACGACCTGTTCGCCCGCGCCCGCGAACTGAACGAGGATCCGCTGCACGCCATGCTGATCGGCCTGAAGTTCCTGGCCGAACTGCTCGATGACATGCCGAACGGCCACCCGGGGTGCGTGGTCGCGGCGACCGCCTACCAGGATCGCCTGTTCGACAAGGGGGTCTGCGACCTCAACCGCGACGCGATCCTGAGTTGGCGCAAGCGTTTTCGCGGCATGTTCCAGGAGATCGCCGAGGCCCACTCCCCGCGCGAGGCGGTGGATCTCGATGCTTTGGGCGACATGGTGTCGGGGGTCGTCGAGGGCGCCCTCGTACTCGAGCGGGTCTTGGGCGAAAGGGGAACGGTCGCGGCCCAGATCCTTCAGCTCAGGACCTATATCCGGCTGCTCTTCTCGTCTCCGTAAGACCGGTTCGTGCTGCTGGTCGGCCCCTGATTTATCCCTATTTTTCATAGGGTAAAGGCCGAATGCTCGAAAAAAAGCGAAAATTGAATCCGTTTTTGTACCTAATTTATCGAAACTCTTGCGTCACTTGAAGTATTCGATTGTATGTTTGTCTCTGTTTGGTGTGTTTCTGAGAAAAAGCGCTTAACTCACGTTTAAGAACCGGCGGCCAGCCTACCTACCGGAAAGTCATAAATCTGGATGGGAGACGGTTGTATGCGCTTCTCGAATTGGAAGACCAAGCAAAAGGTCCTGCTTGGAGTTCTTTCCCCTTTATCGCTGCTTGTGGTTCTGGGGCTTGTCGCCTACTGGAACGTGAATTCGATGGTGCAGACCAACAAGTGGGTAGACCACACCCGGGTGGTGCTGGCCGAAGCCCAGCGCATTGTCGCTTCAGCCGTCGACATGGAAACCGGGATGCGCGGCTACCTGCTGGCCGGCCGGGAGGAATTCCTCGAGCCCTACAACGCCGGTGAAGTGCAGACCTACCAGGCCATCGAGGCGCTTCAGAAGACCGTCAGCGACAACCCGCCCCAGGTGGCGCGGCTCGGCGAGATCCGCCAGGTCCTTGAACAATGGCAGGCCGAAGTGACCGAGCCGACCATCGCGCTGCGCCGCCAGATCGGCGACGCGCAGACCATGAACGACATGGCGCAGCTGGTCGGTGAGGCCCGCGGCAAGGTCTATTTCGACAAGTTCCGCGGCCAGATCGCGACCTTCATCGAGCGCGAGGCGACCCTGCTGGACGAACGCCGCCAGGACTTCCAGGACGCGCAGGCGGCGCTGTCGCAGAAGATCACGCTTCTGAAGGAAACCTCACGCTGGGTCGACCACACCAACAAGGTGATCTCGGCGGCTCAGGGCCTGCTCGCCGATGCGGTGGATATGGAGACCGGTCTGCGCGGCTACCTGCTGGCGGGCAACCCGGTCTTCCTGGAGCCCTATGAGCGCGGCGCCCAGTCTTTCGATTCCGCGCTCGCCGAGCTTCAGCAGACGGTGAGCGACAACCCGCCCCAGGTCGAGCGCCTGGGCGAGGCCAGCCGCCTGATCTCGGAGTGGCGCACGAACGTCACGGAACCGGCCATGGAGCTGCGCCAGCAGGTCGTCGCCGGGTTCGGCAGTCTGGCGGATGTCGAGGCCTATGTCGGCGAACAGTGCGGCAAGACCTATTTCGACGCCTTCCGCGCCGTGATCGCCGAGTTCATCGCGGTCGAACAGGACCTGATGGTCACGCGGATGCGTGAAGCGGATGCCGCGCGGGATGCGGTGGCGACCAACCTCGTGATCATGTTGGACAGCGAGGCCTGGGTGTCCCACACCTATAAGGTCATCGACCAGGCCAAGACCCTGCTGGCGTCCGCCGTCGACATGGAAACCGGCATGCGCGGCTACCTGCTGGCCGGTCGCGAGGAATTCCTCGAGCCGTACAACGCCGGCAACGACCGGTTCGCGACCGACCTGAAGACGCTGCAGGACACCGTGTCCGACAACCCGCCCCAGGTCGAACTGCTGGCCGACATGCTGGGCACCATCGACGGCTGGGTGGCCGACGTGACCACGCCGATGATCGACCTGCGCCGCCAGATCGGTGACGCCAAGACCATGGACGACATGGCTGACCTGGTCGGCGAAGCCCGCGGCAAGGTGTTCTTCGACGAGTTCCGCCGCCTGATGGCCGAGTTCGCCGGCATTGAAGAAGGCCTGATGGAGACCCGGATCGCGCAGAACGAGCAGACCGTGTCCATGAC
Organism: Thalassobaculaceae bacterium; assembly: GCA_963921355.3. Taxonomy (GTDB): domain Bacteria; phylum Pseudomonadota; class Alphaproteobacteria; order Thalassobaculales; family Thalassobaculaceae; genus CAWUEZ02. The sequence goes on along the minus strand of OZ001190.1, from coordinate 4,237,604 downwards.
CTACATGATGATCCTGGCCTGCGTTCTGCTGGGGCTGGCGATCGGTGTGGGCATCGCGCTGCTGATCGGCACTCGGGTTGCCAGTCCGATTGTCCAGATGACGCGGACCATGCGTGAGCTGGCCGACGGCAATACCGCGGCGACGATCCCGAACCAGGGCCAGAAGGACGAGATCGGGGAGATGGCCGAAGCGGTCGGCGTGTTCAAAGAGAACATGATCAAGACCGAGGAGATGGCCGAGAAGGAGCGCGAGGAGCAGCGCCGCAAGGAAGAGAAGACACGGGCTCTGAACGCGTTGACCCAGACCTTCGAGAGCGAGATTCAGGCGGTAATGTCGTCCTTCGGTTCGGCGACCACCCAGCTCGGACAGTCGGCGTCGACCATGACGCAGACGGTGGACCGCACCAATGCCCAGGCCACCAACGTGGCGTCGGCGTCGGAGCAGACCACGGCCAACGTCCAGAGCGTGGCGACCGCCGCCGACCAGTTGTCCGCCTCGATCCGGGAGATCAGCGGGCAGGTCAACCGCTCCTCCGGCCTCGCGTCCGAGGCGGTGAAGACCGCCAACGGCAGCCATGCCAAGATCAAGGAGCTTGTCACGGCGTCGGCGCGGATCGGCGAAGTGGTCGAGCTGATCAAGGCGATCTCGGAGCAGACCAACCTGCTGGCGCTGAATGCGACGATCGAAGCCGCGCGGGCCGGTGACGCCGGCAAGGGCTTCGCGGTCGTGGCATCCGAGGTGAAGAGCCTGGCCAACCAGACCAGCCAGGCGACCGAGCAGATCTCCTCGCAGATCGTCGAGATCCAGTCGGCGACGGAGTCGGCGGCGGCGGCGGTCGAAGGCATCGCCCGCAGCATCACCGACGTGGACGAGATCAGTTCCAGCATCTCGGTCGCCGTCGAAGAACAGCAGGCCTCGACCTCCGAGATCGCCCGCAGCGTCGAACAGGCGGCGACCGGAACCTCCAGCGTCAACGAGAACATCGTCGTCGTCAGCTCGGCGGCCGGAGAAGCCGGCAACGCCGCGAACGAGGTCGACAAGGCAGCCAGGTCTTTGTCGGAACAGTCGACCCACCTGCAGGCGGTGATCGACAGGTTCCTGAGCGGCGTGAAGGCCGCCTGACCTCAACCACCGAAGCGGGAGCAGGCGCCTGTCGCCTGCTCTCGCCATTCCCCCAGGAGATCCCGGTCTCGACCGGTGGTCGAACCGGGATGACGGGTTGGTCCGTCTTCGGGCTCAAGGGGCGGGCAGGGCCGCCATCAGGGCGTCGATTTCGTCCTCGGCATTGTAGTAGTGCGGCGACACCCTGAGCGCACCTTCGCGAAGCCCGATATGGATGTCCTGGGTTTTCAGGGCGTCGACGGTCCGGGCCGACGCGATGGTCGGGTGATAGAGGCTGAGGATACCGGAGCGCGCACCGGCCTCCATCGGACTGCGGATTTCGAATCTTTGGCGGCGGGCCTGTTCCGCCAATCGATCCGTCAGGTGGAGCAGACGCGCCTCAATGCCTTGCAGCGTGTAGGCCTCGATCTCCTGCAATCGTTCCGCCAGGCCGAAGAGGCCGGCGGCGTTCTCGGTCCCGGGTTCAAAGCGTGTGGCGTCGTCGGGGAAGTCGAGCTGCCGATTGAAGGCGAACGGGTCTTTCACGCTGAGCCAGCTGACCTGGCTGATCCGGGTACGCTCCAGCATTCGGTCGGACAGGGCCATGAACCCGATCCCGAGCGGCCCGAGCATCCATTTGTGGGCGCTGACCACCAGCGCGTCGAGCCCCATGGCCTGCACATCGACGGGGACCGCGCCGACGCTTTGCGTGCCGTCGACCACCAGCAGCGCGTCGTGGGCGCGGGCGATCTCGGACAGGGCGGCGAGGTCGACCCGGAAGCCGTTGAAGAACTGGACCTGGCTGAGGGCGACCACGCGGGTTTTGCCGTCGATCGCGGCGGCCAGGCGGTCCGGGGTCAGGCGGCCGTCGTCTAGTTCGAGGCGGCGCAGCTCCACCCCGCGCTCCTCGAGGCTCAGCCAGGCGAGATAGTTCGACGGAAACTCCTGTGCCGGCACGATGACGTTGTCGCCGTGCCGCCAGTCCTGGCCGGTGGCGAGCAGCGAAACGCCGTGGGAGGTGTTCTGAATGAACGCGATCCGGTCGGCGGTGGATCCGACCAGACGAGCGGCGGCCTCGCGGCACTGGCGATAGACCGGTGCGTAGGCCCCCTGCGCCACAGGGAGCTGCGTGGCGTGGATCTCGGACTGGCGCTGGATGGCCGCCTGCACGTTCCGCGAAATCGGTCCAACGGCGGCGTGGTTGAGATAGACGGCGCTTTCGGTGATCGGGAAATCCTGGCGCAGCGCGTCCAGGGATATGCGGGGGCGGTCCTGCGGTGCGCTCATGATCCTTCGCTCCTCCCGCCGCCCGGGCGTCCGACTTTTACCCGGCACTGTCTCCGCGCTTCAGGTTGCCGATATGGGCGTTGATGGCGATCGAGATCCGGTGGCCGTCGCCGTAGTACGGATAGACCTGATGATACATCCAGGAGGGGAACATCAGCAGCATGCCGTCGACCGGCTTGATCTGCAGGTCGCGGCCGACTTCCTCGCCCGCCAGCGCCGACATGTCGGCGTGCACCCGCGGATCGAAGAACTCGAACATCCCGCTCTGGGGGATCTCCAGCACGTCGTTGCCGGTCCGCACGTAGTAGACCGCCGAGACCTGGCTTTCCGGGTGGTTGTGCCGTTTGTTGAAATGGCCGTATCCGGACACGTTGGCCCAGGCGACCAGATGGGTGTCGAAGCTGCAGTCGCCGCCGACCAGGATCGGCACCGTGGTCTGCAGCGCCGCCATGACGGCCTGTTTGATGGTGTCGACGCCGCGGTCCGGCCAGTCGAAGAAGTCGTCGCCGGAGTGCCAGCCGCCGATGTTGCTGCGGCTCAGACCGGCACTCGATTCTTTGTGTTGCAGAATCGCGGTTTCCAGGGCCTCGTTCAGCGGCCCGGCGCCGTCGATCATGAACCGGCAGAACCGGGTCGGGAACGCGGTGATCAGATCCTGGCGCGCGTCGAATTTCAGTTCCATGGTCCTCAGGTCCTTCAGCGGCGAGCGCAGTGTTGTTGCGCAAGCCGGGGGCGCGGGCAAGTGCATCGCTAGAGAGGCTCTGAACCCGGATCAGATCAGAACCGTCCCGCCGCTTCGGGCCGCTTCGCCGATGGCGGCGACGACCTTCAGGTTGCTGAGGCCGTCGCGGACCGTGACCGCGGGGTCGGCCCGCCCTCGAATGACCTCGCAGAAGTGGTCGACCTGCTGTTCCAGCGGGTCGACGACCTGCATCGGGATCCTGGACGTGGACAGCGGTTGACGCCAGGAGCGGCGCTGAGGATCGGTGTAACGCTGCAGGCGCATGGTCGGCATGGCGAGGCTGCCCCAGGTGCCGCAGATCAGGTAGCAGTCGTCTTCGTCCGAATGGGCCGTGGCGAAGTTCTAGCGGTCTTCGCCGGAGGTGTGCTCCCAACTGCGGGAACTCGCCGCCGTATCGGAGAGCATGAAGGTGCCGAGCGCGCCATTGGCGAACCGCAGGCCGATCGCCGCCGTATCCTCGACCTCGAAGCCGCGGGTGTTATTCGACGTCAGAGCCTGGACCGCGACGATCTCACCGACCATGGCGCGCAGGTTGCCGATCTCATGGATCAGATTGATCAGGATGGGGCCACCGCCGGCCCGGCGCCGCCACGCGAAAGGTCCGTCGAAATAGCCTTCGCTTTCCGCCTTGTAGAACAGCGCGGTGCCCACGACCGCGACGATGTCCCCCAAGGCGCCGCTCTCGATCACCTCGATGGCCTCCGAGATGATGGCGCTGTAGCGTCGGTGGTGCCCGACCAGGATCCTGGCATCCACGGCTTCGGCTGCCGCCAGCAGGCGGTTGCCGTCCTCCACGGTGTCGGCCACCGGCTTTTCGATCAGCGCCGGCATTCCGGCGGCGATGCAGGCCAGTCCCTGGGCGGCGTGCAGCTGGTTCGGGGTCGCCAGGATGACGCCGTCGGGCCGGGTCGCTCCCAGCACGGCATCCAGGGAGTCGTGATGCGCAACACTCAGGTCGGCCGCAAAGGCGCGAGCATCGGCCGAGGGATCGACGATCGAGGAAAGCGCACACTGCGGACTGTTCCGCACCACCTCGATATGGCGCCGTCCGATCAGGCCAGCACCCACGACGGCGAGGTTCAGGCAGTCATCGTGTTCCATGCTAGCCGGCGAACCCGCTGGTCCGGAGCTTCGGCATGCCGGGTGGCGGAAACGCCCGTTTCTGGGCGGCGATCCGGAACGGGGCGTTGGCCGCGCCGTAGCCGCGATATCCGTTCCGTCGTTCGACGACCTCGAAGAAGAATCCCTCGCCATAGGTGCGGCTGTAGAACTGGAAGAACTCCCCGTCATCGATCCGGTCATAGAGCATGTTGTACGACCGCAAGGTTGCGAGCAGCGCCGGGTCGAGGCCCCATCGCGCCTCCAGATCGTCGTAGTAGTTCGGTGAGATCTCCAGCGGCTCGAACCCCCGATCTGCCAGGGCGGCGGCCGTGGCCAGGATGTCATCGGTGCGAAAGGCGATGTGCTGAACGGCCGAGCCCAGGTTCTCGGCGATGAAGCGGCCGGCCAGGGTCCGACGGTTCTCCGCACCGTTCAGGACGATGCGCAGCGACCCGTCCTAGCTCTCGATCGCCTGGCTGCGGATCAGTCCGGACGGATCGGGAACGTCGACCAGCGCGGTCTTCCGGGTCTCCAGGATCGACGTGTAGAACAGCAGCCAGGTCAGCAGTTCGCTGTGGTCCATGGTCTGGGCGATATGGTCGATCGTCGTCAGGCCGGCGCCGCCGCCGGGCGTCTCGTGGCGCACGGGCTCGAACTCGATATCCCAGACCCGGGCCAGATCGCTTCGGTCATCGAAGAAGTGCATGATGCTGCCGCCGACGCCCCGGATGGCGGGTATTTCGAGCTCTCCAGGGCCGGCCGGTTGCGAGAAGACCTGGGCGCCAAGCGCCTTGGCCCGCGCCATCGTCGCGGCGGCATCCTCGACCTTGAGGCCGATGTCGCAGACCGAGGTGCCGTGCAGGCCATGCGCGCTGTAGGCGAAACCGTCGCGATCGGTGTTGATCACGATGTTGATGTCGCCCTGGCGCCAGACCGAGACGGCCTTGGCGATGTGGCGCCCGGCCTCATTGAATCCGAGGCCTTCGAGCGCCTGGCCGAGGACCTCGGCATCCGCATCGTCGGCGGCGAACTCCACGAACTCGACACCCGAGACCGCGACGCGATCCGGAATCGATGGTGCCGCCAGCGCGGCGTCCGGCTCCAGCCGGGCGACCTGATCCATCAGGTAGATCAGCGACCGATGCCCGTCGACCGAGATCGACTTGGGCGAACCGCTGCGGAACTGGTCATTGAAGATCTCCAGCGACAGCGGCCCGTCATAGCCGGTCGCCGCGACCGCCCGCATGAAATCCGTCACCGGCAGGTCGCCTTCACCCGGCATGTTGCGGAAGTGCCGGCTCCAGTACAGCAGGTCCATATCGATCGACGGCGCATCGGCCAGCTGAACGAAGAAGATCCGGTCGCCCGGAATGGCGCGGATCGAGCCGACATCGATCCCGCGCGCTAGGGCGTGAAAGCTGTCCAGGATCAGCCCAATACCGGTGTGATCGGCCCGGCGAACGATCTCCCAGGCATCCCTGTGGTCGTTGACGTGCCGGCCCCAGGCGAGGGCTTCGTATCCGGCGCGCAGGCCCCGCCGCCCGGCGCGTTCCCCGAGTTCGTGGAGGTCGGCCGCCGCGCGGTCAATTCCCCCTAAAGACTGCGGCGCGACGCTCGAGCAGATCAGGATCAGGTCCGTTTCCAATTCCTGCATCAGGTCGAACTTGCGCTCGGCGCGATCGAATGCATGGCCGCGGTCGGGGTCCGGCAGGCCCTCGAAATCCCGGAACGGCTGGAACAGCAGGATGTCGAGGCCGTGGTCGCGCACCATCCGGCCGACATCCCGCGGGCTGCCGTCAAAGGTCAGAAAGTCGGTCTCGAAGATTTCGATCCCATCGAATCCGGCGGCCGCGATCGCCGACAGCTTCTCCGGCAGATCGCCGCTGATCGACACGGTCGCGATCGATGTCTTCATGTCCACCCCCGGCGGTCGTTGCCGCCCCGGAATGCCAGCCGATGGAATTGATCGCCCTATAATGTACCAAGCAGTTAATTCATGCAATTCAATTGTACTATATGGTACATTAACTTTGGTCGAGTCACGCGGAAGAAGGACAGTCCGGCATGAGCCGATCCAACCAGCCGGTACGGTCCGCCAAACCCGGTTGGAAACAGAACCCCGCAGAAGTGCGCAGCGATATCCTTCGGGTGTCACGCGAGGAGTTCGCAGCGCGCGGCTACTCCGGTGCAAGGGTCGACGACATCGCCGCCCGCACCCGGACGTCGAAGCGCATGATCTACTACTACTTCGGCGACAAGGAGGGACTGTACCGCCAGGTCCTGGAGGATGCGTATCGCGAGACTCGGGACGGGGAACAGCGCCTTCGGATCGACGACCTCGCGCCCGAGGATGCCCTGCGGCAACTGATCGAATTCACCTTCGATCACCATCGCAGCAATCCCGATCTCGTCCGCCTGATCATGATCGAGAACATCCACCATGGCCGCTACCTCGCCGGTCTGGATGCGATCAAGGATCTGAACCGGACGGCGCTCGACAAGCTCAGGCGGATCTGCCGTCAGGGTCGCAAGGCCGGCACATTCCGTGGCGACGTGACGCCGATCCAGCTCCACTGGATGATCAGCGCGCTCTGTTTCTTCAACATCTCCAACCAGGCGACGTTTTCGATGGTCTTCGGCGGCCGGCTGCACACCAATGGCGGCCAGCGGCGGGTGCGGGATCAGGTTGTTGATGTGGTGTTGCGCTACGTGGTGGCGGATCCTTCCTAAGGGGGGCTGGTGGCGCGCTTTCCTCGCTTCGGATATGTTTTTTCAGCCTGAACGATCGCCCTCGATGGACTGCTGGCGGGGCATGCGTGGATGAGGATGGCGAATGCCCATCACCCAGGAAGACCTCACGCTGTTCTTCACGCACTCGCTCCCCTTCCAGCTCAAGACCCTGAACCAGAAGTACAGTGTCAGATCGATCGAGATGATGCCGTCTCGGGACTCGCCGCTATACCTGGAGGTCGATGGCCGGCCGCTTCCCCTGTTCGTGCCGCTCTGTGTCGACATGGGCATCACTGTGCTCAGGTCTCAGCGCTACGGGTATGACAGGATCGAGTTCATCAAGGCCCGGACCCAGCGGCTCGGGACGGGGCTGGTTTCCGTAGATATCGGGGCCAATGTCGGCCTCTACACGCGGCAATGCCTGTCCGCGATGCCGTACATTGCCCGCCACTATCTCTACGAGCCACATCCGGGCAATTTCGAGCAGCTCGAGAAGAACCTGAAAGGTCAGCCGACGGTCGTCCTGAACAAAGCCGGCCTTGGGCCTGAGGCGGGCGTCTTCACCCTGTATCTCGACCCCGACACCTGCGGAAACTACTCGCAGAACGCCCATGCGGTTCCTGCGGGCGCCGGGTCCTGCGACGTTGAGATCCGGAGTGTGCTTGGCGAACAGGAACGGTTCCTGAGCGAGGGCGCACCGATCCTCTACCGTTCGGATACCCGGGGTTCCGACGAAGCGATTGCGACGGCATTCGATCCGGCGTTCTGGCGATCCGTTGCGGTCGGTTCCATCGGGCTGCTGAACGTCGCGGACAAGGCCTATGATGTCGACAGGTTCGCGACCCTGCTCGACGGTTTCGACCATAGGGTCCTGGCGAGCAACCCTGGGGCGACGGTGTCGACGGGGGATGTCATCCGGCGCGCGACGGATCCGGCCTGGAGGCCGACCACGTGATGTTCTTCAGGGACTGACGGGGGCGTCGGCAGATGGTGATCGTTCGAGCAATCCGACACGCCGCGGGCTTCAAAGCCGAGGATCAGTGATGCCGGTCACGGAAAAAGACCTCGATCTTCTGTTCAATTCCGTCCTGATCCTGCATTTCAAGATGCTGAAGGAGGAGTACGGAGTCAGGTCGTTCGAAATGATGCCGTCACCGGGCTCGCCCCTGTATATGGAGGACGAGGACGAAAGGCCGGTGCCGCTGTATGTCCCGCTTTGCCGCAACATGGGGCTGCACCCGATCGTTCTGCAGAGCTTTGACCTCGGCAAGGTGCGGTTCATCCGCACCATGACTGAACGCCTGGACCGTCGGTTCGTGCTGGTGGATGTCGGGGCGAATGTCGGGCTGTTCGCCCGTCAGTGCCTGGCGGAGATGGCCTATCTGAGCCGGCTGTATCTCTACGAACCGCACCCCGAGAATTTCGAGCAGCTGACCCGGAACATGGCGGGGCAGGCAAATGCCGAGCTGAACCAGTTCGGGCTGGGCCCGGAACCCGGGACCTTTCGCCTCTACATGGATCCCAACACCTGCGGAAACTACTCGTTGAATGCCAATGCCGTCCCGGACGGCGCCGACTTCGCCGATGTCGAAATCCGGCCCTCGGTTGAAGAGCAGGCGAAGTGGCTGAGCAGCGGCGAGGAGGTCATCTTCAAGTCGGATACCCAGGGCTTTGACGAGGCCATCGCAACGTCGCTGGACCTGGAGTTCTGGAAGTCGGTCCGGCTTGGGACGATGGAACTCTGGCGCCTGCCGGGCAAGGAGTACGACGAGGACAGGTTTGCCAAGATCCTCGACGGTTTTCCCATCAAGGTGTTTCAGAGCAATCCCCGACAGCCGGTCACCACGGCGGACGTCATCAAGATGAACGGCGACGGGTCCGGCGATGTCGACGACATCTTCTTCTTCAAGCCGTGACACTGACGATCGGTCGTCGATGATGCCGACCGTTGCACAAATCGGTTGCGCGTTCCCGATTTCGTTGCGCTAGGCTTCCCCCAAACGTCCGGTTCAATCCGGCGGACATCGGAAGGGGGGGCACCGATGGACAAGTACCCGTTTATCAGGGGGGAAGTACCCGACGCCAAGCAGGCGATCCTGGATATGGCCGGCGCGACCGTCGGGACGGGCGAGGCGGAAGGATCGACGACCGTTTTCGTCACCGCCGAGCCGGACCGGCTCGTCGTCCACTACTGGGGGCGCGGCGATGACGATCAGGCGACAACGCCGACGGTCGACCGATGGAATGCGATCGAGCGGCGCCATGCGCAGTTGCTGCGCATAGAGCGGCGAGTCGAGAGCCTTCCCGAACTGCCCTGGAACCAACGCCTGGCAGTGACCGCTGTTGGCAACGTGTTGTTGGTGTTCTTCAAACGCGCCCTCGACGAGGACGATCCCACGGGGGCCGGCCTCTATTGCGACGTGTTTGACTGGGAACCGATTGGGCGCCGACTGACAAGGCGGGCCGGCCCCCCTGTCCCCATATGGCTTGGTGGGCCGGTCGGGCCCGGCTTCAGCCTCTGGGCCGGCTATCACACCGCGTTCGAGCGGGTCATTCTCTTGGTGCAGGTTGCTGACCTCGAGAACGGCACGATGGATCTCAGCACCTGCCGGCTGCGCATGGCCGACATGAGCGTCTATGGGGGCACGGTCGAGCCGGGCGATCCGGGACGGTGGAAGATCGTCGATCTGGAGCCCGGCGGCTTTGATCTGGAAGCAACCGTCACTGACGAAGAAATCGCCATCCTCCATCGAGGATCTGCGGCGAGCCTGTACGTCACCGAGGCGACGTCAACGAACCGCGAAGACTTCGTCGGCCTTGGTCAGGACGGACGGTTTGAGCCGCTGCGGTTGATCCGGTTTGACCCGTCGTCGGTTCCCAGCAACCTCGGAACCTAACTCGTTCCCGGAGGCGACCACCCACGCTTCCACGCGCTCGATCCGCTGCTCTACACCGTCGAGCGGCCGTCCAACGGCTTTCTCGCCAGCGGCGATCAGCGGATTATGGAATCACCGATACCGACGTTGGTCGACGGTCTTTCGGCCTGGTCGCGCTTCGCCGTCGTGGACCACGAGGGTGGCTGGAGCGTCGGTCCGATCGAGGCAACCGCGACCAGTCGTTCAGCGTTGCCGCGCGATCTCTCGGCGCTCGAAGACGGACAGATCTCGTTCTGGCGCCGCGATGATTCGGCGATGACCGGACGCTACTTCACCCTGCTGCCGATTATCCCCCTGGTTGTCACCGAGATCGAGCCGCTGGTCGAGGCGGGGTTTGGTCTGACGGTGCTCCACCATGTGCCGTCGCATGAGGCGCTGACAGCCTCGCGGATCCGCCTCGATCGAAACCAGCCCGAACTCAGGGCAACTACCGTCGATCAGCGGATCGTTGACATCAACCACTGGCAGATGGAGGCGCCGAGTTTCGCGCCGAGCGCATGGAGCGAGAACCGGCAGTTCGGGCCGTTTGGAATTGCTTCTGCCTTAGCCATGGTCGACGACGACTCGTTCTTACTGTCCGTGGCCGCGGCGAACTACGACAACACGATGGGCGGCCGGGTGTGCCTCGCAGCGCCTGACGGTGCACTTGGCTACACGGATATGGGAGACGGCGGCCTGCGCGTCCGCTCAGTCGCTCCGCAGATTGCCGGGCTGGATCAGGCCGGACCGATCGGACGTGGCCTCGATGCCGACATCTTCGCAGACCCGCCTGCCGGGACCGGCGATGTCTGGATCGAGCTCGCGCCTCCGGCCGGAACGGACTGGCTGCCCCTAGCCTGGCCGGATCACGCAGCACCCTACCAGGGGCCGACCCGGGCGGTTCGCGCGCTGCTTGCGGGCAATCTTGATGCGTCCCCGGACTACACCATCGGCGAGCATCGATCGCTGCCGGCCGCCCTCTATGCCTCGATCGATTTCATGCGGTTCGTGTTTCCCGATCTGGCCGACGAGAACCCGTTTCTCACGGTGGATCTCAACGGGTTCGACATTACCGACGGCCTTCACTTTGCGGATGCCGCGCTGATCGATGCGGTGTCGCTGGTCGCCGCGACCGATCGGGTTTTCGAGGGCCCGGCAGCTGCGCTACCGGCGACCGGGATCGGACTGCGCGTGACCGCTACTCCGAGGGATGCAGTCCGGGGCCAGCCCATCACCCTGAGCGTTCAGGCCTTCATGCTCTCGACCGGGATCAACGCTCCGATCACCGCCGGCCCGGATTGGGTCATCCGCTACGCCGGCCCGGACGACGATCTCTCCGACCCGGACTCCTGGCCCATCGGCCATACCGACACCGCAACGACCATCACCGTCACGCCACCGCTGGGCCGCCGGCGGCTCCATGCCACCGTTTCTGTCCGGTCCTTCTTGCGCGCTGGCAGCCTCGAGCTGACGATGAGGTTGGACCCGGCGACCTGGGAGACCGTCTGGTCACTGTAGGACGAGGTGAACAGCGATTCCGATCTGTTCGCGCTGCGGAACGCCGCCATTCTCTTCGGGCGCTATCGCCTCGATTTCCTGCATGACCAGAACGGCAACCGGGACCGCGTCACCTTCGCGGACCGGCTTGCGGCGGGGGAGGCGGTTACAAGTTGGTGCCGTTTCATCGGCTCCGCCGCGCAAGGCGAACTCGAGCACCGGACCGAATTCACGCTGTTGTCCGACGATGTGCCGATTCTGTCGCCGGTCCTTCGGCCTTTCGTAAGGGTCCGGGACCTGACGGCTCGAGTCATGCTGCGCCGCCGGTACACGCTGGGCATCCTCGCCGGCGACCGTCGCGATGCCGATCCGGTGACCAACGACTTCTACGACGCGGACGATCGGATCGAGACGGTCAGCGATGCCGAAGGCCACAACATCGCTGCAGCCTTGGCCGCCAAGCCCGCATCGAGTGCGGCCCTGGACGTCGAGGAAGCGCGCGTGCGGATCCGGATCACACTGCTGGGCGGAGTGGTCGTACCAGCGGTGCTGTTGGCTGCCTTCTTCTTCGCGCTCGGCGCCTACCTTTTCGTCGCTGCCCTGCTTCCGTGGGTGGCGGTCGCGATCAATCCCGGGACCATTGTCGCCGGCCTCGTCGCAATCGCGACGATCACCCTGATGCTGGTCATCATCGGACCGATCATCGCCGGGCGTGTGGCGAGCAACCGCCTGCGTGAGGCGCTGGAGGATCAGGACACCCTGGACGCCCTCGCCGATGCCGGGATGCTGATGTACGCGGGAGAGGGCTTGGCGGAAGCCCTGGCGCAGGAGGTGCTTGCGACCGGCGGGATCGCGCCGGATCCGAATGCAAGCCCTGGGCGTCGCCGGTTCCGGCAGCAATTCTGGCAGATGCTCCATGTCGGAACCCGCTTCTGCCGGTTCCTGGTGCGGCCGTGATGCGATCCCGAGCCGGTCGTATGCGTCAATCAGTCCGCTGTCGTGGCGATCTCGCCGGCGCCATTGCGCGCCGGGTAGGCGGCCGAGGGACTGGATGCCCGCGTTCGGGTTTGCCCACGTTCTCGCCTTTCAACATTCCGGGACGCCGTGCTGCACCAGGATGAGTTCGTCGACCGGGAACCCGTTCTGGCGCGCGGTGTCCACCAAGCGGTTGCGGGTGGCTGTCGGCAGGTCCGGTGCGCGCGCCAGGATCCAGAGGTAGTCCCGGGTCGGCCCGGCAACCAGGGCGTAGCCATAGTCCGGCCGGTCCAGCTCGAAAACGTGATAGCCGCCCGCGACCGGCCAGAAGAAGGTGACCGACAGGCTGGCGACCCGGGGGTCGCCCTGGAAGGTCGCCGTGCCGTCGACGGAGTCCCAGGCGCACTCCGCTGGGTTATAGCCGCGGTTCACGACGCTGACGCTGCCGTCGTCGCGCAACCCATAGGTCGCGGAGACATTGACGAGCCCGCGCTCAAAGGAGTGATCGAGCCGCATGATCTCGTACCAGGTTCCGGCATAGCGACGGACGTCAAAGTCCTCGACCGGGTCGATGCCGGATGGAACGCCCGTGCACCCGGCCATCAAGAACAGGATGGCCATTGCCAGACGTCGAGTTCTCCCCAGCTGATGATCCTCCGTTCGCGCCATCGGTCCCGCTCCCGCGCTTGTCGTGTCGTCGTCTGGTTTCGCGAATAGTTTCTGGAGCCGAGGATGGTCGCATCGCGACGTTCTGTCAGGCCCTCGAACGCGTTCACCTCGAACCGGGCTAGCGCGACGGTTTCTCTCGGGCCTGCGCGTCATAGGCGCGGTAGCCGCGGTTCGTGGCGATGTGGTCGGCCACGTACTTGGCGTCGTGCCAGACACCCCAGATGAAGGATGAACCGCGCCGCGACAGCCACGGCAGGCCGAGGAAATAGACCCCGGGTTCCGATGACACGCCGCGCCGATGCTGCGGGCGGCCCTGCGCGTCGAACGCGTCGACCTGCAGCCAGCTGAAATCGACCGCGTACCCGGTAGCCCAGAGGATCGATGTCACCCCTTCTTCCGCCAGATCGAGCGCGAGCAGCGGGTCTGTAACGCAGGCAGGGTCCGGATCGAAGACGCGGGCGGCCGGCTCTTCCGGCAGGTCGAGACCGTTGCGCGCGACATAGGCGTCGGCGTCGTCCAGCACCTTGAGGTAGTCGGCATCGCCCGTGGCGAGGCTCTCGGCGAGACCCGGCGCGAAGGTGACCGCGTCGTCCTTGAAGCCCGTCGTGGGGCCGACCAGGGTCATGCCGCGGGACGCGAACTCCCGGAAGTCGACGGTAAAGCCGCCATAGGCACCGCTGACCGCGATCGTGACGTGCTCGGTGCCCGGGGCCGGCGTGTCGATATCCCACTGGCCCAGCACCCCGAGCCACCAACAGTAATCGCGGCCCCGGTAGCGCCGCGGATAGCGGGCGTGCGGGCCGACCGACAGGTAGACACGCCGGCCGGCGCGCAACAGCTCATCGGCGATCTGCGAACCGGATGCGCCGGCGCCGATCACCAGAACCCCGCCCGCGGGCAACTGGTCCGGGTTGCGATAGGCGTTGGAGTGGATCTGCGGCACCCCGACCGATTCAGGGATGAGTTCGGGGATCACCGGACGCTGGAACGGGCCGGTCGCGGCGATCACATAGTCGGCCTGCAATGGCCCATCCGAGGTCTCGACGTGGAACCCGGCACGCCCGTCGATCCTGTGCACCGTCTCGACAGTCACGCCGCAGCGGATCGGCGCGTTGAACCGGCGGGCATAGGCCTCGAAATAGGCCGCGACGGCCTCCTTCGGGGCAAAGCCGTCCGGATCGGTGTCGGGGAATGTCAGACCCGGAAACCGGTCGTGCCAGGCGGGACCGTTCGCCACCAGCGAGTCCCAGCGCTCCGAACGCCAGCGCTCGGCGATGCGGCCGCGCTCGAGAACGAGGTGGGGGATGCCGCCGTCAGTCAGGTGCTCGCTCGCGGCGACTCCGGCCTGTCCACCGCCGACGACCAGCACTTCGACTCTTTCGACAGACATCCGTTTATCTCCCTTGCCCCGATGCTCGCCGCAGTTGATGCGCCCCCATCGTAGACCGGTAAAGCGCGGCTCAATCAAACGGCGGAGAGGGGATCCCGTCGTCAAGGCGGGCCGGGTGGCAGAAATGCGATACACCTTGGCAGAACATCGATTGCAGGCCAGCCCTGGAAGGGCAACACTCATCGGAAATCCTGGCGCGTGGCGCCGACAAAGGGAGTCATCCGATGGAGGACCGTCGGCATTTCTTTTTCCTCAACGTCGGGCACTTCCTCGACCACTTCTTCCTGCTGATCTTCGCGACGGCGGCGGCGTTGGTGCTTGCTGTGGAGTGGGGGCTCTCCTACGCCGAGCTCATTCCCTACGCGACACCAGGTCTGATCGCCTTCGGAGTGTTCTCGCTGCCGTCCGGCTGGCTCGCCGACCGGTGGAGCCGCGAGGGCATGATGGTGGTGTTCTTCGTCGGGATCGGCCTGGCGTCGGTCGCCACCTCGATGGCGCAGAACCCGATCCAGATCGCCATCGGCCTGTTCGCCATCGGCATGTTTGCCGCGATCTACCATCCGGTGGGCCTGGCGATGATTGCGCGCGGCGGCAAGTCCATGGGCATGGACATCGCGGTCAACGGGGTCTGGGGCAACATGGGTGTGGGCTGCGCCGCCCTGCTGACCGGGTTCCTGATCGACCAGACCGGCTGGCGGACCGCGTTCTGGCTGCCGGGGGCGGTGTCGGTCCTGATCGGTCTCGCCTACTGGTACAGTTTTCGCGACCGCGTCCCCTTGAAGAACGCGGCGACCGCCTCGGTGGCCAAGCCGGCCGCGGCGCCGGACGGACAGACCAGTGACGCGGACTGGCGGGCCATGCTGATCCGGATTTCGGCGATCATCTTCTTCACCACGGCGGTCTCCAGCATCGTCTTCCAGGGGACCACCTTCGCCCTGCCGAAGGTGTTCGAGGAGAGACTGACCGGCATCGCGTCATCGGCGACGATGATCGGGTGGCTCGCCTTCATCGTCTTCGCCGTGGCCTCCTTCGCCCAGGTGATCGTGGGGCGGATGCTCGACCGCTACAGCCCCCGCTCCGTCTTCGCGGTCGTGGCCGTCATCCAGGTGGTGTTCTTTACGGTGATGCCGGGTCTGAACGACCTGCAGGCGCTGGCCGTGGCCCTCGGCTTCATGCTGGGTGCCTTCGGGCAGATCCCGATCAATGACTTCATGATCGGAAAAATGGCCAAGTCCGAGCTTCGGGCGTCGATCTATGGCGCCCGCTACATCGTGAGCTTTGCCGTCTGGGCCACCGTCGTGCCCCTGATCGCCTATGTGCACCACACCTGGGGTTTCGACATGCTGTTCTACATTCTGGCCGGCGCGGCGCTGGCGATCCTGGGGGCGGTGCTGATGCTGCCGGGCAAGCTGCCGGACGCCCAGCCGACGCCGGCCAGCGCACCGGCCGAGTAGGGCGCCGCGCCCAAGCCTTGAAGGAGGACAATGGTGTCAGGCGACACAGGCTTCGGCGCGTTTGCCAAGACCCATCGGGAGTTCTTCGATGCGCTGGAGCCCGCCGGCTGGACCTCGGTCGAGGGCTATGCCGGGGTCGAGCAGAAGGTTCTGTCGGGGCGCTTCGACCATGCGGCCGAGACCGGGGCCGTCACGCGTCTGTCGCGCTAGAGTGCGGGCGCTTCGGTCGACGCGCCGGTTGCTCATCCGTGGTGCGAGGAGGTCTTTCTGATATCCGGCACCCTGTCGATCGGCACGCCTGGGGACGCGCAACGGATCCTGCCGGCCGGGACCTATGCCGTTCGTCCGCCCGGGGTGCCCCATGGGCCGTTCTTCAGCGAGGACGGCTGTCTGATGATCGAGTTCCTCTACTATCCGCCGATCTAAATCACAGAGTGAGAGCAGATCCGAGTCAGATCCCCGCACCCCGGTTCTCGTCCAAGATCTGATCGGTCAGCGCCTGGATTGCTTCCGAGTGCCGGGACGGTGCGGGACGGGCGATGTAGGCGACCCGCGGCGGAGTCGGAAACGCGTCCTCCAGCTCCGTCATCCGGTGGTCGACATAGCGCCGGTTGATGATGGCGACGCCCAAGCCCGAAGCGACCGCTTCGCAGACGCCGCGGATGCTGGCGCACTGCAGCACCGTGCGAAGGTCAGCGGGCAGCTTGCCCTCATCGGCGGCCGTGTAGGCCCATTGGCGATAGAAGCAGTTGGTATCGAAGGCGATGAAGGGTATCGGTGCCAGGATGCACGGATCGTGGTCGACAGAGCGTGCCCAGACCAGATCGTCGGTATCGATTACGATGTCGGTCCCGTTGACCTCGGTCTCGAACACCTGAATGACTGCCAGATCGATCGCGCCCTGATCAACGTCGCGGGCGAGCTGGAGGCTCTGATCGACCCGGGTCGTGACTGAGGCCGACGGGTACAGCCGGGCGAACCGTGCCAGAATCCTTGACAGTCCGAGACTGGTGGTGTCCTCGGTCAGACCCAGTCGAATCTCGCCATCCAGAGCTTTCCGGCCCATCGCAGCGAGCGCTTCGTCGTGCAGGGAGACAATCCGCTCGGCGTAGTGGAGCAGGCGCTGGCCGTCCTCGGTGAGCGGTGGTGCCCCGGGCCGGCGCCGCAGAAGCTGCACGCCAACGGCGTCCTCCAATCGGCGGAGCTTGTGGCTGACCGCCGACTGGGTCAGTGCCAGATGGCCGGAGGCCCGGGTCACACCGCCATGGTCGACCACCGCCTTCAAGGCCCGCAGCGCGTCGATTTCCAGTCTCGCAGACACGGTGGGTCCTTCCAGGATATGACAAGAATTAATCTAGAAAATGAAATCATGTCGTTTGCGTCATATCAAGCCCGGCAGCACGCTCGAGCCCGACCTGGAAACTGGAGGCACGATATGACGACATCGACCACGGACAGTGTGCTGGTGAACGGCTGGCGGGTCGCCCATGGTATCTTCGGGTCCGGCGAACCGGTGGTGCTGATCCACGGAACCCCGTCTTCGTCCTATATCTGGCGCAATGTCGTGCCGGCGCTGGTTGAGGCCGGGCTGAGGGTTCATCTCTTCGATCTGCTCGGCTTCGGCGCGTCGGAACGGCCGTGGGATCCGTCGGTCGATACGTCGATCCTGGCGCAGACCGATGTGTTGAAGGAACTGCTTGAGGTCTGGGGGTTGGGCGCGGCGCATATCGTCGCCCACGACATCGGTGGTGGCGTGGCGATGCGTCTGGCTGTCCTGGACCGGGAGCGTCTGCGGAGCCTGACGCTGATCGACAGTGTCAGCTTCGACAGTTGGCCGTCCCAACGGACTCGACAACAGATGCAGGCCGGGCTCGACGCGCTGATCAAGGCGCCGGACTCCGACCATCGGGCGCATTTCGGCGACTGGCTGCTGAGTACCGTCGTGGCCAAGGAAACGTTCTCGACCGAGGCCCTGGCCCCCTATCTGGAGATCATCTCGGGGCCCGTCGGGCAGGCCAGCCTGTTTCAGCACCAGGTCCGGCACTACGACCCGAAATACACCATGGACATCGCCGGTCGACTTTCCGAGCTCAGGGGCCTGCCGACCCAGATCCTATGGGGCGAAAACGACGCCTGGCAGGTGGTCGACTGGGCCCACCGGCTGCACGATGCGATTCCCGACTCGACCCTGCATCTGATGCCGGACTGCGGCCACTTCGCGATGGAGGATCAGCCGGAACTGGTAGCCCAGCACATCATAAGGTTTGTGGGCGACGCGTAGACCTGCATGGATCCGTCGATCCGCCGAGCCGATTCCGTGCGAAGCTTTTCCTAGCCTAGACTGGTTCGACCGGTGCAATACCGTCGCGCAATCGGTTGGGAGATTGACATGACCAGCGATCAGCAGGGCGACCCGGAAGACCGGTCTACAAGCACTGGCGGGCAACACAGCCGTCTCGACCGTGCAACCGTCGACCTCGTGGTTCGTCTGGTGTTGCTTGGGGCGCTGATCTACTGGGCGCTCATCCTGGTCGGGCCGTTCGTTCTCGTTGTCCTTTGGAGCGCGGTCCTGGCCGTTGCCCTGTACCCGGCCTTCGCCTGGCTGTCCCTCCGCCTGGGCGGCCGCCCGTCCGCCGCCGCTGCCCTGATCACCCTCGCGGGTCTCGCGGTCGTGGTCGCACCGACCGCGATGGTCATCAGCCTCGCGGCGGAGGATGTCGAGCGGCTGCGCGATCACTACGCGGCCGGGACCCTCAGCATACCGCCGCCGCCCGACGCGGTGCGCACATGGCCGGTGATCGGCGACGAAGTCTGGGCGTTATGGGGCCAGGCCTCAAGCAACCTCCAGGCCTTCATCGTCGAGCATGGCAGCCGGCTGCGGGAGATCGGCCAGACCCTGATCGGGCAGGGCGCGTCCGTGGCCCTGGCGGTGCTGCAGTTCACGGCCTCCATCATCATCGCCGGCTTCCTGTTCCGGCCGGCACCGGCGATCATGCGCGCGATCGATGCCTTCGCCCACCGGGTCCTGTCCGAGCGCGACGAAGCGATGATCGCGCTCGCTGGGTCGACGATCCGCAACGTGTCGCGCGGTGTCATCGGGGTCGCGCTGCTGCAGGCCGCCCTGAGCGCTGTCGGCATGCTGATCGCCGGTGTGCCGGGCGTGGGGCCGATCTCCATTCTGATCCTCGTCATGGGGATCCTGAACCTCGGCGCGACTCTTCCCATCATAGCGGTCGCGGTCTGGGGGTGGTGGCTGATGGATCCGCTGACGGCGCTGATCTTCACCGCCTACATGGTGCCCGTCGGTCTGATGGATAACGTGCTCAAGCCGATCGTTATGGCCAAGGGGCTCGGCGTGCCGATGGTGGTCGTGTTTCTCGGGGTCATCGCCGGTGCCATGCAGCACGGCCTGATCGGGCTGTTCCTCGGGCCGATCGTCCTCGCGGTGTTCTGGGTGCTGCTGGTCGAATGGGTGACCGGGCAGGTTACCAGGCGATGAGACCGTTCCGTGTCGGCCTCGTAGGGTGCGGGCGGATCAGCGACATCTATCTGAAGACATGCAGCCGCTACGAAGCGATTGAAGTCGCCGCCTGCGCCAGCCTGGATCTCGCGGAATCCCAGGCCAAGGCGGCCCAGTACGGCATTGCCCGGGCCTGCACGCCGGACGAGATCTTCGTCGATCCGGAGATCGACGGCGTGCTCAACCTGACGATCCCCGCGGCCCATGCCGAGATCAGCCTCGCGGCGTTGACGGCGGGCAAGCACGTCTACAGCGAGAAGCCGTTCGCCACGTCCATGGATGAGGGCCGTCGGGTGCTGGCGGCCGCGAAGGCCGCCGGGCTGCGGACCGGCTGCGCGCCCGACACGTTCCTTGGCGGGCGCTGGCAGACCTGCCGCAGGATCCTCGACGAGGGGATGATCGGCCGGCCGACGGGCGTTGCCGCGTTCGTCGGGACGCACGGTGTCGAGCGCCACAACCCGAATCCGGACTTCTACTATCAGGCCGGGGGCGGGCCGTTGCTGGATCTCGGGCCCTACTACCTGACCGCGATGGTGGCGCTGCTGGGCCCGCTGTCCCGGGTCGCCGGATTGTCCCGCAAGACCTTCGACCGGCGCTTGATCGAGAACGGCCCGCGCCACGGTGAGTGGATGCCGGTCGATGTCGACACCCATGTGGTGAGCCTGCTGGAATTTGCCTCGGGGGTGATCGGGACCATGACGATGAGCTTCGATGTCTGGGATTCCGAATCACCGCGGCTCGAGATCTATAGTGAGGAGGGGACTCTCTGCATCCCCGACCCGGACCCGGTTCACGGTGCCAACATCTTTGGGGGCGAGGTCTGGGTCAGGACCCGCGAGTCCTCGCGCTGGAGCCATCAGCCGCGGCCGACCGACCGGGGCGATTGGCGGGTCGTCGAGAACAGCCACGGCTTCAACGAGGATTCCCGGGGGCTCGGACTGTTGGATCTCGCCTATGCGGTCGATCAGGATCGGCCGGTCCGCGCCAGCGGCGAGATGGCCCATCATGTGTTGGAGGCGATGCTGGGCATTCTGGCGAGCCCCGCCGGCGGCGGCTTTCAGGTTCTGGAGACCACCTGCGATCGGCCGGAGCCCCTGCCGGGGGACTTCCCGGCCGACGAGGACCGGCGCGCCGCCGACACCGGGAGCCGACGCCATGCCGGTTGAGACCCTGGACTTCGCCGAACCGTTCTTCACTGTCCGCCTGATCCGCGGCGCGGGGCGTCATCGCGTCGACGGCAGATGCATCGTTCTCAACATCGCCGAGCGGCCGATCGGGATCGAGCGGCAGGGGCTCGGGCCCCTGCAGTCTGCGATCGTCGCGGACGCCACTCTGGACGACGTGCATCATGCGATCGTCGTCGAGAGGTTCGCCGATCATCCTGACGAAGCCGCCCTTCTGGCCGAGGTGAGGGACGCCTGGCCGTCCGCCTTCGAGGTCCGGGGCGAGGAGCGGCTGCGCGGGGTCAGCCACTACATGTCGCCGAAGGTCTGGGTGGGCCGTGTCGGCCTGACCATGTACCACGCGGGATCGGTGCCGTTGAATGTCGGCCTGCACAAGGACCATCCATTCTGCCCGGTTCCCGGCTTCCGCGAAGTTCACACGCAGATCGTCGGGTTCGGCAAGATGCAGCAGTGCCGGGAACGCGATCCGGCCACGTTTTATCTGGAGGAACCGATGGCGCCTGGCGCCACCCACCGGCCGATGTACGACGCCGAAGGCGGCTATCCCTGGCATCAGTACGAGACGATCACGCCCGGCATCTTCATGGCGGTCGAGATGTTGCCGGAAGGGGCGGTCCCGCCCCAGCCTTGAGGCCGAGTGAGGACCCCGAGCGAGGACACCTGCGATGACCGAACGCCTGCTGCCCCCGTCCGTCGATTTCGACGGCCCGTTTCCCCGGCTCTCACGGCGGCTGCGCTTGGGCATCGTCGGCGGCGGGCGCATCTCGGCCACCCAGGCCATGGCGGCGCGCCTGACCGACCGCTGGGAGGTCGTCGCCGGCGCCCTTTCTTCCGATCCCAAGAAAGCGAAGGACAGAGGTGCCGATTGGCGGCTCGGGTCAGACCGATGCTTCGCCTCGTTTGAGGAGATGGCCGCGGCCGAGGCCGCGCGGGCCGACGGGGTCGACGCGGTCATGATCACGACGCCCAACCACGTCCACTTTGCCGCCGCCAAGGCGTTTCTGGCGGCCGGCATCGATGTCCTCTGTGACAAGCCTTTGACCAATATCGCCGCCGAGGCGGAGGAGCTCGTCGCCCTTGCCCAGCGGTCGGGGCGGGTGTTCGGCGTCGGCTACGCGATGTCCTGCTTCCCGATGATCCGCCAGGCCCGCGAGATCGTTCGCGCCGGCGGCATCGGCGAGATCAACCAGATCCATGCAGAGTTTCTGCAGGACTGGATGGTCCCGGCCGAGGTCGCAGAGGCGGAGCATGTCAAATGGCGGCTTGATCCCGCGAAGTCCGGGGCGACCAGCTGCACCGGTGATATCGCCACCCATGCCGCCCATCTGGCGTTCTTCGTCTCCGGTCTCGACATGACGGAATTGCGCGCGGAAATGCACGTCTGCGGCGCGCCGAAGCCGCTCGAGGACACGGTCTTCATGATGACGCGCTTTGCCGGCGGAGTGCCCGGAACGCTGATGGCGACCCGGCTGGCACCCGGCAACCGCGGCGGCCTTCGCCTGCGCGTGTTCGGCAGCGAGGGCGGGGTGGAATGGGATATGGAGAATGCCGAGCGGCTGAAGCACAGCCGGTTCGGGGAACCGGACCGCATCCTCAGCCGTGGGCATGGCCACGGTGTGTCGCCGGGCGTCGAGCGGCTGGTCCGAACGGGCCGCGGCTTTCCCGAAGGCCTGATCGAGGCCTGGGCGAACCTGTACACCGAGTTCGCGCTCGCCGTCGCGGCCCGTCATGACGGCATCGATGTTCCGTCGGACTGGCTCGGTTATCCGACCGTCGAGCAGGGTGCCGTCGGCGTCCGCTTCATCGAGGCGACGGTGCGCTCGCATACGGATGGGGGCGCGTGGACGAGACTATGATTGAACGCTCCGCGCAGACGCTTGTCGCCTAGGCTGGCAATATCACTGAGACCCTGGTTCCGACACCCTTCTTGCTCTCTATGTGGAGCGTTCAAGCGTGGGCCTCGGTCAGGGATTTGACGATGGCCAGACCCAGGCCCATACCGGCGGTCGCCACGTAGGGGTTGGAGTCCAGCTGAAGAAACGGTTCCGTGACCTTGGCGATATCCGTTTCGTCCATCCCGATCCCGTCGTCTTCGACATGGATGGTCTGGTGGTCTTCTCCGGCTTCGACCGAGACGTCGATGCGCCCCCCGGCCTCGGTGAACTTCATCGCGTTCGCCAACAGGTTCTGGATGATCTGCATGATCGCCCGTTCGTCTGCCAGCAGCATGGGGAGGCCCCGCGGGCAGGCCGCGGAGATACGCACATCGCGGTCCTCCGACTCCTTCTCGAACGTCATCAGGCAGTTGGCCAGTACCTGCTCCAGGGCTATGCGTGACTTTGTGAGTTCATGCTTGCCGGTTTCGATGCGCGTGATGTCGAGAACGTCGTCGACCAACGAGAGCAGGTGGCGACCGCTGGAATGGATATCGATCGAGTACTCCTCGTAGCGTTTCGATCCGAGCGGACCGAACGCCTGGGTGCTCAGCATCTCGCTGAAGCCGAGAATGGCGTTCAGCGGTGTCCGCAATTCGTGGCTCATCGTCGCCAGGAACTCCGATTTGGCGCGGTTGGCGTTCTCTGCTCGTTCGACCGCCTCGCTGAGATTGGCCTGGCTAGTGTGGAGTTTGTTGGTCATTTCGTTGAAGGCGGTCGCGAGTTCGCCAAACTCGTCGCTGGTCGAAACGTGGATCGGATCTGGGTACCTGCCCGTCGCCAGCGCGTTCGACGCGGCGGTCAGGTCGTGAATGGGCCGCAGATTGTGGCGGACCAGCAGCCAGGAGGCGGCGACCGCCGCCAGCAGCACCGCCAGCAGGATCACGGCAAGACTGAGGACAAGGTCATCTATCGGCTGAAACAGGTCGGCCTCGGTGACATAGACAACACTGAACCAGTTGAATGCTGGCAGAACGGTCAAGGCCGCGATCGCCGTCACGCCGCAAATCGATAGATCGCTGAGGGCAGGGTCGGTTTCGGTGGCTGAGAGTGCCTGGATAACCCGGACCGTCTCGTCTGGCAGCTGCGGCATTGCTCCGGAACCCGGACAACCGGATGCCTCGAGAACCGATCCATCTGATGCCACCAAGACATGGTGAAACCGCTGGTCTTCGAGAACCAATCGGTCGGGTTGCACAAGCGTCTCAAACGGGATCCAGAAATAGCCCACCCCGATGAATTCGTCGAAGAAGCTCATATGGGCCATGGCCGCAGCGATATAGCGGTCGCCGTCTGTCTCGAGCGGGACTTCCCCCCTCACGACCTGATTGGGGATCCAGGCCGCGTCCAGAACGACCTCGTCGTCGGCGCGATCGACACCTTCGACCTCCCGACCGAAGGCGTAGGCGAGAGTCTCCTGAAAATCCGACGTCACAAAAGCGGCGCGTCGGAATGTCTCCTCGTGGCGCAAGAACAGGGAGCTCAGGTCGCGTTCTTCTCGTTGTTCCGAATAGTCCAGGAAGTGGGTGCTGGTGGTCACGTCCTTGATCAGCTGCTCGACGACCGTCGACGAGAGCTGCAGACCGTCCCCGAGTGCCTTCGCTTCGACCAGAAGGTGCTCTTTTTCGATCTCGACCAGCACGGGCCGCATCTGGGAGATCACCGCCAACATGATCAAGGCGCCCGTGACGACAACGATTCCCGAGACACCCAGAATCACTTTCCACAGGATCGGAAACGGGAATTGCTCCCGGTTCATGGTCTGCTGATCGGCACGGCTCCCTGCGACCGCATGATGTCATGTGCGGCAGGGCCGTTGAGGTAGGAGACGAACCGCTTCGCACCGTCTGACAGGGGGCCGTCTCTGTGGATGATGGCGAATGGGATAACCAGCGGATATCGCCCGGAGACGATCTCCTCTTCACTGGGGTCGATCCCATTGAATTTCATAACGTTCACCGATCGCCTCTGCACAGCGCTCAGTGATGAGAACCCGATCGTGTACGGAAACTCCTCGACAAGGTCCACGAGCTCGAGAACGCTGAACACCCTCTTGATGGGGGCCGCTGTCGCGAGGTCGAAATCAGGGATCAGAGAGAGCACCGCCCCGTGGATTGATCCGCTCTCCCGTGAGATCGGGTAGATCTTCCGCTCCGGCCCCCCGAGGGCACTCCAACGTCGGATCTCGCCTGAGTAGATCGACCGAATGTCCTCGATCGACAGGGAGTCGACCCCGAATACCGTGGGATGGGTGACGAAAACGACGGGGGAGCGGGCGAACTCGACATAGACCAGCCCTGCCTCGCGCTCCTGCGGCGAAAGCAGCCTGCTCACGCGTCCCAGCACGGCGTTGTCGCCAAGCACCGATTTGATGCCACCGGTTGACCCGCTGGAATCGGGAATTCTGACGAAGACGTCAGCGTTCTGTGCGTTGAAGTGCTCCGCGATTGCCCTCAACAGGACCTGGCTGGCCCCGGTTCCCGGGATCGATATCTGCTCAAGGGCGGAACTCGACGCTACCGTCGTGAGCATCGAGCCGAGGACGAGGCAGATGGCCGATATGGTCCTCTTCGCGAGAGCATAGGTGCGCTGGGACGCCGCACGCCTCGCCTGTGAGTCGGATCGCCTCTAAACTCCACGCACGATCAATCCCCACAACCGACCGTCAACAAAGATAGATAAACGGTATCTCAGATTCGATTGAACATCGATCGCGGAACGATCTCGGGGCTGTCTGCGGACAGCCATTGAGAGTCGTCATGCCCCGGTTCTGAGCTCACCATTGCAACAGTCGTGGAATTCTCCGTAGCCTCACCGGGAAACAGCAAGCCTGGGGAGGCATGCCATGTCCGACTACTTCGACCTCGGACCTTTCTCGCGTCCGGTTACCACGACGTCGGATGGTGCCCAGACCTGGTTCGATCGGGGCCTGAACTGGACCTATGGCTACAATCACGGCGAGGCGATCGCCTGCTTCAAGAAGGCGATCGACGCCGATCCGGATTGCGCGATGGCGCACTGGGGCGTCGCGTATGCCGCCGGGCCGAACTACAACCTGCCGTGGCACCTCTATGACCCCAAGGGCCGCGCCAAGGCGCTGGCCAGCGCCTACGACGCGATGCAGGTCGCGCTCGCCAAGCTCGACGGCGTCAGCCCGGTTGAGCGGGCCCTGATTGAAGCGCTGCGGGCCCGCTATCCGGAGCGGGAGACCGAGCTCGAGGACCTGATGCCGTGGAACCGGGCCTACACCGACGCGATGCGCGACGTGCTGGCCGCCCACCCGACGGACCTCGAGGTCCGCGCGGTGTTCGTCGAGTCGATCATGAACGAAACCCCCTGGAAGATGTGGGACCTGAAGACCGGCGGCGTGGCAGAGGGGGCGGGGACGGTCGAGGCGCGCGCGGTGCTCGAGGATGCGTTCCGGGACTTTCCCGAGAGCTGGGATCATCCCGGCCTGCTGCACCTCTACGTCCACCTGATGGAGATGTCCCCGTTCCCCGAAAAGGCGCTGCGCGCCGGCGACCGGCTGCGCACTATCATGCCCGATGGCGGGCACCTGACCCACATGCCGACCCATATCGATGTGCTCTGCGGCAATTACCGCGACGTCGTCGTCTACAATCAGAAGGCCATCGAGGCCGACCGGCGGTACCTGGCGAAGGAAGGGGCGCTGAACGTCTACTCGATGTATCGCATCCACAACCACCACTTCGCGATCTACGGGGCGATGTTCCTCGGCCAGTTCACGCCGGCGATCGAGGCGGCCCAGGAGCTGATCGACACCACGCCGGAGGATCTGTTGCGGGTCCCGTCGCCGCCGATGGGGGATTTCATCGAGGGGTATCTCGCGATGAAGCAGCACGTTCTGGTGCGCTTCGGCAAATGGCAGGAGATCGTCGACCAGCCGCTGCCCGAGGACCGGGAGCTGTACTGCGCCACCACCGCCATGATGCTGTACGCCAAGACGGTCGCCTATTCGGCCATGGGCAATGTGGCGACGGCGGAGACCACCCGCGATGCCTTTCTCGAAGCCAAGGGGCGCGTGCCGAAGTCCCGGCGCGTTCACAACAACACCGTCATCGACCTGCTGGAGATCGCCGAGGCGATGATGAACGGCGAGCTGGAGTACCGGCGGGGCAACTACGATCTGGCTTTCGATCATCTGCGCCGCTCCGTCACCCTCGATGACGCGCTGCCTTATGACGAGCCCTGGGGCTGGATGCAGCCGACCCGTCACGCGCTCGGCGCGCTGCTCATGGAACAGGGCCACTACGAAGAGGCGGAGCAGGTCTATCGGGCCGATCTCGGCCTCGACCGGACCCTGAGCCGCGCCTGCCACCATCCGAACAACCTGTGGAGTCTGCACGGCCTGCACGAGTGCCTGACCCGGCGCGGCGAGACGGTGGAGGCGCTGCTGATCAAGCAGCAGCTCGATCTGGCGCTGGCGCGGGCCGAGGTCGCGGTGCACGCGTCCTGCTACTGCCGCCAGAGGCAGGCGGCTTAGCCACGTCTCTCCGCCCGAGGCCGGATGACTGGATCATTTGTCCCTGATCCGGCTGCCTTCCACGAACCAGGCTGAGGATGCGGTCCGGATCGGCGCGGGCGCGGGGCAGGAGTTGGCGCGCGGGGGTTGGACCGGCAGGCCGAGACGCTGTCGCATGAACCGCGTGATGTCGCCCTTGTAGGCACTGGCGAACCAATCGCGGCGGTTGCAACTGTGGGCGATTGCGCCGCCGCCGCAGCTCTTTCCCTCGGGAGGCGCACAGATCAACTGTACGCCGGGCCGTTCCTGGAAGCCGGCGTGGTCGTCGGGGGTTTCGTAGGCATCGCATTCAAAGGAGAAGACAAGGGCGTCGACGGTCGGGCCCGGCCCCATGAGGGCCGCGCGATGGGTCTCGCGGATCCGTTGCCAGGAATGGAACGGGCCCCAGTCCCAGCGATCCACCCGCTTGCCGTTGAACGCGGGTGCAAAAGCGATGGCGCCATTGGCCAGCCGCGCCTTGCCACGGGCTTGCCGCTCGCTGTCCCAAAGGGAGACCAGAAGCGACGCCCAGCCGCCGGCGGAGGTGCCGGCCAGAAAGATGCGGTCCGAGGTCAGGCCCGGATTGAGCCTCATGAAATCCCCGATCTCAGCCTCAATCGCCATCGCCCTGAGGCAGACCTTGATATGGGTCTCGCGCATGTCGCGGTTGCCGCAGGGCGCGGTGCGCGTCGCCTCGACGTCTTCGCTGCCGGGCCGGCCGTGGTCGCGATGGCAGAACGCCCACACCCGGACCTTCGGATCATCCGCCGTCAGTTCGCGCAGGACTTCGGGGACGCCGAAGGCGCCGGTCATGGAACCGCCGGGCGGATCGCAATGATCGATCCGGGTGTTTCCGCCGGACCCATGGGTGAAGATGATCAGGATGTCGTTGGCCGGGTCGCCCAGAACCCGCTCGGTCTGACCGCCGGGCACGAACTGGCTCGGCGCGCCGGCAGCCAGTGACGGAGACGCGTCGACGAGCAGCAGCATCAGGACCAGGAGAGCGCCAGACCGAGCCCCGATGGACGAGATGCGCCACCGGGTTCGAGGTGCTCGCCGGTTGGTCCTCCGCCCCATACCTGGTCTCCGCTGCCATCGATTGGTTGAATATCGTGCGGGTCTGACGTTGATTTGTGCACAAGTTAAACGATTTTTTAAGCAACTATGCTCTAGATCCACCTGTCAAATCTGCTCCCGCTATTCGAGAACTATCGAATTCCCGGGTGCCGGTTCGGGGAGGGAGAGACCTTGCGCTATTGGAATCTGTTCACATGACGACCGTGCTGTCGCCGGAAGCGGTCCTGGCGCGCATGGGCGAGTTTCCCTGGGCGCTCGATCTCGAGACGTCTGAGTTCACGCCGAGCGCTGCCTGGGCGGACTGGGTCGGCCTCGACGCCGGGCCTGAAACGCCGCTGCGCATTGAGGATCTGGTCGACGTGATCCATTCGGATGATCGCAGCCGGTTCACTGCGGCATTGGAGTTCGCCAGACGGCACGGGCATTTCGAGACCAGCCACCGGCTGCGTCGTCAGAACGGCGACTACACCCTGGTCTACGATCGATCCATCGGCTCCGTCCAGGGGAACGGGGCTGGGGTCCTGCACGGTTCCATGCGCCCGGTCGGCGATCCGATCGCCGCGACAATCCTCCGGGGCGATGGAACAACCGCCGCGTTGGATCAGGTCAGTCACGCCGAGGTCGGTTACTTCACGTATACCGTCCTGCCTGACGGGACCGACCGGATAGAGGACCTGAGCCCTGGATGCGGTGCGCTCTGGGGCGTCAGCGATGCCGCAATCATCAACAACCTGTCGGTGGTCTGGGACACGGTCGACTCCGAGGACCTCGAGCGGATCAGAGCGAGTGTGGCGGAATCCGCCAATCGTCAGATCCCCTGGATCGCCGAATACCGGGTGACCACCCCGAGCGGCGAACACAAGCGGCTGCAGGGGTTCGGCGTCCCGAAGCCAGTCGCCGACGGTGGGACGACCTGGCAGACCGTGATCACCGATGTCACGCCGATCCGGACCCGTGAACGCGAGGTCGCGGAGGCCAATCAGCTGTTCTCCGATCTGACGGCGAACATTCCGGGTGCGGTTTTCCGCTATGCGATCTTTGCCGACGGGTCGGACGCGATCGAATACATGAGCGACGGATGCCTCGCCCTCTGGGAGATTGACGCGGGCAGCCTGCAGAACGATCCGACCCTGCTGTGGGGCATGGTCAATCCGGACGACCTGCCGGACATGCAAGCTTCGGTCATGGCGTCGGCCCAGACTCTGACCAACTGGGTGCATCGCTGGCGGATCACGACGCCGAGCGGGGTCGAGAAGTGGCTGGAAGGCCGCGGCCAGCCCCGTCGTCTCGAGGACGGAACCACGATCTGGAACACGCTGATCATCGATGTGTCGGCGGAGGTCAGGGCGGAGCAGGAACTGGAGCAGCGTGACAACCGCCTCAGGTCCCTCTCGACCACCCTGGAGAATGTGTCGCGGTTGAACTCGATGGGCGAGCTTTCCTCCGCGATCGCGCACGAACTGAATCAACCGCTGGCGGCGGCCATGAACTACGCCCACGCCGCCGAAATGATGGCGGAAGGGCCGTCGGGCGCCGGGCCCATCGGCGAGATGATGAAGAAGGCGGTCGGCCAGATCGAAAGGGCCGCCGATATCACGTCGCGACTGAGGTCGCTGTTCGTGAAGGGGAAGATCGCAACGGAGACGCGGTCGCTGAACGAGGTGGTCGGGGCCGGACTGCAGGTTGTGCTGGCCCACCTGTCATCGAGGATCGTGGTGGAGCGATCCCTGGCCGAGGATCTGCCGGCCGTGGACATCGACGACATCCAGATGCAGCTGGTCGCCCTCAATCTCGCGCGCAATGCGCTCCAGGCGATGGCGGATCAGGGCAGGGGCACCTTACGGGTGTCGACGTTCGGCGTGGACGGCATGGTCGGATTTACCGTGGAAGACAGCGGCCCCGGCATTCCCGACGACAAGAAGGCCGAGATCCTGACCGCGTTCACATCCACCAAGACCGATGGGTCGGGGGTTGGGTTGTCCATCTGTGCTTCGATTGTTAAGGCTCACGGTGGACACTGAACTGTAGAAGACAGCGACCTCGGCGGAGCCCGGATGGTCGCTCTGCTGCCCGAGGCTGTTCAATGACCACGACCGTACACATTGTCGATGACGATGCCGCCTTCTCCGACTCGCTGACCGTGCTGCTCAACACAAAGGGCTACCCGACGATGCGGTATCCCGACGGCGCCAGTTTTCTGCAGGCCTGCACCCCCGGATTCGCAGACCCGGTGCTGCTCGATGTGATGATGCCGGAGACTAGCGGCCTGGAGGTTCTCGAGGAGGTCAAGAAGCGGTCACCGAACGCCCATATCATCATGATGACCGGGCACGGCGATATTGCGATGGCGGTCGATGCGATGAAGCAAGGGGCCGCCGATTTCATCGAGAAGCCGTTCACCGTGGAGGATCTCCAGGAGCGGCTTGAAGCGTCGGAAGCCGTCCGATCCGGTGCGACCGAGGCTGCGGGCGTGGATTTCGATGCCCTGACCAAGCGTGAAATGGAAGTGTTGCTGGAACTCACCGACGGCAACAGCAACAAGGAAATCGCCCGCAACCTCGACCTGTCACCCCGCACCGTCGAGGTGCATCGCCGTAATATCCTTCAGAAGACTAAGGCTAAGTCGTCGTCCCATCTCCTGCGCCTTGCAGTGAGTGCTGGTTTTGTGAAATAATAACTACAATAGACTGGGTCGACGCCGATCTAAGTAAATTTGCTTAGGTCAAAGGATTTGAATACGACAGCATGCATAAAATCTTTCTTTTGACGCGAATTTGTCGAGATGTCCGTGGGTGACGATGCGACCAACGGGCAAAGAATCTTCCTTGTCGAGGACGACGAGGCGGTCCGCGAATCCCTCGGGTCGATCCTTCAGATGGGTGGGTACAGGGTTTCCGCCTTTGCGACCGGCGAGGCCTTTCTTGCGGAGATTTCGGCGGCTCAGGATGGTCTTCTGATTCTGGACATCGATCTGCCGGGCATCAGCGGTGGGAGGTTCTCGATCGGTTGGATCGGACGAAGTGGCGCACGATCGTCATTACCGGTCGCGGCCTGTCGCAGGCGAAGGCCGCCCAGTTCGAAGTGGCTCACGCCCTGGAGAAACCGGTGCGACTGCCGTTCCTTCTCGACCTGATCAAGAACATCTGCTGAAAACACTTTTCGGTCTCGGTCAATTGTTGAAACTACGATAAGGGTTTCCGCTTAAGCGTTGACTCCGAGTATTCGCCGTCTGGTTGTTCTGTATACTTCACATTCTAGAGACACAGGCTGTCTTTGTCAGAAGGGCAAGACACGGGGAAGGAGTGCAGAATGGCGAGGATTCTGGTGGCGGATGACGACCGACCTCTCCGCGACGCTTTGCGGACCACCCTGGAACTTGACGGTCATGACGTTGTCTTGGCGGCGAACGGTGACGAAGCCTTCAGGCTGTACCAGGAAGGCGGCTTCGAACTGGTGATCACCGATCTCTATATGCCGCACATGGACGGGATCGAGCTGATCATGTCGCTCCGCCAGAAAAACAGCGACGCCACCATCCTGGCCATGAGCGGGATCGAGCCGAACGGTCGCCCGGACTACCTGAACGCCGCGATGGATTTCGGGGCTTCCGCGGCGATCCGCAAACCGTTCACTGGACCCGCGCTGCTGTCGAAAGTGCACGAGGTTCTGGACCACGCGGCGCCCTGAGCGCCGGTCTATACCTCGACCCATCGCTGGTCGACGGATGACCGGGCGATCCCGTGGATCACCCGCTCGATGGCCAGGCCGTCCTCGAAGTCCGGATGCAGGTCCTGTTGTCCGGTAAGCCCGCGTAAAAGGTGCACGACCTCGACGATCTTCAGATCGTTGAAGCCGATGCTGTGCCCGGAGCCCGACGTGATCTGGCCGAACGGTCGATGGACCGGGGCGCTCAAAATCCGCGTGAAGCCGTGGCGCGCCGGATCGCCGTCGTTTCGGAACAGCATCAGCTCGTTCATCTGCTCCTGATCGAAGGTGATCATCCCGGTGCTGCCGTGGATCTCCCAAGCCAGGTGGTTCTTGCGTCCCCAGGCGATCCGACTCGACGCGAGGGTTCCCCGCACGCCGGAGCGGAAACGGAGCAGCGCATGGGCCAGATCTTCGGTTTCGACGGCGCCGCCGCTTTGCGCGCTCCCGTCCGTGCCGACCCGGTGGTCATGCTCGGTGTGGATGTCGCCCATCACGGCGGCAATTGGCCCGACGAGGAAATGGGCGATGCTGACCAGGTGGCAGGCCATGTCGCCCAGGGCTCCGGTGCCTGCCTCGTCCACGCGGCACCGCCAGGAGTAGGGCAGGTCCGGGTCCGCAAGGTAGTCTTCGTCGAAGAACCCGCGAAAACCGACGATCCGACCGATCGCGCCGTCGTCGATCAGGGCCTTGGCGTGCAGGACGGCCGGATTGTGAAGGTAGTTGTACCCGATCAGGGTCTTCACCCCGGCGCGCCTGGCCGCCTCGGCCATATCGATCGCGTCCTGGAGCGACAGCCCCATCGGTTTCTCGCAGTAGACGTGCTTACCGGCGTCGATGGCGGCCAAAGCCATTTCACGGTGCAGGGCATTGGGCGTCGTGATGGCGACAACGTCCACCTTCGGATCGGCGACGACGTCTCGCCAGTCGGTCGAGTGCCGGGCGAAGCGGAACTCAGCCGACCGCTGGCTGGCGATCTCGTCCGTCCGGTCCGCCAGGATCTCCAGCCGAAGCTCGGGGACGTCGCCGAATGTCGGGCCGACGGCGTTGTATGCCAGGGCGTGGCACTTGCCCATGTAGCCGGTGCCGATCAGGCCGATTCCTACGGACGCCATGGCATCGTTTCCTTTTGTCTCCGGGCGGTTTTGGGCCGCCGATGCTGCACTGCAAAAAACGCAGACCACCCTTGAGATTTAGAGAGGTCTCCACGCGGTGGGCCGTCGCTATATCTGGGTTGTCCTTGGCGCGGGCGGGGCCCGCAAACCTCCAGAAGGAGTGTCAGATGATCTTCACGACCTTGACCCGGATGCTGACCGAGTGGCGGCGCTATCGCCAGACGGCGACCGCCCTTGAAGCGCTTGATACCCGCGGGCTGGACGATCTTGGCATCGGACGCTGGCGCATCCCCGACATCGCCCGCAGGTCCGCGCGCTGAGACAGCGCGGAAACCGACCCACAACACCCCGGCGCGACTGATCAGACGGTTCCTCCCAACTCGTCCGACAGATCCTGCAGTTCCTTGCCGCCGGCCATCAGGTTCTGCAGCTCGTCCATCGAGATCTCGTGCTTCTGCTTGTTGTTCACGAGGGTCTTGCCGCGGTTGAGAACGGTGAACTCGTCTCCGACGGCATAGGCGTGCCGCACGTTGTGCGTGATGAAGATGACGCCGAGACCTTTGGCACGGACCTGGTTGATGTACTTCAGCACCATCGAGGTCTGCGCCACGCCGAGTGCCGATGTCGGCTCGTCCAGAATCAGGACTTTGGCCCCGAAGTAGACGGCGCGGGCGATCGCGACACATTGCCGTTCACCGCCGGACAGGGTGCCGACCGCCTGTTCGGGGTCGCGCACGTCGATACCGATCTTCTGCATTTCCTCCCGGGTGACCCGGTCGGCGAAGGCGAAGTCGAAATACCTGAAAGGTCCCCAGGCCTTGCGCGGTTCCCGCCCCATGAAGAAGTTCCGGGTCACCGACATCAGCGGGATCATCGCCAGATCCTGAAAAACCGTGGCAATGCCCGCGTCGAGCGCGTCCCGGGGGGAGTTGAAGTCGACCGGCTGGCCATCGACCAGAAAATCGCCTTCGGTGGGTTTGTGGACGCCGGACAGGGTCTTGATCAGCGTCGACTTGCCGGCACCGTTGTCGCCGAGCAGGCACATGACCTGTCCCGGATGGACCGACAGGCTGACGCCGTTCAGGGCGATCACCGAACCGAAATGCTTGACGACGTTGCGGACGTCGATCAGGGCAGGGGCACTGTCGCTCATCTTACCGCTCCCTAGTCGCGTGCTTGCGGACGTAGTTGTTGAACAGGACCGCGACCAGCAGCATCAGGCCGAGGAAGACCTGGTACCAGTCCTGGTCGATCTGGGTGTAGGTCAGGCCGATCGCCACCATGCCGAAGATGATGGCGCCGAAGAATGCGCCGATCGCCGACCCGTAGCCGCCGGTCAGCAGGCAGCCGCCGATCACCGCCGCGATGATGGCCTCGAACTCCTTCTGGAAGCCGCGACGGGCGTCGGTGGACCCGAGATCCAGAACCGTCAGGATGGAAACCAGCGCCGCGCAGCAGGCGGTGCCGACGAACAGCGCGGTCTTGACCCGGTTCACCGGCACACCCGAGTTGCGGGCCGCGTTCGCGTCGCCGCCGGCGGCGAAGATCCAGTTGCCGACCCGGGTCCGGGTCAGGATGAAAGTCGCGATCAGGGCCAGGATCACGAACCAGACGATCTCCACCGGCACGCCTTTGACTTTCGGCACACCGCTCTTGAACGTGTCGATCATGCCGGCGTCGGCCATCCACTGAAACAGGCCTTCGAAGACGTCGCCGGACAGCATCTCGACCAGGATCCCGCCCCCGACCGCGTCCTTGACGCCCCGCAACTGCGTGGCCCCGCCCGTGGCGGCTTTAAGGCCGACCAGCGTCAGGCCCCGGAAGATGAACAGGAACGCCAGGGTTACGATGAAACTCGGCAGGCCGGTGCGCAGGACAATCTGGCCGTTGAGGGCCCCGAACAGGCCGGCGAACACCAGTGTCAGAATGATCGAGATCCAGAGCGGCAGGCCGAACGAGACGATACAGGCGCCGAACATCAGCCCGGCAAAGGCCACCATCGAGCCGACGGACAGGTCGAACTCGCCGCCGACCATCAGCAGGGCCGCGCCGATGGCCAGGATCCCGAGCAACGCGGCCGGCGACATGAAGTTCATGATCCCGGACAGCGTGAACATGTTGCTGTCGGCCACGATGCCGAAGAACACGGTCACGATGACCAGGCCACCCACCGCCCCGAGTTCGGGCCGGCGCAGAAGGCGGGTCGCCAGACTCGCTTCGATGAGACGTTCGTCGGCCAATGCGGCGGACGCTGACTCGGATCCCTTCGCATCTGACATGCTGTCGTCTCCTCCCGAGGGGGCGTGGCAGGTTCACCGGTGCGACCCGCGCGCCCAGGGGCGCGTTTCACGCCGTGTGCGATCCTGGTTCGGGAGCGCGGGCGACGACCGGCCGTCGACGCCCGCGCCCTTGGGGCTTGTGGATCAGCGAATGCCCTTGGCGCTGAGATCGATCACCTGGGAGGCCTTGTCCTTGGTGATCAGGTTCGGACCGGACGGCACATTCCCGCCCGGCATCAGGCCGAACTTCTTGTTCAGCGCCAGGAACGCCACCGGGAGATAGCCCTGGAGGTACTGCTGCTGGTCGATCGCAAAGGTGGCCTTGCCGTCGGCCAAGGCCTTCAGGAAGCCCGAGGACAGGTCGAAGGACGCCAGCTGCACCGATCCGGTCAGCCCCATCTCCTCGAGCGCCTTGACGGCGGGCTCGCCGGCACTGGATGCGCCGAGCGTCAGCACGGTGTCGATGTCGCCGCCGGACTGCAGGGCGGCCTTGACCTTGGCCTCGACATCAGCCGGATCATTCTTGGCCGGGATCACCTTGACGGATCCACCGAACCCGTCGCTGAAACCCTTGCAGCGCAGGTCGAGGGCAACGTTGCCGACCTCGTGGTTCACGCAGATAGCGTTCTTGCCGCCCATCTTGGCGAGCGCCTCTCCCCCCGCCTTGCCGGCGTCGTACTCGTCCTGTCCGACATGCAGGAGCGCGCCCAGTTCCTTGGCGACATCGGAGCCCGAGTTCATGGAGATCACGGGAATGCCGGCCTCTACCGCCCGTTGAATTGACGGGCCCAGGGCGTCGGAATCCGGAATTGAGACCACCAGACCGTCCGGTTCCTGGTTGACGGCGGCGTCGATCAACTGGGCCATCTGCACCATGTCGAAGGTTTCCGGCGCGCGATAGTCGACCGACACGTTCATGTCTTCAGCCGCCTTGGCCACGCCGTTCTTCACCACCGACCAGAAGGCGTCGGCCGCCTGGCCATGGCTGACCACGATGATCTTGGCGTCTTGCGCCATCGCCGCGGTGGACAGGCCGACTGCGAGGCCCGCCGCCGCGAGCCATTGCACAACCCTGTTCATCTTCATCCTCCCTGGTTCCATTTCTGCGTTGGAATATTTGTTCCAATGATTGCAAGATGTGGAATGATGTCAAGATCAACATTGCCGCCCGGGCAACGCCTTTCTCCTGGCGGCAGCAGCTAGCGAACCGCCGCTATGGACCCGCTTCAGACCAATCCGGAGGTGCCGGTTCCGGCCAGTTTTGAGGAGCTCAAGCAGGTCCTGAAGGAGCGGTCGCCGGACCTCAGCCCGCGGCTGCTGCAGATCGCGGAGTTCGCCTTGGAGCACCCCGATGCGGTGGCGTTCGGCACGGTGGCGGAGATCGCCCAGAAGGCGGAGGTGCAGCCGTCGACCCTGGTCCGCTTCGCCCAAGCGATCGGCTTCGCCGGCTTCAGCGAGCTGCAGCAGATCTTTCGCGCCCGTCTGACCGAGCGATGGCCAAGCTATGATGACCGGCTCCGGGCGATCCGCTCGACACCGGTGGGCAGCGACCGGGACCCGCTGGCGCTGTTCGACGGATTTGCGGAGACGGCGGTCGACTCGGTTCTGCGACTGCGCGGGGAGTTGACGTCCGAGGGCCTCGAAGCGGCCGTGCGGTCGTTGGCCGCAGCCGACACGATCTTCCTGCTTGGCCAGCGTCGTGCTTATCCGGTGTCGAGTTATCTGGCCTACGCGCTGGCGAAGCTCGGGGTGCGCTCACGCCTGCTCGACAACGGCGGCAGCATGCTGGCGGATCAGGCCGCCTTCGTCGGCAACGGGGACGCGCTTCTCGCCATCAGCTTCAATCCCTACACACCGGCGACCCTGGAGTTCACGGCATCGGTCTACGCCAGGGGCGTGACGGTGGTGACGATGACCGACAGCCCGCTCAGCCCGCTGGCGCGGGTGTCGACCCATTGGTTCGAGGTGGTCGAAGCGGATCTCGGATCGTTCCGGTCGCTGTCGGCGTCATTCTGTCTGGCCATGACGCTGGCCGTCGTCGTGGCTGAGCGTCGGAGCGGCTAAAGCACGATCCGCGTCCCGGTCCGCGCCGCCGCGGTCGCGGCATCGGCCAGCAGCAGCGCCCTTAGCCCATCCGCGCCCCCGGGCTCCGGCGGTGTGCCGTCCGACACCGAGCGGATGAAGGCGTCCAACTCCAGCCGGTAGGCGTCGGCGTAGCGTTCCAGGAAGAACGGCATGGCCGGATCGGATGTGACCCCCTGGGCGGTCGCCGTCGAAACCGTCGTCGGTCGCTGGTTGTCGGCCAGCAACATGCCGGCGCTGCCATGGGCCTCGATCCTCTGGTCGTAGCCGTAGGTCGCGCGGCGCGAGTTGGAGATCTGACAGATCCGGCCCGAGGCGGTCCGCAGCATGACCGCCGCGGTGTCGACATCACCGGCCCGTCCGATCTCCGGGTCGGTCAGGCAGGCGGCGACGGCATGGACCTCGGCGGGCGGTTCGTCGAGCAGCCAGCAGGCCATGTCGAGATCGTGGATCATCATGTCGCGGAACAGGCCGCCGGACCGCTCGATATAGGTCAGGGGCGGGGGTGCCGGGTCGCGGCTGGTGATCGTCAGAAGTTCAAGGTCGCCGATCTCGCCATCGCGCAGCCGCCGCCGCAGGTTGGCGAAGCTCGGATCGAACCGGCGATTGAAGCCGACAAACAGCGGAACGCCCGCGCGTTCTACGGCCGCCAGGCAGGCCCGCACGCGGTCGGCATCCAGGTCGATCGGCTTCTCGCAGAAGATCGCCTTGCCGGCGGCCGCCGCACGCTCAATCAGGGCGGCATGGGTGTCCGTCGGCGTGGCGATCAGCACGGCATCGATCGACCGGTCGTCGATCGCGGCGTCGACCGTGCGGACACTGCCGCCCAGCTCCGAGGTCAGGGCCTGTGCCGCCTGCTCAATGGGGTCGGCGATGGCGGCCAGTTCGGCGTCTCGGCTGGCGGCCACGGTGCGGGCATGGATGGCTCCGATCCTTCCGGCTCCCAGCAATGCGATCCGCACCATCGTCCCGATCCTCCCCACTCTGCTTCTGGCTCGGGTCTAACGCGTCAAGACCGGCCGTCAAGCAGAATTCTAGAAGGGTTATTCCTATTTTTCAGTTGATAGAACATTTGTTTCATTGAATCGTGGCGCTCGAACGTGCGGCAGGGAGTAGGCGTATGGACCGGGAAACGACGCTGGACGTGGTTACCCTGGGTCGCTGCAGCGTCGATCTCTACGGCCAGCAGGTCGGCGGGCGCCTGGAGGACATGGGGAGTTTCGCCAAGTATGTCGGCGGCTGTCCCTGCAACATCGCGATCGGTTCCTCCCGGCTCGGGCTGCGGGCCGGGTTCGTCAGCCGTGTCGGCGACGAGCATCTCGGGCGGTTCATCCGCGAGACCCTGGTCGTCGAGGGCGTGGATGTGTCGTGCCTCAAGACCGATCCCGACCGGCTGACCGCGCTTGCCATTCTCGGGATCCGGGACGAACACACGTTTCCGCTGATTTTCTATCGCGAGAACTGTGCCGACATGGCCGTCTGCGAGGATGATGTCGACCCGGCCTATGCGCAATCGGCGAAGGCGGTGGTGATCACCGGCACGCACCTGTCGACGCCGACGGTCGCGGCGGCGTCGCGGAAACTGGCGGAGGCGGCGCGGGATGGCGGCCGGCGGGTGGTCTTCGACATCGACTACCGGCCGGTTCTCTGGAATCTGACCGGCGCCGGCTTGGGAGAAGAACGGTTCGTCGCGTCGTCGGAGGTCACGGAACGGCTGCGGCCGGTGTTGCCGCTGTGCGATCTGATCGTCGGTAC
This sequence comes from Thalassobaculaceae bacterium, assembly GCA_963921355.3. Classification (GTDB taxonomy): domain Bacteria; phylum Pseudomonadota; class Alphaproteobacteria; order Thalassobaculales; family Thalassobaculaceae; genus CAWUEZ02. Next base: position 4,198,569 of record OZ001190.1, on the reverse strand, counting down.
GGAGGAGGAGTTCCACATCGCCGGAGGCACGACGGACACCCTGGCCGCGATCCGCAACGTCCGGGCGGCGACGGCGGCCACGATCGTATGCAAGCGCGGCCCGATGGGGTGCGTCGTCTTTGACGGCGCCATTCCCGACGATCTCGAGGAGGGGATCCAGGGGCCCGGCTTTCCGGTCGAGGTCTACAACGTTCTGGGTGCCGGCGACGCGTTCATGAGCGGGTTTCTGCGCGGCTGGCTGCGGGATCTGCCGTTGCAGGAGTGCTGCCGGCTGGCCAACGCCTGCGGCGCGTTTGCGGTGTCCCGTCACGGGTGCGCGCCTGCGGTCCCGTCCTGGACGGAACTCACCCATCTGCTGGAGCATGGCAGTGCGACGCCGGCGTTGCGCAAGGACGCCGTGCTCAACCGCATTCACTGGGGCACCACACGCCGCCGCCAGTGGCCGCATCTGTTCGCGCTTGCCTTCGATCACCGCGCCCAGTTCGAGGCCATGGCCTCGGAGGCGGGGCTGACCAAGGCTGGTCCGGCGCTCGAACGGATTGGCGCTTTCAAGCGGCTGGCCTACCAGGCGGCCTGCCGGGTGGCGGACGGACGGGACGGTTTCGGTATTCTGGTCGACGACCGTCTCGGGCGGGATGCGCTTCACGCCGCCAGTGACGGCGCGCTCTGGATCGGCAGGCCGATCGAGGTTCCGGGTTCGCGTCCCGTCGACTTCGAGGAAGGCCCGGACCTGGGCTCGGCCCTTGCCGAGTGGCCGGTCGTTCAGACCGTCAAATGCCTTGTCTTCTACCATCCGGACGACCCCGAGGACCTGCGGGACGAGCAGGAACGTCGGGTTGCGAGGCTGTTCGATGCCTGCAGGCGGACGGGTCACGAGATGATGCTGGAGGTGATCGCCGGCAAGCACGGTCCGCTGGAAGCCGATACCGCCGCCCGCGCCATGCAGAAGTTCTACGCGATCGGGGTGGCGCCGGACTGGTGGAAACTCGAACCGGCGCCCGACCCGGCAGCCTGGCGTGAGGTGTCGGCGGTGATCCGGGACCGCGATCCGCACTGCCAGGGCGTGGTGATGCTCGGCCTCGACGCACCGGAGGAAGACCTGATCCGCTCGTTCGACGCGGCGGCGCGGGAACCCGTCATGAAGGGGTTCGCGGTCGGCCGGTCGATCTTCGGCGACGTGGCACGGGAATGGTTCGCTGATACGGTCGACGATGCGGGCGCCGTGTCGCGCATGTCGGAACGGTTCGATCGGCTGGTGGCGGCCTGGACAGCCGCGGCCTCCGGCCGGGCCGCCTAAACCAGGGAGCAGGGGAGATGGCAGTTCGGATGACGATGGCGCAGGCGCTGGTCCGCTACCTCGCCGCGCAACAGACACTGATCGATGGCGAGCCGGCCCCCTTGTTCGCCGGCGTCTGGGCGATCTTCGGCCACGGCAATGTGGCCGGGATGGGGGAGGCGCTCTGGCATGAGCGCGACCGTCTGCCGACCTACCGATCGCACAACGAGCAGGCGATGGCGCATGCGGCGATCGCGTTCGCGAAGTCGATGAACCGCCGGCGGATGATGGCCTGCACCACATCGATCGGCCCCGGCGCGACCAACATGGTGACGGCCGCGGCGGTGGCGCATGCCAATCGGTTGCCGGTCCTGCTGCTGCCCGGCGACGTTTTCGCCAACCGTCTTCCGGACCCGGTTCTTCAGCAGATCGAGGACTTCGGGGATGGCACGGTCAGCGCGAACGACTGCTTCCGGCCGGTCTCGCGCTACTTCGACCGGATCCAGCGCCCGGAGCAATTGCTGACGGCGCTGCCGAGAGCGGTGTCCGTCCTGACCGACCCGGCCGAGTGCGGCCCGGTAACCCTGGCGCTGTGTCAGGATACCCAAGCAGAGGCCTATGACTTCCCGAGCGGGTTTTTCGAGGGCCGGGTTTGGACGCCGCGCAGGATCCGACCGGACGAGGGCGAGCTTGCGGAGGTCGCGGGACTGCTGCGGGCGGCCGCCAAACCGATGATCATCGCCGGCGGCGGGGTGCTCTACTCCGGGGCAAGCGAGGTCCTGCGGCGGTTCGCCGAACAGCACAAGGTCCCGGTCGCCGAAACCCAGGCCGGCAAGAGCGCGCTGCCTTGGGACCATCCTATGAACCTGGGGTCGATCGGCGTGACCGGCAGCAGCGCGGCCAATGCCTGCGCCCAGGAGGCCGACCTCATCCTGGCCGTCGGCACCCGGATGCAGGATTTCACGACCGGATCCTGGGAACTCTTCCAAAACCCGGACCGGCGGCTCGTGATGCTGAACGTGCAGCCGTTCGATGCCGGCAAGCAACTGGCCGTCAGCCTGGTCGCCGATGCGCGGACCGGCCTGTCCGAGCTGTCCGCGATCATCGCCGACTACCAGTCCCCGGAAGGCTGGACGCAAGGTGCGGCGCGGGCGCTCGGGGACTGGCACCAGATAGCGGAGGCGGCGACCGCGGCACCTGGGTCGGGCCAGCCGAGCGATGCCCAGGTGTTGGGGGCCGTCAATCGCGTGTGCGGGGCCGACGACATCGTGGTCTGTGCGGCCGGCGGGCTGCCGGGCGAACTGCATAAGCTCTGGCGAGCCGACAAACCGAACGGATACCACGTGGAGTACGGGTACTCCTGCATGGGCTATGAGATCGCGGGCGGCCTCGGGGTCAAGCTGGCCCACCCGGAGCAGGACGTCGTCGTTCTGGTCGGTGATGGAAGCTACCTGATGATGAACTCCGAGATCGCCACCTCGGTCATGCTCGGTCAGAAGCTGACGATCGTCGTGTTGGACAATCGGGGCTTCGGTTGCATCAACCGGCTGCAACGGGGCACCGGCGGGGAATCCTTCAACAACCTGCTGAAGGATGCCCTTCACGAGACCCTGCCCGTCGTCGACTTCCGCGCTCACGCCGAGAGCCTGGGCGCCGTCGCCGAGAAGGTCGAAACCATCGAGGCGCTGGAGGCGGCGGTGACCCGCGCCAAGAACTCGGCGCGCACCCATGTCATCGTCATCGATACCGATCCCATGATCACAACCGAGGCCGGTGGGACCTGGTGGGACGTCGCCGTGCCGGAAGTATCGGCACGCGCCGAGGTGCGTGCCGCGAGGCGAGCCTATGAGACGGTGCGTCAACCGCAGTCCTCAAAGGTGCCGGGATGAGTGTGCGTATCGGTGTCAGCCCGATTGCCTGGTCGAATGACGACCTGACCAGTCTTGGGGGCGAGACCTCGCTTGAGACCTGCCTGACAGAGGCCAGGGCTGCCGGTTTCGAGGGGGTGGAACTGGGAACCAAGTTTCCGCGGGACGCGGCGACCCTGTCTCCGATCCTGGCGGCGCACGGTCTCGATCTGGTCTCGGGCTGGTACTCGACGGACCTGCTGAACCGCACCGTCGACCAGGAACTCGCGGCGATGGAGGATCATGCAGCCCTGCTGTCGGCCCTCGGATGTTCGGTCGTCATCGTCGCGGAAGCCACCAACACGGTCCACGGTGACCGGTCGCGGGCGCTGTCGACGCGACCGGTCCTGTCGGTCGACGAGATGTCCCGGCTCACCAGCCGGCTGACCGAACTCGCCGACCGGCTTCTGGATCGTGGTCTGCGCGTCGCCTACCACCACCACGTGGGAACCGTGATCGAGACCGGCGACGAGATCACCGCGCTGATGGAGGGAACGGGCCCGGCTGTCGGTTTCCTGATCGACACCGGTCACGCCCTGTTCGGCGGCGGCGATCCGGCCGCTTTGGCCCGGACCTATGCCGATCGGATCGTCCATATCCACTGCAAGGACATCCGCCCCGACGTCATGGAGCGCGTCCGCGCGCAGGATCTGAGTTTCCTCGACGCTGTGATCGCCGGCGTTTTCACGGTCCCCGGCGACGGCTGCATCGATTACGCACCGGTGCTCGCGACCGCCGCCGATGCCGGCTATTCCGGATGGCTGGTGATCGAGGCCGAGCAGGATCCGGCGGTCGCCAACCCGGCGACCTATGCCAGGCTCGGGTTCGATACTCTGTCCCGGGCCGCCCGGGAGGCCGGTCTGATCTGAAGGAGGGTCCAACGATGTCGAAACTGCGGGCGAGGCCGGAGTCTCCGGACGCCGACGGTCGGGTCATTCACGTGACGCCGGAGAGTGCCGGCTGGAAGCATGTCGGGTTCGATGTCCATCGACTGGCACCGGGCCAGACTGTGTCGAAACCCACCGGCGACCGCGAGGTCTGCCTGGTCATGGTGACGGGGCGTGCCCAGTGCGGCGTCGGCGATGCTGACTTCGGCGAAGTCGGTGCCCGTATGAGCCTGTTCGAAGGGGCGAAGCCCTGGTCTGTCTTCGTGCCGCGGGAAACGGTGTGGCGCCTGACCGCCATCACGGACGTCGAGCTGGCGGTCTGTTCGGCGCCGGCCCACACCGACCGCAAGGCCAGGCTGATCCCCTCCGACCAGGTCGGCTACGAGGAACGGGGCAGTGGCACCAACCGGTGTCTGGTCAGCAATATCCTGCCGGAAACCGAACCGGCCGACAGTCTGCTGGTCGTCGAGGTCATCACGCCGGGCGGGAACTGGTCGTCCTATCCGCCGCACAAGCACGATCGCGACGCCCTGCCGGACGAATCCCAATTGGAAGAGACCTACTACCATCGCACCAACCCGCCCCAGGGGTTCGCGTTTCAGCGGGTCTATACAGATGATCGGGATCTCGATGAAACACTGTCGGTCGAGGATGGCGATGTCGTGGTGGTTCCCCGTGGCTACCATCCGGTCGGCGCACCGCATGGCTACGACCTGTACTATCTGAACGTCATGGCCGGGCCGAAGCGGATCTGGAAGTTCCACAACGACCCGGCCCATGAATGGATGCTCGCGTCATCCTGATCGCCGGGACGGCGGCGGGCATCACCTGCCGGAGCGGGAGTGTCGATCGCGGCCGCGTTGATCCCTCAGGTGCGGCCTGCCATCACGCCACCGTCGACGTCCCAGACCGCGCCGGTCACCCAGGAGGCTTCGTCCGACAGCAGGTAGCAGACGGTGCTGGCGACGTCGTCGGCGCGGCCGACCCGGCCGACCGGATGGAAGGCGTCGAACCCGCCGGTCAGGGTCTCCTCGATCTTGTCGGGGTCGATGAAGGCCCCGTAGATCGGCGTGACGACCACGGCAGGCGACACCCCGTTGACCCGGATCCCATGGTCCCCGAGTTCCATCGCCAGATGCTGGGTCAGGGAATGCAACCCGGCCTTGGCCATCGAATAGGCCGAGGATGGGGTCGCCTTGATCGCCTGCTTGGCCCACATGGAGCCGACATTGACGATCGACCCGCCGCCATGGGCCTTCGTGTTCCGGGCGACCGCCTGGGTTATGAAGAAGGTCGCCCGGTTCAGGCTCATATAGGCGTCGTAGTCGGCGTCCCCATGATCGAGAAACGCCAGCGGCTTGAACGTGCCAGCGGCGTTCACCAGGTGGCGGATCGGCCGGGCTTCGCGGTCGAGTTCGGCGACGAAGGCGTCGACGGCGGCGGCGTCCTTGAGGTTGACGGCCCGGGTCTCCACCCGGCCGCCGGCGCCCGCCTCGAGGTCGGCCTTGGCGGTGGCCAGCTTCTGGGCGTTCTGCCCGACGATCATCACGTCCAGACCCTTGGCCCGCAACCGGCGCGCGCTCTCCAGGCCCATTCCGCTGGAACCGCCTACGACCAGGGCGACGGCGTTGGTATCGGTGGTGCTCATGTTGATCTCCGAAATTATCTATCAGTAGGTAGATTTTGTGATCAACAGATAGGAGTTCGGTTCAAGCGTTCAACCTCTATCTATCACTTGATAGAATTTTTTTTGAAGGACAGCGACAGCGACCTTGGACAGCGGCCGGAACGCCTAGTGATCAGCCTCCATGAACGCATCGAAGGCTTCCTTGTAGTCCGGATGCCATCGGCTGAGGGCCGGGCGGTTCTCGATGATGTCGCCGGCGGCCCAGGCGATGCGCTTCTCGTCCTTCTCGCGCGGGACATCGTTGTCCGGGTACAGAATGTAGAAGTCGCCCGCGTTCATGCGCTCGATAAGGAACGCCGCTGTCTGCTCGGCCGTCCAGGCGGCGGCCGGCTTCTCCGCCAGCCCCGTAATGCCGGTGAAGACGAAGCCGGGGATCAGCAGATGGGCGGTGATGCGGCAGCCCTCGGTGTTGCGCAGTTCATGGGCCAGCGCCTCGGTGAAGGCTTTGATCGCAGCCTTGGAAACGTTGTAGGCGGGATTACCCCGCGGTGTGGTGATTCCCTGCTTGGAACCGGTGTTGACGATCGCACCGGGACGACCGCGGGCGACCATCCCGGGCGCGAAGATCTGGGTGCCGTGGAGGACGCCGAGGAAGTTGATGCCGAGGAAGGTCTGCCAGGCGTCATACGGCCCCAGACAGGACGAACGCCCGCCGACGCCGGCGTTGTTCATGAGAATGTCGGTTCCGCCGAAGCGTGCGGTGACCTCGGCCTCCAACGCTTCGATCTGCGCGCGGTCCGAGACATCCACCGATGCCGCCAAGACGTCGGCGGCCCCGGCGGCCCGAAGGTCGCTTTCCGCGGCGGCCAGTTTGTCCTCGGCGCGGTCGACGATGGCGACGCGCATCCCCCTGGTGGCGAACTCCATGGCCGAGGCCAGGCCGATCCCGGACGCCCCGCCGGTGATGACGGCGACCGAGTCAGAGGTGAGGGCGGGATGGGTCATGGAGCGGTCTCCTCGTTGACGGTTTGATGCGCCAGCATGCCCTCCTCGCCGGGACGGGCAAAGAGCCCGTCGATGGTCCCTCCCTGATGATCGCGGCGGGGGCAATTGCCGCCAGCTGAATCGCCGCATCGTCATCTTTGATTGACGTACATCATTCCTGCGAAGAGATTTGGGGAATGTCCAGACCGACGGTGCATGATGTGGCCCGCGAGGCCGGCGTGAGCCTCGCCACGGTCGACCGGGTGCTGAACGACCGCCCGGGCGTGCGGGCGGCGACCGTGTCCAAGGTCAAGGACGCGGTGCGCGCGCTCGGCTACTCGCGCGACGTCGCGGCCGCAAACCTCGCGCGTCAACGCAGTTACCGGTTTGCCTTCGTCCTCCCGGAAGCGACGAGTTCGTTCCTGCGCTCGGTCCACGCGGCCATCGAAGATGTCCGGCCGACGTCCCTGATCGACCGGGTCAGCCTCGAGGTGCGCTCGCCGCCGGCCTTCGATCCCCATGCCATCGCGCGCTCGATCGCGGCGCTGCAGGATGGCGCCGTCGACGGGATCGCTGTGATGTCGGCGGAGAGCCCGCAGGTGCGCGATGCCCTCAAACGCGCATCGGAGCACGGTGTCGAGACCGTGGCCGTGATCTCGGATCTGCCCAGCACCGACCGGCGGTACTTCGTCGGCATCGACAACATCGCGGCGGGCCGGACGGCGGGACGGCTGATGGGGCGGTTCCTCAACCGGATCGACGGCCGGGTGGTGGCGATCGCCGGTTCGATGATGGCCCGCGACCATCTGGAGCGCCGCCTCGGGTTCGACCAGGTCATCGGCCGTGATTTCAGCAACCTGGAGACGCTGCCGTCGCTCGAGGGTCATGACGACCCGGATGAGGTCTACACCCTTGTCGGCAACGCTTTCCGGAACTTCAACGATATCGCGGGTGTGTACTGTTTCGGGGGCGGTGTGACCGGCATGTTGCGCGCGCTCGACGACCTGGGCGTCGGCGACAAGGTGGTGGTCATCGCGCACGAACTCACGCCGGCGGCCCGCGACGCGCTGGCCGCCGGGACCCTGGACGCCGTCATCACCCAGGACGTCAGCCATATCGTGCGCAGTGCCATCCGCATTCTCCGGGCGTCCTGCGACGACCGCGACATCATCGAGTCCCAGGAGCGGATCCGGATCGAAATCATACTGAAAGAGAACATGATCTGACCCCGGCCAAGGTCTGCTGGTGCAGATCGGCGGGCGAGGGGCGGCAACACGGGAGGACACCATGAAGACCATCAAGGGGCCGGCGCTGTTTCTGGCGCAGTTCGCCGGTGACGACGCGCCGTTCAACAGCTGGCCCGCGATCACCCGATGGGCGGCGGATTGCGGCTATGTCGGTGTGCAGGTGCCGTCCTGGGACGGCCGGCTGATTGATCTGGAGGCGGCGGCCTCTTCCAAGGACTACTGCGACGAGTTCCTCGGGGTCGCGCGCGAGAACGGGGTCGAGGTGACCGAGCTTTCGACCCATCTTCAGGGTCAGCTCGTGGCCGTCCACCCGGCCTATGACGACGCGTTCGACGGTTTCGCCGACCCGAGTGTCCGCGGTAATCCCAAGGCCCGCCAGGCTTGGGCGGTCGATCAGGTCCGCAAAGCCATTTCCGCCTCGCGCAACATGGGGATCGGCGCCCATGCCAGCTTCTCCGGCGCGCTTGCCTGGCCCTATGTGTACCCCTGGCCGCAGCGCCCGGCCGGGCTGGTGGAGGCGGCGTTCGACGAGTTGGCGGCGCGCTGGCGTCCGATCCTGGACCACGCCGAGGAGAACGGGGTCGACGTGTGCTACGAGATCCACCCGGGCGAGGATCTGCATGACGGCGTGTCGTTCGAGATGTTTCTCGAGCGTCTGAACGGCCACCCGCGCTGCAAGATGCTGTACGACCCGTCGCACTATGTGCTGCAGGCGCTGGACTATCTCGACAACCTCGACATCTACCACGAGCGCGTCGGCATGTTTCACGTCAAGGATGCCGAACTCAATCCGACCGGGCGCCAGGGCGTCTACGGTGGCTTCCAGTCCTGGATCGACCGCGCCGGGCGGTTCCGGTCGCTCGGGGACGGTCAGGTGGATTTCGGCGCGATCTTCTCGAAACTGACCCATTACGACTTCGACGGCTGGGCGGTCGTCGAGTGGGAATGCGCGATGAAGCGTCCGGAGGACGGAGCCCGGGAAGGGGCAGCCTTCGTGCGGGACCACATCATTCGGGTCACCGAACGGGCGTTCGACGACTTCGCCGATGCCGGCACCGACGACGCCGCCAACCGGCGCATGCTGGGGCTCGACCGATGAAGCGGGTTCGCTTGGGCATGGTCGGCGGCGGGCGCGATGCCTTCATCGGGGGTGTGCATCGCATCGCTGCCCGGATTGATGACCAGTTCGAACTGGTGGCCGGATGTTTCGCTTCCACGCCGGAGAAGTCTCGCGCTTCCGGGGCGGATCTCGGGCTTGGCGACGACCGGGTCTATGACAGTTTCACCCAGATGGCCCAGCGCGAGGCGCGCCTGAAGGCGGGCATCGAAGCCGTCGCCATCGTGACGCCGAACCATGTGCACTATCCGGCGGCGCGCGAGTTCCTGAAGCGGGGCATCCACGTCATCTGCGACAAGCCTCTGACGTCGACGCTGGGCGACGCGAAGAAGCTCGTCAGGGCGGCGGAGAAGGCGGCGGCGGACAACGGAACCCTGTTCGTGCTGACCCACAACTACACCGGCTATCCGATGGTGCGTCAGGCCCGTCAGATGATCGCCGAGGGCACGATCGGCGCGGTCCGGGTCGTGCAGGTCGAGTATCCCCAGGACTGGCTCACGAACGCCCTGGAGGAGACCGGCCAGAAACAGGCCGGCTGGCGGACCGACCCGGCGCGCTCGGGCGCCGGCGGCTCGACCGGCGATATCGGCACCCATGCATTCAACCTGGCCCGGTTCACGACCGGTCTCAAGCTCGACAGCCTGGCCGCCGACCTCCAGGCATTCGTGCCCGGCCGGCGGGTCGATGACAACGCCCACGTGCTGCTGCGGTTCGAGGGTGGCGCGCGCGGCATGCTGTGGTCCAGCCAGGTGGCGCCGGGGAACGAGAATGGATTGCGGTTGCGGGTCTACGGGGACGCCGGCGGCCTGGAATGGGCGCAGGAGGATCCGAACAGGCTCTGGTTCACGCCGTTCGGCGAACCGAAACGGCTGATCACGCGGGCGGGCGCCGGGGCTGGTGACGCGGCCGGTCGGGTCAGCCGGATTCCAGCGGGCCATCCCGAAGGCTACATGGATGCGTTCGCCACGATCTACAGCGAGGCCGCGCGGGCAATCCGGGCCCGGGCGGAGGGCGTTGCGATTCCGGCAGACGTGGTCTTTCCGAGCGTCCATGACGGGCTCGAAGGGGTGGCGTTCGTTGATGCCTGCGTGCGCTCCTCGGCGCGCGACGGCGCCTGGGTGCGTCTGGCCATATAGCCCTGCAAGAGAAGGGGATTCGGTGAAATTCCGACGCTATTCCGAATCTTTTTCTCGACATGAGGTACGTACCTCGGCTACAGATTCTGACACGAAGCGCGGTGGAAAACTCGCCTCTAATTCGACGGTCGCGTTTCTGAACGGGAGGAAATCATGCGGAAACAGATACTTGCATTGGCGACTGTGTCGCTCTTCGCCGCCGGCGCATCGACCAGCGCCAAAGCGGAGGACCTCACGCTTTGCTGGGCGGCCTGGGATCCGGCGAACGCGCTCGTCGAGCTGTCGAAGGAGTTCGAGCAGCAGTCCGGCCACAACATGAACTTCGAGTTCGTTCCGTGGCCGAACTTCGCCGACCGGATGCTGAACGAGCTGAACTCCGGCGGAAAGCTCTGCGACCTGCTGATCGGGGACAGCCAGTGGATCGGTGGCGGCGCCGAGAACGGCCACTACGTCAAACTGAACGACTTCTTCGATGCCGAAGGCATCTCGATGGACGACTTCGCGCCGGCGACGGTCTACGCGTACTCGACCTGGCCGAAGGGCACGCCGAACTACTACGCGCTGCCGGCCATGGGCGATGCCAACGGCTGGTTCTACCGCAAGGACTGGTTCGCCCGCGCTGACATCCGCGCCGCCTATAAGAAGGAGACCGGCAAAGAACTCGCCGAGCCGAAGACCCAGCTGGAACTGATGGAGATCGCCAAGTTCTTCCAGGGTCGCGAGATCGACGGCAACACCGTGTACGGTGCTTCGATCTTCACCGAGCGTGGTTCTGAAGGCATTACCATGGGCGCGACCGGCGCGCTCTACACCTGGGGCTTCAAGTACGAGAACACCCCCGGCAAATACGATATGGAAGGTGCCGTGAACTCGCCGGAGGCCATCGAGGCGCTTGAATTCTACAAGGCGCTCTACGAGTGCTGCACCCCGCCGGGCTACACCAACTCGTATATGTCGGCCTCGCTCGACGCCTTCAAGTCCGGCCAGGTCGCCATGGCGATGAACTGGTTCGCGTTCTTCCCGGGCCTGTATGCCGATCCGAACACTGGTGGCGACAAGATCGACTTCTTCGTGAACCCGCCGCAGAACCAGGCCGGTTCCACCCTCGGCGGTCAGGGCATTTCGGTCGTCAGCTACTCCGACAAGCAGGACGCCGCACTCGAGTACATCAAGTGGTTTGCCCAGCCGGCGGTCCAGGCCCGCTGGTGGTCGCTCGGCGGCTACTCCGCCCACAACTCGGTCCTGAACGATCCGGGCTTCAAGGACAGCCAGCCGTTCGCCGGCGACTTCCTGGTGGCGATGCAGGACGTGCAGGACTTCTGGCAGGAGCCGGCCTATGCCGAACTGCTGCTGGCCATGCAGAAGCGCCTGCATGACTACGTCGTGGCCGACCAGGGCACGGCGAAGGAAGCGCTCGACAAGCTGATCGAGGACTGGACCGAGGTCTTCGAGGACGAGGGCAAGCTCTAAGCCCAAGTGCCGTGAAGCCCCGGGACCCGTTCCCGGGGCTTCCCACGACGACGCTTTCACCCTGTAATTCGGGTACCGGGAAACTGCCTGGACGGCGCCAGCGCCGAACCCGAAAGGTGCGCCATGATCGATACTCCCATCGACGCTGCTGCCCGGGCCACGCCAGTCCGCGTTGCCCGCGCGATCAAGGGGCTGTCCGACCGGGCCATCGCCTGGATCTTCGTGGCGCCGACGATATTTCTGCTGCTGGCGATCAACATCTTCCCGCTGATCTGGACGATCAATCTCAGCCTGACGAACTTCAAGGCCAACCGGCCGAACCGGGCGATCGACTACATCGGGTTCCGGAACTACGAGCGGATCCTGACCGACAGCGACATCTGGATCGCCATGCAGGCGACCGCGCATTTCCTGGTCTGGACGATCGTCCTTCAGGTGCTGATCGGCTTCACCCTGGCGTGGCTCATCAACCGGAAGTTCAAGGGCAATGACCTTTGGACGACGATCATCGTGCTGCCGATGATGCTGTCGCCGGCGGTGGTCGGGAACTTCTGGACGTTCCTCTATCAGCCGCAGATCGGGCTGTTCAACTACGTGGTCGCCTTCTTCACCGGCGCCGACCCGTCGAGCTTCGAGATGCTCGGGTCGGTCGAGCTGGCGCCCTGGTCGATCATCATCGTCGACACCTGGATGTGGACGCCGTTCGTGATGCTGATCTGCCTCGCCGGCCTGCGGTCGATCCCCGACTACATCTATGAGGCGGCCGAGATCGACCGGGCGTCGCCGTGGCGCCAGTTCTGGACGATCACCGTGCCGATGGTACTGCCGTTCCTGATGCTGGCCGTGCTGTTCCGCGGCATCGAGAACTTCAAGATGTTCGACCTGGTGGTCCAGCTGACCGGCGGCGGGCCCGGATCGGTGACGGAACTCGCCTCGATCAACCTGAAGCGTGAGGCCTTCGAGAAGTGGCGGACCGGCTACTCCTCGGCCTTCGCCATCATTCTGTTCGTGACGGTGTTCGGGCTCGCCTCGATCTACGTCAAGGCGCTGAACAAGGTGAAGGAACGATGAGCTATTCCGTCACCGACGCGACGCCGCGCCAGAAGTGGGTCGCCGGGTGCCTGGTCATCGGCTACGCGCTGATCACGATCGCCCCGCTGATCTGGATCTTCATGACCGGGTTCAAGACCCCGCCGGACAGCATCAGCTATCCGCCGAAAGTGGTTTTCGAGCCGTCGATGGAAGGCTACGTGAACCTGTTCACGACCCGGACCCGGCTTTCGGCCGAGGAGCTCGAGGCGCTGCCACCGCCCGACGGGTTCGCCGAGGAGATCGTGCGCAACCGGGGCATGGTGATCGTCGGTCCGTCGCGCTTCGGTGAGCGTTTTCTGAACTCGATCATCATCGGCTTCGGCTCGACGTTCCTGAGCGTGTTCCTCGGGACTCTGGCGGCCTACGCCTTCAGCCGGTTCAAGATCCCGCTGAAGGACGATCTGCTGTTCTTCATTCTGTCGACCAGGATGATGCCGCCGGTGGCGGTGGCAATTCCGATCTTCCTGATGTACCGCACGCTCGGCCTGTCGGACACCCACCTGGGCATGATCCTGCTGTACACGGCGGTCAATATCTCGCTGGCGGTCTGGCTGCTGAAGGGGTTCATCGACGAGATCCCGCGCGAGTACGAAGAGGCCGCCCTCATCGACGGCTACACCCGGTTTCAGGCGTTCTACAAAGTCGTGCTGCCGCAGGCGGCGACCGGCATAGCGTCGACCGCGATCTTCTGCCTGATCTTCGCCTGGAACGAGTACGCCTTCGCGGTTCTGCTGACCTCGGGCACCGCCCAGACCGCACCGCCGTTCATTCCGACGATCATCGGGATCGGTGGGCTGGACTGGCCGGCGGTGGCGGCCGGCGCGACCATCTTCCTGCTGCCGGTCATGGTGTTCACGATCCTGCTCAGGAAGCACCTGCTGCGCGGCATCACCTTCGGCGCGGTGCGCAAATGACCGGCTTTCTCAATGGATTGATGCGCTTTCGCCGCGGGCCCTGGGAGATGCTGGCCAGCATCCTGATCGGCCTTGGCGTCGTCATGCTGATGCAGCCCTTCGTGCTGGTCGCCTACACCTACTCGTTCTTCGTAACGCTGGTAGGGACGGTGATGTTCATCATCGTCAGCCACTTCCCGGACTGATCCATGGCCGAGATCGTCATCAAGAACCTGCGCAAGGAGTTCGGTGATTTCACCGCCGTGCAGTCGTCGTCGTTCACCATTGCCGATGGCGAATTCTTCATGCTGCTGGGGCCTTCCGGCTGCGGAAAGACCACCACGCTGCGGATGATCGCCGGGCTGGAACTGCCGACCTCGGGGGAGATCTGGCTCGATGGTGAGGAGGTCTCTCAGCGACCGGCCTCCAAACGCGACATCGCCTTTGTGTTTCAGATGTTCGCGCTCTATCCGCACATGAATGTCCGGCGGAACATCTCCTATCCGCTGGTGAGCCAGGGCATGTCCAAGGCCGACGTCACGGCGAAGGTGGCCGAGGTCGCCGAGATCCTCGGGATCGCCGAGATTCTCGATCGGCCGGTCAGCGGGCTCTCCGGCGGCGACCGCCAGCGGGTCGCGCTCGGCCGCGCCATCGTCCGCGACCCGAAGGCCTTCATGATGGATGAGCCCCTCGGGGCTCTCGATGCCGAGTTCCGCGAGCGCATGGCCGAGGAACTGCGCGCTCTGCACGACCGGATGAACGCCACGACGGTCTATGTCACCCACGATCAGCTTGAGGCGATGCAGATGGGTGACAAGATCGTGGTCATGAACCACGGGGTGGTCGAGCAGTTCGGCACCCCGCAGGACATCTACGACAAACCGGCCACCATGTTTGTCGCCGATTTCATCGGCTCGCCGGCCATGAACTTCCTCAACTTCGAGGGCGCGATCGAGGTTGACGCGTCCTCGGTGTCGGTGGGTGAGCATGCGCTGGCGGTCCCAGCGGCCCGCGAGGGATTTTCCGGCAAGATGGTCCTCGGCGTGCGCCCGGAGCACATCGCCTTCGCGGATGACGGCGGGTATCGGGGGCGGGTCGTCGCGGCTGAGTATCTGGGGACGACACAGATCGTCACCCTGGAGACGCCCCATGGCGACCTGAAAGCCCGGATACCCTCGGGCCAACAAGCCGCCATTGGTGAGCAGGTCGGTCTGCGCTTCAACGCGGCGACGCTGACCCTGTTTGACGCCCGATCGGGCCGCGCTCTGCAGTCGGCCCTGCACGAGGAGGCCTGACATGGCGGATGTCACCCTCAGCGGCGTCACCAAACGCTTCGGTCATGAGACGGCGGTTGAGGATCTGTCGCTGAGCATTTCTGACGGCGCGTTCTTCGTGCTGCTCGGCCCGACCGGGGCCGGGAAGACGACGACGCTCCGCCTGATTGCCGGATTGGAAACGCCGGATGCCGGCGACATTCGGATCGGGGACCGGTCTGTGATGTCGGAGACACCGGCCCAGCGCAACGTCGCGATGGTGTTCCAGCAGTACTCGCTCTATCCGCATCTGACGGTCCGGGACAACCTGTCGTTTCCGTTGCGCTCGCCGATCCTGCGGACTCCCGAACCGGAGATCGCGCGTAAGGTGGGAGAGGTCGCCGAAGTGCTGCACATCGCACACAAGCTCGACAACCGCTCCACCGCGCTGTCGGGCGGCGAGATGCAGCGGGTCTCGATCGGCCGGGCCCTGGTGCGCGATCCGGCGATCTATCTGATGGACGAGCCGCTGTCGTCCCTGGACGCCAAGCTGCGGGCCGATCTCCGGGTCGAACTGAAGCGGATCCAGGCGGATCTCGGGGCCACCATGCTGTACGTGACCCACGACCAGATCGAGGCCATGACCATGGCGACCGATGTCGGCGTGTTGGACACCGGACGGCTGGTCCAGGTCGGCTCGCCGCGCGAGATCTACGAGAACCCGTCGAGCACCTATGTCGCCTCGCGCCTGGGTCTGCCACGGATCAACCTGTTGCCGGCCGATCTGTTCCCCGGGGCGCCGTCCGGTGCGGCCGAGATCGGCCTGCGGCCGGAGCATATCGACCTGGATGAGAGCGGGGGCAATGGCGGGCTCGACGCGACCGTCATCCGCCTCGAGCACCTCGGCGATCAGACCAGGCTGCATCTGGTCTGCGCGGGCCACGACCTGACCACCCTGACGGATCCGCACTCGACACTGCAATCCGGCCAGACCGTCTCCATCCGTCCCCGAACCCCGCTCTATTTCGACCCACAGGGCGAGCGCATCCGATGAGGAGGGCCCCATGAAGCAGTTCATCAACGCCAGGGACGCCATCGTTACCGAGTCCATCGACGGACTGCTGCGAACGTCGGGCGGGAATCTCGCACGCCTCGACGGGTATCCGCACATCAAGGTGGTCTTCCGCACCGACTGGGATCGCACCAAGGTCGCGCTGGTATCGGGCGGCGGCTCCGGCCACGAGCCGTCCCATGCGGGCCTGGTCGGCAAAGGCATGCTGACCGCCGCCGTGTGCGGCGACGTGTTCGCCTCGCCTTCGGTCGACGCCGTCCTCGCCGCGATCCTCGCGGTCACCGGAAAGGCCGGCTGCCTCCTGATCGTCAAGAACTACACCGGCGACCGCCTGAACTTCGGCCTGGCCGCGGAGCGGGCCCGGGCGTTCGGGTTAAAGGTCTCAATGGTGGTCGTCGACGACGACATCGCGCTGCCGGACCTGCCGCAGCCCCGGGGTGTCGCCGGCACGCTCTTCGTTCACAAGATCGCCGGCGCGCTTGCCGAAAAGGGGCGCGATCTCGATGCGGTGACCGAAGCCGCCCAACGGGTGATCACCGGCGTCGCATCGATCGGCATGTCGCTTGCTACCTGTACCGTGCCCGGATCGCCGAAGGAGGATCGGATCGGCCCCGGCAAGGCGGAACTCGGTCTCGGGATCCATGGCGAAGCCGGGGTCAGTCAGGTCGATTTCTCGAGCGCGCGCGACGCCATGGAAATGGTGATCGACCGCCTGGTGCCGTATCTCGGCTCCGGCCGACACGCGGTTCTGCTGAACAACCTCGGCAGCACCACGCCGCTTGAGATGACGGTGCTTGCCGAGGAACTGATGCGCTCGGCGCTGAAGGACCGGGTCAGCCTGATCATCGGTCCGGCCTCGTTGATGACCTCGCTGGACATGCGGGGTTTCTCCATCTCGATTCTGCCCCTGACCCCGGAGGACGAGGCGGCGCTGGTGGCGCCGGTCGCGCCGGCCGCATGGCCCGGGGCCGTTGCCCCCGCCGAACTCGACGTCCAGCCGCTGCCCGACGGGCTGACCCCCATCAAGCCGATGCCCTCCGCCCATGATGAACGCCGGGCCTTCATCGAACGGTGCTGCACGCTGATGGTCGCGGCCGAAGAGGACCTGAACCAACTCGATGCCAAGTCCGGCGACGGCGATACCGGTTCGACCCTTGCGACCGCGGCGCGGGCGCTGATGGCGGCGCTGGATCGCATGCCGCTCGCCGACATGACCCAGCTCTACCGGGCCATCGGCCTCGAGCTCAGCCAGACCATGGGGGGGTCGTCCGGGGTGTTGCTCGCGATCTTCTTCTCGGCGGCCGGTGACGCGGCGGCCGGCGGCGAGGATGCGACCGGCGCGTTGGTGCGCGGGCTCGACCGCATCCAGCAGGTCGGCGGGGCCGCGCCCGGCGACCGAACGATGATCGACGCCATGGCGCCGGCGCTGACAGCCCTGCGTACCGGGTTGCCGGAGGCGGCCAAGGCGGCCCGGGAGGGTGCCGACGCGACGGCGTCGATGACCAAGGCGAAGGCCGGTCGCGCAGCGTACGTGCCCGAGCAGAACCTCAAAGGCAACAACGATCCGGGTGCGGAAGCCGTCGCGCGGCTGTTCGAAGGGATCGCCGGCTAGAACGCATCGGCCCGCGATGGGGCTTCGTGCGCGTCTAAGAATTTTGAGGAAAAATAGAGATAATTAACTTTCTGGGCGCATTCTAGGTTGCAACTGCGTCAACTTCAGAAATGGCCGTAGCCGCGAAATGTGCCCGTTTGACTCTCACCGTGCGACGGAAGAGATCGCCAAACACCAGCCTTTGGCCGCGTTGCTGGAGATCTGGCGGCGCATGAAGGGGCCGGATGTCAGGACCCCGGCCCGCACAGCGGTAGACCCGGTTGCGCTTGGCCGCGCCGGCCTCCTTCCCGATGTCTGGGTCATCGAGAAGATCCGTGCCGCCGAGTTCCAGTTCCGCTTGGTCGGCGAGAATATCCGCCTGAACTTCGAAAAGAATCTGATCGGCCGGCCGATCGGGGAGATCTTTGACGCGAGGTCGACGGACTTGTGGACCGAGCACTACACCGCGATCATCGATGGTGACCATATCCACTATAGCGAAGGCGAGGTCAGCACGCGGGGTATTCCGGTGTACTACGGTCACCGGGTTCTTCTCCCGCTCAGCGACGAGGAAGGCCGGAACCGATTTTGCATCGGCGTGTTCGAAAAGAAGCCGCTCGCGTCGCTAAAGGCCCACCCGGAGCAGCCGCACTACGCGGTGGAGAAATCGATTTTCGCGCCGGCTGCTTCTGTCCCTGGGCTGCACTGACGGCAGGCGATCCGCTGGCCCTGTCCTGGCTGTCGCTCAAGGACGCGCTGATATCGGACAGTTCAAGTCTGCTGATCCGGCATTCCCGTGACTGGAAACCACACGCTGACCACGGTGCCGGCTCCTTGCTCGCTATTGAACGCGATCTCTCCATTATGTAGTTCCAGGTATTTCTCGACCAGATAGAGTCCCAGCCCCGTTCCCTCGTGCGGTTTGTTCTTGCCGCGGTCAATCTGGACGAACGCTTCGGTAATCCTTGCAATCTCCTCCTGGCGCATACCGATGCCATTGTCCTTGACGTCAATTCGCACACGGTTGTCTTGCTGGACACCGGAGATTTCGACACGCCCTCCTTCGGGGGTGGCGGTGACCGCATTCGATAGGAGATTGATGAAAATCTGTTTGAAGAGTCTCTGGTCTACATAGAGATCCGGGAAGCCGCCAAAGTCCCCGACCATAAGCTCCACGCCCGCGGTTTCCGCCTTGTTGCGAACAAAACGGGCCGCGTCGCGCAATCCGGTGCCGATGGAGATCTTCTCGAAATGCGGTTCGAATCTGTCGGCCTCGATCTTGGACAGATCGAGCATATCGTTGATCAGGGAAAGCAGGTGAACGTCGGATTCATGGATATGATCGGCGCGCTCCCGTTGCCGGTCATTCAGAGGCCCGAGGATCTCCATTTTCAGAACCTCGGCGAATCCGATGATCGCGTTGAGCGGCGTTCGCAATTCGTGGCTCATCGCCGCAAGGAATTCAGATTTTGCGCGGTTGGCCGTCTCTGCCGACGAGATCGCTCCGACGAGGGCGCTTTCGTTGTCCTTCAGTTGCGTGTTGAGGTTCAAGAGTTGCTCGCGTTCTGCGGCCAGTTCGACATCTCTTGCGCTAATCGCCTCTGCAATCTCGTTGAGCATGTCGGCGAGCAGGACAAGTTCGTTGCTGCCACCGCTACTGGCTCTAGCCGTGCGATCCCCCGCAGAGAATGAACGGACCATCTGCGTGAGGTTCTCAATCGGCTTGGTAACGCTTTGTCGCAGCGTCGCGACAAGAACGAGACTGAAGACCAGGAGCAGCCCCAGATAGCTTGCAATGATCGATATCGTCGCCTCGGAGACATCACGGTCGACGGTTTCCATCGTCATTGTGATTTCAAAGCTGCCGATCGGTATTCGGCCCTGGCGTATGGGCGACACCAGTTTCAGGTACTGCCCACGATCTGTTTGGATGACCTCGTGAACGATCTGACCGGTTTGTAGCGCACGCAGGTTCCTGGAATTGGCCTGTTGCCCGACCTGATCCGGTTGAGTGGAAACGATGGTAATCATCTCTCCGTCAATTGACCTGTTCACGTCAATCGACAGAATATCTGCATTAACCCAGATTAGTTGTTGAATGTCATCAAAGAGTTTTTCATGATCAGAGAGCTTAATTTCATTCCGAATATTGGCGTCTAGAACCTGACCGACTGTTATCGCTTTTTCGATGAACGACCGGTTGATCGCCTCATGGCTGCTCTTGACGCTGTAGAACGTGAAAACCGGAAAAGTCAGAATCGAAGAGATTACGATCCCGAAGAGTATCCGATTTGCGAGTTTTGACCGGAGCAGCGTCATATCGGTTGGACGGCAAAGTGCACAAGCTCTTCAGGGGAGGATGTCAATTCGGAACGGTGATCTGAATTCCGTTACCCTTTGCGCCGTTCCGGTTCTTTCAGTTCGTGTAGCGTGATTTGATTTCTTCCAATCCGCCGTTCCGCTTCATCTCGCGAAAAACTTTGTTCGCTTCTGCAATGAGGTCCTGGCTGGATGGGCTAACGACAGCGCCATAGAAATTCTGCCGAAGCGGGTCGCCGATAAGCCTGATCGGCAGATCGGTCTTGATCAGAAAATGAACGATCGCCGCGTCGATCCTACCGGCAACGAGGTCCGCAATGCGGTTGTCGTTATTGTCGTAGGCGACGACTTCCACGTTCTGGAGCCGGGCGTCTTCTTTGGCCAGAGATTCTCCGAGTGTGCCGGCGATGACGCCGAGGCGCCTGCCTGTGAGGTCATCCAGGGAGTTGATGGTCTGATTTGTGTCGGCGACGGCGACCATCGTGTTGGCGCTCATGTACGGAACGCTGAACAGGAGAGTCTGCTGCCGCTCAGGCGTGATCGTGACAGCCGACAGAACAATATCGACACGGTCATCGTGAATGGCGTCGAAAAGATCGTCGAAACTCATCGCATTGAATTCAGCTTCGACGCCCAGGGTCCTGGCAATCTCCTTGGAGATATCGATGTCGGCGGGTTTCCCATCCTCTCCATAGAACTCCATTACACCGTATGGGATATCAACACCGACAATCAGGCTTCCAGAGCTCCTGATTTCGTCAAGCGTTCGTCTGAACGTATTTGTAGAAATCGATAAAAAAAGAACAACGAACGCGGCAATGAAAGTCAGGAGTGGTCGAGTTCCAATAGCAATGCGTGTCATATCTCAATCCTAATCCGTGAATATGGCATTTAATTTGTTTTTTCTTTTAGCAGGTTTCCCGCGAAGCCGAAACCAGCACACAGGGCTGACACGAGGCGACGCGATGCCGAAGTCGGATCCAAGGCGCGAGAGAAGAGCCGTTATCGACCAATGATGACCGGGGAGTCGGGACTGAGATTCTGGCAGGAGCGCCGTCGGCGGCACGGGCCGCCGCTGATGCGTGACTGCACGTATGGCTGCAAATATAGACCGCGTTGAACTTTTCGGCGGCCCTTAATGGTGTCGACCAGTTGACAATCCTTTCGTTCGACAATTCTCCGTAGATGTGCTTTGTCCAATGGCGAAGAAAAAGGCCAGCGAGGCTAGTTGTTAAAGTATCAGCTGGCCCAAAAGACGAACATCTTGGACAGGGATAAGTAGCTATGATCAACAAAGTAAAATCGTTGGGCCTTGCGGCGGTCGTGAGCCTTGTGGCGTTTCCGAGCTTTGCGGCGGAAGAGGTCAAGATCGGCGTTCCGTCGTGGACCGGCGCGCAGGCCATTGCGCACCTGCTGGGGGCGGTCGTTGAAATGCGTATCGGCGGCAAGGTCGAATACGTGCCCGGCAACAACGCGACGATTTTCCAGGCGATGGACCAGGGCAAGGGCGACATCGACGTCCATCCCGATGTCTGGCTGCCGAACCAGGAAAGCTTCACCAAGAAGTACGTGGATGGGGCGGGAACCGTCACCCTGTCTTCCAACCCATATGAAGGAAATCAGGGCTTCTGCGTCTCGAAGAACTTCGGACAGGCGAACAACATCACCGACATCGCCGATCTCGGACGCCCCGACGTTGCCGCCAAGATGGACAGCGACGGCAACGGCAAAGGCGAAATGTGGATCGGCGCGCCCGGATGGGCGTCGGCCAATGTGAACGAGGTCAAGGTCCGCGACTACGGTCTGCTCGACTTCATCGATCCGATCCGCGCCGAGGAGAGCGTCAAGACGGCGCGTGTGAAGGACAGCATCGCCAAGGACGAGGGCTACGCCTTCTACTGCTATAAGCCGCACGCCATCTGGTACATGTTCGACGTCGAGATGCTGTCCGAGCCGAAATACGATCCGGCGAACTACGTCATGGTGCAGCCCTCCGATGATCCCGACTGGTACACCAAGTCGAAAGTCGCGACCAAGGATGCCCTGAAGAAGGTGCAGATCGCCTGGTCGAACTCGCTGGTGGATCGCTCGCCGGCCATCGCCGAGTTCTTCTCGAAGTTCTCACTGACCTCGGACGATGTGAGCAGCTTCGCCTATGAGATCAGCGGCAAGGGTCGTGAACCCGCGGAAGTCGCCCGCGAGTGGGTTGAGGCCAATACCGACCGTGTCGACGCCTGGTTAGGTCTTTAATCCGAAAGTACCATTCAGTGGACAGCGCCGGTTCGCGCCGGCGCTGTCGCGCCTTTTTGGATTGGGGCTTCCGGTCATGACAGACGACATCGTTGTTCAGATCTCCAACGTCTGGAAGATCTTCGGCAAGCAGCCGGAGCTCGCGCTTCAGGCGATCCGGGACAGAGGGTTGGCCAAGGCCGACGTCCTGGCGGAATTCAATGCGGTTGTCGGGGTTGCCGATGTCTCACTCTCCGTCAATCGCGGCGAGATCTTCTGCATTATGGGCCTGTCCGGCAGCGGCAAATCCACCCTGGTTCGCCACTTCAACCGGCTGCTGGAACCGACGGCCGGGAAGATCGAGATCGAAGGCACGGACGTCATGGCGTTGGGCCCAGCCGAGCTGCAGCGCTTCCGGAACCAGAAGATCGGCATGGTGTTCCAGAACTTCGCGCTGATGCCGCATCGCTCCGTGCTGGACAATGTCGCGATGCCGCTGGAGATCCGGCAGGTCGCCAAGAATGAGCGTATGCGCCAGGCCGCCGCCATTCTGGACATTGTCGAACTCGGCGCCTGGGGGTCCAAGTTCGCCCACGAACTGTCCGGTGGCATGCAGCAACGGGTTGGTCTGGCGCGGGCGCTCGCGGCGAACCCGGACGTCCTGCTGATGGACGAGCCGTTCTCGGCGCTCGATCCGCTGATCCGCCGCCAGTTGCAGGACGAGTTCATCCGCCTCTCCAAGATTCTGAAGAAGACGACGATCTTCATCACCCATGATCTGGACGAGGCCGTGCGGATCGGTGACCGCATCGCCATCATGCGCGACGGCAAGATGGTCCAGATCGGCACCGCCGAGGACATCGTGATGCACCCCGCTGACGAGTATGTGGCCGACTTCGTTGCCGGCATCTCGCGCCTCAAGGTCGTCCATGCCCATGCGGTGATGCAGCCGATCGCGACCTATACGGCCGCCCACGGGCCTTTGCCGAGCGATGCGCCCCGGGTGGACGAAAACGAAACGCTCAGCAACCTCATCAATATCGCGATCGACAAGGACAGCCCGATCCTGGTCAAGGATGCCGGGGTCATAACCCGCGCGGACCTGCTCCGCACGGTGATCGAGGGGACGGAAGTCTCATGAACAAAGACAATGTGAACCCTCTGGAAGATACCGAAAGCGACGCCGCGCTCGCCTATATCGAGGAGCGGCGGCAGAACATCCGGGAATTCGTGCGGACGAGTCCTGATTACTACATCCGGAACTTTGACCGGATCGGTGCATCGTCGCGATTCACACCGACCTTCAACCCGGTCGCCGGGCTGTTCGGACCGGTCTGGTTCGGCGCACGCGGGCTTTGGGCATGGGCCCTGTCCTTCCTTATCGTTGAAGCGCTGGGCTTCGTGCAGATCGCCCGGGGCCTGTTCGGAGACCTGGCCGCCGACGCCATGGCGCGGATCGCGTCCATCGAAGGCACTCTGGAACTGCGCCGAAAGCAGCTCGCCGCCGCGATCGAGAGCAACTCGGACAAGATCGACGTCTATCAGCGAACGGTCGAGTCCCTGGAGGCCAACATCGGAGGCATTCGCGCCGAGGCCGAGGCCCTGGCGGCCGAAGGGCCGACAATCGCGTTGACCGGACTGCTGATCCTGCTGGCGGCCAAGGCGGCGCAATCCATCGTCGCGAACTGGGCGCTGGAGGCGCGGTTCTCCGAATGGGTTTCGGATCAGTCGCTGCGTTCGGGCATGCCGGTCACGCACATCGTGATGAGCGGCATCTTCATCGTGCTGATCGTCTCGGCGGCGATGGTCCATTACAGCTTCCCGGGCCAGTACTCGCTGCTCGACGGCTTTCCAACCGATCCGGACATTCGCCTGAGCAGCATCGACGGGGTCGAGGCCTTCTTTAACTGGGCGGTCCTGAACGGTGAGGCGCTGTTCGACGGCATCACCTACGCGATCCGGCTGGTGCTGGACGCACTGGAACTGGTGTTCGTCAGCACGCCCTGGATCGTGATCGCGCCGCTGATCATTCTGCTGACCTGGCTGACCGCCGGCGTTCGGATGTCGATTTATTCCGGCGCGTTCCTGGCCTATATGGGGCTCCTGGGTTTCTGGGATAAGGCGATGACGACCCTGGCCCTGTTGGGAACAGCGGCCTGCCTGTCGATCGTGATCGGGATTCCGCTCGGTATGTTCGCAGCGCGGCGTCCGCGGTTCTACGCGGCCATCCAGCCCATCATGGACTTCATGCAGACCATGCCGGCGTTCGTCTTCATGATCCCGGTGATCGCCTTCTTCGGCACTGGCAAGCCGGCCGCCGTCGTCACGACCATGATCTTCGGCGGCACACCGGTGGTTCGCCTGACGGTTCTCGGCCTGCGCGGCGTGCCCGAAAGCGTGCGCGAAGCGGCGATCAGTTTCGGTGCCAACAAGTGGTACCTGCTGACCAAGGTCGACCTGCCACTGGCCAGCCCCTCCATTCGTGCCGGCATCAATCAGACCATCATGCTGTCCCTGGCGATGGTCGTCGTCGCGTCGCTGATCGGCGCCAAGGGCCTGGGCGAGGACGTCCTGGAGGCGCTGCAATACGCCAATGTTGGCCAGGGGATCCTGGCAGGATTTGCCATCCTGTTCTGCGCCATGATCCTGGACCGGATCGTTCAGGGCGGGCGTAGGTAGGCTGGTCGCCGATAGCTCGCGCCAGCACTCAGGTTGAGTCGCCAGGATTGAGCTGGATCCGGGTCGCCTGTGAGTAGAAGTGCGGGCGTACCGCCACTATGCGGGCATGCCCGCCTTCTGAAGACTGTCCAATATGCCCCCGACCGTCTTGTCGTTTAGGCCTGCAAAGTGGTTCCGGAGAGAGCCAATCGAGATCCCGGGATCAATTGTCTCGGCCTTTTGGACGCTTGCCCTCGCCTCATCATTTCGGCCAGCGTCTGCCAATGCTGCTGCGAGTAGAATGAACGGCAGGAAGCCGACGTCAGGAAACTGGCACGCCTGTCGACAGGCAGCAACGGCGTCATCGACCCGTCCGGCATCGCGCAACGCCGAGCCCTTGTTCATGAGTATCGTCCAGCGCAGGGGGCCTCGTGGGTTGAGCCGAAGCGCGGTGTCAAAATGCGGTAGCGCCTGATCTGATTGTCCAGTGGCCCAGTAGTAGGCGTAGCCCAGGCCGTAATGGCCTAGCGCGAAGCTCGGATTGATCTCGATTGCCGTCTGCATCTCGCTGATCGCAGTCTCGTTCTCACCGGCAAGAACATGCAGCCTCCCTAATGCGAAATGCGCCATCGGCTCACTC
This sequence comes from Thalassobaculaceae bacterium, assembly GCA_963921355.3. Taxonomy (GTDB): domain Bacteria; phylum Pseudomonadota; class Alphaproteobacteria; order Thalassobaculales; family Thalassobaculaceae; genus CAWUEZ02. Next base: position 4,173,171 of record OZ001190.1, on the reverse strand, counting down.
GGGTCGAGTGATATCGCTGTTTCCGCTGCCAACCGAGCCGCTTCCGAAGCTTGCTCGGCTTCCTCGGCACTCTGCAGCTTCATCGACTGTGAGGGCCGAAGGGCATAGGCGAGTTGGGCGTGTGCCGCCGCGAAATCCGGATCTACGGCGACCGCTTCTCGGAACAGGCGTATCGCTTCGGCGTGGTCGTCCTTGTTGACGTGATAGAAATGCCAAAGGCCTTGCTGCATGAGCTCCCAGGCGCCGAGATTCGCCGGTGGTTTACGGCGGACACGCTCAAGCTCTCGGACACCTATTTCCGGCTCGACCTTGGCCACAATTTGTTCGGTGATCCGATCCTGAAGATCGAAGACATCGTCCAGACTGCCATCAAAGCGGTCTGCCCATAGATGGTTTCCGCTCGCTGCATCGATTAACTGCGCCGTAATGCGCACCCGACTCCCTGCCTTGCGCACGCTGCCCTCGATCACGTAGCGGACGCCGAGTTCTCTCGATAGATGAGCAATATCAACTGGGCGGCCCTTGTAGATGAACGAGGAATTGCGAGCGATAACGAACAAGGATCGGAACCGCGACAGCGCTGTGATGACATCTTCAGCAATGCCGTCCGCGAAATACTCCTGCTCTGGGTCGCCAGACATATTGTCGAACGGCAGAACGGCAATCGAGGGTTTCTCTGGCAACGGTAGGGGCGGGATCGTGGCGGTTGTACTCGGTTCAGGCATAGAGGCCCATCGCCAAACCCGGATGGGTTTGGCGATGTTCTTCAGACTGTGTTCACCACTGTCGGAGAAGGTCGCTTCGAGCCTATTCCGGACGTCGTCGTGAACTCTATTCGAGATCGCCACGCCTCCTGGTGCGGCAAGGGACTCGATGCGAGCGGCGAGGTTGACGCCGTCGCCCAGGATGTCGTCCTCCTCGACGATCACATCACCGACATGCACACCAATTCGAAAAACGATGCGCTTCTCGTCTTCCACGCCATTGTTACGTTCTGCCATTCCCTCTTGCACTTCGATGGCGCAAGTCGTTGCTGCGACAACGGATTGGAACTCCAGCAGCAGACCATCGCCCATGGTCTTTACGATCCGTCCTCCGTGCTCAGCGATTTTGGGGTCGACAAGTTCGGCCCGATGGCCCCGTAGGGACGCGAGCGTACCGACCTCATCAATTCCCATAAGTCGCGAATAACCGACCACGTCGACAGAGACGATCGCTGCGAGGCGGCGTTGCGCAGACGGCTTCATGGGCGGAAACTTCGACCACGGCCCTTAATAGACCCAATCACACGATTGATGACGGTTCCACGTCAACCGGAATGTGCACCTTGGCGGATCTCGAACAGTCACGGACGCGCCCGCAATATCGCCGCCGCATCAGACGGGTGGTCAAGGGCCGATCAGATCGGGAGCACGGTCTTGAAAGGGCGACCCGAATTTCGGGAAGCTCGTCACCCCAGATGCAGCCGCGCCGCTTCCCGGGCCCAGGCGATCCGCACCGGGGTGCCGGGGTCGGGCAGAGAGGGCTGGTCGTGACTGGCGACCACCCGTGACATGAACTCGCTGTCGTCGGCCAGCGCGGCCCGGTGCGCGGAGACCAGCCCGAGATAAACGGTCTCCCGGTACGCTCCGTCGAGGGCGGCCATCGTAGGATCTAGGGCGGCGTCGGCCGGTTCCAGCCGGGTCAGTTCAGAGCGGATGGAGACCGCGACCCGGTCGCCGGTCGACACCGTCCGGCCACGCCGGTGGACGGGCACGGTGCCGCCAGGCGTCGAGACCTCGGCCCACTCGCCATCGATCGCTGCGACCGTCCCGTCGAGCAGGTTGTTCTCGCCAACGAAGCTCGCCGTGAAGCGCTGCTGCGGGGCTTCGTAGACGTCCCGCGCGCTGCCCTGTTCGACCAGGTCGCCGTCGGCGATCAGGGCGATGCGGTCGGCCACCGTCATCGCTTCTTCCTGGTTGTGGGTGACATGGATGAAGGTGATGCCGACCTTCTCCTGCAGGTGTTTGAGTTCGAGGCACATGTCCTTGCGGAGCTGGGCGTCGAGGGCGGCCAGGGGCTCGTCCAAAAGCAGGATGTCGCGGTCGAGGACCAGAGCACGGGCCAGCTGAACCCGCTGCTGCTGGCCGCCCGACAGCTCGTGCGGCTTTCGCTCGCCATAGCCGGCAAGCCCCACCATCGCCAGCATCGCTTCGGTCTTCTCACGGATCTGGCCGGCCGGCAGCTTGGCGAGCGACAGCCCGTAGCCAACATTCTGGGCGACCGTCATGTGCGGGAACAGGGCGTAGCTCTGAAACACCATCCCGGTCGGGCGCTTGTCCGGCGGCTGGTTCGACACGTCGACACCGTGCAGCAGAACCTGACCGGACGTCGGTTTGTGAAATCCGCCGATGGTGCGCAGCAGGGTGGTCTTGCCGCCGCCGCTTGGTCCCAGCAGCACGAAATACTCCCCGGCACCGATCGTCAGATCGACCTCGCGCAGGGCGACCACCGATCCGTAGTGCTTCGACAATCCCCGCACTTCCACCGCGGGCGCTGATCCGTTCATGTTCTCTCCCATTGTCGCCCGCCGTCTCACCCGGCCATGTTCGGTTCGGCCTTGGCCCGCGCCACCTGGCCGAGGCTCTCGGACCGGATCAGCGTGTACAGAATGATCGAGCCGATCACCGCGATCGCCGTGAAGCTCACAAAGCTGCTCATGGCATAGGACTCGTTCGACATGCCTTCGTTCAGCATCTGCGAGACCAGAACGGTGGTGAAGGTGTCGAAGCCGCCCTTGAGCAGGCTGGTGCGGGTGTATTCGTTGAAGCACAGGATCACGCAGAACGCGCAGGCGCTGAAAACGCCGGGCCGAATCTGCGGAAACTCGATGTCCCAGAACGCCCGCCAGCCGCTGGCGCCGCAGGCGCGCGCCGCCTCGGTCTGCTCGTGGCGGTAGCGGCCCATGGTGATCAGCACGACGATGAAGGCGTACGGGATCGTGTAGATGATCAGCCCGATCCAGGCGGTGATGAAGCCGAGTTCAAACCACCCCGACAGGAAGCTAAGGCCGGTCGCCTCGGCGACCGACGTGAACATCAGGTTCAGGTTCTTGAAGTAGACCAGCAGGGCCGCGCCGAAGATGTCGGCGGCGACGAACAGCGGCGACAGCAGCAGGAACACGGTCAGGACCTTGTACCGGGTCGCCTTGTAGAATTTGGCTGCCAGGATCGACATCGGCACGACAACCACGGTCGTGCAGAACGCCAGCGACAGGGTCCACTGCAGCGCCGTCATCATCAGCTTGTCGGAGAAGATCAGCGAGTACGATTCCAGGGTGAGCACGTACTCCGCCGCCCCGAACCCGTTCTCGTTGAACGAGATGTACATCACGTAGAACACAGGGCTCATCAGGCTGAACACGATGAGCAGCAGGTAGGCCCATTTCAGCCGGTGCACCCAGAGATTGCCGAATTCATCAACCATCGCCGCCCCGTCAGCTGATCGGATCGAGGATGTGGGTGAGGTTGAACAGCCGGTGCCCGATATAGAGCAGGAGCATCAGCGTCCCCATCATGATGGCGCTCACCGCCATGGCGAGCGGGAAGTCGAGGGCCGTAATCGCCTGGGTGGCGATCAGGCCGGCGTTCACCGCGCCGGGTCCCCCCAGCGTGTTCGGCAGCAGGGCGACCCCGATGCCGTTGACGAAGATGAACACGGACCCGGCGAAGATCCCGGGGGCGGCCAGCGGCAGGATCACATCCTTGAAGGTCCGGTAGGGTCCGGCGCCGAGGTCGTCGCAGACCTCGAAGATGTATTTCGGTACCGCCTCCATCGCCAGGAAGCCCGAGAACACCACGAACGGCAGGAACGAGAGCACTTCGCCGATGACGACACCGGTCGGGGTGTACAGGATCGCCGTGATCGGTTCGCTGATCAGGCCGAGGTTCATCAGCGTCTCGTTGACCAGGCCGTTGCGCTGCAGTATCGGACGCAACGCGAAGATCCGGATGATCTCGGAGACCATGAACGGCAGGATGAAAAGCAGCACCACCCGGTGCTGGGCGACCTGCGGAATGCGCCGGCGCACGAACACCGCGATCGGGAAGCCGAGGATCAGGCAGATCACCACCGAAATGAACGAGTGGTACATCGATGCCAGGAAGTTGATCAGCCGGGCCGAGGTGAAGAAATTCTCATAGGCGAACAGGGTGAAGCCCGGCTCCATCCAGAACATGGTGCGCTCGAACACGCTCCACACCGCGGTCAGGGCGACGGGCAGGGCGAAGAACACCACCATGAACGTGACCGGCAGCACAAAGGCCGCGCTCTGCAACCGGGGCACCAGCACGCCTTCGGGCTCCCCGGCCGCCGCATTGGAGCGGCCGGGGGCTTGTTTTTCAGCGGAAGACATCCGTTTGGAACGTGCCGGTCAGGCGGCCTGCACCCGGGCCCACCAATCCTGATAGTCGCGGATATGGGTCGGGAACACGTTCTGCCAGGAGTTGCCGGCCACCTCGTAGCGCGCCTGCTTGTTGGCGAGCCGCTCGGCGATCGTTGCCTTGGTGGCGGCGTCGAAGTCCTGCGGATGGGCCTCGACATACTCGTTCACGCCGACCATCTGCGGTGCGAAACCGAAGGTCGACAGGGTCCGGGCCCCGAACCAGGGCGACAGGTAGACGTTCATGAGGCTGTAGAACGCGTCTTCCTGGCCCCGTTCCTTGCCGCCGTTGGTCAGCATGAACATGTTGTTCCAGGTCTGGTGGCCTTCCTTCATCGTGCCGTAGCGGATGTCCTTGCCGCTCTTTTTGCCGGCGACGATCTGCACCGGTTCCCAGCACGACGACACCAGCACTTCTTCCGATGCCAGCAGGTCGACGCCGTTCTGGAAGCCGTCCCAGAAAGTGCGGAACTGGCCGGCTTTCTTCTTGTCGATCAGGAACTGGCAGACGCCCTTGACCTCGGCCGGCGTCATGTTCGACGGATCTTCGATGTCCTGCTGGCCGCTCTGCTTCAGGTAGATCGCGGTGTTGGTCAGGGTCGGTCCGAAGTCGTTCTGCATCGCCGCCCGGCCCTTGAACTGGGAGTCGAACAGGGCTTCCCAGGAGGTCAGGTCGCTGCCGATGACCGAGTGGTTGTAGGCCAGCGAGTCGGCGTTCGAGATGTAGGGGACGCAGACGACCTTGCCTTCGTAGCGGATGGTGTCGGCTGCGGCCCCGCCTTCGTTGTAGACCGGCAGGATGTTTTTCCAGTTCGGGATCCGCGAGACGTCAAGCTCGGTGATGACCTTCTGGGACGCCAGGGCGTCCTCCATGCCGCCGCCGTTGTCCGACATGGCGTCGTAGAGCTTGTTGCCGTCGCCAACCACCATCTTCTGGATGGCCTCGTCGGCGCGCGCGCTCTTGGCGTTGTAGGCGATCTCGATGCCGGCCTGCTTCTCCATGGCGCTCCAGTCTTTGGCGCCGACCTTGGCGATGCCGATGGTCCAGAGTTTCAGCGGTCCGGCGGCCTGGGCGCGTCCGGCCGGCAGTCCCGCCGCAAGTGCCGCGGCGCCCGTCATGGTCATCAGAGTCCGTCTGGTGAAGTCTTGCTGTCGCATCAAGTCGATCCCCCTGTTGCGCGGTTCGCGCGGTTGCTTGTTCCCCCTTCCGGAGCAGGTCCGCGCGTCGTAGAAACCGCGGCTGCGCCGGTCCCCTGAGCGCCCGCCTGTCGGTGACGACGGTGGCCGCGGAGATTGTTCACTGTTGACAGTTTAGGGCGCAGCGGCCCGAAGTCGAGGGGCGGTGCATACGAATTTGGCGGTTTGGTTCCGCGTCTATCGCGAATCTGCTACCTTTCTCCGCGTGGGGTTTCTGTTGATCGGGCCTCACAACGCCCGAGAACGGGCAGGAATCGTCGCGCCGCGCCGAAGCCAACAACGACAAACACGACGCCCGGCGGACGCGGCCCAAGCTTCGATAAAGAAAGCATGGGGGGAAGCGTGCCATGAGCGCTGACATGTATGCGACCGACTATGAGGTCGGCCAAGACAATCTGAAACGTTGGGGGATGGACGTTCACCATCCCGTATTCTGGGTCTCTGCCGGGCTGATCCTGGTCTTCGTGATCGGGGTTCTGATGGCGCCGGAAGCCGCCAAGGGTGCCTTCGACGGGGCTAAGTGGTGGTCGATCGCCAATTTCGACTGGCTGTTCATGATCGGCGGCAACATCTTCGTGGTGTTCTGTCTTCTGCTGATCGTGCTGCCGGTCGGCCGCATCCGGCTCGGCGGTGTCGATGCGAAGCCACAGTTCAGCACCCTGTCGTGGTTCGCGATGCTGTTCGCGGCGGGGATGGGCATCGGCCTGATGTTCTGGAGCGTGGCCGAACCGACCGCCTATTTCACCGGCTGGTACGAGACACCGCTCGGCGTCGAGGCAACTCCCCGGAAGCGGCCGGCATGGCGATGAGTGCGACCATGTTCCACTGGGGGCTGCACCCGTGGGCGATCTATGCCGTGGTCGCCTTGTCGCTGCCGTTCTTCGCCTACAACAAGGGCCTGCCGCTGACCATCCGCTCGGCGTTCTATCCGCTCATCAAGGACCATTCCTGGGGTCCCTTCGGTCACCTGATCGACACCATCGCGGTTCTGGCGACCTTGTTCGGGCTCGCAACCTCTCTCGGGTTCGGTGCTCAACAGGCGGCGGCCGGGCTTAACTTCCTGTTTGGCATCGAAGCGTCGATCACAAGCCAGATCGCCATCATCATCGTCGTTACCGCGATCGCACTGGTCTTCGTGCTGCGGGGGCTCGACGGCGGGGTGAAGGTGCTCAGCAACATCAATATGGGCCTGGCGGCATTGCTTCTTCTCTTCGTGCTGATCGTTGGCCCGACCGCCGTGATCTTCGCGACCATGGGCAGCACGGCAATCGGCTACGTCGAGAACATCTTCTCATTCAGCAATTGGGTCGGCCGGGACGATGAAGCCTGGATGCAGGGCTGGACGGTGCTCTACTGGGCCTGGTGGATTTCCTGGTCGCCCTTCGTCGGCATGTTTATCGCCCGGATCTCCTACGGCCGGACCGTGCGTGAGTTCCTCGTCGCGGTCTTGCTGGTGCCGACCCTGGTGACCATCGTCTGGATGAGCGTGTTCGGGGGCTCGGCCCTTGATCAGATCCAGAACAACGTCGGTGCGCTGGCAAACGGTCTCGACAAGGTGGAACTCGCGATGTTCCAGATGCTCGAGAACCTGCCTCTGGCCCAGATCACCTCGGCTGTCGGAATCATCCTGGTTCTGGTGTTCTTCATCACCTCGTCGGATTCAGGGTCGTTGGTGATCGACACCATCACCGCTGGCGGCAAGGTCGACGCCCCGACCCTGCAACGGGTGTTCTGGGTGATCCTGGAAGGCGTGGTGGCGGCCATTCTGTTGTTCGGCGGCGGCGCGGAGGCGCTGACGGCCCTGCAGGCGGCGGCCATTACGGTCGGTCTACCATTCACCGCCGTTCTGATCGCGATGTGCCTGTGCCTGTATCTCGGGCTGCGGCACGAACAGCAGAACACCGCTTCCGGGGCCGGATAGGCAACGACCTCGATCCCTCTCATCCGCGTCATTCAGGCGCGGGTGAGGGGGACGTGCCGTTCGTCTACTTCCAGGGCAGCGGTTTCCGGTTGCGAACCAGTTCGCCGGCCGGGTCGCGGCTGCCTTCGGGCAGCAGGGCAAGCCAGAGCAGGTCGACAGCGGCCGCGTCCGGGGTCTGGGCCGACGACATATCGTCGAACCAGGGGCGCGACGCCGCCGTGTCGATCAGGCCCGGACAGACGGCATTGATCAGGATACGCGCCCCGGGCCGGATCTCGGCGATCTGCCGGGCCGCGATCATGGTTGCCGCAACCTGACCGACCTTGGAGGGAGTGTTGATCCAATCCGGCCAGCCTTCGGCCTCCGCGGTCCCGGTTTCGCAGGCCTCGGCATAGGCCACCATCACGGCATCGATGTCGTCGAAGCTGGCCGTCTCGACGTTGAACCGCGCGTGCAGCGGTGTTGGCAGACGGGTGAGGCTGCCGAAGGAGCTCGCGACGGTCACGAACCGTGCATTGCTGCGCAGCAACGGGAGGAAGTGCCGCAGCATCCGGGTGGTCCCGAGATTGTTCGTCGCTACGAACTGCCGGACCTGAGCCGACTGCGGGGTCTCCCGATGGATCCGGGCGGCCGCGTTCTGGAGCACTATGTCGATGCCGCCATGACGGTCGGCGATTGTGCGGGCCGCGGCCCGCACGCTCTCCTCTTCCGAGACGTCCAGCACCATCAGATCCAGCTGCGGCGTCACCGGGGCAAGCGCTTCGATTGCGGCACGGCCACGCTCAGGGTCTCGCGCCGCCAAGTAGACCGTATCGCTTGCTTCCAGTGCCGCGCCGAGGCCGCGCACCAACGCAAGGCCGAGGCCCTGGTTTCCGCCAGTCACGAGCGCCACTCGTGCTGTCATCCTGGATCTCCCGAGTTTTCCTTGGCGGTTCGGTCAGCCCCGTTGGTTGAACCGACGGCCGACCAGGGCGCTGGCAATGTTGATCTTCTGGATGTCGATCGCGCCTCCGGCGATCCCCCAGCCCCAGCCATCGCGCAACCGCTGTTCCATGCCGTACTCCTTGGCATAACCGTAGCCACCCATAACCTGCAGGGCTGCGCCCGCCACGTCGCGCACCATCTCGTTGGCGAAGCACTTCGCCAGCGAGCTGTCGAGGATGCTCGGCAATCCGTCCTCGGCGTTCTGCGCGGCGCGCCAGATCAGCAACCGGGACGCTTCGACCCTGAGTGCCATCTCCGCCAGCTTCAGCTGGACCGCCTGGAAATCGACCAGTTCCTTGCCGAAGGCCTTGCGCTGCTGGGTGTAGTCAAGCGCCTGGTCGAGGGCGGCCTGGGCGACGCCGAGACACATGGTGGCATTGCCGCAGCGCTCCAGGTCGAAGGCTTCCATGAGCTTTCGGAACCCGCCTGCCGGGACAATCAGGTTCTCCTTGGGAACCCGCACCTCCTCGAAAAAGATGTCGGCCGACGGAATGCCGCGGAACCCCATGAGCCGCTCCCGAGGGCCGAACGAAACGCCGTCCCGGTCCTTTTCGACATAGAGGGCGCCGATGCCCTTCGCGCCAGGCGCGTCCGACAGCTTGGTGTAGACGACATAGGCGTCCGAATGCCCGCCGCCCGAGCACCAGCGCTTCTGACCGGTCAGGACGAAGTGATCGCCGTCCTCGACGGCGCGGGTCTTCAGATCGGTGAGGGCGGTTCCGGCATCCGGTTCGGACATCGCCACCGCGCAGACAATTTCGCCGGCGCAGACCTTGGGCACGACGGCACGGGCCAGGCTTGTGTCGGCGAAATGTTCGACCGCGCGGATCGGACCGACCGAACTTTCAAAGATCGGAAACGCAACCGCCGGGGAGACTTTGGCGAACTCCTCCAGGACGATCAGCGCCTCCAGATCGCCGAGGCCGAGCCCGCCGAGCTCGGGCGAGACGTTGATGCCCAGGAACCCCATTTCGGCGTATCGGGTGAGCCACGATCTGGGCAATGCCTCGTCGTTCTCCTCGAGTTCACGCGCAATCGCCGGCATTTCGGTTTGCGCGAAACTGCGCGCCGTTGCGCGCAGGGCCTCTTGGTCGTCGGTCAGCCGGAAGTCCAAGGTCTCGTCTCCTCAGTGTCGCTCGGTCCGCAAGTCATAGAGCAAAATCCGTTCAGGCGGAATTGGCCTGAACGGTGAATTTTGCTCTAATTCAATGTCTTAGAGACTGATTCACCGATCAGATCGGTGCGATCTGATCGGATCAGGCTCATAGCGCACGAAACCGCGGCTTTGAATTGCCGGTCTTGTAGCGCGGGATGGGATCGTTGTGTGGGCTCAGAAACGTTTCGAGTAGGCCATGCCGAGCAGGATGCGGGTGAGCGCGCCATCGGTGTCGGTGATGGGCAGCAGCGAGGCTTCCCATCCGGTTTCACGCCGCCCGTTCCGCACGTAGTAGCCGCGCATGTGTCGCGGATTCAGATCCGAGCGGATGCCGTCAAACGCCCGTCGGATCTCCCTCTCGAAACCGCCTAGCTGCAACTCGGACAACCGCTTGCCGGTGATTTCCATGCCGAACTGGTCGCGGATTGTCGTGCCGACAACCCGGTACAGATAGTCGTTCTCCAGAACCTCGATCCACCCGATGGAGTCGACCATGGTCGGAACGTCGACCAGAGGATCGAAGCCGTCGATCAACGGCCTCCCGCTGCTGTCCATGTGATCGCGCCAGTACCGGTTCCAGGCGGCCGAACGGGGCAGGCGCAATGCGTCCTCCTCGACATATGCCCAGCCCTCTTGGTCGGCCATGCGCGACATCTGAACCAAGTCCGGCACCGTGACGATCTTGCTCGGAACCGGGACTGTGTTGGGTCGCTTAAGGGTTTGCAATAGTTTCGTTTTTCGAGAAATTCCGCCCTTGCATCGAAATCGAAAGTGATGACCCGCTGGGGTTTCGATCTGAGAGGTCCGGGGCCCTTACTCCGTGAAATTGAGAGCGCAGGTGGCGAATGGATTTCCTGTGGGCAACAGCAGTTTTTTTCGCTTCGACACGTGTCGCGTGAGTACGTTTCAAACGGTTTCAGGCATACATTGGTATGTGCGTATTTATGTATGCCTTTCTGTGCTTCCTCTCTCAGCGGAGGCTCGGCACCTACGCGCCCTCTGCCATCGCGCACAGCATCTCGAACATCAGATTGGCGGCGGTCACACAGGTGATGCCCGTCGGATCGAAACACGGGGCGACCTCGCTGATGTCGGCGCCGATGATCGGTTTGCCGGCGAGACTGCGGATCATGACCTGAACATCCCGCGGCGTTAGGCCGCCGATCTCGGGCACTGCCGTCCCCGGACAGAACGCCGGGTCGATGCCGTCGATGTCCAGCGTCAGGTAGAACGGCGCGTCGCCCAGGGTTTCGAGCGATCGTCGGATCACCTCGGCACGCCCCATCGTCTCGTAGTCGTCGATCGTGACGACGGTGAACCCCTGGTCCAACCCGTACTGGATGTCGTCGTCGAAGCGACTGCCGCGCAGGCCGACCTGAACCACCCGGCGCGGGTCGATCCAGCCTTCTTCGATCCCCAGACGCATGAACGTGGCGTGGTTGAGAGTGTCGCCGCACAGCTCGGCCAGGGTGTCCGGATGGCTGTCGATCTGCAGAATCCCGACCGGTTGGTCGGTGACCAGTCCGCGCAGGATCGGTGTCGGGATCGTATGGTCGCCGCCGACCGAAATCGGCCGTATGTCGTGCGCGCGCAGGGATTCGAAAAAGCTCTGGATGGCGGCGATCGACGCGTTCTTGTCCAGCGGATTGACCGGCGCGTCACCGAGGTCCGCAACATTGCAGGTCTCGAAAGGGCGGGTGCCCAGTGTCGGATGGACCCGCCGGATCAGGCGTGAGGCTTCCCGCACGCCGGCCGGGCCCTGGCGCGCGCCGGTCCGATAGTTGACGCCCAGGTCGAACGGCACGCCGACCAGCCCAATGTCGACGCTTGGATGAACATCATGGCGCTGGCAGCGCATGAATGTCGCCACGTCGGCGAACCGGGGAACAACCGCGGCATCAACCTGTTGGAACTGTGGATCTCCTGCCATCGCAACCTCCTCGCGTGACGTCATTCTCGGACAGGGTCGCCGAGCGGCTGGTGGCGGACGGCGCCCGGCTACCGATTGGCGCGTGCGACCACGGCGGCTGCCAGGACTTCGACACCGGGCAGCTGGTCTTCCAGGCGCGTGTTCTCCGCCTCGTTGTGGCTCACGCCTCCGTCGCACGGCGTGAAGAGCAGGACCGCCGGTGTGATCTTGGCGAGGTGATAGGCGTCGTGACCGGCCTGGCTCATCAGGTCCATCACCTCGACCCCGAGCGTGCCGGCAGTCTCGCGGACCAGGTTCTGCAGGTCGGGGTCGAACTCGGTCTCACCAAAGCTCCAGGCATCAGCGACGGCAATCTCGGTACGGGACCGGGTTGCGCATTCCGGTAATGCGGTGCGGATTTCCGCTTCCATTTCGTGCGTCAGGGTTGGGTCCGGTGCCCGGAAATCGACAAACAGGGTGGCGCGGTCGGAGATGATCCCGGGTTTGTTGGGCCAGGCCTCAAGGCGGGCGACCGTCGACTTTCCGCCGCGGTCGGCATAGGCGAGGCCAATCCGATCGACCTCGACGGCGACGGTGGCGGCACCGAGCAGAGCATTGCGGCGCTGGTCCATCGGGGTCGGCCCGCTGTGGGCGTTCACACCTTCGACTTCGATCCGCAGGCCACGGGACAGATAGGTTCCGGTCACCAGACCAAGCTTGAGGCCGGCGGCGTCGAGCGCGGGGCCCTGTTCGATGTGGATCTCGAAGTAGCTGTCGAGCACACGTCCGCCGACAGGGGTTGTGCCGGCGCAGCCGATCGTGTCCAGAGCGTCGGCGACAGTGATCCCATCCTCGTCCTGGCGCGCCAGTGCCCAGTCCAGGTCATGAAGCCCGGCGAAGACCCCGGAGCACAGCATCGGCGGCGGGAACCTCCCGCCCTCTTCGTTGGTCCAGTTGACCACCTCGATCGGACGCTTGGTTCGGACACCCTGCTCGTCGAGGGCGCGGAGAATTTCAAGCCCGGCCAGAACGCCGAGGATTCCATCGAACCGGCCACCCGCGGCCTGGGTGTCCAGGTGGCTGCCGACCACGACCGGTGGCAGGTCATCCTCCAGGCCGGCTCGGCGCGCGAACATGTTGCCCAGCCGGTCCACCGTCAGGGTGCAGCCGGACTCCGTACACCAGGTCGCGAAAAGGCCCCGCATGTCCCGATCGGCTTCGCTCAGGGTCAGCCGGGCCAGGCCGCCGCGCGGGCCCTTTCCGATCTCGGCGGAGGCCATCAGCGTTGCCCAAAGTCGTTCCCCGTTGAGCGCGATGGCGTTGCGGGCCATGGGCAGTCTCCTCTCGCTATCGGACACCGAGATCATAGCGGGCCACTTGACCACGTCGACGCTGGCATTTGTCGCTCGGCATTTCTTGAGATGGCCGGTTCGCCGGCCACCCGGTCAGTCGAAACTCGCGTCGATCCGTCCCATGGTCTCCGCATCGAGGGGACCGCGGGCCTCCGCCGCGATCGCCTGATCAAGCTCGACGCGGTTCTTGACGCCAAGCACCACGGTACTGACGCCGGGCAGGCTCAACGCGTAGCGATGGGCGAGGGCGGCCGGGTCCTCACCGAGGTCGCGGGCCAGCGCCCGCCAGCCGGTGGCCCGGTTATAGTCCCGAACCTCCGGATGGTCGTCGGGCAGGGGACGGTCGATCTCGGCCGCCAGGGCGCCGGCCTGAACCGCGCGAATGCCCATCACACCGACCCGGTGCCGCTCGGCGGCGGTGATGATTTCGCGAGGGCGTGCGGGGTCGTCGTAGAACTTCAGGCTGCCGGGACTGTCGATCGGGTTGGTGATGCACTGAACCGCGCCGGGCTTCGGTGTGTCGCCGAGCAGCCGGATGATCGCGTCGGGATGTCCGATCCCGGTCAGCCCCCAGGCGCCGATCCGACCCTCCTCGATTAACCGCTCGAAAACCGGGCGGACCGTATCGAGGAACACCGACAGGTCGGTCATTCTCGTGCCCGCATCCGGGTGCTGTCGCATCGGATGGTCGTCCGGTGCGACGTTGGAGTGCAGGAAGAACAGATCGACCCTGTCCAACCTCATAAGCGAGAGGCTGGTCTCGAGGGACCCACGCAATCGGGCCTCGATCTCCGCGCGCGGGGTGTTTCCGAGCAGGCATTTCGTCGTGACCCTGACGCCGTCCGGCAACCGGCCGCCGAAGGCTTCGCCGATGACCGCTTCGGCCTCGCCGTCTCTGTAGCGCGGCGCCATGTCGAGCAGCGTGATTCCGGAATCCACCGCAGCTTTGGCCGTTGCCACGCATTCCTCCCGACTGGTCGGACCCCAGAGATGGCCGAGCCCGCCGCCGCCGAGGGACAGCGCGCTGACGTTTCCCACCCTTCCCAGAACGCGCGTCTCCATGCTGTTTCTCCTCCGCGGTGAGATTGGATTAGACTGGGTTGGAACGATGCCGTCCGGGTCCGCGAGTGCACCCGGCACCGAAGCGTCGACGATCTTAAAGAACCTCACGGGAGGACACGATGAGCGATGCAGCGACCCGCCAGGATGATCGGATTGGGCTGCGGCCCCTGACCCCGACCGTCGGCGCCGAGGTGAGGGGGGTGAACCTGGCAGCCCTGCAACCGGGCGAGTTCGAGGCCATTCGCGAGGCCTTCGACCGTTACGCCGGTCTGCTGTTCCGCGATCAAACGCTCAGTCCCGATCAACTCGTGGCTTTCAGCCGGCGTTTCGGAGATCTGGACCATGCGCCCGTCATGGAGAACGGCCAGACCGCGGTTCCCGGCTTGCCGGAGGTTTATCTGATTTCCAACATCAAGGACGGCGACGGCAAGGAGATCGGCAGTCTCGGGTCCGGGGAAGCCGTCTGGCATACCGACATGTCGTATCTCGACATGCCGCCGGACATCTCGATGCTGCATGCGATCGAGGTCCCGCCGAGCGGCGGCGATACCTGGCTGTGCGGCATGCATGCGGCCTATCTCGCTCTGCCCGACGACCTGAGGCAGCAGGTGGCCTCTTTGCGGATCAAGCACGACGGCACCTTCAACTCCGGCGGCTATGTGCGCCAGGGCGTGACCGTGAGCGACGACCCGCGAGAGACCCCGGGAACCTACCATCCGGCGATTTGTGCGCATCCGCGTACCGGCGTGCCGTTGCTGTATCTCGGCCGTCGCCGGATGGCCCATGTCGAGGGCATGGGACTGGAGGAGTCAGAAGCGCTGCTCGACCGGCTCTGGGAATACGCCACCCTCGCCGAGAACGCCTACGATCATCACTGGCGCGTCGGGGATGTGCTGATGTGGGACAACCGGGCGACCATGCATCGCCGCGATGAGTTCGACGCCAGCCACCGCCGGCTGATGCGCCGCACCCAGGTCAAGGGCGGTTCCCAGCCGACGGCCTTCGCCGGTTGAGCGCATCGCGCGCGTAGCCCAAGGGCAGCCGGGTCGAGAACTTGATCTCTTCCATGGCGAAGTTGGAACTGACATCGATCATCGGCACCGACGCGATCAAGCGCTTGTAGATCGCGTCGTAGCTGGCGATGTCCGGGACCACCACCTTCAGGACGTAGTCGATATCGCCGCTCATCCGGTACACCTCGACGATCTCCTCGATGGTGTCGACGGCGCGGGCGAACTGCTCCAGCCACTCCATGTCGTGCCGGTTCGTCCGGATCCGCACAATCACGGTGACGCCGAGATTGATGGCGTCGCGGTCCAGCAGGGCGACGCGACCTCGGACGACCCCGCTTTTCTCGAGATTCTGCAGACGGCGCCAGCACGGCGTTGTGGACAGCCCGACCGCGTCGGCGATCTCGCTCACCGACAGTCCGGCGTCCTTCTGGATAAGGTCGAGAATTTTTCGATCTATCGCATCCATATAGAAAATTATTCTATCAGAGACGCGAAAGAGGGCAAGAATAGCAAATCGGTTCCCGGGTTTTCGGGTCAGGATACGCTCATCGCAGCCATGGGAGCCCGGCCATGAAGCACCTGTTCACCGAACATCCCGCCTCGGTCAACGAGACCTATCTGGAACACCTGGTTGCTGCCGGCGGCTTCGGTGTCCGCATGCTGTTCGGCAGCCTGGTCTGCCTTGTTCACGCCGTGTTGCCGTTCGCGTTCGAGCGCACCGGCAGTCAGATCATCACGGTGTTGCACGACCGCATGGTCGCGAACCGGATCCGCAACCGTGCACAACAGGTGCCGGCCCAGGAACGTCAGGCGGCATAGTCCGCTCTCAGGTCAGGGCATCGAGCACGAGGTCGTAGGATCGGCCGAGAAACATCGCCCGATCGCGGTGATCGGTGAGGTCGTCGCCGGTATTCGGATGGACAAGAATATCGAGCCCGTCCCGGTTCAGCGTCAGCCACGGCAGAATTGAGGCGAGCAGATCCGGCTCGAACGCAACCTGATAGCTCCATTCCGGATGTGGGCCGACCGGTTTCTCATGAACACGGCCCATGCGGGCGTCCGGAAACGCCGCTTCGATCCGGGCATAAAGCGCGCGTGCCCGCTCCAGGGTTTCCGAGGCAAAGTAGACGTGGGCGTGCCAGTCTTTGATGTCGCTGGGGGCGGTCATGGCAGGTTCTCTCCTCGCTTGGCACGGTTCCGCGTGTCGATCCGCGAGTGATATCGCCGTCGACCCGCAGTGTCACCGGTCATCGGTTGGTATCCGGTGGGGGCGGGTGCATCATGGCGATGTTCCTCCGGCCTTTCCTGGCTGCCCCGCTGACATTCTCCAGATTGCTCCATGACCCATCATCATCTCTCCGCGACGCCCGACACGGTTCACTGGGGATGGTTCGACGCCGCCATGGCGCCGGCCCTCACCATTGCCAGCGGTGATCGGGTTACGATTGAAACGGTTTCCGGCGGGCCGGCGAATCTGCCGCCGGCCGGCCACTACGTTCCGCCCGAACTGCTTGAGATCCACGCCAAGGCCGAGCGCCGTCTGCCGGGCCATATCCTCACGGGACCGATCGCCGTCGAAGGGGCGGAGGCGGGGGATGTCCTGGAGATCCGGCTGCTCGACATTCGTCTGCGCCAGGACTGGGGATACACCTTCATCCGGCCGCTCGCCGGCGCGCTGCCGGAGGATTTCGACGAAGGCGAGCAGATGATCGTCGCGTTGGACGCGGAGCGTGGGGTCGGCCGCCTGCCATGGGGGACAGAGCTTCCCCTGCGGCCGTTCTTCGGGGTTATCGGCGTCGCGCCTCCATCGGGGTGGGGGGCAATCTCAACGATGCAGCCGCGCAAGCATGGCGGCAACCTGGACAACAAGGAGCTTGTTGCCGGCGCGACACTGTACCTGCCGGTCTGGACCGACGGCGCCAAGCTGTCGCTCGGGGACGGGCACGGCGTGCAGGGCGACGGCGAGGTCTGCGTGACCGCCATCGAAACCGCCCTCTCGGGAACGATCGAGGTCGTTCTGCGCAAGGACCTGGGCTGGCAGTACCCGAGGGCCGAGACCGCCGAGGCCCGGATCACCATGGGCATGAACGCGGATCTGGACGACGCGGCCAGTCACGCGCTGCGCCAGATGATCGATTGGG
Source organism: Thalassobaculaceae bacterium (assembly GCA_963921355.3). Classification (GTDB taxonomy): domain Bacteria; phylum Pseudomonadota; class Alphaproteobacteria; order Thalassobaculales; family Thalassobaculaceae; genus CAWUEZ02. The sequence goes on along the minus strand of OZ001190.1, from coordinate 4,156,016 downwards.
TGACCGAAACCACAAACCTGACCCGCAGCCAGGCATTCATGCTGATGAGCCTTGCGGCCGATGTTCGGGTGACCCAACTGGTCAACCAGGAGAAAGGCATCCATGTGGTGCTGCCGAAATCGGCGCTTTGAGGGTGGGGGAATGAAGTCTGCTGATGCGACGATCCTGATTCTGCCGGGATTTGCCGAGGACGACGGCGACCACTGGTATCAGCGCTGGCATTCGGGGATGAAGACCGCACGGCGGGTCGAACTGGCGGACCCGCTGGATCCCGGCCGTGACGCCTATGTCGGCGCGGTCACGGCCGCCGTAATCGCGGCGGATCGCCCGGTGGTCCTGGTCGCGCACTCCTTGGGGGTATTGGCCGCGGTGCATGCCGCCCCGACGCTGCCCGCCGACCGGGTGCGCGGCGCATTCCTCGCGGGGATTCCCGACCTGGAGCGCCATGGCGCGGCGTTCGAACGCGCGGTCGGCTATCTCCCCGTGCCCCGCGACCCGTTGCCGTTTCCGTCACTGGCCGTGGTCAGCCGCACCGATCCCTGGTGTTCGTTCGAGGTCGCCGAGGACCTGGCCGGTGCCTGGGGAAGCCGCGTGATCGATGTCGGGGACAGTGGGCATCTTGACGCCGACAGCGGCCACGGACCCTGGCCTGAGGGTCTGATGACGTTCGGGAAGTTCCTGAGCCGGTTGCAGCCGGCCTAGAGGAATCGGAGTTCAGGTGTTTTCATCGGCGTGGTGTGCGCCGACCGAGCATCAGCCCCGGGTCAGCCGTTCCAGCGCGTGGCGTCCGGCGTCCAGAACCTCGTCGAGGGCGTTTGGATCCACGTGAGGGTAGTGTTTGACCAGCCACTCCGGGGCGTCGAACGGCGTCTCCGGGCTGCGGGCGTGATCGATCGTGGCGTCCAGCAACCCGACGAGAATGGCGAGCTTGTCGAGCCGACTGACGCCGCTGTAGGTCGGCTGCCGAGCCTCCTCGGTCGCGACCTCGTCGAAGAAGTTGAAGGCCAAAACACGCCCCCGTTTCCGCGGATGATGGGTCTCACGGTACGCGCCCGGGGCAGGGCGTCAAGGGAGCTTGCGCCCAGCAAGCCGACATCGGGAGCGATCAGGCGAACCGCTCGAGTGATGGGCCCTGCCAGAGCAGTTCATGGCGCCAGCCGCTGGCGACCGACAGGCCCTGGGCCGATCGGCTGACGATCAGCAGCGTTTCGTCCTCCGGGCCGATGATGTAGGCCCGGGATCGTGCGGGGTCGAATTCCCAGGCGACGGCGCCGGTGGGCCGCATCCGGTCAACCAGACGGTCAAGGGCAGCAAGATCTGCCGGGGGCCAGATCGACGGAGCGCGTGGTGCGCGCGGAAACGGAATGACGACACCCATGGCTACCTCCAGGGTCGGGCTCTCCCGTCAACCTAGGGTCGGAGACCAGCCTCGGAAACGTGGCTCGCGATGATCTCGACGGATCGTGATCGACGGTGAGCGGCCGTGGGGTCGCGGCCCGCCCGTCAGACGGGCGCACTCATAGTCAGGCCGCCATCGACTACGATTTCGGTCGCCGTGACGTACTTCGCCTCGTCGCTGGCCAGAAACAGGGCGGCATAGGCGACGTCCCAGGCATCGCCCATATGGCCCATTGGCACCTGTGCGTGGCGGCGGGCGATCAGGGCCTCGGCATCACCGCCACCGCGCTGGCCGGCGAGCCGGGCCTCGACGAGGGGCGTGTGCATGAGGCCGGGGACCACCGTGTTGCAGCGGATCCTGTCCTTGGCGTGGCTGACACCGATCGCCCGGGAAAGCTGTACGACGCCGGCCTTGGCTGCCGCATAGGCGTGGATCGGGGCGCCGATATGCCGGTACCCGGCGACCGAGGAGACGTTGACGATGGCCCCGCCTCCGGTGGTCCGCATATGGGGAATCGCGGTGTGACAGGCGAGATAGACGGTCTTCAGATTGTGGTTCATCTGCCGGTCCCATGTGGCCTCGTCCATTTCGGCCACGCCGCCGGGCTCCGACCCGCCGACGTTGTTGTGCAGAACGTCCAGGCGACCGAACCGTCCCACGCAGTCCCCAATCAACCGGTCGACGGTCGCGGCGTCGGTGAGGTCCCCGGCCTCGGCGTGAACCGCCGCACCGGTTTCCGCCACCAGGGAGCGGGTTTCTTCGAGCGCGTCGGAATTGCGGTCGATCAGGTAGAGCGTCGCACCTTCGCGCGCGTACAACACGGCACAGGCCTTACCGTTACCCCACCCCGGTCCGACCGATCCGGCACCGGCCAGCACCACGACCTTGTCCTGCACCCGTCCCGCCATGTCCCCGACTCCCGCTGTTGGCCTTCTCCTGGGCATGCTGGCGGGCCGGGATGGCGGGCGTCAATCGCCCGGCGTCAGTCTCTCAGCCGTGCCCGTATCGCGGCCAGTGCCGCCAGCAACCAGCCGAAGATCAGCAGCAGGCCGCCGAAAGGTGCGGCCATCGGCACCGGCGGCGTGCCGGTGAGTGCCTGGACATAGAGCGTGCCGCAGAATGCGACCATGCCCGCGCCGATCGCCGCGACGGCGACGCCGGCGAGCGGCGGTTCCAACGACGCCCTGGTCCCGGTGAGCGCCAGCACCCCGAGGCTGTGCGCGACGTGCCAGAACAGCGCGGTATCCCAGAGACGACGGCCTGCATCGTCCGGGTTGACGGTGTGCGCGCCGATTGCACCCAACGCAACCGCGAGCGCCAAAGACAGCGAGGCGCCGGCGAACCAGAAACTCTTGCGTGAGCCGCTGTGATCTGAACTCTTCGTCATTCGGAATCAGTTGCGGCCTCGAAACTCATCGAACTCCCCAAGGATCTGTTCGGAAAGAAGCCCTCTACTTTCAAAGTCCTCAATCGTTTCCAATGCCTGCTCGCGTGTCACACCGCTGTCGGGCAGGCGCGACAATTCTTGAAGCACAAAGGCCATGGCCCCGTGGACACTCTGATTTTGGGGGTCTGAGGATGCGAGGATCTCGAGGCCGGTGAGAGTTGATCGGTAGACTTCGATCGCCTGACCGTACCGACCTTCCTTCATCAGCAGCCCTGCGAATGCGACCTCAGCGCCTATTTTCTTGAAGCCGTGGTCGACTGTTGCGTCGGGTCGCTCGAGCAAGCCAACCATCATAGCGCTGGCGGAAGCGTAGTTTCTGTAGGCCTCCTCCGTGTTCCCGAGATAGGCGTTGATCTGGCCCATTGCATAGAGCGCCTTATAGCTGCGAAGAAAGGGTTCCTGACTTTCCGGCGCCTTATTCGCGAGTTGACTCTCCGTCGCCAAGACGTCCTGGTAGCTCGCGAGCGCGCTGTCATAGCGCTGTATCGACCTAGCAATGTCGGCCGCCGTGGCCTGCAGGGTTGTCAGTTCAAGCAGCTGCGGAACCTCTTCGGCGGGCAGCTGCTGCACGGCCGTTGCGGACGCTTTGGCGTGGATCAGCGCCTCGGCCCACTGACCCGTTGAAGCGGACAACTTCATCAGTCTGGATCGAACGACAACGACATCCCGGGCCCAGGAAAGTTCAGCTGGATCGTTCAGCGTCAGATCCATGAATCTGTTTGCAGGATCGGCCGCGCCACTGAGGCTGCGATCCGTCAAGCCATCATGAATGAGGGCTCGAGACACCAAGTCGTATCGACGCAATGGGCCGTAGACAAGGTCAGGATCCGTCTTTCCATATGCGGACAGCGATTCCGCGATTTCCAGAGCGTGTCCGAGGTGGCTTTTTGCCTTTTCCAGATTGCCCAGTTTCTCTTGGATTCCGGAGGCACTGAGATGAGATCTGAACAGAATATCGAGTATCGGAACGTCAGTTTGGTTCCCGGAAATGATCTTACCCAGCACGTCTATGTTGCCATCTAACTGACGGAGTGCGGTTTCTCCGTCGTCCATCCGGCTGTTCCAGGTCGCCATCCTGTGCTGAGCTTCAGCGAGAACGATTGCCGACAGTCGGGCATCTGGTGCAGCAACGGTGAGCGCCTGGGCCGAACTATATGCCCTGCCCGCCGACCAATAGGCCGCCTCTTGGTCGCCCCGGGCGTTGGCGATGTCGGATACGATCCCGGCGTTTCGCGAGACCTGTTCGAGAAGTTGCGCTTCGGGGGCCGATTTCGGATCGATCGCCTCCAAGGTTCCGACCACGCGCTGGCGGGTGCGCAGCGCCTCCTCCAACTTGCCCCTGGTTACTGCAACATCCGAAAGCGCTGACAGTGTTTCGGCCAGCAGCATCTTTCGGAGCGGATCGGTGCGGCCCTTGCGATCAAGATCGTCGGCAAGCTCGTTGGCTTCCGCAAACCGGATCTCCGCGTCGTCGAACTCTCCGAACGCGAACAACACGTCCCCCACGGCCAGGAGCGCCCGAGCCAGCGCCGCCTGACGGTCTGCTGTTTCGTCCTGGCCACGGAGGTCTCTGCGCAGCTGCAGCAACTCCGCAGCCGTTTGTTCGGCCTTCGACAGATAGGCGCGATCGATGTACGCCCGGACGAGATCTTCCAGCACGTCCGCCCTGGCCTCCGATCCAGTGGCCGTGTCTCTCGCAACGAGGAGATCGGATAGCCCTCGGTCGAGGCCGCTGCTCGGCTGACCAGCGACCGGCCCGGCGGAGGCGAAGACCACCGATACCGCAACGACAAGTGCCACCGAAAATCGCTTGATCATGGCCGGACCTCCAAAGTCGAACGGTACTGCCGCTGCGTTAAACGTTAAAGTTGTCTATTCGTGCTCCTGTGTAAGATATGGAAGAGGGTAGGGGTGTTTCGGCCCCGTCGCCTCCTAAGGTTCCCGCCACCCGATGCCACCGTTAGGGTGCTTGGACATGCCTGTCTCGGACCTGGGCGGGGACTGCGATGAGCCGTAAAGACGCTGAAACGACCGTCGAAACGTCCCACGGGTGGGCGGTGGTGGCCGCATCCCTGGTTCTCACATCCGTCGCCTTGGGTTCCAGCTTCCTGATCGTCATCGCGCTCAAACCGGTGGCGGCAGAGTTCGACTGGCCACGCTGGGTACCCTCGCTTGCCTATTCCGCGACCCTGCTCGGGTCCGGCGCCGGCGGCATCCTGATGGGCTATTGGGCGGACCGGGCCGGCATTCACTGGCCAGTACGCTTCGGGGCGGTGATGATCTGCCTGGGTCTCGCGGTGGTCAGCCGGGCGGAGAGCGCCCCCGTCCTGGTCGGCGCCTGCGGCATTCTGGTGGGGTTCTTCGGCATGTCGATGGCGTTCGCGCCGGTGCTGACCAACATCACCCGCTGGTTCGACCGCCGGCGTGGAATCGCGGTCGCCATCGTTGCCAGCGGGCAGTCGGTCGGTGGTGCGATCTGGCCGACGACGTTCGAGTGGGGAATCGAGATCTGGGGATGGCGCACGACCTTTCTCGCTTTCGGTCTGCTGGCGCCGTCAGTCATCCTGCCCCTGACCTTCGTGCTGGCCCGCCCGGCGCCACGCGCTGCGGTCCAGGCAATACCGTCGGCGTCGCAGGACTCCGATAGCGCCGGTGGGAGGCTGTCGCCCCGCATCCGCTTGGGCATGCTGTGCATCGCCATTGTCGGCTGCTGTGTCGCGATGGCGATGCCGCTGGTCCACGTGGTCGCCTTTTGCTCGGACCTTGGTTATGGCTCGGATCGGGGGGCGCAGATGCTGTCCCTCTTGCTGGCCTGCGCCTTTGCCAGTCGGATCGGTTTTGGATGGTTGTCCGATCGGATCGGTGGGCTGATGACGATCTTCATCGGGTCGGCACTGCAGGCGATCGCGCTCGCTGCGTTTGCGATCGTATCGTCGCTGGGTGGCCTGTTTCTGGTGGCCGGGATGTTTGGTCTGGTGTTCGGCGGTATCGTGCCGGCTTACGCGCTTGCTGTGCGGGAGCTGTTTCCGGCCCATCACGCCGGAGCGCCGATGGGCGTGGTGTTCCTGTTTGGCACCGTCGGCATGGCGATTGGCGGATTTCTCGGCGGCTGGATTTTCGATCTGACCGGGGCGTACCCGTTGGCCTTTCTGGCGGGCGTCGTCTTCAATCTGCTGAACCTGGTGGTCATCGCCAGCCTGATGTGGCGCGGTCGCGATCCCGCGTTGGTCGCGCCCGCATGACAATGCGCCCCTGATCCGCCGGTGACGGAGAAGGCTTGAGCCAGAACCGCCGCCCGCCTACACAGACCGCCTGTGTTCAACCGCCGGGGTCCCCGTGGTCGCCATCCGCTCCCTCCTCTTCAATCTTCTTTGGGGTCTGTGGTCCCTGGCGATGATCGTCACGGTTCCCGTCAACGCCGTGTTCTTCAGCCGCGATGACGGCGCATACGTGCGCAAGGTGAGCCGGGTGTGGTCCAACGGTACGGCATGGTTGCTGGCCGTCGTCTGCGGCCTGCGCTACCGGGTCGAGGGGCTCGAGAACCTGCCTCCGGGGCCGGCGATCATCGCCAGCAAGCACCAGTCGGCGTTCGAGACCGTGCTCTTGAGCGCGGTGATCCCCGATCTCTGTATCGTCTACAAGAAGGAATTGGACTCGATCCCTCTGTTCGGGTGGTTTCTCCGGCGGTCGCGGATGGTGTCGGTGGACCGCAAAGGCGGAGCCACCGCCCTTCGAGCGATGCTGGAGCGCGCCCTGGCTGCGGTTGCCGCCGGCAGGTCGGTGCTGATCTTTCCGGAGGGGACGCGGATTCCGGTCGGTGGACGCGGAACTGCCCACCCGGGCCTGATCGCCCTGGTCCGACATCTGAAGCTGCCGGTCGTGCCGCTGGCCTTGAACTCGGGCCTCTACTGGCCGCGTAAGTCCTGGCTGCGTCGACCCGGGTGCATCACGCTCAGGATCCTGCCGCCGATCTCCGAGACCGGTCGGTTCGGCCGCGACGATATGGCGGCGCTGGTTGAACACCTGAGCGTGGAGTCCGATCTACTGGCGGCGCATCACTTCCAAGGCGAGAAGGCGTAGAGCATGGCCAGGCGCGACAGATCTATCGTGTCGAACGGATTGAGACCGACGCCCGAGCGACGGGGAAGGCGGAGCGAGAGGTGGGGAGGCGCAACGTCAGTCCGGTCCTGGTCGCCCGCTCGCGCACGGCGACGGTGAGTGCGGTCGAACGGCTGAGGGATCGGCTGACGGCACGTGACATGCTGCCACCGTCCGCGCCAACCGGCGAGGCGGTGGTCGAGGCATTCGAGGCCACCTACGCCCGGCGACCGTTGCGGGACAATGTGGGCGGCACCATGCGCAACTCGTCGACCTGGATGTTCGCTGTGGCCAAGCTGCTCGCGCCGTCGACGATTGTGGAGAGCGGTACCTTCATGGGGCATTCGTCCTGGCTCATGGCCGAGGCTGCACCGTCCGCTCGCATCCTGACCTTCGACGTCATGCGCGAGGACGGTCGCCTGCGCGATAAACGTGTCGAGTACCGGCTCGGCGATTGGAGCGATGCGTCCGACCTGGGCAGCCTACCGGCGGACACGTTGTGCGTGTTCGACGACCACATCTCCCATCGTCTGCGTCTGGAGCAGGCTCGGGAAAGGGGTGCGCGGGTTGCCCTGTTCGATGACGACTACGATGTCACAACCCTGTACGCGACCGGGTCTCCCCCGGTGCCGACCGTGTCGATGCTGACCGATGCGGAGCTCGCGGTTGGAACTGACTGCGTCTGGGAACGTCCGGGAAAGCGGTACCACTATACCATGACAGAGGATGACCGCAGGGCTGCCGAGTCGGTGATCGACTGGACCGAATCGATGCCCGACCTGTCTTCCACGAACCGCTTCGTGCCTCAGGCCCCAATGACGCTGGTGGGGCTTCGCTGAAGTTAGCGGGGGAGTCAGCGCGGAAAGGTGACCGCTTCTACCTTGTTGCCATCCGGGTCACGGATGAACGCACCGTAGTAGGTCGTGATCGCCGCCTGACGGGGACCCGGCGGGCCGTCGTCCCGACCGCCTTCGCGCAGGGCGATGGCGTGAAACGCATCGACGGCGGCGGTGTCCGGCGCCCGCAGACAGAGATGGGCTCCGGTGTCGTCGGATACGGGCGCCATGTCGCTGCGCAGATTGAGCCAGAATTCGGGGTACTTCTTTCCGAAGCCCACCGTGCCGGGACGCTCGACGAACCGGACAAGCCCGAGTGGGGCCAGAATCGCTTCCCAGAAGGCGGCAGACCGCTCAAGGTCGCGGACGGCAATGGACACGTGATCGATCATGGCAGTCAGGCCGATGCCACTTTCTCACCATCCTTCGGGCGGATGTGGGCGTAGTTCCGGCTGCCGAACCAGAGCATGTACTCGGGGTAGGTGGTCGGCGCGTGCAGCGGCGGTCGACCGGGGCCGGCGCAGGTCGGTATGCACTCCATGACATGGTCGTAGGCGCAGTCGAAGAAGAACGGGATCGCATAGCGATCGACCGGCTGACTGTGCACGACCCGGTGCGGTGTGGACAGGAACCGGTGATTTGTCCAGCGGTGTGCGAGATCCCCGGTATTAACGATGAAGGATCCCGGGATCAGGGGGGGCTCGATCCACTCGCCGCTGGGCAGGCGGATCGCCAGGCCCGGCACATCGGATTGCGCCAGCAGGGTAAGGAACCCTGAATCGGTATGCGGCGCGATCGCGAACTGATTGGCCTCGACCTCGGTGGCCGGAACCGGCGGATAGTGGGTCATGCGCAGCGTGTACATCGGCCGCTCGGCGAACGCCGTATCGAACCAGTCAGGCGCCAGGTCCAGTGCCCGTGCGTATAGCGGCATCAGCGAAGTCGCCAGTGCTTCGAGCGCGTCGCAATAGGCGACAACGGTGCCGCGAAAGCCCGGAACGTCGCCTTCGTCGGGCCATTGGTTCGGGGCCTTGTATCGCTTGCCCGCCAGCACTTCGGGGTCATCCGGCGCCAGGTCACGTTTGACGAAGTACGCCTCGTTGAGGTTGGGCTTGGTGTTCAAGTGCACCTTGGACGACCGGGTCGTGCTGCCCTTCATCGGCAGGTAACCGATGTTGTGCTCGTTGGCTTTCAGCGCGAGTTTCCTGTCCAGAGGCAGGGCGTGAAACCGTTCAGCGGCGTCGAAAGCGGCGTCGATCAGCCACTGCGGGACGCCGTGGTTGGTGATGATGTAGAAGCCGACTTCCTCCTGGGCGCGACGGAGCGCATCGGCGAGCGTCTCGGCCGCGGCCGGGTCTCCCGCCCGATAGGGCCCAAGGTCCAGCACCGGGAAGGCGTCATCCAAACGCGCGGGTCGCGCCACAAACGGATCGCTGTTGTTGACCATGGCTGAGGCCCCTTTTCGAGGTTGGGGACGGTGTCCGGCGTCAGTCAAGAAATCCTGGATTGGCCTCCAGGAAGGATTCCGAGATGTACCCGAAGGGATGAGCATAGCCGTAGAAGTTCAACTGCTGGCGTTCGAGGGTCGGGTCGGCCGAGACCCGGTCATGGTAGGCCAGGCCCAATTCCCTGAAGCGGTTCTGGCGTGTCATATCCGGCCGCCAGGTCCCTGCGTTCCGGGCCAGCATCTCCTCCGTTGCCGCCAGCAGTTCCTCGGCCGAGTTTTCAACCAGTTCAACACCCGCTTTGGCGATGTCCTCATCCATAAACAGCAGCGGGATTCCAGCCTCCAGGATCTCCCGGTAATTCATGAACTCGTCGGAGCCGATGCGCCGGTAGTGTTTGAACAGGGATATGTCGTCATTGTACGGCAGGTTCAGATGTTCGAACGGCGTGTTTGTTCGCAGAACCGGCCGGCCGAACGCGGCCGCGACCCAGATTGGTCCCGAATTCTGGGCAAGTCCAAAGGCGCATCGGGCGAGGACGTACAAGTCCGCCGCGCCGTCATTGCCCTCCCAACTCGGAACCTCGACATAACGGTCGGCTGGAAGATCCAGCCGGTCGAGATTGGCTTCGCCCAACCGGATGACCCGAAATCCAGCCTCGATCAGGCGTGCGATCGAGGCTTGGTACGTCTGGATCGTTGCCGTCCGATAGCCGTGATATGCCATCTCGGGGTGGTAGGCGAGCGTGCGGTTGTGGAACAACGCGAACGGCTCGTCAGGATCGACACCGTTGTGCGCGAAGATCTCGCGCGCCCGATCGGCCACCCGGTCGGAAAGCTCAAGCCGTTTGATCGGCCCGCCGCCAAGGATGTGGCGGTAGAACATCAGGAACAGCGTGCGCGGCATGGCGAACAGGGTGTCGAACCACTCATAGGACTGCATGCCGGCATTCACCTGCCCGAGCAGCATGATGTTGAAGTCATGGGTATGGACGAAATGGATCTTCGGACCAGCGCAGTCCGGAATCCACCGATGGGTGCCGGGCCGTTCGAGCGCACCGGTCAAGATGATGATGCGATCGTACTTGTCTTCGAAGAGCGTGCGGATGATCTGGGTCTCCATCCCGAAGTGCCCGATTCGGGAGGATTGAGACAGAACGTAGATCAGATTGCGTTGATCTTTGCGGGTATGGGGAACCGCGAGCTTGATCAGCTCGACGACCGTGGCTTGCTGGTTTTCCGGCTCCATCAACTCGCGTAACTCGTCGCCTGCATTGGCCATCATTGGCTTCCCGGATTCTGTCGCTGGTTTTCAGAGATGGCCTGCGGCCCCGGATCGAGCCCCATCTCGCCGGAATCTTGCCCGGGGCAAGCGTGAGGCGCAAGTCCGGGCACTCGAACCGCCCTAGGCGCCGCCGGCTCTGACGGCCCCGGCGACGGACAGCCAGTCATCTTCAGCCACCCACCCCAGATCGCGCTCGGCAGCCCTGGTGTCGATTGGGCTGGCGTGCCGGGGATCGAACCACGCGACGTCACGAACCTGCGGGGACATACCGTTGACCCGGGACAGGAAGTCGATCGTGTCGACGCGGCCGAGGGAATCCCGTGCCGCCACCAGATAGACCCCAAACCGATCGGTATCGCCGTTGAGGGCCGCTCGAAAGGCACGCGCGGCATCGCGTGACGTCACATAGCTGCGGATCAGCGGCAGGCCGCCGTAGAGCGGAGCATCGACGGCAAATCCCGGGTGGCCGTCTTCGGGGCTGAGGGTCGCGAGTTCCGCGAGGATCTCGGGGGCCTTGATCGGCCGCACGATCAGGGTCGGCCGCAGACAGACGATCGACCCGATATCGCCGCGGCGGGCAAAACTGCGCGCGGTGCTTTCGATCAGCTGCTTCGTAAGGTCGTAGGTGCGGCGCGGACGTTGCGGGTGCGCTTCGTCGATCGGCAGGTAGTCCGGATGCGCGTCGGCAGCCAATCCGGTCGCGGCGGTAGACGACGCGATCACGACTTTCCTGACCCCGGTCTCTTCGGCCGCGCGCAGGAGGTTCCATGTTCCCTGGACGTTGACCAGGAAATAGGTGTGATCCGGTACGTCGACGCCATCGTCGATCCCGGCAAGGTGGATGATTCGGTCGTAGCCGCGAACTGCGTCGCGAACCTGGTCCAGATCTCTGATGTCGACATGGTGGAATCCCGGCCCGTCTGGCGGTGCTTTGACGTCGAGAATGCCGACCGGTCCGTCGCGGGTAAGCTCGTCGGTGACGAAGCGCCCGAGCAAACCGCTCCCCCCTGTGACGAGGACTTTGTCCGAGCCCATGCTCCACTCCCTGCCTGCGACGACGTTGGGCAGTTTATCGCGACTGGCTGGGCAGAGCAGGGGGCTGAATAGCGACCTGAGGGCGGCGGAATCGCGAACGCTGCAATGGTGCCACGGCATGCTAGATTGGGTGGAACGCCAGAGACAGCAGACCGGCGTCCGAGTTCGCCAACCGACCAGGCCCAAAGGTCACGATGTCAGAAGAATCGCCCCGCCCGGAACATGTGGGCTTCGACTTGAACCAGCTGCTCTCTTCGGTGGTTGGAATCAGTTCCCACATTCCCGAAGACGCGTTCACCGCGCCCATTCTGGGAACTGAGCGATCGGGGAACGGGGTCGTCATTCGAGAGGATGGCCTGATCCTCACCATCGGCTACCTGATCACGGAGGCCGAGACGATCTGGATCACGGACAATCGCGGTCGGGCGTTGCCCGGAACGGTTCTCGCCTACGATCAGGAGACCGGCTTCGGCCTGGTCCAGGCACTCGGCGCCCTCGACCTGCCGGCGGTCGAGATCGGCTCATCAATCGGCGTCCAGGAGGGCGATCCGGTCTTTGTGGTCGGCCACGGCGGCCGGCGTTCGGCGATCAATGCCCAGGTGATCGCGGTTCGCGAGTTTGCCGGCTATTGGGAGTACCTGCTGGACGACGCCATCTTCACGTCGCCCGCGCATCCGAACTGGGGCGGTGCAGGGCTGTTCGACAAAGACGGACGGCTGCTCGGGATCGGTTCTCTCTTCATCCAGCAGAGCCACGGTGACGACAAACCGATCGACGGCAACATGATCGTTCCGATCGATCTGCTGAAGCCGATTTTCGACGGGATGGTCAGTCACGGAACCGCCGGACGCGTCCCGCGCCCCTGGTTGGGCTTGTACTGCACCGAGGTCGAGGACCGCCTCGTGGTGGCGGGGCTGGCGGATCATGGCCCGGCCGAACAGGCCGACTTCCAGGTCGGCGACATCATTGACAAGGTTGACGGAGTGCCAGTGGGTACGCTCGCCGAGATGTTTCGCGCCATGTGGTCGATCGGCCCGGCGGGTGCGGACGTGTCGATCACCGTAATCCGGGACGGCGAGCGGCTGGAACTGACTGCGACCTCTGTCGCGCGTGGCGCGCTCCTGAAAGGCCCGCAACTCCACTGATACCGTTCAATCGTCGCGCTCGACGACGGCGACACCCGTCGCGATGCGGGTGTCCGGCCGCAAAATCACGGCGTCGCCAGGCGAAAGCCCGCCGTTGATCTCGACCACTCGGTCGTTGATCAGCCCGACATCCACCGGTTGCAGCGTGGCGCGGCCGTCTCGGACCACGAACACGGTCCAGCTGTCGTTGGTGCGAAACAGCGCGGCGAGAGGCGCGCGCACGGCATCTTCGGACCGGGCGACTTCGGTCCGGGTCTCGACGCGATACCCATGGCCCAGCAGGGTCGCCGCCTCCGCCGGATCCTCGAAATCGATCAGGATGTTGACCCGCTGTTCCTCAATCCCGAGGGCGGAGACCTTGGTGAAGCCGTACGGTTCGACCCGGCGGACCCGGCCGTTCAGCTCGCGCCCGCCGCCCCATCGCTCAATCGCCACCGGGGCACCCGGCCGGACCGAGACCGCCTCGGTCGACAGGGCCTCCACCAGGACCTCCATGGCGTCCAGCGCGCCCAGCTCGATCAGCGGCTCGCCAGCGGCGACGACGCCTTCGTTCTCGTGGATCACCCGCAGAACATGTCCGGAGATCGGCGAGATCACATGGACACAGCAACCCTCCTGACCATGGTCGGCGGCATCGGTGGCTTGCATCAGTTCCGCCAGTGCCCGATCGAGTTCGGCGGCCCTGGCTACCACCTGGGCCTCGGCGGTCCTCAGCGCGGCCTGTGCGCGCTCCCATTCGGTGAGAGCGAGATCGAAAGTTCGCTCGGAGGCGACTGAGGTCTCGACCAGGGTGCGTGCCCGCTCCAGTTCGTTCTCGGCGAAGCGGATATCGGCATGAACCCGTTCGACCACGGCGCGGGCCAGGTCCAGGTTGGCACGGGCGGCGGCGATCTCCGCCCGCACCCGGGCCTCCTCGCGGGCGTCCAGCAGAGTTGGTTCGGTGGGTCTGATGGCCGCCAGGACGGACACACGGGCGACCACCGCGTCGCCCGCTTCGGCTTCGATCCGCTCGAGCGTACCAGCGATCGGTGCCGAGAGCGTGTAGATGTCGCGCACGCGTGTGCGGCCCTCTTCGTTCAAGGTCACGATGACGGTTCCCCGATCCACCAGGGCACTGTCGATCGGAACCGGTCGGTCCCGCAGCGCCATGACCAGTCCGGCCGCGATCACGGCGGCGACGAGTCCCCAAAGCAGAGTCCGTTTAGCGCCCGATGTCATCGTCTACTCCCGGGTCTTCAAGGCGGTGATCATGTCCAGAGCGTTGACCTTGCGGTGCATGATCAGTCCGCTGCAGAGGATCGCCGCGAGTCCGACCAGCAGACCGGTCCCGTAGGTCGCGGGCTCGATGACCAGTGCGATCCGAAACAGCTCGTTGTTGAACTGGCTGGTGAAGATCGCCTTCAGCACATACCCGGACAGGCACCCGAGCGGCAGGGCAAGCACGCTGAGCACGGCAAGTTCGCCGAGCAGGACATACGCGACCTCGCCCCGGGTGAAGCCCAGGACCCGCAGGCTCGCAAGATCCCGCTCCCGCTCGGAGAGCGAGACCCGGGCGGCGTTGTAGACGACCCCGAAGGCGATAACGCAGCCGAACGCGACGTAGACGCTGATCATCACGTCCATGGTTTCATCCAGGGTTCGGCGGAACTCGCCGAGGGCGGCCGATTTGCTCGATACCGCCGCCACCTCGGGAATTCCCTTCAGCGTGGAAAAGAACGCATGATCGTGACGGGGATCGACCCGAAGATGGGCTCCCGAAAACCGTTCGCCATCGCCCATGAAACGGTCCAGAACCGGTTTCGCAGCGTAGAGCGGGGAGCCGATCAGGGTTTCGAACGTGCCGACGATGGCGAGATCGGCGGTCGGGCGACGGTCGGTACGGGCCTCAACCGTCATCCGGTCGCCGGGGACGACCCCCATCAGGTCGGCGAGGGTGGTGGAGATCATCAATCCGTGTTCGGGCAGGTTGATCGGTCGCCCTGCGGCGTCATGGGGTCGAAACAGGCGGGGATCTTTGGGAAGTCCCACCAGGGATTCGAGCCGCTCCGTGGTCCCGGTCTTGAGGCGCACCGGCACGGACCGGATCGGCTCGGTGACCAGGACCCCCGGCAGGCGCGCGATCGCGTGCACGGCGGCGTGCGCCCCGTCTTCGCGCAGCGAGATCGATACATCCTGTTGCTGGGTCCGTTCAAAGAAGTCCAGTTCGATGTATGCGATCGAGTCCCGCCAACTGAGAGACATGATCAAGACGCCGAGGGCGACGGCGATGCCGGCCACAGTGGTCAGGGTCCGAGTCGGATGACCGATCAGATGGCGGGCGATCATCCGGGTCGGCTGGTCGATGCCCGCCGCCAACCGGGAGATCACCGTGCGCCGATAGGCGGCGGGAGTCGCCGGCCGCATGGCTTCGGCCGGGGGTAGGGCCATGGCTGCACGGATCCCGCTGACGCCGCCGACCAAGGCGGCGCCGATGGCTGCCAGGCCCGCCGTCAGGACGGCGTCCAGGCTCGTCCAGTAGATCAGAACCGGAAACCGGAACTGTTCTGTATAGAGTTCGGTCATCTGTCGGCCGAACAGGGATCCGGCGACGATGCCGAGGGCCAGCCCGAGTAGGGCGATGGTCAGCACGAACAGGCCGTAGTGGCGCCCGATCTCAGCCGGTCCATAGCCGAACGCCTTGAGAAGACCGATCTGTCCACGCTCCAGGGCGACCAAGCGGCCAACAACCACATTCATTACGAAGGCCGCGACACCGAGAAAGATCGCCGGCAGCACCGTCGCGAGCGCATAGAGCTGTTCGATCTCATTGGTCACGAACCAATTCGACGTCTGGACCTTGCGGGCGATGGCGCCGGTGCCGCCATAGGGGTCGAGCAACCTGTCCACCTGCTCGATGACGGCACCAGCCGAACTGCCGTGCATCAGCGAGACCGAGACGTCGTTGAAGGCGCCGTCCAGATCGAACGCACCGGCCAGGGCGTCGCTGCGCATCCACAGCACCCCGAATCGCTTTTCGTCCGGCATGAGACTGCCAGGGCCGATCGCATAGACGAATTCCGGTGACAGGGCGATGCCGACAACCCGCAGGTCCTGCTTCTTGCGGTTGATGATCGCCGACAGGCTGTCGCCGATCGCCAGGCCGTGGCCGTTTGCCAGGGATTCGAGGATCACGACCTCGTCCTCGGACCGCGCCTGGGGAAGGCGGCCTGCCCTGAGGGCCAATCCGTTCAGCCGCGTCTCCCGGTCTTCCGGCAGCGAGATCAGCCGCGCCGTCGCCGGTTCCCGGAATCCGGGGACATCGAGCAACACGTCCTTCACGATCCGGGTCTCGACCACTCCGACGCCGGGGATCTCGGCGATCCGGTCCGCCAGCGTGTCTGGTGCGCGCTTCGCGGTCGCGAAAACATCGGCAAAGCCGAAACGCTGGTAGTAGGCGCGGCGGGTTTCCTGCAGGGAGTCGACGACGCTGAGCGACATGATCAGGACGGCCAGGCCCGAGCCGACGATGAGCGCGATCGCCAGCACGGGGCCGCGTTGGGCCCAGAGATCCCGAAGCAGTTTGCGGTCCAGCGCGTCCAGTCGCATCGTTGCCTCGCGCCCCTACCAGTCGATGTCCGAGGGTCGTTGCCGGACCGGGACGGTATCGACCGCGGCAACCCGACCATCGGCAAACCGGATCACCCGATCCGCCATTGCGGCGATGCCCGCGTTGTGGGTGATCACAGCGGTCGTCGTGCCGAGATCGCGGTTGACCGTATCCAGCGCCTCGAGCACGACCCGCCCGGTCTCACTGTCCAGCGCCCCCGTCGGCTCGTCGCATAGTAATACGGCCGGCCGTTTTGCGATGGCCCGGGCGATCGCGACCCGCTGTTGCTGACCACCCGACAGCTGGGCCGGGAAATGATTGACCCGATCGGCCAGACCGACCAGGGCGAGGGCTTCGGCCGCCGGCATCGGTGCCGCGGCGATCTCGGTGACCAGTTCGACGTTCTCCAATGCCGTCAACGAGGGCACCAGGTTGTAGAACTGGAACACGAACCCGACGTGGTCTCGCCGGTACCGGGTCAGGTCGGCTTCCCGGGCACCGGTGAGCATCATGTCGCCGAACCTGACCTCCCCGGAACTCGCGGTGTCCAGTCCCCCCAGAATGTTCAACAGGGTGGACTTGCCGCTGCCTGACGGTCCCAGCAGGACCACCATCTCGCCGGCGAACAGGTCGATCGAGACGCCGCGGAGCGCGTGAACTTCGACCTCACCTGTCCGATAGACCTTGGACAGATCGCGCGTCTGAAAGACGATATCCGCCATCGCTGGGTCGACCGGGTTGTGGGAGTTGCGAGCCGACGGATCCTACGGCGCCGTCGGTCTTGAGACCTTGATCTAAAACAAGCGGGCGTTCGCCCAGGAGGGAAGAATGCGTCTGGGGTTTCTCGGCCTGGGGCTCATGGGGGGAGGGTTCGTCTGTCGTCTGCGGGATCTTGGCCATGATGTCGTAGGCTTCGATCCTAACGGTGCCCGGCGTGGCATCGTCGAGAAGGCCGGGGTTGAAACCGCCGTCTCACCGGCCGCTGCTGCGGCGGGCGCCGACATTGTCATGGCTTGCGTAACCACCACGGACAATTTGGAGACGGCGCTGTTCGGACCTGCTGGGGCGGCCGAGGGGATGGCGGTCGGTACCGTTCTCGTCGACTTCTCGACGACCGTCGTGGCCCGGACCAAGCTCATGGCTTCGCGGCTTCGCGACGCCGCTGGTGCTGGGTGGGTCGACGCGCCGGTATCCGGCGGTCCGCCGGCCGCCCGGAGTGGTGACCTCGCGATCATGGTCGGTGGCGACGATGAGGATGTCGCGGCCGTCGACCCGGTTCTGCAGGGTCTCGGAAGCAGCGTTGTCCACCTCGGCCCGTCGGGGCCGGACAGGTTGCCAAGATGGTCAACCAGGTCTGCGTGCTGACCAACTTCGTGGTGCTGGCCGAGGCGCTGAACCTGGGCGAGCGGGGCGGTGTCGATCCTGTCAAACTGCAGGCGGCGCTGCAGTCCGGATACGCCGGCTCCAACCTGATGGCGGCGATGTGGCCGCGCATGGTCGCGCGCGACTACGCGCCGGCAGGCTATCTGCGCCAGGTCCTGAAGGACCTCGATATGGTCGGAGACCTTGCCCATGACCTTGGTGCCGCCGTACCGATGAGCCGCCAGGCCGCCGAGCTGTTCCGCCTGATGTCGGCCCGTGGCCACGGCGAGGAGGATGGCATCGCCGTTCTGAAGCTGTTTACCGGGGAAGCCGTCTGAATCCGATCTGAATCATAAAGTTAGAGCAGATCCCTCTGACACGGATCTGCTCTAGACAGGACGGTAGACCCGTTCGGCCATTTCCGAGAACAGTGCCTGTCGGTCGGTGTCGCTGAGGTCGCGGGTGATCTCCTTCAGGCCGCGAAAGACCTCGTCGTAGCTGGCGCAGAGCGAGTCGACCGGGAAGTTGCTTGCGACCATGCAGCGGGCGGCCCCGAACAGTCGGATTGTCTCCAGGACCACATCGCGCTGCAGGGCAGCGGTCCAGGTCTTTCCCGGTACGCCGAGGCCAGAGATCTTGATCGCGGTGTTGGGGTGGGCCGCGAACCCGGACAGGGCGCGGTACCAGCCTTTCAGTCCCGATGCCGACCGGTCGGCCGGCAGGCCGGTGTGATTGAGAATGATCAGCGTGTCGGGAAACGCCACCGCCAGGTCTTCGGCTTCCGGCAGGTGCCACCACGGGGTTTGCAGGTCGAAATGGAGCCCGTACTGGCCGAGCAGGGCATAGCCCCGGCGAAACGCTGGGTCCGCCAACGACCCAGGCCCGTCAGCAATGCGGGCCTGCGGGGTCGGAGCTGCGACGGGTTTCTGGCGTATGGCGCGCATCAGAGGGTAGGCGGCGTGGGCTGCCAGTACGTCTGCGATATCTTCGCGGGCGAACCAGGCCTGGCCGACCACGGCATGCGGCCATCCCGTTTCCGCGTGCAGGTCATGAAGCCAGCGGGTCTCGGCGACCGGATCGCGGGGATCCCACTCGGCTTCCATATGCACGGATTTGACGATCCGATGGCCGGCGTGATCGGAGACGAAGTCGCTGGGCAAATAGTCCCGCTTGATCGCGCTGTAGTCGCCGTAGCGGAAAGGGACGTCCTCGGTCTCGAGCCAGGGATGGTGACCGGCACCCAATGCCCAGAAATGATGGTGCGCGTCGATGATCGGGATATCGTCCTCTGTGTTTTTCATAGGCTCGAGCGTGGTTCCGCTGGTTTCCTCGTCCGGCGTCCCGGCAGGCGTCTCCGGGTCCTGGATCCGGGCCGATGGGCGCTTCGGTAAGGTTTTGTTTACCACGTTGCTGCAGAATAGATTCCGGGGAAGGTGCGATGTACGCGCTGGGGTCAGCCGATGCCGTCTGAGGTAGTTCAGGGAACTGAAACTCTCGTAACGGAGCCGTGCCGGAGCTTCGCGCGCTGGGCGCGGGGCGCTGCCGGTCCCGCCGGTGTCCTGTCGCGAACCGCTTTCGCTCCTGAGGATCTGCAGCCCTGGATGGACCAGATGGCCATTGTCGAACGCCTGTCAGACGGCGGGGACTATCGCTACCGGCTGTTCGGAATGCGCCTGGTCGAAACCATCGGCCGAGACCTTACCGGAAAGACCCTGGGCGCATGGCCTGATGAAGAGGCCGTGGTCCTGCGACGGCAGACGGAGCAGGTACTGTCGAGCAGCCTTCCTCTCACCATCCGGGTCGTCTTGCCGGTGTTGCGATACCCGAACAGTGAGGAATGGCAAACGGTGCGCTTCGAGCAGGTCCTTTGGCCAGTCAGCTACCGTGGGAACAAACCTGACGCGGTGCTGAAGTTGATCGAGCGTATGGATGGGCCGCAGGACCGCGTGTCGTCCGAAGATCACGTTTGCGTCGTACCCTGAGTCCCGCTTGGACGGATGAGAGCCGACCGCATCGGGTTTCATTCAACCGATGAGTCGACCGGCGGCTGACAGAAACGCCTGCAGCAGGATCGAACCGACAGGCTCGCCGTCCTCCAAGCTCCGCTTGCTCTCCGAGCGTTCGATCAGCTTCTCAATGCACATGATCTCTTTGTCGGACGCGACCCGTGCCGCCATCGCCCAGGTCGGGAACGTGCGCTCCGCCACCACGCCTGCGTGCGCTTGGATGATCCCCGAATGCGACTGGGATGGTCGGATGAAGGTCTCCAAGACGCCTTCCACGGTGGATCGCGGTCCCTCCAGAACCTGGAAGAAGGATTGGTTCCAGTAGACCAGCATCCCGGTCACTCCGAGACTTCTGTTGCGCTCGCTTGCGCTCCTGACGAGGCGTCGGAGATCGGCGTCCTCGTGAGCAAAGCAAGCTGAGCTGTAGTAGGCGAATTCCCAGAGTTCGTGTTCGGCGTCGGGTGGTTGGGTCGGAATTCCCGCGCCCGGGTCATCCAGCGGGGCCTGATCAAGGCTTTTCCTGAGCGCCGACATTCTCTGACTCTTCGTGTGTTCGCGTGTTCTGCGTTGGTCCTGGACGGGCGGCCGTTGTGATGCGGCCGCCCGCCGATGCCTGGTTGATGCGGCCTTAGGCGGCCCGCACGTTGTCGAGGAAGCGCCGCATCTCGCTCTGCAGCATGGAGAAGTTCTGCGAGAGCTCACCCGCCGCCGAGAGCACCTGGTTGGCCGCCGCACCAGCCTCGCTGGAGGATTGGCTCACCCCGACGATGTTGGTGGTCACCTCGCTGGTGCCCTGGGACGCCTGCTCGACGTTCTGGGCAATCTCCTGGGTGGCCGCGCTCTGCTGCTCGACCGCACCCGAGATCGCCGTCGCCGTGCCGTCCATCTCGTCGATCAGCTTGACGATCTCCTGGATCGCGGTCGCCGACTCGCCGGTCTGACGCTGCACATTGGCGATCTGGGTCGAGATCTCCTCGGTCGCCTTGCCGGTCTGGTCGGCCAGGTTCTTGACCTCGGTCGCGACCACCGCGAAGCCCTTGCCGGCCTCGCCGGCCCGTGCCGCCTCGATCGTGGCGTTCAGGGCCAGCAGGTTGGTCTGCTCGGCGATGCTGGTGATCAGCTCCACCACCTCGCCGATGCTCTGGGCCGCGGTCACCAGGTCCTCGACACTCTGCTGAGTGTTCTGGGCCTTGGTCACCGCCGAGCGCGCCATCTGCGAGGAGTCCGACACCTGCCGGCTGATCTCGGTGATCGAGCTGCCGAGTTCCTCGGCCGCCGACGCCACGGTCTGGACGTTGGCGCTGGCTTCCTCGGCCGCCGCCGCCACCGTGGTCGAGCGGTTGCTGGTGTCGTCGGCGATCGTGGTCATGCTCTGGGCCGTCGACTGCAGCTCGGTCGCCGCCGCCGACACACCCTCGACGATCTCACCGACGCTGGTTTCGAAGGTGTCGGCCAGTTCGTTCATGGCCCGACGCTTCTCCTCCTCGGCGCGCTGCTTCTGCGCCTCGGCCTCGGCCTCGAGCTCCTTGTTGCGGATCGCGTTGTCCTTGAACACCTGGACCGCGCGAGCCATGCGGCCGACCTCGTCAGCGCGCTCCTGGGCCGGGATCTCGGCCTCCAGGTCGCCTTCGGCCAGCTTGCCCATAGACCCGGTCATCGAGACGATCGGATTGGCGATCGCGTTGCCGAGCGTCAGCGCGATGACGATACCGCCGACGAAGCCGATCCCGGCCGCCGCCAGCATCTCGATCTCGGCCAGCAGCACATGCTCTTCGGTCTTCTCACGGACCGCTTTCTCAACCTCGGCGATCTGGGAGACCAGAAGTTCGGCATCCTTGATGATGGCATCCGAGGCCTCGGCCAGTTCGGTGTCCATCAGGCTGCGCACCGCCAGCTGGTCCTTACGTGCGGTCTTGTAGGTCGCTTCGAAGGATGTGAGGGCCGCCTGGGCGTCCGCGATCAGCGTGCGCTCGTCGGCCGACCAATCGAAACCGGAAAGCTCAGCCAGCGGCGCGATGGTCGCCTGGATCTCGCTCTCAGCCTGTTCCGCGACGCTGTCGTCCTGGTGCCCGATAACCGTGTTGGAGTGCAGGCGCGCCAGCAGCAGATGCTCGCGGATGGACGTTGCGGCGATCAGCGCGTCGGTGTTCCCCGAGCTGATCGCGGCAGCGACCAGGGCATCGATGTCGTGCAGCGCGCGATCGCCCTCGGCCTGCAGGGACTTGGACAGGGCCTTGAACTCGTACTCAAGCTCTTCCGCATGATCGAAAGACTCCGAGTAGCTGGCGAGGGCCTTCGCCATGTGGGCGATTTCCTCGCGATGCTTCGTGTCGGTGACCTTGGCTTCCAGTTCCGCCAGTTTCGGCGCCAGAGCGTCGGCCAGCTTGTGGACGGCCTCGGCCTCGGCCGCGTCACCGGTGTGGGAGAAGGCCAGCGCGTGGCGCCGGAGCTTCAGGAAATCGATCTCGACTTTGGCCGTCTTGGAACCGATCTCGGTATTGGCCGCATACTCCTGAACGTCGTCGGAAACCGAGACAAACCCAAAGTATCCAAACCCGGCGACAATCAACATCACAAGTTGAACCGCGCCAAAACCGGCCAACAACTTTTTCTTCAAGGCCAGATTCGAGCCAATCCGACCGAATGACAAGTTCTTGAGCATCGACGTATCCTCCAATTCATCCCGTAACGGTTGAGAAAGCTCGCCGTGTAGTGAGTGCCGGATTATTTTCGGGTTCCGGCAAGTTCTCTACGGAATTACGAGAAAGAGGGTACGGGAGAATACTTAATCAAAGGTTTCGATTTTATCTATATTTTAACAATAGATTGCTTGGGTTTTTGACCGGAGTCGAATTGCGGGTATCGCTCCGGAGCCGTTCAGAAATGCCCCGGCTGGATGAGGTCAGGCTCCCCCAGAAACTCCGACAGGGCCCGCCTCGCGTTACCGTGCTTGCCGGTGCGCGGCCGCGCCCGAAACAGGGCATTGAGGATTGCCTCCTCGGTACTTTCGACCGTCGCCTGAAACAGCGGGTCGATCGCGGTCTCATGCAGGAGGCGACGGTCGAGATGCGCGCCGACCGGTGCGGCGTGGGGCACGGGCTCGGCGGTTGACACCGCCAGGGCGATATCGCCGCTGCCGTTGCCGAATTGTGATCCGGTGCGTGCGATGCCGGCCTGGACCCGGCGGGCGATACGGCGCAGCTGGCGGCCGTCGACCGGGGCATCGGTGGCGACCAGGACAATGATCGATCCGGCCTCGGGGGTGTCTTTCAGGATCTCCGCTGAGAGCTGCGCTCGAAGGCGTGCACCGACCGGTCGGCCGTTCACGACCAGATCGTCCAGGCGGCCCATGTTACACAGGGCGAGCACGCCTAGCGTGTACCGGCTGTCGGAGATCGACACACGCCGCGACGCACTGCCGATCCCCCCGGCGAGCCCGTAGCAGCTCATTCCGGTTCCGGCGCCGATGTTGCCCTGATCGAAATCGGCCGAAGCCCGCGCGAGTGAGGTGAAAACATGATCCTCGCGGACGTGAAGCCCCCGGATGTCGTTCAGCCAGGAGCCATCGTTGCACTCCATCACAACCGGATTGACGGTTCCGGTGGTCTCACCGATCTCGGGCGTGATCTCGAGCAGATGCCGGACCAGCGCTGATGAGGCGGTCCCCACGGCGAGCGTGTTCGTGAGCACGACCGGGCTTTCGATCGTGCCCAGTTTATCGACCTGAACGAGGCCGACGGACTTCCCGAAACCGTTGATCACATGGGCGCCGGCCGACAGCTTTTCTCGAAACGGGTGACCCGGATGCAGGCGGACGGCCGTGCATCCGGTCTGGATCGGCCCGTCCGACAGGGTGACATGACCGACCGACACCCCGGCAACATCGGTGATGGCATTGCGCGGTCCGGGATCCAGGCGTCCGATCACGAGCCCGTGGTCGCGGGTGCCCCCCATGCGTGTCCTTCACCTCCCGATGACGCCCCGTCGCCGAGGCATGTTCTCGACCTCTTGCCCCGCCGGGGAGCTGCGGCCATGATCGCGCCGCTCACCTCAACCCGTCGAGGACGGATTTCATGAACGGCGCGGAATCGCTCGTACGCACGCTGGTCGACTCCGGCGTGAACGTCTGTTTCACAAACCCTGGAACGTCGGAGATGCACTTTGTCGCCGCCTTGGACCGGGTCGACGGTATGCGCTGTGTCCTCGGCCTGTTCGAGGGGGTGGTGACGGGCATGGCCGACGGCTACGGACGTATGGCCGACAAGCCGGCGTCGACGTTGCTGCATCTCGGCCCAGGTCTCGGCAACGGGCTGGCCAACCTGCACAACGCCAAGAAGGGCTTCACACCGATCGTCAACATCGTCGGTGAGCATGCGACCTATCACATCGAGCACGATGCGCCGCTCACCGCCGATATCGAAGGGATCGCCCGGCCGGTCTCGGAATGGGTGAAGACATCGCGTTCGGCGCGCGACGTCGCCGGCGACGGGGCGGCGGCAGTTGCGGCTGCCTACGGACCGCCCGGCCAGATCGCGACCCTGATCCTGCCGGCGAACACCGCCTGGGATGAAAGCGACGGCCCGGCGGCACCGATGGCGCCGGTCGCCCCGACCGCCCCGGACCCGCACGCCGTGAAGGCGGCGGCCGCGGCCCTCTTGTCGGGGGAGCAGGCGCTGATCCATATGACGGGACACGCGCTTCGGGCCGAGGCGTTGGACCTGGCAGGCCGGATTCAGGCCAAGACCGGATGCCGGTTGTCCTGTCAGACCTCGAACGGACGTTGGCAGCGCGGCGCCGGACGGGTGGCGATCGAACGGATCCAGTATCCAGTCGACATCGCCCTCGGGCAGCTCGAGTCGGTGCGCCATCTGATCCTGCTGGGGGCGAAGGTGCCCGTGGCGTTCTTCGCCTACCCGAACAAACCGAGTGTCCTGATCCCGGAAGACTGCTCGGTCACCGAGCTTGCCGACATCGCGGCCGACCCGGTCGCGGTCCTGACTGCGCTGTGCGACGAGTTGGACGCGTGGGGCGCCGAGCCGGTGCATCAGCAGAGCAAGAAACCTGACCTGATGTCCGGCCCCCTGACCCCCGAGGCTGTGGCCAGCGCGCTTGGCCACCTGATGCCGGAGAACGCGATTGTCGCCGATGAGAGCGTGACCTCCGGGCGCGGTTTCATGCCGTACACCCAGGGGGCGGCGCCGCACGACTGGCTGGCGCTGACCGGCGGTTCTATCGGCATCGGCATGCCGTATGCGACCGGGGCCGCCATCGCCTGTCCGGATCGCAAGGTGATCTGCACCGAGGGCGACGGATCGGGGATGTACACGCTGCAGGCCCTGTGGACCCAGGCGCGGGAGGGCTGCGACGTGGTCAACATCATCTTCGCCAACCGGTCCTACGCGATCCTGCGCCATGAACTGACCAACGTGGGGGCCGAGAACCCCGGTCGAAAGGCGATCGACATGCTGAGCCTCGACCGGCCGACCCTGGACTGGGTGGCGATGGCGCGCGGGATGGGGGTGGATGGCGTGCGAGTCGATGACGCGGACGGCTTCAACAGGGCGCTGGCAAGGGCGATCGAAGAGCCCGGACCGCATCTCATCGAAGCTGTGATGGCGTGAATTCTGAACCTCGGCAATAATCCCGGCGATGTTTGACTCCACCAAACTTGTCGAGAGCGACAAGCTCGCGGCCGCCTATCTGGCGAACGAACTGAATGCCGGGTCGACCCGGGTCTACAACGTTGATCGTCTGCACCGCGAGATCATGGCGGACGGGGCGCCGCGCGATGAGATGCTGTTCCGGCACAAGGAACTGCACCGCATCATCTTCATCAAGGAAGCGCTCTACGATCCCGAGTACCAGAAGGACCGGCCGCTGCGGGTCGGCACCAAGCTGTACTTCGCGTTCAACGAAGCAAACGCCTTCGAGGGCGGTAAGTCGATCTTCGCCGGCGATCCCCAGTTCGATGACGCCATGGCGTTTCAACTCGGCTTCGAGCGTGGCCGCAAACGCGAGGACTACATTCGCGACCGCGACATCATCCAGATCCTGGACCAGCTGCCGTCGCTCGATCCCTTTCTGGTCAAGGACCGTCTGGCCGCCGAGGGCATCTCGCCGAACCCTGCGTATTTCGAGATCGCCGATGAGGAGTGGCAGCAGATCCGCCAGCATGTCATGCGGCGATTCCGGCCGATCATCGATGTCGCCTTCGGTGGCCTCGACTCGGTGCAGGCCCAGGCCAGGCTGCGGTCCCTGGTTCAGAAGCTCTGGGAAGCCATGGACATGGAGGCGCTGGGCCCAGTGATCCGCGCCATGGAGCTGTCGCCGGAGGAGGCGCCGGCCGCTCTGCACGCCTGGAAAGGCATCATATACTATGACTTCCGGCTCTCGCGGATCGAGGAACGGGTCAAGGACTTCGCCAACTGGCTGGCCAAGAAAGCCGAGCCGGTCGACATGGTGCAGCCGGTCCAGCGCAAGATCATCGAAGAGGTCCGCACTGCCGTGCGCGGCAAGGTCCGTGACCGTTGGCAGGCGGTTCGCGGCCGCCTGGACGAGTACAATGATGCCTACCGCGCCCTGTTCATCGAGAAGCGCAGCCCGGGGCCGTTCATCGCGTTTCTCGGGAATGCCTCGGATATCTTCAACGAACTGGGCGATTGTCTGTCCCGGCTCGACCACGCTTCGGAAGTGCGGCGGCAGATCACCGACCGGCAGTTCGGTGGGCGTCTCAAGTACGAGCCCTTGCACGGCGTGCTCTCGCTGACCTATCGGATCCTGGAATAGGCCCGGAACTACGGTCTGATGAATGAGTGGAAACGCTGTCGCGCGGTAACGCCGCTTCCCCGCCGCAGACCGCCGTCTAGTATGTCCGGACCATGGGCGGGTCGATCGCGGTCCCGGTCCTTCACCAACGCCGGGAGAGCGCCGTGACAGCCGCGACGTCCGTCCTTTCTATGATCGGCAACACGCCGGTCCTCGAACTGACCAAAATGGACACCGGACCGTGCCGGCTGTTCGTCAAGCTTGAGAACCAGAACCCGGCGGGCTCGATCAAGGATCGCATTGCCCTGTCGATGATCAATGCCGCGGAACGGGACGGCCGGTTGCAACCGGGCGGGACCATCGTCGAGGCGACGGCCGGAAACACGGGTTTGGGATTGGCTCTGGTTGCGGCGCAGAAGGGCTATCGCCTGATCCTGGTGATCCCCGACAAGATGAGCGCCGACAAGATCCGGCACCTGCGTGCCCTCGGTGCCGAAGTGCGCCTGACCCGCTCCGACGTGCCGAAAGGCCACCCGGAATACTATCAGGATATGGCGGAACGGCTGGTCGAGGAGATTCCGGGGGCGTTCTGGGCCAGCCAGTTCGACAACCCGGCCAATCCGTTGGCCCATGAGACCACAACCGGGCCGGAGATCTGGACGCAGATGGATGGCGACATTGATGCGTTCGTGGCCGGCGTCGGATCCGGGGGCACGATTTCCGGCACCGGCCGCTATTTGAAGGCCTGCAATCCCGACATCACGATCGTGGTTGCTGATCCGGTCGGCTCGGTGGTCGCCCCGGCCGTCGAAACCGGGGAGGTCAAGTATGACGGCGGGTCCTGGCTGGTCGAGGGGATCGGCGAGGACTTCATCCCGGACAACCTGGACCTGTCGGTGATCGACGAGGGGGTGACGGTCAGCGACCGCGAGGCCTTCGCGGCGACCAACGACTTGCTGCTGAAAGAGGGGATCCTCGGCGGCAGTTCGTCGGGGACGTTGCTGGCGGGTGCCATCAAGTGGTGCCGGCGCCAGACCGAGGCGAAGCGTGTTCTGACCTTCGTCTGCGATACCGGCAACAAGTACCTCTCAAAGGCATTTGACCAGGCCTGGCTGATCGAACAGGGTCTGGTGCAACGCGAACCCAGCCACGACCTGCGGGATCTGATCATGTTCCGGGCGGATGAAGGCCGGGTGATCTCGGTCGGCCCCGACGACACCATGAACACCGCCTATAACCGCATGCGGGCCAACGAGGTCAGCCAGGTGCCGGTGATCGACGGCGAAGGCGTCATCGGCATCCTGGATGAAGAGGACATCCTGTTCGCCGCCCATGCGAATGCCGAGGTCTTCTCTGAACCGGTGACCAAGCACATGACCGGCGAGCTGGACGTGATCGCCGTCGATCGACTGGTGTCGGAACTGATGCCGCTCTTTGCCAAGAACGAAGTCGCCATCGTGATGGACGGTCCGAGCTTTCTCGGGATCATCACGAAGGTCGATCTGATCAATCACATCCGCCGATCCCTCGGCTGACAGTGGAGATATCGGAATGAGCACCCAGCGCAACCGCCCGGGCTTTGCGACGCGCGCGATCCACGCGGGCCAGTCACCCGATCCGACCACCGGCGCGATCATGACGCCGATCTACGCGACCTCGACCTATGTCCAGGAGAGTCCCGGGGTTCACAAAGGCTTCGAGTACTCGCGCAGCCACAACCCGACCCGGTTCGCGCTCGAGGACTGCGTCGCCGATCTGGAGAACGGCGCGGCAGGCTACGCATTTGCGTCTGGGCTCGCCGCGATGGGAACGCTGCTCGAGCTGCTGGACAGCGGCGATCATGTCATCGCGATGGATGACCTTTATGGCGGCAGCTACCGGTTGTTCGAGAACGTCCGGCGTCGTTCCTCGGGCCTGCAGTTCAGCTTCGTCGATCTCTCCGACATTGCCGCGCTCGAGGCGGCGATCACCGAACAAACCAAGATGATCTGGGTCGAGAGCCCGACCAACCCGCTGCTCAAACTGGTGGACCTGGCGGCCGTCGCCGAGGTGGCGCGTCGGCACGACCTCATCACGGTCTGCGACAATACGTTCTGTTCACCCTATGTGCAGCGGCCGCTCGATCACGACATCGACATCGTCATGCATTCCACGACCAAGTATCTGAACGGCCACTCGGACGTGGTCGGGGGCATCGCCGTCGTCGCCGAAGGGCGGGACAACATTCGCGAAAAGCTGACGTTTCTGCAGAACGCGATCGGATCCGTCGCCGGCCCGTTCGACAGCTTTCTGGTGCTGCGGGCGCTGAAGACGCTGCCGGTGCGAATGGAACGGCACTGCGACAACGCCGAACGGATCGCCGGGTTTCTGGCGAACCATCCGAAAATCGAGAAGGTCTACTACCCCGGCCTCGATAGCCATCCCCAGCACGACCTCGCCAAGCGCCAGATGAACCGGTTCGGCGGCATGGTGACAGCCGTGCTTAAGGGCGGGCTGGAGGATGCGCGCCGGTTTCTGGAGCGGTGCGAACTGTTCGCGCTGGCGGAGTCCCTCGGTGGGGTGGAAAGCCTGATCGAGCATCCGGCGATCATGACCCATGCCAGCGTTCCGCAGGAGATCCGCGAGGCGCTGGGGATCTCCGACGGCCTGGTTCGGCTGTCCGTCGGCATCGAGGATTGTGACGACCTGCTGGCAGAGCTTCAGGCCGCCCTCGCGTGAACGCGGGGTCGTGCTCGGCATCAGGCGTAGATCATCGGCGTCTCCGCCGTACTGAGCGCTACCGTTGGGCCAGTCCAGATGGCATCGTGACGCGCACCGTCGTTCCCTCACCGGGGTGGCTGAAGATCACCAGGTCACCGCCGTGCAGTTCGACCAAGTTCTTGGAAAGCGGCAATCCGTGGCCTGTGCCATCGGAGAAACCGAGCATGGGGTCGTGAGCCTGCTGAAACGGGACCAGTGCACGCTCGACCTGTTCGGACGTCATGCCGATGCCAGTATCGGCGACTGTCAGAACCAAGCCGCCGCGTCCGTTTTCGCGTGCCTCGACCACCACCGAGCCGCCGGGTGATGTAAACTTGATCGCGTTGGAGATCAGGTTGATCAGAACCTGCCGGAGCGCGCGGCCGTCGGCCGTGAGTGTCGCTGGGCCGTCGGTGACCGACGCTTGCAGTTCGATCCCGGCCTCGCTCACTTGACCGCGGAAAAGACTGCAGACGGATCGGATCAATTCTCCTGGGTCTAACTCGCGTTTGTTGAGTTCCAGCTTGCCCGCCTCGATCTTCGAGAGGTCCAGGACGTCGTTGATCAGGGACAGCAGATGCGACCCACTGTCGAATATGTCGCTGGCATAGCTGCGATACCTCGACGGGATGTCGCCGCCGAGACGGACATCGCGGATGACTTCGGAAAAGCCCAGAACCGCATTCAGAGGGGTGCGCAACTCGTGGCTCAGCTTCGCCAGGAACTCCGACTTGGCGCCGTTGGCCAAGGACAGCTCCTCGTATGTCGCCTGCAATTCGCGTTCCCTGCTCTTGAGATCGGTCAAGTCGGTCTGGACTTCGGCTATGCGGCCCGATGCTGTCGACTTGCGGTCAATCTGCAGCACGCGTCCGTAAGACGTATCGACTTCTCGGGATCCCACGAAGACATCTTCGGGACTGACGGTCTTATAGGCGGGGTTTCGCAGCACCATCGTCCCATCCGGACTGAACACGGCGAAGCCGTGCGTCATTTCCCTGACGGCCTCTGAAAGGCGTTCATGGGTCCGATCCTCGATCTCGCGTTCAGCTCTGCGATGGCGAGACAGGATGGCGTAGCCGCAGAGCAGACAGGTTGTGACGAACAGGAAAACGCCGACAGACAACCAGATTGCCTTGGTCCGAACGTCCGCCAGAAACGAGGTCGCGGGCGTGTCGACTGCGAACGCGCCCATGACGTCTCCGACCTTCCACGGCGGATCGACCGGCCGGGTCGCGTTGTGGCATGAGACGCAGCTTTGCTCGACAGCGACCGAAGGAAAGACGGAACGCATCCAGACGTCCTCGCCTCTTTCCAGAATGCTGCTCGTGGCCTCCGGGGTCGGCTGGCCGGCCAGGTCCAACACGACCGCACGCAGTTCCGCGTCGCCTGGCGCGGTCTGGATCTCCCGTCCGGGCACGCCGACCCACTGGATCCTAAGCTGTTCATCGGCATTGCGCCTGGCATTGAAACGAGCGAGCGCATTCGCCCTGAACGTTGCGGGCACTGGCGGATCGCCATCAAGAAACCCCCGGCGAACGTGGGCGAAGTCGTTCACGAATGCCGACATGAGCTCCATCGCCGTGGTCTTCTCGTCGCCTTTGTTTGCCAGGAAGGCATCGAAGTTCGACTGTTAGAATGTGAGGCCGACCAGGCTTGCCAGGAGAAGGCCGAGGCCGGCGGAAAGCGTCACGGCAACGCGCTTGTACTCGACAAGGCTCCGCTTGCGCCCTTTGGCGCCGATCTCGACCAGGTCTGCAGACACGACTGACTCATCCCACCCGCTGAATGCGGCGACGGGACTTTACACGTCGTTTCCTAACCACCCCTTTCTTGGGCAAAGCCGTTGTGCTGGGTCGATGCGCGGGTCTTTGAAACAATCGGATGGGGAAACCACTCAGCCGCTTTGGGCGAACTGGCTTTCGATTGACGCCAGGATGATGGTTGCGGCAGTTCCGGCACCGGGCGTGCTGGAAATCGACAGCGTCCCGCCCTGGGCATCGACAAACCGTTTGGTAAGCGGGAGTCCAAGTCCAACGCCGTCTAGAGTGACATCAGGATTGGTTTCGGCACGCGCAAACGGTTCGAGCAGGAACGGTAAGTCCTGGGGGTCAATTCCGATCCCATCATCCTCAACGACGACCTCCACTTGGTCCTGGCTCCGCTGGATGTACCGGATCGAAACGGTGCCACCGTCGCGTCCGTACTTCAGTGCATTGTCCACGAGGTTGATCAACGCCCGGCGCAGCAGTTTCTGGTCGGCATAGACGTGGACGCTGTAAGGCCGATGATGAACCTGGATGTTCTGATTGCGCTGACTGGCCTTGAGCCGAAGCATGGACGCAACGCCGCCGGCCAGTCGGCCGATATCGACAGCGTCGCATGCGACGGTCATGGTTCCCGCATCGATCCGGGCCAGATCCAGGAGTTCATCAACCCTATCCAGGAGATGTTTGCCGGAGGCGAGGATGTTGCACGCGTACTCCCGTCGGCGATCCTCCGGAACGCCGAGCTCGTCCGCCTCCAAGAGGACCTGCGCATAGCCATTCACTGCATTCAACGGCGTGCGCAGTTCGTGACTCATATGGGCCAGAAACCGGCTTTTTGCGTGGTTCGATACCTTCAGGTCATGCTCCGAGCTATGCCGTTCCGCCAGGTCAAGCGCGATGTTCTTGATGGCTCTGATGGTGTCGGAGACCCTTCGAACCATCGGCCGGAAGATCAGCAGGACTTCAAAGACAAGCAGTAAAAGAGTCGCGATCCACATCGCTGTCTTGAATGTTACGAGCCACGCCGCTCTCGCCTCGCCCTCCCGTTGAATGATCTGTGCGACATGATCAAGCTGCGTCGGGAGTTCACGGTGCGCGATGGCGAAGAGGCGGCGCTGATCAGGTTGATGAGAGGCGGGCCAGTCCCGTGACTCCTCGACGAGCCCCCGCGTCGATCGGAGATATTCATTCAGCAGAGTGTCCAGAGAGGGCGCACCCTGAAAGTAGGCCGCTGACAGTGTCTCCGACATTGCGCCGGGCGCATGTGTTCCAGCAGTCCCCGGGTGGCAGTTCGTCCCTTCGGCCGCCGTTTCGCGAAGCAGGTCGCCATCACGAGAGATCATGATGTGATGGGCCCGTTCCATGAGATCAACGCAGGCCAGGATTTCTTCGCGCAAGGCCTGTCGGCTTTCAACTCGAACAGCCCCGAGTTCTGAAGTCAGCAGCGCGATCTTCTGACTGAGCATGCGCTGGCGACCGGCAACATTGACCTCAGCTGCGAGATCCGCCTGCTCCGAAACCAGGAGGATCGAGCTTACCCAGACGACCGTGGCGAAGGTGGCGATCAAGGTCAAAGCGACCGCGTATGCGGCTGTCGCGTGTACCTCGACCCAGGCGAAAATCTTAAGTTCAATCCGCGCTGGACAGTGGGTTCGCTCTTGGCCGCTCTAGCGCCTGACATCGAGGCAACATTTCCGACCAGCTGTTCTCTTCGAGCAAACAACCACTTACGTCCCATAAACGTCGAATTCTTGTTTGTTTCCAGTGATCTAAGTTAAAAGATAAAAGTTTAGGAAAAGTTAATTGGAATTCCTCATTGTGTCTTTGCCAAGCGGTCTTCAGTTGGTGAAGAACCCGATCCATCGGGGGCTCTCCGAGGCCTGCCGCAGTGCGGATTTATCCAGACGGGATTTCGAGCCAGACCGAGGGCAGAGGCGGTCAGTTTCGCTCCGGCATCGGAACGGTGTCGGTGCTTTCCGGAAATGCCGGTGCATCGTCCAGATCGTAGTAGGTGCCCTTTTCCGGCGCGAAGACATGGGCGGCGATCCGCAGACCCGTGTCGCATCCGTCGTCCAGAGACCCGACGGCGATGGAGATCCTGTCGTCGCCGTCGACCTGGAAAAACAGGCTGCTTCCGCAGGTCTTGCAGAACCCCCGGCGCCCTTTTGCCGACGAGCGGTACCACCCGAGGCCGCGTTTCTCGATGAAGTCAAAATCGGCATTCCAGACATCGGCGGATATCAGGAAATGGCCGGTCATCCGGCGGCATTCCCGGCAATGGCACGCGACGATCTGCTTCATCGGCCCGGAGACTTGATAGCGCACGTCGCCGCACATGCAGCCGCCGGTCCGTGTCGGATGTTCCGCCATGACGTGTTCTCCATCAACGGTTCCCCAACCATGGCAGACCGCTCAGATGGCTCAAAGTTCTTTTTTTGTTCTTGGTTGGAGCGGCCGGGCGGATCAGGGCCGCCCGCCCGCCACACGGATGTTGGCGCCTGCGGTGTAGCCGGCCCGGTCGCTCATCAGCCAGACGATCGCTTCGGCGATTTCCTCCGGGGTGCCGAGCCGGCCCATCGGGATGTTCGGGATGTTTGCCGCCGCCGCCTGATCGGTGACCATGTCGGTCGCGGTCATGCCGGGGGAGACGGCGTTGACCCGGATCCCTTCGCCGGCGCCCTCCTGGCTGAGGCCGATATGCAGGGAGTTCACCGCTCCCTTGGAGATCGCATACAGCACCTGACTACCTGGGTTCCCGAGATAGGCCGAGCCCGACGAGACGTTGACGATGGCGCCGCCGTTGCCGCCATGGCGTGGCGACATTCTTTATGACGGCTTCCCGGCAGGTCAGGATGCAGCCGACGACATTGGTGCGCAGAACCCGATCGATGTCCTCGACCGTGAGCGCGTCGACGCGGCCGACCGGCCCGATGATGCCCGCCGAATTCACCAGCCCGTCAAGCGTTCCGAACTCGCTCTCGACGCGATCGAACATCGCCAGCACCTGGGCCTCGTCGCCGACATCGGCCCGGACCACCAGGGCTTGCTGGCCCTTGGCGCGCACATCCTCCGCCACCGCTTCGGCGGCGTCGGCATCCTGCGAGAAATTGACGGCAATATCCCAGCCGTCACGGGCCAGCAGCCGGCAGGTGGCAGCGCCGATCCCGCGTGAGCCGCCGGTTACGAGTGCGATCCTGGCCATTGCGTCCTCCTCGCCGATGCAGCGGGGAGAACGATAACGCGTCCTTCGACACGGGCCTATCGGCCCTGCTCCGGATGAGGTCGATTGTATGACCTCGCCCTGAGCAGCCCGCAGGGCGTGTCGAAGGGCCTCTAGCTAAGATGGCCGCTCTTCACGTAGAGCAACGCCCCATGAGGCGCGCGGGCGGTGTGGCGGGATCCATCCGGATAGCGCACCCAGGTGCCGGCGGGATGGACACCGAACTCGTCCTCCACGGAGCCCTCCAGCACGAAGATCTCCTCGCCGCCGGCGTGGACATGCTCCGGGGTGGCCGACCCCGGGGCGAACCGTGCCAGCCGGATATGCTCGCTATGGCCGTCCTCTTTGTAGAGATCCTGGACCTCGATGCCCTCCACCAGGCCGGGCCGCCAGGAACCGCTGCGGGTGTCGATCGTGATCTGGCGGCGCTTGCCGGGGTACTGGCGAAGCTTCACGAAGAGCACACAGCCTTCCTTGGAACGGGGCGCATGCTCGAAGCCCTCCGGGTTCAGCAGAAACGTTCCGGCCGGATAGTCGCCATGCTCGTCGGAGAACACGCCGTCCAGCACCAGGATCTCCTCGCCGTCGGGATGGGGGTGGCTATGGAAGTCGCTGTCGGGCTTGTACTCGACGATCGAGGTCACACGGCTGGCCTCCGGGTCCCCCGCCAGATCGAGGCGTTTGCGGAACACGCTCGGGCTGGGGCTCGCCTGCCAGTCGACCGCATTGGTGTCGACCCGCGCGAACGCGGTGAAGTCGCTGTTGAGGCCGTCCGGCCCTTCGCTTTGAACGCTCATCTGAAAAGCCTCCCGAAAATGCCCTTCCGGCGCTTGGCCAGAAACTGCTGGTGATACTCCTCGGCGCGCCAGAACGGTCCGGCCCGGCTGATTTCGGTCGCCACGGGAACGCCGCGTTCGGTCAGGCTCCGCTTGATGTCTCGGGCGGCGGCTTCCTGGTCTTCATTGTGGAAGAACACGGCCGAGCGGTATTGGGTGCCGACGTCGGGCCACTGGCGGTTCACCTGGGTCGGATCGTGAATGTCGAAGAACACGTCGAGGAGTTGATGGTAGCTGACCCGGTCCGGGTCGTAGTCGACCTCGACGACTTCGGCATGTCCGGTGTTGCCGGTACAGACGTCTTCATAACTCGGGTTCTCCGTGGCGCCGCCGCTGTAGCCGACGGCGACGTCGGTCACCCCGGGGACTTGACGGAACAGCTCTTCGGGGCTCCAGAAACAGCCTGCCGCGAACATCGCCTTGGCCATCACTATCTCCTCGTTCCGTTCGGCTGGACAGACATGAGGCTTGGGGGGAGGCGCGTCCAGAGAGTCATTTCGAGCTAAGCCTGTTCCGCCGCCGCGGCACGTGCTTCCCGCCAGGCCAGGGCGGCGCGCAAACCCTCGGTGCGGGCGATCTCCAGGAACCTCGTTTTGGTCGCCATGCCTTCGCCCTCGATCAGCGTGTCGATCTCGAGCGCGGATTCCAGCGCCTCCCCCATGCCCATGACCTCGAACGCCCGATTGATGGCGCGCTTGGTCTCGCGCACCAGCGGCCGGTCCATGGCCGCCATCCGTCGCGCCAGTCTGAGAGCTGTGGCCACGTCCTCGCCGGTCGGGACCACCCGGTTGATCAGGCCCATCGCCTGGGCTTCGCGGGCCGGAATGTCGTCCAGGCCGAGCAGGATGATTTCCTTGGCCCGTTTCGGGCCGACGACCCACGGCAGGATCATCACCACGATTCCGGCCCCGAATTTGAGCTCGGGCTCACCGAACACCGCATCCTCGGATGCGACCGTGATATCGCA
Source organism: Thalassobaculaceae bacterium (assembly GCA_963921355.3). Taxonomy (GTDB): domain Bacteria; phylum Pseudomonadota; class Alphaproteobacteria; order Thalassobaculales; family Thalassobaculaceae; genus CAWUEZ02. The sequence continues at coordinate 4,120,080 of OZ001190.1, read as the reverse complement.
GGCCATGGCCAGTTCGCAGGCTCCCGCCAGGGCCGGCCCGTGCACGGCCGCGATCGTCGGCTTGCTCATGTGCCAGAACCGCATGGCGGCGTCGAAATCCCGGCGCAGCACCGGCCGCCATTCGGCCACCCCGGAAGGTGTGTTGGCCGCCTGGGCCTGCAGGTCGAAGCCGGACGAGAAGGCCTTGCCCGCCCCGGTGACCACGACCGCCCGGGTTTCGGGGTCGGTTTCCGCCCGATCACAGGCCGCCTGCAAGGCATCCAGCATCGGCTGATCCATGGCGTTCAGGCGTTCGGGCCGGTTGAGGGTGATCAGGGCCACGGGGCCTTGGCGTTCATAAAGAACGGTTTCGGGGAGGACGGTGTTGGATTGGGTCATGGCCATGATGGTGGCTTGTCGCGGGGATGCCCGGTGGCGAGGATGAGGGTAAGCGCTCACGCTCCGGACTGTCTCGCTCTTCATGACCGCTTTCGCCGACATGCTGTTCCAGGCCCTGGCCGACCATGGTGCCACCCCGGCGCTCGAGGCCCCCGGCGGTATGGTGGTGACCCACGCGGAGCTGCGCGCGCGTGCCGAGGCCCGGGCCGCGGAGCTGTCGCGCGAAGGAGCGGGCGGGTTTCGCCCGTTGGCGGTGCTGGTCGACAACCGGCCGGCCGATCTCGTCGAGCTGCTGGCTGCCTACCGCTGCGGTGCCGTGGTGGCCCCGGTCCATCGGGCGACCCCGCCGGCTCGGCTGGACGCCGTCCGTCAACGCCTGAACGATGCGCCGGCGGCCAATGGCGCCGTGCTCGATGGCGCCGGGACGATTGTCTTCACGTCCGGCAGCACGGGCACGCCGAAGGCCGTCGTCCTGTCGGCCGAACGTCAGGCCCGCAAGCTGGCGATGATCCGGCGTGAGACCGGATGGGAGGACGGCGGGCGCACCCTCCTGGCGCTCCAACTGACCTTCAGCTTCGGGCAATGGGTCACCTGGCTGACCCTGTTGACGGGGGGCTGTCTGATCTTTCCCGAGCGCCTGTCGGCACCGGCCGTTGCCACCTGTCTGCATCAGGGGGCGGTCGATCGGCTTCCGGCGGTGCCGACACTTCTGCGGGGCCTGCTGGCGGAAACCGGCCCGATCCCCAGGAACCCAGCTGCGCTGACGGTCATGGCCGGCGGCGAGGCGTTGAGTGCCGGGCTCGGCGGGAAGATCGCGGCGGCCTGGCCGGGGGTGCGGATCGGAGACATCTACGGGTCGACCGAGACCGGGACCTGCGACTTCTTCGTTGATCCGGAGGACTACGGCGATGCCGCGGGCTCGCTCGGCCGTCCAGGCGCGGACATCGAGACCACAGTCGCGGTCGACGGAGAACTGAGGGTCCGCTCTCCCTACGCGATGCGGGGATACCTCGACGAACCGGCGCTGACCGCGGCGGCGGTCGACGATGACGGTTACTTCCGAACCGGCGACCTGGTGACCGCCCGGGCCGACGGCCGGCTGGCCCTGATCGGACGTTCCAAGGAGCTGATCAACCGGGGCGGCTTCAAGGTCGCCCCGCTGGAAGTCGAGGCGGTCCTGGCAGCCCATGCCGACGTTGCAGGTGCGCTCGTGACCGGTGTTTCCGATCCCCGAACCGGGGAGGCGGTGGCGGCGGTCATCACCGCCGCTCCGGGGCGAACCCCCGACCCGGCGGCGGTCCTGGACTGGGCCGGGGCGCGATTGGAGCGTTTCAAGCTGCCGTCGCGAATCCAGGTCGTCGACGCGCTTCCGACGGGCGGTACCGGCAAGGCCGACCGCTCGGCCGTCGCGAGCCTGTTCCGCGACGACTAGGAGTCGTCCGCCGGCCCGGCGCTCTGCTGTTTCTTCAATGCGCTGCGGCGCACCGTGTAGAGCGTGCTGGCAATGATGATGGTCGCCCCGATGGCCGTGTAGATCGTCGGGACTTCCGCGAACACCATGAAACCGAGCCCGGCCGCCGTCAGCAGCCGGACGTATTCCACCGGGGCGAGTGCGGCCGCCTCTCCGTTGGCGTAGGCCTTGATGTTGAGGAACTGGGCGACCGACATCACGCCACCGATCACCGCCAGCAGGACCAGTTCCTGCCAGGTCGGCGTCACCCAGAAGTACCAGGTCGGCGGTGCGAGGATGATGGTCAGGCAGACCGCCTGATAGGCCATGATGGTCGCCGGACGCTCGGTGCGGGTCAGCATGCGGATCGAGATCATGATGCCGGCCACGAACATGGCCGACAGCAGGGCGAGCATGGCGTATTCGTTAAGCCCCTCCGGCGACGGGCGCACGACCACCAGCACACCCAGGAACCCCACCGCGGTGGCCGTCCAGCGCCGCCAGCCGACGATCTCCTTCAGGATCAGAACCGCCAGCATGGTGGTGAACAGAGTGCGCGAGAAGCTGATCGCCGCAGCCTCGGCGAGCGGCAGGTTGACGATGGCGGTGAACCCGGAGGTCATGGCGACGGTCGCCAGGCCGATGCGGATCATGTGCAGGCCGAAGACCTTGGTTTCGAAAATCGCCGGGAAACCTTTGGCGATCGCCGGCGCCATGAACACGATCACGAACATCTGGCGGAAGAACAGGATCTCCACGACGGGTAGCCGCTGCCCGGCCTGCTTGATCAGGGCCGCCATGATCGCGAACACGATGCCGGCGCCTAACAGCCAGATCGATCCCCGCAGGTTCGGGGTCAGTCCCGACCACCAGTGCTCCCACCGGCCCCGCCAGGGCTGAAGCCAGCCGGGCCAGCGACCCTTGGGTTCCGGGTCGCCCTGTTCTCCGGGGCTGTCGGAGGATGACGGCATGTCGCTAAACTCGGTCCCGGGGTGACCCGTTTGGATTGGGCAGTGGAAAGGCGGGGGCATGCGGACGCTCGAGGAAAGAGTAGCCTGGATCACGGGGGCAGGTACCGGAATAGGTGAGGCGACGGCGTTGCGCCTCGCATCGGCGGGGATGACGGTGGTGTTGAGCGGGCGCCGCGCGGACTCTCTCGACGCGGTCGCTGAGGCGGTCCGGGCCGCCGGCGGACGCGCCGAGGTTCTGCCGCTCGATTTCGTCGACCGCGACTCGGTCCTTGAAGCCGGCCGTAAGATCGACCGCGACCTCGGCCGCCTGGACCTGCAGTTCAACAACGCCGGTACCAATGTCACCGAGCGGACCTGGCGCGAAGCGGCCGAAGCGCCCGAACTGCTTGCGGGCTGGGACACTGTGATCGATGCCAACATCAAAGGCGTCTACAACGGCGTGACGGCCGCGCTGCCGACCATGCTGCGCCAGGGCGACGGCGTGATCGCTACCACGTCGTCCTGGGCCGGACGGTTCTATTCCGATGTCGCAGGGGTCGCCTATGGCGCTTCGAAACACGCCGTCATGGCGATGAGCTTTCAGATCCAGCGCGAATACGGAAACCAGGGCATTCGCGCGACGGCGATCTGTCCGGGTGAAGTGCGTACACCGATCCTCGATCGCCGACCGAAGAAGCTCACGACCGAGGAACTGAACCGCGTGATCCAACCCGAGAACGTCGCCGAGATCGTCTGGTTCCTGGCGTCCATGGATCCGCGCACCTGCCTGAACGAGGTCCTGCTGAGGCCAACGTTCGATCGCCACAAGGTCTAGTGGTCTGACCGAAACGTTTGGGGACCAAACGCTTCGTGAATCAGCCCACCGTCTCAACACCGTGGTGGGGCGATTCACCGATCGGATGGGACTCATCCGTTCGGATCGCACCATTGGGCCCTCCGGTCGGGCCTCCCGGATCCTGCGACGCTTCCGGCGGCGTGACTGCCGGTGCTAGCGTTGTTCTCTGCTGAGGGAGGAGGACCCGCATGCTGAAGCTCGGTCTGTTCATGATGCCGCTGCACCCGCCGACGCGGCCGTTCGCGACGGTGCTGGAGGAGGATCGCGTACTGGTGGTTCTCGCCGACCGGCTCGGCTTCACCGAGGCTTGGATGGGTGAGCACTACACCTCGACCGCGGAGCCGGTGACATCGCCGCTGCTGTTCAACGCCTCGCTGATCGCGGAGACCAAATCGATCCACTTCGGGACCGGGGTGATCTCCTTGCCGCAGCAGCATCCGGTCGTGGTCGCCGGCCACGTGGCTCTGTTCGACCATCTCGCCCGCGGCCGTTTCATTTTTGGGATCGGCGCCGGCGGCCTCTCGAGTGATTGGGAGGTGTTCGACAACCTCGATGGCCGCAAACGCGCCATGGCGATGATCGAGTCCATCGACCTGATCCTGAGGGTGTGGCGCGAGGACCCGCCGTTTCGCCATGACGGCGACCATGTCACCGCTTCGCTCGAAGACCGGGTGCTGCCGGAAGTCGGGATCGGTCGCTTCATCCGGCCCTACCAGACGCCGCATCCCCCGATCGCCGTGTCGCTGCGCAGCGCCAATTCGATGACCGCCAAATTCGCCGGTGAGCGGGCCTGGATCCCGATTTCCGGAAACTTCATTCCGGCGGAGGATGTGGCGACCCATTGGCCGACCTACGTTGCGGGTGCCGAAGCTGCCGGCTGGATCCCGGATCCGGCAATCTGGCGGGTCGGGCGCAGCGTCCTGGTCACCGACAGCGACGCCCAGGCCGACGAGATCCTGAATGACCCGGACGGCGTGTTCTCCTGGTACTACCTGTACCTGAACGCCCAGGGCCGGCTGGCCGCCGGCGACTTCAGCAAGGACATCGACTGGGCGGCCGCCAAGCAGGCGGCGATGGCGAAGGCCAAGGACCTGGTGATCGCCGGCTCGGCCGAGACCGTCCTGGATAAGTTGGTCGCGTTCCGTGACACGGTCGGCGATTTCGGCACTCTGATGCTGACCGGCCACGATATGGACGGGTCACAGCCGCTGTGGCGGCGGTCCTTTACCCGGATGGCGGAGGAGGTGGCGCCACGGCTTGCCAAGTACATGGCCGACCAGCGCGCACCGGCCGCGGCCGAATAGGGGGCACGATGTCCGGAACCGGCGCCGCCGCACGTCCGTCAGCGAGCCACGGCACAGCGCCTGGCACGAACTCCCCGATCGAGGCTGCCTACCGGGAGAAGACGCCCGGATCGGCGGCGCTCGCCGAGGAAGCGCGCGATCTGTTCCCGAGCGGCGTCACTCACGATTCCCGACATCTCAAGCCCTATGGCCTGTACGTCGAACGTGCGGACGGGCCCCTGAAATGGGATGTCGACGGCAACGAGTATGTCGACTTCTACGGTGGCCATGGCGCCCTGCTGCTGGGCCATGCGCATCCGCGAGTCACGGCCGCCGCCCAGGCCGCGATGGCCGAGGGCACCCAGTTCGGCGCCGGTCAGCGGCGCGAGATCGCCTGGGCGAAGGCGGTGCGGCGGCTGTGCCCCGCGACCGAACGCATTCGGTTCACCGCGTCCGGTACCGAGGCGACCCTGATGGCCCTGCGGCTCGCCCGGGACTTCACAGGCAAGCCCAGGATTCTGCGTTTTCGCACCCATTTCCACGGCTGGCACGACCATATGACCCATGGCGTGTCGTCGCATTTCGACGGCAGTGCGGCGCCGGGGGTCATTGGCGCGGTTGCCGATGCCGTGACCCTGGTCGACCCGAACGACCCCGATCAGCTTCGGGCAGCGCTGGATGGGGGCGATGTCGCCGCCGTCATCGTCGAGCCGATCGGCGGCGGGACCGGGTTCACGCCGCTCGCCGATGGGTTCCTCAAGCTCGTTCGGGAGGAGACCGAGAAGCGCGGGGTCCTGCTGATCCTGGATGAGGTGGTGACCGGGTTCCGGGTCGCCCCCGGCGGGGCAGCCGAAGTCTTCGGGGTGACCGCGGATCTGTCGTCCTGGGCGAAGATCCTCGCCGGCGGGCTGCCCGGAGGTGCGGTCGGCGGCCGGCGCGACATCCTCGATGCCCTCGATTTCGAGGCGGCGGCCCGGCGGGGGCGGGACAAGATCGCCCATCCCGGAACGTTCAACGCCAATCCGGTCTCGGCCGCAGCGGGAACCGAGGCGCTGACCATCATTGCGGAAACCGATGCCTGCGCCCGAGCCAACGCGACGGCAGCCGGTCTGCGCGATGCCCTCAACGGAGTGCTGGCCGACCTCGGTGTGCCGTGGGCGGTTTACGGCCAGTTCTCGTGCTTTCACCTGTTCCTGCGCCCGGACCGGCCGGTAGCGGATCCGTTCACCTTCGATCCGTTGAGCCTCTCGTCTGTTGACATGAAGGACCGGCCCAAGGACCTGATCCGGCTGCTGCGGCTGGCCATGCTGGTCCATGGCGTCGATCTGAATCCGGCCTGCGGCGGTCTGGTTTCGGCGACCCACGGTTCTGAAGAAGTGGCGCGGACGGCGGATGCTCTGCGCGCGTCGATCGAGTTCCTGCGCCGCTCCGGGGAACCCGTTTGACAGGATCCTGACCGTGCCGACCGACCCCCACGGCGCCGCCCCCGGCGGCGGAGCGGGTGGCCGAAGGTCGGGGCCGCTCTCCCTGATCGCCGACCCGACCTTCCGCACTCTCTGGACCATCGGCGTCCTGATGGAGGCCATGCGATGGCTCGAGTTGGTGACAGTCGGGATCTGGACCTACGATCTCACCGGCTCGCCGGAACTGGTCGCCTTCGCCACCGTCGCCCGCATGCTGCCGATGGCCCTGTTCGGGTCGGTGACCGGGGTGATTGCCGACCGGCTGAATCGCAAGACCCTGATGATCCTGTCGCTTGCCCTGATGGCGACGACCACGGCCGTTCTGGCCGTGTCGCTGACCGACGGGCAGGTCCTGGTCGGGGCGTTTCTGTCGGGGCTCGGCTGGTCGACCGACTTTCCGGTTCGGCGCACGATCCTCGGCGAGAGCGTCGGCCAGGATCGCCTTGGGCCCGCCATGTCGATGGACAGCGCCTCCAACAACGCAACCCGGATGGTGGGCCCGATCGCCGGTGGCGCGGTCTACGCGACGGTCGGAATGGTCGGTGTCTATGCCATGGCCAGTGCGGTCTATGCCGTGACGGTGGTGCTGGCGATCCTGGTGGTCTACCGGCCGGTCGCGCGCACGCCACGGTCCCTGGCGATCCTCAGCGAGATCCGCCAAGGGCTGGCGTATGTCCGGCGAACGCGTCCCCTAATCGGGCATCTGGGCATCACGATCATCATCAATCTGTTCGCCTTTCCGTACGCCGCCATGGTGCCGGTGATCGGCAAGGAGACCTTTGGTGCGGATCCTGTGCGGGTCGGCCTGCTGCTGACGGTCGAGGGTGCGGCGGCTTTCGCGGGCGCCCTGCTGATCGCGTTCTTCGCCACGCCGGGCCGATTCTGGCGGATCTATCTGACTGGCTCGGCCCTCTTTGTTTGTTCCATCTTCGTCTTCTCGCTGGTGCCGGTCTACGAACTCGCGCTCGTGGTGCTGCTGGTCGGCGGGTTCGGGTTCGCCGGTTTTGCGTCCATGCAGAGCGCCATCATGTTTTACGAAGCCCCACCGGAGATCCGCTCCCGGTTGATGGGGATCCTGTCGGTCTGCATCGGGGCCGGGCCGATCGGTGTGCTGCATGTGGGCTGGCTGGCGGGGCTGGTCGGCGCCCCGATGGCCCTCACCATCATTGCCGCCGAGGGGTTGGTCGCGCTTGCCGTGCTGGTTGCGCTGGTTCCGGAGCTGCGCCGTTGACAGTGCGTGTGCCGTCGCTATGAGTGCCGGCCATGGAACTCACGCCCGCTGCTCATCTCGCCCGAATCGAAGCCAAAGCGACCGTGCTGCGCACGCCCTGCGGCGCCGGTTCGATGGTCTGGCGCGTCTGGGGGGAGGGCGAGCCGCTGGTCCTGCTGCATGGCGGCTTCGGATCGTGGAACCACTGGGTCCGCAATGTCGAGCACCTAGCCAGGCGCTACCGGGTGATCGCCGCCGACATGCCGGGCCAGGGCGACAGCGACGACCCCGAGCACCCCTATGATGCTGACAGCCTGGCAGCGATCGTTTCGCAAGGCGTGACGCGGGTGACCCACGCGGCCGAGCCTCTGCGTTTCCTGTGTTTCTCCTTCGGCTCGATCATCGGTGGCCTGGTTGCGGCCAGTCTCGGCGACCGGGTCGTGAGCTATACCGGTGTCGGCGCCGCCGGACTTGGCGAGCGTAGCCCGTTGACCCAGGAGATGATCCGGGTCGAACCGCATATGGATGCAGCGGAGCAGGCGCGGATCCGGCGACATAATCTGGCGCTGCTGATGTTCGCGGACGAGGCCAACATCGATCCCCTTGCCGAGCACATCCAGGAAATCAACATGGCCCGCAATCGAATCCGGTCGCGGCCGATCTCCCTGACCGATCGTCTGACGCGGACCCTGCCGTCGATCCGGGCGCGCATCAACCTGGTCTGGGGCGCGGAGGACGTCACCGCCATCGGGTTCTTCGAGCCCCGCCACGCTCATCTTCGCGCTCTTCAACCGGAAGCCGGAATCGAGATGCTCGACGGTGTGGGTCACTGGGTACAGTACGAAGACGCGGCACGGTTCAACGCGGTTGTCGAAGCCTTGCTCGCCAGGGACGGGGGCGCTCCGAACGAAGGATGATACGTCGGAAGGCGTCCATCGCTTGGGGAGACCCCGGGAATTCATGCAAGATCAGATCTGGCCGATCGGAGATCCTTGAACTGAAATGACAAATCCCGACGACATATCCAGAGTTGTTGATGGTGTTTCCGCGTTCTTGAAGCAGGAATTCGGCAGGGAGTATTCCGTTCACAATTTCACAAATGTTAATGAAAAAAAAGAAGAAAATTGCATTTCTTCATTTCCAAAAGACCGGTGGAATATCTATTGATAATTTCATATTCTCATATTGTTCAATGAACAATATAAATTTCGATAGAATTTCTATGAAAGGAATTAATTCTTCGGAAAAATCCACAAAGGAAGATGGAATAGAATCGGACCAATCGAAATCCGACTATGGAAGATTTTTTTATATTTCTAATCATTTTTCCGGAGAACAGTTTCGGGATATCTCAGAAGAGTTTTTCAAGTTCACCGTCATCCGAGATCCTTATCAGAGGTTCAAGTCACACTGTCTGTTTCTCATTGCGAAAAAGAAAGTCAGAGATCTGGATGGCGCTTTATCGATTTGCGATGCAATTCTCGCTCAATACAGCGATCATTACGTCAGAACGATCGGGGCCTGCGTTCAGAAGAATATGAACTCATGTCATCTTTTTCAAAATGCGCTGTCCTATTTTGACATTATTTGTACTCTTGATGGATTGGATTCGGTTTACTCGTCCATTTTTTCGCGATACAAAGATGCAATAATATTATCTCCAAAAGAGAATTCTACACTAGAGAAGGCGAAAAAGTACTTTTCTTCATTCGTTGATGAGAAATTCCATGTTAAACTCATTGATCGAAATCAGAATGATTTGCGATTTTATAAATTAATGCGAAATTATGAAACCGATAGAGTCGAGGCAAATCTGCCTATCGGCAAGAAAAGGCTCGTAGTTGTGCCTCCGATAAAACGGAACTTTAATTCGAGAACGTCTATATTCATCCCTCGGTTTGTTGAAATCGATGCTATCGATGCTCAGAATTTGAGCCTGGCGACATTCTTTAAATCTGTTCCTGTTAAACAAGGGATCTCTTCTTAGCAGGTCGGTGCAGGGTCGGGCTCGCTCAAGGATCTAGGCGGATCTGATCGGGCGTTCGCCGATCGACTGGTTCATCATCACCAGATAGCCGTCGGGGTCCTGGACGAACAACTCGCGGAGGCCTGCCTCCCGGTCTCCGACCCTGCGCCAGATCTCGTGCGGCCCGGTGTGGATCGGCCATCCGGCGTGGTCAAGCCGGCGCTCGACACCGTCCAGGTCGTTGGTCGCGACCTGCAGCATCGCGCCGCGGGCGAAGGGCCGTTCCATCGGGCCCGTTTCCCACCGGCCGTGGCGCTGGCAGAGCATGACCTGCGCACCATTCAGGTCCAGACAAGCGAAGCGCTCCTCCAGCCGCTGGAAGGCGACGGAGAATAACAGCAGGCCGCACCAGAAGGCGGTGCTCGCGTTGAGATCGTCGACGTGGAGCTCTATCGCCAGGGGCGCCCATCCGGAGGCCGGAGGCGCCCCCTCTTCGCGTTGCGACATTGCCTTCCCCCAAAACAACTGAGGCGGCCCGAAGGCCGCCCCAGTCCTGCAGTGTGTACGAGCCGACGTCAGCCGATGAGGCCGTTGTCGTCGCGCTTAATGGCGATGACAACGGACCGCGGTACCGAACTGCCGCCGCCCGGGAAATGGCTGTTGCCCCTCTCACCCGGATGCTGCAGGCCGACGAAAGCGGTGCGCTTGTCTGGGCTCCAGGTGACGCCGGTGACTTCGCACTCGTTCGGGCCCACCAGGAACCGTTTGATCTCGCCGGTTTCCGGATCGCCGATCAGCATCTGGTTGTTGCCCATGCCCGCGAAGTCGCCTTCGTTCTTGTAGTTGCCGTCCGTCTGGATCCACAGCAGGCCGGTGGAGTCGAAACTCAGGCCATCGGGCGAGTTGAACATGTTGTCGGCGTTCACGTTCGCTGAACCGGCATAGGCGTCGCTGTGGACAGTCGGGTTGCCGGCCAGGACGTACAGGTTCCAGGTGAAGCCGGTCGCGGTATGGTCGCCGTCGACCGGAGCCCAGCGCACGATCTGCCCGTAGTGGTTTTCGGCCCGCGGGTTGGGGCCATTGGGCGAGGTGTCGTCACCCCCGGCATTCGGCTTCACACCGCGGTTCTTGTTGTTGGTCAGGCAGCAATAGACCTCGGCCTTCTTCGGATTCGCGGCCACCCACTCGGGACGATCCATGGTGGTCGCACCGACCTTGGATGCGGCAATCCGGGAATGGATCGACACCTCCGCCTGGTTCGCCATGCCCGTGGTCTCAGGGGTCAGGGCCAGCCATTCGCCGGTGCCGTCATCATTGAACTTGCCGGCGAACAGAGAACCGGTTTCCAGCAGATCGGAATTGTCGCCACCGAGGCTGTAGGTGCCGTCGGAGACAAACTTGTAGACGAACTCGCCCCGCTCATCGTCGCCCATGTAGACGACCACGTGGCCCGACGGTGTCACCACCACCTCGGCGTTCTCATGTTTGAATCGGCCGAGGGCCGTGCGCTTTTTCGGCGTCGAGGTCGGGTCGAACGGATCGATCTCGACGATATAGCCGGCCCGGTTGGGTTCGTTCGGGTGCTTCGAGATGTCGAAACGCTCGTCCCCGGTCGCCCAGGCATAGCCCCAGTCCTTGTTCTTCACGCCGTAGCGCGACAGTTCGGCACTCGGCTTGTACTCGGGGTCGCTGGAGGAGAAGTAGCCGTTGAAGTTCTCCTCGCAGGCCAGATAGGTGCCCCACGGGGTCTTGCCGCTGCCGCAGTTGTTCCAGGTGCCGAGCGACGTGGTGCCGCTCGGATCGGCCGCGGTCTTCATAAGATCGTGACCCCGTGCCGGGCCGGTGATCTCCATCGTTGTGTCGGCGGTGATGCGCCGGTTGTACGGCGAGTCCTTGACGATGCTCCAGCGGCCGTCGGTCTCGGCCACCTCAACCACGCTGACGCCGTGCGCCGCTTTGCCTTTGCGGACATCGTCGACGTTTTCCGGCAGCTTCGTCTCGCGGTTGCCGTACATGATCGAACGGTTGGTGTACTCGTTGTTGACCGTCAGGATGTTGCGGACGCCATCGCTGAACAGCCACATGCCGTCATTGTTGTCGCCGAACGCGGTTTCCTGGGTCTCACCCGTGCCGCGGGTGGTCTGTTCGAAGTCGGGGGCGTTCGACCACAGCGGCTCGCCCCACGTGGCGACGATGTGCCAGCTGTAGCCTTCGGGCACCGTCACCGTATCGAGGCTGTTGGCGGCGACCGCACTAAAGGCCAGACGGCTCGTGGCGGCCTGGGCCGGGTTCAACGCCGACGTGCCCATCAGGAATGCCGTCGTGCCGGTGGCGGTGAGGGCGCCGAGGAAGCCGCGGCGAGACATCGCCTTTTCAACGATGACGTCGAAATCGGTCACCGCCGGGGGTGGGGATTGCAGCTCGTCCCACTCGTCGAATGACAGATCAGAGGCTTCGGAGGTCCCGCCCTCGTTACGATAGACGTCTTGCAAGCGATCCATCGATATGTCTCCCTGGTTTTCGTTTGTTTGGGGCACCGTTACGCCGACCCCGCAGGATACCCGACGCTATTCGAGCATTCCTGGCAGGCGTTGGATATACGGCAGATCATGACCGTTTATTTTTAATAGCTCTACAGCAATGCGAATTCGGGTCGGCTGGAAGTCCGCCGACGGAAAGCCGGTCTGGGGAGGGAAATCGATGCGCCTGCTGATGTTGCCGGGGGACGGAATCAGTCCGGAAATTTCGACCGCGTTGGCGACCGTTCTCGAGGCCCTGGAACGGGTCTACCGGCTTGGATTGGAGGTAGAGACCGGTCGGGTCGGGCTCGCGGCGCTGAAGCAGGACGGTGTGACCGTCACCGAGGAGACCTTTGCCCGCGCGATGGCCGTTGACGGGGTGATCCTGGGGCCGGTGTCGACCGCCGACTACCCGCCGCCGTCGGAAGGTGGGCTCAACCCTTCCGCGGAATTCCGAAGGCGGCTAGACCTCTATGCCAATATCCGGCCATCACGTACCCGCGCCGGTGTGCCGGCGCCGGTTCCGTCGATGGATCTGGTGATCGTGCGTGAGAATACGGAAGGTTTTTACGCCGACCGCACCATGCATTTGGGATCGGGCGAGTTCATGCCGACACCGGACCTGGCGCTGGCGGTCCGCAAGATCACGCGGCAGGGTTCGGAACGGATCGGCAGGACGGCGGCGGCCCTCGCCGCCGGCCGGCGCGGAAAGCTGACGATCGTGACCAAGTCCAACGTGCTGAAGATGTCGGACGGTCTATTCCGCAATGCCGTGCAGTCGGCGGCCCGCGAGGAGAGTGCCGTCGAGGTTGAAGAGGTGCTGGTCGACGCCATGGCCTCGTTGCTGGTCCGCGATCCGGCGCGCTTCGACGTGATCGTCACCTCCAACGTGTTCGGTGACATCCTGTCCAACCAGGCTGCGGAACTGGCCGGGGGGCTTGGCGTTGCCGGCTCGATCAACGCCGGTGACCGCTACGCCATCGCCCAGGCGGCCCACGGAACCGCCCCGGACATCGCCGGGCAGGGCAAGGCGAACCCGACATCCCTGATCCTGTCGACCGCCATACTGATCGGCCGGGTCGCCCGGAACACCGCCAGCCAGTCGGCGCTGAACGCCGCCATGGCCCTTGAGGCCGCGGTAGACCGATCGCTGGCGGATCCGGCATCGCGCACCATCGATCTCGGCGGATCGGCAAGCACAGAACAGGCCGGTCGGGCCATCGCCGAGCAGCTCGAGGCGGTGGCATGACACCACCGGTCTCTGAAGCCTGGCGGGGCGATGTCGTCACCCTCACGCTGGATCGCCCCGAGCGCCGCAATGCGCTCGGCCCGGACATGGCGGAGGCCCTGCTCGACGCGGTGCAGCGGGCGCCGGCCGACGGGGCCCGGTTGCTGGTATTCCAGGGGGCCGGTGACCACTTCTGCGCCGGGTTTGATCTCAGCGACCTGGAGGTCCTGTCCGACGGTGATCTGCTGGCCCGTTTCGTGCGCATCGAGTTGCTGCTGCAAGCGGTCCGATATGCCCCCATTCCGACGGTAGCGGTGGTGCAAGGGGCGGCGATCGGGGCAGGGGCCGACCTGGTGGTCTCCTGTGAGCATCGGATGGTCGTCGATAAGGCGACCTTCGCGTTTCCCGGAGCGGGATTCGGTATAGCGCTCGGCACCGGACGTCTGGCCGATCGTGTGGGGGAAACGGTGGCACGGGATCTGGTGGGCTCCGGACGTCGCTTCGGCGCCGAAGAGGCCCTTCGGGTCGGCATGATCAATCAGATCACCACGGCAGCCGGGATCGGCGACGGGCTGGCGGAACTGGAGAACAGGGCGCGGCGCCTCGAAGCTTCGACGCAAGCGGCCGTCAACGCACTGACGGTTTCCGACCGCCGGGACCGCGACCTAGCAGCCCTGGTTGCATCGGCGGCGCGTCCCGGGCTCAAATCGCGGGTCCAACGATACCTGGAAAGCCTGTCGACCGTGGCGAAGACGACCCCCCGATGACCTTGATCCCGACCAACGACAGCGAACAGCAGGAGACACCGTGATGAGGACAGTGCGGTTCGTCGACGGCGAACAGGTGCCGGCCCTCGGCCTCGGAACCTGGCACATGGGCGAGGCCGGCAACGACCGGGACGCCGAGGCCGACGCGTTGCGGCCTGGTATTGATCTCGGCATGACCCTGATCGACACAGCTGAGATGTACGCATCCGGCGGATCCGAAGAGGTTGTCGGTGATGCCATTCAGGGGCGGCGGGACGGTTTGTTCATCGTCTCCAAGGTGTTGCCGTTCAATGCTGACCGCAGCGGGACGATTTCGTCCTGCGAGTCGAGTCTGGCACGCATGGGGATCGAGACCATAGACCTGTTCCTGCTGCACTGGCCCGGGTCCTTCCCGCTCGAGGAGACCATCGAGGCCTTCGAAGATCTCAAGTCCGCCGGCAAGATCCGCCATTGGGGTGTGAGCAATTTCGACACCGATGAGATGGCGGAAGTGGAGGCAATCGCGGGTCGAAGCTGCGCGACCAACCAGATCCTGTACAACCTGATCCGCCGGGGACCGGAGTTCGACCTTCTGCCGTGGTGCGCCAACCGGGGCATGCCGGTGATGGCCTATTCGCCCCTCGAGCAGGGCCGTTTGGCCGGTCAGCCGGCTCTGGCGCCGATTGCATCCAAGCACGGCGTTTCAGACCTGACGGTCGCCCTGGCCTGGGTTCTGGCCCGCGAGAACATGATCGCCATCCCCAAATCGGCGAGCGCCGGCCACGTCATGCAGAACCATGCGGCATTGGCCGTGGCGCTGGATGCCGAGGACATGGCGGCGCTCGATGCGGCCTTTCCGCCGCCGGCATCGAAACAGGCGCTGGCCATTCTTTAGCGTGCTTCACTGCTCCGTGCGCTCGCCCATTGAGGGATTGACCGATTCCAACCCTTGCCGGACACTGAGCGCCTTAACGCGCGACCACGCTCGGTTATCTCTTTGAGGGGGAGGTCGATGCGAGCAGTTCTCAGTTCAGTCGTCGCCGTGTTCCTGGCCGTTTCGGTGGCCGGTCCCGCGGTCGCTCAGCAGGTCAAGGGCCGGGCCAATGTGACGTCCGGCGATACGATCGTCGTCGACCGCAAGAGTATCCGATTGGCCGGAATCGATGCCCCGGAACTCGACCAGTACTGTGAGAACGAATTCGGTCGGCCGTTTCAGTGCGGCATGCAGGCCCTGGACGCGTTGAGGACGATGGTCGGCCGTCTGGCGGTGACCTGTGTCGTGGATGGCCAGGACGACGATGGGGCCAACCGTGGCACATGCTATGCCGGCGACCTCAATCTCAACACCCGCATGGTTCGGACCGGTTGGGCCGTCGCCCGACCCGCCGAGCGGCCCGACTATGAGTACCTCGAGAAGATAGCCAAGCGCGAGAAGGCCGGGATCTGGGCGCTCAAGTTCGAGGATCCGGCGGCCTGGCGGGCCGCAAACCAATAGAGACGCCGGCGGACCCCGTCCCTGTCCGCCGACCCCTCACTGGGCTGAGATCTTCTGTAGAACGAACGGGTGTGGGGCGGACGTCGCCGCCGCCTGCTCAGGAGCACTTGAAGGGGAACCAGGCGAACATGAACTCACGGGCATCCGACGCGTCCTCGAACCAGAAGATCGGCGCAGCCCCTTTCGGGACTTCGATCCGCCACTGACCCGTGCAGTGGGCCTCGCACCATGTGTTCCGCTCGACCATCGACTGGTCGAGATAGGCGCGTTCCTGGGGAAAACCGGCGGCTCCCCGGGACTCCCACCCGCTTGGAAAGCGGATCGGGCGCCAGGTTTCCCGCATCGCCGGCAGGTCGTGGGTGATCCGCTGAAACTTGCCGTCCGGACCGGCCGCTCCGACCACCGTGTCGGTCGGTGAGGCGATCGCGTCGAATTCGGCCTGTTCCAACCTGAACTGGCGCGCCGTCATGCGCTCGGCGAGATAGATCATTCCGCCGAACAGGATCACCAGGACCAGGGTCTTTATTGCCACCGCCGTTTCGCTCCGCCGTTTTCCAAGGCTATCGAAGCGCGCGACGCGCATCAATCTTGCGCGTCAGGGACTTTGTGCGACTCATATGTACTTTCAATTCGGAACTTGTCGAAGCGAGTTGAGCGGTATTTGCGAATCCGATGAAAGGTTTTCGCTTGCACGAATCGCTCGAATCACTAAAGCTAATTAACGGTTGGGTTTATGGTGAGCGTCTGTTAACCAGGACGCATCAAAGGTGGTGCAGTGTCCTCTGAGATTGACCGTAAGGCGTTGCAGATCCTGGCAGAGGCCGTCGACCGGACGGTCGGGACAGGGTTCGTGCACGCCGCCGTCGTCAAAGCCGCGCAGACCTTCGGTGAGGTCGAACGACGTCAGGCCGGCAAAGCCTTCGGCATGCTCAGCTCCCGCGAGAACTACAAAGTGCGCAGCTCGGCCGTGGAGTCGGCTGAGCTCTACCGGGCCTTCGGCGACTACGACGACCCGATCGGCGACCTGTCGCCCGATCCGCGCCTGCGCGACATCCGGGCCCGCTCGGCCAAGCTGGGCACCGGCTGACCCCGGAGCCATCCGGCGGAAGGTCGTCGCCCGCCGATCACAGATTCTATCCAATTCGTGATTTCTGTGTCCGGGCGCGCCTGGCGCATTGTCTTGGTCATGTCAATGCGCCGGCTCCTTCTCGTGTCGCTCGCCGTCCTGGTCCTGCAGGCCGTCCCGTTGACCCAGGCTGCTTGGGCCGGGACCCACTGGGAGGCGGCTTGGCCGCGCACGGACTTCTCAAAGCATGCCGTTCCGATCGAGGAGATCCGGTCCGGCGGGCCGGGCAAGGACGGGATTCCGTCCATCGACGACCCGCGCTTCCACTCGGTGTCGGAGATTGGCGAGGATGTCGCACCGACCGAACCGGTGATCGGCCTCGTCATCGATGGCGATGCCCGCGCCTATCCGCTGCAAATCCTGACTTGGCACGAGATCGTCAATGACACGGTCGGCGGCCGGCCGGTGGCCGTGACCTATTGCCCGCTCTGCAACGCCGCGATCGTGTTTGACCGCCAGGTCGGCGATCTGACGCTGGAATTCGGCACGACCGGCAATCTGCGGAACTCGGACCTTGTCATGTACGACCGCGAAACCGAGAGCTGGTGGCAGCAGTACACGGGCGAGGCGATTGTCGGTGAACTGATGGGGGCCACCCTGACGGTGCTGCCGGCCAGGTTGGAGAGCTTCGAGCGGTTCGCTGCGCGCTTCCCAGAGGGCAAAGTGCTGGTTCCGACCGATCCTTCGATGCGGCCATACGGCGTCAATCCCTATCGCGGGTATGACACCATGCCGGTCCCCTTCCTCTATGACGGCTCGACGCCGGAAGGGATTGCCCCGATGGCCCGGGTCGTGGTCGTCAAGGACGTCGCCTGGAGCCTTGAGATGCTGGCTGAAAAGAAACGCATCAGAGACGGCGATATGGAGCTGATTTGGGAGCCGGGCCAGAACTCGGCCCTGGATTCGAGGCGGATCGCCGACGGTCGTGATGTCGGCAACGTCATTGTGCGCAAGAACGGCGTCGACATCGCCTATGAGGTCACATTCGCCTTCGTATTCCACGCGTTCCGTCCCGACGGACGCATCGTCCAGTAGCGTCGACCCGGGCGCGTCACAGGCCGTCCGTCCGCCTCTGGGCCGTGCGCCCGGCAATTGCGACGAGGATCAGTCCGATGGCGGCCAGGACCGCTGTGGCAAGGAAGGTCGAGGTGTAGCTGCCGGTCACGCCGAACAGGGCGGAGAACATGACCGGCCCGACCAGCACTCCCGAGAAAGTCACGAACAGGACGCCGCCGGCGGCGTGACCGACGCGGCCTTCGGGACTGATCCGCGCTGCTTCGCTGGCGAACACGCCGTTCCAGCCGACCGCCACCAGGCCGAAGGCGAAGAAGAAGGCGAAAACCACCGCTTCAGGCCAGGTCGGGGAAATCCCGGCCGCGACCAGGCCGCCGACAGCCATGACCCCACCGATGCCGATCAGCACGCGGCTGCTGGAGCGCAGTCGGTCCGCGACAATGCCCCAGCCGACACGTCCGATGACGCCGGCGACCTGGATGCAGGAGAGGGCGATACCGGCCCGCACCAGGGTCCACCCGACCTCATCCACAAGCAGAGTGACCGCGAAGGACATCAGGGACAGCTGGACCGCGGCAAAGCAGAGCCCGGTGAACGCCAGGCAGCGCAGCGGCAGGTCGGTCAGGACCAGCCGGAGGCCGGTGAACGGATCGCGAATGACCCGTGTGTCCGGGCGCCGGTCGGCGTCGAAGTACTCGCGGAACGGCTGCATGGCGAGGAACAGGACCAGCCCGGCGAGCCCGACCACCAGCATTGTTGCCTGCCAGCCGACCGCCAGGGCGAGCGAGGGGGCGACCAGACTGGCTAGCACGCCGCCCAGGGGCACGCCGGTGAACCGGATGGAGAACACCAGGTTGCGGCTGCCGGGGGTCGCGACCCGGTTCAGCAGGTCCAGCGCCGGCGGGTTCATCACGCCGTACCCGAGACCGGTGGCGACCGATCCGACGACCATCAGCTCCAGGTTGCCGGTCATCAGGATCAGGTGGCCGAGCGCCAGCATGACCAGACTGCCCTGGCTGGTCCGCCAGGCGCCGAACCGCTGGACCAGCCCGCCGGCGAACAGACTCGATGCCATCGCCCCGATATAGGCCAGCGTGAACTGGTAGCCGACCAGCGACGGCGAGACCCCGAGATCGTCACCGACGGCCGGTGCGATCGCTGGAATCCAGAGGGTCGCCATCGACGCCAGGGTCATGACAAGGGTGGTAAAGACAACGGTGACGACAAGATCGCGCCGGCTCGGCGCGGGGGGCGTGGGCTCGGACATGGCGGCACTCTACACCGCCGAAATCCCTCTGGCCTTGCCGGCATTACGGGCTGGATCGGATCACGTTCTGACGGAAACACCCTGGATTCCGCGAAACGTGTGAATCCGATCTAAATCATAGAGTTAGAGCAGATTCGCCGGTCTGATGGATCGCCTTCGGCGATTCCATCTGACACGGATCTGCTCTAGCATCGCCGCCATGACAGAGGTCGCGCACGAGGGCTATCGCCCGAACATCTGGGAACGGTTGGCCGGCGCCCCGCATCCGTCGCTGTCGTTCCAGTCATCCTACTGGCACGCCGCGGCACCCGCCGCACCCGAGTTCCCGCGGCTCGAGGATCAGATCGAGACCGATGTGGCGGTCGTCGGCGGCGGCTATCTCGGCTTCTCCACCGCCCTGCACTTGGCGGAGGCCGGTGTGACCGTGGCGCTGCTGGAGGCGGATGAACCGGGTTTCGGGGCGTCCGGCCGCAACACCGGGTTCGTGGTGCCCAACCTGATCACCGGACTGGATCCGAAGGTCATGCGCACCGCCCTGGGCGAGGAACATGGACGCCTGATCTGCGAGACCGTCGGTCAGGGCGCGGAACTGGTGTTCGACCTGATCCGGCGCCATCACATCGCCTGCGACGCCCTCCAGACGGGCTGGATCCAACCCATCCACACGCCCGAGAAGCGTGCCTGGCTGGAAGACCGGGTGGCCCAGTGGCAGGCGCTCGGCCGCCCGGTGCGGGCCCTTTCCCGGGATGAGGCGGTTCACGAGACCGGCGCCGACAGCTACCAGGGTGCGTTCCTCGATCCGACCGGGGGACACCTGAACCCTCTGGCCTATTGCCGAGGTCTGGCGGCGTCGGCGGCCCGGGCCGGTGCGCGGGTCTTCGTTGACTCGCGGGCCCGTCGGATCGAGCGTCAGGGAGACCGTTGGGTCGTGCATGGCGACCGCGGCCGTGTCGTCGCCCAGCGTCTGCTGCTGACGACCAACGCCACCGGTGACGGCTTGGCGTCCCGGGCCGAAGCGACCCAGTTCCCGATCACGCTGTTTCAGGTCGCGACCCGGCCGCTTGACCCCGCTTTGCGGGAGTCCGTGCTGCCGAACGACCGGTGTTCCGCCGATACCCGCAAGGATCTGATCGCGTTCCGTTGGACCGTCGACAATCGGATTGTCACCGGTGGACTGCTGGCCTCACCTTTCGGTTCGGCGGAGCGGGGACGGACGCACCATCTGGGCCGATTGCAAGACCTTCTGCCGCAACTGCCGCCGCTTACCCTGGACTATGCCTGGCAGGGCCGATTGGCGGCGGCTCGGGATTTCATGCCGCGGCTGATGACCCTCGGGGCGGACGGCTGGTCGGCGATCGCCTGCAACGGTCGAGGCATGGCCATGACGACGGCGCTCGGGCGCTCGATCGCCCGTTGGCTCGCTGGTGGGTCCAACGAAGGCCTGCCTGTGCCGGTGACCGATCCGGATCCGGTGCTCGCTCCGTCACTCGCCCCCCTGGCGTTTTCGGTCTGGCTGCCGTGGAACCGGCGGATCGACCGCCGGGAGATCGCGGCGGCACGGCGCAAGACCGACTGACCGCCGGACGGCGGCGCCTGATCTATCTTCCCGTCATCCCCCCCGGATTAAATTCGGGGGGAACTCGCACTCCTATGCGGGTGACGGCCGGGATCTCGCTGAGCCAGGAGGTCCCGGTCTCGACCTGTCGGCCGAACCGGGATGACGGGAGGGCTGGGAAGTCAGGCCGCCGACTTCCACTTGATCGAGCACCCCATGGACGGGATCTGCTCCTGCGGTCCGTGGCCGCTCTCGGCGACGGCAAGCATCGCCTCGCGCAGTTCCGGACGGGCGTCTGTCACCAGCGTGGTCTTGGACTCGTCCAGCCGACCGCGGTACTGCAGGCCGAGATCGGCGTCGTAGCCGAAGAAGTCCGGCGTGCAGACGGCGTCGTAGGCGCGTGCCACCGCCTGGCTCTCATCCAACAGGTAGGGAAACGGGAAGCCGTTCTCCTCGGCGAAGGCGCGCATCTTGTCCGGCGCATCGGCCGGATAGGCCCGGAAGTCGTTGGACATGATCGCCACCACGCCGACGCTCGCCGCCTGCAGCACTTTGGCCTCCTGGACAATGCGTCCGATCACCGAGCGGACGTAGGGGCAGTGGTTGCAGATGAACATGACCAGCGTGCCCCGGGGTCCGCGGACGTCGGCCAGGCGCTTGGTGGAACCGTCGAGGTCGGGTAGCGCGAAGTCCGGAGCGGGCGCACCGAAATCACAAACCGGTGGCGTTGCGGCCATGGTTGGTCTCCTGAAGCAGGTGGTCTTGGGGACCGGCGCGGGATGCCTGGGATCAGACCGCCAGTTTCAGCATCAGCCAGGCAGTTCCGGCAATGGCGGCGGCCATCATGGTGCCCACCACAACGGTGTCGGCGAAATGCGCGTGAGCGGCCCGCGCGGTCAAGGCGGCCCGGCATTGGCAACGGCGGATACTACGGGTCATGGCATCCTCCTGTCGGACTTCGTGACGGCCGCCCGATGGGACGGCCGGGGGCTGTGCCCCGCTTCTCTGACCGGTATCATGGCGGAAGCATGTGACAGTTGAAAGCCCATCATCAGAAAAGGGCAAAATGATGGCGGCCTGGCGGCAGCTTCCGGAACCCGGGGAGACCTTTCTCGATCATCTCGGCCACTTCGTTCCAGACATGGAGTCGGCCCATATCGCTCTGAGCCGACTGGGCTTTTCCCAAACGCCGTATGTCGAACACGCGTTTACGGACGGTGACGGAAACCGCCACCCGATGGGGACCGCCAACCGCTGCGTGATGCTGCGCGAGGGCTATCTCGAGGTCCTGACCGTCACCGACGACAGCACGCCGACGGGCGCGCGCACCCGCCGCCAGCTGAATCGCTATACCGGTCTGCACATCGTGGCCTTGAGCGACGCTGATGCGCTCAACCGTCGGCAACGCCAGGCCGCCGCCGGGTTTCACCCGCTGGAGCCGACACCGCTCAAACGACCGGTGCCGGTGCTTGACGATATCGGCCGGGAGACCGGTCAGAACGAGGCGGCGTTCACGGTGATCAAGAATCCCGAAGAGGACATGCCGGAAGGCCGGGTCCAGGTGTTGAGCCATCACACCGAGGCGCTG
Organism: Thalassobaculaceae bacterium; assembly: GCA_963921355.3. GTDB lineage: Bacteria > Pseudomonadota > Alphaproteobacteria > Thalassobaculales > Thalassobaculaceae > CAWUEZ02. The sequence goes on along the minus strand of OZ001190.1, from coordinate 4,097,986 downwards.
GTCTGGCAACCCGCCTGGATGCGCCACGAGAACGGGATTGTCGCCCTGCGCGACGTGGTGATCGTGCCCGAGGATCTGGACGAGGCGACGGATCGCTACGCCCGCTTCACCGAGGTGGACGCCGTTGCTTTGGGCCCCGGCCTTGTCCGGTTGCCCCTGGCGCGCGGCGGTGTCCTGCTGGCAACGCCCGAGCGGGCGACGGAGCTGTTTCCGGGGACCACCATTCCACCGAGCCCGGGTGTTGCCGGCTACGCCCTGCTGTCGGACGATCTCGCGGCGACCCAGGCGTTCCTGGCAGGTCGCGGTTTCGCCCCGGCGGCGGCCGGAGGGGCGGGCACCTTCACCCTCGCGCTTCCGCCGTCCCTGGGCGGAGGCTGGATCGTCGCCAAAAGCGAGGCCGCACTGCCCTGGATCGGTTGAGGGCCCGGCGGGGTCCCGGCCGTCGCCCGCATCGGAGTGCGGGTTCCCCCCGGATTTAATCCGGGGGGATGACGTGCTCTCCAACCACCGTCATCCCGGTTCGACCGCAAGGTCGAGACCGGGACCTCGTCAGCTCCGCGCCGGACGGTTGCCGTGGCTGGGGTGGGGCACGCCGGGATTCAGCGAGATGTGGGTGTGTACACCCTTCCAGGGCGCCTCCACCGAGGATCGGGTGAAGGCGACGGTGCCGCGTCTCGGCCGGTCATAGCGCCCGCCATCCTCGCCGACTCCGGTCGAAGAGAAGGTCAGCACCCCGATCGCGAACAGCCGGTCCTGCGAGACGCCGACCTTCAGGCTCTCCAGGTTCCAGCGGAAGTCCTCGATGGTGGGCCAGACCGAGCGCCACTGATTTGCGGCGAGGGCGTCCAGGCCTTCGACCACGTCCATATGGGTGCCGAAACTGGCAATGTTGTCTTCGAACAGGGTGAGGGCGGGCGCGAAGTCGACATCCGCAACGTGCCGGCTCCAATCGGCGAACCAGGCCTCGATTGCCGCCCGATCCGCTTCCGGCTGATCCCATGTGAACGTCATGTCGCCTCCGTTGCACTCGCTACGGCTGGGTCGCAGCGTCCTCGCCGAGCAGGCCGATCCGGAACCGGGTCTTGAGATGCGCGCCGTCGCGCGGTGGCACGGCCATCGGCAGGTCTTCGTCGACCACTTTGACCACTGCCGCCACGGGGCCCGGTTCGTGGAACAGCAGCTGGCCGAGATCGGCGGCCTCCGCCTCGGTACGGACCATCGCCGTCCTCGGAAAGCCGCAGGCGGCGGCGACGGCTGCCAGGTCGGTGCCGCGCCCGGTTGCCGTCAGCTGCCGGCCGGTCTCGGTGTAGGTTTCGTTGTCGATCACGCAGACGGCCAGGTTGGAGGGGCGGCGGGCACCGATGGTCGTGAAGCTGGTCAGGCCCATCAGCATCTCGCCGTCGCCGGTGACGACCACGACCCGCCGCTTCGGCTGAGCGAGGGCAAGACCGAGGCCGATCATGGTGGCATTGCCCATGGCCCCCCAGAGGTAGAAGTTCTCCGGTCGATCGCCGAGGGACGCCAGGTCCCAGGTTGTCGAACCAAGGCCGGAGACGCAGAGCGCGTCGCCGCGCTCGGCGAAGGCGTGCTCGAGGACCTGTCGGCGGTGCAGAGTGATCGCGGTCATCCGTTCACCGCCTTTCCGGCCGTCCAGATCTTGGAACCGATGACCCGCTGGTCGACCAGGATGGCGACTGCCTGATCGCTGGAGAACGCCATGCGCAGGCCGGCCTCGACCATCGGGGCGACGTCCTGCTCATCGGTGGCGCGATAGGTCCGCACGCCGACCGCTTCCAGCGTCGGTTCCACGGCCTGGCCCATCGGCACCTGCCAGGGATTTCCCTCGCCCCATTCGCCGCGCATGGTCACGATGGCAAACAGTGGAAACCGGGCCGAGGCGATCAGCGAAGCGATGGCGTTGATGGTGTTGCCGACGCCGCTGGACTGCATCAGCAGGGCCGCCTTCTGCCCACCGAGCCAGGCCCCGGCCGACAGACCGACCGCCTCCTCTTCGGTCGCGCACATCACGGTTTCCAGGGTGTTGTCGTCGCGACACCGCTCAATGAGCAGCCGCAGGCCCGCATCCGGCACATAGCCGATCTGCCGGACGCCCGCCGCCTTCAAGTGCTGATGGCTAGCGACACTCCAATGTTCACTCATCGCTTGAATCCCAGTGGGTTACAGGCAAGTGAGAGGCTAGAGGGCTGGGTTTGGTCCTGTAAAGCACCCTGCTGCTGGCGCTTGCATGGCCCAGGGACGCATGCCACCTATGGCCCGGCCGACCGCCGCCACAATAGAGGGCCGACGAGATGAGTACCGCGATCAAGCGCCGCCTGACATCGACATCGACCCATTGGGGCACCTATTTCGCCGAGGTCGAGGGCGACCGGCTGATCGCCGTCCACGACTACGACCAGGATCCCGCCCCGGCGATCATCGGCCCCGGCATCGTCGACGCGGTGACCCACAAGACCCGGGTCGGCCGGCCGATGATCCGCAAAGGCTGGCTCGAGAAGCGCCATCAGAGCGACCGGGCCGGGCGTGGGGTCGATTCGTTCGTGGCCGTGCCCTGGGACGAGGCACTTGAGATGGCGGCCGAGGACATGGACCGGATCCGGGCCGCCCACGGCAACACGGCGTTCTACGCCGGGTCGTATGGCTGGGCGAGTGCAGGGCGGTTCCATCACGCGAACTCGCAGATCCACCGGTTCTTCAACCAGCTCGGCGGCTATGTCGGTCATCGCGGCACCTACTCCTATGCGGCCGCGGAGACCATCATCCCGCACGTCGTCGGACCGTTCCGTGAGGTGCTCGACACCCACACGACTTGGTCGGTGCTGGCCGAGCATTGCGAACTGCTGGTCATGTTCGGGGGCATGCCGGTCAAGAACAGCCAGGTGACGTCCGGCGGGGTCGGCCAGCACACGGTCTATCATGGGCTGAGAGACTGCGCCGATGCCGGCTGCGAAATGGTCTATCTGAGCCCGATCCGCGCCGATCTGCCGCCGGATCTGGACGCCGACTGGATCGCGCCGCGTCCGGGCTCCGACGTGGCGATCATGCTGGCACTGGCCCACACGCTGGTGACCGAAGGCCTCCACGACCCCGCCTTTCTGGCGCGCTATACGGTCGGGTTCGAACCCTTCCAGGCCTATCTGCGCGGCGAAACGGACGGTCAGCCGAAGACGCCGGAATGGGCGGAAGAGAAGTCCGGCGTTGCCGCCGAGACGATCCGCGCGCTGGCCCGGCGCATGGCCGGCAGGCGGACGATGATCAACGCCACCTGGTCGATGCAGCGCTCGGAGTACGGCGAGCAGCCGATCTGGATGGTTGTGGTCCTAGCGGCCCTGCTGGGTCAGATCGGCCTGCCAGGCGGCGGTTTCGGCGTCGGCTACAGCTCTGAGAACGGCATCGGCAATCCGGTCAAGGCGTTCCCGTGGCCGGCGGTGCCCCAGGGCATCAATCCGGTCAAGGATTACATCCCAGTGGCGCGGATTTCCGACATGCTGCTGCATCCGGGCGAAGAGTTCGATTTCAACGGCCGACGCCTGACCTACCCGGATATCCGGATGGTGTATTGGGCCGGCGGCAACCCATTCCATCACCATCAGGACATCAACCGCCTGGTCGAGGCGTTCCGGCGGCCGGAGACCATCATCGTCAACGAGATCCATTGGACCTCGATGGCCCGGCACGCCGACATCGTGTTTCCGACGACCACCTCGCTGGAACGCAACGACCTGTCGATGACCAAATGGGAGCCGTTGCAGGTCGCCATGAAGCAGGCGATCCCGCCGGTCGGCGACAGCCGTTCCGACTTCGCCATCTTCACCGGCCTCGCCGAGAACCTCGGTTTCGGTGAACGCTTCACCAAGGGCCGCGACGAGATGGACTGGATCCGCCATCTCTGGAACCAGGCCCGCCAGCGCGCCGCCGAGGCCGGTTTCGAACTACCGGATTTCGAGACCTTCTGGGAGAACGAGACCCACACCCTGCCGGATCCCGAACGCCCGATGGTGATGCTGGAGGCATTCCGCGCCGATCCCGATGCCAACGCCCTGAAGACGCCGTCCGGCCGGATCGAGATCTTCTCGGAGACGATCGACGGCTTCGGCTACGACGACTGCCCGGGCCATCCGGTCTGGCGCGAACCGGACGAGTGGCTGGGGGCGCCGAAGGCCGCGGAGTTTCCGCTGCACCTGATTTCCAATCAGCCGCGCACGCGGCTGCACAGCCAGCTCGACGCCGGCATGGTCAGCCAGGGCTCGAAGGTGGCCGGGCGTGAGCCGATGACCATCCATCCCGACGATGCCGCCGCCCGCGGCATCGACAGCGGCGATGTGGTGCGGGTGTGGAACGATCGCGGCGCCTGCCTGGCGGGGGTGATCGTCTCCGACCAGGTGCTGCCGGGCGTGATCCAGCTGGCCACCGGCGCCTGGTACGACCCCGAGACGCCTGGCGGGCTCGAGGTGCATGGCAATCCCAATGTCCTCACCCGGGATCGCGGCACCTCACGGCTGGGGCAAGGGCCGACGGCGCACTCCACGCTGGTCGAGGTCGCCAGAGTCGACGGTGCGATCCCCGACGTCACCGTCATGCGCCCGCCCGCCGTCGAAGGGTAGATGACAACGGGTGCCACGCCGCGGCCCGTCAGGAATCAAGAGAGGTCAGGATGACATCCCCCCGTTACGCCTTCATCAAGGCCAACTGGCATGCCGATATCGTCGACCAGGCGCTGGTCGGGTTCCAGGAACTGATCCCGGCCGATCAGATCGACGTGTTCGACGTGCCGGGCGCGTTCGAAATGCCGCTGCTGGCCAAGCAACTGGCCGGTACCGGGCGCTATGCCGCGGTGGCGGCCGCGGCCCTGGTGGTCGACGGAGGGATCTACCGGCACGAGTTTGTCGCCCAGGCGGTGGTCAGCGGTCTGATGCAGGCGGGGCTGGAGACCGGCGTGCCGGTACTGTCGGTGTCGCTGACGCCGCATCAGTTCCAGGAGACCGACCACCACCGCGCGATCTTCCGCGCGCATTTCGTGGAGAAAGGCCGGGAGGCCGCCCGCGCGGCGCTGATGATCGGCAAGACCCGGGCGGCCGTCGCCGCCTGACGGGTCCAACGGGCCGGCCGACGCGCAGTACGCTCAGTAACAGCCGGCGGTTCGGCCGCGCAGTTTGACCAGCGCCAGCACCGCGTCGATGGCGGGCGTCGGCGTGCCGGTCAGGAGACCGAGTTCCTGCACGCTGGTCACCAGGGCGTCGATCTCCATCGGCCGACCGAGTTCCAGGTCCTGCAGCATCGACGTCTTGTGGGCGCCGACCGCCTCGGCGCCGGCAATCCGCTTGTCCACATCGATGGCGAACCGTACGCCCAGCGCCTCGCCGATGGTCTGGCCCTCGACCATCATGGCGCGGACCAGGCCCCGGGTTTCCTCGAAGCCGCAGATCTCCTCCAGGGTCGCTCCGGTCAGGGCGCTGATCGGGTTGAGCGACAGGTTGCCCCAGAGCTTGATCCAGATCTCGTCGCGGATCTTCGGGCGCACCGGCGCTTTCAGTCCGCCGGCCCGCATCGCCTCCGACAGGGCGGCGATCCGGTCGGTCTTTTCGCCCGATGGCTCGCCGAGCGTGAACCGGTCACCATCCTGGTGGGCGATCACGCCGGGCTCGGCGATCTCGCAGGCTGGATAAACGACGCAGCCGATGGCGCGTTCCGGGCCCAGGGTCGACCATTGCACCCCGCCCGGGTCGACGCTCTCCAGCCTTGTGCCTTCCAGCGGTCCGTCGAGCTTGTAGAAATACCACCACGGCACCCCGTTCACCGCCGTGACCACGGTGGTGTCATCGTGGAACAGCTGGGTCATGGCGTCGGCCACCGCCGGGACCGAATGGGCCTTGAGCGCGACGATCACGTGGTCCTGGGGGCCGAGGTCGGCCGGATTGTCCGAGGCCGCCAGCTTGACCGTGGTCTCGGCGCCATCCTTGCGCAGGGTGAGGCCCTTCTCGCGGATCGCCGCCAGGTGCGGGCCACGCGCCACCAGGCTGACGGTGCAGCCGGCTTCGGCCAGGGCGACCCCGAGATAGCCGCCGATGGCCCCGGCGCCGTAGATGCAGACCCGCATGATCAGTCCTCCAGGCCGAGCTTCTTGGCGAGACCGATGCGCTGAAGCTTGCCGGTCGCGCCCTTCGGGATCTCGTCCAGGATCACCAGCTTGCGCGGCACCTTGAAGTCGGCCAGGCGGCCGGAGACGAAATCCTTCAGGTCCTGCTCGCTGGCGCTCTGACCCTCGGCCAGCACCACCGCTGCCCCGACCTCCTCACCGAGCTTGGGGTGGGCGACGGCGAAGGTCACCGCCTGGGCCACCGCCGCGTGGTCCATCAGCACCTCGTCGACCTCGCGGGGCGCGATCTTCTCCCCCCCACGGTTGATGATCTCCTTCAGCCGGCCGGTGATTGACAGGTAGCCGTCGGCGTCGAACCGGCCTTCGTCGCCGGTCCTGAACCAGCGCCCACCGCCGTCGGGGCAGGGCGGGAAGTTCTCTTCGTTGGCCCTTGGATTGTTCTCGTACCCGGCCGTGACGTTGGGGCCGCGGATCACGATCTCGCCGGCACCACCGTCGCCGACGAATTGGCCGGCGGCGTCCATCAGCCGGATTTCCGGTCCGGCGGCGATGCCGACAGTCCCGGGCTTACGGTCGGCTGGCGGCAACGGGTTCGAGGCCATCTGGTGCGAGGCTTCGGTCATGCCGTAGCTCTCGATCACCGGACATCCGAACACCGCTTCGAGCTCGGTCATCACCTGCGGCGGCAGCGACGAGGAGGACGAGCGGATAAACCGCAGGTTCATGGCGTCGATGATCTCGCGGTTGCGGCCCGCGCGGGCCAGGATCGCCTGGTGCATCGTCGGTACCGCCGTGTACCAGGTCGGTTTGACCTCCTCGATCTGCTGGAAGGCCCGCAGCGCGTTGAAGCCGGGCGCGCAATGGACCGAAGCGCCGGCGCGCATGGTCGCGCTGACCGCCGCCAGCAGGCCGTGGATATGGAACAGCGGCATTACGTTCAGGCAGCGATCCTCGGGCGTGAGGGCGAGCGAGGCGGCGATGTGGCCGGCCGACGCCGCCAGGTTGGCGCCCGACAGGGGCACGATCTTCGGACGCGAGGTGGTGCCGGAGGTGTGCAGGACCAGGGCGGTGTCATCCGGGCCGGCGAGCGCGGCCGGGGCGGTTGCGGCGCCGTCGACGCTCAGCGTGAAGCGGCCGGCCGGGCCAGCATCGTCCTCGACCAGTTCGATCAGGGTCGCGCCATGTTTGGTGGCGACCGCGCGGGCCGGGGTGTCGTCGCCGGCGGCGACGATCACGGCCTTGGCCCGGAGGTCGGAGATGTAGAAGTCGAACTCCTCCTCGCGGTAGGCGGGGTTCAGCGGTGCGGCGGTGGCATGGGCGGCGGTGGCGAGGAAACAGGACGCCATGGCCGGTCCGTTGGCCAGGACGATACCCACCCGGTCACCGGGGCCGATCCCGGCGCCGGCCAGGGCCTGTCCGGTGGTCGCGACCAGCGTTCGGAGATCGGCGTAGCTGAGCGCGGCCCGCCCGGGCGCGCCAATCGCCGGCGCGTCATCGGCGCCGATCGAGAGTAGTTCGTGGACGGTGGTGGGGTTGGTCATCGTGATCCTCGGAACGGGCGTGCTTGATCGAAGAATGGTTGGCTAAAAAGCTGGGTGCAAATGGTGTCCTTCGACACGCCCCCGGATCAGGTCCGGGGGCTGCTCAGGACGAGGTCAGTATATGGAACACCTCGCCCTGAGCAGCCCCTGAACTCGTTTCAGGGGCGTGTCGAAGGGCGGCCCTAGAGCAGATCCGTGTCAGATGGAACCGCTTTCGGCGGTCCATCTGACCGGTGACTCTGCTCTAACTCTATGATTCAGATCGGATTCACACGTTGTGACGGAAACCAGAGTGTTTCCGTCACAACGTGATCCGATCTACAGGTCCCCGAAGCCCTTGCCCTCCGCGGCCAGGCGCAGCAGCAGGGGGCTCGGCGCCATCCACGGGCCTTGTTCGGCCTGGAACCGCTGCAGGGTCTCGGCAATCGCCGCAAGACCTACCGTGTCGGCCCAGAACATCGGTCCGCCGCGATAGCGCGGGAAGCCGTAACCGTGCATCCAGATCACATCGATGTCGCTGGCCCGCAGCGCGATGCCCTCATCGAGGATCTTCGCCCCTTCGTTGACCAGCGGGTACAGGCAGCGCTGCAGGATCTCCTCATCGGAGATCTCCCGGCGTTCGATGCCCATCTCTTTCGAGGTCTCCAGAATGATCGCCTCGACTTCCGGATCGGGGTGCGGGGTGCGGTCGCCGGCCTCATAGCGGTACCAGCCCTTGGACGTTTTCTGGCCGAAACGACCGAGTTCACAGATCTTGTCGGCGATGGTGGCGTGGTAGCGCTGGTTGGTCGGTTTGCCCATGGCCTGGCGCACCCGCCAGCCGACATCGTTGCCGGCGAGGTCACCCATCGTGAACGGACCCATGGGCAGGCCGAAATCGTAGATGACCCGGTCGACGTCCTGCGGCATCGCCCCTTCCTCGACCAGGAACATGGCTTCCCGAAGGTACTGGTGGAGCATCCGGTTGCCGACGAAACCGTGGCAGACACCGACCAGCACGCCGATCTTGCCGAGCCGCTTGGAGAGATCCATGACGGTGGCGATCACGTCGGGGGCGGTCGCAGCACCCCGCACGTTCTCCAGCAGCCGCATCACATTGGCCGGGCTGAAGAAGTGTGTCCCGATGACGTCCTGCGGCCGGCTGGTGGCCGCGGCGATCGCATCGACGTCCAGGGTCGAGGTGTTGGTCGCAAGGATCGCGCCGGGTTTGCAGATTCCGTCGAGCTTGGCGAACAGCTCCTGCTTGATCTCCATGTTCTCGAACACCGCCTCGACGACGATGTCGGCCTCGGCCAGGCTCGCGAGTTCAGTCGCGCCGGTGATCAGCGCCATGCGGGCATCGAGATCGGCCTGGCTCATGCGGCCTTTCGACACCGTCGCCGCGTAATTCGAGCGGATCTTCTCGATGCCGGCCTCCAGCGCCGCGGCGTCGGACTCGACAACGGTCACCGGCAGGCCGGCGTTGGCGAACACCATGGCGATGCCGCCGCCCATGGTGCCGCAGCCGATGACACCGGCGGTGTCGACCGATCGGCGCGGCGTGTCGGCCGGCACGTCCGGGATCTTGGCGACCTCGCGCTCGGCGAAGAAGGCGTGTCGCATGGCCTTGGCCTCGACCGCGTCGACCAGTTGCTTGAACTCGGCCCGCTCGAAGGCCAGGCCCTCGGTCAACGGCATCGTCGTGGCGGCCTCGACGCAGCGCACGCAGGCATACGGCGCGTTCATTCCACGTGCCCGCTTGGCCATCGACTTGCAGAAATCGTCGAACAGACCGGGGTTCGCTTTGGCGGCGGCCAGGCCGTCCTCGCGTTCGCCCGAGCGGCGTGGCCGCTCGTTGGCGGCGGAGAGGCGCTCGGCCGCCTCGACGGCGGCGTCGATCAGGGCGGCAACGTCGCCGTCCACCAGTTTGTCGACGATGCCGTGGTGGGCGGCCTCCTTCTCGGAGATCAGCCGGCCGGAAACGATCAGTTCGAGGGCGGCCTCGACACCGGCCACCCGGGGCAGGCGCTGGGTCCCGCCGGCACCCGGCAGGATGCCGAGGGTGACTTCCGGCAGGCCGAGCTTGGCCTTCGGCGTGCAGAGCCGGTGGTGGCAGGCGAGGGCGAGTTCCAGGCCGCCACCGGCAGCGACACCGTGGATGGCGGCGACGACCGGTTTGTCCAGGTTCTCCAGGTCGACCAGGATCTCCGGCAGGATCCGAATATGCGCGGGGGGCGTGGTGCCGAACTCGCGGATGTCGGCACCGGCACAGAACATCCGTCCGTCGCCGGTCACCACGATACCGTCCACCTCGGCATCGTCACGCAGTCGAGGAATCGCTTCGTCCAGACTTTCGCGGACCGGCCAGCCCAGCCCGTTGACCGGCGGGTTGTTCAGTTTCAGGACCGCGATGCGGCCCCGGCGCTCCTCGATGACGGCGCTCATAACGTCTCCTCTCCTGCGGACGGACCGGTTCTTGTGTCGTGCCATCGATAGCAGGCCGCCATGCCGCTTGCCAGTTCGCGTGAAGCCCGCGACGCTGTTCCAAGATCCCAATAGCCGATCCCCGGGAGGTTTGGCGGTCGTGATGATCAATCTCGCCCACGCGCTGGAGACAACGGCGTATCGCTGCCCGGAACGCGAGGCCGTGGTCTGCGGCGACCGCCGCCTGACCTACGCCGATCTCGATGCGGCGGCGACCCGGCTCGCCGCCGGACTGGCGGATCGCGGCATCGGGCCGGGGCAGATCGTCGCCCTGGCGTGCCCGAACGTGCCGGCCTTTCCGGTCGCCTATTTCGCCATCCTGAAAACCGGCGCCACGGTGCTGCCGATCAGCCTGCTGCTCAAGGCCGATGAGATCGCCTACATGCTGGAGCACTCCGAGGCGTCGGCCCTGTTGTGTCATGTCGGCTCCGAGGCGAATACCATCGGCGTCGAGGGCCGGGCCGCTTTCGACCGCGTCGAGAGCTGCCGCCTGTTCGCGTGGATTCCCGCCGAAGATGGTAGCCGACCGACCGACGACGTCTCCGACCTCGAGGACCTGATGGCGGACGGCGTCGGTTTCGATACAGCGAACCGATCGGCCGACGACACGGCTGTCGTCGTCTACACGTCGGGAACCACCGGGCGGCCGAAGGGGGCCGAACTGACCCACGCCAATCTGCTGATGCACGCGCTGATGATCCGCAACACCGGCGCCTGGGAGGATGACGAGGTCCTGCTGGTCGCCCTGCCGCTGTTTCACATCTACGGCCAGACCTGCCAGATGACCGCGGGCCTGTCTGGCGGCGCGCGGCTGGTCCTGATGCCCCGCTTCGATGCCGCCCGGGCGATCGATCTGATTACCCGGGAAGCGGTGACCCGGTTCTCCGGCGTTCCAACCATGTACTGGGCGCTGCTGAACCATGCCGAGGCGGAAGATATCCTGAGCGGCGCTTTCGCCAGTCTGCGCCAGGCGAATGCCGGCGGGGCATCGCTGCCGGTCGACATTCTGCGCCGCTTCGACGCGCGGTTCGGCACCGAGATCGGCGAGGGCTACGGCCTCAGCGAAACCTCACCGGCGGTAACGACCCAACATGCCGGCTGGCCGCGCAAACCCGGCTCGGTCGGCACCCCGGTCTGGGGCGTGCAGGTTCGGGTGGTCGACGAAGATGGGCGACCGGTGCCGACAGGGGAACGCGGCGAAATCGTGGTCCGCGGCCACGGGGTCATGAAGGGATATCTCAAAGATCCGGACGCCACGGCCGAGGCGTTTCGGGACGGCTGGTTCCACACCGGTGATATCGGTGTGTTCGACGAGGACGGCTATCTGTTCATCGTCGACCGCAAGAAAGAGATGATCATCCGCAACGGCATGAACGTGTATCCCCGCGAGGTCGAAGAGATCCTGATCCGTCACCCGGACATCTCCCTGGTGGCCGTGATCGGGGTGCCGCACGTCGAACACGGTCAGGAGGTCAAAGCCGTTGCGGTGCGGCAGCCCGGTGCCACCGTCGATGAGGACGGACTGATCGCCTGGGCGCGGGACCATATGGGGGCCCACAAGTATCCCCGGAGCGTCGAGTTCCGGGAGGCCCTGCCGCTGACCGCCAGCGGCAAGATCATGAAGAAGGCGCTCAGCTGACCTCCTTCGACACGCCCCTTCGACACACCCCGGATTGAATCCGGGGCTGCTCAGGGTGAGGTCGTAGAAAAGAGGCCTCGTCCTGAGCAGGCGCGACAGCGCCGTGTCGAAGGGCGTGTCGAAGGGCCGTCATTTCCGACCCCCGTTTACAATTCCTTAGGGCTTGGCCGTCATTCTGCCGCCGACGTAAGCGTCCCGGACGGGAGAGAGAATGATGGTCGATGGTGTGAGCACAGTCGGATTGGCGATTCCTGGACCGGCGCAGGTCCTGCCTCAGGGCCAGGGTCGTGCCGAGGCGTTGAGCCCGAGCTCCGTGCCGCCGCCCGCTGATACCGCGATCTCCTCGGGCTCGGGCCAGGTTTCGGGTGCGAGCAGCTCTGTCCGGGCGCCGCCGGCCGGTTCGGGTCGCGGGGGAAATCTCGACATCGCGGTCTGACGCGGATCCGCGCCAGGTTCGATCTTTACGATTTGTTTACGAATTTGGCGCATCCTGAAATGGAGCCGGTCTGCCGGGCGAAGCCCAATGTTCAGAACGGCAGCTAGTTGACGCACCACGTGGTGATCAAGCCATGGTTTCGGCAGTTCAGAACGGCAGCCCAATCGCGATCACAGGCCCTTCCTTCGGGCCGGCCGAAGGCAACCTTGCGTCCTTGCAGGCAGCCCCCGGCGTGAGCTCACAGTCGGCCGGCAACGGCTCCCAGCCGAACGGCGCCGACTTAATCCTGCCCCCGCCGGTCTCCGGCTCCGGACGCGGCGTCGCCCTCGACCGCATCGTCTGAGCGTCCGTCAACGTTCTCTCCCAATCTGGCAATGAGGTGGCCCTGATCGCAAATCAGGGCCGTTTTCGTATCTGCCCGCTCAGTTTTCATAGGCGGCGCGGATCTCGTCGATCGCCGCTGCCATGGCGGGATCGTCGGCGAGGTCCGGTGTCGTCACCGTGTCGGCATCGGCCGCCATCACCCGCAAGACGTTGGGATTCCAGGCCAGGTCCGTGCCTGCCTCCAGACCGGATGCAGCCAGGATCATTGCGAGCACACAGGCTGACCGGCCCTTGGTGTCCTCGATCGGCCCGATCCGGATATGCGCGTAGGCCAGAATGTCACCGACCGAGAACACCGTGATCACGCACGGCAGCGCGGGCCCGGTCGGGCTCGACGGCGCAATGAACGTCGACACGAAAGGAAGCGCGTAGTCGCCGGTGCCCAGCTCCCGATCCCCGGCTTGCGCTCGACTCGACTCGACCACGAACTCGCGCGGCGACGGTTCGTCGAGCGAGGCCGGCTTAACGGGACCTTCTCCTTCGACATACTCGATGAACGCCATCGGATAGGGCTGGACGATCGGTTCCACGCTCGGCAGCGCCACCAGTGCGCCGTCTAGGATTCCTGGGTCGAGCACTTGACGGGTGATCGCCAGCGCATCTCTGGCGGCCGTTTCGACCCAGTCCGGCGCCTCGTCGGAAATCACCACCTGCGCGCCGCGCGGCCAGACGATTGGTTCCCCCAGAGCGGTCCGCACGACGCGGTTGTCCGCGACCGGGTCGGCGCTGGCGGCCGAGAGGTCGATGACCGCCAGGGTGGCGGCGACCAAACCGGGCCCCACCAGGTGTCGGATGGCGGCGGTCAATCCCGGCAGACCCTGTGTGGTGCTCACTAAGGCCGGTAGGTCGCGACCTTGAAGGCCGCGAAGGCGAAAAACACGCCGAGCCCGGCCTCGATCCACCGCCGGGCCCGGCAGTAGAAAACGACGACCGGCTGAGTCGAGAACGTCACCGCGTAGGCCACATGCGCAATAAGTGAGAGCGCGGTCGTCGTCACCACCAGTGTCGCGCCGACCCAGAGCGGCGCGTCGGGACCGAGGCCGAGGCCGACGATCGCGACCCAATGCAGGGCGGCTTTCGGGTTCGTCATCTGAATCAGCAGGCCGTGCCAGTACAGGTGCCTGCCGGTAGCCAGTTTCGGCTTGAGGTCGATAGCCGGCGTCGCCGCCGATCGGAATGCCCGAAACGCCAGCCAGATGAGATACCCGGCGCCGAAGATCTTGAGCACGGTCACAAGTTCCGCATATGCCGTGATCAGCGCGGTAAGGCCGGTGACGGTCAGGATGGCCCAGACCCCGGATCCGGTTCCGACGCCGAGCGCCAGGCGCACGCCCTGGCGCCGTCCGCGGTTCATTGAGGTGCCGATGATGGCGAGGATGTTGGGGCCGATGCTGATGAACCCAACCGAGAAAATCCCCAGCGCTAGGAGAAGACTGGATGCTGCGTCGCTCATCGGATCCTCCGTTTGCCCCCCGGGCGCACCCTATCGGCGCTAATCGCGGGCATCCAGCCGACGGTACCAGAGCAGGGCACTCTGAGCCCAGCGCCCGAGCGCGCTGGCCAGCGGGATTCCCTGTATCTCCAGTTTCGGCAGACCCAGCGCATCGATTGGCTTGCCGCCGACCCAGTCGGCGAGCTCCTTGCCCATGGCGACGCCGATCGCCATGCCGCGCCCGTTATAGGCGATGGAGGTGATCGCGCCGGGCCCGATCTCGTGCACGCGCGGCAGGCGGTTTGGGGTCATGGCGATCCGGCCGTTCCAGACGTACTCGAGCCGCCGGTCGGTGACCTGCGGAAACACGGTGCCGATCCCCTCGGCGATCCACGGCCGGATCCGCGCGTCCATGTTGAGCGGCAGTGCCAGAGTTGCCCCGGTTACCAGCCGGTTCCAGCGATCCTTGCGAAACGGATAGAGGTCACGGCGGGTGTCGGAGGCGGCAACGTCGCTGGGCAGGACGCTGTCGGCGACCCGGTCCGGCATCGGGTGGGTGGCGACCTGGTAGTTGATGATCCGAACCAACGAGCGCGCCAGTTCTGGGATCAGGGTGCCGGTATAGGCGTTGGTGGCGACCACCAGCTTGTCCGCGGTGACCGCCCCGTCGGGCGTTATGACCTGCCACAACCCGTCGGCGGTGCGGTCGACCCGCTGGGCCGGTGACCCGGTAAAAACCCGGGCACCGTGGGCGATCGCGGCGCGCGCCAGACCGTGGGCGAGGGCCAGCGGGTTCACGTGACCGCCGGTATGCAGAATCAGCGCACCGGAATAGGCCTGGGACCCGAGCAGGGTCTCGGTCTCCCCGGCATCGAGGCGGGAAACCCGGGCTTGGCGACGGGTCCATTCGTCGACCCGGCGATCCAGGTCCTTGAGCCGGGACGGCCGATGGGCCGGCATCGCCCACCCGGCCTGGACCGCTTCGCAGGCAATCCCGTACCGCTCGATGATCTCAAACACCAGACCGGCGCTGTCGCGCAGAAAGGCGACCAGCCGCTCGCCCCGATCGGGCCCCAGGGTGCGCACCAGTGCGTCGGGGTCACCGGCGCCGAGGGCCGGAATGATGTGTCCGCTGTTGCGCCCGGAACCGCCGAACCCGGTCCGGGCCGCCTCCAGTACGACGGACGACACACCGCGCTCGCCGAGATGCAGGGCTGTCGACAGTCCGGTGACCCCGGCACCGACAATGACCACGTCGGTGCGCAGCTGCTCGCGCAGAGTCTCCGTTGCCGGGGCCGGCGGCGCGGTCGCCGCCCAGAGCGAGGGGGCATGCGGCGACCCTGTGTCCGGGTGCGGGTCGTCGGTGACAGTCATTCGTCCGGTTCTTTTGGCTGGTCGCTAGACCTGGAAGTCTCAGAACGGCGGCGATCCGGTGTCAACCGACGAACCGGTGGCTTGTGCATCCGGACCCCGGCGTTTCATCCTTTCGCCACCATCCGCTGTCCGTCGCCGAGGAGGAATGCCATGACGTCGATCGCCGCCGGCGCCCTGACCGATGCTCTCGCCGCTGAGATCGACGCGGCCGTGGATGCCGGGTTCGACGCGCAGATCGCGTTCACCCAGGAACTGGTGGCGCGGCCGTCGATCCGTGGCCAGGAACATCTGGCACAGGACCTGATGTACGAGGCGATGCACCGGCGCGGCTACGCCATGGACCGCTGGCTGGTGCGCGAGGAGGAGATTCGCCACCACGAGGGTTTCTCGCCGATCGCCGTCGACTACGCCAACGCCTGGAACGTGGTGGGCACGCACCGGCCGCGCACCGCGACCGGCCGGTCGCTGATCCTGAACGGCCATATCGACGTCGTGCCCGTCGGCCCGCTCGACATGTGGACCAGCCCGCCCTTCGAACCTCGGATCGACGGCGACTGGATGTACGGTCGAGGTGCGGGGGACATGAAGGCGGGGGTGGTCGCCAACCTGTTCGCGCTCGACGCCCTGAGGCGGGCCGGGTACCAGCCCGCCGGCACCGTTCATCTGGAGTCGGTCTGCGAAGAGGAGAGCACCGGCAACGGCGCGCTCTCGACCCTGGTGCGCGGCTACAAGGCCGATGCGGCGCTGATCAGCGAACCGACCACCGGGCATCTGAACCGGGCGGTCATGGGCGTGATCTGGTTCCGGGTGAATGTCCGGGGCTATCCGGTGCACGTCGCCCAGGCCGGCAGCGGCTCCAATGCCATTCTCGCGGCCTACGATCTGATCACGGCACTGAAAGAGCTTGAGGCGCGCTGGAACGCCCGCAAAGGCGAGAGCCGCCACTACGGCGACGCGGGTCATCCGATCAACATGAACGTCGGCAAGATCGAGGGTGGGGACTGGGCGTCCTCGGTGCCGGCCTGGTGCAGCTTCGACTGTCGGATCTCGACCTTTCCCGGCATCAAGCCCCAGGAAATGGCCCGCGACATCGAGGACACCCTGCGCCAGGCGGCGGCCGGCCACCCGTTCCTGTCGAACAGCCCGCCGGAGGTCGAGTTCAACGGTTTCTTCACCGAGGGTTACGATCTGGAGCCCGACAGCGACGCCGAGCAGACATTGGCGCGCAGCCACGCCGCCGTCGCCGGCAAGACCCTCGAGGACCGGATCTCGACCGCCTACATCGACAGCCGGGTGTTCGTGCTCTACGCCGACATGCCGTGCCTGGTCTACGGCCCGGAATGCGAGAACGCCCACGGTTTCGACGAACGCGTGAGGGTCTCCTCCATCCGCGCGGCGACAAAGACCATCGCCCGGTTCGTCGCCGACTGGTGCGGCCTGGAGCAGGTGGAGGCGGAGTAGCGCTGTGGAACTCGATGCGGGCATACGCCCGGTTCAATACACACCACCGCACTTCCCGGGCCTGACCCGGGACCCAGTGCAGGGCCGCTGGAGCGGTTGAGATCGATCTCTCGCGCTCCGGCGCGCGTCCATCTAGGGCCCGGAACAAGTCCGGGCATACGAGAATTGGTAGGCCGATCCTTCAACGTATTCCCGCCCCGGATTGACCCCGGATTTAATCCGGGGCGGGGTTGATCCGGGGGCGTGTCGAAGGGCGCTGCGCAGCCTCTGCCGGGTCCAATCCGCTCTAGCGGCCGCGCTACTCTTTGAACTTGAGCTTCGAGCCG
Source organism: Thalassobaculaceae bacterium (assembly GCA_963921355.3). GTDB lineage: Bacteria > Pseudomonadota > Alphaproteobacteria > Thalassobaculales > Thalassobaculaceae > CAWUEZ02. The sequence goes on along the minus strand of OZ001190.1, from coordinate 4,080,815 downwards.
TCGAATGTCGTGACCTGCGCGTACATGAACCCGTCCTTGGTCACGTAGGCATCGGCCCCCTTGTACGGTTCGGCCAGGAAGTCGGCGTCGGCTTCCCAGATAACGTTCAGAGTTCCCTCGACGGTGAACACACTCAACGTCTTGAACTGCAGACCTCGCAGGTCCCCTTCGGCCTTCGTCTTGCAGAAGCCTGCGAAGAGGTCGCCGACCGCCTCACGGCCTCGGAACGCGGCGCCGTCCGCCACGACGATCAGAACCTCCGGCGGATATTGCGCCATGAGCCGGCTCCAGTCGCACTTGTTCAGGGCGTCCAGGTGCTCGTCGACGACTTGCTGAGGGCTGGGTTGCGGAACGAGGGGCGGCAGGTCCGCTGACAGCGCCGGTGCAGATGCGATCAGCATCGCGCCCAAAGTCAGACCAACGGTTTTCATGGGGATTCCTCCTGTCTCAAGGATCTCCAGCAGCGGCTTCGGAGTGTCCCTGAGTGTCCGCCCTGGCAACACCAAAACGCGTACCCATGTGTCTTTTCAGCAACCGATGAGTATGTTTCTCGGGGTCGAAAGCCTCGATTGCCTGCCTAAAGGTCGAGCGAGACCGGCCCGACCGGATGGGCCTGACACACCAGGGCATGGCCGTCGGGCGCCGGGCTTTCCGTCGGTTTGGCGTAGCCGACGGTGCCGGCGAGCAGCCGGGTGGCGCAGGTGCCACACCGCCCCGACCGGCAGGAGGAGTCGACCGCCACGCCGGCGGCCTCGACGAGGTCGAGCAGGGTTCCGTCGGCCGGCGACCAGTCCAGGGTCTGGCCGCTGGTCGCCAGGGTGACGGCGGCGGGTTCGGCGTCAACGGTCGGCGCGACGTCGCCGTCGATCGGCGCCGACGGGCCGAAGAACTCGTAATGAATGCGGTCCGCGGCCACGTTCAGGCCGCGCAGGCCCTTGTGCAGGTCGGTCACGAACGCGCCCGGGCCGCACAGGTAGAAGTCGTAGTCGCCGAACGGCAGCAGGCGCCGCAGCAGGTCGAGATCGACGCGGCCGGTCTCCTGGTACGCCTCACCCATCTGGTCTTGTTCTCTGGGCCGGCTGTAGACGACGTGCAGGCTTAGCTCTGGCAACCGCTCGGCCAGCGCGCGCAGGTACGGCCTGAACGCCTGTTCCGCGCCGTCACGCGCGCCGTGAACGAACCAGACCGGCCGTCGGTGGCCACCGGTATCGGCGTCGCTGGCGATCTGCGACAGCATGGCGATCATCGGGGTGATCCCGACCCCGGCCGACAGCAGCACCACCGGGCGTCGGGACGCCTCGTCGAGCACGAACGCACCGCGCGGCGCCATCGCCTCGACTGTGTCGCCGACGCCGAGCGCTTGGTGCAGATGTCGGGACGCCACGCCATTGGCCTCGCGCTTCACCGAGATCCGCAGGGTCTGCCCGTCGGCCGCTTTCGAGACCGTGTAGGTTCGCTGCACCGGCTTGTCCTGACCCGGGATGTCGAGGCGGATCGGCAGATACTGACCCGGTTGGTGGTGGGCGACGCTGGCCCCGTCCGCCGGCGCCAGATGGAATGATCGGATGGTCGCGCTCTCGTCGACGACCGCCTCGATGCGGAACGGGCGATAGGTGTCGCGCTGGGCGATCGCGTCGAGCGCCCGGTCAGCTTCGTCCCAGGTTCCGGTCTCGTTCAGAACGGGCGAAGCCTCGTTGAAGACGAACCGCAGCGCCAGCGCGGCCCGGCGCAGCACGACCCGGTTCGGACGCAGCCGAACCAGCCGCTCCGCACCCCGAAACGCCTCAAGTGCCTGGCCTTCCCAGACGATCTCGGCCTCGCCGGCGATCTGCAGCACGTCGCCGGTCGCGAAGTCCACGAACAGCAGGCCGGCGCGGGGATCGACGGTCAGGTTCCCCAGTGTGTTGAAGAACAGGTTGCCGGAGAAGTCGGGCCAGACGAGCGCGCCGTCTTCCTCGACCTTCACGAAGCCCGGCCGCCCGCCGCGATGAGAGACGTCGACACCGGCGGCCAGCGCATCGCTCTCGGCCGAGCGGCTGGCGATGAAGAATGTGTCGGCCCCCGTGATCCGCTGGATGTCCTCGGCGGACAGCGTGGCGCGGTCTTCGGCCGCCGGTCGCGGGGCCGGGTCGGCCGCCACGCGCTCACGGGTCTGAATGTACTGCGGACAGTTGCCGAAGCTCTGGGCGACCTCGATATCGAAACCGCGGCTATCGATGGCGACGACCCGGCCGTTCATCCGGTTGCGACGGCGGTTCTCCGGCATCAGGCCTAGGACGCCGACCGGCCTGTCGATGGTGAACCCGGCGCGCGCCGGATCGTCATCCTCGGGCAGGGCGGAGACGCTGAGGCGGGTCCGTGAGGGCGAGCGGATCATGCCCGCATCACCGGTCAGGACGGTCGCCCAGGGCTGGCCGTCGTCGTCGACCGTCCCGAGCAGCAGGAAGTCCAGGTCCTCGAAGAACCGGCGATGCTGGTCCGGCATGAACCGGCGGATGTTCCTGGACCCGATGCCGGCCATGTGCGCGCGCACGCCGACCCGTTCCTGAACGGCGATTTCGCCGGGATGGAAGACGCTGTCGTTCTTCGTGTCGGTCATCGGTCGGCTCCTGATCGAAAGACAATGATGAGGAGATCCACCGCCAGATCAATTCACGGCGGTGGCTCCTGGATCGGTCTTGTGCGCGGCGTGTCCGTCAGCCGAACGGGACGAAGCGGGGATGCGCCTCGATGCGGTCGAGCCATCCACGGATCGCCGGATAGGGTGCGAGGTCGACCTCGCCGTCCGGCGCCCGCGCGATATAGGAGTACAGGGCGACGTCGGCGGCGGTCAGTCGGTCCGCCACCAGATAGGGCCGGTCCTTAAGGTGGTCCTCCACCTGGGTCAGGATCTTGGCGGCGATCGCCAGGGTCTCGACGTGGTCGTAGGGCGCGTTGAAGACCTTGACCAACCGGGCGGCGGCCGGACCCCGGGCAACCTAGCCGGCGGCGACCGAGAACCAGCGCTGAACAGCGGCTGCGCCGGCGGGATCGCGCGGCATGAGGGTACCGTCATCGTACTTGGTGGCCAGGTAGGTCAGGATGGCGTTGGAGTCGCTGACGACGGTGCCGCCGTCGTCGATGACCGGGACCTGATCGAATGGGTTGAGCTTGATGAAGGGGTCCTTCTTCTGTTCGCCGGTCATCAGGTCGACGTTGACCGGCTGGTAGGTCAGTCCCAGCAGCGAGAGGAACAGTTCGGCCCGGTGGGAATGACCGGACAGCGGGTGGCGGTAGAGGGTGATCGCATCGGACATTGGACACTCCTTATATAAATTATGTACCGAACAATCGGTACATAACGATCGAAAACTTGAATTCAAGACTCTTCCGGCGATTTTTCTAAGGGGTGAGGAGATCCGGCAGGGACGCCAGAACCCTCTTGAAGAGGGCGTTGGTTCCGGTGGCTCGGGACACCACGAGAGCCCCGTGCAGCGCGATCAGCGCTTCCTCGGCCTTGACTTGTGCGTCGTCGGCCTCGACTCCGGCTTCTTCAGCGATACGTTGGAAGATCTTGCCCATGCCGATCATCCGCTGACCGACCTTCTCGGCGAACAGATCCCGGGCATTGCCGATGGTGAACAGTTCCAGAAGACAGGCGCGCTCACCATCCTGATAGAAAGCCGAGAGCTCTGTCGCCAGCCGTCGCGCCTTTTCCTCCGGCGGCAAGGTTCCGTCGATGATCGGACGCAGACGTTCCAGGCCCCAGTCGTCGGCCTTGGCGAGCACCGCGGCGGCCATGTCTTCCTTTCCGTTTGGAAAGTAGTGGTAGAGGCTCGACCGACCGAGTCCGGTGGCATCGGACAGGAGCTTCAGGCTGGCGCCGTCGTATCCGAACTCGCGAAACACAGTGGCGAGGCGGTCGACGATCTCTTCCTTCGGCATCTGGGGAGCGGGCATGGCATGACCTTTCGGAATCTGAACCGAACGATCGATAAATTGGTGCGCCACCGCGGCTTCAGCAAGAGGTTACGCGACCAGCGCGTAGGACCAGCCGGCGGCCAGTGACCCGAGCACGGCAAGCAACAGGTACAGCAGGAACGGTTTCGGCCGCAGAACCGGCAGGATCGCCATCGCTCCCCAGATGCTGACCACGCTGCCGGAGACCAGAAACGCCATGGCAGCGCCGGCGGACATCCCGTGCTCGATCAGACCGCGGGTCAGCGGCAGGGCCGCGTAACCGTCAATATAGGCCGGCGCCCCGACGAACACGGCGAGCGGGATTGCCCACCAGCTGTCGTCGCCGAGGTAGGCGGTGAGGGCCTGTGGATCGAGCAGTTGGTTGAGCAGATGCTCGGCGGCGAAGGCCGGAACGAGACAGATCACGATCAGCCCGCACATGGCCAGGACTTCCCGACTGAACACCCGACGGCGGGCCCCGTCCGACCAGACATCGGCGCGGAACCCGCTTGGTCCGCAGCTTGTGGCGCCGGCCAGAGAGGAGACCAGCTTGCTGTCGCGCAGCGGGCTGACGATCCAGCTTCGGGCGCTGACCGCCACGTTGGCGAGACCGCCGAGAAGTCCGAGGCCGAATGCCGCGAGGGACTTCCCGATGGAGAACTGCCAGCCCAGCATGGCGGCCGTGGTGGCGAACATGGCCGGATCGGTCACCGGGGAGGACAGCCAGAACGCCATGACCGGGGCCAGAGGGACCCCGGAAGCCAGGAGCCCGGTCATCAGCGGCAGGACGGCAACTCCGCAGACCGGTGTGATCGCCCCGATTGCCGACGCGATCAGAATGGATGTCAGCAGGCGCCCCTGAAACAGGCGGCGGACCGAGCCCCCGGCGCCGCTGGCGGTGACCCAGGCGGAGATCAGGATGCCCGGTATCACGAGCGGGGCTACCTGAACGAAGCCGAACACGATGAACAGCACCGTGTCCGTCGCCTGCGCGGGAAACGCGATCGCCAACCCGACGACGGTGATCAGACTGGTCGCCCAGAGGGCGCGGCGTTTGGTGAGTGTCGCGCGACCTAAGGTGCTGGCATCGGTCATGGTGTCCTCCTGAACAGGCGGAGGATGCACTAGGTGTAGACATTTGAAAAACGAGTAGTTTTTATATAACACATGAGTTTTTTAAATGAGAGTGGCGATCGAGGCCGGCTCGACAGCGATCTGCTCCGGACGTTCCTGGCAATCGTGGAGACAGGAAGCGTGACCGATGGGGCGAAACGGATCTTTCGTTCCCAATCCGCAGCCAGTCTTCAGATCAAGAAGCTCGAGCGCGTGCTCGGGCGGTCCGTGTTTGAACGCCGCGGACGTGGCGTTGCTCTGACCGCCGCCGGCGAGGCCCTCGTGCCGTCGGCGCGGCGGGTCGTCGAGATGATCGACGAGGCGGTGGCGACCATCCGTACCGAGGATCTGCGCGGTGCGCTCAGGATCGGCATTCCCGATGAGTGGGGGGAGAGCGTCTTGTCCGCCGCCGTCGCGCGGTTCGCCCGGCAGTTCCCGCTGGTCGACCTGACGGTCCGCCGGGCCTTCAGCGCCGGGTTCCCCGAGGCCTTGAGCCGGGGGGAGCTCGATCTCGCGGTTTACGATGCGGAACGCGAAGAACCGGATGCGGTGCTGCTCGGCCGGCTTCGCCGCCTTTGGTTGTCCTCCGAACACCACAGTGTCGAAGGTCGCGACCCTTTGCCGATCGCCGTGTTCGACCAGGCCTGTGCCTGGCGGGATCAGGCCATGGCGGCGCTCGACGCGGCCGGCCGGCGTCATCGCGTCGTCTATTCCAGCGAGTCGACCTCCGGCATCGTGGCGGCGGTCGACGCCGGCATCGCGGTCGGTCTCCTGCCTGAGGCATCGCTGCGGCCCGGCCTGCGGGCGGTGCCGCCCCCGACCATGCCGGAGGTCGCGGACTCCCTCCTGCTGCTCCGATCTCGGAGCGACGGCGACCAGGAGCTGATCGCCGAAATGACGGCGGCGATCCTTGCCGCTTTTTCCGGTTCGGCCTGAAGGCGCCATCCGCGCACTAGGCAAGCTTGCAGCAGGCTTGCCATACTCCGGCAAAAGCCGATCGGGGAGGGCAGCGATGGCAGGGACCTACAACGTCGGTGATCTGGTCGCCGACTTTCTGCAGGCGATGGACGTCGCGACGGTGTTTGGGATCGTGTCGGTGCACAACATCCCGATGCTCGACGCCATCGGCCGGCGCAACGCGATCCGGTTCGTCACCGCCCGCAGCGAGTACGGCGGCGGACACATGGCCGACGCCTATGCCCGGGTCAGCGGCGACCTCGGTGTGCTGATCAGCAGCACCGGCCCCGGGGCGGCCAACGCCGTGCCGGCCCTTGTCGAGGCCGGCTTCGCGGCGACGCCGATGCTGCACATTACCGGACAGACACCCCTGGCGATGCTCGACCGCCAGATGGGGCCGGTCCACGACGTCCCGGGCCAGACGGCGATGTTGGCTGCTGTGTCGAAACGCTGCCACCGGGTGCTGTCGCCGGAGACCACGCTCGGCACCCTGGTGCGGGCGGCCGAGGAGGCGCTGACCCCGCCCTGTGGGCCGGTCAGCGTGGAGATCCCGATCGACGTTCAACGCGCCGAACTCCCACGGCCAGCCGAACTCGTCTGGCTGGCCCGTCCGCAGCCGGCGGCGATCGTCCCACCGCAGGACGCGTTGGCGGCGGTAGCCGAAGCGCTGCGCGGGGCGCGGCGGCCGCTGCTCTGGGTCGGCAACGGGGCGAAGCACGCGACCGGGGCGGTTCGGGCGCTCGCCGATCTGGGCATTCCGGTGATTAGCAGTTGGAACGGCCGTGGGTCGATCCCCGAGGATCATCCGCTCTCCCTGGCCGCCGGAACCGGTCTGCCAGCTATTCAGGCGTTTCTGGATACCGTCGATCTGATGATCGTTGCCGGATCCCGGCTCAGAGGTCACGAGACGGCCGACCAGTCGATGGCGCTGCCGGCCCGGCGGGTGCAGATCGATGTCGATCCGCAGGCCCGGGGGCGGACCTATGCCAGTGAGGTGTTTGTCCACGGGGATGCGGCGACCGAGTTGACCGCCCTGGCCGAGCAAGTGTCGGGGAAGCTCGCCCTCGATCCGGCCCTGGCCGGCGACGTCGCCGCCGCCCGCAAGTCGGCGGGCGAGGCCTACCTGGAGTTCCTCGACGGCTACGCGGCGATGCCTGAGATCCTGCGCCGGCTCTTGCCGCGCGACGGGATCTTCGTGCGCGACGTGACGCTCTCGCACACGACCTGGGGACACAAAGCCTTCGAGGTGTACGGACCCCGCGACACCCTGTATCCGGTTGGTGCGGCGATCGGGCCCGGTCTGTCCATGGGGATCGGTGCGGCGATCGGGTCCGGGGGCCGCAAGACCGTGTGTCTGAGCGGCGACGGCGGATTTGCCATGAACCTCGGGGAACTCTGGACCGCTGCGGACGAGGGCGCCGACGTCGTCTTTCTGGTCATGAACGACCGCGGTTTCGGCGTGATCAAGCACATCCAGGACCGGCTCTACGGCGGGCGCCACCACTACGCCGACCCGACGCCGCCGGATTTTGAACGGTTGGCCGCCGGTGCGGCGATGCCCTACGCGGTCGTGCGATCCATGGCGGATCTCGAACCGGTGCTGGCCCAAGCTCTCGACCATGCGGGACCCGCGCTGGTCGAGGTTGATATGGCGGCGATCGGACCCTATCCGCGCTACTTCACGCCGCCGCCCTACGCGGCCCGCTGAGGTCCCGGTCTGAGCCTTACGGCTCAACCGGGATGACGGGGGTGGTGGAGGTCCGGGCCGTCGCCCGCATCGGCGTGCGAGCTCCGCCGGGATGACGGCTTTTGCGATCGTCATCCCGGTTCACGCGCCAGCGTGAGACCGGGACCCCGGTCAGCTAGCTGCGCAGCACCCGGTCGATGATCGCGTCGGCCGACCCGAGATAGTTTCCGGGATCGCGTACGGCGTTCCAGTCGACCGGCGCGTCCGTGCGCTCGGCCAGCAGATCGATGATCGACTGTTCGGCGGCGGGCGCGTCCAGGCAGGCCTGGCGGACCAGATCCTGAGCGACACTCCGGCCGAGGTGGTCGGCCAGTGCCACGCTCGCCGCCTCGGCCAGGATCAGCCCGGTGTCGAGACCGAGGTTCCGCGCCATGCGGTCGGCGTCGACGTGCAGTCCTGCCAGCACCCCGTCGGCGACCCGCAGGGCCGCGGCCGACGCGACCACCATCGGCGGCAGGGTGATCCACTCGAGCGTCCAGCCGGGGCCGCCGCGTTCATGCTCCTGGAGGGCCGCATGGTGCAGCCCGGAGAGCGCGGACGCATTGGCCCGGGCCAGGGCGACCAGGGCTTCCGCACCGACCGGGTTGGCTTTCTGCGGCATGGCACTCGACCCGCCGCCGGCGGCCAGCCGGATCTCACCGACCTCGTTCTGCCCCAGCAGCAGCAGGTCCTGGCCGGTCTTTCCGAGGCAGTCGGTCGTCCCCGACAGCCAGTCCCCGAAAGCCAGGATCCCGTCCCGCGCGCTGTGCCAGGGTGCCACCGGGCGGCCCAATCCCAATTCATCGGCAAGGGAATCGGCGACGGCCAAGCCGGACTCGCCGAGGGCGGCAAGCGATCCGGCCGCTCCGCCGAACTGGAGCACCAGCAGATCGGTGCGGACCGCCGCCAGCCGACGGCGCTGGCGCTTGAGCGGGGCCAGCCAACCGGCTGCCTTCAGGCCGAATGAAATCGGCACCGCCTGCTGGGTCCGGGTGCGGCCCGCCATGACCGTGCGGCGATGGGTGTCGGCCAGCCCACTCAGTCGGTCGATCACCGCGTCCAGGCGGCTCTCCAGGTCTCCGACCACACGTGACAGGCAGAGCATCAGGGCGGTATCGACCACATCCTGGCTGGTCGCGCCCTTGTGCAGGGAGTCCCGAACCGCCTCCGGTAGCGCGCGACGAAGCTCGGCCACCAGGGCGATGACGGGCACCCCGGCGGACGCTGTCCCGGCGCCGAGCTCCTCGAGCGTGGGCGCATGGTCGGCGAGGGCGGAGTCGATCGCTTCGGCATGGTCAACCGGGATGATGCCGAGCCGGCCCTGGACCCGTGCCAGCCCACGCTCGACCAACACCATGGCGGCGGCCAGAGCCCGGTCGTCGAGCTTCGCTGCAGTGTCGGGATCGGACAGAAGCGGCGCGGTCAGGGCGGAGTCGAAGGCACCGATCGGCATGTTGCGGGTTCCGGATGGTGGACGGCGTTGAAGCATAGCGCGCCGAACTTGCCGGCTCGACAGATCGATGCGGCCATGCTGGCATCCTGATCACACCGCATCCGGTGACCGGGAGAAACGCGTGGATCAGGCCGAGGTCGATTTCATCATCGTCGGCGCCGGATCGGCCGGCGCGGTGCTCGCCAATCGCCTGACCGAGTCGGGTCGCCACCGTGTCCTGCTGCTCGAAGCCGGTCGCGCCAGCCACCCCTACACGCCGATGCCGATGAGCTTCGGGCTGCTGATCAACAATCCGGCGGCCAACTGGTGCTACCGGTCAACACCTGAGCCGGGGACGGCGAACCGGGAGATTCCGGTGCCGCGCGGCAAACTGCTGGGTGGATCGAGCGCAATCAACGGTCTGGTCTACGTACGCGGCCAACCGCTCGACTACGACACCTGGGCGCAGCGCGGAAACCGCGGCTGGAGTTTCGATGACGTGCTGCCGCTGTTCCGGCGCATGGAGACTTACGCGCACGGTGCCGATGACATGCGCGCCCAGGGCGGACCGCTGCACATCTGCGAGGCGTATGACCAGAGCCCGCTCTACGACGCGATCTTCGAGGCCGGCGAGGCGGTCGGCATCCGGCGCAACCCGGACTACAACGGCCGCGAGCAGGAAGGGTTCGTGCGCACCCAGACGACCATCAAGGACGGCCGCCGGCAAAGCGTGGCGGTCGCCTATCTGAACCCGGCCCGTCGCCGCTCGAACCTCAAGGTCGTCACCGAAGCGCAGGCAACGCGGCTCGTGCTCGAGGGGACGCGCTGCGTCGGCGTCACTTTCCGGCAGGGTGAGGGCGACGAGGTGACGGTGCGGGCCGGCCGCGAGGTCGTGGTGGCCTGCGGCGGCGTGGCGTCGCCGCAGCTTCTCGAACTGTCGGGGATCGGTCGAGCCGAGGTGATCCGCGCCCACGGCATCGAGATGCGTCATGAGCTTCCGGGGGTTGGCGAGCACCTGCGCGACCACATCAACGCCCGCATGGTCTGGACCCTCAAACAACGCGGTCTGTCGTATAACGAGCGGGTTGCCGGGATCGCTGGCCGCGCCTGGCAGGGCCTGCGCTACCTGCTGACCCGCCGGGGGTTTCTGGCGCTGCCGTCGGCGCCGGTGCTCGGCTTCCTGAAGACCCGACCCGAACTGGGGACGCCGGACATCCAGGTCCATGTCCTGCCCTATGTGTTCCGCGACATAGGCCGACGCACCCTGCAGCCCTGGCCCGGGGTGACCCTGACCTGCTACCAACTGCGCCCGGAGAGCCTCGGGTCGATCCATATCCGCTCGTCGGATCCGCGCGATCATCCCGAGATCCGCTTCAACTTCCTGTCCGACCCGCTGGACCGGCGCACGGTGATCGACGGCATGCGGATGATCAGACAGGTGATGCATGCCGCACCCCTGGATCCCTATCGGGGCAAGGAGGTCGCCCCGGGACCGTCGGTGACATCCGACGAGGATCTGCTCGACGAGGTGCGGCGCACGGCCAACACCGCCTATCATCCGGTAGGAACCTGCCGGATGGGCCCCGGGCCGGACTGCGTGGTCGATGCCCGCCTGCGGGTTCACGGCTTGACGGGCCTCCGGGTTGCCGACGCCTCGATCATGCCGACCATGGTGTCGGGCAACACCAACGCCGCCGCCATCATGATCGGCGAGAAGGCCGCCGACCTCATCCAAGACGACCTCATCCAAGACGATCATCCGAACTGAAGGACATCACGATGAAGAGCACCCAGATCTGTCTCGCCGCCCGCCCTGTGGGCGAGCCCACCGCCGAGACCTTCACGGTCGTCGAGCGCGATCTGCCGGAGCTCGACGATGGCCAGGTGGCGATGCGGGTGATCTACCTGTCGCTCGACCCCTATATGCGAGGACGCATGAGTGACGCCCGGTCCTACGCCACGCCGGTCCAGATCGGCGAAGTGATCACCGGCGGCACGGTCGGTCAGGTCACCGCGTCCCGCCATCCGAAGTTCGCGGAGGGCGACTACGTGCTCGCGATGGCCGGATGGCAGAGTGCGGCCGTCGTCGACGGCAACACGCTCCGCAAGCTCGACCCGGCCACCGCACCGATCTCGACGGCCGTCGGTGTGCTCGGGATGCCGGGCCTGACCGCCTATGTCGGGCTGCTGGATATCGGCGAGCCGCAGGCCGGGGAGACCGTCGTCGTCTCGGCCGCTTCGGGGGCGGTCGGATCGGTCGTCGGCCAACTGGCGATGATCAAGGGCGCGCGGGCGGTGGGTGTCGCCGGCTCGCCCGAGAAGATCGCCTTCGTGAGCGAGGAGCTCGGTTTCGACGCCTGTGTCAGCCATCGCTCTGAGTCCCTGCCGGAGGATCTGGCGGCGGCCTGTCCGAAGGGCGTCGATGTCTATTTCGAGAATGTCGGCGGGGCCACCCTCGACGCGGCGCTGAAGCTGATGAACCCGTTCGGGCGGATCCCGGTCTGCGGCATGATCTCTCAATACAATGCCACATCGCTGGCCGACGGCCCGGTGCGGGCCCAGATGATGCGCCAGATCCTGACCGACCGGCTGAAGGTCCAGGGCTTCATCGTGACCGACCGGTGGGACCGGTTCGGCGCCTTCATCAAGGAGGTCGGTGGCTACATCCGGGACGGTCGCCTGAAATACCGTGAGGACATCGTCGACGGGCTGGAGAACGCGCCGGCGACCTTTATCGGTCTGCTGAAGGGCGAGAATTTCGGCAAGCAGCTGATCCGGGTTTCGGAGGACCCCACCCGTGACTGAACCGCGGGTCTTCGAGACGGTCGAGGCTTTCCAGGCCTGTGTCGGCCAACCGATCGGCACCAGCGGCTGGATCGACATCTCCCAGGCCCGCATCGACCTGTTCGCCGAGGCGACCGACGACCGGCAGTGGATCCACATCGATGTCGTCCGCTCGACCGCAGAGTCGCCTTACGGCACGACGATTGCGCACGGCTATCTGACGCTGTCGATGATGCCCCGGATCCTCGCCGAGGCGTTCGTGCTGCAGCCGAAGACGACCGGCATCAACTACGGTCTCGACAAGGTCCGCTTCATTGCGCCGGTGCCGGCCGGCGCGCGAATCCGTGGCCGCGTCCTTCTGGAGGACCTGGTGCCCCAGGGGCCGGACCGGATTCGCGCCCATTTCAATGTCTCCATCGAAATCGAGGGCGCGGACAAACCAGCCTGCGTCGCCCAGGCGATCGCGGTGTACGTGGTGGCCTAGAGTTGGCGCGAGTTGAGCCACCTCAGGCATGGGCCCCACCCCGGATTGAATCCGGGGCAAGTTTGGGACCACGACTCTCTCAGGTCTCTACAGTCACGATCCGGCGGTACACGTGCCAGGTTGTGTGGCCGAGGATCGGGAGACTGATCAGCAGGCCGAGAAACGCCACGGCGATCGATACGTAGATGCTGACGGCGATCAGGAACGCCCAGGTGATCATGACCAGCGGAGAGGCGAACACGGCTTTGACGCTGGTGATCATCGCGGTCACCACATCAACCTCGCGTTCCAGCAACAGAGGGAAGGAGATGGCGGTCAGTGAGAACACGATGAGCGACAGGACAGCGCCGATCGCGTGACCGACGACCAGGAACCACAGACCGGACTCCGTCGTCGTCAGCACCAGCCAGAACTCCTCCAAGGTGGCGAAAGACCGGAAGCCCAGGAACACCGCCAGAAGAATGCGCACCTGATACATCCACATGATCAGTGCGAAGCCGACCACGAACACCATCTGCGCGATCTGACGTTTGCGCTGGGCGAAGACCACCCCCAGGACGCCGCCCCAGCTCAGCGGTGCGCCGGTCTCGAGCCGGCGGCTGACCTCATACAGTCCCACCGCCACGAACGGTCCGATCAGCGCGAAGCCGACGGCCAAGGGATAGGCGACGGACCCCAGATCAAACTGGAACAGGGCCATCGAGATGATGATACCGCCCGCAGCATAGATCAGGCCGAAGAACAATCCGAACGCGGGCGCGCGGCGGAAATCCCTGACGCCGGCGGCCAGCGCGCCGCGTAGGTCTTCCATGGACAGGGCGGAAACGGAAATGCGTGGGGGCTGTCCGTTGGCCCGGGCCTCAATCTGATCCGTCATCGTGACCTCCTCGACACGGGATCAGTTTTCGGGTTCCAAGGCCGGCCGGCATTGATCCGCATCAAGCCCTGGCGGTGTCAGTCCGCCGCACTCTGTTCGGCGGCATAGGCGCGCAGCCCTTTGTCCCATTTCTCCAACCACCAGGCGTACTGGTGAGGCCATTTCTCGAAGTCCGGATCGATGTCGAAGTGCTGGGCGGCGTGCAGCGGCCAGAACGGATCTATCAGGGCCTGGCGGCCGATGGCGACCAGATCGGCCCGTCCCTCCTGCAGGATGCTCTCGGCCAGATCCGGATCGCGGATCAGCCCGACCGCCATGGTCTGGATGCCGACCTCGCGCCGAATCCGCTCGGCGAACGGCACCTGATAGCCGGGGCCGCGCTTGAGGTTGGCATTGGTCGCCCCTTTCGGCGAGTTGCCGCCTGAGGAGCAGTCGACGACATCAACGCCGCGGTCCTTCAGCTCCCGCGCTAAGGCGACGCTGTCGTCCATCTCCCAGCCGCCGTCGATGCCGTCCACCGACGAGATCCGAACGAACAGCGGTTTGTCGTCCGGCCATGCGGCGCGCACCGCTTCGACCACCTCGAGCGGGAACCGCATGCGGCCCTGGCGATCGCCGCCATAGGCGTCGTTGCGCAGGTTCGACAGCGGCGAGAGAAAGGACTGCAGCAGGTAGCCATGGGCGGCGTGGACCTCGAGGATTTCGAACCCCGCGTCCAGCGCGCGCTTGGCGGCGTCGGCGAAGGCGTCGCGGGTTCGGACCAGGTCACCGTCTTCCATCATCTTCGGGGTCAGCCAGCCCTCGGCCAGAGCGGCGTCTGACGGGCCGAGGGGTGTCCAGGCGCGATCGCCGCGGGCGATCTCGGTGGGCCCCACGGGGCCACCACCCTCCCACGGCCGGGTCGTCGAGGCCTTGCGCCCGCCGTGGCCGATCTGCACCGCGGGCAGGGAGCGCTGTTGGCGGATGAACTCGGTGATGGGCCGGAAGCCGTCCACCTGGGCCTGGTTGTACAGGCCGGGGCAGCCATTGGTGATCCGGCCTTCTTCGGAAACCCCGGTCGCTTCCACGAAGACGACGCCGGCACCGCCCATGGCGAACTTGCCGTAGTGGACCAGATGATAGGCGTTTGGCACCCCGTCGACGGCGGAGTACTGATCCATCGGCGAAATCACGATCCGGTTGCCCAGTGTCGTGTTCTTGATCGTCAGCGGTTCAAACAGACGGGGCTGGGCCACAACGGCTCTCCTGGCGAGGTGTCGATCCCGCAAGGAGAGCCGCTTCGGGCTGGCCTGACAAGGTGCCTGAACGGCACCTGCAAGAGAGGTGAGGGGGCCGGGTCAGGCGTGACGGACCCGCTCGACGAACTGGCGCACTTCGGTATCGAGCGAGCCAGCGGTCTGGGTCAGGGCGACGCACTTGTCCAGCACGGACTGGGCGCCGGCACCGGTTCGTTCGGTCGCATCCGCAACCTCGGTGATGCCGGTGCTGACCTGGGCCGATCCCCCGGCGGCCTCCTGGGTATTGCGCGCGATCTCCTCGGTCGTCGCGCTCTGCTCCTCGATCGCGGTGGCCACCCCGGTGTTCATCTCGTCCAGGGTTTCGACCGACTGCTCCACGGCCTGAATGGCGTCGACGGCCTCGGTGCTGGCGGTCTGGATCGCTTCGATCTGCTGTCGGATGTCCTCCGTCGCCTTGGACGTCTGTTCCGCAAGTGACTTCACCTCCGAGGCGACCACCGCGAAGCCCTTGCCGGCTTCACCCGCCCGGGCGGCTTCGATGGTGGCGTTCAACGCCAGCAGGTTGGTCTGAGCGGCGATATCCTGGATCAGGGTGACGACGTCGCCGACCCGCTGTGCGGCGTCCGCCAGCATCGTCATCCGGTCCGCGCCCCGTTCGGTCTGGGTCGCTGCGGACCGGGCCATCTCGGCGGCACGGGCGGTCTGGCCGCTGATCTCCGAGATCGAAGCCACCAGCTGTTCGGAGGCTGCCGAGACCGCCTGAACATTGGCGCTCGACTGGTCCGAGACCCCGGAGACAGTTGCGGTCGCCTGGGCCGCGCGGCCGGACAGATCCGCCATCTCCTCGGCGGCGGTCCGCATTTCTGAGACCAGGTCGCTCAGCGACCCGACGATGCCACCGACCGAGGTTTCGAAATTGTCGGCCATGGCTGCCATCGCGGACCGCTTCTCCTGCTCCGACCGGGACCTGGCTTCGGTCTGTTTGGCCTCCAGGTCCAGAACCTTGAGCGCATTGGTCTTGAACACATCGACGGCACGGGCCATCGCTCCTATCTCGTCGCCGCGACGGGTTCCTTTGACTTCGACATCGAGCTCGTTGTGGGCCAGGCGGTCCATCGTGTCGGTCAGGGCGCGGATCGGAACGGTGATCGCCCGTGGCAACAGAATGGCAACGACACTGGCGACGATCAGTGCCGCGATCATCATCACCACCGCTGCCATGATCGTCAGTTCGATCTCTTCGGCCGCGCGGGGCCCCACTGACTCCTGAGTCGAACTGGCGGCCTCGCGGATCATCTCGGCGGCCGAGGCGATGCGCTGGCCGATCACGTTCAAGCCGTTCTCGATCAGGTCATTGCGGCGATCGATCAGGCCGGCGGCCTCTTCGAAAGCCGCTCGGTATTCACGCGCATCGGCGAAGGCGAGGGCGACCGCCTCGCGTTTCTCATCGCTGTCGACGGCGCTGGCGAGTTCCTCTTCGATCGGCGCCAGCAGATCGAGTTCGGCGAGCGCTAGGGCACGGGACTGGGCGTCGCCGGTGACCAGGAACTTCTGGGCGTTCACCCGCGCGGTCAGCAGGTGCGACTGGGCCAGCCCCGCCGTATAGGCGGTCGTCACGTCATAGTCCTCATAGGCCGTCTGCATGGTTGTGCTGAGGATCTGGGCCGCCTCCGGGCCTTTGACGTCGAGAACGGTAGAGACGAGGGCATCGCGCTTGGCCTGCAGCATGGTGATCTGGTCGAACTGGACGAGGTACTCCTGCAGGTCGGCTTCGATGGACTGCACCTCTGCCAGGGTCTCGGGGTCGAGAGCGCCGGCCCGCGCCTTGGCGGCATTGGCCTGGGCGCGCGACAGCATGTCGTGGACCCACTCGATGGCGTCCGGGCTGCTGGTTCGGGCAAACTCTCGACCGCGACCCGCGCAGTCAGGGTTTCGGTCTGCAGTCGGGCGGAGAGATTGGTATCGCTTGCCGTCTGGCGGAACGACGCGAAGTGACCGTCGATGAAGGTCAGCCCACGAAGGGAAGCGCCGCCGATCAACAACAGAAGAAGGAAGATGATGCCGACGCCGGCATAGATCTTTGTGGCCAGTTTGACCCGACTCGTGCGCCCGTCTCGCCCATTCCGATCATCCGCTGCCGTGTGCTCGGGTGCTTCGCCGGCAGTGTCTTTCGGCCTATCCATCTGGGCAGACATGCATTTCCCTCCATCAGCCAAATTTTACCCAAATAACACTCAAATGGTTATCAAGTGTTAAGGTTACACGATCATTGAGTGTATCGGTTACCGAACGGTTAATGCGGCGGCTTTTCAGGGGTTACGGCCAGACATTGGCCCCCCGGACAACACCTGCTATCGATGGTTCAAGATGCGCGGTCGCCGGTCAGGACGACCGACAATCAGGAGCGGGAGGACAGGATGCGGGACGCGGTCATCGTCTCGACGGCACGCACGCCGATCGGCAAGGCATTTCGTGGCGCCTTCAACAACACCCATGGCGCGGCGCTGGCCGGCTACGCGGTGGAGCACGCGGTTGCCCGCTCGGGGCTTGAGCCGGGCGAGATCGAGGACGCGATCATCGGTTGTGGGCTGCCTGAGGGCGCGACCGGTCAGAATGTCGCCCGGCTCGCGGTCGTTCGCGCCGGCCTGCCGGTGTCAACCGGCGGCACCACGGTGAATCGGTTCTGCAGTTCCGGCCTGCAAACCATCTCCATGGCGGCCCAGCGGGTCATCGTAGATGGTGTGCCGGCCGCGGTTGCCGGGGGCGTCGAGTCGATCAGTCTGACTCAGGCCAACCTCAACACCATCCACCTGAAAGAAGACTGGCTGATGGAGCACAAGCCGGCTCTCTGGATGTCGATGATCGAGACCGCTGACATCGTGGCGTCCCGCTACGGCGTGAGCCGTGAGGCCCAGGACGCCTATGCCGCCGAAAGCCAGAAGCGCACGGCGGAGGCCCAGGACGCCGGACGCTTTGACGACGAGATCGTTCCATTGGCCTCGGTCAAACTGGTCAAGGACAAGGAGACGGATGAGATCAGCGAGGAAGCCGTCACCCTGACCAAGGACGAAGGCAACCGTCGGGGCACGACCGTCGACGCGTTGTCCGGACTGGAGCCCGTCCGTGGGGCGGATAAGTTCATCACCGCGGGTAACGCCAGCCAGTTGTCGGATGGGGCGTCGGCCTGCGTTGTGATGGACGGCAAACTCGCCGAGCAGCGGGGGATCGAACCGCTCGGGATCTATCGTGGCCTCGCGGTCGCCGGCTGCGAGCCGGATGAGATGGGGATCGGCCCGGTCTTCGCGGTGCCGCGGCTGTTGGAGCGCGCCGGCCTGAAGGTCGACGACATCGATCTGTGGGAACTGAACGAGGCGTTCGCGAGCCAGGTGCTGTATTGCCGCGACCGGCTGGGCATTCCGGCCGAGAAGCTGAATGTCGATGGCGGGTCGATCTCGATCGGCCACCCCTACGGCATGTCGGGGGCCCGGATGGTCGGGCACGCACTGATCGAAGGGCGCCGGCGCGGTGCGAAATACGTCGTGACCACGATGTGCGTCGGCGGCGGGCAGGGTGTGGCCGGTCTGTTCGAAGTGGCCTGAGGAGGCGTTGATGGAGTTCACCCTGTCGCCCCAGGATGAGGCGTTCCGCCAGGAGGTCCGGGCCTTCCTCGCAGAGAAGCTCCCGGCGGACATTGCGGAGAAGACCGCAAGCGGCTTTCGTCTCGCGAAGGAAGATCACGTCCGCTGGCAGAAGATCCTGCATGAGCGCGGATGGATGGCGCCGAACTGGCCCGTCGAGCACGGCGGTACCGGTTGGACCCCGATGCAGAAGCACGTTTTCGATGAGGAATGCGCGCTCGCCGGCGCTCCGATGGTGATCCCCTTCGGCGTGACCATGGTTGCGCCGGTCATCATGAAGTTCGGGAACGATGTCCAGAAACAGCGGTTTCTGCCGCGGATCCTAGCGTCGGACGACTGGTGGTGCCAGGGCTATTCGGAGCCCGGCTCCGGCTCCGATCTGGCGTCGCTGCGCACCAAGGCGGTCCGGGACGGTGACCACTACATCGTCAACGGACAGAAGACCTGGACCACGCTCGCCCAACATGCCGATTGGATGTTCACACTCGTCCGGACCGGCGACAGCGGCAAGCCGCAGCAGGGCATCAGCTTCCTGCTGATCGACATGACGTCGCCGGGTATCAGCGTGCATCCAATCACCACCATTGACGGCGGTGTCGAGATCAACAGCGTGTTCCTCGAGGACGTCCGGGTCCCGGTCGAGAACCGGGTGGGCGAGGAGGATCAGGGCTGGACCTACGCCAAGTACCTGCTCGGCCATGAGCGCACCAGCATCGCCGCCGTCGGTCGCTCGAAGGCGCAGCTGCGAAAGCTGAAGTCGATCGCCCGGTCCGAGCTCGCCGACGGCCGTCCATTGATTGAGGACAGCGACTACGCGCGCCGGCTGGCCCAGATCGAACTCGACCTTCTGTCGCTCGAGAGCCTGGTGCTGCGCACACTCTATGCCGAAAGCGAAGGCCGGCCGGTCGGGGCCGAACCGTCGTTCCTGAAGATCAAGGGAACCCAGGTGCAACAGAACCTGACCGATCTGCTGATGGAGGCGATCGGGCCCTATGCCGCACCCTTCCAGCCGGAAGCCTTCCGCGACGAGGGTTGGAACGAGGCGCCGGTCGGTCCGGACTATGCGCCGGCGCTGGCCCCGCTCTATTTCAACTGGCGCAAGGCCTCGATCTACGGCGGTTCGAACGAGATCCAGAAGAACATCATCGCCAAGATGGTGCTCGGCTTATGAGCTTCAGTCTGAGTGACGACCAGCAGCAGCTGGCGGAGAGCGTCAACCGGTTCCTCACCGACAAATACGCCTTCGACCAGCGCGTCCGGATCCGGGCTGGCGAGGGCGGTTGGTCGCGCCAGATCTGGGCCCAGTTCGCCGAACTCGGCTGGCTGGCCCTGCCGATCGCCGAGGACCATGGGGGGCTCGGCGGGTCGAGCGTGGATCTGGCACTGATGATGGAAGGGTTCGGACGCGCCCTGTTGGTCGAACCCTATATCTCGACCATCGTGCTCGGTGCCGAGACGGTGGCCCGCGCCGATCCCGAACGGGCGGCGGATCTGCTGCCGGCAATCGCCGAAGGCCAGAAGCTACTGGCGCTCGCCCACGGCGAGCCGACCAGCCGGTTCGACCAGCACCGGGTAGCCGCGACCGCGACCCGGGATGGCGAGGGCTGGCGCCTCGACGGCACCAAGGCGGTGGTGCTGCACGGCGACTGCGCCGATACCGTGATCGTCACCGCGCGCACCAGTGGCGAGGTCGCGGATCGCGACGGCATTTCCCTGTTCCTGGTTCCGTCCGACGCAGCCGGCCTCACACGCCGTGCCTATCCGACGATCGACGGGCTGCAGGGCGCCGACATCAGCCTCGACGGCGTCACCCTCGGTCCAGAAGCGCTGCTCGGACCGGTCGGCGACGGTGGGGCGGTGATCGAGGCGGTTCTGGACCGCGCCTGCGTTGCGGTGTCGGCGGAAGCGGTCGGGGCCATGGCGGCGACAGTCGACCTGACCACCGATTATCTGAAGACCCGGACTCAGTTCGGCAAGCCGCTGGCCAGCTTCCAGGTGCTTCAGCACCGCGCCGTCGAGATGCTGTCGGAGGCCGAATTCGCGCGCGCGCTCTGCTATCGGAGCGCGGGCGCGATGGACACCGCCACCGGGCCGGCGCGGTCGCGCGCCGCATCAGCGATCAAGGCCGAGGTCGGCCGTGCCGGCAAGCAGGTCGGCGAGGAAGCGGTTCAGCTTCACGGCGGCATGGGCATGACCGAGGAGATGGCGGTCGGCCACTATTTCAAGCGCCTGCGTCTGATCGACGTGTCGTTCGGCAACGCGGCCCATCACCTCCGCCGTTTCCAGGCATTGGGTTAGGAGACCGTCATGATCCCCGAGATGAGCGAACGGGCCCTGGACCTCCGTGGCCAAGTGCAGACGTTCATGGACGAGCATGTTTATGCCGCCGAGAGCGTCTATCACGACCAGGTCGAGGCGGCCGACGACCGCTGGTCGGCCCCGCCGATCATGGAAGAGCTCAAGGCCAAGGCGAAGGCCAAGGGGCTGTGGAACCTGTTTCTGCCGGAAAGCGACTACGGCGCCGGCCTCAGCAACAGGGACTACGCGCCGCTCTGCGAGGTCATGGGGCGCTCGCCGATTGGTGCCGAGGTGTTCAACTGCTCGGCGCCCGATACCGGAAACATGGAAGTGCTGGTGCGCTTCGGCACCGAAGAACAGAAGCGCCAATGGCTCACGCCTCTGCTGGAGGGTGAGATCCGGTCCTGCTTTGCGATGACTGAGCCGGCCGTCGCCTCGTCGGATGCGACCAACATCGAGGGCCGGATCACCCGCGACGGCGACAGCTACGTAATCAATGCCCGCAAGTGGTGGACGTCAGGTGCGCTCGATACCCGCTGCAAGATCTCGATCTTCATGGGTAAGACCGACCCGGGCGCTGAGAAGTACCGTCAACAGTCGATGATCCTGGTCCCGCTCGACACACCCGGGGTCACCGTCAAGCGGGCACTGACCGTCTTCGGCTACGACCACGCGCCGCATGGTCATGCGGAAGTGATCTTCGAGGACGTCCGCGTACCGGCGAGCAATATGCTGCTGGGCGAGGGGCGGGGGTTTGAGATCGCCCAGGGCCGGCTTGGCCCGGGGCGCATTCACCACTGCATGCGGCTGATCGGGCAGGCTGAGCGGGCCCTCGAAGCGATGAAGGTCCGCGCCCGGTCGCGCACGGCGTTTGGTAAGTCGCTTTCCGACCAGGGGGCATTGCGCCAGACCATCGCCGAGTGTCGGCTGGCGATCGATCAGGCCCGGTTGATGGTGCTGCACGCGGCCCACAAGATGGACACGGTCGGCAACAAGGCCGCCCGCCAGGAGATCGCCATGATCAAGGTGATCGCGCCGCGCATGGCCTGCGATGTGATCGACAAGGCGATCCAGGTTCATGGCGGCGGCGGCGTGTCTCAGGACTTTCCGCTGGCCCATGCCTACGGCCACAGCCGTTCTCTGCGGCTGGCCGACGGTCCGGACGAGGTTCACCTCGAAGCGATCGCCAAGGCGGAGCTCAAGAAAAACGCGTAGAAGGCAGCCGGTCTGAGAATGACGATCGGCTGGCTACAGGCTGTCGCTTGCAAAACAGAAACGACGGAACACTTTAACTAAATGCTCATCCGATACGGACAATGTTCGCACTGTACGTGAGCGTTTAGAAGGCGACCTCGATGAACCAACACGGCGGCAATCCGATCATTCTGGATGGCGGCATGGGTCAGGAACTGGTCCGGCGCAGCCCGGTGGCCCCGACCCCGTTCTGGTCCGGGCGGGTTCTGGCCGAGGGACCCGATCTTGTCCGTTCGGTTCATGGCGCGTTCATCGCGGCGGGTGCGGATGCCATCACGCTCAACAGCTACGCCCTGACACCTCAGCGCCTGGCCCAGGCCGGGCTGGCAGACGCGTTCGAGGACCTGCAGGGCCGCGCCGTGGCGCTGGCCCGGGCGGCGCGGGACGACCAGGACCGCCCGGTGCGGATCGCCGGATGCCTGCCGCCCCTGGTTGCCAGCTATCGTGCGGACCTGATTCCGCCGGTCGAGGAGTGCCGGACCTCATACGCCCGGATCGTCGAGAGCGAGGCGGGTGGGGTCGACCTGTTCATCTGTGAAACCATGTCAGCCATTCATGAGGCCGAGATCGCCACCGCCGCGGCCGCGGCGACCGGATTGCCGGTCTGGACGGCCTTCACCGTCGATGACGGCGATAGCCGGCTCCTGCGCTCCGGCGAGCCGCTGCGCGAGGCGGTCGACGCCGCTGTCGCCAAAGGCGCCGAGGCGGTTCTGGTCAACTGCTCGACCCCCGAAGCGACCACCCAGGCGCTGGAGCAGCTGACCGCCAAGAGCGTTGTCTTCGGCGCCTACGCCAACGGCTGCACCGGTATCGGTGCGTTGTCGCCGACGGTCAGTGTCGATGTCCTGCACAGCCGCACCGACGTCACGCCCGAGGCCTATACGACGTTCTGCCGGCACTGGCTCGACGCCGGTGCGACAATCGTCGGCGGATGCTGTGAGGTCGGCCCGGAGCACATTCGCCACCTGGCCGACGCCTTGGGTCGCGCGCCCACACACGTCGAGCAGCCGAAGCGGGCGGTCAACGGTTAGTCTACGGGCGGGCCAAGCAACCCACCATGACCTCACCGGGAGTCCAGACGGGTTCACGGGGCTGGGTGGCACCGCTAGACTTGGCATTCGACAAGCTTTTTCGGTCTGCCCGGTGACGATGTGTTCCCATTAGTGCTCAACGGGGTCTTCAGCAAAGAGCAGGTCGATGACCTGTCGCGCATTATGTTGTCCGGTTATCCGGACGAAAAGGTCGAGAGCCGCAGAAATTCAAACAATTTCAAGCTTCTTCTTGAAGAGAAAGGAGAAGAAGGAAGACGTATCTGTAACTCACTCATGGAGATTTTTTGCAGTTCTGGCTGTTTGGACGTTGCGGCCAAATTGCTGAAAGACGAGATCGTTTTCTTCGTGGACCATACAGCGTATCGATTTCATGCCCCTGGAGAGTATGCCAGTCATATATCGGTGCATGTTGATGCGGATTTCATGGGGAATGAGGCGACGACGCTGAATTTCTGGGTACCCACGGTCGATGTGGGAGAGACGGCGCCGAGCCTTTCCTTCCTGCGGCCCGAGTACGACATCATGTCGTATGTGGCGGCCCGCGAGGAAGCAGCGCGCGGTGGCGCCCAAACCGGAACGTTCGAAGACCTTGAGCGAATCTACGGCGCGCCGTTGGAAAAGCTGTTGACGACGCCTGTCATATCCGCCGGCTCCATTCTGGTGTTCCATCAGATGGCCGTCCACGGCACCCAGCGGCTTCCGAACGGCGGCGGGTATCGCCTGTCCATCGAGTTCCGGGTCGGCGCGCGGAACAACTTGCCGAACTTTTATCGCTCCGGCGGAGGCAGCTACGTCATCCCGCAGCGCACGGCGTCAGGCTGGGAATTCCGGTATGAGGGCGGGTCCGGCAGCTAGGTCCGCCGGTCAGGCCCGATGGTACGGCGCGCCGGGGGGGCATCAGGTCTGTACCTTGTAGTTCAGGGCGAGCTCGTCACCGGTTTTTCCGCGGATGCCCCAGTCGGCCATCGGGGTTTCGATGATGGTGACCTCGACCGCCTCGACCGGGACGCCGGTGGCGGCGGGAATCGCCTGCATGAGGCCTTCGAGACAGGCCTTCTTCACTGCCCGGCTGCGGCCCTCGAACATCAGGATCTCAATCACCGTATAGCCGGTGCCACGGTCCGCCGGGTGAATGAAGTCGGCGTCGTCGAGGGCGATGAACCGATGGAAGCGCTTATCCTCGGGCAGGCCGACCGTATCCATCATCACCTGGTGAATGGCGTCCGACAGGCGCTGACGAACGGCATCGATATGAGCGCGCCGGGCGTGGATCTTGATCTGGGCCATGCCTACGCCTGTCCGTTGGCGATCGCCCAGCCGATCTCGGCGAGGCGCGGCGCCTTGGCGCCGACCTCAAGCGCGTCCTCGGAACTGGCGTTGCCCTGCAGGCCGCGGAAATAGACACCCTGACAGATCGCCGCCAGCCTGAAGAACGACAGCGCGTGGAAGTAGCGCATGTCGGGCAACCGGTCCCGCCCGGTGCGCTGGCGGTAGGTCTCCAGATACGTGTCCTGACTCGGGATGCCGAGGCTTGCGAGGTCCAGGCCGACCATCCCTTTCAGCGCCTTCTCGTCATAGGGCATCCGGTAGGACATGCAGGTATAGGCGAGATCGGACAGCGGGTGGCCGAGGGTCGCCAGTTCCCAGTCCAGAATGGCGATCACCTTCGGCTCGCTCGGGTGGAGCATCAGGTTCGGCAGGCGGTAGTCGCCGTGCACGATGGCGACCTCGTCCGTCACGTCCGGCTGGTCGTTCAGCCACGCGATGAGCTGGTCCATGTCCGGCATCGGGTCGGTCTTCGAGGCCTCGAACTGCTTGGTCCAGCGCGCGATCTGGCGGGCGCAGTAGTTGGCGGGCCGCCCGAAATCTCCGAGCCCCACCGCCTCGGGGTCGACGTTGTGAAGCTTGGCGAGCGCGTCGTTGGCGCTGTCCCAGATCGCGGCCCGTTCCTCCGGCGAGTACCCCTCATCGAGCGAGGGCTCGGCGGGGATCCGGCCGTCGAGGTAGTCCATCACGTAGAACGCGGTGCCGATGACGGCGGTGTCCTCGCACAGCAGCCGCATCACAGGGACCGGGACATCGGTCTGTGCCAGGGCCGCCATCACCCGGTATTCCCGCTCGATCATGTGGGCCGACGGCAGCAACTCGCCCGGTGGCTTCTTGCGCAGCACATAGGCGTCGTTGCCGTCGGCGGTCTCGATCCGGAAGGTCGGGTTCGACTGGCCGCCCTGGAACTGGCGCACCGTGATACCGCCACCGAAACCGTCCAACCCGGCGTCGCCGAGATAGCGGGCGAGGGCGGTTTCGTCGAAACGGTGGGCGTCGGTGACCGGGCCGAGATGCGCCATCCTCGCCTCCCTCAGGACGGGTCGCCGATGGTGCGTCCACCGTCGGCGACAATGGTCTGGCCGGTGATGAACCGCGCGCCGTCGGAGGCAAGATAGGCGGCCAGCCAGCCGATATCCTCGGGCTCCCCGATCCGCTGTAGCGGGGTGACCTTCTCCATCAGGGTGCGCCGCTTCTCGTCTGCCCAGAGCGCGCGGGCGAAGTCGGTGCGGATCAGCCCCGGCGCGATCGCGTTGATCCGGATCCCGCGGGGGCTCCATTCGACGGCCAGGTTGCGGACCAGTTGCTGCTCGGCGGCCTTGGAAATCCCATAGATCCCGAGCTTGCGGTTGCCGTACATCGAGGCGATCGACGAAATCAGAATGGCGGTGCCGTCGCCGCGCTCCGCCATCTCGGGCAACACCATGTTGCACAGCCAGAAGGCGCTCTTCACGTTGGTATCCATGATCTTGTCGTAGGCCTCGTCGGAGACCTCGTGCATCGGGCCGAAGACCGGATTGGTGGCCGCATTGCAGACCAGCGTGTCGATCCGGCCGAATGCCGCCCGACTGCCATCGACCAGCGCTTGCAGTTCTTCCTTGCGGCCGATGTTGCAGGGGATCGCCACCGCCTCACCACCCTTGGCGGTGATCGCGTCGGCGACGGCCTGGCAGGCGTCGGCCTTGCGGGACGAGATCACGACTTTGGCGCCCTGGCTGACCATGCATTCGGTAATCGCCTTGCCGATGCCGCGGGACGAACCGGTGATCAGCGCGACCTTTCCGGTCAGATCGAACATGCCTTTGCCTCCTGCTGGCGGACGCCCTTGGGCGCGCTACATCGCGACGATCCCGCCGTCGACGGTCAACTCGGTGCCGGTGACGAACGCGCTGTTGTCGCTGGCCAGGTACAGCACGGCGGCGGCGACGTCGCCCGGCTCGCCGATCCGGCCGAGCGGGGCCGCTGTCTCGAGCGCCTCGCGCAGCCGGTCGGGATTGTGGTGGGCGTCGACCATGCGGTCGACCATCGGGGTGTCGGTGTAGGACGGGTGTACGGAATTGCAGCGGATCCCGTAGCCCTTCTTGGCGCAGTGCAGCGCGACCGACTTGGTCAGCAGACGGACCGCTCCCTTGGACGCGGAGTACACCGGAATGGCCGGCGCGCCGACAAGACCGGCGATGCTCGACAGGTTGACGATCGACCCGCCCGCCGGCGCCGGGTTCTGCTTCATGGCCGCGATCGCGAACTTGCAGCCGAGAAACACTCCCTTGGCGTTGACGTCCATCACCCGATCACAGTCGGCGACCTCGGCATCCTCGATCGACCCGCCGGAGCCGCCGATGCCGGCGTTGTTGATGACGGCATCCAGGCGCCCGTGCTGGGCCAGCACCGTTTCGGTGGCCCGGCTCCAGTCGACAGGATCGCGGACGTCGAGGGAGACGAAGCTGGCCCCGATGGCGTCGGCGACGGCGGCGCCGCGCGTTTCATCGATATCAGCGACCACCACCGCGGCACCTTGCTCGTGGAAGGTTTCTGCGATCGCCCGACCGATGCCCGACGCGCCCCCCGTCACCAGCGCAACCTTTCCAGTCAGCCGTCCCGAGCCGGCCGCCATGGCGTCTCCTTCCCCTCAGATTGGGCCCACGCCAGGTGGGCTGTATTGAGCCGGAAGTTTAGGAGGGTCGGCGATCTCCTGTCGAGCGCCTGCGGTCGGATGACGAAGGCCCACTCCTGAGAACCTCGACAGGGCGCCGGGCGGCGGCTACTTAGCGGGGAACAACGAACAATTCCGTCGCTAGGGAGGACGGCATGCAGATCGGCCAGATGATGAACCGGCCGCTGATGATCTCCGACATCGTCAAGTACGCCGCTGAGATTCGCAGTGACCAGGAGATCGTATCCGCGCGAGTCGAAGGCGACCGTCACCGCTACACCTACCGCGACCTCGCGGCGCGGGCGGCGCAGCTGGCCCACGCGCTGCGGGCGCTCGGGATCGGGCCGGGCGACCGTGTGGCGACCCTGGCATGGAACGGCTACCGCCATCTCGAGCTTTACTACGGAATCTCGGGGATCGGGGCGGTCTGCCACACCATCAATCCCCGGCTGTTCGCCGACCAGCTGATCTACATCGTCAATCACGCCAAGGACCGGTTGCTGTTTCTCGACGCGACCTTCGTGCAACTGGTCGCCGGGCTTCGTGATCGCCTGCCGTCCGATCTGCGCTACGTGGTCCTGGCCGACCGCGACGCGATGCCGGCGGACGGGCTGGCCGACGCACTCTGCTACGAGGAGCTGCTGGCGGGAGAGGCGCCGGCCATCGACTGGCCGGAATTCGACGAGCATACCGCCAGCGGCATCTGCTACACCTCGGGCACGACCGGCGAGCCGAAGGGAGTGCTGTACTCCCACCGCTCGACCCTGCTGCACTCCTACGGTCTGCTGGCGGTCGCCGCCGAGGTCGGTTTGACGCCGCGGGACACGATCCTGCCGGTCGTTCCCCTGTTTCACGTCAATGCCTGGGGGCTGCCCTATGCGGTGCCGCTGACCGGGACCCGGCTCGTGCTGCCCGGACCCCGTCTCGACGGGCCGAACCTGTTCGCCCTGATGGACGAGGAGAAGGTCACATCGGCCTGGGGCGTGCCGACGGTCTGGATGGGCCTGCTGGCGGAAATGCGCGCTAAGGGGCGCAAACCGGAGGGTTTCGAGGTGGTGGTGATCGGCGGTTCGGCCGCTCCGGAACCGATGATCCGGGAGTTTGAGGTCGATTTCGGAGTCCGGGTCGTGCACGGCTGGGGCATGACCGAGATGAGCCCGGTCGGCACGCTGACCACCATGGGCACGCAGTTCGACCCGCTGTCGACCGAGGAACGCCTGCCATTCAAGAACAGCCAGGGCCGTCGGATGTTCGGCTGCGATCTGAAGATCGTCGACGATGCCGGCACCCCGCTGCCCCATGACGGCGAAGCGTTCGGCGAGCTTCTGGTGCGCGGCCACGGCGTGATGAGCGGGTATTTCGAGAACGATGCGGCCAGCGAGGCGGCGTTCGATTCAGAGGGCTGGCTGCGGACCGGCGATGTCGCCCGGATCGACGAGTACGGCTTCCTCTACATCGTCGATCGCACCAAGGACGTGATCAAGTCGGGCGGCGAGTGGATCAGTTCGCTGGATCTCGAGAGCGCGGCGCTGGCGCATCCGGCGATCGCCGAGTGCGCCGTCATCGCGGCCGACCATCCGAAATGGTCCGAACGCCCGCTGCTGGTGGCCCGCCTGAATGAGGGGCAGACCACGACCCGGGACGAGGTCAGGGCGTTCCTCAGCGACAAGGTCGCCAAGTGGTGGTTGCCGGACGACGTGGTCTTCGTCGATGACCTGCCGCATACGGCGACCGGCAAGCTCTCCAAGTTAACGCTGCGCGAGCGCTTCAAGGACCATGTTCTGCCGACGGTCGACGAATGACGGGCCAGCCTTGAGCGTGCGGCGTTGAACCCATCCGCCGCGGAAACCGTCGAGACCGAAGAACCGCCTGCCATCCGCTGGGCGATCCTGTTCGGCGTGTGGACCGTCTACTTCTGCTTCGGCCTGACCATCACCGGGCTCGCCCCCCTGATCGTTCCGATCACCCAGGACCTCGCGATCAGCCATACGACGATGGGCGGCGTGCTCGGCATCTGGCAGCTGGTCTATATCGCGGCCGCGGTTCCGTGCGGCGGTTTCCTCGACCGCGTCGGCGCGCGACGGGCGGTCTTTCTGGGGGCTCTGATCATCGCGCTCTCCGGCCTGCTGCGTGGCATCGCCGACAACGTGATTGTGCTCTATCTGGCGGTCGGTCTGTTCGGGATCGGCGGGCCGATCGTTTCCGCCGGGGCGCCGAAGGAGATCGCGCGCTGGTTCACCGGCAGCGACCGCGGCCTGGCGATGGGGATCTACATCACCGGTCCGGCGCTGGGCTCGATCGCCGCCCTGTCGCTGACCAACTCGGTGCTGATGCCGGCCTTCTCCGACGACTGGCGCGCGGTCCTGATTCTGTGGGCCGGAGTGTCGGCGATCGGCGCGCTGGTCTGGTTCACGATCGCCAGCCTGCCGGCCGCCCGGCGCCACGACCCGCCGGCATCGGTCGGTAAACCGCGCCCGCAGCGCGAGGTCATCGGCGAGCTGCTGCGCCTGCCGGCCGTCCGATTGCTGCTGGTGATGAGCGTGGCGATCTTCACCCTCAACCATGGCCTCTCGAACTGGCTGCCCGAGATCCTGCGGGTCGGCGGCATGACGGCGGTGCAGGCGGGCTACTGGGCGACGGTGCCGACACTGATCGGGATCGCCGCGTCGCTCACCATTCCGCGTCTGGCCACACCCGAGCGACGTTATCTGGTGCTCGGCGGTTTGGCGGTCGCGGCCTTGCTCGCCTGCCTGCTGTTGTGGGTTGCGGGCCAGCCGGCATTGACGATCGGTCTCGCGCTGCAGGGGATCGCCCGGTCGTCGCTGATGACGGTGGCGATCCTCACCCTGGTGGAGACCAAAGGGGTGGGCGAAGCGCGGGCGGGAACCGCCAGCGGCCTGTTCTTCTCGGCGGCGGAGGTCGGCGGCGCCGGTGGGCCGATCCTGCTGGGCCTGGTCTACGACGCAACCGGCGCCTTCGACGCGTCGCTGCTGATCCTCGCCGGTGTCGCCGCGTTCCTGCTGCTGGGCACGCTGCGGCTCAGGACGTATCGCTAAGACGGCCTTCGACACGCCGCGAGCTGCCCTGGCGGCGCCCCGAATTTCCCTGATATACTACTGTTATGAATTCTCGCTGACCGCATCACCCGATGTCGCGACTTGCTCTCGGTCAAACTGCAAAATCAGTTTTTTGTAGCGGTAGAGGTTGAAGCGTTTAGGCGACCCGCCCTTCGACATGCCCAGGATGAGATCCGGGGCTGCTCAGGGCGAGGTTGATAAAGTGACCTTTTCCTGAACAGCCCCTGGGCCTGACCCAGAGGCGTGTCGAAGGGCGATAGGCCGCCTATCCGTAACTCTTGGACATGCCGATCGCCGGGTCGGCGAAGGCGCCGAACGGGGGATAGGGATAGCGCAGGCCGTTCTTCGCCAGGCCCTTCAGCCCGTCGACGCCGCGCAGGAACTCGTCCGAGGGACAGGCGATCAGGAGTTCGTCGTCGGCGACTCCGCCATAGCGACGTTCCGCATAGCATGGGATCGACAGGCTGGTCTGGCGGGTCGACAGCGCCCGGCCCCAGCTGTCGGCGCAGGCGCTCTCGCCGGTGACCGTGAAGTCGGAGCGCCGATAGGTTTTGAACTGCAGGCCGTTGATGAACAGGATCATCTGACCGGGCGAGGCGTAGAACAGGCAGACATCGGGTGGATCCAGTCGGCCGGTGCGCAGCGGCGAGGCGCAGAGGCCCGAATAGCGTCCGGGCGCCACACGCGGCATTTCCGCCTGGTGCCTGCGGGCCGCTTCCTGGTTGTCGAACCACACGCCGGTCATCTGCTCGCCGGAGGCCAGCCGCTCCGGCACCTCCTCGAGGCCGATATTGGCCCCGCAACTGGCGTTCGGCCGGAGGTTGTCGCGGACGATGCCCAGGGTGAAACCGGCGGTCCGGACCTGGGTGACCAGCTGGCAGGTGGTGAACGGGATGCCGTCGGTCGGGGTGCGCAGGCCGGGAACCTTGCGCATGTCCTCTGCGTCCTCGAACAGTTTCATCCCGAAGGGCAAGGTGCGCAGCTTCAACAGATCGCTCAGTTCCGCCGCTGCCTGTTTGATCTCTTCACCGGTG
Organism: Thalassobaculaceae bacterium; assembly: GCA_963921355.3. GTDB lineage: Bacteria > Pseudomonadota > Alphaproteobacteria > Thalassobaculales > Thalassobaculaceae > CAWUEZ02. The sequence goes on along the minus strand of OZ001190.1, from coordinate 4,049,933 downwards.
ATCACCGGTTCTTTCTTGCGCTTTGCCTTCTTGGTGGCCGCCATGGTGTCCTCCCGTTTCGTGCTAGCGTGAGCGCGACGGGGTCGGGCGACAAGACCCGGAAGTGAACAGAGGAGGCGAGACGGTGCCACGGGCATTCGAGGGGATCCGCGTTGTCGATTTCACCCAGGTCCTGTCGGGTCCGTATCTGACCGCGCAACTCGCGATGGAGGGGGCGGACGTCATCAAGATCGAACCGCCGGGCGTCGGCGACCAGATGCGCAATCGGATGATCCCGAGCCCCCATACCGAACACGACATGGCCTCGGCGTTTCTGGCGCTGAACCATGGCAAGCGCAGCATCGCGCTGGACCTGAAAGAACCGCGCGGCCGGGAGGTCGCCCGGCGTCTGATCGAGGGCGCCGATGTGGTGGCACAGAACTTCCGGGGCGGCGTGGCTGAACGGCTCGGTCTCGGCTGGGAAGACGTCCGAGCCCTCAAACCGGACGTGGTGTACTGCCAGATCACCGGTTTCGGCCGCACCGGCCCGCGGGCCACCCAGGGCGCCTATGATGGGGCGGTGCAGGCGGCGTCGGGCATAATGGCGTCCAATGGCGATGCCATGACCGGGCCGCTGCGCACCGGCTATTTCCCGGTCGACCTGTTTTCCGGGATGACGGCGGCCTATGCGGTGGCGGCCGCCTTGTTCCGGCGCCAACGCACCGGCGAGGGCCAGTTTCTGGACGTCGCCATGCTGGACGCCGCCCTCAACATTCAGGCCCCGTCCATGGGACAGTGGCTGGTCGACGGCAATCCCGGTGCGCTGATCGGCAACAGTTCGGCGACCTACCTGCCGACCGCCAACGGTTTCGACTGCGCCGAGGGCATGGTGCTGATGTCGGCCACCATGCAGAACCATGTGACGGCCGCGTTCGAGGAACTCGGCATCGCCCATCTGCTGGACGACCCGCGGTTCGCTGACAGCAAGGCCCGGATCGAGAACCGCGAGGCGGTCGATCTGGCGCTGCGTGAGGCCTTCGCCAAGGACACGGCCGACGTCTGGGCGGCGAAGATCGGCGGGCGCGGTGTGCCGATCGCCAAGGTGAACACCATCCCCGAGGCGGTTGCCGAGCCGCAACTGACGCACCGCTCGGTCCTGGTCGACGTCCCGGCGCCGACCGGCTTCGACGCGCCGGTGCGGCTGATCGGTGCCGCCTATGAGAGCGCGGCCGATGGGCCGGCCATCGATCGCCCGCCGCCCGCGCTCGGCGAGCATGGCGGCTCGGTCCTGGCGGAAGCCGGGTTCTCCGAGGCCGAGATCGCCGCCCTCAAGGACGACGGCGTGCTGGGCTGACGGAGGCGGGGATGGTCGACCAGCCGATCGCGGTGCGCGAAGCCACGCCGGCGGATGCCGGTGTCGTGGCAACGCTGTTGAGCGCCCTGTTGACCGAACTGGGCTCGACCACGGCGCCGGGCCGGGACGCGATGGTGGGCACGGCCGGACGGGTCGTGGCCGACCGCCGGGTGCTCGGGCTGCTTGCGAGCGCCGACGGACCGCCGATCGGCGTCATGATGCTGAGCGAGAGTGTTGCGTATTACGCGGGCGGTGCGTTCGCCACGATCACCGAGTTATACGTCGAGCCGCCGTATCGATCCCGGAAGGTCGCGGCAGCCCTTCTCGACGCCGCCGTATCGCGCGGCCGGGCCCGCGGTTGGCAACGGCTCGAGGTCGGCGCTCCGACGCAGCCCGCCTGGGCCCGGTCGCTGGCTTTCTATGAGCGCAACGGCTTCGAGGAGATCGGGCCGCGCCTGCTGTTGATGCTTTGACCGTCGTCAGTCCCGGTCTCTGGCGATGATCTGCTCCAGGCGTTCGTCGTCCAGATCCGTGTCGATCTGGGCCCAGACCGGGAAGTGATCTGAAAGCTGATAGGTGAAGGCCTCGGCATCCGCGATATCCGGGAACAGCGTCCTGTAGTTGCGCTTGGTGGCGAACCGCAGGACGCCGCCGTGATCGGTGAACGTCTTGGTCTCGCGCGGATAGTGCAGTATGTGGTCGTAGCGCTTGCCGCCGCTCAAGTTGGAGTCGCCGGCCTCTTTCAGGGCGGCAGGGACCCGGAGTCCGTGGCCGGTCAGGGCCCCGAAGAACGCGTCGTCGACATCCATGCTGGGCGTGTTGAAGTCCCCGACCACGATCATGTCCTTGTCGACCACCGTCTTCTTCCTGCGCCGTTTGTCGAGCCAGCGCGCCAGGTAGTCGAGCTCGGCGATGCGGCGATCCTCGAAGCCCGAGTCCCAGCGGATATGCGTGGCGACCATCACGAAGTCGAATGTCCCGGCCCGGAACGACGCCATGTACGGGGACCGCCAGAAGGTGAACTGCGGTTCGTAGTCGTAGCGCCGGCCGTCGGCACCTGTGCCTGTCGGGCGTTCGGTCTTCGGATCGACCTCGGCGGCAAACCCGTTGAACACGACCATGCGCTTGGCGAACAGGAAGCCGATGCGCTCGTTGTTGCCGGCGTAGCCCGGGGTCGCGTCGTTGAAGACGATGTCCCAATAGGGCCCCAGGATGTCGAGCACCTTGCGCAGATCGGCCAGGTTCTCGCCGAGCTCGACGAAAGCGATCAGATCGAACTGGTAGAGGATCTCCGCGATCATGTGGATCGCGTCCTTGGAGCGCCGCTTCTTGCCGAAGTCCCGGACGTTCCAGATCGCGATGTTCAGGCTTTCGTCCAGCTTCGACGCCGGGATCTCATGTGCCTCGATCCGGTCCCGCAGAACCATGAGGCGGCGCGCGAGATCGGCGTTGATACGACCGTGATCCATCTCTCACCCCCTGATTTCGGCCCGTCATTGCGTGGACCGTCAGGCGGTAAGGCTACACCTTTTCTGCGAAAACCGTGCGATCTGATCCCGTCATGGGGTCAGCCGCGCCGGGCAGCGGAAACCGCGGCGTCCCGGCGCGGCGGTCTCGCGGCTACCAGCTGCCGGTGTTGCCCATCGACGCCCAGGGCTCGGCGGCATCCAGAGCGCCACCGTTCTGCAGCAGCTCGATCGAGATGCCGTCGGGCGACTTCACAAACGCCATATAGCCGTCGCGCGGCGGGCGGTTGATGGTGACGCCGTTGTCCATCAGCTTCTGGCAGGTGGCGTAGATGTCGTCGACCCGGAACGCCAGATGACCCCAGGCGCGGCCCTCGACCTTGTAGTCTTCCGGATCCCAGTTGTAGGTCAGTTCGAGCAGGGGGGCCTTGCGGTCCGACGGGGCGGTTTCCTTGTCCTCGGGTGCCGCCAGGAAGATGTTCGTGAAACGGCCCTTCTCGCTGTCGTACCGGCGCACTTCCTCCATGCCCAAAAGGCCGCAGTAGAAGTTCAGGCTGTCGTCCACATTGCTGATGCGGACCATGGTGTGCAGATACTGCATGGCGGATCTCCGTGTCGTCGGTTGCGGGTTGCAGCGAGACATGCCGCGATCGCGCCGTCTGTTCAAGCCCCTGGTGTTCACCTCACCTGTGCCAGCGCCGGACCGAGACGTTAGCCGCGCGCCGTGCCGGCAGTGTCCAGCCAGTCCATGATGTCGCGGCGGACCGGGGCCAGAAATCCAAGGCCTTCGGCGAACCCGCCGATCAGCGTCAGATGGCCGACGGCAGGGTAGGTAACGAGGGTGGCCCGGCCGCCGACATCAGTCACGGCGTCGGCGAGACTGCGGCTGTTGTGAGCACCGACGGTGATGTCCAGGTCGCCGTGGAGCAGCAGCAGCGGTGGGGCATCGCCACGGACGTAGCGGACCGGCTGGGACGGCTCGGGGTCCCCATCGGGCGCCAGGATGCGTGCGTATCGATCTGATAGCGGCAGGAAATCATAGGGACCCGCCAGACCGATGGCGCCGGCGACGGCGGCGTCGACGTCCAAGCCCTCGGCCGCCAGCAGGGTGCGGTCCAGGGCGAGCATGACGGCCTGGTGGGCACCCGCTGAATGTCCCATGAGGACCAGCGGTCCGCCCGTCCGCCGTCTCACCTCGGCGACCGCGGCGGCGGCGTCCTCCAGGAACACCGGAAAGGCGACCTCGGGGTAGAGCCGGTAGTCGGGGATCGCGACCGGGTAGCCGGCCTCCGCCAGGGGTTGGGCTACGAACCGATAGCGTTCCTTCGCGCCGGACGTCCATCCACCGCCGTAGAAGAACACGACAACCGGCGCGCCCGGGCGCGGGGTCTCGGGCAGATACAGGTCCAGGCGCTGACGCGCGGCGGAGCCGTAAGCGATGTCCGTCTCGACCGTATAGCCGGTCGTCGGCGTCAACCGGTCAACGGTGTTCAGGGGCGAGCAGGCGGCCAAGGCCAGGAGGGGAACGGCCAGAATGTGCTTCATGGCCCTTGTACGCGCGCTCGCGTCCTCCGGTTTATGGCTTGGATCCATCACGGCGTGGCAGGGGTGTTTTTGTATACATCGGGTATCGGGAATCCGCCGGGTCGCGCTACAACGGCGATGGGCTGCAGACGTGATGCTTCGGGAGACAGGCGATGAACGACGTGCACCAGGACGCAGCGCTCGCGACCATGAAGTTCGGGGTCGGCCAGCCGGTGCCGCGCAACGAGGACCCGACGCTGCTGACAGGGGCGGGTTCCTACACCGACGACCGCAACGCCGAAGGTCAGGCCTATGGCGTGTTCGTGCGCAGCGCCTATGCCCACGGCACGCTGACCGGTCTCGATCTGTCGGAAGCGCGGGCCATGCCGGGCGTTCTGGCGATCATCACGGCGGCTGACCTGTCGGCTGCCGGCTTCGGTAACATCACCTGCGGCGTCCCGCTCAAGAACCGCGACGGGTCCGAGATGCCCAACCCGACACGCCCGTCTTTAGCGGAGGACAGGGTGCGGTTCGTTGGCGACCCGATTGCCCTGGTCGTCGCCGAAACCTCAATCCAGGCCCGCGATGCCGCCGAGGCGGTGCAGCCTGACGTGGACCCGCTCGACGCTGTCACCGACGCGGCCGCGGCGTCGTCGCCGGGAGCGCCGGCGCTTTACGACAGCGTTCCGGACAACGTGGTGCTGGATTACCAGTACGGCGATGCGGCGGCGGTGGATACGGCCTTCGCGTCGGCGGCCCATGTGACGCGCCTGGACATCGCCAACAACCGGGTGGTGGTCTCGGCCATGGAGCCGCGCTCAGCGATCGCCTCCTATGATCCCGACGACGACCGCTGGACGCTCAACGTCGGCTCCCAGGGGGTATTCGGCCTGCGCGGGTTGCTGGCCCGCGACATCCTCAAGGTCCCGGCGGAGAAGGTGCGGGTGCTGACCGGCAATGTCGGCGGGTCGTTCGGGATGAAGGCCTTCACCTATCCGGAATACGGCCCGCTGCTGCTGGCGGCACGCACGTTGGGCCGTCCGGTGAAATGGACCTCCGACCGTTCCGAGAGCTTCCTGGCCGATCAGGCCGGGCGCGACCATGCGGTGACCGCGGAACTCGCCCTCGACGCCGAGGGCGGTTTCCTGGCGATCCGGGTGACCGGCTACGGCAACATGGGGGCGTATATCGGCCAGGTCAGCCCGATGATGCCGACTCTGAACATCGCCAAGAACATGCCGAGCGTGTACCGCACGCCCCTGATCTCGGTATCCGTGAAATGCGTCTTCACGAACACGTCGCCGGTCAGCGCCTATCGCGGTGCCGGCCGGCCCGAGGGCAACTACTATATGGAGCGGCTGATCGATACGGCCGCGCGCGAGATGGGGATCGATCAGATCGACCTCCGCCGGCGCAACCACATCCGCCCGGAAGAGCTGCCCTTCGAGTCCTGTGGCGGGATGACCTACGACAGCGGAGACTTCACGACCATTCTCAACAAGGCCGTCACCGCCGCCGACTGGGATGGCTTCGCGGCCCGCCGACAGGAGAGTGCCGCCAGGGGCAAGCTGCGCGGGATCGGGATCGGCGACTATCTCGAAGTCACCGCCCCGCCCCAGAACGAGATGGGTGGTATCCGCTTCGAGGATGATGGGGCTGTCACGATCCTGACGGGCACGCTGGACTACGGCCAAGGGCACTGGTCGGCCTTCGCCCAGGTTCTGCATGACAAGCTTGGGGTTCCGTTCGACGCCATCCGCCTGGTCCAGGGCGACAGCGACCAGCTGATCGCCGGCGGCGGGACCGGCGGGTCGAAATCGATCATGGCGAGCGGGGCAGCGATCCTCGAGGCTGGCGACCTGGTGATCGAGAAGGGCAAGCAGGTAGCCGGTCATCTGCTGGAAGCGGCGGTTGCTGACATCGAGTTCACCGACGGCCGGTTCTCGATCGCCGGAACCGACCGGTCCATCGATATCCTGGCGATGGCAGAGCGACTGCGCTCCGGGCTGGCCCTGCCGGAGGGCGTGCCCGACAGCCTCGATGTCAGCCACGTGCATGAGGCGTCACCCTCGGCGTTCCCCAATGGCTGTCACGTCGCCGAGGTCGAGGTCGATCCCGAAACCGGGGTCGCGGCGGTCGTCGCCTACACGATGGTCAATGATTTCGGCACGGTGGTGAACCCGATGCTGGTGGCCGGCCAGGCCCATGGCGGCGTGGTTCAGGGCATCGGCCAGGCCCTGATGGAGCACTGCGTCTACGACGCCGACGGCCAGGTTCTGGCCGGATCCTACATGGACTATGCGGTCCCGCGCGCCGATCACGCTCCGCCGTTCCAGATCGACTTCCATTCCGTTCCGGCAACCACCAATCCGCTGGGGGCCAAAGGCTGCGGCGAAGCCGGCTGTGCCGGGTCCCTGCCGGCGGTGATGAACGCGTTGGTCGATGCGTTGTCGGCGCGCGGCGTCAGCCATATCGACATGCCCGCAACTCCCCAGCGAATCTGGCAGGCGGTGCAGGGCAGCACGGGCTGACGGTGCGAAGCAGGACCTGTGGATATTACGGAGTGGTGAAAAGTTTGGCGCGTTTATTGCTTATTAACTTGGGTCAGCTATATCCCTACGGAAGTTATAGACATGACCCCCTTCATCCGGCCCGTCACCATGGCACATCTGATCAACCGACTGCGCGACGACTTCAAGATCTGGTGGGACCGTATATCCTATCATCCGGAGCGCCATTACATGCGCGGACAGCGAGACGCCTGACACGCGCCTGGCCCCGTCGGGGGCCATTGTATCCTCCTCTCCGAGCGTCGGCGTATGCGATGCTGCGCGCGACCTGAACCTCGGAGGGGACCCATCCATGAACATCTCTCTGTCTGGCCGTACGGCCCTGATTACCGGCGGCAGCCTTGGCATTGGCCGGGCCATCGCGACCCGCTTCGCGGCCGCCGGTGCGAAGGTCGCGATCGCCGCACGCCGTCGCGATGTGCTCGAGGCGACTGCCGCCGAGATCGCGGCGGACACTGGTGGCACGGTCGTGCCGGTCGCCGCCGATGTTTCGACCGCGCTTGGATGCGAGGCCGCCTGCGACAGCGCCCAGGTCCAACTCGGGTCGGTTGATATCCTGGTCAACAATGCGGGGTCTTCCAAACGCGGTCCGTTCGAAAGCCATGACGATGCGGTCTGGCAGGCTGACCTGGACCTCAAACTGTTCGCCGCGATCCGCCTGTGCCGGCGCCTGATGCCGGAGATGCGCGAGCGGCGCTGGGGACGGGTCATCAACATTCTGAACACCGGTGCCAAGGCGCCGCCGGCCCAGGGCGCGCCGACTGCGGTGACCCGGGCCGCCGGCATGGCGCTGACCAAGGCCCTGGCGTCGGAATACGCGCCCCACAATGTCCTGGTGAACGCGCTGCTGGTCGGCCGGATCGAAAGCGACCAGTGGGTGCGTCGGCACGCCGCCGAGACCGGTGAAAGGACTCTGGACGACTACTACGCCGAGATGGGCGAGAGCATTCCGCTCGGCCGCGTCGGCACCGCTGAGGAGTTCGCCGCGGTGGCCACGCTGCTGGCCTCCGACGAGGGCGGCTATGTCACCGGCACGGCGATCAATGTCGATGGCGGCCTCTGCCCGGTCGTCTGAGGCGGCATGGAGTTTCTGTCAGGGCTGACGATCGACTGGCTGCCGCTCGGCTTCGCCCTGGCGGCGGCCATGCTGTTCGCCGTCGGCGCCCAGACCCAGAACGCCGGTCTGGGGACCCTCGACAACCGCACCGGTGCGGCGGTCTCGATCACCGCGGCCACGGCGTGTCTCTGGCTCATGGCACCGCTGTTCATGGACTGGCGCTACTGGCTGGAGCCGGCCGTGCTGATTTTCGTGCTGATCGGGCTGTTCCGGCCCGCCTTGTCGGCCAACCTGGCGGTGGCCGGCATGCGCTATCTCGGGCCGACCCTGTCCAGCACCCTGAGTTCGACATCGCCGCTGTTCGGGACGGCGATGGGCATTCTGTTCCTTGGCGAGGTGCTGTCCTGGCCGTTGGCGATCGGCACCGGCGGGATCGTGGCGGCGGTGCTGATGCTGACCAAGCGTGGCGACGTCAAATCCGATTGGCCGCTCTGGGCCCTGGCGCTGCCGATCGGTGCCGCGTTCCTGCGCTCGCTCGGTCACGTCCTCTCCAAGGTCGGTATGGAGGCGGGGATCCCCGACCCGTACTTCGCGGCTCTGGTCGGGTTCACCGTCTCGGCCATCGTCACCTGGTCGCTCCATGGCGTGCGCCGCACCAGGGTTTCGGTCGACTGGCGCGCGCCCGGGATCCGGTGGTTCGCGGCCGGCGGCATGTGCTTCTCGGTCGCGATCGTCTGCCTGAACACGGCGCTGCTGCGCGGCGACGTGGTGGTCGTGGTGCCGGTGGTCGCGGCGTCGCCGATCTTCACCATGCTGCTCAGCATCGCGGTGTTCCGGCGCGAACGCCTGACCCCGCGGATCGTCCTCGCCACCCTGACGGTGGTGCCGTCGGTGATCATCATCGCGCTGGGACGTTGATTGACCTCGCCCTGAGCAGCGCCTGAACTCGTTTCTGGGGCGTGTCGAAGGGCGCCCGGATCGCTAGGCTCTCGGGGTAGCTCGGGACGGGGAGGGCAGAATGGGCGATATCGAAACCGGTCTGCAGGCGTGGCGGCAGACCTCCAACAACAACGCGCTCCTGGAACGGCAGGCCGCCGGCTGGGCCGGATCACCGTCGGCCGCCGAACCGGGGCCGGTCGAGATCGCCTATTTCGGCAGCTCCGCGTTTCGCATCACCACGCCCCAGGGGCTGACCGTGATGATCGACCCCTGGCGCAACCTGCCGACCCGCACATGGGACTGGTACTTCCACGACTTTCCGGTGACGCCGGTCGATATCGGGGTGTCGACCCACGCTCATTTCGACCATGACGCCCTGCATCGGCTGGATGCCCACCTGCTTCTCGACCGGTTGGTCGGAACCTACAGCTTCGCCGACGTCTCGATCACCGGCATTGCCGAGAAGCACAACACCGACAGCTCCGCGGCGATGTACGATTTCAAGCGGGCGATCCTCGAGTTCAGCGGGGTCGATATCACGCCGCCGAACAACCCCGGTCCTGGGACAACAACCTGATCGTGGTGGAGACCGGTGGACTCAGGATCCTGCACTGGGGCGACAACCGTGCCGATCCGCCCGAGGAGGTTTGGGCCCGGCTGGGGCGGATCGACATCGCGCTGATGCCGGTGGACGCATCCAACCATGTGCTCGGCGATACCGTGATCGACCGGATCATCGATCGCCTGAGTCCGCGGGTGGTGATCCCGCACCATTACTACATCTTCGAAGTCACCCAACGGCAGAGCACGCTGCTGACCGCCGACGACTGGGTCGCGCGTCATTCGGGCACCGTGCTCGACGGGCCAACCCAGGTCTACGATCCGGGGTCGGTCTCGGGGCTGACGGCGGCGGTCCACAGTTTCGGCGATCAGGTCGCCTTTGACACCGCCCGCTGGTTCCGCGACGGTAGGTGAGCCCATCAACGCCAGGAGGCCCGCGATGAACCTGCAGGTCAAAGATCTTGCGATCGACCGTCCCGCCGATCCGCGCCAGGCCCGGCATCTCATCCGCAACGGCAGCCATACCGGCCACACCGCCGGGCTGGCGCCGGGATTCCTGCAGGGCAATCTGGTGATCCTGCCGGCCGACGCCGCCCTCGACTTCTTCCGGTTCTGTCAGCGCAATCCGAAGCCCTGTCCGCTGGTCGGGGTCTCCGACACCGGAAATCCGGAACTGTCGACCTTGGGCACCGAGATCGACATCCGCACCGACATCCCGTCCTACAACATCTTTCGCGACGGTGTGCTGACCGGCGCTGTGCCGGATGTTCGCGATCTCTGGGCTGACGACTCGGTAGCCTTCGTCATCGGCTGTTCCTTCACCTTCGAACAGGCCCTGATCAACGAAGGCATCCGGTTGCGGCACTGGGATGAGGACACGACCGTCTCGATGTACCGGACCAACATCCAGACGACACCGGCGGGCCCGTTCCGCGGTGAAATGGTGGTGTCGATGCGGCCGATGACCATGGCGAACGCGATCCGGGCGGCGGCCATCACGGCGCGCTACCCGCATGCCCATGGAGCGCCGGTCCATATCGGTGACCCGGCGGCGATCGGGATCGACGATCTTGCGCGCCCCGATTTCGGCGATCCGACCCGGGTCGAGCCGGGCGAGGTTCCGGTTTTCTGGGCCTGTGGCGTCACCCCCCAGCGCACCGTGCTGGAGGCCAAGCTGCCGCTGGTGATCACCCACACGCCGGGCCACATGCTGGTCACCGACATCCCGTCCCACGACGCGGCACCGTCCTGACCGCCGCCGTCTGAGGGTTCCGATCCGGGTGCGTTCCAGAGTGATCCGTCGACTCTGCTGCGCCGCCGCCGCAAACGGCTATTGGCGTACTGACCGATAGAAGAAACCGCGCAGAAACGTGTTCAACAGGTCTATTGACGCCCCTCTGGAGGGCTATAGGCTTGAACTCAGGTCAACAATCAGCCGGAACCGGCAAAACAAGACCAGACGAACAGGGAACACTCAGGCGCGCAGTTGCGGGTCGGGCTTGGTCCAGTCTTTCGGCCAGGCCTTCAAAAAGGGGAGACCGACAGACCATGACTTTCAAGCGGACACTGATGACCACCGCGGTTGCGGCGGCGATGGCGGCGGGGCTCAGCGCACCGGCCGCGGCCGAGATCGACGACTACACCTTCGAGGTCGTCGGCACCTGGGGATTCCTCGAGAACTATAAGCAGTTCGAGAAGAAGTTCTGGACCGAGACCCTGCCGGCGGCGTCCGGCGGCAAGCTCAAGGCCAATGTCGCGCCGTACACCGAACTCGGCCTCAAGGGCTATGAGGTCATGGCGGGCGTTCAGAAGGGCGCGTTCGACGCCGTGCACGCCCTGACCTCCTACAGCGCCCAGGCCAGCCCGGCGCTGGAAGGAATCGACCTTGCCGGCGTGATCCAGGACTTCGCGACCTACCGCAAGGCGGTCGACGCCTACCGGCCGATCCTCGAACGCGAGGTGGCCGAGAAGTACAACGCCAAGATCGTCAACATCTATACGTTCCCGAGCCAGCAGCTCTGGTGCAACCTGGGTGACAAGTCGATTGACAGTGTTCCCCTGAAGTCCCTCGCCGGTAAGAAGATCCGGACCTACAGCCGGACTCTCGGTGACTTCATCGAAGGTCTGAACGCCAGCGCCGTGACCATCGCCTTCGCTGAAGTGGTGCCGGCCCTGCAGAAGGGCGTGGCCGATTGCGGCATCACCGGGACCATGCCCGCCTACAATGCGAAGTGGTGGCAGGTTGTGACCCACAACATCCGGGTCCGGGTCGGCTACGCCGCGACCTTCACCGCGATCAATCTTGATGTCTGGAACGGTTTCTCCAAGGAGACCCAGGACCTTATCATGTCCGAGTCTAAGAAGCTCGAAGACGAGATTTGGGCGTTCGAAAGCAGCCTCGACCAGAAGGGCATGGACTGCAACGCGTCCGGTCCGTGTGACGCGGGCGAGCCGGGCGGCATGGTCCCGATCACGCCGTCGGCTGAGGATCAGGCCATGCTCGCGGACATTGCCGAGAACGTCGTCCTCAAGCGCTGGGCCGAGCGCTGCGGCGACGCCTGCGCCCAGGAGTGGAACGACACCATCGGCAAGGTCGTCGGCCTGACCGCCAAACAGTAAGGCGAATCGACCGCGACGACGCATTTGACCGCCGGGGCTTTCAGTCCCCGGCGGTCGACGCGTTCTCTCACCTTATTCCTCGGGAGGCCCGGCGATGTTCGAGACCGTTCATGCCCGCCTGATGGACATTTCCCGCATCGCTGTCTGGCTCGGCGGCGCCGGGCTCCTCGTGTCGGCCTTCATCGTCACCGCCGACGTGATCTCGCGGAAGATCTTCAATGTCACCATGAGCGGGTCCGATGAGATCAGCGGCTATGTCTTCGCCGCTGCCACCGCATGGGCCTATTCCTTCGCGCTCCTGCACCGCTCCAGCATTCGGATCGATTCGCTCTACAACGTCCTGGGCCTGAAGATGCGGGCGGTGCTGGACCTCCTTGGGATCAGTCTGCTGCTCTACTACGCCTATGTGCTGACCGGCACCGCTCTCGAGCAGTTCGTCTACAACTGGGAGTACGGCGCCTCTGCCCAGACCACGCTGGCAACGCCCTTGTGGATCCCGCAGATGTTCTGGGTGTCCGGCCTGTGCTTCTTCGTCTTCTGCCTGGCCTTCATGGTGGTCTGGCTGGTGGTCTGCCTGGTCCGTGGCGATTTCGCCACCATGAACCAGGTCGCTGGTGTGCCCAGTATTTCCGAAGAAATCGATCGTGAGACCCATGTTGCCTGACGCGCGCGGAGTTGCGCCGTCTGGCCGCCGTTTCGAAGAGGCGATGATCCCGTGAAGGCTGCTCTCATTCTGATCGCCCTGCTGGTGCTCGTGGTCGCGGCCGTTCCGGTGGCGGCAGTGCTCGGCATTCTGGGGTTGGCCCTGGACGAGCTGTTCCTGCGGGGCCGGCGGGCTTTGATGCTCGGCGACTTCACCTGGTACCAGAGCATTGAGTACATCCTGGTCGCCATTCCGATGTTCATCCTGCTGGGCGAGATCATGCTCCGGGCCGGCATCGCCCAACGCATGTACAACGCCGTCATCCAGTGGCTGTCCTGGCTGCCCGGCGGCCTGATGCACGCTAACATCGGCTCCTGCGCGATCTTCGCAGCTTCGTCGGGCTCGTCGGTGGCGACCGCGGCGACGGTCGGGACGGTGGCCTATCCCGAGATCGAGAAGCGCCGCTACAACGAGAAACTCTTCCTCGGCTCGCTGGCGGCCGGCGGCACGCTCGGGATCCTGATCCCGCCGTCGATCAACCTGATCATCTTCGCGCTGCTGACCGACACCTCGGTGCCCGAACTCTATCTGGCGGGAATCATTCCCGGCCTGCTGCTGGCGCTGTTCTTCATGGGCGTAATCATGGTCGCCTGCCTGTTCCGCAAGGACTGGGGCGGCGAAAAGGTGGAGACCAACTGGAGCCAGCGGATTGCGGTACTGCCCGACCTGCTGCCGCCGCTGCTGCTGTTTGTGGCGGTCGTCGGGTCGATCTATGCTGGGATCGCCACGCCGACCGAGGCGGCGTCGATCGGTGTCGTGGTGGCGCTGGCCATTGCGGCCTGGAACCGGGCGCTGTCGGTCGAGATGCTGAAGGCCGCCTTTGAAGGCACCATGCGGTCGACCGCCATGGTCATGCTGATCATCCTGGCGGCGGTCTTCCTCAACCTTATCCTCGGCTCCCTCGGGGTGACCCAGGCGTTGCTCGAGGCGATCGAGGCGCTGGGATGGACCGCGATGCAGACCATGCTGGTCATCATCGTGTTCTACATTCTGCTCGGCATGTTCATGGAAACATTGTCGATGATGCTCACCACCATCCCGTTGGTGTTCCCGATCGCCATGCACATGGGCTTCGATCCGGTCTGGTTTGGGATCATGATCACGGTGCTGATGGAAGCGGCGCTGATCACCCCGCCGATCGGAATCAACCTCTACGTGGTGCACGGGATCCGGTCGCGGGGCGGGCGCTTCAACGACGTCAGCGTCGGCGCCATTCCGTTCCTGATCGCGATGTTTCTGCTGATCGCAGCGCTGCTGGTGATGCCCAACTTGGCACTCTATCTTCCGACGGAGTTCTACCGCTAGGGGACGCCGGCTGCCGTCCGGCCCCGATCCGAGGAGAGAAACCATGGCACGCGTACGCGACGTTGAGATCGACGAGGTGCCGGCCGACGTTCGGCCGGTCTACGAGCGGTTCGCCCGGGACTACGGGCCGTTCATGAACCAGGTGAAAGTGTTCGCCCACCGTCCGCCGGCGCTGAAGCACATCATGGGCCTGCTGCTCGAGCTTGCCGACGAGGCCCTGCTGCCGAAGCGGTATCTCGAGATCGCGCTGGTCGTCGTCTCCAAGCTGAACGCTTGCGAGTATTGCGTGATCCACCACTCGCCGCGCCTGGTCGAGCAGGGTTTCGACGCCGTCTCCGTCGAGCACATTCTCGACGAGACCGTGCCCGGCTTCGACGAGGTCGATCATCTGGTCCGCGACTACGCGGTCAAGGTGACCAACGATTTCCACCGGGTCCGTGACAAGACCTTCGACGATTTGCGCCAGCACTTCACGGAAGAGCAGATCGTCGAGTTGACTTTGAGAACCGCTTTATGTGGATTTTTCAATCGGTTCAATGATGTTCTTCAGATTGAAGTTGAAGACAGCGCGTTGACCGACATGTTGTCGAGCGGGGTCAATGAAGAGTCTCTGCCGGGCAAGGGTGTGGCCGCGGAGTAGCCGCGCCAAGAGCCGGTTCCGCCAATAGGGGCAGGCGGAACCATGAAACTCGCAAGCTTGAAAGCGGCCGGACGTGACGGCTGGCTGGTGGTGGTATCGAAGGACCTGTCCCGTGAGGCCGACGCGTCGACGGTGGCGTCCACTCTGCAGGCCGCCTTGGACGACTGGGCGACCGTTGGCCCCGCGCTGCAGGACATCGCCGACCGGCTGGAGGCCGGCACGATCGACAGCGATCCGTTCGACCCGTCGGCCTGCGCGGCACCCCTGCCGCGGGCCTATCAGTGGGCGGACGGGTCGGCTTACGTCAACCACTTCGAACTCGTGCGCCGGGCCCGGGGCGCGGAACTGCCGCCGAGCTTTGGGAAGACCCACTGATGTACCAGGGCGGCTCCGACGCCTTCATCGGGCCGACCGATGATGTCATCGTCGCCGACGAGGCCTACGGCATCGACTTCGAGGGTGAAGTCGCCGTCGTGACCGATGACGTGCCGATGGGCGTGTCGCCCGACGCGGCCGCCGACCACATCAAGCTGGTGATGCTGGTCAACGACGTCAGTTTGCGTGGGCTGATCCCAGGCGAACTCGCCAAAGGGTTCGGGTTCTTCCACGGTAAGCCGCCAAGCGCGTTTTCTCCTGTCGCGGTTACGCCCGACGCGCTTGGGAAGGCCTGGGACGGCGGCAAACTCAACCTGCCGCTGCTGTCGACTTTGAACGGGGACCTGTTTGGCCGTCCCCAGGCCGGCGTCGATATGACCTTCGACTTCCCGACCCTGATCGCCCACGCCGCCAAGACCCGTCCGCTGAGTGCGGGCACCGTGGTCGGCTCCGGCACGGTGTCGAACAAGGATGCGGATGGCGGACCGGGCCGTCCGGTCGCCGACGGCGGCCTCGGCTACGCCTGCATTGCCGAGATCCGCATGATCGAGACAATTCGTGATGGCCAGCCCTCGACACCGTTCATGCGGTTCGGCGACCGGATCCGGATCGAGATGCTGGATGGCGATGGCAGTTCGATCTTCGGCGCCATCGATCAGAAGATCGTTCAGGCGGGGTAGACGTCCGTCGACGTCGCGGGGCTCTGGCATGGGCCCCAAATCAAGTTTGGGGCTGCGAATTTGTTTAGATCGCGATCCCAAACTTGATTTGGGATCCATGCCGTGAGGCCCGAACGGCTCGTCACGCGGCGGCCTTACCCCGCGCATCCTCCAGGATCATGTCGGCCCCTTTCTCCGCGATCATGATGGTCGCGGCATTGGTGTTGCCGGAAACCAGGGTCGGCATGATCGAGGCGTCCACGACGCGCAGGCGATCGAGGCCGTGCACACGCAGCCGATCGTCGACGACGGCCATCGTGTCGGTCCCCGGCCCCATCTTGGCCGTGCCGACGATGTGATACAGCGTCTGGCCGGTCTGGCGCGCGAAGGTCTCGAAATCGGCATCGCTCAGGCAGTCCGGTCCAGGCGTCAACTCCGGACCGCGATAGGGTCCGAGCGGTCCGGCCTCGACGATCCGCCGTCCGATTTTCATGCCTTCGACAATCGCGTCGACATCGATCGCGTTGGACAGGAAGTTGCCGCGGATCACCGGCGGCACCGACGGGTCGGCGGTCTTGATGTGAATGGTACCCTGGCTTTCCGGCCGCATCTGGCAGACCGCCAAGGTCATGCCGGGCAGTTTCTCGAGCTTGCGGGTGGCGGCGTCGGCATAGCTGGCATGGGCCAGGTGGAACTGGATGTCGGGCGTCTCCATGTCGGGGCGGGTCTTGACGAAACCGTGCACGGCCCCGGCGCCGTAGGTCATGATGCCCTGGCCGAACAGGGCGTAGCGGGCCAGTTCCTTCACGAACGGCAAGCCGCGGGTCATCTCGTTGAGGGTGATCGGCTTGGTGATGCGCCAGCGCATCCGGGTGCCGTAGTGGTCACGGTAATTCTCGCCGACACCGGGCAGCGGGTGCACAACGTCGATCCCGAGACCCTTGAGCAGTGTCGGCTGGCCGATGCCGGAAAGCTCGAGCAACTGGGGTGACTGGACCGCCCCGGCCGCCAGGATCACTTCGCCGTCGCAGGTGGCCTCGCGCGGGGCGCCGTCCACCGAGTAGCGGACGCCGGTCGCCCTTCGTCCCTCCAGGAGCAGGCCGGTGGCAAAGGCCCGCGTCTCGATCTTGAGATTCGGCCGCTTGGCCACCGGATGCAGGAAGGCTCTGGCCGTGCTCGACCGTTTTCCACCACGCATCGTCAGCTGGTAGTAGCCGAAGCCTTCCTGGTTGCCGTTGTTGTAGTCGGGGTTGCGAGGAAACCCCGACGTCTCCGCGGCGTCGATGAAGGCGTCCAGCAGTTCATGGTGCTCGGTCGTGGTCGTGACCCCGAGCGGTCCGTCGGAGCCGCGGGTATCGTCGCCGCCATCGACGAAGGTCTCGGACATTCTGAAATAGGGCAGGACGGACTCGTAGGACCAGCCGCGGTTGCCGAACTGCGCCCAGGTGTCGTAGTCGAGCGGCTGGCCGCGCACGTAGATCAGCCCGTTGATCGAGGATGATCCGCCGAGGGTCTTGCCGCGCGGCGTGGCGATCGGCCGGTTTCCGGTACCCTCTTCGGGCTCGGTCCAGAAGCCCCAGTTGTATTCCTTGCTGGTCAGCAGCTTGTAGAAGCCGACGGGGATCGGGATGTAGGGACTGTCATCCTTGCGTCCGGCTTCCAGCAGCAGGACCCGTTTGGTGGGATCCGCGCTCAGTCGGTTGGCGAGCACGCATCCCGCCGATCCGGCGCCGACGATGATGTAGTCCCAGTTCGCCATGAAACACTCCCCACGCGGGCCGCAGACCCGCTGCCCTTCGCCCCTCTGATCCGCAGCGCTTAGGCAAGTGTAGGGTGCGGCGGGAGGAGAGCGGAAGCGGTCGGCTCAGGCGCCGGCGCGCTGGCGGGTCTGCCAATCGGGTGCCGTCCAGACTTCGGCGTTCTCCCGCGCCATGGGGGCACGGCCGAGCACCAGATCCGATCCCTTTTCGCCGACCATGATGCTGGGCGCGTTGAGGTTGCCGTTCGGGATGGTCGGGAACACCGAGCTGTCGATCACCCGCAACCCGTCGACACCGATCACCCGGAGATCCGGGTCGACCACGGACAGCGGATCTTCCACCGCGCCGATCTTGCAGGTCCCGCAGGGATGATAGGCGCTCTCGGCATGGCTACGGACCCAGTCGTCGATCGCGTCGTCGCTTTCGACATCGGCTCCGGGCTGGATCTCGGCGCCGCGATACGGGTCGAGGGCCGGCTGCGCGATGATCTCGCGCGTCAGCCGGATCACGCGCCGCCAGTCGGCGACGTCTTCCGGCGCGCACAGATAGTTGAACCGGATGTTCGGGGCGGACCGGGGATCCGGATCGGCAATCTCCACCTGCCCCCGGCTCCTCGGTTTGTTCGGGCCGACATGGACCTGAAAGCCGTCGCCTTCGAACGCCGCCCGCCCGTCATAGCGCATGGCGCCGGGCAGGAAATGGTACTGGATGTCCGGCCAGGCTCGACCGGCCCGCGAACGGATGAAGCCGCAGGCCTCGAAGTGATTGGTCGCCCCCAATCCGTCGCGGAACAGCAGCCAGCGCGCACCGATCAGGCCCTTGCGCCAGAGCGACAGTTCCCGATTCAGGGTGATCGGCTGGGTGCAGCGGAACTGGAAATAGATCTCCAGATGGTCCATCAGATTGCGCCCGACGCCGGGACGGTCCGCGACCATGGGAATCCCGAGCGCTCGCAAGCGATCGGCCGAACCGATGCCGGAGCGCTGCAGGATGGTCGGCGAGCCGATCGACCCCGCCGCCAGAATGACTTCACGGGTGGCCCGGATCTCGCGCAGGACGCCGCGTTTGCTGAAGGCGACGCCGATGGCCCGGGTGCCGTCGAACAGCACCCGGTCGATCAGCGCCTTGGTGACCAGCCGAAGATTGCCGCGCGCCAGGGCCGGACGCAGATATGCGTTCGCCGTCGACCAGCGGATTCCGTTCCTGACGGTCATGTGCATCGGGCCGAAGCCCTCTTGCCGCCAGCCGTTGTAATCGGCGGTCGTGCCATAGCCGGCCTGCTCGCCGGCGGCGATGAAGGCGCGATACAGAGGATTGACCATGCCGTTGCCGTTGCCGGTCGCCAGCGGTCCGTCGCCCCCGCGCCAGGCGTCGCGGCCGCCGGACCAGGTCTCGGCGCGCTTGAAGTAGCCCAGAACGTCGGCATAGCTCCAACCGGTCGCGCCGTGCTCGGCCCATTCGTCGTAGTCCATCGGATGGCCGCGCACGTAGACCATGCCGTTGATCGACGACGAACCTCCGAGGGCCTTGCCGCGCGGACAGTCCAGCCGCCGGCCGTTCATGCCCGGTTCCTGCTCTGACTCGAAGCCCCAGTTGAACCGCTTGGTGTTCATCGGGATCGACATCGCGGATGGCATCTGGACGACAACCGACCGGTCGCTGCCGCCGGCTTCCAGCAGCAGCACCGAATACCGGCCGTCGGCGCTGAGCCGATTGGCCAGGACGCAGCCGGCGGAACCGGCCCCGACGATCACGTAGTCGACGGTCTCGACGTTGTTGTTTCTCTCGAACATCCCGCGCCGCATGCCACGAGACCGCCGCCGGGGCAAGCGCGATCCGGTCGCAGCCTGATCCGGATCAAGTCTGGGACCCGTGCCTTGGAGCAAAAGAACGGTCGCTAACTGCTCGCGGTGCCGCAGGGGGGCGGATCGCCGGTCCAGGCCTCCATGATCATCCTGAACAGACGCCGCAGCTCCCACTCCTGGGGCGCGCGGTGTGGTCGGTCGGTGTTCACCCGGTGGACGATCACTGCGTCATGCTCCGGCAGCACCAGGGCGATCTGGCCGTGCCAGCCCGGCGCAAAGAACCCGCGGGGCACACCCTCGCGTTTGCGGGCAGCTTCCCGGTGGCCGAGGGTCCACCACATGTAGCTGTAGCCCACTGATCCATAGGCCACGGAGTACTCGGTGGTGCTCTCGTTCACCCAACCGCGGGAGACGATCTGGCGGTCCTCCCAACGGCCGTCGCGCAGATAGAGATAGGCAAAGCGCGCCAGATCGCGCGCCGTCATCCGGAACGGGTAGGCCGGATGGACCGACTTCGATCCGGTGACGTAGTCGCCGTCATTGGCCTTGAAGTCCTCCATCTGCAGCGGGATGGCGACACGACGCTCAAAGGCCGTGAAGATCGAGTCATTGACCGCCCGCTCGTAGATCGTTCCGAGCGTGTTGAAGTCCCAGTTGTTGTAGTGCCAGAACGAGCCTGGGGGATGGCTGCCGCGGGGCGGTTTGGATGCGGTCATGCGGGCGGTCTCATAGAGGGCCGGGTGGTAGACGCCGGACCGGGACTTGATCAGGTCGCCGACGGTCGCGGTCTTCTCCTGCGGGGTCAGCGTCGGTGGGTTGTCATCAATCCCGAGCTCCGCAAGGCTCGAAGAGAGATCCATGGCGCCCTCGTCGACCGCGATCCCGATCAGGGCGCTGAGCAGGCTCTTGCGCACCGAGTGCAGGTTGGACTTGGTGGCGATTTCGCCCCAGGCATCGACGACGATCCCGCGATGAACCACCACCACCGCGGTCGATCCGATCTCCGTGGAGTACGCCTGCGCTTCGGCGAGGGCCTCAGACGACCAGCCGATGTCCTCAGGAGTTTCGGGCTTTGCCCAGGCGCTGCCCGGGAAGACATCGCGGGCGCTGCAGTCATAGGGCGCCCAGTCGATCTGCGCGGTGTCCGGGATCTGCTGGCACGCCGCAAGGGCGAGGATGGCACAGGCCATCCCCAGCCACGCTTTCCAGATCTTGCCGACTCTCGCCATCGACCGGTTCCCCGGTCGATTGTGCCGGAGGTCAGGTCTGGGCGCCACCGTTGCTGGCGATCATCTGGCCGTTGATGAAGCCGCCGGAGTCGGAACACAGAAAGGCGGTGAGGGCGGCGATGTCTTCCGGGCGGCCCAGCCGGCCCAAGGGAATGCGATCCAACTGGCCCTGGATATGTGCCGTCATCGAGGCGTCCGCGTGCTGGGTGTCGATCGGTCCGGGCGAGATCGCATTCACCGTCACGCCCTGCGGTCCGAACTCCTTGGCCAGCGCTTTCGTCAGTCCCCAGAGACCATGTTTGGCAGCCGATACCGGTGCGCGGCCGGCATAGCCGTGAATGGCATTCATGCCCGTCAGGTTCACGACCCGGCCCCAGCCGCGCTCGACCATGGCACCGCAGAACGCGCGGCAGAGATAGAAAGCGCTGTTGAGGTCGGTATCGAGGACGCGATGCCAATCGTCGTCGGTCATTTCCAGGAACGGCTTCTCCGGCCGGATGGCGGCGTTGTTGATGACGACGGCGACCGGCGCCATCTCGGCCGCGACCTCCGCCGCCATCGCGCGCACGGCATCGGACCGGCCGACATCTCCCATGGTCACCAGGGCTTTGCGCCCCAGTGCTTCGACATCTGCTGCGACCGCGTCGCAGGCCTCGCGGTTGCTGCGGCCGTTGACGACGATGTCGAACCCGTCGCGCGCCAGGGCGACGGCGATCGCCCGCCCGATATTCTGGCCGGCCCCGGAGATGACGGCGGTCGCGGGTTGCTTGGACATGGAACACTCCCCGTTGATCACCTCGCTTGGTATCGCGCGGACACCGCGGTGGCAATTCCCGGGAGCGTGTGGGCCCCGCCAAAGCGCCTATCGTACGGCGGTCACCTCGATCTCCACCCGGAGGTCCGGGCTGGCCAGACCGGCGACGACCAGGGTGGTGACCGCGGGAGGTTCGATCTGCGACCAGCGGGCGATGCGCGCCTGACGGAGCGTTTTCAGGTCTTCGGTGTCGGTCACGAAATAGGTGACGTGCACCATGTCGGCCGGCGTCATGCCCGCCGCGCCGAGGATGGCCTCGACGTTGTCCATGGCCTGGCGACACTGGTCGTCGAACGATGCGAGGGTCGTACCATCCTTCGTGACGCCGATCTGACCGGAGACGAACAGCAGCCGTTCCGGGGTTCGGCATTCGACGGCATGGGTGTAGATCCAGCGATAGGCGTCGGGTACGTCGCGGACCGTGGTCGGATTGTGGAACATCGCCATGAGGGCCTCCGGGCGCGGTTGGGTCAGAGCGGGTAGTCGCGGATGCCCAGGTCTTTCTGGGTGTGGCACGTCAGGTATCCGATGTCCTTTCGCCGGATGGAGGGGCCGGTCCGAGGCCGCTTGAAGCGGACTCGGTTCCGCATCCACCTCATGGCAAGCGAACATGCTGACCAGATCCGGTGGACGATAGCGTCAACAGGGAACATGCGTTTTCTCCTTATTAAATGACGCGAATGTCGTACATTGCGGTCGTGGCCTCCAATTGAGAGCCAGCTTTGAGGCATAAGTAAATTCGATGACATGAGGGCAGCTCTTCCCCCACTGACGGCCGTTCGCGTGTTCGAGGCTGCGGCCCGACACGGGAACTTCACGCGCGCTGCCGACGAACTGGGAATGACCCAGTCGGCGGTCAGCTATCAGATCAAGGTGCTGGAGGATCGGGTTGGCGCGGAGCTGTTCCGGCGGCGCTCGCGCGGCGTCGAACTGACGCCGATCGGCCATCGCCTTGCCCAGCGGACAACCGAGAGCCTCAACGACCTGCGCGACGCGTTCGAGGAGATCCGGGTGACCTCCGAGGAGGTCCTCAGGACCAGCGTGGCACCGACGGTGGCGGTGAGCTTCCTCGGTCCGCGCCTCGGCCTCTTTCAGATCGCCAATCCCTCGATTCTGGTCAGACTGGAAGTCAGCGAGGCTTTGGCCGACTTCGGGGCCGGCGATGTTGACATGGCGATCCGCTCGGGACGTGGCGACTGGCCGAACCTGGTCTGCGAACGGCTGTTGAAGGCGGATCTTTCGCCGATGTTGACGCCCGAGCTCGCGGACTCCATTGGCGGGGTCAGCAGCCCATCTGATCTTCTGAAAGTCCCGCTCATCAACTCGACAAGCGAGTGGTGGCCGGCGTGGTTCGCCAAGGCCGGCGTGCGGAGTGTCGTCATTCCCGAGCAGCCGGAGCTGCAGTTCGGCGCCCAGGTCATGGAGGCGAACGCCGTGCTGGCGGGACTCGGTGTCGGCAAATTGACGCCGTCGCTCTATCGCGACGCCGTTGAGCAGGGCCGTCTGTGTCAACCGTTCTCCCAGACTTATGACGCCGGCGATGCCTTCTGGCTGGTGCATCCGCCGAGACGGCGTCAGCCCCGCAAGGTCGAGGTCTTCAAGCGCTGGCTGTTGGCGGAAGCGGTTGGATTCGACCAGCGGCGCGATTGAGTGCGCGCCATCGGCGACTGCGGTCGCCGAGTTTGACCCACCTCAATTTCCGGCGGACGCGGGGGTCGTAGGCTTGGCCGACTGATCACAGTGTCACGGACGTTGGGTCGATGTTTCTTCACCGCCATGCCACGGCCGCTCTGCCCCGCTACACGAGCTATCCACCGGCGAACCGGTTCACCGATGAAGTCGAGGCGGTGACCCAGGTCTCCTGGCTGGAGGAGATCGGGCCCGCGGACACCTTGTCGCTCTATGTCCATATCCCGTTCTGCGCGACCTTGTGCTGGTACTGCGGTTGCCATACCAGCGTTCCGAATGACCGATCGCGCGTGGACCGTTATGTCGAGCGGCTGGTCCGCGAGATCAATCTGGCATCTGGCCATGTCAAACAGTCGGCGGGGGTCTGCGCGATCCACCTCGGGGGCGGAACCCCGACCATGCTCGAGCCTGAAGCCCTTCGGCGTGTCCTGCTGTCTCTGCGCGCGGCGTTTCCGATGCGCCAAGCTGCCGACGTCGCCGTCGAGATCGATCCGCGGACTCTGGATGACGCCCGGATCGCGGCACTGGCCTGGAGCGGAGTGACCCGGGTCAGTCTCGGCGTTCAGGACGTTGATCCAGCGGTTCAGCGCGCGATGAACCGGGTACAGCCGACGGCAGTGGTCGCGAAGACCATCCGAGCTTTGCGGGCCGCCGGGATCACCCGGATCAACGCTGATCTGATGTACGGACTGCCGGGGCAGACCACTGACCATGTGCGCCGCTCGGTCGATGCCGTGGCCGAGCTCGGCGTCGACCGGGTCGCGGTTTTCGGCTACGCGCATGTCCCTTGGTTCAAGAAACACCAGCGGGCGATCGACGGCACCCTGCTACCGGAAGCGGAAGCCCGGTTCGAACAGGCGGAAGTCGCCGAGCAGCAGCTGGTCGCCGACGGCTACGTGGCCATCGGCATCGATCACTTCGCGCGCGCCGGGGACAGCCTGGCGGTGGCGGCGCAATCCGGCCAACTGAGGCGGAATTTCCAGGGCTATACCGACGATCCGGCCGACGTGCTGATCGGTTTCGGGGCGTCGGCGATCTCGTCGCTGCCGTCGGGCTACGTCCAGAATGATCCGCATGTGAAGCGCTGGGGCGAGGCCATCGACCAAGGCCGTCTCGCCGGGGCCCGGGGCATCCGGGTGACGGCAGCGGACCGCCTGCGCCGTGCCATCATCGAACGCGTTCTGTGCGACGGAACGGTCGACCTCGCCGAGGTTGCCGAAGCCCATTGCACCAGTCCGTCCGATGTGGCCGACGCGTTCGACCGGCTGGCTCCACTGTGTGAGGACGGTCTGGTGGAGATGTCGGACTGGCAGGTCACGGCCACCCCGGCCGGCCGGCGGTATTGGCGGTCGATCGCCGCCTGTTTCGACCCTGTCCTGGCTCAGACGGAAGGCCGCCACAGCCAGGCCGTCTGAACCGTCCCCGTTTCCGATCATCGCGCGGTTGATACGGGACCGGGTTCCGGTGCGGCCACGGGGCGACGCGACGCCACTGTCGGCGAAATCCGCTGGGACTTGGCGAGCGGGCCCGAGAGATGCATTCTGCACCGCGACGGCCGAGCGCGACGGACGCAGAATCCGAGGGGCCCGGTCCACGAACGGGGAACGACTTCACCGTAAAGGAAGGGAGACGCAGGATGCGTAGGGGAATCGCGACCATGGCCTTGGTCGCCGGTGTGGCGGCGGGCACGGCCGCCGTGGACGCCACAAGCAACGCCGCGCTGGCGGCCGAACCACTCAAGATCGGGATGATGGTCACGCTGTCCGGGCCGCCGGCGGTCCTGGGCAAGCACATTCGCGACGGCTTCCAGCTCTATCTCGACGAGCAGGGCGGCAAGCTCGGTGGCCGTCAGGTCGAGCTGACCGTTGTCGACGACGAGCTCAAGCCTGATGTTGCGTTGACCAAGGTCAAGGAGCTGTTGGAGCGCGACAAGGTCGACTTCGTGACCGGGATCGTGTTCTCGAACATCCTGCAGGCGGTGTTCCGGCCAGTGACCGAAAGCGAAACCTTCCTGATCGGCGCCAATGCCGGGACGTCCACCTTCGCCGGCCGCGCCTGCAATCCATACTTCTTCTCGACCTCCTGGCAGAACGACCAGATCCATGAGGTCATGGGCAAGTACGCGCAGGATCAGGGCCTGAAGAAGGTCTTCCTGATGGCACCGAACTACCAGGCGGGCAAGGACAGCATCAACGGCTTCAAGCGCCACTACAAAGGCGAGGTCGTCGACGAGGTTTACACCAAGCTGGGCAACCTCGACTTCTCGGCCGAGCTGGCCAAGATCGCAGCTTCGAAGCCGGACGCTCTGTTCACCTTCATGCCGGGCGGCATGGGCGTGAACCTGGTGCGTCAGTTCAACCAGGCCGGCCTGGGGAACAACGTGAAGTTCCTGTCGGCGTTCACCGTCGACGGCACCACGCTGCCGGCGACCAAGGATGCGGCGGTCGGCCTGTTTTCGTCGTCGCAGTGGACTCCGGATATGGACAACGCCGCCAACAAGGCGTTCGTGTCCGCCTACGAGGCCAAGTACGGCTCGATCCCGTCGCTGTATGCCAGCCAGGGCTATGATGCCGCCCAGTTGATCGACAGCGCGGTCGGCGCCGTCGGCGGTGACCTGTCCGACAAGCAGGCCGTGATCGCGGCGCTGAAGAAGGCCGACTTCAGCTCGGTGCGCGGCGATTTCAGCTACAACAACAATCACTTCCCGATCCAGGATTTCTATCTGGTAAAGGCGGTGAAGCGGGCTGACGGCGCCTACCACACCTCGGTCGTCGAGAAGGTGTTTGACGACTATGGCGATGTGTACGCGTCGGAGTGCCGGATGCAGTGACGCCGGGTGCACTTGACGGACGGGCGGGGCCGGTCGGCCCCGCCCAACTGTTTTTGGGGCGACTGCTTTTGGGGTCGCTGCTTTCCCGGCGATTGTTGACAAGGTTGGGGCAGAGGTCATCATGACGTCGACACTGTTCGCGGTGCAGGTCCTGAACGGGCTGCAGCTCGGGGTGCTGCTGTTCCTGGTGGCGGCCGGCCTGACACTGGTCTTCGGTGTGATGGACTTCATCAACCTCGCCCACGGCGTCCAGTACATGCTGGGCGCCTACCTGGCGGTGACCTTCCATGCTCTGACCGGCAATTTCTTCGCCACGGTGCTGCTGGCGCTGGCGGCGGCGCTGGTGCTCGGTCTGATCCTGGAACTGCTGGTGTTCCGACATTTCTACGACCGTGACCATCTCGACCAGGTCCTGGCCACCTTCGGCGTGATTCTGTTCCTGAACGAGGGGGTGCGCATCGTCTGGGGCGCCGCACCGCTGAGCTATCCCGGGCCGGAGGCGCTGTCGGGAACGATCCCCGTGATGGAGGGCTTCGGCTACCCGATCTATCGGGTGGCCCTGATCTGCGCGGGCCTGATCTGCGCGCTCGGGCTCTGGCTGGTGGTCACCCGCACGCGGGTTGGCATGCTGATCCGGGCCGGTGCCAGCAACCCGGACATGCTGTCGGCGCTGGGCATCGATGTCCGGCGCCTCTTCATGGTGGTGTTCGGCTTCGGCGCCATGCTGGCAGGGTTCGCGGGGATCATGGCGGGCCCGATTCTGTCGGTGGAGCCAGGCATGGGTGACGGCGTTCTGATCCTCGCCTTTGTCGTCATTGTCATCGGCGGCATCGGCTCGATCCGCGGCGCGTTCCTGGCAGCCCTGCTTGTCGGGTTGGTGGACACCCTGGGCCGGTCCTTCATGACCGACATTTTCAAAGTTTTCCTGGAACCGTCGGCCGCCAATCAGGTCGGGCCGGCAATCGCGTCGATGCTGATCTACGTGCTGATGGCCGCCGTGCTGTTCTTCCGCCCGACCGGACTGTTTCCGGCCGCCGGTCGATCCTGACCGGCTGTCTGGACCGGGGACCGGAGATGACCGAAGGGCTCACCAAGGCGCGGATCATTACGGGGATCCTGGTCGTCGGATTCGCGGTCCTGCCGATGATGGCCAGCGTGGCGGACCAGGACTTCCTGATCGTCGTGGCCACGCGGATCATGATCTACGCGATCGCGGCGCTGAGCCTGGACCTGATCCTCGGTTATGGCGCGATGGTCAGTTTCGGTCACGCCGCCTTTATCGGGATCGGCGCCTACGCGGTGGGGATCGCGGCCGAGCACGATCTCTGGGAAGGCGCGATCACCCTGCCGATGGCAATGCTGGCGGCGGGCGCCTTCGCGTTGATCACCGGTGCCATCGGTCTGCGCACCCGCGGCGTCTACTTCATCATGATCACGCTGGCCTTCGGGCAGATGGCCTACTACACGGCATCGAGCCTGTCGGCCTATGGCGGCGACGATGGTCTGACCATGTGGGGCCGGACCGAGCTCCTTGGGTCGCCGCTGCTCGAAGACCGGATGGCCTTCCACTACTTCGTCCTGATCTGCCTGATCGGGTGCTGGTGGTTCGGCGCACGGTTGGTGTCGAGCCGGTTCGGCCGGGTCATCACCGGGGTGCGGGAAAACCGGGCCCGCATGGCCGCGGTCGGTTTCGATCCCTATCGCCACCAACTCGTCGCTTACGTGATCTCAGGAATGATGGCCGGTCTGGCTGGCGCGCTGCTGGCCAACCACGCCGAATTCGTCAGCCCCGCCTACATGTCCTGGCAACGCTCGGGCGACCTGATCATCATGGTCGTGCTGGGCGGGATGGGCACCCTGTACGGCGCGGTCCTGGGTGCAGTCGCGTATCTGATGATGGAAGACGTCCTGGCCGGGTGGACCGAGCACTGGCGCGTGATCTTCGGGCCGATTCTGATTCTGCTCGTGCTGTACGCGCGGGGCGGTCTGGCGCGCGCCTTCGACCGGGAGCGGGTCGATGGCTGACCCGATCCTCGAAGTGCGGGGCCTGTGCAAGGCGTACGGTGCGCTAACGGTGACGGATGCGCTAGACCTGACGGTCGAACCCGGATGCATCCACGCCATCATCGGGCCGAACGGCGCAGGCAAGACCACGCTGATTGACCAGATCGGCGGCCAGACCCGGCCGGACCAGGGCGTCGTCAGGCTGGACGGGCGCGACATCAGCGCCGTGCCGGTCCATGGGCGTTCCGCCCTCGGGCTGGCCCGCAGTTTTCAGATCACCAACCTGCTGCCCCGTTTCACCGCCCTGGAGAATGTGGCCGTGGCGGCGCAGGCCCATGACGGTCACAGCTTCCGGTTCCTCGCACCGGTCCGCGGCGAAGCGGCTCTCGAGGGCAAGGCGCTCGCCGCGCTTGAAGCGGTCGGTCTGGCGGACCGGGCGGACGTTCCGGCCGCCGTGCTGAGCCATGGCGAGAAGCGCCAGCTCGAGATCGCCGTCGCCCTCGCAACCGATCCGGTCATTCTGCTGCTGGACGAACCGATGGCCGGCACCACCCATGAAGAGACCGAGCGTCTCACACGGACGCTGGAGGAACTGCGTGGCCAGTTCACGATCGTTCTGGTCGAACACGACATGGGGGCTGTTTTCGCACTGGCCGACCGGATTTCGGTTCTGGTCTACGGCCGTCTGATCGCCGAGGGCACGCCGGCCGAGATCCGCGCCAATCCGGACGTCCGGGCCGCCTATCTGGGCGAGGAGGGCGAGATTTGACCCGCACCGACGCCTATCGCCCCATGCTCGAGGTCACCGACCTGACCGCCGGCTATGGCGGCGTGCCGGTTCTGTTCGGGATGACGTTCTCGGTCCGGCGCGGCGAGGTCGTCACGCTGATGGGGCGCAACGGCATGGGCAAGACCACGACGCTCCGCGCCGTGATGGGCCTGCTTCAGCCGACAGGTGGAAGCGTCCTGATCGATGGGACGGCGATGCAGGGCCGCCCGGCGCATGCGATCGCGCGGTGCGGCATTGGACTGGTCCCCGAAGGCCGTCAGATCTTCCCGACCCTTTCGGTGACCGAGAACCTGATCGCGACCGCCGCGAACCGTGCCGGATCTGACACGCCCCGTTGGACCCTGGACGCGGTCCTGGCGCTGTTTCCACGCCTTGGAGAGCGGCGCGACCAGGGCGGGGGCAGCCTGTCCGGCGGGGAGCAGCAGATGCTGGCGATCGGACGCGCCCTGATGACGAACCCGCGGCTGCTGATCCTGGACGAGGCCACCGAAGGGCTGGCCCCGCTGATCCGCGAGGAGATCTGGCGGGTTCTCGCCAGCCTGAAGGCCGAAGGTCAGTCGATCCTGGTGATCGACAAGAACGTCTCCGCCCTGCTGGCCCTGGCCGACCACCATACCGTTGTCGAGAAAGGCCGCGTCGTCTGGCAGAGCGACACCGAGGCCTTCCGCGCCGACGGGGCGGTGATCGATCGCTATCTGCACGTCTGAGACCGCAAAGGCTGGCTAGGCAGCGCGACGCTTGCGTCGATGGTAGGTCAGCGCCAGTGCGACGCAGTGCTTGAGGGCCTCTTCCGGAAGCGGGTCGTCAAGGGAGAACCGAACCGCCCGGTTTGCGAGGAAGTGAAGCTGGTCACCGTAGAGCTGGCGGAATGTGTCGATCAAACGTGTCTGGCAGTGCACGAACAAGGCGTAGTCGTCGGAGGCGTTCTTGAGAGGAGCGATGCGGACCGTCGTGCCGATGCCCGGGCATGCGGGCAGGTAGGACGGCTGGCCCCATTTCAGCGTCTCCCTTAAAGGCCCGATATCCTCGGTCCCCGAAGCGGCCTCGTAAATCAGGCTGCGCAGCGTCATCAGCCGTCGCCGCAGCGCCGGAGAGTAGCCGGCAAACGCCGCCGCCACCGCCTGGTCACCAAAGGGATGGTGGCCGGTTTCCGGCGGATTCATGCTGGTAGCTCCGTATCACCCCCGGACAGCGACCGCTGCATGATCACAACGTCGACCCACTGACCGTGCTTGTAACCGACGGATTGGAGCCGGCCTGCCTCGCGAAAGCCGAGAGACGCGTGCAGCGCGATCGAGCCGGTGTTTCCCCGGTCACCGATCACCGCGATCATCTGGCGCCAGGGACCCGTTTCCGCGATCTCGATCAGGGCGGCGAGCATCGCGCCTCCGATGCCGCTGCCGGCTGCTGCCGGCGCCACATAGACGGTATCCTCCAGCGAGAACCGATAGGCGGAGCGCGGCCTGTATGGGGCCAGGCTGGCGAAGCCGACGACGGCACCGTCGCGTTCCGCCACCAAGTGAGGAAGTCCGCGATCCAGGACCGCCAAGCGCCGCTCGGCCATTGCCGCCGCGTCGGGCGGCGTCTCCTCGAACGAGCCGAGCCCGTGGGTAACGTGATAGCCGTAGATCTCGGTGATCGCGGGGATGTCGTCCGGGGTCGACGGGCGGACGAGAGGGCGATCGCTGGACGGGGGCATGTTCGGGTCTTTCGCGCGCTGGATTCGAGTGCTTCAATCCTGGCACCGATTGAAACGGCGGGACAGACCAGGGAGTGGATCATGACGGTGCTGGAAGCGGGAATCACGCCGGCGGGCGAAGGCGTGGGCGGCGTTGTCTGGAGCATTCTCGGCCAGACCTACACCCTGAAGGAGGAAAGCGAGAGCTGCTTCACCTTCGAGACGCGGTTTCCGACCGGAACCTTCGTGCCGCCGCACATCCATCCGACCCAGGACGAGTTCATCTACATGCTGGACGGCACGTTCGACCTGGTGCTGGACGGCCAGAACACGCAGGCGAAGACCGGTGACCTGGTGCGGATGCCGATGGGCATTCCGCACGGGATCTTCAACAACTCGGGCAGTGACGTGAAAGCGCTGTTCTGGGTCTCGCCGGCGCGCTCGCTGCGCCAGTTGTTCGACAAGATCCACAATCTGGACGACCCCCAGGAAGTGGTCCGACTGGCCGCCCAGCACGAGGTCGAGTTTCTACCGCCTCCGGAGTGATCCGGCGTACCTGCACTGTCAGCGGTTGACGTCGGTCTGGCTGAACTTGGCCAGCGTGGCGTATCCGCGAACGATCGACTCCAACTCCTCCTTGGTGGCGACATCGTCCAGGTTGTCGAACCCTTTCGGGGCCCGCTCCTCGACCAGGTCGATCACCTGTTCCGGCCCACCCTTGCGGTTGGTCTGCACGATCTCGGCTGTCATCGGAAGGCGCTCGCGTTCATAGGCCTTTAGGGCGGTCTCGACATTGCCGCCATAGGACGCGAGCAGCGGCGCCAGACAGCGGGCATCCAGGATCGCCTGGCTGGCCCCGTTCGAGCCCACCGGATACATCGGGTGGGCGGCGTCGCCCAGCAGGGTGACGCGGCCGAAGGACCAGGCGTCGACCGGATCCCGGTCGCACATCGGGAATTCGTAGAAATCGATGGTGTGGTTGATCAGATCGATCGGATCGACGGTATCGAGTTCGAACACACCGTCGACATGCGGCATCAGGTCGGAGCGCTCTCCCAACTGGTTCCAGCTTTCCCGCCGGGGCGGCAGTCCGTCACCATCGCCCACCCGCGCGACCACCGCCCAATTCAGCAACGTGCGGTCCGGCGTATCCGGATCGTTGTAGATCGGATAGCACACGAACTTGGCGTTCATCCCGCCGGCGATGACCATCGACCGTCCGGTCAGGAACGGCTCTCCTTCGACGGCACCGCGCCACAGCATCAGGCCGTTCCATTTCGGCGGGCCCTCATCCGGATAGAAGTGCCGCCGGACAACGGAATGGATTCCGTCGGCGCCGATCAGGACGTCGCCGGTCACCTCGACGATGGTCTCGGTATCCCGGCGGTCGAACCGGGCGGTCACTGTGCTGCCGTCGTCGTCGAAGTCGCGCAGCTGATGGCCGGTGTGAATGTGATCGTCACCCAGGCGGGCCCGGACGGCTTCCAGCAACACCATCTGGAGCTTGCCGCGGTGAATCGAGAACTGCGGGTAGTCGTAGCCGGCGTCGAGGCCCCGCAGGTCGCGCCAGATCTCCTGGCCGAACCGGTTCTGGTAGATCAGTTCATAGGTCCGGATGCCGACCGCATCGAGATCGTCTAGCAGGCCGAGGTTTGCCAGTTCGCGGATCGCGTGGGGCAGGGTGTTGATCCCGACCCCCAGCTCCTTGACTGTCCGGGAATTCTCGTAGACATGGGCTTCGATGCCCTGCTCGTGCAGGCTGAGGGCCGTGGCGAGGCCACCGATACCGCCGCCGATGATGATCACTTTCATTGCAGCCGTCTCCCCGTGTCCGGCGCCGCGCCGTTGTCCGACCAGCTTAGCAGACCCGGCCGATCAGCGACCTGCCACACCTGCCGGGACGTTGACTGTCGTCCCGGCCGGGGACAGAGGTCCGCCAACCAAACCGATACGATGACTAAGGTTCGCGGACCTTGAGATGGATCAAGAGGAGCGTCGAGAGCCGGCTAGACGGAGGGGCTGACCCCGCCGTACCGCACGCCGGAAAGCTGGGCTATGTCGGGCTTCCACGTCGTCAGATCGTCGGGATTGAACTCGTTCAGGTGACGATGCCCGCAGGCTCGCGCCATGACCTTCATCAGGTCGGTTGCGGCCGTGAAGAAGTTGGCAAGGCGTTTGGCCGACTCCTCGACGATCAGCCGCGACACCAGATGCGGTTTCTGGGTGGCGATGCCGACGGGGCAGTTGTTGGTATGGCAGGCGCGCATGCCGAGGCACCCGATGGCCTGCAGGGCGGCGTTCGAGACCGCAATCGCGTCGGCTCCGAGGGCCATCGCCTTGGCGAAATCGGCCGGTTTGCGCAAACCACCGGTGATCACCAGCGTGACGTCCCGCCGGCCAAGGGAATCCAGGTGGCGCCGGGCACGGGCCAATGCCGGGATCGTCGGCACGGAGATGTTGTCGCGGAACAGGATCGGGGCCGCCCCGGTACCCCCACCCCGGCCATCCAGGATGATGTAGTCGACCCCGACGTCCAGGGCGGCGTCGATATCCTTCTCGATGTGCTGGGCCGACAGTTTGTAGCCGATCGGGATTCCACCGGTCGCATCACGGATCTCGTCGGCGAAGTCCCGGATCTGGGCCGGTTCGGTCCATTCAGGAAAGCGCGGCGGGGAGACCGCATCCTGGCCTTCGGACAGGCCCCGGACTTCGGCGATCTTGTCCTTGACCTTGGTACCGGGAAGGTGGCCGCCGGTCCCGGTCTTCGCGCCCTGACCACCCTTGAAGTGGAACGCCTGGCAGCGCTGCACCTTGTCGACGGTGAAGCCGAAGCGGGCGGAGGCCAACTCGTAGAAGTAGCGGCTGTTGGCCTGCTGCTCTTCCGGCAGCATCCCGCCTTCGCCAGAGCAGATACCCGTGCCCGCCTGTTCGGCACCCAGCGCGAGCGCGACCTTCGCCGGCTCGGACAGGGCGCCGAAGCTCATGTCGGAGACGAAGAGGGGAATCTCCAGGGTCAGCGGCTTCTGGGCATTGGGGCCGATCTGGACCGCCGTGCCCACGGGCTCCTCGTCCAGCAGCGGCGCCTTATGGAGCTGGGCAGTCACGAACTGGATATCGTCCCAGCTCGGCAGCTGGTCGCGCGGCACGCCCATCGCCTCGACGACGCCGTGGTGACCGGTCTTGGACAGTCCGTCCTTCGCGTAGCCCTGGATCAGCTTCACGAACGGTTCTTCCGGAGCTCCGTGCGGGTCCTGGTAATCACCAAGATACTCCGCGCGGTTGAAGGGCTGCGGGTGCTCCACCGCCCAGGCGGCGATTTCATCCGCGTCGACCCAGATCCCGCCATCCTCGATTCCGGAGGTGAACTTGGTCAGCACTTCTTCGTTGTTGTACTCGGACACACCGCTGTCCAAACGGTAGTCCCAGAAGTGCAGACCGCAGATCAGATTGTCCTTGTCGTCGACAAACCCGTCGGACAACAGCGCCCCGCGATGCAGACAGCGTCCATAGAGGACGGATACCCGGTCATCGAACCGCGTGACGACGAGGTCGACGTCTTCCACCAGCGCGTGGGTTGGCTGACGGTCCACCAACGCATCGAATTGGGCCACGATGACCTTACGCATTCCCGAACCTCCCTTGGAATCCCCCGCAGCGGCGTTGCGCGCGCTCTCGGGTTCAATGCAATCGGGCGTCGATCGGTTACCGGGCTTCGTGGTAGTCGTTTGGCCGGCGACCGCAGGCGATCCGCCTCGGTTCGATACCGCCGTTCGGGAGCGAAGAGGTGGGAGGCCCAATGGACGCCGGAGCATCCGACGTCACCGACGAGGCAGCGTTTGTCGCCGCATTGAAGGCCGGCGATGACCGGGCGTTCCAGCAGCTGGTGCGCGAGCAGGCGCCGCGGCTTCTGGCGACGGCGAGGCGGTTCATGCGAAACGACTCCGTCGCCGAGGACTGTGTCCAGGAAGCGTTTCTATCGGCGCACCGGGCCATGGCGGATTTCGTGCCCCATGGATCGGTCGGAGCCTGGCTGCACCGGATCACGGTGAATGCCTGTCTGATGCGGCTGCGCAAAGCCAAGCGGCTGGCCGAGACGCCGATCGACGATCTGCTGCCGCGGTTCAACGAAATCGGGACCCGGGTCGACGAACCGCGGACGGAAATCCGCGATCCGGAGAACGCGCTTGAAGCGTCGCGGATGCAGCAATTCGTGCGCGAGAAGATCGACAGCCTTCCCGATGGCTACCGTATCGTTTTGCAGTTACGTGACATTGAGGGGTACAGCACCCGTGAAGCCGCCGAAGTGATCGGCGTGGCGGAAGCGGCACTTAAAGTCCGCCTGCATCGGGCTCGGTCGGCCCTGAAGAAACTGATCGAGCCGCTTTGGGAGGAAGGGGGCGTGCTGTGAACAAGCTGCGATCGCTGAGATGGCGTCTCCAACACTGGCTTGAGAACAAGCTTCCCGGGCTGATGACCTGTGCCGAGTTCGAGGAAACCCTCGACGCCTATATCGACGGCGAACTGGGACCGGTTGGGCGGACCCTGGTGGATCTACACATCGCGATGTGCCCGCTCTGCAAGCGCTATGTGATGGCCTATGGCCGGGCGCGGGACCTCGCCGTCGACGCCGTGTCCGAGGCTGACGCGAAGATGCTTGGCGACGTCCCCGAGGATCTGATTTCCGCGATCATGGCGGCCCGGACAGCCGAGAGCCGCCCGGCGACCTGACCTTTGGCCTCGTAACCTTTGGTCCCGTCCCGGCATCCTATCCCGCAGCACATGTGATCGCGGGGAGGGCCGGATATGGCCTATGGATCGAGCGCTCTGGTCTGGCACAAGGTAGCGGAGCCGGGCGAGTTGCCCGATGGCCGCGTCAAGACGGCGACGGCCGGGACAAAAACCGTGGCGCTGGTGCATTTCGAGGGCCAGTGGGCGGCGATGGACAACCGGTGTCCGCACCAGGGCGGTCCGCTTGGCGAGGGCTCGATCGAGGTCGGTGTCGAAGGCAAGTGCCGGCTGCGCTGTCCGTGGCACGGCTGGGACTTCGACCCGCTGAATGGTCAGCCGCCGGGCGGCCACGAGGACACCGGCCAGGAGATGTTCGACGTCGATGTCCGCGAGGACGGCGTCTATGTCGGTGTCCCGGCCGAGGCGGCGGAACCGAGCACCGTTTCCGATGTGATGGCGGAAACCATGGTGAACTGGGGCGTCAAGCGCGTCTTCGGCATGGTCGGTCATTCCAATCTGGGGCTGGCCGAGGCGCTCCGGGTCCAGGAGGCCAAGGGGGAGCTGGCCTATGTCGGCATCCGCCACGAAGGGGCGGCCTCGTTCGCGTGCTCGGGCTACGCGAAACTGTCGAACCGGCCGGCCGCCTGTCTGACCATCGCCGGCCCCGGGGCGACCAACCTGCTGACCGGTCTGTGGGACGCCCGCATGGACCGGGCGCCGGTCCTGGCGCTGACGGGGCAGGTTGATGTCCAGGTCCTGGGCCCGGGCGCTTTTCAGGAGATCGACCTGGCCTCGGCCTTCGAGGCTGTGACCGCGTTCAGCCAGACGGTTCTGCCGGGCTCCAAGCACGCTGAACTCATGACCCTGGCGCTAAAGAACGCCATCGTTAACCGCGATGTGGCTCACCTGATCTTTCCGGACGATGTTCAGACCCTGCCGGCGGCAGACGGTGCCAAGCCGTCTTCGCCCAAGGGCCGGCTTGCCGATGATGGGATCACGCCGCCGGCGAGCGCCATCACCGCGGCCTCGGACGCGATCGCCAGTGCCAAACGTCCGATCATCATCGTGGGCTACGGCGCCCGTCATTCGATGGAGCAGGTGACGGCTCTTGCGGAGGCACTCAATGCGCCGGTCCTCACGACGTTCAAGGCGAAGGGCCAGATCTCCGATCAGCATCCGAACGCCGCCGGCGTTCTGGGGCGCTCCGGGACCCCGATCGCCAGCTGGTTCATGAACGAGTGCGATCTGATTCTGGCGTTCGGGTCCTCGTTCTCGAACCATACCGGGATCGAACCCTCCAAACCCATTGTCCAAGTCGACTTCGACCGCATGGCGCTGGGCAAGTTCCATTCCGTCGCCGTTCCGGTCTGGGGTGAGATCGGTGTCACTGCCCAGTTGCTGCTGGACCGTCTGCCGGACCGAGCCGACGCCATCGACCAGCGCCCCGAGCTGGCGGAGCGCTGGCAGCTGTGGCGCGAAGAGAAAGCGAGCCGCCGTCAGGACGACAACGGCCGCGGGCTGAACTCGGCCCTGGTGTTCGACGCGATGTCGCGGCTGGCGCCCGACGACGCGGTCATCCCCGTCGATGTCGGCAACAACACCTACTCGTTCGGGCGGTATTTCGAGTGCAGCGGCCAGGCCGTGCTGATGTCGGGTTACCTCGGATCGATCGGCTTTGGATTTCCCGCTGCGATCGGCGCCTGGGCGGCCACCCAGGATTTCGAAGACCAGGCCGGACGCAAGGTCGTCTCGGTCTCGGGAGATGGCGGGTTCGGGCAATACCTCGGCGAGTTCAACACCGCGGTGAAGTACGACATGAACATCACCCATGTGCTGCTGAACAATGCCGAACTCGGCAAGATCAGCAAGGAACAGCGCGCCGGAGAGTGGCAGGTCTGGCAGACCGCGCTCAGCAATCCGAATTTCGCCGACTATGCCAACCTGTGCGGCGGGCTCGGGATACGCGTCACCTCGGCGGCGGATCTGGACGACGCCTTGGTCCGTGCCCTCGCCCATGACGGGCCCAGCCTGGTCGAGGTGATCACCGACGCCGACCTCGTATAGGACTGATAAGGGGAGTCGAGACCATGAACGGGGATTGGCGGCCGGTCGGTGACGTCACCTCGGCAGACCTCGCGGCAGCCCGCGACCTGGCCCACATCGCGGCCCAGTGGCCGAGCCGGTTCGCCCGGCACCTGATGGCGCGGCGCCCGGATGACAGCCATAGCAACCTTGGCTGGGATCACGAGCTGCGCGGCTTCGTTTCACACGATATGGGCAGCTCCAGCGGCAAGCTTCGTGTCGGGCTCCGGGTATCGGACCTGACCCTGGTGGCGACACTCGCCGACACGAACCTGGCGCCGATGCCGCTTGCCGGCAGGACCGAGGCGGATGTGGCAGCGTGGTCGGCCGAGGTGCTGGATGCGATCGACGAGCCGGTCGGCGACATCGCGGGTCCGATGCCCTACGACCTGCCGATCCATCCGGTGCTTGATGGCGGTCGCTACGAACCCGACGGGCTGACGGCAGCCCTGCAGGACCTGTCGAACTGGTATGGCAATGCGGCGCTGTTGCTCGAGGAGGTTGCGTTGGCCGCTGCCGATCTTGAGCCCGGACCGTCCCCGGTGCGGTGCTGGCCGCACCATTTCGACATTGCGACACTGGTTTCGCTGGAGACCGGAGATCCTGAGCATGCGCGGGCGATCGGCGTCGGCTTCGCGCCCGGGGATCCGACGATCCCGGAGCCGTATTTCTATGTGAACCCCTGGCCGGTCATCGAGGTTTCCGCACTGGGCCCGTTGCCCGAGCCCGGACGCTGGCAGACCGATGGGTTCGTCGGCGCGGTTGCAACTTCAGGCGCTATTTCGGGGCTGTTGGACCCCGCCGGCAGTCTGCGGAACTTCCTGAGCACGGCGTTCGAGCGCGAGCGGGCAGCCCTTCAGCAAGGCATGTGAGGGTCGAGCTTAGCGACCCTGCTCGTTGGTCTGAGGGGTGGACGTGCGCTCGACACCAACCGGTCCGTCGACGACGTCATTGGCCGGTGGATCGATCGAGTCGATGCCGGCGCTCTCCGCGACGATCGTATCGGCGCCGACCGTGTCCGCCGCCGGGATCACACTCGGGTCCACGGGATTGGTGATGACGGCCTCTGCCGGTGTCTCGGCGCGGGCTCGCCGTGACTGGTCCCGGGACGACCCCCAGAACAACGCGACAAACGGTCCAACCGCGCCGGCGATGAACATCGCCAGAACGACGATCAGCACCATCGGATCGACACTGGCGTCGACCGGATTTGCTGTCCCACCCACTGCCATTCTCTCGAGGTCTTCTGCCATCGTCCGACTCCGTCGCCCAGGTGTCGTGATCAGGTTAAATTTCTTTAACGTTTCAGTCGCTTAAACGCAGTCGGCCGCCGTTTCCGGCGACCGTTTTTGAAGGATAATCGACTGTGGTGGCGACCGCTGATCCGGGGGCGACACGGACGGTCGTTTTCAGGGTTTTCGGTCACGAAATCGTCGGCTATACGAGCGCCGTCGATCGGCGAAAGCACCGACCCGTCGGGGCCCGCCGATCGGCTTCTTTACATCGCGAGAGTCTGCCGCAGCCGAGCTGCCGCAGAGTCGATTTGTGTCGTTTGGGGCCTGTCGGGGGGACGGTCATGGCCATTAGTCTGTCTACGCTGCCGGTCGGGGACGTCGTCTCGCTTGCCGGCATGAGCGGCTATCCCCGCTGGGCCGGCGATGTCACGGTCGATGACGGGCTGATCGCGCACCATCTCGCCAACGACGAGCTGATTGCACCCGATGACAACCGGGATCCGAACGCACCGGTGCCGGCGACAGAGCATGCCGGCCGGATCGCGTGGCTGGTCCGCCATGTCGCGCAGGACGGCTGTTCGCTGACCATCCGCGACGGCCGGGTGCAGGACGGCAACCATCGCCTGGCGGCGGCCATGTACCGGGGCGATGCGCTGATCCGCGTCTGTTTCATGGACTGAAAAGCCCGCCCGGCCGGCTCCCACCTAATCGGCTTTCCCCCGACCGGCTCCTGCTCTGCTGCCAGGCCGCCTTGTTGCCCTCGGTGGGCCTGTCCATAATCCATGGTCTGAAACAGTCTCGTGCCCGCAAGGGGAGTCGGCGATGGGACGGATGCTCGACCAACAGGCGATCGACCAGTATCACCGGGACGGTTACGTGAGCCCGATCCGCGTCATGGACGCGGATGCGGCCCAGGTATTCCGGCGGCGGTTTGAGGCCTATGAGGCAGCCAACGGCGGCTGGTACGAGCTGTCCAAGGGCCAGAAGCTCTACCTGTTCCAGACCTGGGTGGCTGATCTTGTCCGCCACCCGCGCGTGCTCGATGCGGTGGAGGATGTGCTCGGCCCTGATGTTCTGTGCTGGGGCACCTCCCTGTTCGTCAAGGAACCACACAATCCGGGGTTCGTATCCTGGCATCAGGATGCCACCTATTGGGGCCTGGACAGGCCGGACGTGGTGACCGCCTGGATCGCCCTGTCGCCGGCCAGTGAGCAGAGTGGCTGCATGAAGGTCATTCCCGGCAGCCAGAATTGGCAGCAGGTTGACCACCACGACACCCTGGCGCAGGACAATCTGCTCACCCGTGGCCAGGAGATATCGGTTGAGGTCGACGAGGATGCGGCCGTTGCGATGCCCCTGCAGCCAGGCGAGATGTCCCTGCACCACGTTCTGGTCGCCCACGCCTCGGCACCCAATCGCAGCGATGATCGACGGATCGGCGTCGCCATCCGCTACGTCGCGCCCCACGTCCGGCAGATCAATGGCGACCAGGATTCCGCCCTGCTGTGCCGGGGCGAGGACACCCATGGCAACTTCATCCACGAGACCGCGCCGGAAGCCGACATGGACGCGGCGGCGCGTGCCGAGCACGCGCGGATCATGGCGTTCCGCCAGGGGGTTCTCTACAAGGGGGTGGCCGGAAAGCCGGCCCATCTGAGCTCCTGACCCGGTCGGACTCCGGGCCGCAGCAATGATCATCGACAGCCATGTGCATGCCTGGTCGACCGACACGCCGCTGGCGTCCGGACGCGACTACACGCCGACGGCGGCGGCCCCGGTCGAACGCCTGCTGACGGAGATGGACCGACATCGGGTGGATGGCGCGGTTCTGGTCCAGCCGTCCTTTCTTGGAACCGATAACAGCTACCTGATCGAGGCGATCCGACGCTATCCCGATCGCCTGCGCGGGGTTGCCGTCGTCGGACCGTCGGCCGCGTCGCCGTTGCTGGAGGATCTCAGGGCGTCGGGCGTCGCGGGTCTCCGCTTCAACCTGACGCACGGCCAGGTCCCGGATTTCGACAGTCCGGCCATGTCGGGCCTGATCGAACGTGCCGCCACCGCCGATCTGCACATCCAACTGCATGCCGACGCACCGCAACTGACGGGGGTCCTGCCGCCTTTGCTGGCGGCCGGGTGCCGGCTGGTGATTGACCATTTCGGACGCCCGGACCCCGACGGCGGGGCGGATGACCCGGCCTGGCGGCAGGTCCTGGACCTCGGCCGGTCGGAGAACCACCGCGTCAAGCTCTCGGCCCCGTATCGGCTGCGCGGCGTGGCGGCGGCCAGTCTGGCGCCGGGTCTGCTGGCGGCCTTCGGCTCCGGGGCGCTGGTCTGGGGCAGCGACTTTCCCTGGACCCGGTTCGAAGCAGGGCGGAGCTATGGCGGGTGCCTTGAAGCTGCCACCGACTGGGTGCCCGACACGGCCCAGCGCCGGCGTATCCTGGGGGCGACGGCGGCAGCGCTGTACGGTTTTCCGAACGGCCGCTAGCATGCCCAAGTGACCGAGATCGTCGACGAAATCCTGACCCTGTTCCGCACCCGCGGGACCGAACCCTATGGCGAGGATGTCTCGCTCGCGGAGCATTGCCTGCAGTGCGCGGCACTCGCCCGCGCCGAGGGTGCGGATGATGCGCTGGTCGCGGCTGCATTGCTGCACGATGTCGGCCATCTGATCGAGGCCCCGGACGATGATTTCGGGGTCCACCGCCATGATGTCGGCGGGGCCGACTATCTGGCGCCGCATTTCCCGGCGAGGGTGGTTGACCCGGTCCGCATGCATGTCGAGGCCAAGCGGTATCGTGTGGCCGTCGAGCCGTCATATATGGACACGCTGTCCGCCGCCTCGCGCCACACGCTCCGCCACCAGGGTGGCGCGATGTCGGCCGGTGAGGTTCGGGCCTTCGAAGCCAACTCGCACCATCGCGACGCGGTGCGCCTGCGGGAATGGGATGATCACGGTAAGGTCGCGGATCTGGAAGTGGCGCCGCTCGAAAGCTACCGAACGCTTCTGATGGAACTCGCCGGCAAGCGCTAGCGGCATCCACCCGGTTGTCGCGCTCCCCCGCTTGGCGTAGGGTCTGGCGGCTGAGAACCCTGTGCGAGAA
Organism: Thalassobaculaceae bacterium; assembly: GCA_963921355.3. Taxonomy (GTDB): domain Bacteria; phylum Pseudomonadota; class Alphaproteobacteria; order Thalassobaculales; family Thalassobaculaceae; genus CAWUEZ02. The sequence goes on along the minus strand of OZ001190.1, from coordinate 4,008,434 downwards.
GGCGTCGGCGATGACCTATACGTTCGATCAGTTCTGCCGTGAATCCCACGACGCGCTGGCGGCTGACCCTGGCCCCGGCGGTAAGGAAGCGGTGCGCGCCAAGCTCGAGGAATTGCTGAAGAACGAGGCCTTTGTGAACGAGGTCTGCGGGCCGCAGGCGGCGATCGGCACCCATCAAATCTACCGCGACCCGGAGCTGGATTTCGTGGTCCTGGCACATGTGAACGACAGCCCGCGCACGTCGCCGCCCCATGATCACGGCTCGTCCTGGGCGATTTATGGTCAGGCGGTCGAATACACGGATATGAGCGAGTATCGCCGCCTCGACGACCGCGCCGGCGCCGGTGATGCCAGTATCGAGAAGACCCGGGACTACCGGCTGAAGCCAGGCGAAGCCGGGCTGTATGATGTCGGGGCGATCCATGCCATCGACTATCCGGCTGGATCGCGGTTCGTGCGGGTCACTGGAACCGACCTCGGCGAGGTCGAACGGCTGAAGTTCGACATGGATGCCGGCAAGGCCGAGGTCATCCAGAGCGTTGGGACCAACTGAGGGTCTGAGGGTGGCAATCGAAGAGGGCACCACGGACAGCACGGGCGTTGAGTCCAAGATCGAGGATCTGTGTGCCAAACGCGGTCTTCGCATGACCGAACCGCGCCGCGTGATTGCCCGGGTATTGTCGGCCGCGGAGGACCATCCGGACGCGGAAGCGCTATACGATCGGGTCAAGGAGATCGATCCGACGATCTCAATGGCGACGATCTACCGGACCATGAAGCTGTTCGAGGAGATGGACATTGTCTCCAAGCGCGATTTCGGCGACGGCCGGGCGCGCTACGAACCGCAATCCGGTCCGGAAGACCACCATCACCATATGATTGACGTTGAGACCGGTGAGGTTCTGGAGTTCTATAACCAGGAGCTCGAAGACCTGAAGAAGCGGATCGCCGCTGATCTCGGGTTCGAACTGGTCGACCACCATCTTGAGCTTTTCGGCGTTCGCCGGAACAAGCAGCATTGAGACGGACGCATCATGACCCGACCGACTGATGATGGATCCACGATCGATGTGATCGCCTGCAGCCCGAGTGCGGCCTGCCACCAGGCTGTCACCCGGACCTACGTCACCCTGGTCGAGAACGGCGCCGACGAGAAAGTGGCGTTCGGGGCTGCGGAGGCGGTCTACGCCTGGCACCATCCGGAAGTGCCGCGCGATCGGGTTCCCTATGTGATCGCCGACTGGCTGCCGTGATTTCGTGACAAATTGTCATCGGTGAATGGCAATTTGATCCGATTAATTCCGATCTTGCGCAGGCCTACCTGATCTCCATCACCGATGGAGGTAGGCATGGACTTGTTTCGCAACCGCCGACGCGGTCCTTTCCACGAGGACTACCTGCGACGCTGGTCGCTGCTGCTCACCGGGCGCGGTTGGGGCTGACTTCAACGCTGCAGGCTTAGGTCCCGCCGACCGCTACCGCGCGGTCCAGCCTCCATCGACCATCACTGAAGATCCGGTGACCGATCCGGAGGCCGGCGAGATCAGATACAGGGTGGCTGCCGCCACATCCTCCAACTGGCCGAGCTCTCCGAGGGCGATGCGGGAAAGCGTGTCGCGCTTGAACGCGGGGTCTTCGAAGAAAGGCCGCGTGAGCGGCGTCTCGACGAAAGTCGGGCAGACCGTGTTGACGCGGATTCCATACTGGCCGAGGTCCCAGGCCATGGCCTTGGTCAGGCCTTCGATGGCGTGTTTGCTGGCGCAGTAGACGGTTCGGTTCGGGGCCCCGACATGGCCCATCTGCGAGGACATGTTGACGATGGTGCCCCGCACACCTTTGGCGATCATGGCCTTCGCGACCGTCTGCGCGACAAAAAAGCAGGCTCGCACGTTGAGGTCGAACAGCCGGTCATAGGTGGCAACAGCGACGTCGGTGAACGGCTCCGGTTGGCTGGAACCGGCATTGTTCACCAGCCCGTCGACGGCGCCGATCCGCTCCAAGGTGGCCATGGTGGCGTCGATGTCGCTCACATCCTGGACGATGGTCTCAGCCGATCCGCCAGCCGAGGTGATCTTGGACTGGATTGCCGCCAGCGGGTCCGGGCTTCGGCTCAGCAGCAGCACATGCGCCCCGGCTTCCGCCAGCGCCTCGGCGCAGGCCGCTCCCAGGCCGCGGCCGGCACCGGTGACGAGGATCCGTTTTCCGTCAAGACTGAACCGGTCGGCGACTTGGATCAGGCGGTTGTCATTCGGTCCACCGTCCTCTGCGGACCCATCGGTCTTCCCTGTCGCCATTGCGCGGTCTCCCATTCCCCGTCCGGTTCAATCAGGTCATTCGCCGACCGTGCCCCTGGCGACGCTGGAATTCAACCGCTCGGCTGACGTGGGACGGCGGTCAGCGAGGCTCCAGGTAGAGCCGGATCAGGCCGTCGAACTCGGCGAGCAATTCCTGGCACAGGGTGATGATTCCGTCGGCCGCTGCATAGTCGGCTGCCGGCGCCCCACAGGGGCCGAAGACGACGGAGATGTCGCGCTTGAGGGCGACGCGATCTTCGATCCGGGCGAGGGCCGCGTCTATGCTCCCGCTGTCGCGGATGAACCGTTGGATCCGGTCGAGGGGCGCAGATGCAGGTGCGGGTTCCCAGGTGAGGCTGAGGCTTCCCGCCGGATCGGGCCCCGAACCCGGCCGATAGGGGGCGAGGAGGTCGCGCCACTGACTGCGCACAGCGGCGAACTCCTTGGGGCATCGCTCTATCCGATCCTCGGGCAGGCCGACATCGAGGGCGTACTCGAACAGGTTGCCCGGGTCGGCGCCGATGAACAGGCATGCGGTCCGGTAGAACCGGTCCTCATCGAGGCGGTGCTGGTCGACATAGGTCAGTTCGTCGATCGACCCGGTTTCGGCGTACAGCAGCCAACCATCAGCGGCCGAGCGGAGAAGGATGTTGGCCGTGGCGTCGGGGCCCGGGGGGGCAAGAGACACGACCGCAAACGCGTCGGCGACCTCATCGACCGAGCCCGGCGGGTCGAGGTCGAACTGGTCGATCAGAGCGTGTCCGAGTTCGTGGTGCAGGGCGAACAGGGTGTTTCCCAGGACAAAGACGGCCCGACGCTCGTCATCCTCCGAGAGCCCCGGCACCAGTCGGTCCTGAGCCGAAGCCGGGCCGGATGTCACCGACGCGACCAGAGCAAGCGCCGCCAGCGCCCGACGGGTATGCGCGCTTGCGCAGGTGGCGAGCCGTCTCATCGGGCCTGATCGCCGGCGCGCCGGAGTCAGCCGTCGGGGCGCAGGGGGCGGCCTTCGCCGTAGCCGTGGTCACGGTAGTGGCGGTAGGGGTCGGCCCCCGCATCGGCGACGTCGGGGTTGGCGGCAAGGTAGGCGTCCGGGTCGAACTCGGACTCCGAAACCGGCGCCGGTGGGTGGAGGTGACTCAGCGAAGCCGTGTAGTCGTGGTAGCAGAGACACCCTTCTGCGAAGTAGTGGCAAACCAGCGCCCGGCGGCTCCATTGGGGATCCCGGCGCGGTGACCCGCCGTGCAGCAGATTGGCGTGCCAGATCAGGACATCGCCGCGCTTGGCTTCGAAATAGGCCGGCTTCAGCTGGTTACGGTGAATGGTGTCCTGGATGAACGGCTCGTACTTGGCGAGGTAGGTACTGTAGCTGGCGCGGCCCTCCTCGACCCCGATGCCGACCTCACGGGAATAGGCATACGGGATGCGATGGGAACCCGGGTAGTACTCCAGCGGCCCCGATTCCGGGTGAATATCCTCGAAGGCGATCCAGTTCGCCGCGAGATAGCCCTGCGGGTAGGTCGTCATGTGGATCGAGTCCGAGTGGGCCAGCTGCTCCGAGCCCCGGTGCCCGATGATGGTCTGGAACGGCAGGGCGCTGGCGCCGAGCAGCATGCTGATCACGTTCAGCATCTCCGGCGCGCGGAGCAGCTCCTCGACCGCTTTCACCTTGAAGTGCGGGTTCAGAACCCGCCCCGGGAAGTCGTCCTCTCCGCGCGCGTGACGATCGACGTTCGGGATGACCTCTCCGGCCGCGATCGCCGCTTCGTAGGCGTTCCAGGCCTGCTCCAGCTGCTCATCGGAGAAGAAGGACGGTAGAACGATGTAGCCATCCTGATGCCACTTTCGGCACAGTTTCGCGTCACTGACGCTCAGCAGACCGGCCACGCGTTTCATCTCGATCTGCTCCAGGGCGTCCGGGCGATCGAGCCAGGGCACCGGGCCCGAGGCCGGAAAGTTCTCGGCGCGCGGCACGTCGATCTCCTGGAGGTCGACCGGTATCTCGGGAACAACCGGTCCATAAGTATCCCGTTGGACCGATGGCTTGCTGGCCCCGAACAGGCGTCTGACGGATCTGAAAATAGCGTTCATGGCGCGCTCCGACGGAACAGCGGGCGGTTGCTTGAGATCATTCAAGCATAGCGCGCCTGGTGGCGTGCGATAAGGGCGGTGGCCCTTGTTTTCGGCCGAGGCGGAAGGCTACTCGGCCGCCGCCGGGTTGCGGGCACGGTCGCCGCTGCCGGCGGCGGCGTCCAGCCAGTAGGGGCGGGGTCCGTAGATCCCAACCAGATAGTCCACGAAGGCCCGGACCTTGGGCGACAGGTGCCGGTTGGACGGATAGACGGCGTAGATCGGCACGTCTTCACTGACCATATCGTCGAGCACCGAGACCAACTGGCCTTCCTGAAGGTATTCGCCGACGACATGGGCGGCCAGCATGGCGAGCCCGGCTCCGGAAAGCGCGAGCGACAGGATCGAGTCGCCGTGGTTGGTCGCAATATGGCCGCGGGCGCGAACCACCTTTTCCTCACCGTCGACGACGAAGTGCCAGTCGTTGATCGGACTGCCCGGTTGCAGGGTGATCAGCGAATGATCGGCCAGGTGATCGGGCAGGGTTGGGGCCCCCCACTTCTCGAGATACCCCGGCGCCACCACCAGCTTGCGATGGTTGGGCGCCAGTTTGCGGGCGATCAGCGAACTGTCCTTCAGTTGGGCGATGCGGATCGCCAGGTCCATCCCTTCCTCGACCAGGTCGACCAGCCGGTCGGCCACCAGCAGCTGGACCTGGACTTCGGGGTAGCGATCAAGAAATCCCGGCAGGTGCGGGGCAACGTGGCGGTGGGCGAAGGTCGAGGGTGCGGTGATCTTCAACAGGCCGCGCGGCGACGAGTGGGCCGTGGTGATCGCCGCCTCGGCCTCATCGACATCCGCCAGGATCCGTTTGCAGCGTTCGTAATAGGCGGAACCGACCTCGGTCAGGCTGACCCGACGTGTGGTTCGGTTCAGCAGCCGGACGCCAAGCCGATCCTCCAGCGCCGACAGCTGCTTGGAGACCACGGACGGTGACAGGTTCATATGGCGCGCCGCCCCGGCGAGACTGTTGTTCTCGACCACGGCCACAAAAATGGACATGCCGGTCAATACGTCCATGGCAGCATCACCCCTTTCCCCAATTCGAATTAATTCATTCAAGGAATGAATTCGATCGCATCCTACTCAATTAAAGTTCCGAGGCAAAGGGTTTACGTTTTCACCAGATGACGGGCGGCGCTTGCCGCGGCCCATCAACCCCGGACACCGAGGAGGATGAGATGACCACGACGCACACGGTTTCCTTCGACGCGATCGATCAGGGCGTGGTGGCAGGCCGCCGGTTGCGGTCCGACGCGCTGCGCAGCGGCGTCGTCCGGATCTTCGGTAGTCCGGTGCGTTGGCTGGTGTCGACGACCCGTGCGGCTATCGGCCGCCGGGCCTCTTCCCACCTCGGTTGTGCGGATTGCGGCGACATGATGCGCGCCTGATCCCGCCGAACGCTTCTCCCTGCGACCTTGGACGGCACCGCCTGGCGGTGCCGTTCTTCTTTTGCGCGCCAACGCCCTTCGACTCGGGCCTGTCGGCCCTGCTCAGGACGAGGTTGTTCTTTTGACCTCGCCCTGAGCAGCACTGAATTCAATTCAGTGCGTGTCGAAGGGCGTACCAGAGGCTGTCAGATGATTGCCGATCCGCGCTACCGTCCCCGCCGACGCTCATCGCACACCGAACAGGAATTGACCGATGAAGACCAACCGTCCGCTTGCTCCCGAAACCCTGGCGGCTCAGGCCCTTGGGTTTATTGATGCGGAGAATGGTGCGGTCGTACCCCCGATCCACAACGCCACCACCTTCGAGCGCCCGCCCGGCGGGATTGTCGGGTCGGGCTACAGCTACAGCCGATCGGACAACCCGACCTACGCCCAGGTCGAGGCGCTGCTGGCCAAACTTGAGGGCGGGTCGTCGGCGCTGGTGTTGGGGGCGGGTATGTCGGCGGTGACCGCGACGTTCATGGCGCTTGCTCCCGGCGACCACGTGGTCGTCCAGGATGTGCTGTATTGGGGCGTGCGGGCCTGGCTCAACGGGTTCGCCAAACGCTGGGGCCTGCGGGTCGAGTATGCGCCGGCCGGCGATCTCGAGGCGCTCAGGGCCGCCGTGCGGCCGGGCGAAACCAAGCTGGTCTGGATCGAAACCCCGGCCAACCCGACCTGGACCGTGGTGGACATCGCCGGTGCGGCGGAGATCGCCCATACCGCCGGGGCCCGGCTGGGCGTGGATTCCACGGTCGCCACGCCGGTGATCACCCGGCCGATCGAGCATGGCGCCGACATCGTTATGCACTCGGCCACCAAGTTTCTGAACGGCCACAGCGACGTCCTGGCGGGGGCGCTGATCACGGCACGCGACGACGACTTCTGGCAGCGGATCTGCGACGTCCGCAAGGAGTTCGGCATGATGCTGGGCCCCCAGGAGGCCTGGCTGCTCTTGCGCGGCATGCGCACCCTTCATGTGCGGGTGCGTGCGGCCAGCGCCAACGCGCTTGCGATCGCTGAGGCGATGCAGGGGCACCCCAAGGTCAGCCATGTCCTCTATCCGGGCTTGCCCGATCACCCCGGCCACGGCGTTGCCGCGCGCCAGATGACGGACGGGTTTTCCGGCATGCTGTCGATGCGGGTGCGCGGCGGCCGGGAGCCGGCGCTCGAGACCATGCGGCGGATGGGCGTGTTCACCTCCGCAACCTCGCTCGGCGGCACCGAGAGTCTGGCCGAACACCGCCGCTCCACCGAAGGACCGGACTCGCCGGTACCGGACGACCTCATCCGTCTGGCGGTCGGGATCGAGGCGGCGGACGACCTGATCGGTGATCTTCAGCAGGCACTGGATTTCTGAACGGCGGCCGAACGCGGCGGTTCGCTTAACCGTCAACATAGAACGGACATCGCAAATCGTAGTCGCATAATATCCTGTCGGTTTCGTTGAACAGTCTCCCAGCCTAGGACGGACGAAGAGATTTGACCTGTGGTGCAAGCGAGCGTTGCGCACTGGTGCCGCCAGTGCTTGGCGACGTTGACATTTGGTCGGCGGAGCTGACGTTGGACGTCTCGCCGGATTGCCTCGACGATGAGGAACGGGAACAGGCGTCGCGGTTCATCACGGCCGATCTCTCTCGTCGGTTTACCGCCGGTAGGGTGATGCGGCGGGAGATCCTCTCGATGTACACGGGGATTCCGCCTGAGGCGCTTCGATTCGGCGAGACCGGGCAGAAGAAACCCATCCTCTTGCACCTGAAAAGCCCTCTCGAATTCAATCAGACGAACAGCGGCGACCGGGCTTTGCTTGCGGTTTCGGGAGGAATGCCGGTTGGGATCGACATGGAGGTTCCAACGGACCGCGGCGCCGCACTCGATATTGCCAGGCACCAGTTTCACGAACTGGAGAAGGCGGCGATTTTCTCCGGGCGCACGGAGGGCGAACAAGTTGCAGCGTTTTATCGTTGCTGGACGCGCAAGGAGGCCTTCGTCAAGGCGCTCGGCCTTGGGCTGTATCTGCCGTTGGACAGTTTCGCCGTCGACGTGACCGGGCGGGAAAGAACAAGGTTGCTCGTTTGCCCGGAGACCCATGGCCCCGCCAGCAAGTGGGAGATAACCGATCTTGGATTGTCGGATGGGAGCTTCGCCGCCCTGGCGATCGCGCATCCGCACACCAGCTTCCAGCGCTTCAGTTTCGCTTTCGGGCGATGCTAACCTGTTCCGACCACACATCAGCCGTCAGGGGTATGGATGAGGGAACGGGTCGTCGCCCTAGCGACAATGAAAGGCGGCAGCGGAAAGAGCACGGTCGCAACCTGTCTCGCTGGGTACTGGTGGGCCAAGAGGCGAAAGACGGCCCTGATCGATGCGGACCCTCAGAAATCAATTGCGCGCTGGTTGCAGACTGGCGACGCGTTGTCGGGTCTGCGCTGCGAGGTCGCTGACCAGAAGAGCATCTCATTCACGATCCAGGCGCTTCTGGACGAAGGATTTGAGCGGATCGTGGTCGATACCCCGGGGTTTCGCGCTTCGGTCACCGATATTGCGCTCGAACATGCGGGCCTCTGCCTGATCCCGGTGCGCCCGTCGCCGGTCGACTTCGAAGTTGCTGCCGACAAGGTGGATTTGATCGACGCGATCCGGAAAGCCGGCGCCGAAGGACCGGTCGCCTGGCGGCTTCTGCTCACTCAAGTAGTCCGCAATTCTGTTGTCGGACGGCATATGCGGAAAGAGATGAGCGAAGCGGGCTACAAGTTGATGAAGTCAGAAATTTGCCATAGGGTCGCCTATACAGAGGCGGCACTTATGGGCTCGGTGCCGACCCTCTCGCAACCGCGCGGCGCCGCGGCTCTCGAGGTCGCCGCTCTCGCACGTGAGGCTGATAAGATATTGAAGCGAAACTGAAATACCCAACGCACTGCCGGATCAACAAGAGGTAAACCGACCTTACCTTGACCGAAAACGATCCGTCAGACGGCGCTTTCAGTCATCGAGCCCTCAAAAACGACCTACAATACAGGATGGCCGACTAAGTAAGCATTCCCACAGACAGAAGGCTGATCTTTTCAAGATCACAGGTGCCCGAATATTTTCTTGCCGGGGGGGCAGAATGAAGAAATTGGGTTCATCGATCTGGCTGATGGTTTTTGTCGCCTTGTCTGCCCAAATCCAGGTTGCCCAAGCTCAAAATGACATCCCCGTCGTTGCCGAAGAGGTGAGCGTTCAGGACGTTGAGGCGGTCTATCGGACTCTTGGCAAGATCCTGGCGCAGCGGGACGCCATCGTGACGGTCGACAAAGCCTCTCGCATCACAAGGACCACGATCGGTAACGGCGACCGGGTGAAGGAAGGTCAGGTTCTCTTCCTCCTCGAGAGTGCGGTCGAAGAGGCGCGGCTGGCGGCTGCGGAGGCCGAACTGGATGTCCATGTCCAAGCCCTTGAAAGACTGAAGAAGCTGGTCGAGGTCGAGGCCGCACCCGCCGCCGACATTCCGGCGAAGGAAGCCGAGATCGTCGCTGCCAAGGTTGATGTCCGATCAGCGGAACTCGACCTCGAGAAGACGATGGTTCGCGCGCCGTTCACAGGGACTCTCGGCCTTTTGGAAAATCACACCGGGGCGCCGGGCGACGTTCTCGTTGTCATTCACGAGATGCCGCCGCTCCGGGTCCAGTTCGAGTTGCCCCAGAGGGATCTCGAAAAACTGGAGATCGGCCAATCCCTGAAGGTTACGCATTCCTTCGGTGACGGGCATACGCATTCGGGGATCCTTTTCACGATTGACCCCGCGCTCGATCAGCAAACCGGATCGATCCGGATACTCGGCACCCTCGACGACTACGATGAATTGCGGCCGGGCATGATTGTCGAGGTTCGGGTCGTCATCGAAACCCGCAGCAACGTAACGATGGTGCCAGAGACGGCGCTCGTACCGCGGCCGGACGGACTGATCATTTTCAAGATCGTGGACGGCAAGGCAAAGCTCGTGAAGGTTAAGACGGGTGTGCGACGGAAAGGTCTGGTCGAAATCAGAGGTGGACTACAGTCCGGCGACAAAGTGGTCGTGGAAGGCCAGTTCCGTCTGCGCGACGGTGCGCCGGTGGCGGTGGCGAAGAGCAGCTGACGGCGGACGGGATGTCACTTCCGAGTTTCTGCATCGAACGGCCGATCTTCACGATCGTTCTCAATGTCCTCGTCATCATCTGTGGCGTGATTGCTGTTCAGCACTTGCCGATCCGGCAGCTGCCGTGCGTCGAAACACCGATCATCTCCGTGACGACCTCCTATGGAAAGGCGGACTCGGCTCTCGTTGAACAACAGATAACAACACCGCTGGAAGAACAGCTCGGCGGCATTCCCGGATCGCTGTTCATGACATCGACCAGCAAAGACGGTGTCAGTACGATCTCCATTACTTTCGGGCAGGACGCCGATATCAACGAGGCGGCGAATGAGGTGCGAGCCCGCGTCGACCTGGCCGCAGCCACGCTTCCGTTCGACGCAGAGCGGCCGCAGGTTGCGAAAACGGACCCGGACGCTCAGCCGATCATCTATCTGGCGTTTGAGAACCCGAACATGACGGATGTCGCGATCTCCGACTATCTGGACAGGTTTGTGCTCAATGGGATCCGGGCCATACCGGGCGTGTCCCGCGCGCAGAAGTACGGGTCGCGAGACTTCGTGATGCGGATCAAGGTCTCGCCGGAGAAGCTGGCCTCCTATGGCCTGTCGGTAGACCAGCTGGAAGTGGGGATCCAGAACAGGAACATCTCCGCACCTGTCGGGTCGGTTGATATCGGACCGCGGAAATACAGCCTCAAACTCAAGAGCACGCTCGATTCCACGAGCGATTTCATGGATACGGTCGTCGCCAAGACCGGCAACCGGCTTGTCCGACTGGAAGATGTCGGACGGGCGGTGGTCGACGGCACCGATCCGGTCAATCTGATACGGGTGAACGGCGAACCGTCAGTCGGGATCGGCATCATCCGCTCGAGCGATTCCAGTCCGATGGAGGTGGCCCGCGCCGTAAAGGACTTTCAGAAGAACCTTCAAACAACACTACCTGAAGGTATGATCGCGACGATCGTTTTCGATCGAACGATCTTCATCGAGAAATCGATCGAAGAAGTTTTTATCGATCGGCGAAGCGTTCGTGCTGGTCGTACTGGTTATCTTTCTGTTTCTCGGATCTCTGAGAGCGGCGGCAATCCCCGTCGTCACCATTCCAGTGTCGCTGATTGGCGTCTTGGCCATCATGGCGTTGCTCGGCTTCAGCATTAACACCATTACGCTGCTGGCCCTGGTCATGGCGATTGGGCTGGTCGTCGATGACGCGATTGTCGTCGTGGAGAATATCCATGGAAAGATGAAGCCCGGCGTTGCGCCCAAGCAGGCTGCACGCGAGGGCATGGCGGAGATCACCGTGCCGGTCATTGCCATGACCCTGACACTTGCGGCGGTGTTTGCGCCCGTGGGCATCATGCCCGGGACGGTTGGTGAGTTCTTCAAAGGCTTCGCGTTTACTCTCGCCGCGGCGGTCGGCATCTCTGGATTTGTCGCGCTCACGCTATCGCCAATGATGTGCGCCCAGGTTCTGCGCGGCGGTAAGCCCAACCGGTTTCAGCACCTTGTCGAAGGGACGATGCAGAAACTCGCGGACGGTTATGAGGTGCTCGTCCGCCTTGCGATCAAAGCCCGGTACGTGATGGTGCTTGTCGGTCTCGGCATCGCCGGCAGCGCCTGGTTTCTTTACAAGGATCTGCCGCAGGAACTGGTCCCCACCGAGGACCAGGGCTACTTGATCGTCTTTTACCAAGGACCGCAGGGAGCCAGCCTGGAGGCTTCCGCCGCCGAGGCGAAGAAGCTCGAGGAGATCATCAAGGGCTCCAGCGATATGATCGAACGGGTGATCAGCGTGGTCGGTACCCCGTCGCGAAACGGCGGGATCCTAATGGTCTCGCTGAAACCCTGGGACCAGCGTCCCAATTTCTCGGCAAAGGATCTGCAGGGCGTTCTTTGGCCGAAACTGTCGTCTTTGCCGAGTGTCTTCGCATTCCCGATCATTCCGCAGGTATTCGGGGCAGGCGCCACCGGTCAGCCTGTCCAGATCGTTGTTCGGACGTCATCGGGGTATGAGGACCTCTACACGCTGATGAGCAAACTGGTCGCCAAGGCGGCCGAAAGCAAGGCGGTCACTGCGCCGAGAAGCGACCTCCACTTCGACACTCTGACCTTTGCGATCAGTCTGCATAAGGACCTGGTCGCACAGCTCGGGATCGACGAAACACAGATTGCGGCGGCGACCGGTGCGTTGTTCGGCGGGCACAAAGCCGGCCGGTTTGAATACAACGGCCGACAATTCGACGTGCTCGTGGAGGCGGAGAACGACCTGCGAACCGAGCCCGATGACGTGAAGAACGTCTACGTGAAGAGTGAGAACGGGAACATGGTTCCGCTCGCCAGCGTGGTCACGGTGAGATCGGAGGTCGGGGCGGCCAGCCTCGCCCACTATGACCAGCTCCGCTCCGCAACCCTGGAGGCAGGGCTCGCGCCGGGGGTCACGTTGGGTGACGGTTTGAATAAAGTGCTGGCGGAACTGCGGCCGATGTTGCCGGCCTCAACGCAGCTTGCCTTTTCCGGTCAGTCCTTCGAGTTCTTTCAGGCCCAGAGCGGGGTCGCTCTCGTGTTCGGCCTCGCGATCGTCGTGATCTTCCTGGTTCTGGCAGCGCAGTTCGAGAGCTTCAGGGACCCGGTGATCATCATGGTCACCGTGCCTCTCGCGATCGTGGGCGCGCTGGTGACGCTGATCGCGGTCGGGTCGAGCAACAACATCTACAGCATGATCGGAATCATCATGCTGGTGGGGCTCATATCGAAACACGGCATCTTGATCTGCGAGTTCGCCAACCGGCTTCAGGAAGTCGAAAACAAGAGCAAGGCCGACGCAGCGGCCGAAGCGGCAAAGCAGAGGCTGAGGCCTATTATCATGACAGCATCCACCATGGTCTTGGGCGTGGTGCCATTGGCGATTGCGACCGGGCCTGGCGCCGTCCTGCGTCAGTCGATCGGCTGGAGCGTGATCGGCGGCCTGATTTTCGGAACGGTTCTGACCCTGTTCGTCCTGCCGCCGCTCTACGCGATTCTGGCAAAGACGCGACGGTCGACGGTCAAGGCGCAGTAGTCATTCAGGCTTGGCTTTTTCGTACTCTTGATGGAACGCGTCGCGCTTTGCGGCGGGATCGAAGTCGAACAGAGTCCCCCCGCTTTCGAAATGCTGGATGAAGACCAGCCCCATCGCACGCGTAGACGTAGCGGCGAGGACGGAGATGGTCGCCAGCCCGACACCCCAGCCGAGCACCGGGGTGGCTTTGATGAGGAGTCCCGCAAGCCCGGCGCCCGCCGCCCAAGGGAAGATGCTGCCGATCAGGGTAGAGACGATTGCTCTGCCCCGGTTCTTCGAGAAAGGAACGTCATAGATCTCCGATATCTCGCGTAGCATCGTCAGTTGCACCGCCGCGATCGCTGCGATGTCGACGAAGGGGACCGGAACCACGCCCCCCGCCGCGGCCCATCTGACGCGCTTGTCCACGACCGCCAAGGCGCGGTCGAAATTGATCGACAAGCCGGCCCGGCTCGAGCCGGATATGATCTCTGCCTCGATCGGCTTTCCGTCGTGTTCCGCCGCCACGGACTTGATGGTGTCCTTGCGCGCGCGCCGCGGGCGGCTTTGCGCGCTCCGCGTTTCGCTGCTCGCGGACGGGGACTCGCGCCGCGTTCCGGTCTGTGATCTCGAGGGCTGAGCCGCTTTCGCCGACGGGCTCTTGGCGCGGCCGTGCTGGTTGTCCTGCGATGGGGTTTCCGGCGACGCCGGCGCATCCGGAGCGCGGCGCTTGAGGCCGGGGAGCTTCTTCATGATGAGCCCCGAGATATGTCAGCTTGAATCGCGATCAAATTGAGGTCTGCCAGATTGACCGATGCCAGGGCCTCCGACCGATCACCGACGCCGGCCGCATTGTCGAGCGCCGGCGGCAGCAATCGGGGTCGCAAGCAGGGCATCTGCTTCGGTCGCCATCCGACACGAGGACCTGTCCGTTCGCGCCAAGCCCTGCTCTCCGGGCGTCGCCGACGGCGGATGGCGGCGCGTCTGCGTGCGGGAACGCCGGTCCAGCCTAGCTTGCCATCGCTTGCGGCTCGGACTCTGCCGTGTCCTCGTCCTTGTCTTTGCGACTGACGAACGACTTCGCCTTTTCCTTACCCGTCTCGTAGAGCTCGGTCAGTTTCCCGCCATAATCCTTCGCGCTGAAGTCGAGCAGGGTTCCGCCCATTTCAAAGTGGGCGATGAAGATCTTCCCGACGGCGTAGGTGAAGGCGGTGTTGGCAATCGGCAGGGTCAACATGCCGGCAGCGGTCCCGGCGCCTGGGATCAGTTTACCGACGCTGAGACCGAGACCGCCTGCGAGGCCAAGCGACCCGACCGCGCCCCCGATACCCGTCAGCGCGCTCTTCGCCACGTTGCTCTTGAAGGGGACGTCGTAGATCTCGCAAAGGCGCTTGACCAGCATGACGTTGGCGCCGATGAACGCGGCGACATCAACGACGGGAACCGGAATCAGCCCGATGCCGGCGGACGCGACCATGTAGTTGTGAAGCGCGCTGTTGGCACGGTCGAGATTGGATTTTTCTTCAGTACTATCCACCTCTTCCGCCGCAGTTTCGACTTCTTCCGCTACAGCCTCTGATTCTTCTGATTTCTTGGTCGCCATCGAAATCTCCCTAGCATGCACGAGATATTCTGGTCAGCGTCTTCCGGCACATTATCCAGATTACAACTATCACGAAAAGCCGGACGGACAAACCGGATTAGCGGGTTGGAGGATGCGCCACGATCCATCAGATTTCTACCAGCCGGCCATAGTCCAGCTTGATCAGCTTGTCCGCGTGTTTGAAGTAAGCGTCATCGTGCGTCACGACGATAATGGTCTTACCGCGAGACTTGAGGTCGGGAAGCATGTCTTCATAAAAGAACCGGCGGAATTCAGGGTCTTGATCGGCGGCCCATTCATCGAAGACAAAAACGGGTTTGTCTTCGAGCCGTGTGATTACCATTGCAAGTCGTTTCTTTTGGCCAGTGGACAGTTCGATGTTGGTAAATGCCTTGTCCACATACGACGTTTTGTCGTCGATCTGCATTTCTTCCAGCAGGCGCTGAACCTCATCTTCGTCGACATCGCTCAATCCATAGAGCCGGTCGAACAGGTGGAAATCGCTGAAGATTGCGGAAAACATTTCCCGGTAGTCCGGATAGTCCTGAACTTTGATGGCGCGCCGGTCCACGCGGATCTCCCCCGCATTCGGCAGATAGAGACCGGTCAGGACCTTGAGGAGGGTCGATTTCCCGCTTCCGTTTCCGCCGGTAATGAACGTGACTTCCTCGCGCGCGATGTCCAGATCGAGCGGCCCGATGGCGTAGGTGTCGCCCTCTCCCGGATACTGGAACTGGAGCCCTTTCAGAGAGATCTTCTGGAAGTTCGCCCAGTTTCGCCCGTTGGGCTTGTACGATACAGCCTGCTCTTCAAGCGCCGCATCCAGTTGTTCTTCGAGGCGCTCGATATTCGTGAAGGCAACTTCGGCTTTGTTGTGGAAGTAGTAGGCGGTGAATGCGACTTCCAGAGGAGAAATGATGAACAGACCGGCCGCCGTCAGTTTCAGAATCCGTTCCGGATCCGCGAATTCCATTGTTGGGAAGACAAAGACAAAAGTCGCAATCAGCAGATAGAGGGAGGTCTGAGAGCCGACCAGATAGGTCACATAGCGAATACCGGTATTCACCATGACGGTTTCAGTCTGCCTGGCGATCTCGGCGACCCGTTCCATCACCTCATCGTTCTTGCGATGGTTGATTTTGATTTCTTTGAACCCGTCGACCAGATGGCTGAGCGCATCGAAGAACTGCGCCTCCTTGGCGGTCGCGGTTTTCAGATCGGCGACAATGAGACGGGAATTGCGGACATAGGCGTATCCGATCGCCGACAGAAACAAGACCGTCAGGATACAGGCGATCCAGGATACGAAGGCAATGTAGATCAGGCCGGCCACCAGGATGACGGCCGATTGGTAGCCGTTGAAAATCATCGGAACGGCCTGGGATATGGAGGCCGTGTCCTGGGTCAGGCGCGCGTAGATGTCGCCGCGGCCGGTGTTCTCGACGAACAGCAGCTCGGAGTGGCGGATCTTGTCGGCCAGGCGGATCCGGACTTCGCGGATTGCCCGTTCTCCGGCTTTTGTGGCGCGTGACAGCGCGATGCGTTTAGTGACCGTGAAAAACAGCAGTGTCAGGGCGAAGATGGCGAAGAACCGCAATTGGACTTCGCTGTTGGCGGCCATTTCCGCAGCGGCATTGATGACCGCGAGCAAGAGACCGCCTGACATCCCTGACGCCACCACGAGCATAAGAATGAAGCGTCGGGAGTACTGTCCCTTTTCCGCGAAAAATCTGAGGATCTTCATGAAGGAGAGATCTTTGGGGTCTAATTCGCATTAGATGTTCTGTCTTTCTTCGGGTCCGATGCCAGTAAGATGATCAATCCGATGATCGGAGAAAGCAGAAGAGAAAGAAGAAACGTGAAAGCAAAACCAAGCTTTCTTCTGGTTCCCATGATGCCGATGATCAAGGAAGCTAGGATCCAGATAACGAGTAGGACCGGAGAATTGATAATCGTGATCTCTCCTCTACTCCCCGCATTTCACATTTGATGATTAGGTTTCGAAAATCGCCATCGGATCGAAAAGTTTTAACAGATCGCATGACTATCGGTGTGCGTCGTTCCTGATCTCTTTTCCATAGTCGTCACGACGCTCGCTCGGGCCGGCTTCATGCGTGCACTTGATATCGGACGTGTCATGTTTTTCATTTGAGATCCCGGATGGATCGTAGCCGTCAATATACAGCTTGCCGTTCGGCTCGTAAGTGATGATGTTGAACGCTCGGTCTTCAAGGTCACCCGTGAGGGTGAAGGCGATGGGGCCGGTCACCCCCTGATAGGGCCCGGTATGCGGCAAGGCGCGCAGCGTGGCCGCGAGTTTCGCAGCCGCTGTCGACTTATTTCGTTGTATCGCGGCGGCCACCACTCTGACGGCATCGTAGACCAGGGCTGCTTGCTCGGTCGGTGGGTCGCTGAACTTGGCTTGGAAGTCGTGCAGGAACTTCGACCATTGTTCGCTGTTTTGCGACGGATCGAACAGGGAATAGGTCGTAATATTATAGAAAGCCTCTCCGGCAAGTTCCTTCGCTCTGTGCTGATTCAGGGCGTTATTTCCGAAAATCGGAACGGTAATGCCGAGTAGCCGGGCAACGCGGATGAAATCCCCTGCGTCTTTCGCATTGGCTATCAGGTGAATTCCATCGATATCGTCAAAATCGAAGATGGGATTATTGAGGAGATAAACCAGGAATTCTTTGAAATCGCCTGCGTGTTCCGGCCAGTCTGCACTGTGCGCGGGAGAGCGGGTACATCGGCTGGCAGGACAGTCCGTTCTATGTGAACAAGGCGACCCGGGACTGGCCGTTGAACTTCGCCGGCCGCCGGGTTGGCGCGGTCAGTGCCTTCGGGATGAGCGGGACCAATGCGCATGTGGTGGCGGCGGGGTATGAGGCGCGGCTGTCGGCGCCGGCGCCGACGGCGCCGTATCGCCTGCTGGTGCTCTCGGCGAAGAGCGAAGAGGCGCTGAATGCCCGCATCGCGGAGCTCGCCGAGGTGCTGGCGACTGACCCGGACGACGGCTCACTCGCGGCGACGGCCTATACCCTGCTCGCGGGGCGTCACCACTTCCGCCATCGATACGCCGTCGTCGTCAGAAACAAACAACAGGCCGCCGACCTCTTGCGCGCCGGAGCCTCCACGGTCGCAGAGAACCATTTCAGCGGCGTGGTGCCGCTCGAATTCGAAACCAGTCCCGGCCTCAGAAGATCCATCGATCTGCTGTTGCGCCAGATCGCGGAAACGGGTGTCGAGGAACCCGTCTACTTCGAGACCCTCTGCGCGCTCGCGGAACTGTTCTGCCAAGGCCACGACCTGCCGTACGGGCCGGTTTTCCAAGGTTGGGCACCCCGGAGCCAGTGTCTGCCCGTCTACCCGTTCAAGCGTGACATCTATCCGGTCGGGACGCCGCATCGGCTGGAGCAACTGCTGTTGGAGCAAGGGCGGGACAAAGCCGATGCTGTCGCTCGCGAGCCTCTCGGCGCGCCGATCGTCGATGCAGAAGACGCAAAAAACCGCCTCAAGGCGGATCTCCGTCAATGCATCTGCAGCCTTATTCGCATTCCCGAGACCGAGTTGGAGGACGGCGCGAACCTCGCCGTGCTCGGGTTCGATTCCATTTCTCTGGCTGCTCTGGCCGAACAGATCACCGAGCTTGTCGGTGTCGAGGTCACCCCCGACGTCTTCTTCTCCTCTCCGACCCTGAAACAGCTCTGTGAGTATTTCGACAGCCAACATGGCGACGCGATCGAGGCGCTCTATCGATCCCGCTCCGCTCGGCCCGAAGCTGAACAGGACACGCGCAGCTCGGCATCCGGACCCGCGGTCGAACCTGGCGAACTGAAGCGGACCCCGACACGGTCAGGCCAACCGATCGCTATTCTCGGAATGAGCGGGCGTTTCTCCGGGGCCCGGGACATAGACGGGTTCTCGGAGATGTTGCTCAACGGCCAGGATGGCGTCGGTGAGATCCCCGCCAGCCGGTTCGATTGGCGCGATCATTTCGGTGATCCGGCGACGGACCCGCGCAAGACCAATGGGAAGTGGCTGGGCGCGATCCCGGGTGTTGCGGAATTCGACAGCCTGTTTTTCGAGGTTCCGCCAACCGAAGCGGCAGGGCTGGATCCGCGTCAGCGCCTCTTGATGCAGGAGTGTTGGCGGGCCTTGGAAGATGCCGGGTGCGGTTTCGCACAACTCGAAACCCGGAAAGTCGGCGTCTTCGTCGGTGTGGAAGAGGGGACTACCAATACATCTCCAGCGAGGGCGATATCACCTCCAACCATGTCGGGATCCTGGCCTCCCGGCTGGCCTACTTCCTGAACCTGGACGGCCCGGTTCTGGCGATCAACACGGCCTGTTCATCGTCACTGGTCGCCGTTCATCAGGCGTGTCTCAGCCTCCGAGCCGGCGAATGCGACATCGCGATTGTCGCCGGTGCCAACCTGATGCTCACGCCGGGGCCTTTTGTCGGCATGGGCCAGGCAGGCATGCTCTCTCCCACCGGCCGGTGCCGGGCTTTCGATCAGAGTGCGGACGGCATGGTTCCCGGCGAAGCCGTTGCCGCCGTCGTGCTTCGCCGACTGGAGGATGCCGAGCGCGACGGTGACCCGATCTATGCCACCATCCTCGCCGATGCGATCAACTATGACGACAAGACCAGCGGGATAACCGCGCCGAGCCGCTCGGCCCAGGCGAGACTGACCCGAGAGGTTATCGGGCAGGCCGGTGTTGATCCGTCGCGGATCGGGCATATTGTGACCCACGGTACCGGAACCCCGCTGGGTGATCCGGCGGAGATCAATGGGCTGGTCGATGCCTTGAGCGACTTCGACCTGCCGCTTCAGAACTGCGCTCTGACCTCGACCAAGTCCAACGTCGGCCATACGTTCGCCGCATCCGGCCTGGTCAGCCTCATCGCCCTGACCAAAGGCCTCAATCAGCGGGTCATTCCGCCGAGCCTGTTCTGCGAACGCGCAAGCGACCGGGTCCAATGGCAGGACCTTCCGGTCTACGTGAATACCCGGTTGGCGGACTGGAAGACCGGGGACGGTGCGTTGCCAATAGGCGTGGTCAGTTCCTTCGGCATGAGCGGCACCAATGCGCAGGTGCTTGTTCAGGACTACCGACCTCTGCGATCGGAACCCGCATTGTCCGATCCCCAGACAGTCCTCTTGGTTCTCTCGGCCAAAAGCCAGGCTGCTCTGCAGGCGAATGCGGCGGTCCTTGCCAACGCGCTCGAGAAGGACGCCGATCTCGCCCGAAACCTGGCCGGTGTCAGCCACACCCTCGCGGCCGGTCGCGCCCATTTCCGGCACCGGTGCGCTCTCGTTGTCGGCAGCGCCGAAGATGCGGTGCTTATGCTCAGACAGATCGCAGGTGGGCATAGCGACGGGCTGACCAGCGGGGTTGTGGACAGGAATTTCGAACCCGACAGGGCTGTTCTGAGGCAAGTGGCGAACATCCGCTCAACCGTCGCCTCATCTTGTGGAGAGGCCTCGCGGCGAGTCGTGCTCGAACAACTCGCTGGCTTCTACTGCCTCGGTTACACGGATGCGGCTGATACCAATCCGCCAGGAACGCCGCGTCTGCACCTGCCGGGCTACGAGTTCGCCCGTACCGAGTACTGGGCTGAAGCTGACCGATCGGTCCCGCCCGCTTTGCCGGAGGCAATTCCGAGCGCGCTGGAGACCGGATCCTCCGAAACCAGTTTCTATGAACCGGTCTGGACCGCGGTTGACGATGCGCAGGCGGTCACCGGCGGCGATCTGACCGCCGCGGAGTACGCCGCCGAAACCGACGTGCAGCTTTGGTGGTTCGGACCGGGGCACCACGGTCCGGCTGTCGATACGGCGTTCACCTGCCATGGCTACGAACCGCACGAGCGCTTTTCCTCGCTCGCGGCTCAATTGCTCGAAACAGCCCAATCGGTCATTTCCGAAAGAAGAAAAAGGCTGTTTGCGCAGCTGGTGCTTTGCGGAGAAGACGCTGCCGTCTTTTCCAAAGGCTGCAGCGCGATGCTGCGAACGATCTCTCAGGAATTCTCGTTTTTTGACGGGCAGGTCATTGAGCTGACATCCACGCTCCCCGAAGCGGAATTGACGCGTCTTCTGGATCAGGAACGAAAGCGGAAGAGCGACACTCTGATCCGCTCTGAAACGCGCATTCGACATCGTCTGGAATGGCGGAGATGCGACCCGCCACAGACCCGGCCGGTTTGGCGAGAGAACGGAATCTATCTGATCACGGGCGGTGCCGGCGGTATCGGACGCCAGATGGCACAGTGCATTCTCGGTGCGGTTCCAACCGCGAAGATCGTCCTTTGCGGGCGGTCGGATAGGGGCAAGGTCGGCCCGACCGACATCGCCGGCGTCGCCAATCAGCCGCACTATCTGTCGGCGGATATCGCTGACCCCGGTTCTGTCGAGCGGTTGGTCGAGACCATTGTTCAAACCTATGGCGGTTTGCACGGCGTTCAACACTGCGCCGGGGTGAACGACGACGGATTGATCATGGATAAGTCCGAGGAAACCCTGCAGCGGGTGCTGCGGCCGAAAGTGGATGGGGCGGTCCTGCTCGATCGGGCGACCAAGGATCTGACGCTGGACCTCTTTGTGCTGTTCTCATCGACGTCGGCCGTTTTCGGGAACGCGGGGCAGATCGACTATGCCGCCGCGAACGGATTCCTGGACGGATTTGCCGGTGCGCGCGACGAGCAGGTGAAGCTGGGCCTGCGTCACGGCCGGACCGTCTCCATCAACTGGCCGCTCTGGAAGGACGGCGGCATGGGTGTTTCGGCGGGCCGCGAGGACGTCCTGCGTCAGCGGTTCGGACTGGTCCCGCTCGACGCACGAACCGGTTTCGCCGCGATGAACCGCGCCTTGTCGATGTCATCCTCGCAGGTGCTGGTCATGTAGACGGAAGGCGCCGGCAACCCTGACATCTCTGTTTCGGCCGGTGCCGAAACGGTCGGGACCTCGGCATCTGCCGTCGACATATCGTCCTTTGTCCAGACCGTTCGCGACGTTCTGATGCTCGGCCCCGAGCACGAGGTAGACCCGCACATGACGTTCCAGGAGTTGGGGCTGGACTCCATCCGGAGCACGCGCTTCATCCAGGACCTGTCGAAGAAGCTTGGGATCGAGTTGCGGGAGACGCTGATCTTCGACTACCCGACTTTGCACGAACTGGCGGCGCACCTGTCCTCGGTTTCCGGTGCAGTGTCGTCGCTGGAAGGAGGGGACTCGCCAAGCGATGAGGCTGGAGACCAGGCGGACGGCTTCTCGACCCCACAGGATCTGGAGCTCGCGAAGACCATCATCGCGCTGGAAGACCGCTACCCGGAGGTGTTTCCGCTTACGCCCGTGCAGAGCGATCTGCCAACGCTGTTCTGCATTCATCCGATGTCAGGGGATCTGGGCATTTATGTCGGGCTGGCGGAGGCCGCCCAAGGGAAGTTCAACGTTGTCGGTCTGAGGTCGCTTGGGCTGTTTGATGCGGGGGAACCCAGGCAGACAGTCGAAGCGATGGCCGATGCCTACTAACGCATCATCCGTGAGGTCATCCCGGAGGGACCCTGGAATCTCTTGGGGAGCTCCATGGGCGGAACGGTCGCTTATGAAACGCTGGCTCGGCTCTCAGGGCACTGCGATGTGATCAATCGGCTGTTCCTACTGGAAGCGCCCGTGATCGACGATGAAGCGGCGGCCGAGCCCTGGCAGAGCGACGCGTTGGAAAATCTGCTGATGAACGCGAACTTCCTGATGATCAGCATGCTACATCTGGATCCGGATTTCCGTCAGGAGAAAGCGGCAGGCAGGATCGACTGGAGCGAGCTGGAGATCACGAGCGATGAGCTCTCGTTGGATGAAGAAAGCGACAAGAGCCTGATCGTTGATCAATTGGTGGATCTGATCTCCGAGCGCGGCGTCACCCGTCAGAACGCCGAACTGACCGACCGTCTGACATCGATGGCCATAGTGCACCTGGCCAACCTCAACGCCCTTCGCGAGTACCGGGCGCCGGCCGCGACATCGAAGAACAGCATCTCCGCCGTCCTGCTGCGGAGCCCAAGCGGAAGGGCCGTGTCTCCTGAAGTCTACAATCCCGACTACCTTCAGCGTGTCCAAGACACCAAGGGCGGGTTGTTGCCCTATTTCGAAGGATGGGCCGGCCGGTTCGAGGACTTCGAGACGGTCGTTATCAGCTCCGAAAGCCATTTCGATCTGCTGAGCGGCGGCAATGACCTGGCGGATCTGGCGGATCGGATCGACGCGGCGATCAACAGGCCCGATGCAGTACGCCGGCGAGACGTCGCGCAGGAAACCGCCGGGGAGACGGTGTCGGAGTCTGCGGTTGCCGTCATCGGCATGTCGGGACGGTTCCCGGGTGCGGACACTCTGGATGACCTCTTCGAGCTTTTGAGGGGCGAGACGTCCGCCATCACCCCACTGCCCACGGACCGCGGCTGGGATGTCGGAGACTGTCCCGTCAGACACGGCGGCTTCCTCAAGAGCATTGATCTGTTTGACCCGAAGTTCTTCCGCATCCCTCCCAAGGAAGCCGAACTTCTCGACCCGTCGGAACGCGCCTTCTTGATGGAAGGGTGGCGGGCCGTGGAGCATGCAGGGATCGATCCTGGCGTGCTGAAAGGCGAGAACTGGGGGGTCTTCTGCGGAGGCGGCGGCGACTACGGGCTCCACCTGAAAGACCTTATCGGGATCTCTCCCAACGTAACGAATTCCTCCATACCGGGCCGACTGGCGTACTCCCTCGATCTGCGGGGACCTTGCGTCGCCGTCGATGCCGGTTGCGCCTCTTCGGCTTTGGCCGTTGCACAGGCTTGCGATGCTCTGAGTCTGGGCAAATGCGACGTCGCGATCGCGGGCGGCGTCATGATCCACTCGACGCCCAATCTGATCCTGGCCTCTATCGAGAATGGCACCCTCTCGCCGGATGATCGGTGCTATGCGCTCGATGAACGGGCCGGGGGAATGCTGCCGGCTGAAGGTGTAGGCGCCGTCGTTCTAAAGCCGCTTGCCCGCGCCCGCGAGGACGGTGACCGGATCATCGGTGTCATCGAAGCGTGGGGCAACAACCACAGTGGCAAGACCAACGGCATCGCGGCGCCAAGCAGTGGCGCCCAGGCCGCACTCCTGAGGGATGTGTACGAGAGATTCGCCACAGGTCCCCGCTCCATTGGGATGATTGAAGCCAATGCCACCGGCACGCTGTTGGGAGACCGGGTCGAAGTCGAGGCGCTGACGGAAGTCTTCGCCGACGCCGACGGCCGATCCTCGCCCCCGGTGCTGGGTTCTGTGGAAAACCACTTGGGTCATTCCTACCAGAGCTCGGGCATGGCGCATCTGTTCAAGGTGCTGTTGGCGTTGCAGAACGAGGTGATTCCCGGGACCTTGAACGTGACCCGTCCGCTGGCGACCGACGGAACAGGCCATGCCCGGTTCGCGGTGAATCACAGACTGATCGCCTGGAAACGGGGCGGTCCGTTGCCCCGGCGCGCGGCAGTCAGCAGTTTCGGCGCCACCGGCAGCAATGTTCATCTCGTCCTGTCCGAGGCGCCCGCGGACAGGACCGGAGGCAGGAGCCCGATCCCGCCGCGCGCATTCGCGTTGAGGCGATGCTGGCTGGACCGTCCAGCGAGCGAGACCGCACCCTCGTCGACAGCGGAAGGCGGCGAGGCCGACAGCGTGCTCGGCGTCGTGGTTTCTTGCCTCGCGGATATCACGGGGTTTGATACTGAAGATATCGAACCCAAGGACTCGCTCAGTCACTATGGGCTCGACTCCCTCATGGCCATGCGCCTGCTGGCGCACCTCAACGATCGCTTTTCTCTCGCCATCCATATCGCCGACCTTGTGTCGATCGAGAGCATTCACGATCTGGTCCGATTGATCCTCGATTGCCGGGGGCGGATCTCGGTGCCCCAGCGCCCGGATCCGGCAGCTTTCGAACAGGGGGATCGGGATATACGGATTTCCGGCAGCTGGTTTGCCGACCGTTTGACCTCGCTTCCCGACACGCTTTGTTTCGTCAATGCCGGCACCGCTTCTGGATCCCCGGTGGATCCAACGGGCACCGAGAGGATGCGCGCCGAATTGGTTGACCGGGGCATTGGGGCCTTTCGCCTGGGGCCAGATATGGTGTTCGTCGGCGACCGGGCTTCTCACCTTCGCGGCGCCGTAGCGCAGATCGACGACGCACTGCTCGCGGCATTGCCGGAGGGGTGCTTGCTGTTGCCTGTTTCAGAGGAGCAGAAGCGGAATCTCTATCATTCCGAAGTCATGAAGTCGGCGGCTTGGAACGTAAGCTACATCGACACGCCTTTCGACGGTGTGCTCGACAGGGCGGCATTCCGCAAAGCGCTTGCGGGGCTGTGCGACCGCCATGACATCTTGAGAACGCGCTTCCTTCCGCTCGATACCGGAGAGGACTGGCTGCAAGTGGTCGGGCCTCCGGGGACTACGGCGAGCGACGTCACCGAGGCGGGGTCAGCCAAGGAATTCAACCGACTGATGCGAGAGGCCCGATCACGGCTTTTCGATGTTCAACACTCGGCACCCTTCGCTGTCGTTGTCTGCCAGTCCGACGACCTGGTCGACGTCGGTCTGACACTTCATCATGCGATTGCCGATGCGTTCACGCCGCCATTGCTGATGCGCGAGTTGGCCGGCCTCTACGAGCAACTGGTCGCGTCCGCGAGCGAGGCTCCCGAAGCACCTCCCATTGGCCAGTATTGGCACTACGCTCTGAGCCAAGGGAGCCAGCCGCCGGCCCCAGGCCAGGATGACTTCTGGCGGCAGCGATTCGGTCAGGGGCAGGGTGCGGCCATGCGCCTGCCTTTCAGCCGGTCGCCGAAACAACCGAAGACACCCGAATGGGATCAGTCCGAAACCTGGTTGACGCTGCTGGCCCCGGAACTGTGCCAGGGAATAGAGGCCTTCGGCCGTCAATACGGTGTTTCCTTCACGCAGCTCTTCGCCGCGGCGCTCGGCGTGTTGCTGCAGCATGGGATGAATAACCACCGCGGGGTTCTGCATTACATCTTCAGCCGCCGGGACCACAGCGCTTTGTTGGATATTCCTGGCGAGTTCACCGATGTCTTGATGTTGCCGATCCTTGCGGAGGAGGACCGCAGTCTCAGGGACTTTCTGACGGGGGTTAGGCGGGAGAGTTTTGAGGCTTTGCGCAACGCGCCGCGCAGCTTCGATCATCTTCTGAGCATGACCGGGCTGGGCGGGCTGGAGGCGTATTACCGGCAGTCGGGCGTTGTCATGCTCGATGCGGTCGACATGGACACCGGAGCCCCCGGCGTCGCTTCCGCGGCCGCCGACCCGTACGACCGGATGGGCGAGGGTATGCGAAGAAGCAATGACCTTGCCGGGCCCGAAACCGCAGGCTCTGCCATCGCGACGTTGTTCTTTCAATTGATCAAATCCCAGGGTCGGATCCGGCTCGTCATCTCCTACCGGAAGGCGCTCTTCGAACACTCGGAAATGCGCAATCTGACGGCCTGTCTGGTTGGGCTGGTGAGCTACATGGTGCGGAGACCGGAGGCGACGGTCGGCGACCTGCTCACCTACGCATCCGAACCCCTGTCGCGGATCCGGGCGTGGACGGACCGCCATTCGGAACCAGCCGATCCCCAAGTTCCGGGACCGATGGCCTCCGGCGAGAGCGAACCGGCGTCGGTTCCCTTTTTCACCGAGTGCCAGCGGGTGAACGGCGTTCGGGACGGCAGGCCGGTGTTCTGGGTGCATGGTGCATTTGGCGACGCCATGGTGTTCCTCCGTTTGGCGGAGAGGGTGGGGCGCCCGTTCTACGGTCTGCAAGCGCGCGGACTGATCGATGACAAAGAGCCGGTGGTGGGTGTGGTCGAAACCGCGTCCTTCTATCGGCAGATGATTCAAGCGATCCAGCCGACAGGGCCGTACGATCTGGGCGGTTACTCCATCGGCGGCACCCTAGCTTATGAGATCGCCCGGCAGCTCCAGGATGCCGGCGAGCCCGTTCACAGTCTGACGCTCGCCGACCCGATCTTCCCGCCCCATCACAGCTACCTGGAGGGAGATCTCTACGATCTGTATGATTTCCTCGCCGTTGGGCTGGTCGCGATGGTGCCCGCCAGGGAAACCGCGCGAAAGCAGGCGAAGCCGGGCAAGGCGGAGCTTTCAAGCGAAGCGGCTGTGCTGGAGGCGTTCGTCGGATACTGCGTCCGATCCGGCGTTGAGCGGTCGGCGGACTGGATCAGGCAATATCTCAAGCGGATGGCCGGCATCCAAAAGAGCTATCGCATCGCCGACTATGCACCGCTGCCGCTGGCGTCCGACATCGCGAACGTTCGCTATTTCAAGAACAGGAACGGTCTGTTCTTCGGACGGCCCGGTGATCCGCTTGACGGCGTGGATTACTGGTCGGATTGGCGAGGCCTGCTGCCGAACATCGCCTATCAGGAGGTCGTGGCCGAGAGCCACCTCGCGTTGTTTGACAGCGATGAGGCGCTGGAGGCGCTGAGCGGCAATTGCCAGTCCGTATACGAAGGTTCGGAGGGTCAGGGAGAGCCCGCCGCCGGCTGGCGCGCACGCGCCGATGTTGTTGCGCGCGGCGCCGACGAACCGGACCGCGCGGTATTGCCGGAAGTGGTCGACATTGTAAGCGGGCTTCTCAGCTGCGATCCGGGTGACATCGAGCCGACAGCGACCCTGGTCGACCAGGGCATGGATTCCATTCTGACGGCGCAACTCCTAGTCAGACTGAGAGACCGTTTCCGGATCGACCTCGACCTCGCCGCGATGGCGGCCCTCAAATCGGTCGAGATGATCGTCGAGGCGATAGGGTCGAGAGGCGGTGGAGCCGCTTTGGGCAACCCGCCGTCGCCGTCCAGGCCGGATCCAACGCGGCAGTTCCCGGAAATTGTCCACTTGAACAGTGGCTCTTCACGTGAAGGATCCCGCTGTCCCGTGTTCTGGTTCCACGGCGGATTGGGCGGTGTCGAAGCCTACCAGGAACTGGCAGCGGCCATTGAACGCCCGTTTGTCGGCATCCAGGCGAAAGGCTGGCTGACGGACAGAAAGCCGCTCAGTGGCATAGAAGCCATGGCGACCTATTACACCCATGTCATTCAAAGGGTTCAGCCGAGCGGCCCTTACGATCTGGGCGGGTTCTCGCTGGGCGGCGTGCTCGCCTACGAAGTCACCAGGCAGCTGCAGGAGATCGGGGAACAGGTCGATACGATCGTCATGCTGGACAGTTACGATGTTCTGGACAGCGCGCCGAACCCGTTGTTCACCAAACGGGCGATGTTGGGCGTGGTCAATATGGCGCTGAACACCGGTGCCGATGAGCCCGCCGCACGCCTGATCCATCGCGACGAGCTCGATGTCTCCCTATCGGATCAGGCTTTCTGGGAGCGGTTGATCGCGCTTGCCAAGGAACGTGGCCTTACGAAGAGCGAAGCGCAGCTGCACACCCTGTTGCAGCATATGGAGAAATTCGGCCGGGCTTTGGAAGGGGATCCGTTCACGATCTCGCCGCTTCCGAATCCCCAGGGTGTCAGCGTCCACTTCTTCCGCAATGCGAGCGGAACGTTCTACGGAGACATCGCCCCGTTCTTCACCTTTCCGGAGAACGAAGCCGTGTTTCGCGATGACATGAACTACTGGAGCACCTGGGAAGCGAACTTGCCCAATTTCTCCATGCATGACGTCCCGTCGGCCAACCACACGACGCTGCTGTCGGATCCCGGTGTCGCGAACACCATCATCACCTATTGCCGGGATCTCTACGACGGGACCGGGTCAGGGCAGGCAGGGGCTAGAGCGACTGCTTCAGCTGATCTAGAACGCGATGCTCATCCAATGCCGTCGTAGCCCAGCCGCAGGTCACATCCCAGAATGAGAAGTTTTTGCGGTCTGGCGCACTGTCCCACCAGGCGAATACCGGGGTCAGATCGTCCATCGAAAACGCCGTCATGCTGAACACGGCCTGGCGGGCAATGCCGACCCGATAGCTGCCCATGAGCTCTTCTCTGGAGTAGGTCTCGATCCCGTTGTCCATCAGGCCGGCGTAGTACCGATCGATGAGGGCCGCTTCCCGCCCAGCGCGATCCTCGGGACGCAGACCGCTCGAGATCAGGAACGACAGGTCCAAACCGGCGCTGTCGCTGCCCGCCATCTGCCAGTCGATGACGCTGAACAGGCCGCCCGGGGCGGCGGGGAACAGGATCTGTTCGCGATGCAGATCCCCGTGGCACAGGGTCTGGGGCTTCGCCCGCTCCAGTTCAGCGAACCTGTGCCCGTGAGCGAGCCAGAACTCGATGAGTTCAACCAGCGTGTCGCCGACCTCGGCGCGATGATGCGCCTTGATGTTCCTTAAGGAGAGCTCGAGCTTCTCCAGAATGAGATCGACCATAAACGGCGCAAAGGCCGGTATCAGGCCGACATGGCCGACGGCCTTGCCCCACCATCGGGCGTGGAATGCCGCGAGGCTGTCGACGATCGGTTCGATCTCGTCCGCGTTTCCGATGAACCGGTTGCTCGGCCGTGTCCCGTCCATGAACTCGAGCAGCAGCCCGGACTTCGTCTCAGCCGGATCGTAGGCTTCCCAATAGCAGCGCGGTGTCGGAATACCGGCATTGGCGCCGATGTGTTTGTAGAAGAGGTACTCCCGTTCGAAGCCTCGGTTGGCGGCGAGCGCCTGCTTTACCGGCTCCAGCTCTAAGGAGAACTTCGCAACTAGTTTGGTCGGCGCGTCGGCCGGGTCCCCTTCATAGTCCAGAGAGAGGAAAGTCACAGCCGATGTCATGCCCGGGGCGGGGACGGGCTCGGCGGTGAAACCGGTCAGCCTTTCCGCAGCTGGGTGGCCGGCGGACCTCAGACAGCCCTTCAGCCAATCGGTGGTGATCTCCTCTGCGCTGGTGGGCGCGGCGGTGTGTTCCGGATCAGTCATGCGCGAACAGCTTCTTGAAATCGTCCTTCATGCTGACCTTCAGGAGACCGTCTGCCGGTTTCACGTGACCGTCGTATTGGTACTCGCGTGCCGCATCGTCATGATCCAGCCAAAGCGCCAGCGGCTTGTACGTCTTGTGGCTGAAGGCGTATTCGAACATCTGCTGGTCGCCCCAGGTGTTGCCAAAAGCGAACACCGGCTTTTGACCGATCTGGTATTGAATAATCTCCGGCTTTCCGGCCGCCGCGACGCCGAGATTGCGGAACCGGGCACTGCGCATGAAACCGTCTTCCTGGAACTCCAGGACCCATTGTGTCCCGATCATCTGGCGCGGGGGCAGGCCGGTCACGTCCTTGGCGAAACCCCGGACGAACCCCTGGGCGGACCCCGATACGATATAGACTGCGAAGTCGTTGGCCTTGAGATAGCCCACAAGCTCGATCATCGGGGCAAAGAAGAGGTCTCCATCGGGCCTGCCGAACCGCTCATGCTTGACGGTTCTGCCGAACGCGGAGACCCGGTCGCGATACTCGGATTGCGAGAGCCCTGCGCCGGCCGCATTCAGGACCTGAACAACGTTCTTCGCCAGATAGTGCTGGTCCCCCTCGCGAACGGCTTTGTAGGGCTGGACATTCAGGTTGGGGTTGGCCTCCACGATCTGGGCCAGATAGCGGGAGGAGAAGGCACTGACAGCCGCTTCCGGCTTTTCGACGACAAGGGTGCCGTCCATGTCGAACGTGGCGATGCGGTCCGCCACCGGGATGAAATCAGCGCCGCCCTCATTGGTTGAGGCGGTGACGAACTCCAGAATCGCGGATTTGTTGGCGCCTTCGTTCCAACTGGGAAGGGGGTCGGCGTCGGAGGCGTGGACCGGGAGATGGAACCCAACCACCACGAAAACGGCCAGTCCCAGTTTCACAAAGCGGCTAGACCGTTTCGTCATGATCGGAATCCCCCCTGTCCCGTCTACACTTCGGCGTTCAAGATCTCCGCCACTTGCTCCAAGGCGGGACTCTTCATCATCAGGAAATGCTCAGTCGCGACGGTGAGAGTTCTTGTCGGCCCTTGAAGAATATCGTCCCATCCATGGTCGTTGCTTTCAACACCGTTCGAGAGCGCGGGAAGGTTGAGAACATTCCTGCGGCCGATAAACCCTTCGGAGTTCTGGATCAGCACCACGTCCACGGGCCTCGGAAGAGGAACCGGCCGATAGTCCGACAGCGCTTTGTTGTGGGCGGCCATGACGGCCTGGCACTTTGCCAGAAGGTCGCTGAGGGCTTCGTAGCTGTGAGGAATGTCGCATTCCCTCAGCAGATGCCGGGTTGTCATGTCGACCTGGGCAGCGGCGTCACCGACCGGCAGCGCTCCCGGCTCCATCAAGGCCCGCGCTTTCCATTCCAGCGCCAGCATGTTGCCGACCGACTGCAGCATGGTGCCGTTGTGGTTCCAGGCGCTCAATTCCTTGATGATCGCCGACTTCGGGGAATAGGAGTCGATCAGAATGAGTTTCTCGACCGTGCCGCCGAGGGCTTGGATCTGCCGCGCCATCTCGAAGGCGACCACGCCGCCAAATGAATAGCCGCCGAGCAGGTACGGTTCACCGGGGTGAACCCCTCTTGCCGCCTGCAGATAGGCGTGCGCCATTGCCTCCACGCTCTCGAACGCCGCCCCCCTGGCGTTCAGTCCGGCGGCGGCAAAACCGTACACAGGTTGGTCGTCGCCCATCATCTGCGACAGCGGAGGCAGCCAGGTCAGCTCGCCGGCAAGGCTGTGCACCAGATAGAGCGGCGGTCGGGTGCCCTTGCTCCGGATCGAGACAAGGAATTTGGCCTGAGACGTAACAGCAATCCGATTTCTTCAGGGGTGTCAGTCAGATCGGCCAATCGATGGCGATCGCCGGGGCTTGCTGGCGGATGGCGGTGACGAGCTTGTCCAGAACATCTCCGGGGCCCGCTTCGTGGATCTGGTCGATCCCGGCGCCGAGCATGACCTGCACGGTCTCACACCATTTGACCGGGCTTGTGATCTGCTTCGACAGCAATTCCTGCACCCGACCGTCGGAATATGGGCGCGCCTCCACGTTCGAGAGCACGGCGCGTTGTGGCGGCTTGAACTCGAACTGCCGCAGATACTCTTCGAATTCGGAACGCGCGTCCTGCATGTATCGGGAGTGGAACGCGCCGCTGACGCGCAGCGGGATGAAATTGCAGCCTTCGACGCCGCTGAAGGGCTTCATCGCCGACTTGATGTCCTCTTCCCGGCCGGAGATGACCGCTTGCAAGGGCGAGTTCTCGTTGGCCACGTCGAGGCTTGTCAGTCCATTCTTGTTCAAGAAGTCCTGGGTCTCCGAAGACGACATGCCGATCACTGCCGCCATGCCCCCACCTTTGATCTTCGACATGATTTCGCCTCTCCTGCGGACCAGCTTCAGGCCCGTGGCGAAATCGAATACGTCGGCGGCGTGCAGCGCGTTGTACTCACCAAGGCTATGGCCGGCGAGAATGTCCCCCGCGACGCCGCGTTCGGCGACAGCCGCCCGGTATGTCATCGCGTTCACGGTGTAGAGGGCAGGCTGCGTGAATTGTGTTTGAACCAGCTGCTTGTCGGGATCCTCCAGGCAGAGTTCTCGAATGGAGTATCCAAGGATGTCGTCGGCGTCCTTCTCGATTTCGGGATACCGGTCAAACAGGTCTTTGCCCATCCCGAGCCGCTGCGACCCTTGGCCCGGGAACACGTAGGCGGTGGAATAGGTCTTCATGAAAGCTCGTCCCCTCTCAGACATCGTCTCCACGTCCCCTGTCGTGCCCGTAATCATCCTTGGCCCGGCATATCGTGAGCTTTCGAGCGGTCGTCCCACGATATTTGACCAGGAAACCGCTACTTTCGAGTATTGCCAAGCAAAACCCCCTTGGTTTCTTCAGAGTCAACGCATGTTCAGACTATCTACACTTCACCAATAGCAGACTGCGGTGGCGAGCAGAACTGCCTAAACGGCGTGTCCCGCGCTTTCGTCCGTTGTCGAACCTCGCGCAATCATCGGCGACACGCCTGGGCTGCACCGTGGCTTCGGCGAGCGCCGTTGTCCCACCGACCGGTCGGACTCGCCGGTACCGGCCGACCCGATGGGCGACCGTCGGCAGGCGCTGGGTTTCCGAGTGGCGGCAGCCGCTTGCGAGCGCGCTTGACGGGGCCCGGCGCGCGCCCGTAGAAGGGACGCGCATACGCCGTGTGGCCCCGGTCTCGCCGGGGCCGACTGCCCTCCCGGCGGAGGGGTGGCCGAGTGGCTGAAGGCGGCGGTTTGCTAAACCGTTGAAGGGGTAATGCCCCTTCCGTGGGTTCGAATCCCATCCCCTCCGCCATTTCAAATACTTAGCCACTTCAATCACTCTCCGTTCGGCGCGCAAACCGTTGCCACTGTGCCCTTATTTGTGCCCACCCGTTCCATACATGGCGTCCTGCTTTTCCTCGGGTGTGAGGAAGTCCAGATAGATTTCGGTCGTCTTGATGGACCGATGACCGAGCACCTGTTGAAGCTCGTAGATGCTGCCCCGGCGACTTCGCAGATAGTCAACCGCAAACCAGTGCCGCAGGTCGTGGAAACGGAAGCGCACAAAGGACTTTCCGGCCCTCTTGGCTTCGGCGGCGGCGCGGCCTGTCATTTCGCGAAACCGGCTGCTGACGTTCGAGTACCGGGCGCCTTTGTCGTGCCAGAAAACGAACTCCCCGGAGACGTATGGGGGTGTGCCCCGATATGTGCCCACTGCGCGCTCATCCATCGGAACGGATCGGGCGCGCTTGGTTTTGGTCTTCACCAGCTGAACGGACTCCCGGTTGATGTCCACCTGCCGGTGTTTCAGGCTGGCAATCTCCTCCTGCCTCATGCCCGTGTATTGGGCGCAGCGGATCATGTCCGCGAACAGGCCGGGGGCCGTCGCAGCCACCATGTCGATGTGCTCGATGTCCGGCAGAGTGATGGGGTCGCGCTTCTCCCGGTGGCCAGATCGGTCCCACTCGGCAGCCGGGTTGCGCTCGATTTAGTGCTGTCCCCGTGCGTATCGGAGAACTGCCGACACGGCGGTCAGGTCGCGGCGGAGGGTCGCGTTGCTGACACCCTTCCGGTTGGCGATCTTCGCAATGGTCCGCTGCGTGATCTCGTCTAGGTACAGGCTCTCCAGGATCGGCCGCACTGCACGCATCGAAACCAGATAGCGCTTCATGGTGCTGGAGCTGATGGACTGTGACGCGACGGCGCCCCATTCCTCTACGGCCATCTTCCACGTGACCCGCGCTTCGCCGTGATAGCGAACATGCGCAACCTGCTCCCGTTCTGCGGCCAGCCGCCTCAACGCCTCAGCCCTAGAAGTCGTTCGTAGGCTTCGTCGGTACTCGACACCGTTGACTTTAAAGCGGCACCACCACGTGGACCCTCGCTTGTATAGATTGGCGGGCATGCCTCTGCCTCCTGCTCCCGTACCCAGGCACGCAACCGACGCTCATCGAACGTCCAGCGCCCTAGGATCTTGGCCGCGCCGGGGATGCTACCCCGCGCCGCTGCGTCCTGTACCGTTCGCACCTTCCGGCCAAGGATCAGGCTAGCCCTGCTGGCGTCTATGCGCTCGGGTGCAGCGCTCATCTCTCACCCTTTCCTCTGAGGCCCAAACACGGGGATGATGACAATCGGCACAACATCGAAGCCGCGCGCATTCAGGCGCTTGATCATCTCCGCCGCTTCGCCGTTGTAGCCGTCGCGCGTTCCGTCCTTCGGGTCTGACCCGTCGTCAGCCTGATAGCGCTCCAGCTTGCCGTCCATGCTGGCCCACGCTTCTGCCAACGCGACGATGCGATCCTCAGCCATGCTTCGCTCTCCTGTACCGTTCACGCGCGTAAGCCTGTAGGGCTGCGATAAGCACGTCGTCGGGGATGACCCTGCGGAGAACCGTGCACGCTCCGCGCTGGTGCATGTCCTGGTGAACGCTATGCAAGATCGGCAGCGCGCAATCATCGCCAGCTTTCGAAGACATGCCGTTGACCCCGATATGTGCCGGGTCGACTGCTTCGAACTCGGATGTCTGTCGCCCCGTGATGACACAGCGTTCATCCCGCAGGCTGTCCAGATAGGCGCGGTCGCGTAGGGGGCTCATCGCACTTCATGCCCGTAGCGCTGGTCGGTCTGGTGTGCGCGGTAGCTTGAGAGCTGGGCTTTCCACATCTCTGCGGCGACAGGATCGGTGTCGAGTTCCGACTTACTGGAAATACCGAGCATCAACTTCAACTGTTCGTCGGCCGTTGCCGCGCAGGTCGCTCCGAGCCACTGACGGAACGGAAGGCTCTGGCACGCCAGCGCCGCAGCCTGTGACGGGGGCATGTCTTCCCATCGCCGGGGTTGGCGCTTCTGGAGGGTGGGCGTGTCATCGCTGACAATCTCCGCGCTGGGCTTCGCCTTCAACCGCGCCACCGCCACCGGGACTTCCGCGCCGGGCTTCGGATACCCGAACATCTGAACCACGGCTTCCGCCTGCTCAATCGGTATCTCCACGATCATCTGAACGACGGATCGCGTCTTTACCGACTTCATGTCAGCGAATACCCCAGCGATGGCGGCGCGGTCGGTCATGCTGCGCTCCGTCGCTCTTCGTTGATCTCACGGTGACGGATGCCGTGACACGTCCGGCACAGCCACGTCACATCGAGAGGCTTGGTGTAATCCTCGTGGTGCGCGTCAATGTTCTCTTCGGCCCCGCAGCGCTCGCAGGGTTCCTGCACCAAGCGACCATCGCGAATGGCGTTGCCAGTAATCACGTGCGCGCGCCGTTTAAGCGGATGCCTCTTGCTCCAGTCTTCCGCGCGTTGGCGGTCAACCGCGCGCAGCTCTGGGTCGGCCTGTCGGCGCTTCGCGTACTTCTGACGCGCCAAGACACGCTCCGGCAGCCACGCCCGCGCTCGGTCATAGGCCCGATAGTAATCGATCTTGTCGGCTCGATTGCGGCGCACCCGTGCCTTGACGCACTCTTTGCATCGCGACTTGTTCGACGCATAGAAGGCGTCGGGGATTTTGACCTGTTCGCAGTCTTTGCACCGCATTTCGCCTACCTCAAAACGGGATCGAATCCGGATCGTCCAGGTCGGACGGACCACCCATCGGCGGCCCACTCTGTGCAGCAGCCGAGTCCGGGCGCTGCATGTCGGGTCGCCGCTCAGGGCGCTCGCCCAACAACGTCAGTTCGCCCTTGAATCGCGTCAGCACGACTTCGGTTGTGAACTTCTCGGTGCCGCTCTGGTCGGTCCATTTGCGCGTCTGAAGCTGGCCTTCCAGGTAGACGCTGGAGCCCTTGCGCAGATACTGCTCGGCAATCCGAACCAGATTCTCGTTGAAGATCACCACGCGATGAAACTCGCTCCGCTCCTTTTGCTCGCCGCTGCGATCCTTCCAGCGCTCTGACGTGGCGACCGTCATGTTGACCACCTTGACGCCGTCCGACGTAGAGCGGACTTCCGGGTCGCGGGTCAGCCGCCCCAGGATCGTTGCCTTATTCACGCTTCCAGCCATCAAGATGCTCCTGTGATGTGTCGCCACGTGGCGCCCCGACGGATGGCGTTGATCGCACCGGGTGTAATGCTGTAATTGCCCGCTATTTGGCTCGGATTGTGTCCGCCCTTTAGGCGCTGCCAGATCTCGCGGACCTGATCGGCACTGAGTTTTGCGCCCGGTATCGAGACGCCGGTGCGGATCGCGTGGGCGTGCTTCTCTCCGCGAGAAATCCGCCCCTTATGCCGGGCGTCTTCCATGTTCGCCCTACGGGTGCCAAGGAAGAGATGATCCGGATTGACGCAAATGCGGTTGTCGCAGGTGTGGCAGACATCCATCCCGTCAGGGACTTCGCCGACTAGGATTTGATACGCCGCGCGATGCGCTGGAACGGTGCGCCTGCCGAACCGGAAGTTTCCGTACCCGTTGCCCTTCGTGGCGCCGCGCCACTCCCAACAAACAGAATGGTCAAACCCATGCACCTCCACGTGGCGCAGAAACCGGACTGAGGCCCGCGAGCTCATGCTGCTTCCCTCAAAATCTCGGTTTCACGGTCAACGAACGCCGCCATCACGTCGTGCCAAAGGTCGAGATAGCCCTCGTGCAGGCGTTGAAGGTGCGCGGCCGTCTTCTCGTCAGCCTTCAGGGCGTTCAGATCCGCAACGGTTTGCCGCTCCGCGATCGCGTCCTTGATCACTTTCGCCGACGATTGCGCCATCGTGGCCTTCTGCTCGAGCGTCGGTTCCGGTTTGGGGGGCGTCGCCTGTGCGCGCTCTTCCTCGCGAAGCTCTGCGACATATTTGCTGTCGTCGTACCGGCCCATGAAAATGTCCCCGGCAAAACCGATCATGGACAGAGCCTTGACGAGCGCGTCCGTGACAGACTTTTTCGGCGCGTCTTCATCAGTGAAGGGGGTGCCGTCCCGGCGCTTGCCAGACAGGGCCGTAGCGCCGATGTGCTCAACCTCGCCGCGCTTGCCCTGCCATTCGTACCAGACGCGAACGTGCGCTTTGTGCAGCTTGTCGGCTTCGCCCTCTACGATCTCCTCAGACAGCACCTTGAAACCCCAGCCGATGCCGATCGGCCCAAAGGTCTCCGTCGCTTTCCAGACAAGCCAATGAGGTTTGGGGCTGGTCCCCTTGTACGGCTTGCCGGTGATTTGTTTGGTCTGATCAACCGGCGTGCGCTCGACGGCGTTCCACAGTTCCAGGTTGCTCATGTCCCCATCTCCATCTGCCCATCGGGGCGCTTCTTGAACAGCGGACAGCAACCGTCCGTGTTGATCTCTCGGCACCGCCTGAACGGCGCCTCTGCGTGGGTCTCCGCTTGCAAGTAGCCGTAGTTCGCGGTCGTCGGCCAAAAGGCGCAGAGCCATTGCATCGGGTGCTTGTCTCGCGTCGTGCCGTGCACCCCGTCGCAGTTTTCACAGAGCCTCACGGCTGGCCCTCGAACTCGGTCGCCATGTCCCCGCAGGTCTTTTCCATGTTGCGGAGGTGCGCGGCCCAACTGGCCTTGAGCGCGTCCCGGTGTTGCGGGCTGGCGGCGTGCAGATCGTTGCGCGCCTCAGAAAGCGTGCGGCTGATGTCGTAGGCCAGATCAGCGCCCAACATGCCGGGGGCCGTCGCTACGAGGGGTTGGCGGTCCATCACGCCAACTCCCCGATAGCCGTATCCCGCAGGTTGTCCGCCTCGTTCATCAGGTCGGAGAGCGCACCGTCTACCCACTCGCACGTTGCGGTGTCGGTGGAGTGCTTGCGCGCCGTCAGGAATTCGTTGTGCGCTTCGTTCAGCTTGTCGATGAAACGCTGAAAGCTCGGGTCGATCCGGTCGGTGGCGGTTTCGGCACGCTCTGCACTGCGATCTTCTGCAACCGTGGTGCCGGGAAAGCGCTGCGGGGCCAGGTTGTTCATCTCTTCTCCCCCGATGACTGCCGGGACTGTGAAGCCCCGGCGCCCGTCATCTGTGAGGGTTAGCCGTTTGGTGGCGGCGCAACGTCCCGTGACGCTGTATCTGGACAATAAGTCCGATAAATGTCCAGATCAACCTAAAATGTCCAATTCATGGACAAATTTTTTTTTCAGGTCCACTGCCACTTGCCAATGACCCGGCCGTTGATGTGCAGATCTGCGACCGGCACCTTGTAATCGCCGAACGCCTTGTTGGCGCTGATCAGCTTCACGCACTCCGGGTCGGAGCGGGGTACAATCTCGACGTATTTGATCACCAGCCCGTAGCCATCCCACAAAGCGAACGCTCCCGGCGGCGACGGAAATCTATCGCTCGTATCCACCATGACGCGCTGGCCAGGTACAAAATCCGGCTCCATCGATGAGCCGATGACAGTGATGATCTTCAGGGAGTCGGGAGCGGCAGAAGTGTGGGCAGAGATTATGTTCGCGGGCACAGTCCAATGATTCAAAGTCCTCTCCCGTTCTGGAGATTCTAGACCTGCCCCACCCTCCGCGCGAACATCTAGTTCTGCAATTGCGACTTGATTTAGGTTCGGTCGCAACTCCTTACCATTTACATTTTTATCGGCGTTTTTTGATAAAAAGCTGAGTACATTCTCGACCATTTTCCCGCGTGGGTTTTTCGTCCCTCGCTGCATGGCCTTCGCTAGCGCGTCGTAGTTGACCCCGGAGCCGACCGCGACATCCGCGAGCGACAGATCCTGGGCGCGCATTTCCTGCTGAACGATGTCAGTCCAAACCATATGGGGACAATACATTTAGGGGCGTTGGACATCACGGGACAATAGGTCTTGACAAATGTCCAAAATGTCCGGTATTGTCCGATCATGGTTACTGTTCAGGACATCGTCGGCCGCTTTGGTGGCGAAGAGGCTGCCGCCAAGCGGTTCGATGTGACGGTACATGCCGTTCGAAAGTGGCCGCAGCGCGGCCTCCCTTGGAAAGTTCAGACCGCCGCGCTTGCCGAAGATCTGGCAACCCCAGCCGAGTTGCAGGCGATGTCCAATGTGTCCAGTGAGGCAGTCTGAGATGTTTTGTCTTTCCACGCCCCACAACGTGGCGAGCACCGAAACCGACTTCAAGAGTTAGCGAACACGCGGCGGGAGGGTTGTCGCCCGTGCCCGACCCTGCGGCCCGCCGTGTTCCTCCCGACCGCAGGGTCACACCTTCCCCCGCTGCTTCGGCAGTGGGGGACTCTCTCAAACGAAGCGGAGAAGGCGAATGCTTTTCCAGAAACAGCCCACCACCGCACCAACACTGAACCGGAGCGAGGACAGCAGCACGCTTCCGGTCAAGAAGCTCTCTTGGATGATCAACAACCCGCCGTCGTCGCCGATCCGGTCGGTCATCACACCGGAACTGGCGGAAGCGATGCTTCAGTACAACACCGCCAATCGCCCGGTCTCGTTCGGCACCGTCAAGCACTATGCCGCACAGATGGAAGCGGGGCAGTGGCGCGAGACGTTCACGCCGATCCAGTTTTCCGGCACCCGTCTGATCGATGGGCAGCATCGCCTTTCCGCCGTCGTCGAAAGCGGTGCGGCCATCTCAGCGTGGGTCGCCTTCGGGGCGGACGATGAGGTCTTCGCCTTCATCGACATCGGCAAGAAACGGACTGCCTCCGACATCTTCAGCATCAACGGCGTGAAGAACCCGAACGTCGTCGCGGCGGCCGTTCGCTGGGTCTACGCCTACGAGAACGACCGGTCCATCCACGCCAGCACCGGGCCAAAGGCTAACGCCTTGCGCGATCCGGCGCCGATGTACGACTACTACCAGACCCTCGATACGGACCGGCTTCATCGGAGCGCGCGCGCATCAACGTGGTTTGCGCATCACAAGATGCCGAACCCGTCGATTGCCTGCGCGGCGCACTATCTGTGCTCGACGAAAAGCCAGCGTTTGGCAGATGAGTTCTTCGAGAAGGTCGCGACCGGTGTCGGCTTCCTGTCGAAGTCCGAGCCTGAGTACAAGTTGCGTGACCGGCTGACGAGCACCCTTCATCCGGTCAGCCGTGTTCAAGAGATGGCGTTCATCATCGACGCCTGGAACGCCCGCCGACGCAACCGCAGGGTCGGCGCGTTCAAGTTCGAGGGCGGCAGACTCCCGAGGGTCGTCTGATGGACGTGGGGACCGTCTACACCGACGCGGTGACGGTCCCGCAGGGCCGTCGCCCGGTGAAAGCTGAGACCGTTGGTCGCTTGGCAGAGAGCATCAAGGCCATCGGTCTTCAGCAGCCGATTAGCGTGTGGTCGCCCGACGCTGAGACCGTTGTCTTGGTAGCGGGTGCTCACCGGCTAGAGGCGTGCCGTCGTCTGGATATCGATGAGATACCCGCTGTGTTCGTCGAGATGGACGAGCTAGAGCGGGAAATGTGGGAGATCAGCGAGAACCTTCATCGGCTCGACCTGACCAAAAACCAGCGCGACGAACAAATCCGGCGATATGCCGAGTTGGTCCAGGCCAGGGATGACGATGCGGAGACTGCCCGGACAGAGTGTCCAACCAGTCTATCCGATGGTCGAGTGGCCGGGCCACAACATCAAAAAGGAGTGGCCACCAAGGTAGCCGAAGAGACGGGCCTGAGCTCCCGCACCGTGCGGCGCGTCCTGAACCCGAAGCCAGCCGCAACCCCACCGGACGAGAAGAACCCGGTGGAGGTATCGAACACCTACCGCACAGCACTGATGAACGCTTGGAACCGCGCACCCCGAGAGGATCGCGAGTGGTTCCTCGCAGAAGTCGACAAGCCCGTGATGGATGGTCGCTATGGGGCTTAAGTACGGCAACCGCATCGTTCATATGGATGGTTGCCGCTTTGAGAGCGAAGCGGAAGCGAGGCGCTGGCGTGAACTACGGTTGCGCGAGGCGGCGGGCGAGATATCCGAACTGAAGCGCCAGCAGCGGTTCTGGCTGTACGCATCGACACCGACCGAACCGGCCAAGCTCAGGTTCTACTACCTCGCTGACTTCACATACCGCGAGAAGGGCAACCCCAAGCTGGTTGTCGAGGAGAAGAAGGGCAGGGCGACCGGAGACCCGAAGAACCCCGTAGGACGGCTGTATCGGATGAAGATCGCCATCCTGCTGGCCAATTATCCAGACATCGACTTTCGGGAGGTCTGAGGGTGACATTCAACCGTTACTTTCAACCAAGGGGAACTGAATCCATGAGCGATGACTTCCGCTGGAACAAGGACAACGAGAGCGTTGTGGTTCCAAGCACACAGGGGATTGCCGTTTACCCGAACACCGGGGGCGGAATCACAATCCGGCAGCAAAAGCACTGGGACGAGGAGGAAGACCACATAATCGCGTTCCCGTTGGAGTACGCGCCCGCAATCGTTGCTGCCATTCAACAGGCGGCGCGCGAGACCGGGCGCGATTAGCGATGGGCGGGAAGGTTCGCCGATTAGACTTTTATCCGGACGAGTACGTGTCTGGTGTGGGCGGCGTGCTCACCGCTGTAGAACAGGGCGTGTTCTGGATGGTCTGCACCCTCATCATGTCAGAGGGGCAGGCCATCAAATACGACGACAGGCGATTGGCGGGGTTACTTCGGATGCGCCCTGCCGACTTGCGAAAAGTCGTCGGTACGTTGCTGGATGTGGGTAAGCTCACCCTGTCAGATGACGGCAAACTGTCGCAAAAGCGCGCGCAAAACGAAGTCAAACGTGCAGCAAATCGAATCCAAAGCGCACAAGAAAACGGTTCAAAGGGTGGGCGGCCAGCCGGAAAAGGCGAACAAAATCAACAGCCCGATAAACCGCCCGGTTCTTCTGGCGAAAAGCTAACTAACAACTATCAACCAGCAACCAGTATTCCGTCTAAAGACGGGACGCCGTCCGACCAAGATTGGCTTTTCGATGGTGGCTTGGAAATCCTCACCGCTGGTGGCTCGACCGAGAAGCAGGCGAGGGGGCTAATCGGCAAGTGGCGCAAGGACGGCTTCACTGACCGCGCCATCCGTGCCGCGCTGGTCGAGGCGCAGACGAACGGCGCCGCTGAACCCAACGCCTACGTCACCCGAATTCTCCGCAGACCGCCGAAGCGCGACCCGACCGAGCTTGGCACGCACGCCGACAGCGACACGACACGCTGGCGAGCACGAATGCGTGGCTGGAATGAAGACGGCTCATGGTCAACGCAGTTCGGCCCACCACCCGACGACCCACGCACACAGGTTCCGAAACACATCCTGGAGGAAGCGAGATGACGCCCGAGTACGTGATGCGAAAGGCCCAGGAGCTCACCCCGGCGGACATCGCGGAATACCTGCGGGGCTACATCGCGGGGTGCTTGGAGCGCAACGACACGGCTGCGGCGAAAGAGGCGAGGGGC
This sequence comes from Thalassobaculaceae bacterium, assembly GCA_963921355.3. Taxonomy (GTDB): domain Bacteria; phylum Pseudomonadota; class Alphaproteobacteria; order Thalassobaculales; family Thalassobaculaceae; genus CAWUEZ02. The sequence goes on along the minus strand of OZ001190.1, from coordinate 3,966,030 downwards.
TTTTTGCGCCGCGTAGAACGGAGGGCGCCGGCATGAGGGGGTTCAGCGTTTTGGCGGCAGAAGTGGCGTCGGCGTTCGATGTCCCGGTTTCCCACGTGTTCAGCGAGCGGAGAACGGCTCGCATCGCGGACGCTCGGCAGCTTCTCTACCTCATGGCTCGCGATCTGCTGGGCTGGAGCTACGGGCGCATCGGACGCCACATCAATCGCGACCACTCGACGGTGATCCACGGCGCACAGAAAGCCAGTCGCCGAGTGTACGAGTCCCCGGAGGAATTCGAGCGCATGAAGTCGATCTTGCGGAGCTACACAGCGAGGATGTGCGCACGATGACGGCGGAAACCAGAAAGCGTCCCAAGTTTTGGCAAAACACCAGCCAACGGGACACTGCAAACCTGCGCCGTAAGGCTGTGTTCGGGGCTGTCGAGAACGGCAAGCGGCTGGAAGATCCGGCGTATCTCGCCAAGCTCGCCCCGCCACCCCTGCCGAGCGAGGCCGCGTGATGCCCCGTCGAGCGACAGCCGAAACCATCGACCGTGGCACTGCCCAAACACGGGCACGTCTTCGGGGTGCCCGCCTGCACTGGCCACCAGAAGGAAGCGACGAACAGCGCTTGTGCTTTCTGCTGGGAGATGTGGCGCAGATCATCAAGCGGACACGCTTCCCGGCGAATGGCGCCCCCGCCGACGCGCGGTCAGGCTGGCCAGAGGTTGTGAGGGATTGGCACGGCTACGGCTGGACGCAAGCGACAGCGACACCGGAGCCTCCGACCAAGCGAGAGATCGACTTAGCGGAGACGGTCATTCCGTGGCTGTACTTTGTGAAGCAACCCAGGATGCGGGCTGTCGTCTTCGCCCGCGCCCTGGGCATGGGGTGGCGTCGCGTGGGGGACAACGTCGGGATCAGCCACGAGACCGCGCGATACCTTCACAGGCACGCCATTGACCAGATGTTGTGTGCCGTGAAAAAAGATTTGACAATATCGAGTGTTTTTGACAGCCTCACGGGCAAGCTAAACGCAGCATGACCGCCCCGCCACGTGCGGGGTTTTTGATTCCAGAATTGAAGGTTCGCCCTCGGGTCGGGATGCGGGGAAATACCTGACCGTAGTACCTGCTTGGGCGAAGAAAGTGACCCGCCAGCCTTCAAGCCAGACACCCGGCAGGGGTGCAGAGGCGCACCGGGTGGAAGCCCCGGACATCAGTTATCCCGCGCGCCGAATCTTTGCCTGATGGGGCAAGGGCGCGGCCTCGTGTCGTGGCGGCAGTCGCCTAGGTGCGCGGGACATCATCCAGCGGAAAATCTCAAGGGGACCCGCACCATGGCCGACACCACTAAACAAGTGGCGTCTACTGAGAAGCGCCGCCCCCCGGCAGCGGGCAAGGGCAGGCCCAAGGGCTCGAAGAACAAGACGACCACGTTGCTCAAGGACGCCATCCTGAAGGCGGCTGAGAAGGCCGGTGACCGGGAGGGCCTGGTGGGCTACCTGGAGAACCAGGCGAAGACGAACCCCACGGCTTTCATGGGCCTGCTGGGCAAGGTTCTCCCGATGCAGACGACGGTCGACGGGAGCCTGACCATCAACATTCGCCGCTTCACGGATGGAGGTTGAGCTACCGGCGGGCGGCTGGCGTCCCCGCGACTATCAGCTACGCGTCTGGCGATACCTGGAGAGTGGTGGCAAGCGGGCTGTTGCTGTCTGGCACCGCAGGGCGGGTAAGGATGAGTTCTGCCTGCGGTGGAACAGCGTGGCAGCGTTCGACCGTATCGGCGGCTACTGGCACATGCTTCCGCAGGCCAACCAAGCCCGCAAGGCCATATGGGACGCGATCAATCCGCACACGGGCAAGCGGCGAATAGACGAAGCGTTTCCACCCCAGATTCGCAGGACCACCCGCGAACAGGAAATGATGATCGTCTTCGTCAACGGCTCGACGTGGCAGGTGGTCGGATCTGACAACTACGACAGCTTGGTTGGCGCGCCACCGGTTGGTGTGACCTTCTCCGAATGGGCGCTGGCGGACCCGAGATCATGGGCCTTCATCCGCCCGATCCTTCTGGAAAACGGTGGCTGGGCGCTCTTCAACTACACGCCACGCGGTAACAACCACGGACGCACCACTTACGACGCAGCGGCTGATGACCCGGACTGGTTTGCCGAGCGACTGCCTGCGAGCAAGACGGACGTGTTCACACCTGACCAGCTTCGGGGTGAGGAAAGGGAATACATCCGTGAGTACGGCCCAGAGCTAGGCAAGGCGCTGTTCCGGCAGGAATATCATTGCTCGTTCGATGCCGCCGTCTTGGGTGCGTACTACGCGCTCCAGATGGACGAAGCGGATCAGGCCGGGCGTATCACTGGCGTACCTCGTGAGGGTGGTGCGCTGGTGCACACGGCTTGGGATCTTGGCCGCACCGATCACACGAGCATCTGGTTCTTCCAGGTGGTCGGGCGTGAGATTCGGATCATCGATTTCTACACGTCGTCTGGTGTCGAGCTTGACCACTATGCCGAGGTCTTGGCGGATCGCGGCTATCGCTACGGTACGCACATCCTGCCGCATGACGTTGAGGTCACGGACCTGAGTGCGAGACGGAGCCGTAAGGAAATCCTGCGGGGTCTTGGTCTGGAGCACATCCACGTGGTCCCGCAGATGCGGATAGAGGACGGGATCGCGGCGGCGCGGTCGCTGTTGCCCCGGTGCTGGTTCGACAAACAGAAATGCGCACACGGGATATCGGCGCTTCGTGAATACCGGGCGGAGTGGGACGACAAGCTGAAGACGCTCAAGCCCGCACCGCTCCACAACTGGGCAAGCCATCCGGCGGACGGGTTTCGATATCTGGCGCTTGGCTATGACCATGTGCAGTCGCGCTCGGTCAAGAAGGCGAAGCCAAAGCGCAACCTGGATTGGGTCACATAAGGGGTAATCGATGGATAAAGCAGTGGGCCAGGTCATCGCCCAAACCCAGGCGCAGCAGCGGCAGTTTGTCCAGCGCTTGAAGGAACTCGAGAACACCAACAAGCGGATGGAGGCGATTGCCGAGCGCATCGAAAGGGCGCTTGACGCGATGAAGCAGGGCGGGCGCCGGAAGGATGCCGCCTGACCATGAAGACGAAGGTTAGCGACGAGAAACTGAAATCCATCGTCGCCAGCCACATCAAGGCATCACTCGGCTACGAGACGGACGAGCTATCGCAGCAGCGGCGCGACAACCTGGAGCGATACGAGGGCGAGCCCTACGGCAACGAACGCCTGGGCCATTCTCAGGTGATGAGCCGCGACGTGATGGAGACCGTGGAAGCGGTCATGCCGTCGCTGGTGCGGACGTTCCTGGGCACTGATGAAGTCGTCAAGTTCGAGCCGGAGGGGCCGGAAGACGAGGAATACGCACAGCAGGCCACCGACTACGTCAACCTTGTCCTGATGCGGGATAACCCCGGCTTTCAGACCGCCGTGGACTGGATGAAGTCGGCGCTCATCACCCGCACCTCAATGGTCAAGCTGTGGTGGGATGAGACCGACACTGTCCGCACCGAGGTCTACGGGGAACTGACGGACCCGGAGTTCACCGAGCTCGTCCAAGACAACGATGTGGAGGTGTTAGAGCACACCGCTTATGCGCGGGTGGATGGTCAGCTTGTCGAGCCCGACCAGGCTTTGGCGGTGGCTGGGCTGGGTGCGCAGATCGAGGCTGTCCACGAGGTCAAGATCAAGCGCAAGACCACCAAGGCGCGCTTGAAATGGATGGCGGTGCCGCCGAATGAAATGCTCGTTAACCGGCGTGCACGCTCGCTGGATGAGAACGACCACACTTGGCAGTTTGCCTGCCATCGCCAGCGCCGTTCCATTGAAGGGCTTCTTGCCGAGGGCTACGACCAGGACATTCTGGAGCGCACGGCTAAGTCGGAATCCGATGACGACTACCACGACGAGGAAATCGAGCGTTACGACGACCTGGACTTTTCGGAGGGGTATCCGACCGAGGAATCCGAGCTTCAGAAGCGCATCTGGGTCTTCGAATGCTATCTGCGGGCCGACTGTGACGGCGATGGGGTGTCGGAGCTTCGACGGGTCACGGTGATTGGAGGTGGCACGAACACCGAAATCCTGGAGAACGAGCCCGCCGACGAACTGCCCTTCGCGGATCTGACGGCCATCCGTCTGCCCTACCGTCTGGTGGGTTGGTCGATGGCGGATCTGGTCAAGGACATCCAGGCGCTTAAGACCGCGATCTGGCGGGCGATGATGGACGGTCTGTACCTGTCGCTCTACCCGCACAAGGCGGTGAACGGCGACAAGGTCGACCTCGACGACCTGTTGAGCGAAGAGCCGGGGAGCATCTACGTCACGGACGGCCCCCCAGGCGATGCGATCATGCCGATACAGACGGCGTGGCCGGGTCAGCAGGCGTTCCCGATGCTTGAGTACGTCGACCGGGTGTTGGCCTCGCGTTCAGGTGTGAACGACCTTGCCGGGGGATTGGACGGCAACGTTCTCCAGGGGGAAACCGCAAGAGGCGTTGAGGAAGCGGCGAACAGTGCGCGGGCTCGTATCGAGCTAATCGCCCGGACCTTTGCTGAGACGGGCTGGACGCGGGCTGTGAAGCTGGCGCTGAAGATGCTGAACCGCCACCAAGACCGGGAGCGGGTGGTTCGTCTTCGCAAGAAGTGGGTGCCGATCGATCCGCGTTCGTGGAACGTCGACATGGACGTGCGGATCAACGTCGCGATGGGCGTTGGCACGAAGAACGAGCCATCCCATCGCCGGTCGACCTTCATACCGGCTTCGCGGACGTAGTAGGGCTCATGCCACTCGTTCGGCGGCGGAGCGGTCCGGCGTCCCTCATGTGGGCCGAGCTTGATCTCGATCACCCGATAGTTCCGGGCGTACACCTCGATCCGGATCGCGCCGCTGTCAGCCAGACGCTGCGCCGACTTCGAGCTATCGACGTAACCCTCGTCCCTTAGCTGGCCCATGGTCGGGCACCGCTCGCCGCTGATAGCCGCCTGCTCGAACCGCTCGAACAGAGTCTCGTCGCGCAGGGCGGTTGGTTTCCGGGTAAGTGTCTGGACTGTCGGGATTGGCGCCGGATTACCAGTCAGGGGGTAAGCGGCGGGCGCACGTCCGCAGAACGAGTCCACGGATTTTCCACGGATTGTGTCGGATGTTCGCTTCACGTTCTCGCCCTTTCTCGACGACGAACGTAAGCTCCAGCGCTGTAAGTCCTTGAAATATGGTGCTGCCGGTGAGATTTGAACTCACGACCTCTCCCTTACCAAGGGAGTGCTCTACCCCTGAGCTACGGCAGCAATGCGTCGGGCGCCGGAAGGCGCGGGTCCGAAAGCGGCGCATACATGCCAGAGCCGTTCCGGCGGTGCAAGCGCCGCGTTCGTGATTTGCCGCGTCCCGCGTGGTAAGAGCCCATCATGACCGACCGCGATGACCGCACGCCGGAGAAATCAAAGCCGCGCGCGCCGAAACCCGGCGACGACCGCCAGGACCGCCTGCAACAGGCCTTGAGGGCGAATCTGCACCGTCGCAAGGCCCAGTCGCGGGCCCGGGCGACCGACAGCCGGTCGGACGATGCCGACAGGGGCGACGCCTAACCCAGGCGTTGCCTTGGTTTTGCCGGAATGCCCGGCAACACTGCGAACCTGGGCTTGAGCGGCCCGTCCCCCTCCGTTAGAACCCCGCAAACAACCAAGATCGATCGTTAATGGACCAGATTCGTGTGCGGGGCGGCCGGCCGCTCCGCGGTGAGATTCCGATCAGCGGCGCCAAGAACGCCGCCCTGCCCCTGATGGCGGCCAGCCTGCTGTCGGCCGAACCGGTGCGGCTGACCAACGTGCCGGACCTGGCGGACATCGCCTCGATGGCGAGCCTGCTGCGCCAGCATGGCGTGCGGATCGACCGGCGCGAGCGGGTCGACGGCGCGCCCGCCGAGATGCTGCTGGACGCGCGGGAGATTCTGAGCACGGTCGCGCCCTACGATCTGGTGCGCAAGATGCGCGCCTCGGTTCTGGTGCTGGGGCCGCTGCTCGCCCGGTTCGGCGAGGCGCGGGTGTCCCTGCCGGGCGGCTGTGCGATCGGCAACCGGCCGGTCGACCTGCACCTGAAGGGCCTGGCCGAGCTCGGCGCCGAAGTCACCATCGAGTCCGGCTATATCGACGCGCGCGCCCCGGGTGGCCGGCTGCGCGGCGGCCGCGTCTCGTTTCCGTTCGTCTCCGTCGGCGCCACCGAAAACCTGCTGATGGCGGCCGCACTCGCCGACGGCGAGACCGTGCTGGTGAACGCCGCCCGCGAGCCGGAGATCGCCGACCTCGCGGCGCTGCTGACGTCGATGGGCGCTGAGATCGAAGGGGCCGGCACCGACACCATCCACATCCAGGGCCGACCCGAGCTGCACGGGGCCGATCACCGGGTGCTGCCCGACCGCATCGAGACCGGCACCTACGCCATGGCGGCGGCGATCACCGGCGGCGACGTGGTCCTGACCGACACCTCGATCGACCTGATCGACAGTGCGGCCCAGACCCTGCGCCAGGCAGGCCTGACGGTCGAGGCAGTGGAAAACGGGATCCGGGTGACCCGCGGCGACGGCCCGATCATTGGCGTCGACATGATGACCGAACCCTATCCCGGCTTCCCGACCGACCTTCAGGCCCAGTTCATGGCGCTGATGACCGTCTCCCAGGGGGCCTCGATGATCACCGAGTCGATCTTCGAGAACCGGTTCATGCACGTGCCCGAACTGTCGCGCATGGGCGCCAACATCAACGTGCATCACGCCTCGGCGGTGGTGCGCGGCGTCGAGGCCCTGAAGGGCGCGCAGGTCATGGCGACCGACCTGCGGGCCTCGGTCTCGCTGGTGCTGGCCGGCCTGGCGGCGGAAGGCAAGACCATCATCGGCCGGGTCTATCACCTGGACCGCGGTTACGAGGACCTGGTCGGCAAGCTCTGCGCCTGCGGCGCCGACATCGGCCGGGTCGCCGTCGCGCAGGCGGCCGCCGAGGAATAGCCGGATGCCGACGCTGCCCAGCCGCCGCAACGGTGACACGCCGCTGAAGCTTCGGGCTTCCGACGCGGAGGACATCGCCGTGATTTCGGCGCTGTTGCAGGACGCGGTCGTGCCGGTGTCGGAAATGACCTTCGAAGCCAGTGACAGCCGGTTCGTCCTGGTGGCCGGCCGGTTCCGCTGGGAGACCGCGCCCGATGGCCGTCCGGTCGACGGTCAGGAAACCCCGTTCGAGCGTGTGCACACGGGCATCCGTTTCGAACAGGTCACCGGGGTGCGCATGCGCGGGATCGACCGGCGCGATCCGGGTCAGATCCTGAACCTGTTGTCGGTGTCCTATGGCGACGGGGCGGTCGAACTGCTCTTCGCCGGCGACTCGGCGCTGCGGCTTGACGTTTCGGGCCTGTCCTGTCACGTGGAGGACCTCGGCGACCCTTGGCCCACCGTCTTCCGTCCGTCCCACGACGACGAGTCGGCGTGATCGGGGTTTCCCGACGCTGAAGACCGACCGGACGGGGACATGGTGAGCGCGAACGACAAGCTGGTTCTGGCGGTGCCGAAAGGGCGGATCCTGAGTGCGATCGCGCCGCTGATGTCGCGCGCCGGCATCGAGCCGGAAGACGCTTTCTTCGATGAGGACTCCCGCCAGCTGACGTTCGCCACAGCCGACCCGGATCTCGACATCATCCGCGTGCGCAGCTTCGACACCGCTACCTTCCTGGCGTTCGGGGCAGCCCATCTCGCGGTCTCGGGCTCGGATGTGCTGATGGAGTTCGAGCACCCGGAGATCTACGCGCCGGTCAACCTGGATGTCGGCCACTGCCATCTGGCCGTGGCGGCGCCCGAGGACATGGCGGCCTCCGAGGATCCCCAGCGCTGGTCGCACCTGCGGGTGGCCACCAAGTACCCGAACGTCACCCGGCGCTATTTCGCCCGGCGCGGTGTTCAGGCCGAGTGCATCAAGCTGAACGGTGCGCTGGAACTGGCGCCCAATCTGGGCCTGTGTCGGCGGATCGTCGACCTGGTCCAGACCGGATCGACGCTGAAGGCCAACGGCCTCGTGCAGATCGACAAGATCGCCGATGTCAGCGCCCGCCTCGCCGTCAACCGCACGGCGCTGAAGACCCGGCCCGGGCCGGTGAATGACCTGATCTCGCGGTTCCGGGAGGCGGCCCGTGCCGCATAGGCTGGCGACCGGCGGCGACGGCTTTGCGGCCGAGTTCGACGCGCTGCTGACCTCCAAGCGCGAGACCGACGCCGATGTGACCAGCGTGGTCGCCGAGATCATCCGCTCGGTCGCCGAGGGCGGCGATGCGGCCCTGCGCGACCATACCCGCCGTCTGGACCGGTTCGACCCGGACGCGACCGGGCTCGCGATTCCGGTCGAGGAGCTGCGCGCCGCCAGCGGCCGCATCGACCCGGACACCCGATCGGCGCTGGAACTGGCGGCCGACCGGATCGAGCGGTTCCACGCGCTGCAGCGGCCGAGCGACACCGAGACCAGCGATCCGGAGGGCGTGACCGTCGGCATGCGCTGGTCGGCGGTCGGGGCGGTCGGCCTGTATGTTCCCGGCGGCACCGCCGCCTATCCGTCCTCGGTGCTGATGAACGCGCTGCCGGCCAAGGTCGCCGGCGTGCCCCGCCGGGTCATGGTGGTCCCGACCCCCGACGGGGTGGTCAACGACCTGGTCCTGGCGGCGGCCGATCTCGCCGGCATCACCGAGGTCTGGCGGATCGGCGGCGCCCAGGCGGTCGCGGCACTCGCCTACGGCACCGAGAGCATCGCGCCGGTCGACAAGATCGTCGGCCCTGGGAACGCCTATGTGGCGGCCGCCAAGCGGCAGGTCTTCGGCACGGTCGGCATCGACTCGATCGCCGGCCCGTCGGAAATCCTGGTGGTGGCCGATGCGGAAAACGACCCGTCCTGGATCGCCATCGATCTGTTGAGTCAGGCCGAACACGACACCGCCGCCCAGGCCATCCTGATCACCGATGATTCCGGCTTCGCCGATGCCGTCGAACAGGCGGTCGACCAGCACCTGGCGACGTTGCCGCGCGCCGAGATTGCCGCCGCCAGCTGGCGCGAGCACGGCGCCGTCATCGTCTGCCGTGATCTGGACGAGGCGCCCGCGCTGATCGACCGTCTGGCCCCGGAGCATCTGGAGCTTGCAGTCGAGGACGCCGAAGGGCTGGCGGCCAGGATCCGCAATGCCGGGGCGATGTTTCTCGGGCGCTTTACGCCGGAGGCTGTCGGCGACTATGTCGCCGGGCCGAACCATGTCCTGCCGACCGCCCGGACCGCGCGGTTCTCCTCCGGTCTGGGTGTGCTGGACTTCATGAAGCGGACCACGACCGTGGCCTGTGATGCGGCCGGGCTTGCGGCCATCGGGCCGGCGGCGGTTACACTGGCCAAGGCCGAAGGTCTCGACGCCCACGCGCGCTCGATCGCCATCCGGTCGAACCGCCACTGACGACGCTGGGAGTGCACATGTCGGGGGATGACGACGACCCCGGACCGTTGGATCTGACCGGAGACGACGCGCGCATCGTCCACATCGCGCTCGGCGAACGGACGGTGATCCGCCGCAGCGCCGAGGTCGAGCAGGAACGGGCGATCGCGGTCTACGATCTTCTGGAGGACAACCGGTTCCGTCCGGCGAATGCCGGGCCCGGGCCCTATCACCTGCTGCTGTCGATCGAGGAGAACCGGCTGGTCTTCGACGTTCGCGACCCGTCGGATGCGCCGCGCACCCAGGTTCAAATGCCGCTCGCCCCGTTCCGGCGGGTGGTGAAGGACTACTTCCAGATCTGCGAGAGCTACTACGACGCGATCAAGCGGCTGTCGCCGTCGCAGATCGAGGCCATCGATATGGGCCGGCGCGGGCTGCACAACGAAGGGTCGGACCTGCTGCGCGACCGGCTGACCGGCCGGATCGCCATGGACACCAACACCGCGCGGCGTCTGTTCACGCTGCTCTGCGTCCTGCACATCCGGGGATAGCGGCGTGGCGTTGAGCACCCCGTTCGACAGCATCGCGCAACCGAGCGCGGTTCTGTTCGCGTGCAGCATGAACTCGGTCCGCTCGCCGATGGCCGAGGCGCTGCTGAAAGCCGAGATCGGAATCCAGGCCTATGTCGATTCCTGCGGGGTGCGGCACGGCGAGCTCGACCCGTTCGTGGTCGAGGTGATGGCCGAGATCGGCATCGACATGGAGCACCACCGGCCGAAGAGCTTCGACGAGCTCGAGGACGGGTTCTTCGACCTGATCGTCTCGCTGTCGCCGGAGGCCCAGCACCGGGCGATCGAACTGACCCGGACCATGGCCTGCGACATCGAGTACTGGCCGACCCTCGATGCCACGGTCATCGAAGGCAACCGCGAAACACGGCTGGACGCCTACCGGTCGGTGCGAGACACTCTCGCCGGACGTATCCGCCAGCGGTTCGCCAGCATGATCGGATAGAAGCCGATTTGAAAGCGGCGGCGGCGCATAGAACGGCATCGGTCAGCGATCGGTGCCGGGGCTGCGTGAACGAACAAACAACTTGACCTTTTCAGTGCCGCCGCGCACTTAAGCGGCACCGCGACAGTCAAATGGAGTGACAATGGCGAAAGAAGACATGATCGAGTTTTCCGGCACCGTGGCGGAGCTTTTGCCGAACGCTATGTTTCGCGTGAAGCTCGACAACGATCACGAAGTTCTCGCCCACACGAGCGGGAAGATGCGCAAGAACCGGATCCGCGTTCTGGCTGGAGACCGTGTCAATGTCGAGATGACGCCATACGATCTCACCAAGGGTCGGATCACCTTCCGCTTCAAGTAACGACGACGGTCCGGACGTTCCGGTGGCCAGCGCGTTCGACCTGCCCGCATCTGGACCGACCTCCGCCGAATCTGTCCCTGCCGACACCCCTGTCTCGGCCTTGCTCTCTCCTCCTGGAATTCCGTTCGTCCTGGCCTCGGCCTCACCGCGCCGGCTCGATCTGCTGCGCCAGATCGGCGTGACCCCGGACGACATCGACCCCGCTGACATCGACGAATCGCCGCGCCGTGCCGAGACGCCGCGCGCCTATGCGCTCCGGATGGCGCGGGACAAGGCACGGGTTGTCGCCGCCCGGCACCTTGGGGCCGTGGTCCTGGCCGCCGACACGGTCGTGGCCTGCGGCCGGCGAATCCTCCCGAAGACCGAAGACCCTCGGCAAGCAAGGCAGTGTCTGACCTTGTTGTCGGGCCGGCGCCACCGGGTGATCGGCGGCCTCTGTGTTGTCGACCCGTCGGGCCGCACCCATGCCCGCGCGGTCGAGACGCGGGTCGGATTCAAGCGCCTGTCGGAGATGGAGTTCGCGGCGTATCTCGCGTCCGGCGAGTGGCACGGCAAGGCCGGCGGCTACGCCATCCAGGGCCTGGCCGCGGTGTTCGTCGACTTCCTGAACGGCTCCTATCCCAATGTCGTCGGCCTGGCGCTGGCGGAAACCTATGCGATGCTCGTCGGCATCGGCTTTCGCCTTGAGGGGCCGGCAGCCGGACAGACCGGATGACGGACGATGACCGGGTCATTCTCTCTGAATTGCCCGGCATGCGGTGCGCCCTGTTCCTGCGCGGCCGGGCCTGCGTCGAGATCTGGGTTGAAGCCGCCGACGCCCCGTCACTGATCGGTGGTGTTGCGGTGGTGGTCGCCCGGCGCACCGGCGCCGGTGCGCTGGCGATCCTGCCGCCGGTCGGGGGCGAGTCTCAGCAGGGATATATCCGCGACGGCCAGCCCCGCGATGGCGAGCGCGTGCTGGTCCAGGCGGTCCGCGACCCGTCGCCCGGCAAGCGGGCAGTGCTGCGCCAGCGTGTCGAGCTTGCCGGACCGCACGCCGTGCTGACGCCTTCTGCACCCGGGGTCGGTCTGTCGGCCTCGATCACCGGCAAAACCCGTCGGGCGGCGATCCGGGATGCCCTGATCCCGGTGGTGCCGGAGGACCTCGGATTGATCGTTCGAGGGTCGGCGGCGCCGGTCGCGCCGGAGGCCCTGGCCGGCGAGGCCGCCGAGCTGGTGGGGCGGTGGCAGGCGATGCTCAAAGCTCAGGCCGACACCGCGGCCCCGGCCTGGCTGATCGCACCGCCGAGCCTGGAGGATCGCGCCCGCCGGCATGCGCCCGGTGCCGTGATCGTGCCGGACTCGGACGGCAGCGCCTTCGACGCTGCCGGTGGCGAAGACGCCCTCGACCGGGCCGTGGCCCGACGCGTGGCGATCCCTGACCTCGGCGAGATTGTCGTGGATCGGACCGAGGCCGCGACGATGATCGACATCAATCTCACCGGCTCGCCCAAAGGCCGCGCACTGGTCGAGGCTAACCGGCGGATCGTCGGCGAGGGGGCCCGGCTGGCCCGCCTGCAGGGCCTGCGGGGCGCCATCCTCATCGACCTGCCGCGCATGAAGACGGCCGCGGATCGGGTCGCCGTTCGTGCCGCCCTGACCGAGGCTGCCGCCGTCGATCCGGCGGTCTGGCAGGTGCTCGGATGGACGCCGGGCGGGATGCTGGAATGCGTGCGCGAAGCCGGGCGCGCGCCCCTTGGCGACCTGGTCCTGGCACCCGCCGCCGACCGGCTGACCGCGCGGGCCCGGGCCTGGTCGGTGCTGCGGCGACTGCGGCGGCAAGGCCACGTCCCGGCGCGCCCGCTGCTGCGCGTCGCACCCGATGTCGCCGCTTGGCTGAACGGACCCGGGGCCGCTATCGTGGCGGCCGAACGCCGGCGTCTTGGCGCGCTGACGGTTCAGGCCGATCCCGAGATCGGCCCGGACGACCTGAGGATCGAGAGCGAGGTGTGATGGCGGAGATTCACCCGATCGCCAAGGCGCGGAAGCAGAAATGTCCGATCTGCAGCAAGCCGAGCGACAGCACCTATCGCCCGTTCTGCTCGGCCCGCTGCAAGCAGGTCGACCTCGGGCGCTGGTTCGGCGAGTCCTACCGTGTGGCCAGCCAGGATCCACCGGATGAGGATGAGATCGAGGCCCTGGCCGATGCGCTGGAGCGTGGCGAGCGGGAGCCCTAGCCCCAACCCGGGTTAGTCCGTCGCCTGGGCCCAGAACTGGTACATCCCGAGAAACAGGTCCGAATGGTCGATCTCCATGGCCTCCCAACCGGTGAGGTCGAGGCCGGAGAGGTCGTCGGGACGGCGCTGGCGGTAGGCTTCGAGGATCGCCGGGTCCGGCAGTTCGAAGCCGAGGAACCGCAGGTCGAGACGGTCCAGGCCGTTGGCGATCCACAGCGGGTCAACCGTCGCTTCCTGAACGTGGAGCAGGGCGTCGCGCACCCCGGAGGCTGAATAGAAATCGGCGGTGCGCAGCAGCTGACGCGCGCCGTGCCCATCCGGGGCCGCCATGACGGCGCGCCGCGCGGCCCGGATCCGCTCGATGGCCGGGCCCTGTTTCGGCAACTGGGCGCGGATCTCCTCGAAGGGCGCGCGCGCCCGGCGGCTGTAGAAGGCGAGCCGCATCAGCCCGTGCGGCGCCAGCAGGCCGCGGAGCACCTGCCAGCCCGCCATCGGTTCGGCCAGATGGTGGAGCACGCCCGAGCTCTCGATCAGGTCGAAGCGCTCGGAATAGCCGTCGAGGGTGAGCAGATCGGCCTGGGCGAAGGTGATGTTGCGCACTTCGAGGGCGTCGGCCATCCGCTGCGCGTAGGCGAGCGATGCCGCCGACAGGTCAATTGCCAGCACTTCGGCGTTTTGATAGCGCAGCGCGGTCTGCAGCGCGTGGCGCCCGGTGCCGCAGCCGGCGACCAGGATGCGCAGGGTGCTGCCCGTGAAGGCTGGCACGGTCGGCGTTGCCAGCATGGTCCGCAAGTGCTCTGACAGGGTGCGCCGTGGCCGGCGCTCCAAGGTCATCCAGCGCGGATAGGGGTTGTCCTCGTACTGGCTCCGCACCGCCTGGGAGGTCGCGTCCTCGATCGCGGCGGCCGGCCGGAAGTTCTCGGCCAGTTTGGCCTCGACCGCCGGGTGCCGGAACGAGCGGCGCAGCAGCAGGGCGAGCGGCCCCGTATCCTCGGTCGCCAGGGTCGCCGCCTGCCGGTGCAGCGCGTCGGCCTGGGGATCGCTCTCCAGCGGGCCGTACAGGGCGCGGATCAGGCCGTGCTCGAGGGTGTCGTCGCCGGCGCGTGCCCGCTCGGTCAGGGTCGTCAGGTCCTCGACCTCCTGGGCGCTGTCGAACCAGACCCATTCGGCGATCCGCGCCTGGGTCGCCAGGGCCGCCAGCCACGCGAGCTTGACGTCGGACAGGGTGCCGTCGACCGCCGCGCTCAACAGGAAGGCGCGGGTCCGGGTCAGCAGCGCCTCGAGGAACGGGTTGGCGATCAGCGACCAGCACAGCGCGTGCAGGATCAGCCCATCGGCCAGAAAGTTGGTCGCCGGCTTGAAGCCGGCCCCGGGGGAGCCGTCGGGGAAGTTGTGCTCGGCCGCCTGCAGGGCGCGGCGGATGCCGGGATGGCTGCCCCAGACCCGCGCCGCCGCGTCGGCCAGGGCCTGCTGGTCGATATCCCCGTCACCCTGCAGGGCGACCAGGGCGGCCCGGGCCCCCGCATGCGGCTTGTCGTAGGGGCAGCGGTGCAGGGCGCGGATCAGCGCGCCCCGTGGCTCCGGGTTGCTGGGGTCGAGCCGCCAGGCGTTGACCCGGTGGTCGAGCCCCTCGCGCACCTTGCCGAGCGCCTCCAGGGCGCCAGCCAGGTTGGTATGGGCGGCGGCGTAGTCGGGCTTCAGCCGAGCTGCGCGTTTGAAGCACGGGACCGCGTCCTTCAGGTGCCCGGCGGATTTCAGGGCCACGCCCAGGTTGTTGTGAACGTCAGGCAGCTTGGGGTGGTGGTGGATGACCTGCTGATAGAGGTCCGCCGCCTCCATGAACCGGCCGGCCCGAAACATCGCATCGGCGCGCTGGAGGGTCTCGACCGTCTCGGGCCCGACGGTTGTCGACCCTGTTGGCGGGGCTTTGGTCTTTCGGCTCATGCGCGGGCGATTCCCAACCTACCGGTCCTAAGCCTGCCCATCAGCGGGGGTGCAGGTCGAAGGCGACCGAGATGCGCTCGCCGGCTCCGGTGAACGGCACGGTGCGGTGCCAGACATAGGACGGGAACAGGGCGATCATCCCGGGCTGCGGGCAGGCCAGGTGCAGCGTGGCGCTGCCCTGGTCGGGGATGCCGTAGCCCGGCCGGTTGAACTCGATCCAGCCCTGGTGGTCGGGGTCGGCCTCGCTGACCGCGTCGGGCATCGCGGCGTAGTACACGCCGGACAGCCAGCCGAGGTTGTGGATGTGCCCGGTCTGGTGGCCGTCCTCGACCAGGATGTTGCCCCAGACGTCGAGGGCGTAGGAGGCCGGTCGGGCGGCGATATGGGGGTGCGACGCGTCGGCCGGGAGGTCGAGCGCGTAGGCCGCGATGGTGGCGTCGAGGGCGGCGTGGAAGGCGCGGACCGCCGGATGGTCGTGCTTGATCAGGTCGGTCACGATCGCCCCGCCGCGGATCGCGCGCTTGTTCGGATCGAATTCGTCGCGTCGGTTGGGATGGGTGCGGATGGCCTCTGTGAAATCCCGGTTGAAGGCGTCGAGGTCCGGATAGCCTTCCGGCACCGCCAGGGTCATCACCCGTGTCAGGCTGCCATAGCCGGTCAACCGGTCGGCCGCCGCGGTCTCGCCGAGATCGAACAGTGCCGTGGTCTTCAGCGCCAGCGCGCGGATATGGGCCGGGTGGGCATCCAGGGTGTGCTCGCACAGCGCCAGCGCCGCCCCGGGATCGCCGAGCTTGAGGGCCGCCGTCGCCTGGTTCATGGCGATGGCCGGGTCGCCGGGCGCGACCGCCCGGGCCCGCCGGTAGTCGGTCAGGGCCGCGTCCGGATCGTCGTCGCGGGCCTGGGACAGGTTGCCGTGGTGAAACCAGGCGGTGCTGCTCGCCGGGTTGGCCGCCAGCGCCCGGCGGTAGGCGCGGCGCGTCGTCTCGAGCGGGGCATCCTCGCGCTCGTCCTTGAGCCGGGCGTCGAGTTCGAGAGCGGCCGGGTAGTCCGGGGCGCTGGCCAGTGCCCGGTCGACATGGGCGCGGGCCGCCGCGGCATCGCCCTGGGCCAGGCGGTCGCGGCCCATCAGGGCGTTGGCGACCGGGTTGCCGGGCTGGGCGTCCAGGATGGCGGTGCAGATGGCGATGCCGTCGCTGGCCTGGCCGGCGTTGAAGTGACGGATGGCGAGGCGGAGGGCATCGGCGATCTGCATGACGGCGGCACTTTACGGGTGCGCCCAAAACCGATCAACGCAACCGATTAACGGGGCGATCAACCCGGCGATCAATATGCCCATCAACGGTGTGCGAAACGATGTCGCGCGTGCTACGGAAACCGGTGCCGAAGCGCTGGACAGGGGCCCGCGCGGCGGCTATACACCGCGCCGTGCCTTCGGCACTGCCCAGGTAGCTCAGTTGGTAGAGCAGCGGATTGAAAATCCGCGTGTCGGTGGTTCGAATCCGCCCCTGGGCACCATTTTTCAAACACTTAAGCCCCCTCCGCCGAGTCAATCCGCGTGCCCTGTGCCGACATTTGTGCGGTCCACAAGTCATCTGTGCGCAGGAATGCATAGCTCCGTTCGGTGACGGCGACCGATTTATGGCCAAGCTATCGGCTGACTCGAAAGATGTCCAGGCCGTGATCTTGGAGGAGTCGGCAACCACAAGTGCGGCGCAGATCGTGCCAGCGCAGATCCTTGATGCCTGCTCGATTAGCTGCGCCCGCCAGCCCGCGCGTCAGCTTGCCATAGCGCGAGCCGTCCGATTTCGTGAACACGAAGGTGCTCGCAATGTGCCGTGGCTGGTGTGCCAACAATTGTGCCGACCTGTGAAGCAAGGGCACAGTTCGAGGCGTGTCCGTTTTGGTCTTCTCGACCCGGATTTCGTTGCGTCGCAGGTCTACTCCCGCCCACTCCATTGAAAGCTGTTCTTCCAGCCGCAGGCCAGTGTCGATCGCGAACTGAACGAGTGGTCGCATGCAGGGTTTGCAGGCATCCAACAGCAGCGCTTCTTCATCGTGAGATAGATAGCGGGTGCGCGGCGGCGCCTCCCTGATGGAGCGCTTGTCCATGTCTCGAACGGGATTAGCGTCGATGTTGTCGGCGCCGATCTCGCAGGCGAACAGGCTGGACAGACAGGCCAGATCTCGGCGCACCGTCGTCTGCGATACCTCACGTTTACGGTTGCGGGCGAACTCTGCCAGTCGGCCCTTTGTGATCTGGTCGAGATACAGCTCCCCGAAGGCTGGAAAGAGCGCTTTCTGGGACGCACGATAGCGTCGCGCGGACGCGGGCTTGAGTGTCGGCAGGTGATCGGTCATGAACGCCAAAGCAGCATCCTCAAATGATCGCCTGGGCTTTCCGCCTCGGCTGATGCGCCCGAACTCATCGCGCAGCTCACGCTCGTATTTCTCGGCTACAGCCCGAGAGCTTGTGCGAGCCGATCGCCTAACTTCCTCCCCGTCCCACTGGAAGCGGACCCACCAGATTTTGCCCCGCTTGTAGACGGCCATTGCGTAGCCCTCCGTTCTTGAAGTTGGAGCCAGCGCCGGAGTCTAACCCTATCGAATCTCCACGTCCCATTGAGCTTGTAGGCTCCGGGAACCTTGCCCTGCCGCGCCCATGCCCGAACGGTATCGGCCGGTACACCGCACTCCAGACTCGCCGCGTCTGCGGTGATCAGCCGGGACATATCGAGGGCTGCTGTCATCGCGCCCCGGGCTTGCTGTTGACGACGGGGATGCCGGCGATCGGGACCACATCGAAACCCCGAGCGTTCAGCCGCTTGATCATCTCCGCCGCCTCGACGTTGTAGCCGTCGCGCGTTCCGTCCATCCGGTCCGATCCGTCGTCAGCCAGATAGCGCTCAAGTCTGCCATCCATGCTGGCCCACGCTTCCGCCAGGGCGACGATGCGATCTTCGGTCATCCCGCCATCCCCTCGATCGTCAGATCTTCCAGGTGGCCCATCGGAACCCGCTCGGTCATTCGTCCAGGGAATGGCCGCCGCTCGGCATCCCGTACCACCGGCCGTCCTCGTCGACCGTGAACGGCTGCGGCCGCATCGCCCGCCGCATCGTCATCGTCTTGCGGCCCTTGAGGACCGCGCGGACCATCGGGCCGTTGAAGAGGGTGGGGCGGTCGGTCAACTGCCTTCTCCCCGGTCGGCGCTCTCAGTCTGCGCCTTGGAGATCGCCGCACGGCCGCGCCGGGCCAGTTCCATGGCGTGGCCATGGCTGTCGCACTCAATGCGGATCTCGTTCCCGTTGTACTCAAGGTCCCGGTCCACCAGGTCGACCAGCGCGGCCAGTAACTCAGGCGCCGCTGCGGCCAGCCGGGCGTTGGCGTGCACGACGCGCGGGTTCGGGTTCCGCACGTCGGCGACCACCACGGCGACCACCACGGCGACCGCATCCGGGTCATTCGCCGGGATGATGGCGAAGTCCCCGAAGGCGTCCGGGCCTTCAACCGCCCACGGTCCGGGCGTGTGCGTGGGACCGTGGGCGGCGTCGACGCCATCCACGCCATTGCCAAGGGGGGCTTTGTGAGTGGTCATGATGCGTTCTCCATCTCTTGGATGCGTCGGTTGTGCCGGCGGATCTGCGGGCCGGCGATCATGTAAGAGAGCGTGAGATCGAAGCTCTCGCCGCGCTCGATGACATCCCGGCGGATTGCGTCGAACGTATCGCGGATCCACTCCCGGCGATCGATCCCGCCGTCGCGCTCTTCCATGTCAGCCAGCACAGCGCGCCGGACCCGGTCGCGGTCGGCGTCTGTCAGGCGGCGGAATTCGATGCGCATCACCGGTCTCCGCCGCCCACCGACTCAAGCAAGCCTTGGTCGCCCGTGAGGTAGTCGGGCACGTCGTTGGGCCGGGCTTGGACCGGCGGCGGCTTCAGGCGCTCGCGCGCTCCGCGGTTGGCGTCCTCGACCACCTCTGCCGCGTTGCCGACCCGATCGGAGTCGACGATCATCTTCGCCATTTCGGCGTTGTTCTCGATGAAGGTCTCGGCCGCCCGCAGATCCTTCAGGCGGGCGAGGTGATGGGCGTAGTAGTCGAGCCAGTCGAGCGCGGAGAGTTCGGACGAAAGCACCTCGCCCACTTCGCTGATGAACTCGTAGACCGGTTCGGTTTCCTCGACGGGTTCGGCCGTGACTTCACCGCCGTCCTCGGCGTTCTCGAAGTCGGCCCGCGTCGGCCGCGGTGGAGCGTCGCCGGCGTCGGCCCGTCTCTGGTCGGGGTAGAACTCGTCGACAACGTCTTCGGTCTCGTCGCCCGGCAGGATCACGTCGGGCGGTGCCAGGGCGAGCGCCTTGCGGGCCTGCTCCTCGATGTGCTCGATCGACACCTTCGCCTTGGCGCGTGTCAGCGCGACCGTTTGGCCGCGCTCGATCAGTTCCTCCTCGGACCCGGCGTACTCGATCGTCACGAAGTAGACCGTTTGTGTCCCGCCGTCGGGTGTGGTGCCTTCCTTCGACTGCACCCGCATCACCAACGGAATATTGGCGAGCGGTCCGCCGGTCAGCGCCCGCAGGAACTGAAGCGACGACATGATGCTGAGGATCGAGTTGTAGGACGTGGTGCGAAAGGTCCACACGCCGCCGACGCCCGCCTTGCCCGGCAGGTCCAGGAGAACGGACAGCTTGCCGTTCATCTTGCACTTGTCGGTGCCGGTATATGCGGGGTCCGCCTTCTCGCACGGGCAGGGCAGTTCGAACCGCGTGCCGTCGTCGCCCAGCCTCTGCGGCGTCTCGCCGTCGCCGGAACACCAGAGCGAGCGACCCTTGTAGGCGGCATAGCGGGTCGGGAAGTTCAGGTCCGGATCGTCGTAGAGCAACCGCACGGGCACCTCGGTGGGCTTCTCGCCGAACTCTTCATGCGCCTCGGTGTCGAGCACAAAGTTCCCATCCGGGCCGCGGTCGGAGTGCGTGATCCGGAAGTGATCCAGCTTCTCCGGCATGCGGAATGTCTTGCCCTGCCGGCTCCGCTTCTCCGGACCCAGCATGCCGATCTTGATCTTGCCGCGCTCCGGCAGCCGAGGGACGAGGTTCTTGATACCCATGGCGGGGCTCCTACGCTGATCGGTATTGGACGGTGACGGCCGAACAGCCGCCCGGCTCCGCGATCCACCACAGGGCCTTGATGGGGCGCTCGTCGCGGGACAGAGCGGTGTTGCCTTTCGGGGTTTGCATCGTTCGCTCCTCTCGGTGGTCTGGCGTCTACGCCCGCCCCGACCGGAGCCGGGACAGGGTAGGCGTCAGCGACTACCGAACGACGGCGGTCTGCTCTTCGTGGATCCGCGCGCCCCGAAGCGTCCGGCCGCCGGCTTTCACGTAGGCGTTGATGGCGCGCTCGAGACCGTCCTGCGGCAAGTGCTGGCGGAGGGCTTCCAAGTCGAGCGTCGCCCGGTCGACCAGTTCGCCGACCCACCGGGTGCGCAGGCTGGCCACGGCGCCGAGATCGCCCCGGGTGCGGGACATATCGGCCGCGTTCGCAGCCGCTTCGCGTTTGGCGGCATCCGCCTTGTCCTGGGCATCCTTGGCGGCCTGCTCGGCGGCGATCGCCCGTTCCAAGTCTTCGTCACGCTCGATCGCGGCCTCGGCTTCGGCGGCGGCCTTGCGGGCGGCTTCCTCGGCCTCGCGGGCTTCACGCTCGGCTTTCTCCCGGGCGGCGCGCTCGGCCTCGGCCTTCGCACGCTGAAAGACCGTCAACCGGTCCGTGAGCGCCTTCTTGGCCTGTTTCAGTTTCTCGCTGATCGGGTTGAAGAACCCGTCCACCGCCTTGCCGCCGGTGAGGTACGGTTCCTTGCGGTCGACCCGGGTCGCCTCGGTGTTCTTGATCGCCGCGCCGATCTGCACGATGAAGTCACTCACCTTGCGGGCGGTCTCTTCGTCGTCGACCGTCTGCGGCGCGCGCTCGAAGCCCTGCAGCAGTTCGTCGGCCCGGGCGGTCACCGCCTCAAAGTCGACCGTCAGGGTCTCGCGGATCTCGTCGGGCGTGGGAACGTGGCCGGTGTTGTGACCCATTCCCGCAATTGTCGGTGAAGCCATCTCGTTCATGGGCGCTCTCCTCTCAGAACAGACTCGACAGCGTGCCGAGATCTATGGGGGCTCGGGGATTGGCGAGCGGTAGGTGCGGCGCGTAGGCCTGCTCCCATTTCGTCGCCGCAATCAGAAAACGGAACTCGGACAGCGGGATTGCCCGGCCGGCAAGTGACGGCCAGGTCAGCACCGGGTCCCGATCGCGGTCGCCGACCATGCAGCGCAGCCGGGGATACCGGTCGCAGGTCTCGGACCAGTCGTGTTCGGCCTGCTCGTCGCCGCCGTTGACCGTGCACCGGCACGGCCGCCAGATCCGGGCCGGGACCTTGGGGCCGTCCTTGACCAGCCGGGTCCAGTAGAAGCCGGTCTCCGGGATATCGATGCGCGGACCGGTCATGCGCCGTCTCCGTTCGTTTCCAGGGTGAAGCCGGGCGCTGCGTCGTGCAGCAGCCCGAACCGGTAGCAGGCGCGTCGCGCGGCGGCGCGGGCGATGGGGTGGCGATGTCCGGAGAGTTGCAGCAGCCGTGCCCTTGCCGAGGGTGCGACCCGGCCGGAACCCGCCACGCCGGCCTCGAGCGCCCACAGCGACAGGCTCGCGTCCCAGATGAACCACGCCGCGTGTTCGAGCCTCGGCGCGAAGACGACGGTGTCGAGATCGTCCGTCCCGGTCATGACGCGCCCGCCACCGCGAGCATCGCGCCGACAGCCAGCATCACGCCGGTGACCACGCACATGGAGAACCCCATCGCGATGCGAAACCGCCGGGGCGCCGCGTCGATCTCAAGGCGGGTCATTCGGCGGCCTCGGCGATAACCGACGCCGGCACGCGGGACAGGGCCTCGCGCACCTCCTCCAGCGCCTTGACGGCGGTGTCGAAGTCCTGCGGGTTCGCCGCGCCGCCTCGCTGGACGCGGATCGCCGTCTGCGCACGCTCGATCGCGTCGGCGCCGGCGGTCCGGGCGTCGATGTCGTCCAGGACGCGCCGGCCGAGCCGCTGCCTGCCGCGGTTCCAGGGCTCGTTGTCCGGTGCCGGGATCCGCTCGGCGATGCCGCGGATCTCGAGAGCCATCTTCAGGCCCTCGGTCATGCGGTCCTCGGCGACCTGGTCGCCCTGTGCCAGGGTCTCGATCGCCCGCCGCTCGATGCCGTTCAACGGCTCGCCCGCACGCGCCGCCGCGATCCAGCGGTTCTCAGGTGCGGCCCGCGCAATCGCGACCGTCACCGAATTGACTGCTTCTCCAAGCGTGTTGTTCATCTCTTCCGCCTCCGGATGACTGCCGGGACCGTGAAGCCCCGGCGCAATGTCATCTGTGAGGGTTAGCCGCTCAGCAGCGGCGCAACGTCACCGCGACGTTGTATTGCGAATATCGCAACTTATAAATCAAACGTCAACAAAAAATTTCTATATTCGCAATTACTCGTGCCAGTCCAGCGGGAGAGCTACGCGCTCCCCATGCACAAGATTCTTTGGTAAAAGGCTGATGTACTGGGACTCGCTTCCCGAGAACATCTGATCGGACGGAAGCTTGGTGACGGAATGTGCGCGACCACAGAAATAAGGTGGATCATCAGGCTATTCGAGTACGATACGCGACATTCAAGCTGCGTTGGAGCAGGCAGGCGTGACCTTGACGGCGACGGTGTTTCGGTACGGAAGGACGGCTCAGCATGTGCGATAGAGATTTTGACCTCAGCGAAGTTCCGGAGAAAGAAGTCTGTTCAGTGCCGGTTTCTTGGCTCTCACTGGATAAAAAGAATCCTCGTCTGGTTGGCAGCAGCGGCCTTGGAAGCGATGAAGAGATTATCGGACTGCTCTATCGCAGCGAGGAACTCAGCGAACTGCTCCAATCCATTTCGGCCAATGGATACCTCAATATTGAGCCTCTCCTTGTTTTGGCGAGAGAAGAGACTCTGGTTGTTGTTGAGGGAAACCGGAGACTTGCTGCTATCCGTTTGTTCTCAGAGGCGGACCTTGCGGATCGCATTTTCGAAGCGACCAAAGTGCGAATTAGAGTGCCTGAGATTTCAGCTGCTCATCTAGAGACGCTGCAGGAAGTCGCCGTTTACCGTGAACCAAACCGGGCGGCTTCTCGCGCCTACATTGGGTTCAAGCATATTAATGGTGCCGCTAAGTGGGAATCTTACGCCAAGGCAAAGTTTGCGGCTGACTGGTACCAAGGCGGAGGCGTTACCCTCTCGGATATTGCAGAGCGCATCGGCGATAAGCACGACACGATCAAACGCATGGTCAATGCCATCTATGTGCTTGAACAAGCAGGGTCGAGCGGCCGTTTTTCACTAGATGACCGCTCTGCTCGGAGGTTCAATTTCTCACATCTTTACACAGCGCTCTCGCGCTCGACATACATGGAATTCCTCGGGCTTGATCCCGCGTGGGTCCGATATGATCCACAACCAAACCCAATCGGCGAAGAGAAACTAGATCAGCTCGGCGAGGTGCTGCGATGGATTTACGGCTCAGAAACGGATGGAATCAATCCAGTAGTGGCGTCTCAAAATCCTGATATCAAGCGTTTGGGCGAAGTTCTTACCAGCTCGGAAGGGCTTACGGTTCTACGAACCACAGGGTCTTTGATCGAGGCTCATGCAAGCATATTTCCAGCCGACCAGAAGCTTTCTGAGGCTTTGGTTGGAGCAAGGGCTGCAATTCGAGACGCCTCCAACAACCTTCGTGGATTCGATGGCAACGACCAGTCTCTGATTGATATCGCTGAAGATGTATCAGAAACGGCTCAGGCAGTTCACGCTCGAATGCAAAAGAAGAAGCTTGACATGACTCAGGAAGGCTAACGTCGGTGGTCTACCTTCCGATAGATGAGTTTAGTCACGGTAAAGTTCCAAATCTCGACTTAGCCGCAGATTATCTTGAGTTGAAGGCATTTTTCTCTGCGACCTATCAGGCTCTTAGCAAAGATATTGTGGATGCCTTTGAGATATCGGCTGACGAAGATTACAAAGATGTAGATGACGAAATAAAATTTCGAGAGGATGTTGCAAACGGCAGCGCCTTACGAATTCAAGCGAGACAACGGATACTTAAGAGTTCATACCCGTTTGACGTGGACGAAGATGGCTCAGTTATCTCCTACACTCCAGAAGGTTTGACCTACGGCCAAGCTGCGTATCTGATTTCTCTAGTGCTGTCTCACTTGAGGTCCATAACGCCTATGCTCGGAGATTCGGATCTCCACCCAAGCGATGGGGAAGTCCGAGTCCTCCGGCAGCATTTTCAGTATTTCGCGACAGCAGCCATGGCGGCCGAAATGGGCGGGCCAGCTTGGTCGTTTGGTCACCCCCGTCCTGATGGGTCGGGATTTGAAGAAAAGCTGACAGAGATATGGTCGCACTTTAACGATGGGCAGGTTCAGCCTGACGCGTCAGCTCCAAGCAGTCCAAAAGACGGTCAGGTTGATGTGTTTGCCAGGAGGCTGACCCGGGATCGTTTGCCTGGATTCTTATTTGCTGCGGGCCAAGTAGCAACCGGTGCTAACTGGAAAGATAAGCCGGTCAGGATGCAGGCCCAAGACGTCTTCGAGAAACGTTGGTTTGTAAGACCGCCTGTTACCCGGTTCATCGCCTATCATCTGATTCCGTTCGTGCGTGATGACTCAGAATTTCGTGATGATGTTCTGAACTTGGGCAACATCCTTCACCGCCTGAGGCTGCCCTATCGCGTAGATGAAGCCGCTGATCTGGTCGAACAGGGCATAGCCGTTGAAGCCTACGATTTGCTCAATGCAGCCGTTGATTGGGTGAACGATTACCGTCAACGCGGACTTGCGTGATGAGGCATCGTTTTCATTCCATTTGTCCGTATTTCGCGATGTTTCCCGAGACGTTTGTCGAGAAACACCTCGCCGCAAGTAAACATGAAGGTGTCGTGTTTGACCCGTTCTGTGGGCGAGGGACCACCGTTTTCGAAAGCCTGATCCAAGGGCGTTACGCGGCGGGTTCGGATGTCAATCCGGTAGCTGTTTGCATATCTGGTGCGAAGAGCGATCCTCCTTCAAAGATCGAAGTCGTTAATCGACTCGCTGAACTACAAGAGGCTTGTCCGGCAAACTCGCCCATTGGCTCTGGCGAAGAGAACCAAGAATTCTTCGAGTGGTGCTATGCACCTCGAACGTTGACGCAACTTCTCTTCTTGAGGCGTGAGCTAAACTGGAAGACTTGTCGTACTGATAGGTTCGTCGCAGCGCTAGCTCTCGGGGCTCTTCACGGAGAATCTCACCGAAGCCCAAACTATTTCAGCAACAGAATGCCACGCACGATTAGCACTAAGCCCCAATACTCCGTTCGTTGGTGGAAGGCGAACAAGTGTTCGCCGCCTGATCGTGATGTTTTCGAAATTCTTGGCACGCAGAACGAGTACAGATTCAGAACACCGCCGCCTGATCTCCGGGGCGAAATTCGCATGACCGATGTTCGCAAGGTATCGACAGAATTTGCCCATCTTCAAGGGAAAGTGACTGACATTATCACGTCGCCGCCATACCTCGACACGACCAACTATCTAGAAGATCAGTGGCTGCGGCTTTGGTTCCTCGGCGACAAACCATCCCCAAATCATGCACCAGGAGATGGGAGACATCATCAGGTAGACAGATACTGGGATTTTCTTGAACAGGCTTGGTCAGGGATCAATGGATTGATGAGTGATGATGTTCGTGTTGTCGTTCGGATCGGTGGCCGCCGGCTATCGAAAGACAAGATTTGTGATGGTCTTCTCCGAACAATCAGCGTTGGCGTTGGCCGGAGGGCGAAGCTCGTCGACAGCGGTGTAACAAGCATGGTAGCGAATTCCCAGGCCGCGACTTTCTTGGGCAAGAAGCCTTCGTCGACTGTCGAGCATGATTTCACCTTTTCTGTCTAGAGATGATCAATATGATCGGGCGGTGGGTCATGGCCAGCTACGTTGAGGTGGTCATCAGCGCGGTCGAGTATGCCGTGCAGCCTGAGGTGGCCGAGGAGATCGAGCGGCTGAATGTCGAACTGTCACACCCAAAGACTGCCGAGACTTCTTCTCCGCAGCAGGCTATGAGCTAGAATGATCGGAAACCGCTCTAGAAGCGCTCATTAACTGGAGGCTATGTCCACTCCCACTTGCCGACGACTCGACCTTGAATGTATGCCTCGTCTGTAGTGCGGGTGTACGTCGGGTAGATCGGGTCTCGTGACGACAGGATAACCTGAGCCGGATCAGAGAACGGCTCGTGGCTAACGAGCTTGATCACGAACGACAGGCCGTCGAAGACGACGAATGGGCCGGGCGGCGACGGCTGCCTGTCCGCTGCGTTCACCAGAACACGACACCCGGCCGGAAAGTCGGGCGCCATAGAGTTACCGACAACCTGGAAAATGTATAAATCTCGCCCTTCGGGTGCGGGGATGGACTCGGCCCAAGAAGAGGGCACCAACCAGTTTACTGTAACGTCGGCTTCGTCGCCGGTTCCCCCTTGCCACACTCGCAAATCTCCACCAGAGGCACC
Organism: Thalassobaculaceae bacterium; assembly: GCA_963921355.3. Classification (GTDB taxonomy): domain Bacteria; phylum Pseudomonadota; class Alphaproteobacteria; order Thalassobaculales; family Thalassobaculaceae; genus CAWUEZ02. The sequence continues at coordinate 3,939,438 of OZ001190.1, read as the reverse complement.
CCCCGCGCGCATATCAACTTCTGGTATAGATGTATGCAAGGACTTCGATAACAAACGGTCAGATTCTCGACCGCTTTTTGACTCAATGCGATCCGTTAAGCCGAAGAATATTCGGATTTGATCCGCTTCATCTGAGGTGATGCGGCGTTTACCTTTAATCATCTTGTTGACGGTCGGCGGCTCAAGCCCAAGGTGGCGAGCGAGATCGCGCTGGCTTCGGTCCGCTTCGGTAAGCGCCTTAAGGATGTCCGATCCCTTCATGGTCTGTAGGATACCCAAGCCGCAAGACGTTGAAGATTGGGGAGATCGCAATTTTGTAGCGATTTAATAATTTCTATAATCGCAATTTTCTGGCAATGTCGCTTGCCATGAAGAACGTGGCTTCCATTGTCATCAGCAAGCTTGGCGGCTTTGCGGCGGTGTCTAGCGGAATCGGGGTCGACAAGACCTGGGTGCATCGCTGGACCTATCCAAGGTCTCGTGGGGGGACCGGTGGTGTCATCCCGCAGCGGCATTTCTCCGACCTTTTAAAATTCGCACGCGCACGAGGCGTCGAGTTGACCGTCGCCGATCTTGTTGCGGTGGAGCAACAACCGGCGCTGTCGGTGGGCGCAGTCGGTGAGAAGGAAAGGCTGCCTGATGAGTAGTAGGGCTTCACGCCCCACCACGTGGCGAGCGCTTCCGGTCGATACAAGGGGGGTTGTTCGCGTCGACGCTGCGACCGAGGAGGCTGCGTGAGATGAGCGGGCGCGTTGCCTCAATCCTGTCTTCGCGGCGGCCCGCTGAACAAGCGCGTTCTATTGGTGCGGAACCGCGTTTGGCCGTCCAACGACACCCAGACCAGGTCGAAGGCTGCTCGCGCACTGGTTACCGGCTTCGTGGATACGAACGCGAAGTCGAAAACGGTCGTCGATCCCGCCTCCACACGGATGCTGCCATCGGCGGATCTCTGGTCCTCGCACGGTGGCTCGATCCTGGGACTTGGTCCGCCTTCTTGAGCGAACTGCGCCCATTCATGGTCTTCGGTTCGGTGCCGCGTCAGTTTCGCTGCTCGCGGTCTCACCATGCGGACGCAGGCAATGCGGATGGCGGCACGAGCAGGAGCCCGGACAGATATCGTAACGACCGCCAGTTGATGATCCAGGCGGAGACTGTCCACCTCAAATACCGGGGTGTCTTCTTCCCTGCGTCGGCGGTTGTCGGAAACGCGGTTCCAGATGGCCATAAGAAGCATGCCGCCGCTGACCGCGGCGATGAGCCATCCCGGGTTAACACCGCTTTCCATTCCGCCCTCTCCCACTTCTTCGACGACAGCGCCGGAGACGCCAATGGACGACTGCATCTTCCCTGCTTTGTCGTGGACGGAGCTCGTTGTCTCGTTTCTCGCAGGGGTTGGCGGAACCGTCGTTGTCGTCGTGATCGCGGACTGGCTGTCCAGGCGCCGGCAGTAGGGCCGCCTGAGATGAATACACGTTCCTCAGAGATTAACGGTCGTCGAGTTCGTTCCACGCGACCGGACGTGGCGAGCGACTTCCGGGTGTTCAAGGGTTTGGGCCTCATCGGCCTGCTCCTGCTCTCGGCCTGTGCGACGACGGAACCCACTTCGACACCCGTTCCGGAGGCGCCGCCGCGCCCCAATTTCGGACCGCCTGAAGCGCCGCCGGTTCCGCGAGCCAGCGGGCCGCGGGATCGCGTGGTTGGCCACCTTGCCCAACGCTACGAGGAGCACCGCGAGACCTACATGCTCGATGCGCGGGGGTTCCTCTTCGAGCTCTTCGCGAACCGGGAGTCCGGCACCTGGACGCTGCTGCTGACCGCGCCACGCGGGCCGACATGCGTCATGGCGTCGAGCGGCGATTTCAACGTCGAGCCGCCGACCGGCACGGCAACACCTCATAGCGCGTCGACTGGTCCCCGCCTGTCCCGAGCGGCGCGCTGTCCCGGATCCGGTTGGTCTCGCTGCGTGGGCCGGTCGGGTCCGGGACCCTTCACCCCCACCATTCCCGACACCAACCTCCGACAGCCCCTAACGGTCCGGCCGCAGGGGCTTAAGGGGTGCCGGCCCTTTGTAACCCGGGGGCCGTGCTTCCTCCCTGACTCTGCCGGGGCTTCGGCCCCGGCCCTTTCTCAGGGAGTCCGCGAGCCGAACCAGGAGGAGGCCAGATGGTCGACGATCGCCAACCGCTCTCGAATATCCAGGACATGGACGCCGCCACGGTCGACGGTTTCAGGAAACTGCTGCGCCTCGACAAGGAGATCGACGCCGCGATCGCCCGCCATGTCCAGGACCTGAAGGACGACCGCAAGGAGGTCTGAAAGACACTCGCGGCCGATCTGGACGTGCCGCTGAAGGACCTCGGTCTGTTCTACAAGCTGTACCGGCGCCAGGAAGAGTCGCGCGATTTCGAGGACGACCGGGAAGGGGCGGCCGTCCGCGACGCGCGCCGCCAGTTGTTCTCGTCGCTCGCCAAGGGGCGGACGCTGAACTTCGTCGACGTCTTGTCGACCGTGAATGCCGGCGAGACCAGGGCGGCCAACGACGTCTTCGAGGAAGACCCGCCGGCGGACGGGAGCGTCGCGGAAACCATCGAGAGCGCGGATCCTTTCGCATCCGGTCTTCTGTCGAAGCAGCGGGGCGCGGGCGCGGCGGCGATGGACGCCGCGAAAGCCTTCGATGCCAACCCCTATCCGGCCGGCTCGACCGAGAACCGGGCCTGGGCGATCTGCTACTACCGCCGGCAGGGCTGCAAGGCCCACGACGCCGGCGCCGCGATGAGGGATTGCCCGCATTCGACGGGGACGGACGGGCACAGGGCCTGGCGCGACGGCTGGCAGACCTCCGCCGGCGACGCGAAAGCCCCCGGCGGCCTGGTGACCGCGCGATGATTCTCTGCCTCGATATCGGGACCAAGTGCGGGTGGGCGGTGGCGGCGTCGGACGCGCCGTACCTGCCCCCGCCGTCCCCCCTGTTCGGCAACGAAGCGGCCGCGATCGACGCGCTGCGCCACTACGACTACGGGCTGTGGAACGGCACCGGGCCCGAGCGCGGGCGGTTCTATCTGCGGTTCACGAAGTGGCTCACGGGGCAGATCAAGGATTTCGACGTCGAGCTCCTGGCGTTCGAGGCGAACCCGGCGGTAGAGGTGGGGGCGGTCGCGGGTACAAGCACATATACGCCGCTTCAACGCCCGGGGCCGCCAACACCGGTGGCGGGGGTGGGGGCGGAGGCTTCCTCCGCGGCGGAAATTACGGTCCACGTCTGCATCGCGACGCTCGCTACGTCCCCGGGCATGAAGACCAGCCCGGTTCAGCGGGCGGGTCCGGGGTTGTGATCCTTCGGACCAGAATGACCGCCATATCGACGACCGGATCGCCCAGCGTTTCGAGAGACGGCGCATTCAACATCTACACGTTCAACGCATCGGGGAGCATCACGTTCTGATGGCGCACTTCGCGGAGCTGGACGACGAGAACAAGGTCCTTCGGGTTGTCGTGATCGACGACGCCGACACCCGCGACCCTCAGGGGGCGGAAAACGAGGCGATCGGCGCGAGCTTCTGCCGGCGCCTGTTCGGCGGCAGAGTCTGGGTGCAGACAAGCTACAACGATTCGATGAGAACCCGGTTCGCCGGCGTCGGGGACGAGTACGACGCCGTGCGAGACGCCTTTATCCCTGAGAAGGATTACCCTTCATTCGTTTTCAATGAGGCCCTGAAGTTGTGGGAGCCGCCGGTCAAGTATCCCGGCGACGGAAACGACTACAAGTGGAACGAAGATCAACAACGTTGGGATTTGGCCGGTTCTTGAGAGTCGATCGGCAACCCTTGGCCTGTCGGCAGTTCAACGATCCGGTCAGGGAGCGCTTCGAGGGCGAGCTTATCGTTGTTGCGACGAACGCGGCGAACCAGGGCGGGCCTCGGCTTCGGTCCGGGTTGCCCCGGGCTTTCCGCCAAAGGAAAACGGCACCAGACTATGTCCAGTGCCGCCGGCGTCGATGGACCACCCTGGCCGGTTCCCGGCCGCGACAACATCGCGATTTCTGACCAATCAGGAGGCCGCCATGCAAGCAGGCGCTGTCAACGGCGCGGCGCGTCCGCGTCCGCGGGGTCTCACGTCCCCGCCCGCCAATGATGTCGCCCGCGCGGCCGAGACCCTGAAAGCGGCCGGCCGGTATGAGGACGAGGAGATCGCGCACGTCGCCCCGGGCGAGATCATCATCCCGGTCGAACTGCAGACGAAGCATCCGGAGTTCATGGACGAACTCCGGCAGATCTTCATCGACTCCGGCTACGACCCGGATCGCTACATCGTCGCCGACACCGCCGGGCCGAACCACAAACTGACCGGCCTCGAGGAGTTCTTCAGCGAGGGCGACGGCCCGAACGGACAAGGTCAGGACGGCGGCGAATCAGGATCCGGTCCCGGCAGCGGTGAGAACGCCGGTCACTCGGACACGGACGCTTAGGGCGAGCACGCGGGCGCGGTAGGCCCCTCCGGCCGGTCGGGAGCAGAAGCGGCGACCGGTAGCCAGAATGACGCCCAGGCAGGCGAGAACGACGCACAGGGCGCAAATCCGGGCGGGAGCGTAGCGGAGAGCGTCGTGAAGGCGTTCACCCGCTTCGGCATGCTCCCCGAGTTGCAGAAGGCGTTCACCGGGATCAACGCCCGCGCGCGTGCCGAGGGCTTCGATGTGGTGGACGGTACCGGTTATGCCGGACCCGGACAGCCGAACCGCGGCGACGAGTTCGGCGGCAGCGATGGCGGAAACGACGTCGGAAACTCAACCGAGGGTCTCACGGACGCCTCGGACGTGGTCAAGAAAGCGCTGGCCGAACGGACCGATCAACCGTCTGCGGCGGCGGCCCGCGTGCGAGGCCTCACGTCAACCGCCAGCATCCATCCCGAAACCGGGGCGCAGCAGTTCTACGGCAGGAACCCGGCTCGGAATCGGTATCTGTCGGCCAAATACGGGATCGACGCGTCGGCGTTCGACGGAAAGGGCGGCTTCTGGGCGGCCGTCGACGAAAGGGGCTACGACCGGAACTCCGTGCAGGCAACGGTCACCGCCTACGACGTCATTCGCAATCCCGTCACAGGACGTCTTCATGATGAACCGAAACCGACACCGCCGCCACCGCCACGCCAACCGCCGCCACCGCCGCCACCGCCGCCCGTGCAGCAAGCAGCGTCGTCAGTTACATCGTCGAGCGTGGCTAACAACCTCGAAGAGATCCTCGACTCAGACGGCCCCTTGATGAAGCGGGCCCGCGCCCGCGGTCTGCAGAGTGCCAACGCCCGCGGGCTTTCGAACAGCACTATGGCGGCCGAGGCCGGCGAGGCGGCAGTGCTCGACGTGGCCCTGCCGATCGGAAGCCAGGATGCGGGACAGAAGTTCACCTCCGAGCTGAGCGCCCAGGAGTTCGGGCAGAGCCGGGTCCTGCAGCACTCCGAGATCCAGAACCAGCAGTGGCTCGCCACCCTGGATGCGAACACCCGTTCGCAGATCTCGGCCACGCAGGAGAACAACCGCATCGCCATCGCCGAGATGCAGGTCGGCGCCGAGGATCGCGAGAAGATCGCGGCCATGCTGGCGACCGCGCAGAACAACTACAACCAAGCCTACACGGCGATCCTGAACAACCCGGACATCCCGTCCGACGTGCGGGGCAACTACCTCGCCCACATCGCCAACATGATGGAAAATCAGATCGCGGTGATCGAAGGCATGTACGGTGTCGATCTTGAGTGGAGCGCGCCGACGGGTCCGGCCGTATGAGCGTCCGCCGCGCCAAAGCCGTCGACACGCCGGCGATCATGGGCGTGATCCAGAACGCCTATGTCCGCTCCCGCTATGTCGGCCGGGTCGGAGTCGACGAGACCTACGCCAAGCGCCTGATCGGCCAGTGCGTCATGAAAGACGGAATCCCGCGGGACGGTGGGACCATGGTCGCCGTGTCCGAACATCTCCCGGGCGTGATCGACGGTTTCATCATCGGGATCCTGGACCGGGTCTATGTGGTCGGCGATCGGCTTTCGGCCACCGATCTGATGTTCGTTCCCGGCGCCGGCACCACCCCGCGCGACGCGATCGCCTTGCTGGACGCGTTCCTCGAATGGGCGGGCTCGATCGACGCGGTGCACGAGATCGTCCTCGGGGTGACCGACGTGTTCGGGTCCTACGAGGCGACGGAACGACTTTACGAGCGCAAAGGCTTCGAGCGGTCCGGGTCCATGTTTCGGAGGACGAAATGAGCGGTGTCACCAAAGGCATCAAGAAGGTCTTCAAGAAGGTCGGAAAGGTCGCGACGAAGGTTGCCCCCTATGCCCTGGCGGCCGGTGCCGTGGTCTTCACGGCCGGCGCTGCATTCGGTGTCTCTGGCATGGCCGGCGGTTGGGGCGGAGCGATCTCGAGCCTGACCGAGAGCATCGGGCTGTCAGGCTCGCTCGGGAACATCGTCACCGGAGCGGTCACGCAGGCCGGATACGGTGCTGCGCTTGGGATGGCGGCGAGCGCGATTACCGGCAACGACATAGGCGACGGGGCGCTCTACGGGGCGACCGGCGGTGCCATCACAGGCGGCGTCACCGGGGCGCTCGGCTGGTCGACAGATCCGCTGGCCGGCGCGTTCGAGGATTCGACGACAACGGTCACGGGAACGACCAACAGCGCGATCAATGGGGCATCGGGTCCCATGACGGATATCGGCGACGAGATTGCCCGATCGCAGGCAATCACCGGTTCGGTTGCGGGTGCGGCGCCGGCCGCGACGACGAAGGTGGCCTCTACCGCTCCGGGTTTCTTCGACGCCGGCGGCTGGGCGGAGCGCAATGGTCATGTCCTCGGCGGTGTGGTCTCGGGCGTCGGTAGCGGTCTGGTCGCCGGTCTGGCTGCGCAGGATGAGGCGGAGGTGCTCGAGAACCGCGCCGATCGCTATGCCGGCAACTACGGCACGACTCGCGGCCTCACGCTGACTACCCCGGCGGCCCGAGCAAGCACGACGAGGCCGGATCGCCCGACCGTCGCCGAGAAGTACGATCCGCGGCGTCGTCCGACGACCTTCCGATACAACCCGCAGTCCGGCGCGATCGAGCGGGTCGCGGTGGCATAGGAGGTGCGCATGCGTGGTTTGACGACATCCGACACTGTCGCAGCCCCCGCCGGGCCGGGATCCACGGCGCCCGCAGCAGCGCGGGGCCTTACGGCTCCGCCCGGGCCGTCGACCGGCGCCGATCGGGATCCCGCACTTGCCGGGGAACAGGCCTCCGAGGAGGAACAGGATCAGTACAATCAGATCGTCAGCAACGCGATGAAACTGATGTACGACGAGCGTTCGATGCCTGGGACGCTCAAGGGCCTGCAGGGTGACGGTGTCCCGATCGAGGGCCTGGCCGTCACCGCGTTCAACATCACCAAGCGCGTGACCGACAGCGCGCGGCAGAACGGTATCCAGATCAGCCCCGACGTGCTCTATCAGGCCGGCGCCGAGATCGTCGAGGAGCTTGCGGATCTCCAGAAGGAAGCCGGCATCGCGGCTCTGAGCCAGGAGCAGATCAACGGGGCATTCCTGCGAGCCGTCGACATGTACCGCGATGTCGCACAGCGCGAGGGCACCCTCGATCAGGGCACCATGGCGGCCGAGATGAACGAACTCGTCGCGGCTGACCGGCAGGGCACGCTTGACCAACTCTTGCCGGGTGCGAGCGAGGCGGCGCGGCGCTTCCAGGGGAGGGCGTAGCCATGGCACGTGGACTCTCGTCCTACATTGCCGCAGGTGCGGTTCAGGGGTTTGGAACGGGCCTCGTCGAGCGCACCCGAAGCATGCGCGAGGAAGGCCGTCAGCGGCTGCGAATGGAGTTCCAGCGCGGCGAGCGCATCGCCGGCCAGGAGTTCAGCGCAGAACAGAACCGTCTCAGTCGTGAGGCCACGGCCGCCAATGCCGAGGCAACACGGGGCCTACAGCGCGAGATGCAGACCCAGCGTCTCGACGCGACGTCGACCGAGAATGCCAAAGGCCGGACGCACGACTCTCGGATGCAAGGTGCTCGCCTTGGTGCGCAGTCACAGATGCAGACCCAGCGTCTCGACGCGCAGCGCACCGAAAATCAGGCGAACCGGGACCAGCAGACCGGCAACTTGCCGGTCGACCGATTCACCGGCGAGGATGGCTACCTCTACGGCGTGACCCGATCCGGCAAAGCGATCCAGGTCACCGACGAGCAGGGCAACCCGGTCCGGCCCGCGAAGAAGAAGACCGACAAGCCCACGATGACGGCCTCGCAGATCCGGGCGGCGCTGAGCCAGGCGCTTCGCGCGGCGACGAAGAAGGACTACACGAACGGTAAGGTCGTCGACTGGCAGGTCTACCTCGACGAACTGGAACTGGCGGGCGTGTCGATCAGTGAACCGGCGGTCATGAACAGGGTGCGCAACGGCCTGCGCAAGGACGCCGAGAAGCAGGCCCGGCGTGAGGCCCAGGACCGCAAGTCGGCGTGGAAGGCTGAGTCGTCCGAGTTCGACGGCATGACCCGCGACGCTTGGGAAACGAAACGGACCGAGGACATCATCGCCGAAGGGATGGCGGATCTCGGTTTGAGCGAGGAAGCACCGCAGCGTGCGCCGAAGTATCAGGTCGGACAGACCGCCACCAACCCGACAACCGGCGAAAAGCTCCGGTTCAACGGCCGGTCTTGGGAGCCTGTGGAGTAAGCTATGCGACAGCGCGTGGGCGGCCTGCCCGACGGCTTCGAACCGGACGAGCCGCCGGCAGGTTTCGAGGTTGATCGGATCCAGCCCACGGCGAGCGCAGCGGTGCTGCCTGCGGGCTTCGAACCGGACGAGCCGCCGGCAGGTTTCGTCGTCGACGGGCCGACGTCCGCGAATGAGCGCCGGTCCTACCGCAGCCCGTGGCGCGAACGGGCCGACCAGCCCGGTCAGTCCTATGGAGGGGCTTCCTGGGGCGAGACGCTGGGTAAGGTTCCCGGCGCCGTCGGTCGCATGTTCGAGCGCCAATGGCAGGGGATCCAGCAGCAGAGGCTCGAGCGATACAACGACGTCATGTCGCCGGAAGACGAACTGGAGTTTCTTCGTCACGGCACCAAGGGCGCAGACCTGCCCGACGATTTCGTTGAAGAGATCCGCAACCGTCGCCAACGGGATCTGACCCAGGCACAGGAACGGGCGACCGAGCTCGGCAAAGAGATCGCCGCCATGCGTCCGGATGTCGATCCGTGGAGCGCCAAGGGGTTGGTCTACGACTTCTTGGTATCGATGGCGAACATGGGCCCCGCGCTGGCGGTAACCATGCTGACCCGCAACCCGGCCTCGGGCATGTCGCTGCTGGGCTCGCAAGTGTTCGGCGACCAGTACGCGACATCGCGCGAAAAGGGCCGCACGCATGACGAGGCGACCCAGGACGGCGTCTTCATGGCGGCGGCCGAGGCCATCCCCGAAGCGGTGCCGCTCGGGATCCTCGCCAAGCCCGGCACGACGTTCGTCTCTCGGTTCTTCAAAGGCACCGTGGCCGAGGGCATCCAGGAGATGTTCACGCAGGCCCTGCAGGACGGCTATGAGGTTGGGGTCCTCCACGAGGACATGACCTGGGGAGAGGCATTGGAGAACATGGCCCGTGCGGGCCTTCTGGGCGCCGGTATGGGTGCCACCATGGCTGGGGTGACCGAGCCCTTCGTGCGCGGCGAGCGGGGCGCGGGTGAAGCCGGTCCCGCAGCTGCGGATCCGCCGGCAGGCTTCGAGCCGGACGCAGACCTGCCGGAAGGTGCCGTCCCGGCCGAAGAGGTCATCGGGTCGGTAGAGCCCACCGCCCCCGAGACGGTCGCCCCCGAGCCGATTGCCCCCGAGCCTGTCGCACAGCCGAAGCGCACCGCACCGATCACGCCGGAGGACGAAGCCAGCCCGCTACCGACGGCCGACATCTCGCGTGGCAAGGCTGTCATCGACGACGCGGTGAGTGGTCGGCCGCTCGATATGGATCGTCCGACCGAACTGGCCGAAGCGCCCCGGCAGGCGGCATCGCAGCCCGCGCCGGGCGATGGGTCCGGCCTCGAGATGGTCGACCCGGATTCGATCGCGGTCGACGCGCAGCGCTTCCAGTTCAAGAGCGGCGGCGACGCCGAGGGCGTGACGGATCAGCTTCGCGGTGTGCGCACGTTCAACCCCGACTTCGCCGGTGTGGTCGTGGTCTGGGAGGCGAACGACGGTCAGCGGTTCATCGTCGACGGTCACCAGCGCCTGGCGTTGGCGAAGCGCGCCAAGGCCGGCGGTCAGCGGGGCGTGGCCCTGCGGGCGCGGGTTCTGCGCGAGGCCGACGGTGTCACGGCCGACCGGGCCATGTTCCGTGGCGCGATGAAGAACCTGGCCGAAGGCGGCGAGAGCACCAATGCCGTCGACATCGCGCGCCTGTTCCGCAACGGCGGGTCGCGCGAGGAAGCAGCCCGCCACATCCCGCCGGCCCGGCGCGCATACCGCGACGGCGAGGCGCTGGCGAACCTGGGCGACGATGCGTGGGGCATGACCGTCAACGAGACGGTCCCGGCCAACTTCGCGGCTGTCGTCGGCCGAACGATCCAGGACCCGGGCGGACAGGTGGCCGCGCTCGGGTATCTGGCGAAGCACCCGCCGGGGAACATCAACCAGGCGCGCATGATCGTCGACCAGATCGACGCGGCCGGCTTCGCGCGGCAGACGCAGGACAGCCTGTTCGGCGAAGAGGCCCTGACCGGCACCCTGATCGCCGAGCGTGCGAAGATCCTGGACGCCGCGACGCGCCATATCCGGGGCCTGCGCCGGGTCTTCACCACGGCCGTCGACAGTGCCGGCATCCTGGCGGAAGCGGGCAATGTCCTGGACAAGGACGCCAACCGGGCCCAACTGTCGGAGAATGCGCAACTCGGGCCGGCGCTCGAGAAGCTTGCGACACGGAAAGGACCGGTCAGCGATGCACTCACCGAAGCGGCCCGATCGTTCCACGGCGGCGCCACCCTCGCCCAAGCCCGAGACCGGTTCCTCGAAACCGTTCGAGAGCTTGACTCCCTCGGAGAGGGAAGAGGCGCACCGGGACGTGGCGTGGATGATCGACCTGCAGAACCGGAAGTATCCGATCAAGAAGTAGGCCCGCCGCAATCGGTCAGAGAGATCCGGTCGGGTCAGGCCGGATGGACGCCCGACCGGCTGGTCACCAAGTCGCGCCTTGCCCAGCAGGAACTCAATCGCGTGGCAAGCGGCCTCGGTGCCGAGTGGAAGGGCGGCCGGCCGAAGACCGCCGAGAGCATCCGCCGCAAGATCGCGGCCAAATACCAGGGCGATGCGTCACGGATCACGGACGCGGCCCGCGGAACCTTCGTTGTCGAGACACCCCAGGAGGCCGACCGCCTGGTCGCCGCTCTCTTCGATGTGTTCCCGGCCTTCGATAAAGGGTGGTCGAGGAACGCCAATTCAGGTTGGTTCGATCGCAAGGTGCTGGTCCGCACCGGCAACGGCACGGTTGCCGAGATCCAGTTCCAGTCGCCGGAGATGGCGAAGGCCCGCGACGCGGCGGGGCATGACCTCTACACGGTCGCCCGCGATGAGGGGCGCACGCCCGCCGAGAAGGCGGAAGCGAACGAGATGCAGCGGGCACTCTACTCGGCGGCAGCCGATCGGGAAGCCGACTCCTGGATCCCGATCATCTCGTCGCTGAATTCGGGCGCGTCGGGATATAGGCGGGCGAACGTCGCTTCGTCGACCTCGCAGTGGTCTTCGACCAGCAGTTCCCAGGCTTCGTGGGGGAGTCGGCGCCAGGACTTGCCGTCATCGGAGACGACGAACACGGCCGTCTTGGACGGCGGATCGAAGAACGCGACAGCGGGCTCGAAGTCCCAGGAGAAGAACAGCGTTTCCATCGATAACTCCTCTACACAATACGTAGATGCTGCCGGCGAATCCGACAAGGACGGAGTGACGGCGACCGAAACCACCGACCAAGGCGAGCAGACCCTGATCCCCGGCGTGGCACCGGTCACGGATCGGGATCGGGCACAGGCTGGTGCCGACCGGCCGCTGGCAGGCGGCGATCGTCCGGCGGATTTCGGTCTGTTCGACGTCGCCGGCCGCGGTCAGACGGACCTGGTGCAGCGGGCGCAGCAGCCACCCTCCAAGACGGAGCCCGAGACCACCCCTAAGACCCCGGCTCCCGAAGCCGGGGTTTCCGATTCCGGGCGGAAGCGCGATCCGTCCTCTGACATTCAGGACTTTGGCGAGACGTTGGAAGGCGCGCGCAAGGACGTCTGGCGGTCGATGATCGACTCCCTTCAAGACGCGGGCATCGACCTCGCCGCCGCGCCGCTGTCGAAATCCTTCCCCAAGCCCGATTATGTGAAGCTCGCCAAGGAAGGCGTGTCGGGCGAGGCGATGGCGATGGTCGCCCTGATGCGCAATGCGATCCCGTCGAAGCCGAGGCGGAGCTACAAGGTCGGGCAATGGGTCAAGCAGGTTGAACTTCTCCGTGAGTTCTCCAGCGGGATACTGACCGGCAAGTACACGCCGCAGACGATCCGCGAGAAGATCGACGGCCTCAGATACATGAGCGCTCTTCGGCACTTCCCGGACACCGCGGATATGGTCGGCGGGCTTGATCCCGAGACGATCGAGGAAGGCGCCAAGTACCAGCTGCGTCGGACGAAGTTCATCCGCGCCAAGGGCGAGCACTTTCCCGACGGCAAGTTGTTCTACCACCTCGAAACCCCGAGGCGCGGCGGCTACGCGAACATCATGACGCAGGAGAAGGCCGAGGCGATCGGGGCCGCCCGGGAATACATCCGCCGGCAGGTCGACGAACAGGCGGCCAAACCGAGGCAAAGGTTGACCCCTGTCGGCGTATATCGGGACCGAAACACCAAGGACGTGTTCGTCGGCTTCAAGGCGAAGCGTGGCGTCATCCGGGTCAAGACCGGATTTGAGACCGTGAAGGCGGCGCACGAGTACATCGCGGAGCGGCGTGACGAGATCCAGGCCACCATCGACGAGATGCGCAAGGCACCGGCGGTTCGCCGTCCGGAGAACATGACCCGCAAGGGTCCGGATCGTCGAGAGGGCGACGTGACGCCCGAGCGGTTCGAGCAGGCGTTCAGATTCCGGGGCGTGCAGTTTGGGAACTATGTCGAGGGCGGTCGCCGACAGAAGGACCTGAACGAAGCCTTCGACGCGCTCATGGATCTGTCGCAAGCGCTCAACATCCCACCGGAAGCCCTGTCGCTCGGCGGCAAGTTGGGTCTGGCATTCGGCGCCCGCGGTCGCGGCGGCAATGCGGCCGCGCACTATGAGCCCTGGTCCGTGGTCATCAACCTCACGAAGACGCAGGGCGCCGGATCGCTGGCTCACGAGTGGTTCCACGCCGTTGACGACTACTTCGGCAAGATGGACGCGCCGGCCAAGGAAGACCGCCGTTACCTGACCGAGGAGGCGCGGGCGATCAATCGGCCGCAGGGCGTGCGGCCGGAGGTGTTCGAGGCGTTTTCCGATCTGCGCAAAGCACTGATCGACAGCAGTCTGAGCGAGCGCTCCCGCCAGGTCGACGCCCTGCGCACGTCGGGCGACTACTGGTCGAAGATCATCGAGATGGGCGCGCGATCGTTTGAGAAATACATCGTCGATCGCATGGCGAAAGAGGGCGTGGAAAACGACTACCTCGCCAACCTGGCCCACTCCGGCATGTATCCGACAGAATCCGAGTTGCAGGCAGAAGGCATCGGGCCGGCGTTCGATCGGTTGTTCGAGACGATCAAGATCAAGGATGAGGGCGGGCGGAAGGTGATGTTCCAGGTCGGCCCCGCGCGACCGAAGACGGTGGCCGAGAACCTTCGTCGGGGCCTTGACGCCATCAACGAGGTTCTGCGCACCAAACAGGACCAGGCCGCGGCGATGTATCGATCTGAAGTCGGTTGGATCGATTTTGTCTGGGGCAATGAACGAGGGGGCATTCATCACGTGATCGTAGGCCGCAACGAAAAAGACGGTATTGATGGTCGATCGTTCGCCGCCCGTCTCCCGGATGTGATTGCGCGCGGCGGCTTCGGGCCATTCTATCTGGAGAAGGGGACTCTCAAGCGGAACGTCATTTGGGGGGAGAACACGGCCGTCATTGGACTAAAGCGCGGCGGCAACGTAATGACTTGGATCGTTACCGGGTCTCCAGGAAGGAAGGCTATCCCGCGTACTGGACGAGCCATCACGGACGCAGAAGCACAAGAGCACATCGAGAATATGAAGGCCGGTGCACTGGGCGAGGGTGGAAGGCGCTCATCCCAGGCTACGCAGCAGACCCCTTCAGCCAAGGGACGTTCGAAGACGCCCAAGTCGGAGTCGCTGGGAGCGGCCAAGGCCGATATAAGCCCGACCGAGGCTGGAATCAAGGCGCGGGCCGCGGCGGGCAAGATTCTGGGCCGGATCGCCAAGGACGCCCCGGTCGAGATCCGCGACCGTCTGAGCACCGATCAGGGCCGCGAAGCCTACGGCCAGGTGCTCGACGGGGTCATCTCCCTGTCGCTGGCGTCACCCGACATCGAGGCCACCGCGCGCCACGAGGCGATCCACTTCCTGCGGGAGACCGGCCGGATCGGCGGCCAGGATTGGCGGGTGCTGGCCCGGGCGGCGAAGTCCGAGGGATGGCTCGATCGTCACCGGATCGCCGAACGGTATCCGAACCTCGACGGGGACGCGCAGATCGAAGAGGCCGTTGCCGAAGCCTATGCGCAATGGGCGGCCGGTCGCTACGAGGCCGGCAACCGGATTCTGCGGGCGTTCAAGATCCTGAAGCGGGTGTTCGACCGGGTGCGCGCCGCCATCGAGCGGGCGCTCGACCGGGAGCCGTCGTGGCAGGATCTGTTCATCGAGGTCGAGACCGGGACCGCCGGCGCGCGGCCGGCACAGGCGACCGGGAGTGGCGAGGCCAAGGACAGCGTGCCGCCGCCACCCGACGACGGCACCTCAAACGAAGGCGAAAACCTTAAACACGACGAGACCCCGGCTCCCGAAGCCGGGGTTTCTGATTCCGGGCTCCGGGAAGGAGAACAACGCCCGACCGGCGAGACAGCCGATCCCGACGGCTACGTCGACCTATGGGACGACGCCTACGGCGTACTCAGGGACGCCGAGGGCCTTGAGGCCAGGGTAGCCGCGGCGGACGCATGGGTGCTCGAGAAGGGGCAGGCGACGGGTCACGAATACCTGATCATGCTCGACGCCGACGGCCGGCTGATCCAGGCCGGCACGCAGAACGAGCCGGGGGCTGTCAGTTACTCCGGGGCGGTGTTGGATCGACTGCAGGCCGCCGACACGCCGCCGATGATCGCGACGCACAACCACCCGCGCGGCGCCTCTCTGTCGATCGACGATCTGTTGGTGCTGGCCAGCCCGGGTGTCGACGGGATCCGCGTCGTGACCGGCGACGAGGTCTTCACGGCGACCATGCCCGATGGCGTTCGGCAGGCGGCGACCACGTCGGCGGACAGCCTGCGCCGGGCCATGAACCGTGTGACAACGCTGCTGCGCAACAGGATCAAGACGGCCGTCAACGATGGCAGGCTCGACGATCTGGAAGCCGAGATCATGGAAGCCCATGCGCGCAACCTGTTGTTCCATCGCCTCGGACTGATTACCTACAGATCAACGATGGCGGTGGACGCCTTGTCGGCCGAGTATATTTCGGTCGTCGAATCTACCGTTCGCCCGGCACGCCAGGCGCTCGGCAAGTTCAACGCCAACCGGACGGAGCAGTCGCTAGATGACGTACCTGATCGACTATCCGAGTTCGTTCGCCCCGATCGAGGAGTGGGATCGCTTCGAGGCCGAGGTGAAGGGCCTGCCGGCGGACGCGCCGGAGGTGAAGGCCGCACTGCAGGTGATCGTGGAGTTCCGGGAGCACGAGAAGACGCCCGGAATGCAGAAGATCCGTCAGATGCAGGCGGAACGCTCCGCGAAGACGGCGGCGGAGTAGCCTCGCACACCTTCCTTGCCGAGGAGGGGGACAATCTGGACTTGCCACCCGAAGCGGTGCGGGAAGACCGCGGGGTCGCCGCCGGCACGGCCGGGGCCGCAGCACAACGCCAGTCCATGATGGGCCGTCTGTTCGGTGTCCAGCCGATCGACCGGGTCATGCGCCTACCGTTCGACGTCTTCGGGGGTGTGAACGATCAAGGCCAGTGGCAGCCCGGTCTGTGGCTCTCCGCCAAGGCAGAGCAGGCGATCGCGCAAGCGCAGTTCAATGAAGACGGGCCGATGGCGTGGATGAACCCCATGCTGCACCGCGCCCGGGCTGGTCTGATCGACCGGTACGGCCTCGATCCGGACTATGTCGAGCGTGACATGGTGCGCGCCCTTGACGAACGGCGCATCCAGTCCGAGATACCCGAACTGATGCAGACGCTTCAGAGCGCCGGTATCGGGCCCGGCGAGGCCAAGGTGCTTCAGGCGGTCATGACCGGCGAGGTCGTCCCCGATGAGGAGATGGCCCAGCTGTCGGAGCCGATCCGCAACGCCATCGATCACATGGGGCAGGAGGCCGTGAACTTGGGTCTGCTGAGCCCGGACGCCTTCGAGCGCAACCGCGGCAAGTACCTGCATCGGGTCTATGAGAAGCACGAGAACGATCAGAGCAGTCTGACCCGCTGGGTGTCGCGGATGGCGCAGAGCCGCCGCCGCAAGATCATCGGCAACCAGTTCAAGGGCCGGGGCCTCTGGATCGAGGTCCCGCAAACGAAACTGCGTGACGACGCGCGGCCGGAGCGCGATACCGGTGCCGGTGCGCTGACCCTGCAGAACGCCACCAAGCAGGGCGACACGATCCGGGTCTTGGACCGCGTCGCCAATGACGGTCAGGGGGAGATGGAAGACCGCGCCCCGGGCCGCCGGCGCAAGGTCCTGGACCGCGTCTACATCCCCGCTGATCAGCCGGTCCCGGCCAAGTACCGCGACTACCAGGATCAGGGCATGTGGGAGGTCCGGGGCGCAAAGAAGGGCAAGGTCACCCTCTGGCGGGACTTCACCAAGGCCGAGCGCGCCGATATGGGCGAGATCGTCGACGCCCGCTACACCATCGCGAAAACCTATATGGGCATGGCGCACGATCTGGCGACCGGCCGGTTCTATCGCGACATTGCCCAGAACGAGGAATGGTCTCGGGCCGACGAGCCGCGCGAGGGGACCTGGAAGAACGCCGACAACTACTGGCGGTTCTGGGCTGACCCGGCGATCGACTGGGTCAAGGTTCCGGATACCAAACTCGAGAAGTCCGGCACGGCGCGCTACGGCCAACTTGCCGGTCGCTACGTGCGGGCTGAGATCTGGCGCGACCTGAACGAGGTCGAGCGGATGCAGAAGGCGAACTGGTGGGATCAACTGACCAGACAGTGGAAGCTGAACAAAACCGCCCGCTCGCCGGTCGTCCACATGAACAACGTCATGTCGAACGTCCTGCTGATGGACATGGCCGACGTGCGCGCCGCTGATCTCGCCCGGGCGATCCGCGCCATGTACCGCAAGGACGGCGACTACAAGCAGGCCGTCGAGGGCGGGGCTTTCGGTTCCGACATGATGTCGGTGGAGATTCGCGACAACGTCCTGAAGCCGCTGCTCGAGGAGATCGAGCGCGACATGCAGGGCGGCCAGGATTCCATGGAGGCCAAGATCGGGCTGGTCGGGAAACTGCTGGATCGCATCTGGCGCATGGGCAGGCGTGCGGACCGGGCGGCGATCGACCTGTACCGCCTTGAGGACGAGGTCTTCCGCATGGCGACCTACCTGCGCCGCCGTGACCAGGGCTACGGCGAAGCCGAGGCTGCACGAGAGGCCCGTGAGCAGTTCTTGAACTACGACATCCGGGCCCCGTGGGTGAACGCGGCCCGGCGCACGGTCCTGCCGTTCATCGCCTACACCTACCGGGCGGTGCCGATCATCGCGAAGTCCATGGCGCACCGGCCTTGGAAACTGTTGAAGTACGCAACGGTCGCCTACGCCGCGAACGCGCTGGCCTACACGCTTGAGCCCGGCGACGAGGACGAGGAGCGCCGCAGTATGCGGAGCGAGGAACAGGGGTACACCTGGGTCGGCGGACCGCGGATGATGCGCTTGGCGATGCGTGACGAGTACGGCAACCCGCTGTTCATCGACATGCGCAGATGGGTTCCGGCCGGTGACGTCTTCGATATGAACCAGGGTGCGAGCGCGATCCCGATTCCGTCGTGGCTCCAGTTCGGCGGCCCGATCATGATCGCGGGCGAGCTCATGCTGAACAAGCAGGGCTTCACCGGTCAGGAGATCACGAACGAGTACACGGACACGACCGTCGACAAGATTTCCAAGACGGCCGACTATCTCTGGAAGGCATTCATGCCGTCGGCGGCCTGGATTCCGGGATCCTGGTACTGGACGAAGATCGGCGAGGCGGCGACCGGTGTACGGGATTGGCAGGGACGACGGTACTCGATCGGTCAGGCGGCAATGTCGTCCGTCGGCGTCAAGGTGCGCCCGCAGGATGTGGAGGCCGGGTTCTACGACCACCAGCGCCGGTTCAACCGGACCGAGCGCGAATTGATGGCACAGGCTCGCCGGATCGTCGCCGACTACGACCGGGGCCGGATCAGCGTTACCGTGCGCGACCAGCGCATGGCCGATCTGGCGACCAAGATCGAACGCCTCGACGACCGCCGCTTGGCGACATTTGAGGGCCGATGAATCCGTACAGCATTGTCCGGCTATCGGCCTGCTCGGCCTCGTCGGCATGGCAGGGCAGTGATTCGAGAAGCAATCGCCGAACCATGGTCGCAACTACGACTGCGAAAACACCCGCAAGACGCTCCGCGAGATCCGCCGCCGCGGTGAGCGAGGATCGCTGCTGACGTCGACCACACAGCGCAAGCGTGCCGTGCAGGACCCGATGCGCGAGGCAGCCGGGGCGCTCTGACTTCAACCAGGGGAGAGACTGCGCGCTGGGAAGGTGCGCCGAACACCCTAATTCCGGGGCCGGCCGATCGCACCTTGCGGCTAGCGGCGGCGTTCATGCTGTTCGGTGAGGATTTGATGGAGCGGATCGTCGGATTCCTCTCAGAGATCGTCGACGAACAGCCCAACGTGATCATGATGAGGTTCCAGGCGGCAGAAGATGCTGAAGAGCCGGCGCTCTTCCCAGAAGCATCTAACGATGGCCATGATGGCTGGCTCCTGGCCGCATAGGTCAACCAACATAGTGTTCTGAAGGGCTGCTCAATTTTGGGCGGCCTTTTCATTGGCTGCTACTCAGGTTCTCGAAGCCGGGCACCCGGGCCGCCACCGTTCGCGGGGATGAACTCGACGCCCACGTTGGCGAGTGCCGGCCACGAACTAGAACGCCTTCGGCAATCCCGCCTGTTTCAGCGTTTCAGCCGCTGCGCGCTTCCTCTGGATTGATCGCATCTGCCATCAGGTACAATCCAACCGTGAGCATCCGGACGAGAAACGCGGCGATTAATCCAACAGTGAAGACACTCCAGATGACCCCGAAGTCGCTCCATGCGACGTAGGCCCAGAAAATCTGTGCAAGAAGTGGAAAAACGAAACTGATGGCAGCAGCGATAAAACCGGAGACGTTTTAGGCAGCCCAGATCGTGTAGCAATGGAACAGTAGGGCTCCGGCCCACCAGCCAATCAAACTGATACTCGCAAAGAACCTCAGTGTCTTTCCAAGAACCCGCCGCATCTCACTCGAAGGCCTATTCTCGCGCGAGATGATAGCGCCAGATCCTCAGCGTTTCAACGAATTTGGCTGTTGGCCGCTAGCCGATTGGGACAGCGTTACTCCGACTGGCGCTGCCGCTTACTCGCAAGTTTCTCGATATCGATGCCCTCGATCTCGCCAGCGGCCTGCTGTTCTTGGGCGAGGCCGATCTCTATTAGTCGACGAATAGCTTCAGCTTCTGATCGAATCCGCTTTGCGAAACGGAAGTCGTCTATCCGGCGCAGCAAACCGTCATCGAACGTAATGATCTTGCGAGTAGCCATTGCCCACATATAGCGGCCGATAGCGATGCAATCAACGACATTACTTTCATCGTTGACATCATCAATATCATCATAGATATATGTGATATTACATGTATCGGAGGCACGCATGACTGACCAAGATTGCCCCTTAGCCCGCTTGGGCGCAGAAGCCCAAAGCATCGTCGCCGGCATGGAGCGTCTTCAGCTCGCACAGGCCGACGCGGAGCAAGCCAACAAGTTGTTCCTCCAGAACCGAGAGCGGATGCTGAGTGACCAGCTAGAAGCATTGGAAGCGCTGATGTCCTATCGCATCGCCACGTCACTCAATGGCGTGCTTCTCCAGGTCGCTCAGCTTAAGTCGTCGGTCGATACGATCGCCAGCCACCTGGACGAGAAGACAGCGAAGGACCTGAAGGACATGATCGGACGCGCGGACGTGCTTGCCTGGGCTGCGATCCGGGGACTTGAGGCGCATGGGGCGGATAGGGACGCCGTTGGCGGCGATTACTATTGCTCCCGGCGTTGCGATCCGTTCGAGGATTGCGAGCAGGCGGCTTAACTTAATCCGCAGACACGAAGTGGGGACGCCTCGCGGCAAACGGGGCGCCCCCTTCGCATGAGGTTGGCTGAGTTGCTGCAGCCAACAGGCGGGATCCCGGTTCGTGCTGGGTAGCCATTCGCCGGGACCCGCCGCTACCCCTCAAACGCCGGCCGTCAGCAACAGCCGGCAGAAAGTAGAACGACTATGGATGAGGAGAATGTCAATACCGGGCTCGTTCCGTTCGAGTTCGAGGATACCTCGGTTCGCGTGATCCAGAGGGATGGCGAGCCGTGGTTCGTAGCCAAAGACGTGGCCGTGGTGCTGGATCTTGCTACTGCGGGCGTTGGGCGCACAGTCGATGAGGAGGATAGGGGTCTACATAATGTGCAGACCCCCTCCGGCGATCAGCAGATGGTTGTCGTCAACGAATCCGGGCTCTATTCGATGATCTTTAAGAGCCGGAAGCCGGAAGCAAAGCGTTTCAAGAAGTGGGTCACGTCGGAGGTTCTGCCGACGATCCGCAAGACCGGCTCCTATGGTCGTGATCCCGTCGAGCTGCTGAACGATCCGGCCGCGATGCGCGGGCTTTTGCTTACCTACACCGAGCGAGTGCTGGAGCTGGAGGCGGACGTCGCAGAAATGACACCAAAGGTCGATGCCCTGGACCGCATCGCGACGGCGGATGGGTCCATGTGCATCACCGATGCGGCCAAGCACCTCCAGATGCGGCCGAAGGATTTGTTCGGGTTCATGCGCGAAGGTCGCTGGATCTACCGCCGCCCCGGCAACGGTCACTACGTCGGCTACCAGGACAAGATCCAGTCCGGTCATCTGGAACACAAGGTTGCCGAGGTCAGCCGTTCCGACGGCACCGGAAGGATCACCGAGCAGGTGAGGGTGACGCCAAAGGGACTCACGAAACTGGCCGAGAAGCTGTCACCGGGTGCGCTTCCCTTGATGTGATCAATTGAAGCAGCGAACAAAGTAGCGGCCACCTTCGGGTGGCCGTTCTCTTATGAGGGAGAACAGTGGTGGCCCAATTCGACGTGGACTCCTATCTCGCCAGTCAGCCGGCGCCCCAGCCGTTCGATCTGGACTCCTACGTGGAGCAGAACACTCAGGGTGAGGGGCGATCGCTGGATGAGGAAGCCTTGAGAAAAGGCGAGTTCGCGGCCCGCGGTTTCACCGACAGCGTCCTAGGCACGGTCGGTGCGGTTCCGGATCTGGTCGCGGTCGGTATGCGGGGCGCGAGGCAGCCGGGGCGCTCTGACTTCAACCAGGGGAGAGATGTCATGATCCGCCGGATGGAATCCAGGCGGGCCACTGCGCGTGCGGTGTGCCCGGCCGTCGTCTTCGTGGCCGTCGTCTTCGTGGCCGTCGTCTTGGTGTTCCGCACGGGCTCCGCCCATGCGCAGAACCGCATCGCGGCCTGCGCCCAACGGGATGCGATCGTGAAGCGTCTCGACGAGCGCTACGGCGAGCACCGCAACAACATGATGCTGGATGCCCAAGGCAACCTGGTTGAACTGTTCAGCAATCTCGACACGGGCTCTTGGACACTGACGGTGACCGTGCCCGGTGGCCCGACCTGCACCCTGAGCTCCGGCCGGGATTTCGTTCAGGAAGCCCGGACGGGCAAGCTCAAGGGAGAGGGCTCGTGACGGACAATCCCCAACCGCGGCGCTACACGGACAATCAGTGGCACCTCGATAAGCGCGTTCCGGTTGCCCTGATCGTCACGCTCTGCATCCAGGCGGGCCTTGGTATCTGGTGGGCTTCGGCTCTCGATGCGCAGCAAACCGCCCTTACGGATCGGGTCAGCGTCCTTGAGGGTCGTAACGACAAGATCGCGGACCAGATGCGCGCCATCGAAGGCAGGCTTGCCAGGGTCGAGGCCAATGGCGAAGCGCAGCTTAAGGCGCTGGAAAGGATCTACGACACCCTTTCCCGACGGGACCGCGAGACCCGCTAACCCCATTCGCCAGATTGCGGGGGGTAGCCCCGCCGCTGAGGTAGGGGAGACCGGACATGGATCGGCCGGTCGGCCATCACCGCCAATCCAGATCGGAGGACGCCATGTCGTTGTTGCGACGTCTCCTCGTGCAGCCATCGAACCGGACACCGGCCGCACCGGCGGTGATTCCCGATCGCCTGCCCCTGGACGGCATCTATGCGCATTACGGGGAGGTGCGGTGGCCCGCGACGCGCTGGCCGACCTTCAAGCCGTGCGAGTTCGCCTGCCCGTGCTGCGGCGCGTTCTACATGCACGTCGCCTCGATCAACACGATCCAGGCGGCCCGGGGTCACCTTGGCCGGCCGATGCGGATCAACTCGGCACACCGCTGCCTGATCCACAACGCGCACGTCGGCGGGGCTCCGAAGTCCCAGCACAAGAAAATCGACTTCGACGTCTCCGTGCGCGGTCACGACCGGTTCGCGGTCGCCGAGGCCCTGAAGAAAGCGGGCTTCACGACGTTCGGCTTCTACCGGTCCTTCATTCACACCGATATCCGCTCCGGTCGCCGCTGGTACGCGGGCGAGAAAGCGAGAACGCTATGGACCTCCTGACGGGTGCTCTCAGCCTGCTGACCGGCGGGGCCGCCGGCGGCCTCTTCGGACTGATCGGCGCGCTCGCGGGCTCATGGATGAAGCAGCGCGCGATCCGGGCCGAACGGGACTTCAAGAAAGAGCAATGGGCCTACGAACTCGATCTCCAGCGCCTGAACATGGAAGCCCGCGCCCAGGAGACCGAGCAGGAACTGGCGATCGTCAGCCAGGAGGGCAGTTGGGACGGGCTCGACCGGTCGACGCGGCACGACACCGTCCTGATCGAGCACTCCCCCGGTTGGGTCAACGCGGTCAAGTCGCTGTTCCGGCCGGTCCTGACACTCGTGCTGCAGGGCGTCCAGGCCTGGATCATCTGGCTGCTTGCCACCGGCAACGCGCAGATGATCGAGATCCTGATCGCGGAAGCCAGCCCTGCGGCCGAACTCCTGCGCTACGCGGTCTACAGCCTGGTGTTCGCGGCGCAGACGGCCGTGGTCTGGTGGTTCGGAGACCGGGCCTTCGCACCGCCCGGGATGAAGAACCGGTAACCGGCTACCGCTGCACGGCAATCAGGGCCAGCGTGACGCCGAGGGCGATGGCGACGACAACCATGGTGGTCTCCTTTCTGTCAGCGCTAGCAGTATAGCCGGGCAGGGATAGGGTCAG
Source organism: Thalassobaculaceae bacterium (assembly GCA_963921355.3). Classification (GTDB taxonomy): domain Bacteria; phylum Pseudomonadota; class Alphaproteobacteria; order Thalassobaculales; family Thalassobaculaceae; genus CAWUEZ02. The sequence continues at coordinate 3,915,679 of OZ001190.1, read as the reverse complement.
GGACGCGGGCGGCTCCAGTGCCGCATATCGGCCGCCGCTGAATCGAGGGCAGTCTCGCGCGTATCCGGCCTCGATCAGCGCCGCCCCGATATCCAGGGCGCCGATCCAGCACACGCCAACCTCTCGCTCATAGGTCTTCTGCCCGACCAGTGCGCACCGCACAGAGCGTCCGTCGATGATTTCCCTCATGGCCTCCGTCGCCTGGAGGCCGCCGCGCTCGTCGGTCTCAGGGGCGGCTACGCCGTTCAACCGGATCCGCTCGCCGTCGACGGCAATGGTGTCGCCGTATCGTCTCGGATCGCGGCGATCTGTTCGGAGCGGGTGAGGTCTTCGGCCACGGTTGTCTCCAGTCGCGTGGATCAGTTGACCGTTGCGTCGAAGCGGGAGTGGCCCGACTATTGGCCTTGTTCTTCAGGAGCGTCGCCGTGCCCGCCGACTGATGCATCGTCGTCGCCATTCGCCGGATAACCTGCGCTGGCCAATTGCTCTTCTACGAGCTCTGACACCAGTGCATGCAGCGGCGTTAAATCCATACCCCCTGGCGTTGCCAAAGAAGCATCGACATCCTTGAGGGCTTGGACGTAGCGATCTCGATCCCGCCTTAGCAACTCTGGCAGGATTGGATCTCCTGGTAACGGGTTCTCATTCTTGAGACACAGCACGAAGTAGCAGGCGGCCCGTGCCGTCCGTCCGTTGCCGTTAATAAACGGGTGAATGTGGTTGATCCGCCAAAGAACGAACGATGCCAGAGCAACGGCGTCCAAGTTGTTCCAATGCCGGTTCACCGTGTTCACGAAGTCGTCCATCAACGACTGTACGCGCCAAAACTCTGGCGGTTGATGGTTGCCGACGGTCACGGCACAAGGCCTATACTCGCCCGCATTGATATGCAGGCAAGCAATAGCTTGGTAATTCAGTGCTTTGATAATCGCCTGAGAGAGTAGTGGTCGCCCAATATCTAGCGAGGCGACCACCATCGATCTGAGAAAGTCATATTGTCTGTTGCCGTTCGAAACCTGCAGAGCCTGATAGACAGGGTGGTTCTCTCTCTGCGTCAGTTCGAATAGATGCAACTACGAGGCCCTGCGACCTTCCTGCTTGGCGAGGATCTTCTCGACCCGATCGCGGGTAACGTTGCTGTCGGGCTCGAGCGACCCCATGATGAAGGAAACCCGCTGCCGCTCGATCTCTTCGGCCGTTAGCGTGTGTTTGGACGCGCGTCGCAACGCTTTCAGCAGCCGTTCCGACGTCTTAGCTTCGCCCATGCTCTGTCTCCCGATCTCGCGTGGTCACATCGTTCGGGTCGTTCCGCTCGTCTCACACTATGGATGTTATGTTTACAAACCGTTATGTCGACAAAATTCTCCAAAGCACCGAAATCACGGAGAATTTTCCCAGCCCGATTTTTCGCCCGAGTTGTAATTCAGGCTATTTCGGGCGTCGCGCGGCGCATTGGCGCATAGCCATTGAGACCGCAAACCATGCGTGAGCCGTCGTCTGAATCGGTATTTTGAGTCCCCATCCTTCGTTGTTCCTAAGTGTAGAGATCATCCGCGTCGACTGCCGGCGTTGTACCGGCTGACGAATCCGGGGGTGCGATGTGAAGACAGGGTTTCAGGTGATCCCGAACGGGGAGATGGTTACCGGAACCCGTGTCGAGGCGCCGAGCGGGCGCTACTTCATAGACTGCGGAACCGATCAAATGGAGCGGTTGGCCCCGAGTACGATCGCACGATTCGATCGCCGCTTCGGGCTTCGGTCGCCGTTTCCATCTTCTCCAAAGTTCGACACGGATTAGGCCGGTAGTATCCGCGCAACATTGTTGCGGAGTGCGCGGTGACTCCCTCTGCGAATCAGTCGGCGTTCTCACGAAAGCCCCTCGATCTCGGTCGCCAGTTGCCGATCGTCGATCGACAGCGCGATGGCGAGTGGCTGTACCCAGATCGGCGAGTTGGAGAGCATGAAGGTCTCGCCGGCCATCGCGAGCAGGAGCGTCTCGCCCATGACGCCGGCTATCGCCGCTGCGCTGTTTGGCGGGACCGCGTTGCCGATCCGCTCCCGCCAAGCTGTATCTGAGGTCCCGTGCAGCGGTGTCAGATCCTCGGGGTCAATGAGCGACTGCAGTGCTGCGAGTTCGAGCGTGGTGAAAGGACGGTGCCATGTCTCGTCTTCGGCAATGATCCGGCAGACCAGCGAGTCGTCGGGACCGGGGAGAGATGGAGCCGATGAATAGTCTGGTAGATGACCTGCGCGCGGGTCTGCAACCGAGCCGTAGCCGTTGTCATGTTGGCCGGCGGCAGTGACCGCCTTCGACGTGTCTACCCATCGAACGACGCCGTAGTGGCCTTGGCTCTGGTATCGATCCTCGTTGTTGGCGGCGACTCCAGCCGGCCGCGGGTCGGCCACGCACAGACCGCCTGCCGACGGCGTTGCACCCCCGTTCACGCACGGGCACGTGTCACCGTACCGGACAACGCGGAAGCAGTTGTTGAACTTCGGATTGCCCGCCGGTCGCGGGTCGGCAACCGAGAACTTGCCCTGGCCTGGCGCGCGCTGACTGGTGACGGTGCCGATCGGTTCGGCCCAAGGCGTGATTCCCAGCTGACCGTACTCCGGCCAATCCGGGCGTGGATCTGCGACAACACCGGCCGGCTCGTCCCAGCGCCTGACGCCAAGCGTGCTGGCATGGCCGTATCCATCCGGCACAATGCCGTAGTCCTTCAGGACTCCATCTTGGACAGTCAGTCGCTTCAACGATCGCCAGTCCTGGCCGGCTTCGACGAAGGCGAGGCGCACCCATGTCTTCCAACGCAGCGACGGGCACCGGTGCATCGGACCGCCCGCCGCATCACCCGGCAATGGCAACTTCTCCAGGATCTCGCCGACGCCACGGAGCGGACGCTTCGGTGGCTCGTATAGGAACGGCGGAACCTTCTCGATATGTCGGGCAACCAACAGAAAACGGCGGCGTGTTTGAGCCAGACCGCCGATCTCGCCGCAGTCGTGCGTGGTCTCGGCAACCGCATAGCCATATCGCCGAAGTAGATTGACGATCTGGTCGAGCAGCGGCCGGCCGCGGTTCGCGATCCGGGGCACGTTCTCGAAGATGATGAACTCTGCCGGATCGTCCTGCCACGCCTCGAGCGCGAGCCACATGCCGCGCAGTGTCAGGCCATTGAGCGCCTGATACTTGTCGGTTCGGGACTTGGATTCGCAGAGCAGCCCAGAGAACCCTTTGCAGGGGGCCGAGAGAAAGATGATATGCGGGCGCTCGCCGCCGGCAGCCATTTTTATCTCGAGGGGCGTTGCCTCGGTCCAGTCGGCTGGCGGTTCCTTGCCATGGAAGGCGGTGTACTGGTCCCGGTCGAACAGGTCCAGGGCGGTTCCCTTGACCCCGGCAGCGCGGGAGAAATCGCTGATCGCGGCCGGATCGGAATCGATCCCACCGATGCACTGGAACTTGGCCTCAGTGTTGCCGACTCGGGCGTGGCCCCGGTTAAAGCCTTTCGCCCCACCGCCGAGGCCGCAATACAGGTGGAAGTGTCGGATCTCGACGGTGGATTCCGAGCCTCGTGCCGGGAGCGCAGTCATCCCGCAACCTCGATCTTCCGGGCACGCCATTTCGTTCGTCCAATCACGAGCCATCCCATCGCCGGTCGACCTTCATACCGGCTTCGCGGACGTAGTAGGGCTCATGCCACTCGTTCGGCGGCGGCGCGGTCCGGCGTCCCTCATGTGGGCCGAGCTTGATCTCGATCACCCGATAGTTCCGGGCGTACACCTCGATCCGGATCGCGCCGCTGTCAGCCAGACGCTGCGCCGACTTCGAGCTATCGACGTAACCCTCGTCCCTTAGCTGGCCCATGGTCGGGCACCGCTCGCCGCTGATAGCGGCCTGCTCGAACCGCTCGAACAGAGTCTCGTCGCGCAGGGCGGTTGGTTTCCGGGTAAGTGTCTGGACTGTCGGGATTGGCGCCGGATTACCAGTCAGGGGGTAGGACTGTGCCCCCTTATGTGCCGACCCGAACCGTTTTTGTTCGCGCTCGATGCGCGGCCTGCGGAGCACGCAAACCCGCAGAATGCCTGCATTTCGTGGCGAAATCGGGCTTTCCGAGGCGCGATGGCGAGGGCTTGCTAAACCGTTATAGGGTTAATAACCCTATCGTGGGTTCGAATCCCATCCCCTCCGCCACTTTCCGATCTTGGAGATATCCGCCGGGCGTTGTGAAACTTAGGCCCGCTTGATCAGCAATCCCTGGCCGGTCGGCAACTCCACGGCGCGCGCGCCGTGGCGCTCCAAGACGCCATCGACGGCGATCTTCTGGTCCGACAGGGTCCACCAGCCGTAGTCATCGAAGATCACGTAGGCGCCGGGGGAGAGGCGGGGGTAGATCTGCTCCACCGCTGCCGCCTCCGCCTCGGCATTGTTCAGATCGATATGCGCGAAGGCGATCCTGTCGGGAAGTGTTCCGGTGAAACTATCGGGTACGCGCCCTTTGATGATCGAAACGGCGGGGGTGTCGGCGAACTGCTGGCGAACACTCTCGTACAGATCCGGATCACTGAGGTTTTTCAGTGGCAGGTGGCTGTCGCCGTCGCGCCATTCAAACATGTCAAACAGCAGGTAGCGTTTATCGAGAGCCTGAAAATCGATGCGCTGGGTCAGCACGGAAGCGCTGTATCCCGTATAGCAACCGACTTCGAGAAAGTCGCCGGGAAGATCTGTGGCCGCCTGAGCGAAGTACTCCAGAAGGTAGGTTCTCCAGACGATCGCCCGATGCTTGGCGCTTGTCTTCGGATCATCGAACAGGCCGCGAAAGAACGGATCCCGAAGAAAACCCAGGTTGCGGTTCCAGACGACCATGTAGTCCGAGGAGAAGACCGTGTGGGAGATCTTCGTCGACCGATCAATGCTCTCGGTGATCAAGTTCACGCCTTTTCTGAAGAGGCCCTCGTCTTCAATGAATGAATTGCGTCCCAACGCCCTTTTCGGGCTGAGCAATCCGCTCAGGTTTTGGGCTCTTGTCGGTCGCGGCTTGGTCATCGCAAAGCAAGTCATGACTGTCGTCGATATCTGCAAAGGTCGGTCGTGGGTATTGATCGTCCCACCGGGTCAAACGCGCAATTCAAACGCGCTGGGCCCAGAAAACGTACATGCTGGCGAAGAGCGCAGGCATCTCGCGTTCGATGCTGTCCCAACGTTCCAGATCCCGGACATTCTTGTCGTGGGGAAACTGCTTCTCGAATTCGCTCATCACGACGGACTGTAGGCCCTCGAAATCCTGGAACCTGAGACCGACCCGGGTCAACATCGCATCGACTTCGAGCAGGTCGAACTCGCATTCCTGAACATGGAACAGCAGGTCGCGGACGGTCGGTGTCGTATAGAAGTCCTGGGACGTGGCGAGATTTCTGATCGCCGGATCGTCCGACCGGGCGATCCCGTCCCGGACGCTGCGGATGCCGTCTTCGGTCGCCGGGATGCCCTCGCGCTCGATGACTTCACGCGCCCTTTTGACCGGCCGGCGTCCGGAACGGCTGTAGAGGCCGAGAACGATCAATCCTCCGGGCCGGAGTTTCGCGACCAAGGCCCGAAGACCGTCTTCGGGATTGTCCATGTGGTGAAGCACGCCTGTGCACTCGATGATGTCGAACTGCCGGTCCAGGCGTTCCAGGTCGAGAATGTCTCCTTGGAGGAAGGAGAGGTTCCGAACTCCGTATTCCTCGGTCTTGCGCTTGGCGAAGGCGAGACTGCGATAGCTCAGGTCGAACCCCAGAACCTCACAGCCTTCGTACTGACTCGCCGTCCAGATCCCCTGCCAGCCCGTCCCGCATCCGGCGATCAGGATCTGCGGCTGCACAAGATTGGCCGAGCCGAGCGCCTGATAGTTCGGGGCGAGTTTCTGAGCAAGATGGGTCGCCGGCTGCGGGCGATAGCAGATGTTGGTTTCGATCCAGCGCGGGTAGGGCGACTCCTCGTACTGTGCACGAACGGTCTGAGAGACGGCGTCTTCCGGGCGTCCCAAGCTCGGAATGCTCTCGACCAGGGCGGCTTCCCGCAGCGGCTCGGACACCTGTCTCAGCATTACAGGGGCGAGGGCGGCGATGCCCGATGCCTGTGGTGCCCAGTCGAACTGATCGAGGCTCCGGTAGCATGCGAGGCACGCGACATCGAGCGGGTCGGGCTCACCTCCGGTCGTCAGGGTATCTCGCAAGGCTGCAGCCAGTCGATCGACAGTTCCGCGCTCATCCTGTGATTCCGGATAGACGTAGTCATTGGTGTGGCACTGCAATGCCAACGCCAGCGCGACTTTCAGAATGCGGCTGTCCCCGCGCAGGTTCGGATGGTTCGAGATCAGATATGTCCTGAGGTGGCGCAGGGCGTGTTCCACGGCCATGTCCGTGAGCGGCGCCTTTTCCAGGTTCGACATGAACAATGTGTCGTCGGCCAGGGCCCGGATCGCATCCGGTGCATCAGCGTCCGAGGACGCAACCGAAAGGACGGAGATCGCCGCATCGAATGTGGGCGACGCTGAACGACCGCAGGCAATGGGCCAGGTTCTGCCACGCGCGATTGTCGTTCGGGTTCATCAGGACGGTGATCCGATAGGCCCGGAACGCGCGTTGCAGGTCGAGGGTCTCCTGGAACAGGTTTCCGACAGTGTGGTAGACGCCCGGGTGATCCGGTTGCAGGACGGCGCCGCGGCGCGCGTTGTCCAGCGCCGACTGGTGCTTGCCCAGCATCATCTCGCTGGCAGCCAGCGCGCTGTAGATCACCGACGTCAAAGGGGCCGTGACCCGGGCGCGATCGGTCTCCCGAACGGAGTCGCCGAACTGGCTGTTCCCCAAGAGCGCCTGACTGCGTTCGAGATATGGCCCGGTGTTCTGCGGGCCGAGTAGTGACGCACGCTTCAGGGACGTCACGGCCCGCTCCGGCTCCCCGGCGTTCTTCTGGGCGACGGCACGATCGAAATGCGCTTCTTCCGATCCGGCTGACAGGCAGATGGCGGCCTCGGTCGCCTTCAGCGATTCCGTCGTCATGCCCGAGGACAGGGCCGCTTTCCCGCGATGCACCTGGGCATTCATGTTGTTCGGCTTGAGAATCAGGACCTGGCGGGGCGCCTGCAGGCTGCGGTCAAAGCGACCGGTCCCTGAGTAGCAGACCGCCAGCAGGTTGCGGAGTTTGACCGATCCGTGGAAGGTCTTCAGCAGGTCATTGGCCTGCTGGATGACCGCATCGATCTGACCTGCATTGAAGCGGGCAACCAGTTGCATCAACACAGCGTCAGCGGGATCGATAAGTGCTGTCTCGGGCTCGGGAATTGACACGCCTTGCACTCCTGCATCTATGTGACGACTGGCCCGCCGATGGCTGACGCCGAGGTCGTTGCTCGCACAGGTCGTTGGTGTCAATCAACCAGAACGGCTCCGTCAGGGAGGCCAGCGTGAAGATATTGTGGGTGTTCAACGCGGGTGTCCGCGACGCGGCCGCCGTCCAGCGCCATCTGGACGCCCTGAACCTGGACTTCCTGCTCACCCACCCGCAGGCCAGCAACCGGCTGCGGGTGTTCATCCCAGCGGCCGAGATCGCGTCAGCATCCCATCAGATCGGCTTCCGAGCTCTGTCCAGCGCTTCGCCTGACGAGGACCTGGTTCTGGGAGACGCGCCGGACGTTGCCGTCATCGCCAAGGTGAAGTTCGAGCCCGACGGAGTCCTTTTTGCGAAGTACATGCAGCTGATCCACGACATCCGTGGTCGTGGCGCGCGGCTGATCATCGACCATTGCGACGACCATATCGGCCGCGGTGGCCCGGCCGCCGACATGTATCGGACCTTCCTCGGGGCCGCCGATGTCGTGACGGTCAACTCGCCGGTTATGAAAGAGGTGCTGACCCATCAGAACGCCGGGAGCGACATCCGGGTCGTGCTCGATCCGGTGGAGGGGAACCGTCAGCCGCCGGCCTTTGCCCCGGCCGTCCGGTACAGGCGCTGTGGTACGGCCACGGTGTCAACATCGGTCAGATCGAGGCGGTGCTGCCGCAGCTCAGCGTCTGGGCGAAATCGACGCCGCTGGCCCTGACCCTGCTGACGGGCCTCAACCAACCCGCCTTCCAGGCCCTGAGCGCGGGGCTCCAGCCGCTCCTCCATTCGGACTTCACCGTGCGCTATCGGCCCTGGCAACCCGAGACGGGGGTCTTCCCGTCGCTCGCCGAGACCGATCTGGTCGTCCTGCCGGCGGACCTGCGCACGATGAAACCGACGGCCTCCCACAACCGGCTGACCGAAGCGCTTTGGGCCGGCCGGTTCGTGGTCGCCGGCCCGGTGCCGGCCTATACCGAGTTCGCCGAGACCGCCTGGATCGGTGAGGATGTGGTCGCCGGGCTCGACTGGGTGCTCGCCAATCCGGAGGAGGCTATCGCAAGGACCGAACGTGGCCAGGAGCTGATCGACCGCGACTTCGTTTCCGCTCGGGTCGCTCGGGATTGGCTGGCGGTCATGGCGCCATAGCGCCCGTACCCTCGGTTCCAGCGCTCCAAAAGACAGCGCGGCCCCTTGAGGAGGGACCGCGCTGCGATCTTTGAGGATCTCGTGCCGGGCCGCGGCGCCCCGGTTTGTCTCCGGAGCCGCCGCGACTAGTCCTTAGGCAACCAGGTCGAACCGGTCGGCGTCCATGACCTTGGTCCAGGTCGCCACGAAGTCGCGCACGAACTTCTCGGCGTTGTCGTCCTGGGCGTAGACCTCGGCATAGGAGCGAAGGATCGAGTTGGAACCGAACACCAGATCAGCGCTGGTCGCGGTCCACTTCGACGCTTCGGTCTTACGGTCGCGGATCTCGTAGACGTTGTTCTCGCCCACCGGATGCCAGCTGTATGCCATGTCGGTCAGGTTGACGAAGAAGTCGTTCGTCAGCTGGCCGACCCGGTCGGTGAACACACCGTGCGCCGTGCCGCCGTGGTTGACGCCGAGAACACGCAGGCCGCCGACCAGAACGGTCATTTCGGCGGCAGTCAGGCCCAGGAGCTGAGCCCGATCGAGCATCATCTCCTCCGGCGTGACGGCGTATTCCGTCATCTGCCAGTTCCGGAAACCGTCGGCGACCGGCTCGAGCACGCTAAAGGAGCCCGCGTCGGTCTGGGCATCGGTGGCGTCGCCCCGACCCGGGGTGAACGGCACCGCGACGCTGTGACCGGCGGCCTTGATCGCCATTTCCAGTCCAACATTGCCGGCGAGCACGATCACATCGGCCACCGACGCGCCAGTCGCCGCGGCGATCGGCTCGAGGATTCCGAGGACCTTGGCCAGGCGGGCCGGCTCATTGCCCTCCCAGTCCTTCTGCGGGGCGAGCCGGATGCGGGCGCCGTTGGCGCCGCCGCGCTTGTCCGAACCGCGGAAGGTCCGCGCACTGTCCCAGGCGGTGGCGATCATCTCGGCCGCCGACAGGCCGCTTTCGGCGATCTTGGCCTTGACCGCGGCCACATCGTAGCCGGTGTTGCCGGCCGGGATCGGGTCCTGCCAGATCAGGTCTTCGGCCGGGACGTCCGGGCCGTAGTAGTTGGCCTTGGGGCCCATGTCGCGGTGGGTCAGTTTGAACCAGGCGCGTCCGAAGGTGTCGGCGAAATACTCGGGATCGGCCCGGAACTTCTGGCAGATCTCGTTGTAGATCGGGTCGACCTTCATCGCCATGTCGGCGTCGGTCATCATCGGGTTCTTGCGGACCGAGGGGTCGGTCGGGTCGACCGGCTTGTCCTCTTCCTTGATGTCGACGGGCTCCCACTGCCAGGCGCCGGCCGGTGACTTCCGGACTTCCCATTCGTGGTCGAAGAGCATGTCGAAGTAGCCCATGTCCCATTGGGTCGGGTGCTTGGTCCACGCGCCTTCGAGGCCGGATGTGAAGGCGTTGGTCGCCTTGCCGCCATGGCCCGGGTTGGCCCAGCCGAAGCCCTGGGTCTCGACCCCGGTACCTTCCGGCTCAGCGCCGATCGCGTTGTGCGCGCCACCGCCACCATGGGCCTTGCCGACCGTGTGGCCGCCACAGGTCAGGGCCGCGGTCTCCTCGTCGTTCATCGCCATCCGCGCGAAGGTTTCGCGCACGTGCAGGGCGGTCTTCGCCGGGTCCGGATTGCCGTTCACGCCCTGCGGGTTAACGTAGATCAGACCCATATGGACGGCGGCCAGCGGGTTCTCCAGGGTCGACGCGTTGGAGAGGTCGTCGTAGCGCTGCTCGCTCGGCGCCAGCCACTCCTTCTCCGAGCCCCAATAGACGTCGGTTTCCGGGCCCCAGATGTCCTCGCGGCCGAAGCCGAAGCCAAAGGTCTTCAGGCCCATGGACTCATACGCCATGTTGCCGGCGAGGATGATCAGGTCGGCCCAGGACAAGGCGTTGCCGTACTTCTTCTTGACCGGCCACAGCAGACGGCGGGCCTTGTCGAGGCTGGCGTTATCCGGCCACGAGTTCAGCGGCGCGAAGCGGATGTTACCGGATCCTGCACCGCCACGGCCGTCGCCCATACGGTAGGAGCCGGCCGAGTGCCAGGCGAGGCGGATCATCAGGCCGCCATAGTGACCCCAGTCCGCCGGCCACCAGTCCTGGCTTTCGGTCATCAGCGCCTTGACGTCGGCCTTGACGCCTTCGAAGTCCAGACCCTTCACCGCGTCACGGTGGTTGTAGTCCGGATCCATCGGATTGGTGCGGGCGCCCTTCTGGTGGAGGATGTCGAGGTTCAGCGTCGTCGGCCACCACTTGGTGACAGGCTTGTCCATCGCCGTGTTACCGCCGTGCATGACAGGGCATCCGCCGGCCGGATTCTGTTTGCTTCCATCCATGAAACTCTCCATTTGCAACATCGGCTGGAGCCCGCCTCGCAGCCTGGGATCGGTTGTCGCGGTCGGGTTCGATTGCCCAACTCGCAACCTGATTGTGGGTATAGCGACCGGCCTCAATAAATCCCAATTGAAAATTCTAACCTGTCCGATAAGTAACGCTGATGATTGGCCTGACTCTGAAACATCTCAGATACTTCGACGCGCTCGCCCGACACGGCCATTTCGGTCGTGCCGCCGAGTCCTGCGCGATCACCCAGCCGGCCCTGTCGCTGCAGATCAAGGAACTGGAGACGATGCTGGGCGCGCCGCTGGTCGAACGGACGGCGCGACAGATCCGTCTGACCGCGCTGGGCGAGGATTTCGTGCGCCGCGCGCGCGCCATACTGCTGGCGGTGGACGAACTCGACGAGTTGGCGCGGGTCTCGACCGGACCGCTGGCCGGCCGGCTACGGGTCGGCGTCATCCCGACCGTCGGACCCTATCTGCTGCCGGAAATCATCAAGGCCCTGTCGCGGCATTTTCCCGAGCTGGACCTGCAACCGCGCGAGGCGGTGACCAAGTCGCTGATTGGCAGCCTTCTGGAATCGCGCCTCGACGTCGCCATCGTCGCCTTGCCGGTCTCGGAGCCGGCCTTGCGGGAGTTTGCGCTGTTCCAGGAGGACTTCGTCCTGGTGCGACCGTCGGACCAGGCGGACGAGCCGGTCCCTGACCCGGAACGACTCCAGGACATGCAGTTGCTGCTGCTTGAGGAGGGGCACTGCTTCCGCGAGCAGGCGCTCTCCTTCTGCAACGTTAATGGGTTGCAGCCGCGCCCGCTGATCGAGGGCAGCTCGCTGACGACTCTGGTGCAGATGGTGGGGGCAGGGATGGGGGTGACACTGATTCCCGAGATGGCGGTCCCGCTGGAGGGCCGGTCGGCGGACATCGCCTTGGCCCGGTTTGCCCGTCCCAGCCCGTCACGCACCATCGGGATGGTCTGGCGCAAGACCTCGCCGCTCGCCGATCAGCTCATGGAGATCGGCGCCATCGTCCGCGGGGTCGGCCAGCAGAAGGTGGACCAGATCGCCAAAGACAGGTAGCTGAAGGCGGCCATCAACCAGAACGCCGGTGACCTGGATGACGAAAGCGATTGCCCTGGTGGCACACGATCAGCGCAAGGACGCTCTGGTAGCCTGGGTTCAGGTCCATGAGGAACAGCTGCGGGGGCATCGCCTCTACGCCACCGGGACAACCGGCGGCCGGCTGAACGACGAGACCGGCCTGGACGTGACCGCGCTGAAGAGCGGACCGCTCGGCGGCGACGCACAGATCGGGGCGATGATTGCCGAAGGCGAGCTCGACGCCCTGATCTTCTTCATCGACCCGCTCACCGCGATGCCCCACGACGTCGACGTGAAGTCGCTGGTCCGGCTCGCGATCCTCTATGAGACGCTGCTGGCGGTGAACGAGGCCTCGGCGACGGCAATGGTCGACGGCGCCGGCCTGGCGTGATCCGGCCCGTGTCACAAGGAATGGAGGACCTATGAAGCTCTACGACTTCGGGCCGGCGGCCAACGCGCGGCGGGTACGGATCTTCCTGGCCGAGAAGGGGCTCAGCCTCGAGACCGTGACGCTCGACGTGCGGTCCGGCGCCCAGTACGAGGAGCCGTTCAGCACGATGAACCCGTTTCATTGCGTGCCGTTCCTCGAACTCGACGACGGCACGGTGATCGCGGAGTCGATCAGCATCTGCCGCTACCTTGAGGAACTGCATCCCGAGCCGGCCCTGTTCGGGGCAACCCCGGTGGAACGAGCCACCATCGACATGTGGAACCGGCGGGTGGAGCTCGACGGCTTCTATCCGGCTCTCCACGCGGCCCGGAACAGCGTCGAGACCTTTGCCGGCTGCGTCATTCCTGGCACGCGCAGCGACCTGCCGCAATTGCCTGACATGGTCCGGCGCGGCACCGAGATGGTCGAGGTCTTCCTCGGGCGCCTCGAGCCGCACATGGCGACGGCCGAGTTCATTGCCGGCGAAGGGTTCTCGATCGCTGACATCACCGGCTACTTCGTACTCAACATGGCCAAGCTGCTGGGCGTCCCGGTCGCCGAGCGCTATCCGAACATCGCGCGATGGCACGACGCCGTGTCCGCCCGCCCGAGCATGGATGCTTAGCCGGCCCCGCTCAGTTCACGCGTCGGAGGCTCCCGGGGAACCGACCGGCCGGGGCCTGAAGATGCCACTCCGACATGCACGTTGCGCTCCGGAGGTGACGATGGGTCCGTGGCGCTGTATCTCCGGCAGAGCTTGATCGGGCCGCGCCCGCTATAACGGTCTGAGGAACACTACCGAGGGGACGAAACGGTGACCGAGACCAGCAGTGTCTATGCCTATCACGATGCGGAACCGGAACTGCCGGCGGCCGGAACCTATTGGATCGCGCCGGGTGCGGTCGTGGTCGGCAAGGTTCGTCTGCATCCCGGTGCCAGCATCTGGTTTGGGGCGGTGCTGCGCGGCGACAACGATTTGATCGAGGTTGGCGAGAACAGCAACGTCCAGGATGGGTCGATCCTGCACATCGACCCGGGCATGCCGCTGACCATCGGCAAGGGGTGCACCATCGGCCACCACGCGATCCTGCACGGCTGCACCATCGGCGACAATTCGCTGATCGGCATGGGGGCGACGGTCCTGAACGGGGCCCGTATCGGCCGGAACTGCCTGATCGGTGCCAACGCGCTGATCACCGAAGGCAAGGAGATCCCGGACAACTCCCTGGTCGTCGGCGCGCCCGGCAAGGTGGCGCGCGACCTGAGCGCGCAGGAGATCGCTGGGCTTGGCAAGAGCGCCGACAGCTATGTCGAGCGCTGGAAGGCGTTCGCTGGCGGGCTGCGTCCGGTCTCGCCCTAACGGCCTTTTCGGGAACGTGACCGGTCCCTGAGACTGGTGTAGGAGTTTTCCCACGAACGCCGGCGGGACGTCCGGCGCCAACAGGGAGAACATCATGACCATGCTGAAGTCGCTGGCGGTGGCCGGCATTGCCCTCGCCATGACCGCAGGGGCTGCGGCGGCCGATACCCGCGTCACCTACAAATCCGCGAAGTCGACCTCGTCCTACTACCAGATGGCCGTGCAGATCGCGGAGGCCATGAAGGGTGGCTCGAGCGGCGACATCATCGTGACCGTCGAGGAGAGCCAGGGGTCGGTCCAGAACGTCATGGAGGCGGCGGTCCGGCCCGGCAACTACGTCTTCACCACGCCCCCGGTGCTGGTCCGCCTGGCGCAGGGCGGCAAGGCGATGTTCAAGGACAAGGGCAATCCGAAGTTCGACGAGATCCGCGCCCTGTTTCCGATCCCGTCGCTGACCATGCATTTCGTGATGCGCGCTGACAGCGGGGTGAAGAGCTTCGCCGATCTGGAAGGCAAGACCGTGCTGATCGGCAAGGGCTCGTTCGGCGCGCGTGAGGGGGCGAAGTACCTCAAGCTGTTCGGCCTCGAGGGTAAGGTGACCCTGGCGGATGTTGAGCTCTCGAATGCTGTCCCGGCGCTGAAAAACGGCCAGATCGACGGCTTCGTGACCGCCGGATCCTATCCCGCACCGAACGTCATCGAGGCGGCCGCGGGCACCGGGGTCAATGTGCTCTCGCTGAGCGACGACCAGATTGCCCAGACCAAGCGCACCCGTCTGGTCATCCCCGCCGGCACCTATGCCGGCCAGGACAGCGACATCGTGACGACCTCGCTGCCGGTGGTTGCGTATACGACCACCAACATGGATGACGCCACCGCCTATGCCCTGACCAAGACCTTCTGGGAACAGCAGGACGCGATGGGCAAGGCCGCAGCCTGGTGGAACGGCGTCAGCCCCGACCTGCTGGCCAACATCACCGGCAAGATCCATCCGGGTGCCGCCAAGTACTACAAGGAACAGGGCATCGCGCTGACCGACGCGCAGACGTGATTCTGTCCGCAACCCTGCAACGGCCCGGGCCCCGCGTCCGGGCCGTTCTGTGTGGTATCCGTCGATGAGCAGCACGGCCCGCCTGACCTGGAGCGCGCTCGGCGCCGTCTCAATCGGCTTTCACCTCTGGCTAATCTTTTCGGGGCTTGTACCGAATCTGGTCAGCCGGCCGCTGCACATGGCCCAGGCACTGCCCTGGGTGCTGATTCTGGCTGCCCGGCCCGGTTTTGAGCGATGGAGCGGGTCGGCGATCTGCCTTGTCGGGTTGGCGGCCTGCGACTGGGTGGTCTGGCAGCACGACGCGCTGTCCGATCAGTACGGCTTTCTGCAGGGACCGCTGCAGATCGCGATCGCCGCCAGCCTCCTGCTCGTGGTGCTGGAGATGGCCCGCCGGGCGATCGGCTGGCCGCTGCCGGTCGTCGCGGCGCTGATGCTCGCCTACGGGCTGTGGGGCGACGCGATCCCAGGTGAATTCGGCCATCCGGGGCTGCCATTGGCGAGTTTTCTCGGGACTCTGACGATCGCCGAGGGGGGGCTTTGGGGCACCCTGACCGGGGTCTCCGTCAGCATCGTCGCGATCTTCGTGATCTTCGGCGCGGTGCTGAACGCCGGCGAGGCCGGCCAGGGCTTCATGAATGTGGCCGCCGCCGCGGCCGGCCGCATGAAAGGCGGGGCGGCCAAGGTCTCGGTTCTGTCCTCCGCCCTGTTCGGTTCGATCTCCGGCTCGGCCTCGGCGAACGTCGCCTCGACCGGTGCGATCACCCTGCCGTCCATGCGCCGGCTCGGCTACCCGCGCGCGCTCGCCGGCGCGGTCGAGGCGGTGGCCTCGTCCGGCGGCCAGATCATGCCGCCGCTCATGGGGGCCGGGGCCTTCGTCATGGTCGAGCTCACCGGCGTCCCCTATACCAGCATCATGGCGGCCGCCCTGTTGCCGGCCATCCTGTATTTCGTGGCGGTGTGGATCGGCATCGACGCGTTTTCCCTGCGCCACGACCTGCGCGGCCTGCCGGCCGACCAGCGTCCCGATTTTCGCTCGGTCGCCATCACCTCGGCGTTCTTCCTGGTGCCCTTCTCGGTCCTGCTCTGGGGCATGTTCGGTGCGGGAGTGACGCCGCAATACGCCGCCTGCCAGGCGATCCTGGCGGGGGTGCTGCTGTTGCTGATCGACGGTCGGCTGACGATTGACTGGCGGCGGACCGTGGGGCGCCTGGAAGAGACCTGCATGGGGGCGGGGCGCCAGGTCGCCACGATCGCGTCGATCATTCTGTGCGCCTCGATCATCATCGGGGTGCTCGGCCTGACGGGTCTCGGTGTGAAGATCACCTCGCTGATCCTCTCCGGGTCCGGCGGTGCCCTCTGGCCTGCCTTGCTGCTGACCGCACTCGCCTGTCTGGTGCTCGGGATGGAGGTGCCGACGACGGCGGCCTACGTGATCTGCGTTTCGGTTGCCGGTCCGGCCCTGATCGAACTCGGGCTGGAGCCGCTGCAGGCCCATCTGTTCGTGTTCTGGTTCGCATTGCTCAGCACCATCACGCCGCCGGTCTGTGGGGCGGTGTTCATCGCCGCTGGCATGGTCGAGGAGAACTGGCTGAAGGTCGCGGTCCGGGCAATGGCGCTCGGCATCGGCCTGTACCTGATCCCGCTCGGGATGATCGCCAACCCGGATCTGATCGCGCTCGCCGAAACGCCCGGCGCGGCACTGCTGGCGGCAGCCAAGATCGGGCTTGCACTGGTCGCCATTTCGCTCGCCGTGATCGCCCCGTGGCGCTGGCTCATTCGGGGGCCATTGCTGGCTGTGGGAGCGGTGACCCTGTTTTACCCCCTATAGGTCGGTTGGGCCGCGACGGTTGCGCTCGGCACCGCTGCGGCGCGACCATGGGGTCTGGCAACCGAGGGAGGGGGCCATGACCGATCCCCATGTTCTGACCGCCGCCGAAGCGTCCGAAGCAATGGCGGCAGGCCGGCTGACGTCGGTCACGCTGGTCGAGTACTGTCTTGCCCGGATCGCCGAACGAGACCCGACTGTCCAGGCTTGGCTCCATGTCGCCGGCGCGCAGGCGCGGGCCGAGGCCGAACGCCTGGACCGGGAACGCGCCGATGGGACGGTCCGGGGCCCGCTGCACGGCATTCCGTTCGGGGTGAAGGACGTGATCGACGTCGCCGGAATGCCGGGAACCCATGACTCCCCGCTGCATGCCGACCGGGTGGCGGTCGATGACGCCGGCTGCGTGACCCTGTTGAGGTCGGCCGGCGCGATCCCGATCGGTAAACTCGACACTGTCGAGTTCGCGGCCCTCAGTCGGTTGCCGCGCACCGTCAACCCGCACCGCCCGAGCCACACCGCCGGAGGGTCCTCCAGCGGATCGGGCGCTGCGGTCGCCGACCTGCATGTGCCGCTCAGCTTCGGGACCCAGACCGGCGGTTCGGTGATGCGGCCGGCCTCCTATTGCGGGGTCTACGCCCTGAAGCCGACCTGGGGGGTGGTCGGCCGGGAGGGGGCCAAGCTGTTCGCCGCCAGCCTCGACACCATCGGCTGGTATGGGCGCAGCGTCGAAGACCTGCACCTGGTGGCGACGGCCAGCGGCATCGCGGCCGAGGACCGCGACCCGCCGCCGCTCGCGGATCTGAAGATCGCGGTCTGCTGTACGCCGTATGCCGACAAGGCGACGGACGGGGCGGTCGAGGCGCTGGACCGTGCCGCCACCGCGCTCAGCGATGCCGGCGCCGAGGTGACCGAGCTCGAGCTGCCGGCGTCGCTCTTCGCCATCGACCAGGCCAAGGACACGATCATGCGCGGCGAAGGCCGGGCGGCGTTCCTGCCATATCTGGTCACCCACGGGAACAGCCTGCACGACACTCTGCGCGGTATCGCCGAGTACCGGACCGGGATCACCGCACCGGTCCTGAAGGCGGCCCAGGATTACGCCGCCCAGGCCCGCCTGGTCTACGAGGGCCACTATCGGGGGTACGACGCGGTGCTGACTTTCGGCTCGACCGGGGAGGCCGATGCCGGACATGAGACCACCGGCAACTCGGTGTTCAACTCGCTATGGACCCTGCTGCACGTGCCGGTGGTCGGTATTCCAGCGGGCGACGGGCCGACCGGCCTGCCGGTTGGTGTCCAACTGGTCGGTTTCCGCTACGGCGACAGCGAGCTGCTCGACATCGCCGCGGCGGTCGCGCCGGTGGTCGATCCCTGGCACGGCCGAGTGCGGGTGCCGGGGGGGTAGTGGTTCCTTCTTTATCACTCCCCGGCCCGTGCGCCGGGGCCCAGGGTCAATCGCGCTGGAGCTTTGGGAGTTACCCGGCGATGTTCCAGCCAACGGCAACTTGGGTCCCGGCGCTAGGCCGGGAAGTGAAAAAAGGGGATCTGTCAGATCGTTTCCCGGTGATCGGAAGATTAGCTCCCCGGCACCGTGCCTGCTGGCAATCCCGCGCAATACCGGGCGATTTCACAGGGCGTGGTCACCCAGAGTTCGTCGCGGCGCGACAGGACGTGCGTCATCGCCCGGCGCAGGGCGCGCAAGCGGTAGGGTTGGCCGATGATGAAGGGGTGCAGCACGGCGGTGTAGACGAGCGGGCGTTTCTTCGACTGGTGCAGCATCTCGTCGAACTGGTCGATCATCATGCGCTCGAATTCCTCGGCGCTGTGCTGACGGAACACCATGGCCGGTGAATCGTTGATCTCAATGGAGTACGGGACCGACAGGATCCGGCCGGCTCGGGTGCGCATCCAGAACGGCTGATCGTCGGCCGGCCAGTCCATGACGTAGCCGTAACCGGCCTCCTGGAGCAGGTCGAGGGTGACCGGCGTCTGCGCCAGATAGGGGCCGAGCCAGCCCTGGGGCGGCGTGCCGAAGAACGCCGTCAGAGGGTCGGTCGACTCCCGGATCAGCTGGGCCTCGGCCTGTTCGTCCAGGACATCCTGGCGTTCGGCATTGGTGCGGCCATGGGCAATCGCCTCGTCACCGCGGGTCTTGATCCGCTCGCCGATCGCCGGGCAGGCGTCGAGCACCAGGGCGTTCAGATTGTGTGAGGCCGGGACACCCAACTCGTCCAGCAGGTCGAACAGGTACCACTGCCCAACCCGGTTGCCGTAGTCCTGCCAGGCGTAATTGCGCGTCGTCTGGGCGGAGCCGGGAGCCGCACTGACGGTGCCCAGGCCTTCCAGGAAAGCGAACACCTCGATGTTGTTGCAGAAGCAGACGGCCAGGCGCTGACCGCCGGGCCAGTCTTAGACCGCGCGCTCCGGGAGCGGCACATAGTCGTAGCGGTCGTGCTGGGCGAGTTTCATGGCGTGGGTTTCGTGGTCCGGAATACGGCTGGAGCGACGCGGGGCCTGCACCCTCGGCACCTTGACAAGGCCTCGGACCAACCGTCAACTGTCGACACTACCCGTGTGCGACCGTTCGAAAACAGGAGGGGAGCATGCGCCCCTGGGCCGGCACCATTTCCGATGAAGAAGACCGCCGCTACGACGCCGCCGGTTTCGGCCGACCCGGCGGGATCGGGGTGCGTCCAGCGCTGCTGATCATCGACGTCCAGTACCGCACCGTCGGTACCGAACGGCAACCCTATTGGGAGGCGATCAAGGAGTATCCGACGGCCTGCGGCGAGGTCGGCTGGGCCGCCGTCGACCACATCCGCTCGCTGCTTGCCGAATTCCGCCGCCTTGGCCTGCCGGTCCTGTACCCCCACGTCGCCCTGAAGAACGCGGATACCGATTCCGGCCGCCTGGCCGAGAAAGTGCCGTCGATCATGACCATCGACCAGAAGGGCTATGCCTTCGTCGAGGAAGTGGCGCCGGTGGCCGGTGACGTGCTCCTGCCGAAGAAGCATCCGAGCGCGTTCTTCGGCACGCCGTTGGTCAGTCATCTGATCGATCTCGGCGCCGACACCCTGTTCGTGACCGGGTGCACGACCAGCGGCTGCGTGCGGTCCTCGGTCACCGATGCGTTCGCCTACAATTTCCGGGTCGTGGTGCCGGAGGAATGTGTCTACGACCGCGCCCCGACGAGCCACGCCGTCAATCTCTGGGACATGAACGCCAAATACGCCGACGTGGTGCCGACCGGCCAGGCGATCGAGATGCTGGCATCGTTGTCCGACGGGCCGGTGGGTTCGGACGCCGAGCGGGCGGCCGGCGAGTAAGCGTCATGGATGGCGGTCCCCCGGGGCGCGACAGTGCCGCAGATCTGGTCGAGGCCCTTGGCCAACTGACGGACTGGGCGGCGACGCTCGCCTGGTCCGATATCCCCGAGCCGATCCGCCGGCGAGCCGCGACCGTGTTGGCGGACGACCTCGCCGCGGTTGTCGCGGCGCGCGACGAACCGGAACTCATGGCCTTGGTTTCAGGGCTGGCGGGCTCATCCGGCCCGGCGGAGGCGGCGGTGTTCGACGGCCGTGACACCCGGCTTGACCGATATTCCGCCGCATTGGCCAACGGCAGTGCGGCCGACTGGTGCGAACTCGACGAGGGCTATCGCCGGGTGATCTGTCACGCCGGCCTGTATTGCCTGCCGGCGCTGATGGCCGAGGGCGAGGCGACCGGCGCAACGGTCACCGAGATATTGCGGGCCTTGGTGGTCGGCTACGAACTGGCGGCGCGGATCGCCGGCGCCTTCCGCTACGAGACGCTGACCCTTCATCCCCACGGCAGTCTGGCGGCGGTCGGCGCGGCGGCGGCCGTGGCGTCCCTGCGCGGGCTGGACGCGCCAGCGCTGCGTACGGCGCTCTCCACCGCCTGCACCCTGGTGGTGCCGGGGCCGTTCAACCACACCGTCGAAGGGGCCCTGGTCCGCAACGTCTGGCCGGGGGTGGGGGCCTGGAGCGGGCTGCGCGCCGTCGACTGGTCGACGGTCGGCATCACCGGACGGCCGGAGAGCCTGCACGACGTGTTCGCGGCGGCCTTCGGGGGCGCGCCGGAACCGGCCAACCTGACCGACGGCCTCGGGCATGACTGGGCGCTTGCCGACGGCTATCACAAGCTGCACGCCTGCTGCCAATACGGCCACGCCGCCGTTGAGGCCAGCCTGGCCCTGGCCGCCAACCACCCGGCCGACGCCATCCGCGCGATCCACATCGACACCCACTGGAAGGGCCGCCACCTCGACAACCCGGATCCGGCCACCACGCTTGCCGCCAAGTTTTCCATGCAGCACATCCTGGCGGCGACGGCCCGGTTCGGCCATGCCGGGGCCGAGGCCTTCCACGCTTCCACCCTGACCGACCCGGCGATTGCGGCCCTGCGCCGGGTGGTCACGATCGGCGCGTATGAGCCGGAGCCGGCCTGGCCGAATGACCGACCGGCCCGGGTGACCTGGGAACTGGCGGACGGGACAAGCGCCACCGAGGAGGTGTTGAGTGCCCGTGGTGGTCCGGACCGACCGTTCGCGCCGGGCGAAATCCGCGACAAGGTCCACGCCATCGTCGCCGGCCCGTATCCGACGATGCCGGGCGTGCTGGACCGGCTGTTGACCCTCGCCCCGGAGCTGCTGTCCGGATCCTGGACAGCGGTGGTGGCGGAGATGACGGCCAGGCCCGCATGAACCCCGGTCCTGCCGCCGATGCCGGTTTTGATACCGATCTGCTGGTGATCGGGGCTGGCGCCTGCGGCCTGGCGGCGGCGATCGCCGCCCACGATGCCGGCATCGAGGTCGCGATCGTCGAGAAGCGCGATCGACCTGGCGGCAATTCCGCGCTGAGCACCGGGTCGGTTCCCGGGGCCGGCAGCCGCTACCAGGTGGCGGCCGGGATCGAGGACTCGCCGGAGCGTCTGGTGGCCGACCTGCGGACGGTCGCCGGCGACCACGAGGCGGATGGACTGACGCGGTTGATGGCGGAACAGTCGGCCCCCCTGGTCGAGTGGCTGATCGACGGCCTCGGTGCGCGGATGGAACTGATCACGGCCTACAAGCATGTCGGCCACAGCGTGCCGCGCCTGCACGCGCCGCGCTCGCGCCGGGGCCAGGACCTGGTCGTCGATCTGCTGGCTTGTGTCGCCCAGCGCGACATCCCGCTCGCCGTCGGCAATCCGGTGGACGGCCTGATTGTCGAGGACGGGGCCGTCGCCGGCGCGCGGATCGCCGGTGAACCGGTCCGTGCGCGTAAGGTTCTGCTCGCGACCAACGGCTTCGCTGCCAACCGGGATCTGGTCGCGCGCTGGTGCCCGGAGATCGCGGCGGCCGACTACTACGGGGCGCTGGGGAGCACCGGCGAGGCGATGGTCTGGGGGGAGGCGGTCGGGGCGGCGCTGGCCAATATGGGCGCCTATCAGGGTTATGCGGCGGTCGCCTATCCCCAGGGCGGTCTGCTGTCCTGGACGACGATCGAGAAGGGCGGGATTCTGGTGTCCCGGGACGGGACCCGGTTCGGCGACGAGGATGCCGGCTATTCCGGGTTCGCGCCGGCGGTCATGGCCCAGGGCGAGACGGGTTTCGCCGTCTACGACCGACGCATCCACGACATCGCGGCCGAAGAGGAGGAGTACGCTGAGCTGGCGGCGATGGGGGGTGTGCACTGGGCCGACGACCCGGTCGCCCTCGGGGCGCAAATGGATGTCGATGGTCCTGCCCTTGGCGATACCCTCAAGGCCTATGCCGCGGCGGCCCGCGGCGAGACGGCAGATCCGTTCGGGCGCCGGCATTTCGGGCTCGCCCCCCTGGTGCCGCCGCTGGCGATCGTTCGTGTCAAGCCCGGTCTGTTCCACACCCAGGGCGGACTGCTGGTCGACGACCATGCCCGGGTGCTGCGCCCCGACGGCGGTGTGGTGGCGAACCTGTTCGCCGGTGGCGGTGCCGCCGCCGGGATCAGCGGACGGACCGGGGCCGGCGGCTACGCCTCGGGCAACGGTCTGCTGACCGCCCTCGGCCTCGGCCGCATCGCCGGCCTGCGCGCCGCCGCCGAGGTGCGAGGGGAGGTTCGAGGTCATCAGCCCTTCGACACGCCCTGAATTGAGTTCAGGGCTGCTCAGGGCGAGGTTGTTTTTTTGGCCTCGTCCTGAGCAGCCCCGGCCCCGAGCCGGGGCGTGTCGAAGGGCGAACCCTCGCCCTACATCATCAGCGACGGCAGGAAGGTGACGATCTCCGGGAAGGCGATCAGCAGCGCCAGGGTGATCACGTCGAGCACCAGGAACGGCATCACCCCGGCGAACACGTCCTCCAGTGTGAGCGGTATCGGTGAGGCGCTGCGCACCACATAGACGTTGAGTCCGACCGGAGGCGTGATCAACGAGATCTCGGCCAGCTTGATCGCGATCACCCCGAGCCAGATCGGGTCGTAGCCGACGCCGACCATGATCGGGAACATCACCGGCAGCGTCATCACCATGATGGCGATCGGATCGATGAGCATGCCGAGGATCAGGTAAATGACCGCGAACGCCGCGAGGTAGGCGAAGCCGGGTAGGCCGAGCGCCAACAGAGTGTCGGTGATGTCGTTGACCAGGCCGGTATAGGTCAGGAACCGGGCGAACAGGATGCCGCCGATCACAATGATGAAGATCACCGAGGTGGTGACCCCGGCATCCTTGAAGGTGTCGACCAGGGACCGTCCGGTGAGCCGGCTCTTGGCGATCACGATCAGGAAGGTCCCGAAGGCCCCGATCGCCCCGGCATAGGTCGGCACGAAGAAACCGGTGTAGATGCCGCCGATCACCAGCACGAACAGGAAGCTGATGCCCCAGACCCCGCGCAGGGACCGCCACTTCTCGGCGCGGCTGATGTGCAGGTCGGGCTGAGGGGCCAGGGCCGGATTGCGACGCACCCGGACGTAGATCCCGATCATGTAGATCGCCGCCGACAACAGGCCGGGAAGCAGGCCCGCCACCAGCAGCAGGGCGATCGACTGCTCGGTGATGATGGCGTAGATCACCATCAGGATGCTGGGCGGGATCAGCGATGCCAGGGTGCCGGAAGCCGCGATACAACCCGCACTCAGGCGCTTGTCGTAACCGAAGCGCGCCATCTCCGGCAGGGCCATGCGGGTGAAGACCGCGGCGTTGACGACGGTCGACCCGGAGGCCGCACCGAAGGCCGCCGAGGCGATGGTGGTCGCCATGGCGAGCCCGCCGCGCAGATGGCCGAACCAGTTATAGGCGGCGCGGTAGAGGTCCGTGGTCAGGCCGGCCTGGGTGGCCAGCGCCCCCATCAGGATGAACAGCGGGATGACCGCGAGGGTGAAGGAGTTGGTGGTGCTGAACGGCACCGTCGCCAACTGCGCCCAGGCGGCGTCGGGTCCAATGGTGAGATAGATGCCGAGCAGACCGCCGAGTCCGAGGGACACGCCGATATGCACGCCGATCCCCAGCATGAGGACCATCACCACCATGACAATGATGCCTGCAGTGGCCGGATCGAGCACGCGCCGCCCCCCTCAGTCGATGCTCAAGGGACGGTCCGCGGCCACCGGATCCCGGTCCGGCGGTTCGGAGCCGTCGAAGATCCGACGGATGTCCGTCACGGTGTCGATCAGCAGCTGCAGGACCAGCAGCCCGGTTCCGACCGCCAGGATGATCCTGGCTGGGAACAGAGGAAACCGGATCAGCCCGTCGGTCGCTTCGCCGAATTGCCAGCTGAACCGCGCCTCGTTGATCGCCTGCCAGAGCAGCAGCCCGAAGAACAGCAGGGCGAAGAGGTCGGCGGCGACGTCCAGAGCGGCCCGGCCGCGAGGCCCGGCGCGTAGGTAGAGCAGTTCGACCCGGATGTGGCTGCGCCGGATCTGCGCATAGGCGAGGGCGCCGAACACGATCAGTACCATGGTGCTTTCGGTGAGTTCCCGGGCGCCCGGGACCGGGATCAGCAGGATCTGGTTGCCGACCACCTCGGCGGTGCCGAGCAGCATGGACATGACCGCGCCCAGGCCGCCGACCAGCAGAACCCAGAGGGCCAGCCGCCGCAGCAGATCGGAAAACAGCTTCATCGGCGGATCGACCCCGGCAATCGCAAAATCAGATCCCCGGCGGACGGCCGCAGCCGCCGCCGGGGATCGAGAATGTTCGGCTCAGGCGATCAGCGGCCGAGCCATTCCTTCCACTTGCCGGCGACCTGTTCGGCCTCCGCACCCTTGCCGCGGCCTTTCATGTCCTCGACCCAGTTGCCGAGGAGGTCCGGCGCGACCTTCTTTCACTTGGCGAGTTCGGAGGCCGGGAACTCCTTGATCACGCCGCCGGCGGCTTCGATGTCGGCCTTGGCCTTGTTCTCAAAGGCGTCGATCCAGTCGAGGTATTCCTGCTGGCTGGCCTTGGCCTCCTCGACGAAGATCGCCTGGGTTTCCGGCGTCAGCTTGGCCCAGGCCCGCTTGCTGATGGTGATCAGGTGACCGGTGATCGCCATCACCGGGCCGCAGCTGAACTTGCCCGGCTCATAGAGACGGTTGGTCGCGATGTTGCCGGGGTTCAGGAACGAATAGTCCAGGGTGCCGCGCTGCAGCGCCTCGTACACGTCGCCGACCCGCACTGATACCGGCACCGCGCCGACCGCGTCGTGCAGCTTCGGCAGGTCCGCGCCGAAACTGCGGATCTTCTTGCCCTTCAGCGCGTCGATGCTCGTGCAGTTTCCGTCCGGACCGGTCAGGTAGTAGACCCCGATCGGCTGGTGGAACAGGAACTTGCCACCGAAGCTGTCCAGTTCCTCGGCGAACATCGGTAGCTCTGCGAACGAGTTCCGCGACAGCGTCATCGCCTCATGCGGATCGTCGAACACGAACGGGATCTGGAAGGCGCGGATAAACAGCAACTGGTCGGCATAGTAGCCGGGAACGATCGCGCCCATGTCGATAGCCCCGCGGCCGAGCAGCGGCAGCAGTTCGTTGCCCTTGCCGAGGCCTCCGGCAAAGGTCATCTCGATCTTCACCTTGCCGTTGGTGCGCGCTTCGATCTTCTCGGCGAAGTTCTTTTCCACTTCGAGGAACGGGCTGTTCGGCAGGTAGTGGCCCCAGCGCAGTGTCACGTCATCCTGGGCAACCGCGATGCCGGCGATGCCGAGCGAGGCCGCGACCACCGCACCTTTGAGAAGCATTCCCACGTGTTTGTTCATTGAGATCCTCCGTCTCCCGTTTGCGACGTCCCCTCGACCGGCAGCGGTCCTTGCTGACCGGTAACCGGGCCCGTCGCCCCCATTCCGAACCGTCGGCCCGGAACCCGTACTTTCCGGCGGAACTCCAGGGTTCGCACGGGATTGCGTAAGCGGAGCCGGGCCGGAATAGTCAACTGTTGACATCTTTCCCAGGCGGCGGCTTGGTGTCAACGCATTGCGCGGGCAGGGGTTCCGCGTGGCCGCGAGGCGGAGGAGAGGGCGATGTCCAGCGCACCCGGTTCACCTGGGAACCTGCCGGAATGGCGCCGGACCCTGGACCAGCTCGCGGCACGTCGATCCTGCCGCGATTACGACGGTACGGCGATCGACCGGGAGACACTGGCGGCAATCGTGCGTGACGGCACCGAAGCGCCGTCCTCCTGCAATCAGCAGCAATGGCACTTTGTCATTGTCGACGACCGTGACCTGCTGTCCCGGGCCCATGAGATCTCCGGCGGCAACCATCACTTCGCCGAATGTTCCGCCCTGATCTTCCTGTGCTTCCAGAAAGGCTGGACCCACGGCAACTTCTCGATCGTTCAGTCGGTTGCCGGCGCCTGCTATCACATGATGCTGAGCGCCCATCTGCGTGGCTTCGACTGCATCTGGAATGCCGGCATCGGTGACAAGACGGCTCTGGCAGAGATGTTCGATCTGCCGCCGATCTTTGAACTCCAGGGGGCGCTGGCGATCGGACGGGCCAGGCCTTCGGCGCCGGCCATGAAGGCGCCCCGCCGGCCGTTCGAAGAGGTGCACTCCTGGAACCGGTTCGACCGGCCGTCGCGCACGGTCTATCCGGTGAAGCCGGCCGACGCCTATCCGTTCTTCGACATCCGCAACGACGACAATCCGTTCGCCGAATGGAACCCGCGCCGCTGGACCTGGGCGGCGTTGGGCGACTTCCGCGGCTACTCGGTGTGGGCCAAGTCACCGCTCGCCGGTGTCTATGTGTCCCGGCGCCAGGGCGAGGCCACGGCCGCCGAACTGGGGCTGCTGCCGGCTCTGCCAAGGGACGCTCGGGTCGCCGAGGTCATGCCCTGGGGCGGCACGGTCAGTGCCGAGCTGCGCCGCCGTCTGCCGGCCGAGGCCGAGCTGCATCTGGCCGAGCTGTCACCGCACAATTTGAGCTTCATCCTCGAGCGCCTGCGCCAGGAAGGTCTGGCGACCGATCGGGTCCATGGCGACCTGGTCGCGGGCCCGCGATTGCCATATGCGGAGGCTTCGCTCGACGCCGTGGTTCTGCCGCAGGTGCTGGAACATATGCCGGAACCGGAAGCCCTGCTCGACGAGGTGGTCAGGGTCCTGAAACCGGGGGGCAGTGTCGTCGTCAGCGTGCGCAATCTCGACTCCGAGTACGGCGCGCTCTGGCGGGACGTCGAATCCCGGGCCCAGATCCCGAACCAGGGCCCGTTCACGCCGATCGCGGCGCGCACCGTACGCGCCTGGCTGGCCGAGCGGTTCACGCTCGAGCGCGAGATCGGTATCGGCCGGGAGGCGACCCACGATGCGGAAATCGCCGAGGGTGAGGCGGCCTTCGGCTGCCGACTCTACGCCGCCCGGTGTGTAAAGTGAGTGTAGTTCCAATCTCACTTCCCGGACTTGCCCCGGATTAAATCCGGGGCGGGACCAGACGAACGGCGCGCTGAGGCGCTCAAGCTATCTGGAAAACGTTCCAGCTCTCGGACCCCTGGGGCCCGGGGCGAGCCCGGGAAATGAGTTTGAATTACGCCCTATTGCCTCGCTAGACCAACTTCCGCTTCACGAACCGGCCGGTCCCGACGGCGGTGTCGTCCAACGCGCCGTCGCGGACCACGAAGCGGCCGCGCACCAGGGTGTGCACCAGCCGGCAGGCCATCTGTTCGCCCTCGTAAATCGAGTAGCCGGCGTCGGTCGCGAGTGAGTCCTTGCCCACCGTCCAGGGCGCATTCATGTCGAGCAGGACGAGGTCGGCATCCGCGCCCGGCGCGACACGGCCCTTGCGCGGGCTGAGGCCCATGGCGTCGGCCGGCCGGGTGCTGACCATTTCGGCCAGTCGTTCCAGCGGGATGCTCCGTTTGAAATGGCCTTCGGTGAACAGCGCGGGGAGGAAGGCATCGAGGCCGGGAAATCCGGGCTGGGCGGTCCAGATCGTCCCGTCTTTGGAGGAGATCGGCCGGTGGATATGGTCGGTGCCGATGGTGTCGATCTCGCCGCGCCGGATGCCCTCCCACAGGGCCTCGCGGTCGGCCGGGTCGCGCAGCGGCGGATTGACCTTGCCGACCGTGCCGAGATCACTGGTGGTGTCGTGGGTCAGGTAATGGGGACAGGTCTCGATGGTCAGCCTGCTGCCGGCCCGGCGCTGTTCGATTCCGGCATCCAGCGCTTCTCCGGAGGAGGTGTGGACGATGTAGATCCGCGCGCCCGCGACCCGGGCGAAGTAGGCGGCCCGGCGCACCGCGTCGGCCTCCACGAACGGCGGACGGGTGGCGTTCCAGGTGGCCAGTCCGCCGGCCCCATCGGGGTCCGAGGCCATGACCCGGTCGCGCAGCACCCAGGCGGCCTCAATGGTCTCCGGGTGCGGGCACAGCATGCCGTCATGAGCGGCCAGGGCCTCGACCAGCCGCAGCAGAAAACCGTCATCGACCGGCGGGAGTCCCAGCCGCTTGCCCTCATCGCCGCGGATGTTCATGAACAGCTTGGCCGTCGGAATGCCGAACTCGCCGATGTATTGCGGCAGCTCCGCCAGTTGGTCGTCGGTGGCGATCACGAAGTGGAAGCCGAAGTCGATCCGCGCGCCGGCCTCACTGACCGATTTGAGCTCATCGAACTGGGCGGCATAGGGGGCCGGGCTCATCACATAGGGGATGAAGGTGGTGACCCCGCCGATCGCCGCCGCCGCGGTCTCGCTGGCGGCATCGCCCGGTACACGGGGTTTGGAGATGTCGGTGCCATGGCCGAGGTGCAGGTGCACGTCGCAGGCACCGGGCAGCACTGTCAGCCCCGACGCCGACAGACTGGCCTCGGCCGTCGGCCCACTGCCGGGCTCCGCAATGCCGGCGATCCGGCCGTCGGCGACCAGCACGTCGGCCTCACGCAGGCCGAGTCCCGGCAGCAGAACCGTGCCTCCGGTCAGTCTCAGATCGATCGCGCCCATGGTTCCGTCTCCACTGCCCCGTGCTTGCTGATATACGCCGGTCGATGGTACGCGGGCTTTTCACCGCGGTCCGACCTAAGATATGCATGCAGGCGGCGGACCGCGCATTTGGTACGCCGCCGAGAGATCCCGGAGCCGACCCTATGGCCGAGACCACTCAACCTCTGGTATCCGCCAATCTGTCCATGCTCGCATTCGAGCGGCTGGAACAGGCGATCATGACCGGCGAGCTTAAGCCGGGGGAGCGGCTGTCCGAGGTGACGCTGGCTCGGCGGTTCGGCATCAGCCGCGGCCCGTTGCGCGAAGCCATCGGCCGTCTCGAAGGCCGCAATCTGGTCGAGCGGGTGGCCAATCTCGGAGCCCGTGTGGTTTCCCTGGACCCGGCCCAGATCATCGACCTGCTGGTGATCCGCGAAAGCCTGGAGGGCATGGCCTGCCGATTGGCGGCCACCCGGATCAAGTCGAGTGAAGTGAAGCGGCTCAACCGCATGTTGGACGAGCATGCCCGCGACGCCCAGGTCGTGACCGGGAAGGGCTACTTCCAGGGCGGAGGCGATCTGGACTTCCACTTCTGCATTGTGCGCGCCAGCGGCAACGACCGGCTGATCAAGATGCTGGACGAGGACCTGTACTCGCTGCTTCGGTTGTTCCGCCACCGCCTGAGCACGGCACCCGGGCGTCCGGCCCTGGCGCTGGAGGAGCACCGGACCGTGCTGGCGGCCCTCGAGGCACGGGATCCGGACGCCGCCGAAGCCGCGATGCGGACCCATATCCGCAACAGCCGGGCCAGCGTCAGTCATGTCATTGCCCAGTCTCAGGGTGATGCCCAGGCCGAGGCTCTGTCCGCGGACTGACGAGATCGCCCGGGCCGGATCGCCCCACCCCGATGTTGAATATGGGGGCTGATTGACGAAACGTTCGGGCGCCAAACGTTTCGACCAGACCGCTAGGCGTCTTGCTGTCCGGCATTGATCGGGATGTCGACATCCAGCATCGGGGCGTGCTGCTGGCAGCCATAGACATCGGTGTCGCCGAGATCGCCGGCCGCGATCGCGCGCGGGATCGTGGCCTTGAACGCCAGGCCCGCCGGGTAGGGGGTGAACAGCACCTCGTCCTCGGCGACCCCGTACAGCCGCGCGATCAGGGCCGGGCTCAGAACCCCGGTCGCCGCCACCGCGTCGTAGGTTTCGCGGGTCTCGAAGACCACATCGATCGTCAGCTGGAACGGGCCGGCATTCTTCGACTTGCAGACCTTGGCGATGTCGCGGATCCGGGCCACTACAGGTCCTCGTAGGTGATTGGGAACGGCGCCAGCGGATCGTCGACCGCCATGGTCTGGAACACCGAGAACCGGTAGACCGGTCCGGCCTGAATGTCGGAGGGTGAGTACGGGAACGCCATATTGCCTTCGCGACAGAGCCGGCCCGGAAAATCCGTGTGCAGCATGCTGACCCGGGCCAGCGACAGCACCGCGTCGGCGGTGTCCTGATCCTGCGCCACCGCCTCGATCACGAAGCCGATCTCGTGCGGCCGGTCGTTGCGCAGCGGCTCGGCCGCGCCCATCACACCGTCGAGACCGTAGCGCCGGATCAGCAGGGTGTAGTCGTCGCGCCCGACCCCGAAATTACCGACCTTGGTCGCGGTCGCCGCGTGAATGCTCTCGAGGAAATCGTCCAGGGTGTCGATCAGCAGCGGGTCGCGGGTGCCGCAGATGCTGATCGTGCGGTAGCCGACGCATTCCACGCCTTCGAGTTTGACGGTGTAGGGCTGGGGCGACCAGGTCATGCCCGATACCCGGACCGCGCGCTCGGAGGCGGCGTCGAACCGGCAGTCGGTGGTGTCGAGCACGCCACCAGGTTCGACATGGATGCAGGGGCTCGGATTCTCGTGCAGGGCGTGGTTGGCGACCGAGGAGGGGGTGCAGGCCCGCTCCGGCGCGGTCGGTTCGAGTTCGACACCATCGGCGTCGACGGTGACGTACAGGCAGTCATGGCCTTTCGGGATCGATGGCGTGGCGCCGCACTCGAGCATCTTGCCGGCGTACCAGGCCGGCGCCGGGGGCAGTCCCGCCCGCATCGCCATCGCCGCCCAGGGGGCCGGGTCGCTGGCCCGGCCGGCCAGCACCACGTCGGCACCATTGTCGAGGGCGGCAGCGAACGGCTCCGGCCCCATCATCGCCACGATCCGGTCGGCGCGGTCGATCGCATCAACGTCGCAGGCCGGTCCGCCCGTCAGCCGAGCCATCCGGTTCTCGCGGTGGGCACGTTTCAGCGCGTCCTTGTCCTGCTCCGCCTCGATCGTTGCCAGCCGGAAACGCAGACCGTCCTCGCGGGCGATTTCGCGCACGATATCCGCGGTGATCTCGAGATGCGGTGTTCCGCCGGCGCCGCCGGCCGTACCGATCACGACGGGAATGCCCTCGGCGCGGGCGGCGCGCAGCATCAGACGGAGATCGCGCTTCATGGCCCGGCGGGAATTCAGGGTGGCGCCCGATCCGAGGTAGTGCGGTCCGGGATCGGTGCTGCCGCCGTCGACGCCGATCATGTCGACGCCGCGCGCCACGCCACGGTCAAGAGAGCTCTCCGGGAATCCGTATCCGAGGATTCCGCTGGACGAGAGCATGCGGTAGCGTGCTTGGGTCACGGCGATCAGTCCGATCCGGTGGCGATCCCGGATCATCCCCAAGGCCGAAATCAACTGTCAACAGTTGACGATGCGACGCCCGCCCGGTGTAATCCGCGGCGGTTGCGCGTGATTGCATCCTGCGGGCACTGGGAGAGGGCGATGACGATAGTGGCAGAGCGGCGGCGGCAGTTCCGCGCCGATCTCGAGACCCGACGGGCGCTGCTGGTGCCGGGTGCCGCCAACGCGCTGACCGCGCGGGTCATTCAGGATGCCGGTTTCGATGCGGTCTATGTCACCGGTGCGGGGATCGCCAACACGCTGTTGGGGGTTCCGGATATCGGTCTGGTCACGATGAGCGAGATCGCGACCACCACCGAG
Organism: Thalassobaculaceae bacterium; assembly: GCA_963921355.3. Classification (GTDB taxonomy): domain Bacteria; phylum Pseudomonadota; class Alphaproteobacteria; order Thalassobaculales; family Thalassobaculaceae; genus CAWUEZ02. The sequence continues at coordinate 3,883,705 of OZ001190.1, read as the reverse complement.
GCGATTGCCGAGATCTGCAAGCTGCCGCTGGTCGTCGACATCGATACCGGGTTCGGCAATGCCATCAATACTCACCGCACGGTCCGGGTCCTGGAGCGCGCGGGTGCCTGTGCCGTGCAGATCGAGGATCAGGTCTTTCCGAAACGCTGCGGGCACTTCGACGGCAAGGGGGTGATCCCGGTGGCCGAGATGGCGACCAAGGTTCGGGCCGCTGCCGAGGCGCGGGAAGATTCGAACTTCCTGATCATTGCCCGCACCGATGCCAGGGCGGTCGAGGGGCTGGACGCGGCGATCGAGCGCGCGTCGCGCTACGTCGAAGCCGGCGCCGACGTCACCTTCGTCGAGGCCCCGGTGTCGGTTGAAGAGATGCGGACGATCACCGAGGCGCTGACGGTGCCCCAGGTTGCCAACCTGGTTTTCGGCGGCCGCACGCCGCTGCTGCCCCAGGCCGAACTCGCCGAGCTCGGGTTCTCGCTGGTGCTGTACGCCAACACGCCGCTGCAGGCGGCCATGCGGGCGATGTCCGAAGTGCTGGGTGCCCTGCGCCGGGATGGCGATCTCACCGCGGTCGGCGATCGGTTGGCCGATTTCGAGGAGCGTCAGCGCCTGGTGCACAAGGAGACCTACGACGCGCTCGAGAAGCGCTACGCGGTCGACTGATCGGCGCCGTTCGATGCCGACCGACCCCAGCGCTGCTCCTCCCGGGCCCTTCGCCAACGCCGACCGGGCTCCGTATTCGGCGATCATCGACCGGCCGCGCCTGACCTGGCCCGGGAATGCCCGGATCGCGGTCTGGGTGGTCCCGAACGTGGAACACTACGAGTTCCTGCCGCGGCCATCGCGGGTCCGCGACCCCTGGCCCCGGATGCCGCACCCGGACGTGCACGGCTATGGCATCCGCGACTACGGCAACCGGGTCGGGCTGTGGCGGATGATGGAGGCGATGGATGCCCACGGGGTGCGGGGGACCCTGTCGCTCAGCATGTCGAACTTCGTCCATTACCCGGAGATCTTTGAGGCCTGCGAGGCCCGCAACTGGGCAATCATGTGCCACGGCATGTACAACACCCGTTACCACTGGCAGTACTCGGAGGCCGAGGAGCGGGCGGCGATCGCCGAGTGTGTCGACCTGCATGGTGAGCTCACCGGCCGGCCGCTCAAAGGCTGGTTCTCGCCGGCGGGTCCTGGACCCTGAACACCCCGGACCTGGTGGCCGAGGCCGGCATCACCTACTACTGCGACTGGTATCACGACGATCAGCCGTTCCCGATGCGCACCCGCTCGGGCCGGCCGCTGGTCACCGTCCCGTACAGCATGGACCTGAACGACGCGATCCTCTACCGCAGCCAGTTCGAGGCGGAGGACTTCGCGAGCATGGTCTGCGACGCCTTCGACACCCTGTACCGCGAGGGCGAGCACCAGCCCCGGGTGCTGTGCCTCGCCCTGCATCCCTACATCCTCGGCCAACCGCATCGGATCGGTCATCTGGAGCGCACGCTGGCCTATATCTGCGGCCACCCCGATGTCTGGCTGGCGACCGGTGAGGAGATCGCCGACTGGTATATCGAGCACCACCTGGATGCGGTGAAGGCCCATCTCGGCTGGGAGAACGGGGCATGACCGACCCCCGCCCCGGAATGGACCATTCGCTCTACCGGTACTCCGCGATGCCGGCGCGCCCGACCCTGCACTGGCCAGACGGCGCGCGGCTGGCCATGACGGTGGTGCTGCATCTTGAATTCTGGCAGCTCGAGCCGGCCGACGACCATTGGCGTGACCCGCGCTTTCAGGGGGCGTTCCCGACGTTCTTTCCCGACTTCACCGGTTTCACCCAGCGGGAGTACGGCAACCGGGTCGGCATCTTCCGGGTCCTCGACCTGATCGAGCAGCACGGACTGACCCTTACGGTGCCCGCCAACGCCGCCGCCATCGACCGCTATCCGGCGATCGTCGAGCGCCTGGTCGCAGGCGGGGCTGAGTTCGTCGCCGCCGGCACCCACGCCGACCGGATGATCACGGCCCGGCTCGACCGCGACGCCCAGGCCGAGATGATCGATCAGAGCATCGCCGCCATCGTGCGCGCGACGGGCGCCCGGCCGACCGGCTGGGCCGGGCCGGGTTACGGCGAAAGCCCGATCACGCCGGGGCTGCTCGCCGACCTGGGCTTCACCTACGTGATGGACTGGCCGAATGACGATCAGCCCTATCTGATGAACACCGACCCGCCGCTGGTCTCGGTTCCCCGGCAGCCGGAATGGGACGATGTCGAAGCGATGTGGCTGCGCAAGATTTCGCGCGAGCGCTGGCCGGACCTGGTGACCCAGGCCTTCGACCGGCTGTACGGCGAGGGGGCCGAGTCCGGTCGCTATTTCACCCTGTCCCTGCATCCCTGGGTGATCGGCCAGGCCCACCGCATCCGCTATCTGGCCGATGCGCTCACCCACCTGACCGCCGAACGCCCGGCGGTTTGGCGGACCACCGCGGGAGCGGTCGCCCGGCACGCGCGGGCCGCCCTGGACGAGATCGGAGACCCCACGCCATGACCACGCCCGGCATCGACAACACCGACTACATCCGCGCCTTCATGACCGAGCGGCCGGTGGCGTTCGAGACCTCCGCCCTGGTCATCATCGACATGCAGAACGCCAGTGGATCACGGCACGGGGCGCTTGGCCGGCGCATGCAGGCGGAGGGCTCGACGGCGACCGACTACCGCTTCGACCGGATCGAAACCCTGGTGGTCCCGAACACCCGGCGGCTGATCGACGGCATGCGCGCGCGTGGGGGCGGCATCGTCTACGTCACCCTGGGGGCTGCCCGCCGCGATGCCGCCGACGCGCCGCCGCACATGCGCAAACTGTTCCTGGAGACCGAGAACTGGGTCGGCAGTCCGGAGCACGCGGTGGTCGACGGGCTGACCCCGGAGCCGGGTGACCTGATCGTGCGTAAGACCAGCATCGGCGCCTTCGCCTCCACCGGGATCGATCACCTGCTGCGCTCGATGCGCTGGGACACGCTGTTCATGACCGGGGTGTCGACCAACATGTGCGTCGAGACGACCGCCCGGGAGGCCGCCGACCGCGGCTATCACGTCACCCTGGTCGAGGACGCCTGCGCCACGACCCGCAAGGACCTCCACGCCTCGACACTGGAGAATTTCCGCCGCCTGTTCGGACGGGTTCGCTCGACCGACGAGGTGGTTGCCGAGTTGGGGATCTAGGGGCCGGCGAAGCGTCCTTCGACACGGACCCCGGATCGCGTCCGGGGCCCTGCTCAGGACGAGGTCATTCTCATCGACCTCGCCCTGAGCAGCCCTGAATGGAATTCAGGGTGTGTCGAAGGGCGTTTGCTTCAGCGTTCCAGCCGCATCGCCCAGAGCACCGCGAGCAGGCCGGCGCCGGAGGTGGCAAGCATCAGCAGCAGCAGCGCTGTCGCCGGGGCCCCATAGGCGAGGGCAAGGCCGGTCAGACTGGTCAGCAGCGCCCCGCCGGTGACCGTGAGGGCGGTTTCGAGACCGGCGGCACTGCCGGCCAGATCGGGCCTTACCGACAGCGATGCGGCGCTGCTGCTCGGCGTGGTGATGCCGTTGCCAAGGCCCGCGAACACGGTGCAGCCGAAGTACAGGATCGGCGAGGTCCAGCCCGCGGCGACAAGGCCGAGGCCCAGCAGGAGCCCGATACAGGCGATGATCCGCCCCGCCACCATCAGGGCGACCGGCGTCTGGCTCTTGGCGAGCCGAGCCGAAAGGAACGCGCCGACCATGAAACCGGCGGTGATGCTGCCGACATAGACGCCGATCTCGGCGGTCGGGGCGCCGAAGGTGGCCATGGCGACCAGCGGTGTGCCGGCGACGAAGACGTAGAACGCGCCCCGGGAGAACACGGTGCAGAGCGCGTAGGCCCAGAACTTCGGTTCGCGCAGCAGGGCCGGCATTCCTGCTGCCGCATTGCCGCCTGCACCTGAGCGTTGCGGCCGGGTCTCGCCGAGATCGATCCAGCACAGGGCCAGAAGTCCCAGCCCCGACACGGTGTAGAACCAGAAGATCGCCCGCCACCCGAAGACCGTATCGAGAACACCTCCGACCATCGGTCCCAGCATCGGTGCCACCGCCATCGCCATGCCGATATAGCCGATGAGAGAGGCGGCCGACCGTTGGTCATGGATATCGCGGACGATCGCCCTGGACAGGGTGTAGCCGCAGGCGATGCCGCCCTGGAGCATCCGGAAGGCGAGAAAAGTCCAGACGTCCTCGGCGCGTGCACAGCCGAGCGAGGCCGCGGCGAACAGGGCCACCGCGCCCAGCAGAACCGGCCGCCGGCCGACGCGGTCGGAAAGCGGCCCGGCGATCAGCAGCAGGACGGCGGTGATGGCGAGATAGCCGGCCACCGCCAGGCTGACCAGCGCGTAGTCGGCGCGCAACTCGCGCGCGATGCCCGGCAAGGACGGCAGGAACATGTTGAGCGACAGCGTGGCGGTCGCCGTCAGCAGGATGAGAGTCAGAAGGTGGGGCGCTGTGCGTGGCGGGAGCATTTCGGCGATTCCCGGGGCCAGAAACGGAAAAACCCCCGAACTCCGTCGGGGGCGCATGGGGCAGGGATATGGCTTCCGCTACTGGCCCATGCACCTCCTGCCTACGACGATGATGACCTGGGTCACCCGGTTTCTCCTGCTTGCGCGCTCGTTCAATACGCAAAGGCTAATTGGCTTTCTCCGACCCGGCAATCGCTGGCTCATTCCCCAATCCCGTTCTCTACTTCCCGCCCCGGATTTACTCCGGGGTTGAGCCGGGACCCGGTATTGGGGTTCCTGGAGAATTCGGTGCTTAAGCTCATGCGCTCCTGCAAACGGCGCTCTGGGTCCCGGATCAGGTCCGGGAAGGAAGTTATGAGTGCCTCGTCCTGAGCAGCCCTGCCCCGGATTTAATCCGGGGCGAGCCCGGGAAGCAGTGTTTTGAAGGGCGCCTACGCCGCCTTGTGGCTGGCGGCGATCTTCTGGGCGATGTGCTCGCCGGCGGTGATCGGCGGATGCCGGGGGGCGCTGCCGGCGGCGAGACAGCTCGGGATGCAGCGGATCTCGGCGTCGAAATTCGGGTGCACGAAGAAGCCGATGGACATGCGCCGGCTCCGCTGGTCGCCGGTCTCCGGCACCACCACCCGGTGCAGGGTCGAGACCCAGCGGTCGTTGGTCCAGCGCTGCATCATATCGCCGAGATTGACCACCAGGTCGCTCCGGTTCGGCAGCACCGAGGCCCAACTGCCGTCCGGGCGGCGGGCCTCGAGCCCGCCGCGGCCTTCGGTCATCGCCAGGATCGTCATCGCCCCGAAATCGGTGTGGGCGCCGGCGCGCAGCTGTCCCGGTTCGGCGGGGCTGTCCAGGACCGGATAGTGGTGCATGCCGAAGATCGAGAAATGCCGGTCCATCAGCGGCGCGAAATGGTGCTCGGGCAGGTCGAGGGCGACCGCGAAGACCCGGAGCAGATCGCCCGCCAGCTGTTCGAACGCGCGGTACAGATCGACCAGCGCGGCATCGAAGCCGGGCGGCTCATCCGGGATCAGGTTGGGCGCGTAGGCGGTCGCCGCTTCCGGAAGGGCGGCGTAGTGCGCCCGGTGATCGTCGACGGGCCCGAGAAACAGCGACTCCCTGAGATCCGGCGGCGTCTTCTGGCCGAGGGTCGAGGCGAGGCTGCGGGTCGCCACCTGATGGTAGCCGCGCTGCTTGGCGGCTCCAGTCGGGTGCCAACGGGTCTTGGCCTCCTGGGTCAGATCGAAAAAGGCGAACCCGCGTTCAATCGCTGTGTCGAGCACCGCGGAGGGCAATCCGTGGCCGGAGATCACCAGGAAGCCGATCTCCTCGCAGGCGTCGGCGACCGTGCGGGCGACCGCCCGCTTGTCGGCATCGCTGCCGTTCAGGAAGGGGGCCAGGTCGATCGCCGGAATGGCACCGGCGGGGCGTTGCGGGTCGTCGGGCATCGGGACTCTCCCCTGTCGCGTCCGAGGCTACCAAGCCTGGTCCCTCGGCGACAATGTGCCAGACGATCGGCGTAGAGTGTTGTCCGCGCGCAGGCAGCAACCAGCAGGGAGGTGACGGTGGGCGTCGCACTTGCGGATTTCGGCAGTTTCTTCATCCCCGGCCGGGTCGTCGAACGGACCGGCGAGCCGGTCCGCCACCTCCAGTTCACTCCGACGGCGGCGATCGATCATGACCCGAACGGCCGTTACGCGGTCGAGTCCATGTACGTTCAGTATTTCGTTCCCGCGGTGCGGACCTCTGACCTGCCGATCGTTCTGCTGCACGGCGGGGGTCTGACCGGCGCGATGTGGGAGACAACACCGGACGGCCGGCCCGGCTGGCTGCACCGGTTCCTCGATGCCGGCCTCTCGACCTACGTGGTCGACAATGTCGAGCGCGGCCGATCCGGTTTCTGCGCCCTGGCGGGGGAGTGGGAGGGCGAGCCGGTCCAGCGCACCGACCGCGAGGCGTGGTGGCTGTTCCGGTTCGGCCTGGAGGAGGATTTCGCGGCGCGCCGTGCGTTGCCCGGGCAGAACTTCCCGCTGGAGGCGTTTGAGGCCCTGTTACGGCAGTTCGTGCCCCGGTGGCTGACCACGGCACCGGTCCAGACCCTTGCCTTCGAGCGGGCGCTCGAACGGGTCGGGCGCTGCATCGTGCTGTGTCACAGCCAGGGCGGGCAGATCGCCCAGGCGGTGGCCGCGGCCCGCCCGGATCTGGTGGTCGCCTGTATCGCCGTCGAGCCCTCGGGTTTCCCTGTCGCCCTGTCACAGGCGAATGTCGATCAGCGCTGGCTGATCCTGATGGGTGATTTCCTCGATCGCTTTGCGTTGTGGCAACGGATCAGCGCGGCGACCGACGCGTTCATCGAGGGTGCCCGGCAGTCCGGGGTGCCGGCGGAGCGGGTCGACCTGCCGGCGATCGGATTTCCCGGTGCGACGCACATGGCGATGATGGATGTCAATTCAGACGCCATCGCATCCTGGATAATCGACCGGTGCGCGGAGATCTGCCGCGCGGGTTGAAGCGACAGGGGTGTAAGCCTGCCATGGTGTTTGTCATCGACGACGTCCTCAACGGTCTGGTCGGCGGTCTGCTGATCGGGACCGCTGCCGCGCTCTATCTGCTCCTGGATGGCCGTATCACCGGCATCAGCGGCATTCTCGGCGACGCCTTCTTCGGATCGCGCCACCGGTTCGCCGAGAATCTGGCTTTTCTCGTCGGCCTGGTGGCCGTTCCGGCCGCCTATGCCGCCCCGATGGGCCTGCCGTCGATCGGCATCAGCAGCAACATCCCGCTGGTGGTCGACGGTGGCGTGCTGGTCGGGTTCGGGACCCGGCTCGGCAATGGCTGCACCAGCGGGCACGGGGTATGCGGTCTCTCGCGGTTCTCGAAACGGTCGGTCGTCGCCACGGGCCTGTTCATGGTGGCCGCCGTCGTGACCGTGTTCGTCATGCGGTTGGTGGGGATCGGTTGAGATGCGCGCGCTGATTTCACTTTGCGTCGGCGGCCTGTTCGGGCTCGGGCTCATCGTCTCGGACATGGTCGATCCGGCCCGGGTCCGGGCGTTCCTCGATGTCACCGGCGGGGCCTGGGATCCGACCCTCGGCTTTGTCATGGCCGGAGCCCTCGCCGTGATGATTGTCGCCTGGCGGATCGCCGCCGGGCGGGAGCGTCCGTTCTACGCCGAGCGGTTTCCGCCGATGCCGGAGGCCGGTGTCGACCACCGGTTGGTGACGGGGGCGGTCTGTTTCGGGATCGGGTGGGGGCTGATCGGGTTCTGTCCCGGCCCCGCCCTGGCGGCACTGACCCTGGGGGGACTCGAGGTCTCGATCTTCGTCGCCGCGATGCTGGTCGGCATGCTGCTGCACACGGCCGCCAGGCGACGCACAGGATAGAGCCGCTCTCCCGCTGGCCCCCGCACTGGGCTAGAGCAGATCCGTGTCAGATGGAATTGCCTAAGGTGATCCATCTGACCGGTGAATCTGCTCTAACTCTATGATTTAGATCGGATTCACACGTTTCGCGGAAAACCAGGGTGTTTCCGTCAAAACCTGATCCGATCTAGGCTCCCCAGAAAGCCGACATGGGGAGGGCGCCGCGATGAAGCTTCTGCTGGCGATGATGCAGCACGAGACCAACACCTTCTCGACGGTGCCGACCCCGCTTGCCCGCTTCGCCCGGGGCAATCCGGCCGGCGTGCCCCGTGAGGGAGATGATGCGGTCGCGGCGTTCAAGGGGACCGGTTCGGCGCTCGGGGCCTTCATCGAGATCGCCGAGGCTGAAGGCGCCGATTTCGTCCTGCCGCTGGCCGCCATGGCCTGGCCGAGCGGTCCGGTGGAGGACGCCGCCTATGCATATATGACCGACCGCATCTGCGCGGCGATCGAGGCCGAGGCGCCGGACGCCATTCTTCTGCACCTTCATGGGGCCATGGTGACCGAGAGCCTGGAAGACGGTGAGGGGGCGCTGCTGGAACGGGTCCGTGCGCTGGTGCCCGACACGCCGATCGGCGTCGCCCTCGACATGCACACCAACATGTACCCGGCGATCATCGAGAATGCCGACGTGGTCGCCGGCTACCAGACCTACCCCCATGTCGACGTCTACGAGACCGGCCGCCGCGTCGCCCTGCCGCTGTTGGCGATGCTCAAGGGCGCGGCGCGTCCCACCATGGCCTGGGGCAACCGCCCGATGCTGCCGCACGTAATGCGCCAGGGCACCCACGACTTTCCCAACAGCGAGATCCAGGTGCTGGCCGCGCGGATGGAGAACGAAGGCGCGCTGTGCGCAAGTTTCTTCACCGGCTTCCCGCATGCCGACATCCGGCTGGCCGGTTCCAGCGCGGTGGTCGTGACCGACAACGACCCCGAGGCGGCGCAGGAGATGGTCGACGCGCTCTTGGATCTCGCCTGGCGCGAGCGTCGAGCCTTCGTCTACGAGATCGAGCCGCTGGAGCAGTCGCTGGAGCGCGCCCGCACCCTGCAGGCCGACGGCCCGATCGTTCTGCTCGACCACTACGACAACGCGGCCTCCGGCGGCTCGATGGACACGATGACGGTGTTGAAGGGCGTGCTCGACGCCGGGCTCGAGGATGTGGCGATGTTCGCGATCTGCGATCCTGAGGCGGTTCAGTCCATGATCGCGGCCGGGATCGGCAACGAGGTAACCCTCGCCCTCGGCGGCAAGACGGACATGCCGTCGATCGGTCGAACCGGCGAGCCGCTGACGGTCAGCGGCCGGGTCAAGCTGATCTCGGACGGGCGGTTTCGCAATGTCGGGCCGATGGGTCGCGGGGTCATGAACGCGATGGGGCCGACCGCCGTTCTCGACACCGGCAGGGTCGAGATCGTGATTGTGTCGACCCAGCAGGAGCCGAACGACGTGGCCTGTTTCCAGAGCCTGGGCATCGATCCGACCGCCAAGCGCTACCTGATGCTGAAGAGCCGGATCCACTGGCGCGCCGGGTTTCGGGACATCGCGGCCGAGACTGTGGAGTGCGCCGGTGTCGGCGTGTGCACCTCCGACTACTCAATGCTCGATTTCCGCAACGTGCGCCGCCCGATCTTCCCGCTGGACGAGGATCTGCAGCCGGTCTCCCAGACCGGGTGAGGGTCCCGCATGGGCCGGTTCGCTCTTCTCGCGGTCCCGGATTTCCGCCGGCTCTGGACCGTCGGCCTGGTGTCGTCGACGATCCGTTGGCTCGAAATCCTGGCGATCGGTGTCTTCACCTACGAGGTGACGCAGTCGCCGTTGACGGTCGCCACCATGGTGATGCTCCGGATCCTGCCCATGGGTTTGTTCGGGGCGTTCTTCGGGGCCTTGGCCGACCGGCAGAACCGTCGCAAGACCCTGATTTGGACAACCGTCGTTCTGGGAGTCGTCACCGCCACCGTCGCGATCCTGGCGCAGAGTGGCGGGCTCGCGGTCTGGCATCTGGCCCTCGCCAGCTTTTTGAACGGCTGCGTCTGGGCGACCGACAACCCGGTCCGACGGATGATGATCGGCGAGGCGGTCGGAACCGATCAGATGGGGACGGCCATGTCCCTGGACGTCATGGCCAACCATGCCAGTCGTATGGTCGGCCCGGCGCTTGGCGGCTATCTGCTGGCCGAGTTCGGCATCCAAGGGGTCTTCTGGGCGTCGTCGATCGCCTATGGCTTGGCCCTTCTGGCAGCGCTCCGCGTTGAGTCGCACCGCGCGCCGGCCCGGCACGCCGAGCCGCTGCTCGCCGGTCTGCGTGACGGGATCGTCTTCGTGCGGGGCGACCGCAAGCTGATCGGTGTGCTGGTCGTCACCGTGATCTTCAATCTGTTCGGTTGGCCCTTCACCAGCATGGTTCCCGTCATCGGGGCCGACTACTTGGCGCTGGGGGCCGAAGGGGTCGGCCTGTTGACCAGCCTGGACGGGGTCGGCGCTTTTATCGGTGCGGTGCTGATCGCCACACTGGCGCAGGCCGCGTGGTATGGCCGGATCTACGTCGGCGGCATGGCGACCTATCTGGTCATGCTGGTGCTGTTTGCCCTGTCGCCGCTGGCGGGGCCGGCGGCGGTGCTGGCGGCCGGTGCGGTCCTGGTGCTGCTCGGCATCGGTGGTGCGGGCTTCAGCGCCATGCAGGCAACCCTGATCTATCAGCTGGCGCCGGAGGCCATGCGGGCCCGGCTCATGGGCTTGCTCTCGGTCTGTATCGGAACGGGCCCGGTCGGGTTCCTGTACCTCGGCTTGCTCGCCGATCTTCTGGGAGCCCAGTTGGCGGTCATTCTGCTCGGTGGTCAGGGCCTCATCGCCCTGGTCCTCACACGCCGCTATTGGCAGGCGGAACCGGTGAATCAAACGGCCGCATAGAATGGACTCACCCTAACGCTGACCCCGCACGATCCTGCCCGGCAAGGCGCCGGTGGCTTCACCGTCGCGATAGGTCACGGTGCCCGACACCAGCGTCGCGCTGTAGCCGGTCGCCTTCTGCAGCAGGCGTTTGCCGCCCGCCGGCAGGTCGAAAGTGACGTAAGGGTCGGAGAACCCGACCGCATCCCAGTCGATCACGTTGATGTCCGCCTTCATGCCCGGTGCCAGAACGCCCCGGTCAGACAGGCCGGCGGCCCGGGCGGTGTCGGAAGTGAGCCGGCGGATGATGTCGGGCATCGCGAACCGGCCGCGTTCACGCCCCCAGTAGCTCATCAGCCAGGTTGGGAAGCCGGCGTCGAGAATGAAGCCGACATGGGCACCGCCGTCGCCGAGGCCCATGATCGCGTTGCGGTCGGCCAGCATCGCCTCCGGTGCACTCATGTCGTAGGCGGCATAGTTGACCAGGGGCGTGTAGATGAAGGCGTGGCCGTCGCGCTCGAGCAGGATGTCGTAGGCGACCTCTGCCGGCGTCCGGCCCTCGCGGGCGGCGATCGCCGCAATCGAGTCGTCTTCCGCCGGTTCATAGTTGCCCGGTGTTCCCAGCCGGAACATTTTGCTGAAGCTGATCCGGTGGATCAGCGGGAAGGTGCTCTCCTTGACCGGGTCCTCCGACAGGATCGCGGACCGGGTCGCCGGGTCCGACATCGCCGCAACCCGCTGGTCGAGGGGAAGATCGGCAATCCTGCGGTAGGTCGGCGTTCCGGAGAACGGGTTCTGGCTGCCTTCCAGACCGAGCAGGATGCCGATCGGCCGGGGGGCCACAACCGGGCGGATCGACACCCCGTCCTGCGCCGCGTCGCCCGCCAGGCGCAGCAGATCGCGCCAGAAATGCGGCCGGTCGTGGCGTTGGGTCAGCGAGAACACCGCGGTCCGCCCGCTCGCTTCGACCACCCGGCGCAGGGTGGCGAACTCGGTTTCCGGATCCGGCTCGTTCCAGTCCGAGACGATCTCCAGGAAGCCGGATCCGGTATCGGCCATGCCAAGCGCGATCCCGGTCAGCTCGTCCTCATGGGCGCGCAGGGTCGGGGTGTACTCGCCGGACAGGCTCTTGTGACTGATGGTCCGCGAGGTCGAGAACCCGAAGGCACCGGCCCGCACCGCCTCGGCCGTCAAGGCGCGCATGCGGGTGATGTTGTCCGGTGTCGCGGCCTCATGACGGATCGCCCGGTCGCCCATGACGTAGACCCGGAGCGCGGCATGCGGCAGCAGGGTGCAGAGATCGGTATCGCGGGCGCCGCTGTCGAGGACGTCGAGGTATTCACCGAAACTCTCCCACTGCCAGTTCAGGCCCTCGTGCATGACCGGACCTGGGATGTCCTCGACCCCCTCCATCAGTTCCACCAGCTTGTCGCGGTCCTCGGGTCGGCAGGGGGCGAAGCCGACGCCGCAATTGCCCATCACCGCCGTCGTCACGCCATGCCAGGCGGACGGCGCCATGTGCCGGTCCCAGACCGCCTGGCCGTCATAGTGGGTGTGGATGTCGACGAAGCCGGGTGTGACGATGCGGCCGCGCGCGTCGATCTCCTCCACACCCGAAACACCGGGTACCTCACCGACGGTCAGGATCCGGTCGCCGGCGACGGCGATGTCGGCGTCGACCGGGTCAGCGCCGGTACCGTCGACAACGGTGCCGCCCCGGATGATCAGGGTCGGGGTTTCGGTCATGGCAATCCTCCACGTCGGCCTCTGATAGGGCCGTTGACGGGAAGACTAGCCGAGCCAGCCCAGCAGGTTCCAGCGGTCGTTGCCGGTTTCAGTGCTTGTTGGCAAGGAGGGCGACCTGGAGTTCCAGGCGTTTGACCTCGCGCATGGTCCGGTCAACCTGCATCGAGGTCAGCAGGGTGGCCTTGGCGACGACCGCACAGGTCAAGAAGAAGACGGCGACCAAGCCCCAGCGCACGACCTCGATGAGATCGGCCAGAGCATAGGCCTGCCAGGCCGCGTACAGGCCGATGACGAAGAACACGATCTGGCCGACCATCAGCGACAGGTTGAGGAGGGCGTGGCGCCCTTGAAACAGGTCCAGAACCATCTCAATGAGGCTGCGGTCCCGGCCGACCGACTCAAGCGTGCGTCGGTCGTCGTCATCGAGCGTGTCGTTGATTGCTCGCGTCAGCGCGTCCATCGGACTCTCCTTATCAACACGCGCGACGGGCCAAGCTTGCGCACCGCCGGCGCAGTTCGTCGTTGGCGGAACTCTATGAATGGCAGCCGGTGAAGGTATTGCGATATCGCAAGCGACCCCGGAAACTCTGGACCGGACCAGTATCGGGAGCCGCGCCATGACCACCCGCTTTGCCGTCGGAGACTTCCAGGTCGATCGGATCCTCGAACAGGAACTGCCGGGTTTCGACCCGTTCGACTTCCTGCCGACCCTCACACCCGAGATCCTGGAGGCCAACCGGCACTGGCTCGAGCCCTTGAGCCTCGACCCGGCGAGCGGCTTGTTCATCTTTCCGATGCAGTCCTACCTGGTACGCACCGGGCGCCACACGATCCTGGTCGACAGTTGTGTCGGCAACCACAAGCACCGCCCGACCCGCGCGAACTGGCACATGAAGGACGACACCGCGTACATGGACGGGCTCGCCGCCGTCGGGGTCGGGGTGGAGGATGTGGACTTCGTCATGTGCACCCACCTGCACCCCGACCATGTCGGCTGGAACACCCGCCTGGATGACGGCCGTTGGGTGCCGACCTTCCCGAATGCCCGCTACGTGTTCTCCAGAGCCGAACTGGCCTATTGGGAGGCCCGCCACGCCGAAGCGGAGATCCCCTACATGACCGACAGCGTGCTGCCGGTCGTCGAGGCCGGCCAAGTGGTCCAGGTCGAAAGCGATCATGCGTTCGAGGACGGCATCACACTCGAGCCCACCCCGGGCCATACCCCGGATCATTTCGCGGTCCACTTGACCTCAAGCGGGTCGGACGCCGTTATGTGCGGCGATCTGATTCACTCGCCGCTGCAATGCCGCTATCCGGACCTCGTCGCCAAGCCCGACTATGACCGTGAGCAGGCGAAAGCGACCCGGCACGCCTTCATAGACCGCTATTGCGAAACCGATACGCTGATCTGCACCGCCCATTTCCATTCGCCGTCGATCGGCCATTTCGTGCGCTACGGCGACGCCTTCGACTTCGCGTTCAAGGGCGGCGATTGACGCAGGCCTCGAACCCTCAGCCGGCGACCGTCAGCTTGTCGTCAACCCCGTAGCGCGCGAGCAAGGCGGCGACGGTCCCGTCGGCCTTGGCCTGGCGAAGGTAGTCGGTGATCGCCGCCTGCAGAGCGATGTTCCGGGGCTTGGTGCCGACCGCCTGGCGCACGGCGGTGAAGCACCCCGCCAGAACTTTGGAGCCGGGCAGGGTGGTGCTGTTCTCCAACAGGGCCGGACGCAGGCCGGCCAGGGCGTCGTGGCCCTCGGCAACGAACAGGTCGAAAGCCGCCTTCAGCCCTAATGCCCGGTGCAGCGTGGCGTGCTGGAGCGATCGGGACAGGAAGAGGTCATAGGCCGAGCGTTCCGACACGGCGACCGTGACGCCGGGTCGGTCGACCTGGTCCAGGGCGGTAATCGGCGAACCTGCCGGGACCAGATAGGTCGTCTCGATCTCGACATAGGCATCGCAGAACGCGATGGTCTTCGCGCGTTCCGGCTCTTCGGCGATCAGGGCAATGTCCCAGGCATCCTCCGCCTGGGCGTCGGCGACCGCGCTTGGAGAGGCGAACGGGACCAGGTCGACTTTCAGGCCGAGATGGGCGGCAAGTCCGGCCGCCATGGCGGGCGCCACACCCTCCGGATCGCCGTCCGCTGTTTGGCCTGTGACGAGCAGGATGTTGCCGAGATTGATGCCGGCTCGCAGGGTGCCGGGCACTGAGAGTTCGGCATCGAGACGGTCCGTCATGATGTCCTACTGCTCCATCGATGTCAGAAACTGTCGGATACGCTCGGCATTGGCGCCGAAATCGTTACGCCTGACCCGGGAGCGGGAGCGCACGTCGATGGCAACGCCGCCATCACGCGCCGTGAGGCGGATCACGATATCGTCCTTGAAACGCATCAGGGCCGTGGTCGCGACGGCCTCGATCCGGCCGTTCGCCGGATCATTGGCGGCAAGCTCGCATCCTATCGATTGCGCGGATTCCAGCGCCCTGCGGAACAGTTCCTGTTGCGGCGCGTCGACGATCAAGGTCTGCAGATCCGGGTATCCGGTCCGTTGCTGGTCGGCGAAGGCGGGGGGGTAGGGAGGAACCGTCAGGGTCTCGAACGCCGGCGGGTCGACCAGGTCGGTCGACACGTCGTTGATTGTCGGCAGTTGCAGCCCCTTCAGGAACATCGGCGCGCCGACGGCTGCGGCGAGCAGCGCAATAACGATGGCGGCGATGATGATCGTGCGGCGGAACGGGCGCATGGGATCATCCTTCCAGGAACTCATCCGTCCAGCGGTCGTATTCCTCGGCCCGGGTCACCCGCCGCATCAGCGCACTGTCGGCCACACCCTCCAGATTCTTCGGCGACATTCCCCCGCGCAGCGCCTCCAGGGTCTGGTAGGTGGCCTGTACGGCGGCGGCGAACGGCTGGTGGCCGGTCAGACAGATCCGCACTCCGAGCGAGGCCAGCCATTCGCGGTCGCGCAACGTGTCGGGCACACCCCCCAGCATGATCGGTACCGAGACTTCGGACGCCACCGCTTCAAGGTCGGAGCGCTCGCGTGCGCCGACCAGGAACACCGCGTCCACGCCGACCGCCTCATAGGCCTTCACCCGGGCGATGCAGTCTGCCAGGTCGGTGACCGCGAGTGCGCTGGTGCGCCCGAAGATCGACAGCGACCGGTCAACGCGGCCGGCCAGCGCCGCCTTCATCTTGCCCACCCCCTCTTCCGGCGACAGCAACACGGTCTTGCCGCCCGAGCCGTAGACATAGGGCAGAGCGGTGTCCTCGATGCTGAGGCCCGACACGCCGGCGATCTCCAGTTCCTCGACCGTGCGCTGGACGTTGAGCGCGTTGCCGTAGCCATGGTCGGCGTCGACCATCAGCGGCAGGTCGGCGGCCCGATTGATCCGCCCGGCCTGATCGGCGAACTCGCTGAGGGTGAGAACGATCAGATCCGGGGCGCCCAGCACGGTCATCGAGGCGACGGAGCCGGCGAACATTCCCACCTCGAAGCCGAGATCGGCGGCGATCCGGGCCGAGATCGGGTCGAAGACCGATCCCGGATAGACACAGGTACTGCCGCCCAGAACTGCACGAAAGCGCTCGCGGCGCTGGGTCCATTTCATGTTGGTCTCCGGCTTCTCGGGCTCAACCGCCTTCGCCGGCCGACTCCTGGCGGCGTTTCAGCAGCTTGCCGATCCACGGCATGATCATCGGCAGGATCAGGGTGGAGGCGGCAATCAGCAGGATGGTCAGGGTCAGTGGCCGTTCCCAAAGGAAGGCCCAGCTGTCGTTGTTGATAAGCAGGGCGCGGCGCAGGTTCTCTTCCATCATTCCGCCGAGAATGTAGCCCAGGATCATCGGCGCCATCGGGAAGTCGAGCAGCCGCAGGACCACGGCGGCGACCGCGAATACCACCATCATGTGGATGTCGAAGGTATTGAAGCTGACGAAGTAGACGCCGATCAGCGAGAAGAACAGGATCAGCGGCAGCAGGAAGCGCCCCGGGATCGCCAGAATTCGGGCGATGTAGGGAATCAACGGCAGATTCAGGATCAGCAGGATGATATTGCCGATCCACATGGAGATGATGACCGACCAGAACACCGCCGGCTCGTCGAGGTAAAGCCGAGGACCGGGCTGAATTCCGTAGGAGATCAGGGCGCCGAGCATGATCGCCGTGGTGCCTGATCCCGGAATGCCGAGGGTCAGCAGCGGCACGAACGAGCCGGTAGCGGCCGCGTTGTTGGCGGATTCCGGAGCGGCGAGGCCGCGCACCGACCCCTGTCCGAATTTCGCCCCCTTCTCGCGGCCGGCCAGGCGCTGTTCGGTACCGTAGGCGAGGAAGCTGGCGATTGTCGCCCCCGCACCTGGCAGAACACCGATCAGGAACCCGAGGATGGAGGAGCGGCCGATGACGGGCGCGATCTCCACAACCTCGGCCTTCGAGACAGCTATTTTGCCGACCGACCGTTGCGCATCCATCTCGCGCAGCCGGTCCGCATCGGATTTCGGCTTGATGATGCCCATCAGCGCCTCGGACAGCGCGAATGTGGCCATGGCGAGCAACAGGAACGACACGCCGTCCAGCAGGTCGAGCATGCCGAAGGTGTAGCGTTGGACGCCCTGGGTCTGGTCGGTGCCGACCGTGGACAGCATCAGACCGACCACGGTCATCAGCAGCGCCTTCAGCACATTGCCGCGTCCGGCGAATGCGGCGACAGCTGTCAGGCCCAGCACCATCAGCGCGAAGTAGTCGGTCGACTGAAAGGCCAGCGAGACCGCGGCGAGCGACGGGGCGGCGACCAGCAGCAGAATGGCCCCGATGACGCCGCCCGAGAAGGAGGCGTAGGCGGCGATCGCGAGCGCCTTGCCGGCATGGCCCTGCTTGGCCAGGGGATAGCCGTCGAAGGAGGTGGCGACCGTCGAGGCGACGCCGGGCGCATTGATCAGGATAGACGAGGTCGACCCGCTGGAAATCGCGCCGTAATAGACCGCTGCCATCAGAATGATCCCGGTCGACGGGTCGAGACCGATGGCGATCGGGATCATCAGGGCGATCGCCGACATCGGGCCGAGGCCGGGCAGCATGCCGATGAAGGTGCCGACCAGGCACCCGATCATCACCATGATCAGGTTCTGAAAGGTCAGCGCGGTGGTGATTCCGACCAGGATTCCTTCAAGCACTGCCGGCTCCTCCAAAGAAGGCCGGGAGCGGCGCGATGTAGATATCGAGCCCCTCCGTCATCAGCAGCCAGAACAGCACCACGAGCGGCAGGGAGGCGAGGATCAGCGTGAGAGGCTTGCGCTCGCCGAGCGCGACGTAACCGACAATCAGAAACAGGGTGGTCGACGGGATGAAGCCCAGCGGCCGGATCGTCAGGCCGTAGAACACCATGAGGGCGAGCATGGTCAGGCTCTTGGTCCAGTGAAACCCGGCAAGG
The DNA here is from genome assembly GCA_963921355.3 of Thalassobaculaceae bacterium. Taxonomy (GTDB): domain Bacteria; phylum Pseudomonadota; class Alphaproteobacteria; order Thalassobaculales; family Thalassobaculaceae; genus CAWUEZ02. Next base: position 3,865,701 of record OZ001190.1, on the reverse strand, counting down.
CTGAGTTTCTCGGACTTGCCTGGCAGCACGATGATCGCCAGGGACAGGGCCACCCTGAGAACGCCCAGCGCCTCCGGCATGGTCTGCGCGTTGAAGGCCTGGGTCTTCTGAAACGGCAGCATCCGGATGTCGTAGGCGAGCGCCCAATAAGCGCCGCAGAAGGCGAGCATCAGGAGCGCGCCGATCCTGTCCTTGGAGATCATCGGTGTTTCCCTTGTCCGGCCCGGCGGAGGCCGTCGGTGCGCATCAGCCGCGCCGACGGCCTCTCAGGTAAGTTGGAAGCGTTCAGCGGATCAGAGGAAGCCGAGTTACTTCATGAGATCGCCGATCTGCTTTTCCTGGTCGACCAGGAACGCCTCGAACTTGTCGCCCGGATTGAAGATCTCGACCCAGCTGTTGCGGGCGCGCACGGCTTCCCACTCGTTGGTGTCGTACATCTTCGTCAGGGCCGCGATGTAGGCCTGCTTCTTGTCGTCGGGCAGCCCCGGCGCGGCGAAGAACCCGCGCCAGTTCACGAAGCTGGTGTCGGCGCCCTGTTCCTTGCAGGTCGGGGTATCCGGGAAATCGGAGAGACGATCGGTCGCCGTGACGCACAGGATGTTCACCTGGCCCTGGCGCGCCATTTCGGCGGCCTCGGAGAAGCCGGTCGAGAGAGCCTTGATCTCACCGGAAAGCAGCCCGGTCATCGCCTTGCCACCGGCGTCGTAGGGGATGTACTTGACCTTCGAGGGGTCGGCGCCGGCCGACTTCATCACCATCGCCGCGACCAGATGGTCCATGCCGCCCGCGACCGAGCCGCCGCCGATGGCGACGTTCCGGGGGTCGGCCTCATAGGCCGTCCTAAGGTCTGAGAAGGTCTTGATCGGACTGTCGGCGTTAGAGACCAGGGCGCCGTAGTCGCCGATCGTGCCCGCGACCAGCGTGAGGTCGCGGAAGTTCTGCGGAAACACGTTCTGCAGCGAGCGGATGACGATCGGTGTCGAGTTCACCATCAGAGTCCCGTGCTGCTTGTCGGCGGTTTCGATCAGGTGGGCGATCGCCTTGCCGCCGCCGCCGCCGGACATGTTCTCGTAGGTGGCGGTGCCGACGATGCCGGACTTGGTCAGCGCCTCGCCGGTGCCGTGTGCAGTGCCGTCCCAGCCGCCCCCGGCGCCGCCGGGGATGAGGAAATGCAGCTTGTCGACATCGGCGGCCCCGGCCGGCGCCGCCAGACTGATTGCGGCGGCGGCGACGGCCGCCGTCAGGACGCGTTTGGATCGGACGTTGAAGGTCATTCTCTTCTCCCTGTCTGTATCGCAGTGCCGGCGATTTCCTACGGCACGGACCATCGGATCGCCGGTTCTGGTTTGATGCCCGCGAGCATTCCTCATCAGTCTGTCTTCCTTGATGGCCGCTGGCTATCGAAACCTCTGCTTTGTCGGCAGAGGCGATGCGCAGAATGGCGCCGGATGGCGGCAGACGCGTTTCAGGGCACCCGCACCCAGCCTTCCATGAGCCTGCGCTGGGTTCGGTCGACGCCGATCGAACGCACCGTCCAGGTCCCGTCCTCGGCCCGCGCGACATCGGCGTCGACCCGGACCACGCCCGACGGCGAGGCGATCCGGACCGGACCGGAAGACGGGCGGCACAAGCGGTGGGCGACCGACCCCTCGACCCGGCAGACGGCGGCCAGACACATCGCTCCGGTTCCGGTAACGGCTTTGTGGCAGCGTTCCATCGACAGGATGCGGATCAGGATGTCGTGCTCATCGGCAGCAACGGTGTCACCGGTGAGTGTCGGGGCGTCGGTCGGCGCCGCCAGAATCGCGATCTTCGGGTTCGACAGCGGCACATCAGCCGGTCGGTCGGCCAGCCCCATGGCCACGCCGGCCTGGCGCCGCAGATCATCCATCGCCGCCATGAAGCCGCGGTCGGCATCGATCGCGTCCGGAAGTTCGGTGGCGGTCTTGCCGAAATCGGCGGCCGAGACGAACACGACGGGGCTGGTCGCGTCGGCCAGCGTGGCCTCGACCGGACCGATGCCCGTCACCGTGAACGTTTCGCTGACAGCTCCTGTCGGCAGGAACCCGGAAGTCCGGCTGCCGCCCGGATCCATGTAGTCGAGGCGGACCAGTGCGCCGGTTCCGGCGACCCCGGGCAAGGCATGGTCGCCGGTTTCGACCGCCCGGCCATCCCGGACCTGGAACCGGGCGTGATAGATCTTGGCGGTGTTGGTGTTGAAGACGCGGACCACGGCGTCGCCCTCATCAGCCTGCACCAGACCCTCGTCGACGGCGAACGGGCCGACCGCACTGGAGAGATTCCCGCAGGTCTGGGCGTAGTCGACCACCGGCCGGTCCACCGCGACCTGGGCGAAGGTGTAGTCGACATCGGCATCCGGGTGCGATGAGGGTTCGATGACGACGGCCTTGGACAGTGATGAGAGTCCGCCGCCCATGCCGTCGAGCTGGCGCCCGTAGGGATCGGGGCTGCCGATGACGCGCAGGAAGATCGCATCCCGGCTCCCTCGGTCCGCAGGCAGGTCGCGGGCGTGAAAGAACACCCCTTTGCTGGTACCGCCGCGGATGAAGACCGCCGGTATGCGCTTTGCCGTCATGGATCGATCTCCAACACTCCGACCGGTTGCCCGATTGTCGAAGCGAATGATGGATATGGGCAAGCCCCGCCCGAGTTCGGTGTATGATGGCGTCGGACCGGACTGGTAGGGGACGACGTGAAGCACGGAGACGCCGGCGAACACCTTTGGCTGAAGGCCGGGGCTACGTCGGAACAATTGAGCGACCCGGATTTCCGACACCTCTTCGAGTACTGGCAGTCGGCCGCCCGCGGTCACCCGGCCCCGCGTCGCGAGGACGTTGATCCGCCGGTCGACCTGCCGCGGTACCTCCCGACGACCCTGATGTTCGACGTTGAACGTCCGTCCGAAGGGCGGTTGATCTATCGCTACCGTCTGGTCGGGACCGAACTGACCGCCAATGCCGGCCAGGAGTTGCGGGGACAGAGCATCGAGGAGGTCTTCACGGCCGACGCGATCCGCGAGGACCTGGCGATCTTTGAACGGGTAGTCGGCGAAACCGTCTGCTACTTCGGGCAGCGGATCTCGATGATTCCGGATCGGGAACGGTTCGAGAGCTACGCCCGGTTGGTCATGCCGCTGTTGGGGCCGGATACCGGCCAGGTCGAGATGCTGTGGGTCTGGATCAAGCTGCTCGGTTTGCGAGCCTGACGGCCGGCGAAACCGCCAGGGCTTTCCGCCTACGCTGCCCGTCGAAGGCCGGCCCGGTCCCAGATGGTTGCGAGCGAGGCGATCAGGTGGTCGATGTCGGCGTCGCTGTGGATTGGCGACGGGGTGATCCGCAGCCGCTCGGTGCCGCGCGCCACTGTCGGGTAGTTGATCGGCTGCACGTAGATCCCGAACTCGTCCAGCAAGGTGTCGCTGATCCGCTTGCACTGTACCGGATCGCCGACCATCACCGGCACGATGTGGCTCGGGTTGGCGAGATGCGGAATGCCCGCCGCATCCAGCCCGCGCCGCACCTTGGCGACCCGCTCGCGCTGAACCTCGCGCTCAGCCGAACTGGTCTTCAGGTGGCGGATGCTGGCCCGCGCCCCGGCCGCCACCGCCGGCGGCAGCGCGGTCGTGAAGATGAAGCCCGAGGCGAAGCTGCGCACGAAGTCGCACAGCGCCGTCGACGCCGCGATGTAGCCGCCCATCACCCCGAACGCCTTGCCGAGCGTCCCCTCGATCACCGTCAGCCGGTGTGCCAGACCCTCACGCTCCGACACCCCGCCGCCGCGCGCCCCGTACAGGCCGACCGCATGCACCTCGTCGAGATAGGTCATCGCCCCATGGGCGTCGGCCACGTCGCAGATCTCGGCGATCGGCGCGATGTCGCCGTCCATCGAGTACACCGACTCGAACGCCACCAGCTTCGGGCGCTCCGCCGGCAGGGCCGCCAGCTTGCGGTTCAGATCCTCGGGGTCGTTGTGGGCGAACAGAACCTTGTCGGCCCGGCTGTGCCGGATCCCCTCGATCATCGAGGCGTGGTTCGCCGCATCCGACAGCACCACGCAGTCCGGGATCCGCGAGGCCAGCGTCCCCAACGCCGCCCAGTTCGACACGTAACCCGAGGTGAACAGCAGCGCGCTTTCGGTCCCGTGCAGGTCCGCCAGCTCCTGCTCCAGCAACACGTGGTAGTGGTTCGTGCCCGAGATGTTCCGCGTGCCGCCCGCACCCGCTCCGCAGCGGTCCAGCGCCTCGTGCATCGCCGCCAGAACCGGCGGGAACTGGCCCATCCCGAGATAGTCGTTCGAGCACCAGACCGTCACCTCCGAGCGGCCCTCGCCGCCATGCCGCACGGCGCGTGGGAACAATCCGCGCTGACGCTCGATATCCGTGAACACCCGGTACCGGCCCTCGCGGTGCAAACCCTCAAGCTCGCCCTGGAAAAACGCCTCGTAGTCCATGCTCGCCTCTCAACCGGTCGGTTCCGGCCCATCTGTCAGCGGCTGAGTTCAAGCCTAAGATTAAAGAGGTTCAACAATCGTTAACCCTGCCACATGGTCGCAGGGGGGGCCGATCAGTCCGCGTCCAGTCGCAGTCGCGCCTTGGCGCGCTGGGCCCCGAACCAGACCAGGGCGGCGACCACGGGCACGGCGAGCCCCTGGAATAGGGCGACATTGATGTCCGCGCCGCTGTCCTTGAGCCCGTAGAGCAGGTATCCGATCAGGCTGGTGACGTAGTAGGTGATGGCGGCAACCGAGATGCCTTCGACCGTCTGCTGCAGGCGGAGTTGAAGCTGCGCCCGTCTGTTCATCGAGGACAGCAGATCCCGGTTCTGGGCTTCCAGTTTGATGTCGACCCGGGTGCGCAGCAGGTTGGCGGCCCGGGTCGCGCGTTGCGACAACGCCGCCTGGCGAGCGGCAATTGACTCGCAGGTCCGCATCGCCGGCGCGAAACGCCGTTCGATGAAGCTGGACAGCCTCGGATGGTCGCTGACCGGCTGCTCACCGAGTTCGGCAACCCGGTCGCGGACCAGCGCCTCATAGGCCCGTGCCGCCGAGAACCGGTAGCTGGTATCGGCGATGCTCTCCTCGATCTCGGCCGACTGGGCCATCAGGTCGTCCAGCAGGGCCTTCTCGTCGTCGATCTCATTCAGGGTCTTCATCTTGTCGGTCAGTTCGGCCAGCGACGCGTCGATCCGGGCGACGGTCGGGCCGGCCTCGCGGGCGACCGGCAGGGCGAGCAGCGCCATGTCGCGGTAGGTCTGGGTCTCCAGCAGGCGTTGAATCAGCCGGCCGGCCTGGCGCGGCAACAGCCCGCTGTCCTGAACGAAGATCCGCGTGAAACCGTCCTTATAGATCCGGTAGTCGGTGGCGACCCGGGCCGCACCGCCCAGCACGTCGCCGCGGCACAGACTGGTCGACGACAGATGCTTGGCAAGCTCCTCCTCGCCGATCGGCTCCGCACTGCGCGGAGCCAACGTCAGGTGAATTGCCGTCACCCGGACACCAGGGATCATGTCGAACCATTCCGCGGGCACAAGATCGGCGGCGGTCTCGCCGAACGGCGTGTCGAACGGCCCGTGGCGCAGGAATGTATAGGTCGTGAACTCGGTATGCCGTTCCCACTTCAACCGGAAAGTGCCGAAATCCATAATGAAGTGCGTGGCGTCTTCCGGCGGCTGCGCCACGTTGTACCGGCTGCACAGAGCGAGCAGATGGCCGCGCTCCGCGTCCCGATCGTCGGTGCCGGCCAGCACGGCGACGTGGGATACGCGCTCCGGTGCCGCGAGTTCAGCGAAGGGTCGGGCGTGAAGTTCATTGGCCAGCGCATAGCGCAGCGGATGGTCGGTCAGTCTGGTCATCGCCCGGGAACAACCCGCAAAATCAGTGCAATACAGTCTCTACGGGTGGGAAGTGTAGTCAGATCAGCGCGGGGGCGCCGGGAAAACTTTATTCCTGTATTCCTCGGAATATCGTTGAAAGCGCCCGCCAGCAACGCTACATTCCGACCATGGACAGCCGGACCACAGCCCGTCGCCTCGAAGCCCTCGGCAACGATACCCGCCTGGAGATCTACCGCACCCTGGTTCGGGCCGGTCGGGACGGGTTGCCGGTGGGCGAACTGCAGGCCCGGACGGGGGCCGCGCGATCGACGCTGTCGCATCACCTGCACAAGCTGATCGCGGTCGACCTGGTCTGGCAGGAGCGGGACGGTACGACCCTGCATTGCCATGCGAACTATGACGTCATGCAGGAGACCATCGGTTTCCTGACTCGCGAATGCTGTGCGGATGAGGGCGCGGTCCGGTGTGACGCGCCGGCGGAATCTTCCGACGCGGCGTAGGTTTAGTGTTTTTTTGCCCAATAATTCCGATATTCTTGGGAATAAGGAACAAGGAGATCTGACGATGGCCGACATGGCCCTGACCACGAAACGGATCGCCGCCAAGGTTGATCCGGTCGTCCTGGCGACCCTCGCAGCCGTCGTCATGCTGGCGGTCCTGGACCCGGCCCAGTCGATTGACAGCCTGATCTTCACGGGTGAGGCCCTGGTCAGCGTGTCGCTGTTCCTTCTGGCCTCGATCGCCATTGCCGCCTATGCCAAGGCCAGCGGCGCGGACAGCCTGATCGCCCGCGCGTTCGTCGGCCGGGAGCTGGCGATGATCGTCGCGGCGGCGCTGATGGGCGCGCTGTCGCCGTTCTGCAGCTGCGGCGTGATCCCGCTGATCGCCGCACTGCTGTCGATGGGGGTGCCGCTGGCGCCGGTGATGGCGTTCTGGCTGTCCTCGCCGCTGATGGATCCGTCCATGTTCTTCCTGACCGCCGGCACGCTCGGCACCGGCTTCGCGGCCTTCAAGGTTTTCGCGGCGATCGCGGTCGGCCTGATTGGCGGCTTCGGCACCTATGCGGTGATCCGGGCCGGCGGGTTCGAGAACCCGCTGCGCGAGGGTGTGGGCAACGGCGGCTGCGGGGCGTCCAGCGTCCGCGCACCGAAGCAGGTCGTCTGGAAATTCTGGGGTGACGCGAGCCGGCGCGAGACGTTTGCGAAGAACGCCTGGCAGACCACGATTTTCCTCGGCAAGTGGCTGACCATCGCGTTCTTCCTGGAAAGTCTGATGCTGGCCTATATCCCAGCCGAAACCGTCAGCGCGGCGATCGGTGGCGACGGGTGGTTGACGGTCATGGGCGCGACCCTGGTCGGGGTTCCGGCCTATCTCAACGGCTATGCCGCGCTGCCCCTGGTCGGCGGTCTGATCGAGCAGGGCATGGCACCGGGGGCAGGCATGGCGTTCCTGCTGGCAGGCGGTGTAAGCTCGATCCCGGCGGCGATCGCTGTCTGGGCGCTGGCCCGGCCGCACGTGTTCGCCGTGTACTTGGCCTTTGCCTTCATCGGGGCCTTCTCCATGGGAGCGCTGTACGGCGTGACCGCTTGACCTCTTCCCCAGTCGCGGCGGCGTTCCCGACCGGGCGCGTCGTCGCGCTTGCCATCGCCGAAACGCTCGTCTGGGCCGGGATGTTCTACAGCTTCCCGGCCCTGATCGCGCATTGGGAGGCTGATCTCGGCTGGTCCAAGACCGAACTGGCCGGCGCCTATACCTTTGCGTTGATCTGCTCGGCAGCAGGCGCGCCCTGGGTGGGCTCCCTGATCGATCGCGGCCATGGGCGCGCGGTCCTCACCATCAGCACCGTCATCGGCGCTTGCCTGCTGGGCTTGCTGGCCCTGGTAGACGCCGCCTGGCAGTTCTACGCACTATGGATCGGCATCGGCATCTGCATGGCCGGTTGCCTGTACGAACCGTGCTTCGCCTTCATCACCCGGGTCATGGCCGGCGACGCCCGCCGAGCCATCACGCGCATCACGCTGATTGCCGGGTTTGCCGGCACCGTCTCGTTTCCGAGCGCGAACCTGCTCGCGGAAGCCTACGACTGGCGGGTCGCGGTCCTCGTGTTTGCCGCGGTGATCCTTGGCGTTGCGATACCGCTGCTGCGCTATGGGACGGGAATGCCGGAGGCTGAGACGGCGGAACCACCCGCTCGTGCGGTGGGCCGGTCCGATCTGCGCGTCGCCATGGGCCGGGCCCCGTTCTGGTTGCTGGCCACAGCGTTCTCGATGATCGGACTGACCCACGGAATCATCATCACCCACCTGCTGCCGATGCTCGAGGAACGCGAAGTTCCGCTTGCGATGGCGGTGCTGGCCGCTTCGATGATCGGTCCGATGCAGGTGGCCGGCCGGGTGGCGATGATGGCGGCCGAGCGTCGGCTCTCCATGCAACTGATCTGCGCGGTGTCCTTCGTGTTCATGACCGGCGCGATCCTGTCCCTGATGGGGGCGGGCGCTCTGCCGATGCTGCTGGTCCTGTTCGTCGTGCTGCAGGGATCCGGCTACGGCGTGACTTCGATCACCCGACCGGTGGTCACCGCCGAATTGCTGGGACGGGCCGGTTTCGGGGCGATTTCTGGCGCCATGGCGCTCGGTTTCATGGGAGCGTCGGCGGCGGCGCCGACCTTCGCGGCGGTGATCTGGACGTTCGGCGGCTACGACATGGTTCGCCTGACCGTGCTGATTTGCGTGCTGATCGGGGCGGCCGCCTATCTGCTGGCGCTGCGTCTGTCGCGAACCGCTGGGGCTGCCTAGATCATAGAGTTAGAGCAGATTCACCGGCCAGATGGATCGCCGACGGCGATTCCATCTGACACGGATCTGCTCTAGGCGGCACCTGCCATGGGCATGGCGACGGCCCGCTTCAACTCGGCCCTCGCCAGCAGCCGGGTCGAGTCCAGGGTGGGCAGCGATGAATTCCCGTCTTCGATGATCAGCGGGATTTCGGTGCAGCCGAGAACCACGGCGTCACAACCATCCGCCTTGAAGCGGTCGATCACCCGTTGGTGATAGGCAACACCCTCCGGCAGGAACTGGCTGTAGACCAGTTCATCCATAATGATCCGGCTGACTTCGTCGCGTTCGTCGGCCGTTGGCCGCACGACCTCGATGCCGCGGGCGGCGAGCTGTTGGGGATAGACGTCACTGTCAACCAGCCAGCGGGTGCCAAGCAGGCCCAGGCGTTTGTAGCCGCGTTCGACCGCCGTGTCGGCGACGACCCCGGCGATGTGCACCCAGGGCAGGGGTGAGCGGGGTTCGACAAAGCCCATCGCCTGGTGGATGGTGTTATCCGGACAGATCAGGAAGTCCGCACCCGCCGCTTTGAGCTTCTCGGCGGAGTCGAGCATCAGGTCACCGATGCCGGCCGTGTCGCCGTTCTCGAGGCAGCGCACGTAGTCGGCCAGCGACGCGGTATGCATGGAGACTTCCGGATGACCATGCGGCCCAAGAAACTCAGCGCCTTCTACGCAGATGGTGCGGTAGCAGAGCGATGCGCCCTCCGCCGAGCAGCCGACAATGCCGATGTGCTGGCTCATGTTGTTCCGTCCTCAGGTGTCCGATAACGCGAGCAGGGAGGCGTTGCCTCCGGCCGCCGTTGTGTCGATGCAGACATGGCGTTCGAGGACGTAGCGCTCGGGATCAATGCGGTCAACGATCGGCACAAGGAGTGCTCCGTCACGCCGGGCAAGCGCCCGCAGGACCGGCCGCAGCGTCTCCCTGTCCGCCGCCAGTGCCACGCCGTCGATGCCGGGAAGCGTCGCCAGGTCCTCCGGATCAAGGCAGCCGTCGACGAAGGCGATCACCGGTGCCAGGCCGGTCAGATCGGCCATCGCCTCGGTCGGCTCGGGCACCACGACCACGGCACGGTTCCCCGTCACCAGGGCCTGGATCGCCTGATCGCGGGCGATCTCGGGCGTTGGCCCCAGGCACAGAATCAGACCGCGGTGATGAACGGTGTAGCGGTTGCTCTCGCCGGTCGGACCCGGCAGGTCGCGCGCATCACCGGTCACGGCGGCGGCGGCGTCCAGCGCCGGAGAGCCGGCCTTCAGGGCGCGGCCGACGGCGCGCAGGCTGGCCTGACCGCGGGTGCCGTCGATCGCCGCCTGGAGCGCATCCCGTGCCACGGTCGGTGCCCAGGGAACTCCCTTGGCGACCGGTCCCGGCTTGGACCTGAAGCGCGAAAGATAGTGCGGACCGCCGGCCTTGGGGCCGGTGCCCGAAAGACCTTCGCCGCCGAACGGTTGGGAGCCGACGACGGCACCGATCTGATTGCGGTTGACGTACAGGTTGCCCACCTCGGCGCGGCCCACGACCTGCTGGACCCGGGCATCGACCCGGGTGTGGATACCCATGGTCAGCCCGTATCCCTTGGCGTTGACCGCGTCGACGACGGCATCGATGCCGTCTGGCGGGAAACTGGCGACGTGCAGCACAGGGCCGAAGATCTCGCGCTCCAGTTCCGTGATCCCATCGACCGCGAACACCGTTGGCGGCACGAATGTGCCGTGGGCCGGTGCCTCCAGGCGTTTGAGCAGCCGGCCGTCCTCGGTCATGGCGGCACAGTAAGTCTCGATGCCGTCGCGAGCCTCCTCGTCGATCACCGGGCCGACATCGGTCGACAGTGTGTGCGGATCGCCGATCCTGAGCGCGTCCATCGCGCCGAACAGCATTTCGAGCAAACGCTCGCGCACGTCCTCCTGGACATAAAGAACGCGCAACGCTGAGCAGCGCTGGCCCGCACTCTGGAAGGAGGAGGCGAGGATGTCGCGCACCGCTTGCTCGGGCAGGGCCGTGCTGTCGACGATCATCGCGTTCAGCCCGCCGGTCTCGGCGATCAGCGGGGCGTCAGCCGACCCGGTCGCGGCCATCGCCTGCAGGATGCGCCTCGCGGTCTCGGTCGATCCGGTGGAGCAGACGCCGCTGAGCCGCGGGTCGCCCACCAGCGGAGCGCCGATCGACGGACCGTCGCCGGGTAGCAATTGGATGACCGTCTCGGGAATGCCGGCAGCGTGCATCAGACTGACCGCCCGGGCGGCGATCAGCGTCGTCTGCTCGGCCGGCTTGGCGATGACGGTGTTGCCGGTGACCAGGGCGGCGGCGATCTGGCCGGTGAAGATCGCCAGCGGGAAGTTCCACGGCGAGATGCAGGCGAACACGCCCCGGCCGCGCTCGCCATCGCCGAGACGGCGGGTTTCGAGCGCGTAGTACCGGCAGAAATCCACGGCCTCGCGGACCTCGCCGATCGCGTCCAGCAGGGTCTTGCCGGCCTCGCGCGTGAGCAGCACGAACAGTTCCGGCGCGTGCGCCTCGTACAGCTCGGCGACCGTCTCCAGCAGCGCTGCCCGTTCATCGGCCGTGCGGTCCGCCCAGGCTCCCTGGTCGGCCACCGCCCGCTCCAAAGTCGCGTCCAGCGCCTCGCGTGTGGCATCCGAGACCCGGCCGACCACGTCGTCCGGATCCGCCGGGTTCGCGATCGCCCGGCTCGAGTGTGCGGGCCCGGTCGTCGGTCCGGCCTGCCAGCGGTGATCGATGAAACGCGCCCGTTCGGCATCGAGGGCGGCCATGTTGAGCGGGTCGGTGATGTCCCATCCGCGCGCGTTCCGGCGATCGGCTCCGAAGATGGCGGCGGGTGCGGGGATCCGGGGGTTGCGGGCCCCGGCCTGGGCGAACGGATCGGCCGAGACCTCATCCGCTGGCACCCGGGTGTCGACGATCTGGTTGACGAAGGAGGAGTTGGCGCCGTTCTCCAGCAGTCGGCGCACCAGATAGGCCAGCAGGTCACTGTGGGCACCGACCGGAGCATAAATCCGGCAGCGGGTTGCGTGCTGGCTTTTCAGGGCCTGGTGCAGGGCTTCGCCCATGCCGTGCAGCCGCTGGAACTCGAAGGCTTCGCGATCCCCGGCCATGTGCAGGATGGCGGCGGTGGTATGGGCATTGTGGGTCGCGAACTGCGGATAGATCCTGTCGGTCATGCCCAGCAGCGCTCGCGCACAGGCGATGTAGGCGACGTCGGTATTGGCCTTGGTCGTGAACACCGGATAGCCGGAGAGACCCAGAACCTGGGCGCGCTTGACCTCGCTGTCCCAGTACGCCCCTTTGACCAACCGCACCATGATCCGACGGTCGAGCCGCTCGGCCAGGTCGTACAGCCACTGCAGAACCGGGTGGGCCCGCGGTCCGAATGCCTGAACCACGACACCGAAGCCGTCCCAGCCGTCGAGCGCCGGATCGGACAGCACGGCCTCGATCACGTCGAGCGACAGGTCAAGCCGGTCGGCCTCCTCGGCGTCGATGTTGAAGCCCATGTTGGCGCTCTTGGCGAGCAGCGCGAGGGAACGGGCGCGTGCGGTCAGATCGGACAGCACCGTGGCGCGCTGGGGATATTCGTAACGCGGGTGCAGCGCCGACAGTTTGACCGAAATCCCGGGGTTCTCGCGGATGTCGTCAGACGTGCAGGCGGGCGCGATGGCGGTGATCGCATCGGAATAGGCCAGGTGATAGCGCTTGGCGTCGGCTTCGGTCCGTGCGGCCTCGCCCAGCATGTCGAAAGAGTAGGTGTATCCCCGCTCCTCGCTGGCTGCGGCCTGCTTGCGGGCCTCTTCGATCGTGCGACCCAGGACGAACTGCCGGCCGAGCTCGACCATCGCCTGACCGACGGCGGTCCGCACCACCGGTTCGCCGAGCCGCCGGACCGCACCCCGCAGGGCCGGCACCAGGCCGGCGTGCTCGTCGGCGCGCAGAAACGACCCGGTCAGCATCAGCGCCCAGGTCGAGGCATTGACCAGGGACGATGACGAATGGCCGAGATGCTGGCCCCATTCGCCGGGCACGATCTTGTCCTCGATCAGGGCGTCGATGGTCGGCGTGTCGGGTACCCGGAGCAGCGCCTCGGCGAGGCACATCAGGGCGATGCCTTCTTTGGTCGAGAGTCGGTACTCGGCGAGGAAACTCTCCATCATGGTCGGCTCGGAGGCCGTCCGGACGGTTTCCACGAGATGCGCTGCGGCAGCGGAGATCTGCGCCCGGTCATCTTCGGACAGGCCGGCTCGAGCGGCCAGGTCGCGGACCTGCTCGGCCTCGTCGGCCAGGGTCGCCTGGCGGATGACGTCTCGCAGGTCGATGTTGCGATGAGATCTGTCGGGCATGCGGACCATGGCATCCGCCCCGGTCGACTGGTTATCCTGTGCCGAAGACATCGCCGCCAAGCCTCCGTCGCGTATGGGCTGAAACGACACTATACGCTCGGGTGCGCGGGCGTCATCGCCGCTGGCTCGTGTGATGATTTCGGAATTCAGTGTTCAAGGAACACTGATTTTCGAAGGCTGAATCACACGAGCTTCAACAAGGGAGTGTACCGATTCACGAGAGCTTCGTTTAAACGAAGTTCTCGATTGGGACACCAGGACCATAAACGATCGTGACCGATATCGGCTTCTATCACCTGACGGCCACCGCGCTCGAGCGGGCGCTGCCCAAACTACTCGAAAAGACCCTGGAGGCCGGGGAGCGGGCCGTCGTTCGGCTTGCCACCGAAGAACGGGTGCAGGCCTTGAACGCCCATCTCTGGACATACGAGGACCGCGCCTGGCTGCCCCACGGCACCGAGCGGGAAGGCGAGGCGGAACTGCAGCCGGTCTGGCTGACGGATCGGGCGGAGAACCCGAACGCGGCGACGTTTCTGTTTCTCGCCGACGGTGTCGAGGCCGACGATTTGGATGTCTTCAAACGGGTGTTCGACCTGTTCGACGGTCGCGACGACAGCGCGGTCGCTGCCGCCCGGCAACGCTGGAAGGCGGCGAAGGACGCCGGACACGCGCTGACCTATTGGAAGCAAGGCGACGGCGGTGGCTGGCAGAAGGCGGGATAGAGCCTGTTGCCGCGCCGCAACCACGCCGCTATAAGGCGCGCGCCGGGCGGTTCCCGCCCTCCAGAGACATAACCTCCTCAGCCCTCAACCAACGACCGACGGAAGTGAGAGCCATGGCCCTCGAGCGCACCTTTTCCATCATCAAGCCCGACGCCACCGAGCGGAACCTGACCGGCAAGGTCAACGCCATGATCGAGGATGCCGGTCTGCGCATCGTCGCGCAGAAGCGGATCCATATGACCCGGGGTCAGGCCGAGACCTTCTACGCGGTCCACAAGGAGCGGCCGTTCTTCGGCGAGCTGGTCGACTTCATGATCTCCGCTCCGGTGGTTGTGCAGGTGCTGGAAGGCGACAACGCGGTGCTCAAGTATCGCGACGTCATGGGCGCGACCAATCCGGCGGAAGCCGCCGAGGGGACCATCCGCAAGGCCTATGCCCAGTCGATCGGCGAGAACTCGGTGCACGGCTCGGACGCGCCGGAGACCGCGGCCGTCGAGATCGCGCAGTTCTTCAGCGGGAACGAGATCGTCGGCTGAACGACCAATCCGCAAATGCGAAGGGCCGGTCCTTTTGGACCGGCCCTTTTTGATTCGCGCCCTCATTGAGGCGTGATGAAGGGGGATCCGATCAGACCAGGAAGACCGCCATCAGGATCAGGATCACCACGATCGCGATACCGCTCCAGAGGGTGAACGTCATGAACCCCTCCCAGGTTGCGCGATGCGACTTCGTCAATTCCGGAAATTGGTCTTCGCCGGCCATGCTCCGCTGCCTCCCGATCTGCAGATGAAACTCTCGGGCATGATTATACGGAAATCGATCGAGGGCGAAAAGATCCTGCGCTCAGCCGAGGCCGAGGGGATGGGCCGGCAGCAAGGACGTCTTCAGCAACGAGATCCCCAGCAGGACCAGAATCGCGCCGCCGATGATGGCGACGGCATCCAGAACCGCGGCCCATGCCGAAGACCGGTGATCGCCGTATGAAACCACCAGGCTCCGGGCTTTGACGGCGGCCACGGCCAGGGCAGAGACGGTAAGAGCGGTGCCCACTGACATCGCCGCCACCGCCGCCAGACCCGCCCATGCCAGGTCCGCGGCGCGGGCGAACACCAGAACCAGGACCGCGCCGGTGCAGGGGCGCAGGCCCACCGACAGGACGATTCCTGCCATCTCTCGCAAGCTCGAGGCGCGTCTCAGCTCGGTGACGCTCGGACCGTGAACGTGCCCGCAGGCGCCATGGTCGTGAGCCCCGTGGTCATGAGACGCGTCCCCGTATCCGGCATCGCGCGCGCTGGCGCGGGCGCGGGCGCGGCGGATCAGGGCCCGCACGCCACGCCAGGCCAGGAACATGCCCAACAGGACAACCAACGCATAGCTCGCCCGCTCGCTCCACGAGACGGCCGTTGTGGTGTCCCTCGGCAGCCAGCCGGCCAGCGCGATCAGGCCGTAGACCAGGGCGACCGCGACCACGCCCTGGAACAGCGACGACGCCGCGCTGAGGGCGATACCGCGGCGCAGGTCCTGGTCGGTCGCAAGCAGATAGGTGGAGATCACCGCTTTTCCGTGGCCGGGGCCGGCCGCGTGGAACACCCCGTACAGAAAGCTCGCCACGATCAGCGCCCAGGCGGCGCTGACACTGGCCGACTCGGAGAGCGCGCGCAGCGCGTCAATCAATTCCCGGTGAAAGTCCTGCTGGAGTTGCGCAATTCCGGCCACGACCGCGGTCCAGGCCGTCGGGCCGTCCGACGCCTGGGTCGCGGCCGCCGCCGCAGCGAGCGCCGCCAGCAGGCCGACGGCGGACCAGCGGCCTAGTGCGCGGCGCATGCGACCGTCACCGTTTCCGCAAAGATCCTGCCCATACCGGTCGGCAACTGCCCTTCTTTGCCGACCGCGGCGGCCATGGCGATCTCGTACGCCGTCGCCGGCGGCTTTCCGACCCGCAATCCACAACCGTCCGGTGCCCCGACCAGACTGACGGCGTCATCGCGCTCCGCGTGCAGCATCGAGATGTAGTAGCTCGGGTCGTAGATCGCGTAGCGCAGGTCACCGGCGCGCGGGTCATAGGGCCGTGCCAGGGGCAGTTCGAAGACCATCTGCAGTTGCGGACCCCGCATGGTCGACGCGAAGGTCGTCACCTCACCGGTCGCGATCGGGCCTCGCTGATCCTCGACGACTGTGAAGTAGCCGTATTCCTTGAGGTTTCTGAGGTTCTCGGCCAGCAGCGCGTTCAGCGCCGTGGAATCCGGTGTGCCATCCCCGTCGCCGTCGAAGCCTTCGGTCGCAAAGGCGGAGTACAGCTCGTCGGCGAGCCAGGTCTGGCGCAGCCCGGTCAAATGGCCGTTGGCGTCGAACAGCAGCTCGACCCGCAGGTCGATCCAGACATGGGGGTGGGCCAGGGCCGGCTTTCCGGCGCCGATGAGCGCGAACACCAGAACGGCGGCGGCGAGAGAGACACGAACCACGGCGGCATCCCGAGGCAGATTGGCGGACGGTGGACAGTCTCTATCTTGGGGCAATTGGTGGCGAGACCAAGGCACCGTCGCGACCGGTACCCTTGATCGTAGCATTTCCGCCGTCGATCTGAACGCGCCCGCTTGCCAGCCAGGCCAAGGCGGCGGGATAGAGCCGGTGTTCCTGCTCGAGAATCCGCGCCGACAGGCGGGCGGCGTCGTCGTCGGCCAGCACCGGCACCGCCGCCTGGGCCAGAATCGGCCCCCCGTCGAGATCGGCGGTGACCAGATGGACGCTGCATCCGGCAATCTTGACGCCGGCATCGAGCGCCTGCTGCTGGACGTCGAGGCCTTTGAAGGCAGGCAGCAGGGACGGATGAATGTTCAGGATCCGTCCCGGCCAGCCGGCCACGAAATCCTCAGACAGGATGCGCATGAAGCCGGCGAGGCAAATGATCTCGCACCCGGCATCCCGCAAATGCCGGTCAATCTCCGCTTCGAAGGCCGCCCGGTCGGTGAACGCCTTGTGGTCGACCGTCAAGGCGGTCACACCCGCCGACTCGGCTCGGGCGAGCCCGCCGGCCTGCGGACGGTTGGAAATGACCAGGGCGATGTCCGTGGGGTAGGTCGGATCCTTCGCAGCATCCAGCAGCGCCTGCAGGTTGCTGCCGCGACCGGAAATCAGGACGCCGACCTTGGCGCGGGCCATCGCTCAGGCGAGCCAGGTCTGTGAAAGACCGTCGAACTCGACCGCCGGACCGGTGCGCTGCACGATCTGACCGACCCGCAAGGGGGCTTCGCCGGTCGCACGCAAGGCGGCCTCGACCGCCTCCAGTGCCGCTTCCCGCACGATCACCAGCATGCCGAGACCACAGTTGAAGGTCCGCAGCATTTCCCGCGGTTCCACTCCGCCTACGCTGGCCAGCCATCGGAACACCGGCAGGGGCTGCCATGCGCCCAGATCGAGCTTCATGGCGAGGTCCTCGCTGTAGACCCGCGGCGGGTTCTCGATCAGTCCGCCGCCGGTCACATGCACCAGACCGGTTACTCCGCTGGTCGCCACTGCGGCCAGACAGGGCTTTACGTAAATGCGGGTCGGCTCCAGCAGAGCCTCGGCGAGGGTCCGGCCCTCGGCAAAGGGCGAGGCCGCGTCCCAGCTCAGACCGGACCGCTCGACGATACGGCGCACCAGCGAGAAGCCATTGGCGTGGACGCCGGAAGACGGCAGCCCGAGGACAATGTCGCCCGGTTTGACCTGGTTCGGCGCCAGGACCCGGTCGCGCTCGACGGCGCCGACGGCGAATCCGGCCAGGTCATAGTCGCCGGCCGCATACATGCCGGGCATCTCCGCCGTCTCGCCGCCCACCAGACCGCAACCGGCCTGCCGGCAACCTTCCGCGATGCCCGAGACCACCGACCGGGCGACCTCCGTGTTCAGTTGGCCGGTCGCGTAATAGTCCAAGAACATCAGGGGTTCGGCACCCTGGACCACCAGATCATTCACGCACATGGCGACCAGATCGACGCCGACAGTGGCGTGCTGATCCGCTTCGATCGCCACCCGGAGCTTGGTGCCGACCCCATCGGTTGCCGCGACCAGAATCGGGTCACTGAAACCGGCGGCCCGGAGATCAAAAAGACCGCCGAACCCGCCGAGATCGGCGTTGGCACCCGGCCGCCGCGTCGAGGCCGCCAGGGGTTTGATGGCGTCAACCAACGCGCCTCCGGCATCGATGTCGACGCCCGCATCGCGGTAGGTGAGCGGTTCGTTGGGGCGTTGGGGGGCGCTTATGGTCTCCTCCACCGCGCTGAGCTATAAGGCGGTCAACGGTGCCCGTCACCGTTCCGCCGCGTTCGCGGTTTATGCCGTGGCGCGACAGGTCCCCGCAAGCGGCAAGTGGTCATTCGGCGTGCGCCTTCGTTTTCTGAGCTTCGTCCTGGTCGTGACAGCATGGGCCGCCGTCTTGCCGGCCGCCAGTCCCGCCTTGGGTCAGGAGATCTACACGGTCCGAGGGGTCCCCGTGGATGCCACGGCGGAGACCGCGGTTGCGGCGCGTGAACTGGCGGTCACCGAGGGCCGACGGGCGGCATTCGACCGTCTGGTCGCCCGCCTTGTGCCCAGCCGGGATACCGGGTCTCTGCCGCCCCGCACGGACGCGGAGCTGGGCGACCTGGTGCTCGGCTTCGAGATCGCGAACGAGCGCAGTTCGACGGTCCGCTATATCGCCGACATGACCGTGGCGTTCGATCCGGCGCAGGTCCGGAACCTGTTCCTGCGCCTGGGCATTCCGTTTGCCGAGACCCGCAGTCTTCCGGTTCTCGTCGTTCCGATCGTCGATTTCGGCGGCGGGCCCTTCCTGTGGGAGGAGCCGAACCCGTTCCGCGCGGCCTGGTCGCGGGCCCGTCTCCCGGCCGGCCTGGTCCCTCTGGTCGTCCCCTATGGCGACCTTGCCGATATTCGCGATCTGGCCACCAACCAGGCAATGACCGGCGATCCAGCCGCCCTGTCGCGCATCGCCGAACGCTACGGGGCGCGGGACAGCGTGGTCGTGCGCGCAATTCCGCGGTTCGGGGGGGCGGTCCAGATCGCCGTTCAGCGGATCGGTCCGACTGGTTTCGACTCGACCCTGATCGAGACCGTAGAGGCGGGCGAGGGCAGCGATGATCGCACGCGGTTCGAGGCCGCCGCGGCGCGCACGGTGACCCTGGTTGAAGATGCCTGGAAGCGTGAGAACCTGATCCGGAGCGGCCTGGAAAGCCGGGTGACGGTGACGGTCCCGATCGACTCGCTGACACGCTGGCTGGAAATCCGGGAGGCGCTGGAGCGCACGGTCATTGTCCCGCGTTTCGACGTCATTCAGCTCACCAATCGTGAGGCATTGCTGGATCTCTGGGTCAATGGCGACGCCGAACAACTCCGGGTCGCGCTCGAACAGCGTGACCTGCAGCTTCAACCGGGGGCGGGGGACTACGTTCTCGTGGAGCGGGGTCAGCAGCCGCCATCCGTTGAGGAACCGGCAGCCGAGGACGCGCCGTCCGCCGATCCGGCGTCAACGGACGGTCTGGACGATGCCAACGTTCCCGCCGAAACAGTTCCGACGGACCCGGCGGTTCAGCCGGCGCCGGGTGCGCCCGCCGGAGGGGCCTCGTGACGAGTCGAGAGAGGACGGCATTCTGGTTCGTCCTTCTGTTTGTCTTCGGCTTTGCGCTCTTCGTGCTGCGGGATGTGCTGCTCCCGTTCGTCGCCGGCATGGCGGTTGCCTATCTGCTTGATCCGGTGGTCGACCGGACCGAGCGCCTGCGTCTCGGCCGCACTCTCTCCACCCTGGTTGTCCTACTGTTGTTCTTCGTGCTGACGATCGGCGCGGTTCTGCTGATCGTCCCGCTGGTTCAGGGGCAGGTGTTGCGGTTGGCGGCGCAACTGCCGGCCTATATCGACACGGTCCGTCAACTGCTCGAGCCGATGCTGCACGACCTGGTTTCGGGTATCAGCGAAGACGGCGTGCTCGAGAAACTGCCAGCGGTCGCCGGTGATGTGCTGTCCTGGGCGGGGCGTGTGCTGGGCCGGTTGATCAGCGGCGGTGCCTGGATCGCCAACGTGATCTCGATCCTGGTGATCACGCCGATCGTGTCGTTCTACCTGCTGCGCGACTGGGACAAGATCGTCGCGAAGGTGGACGACTGGTTGCCGCGCGCGCAGGCCGACACCATCCGCGGCCAGATGCGGGAGATCGACAAGACCCTGTCCGCCTTTGTCCGCGGCCAGGGTGTGGTGTGCCTCGCGCTCGGCTCTTTCTACGCGATCGGATTGTCGGTTGCGGGCCTCGACTTCGGATTGATCATCGGATTGCTGGCCGGCCTGATTTCCTTTGTGCCGTTCGTCGGTTCCCTGGTCGGCGGCTTACTGAGCATCGGGCTCGCGCTCCTGCAGTTCGACTCCTGGCACCCCGTTGCCATCATCGCCGCCATCTTCGTGATCGGCCAGGCGGTCGAGGGCAATGTTCTGACCCCGAACCTGGTGGGCGACGCGGTCGGCCTGCACCCGGTCTGGGTGATCTTCGCCCTGCTCGCCGGTGGTGCCCTGTTCGGCTTTCTCGGTATTCTGCTGGCGGTTCCCATGGCCGCGGTGATCGGCGTGCTGGCCCGTTTCGGTCTGTCGCGATACTTGGCGAGCCCCTTGCACCTTCAGGGAATTCCGCCGGCGGACGACGAGCCCCGCGGATAGTCCCATGTCACCTCGCCAACTGCTTCTGGATCTCGGGCATCGAACGGCGCTCGGCCGGGACGATTTCCTGATCTCGCCGTCGAACGCCGACGCGGCGACCTGGATCGATCGTTGGCCGTCCTGGCCGGAGCCGGGCCGTGGCCTCGCTCTGGTCGGGCCGGAAGGTTCCGGCAAGAGCCATCTTGCGGCGGTCTGGCGCGCCCGCAGTGCTGCAGCACACGTCGTTGCCCCCGAGCTTTCCGTTGATGCGGTGCCGAGCGTCCTGGCCTCGGCGCAGCACGCGGTGATCGAGCGTTTCGATGCGGGCTGCGACGAGCAGGCGGTTCTGCACCTGTACAACACGGTGGCGGAACGCCGGGGATCCGTGCTTATTCTGTCCCGTCGCGCGCCCGCGCGTCTCGGATTGCGGCTTCCCGACCTGGCGTCTCGGCTCTCCACGCTGCCGATCGCATCGATTGGCTTGCCGGACGAATCCCTGCTCGCCGGGGTCCTGGCAAAGCACTTCGCCGACCGTCAGGTCGCCGTGCGCGATGATGTCGTGGCCTACATGGTCGCCCGGATGGAGCGATCTTTCGCGGCGGCCGAGCGCCTCGCGCGACGGCTTGATGAGGCCTCGCTGGAAAGCCGGGGCGCGATTTCGACGGCGCTGGTGCGCCGTATGTTGGAGGAAGAGACCGGCGAGCCTGATGCTCCGGGGCCGGTGAATGAGGGAGAGTGATCGATGGATCTGGGGATCAAGGGCCGCAAGGCCATCGTCTGTGCCGCCAGCAAGGGGCTGGGCAAAGCGTGCGCCATGTCATTGGCCGAGGATGGCGTGGACCTCGTCATCAATTCGCGCACCCAGGAAACCCTCGACGCCACGGCCGACGAAATCCGTCAGCAGACAGGCGTCGACGTCAAGGCGGTCGCCTGTGACATCACGACCCCCGAAGGACGCGCCGAGGTCCTGGCTGCGGCTGAAGGCCAGGTCGACATCCTGATCAACAATGCCGGCGGGCCGCCGCCCGGCAATTTCCGGGACTGGGAGATCGAGGATTGGCAGAAGGCGGTGAACGCCAACATGCTGACACCGATCGAGCTCATCAAGGCGACCGTCGACGGCATGATCGAACGTCGCTTCGGGCGGATCGTGAACATCACGTCGGGCGCGGTGAAGTCGCCGATCCCGATCCTCGGGCTGTCGAACGGTGCGCGTGCCGGCCTGACCGGGTTCGTTGCCGGCATCGCCCGGGAAACCGTCCGCCACAACGTGACGATCAACGGGCTTCTCCCGGGTCCCTTCGATACCGACCGTCTGCGCGGCAACCTGAAGGTCCAGGCGGAACGCGCCGGTCGGACCTATGAGGACTTCGCGGCCGAGCAGGCGGCCAAGAACCCGGCCGGCCGGTTCGGAACGGCGGAGGAGTTCGGTGCGGCCTGCGCGTTTCTGTGCAGCGCCCATGCCGGATTCATTACCGGTCAGAACATCCTGCTCGATGGCGGCGCGTTCCCTGGTACCCTCTAGGATCGGGTATGAGCGCTCCGGTGCGCCCGTGCGGTGCCCGGCGTCATGGTGCTGTCACAGGGCGGGGGTACACCGGAGCGGTCAGGACGCCGGACGGCGCTGGCGACGCTGAAGGAGAAGCGACGTGAGCGAACAGGTGAGTAGGACCGAAAGTTCCCGCAAGACAACGGTCCGTCGGACCCGCGGCGGCGCAGCGGCCGCGAAGTCGGGACCCGCCGGGACGGCGGCCAACAAGCCGTCGTCCAAACCGCCGGCGCCGATCACCCTGGAGAGCCCGGGGCGCCTGTTCAACCGCGAGCTCTCGTGGCTCGCGTTCAACACCCGGGTGATGGAAGAGTCGCTGAACGAGCGGAATCCGCTGCTCGAGCGCCTGCGGTTTGTCGCCATCTCAGCGTCTAACCTGGACGAGTTCTACATGGTTCGGGTCGCCGGTCTGAAAGGTATGGTGACTGCGGGCATCACCTCGCCAAGCGATGACGGCCTGACGCCGGCGCAGCAGCTGACCGAGATCACGCGGGAAGTCGCCAAACTGATGGCCGACCAGCAGGAGTGCCTGAAGCGTCTGCGCCAGGAGCTCGGCCAGGTCGATTTCCACCTGATCAGCCCCGCGGACCTGCGGGCGGAGGATCACGCGTTCCTGCGGGACCACTTCAACGACCAGATCTTCCCGGTGCTGACGCCGCTTGCGATCGATCCGGCGCATCCGTTTCCGTTCATTCCCAACCGGGGCCTGTGCCTGGCCGTTCAGCTCCACGACACGGCGGGCAGCGCCGACATGCAGGGGCTGATTCCGGTGCCCCATCAGATCGGTCGGTTCGTCCGCCTCCCCGGAGAGACCGTTCGCTTCATCACGACCGAACAGGCGATCCTGGAGAATGTGGACAGGCTGTTCCCGAACTTCGAGGTAACGGGCCAGGGCGTGTTCCGGGTGATCCGGGACAGCGAGATGGAGATCGACGAGGAAGCCGAAGATCTGGTCCTGTCGTTCGAAACCGCCCTCAAGGCCCGCCGCCGTGGCAATGTGATCCGCCTGGCGATCGATCCGTCGATGCCGGAATCGTTGAAGGCGCTTGTGATCAGCGAGCTCAATGTCGCGGAGGAGGACGTCTTCGCGCTTGAGGAGATGGTCGGTCTGGCCGATCTGTCGCAGCTCATCATCTCCGAACGATCCGATCTGCTCTGGCCGACGTTCAACGCGCGCTTCCCCGAACGGATTCGGGATTTCGGCGGGGACTGCTTCGCGGCGATCCGGGCCAAGGACATCGTGGTGCATCACCCTTACGAGAGCTTCGATGTCGTGGTGCAGTTCCTGCGCCAGGCCGCGGCCGATCCGTCGGTGATCGCCATCAAGCAGACGCTGTACCGGACCTCAAAGGACAGCCCGATCGTCAAGGCGCTGATCGAAGCTGCCGAGTCCGGTAAATCGGTGACCGCGACGGTGGAGATCAAGGCGCGGTTCGACGAAGAGGCCAACATCCGGCTGTCCCGGGATCTCGAGCGGGCGGGCGTTCAGGTCGTCTATGGGTTCGTGAACCTGAAGACCCATGCCAAGGTATCTTTGGTCGTACGCCGCGAGGGCGGGACGTTGCGCAATTACGTCCATTTCGGCACCGGCAACTACCATCCGATCACCGCCAAGATCTACACCGACCTGTCGTTCTTCACGTGTGATCCGAGTCTGTGCCGTGACGCGGCCAAGATGCTGAACTTCATGACCGGCTATGCGACGCCGGAGGAAATGGAGAAGCTCGCGATCTCGCCGCTGACCCTGCACAAGACGGTCATCGACGGTATCCGTGCTGAGATCGAGCATGCCAAGGCCGGCAAACCGGCCGCGGTCTGGGCGAAAATGAACTCCCTGGTCGACCCGATCCTGATCGATGAGATGTACCGCGCCAGCCAGGCGGGCGTGCAGATCGATCTGGTGATCCGTGGGATCTGCTGTCTGCGGCCCGGCGTGCCCGGATTGTCGGACAACATCCGGGTTCGCTCGATCGTCGGACGATTTCTCGAGCATTCGCGGATCGTCGTGTTCGGCAACGGCTACAAGTTGCCGTCGGACCGCGCCAAGGTGTACATCTCGTCGGCCGACTGGATGCCGCGCAACCTGTACCGACGTCTGGAGCACCTGGTGCCGATCGAAAATCCGACCGTGCATCGTCAGATTCTCGATCAGATCATGGTCGCGAACCTGAAGGACCGCACGAACAGCTGGGTGCTTACACCGGACGGCCGTTTCGAAAGGGTCACCGCCGAACAGGGTGATTTCTCGGCGCATACCTACTTCATGACAAACCCGAGCCTTTCCGGTCGCGGCAGCGCGCTTCGGCGCGGAAACGCGCCCAAGGCCCTGGCCGGGGCAAGCTGAGAAGGATCCCGTGAGCGAAGCGGAAGTCGTCGACCTCGGCCAAACCGGGCAGAGTCGACTGGGACGCGGCCAGCGGGTCGGCGTCCTCGATATCGGATCGAACTCGATCCGGCTGGTGGTCTATGACCATGCCGGCCTGTCGCCGGTCCCGATGTTCAACGAAAAGGCCTTGTGCGGGCTCGGACGAGGCCTCGACGAGAGCGGACACCTGTCGGTGGACGCAATGGGTCAGGCGATTACCAACCTGCAGCGGTTCGGCGAGATCGCCCGAGCCATGCGGGTGCGCCGGTTGGATGTGATCGCCACCTCGGCGGTGCGCGATGCCGAGAACGGCGAGGTTTTCGTCAGGGCGATCGAGCAGCACATCGGGCATAGGGTCAGGGTCATCAGCGGCGATGAAGAAGCCAGGCTGTCCGGGCTCGGGGTGCTCAGCGGTTTTCCGAGCGCCGACGGCGTCATGGGGGATCTTGGCGGCGGCAGCCTGGAACTGATGGATGTCGGAGACGGCTGGCTCGGCGTCCACACCACCATGCCGCTCGGGCCGCTGCGCATCGGCGAAGTCGATCGCGGTAATCGGCGCCGGTTGGCCGAGCTGATCGACCGTCATCTCGAGAGCGCGCCCTGGCTGCGGAACCTGAAGGGGCGCACCCTATATGCGGTCGGCGGCGCCTGGCGCAGCATCGCCAAGGCCCATATGGCCGTGACCGGCTACCCGATCGAGGTGATTCACGGCTACACGGTGGATCGCGCAACGCTCAGCGACTTCCTGGCCAAGCTGGTCCGCAAGTCGCGAAAAGCCGCCCGCACGACACCAGGGGTGTCCCGTCGCCGGGCGGAGACCTTGGGCACGGCGGCATTGGTTCTTCAGCGGGTCCTGGCGCGTGGACGTCCGAACAGCATCGTGTTCTCGGCCTTTGGCCTGCGGGAAGGCTGCATCTACGACGGTCTCTCGGAGCCGGAGCGGGCGAAGGATCCCTTGCTCGCCGCCGCGGTCGAGATCGCCCGCGAGACCAACCGGTTTGCGCCACCCGCCGAGACGGTCTTCAGCTGGCTTGCGCCGCTCTTCGGCCATGTGGCGGCGCGTGATGAGCGTCTGATACGCGCTTTGTGCATTCTGAGCGATGTGGCCTGGGCGGAGCACCCGAGTTACCGCGGCGAGCACGCTTTCCTGCGGGTCTCCAGGCTGCCGGTGGCAGGCCTCGACCACGCCGATCGGGTGTTCCTCGGGCTTGGGATCCTGACCCGCTACCTTGGCCACACCGATATTGCTGCTGCCCGGGCGGTCGGCCATCTGCTCGACCCGGAGCGCCGCCGACTGGCCGAGCAGGTCGGTCTTTCGTTGCGTCTCGGTCTGACCCTGTCCGGTGGTGCGACGTCGCTGCTGCGTCGCACCCGGATTGAAGCGCGCGAAGACGGTTATGCCCTGATGATCGCAGCTGATGCGGTCGTCCTGGTGGGCGACGTGGTCGAACGGCGGGTATTCGCGCTGTCGGAATCGCTTGGCCGACCCGTGACCCCGAATATCCGCAAGACCAAGGGTGGCACGAGGACCTGAGCCGCCGGCTCCGGCGCGTGACTGTGGCACCTAAGTCGGGACGTCGATCAGTTTGAGACGGGCGTTCTCCGGGTCGAATGCGAACCCGAGTCGTCCATGCTTGAGGGCGAGGGCGGAATCGCCGAAGACCTCGCGACGCCATCCGTGCAACGCGGCGACATCGGCGTTGTCATCGGCTGCGATCGCGTCCAGGTCGTCCGCGTTCGCGACCAGCTTGGGGGCCACGTCATGGACATCGGACTGAACCTTCAGCAGCACCCGTAGCAACTCGGCCACCGGTTGGCGGCCCTGTGGCTTGTCTCGCTGGTCGGGGGCGGTCGGCCACGCGTCGCGCGGACTTTCCAGCGCGCGCGTTACGGCCTCGAGGATGGCTCGGCCGGTCTTGCCGTTGGCGGAATCCCGGTTAAAGGCCCGCGACCGGGAGAGCTCGTCGGAAGAGGTCGGGGCGATGGCGGCGATGTCGACGATCGCGTCGTCGCGCAGGACCCGATTTCTCGGGACGTCCTTTGTCTGGGCTTCGGCCTCCCGCCAGGCCGCCAACTCGCGCAGGACGACCAGGAACTTCGGCTTGGAGCTGCGCGTCTTCAGTCGCCGCCAGGCGTCCTCGGGCTTCACCTGGTAGGTGGCGAGATCGGTCAGGACTGCCATCTCTTCATCGAGCCAGCCGGAGCGGCCGGACTTCTCCAGTCGGCGGACCAGTTTTTCGTAGGACGGTCGGAGGTGAATCACGTCGGCCAGCGCGTAGTCGATCTGGCGGTCACTCAGTGGGCGGTGGCTCCAATCCGTGAAGCGCGACGTCTTATCGATCTGGGTGCCGGTCAAGGACCGCACGAGCCGGTCGTAGCTCACCGCATCGCCGAAACCACAGACCATCGCGGCGATCTGGGTGTCAAAGACCGGGTGCGGGACAGCACTGGCCTGATGGACAAAGATCTCGATATCCTGACGGGCAGCGTGAAAGACCTTGGTCACCGCGGGATTGGCCAGCAGATCGTAGAGCGGCGTGAGATCAAGACCTGGTGCCAGAGTGTCGACCGCGACGGCGGCATCGCTGCCGGCCAGCTGCACGAGGCACAGTTTCGAGTAGTAGGTCTTGTCCCGCATGAACTCCGTGTCGATGGCGACGTAGGGGTCTTCGGCGATTCGCTGACAGATCTCGCTCAGCGAGTCGGTATCGGTAATGAGCGTCATACCGGCTCCTATACACCAGCGTTGGGCCGGCGCAAGGCCATCCTGGTGTAAGTCCTTGAAACCGGATTCGTTTTCGAGATCGAACCCGGTTGTCCAATTTTCTTCGTATTTTAGTCAGTTCCCATGAGTTGCACAGTGCTGAGAAATAGATGAAGATTCATTGAACAAGCGTCTGAGGGGGCGGGAGATTCACTATGATTCGAATCGTCGCAATTGCTGCTGTTCCGTTGCTCCTCGGCGGATGTCTTCCCCTGCCGGTCACCATCGCATCCTCTGCGATATCCGGAATCAGCTACCTCACCACCGGTAAAACATCGACCGACCATGTGCTGTCGGCGGCCGTTGAACAGGACTGCGCTCTGGCGCGCTCAATCTTCGGCAAGCCGCTGTGCCAGGAAGCGGAGCCTGAAACGCTCGCCAGCGCCCGGGCCGTCGTCTCCCACCACCCCGGAGACTTCGACGACGGGGTCTTGGTTTCGTCGTATGACGAGCGGCTGAACGTGGGGGCGATGGACCTCAAGGCGGCCGAGAAAGGGCCGAAACAGATCGCCCTGGTGCTGCCGTTCGCCCGGCCGGCCGTCCCTGAGGTCGAAACCCCGGGGGTCGTGATCACCGAGGACGCGGTCGTTCCGGCGCCGGAAACCCGGCCACTGACCGTCAGTGCGCGGTCCGATGGCTGGAGCGACCCCGATCCGGTGATGCCGGTTGCCCGCTCGATTGGCTTGCGGGCCGGTGGCAAAGCGGCCAACCGCCAAGTGCCGACAGACGAGAAATCTCGAGACCTGGAAGCGGCCGGCGGCGTCTATGTTGTCATCGGTTCCCTGCGGGACGCGGAGCGGGCGGACGGATTGGCCAAGCGGTTCGAAGCGATGTCCCCGTTTGTGCGTCAGGCATCCATCCAGGGGCAGACCTGGAACCGGGTCGTGGTCGGACCGTTCGGTCCCGGCAGGGCCAGTCAGGTCAAGGCGTCCCTGGGTGAGGTCGACGGCAAGCAACCCTGGATCGTGCGCCTCGACGACACGCCGCTGCTTGCCACCCTCTACTGATCCTGCAGTTTCGGAGTCGATTCCGGCCTGGGCTTTCCGAGCCCTCCGAACAATTGGTCGCCGGTCGGCACGCTCAATCGGACCGGCGGGCCGCTTTCTGCGCATACATCACGGTATCGGCCCGCTGCATGACCAGGGCGGGCTTGTCTTCGGTCTCATAACGGACAGCGCCGACGCTGGCGGAGATCGAAAGCATCATGCCGTTCCATGACAGGTTTGCGGAGTTCAGGTGCTCGCTGACCCGCAAGGCGCGCTTGAGGCCGTCCTGTTCTTCTAGGTCCGGCATCAGGACGGCGAATTCGTCGCCACCGAGGCGGGCCACGGTGTCGCTTTCGCGGACGTCTCGACACAACACGCTCGCCACCGTCTGAAGCAGTTCATCGCCGGCAGCATGGCCGTAGGTGTCGTTCACATCCTTGAACCGGTCGAGGTCAATCATCAGGACGACACCGCCCTGGTCGTGTCGCTTGGCCTGGGCGATGGCCTTGCGAAGCTGCATGTCGAAGCCCCGGCGATTCATCGCGCCGGTCAGTTCGTCGGTTACCGAAAGACACTCCAGTTCGGAGATTCGGGCCTGCTGGCGTTCAATTCTCTTCTGCGCTTCGGTCATGGCGACCAGGGCGAGGCGTAAGGCGGCGGTCGTCTCGTCGTTCGTCAGCTGCGGCGATGGTGTGTCGTCCTCGAGCGCGCCGTTGAAGCGTGCCAGCATGCCGGCGACTTCCGCGTACAGGCGGGCGCTGGGGCCGTCCAGGGGCACTGTTGCCAGAGCGGCGTCGGTCGACATGGCAGTCCTCCAAAAGGGGTCGCTGCGTCATTTGCAGCCGCCGTGCCAAATCATCGGTCCAAGTGCCTTTTTCTAACTAACTGTTATAAATACATATTTTCCGAGGTGATCGATTGTACCGCCGGCGCTGTGGGAAATTCTTGCCGTTGGCCGGCGTCGAGGAAGGGCCATTTTTCCGCCCCCTTCGTCATGCCATAGTCAGCGCAGATGATTTCGCATGAGGTGAACCACATGGTTTCTTGGATCGGGCGCCAGCGCAGCGCGGCGATGGTTCGTGGGCTGGCCCTGACCTTGGCAGTCGGAGCCTTTGCGGGCGGTGCGACAACGGCGGCGGCTGCGGCTGTCGTTCAGCCGCACCGCGCGCTGTATGCCGTCTCGTTGGAGAGCGCGGCGTCCTCGTCTGACGTCATCGGCGTGTCGGGCCGTATGGGGTTTGAGTGGCGTGACGATTGCGACGGCTGGTCGGTCGAACAGCGCTACTTCATGGATTTCTCCCGGGCGGACGGAGAGAACTTCACCCTGCAGTCGAAATACACGACCTGGGAGTCGAAGAAAGGCGACTTTTATCGCTTTGTCGTGGAGCGCTACCGGGGGGACACGGTCGAACGGGTCGAAGGTCGGGCATCCATGCCGCTTCCATTGGGCTCAGACGGCGGGACCGCGGAGTTCTCGGCGCCGGAATCGCTGGAGTTCGAGCTCGGATCCGAGACCATGTTCCCGTCCCTGCATACCGTGCGCCTGCTCGAGGCGGCCGTTGCGGGCCGCCGGTTCATGCGTGCCGAAGTCTTCGATGGCAGCGAAGTCGAGCCGCCGTATCTGATCTCCGCCGTCATTGGGGACCAGCGGGAGGAGGCCGCGCCGATCGACGCCGACGCCGCTCAGGGGCCGTTCTGGCCGGCGCGTCTCGCTTGGTTTCCGACCGACGACAACGCTGCCGAACCGGATTTCGAGATGACCGTCGAACTCCTGCACAATGGGATCGCCCGGTCATTGACCGTCGACTACGGGGACTTCTCGGTGCGGATGGTGCTGGAGGAACTGGAGGCGCTGGCGGTTCCGGCCCGTTGCTGACACCTCGGATCTGAAGCCTGCGGCACGGTTCCGGCGCCGCGGATCAGCCTTCTTCTCCAGGGGTACGGTCGGACGGCTGCTGCTTGAAGGTCCGGACCCGGAGGGCGCGGCCCTTGCCGATGGCCTGGGCCCCGAGTTTGGCGCGTACCGAGTCCATGGCCTGTTCGACCCGTCGGCGGGTCTCCTGATCCGGTTCCGCAAGGTCCGTCGGATCGGCCACCGTTTCGCTCTGCAGGTCGGAGACACCGACCCCGATCAGACGAAACCGGCGACCGTCGGCCTGGGCCCCGAGCAGGGCGTCGGCGGTCCGGTAGATCCGGTCGGCGAGCTGCGTCGGCGAGGGCAGACGCTGCTGCCGGGTCAAGGTCTTGAAGGCCGAGGTCTTCAGCTTGAGGGTGACGACGCCTCCGGCGATGCCCTTGCGTTTGAGGCGCCCCGAGACCTCTTCGCTCAGGCGCCAGAGATACGGCCGCAGGTCGTCGATGGCGGCCAGATCGCTGTCGAACGTGGTTTCGTTCGACACGCTCTTGGCAACGGAAGCCGGCTCGACCGCACGCGAGTCCTCGGCACGGGAGAACCGGGCCAACCGGCTTCCGATGCTGCCGTAGCGGCGCATCAGCTCGGTTTCCTCGAAGCTCTGCAGGTCACCGATCGTGTTGATGCCGTCGGCCACGAGCTTGCGTTGCAGGGCCTTGCCGACACCCCACAGGATGGAAACCGGTTGAGCGGACAGAAACGGCAGGGCCGCTGCGCGCCCGATCACATGGAAGCCACGGGGCTTGTCCAGGTCGGAGGCCACTTTGGCGAGGAATTTGTTGAAGCTCAGGCCGATCGAGACAGTCACGCCGACCGTGTCCTCGATCGTGCGGGCCAGCCGGGCGAGGGTTTCGGCAGGGGGGGCCTTGTGCAGGCGTTGGGTTCCCGCGAGGTCCATGAACGCCTCATCGATCGACAGCGGCTCCACGATCGGCGTCACCGCCCGCATCAGGTCGCGGACCTCGTTGCCGACGGCGGCGTACTTCTTCATATCCGGCCGGATCACGGTGGCATGGGGGCAGGCGGCCAGCGCCTTGAACATGGGCATTGCGGATCGGATCCCGTAGACCCGCGCTACGTAGCAGGCGGCTGAAACCACGCCGCGCCGGCCGCCGCCGACGATGACCGGTTTATCGACGAGGTCCGGGTTGTCTCGTTTCTCCACGCTGGCATAGAAGGCGTCGCAATCGAGATGCGCGACCGTGAGATCCCGGAGTTCGGGGTCCGCGATGAGGCGGGGCGACCCGCAGGCGACGCATCTTTCGGTAGCGCTCTGCGACCACTCGAAGCAGTCCCGGCACAGTTGAGGCCCGTCGGTCATGGCCGGCTCAGGGACTCTTCCCATCCGCCGGCCATAGCCAGGCCGCTCCGCGGACGCCGGAGCTGTCGCCGTGGTGGGGCCGCCGGATCTGGGTGTCGACCCGGTCCGAAAAGACGTAGCGCTGCAGTAGGTCCGGGACGGAATCGTATAGTCGGGACCAATTCGACAGACCGCCTCCCAGAACGATGACCTCGGGATCGAGCAGGTTGATGACACAGGCCAGGCCTCTCGCCACCCGGTCACAGTAGAGCTCGACATACCGCGAAGCGGCGGGGTCTCCACGATCCGCCGCATCGGCGATCTGGCGTGGATCGGGTTGGGGCGCTTGCGGGTGGGTCTCATTGAAGCGCTTGGTCATGCCGGGACCGGACAGAAAGGTCTCCAGGCAGCCTGACCGGCCGCAGTAGCAGGCGGGGCCCGGCGCCTCTTCGGCTGACATCCAGGGCAGGGGGATGTGCCCCCATTCGCCTGTAATTCCCATCGGGCCGTCGATGATCTGGCGATTCACCACGAACCCACCCCCGACTCCGGTGCCCATAATCACACCGAAGACAATCTCGGCGCCCTTCGCCGCACCATCGACAGCCTCGGAGATCGCGAAACAGTTGGCGTCATTCTGCACGCGGACCGGCCGCTCGAGGGCGTCGGAGAGGTCGCGGTCCAGCGGATGGCCGATGAGCCAGGTGGAATTCGCGTTCTTGATAAGTCCGGTGGCGCGCGACAGGGTGCCGGGGATGCCGACCCCAACGGTTCCGGACGTCCCCAGGCGTTCTTCGACGGCGCGCACGGCTTCGGCAACTGCCCGGATCGTTGCCGCATAGTCCTCGCGCGGTGAGGGCCGGCGCAGTCGATCCAGTTCGCGGCCCTCCTGATCGAGGGCGATGACCTCGGTCTTGGTGCCGCCGAGATCGACTCCAAGACGCAAACCGGTCGTGTCGAGACTAGACTTGGATCCCACGATAGCCTCATGCGTGGTGCTTCAGTACTGATCGATGTACAGTCCCATATCAAGGGACGGCTTTATAATCACGAACCCAACCTGCGAAGCGGGACTGAATTAGACCAGAACAGATTAAGGTTGTGAGCAGCATGACATCGGTTGGAGCAGAGGACGGCGTCCAAGAGGTGGGAAACCCGCAGGCCAAGACGGTCCTCGTCGTTGAGGACAACGAGCTTAATATGAAGCTCTTTCATGACCTGCTGGAGGCGCACGGCTACAACATCATTTGCACCCGCGACGGTATGGAAGCGCTGCGACTGGTGCGCGACCGGCGGCCCGATCTGATCCTGATGGATATTCAACTTCCGGAGGTATCGGGCCTGGAAGTGACCAAGTGGATCAAAGAAGATGACCGCTTGAAGTCTATCCCGGTGATTGCGGTGACGGCGTTTGCGATGAAGGGCGATGAGGAAAAGATCCGGGAAGGCGGATGCGAGGCCTATATCGCCAAGCCAATCTCGGTCGGCCACTTCCTCGATACCGTTAAGCAGTTCCTTCGGTGATTAAGGCATGCCGGGACGCGTGCTCGTCGTCGATGACGTCCTGCCAAACGTCAAGCTTCTAGAAGCGAAACTGACGGCCGAATACTTCGACGTCTTGACGGCTTACAACGGGCCCGAAGCGTTGGACGTTATTGCCAACGAAATGCCCGACATCGTGCTGCTGGACGTGATGATGCCGGGAATGGACGGCTTCGAAGTCTGCCAGCGCATCAAACAGGATCCGAAGACAACCCATCTTCCCGTCGTGATGGTCACGGCCCTGTCGGACGTGTCGGACCGGGTCCGGGGAATTGAGGCCGGCGCCGACGACTTCCTGACCAAACCGGTTCTGGACGCCGCTCTGTTTGCCCGGGTCCGGTCGCTGTTGCGACTGAAGATGATGATGGACGAGTGGCGGCTGCGGGAGGAAACCTCCTCCAAACTGGGCATGCAGGAGAACCGGGCGCTCACGGAGATCGATGTCACCGGGGCGCGGATTCTAGCGATCGAAGACAATCGGGTCGATGCCATGAACCTGCGGGAAAGCCTGGCGGTCGACCATGACCACGTCGATCAGGTCGCCGATGGCGCCTCCGGCTTCCAACGGGCCAGTCAGGGCGACTACGACCTGGTGATCTGCTGTCTGAACCTGATCGATGACGACGCGTTGCGGCTCGTTTCTCAGTTTCGCGCCAATGAGACCACCCGCCATATCCCCATCCTGATGGTCGGTGAGGAGGATCAGACGGAGAAATTGGCGAAGGCGCTCGATCTCGGCGTGAACGACTATCTGATGAAGCCGATGGATCGCACCGAAATGCTGGCGCGGGTGCGCACGCAGATCCGCCGGCGCCGATACCAGGAGCGGATGCGGGAGTCGTATGAACAGAGTCTCGCTCTCGCCCTGACGGACAGTCTCACGGGCTTGTACAACCGGCGTTATCTGTTCTCACACCTTACCCGTCTGATGGCGGATACGGCGGACCGTCAGAAGTCACTGGCGCTGCTCGTGGTGGATGTCGACCATTTCAAGAAGGTCAACGACACCTACGGGCACGCGATCGGCGACAAAGTCCTGAAGCAGATCACGGACCTGATGCGATCGAGTGTGTGCAACGTCGATCTCGTGTCGCGCCTGGGCGGCGAAGAATTCGTCGTGGTGATGCCCGATACGCCGGAAGAGTTCGCGATGATGGTGGCCGAACGGCTCCGTGAGGTGGTGGCGAAAACACCCCTCGTTCTGGAGGACGGCACCGAATTGCGGGTCACGATCAGCATCGGCTGTGCCATGCGGGTGGTCGACGGCGACGACAGCGGCGACCAACTGATCGGCCGCGCCGATGCGGCGCTCTATCAGGCAAAGAACCTCGGACGCAACCGCGTGGAACTGGCCCCGGGGACGACGCAATCCCAGGTTTCAACGGCGTCCTGATCCGGCCCACCCCGATCCCGTCCAGCGACCGGCTCATAAAAGCGAAAGGCCGCCCAACGGGCGGCCCAGCGTAACCGGTCAGCCGGCAGGAAAGATCACTTGATCTTGGCTTCCTTGAACAGAACGTGCTTGCGAGCAACCGGGTCGTACTTGCGCAGCTCCAGTTTCTCGGTCTTCGTCCGCGGGTTCTTCTTCGTGACGTAGAAGTACCCAGTGTCGGCGGTGCTGACCATTTTGATCAGAACGGTCGCGGGCTTCGCCATTTGTCATCTCCTTCGCATGCGCGGAGGCCGCAAAATAGCTATCGGCCTTAGCTTGTCAAGGGGCGCACATCATTCGGTCTTGGGCCGTTCTCCGAGGGCGACACGCGAGGCGTGGAACGCGTGCTGGAAAAGCCGGCGATCCGAGAGCAGTTCGACGGCAAGGCGGGTATCCCCGTCATCGGTCGAAGGCGGATGATCTGCCTGGCACCACCGGTTCAAAGCGGATTTCTCAAGCGGGCCAGCGCTGTCGGCGGCCATCCGCCGCCGCAGGGCCTCGCTTGGATTCAATCGTCCTTCCCGCAAAGCTGTCGCGCTTCGCGAGGGGTTGTCGCCGTAATCCGGTGTGCAGATCGACGGGAAGACCCCGAATCCGGACAGTGCATAGCCTGACGGCGCGTGCATGCGCGCCCAGGTCAGGATCAACTCGCTTCGGTTGGGGAGTTTGACGACCCGTTGAACGGTTCCTTTGCCATAGGACCGCGCGCCGATCACTAGGGCCCGGCCGGAATCCTGCAGAGCCGCGGCGACCACTTCGGCCGCCGAGGCGGAACCGCTGTCGATCAGGACCGCCATCGGCGCAAGGGTCACCGTTTCACCCAGATCTGCCTGATAGTGCTGAATCGATTGCGGGTGCCGCCCGCGGGTTTCCAGAAGGGGGCCGTCGTCAACGAACAGGTCCGCCAGGTCTACGGCTTCATCGAGGTTGCCGCCGCGGTTCTGCCGGAGATCCAAAACCAGGCCCGGCAGGTCGTCACCCAGATCGCTCTTGGCGGCTTCGATGGCGTCCGTCAGCGCGTTGGCGGTGTCACGGTTGAAGCCGGAGATCCGGAAATACGCGATGTCGTCGATGGCGGTGTAGGACACCGTCTGTTCGATCACCCGACGGCGCACCACCGCGAAGCTCTTCTCGACCCCGCCGCGGTCAATGTCGATGACGACGGACGATCCGTTAGGGCCCCTGAGGAGGGTCGCGACCTCTCGCATGCTCATACCGTCCGTCGACTGGCCTTTCGCCCCGACGATCCGGTCTCCGGCGTGAATGCCGGATTCTTCGGCCGGCGATCCCTGAAAGACGGATGAGACGACGACGCCGCCGTTCTGGTCGGCGATCGTGACCCCGATGCCCGAATAGCCGTTGCGAGAGGCCTCGGCCGAGCGTGTCTCGGCCGTGTTGTGATAGCGGGAGTAGCGGTCGAGCTTCGCCGTCACCTTGTCAAACACGGCGTCGTAGACGGTATCCGATGTCGCCTCGGCGATGGTCTGCGAACGGGTTCGTGCAGCCTGAATGGCTGCCGAGGTCAGCTTCGCCCAGCCTTGCACATTGTCCGGATCGGGAAGGGTGAATTTGGCGAACGGGCTGCCGTCCTTGGTTACGATCAGACTGTCACCGCGTTGAATGAATGCGATCTTCGGATCCAGGTTTGCGATGCCGTCCAGCCCTGCGAAAGCGATCGAGGCCGTCGACACCGGCTCGACATAGATGTCGGCAATACCCTCGTATCCGGCGGTGAAGACATCGGCACCCCGCACGATATCGAAATCCGGGGCGTCCGGGACATACGGTGCGGTCGCGGTGCAGGACCCGACCGCGACCATCAGGGCGCAGGCCAGTGTCAGCCGCCGCGTCGCCGAACCGATGGTCCGCCGCTGGATATCGACCTGCCCGGTCATCAACATCAAAGGCACTCGCGCTCATGACGCGGCCGGGAGG
This sequence comes from Thalassobaculaceae bacterium, assembly GCA_963921355.3. Lineage (GTDB taxonomy): Bacteria > Pseudomonadota > Alphaproteobacteria > Thalassobaculales > Thalassobaculaceae > CAWUEZ02. The sequence continues at coordinate 3,829,505 of OZ001190.1, read as the reverse complement.
ACGACCGCATGGTCACAATGCTGCAAATCCCGTGCCGATTCAATGCCATGCCTTGGTTCCGATGGCCGGTTCAGCGGCTTCCTGATTTGCCACGTGGGTGTTTTCCACGCCCTTTTGCGTTTCGACGGTGCGGGCCCGAGCGTCCACGGCCGGGCCGCCCCCGCCGGCCCGGCCCGGCCCGGCCGCGTTCTCCGCCGGCGGTGATCTCGAGCACGATGCCGCCGGACGCCGTGTCCGCGTCGACCAGCCTGACTTCGACGTGGTCACCCAACCGGTAGACCCAACCGAGGGACCGGCCGGTCAGCGTATGGTGGACCTCGTCGTGATCGTAGTAGTCGTCCGGCAGGGAGCGGATCGGCACCAGACCGTCGGCGCCGGTCTCGGTCAGGGTGACGAACAGACCGAACCGGGTCACGCCATTGATCCGTCCCTCAAACTGTCCACCGACCCGCTCGCTGAGATGGCGCGCGAGATAGCGGTCCAGGGTGGCTCGTTCGGCGGCTGCGGCCCGGCGTTCGGTGATCGAGATGTGTTCGCCCCAATCGGTGAAGTGCTGACCCGCGTCGCCGTCGAGGGCGCCGTCACCCAGTTTCAATCCGCGGATCAGTGCGCGGTGAACCAGGAGATCCGAATACCGGCGGATCGGGGACGTGAAGTGGGCGTATCTGGACAAGGCGAGGCCGAAATGGCCGGCGTTCTCCGGCGCGTAGTGGGCCTGGGCCTGGGAGCGCAGGACCATCTCGTTGACCATGCGCTCGTGGGGTTCGCCGCGAACCTTGGTCAGCACGGCATTGAAGGTGCTCGGGCGGACGACCTGGCCTTTGGCAAAGGCGAACCCCAGCCCGTCGAGCACCTCGCCGAGCGCGGCGACCTTCTCCGGGTCCGGGCTCTCATGCACCCGGTACATACACGGCTGCCTGCGTTCCTCGAGGGTCTCCGCGGCGCAGACATTGGCCAGCACCATGGACTCCTCGATCAGCATGTGGGCGTCCAGCCGCTCGCGAATTCCGATTTCAGCGATCCGCCCTGCCTCGTCCAGGATGACACGGCGCTCGGGCAGATCGATGTCGAGGGCGCCGCGTTCGGCGCGCGCGCGCTTCAGAGCCCCGTAGGCGGCAAACAACGGCGGCAACACACCCGGCGGCACCCCGTCCTGGCTGCCGCCGTCGACCGCCGCCTGGGCCTGCCGGTATGTCAGGCGGGCGGCGGAGCGCATGAGGCCCCGCATGAACCTGTGGCGGCGCTTGCTCCCGGCGGCATCGATGACGATCTCGACCGCCAGGCAGGCGCGATCTTCCTGCGGTCTGAGGGAGCACAGGCCGTTGGAAAGCGCTTCCGGCAACATCGGGACCACCCGATCCGGGAAGTACACCGAGTTGCCCCGCTTCAGGGCTTCGCGGTCCAACGCGTCACCGCCGCGGACATAGTGGGCGACATCGGCGATGGCGACGAGCAGTTGGAAGCCGCCCGGGTTGGCCGGATCGTCGTCCTCGATGGCGTGGACGGCATCGTCGAAGTCGCGGGCGTCTATGCCGTCGATCGTGACCAGGGGAATGTCCCTGAGGTCGGTTCGCTTGCCCAGGGCGACGGGGCTGGCCCGCTCGGCCTGGTGCAGCGCCTCTTCGGGGAAGCGATCGGGAATGTCGTGTTCGTGGATCGCGATACGGCTGAAGGACCTGGGATCGGCGATCCCGTCGAAGCGTTCCACGACCCGGCCGACCGGCATGCCAAGACGGGCGCGCGGCATCATCTCAACCGTCACCAGATCGCCGGTTTCGGCTCCGTTCTCGTCGCCTTTCGGGATCCGTATGTTTGATTTCGCCCGCTTGTCGGTCGGACGGACGACGCCGCCTTTCGGTGTCGACTCGAAGATCCCGACGGTCTTCGGGGCGGCCCGGCCGATACGGCGGATCACCCGGCCCAGGTAGCGGGTCTCGCCCCGGCGCTCCAGCCGGCACAGGGCCCGGTCGCCAGGGCCGAGGGCGCCCGAGCGCTTGTCCGGCAGCACCAGGACCACCGGCGGCGGGCCGTCACCGCCCCAGGCCACCGGTTTCGCCAGGGGTTCGCCATCGGGATCGACCCCGGTCACCTCGATGACGGTGACCTCCGGCAGCGCGCCCGGCGGTGCCACCTTGCGCCGGTGGCCGAGATCGAGGTCACCGTCTTCAGCCATTTCCTTGAGCAGGGCCCGCAGGTCGGCGCGCAGCGGCCCTTTCACGTCAAAAGCGCGCGCAATTTCGCGCCGGCCGACGGGTGTGGGACTTTCTCTGACGAAGTCCAGAATCTGCTCGCGGCTGGGCAGAGTCGCCGATTTTCGCGCCACGTCCCGCGGGCTCAGCTACCCGCCGAACCGGCGGCGTCCGGTTTGGCTGCTGAGCCGGCGGATTTGGCCTTTGTCGCCGATTTCCTGGCCGCCGGTTTCTTGGCGGTCGCCTTCTTGGCTGTCGACTTCTTTGCGGCCGTCTTGTTCGGGGCTTTCGCACCGCTCTTTTCGGCCTTGGCGGTCAGCAGTTCGACGGCGCGCTCCAGACCGATCTCGTCCATCGACTCGCTCTTCGGCAATGTCGCACGAAGGCTGCCATGCTGAACGTAGGGTCCGTATCGGCCCGACTGCACGGTGACCGGCTTGGCGTCGGCCGGATGGTCGCCGATGGTTCGGCCCGGCTTCTTCTTCGAGCCCTTCTCGGCGATCAGGTTGACCGCGTGGTTCAGACCGATTGTCAGGACGGTGTCGTCCGGCGGCAGGCTGATATAGGCGCCGCCATACTTCAGGTAGGGACCATAACGGCCGATTCCGGCCTCGATCGCCTCCTGGGTTTCCGGGTGCGGCCCGACCAGCCGCGGCAGTGCCAGCAGTTTCAGGGCGGTTTCAAAGTCGATATCCGCCGGCGTGACCTGACGCGGCAGGGAGGCCCGCTTCGGCTTGGCCTTGGAGCCCTCTTCGGCCTCGCCCAGTTGCACGTAGACGCCATAGGGTCCTTTGCGCAGGCCGACTTCCATGCCGGTCTCGGGATCGGTTCCCAGGACCCGGGGCACGGCGCCGCCATCGCCGTCGGTGTCGGTGGCCTTGCCGCCGGCCGCTTCGCCGAGCTGGCGGGTGTAGCGGCAGTTCGGATAGTTCGAGCAGCCGATGAACGCCCCGAATTTCCCGAGCCGCAGCGACAGATTCCCGTCACCGCAGTTGGGGCAGCCGCGCGCCGGCTGGCCATCTTCCCCAAGCGGGAAGAAGTGGTCGGCCAGTTCGGCGTCGAGCTTCTGGATGACCTCGCCGATCGACAGGTCCTTGGTGCCGTCTACCGACCCCTTGAAGGCCGACCAGAAGTCCCGCAGGACCTGACGCCAGTTGATCTCGCCGCCGGAAACGTCGTCGAGTTGTTCCTCGAGATCGGCGGTGAAGTTGTACTGGACATAGCGGTTGAAAAAGCTCGACAGGAACGTGGTGACCAGCCGGCCCCGGTCCTCGGGAACGAACCGCCGCCGATCCAGTTTCACGTATTCCCGGTCCTGGAGGACCTGCAGGATGCTGGCATAGGTCGACGGCCGGCCGATCCCCAGTTCCTCGAGCTTCTTGACCAGGCTCGCCTCCGAATAGCGCGGTGGCGGCTGGGTGAAGTGCTGCTCCGGCGTCACGTCCTGGCGGGCGACGCCTTCGCCCTCTGCGACGGCTGGCAGAATGCGCGCGGTATCGTCGTCTTCGGCCGCCGATCCGTTCTCCAGATCGTCCCGGTCCTCTCGGTACAGCTTCAGAAACCCGTCGAAGGCGATCACCGACCCGGTGGCGCGCAGCGTGCTGCGGCCATGGGCATCGACAACGTCGATGGCCGTCTGGTCGAGCTCGGCGCTTGCCATCTGGCTGGCGACCGCCCGCTTCCAGATCAGCGCGTAGAGCTTCCACTGGTCGGGATCCAGCCTGGCCTTCATGCGATCCGGGGTGCGCGCCACGTCGGTTGGTCTGATCGCCTCGTGCGCCTCCTGGGCGTTCTTGGCGCGCGAGGTGTAGACCCGAGGGGTGTTCGGCAGATAGCGGTCGCCGTATTCGCCGCCGATCGCGCGCCGGATCGAGGAAATCGCCTCGCCCGACATCTGGACGCCGTCGGTCCGCATATAGGTGATGAGACCGACCGTCTCGCCACCGATGTCGACGCCTTCATAGAGCCGCTGCGCCAACTGCATGGTGCGGGTCGCCCCGAAGCCGAGCTTGCTGGACGCCTCCTGCTGCAGGGTCGAGGTGGTAAACGGCGGTTGCGGGTTCCGGCGGACCCGCTTTTTTTCGACTGAGCCGATCGAGAAGTCACCGGCTTCGATCGCGGCGACCGCTGCCGAGGCCTCGGCCTCCGACTTGATGTCGAGACGGTCCAGCTTCTGGCCATCGAGATGGGTCAGCCGGGCGGTGAAAGAGCGGCGTTCCTGAGTTCGGAACGCGGCTTCCACGCTCCAGTACTCCTGGGCGCGGAACCGTTCGATCTCGGCTTCGCGCTCGCAGATCGCCCGCAGGGCGACCGACTGCACCCGTCCAGCCGACCGGGCACCCGGCAGTTTGCGCCACAGCACCGGCGACAGAGTGAAGCCGACGAGATAGTCGAGCGCCCGGCGCGCCAGGTAGGCGTCGATCAGGTCCTGGTCGAGCTCCCGCGGCTGGCTCATGGCCTCGAGCACGGCGTTCTTGGTGATGGCGTTGAAGGCCACCCGCTTGACGTCGATGCCGTCGAGGACCTTGCGTTCCTCCAGCACATTGCGGACGTGCCAGCTGATCGCTTCGCCTTCACGGTCGGGGTCTGTTGCCAGAATGAGCTGGTCGGCGCCGCGTACGGCGTCGGCGATCGCCTTGATCTGCTTCTCGGAACGCTGGTCGGTCTGCCAGCGCATCGCGAAGTCGGCCTCGGGGTCGACCGAACCGTCCTTCGGCGGCAGATCCCGAATGTGGCCATAGCTCGCGAGCACCTGGTAGTCACCGCCCAGGTACTTGTTGATCGTCTTGGCCTTGGCGGGGGACTCGACGACGACGACTTTGCTCATCCGAACCGCTTCGCTCTTCCTGACCCGTATCTGTGGCCGGAAGACGGGATGAGTCCTCCGGTTACGCCGTTGTGTTTCCGCGCCGCGACACCTGGTTGCCGGGATGGCGGTCGATCAGACCAGCCAGCTCCGCTTCCAGGAGGATGGTCGCAACGACCGGGGGCGACAATTGGCACCGGCGGATCAGTTCGTCAACCGGCACTGGTTCCATGCTGAGCCCGAGCAGCACGTCGCGCCGGGTCGTTTCGGCCACCGGATCGGCCCTGTCCACAGGCATGTCACCGGGGGGCTGGGGCTTCATCGGATCCGGTGCGGGGGCCTCTGACAGCGCCGGGCCCGGCTGACCATCCAGGACCTGCAGCACATCCTCGCCGTTCTCCACCAGGAACGCGGCCCCCGCCTTGAGCAAGCCGTTCGGGCCGGCGCTGCGCGGGTCCAGCGGGGACCCCGGGACGGCGAAAACGTCGCGACCCTGGTCGAGGGCCTGGCGCGCCGTGATCAGCGATCCGGACCGGGCCGCCGCCTCGACGACGACCACGCCGAGGCTGAGGCCGGCGATGATCCGGTTTCGGGCGGGGAAATGGCGAGCCGTCGGAACCGTGCCGACGGGATGCTCCGAGACAACCGCGCCCCGTTCGCAGACATCGGCCCAAACCGCCTGGTTCTCCCGCGGATAGGGGAGGTTCACGCCGCCTGCGAGGACCGCAACCGTCCCCGTGGCGAGCGATCCTCGATGGGCGGCATCATCGATCCCTCGCGCCAGCCCGGAGGCCACGACATATCCCCCGGCGCCGATCCGGCCGGCGAGATGTTCAGCGAACTGTCTGCCATTGATGGACACGTTTCGGGCTCCGACGATGGCGACGCTCCGGGCCGACAGAATGCCGGGATCGCCGAGGACCGAAAGGGTGACTGGGGCATCCTCGATGGCCGCCAGGGCAGGCGGGTAGTCGGGGTCTCCGAACACCACAAGATCGGCACCGAGCGCGTGGGTTTCGTCGATCTCCCGTACCGCTGAGGCACGGCTGGCGACCTTGAGCGGCGCGCGCCGGCCGCCGGCCCGCGCCAGGTCGGGCAGCCCCTCGATCGCTGCCTCTGCGGAGCCGAACCGCTCAATCAGGCGACGGAAGGTGATCGGACCGATGTTCTCTGTGCGGATCAGCCGCAGCCGGTCGAGCCGCTCGGCTTCGCTCAGAGGGACCGGGACGTCGGTTGTTGGACGGAGGGCGGACATGGGCGGATCCGGTGCGACGCTGACGGATCCGCTATGGCAGACGTTGGGGCTTTCCTTGCGCGGGCGCTACGCGTCGCGTTTGCCGAACCGGATCCGGCTTTCCTCGCCCTTCAGGAGCCGGCGGATGTTCTCGCGGTGACGAATGAAGATGACGATGGCGATCGCCACCCCGAGCTCGGCGAACTGCGGCCCTTGCAACTGCCAGCCGGCGATCGGTGCCACCGCGATCGAGGTCAGGCTGGCCAGGGACGAATAGCGGAAGAGCGCCGCCATCAGGAGCCAGGTCGCGCAGACGATCAGACCGGCCAACGGCGAAAGGGCGATCCAGACACCGATCGCTGTGGCCACGCCCTTGCCGCCGCGGAACCGCAGCCAGATCGGAAAGCAATGGCCGAGCACGGCGCCGCCCGCCGCCAGGACCGCCATGTCCGGACCGAACTGCCAGCCGATCACCACCGCCAGCGTTCCTTTGCCGCCATCCAACAGCAGCGTGGCCAAGGCCAGACCTTTGCGCCCGGTTCTGAGCACATTGGTCGCCCCGATGTTCCCGGAACCGACCGACCGGATGTCGCCGAGGCCTGCGATTTTGGTCAGAAGCAGTCCGAACGGGATCGAGCCCAGCAGGTAGGCCAGGACGAAGCCGGCGTAGAAGGGCCAGGTAAAGCTGAGGGTGCCGAGCGGGTCAGGCATCGACCGCGGCCCGGCGGCGTGCGGGGGCAGGCTCGGCGTCGGCGTCGAACACCACCCGTCCTTCGTGGACCGTGCGCCAGACACGCCCTTCGACCGGTCGGCCGTCGAACGGCGAGTTCCTCGACTTCGAGCGGAATCGCCCGGGGTCGACCCGTCCTGCGCGGGACAGATCGAAGATCACCAGATCCGCGGCCTGACCCGGATCGAGGCGGCCGTAGGGCAGGCCCAGGACCGTCGCCGGTCCGGTGCTCAGGCGGTGCATCAGGTCAATCAATTCGAGCGATCCGTTGTGAACCAGATCGAGGCTGACGGCGAGCAGGGTCTCGAGGCCGACCCCGCCGGGCAGCGACTGGGCGAAGGGCACTCGCTTGCTGTCCTGATCCAGCGGGGTGTGGTCGCTGGCAATGGCGTCGATGGTGCCGTCGGCCAGGCCGGCAACCACGGCCAGTCGGTCCTCTTCGCTGCGCAGCGGCGGCGACAGCCGGCAGAAAGTCCGGTAGTCGACAACGGCGCCCTCATTCAGCGCGAAGTAGGGCGGCGCGGTATCGCAGGTGACCGGCAGTCCATCGGCCTTGGCCCGCCGGATCGCATCGATGGCGGCACCCGTAGAGACGTGGGCAGCGTGATACCGGCCTCCGGTAAGCGCGACCAGACGCAGATCCCGCTCGACCATCATGACTTCCGCACAGGCGGGAATGCCCGACAGTCCGAGCCGGGTCGCGGTCTCGCCCTCGGTCATGCAGCCTTCCCGGGCCAGGGCCGGATCTTCCGGGTGCTGGACGATCGGGCGGTCGAACTGGGCGGCGTAGGACAGGGCGCGGCGCATAACCAGGGCGTCGGCGATCGCCCGGTCGCCATCGGTGAAGGCGACCGCGCCGCTTTCCGCCAGCAGGCCGAACTCGATCATCTCGGTTCCGCCGAGCCCCTTGGTCGCGGCGGCGTAGGGATGCACGTGGGCGAGGCCGACCTCGATCGCCCGGCGCTCGACGAACTCGAGCAGCGAGATGTCATCGATGATCGGGTTGGTGTTCGGCAGCGTCGCGAACGCGGTCACGCCTCCGGCCGCGGCGGCATGCTGGGCCGAGGCCAAGGTCTCCATGTGCTCTTCGCCGGGTTCCCGGACCAGAACCCGCATGTCGACCAGGCCAGGTGCCAGGCACCGTCCGGCGCAGTCGACAACCTCCACGTCCTGCTGGATCGCGTCGACGAACACATGCGCCCCGACATCGGCGATCTTGCCGTCGCGGACCAGAACGGCGCCCTCGGTGTCGAGCCGGCGGACCGGGTCCAGGATCCGGGCGTTCTTGTAGAGCACCGGCCTCACTGGTTCTACGCCCAAGGTTCGGTCTGCCGGGCGACCAGAGCTTCCAGCACCGCCATGCGCACGGCCACGCCCATTTCCACCTGCTCGCGGATCAGCGAGCGGTCGATATCATCGGCGACCAGACTGTCGATCTCGACGCCGCGGTTCATCGGGCCCGGGTGCATGATCAGGGCGTCCGGTTTGGCGACCTGCAGCTTCTCACCGTCCAGGCCGAAGAACCGGAAGTACTCGCGCACCGAGGGCACGAAGGACCCCCGCATCCGCTCGGTCTGCAGGCGGAGCATCATGACGATGTCGCAGTCGGCGAGGCCGGTTTCCATGTCGTGGTGGACGGCGACCCCGAGGCGATCGATCCCGCTCGGCAGCAGGGTCGCCGGGGCGACGACCCGCACCCTGGCCCCCATGATCGACAGCAGGTGAATGTTCGACCGGGCGACCCGGCTATGGGCGACGTCGCCGCAGATCGCGACTTCCAGACCGTCCAGCCGGCCCTTGCGGCGTCGGATGGCCAGGGCGTCCAGCAGCGCCTGGGTCGGGTGCTCGTGGCTGCCGTCGCCGGCGTTGATCACCGAGCAGTTGACCTTTTCCGCCAGCAGCTGGACCGCTCCGGACTCCGCGTGGCGGACCACCAGGGCGTCCGGGTGCATGGCGTTCAGCGTCATCGCGGTATCGATCAGGCTCTCGCCCTTTTTGATCGAGGACGTGCCGACCGACATGTTGATGACGTCACCGCCGAGCCGCTTGCCGGCCAATTCGAAACTGGTCCGGGTGCGTGTCGAGTTCTCGAAGAACAGGTTGATCAGCGTCCGGCCACGCAGACTGGAGACCTTTTTGTCCAGTTGCCGGTTCTGCTCGACGAACCGCTCGGAGCGGTCCAGCAGGAAATCGATATCGGGTCGCGTCAGCCCCTCGATTCCAAGGAGATGGCGGTGCGCGAACGAGAGGCCCGGATCGTCGGTCGACGTCGCGGACTGTGAGGCGGCACTGTCTGTCATTAAAGGGTTTGTATAGGCGTCGGACCGGGTGGCCGCAACCGCGTCGACCGCAGGGCCTCAGACGATCCGGGATTCCTTGAGCCTGGCAATGGCTGCCGCGTCCATACCGAGGTCGTCGCTCAGGATCTCGTCGGTGTGTTCGCCGAGAATCGGGGGCGGGCGGCGATAGGTTGCCGGCGTCTCGGACAGCTTCATCGGGTAGGCAACGGCCGGAATGCCATCGGGCGCATAGGCGTGTCCGGGGATCTGGATCGCCATCTCGCGCGCTTGGACCTGAGGATCGGCGAACACCCGGTCGACCGTGTTGACCGGCCCGCACGGCACCTTCACCGCCTCCAGGGCAGCCACCCAGTCGTCGGTGCTGCGGGTCGCCATAATTCCTGCCAGCACGTCACGCAGGGCGGGCAGGTTGGCGATCCGGGCCGAGTTGCTGGTGAAGCGCGGGTCGTCGGCGACCTCTTCGCGGCCGGCGACGCTGAGGAAGGTCCGGAACTGCCGCTCGCTGCCACAGCCCAGGATGACGTGGCCGTCGGTGGTGGCGAACACTTCGTAGGGCGCGACGTTCGGGTGAACGTTGCCGGCCCGGTGCGGAACCGTGCCGCCGACCAGGTAGTTCATGGCCTGGTTCATCAGCCAGGTGACCTGGGTGTCGAGGAGGGCGGCGTCGATGTGCTGGCCCTGGCCCGTCCGGTCGCGGTGACGCAAGGCGGCCAGGATCGCGCCGGTGGTGTACATGCCGGTCATCATGTCGGCGATGGCGACGCCGACCTTGGTCGGCGGGCCGTCGGGGTCGCCGGTCACGCTCATGATGCCGCCCATGGCCTGGGCCAGCAGATCGTAGCCGGGCCGGGGGGCGTAGGGTCCGGTCTGGCCGAAGCCGGTGATGCTGGCGTAGATCAGCCGGGGGAAGCGGTCGCGGATCTGATCATAGGCGAGACCGTAGCGCGCGAGGTCGCCGACCTTGAAATTCTCGACGAAAACATCGGCCTTCTCGATCAGGCCCAGCAGAACGTCGCGGCCCTCGGGCTGGGTGAAGTCGAGGGTCAGGGAGCGCTTGTTGCGGTTCGTTCCGAGGAAATAGGCGCTCTCGGTCGTATCCGCGCCGTCGGCGTCCTTCAGGAACGGGGGCCCCCAGCGGCGGATGTCATCGCCGGTTTCGGGGCGTTCGATCTTGATGACGTCGGCGCCGAGATCGCCCAGGGTCTGGGTGGCGATCGGGGCGGCCAGGATGCGCGAGCAGTCGACGACGCGCAGGCCGTCGAGCGCCATCGGCGCGGTCGGGTCGATAGGGTCGGTCATGGGGAGTCATCCGGCGGCGACAGGGTGCCCCTGTCCTAGAGCACGCCGGGGCGGCGGGGCAAGCTGTCGGCTGGTCTTTTTCGAGGTCCCGGCCGTCGCTCCGCGCCGCCGGGATGACGGAAAGGTCAGAACTCCGATCGTCATCCCGGCTCGACCGATTGGTAGAGGCCGGGACCTTCTCGGCGCCTTTCCTCCAGATGGTATCGTCAGGGCAATACCCACCCACCGCCGATCGGACACACGCATGAATGATCTGAGCTTTGAGGTCTGGATTCTCGGTTGGGCCGGCCTGCTCTGGGCGGCTCAGCTCGTGCTGGCGGCCGTTCCTGCGAACTTCCAACTGGGTCCAAGCTACCTGGCGTCGGCGCGCGATGAGAAACGGGCACTTTCGGGTGTGACCGCCCGGCTCGAGCGCGCCTACAACAATCACATCGAAGGCTTGCTGCTGTTTGCTGTCGCCGTGGTCGTCGTTGTCCTGTCCGGCGCATCGACGCCCTTCACCGAGGGCTGCGCTATGGCGTATCTGGCGGCCCGGGTGGCGTATGTCCCACTCTACGGTTTCGGTGTTCCCTATCTGCGCACGGTGGCGTGGTCGGTGGGCTTTATCGCTTCGCTCATGATGCTGGGATCGGTTCTGATCTGACGTCGGAGCGATCGATCACCCGACCAGGGCCAGGAACACGGGGACCGTCACCGCCGCCATCACGACCTGAGTGGTGAGGATGGCGGCCATCAGCTCGTGATCGCCGCCGAGCTGTCGGGCGAAGACGTAGGACGAGGCTGAACTCGGCAGGGCGTTGAACAGGACGGCGACCTGCAGGGCAACCCCGGTCAGGCCGAGTGGCGCGGCGAGCAGCAGGGTCACTCCAGGCACCACGCCGAGTTTCATCGCGTTTGCCAGCAGCAGGGCCGGCCACCCGCGCCGCAGCACCGAGAACCGCAACCCCGCCCCGACGGAAAGCAGGCCGAGGGCCAGCGCGCCGCGGGCCAGCAGGTCCAACCCTTCCGCGAGATACGCGTGCAGTCCGATGCCTGTGACGTTCAGGGCTATCCCGATCAGGCAGGCGATCAGGATCGGATTGCTGAAGACGGCCACCAGGACCTGCCTGGCACCCGCCGGCCGATCGCCCGCCATGCGGGTCAGCACCCAGACGGACAGCGCGTTGACCAGCGGAATCACCGCGGCGATGCCGACCGCGGCGAGCGCCTCGCCGTCGGCGCCGTACAGGGCGCCGACGCTGGCCACGCCGATATAGGTGTTCTGGCGGATCGCCCCCTGAATCACACTGGAATAGGTCGGCCCGTTGATCCCGGTGGCCGGCCGCAGCAGGAACAGGACAAGCGTCACGATCAGGATCGCGCCGGCCATCGCTGCCACCATCGGCGCGATCGTGTATCCGGACAAGTCTGTGCCGCCGAGTTTGAGGATCAGCAGGGCGGGGAGCAGCAGCCAGTAGGTCAGGCTCTCGACAGCGCGCCAGCCGTCATCCGACAGCGGACCGACCCGCGCGAGCAATGCCCCCGCTAGGATCAGTCCGAAGACCGGAACGAGTGCGGTCACGGCGGAGTCCTAAAGGGCATCCATGGCGGCCTGGAGAATGTAGGCGGCCGCGGCGGCATCGACCGACTGCTTGCGGCGGCGGCGCGACAGGTCGCCCTCGTCGATCATGGCGCGTTCGACCGCCTGGGTACTCATCCGTTCGTCCTGGAAGATGGTCGGCAGATCGCAGCGCAGCAGCAGTTCTTCGGTCAGATCGCGCACCGACTGGCAGCGCGGACCTTCGGTGCCGTCCATGTTCAACGGCAGTCCGACGACGAACCCGCCCACACCCCGGCTTTCGACGATCTTCACCAGTTCGGCGGCGTCGGCGGAGAACTTCTTGCGGCGGATCGTGGTGACCGGCGCCGCAACCCGCAGCGCGGCATCGGAGATTGCGACACCGATGGTCTTGGCGCCGAAATCGAGGCCGATGAGACGGGCGCCGGGCGGCAGCAGGCGGGTCAGGTCGGCAGGCTTGCAGACGGGCATGGGCGGTGCTAGCTTCCGCGCCTTCAAACGGCCGAATTCAGCCGTTTTTCGCGCTTCTGAGAATAACTGGATCGGTCTTAGCCCATGTCGCTCGACAAGGCCACAGTCGCGTCCATCGCGACCCTTGCCCGTCTTCGCGTTCCCGATGACCGCCTCGAGGCGATGGTCGGCGAGCTCAACGCCATCCTGGGATGGGTGGAGCAGCTGGACGAGGTCGACACCAGCGCCGTCGAACCGATGGCCAGCGTGACCGGCCACGCCCTGCCTCAGCGCGAGGACGCGGTGTCCGACGGCGGCTATCAGGCCCGGGTGACGGCGAACGCGCCCGAAGCCGCTCACGGGTTCTACGTCGTGCCCAAGGTGGTCGAGTGATGGCCGCGCTCACCGACCTTACGCTGGCGGAAGCCCGCGCCAAGCTGATCGCGCGCGAGATTTCCAGCACCGAGCTGACCGAGGCCTACATTGCCCGCATGGAGGCGACGGCCGACCTGAACGCCTACATCACCCGGACGCCGGAAAAGGCGCTGCAGATGGCCGAGCAGGCGGATGCCCGGATCGCCAAGGGCGAGGGTGGCGCGCTCGAGGGCATTGCGGTTGCCATCAAGGATCTGTTCTGCACCGAGGGCGTGGCGACGACCGCCGGCAGCCACATCCTCGACGGGTTCGTGCCGCCCTATGAATCCACTGTCAGCGCCAATCTCTGGGATGCCGGCGCGGTGCTGCTCGGCAAGACCAACCTCGACGAGTTCGCCATGGGCTCGGCGAACGTGACGTCGTACTACGGCCCGGTCGAAAACCCGTGGCGCTCGACCGATGCGCCCGACAAGAAACGGGTCCCCGGCGGATCGTCCGGCGGTTCGGCCGCGGCGGTCGCCGCCCGCTCCGCGATCGCCGCCACCGGGACGGATACTGGCGGGTCGATCCGCCAGCCGGCCAGCTTCGCCGGCATTGTCGGCATGAAGCCCAGCTACGGCCGGTGCTCGCGCTGGGGCATCGTCGCCTTCGCCTCGTCGCTGGATCAGGCGGGGCCGATGGCCCGCACCGTCGAAGATGCGGCCCTGCTGCTGCAGTCGATGGCGAGCCACGATCCTAAGGATTCGACCTCCGCGCCGGAGGCGATGCCGGACCTGTCCGCCACGCTCGACGGTGGGGTCAAGGGCCTGCGCATCGGCGTGCCTAAGGAGTATCAGGTCGATGGTATGCCCGGCGAGATTTCCACCCTGTGGCAGCAGGGGATCGACTGGCTGCGCAACGAGGGTGCGGAGATCGTCGACGTCTCGCTGCCCCATACCAAATACGCCCTGCCGACCTACTACATCATCGCGCCGGCCGAGGCGTCGTCGAACCTGGCGCGCTACGACGGGGTGCGCTACGGCCTCAGGGTCGCCGGCGACAACCTGGCGGAGATGTACGCCAACACCCGCGGTGAGGGGTTCGGTGCCGAGGTTCAGCGCCGGGTGATGATCGGCACATATGTGCTGTCGGCTGGTTACTACGACGCCTACTACCTGAAGGCGCAGCGCGTCCGGGCGCTGATCCGACGCGATTTCGACACCGTTTTCGACAAGCACGGCGCTGGCGTCGACGCTCTGCTGACACCCACGGCGCCGTCCGACGCGTTCGCCATCGGCGAGAACGAGGATGACCCGATCAAGATGTATCTGAACGACGTGTTCACCGTCCCGGCCAGTCTCGCTGGCCTGCCGGGGATCTCGGTTCCGGCCGGCTTGTCGCAGACCGGTTTGCCGCTTGGTCTGCAGATCCTCGGACGGATGTTCGACGAGGCGACGGTGGTGCGAGTCGGACGGGCACTGGAGCGTGCGGCCGGGTTCGACACCCTGCCGACCCTGGTGCGGGAGGGCTAAGCGATGGCTGACGCATACAGGTTGCAGGGCAATACCGGCGAGTGGGAGGTCGTGCTCGGCCTCGAGGTCCACGCCCAGGTGGTTTCCAGCGCCAAGCTGTTTTCCGGCTCTGCGACAGATTTCGGCGCCGATCCGAACACCCAGGTCAGCCTTGTCGACGCCGCGATGCCGGGCATGCTGCCGGTGATCAATCGCGAATGCGTGGAGCAGGCGGTGCGGACCGGCCTGGCGCTCAAGGCCAAGATCAACATGCGCAGCGTGTTCGACCGCAAAAACTACTTTTATGCCGACCTGCCCAGGGCTATCAGATCAGCCAGTACAAGGACCCGGTCGTCGGTGAGGGCGAGATCCTGCTCGACCTGCCGGACGGGACGACCAAGGCGGTCGGAATCGAGCGGCTGCACCTCGAGCAGGACGCCGGCAAGTCGCTGCACGACCAGCACCCGACAAAGTCCTACATCGACCTCAACCGATCCGGCGTGGCGCTGATGGAGATCGTCTCCAAACCGGATCTGCGCTCGCCCGAGGAGGCCGGTCTCTACATCAAGAAACTGCGTTCGCTGCTGCGCTATGTCGGGACCTGCGACGGCAACATGCAGGAAGGGTCGATGCGGGCCGACGTCAACGTGTCGGTGCGCCGGCCGGGCGAAGAGCTGGGTACCCGCTGCGAGATCAAGAACATGAACTCGGTGCGCTTCATCCAGCAGGCGATCGAGTACGAGGCCCAGCGCCAGATCGAGATCATCGAAGGCGGGGGCACCATCGACCAGGAGACCCGGCTCTACGACAGCAGCCGCGGCGAGACCCGCTCGATGCGCTCGAAAGAGGATGCCCACGACTACCGGTATTTCCCGGATCCGGACCTGCTCCCGTTGGTCCTCGATCCGGCGCGGGTCGAGGCGCTCGAGGCCGATCTGCCGGAATTGCCGGACGTGAAGAAAGCCCGCTTCATGGAGGTGTTCGGGCTGTCGGCCTACGATGCCGCGATCCTGGTGGAGGAACGGGCGACCGCCGACTGGTACGAGCGGCTGGTGGCGGGTCGCGACCCCAAATTGGCGGCCAACTGGATGATCACCGAACTGTTCGGTGCCCTGCACAAGGCCGGCAAGGAGCTGTCAGACAGCCCGGTTTCCGCCGAGGCGCTGGGCGGGCTCGTGGACCTGATCGCCGACGGCACGATCTCCGGGCGGATTGCCAAGGACGTGTTCGGTGAGATGTTCGAGTCGGGCAAGGACGCCGCCGCCATCGTCGAGGAAAAGGGCCTCAAACAGGTCTCCGACAGCGGCGCCATCGAGTCGCTGATCGACGAAGTCCTGGCTGAGAACGCCGACAAGGTGGCGGAGTACAAAGGCGGCAAGGACAAGCTGTTCAGCTTCTTCGTCGGTCAGACCATGAAGAAGAGCCAGGGCAAAGCCAACCCGGCGATGGTGAACGAGGTGCTGCGCGCCAAGCTGGACGGGTAGGGTCCTTCGACACGCCCCGGATCGGATCCGGGGCTGCTCAGGGCGAGGTCATTTTAACGCCGACCTCGCCCTGAGCAGCCCGAAGGGCGTGTCGAAGGGCGACGGCCGAGACCTCGATGGAGCTCTGCGAGGTCCCGGTCTCGGGCTCCGCCCGAACCGGGATGACGACAACGTCGCTTCGCTCCGCCGGGATGACGGAGAATGGCCTTACCTGAGCTAGACTGCGATCATTCGGGACAACCGCTGCGGATGCGCATGCTGAACAGTCTCTCGATACGATGGAAACTTGTCGGTGCCTTTCTGGTTGCCGTGGTCGCCGCGGCGTCCCTGGCGCAGCGGCTCTATGACCAGCCGCTGCAAGCGATCAACCATGCTCGCGCGGCGCAGCTCGACTTCGCGGAACTCCTGAGGTCCGAGACCACCGAAGAATGGAATGAGCGTTGGGAGGAATTGCTGTCCGACCTGGAGATCGTCGAGGAGCGGTCCCGGGGCGGGTCGACGCCGGCTCTCGTCACCAAGATTCGAACCACCCTGGACGATTGGCTCGCGGCGCGGGCCGCCGGGGACGATGTCTCGGAACTCACCGACCAGATCAGCATGGATCTCGAAATTCTGATCGAGGCGGCTGCCGCCCGCGGGTTCCGGTTCTGGCTGGAAGCCGAACGGCTCATCGAGCAGACCAAACTCTGGACGATCGCGGTGATCTCGGGGGTGCTGGTGGCGGCCCTTCTGGTGGCGGCCCTGCTGGCCCGCACCATCGTGCGGCCGATGACACGAATGGAGTCGGCGATGACCCGGCTCGCCTCGGGCGAGCGGGAAGTCGCGGTGCCGGATCTCGGGCGCGGGGACGAGATCGGGGCGATGGCCTCGGCGCTCTCGGTCTTCAAGACCGCCATGGCGGATGTCAGCGACGCCCGCGACCGGGCCGAGGAGGCGACGCGCGCGAAGTCCGAGTTTCTGGCGATCATGAGTCACGAGATCCGCACGCCGATGAACGGTGTGATCGGCATGACCCGGCTGCTGTTGGATTCCGACCTGAAATCCACCGATCGCGAGACCGCGCAGACAGTCCTGGATTCCGGCGAAAGCCTGATGGCGATTCTGAACGACATCCTCGACCACTCCAAGCTGGAGGCCGGCCGGCTGGACCTGGAAAGCGTGGACTTCGACCTGCACCGGCTGGTGCGCGGCGCCATCGACCTGATGTCCGGCCGGGCGTCGGAGAAACGGTTGACCCTCTCGGCGGAGATCGCGGCGACCGGGCCGCGCTATCTCAAGGGCGATCCGGGCAGGCTCCGGCAGGTTCTCCTGAACCTGATCGGCAATGCCGTGAAGTTCACCGAAACCGGGGGCGTCCGGGTCGTCGTCGACGCGACACCCATCGATCCGGCGGCGCTTGTCATCCGGGTGATCGATTCCGGGATCGGCATGGACGCCGCCGCCAAGGCACGCCTGTTCTCGGACTTCTCCCAGGCCGATGCCTCGATCGCCCGTAGGTTCGGCGGTACCGGCCTCGGACTTTCGATCGTCAAGCGCATTGTCGACCAGATGGGCGGCGACGTGACGGTGGAGAGCGCGCCCGGTCAGGGTTCGACATTCCAGATCGCGATTTCGCTACCGCTCGGTGTCGAGGTCGACGACATGGCCGACGAGGCGGCGGCGGGTGACCTGTCGCCCCTGCATGTCCTGGTTGCTGAAGACAATGCCGTCAACCAGCAGGTCGCGCGCGGTCTGCTGACGAAATACGGCCATCGGGTGTCGGTCGTCCCGACCGGAGCCGCGGCGGTCGAAGCCGTCCGTGCCGGCGGCATCGACGCTGTCCTGATGGACCTTCATATGCCCGAAATGGACGGGATCGCGGCCACCAAAGCCATCCGCGCCTTGGGCGGCGATCTCGCCCGGGTGCCGATCATCGCGGCGACGGCCGGTGCGATGGGGCACGAGATTCAGGCTTGCCTGGACGCCGGTATGAATGAGGCGGTCGCTAAGCCGCTGGTGCCGAAAGCCCTGTTGGCCGTGTTGGCCCGCTCGGCCGGCGCCGCGGCGCCCGAACCTGTCGGGGAGGCGGCAGCCGAAGCGGACGATCCCGATGACGCGCTTGCCGTCCTGGCGCGGGGCGATGGGCCGTTCGAGCCGATCCTGGTCGACCGGCTGAGCGAGCAGCTCGGTCCGGACTTCGCGCTGGAGCTGGCGGACGATTTCGCCCAGACCGCCACCGAGTGCCTGTCGGACATCGAGGAGGGGCGCGCCGGCGGTGATGTCGATCGATGGCGCGAGGCGGCCCATCGACTGAAGAGCGGGGCTGGTGCCATCGGCCTGCGCCGGGTCTGGCGATTGGCTGAGGGGATTGAAAGAGGCCTGACCGCTGGCGATATGGAGTCAGCAGAGCGCGCCAGCGACGCGCTTGGGGAGGCCATCGCGGAAGGCCGCGACCGGCTCCGGGACCACTTGCAACGGACGGCTGCCGAATGACCGATTTGCCAAGGAGCTACGGAGGCCTGCGGGTCCTGGTGGCCGAAAATGAAGAGATGGCCAGCAAACTGGTGCGCGGTGCCTTGCGGATCATCGGGATCACCGACATCGTGCATATGCGCGACGGCGCCGAGGCGGTCAAGGTGCTGGACCGTGAGCAGGACGGATTCCAGCTGATCATCTCCGACTGGAACATGCCCTCGGTCTCCGGGCTCGACCTGCTGCGCTATGTCCGGATGCACTACTCGCACGTCAAATTCGTCATGCTGACGGGGCGTAACGAGACGGACTCCGTGCTCCAGGCGAAAGCCCTGGGCGTCGATGCCTATATCGCCAAGCCGTTCTCTCCGGATGCGGTCAAGAAGAAGATCGAGGCGCTTTTCGCCTTCTGACAGAGAGTTCCTTGGTTAGCAGAGTGCTAACGGACATAAATCTGTAACAATGCGCACCCGGTGCGCTTGACAGGCGCACCGAGTGCGCTCACCCTTTCTGCCATGTGGTACTTGGCAGTCATTGTAGCGTGTTCCATGGGCGGCGAGGTGTGCACCTATCGCACCGACGTCGCCGTGACGGCCACCGAAGCGCAGTGTGAACGGCTCGGTCACCTGGTCGGCGGAGGCGCACTAGAGAGGACGTACGGCAGCTTCCCGCGTGGCGAGGTGACGGTGACGTGCCGCCAGATTGGCGAACTCTCCGAAGTCGGTCCCACCGCCGTGGAGATCGCCCAGCGCTAGTGGTGCGATCCGAACGGAATGACGCCCATCCGTTCGGTGAATTGCTCCACCACGGCGTTGAATCAGCCGACTAGGACGCGCTCGCGGGATCTAGGAGCGGACTTCAGCGCCGACGATCGGGCCGGCGAGAAGGTCGTCTATGAACAGACAGACGACCTGGCTGCGGCTGGAGACCTCCGCCTTCGCATAGATATTCGCCAGCTGAGCGCGCACGGTCCCTGAGGCAGAGCCCCGCAGGCTGGCGATATCGGCGACGTCCATACCCTTGATGACGAACAGGGCGACATCGGCTTCCGCAGGGGTCAGCTTCCAACGCTCGAAATAGGCTTCTATCAGTCTGGCGAAGGCTCCGGAAGCCGCCGAGAGTGCCGCGTTGGCGCGGTTCGTTTCGGCTTGGCTTCGCCGCATCTCCATGGCTCCGAACACGACACCAAGAACGAGAGCGGCTGATACGAAGCCTTCGAAGATGTTGTGAAGATGTATTCCTTCGAGCGCGATGTCGCGGGTCACGTCACCGACAAAGAACACCGCACAGAGAGCCTGCAGCGCGACAAGCGCCCCCAAGACCAGCGAACGTTGACTGTATTTCGGGAGTTCCTCTGTCGATGTACTGCCGTCCATGCCGCACTCCCGCCACCGCTCGCGAAACGCTTTCCGGAAACGATAATGGCACGAATGGCGCTTCGTTAGGGGCAGCGGGTGCGAGCTGCTCCAGCTCGCACCGCCCCTAGCCTCGTAATCAGTCGTCGTGCTCGATCGAAACGACCTGGCCGCTGGTCGGATCGACCTTGATCTCGAACGTCTGCCCCTCTTTCAGGGCTTCCACCTCGATCAGCCCGTGCTCGCGTTCGATCTCCTGGATCGTGTAACCGTCCGCCGAAAGTGCCCTGATAATCTCCGAGAAATCGTTGCCAAGCTTGGTGTTGAGTGCCGGTTGAGCCGCGACTGCGGCGCCGGCGACTGTTGCTGCAATGACGGACGTAACGGCAAAGATGCGATTCATGTCAGATCTCCTTGTTTAAGCCTGTGCGTGGGTTGGGAACGAGGTTCCCGACGCAACATGTCGCAGGTGAGATCGGACGAGGGAGGTTGCCATTGAACAAACGCGTAGATTCGGCCCCGTAAGCGCATGCTTATGGGGTGCATTCAAACCGGTCGGTCGCCGAACACAGTGGTGCGGTGCATGTAGCGGTCGCCGACGCCGTCATAGTCGGCAACGGCATAGTGCATCGCCGCTCGATTGTCCCAGATCAGCAGATCGTTCACCTGCCAGCGATGGCGGTACACCAACTCAGCTCGGGTGCAGTGGCGGTACAGATACTCGAGCAGCGGGGCGCTCTCCTCCGCCGTCATGCCCACGAAATGGGTCACCACACCGGCGTTCAGGAACAGGCATTTGGCGCCGGTCTCGGGGTGAGTGCGAACCAGCGGATGGTCGATCGCCGGGGTGGTGTTCATGTGGCGGTCCGTCACCGTTTCGTTCTTGAAGCTGCCTGACTTGGCCTTCTCGAAGTCGTGGACACAGCGCAAATCCTTGAGAATGTCCCGCAGCGTCGGGCTCAACGCCTGCCAGGCGGCGGCCATGCCGGCGAACAGGGTGTCGCCACCGTATTCCGGAACCTCGATGCCGTAGAGCAGCGAGGCCTTGGCCGCGCGCTCCTTGTGGCTGTTGTCGGAGTGCCAGTAGGTGCCGGCCCGCTGGCGCCCCAGCTGCTTGCCGTCCGCGACCTTGTTGGAGACCCGGTAGATCTCGGGGTGGCCGGGCAGCAGGTAAGGCTCGACCGTCTGGCCGGTCAGGGGATCCAGTTCGCCGAACCGTCGCGAGAAGGCGATCTGGTCGTCTGGTGTCAGATGCTGATCGCGCATCACCAGCAATCCGCCGGATTCCAGCCACGCCCGATAGAGCGACGCGAACGTGTCGTCGCTCAGATCCGGGGTTGCCTGAACGCCGGAGGCTTCGATTCCGATGACCGGGTTCAGTCGGCGCAGGTTCAGGGTCATGACAACGCTCCGGCAGTTCAACTAGAGCCTGATCCGATCAGATCGCACCGATCTGTTCGGTGAATCAGTCTCTAAGATATTGAATTAGAGCAAAATTCACCGTTCAGACCGATTCCGTCCAAACGGATTTTGCTCTAGCATCCCGGCGTCCGCTCCGGAGAGACGCCGATGACCATCCGCATCCTGTACTTCGTGCCCGCCGACGACAAGCTGCAGGCCTTGATCGAGGCCGAACGGCCCGAGGGCTTCGAGATCGCCTATCTCGACGATGACAGTCCGGCGGAACGCGACGCCAAGCTGGCGGACGCCGAGATCGTGATGGTCGGAGCCCGCCGGCTGACCGAGGCGGATGTGGCGGCGGCGGCGAAGCTCCGGCTGGTGCTGCACCAAGGTGTCGGCTACCACGATACGGTAGCAACGACGGCGCTGCGTGACCGCCAGATCCCTCTGGCGATCACCCCGGGGGGAACACCCGAAGGGGTGGCCGAGCACACCATCATGATGATGCTGGCGGTCGGTCGGAGGCTCGCGTTCCAGGACAGCGAGCTGCGCGCCGGGCGCTGGCATTCGAACACCTTCCGGGCCGAGGCACGGGGCCTCGGAGGGGCGAAGGTCGGCATCATCGGCCTCGGGCGGATCGGCCGGCAGGTCGCCAAGCGGCTGATCGCGTTCGAATGCGAGACCCTCTACCACGACATCGTCGAGATCGACCCGGCGGTCGAGCGTGCGCTGAACGTCACGCGGGCAGCCAGGGACGATCTGATCGCCGGCTGCGACTTCATCTCGTTGCATGTCCCGCTGACCGACCTCACCCATCACATGTTCGATTCCGGTGAGCTGGCGGCGATGCGGCCGGGCGCGATCCTGATCAACTGCGCGCGCGGTCCGGTTGTCAGCGAGCCGGCGCTCGTGGATGCCCTTGAATCGGGTCATCTGGGCGGCGCCGGTCTTGACGTTTTCGAGATCGAGCCGGTGGCCGGCCCGTCGCCCTTCGCCGGTTTCAACAACGTCGTGCTGACTCCTCACAACGCACCGGGCACCCGGGACATCATGCGCGGCAAGTTCCGCCAGATGTTCGAGAACGCCCTGCGTTTCCGCGATGGGGAGCGCCTGCACGACAAAGTCGAGCTATGACCGCGGCGCCTGTTGAAACCCGACTGCGCAGCGGAGAACATGGCCGACCTCATCGGGCGCCACCCGGTGCCTGTCCGATCCCTTGTGCCGCCGCCTGCCGGAGAGCCGGATGCTGAGCTACCCCGAGTACGTTGCCCAGGATGCCCTCGGGCTCGTCGATCTGATGGCGCGGGGCGAAGTGACAGCCTCCGAGGTGCTCGAGGCCGCGCTGGCCCGTGCCGACGCGGTCGATCCGACGATCAATGCGATCGTGCGGCGCCTCGACGGCGCGGCCCGGGGCCGGGTGGCCGCCGGCCTCGCGACCGGGCCGCTGGCCGGTGTGCCGTTTCTGCTCAAAGACCTCGGAACCATGCAGGAGGGGGTCGTCATGGCGAACGGCTCCCGGTTGTGGGACGGCTATGTCGGCCCGCTGGATTTCACCTATACCGAACGCATCGAGGCCGCCGGCCTGGTGGTTTTCGGGCGGACCAACACACCGGAACTGGGCATCGCCTGGACCACCGAACCGGTCGCCAACGGGCCGACCCGCAATCCCTGGGATCTGAGCCGTTCGCCCGGCGGATCGTCCGGCGGGGCGGCTGCCGCGGTGGCGGCCGGCATCGTTCCGGTTGCCCACGCCACGGACGGCGGCGGTTCGGTGCGGATTCCGGCCGCCCATTGCGGGTTGTTCGGCTTGAAGCCAACCCGGGCCCGCAACCCGGCCGGCCCGATCGTTGGTGAGGGCTGGTCGGGGATGTCGACGGCCCATGTCGTCAGCCGGTCGGTGCGGGACAGCGCCGCGGTGCTGGACGCGACGCATGGACCGGCCCCAGGGGATCCCTATGCGGCACCGGCCCCAAACGGCCCCTATCTCGACGAATTGGGCAAGCCGCCCGGCGCGCTCAGGGTGGCGCTTCATCTGACGGGACTCGACGGCCGGCCGCTGGGGCCGGAGAACCGTGCGGCGGCGGAGGCGGCGGGCCGACTGCTCGCGGAGCTCGGCCATCATGTCGAGGAAGCGATGCCGGAGGTGGATGTCGCCGCCCTGCGAAATGCGGTCTCTGTGATCATCGCCGGGAACCTCTGGGCGATGGTCGCGGCGCGCTACGCTCAGATCGAGCGGGAACCCGATGGTTTCGGGCTCGAGGCCGTCACCTGGGCTTTCGCGCAAAGCGGTCGCGAACGTTCAGCCAGCGAGTATGCGGCTGCCGTGGCGACCATCCATGGGGCCGGGCGCAAGCTGGCGGCGTTCTATGGGCGCTATGACGTCATGCTGTCGACCACCATGGCCCATCCACCGGGCGAACTGGGCTATCTGGGCCAGGATCGCCGGCAGCTCGACGATTACATCGACGTGCTGCTGGATGAGATGCCGGTGACCCCGCTCGCCAACCTCACCGGCACGCCGGCGATGTCGGTGCCGCTGGCGTGGTCGAGCGATGGACTGCCGATCGGCATCCATGTCGGCGCGCCGTTCGGGCGCGAGGATCTGCTTTTCAGGCTGGCAGCTCAGCTCGAGGCGGCGGCCCCGTGGTCCGATCGCCGCCCGGAGATCTGAGCCTCATGCTGACCTATCAGAGCTACGCGGCCCACGATGCCCTCGGACTGGCCCGCCTGATCGCCGACGGCGAGGTGACGGCGCTCGAGGTTCTCGAGGCGGCCCTGACCCGTGCCGATGCGGTTGATCCGCAAATCGGTGCCCTGGTCCACCGGTTCGCGGATCGGGCCCGTCACCGGGCGAGCGAGCCTTTGGGCGAGGGCGTCTTCGCTGGCGTGCCGTTCCTGTTCAAGGACCTGTACACGTGGCAGGAGGGTCTGCCGGCGGAGAACGGCTCCAGGCTGTGGCAGGGTTTCATTGCGCCGATCAGCTTCACCTTCGTACAGCGCGCCGAGGCGACCGGCCTGGTCCCATTCGGGCGGACCAAGTCATCGGAGGAGGGCATCTCCTTCACGACCGAGCCGGCCGCGTTGGGGCCGACCCGCAATCCCTGGGCGCTCGACCGCTCGGCGGGCGGTTCGTCCGGCGGTTCAGCGGCGGCGGTCGCCGCCGGAATCGTGCCGATGGCCCATGGTAGCGATGGTGGCGGGTCGATCCGCATGCCGGCCGCCCAGTGCGGTTTGTTCGGTCTGAAGCCGAGCCGGGGCCGGGTCCCGTCCGGTCCGCTGGTCGGCGAAGGCTGGGCCGGTCTGGCGACCTCGCACGTCCTCACCCGCAGCGTGCGTGACAGTGCGGCGTTTCTGGATGCGGTCCACGGCCCGGAGCCTGGCGACCCGTATGCCTGTCCGGCGCCCGCCGGGACGTACCTGCAGGAAGTTGGTGCCGATCCGGGGCACCTGCGGATCGCGTTCCATTTGGACGGGCTCGACGGCGATCCGCTGGATCCCGAGAACCAGCGTGCCGTGCGCCGGGCGGCGGACCTGCTTGCCGATCTTGGGCACACCGTCGAGGAAGCCCGGCCGGCGATCGACATCGACGCGTTGACCGATGCCGTCCGGACCGTGGTGGCTGCCAATCAGTGGAACACTGCGCGGATGCGCTATGCCGCCCGGGGACGGGAGCCGGATGGCTGGGGATTGGAGACATGCACCTGGGATTTCGCCCAACGGGCCCGCACGTTGACCGCCGCCGACTATGCCGGGGCTTTGAGCGCCTTTCATACCGCTAGTCGTGTCTTCGGAGCGTTCTTCGAGCAGTACGACGCCGTGGTCTCGGCGACGCTCAGGCGTCCGCCGATGCCGCTTGGTACCGTAGACACGGATGCCTTGGACGTGGACGGGCTGTTCGATCATGCGCGTCGCGAGATGCCGGTGACCCAGTTCTTCAACATGACCGGGTGTCCGGCCATGTCGGTGCCCTTGCACTGGAACGATGACGGGCTCCCGGTCGGCATTCACATCGGCGCCGGGTTCGGCCGCGAGGATCACCTGTTCCGGCTCGCCGCTCAACTGGAGGAGGCCCAGCCGTGGTTCGATCGGCGCCCGACTCTCTGAGTGACCCGAATGAAGAGTTGCGCGCGGCGGTCGGTCGGATTGTCGACCGCTTCACCGCGGAGTACTGGCGCGATCATGATGCCGGCAGCACCTTTCCGATGGCGTTTGCCCAGGCAATGGCTGAGGGCGGCTGGCTCGGGATCGCCATGTCCGAGGCCCATGGCGGAGCAGGGCTGGGGATCACCGAGGCGGCGGTGATGATGGAGCGCGTGGCCCACTCGCCAGGTGCGATGGCCGCCGCCTCGTCGATCCACATCAACATCTTCGGCCTGCACCCGGTTGTCGTGTTCGGTACCTCCGAGCAGTGCCAACGCTTTCTGCCACCGCTGATTCGCGGCGACGAACGGGCGTGTTTCGGGGTGACAGAGCCGGATGCCGGGCTGGACACCGGACGGCTGAAGACCGTGGCCGTACGCGACGGTGATCGCTACCGCATCAGTGGGCGCAAGATCTGGACCTCCACGGCCCAGCATGCCGACCGGGTCCTGATCATCGCGCGCACCGAACCGATCGACGCGGTCGACAAGCCGACGGACGGGTTGAGCCTGTTCTATGCGCCCCTCGACCGCAGCGCCGTCGAGGTCCGTGAGATCGCCAAGATGGGGCGTCACGCCGTCGACTCCAATCTCCTGTTCATCGACGACCTGGAGGTCGCGGCTGAAGACCGCATCGGCGCCGAGGGCGAGGGGTTTCGCTACCTGCTGCACGGTCTCAATCCCGAGCGGATCCTGATTGCAGCGGAAGCGGTCGGCGTCGGCCGGCAGGCCCTGGCCCAGGCGGCCGACTACGCCCGCGACCGGGTGGTGTTCGATCGGCCGATCGGCATGAACCAGGCGATCCAACATCCTCTGGCCGAGGCCTGGATGGAGCTCGAGGCCGCCTGGCTGATGACGCTTCGGGCGGCGGAACTCTATGACGCCGGCGCGCCGTGCGGTGCGGAAGCCAATAGCGCCAAGTACCACGCCGGCGAGGCAGCGTTCAAGGCCTGCGAGCGGGCGGTGATGACCCTGGGTGGAATGGGATACGCGGCCGAATACGATGTGGAGCGCTACCTGCGCGAAGTGCTGATCACCCGGATCGCCCCGGTCTCGCCGGAGCTGATCAAGTGCTACATCGCTGAGCGGGTCCTGGGACTGCCCCGCAGCTACTGAAGAAACGCGGGGCTTTGATCAGCGTCGTTTCGACGGTCCCGCGTCCAACCCGAGCATCTCGCGGCGGAGTTGCTCAATCGGATCGGCCGGCTTGCCCTGCTTGCCGCCCGCCATCACATCGTCGTCGGGCACCCGCTTCCAGTCCCAGGACTGGCCGTCCTCGTCGAGGTCCTGGGCCGGCTTGGCGCGCTTGGCCGTCGCTTTGGGCTTGCCGCCGGCGGCAGGTTGCCCGTCCGGCTGTCCGGGAACGCGCTCGAGCTTTCACTCCCGACCGGTCTTGGGCTGGCCGGGTTTCGATGCTGCGGCACGCGGCGGCGGTTCGGAACTTTCCGCAGACGGTTCCGGTTGCGGGATCGGCGTCCATTCCATGGGCTCGGCACCGGTCTTCGGTGACGGCGTCGGCGCGGCTGCACGCCGCCTACGGGTGACGGCGAGCTGACGCTCGGTCGCGGCGTGCTTCTCCGCCTTGCTGCTGATCTGCTGTCGCTCTGTCGGGTCGAGGCTGTCGAAGGTCGACTCGGCCTTCTCATAGTCCGCGCGCGATCCAGTGTCCGCGGCGCGCTCCAGCCGCATCGACAGCCGATCGCCGGTCGTGGCGGACTTCGCCGACCGTGCGAGGATTCTCAGGCTTCTGCGATCGATATCGCTGAGTTGGTCACCGTCCGCCATCTACGTCCCACCATGACGCCTACGTGCGCGGGCCAATGTCCCCCATCTTTGATATCATCGAAACAAGATAAAATCCAATGTGAACCACCCGTGCTGGCCGTCCGATCCCGCCCGATTCTACTGATCGGCGAAGCCGGCGCGGATTGTTTCAGACAGCACGCGCGATCGCGCAGGCGCGCCTGACCCAGGCATTATTCTGCGTGCCTTGTGGATGTCATGTTTTACCGCTATCCGGGTCTGCACCGGTTCAGGGACAGGAGACCTCCGATGACATTCCTTCGCGCGCTTGCCGTTGCGGGCCTGGCTGTCCTGGTTTCCGTCTCCACCGGACAGGCGTCCGATGCCGGACGGGTGTCGATCGAACTGAACAAGCTTGAGCAGGAAGGCGCGGATTGTGAGTCCTATCTGGTGATCCGGAACCCGGACGGGCCGAGCTACTCGGAGTTCGACATGGAGGTCCTGGTGTTCGACACCGACGGGATCATCCAGAAGCGTCTGGCGGTGAACCTCGCTCCGGTCAAGAAGGGCCGGACGACGGTGTACATCGCGGCCCTCGCCGACCTTCAATGCGAGACGGTCGGCGAGATCCTGGTGAACGGCTTCTTCGGTTGTATGGCGGATGGTGCGGCGGTCACCGACTGCGTCGATCGGGTCGATCTTTCGACGAGGAGCAGCGTCAAGCTGTTCAAGTAACCGGCCTGAATCGTCAGGACCGGGCGCGAGATGGCAGCGTTATAGACTAACGCGCGAGCTTGGCGCCGCAGGTTGCCTATAGCAGGCTGCGACTCGACCTGGAGAACGCGATGGCCGGCTGCTGCGGAAACAGCACATCCTTTGATGGGGTATCGGGCGCCTACAAGCGCGCTCTGCTCGCCGTGATCGCGATCAACGCCGTCATGTTCGCGGTCGAACTGGGGGCGGGGGCGCTGTCCGGATCGATGGCGCTGACCGCCGACAGTCTCGACTTCTTTGGCGACAGCCTGACCTACGCCATCAGCCTTTGGGTGATCGGCCGACCGCTCGCCTGGCGTGCCCGTGCGGCGCTGGCCAAAGGGTTGTCGCTGGCGGCGATGGGAATCGGCGTGCTCGCCGTGACCCTGTACCAGGTCCTGGTGATTGGCGTCCCCGACGCTCTGGTCATGAGCGGCATAGGCGTCTTGGCGTTGCTGGCAAACCTGGCGAGCGTGGCGATCCTGTTCCGCTGGCGCGACGGCGACGCCAACGTGCGGTCGGTCTGGCTGTGCTCGCGCAACGACGCCATCGGCAATGTCGCCGTCGTCGTCGCCGCCGGGCTGGTCTGGCTGACCGGCACCGGCTGGCCGGACATCATCGTCGCCCTGCTGATGTCGGCGCTGTTCCTGAAATCCGCCGCGGCGATCCTGCGTCAGGCCCTGGACGAGTTGCGCGACGACCAGGCCACCGCCGCTCCCTGAAGCTGCTCAGCCCGGAATGCCGACTGGGATTGCTCCGGAATGGCTGCCGTGCGCTGGCGCCGGTTCCAAGCCGCGGACCGGATCGATAAGCTCGCGCTCACCGAACGCTGGTGAGGACCTGCCTGATGATCGATCTGTTTTTCTGGCCGACGCCAAACGGCTACAAGATCTCCATCGCCCTCGAGGAGATGGGGCTGCCCTACAACACCCACGGCATCGACATCGGCAAGGGCGACCAGTTCGACCCGGCGTTCCTGGCGATCGCCCCGAACAACCGGATTCCGGCGATCACCGATCCGGACGGCCCCGGCGGCGCGCCGATCAGCCTGATGGAGTCCGGCGCCATCCTGATCTACCTGGCGGACAAAACCGGGCAGTTTCTGGCCGGGGACGGGGAGGCCCGCTACCGGGCGCTGGAATGGCTGATGTGGCAGATGGGCGGGGTCGGCCCGATGTTCGGCCAGGCCAACCACTTCATCGTCTATGCGCCGGAGAAGATCGAGTACGGCATGAACCGGTACCGCAACGAGGTCCACCGGCTGTGCCGGGTGCTGGACAAGCGGTTGGGTGAGGCCGCGTTCGTGGCCGGCGACTACTCGATCGCCGACATGGCGATCTACCCCTGGATGCGCAGCCACGAGCGCTACGACGTCAGGCTCGAGGACTTCGCCAACGTCAAGCGCTGGTACGATGCGATCGAGGCGCGACCGGCCGTGCAGCGCGGTCTCGCTGTTCTGGAGGAACGCCGGCGCAAGGGCCCGATGACCGACGAACAGAAAGAGGTCATGTTCGGCGAAACCCAGTTCAAGCCGCGTTGAAGGCGGGGGAGGCGACATGGCTCTGAACCTGCCGGGCAACGCCCGACTTGCGCTTTCCCTCGTGGTCAACGTCGAGGAGGGCTCGGAAATGTCGATCGCCCGCGGCGACCGAGGCCCGGAACCGGTGGACGAGCTCGGGGTCACTCTGAAGCGACCGATCCGCAACTACGGCAACGAGAGCAACTACCTCTACGGCATCAAGGCGGGCGCGCCGCGGGTCTTCGGGATGCTGTCGGATTTCGGCTTCCGGACAACGGTCACAGCCGCCGCCCAGGCCCTGGAGAGCCATCCCGAGGTGGCCGGCCTGATCGTCGCCGGTGGCCACGAGACCGCGGCCCATGGCTGGCGCTGGATCCACCAGTTCCACCTCGGCGAAGACGAGGAGCGGGCCTTCATCCGCCAGGCCGCCGACAGCATAGAGCGGAGCACCGGCACCCGGCCGGTGGGCTGGCTCTCGCGCTATCTGCTGACCGAGAACACGCGGCGCCTGCTGATCGAAGAGGGCTACCGCTACCACATGGACGACTACAGCGATGATCTGCCCTTCGTGGACCGCGAGACCGTCCCGGGCAGCGCGATCACGGTCATGCCTTACGCGCTCGACACCAACGATATGAAGATGTGGGCCGACCCGGCCTACACCCCGGACCAGTGGGCGCAGTACGCCTGCGACAGCATCGACTGGCTGCTGCGCGAGGGGCGCGCGACCCCGAAGATGCTGTCGATCGGTCTGCACCTGCGGATCATCGGGCGCCCGGGCCGTATGGCGGCCCTGGAGCGGGTCCTGGAGCATGTCCGTCGGGCCGGCGACCGGATCTGGGTGGCGCCCCGAGCCGAGATTTGCGAGCGTTTCCAGGTTCCCGCCGCTTAGGAGTGTTTCTGTGAGCGCCCCATCCGCTGACGCGATCGAGATCTTCGCCGACCACGTGGTCTCGACCCGGTACGAGGATATCCCACAGCCGGCGATCGACGCCGCCAAGGTGTTCCTGCTGGACAGTCTCGGCGTCGGCCTCGCCGGGACCCGGGCACCGTTCGTCGACGAATGGCTGAGCGCCTATCGGGATGCGGTGCCGGGCGAAGGGGCCAGGGTCTGGGGGATCGGCCAGAGCCTGCCAACCCCGGCGGCGGCCGCGGTCAACGGGTACCTGATCCACAATTCCGAGTTCGACTGTGTGCACGAGGCCGCCGTCCTGCATCCGATGGCGGTCCTGCTGTCCGCGCTGATGGCCGAGGTGGAGGGCCGGGGTGCGAAGGGGGTCGTAACCGACGGCCGAAGTCTGCTGCGGGCAATCGTGCTCGGTGTTGATGTCGCCTGCCATATCGGCAACGCGGTGACCACCGGGCTCAAGTTCTTCCGGCCGGCAACCGGCGGCGGGTTCGGGGCGACGGCGGCGATCGGGGCGATCGCCGGCCTCGACCGCGAACGGCTGCTCGACGCTTTCGGCCTGTACTACGCCCAGGCTAGCGGCACCATGCAGGCCCATACCGAGGGCCTGGCGAT
Source organism: Thalassobaculaceae bacterium (assembly GCA_963921355.3). Classification (GTDB taxonomy): domain Bacteria; phylum Pseudomonadota; class Alphaproteobacteria; order Thalassobaculales; family Thalassobaculaceae; genus CAWUEZ02. The sequence goes on along the minus strand of OZ001190.1, from coordinate 3,798,707 downwards.
GCTGGCGATGCTGGTCGGGTTCTGCTCGCGCAACGCCGTCGTCGCGGTGCGCCTGGCTGAGCAGGGCATTCCCGGGACCCGGGGCACCCTGGAAGGGCCGTTCGGCTTCCTGCGGCTGATGGAGGAGGGCTACGACCGGACCGCCCTGCTGGACGACCTCGCCAAGGTCTGGCGGATCGCCGAGGTCGCCCACAAGCCATTCCCGAGCGGGCGGGCGACCCACGGTCTGATCGACGCCGTCACCGAGTTGCGTGCCGTCCATGGATTCGAAACCGGACAGATTGAGCGGGTCGAGGCACGGGTGCCGCCGCTGACCCACCGGCTGATCGGCCGGCCGGTGAAGGACGACATGTTGGCGAACTATGCCCGGCTCTCCGGTCCCTATACCGCCGCACGCATGCTGCTGGCCGGCAAGCTCGACCTGACCGACTTCACCGAAGCGGCGCTCAGGGATCCGGCGACTCTCGACCTCGGGGCGCGGATCGAGGTCGTCGCCGACGGTAACCCGGACCCGAACGCCCTGACCCCGATCACGGTCGATGTGACGCTGCGGGACGGGGCGGTGCACAGCCACACCCTCGACACCGTCTATGGCAATCCGGCGAAACCGATGACCCGCGAGGCCCATCTCGAGAAGTTCCGCCGCAACGTGGCGCATGCGATGGGGGCGATCCCGCCGGAGAACGCCGAGACACTGATCACTCTGGTCGACGACCTGGAGAACCTCGATGACGCCCGCCGGCTGATCGACCTGATGGTGGCCCGTTGACCGGGTACTTTGAGGACCAGGCCGGACTGCTCGACGACTATCCGATCGGGGAGGCGTTCGAGGCGCGGTTCACGGGCATGAGCCGGGATGCCTTGCGCGCCCTGCAGGAACGCCGGTTCGGGGCGGTCATGGCCCGGGCCTGGCAGGTGCCGTTCTACGCCCGCCGGTGGCGGTCGGTCGGACTGGAACCCGGTGACATCCGCTCGCTCGACGACCTGCACAAGATCCCGGCGTTCTCCAAGGCCGACATCATGGAGAGCGTCGAGGCAAACCCGCCGCTCGGCGACTTCCATGGCCTGCCTCAGGATCGGGCCGCCTGGCCGCCGGTCGTCCTGCACACCACCAGCGGCACCACCGGCGCGCCCCAGCCGCTGCTCTACGGTGCGCGCGACCGCGAGATTCAGAACGCCCTGCTGGCCCGCGCCTACACGATGATGGGCCTGCGCGACGGAGACGTGGTCCACTCGGTTTACGGCTTCGGCCCGGTGAACGGCGGCCATTACATCCGCGAAACCCTGCTGCATTTCACCCGCACCCTGATGGTGCCGGCCGGGACCGGGGCCGAGACCCGCACCGAACAGCAGATCCACCTGATGGCCCGGTTCGGGGCGACCGTGCTGGTCGGGTTCGGCGACTATCTGTTCCGCCTGGCCGAGGAGGCCAGGGCCCAGGGGCTGGAGATCCCGTTGCGGATGATCGCCGGCCACCTGGCCCATGACACGAGACCGGCCCTTGAAGCCGCCTGGGGCGGCGCCGCCGCGTTCGACTGGTACGGGGTCGGGGATACCGGCGTGCTGGCGGCCGAAGGTGCGGAGCGCGACGGTCTGCACCTGATGGAGGATGCCCACGTCATCGAACTTCTGGACCCGGAGACCGGCGCGCCGGTGCCGGAGGGGGCGGCCGGCAACATCACGGCCACCGTGCTGTTCAAGGACGGGATCTACCCGATCGTGCGGTTCGACACGAAGGACCTGTCGACGATCCGGAGCGGCGCCAATCCCCGCGGGTTGCCGTTCCGGCGGATCGCCGGATTCCAGGGCCGCAGCGACAATATGGTCAAGCTCAAGGGCATCAATGTCTATCCGACGGCGGTCGGAGCGGCCCTTGCAGAGGTGGACGGGCTTGTCGGAGAGTACATATGCCTGCTGTCACGCGATGCTGAGGGGAGAGACACCATGACCGTGCGGGCTGAAGCGGCCGATCCGTCCGATCGGCTGCGTGCGCATGTCGAAGATCACCTGAAAGCCCGGATCGGCCTGTCGCTGCCGGTGGAGTTGGTCGCACCCGGCGCCACCGGCGCCCTGACCGAGATCGAACGGCGCCAGAAACCCCTTCGCCTGTTGGATCGCCGCCTCAAGGATCGCCGATGACCGAGCTGACCGGGCTGTCCCTGACCGACATGTCCAGCGGTCTCGCCGCCGGCACCTTCTCCGCGGCCGAGCTGATGGAAGCGCACCTGGCGGCGATCGAGGCCCGCAATCCGACGATCAACGCGGTCTGGGACCTGGACGTGGAGCGCGGACGGACCTTCGCCCGCGCCAGCGATAGCCGACGGTCGCGCGGCGAGACGCTGAGCGACCTCGACGGCATCCCGGTCGGCCTCAAGGACAACATCGACGTCGCCGGCCGGCCGACCAGCAATGGCCTCGCGGTTTCCTGGATCCCCCGCGAAGATGCCGAGGTGGTTTCGCGTTTGCGCGAAGCCGGCGCCATTCCGGTCGCCAAGCTCGGCATGCACGAGGCCGCCCTGGGTGCGACCAGCGACAACCCTCATCACGGCCGGGTCGACAACCCGCGCGCGCCGGGCCGCACGCCCGGCGGCTCCTCCGGCGGATCGGCCGCGGCGGTCGCCGCCGACCTGCTGCCGCTGGCGATCGGTACCGACACTCTCGGCTCGGTGCGGCTGCCGGCGGCCTATTGCGGGGTGGTCGGCTTCAAGCCGAGCTTCGATCTGATCCCGACCGAGGGTGTCGCCCCCCTGTCCTGGACTCTGGACCATGTCGGCCCGATCGCGGGCAGCGTGGCGGATATCGCGCTCGCCATGCCGACCCTGACGGCGATGGAAGCCACCCGCGAAAGCGTGAAGGGCCTCACCTTCGGTTGGGTTGCCGAGGCCGATGCCTGCAAACTGGAACCGGGTGTAGAAGGGGCGGTGGACGCCGCCATCGACCGGTTGCGGGTCGCCGGTGCCACCATCAAGCAGATCCGCCTTGGCCTGCCTGAACTGTCGACGCTGCGCCGGGCCGCCCTGCTGGCCATCGAGGCGGAAGGCGCGGTTGCCGTCGAGGCCGTCTGGAAGGCCACGCCCAAGGCGCTGTCGGACACCCTGGCGAGCATGCTGGCCTACGGCCGTGACGCGCCGGCGGCGAACTATGTGAAGGCGTTCCGGCGGATCGAGGCGGCCGGATCCGCCGTCAACGCAGCGCTCGAGGGCGTCGATGCTCTGATCCTGCCGACCGCGCCCCAGGTCGCCTTCGCCGCCGACGCCGAGGTCCCGGTCAACCAGGCGGATCTGACCTCGCTCGCCAACTATGCCGGCGCGCCGGCCGTCAGCCTGCCCTGCGGGACCGACGGTGCCGGCCTGCCGGTCGGCCTGCAACTGCTCGGCGGCTTCTACGAGGATTCCCGGCTTTTGGGCATTGCCCGGTCGGTCGAGCAATTGTTTCGGCCCACCGGGACCTGATCGCACATGCCCGCAGAAGTCCTCAACGGTCATACCCTGTACTACGAGGTTCACGGCACGGGTGACCCGCTGTTCGTCTCCGGCGGCTGGGGCACGTTCTGCCATGGTGGGGCCGGCCACCTGCCGGCCGGCCTGACCGATCGCTATTCGGTGGTGGTGTTCGATCATCGCGGGATCGGTCAGTCCGACGACGATCTGTCGGCACCGTCGCGCACCGCCACCATGGCCGAGGACGTCATCGCGCTGGCCGAGCATCTCGAGATCGAGCGGGCGCATTTCGTCGGGATCGTCGGGATCGGCGCCTGCATCTTTCAGGAAGTGGCGATCCGCCGTCCGGGGCTGGTCCGCTCGCTGGTCAATTCCGGCTGCTGGGCCCGGGTCGATCCCTATCTGGCAGCCCAGATGGATCTCTGGCTGGACGTCCACCGCGGGCTCGGTTTCGAAGCGTTTCAGCGTTTCGTCGTGCTGGAGAGCTTCCGGCCGGACTATTTCGCCGCCCGTGGTCACCGGCTGCTCGGCCCCGATGGCGGCTGGAAGGAACTGCGCGACAACCTCTCGGCCCATGCCCGGCTGACCGAGGCGGCCAAGGCCCACGATACCCTGGACCGACTGGGTGGGATCACCGCCCCGACCCTGGTCTTTCACAACGGGCTCGACCGGATCACCGGACCGCGGCTGACCCGGCCGGTGCAGGCCGGCATTCCGGGGGCCGTGGGGCAGGAGCTGCCCCAGGCGGCCCATGTGGTCACCGGGCGGGATGCGGTTTCCGAGTTCTCGGGGCGGATTCTGGCGTTTCTGGCGCAGCACTGACGGCGGGGGCGAGGGCGACGGCGGCGATCACCAGGCCGACCGCCATGGCCTCGCGCACGCCGAGCGCTTCCGCGAAGAAGAAGAACCCGATCGCGATCATGGTCGGCAGTTCGACGGCGCCGGCGATCGCCGCCCGTGCCGGGCCGACATGCCGGCAGGCCACCGTGTAGATCAACTGCGGCACCAGCGCCGTCACCGCGCCCAGGACCAGGACTGTCAGCCATGTTTCGGGGGTCGCGGGGAAGAACGCTTGCGGATCGGTCAGCAGGGCGACCGGCGCCAGACCCAGCACCGAGCCGACCATGCCGCAGGCCAGTTTCTCCAGGCTGGAGAGACTGGGCGTCATTGCCGATATCACGACGATCAGCAGCCCGAAGAACACCGGGGTCGGGGCTGACCAAAGCAGCGTCCAGGAGGCGGCGGCGTCAAGCCCGTCCGAGAACACCAGGACGGAGGCGCCGCCGACCAGACCACAGGCCAGCCACGCCCGCTTGCCGGGCGCCTGACCCAGCAACAGCCAGGCGAAGATCAGCGCGAAGGCCGGATAGGACATGTAGATGACACCGGCGGCCGCCACGGGGACCGTCTCGATGGCGGACAGATAGCCGACCCAGCTCAGGCCGAGACAGATTCCGGCGGCGGTCATCAGGGTGGTCTCGCGCCATCGACCGCGGTCCAGCGGCAGAAACGGCAGCACCACCGCACCGGTGAAGGCGAACCGGAAGAATGCGATGGCCGCCGGCACCATCCCCGCCGCCTGAAGCTCGCGGGCGAGCAGCGGAACCAGTCCGAAGAACACTGACGACACCGCCAGGGCCAAGGTTGCTATGCGTGGGGTCAGGGGCAGGCGATCGATGGCGGAGAACACTGTCATGACCGTTCCATATCAGCGAGACCGGCACGCAGAAATTTCCAAATTTTCCTCTGACGCATGAAATATTTTAATGACCCTATGGTTCCCCGTCTCGCCACCCACCATCTCGCTTTGCTGGTCGCGCTGGCCCAGACCGGCAGCGTCGCGGCCGCCGGTACCCGACTCGGCATCACCCAGTCGGCCGCTTCTCATCGGCTGCGTGAGGCGGAGCGGCGGGTCGGTGTGGATCTGGTGCGCCGCCTGCCCGGCGGCGTGACCCTGACCACCGAAGGCGAGCGGCTGCAGGCGTTCGGGACCCGCTTCCTGCGCGAACTCACCCGGCTGGAGCAGGATATCGATGTGGCGCGGAGCCGCGGCCGGCAGCTGGTCCGTCTCGGGCAGGCGACCTACAGCCGCTATCACTGGCTGCCGGCGTTCCAGGCCTATTTCGAGCGTCGCGAACCGACCCTGACGATCGATCTGTCCGGAACCGCGACCATGCGCCCGCTGGGCGCCCTGCAGGACGGTATTGTGGACGTGTCGACGATCTACGGTCGGCCGATCGGATCCCGCCGATTCACCTGGCGACGGATTGCGACGGACCCGATCGTCGCCGTGATGTCGCCCGATCATCCGCTCGCCGGGCTGGACGTCGTCGACTCCACCGTGATGGGGGACGAACGGATGTTCTTCTACCCGTTCGCCGACGAGCCGGGGTTCGACTGGGAGACGATGCTCGGCCCGCCGGTGGCCCCGCACCGGCGGTTGACCATGATGCCGACGCCGGAGTCGGTGATCGACCTGCTGCGGGCCGGTTTCGGTGTTTGTCTGTTCAGCCGTTGGGCGATCGAGCCGGAACTCTCCGCCGGGACCCTCGTCGCCCGGCCGATCGCTCCGGAGGGAATGACCCTGGACTGGTGGGCGGTGACCCGGGCCGACGAAGACGACGATGCGCCGGCCAACCGTCTGGTCCAGGCCATGATCGACTGGGCAGGCCAGGAGGCCGACGGGCTCGGAACCCTGTCATTCGACACCGGCGCTTGAGAGTGCCGCCAAGGGCCTGACGTCGGAGATCGCCGATTGCCCGCATCCCGGGGCAGTGCTCCAATGGCTCAACGACCGGCGCGCGACGGGCCGCGCCGGCAAGGCGCGCGCCTGGGGGAGACCGATGCCGCATATCACGACGGATGATGGAGTGAAGCTGTATTTCGAGGAGGTCGGCGAGGGAACCCCGATCATCTTCGTCCACGAGTACGCCGGCGATCACCGATCGTGGGAGCCGCAGATGCGGCATTTCGGCCGCTGGTATCGGTGTATCACCTTCTCGGCCCGGGGCTATCCACCGTCGGACGTGCCGGAAGATCCCGAGGCCTACAGTCAGGACCGGGCACGCGACGACATTCGTGCCGTGCTCGACGGGCTCGGCATCGACGCCGCCCATGTGATCGGCCTGTCCATGGGCGGGTTCGCCACCCTGCATTTCGGGTTCCACTACGCCGAACGGGCGCTGTCGCTGACGGTCGCAGGCTGCGGCTACGGGGCCGATGCCGACAAGCGCGAGCAGTTCCGGCGTGAGACCGAGGCAACGGCCGACCGGATCGCGGCCGAGGGCATGGACGAGGTCGGCAAGGTCTACGCCATGGGGCCGACGCGGGTGCAGTTCGAAGCCAAGGACCCCCGGGGCTGGAAGGAGTTCGAAACCCAGTTGCGCGAACACTCGACCCTGGGTGCGGCCAACACCATGCGCGGCGTTCAGGCCCGGCGGCCGTCGCTTTACGACCTTGTCGACAAGATGAAGGCCCTGACGCTGCCGACCCTGATCGTCAACGGCGATGAGGACGACCCCTGCCTCGAGGTCGGCAACTTCATGAAGCGGATGATCCCCTCGTCGGCCTTATCAGTGCTGCCCAAGTGCGGTCACACCATGAACATTGAGGATCCGGCGAAATTCAACGCGGTGATCGAAGATTTCCTGCGTACCGTCGAGAGCGGCCGCTGGACCCTGCGCGACCCGCGCTCCATCGGCGGTGGCATCATCACCGCCGGGCCGGTTGATGGGGAGGACGGCTCATGACCGACCGGCTCGAGGGGCGGGCCGCCATCGTCACAGGGGCGGCTCGGGGCATCGGCAAGGCGATCTGCGAGGCCTTCGTCGAGGAGGGCGCGGCGGTCTTCGTCGCCGACCTGCACGGCGGTGAGGCCGAGGCGCTGGCTGCCGCCCTGCGCGATAGCGGAGCGCGGGCGGACGGCGGCTACTGCGATGTGCGCTCGACCGACAGCGTCGCCGACGTGGTCGACCAGGCGGCCGCCAGTTTCGGCGGTCTCGACATCCTGGTCGCCAATGCCGCGACGCTGACCCCGCGCGCCACCATTGCGGAGCTGGAGGAGGAGGACTGGACCCAGGCGATCGCGGTCAACCTGACCGGCGCCTACCATCTCTGCAAACACGGTATCCCGCACCTGAAGCGGGCCGGTGGCGGGTCAATCATCCTGACGGCGTCGCAGATGGGTCGGGTGGCCCGGGCCGGAAGTGCGGCGTACTGCACCACCAAGGGCGGCCTGATCCAGCTCGCCAAGGCGATGGCGCTCGACCATGCCGAGGACGGCATCCGGGCCAACACGCTGTCGCCAGGCGGGACGGCGACCGACCGGATGGTGCGGCAGTTCGGCGACCTTGAGAAAGCCGAGGAGCAATGGGGCCTGGCGATGCACCCGCTCGGCCGGCTCGGGCGCCCCGAGGAGATGGCAAAGGGAGCGGTGTTCCTGGCCAGTGAGGAAAGCAGTTTTATGACTGGCGCCGATCTGGTGATCGACGGCGGCTACAGCGCCAAATAGTGACGGGGCAAAGTGACAACGGACATGTCGGAAAAGCCGGAACAACTTGCGATCCTGGAACAGCGCCGGATCGAAGCGACGGTGATCAAGCCGATCTACGAGGAGATGGTCGAGGAACTCGGTGTCGAGAAGGCGCAGAAGATCCTCGGCACGGCGATCACCAAGGCGGCGATCGCCCAGGGGCAGTCCTTCGCCGAAAAGGCGGAGGGTGACACCGGGCTCGAGAGCTTCGCCGACCTGATGAAGCATTGGACCGCCAACGGGGCGCTTGAGATCGAGGTCAGCGAGCGTTCGTCCGAGCGGTTCGATTTCGACGTCAAGCGCTGCCGCTATTCAGAGATGTATAAGGCGATGGGCCTCGGCGATATCGGCCACCTGCTGTCCTGCAACCGCGACGGCACGTTCTGCCAGGGCTACGACCCGCGCATCAAGCTGGACCGCAGCCAGACCATAATGGGCGGCGCCAGCCACTGCGACTTCCGCTACACGATCGAGGAATAACCCCTTCGACGGAGCGCCGCGCGTCTCCTCATATCTTGACCTCGCCCTGAGCGGCCCGCAGGGCGTGTCGAAGGGCCACCCGGGGGCTTAAGCCACCCGTTCTCCTTCAACCCAGACGCCGCGCACGACCGGGCGGCCGTCGACCATCCGCACCCGGATCAGGTCGGCCCGCTTGCCGGGTTCCAGCGCCCCGCGGTCGTCCAGTCCCGCCGCCCGGGCCGGCGTGTCGGTCACCGTCGCGACTGCCTTCGGCAGGTCCCAGCCGTCGACGTGATCCGCCAGCGCGAAGGCGGCGTGCAGCATGCTGGCCGGGATGTAGTCCGAGGAGATGATGTCGAGCAGGCCCTCGGCGGCGAGGTCGCGCGCCGTGACGTTGCCGTAGGAGGAGCGCCCGCGCACCAGGTTCGGGCCGCCCATCAGGACGGCGAGGCCGTGCTCGCGCGAGGCCCGTGCCGCCGCCACGGTGGTCGGAAACTCGGCGATGGTGCAGCCGATCTCGGCCGACTCGGCCACGTGGTCGATGGTCTCGTCATCGTGGCTCGCCAGGCCGTGGCCACGCTCCCGGGCCCAGCGGGCGACCGCCTGGCGGTGCACCGGCCCGAGCTCCTCCGACGCGGTGGTCAGGCGGTCGAACTCCCGGTCGACCTCGGCTTCATCGAGACCATCGACCTCGCGTTTAATCTGGCGCCAGCGGTCGATATCGGCGGTCTGACGCTGGCCGGGCGCGTGATCCATCAGCGACACCAGGCCGACCAGCGGGTGGTCGTCGAAGGCGGCGAGCTGGTCCAGCACATCCGGCCCGATGACCTCGCAGCGCAGGTGGATCCGGTGGTCGACCCGGAACATGCCGGCGGAATGGGCGTCGGCGATCCCGTCGATCATCGGGCCGAGATGTTCGGCGCGCAGTTCCCCTTTCTCGGTCATACCGAGGCAGACCGCATCGAAAACGGTGGTGATGCCGGAGGTTGCGATCTGCCCGTCATGCGCCACCGCGGCGGATCGGGCGTCCCAATACACCTGGACGCGCGGCTGGTAGTGCTTCTCGACATTGTCGGTATGCAGTTCGACCAGGCCCGGCATCAGCAGATCGCCGTCGAGGTCGATGGCGGCACCCGGTGCCGCATTCGAGTCGTCGATCGCGCGGATCAGCCCGTCCGTGACGTCGAGCGTCCCGTCGACGACGGCATCCCGCATCACAAGGCGCGCATTCTGGAAGGCAAGTGACATGATCGGTCCGTCCGAAACACCCGCATTCGCGGTGGGTGATCCGGATAATCCCGTCGGTTGAGTGGTTCAAGTGATCTTTCGGTTACCCTCGGATCGGAAGGGCTTGCGCGGCCCACCGATCTTCCGTATAACGCGCGCTCCGTCGCGAGACCGCCCGCGGCCAACCGATTCCTATTGGAGTGCGAACGATGGCCGTTCCCAAGCGTAAAACCACCCCGTCCAAGCGGGGGATGCGCCGGGCGCACGACAAGCTGACGTCCGATGCCTACGTGGAGAGCCCGGACACCGGCGAGCTGCACCGACCGCACCACATCGACCTGAAGACCGGCATGTACCGGGGCCGTCAGGTTCTGAAGGTGAAGGACAAGGTCTGATCCGACCCTGTTGGACGTGATTGCGATCAGCCCCGATGCCCCGCGGACCGGGGCTTTTTCGTGCCCGGACGCTCGCCCACCATGGCGTCATGCATTCCTTCGACAACGGGACCCTGCGGGTCGAATCCCACGGCGACGGCCTCTGGCGGATCGAGGAGCTGTTCGCGTCGCCGGGCGGGCGCGGGGCGATCTGGGTGGTCGACGGGGCCGAGCGGCGCCTGGTGATCGATGCCGGTTGGGGGCTGGTGCCGCTGACCGACCATGTGCCGGAACTGTTCGAGCGGCCGATCGTCGCGGTCGCCAGCCACACCCATTTCGACCATATCGGCGGCCTGCACCAGTTTGCCGAACGCCTGGTCCACCCGCTGGAAGCCGCCGTTCTCGCTGACCCGGATCCGGTAACGACCCAGATCATCCCCTATCTGATCGACCATCCCGATTCCCTTGCTTTCGATCCGACCGCAGACGGCTTCGACGTCCGCGCCTGGCGGATCCCGCCGGCGCCGGCAACCGGGACGCTCGAGGACGGCGCGGTGATCGACCTTGGCGGGCACTCCCTGGTCGTGCTCCACACGCCGGGGCATTCGCCGGGCCATCTCTGCTTCTACGAAGAGGAACGCCGGCTGCTGTTTTCGGTCGATGTGGTCTACGAAGGGGAGATCCTGGACGAGATCCCGGGCGCCGATGTGGATGACCTGCTGGCCACCCACCGCCGGCTCGAGACCCTGGACGTTGCGTTGGTGCTCCCGGGGCATTTCGCGCCGTTTGATGGCGACCGGATGCGGGCTTTGATTGACTCCTACCGTCGGGCGAAGGCGGCGTGAGGGCGCTGATCCTGGCGGAGCCGCCGGAGTCCTGCGCGGCCCGGTTGGCCGAGATTGGATATCCTGGCGACATCGCTGCCGAGATCGCCGCGTATCTCAGCCAGGCGACCGATCTGGAAACCGACCGCGCCGCGATCCTGGGGGCGCTCGAAGATGCCGGATTCGAGGCTCGGATCGCCGATCCGTCCCGGCCCGTGGACTGGGTTCCGTGGCTGCTGGCGGACCCGGCGCGGACGATCGTGTGGTCCATCACCGATGGCATCCGCTACTACATGGGCAGCAGTGTCGCCCCGTTCGCGCGGCTGTGCGGGGCCCGGGTCTTCGGCAGCGCTCCCCAGGCCCATGCCCTGGCGCAAAACAAGGCCAAGGCCGGCAGCGTCGCCCAGGCGCTCGGTGCGCCGGGGCCGCCGTTCGGGCTGTCCCGCGATGGCGCCTGGCTGACGGCCCCTCCAGCGGGTGAGGGACCGTGGTTCGTGAAGCCGAACACGCTGGGGGCGAAGATCGGGATCTGGGCCGACAGCAAGGTCGAGACCCTGGACGCGGCGCTGGCGCTCAGTCGGCGCATCCATGCCCGCTACCGCGACGACGCCATCGTTCAGGCGTTCATTCCCGGCCGCGATGTGCGGGTCTCCTACATGGCGGTCCAGGACGACCCGGACCTGATGCGTCTCGGCATCTATCGCCTCGATACCGGTGGCGGCGGCGAGGCCGGCGGCAATTTCATGACCATGGCGGACAATGCCACGCTTTCGGGCCTGGCTGACGTTGATGGCGGCGCGACCCTGTCATCGGCCGGGCAGGGGGCCTTTCAGCCGCGCCTGACGGACCTTGCCCGGGAGAGCCCCGAGATCGCCGGCCTGATCGGGGATATCGCCCGGCGCCTGGCGGCGGGCCTCGGTCTGCGAGACCTGTTCTCTATGGACATCCGCCTGGACGAGAACGGGACGCCCTGGCTGCTGGAGGCCGAGGTCTGTCCCGCGGTCACGATCTACGACTTCCGCCGCTACCTGGACGACCACTGGGGCTGCACGCTGCCCGAGGCCCTGGCCCGCACCTTCACCCGGGTGCTGCAGCGCCCCGAAGAACCTTGACCCGTTACCTCTCGTCGGCGAGCGGATAGACCCGTGGCGCGATGGTGTCGATGGAGCGCCCCTCGGCATCCAGACCGGGTACCCGGGCGAGCGCCCGCGCCTGGGCTTCCTCAACCAGGGCGGCTTCCGTCTCCAGGTCGATGTGGACGCATCGGCCGTCGCGCACCACCTGGCGGCCGTCGACGTAGACATCGGTCACCGCGCGGTCGGCGGCCTGGATGATCAGCGACCGGATCGGCTCGCGCGCCGGCCGCATGGCGGGGTGGGTCACGTCGACCAGCACAAGATCGGCCTTGGCGCCAACAGCGAGCCGGCCGAGGTCCGGGCGCCCGAGGGCATCGGCGCCGCCCACGGTGGCGGCGTCGAACACCTGGGTGGTCGTGTGGTCGTGGACGTCGCCCGCCGTGATGCGCGCGAAGTAGCCGACATGGCGCATCTCCTCGAGCATGTTGTGCGGGAAACTGTCGGTGCCGATCCCGAGCCGGATCCCGGCCCGGGCATAGCGCCCGAAGGTCTGCAGGGTCATGCCGGTCCGCCCGAAGACGGTCGGACAATGGGCGACAGTGACCCCGCGTTCGGCCAGGATCGCGACCTCGTCCGAGGTGCGCAGCGGGTTCCAGTCATGGTGGTCGAGGTAGATGGCGTGCCCGAGGATCACGCGCTCATCCAGAATGCCGAGGCTGTCCAGGAAGCGCACCGCGCCCATGCCGTGGCGGCGCAGCATCTCGTGCACTTCGACCATGGTCTGGGCGGCGTGGACCTGGAACTTCCAGCCGCGCTCGGTGGCGAGCGCATGGGCCTCGCGCAGCAGGTCGGGGGACACGGTCTCGACCTGGGACGGTGTCATCATGGGCGACAGCCGCCCGCTCGGATGGCGTTCGACCTCCTCCAGCGTCGCCACGGCGGTCTCGTAGGCCCGGCGCCCGGCCTCGGCGTCCCAGGCGTAATCCACCCGGTGGCCGCCGACATCGACCCAGCGGGCCTCGCGGAACCCGGCGCCGATGACCGCGCGGATGCCGGTATCCGCCATCAGGTCGAGCCAGCCGTCGCGGGCTCGTCCGAGGTCGGTGACGGTGGTGACGCCGGACAGCATCAGTTCGGCCAGCGCCAGCCTTGTGTTGGCCGCGATGCCCTCGGCATCGTCTTCCAGCAGCGGCGACAGATGGTAGAGGGCATGGCCGTACTGGGCTGGGGCGCCGACCTCGTCGAAGGTGCCCTTGTCCAGCGAGCCCCCCATCGGGTGGGCGTGCAGGTTGACCAGCCCCGGCATCACCATGCGGTGGCGGCCGTCGATCTCGTTATCGGCGGGACCGTCGTGGCGGCCGCCGACCTGGGTCAGGTCACCATCCCGGAAAGCGACGTCGCCGCCCTGGTGATAGACGTGGGTGCCGGCCACCGGGTCCCAGGCGACGATCCAGGCGCAGTCGCGGATGACGGTGGTGGTCATTGTTTCAGGCGATCTCGGTGTCGTTGACACCCTTGGCGCGGGCCGTGGCGACGATGTCGTCCCAGGCCTCGGCGGCGAGGGGCAGGCCGGTCCGCAGCCGCTCGGCCATGGTCATCTTTTCCTTTTCGCCCGGCACCAGGACCGCGCCGCCCGGTTCCGTCGGCCGCGCCGATTTCACAAATTCGACGTAGCTTTTCACTTCGTCGACGAACGGATGGCCGAGATGGCTCGGCACACCGGTGATCGCGTTCAGGTCGACGTAGAAGGAGAACATGCCGTTGCAGAACGGCCGGTTGGACGGTTCGCCCAGCGCGCCGGCGGTGCCCGATCCGGTCAGGGCCCCGGCCATCATCTCCATCAGGAAGTTCATGCCGAACCCCTTGTGATCCCCGAAGGCCCGAAGCGCGCCGGGGCCGTTGTTCGGGTCCGGATAGCTGTCCGGCGGGGTGTCGCCGTAGAGCGGGTTTGGATCGTTGGTCAGATTGCCGTCGCCGTCGACCAGGGCGCCCGGGGGCAGGGATTTGCCACCCTTCAGCGCGACCAGGGCCTTGCCTTCAGCGACCAGCGAGGTCGCGAAATCCAGGATGATCGGCTCGTCGCCGGGCAGGGGAATCCCCGCGCAGAACGGGTTGGTGCTGCCGCGTCGGTCGATCCCGCCGAACGGGGCGACGATCAGCGAGCCGCGCACGTTGACCATGTGGACCGAGACGATGTCCTGGGCGGCCGCGCGTTCCGCCCAGTCGCCGATCCGCCCGAGATGGCCGGAGTTCCGCAGCGCCGTCATGGCGATGCCGTGGCGCTTGGCCTTGTCGATGCCGATATCGACGGTCTGCTCACCGATCGACTGACCGAAGCCGAACCGGCCGTCGATCACCGCGAAACTCGGTTGGTCGAGCAGAACCTCGACCGTCTGGTTCGGAACCTGCCGGCCTTCGTCGATCCACTGGACGTAGCGCGGGATCCGGATCACGCCGTGGCTGTCATGGCCGCGCAGGTTGGCGCCGGCCAGCCGCGTGATGATGGTCTCGGCCTCGCGCGCCGAGCAGCCGCTGGCCTCGAAGGTGGCCGCGCCGACCCGCTCCATCACCTCGACCGGGACATGGACCTGGTCGCCGTCCCGGCGGACTGCCGTCACCGATCGCCTCCGCCGAGTTTGCGGAATTCGCCGACGCCCTCGGCCTGGGCGGCGGTCATCAGGCGCACGTCGCTCGAGAGGGTAACGAAGTCGAACCCCTTGCGCACGGCGTCGGCCATGAAGGGTGGGTTGAGGCAGTGCATGCCGCATTTCAAGCCGGCCGCCTTGACCTTCGCCAGGACACCGTCGATTACCTCGACCATTTCGGGGTCGGTGTGGTCGAGGGCCGGCGGCTTGCCCATGGAGACCGCGAGGTCGCCGGGGCCGACATAGACGCCGGTCAGCTTCGGTGTCTTCAGGATCGCGTCCAGGTTCTCGACCGCCTGAACCGTTTCGATCATCGCCAAGGTGACCACGGTGTCGTTGGCCGACTTAAAGTAGTCGGGATAGATCAGCCCGGCCCGGGTCGGCCCTGACGACCGGTAGCCGCGCGGGGCGTACTGGCAGGCGCCAACGAAACGCTCGGCCTCTTCGGCGGTGTTGATCATCGGGCAGATGATCCCGAGCGCACCTCCGTCCAGCAGTTTCATGATGATGCCGGGCTCATTCCAGGGTACGCGGGCCAGCACAGTCTTGCCGTGGCCGTGGACCGCCTGCATCAGGGAAAGGGCGGCCTGGTAGTCCACCAGACCGTGCTGCAGATCGATGGTCAGGCTGTCGTAGTCCTGCAGGGCGGCGATCTCCGCGGTCACCGTCGAGGGGATCGAGAGCCATCCGTTGATCGCTCCGCGCCCGGCATTCCAGACATCGTGCAGGCGGCTGTTCATGGGGTTTCCTCCGATGTGTATCCGGTCCGTTCAGAGGACCTGCTTGTTCACGACCACCGACGGGTCCACCGCGCCGTCCAGCACGGCGAGGATGTTCTCAATGGTCTGATAGGACGAGCGCTTCGAGGCTTCGAGGCTGATCCCGGCGGAATGCGGCGTCATCAGGATCCGGGGCTCCTGGAAGAAGGGGTGATCGAGGGCGGGTTCCTCGTCGAACACATCGAGCCCGGCCCCGCCGACCTGACCGGACCGGACAGCCTCCAGCAGCGCCGGCTCGTCGATAATGCCGCCGCGCGCGCAATTGATCACGAGCGCGCCGGGCCGGAGCGCGGCCAGTTCGGCCTCACCGATTATTCCGATGGTTTCGGGGTTGCGCGGGCAGTGCACGCTGAGCGCGTCGACCTCGCCCAGGACCTGCCGGAAGTCGCTGACCGGCTCCGCGCCCATCGCCTCAATCGCCGAAGGCTCGAGATACGGGTCGTATCCGAGGACGCGCATGTCGAAGGCGCGGGCGCGCGTGACCAGCCGCGAGCCGATGCGCCCGAGGCCGATGATCAGCAGGCAGCGCCCGTCCAGGTCGATCGCCTGATGCTCCATGCGCTGTTCCCACTGTCCGGCACGCACCAGGGCGTCGAGCGCCGGTTGCTGCTTGGCCAGAGCCAGCAGAAACATCATCGCCTGCTCGGCGACCGACGGCGCGTTCGCCCGCGGCGCTATGCAGAGCGGCACGCCGCGCTCGCTGAGTGCATCGATATCGACGCTGTCGTAACCAACCCCGTGCCGGGAGACGACCTGAAGGCTGTCCGCGGCGGCGATCACCGCGCGGTCGATCTTGGCGACCCGGACGCCGATGCCGTGAACGCCGGGAACCTTGGCAAGAATGGTCTCGGGTGAGAGATCCGCCAGGACTTCGACCTCGACATCGTCGCGCCCGTCGAACAGGGCCATGCCGTCAGGGTGCATCGGCCCGAGAATCAGGACCTTCTTTTTGTTCGCGCTCATCCGGACATCCTCAGTGGATTTCGGCCGACTGGCCCATGGCCGTCTTCAGCTTGGCGATGTCGAAATCCGGAGCGCGGGCGGCCTCCAGGATGACGGCCTCCTTGCGTGTCAGCAGATCGATGGCATCGGGGAGCTTCTTGACCGCCTCAGCGGGCACCACCACGGCTCCGTGGCGGTCGGCATGGATGATGTCGTTGCTAGCGACGATCATGCCGAAGATGTTCACCTGGCCACCATGGTCGACGACGTGGACATGGGCATGGCTGGGCCCGACTTTGCCCGCCAGCAATTGAAACCCGGGCGCGCAGGCGTCCAGGTCGCGGATCGAGCCGTCCGTCACCACACCGAGTGCGCCGAGGCCCTTATGGATCGCCGTATTCACTTCCCCCCAGAACGCGCCGAACCCGGGCTCGCTGTCCAGGTCCTGGATCACCGTGATGGTGGGACCGGGTCCGCCGGCGACGTACTCGTAATAGGCCTGACGGGCGCTGAGGTTCTCCTGTGGCGTCCTGTTCGTGGGGGCGACGGCGCGAATCGTGGCGGTACGGGCATACCCGCAGATCGGCTTCAGATCGGGAAAGGCGCAGACCATGGTGCCGGTGGTGAATCCGGTCGCACGGCGTTCCGGGTTTGTCAGCTCGAGCGCATTGCAGATCGTCGGCGTATCCCATTCGGTCAGACGATCCAGATCGGCCGGCGTGATGTCGGTCATCGTTTCCTTCCCCGCGATTTCATGTTCTTTGGCCCTGCAACCGGACGGTGGCGGGCGCGTCGCTTCCCGGAGGTGATGGTGGACCGAAGCCCCGCACCGCGCAAGGAGCCGACAGAGGTCGCGGGGATCGTAATGGGATGGCTGCAATGACTCTCGACGCGAACGAGAACCGCGAGATCGATCTTCTGTGCTTCGGTGAACCGATGGTCGAGCTGACTCGGCTCGACGACGGTGCTTACAAGCCCGGTTTCGGGGGCGACACCTCGAACTGCGCCATCGCGGCTGCCCGCCAGGGTGCCGCCGTCAGCTACGTGACTGCCCTCGGCGACGACGTGTTCGCCCGTGACCTGCGCACGCTCTGGCAGACGGAGGGAGTTGATGCGCGCTATGTCCGGACCGACCCGTCGGCGCCGACGGGGCTGTACATCATCACGCCGAGCCCGGCGGGACGGGAATTCGCCTATTACCGGTCGGGGTCGACGGCCAGCCGGCTGCAACCCGAAGATCTGCCGCTCGACGCGCTGTCCTCGGTGCGCATCGTGCAACTGTCGGCGATCAGCCAGGCGATCGGGCCGGGACCCTGCGATGCCGGTTTCCGGCTGATTGAAGCGGCCCGGGCGGCCGGCTGCGAGGTCGCCTACGACACCAACCTTCGGCTGCAGCTTTGGCCGCTGGACCGCGCCCGCGCCATCTTCCACGGGGCCATGGAACGCTGCACGATCGCGCTGCCCTCGATCGACGACTCCCGGCTGTTGACCGGGCTGGAGGATCCCGACGCGATCGCCGACGCCTACCTGGCGCGTGGACCGAAGCTGGTCGCCCTGAAGATGGGCGAGGCCGGGGCGCTGATCGCGACACCGACGGAGCGGCACCGCATTCCCTGCCATCCGGTGACGGCGCCCTGCTGGCCCGACTCGCGGACGGGGATCCGCCGGAGCAGGCGGCCCGCTACGCCGCGGTGGTCGCTGCACTGACCGTCGGGGGCTACGGGGCGGTTGCCCCGATTCCCGACCGTTCAACCGTGCTCGCAACACTGGGCGAGGGCGGTGACAGGGTCGGAGGCGGGGCCTAAAGTTCCAAGCAGCAGAACCGGCATACGGCCGGCATCGTCATTTCATCAGGAGGATCCCCGATGCATGCCCGCGATATTGAGCGACCGGCATCGACCCATCCGTTGTCACCTTTGGAGATCGTCGAGACCGCGATTCCCGATGATGAGCGGGTCTGGGTGCCGCAGGCGCCGAACGTCTGGTTCCGGCCGTTGATGTTCAACACCTTGAACGGCGGCTGGTGCAACCTGCTTCGGGTCCGCAAGTCGGGGGTGTTGAGCCGCCACCTGCATCCGGCCCCGGTCCAGGGCTTTGTGCTGAAGGGACAGTGGCGTTACCTCGAGCACGACTGGATCGCGACGGAGGGCGCCTATGTGTTCGAGCCGCCGGGTGAGACCCACACGTTGGTGGTCGACGAGGACTGCGAGGAGATGATCACGTTCTTCAACATTTCCGGCTGCATGTACTACGTCGACGAGCAGGGCAACTGCACGGGCTTCGAGGACGTGTTCGTGAAGCTCGACATGTGCCGCAAGCACTACGAGGAGGTCGGGCTCGGCGTGGACTACGTGGACCGCTTCATTCGCTGATCTCCATGGGGAAGACAGCGTCGAAATCAGCCGACGAGAACCGGCGCGGCGATAGGAATTCTGCGGTTTGACATTCAACCCGTGGATCATTGCTTTCTGGCACATGGTCTATTGACACCGCGCACAGGTTCTCCGCTAAGGTGTCCGCGATCAATCGATCGCGTTGATCGTGGGACGCGGCAACAAGAATAAGAAACGGCCGCTAGACATCAGGGAGGTGCCTATTATGTCATTGAAACTCTGGAAGAAGGTCGGCGTCGTCGCGGCGACTGCCATGTTTGCGCTTTCGATTTCCAGCATGGAAGCCGAAGCGAAGAAGGTCCGCTGGAAAATGCACAGCGCCTTCGGCAAGAACATCGCCGTCATCGGCCCGGTCGGCTACCGGATCGCGGACTGGGTCGACAAAATGTCCGATGGCGACTTCGACATCAAAGTCTTCGAGCCGGGCGCGCTGGCCGGTGGCTACGCGTATTACGACCCGATCAGCCAGGGCGCGTTCGATGCCGCTTACGGCACGCCGGGCGCCAACCAGGGCAAGAACTCCGCGTTCGCCTTCCTGTCGACCTGGCCGTTCGGCCCGGGTGCCCTCGAGTTCAATGCCTGGATGCGCTACGGCGGCGGCATTGAGCTCGCCAAAGAACTCTATGCCAAGGACAACATCGAGTACTTCTACTGCGGCATGATCCCGCCGGAGACCTCCGGCTGGTTCCGTGAGCCGATCGAAAGCCTCGACCAGCTCAAGGGCCTGAAGATGCGCTTCTTCGGCATGGGCGCGAAGGTCATGCAGAAGTTCGGTGTGTCCACGCAGCAGCTTGCCGGCGGTGACATTTATCCGGCGCTCGAACTCGGCACCATCGACGCCACCGAGTTCTCCATGCCGGCGATCGACCGGTCCTTCGGCTTCTACCAGATTGCGAAGTACAACTACTTCCCGGGCTGGCACCAGCAGTCGACGACCAACGAGATCATCGTGAACTCCGGCTCCTGGGGTAAGCTCGACGAAGCCAAGCAGACGATGTTCGAAGTCGCCTGCACGGCCAACATCGGCATCGAGCTGGCCGAGGGTGAAGCTCTGCAGCCGGCCGCCATGCTCGCCAACGAAGCCGACGGCGTGAAGAACATGACCTGGCCGGACTCGGTGCTCGACCAGCTCAGCGAAAAGTGGGACGAGGTGTTGGCTGAGGAAATCGCGGCCAACCCGGACGTCAAGCGTCTGTGGGACAGCTACTCGGCCTTCAACAAGTCCTACCAAGTCTGGGGTGATCGCGGTTACCTGAAGTAATCGCCCCATCCGGAAGGCGTGTTCGGATGACAATTCGGAAAACGGCGGCGGAGCACGCCGCCGTTTTTCACTTTTTGGGGACGGCTCGTCGTGAGCGACGGGTAGTGTGGCTCAAGCAACCGGAAACGAGGCGATGGGCGGTTTATTTGCCTTAGCGGCAAGGCTCGACGAGTTCGCGCGCTGGATCGGGAAAACGATCGGATGGATCATGATCCCGTTGATCCTGGTGATCATGTTCGACGTTATCACCCGGAAGAACGATTTCACGCGGTTGTTGTTGGCGGACTTCACGGCGACGTCGGGCTACTCGGTCTCGACAATCCTCCAGGATCTGCAGTGGCACTTCCACGCCATGCTGCTGATGCTGTCCTTCGGGTTCGGTTATCTCGCCAACGCCCATGTCCGTGTCGACGTGTTCCGCGAAATGACCTCGCGCCGCACCCAGGCCTGGATCGAGACCTTGGGCCTGCTCTTCCTCGGCCTGCCGTTCCTCATCCTGATGATCTACTACTCCTATCAGATGACGACCCTGTCCTGGAGCCAGGGTGAGGGCTCGGAGTCCCTCACAGGGATCGGTCAGCGCTGGTTCATCAAAAGTTTCCTGATCACCGGCTTCGTCGTCACGCTGGTGGCGGTCGTCGCCACGTTGATCCGGTTGCTCGGTTTCCTGTTCGAGGACCGGGACTCACAGGAAAAAGCTATCGAGACGCTGGAGATCTTCGCCGGAGATCATGGGGAGCTCGAAGCGGCCCGCCTTGAGGCGGAGCGCAAGCTTCAGACCGGGGGAGGGGACCTCTAGAACATGCTCGAGCTCTGGGAAGTTATTTACGACCATCTGTACGAGTTTATCGGCGCCTACATGTTCCTGTTCCTGGCGCTGACGCTGTTCACCGGTCTGCCGGTGGCGGTCGCGCTTGGCGGGATCTCGGTGATCTTCGGCGGTATCGCGATCTACCTGGAATTCCTGGATTTCGCCGTGTTCTTCCAGGTCATCCAGCGGATCTGGGGCGGTGACGGTGCATCGGGTGCGGTGCAGAACCCGATCCTGGTGGCCGTGCCGTGTTTCGTCTTCATGGGCACCATGCTCGAGAAGTCCCGCGTCGCCGAAGATCTGCTGCACATCCTGCAGGTGATGCTGCGACGGGTGCCGGGGGCGCTGGCCCTGTCGGTGACGGTCATGGGCACGATCATGGCAGCGACCACCGGCATCATCGGCGCGTCGGTCGTCATGATGACCCTGCTGGCCCTGCCGGCCATGCTGGCGCGCGGGTATCATCCGGCACTCGCGACCGGCACGATTGCCGCCTCGGCGACCCTCGGGATCCTGATCCCGCCGTCGATCATGCTGGTGCTGATGGCCAACCTGCTTGCGGTCTCGGTCGGCAACCTGTTCATCGGGGCGATCTTCCCGGGCCTGGTGCTGTCCGGCCTGTACTTCCTCTACATCGTCACGATGTGCACGGTTAAGCCGCAACTGGCGCCGCCGCTGCCGAAGGATGCGATCAAGCTGGAGCCGACGAACCCGCGCAACGTGGTGATGGTCGTTTCGGTGATCGCCGGGATCATCGCGCTCGACTTCGTCGGCGGCGCGCTCTTCGGCGACGAGATCATCAACTGGGGGCTGGTCGGCTTCCTGGGGGTGTTCGTGGGCTGCATGATCATGGGCCGGATGGAGGGCAACACCCTGCTCGGTGGGATCCTGCGGGGCTTTGTGCCGCCGATCTTCCTGATCGTCATGGTGCTCGGCTCGATCTTCACGGGCTGGGCCACGCCGACCGAAGCGGCCGGTGTCGGCGCCTTCGGCTCGCTGGTTCTGGCCTGGTTCAACCGGACCCTCACCAAGTCGGTGCTGACCCAGGTGATCCACCGGACCGCGCTGACCACCGCGATGATCTTCTTCATCTTCGTCGGTGCGACGGCATTCTCGACGATCTTCCGGAACGTCTACGGCGAAGACCTGATCATCGAGTTCATCGAGTGGCTGGAGCTGAGCCCCTGGGCGCTGCTGTTCATGCTGATGTTCGCGATCTTCCTGCTCGGGTTCTTCTTCGACTTCCTGGAGATCACGCTGATCATCCTGCCGGTGTTCGCGCCGGTGATCCGGACCCTGGCCCCGGCCTTCGCCGCCCACCTGGGGATCGAGGACCCGACCAACGCCGCGCAACTACAATTCCTACAGGCGCAGGTCATATACTGGTTCGCGATATTGGTGGCGACGAACCTACAAACATCGTTCCTAACGCCACCCTTCGGGTTCGCCCTGTTCTATATGAAGGGGGTCGCACCCTCGTCGGTGAAGATGCAGGACATCTACAAGGGCATCATCCCGTTCGTGGCCCTGCAGGTGATCGGGCTGTCGATCGTGCTCTACTTCCCGCAACTGGCGCTCTGGCTACCTCAACAGGTATTCGGTCGTTAGCCGGGTTTGCTCTGAAACACGCAAGCGGCCGTCTCGGACCTCCGGGACGGCCGTTTCGCATTCCAAGCTATGTGAGAGGAGGAAGGCCGCATGACATTGGATCCGCAGTGTCTCGAACTGATGGCGGCGATCGAGACCATCGGTTCGCCCTTCGGCACCGACGATCACATCGAGGCCCGGCGCCGGGTGCAGGAATCGGTCGACCGCGCCGAGCCCTATGGCGGGCGGTTCCGGACCGTCGAGAACGGCAGCTTCGACGGCCCTGCGGGTCCGATCGCCTATCGCCTGTACGTGCCGGAGGATGCGGCCGAGGAGCCGGGGCCGGCGCTGATCTACTATCACGGTGGCGGCATGGTGTGCGGGTCGATCGACAGCCACGACCCGATCTGCCGGGCGATCGCCGAAGCGGTGCCGTGCGCGGTGATTTCGATCGACTATCGACTGGCACCGGAGAGCCGGTTCCCGGCCGCCGCCGATGACGCGGTCGCGGCTTTCCGGTGGGTCGCCGCCAATGCTGACCGTCTCGGCTTCGACGTCGCCCGGATCGCCGTCGGCGGTGACAGTGCCGGCGGCAACCTGGCGGCGGTGGTCAGCAACGAAACCCGGAACGAGGCCGCGTCGCCCTGCTTCCAATGGCTGATCTACCCGAACACCGACTTGGCCGCCGAGGGCGGATCGATCGATGCCTTCGCCGACGGGTATTTTCTCACCAAGGACGCGATGACCTGGTTCAAGGGCCTGTACACGCCGGATCTGCAGGCGCGAAAGGATCCGCGGTGCTCGCCGCTGCGCGAGCCGAGCCTCGCTGGGGTCGCACCCGCCCTGGTGACGACCGCCGGCTTCGACCCGCTGAAGGACGAGGGAAAGGCCTATGCGGACCGGCTGGCGGCCGAAGGGGTGCCGGTCGAGTACATCGACTATCCAGGCATGATCCACGGCTACCTGCGGGCGTTCGCCATCGTCGACGTCGCCGGCCAGACGATCCGGGACTCGGCCCGCTCGCTGCGGGCGGCTTTCGGGATGTCCGGCTAGAGCAGATCCGTGTCAGATGGAATCGCCTTCGGCGGTCCAGCTGACCGGTGAATCTGCTCTAACTCTATGATCTAGATCGGATTCACACGTTGTGCCGGAAACCAGAGTGCTTCCGTCAAAACATGATCCGATCTAGCCGGACTCTCGCCGTCGAATGAGCCGGGTCAGGGCGTCAAGGCCGAGGAGGTAGGAGTCGATGCCGAGACCGATCACCAATCCGTCAGCCTCCTCGGCGAGGACGGAGTGCATCTTGCGGCGCTCCAGGTTGGTCATGTGAACCTCGACATAGGGCAGGCGCACACCCCGCAGGCAGTCGCGCAGGGCGTAGCCGGCATACAGAAAACCGGCCGGGTTCATCAGCAGCCCGTCGACGCCTTCCCGTGCGGCGGCGTAGATCCGGGTGATCGCCTCGCCTTCGATGTTGGAATAGACGATGTCGACGGTCACCCCCAGCCGATCCGCTTCGGCGCGAACGATGCCGTCCAACTCGGCCGCCGTGGTGGTGCCGTAGAGTTCCGGCTGACGGTTGCCGAGCCACTCCATGTTGGCGCCCTGGATCAGCAGGATCTTCATGACGGTCGCGCTCCGGCTTATTGTGGCCGGCCAAGGTCAGCACGAACTTGGGACAGAGGCAAACCGTTGAGACCGTTGGAGAGGCCGCGAGGATGACCGACGCCGTGATGGCCATCTGGGGCGATGCCGAGGCGTCAGCGGAGGCGGCGTTCAACGAGTGGTACCACCGCGAGCACGTGCCGGAACGCGTCGGCATGCCGGGGTGGCGGACCGGACGGCGGTACCGCAAACGCGGCCGCGGCAAGCACCGCTACCTGGCGGTCTACGAGGTCGACTCCCTGTCGTGCTTCGACGATCCGGCCTATCGCCATGCCCTGGACCATCCGACCGACTGGACCCGGCGGATGATGCCGCACTTCCGCAACTTTATCCGCGCCACCTGCCGGGTGCGCCTGTGTGCGGGCGAGGTCGCTGGATCCGTCATCGTGACGGTGCGCTACGATCCCGGCGACGGCGATCCGGAGGCGATCGCCCGCTGGCTTGGCGGGAACGCCCTGCACGACGCGCGCACGCTTGAAGGCGTGACGCGGGTTCAACTCTGGCAGGCCGACCTTGCCACCTCCCTGGCCCCGAGCGGCGAGCAGGCGATGCGCACGGGCCCAGGCGGCCGTGCGCCGTTTACGGCGGTGATCGAAGCGACCGAACGCCGGTTCGCCGAGACGGCGCTCGAGAGCATGGCACTGCGGGACGAACTGCCGGCGCGGGGCGCCCGGTCGGTCGAGACCGGTCTCTATGAGTTGATGTTCGCTCTGGCGTAGCAGGGCTATTACGGGGACGTGGACTCGATCTCGGACAGCCGTTTGTAGAGATAGGTCCGGCTGATCCCCAGCGCTTCCGCCGCCCGCTTCTTGTTGCCGCCGGCGCGTTCCATGGCCTCGCGGATCATCTGGGCCTCAAGCTGGCGCAGGCGGGCTTCCAGCGATCCGCCGGTGTCGGTCAGGGCGTCGACCGGCACGTCGGCGACATCGAGATCCGGAATGTCGGCCGGGGTCAGTTCCTCTCCGTCGCAGAAGATGGCGGCCTTCTGCACCGTGTTGAACAGTTCGCGCACGTTGCCGGGCCAGTCCTGGGCGACCAGCAGGGCCATGGTGTCGTCGCGTACGCCGCGAACCGGCAGGTTGTGGCGCTTGGCGGTGCGGGCCAGGAAAGTCCGTACCAGGGCGGGGATGTCCTCACGGCGCTCGCGCAGAGGCGGGATCGTCAGCGTGATCGCGCCGATCCGAAAATACAGGTCGGCCCGGAACGCCTCGCTCTCGATCATCCGCTCGATCGGCCGGTTGGTGGCGGTGACGAGCCGGAACCCGGCACCACGGGACCGGTGGCCGCCCAGACGTTCGAAGGTGCCTTCTTCCAGAACCCGCAGGACCTTGGCCTGAATGTCGAGCCCCATGTCGCCGATTTCGTCGAGGAACAGCGTGCCTTTGTCAGCCAGCTCCAGCTTGCCCGGCCGACCGCGCCGGTCGGCGCCGGTGAAGGCGCCGGGCTCGTAGCCGAACAGTTCCGCTTCGACCAGGGAGGCGGGCAGGGCCGCGGCATTTAGCACGACCATCTGACGCGATGCGCGGTTCGACTGGGCGTGCAGGGCCCGCGCCACCAGTTCCTTGCCGGTTCCGCTTTCGCCCCGGACCAGGATGGCCACATCCAGGGGGGCGACCCGGGCGATGTCGGCCTTGAGCTTCTGCATGGGCGGGCTGTCGCCGATGATCGCCGCCATGTCCGGGGCCCGCGGCCGCATTTCCTCAAGCTCACGGCGATAGTAGTCGACCTCGGCGCGCAGTTTGGCGATCTCGCGCCCGAACTCCAGTGCCTGGTCGGGCCCCTTGAACATCACCTGACCGATGGCACCGACGACCTGGTCGCCGCGGGCGATCGGAAACCGGCTGACGATGCGGGCCACCCCGTTCATCTCCTGCATCCGCCCGATCTCCGCCCGGCCGCTGCGCGCCACGTCCGGCAGCCGGGTGTTCTCGATCACTTCGTCCGCCGGACGGCCGAGACCCTGGCCGCGCTCCAGGCCGAAGAACCGGGCGTGCACCGGGCTGATCCACCGCAGAATGCCGTCGGCATCGGCGACGGTGATGGCCTCGTAAGGGTTGGTCAGGAAATGCGCGAAGATCTCGTGGGCGAACGCGACCGAACCGGCGAAGTCGACGACCGGATCCTCTGCGCCGCTCGGCCAGACGATGTGCAGAACCGCACCGTCGCCGCCGCCGGGGCAGGACAGGACGGACCAGACGCTGTCACCAAGGTCGACGCTCCAGGTGCGCTGCCCGTCGTCATGGTTCGGTAGCGCCCGTTCGACATCGTCGGGCAGCGGACGACCGGCGGCGAAAGCAACGCGGCCGGTGCCATCGATCACGCGCAGGCTCATCGAAGTGTCCATGGCGTGGACACTAGCCGGGATCAGATGTCTGCACCAGAGACATTCCGTGCCCCGGATTCCCGGATTCCCGCGTGTTTTGGCGCTGGCACGGGCGTTGCCCTATAGGCGGGAGGAGGGTCCGCATGACCGATAACGCATCCACACTGTCTGTCGAAGACTTGCCCGTCGACCACCTGCCGGGACCGCCGGCGACCCAGCCGTTCGATCTGCTGGAGGGGGTTCGGGTCCTCGACCTGACCACGTCCATCGCCGGCCCCTACGCGACCTTGCTGCTGGCCGACTACGGGGCGGATGTCGTCAAGCTCGAGCGGCCGGGCAGCGGCGACGACGCCCGGGCCTGGGGGCCGCCGTTCCTGGACGGGGATTCGCTCTGGTTCCTGTCGGTGAACCGGAACAAGCGCAGTGTCGCTGTCGACTACACCTCGCCCGACGGACGGGTGGTGTTCGACGATCTGGTCCGGGCCGCCGACGTGGTCGTCCACAACCAGGTCCCACGGGTGCAGGAGAAACTCGGGACCGACCCGGAGCGGTTGCAGGCCCTCAATCCGGGTCTGGTGGTGGCGGCCGTGACCGGGTTCGGGCTGACCGGCGAGCGTCGGGACAAGCCCTGCTACGACCTGATCGCCGAGGGGTACTCGGGGGTCATGGACTTGACCGGCGAGCCAGACGCCCCGCCGCAGAAGGTCGGCACGCCGGCGGCCGATCTGCTGGCCGGCCATGACCTGGCGCTGGCGGTGTCGGCGGCTCTGGTGCGCAAGGCACGGACCGGCGTGGGTGCGGTGATCGACGTGTCCATGGTGGAAAGCATGACCCGGTTCATGACGCCGCGTCTGGTCAGCTATCTCGGCTCCGGCGAGGTGCCCCGGCGGTCGGGCGCGCGCGACAGCGTGATCGCTATCTATCAGGTCTTCGAGACCGCCGACGAGCCGATGACCCTGGGACTCGGGAATGACGCCATCTGGCGGCGGTTCTGGGCCGCACTCGGGGAGCCCGATCGCGGCGAAGCGGCCGAGCATGCCACGAATGCGGATCGCCGCCGCGACCGCGCCGCGTTGGTGGCCGACATTCAGGCGCGGCTGCAGCACCGGCCGCGCGCCGAATGGCTCGCCCTGTTCGAGACCCACAAAGTGCCGGCCGGGCCGATCTCACGGATGGACGAGGTCGCCGCCGACGCGGATCTGTACGACCGCGGATTTCTGTACGCCTTGCCGCGCGGGACGCGCCGCCCGGCCCCGCAGGTGGGGACGGGGGTTCAGATCGACGGCCGCCCGAATGCCCCCCGTTCCGCGCCGCCGGATCTGGACGGGGATCGCCAATCCGTTTTCGCCGACTGGCTCGGCCACACCCCGGGCGCTGGCGTCCCGGAGGAAGACCATCAAGGGAGTGACAGCGCATGACCGCCGCCTACGAGACCATTCTCTACGAAGAAGACGGCCCGATCGGCTGGATCACGCTGAACCGGCCGGAAGACGGCAACATGTTCACGCCGGTGACCTGCCACGAGATCCGCGACTGCATCGAGGCGATCCGGCGCGAGACCCGCACCCGGGTGGTGGTGCTGACCGGTGCCGGCGACAAGTTCTTCTGTATCGGAGGCCGCAAGGACGGCATGGAGGACACCAACCTCTATGCCGGCGTCCTGCCGACGCTGGAGATGTACGACGCGATCGACAAGCTGCAGAAACCGGTGATCGCCATGGTCAACGGCTTCGCGGTCGGCGGCGGCAACGTGCTGCAGACCGTGTGCGACCTCTCGATCGCCAAGGAAAGCGCGGCCTTCCGCCAGGTCGGGCCGATGATGGGCAGCTTCGATGCCGGTTACGGCACCTGGTATCTCGAGGACGCCATCGGCAAGAAGCGGGCGAAGGAGATGTGGTACACGAACCGCAAGCTCAGCGCCGCCGAGGCCCTGGATTGGGGACTGATCAACCGGGTGGTTGCCGACGACGTGCTGCGCGAAGAGACCCGGGCCTGGGCCCTGCAGATCGCCGAACGCGGGCCGCTGGCGCTGGCCGGGATCAAGCACGCCTTTCTGGCGCGTCATGGCGGTGTCGGCGGGCTCGGCCGGGTATCCCACGACATGCTGCTCAAGCTCTATCTCAGCACCGATGAGTCGAAAGAGCTGTCGAAGGCCTTCGGTGAGCGGCGGTCGCCGGACCCGAACGCCTTTGGGCATTGAGGGCGGTCATGAGCCGGTTGCTGACCCTCCACGACCCGTCGACCGCCCGTCGGTACCATGGCGACGGCCTGTGGCATGACGAGACGTTCTACGCCCTGCTGGCCCGGCACGCGGATTCGCGGCCGGATGCGCGGGCGGTCCGGGATTCCGCGCGCTGGCTGACCTGGGCGGAGCTCCGGTCCTGGGTCGACGCGGTGGCCGACGCTTTCCACGCGGCTGTGGTTCGGCCGGGCGAGCGGGTGGCGGTCTGGG
This sequence comes from Thalassobaculaceae bacterium, assembly GCA_963921355.3. Classification (GTDB taxonomy): domain Bacteria; phylum Pseudomonadota; class Alphaproteobacteria; order Thalassobaculales; family Thalassobaculaceae; genus CAWUEZ02. The sequence continues at coordinate 3,769,918 of OZ001190.1, read as the reverse complement.
CCTCCAACCGGGTCGAGGTCATTGCCTGTTTCCTCGCCTGCTCGCGCAACGGTTACGTCTGCAACCCGTCGCTGCACCGCAACTACACGGTCGAGGAGATCACGGCCCTGCTGACTCGGGTTGGGGCGACCGCGGCGGTGGTCGAGACCGGCTGGGGGGCGGATACCGACCGCCACGATCCGGTCGCCGCACTCCAGGACCTTCCCGCGATGCGCCGGGTCTTCGTGCTGCCGCCGGAGCGGACGGCCGGTGACCTGCCGCCACTCGGGACCGCGCCCGCGGGATTGGCGCCGGTGGACCCGAACCCGGACAGCGTCTGCTACCTGGCGTTCACCAGCGGCACCACGGGGATGCCCAAGGGGGTGATGCACTCCGACAATTCGCTGCTCGCCAATTGCCGCGACCTGGTGCGCGACTGGCATCACGACACGGATACGGTCCTGTTGACCCTGTCGCCGCTCAGCCATCACATCGCCTGGGTCGCGGTCGGCCAGTGGCTGGTGGCCGGCATGCAACTGGTGATCGACGACGCCGAACCGGGGCTTTCTCGTCTCGACTGGATTGTCGAAACCGGCGCCACCTACGTGATGGGCGTGCCGACCCACGCCATGGATATCCAGGCCGAGCAGGCGAGACGGGGCATGGACCGCCTGGGATCGGTCAGTCTGTTCTATATGGCCGGCGCGCCGATCCCGCCGGCCGTTGCCGAGCGCTTTGTCGCCCAGGGAGTGAAGCCCCAGAACATCTACGGCATGACGGAGAACTCGTCGCACCAGTACACCCATCCCGGTGACGACGAGGCGACGATCTGCGCGACCTGCGGGCGCGGCGGGCGGGCCTATGAGGTCCGCATCTTCGACCAGGACAACGCCGACCTCGAGGTTCCGGTCGGAACCGTTGGCCAGATTGGCGGCCGGGGAGCAGCGCTGATGCTGGGGTACTTCGACAACCAGCATGCGACCGAAACTTCGTTCAACCGCGATGGCTGGTTCCTGTCCGGCGATCTCGGGGTCCTGGATGGCGATGGCAACCTGTCGATCGTCGGCCGCCTGAAGGATGTGGTGATCCGGGGTGGCCACAACATCTTCCCGGCCCGTGTCGAGGACCTGGCGGTCAAGCATCCCGCCATCGACAAGGCGGCGGCCTTCCCAGTAGCCGACGAACGTCTGGGGGAGAAGCTGGCACTCGCCGTGTTGGCCGACGGGGCGCCGCCCGATGCCGATGGCGTCCTGTCGCACCTGTTTGCCGCCGGCCTGTCCAAGTACGACATGCCCGAGTACTTCCTGGTGATGGACGCGTTTCCGCTTACGCCGAGCGGCAAGATCCTCAAGCGTGAACTGGCTGACTGGGCGAAAAGCGGGCGTATCACCCCGCAGCCCTGCCGGTTCCGCGCCCCTGAAACCGCCGAGGGGAGTCCTCAGTCGTGACCGCCATGCTCCAGATCGAAGACGGCGTCGCCATCCTGACGATCGACCGGCAAGATGCATTGAATGCATTGAATTTCAGCATAATAGAAGAAATTTCTCAGAAAATAGATGAAATTCGGCCAGCCTCGGTCCGCGGCCTCATCGTGACCGGTGCCGGCGACCGGGCGTTCTGCGCCGGTGCCGACATAAAGGAGCTGATGGGCCGCGATCTGATGGCCCAGAAGCGCGGCGCCGAAGCGGGTCAGTCCGCGTTCGCCAAGATCGCCGCGCTGGAGATCCCGTCGGTCGCCCTGATCAACGGCTTCGCATTCGGCGGCGGTATGGAAATCGCGCTCGCCTGCACGTTCCGCCTGGCGGTGCCGACGGCGAAGATGGGCCTGCCGGAGATCAAGCTGGGCCTGATTCCGGGCTATGGCGGCACCCAACGGCTGCCGCGTCTGATCGGCGAGGGTCGGGCGCTGGACCTGATCCTGACCGGCCGCACGGTCGAGGCCGAAGAGGCCGAGCGCATCGGACTGGTCCACCGGATCCTCGCCGGCGACGATCCGATGGCCGAGGCCCGGGCGTTCCTGGCAACGGTGACCGGCTACGGCCTGCCGGCCCTGGCCTTCGCCAAGGATGCGGTGACGCGCGCCCTCGACCTGCCGATCCACGAAGGCCTGAAGGTCGAGGCCGACCTCTCCACCCTGGCCTTCCGCACCGAAGACGCCGAGGAAGGTCTCGCGGCCTTCGTCGAAAAACGCAAACCGCAGTTCAAGGATCGCTGATGGCAACCGTACTAGACCGCCTGGATGCCAACCTGAGCCTGTCCGAGGACGAGGCGATGGTCCTGGAGTCCGTCCGGCAACTGGCCCAGGACAAGATCGCCCCGCGCGCCGCCGACTATGACCGGAGCGGAGCCTATCCCGCGGACAACATCGACGACATGAACGCACTCGGCATGAACGCGATGTTCGTGCCCGAGGCCTATGGCGGGCTCGGCCTGTCCTACACCGTCTACCTCGCCTGCGTGCGCGAGATCTCCAAGGCCTGTGCGTCCACGGGGATCATCTGGGCGACCAACTTCCACGGCATGAAGCCGGTGATGGATTTCGGCACCGAGGCGCAGAAGCAGCGCATCCTGCCGACCATCGCCGAAGGCGGGATCGGCTCGCTGTGCATCACCGAACCGACCGCCGGGTCCGACGCCACCGGCATGAAGACCCGGATCGTGCCGGACGGCAACGAGAGCATGGTGGTCAACGGCGGCAAGATCTTCATCTCCAACGGCAATGTCGCCGACCATCTGCTGGTCTTCGGAAAGTGGAGCGAGATCGACGATCCGAAGAAGTCGATCACAGCCTTCGTCGTCGACAAGGACACGCCCGGCCTCGGCATTCTCCGAAAGGAGGAGAAGATGGGGCACCGGGCCGCACCCACAGTCGCTCTGTCTTTCGAGGACATGCGGGTCCCGCGGGAGAACATTATCGGCGAGCCCGGTGAGGGGCTGCCCATCCTGTTGGCATCGTTGAACAAGTCGCGCCCCAGCGTCGCCGCCCACGCGCTCGGCATTGCCCGCGCCGCTTTCGAGGATGCGATCGACTACATCAACGACCGGCGCCAGTCCGGACGCCGGATCGTCGACTTCCAGGGCATCCAGTTCACTCTGGCGGACCTGGCCACCGATCTGGCGATGTGTGAGGCCTGGCTCTGGCGGGTCGGGGCGATGGTCGATGCCGGTGCGACCGAGTTCGGCATCGAGGCCTCGATGCTGAAAATGCGCGGCTCCGACCTCGCCATGCGGATTGCCGACGAGGCGGTGCAGCTGCACGGCGGCTACGGCTACTGCCAGGACTACCGGGTCGAGCGGCTGATGCGCGACGCCAAGATCACCCAGATCTGGGAAGGCACCAACCAGATCCACCGACAACTCATCGGCCGCAGCTTCGCCCGCAAGGATTAGTGGTGCGATCCGAACGGATGAGGCCCATCCGTTCGGTGAATCGCCCCACCAGATTTCTGGGTTTATGGGCCACAAAGGGGAGACGTCCATGACCGAAATCAGGACCGTCGGCGTCTGTGGCGCCGGCACCATGGGAGCCGGGATCGCCATCGTGGCGGCGCGCGCCGGTTACCGGACGGTACTCTACGACACCCAGGAAGCGTCCCTGGAACGGGCCCGCGGCCAGACCGAAGCGTTCTTCGCCAAGTCGGTCGAGCGCGGCAAAATGAGCCAGGACCAGGTGGACGCGGCACTCGCCGGCTATGCCACCGAGACCGAGCTGTCGGGCCTTGCCGGCTGTGACATCGTCATCGAAGCGGTGTTCGAAAGCCTGGAGGTCAAGCGGCAGCTGTTCACCGAGTTGAACGCGGTCTGTCCGGAGCACACGATCTTCGCCTCTAACACCTCGACCCTGTCGATCACCGAGATCGCCGGCGGTTGCGGGCGCGAGGACCGGGTGGTCGGCATGCATTTCTGCCTGCCCGCCCAGCTGATGAAGCTGGTCGAGATGTCGCCGGGCCTGAACACCTCCGACGACACCTTCGCGCGCGCCTGGGCGTTCTGCGAGGCGTTGGGCCAGAAGCCGGTGAAGACCAAGGACGCGCCGGGCTTCATCCTAAACTACTTCCTGGTGCCGTTTAACAACGACGTCATCCGCCTGATCGAGGCCGGGGTCGCCGAACCCGGTGATATCGATACCGCGGTGAAGGCCGGGCTCGGCTACAAGATGGGACCGTGCGAACTGCTCGACCTGATCGGGCTCGATACCCAGGTGCTGCTGTGCGAGGCGTTCTACGACGTCACCCACGACCCGCGCTGTGCCGCACCGCCGCTGCTGCGCCGGATGGTCGCCGCCGGCCATCTCGGCCGCAAGTCCGGGCGCGGCTTCTTCACCTATGACAGCGACAAGAAGTACGGAGCCTGAGATGCCGAGCTACACGATCGTCGATACCGGCGGCAGCCGCTCGTTCCCCGAGGACCATCCGCTGTTGGCCGGGGCCGCCGACGGCGGTGAGGTCACGGTCTATCTCGGGGCCGACGCCGTTTCTGCCTGGCGCGAGGACGACAGCCGGACCGCCATTCTGGTCGAGTTGACCACCGAAACCCTGGGTGAGGCGACCGGCGAGAGCCGCGGGGACGAAGGCTCGAATACACTAGGGTTCGCGCGGTTCCGGCTCGGCGACGGGGCACCGTCGGATCTGGTCGAACTGGTGCGCCAGCCTCACACCGATGCCGCCGCCATCGAGGCCGCCCGGCTGGTGCTGGAAGGGGCGGGGCTGACCGTGGCCGAGTGCTTCGACTTCGCCGGCCGCATTCTCGATCGGCTGGTCCGTCCCTACTACAACGAGGCGCTGGCGAAGCTCGACGAGGGGCTGGCGACGGCCGACGACATGGACCTGACGGTCAAGCTCGGCCTCGGCTATCCGGAGGGACCGATCGAGCTGCTGGAACGCACGGGTCTGCATCATCACCACGATGTCACCCAGGCCCTGTTCGAGGTCTACGGGACCCACCACTACGCCCCGGCCCGACGCGCCCGCGTCGCTAAGCGGCGTGCGGACCGTGGGGCTGAAGGGGAGGCTGGCCAGTGAGTGCTGCGCGCAAACCGCTCGCCGGTGTGCGGGTCGTCGATTTCTCGACTCTGCTGCCCGGCCCGATGGCCACCCTGATCCTGGCCGAGGCCGGGGCCGAGGTGATCAAGGTCGAGCGCCCCGGCACCGGCGAGGATATGCGCGCCTACCCGCCGATGGTGACCGAGGACGGCGGGACGAACTTCGCCCTGCTGAACCGGGGCAAGCGGTCGGTCGCCGTGGATCTGAAGGACCCGGATGCCATCACCGCCATGCAGCGGCTGATCGCCGATGCCCAGGTCGTGGTCGAGCAGTTCCGCCCGGGCGTGATGGACCGGCTCGGTCTCGGCTATGCGGCCTTGCGCGACCTCAATCCGGCCCTGGTCTACTGTTCGATCACCGGCTGGGGGCAGGATGGCGACAAGGCGCAGGTCGCCGCCCATGATCTGAACTACATGGCGGAGACCGGCACCCTGAATCTCGGTGCCGACCGCGCTGGGGCGCCGGTCCTGCCGCCGGTCCTGGTCGCCGATATCGGCGGCGGCACCATGCCGGCGGTGATCTCGATCCTGCTGGCCCTGCGCGACGCTGAGCGGTCGGGCGAGGGCGCCCATCTCGACATCGCGATGGCCGACAACCTGATGGCCTGGGGCTATTGGGCGCGCGGCGAGAAGGCGGTGCTCGGCAAGGATCCGGTCCCCGGTGGCGAACTGGTGACCGGCGGGTCGCCGCGCTACCAGGTCTACCGCTGCGCCGACGGCCGCTGGCTCGCCTGCGCGCCGCTGGAGCAGAAGTTCTGGTTGAACTTCTGCCGCGTGATCGGCCTCGAGGAGACACTGATCGATGACAGCCGGGATCCGGCGGCGACCCTGGCGGCGGTGGGTGAGATCATCGCGGCGCGGGCGAGCGGCGACTGGCTGGCCGCGTTCGAGGGCGTCGATGCCTGTGTCACCCTGGTCAAGACCCAAAGCGAGGCGGAAGCCGACCCGCACTTCATCGGCCGCGGCCTGTATGCGGGCGCGATGACGGCGGGGGCCAGGACTCTGGCCCCGCTGCCCCCGCCGATCGCACCGATCTACCGCGATCCGGATGGGGACAGCACCTTCCCGGCCCTCGGCGAGGGCAACGTTGACATCCTGGGAGAGGACTGACCATGCGGGCGATGGTGATGGCCGATGTCGGGAGCCCGGAACAGGCGGAACTCCGTGATCTCCCGGCCCCCGAGCCGGGACCGGGCGAGGTGGTCGTGCGGACCCGGGCCGCCGGGGTCAATTACCCCGATCTGCTCGTCATCGAGGGCCGCTACCAGCATAAGCCGCCGCTACCATTCACACCGGGCAAGGAGTTGGCGGGAGAGATCGCGCGGGTCGGGCCGGGGGTGACCCGCTGGACCGTCGGCGACCGGGTGATGGCCCAGGTCGAATACGGCGCCTTTGCCGAGGAGGTGGTGGCCGGCGCAGATCAGTGCTTCGCCCTGCCGGCGGACATGCCGTTAGCCGACGCGGCGGCCATGGGGCTGGTGTACCAGACCGCCTGGTTCGCCTTGATGGACCGGGCCGGGTTCAAGGCCGGCAATCGTGTTCTGGTGCTGGGGGCGACCGGCGGTGTCGGCATGGCGGCCCTGCAGATCGTCAAGGCGCTCGGCGGGACGGCGCTCGCCGGGGTGACGACCATGGCGAAGGCTGAGGCCGCACGGGCGACCGGGGCCGATCACATCATCGACCTGTCGGTCGACGACCTGCGGGACGGACTGCGCGACCAGGTCTACGCGGTGACGGACGGCAACGGGGTCGACATCTGCATCGATCCCCTCGGCGGCGACCCGTTCGACGCGGCGATGCGTGCACTGGCGTGGTGTGGCCGCATGGTCGTGGTCGGCTTCGCCGCCGGGCGGATCCCGACCATCAAGGCCAATTACCTGCTGGTGAAGAACATCGCAGTAACGGGCCTGCAGTGGTCGGACTACCGGGATCGCACGCCGGATCGCATGGCCGAGGCCCAGGCCGAGATCTTCCGCCTGTACGGTGACGGCCGGCTCAAGGCTAATGTCACCGAACGGTTCCCGCTCGATCGGATGGCCGATGCGCTGGCAGTGATCCGCGACCGCCGGGTCGTGGGCAAGGTGGTGCTGGAGGTCTAGAGCAAAATCCGTTCAGACAGAATCGGTCTGATCGGTGAATTTTGCTCTATTTCAATATCTTAGAGACTGATTCACCGATCAGACCGGCTCGATCTGATCGGATCAGGCTCTAGCAGTCGGAGGGCGGCACTTCGGGCCTTCAACCCGCAAGTTCCAGCGCCTTGTCCGGCTCGTTGTTCAGGTACTTCTTCGGGTTGGATCTCAGTGGATCGTCTATCAGTTCGATCCATTCCAGGCCGTGGGCACGGATCGTCTCCTCCGACACGGCATCGGCGCGGAACATCCAGACCGGAATCTGGTAGTTCATGCCGCAGAGATTTGCCGTCAGCTGAAACGGTCGGAGCAGTTCGTGGATTGTCGCGTAGATGTCGAAGCCGGAGTAGTACTTCGGCTGTCCTCCAACCGACGTGATCAGTTGCAGGTCCTTTCCGTGCAGCTTGTCACCGGTGCTGCCATAGGCGAAGCCGTAAGTCAGGACATCGTCCAGCCACTTCTTCAACAGAGGTGTTGCTGAATACCAGTAGAACGGGAACTGCAAGACGATACGGTCATGATCCAGCAGCATCTGCTGCTCGCGGCCGACGTCGATCCGAAAGTCGGGGTACTCCGCGTAGAGGTCTCGTGACTCCGAGACTTTGCCGCTGGCGACGATCTGCTCGCGCCATATCCGGTTGACGCGCGAGGAAGCGAGGTCCGGGTGAAAGACCAGGTGGAGGACCCTCACGCCGACGGCTCCCTCTTGGCATCGGCTATTCCGAAGGCCGCAAGCGCGCGTTCCGCGATCGCCGCACCGTGTTCCTGCACAAAATGGCCGGCGGTTGCCACTTCCATGGGCTCGGGGCAGCCTTTGATGACACTGCGCATGAAGCTCATGACATCCGGCCCCAGCATCTTGTCCTGCATGCCCACCGCCATGAAGCTCTCACCCTGCCAGTCCTCCGACCAGAAGCGCATCGCGCGCTGCGATGTGGCGACACCGGGGGCGTCCTCGGTCTTGGCGATGAGCCTTGGGAACATACGAACCCCCGCCTTGTACCGCTGGTCGGGGAAGGGCGCCGTGTAAGCGGCTGCCTCCGCGTCGTTGATGGCTGGCTCGTATTTCTGCATCACGAAGGCCACCGGCACATCGGGATTGGTGATGATGTCAGCCTTCCACTCTTCGAATGCCGGGCTATTGACGGGACCGGCCATCAGCCCGGTGTTCATGATCAGGAGGCGGTTGAAGCGATCCGGCATCTCCATCGGCAATGTCAGCCCCAGGACGCCGCCCCAGTCCTGGCAGACGAGCGTGATGTTCCGCAGGTCCAGGCGCCTGATAAAGGCCAGCATGTAGTCGCGGTGGAAGTCGAAAGAGTAGACCGCGTCATCGATCGGCTTGTCCGAGCGTCCGAAGCCCAGCCAGTCTGGCGCGATAACGCGGGCGCCCGCGGCCGCGAAGACCGGGATCATCTTGCGATAGAGGTAGCTCCAGGTCGGTTCCCCATGAAGGCAGAGGAACACCTCCTGTGAGGCGGGATCACCCTCATCCAGATAGTGTCCGCGCAGCCCCTCGTAGCCCGGAAGATCATCCACATAGTGCGGTTGGAAACCGTAGCCCGGGAGGTTCTGAAAACGGTCATCAGGGGTGCGGAGAGTCTCGATCATTGTGAAGCCTGTCGATTGAATTGGTCATGTGACCTAATCAGAATTAGGTCGATTGACCTACAGCGTCAAGGCCCTATTGTTCTGACGTCAAAAAGGCGAAGAATCCGGAGCGGCTTTGCCGCTTGTGAAGCAACTCGATGGCGACAGGAACCGCATGGCAGGCAGCGCATCGCACCGATCTGACAAGGAGCAAGTGATCCTCGACTGCGCGCTGAACCTGCTTAAGGAGACAGGCGACGCGGGGCTCACAATGCGCAAAATCGCCGATTGCGCCGGGATGCGCCTGAGCAATGTTCAGTACTACTTCAAGTCCCGCGATGACGTGCTGAAGGCGATGGTCACGCGGCACGTGGAGGAGTGCACTGCCGACCTGAAGCGTTTGACCCGCGAAGACCCGGCGCCGACCCCGCGTGCGCGAGCGCACCACCTCATCCGCGCCGGACTGAGTCACGGTATGGAACTGTCGGATATGTGCCGGATTTTCCGTGAGCTCTGGGCAATCTCATCCCGGAACACGATCGTCCGGGACCATATGACGGGCTACTACCTGAACTTCTCGGCGTTGATGGCGGACTTTGTGATCGGCGAAGACGTCGATCCGGCCGTGCATGACCGCGTACGGTCATTGCTGTTGCCGTTCTTTGAAGGCTACTCGGTTACTGCTGCGGCCCTGCCGTTGCCCATGGAACAGGTGGCGGACATGCTGACCGATCTGGTGATGTCGATACTCGCGCCGCGTTGAACCGTTTTCACAGCCCCCAGCTCCAGAAGTCCTGGCGCTCACTCTGATAGAACCGCGACAGCACCATCTTGTGCACCTCGGACGCGCCGTCGACCAGCCGGGCCTGGCGGGCATAGCGGTAGATCCATTCGAGGGGCGTGTCCTTGGAGTAGCCCCGCGCCCCATTGATCTGGATGGCGGTATCGACCGCCTCGTGCAGGGTGTCGGCCACCTGGATCTTGGCCATGGAGACCTCTTTGCGGGCGAAGTCACTGGCCGCCAGCTTCCAGGCCGCTTTCATGGTCAGCAGCCGGCCGATCTCGATCTTATAGGCGAGGTCGCCGAGCATGGTCTGCACGCTTTCCCGATCCGCCAGCTTGACGCCGAAGCCCTCGCGGCGCTCGGCGTAGTCGATGGCGATCTCCATCGAGCGCTTGGCGAGCCCGAGCCAGCGCATGCAATGGGTCAGCCGGGCGGTGCCGAGCCGGATCTGGGTCAGTTTGAGGCCGTCGCCGACCTCCATCAGCCGGTCGGCGTCGGCGATTTCCAGGCCGTCGAACTCGATCTCGCAGTGCCCGCCGTGCTCTTCGGGGCCCATGATCGGGATCCGGCGGATGATGCGCCAGCCCGGCTGGTCCTTGTGGAACATGAAGGCCGACAGGCCCTTGCGGCTGTCGTCGGAGGTCCGCGCGATCAGGATGAAGTGGCTCGCTTCCTCCGCACCGGTGATGAACCACTTGCGGCCCTTCACCGTCCAGGCCTCGTTGCCCTTGGGCTCGGCCTTGGTCAGCATCATCGACGGGTCCGAGCCGGAGCCGGGGGACGGCTCGGTCATCACGAAAGCCGACCGCACCGACCCGTCGACAATCGGCCGCAGCCACTTCTCTTTTTGCGCGTCGGTGCCGATCCGGTTGAGGATGAACATGTTGCCGTCGTCCGGGGCGGCGCAGTTGAAGCACACCGGCCCGAAGATCGACCGGTTCATCTCCTCGTAGGCGGCGGCCATGCCGACCTGGTCGAAGCCGAGACCCCCCAGATCCTTCGGCATCTGCGGGGCCCACAGACCCGCCGCCTTGACCTTGGCGCGGGTGGCCTCGAGCACGTCGAGCCGGATGTTCTCGTGTTCGTCATAGGAGGCCGGATCGGCCTCGAGGGGCAGAATCTCAGCGGAAACGAAGGCGCGTACCGATTGGCGGTAGGCGTCGATCTCGGCGGGGAGGGTGAAATCCATGGTCTCGCTCGGACGCTGGTCGCTGGCTAGGATGGCGCTCCAAGCTTAGATCGGATCACGTTTTGTCGGAAACACTTCGATTTACGACAGAGCGTGTGAATCCGATCTAAATCATAGAGTTAGAGCAGATTCACCCCGCAGATGGATCGCATTCGGCGATTCCATCTGACGAGGATCTGCTCTAGAGCCTGATCCCAGGCGCGCAACGCGCATTACTGTCCCCCGGAGGAATTGATCCCATGACCATTCAGCGTTTCCAGACCGGCCAGCGCATGAGCCAGTCCGTCGTCCACAACGGCACCGTCTATCTCGCCGGTCAGGTCGCCCAGGACGCGCCGGGCACCAGTGCGGCCGAGCAGACCAAGAACATCCTGGACCGGATCGATGCGTTGCTGGCCGAGGCCGGGTCGGACAAGAGCAACCTGCTGTCGGCGACCATCTGGCTGAACACCATGGATGATTTCGAGGCCATGAATGAGGTCTGGGACGCCTGGGTCCCGGCTGGTCTGGCGCCGGCGCGCGCCTGTGTGGAATCGCCGCGGCTGGCGCGGCCGGTCTTCACCGTCGAGATCGGAATCATCGCCGCCGTCAAATAGGGGGCATCGGCTTCAGCCGTCGGCGGCGAGCCGCCCGGCCAGGAGATCATGCATCTCCTGGCGGCTGACGTGCCGGCCGGCGGGCCGGTCCATGCGGAAGATCGCGCGGGTCAACGGGTCGCGGCTGTTGATGCTGGCGCCACCGGCCTGGGTCTGGAACGGCGCGTTGGCGATACCGGGATGTCCGATGGGCAGCAGGACGACATTAAATGTCGCAAAGGTGCGGTCTGCCCGGTCGATCCGCTACCGTCCGCGTCATCGTCGAATCCGGCGGCGACAACCAGGGGGGCAAACCCGGCGGAAACCAGTGTTTTGATCGCGTGCGGCGCGCGCTCGCTGCGCAGGCCGGTGCATTGCGCAATGAACACACCGGTCGGCTCGATGACATCGCGGATCAGGGCGGCATAGTAGCTCAGCGCGGTGTCGGTGACCTCGGTGATGTTGGCGTTCGACATCACGACGTCATACTTGCGTCCGAAGACCTCGCCAGCCCGCCACCAGGGGAAATGCTCGCACCGGGGCTGGCGGGTGATGTCGATCGTGTTGAAGTCCTCCAGCCAGTGATAGGGCTCCCGCAGCACGTCTGGCCGCACCTTATCGACGGAGAGGCCCCCAAGGCCGCTGTTCTTGAAGTCCACCTGCGCGTGGTCGAGGAACCGGTGACCATAGAGATGGCGGTCGATGAGGTTCTGCAGCAGGTAGAACGCCTCGGCGGTCTCGATCTAGTCGAAGCGCTGGATCGAGTCGGTGCTGTGGGCGAAGAACGGAATGAAGCCGCTGCCCGGCCCGATTTCCAGGATCCGGGCATGAGTCGGCACACCGGTCGCTTTGCGATAGGCGCAATACTGCGAGAGCATCCCGGACAGCGGCAACGGGACGCTGTCCGAGCGGAAATGCGCCATCAAGAAGCGGCAATAGGCTACCAGACCGCCCAGGAATTCCTCGAGTTCCGTGTCGGTCATGCCGCTCATTTCGGCCATGAACCGGTCGAACCGGTTCTCGTGCATGACGTCGATATAGGCCGCCAGGTCGTCGTGGCGGTTGATCCGAAGCGGGAAGGTGTCGGTGTCGAAGGCCTTGGGGGTGTGGATGGAGGAGTCCCAGATCGATCGGATGGCCATTCGGCCAAGAGCTTCGGACATCCGGTACGATTCAAGATCCATCGTGGGGTCCTCTCAACCGGGTCGGTGGACGTGGGTCTGTTCCCGATCCCAGTCGACTAAGTTATGCGCGACTGTCCGACCGACCGCCAGACCCCTTCACGCCAGGGGCGCTCCCGACGCCGCATGTGCCGTCTGATTGTGAACCCAGTCTTCCTGAGCGGCCGTCTCGATGGCGCCGGGGCGGTGCCGACGCACTGCGGCTATTGCGTCGGTCGCCGAGAGCCCGCCGGCGACGAGCAGCGCGGCGGCGAGGGTGCCGCTGCGCCCTTTGCCGGCCTTGCAATGGATGAGGACCTTGCCGCCGTCGGCCAGCAACTCGATCAGCTCTCGACGGATGGCGACCCAGTCGCGGTCGAACCCGGCATCGGGCGCGGTGTAGTCGTCGAGGGGGGCCCGGTTACAGTGCAGCCCGGCCTCCCGGTAGTGGCCGGCAATATCGTCGATGCCGTAGCTGCGGACCTCGCCGTCTGTGACCAGCACCAGGACACGCTCGGCGCCCCAATTCCGGATGTCCGCCAGATCCTGGGTCGCGACTGGCAATGGGCCGATGGCAAGACGATCGGGCCAGGGGCCGTCGCCGATCGCCGTCAGGGCATAGGTCAGCTGACGTCTCGGATGAAGCGCGTGATCACCGGCAGGATGTTCTCGCGCCATTTCCGTCCGTTGAAGATCCCGTAGTGTCCGACCGCCCGTTCGAGGTGGTTCATCCGCCGGTTGTCCGGGATATTCGGGGTCATGTCATGGGCCGCCAGCGTCTGGCCCGGAGCGGAGATGTCGTCCTTTTCGCCTTCGACCGTCAGCATGGCAGTCGTCCGGATCGCTTCCGGGCGAACCCGATGACCCTGCCATTCCATGATCCCGCGCGGCAGCTCACGCTCTTTGAACACCCGGCGCACGGTTTCCAGGTAGTACTCGGCAGGCACGTCCATCACCGACAGGTATTCGTCGTAGAACCGCTGCTTACCCTCGGCGGACTCCCCGTCGCCTTCAACCAGATGACGGAACATTGCCAGGTGTGCCGAGACGTGGCGGTCGGGGTTCATGGCGATGAAGGCGCCAACCTGCATGAATCCCGGATAAACCCGCCGCGACGAGCCCGGATAATAGACCGGGACCCGGGTGATGCAGCGTGTCTCGAACCAGCTCATGGGACGGGCGTCGGCCAGTTGCGTGACCACGGTCGGCGCGGCGTGCGGATCGACCGGGCCCCCCATCAACGTCATCGATGTCGGTTGCTTCGGATCGTCCATATCCGCCATCAGGGACACCGCCGCCAGGGTGATCGGCGCCGGCTGGCAAACCGCCACCACGTGCAGATCCGGCCCGAGTCGGCGCATGAAGTCGATCAGCATCCCGATGTAGTCGTCCAGATGGAAGAAACCGTCGCTCATTTTGACGGTGCGCGCGTCCTTCCAGTCGGTGACATAAACGTCATGCTCCTGGATGAGACCACGGACGGTCCCACGCAGCAGCGTGGCGTAGTGTCCCGAGAGGGGGGCGACCAGCAGCACCTTCGGGTCGCGGCGCTTGGTCTTGCGACGAACATGAACGAGGTCGCAGAACGGCGTGGTGTGGACCGCCTCGAACGACACCGGAACCGGGCCGTCAGGGGTTTCAGCGGCATCGATCTCCCAGTCGGGGCGACCGCGGTCCTTGATGACCCCGTGCAGGACCTCGAGGCCCGCTTCCATGGATTTTCCGAACGCCGTGTATGCCAAGGGCGCCCAAGGGTGACTGCTCAACGCCTTGGACGTCTGGGTCAGAAACCGCATCGGCGCCATCAGGGCGCGTTGGGTTTCGTACATTGAGTAGAGCAAATCGGTTCCTCGATCAGCCTCAATTCTTTCGCATGTGCGAAAGGGCCCAAAGCAGACCGCCATTCTGGCGGAAACGCAAGCGGTATTAGACCTTTGATCGGAGCGGGTCTTTTCACGGAATCGTCGGTTGTGAACCCTCTCCGTAGCGTAAAAACTAAGCCGCAATCGCACCCCGAACTGTACCAAGAGGAATCCTAATGAGCTCTAAACCCGCTGCCGGAAGCGCGCTGCCGGAGATCGATCTGCCCAAGGTCGGGGGTGGGACCGTCCGACTCGGCGGATCCCACGACACCTGGCAGGCGATTTTTGTTTATCGCGGGCTGCACTGTCCGATCTGCAAGACCTATCTCGGGAAGCTTGAGCAGAAGCTCAGCGAGTTCGCCGAACTCGGGGCCGAAGTGGTCGCCGTCTCTGGGGATCCCCGGGAAAAGGCCGATGCCTTTGTCGACGAGGTCGGCCTGACGATGCCGGTCGCCTATGACATGAGCGTGGATCAGATGAAGAGCCTCGGCCTCTACGTCTCGACACCCCGCAGCGACACAGAGACCGACCGGCCGTTCCCCGAGCCCGGCCTGTTCGTCACCACGCCCGAGGGCAATCAGCAGATCGTCGAAATCGCCAACGCACCGTTCGTGCGGCCCGATCTCGATCTCGTGGTTCGCGGCCTGGCCAAGGGCAAGGAAGGCTATCCGGTTCGCGGGACCATGGAATAAGGCTCACGCCGGCCTTGGCCGCCGCACGCCGATCGAAAGGAAGCGCAGCAGGATCACCGCGGCGCCGACCAGCAGCATCATGATGGCGGGGGCGCCCACAGCGGCGGCCAAGGGCCCCGATCTAGGCTGTCATCGGCTCCCGAAGACAGCTGGCCAGGAGGTCGAGGGCGGCTTCGGTGAACCGCTGCATGTTGGCCGCCCGGTCGGTGTCCTCGGTCTCCAGGGTGATCACCTTCAGAGCGGGCCCGCTGACCGCGATGCAGGTGTGGCCGGGGGCATCTCCGTACCGGTTCCCGGCCGGGCCGGCGGCGCCGGTTTCCGCAAGCGACCAGGTCGTGCCGAGTGTTCGCCGGGTCGTGTAGGCGAGAAGCGCGGCGTAGGGCTCCGATGCCGAGCGGACCCCGGGATGGTCATCCAGGTCCAGGTCCAGCAGCGCCTTGCGCGCTTCCGCCGTATAGATCACACCGCCGCCGACGAAGTAGGACGACGCCCCCGGAACGGCGAGCAGAGCCGCCGAGACCAGGCCGCCGGAAGAGGATTCGGCGACCCCGATGGTTTCGCCCCGTTGTTTCAGGAGTGCGCCAACCTCCACCCCAAGCGCTTCGAACGCCATCATCCTTGCCTCGCGTGCCACTTCATTTCACCCTCAACAGCCTAGACCAACCGCCGACCGCCAGCGTCCATACGCGCGGAGCCGGGCCAGAGCGGCGCGCCAGGGCCCTTCGGATCGCAGGAACGGAGACAGCGGATGCCCGACGACTCGGCGACTCGACAATTCGAGACGGCGGACGCGGTCATCGCCGAACTCGACCGGCTATATCGCTCGGAGATCGCCCGGCTGCAGGACGGATTCGCCGCGTTCGAGGCTGGCCGCCTGACACAGCGTATGCGCGCGACCTATCCGCAGGTCCGGTTGCGGGTTCAGGAACGCGAGGACGGACCGGGGACCGGGGCGGCCTACGGGTTCGCCGATCAGCCGGGCGTCTACCAGGGGACCTTCACCCGGATCGACCTGTTCGCCGCCCATTTGACCCAGCAGATCTCGGCCATCCTGGCCAACCACGACGGACCGCTGGATGTCGGGCTGTCGGACATTCCGATTCCGCTGCCCTTCGCCTATCCCGACGGGATGGTGGTCGGCGACGGCTTCGATGCGGCGTCGATGATCCGCTTGAAGCGCCATTTCGACATGCCGTCCCTCAAGGTGATGGACGATCGGATCGTCAACGGTGAGGTCGAGAGCGACCCCAGTGGTCCGATGCCGTTGTCCCTGTTTACCGCCCCGCGCATCGACTACTCGCTGCACCGCCTGCGCCACTATTGCGGCACATCGCCCGAGTATTTCCAGAACTTCGTCCTGTTCACCAACTACCAGGTCTACATCGACGGGTTCATTCAGCGTGCCGAGGAACTGGTCCGCGACCCGGCCTCGGGCTACACGGCCTTCGTCGAGCCGGGCGACCGGCTGTTGCGCAGCAACGGAACGGCGGTCGGCAGTCCGGCGCGGCGTCTGCCGCAGATGCCGGCCTATCATCTGGTCCGCGACCGCCATCAGGGCATTACGATGGTGAACATCGGCGTCGGCCCTTCCAATGCCAAGACCATCACCGACCATATCGCCGTCCTGCGGCCCCATGCGTGGATCATGCTGGGGCACTGCGCCGGCCTTCGGAACACCCAGCGCCTGGGGGACTACGTTCTGGCCCATGCCTACCAGCGCGACGATCACGTCCTCGATGACGACCTGCCGGTCTGGGTGCCGATCCCCGCGCTGGCCGAGGTTCAGCAGGCGCTGGAGCAGGCGGTCGCCGACGTGACCGGGCTGGATCCGTTGGGCGTGAAGCGGATCATGCGCACGGGCACCGTCGCCTCGACCGACAACCGGAACTGGGAGTTGCGCGAGCAGAGCGAGCCCGACCGGGCGCTCAACCTCTCCCGCGCCATCGCCCTCGACATGGAGAGCGCGACGGTGGCGGCCAACGGATTCCGCTTCCGGGTTCCCTACGGCACCTTGCTCTGCGTTTCCGACAAGCCGCTGCACGGCGAGCTCAAGCTGCCCGGTATGGCCGACGACTTCTACCGCCGTCAGGTGGCCCAGCACCTGGACATCGGGTTCCGCACCATGGAACTGCTGCGCGATCTGCAGCCGGAACGCCTGCATTCGCGCAAGCTGCGCGCCTTCAACGAGGTGCCGCTGCAGTAGGGCCTTTGAGCCCTACGCGGCAGCCGGGCAATCCTCCAGCAGGCGCTGTTCCGCCAACCGGTCGGCGGCGATGGCGGTGGTCACGCCCTCCTGGTCGGCGAGATCGAAGATCCGCTCGAGCGTATCGCCGATGCGGGCAACGTCGGCAAACGCCCGTTGGCGGTCGTAGGGCCGTCCGGCGTTGCGGGTGCTCTCATGGCCGATGTTGATGATCCCACCGGCATTGATCGCATAGTCCGGAGCGTAGAGGATCCCGCGGGCCTGCAGGTCGGCGCCGTGACGGTCCTCGGCCAGCTGGTTGTTGGCGGATCCCGCGACCACCCGGGCGCGGATCTCCAAGATCGTGTCGTCGTTCAGGACCCCGCCGAGGGCGCAGGGAGCGTAGACGTCGACGTCTGCGGCGTGAATCCGCGTGGCATCGCTCGGGTCGGCGTCGAGTTCCCGCATCGCGCGTTCGACCGCGGAGTCCCGCAGGTCGGCGACGGTCAATCTGGCGCCCGCCTCGCGAAGCAGCTCGGCCAGGCCGAATCCGACCGCGCCCAGACCCTGGATGCCGACCCGAACCCCCTCCAGGGACGGGGTGCCGAGTGCGCGGCGCGCGGCTGCCTGCAAACCGACGAAAACGCCATAGGCGGTCGCCGGCGAAGGGTCTCCGGCACCGCCTTCCGAGATCCCGACCACGTGCGGCGTTTCCAGGCGCACGAACTCGAGATCCGGGACGGTGGTGCCGACATCCTCGGCGGTTATGTAGCGCCCGGCGAGCTGGTCGACGGCGCGGCCGAAAGCCCGCAGCAGGGCCGGGGTCTTTTCGCTCCGAGGGTCGGCGATGATGACCGCCTTGCCACCGCCAAGCGCCAGGCCGGCCAGGGCCGACTTGTAGGTCATGACCCGCGACAGCCGCAGGGCGTCCATGACGACGTCGCCGTCATTTTCGTAGGGCCATATCCGACAACCGCCGAGGGCCGGGCCGCGGCGGGTGTTGTGGATGGCGATGATGGATTTCAGGCCGGTTTCGGCGTCCGACGCGAAGACCACCTGTTCGTGGTCGCGAAAGTCGGGCAAGTCGAACACGGTCATGGATACCTCCTGGCCCGCAAGGGCGCGATGAACCTTGTTCTCTATGTATGAAAATGAGCCTGCGAGCCGGTCCGCGGAAGAGCCGCCGGCAAGAAAGACGGATCCCATCAAGCTGGGTTTTGGGGCGGCGCGGGAGACGACGATCTCAGGTTATTGCGCGCAAGAATCTTTCGCGTTTGGACTCAGGCGGCGGTGTGGATACCCCCGTTCACGCTGATCGTCTGGCCGTTGACGAAGCTGGCCCAGTCGCTGCACAGGAAGGCGACAACCGTCGCCACTTCCCTCGGTGTGCCCAACCGACCCTGCGGCGTCGCCGCCATCAGCGCGTCACCGCGCGCCTCCATCAGGGGCTGTACCATCACGGTATCGATCAGCCCGGGAGAGACCGCGTTGCAGCGGATCTGGCGGGGCGCCAGCTCGTACATCAGCGATCGGGTGAGCGACAGCACGGCACCCTTGGAGGCGGCGTAGTGCGCGTGATCCTTGCTGCCGCGGTGGGCGGCCAACGAGGCGATGGTCACGATCGCCCCGCCATCGTTCATATGCGGGATCGCCGAGCGGATTGTGAAGAATACGCCGTCGAGATTGATCCCCGTGACCCGCTTCCAATCGGCGTCGCTCATCCCGGCGACGTCTAGCCCCGGAAACAACCCGGCGGCCGGCACCACGAAGTCGATGGCGCCGAACGTGTCGGCGGCGGCCGCCGCCGCCGCGACAACGGCGGCGCTGTCGGTGACGTCGCAGGTTGTGGTCGCAACCCTTGCGCCGGTCGGATCAAGCTCGGCGGCAAAGGCGCGCAACGCCTCGCCGTCGAGATCGCTCAAGGCAAGATTGGCCCCGCAGTCCAGGAAGACCTGAGCGATCGCGCGTGGAATGCCGCCATTGGCGCCGGTCATGAACAGGGTCTTGCCCGTCAGGTCGATCATCAGCTCATCATCCATCCGCCGGCGATATCGAGCACCTGTCCGGTGACGAAGTGGCCGGCCTCAGAGGTCAGGTACAGGGTGGCCGCCGCGACGTCCTCGACTGTGCCGATGCGGCGCAGGGGGGTGTCCAGTCTGATCGCTTCGTTCACCGCTTTGCTGACACCCCGCATCAGCGGCGTGTCGATGCGTCCAGGTGCCAGCGCGTTCACGTTGATCCCGGCGGGGCCGAGTTCCCCCGCCAGGTGCTTGGTCATCCCGATCAGGCCGGCTTTGGTCGCCGGATAGTGCACGCCGACGAACGCCGCGTAGCGCTTCGCCGCGACCGAGGACTGGTTGACGATCGATCCCCATCCGCGGGCCGCCATACCGGGCCCGAAGGCCCGCACGCAGTGGAAGGCGCCGGTCAGGTTGATGTCGACCACTGTCCGCCATTCCTCGGGATCCATCTCCAGGACCGATGCCGCTTTGCCGTCGTGCTTGGGCGAAATGCCGGCGTTGTTGATCAGGATGTCGACCGGGCCGAGCGCGGTTTCGATCTCCCGGGCGGCGGCGGCGACGTCGGACCAGATCGCCACGTCGCAGATCAAGGCCATGGCGCGGTGCCCGTCCGCCGCGATCTGACCGGCGGCCTCCTCGGCCCGGTTGCCGTCGGCATCGGTGACCGCCACGGCGGCGCCGGCGGCGGCCAGGGCCTGGGCGATGCCGCGGCCGATCCCCGAGCCCGCACCGGTCACGATGGCCACGCGGTCGCCGTGGGTCTGAGGGTGTGCAATCCGGGGCTGAGCCATCACGGGTGCTCCCGACCTATTGTTCCTGCGGGGCGTCAAGGGCCCGCAGCGCCTCGCGGACCGCTTCCGGGATCGGCACCTTCTCGCCGGTCGCGTTGATCATCAGAACCAGGACGGCTTCGCATGTGGCCGCACGGCCCTCGGACGTCCAGGCCGCGTAGTCCATCACCAGCGATGTCCGCCGGATGGAGAGGGTGCGCGCGGTGATGAAGACCGGATCGTGATACGAGAGCGGGCGACGGTATTGCACCGACAGTTCTTTCATCACCGGCCCGGGCGTCGTCGGGCTGTGACGCGGCAGGCCGACCGCTTCCAGATACAGGTTCCGGGCGGCCTCGAACCACATCAGGAAGGCGGTATGGTTGGCATGGGCGAAGGCGTCCACGTCGGACCATTCGACCAAGCGCTGGAATCCGGCGTACCAGTGGCCATCAATGGTGAATCGGCGGCGGTCGTGGTCGCTGATGGCCAGGTGCTGCTGCGCGTCCGCGAGCGCCATCATCGTTGGATCCGATGTTGGGGAGTCCGGGGTTTGCATCAGCCCCTCAGGTCTTCAGCATGATCTTGCCGATATGGGTGCTCGATTCCATGAGGGCATGGGCGGCCGCGGCGTCGGCGAGATCGAACGTCTTGTACATGATCGGCTTGACGGTGCGGGCTTCCAGCAGCGGCCAGACCTTCTCCTCCAGCTGGCGGGCAATCGCCGCCTTCTGGGCGACGGTGCGCGGCCGCAGGGTCGAGCCGGTGATGGTCAATCGTTGGGTCATCACCTTGAGGAAGTTGAACTTTTCGACCACCGGCGGCTGCAGAAAGGCGATCTGGACCAGCCGACCCTCCAGTTTCAGGGAGTCGACATTGCGCTGGATGTAGGGCCCGCCCACCATGTCGAGAATGACGTCGGCGCCGCCGGTCTCTTTCATGACCGCGGCGAAGTCCTCCTCGCGGTAGTTGATCGTCCGCTCGGCGCCGAGGTCCCGGCAGACATCGCACTTCTCCGCGGAGCCAGCGGTGGCGAACACCCGGGCCCCGAAGGCGCTGGCGAGCTGGA
Organism: Thalassobaculaceae bacterium; assembly: GCA_963921355.3. GTDB lineage: Bacteria > Pseudomonadota > Alphaproteobacteria > Thalassobaculales > Thalassobaculaceae > CAWUEZ02. The sequence goes on along the minus strand of OZ001190.1, from coordinate 3,748,872 downwards.
TGGCCGTCGTGCCGATCCCGGAAGACCCGCCATGAATCAGGATGGTCTCCCCGGGTTGCAGGCGTCCGCGTTCGAAGACGTTGGTCCAGACCGTGTAGTAGTTCTCCGGAATGGCGGCCGCTTCCTCCAGCGAAAAGCCCGACGGAACCGGCGAGCAGGTGTCGGCCGCTGCCGTGCAGTACTCGGCATAGCCGCCGCCCGGTACCAGGGCGCAGACCGCGTCACCGATCTTCCAACGGGTCACGTCGACACCGACGGCCACCACGGTTCCCGCGATCTCGAGGCCGGGAATGTCGGACGCGCCCGGGGGCGGGGGATAACCACCGGCACGTTGCAGGCAATCGGGGCGGTTCACGCCGGCATAGGCGACCTTCACCAGGACCTCACCAGCCGCCGGCGCCGGGACGTCTCGGGTCGTTGGCTTCAGGACCTCAGGGGGACCGCCTTCGCCGGTGATCTCGACCGCGGTCATCGTTGCCGGAACATCGGCCATCCTGGTCCTCCTGAAGTGCCTTGTCGTCCGCGCGGTCTGGCGGGTACCCGATCGGGCTTGCGCAGGACCGCTCGACGCTATCGTGCGGAGCCTTGAGAGAAAAGGGGCGGTTGTCGATCGCGTCCCCTGGCATGACACTCTGCCCATGCCGGAATTGCCGGATATCGCGCTGTACATCGCTGCCCTCGAACGCCGGGCCCTCGGGACCCGCTTCACCGGGGTGCGGATCGCCAGCCCGTTCCTGGTGCGCACGGTTGAACCGCCGGTAACGGCGCTGGTCGGCCGGTCGGTTCTGGCGTTCCGCCGGATCGGGAAACGCATCGCGATCGGCGTTGAGGACGACATCTGGGCAGTGCTGCACCTGATGATCGCGGGTCGTCTGCAGTGGAGCGAGGCGGGGGCGGCATTGCCAGGGCGCAAGGGCCTGGCGGCGCTCGACTTCGACGACGGATCCCTGATCCTGACCGAACAGGGATCAAAGAAGCGGGCCAGTCTGAACATGGTGCAGGGGGCGGAGGCCCTGACGGCTCTGGATCCCGGCGGCGCGGAACCGCTCGAGATCGACCGGCCTGCCTTCGAGCGTATCTTGCGGTCCGAGAACCACACCTTGAAGCGGGCGCTGACGGATCCACACCTGTTCTCAGGCATTGGCAACGCCTATTCCGACGAGATCCTGCACGCCGCCAGATTGTCGCCGGTTGCCATGTCGACCAGGATCAGCGAAGCGGAGGTGGACCGCCTGTTCACCGCGATCCGGTCGACCCTGACGGGCTGGATCGCGCGCCTGCTGGATGAAATCGGTGAGGGCTGGCCGAGGAAGGTCACCGCCTTTCGCAAGGAGATGGCGGTGCACGGCAAGTACGGACAGCCTTGTCCCGAGTGCGGGTCGCCGGTCCAGCGCATCGTCCATGCCAGCAACGAGACCAACTATTGCGCGACCTGCCAGACCGAGGGCAAGTTGCTTGCGGATCGGGCCCTCAGCCAGGTGCTGAGGAAAGACTGGCCGAAGACGCTGGAGGAAATGGAGCGCATTCGACCCCGGGCGCATCGTTCCTAAGGCGCGTCGTTCCAGGGGCCGTCATTTCTATGGCGCCGGGCCTTTGGCCCGGATCCGTCGCTCGCCATGATTCGGACCGATGCCAAACCCGCGCCACGTGGTTGAGCGCCCGTGCTCCCGCGGTCCGGCGGTGTCGGGCGGACATCGTCTCGTCGAATGCTACCCTCGATGGACCGGCTATCTCGGGTGGGACCGCCAATGACCAAGCCCGTCCTTCAACGCACACTCGTCATCGTGGCGATCTTTGCCGTGCTGACGGCGATCATGATCTCAGTCGATGCGTTCGAGTGGTTCTACGGATTCTCTCGCGACCACGAGGACTGGGAACTGGACGAGTTTCTGGTCGGCGGCATATCGGCCATCGTGGCGATCTGCATCTGGCTGGAAGTTGAGGCCCGCCAACAATCGGTGCGGGCTCAACAGGAAGCGACTACGCGCCTGCGGATCGAGCAGGAACTGGCCCAATCCCGACGCGCGCAAGTAATGGGCACGCTGGCGGCCGGTCTGGCCCACTCGGCCAACAACCTGTTGCAGCCGATCCTGACCCTGTCGCGGGTCAGTCTGCAGCAGCTTGAAGCCGGCCACCCGGTGCGTCCGCCGCTTGAAAAGGTTGTCGAGGCGGCCGACCGGGCGAAGGCGCAGTTCGCAACCGTGCTTCGGGCGAGCCGGGAAGACGAGGAAAAGGGGGGCGTCGAGGACGCCGCGGCCGTCATCGAAGCCAACCGGCCGCTGTTCAGTGCGCCATTGCCATCGTCGATTTCCATCAAGACCACCGGCGAAGCCTGGGTTCCGGTCCCGCTGCCGGCGGCCGACTTGAGCGACTTTCTGCTGGTCCTGGTATCGAACGCGGCGGACGCGTACTCGGAAAGCGGGGGGGGGGGGGGGGGGGAGATCCGGATTCGGGTCTCGCGGGATTCGCAGGCGGCGGAATCGGTGCTGACCGTCGAGGACGATGGCAAGGGGATTTCAGCCGCCGACCGTGACCGGATGTTCGAGCCGTTCTTCACGACCAAGCAGGTCGGCCAGGGTACCGGATTGGGGCTGTTCATCGTCGCCGGGCTGGTCGAGCGTGCCGGAGGGCGGATCGACTTGACCAGTGAACCCGGTAGGGGCACGACCTTCAGAATATCCTTTCCGGCGGCGGCCCGCTCCGGTCGGAGCGGCAATGGGGAAAAGTCATGACGCGCGTTTTGCTCATCGACGATGACGACCTGGTTCGCTACGCGCTCAAGGTGGCGATGGAGGCCAGCGGTTTGGAGGTCGTTGAGGCGGCCGACGGGCGCATGGAGCCGATTGCAGGCACCATGGGCGAAATCGACATCATCGTGACGGACATCCTGATGCCGGAAGTCGACGGCCTGGAACTCCTCCGACATCTCGACCCGAGTATCCGCACCACGCCTGTCATTGCGATCACCGCCGGGGGGCGGATGCGAAACCTCAACTACCTGGACATCGCATCACAACTCGGGGCGGACGCGGTCTTCGCCAAGCCGGTGGACGAGCGGGACCTGATCGCCAAGATCGAGGAATTGGCCGCGAGCCGCTGATCGCTGCGTACCGCTTCGGGGATTTCGCGGTTAGCATGATCCGTCACCCCGACCGGTTGGTGGCGATCAAATGGCGCGAAATCCTTTGGACTTTCGAAGCTGACGGTGTAGGCGGTAATGGCTTTGCGGTTTCATTGAGGTATCCGGTGGCCCGGGTTTTAGTTCTGGAAGACAACGCGCTCGTCCGTCAGCTGCTGTGCGCCAAGCTGCGGGCGGCGGATCTGGATGTTGTCGAAGGGCAGAGCGGCCGGGAAGTCTGGGATAATTCAACCCTTGATGGTGTCGACATTGTGGTGACCGACATCGTGATGCCGGACCGCGACGGGCTTGAGGTGCTGAAGTACCTCAAACAAACCGCGCCGGAACTTCCGGTCATCGCGGTCTCCGCGCAGGGCGGGTCGGGTGATGGCGACTACCTCAAGCTGGCCAAGCTCTTCGGCGCCGCAGCGGTGTTCGAGAAGCCGGTCGACGACAAGCAGGTCATTTCGAAAATCCACGAACTGGTTACGAAAGACTGACCGCTGGATCGGATCAAGGCGTGTCGGAAACACTGTAACCGTGCGATCTCGCCCACCTTGCGGACGCGCCCTGCATCACGAGTCTAAGGACGTGACCCGACGATGGTGTCCACTATCGATGCTAGTGGACACCAAGCGCCAGGACATCCGGTGGTGGAGAGACGGCGGCATTGGTCCGACGAGGACAAACGGCCGACGTAGCCAGACTCTAACCCCAACTCTAACGCTGTAACCGGCCCCTATTGGACGCCAGTCACGCTGAACTCGGGGTGCGAAGCGAGCAATTCATGACACTGATAGCAACGCTGTCAGCTGGCCGATCCAGCGCCTCATCATCAAGCGCTTCAACGGTCAGCTCTTCCTCCAGCTCCTCAGTGGTCTTGTCCAACTGATCGTCCATATCAGGTCCTCCATACAGACCGATGGCCCATTTCCATCACGTGTAACGGTATCGCCGTTCTGTCATGCTGCCAAATTACGGCTCCCCCACACCCCATCATATGTCTGGGCCAAATACATCTACCCCAGCGCTCACTGTGGCCCGCGACTCCGGCTCTGTCGTCGGGGGCTGAGGCATCAGCTCATTTAGCTGGAAATTCAGCTTGTTCATTCGAAGGTTGCCCCCCGGCTTTGCCGATTAGGCGAAGCAGCGCCCCGTTTCAGGGGTCGGCTGGCAGAGCCAGAGCAAACTCGCCGACCGCTGTTTCTTCCCAGACATCGAGCCCGGTTGCTTCCTGGAACAGGCGGGCCGCGCCTGAACCGTTGGCACAGCCGGCCAGTCCCATATCGGTTGCAACGAGATAGAGGGTCTGCAGCACAACGCCGGTATTCATCAGAGAAGCGCGATAGGCCATACCCTGATACTTCCAGGCCATCCGCGGCAATCGGGTCGACAGGATGATCAGCAGGTCCGGCGGAGGCGTGATGCGCCCCATCGCCATTGAGGACTTGTCGATTATCTGGTCCACTGCCCGGCGCTGGCCGCCAGCCGCACCAGGTGATGGCCGTGGCTATCATAGTGATAAAGCCCCTTGATCAGATCCTCGGCGCGCCCAACCGCCAAATAATACTCCAGCTCGTGCAGGCTGCCCGCCGCCGGATAGGGGCGGGTCATCACCTCTTGTGGGTCCCCATCCATGACCTGGGATACTCGCGCCACCCGGGAGAGAAAACTCGACAGGGCCTCAAGGCCGATGGGCGTCTGACTGTAGTCTCTTCCGGACTTTCTCCGCAGCATCACCTTGGCGAGCGGCTGACTGTCGCCAACCTTCGGCTCCGGCAACGAGACAATCTCCCCCTGCATCGGCGGTTTTCGGGCGGGAGGGGAAGGAAATTCACTCTCAAACCGATAGTTTCCCCCCAGGGTCTCGGTTTCATGGAACCCACGAGAGGCTTGATGGAACAGCCGGTCGTGGAACTCCCAGCATCTTTTTGCCGCTGGTTCGACCGCATCCAGGGGCTCGAGGAAACCTCCGCGCCATAGCAGCTCGAACAGCGGGTGGGCCTTTAGGTCGGCGCTATCGGTCAGAACGTCCCGCAATAGCGGAATCGCCTCGCCTTGCAGGCGCATGCGTGCGGTGCGATCGCCGGACTCCAGAATAGCTTTGTCACCGTCCCGGCGGACCAGCGCGAAACGACATAACCGAAAACGCGCTTCAGGCAGGGGGCCATAATCGAGGCGGAAGCCATTGCCCGTCGCCTCGAGCATGGCGACTTCGTCACCGCCCACGGTAATGGCCCATTCCAGCAGACGGGGCCGCTCCAATCGTCCAAGATAGAACCTGATATCGATCTCCCGCCCCAGCGGGCAGGAATCCAGGATCCGTTGCAGCTTCGCGCCGTTATCTGAAAGGGACGCCAGCGCCTCCCGGGTTGCCGCATCGGGGATCTTGAACTCGATGGCGCGCCAGTCCCGAACCGCAACTCGAACCACCCCGGCCTCGGCGGTAACGGCCTCGACATCCTGGTTGACCCTGATCCACAGCTCGACGGGAATTTCATCGTGCTGGCTCATGGATCGAGTCTAGAGGAAGAAGGGGATTGGGTTAAGTTCCTCTTCCCTGAGTGTGGCCGACAACCACCCCATTTTGACCGGTACGTCGTAGAGCCGGCCCGGCGCGTAGCGCGCCCAGAAATGCCGTAGTCCAGGGGCAACCACACAGGCGCAAGCGAAATCGATCTCCGGGCGAGACAAGTCCATGGCCAGCACGTCCACTCCAACGTCGCGCACCGCCTCGACAGCGGCCATCACCGCCTGATCCAGGCTGTTTGCGGAAAAGCTCCTGAAATCGCTGGGTCGCCGGGGCTCCGCATCAGATGGCCTGAGGTAATTGTCCCGGTCGAGGCTCCCCTCCCGATACCATCGGGCAACCTCATCGTCGTCTGCCGCATTTGCCAGATTGTCCAACGCATCGTCCACACTCAGGCTCTGATTGAGCTCGGCGACAGCGCGCGACAATGCAATTCCCGCAGACAGATGGGCGCCCAGTCTAAGCGCGATCAACCGGCCCTCGGAATTTGCCGAGACTGCCAGGAAGACCGGTATCCCAATGTCTGAGGTGAGATCCAGGACATGCAGATCCCGCCCCTTCTGCTTAAGGGCCTGGCGAGTGAAATCGATGAAAGGGTCCGCGAAAGCCGCAAGGTTCACCGCAGGTCTGGGCAGTCTGTTGTACCAGAACAGCGCGCAGGCATCCCGCTCGACCAGTTCCAACAGACCTTGGAGGATGGCCTCCTCCAAGACGGCGCCGGACGCGCATCCATGGCGAGGCGGACCGCCAGCGGGTCCATGCCGTCGCAGGTGAAGGACGGAATGGCGAAGCCGAGACCGCGGGCCGACAGTCGGGTTTCCCGGGTGGATTCGGCGACCGTTGTGGCGACCGCGATCTGGTTGTTCTCGATGAAGAAGCAGATCGGCAGATCCCAGGTGGCGGCAAGGTTCAGGCTTTCGAGAACCGCGCCGATGTTGAGCGCTCCGTCGCCAAAGAAGGTGACCGCCACGTCACCGGTGGCGGCGCGCTTGCGCGACCAGGCGGCGCCCAGGGCGAAGGGCACCCCGCCGCCGACGATGGCGTTCGATCCGATCACGCCGGCCTCGTCCCAGCGCAGGTGCATGGAGCCGCCCCGGCCGCCGGTCATGCCGGGTTCGAGGCCCATGATCTCGGCGAGCGTCATGCGCAACAGCTCGCCCACAGCAGGGTCCTCGCGTTCGGCGAGCGGGTCGATGACGCGGTCCGCCAGAACAGTACCGAGGGCCTTCGCCAGGAACTGGTGATGGGACCGGTGAGACCCATTGATCTGGTCGCCGGGCCTGAGGTCGACGATGGCGCCGACGGCAGCGCCCTCCTGGCCGATCGACGAGTGCGCCGGTCCGTGCACCAGGCCCTCACTGGCGAGGTCCAGCACGCTCTCCTCGAACGCCCGGATCAGATGCATACGATGGAGCAGCGTCAGCAATCCGTCGCGCCCGGCCTTCTTCCAGTCGGCCGGGGTTGAGCGGATCTCGACCCAGGGCGTGTCGGTGGCGAGCTTGATCCGACGCACCATGGTCTCACTCCCCGAGTTCGGCCGCGGCCGCGCGCTTGTGCTTCAACAGCGCCATCAGCCGGCGGTCTCGCCAGACCTGTCGGGCGGCGAGCTGGTCGGCACCGAGATGGCGGCGGCGCTCCTGCTCGATCCGCTCGACGGTCGCGGCGTCCCAGGGCCGGACCTCAGCCTGTTCCCGCTGCAGGTTCTCGTAGACCCCACCGTAGCGCCGGCAGTAGTCGGCGACCCCCGCCGGCGCGTTCAGGTCGATGGTCTCGAACGGCCCCATGAACGACCATCTGAGGCCGAGGCCGTCCTTCACCGTCTTGTCCAGGTCCTCGGCGGAGATCACACCGTCGGCATAGAGCTTGAACGCCTCGGCGAGCAGGGCGCCCTGCAGCCGGTTCAGCACGAAACCCTCGAGTTCCTTGCGGATCGCCACTGGGACCATGCCGAGCCGATCCATGAGTTCGTGGGCCCGTGCCGTGACCGCCGGGTCGGTCCACGGCGCCGGACAGATCTCGACCAGGGGCACGAGATAGGGCGGGTTCACCGGATGCGCGACCAGACAGCGCAACCGGCCGGCGAGGCCTTCGGTAAACCGCGAGGCAGCGATCGAGGATGACGAGGTTGCCAACACCGCATCGGGCTCGGCCAACCGGTCCGCCTCGGCGAACAGGTCCGTCTTCGCGGCAACGGTCTCGGCGATGCACTCCTGCATCCAGATCGCCCCTTCCAGGGCGTCACCCAGGGTGTCGACCGGCGTGATCCGCGTAGCGACCGCGGCCGCGTCCTCGATCAACCCTTGGCGTTGAAGGTCGTCCAGGCTGGCTTTCAGATGCCCGGAGGCGGCCTCTAGCGCGCCCGCATCTCCGTCCCAGAGCCGGACATCATGACCGGCGCGCGCGAACACGATCGCCCAGGCGCGGCCGATCAGACCGGCGCCGGCAACGGCAAACATCTCAGGCATTCCGCTCCCTCACGGTTCTCTTGTTGTCATGCCAGAGTAATGGCCGTGGATCGCCGGTGGGAAGCGGCAGAACTTGACCCCGTCCTAGACGCCGTCGGCTGCCACGAGCTGAACGCCGAACGGCCGGGCCACCTCGATCAGCCGCTCGAAGACCGATTGGGCGTAACCGCGCGCCACGTGCAGATCGAAGGTCGAGGACCCGGCCCGGCGATCCAGGGTCACGGCGACGTGGAACAACGCGGTCTGCACCGTACAATCCTCGGCCAGGACGCGGGGGTGCAGGTCGACCCCGGTACCTCGGCTCAGGACATCGCGGACCGCCGGCCCCGACAGCCGCAGGATCGCGCGTCCATGGGTCTGGTCGACCACCGCGGCGCCTGCGGGTTCCACTGCCGCCTGGATGCGGGCGGTCAGCGCGTCGCCGTCACGTCCGATGGCGAGCCACCGCGTCGGGCCGATGTTGAGCAGGCGGATGCCGTCGAGCGAGGTGGCTTCGCCCGGGCCCGGCATCAGCGGATCGATCTTTGCCGCCCGTTCAGCCCGGCAGTCGACCTGCAGCACCGTCAGGCCGAGGCGCGGTTTAATGGCGATCGACGGACTGCGGTCGGCGCTGGAGACAACCAGGCTTGCGTGGGCCGGGTCTTCGTACACCTCCTGGAACGGCGATCGGCGCGCTGGTGCGGTGACGGGCTCAACCATGCAGCCGCTCCCCGGTCGGATCGACGAAGACCGGGTCGACCACCCGGGCCTCGATTGACTGTCCCCGCAGCGGGAAGGTCGCCCACACGGTGTCGCCGACGCGCTCGCGGCCCCGGGCCAGAAATCCGAGGGCGATCGGGTGGCCCACGGTCGGCGAGAGATAGGCGCTGGACGAAATGTGTCCCAGCTTGGCCATCGGGACCGGCGCCGAGGGGTCGGCGACCAGAATGGCACCCGCGGGAATCCGTGTGGCGCCGTCGGTCGGCACCAGCCCGACCAGTTTCGGCCGCTCGGCGTCGGTATAGGCCGGCTTGTCGAGCATCCCGCGGCCGACGAACCATTTCTTGGTGCTGGCCATCCGGCCGAGTCCGGCATCGTCCAGGGTCACGCGTCCGTCGAGTTCGGCATGGGTGACGTGGCCTTTCTCGATCCGCATGATCGCCATCGCTTCGGTGCCGTAAGCACGGATGCCATGGGCCGCGCCGGCCGCCATCAGCGTTTCCCAGACGTGTTGGCCCCAGTCTGCCGGAACGTTGACCTCGAAGCTCAGCTCGCCCGAGAAACTGATCCGGAACAGGCGCACCGGCACGCCGGCGATCCGGGCGGTTGTGACGCCCAGATAGGGCAGGGCGGCATTGGAGACGTCGGTGCCGTCGTCGATCGCCGCCATGAGCACGTCCCGAGACTTCGGCCCGGCGAGGGCCATGGCCGCCCACTGTTCGGTGACGGACGTCGCCTGCACGTCGAGCTCGGGCCAGATCACCAGCAGGTACCACTCGATCGCGGCCATCACGTCGCCGGCATGGGCTGTGGTGGTGGTGATCAGATAGTGCTGCTCGCCCAACCGGGAGACCGTGCCGTCGTCGTAGACGATGCCGTCCTCGCGCAGCATCAAGCCGTAACGGGCCTTGCCGATGGCCAGCGTCTTGAACCCGTTGGCGTAGATCCGGTTCAGAAACTCCGCCGCATCGGGACCCTGGATGTCGATCTTTCCGAGCGTCGAGACGTCGACCAGGCCGACCCGGGTACGGGCGGTGGTTACTTCGCGGGTGATGGCGGCGTCCATGAACCGTTTGATGTCGGGCTCATCCGCCTCGAGATAGTATTGCGGCCGCAGCCAGTGACCGGCCTCGACGAACACCGCGCCATGGGCGGCGTGCCAGGCGTGCATGGCCGAGCGCCGCACCGGCGTGTGCTGGCGGCCCCGGTCGCCGCCGGCCAAGGCGCCCATGGCGACCGGCGTGTAGGGTGGCCGGAACCGGGAGGTGCCGACTACCGGGATTGGCTGTCCCCGGGCCTCGGCCAACAGGGCATGCCCCATGGTGTTTGAGGTCTTGCCCTGATCGGTCCCCATGCCGAGGGTGGTGTAGCGTTTCAGATGCTCGACCGAGACGAAGCCCTCGCGGTGGGCGAGGTCGATGTCGTCGACCGTCACGTCGTCCTGGAGATCGACAAAGCGTTTGCGGTTCCCGCGGCCGCAGGGCACTGACCAGACGGGGTCCAGCGGCTGGCATTCGGCGTCGTCCGTGCGGGGCCGCTCCGGCGGTGTGCCGGTGCCGAACCCCTGGGCCAGGGCTGCCTCGGCGCCGGCCCTGAGTCCGTCTTCGAGGCAGTCGGACAAGGCGAACCGGCCCCGGGCTGCGCCAACGCTGACATAGCCCCCGGCGGCGGCGCCCGGCACGAAGGCCGCAATGGCGTCGTCCCAGTCCGCCTTGCCGCCGGTGTGGCTGTGCAGGTGGATGGCCGGGCTCCAGCCGCCGGACACGGCGATCAGATCGCAAGGGACCATTCTGCCGGATTGCGGCGCGTCGATGGGCGCGATGTCGCAGCCGATGACTGAGCGCCGACCGTGGGTTGCCGTCACTGCCGACCGGACGAGGGTTTCGAGACCGGCCTGGTCCGCGCGGTCGCGCCAAGGACCGGCCGGCGCTGCGCGGGTGTCGACGATCTGCATCACCTCCACGCCGGCAGCATTGAGGTCGAGCGCCGTGCGATAGCCGTCATCGTTGTTCGCCACGACGACCGCCCGGTTGCCCGGACGGACCGCGAAGCGATTCAGATAGCTCCGGATAGCGCCGGCGAGCATCACACCCGGACGATCGTTGTCGGCGAACGCGATGTGCCGTTCGATCGCGCCGGTCGCCAGTACGACCAGGCCGGCGCGGATGTGCCAGAGTCGCTGGCGCGGGAGGTCGGCGGCCGGCTCAGGCAGGTGGTCGGCGACCCGTTCGACGGCGCCGATCAGTCGGTCGTCGTAGCAGCCGAATGCCGTGGTCCGGGTCAGCACCCGCACCTCTTCCAACTCTTTCAGTTCGGCCAGGGCCGCCGCCACCCACGCCATGGCCGGTTGGCCGTCGATCAGCTCGCGCTCGGCGCGCAGACGGCCGCCGGGTCGATCGCTCTCGTCCAGCAGCACGACCCGGGCGCCGGTGTGACCGGCCGCGAGGGCCGCCGCCAGTCCGGCGGGGCCGGCGCCGATCACCAGCACGTCGCAGTGCAGGGACGCCCGCTCGTAGCGATCCGGATCGGTTTCGGTGGTTCCGCGGCCCATGCCGGCCGCCGCCCGAATCCGCTGCTCATAGAAATGCCAGCCGGGGAAGCCCATGAAGGTCTTGTAGTAGAAACCCGCGACCAGGAACCGCGAGGCGAAATCGTTGACCTCCATAATATCCAGGTCGAGAGACGGCCATCGGTTCTGGCTGGCCGCCTCGAGCCCGTGGAACAGTTCGATCATGGTCGCCCGGGTGTTCGGCTCACGGCGCCCATCCGTTCGCAACTCGACAAGGGCGTTCGGTTCTTCGGGGCCGGCGCTGAAGATCCCGCGCGGCCGGTGGTACTTGAAGCTGCGGCCGACCAGCCGGACACCGTTCGCGAGCAGGGCGGAGGCCAGCGTGTCGCCGCGCAGGCCGCGATAGGTCTTACCGTCGAACCGGAACGAGAGGGGGGCAACCCGGTCTATCTCGCCGCCGGTCGGCAGCCGCATGCCGGTGCCGTGGGGATCGTGCGGTCGGATCATGGCGCGTCCCCCAGGTCGTCGGATGGCCAGCCGCAGGCGATCACCTCATGGGTGGTGATGTCCCGGATGACTTTCACGAATGCCCGGCAGCCCTGGACGTGATGCCAGTACTCGACATGGGCGCCGGACGGGTTGTCGCGCAGATAGACGTAGTCATCCCAGTCCGCGGCGGTGGCGGCTTGCGGGTCGGCGGGTCGGACGATGCGCGCGTCGCCAGCATAGCTGAACTCGGCATGGTCTCGGGGACCACAGTGCGGGCAGGTCAACTGAATCATCGGGCGATCCTGGAGGCGGGGCTCAGTGCAGTTTCGGGTCGGGACCCTTGCCACCTTCATCGAGAAGGTGACCGGTCGCGAAGCGGTCCAGGGACATGGCGCTGCTGTAGGGGTGGGCGGAGTCTTCGGCGATGGTGTGGGCGAACACCCAGCCGGACCCGGGGGTCGCCTTGAACCCGCCGTAGCACCACCCGGCGTTGAGGTAGAGATTGTCGATCGGGGTCTTGGAGATGATCGGACTGCCGTCCATCGACATGTCCATGATCCCGCCCCAACTGCGCAGGATCCGCAGCCGGGACAGGTACGGCATCATCGCGACGCCGTTGGCCATGACCGCCTCGGCGATCGGCAGGTTTCCGCGCTGGGCGTAGGAATTGTAGAAATCGATGTCGCCGCCCAGAACCAGCCCGCCCTTGTCCGACTGGCTGATGTAGAAGTGGCCGGCGCCGAAGGTCACGACGCCGTCGATCAGCGGCTTGAGGGGCTCGGTCACGAAGGCCTGGAGAACGTGGCTCTCAATCGGCAGGCGCAGGCCGGCCATGCCGGCAACCTTCGAACTGTTGCCGGCGACCGCCATCCCGACGCGCCCGCAGGCGATCGTGCCGCGGGTCGTCCGCACACCGGTGACCCGGTTGTCGCTGCGCTCGAAGCCGGTGACTTCGCAGTTCTGCAGAATGTCGACGCCGAGCCGGTCGGCGGCCCGCGCGAACCCCCAGGCGACGGCATCGTGCCGCGCCGTGCCACCGCGCGGCTGCAGCAGGCCGCCATAGATCGGCCAGCGTGCCTCGGCCGAGAAGTCCAGATGGGGATAGAGCGCGCGGACGTCCTCGCGGCCCAGAAGTTCCGCGTCGATGCCGTTCAGCCGCATCGAGTTGCCGCGCCGCGCGAACGCGTCCATCTGGCCGTCGGAATGCGCCAGGTTCAGGACCCCGCGCTGGCTGAACATGACGTTGTAGTTCAGGTCCTGGCTCAGCCCCTCCCACAGCTTCAGGCTGTGCTCATAGAAATGGGCGTTGCCGTCCAGCATGTAGTTGGAGCGCACGATCGTGGTGTTGCGCCCGACATTGCCGCCGCCGATCCAGCCTTTTTCGACGACGGCGACGTTCGTCAGCCCGTGGTTGCGCGCAAGGTAGTAGGCGGTGGCCAGGCCGTGCCCGCCACCGCCGATGATGACCACGTCATAGGACGCTTTCGGCTCCGGGTCCCGCCAGGCGCGGGGCCATCCCCGATGCCCCGACAGACCCTGCTTCAGCAGGGAGAAGACCGAGTACTCTGCCATCCGATGCACCTCCGATCGCGCGGAGTGTGCATCAGCTTAAGGCCGGTGCGAAGCGGGCATCGGACCCATTCTGTTCCTGGTCCGTCGTCATGGTCCTATGCGCGTTCCGGCCCAGTGCCCTGTCAGGCCTCGATCACCGCGAAGGCCCGCACTTCGATGCTTTCGCGGGGCGGCGCGCTGGGGTCCTGATCGGGGATCTGGAAGGCGCCGTGCGGCGTGAACTTCGTCCGCCCATCGTCCAGACTGTCCCATCCCTTGATCAGCAGGACCTCGTCTCGGCCCATGTCTGGTGCCCAGTACCAATCCTGACTGTCGCCATGGGCGACCTTATAGATCTCACCGACCCGGTCCGGGAACACCTGATCGGTGGCGAGCAGTTCGTCCGCAGCGATGGACGTCGCATCAGCGAGTGCCAACGGTGCGCGCTGGACCGGGCCGGTGATCGGGCGCCAAACGTTGACCTGAACGATGCGACCCCGCCGGGCCAGAATCCGGTCGACCGCCTCGTCGCCCAGCGCGTCGCGCGCCAGCTTCGGCCCTGATGTTTCGGTGTAGTCGACATGGATCCGCGATGCCGGTCCGCGACTGCCGTCCTTGTTGGCGGCCCCGGCGCCGGCATCGGACCGACGTGTGTGGTCGAAGATCGCCACCGTATCGGCGCCGAGCGCGCGCTTCAGAAGCTCAGTGATTTCGGCATAGTAGGCGGTGACGACGGCATCATCGTCGTACAGGTCCTCGACCGCCGTCGGCTCCTGGCGGAGTTCGAACCCTTCGCGGTCCAGATCCAGTCGGTCGGCGAGGGGCCGCATGTTCTTGACGGCCACTTCCACGTCCTCGACGTCGAAGAACAGTTTCGGAGCCCCGCCGGTCAGTGCGGAACTATGAAACACCGGTTTCTCGCGCTGGCGGACGATGAAGCCCAGCGGCGCGTGGATGGTTCCGTCGGCACCTGGCGCCGGGACTGAAATCTCTGTGTGGGCGGCGGCTACAGCAGGGGACATGTGGTTCACGGCACACCTCTTTCATTCCTGTTCGCAGAAGATAAGGGCCCGTGAACCCGTAATTAACGCGCAGTGTGGAATGAATGCCGCGCTGGTTTAGATCGGATGCACGTGATGCACCGGAAATCAGAGTGTTCCCGACGAAACATGATCCGATCTAGCGTGGGCCGCCCTATCGGTTGTGGAGGTTGGCATGGTGACGCCCAGGCAGGTGACGCGCAGACAGGTTACGCGGGGGCTTGCGGCCGGGGTTGGGGCGTTGGCGCTGCCACCGGCTGCAGGCGCCTTCGTGCCGGCGGACCTCACCTCACAGGATCGGGTGTTTCCGGTCGAAGCAGCCGGCGGCATGGTGGTCAGCCGGGAGGCGGCGGCGACCCGGGTCGGGGTCGACATTCTGGCCGACGGCGGCAATGCCGTGGATGCGGCCGTGGCGACAGCCTTCGCTTTGGCGGTGACGTTGCCGCAGGCCGGCAATCTCGGTGGTGGCGGGTTCGCCATCGTCCACGAGGCCGGCCGTGGTTCCGCCCACGCGATCGACTTCCGCGAGCGTGCGCCCTTGGCTGCCGGACGGGACCTGTTCCTGGGCGCGGATGGCGAGGTCGATGCCGAACTGGCACGATACTCCCACCGCTCGGTCGGCGTTCCTGGGTCGGTTGCCGGGTACCTCGCGCTCCATGCTCGATGGGGGAGTCTGCCGCGCCGGCGTCTGATCGAGCCGGCGATCGCGCTCGCCACCGAGGGCGTGACCGTGACGCGGGTCCTGCACCGCAATCTGGCGCGCCGAATGAAACGGTTCGCCAGGTGGCCCGCGACCATGGCCGTGGTTGCCCGCCCGGACGGTGGGCCGCTGCTGCCGGGTCATCTGCTGCGCCAACCGGATCTGGCGGCGACGCTTGAACTGATCGCGGCGCAGGGTGCTGACGGTTTCTACAGGGGGGGCGGTCGCCGATCTTCTCGCCGAGGAGATGGCTCGCCACGGCGGGCTGATCACCCGCGCGGATCTGGCCGCTTACCGCAGCGTTGATCGAGAGCCGGTTCGGGGCACCTACCGCGGCGTCGATGTCGTATCGATGCCGCCACCGAGTTCCGGCGGCGCTCACCTGGTCCAGATGCTGAACATTCTCGAGGGCTACGATATCCGCGCGCTCGGCCACAATTCGGCGGACACCCTGCACCGGATGGCGGAAGCGATGCGCCGGGCCTACGCAGATCGCGCCTTGCACCTGGGGGATCCGGACCATGTATCGGTGCCCTTGAACTGGCTCACCGGGAAAACCCGGGCGGCAGAGCTTCGCGCCGAGATCGTCGCCGGTCGAGCGACGCCGTCGTCGAGCGTGGCGGCCGGCGTGGCACCGCAGGCCGAGAGCGCCGACACGACCCACCTGTCGGTGATGGATCGACAAGGCAATGTCGTCTCGCTGACGACGACCCTGAACTTCGGATTTGGTACCGGAATCGTCGCCGAGGGCACTGGGGTCTTTCTCAACAACGAAATGGATGACTTCTCAGCAAAGCCCGGCGTGCCCAACGCCTATGGCCTGATCGGTGGCGAGGCCAACGCCATTCAGCCCGGCAAGCGACCGCTGTCGTCGATGACGCCGGCCATTCTATTGCGCGATGGGCGAGCGATCGCTGCTTTGGGCAGTCCCGACGGCAGCCGCATCATCACCACGGTTCTGCAACTGGTTCTGAACCTCGTCGATCACGGTATGAACCTGGCCGAAGCCACGGTCGCGCCGCGGATGCATCACCAATGGCTTCCGGACCGGATCTGGGTGGAGGAGGGCGTCGGCGCGGACACGGTCGCAGCCCTGTCGGCGCTTGGTCATACGGTGGAAACACGCCGCGCTTTTGGCGCGTCTCAGTCGATTGTGGCCGCAGCGGATGGGTTCCGGGGCTACACGGATCCAAGACGCCCCGGCGGCCTGGCCGCCGGGCCAGACCGTCCGCGCTGATCAGACTGACCTAAGAGGCGTCAGTCGGCCAGATTGGTGTTGTCGTTCAGGAACTCTTCCAGGTCTTTGTGGGCGATCCGCCACTCTTTGCCGACTTTGATCGCCCGAATGCGCTTGTCCCGGATCCATGAACGCACCGTCGCCTCCTGCACCTGAAGCATGCCAGCTGCGTCGTGGACGGTAAGTAGAGGTCGGCTCAACATCGCTGTAATTACCCACAGGGAGTAAGGATATAGAAGTGATATCAATCACCTCCACATGAGTATAGACAAATACAGAGATGTAGCAACTGGAATAGTGTCGCCTTGAAATTAATACGATGTTCTCAAAGAACCGCAGATCTCTGCCCAGTTATGGTTAAGACCGCTAATAAACTGTGGTTTATCTCTACATATTTAGTGGAATTCACTCGATGCCACTATCCGCGCCTCGCCCGCTCCTCAAGCCGGAAGGTGATCGCAGCGGCGATCCGTGCGGCCTCCTCGGCCATGGCGTCGACCAAAGTGCGGTCCAGGTTCTCCACGCTACGGAGAGTCCTTTCCTCGATGGTCTGTCCGGGGGAGTCTGCCGCCGTCATGGCGTGACGGATCAGGGTGCGCAGACGTTTCTGGACGAGACCGAGGCGCAGCGGATTGGCGGCGAGCCAACGGGCCGCATTCAGGCGAACGGTTTCGATCGATGGGTCCTCGACCACGAATCGACGTGTTTTGGCGCCGTCGCGGTCAGGGCCACCACGGGCCACCAGTTCGATGGCGATCCAGGCCAACCACCATCGCCAGGCGTCGCCGCGGAACTCGCCGTCGTCATAGATGTCCTGCATGTAGTGCAGGGTCAGCATCGGAGCGTCGGACTTCAAGTGCACCAGCTGTGGCGGAAGCGCGGTCACCGTCAGCGGGCGTAACCGCTTGTCGTATTTCTTATCTTTCGGACCGGACGGGAGCAGGCCGAGGCGCTGTTGCTCGCGTTCTATGTCGCGGATTTCAAACCAGTGCCGAAGCGCCATCGCGACCCCGCGGATCTGGTCGTCCAGGTTAAGATTTTGCTCCATACAGCGTCCGGTGCCGCCATTGACCTTGCCTAATAGTATGTCCGAAAGGTACCTTTCCGCGACCGTTCGGGACATGGTCCGGGACGTAGGCTGGGGCTCGGCTTGGGCCGGACGCGAAACCGAGGAATTGGGGGGCGACCCATGGACGACGAGTCCGTTGGATGGGCGGACCGGCTGAGGCGCTTCGTTAAGCATCGACTGCCCGAGCGGCAGATCATCGTGCGGACCGAAGGCGAGACCAGCTACCTCCGCCTCAGCACCGGCCTCCAGGTTCTGGTCATCGCGTCCTGGATCGGTTTCGCCGGCTGGGTCGGCTTCACCACTGTCGGCTATCACAACCAGGACCAGATCATCTCCGACAAGACCGACGCCATCGTTCGGTCAAGACAGGCCTACCGGAAGCTCCTGGATCAGGTGTCCGACTACCAGCTTTCGATCGTCGATATCACACGCGACCTCAAGGAAACCGAAGCGCATCTGCGTGGCCTTTTCAGCCAGAACGAGGAGTTGAAGCAGGATCTGACCTCGACCGAGGACGCGCTGCGCATGTCCGAGGCTGAACGGGAACGCATCACGTCGGCGCGGGTGGAGCTGGGCGACCAGTTGGAACTGTTCGGCTCCGAATTGCGTCAGATCACCGGCAAGAACAATGCGCTCGAGGCGCATATCACGACGTTGCGCCAGCACCTGGCGGTGGTGGAAGCCGAGAAGGCCGAGATCGCGGCGGAGCGGGCGGCCCTGGACGACCGCCTGTGGGCTCTGCACAACGAACTGGAAGCCGCTAACGCCCGCGTCGAGCTGCTCGACAACAACGTCCGCGCGTTGAAGACAGACCTGCGGACGGTGATCCTGGAGCGCAGCGCCGTCGCCGTCGACAACGACGCCCTTCGCTCGCAGGTATCGGATCTCGAGCGCACCCTTGAGAACGAGCGCGATGCGCACAGCCGCGCCCTGCGCCACATTTCGGACCGCACCCAAGATCAGATCGCCCAGGTCGAGGACGTGATCCGCCGCACCGGGCTGAAACTCGACAAGGTGGCGCCGGTTCCGTCGGAGAATACCACCGGCAAGGGCGGGCCCTTCATCCCCTATTCGCCGGACATGGAGTTGAACGCGGCAGACGACGCGTTGCGGGTCGAACTCGAGCGCCGGCTGCTGCGCTGGGAACAGGTTTTCAACATCTACAATGCCCTGCCGCTGGCCGAACCGCTGGGGGACTATTGGATCACCAGCTACTACGGCCGCCGCAAGGATCCGTTCAACGGCCGCTACGCCATGCACTACGGCATGGATCTCGCGGGCCCGTACAAGCAGCCGGTGACGACGACCGCGCCCGGCGTGGTGTCCTTTGCCGGGCGCCGAAGCCGCTATGGACGGGTGGTCGATGTCGACCATGGACATGGCCTGATGACGCGCTACGGTCATCTGGCTAAGATCAAGGTCAAGAAGGGACAGCGCGTCGATTTGGGAGAGACGATCGCGCTGCTCGGGTCGAGCGGACGCAGCACCGGGCCGCACGTTCACTACGAAGTGCGTTACGGCGGAAAACCGATCAACCCGTCAAAGTTCATGAAAGCGGGGGCCTATGTTCAGCAAGCAAAAGACACCGACTAGGTCCGAGAGCGGTCCCGCGAAACCGGCGGCGCCGTCGATCATCAGCTCCGACCTTTCGATCAACGGGAATCTCTCGAGCGAGGGCGACATCCAGGTGGATGGCACCGTCGAGGGCGACATCGTGTCCAACAAGCTGACCGTGTCGAGTTCGGCGACCGTGCGTGGCGCGATCGAGTGCGAGGATGTCGTGATCGCCGGCAACGTGACCGGCCAGATCAAGGCCCGCCACGTTGCCCTGATCAAGACCGCGCGGGTGATCGCCGACGTGATCCAGGAGCGCCTGTCGATCGAGCCGGGGGCCTTCTTCGAAGGCAATAGCCGCCACTTCCCGAGCGATGCCGACAAGAAGCCGGTTCCCAAGCTGGAGCCGGTCAAGCCGGCGGTCTCTCGGCGCGACGGCGAGGGGCCTGTCCCCGTTGCCAAGGCCGAGAACGGCGCGGCAATTCCGGCGGACGCGACCACCTGATCCGGACCCCAACCGTCGCGTCCGGAGACGATGGCGGCGACCCCTGGGGCGCTACAGCGCGGCCAGAAACCCGTCGAGTTCGGCGCGGATCTCCGGCTCTTCGAGCGTCGGCGCGTGGCCGACCTCGGGCAGGACGACGCTGCGCATACCGGGATGGCGCTCCTGCATGCGTTGGGCGGTCTCGCCCGACAGAACGATCGACTTGCCGCCTCTGACCAGCAGTGTGGGAAACGCCGACAGGGCTGTGAACAACGGCCACAGGTTCGGCTGCGACCCGGCATTCTCGACCAGCGGTTTGACGATCTGCGGATCCCAGTCCTGACGGATCGAGCCGTCAGGCTCTTCCCTGTAGGTGTTGCGGGTGAAGTGCATCCACTCGGCCTCACCCCGCAGGGACATGTCCGGCAGAATGCCTTGCAGCTCCGCCATGGCTGTCTGCCAGGACGTGTGGCGCCGCTCTTTGCCCATCACCTCGATCAGCATGTCGCCGCCGCCGGCTTCGACATCGGGTCCGACGTCGTTCAGGACGACCCCGGCGAGGGCGGTCGGCGCCACGGCGGCCAGCCCCATGGCCAGCAGCCCGCCGAAGGACGTGCCGACGGCAACACAGCGGTGCAGCCCGAGGGCCACCATGACGGACTTCACGTCGTCGAGCATCGTGGCCGGGGCATAGCGCCGCCAGTCGGCCTCGTAGTCCGACCGCCCGCGCCCGCGGTAGTCGAAGCTGACGAGCCGCCGCGGTGCGTAGCGTTCGGCAAGGTGAGCGAAGTCCTTGGCGGTGCGGGCGTAGCCGGGAAGGCCGAGCAGAGGGGTGCGCGGGTCGAGCGAATCCCCCCAGTCGCAGACCAGCAATCGCCCGCCGTTGCGGTGTGTGACGAAACGCTCGCGGCCCGGGACCGGCGTTGCCGTCACAGACCGACCACCTCGGGCAAGCGGTCGAGGGTCTGCAGCTCGACGTCGGGGGAACCGGGCAGCCGTTCCCGCGCCTGTCCGAAGCGGTTGCACCATGTCACCCGGAAGCCGAACGCGGAGGCGGCCGCGGCATCCCAGGCATTGGACGACTGGAAGCTGACGGCCGCCGGCCGGCTGATTCCGAGTTCATCCATGGCCAGTTGATAGACGCTCGGATGCGGTTTGAAGGTGGTCAGGACATCGACCGACAGGACGGCATCAAGCACGTCCGCGACGCCTGTGCTGGCGCAGACACTGTCCAGCATGTCCGGCGAGCCGTTCGACAGGATGGCCGTCTTCATGCCGGCCGCTTTCAGCTTGGTCAGGACGCCGAGGACCTCCGGATAGGTCTCGAGCTCCAGGTAGCTGTCCATCAGAGCGGTGCGAAGCCCGTCTGGCGCGCCACCGGGAAAGGCGGTGTCGAGGGCGAAGTCGAGGGCGTCGCCGGTGACCTGCCAGAACGGCACATAGTAGGCGGTGCCCATAAGCCCGCGCAGCCAGGAGTACTGCAGCTGCTTGGTGCGCCAGACTTCGGAGAGCGTCTGCGCCGGCGCCGGGTCGAGCCCGAAGCGGTCGCGGCACCGCCCGACCGCGGAATGGACGTCGAACAACGTGCCGTAGGCGTCGAAGACGCAGGCCTCGATACCTGCAAACCGTTCCGTCATCTCAGGACTGCTCCCCGTTCGATACTCAATTCGGCGCGCCGCTGGTCCATCAGCACACCGCAGGCATAAACACACCAGACCTTGCGGGCATTGCTGTCGAGGGACGCCAGGACGACCTGCTGGACCGGGTCATCATCCAGGCGCGCCCGGTACACGTGCAAGCCCTCGAGAACCCGTTGGACGTAGTTCCGGGTCTCGGAGAACGGGATCTGCTCGATCCAGTCGATCACGTCGACATCGCCGTCCTTCGGATGACCGTGGTCGCGAATCCAGCGGTTTACCCGTCCCGGCCCGGCATTGTAGGCGGCGATCGCCAGGACATAGTGGCCGTCGAACTTGTCGATCAGCCATCGCAGGTAGGCGCTCCCCAGCTCGATGTTGTAGTCCGGCTCAGAGAGCAGGTTGGCCCGGCGATAGCGCAGGCCGAGGGAGCGGGCGGTCTGCTTCGCCGTCGCCGGCATGAGCTGCATCAGCCCGCGGGCGCCGGCCCGGCTGATGGCGGTCGTGTCGAAGCCGCTCTCCTGGCGGACGATGGCATGGATCAGGGCGGGCTCGGGGCCGGCCGGCGGTAGATCCCGAAGGATCGGGTATCCGAGCTTCGGCAGGATCATGCGGGCCCGCGCCGCCCGGCGTGCCGCGAACACGGCGGTATCGATCTGGCCATGGACCTGCGCCAGGTCGGCGATCAGGGTCGACCGGTCCTGGGTTTCACTGGTCCGCGCCAGATGGCGCAGGAAGTCGCGCGACAGATCCTCCAACTGAAGCCTGAGCAGGGCCTTCGTGGCCTGAACCAGATCATCCCGTTGAAAGGCGGCACGGCTTGCCTGTCCGGGAACGGTCGGCTCCGGCAGACCGATCCGGTCGATATCGATCCTCGCGGCCGCCAGCTGGCCGTAGAAGGTGGTCTGGAACAGCGACCCGCGCGCATACCAGTCGCGCGCTCCCCCGCGGTCCCCTGTGGCCTCTGCCGCCCGCCCCGCCCAATAGGCCGCCCGGGCCGAGCTGATCGGTGTCGAGACGTTGGCGTGGAGCTGTCCGAAGTGCCGTAGTGCATCCTCGGGACGGTCGAGGAACCGGAGAGCGATCCAGCCGGCGAGCCACTCGGCCTCGGCGAACGGTCCGCCCGAGCGCTGAATATGGGCGGCCGCGAGCAGATAGGCGTCTTCGGTATCGCCGGTCTCGAGGGCCTCGCGCACGTGCCAGGCGCGTTCGCGCCACCACATCGCGGTGAACTGTTTGGCGGGCGGGGCGTCAAACAGCATCTCGCGGGCGGAACTCCGCAGGCCCGCCTTGCGGCGCCAGCGCAGCCGTTCGAAGAGCAGGCCCGGATGGTCCCGCAGCTCGGTCGGAACGCGCTTGATCGCGGCATCGACACCGGCCTTGCGGTAGCGCAGACGCATGCGGGCATCGGCCAGCCGCTGCCAGCCTTTCGGCACGAACTTCATGGTCCGTCGCGCAGCACCGGAATGACCTCGCCACAGCATCTGATCGAGCCGTTCGACGTGGTCGGCCTCGCGAATGGGCTCGCCATAGGTCTTCAGGAACGCCCGTTCGTCGCGGCGCCCCATCTCAAGCGTTTGCCAGGTATGACGAACGGCCTTGACGACCGTCTCCTGGGGGGCGGTCTGGGCAATCGCGGCCAGACGGCGCAAAGCGCCGGCCGCGGTGAGCGGCGGGTGCTGGTCGAACCACGCGAGCTGAACGTTGACGGGCAGGTCCTTCGGCATCGCCTGTTCGGCGCGTTCGCGCAGGCGCCGTTCGTCCGGCCATCCGGGGTGGCGGTCGAGGAAACCGGATAGCTCCACAAAGGTCGCCTTGCGGCGCCTGTCCTTGAGCGACATCCAGGTCAGCAGGGCTTCCAGCGCCGGGTCGGACGCGCGGCCTTTGATCCTCAGCGCCCGTCGCCATTCGCCGCGCTCGGCCAGGGCCAACGTGCTGCGCCAGGCGACGTCGGAGGCGGACGCCATGCCCGCCACGCCAGACGGTCTCAGCAGGGGCAATGGGATCCCGGCCCGGGCCACCACGGTCGCCGGCTCGCGAACCGTATCGACCCGCTCGGAACGCAGGATCGGCACGGGCGGTCCGGCGGCCAGGGCGGCGGCGGAGACCGCCCCGAGCAGAAGGCTGGCCGTCAAGATCGCGACACAGTACTGACGCGCCATAAGCGCAACTCCGTTCATCCGGAGCCGACGGTTCCGGCCGGCCAAGGGCCTCCAAGGTACCTTCACAAGCGTGTCGCGGCCAGTGGACAGGCGGAAACCGGCGGTTCGACGCGGCGGCCGGCCTTGCCCCGCGGGGGCGCCGGGCGTAATGTCCGCCGCTCTTACAGACCGCAACCGCCGACTCGGGGAGATCACCGATGGGCTACGCATTCGGACAGCCGATGTTCAAGGGATCACTTGTTGCCTTGATCACGCCGTTCAAGAACGGCGCTGTGGACGAGGATGCGTTCCGAAAACTGGTGGACTGGCAGATCGACCAGGGCACGCATGGGCTGGTGCCCGTCGGCACCACCGGCGAGAGCCCGACGCTCAGCCACGAAGAGCACAAGCGTGTTATCGAACTCTGCATCGAGCAGACCGCCGGCCGGGTACCGGTCATCGCGGGGGCGGGATCGAACTCGACCCAGGAAGCGATCGACTTCACGGTGCACGCCAAGGCAGCCGGCGCCGATGCCGCACTGCATGTGATGCCGTACTACAACAAGCCGACCCAGGAAGGGATGTTCCGGCATTTCGAGGCGATCAATAACGCCGCCGATATTCCGATCATCATCTACAACATCCCGGGCCGCTCGATCGTCGACATGTCGGTCGAGACCATGAAGCGATGCGCCGATCTGCCAAACGTGGTCGGCGTGAAGGACGCGACCGCCGATCTGGTCCGCCCGATCCAGACCCGGATGGCGATCGGCGAGGATTTCTGCCAGCTGTCGGGTGAAGACGCCTCGATCGTGCCGTACCTCGCGCACAGCGGCCACGGCTGCATCTCGGTCACCGCGAACGTCGCGCCGAAGCAGCTCTCGGACATGCATGTCGCCTGGCAGAACTGGGACCTGGACACGGTCTATTCGATCAACGAGCGCCTGCAGCCGCTGCACGCCGCCCTGTTCTGTGAAAGCAGCCCGGGGCCGGTCAAATACGCGGCCAGCCTGATCGGCCTGTGCGACGGCAGCACACGGCTGCCGATCTGCGAGATCGCGGACAGCAGCAAGCGTCGGGTCGAGCATGCCATGCGGCATGCCGGCCTGTTGAACTGACCCGGGGAGGAGTGGCGCCATGGCGGGAACCAAAGGCGCCCGCCGGGAAGTCGCTCGGAACCGGCGGGCCCGCCACGATTACATGATCGAGGACACCCTCGAAGCCGGCCTGATGTTGGCGGGCTCGGAGGTGAAATCTCTGCGCGAGGGTCGCGCCTCGATCAATGAGGCCTATGCCGGCGAGGATCGGGGGGAGTTGGCGCTGTTCAACGCCCATATTCCGGAATACAAGCCGGCCGCCCAGTTCAACCACGAGCCGCGTCGGGTGCGCAAACTGCTGGTGCACCGGCGGGAACGCGACCGGCTGTTGGGGTTGATCCGGCGCGACGGCTACACGCTGGTGCCGATGGCGCTTTACTTCAACGCCCGCGGCATCGCCAAGCTGGAGATCGGTCTGGCCCGCGGCAAGAAGCTCGCCGACCGGCGGGAGGACATCAAGAAACGCGACTGGGATCGCCAGAAGGCGAGACTGCTGCGCGAGAAGGGCTAGCGGGAAACCGCAGCGCTATGCGTCCAGCAGCGCTCTGACCTGCTCGAACACTGCCTCGAACATCGCCGGGGTCAGCCGGCCGGTGTTCGTGTTGTAGCGCGAGCAGTGGTAGGAGCCGACCAGCATCCGGCCGTTCTCCAGGCGATGCTCGGCCCTGTGGCCGAACTTGAACGCCGATTTCCGCAAGCCAAGGGCGCTCAGGGTCGCGCCGTGGGCCAGCGCGCCAAGCACCAGGATCACCTTCAGGGTCGTCATCTCCGCCAGGGTCGCCTGCAGGAACGGTTGGCAGGCCGAGACTTCGGCCCCGACCGGCTTGTTCTGCGGCGGCACGCAGCGCACCGCGTTGGTGATCCGGCAGTCGATCAGCGCGAGCCCGTCATCCGGGCGGCGGTCATAGGTGCCGGTGGTGAAGCCGAACCGGGCGAGGGTGGTGTAGAGCAGATCGCCGGCGTAGTCGCCGGTGAAGGGCCGGCCGGTCTGGTTCGCCCCTTTCAGCCCCGGCGCCATGCCGACGACCAGCAGACGGGCATCGGCCGCGCCGAAGCTCGGGACCGGCGCATTGTGGAACTCGGGGAAGATGCCCCGATTGGTCGCTCGGAATGCCGCGAGCCGCGGACAGAGCGCGCAGTCCAACGGGGGGTCGATATCGCTCACGGGACGATCCGTTGCAGGACGCAGGGCGCGCGCGGTCAACCGTCGCGCCGGCGCGTTGGCGCCCGACGCACCACGGCCGGCTGCTCGTCGTCGTAGTCGTCGTCGAGATCGTCGGCGGCCGATTGCGGGGCCGGACGCTCCCGCTTGGGGCCGCGGTCGCCATGGACCCGCTCAATGTGCTCGGCCAGCTGGTCGAGCT
The DNA here is from genome assembly GCA_963921355.3 of Thalassobaculaceae bacterium. GTDB lineage: Bacteria > Pseudomonadota > Alphaproteobacteria > Thalassobaculales > Thalassobaculaceae > CAWUEZ02. Next base: position 3,723,188 of record OZ001190.1, on the reverse strand, counting down.
CGATGAAGAGATCAGCCTGACGACGAAGCTCATCCGCGATCATCGGCGGCTGGGTGCGGATCGAGGACACGACCGATGCCCGCACACCGCGGCGCTGGACCGCTTCGATAAGCGAGCGGAAGTCACCGTCGCCGGAGAACAGGACCACGTGGTCGACCCGGTCGACGATCTCCATCATGTCGACCGCCAGCTCGATGTCCATGTTGCCCTTGATCTTGCGGCGTCCGGCGCTGTCGGTGAACTCCTTGGCGGGCTTGGTCACCAGCGTGTAGCCGTTGTAGTCCAGCCAGTCGACAAGCGGCCGGATCGGCGAGTATTCCTGATCTTCGAGCAGGGCAGTGTAGTAGAACGCCCGGATCAGGCGGGCCTTGCCGGCGAACAGTTCGAGGAGCCGCTTGTAGTCAATGTCGAAACCGAGGGACCGGGCCGCCGAGTAGAGGTTCGCACCGTCGATGAAAAGCGCCACCCGCTCACTGGGATGGAAGTTCATTCTTAAATCCTTTCAATATGTAAGCGGTTTTTCTTAATGTTTTATCATATGATGAGACGTCGATCACAAATCAGACGGACAGTATGCCTAAACCAATTGTCCTGCGGGCACCAGAATTTCGCCCTGCGCGCGGTCGTGCGGCGTGGACGATAGATCGATGATCCTGATCGCCATCGGCGCGAACCTGCCGGCCGAGGGATATGCCGATCCCCAGGCGACCTGCGAGGCGGCGGTTCAGGCCCTCGACAGCAGTCCCGACATCCGCGTGGTCGCCCGGTCCCCCTGGTATGCCTCGGAACCGGTGCCGCCCTCCGATCAACCCTGGTACATCAACGGTGTGGTGTCGATCGCGACGGATCTGGAGCCCGAGCCGCTGCTCCAGGCACTGCACGCTGTCGAGGCCTCGTTCGGCCGTCACCGACGGGTGGTGAACGAGGCCAGGCCGCTGGACCTGGATCTGATCGACTATGACGGACGCCTGCGGTCCGGCACGCCGGCCCCGGCGCTGCCGCACCCCCGGGCCCATGACCGCGCCTTCGTCCTGTTGCCGTTGCAGGATGTCGCCGCCGATTGGGTGCATCCGGTCAATGGCCGAAGCGTCGCGGCGCTGATCGCCGATCTGCCTCCCGGGGGCGGAGAGATACGACGGATTTCTCCGGATGCCGGGGCGTGAGCTAGCCCTTGTTCCGCACCTGCGAGATCGCTATAGTCCGGGGCTTCGTGCAAATCCGGCGTTCGAACTCGAGAGGCTCCTATGGCCCGCGTTACCGTTGAAGACTGCATCGTCAAGATCCCCAACCGTTTTGATCTGGTGATGGCGGCCGCCCAGCGCTCCCGTGACATCTCGTCCGGCGCGTCGATCACGGTCGACCGGGACAACGACAAGAACCCGGTGATTGCGCTGCGCGAAATCGCCGACGAGACCGTCGATGTCGAAGTGCTGAACGAGAGCCTGATCAAGGGCCTGCAGAAGCACGTCGAGGTCGATGAGCCGGAAGACGACGATCTCGAGCGCCTGATCGGTGCCGAAGGCCAGGAATCCGGCTCAGCCGGTCTGGACGGACGGCTCGCAGAAGGCGAAACTCTGCGGGAGGATGCCGCAGAGGGCCTTGGCATGGGCATCGATCAGGGAACGGATGGCGCAGGCTTCGAGGACGTCGACGACAGCGAACTGGATCGCGAAGGCTGAGCAGTCCTTCCGGCGGACGCACCTTGCCCTCCATGCTGTAGCACCGGCACCCGCAATCGCCTGCGGGCAGATCCACTCTGCGACGGCGGGGTGGTAGACAGGTGATCCGCCAATACGAACTGGTCGAGCGTTCAAAAGCCTACGATCCGACGACGGACGAGGCGGCACTGGATCGCGCCTACGTCTTCGCCATGAAAATGCACGGTTCCCAGACCCGAGCGTCCGGGGACCCGTATTTCTCACATCCGCTGGAAGTCGCCGGCATTCTGACCGAGATGAAACTCGACCACGGCACCGTCATCACGGCGCTGCTGCATGACGTGATCGAGGATACCGAGGCGACGCTCGACGACGTGCACCGACTGTTCGGCGACGAGATCGCCCGTCTGGTCGACGGGGTCACCAAACTGACCCGGATCGAACTGCAGTCCGACCGCACGAAACAGGCCGAGAACTTCCGCAAGCTCGTCCTCGCCATGAGCCAGGACATCCGCGTTCTGCTGGTGAAGCTTGCCGACCGCGTGCACAACATGCGGACCCTGCGCTACATCGAGAAAGCCGACAAGCGCCGCCGGATCGCGGCCGAGACAATGGATATCTACGCGCCGCTGGCGGCCCGGATCGGCATCAACGACATCAAGGACGAACTTGAGGATCTGGCGTTCGCGGAGATCAATCCCGACGCCCGTTCCTCGATCAAGGCGAGGCTGGACTTCCTGCGCAGCCAAGGCGGCGACATCGTCGAGCGCATCATCGAGGAGCTGCGCCAGGTCCTGCGCGACGGCGGGGTCGAGGCGGACATTTCCGGTCGCATGAAGACGCCGTATTCGATCTGGCAGAAGATGCAGCGCAAGAATGTCGGGATCGAACAGCTCTCCGACATCATGGCGTTCCGGCTGGTGGTCGAGGACATCGGCGCCTGCTATCAGGCGCTGGGCCAGCTGCACGGCGTCTATCCGGTGGTGCCAGGCCGCTTCAAGGACTACATCTCGACCCCGAAGCCCAACGGATACCGGTCACTGCATACCGGCGTCATCGGGCCGTTCCGCCAGCGCATCGAGATCCAGATCCGGACGCTGGAGATGCACGAGGTTTCCGAACTCGGTGTGGCGGCGCACTGGAACTACAAGCAGCATGACGGGCTGTCCGAGGGCAAGCAGTACCGCTGGATCCGCGAGCTTCTCGACATCCTGGAGCATACTTCGGGACCCGAGGAGTTCCTCGAGCACACCAAGCTCGAGATGTACCAGGACCAGGTGTTCTGCTTCACGCCCCAGGGCGATCTGATCGCCCTGCCCCAGGGGGCGGTTCCGATCGATTTCGCCTACGCGGTGCATTCCGAGGTCGGCGACCGTTGCGTCGGCTCCAAGCTGAACGGCCGGCTCGTGCCGCTGATGACCCAGCTGCGCAATGGTGACCAGGTCGAGATCGTGACGTCCAAGACCTCGACCCCGTCACCGACCTGGGAACAGTTCGTCGTCACCGGCAAGGCCAAGGCGCGGATCCGCCGGTTCGTGCGGATGAAGCGCCGTCAGCAGTTCTCGGATCTCGGCAAGGCGATGCTGCAGAAGGCGTTCCGGCAGGAGGGTCACCCGTTCTCGGAGAAGGTCCTGGAACCGCTGACCGCCAAGTTCCACTGCGAAGCGGTGGCGGATCTATACGCCGGGATCGGCGAGGGGCTGACCAGTCCCCTCGAGGTGGTGCACACGGCTTTCCCCGTCGAGAAGCCGGACCCGAAACGCGAGAACGTCGTTCCGATCACCCGGGCCCGGGGTCGCGCCAAAAAGACCCGCAAGGACGCGATGCCCATCAAAGGGCTGATCGACGGCATGGCGATGCACTTCGCGCGCTGTTGCCATCCGCTCCCCGGTGAGCGGATCGTCGGCATCGTGACGACCGGCAAGGGTGTGACGATCCACACGATCGATTGCGAGACGCTGGACGGATTCCACGATCAGCCGGAGCGCTGGATCGATGTCGCCTGGGATGACGGGGCGGAAAGCGCCCATGTCGGCCGGCTCGATGTGGTCATCGCCAACGAGCCTGGCAGTCTGGGCGCCTTGTCGACGGTGATCGGCAAGAACGGCGGCAACATCATCAATCTGAAGATCACCAACCGCTCGCTCGATTTCTTCGAGATGCTGATCGATGTCGAGGTCGGCGACGTGCGCCATCTGACGACGATCATCGCGGCGTTGCGGGCGACACCGGTGATCAACTCGGTGGACAGGGCGCGGGGCTAGGGCACGATGATCCTCGGTATCGGTACCGACCTCGTGGACACCCGTCGGATCTCGAAGACCCTAGAGCGGTTCGGCGACCGGTTTCGCCACCGGTGCTTCTCGGATCACGAGATCGCCCGTGCCGAGGGGGCGGCGGACCCGGCGCTGGTCTACGCGAAACGCTTCGCTGCCAAGGAGGCGGTCTGGAAGGCCCTGGGGGAAGGGGGGCGTGAGGGCATTCGCTGGCTCGACCTGGTGGTTCAGAACGCGCGGTCCGGTAAGCCGACCTTCCAGCTCTCGGGCCGGGCGGCCGGGCGTCTGGCGGAACTGACACCCGACGGCATGGTGGCCCGGGTCGACCTCTCTCTGACCGACGAACCACCGTTTGCCCAGGCCTTCGTTGTGCTTTCGGCGGCACCCGCGGCCCAGGAAGCGATGCGACCAACGGATTCCTGACGGTGAGGCGACCCGGCTCCTGCTGGCCGTCCGGCAAGTCCGGTCGGAGGTGAGCGCGCGGCTTGCCCCGGCGCGGCAGATACGGCATATCGAAGCGTTCCGCGCGCCGGGGTCCCTGCCGGCGGTTTCTGCGGGAGGTTCAACGGAATGGATCGACTGATGGCCAACAAGAAGTCGGGCGGGTTCGGAGAGCTGGTCCGCACCGTAATCATTGCGGCCGCGATCGCGCTCGGCATTCGTACCTTTGCCTATGAGCCGTTCAACATTCCGTCGGGGTCGATGATCCCCACGCTGCTGGTCGGCGACTACCTGTTTGTCAGTAAGCTGTCCTATGGCTACAGCCGCCACTCGCTGCCTCTGTCCTTGCCGCTGATTCCGGGCCGTGTGCTGTTCGACGAGCCCGAGCGCGGTGATGTCGTCGTCTTCAAGCTGCCGAGTGACGACAGCACGGACTACATCAAGCGCATCGTTGGCCTTCCGGGCGACACGATTCAGGTCAAGGGCGGCGTCCTGCACATTAACGAAAAGCCGGTCAATCGCCGCAAGGTTCAGGACTTTATGGTCGATGTTGCGGTCGGCAGGACGGCTCCGGTGACCCAGTACGTTGAGACCCTGCCGAACGGCCGGCAGCACCGCATCATCGAAATGAGCGATACCTTCAGTGCCGACAACACCCCGATATATCGGGTGCCGCCGGGGCACTATTTCGCGATGGGCGACAACCGCGACAACTCCCGCGACAGCCGGTTCCCGGAGGTCGGGCCGATTCCCGCCGAGAATCTGGTCGGCCGAGCCGAAATCCTGTTCTTCTCCACCGATGGAAGTGCGGCGGTGTGGGAAATCTGGAAATGGCCGTTTGCCATCCGCTTCAGCCGCCTGCTGGACGGGATCGAATGAAGGATGATCTCTCTGATCTGGCAGACCTGCTCGCCGTTCTCGGCCACCCGTTCAATCATCCGGAGCTGCTGCGGCGGGCGCTGACCCATGCCAGTGCCGAACCCCGCGCCTGGAATGCCTACGAACGGCTGGAGTTCCTGGGCGACCGGGTCCTTGCGCTGATCATCGCCGAGCAGCTTCTCGACCGGTTCCCCCATGAACGCGAAGGCGCCATCGCCAAGCGGCATGTCAACCTGGTGCGTCGCGAGGCGTTGGCTGAGGTCGCGCGTGCCATCGACCTCGGGCGCTTCCTCATCCTGTCGCGGGGGGAAGCGGATGCCGGCTCCCGAAACAGCGACACCATCCTGTCGGACGCTATGGAGGCGGTCATCGGCGCCCTCTATCTCGATGGCGGCATCGAAGCGGTGCGGGCGTTCATCCTGCAGCAGTGGAACCCGCTGCTCGAGATGGACCTACGCCCGCCGCAGGACGCCAAGACCGCCCTGCAGGAGTGGGCCCAGGGTCGAGGTCTGCCCCTGCCGCAGTACCGGACACTGCGTAAGACCGGGCCGGCCCACGCACCGGAGTTCCTGGTCGAGGTCGCCGTCGAAGGCCATGAGCCGATGACGTCGGTCGGACGCTCCAAGCGTTTGGCGGAACAGGCGGCGGCGCGGCTGCTGCTGGACGCGGTGCGGTCGTGACGGCGGCCGGTCCGAGCACACAGTGCGGGTTCGTCGCGCTGGTCGGCGCCCCCAATGCCGGCAAGTCCACGCTGGTCAATCAGCTGGTCGGCGCCAAGGTCTCGATTGTCACCCATAAGGTCCAGACCACGCGCACCCGCATCCGCGGCATCGCCCTGTCGGACAGCGCGCAGATCGTTCTGGTCGACACGCCGGGCATCTTTCAGCCCAAGCGCCGCCTGGACCGGGCCATGGTCCACGCCGCGTGGAGCGGCGCCGGGGACGCCGATGTCATTGTCCTGGTGGCGGATGCCCAGGTCGGCCTGGACGAGGATACCGCGCGCATCATCGAAGGCCTGCGCGAACAGAATCTGAAAGCGGTCCTGGCGTTGAACAAGGTCGACGGCATGCGCCGGGACCGGCTCCTGCCGATCGCCGCCCAGTTCGGGGACGCATTCCCCTTCGAGCAGGTGTTCATGATCTCTGCACTGTCCGGTGACGGTTGCAGCGATCTGCTGCAGTTCCTCGCGGACAGAATGCCGTCCGGCCCCTGGCTTTATCCGGAAGACGAGCTGAGCGATCTGCCGATGCGCCTGATGGCGGCGGAGGTCACCCGCGAGAAGGTCTTCCTGCAGCTGCACGATGAACTGCCGTACTCGGCGACAGTCGAGACCGAGCAATGGACCGAACGCGAAGACGGGTCGGTCAGGATCGACCAGGTTCTGTATGTCGAACGCGAGAGCCAGCGTAAGATCGCGCTCGGCAAGGCCGGGCGGAAGATCCGCGAGATCGGCAGCCGCACCCGACTTGAGCTCGAGGAGATGCTGGAACGCCGAGTCCATCTGTTCCTGTTCGTGAAGGTTCGCGAGAACTGGCAGGAGGACCGCCAGCGCCTGACCGAATGGGGCCTGGAATGGGACGTCTGAACCGATTGGCCGCAAGGCACGCGGTGGCCCGGCGCGCTGGTCCCGCGCCCGAGGTCTGATCGAGTGCCGGCATGATCGAGTGGGGCGATGACGGGGTGGTGCTCTCCGCCCGCCCCCACGGAGAGGGGTCGGCCGTCGTCAGCCTTTTGACCCACGCCCACGGACGCCATGCCAGCCTGGTGCGCGGCGCGTTCTCAGCGGCAAACCGGGGACTGTTCCAGCCGGGAAATCGCGTCAGTGCGACATGGCGCGCCCGGCTGAGCGAGCATCTTGGCACCTATAGCTGCGAGCTGTCGCAGGGCTACGCGGCGGCGTTGCTGGACGATCCGCTTCGGTTGGCTGGATTGGCGGCGGTGTGCGCGGTGGCGGACGCATCGCTGCCGGAACGCGAACCCCATCCGGCGCTGTTCGAGGCGATGCTGGCTCTGATCGATGCGATGACCGACCCCGAACTCGGGGACGCCTGGGTGGCGGGCTATGCGCGTTGGGAGGTAGGGTTGCTCGGCGAACTCGGCTACGGCCTCGACCTCAGCGCCTGTGCCGCGACCGGCGCCAATGATGATCTGGCCTATGTGAGCCCGCGTTCGGGCCGGGCGGTGTCCCTGGCGGCGGGCGAGCCCTATCGGGACAAACTCTTGCAGTTGCCCCGATTCCTGGTCGGCGAAGCCGGGGTACGGGCCGGCGGCGACGACGACGACCTGTTCGCCGGACTGGCCCTGACCGGGTTTTTCCTGGAGCGCCATGTGTTTGCTACTCACGGGCGCCAGCCGCCGCCGGCGCGCACCCGCTTCGTTGAACGCTTCGCCCAGAAGGCTACAGTATCTGGTGGAGGTTCGAGCCAATGAGCACAACATCGACCGATCTGCCGCCTGACGGCCCTGGGGATGTCCGGGACACCTGGCTGGCCGATGCGCTGAGCGAGCGCTATCTGGCCTACGCCCTGTCGACGATCATGTCCCGCTCTCTGCCGGATGTGCGCGACGGGCTGAAGCCGGTCCATCGGCGCCTGCTCTACGCGATGCGGCAGTTGCGGCTGGACCCGGACAGTGCCTTCAAGAAGTCCGCCCGGGTGGTCGGCGATGTCATGGGTAAGTTCCATCCCCACGGCGATGCCGCGATCTACGATGCGATGGTCCGGCTCGCCCAGGATTTCGCGGTCCGGTATCCGCTGGTCGACGGTCAGGGGAATTTCGGCAATGTCGACGGCGATAACGCCGCGGCCATGCGCTATACCGAGGCCCGCCTGACCGAGGTCGCGCAGCGCCTGCTCGATGGAATCGACCAGGATGCCGTGGACTTCCGCGCGACCTATGACGGTGAAGGGGAGGAGCCGGTCGTTCTGCCGGCCGCCTTTCCAAACCTGCTTGCCAACGGGGCCCAGGGCATCGCGGTCGGCATGGCGACGTCGATTCCGCCGCACAATGTCGATGAGCTCTGCGCGGCCCTCCAGCACCTGATCAAACACCCCGAGGCCCGGGGCGACACTTTGGTCGAGCTGGTTCCGGGGCCTGATTTCCCGACCGGTGGTGTGCTCGTGGAATCCCGCGAGGCGGTCCAGGAGGCCTATCGCACCGGCCGTGGGGCCTTCCGGGTCCGCGCCAGATGGGAGGTTGAGCGGCTCAAGAACGGAACCTGGCAGATCGTCGTCACCGAGATCCCCTACCAGGTCCAGAAGTCGCGCCTGGTCGAGCGCATGGCCGAACTGGTGCAGAACCGCAAGCTGGCGATGCTGGGCGATATCAGGGACGAATCCGCCGCCGACATCCGCCTGGTGCTCGAGCCGAAGACCCGCTACGTCGATCCGGACGTGCTGATGGAGAGCCTGTTCCGCCAGACCGATCTGGAGTCGCGGATCTCGCTGAACCTGAACGTCCTGGACAAGGACAACGTGCCGCGCGTCATGGGGCTGCGGGAGGCGCTGCGGGCGTTTCTGGACCACCGGCACGAGGTTCTGGTCCGTCGCACCCGGCATCGCCTCGAGAAGATCGCACACCGCCTGGAGGTGCTGGGCGGTTATCTCATCGCGTTCCTGAACCTGGACGAGGTGATCCGCATCATCCGCGAGGAGGATGAACCGAAGGCCGCGTTGATCCGCGCCTTTGAGCTCACCGACGTCCAGGCCGAGGCCATTCTCAACATGCGGCTGCGCTCGCTGCGCAAGCTCGAGGAAATCGAGTTGCGTGCAGAGCACGAGAACCTGTCGGCGGAACGCGATGACCTGATGGCGCTGCTGGATGACGAGGGCAGGCGCTGGAAGGTGGTGGGCCACGAGATCGGCGAAATCCGTCGCGAGTTCGGCAAGTCGACGGAGATCGGTCGGCGTCGCACGGAGATTGGCGCCCCTCCGAGCCCGGTTCTGGTGCCGACCGAAGCGCTGGTGGAGCGCGAGCCGATTTCGGTGATCTGTTCCGCCAAGGGATGGATCCGGGCCCTGCGCGGCCATATCGGCGCGGATCAGGAGGTCAAGTACAAGGAAGGCGACGGTGAACGGTTCCGGGTCCATGCCGAAACCACGGACCGGATTCTGGTATTCGCGACCGACGGGCGGTTCTACACGATCGGCGGCGACAAGTTGCCATCGGGCCGCGGCCACGGCGAGCCGATCCGGCTCATGATTGACCTCGCCAACGACGAGGACATCGTGGCGATCCGACCGCTTCGTCAGGGCGAAAAGCTACTGGTGGCCTCAAGCGAAGGGCGTGGCTTCGTCGTTCCGAGCGACGAGGTGGCGGCGCAGACCAGAGCCGGCAAACAGGTCCTGGTGCTGAACGCCGGCGTGCGGGCCAGCTGCTGCGTCCCGGCGACAGGGGACACGGTCGCGGTGGTCGGAAGCAACCGCAAGCTTCTGCTCTTCGATTTGGCCGACCTGCCGGAGATGAGCCGGGGTAAGGGCGTCATCCTCCAGAAGTACAAGGCCGGCGGACAGTTGGCGGATGTGGCTGTATTCCGTGCTGAGGAGGGGTTGAGTTGGGTCCTGCAGGGCGGGCGGCGGCGCACCGAGACCGATCCCACGCCCTGGCGCGCGAAACGGGCGGGTGCCGGTAAGGCGCCGCCCACCGGGTTTCCAAGACCGCCGCGCTTTACCTGATCGTTTCTCGGGGGTGGTTGGCCGGTCTCAGGGCTTGCCGTCGCCGGCCTCGAAGGTTGTCCAACCGTCTGACCCGAGCATTTCGACCGGGTTGTACTGGGTCTTGTAGGACATCTTTCGGCAGCCATCGATCCAGTAGCCCAGGTAGACATAGGGCAGGTCGAGACCGACGGCGCGCTGCACCAGATCGAGTACCATGAACCGGCCAAGGGCCCGCCGGGGCGCCCCGGGTTCGAAGAAGCTATAGACGGCGGACAACCCGTAATCCTGATGGTCGACCAGGACCGTCGCCCACAGCGCCTGGCGCACGTCGCGGTATTCAACCAACGTGGACTCGATCGGCGAGCGTTCGACCATGGCGGCGTAGTCTGCATAGTCCATCAGTGCCATCTCGCCGTCGCCATGGCGGCCTGACTGGTAGCGTCCGAACAGGTCGAACTGCTCGCGGGTCGCCTCATTCGGGACGACTTCACCCACCAGGTCGGCGTTGGCCCGCATCACGCGGCGGTGGCTCTTGCTCCACTTGAAGTCGCGAGCCCGGATGCGCACGGGAACGCAGGCCGAGCAACTGGTGCACGCCGGCCGATAGGCCAGGTTCTGGGTGCGACGAAAGCCGGCGCGGGCCAGCGTATCGTGAGCATGGCGCCCCCGTCTGGTCGACAGATCGCAGACCAGCCGTCGTTCCTGCCGGTCGGACAGGTAGGGGCAGGGCATCGGGAGCGTGTGGAAGAAGGTCAGCGGCGGAGCAAAGGTCGCATCATGCATGGCGGCGGTGTCGGCTAGCCTCCCGCGCTTGGGGCCGGCGGCGAGCCGGCATTGTCCAGGATCGGTGCTCCGGAATCGGCGCCGGAACCCGCCGGCAGTGCCCCGCCCGGCGCGCCTGCATCCTGGTTGGCTCGACGGGCGGCCTCTTGCTCCAGCAGATTCAAGTCGTCGGCCTCGCCGGTCGTCAGGTGCTTCAGAATGATGCTGATGCGGCGGTTGGTCGGGTCCGCCGGGTTGTCTTCAATCAACGGCTCCCGGTCCGCCCGGCCGGCGACCTTGACGATACGCTCCGGGTTGATGCCGTTATCGGCGAGCACCCGCCGCGAGGCATTGGCCCGGTCCGAGGACAGCTCCCAGTTGGTATAGGTCGCGCCGGCAGCAAATTGGGTGCTGTCGGTATGTCCGGAAATCTCGATCTTGTTCGGCAGTTTGTTGATGACCTCCGCGACCTTCTGGAGCAGCTGTCGGGTCTGGTCGTACATGGCGGCGCTGCCGTTCGGGAACAGAGCAATCCGCTCCTGGTCGATCAGCTGGATGCGCAGGCCTTCCGGGACCGCATCGATCTGCAGGGCCTCGCCGGATTCCGACAGTTCGGGGGTCTGTTCGATCGCTTCGCGCAGGGCCGCTTCGGCGTCTTCAAACTGCTGCTGTTCGCGTTCGCGGAGCAACTGTTCGACGATCTCCTGGTTGGCGATGCCTTCCTCGTCTTCGCGGGAACCGAGACGGGATTCGATGTTCTCGGGATCGTCGGAATCCGGATCCAGGGATTCGGTCCGCTCAGCCTGGGGGCGCGCCACCTGAGGGGTGGAGATCATTGGCGGCGAGCTTGCCGACTTCAGGGCACCCGGCACGGTGATCGACGTGCCACCGAGGACGCCGCCTGAGCCGGATCGCGTCGAACGGCTGATCGCCGTGGGGTCGAAGTAGTTGGAGATTCCCATTTTCTGCTCTTCGGTGGTCGCGTTCAGCAACCAGAGCAGCAGGAAGAACGCCATCATCGCCGTCACGAAGTCGGCATACGCCACCTTCCAGGCGCCGCCATGGTGTCCGCCATGACCGCCTTTCTTGACTTTCTTGATGACGACTGAGGCGTGATTGTCCACCCTCTGTACTCTCCTGTCGTTGCCCGCACCTACTGCTTATGCAAGGTCGGTGCCGGTTCAGCGTCCGTCAAGACTAAGCCGATCTCCTGTCGCGCCAACAGACTCAGTCATCAGACCGGCGGCAGCGCTGCAACCGCTTCTTCGACTTCGAAGAACGACGGGCGGTCCTTGGCCAGGAGGGTCTTGCGGGCAAACTCGACGGAGACCGCCGGGGCATACCCGGAGACGTGGGCCAGGAGGCCGGCCCGGATGCAGCCGAGGTACTTGGAGTCCGCCGCGAAGGTGGCGGTCATATTGGCGGCCAGCGGGCTGACATAGCCGTAGGACAGAAGAATCCCGAGGAACGTCCCGACCAGGGCGCCGCCGATCAGCTTGCCAAGCACTTCCGGGGGCTCGGTGATCGAGCCCATGGTCTTGATCACCCCGAGCACCGCCGCCACGATCCCGAGCGCCGGGAAGCCGTCGCCCATGGTCTGAAACGCCGACTGAATGGCGTGGTCCTCGGCGTGGTGAGTCTCCAGTTCCTCGTCGAGCAGATCAGCCAGTTCGTGCGGATTGTCGGTGCCGAGCGTCATCATCCGCAGGTAGTCGCACAGGAACTCCATGGCGTGATGGGCGGCCGCGAACTTTGGAAAGGCCTGGAATAGCGAACTCTCTTCCGGTCTTTCTATGTGCGATTCAATGGCGAGCATCCCTTTGGTCTTCGCCAGCTTGAAGATCGCATAGAGCAGGGAGAGCAGCTCAAGGTAGTCGTCTTTGTTGTATTTTGGCCCTTTCAGCGCCGCCTTGAACGCGTAGCCGGATTTGCCAAGCACGTATTTCGGGTTGGCGACGATGAACGCCCCGACCCCGGCGCCACCGATGATGACGAGTTCGAACGGCTGCCAGAGGACGATGAGTTTGCCGCCCATCGCCATGTACCCGCCGAGCACGCAGAGCGTGACGAAGATCCACCCGATAATAATAAACATCCACGGCTCCGTGTCGCGTGACCGATCGGCAGCATCCGGCGCTGATCTTCACCCCAACCAGATCATCCCCTGGATTTGGTGAATTTTCCGTTAGTGCCGAAGAATTCACCGCGAATCCCTTTGGTTAACATACTCAAAAACGGCTGAAATCGCGAGCCCTTCGGTCCGGCCCGGTTTGAAACCGAGGGGGAGGCGCGCTATCTACCGTTCGCCGTCGAAGCGAGAGGTCGCAATGTCCCAGTCCGTCAGTGTCTCAGCCGGTGACTTCCGGGCCGTGTTGGGCCGGTATGCGACCGGGATAACGGTGGTGACGGCGATCGCGCCGGACGGCACGCCTGTGGGGCTGACGGTGAACAGCTTTACCTCGGTCTCGCTCGACCCGCCGCTGATCCTGTTCTGCCTGGACCGCGATGCCGGCAGCTTGCCGGTGTTCGACGCCGCCGACGGGTTTGCCGTGAACATCCTGGGCGCCGGTCAGGAAGCGGTCTCGTCCCGGTTCGCCGATCCCGAGCAGGAACGTTTCGCCGCCGATCGAATCGAGCGTTGGGTCACTGGCGCTCCGATCCACAGCGACGCACTGGCAGCCCTCGACTGCGCCGTCGAGGCGCGCCATGACGGGGGCGATCACGTCATAATGGTCGGCCGGGTGTTGCGGACCGGCGTGCTCGCTGATCGCGATCCTCTGGTTTACTGGCGCGGTGAATACCGGCACTTGCGCGAGACCGTTCCAGCCTGATCGCCTGCGGTCAGGTGCGCAGGCTCAATCCGCCCCTTGCTTTCGGTAAGGCTCCCGAGCAGTCGGGTCCTGAGCCCCATATCCGAGAACCGCGCGAGAATCTCGTCGACGTGGGAGGCGTTCCGGGTCTCGATGATGACGTCGAGGTCGGCGTTCTTGACTGGGACGTCCTGGAACAGCCGGTGGTGCAGGACCTCGACGATGTTGCCGCCGGTCTCGCCGATCGTCTGGGCAACGTCGGCGAGCACACCCGGTTCGTCCGAGATCTCGATCCGCAGCTTCACCAGACGGCCGTCGCGGGACAGGCCGCGCAGCAGGACCGACGACAGAATCCGGGAGTCGATGTTGCCGCCGCAGATCACGCTGGCGACCCGCTGGCCGGAGAACTGCTCCGGATGATGGAGGATGGCGGCGATCCCGGCGGCACCCGCGCCCTCGGCGACCAGGCGCTGTTGCTCGACCAACATCTGAACGGCTCTTTCGATGGCCCGCTCGGGCACCAGGATGATGTCATCGACCAGGTCGGCAATGATCTCCCGGGTCAGGACACCCGGCGTCTTGACGGCGATTCCCTCTGCCAGCGTGGATCCGCCGGCGCGCTGGGGCAGACCTCGGATCGCGTCGTACATCGCTGAGAAACTGTCCACCTGAACGCCGATCAGCCGCAGGTCCGGACGCAATGCCCGCAGGGCCACCGCGATCCCCGCCATCAAGCCGCCGCCGCCGATGGGCACCACGACGGTGTCTAGGGGGCCGGCATCCGCGTCGATCTCGAGCCCGACGGTTCCTTGGCCTCTGACGATGTCCACGTCGTCATACGGGTGAACCATCACCAGTCCATTGCGGTCGATCAGGTGCTCCGTCCGTTCCCGGCAGTCGGCCAGAGTGCGGCCCTCCAGAACGATGGTCGCACCGTGCGCCTTGGTGCGCTCGACCTTGGAGAACGGGGTCGTCGACGGCATGACGATGGTCGCCGGAATGCCGAGCCGGGCGGCGTGGAAGGCGACACCCTGCGCATGGTTGCCGGCCGACATGGCGACCACGCCCCGTTGGCGTTCTTCGGCATCGAGGCCGGCCAGCTTTACGTAGGCGCCGCGTGCCTTGAACGAACTGGTGTACTGCAGATTCTCGAGTTTCAACGCCAGGCTGCAGCCGAGCCGGTCGCCGAGTTGCGGGGCGTCGATGAGCGGGGTGCGCAGGACCGAACCGGCGAGTCGGACCGCCGCATCGCGCACCATGTCGAGGGTTACGGGCAGGGGCATGTCGGGCGCCAATCAAGGGTTGAGGTGGCAAGCAGGAACTTCAAGATTGAAAGCCGAATTCCCATATCTCGCTTCGCTCCTTAATGGAATCTACATCTGGTTCGTTAGAATCATTGGACTCGCACCCCGGCCGAGATTATGAGTCGAAGACTGGCAGTAGGGGGAGCGGACGGGGTCAACTCGGAATCCGCCACCGAAGCGGCGGATCTCCGACGTCGGAGGTCTCTGGAATGACGGTAGAAAAGCGTCATGACGGTTTTGGGGTCGCGATGGCCGCTCTGGCGGTGTTCGTGGCCTTCTCGGCGGCGCCGCTGGCTGCCGCCGCTCTGGACTCCGGCGACAAGCAACCTGCATGGTACGTGGTCGGAGATATCGATCATCGCGGTGCTGCCGTTGCTGATGTCTCAGGCGGATACGCCGATCGTATGGCACCGGGCGACGATGTCGAGCAGGTCTCGCTCGGACTGACACTGACCAACGCCACGACCAGCCACCCCTTGGGGTTCGGGTCCCAGGCTCCTGGTGCTGGGCCGGATGATCAGGACCGCTTCACGTTTCTGGTTTCCGGTGCCTATGACTGGCAGACCGGAACCATCGTCACACCGCGGTTCATGGCCGGCGTCGGCCTCAGCTACTACGACGCCGATGCACCGTCGGGACGGAACGTTTCGGCGCTCTCCGACGGCGGTGAAATGGCCCCGGCAATGCATCTTGGTCTCGGCGCCGACTTCGCCATAACCGGCAGCCTCGGCCTCAGCGCCGAGTATCGCGCCTTCTATCGGGGGGCGACGGAAGTCGGTGGAACCGAGCGCGACCCTCAGATCGATCAGAAATTCATGCTGGGTGCGAAGATCCGGTTCTGAGGACCGTGCCGGCAAGCCGATGTTCAGGGCCGCAGCATCAGCGTGTGGCTGACGGTCGGATAGGGCGGCAGGGTGATGCCTTCATTGGCCGCCCACCGGTCATGCCAGCTGTGGGCATAGGGCGAAAACAGGTTGCCCGAAGGTCCGAGCGCGGCCGTGAACCGGGACTGATCGAGGTTCGCCAGGTCATAGACGACCCGCATCCCGGCGCCGTGCATATGTGGGAATCCGTCCTCCCCTGGCCGATAGCTGCCTCGGGCGACGGTGTAGTCGCCGCCCGCGGTCGGCGTGCGCATGGTCAGGATCGACTTCAGAACCGGGATGCGTCCCCAGATCCGATGCGTGAACGTGGCCTGATGGACCTCGCCCCACCGCCAGGCATCGAGGTCGTTGCCCAGTAGCCTCACGCCCTTGGTGAGCGCGTCCGACAGCGCACCGTGCACCGCATCCGAACAGGTCTCGGTTGCACCTGTCCCGACATCGTCGCACCACGCGCTCTCACCGGTCAGCACCCGAATGACGGTGCCCGCCCGGACCCGGCGATAGTCCTTGGCCAGCGCCCCCAGCTCGTCGTCGATGAGGCGGTCGTGGAGGGCCTCGATCCAGGCCGCGAAGATAAGTGGTTCCGCTCTGTCCGGGGCCATCCGGCCGTCCCAGGCTGCCATCCGGGAGATCGCCTCCGCTTCCAACCCGGCGCCCGGTCCCGGCAGTAGATCGATCATGATCGGCACGACGGCGCGCGCGAATAGGGACATGTCGTCGGCCTGGAGGGTGGCCTGGGCTTGCGGGGACCCATCGCCGGCCTGCAGCAGCTCGGCGATCCGCCGGGCCCGGAACGGCGCCTCGAACTCGCGGCTGATGAACAGCTCCGGATCGGCGCCGACGACCCGTTCATTGGCATTCAGGATCACGCCGCCCGCCGGGTCGATCGCGCGCGGCAACGCGGCGAACGGGGCCCATCCGATCCAGTCATGCGCCTCGGTCCAACCCGGCATCGGGACGAATCCCTGGTCGCCGGCACGCAGGGGAACCCGGCCGGCGGAGATCGTCGCGATCCGGCCGGTCACATCGGCGAGCACGATGTTCTGCTGCGGACTGTGGAAACCCTTCACGGCCTCGATGAAGGCGTCGGCCGTTTGCGCGTCGCCCATGTCGAAGATCGCCTGGGCGGTGCCGTCGTCCTCGGCGAGCACCGGAGAGGCGAGGGCGAGCACGGTGCCTTCGGCCGCGGCGTCGGCGGCGTTCTCCATCGCGTCCGAGACGACCGGGCCGTGACGGGTGCGCCGGACCGCGTGCTCGATGGTCTCGTCGTCGACCAGGAGGGTCTCGGTGCGGGTCTGGAACTCGGCGTTGCCGCCGGGGGTCAGGTAGCGGGTCGGGTCGCCCGGATCCAGGCGCTCGACGAACAGATCCTGGGTGTCGGAATGGGTCGTCGTGAACGACCAGGCGACCGCCCCGTTGTGGCCGATGATCAGGGCGGGCACACCGGGCACGAAGGCGCCGGCGCGCAGAAAGCCGGGCGCCTCGATCCGGGCCAGATACCACATGTTCGGGCTCTGGAAGCCGAGATGCGGGTCGCCGGCGAGAACCGGTTTTCCGCTCGGCGTGTGGGCGCCGGCCAGGGCCCAGGCGTTGGAGGCCAGGCGCGGTTCCAGCGCCGGCGGAATGGTCCGCCGCAGGTCCGCCAGCCGGTCGGCGCCGATCGCCTCGACGCCAGCCAGATTGGGCGTGGTCAGGGCTATGCCGTCGCCTGGCAGTGCGGCGTAGAGGGTGTCGATCTGATCCAGGGTAATGCCCGCCTTCAGCATGCGGGCCCGCAAGATCTCGGAGAACCAGTTGCCCGCCAGCTGCAGCGACATGAGACGACCCCAGACCAGGCTGTCGGCCGGGCGCCAGGGTTCGGGGTCGATGCCGGCGACGACGAACTCCGTCGGCAGCGGGCCCGATCGGTGTTCGAGATAGGCGTTCACCCCGGCCACATAGGCATCAAGTTGGGCGCGCGTGTCCGGCCGCAGTCGCTCGACATTGGTCTCGGCAAGGCGATAGAGCCCCAGGGTGCGCAGCATTTTGTCGAACCGCAGGCCCGACTCGCCGATCAGTTCGGACACCCGTCCGGCCCCGATTCTCCGGGTCATCTCCATCTGCCAGAGGCGATCCTGGGCATGGGCAAAACCGAGCGCGAACAGCGCGTCCTCTGGCGTCTCGGCGCGGATGTGAACCGTCCCGGCCGGGTCCCTGAGGATACTGACCGGGGCGGCGAGGCCTTGCAGGTCGGTGACGTCGCCATCCAGTTCCGGCAGCGAGCCCCGCATCCACAGCAGCCCCATCGCCCCGACGAAGTTGACCGCCAGAATGACAAGGACCGCGCCGACCGCCAGACGAGGGGTCAGCCGAGAAGCCATCGGTAACCTCCGCCTGGGTGACTACGCCCCCCGTGTACGCATCAGGCCTTGTTGAAGATCATGGTCTTCTTGTGGGTGAAGTGCTCGAGCATCGCCTCCAGCGTCGCTTCCTTGCCGAGACCCGAGTTCTTCACCCCGCCGTAGCTGAGACCGGGCTGGACGACCAGGTTCTGGTTGACCTGGACGAACCCGGCTTCCAGCTGCTCCGTCACCGTCAGGGCGGCGTGCAGATCGTTGGTCCACAAGGTCGCGGCCAGCCCGTACTCGGTGTCGTTGGCCGCCTTGACGACCTCGTCGAGATCGGTCCAGCGGATGACACAGGTCACCGGGCCAAAAATCTCCTCACGGCTCAGCTTGCTGTCGTTGGTCATCTCCGTGAACAGCACGGGGCGCACGAACAGTCCGTCCTTGAAGCGCGGATCGCTGGGCATGGCGGAACACTCGATCGGCTTCGCACCCGGCTCGCTCTTGCCGTGGTCGATGTAGCCGGTGACCTTCTCGAACTGCTGCGGTGAGATGATGGTGCCGATATCGGTCTTTTCGTCGAGCGGATCGCCCATCACCATGGCGTCGACCTGCGCACGCAGCTTCTCGACGAAGGTGTCGTAGAGACTGTCGTGCACGAAGATCCGGCTGGCCGCGGTGCAGGACTGGCCCTGGCGGGTGAACCGCATGCCGACCACGGCCCCGGTCAGGGCCTTGTCGATGTCGGCGTCCGCCATGATGATCATCGGCGACTTGCCGCCGAGTTCCAGGGTCACCGGGATCAGCTTGTCGGCGGCGGTCTTGTAGACGATCTTCCCGGTCTCGACGGAGCCGGTGAAGGTCACCTTGCCGACCTGGGGATGCGCGACCAGCGGGGCCCCGCATTCCGGGCCGAAGCCGGACAGCATGTTGAACACGCCGGGCGGCAGGATCGCATTCATGATCTGGCAGACGCGCAGCACCGTGAGCGGCGCTTCCTCGGCCGACTTCACAACCACCGTGTTGCCGGCCAGCATCGCCGGGGCGATCTTCAGGGCCATCAACAGCAACGGCACGTTCCACGGGATGATCGCGCCGACCACGCCGATCGGCTCGCGGACGGTGATTGTCAGCATGTCGGGGTGGTGGGGAACGGTCTCACCCTTCAGCTCGGAGCCGAGTCCGGCGTGGAAGTGGAACGCATCCGCCAGGATCGAGGCTTCGACTCGGCTTTCGGTCCGCAGGGCCTTGCCGGTTTCAAGCGCGATCAGGCGGCCGAGCTCCTCGACATGCTCTTCCAGGGCTTCGGCGCACTTGTAGAGCAGTTTGCCCCGGTCACGAGCCCGCATCCTGCCCCAGGCCTTCTGGGCCTTGGCGGCATCCTCGACAGCCCGGTTGACGTCGTCTGCGTCGCCATCGGCACCGAACCCGATGATCTCGCCGGTCGCCGGATACACCACCTCGAAGGTCTTGCCGGAGGCGGCGGGCACAAGCTTGCCGCCGATCAGGTGACGGCCGGACAGCGCCTTGGCCAGGGCATGGGGATCGGTATTGGGTTCGAGCGACGGCTCTTGGCCGAAGTCGAGATCGCTTACCATCAGGTTCATTGCTCGATCTCCTTCAGAATGATCTCTCGATGCTCGTCGAGGTTCGGGGCCGGGCGCCGGTGTCCCGGATCGTCAAACCCCGAAATCTTGATCGGGTTGCCGACAACCTTCATCGGGCCGGTCACCGGATCGTCGACCGTGACGACCATGTTTCTCGCGGCGGCTTGTGGGTAGTCGACGGCCTGACCGATATCGTTGATCGGCCCGGCCGGCACGCCGACGCCGTCCATCACCGCCATCCAATGGTGGGTGGTCTCGCCGGTCAGCACCGCTTCGATCTCGCTGACCAGCGTCTCGACGTTCTGCGCGCGCAGGTCGTTGGTCGTATAGCGCGGATCGCTTTTCCACTCCGGCTTTCCGAGACCGTCGGCCATCTTGTGGAACAGCCCGTCATTGCCGGCGGCGATGATGATGTAGCCGTCGCCGGTCCTGAAAGCCTGGAACGGGGTGATCGACGGGTGGCGCGCGCCGAGCGGGCCTGGTGCCTGGCCCGAGGTGAAATAGCGGATCGCCGCGTTCTCCAGCAGCGCCAGCTGGCAGTCGAACATGCCGATATCGACCTTGGTCGCCTCGCCGCTCATCGCCCGGTGGTACAGCGCCGACATCACACCGATGGCGGCGTACAGGCCGGAGCCGATATCGCCGATCGACATGCCGATGCGGGTCGGCGGCGAGCCTTCGTGGCCGGTGATGCTCATGATCCCGCCCATGCCCTGGACCACCATGTCATAGGCCGGCCGGGTCATGTCCGGGCCGGAATGGCCGAAGCCCGACGCCGAGGCGTAGATCAGCCGCGGGTATTTCGCGTGGAGAACGTCCCAGCCATAGCCGAGCTTTTCCATGGTGCCGGGGCGGAAATTCTCGACGATGACGTCGGCATCTTCCAGCATCCGGTCGAGAATGGCGCAGTCTTCGGGGGTCTTCAGGTTGAGTGCGATGCTCTCCTTGCCCCGGTTGATCGACTGGAAATAGGCGGATTTGCCGTTCACGAACGGGCCGTAGTGGCGGGCGTCGTCACCGTTGCCGGGCGTCTCGACCTTGATCACCCGAGCCCCGAGTTCTGCCATCATCAGCGTGCAGTAGGGGCCGGCGAGGATCCGGCTCAGGTCAACGACGGTCACGCCAGAAAGCGGACCAGCGGCATTCTCCGCTGCCATGGGCGAAACTCCCTCAAGCTTCTTGTTGATCTTTCGTGGGGTTCTAGACCAGCCGCCCATGACCGGCAAGCCGCCCAGATGCCAGTCCGGGGCGCAGGGAGATCAATCTTCGGCGGCTTCGACGTTCTTGCCGTTTTCGACGCCGCGCCGGATCAGTTCCAGCGCTTCTTCCGCCTCGCCCCAGCGGTCGACGCGCACCCACTTGTTGACCTCGAGATCCTTGTAGTGGGTGAAGAAGTGCTTGATCTGCTCGATCAGGATGGTCGGCAGGTCCCGCCAGGATGCAACGTCGGTATAGAACGGGTGCAGCTTGTCCACCGGGACGGTCAGGATCTTCTCGTCCATGCCGTCCTGGTCTTCCATGATCAGCACGCCGACGGGCCGGACCTTGATGACGGATTTCGGCAGGATCGGGTTGCGGCCGACCACCAGCACATCGACCGGATCGCCGTCATCGGCCAGCGTGTGGGGCACGAACCCGTAATTGCACGGGTAGGTCATGGCGGTGTGAAGGAAGCGGTCGACGAACAGGGCGCCGCTGGCCTCGTCGAACTCGTACTTCACCGGATCGGCGCCCAGCGACACTTCGATGACCACGTTGATGTCATAGGGCGGATTGTCGCCGACGGGGATCTTTGAAATGCGCATGGTCCGGAACCCTCAGGCTGTTTCATCCTGGTTATGTTGCAGTGCAACATAACGGCTTCAGCGAATCCGGCAACCGTGATCTGGCGACCCGCCCAAACAATCGAAACGAATCAGGCCGGCCCCAGGGGACCGGCCTGAACGACTGTCGATGGCCGGTTCGGACTATCCGGCGGCAGCAACCGCCCGCTTTGCCATCACGGTGATCAGATGCGACCGGTACTCGGCGCTGGCGTGAATGTCGGCGTTCAGGCCACCGGCATCGACGGCGATCCCGGCGACCGCATCCGACGACCAGCTGCCGCCGAGCGCGGACTCCATGTCGGCGACGCGGAACACACCGTCCTGGCCGGCACCGGTAACGGCAACCCGGGCACCGCCGGCGGTCTGGGCGACGAACACGCCGACCAGGGCGTACCGCGAGGCCGGGTTGTCGAACTTCTGATAGGCCGCCTTCGACGCTTTCGGGAACGAGACCGAGACGATCATCTCTCCCTCGTTCAGCGCGGTATCGAACATGCCCGTGAAGAAGTCGTCGGCGCTGATCTCACGGCTGTCGGTCTTGATGGTCGCACCGAGCGCCAGGCAGGCGGCCGGATAATCCGCAGCCGGGTCGTTGTTGGCGATCGACCCGCCGATCGTGCCCCGGTTGCGGACCTGCGGATCGCCGATGCCGCCGGCGAGCGCCGCCAGCGCCGGGATCGCCGCCTGGACGTCCGACGAGCCGGCGACCGCCGCGTGGGTCGTCATCGCGCCGATCGTGACCGTGTCGCCCGACACCGAAATACCCTGCAGGTCCCCGATACCGCCGAGATCGACCAGATCGGAGGGCTGGGCCAACCGCTGCTTCAGGGTTGGGATCAGCGTCATGCCACCGGCGACGAAGGTGCCGTCATCGGCCCCGTTTCGGGCGGACACGGCGTCCGCAACGGACGACGGCTTGTGATAGGCGAAATCGTACATGGTCTCTCTCCTTGACCCTCGTCCTGTTGCTATTCGGCCGCCGCCGCCGGGCGGGCCGCCTGGATGGCGTGCCACACCGTCTGCGGCGTTGCCGGCATCGGCATGTCGTGCACGCCGAGATCCCAGAGTGCGTCGACCACGGCGTTGATCACGGCCGGCGGCGAGCCGATCGCCCCGACCTCACCGCATCCCTTCACACCGAGCGAGTTGTGGGCGCACAGCGTGATCTCCGTCCCGGCCGAGAAGCTCGGCAGGTTGTCGGCCCGCGGCATCGTGTAGTCCATGTACGAGCCGGTCACCAACTGGCCTTCGTCGTCATAGACGCAGCCCTCAAGCAGGGCCTGGCCGATGCCCTGGGCCAGGCCGCCGTGGATCTGTCCTTCGACGATCATCGGGTTGATGACCCGTCCGACATCGTCGACCGCCGTCATCTTCTCCACGCTCACCACGCCGGTGTCGGGATCGACCTCGACCTCGCAGATATGGCAACCGCCCGGATAGGTGAAGTTGAGCGGGTCGTAGAACGCCTTCTCGTCCAGGCCCGGCTCGAGCTCTTCGTGCGGGAAGTTGTGCGGGACGTAGGCTGCCAGCGCCACTTCGCCGAAGGCCATGGAGCGGTCGGTCCCGGCGACGGTGAACTGACCGTCCGCGAACTCGATATCGGCTTCCGAGGCTTCCATGATGTGGGCTGCGATCTTCTTGGCCTTGGCGACCACCTTGTCCATCGCCTTCACGATCGCCTCGCCACCGACGGCCAGCGAGCGGGACCCGTAGGTTCCCATCCCGAACTGCACCTTGTTGGTGTCGCCGTGGCTGATCTCGATCTGCTCCATGCCAAGGCCGAGCTTCTCCGACACCAACTGGGCGAAAGTGGTCTCATGGCCCTGGCCGTGGCTGTGGGCGCCGGTGAATACGGTCACCGACCCGGTCGGGTGCACCCGCACTTCAGCGGATTCGTAGAGACCGGCGCGGGCGCCGAGGGACCCGACGACCGCCGACGGGGCAATGCCGCAGGCTTCCAGATAGGTCGAGTAGCCAAGACCGCGACGCTTGCCTTTGGCCTCGGAGGCCGCCTTGCGGCTGGCGAAGCCCGCCACGTCATGCGCGCTCTCGGCGGCCGTTAGGGTCGCCAGATAGTCGCCGCTGTCGTACTGCAGGGCGACCGGCGTCTGGTAGGGGAAGGCATCCGCCGGGATGAAGTTCCTGCGCCGGATATCGGTCTGGCTCATCCCCATCTCGCGGGCGCATTTGGCGACCAACCGCTCCAGCAGATATGTGGCTTCTGGGCGTCCGGCACCACGATAGGCGTCGACCGGCACGGTGTTCGTGAACACCGCTTTGACGTTGGCGTAGATCATCGGCGTCGAGTACACGCCGGCCAGCAGGGTGGCGTACAGATAGGTCGGCACGCACGGCGCGAAGGTCGACAGATAGGCGCCCATATTGGCCTTGGTCTCGACCTTCAGGGCCAGGAACTTGCCCTCGGCGTCCATCGCCATCTTGGCGTGGGTGATGTGATCGCGGCCATGGGCGTCCGACATGAAGCTCTCGGAGCGTTCGGCGGTCCACTTGATCGGCCGGCCGACCCGCGGGGCGGCCCAGGTTACGATCGCTTCCTCGGCGTAGTGGTAGATCTTGGATCCGAAACCGCCGCCGACATCCGGTGCCACGACCCGCAGCTTGTGCTCGGGGATCGACAGCACGAAAGCGCCCATCAGCAGCCGGATCACGTGCGGGTTCTGGCTGGTGGTGAACAGCGTGTACTCGTCTGTGGCCCGATCGTACTCGCCGACCGCCGCCCGCGGTTCCATCGCGTTCGGGATCAGGCGGTTGTTGACGATGTCGATCTCGGTGACATGGGCGGCACCGGCGAATGCCTCATCGATCTGAGCTTCGTCGCCGATCTCCCAGTCGTAGCAGAGGTTGGTGGCAATCTCGTCGTGGACGAAGGTGCCACCGGACAGCGCGCCATTCATGTCGACCACCGCTGGCAGCGGCCCATAGTCGACCGAGATCTTCTCGGCGGCGTCTTTGGCCTGCTCGTAGGTGTCGGCGATCACCACCGCGACCTGGTCCCCGACATAGCGGACCTTGCCCTGGGCGAGGGGCGGGTGCCCCGGCTCATGCATGGGCGAGCCGTCCTTGGAATGCACCTGCCAGCCGCAGGGCAGGGAGCCGACCTCCATGTCGGCGCCGGTGAACACCGCCAGCACGCCGGGGGCGGACTGGGCCGCGCCGGTGTCGATCCCATTGATCTTGGCGTGGGCGTGCAGGCTCCGAAGGATGTAGGCGTAGCTCTGGTTCGGCCGATCGATGTCGTCGGTGTAGTTGCCGCGGCCGGTCAGGAATCGCTTGTCTTCAACGCGCTTTACGGCCGCGCCGATGCCGGTGCCTCCCTCAGGCATGATTTCGCTCCCTGTTTGCTCGGTTCCATCGGGGCTGGTTCCCCTGGCTTTGACGCTCTTGGAACCCGATCACATCGTGGTCTGGGCGTGCTGAATCGCTTTGACGATGTTGTGGTAGCCGGTGCAGCGGCAGATGTTGCCCTCAAGCCATTCGCGAATCTCATGCTCGCTGGCCTTGGGGTTCTTCTTCACCAGATCGACCGCGCTCATGACCATGCCCGGAGTGCAGAAGCCGCACTGCAGGCCGTGATGTTCCCGGAAGGCTTCCTGCATTGGGTGCAGGGTGTCGCCATTGGCGAGGCCTTCGATGGTGGTCACGTCGGCACCGTCGGCCTGGATCGCCAGCATCGAACAGGACTTGGCGCTGTCGCCGTTTACATGCACGACGCAGGCGCCGCACTGGCTGGTGTCACAGCCGACATGGGTGCCGGTCAGGCGCAGGTTTTCGCGCAGGAATTGAACCAGCAGGGTGCGGCTCTCGACCTCGCCCGAGACCTGTTTGCCGTTCACCGTCATGGATACCGTGGGCATGCCCTTCTCCCTCGTGAAGCATGTGTTAGGCGTGATAGCGGAGGCTTGATTGCGGCGATAGAGACGCCGTCGCCCCTCTCAGCACGCAGTCTCAATCCCCGCCCGCCCGAGGTCAAGCGGCGACGGTGCGGTGCTCAGTACAGACTGAGGAACTCGCTCGATTTGAGCGCGGTCAGGGTCTCCCAGCGATCGATGGTCTCGCGCGGGAACGCCTTCTGGATGTCGGACCGGACGCGGACTGCGCGGGAGTGGTCGGGCTCCACGGGCGGGGCCTGCAGAACCTTGTTCGCGAAGTAGAAGGCGCGGCGGGCCGAGGCGCCATCGACCGGATCCGGTCCCGCCTCGATGAACTTCGAGAAGTAGATCATCGACAGCACCGGATAGGACCCCTTGTAGTTCCGGCTCGCGCCGGACAGCGCCAGGCTGAGGGACCGGTCAACATCCCTCGGGACGCCGTCACCGTAGTACAGTCGCGTGGCGATGATCGTCTGCGCCCTGAGGTTGCCCTGGGCCGCGGACGCCTCGATCCAGGCGAAACCTCGCTCGCGGGCCTGGGGATCGTCCTTGTCGCGGATCAGGCGCTCGCCGACGGTCAGCTGGGCATAGGACGACCCGGCTTCGGCCGCCTCCCGGCACAGCTGGAGGCCCTTGGCTGGGTCCTTGTCGACAATCTGACCGTTCAGATAGAGCTCGCCCAACGCGCATTTCGCCGTGCTGGAACCCCGGTTCGCCGCCGCGGTGTACCACCGGGTCACTTCTTCAGCGGCGTTTTCTGTCAGGACGCCGCCATAGAAGCAATGCCCGTAGGAGTACATAGCCGCGACGTGCCCGCCTTTCGCCAGATCCAGGAAGATCTCGCAGCCGAGGCGGGGCTCTGCCCGGATTCCGAGGCCCCGCCGCAGCATCAGGGCCCATTGGAACTGCTCATCGGTCGACAGAGTGCCGGCACGGTGACCCGCGCGCAGGGAGTCGATTCTGTCCTGGAATCGGACGGGCTCCCGCATGTCCTGCCTGAGCGAACGGGCCACCTCATAAAGCGTCGATACCACGGGGTCGCCAGCGTCCCCGGTCTGAGCTTCAGCCGGCCAGATTGAAAGAACCGCCAGCGACGCAAGCGTGAGGCTGGGTATCAAGGCGATGTCGCGGACGCGCATCAGTGGCTCCTGCGCGGACAGACCGACTCTGATGGTGAGCCAGGAGCCAGGAGATTCCTAGCCGGGTGATGGTCAGGCGGTGTGCTGGGCGTGGATCCCGTGGATGACGGTGTCGACCTGTCCCGACACTTCGCTCATGCGGGTGGCGATTTCGTCGGTGGCGAGCCGCTGCTCCTCGGTCGCGGCACCGGTTTCGTCCATGTCGGTGAGCATCTGGTCGACCTGGCCGTTCACGTCGCCGAACGCGCTCTGGACGGACCCCAGAGCATCCACCAGCCGTTCGGTGTTGGTGCCGATGGTGTCGGCCGCACTCCGCGTATCGTTGGCCAGCGCCTTGACCTCGCGGGCGACGACCGCGAAACCACGTCCGGCCTCGCCGGCCCTGGCGGCCTCGATCGTGGCGTTCAGGGCCAGCATGTTGGTCTGGCTGGCGATCCCCTTGATGTCCTTGAGCAGCGCCTGGATGTCGTCGATCGCCTTGCGGAACTCTTCAATCTGGCCGACAGCGGCCGTCACCGTCTCGGCGATGGTCTTGGTCTGGTCGAGGTTGCGCGACACGTTCGACTGGATCGTCTGCATGGTCGCCGACAGTTCCTCGGACGCGGCGGCGACGCCGTTGATGGTTTCGCCCACCCCGACGCGCAGGTCGTCGGTCAGCGCGGCGATGGTCGTCGCCGTCTTCGCCTGCACCGCCTTGTCGTAGGCCGTCGTCGCGATCGTTGCCTCGGCGCTCATCAGGCGATTGACCAGGAACACCGCCTGACGCTGGGAGTCGGCGCAATCGCCGGCGACCAGGACACGTTCATTGATCATGTCCGCCAGCTTGGCGAAAAACAGGCCGTAGACGGCCGGGTCCAGGCCTTCCTCGAGATCGCCCTTGGCGAACTCCATGACCCGGTCGAAGTGGGTTTGGTCGATGCCGTTTGCGAACACCGCCCGCCACCGGTCCTTATGGTTGGCGACCCAGGTGAACCGGTCCTGGTTCCACAGGAAACTGCGCAGGCCCACATGCACGCTGCAGGCGTCGTAGGTCGCGTTCAGCGCCTCGTCCAGCACCGCTTCGACGTGGTCGTCCCACGCCTGCCTGAGCGCCATCTTCTCCGCCGGTGTTGCCAGCCAACAGCCTTCGAGAAGCAGAGTCAGGTCCACGCGTGATCTCCTGAGAGGTGAAACTCAGCGCCCAATGCAGAAAGCACCCTGGACGTTACGCCCAGGGTGCCCGATTTCGGCGCCGTAGGTTTTTCGGCGGAAGCAGGTCAGTAGACGACGACGCTGCGGATCGACTTGCCTTCGTGCATCAGATCGAAGGCATCGTTGATCTGCTCGAGTGGCATCGTGTGGGTGATCAGGTCGTCGATGTTGATCTTGCCGTCCATGTACCAGTCGACGATCCGCGGCACGTCGGTGCGCCCGCGCGCACCACCGAAGGCCGTCCCGCGCCAGACCCGGCCGGTGACCAGCTGGAAGGGGCGGGTGGAGATCTCCTGTCCCGCACCCGCGACCCCGATGATGACGCTCTCGCCCCAGCCCTTGTGGGCGCATTCCAGCGCCTGGCGCATGGTGGTGACGTTGCCGATGCACTCGAAGGAGTAGTCGGCACCGCCGCCGGTCATCTCCACCAGGTGGGCGACGATGTCGCCGTCGAGGTCCTTCGGGTTCACGAAATGGGTCATCCCGAACGCTTCGCCGAGCGCCTTGCGGGCCGGGTTGATGTCGACGCCGATGATCATGTTGGCGCCGACCATCCGCGCGCCCTGGATGACGTTCAGTCCGATCCCGCCGAGACCGAACACCACCACGTTCGACCCCGGTTCGACCTTGGCGGTGTTGACCACGGCGCCGATCCCGGTGGTCACGCCGCAGCCGATGTAGCAGACCTTGTCGAACGGCGCGTCGGAGCGGATCTTCGCCAGCGCGATTTCCGGCAGCACCGTGTAGTTCGAGAACGTCGAGCAACCCATGTAGTGGAACAGCGGCTTGCCGTTCAGAGAGAACCGGGACGAGCCGTCCGGCATCAGGCCCTGGCCCTGGGTGACCCGGACCTTCTGGCAGAGGTTGGTCTTCGGGTTCAGGCAGTACTCGCACTCCCGGCATTCCGGGGTGTAGAGCGGGATCACATGGTCGCCCGCCTTGAGCGAGGACACGCCGGGACCGGTCTCGACGACCACACCGGCTCCCTCATGGCCGAGCACCGAAGGGAAGATGCCTTCCGGGTCGCCACCGGAGAGGGTGAAGGCGTCGGTGTGGCAGATCCCGGTCGCCTTGATCTCGACCAGAACCTCACCCGCCTTCGGGCCTTCGAGGTCGACCTCTTCGATCTCCAGCGGTTTTCCGGCTTCCACAGCCACGGCGGCACGGGTCTTCATGGGCGTCCTCCCCGGATCAGCTTGCTCCTGTCGGCGCCGGCTCTGGTGGCCGGTCGCCCAGCGTCGATTTTCTGGCGTCGATTTCCTGGCGTCGACTTGCCGCCTTCAGTTTGTCGTTATGAGTTTGCCAGGGTGACGAACAGGACCGCCACAACAATCAATCCGGCCCAGCTGACCGCGGCACCCCAGTGCAGGCGGTCGTACACGTTCTCCTTGGGGATGCCGAAGCGGCGCATGGCTTCGCTGTGCGGATCCGTCGGCTCGGGGGCGGCCGCCGGCGCCGCCGCCGGGGCTGCTGCCGCCTCGGCCGGTGCCGCCGCGGGAGCCGCACCACCGCTGCGCTCGGACGCGATGCGGGTGAAGGTCTCGAAGAAGTCGTTGGCGTACTTCTTGGCGGTCGAGTCGATCAGCCGGCCGCCGATCTGGGCGAGCTTGCCGCCGACACTGGCGTTCACCTCGTATTTCAGGAGCGTGCCGCCATCGACCTCCTCGAGCTCGACCTTGGCGCCACCTTTGGCGAAGCCGGCGGCCCCGCCCTTGCCTTCGCCCGAGATCGTGTAGCTGACCGACGGGTTGAGATCCGACAGTTCGACCGCCCCGGTGAACCGGGCTTTGACCGGGCCGACCTTGGCCGCGACCTTGGCGGTGAATCCGGTATCGGACGTCTTCTCGATTTCCTCGCAGCCCGGAATGCACTCTTTCAGCACATCGGTATCGTTCAGCGCGTCCCAAACCGTCTCGCGGGGCGCGGGGATCGTCTGCTGGCCGGTCATGTCCATCTGGGGCTCTCCTGGTGGGCGGATGGGGTGGCAAGGTGAACGTATACAATGGCGACCGTCGCGATCTATCACGATCCCCGGCGATTTGTCACCGACGGGACGTGCCGGAATGTGATCGCGACGCCCACACACCCGCGAAGCCGAGGGGCTTTCTAGGCCGCATCGGTTCGGGCATACTCGCGCGCCGCATTACGGGATGCGGACGCGAATTAGAGGGGATACCCGATGTCGGTGAGACAAGGGGGCCTGGCGCGGGGGGCGCAGGGCACCACCGGTTTTCTGTTGCAGGTTCTGCAGCAAGTTCGGCCGTTTGCGCTGGGGACACTCGTTCTCGCCATGCTGGCCATGTCCGGCCCGGCTTTCGCCGCTGGCCCGGGGGCGCCGCACCTGGACGGCAGTCAGATGGGGCTGATCTGGGTGGCACCGTTCGCCGGCATCCTGCTGTCGATCGCGGTGTTCCCGCTGGTCCTGCCCGAGTTCTGGCACCACCACTTCGGCAAGATTTCGGCATTCTGGGCGCTCGCCTTCCTCGCACCCTTCGCGGTTCTCTATGGATTTGATCTCGCTCTGTTCGAGGTTATCTATGTCGGGCTGCTCGAGTACATTCCGTTCATCATCCTGCTGCTGTCGCTGTTCACCGTCGCCGGCGGCGTGCGGGTGACCGGCACCTTGCGCGGGTCGCCGGAGGTGAACACCGCCATCCTGCTGCTCGGAACCGTGATCGCCAGCTGGATGGGCACCACCGGGGCGGCGATGTTGCTGATCCGGCCGATCCTGAACGCCAACGAGAACCGGAAGTACAAGGTTCACACGGTGGTGTTTTTCATCTTTCTGGTCGCCAACATCGGCGGCTCGCTGACCCCGCTCGGCGATCCGCCGCTGTTCCTCGGCTTCCTGAAGGGCGTGTCGTTCTTCTGGCCGACCACCCAGATGCTGGTGCCGATGATCATCGTCTCGGTCATCCTGCTGGTGCTGTATTACGGGGTCGACCGGTTCCTCTATGCCCGCGAGGACGAGGCGGTGAAGGCGGCCCGTGACGGCCACGGCGAGAAGATCGGCCTTGAGGGCAAGGTCAACATCCTGCTGCTCGGCGGCGTGGTCGGCGCGGTGCTGCTGTCCGGCGTCTGGAAGCCCGGAATCGAGTTCACGATCTACCATGTGCATTGGGAGCTGCAGAACATCGTCCGCGATCTGCTTTTGCTGTCGATCGCCTACGTCTCCTGGAAGATCACCAACCTGGAGAGCCGGCTGGCCAACGGGTTCACCTGGTTCCCGATCCTGGAGGTCGCCAAGCTGTTCGCCGGGATCTTCCTGACCATCATTCCGGCCATCGCCATCCTGAAGGCCGGCACCGACGGGGCGCTGTCCCAGGTGGTGGCCGCGGTGTCGACCGAAACCGGCGAGCCGGTGAACATGGCCTATTTCTGGCTGACCGGAATCCTGTCGTCGTTCCTCGACAACGCGCCGACTTACCTGGTGTTCTTCAACACTGCCGGCGGCGACGCCGAGGTGCTGATGGGGCCGCTGGAGAACACCCTGCTGGCGATCTCGGCCGGGGCGGTGTTCATGGGCGCCAACACCTATATCGGCAACGCGCCCAACTTTATGGTCAAGGCGATCGCCGAGGAACGCGGCATTCCGATGCCGAGCTTCTTCGGCTACATGATCTGGTCGGTGCTGATCCTGATGCCGATCTTCCTGCTGATCTCGTTCCTGTTCTTCGCCTGATCGCAGAAACGAAAACCGGCCGGCTTTCTCGCCGGCCGGTCGGGCTGCTGGCCTACTTCAATATCTTAGAGGCTGATTCACCGATCTGATCGGATCAGACTCTAGTGTGATGGTTCCGGAGTTCAGTGTATCTCACACACTGAACTCCGGAAGCTGAATCACACTAGTATCAATAAGTTAGTGTGCCGATCACGAGAAGTTCGTACGAACGAACTTCTCGATCGGGACACTAGTGCGAGACCAGGATCGGGCGGTCCAGGTGGTTCAGGACATAGTCTGACACACCGCCGAGCAGCCGCTCGCGCCAGCGCGGCCGGCTGTAGGCGCCCATGATCAGCAGATCGCAGTCGTGGCTGTCGGCCCGGGCCATGACCTGCTCGCCGACATTGCCGCCGGAGTCCATGTCGGTGTGAACCTCGGCATGGACGCCGTGCAGGGACAGGTATCGTCCGATGCCGACGCCCTTGGCCATCCGGGTCTCCTCCTGCTCGGTGAAGACGTGGACCTCTTCGGCGTCCTGTAGGAAGTGCATACCCTCACGCACCGCACGGATCGCCTCTTTGCAGTTCTTCCAGGCGACCGCCACCCGGGTGCCCAGTTTGCGGCCCGGCGCCCAATAGTCCATCTCGTGCGGCAGGATCAGGGTCGCGCAGTCGGCCTCCAGGGCGACCTCTTCGGGGTGGTGCAGGGGGACGTGCGCGGCCGCCGCGGACGACTGGCGCAGTTGCGAGACCACCACCAGATCGCTGCGGTGGGCGTACTCGGCCAGGATGTCGACGTGGTCGCCCTCAGTCAGATGGTACTCATGGCTGCAATCGCCGTGGGCGAAGCGGTCGACCAGTTCCTGGCGGATCCCTTCGGCCTTCTCGGCGGCGATCTCGCGCTGTTCAGCGATGTAGACCGTCGAGGCGGCCCGGCCAGCGGCCCCGGCGGGCATCGAGACCGGGGCGGTGTTGTACAGCACGTCGAGATGGCCACTGAAGCGCACTGTCAGTTCGATTGCCTTCTCCAGCCGTTCGCGGTGCCGGTCATCATTCGCCATGTGGCAGAGGATCGATTTGATCGCCATCGCGCGGGCCTCATTCAGAATCAAGTGGTTGCCGTGGAAGGACCGTACCGGGCGTCGGGCGCGGAAGCAACGGACGACCCAGGCAACGAACCACCAGGGCATCGGTTCAAGTCTCGCGCACTTCGACGAGGCGGTGCTTGAGGTTTGTCACCGCGACACCGCATTCCTGCAAGACCCTTTGCGAAAATATGTCAGCATTACTGATCTAAAATGCGTCAGTAATGCTGACATAGTAATTTTCGAACCCTAGGAGGATGCGTGATGAAAGGAGTGTACTTTCATGACGGTGGCTGGCGTAACGAACCGCCACTGGTGGCCGCGGCGACGGATCTTGGTCTGTGGTCCGGCAGTTCCGTGTTTGACGGTGCCCGGGCGATCGGCGGCTGTGCCCCCGATCTCGACCGCCATTGCGCCCGGCTGGTCAGCTCGGCCGAGGCCCTGGGCCTGTCACCGACCCTGAATGCGGAGGAGGTCCTGGACCTCTGTCAGCAGGGGATCGCCAGGCTGCCTGCCGACCGCGACTACTACGTGCGGCCGATGTCCCTGTGCCGCGGCGGCACCATCCTGCCGGAGACCGGCGAGACCGTGTTTACCCTGGCGATCTTCGACATGCCGATGCCGGACCCGAATGCGGGTCGGGCCACTCTGTCGCCGTTCCGCCGGCCCTCGCCGGATCAGGCGCCGACCGACAGCAAGGCCTGCTGTCTGTATCCGAACTCCCAGCGCGCCCGGCGCGAGGCCATGGGACGGGGCTTCGACCTGGCGGTCGTGCTCGACCACGACGGCAACGTCGCCGAGTTCAGCTACGCCAACCTGTGGCTGGTTAAGGACGGTGTGGCCATCACGCCGACGCCGAACGGCACTTTCCTGAACGGCATCACCAAGAATCGGGTCGCCGGCATGTTGCGCGCCGCGGGTATCGAGGTGGTCGAACGCACGGTCACGGTGACCGACCTGGACGCGGCGGATGAGATCTTCATGACCGGCAATGCCGGCAAGGTGCAGACCGTCACCGGCTGGGAAGACCGCGAGTTGCAACCGGGCCCGGTGTTCAGGACGGCACTCACCGCCTATGCCCGCCACATCGAGGCCAGCCGGCTGGTCCCGCGGCCGTCAGCGGAGCGGAAGGAAGTGGCGTAGCAGGTCGCCGACTGCGGTCCAAACCAGCGTCTGGAGGTTCCATATTGAAGAAAGAGTGATGGTTACGCTGGACGTAACTTAGTTACGAGTCGTATAACCATCATGATCCGGACGTTCCGGGACCGCAGGACCAAAGCGATCTTCGAGGGCCGCGCCGTCAAGAATATGGACGCGGCCCTTCAGCGTCGGGCCCGTCGCAAGCTCCTGATGATCGACGCGGCGGTGGATCTAGTTGATCTTCGGACACCGCCGGGAAACCGCCTGGAGAAGCTGAGCGGTGACCGGGTGGGACGGTTCAGCGTTCGGGGCAGCGGCCAATGGCGGATCTGCTTCTCCTGGTGGGAGGGCAGGGCCGATGACGTCGAACTGGTCGATTATCACTGACGGAGGCGATGGTGTCCCTGAGGGCGACGGATGCGATGGATCTGAGCGACATCACGACAGGCGCGGAAATCCCGCTTGAGCATCCGGGCGCGATCCTGCGCCAGGAGTTCCTGGAGCCTCTGAACGTCACGGCCTATCGGCTGGCCAAGTCGATCGCCGTGCCCAAGAACCGGGTCACGGCGATCCTCCACGGCGAGCGCGCCATTACCGCCGACACGGCTCTGCGTCTCTCCCGTTTCTTCGGTACCACCGCGGAGTTCTGGCTTAACCTGCAGGGCCGATACGATCTCGACCGCGCCCGGCGGGAGCGGGGCGCGGAGATCATGCAGACGGTGGCGCCGCGGGCCGCCGTGTGATCAGCGTCGTGTGATCGGCGCCCTGCGATCAGCGCCCCGCGGCTCAACGGAGCTCGGCGGCATAGTCGGCGACCGGCGGCGTGCTGTCGATCAGCCCGGACTCCTTCATGAACGCGGCGAACCGTTCGTAGCGGCCGGTATCCATAGCGGCGGGCCGCAGGGCGAAGCGGGGCAGGGTGTCCCGCCACGCCCGGCGGTTCAGCTCGTCGTCCAGGTCCTTCTGGCCTTCGAGGAAGCGCAGCCAGGAGTCCTCGGGGTGGTTGATCAGGTACTGGGTGCCGGCCTCGACGGCGCGCAGGAAACGGACCAGCTTGTCGTCGTCGAGCCGGTCGCGGTGGGCGACGTAGATCAGCTCGTCATAGGGCGGCACGCCGTGCTCCTCGACGTAGAACGCTCGGCCGGGCCGTTCGACGATGTCCATCTGGTTGAGCTCGAAGTTCCGGAACGCGCCGATCACCGCGTCGACCTGACCGGAGATCAGCGACGGCGACAGCGAGAAGTTCACGTTGATCAGCTCGATGTCGTCGAGGCTGAGGCCGGCGCGGGCCAGCATCGCACCCAAGAGCGCGTCCTCGAACCCGCCGACCGAGAACCCGACCTTGCGGCCCTTCAGGTCTTCGATCTTCGTGATCGGCCCGTCCTCCAGCACCACCAGGGTGTTCAGCGGGGTGGCCACCAGGGTGCCGAAACGCACCAGCGGCAGGCCCTCGGCGACCTGCAGGTGCAGCTGCGGCTGGTAGGAGATCGCGATATCGGCCTTCTTGGCCGCCACCAGCTTCGGCGGGTCGTTTGGGTCGGCCGGGGCGATGAACTCGACCTCCAGGCCCTCGGCCTCGAAGGCACCGATCGACTCGGCGACGTAGAGCGGGCCGTGGTCGGGGTTCACGAACCAGTCGAGCAGGACGGTCAGCTTGTCGGCGGCGCGGGCCGGGCTGGCGATCAGCAGGGCGGCGGCGAGCAGCAGAATCAGGCGCATGCGAAGGTCTCCAGGCGGGGGATTTCGATATCGAAAGTCGGGTTGCGTCAGGCCAGGCTCTCGCCCGGCTGCCAGGCGACGGCCCGGCGCAGGATGAGGTCGATGGCGGTGTAGAGGGCGACGGCCAGGACCGCGAGGGTCAGCAGGGCCGCGAACATCCGGTCGGTCTGCAGCCGGGCGTTGGCGTGCAGCATCAGGTAGCCGAGCCCGGCGGACGAGCCGACCCACTCGCCGACCACCGCGCCGATCGGGGCGACGGCGGTGGCGACGCGCAGGCCCGAGGCGAAAGCGGGCAGGGCGGCCGGCAGGCGCACCCGGCGGAACAGCCGGAAGCCCGATGCTCCCATGGCGCGGGCGGCATCGACCCAGAGCGGGTCGACCCGGCGCAGGCCGTCATAAAGGGCGGCGGTGACCGGAAAGAAGATGATCAGCGCGGCCATCGCTACCTTGCTGGCCATGCCGTAGCCGAGCCAGAGCACCAGGATCGGCGCCAGCGCGAACACCGGGATCGCCTGGCTGATCACCAGCACCGGCAGCAGCCAGGGCCGCAGATGCCGCCATTCCGCCAGCAGCACCGCCGTGCCGAGGCCGATCGCGGTGCCGATCACGAGGCCCAGCAGGATCTCCGCCGCCGTGATGCCGGCGTTGTGCAGGATCAGCGGAGCCTTCTCGACCCAGGCTTGGGCGACCACCGCCGGCCCCGGCAGGATGAACACCGGCACCGCCGTCAGCCAGACGATGGCCTGCCAGACGGCGACCAGGCCGGCGGCGACGACCAGCGGCCGGAACGCGCCGAGACGGGTGCCTTCCTGAGAATTCGATGAAACGCTGACAGCGCCGGTGCGCGAACGCGCCATCCTTACTCCCTCCGCCGGTCCTAACCGGATCAGGTTCCTGGGGTCGTCCGGACATCCGGACCTCTCAGCCGCGCGTTGCGGCTCCCCCGAAGTGGCGGCGACACTTTGGCCGACAGCGTTGGGCTTGGCAATCCACCGTCGCACCGCCAGATTGCGGCCATGGTTTTGAGTGAACTCGACGACGCCCCGATCCCGATCGGCCAGCCGGTGGAGCCGGCGGTGACCGCGCGCCGCGACCCGTCCTGGACCCGGCCGTCGCTGGTGCCGGCGCCGCCGAGCTTTCCGGCGCGCCCGATCCTGATCGCCAACGAGATCTACCGCCATTCGGTCTACGGCCAGCGCCATCCGCTCTCGATCCAGCGGGTGACGCCGGTGGTCGACCTGGCGCGATCGCTCGGCTGGCTCGACGACGCCCGCTATGTCGAGAGCCGCCGTGCCACCCCGGACCAGCTCGCCCGCTTCCACGAGCCCGACTACGTCGCCGCCGTGGTAGAGGCTGAGCGCACCCGCCATGTCGACGAGCCGGTGCGCGACCGATTCAACATCGGCCGCAACGGCAACCCGGTCTTCGCCGAGATTTTCAGCCGGCCGGCCTCGTCCTCGGGCGCGTCGATCCTGGCGGGTAGCCTGCTGGCCGGGGTCGAGCGCGAGATCATCCATTCGCTCGCCGGCGGCACCCATCACGGCCGCCGTGCCATGGCCTGGGGGTTCTGCTTCTTCAACGACCCGGTGCTGGCGATCCTGGCGATGCTCGATCACGGGCTGGAACGCGTGGTCTATGTCGACCTGGACGCCCATCACGGCGACGGGGTGCAGGATGCCTTCCACGACGACGACCGGGTGCTGACCATCTCGATCCACGAGGCCGACCGCTGGCCGCGCACCGGGGTGCTGCGTGACCGCGCCGGCGGGAATGCCCGCAACCTGCCCGTACCCCGTGGCCTGAACGACAGTGAACTGGCGGTGCTGGTGGAGCGCGCGGTGCTGCCGCTGATCGAGCGGTTCTTCCCGGACGCGCTGGTGATCCAGAGCGGGGCTGACGGGTTGGCCGATGACCCGCAGGCGCGGCTCGAGCTTTCGTACCGCGGGCTGTGGTCGGCGATCGACGCGCCGATGCATGCCGTGCCGCGGGTGCTGGTCCTGGGCGGCGGGGGCTATAACCCGTGGTCGGTGGCCCGGGCCTGGACCGGGATCTGGGCCACCCTGAACGGCATCGACCCGGACGTGGCGCTCGAGGGCGCGTCGGAAGACGTGCTGCGGGCGCTGACCTGGAACCACAGCAAGGGCCGCAACCCGCCGGAGCACTGGTTCACCACGCTCGCCGACACGCCGAACCCGGGTCCGGTGCGCGAGGAGATCCACGCCATCGCCCGGGCGGTGCTGGCGCCATGAAGAGGTTTCTGCTCCTTCTGGCGCTGCTGCCGGTGCTGTTCCTGGCCGGCACGGCCGATGCGGTCGACCGGGTGCCGCTGACCATCGTCACCGCCGACGGCCGAAGCCACGAATTCGCCGTCGAGGTCGCCGACAATGCTGAGGCGCGCGGCCGCGGCCTGATGTTCCGCGAAGCGCTGGCGGACGACCACGGCATGCTGTTCGTCTTTCCGCGCCGCCAGCGTATCGCCATGTGGATGCGCAATACGCCGCTGCCGCTCGACATGCTGTTCATTGGCCAGGACGGCACGGTCAGCAGCATCCACGAACGCGCGGTGCCGTATTCCGAGGAGACCATCGTCTCGCGCAAGCGGGTGCGCTACGTGCTGGAGGTGATCGGCGGCACCGTCGACCGGCTCGGCCTCGCCGTCGGCGACCGGATCGACAGCCCGGCGATTCCCTAGAGGTCCTGCTTATCGCCGCTTCATCGCGATCGTCAGCCCGTCGCCGATCGCCGACA
The DNA here is from genome assembly GCA_963921355.3 of Thalassobaculaceae bacterium. Classification (GTDB taxonomy): domain Bacteria; phylum Pseudomonadota; class Alphaproteobacteria; order Thalassobaculales; family Thalassobaculaceae; genus CAWUEZ02. Next base: position 3,685,187 of record OZ001190.1, on the reverse strand, counting down.
TGGCCGTGCTGACCCGCTTGTCGTCGTGGATCTTGGCGTTCAGGGCGCGGATCGCCTCGGTGTCCTCGCTGGTATCGCTCGGGTCGATCACCGCCCTCGACCACAGCACGTTGTCGATCAGCACCGCCCCGCCGGGGCGCAGCAGGGTGAGGGCGGCCTCGTAATAGGCGTCGTAGTTCGCCTTGTCGGCGTCGATGAACATTAGGTCGACCGTACCGGCTGCTCCGCCCTCGATCATGGCGGCCAGGGTTTCGGTCGCCGGCGCCAGGCGCAGGTCGATCTTGTGGGCGATTCCCGCCTCTTCCCAGAACGGCCGGCCGACGCGGGTGTAGTCGTCACTGACGTCACAGCAGGTCAGCCGCCCGTCATCCGGCATTGCCAGCGCTACGCGCAGCGCGGAGTAACCGGTGAAGGTGCCGACCTCGACCGCCCGGCGCACGTCCAGCAGCTCGACCAGCAGGGCCATGAAATTGCCCTGGTCCGGCGAGATCTGCATGCCCGCCGACGGCAGATCCTTGGTGGCGGCCCGTAGCCGCGCCGCGACCTCCGGCTCGCGCCCGCCGGTCTCCAGCATGTAGTCGTAGAGCGGATCGTCCAGGGCCAGCCAGCGTTTCGACATCGGGGCCTCGCGGGGCAAAGGGGGAGGGACGGCGCACCTGACCACGCGCCGGCTGCGGCGACAAGATCACTTGCTCCGCAACGCCCTTGAGGATAAGGCTTTGCGCGGTATCCGACCGGTCTCGGGGTGTAGCGCAGCCTGGTAGCGCATCTGCTTTGGGAGCAGAGGGTCGGCGGTTCGAATCCGTCCACCCCGACCAACTCGGATGGTATAGTGACGGCCGGTGAAGTGGTGGCCGATTGAACGGCGTCCAGGAGAAGGTGGCGGGCGATGATGGTGCGGATCTTCAAGCCGGCGAAGACGGCGATGCAGTCGGGCCGGGCCAAGACCAAGGACTGGATGCTGGAATACCGGGCCGAGAGCCGGCGCGTACCGGAGCCGCTGATGGGCTGGGTGTCGGCCGGCGACACCACCAACCAGGTCCGCATTCCCTTCGACACCAAGGACGAGGCGATCGCCTTCGCCCGCAAGCACGGCTTCGCCTTCACGGTGCAGGAACCGCGCGAGCGCAAGCCGGTGCCGAAAGCCTATGCCGACAATTTCGCCTTCAACCGCCGCGGCAACTGGACCCACTGAACAGCCTTCGGGTCTGCCGCTGTATCGGGTGAAGGCTTGGGGCGCCCATAGCTCAACTGGATAGAGCATCCGCCTTCTAAGCGGACGGTTGCAGGTTCGAGTCCTGCTGGGCGCGCCACTCTCTTCTATTTCAGACTTCGCACACCCGTCGGTGTCGTTTTTCGGCGCGCAGCCAACCGCTTAGCTCCTAGCATCATCCCGTTGCAGCGTTCGGGGGCGGCGGGCATGCGGATCGCGGAGGTGCATCTCTACCGGCACGAGCTGCCGGTGAAGAACGGGCCCTACACCATGGCCAATGCCGAGGTCTGGTCGCTGACCACGACCCTGGTGAAGCTGGTCGGCGCCGACGGCACCGTCGGCTGGGGCGAGACCTGTCCGGTCGGCCCGACCTATGCCGAGGCCCATGCCGGCGGCGCCCTGGCCGCACTCGAGGTGATCGCGCCGGCCCTGGTCGGGACCGAAGCGACACCGCTGGCGGTGCACCGGCAAATGGCGGCGACGCTCACCGGACACAATTACGCCAAGGCGGCGGTCGACATCGCGGTGTTCGACCTGCTCGGCAAGCGGCTCGGCGTGCCTGCGGCGACCCTGCTGGGTGGGGCGTTGCGCGACCGGGTGCCGTCCTACTACGCCACCGGGGTCGGCCCGCCGGACGAGACCGCCCTGCTGGCGGCGGCGAAGCGGGACGAGGGCTATCCGCGCCTGCAAATTAAGGTCAGCGGCCGGCCGGTCGAGATCGACATTGAGACCATCCGCAAAGTCTGGGAGGTGCTGAAGGGTTCCGGCATGCGGCTCGCGGTCGACAGCAACCGGGGCTGGACCACCGGCGACGCGCTCAGGGTCAGCCGGGAATGCCCGGACATCCCGTTCGTCATGGAACAGCCTTGCAACACGCTCGAGGACCACGCCAGGATCCGCCCGCAGCTCGGCCACGCCCTGTACCTGGATGAGAGCAGCGTCGACCTGAACACGGTCATCACCGCCGCCGGCACCGGCCTGGTCGACGGGTTCGGCATGAAGGTCTCGCGCATCGGCGGGCTGCAGCGCATGGCCGCGCTTCGCGACCTCTGCGAAGCCCGCAACCTGCCGCACACCTGCGACGACGCCTGGGGCGGCGACATCGTCTCGGCCGCCTGCGCCCAGATCGCCGCCACGGTCAAACCGGCGCTGCTGGAAGGGGTGTGGCTGGCCGCCCCCTATGTCGAGGGCAACTACGACAGCGAGAACGGCATCCGGATCGAGAGCGGGCATATCGACCTGCCGACCGGCCCGGGTCTCGGCGTGGTGCCCGACGAAGCGCAGTTCGGCGCGCCGGTCTTGTCTTTCTAGAATTCTCGGCCCGCTTTCATCTCGCCCCAGCGGATGAAGGCGTTGGCGCCGATCCAGGCCAGCGGCTCCGGCGGCAGCTTGCTCGGCGCCTTGGCGGCCAGATGATGGCGGGCGAGGGGGCTGTCTTCGCCGCAGGCCAGTTCCGCCGCCGCCATCCCAGCTGCCGTCCCTTTGGAGGTGCCGAGCCCGTTCTGGCAGCAGGCGGCGAACAGGCCGTCGGCAACCTCGCCGAAGGCCGGCACGTCGTTGCGCGAGAGGCAGAGCCGCCCGCCCCAGCGGTACTGCATGTCGACTCCGTTCAGCATGGGGAAACGGGCGGCGAAGGACTTGTCGTGGTCGCGGGCGACGGCGGCGATGCGCGCGTCCGAGACCTCCATCGACGGGTCATAGGTGAAGCGGTTGCGGATGATGATGCGGTCGCCGCCGACCCCGGAGATCCGCCGCACGGTGGTGCCCATGGGATCTGCCGGTGTGGCGGCCCAGACCGGATTACCGCCGAGCCGCGCGACCTCGTCGGTGCTCAGTCCCCGGGTCATCGAGGCGTAGGTGAAGACGTGCATCAGCTGGCGCGCGAAGAAGCCGAAGCTCTCGGCATGGCCGTTCGCCGCCAGGATCACTTTCGGCGCGCGCAGCCTGCCCTTGGGCGTGGTCGCCACCCAATGGCCATCGCTCCGTTCGAGCGCGGTGACCGGCGAATTCTCGTGAATGCCGACCCGGTTCGAGCGCAACCCGTCGGCGACCCCGCGCACGTACATCGCCGGCTGGATCATCGCGGCGTTCGGGGTGAACAGGCCGCCGGTGAAGAACTCGCTGCCGGTGATCGCGCGCATCCGCGCCGCGTCGTAGAGCTCGAACGGCTCGCCCAGTGCCGTCAGATGGCGGGCGTAGCTTTCGTTGTGGGCGAGGCCCTTGTCGGTGGCGGCGGCGTTGATCTTGCCGGAGCGCACGATCGCCGCGTCGCTCAGCCCGTACTCGCGCGCCGCTTCCAGTGCGAAGTCGATGGCCGCCCGGTTGGCCGCGATCTGGGCGCGGTCCTGCTCCAGGGCGCCGCCGTAATCCTCCGACGCGAGATCATGGGGCAGGTCGATCATGAAGCCGGAGTTGCGGCCGGCCGGGCCTTCACCGACCCGCACCGCGTCGAGCACGGCGATCCGATCACCGGGGCGAAGCTGGGAGAGCCGGCGCGCCGCCGCCAGCCCGGCGAGGCCGGCGCCGATCACCAGCCATTCGGCCTCCACCGTGCCTTCCAGGGGCTGCGGCGGCGGCGGCTCCGGCAGGATCGCGTTCCACGCCGCCGGGCCCGGGTCCCGGGGCAGCTTGCGCACGCGGATCGTGTCGCTCGTGGCCGTTTGGGCGCTCACCGGCCGGCTCAGTGCTCGTTGTTCAGGGCGTCGACTGCCGGGATCTCGCGTTCGCGCCGGGCGATGTAGTCGCGCAGGGCCTCGTCGACGCTGTCGTCGAGCTTCGGCTCCTCGTACGCCTCGAGCAGCGCCCGCGCCTTCTTCAGCGCCCGGGCGGTGATCTCCTCCGCCCCTTCGGCCATCCACTGTTCGATCGAGTTGTTGTCGAACAGTTCCGGCATGAAGAAGGCGCGCTGGAAGTTCGCCTGGGTGTGCGGGTGGCCGAGATAGTGGCCGCCGGGGCCGACATCGCGGACGGCGGCCAGCGCCTCGTCGCAATCGTCCCAGCGCACGCCCTCGGCCATGCGGTAGGCCATCGCGCACTGTTCGGCGTCGACCACGAACTTCGCCATCGAGCAGTGCATGCCGGCCTCGTTCCAGCCGGCCGAGTGCCAGATGTAGTTGGCGCCCGCCATCATCACCGACATCAGGGTTGTGGCGCTTTCGTAGCCGGCCTGGGCGTCGAAGGTCTTGGCCCCACCGAGCGTGTTCGAGGTGCGCCACGGCACGCGGTAATGCCGCGCCATCTGGCCGATCATCATGTTCATCAGGCTGATCTCCGGCGTGCCGGCCATCGGCGCCCCGGACTTCATCGACACCGTCGACAGGTAGTGGCCGTAGATCGCCGGCGCGCCCTTGCGCACCACCTGGGTGTAGGCCAGCGCCGACAGCGCCTCTGCGTTGAGCTGGGCGACCGCCGGCGCGGTCGAGGCCGGGGTATTGGCGCCGCCGAGCACGAAGGGCGAGCACAGCACCGGCTGGTTGCGCCGGCAGAAGGCGCGCATGGCGCCCAGCATGGTCTCGTCCCAGACCAGGGGCGAGTTGCCGTTGCAGTTGCCGGTGACCACCGGGTGGGTCTCCATGAAGTCCTCGCCGAACAGGATGGCGCACATCTCCATCACGTCCTCGGCGTTCTTCGGGCTGGTGGTCATGCCCATGAAGGTTTTGTCGGAGTGCTTCATGGACGAATAGGTGATCCGGAGGTGGCGGTGGGCGACCACGTGATCCATCGGCTCGACGATGTGGTGGGCCGAGGAGTGCAGGGCCGGCAGCACATGGCTGAGCTTGTGGAAGTTCGCCAGGTCCTCCAGCGTCGGCCCGCGCCGCACGTCGTCCAGGTCGCGCAGGTAGGGCGCGCCGGTCATCGGCACGAAGATCGAGTGATCGTTGCCGAAGGGCAGGGACTTGGCCGGGTTGCGGGCGTGGTAAGTGAAGCTCTCCGGGATGGTGGCGATCAGCTCGCGCACCAGGCCGCGGTCGAGATGCACCCGGTCGCCGTCGCGCACCTCCGCCCCGGCGCGCTTCCAGTCCTCGATCGCGATCGGGTCGCGGAACACCACGCCGACCTCCTCCAGAATGTCCATGGAGGCGGCGTCGATGCGCGCGACCTGCTCGTCGTCCATCAGCTCGGTGACCGGCAGGCGGCGGGTGAGGGCCGGCAGCATGTCGTCGCTGAAGGCGGTGCGCAGTTCGCGTCGCGAGCCGCGGCCACCGCGGCGGGTCCGGCGGGGTTCCTCGGTCATCGTTTCCGTATCGATGCTCATCCGACGTCGTCCTCGGCTGCGGGGTCGCTCAGGTCGACCCAGATGGTCTTCAACTCGGTGTACTGGTCGTGGGCGTGCACGCCGTTGTCGCGACCGCCGAAGCCGGACTGCTTGTAGCCGCCGAACGGGGTCGAGATGTCGCCCTCGCCGTAGCAGTTCACCGTCACGGTGCCGGCGCGGATCGCCCGTGCGGTGCGGATCGCGCGCTTGGCGTTGGCGGTGAAGACCGAGGCGGTCAGGCCGTACTCGGTGTCGTTGGCGACCTGGATCGCCTCCTCGAGCGAGTGCACGGTGATCACCGACAGCACCGGGCCGAACACCTCGTCGCGCGCCAGCTTGTCGGTCTTCGCCACCTCGTAGATGGTCGGCGCGACATAGGGCCCCTCGGCCTTGCCGCCGACCACGGCACCTTTCTTCAGGTACTTGCGGACCTTCTTCAGGTGGTCGGCGTCGACCAGGGCGCCGAGGTGGTTGACCGGGTCGAGCGGGTCGCCGGTGCGCCAGTCGCGCTGCCGCGCCAGGATCCGCTCCATCAGCGCGTCCTTGATGTCGGCATGGACGATCAGCCGGGAATTGGCCGAGCAGTTCTCTCCCATGTTCCAGAACGCGGCGTTGACCACGTGGGCCGCCACCAGGTCCAGATTCTCGGCATCCTCCAGGACGACGGCCGGGTTCTTGCCGCCGCATTCCAGCACCACCTTCTTCAGGTTGCTGTCGGCGGCGTAGCGCAGGAAGCGCCTTCCGGTTTCGGTCGAACCGGTGAAGCTGACCATGTCGACGTCCGGATGCAGCCCGAGCGGCTCGCCGACATCGGGGCCTTCGCCCGGCAGCACCTGCAGCACGCCGCGGGGCAGGCCGGCCTCCATCGCCAGTTCGGCGACGCGCAGGGCCGTCAGCGAGGTCTGTTCCGCCGGTTTGACGATCACCGAACAGCCGGCGGCCAGCGCCGGGCCGATCTTCCAGGCCAGCATCAGCAGCGGGAAGTTCCAGGGCAGGACGGCGGCGACCACGCCGATCGGCTCACGAACGATCATCGCCACCGCGTCGTCGCCGGCGGGGGCGGTCTGGTCGTAGATCTTGTCGACCGCCTCGGCGTGCCACTTGATCGTGTTGATCGCCTCCGGCACGTCGATCAGCTCGCAGTCGCGGATCGGCTTGCCGCTGTCGAGGCTTTCCATCACCGCCAGTTCCCGGCGGTTGCGGGTCATCAGCTTGGCCAGGCGGATCAGGGCGTCCTTGCGGCCCGAGGGATGCTGGCGCGCCCAGTCGCTCTGCTCGAAGGCCTCGCGCGCCTTGGCGACGGCGAGGTCGACATCCTTCGGACCCGCGCAGACGATCTCGGCCAGGACCGCACCGGTCGCCGGGTTGACGGTCTTCAGTTTCTTGCCGCCGCCCTTGCGGAACTTGCCGTCGATGAACGGCGTGCGCGGCAGGGTGAGGGAGGCGGCGAGGGCGGCGTAGTCGTCACGGGTCAGCAGGTCCATGCCTCAGCCCTCCTGGATCGCGGCGATGGCCGCATCGAGTGTCCGGATGACCTCGGCGAGGTCGCGCTTCTCGTCCTTGTTCAGCGTCTGCAGCGGCCGGCGCGGCGGGCCGCAGTCGATGCCGCGCAGCGTGGTGCCGTGCTTGATGCACTGGACGAACTTGCCGCCCTGTTCCAGCACGCGCAGCAGCGGCAGCATCGCCATCATGATCCGCCGACCCTTGTCGAAGTCCTTCTCGACGGCGCAGGCCCGGTACAGCGCGATGTGCGCTTCCGGCGCGAAGTTCGAGCCGGCACAGGTCCAGGACCGCGCGCCCCATGCGAAGAACTCCAGCGCCTGGTCGTCCATGCCGCAGGAGAGCTGGATGTGCGGGTAGTCGCGGGCCAGCAGGTGCAGGCGGTCGGGAGAGCCGGAACTCTCCTTGATGGCGCAGAAATTCGGCGAGCGGCCGAGCCGGTCGAGGGTGTCCTCGTCCATTTCCACGCTCATCCGGCCCGGGTAGTTGTAGAGCATCACCGGCAGGTTGGCGGCGCGGTCGATGGCCAGCGCGTGCAGGGCGATCTCGCGGCCGGTCGGATAGGCGTAGGGCGGGGTGGTCACCAGGATGGCGTCGGCGCCGACGGCCTTGGCCGCCTCGGCATAGCGGATGCTGTCCTCGGTGCGCATAGCCCCGGTGCCGACGATCATCGGCAGGCGGTCCCTGATCACCTCCCTGGCTAAGCCCATCAGCTCGATGCGCTCCTCCGGGCTCTGGGCGTAGTACTCGCCGGTCGTGCCGGCGATCACCAGGCCGTTGACCCCGGCGGCGATCAGGTGCTCCAGCACCTCGGCGAAGCGGTCCCGGTTGATCGAGTGGTCGGCGTTGTGGGGTGTGACGACCGGCGTGTAGATCCCTTCAAAGCGCATTGCGTTTCTCCGACAGGTCGACCACGTCGAGCGGCAGCGGGTCGGGGCGCACGAAGCGCTCCAGCCGGTCGCGGGACAGGTCCCAGTGCTCCAGGGTCAGGTCGACGATGACGTCACCCTCCGCCGCCTCCAGGGCTGCAATCATGGCGTCGTGCTGCTGGGCGGCCCGCTTGACCGCCAGGCTCTCCGCCGGGGAGGAGGGGCGGTAGAACACCTGGCCGAGCCGGGTGTGGTCGATCAGCAGCCGTTCCAGGCTGACCATCAGATAGGGGTCAGCCGCCATCTCGCCGATGACCCGGTGAAAACGGTAGTTCTGCATCGCCATCTCGACCGCGTCGGCGCCGGTCACCGCGCGCGTGAAGGCCGACTGGACCTCCTTCAGCCGCGAGATCTGGGCCGTTGTGCGGTTCTCCGCCGCCAGCCGGGCGATGCTGCAATAGATCAGCGGGGCGGTGCGGAAGAAGGTGCGCATGACCGTCAGGGTCATCGAGGCGACCTTGGCGCCGCGGTTGGTCTGCATGTCGACATAGCCTTCGCCGGCGAGGCGCTGCAGAACCTCGCGCAGGGGCGTGCGGGAGATGCCGTACACCTTGGAGAGATCGACCTCGTCGAGATCCGAGCCAGGCTCGATGGCGAGCGTCAGGATGCGCGAGCGCAGATCCTCCAGGCACTGCTGTTTGAGGGAAGCCTTCATGCCGCCGTCCCCGAACTGTGTGACCAGAAAATACATATTGTATAATCTTTGTCGACGCAATCGGGTTCAACGTGCCGGAAAAGCAAAACCCCCCGGCGGGACCGGGGGGCCTATTCAGGTTCACAGAGGGTAGGTTTTGATCAGTTGCTGTTCGCCGGAACTTCGGCGGTGCCGCGGGCGAGCGCCTTGTTCGGGTCGACGAACGGCACCGGCACGATGGTCGCGGCGCGCGGGCCGTCCGGGGTGTCGACGATGACGCCCGTGCCGATTGTGCTCTCGCCGATCGGTGCGTAGCCGAGCGCGATGTTGCGCTGCAGACGCGGCGAGAAGATCGCGCTGGTCACCACGCCGTCATCGCCCGCGGCGCCGAAGCGGGCGGCCCAGGGCTCAAGATTGGCGGTGATCGGATCGCCGAGGATCTCAATGCCGACCAGCTTGCGGGACGGGCCGGCGGCGGCGATCGCCTTCAGCGCGTCCTTGCCGATGTAGTCGGCTTCGATGTCGAGGGCGACCAGACGCTCGAGGCCGAGCTCGAACGGGTTGTGCTCCAGCGTCATGTCGTCGCCGTAGGACAGCAGGCCGGCCTCGATCCGGCGGATCGCGTTCGGGCCGGCGGGGGCGACGCTGAGCGGCTGGCCGACTTCGAACAGCCGCTCCCAGAGCGCGTCGCCGTAGCGGCCGTCGCGCAGGAAGATCTCGTAGCCGAGCTCGCCGGACCAGCCGGTGCGCGCCACCAGCACCGGCGCGCCGTCCAACTCGGTCTCGACGAAGCGGAAGTACTTGAGGTCGTCGATCCAGTCGCCGAACACCCGGCGCATCAGCTCCTGAGAGCGCGGGCCCTGGACCTGCAGCGGCGAGACGTCGGGCTCGTCGACGGTGACGTCCCAGCGCCCGGCCCGGGCATGGGCCTTGGCCCAGAGCAGCACGTCGGCATCGGCGACCGACAGCCAGAACTCGGTCTCCGACAGTTTCAGCAGCACCGGGTCGTTGACGATGCCGCCGTCCTCGTCGCACAGGAGGACGTAGCGGGCCTGGCCGGGCACCAGCTTGGAGAGGTCGCGCGGGGTCAGGTACTGGACGAAGCCGGCGGCGTCGGGGCCGCTGATCCGGACCTGGCGCTCGGCGGCGACATCCCAGACGGTCACGCCGCGGATCAGGTTCCAGTAGTCCTCGTCGCCGCGGTAGGACACCGGCATTTACATGTGGTTGTAGACGGTGAAGGCGGTCGCCCCCCAGCGCCGGGTGGCCTCGTAATAGGGGGAGGTGCGCACCCGCGGACCCAGCACCAGGGCCGGTGCGGACGGCGCGGCGTTCTCGCTGCGGGTGATTTCGAAATCGTGGCTCACAGGCCCCTCCATCATCGTCTCTCCGAGGGGCGGTCTGTGCCGAACGCTTTAGCTTTTGGTTACCCGGAGCAAGCTGCCCCTCAAATCACCGGGGGTCCGTCGCGGGGGACCAGGCCGTATGAACTCTCGTCGCGGCAACAAAAAACCGCCAGGCGCGGCCGGGCGGTTTTCACCTTCGGTTTAGCCGCATTTATTTAGCGCCCGCAAGCTGGATGCAAATCGGCGCTGGGGGGAAGGTGGCGGTTTGCAACGCTCACGTCAAGGGCTGATTGTGTTTGAGGAGGGCGAGTAGGTCACACTCTCTTCACTCCCCGGCCCCGGATTTAATCCGGGGTTGCGCCGGGGCCTAGAAGAGGGGCGTGCTGGAGCGGTGTTCCCAGGCCGCAGGCATTCCTGCGCGCCGCACTCTGGATCCCGGCGCAAGAGGCCGGGAAGCGATGGGGAGTTCAATCGCCTCCACCTAACTTCGCGCCAGCCTCATTTCCCGGTGCCAGATGTAGAGACCGCTGGCGATTACCAGCGCCGCACCGCCCCAGGTCCAGGTGTCGGGCACATCGCCCCAGATCAGCAGCCCGAGCAGCAGGGCCCAGACCAGGCTGGTGTATTTGAACGGGCTGACCAGCCCGATCTCGCCGAGGCGGAGGCTCTCGATCATCAGGCCCTGGGCGAGGCCGACCAGGACGGCGGCGGCGAGGAAAACGCCGATGTCGAGGACGGCCAACGGCGCCCAGCCGAGCAGCAGCGACAGCAGGCCGGCGAGACTGATGACGGCGGTCGAGACCAGCAGCAGGGCCAGCGTGGACTCACCGCCTTTGCCAAGCTTGCGGGTGACGATGTCGTGGACGACGACGAACAGGGCGGCGACCACCGGGATCAGTGCGACGGTGCGGAACAGTTCCGGGGTCGGGCGGACCATGACGATCACCCCGAGGAATCCGACCCCGACCGCGCTCCAGCGCCGCCAACCCACCGGCTCGGCCAGCACCACGGCGGCGAGCGCGGTCGCGAAGATCGGCCCGGCGAAGGTGATTGCGATCGCATCGGCGATCGGCATCAGCGAAAGCGCGGTGATGAACAGAAAGGTCGCCCCCGCCAACAGACCGCTGCGGGCCAGGTTCATCGGCCAATTGCCGACCCGCAGCGCGGCGACGCGCCCGGTCGACCAGGCCCAGACGGTGATCAGTATCATCACGAGCGTGCCGCGCACGGCCAGCACCTGGCCGACCGGGTAGCGCTCGGTCAGCCACTTGGCGAGCGCGTCGTTGACGGTGAGCAGACCGACGGCAACGACCATCAGCAGGATGGCGCGGGTCGGCGCATCGGACCCGGCTCGGGCGTGCGAGGAGTCGTTGAGCATTGGGATGTCTTACGCGGTGGGCCGGGTTGAAGGAAGGATCCGCAGCGGCTGAGCGTTCCGGCTTACCCCCCTCTGCCCTTCCCGGGCTTGACCCGGGACCTAGGAGAGGAGCGCGCTGGGCCGGTTTTCCAGTTCGATCAGCCGCTCCAGCGCACTGAGCTCTGGGTCCCGGCGCAAGGCCGGGAAGGCGTGGTGGGTGTTCCAGCAGTTTGCCCCTCAACGCCGCGCCAGCGTCATCTCCCGGCGCCAGATGTAGAGGCCGCTGGCGATCACCAGCGCCGCACCGCCCCAGGTCCAGGTGTCGGGCACATCGCCCCAGATCACCAGGCCGAGCAGCAGTGCCCAGATCAGGCTGGTGTACTTGAACGGTCCGACCAGACCGACCTCGCCGAGACGGAGGCTCTCGATCATCAGGCCCTGGGCGAGGCCGACCAGGGCCGCGGTCGCCAGGAACACGCCGGCATCGACCAGGCCGAGCGGTGCCCAGCCGAAGGGCAGGGTGAGCAGGCCGGCAAAGCCGACGATCGCGGTCGAGACGATCAGCACGGCGGGGGTGGACTCGCCGCCGGTGCCGAGCTTGCGGGTGACAATGTCGCGGAGCGCGCCGATCAGGGCGGCGGTGATCGGGATCAGGGCGATGACCCGGAACAGCTCCGGGGTCGGCCGGACCATGATGATCACGCCGAGGAAACCAACCGCGACCGCACTCCAGCGCCGCCAGCCGACCGGTTCGGCCAGCAGCAGGGCGGCGAGCGCGGTCGCGAAGATCGGGCCGGCGAAGGAGATCGCGATGGCATCGGCGATCGGCATCAGCGCCAGCGCGGTGACGAACAGGAAGGTCGACCCCGCCATCAGACCGCCGCGCGCCAGGTTCAGCGGCCAGTACCGGATCCTGAGCGCGTGCCGGCGGCCGGTCAGCATCGCCCAGGCGAACACCAGCACCACCACCAGTCCGCCGCGCACGGCCAGAACCTGACCGACCGGGTAGCGCTCGGTCAGCCACTTGGCGAGCGCGTCGTTCACGGTCAGCACGCCGACAGCGGTCACCATCAGCAGGATGGCGCGCGCGGGCACGTCGGATCCGGTTCGAACCGTGGGAGCGGGGGAGGCCATGGGAGTGTCTTCGGGCGTCAGAGCCCGTTGGGGAAGGCGGGTCGGAAAGGCGCCCCGGAACGCATATCCGAACGCTCTTGGACGCGTGCAGGCCGGGTGCTATCACCCCGGTCATGCTGTCGATCCGCGATATCACCGTGCGCGTTGCCGGGCGCGTTCTCCTGGAGAATGCGTCCGTGACCGTGCCGCCCGGCCACCGGGTCGGGCTGGTGGGGCGCAACGGCACCGGCAAGTCGACCCTGCTGAAGGTGATCGTCGGCGACCTCCAGGTCGATACCGGAACGGTCGCGCTGACCGGTCCGTTCGGCCTGCCGAACGCCATCGGCTGGGTCCGCCAGGAGGCGCCCGGCGGCAGCGAGACGCCGATCGAGCACGTGCTCGCCGCCGACCGCGAGCGCGCCGACCTGCTGGCCGCGGCCGAGACCGCCACCGACGCCCACCGCATCGCCGAGATCCAGACCCGGCTGGTCGACATCGACGCCCATGCCGCCCCGGCCCGGGCCGCCCGCATCCTGGCCGGGCTCGGGTTCACCGAAGACATGCAGGCCCGCCCGCTGGCCGAGTATTCCGGCGGCTGGCGGATGCGCGTGGCGCTGGCGGCGGTGCTGTTCCAGGAGCCGGAGCTGCTGCTGCTGGACGAGCCGACCAACCACCTGGACCTGGAGACCACGGTCTGGCTCGAGCAGCACCTCAAGGCCTATCCAAAGACCCTGATCATCGTCAGCCACGACCGCGACCTGCTGAACGCGGTGCCGACCACCATCGTCCATGTCGAGCGCCTCGGCCTGCACACCTATGTCGGCAATTACGACACCTTCGAGCGCACCCGCGAGGAGCGGCTCGCCCAGATCGAGGCCGAGCGGGCCAAGCAGGAAACCCAGCGCAAGCACCTGCAGGCCTTCGTCGACCGGTTCCGCTACAAGGCGTCGAAAGCCCGCCAGGCCCAGAGCCGGATCAAGATGCTGGAGCGCATGGAGGTGATCCCGGCGGCGGTCGCCGACCCGGAGACCCGGTTCCGCTTCCCCGAACCCGACAGTCTGGCGCCACCGCTGGTCGCCATCGACAAGGCCTCGGTCGGCTATGCGCCGGGCAAACCGGTGCTCAGCCGGCTCGACCTGCGGCTGGATCCGGATGACCGGATTGGTCTGCTGGGGGCCAACGGCAACGGCAAGACCACACTGGCGCGGCTGATCGCCGGCGAACTTCAGGCCGCCGGCGGTGAGATCCACCGGGCTGCCAAGCTGCGGGTCGGCTATGTCGCCCAGCACCACGCCGACGATCTCGATCCGAAGGAGACCGCCGTCGACCACCTGTCGCGCCGGCTCGCCGGCCAACCGGTCGACCGGGTGCGTGCGCGCCTGGGCGCGGTCGGCCTGACACAGGACAAGCAGACCACCCCGGTCGGCGCGCTCTCCGGCGGTGAGCGGGCGCGCCTGGCGCTGGCGATGGTGATGGCCGACGACCCCCATATCCTGGTGCTCGACGAGCCGACCAACCACCTGGACATCGACGCCCGCACCGCGCTGGTGCAGGCGATGAACGATTTCCCGGGCGCGGTCATCCTGATCAGCCACGACCGACGGCTGATGGAGCTGACCGTCGACCGGCTGTGGCGGGTGGCCGACGGGACGGTCGAACGCTTCGACGGCGATCTCGCCTCCTACCGCGACTACGTGCGCGACGACCGGCGCAGTGAACGGGCCGGCGGGAGCAACGGGGACCGGGCGAGCAAGAAGGATCTCCGGCGCCAGAGTGCCGAGCACCGCCGCAAGACCGCCGATCTGCGCCGGGCCGCCAGGGAGGCGGAGACCGAACTCGAGAAACTTGTGAAACGCCGCGATGTGCTGGTCGCCAAGCTCGGGGATCCGAAAACCTATGACGGATCGACGGCGGATCTGCAGAAATTGATCCAGCAGAAGGCGGAGCTCGACGCCAAGGTTGAAGCCGCCGAGGAGCGTTGGCTGGAAGCGGCCGAGGCGCTGGAGGCCCCGGCAGCCTGAGGCCGGCAGATTGGGCATCGGCAGATTGGGCATAGAGGGAGGGACGGCATGACCCAGACGATCGACGCGAAAAGCCTGATGGCGCTGCTGGAGGGCGACGGCGACGTCGCCCTGATCGATGTCCGCGAACAGGCGGCCTACGGCGCATCCCACCCGATCCTGGCCGCCAACATTCCGCTTGGCCAGCTCGAGATGCGGATCGGCGAACTGGTGCCCCGGCGCACCACCCCGATCGTGGTCGAGGACGCGGGCGAGGGTCTGGCTGCGCGGGCGGCCGATCTGCTGACCGGCTTCGGCTACAGCGACGTGAAGGTGCTGGACGGCGGGACGGCGGCCTGGGCGGCCGCCGGCTACGAGTTGTTCAGCGGCATGTTCGTGCCGTCGAAGGCGTTCGGCGAATTCGTCGAGCACGCCTACGACACGCCCTCGGTTTCGGCCGAGGAACTCAAGGCCATGATGGATGGCGGCGAGAAGATGGTCGTGCTCGACAGCCGGCCGATGGACGAATACCGGGTCATGAACATCCCGACCGGGATCGACGTGCCGGGTGCGGAACTGGTGTACCGCCTGGGCGCGGTGGCACCGGATTCCGACACCACGGTGGTGGTCAACTGCGCGGGCCGCACGCGCTCGATCATCGGGGCCCAGTCGCTGATCAATGCCGGCGTGCCGAACAAGGTGTTGGCGCTGCGCAACGGCACCATGGGCTGGCACCTGGCGGGCTACACGCTTGAGCACGGCAACGACCGGTCCGCCCCGGACCCGGCGGCGGGTCAGGCCGTCGAGGCGGTGGTGCGGGCCGAAGCCTGCGCGGCCCGCTTCGGCGTGCAGCGGATCAACGCCGCGACCCTGGATGCTTGGCGGGCGGAGCGGGACCGGCGCACGCTCGCGATCCTGGACGTGCGGACCCTCGAAGAGTTCGAGGCCTCGCGCATCGCCGACAGCCGGCACGCGCCCGGTGGCCAGCTTGTGCAGTCGACCGATTTCTATCTGCCGGTGCGGAACGCCCGGGTGGTGCTGGTAGACGACGCCAAGGTCCGGGCCCTGATGACGGCGAGCTGGCTGGTGCAGCTTGGCTGGACCGACGTGCACGTGTTGGAGACCGGGCTGGCGGGCCAGGCGCTCGCCTCCGGCCCCTATCAGCCGGCCGTGCTGGGGCTGGCGGCTCTGGACGCTGTGTCGGCCATCGCGCCGGCGGATGCGGCGGCGGCGGTCGAGGCCGGCGAGGCCGTGATTCTGGATCTCGCCAAGGCGCTCGACTACCGCGACGGCCATCCCGCCGGCGCCTGGTGGGCCGGCCGGGTGGCGATCGCCGCCAACCTCGCGAAGATCCCGGAAGACCAGACGATCATCCTGACCTCGCCGGACGGCGTGCTGGCCAGGTTCGCCGCGGCGGACCTTGCTGACACCGGCCGCAGCGTGCGGGTGATCGACGGCGGCACGGCGGCCTGGAAGGCGGCCGGGCTCGCCCTGCAGAGCGGCATGACCGCCGTTCTGTCGGAGCCGGATGACAGCTACCTCAGGCCCTACGATCGCTCCAACAAGGCGGAGATCGAGAAGGCCATGAACGACTACCTGACCTGGGAAGTCGCGCTGGTCGAGCAGATCAAGAAGGCCGGCGGCCTCCAGTTCCGGCACTACCCGGCGTAGGGGGAGCAGGAACCACCCACCGTCACTTCCCGACCCTGCCCCGGACCCCGGATTAAGTCCGGGGTCGGGAAGTGATGGTGGGGTATCGAATTGGGAACGCTCAGAGCGGCGGCAGGGAATCCGCCAGCGCCTTGTCCAGGACCAGTTCGCGAAAGCGCTTGTAGAGCCGCGGCTCCAGGTGCGGACCGGACATCCTGTCCATGATGGCAAACGCTTCTTCCGGCGGCATTGATGGTTTGTAGTCTCGCCGGTCGGTGAGCGCCGAGAAAACGTCGACCACGGCGGTGCAGAGCGACATCTCGTGGATCTGTCCCATGGCCTGCCCATCCGGGTAGCCGCCGCCGTCGAGCCGTTCATGGTGATGGCGGACCGCCGCCACCAGATCCGGCAGGTCGGCGTAGCCGTCCTTGACGAGATCGGCGCCGTAGACCGGGTGCAGGTTCATTTCCTTCCACTCTTCCTCGTTCAGCTTGCCGGGCTTGGCGAGGATGGCGATCGGCACCTTCATCTTGCCGAGGTCGTGCAGGAGGCCGGTTTCCGCCATCAGCCGCAGGTGATCGGCGCCGAGCCCGATCGCCCGGCCGAACGAGGCCATCAGGATGCCGACCCGCATGCTGTGGGCGAAAGTGTAGTCGTGGTGACCGCGCAACTGGTTGAGCATGGGCGCCACCGAAGGATCATCGGCCAGCAGCACAGCACTGTTCGCGGCGGCCGTGATCGCCCGACGGGTGTCCGGGTCGATTCCACCCTGGGCAACCACCTGGTCCAGCCGGTTGAACATGTTGCGCCCGGCATCGAGCATGTCGGAGGTCGGTTTCGAGATCTTCTTGGCGGCGTCATCGTCGTTGCCGCGTCCGAAGGTCTGCCAGAGCGAGTTCAGGAACTCGCCGGCCGGGAGCTTCCCCGTCATCGCGTTGTCGATGGCGCCGGACGCACGCAAGCGCTCGATTTCGGGCGTGTCCTCTGCGCCGATCACGATGTTCTGGATCGGTTTGACGCTGGAGATCTGGCGCGCCGTGTCGGCAAGCTCGAGGCCGCTACCGCCGGGCAGCCGGTCCTCGACGATCAGCACGTCGGGAAGCCGTTCAACGGCCTCTGCCGCGGCGGGTGCGTTGTCGATCACTGTGACCGTGAAAACCTGCCGCAGGGCCGGCAGCACCGCCGTGAAATTCGACGGGCGCCCGGTGCAGAACAGGAGGCGCGGTTTGTCGTCGCTGACTGGTTCGGGAATCGCCACGCTGTCTCGCTCGTTTGCAAGGAATTGGGTGCCGCATGTCCGGCCCGGTTCTGGGAACGCCCTCTCTCGAAAACCATGCTACTGCAGCATTGGTTAACGGGAGGTATCACGATGGCGATGTTCTACAAGGGCAATCGGGCGCTTCAGGACCGGTTCGATGGGCGGCGGATCGCCGATCGGCTGGTCGAGACCCGTCGACGCGAGACGTTCAACGACGAGGACCGGGACCTGATCGAGTCCCTTCCGTTCTTCTTTCTCGCAACCGCCCATGACGGCGTCGTGGACTGCTCTTTCAAAGGGGGAATGCCCGGTTTCGTCCGTCTCACCGGGGCCAACACCCTGGAGTTTCCCGACTACGACGGCAACTCGATGTACAAGAGTCTCGGCAACCTGGCGGCCAGCCCGTCGGTCGGGCTGCTGTTCATCCGGTTCGAGGAGCGCCGGGCGCGCCTTAGGGTTAACGGCAGGGCCCGGCTGATTCACGATCCGGCGCGGGTCAATGCGGTCGAGGGCGCCCGCCAGATCGTCGAGGTCACGGCGGAGCACATCTTTCCCAACTGTCCGCGCTACATCCCGGAAATGGCGGTCACCGCGCCCTCGGACTACGCGCCGCGGCCCGGGCATCACCCGCCGCAGCCGGAATGGAAGCACCGCGACTACCTGCGCGACTATATCCCCGAGCGGGACAAGGCGGAGGTGTTCGGGGCCCTGGATGCGGAGGGCGAGGAGGAGCGGTAGGGAGATAATTCCTTTTCACCACCAACACTGCTTCCCGGCCTCGTCCCGGATCTAATCCGGGACGGGACCCAGACCATCAGCATGCTGGAGCTTCTGGCGCTGTTCTCGGGCCTTCCATCGAGCGGAACCCTGGGTCCCGGGGCACGCCCGGGAAGGAATGTTTGGGAGTGCGCGCGGTTTTCAGCCCGACGATCGCACCAGATCGCCGATCGCGCTGTCGAACTGTTCGGGCGCCTCGAGCGTGCGCGCCAGGATCAGCGCGCCTTCCAGGCGGGAGACGATGCTGGCGGGGGAGGGGCCGTCCCAATCCGGTCCGAAGGCGGTTTCCAGATACCGCAGCAGCATCTCGAAATAGCGGGCGACGACGGCGTTGACCTCCGGCGGCAGCATATCGCGCTCGGCGCCGAACACGCCGCACAGACACATCCGATCCTCGACCATCAGTGAGTCCCGGAACAGGGAGACGATCTCCTCGATGGCCTTGCGGGCTGTCAGGGTCGCCGGGTCGCCAAGTCGGGCCCGCGCCTTGGCCGCATAGCGATCGGCCAGCGCTGCGGCCAGATCTCCCTTGGTCGGGAAGTGGTAGTGCACGCTAGCGCTCTTCACGCCGACATCGTCCGCCAGATCGCGAAAGCTGAAGCCGTTGTATCCGCCCAGCCGGGCGCGGTCTTCCGCGGCGTCAAGGATCCGATCCTTTGCGTCGCGCAGTGCCATGGAGGTCTCCTGAGGAGGGCGTCAGTGAATCTCTACCGATAGATAGGCTCTTGAAAGCCGAGATGCGATATCCATTTGTCAATCTATCGATAGATAGATATGTTGCCGCCGAACATCGACGAACTCGGTCCGGGGCACCGAAATCAGGAGCAGAGTCCATGGAACTGAACGCAGACTTCACCAAACGCGCTGCGGTGCATGATGCCGGCAACACCTGGACGCCCTCGCCGATGCCGGGGGTTGAGCGCAAGATGCTGGACCGTATCGGCGGCGAGGTTGCCCGCGCGACGACGGTCGTCCGGTACGCGCCGGGCAGTTCCTTCTCGGCCCACACCCATGACGGCGGCGAGGAGTTCCTGGTGCTGGACGGGGTGTTCTCGGATGAGCACGGCGACTTCCCGGCCGGCAGCTACATCCGCAATCTTCCGACCTCTAGCCATTCGCCCCGTTCCGACCAGGGCGTGACGATCCTGGTCAAGCTGCACCAGTTCGACCCGGCCGACCGGACCCATGTCCGCATCGACACCAATAAGATGCGGAGTCTCCCGGATGCCGAGCGACCGGGCGTCGAGGTGGCGCCATTGTTCGCCGACGATCACGAAGACGTTCGTCTGGAGACCTGGGCGGCGCATGCGGAGGTTCGGCTGACGGTCCCGGCCGGGCTTGAAGTCTTCGTGCTGGAGGGCGGGTTCACCGACGGCACCGACGCCTTCGGTTCCCGGGACTGGTCGCGTCTGCCGCCAGGGGCCACATTGCAGGCCAAGGCCGGAGAGAACGGGGCCAAGGTCTGGGCGAAGACCGGTCATCTGATGTCCGCGAGCCAAGAGACGCGTTGATGCAAACCGATGTCCTGATCATCGGCGGTGGTCTGTCGGGTCTTGCCGCCGCCGATATCCTGCACTCGGCAGGGGTCGACTTCCGGCTTGTCGAGGCGCGGGACCGGCTGGGCGGGCGCATCCTGTCGCCCGAGCCGCTGTCTCTCTCGGTCAGCCCGGGCTGGCGGCTGGATGCCGGTCCGGCCTGGATCTGGCCAGGGCAGGAGCGGGTTGCCAGGCTGGCCCGCGAGCTGGCGCTGACCGTCTTTCCACAGCACGCCCACGGAAAGACGGTGTTCGAGGACCAGAACGGCGCCGTCCGCCGCGATCTGTCCCTGCCGCTAAACCCGCATGCGCTGCGGCTGGAAACCGGTATGGCGGGATTGATCGACGGGCTGGCGGCACGCCTGCCGGCCGACCGGGTCTGGACCGGGCGATGGCCCAGACCGTGACGCAGTGCCCCGGCGGTTGGGAGGTGACCGTCGCTCGCGCTGACGGTGACGCTCGGATCGCGGCCCGGGCGGTTATTCTCGCTGTGCCACCGCGCATGCTGGCACGCGATCTGTCCTTTGATCCGGCCTTGGAACCGGAGGTGGTCCGGGCGTTGCGGCAGATCCCGACCTGGATGGCCGGCCACGCCAAGGCGCTGCTGGTGTTCGACACACCATTCTGGCGGGCGCTGGGCCTGTCCGGCGATGCGATCAGCCACCGGGGTCCAATGGTACAGATCCACGACGCCTCGCCTGCGGACGGCGCGGTCGGTGCGCTTTTCGGGTTCATCGGCCTGACGGCCGGGCAACGCGGACGGCTCGATGCCAGTGCCCTCAACGCCGCCATCGCGCGGCAGGCGATTGGCCTGTTCGGTCCGACCGCCGCCGACGCCCGGTCCGTGATTGTACAGGATTGGGCGCACGAACCGTTCACCGCGACGGATGCGGACCACACCCCACCGCCGGACCACCCGGCATACGGCATGCCCGACACCCTGCGGGCGCTGGCGCCTCAGGGCCTGATCGTAGCCTCAACCGAAGTGGCGGATCTCGACGGCGGCCTTCTGGAAGGTGCGTTGGTGGCGGCGGAGGCGGCCGCGCACCGGGCGATGGCGCGGGCCCGCGCCGCATAGATCGGACCTGGTCTAGTCGCCGGATTCGTGGCCGGACCCGCTCTCGGCGTCGTCGCCCGCTGTTGACGGCTTCAGCAGCGGGGCGAAGGCCTCGAGAGATTGGGCGACGGCCGCATCGGCTTCCGCTTCCATGTCGCGATAGCGCCGCAGCGCCTCTTGGCCAAGGGCCGTCAGCTGGGCGGCCGCCGCCGCCGCGCCCGCCGGTGGAAAGCTCCACCAGCGGATCCCGGAAATCGCCGTTCATGGCCTGCACCAGGGACCAGGCCCGGCGGTAGGACATCCCCATGCGCCGGGCCGCCGCCGACAGCGACCCGCCCGCGCCGATGGCGTCCAGCAAGGCGGCCTTGCCGGGACCAAGCGCGATGGTTTCGCCCACAAGCAAACGGATCCGCGGTCGCAACGGCGCCATGTGCTCACGCCGCCGCGGCAATCGCCGACAGCCGGTCCAGGCCGTCGGCGAGATCGGCGATCAGGTCGTCCGGCTCCTCCAATCCGGTATAGAACCGCACGATCGGTCCCGCGTGGGGCCAGGTCGTGGCGCTGCGTTCCAGGGTCAGATCGGTCGGTTTCACCAGGCTCTCGTACCCACCCCAACTGGCCCCGAGCGCGAACAGCGACAGACCGTCATAGAAAGCGGCCAGCGCGGTCTCCGGCACCGGTTTGAACACCGCGGAGAACAGTCCGCTGCAGCCGCTGAAGTCGCGCTTCCAGAGCTTATGGTCCGGATGGCTTTCGAGGCCGGGGTGCAGGACGCACTCGATCTCGGGCCGGGTCTCCAGCCAGCGGGCGACTGTCAGGCCGGTCTTGCCGGTCTGGCGCAGCCGGATGTCCATGGTGCGCAGCCCGCGGGCGGCGAGAAAGAGATCATCGGGGGCGACGTAGTGGCCGTGCTGGCGGACGGTCGGCCGAACCCGGTCGGCGTATTCCGGGGTGCAGGCAACCAGGCCCATGATCAGGTCCGAATGGCCGCCGATGTACTTGGTCACCGCCTCGTTGACGATGTCGACTCCGAGGGCGAACGGATCGCAGAACAACGGAGTCCCCCAGGTGTTGTCCATCATCACCGCGGCTCCGCCGGCATGGGCGGCCTCGGCGATCGCGGGAATGTCCTGGATCTCGAAAGTCTGGGACCCCGGGCTCTCGGTGTAGACGCAGCGTGTGTTCTCCCGCATCAGGCCGGCAATGCCGGATCCGATACGGGGGTCGTAATAGGTTGTCTCTATCCCGTAGCGGGCCAGCACCTGGTCACAGAACTTGCGGGTCGGAAAGTAGACCGTGTCGGTCATCAGCAGATGGTCACCGGCCGAGAGCACGGCGAACAGACCGGCGGTGATCGCCGCCAGGCCGGACGGCACCATCACCACATCACCGGCCCGGTAAATCTCGGCCAGGGCCTGTTCCAGCCGATACGTGGTCGGCGTGCCACTGATTCCGTACGTCGGGGTCGCCATCTGACCCTCGTTGTAGTTCGGCGGCGGCGCCGAGCGGGCCCGCCGCCATTCGGCGAGACTCGGCGACAGGATCGTCGAGGCGTGGAACACCGGCGTATTAACCACGCCGCTGAAGTCTTCGGGGGTCCGGCCGGCGTGGATCAGACGGGTCCGGCGGCTGTGTGAGCGGTTGGCGGTCATGGGCTCCTCGATCAAGCGGGCGACGGCGCATCAGAGGGGTCAGTGTCGATTTGTCGGCGTGATCCGGCAAGCGGGTGTGGTGGATCATTGTGAAAGCTTGCTTTTAAGGCGATCACCATGTTGGAATGACTGCGTTCCAGGCGACCTGCTCGCTTCGAGGGCAGTCGGTGGCGGAATGCTCGTAATTTGGGCAGGCGCCGGCGGCGCAGAACGGGGGAACGCCGCGGAATCCGGACGGTTCAGTCCTGGCAAGGTCCTTGCAAAAGGGTGATGTAAGGGCCGGGTCGTTCGGTCCAGTTACAACGATAACCTGGGTGGGTTTTACATCATGAAGAAGGTCAGCCTTTTGGCTCTGGGCGCGGGGGTCCTGGCCAGCCTCTCGTTCACTCCTGAGCCGGTTCTGGCGCAAGAGAGCACGCTCGAAATCGTCAAGAACCGCGGCATCCTGCGATGCCAGGTCGGCACTCCGTCGCCGGGGTTCTATTCGCTGTCCGATGACGGCAAGTGGTCGGGTTTCGACGTTGAGAACTGCCGTGCGATGTCGGCGGCGATTTTCGGCGACCCGGACAAAGTCGAATATCAATCGGTGACGTCGGCTGTCCGCTTCACGGCGATGGCCAACGGTGAGTCGGACGTCCTGTCCCGGACGACGACCTGGACGCTGTTCCGCGACACGCAGCTCGGCCTGGACTTCACCACGGTGAACTTCTACGACGGCCAGGGCTTCATGGTCACCAACGACAGCGGCGTGAACAGCGCGCTGGAGCTGGCGGGCGCGACGGTCTGCGTGCTGACCGGCACGACTACCGAGCTGAACCTGACCGACTACAGCCGCAGCAACGACCTCGGCATCGAGCCGGTCGTGTTCGAGGACAGCAACGTGCGTGACAGCACGTTCTTCTCCGGCGGTTGCGATGCCGTCACCAACGACAAGTCGGGCCTGGCGTCGATCCGCGCCAAGGCGCCGGACCAGTCGCTGTTCAAGATCCTGCCCGAGACGATCTCCAAGGAGCCGCTCGGCCCGGTCGTCCGTCAGAACGACAGCAACTGGAACGACATCGTGATGTGGACCGTCTTCGCGATGGTCAACGCCGAAGAGCTCGGCATGAGCTCGGCCAACATCGACGAGATGAAGGGCACCAGCACCAATCCGGAAGTCAAGCGTATGCTTGGCGTCGAGGGCGACCTGGCCAAGGGCCTCGGTCTCGGCAACGATTGGGCCTACAACATCATCAAGATGGTGGGCAACTACGGCGAGAACTACGAAGAGTACATGGGGTCCAAGACCGTCATGAACATCCCGCGGCCGGGGTCGGTCAACGACCTGTGGACGCGCGGTGGTCTGATGTACTCCCCGCCGTTCCGGTGATCATCTGAACGGGTTCGGTGCCCGGTCGACCTCGACCGGGCACCGTCCGTTTTTGGTTAAGTCATTTCTTCACTCGGTTCGGAGAACGTGCCGATGGCCGTTGTCGACAAGGCGGGCCCAGGTCGGGACTCGCGGTCGTTTTCGGAAATCGTCAACGATCAGAAGTATCGCTCCGTTTTCTATCAGATCGTGGTGGCGGTCGCCGTTATTTGGACGGCCAACTACCTGATCACGAATACGGCGGCGAACCTTGAAGCACGCGGCATGTCCGCCGGCTTCGGGTTCCTGGAAACCACAGCGGGCTTCTCGATCGCCTGGTCGATTGTCGACTACAAGGCAGGCGACACCTATTTCGACGTCTATCTCGTCGGGATCGCCAATACCCTTCTGGTCTCTTTTTTCGCAGTGGCTGCGGCGACGCTGCTGGGGTTCGTCGTCGGCGTCATGCGCCTGTCGAAGAACTTCCTCGTTGCGCAGATCGCCTCGGCTTATGTCGAGTTCATGCGCAATGTGCCGTTGCTGCTGCAGATCCTGTTCTGGTTCACCCTGTCCGCCGCGTTGCCCAGGCCCAAAGAGAGCCTCGGCTGGTTGGACATGTTCTTCCTGAACAACCGAGGCTTCTACATGCCGGCCCCGGTCCCGGGTGAGGGTTTCTCGGCCGTGATCATTGCCGCGGTGCTGGGCATCGTCGCCGCGTATGTTATCGCCGTCTGGGCGAAGAAGCGGCAGATGGCGACAGGCGAGCGGTTCCCGGCCTTCCCGGTCGGCCTCGGCATCGTTTTCGGGTTGCCGTTGGTGGTGTTCCTGGCGCTCGGGTCGCCGCTGAGCTTCGACTACCCGGCACTCAAAGGCTTCAACTACCAGGGCGGTGCCGACGTGCCGCGGGCCTTCTGTGCCCTCCTGTTCGCGCTGGTACTCTACCACACGGTGTTCATGGCTGAGGCCGTGCGAGCCGGCATTCTGTCGGTCAGCCACGGCCAGACCGAGGCGTCCTACGCGCTCGGCCTCAAGCCGAGCTGGACCCTGCGTCTGGTGGTTATCCCGCAGGCGATGCGCGCCGTTGTGCCGCCGATGATCAGCAACTGGATGAACGTGGTGAAGAACTCGTCGCTGGCGATCGCCATCGGTTATCCGGATCTGGTTGCGGTGTTCATGCAGACCTCGCTGAACCAGTCGGGCCACGCGATCGAGATCGTGGGCATGGTCATGCTGTTTTACATGACCGTCAGCCTCAGCATTTCGGCGTGCCTGAACTACTACAACAAGCTCGTCCAGATTAAGGAGAGATGAGCATGACGGACGCGACCCAAACCGACTCCGTCTTCCGGCCCAAGCCCAGCCTGCCGCCACCGCCAAACACGGTCGGGGTGATCGGCTGGATGCGGAAAAACCTGTTCGGCGGTCCGATCGATACCGTTCTGACCGTCGCGGGTGCGGTGCTGATCTACTACATTCTTGCGTTCTTCATCGATTACGGGCTCATCAAAGCGGTCTGGTCTGTTGAGACCTACCGCGAGTGCCTGGACATCACGAAGGGTGAGGGGGCCTGCTGGGCGGGCATCAGCGTCTGGTTCAACAGCCTGATGTACGGCCGGTACCCGGATCCTGAGCAATGGCGGGTCAATCTCGGCGGGCTGATTCTGGTGGCCTGGATCGCACCGTTCTGGTTCCCGCGGGTGACCGCGAAGATCCAGGTCGGTGCCTCGGCGGTCCTGACCTTCCCGTTCCTCGGCGCCGTTCTGTTCATGGGCGGCGAGACCGGCCTGTTCATCCAGGTGCTGTCGTCGGTCGCGATGACTCTGTTCGTCGCCGTCTGGCTGCACGTTGCCACGTGCTACCTGATGAACCGGTCGCTCGGCGAAGTCCTGGTGAGCCTCTCAGGGTTCGCCGACAAGGACGACCGGCTGCACAAGTATGTGCTGCTCGGCGCGTTCGGTGTCGGCTTCGTCATTTCCTTCATCTACCAGTCGACCTGGGAGCTGGCTGAAGTCTCCACGACGATCTGGGGCGGCCTGTTCCTGACTCTGGTGATCTCCGGCATCGGCATCGCCTCGGCGCTGCCGAACGGGATCATCCTGGCGCTGGGGCGGCGATCGAAGATGCCGGTGATCCGGGTGTTCTGCACCGCGTTCATCGAACTGTTCCGGTCGGTACCGCTGATCACCATCCTGTTCATGGCGGTCACGATGATGCCGCTGTTCCTGCCGGTGGAACTGAACCCGCCGAAGCTGGCCATGGTGATCGTCGCGGTCTGTATCTTCGCCGCGGCCTACATGGCGGAGACCGTGCGCGGCGGTCTGCAGGCGGTCAACAAGGGCCAGTATGAGGCGGCCCAGGCGATGGGCCTGAACTTTTGGAAGATGATGGCGCTGATCGTCATGCCCCAGGCCCTGAAGCTGATGATCCCGAACATCGTCGGCAGCTTCATCGGACTGATGAAGGACACGACGCTGGTCTCGATCATCGGGCTCTACGACATCCTGCTGATGGCGAAGGCGTCCGGCCAGAACCCGCAATGGCTTGGCTTCCACACCGAGCCGCTGCTGTTCACGGCGTTCTTCTTCTTCGTCATCTGCCTGGTGATGTCGAAATACAGCCAGCATCTGGAACGGACAATCGGGGGCGGGTACGGCCGTCGCTAGGCCGCCCGCAACCTCGTAAGCACAGGGATTGCGCTCATGAGCATGGAAGAACTGGACAGCCACGTCGAAAACCCGGACGTGCATGTCGCCTCCGCCATCTCGGACGAAGTCGTCATCGAGATGAACAAGGTCAACAAGTGGTTCGGCGAGTTCCACGTCCTCAAGGACATTGACCTCGCCGTCTACAAGGGTGAGCGGATCGTGGTCTGCGGTCCGTCGGGCTCCGGCAAGTCGACGATGATCCGATGCATCAACCGCCTGGAGGAACACCAGGCCGGCGACATCATCGTCAACGGCACCGAGATGGGAACGAACATCAAGAACATCGATGCGATCCGGCGCGACGTCGGCATGGTGTTCCAGCAGTTCAATCTGTTCCCGCATCTCACCGTCCTGGAGAACTGCACCCTGGCGCCGATCTGGGTGAAGAACATGTCCAAGGCGGACGCCGAAGAGATCGCCATGCGCTATCTGGAGCGTGTGAAGATCCCTGAGCAGGCGGCGAAGTACCCGGGCCAGCTGTCCGGCGGTCAGCAGCAGCGCGTTGCGATCGCCCGCTCGCTCTGCATGAGCCCCAACATCATGCTGTTCGACGAGCCGACATCGGCGCTCGATCCGGAAATGATCTCGGAAGTGCTGGATGTGATGGTCGGTCTGGCCGAGACCGGTATGACGATGCTGGTGGTGACCCACGAAATGGGCTTCGCCAAGAAGGTCGCCGACCGGGTGATTTTCATGGACCAGGGCGAAATCGTCGAGCAGAACACGCCGGATGAGTTCTTCAACAATCCGAAGTCCGATCGAACCAAGCTGTTCCTGAGCCAGATCCTGGCCCACTGATCGGCCAAGGGATCGGAATTTCGGAGAGCGTGGCCTAACCCGCGGGGGGGCGGGGGCGGTCTGCAGGGGGCGCGTCGCGCATGGCCGGCGCGCCCCCGCCTCGTTTCGGGGCACCATTGGGAGCATCCATGGCCGAGGATCACCCCGTCGCGCTGATTGCCGGCGTCTCGGGCATCGCCGGCCGCGGCATCGCCCGACACCTGCTGTCGCTCGGCTGGACCGTCACCGGCCTGTCGCGCCAGGCACCTTTGCCGAGCATCGACGGCTTGCGGCATCTGCCGGTCGATCTGCGCGACGCCGAGGCGGTGACCCGGGCCCTTGCCGAGGCCGGGCGCGGGGTCTCCCATCTGTTCTATTGCGGACGCGCACCGGATCCGGACCCTCAGGTCGAGGCCGACCGCAACCTCGGTATGCTGGCCAACGTCGTGACGGCGCTGCAGGCCGCCGGCGCGCCGCTCGGCCACGTTCACCTCGTACATGGTGGAAAATGGTACGGCAGCCACCTGGGCCCATACCGCACCCCCGCCGAGGAAGACGATCCCCGTCCGTCGGTCGCCAATTTCTACTACGACCAGCAGGATTGGATCGCCGAGCGGGCGGCCCGATCCGGCTTCACCTGGACGGCGACGCGGCCCCATGTGCTGACCGGGTTCTCACTCGGCTATCCACACAACATCGCCAGCGTGCTGGCGGTTCACGGCACCCTCTGTCGGTTGGCCAGCCGGCCGATGACATTCCCCGGCCATCCGGGGTGTTTTGAGTCAGTCTCGCAGCTCACCGATGTACGGCTTCTGGTTCAGGCGGTGCACTGGTGCGCAACGACGCCGGCGGCGGCCAATGACGCGTTCAACGTCATCAATTCGGACTACTTCCGCTGGCGCGACGTCTGGCCGGATATCGCGGCGGTGTTCGACCTGGAGGCCGGCCCGGTGGAGACCGCGAGCCTGGTTCATCGGTTCGCCACGGCGGACGGGACGTGGCGGCGCCTGGCGGCACAGAAGGGGTTGCTCGAGCCCGATATCGCCCGGGTGGCCAGTGGCGCGTATGGCGACACGACGCTCAGTGTCTGGTGGGACGATATGTGCTCGAACGCGAAGATCCGGCGGCTCGGCTTCGACCCCGTTTTCACCAGCCGCGAGAGCCTTCTCAATGCACTCGTCCGCTATCGGGAGAACCGGGTGGTCCCCTAGCCAGACCTTGTTGGCTTTAGCTGCCCGACTCGGGACGGTTGAGCGCGACCACATCACCGCGCAGCCCGGGCAGCGGGGTGACGGTTCCGCCATCCTTGGCGTGTCCCGTCTGGTAGCGGGCCGGAAGCGGCAACCCCGCCAGGCGCGGGTCCGGCAGTGTTTCCGTCCATTGGTCGAAGGGCTCGAACCCGGCCTTCTGGTAAACTGCCAGGGCGCGAGGATGGTCGAGGTCGCAGGTGTGGACCCATAGCCGTTTCGGATCCCCGGTCCAGGCGATGTCGACGACTGTGTCGAGCAGGTATTTGCCGACCCCGCGGCCGATGAACTCGGGCATCAGTCCGAAATAGGCAAGCTCGACCGATCCGTTCTCGGGGCGCCGGTCCAGTTCCCCGTATCCCGCCGGGGCTCCGTCGACGTACAGAACGTAGATCTCGACCGCGGGGTCCGAGATCTCCGCCGCCAGGGTCGCATCGTCCATCAACCGGCGCGAAACCCAGGTCCATTCCGCTCCCACCCGGCCGTAGAGAAATCGGTAGAACGCCACGGTCGGAGGTTCGGCACGGATCAGAGCGGTCTTCACGCCCGCTGGCGGGTGTGGTGACGGTCGGGTCGGTCGGCTCAGCATCTCCAAAGCGGTCACCGTGGTGTCGACGGTGCCGAGGCCGATCGGCGGACCGTGGTCGAACCGCTTGCTCATGACCGCAACCGGCTCCTCCTGCCAGCCGATCCGAGCGTAGAAATCCTGGACCTGCGTGTTGGTGCTCCGGATCATCAGCTCGGCCTTGGGAACACCGCGTGCGGCCATCCAGGCGTCGGCTTCCTGCATCAGTCTCTGACCCAGCCGCTCCCGGCGTCGGTCCGGATCGACGGCGACGTAGTAGACCCATCCGCGATGGCCGTCGTACCCGACCATGACCGTGGCGACGACACGGCCGAGGATCTCGCCGACCAGAATGTCGGAGTCCGGCGCGCTGCGGGCCGATGCGATATCGCGCTGGGGATCATTGTGGGGAACCAGCAGATTGCAGCGCCGCCAGAGATCGATGATCGCCTCAACGTCGCCGTCGGCGATCGATCGGAACTTAAGCGTCATCAGGCCGGCCCGGTTTCGATCGGGGTGTCGGCACGACCGCCCCATTCCGACCACGAACCGTCATAGACGGAAACGTTCGGATGGCCGAGCCGGTGGGCGGCAAGCGCGATCACGCAGGCTGTCACCCCCGATCCGCAGGACGCGATCAACGGTCGACCCGGATCGATGCCGGCCGTCTCAAACCGACCTTCCAGGGAGGTTGCGTCCAGAACCTCTCGGGTCCCGCTGTCCAGCAGCTCGGTAAACGGCAGCGACCGCGAGCCCGGGATGTGACCGGAGCGCATGCCCTGGCGCGGTTCGGGGTCGACACCGGTGAACCGCCCCGCTGCGCGTGCGTCGACGATCTGCACGCTGTCGTCGCCGGTGGCGTTCAGGACCATCTGGCGGTCCGCGACCAGAGCGGCCTGGAAATCGGCGCTGAACTGACCGCGGGGCCGCGCCGCCGCCGCGCCGGTCTCGACCGGGCGAGCCTCCTGCAGCCATTTCTTGAGGCCACCGTCCAACACGGCAACCCGGTCATGGCCGAACAGCCGGAACATCCACCAGGTGCGGGCCGCCGACTGCAGGCCGTAGACGTCGTACACCACCACCATTGTGCCGGCGGAGATCCCGAGGCCCGCGGCCGCGGCCTGGAAAGCCTCCGCCGACGGGATCATGTGCGGCAGATCGCTGTCCGGGTCGCACACCGCGTCGATATCGAACCGCTGGGCTCCGGGTATGTGCCGTTCGGCGAATTCCGCGTCGGCATCGCGGTCGACCGTCGGCAGGTGATACGTCCCGTCGAGAATCACCAGATCGGGATCGCCGAGACGGTCGGCCAGCCAAACGCTGGAAACGAGCGGATCCGTCATGCCGCGTCTCCTTCTTCGAGCCAGTCCGGGACGGGCAACCCTTTTTCCTTCAGGAAGGCCGGATTGAACATCTTGGACTGATACCGGGTACCGCCGTCGCACAGGATGGTCACGATGGTATGGCCGGGGCCCATATGCTCGGCCAGCTTGATCGCGCCCATCACGTTGATCCCACTGGAACCGCCGAGGCAGAGCCCTTCGTGCTTCAGAAGGTCGAAGGCGATCGGCAGTGCCTCATGGTCGGTGATCTGGAACGGGATATCGATCTCGACGCCCTCCAGGTTGGCGGTGATCCGTCCCTGGCCGATACCCTCGGTGATCGAGTTCCCTTCGGCCTTCAGTTCGCCGTTGGCATAGTGCCCGTAGATCGCACTCCCCATCGGGTCGGCAAGCCCGATCTGTACCTCCGGGTTGCGTTCCTTCAGCGCCATGCTGACCCCGCCGATCGTGCCGCCGCTGCCAACCGCGCAGATGAACCCGTCAACGGTCCCGTCGGTCTGCTCCCAGATCTCGGGCCCTGTCGTCTGATAGTGGCCGTCGCGGTTGGCGACATTGTCGAACTGGTTGGCCCAGATCGCCCCGTTCGGGTTGGAGGCCGCGATCTCCTCCGCCAGACGTCCGGAATAGCGCACGTAGTTGTTCGGGTCCTTGTAGGGGACAGCGGGAACCAGGCGGAGGTCGGCGCCGCACAGGCGCAGCATGTCCTTCTTCTCCTGGCTCTGGGTTTCGGGCATGACGATCACGCTGCGGTAGCCAAGCGCATTGCCGACCAGCGACAGACCGATGCCGGTATTGCCGGCTGTGCCTTCGACGATCACGCCGCCGGGCCGCAGCAGACCTTTCTGTTCGGCGTCGCGCACGATCGCCAGCGCCGCCCGGTCCTTGACCGAGCCGCCGGGGTTTAGGAACTCGGCCTTGCCGAGAATCGTACAGCCGGTACGCTCCGACGCGGCCTTGAGCTTGATCAGCGGGGTGTTGCCGATGGTGTCGATAAAGCCGTCCCGCACGTCCATGCCGGTATCTCCATCCGTGTGACCGGCGGAGCCTACCGGCAAGCCGGGTGACGATAAAGCGCGGCTTCGAAGACAGTGCGTGTCGCGTTCAGCGGGAATTCAGTCGCCGTCCCGGACCGCCGCCTTGGCCAGGGATTCCAGGCGCGGACCGAGCAGGCGGTAGTAGGTCTTCTCGCTCTTCAAAAGAGGCCCCATGGCCTCGTAGAAGCTGCGGGCCTTGTCGTTCCAAGGATCGGCGGTCCAGTCGAGCTGGGTTACACCGCGCTCGACGCAGATCTCGGCGAGCCGGCCCATGAGCTGCCGACCGATCCCGGCGGCCCGGGACTTGCGGGTGACGAAGAGGTCCTGAATGAAAACCGCCGTCTGGCAGTTGGCCAGCGCGAACGTCTCGTTGAAAGCGAGGAAGCCGACGGCGGTTCCGCGGTCCAGGGCCAGCAGGATCTCGATCGCGGGCGGATCGCGGAACGCCTTCTCGGCAATCAAGTGACTCATGTACGAGCGCTGATAGCGCACCGCGAGCGAGTAGAACGCCAGAAGCTCCTGGCTGAGAAGGGCCAGCGCCTCGGCGTCGTCGGGGGTGGCAAGACGGATTTCCACGGCACGCGGTCGGCGGCCGTGGACCGCTTCCTCCTCGATCGCCATGCTATAGAACCCCACCCCAGAACCCGCGAACGATGAGGTCGACCATGGCTGTGCGTACGGAAAGTGTCAACTTCACCGGTGCCTTGGGCGATACGCTGGCGGCCCGGGTCGATCGCCCTTCCGGTCCGGTGCGCGGCTACGCGCTGTTTGCCCATTGCTCCACCTGTTCCAAGGACCTGGCCGCCGCCCGCCGGATCGCAACCGGTCTGGCCGACAACGGGATCGCCGTTCTGCGATTCGATTTCACCGGCCTCGGCCACAGTGATGGTGAGTTCGCCAACACGACCTTCGCCTCCAATGTCGACGATCTGATCGCGGCCGCCGACTGGATGCGCGCGGAACTGTCCGCGCCGACGATCCTGGTCGGCCATTCGCTTGGCGGAGCGGCCGTCCTGGCGGCGGGCGGGCGTATCCCTGAGGTCAAGGGAATTGCGACGGTCGGGGCGCCGGCGGATCCGGGCCATGTCGTGCACAACTTCGGCGACTCGATCGACGAGATCGAACGCGCGGGCGAAGCAGAGGTCGAGCTGGCAGGGCGGACCTTCCGGGTGCGCAAGGCCTTTCTCGACGACCTCAAGGACCATCGCCTGGAGGAGATGGTCGGTGCATTGCGCAAGGACGTGCTGGTGTTTCACGCGCCGCTCGACCAGACGGTGGGAATCGACAACGCGACCCGGATCTTCGTCGCCGCCAAGCACCCCAAGAGCTTCGTGTCGCTGGACAAGGCCGATCATCTGCTGACCCGTGCGGCGGACTCCGCCTACGTGGCGTCGGTGCTGTCCGGTTGGGCCGAACGCTTCCTGCCGACGGTCGAGCCGTCCGGTCTGTCGGCCCGCCCGGGTGAGGTCGTCGTCGCCGACGCCCGGGATGGACTGTTCCCACAGTGGATTGCCGCCGGCGCTCACACCATGCGTGCGGATGAGCCGGAGAGCTATGGCGGGACCGACAGCGGCCCGGGCCCCTACGACTTCCTGATGGCGGCACTGGGGGCCTGCACCAATATGACGATGAAGATGTACGCCAACCGCAAGGGCTGGCAGCTCGACAGGCTCGAGACCCGCCTGGAACATGGCAAGATCCACGCCCAGGATTGCAGCGAGTGTGAGACCACGGAGGGCAAGATCGACCGGATCGAGCGCCGCCTCGTCATCGAAGGGCCGTTGGACCCGGACCAGGTCGCGAAACTCCGCGAGATCGCCGATCGATGCCCGGTCCACCGCACTTTGCATTCCGAAGTCCTCATCGAAACCAAGCTCGACGGGGACCAGTGGTGCGATGCGAACGGATGAGTTCCATCCGTTCGGTGAATCGCGCCACCACGTTGTTGAATATGTGGGCTGACTCACGAAACGTCTGGGTAACAGACGTTTCGATCAGACCACTAGGGGGAGGGCGGTATGGTCACGTTGCACCTGCTACGACATGCCAAGTCAAGCTGGGAC
Source organism: Thalassobaculaceae bacterium (assembly GCA_963921355.3). Classification (GTDB taxonomy): domain Bacteria; phylum Pseudomonadota; class Alphaproteobacteria; order Thalassobaculales; family Thalassobaculaceae; genus CAWUEZ02. The sequence continues at coordinate 3,651,829 of OZ001190.1, read as the reverse complement.
GGCGACGAACCGGACCATCAGCGACCGCTGTCGCGGCGGGGCGAACGTGCGGCTGCCGCGATGGCTGTGTATTTCCGACAGTTTGGGATCGCACCCAGCCTTATCCTGTGTTCCGACGCCCGGCGGACCCGGGATACCCTGGCGGCCATGCGCACCGGCCTTCCGGACGATGCGACGGTGACCCTGACCCGCGCGCTGTACGAGGTCGGTGCCAGCGAGATTCTTCAGACCTTGAATCAGACGCCGGAGACACACCGTTCGGTCATGGTCATCGGCCACAATCCGGGTCTGGAGGATCTGGTCCTCAGCCTGGTGGGCGACCCGGTCGGCGCCAAATTCGCTACCGGTGCTCTTGCCACTCTGGAAAGCGATACCGGCTGGGCCGATCTCGGCCCTCGCGCGGCCCGTCTCGTCCGGTTCGTGACGCCGAAGGAACTGGTGTAGCGGCGGCCGGTCGCACCCGGGTTACAGCCAGTCCTCTTCCCAGGCCGGGCTGCCGTCAACCGGGGTGAACGTGCGCACCTGCCGTGGCGGAGGATCGTTGGCCGACGCGCCACGGGCCCACCAGGAATGCAGCGTGGCTCCCAACAGGCGCTGCACCCCGTCGGTATCCTGCGACCCGAAGGGGAGGATCAGGCGCTCGCCGGAGGCCGGTTCGTTGACCTCGCTGTAGATCCGGCCACCAACATGGACAACCGCTGGCCGATCGGTGGCGACCGTGAAGTAGCCGGCCACCCGGGACAGGCTGTTTGCATCCGTCAGTTGCTCAAGCGTTGAGCCGACGACCTTGCGACCATAGGCGAGCCGGATGTTCTCGCCGGTCAGGCGATAGCGCCAGCGCCCGTTGGGGTCGTCGTGCACCACATCGCAGAGCCAGATATCGGGTAGAAGAGGTGTGAAGGCGGATGGATCGATCGCCGACACCGCCGGCGTCGCCGCGCCGTTGCACACCGAGATCCAATAAGCGACGAGATCCCGCAATCGCGGGTCCCGGACATGGTCAAAGGCGTCGAGTGAAAGCGCGGTCATCGCGGCCCGTTCTGAAGTCTGTTGGACGTTCACTGTTCCCGGCGCTTGGTCCCGCACTGTGCGAAGAGAAGTAGAACCTGCCCGCTCTAGGTATTGGCTTCGCATTCGCGTTCAACCTTTGACAGTCGACCATCGCCGCGATGAACGTGATGGGCGGGTCCCAGGGATCGGGCGATAGACTATGCCGAGATTACTTCATTCCGGTTAACCGGGAGCGTGAGGCTTCGGCTCGGCGAGATCATGCGGACCGGTTCGGCGGCACAGCGGTGGTGGCGATCTCAGAGGCGGTCAACCGGGACGAAATAGGCGGCCGATGTGACGAAGTGGCTCTCTGCCTCATCTTCGGACCCGCCTCGCGGCGAGAGATGGTAGTCGGTTACGCCAATCACGAACGTGCACTGACCGTCGTCATCGCGGGCCGGAAGAATGATCCGTTCCCCTAGATAAGCGGTGCTTCTGTCGGGGCAGACGGTGCCCAGGACGACGCTCGCAAGATGCTCTCTTGCCATGCGGTCCCACCGCCGCATCACACGGTTCGCAGTCTCTCTGTCGTATACTTCGTCAATGCTGGCTCCTCTGAGCGAGCGATGGAAGACGGCGTTAATACTTTCGCCGGCAAGACGGTATCTGGGCCGATCCGACCCGGAAATCTCCGCGAGCCATATGTTCGGCAAGATGCCCAAGACCCCCATGTCGATGGGATCGAGGTCGGCCTTGAACGGTATATCCGTCGTGCTGCCTCGTTTGGACTTCCAGTAGTCCAGGAACACGAAGAGCTTCTTTGATGTGACGCCTTCAATTTTGTTCTTTACGTCCTCTGTCCGAGGACCTTTTCTTGTGAAGACTATCTGTCATTTTTGCCGCATCGCTGGCGCCCTGCAATGCAATTCTTTTAAATTGAATCAGATTATGCGCGAGCCCCGTCGGTCGATCGGATGGCAGCCCGCGCGCACCGAGGCCCCGGAAGCGGCCCAGTCAGGCCGGCAGTCAGGGCCGATCCCAACGACCGGAGGCTTTCCGCGCGCGCCAGTGGGTCACGTCGGGTCGGCAGGGCAGCCGGAAAACAGCGGATGGACTGGGGAAATGGCTCCCGGGGAGGGATTCGAACCCCCGACCAAGCGGTTAACAGCCGCTCGCTCTACCACTGAGCTACCCGGGACCAGAGACGGGGCTGTATAGCGCCGACGCCTAGCCTTGCGCAAGGCGGTTGTCACACCCTGCCGCCGCTGGAGGCCCCGACCGGAATCGAACCGATGTACAAGGATTTGCAGTCCTCTGCATAGCCACTCTGCCACGGGGCCGTTGCGAGCGGGAGCAGCGTGATACCCGACCGGGCCTGCGGCACGCAAGGGCCAAGGCGCACACCGGACGGAGATGGCGTGAAGATTCTCAGCTTGTGTTTGCTGAAAGATATAATATTATATCAAATATGCAGGGGGTCACCGATAAGCCGACACGGTCGGCGCGGTCAGCGGGGTACCGGCCCGACGGGGGCGCATCCGGGGCCCACGGGCGCTTCCGCTCCCCCCTCTATCACCAGATTTACCTGATCCTTCGCCAGCGTATCGCGGACGGCGAATTCGGTGCCGACGGTACCTTGCCGAGCGAACAGGAACTGGCTGCCTTTCACGGCGTGTCCCGGATCACTACCAAGCGCGCGCTGGATGAATTGGCTGCTGACGGGCTGGTCATACGGGAACGTGGGCGTGGGACCCGGGTCGCGCCTGGGGTGGCGGCAGCGCGGATCTCGGGGCAGGCGACCGGGCCGTTCGATCCGCTGATCGCCATGGGCGGTGAGACCGATGTCGATGTGCTGGAGTTCGGCTACAGCCCGGCCGGTCCCGACGTCGCCTCCGCCCTGTTCGTTGCCGAAGGGGCGCCGGTGCAGCGTGCCGTGCGCGTGCGGCGGGCCGGCGGTGACCCGTTCTCCCATCTGACCACCTATGTTCCCGAGTCGATCGGCCGGAGCTTCGACGCCGCCGATCTCGCGGCCACGCCGATCCTGTCGCTGCTCGAGCGCGCGGGTGCGGTTCCGACCCATGCGGAACAGACCGTGACGACCACCCTGGCCGATACTGTGGTTGCCGAGCGACTGGCGATCGACGTCGGCGCACCTTTGCTGCGGGTCCGCCGGATCGTGCGGGACCAGAGTGAACGGGCCATCGAACTGCTGGTGGCTCTTTACCGAACCGACCTTTACCGGCTGACCATGACTCTGACGCGAAGCCCGGAATCCCGGGCGGAGGAGGGATGGTCGACCGAGAGGGTCATGGGAGCGTCCACCGACGCCGTTGGCGCCTGGCGTGCCACCGGCACGGCGGACGATTGAGCGTGGCGATCCCCGCAACAGAACGGGGCACCGCACAAAACTGCGGCAGTCCTGCCGCGCTTGGAAGCAGACGGAGGGTTCGAATGAGAACATCGATGATTGTTGGGGCGCTTGCCGCCATTGGTCTGGCGGCGTCCCCGGCTATGGCGGCCGACGTGAAAATGGCGGCCGATGTTGGCTATGCGCCGCACGTGATGGCGGCTCCCGACGGTGGGGTCGAAGGCTACAACGTTGACATGACCAACGAGATCGCCAAGCGGATGGGGATCGAGGTCGAGATCGTCGACCAGGAATGGTCGGGCATCTTCGCGGGCCTTGCGGCCGGCAAGTATGTGGCGATCATCGCGCCGACGACGGTGACCGAAGAGCGCGCCCAGAAGATGCTCTTCGGTGAGCCGTATTTCGAGGTCAACTACCAGTTTCTGATCAAGAGGGGTGCGCCTCAGGTCGAGAAGCTCGAGGACCTTTCCGGCAAGACCATCGCCGTCAACAAGGGCAACTTCTACGACAAGTGGCTGACCCAGCGTCAGGACCAGTACGGCTGGAAGATCGAGCGTTTCGGTAAGAACGCCGATGCCATTGCCGCTGTCGCGGCCGGCCGGGCCGACGCGAACCTGGCAGGTGACTCGGTGGCCGGTTGGACCGCCAAGAAGAACCCGCTGGTTGAGCCGTCCAAGCTGGTGATCTCCTCGGGTCGGGTCGCCGCCTTCGCATTCGACCCCTCCAATGCGGACATGCGCGCCAAGATGGAGAAGATCGTCGAGTGCATGAAGGCCGACGGCACGATTGCCAAGATCCACGAGAAGTGGACCGGGCAGCCGCCGATCGCCGGCGGTGCGGCCTACTCGGTGGAGCCGGGCATCGGTGTTCCGGGTTTCCCGGGCTACGACGAGACCGCTTCGGGCAGCGGCTGCAGCTGATCCGACCGTATCCGGTACCGGCCGCGCGCTGCGGCCGGTACCAACTTTCTTGCTCCATATCCTGCCGTCGTCCGCGAGGCGATCCATGGCGAGCGCTCAGCCCGTCGTCGAGGCGTCTGACATCCATAAGGCATTCGGCGATTTCCACGCACTCAAGGGCGTCAATCTGACCGTCGCCCCCCAGGAATTGGTTTTCATCATCGGCCCGTCGGGTTCCGGCAAGAGCACACTGCTGCGGTGCTGCAACCTGCTGGAACAGCCGAGCAGCGGCGAGGTGCGGATCAACGGTGAGGAAATCACCCGGCGCGGGGTCGATATCAATCAGGTGCGCCAGCACATCGGCATGGTGTTCCAGCAGTTCAATCTGTACCCGCATATGTCGGCCCTGGGGAACGTGTCGCTGGCGCTCCGCAAGGTGAAGAAGATGGGCCGCGGCGAGGCCGAGGATCTGGCGCATGCGGCCCTGCAACGCGTCGGTCTGGATCAGAAGGCCACCAACTATCCGACCGAGCTGTCGGGCGGTCAGCAGCAGCGCGTCGCGATTGCCCGGGCGATCGCCATGGAACCGGACGTCGTCCTATTCGACGAACCGACCTCAGCGCTGGATCCGGAACTTGTCGGATCGGTTCTCGAGGTCATGTGCGAGCTTCGGGAAAGCGGCATGACCATGGTGGTGGTCAGCCACGAGATGCGGTTCGCCCGTGACGCTGCCGACCGGGTGGTCTTCATGGATCACGGTCTGGTCGTCGAGGAGGGGTCGCCGGAAGAGATCTTCACGAACCCCCGCTCGGAACGCCTCAAGGCCTTCCTGACCAGCGTCACCGGATACTGACGGGAGACGCGGCAGTGGACCGTTTTCTGGACCAGTTCTTCAACCTCGAGATCATGGCCCGGTATCTGCCGGACATCGCTCAGGGCTTTGTCGTCACGATCCAGTTGGCCGCGGCGGTGATCGTCACCGGTCTGGCGCTCGGCCTGTTTCTGGCGATCGTTCGCGCGTTTCAGATCCGTCCGGTGAACTTCCTGATCATCCTGTTCGTCGACCTGTTCCGGGCGCTGCCACCGCTGGTGGTCCTGATCATCTTCTATTTCGGATTGCCGTTCATCGGCATCACCATGACCGCGTTCATCATTGCCTGGGTCGTGCTGGCGTGCGTCTTGGCCGCCTTCGCCGAGGAGATCTACTGGGCCGGCATCACCTCGGTGCACAGTGGACAGTGGGAGGCGGCGCGCTCGACCGGTCTCGGGTTTGCCGAGACCTTGATCTACGTGGTTATCCCGCAGGCGATACGTATGACGATCCCGCCGCTGACCAACCGCACGATCGCGATCACCAAGAACACCGCGCTGGCCAGCGTGGTCACGGTGGAAGAGATGCTGACGGTGGCCCAGACCTCGCTGGCCTATGCTGCCAACACCTCGCCGCTGACCATGGCCGCGATCGGATATCTGCTGATCTTCTTCCCCCTCACCATGGCGTCGCGCTGGGTTGAATCGCGCTACGCCTGGAAGCGTTGAGAGGAGGCTGGGATGCTCGAATGGGAAGTCATCCGGTTCAGCTTCTTCAATATGGAGACGATTGAACGTATGGGCCCCCGGCTGCTGGACGGCTGGTGGATGACCATCAAACTCTGCCTGGCCGTCGTACCGCTGGGGTTCTTTGCCGGAATCCTCATCGCCACGGTCCACAGCTTCCATATCCGGGGCGTGAACTGGGCGATCGTGGTGTTCGTCGATTTCTTCCGGTCGATCCCACCGCTGGTGCTGCTGATCTACACGGTCTACGGCCTGCCGTTCTTCGGATGGGACGTGCCGGCCTTCGGAGCCGTGCTGGTCGCATTCACCTTCAACTCCGGAAGCTACTACGGGGAAATCGTCCGCGCCGGGATCGAGAGCATTCCGCGGGGCCAGATGGAGGCGGCACGTTCGACGGGTCTCGGCCGCGTGCAGGCGATGGTCTACGTCATCCTGCCGCAGGCGCTGCGCAACGTCGCTCCAGACCTGACCTCGAACACCATCGAGCTGATCAAGGCGACCTCGATCGCCAGCGTCGTCGCCCTGCCCGAGCTGCTGCGCGAGGCGCGCATCGCCCAGGGTCTCGAATACAACGCGACCCCGCTGATTGCCGCGGCGGTGATCTACCTGATCATTCTCTGGCCGATGGTGCGACTGCTGTCGCGCCTGGAGCGTCGCATGATGTCAGCCCGATGATCCGGGCGCGAAGAGGGGAGGATTTGTCATGAGGAGGGCCGCATGACCGAGTATCTCGATAGGGTTTCCGAGTTCGTCGCCGAGACCCGCATCCAGAACCTGTCCGACGCAGCGGTTGACCGCGCGCACCGCGTGTTCGCCGACACCCTTGCGGCGATCGCCGCCGGCGCCCGTGAGCCGGAGGTTCAGGGGCTGCGGGCACGCATCGTGCCGGATCCGGGCGGGCCGTCGAGCCTGATCGGGACCGGCCTGCGCACCGAGCCGGCCAAGGCCGCGTTCCTGAACGGGACCGCGGGCACCTTTTTGGAACTCGATGAAGGCAACCAGTTCAGCCGCGGGCATCCCGGGATCCACGCTTTGCCTGCTGCTCTGGCCTGGGGCGAGGCACATGGCTGTTCCGGCGCTGACGTACTGACGGCGGTGGTCCTCGGGTACGAGATCGGGGCGCGGATCGGCATCGCCGCCAAGATCCTGCCGACCATGCACCCGCACGGTACCTGGGGCACCGTCGGCTCGGCGGTCGCGGTGGCCAAGCTCGCCGGTGCCGGCCCCGAGCAGGTCCGCGAAGCCATCAACGTCGCTTCGACCCTCGGATTGGCAACCAGCCGTCAGACCATGTTGCAGGGTGGGACCGTGCGGAACAGCTTCGCAGGCGTCTCGGGCCAGCTCGGCATCATGGCCTGGCAGATGGTCGAAAGCGGCATGACGGGTGAGGCCGACGGTCTCTCCACGATCTGGGGAACGGTGATCTCCAGCGAGTGGAAACCGGAAGAGATGACCCGCGAACTCGGTTCGCGGTGGGAGATCGCCCGCAACTACTTCAAGCGCCATGCCTGTTGCCGATACAACCACGGGGCGCTCGACGCCCTTGCGACGATCGTCGAGCGAAGGGGCGGACTGTCGGCCGATGAGGTTGCCCGCGTGACAGTGGAGACCTACTCGCTGGCGGCACAGCTCTCCGACACATCCCCGAAGAACACGCTGGCCGGCAAGTTCTCGGTTCCGTTCGCCATCGCCACCACGCTGATCAACGCCGGCAGCGGCGTTGAGAGCTTCACCTGGGACAAGGTGCGGGACGACCGGATTCAGGCCTTCGCCGACAAGGTCAACGTGGTCGAGGATCCGAAACTGACCGCCATGATGCCGGACTTCCGCCCGGCCCGGGTCAAGGTCGAGTTGCTGGATGGCAGTGTCCTCGAGGCTGAAACCAAGACGAACCGCGGTGATACCGAGGATCCGTACGACGATCAGGAGCTCGACCGGAAATACGCGGAGCTGAGCGGATTGGTGTGGCCCGATCCGGTCGCCCGGTCGCTCTATGGCGACTGTTTCCGGCTCGAGGAGCTCGACGACATCAACGCGCTGACGCGCCGCCTCGACGCGCTTGGCCTCGCGGCAGCCGGAGAATAGAACGATGTCGACAACAGCGCGGGCCCGCCAGCTACTGGCCGGCTCGGAAATCGTGCTGGCGCCCGGTTGCTGGGATGCTCTGACGGGACTTCTGGTCGAACAGGCCGGGTTCCCGTGCGCCTACATATCCGGGGCCAGCGTGGTCTATGCGCGGCTGGGCCGGCCCGATATCGGCCTGATGGGCGGGCGGGAGATCGCCGACACGGTCACCGCGATCCGCGAGCGGGTCTCGATTCCGCTGATCGTCGACGGCGACAACGGGCACGGCAACGCCCTGAACGTCCAGCGCACCGTGCGGGAGTACGAACGCGCCGGCGCCGACGTGCTGCAACTCGAGGACCAGTCGCTGCCCAAGCGCTGCGGTCACCTGCAGGGCAAGGCGCTGGTCTCCGCCGACGAGATGGTCGGCAAGCTTCAGGCGGCCCTCGATACCCGCCAGGACATGCTGGTGATGGCCCGCACCGACGCGATCGCCGTCGAAGGCTTCGAGGCGGCGCTTGATCGCGCTGAACGTTATGTCGAGAGCGGGGTTGATCTGCTGTTCGTCGAAGCACCCGAAAACGATGCCCAACTGGCGGAGATTGCACGCCGGTTCGCCGGACGCGTCCCGTTGCTGGCCAACATGGTCGAAGGTGGGACGACGCCGATTCGCTCAACCGAGCAGCTGGCAGAACTCGGCTTCAAGGTGGTGATCTTCCCGGGGGGCACGGCCCGGGCGATGGTGCTGGCCGTGCAGGCCTATCTGGCGTCGCTGAAGCAGCACGGCACCACCGGCCCGTGGCGCGACCGGATGCTGGATCTGAGCGGGCTGAACGCGGTGCTCGGCACCCCCGAACTGCTGGCCGAGGGCGCGCGCTACGACGCCGATGCGGTGCGTGCCGCCGCGGAAACGGGGGACGTGAAACAAGGGACAGGGACCGATGGCAACGATTGATCCGGTGACACTGGCCGTGTTGAACGGCCGGCTAGAGCAGATCGCCGATGAAATGGACGCGACGCTGTTTCGCAGCGCCTTCAATCCGATCATCGCTGAAGCCCACGATGCCTCGCATGGGCTGTATCACGCCGAGACCGGAGAGACCCTGGTCCAGGGCAAGTCCGGTCTGCCGATCTTCGTCGGCGCCATGGCGTTCGCGGTCAAGGCCGTGATCGACAAGGCGAAGCGCGACGGCGACCTGCAGGAAGGTGACGTCTACATCTTCAACGACCCTTATGACGGCGGTACCCATCTTTCGGATTTCCGCCTGGTCCAGCCGATTTTCCGGGACGGCCGGGTGTTCTGCTACTTCGCGTCTGTGGGCCACTATCACGATGTCGGGGGCAACGTCCCAGGCAACTACAATCCGATCGCGACCGAGAGCTTCCAGGAGGGCTTCCTGATGCCGCCGGTCAAGCTGTTCGAAGCCGGTCGGTTCCGCCAGGACGTCGTCGACATCCTGCAGGCCAATTCGCGACTGCCGAACAGCCTTTACGGCGACCTCAACGGGCAGATCAACGCCCTGCAACTCGGCGAGCGGCGGTTGCGGGACCTGCTGGACGAGTACGGCGAGGGGACTGTCGCGACAGCATTCGAGGAACTCAAGACCCGTGCCGCCACTTTGATGCGGGCGCAGATCGCCGACCTCCCGGACGGGACCTATCGGGCTCGGGATTTCCTGGACAATGACGGCATCGTCGACGAAGCCCTGGAACTGGATCTCGCCGTCACCGTCTCTGGCGACCGGCTGACCCTCGATTTCACGGGATCTGCGCCGGCCTGCCTTGGGCCGGTCAACATCGCCCGGTCGACCACGGTGGCGGCTTGCTACGTGGCGATGAAGCATGTGTTCCAGGAGGTGCCGGCCAATGCGGGGGTCCTGGAGCCGGTGGACTTCGTGATCCCTGAGGGCTCGATCCTGGCGGCCACGGCTCCGCGTCCGGTCGGCGGCTACACCGAGACCATCCTGCGGCTGATCGACCTGACTTTTCAGGCCTTGGCGCAGGCCGCGCCGGAACGGGTCAACGGCTGCGCATACGGAACGATCAACGCCTTGTCGCTGGCGGGCTATCGCGGGGACGGTCGGCGTTGGGTCATGTTCAGCTTCTTTGGCGGCGGGCACGGGGGGCATCCCGACGGGGACGGTCTGAACCATGGCAACGCACCGATCTCGACGGCGACGATTCCGCCGCTCGAGATCCTGGAAGCAGCCTACCCGGTGGCGTTCCGGCAGTGGGCATTGCGGTCGGACTCTGGCGGGCCGGGCAAGCATCGCGGCGGCCTGGGCGCGGTCTACGAGATCGAACTGCTGGAGGAGAATGCCGAGGCATTCCTGTTTGGTGAGCGCGGCCGGCACGCGCCCCCCGGTGTCGTCGGCGGGGAGTCCGCCGCGCTCAACCGGTTCACGTTCCCGGGGCCTGGTGGCGGTGCGCATCCGCCGATGGCCTCGAAGATGGTGGGCATCCGCCTTGAGCGTGGTCAATCGGTTCGCCTGGAAACACCGGGCGGTGGCGGATACGGCGCCGCCAAGGACCGTGATCCGTCAGCCGTCGCCGATGATGTGCGCCTGGGCTACGTCAGCGCCGAGGCGGCCCGCCAGCGCTACCGGGTGGCCGTCGATGCCGATGGATCTATTGACGAACAAGCGACCGCGGCCCTGCGGTCGGGCACCACTGGATCGGGACACGCAGCATGACGACGCCGACTGCCAAAATGATCGCCGGCGTCGATGTCGGCGGTACCTTCACCGATGTATTCGTCCTCGACAAGGCGGCCGGCGTCGCGCGGGTCGCGAAGGTTCCCTCGACCCCGGCCAACCAGGCCGAGGGCTTCATGGCCGGGCTGGAGAAGGGCACCGGCAACCTCAGCGCCCTTGCAACGGTGGTCCACGGTACGACCGTCGGCACCAACGCGTTGCTCGAGCGCAAAGGGGCAGCGACCGGCATCATCACGACGACAGGGTTCCGGGATGTCCTGGAGATGCGTCGCCGGGACCGTCCGAAGACCTGGGGGCTCTGGGGAACGTTCGAGCCGGTGGTCCCGCGGGATCGTCGTCTGGAAGTTGCCGAGCGCACGCTGGCTGACGGAACCGTTCGTCAGGCCGTTGATCCTCAGGAGGTGGAACGGGCGGCGCGCACGCTGCTCGAGCGCGGCTGCGAGGCCGTCGCCATCGTCTTCATCAACGCCTATGCGAACGCTGAGAACGAGCGCGTGGCACTGGAGGCGGTCCGCGGCGTGTGGCCGAGTGACTACGTTACCGCCAGCCACCTGATCGTTCCGGAGATCCGCGAGTTCGAACGCAGTTCGACCGCGACCCTGAACGCCTATCTGCAGCCACCGGTCGGCCGATATCTCGCACGTCTGCAGCAGGGGCTGCGCGAGGCGGACGCGGAGGCCGAAGTGCTGATCGTCCAGTCGAACGGCGGTGTGATGTCGGTCGATACCGCGCGGCAGTTCCCGATTCGCACCGCTCTGTCCGGTCCAGCGACCGGAGTCACGGCGGCGGCTCATATCGGTGCCGTCGCCGGTTATCCGAATCTGATCACCTGCGACATGGGGGGCACGTCCTTCGACGTCTCACTGGTGGTCGACGGCGAGAGCGCGCTTGCGGCGCAGACGGCGATCGATTTCGGCATGGTCGTGCGCTCTCCGATGATCGAGATCATCACGATCGGAGCCGGTGGCGGCTCGATCGCCCGCGTCGACGCTGGCGGACTGTTGCAGGTCGGACCGGAAAGCGCCGGCTCTGATCCCGGCCCGGTCTGCTACGGGCTTGGAAACACGCGGCCGACGGTCACCGACGCGAACGTGGTCCTGGGTCGGATCAATGCCGATCGGCCGATCGGCGGCAAGCTGGCCCGGCTCGATGTCGACGCTTCCCGCGCTGCGATCGATACGCATATCGCCCAGCCGCTGGGGCTTGGCAGCGTCGAAGAGGCGGCGGAGGCGATCGTCCGGGTGGCAAACGCCAAAATGGCGGGGGCGATCCGTGTCGTCTCGATCGAACGCGGGCATGATCCCAAGGAGTTCGTGGCCGTTCCCTTCGGGGGCGGGGGCTCGCTGCATGCTGGGGCGCTGATCCGGGAAGTCGGCCTCAAGAAGGCCCTGGTACCACGCTATCCGGGAGTCACCAGCGCTCTTGGGTGCACGATTGCGGACCTGCGTCAGGACTTCGTTGAGACCTGGAACGTCCTGGTCGATGACCTTGACCCGGATGCCCTGACGACGGCGATCGCCCGGCTGTCTGAACAGGGGCGGCAGACCGTGACCGGCGCCGGGGTTCAGCTCGATGGCGTGGAGACCATCGTCGAGCTCGACATGCTCTATGTCGGCCAGACCCACACGGTCGCCACCCCGTTGGCGACCAATCCCGGTGGGAAACTGGATCTGGCGGCAATCCGGTCTGCTTTCGAGACGGCCTATGCGGCGACCTACGGCCGCCTGCTCGAAGGCATTCCGATGCGGCTTATGAACCTCAGGGTGGCGGTGGTCGGACGTCGTCCCCGCTTCGACCTCAGTCTTCTGGCCCCCGACGGTGAGACCAGCGTGGAAGGGGCCCAGCTTGACCGCCGACAGATTTATGTCGACGGAGTCTGGCACGACGCGGCCATCGTCGATCGGCTCGCCTTGCCCGTAGGCGCCCGCATACCGGGCCCGGCCGTCCTCGAACAGAGCGATACGACGATCCTGATCGAGCCGGGCCTGACAGGCGAAGTCGATGCCTATGGCAACGTACTGATCGGAGAGGACGCGTGACCGGCCCGCTCACCTTCGACGATCCGGCCGGGACGGCTCTGCTGCTCGTCGATCTGCAGAACGACTTCATTCACCCCGATGGCGCCTACGCCCGCGGCGGTGCCACATCGGCGGCGATCGCGGCCCTGCCGGAGCGCTTGGCGCCGCTCGCCGCCAAAATTCGGGCAAAGGGCGGATGGATCGCGTCCACCCATTTCACGCTGGTTCCCGGGCGGGGTGGAGAGCCGCTGATCTCGCCCCATCTGCGTCAGTTGCGTCCGTTTCTCGGGAAGGGCGACTTCGTTCCCGGCTCCTGGGGGCACGATGTCGTCGATCCGCTGCAGCCGATCGATCTGAAGGTGGAGAAAGTGGCGTTCTCGGCCTTCTACATGAGCCGGCTTGAATGGGTGCTGCGCAAGGCAGCCATCTCCCAACTGATCGTGTGCGGCATCGTCACCAACGGTGGCGTTGCCTCGACCGTACGGGACGCCCATGTCCGCGATATCGACACCGTCGTCCTGGAAGACGGCTGTGCCGCCTTCGACGCGGAGGTTCACCGCACCGCGATCGATGCCCTCAGGCCGGTGTCCGCGGTCGCCTCGATCGCTGAGGTCACCGCCGCCTGGGAGGCTGCGTGATGGCCATTATCCGCAGAGAGACCGCTCCGGATCCCCAGGTCCCCGTCCTGGTGATCGGTGCCGGTGCCTGCGGCCTGACCGCCGCGCTGGCGGCCCGGGATTCCGGCGCCGACGTGTTGGTTCTGGAACGCGACCCGGTTCCGACCGGGTCGACGGCCCTGTCGTCCGGCTTCATCCCGGCCTGCCAGACCCGGTGGCAGCGCGGCGCCGGTGTGCAGGACGACATCGAAGGGATGTTGGGCGATATCCAGCGCAAGAACCATGGCGAGGGCGATGTCGCCCTGGCCCGCACGGTCTGTGCTGTCTCAGGGTCGACCCTGGAATGGCTGGCCGACCAGCACGATCAGGAGTTCGTGCTGCTGGACGGGTTTCTGTATCCCGGTCATTCGGTTCTGCGCATGCACGCCCATCCGCAGCGCACCGGCGCCGCTCTGGTCGGCTCGCTGGCTGCGGCGGTCGAACGGGCCGGGATCGATGTGGTCTGTGAGGCCGTGGTCCGTGACCTGATCGTCGATCCCAACGACCGGATCCTGGGGGTGGTGGTGGAGCGCCCGGACGGGACGACAGAGGAAATCGGCTGCACGGCGCTGGTGCTGGCGTGCAACGGTTTCGGAGGCAATCCGGAGATGGTCCGCCGGCACATTCCCGAGATGGCGGACGCACTCTATTTCGGACATACCGGCAATCAGGGCGACGCCGTCAATTGGGGGCGGGACCTTGGGGCCGGACTTGCCCAGATGGGCAGTTATCAGGGCCACGGGTCGGTCGCCCATCCGCACGGCGCGCTTGTGACCTGGGCGCTGATGATGGACGGCGGCATCCAGGTCAACACCGACGGCGCGCGGTTCTCGAACGAGCATGAAGGCTACTCCGAGCAGTCGGTGAAGGTGCTCGCACAGCCCGGGGGAATCGCCTGGAACATCTATGATCGGCGCCTGCACGAGATGGGGCTCGGGTTTGAAGACTACCGGGGGGCCGCCGAATCCGGTGCCGTTCGGGAAGCGGGAAACCTGGAAGAGCTGGCTGCGATCATCGGCTGCGATCCCGCCACCCTGGGCAGCACGTTGGCGGATGCGGCTGCCTGCGCAGCGGGTTCACGGGTCGATCCGTTCGGGCGGGATTTCTCCGGCGCCCCCGCCTTGAGCGGCCCCCCGTACTTCGCCGTTCGGGTGACCGGGGCCCTGTTCCACACCCAGGGCGGGCTGGAAGTCGACACCCGGGCCCGGGTTCTGAAAAGCGACGGACACCCGTTCGACAACCTGTTCGCCGGCGGAGGCGCTGCGGTCGGCCTGTCGGGCAGCGGCGTCGAAGGGTATCTGTCGGGTAATGGCCTGCTGACGGCGGTCACGTTGGGCCGTTTGGCGGGCATCGGCGCGGCGACGATGTACCGCGACGGGCAGGAAAGATGACGCACGGCGATTATCCCCGTGACCTTGTCGGCTACGCCGGACGCCCGCCGAAGACGAGGTGGCCGGACGGTGCCCGTGTGGCGCTGAGCTTCGTGCTGAATGTTGAGGAGGGCTCGGAGACCAACGTTCTGCACGGCGACGGGCGCAATGAGTCGGCGTTGTCGGAAGTCGTGGGCGGCCGGCATCCGGCCGGTGCACGCGACCTCGGGATGGAGTCGCTCTACGACTACGGACCCCGGGTCGGTTTCTGGCGGATCCATCGCATGTTCGTAGAGCGTGGGCTGCCGCTGACCGTGTTTGCCTGTGCGATGGCCCTCGAACGCAACCCAGCCGCGACCGAAGCCATGGCCGAGGCCGGATGGGAGTTCGCCGGTCACGGCTGGCGGTGGATCAACCACTACGAACTAGAGGAAGACGAGGAGCGCGAGCATATCGCCCGCGCCATCGAAATCACCCAGCGGCTGACCGGCCAGCGCCTGCGCGGCTGGTACTGCCGCTACGCTCCCAGTCCGAACACGCGCAGACTGTTGGTGGAGACCGGCGGCTTTCGCTATGACAGCGACAGCTACAGCGATGACCTGCCCTATTGGGAGCACGTGCAGGGGATGCCTCATCTGGTGGTGCCCTACGCTCTCGACACCAATGACGTGAAGTTCGGCGCACCGGCATCCTACGGGTCGGGCGAGGACTTCTTCCGGTACATCACCGATGCGTTCGACCAACTCTGGGAGGAAGGGGCGGAGGCGCCCCGGATGCTGTCGATCGGCCTGCATCAGAGGCTGGTCGGCCGGCCCGGCCGTGCCCGGGCGCTGGCCCGGTTTCTCGACCATGTCCAGGCCAGAGGGGCGACCTGGATCGCCCGCCGCCTCGACATCGCCGAGCACTGGCACGCGCATCATGCGCCCTCAGCGCCCGCAGCCGATTGACCCGAAGACCTGGAACAGATCCGTGTCAGATGGGCATGCCAAAGGCGATCTGTCAGGCTTGCGAAACTGTTCTAAATATCTGATTTAATTGCGTTTGGATGCACTGGAGGAACCCGGCATGTGTCCGCCTGGACGTGACCAGATCCAGGGCGCCGACAAAAAACCGCGGCCCTGTTCGGGGCCGCGGTTCATTTTCTCTCCGGCATGTGCGCCTCAGCGTCTACGGACTCCAAGCCAACCGGAGGCCAAATACGGCGATGCAAGCATCGTATCCTCCTTATAGGCACGCATAGCGACACTGTAAGAAGGCGCACGACGTGCGTCAATGTCCGATTCGCTATACGAATCATCGGGTTGTAAAGAGAGTTCACATTCCATCCACAGACCGGCCGGTCGCGGCATTCGTGCATCGTTCCCTGTCGCCCACGTTGTGTCGCCTCGACGCCTTGCCTATAAAGCCAATGGCGGCGTGCGACATGCGCCGAACGGGCAAAGCACCAGGTGAGGATGCGATGGTCGACTACGCGGTGGCGCGGTTGAACATGGTCGAGAGCCAGATTCGGACCAACCGGGTGACGGATCCGGCACTGGTCGCAGCGTTCGACGTGGTCCCGCGCGAACTCTTCGTCCCGCGAACCAAGCGTGGCATCGCCTATGTTGATGAAGCGCTGGAGATCGGAGACGGCCGCTACATGCTGGAGCCGATGGTTCTGGCCCGGCTTCTGCAGTCTGCACTGCCCCAGCCCGGAGATGTCGCCCTCGATCTCGCCTGTGGACGGGGCTACGCGACGGTGATCCTGTCGCACATGGTGTCGATGGTGGTCGGGGTGGAAGAGACCGATGCCTTGGTTGATGCCGGCAACGGGACGCTCGCGGAGCTTGAGATCGACAATGCGGCGATCGTGTCGGGGCATCTCAGGGACGGATATCCAAAGCAGGCGCCCTACAACGTCATCCTGATTGATGGTGCGGTGGAGATGGTGCCGGCGGCCCTGTTCGATCAGTTGGCCGATGGCGGGCGTCTGGTGACCGTCGAAGGCGGCAGTGCGGTCGGTCCCGGCGTGGCCGTCATCTACAAGAAGCGCTCCGGGCATATCGGCCGGCGCATTCTGTTCGATGCCGGGACTCCGATGCTGGCCGGTTTCGAAAAGGAACACGGATTTGTCTTCTGATACGATCGGGCGAAAGACCCTGAAAGGACCGACGCTGATGTCGCACCATCGATTGCCATTGCGCGCCACGGTCGCGGTCGCCGCGCTGCTGGCCGGTCTTTCCCTCGCGGGCGCTCCGGCAGGCGCACAGAGTCTCGAGGATGCCTTGGCGCTTGCTTATGACACCAACCCCTCGTTGCTCGCAGCCCGCGCGAGTCTGCGTCAGACCGATGAACAGGCGCCTCAGGCACGAGGCGGCTGGCGGCCGAGCGTCAGTGTCTCCGGCAGCGCCGGCTTCACTGATGTCGATGCCGAGACCGACGGCATAACGACGACCGATGACAACTCGTTCCCGTTCACGGCGTCGTTCTCGGTGACTCAGCCGCTCTATACCGGCGGCGAGGTTCAGGCTGCCGTCGATAAGGCCGACGCCAACATCCAGGCGGAACGGGCCAGTCTTTTTGCCACCGAACAGTCGGTTCTGCTGGCTGCGGTGACTTCCTACGTGAACGTGTTGCGCGACGAGTCGACCTTACAGCTGCAGATCAACAACCTGCAGCGCCTGAAGAAGCAGCTCGATGCGACCCAGGACCGGTTTCGTGTGGGTGAGGTCACCCGAACGGACGTCGCCCAGGCGGAATCGCGCGTCGCGCGCGCCGAAGCGGATCGCACCCAGGCCGAGGGCAATCTGATCACGTCGCGGGTCACCTTCGAACGCGAGGTCGGCGAGGTTCCCGGCACGCTGACGAGCCCCCCGATCCCTCCGGGGCTTCCGGTGAACCGGGAAGAAGCGGTGGATATCGCCGTTCGCGAGAATTTCTCGCTGATCCAGTTGAAGTTTCAGGAACTGTCGGCCCGGCACAACATCGATGAGGAATCAGCGGGTCTGCTGCCGACTGTGGATCTGGTTGCCGAGGCGGATCAGAACTACGACACCAGCGGTCAGGACAACGAGTCGCGCAGCCTGACGGCGGAGATCCAGGTTTCGATCCCGATCTACCAGCAGGGCATCGTTTACTCGCAGGTGCGCGAAGCCAAGGAGAACGCCAACCGGGTTCGGCTGCTTGTGGACGACGAACGTCGCGAGGTTGTGGAGTCCTCGGCCAGCGCCTTCGAGGCCTATCAGACCTCGATCGCTCAGATCGAGTCGCTGCGCGCCGAGGTGGCCGCTTCCGAAATCGCCCTGGAGGGTGTCGAACAGGAAGCGACCGTGGGCGCGCGGACGGTTCTCGACGTCCTCGACGCTGAACAGGAACTGCTCGACGCCCAGGTCGATCTGGTCTCCGCCGAGCGCGATGCGATCGTCGCCAGCTACGCCTTGCTGTCATCTCTTGGCCGACTCACGGCGCAAGATCTCGGTCTGCCCGTTCAGATCTACGACTACGACCAGCACTACTTGGCGGTCGAGTCGCGGTACTACGGAACCGAGCCACCCGGAACGCTTCCCAGCAATTGATCTCGATTCGCTCGAACTGGTGGCCCGCCAGAGGGTTATTGGATAGTCTTCAGATTCGGAATTGGCCGAACCGGTCACTCGGCGGGGCGAAAGTATGAGCGATACGCAAGAACCGTCTATGGAGGAGATCCTGGCGTCGATTCGCCGGATCATTTCCGAAGACGGGGAAGAGGAGGGTGAGGGCGGCGACGACGAGGCACCGGAGGCGGCCGATGAGGCCGAAGCCGAGGCGGAACCCGAGCCGGAACCGGAACCAGAGGACGAGCCCGAGCCGGAGCCCGAGGACGAGCCCGAGCCGGAGCCCGAACCGGAGTTCGAGGCCGAAGACGACGAGGACGTGCTCGACCTGTCGGATATGGAGGCCGACGAGGACGAACTCGAACAGGCCGAGCCGCTGTTCGACGAGCAGCGCTTCAAGTTGGACGAACCGGAGGACGAGCCCGAGGCGCAACCTGAACCCGCGCCGATCTTTGCGCCCCCGCCGCCGCCCACCGCTCCGCCGCCGGCGCCGCAGCCTCAGGGTCTGGTGTCGCCGTCGCAGGCCCAGGAGACGGTGCACTCGTTCTCCGAACTTCAGGCCAAGCTCAATGAGGACTATCAGGAACTGCCGCTCGGCAACGGCGCGGTCACCCTGGAGCGGCTGACCCGTGAACTGATGCGTCCAATGCTGAAGGAATGGCTCGACCAGCATCTGCCGTCGATGGTGGAGCGGCTGGTGCGCGAGGAGATCGAGCGCCTGGTCATGCTGTCGCAGCGCCGGGACCGCTGGTAGCTTTCTGACCCCTCCGCGGGCCGCAAGGTGTGGCCTTTCGGCCCGCCGTGCCCTATGTACCGCACCCGTATCCGGCCCGGATCGATCTTCCAGGATTCGGGGCGGTCAGGCTTTTGTCTCTAGGAACTGGATCGATGCTCGAGAAGACCTACTCTCCCGCGGATGTCGAGGGGCGCCTGTACGAGCGCTGGGAGGGCTCCGGCGCGTTTGCCAGCGACGTCTCGTCGAACGCGGTCCCTTACACCATCATGATGCCTCCGCCGAACGTGACAGGCAGCCTGCATATGGGGCATGCGCTGACGTTCACCGTGCAGGACATCCTGATCCGGTATTTCCGGATGACCGGTCGGGACACCCTCTGGCAGCCCGGAACCGACCATGCCGGCATCGCTACCCAGATGGTTGTCGAACGCAACCTCGCGGCAGAAGGCATCGACCGCCGCGACATCGGCCGTCAGGCCTTCATCGACAAGGTCTGGGATTGGAAGGAGCACTCCGGCGGGACGATCGTGAACCAGCTCCGGCAGCTGGGCGCCAGCCCGGACTGGGAGCGCGAGCGATTCACGATGGATGACGGCCTGTCGGCCGCTGTGCGCAAGGTGTTTGTGAAGCTCTACCGAGAAGGCCTGATCTATCGCGACAAGCGGCTGGTGAACTGGGATCCCAAGCTGATGACGGCGATCTCCGATCTCGAGGTCGAAGCGCGCGAGATTGACGGTAACCTCTGGCATTTCCGGTACCCGCTTGCCGACCATCCCGACCGCTTCGTCGTCGTCGCCACGACCCGCCCCGAAACCATGCTCGGGGACACCGGCATTGCCGTCCATCCGGATGACGCGCGCTACCGCGACCTGGTCGGCCAGTTCGCTGTGCTGCCGCTGGTGGGGCGCAGAATTCCGATCGTGGCGGACGAGTATGCGGATCCCGAGCAGGGTTCGGGCGCGGTCAAGATGACGCCGGCCCATGATTTCAACGATTTCGAGGTCGGCCGCCGCCATGACCTCGAAATGATCAACATCATGGATGCGCACGCCCAACTCAACGATGAGGTGCCCGAGAAATACCGCGGCATGGACCGGTTCGAGGCCCGCAAGGCGGTGGTGGCCGATATGGAGGCCGCCGGTCTCCTGGAGAAGGTGGAACCGCACCGTCATACCGTGCCGCACGGCGACCGCGGTGGTGTTCCTCTCGAGCCGTGGTTGACCGACCAGTGGTACTGCGATGCGGCGACTCTGGCGCGGCCGGCGATCGAAGCGGTCGAGACCGGCAAGACGGTCTTCGTGCCGAAGTCCTGGGAGAAGACCTACTTCGAGTGGATGCGCAATATCCAGCCGTGGTGCATTTCCCGCCAGCTCTGGTGGGGCCATCAGATCCCCGCCTGGTACGGACCGGACGGCGAGGTGTTCGTCGCCGAGACCGAGGAAGAAGCCGCGTCGGCCGCTCAAGCGCACTACGGCAAGCCGGTGGACCTGGTGCGCGACGATGACGTGCTCGACACCTGGTTCTCCTCTGCACTCTGGCCGTTCTCGACCCTTGGCTGGCCCGAACGGACCGAGCATCTGCAGCGCTACTATCCCGGTGACGTGCTGGTCACCGGATTCGACATCATCTTCTTCTGGGTCGCCCGAATGATGATGATGGGCCTGCACTTCATGAAGGATGCGCCGTTCAGCACGGTCTACATCCACGCCCTGGTGCGCGACGCCAAGGGCCAGAAGATGTCGAAGTCGAAGAACAACGTGATCGATCCGCTCGATCTGACGTCGAAATACGGCACCGATGCGCTGCGGTTCACACTGACGGCCATGGCCGCCCAGGGACGTGACATCAAGCTCGCCGAGGGGCGGGTCGAAGGTTACCGGAACTTCGCCACCAAGATCTGGAACGCCGCGCGGTTCTGCGAAATGAACGGCTGCGTAGCCGATCCGTCATTCGACCCGACACGGTGCGGGGAGACCGTCAACCGATGGATCGTCGGTGAAGTGGCAAAGACCGCCGAGACCGTTGCGACCGCCATTGAGGCCTACAAGTTCAACGAGGCGGCGGCGGCTCTGTACCAGTTCTTCTGGGGCACGTTCTGCGACTGGTATCTCGAGTTCACCAAGCCGATCCTGCAGACCCCGGAAGGCGGGAGCGAGCATCCGGCGGCTGCGGAAACCCGGGCGGCGACGGCCTGGGCGCTGAACCGCGCCCTCCATCTGCTGCACCCGGTGATGCCGTACATCACCGAGGAACTGTGGGCCAACTTCGGGGAAGAGGCCGACAAGCTTCTGATGTCGCGGGCCTGGCCGGAACTGCCGGCGTCGATCATCGACGCGGACGCGACGGCCGAGATGGATTGGGTGATCCGGCTGATCTCGGAGGTCCGTTCGATCCGCAGCGAGATGAATGTGCCGCTGGGCGCGCAGATCCCGTTGATGCTGACCGGCGCCGCCGACGCCTCGGCGGACCGGGCCAAGCGGTACCGTGAGATCATCCTGCGGCTGGCCCGGCTGTCCTCGATCGAGGTCGGCGACGCGGCGCCGGCGGGCGCGGTCCAGAGCGTTCTCGACGAGGCCACACTGGTGCTGCCGATCGCCGATGTCATCGACATCGCCCAGGAGCGCGCCCGCCTGACAAAGGAGGTCGCCAAGGCGGACGGCGAGATCGCCAAGATCGACAAGAAACTGTCGAACCAGGGGTTTCTGGCGAAAGCTCCCGAGGCCGTGGTCGAGGAGAACCGCGAACGCCGGGCCGAGGAGGAGGAACGCCGCGATCGTCTGGCCGCCGCGTTGAGCCGGCTCGAGCAGGCGGGCTGACCGGGTCCCGGAAGCGGCAACCGCCCGGCCGCGCGTCATCGTGAGCGTCTGGCGGGCAATATGACGGTTTGTGAAGGGGTTAGCGGGAGGCCCGTTCACATTCAGGTGTCCGGCCAAACGGTGAAATGCGCTCGTCACCCAAGCTGGCCTAGGATCGTTGGCTAAGAGCCATTAACCACGATCCGGGAGCTGGCCATGTGGCAGCGAACAATCGGCGCGGTGGCCGCGTTGATGATGGCGTTTCCCGCTGTCGTCCACGGCGCGCAGGAAGGCAAGCGCGTTCAGGTCACCGGTGAGATCATGGACACCTGGTGCTATTTCTCCGGGGTCATGGGGTACCACGAGGCGGTGCTGGGCAGCGCCCACCATACCTGTGCCATGTGGTGCGCGGCGGGCGGCATACCTGTCGGTGTGCTGGCCGATGACGGCACTGTCTACATGGTCCTCAAGATGCCCGGTGAAGACAGCGTGGTTGGCACCGACACCATGCTCGAGATCCAGAGCGACCGGATCACGGCGGACGGCATGCTGTGGGAGCGGGACGGGATCAACTACCTGGTGGTGGAGACCGTGGTTTCCAACGAGGGCATCACGAACCGGAACCATGAGGATTTCGGGATCATTCCGCCTTTTGCGATTCCGAAGAAGAAGTAGGGGGCGAGCCATGAGATGGATCATACGTGCCGCCGCCCACCCGACACGGCTGGACAACATCGCCGCGGTGCTGGTCTCCAGCGGCGTGGCCGCCTGCATCGCGCTTCTGCTTGCGATCTGC
Source organism: Thalassobaculaceae bacterium (assembly GCA_963921355.3). Lineage (GTDB taxonomy): Bacteria > Pseudomonadota > Alphaproteobacteria > Thalassobaculales > Thalassobaculaceae > CAWUEZ02. Next base: position 3,629,294 of record OZ001190.1, on the reverse strand, counting down.
CCGGCCCATGCGGACGACAGTGCCAACAGCAAGGCCAAGTCCTGGAACCTGAGCGGACAGGAGAAGGCCAGGTTCGAGGCAACGGTTGTCGACATCCTCTGTGAGCTGTCCGGCGATTGTCCGGCGAATTGCGGCGACGGTGGTCGCGTTCTGGGCCTGAAGCGGACCGATGGAACCCTGGTTCTGGTGAACAAGAACGTTCAGCCGATCTTCAGCGGCGCGATCTCGGATTTGCTGCCCTACTGCAACAAGCAGGTCGAGGTCGACGGGCTGTTCGCCGGTTTCGACGAGACCAAGCCGAAGGCCTATCAGGTTCAGTTGATCCGGGAGAAGGGCGAGGGTGAGTTCAAGCGCACCACGCTCTGGTCGAAGCAGTGGAACGCGGCAAACCCGGACCTCAAGGCGATCAAAGGTCCCTGGTTCCGCAAGGAGCCGAGAATTCAGGCGATCATCGCCCGCGACGGGTATCTCGGTCTCGGTCCCGAAGTCGACAAGGAAGTGATGGAATGACGTCGCTCGGCCGCCTCGCGGCCCGGTTGCTTGTTCCGGCGGTTGTCGCGGCCGTCGCCACGGGCTCGGCTGCGGCCCACGACAATCATAAACACGCGGCACCGCCAGCCTCACAGACTCCGTCCGAGGCACCGTCCCAGCCGGCGCTCCCGCCGATCACGGCGACACCATTCCCGGTTCAGGTCGATGGGCGCTTTTCCCTGATCGACCAGGCCGGCGTCGCCCGGACCGAGCAGGACTTCGAAGGGCGCTTCACGCTGATCTTCTTCGGCTATGCGACCTGTAAGGGGATCTGTTCGGTGGCACTGCCGCGCCTGGCCATTGCGATGGACGAACTCACCGACCTCGGCGAGAGCGTGCAGCCGATCCTGATCACCGTCGATCCGGTGCGCGACACGCCCGAGGCGATGCGGGAGATCCTGCCGTCCATCCACGAACGGCTGATCGGTCTCACGGGATCGGATGCCGATCTCGCCGCCGCCCGGGAGTCGTTCGGTGTCGAGAGCGAACTGGTGTTCATCGACCCGACCATCGGCGAGGTCTACCGGCATGGCGCCTTCATCTACCTCATGGGGCCGGATGGAACCCTGCTGTCGGTTCTGCCGCCGATCCTGGCACCGGAGCGGATCGCGGAGATCGTGCGCCGTCATGTGGCGGCTGGTTGACGCCACCGGACATCCCAGGGGTGGGGTGAGGGGATTGACCGGCCTCCCGGCTTGAGGAGTGTTTCGCTCCCCGTCTACACTCCACGGCAGCATTTCGCAGGAGCCGGGAGGCACCATGGCACTGGATTACCGCCGCATCCTGTACGGACCGGAAGTGCCGCACGGCCGGCGGCGGCCTGGCGGGCGGTCTTCGGCAATGCTGATCGCGTTCGCCATGATCATGCTGATCCTGTTGGCGGCCGTGCCCTTGCTGATGGACGACAAGATTGCCGACAATCTCGGCACGGCGTTCCGCTACGGCGTCGCGGGCGAGCGGTAGACCACCCAGATGGCCCGGATTGCGATTGCTGGATTTCAGCACGAAACCAATACCTTCGCGCCGACCAAGGCTGGCTGGGAGGCGTTCAACGTCGGCGGTGGCTGGCCGCCGGTGACGACCGGTGACGCGCTGTTCGAGGCGATGCAGGGCAGGAACATCTCCTGCGCCGGCTTTATCGAGGGCGCGCGCGCATCGGGCCACGAACTGATCGCGACGACCTGGGCGGCCGCGGCACCGTCGGCGCAGGTCACCGACGACGCTTTTGAGCGCATCACCGGCCTGATCTGCGACGGGATTCGCGCGGCCGGCCGCCTGGACGCCGTCTATCTCTGCCTGCATGGCGCCATGGTCACCGAGGGCGAGGATGACGGCGAGGGCGAGACCGTGGCCCGGGTCCGTGAGATCGTCGGCCCGGACCTGCCGGTGATCGTCTCCCTGGACCTGCACGGCAATATGACCCGCCGCTTCCACGACCTCGTCACCGCCTGCGTCGCCTACAAGACCTACCCTCACATCGACATGGCCGATACCGGTCGCCGGACCGCGGACCTTCTGGATCGGATCCTGGCCGAGGGCGCGCCCTTTAAGGCGTACCGGCAGCTGGATTTTCTGATCCCGCTGTCCTGGCAATGCACCATGATGGCGCCGTCCGGCCCGATCTATGACCGGATGACCGCGATGGAGCGGGACGGTGTGTGGTCGACCTCTTATCTGCCGGGGTTCCCGGCGGCGGATTTCCCTGACTGCGGACCGACCGTGTTCGCCTACGGCGCGACCCAGGCCGACGCCGACCAAGCGGCCGATGCGATCGCCGCCGACGTCGCGCGGCTGGAGCCGGACTTCGCCGGCACGATCTACGAGCCGGCGGCGGCTGTCGCCGAAGCCCAGCGGCTGGCTGCCGGCGCCGACAGACCGGTGGTCATCGCCGATACCCAGGACAACCCGGGGGCAGGCGGCAACAGCGACACCACCGGCATGCTGAAGGCGCTGATCGCGGCTGGCGTCGAGCGGGCGGCACTTGGCCTGATGATCGATCCGGCGGCGGCCCTGGCAGCCCACGCAGCGGGTGTGGGCGCGGAGATCTCGATTGCGCTCGGGGGGCACTCCGGAATCCCGGGGGACTCCCCGCTAGAGGCAGCCTTCACCGTCGAAGCCCTGCATGACGGCGAGACGACGGGCACCGGCCCGTTCTACCGCAACGCCAAGATGCGGCTCGGGCCGTCGGCGGCGCTGCGGATCGGCGGGGTGCGGGTCGCGGTTGCCTCCCACAAGGTCCAGATGGCCGATCAGCAGCTCTATCGATTTGTCGGGATTGAGCCGACCGAGCAGGCGATCCTGGTCAACAAGTCCTCCGTGCACTTCCGGGCAGATTTCGCGCCGATCGCCCAAGAGATCCTGGTGGCGGCCGCGCCCGGGCCGATGATTGCCGACCCGGCCCTCTTGCCCTGGAGGCGTCTGCGCCCCGGGATCCGCCTGTCACCCCTCGGTCCGGCCTGGGTGGGCGGGTCCTAGACCCTGCGCAACAGGCTCGGGTCCGGCGCCCCGTCGCCGATCTTGTGCGGCCAGCGCGGGCGGTCGTCGTCCAGCACCAGACCGGGAACGGCGTGGGCCGCGAAGGCATGGACCGGCGGATCGACCGCGTCGGGGGCATCGAGACCGGCCAGCATGATCTCGGCGATCGCCGGATTGCGGCGGCTCTCGAAATAGACGGTTGCCCCGCAGGTCGCGCAGAACCGGCGGATACCGGCGTCTGAGGTGACATAGCCGACGGTCGCGCCGGCGAGTTCGCAGAACCGCTCGCGGGGCCAGATGCCCCAGGCGACGAACGGACCGCCGGTCTCGCGCCGGCAGATCCCACAGTGGCAGATGGCCGACCGCTCGGGCGGGCCGGTGACCGCATAGCGCACCGCCCCACAGAGGCAACCGCCTTCCAGCGCATGGTCGGAGCCCACCGGCCCGACCGCCCCGGCCGGCCGCGCCACCGGCTCATGCCCCGATCGGAAAGGGGCCTGCGGGTCGATCGCCAGCCAGCCGACCTTGGAGCGGCCGAAGATCTGCGACTCGGTGTCGACCGCTCCCGGAGCGTCCAGCGAGCCGAGGGTGACGTCCACATCATCGGGGCGTTTGGCATCGGTGAAGGTCAGTTTGGTACCGCACTCCGGGCAGAAAGTCCGCGCGCAGCCCGCTGAGGACGCATAGACCGCCGGCGCATCCGTCAGCCAGGCGAACTGGTGCGGGCGCACGACCGTCCAGCTGACGACCGGCGCGCCGCTGCCAAGCCGGCACATGGAACAGTGGCAGTGCGCGGCGCGGTCCAGGGGGCCGGTGATCCGATAGCGCAGGCGACCACACAGACATCCGCCCTCGACCGTCCGCTCGTAGGTCATGGCGTTTCTATCGTCAGGTCGCACCAGACCGGCGTGTGATCGCTGGCCTTCGGCTTGCCCCGGGGGCCGGAGTCGATGGCGGCGGTTGCCAGCCTGTCCGCCGCCTGAGGCGACAGCAGAAGGTGGTCGATGCGCACACCGTTGTCCTTCTGCCAGGCACCGCCCTGGTAGTCCCAGAACGAGTATTTGTGCGGTGTCGGGTCGATGGCGCGAAAGGCGTCGGTGTAGCCGAGCCAGACAATCTCGCGAAAGGCGGCTCGGGTCTCCGGCCGGATCAATGCATCGCCGGCCCAGGCGACCGGGTCATGCACATCCTCGTCTGTCGGGATGACGTTGTAGTCGCCGCCCAGCACCACCGGCGTCTCGGTCGCCAGCAGGGCGGCGGCGCGCGCCTTGAGGTGGCGCATCCACGACAGCTTGTAAGGGTATTTCTCGCTGTCGGTCGGATTGCCGTTGGGCAGGTAGATCGACGCGACCCGCACGCCGCGTACGGTCGCCTCGATATAGCGCGCCTGCTCATCCGCCTCATTGCCCGGCAGTCCGCGAATCACGTCCCCGGCGGGATGATCCCGTGAGAGGATCGCGACGCCGTTGTAGGTCTTCTGGCCGTGCACGGCGCAGTGATAGCCGAGCGCTTCGATCTCAAGCCGCGGGAACGAATCGTCGACGGTCTTGATCTCCTGAAGCAGAACGACGTCGGGTGCGGCCGAGGTCAGCCAGTCGAGCAGGTTCGGCAGGCGGGCCTTGATCGAATTGACGTTCCAGGTGGCGATCTTCATTCGAGGGCGGCCCCGCGCGGTCCGGTGAGTGCAACGGCCGACAGGTCAGCGCAAACGCCGACAGGCCGCAAGCCCCAAGCGAGGGCAAGCCGCCAAGCGGGTGGTTAGGAGGGTCAGCCGATGGAAAAGCTGGTGCCGCAGCCGCAGGACGAACTGGCGTTCGGGTTCTCGACCGCGAAATACGAGCCGATCAGTTCTTCCTTGTAGTCGAGTTGCGCCCCGGCGAGCAGGTCCAGGGACACATCATCGACCAGGACTTCGACGCCGTCGCGCTCGAAGACGTGGTCATCGTCCTTGGTCGCGTCGTCGAACTCGAACACGTACTGGAAACCGGAGCAGCCGCCGCCGAGGACGGCGACCCGCATTTTCCACGTGTCACCACCGTCTTCCTGAGTTTTCAGGAACGCGATGCGCTTGGCGGCACTTGGCGTTACGCTGAATGTCCGTTCCTGAGAGGCGCCCTCGGGCATCCACGGCTCCATTTCCGACCAACGGATTCCTTGGAATATAGGATTTCGACGTCCATCGATCAACGACAGCCCCGGTGGGGTTTCGCGTTGCCCGGTCGCCGGGACGGGCGGTAGGGTCCTCCGCGACCGCTGAGACTTGCGATGGCTGCCGTGGACGCTCGCCGGGATTCCCCGTTCTTTCTTGGTCCGACTGAGATTCGCCTGGCCTCCTATGCCAGCGATTCCGCTGCCAGCCGCGGACGGTTGGTTGAAGAGGCGCCAAGCCGCGCGCGCACCGCGTTCCAGCGCGACCGTGACCGGATCATCCATGCCGGTGCCTTCCGGCGCCTAAAGTACAAGACCCAGGTCTTCGTGTTCCATGAAGGCGATTATTACCGTACCCGGCTGTCGCACAGCGTCGAGGTGGCGCAGGTCGCCCGGACCGTGGCGAGAGCCCTGGGCCTGGATGAGGATCTCTCTGAAGCACTGGCGCTGGCCCACGACCTTGGCCATCCGCCGTTCGGTCATGCCGGCGAGGAGGCACTCGACGCCTGCATGGCGCCCTATGGCGTTTTCGATCATAACGACCAGACCGTCCGTGTCCTGACCCTAATCGAACGCCGGTACCCGCATTTCGACGGCCTGAACTTCACCTGGGAGACCGTAGAAGGGGTGGCCATGCACAACGGGCCTCTGGTCGGCGAGGGCGTCTGCAAGGCGGTGCCGCCGACCATCGCCGCGCTCGATGGGCGATGGCCGCTCGATCTGGCCAGCCAACCTGGTGCCGAGGCGCAGGTCGCGGCCATTGCCGACGATATCGCTTACAACAACCACGACGTTGACGACGGCCTGCAGGCCGGGTTGATCGACTTCGACAGCTTGCGGGAGATCCCGCTTGTCGGGCCGATCGTGGCCGAGGTTGTCGGAACGCTGCCGGAACGGGACCGCAGCCGCCAGATCCAGCAGATCGTTCGCCAGATGATCGGGGTCATGGTCGATGATGTTCTCGCCGAAAGCCGGGCCCGGCTCTCTCGACTGCGCCCGCTGTCGTCGGACCAGATCCGCCACGCCCCTGGGCCGGTCGTCGGCTTCTCAGAGGACCTGGTCGCCGCCAACGCGTCCCTGAAATCCTTTCTGTTCACCAGGCTTTACCGGCACTACAAGGTCAACCGCGCGACCTCCAAGGCCAAGCGCGTGGTGAGCGACCTGTTCGAGCTGTTCCTGTCGGAGCCGAACACATTACCCGAGCGCTGGCAGATCACGGTCAACGAGCAGCGGATCGACGATGACGCCGCCGCCCGAGCCCGGCGGGTCGCCGACTACATTGCCGGTATGACGGACCGCTACGCGGTTGAGGAACACGCCAGATTGTTCGAGATGGAAACACGATCATAATGAATATTTTCAATAATATACGTTCTGAAATTATCAGAATACTTGAGGATATGACGACCCACCAAGGCTGGCCGGATGGTCTGCCGCTGGATCGCGTGACGGTGGAGCCGCCGCGCGATCCCTCACACGGTGATATCGCGACCAACGCGGCCATGGTGCTCGGCAAGCCGGTGGGGACGAAGCCGCGGGCGATTGCCGAACCGCTGGCCGAGGCCCTGACGGGGCTCGACGCCGTCGCGTCGGCGGAGGTGGCCGGTCCCGGCTTCATCAACATGCGGCTCGACGGTGAGATCTGGCGCCGCCATGTCGCCGACATCCTGGACGCCGGGCTCGACTATGGAAGCTCGACCGTCGGCGAAGGCCGGCCCGTGAATGTCGAGTACGTTTCGGCCAACCCGACCGGGCCACTGCATGCCGCCCATGCCCGGGGCGCGGTGTTCGGCGATGCGCTGGCCGCCCTGCTGGAGAAGGCCGGGCACAAGGTGTCGCGCGAGTACTACATCAACGACGCTGGCGCCCAGGTCGAGACCCTCGCCCGCTCTACCCATCTGCGCTATCGCGAGGCGCTTGGCGAAACCGTGGAGATTCCTGAAGGCCACTATCCGGGCGAGTACCTCAAGGATGTCGGCCGGCAGATTGCCGAGGATGACGGCGACAAATGGCTTGCGGTCGAGGAAGACGCCTGGCTCGAGCCGTTCCGCGCCCGGGCCGTCGACATGATGATGGCGGACGTCAAGCGGGACCTGGAAGCGCTTGGCATCCGGATGGAGCGGTTCAGCTCCGAGCGGGCCCTGGTCCTGGCCGGGGCCGTCGAGCATGTCCTCGAGACCCTTGAGGACCGCGGCCTGGTCTATACCGGTGTTCTCGAACCGCCCAAGGGCAAGACCCCCGACGACTGGGAGCCGCGGCCACAGCTTCTGTTCAAGGCCACCGACTTCGGCGACGACGTCGACCGCCCGCTGAAGAAGTCCGACGGGTCCTGGACCTACTTCTCCAACGACATCGCCTACCACCTCGACAAGTTCGAACGCGGGTTCGGCGAGATGATCGACGTCTGGGGGGCCGACCACGGCGGGTATGTGAAGCGCATGAAGGCGGCGGTGGCGGCCGTCACCGGCGGCGCGGGCGTACTGGACGTCAAGCTCTGCCAGCTGGTTCATCTGTTCGACGGCGGCCGCCCGGTGCGGATGTCGAAACGCGCGGGCACCTTCGTGACCCTGGCGGATGTTCTCGACGCGGTCGGCCCGGACGTCCTGCGTTTCATCATGCTGACCCGGCGCAACGATCAGACGCTGGAGTTCGATTACCAGAAGGTTCGCGAACAGAGCCGGGACAACCCCGTGTTCTATGTCCTGTATGCGCATGCCCGGGCGTGTTCGGTGATTCGCCACGCCGAGGAGGCTTTTGGCGGCGGCGACCTCTCGGATGCCGCACTTTCCAAGGTCTCCCTGGCTTCCTTGACCGACCCGGACGAGCTTGGTCTGATCAAGATCCTGGCGGGCTGGCCGCGGCTGGTGGAGAGCGCTGCCGAAGCACACGAACCGCATCGCGTGGCGTTCTATCTCGGCGATGTCGCGGCCGCGTTCCACGGGCTCTGGAACAAGGGCCGCGAGAATGCGCAGCTGCGGTTCATCCTGGAGGATGACCGGGAGACCAGCCTGGCCCGCATGGCGCTGGTGCGCGCAACGGCGACCGTGATCGCGTCCGGATTGGCGATCATGGGTGTCACGCCGGTTGAGGAACTGAGGGAATGACGCAAGAGGGCGACGGCCTGCATGCGGACACGCTCGAACGGCCCGGCCCACCGCCGGAGCTCCGGGAACCGCCCCGCCGGTCGCGCGCGCTCGGGGCTTTCGTCGCGACCTTCGCGCTCGCCGCTTTTGCCGGGGTCGTCTGGTACGCCTATGACCGCGGATTGCAGGCCGGCAGTGAGGCAACCGCCCCGTTGATCCAGGCCGATCCGTCGCCGATCAAGGTCCGTCCCGATCGTCCGGGCGGCCTGGAAGTGCCGAACCGCGACAAGCTTGTGTTCGACGCCATGCGCCCCGGCGGCCCGGAGGCCGAAACGGTCGAACGCCTGCTACCGTTGCCGGAGGTCCCGGCGGCGCCGCCGGCGCCGCTCGATATCGAGAGCGAAACAGGTGCTGGAACGTCGGGTTCGGCGCCGGCCGGGGTTCCACCGGCCCGCCAGTCTGACGCCGAGACCGCTTCGCAGACGGCTGCCGCCGCCCCCGCACCGGTTGCGCCGCCGCCGGCCCCAGCGCCGGCCCCTGCGCCAGCCCCGGAGTCGACGGCTCAAGCATCTGCTCCACAAGCACCGGCGCCAGCACCTGCGCCGCAGCCCGCGGCTGAAACGGCGGCCGCCGCACCGGCTCCAGCCGCGCCGGCGCCCGCGGAACAGACAGCGGCGCTCCCGGCCGGTCAGTTCCGGGTGCAGCTTGGCGCGGTGCGTGATCCGGCTGCCGCGGAGCGGGAATGGACCCGGTTGCAGCGCCGATACGCCGATCTTCTTTCCGGCCTGACCCTCCGGGTCCAACGTGTCGATCTCGGCGGTGACAAGGGGGTCTTCCATCGCATTCAGGGAGGGATGCTCACCGAAGCCGCGGCCTCCCAACTGTGTGATCAGCTGAAAACGCGCAATCAGCCCTGCCTTCTGGTCCGCCCGTAGATGAGCCGCGCCGTTGTCTTCGGTTGTTCCGGCCTGACCCTGACCGAGGAAGAGCGGCGTTTCTTCACCGAGGCCGACCCGTTCGGCTTCATCCTGTTCGCCCGCAACATCGACACTCCGGATCAGGTACGCCGCCTGGTCGATGACATGAAGTCCTGTGTCAGCAATACCGCCCCGCCGGTGCTGATCGACCAGGAAGGCGGCAGGGTCCGTCGCCTCCGGCCGCCCCACTGGCGTGACTATGCGGCGCCGGGTGTCTTTGCGGACGCCTATGCCGCGGATCCGGAGGCGGCGATCGAGGCGCTGACCCTGTCGGCCTGGCTGATGGCCGATGATCTGTTCCGCCTGGGCATCGACGTCGACTGCGTGCCGATGCTCGATGTCGCCCAGTCGGACGCCGATCCTCAGGTCATCGGCGACCGGGCGCTGGGTGGTGACGTGGCGACCGTCGTGCGCCTGGGTGCGGCGATGCTGGACGGGGTTGAGAGGGCCGGGGTGTGCGGGGTGATGAAGCACCTTCCGGGGCACGGGCGCTCGGTGGTCGACAGCCATGCGGACCTGCCACGGGTCACGGCGAGCCGCGACACCCTTGATGCCGTTGATTTCGAGGCGTTTCGGGCTTTCTCCGACCGGCTGCCGATGGGCATGACCGGACACCTTCTTTTCGAGGCAATCGATTCCGAAGCGCCATCGACTTTGTCGCCCGTGGTTGTTGAGCAGACGATCCGGCGGTCGATCGGCTTCGACGGCCTGTTGTTCACCGACGACATCTCGATGGGGGCGCTTGGCGGTGCGGTGGGCGAGCGCTGTCGCCTGGCGATCGATGCCGGGTGCGATATCGCCCTGCACTGCAACGGCAAGATGGCGGAGATGCAGGAGATCTGTGGGGAAGTCGGGGATCTGGGGCCGGGCGCCGCTGCCCGAGCCGACCGCGCTGCCACGGTCCGAGAGAGACTCAAGGCCGACCGTCAGAGTCCCGAGCCCGGCGAGGCGGATCGTCTCGGCGGGATTCTTGCATCGATGGCCGCGTGATGGGTGATCTGGATTTCGAGGTCTTCGTCCTGAACGCGTCAGTCTGGGCGTTGCCGGTGCTGCTGGCGATCACCATGCACGAGGCCGCCCACGGGTGGGCGGCGTCGCGCCTGGGCGATCCGACGGCACGCCTGATGGGGCGGGTGACGCTCAATCCGTTCGCGCATGTCGACCTTTTCGGGACCCTGCTGCTGCCGCTGATCTTGCTGGTGATCGGGGCGCCGTTTCTGTTCGGCTACGCCAAACCTGTTCCGGTGAACTTCTCCCGCCTGCGCCATCCCCGCCGTGACATGGCGCTGGTCGCGCTGGCCGGACCGGCCTCTAACCTGCTGCTGGCCGCGATCGCGGCACTGACCGCATCGATCATCGGTTGGAGCCTGCCGACCGAGTATCCGGTTCTGGGCTGGCTGCTGTCGTTTCAGCACGCCGGATGGTGGGACAGCATTCCCTGGTTCTATGCCGTCCTGCTGATCACGGTCGGCTTCAATCTGGTGATCGCGGTGTTCAACCTGCTGCCGTGCCCCCCGCTGGACGGCGGACGCATCCTGGTCGCGATCCTGCCGGACTGGGCGGCCTGGAAGGTTGCTCGCCTGGAACGCGCCGGGCTGTTCATCGTGATCGGCCTGTTCTTTCTGGTTCCCTATCTCACCGAGCAACTCGGCTATACTGTGGACATCGCCGGCCTGCTGATCTGGACGCCGGTGGATTTCCTGGCGACCGTCGTCGCCACCGCGACCGGCCACGGAGGAGGATAGGCCAGCGTTGTCGACCACCGAGCCGTTCGAGAGCCCCGAACCGGACTACCGGCGTCGCGAGCCGATCCAGCTTTCCCTGTTCCTTAACCTGGACGGGTTCGAGGGACCGATCGACGTGCTGCTGACGCTTGCCCGGGAGCAGAAGGTCGACCTGCACCAGATCTCGGTTCTGCAACTCGCCGAGCAGTATCTGCGGTTCGTCCAGGAAGCCCAGAGTCTCAACCTGGAACTGGCAGCCGACTATCTGGTGATGGCGGCCTGGCTGGCGTATCTGAAATCCCGCCTGCTGCTGCCGGCCGACGAGGGCGAGGAGGAGGAGACCGATCCGGAAGCGTTGGCGGAGGCGCTCAGGTTCCAGCTTCAGCGCCTGGAAGCGATGCAGGATGCCGGCCAGCGCCTGATGGCCCGCCCGCGTCTCGGGATCGATGTGTTTGCCCGCGGCGCGCCGGAAGAGGTGTCGATCCGGTACCGCTCGGTGTACGACGTGACCCTTTATGACCTGCTGCGGGCCTATGGTGATCAGCACGCCCGCAAGGAGGATCAGACCCTGCGGATCGCGCCGACCGAACTCTACGCGGTGGAGGAAGCGGTCGAGCGGTTGCGGGGCCTGGTCGGGCGGGTTCCGAAGTGGCGCATGCTGTTCACGTTCCTTCCGGACGGGTTGCGGGGCTCCTTGCTGGTGCGATCCGCGATGGCGTCGACCCTGGTTGCCGGGCTGCAGTTGGCTAAGGATGGGGCGGCGCAGCTGCGTCAGGATGAGGCGTTCGGGCCGATCTGGCTGCGGTCCGGCGAAGGAAGCGACGAATGAACGAAGCGCCTGAAGAGGCCGAAGACGAGGCAGTCCTGCCCGACCTGCTGGTCGATGCCGGTGAGCGGGAACGGTGGCTGCGGTTCGTCGAGGCCGTGGTTTTCGCCAGTGCCGAGCCGGTCGACGAGAATGATCTGCGCCGCCGCCTCCCCGAAGACATCGATCTGAAGGGATTGCTGGCGGAATTGAGCGCGCATTACGCCGAGCGCGGGGTGACCCTGGCGCGCATCGGCACACGCTGGGCGTTCAGGACGGCAACGGATCTGGGACCCATGCTGCAGGTGGAGCAACCGCAGCGCCGCCGGCTGTCCCGCGCGGCGGTCGAGACCCTGGCCATCATTGCCTATCACCAGCCGGCAACCCGGGCGGAGGTCGAGGAAGTCCGCGGCGTTGCGATGTCCCGTGGAACGCTCGACACCTTGCTCGAAGCCGGTTGGATCGCGCCGCGGGGCCGGCGCGAAACACCAGGCCGTCCCTTGCAATGGGGCACGACGAACGCGTTCCTCGACCATTTCGGCCTGGAATCGGCGCGCGAACTGCCCGGGCTGGAAGAGCTGCGGGCTGCCGGCCTGCTGGAGCGTCGTGCCGGACTCACCAGCATCGCCATGCGTGAGGATGACCTCGACGATGACGACGAGGACGGCGACGACGAACAGCTGGATTTCATCCCCGATACCAATGATCCCGACCTCGGTGATCAGCCATGATCGTCCGCCGGTTCCCTTGCCGGGGGCCGGCCGGGTGTGTATCTGAGCGGCTATGAGCGTTTCTCCCCTCAAAGCCGTGGATTCAGATTGGCCGAGCGCGCCCGTCACCGCCCCCGATCCGGCGGTGGCCTTGCAGCTGGCCGGCATCCGCCACGATTACGGTTCCGTGCGTGCCGTCGATGGGGTCGACGTGGCGGTCGGCCGGGGCGAAGTGGTCTGCCTGCTGGGACCGTCCGGTTGCGGCAAGACCACGATCCTGAGGCTCGCTGCCGGCCTGGAACCCCTGCAGGCCGGAGAGGTTCACCTCGACGGGGCGCTGGTTGCCGGCCGGGGCGTCGATACGCCGCCCGAACGCCGCGGCATCGGCCTGATGTTTCAGGACTACGCGCTGTTCCCGCACCTGACCGTCATGGAGAACGTGACCTTCGGCCTGTCCGACTGGAGCGCGCCGGAGCGCGGGCGGCGCGGTGCCGAAGTGCTTGATATGGTCGGGATGGGGCCGCAGCGCGATGCCTATCCGCACGAGCTGTCCGGCGGCCAGCAGCAGCGGGTCGCCCTGGCCCGCGCGCTGGCGCCGAAACCCCGGATCGTGCTGCTGGACGAGCCGTATTCCGGGCTGGACGCGCGGCTGCGCGACCGGGTGCGTGATGAGGTCCTGCACATCCTGAAATCCAGCGGCTCGGCCTGTCTGATGGTGACCCATGACTCCGAGGAGGCCATGTTCATGGCCGACCGGATCGCGGTGATGCGCGACGGGCGCATCGTCCAGCAGGGCACGCCGGTGGAGCTCTACTGCGACCCGACGGACGCGTTCGTGGCGTCGTTCTTCGGCGAGGTCAACCACATCGAAGGCACGGTTTCGGCCGGCGCGGTGGACACCCTGATCGGCGCGATCCCGGTGCGCGGGATACCGGACGGCACGCGGGTGGTGGTCGTCGTGCGCCCCGAGGGGGTCCGCATTCAGGCCTGGTCCGAACCGTTTGCCGACGACCCCTCCGGCGAGGTTGAACAGTCGCGGTTGTTGGGCCGGACGAGCCTCGTGCACATGCGGGTTGAGGGCGAGGGCCCGCAGGCCGGCGAGGCCCTGCATTTGCACGCGCGGGTCCCCGGGGTGTACCTGCCGCGCCCGGGGGCGCGGGTGCGGCTTGCAGTCGACCCCACGCAAACCTTTATTTTCGAGGCATAATTCGATTGCGACTCGGCGGCGCCGGAGTGCGTTGCCGGGGTAGGGGGCGTCGTGTATGGTCCGGCGCGGGTTTAGGGGCGCAGACGAGAGGATTTGGAGCGGTCCATGGGTACTTTCAGCATTTGGCACTGGCTTGTGGTGCTGGCCGTCGTTCTTCTCCTGTTCGGAGGTCGCGGCAAGATCTCCAGCTTGATGGGCGACTTCGGCAAAGGTCTGAAGAACTTCAAGCAGGGCATGAAGAGCGACGAGGAGGAGGCCGAGACGACGACCAAGTCGGTCGCCGACGAGAGCGCGAACAAGGACTCGACCGAAAAGTCCGATCAGACCGTCAAGAGCTGACGGGACGGTTGCGCACCCCGCGAACGGGCGGGGTGCTGGAGCGTAGGACGGGACGGCGAAGACGACGATGCTTGATCTCGGCTGGCAGGAATTCCTCCTGATCGCCATCATGACCGTCATCGTTGTCGGCCCCAAAGACCTGCCACGGGTGATCCGCACGATCAGCCAGTGGATCCGCAAGGCGCGGTCCCTGGCGAGCGAATTCCAGGGCAGTCTCGAGGAGGTCGCGCGCGAGGCGGAACTCGACGACGTGCGCAAGCAGGTGCAGTCGGTCTCCAAGGACGGCTTGGCTAAAACGATCGAGCAGCAGATCGACCCCGAAGGCGAGATCCGCAGCAGCGTCGAAGATGCCAAGACCGCGTCGGGGGTCGACGACATCGACGCCCAGGTTCGTGAGGTCGAAGCCGAGGTCAAGGCAGCCCCCGCCAAATTGAATGGCAGCAGGCCCGCGGATCCGTCGATCGAGACCGCTGAGGACTACGCCGCGTCGGTCACCGCACCAGCTTCGAAACCGGCCCAGAAGGCAGCACCCAAGAAGCGTGCGGCCAGCAAACCGTCGGCCGCAAAGACCTCAACCACAAAGACCGCGGCCACGAAGGCGACCGCCGCCAAGCCAGCGGCCAAGGCGACGGCCGCCAAACCTGCCGCCAGCAAACCCGCCGCCAGCAAGCCTGCCGCTGCGAAGTCTCCTGTTGCGAAGTCTGCCACCGCTAAGTCCACGGCCAAGCCGGCGGCCGCGAAGCCCAAACCGGCCCGCAAGCCCGCGGCGCGGGCGGCGTCCACCGGCAAGTCCGGCGCTGCGAAGGGGTAATCGATGGCCGAAGGCACCGATCGCAGCGAGGACGAACTGGACGGCGGCAAGATGCCGTTGCTGGATCATCTGGTTGAGTTGCGCACCCGGCTGATCTACGCGCTCGCCGCCTTCATCGTGTGCTTTTTCGCCGGGTACGGTCTGGCGGAGCCGATCTTCCAGTTCCTGGTCGCGCCACTGGCGGAGATCACCGAGGGTCAGGAAGGGCGCCGGCTGATCTACACGGCCCTGCATGAGGCGTTCTTCACCTACATCAAGGTCGGGTTCTTCTTCGCGGCCTGTGTCTCATTCCCGATCGTGTCGGTCCAGCTTTGGCTGTTCATCGCACCAGGCCTCTATAAGAGCGAGAAACAGGCGCTGATGCCGTTCCTGGTGGCGACCCCGGTGCTGTTCGCGCTTGGGGCGTCGATGGTCTACTACATCGTCATTCCGCTCGCCTGGCGGTTCTTCCTCGGGTTCGAGACCCCGGGCGGCGGCGATCACCTGCCGATGATGCTGGAGCCGAAGGTCGACCAGTACCTGTCGCTGGTGATGCGGCTGATCTTCGCCTTCGGAGTCGCGTTCGAACTGCCGGTGCTGCTGATCCTGCTGGCCAAGGTCGGAATCGTGTCCTCGGACGGTCTGCGCGATAAGCGGAAGTACGCCATCGTCATCGCCTTCGTGGCGGCGGCGATTCTCACCCCGCCGGACGTGATCAGCCAGGTTCTGCTCGCGGTGCCGATCATCCTGCTCTACGAGATCTCGATCTTCGCGGCCCAGTTCATCGAGAAGAAGCGGGACGAGGCGGCCGAAGACGCCGAAGAGGCCTGACGCCCGTGCGGTCCCTGGACCGTTCCGATGCCCCCCGATATAACCGCGCGGTCCGCCTGATCCCGCCACGGAACCGACGAAGACCGCCATGCACGATATCCGAAGCATCCGCGACGACGCTGCGGCGTTCGACGAGGGCCTTGCCAAGCGCGGTGTGGCGCCGGCAGCGGCCGAGATTCTGGCCAAGGACACGCAATGGCGGTCCGCGACGACCGAGCTTCAGGCGGCCCAGCAGCGCCGCAACGAAGCCTCCAAGCAGATCGGCATCGCCAAGCGCAACGGTGAGGATGCCGACGCGTTGATGAAGGAGGTCGCGGACCTCAAGACCCGGATGGCCGAGCTCGAGGACGACGAGCGGCGCCTGTCGGCGGAGATCGACGACCTGCTGGCCGGTCTGCCGAACTTGCCGGCGGGCGATGTTCCCGTCGGCGCGGACGAAGCGGCCAACGAGCTGGTCCGCAACCATGGTGAGCCCCGGATCCCGAACTTCCCGGCTAAGGACCATGTCGCCATTGGCGAGGGCCTTGGCATGATGGACTTCGAGCTGGCGGCCAAGCTTTCAGGCGCGCGGTTCGTCGTGCTGAAGACCGGGCTGGCGCGTCTGGAGCGGGCGCTGGCCGCCTTCATGATCGACATCCATACCGGCGAGTTCGGCTACAGCGAGGTGTCGCCGCCGCTGCTGGTGCGCGACCAGACGGTGTTCGGGACCGGTCAGCTGCCGAAGTTCGCCGACGATCTTTTCCAGACCACCGACGGGTTCTGGCTGATTCCCACGGCGGAGGTGCCGCTGACCAGCCTGGTGGCCGATGAGATCCTGGACGAGGACGTCCTGCCGTTGCGCTTCACCGCTTATACCCCCTGCTTCCGATCGGAGGCGGGCTCGGCGGGGCGGGATACCCGCGGCATGATCCGCCAGCACCAGTTCGGCAAGGTTGAGCTGGTGTCGGTGACCCATCCGGACGACTCCGACAATGAGCTGGAGCGCATGACGGCCTGTGCCGAGACGGTGCTGCAGCGCCTCGACCTGGCCTACCAGGTGATGGTGCTGTCGAGCGGCGACATGGGCTTCACCGCTCGCAAGACCTATGACATCGAAGTCTGGTTGCCCGGTCAGGCCGATGGTGCGGGCCAGTATCGGGAAATCTCGTCCTGCTCGAACTGCGGGCCGTTTCAGGCGCGCCGCATGAAGGCGCGGTTTCGCCCGAAAGGCGAGAAGCGCATCGAGTTCCTGCACACGCTGAACGGGTCCGGGCTGGCGATCGGGCGCACCCTGATCGCGATCCTGGAGGCCTACCAGCAGGAAGACGGGTCGGTGATCGTGCCCGAGGCCCTGCGACCCTACTACGGGGCCGACCGCATCGAGCCGGCGGCCTGAGGATCACGCCATGGCACCGACCGAGCTTTCCAAGGCGCGCATTCTGATCTCCAACGATGACGGGATCTACGCCCCCGGGATCGCCGTCCTGACCCGGATCGCCAAGGCCCTGAGCGACGATGTCTGGGTCGTCGCACCTGAGAGCGAGCAGAGCGGGGCCGGGCACTCCCTGACCCTGCGCCGGCCGCTGCGGATCCGGAAGCTCGAAGACCGACGCTACGGGGTCGACGGCACTCCGACCGACTGCGTGCTGCTGGCGATCAATCAGATCCTCGCCGACCATAAACCGGACCTGGTGCTGTCAGGCATCAACCGGGGCGGCAATCTCGGCGAGGACGTCACCTATTCCGGAACCGTCGCGGCGGCCATGGAGGGCACGGTTCTGGGCGTGCCGTCGATCGCTCTCAGTCAGGAGTTCGAGGACCGGGGCGAGGTGCCCTGGGCCACGGCCGAACGCTTCGCTCCGGACCTGATCCGCCGGTTGTGGACTGAAGGGTGGCCCCGTAACACTCTGATGAACATCAATTTTCCGCCGGTGGAACCGGATGCGGTGATCGGTGTGCGGGCCTCTACCCAGGGCCGGCGCAAGATCGGCGATCAGATCGTCGAGGGTAAGGATCCGCGGGGCGTGCCATACTACTGGATCGGGAGCATCCGCTCGGAAGATCCGACGGTCTCCGGAACCGACCTGAACGCTGTCAGCGAAGGGGCGGTGGCGGTGACCCCGATCGACATGAACATGACGGATCAGCCAATGCTCACGCGGCTGGCCGAGGTATTGGGGTGAGTCACGACGAAGCGCGCAAGATCAGGCTGATCATGGGCCTGCGGCGCGGCGGCATCACGGACACCAACGTGCTGGGCGCCATGGAACGGGTGCCCCGCGAGATCTTCGTCGATCCGCCCTTCGTCGACCAGGCCTGGGAAGACACGGCCCTGCCGATCAGCTGTGGCCAGACCATCAGCCAGCCGTTCGTGGTCGCCTACATGACACAGGCGCTGGAACTGACGGACCGCACGAAGGTGCTGGAGATCGGGACCGGATCCGGCTACCAGACGGCCGTCCTGGCGAAGATCGCCCGGCGGGTCTACACGATCGAGCGCCACCGTGAGCTGCTGGCGCTGGCGGAGAGCCGATTCGCGGAACTCGCGCTGCACAACGTCCATTCCCGGGTCGGAGACGGTTGGAAGGGCTGGCCGGAACAGGCCCCCTTCGAGGCCATCATCGTCACCGCTGCCGCCCCGGAACCGCCGGGCGGCCTGATCGATCAGCTGGCGGAGGGCGGGCGCCTGGTGATCCCGGTCGGCCAGACCTCCGGGGTTGAAAAACTCATGCGATTGCGCCGACTGAACGGCGAGATCGTGGAGGAACCGCTGCTCGATGTCCGGTTCGTGCCCCTGGTGCCGGGCGAGGTGCCCAACGATCGGACCGCTTAGGGCGGGCGTGCGGGCGGCACGGCCCGATCCAGCCGGACGAACTGCCCCATGTCGTTCCGCCTTGGCGCGCAGTAAACTGCCGGCCATGCATCCGGTGTTCCGTGTCCTGTTGCTCCTGGTCGGAGCCGGCCTCGTGCTCGCGGCCTGTGCCGCGCCGCGCGGACCGAGTGCGCTCAACCGTCCGGCGGCGGAACGGACGGCGTCCTCCGGGACCGTCATCGTACGGCCCGGCGATACCCTCTATGCCATCGCCAAGCGCAACGGTGTCAGCCCGCGCGCCCTGATCGACGCCAATGGCTTGCGGCCGCCGTACCTGCTGCGGGCCGGTGACCGGCTGGTGGTGCCGGGGGCGCGGGTCCATGTGGTTCGGAGCGGCGACACGGTGTCGGAGATCGCGGAACGCTACCGGGTATCGACCCGGGCAATCGTGGTTCTGAACGGCCTCAAGCCGCCGTATCTGATCCGCGTCGGCGACCGGCTCCGGCTGCCGACCGCGACGGCGCGCCCGCCCGCCGCGCCATCGGGCTCGACCGTGGTGGCGGCCCGCACGCCCCGCGCCCCGCTGCTGCCTCTACCGGGTCCGACGCTGCGCTCGAACCAGCAGACGACGACAACCGGCCAGCCGTGGAGCGGCGGCGGTCAACTGCACTTCCCGCGCTCCGGATCATCGGCGGCCGATGTCATCCCGCTGCCGGTCCTGCGTCCGCGATCGCCGGCGCCAACCCGGGTCGCCGCACCGGCCCCCTCTACGGCCCCGTCGGCGGCACCGGCCCCAAGGGCCGTTCCGGTGAAATCTCAGGTGGTCGCCCTGACGCCGCCACCGAAGATGGGTGGAGGCTTTCGCTGGCCGGTCCAGGGCCGGGTCATTTCCGGATTCGGGCCGCGCGAGGGCGGTCTGCACAATGACGGGGTCAACATCCTGGTCGCCGCCGGGACCCAGATCCGGGCCGCCGAGAACGGCATCGTCGTCTATGCCGGCAACGAGTTGCGGGGCTTCGGTAACCTGTTGCTGGTCAAGCACGCGAACAACTGGACCACCGCCTACGCCCATGCCGACCGCCTGCTGGTCGGCCGGGGGGACCGCGTGACGCGCGGCCAGGTGATCGCCACGGTCGGCCAGACCGGCAACGTTTCGCGCTCTCAGCTTCACTTTGAGATCCGCAAGGGCCAGCGTCCGGTCGATCCGCGCAAACAGCTGCCGCCCCTGCAGCTCTCGGCCCTTCCGCAGCAGTGACGGACCCCGCCATGACGCCCGAGGAGTTTCGCCGGCACGCCCATCAGTTTGTCGACTGGATGGCCGATTTCATGACCGACGTGGAGGACCTCCCGGTCCGCGCCCAGACCCGACCGGGCGAGATCGCCGACCGGCTGCCGGACAGCCCGCCGGACAGCGGCGAGGCCATGGAGGCGATCTTCGAGGACTTCAAGCGCGATGTGCTGCCGGGCGTCACCCAGTGGCAGCATCCGAGTTTCTTTTCCTATTTCCCCGCCAATTCGAGCCCGCCGTCGGTGCTCGCCGAGATGCTGACGGCGGCCGTCGGGGCGCAGTGCATGCTCTGGCAGACCAGCCCGGCCGCCACCGAGATGGAAACCAAGGTGCTCGACTGGCTGCGCCAGATGATCGGCATGCCCGAGGGGTTCACCGGCGTGATCCAGGACTCCGCCTCGAGCGCCATCCTGGCTGCCATTCTAACGGCGCGGGAAAAGGCAACGGGCTGGGGGGTGAACCGGGATGGCCTCGGGGCGCATCCGCCGCTGGCCGTCTACACCTCGGAGCAGACCCATTCCGCCACCGAGAAGAACGTCAAGATCGCCGGGCTCGGCCTTGCCGGATTTCGCAAGATCCCGGTCGACGACCTGTTCCGGCTGCGCCCGGATGCCCTGGAAGCCGCGATCGAGGCCGATCTGGCGGCCGGCATCAAACCGGCCTGCGTGGTCGCCTCGGTCGGCGGGACGGGGGTCGGCGCGGTCGATCCGCTGCGGGCCATCGGCGAGATCTGCCGGCGCCACGACATCTTCCTGCATGTTGACGCCGCCTGGGCGGGCAGCGCCCTGATCTGTCCCGAGCACCGCTGGATGATCGACGGCGTCGAGTACGCCGACAGTCTCGTCTTCAACCCGCACAAATGGCTGCTGACCAATTTCGACTGTGCGGCCCATTTCGTGCGCGACCCCGACGCCCTGGTGCGGACCTTCTCGATCCTGCCGGAGTTCCTGAAGTCGCGCGAGGCGGGGGCGGTGATCGACTACCGGGACTGGGGTGTGCCGCTGGGCCGCCGGTTCCGCGCCCTCAAGCTCTGGTTCGTGATCCGCAGCTACGGGGTCGCGGGCTTGCAGGCGATCCTGCGCGAGCACATTCGCCTCGGCGGGCTGTTCGCCGACTGGGTCGAGGCCGATCCCGATTTCGAGGTCGTGGCTCCGCCGGTGCTGTCGCTGGTGAACTTCCGCTACCGCCCGCGCGGCGTGGACGATCCGGAAGCGTTGGACCGGCTCAACGAAGCGCTGATCCACCGGATTAACGACGACGGCCGGATCTACCTCACCCAGAACCGGGTCAACGACCGGTTCGTGCTGCGCATGTCGATCGGCCAGACCCGCACCGAGCAGCGCCATGTCGAAGCCGGCTGGGCCGTTATTCGGGAATTGGCTGCAGTGTCAGGGGACTGACGCCTGGCGCTGCGACCTCAGGCCACGCGTTTGCCGAACTCGCCGGCGATGTCCTGGATGAACTGCCAGGCGACCCGGCCGGACCGCGAGCCGCGGGTGACCGACCATTCCCGCGCCCGGGCCTTCAACTCGTCGCCGGTCAGCGGGATGTCGTAGGCGGCCACATAGCCTTCGATCATGGCGAAGAACGTATCCTGGTCGCAGGAATGGAAGCCGAGCCAAAGGCCGAAGCGGTCGGACAGCGAGACTTTCTCCTCGACCGCTTCCGACGGGTTGATCGCCGTCGAGCGCTCGTTCTCGATCATGTCGCGCGCCATCAGGTGGCGCCGGTTCGAGGTGGCATAGAACAGGACGTTTTCCGGCCGACCCTCGATGCCGCCCTCCAGCACCGCCTTCAGCGACTTGTAGGAGTTGTCGGAATGGTCGAAGGAGAGGTCGTCGCAGAACACGATGGCGCGGCGGTCGCCGTCACGCAGCACGTTCAGCAGCCGCGGCAGGGTTTCCAGATCCTCGCGGTGGATCTCGATCAGCGCCAGCGATCCGGGTACCTCCTCGTTGATCTGGGCGTGCAGCGCCTTGACCAGGGAGGACTTGCCCATGCCACGCGCGCCCCAGAGCAGGGCATTGTTCGCCGGCAGACCGTCGGCGAACCGGCGGGTGTTCTCGTAGAGGGTCTTGCGCTGGAGTTCGACGCCCTGCAGCAGCGCGATGTCCACCCGGTTGATCTTCGCCACCGGATCCAGGTGCAGATGCTCGGCGTTCCACACGAAACCGTCGGCCTCCCGGATGTTGCTGGTCGCCGGCACCGGCGGGGCCATCCGGTCGAGGGCATCGGCAATGCGGGTGAGAAGGGCGAGCGTGTCGGCGTCGGTGCTCATGGGGCGGTCGATCCTTGATTGGGGCCCGGCGAACAGGGCTCGGAGAACCGGCCTGGGCCGCGAAAGCCGCGGACGTTACCGAGGCACAATCCCGTGGTCAATGTCGGGGCCCAGGGTAGGGTCCGTGGCAGGGTCCGGGGCAGGGCTCGGGCCGGTGCCTGGACCGGGACCCGGGCCGGGGCTCGCACCGGGTTGAAAGCCTGCGACCGGGCCGAGTTCCGGGACATTGCAATTCAAGCGCCTACCGCTATAGTCCCGCGACTTCGCGACCCCATATGGTGGGCTTAACCAAGGCGGATGAACGTCCGCGGGAGACGCATGGCATGTTGATTTCGACGGCGCACGCGCAGGCGGCGGGCGGGGGCGGTGGCGATCTGATGATCCAGCTTCTGCCGCTGGTTCTGATCTTCGTTGTTTTCTACTTTCTGCTCATTCGCCCGCAGCAGAAGCGCATGAAGCAGCACAAGGAGATGCTTGCCAACGTGCGCCGCGGCGACCGCATCGTCACCAACGGTGGTCTGGTCGGGACTGTCACGCGGGTCGACGAAGACGACGACATGCTGACGCTCGACATCGCGGACGGCGTGCGCGTCAAGGTCGTGCGCTCGATGCTCGCCGAAGTGCGAGGCAAGGGCGAACCGGTCTCGAACACCAAGAAGAAGGGCGGCAAGGCCGACAAGGCGGAGAAGGCCGAGAAGGCGGACGACGACAGCTCCGACGAGGCGCTGGCCAACGACCCGGAGTCCAAGGAGACCGAAGGCGGCGACAAGGCAGCCGACAAGAGTTGAGCCCTGAGTTGCCGCCTCTTGGCGGTCCGAACGCCTCCCGAGGGTGATCACCCATGATGCAGTTTCCGACCTGGAAAGTCCTTCTGGTCTCGCTGGTCTGTTTGCTCGGCGTTGTCTACGCGTCTCCCAATGTGCTTGAGCGCGGGCTGATCGAGGACGACGTTCCGACCGGCCTGCCGGGACGCCAGATCAATCTCGGTCTCGACCTGCAGGGCGGTTCTTACCTGTTGCTGGAGGTGGCCACCGAGGTCGTCGTCCAGGAGCGCCTTGAAGCGATCGTCGACGCGGCGCGGCGCGACCTGCGCGAGGCCCGGATCGGTTATGTCGGGCTCGGCGTCGAAGGAGGCGCCGCCGGATTCCGGGTGCGCAACCCGGCCGATCTCGCCCGGGCCGTGGACATCGCTGATCGTCTGGAAGAGGGCAGTGAGGTCACCACCACGGGCGAACGGGTTGAGGTCCGGCTGACCGAAGCGACGATCCAGGAGATCAAGGTCAACGCGATCCAGCAGTCCATCGAGATCGTGCGCCGCCGGGTCGATGAAACCGGCACCCGCGAACCCCTGATCCAGCGCCAGGGTGAGGAGCGGATCCTGATCCAGCTGCCCGGCGTCGACGATCCACAGCGTATCAAGGACCTGATCGGCCAGACCGCGAAGCTGACCTTCCACCTGGTTGCCGTCGGCGCCGATGCCGGCCGCGCACCGCCGGGCACACGGGTGCTGCCGTCGGTCGAAGGCGGCGACACCGTCATTCAGCGCCGGGTCATGGTCAGCGGCGAGAACCTGGTGGACGCCCAGCCGACCTTCCAGGACAACCAGCCTGTCGTCTCGATCCGCTTCGACAGTGCCGGCGGCCAGCGTTTCGGCCGGGCAACGGCGGAGAACGTCGGCCGCCCGTTCGCCATCGCCCTGGACGGGACAGTGATCTCGGCCCCGGTGATCCGCGAGCCGATCCTCGGCGGCAGCGCGGTCATCAGCGGCCGGTTCTCGGTCCAGGAAGTCCAGGATCTGTCATTGCTGCTGCGGGCCGGTGCCCTGCCGGCACCACTGACGGTGCTGGAGGAACGCTCGGTCGGACCGGGACTCGGCGCCGACTCGATCGCCGCCGGTCAGGTCGCCGCGGTGATCGGCCTGATCCTGGTGCTTGGGTTCATGATCGTGACCTATGGCCGGTTCGGCCTGTTCGCCAACATGGCGCTGCTGTTCAACATCGCGTTGATCGTCGGCGCGCTGTCGGCTCTGCAGGCGACCCTGACCCTGCCGGGCATTGCCGGTATCGTGCTGACGATCGGCATGGCGGTCGACGCCAACGTGCTGATCTTCGAGCGCGTGCGCGAGGAGGTGGATGCCGGACGGTCGCCGATCAACGCGCTCGACGCCGGCTACGCCCGGGCGCTGACCACCATCATCGACAGTAACCTGACGACCCTGTTCGCGGCGGTCTTCCTGTTCGCGCTGGGCTCCGGCCCGGTCAAGGGCTTCGCGGTGACCCTGGGGATCGGGATCCTGACCTCGATGTTCACGGCGGTCATGGTGACGCGCATGTTCGTCGCACTCTGGGCCCGGCGGGCGCGGCCCTCCGTGCTGCCGATCTGACGGGGAGACCGAAGATGAAACCGCTCCGTCTCGTTCCCCGCAATACCAGCATCCCCTTCGTGCGCCATCGGCTCGCGGCCTTCGCGCTGTCGGGCCTGCTGATCCTCGTTTCCTTCGGGGCCGTGTTCGGGATCGGACTGAATTTCGGCATCGACTTCCGCGGCGGCACCCTGATCGAGGTGCGCACCCCCGGACCGGCCGACATCGGGCAGATGCGCTCGACCCTCGGGGGGCTGGGCCTCGGCGAGGTCAGCCTGCAGGAGTTCGGTACGGAACGGGATGTTCTGGTGCGCATCCAGCGCCAGGAAGGGGCGGAGGCCGAACAGATCAAGGCCATTCAGGTGGTGCGCGACGCGCTGCCGGCCGAGTACGAGTTCCGCCGAACGGAATTCGTCGGTCCGACGGTCGGCCAGGAACTGATCGAAGCGGGCGCGCTTGCGGTCGGCTTGGCGCTGCTTTCGATCCTGGTCTACGTCTGGTTCCGCTTCGAATGGCAGTTCGGGGTCGGGGCGATCGTGGCGCTGAGCCACGACATCATCTCGACGCTCGGCCTGTTCGCCCTGATCCAGCACGAGTTCAACCTGGCGACGGTGGCGGCGGTGCTGACGATTGCCGGTTATTCGATCAACGACACGGTGGTTGTGTACGACCGGGTGCGTGAAAACCTGCGCCGGTACAAGACCATGGGCCTCGTGGAACTGTTCGAGCGCTCGGTCAACGACACCCTGTCCCGGACCACGATGACCTCCGTGACGACGCTGCTGGCGCTGTTCTCGATCTACTTCTTCGGCGGCGCGGTCCTGGCCGACTTCGCGCTGGCGATGATCTGGGGGATCGTGGTCGGGACCTACTCGTCGATCTTCATCGCCGTTCCGCTGTTGCTCTATACCGGCCTGCGCCGGGGCGACGACGACGACGTCGATGAAAGCCTGGTGCCGGAATACGAGCGCGCCGGCAAGGAAAGCTGACCGATGAAAGTGACGCCGCTGGTTCCCCAGGGTGTTCAGATGATTCACGGCTACGGCGACAGACGATTCCGGATCGGCGAGGTCAGCCACGAGGGCCCCGTCCTGGTGCTGCCGGAGACGACTGTGGCCTGGGACGTCTCGGCCGAGCTTGATGTCGCCGCCCTCGATACCGGCACCCTTGACCCGATTCTGCGGGCCGAGCCGCGGTTCGACATCCTGCTGATCGGCACCGGTGGGCGGCAGGTGTTCATGCCGCCGAGCCTGCGCCGGACGATCCGTGAATTCGGGCCGGTCGTGGAAGTGATGGACACCGGGGCCGCGTGTCGTACATTCAATCTGCTGCTCGCCGAGGCCCGCCGGGTGGCTGCCGCCCTCCTGCCCGTCGGTTTAGCCGCGGGAACCTGACGCCGGATCCATGACTTCCGAAAAGACGCCTGGAATTCTTCCGATCCAGACCCTGCGATCGGGCTTAACCGAGGGATGGATCAGGACCGGATCCGACCTGGTCGATGGCCAGATCCAGCCGGCCAGCCTGGACCTGCGTCTGGGCGCGCAGGCCTATCGGGTTGTGTCCAGCTTCCTGCCAGGGCCGGACCGCACGGTGGAGGCCAAGCTCGCGGAAATGGGCGCCGCCGCGGAAATGTACGAGCTCGATCTGGCGAAGCCGACGGTCCTGGAGCGCGGCTGCGTCTACATCGTCCGTCTCGAAGAATCGCTCGATCTCCCGGCGGATGTGTCGGCGACGGCATCGCCGAAAAGCAGCACCGGCCGGATCGATGTGTTCACGCGGTTGATCGTCGATCGCGCCAGCACGTTCGAGCAGGTGTCCGCGGGCTATCGCGGGCCGATGTATCTGGAGATCGCGCCACGCAGTTTCTCCATCGTGGTCCGGGCCGGAGACCGCCTCAACCAGATCCGATTCCGGCGCGGCGACACCGATACCACCGACAGCCAGTTGCGAGCCGCCCATGCCGCCGACCCGATGGTGTTCGCCGACGGCAGTTCGGCCGATGCCGTCATCGAACGCGGCCTCTGGGTCTCGGTCGATCTGGAGGCGCGGGGGAACGATCCGATCGCCTATCGGGCGCGGCGCCATGCGCCGTTGCTCGACCTTGCCAAAGTCGGTGCCTACGACCCCGGTGACTTCTGGGAGCCGATTGTCGGAGACGGGGCGGGTCGGTTGATCCTGAACCCGGACGACTTCTATCTGCTGGCGTCGCGGGAAGGGGTGCGGGTCCCGCCCGCCTATACGGCCGAAATGGCGCCCTACGATACGGCCGCCGGCGAATTCCGGGTGCACTACGCGGGCTTCTTCGATCCGGGTTTCGGGCACCGGTCAGACGGGCCGGGGGGGACCACCGCCGTGCTGGAGGTCCGCAGCCACGAGGTTCCCTTCCTGCTCGAGCACGGCCAGCGCGTGGCGCGTCTGGTCTACGAGCGTCTGGCTGATGTGCCGGACGTCCTGTACGGCGCCGGGATCGGCTCCAACTACGCCAACCAGCGTCTCGCCCTGTCGAAGTACTTCAAGCCCTACGCCCCGCCGGGCGGGTCTCCGTGACCGACGGCGCGCGCCTGCGCGCGGCAATGGCCGCCTGCGAGGCGGTGGCGGCCCGCAACAACTCGACGCTCTACCACGCGACACGGGCCCTGCCGAAGGCCCGCCGGGACTTCTTCTCCGCGACCTATGCAGCGATGCGGGTGATTGACGATCTGGTCGACGAGGATTTCCTGGCGGCGACGGACGCACAGCAAGTGGGTCGGCGTCAGCAGATGCGCGAGACCGTCGAGGCCTGGCGCCGGCAGACGGCCGAAGGCGCCGCTGCGGGCCCGCTGCCGGCGGACCTGGCCTTGGCGTTCGACGCGATCGTGCGGCCGAGCGATCTTGGCGCCGGTCCCTGGAACGGGCTGGCGCAGGCCCTGGCCGAGGATGTCGAAGAAGCCGAAATGGCGGACTGGCCCGCGTTCGAGCGCTATGCCGAAGGGGCGACAGTCGCACCGGCAGAGATCTTCATCTATCTGCTCGCCGCCGAGCCGACCGCCGACGGTCTTCGCTATCGTCTGTCGGTGCCGGCGATCGACTACGCGCGGGATCTCGCCGTGTTCTGCTACCTGGTGCACATTCTGCGGGATCTGGCCAAGGATGCGGCGACGCCCGGCCGGCTGGTGACGATCCCCGCCGATCTGCTGGCCTCGGTCGGTCTGGACCGCAACAGCGTTGCCGCTGCCGTCGCCGGCGCCCGGAGGGAGAGTCTCGATGGCCTGGCCGCCCCGATTCTGGCCCGGGCGGAGACCTTTCGCCAGCGTGGCCGCGCGCGGATCGCCGATCTGCTGGGCGAGCTTGGCATGCGGGAACGCCTTGCCCTCGATGGCCTGGTCCAGGTCTATGAACGCCTGCACCGGGGCTTCCAGACCCGCTATGCCGATCGTCTGGAGTCTCTGCCGAGCCTTGAGACCGTCGCCCGGGCCGACATCTTCGGCCCATGAGCGCCACCACCGCCGCCGCGCTGGAAACCTGCGTTGACCTTGTCCGCCGGTATGACCACGAGCGTTACCTGATTGCCCTGTTCGCACGTCCTCAGGCGCGCGACGATC
Organism: Thalassobaculaceae bacterium; assembly: GCA_963921355.3. GTDB lineage: Bacteria > Pseudomonadota > Alphaproteobacteria > Thalassobaculales > Thalassobaculaceae > CAWUEZ02. The sequence goes on along the minus strand of OZ001190.1, from coordinate 3,601,374 downwards.
TGTTGGTGTTGCTGGCGGCCAATCACGAGGTTGCCAAGACCGCCGATATGGTCAGCGAGGCGACCATCGGGCTGATCCGCCTGCAATGGTGGCGCGAGGCGTTCGACGGGATCGAAGCCGGCGCCCCGCGCCAGCACGACGTGGTCGCCGCCCTGGCTTCCCTGCACAACCGGCACCCCGCCGTCCTGACTACGCTGCGCCGCATCGTCGATGCCCGGGAGGCTGACCTCGAGCCCGAGCCTTTCGTCGATCTCGATGCCTTTGAGCGCTATGCCCGCGAGACCGGTGGACGGCTCACCGCTGCAATGGCGACGTTGCTGGGGGACGACGAACAGAAGGCGGAGGCGATCGGGACAGCATGGGCTCTGATCGGCCTGGTGCGGGCGGTGCCGTTCACGCTGGCAGGCGGGCGGGTCACGCTACCTAAATCACTACTTGAAGAAAATGGATTAACCTACAGTAAATACAGAGATCGATTTGATTCGGTCGCGCTCGAACCAGTGTGCGTTCCCATCGTCGCCAGAGCGTGGGATCTGCTGGCGGACCACCAGGGGCGCGATGACCGCGGGACATCCATCCCACTCCGTCTGCTGGCCGGCCGAGCCGCTGCGCTGGCGTCGTTCCTCGAGCGTACCGGGACTGATCCGCGAAACCCGGCTGTTCAGTCGGCGCCGACAGCCCTGGTCTGGCGTCATGCTCTCCGGGCGCTGTTGTACCGCTTGGGTGGCTGACTACTCGGCCGCCACCGCCGCTTCGCCGAGCCATCGGTCGAGGTCGGCGAGCGCCCGTGCGGCGAGCGCCCGCTTGCGGTCGGCCCCTTTCAGGCGCCGGCGCTTGCCGTTGGCCGTGATCTGCTCCTCCGGCGGTGGGAACAGACCGAAATTGACGTTCATCGGCTGGAATGTATCGGCGTTGGCGCCGCCAGTGATGTGGTTCAGCAGGGCGCCCAGTGCCGTGGTCGCCGGCGGGATATCGGGGGCCTGGCCCAGGCGCTCGGCGGCGGCGAAGCGGCCCGCCAGCATGCCGATCGCCGCGCTCTCGACATAGCCTTCGACGCCGGTGATCTGGCCGGCGAAGCGCAGGCGGGCGTCGGCCTGCAGGCGCAGGGTGCTGTCCAGCAGGGATGGCGAGTGGATGAAAGTGTTGCGGTGCAGGCCGCCGAGCCTTGCGAACTCGGCGTTCTCCAGCCCCGGAATCATCCGGAAGATCCGGGTCTGCTCGCCATAGCGCAGTTTGGTCTGGAACCCGACGATGTTGTAGAGCGTGCCGAGCGCGTTGTCCTGGCGCAGCTGAACCACCGCGTGAGGGCGCTGCCCGGTGCGTGGATCGGTCAGGCCGACCGGCTTCATCGGGCCGAAGCGCAGGGTCTCGACCCCGCGGGAGGCCATGACCTCGATCGGCATGCAGCTCTCGAAATACGGCGTGCTGGCCTCCCACTCCTTGAAGTCCATCTTGTCGCCGTCGAGCAGCGCCTGGATGAATGCCTGATACTGGTCTTCCGTGAGCGGGCAATTGATGTAATCCGCGCCGGTTCCGCCGGGGCCGGGCTTGTCGTAACGGGACTGAAACCAGGCGGTATCGAAGTCGATGCTGTCGGTGTGGACGATCGGGGCGATGGCGTCGAAAAAGGCCAAAGAATCCGTGCCTGTCAGCGATCGCACGGCACCGGCCAGCGCGTCCGAGGTCAACGGGCCGGTGGCGATGATCACGCTGTCCCAATCGGCCGGCGGCAGGCCGGCGATTTCACCGCGTTCGACTGTGACCAGGGGATGACTCTCCAGCCGGCCCTGGACAGCGGCGGAGAACCCGACGCGGTCGACAGCGAGGGCGGATCCGGCCGGCACCTGGTGGGCGTCGGCGGCCGCCATAATGACAGACCCCAGCCGTCGCAGTTCCTCGTGCAGCACACCGACGGCATTGGCTTCATGGTCGTCGGACCGGAATGAGTTCGAGCAAACCAGCTCAGCCAACTGATCGGTCTGGTGCGCGTCGGTCCCGCGGACCGGACGCATTTCGTGCAGGATTACGGGAACACCCGCTGCCGCGAGCGCCCAGCTCGCTTCGCTGCCGGCGAGGCCGCCACCGACGACATGAACGGGAGAGGGTGAGGTTGGGTTGGCCATGGTCGCTTTGCTCATGGAAGGAACGGCGCATGACATAGCGGTCCGGCCCGCCGGCCGCAAGGCGGTGCACGGTCCGAGATCCCACGCATTAACCTTAAATCAACCCTGACGGTGCTGTAACCTGTGCACGGGACAGACGGGTTCAGCCGGAGCGCGCATGGACGACTCCTACAGCGACGGAATCCCCCGGGAGACCAAGAAAACCGGGTTTCTGCAGTAATTTGACCGGCAGAAGCTGGATCCGAGCGATGCCGCGGACTTCAAGTCGAAGGTCCTGTCTTTCGTCCGCGAGAACAAGGTCGCCGCCGACGCCCTGATTGCCGGCAACGTGCAGATGCCGGGCTTTGACGCGTTGAAGGAATCGTTCGGCGATCGCTGGGAGATCATGAAGGACAAGGTCCATCTGCTGACCGAGGGCGTGATCAAGCGCCACATCACGGCGTCGGACGTGTACCTGAAGATGAACGAGGAGAAATTCGTCGTTCTGTTCGGCAAGTCGACGATGGAGGAGGCGGACAGGACCGCCAAGGCCATCGCCCGGGAGGTCAATTCCAAGCTGACCGGGGCCGGGGTCGGTATGGAAGCGGTGTCTGTCCGGCCGGTGGTGTTCGCGGTGCCGCGGGACGACCCCGCTCCGCTGCAAAGCCCGGACGGCCTGGAAAAATCGGTCGAAGAGGCGCAACGCGACGCCGAGGCCGCCGACCCCGGAGAACCTGGTGCAGCTCAAGAACTTCACCGAGGCCAACAAGGTGGCCAAGCTGCGCCGGTACTTCTACGGCGCCGAATCCTTCGATATCGCCACCGGCGCCCGCCGGGCCCGGTTCGACTACGTCCAGGGCGCCGGCGTGGCCCCGTCGATGCCGATCCACGCCAAGGTGTTCAACATCTGAGCGGCTGCGAACGGCTCTCTCACCAGCACTTCCCGGACTTGATCCGGGACCCAGGCTTCAACGTGCTGAGATGGCGACGCTCTTGCGACAAGTCTCCAGCACGCCGTCTCTCTGGGTCCCGGATCAAGTCCGGGAAGTGGCTAGTGTGTAAGCCTTAAGCGGAGCAGCCTAGGCGCTCTTGGCGGTCGGCGCCGGGCGCAGGTAGCGCTGCAGGTACTGGCCGGTGTAGCTCTCCGCGGTCGCTGCGACCTGTTCCGGGGGCCCCTGGGCGACGATCCGGCCGCCGCCATCGCCCCCTTCCGGCCCCAGATCGACGATGTGATCCGCCGTCTTGATGACCTCGAGGTTGTGTTCGATGACGATCACCGTATTGCCCTGGTCGACCAGGGCCTGCAGCACTTCGAGCAGTTTGCGGACATCGTCGAAATGCAGCCCCGTCGTCGGTTCGTCCAGGATGTAGACCGTCCGGCCGGTCGCCCGACGCGACAGCTCCTTGGCCAGCTTCACGCGCTGGGCTTCACCGCCCGACAGGGTCGTCGCCTGCTGGCCGATCTTGATGTAGCCGAGCCCGACCCTTTCCAGGGTCTCCATCTTGTCACGGATCGAGGGAACGGCCTTGAAGAAGGTAGCGCCTTCTTCAACTGTCATCTCAAGAATATCCGCGATCGACTTGTCTCGAAACTTAATTTCCAGCGTCTCTCGGTTATACCGATGCCCTTTGCAGACGTCGCAGGTAACGTAGACATCGGGCAGGAAATGCATCTCGATCTTGATCACGCCATCGCCCTGGCAGGCTTCGCAGCGCCCGCCCTTGACGTTGAACGAGAACCGTCCGGGCGCGTAGCCACGGGCCTTGGCCTCCGGCAAGCCGGCAAACCAGTCGCGGATCGGCGTGAAAGCGCCGGAATAGGTCGCTGGGTTGGAGCGCGGCGTCCGCCCAATCGGTGACTGGTCGATGTCGACCACCTTGTCGACAAGTTCCAGACCCTCGATCCGGTCGAACGGGGCGGCATGCTCGCGGGCATTGTGCAGGCGCCGGGCGAGGGCCTTCCAGAGTGTCTCGACGATCAGGGTGGATTTGCCGCCACCGGACACGCCGGTCACACAGGTGAACGTGCCGAGCGGGATCCGCAGGTCGACATCCTTCAGGTTGTTGCCGCGCGCGCCTGAAAGGGTCAAAGCCTTACCGCGCCTGGCTTTGCGCCGGGTCTTGGGGACCGGGATCTGCTCCATTCCGGAGAGGTACTTGCCGGTCAGGCTCGCTGGGTTGGCCATGATGTCGGCCGGTCGGCCGGCGGCCACAACGGTCCCGCCATGCACGCCGGCGCCGGGGCCCATATCGACCACGAAATCGGCCTCCCGCACCGCGTCCTCGTCATGCTCGACGACGATCACCGTGTTGCCGAGATCCCGCAGGCGCTTCAGTGTCGCCAGCAGACGGTCGTTGTCGCGCTGGTGCAGGCCGATCGAGGGCTCATCCAGCACGTAGAGCACGCCGGTGAGGCCGGAACCGATCTGGGAGGCGAGCCGGATGCGCTGGCTTTCCCCGCCGGACAGCGAGCCGGAGCCGCGCGACAGGGTGAGGTAGTCGAGACCCACATTATTCAGGAACCCGAGCCGCTCGTTGATCTCTTTCAGGATACGCTCGGCGATCTCGAGCTGCTTTTCCGTCAGGTGGTCCGGCAGAGTCTCAAACCATTGAACCGCCTTGGCGATCGAGAACTCGGTGACCTCGGAAATCGTCAGCCCGGCGATCTTGACCGCGAGCGCCTCCGGCTTCAGGCGCTGGCCACCGCAGGCATCGCACGGCGCCACGGACTGGTAACGGCCCAGCTCTTCACGGACCCAGGCGCTGTCGGTCTCCTTCCAGCGCCGTTCCATGTTGCGGATCACCCCCTCGAACGGCTTGTTCGTCTTGTAGCTGCGCAGACCGTCATCGAACACCATGGTGACCGGCGTGGTTCCGGTTCCGTACAGGATGCCGTTGCGGGCCTCTTCCGGCAGGTCCTCGAATGGGGTGTCCCGGGAGATATCGAAATGGGACGCCAGGCTCTTCAGGGACTGGGCGTAGTACTTCGACGATGACGACGCCCAGGGAGCGATCGCCCCGGCGCGGAGGCTGAGCGTGGGGTTCGGCACGACCAGCTGTTCGTCGAAATACATCTGTGAGCCGAGGCCGTCGCAGCTCGGGCAGGCTCCGAACGGGTTGTTGAACGAGAACAGCCGGGGCTCGATCTCGTCGATCGTGAAGCCGCTGACGGGGCAGGCGAATTTGGCGGAGAACGTATGCCGCTCGCCGGACTCAGCATCCTCGGCGAACAGCAGCCCGTCGGAAAGCTCCAGCGCGGTCTCGATCGAGTCCGCGAGCCGGGTCTGGATGCCCTCACGGACCACCAGCCGGTCGACCACGACTTCGATATCGTGCTTGCGCTTCTTGTCGAGCGCCGGCACGTCCTCGATCTCGTAGAGCGTTCCGTCGACCTTGACCCGTTGAAAGCCGCGCTTGCGGAGGTCTGCCAGCTCCTTGCGGTACTCGCCCTTGCGGCCGCGCACCACCGGGGCCAGCAGATACAGCCGGGTGCCCTCCGGCAGGGCGACGATCCGGTCGACCATCTGGCTGACCGTCTGACTCTCGATCGGCAGGCCGGTTGCCGGCGAGAACGGTGTGCCGATTCGCGCGAATAGCAGCCGCAGATAGTCGTAGACCTCGGTGACCGTGCCGACGGTCGAGCGTGGGTTGCGCGATGTCGTTTTCTGCTCGATCGAGATCGCCGGCGACAGCCCTTCGATCAGGTCGACATCGGGCTTCTGCATCAGCTCCAGGAACTGCCGGGCATAGGCCGAGAGGCTCTCGACGTAGCGCCTTTGTCCTTCGGCATAGATCGTGTCGAAGGCCAGTGACGACTTGCCGGAGCCGCTCAGGCCGGTGAGGACGACCAGGGAATCCCGGGGCAGATCGACATCGACGTCACGCAAATTGTGCTCGCGGGCACCGCGGACCCGGATCACGCGCGGCTCGTCGGCTGTTGATTGCGGATGGGGGGAGACGGTCGCCATAGGTCCTCGACGGTCGCGCGACAGGGTAGAACGGAAAGGGTACATATAGAGTGCGAGCTCGGGCATGACTACCGTTCCGACCCGGGAATATGGCGATCTCAGCGGAATGACCGGGTTCCGCCTGTGGATAACTTTCAATGACTTGGGCCCTCTGTGGACAAATCGGGGGTTGTTGCAATTACGAAACAAAATCCCGCGGTGCCTCACATGAAATCACGATTGCAGTTTCAGTGTTTTGCCGTCGTTCCGGCTTTGCGGCGGAGCCTTCGGTGTGGGATTGTCGCCCGAAGCTGCCATAGCCGCCGGGGGAACGGTCCTGGGCGGCCGGATAGGCATACACCTGACAACAGACACACCAACCGAAGGCAAGATCGATGGCGGGAAGCGTCAACAAGGTAATTCTGGTCGGCAACCTGGGACGCGACCCGAAGTGCGCTCGACCCAGGACGGAATGAAGATCGTGAATCTGGCGGTCGCGACCTCGGAACGCTGGCGCGATAGGTCCAGCGGTGAACAGCGCGAGCGCACCGAGTGGCATCGGGTGGTGATCTTCAATGAGAACCTGGCACGGATTGCCGAGCAGTACCTGCGGAAGGGCAGTTCGGTCTACCTGGAAGGTCAGCTGCAGACCCGGAAGTGGACCGACCAGAGCGGCCAGGACCGCTACACGACGGAAGTGGTCCTGCAGCGCTATCGCGGCGAACTGACCCTGCTCGGCGGCCGTGGCGACAGCGGCGGCGGCGATTTCGGCCGCGGCGATGACTACGGCGGCGGGTCTTCCGGCGGCTATGGCGGCGGGTCATCCGGGGGCGGTGCGTCGTCCGGCGGCGGATCGGGCGGCGGATCGGGGGGCGGCCAGCCGCCGATGGGCGGCCCGTCGGATCTGGACGACGAAATCCCGTTCTGAGACCGGGCCCGTTTCAAGACCGATATGGACAGCTACCGCGCCGCCAATCTCGCCAAATGGGATGAACTGGTCGACCACCATCTGACGTCGGAGATGTACGGCGTCGATGCTCGTCTGCGGAATGGGCAAGGGCGGTTGCATCCGATCGAGGCCGGCGAGATCGGCGACGTCGCCGGCCTGTCGATCCTGCATCTGCAGTGTCATTTCGGGGTCGACAGCCTAGCGCTGGTCCACCGGGGCGCCCGGGTCACTGGCATCGATTTCTCACCCAAGGCGATTGCCACGGCCCGACAGCTGACGGCCGAACTCGGCCTGGACGCCACGTTCGTCGAGGGCGAGCTCTACGACGCCCCGGACCTGATCCAGGGCCCGTTCGACATGGTCTACACGACCTGGGGGACGATCTGCTGGCTGCCGGACCTCGCCGGCTGGGCACGGATCGCCGCCGGATTTCTCAAGCCGGGCGGCCGGTTCTACTTCGCCGATGCCCACCCCCACGCCATGGTCTGGTGCGAGCGCGCGGCCGCCGATCTGCCGCTCGGCACGTTCAAGGCGCACTATCCGTACTTCCATTACCCCGAGCCGATGGAACTGCTCGACGACGGCGACTACGCCCCCGACGCCAAGACCGAGAACAGTCAGACGTTCGAGTGGGCGCATCCCGTCGGCGAGATCGTGACCGAGGTCTCGCGGGCAGGGCTGGTCTTCGAGTTCCTGCGCGAGCACGACGAGATCGCCTGGGACGCGTTTCCGATCCTGGTTCCCACGACCGGCGGCCAATGGGGATGGCCGCCGCAGATGGCGCCGAAACTGCCCCTCTCGCTGTCCTTCATGGCCCGCAAGCCGGGCTGAATGCCTCGCGTCGCGAGCCCAGGGCAGCAGCGGCTTCCGGGGCCGATCTTGCGGCAGTGAAACATTGCCGAAAAACGGCGGTTCTGCTAAAGTTTGGCGAATCGACCAGCCGGTGTAGAACCACCTGAAAACGAAGGTTCTCATCCCGCTCAGTTCCTGAACGAAACCCGAAATCGGAACCCCTCGGTTGTCAGACACCACACCCGAACCGCACGACATCGCACCGGTCTCCATCGAAGACGAAATGCGGCGCTCGTACCTCGATTACGCCATGAGCGTGATCGTGGCCCGGGCGCTGCCGGACGTTCGTGACGGTCTGAAGCCCGTCCATCGGCGTATCCTCTACGCCATGAAGGAGGGCGGCTACGACTGGAGCCGGCCGTACCGCAAATCCGCCCGCATCGTCGGCGATGTGATGGGTCAGTACCACCCGCATGGCGACAGCGCGATCTACGACGCCATGGTGCGGATGGCGCAGGATTTCTCCATGCGGCTGCCGCTGGTCGACGGCCAAGGCAATTTCGGCTCGATGGACGGCGATCCACCGGCGGCGATGCGCTACACCGAAGCGCGTCTGGCCAAGGCGGCAGAGGGCCTACTGCGCGATATCGACAAGGAAACCGTCGACTTCGTGCCGAACTACGATGAAACGACCGAGGAACCGGCGGTCCTGCCCGCCGAGTTTCCAAACCTGCTGGTCAACGGGGCCGGCGGGATCGCGGTCGGCATGGCGACCAACATCCCGCCGCACAACCTCGGCGAGGTTGTCGATGCCTGCGTCGCCATGGTCGACAACTCGGGGATCACCGTCGACGAGCTGATGACCCATGTGCCCGGTCCGGATTTCCCGACCGGCGGGTTGATCCTCGGGCGGTCCGGTATCCGTGAGGCCTACCATACCGGCCGCGGCTCGGTGATCATGCGGGGGCGCGCGGAGATAGAGGAAATCCGCAAGGACCGCTTCGCGATCGTGGTCACCGAGATCCCGTATCAGGTCAACAAATCCAGATTGCTGGAACGCATCGGCGAGATCGTCCGGGACAAGACGATCGAAGGCATCGCCGACCTGCGCGACGAAAGCGACCGCGACGGTGTGCGGGTGGTGGTCGAGCTGAAACGCGACGCGGTGGCCGACGTGGTGCTGAACCAGTTGTACCGCTTCACCGCGCTGCAGAGCAGTTTCGGGGTCAACATGCTGGCCCTGAACGCCGGCCGCCCGGAACAGATGAACCTGCGCGACGTGATCTACGCGTTCGTTCAGTTCCGCGAGCAGGTCATTACCCGGCGCACCCGGTTCCTGCTGCACAAGGCGCGCGAACGGGCGCACATCCTGGCCGGCCTGATGGTGGCGATCACCAACCTGGATCCGGTGATCGCGCTGATCCGCGGGTCGCCGGACGCCGCTTCGGCCCGCCGCGCCCTTTGCGAGCGTACCTGGCCGGCCGGCGATGTGGCCGAGTTCATCGGCCTGATTGATGACCCGGGCCACGAGGTCGCTGAGGACGGCACCTACCGTCTGTCCGATGCCCAGGCCCGGGCGATCCTGGACCTGCGTCTCCAGCGCCTGACCGGCATGGAGCGGGACAAGCTGATCGAGGAAGCCCAGGAGATCGCGGAAAAGATCAAGGACTACCTCGATATCCTGACGTCGCGGCCGCGGCTGCTGTCGGTCCTGCGCGCCGAACTGCTGCAGAGCCGGGAGGCCTGGGCCGACGCGCGGCGGACCGAGATCGAAGAGAACGAGTTCGAGCATGACATCGAGGACCTGATCCCGCGCGAGGACATGGTCGTCACAGTCAGCCATGCCGGCTACATCAAGCGGGTTCCGCTGACCACCTACCGCTCGCAGAAGCGCGGCGGCAAGGGGCGGGCGGGCATGGTGACCCGCGAGGAGGACTGGGTCAGCCGGTTGTTCGTCGCCAACTCGCATGCGCCGATCCTGTTCTTCACCTCGCGCGGCCAGGTCTATCAGCTGAAGACCTACCGCCTGCCGGAAGGCACCCCGCAGTCGCGCGGACGGCCGATGGTCAATCTGCTGCCGCTGGAATCGGGGGAGTGGACCCAGACCGTCATGCCGATGCCGGCGGACGAGGAAAGCTGGGGCGATCTGCATGTCATGTTCGCGACCGAGGCCGGCACCGTCCGGCGCAACGCCCTCAGCGATTTCACCAACATCAACCGTGCCGGTAAGCGGGCCATGCGCCTGGAAGGCGACGACCGCCTGATCGGCGTGACGCCCTGTACCGACGAGGACGATGTTTTCCTGGCGACCCGGGACGGCAAAGCGATCCGCTTCAACGTCTCCGACGTGCGGGTATTCCAGAGCCGGGATTCCCTGGGCGTGCGCGGAATCCGGCTGCGCGGCGACGATAAGGTGGTCTCGATGTCGATCCTGCGGCGCTTCGATATCGATGGCGCCGCCGGTGGGGCTGCCGATGCCACCGACCAGATCCGCCGCCAGCGGATTCTCACTGTGACCACTCGGGGCTTCGGCAAGCGCACGGATATCGACAAGTACCGGATCACCGGCCGTGGCGGCCAGGGCATCGCCAATGTGGACCTTACCGACAAGAACGGTTTGGTCGCGGCCGCGTTCCCGGTGGCCGACACCGACCAGATCATAGCGGTGACGAACCAGGGTCAGGTGATCCGCTGCCCGGTCCACGATGTGCGCATCGCCGCCAGGCAGACCCAGGGCGTCACACTGTTCCGGGTCCATGAAGACGAACACGTGGTATCGGTATCGCTGGTCGGCGAGGCGGCCGATGATGAGGGGGATGACGAGCCCAACGGCGATGGGGAGAATGGCGTCGCCGCCGAGGGTGCCGGGCCGGATGGGGAAGACGGTCGGGCATCCGATACCGAAGGGGCGGGGTCTTCAGACGCCGACGCTTCGGATGGTGACGACGGCATCGGCGATCAGTAGGCGATAGGGGGCGCCGCCGACATGACGCAGACGGACAGGGGGCAGTCCCGGGTCGGGATATACCCGGGCACGTTCGACCCGATCACACGCGGCCATATCGACATCATTCGACGCGCCTCAAAGATGGTCGACCATCTGGTGGTGGCGGTGGCCCGCAATTCCGGCAAGGGGCCATTGTTCAGCATCTCCGAGCGCGTGGAGATGGTGGAGGACGAACTCGAGGATATCCGCAGCCGAAACGAAGCCGACGGCTTCCTCGGCACCATCGAGGCGAAACCCTTCGGCTCGCTCCTGATGCACTTCGCCGAAGAACAGGGGGCGAGCGTCATCATCCGCGGCCTGCGGGCCGTGTCGGACTTCGAGTACGAGTTCCAGATGGCGGGCATGAACGCCCGACTCAATCCGCGGATCGAGACGATGTTCCTGATGGCGTCGGATCGCCATCAGTTCATCTCGTCGCGTTTCGTCAAGGAAATCGGGCGGCTTGGTGGCGCCATCACCGAGTTCGTTCCGCCCCGGGTCGCCGAGCGGGTCGTGCATCGTTTCGACAGCGACCCGGCAACCGAGACCGAGGCCAAACAGACCGGTCCTTTCAAGGGGTGATGGGGCGCTGGCGCGCCGGGCAGAAAACCGCCCCGGGGCACTTGACCTGAGGGACTGCGGCGCCTAGCTTCCGCCCTCGTTCGGCGCGGAACACCGCGCAGGCGGGCGCGTAGCTCAGTTGGTAGAGCATCTGACTTTTAATCAGACGGTCACAGGTTCGATCCCTGTCGCGCTCACCATTTTCCAGGATTCAGACTGGTTTTCTATCCGGCTTTCCGCCAGCTCCTTCGGGTCGGGTCGTGGCGCGCGGTAGTTCGACCATTTGGTTAAATATCCAATACAGTATAAATTCGCATCGATTTCTCTTGAATGAAATCATTGATCGAATCGTTCTCTTCTCTCACGACTCGCAAACGCGTATACTAACTCGTTGAGAGGTTTGGACGTTCGCGTGAGTTCAGATCATGTTTGATTTCCTGAAGGTGTCCGGCGGCGCCAAGAACAAGCCCGTCCGGAAGACGATGGGCAATCCGAAGAAGGCCGACTCCAAGGGGACGGTCAAGATTGACAAGTTCACATTCAATATCCGTGAGCTGAACGAAAAGGGTTTTATTCTAGACCCTTACGACCGCGATATCATCATCACCGGCCAGCGATTCCGCTTCGAAATCGATGCGATGTATGGCGAGAAGGAGATGAAGGGGCGGGCCGAGGCGGTCGTCACCAAGATCGCCAATAACGCTCTGGCAGCTGCGTTCGTGTCGAAGTTCTTCTAGCGGATCGGGTGCTCACTCACCCGCGTCGGGAAGCGGCGCGCCCGCCGATGGTTCAATGCCGTCGACCATCATGCGTTGTCCGTCTCCGCCCTTTGGGACATAATCCTGCTATGAGCGAGCGAGAGAAAGCCCTCAGGATCCTGCGGAACGTCCGCCAGAGAATTGACCCGGACGTGCTGGCGCGCGCTCAGCGGGCGGCCTTCATCCAGATCGGCCAGGATCCGCCCGAGGCTGAGAATGAGGCGTCCCGTCTGTTCAAGGCGGCGCTTGCCGATGGTGGGCGCCGGCGTGAAGAGATTCTGCGTCATCTCGAGCGCAAGTTCCGCCACAAGTTGAACTGAGCGAAATCAGCTGTTTGGCCGTTTCGCGAGGACGGCTTCGGCCAGCCGGTCGACCTCGGAGATCTCGTTATAGATCTGGCATGAGACGCGGGCCCAGAGCCAGCCGGCGAGCGGATTGATCCGTGTCTGAACCCGATCTTCGCGAAGCAACCGCAGGCGCAGCTCCGTTGCGGTGTCCATGCCGCTGCCATACCCGTCCGGCAGGCGTACCATCACCATGGAGCCGGTGCAGCTGTCGGGGGCTCCGGTCTCGGTGCCCCAGGCATCGGACAGCCTGGCACCAGCCTCGCGCGCCAGGGCAGTGTTGTGGGTGCGGATCGCCTCGACACCGAACCGGTCCACGAAGTCGAGTGCGGTCGGAAGACTGTGCTGGGCTGAGCCGTCGCGGGTGCCGACCCAGTCGAATTCGGCGATGAACCCGTCCAGGTAGCCGTGGCTGATCACACAGGGATGCAACCGGTCGCGCATTCGGTCGCCAGCCCAAAGAAAGGCGCAGCCCTTCGCCGAGAACAGCCATTTGTGACAGTTTCCGGTGTACCAGTCGGCCCCAAGCGACTGCAGATCCAGTTCCATCATGCCGGGGGCGTGGGCGCCGTCGACCAGGACCAGGGCGCCGGCGTCACGCGCGGCGGCAACCATCCGTTCGACCGGAAGAGCAAGGGCGGTCGGGGAGGTGACGTGGTCGAAGATCGCCAGTCGCGGGGCCGGGTCGAGGGCGGGTGCGAGAGCTTCCATCACCGCATCGGGTCCCGGACAGGGGAACGGTAGTTTCCATTCGACGAGTTCGGCACCTGTAATCGCGCAGATGAACCGCACCGTGTTGCGCACCGCCCCGTAGGTCTGGTCGTTGATCAGAATGCGATCGCCGGGCGACCAGTCGATGGAGCGCAGAACCGCGTTGATGGCCGGGGTCGCGTTTTCCACCAGAGCGATGTGCTCGGCTTCGGCGCCGAGATAGGGGGCCAACCGGGCGGCGGCGGCCCGCAACGCGGGTCGGAACTCAAACTCCATGAATCGGCTCGGCTCAGCCTCCATCCGGTCCTGCCAGTCGCGCTGGGCCGCCAGCACAGAACGAGGGGTCGGGCCGAAGGAGCCGTTGTTGAGATGCAGGGATCCCGCTTCCAGGGCGAACAGGGGACGGAGCGCTCCGCCGAATTCGGTTGGTTTCGTGTCCATGGGAGCGGAGTGTGCCGAACATGGCGGGGACGACCAAGACCCGAGCTTGTCACCGGGACAATTCCTTTGATTCGGAGGCGTTATGCTTCAACGCTTGCCGAAATTGTGTTGCGGTGCAGTATAGGCGGAGTCGGGTGGTGGTGACGGTCCGAAACCCCATATCTGGGGATTGAGGATCGGTCCGATGCTCGGTCGGCCAAGAAAGTGTTAGGAAAGTCGCCGCCCCATGGGTGTCACGCCTGGAATGTCGCTGTTCGCTCGCCTGCGCGCCTATTTCTTCGCCGGCGTCCTCGTGACCGCGCCGATCGGCATCACGCTGTATCTCGCTTGGCTGATCATCGACCTGATCGACAGCCAGATCACGCCCCTGATCCCGGAGCGCTACAACCCCGAGACCTACCTCCCGTTCTCCATTCCAGGGCTCGGGCTGATCGTGGCGATGATCGTCCTGACCTTCATCGGCGCCTTCGCGGCCGGCCTGATCGGTCGTTGGATGGTGTCGCTGTCCGAACGGATGATGGCCCGCATGCCGGTGGTCCGGAACGTCCACAGCGCCCTCAAGCAGATCCTGGAGACCGTGCTGGCGAAGCAGTCGAATGCCTTCCGTCAGGTCGTGCTGATCGAGTATCCGCGGCGAGGGATCTGGGCGATCGGTTTCATCACAGGCGACACGATCGGCGAAGTGCAGAACATGACGGAAGATGAGACTGTCAACGTCTTCCTCCCGACCACGCCCAATCCGACGTCGGGCTTCCTGCTGTTCCTGCCGCGCCACGAATGCCACGTACTGGGGATGACGGTCGAGGAAGGCATCAAGATGGTGGTGTCCGGCGGCATTGTGACCCCGCCGGATCGCCGCTCGCCGGAGCAGCGTGAACTGCCTTTGATCCCGGCCGTGCAGCCGGAGCGGGAAGGCGAAGAGCCGACCCGGCGGCCCGACGCCGCCTGATCGGGTCGGGCGCCTCAACCGTGGATCCTGAATCAAGTTCAGGATTGCGCTGGTTCCTAGCATTCGCGGTCCTGAACTAGATTCAGGATCCATGCCTGAGGCCCGTTAGTGATCCGGGGCTTTCGCGAAGTGATTTCACGCGCCCCGCAGATAACGTACCGCCGCATCGCGTTCGAACAGGTAGAGCAGGGTGCGCACCGCCGCACCCCGGGTGCCCTCAAGCTCCGGGTCCTGATCCAGCAGCAGGCGGGCATCGTCGCGGGCGACGGCGAAAAGGGCGTTGTGGGCCGCGCCGTCGGCCAGACGAAACGTCGGCAACCCACTCTGCCGGGTGCCGAGCACTTCGCCGGCGCCGCGCAGCTTGAGATCCTCTTCCGCGATCCGGAAACCATCCTCGCTCTCGCGCATCACCGATAGCCGCGCGCGGCCGGCCTCACTCAGCGGCGGCGCGTACACCAGCAGGCAGGTCGACGCTTTGTCACCGCGGCCGATGCGGCCGCGCAGCTGATGCAGCTGGGCCAACCCGAAACGCTCGGCGTGTTCGATCACCATGACAGTGGCGTCCGGCACGTCGACGCCGACCTCGATCACGGTGGTGGCGACCAGCAGGTCGATGCCGCCGTCCTTGAAGGCG
The DNA here is from genome assembly GCA_963921355.3 of Thalassobaculaceae bacterium. Lineage (GTDB taxonomy): Bacteria > Pseudomonadota > Alphaproteobacteria > Thalassobaculales > Thalassobaculaceae > CAWUEZ02. The sequence goes on along the minus strand of OZ001190.1, from coordinate 3,586,200 downwards.
GCCATGGTCTTGTCCTTCTCCGCACCCTTCATACGGCCATGGACCAATCCGACCCTGTCGCCGAAACGCTCCCTCAGGGTGGCGGCCCGTTCCTCGGCGGCCGCTGCGTCGAGCGCTTCTGACTCCTCGACCAACGGACAGACCCAATAGACCTTGGCGCCGGCGTCCAGTTTTCGCGCAACGGCGTCGATCACGTCGAGCAGCCGGTCGTTGGCCAGGACGCGGGTGTCGACCGGTTGGCGGCCCGGGGGCTTCTCGGTCAGGCGGGACACGTCGAGGTCACCATAGGCGGTCATCACAAGCGTTCGCGGGATCGGCGTCGCCGTCATCACCAGAACATCGACGCCCTGGCCCTTGGCGCCGAGCACCATGCGCTGGTGGACCCCGAAACGGTGCTGTTCGTCGATGACCGCCAGGGCGAGATCGCGGAAGACGACGTCCTCCTGAAACAGCGCATGGGTCCCGACCACGATCTGGGCGGTGCCCTCGGCGATCCGTCCGAGGATCGCGCCCCGTGTCTTTCCCTTATCCCGTCCGGTCAGAATCTCGGTGCGAAGTCCAGCCTGGCGGGCCAGCGGCTCCAGTGTGGCGAAGTGCTGGCGCGCCAGAATCTCGGTCGGGCCCATCAGGGCCGCCTGGGCACCGCACTCGACCGCGTTCGCCATCGCGACCAGGGCGACCAGGGTCTTGCCGCTGCCGACATCGCCCTGCAGCAACCGCAGCATCCTCGAACTGGCCGCCATGTCGCCCTCGATTTCGGCAAGCGCGGTGCGCTGTGCCCCGGTCAGCGCGAAGGGCAGGGCCGCCAGGATGGCATCGCGGAGATGCCCATCGCCTTTCATGGCGCGGCCGGGTTGCTTCTTCAGCCGGGCCCGCACCAGGGCCAGGGCCAGCTGATTGGACAGGATTTCGTCATAGGCCAGGCGCTGACGGGCCGGCGTTTCCGGCAACAGATCCTGCGCCGTTTCCGGGTGATGGACCTGGCGAATCGCGTCGCTCCAGCTTGGCCACCCCCGCGCCGACAGCAGCGTCGGGTTGATCCATTCGGCAAGGTCGGGAAGGCGTGTTAGCGCGCCGTCGATCGCCTTGCGCAGAACCCGTTGGGGCAGGCCGTCGGCGGAGGGGTGAACCGGCTCGACGATCCGCACCGATGGCGCCTCGTCCTGGGGGACGACATGGTCTGGATGGGGCATCTGCGCGCGCCCGCGGAACCGCTCGACCTTGCCGCTGATGACGCGGGTTTCGCCGATCGGCAGCAGCTTCGCCAGCCAGTTTCCCTTGGCGTGAAAGTAGACCAGCTCAATCTCGCCGCTGGCATCCGCGCAGATCACCCGGTAGGGCGCGCGGCCGCGGCCCGGTTCATGGCGCAGCACCGTCACCGTCAGCGTCGCGATGACGCCGTCGGGCGCGGCATCGACCGTCGGTGAGAACCGCCGATCGATGACACCGCTGGGCAGATGCCACAGCAGATCGACGATCTGCGGTCCGGCGGCCCTTTCAATGAGTTTGGCATAGCGCGGCCCGATCCCGGACAGGCGGGCGACGTCGGCAAACAGGGGGAACAGAATCTCAGGGCGCACGGTGGGTGAAACGGCTGTATGAGGCTGGTGTCGGATATGACCCTGCTTTATATCCCAGGACCCGTCCACCTGGAGAGGTCGCCAGAGCGACCGGGAGTCCGGAATGACCGACGCGCTCGAGGCCCGCCGCAAGCGCCTGCGGTATCGCAGCGCCTACACCGGAACCAAGGAGACCGATCTGCTCCTGGGGGCCTTTGCCGCGCGTCATCTCGAGAGCCTCAGCGAGTCGGACCTGGACGACTATGAAGCGCTGCTGAAGATCGAGGATCCGCGACTTTACACCTGGATCACCGGCCGCGAGGCGCCACCGGACGAGTACGACACGCCGGTGCTTCGGATGATCCAGGATTTCGACTTCCCGAACGCCTGACGGATCGGTCGAGCCCGCTCATGGACGTCACGTCGCCCTTCGGCGCATTTCCGGTAGCGGTCGGTCGCGTAACCCTGTCCGCCGCGCCGGACGGTGTCGACGCCCAGGCGATCACCCTGCTGGCGCGGGAACGCGGCCTGCTGCTGCACGTCGCGCGCGATGATGCCCGGATGGCGGCATTGGCCCGTGGGATCGGGTTCTTCGGCCCGGATCTGCGGGTAATGACGATGCCGGCCTGGGATTGCCTGCCCTATGACCGGGTATCGCCGAATGCGGAGATCGTCAGCCGCCGGGTCGACACGCTGGCACGTCTGGCCGCGCGCAAGCCGGGCGCCAAGTCGACCGCCAAGCCAACCGTCGTCCTGACCACGGTGAACGCGGCGCTGCAACGGATCCCGCCCCGCAGCTTTTTCGACGGCGCGACCCGGGTTCTGCGCCTCGGGCAATCGGTGCCGCTTGAGGACCTGACCCAGTTCTTCGTCCGCAACGGCTATGGACGCTCGGACACGGTGCGAGAGCCGGGCGAATACGCGGTGCGCGGCGGCATCGTCGATGTGTTCCCGACCGGCATGGAAGAACCGGTGCGCTTGGACTTCTTCGGCGATGACCTGGACTCCATCCGCCGGTTCGACCCGATGAGCCAGCGCACGACCGGGAAGCGCAAGAGTGTCGCCTTTCTGCCGGTCGGCGAACTGTTGCTGGACGAGGCGTCGACGGCGCGATTCCGGTCGGGCTATCGCGGCCTGTTCGGCGCCGAGATCACCGCCGACCCGGTCTACGAGGCCATCGTCGCGGGGCGCCGGCATGGCGGGATGGAACATTGGTTGCCGCTGTTCCACGAGGACATGGAAAGCCTGTTCGACTACGTCTCTGATGCGTCCGTCACGCTGGACCACCAGGCCGAGGACGTGGTCACTGCCCGGCTGGAGCAGATCGCCGAGTACCACGATGCCCGGTATCAGATGCTGCGGACCGGCGGTGCGGAGGCCGGTGGCATCTATCGCCCGATGCCGGCAGACGCCCTGTACCTGACCGCGGATCAGTGGCAGCAGGTGCTGGCCGACCGGCCGGTCGGTGCGTTCACCCCGTTTGCCTTGCCCGAGGACGCGCCCGCGACGATCGATCTCGAGGCGCAGGTGGGGCCAGACTTCTCCGAGGCCCGGGTGGCCGGCGGATCGGCGATCTACGACAGCGTTCGCTCGGCGGTGGCGGAGGAGATCGCCACGGGCCGCCGCGTGGTGATTGCCGGATACACCCAAGGCTCGCGGGATCGGCTGGCGAGCCTGCTCAGCGACCACGGGGTTGAAGCGATCGAGCCGGTCGAAACCCTCGACGAAGCGCTGAAACTCTCCGATCAAACGGTCGTATCGGCGGTGCTGCCGCTGGAGCACGGCTACCGCCGCGGGCGGCTCACGGTGATCGCCGAGCCCGACATCGTCGGGGAGCGGCTGGTGCGCCCGTCGCGGCGCCGGCGGCGGCGCGGCGAGGACTTCCTGCGCGAGGTCTCGGCCCTGGATGCCGGAGACTTCGTCGTCCATACCGAGCACGGGATCGGTCGGTACCTCGGCCTCGAGACGCTGGAGGTCGGCGGTGCCCCGCACGACATGCTGCGACTGGAGTATCTCGGCGGCGACAAACTGTTTGTGCCGGTCGAGAACATCGAGGTCCTGTCGCGCTATGGCAGCCAGGACACCAACGCGCAGCTCGACAAGCTGGGCGGGGCGGGCTGGCAGGCGCGCAAGGCGCGGGTCAAAAAGCGGCTGCTCGATATGGCGGAGGCGCTGATTTCGATCGCCGCCGAGCGGGAACTGCGCAAGACCGAGGCGCTGTATCCGGTCTCCGGAACCTATGACGAGTTCTGCGCCCGGTTCCCGTTTACCGAGACCGACGATCAGTCTAAGGCGATCGACGAGGTTCTCGATGACATGGGGGCGGGCCGCCCGATGGACCGGCTGGTCTGCGGCGATGTCGGTTTCGGCAAGACCGAAGTGGCGTTGCGCGCGGCCCTGGTCGCGGCCCATCAGGGCTACCAGGTTGCCGTCGTTGTCCCGACCACCCTGCTGTGCCGCCAGCATTTCAGGGTGTTCCGCGATCGATTCCGGGGCTTCGCCGTGCGGGTCGAGCAGCTGTCGCGCATGGTATCGAGCCGGGATGCCACGGCGATCAAGGACGGGGTCGCTGCGGGCGACGTCAATATCGTCGTCGGCACCCACGCGGTCCTGTCCAAGCAGATCAGGTTCAACAACCTCGGGCTCGTGATCGTCGACGAGGAGCAACATTTCGGGGTCGCGCAGAAGGAGCGGTTGAAGGATCTGCGCAAGGAGGTGCACGTCCTTACCATGACGGCGACGCCGATCCCCCGCACCCTGCAGATGGCCCTGTCCGGTGTCCGCGAGATGAGCCTGATCGCCACACCGCCGGTCGACCGTTTGGCGGTGCGAACGTTCGTGATGCCCTATGACGGCGTGATCATCCGCGAGGCGATTCTGCGGGAGCGGTATCGCGGCGGGCAGACCTTCTACGTCTGTCCGCGGATCGAGGACCTTAGCCGGGTCCAGGAACGTCTGACCAACCTGGTCCCGGAAGCGAGGATCGGTGTCGCACATGGCCGAATGTCGGCGGGCGAACTCGAAACCACGATGACCACATTCACCGATGGCGGATACGACATCCTGCTGTCGACCAACATCGTCGAGTCCGGCCTCGACATCCCGAGCGCCAACACGATCGTCATTCACCGGGCCGACATGTTCGGGCTGGCCCAGCTGTATCAACTGCGGGGGCGCGTAGGACGGTCCAAGACCCGCGCCTACGCCTATCTGACAACCCATCCGACCCGGGTTCTGCCGCCGATCGCCAAGCGCCGGTTGGAAGTGATGCAGACCCTCGACAGTCTGGGCGCCGGATTCTCGCTGGCGAGCCACGACATGGACATCCGCGGGGCGGGCAATCTGCTGGGCGAGGAGCAATCGGGCCAGGTCAAGGAGGTCGGCATCGAGCTCTACCAGGAGCTGTTGCGCGAGGCCGTCGAGGCCGCCCGGTCGGGGGACGGCGCGCCGGCGGACGACGTCAGCTGGACGCCGCAGATCGCGATCGGCATGCCGGTGCTGATCCCGGAAGCTTACGTTCCGGATCTTTCGGTCCGTATGAGTCTGTATCGCCGGATCGCGCTCTTGATGGATCAGGAAGAGATCGACGCCTTCGCGGCCGAACTGGCGGACCGGTTCGGCACGATCCCGCCGGAGGTCGACAACCTGCTGAGGGTGGTGGCGATCAAGCGGCTTTGCCGCTCGGCCGGGGTGGAGAAGATCGACGCCGGACCGAAGGGGGCCACCCTGGCGTTCCGCAACAACACCTTCGCCAAGCCGGACGGTCTTGTCACCTTCATCCAACAGCAGGCCGGATCGGTGCAACTGCGTCCCGACCACCGCCTGGTGTACCGACGCGCCTGGACCAAGCCGGAGCAGCGCGTCGTCGGGCTCACAAGGCTGATGGAAGAACTGGCGGCGCTGGCGGCTTGAGGGTTGCATGGCGATCGAGGTCCCGGCCGGCGCTGCGCACCGCCGCGATGACGAGCATTTTCAACACCGTCATCCCGGTTCGACCGGCAGGTCGAGACCGGGACCCGGAAGCACGAAACGGAATCAGGCGGTGTTGGCGGCGGGCGGCCGATTGGCGGCTTCGCTCTGGACCAGTTCGAACAGAGGGTAAAAGGCCTCGGGCTCCTGGGCGCCGGCCAGCGCGTAGTGCCGGTCGAAGATGAAGCAGGGGACCCCATTGATCCCGTTCTCGTAGGCGAAACGGGATTCCGCCAGAACGTCGGCAACGCCGTCATTGCCGTCGAGAAAGGCGATGGTTTCCTCGCGATCGAGGCCGACATCGGCGGCCATGGTCGCCAGGACCTCGGTGTCGCCGACATTCTCACCATTGTAGAAGTAGCCGGTGAACACGCGTTCGACGAGGGCGCCCGAAACCCCCCGCTCGCTGCCGTAGCGCACGAGACGATGGGCGCGACCCGTGTTCGGCGTCGTGCCGATCTTCTCGAACTGGAAATCGATGCCTTCCTTGGCACCATTCTGGCGGATCGTCTCGTAAATCTGCGCCGCGCGCTCCGGACCTCCGAACTTCGTCTGCAGATAGGTCTGGCGATCCATGCCCTGAACCGGCATGTCCGGGTTCAGCTGGAACGCCCGCCAATGGATCTCGACATCGCCCTGCGGACGGTCACGCAACGCGCGCTCCAGCCGGCGTTTGCCGATGAAGCACCAGGGGCAAATGACGTCGGAGAAAATGTCGATCCGCATGAGCCGGACCCTACCCCGGCTTGTTCCCGGTCACAACCCGGCGGCGCTTGACGTTTGGTAACGAGGCCGAAATGGTGTGTTCCAGGGGAAAGCCTCCGGGTGTGCCATGACCGACTCGATCTTCGATACCGATCTGCCGCGGCGGGACGCCAACTACGCGCCGTTGACCCCGAGCGATTTCCTGGCCCGCGCCGCCTACACCTACCCGGACAAAGTGGCGGTAATCCACGGTGACCTGCGCCAGACCTATGCGCAGACCTACACGCGCTGTCGGCAGCTGGCCTCGGCGATCCGGCGGCGCGGCATCGCCACGGGGGATACGGTCGCCATTCTGGCCCCCAACACGCCGGCCATGCTCGAAGCCCACTACGGTGTGCCGATGGCGGGGGCGGTGCTCAATGCCATCAATACGCGGCTGGATCCGACAATGATCGGGTTCATTCTGGGTCACGGCGAGGCCAAACTGGTGTTGGTCGACCGTGAGTTCACGGCCACGATGGCCGCCGCTGTCGCCACCATGGACGCGCCGCCGCCGGTGGTCTGGATCGACGATGCCCTTGCCGAGGACGGCGATCCCTTGGGCGAGATGGAGTACGAGGCGCTGCTGGAGAGCGGCGATGCCGCCGACGGGTGGGAGTGGCCGGTCGACGAATGGCAGGCCATCTGTCTGAACTACACCAGCGGCACCACCGGGAACCCGAAAGGCGTGGTGTATCATCATCGCGGCGCCTACCTGAACGCGATGGGCAACGCGATCGCCTTTCAGGTCGATCGCCAGTCCCGTTACCTCTGGACCCTGCCGATGTTCCACTGCAACGGCTGGACGTTCACCTGGGGCGTCACCGCGGTCTGCGGCACCCATGTCTGCCTGCGCAAGGTCGAACCGGCGCTGATCTTCGAGCTGATCCAAGCCCATGAGGTTACCCACATGTGTGGCGCACCGATCGTGCTCACGATGCTGATCCACACCCCCGATGATCAGAAGCGGTCCTTCGACCATTCGATCGCCATCGGGACCGGCGGGGCAGCGCCGCCGAGTGCGGTGATCGCGGGCATGGAGCGCATGGGCTTCAAAGTGGTGCATCTCTATGGCCTTACGGAGACCTATGGCCCATCCGGAATCTGCGCCTGGCCGCCGGAATGGGATGGTCTGGCCCTGGATGACAAGGCCCGCAAGATGGCTCGCCAAGGGGTCGGGTATCCGACCTTGGAGGGCTTCCGGGTCGTCGATGCGGAAACCGGTGCGGATGTGCCGGCCGACGGTGAGACGATCGGCGAGATCGCGATCCGCGGCAACACGGTGATGAAGGGGTATCTCAAGAACCCGGAGGCAACGTCGAAAGCGTTCGTGGACGGCTGGTTCCGTTCCGGTGATCTCGCCGTCATGCATCCCGACGGCTATGCCGAGGTCAAGGACCGCTCCAAGGACATCATCATCTCCGGCGGCGAGAACATTTCCTCCCTCGAGGTGGAGGACGTGCTGTTCCGTCATCCGAAGATCATGGAAGCCGCCGTGGTCGCACGCCCCGATGAGAAGTGGGGCGAAACGCCGTGTGCCTTCATCACACCGGCCCCGGAGGAAACGCTTACCGAGGCGGACGTCATCGCCTTCTGCCGCGACAACATGGCCGGCTTCAAGATCCCCCGGACCATCGTGTTCACCGAACTGCCGAAGACCTCCACCGGCAAGATCCAGAAGTTCGTGCTGCGGGACCGTGCGCTCGAGATGTAGTGAAGAGATCGGGCCGTCGGAGACCGAAACAGGTAACGGTGGACCCGACGGGGCGGCTCCATGACCCAGCGCGTTGCGATCATTGGATGCGGTTACTTCGCGGCCTTCCACCACGACGCCTGGTCGCGGACGGCGGGGGTCGACGTCGTCGGTGTGTGCGACAGCGACCTGGAGCGCGCGCGCGCCACACGCGACGCCCATCACCCGAATGCCCCCGTATATGACGATGCAGAAGCACTCCTGGCCGACCTCGCGCCGGACCTGGTCGATATCGTCACGCCGCCGGCGACCCATGCTCCTCTGGTGACTCTGTGCGGCAAGGCGCGGGCGAATGTCATCTGCCAGAAACCGCTGGCCCCGTCCTTGGACGAGGCGCGAGCTCTGGTCGCCACGGCCGACGCCGCCGGGATCCGGCTGGCGGTACATGAGAACTTCCGGTTCCAGCCGTGGCATCGGGAAGCCCGGCATCAGATCGACGCCGGCGTGCTCGGAACACCGCACAGCATAGCGTTCCGGATGCGGCCCGGAGACGGGCAGGGGCCGGACGCTTATCTCGCCCGGCAGCCGTATTTCCAATCGATGCCCCGGTTCCTCATCCACGAGACCGCTATTCACTTCGTCGACACCTTTCGGATGCTGATGGGTGAAGTGGTGTCGGTTTACGCGGAGCTCCGGCGGATCAATCCGGTGATCGCCGGAGAGGATGCGGGCTACGTTCTGTTCGAGTTCGAGAGCGGCGCCACCGGATTGTTCGACGGTAACCGGCTGAATGACCACGTTGCCGACAACACCCGGCTCACCATGGGGGAGATGTGGGTCGAGGGCAGCGGTGGTGTCCTCCGGCTCAACGGGGCGGGCGATCTGTTCTGGAAACCCCATGGCGGAGCCGAGGTCTGCCACCCTTACGACTGGTCCGACCGCGGTTTTGCCGGCGACTGCGTGTTCACCACAAACAGCCATATTGTCGACGCGTGGGCGCGCGGGGAACCGGCCGAGAACGAGGGGGCGGCTTATCTGCGCAACATGGATCTGGTCGAGGCCATCTACCGGTCCGCCGACGAGGGGCGTCGGCTGTCGATCTAGAGCAGATGCGTTTCAGATGGAATCGCCGTCGGCGATCCATCAGACCGGTGAATCTGCTCTAACCTTCTGATTCAGATCGGATTCACACGTTTTGGCGGAAACCAAAGGGTTTCCGCCAAAACGTGATCCGATCTAGGTAGACAGGCGCCAGATCCCGACAGCGGCTTTCAGGCCGCGCAGGGTCCGGTCGCCGACCTGCGTGGCGCCGCTGTCGGTGCCGCCGTCGAGTTGGCCGGCCGCTTCGATGGTCTGCTGGCTGGCCAGGATGAGGACTTCGGCATCAGCGTCCACGTCCTTGCCGAGCTGCTCGATCCGGTTGGCGACGTTCACGGGATCACCGACCACCGTATAGTTGATCCGTCCCGGCGCGCCGATGTTGCCGACGACGACGGTTCCGGAATGCAGGCCGATCCGCATCCGGATCGCCGGCTTGCCCTCGCTCAGGCGCTCTTCATTGTGGGCGTGAACGGCGCGGGCGATGGCGCGGGCCGCACGGCAGGCGCGTTCCGCGTGGTCGTCCTGGCGTTGCGGCGCCCCCCAGAACGCCATCACACAATCACCGATGTATTTGTCGATCGTGCCACCTTCGGCCTCGACGCATTGGGCGATCAGCGAGAAATGCTGGTTGAGCAGGTCCGCGGTCTCTTCGGCGCCGAGACTTTCCGACAGGGATGTGAATCCGACGATGTCGGTGAACAGCAGGGTCAGTTCCCGGCTTCGCGTCGGGATCCCGTCGTCGGTCGACGCCGCCATCAAGCGCTTCACAAGGCGCCTTGGCACGTAGGTCTCGAACCATCGCAGCGCGCCGACCATGCGGTAGAAGGCGTCGGACGCCTCGCGGATCTCCGAGACCGTGGTTTCCGGCGGTTCGGGAATGTCGTCGAGGTCCAGGTTCCGGATCCTCTCCGACGCGGTCGCCAAGGCGGTCAGAGGCCGACGGACCGAGCGCGCCACCCGCCACAGCAGAAACAGTGTGAGCGCCAGGACCGCGAGCCCGGCGATCAGGATGCCGAACAGGCGGGTGAACAGGACGTCGGCGCTCGCCGTGTTGATGGAGACGCCGACGATCCAGGTCTGCGGTGCGACAGCCGTCAGAGGCGTATTGATCAGGACATGCTCACTGTCCCGGAAATTCACGATTGCCGTGTCCAGGCCTTCGAGATCCTCCAGGAGATCCGCCTCGACATAGGCGCCTGACACCCAGGAATGCAGAACCCCGTCATCCAGTTCTTCGGCGGTCGGGATCTCCCGCCCACGCTTGAACAGCTCCTTCGCCCTGCCGACCAGGGATGGGTGCGCGATGATCCGGCGTTGGGAGTCGAGCAGGAACGCGCTGACCACGTCGTCGGTGATGCTGCTCAGGAACTCAGACAGTTCGGCGGCGGAGATCGCGCTGCCGACGAAACCGATCGGTCGACCGTTATCGACGATTACGTGACGGGCATAGATGATCGACTCGCCCAGTTCGGATTCCCACACCGGGTCCGGCCAGACCAGCCCGTCCGATGTCATGACTTCCTGGAACTCGGCCTCGCTGAAGCCGTTCTCGCGCCAGTCCGATCGCTGAATAAGACCGTCGCGGGTGATGCTGATGAGCCGACCGTCCTCGAGGACGATGCCGACGCCGAGAATCTGCGGCAGGGCCCGCATGGTCAGACGGATCCGATCAATGTCCGAGGACCGGAAGTCGAACTGCTCCTCGACGATCATCTGCGCGATCAGTTCGGCATGGATGGCGGCCGGCTCGATATGGGTCTCGATCCGCGACACCATCAGGTGCATCAGCTCGGTCGCCTGATCACGCAGCATGTCGATGGTATTCCGCCCGGCGGCCAGAAAGCCTGTCGCAAGAACGACAATCAGCGAGAGGGTCACCAGCGATCCGACCCCGCCGAGAAGCAGCAGGGCGATCGGGACACTTTTCGGCCGCAACAGCGGTTTCCTACCGATACGCATGGGCTGTGAATAAGCACGCCGGTCGGCGACGTCCAGGGTTCAGACGCTCAAAAAGACGCAGGGACGGCCCTTGAAGCGACCGTTAGGCGGCGGTATCTACCCGTCCACCACGATTTCGGGATTTATCTGGCATGCCCAATCTCGCCGAGGAGGTCGATCGGCGGCGCACCTTTGCGATCATCTCGCACCCGGACGCCGGCAAGACCACGCTGACCGAAAAGCTGCTGCTGTTCGGTGGCGCCATTCAGCTCGCCGGTGCGGTCAAGGCTCGCGGCGAGCGCCGGCGCGCGCGGTCGGACTGGATGAAGGTCGAGCAGGAACGCGGGATCTCGGTCGCGTCGTCCGTGATGACCTACGACTACCTGGGCCGCACCTTCAATCTGCTGGACACCCCGGGCCACGAGGACTTCTCGGAGGACACCTATCGCACGCTGACCGCGGTCGACAGCGCCGTCATGGTGATCGATGCCGCAAAGGGTATCGAGGAGCAGACCCGAAAGCTGTTTGAGGTCTGCCGCCTGCGCGACGTGCCGATCGTCACGTTCGTGAACAAACTCGATCGCGAAGGCCGCGATCCGTTCGAACTGCTCGACGAGGTCGAGCAGACCCTGGCGCTGGACGTGGTGCCGGCGAGCTGGCCGATCGGGATGGGGCAGCGGTTCAAGGGCTGCTACGACCTGATCCGGGATCGGTTGATCCTGGTGGAGCGCGGCAACAATGACCGCCCGGCGGAAGGCATCCAATGCGATGGGCTGGAGGATCCGAAGCTCGACGACCTGCTGCCCGCCGACCTGGTCGCGGAACTCCGCGAGCAGGTCGAGATGGCGCGCGGTCTGTGCCCGGAGTTCGACTTGCAGGCGTTCCGTGACGGCACGATGACCCCGGTGTTCTTCGGCAGCGCGCTGAACAATTTCGGGGTGCGGGAGTTGCTGGAGGGAGTGGCCGAATACGCGCCGCCGCCGCGGCCCCAGCCGGCGGTCGAGCGGGCCATAGCGCCGGGCGAAGACAAGGTTTCGGCGTTCGTCTTCAAGATCCAGGCGAACATGGATCCCAAACACCGTGACCGGATTGCTTTCGTGCGGCTGAGCTCGGGCCACTTCAAGCGCGGCATGAAGCTGAAGCACGTGCGCAGCGGCAAAACCATGACCATGCACAATCCGGTCCTGTTTCTGGCCCGTGATCGCGAGGTCGCGGAGGAGGCCTGGCCGGGTGACATTATCGGGATCCCGAACCACGGGAATCTGCGCATCGGCGATACGTTGACCGAGGGCGAGGACCTCCATGTCAAAGGCATCCCGAGTTTCGCCCCGGAGCTTCTGCAGCGGGTCCGGCCGACCGACCCGATGCGCATGAAGCATTTGTCCCGGGCCGTGGAACAGCTGGCCGAGGAGGGGGCTGCAAAGGCTTTCAAGACGCGGCTCGGCAGCCAGTGGATCGTTGGGGTCGTCGGCGCCCTGCAGTTCGAGGTTCTGGCCGACCGGATCCGCACGGAATACGACGTCCCGGTGACCTTCGAGCCGGCCGGGCTGCATACCGCCCGGTGGATCGCCGCCGAGGATCCCGCGGAGCTCAAGAAGTTCATCGATGCCCACCAGGGCGACCTTGCAGAAGATCATGACGGCGATCCGGTGTTCCTGGCTCGCAACGGCTGGCATCTGAACCACACCGCAGAGACCTGGTCGGCGCTCAAATTCCTGGCGACGAAGGAACAGGCCCAATGACCGGCGGGAGGGCCGCGCCGGCGGTGACGATGTCTCGGGTTATTCATTTGCCCAATGTGCTGGTGCTCGGCATCCTTTCGTCATGAGCGATGCGACGGCAGACAGCTTTCTCGATCGGACCCTGAAGAACCTGCGCAAGGCGTGGGAAGACGTCTCGGTCTCCACCCGCCACTACTGGACGGGGGTGCCGCGGCCCGACCTGCCCGGCGACGATCTGGAGAAGATCCGCGGTCAGATGTCGGACTGCCTGTCCGACAAGGGCGGCGAGGTCACGGCTCGGGCTCGGGCGGCCGAGCTTGGCCGCTCCTACCTGTCATTGAACCGGACAGGTCGCGAGCGATTTCTGACCCTGCTGGCCAACGAGTTCGGCGCCGACCATGGCGCCGTCGACAACGCGGTCTCCGCCCTGGCCGAGGCGCCGGACGAGGAGGCCAGGCGAAAGCTGGAGCGTCGGCTTCGCACCGCCCTTGTACCCCGTTGGCGCACCCTCCTGCGTCGTTTCACCGCGCTGCCGGAGGGCGTGAAGTTCCTGGTCGATCTGCGCGCCGAACTGATCCCGATGGCGCGCGACACGCCGGAGCTCAGCGATCTCGACGGCGACCTTCGCGACCTGTTGTCGGACTGGTTTGATGTCGGCCTGCTGGAGCTGCGGCGGATCACCTGGGACGCCTCGGCAGCCCTGCTGGAGAAGCTGATCGCCTATGAAGCGGTTCATGCGATCCAGTCCTGGGACGACCTTAAGAACCGGCTGGACAGCGACCGTCGCTGTTTCGCCTTCTTCCACCCCAACATGCCCGACGAACCCCTGATCTTCGTCGAAGTCGCCCTGGTGGCCGGCATGTCGGACAACGTTCAGACCCTGCTCGACGAACATGCCCCGGCCCACGATCCGCGGCGCGCCGATACGGCGATCTTCTATTCCATCTCGAACGCCCAGCGGGGCTTGAGCGGGATCAGCTTCGGGAACTTCCTGATCAAGCGAGTCGTGGATCTGCTGCGCCAGGAGCTGCCGAACCTGAAGACCTTCGCAACCCTGTCGCCGATCCCGGGCTTCCGTCGGTGGATGAACGGTGAGCTTTACAGTGGCAGCGAGTTGCTGACGGCGGCTGAGCGCCGGGCGCTGGCTCAGATCCTGGAGCGGGATGGCGAAACCCCCGATCCGGAACTGCTGACGGCGGCCTTTGAGCGCAACGCGTGGTGGGACGACGAGGCGCTGCAGGAGGCCCTGCGCAGCCCGATGATGCGGGCGGCGGCCCGGTATCTATCGCAGGCGAAGCGGCGGTCCGGCGGCGCGGCCGATCCAGTCGCCCATTTCCACCTGTCCAATGGCGCGCGCATGGAGCGCCTGAACTGGCTCGGCGACCGCTCGGCCAACGGGCTCGGTCAATCCAGTGGCATGATGATCAATTACCTCTATCGGCTGGGTGAGATCGACGACAACCACGAGGCCTATACCGACGACGGGCGCGTCGCCCTGTCTTCCCAGATCAAGGGATTGGCCAAAGGCTAGCGCATCTGCCCCTTGGCCGGTGGGTGCGGTGGTTGACGCGCGGGCAGCGGTCATATAGCAGTGCGCGTCCCCACGGTAGGGCGGCTCAGGCCCGGCGCGGGTGTGGTGGAACTGGTAGACACGCTGGATTTAGGTTCCAGTGGCGCAAGCCATGGGGGTTCAAGTCCCTCCACCCGCACCACGCTGCCAGACCCACCGTCGACCGTGGTGCAGGAACCAACGGCCCATGCCATTTCTGGCCCCGACTGAGCGGACTCACCCATGCAAGTAACGGAAACCCTCAATGAAGGACTGCAGCGCGAATTCCTGATCACCATCCCGGCGGCTGATCTTGATGCCGAGGTCAACAGCCGGCTGGTCGAGCTCGCACCCCAGGTGCAGCTACCGGGCTTCCGCCCCGGCAAAGTACCGCCGTCGCTGCTGCGCCAGCGCTACGGGGACGCGATGTTGGGCGAAGTGATCGAGAAGTCGGTCAACGAAACCTCACAGCGCGCGCTCGATGAGCGGGACCTCCGGCCGGCGGCGCAGCCCCGGATCGAGATCACGTCCTACGAGAAAGGCCAGGACCTCGAGTACAAGGTCACCGTCGAACTGATGCCGGAGATCGAGACCATCGATTTCTCGACGCTTGAGCTCGAGCGCGTGGTCGCCGAGCCCGGCGAGGACGAACTGATGGGCGCCATCTCGCGGATGGCGGAACAGCAGAAAGAATCAGCGCCGATTGAAGAGGCCCGCCCGTCGGCGGCGGGCGACGTTGTCGTTATCGACTTCGTGGGCAAGGTTGACGGCGAGGCCTTCGAGGGGGGCAGCGCCGAGGACCATAATCTCGAGTTGGGATCGAACAGCTTCATCCCCGGCTTCGAGGATCAGTTGGTCGGCGTGGAAGCCGGCTCGGACAAGGCTGTCTCGGTCACGTTCCCCGAGGACTACCCGGCCAGCAACCTGGCGGGCAAGGAGGCGGTCTTCGACGTCAAGGTCAAGGAGATCCGCGCGCCCAAGCCGGTTGAGATCGACGACGCGTTCGCCCAACGCTTCGGCATGGACAGCCTGGACTCGCTGAAAGAGGCTGTCGGCGAGCAGATGAAGGGCGAGTTCCTGACCGCGACCCGATCGCGTCTGAGGCGTCAGCTCCTCGATAAGCTTGCGGAACGCCATGTGTTCGAGGTCCCGCCGAACATGGTCGAGGAAGAGTATCGGAGCATCGTCCATCAGGTCGTCCATCACAATGATGACCAGGAAGGCCATGACCACGACCACGACCATGATCACGATCATGGGCATGAGCATGAGCATGAGCATGAGCATGAGCAGGGGCACGAAGCCGACGAGGCGAAGCTGTCGGAAGAGGATCGTGCCGAGTATCGCTCGATCGCCGACCGGCGGGTCCGGCTGGGTCTGCTGCTCTCGGAGGTTGGCCGCCAGAACAACATCGAGGTGACCGACGAAGAGGTCCAGCGGGCGATCCAGGAACAGGCGGCCCGGTTCCCCGGCCAGGAACAGTTCGTCTTCAAGTACTACCAGGAGAATCCGCAGGCGCTGGCCCAGGTCCGCGCGCCGATCTTCGAGGACAAGATCGTCGACTTCGTGGTCGAGATGGCGAAGGTGACCGACAAGACCGTGACGTCGGAAGAGCTGTTCCGCGATCCGGACAGCGAGGCCGCCGAGGATGCCGGGTCGGCGGATGCCAAACCGGCCAAGAAACCGGCCAAGAAGAAGGCGGCGCCGAAGAGCAAGGCGAAGGCGTCGGAGGCCAAGGCCGACGATGAGGCTCCGAAGAAGAAGGCCGCACCCAAGCGCAAGAAGAAGGACGACGCGTCTGAAGAGGCCGAGGGCTGATCGGAACCGCGGCGCAAGGTCTTCCCGTAGTAGGCCGTCGGGTACTGGCATAGCCGGTGCGAAACACCCATAGTCAGGAAAGGGCGTGATCCGGACAACCCATGCCCGACCAACCGGATGAAGGAACAGGCCATGGCCAACCCGGCCGATATCTACATGAATGCGCTGGTGCCGATGGTGGTCGAGCAGACCAACCGGGGCGAGCGGGCCTACGACATCTATTCCCGGCTGCTGAAGGAGCGGATTATCTTCGTGATGGGCCCGGTCAATGACGCGATTTCCAGCCTCGTCTGCGCCCAGTTGCTGTACCTGGAATCGGAGAACCCGACCAAAGACATTGCCATGTACATCAATTCGCCGGGCGGTGTCGTGACGTCGGGCCTCGCGATGTACGACACCATGGAGTACATCCGTCCGGACGTGTCCACGGTGTGCATCGGCCAGGCTGCGTCCATGGGCTCGCTGCTGCTGGCCGCCGGGGCCGCGGGCAAACGCTACTGCCTGCCGAACGCGCGGGTGATGATCCACCAGCCGTCCGGCGGCTTCCAGGGCCAGGCCTCCGACATCGAGATTCATGCCCGAGAAATCCTGGCGGTGCGGGCACGGCTCAACGAGATCTACGTGAAGCACACCGGCCGCAAGATCGATGAGATCGAAGACGGCATGGACCGCGACAACTTCATGACGCCGGACGAAGCCAAGGCATTCGGTCTCGTCGATGAAGTGATCGACAAGCGTCCGACGCCGAGCGAAGACGAAACTTGATCGGGTTTTCATCCGACAAGCGCTTTGATCGGCACGAAAGAATCCGTCGGGGTGCACGGCACGGTAATATCTTTTTTTACCGTGGCCGTGGGACATTTCGCATTGTGGCACGACAAGCCCGGCGGCTAACATGATTTTGACCAATCAGACCAACAGGACCGAGAACCATGAGCAAGTCCGGTAGCGGCGGCGGCACGAGCGAGTCCAAGAACACGCTCTACTGCTCGTTCTGCGGGAAAAGCCAGCATGAGGTTCGCAAGCTCATCGCGGGTCCGACGGTGTTCATCTGCGACGAATGCGTCGAGCTGTGCATGGACATCATCCGCGAGGAACACAAGACGACGCTTGTGAAGTCGCGGGATGGCGTGCCGACACCGCAGGATATCTGCCAGGTTCTGGACGACTACGTGATCGGCCAGGGGACGGCGAAGCGTATTCTCTCGGTCGCGGTCCATAACCACTACAAGCGGCTTTCGCACGGTCAGAAGAGCAACGACGTCGAACTCGCCAAATCCAACATTCTGCTGATTGGCCCGACCGGCTGCGGCAAGACGCTGTTGGCGCAGACTCTGGCGCGGATCATCGACGTGCCGTTCACCATGGCAGACGCGACGACGCTGACCGAAGCCGGCTATGTCGGCGAGGACGTCGAGAACATCATCCTGAAGCTGTTGCAGGCGGCCGACTACAACGTCGAGCGGGCACAGCGCGGCATCGTCTACATCGACGAAGTCGACAAGATCAGCCGCAAGTCCGACAACCCCTCGATCACGCGCGATGTGTCGGGCGAAGGGGTCCAGCAGGCTCTGCTCAAGATCATGGAAGGCACTGTGGCCAGCGTCCCGCCACAGGGTGGCCGCAAGCATCCCCAGCAGGAGTTCCTGCAGGTCGATACGACGAACATCCTGTTCATCTGCGGCGGTGCCTTCGCCGGTCTTGAGAAGATCATCTCCAACCGTTCGAAAGGGTCGTCCATCGGCTTTGGCGCCGATGTCCGCTCCCCGGATGATCGCCGCACGGGCGAGATCCTGCGGGAGGTGGAGCCCGAGGACCTGCTCAAGTTCGGCCTGATCCCCGAATTCGTAGGCCGGTTGCCGGTGATCGCAACGCTTGAGGACCTCGATGAGGAAGCTCTGATCGAGATTCTGACCCAGCCGAAGAATGCCCTGGTCAAGCAGTACCAGCGGCTGTTCGAGATGGAGGATGTCCGGCTGGAGTTCCGGGAAGATGCGCTCAAGGCGATCGCACAAAAGGCGATCGAGCGGAAAACCGGAGCGCGTGGTCTGCGGTCGATCATGGAGAGCATTCTGCTCGATCCGATGTACGATCTGCCTAGCGCGGAAGACGTCGAAGAGATCATCATCAACGGCGACGTCGTGGCCAGTGGCGCCAAGCCGATTGTCGTGCATGGCGAGCGACGCGAGGACGTCAGCACCGGCGCGTGATCGGTATCCCTTGATCCTCTGGGCTCCGAGCGCCACCTAAATGCTGTGCGCAGGGTCCTATCCCCCGCCCTGTGTGACACTGATTGTCTCTCACCACGGGGGAGGCGCTTATTCCGAGGCCAATTGACGTGACCGCTGGTAGCGAGGTTTATCCCGTTCTTCCGCTCCGGGACATCGTGGTGTTCCCGCACATGATCGTGCCGCTCTTCGTGGGGCGCGATAAGTCTGTCCGGGCGCTGGAAGACGTCATGCAGGATGACAAGAAGATCCTGCTCGTCACCCAACGCAATGCGGCGAATGACGATCCCACTCCCGATGATATTTACGAGATCGGCACTGTCGGGACGGTGCTGCAGCTTCTGAAGCTCCCCGATGGGACGGTCAAGGTGCTCGTCGAAGGCGGCGAGCGTGCCCGCATTCAGCGCTATACCGCGACCTCTGCCTTCTTCGAGGCCGAGGCGGAGATCATCTTTGAGCAAGAGGGTGAGGATTCCGAGGTTGAAGCGCTATCGCGCGCCGTCGTGGGGCAGTTCGAGCAGTACATCAAGCTCAACAAGAAGATCCCGCCGGAGGTTCTGGTTTCTGTGAACCAGATCGAGGACCCGGCCAAGCTGGCCGATACGATCGCCTCCCATCTGGCGTTGAAGATTTCCGACAAGCAGGAACTGCTGGAAACCCAGGGCGTGGTTGAGCGTCTGGAGCGGGTTTACGGCTTCATGGAAGGCGAAATCGGCGTTCTGCAGGTCGAGAAGCGGATCCGCAGCCGGGTCAATCGCCAGATGGAGAAGACCCAGCGCGAGTACTATCTGAACGAGCAAATGAAGGCGATTCAGAAGGAACTCGGCGAAGGCGACGAGGGCCGCGACGATCTGGCCGAGCTTGAGGAGCAGATCGCCAAGACCAAGCTCTCCAAGGAGGCCCGCGACAAGGCGCATCAGGAGTTCAAGAAGCTCCGCAATATGAGCCCGATGTCAGCCGAAGCGACCGTCGTGCGGAACTATCTGGACTGGCTGGTTTCGATCCCCTGGAAGAAGCGGTCCAAGACCAAGAAGGACATCACCAACGCGGAGACGGTGCTCGACACCGATCACTACGGCCTGGAGAAGGTCAAGGAACGGATCCTCGAGTATCTCGCCGTGCAGGCGCGGGTCGGCAAGGTGAAGGGCCCGATTCTGTGTCTGGTGGGCCCGCCGGGCGTGGGCAAGACCTCGCTCGGAAAGTCGATCGCCCGCGCGACCGGTCGGAACTTCGTGCGGATGTCGCTTGGCGGTGTTCGAGATGAGGCCGAGGTCCGCGGCCACCGCCGGACCTATATCGGCGCGCTGCCCGGAAAGATCGTCCAGGGCATGAAGAAAGCGAAGACCTCGAACCCGCTGTTCCTGCTGGATGAGATCGACAAACTCGGCCAGGACTATCGGGGCGATCCGTCGTCTGCACTGCTCGAGGTTCTCGACCCTGAGCAGAACAACACCTTCCAGGACCACTACCTGGAGGTGGACTACGACCTGTCGGACGTGATGTTCGTGACCACGGCGAACACGCTGCGGATGCCCCAGCCGTTGCTGGACCGTATGGAGATCATCCGGCTCTCCGGCTACACGGAGGATGAGAAGGTCGAGATCGCCCGTCGGCACCTGATCGACAAGCAGCAGAGTGACCACGGCCTGCGCAAGGGCGAGTGGACGATCTCGGAAGAGGCGCTGCGGGACCTGATTCGCTACTACACGCGCGAGGCCGGAGTTCGGAACCTGGAGCGTGAACTGGCGAATCTGGCGCGGAAGGCGGTCAAGGAGATCGTTCAGAAGGGCCGCAATAAGGTCTCGGTCACCCGCCGGAACCTCGACAAGTTCGCGGGCGTGCGGCGCTATCGCTACGGCGAGGCGGAAGAGACCGATCTGGTCGGCGTGACGACCGGTCTGGCCTGGACCGAGGTCGGCGGCGAACTGCTGTCGATCGAGTCCCTGACCCTGCCGGGCAAGGGCAAGGTCACGGCGACCGGCAAGCTGGGCGAGGTGATGAAGGAGTCGGTCCAGGCGGCCGAATCCTTTGTTAAGTCCCGAACGCTGACATTCGGTGTGAAGCCCGATGTCATCGAGCAGCGCGACATTCACGTGCACGTGCCGGAGGGTGCCACGCCGAAGGATGGACCATCAGCCGGTGTGGCGATGGTGACCTCGATCGTATCCGTCCTCACCGGGATTCCGGTGCGCCGCGATGTGGCGATGACGGGCGAGATCACGCTGCGCGGCCGGGTCCTGCCGATCGGTGGCCTGAAGGAAAAGCTGCTGGCGGCCCTGCGGGGTGGCCTGAAGTTGGTGCTGATCCCGAAGGACAACGAGAAGGACCTGGCGGAGATCCCTGACAATGTGAAGCAGGGTATGAAGATCGTTCCGGTCTCGACCGTGGACGAGGTGATCGGCCATGCCCTGGCGACGCAGCCGGTGCCGATCGATCCGAAGGACCTCGAATCGGCCAAAACCGAGATCGAGGCTATCGGTGGACCGGCCGGCGGCGACGCCATCGAGGGTGTTGTCACCCACTGATTGCACTGATTTCGTCACAAATAGAGCCCGGCCGCTCCGTTTTGGGGCGGCCGGCTGCATATTCAGGGTGTTTTGCCCTCATCACCTTGAAGTCAAGTGCGAAGACCGGCAGAAAACCTTGATTTTCACGGCTCATCGAGATTGACGGACACGGAATGAGGGGCATAGAGTCTAGCCGCAAGCGTCGCTTCAGACGGCGCCCGTTGTATTTCTCTCCTTAGCCACATTGGGGGGCTGTTAAAGTGAACAAGAATAAGATCGTAACCGAGGTCGCAGAGTCGGCCGGATTGTCCAAGGCTGACGCGGCCAAGGCCGTCGAAGCGGTCTTCGATTCGATTACCGAGACCCTGAAGAAGGGTGGAGATGTCCGCCTTGTCGGTTTCGGTACCTTCTCGGTTGCCTCCCGTGCCGCGAGCGAGGGCCGCAACCCGCGCACCGGTGAGAAGATCAAGATCCCGGCGTCGAAGCTGCCGAAGTTCAAGCCGGGCAAAGGCCTGAAGGACGCGGTCAACTAAGGCATCTGCCGGAAGCCATAAGCGCCGGCCTTCTCCGAAGGCCGGCGTTTTTCTTTGGCCCACACCTGCCGGCCTTGCCGGTGGGGTGGGCTTTCACGTTCGCTGTGCTGCTGGCACACTGGCGAGCACGGGCGGTTAGCTCAGCTGGGAGAGCGAGCGGTTTACACCCGCTAGGTCGGCGGTTCGATCCCGTCACCGCCCACCACCCTTCGCCCTGCGGGCTTCGGGCGGCGGGCCACCCAGAGCGTATGCGACGGTTGGCCCGCCGCCTGGAACCGGACCTGGGGCGAAGGCGTGTCGTCCGAAGCCTTGGCGAAGGACGGCTAGTACAACCTCTATTCCGCAAGCGTCGCTGCCTCTAGGGCCACCCAGGGCCTCAGATCGTCATGCGTTTCAGGATCGCGTAGTTGTACATGGTCTGAAGTTCGCCGCGGGCATCCGGTTTCAGAGGGCCAGCTGCGATCGCGTCGGCGTGACGTCGGATATCGCGCTTGGTCTCGGCCGATACGTTGGGGCTCGCCATCAGGAAGTCGTACATCTGCTTGGGCGTGACCTTGTCCAGCGGCGGTGGCTCACTGGTCGCCGCGGCCTCGTCTTCCTCGGGCTGCAACTCCTCGGCCACGCTCGCGCGCACCGGCAGCAGTTTGCGCGGCAGAACGATGTCACCCCAAGCCAGGCCATACCCGTTCAGAAGGCGACTCAGGGCGTTGACCGCGTTGACCACTTCGCCGTCACTGTCGCTCGCCAGCATGCCGATCAGCTTGTGCAGCCGCTCGTAATCCGACGCCGTCATCTGGTCCAAAGGGGCCTCCGAATGGGGGTATTCGCACCGACTCGATTAGTCTAATCCAGGAACTGAACAGGGCGAAGTCGGTCCGCTTGACACCGTCGGGGGGAGCGAGTACACCACGCGCCTCAATGCGCCGGACGGCTTCGTCCGGTGGCACCCAGCGGGGGTGTAGCTCAGTTGGTTAGAGCGCTGGCCTGTCACGCCAGAGGCCGCGGGTTCGAGTCCCGTCACTCCCGCCACATTTCCTGCCCACAAGATGCGAAACTAAGCGATCTGCGCGCGATTTCTGCGCTGCAGGAACGGTGCTCGCTCGCGTGACAAATCGTTCCACGGCTCCTGGTGCGCTTCCGCTTTGCTGGACGGTTGCACCGCACTATGATCCGCGCACTGGTCCGTCGTGCGGAATAGCCTTGGCGCTGGCCCGGCACCGCACCGGAAAGGAGAGGCTCCTGTGGACGCATTGCTGGGCGAGTACCTGCCCATACTGATCTTCCTGGTCATCGCCATCGGCTTGGCGGTGATCATGGTCGCCGCATCGCTGATCGTCGGAACCCAACGGCCGGATTCCGAGAAGCTGTCAGCCTATGAGTGCGGTTTCGAGGCGTTCGATGATTCCCGGCGCCAGTTCGACGTCCGGTTCTACCTGGTCGCGATCCTGTTCATCATCTTCGACTTGGAAGTCGCCTTCCTGTTTCCATGGGCCGCGTCGCTTGGGGACATTGGCCTGTTCGGCTTCTGGTCGATGATTGTGTTCCTCGGGGTTTTGACGGTCGGATTCGTCTACGAGTGGAAGAAGGGAGCGCTGGAATGGGAGTGATGAAGGATCAGCCCGTTCCGCCGGGCGCCGATCAGGATGCGATTCTCTCCGCTGTCGGCGACGACCTGCAGGAGAAGGGCTTCGTCATCGCCCAGGCGGACAAGCTGTTCAACTGGGCGCGCACCGGGTCGCTTTGGCCCATGACGTTCGGCCTGGCGTGCTGCGCGGTCGAGATGATGCACACCGCGGCAAGCCGCTATGACCTAGACCGATTCGGGATTTTGTTCCGCCCGAGTCCCCGCCAGTCCGACGTCATGATCGTGGCCGGCACCCTGACGAACAAGATGGCACCGGCCCTGCGCAAGGTGTACGACCAGATGCCGGAGCCGCGCTGGGTGATCTCAATGGGATCCTGCGCCAATGGCGGCGGCTATTACCACTACTCGTACTCAGTCGTCCGCGGCTGCGACAGGATCGTGCCCGTGGACATCTATGTGCCGGGGTGCCCCCCGACGGCGGAAGCGCTGCTCTACGGCGTGCTTCAGTTGCAACGGAAGATCCGACGAACCGCGACCATCGCCCGCTGAAGACACTTGGGCGGATCGGTAAGCGGCCGACAACTGGAAGGTAGAGCGAGCGACGAGATGGCGACGCCGACGGAAACGACGACAGCGCTGATGGATCTGGCGGCCTATATCGAGGCGCAGCTGGCGGATGAGGTGAGTGACGTCGCGGTCGAGCGCGGTGAGTTTTCGCTGCGGTGTCAGCCGGCATCCGTGATCAAGGTTCTGACCTTCCTGCGGGACGATTCGCAGTGCCAGTTCAAAGCATTGATGGATCTCTGCGGAGTCGATCACCCGGAACGCGATCCGCGCTTCGACGTGGTCTATAACCTGCTCTCGATCAGCCAGAACACCCGGATTCGCCTGAAAGTGGCGACCGATGAGGACACGCCGGTTCCCTCGGCAACCGCGGCGTTCAGTTCCGCCAACTGGTGGGAACGCGAGGCCTGGGACATGTACGGCATCTTCTTCTCGGACCACCCGGACCTGCGTCGGATCCTGACCGACTACGGGTTCGAAGGGCACCCGATGCGCAAGGACTTCCCGCTGACCGGCTATGTCGAAGTCCGCTATGACGACGAACAGAAACGTGTCGTCTACGAGCCGGTGAAGCTGGTCCAGGAGTTTCGAAGTTTCGACTTCCTCAGCCCATGGGAAGGGGCGCAGTCCCTGCTGCCGGGGGACGAGAAGGTCGAGGATGAGGCGAACAACTGATGGCCGAGTCGCAGATCAAACCACTCACCATGAACTTCGGACCGCAGCACCCGGCGGCCCACGGGGTGCTCCGTCTGGTTCTCGAGATGGACGGCGAGGTCGTCGAGCGGGCGGATCCGCATGTCGGACTGCTTCATCGGGGCACCGAGAAGCTGATCGAGTACAAGACCTATCTTCAGGCGGTGCCGTATTTCGACCGGCTGGACTACGTCGCGCCGATGAACCAGGAGCATGCATACGCGCTGGCAGTCGAGAAACTGCTCGACATCGAAGTGCCGGTGCGTGGTCAGTATGTCCGGGTCCTGTACTGTGAAATCGGCCGGATTCTGAACCACCTGCTGAACATCACGACCTTCGCGCTCGATGTCGGAGCGATGACGCCGCTCCTGTGGGGCTTTGAAGAGCGCGAGAAGCTGATGGCGTTCTACGAGCGGGCCTCGGGCGCGCGGCTGCATGCGGCGTATTTCCGTCCCGGCGGGGTTCACCAGGATCTGCCGGCCGGGCTGCTGGATGACATCAAGGCCTGGGCCGACGCGTTCCCGAGCTTCATCGACGACATGGAAGGTCTGCTGACCGAGAACCGGATCTTCAAGCAGCGGACCGTCGATATCGGCCTGGTGACCCGGGAACAGGCCCTGGACCACGGTTTCTCCGGTCCGGTACTGCGCGCCAGCGGAACACCCTGGGACCTCCGCAGGGCGCAGCCTTACGACGCCTACGACGATTTCAATTTCGACATCCCCGTCGGCAAGACCGGCGACTGCTACGCGCGGTATCTCGTGCGCGTCGAGGAGATGCGGCAGTCCCTGAAGATCATCGACCAGTGCATCGAGCGCATGCCGGACGGGCCGGTGAAGGCCGTGGACAAGAAGATCACGCCGCCGAAGCGCGGTGAAATGAAGCGCTCGATGGAAGCGCTGATCCACCACTTCAAACTCTACACTGAGGGCTACCACGTGCCCGCCGGCGAAACCTATGCAGCGGTCGAAGCCCCGAAAGGCGAGTTCGCCGTGTTTCTGATGTCCGACGGGACCAACAAGCCCTACCGCTGCAAGATCCGCGCGCCCGGCTTCGCGTACATGGCGGCGATGGACTTTCTGTCCCGGGGGCACATGCTGGCCGACACCGTCGCGATCATCGGCTCGCTAGACATTGTGTTCGGGGAGATCGACCGATGACGACCAAACCGATCGCGGAGGCCCATCAGCAGCCGGACAGCTTCGTCTGGACGGCGGAAAGCAAGGCGGAGATCGACCGGATCGTCGCCAAGTATCCGGCGGGCCGACAGGCGAGTGCCGTCTTGCCGTTGTTGGATCTGGCCCAGCGCCAGCACAACAATTGGATTCCGTTGAAAGCGATCGACGCGATTGCCGAGACCCTCGACATGGCGCGGATCCGGGTGCTCGAGGTCGCTTCCTTCTACACGATGTACAACCTGGCGCCGGTCGGCACCTGGTTCCTGCAGGCCTGCACGACGACTCCCTGCTGGCTACGTGGCTCCGACGATGTGATGCGCTGCATCAAGGACAAGCTCGGATTGTCGAAGAACCATGAGTCGACAGAGGACGGCCAGTTCACCCTGCTGGAGGTGGAATGCCTGGGCGTGTGCGCCAACGCACCCGTTCTGCAGGTGAATGACGACGTCTACGAGGACCTTGATTACGACAGTACGGGAGCGCTGATCGAGGCTCTGAAGCGGGGCGAGGCGCCGACGGTGGGCTCGATGGCCGGGCGTCAGGGGTCGATGTCCAAGGACGGCCCGACATCGCTGGTGTCGTTGAAAGATACGGACGGAGTTCCCCCGTGGTTCGCGGAGCGTGGGGCCGCAGCTGGCGGAGGCGATTGAATGTTGAAGGACGAAGATCGCATCTTCACCAACCTCTACGGCTGGTTCGACTGGAGCCTCGCCGGCGCGCGCAAGCGCGGGGACTGGTCCAATACCAAAGAGATCCTGCAGATGTCGCCGGAAGACATCGTGGAACTGATCAAGGCATCGGGGCTGCGTGGGCGCGGTGGAGCGGGCTTTCCGACCGGCCTGAAGTGGTCGTTCATGCCGAAAGAGGTCAAGGACAAGCCGCATTACCTGGTGGTCAACGCCGATGAATCCGAACCCGGGACCTGCAAGGACCGGGAGATCATGCGCCACGATCCCCACAAACTGATCGAGGGCTGTCTGGTCGGCGGCTATGCCATGCGTGCCTCGGCGGCGTTCATCTACATCCGGGGTGAGTTCTATAATGAGGCCCAGCGGCTTCAGGCCGCGATCGACGAGGCCTACGACGCCGGCCTGATCGGTAAGAACGCCTGCGGATCAGGCTACGACTTCGATGTGATCCTGCACCGGGGTGCGGGCGCCTACATCTGCGGTGAAGAAACGGCGCTGCTCGAGTCGTTGGAGGGCAAGAAGGGCCAGCCGCGGCTGAAGCCGCCGTTTCCCGCCGGGGTCGGCCTCTACGGCTGCCCGACGACGGTTAACAATGTCGAGTCTATTGCGGTGACGCCGACGATCGTGCGCCGGGGGGCCGAATGGTTCGCCGGGCTCGGGCGCCCCAAGAATGCCGGCCCCAAGATTTTCTCGATCTCCGGGCATGTGAACAATCCCTGCAATGTCGAGGAAGAGCTCGGTATTCCGCTGCGCGAACTGATCGACAAGCATGCCGGCGGGGTGATCGGTGGCTGGGACAACCTGCTGGCGGTGATCCCCGGCGGCTCCTCTGTTCCGCTGCTGCCGAAGTCGATCTGCGATGACGTCCTGATGGATTTCGATTCGCTGCGCGAGGTCCGCTCGGGTCTCGGAACGGCGGCGGTGATCGTCATGAACAAGGACACCGATGTCGTGAAGGCGATCGCGCGCCTCAGCCATTTCTACAAGCACGAGAGCTGCGGGCAGTGCACGCCATGCCGCGAGGGAACCGGCTGGATGTGGCGCGTGATGGAGCGGATGGTCCGTGGCGACGCCGATGTCGACGAGATTGACACGCTTGAAGAGGTGACCCGTCAGGTCGAAGGTCACACGATTTGCGCCCTCGGGGACGCGGCCGCCTGGCCGATCCAGGGATTGATCCGGCATTTCCGGCCGGAGATGGAACGCAGGATTGCTGCCCGCAAGGCGGGCGAGCCTGTCGGGCAACCGGCCGCCGTGGCGGCCGAGTAGACCGGGCCGACGAGGAAGGAGAGGGCGAGATGCCTAAGCTGACGGTCGACGGAGTCGAGGTCGAGGTCCCGGCCGGGTCGACGGTGCTGCAGGCGTGTGAAGCCGCCGGCGCCGAGGTTCCGCGGTTTTGCTTTCACGACCGCCTGTCGATCGCCGGCAATTGCCGGATGTGCCTGGTGGAGCTTGAGAAAGCGCCGAAACCCGTCGCTTCATGTGCCTTCCCCGCGGGTGACGGGATGGTGGTCCACACCAAGTCCGATGTCGCGCGCAAGGCTCAGAAAGGAACCATGGAGTTCCTGCTGATCAACCACCCGCTCGACTGTCCGATCTGCGACCAGGGCGGCGAATGTGACCTGCAAGATCAGGCCATGGGCTACGGCTTCCATTCATCGCGCTACCAGGAGAACAAGCGCGCCGTCACCGACAAGGAGATGGGGCCGCTCGTCAAGACCATCATGACCCGGTGCATCCACTGCACCCGCTGCGTCCGGTTCTCGACGGAGATTGCCGGCGTGACCGACATGGGCATGTTGAACCGCGGCGAAGACGCGGAGATCACGACCTATCTCGAGAAGGCGCTCGACAGCGAACTGTCGGCCAATGTCATCGACCTCTGCCCGGTCGGCGCGCTGACATCGAAGCCCTACGCCTTCGTCGCCCGCCCCTGGGAACTGAAGAAGACGGAATCCGTCGACGTGATGGATGCCGTCGGCTCGAACGTCCGCGTCGACAGCCGGGGTTCCGAGGTCTTGCGCGTGCTGCCCCGGCTGCATGAAGACATCAATGAAGAATGGATCTCCGATAAGACCCGTTACGCCTGTGACGGCCTCCGTCGGCAGCGGCTCGTCCGGCCCTACGTGCGCCGGGACGGTAAGCTGGAACCGGCGACCTGGGCCCAGGCTTTCGGAGCGGTGGCGGAACGGTTGAAGGCTCTGCGCGGCGATGAGATCGCCGCCATTGCCGGCGACACCGTCGATGCGGAATCTATGTACAGCCTCAAGCGTCTGATGAAGGATCTGGGCAGTCCGCACCTGGATTGCCGTCAGGACGGGGCCGCGGTCGGCGGCGCCGGCCGTTCGGGCTATCTCTTCAACACAACGATTGCCGGGATCGAGGATGCCGATGCGCTCCTGCTGATCGGGACCAACCCGCGTTGGGAAGCGGCGCTGGTCAATGCCCGTATTCGCAAGCGCTGGCTCCAGGGCCCGTTCCTGATCGGCCTGATCGGCGAGCCGTTGGACCTCGGCTACGATGTCGAGAGCCTCGGCGCCGGCCCCAAGACCCTGGCCGAAGTCGCCGACGGGAGTCACCCGTTCGCCAAGGTTCTTCAGGAGGCCAAGCGGCCGATGCTGATCGTGGGCATGGGCGCGCTGGCGCGGCCGGATGGGTCGGCTGTGCTGGCGGCGGCCAGCCGGATCGCAGAGACGACCGGCATGGTGGTCGACCCATCGACCGACGAAGAGGGCAACCCGGTCGCCGGGTGGAACGGTTTCAATGTGCTGCATACCGCCGCGTCCCGGGTCGGTGGTCTCGATCTCGGCTTCCTACCGGGCGATGGCGGACGCGACGTCGCCGGCATCGTCGAAGGTGCTGCGCAGGGGGCCGTGAAATTGGTCTATCTGCTCGGTGCCGATGAGGTCGACGGCGATTTCGGTGACGCCTTCGTGGTCTACCAGGGGCATCACGGCGACCGCGGCGCCCATCGGGCGGACGTCATTCTGCCGGGCGCTGCGTACACCGAGAAGGACGGGCTCTACGTCAACACCGAGGGACGGGTCCAGCAGGGCATTGCGGCGGCGTTTCCTCCCGGCGAGGCAAGGGAGGACTGGAAGATCCTGCGGGCGCTCTCCGCTGCTGTCGGACACACGCTTCCGTTCGATTCGCTGGAGGGACTCCGGACCGCGATGCGGGCTGACCACCCGAGTTTCGCGGCCATCGACACGATCGAGCCCGCTCCGTGGACCGCGGTCGGCGTCGCGGGCGCGCTCGACGGCGGTGCGTTCGTGTCACCGGTCGAGAACTTCTATATGACCGATCCGATCAGTCGGGCATCGCACACGATGGCGGAGTGCACCGAGGCGTTCGTGCTGCCGAAGAAGGCGGCGGCGACGGGCACGGACGGCTGAGCGAGAGGCGGGGCGCGGGGTTATGGGGTTCATTGATACATATGTGCTGCCGACAGCCATCATCGTGGCGCAGATCTTCGCGCTGGTCGTTCCGCTGTTGGTGGCGGTCGCCTACCTGACGTACTTCGAGCGCCGGGTGATCGGGGCAATCCAGCTCCGCAAGGGCCCGAACGTCGTCGGTCCGTTCGGTCTGTTCCAGCCTTTCGCAGATGCCATCAAGCTGCTGGCCAAGGAGACTATCCTGCCGGCCGGCGCCAACAAGATCATCTTCCTGATCGCACCGATGCTGACCTTCGTGCTCAGCCTGATTGCCTGGGCGGTGATCCCGGTGGGTGCGGGCCTCGTGCTCGCAGACATCAATGTTGGGATCCTGTACCTGTTCGCCATCAGTTCGCTCGGCGTCTACGGCGTGATCATGTCGGGATGGGCGTCGAACTCGAAATATGCGTTCCTCGGCGCGCTGCGCTCCGCCGCCCAGATGGTGTCATACGAAGTATCGATCGGCTTCGTGATCATCACGGTGCTGCTCTGTGTCGGATCTCTGAATCTGTCGGACATCGTCCTGGCCCAGCAGACCGTCTGGTTCGCCATTCCGCTGCTGCCGATGTTCGTCGTCTTCTTCGTGTCGGCTCTGGCCGAGACCAACCGGTCGCCGTTCGACCTGCCCGAAGGCGAGTCCGAACTGGTCGCCGGCTACTTCGTCGAATACTCGTCGATGAGCTTCGCGCTCTTCTTCCTGGGCGAGTACGCCAACATGATCCTGATGAGCGCGATCACGACGATCCTGTTCCTCGGGGGCTGGCTGCCGCCCTTCGATATCGCGCCGTTCAACTGGATCCCCGGACCGATCTGGTTCTGCCTGAAAGTGGCGGCGTTGCTGTTCGTGTTTCTCTGGGTTCGGGCCACGTTCCCGCGCTACCGCTACGACCAACTGATGCGGCTCGGCTGGAAGGTTTTCCTGCCGCTTTCGCTGCTGTGGGTCGTGGTTACGGCCGGTGTGCTCGTGGCCTTCGACTGGGTTCCCTGAGGCGGCTTGGGTCGCGTTTAGGAAAGGGTGAGATCGATGGCTTCCGTCGGATACCGTGCGAAAAGCCTTCTGCTGTCGGAACTGGTCGCGGGCCTGTCCCTGACGTTGAAGTACTTCTTCCGTCCGAAGGTGACGCTGAACTATCCCTACGAGAAGGGGCCGCTCAGCCCCCGGTTTCGGGGCGAGCATGCGCTGCGCCGCTATCCCAACGGCGAAGAGCGCTGCATCGCGTGCAAACTGTGCGAGGCGATCTGCCCGGCGCAGGCGATCACCATCGAAGCCGAGCCTCGCGCCGACGGGTCGCGCCGCACCACCCGATACGACATCGACATGACCAAGTGCATCTACTGCGGCTTCTGTCAGGAAGCATGCCCGGTCGATGCGATTGTCGAGGGGCCGAACTTCGAGCTCGCGACCGAGACGCGCGAGGAGCTGTTCTACAACAAGGAAAAACTGCTGGCGAACGGGGACCGATGGGAAACCGAAATCAGCCGCAATCTGACGGCGGACGCGCCGTACCGTTGAGCATCGACGTGATCAACGCCGACGGGCACTGAGACTGCGGGGCCGCCGACGCTTCTCGGCGGATTGGGTCGAATGACCTGGGGAAGGAACTGAGATGGCTGTACAGGCCTTGGTATTCTACCTGTTCGCGTTCGTGGCGGTCGCGTCGGGCGTGATGGTCGTGTCATCACGCAACCCGGTTCACTCGGTCCTGTTTCTCATCCTGGCGTTCTTCAACGCCGCCGGACTGTTCGTTCTGATGGGGGCCGAGTTCCTGGCGATGATCCTGGTCGTCGTCTATGTCGGCGCGGTCGCTGTCCTGTTCCTCTTTGTCGTGATGATGCTCGACATCAACTTTGTCGAACTGCGACAGGGCTTTAGCCGGTTTCTCCCGGTCGGCGCGCTGATTGGACTGGTGCTGTTCGCGGAACTGGTTCTGGTGGTCGGCGCCTGGACCGTCGCCCCTGAGGTGCCCGCGGTCGCGGGCGCGCCGATCCCACCGGTGGAAGAGACGCCGAACACCTATGCGCTCGGTCAGGTGCTCTATACCCGCTACGCGCTGGCCTTCCAGGCCGCCGGCCTGGTGCTGCTGATCGCCATGATCGGCGCCATCGTTCTGACCCTGCGGTCGCGTCCGGGTGTGAAGCGGCAATCGGTTGAAGCCCAGAACACGCGGCGCCGCGAGGATGTGGTTGATGTCGTGAACGTGACGCGGCGGGGAGGGGTCTGACATGGAAATCGGTCTCGGCCATTACCTGACCGTTGCGGCGATCCTGTTCACGCTCGGCATCTTCGGGATCTTCCTGAACCGTAAGAACGTGATCATCATTCTGATGTCGGTCGAGCTCATGCTGCTCGCCGTGAACATCAATCTCGTGGCGTTCTCGACGGCGCTGGGTGACCTGGTCGGTCAGGTCTTCGCGATCTTCGTTCTGACCGTCGCCGCGGCCGAGGCGGCCATCGGCCTCGCCATTCTGGTGGTCTACTTCCGAAACCGCGGATCGATCGCGGTTGAAGACATCAATCTGATGAAGGGCTGACCGATGTATGCCGCGATCGTATTCCTGCCGCTGCTCGGCGCGCTGATCGCCGGGTTCGGCAACAGGCGGCTGGGCGACCGGAGTGCCCAGATCGTGACGTGCGGCGCCATGCTGATTTCGGCGGCGCTCTCGATCATCGCGTTCTGGGAAGTCGCGATTCAGGGTCAGTCCAGGACCGTGGAGCTGTTCACCTGGATCGACTCCGGCAGTTTCGAGGCGAACTGGTCGCTGCGTTGGGACACCCTGACCGCTGTCATGGTCCTGGTCGTGACCGTCGTGTCCTCGATGGTTCATGTCTACTCGGTCGGATACATGAGCCACGACAACGCGATCCCGCGGTTCATGGCCTACCTGTCGTTCTTCACCTTCGCGATGCTGATGCTGGTCACGGCCGACAACCTGATCCAGCTGTTCTTCGGCTGGGAAGGGGTGGGCGTCGCCTCCTATCTGCTGATCGGGTTCTGGTTCGATCGCCCTTCGGCCAATGCTGCCGCCATCAAGGCGTTTGTCGTCAATCGGGTCGGGGATTTCGGCTTCGCCCTCGGCATCTTCGGCTGCTTCCTGCTGTTCGATGCAGTCACCTTCGACGCGATCTTCGCCGCCGCGCCAGAGAAGGCCGGGGAGACCATCTCCTTCCTCGGCATGGAAGCCGACGCGCTTACGGTGATCGCCATCCTGCTGTTCATCGGCGCTATGGGTAAGTCCGCGCAGCTTGGCCTGCACACCTGGCTGCCGGACGCCATGGAAGGCCCGACACCGGTCTCCGCGCTGATCCATGCGGCCACAATGGTGACCGCCGGGGTGTTCCTGGTGGCACGGATGTCACCGCTGTTTGAGTATGCGCCGGTCGCACTGATGGTGGTGACCGTGGTCGGGGCCGCAACGGCGTTCTTCGCCGCCACCGTCGGCACGACCCAGAACGACATCAAGCGGGTGATCGCCTATTCGACCTGCAGCCAGCTTGGCTACATGTTCTTCGCCCTCGGTGTTTCCGCCTATTCCGCGGCGATCTTCCACCTGATGACCCACGCCTTCTTCAAGGCGCTGCTGTTCCTGTCCGCCGGTTCGGTGATCCATGCCCTGCATGATGAGCAGGACATGCGCAAGATGGGCGGAATCTGGCGCAAGATCCCGTGGACCTACGCGATGATGTGGATCGGCAGCCTGGCGCTGGCCGGCATCCCATTCTTCGCCGGTTTCTACTCGAAGGACATCATCATCGAAGCGGCCTATGCCGATCATACAAACTTCGGTCTGTTCGCCTTCTGGATGGGGATCATCGCCGCGCTTCTGACCGCATTCTACTCGTGGCGATTGCTCTTCCTGACCTTCCACGGTACGCCGCGAATGGACCAGCACACCTTGGATCACGCCCATGAATCGCCGCCGGTGATGCTGATCCCGTTGATCGTCCTGGCGATCGGCGCCGTGATCAGCGGCTATGTCGGCTACAACACGTTTGTCGGCAGCGGCATGGACGCGTTCTGGGGCTCGTCGATCCTGGTGCTGGAGGGCAACAACACCGTCGAAGCGGCCCACCATGTGCCGCTCTGGGTGAAGCTGCTGCCCATCGTTGTCGCGGTGGCCGGGATCGCCGCCGCCTACTACGCCTATATCGTCAAGCCGGGGCTGCCGGCTCAGGTCGCCCAGTCAATCCGACCGGTCTACCTGTTCCTGCTGAACAAGTGGTACTTCGACGAACTCTATGACTGGCTGTTCGTCAAACATTCCTGGCAGGCTGGGCTCGGGTTCTGGCAGACCGGGGACCGGGCGATCATTGACGGTTTCGGCCCTGACGGGGTCAGCGCGATGGCGCGCTGGTGTGCCGGCCACGTTGCCCGGCTTCAGACAGGCTATCTGTACCACTACGCCTTCGCGATGCTGATCGGTGTGGTGGTGCTGGTGACCTGGTACTTGGCTTTCGGGGGCTGATCCGATGCTGGAGCAATGGCTGCTGACGATCGTCACGTTCGGTCCCCTGCTCGGGATGCTGTTCATTCTGACGGTGCGCGGCACCGAGGAGCAGATCGCCAGCTCATCGCGCTGGCTGGCGCTGGTCGCCTCCGGATCGGTGTTCCTGATCTCGCTGCTGATCCTGACCTATTTCGACCCGAACACAGCCGACTTCCAGCTGGTTCAGAGGGCTGAATGGATCCCTGGATCCTCGATCGCCTACCACATGGGGGTCGACGGGATTTCCGTCTGGTTCGTCCTGCTGTCCACGCTGCTGACGCCGATCTGCATCCTGGCCAGCTGGGATGCCATCAAGAACCGGGTGCGCGAGTACATGATCGCCTTCCTGGTTCTGGAGACCATGATGGTCGGGATGTTCTGCGCCCTGGACATCTTCCTGTTCTATATCTTCTTCGAAGGCGTGCTGATCCCGATGTTCCTGATCATCGGGGTTTGGGGCGGCGGACGCCGGGTGTACGCGGCGTTCAAGTTCTTCCTCTACACCCTGGCCGGATCGGTTCTGATGCTGATTGCCATTCTGGCGATGTACTGGCAGGCCGGGACCACCGATATCCCGACCCTGATGGGCACCCGGTTCGCGGCTGATCTTCAGACCTGGCTGTGGCTCGCCTTCTTCGCGTCCTTCGCCGTCAAGGTGCCGATGTGGCCGGTCCACACCTGGCTTCCGGATGCCCATGTCGAGGCGCCGACCGCGGGATCGGTCATCCTGGCTGGCGTTCTCCTGAAGATGGGGGGCTACGGTTTCCTCCGCTTCTCGATCCCGATGTTCCCGGAAGCCTCCGACTTCTTCGCACCGCTGGTTTACTCGCTCAGCGTCGTCGCGGTGATCTACACCTCTCTGGTTGCCCTCGTTCAGGAGGATATGAAGAAGCTGATCGCATACTCCTCTGTTGCCCATATGGGCTTCGTGACGATCGGTATGTTCACGATGACAACCCAGGGGGTTGAGGGGTCGATCTTCCAGATGCTGTCGCACGGCATCGTTTCAGGCGCGCTGTTCCTCTGCGTCAGTGTGGTCTACGACCGCATGCACACCCGCGAGATCGCAGCCTATGGCGGCCTGGCCGAAAACATGCCGCGCTACGCACTGGTGTTCATGCTGTTCATGATGGCGTCGGTCGGCCTGCCGGGCACCAGTGGTTTCGTCGGGGAGATCCTGATCCTCGCCGGCGCATTCCAGGTCAGCACCTGTTTGGCGGCCTTCACAGCGACCGGACTGATCCTGGGGGCGGCATACATGCTCTATCTGTATCGACGGGTGATCTTCGGCAAACTCGAGAAAGAGCAGCTGCGCGCACTCCTCGATCTCAGCCCCAGGGAGGTCGCGGTCTTCGCGCCTCTGGTCATCCTCGTTCTGTGGATGGGGATTTATCCCTCGACCTTCACCGATCTGATGTCGGCCTCCGTCGAGAACCTGATCACGAACTATCGCGTGGCCCTCGGCGAAGCCGGGACGGCCGTGGCGACGCGGTGACGGGGGAGGGAGCAAGAAGATGGACCCAGCGATGAGCCTTCCCGTGATGATGCCGGCGGCCGCCGAGATCTTTCTCGCCCTTGCGGGAATGGCGCTGCTGATGGTCGGAGTGTTCCGGGGCGAGGGGAGCCTGCGGCTGCTGTCCTGGTCGACGATCCTGGTGTTTGCCGTCACCGCGGTGATCGTTCTGGTCCGGGGCACCGAGGGTTCCGCCTTTCACGGCCTGTATGTGACCGACGCTTTCGCCCAATTCGCCAAGTTGCTGGTTCTGCTGGGGGCGGCTCTGGCGATCCTGCTGTCCATGGGATACCTGGAGCGCGAGAAGGTCGGGCGTTTCGAAATCCCGGTCCTGATCCTGTTCGCGACCCTTGGCATGATGCTGATGGTCTCGGCCGACGATCTGCTGATGCTGTATATGGGGCTCGAGATGCAGAGCCTCGCCCTCTATGTGATCGCCGCCATCCGGCGCGACATTCTGCGGTCGACTGAAGCCGGCATCAAGTACTTCGTGCTCGGCGCGCTGAGCTCCGGGATGCTGCTGTACGGCTGTTCGATGATCTACGGCTTTACCGGCTCAACCAGTTTCGAAGGCCTGACGGCGGCGCTGTCGACCGGTCAGGATCCGTCGCTTGGTCTGGTCGTCGGACTGGTGTTCCTGATCACCGGTCTTGCCTTCAAGGTCTCTGCCGTGCCGTTCCATATGTGGACACCCGACGTTTACGAGGGCGCCCCCACACCCGTGACGGCTTTGTTCGCAGTCGCCCCGAAGGTCGCCGCGGTCGCTCTGTTCCTGCGGGTTATGGTCGATCCGTTCGGCGGCCTCGTGGAGTCCTGGCAGCAGGTCATCGTCTTCATCTCGATCGCCTCGATGGTGGTCGGCGCGCTCGCGGCCATCATGCAGACCAACATCAAACGTCTGATGGCCTACAGTTCGATCGGCCATATGGGCTACGCGCTGGTGGGTCTGGCGGCGGGAACCCAGGCCGGGGTCACCGGGGTGATGATCTATCTGGCGACATACATCTTCATGAATGTCGGCACCTTCGCCTGCATTCTCGCCATGCGCCGCGACGGGCGCCTGGTGGAGAGTCTTTCGGATCTGTCCGGGCTCTCCAAAACCCATCCGATGATGGCGCTCGCGCTGCTGATCTTCATGTTCTCGATGGCCGGTATACCGCCGCTCGCAGGGTTCTTCGGCAAGTGGTACGTGTTCATGGCGGCCGTTGAGGCTGGATTGATCGCGCTTGCGGTGATCGGTGTCCTGGCAAGTGTGATTGGCGCCTTCTATTATCTGCGGATCGTGAAGATCATGTACTTCGACGATGCGGCGGAGCCGCTGGACGGTGGTATCGCGACCGATCTTCGTCTGATTTTGTACGGGTCCGCCGCGGTTACGGTGCTGTTCGCTCTGTTCCTGTCGCCGGTCTACGACTCCGCACAAGCTGCCGCCGCGAGCCTCATTGGCGTCTGACGCGCCGGCGCATTTGGGATGCGGTCATGCTCCTGGTGATCGATTGCGGCAACACCAATACCGTGTTCGCGGTGTATGAGGAGGGCGCCGCTGGGCCCGTCGGGTCCTGGCGTACCTCGACCAATGCTGACCGGACCGCCGATGAGTACGCGGTCTGGCTGACCCAGCTCATGGCCCTCGACGCGCTCGACACGTCGCGGATCGACAGTGTCATCATGGCGACCGTGGTCCCGGCCACGCTGTTCAGCCTGAAGACCCTGTGCCGCAGACACTTCTCGATCGATCCCATGGTCGTTGGAGAAGCCCCGACCCAGTTGGGGATCGACATCCGGATCGATCGTCCCGAAGAGGTTGGCGCCGACCGGGTGGTCAATGCGGTGGCCGCCCATGACCGCTATGACGGGCCCCTGGTGGTGATCGATTTCGGAACCGCCACGACGTTCGATGTCGTGGAAGCGGACGGGGCCTATGCCGGTGGCGTGATCGCTCCCGGGATCAACCTGTCCCTTGATGCGTTGTACATGGCGGCAGCCCAGCTGCCGCGCGTCGCGATCCGACCGCCGGAGCAGGTCCCGGGCGACAATGATCCGGTCAGGGTCATCGGCAAGTCGACCCGCGCCGCCATGCATTCCGGGATTTTCTGGGGATATGTCGCGATGATCGAAGGCATGGTGGACCGCATCAGGGCCGAGTACGGACGTCCGATGCACACCATCGGGACCGGTGGCCTGGCTGCCTTGTTTGCGGATTGGACGACGGCGATCGAGACCGTCGACAACGATCTCACGCTGGCAGGCCTGCGTCTGATCCACGACCGCAACCGGGATCGGACCGCCGCATGACACTGCCCGTCCTGGACGACGCGGACGACGATCTCTACTTCCTGCCAATCGGCGGATCCGACGAGATCGGCATGAACGTGAACCTGTACGGCTATGCCGGACACTGGCTAATGGTCGATCTTGGGCTCACGTTCGGTGACAATATGACACCGGGAGTCGATGTGATTCTCCCCGACGTATCGGCCGTCCAGGCGTCGCGCGATCAACTGGTCGGGTTGCTGATCACCCATGGCCACGAGGATCATATCGGGGCGATCCCTTACCTCTGGGAGCGTCTCCGCTGCCCGATCTGGTGTACGCCGTTCGTGGCCTCTCTGGTACGGCGCAAACTGGCCGATGCTGGCATTCTCGATCAGGTGCCGTTGAACGAAGTGCCGGTCTCCGGGAACTTCGTCGTTGGTCCGTTTGAGATCGAACTGGTCGGAATCACCCATTCGATCCCCGAGGCCCACGCCATCGTCATCCGCTGCGGCGCTGGAACGGTTGTCCACAGCGGCGACTGGAAGTTCGATCCGACGCCGTTCGTCGGCCAGCCGACCGACATGGAGGCACTGCGAGCCGTCGGGGCCGAGGGGGTCCTTGCCCTGATCGGCGACAGCACGAACGTGTTCGTGCCGGGGCGTTCCGGGTCGGAGGCCGATGTGAGGATGGCGCTGACGGAGCTGTTCTCACAGTACGACGGCCAGGGTCGGATCGCGGTTGCCTGTTTTGCGTCCAATGTCGCTCGGCTGGAGAGCATCGCTCTGGCGGCGGCCGCGAACGACCGTCAGACGGCTCTGGTCGGCCGATCGTTGTGGCGCATGCACGATGCCGCCAAGGAGAACGGATATCTGCAGAGCTGCCCTGAGTTCGTCACCGACGAGGAGGTCGGCTACTTCCCGGACGACAAGAGCGTACTGATCTGTACGGGCAGTCAGGGTGAACCGCGTGCCGCTCTGTCGCGGATCGCGGATGGCACCCACCCCCACGTGTCGCTCGGGGAAGGGGATGTCTGCGTCTATTCCTCGCGTCAGATTCCGGGAAATGAGCGCGCGATCGGACGGGTCCAGAACCGGTTGGCGACCCGTGGAGTGGAAATTGTCACAACCGAGGACCAACCGGGCATCCACGCCTCCGGGCACGCCGCTCGCGACGAGTTGGCCGAGATGTATCAGATCCTCAGGCCGCGCATCTCGGTCCCGGTGCACGGAGATGCCCGCCACCTGCGCGAACATGCCCGGCTCGCCAAGGCCTGCCAGGTGCCGGAGGCCGTGGTTCCCTCAAACGGCAGCCTGATCCGGCTCAAACCGGGGCGCTCCGAGATCGTCGACTGGATCGACAGCGACGGACCTCTGGCCGTCGATGACGGTCAGTTGCTGGCGCTCGGATCGGAAACCCTGCGTGACCGTCGGCGGATGCTCCACAATGGAATGGCCTCGGTGACGATTGTTGCTGACGCCAAAGGAGCCTTGCGGGCCGATCCGGCAGTCAGCCTGACCGGGGTAACGGATCCCGACGACGCTGACGATCTGGTGCTGGATCTGATCGATGCGATCCGCTCCGGTGTGCAGGACATGCCGCTTGCTGAACGCCGGCGCGACGACATGATGCAGGATGCGGTGAAGCGGTTCGCACGAAAGCTCATCCGTGCGGAGCTCGGAAAGCGACCTGTCGTCGACGTCCAGATTGTCAGACTATGATGTCGGGAAGGGATCATCGATGATCGGGAAACTCAATCATATCGCGATCGCCGTGCCGGATCTTCCGTCGGCCGTCAGGACCTACAGGGATACGCTCGGCGCGACTGTCTCATCGTCCCAGGACCTGCCTGAGCATGGCGTGACGGTTGTCTTCGTTGAGCTGCCCAACACCAAGGTCGAACTCCTGCACCCGCTGGGGAACGACTCACCGATCGCCGGGTTTCTCGAGAAGAACCCGTCCGGCGGGATTCATCATGTCTGCTACGAGGTCGACGACATCACAGCGGCGCGGGATGGGTTGAGAGCCCAGGGTGCTCGGGTCCTCGGAAACGGTGAGCCGAAGATCGGCGCCCATGGCAAGCCGGTGCTGTTCCTGCACCCGAAGGACTTCGCGGGCACTCTGGTGGAATTGGAACAGGTCTGAGACAGCGATGGATCTGGTATCGGGGACGGTCGTTTACGTGCTGCTCTGGTGGTGGGTGCTGTTCATGACCCTGCCGTTCGGGGCGCGGCCGCCGGAGACGATCGAAGCGGGGAACGACCCGGGGGCCCCGGAGAACCCGATGCTCAGGAAGAAGCTGATCGCTACCACGGTGATCGCAGCTGTGCTCTGGGGCGGCGTAGAGGCGCTGGTGGTCTCCGACCTGATCTCGTTCCGGGAGATGATCAGCACCTGGTAGACAGGGGCCGGTCCCGATAATGCCTAGATGCTGATCATCTGATCGGTGATCGGTTGGTCAAATGATCAATCTGAAAGCAACTCGCGATAATCTGGTAAAAAAAAAGCGGCATTGCCGCTTTGGCCTTGCCACTCCCAACTTCGAATCCTACTTGTCGATTGTGATCTTTAGCGATCACATACGCCTGATGGCGTTTCCTCACTAAACTCGGGCCGTGCCGGCTGTACCGGTGCGGTCTTTTCTTTTGCGACGACGAAGATACGAAATTGAAACACGAGCGTCGACCGAAAAACCGCCTGTTTGACAATTTTTGCATAGGTTTATGGTTCCGTTAGGCACTTTTGTAACCGGCTTCCTTGGGGGTGCAGAATAGCGCGGGTTCGAGGGATTTGGCTCGGCGTGTTCATGGCAGCGACGATTGGTGGCGCGTCGATGGCGGCGGCCGCGGACAGTTCCACCATCACCGTCTCGGCGACGGATTGCCAGCGGCTGGTCAACCATCAGCCAAGCGATGATGTCACGTTCAAACCAGGCGTGGACGTCCACGGGAACCCGGTCGCGCCCGCGGACCTGCCCGGCAGTGTGACCCTAAAGACCCCGACGGAAATCACGTTCGACGTGACGTACGATCTCCTGGGAAACTACGGGGTCTCGGAAGACTCGGCGCTGTTCGCGCGGGGCTCCGCGAGTGTCGGCACGGTGAAGTACGATCTGCTGTCCAGCGCTCTGACCTTCAATGGTCAACGCCTCGATGATCCGGAAGCGGCGGCCCTGGCGGATCTTTGTAAGGCCGCGCAGACCAAGTGATCCCGGCGGCTGGTCCTCGAGAACGAAACAGGCGGGCCGAGTGGCCCGCCTGCCGCAACTGCGATGGAAACAGTCGGTTCAGCCTGTGGCCGCTCAGACCCCGTTGAAGGCCTGAAGGCCGGTCTGGGCACGGCCGAGAATCAGCGCATGCACGTCATGGGTGCCTTCGTAGGTGTTGACGGCCTCGAGGTTCAGCACGTGTCGGATGACGCCGTACTCGTCGGAAATCCCGTTGCCGCCATGCATGTCGCGGACGACCCGGGCGATGTCGAGGGCCTTGCCGCAGGAGTTCCGCTTGGCCAGTGAGATGGCCTCCGGCGCACCGCGTCCCTCGTCCAGCATCCGGCCGAGGCGCAGACAGGCCTGCAATCCGATGGCGATTTCGGTCTGCATGTCCGCCAGTTTCTTCTGGATCAGCTGATTGGCGGCAAGCGGCCGGCCGAACTGCTTGCGGTCGATCGTATAGCTGCGGGCGGCATGCCAGCAGAACTCGGCGGCGCCGAGGGCGCCCCATGCGATCCCGAAGCGCGCCTTGTTCAGGCAACCGAACGGTCCTTTGAGGCCGCTCACGTTGGGCAGCAGGTTCTCCTCGGGGACGAAGACCTCGTCCATGACGATCTCACCGGTGATCGACGCCCGCAGGCTGAACTTGCCTTCGATCTTCGGCGCGCTGAGGCCTTCCATTCCCTTCTCGAGAATGAAGCCGCGGATAACCCCATCATCGGTCTTCGCCCAGACGACGAAGACGTCGGCGATCGGCGAGTTGGTGATCCACATTTTGGCGCCGCTCAGCTTGTAGCCGCCGCTCACGGTGGTCGCCCGGGTCTTCATGCCGCCCGGATCGGAGCCGTGATCCGGTTCCGTCAGCCCAAAGCATCCGACCCATTTTCCGGTCGCCAGTTTCGGCAGGTACTTCTCGCGCTGGGCTTCCGACCCGTAGGCGTAGATCGGGTGCATGACCAGGCTTGACTGGACGCTCATCGCCGACCGGTAACCGGAGTCGACGCGCTCCACCTCACGGGCGACCAGGCCGTAGCACACGTGATTGACGCCCGCGCCGCCGTAGGCCTCCGGGATGGTCGAACCCAGAAAACCAAGGCTTCCCATCTCCGTCATGATGTCGCGGTCGAAGGTCTCGTGGCGGAAACCCTCGAGGACCCGGGGCAGCAGCTTGTCCTGGCAGTAGTCGCGCGCGGCGTCGCGAATCATGCGCTCGTCCTCGTCCAACTGCTCGACCAGCAGCAGCGGATCTTCCCAAACGAAGTCCGGACGCACTTGCTTGCGATCGGTTTCGGTCTCCGCCAGGGCGGCGACGGGCGGATTCATGGCGTTCTCCCTCGCTATCGGGTTCTGTTGGGCTTTATATACGCCGACAACCGTCGACATCCAAACCTCGGTAGGGGCGATGCCACCGAAACAAGATGACCGGGTCATCCTGGAGTTCATTCAGATGGGCGCCTACGTCAAGGTAAGCGCCATCGATCCGGTCACCGGCCTGGAAGTCTCCATCGTCGGGGATCCGGCCCGCGGTGAGGCTGCGTTGCGCCAGACCGCGATCCGCAAACTGCACTACGTCATGGCGAAGCGCAAAAACAACGGCCGCCAATCGTAGACGGCGGCCGTCGAAAGCGTGAGTTGTCGGAGAGCGATCAGCTCGCCTTGCGGCGCCCGCCACGACGTGTGGTCTGGCGGCCCAGCCCGATCTTCTTGGCGAACTCCGAACGTTGTTTGGCGTAGTTCGGCGCGACCATCGGGTAGTCCGACGAGAGGTTCCATTTCGCCCGGTACTCTTCCGGGGTCATGTTGTAGGTCGTGCGCAGGTGACGCTTCAGCATCTTCAACTGCTTGCCGTCTTCCAGGCACACGATGTAGTCCGGCGTCACTGACTTGCGAACAGGGACGGCGGGCTTCAGCGGCTCCGGTTCGGGCTCAGTGCCGCCAGTCGCCAGCGTGCTCAAGGCGTCGTGAACAGTATTGATCACCTCGGCAATTTGATTGGACGCCACAGAATTGTTGCTTAGATAGGCCGCGACGACTTGTGTCGTCATTTCGATCATCGACTTATCGCCAACAGATTCGTTTTTGGCTTCTTCGCTCATTGTCACTCTCTATCCACTTAGGAGTTACTTCAAGCAGTAGCTGACATACTGCCGGTACCAAGTCAACATCAATCGCCGTGCATTTTTCCGATTATTTGACTATTGGCGCTCAATTCTTTTGAGCGGATCTAAGTTGTATGGCGGCAACCGGACCCTGTCTCCGTCGACGATATCCCGGTCATGAGGCGCGGCGGATCGTCCGACCTGAGATGTGGCGGTCGGAAGGTAGGTATGGGTTCCAGCTTTTGTGGCCGACAGGATGACAGTTGGCTTATATAGGTGCTTCGTTCCCGAATAGGAGCTTTGCCGTATGCCCGCCAAGGCGATCGCGATGGCATCGGATCATGCTGGATTTCCCATGCGCGCGGCGCTTGCCGACCATTTGCGCGCGCGCGGATATTCGGTTACCGATCTTGGAACCGACGGATCGGCCTCGGTGGATTATCCGGACTTCGCCTATGCGTTGGCCCGGGTCATCGGATCCGGCGAGTCGGACTATGGTGTCCTGGTGTGCGGGACAGGCATCGGCATCAGCATGGCAGCCAATCGCTATTCCTGGATCCGCGCTGCGCTTTGCCACGATGTGACGTCGGCGCGGCTGGCACGCGAGCACAACGACGCCAATGTCCTGGTTCTCGGTGGCCGCCTGGTCGGCGACGTGGTCGCGCGCGACTCCGTCGACATTTTCCTCGGCACCGAGTTCGCCGGTGACCGTCACACGCCACGGGTCGGCAAACTGTCGGCCCCCCCCCGATCTGACCCTGTCCAAGTAGGGCACAAGGAGACCCTGGTTGAAATGGCCCTCGCTCACGACACCCACACCGACGCCGATGCGTTCTTCGGCGACCGCCTCGCCGATGTCGATCCCGAGCTGTTCGGGGCTGTCGAAAAGGAACTTGACCGCCAGCAGACCCAGATTGAGCTGATTGCCTCCGAGAACATCGTTTCGCGCGCGGTTCTGGAAGCGCAGGGGTCCGTGCTGACCAACAAGTACGCGGAAGGATATCCAGGCCGGCGGTACTATGGCGGTTGCGAGTTCGTCGATGTCGCCGAGCAGCTCGCCATCGAGCGGGCACGACGGCTGTACGACTGCCCGTTCGCCAATGTTCAGCCGCATTCCGGCGCCCAGGCCAACCAGGCGGTGTTCCTGGCGCTGCTGAAACCCGGCGACGCGGTCCTCGGCATGTCCCTGGATGCCGGCGGGCATCTGACCCACGGGGCGGCCCCCAACCTGTCAGGTAAATGGTTCAACGCAGTCGCCTATGGCGTACGGCGGGACACCGGCCTGATCGACTACGACGAAGTCGCCGAGCTGGCGCAGACCCACAAACCGGCGCTGATCATTGCCGGCGGATCTGCCTATCCCCGGGAGATCGACTTCCCCCGTTTCAGGGAGATCGCGGACAGTGTCGGGGCCCGGCTGCTGGTCGACATGGCCCATTTTGCCGGCTTGGTGGCGGGCGGTTCGTATCCGAGCCCGCTGCCCCATGCCGATGTCGTCACGACCACGACCCACAAAACGCTGCGGGGCCCGCGGGGCGGGATGATCCTCTCGCGCGACGCCGATCTCGGAAAGAAGATCAATTCCGCGGTCTTTCCTGGCCTGCAGGGCGGCCCGCTGATGCATGTCATCGCCGCTAAGGCGGTCGCTTTCGGAGAGGCCCTGCGCCCGGACTTCCGGATCTACGCCCAGGCCGTCGTGGACAACGCCCGGGCGATGGGCGAAGTGCTGAAGGAGCGGGGGCTGGATATCGTCTCCGGGGGCACGGACAGCCATCTGATCCTGGTCGATCTTCGACCGAAGGGCCTGACCGGGCGAGACGCCGAGGCGGCGCTGGAACGTGCAGGCATCACCTGCAACAAGAACGGCGTGCCGTTCGATCCGGAAAAGCCGACCGTGACGTCGGGGGTTCGGCTCGGCTCTCCGGCCGGCACGA
Source organism: Thalassobaculaceae bacterium (assembly GCA_963921355.3). Lineage (GTDB taxonomy): Bacteria > Pseudomonadota > Alphaproteobacteria > Thalassobaculales > Thalassobaculaceae > CAWUEZ02. The sequence goes on along the minus strand of OZ001190.1, from coordinate 3,541,202 downwards.
CGCGGGGCTTCGGCGTTGGCGAGTTCCGCCTGGTCGGGACTCTGATCGGTGATGTTCTCGACGGCCTCGCTGCCAATCCGAGCGGGAACGAACAGATCGAACAGGCCGTGCGGTCTCGGGTCGAAGATCTGTGCGCCCGTTTTCCAGTCTATTCGGCAGCGGTCTGATCAGGCCTTCGAGGGGGAACAGCGATGCGCTGTCCGTTTTGCGGAAACGACGATACTCAGGTCAAGGACTCGCGCCCGACCGAGGACAACACCGCCATCCGGCGTCGACGGTTCTGTCCAGCCTGCGGGGCCCGCTTCACGACCTTTGAGCGGGTCCAGCTGCGCGAGCTGACGGTGGTGAAGAAGACCGGCAAGCGGGTACCGTTCGATCGAGACAAGCTTGCCCGGTCGATCCAGATTGCCTTGCGCAAGCGGCCGATCGATCCCGAGCGGATCGAGCGGCTGGTCACCGGGATCGTGCGCCGCCTTGAGAGCATGGGGGAAAGCGAGATCCCCTCGGATGTGATTGGGGAAATGGTCATGGACGCGCTGGCGAACGTCGACCAGGTTGCCTACGTCCGGTTTGCCTCGGTCTACAAGAACTTCCGCGAAGCCAAGGACTTCGAGAACTTCGTCGAGAACATTCAGACCGGCGGCGAGTTCGTTGACGACTGACCGTTCGGGACGGGGATGCCAGATGTAGACACCGGCGCCGCCGGCGATAGCGACGACCGATCGTGGATGGCCGTCGCCCTCCGCCTTGCCCTCCGGGGTGTCGGCAGAACGGGCGACAATCCGTCGGTCGGGTGTGTGATCGTGCGTGATGGCCGGGCGGTGGCGCGGGCGAGAACGGCGGATGGCGGCCGTCCCCATGCCGAAGCGGCGGCGTTGGCCGTTGCCGGGGAGGCGGCGACGGGGGGCGTTGCCTATGTCTCGCTCGAGCCGTGTTCCCATTGGGGGCGCACTCCGCCTTGCGCGGAGGCCCTGGTTGAGGCCGGCCTGGCGCGAGTGGTGGTGGCCATGGAAGACCCCGACCCGAGGGTCCGAGGGGCGGGCATCGCCAAACTGCGCCAAGCCGGCGTCACCGTCACCACCGGCGTGCTCGCTGACCGGGCGGCGGAGGTGCTGGCCGGATACCTGAGCCGCCAACGCCGGGACCGTCCTCGAGTCACCCTGAAGCTGGCGACCAGTCTGGACGGCCGGATCGCGCTCGCCGATGGCACAAGCCGGTGGGTCACAGGCCCGGAGGCGCGGGCCAGGGGACATCTCCTGAGGGCCCGCAGCGACGCCATCCTGGTTGGCGCGGCGACCGTTCGCCAGGACGATCCTTCCCTGACCTGCCGGCTCGCCGGCCTTGAAGCGCAGTCGCCGGTCCGCGTCGTGCTTGGTGGCCTCGGCGGGGTCGACCCGTCCTGTGCGCTTGTCCGCACGGCACGCGAGATCGCGACCTGGATCGTCGTCGCCGAGGGCAGCACAGCGCTGCCCGCGGCGCTGCAGGATGCTGGTGCGGAGGTCCTGACCGTCGCCGCGGATGCGGAGGGAAGGCCGAACGCCGCGGCGGCACTTGAGGCGCTGGCGGCACGTGGGATCGGTTCGGTGCTGGTCGAGGGCGGCGCCGCGGTCGCGGCAAGCCTGCTGGCCGCCGACCTGGTCGATGAGGTGGTCTGGTTTCGCGCCGCGATGGTCATCGGGGCGGATGGGCGGCCGGCCATTGATCCGCTGGGACTTGCCGACCTGGTCAACGGACCACGGTTCGAACGCCGCTCGCTCGAGCGTGTCGGTGTCGACATCGTCGAGACACTGGTCCGCGGTACGGTGTCCGCTCCAGCCTGATCACCGCTGACCGGGACTGCCGTGAGGTGGCACCGGTGGGTGCCCGAATGGGTCTCGACATTGGCCGCGGTTGGACTAGGTTGCGCGGCATGTTCACAGGCATCATTACCGATATCGGCCGGGTTCGTGCGGTCGAACGGCGCGGCGACACGCGCTTTGTGATCGCAACCGCATTCGACATGGCGGATGTCGCCATCGGCGCTTCGATCGCGTGTTCGGGAGCCTGTTTGACGGTTGTGGAGAAGTCCGCTGACAGCTTCACCGTCGACGTTTCGGCGGAGACCCTTTCGAAGACCAATCTCGGCGACTGGCGGGAGGGCACCCTCGTTAACCTGGAACGGTCCCTGACCTTCGGCGCCGAACTCGGCGGGCATCTGGTGACCGGCCATATCGACGGGCTGGCGCGGATCGTGTCCGTCGAGCGCGAAGGCGACAGCCATCGTTTGGTGGTCGAGGCGCCGACCGGTCTGGAAGGATTCGTCGCGACCAAGGGATCGGTCGCCCTGGACGGCGTGTCGCTGACCGTGAATTCGGTCGATGACAGACAGTTCGGCCTCAATCTGATCCCGCATACTTGGGATCAGACCACCTTCCGAGACCGTCGGCCCGGCGACGAATTGAATATGGAAGTCGATCTGTTGGCACGGTACGTTGCGCGGTTCGCGCAGACCGGAACCGTGCCGGTTTCGGCGTGGACCAGGGATACGCACCCCCGATGACAACCGAACAGGCTGACAGTCTCTCCGACGTCTACAAGGGCGCGCTGTCCTCGATCGAAGAGGTCGTGGAGGAGGCGCGCTCCGGCCGGATGTTCATCCTGGTCGACGACGAGGGTCGGGAGAACGAGGGCGATCTCTGCGTCGTCGGCCAGATGGCAACACCTGAGGTCATCAACTTCATGGCCAAGCACGCGCGGGGCCTGATCTGTCTGGCGATGACACGGGACCGGATCGAGAAGCTCGGCCTGCCTCTGATGTCGGCGCGCAACGAGACCCGTCACGAGACCGCGTTCACGGTTTCGATCGAAGCCCGGGAAGGGGTCACCACAGGGATCTCGGCCCATGATCGCGCCCATACGGTTCAGGTCGCGATCGATCCGCAGCGCGGGCGCGAGGACATCGTCACGCCTGGGCACGTGTTCCCGTTGGTCGCTCGGGACGGCGGCACCTTGGTCAGGGCCGGGCACACCGAAGCGGTGGTGGATATCGCGCGTATGGCAGGTCTCAATCCGTCCGGCGTGATCTGCGAGATCATGAACGACGACGGCACCATGGCGCGCCTGCCCGATCTGGTGCGCTTCGCCCAGTTCCACAATCTGAAGATCGCCACCATCGCGGATCTGATCGGCCATCGCCGCCATACCGAGAGCGTGGTCGATCGGGCCGTGGAAACGACGCTGAAGAGCCGGTTCGGCGGTGAATGGCGGATGTTGGTCTATACCAACAAGATCACCTATGCCGAACACGTCGTCCTGGTGAAGGGCGACATCACCAGCCGCGAGCCCGTGCTGGTCCGGATGCATGCTCTCAATGTCCTCGAGGACGTACTCGGTGATCAGTCGGTCAGGGCCGGCGGCGAACTCGCCGCGGCGATGACCGCGATCGGTGAGGCCGGTCGGGGCGTTGTCGTCTTGATCCGGGAACCCAGTCCGACCGCCCTGTCCGATCGGATCAAGGAGGTTCTGCGGGCCGCGGCGGATGGGCGACCGGCCCAGGGCGAATTGAGGGATTACGGGGTTGGTGCGCAGATCCTGCTCGATCTCGGGGTGAGCGACATGGTGCTGTTGTCCAACACCAGGAGGACGATCATCGGCTTAGAAGGTTATGGTCTGACCGTTGTGGGGCAGCGACCGATACCGGTTTCCGGTGAAAGCGAGGGAGGGTCATGACCCGCGTGCTGATCGTCGAGGGACGGTTCTACGAGGACATTGCCGACGAATTGGCCCGAGGCGCGACAAGCCTGCTGGACGACGAGAACGTCGCCTACGATCGGATCGCGGTGCCGGGCGCCTTTGAGATTCCGGCGGCCATCGGGTTTGCCCGTCACGGGGCGACCAGCGGCGGAGTCGGCTACGACGGATTTGTCGCCCTCGGATGTGTCATCCGCGGCGAGACCACACACTACGACTACGTCTGCTCCGAGAGTGCCCGCGGGCTTCAGGACCTGGCGACACGGGACGGCCTGGCGATCGGGTACGGGATCCTTACGGTGGAGACCGCGGAGCAGGCCTGGGCCAGAGCGTCGGTCGAGGACGGCAAGAACAAGGGCCGTGATGCCGCACAAGCCTGTCTCGATATGATCGCTCTCAAGCACAAGTTCAGCGTCGCATGACCGCCAACGCCCGAAAGGCCAAAGCCCGGCCGGGATCCTCGACCCGGACGGTCGCCCGTCTGGCAGCAGCTCAGGCGCTGTACGAGATCGAGATCGCCAGTGCGTCACCGCACGAAGTGGTGCCCGCCTTTGTCTCGAGTGGGTTCAAGGGGCTGATTGAAGACGGCGAGGCCGGGCCGGCCGATGCCCGGTTCTTCGAGCAGCTGGTGCTCGGCGCGTCGGGTGAGTTGCCGACGATCGACCCCATGTTGACGACGGCACTCGAGCCCGAGTTCACGGTTCCGCGTCTCGAGGTGCTGCTGCGGGCGATCCTGCGTCTTGGCGCCTATGAGCTGGTTGCTCTGGGCGATGTTCCGGCGAAGGTGGTGATCACCGAGTATGTCGAACTGGCGCACGATTTCTTTTCGGGTCGGGAGCCGGCGCTGGTGAATGGGGTGCTGGATCGCCTGGCGCATCTGCTGCGCGAAGACGAGGTCGGCGGATAGCCGCGGCGAGCGGCGCAGGGCACGGGTTCGAGATGACCGAAACGGACCGACCGCTTGGCGAATTCGACAGGATCGAACGGTTCTTCGCTCCGTTGAGTGAAGGAGATGCTGGAAGTTTCGCACTGACCGACGATGCGGCGATGTTGCCCGAACCTCCGGCCGGATCCCGATGGATCGTGACAACGGACGCGCTTGTCGGTGGTGTCCATTTCCTGCCGGATGACCCCCCGGGGCTGGTCGCGCGCAAGGCGCTTCGGGTCAATCTGTCGGACCTGGCGGCGATGGGCGCACGGCCGACCGGGTACACCCTCGCGCTCGCGCTGCCGAAGGGCTTGAGAGATCCGGAGCTGTGGCTCGATGGTTTCGCGTCGGGGCTGGCTGACGATCAGCATGAATTCGGGGTGGTGCTGTTCGGCGGCGACAGCGTGGCGACCCCCGGGCCCATTACGATCTCGGTCACCGCGTTCGGCAGCGCGCCGGCCGATCGGCTGATCCGTCGATCCGGGGCGCAACCCGGCGACGACGTCTGGGTGAGCGGGACGATCGGAGACGCGGCCCTCGGTCTGCAGGCCCTGAGCGGTCGAATCACCGATACCGATGACCATCTGATCGACCGCTACCGCGTTCCCCGACCGAGGACCGGTCTTGGCGAGAGACTGATCGGGCTGGCGTCGGCCGGCTTGGATGTCTCCGACGGTCTTGTCCAGGACGCGGGCCATATCGCCCACGCGTCCGGAGTCCGACTGATCATCGAGGCTCCGCGGATACCCCTTTCGCCGTCGGCTCGCGACGCCGTCGGCACAGATCCCGACCTGTTTCTCCAGGTTCTGGAAGGCGGAGATGACTATGAACTGCTGTTCACCGCGGCGCCCGAGGACGCGGAGCGCATCGGCGAAGCCTGCGATGCGGCGGCCGTGCCGGCCCATCGGATCGGCCGCGTCGAGGCGGGTAGCGGGGTGGCTGTCGTCGATCGCAACGGACTGCCGCTCGATGGGTTGAGCGGAGGTTGGCAGCACTTCTGACCGTCTTGCAGCTTCGGGCGCCGGGCATTCCAGGGGCACTGGCGCCCGGATAAGGTCTTGCCGAGGGCCGCCCAGTCCGGGAAAACAGAAACCGTGAAGCTCGTCATCATCATCGTTGTTGTTCTCGTCCTGCTGGGCGGTGGCCTTTTCGGGGCCATCACGTTCGCGCCGGACCTGGTGCCGGCACCAATCCGCAATCTGCTGGGCGTGACCGTGGAGGAACCGGCCGAACCGACGGAACCCCCGCCGCCGGAGAACACGGCGTTGATCGATATGGAGCCGCTGACCATTCCGATCTTCGAGGATGGCGATATCGACCGGTTCCTGGTCATCCACATGCTGCTGGAAGTCGAGGTTGGTGACAGCCAGGCCTACGTGACCGCGCAGATGCCCCGGATCATCGACGCCATCCTGACCCATGTGCATGCGCTCGCGTCACTCGACATCGAACCCGGCATCGCCGACCGGCAGTTCCTGAAGGAACGGCTGCTTGCAAAACTGGACGAGACGATAGGGAACGGGTACGTGGTCGATATCCTGTTCCAAAATCTGTTCGAGCGCCCGCTCGGCTGATCGCCTCGCATCCTTTCGGAGATCCGTCATGCCCGTGCGGGATCCCACGGTCAAAAACGTCATCCTGCTCGCGATTTGCCAGGCCCTGGCGATGACCGGGATGACCATGAACATGACGGTCACAGCCCTGGTCGGTAAGGAGCTTACGCCGGATCAGGCCTATGCAACGCTGCCGCTGGCGCTGCAGTTTACGGCGACCATGCTCGCGACCATGCCGGCGTCCCTGTACATGCGGTATGTCGGTCGTCGGCTTGGCTTCGTCACCGGAGTGATGATCGGCGTGGCGGGCGCCACGATCGGGCTGTACGCCATCTTTGAGCAGGATTTCCCGCTGTTCTGCCTGGCCTCCATGCTGATCGGCGTGTTCCAGGGCTTCGCGCTGCTGTACCGGTATGCGGCAGCCGACACGGCCTCGGATTCGTTCCGGCCACGGGCGATCTCCCTGGTGCTGGCAGGCGGGGTGGTGGCGGCACTGGTCGGCCCGGAGCTCGCGAAATGGTCATTCGACCTGTTCGCTCCGGTGCTGTTCGCCGGAAGCTTCCTCGTCATTGCCTGCGTCCAGGCCCTGAGCCTGCTATTCCTGGCTTTTGTCGAAATCCCGAAACCGAGCGCCGAAGAACGTCAGAGCAGCGGTCGCCCGCTGGCGGAGATCGTACGGCAACCGGTGTTTCTGGTCGCGGTGTTCGGCGCCATGATCGGCTACGGCAGCATGACCTTCATCATGACGGCGACGCCTTTGGCGATGGTGGACTGCGGATTCGCCTTTCAGGACGCCGCATTCGTGGTGCAGTGGCACGCGGTCGGCATGTTCGCTCCCTCGTTCTTCACCGGCTCGCTGATTCAACGATTCGGTGTCGTTCAGGTGATGCTCGCCGGTGTGCTCGCTTATCTGGCGACCGTCGCCATCAACCTGAGCGGCATCGAGATGCTGCAGTTCTTTTCTGCCCTGGTTCTTTTGGGGATCGGCTGGAACTTCCTGTTTATCGGCGGTACTACGCTGCTGACCCAGGCCTATCGTCCGGAAGAACGGGCCAAGGTCCAGGGGCTGGGCGACTTCCTGGTGTTCTCGATGTCGACGCTCGCCGCGTTCGCTTCCGGCGCGGTGAATCACAATCTTGGCTGGCAAGCCGTCAACCTCGGGATCCTGCCGTTGGCGATCGCCGTCGGCCTCGCACTTCTGTGGTATCGCAGCCGTCGACTCGCCGCGCCCGCCTGAGCCGCGCCGACGCTTGAACCGGTGCGGAAATTTGCTATGTTCCGCGCGCTTTGTGGCGGGGGGACTGGGACCTGTGCACCCGCTGCCGATGTAGTTCCCAAGAGCTATCCGCGGTCGACGGCTTGCCGTGACCGCCGTAGCTTACTAACCGGATGGAAGGGTTTCCAAACATGGATCCATTGCTTCTGTTCGCGATCATCTGCGGCCTCGCGGCGCTGGCTTATGGTTTGTGGGCGAGTCGTTCTATCCTGGCGGCGAGCGCCGGGACCGAGCGGATGCAGGAGATCGCGGGCGCTATCCAGGAAGGCGCCAGTGCCTACCTGAACCGTCAGTACACGACCATCGGCATCGTCGGTGCGGTCGTCACCGTGATCCTTCTGGTCACGTTGGGCTTCACCGTTGCGGTCGGTTTCGTGATCGGCGCGGTTCTCTCGGGCGTGGCCGGCTATATCGGCATGAACGTCTCGGTGCGGGCCAACGTCCGTACGACCCAGGCAGCCACATCCAGCATGGTCAGCGCGCTTGATGTCGCTTTCAAGTCGGGTGCGGTCACCGGCATGCTGGTGGTCGGGCTCGGCCTGCTCGGGGTGACGGGCTACTACCTGATCCTTCTGGCGGTGTATGACGCCGGTGATCCGGCCGGCCTGCGCCATATCCTGGAAGCCCTGGTGGCCCTCAGTTTCGGCGCGTCGCTGATCTCGATCTTCGCGCGTCTCGGCGGCGGCATCTTCACCAAGGGCGCGGATGTCGGTGCCGACCTCGTCGGCAAGGTCGAGGCCGGGATTCCTGAGGATGACCCCCGGAACCCGGCGGTGATCGCCGACAATGTCGGCGACAACGTCGGTGATTGTGCCGGTATGGCAGCCGACCTGTTCGAGACCTATGCCGTGACCGTGGTCGCCACCATGCTGCTCGCGGCGATCTTCTTCGGCGGTGCCGACGTCGCGCAGTTGATGGCCTATCCGCTGGTCATCGGTGCGGTTTGCATCATCGCCTCGATCGTCGGGACCTTCTTCGTGAAGCTCGGCGCCAGCCAGAAGATCATGGCCGCGCTCTACAAGGGCTTCATCGTCTCGGCGGTGCTGTCGGCGGTTCTGATCGCCGTGGTCACGTTCTCGATGTTCGGCGTCAGCGATCCGATCGACATGGGCGGCCGCGAGGTCAGCGGGCGACTGCTGTTCTACTGTGCCCTGGTGGGTCTGGTCGTGACCGGTCTGATCGTCTGGGTGACCGAGTACTACACGTCGACCGAATACCGGCCGGTGCGTTCCGTCGCCAAGTCGTCCGAGACCGGGCACGGTACCAACGTGATCCAGGGGCTCGCCGTGTCGATGGAGGCCTGCGCTCTGCCGGCGATCATCATCGCGGGCGGGATCATCATCGCCTACCTGTCGGCCGGTGTGTTCGGGATCGGCGTCGCAGCCACCACCATGCTGGCCCTGGCGGGCATGGTCGTCGCGCTCGACGCGTACGGTCCGGTGACGGACAACGCGGGCGGCATCGCCGAGATGGCGGAACTGTCCGAGGATGTCCGCAACGTCACGGATGCGCTTGACGCGGTCGGCAACACGACCAAGGCGGTGACGAAAGGCTATGCGATCGGCTCCGCCGGCCTTGCCGCCCTGGTCCTGTTCGCGGCCTATACCGAGGATCTGCGGCACTACTTCCCGGATCTGACGGTCGAGTTCCGCCTCCAGGATCCGTACGTGGTCGTAGGCCTGTTCATCGGCGGCATGCTGCCGTACCTGTTCGGTGCGCTCGGCATGCAGTCGGTCGGTCGCGCCGGCGGTGCCGTCGTCGAGGAAGTCCGCCGCCAGTTCCGTGAGAACACCGGGATCATGGAGGGCACGTCGAAGCCGGAATACGGTCGTTGCGTCGACATGCTGACCAAGGCCGCGATCAAGGAGATGATCGTGCCGTCGATGCTGCCGGTGCTCGCACCACCGGTCGTGTACTTCGCGATCCTGCTCATTGACGATCAGGCCGCGGCGTTCACGGCGGTCGGCGCCATGCTGCTCGGGACCATCGTCACGGGGATCTTCGTGGCGATCTCGATGACCGCCGGTGGCGGTGCGTGGGACAACGCCAAGAAGTACATCGAGGACGGCAACCACGGCGGCAAGGGCTCGGAAGCCCACAAGGCCGCGGTGACCGGCGATACCGTGGGTGATCCTTACAAGGACACCGCGGGCCCGGCGATCAACCCGATGATCAAGATCATTAACATCGTGGCGATCCTGCTGTTGGCGGCGCTCGCCGGCTGATCGGCTGGACGTCGAAATGACTGAAGGCCCCGCCGGCGACGGCGGGGCCTTCTTTCTTGGACCGATCCGTAGCGGCTATTCCTCTTCGGGATTGAAGCGTCCGATGTTGCCGACCAGCTGCTTGAGCAGGGTGATCCGCTGTCCCGCCGTCGGAGTCTCGCGGTCGACAAATACGATCTTTCGCCCATCTTCAAGGTCGAGCTGGCCGATCGACTTGACGGTGCCGGTCGGTTCGAAGTCAATGAAGATGACCTTTCTTTCGATGTTCTCGGGGCGGTAGAACGCCTGACGCTTGGTGCGCTGGCCGATGTAGTACCAGGTCGCCTCACCGAAATTGGCCTGGCTGGAGGGAGAACCGAGCAGCGAAAGGACCGTCGACTGGTTGGTGCGCCCTGGCTCGATCCTGGCCAGGTCGTCGACATCGACCAGATTCCCGTGGGTCGCGACCTGCGGAGCGCATGCGACGAAGAGCAGGCTGATCGCCGCGAAGCCAACGCGCACAGCAAGCGATCGGAAAGGCATCGTCATTGGGTATCCTGGGTCGGTGGCGTGTCCGTCGTCGCGATCCCATCGTCATCAACGGACGGACACATTGGAGAGAAATGGTTTTCGGACGGATTTTCAAGGCCGATGAAAAGCAGCAGGCAGCCGCCCGGCTCTATGACCGGATCGTCGAGCAGGCGCGGAGCCCGGCCTTCTACCTGGAACTCGGCGTCAAGGACGACCTGGAAGGGCGCTTCGATCTCGTTGTCCTGCATCTGCATCTGGTGGTCCGGCGGTTGTCGACGACCGATGCGGGACAGTCGGCGGTCGACATGGCGCAGGCGGTGTTCGACACCTTCTTTCACGACATGGACCGGTCGCTGCGCGCCATCGGGGTCGGCGACAGGAGTGTCGGCAAGAAGGTCAAGGACATGGTCCGGGCGTTCTACGGCCGCACTCAAGCCTATGAGGAGGCCTTGGCCGCGCCGGAGGACGGGGCCCTGGAGACGGCGTTGGCGCGCAACGTTTTCGCCGGGTCCGCCGATCCGGCCGGGGCCGGTCGTCTCGCGCGCTACTGCCGCGCCGCTGCGGCGGAGGTTTCCGCGCAGCCGGTCGCGGATCTGGTCGGCGGGAATGTCCGGTTTCCAGCGCTGGACTCGGTTTCGTAATGGCGCCGGATCGGGAGAATCCAAGAGGCTCGGCGCCGATCCCCTCCGCGATTCCGGTCGACCGCATCGGCTTGCAGGCGCTGCCGGTCCTGGTCGATGCTGATGCCGAGACGCGCGGCGCGCTCGCACAACGCCTCGGGATGCCCGCGGTTGAGGTCTTCCGGGCCGAAGGGGCGGTCCGTCGCCGTCGGGACACCGGTTGGATCGAGTTCAAGGGAACCCTGACAGCCCGGGTCGTCCAGGAGTGCGTGGTGTCGCTGGAGCCGATAGAGGGCACGGTCGAGGTTGCGTTCACGGAAGTCTTCGACGACCGGCCCGACTCCGAACATGACGACATCGATGTCGATGTCGATCCGACCTCCGAAGAGCCGGAGCCGCTGCTGGACGGGATTCTGGATGTGCATGAAGTCCTGGCCCAGACACTGGCTGTGTCGTTGGACCCGTATCCCCGCAAGCCGGGGCTTTCCGCCGCCCAGGGAACGCCCGAGGACAGCGATGTCCAGGATTCTCCGTTCGCGAAGCTTGCGCTCCTGAAAGACAGGGGTGTCAAGAAACGGTAACGTTGTTGTCGGGAGTGCTGGTTCTGGCGTAAAAAGCGCGCCCTTGCCGCTGATCTTCTGCCGATGCGGTGTTGAAGATCGACGCCTGAGGCGCGGAACTGTAGAGTCCGCACGCTCGGAGGCGTGCCCAACTGTGCGGCGCATTGAACCGTTTGGCGAGGCGACGAAGAGGGCGACGGGTGTCGAAGGGGCTGACGATCGCGCTTGATGCGATGGGGGGCGACAAGGCGCCGGAGATGGTGATCCGAGGCGCGGATATCGCCTTGGAACGCGATCCCGATCTTACCTTTATTCTGGTCGGCGACGAGGAGCGGATTCGCCCGCTTTTGCGCAAGACGAAGCGGCTGAAGGCGCGCGACCCCCAGATCGTTCATACCGCCAAGATGGTGAGCGCGGCCGACAAACCCTCGGTGGCGCTCCGCCAAGGGCGCGGTTCCAGCATGCGGTTGGCCATCAATCTGGTTGGCGACGGCAGCGCGGACTGTGTCGTTTCAGCCGGCAATACCGGTGCGCTGATGGCCATGGCGAAGTTCGTGCTCCGGGCGATACCGGGAATTGACCGGCCGGCGATTGCCGGGTTCTTTCCGACCCGGCGCGGCGAGAGCGCCATGCTCGACCTGGGCGCCAATATCGACTGTGACAGCACCAACCTCGTCCAGTTCGCGATCATGGGCCAGGTTTTCGCGCGAACGGTCCTGGGCCTGGAGCGACCGCTGGTCGGGCTGTTGAACGTCGGCAGCGAGGAGCAGAAGGGTCACGAGGCGATTCGGGACGCCGCCGCGGCGTTGCGGGACATGGGTGACATGCCCTTCGACTTCCATGGGTTCGTTGAGGGGGACGACATTCCGGCCGGGACGGTGGACGTGGTCGTGGCCGACGGATTCTCCGGGAACATCGCGCTGAAGACCGCGGAGGGAACCTCTCGTCTGATCGGCCAGTTTCTGCGCGACGCGTTCCGGAACTCGTGGATGTCGAGACTGGGCTACCTGCTGGCGCGCGCTGCGATCGGCCAACTGCGCCAGCGCATGGATCCGCGCCGTTACAATGGAGCTATGTTCCTCGGCCTGAACGGCATCGCTGTGAAAAGCCATGGTGGAACCGACGCGCTCGGTTTCGCCAACGCGATCGGCGTCGCGGCGGATATGAAACGGCATGGCTTCCTCGAGAAGGTCAAAGAAGAACTGACGGGCGGGGGGACTGATCGCCCGCAACACCAACCGAAGGCGGTGGCGACGGCATGACCAAACGATCCCTGATGATCGCGACGGGTGGCTATCTTCCGGAACGGCTTCTGAGCAACAGCGAGTTGGCCAAGATGGTCGACACGTCCGACGAATGGATCCAGCAGAGGACCGGGATCCGACAACGACATGTCGCCGCTGACGGTGAACTCACCTCCGACCTTGGGATCAAGGCCGCGCGCCGCGCGCTCGAGACCGCTGGTCTGGAAGGCGAGGACATCGATATGATCGTGGTCGCGACAACCACGCCGGACGACACGTTCCCGGCCACGGCGACGAAGATCCAGTCGGCGCTCGGCGCCCACAACGGATGTGCTTTCGACGTGCAGGCGGTGTGCGCCGGTTTCATCTACGCGCTCGCCGTCGCCGACAATTTCCTGCGGCTTGGACAGGCACGCACCGCCCTTGTGATCGGTGCCGAGACGTTCTCGCGGATCTTGGACTGGAATGACCGCTCAACCTGCGTGCTGTTCGGTGACGGCGCGGGAGCGGTTCTGCTGCGGGCGGTCGATGCGGATTCCTCGGGTGGCTGGGGAGTCATGTCGACCCATCTGCACACCGACGGTCGCCAGCGGGACATCCTCTACGTGGATGGCGGGCCGTCATCGACCCGGACGGTCGGTCACGTGCGCATGAACGGCAAGGAGGTCTACCGTCACGCGGTCACCAAGCTTGCCAATGTCATCGACGAGTCGCTGGAGGCCAACGGCCTGTCGGCGAAGGACCTCGATTGGTTGATCCCCCATCAGGCGAACCGGCGCATCATCGACTCCATGGCCAACCGGCTCGATCTGCCCGCCGATCGGGTGGTCGTGTCGATCGACCGGCACGCCAATACCTCCGCGGCGTCGGTGCCGCTGGCCTTGGACGAGGCGGTCCGGGATGGGCGGATCAAGGCCGGGGATCTGCTGCTGCTGGAGGCCATCGGCGGCGGTCTGGCCTGGGGAGCCGGCCTGGTTCGCTATGGTGTACCGGCCCAGTCGTCGCGTGCCGTGGCAGAGGCAGTACACGAGGAAGCGGCGCCAATCGCCTGAAATCCCCGAGTTAATTGACCGTTGGAAGCGTTCAGGTTACCCTTCCGTCTCAATGGAGGGGGTCCCCATGGCCGACGAAACGATCACCCGGGCGCATCTCAGCGAAGCGGTCTACAAGGAAGTCGGTCTCTCCCGCAACGAATCGGCGGAATTGGTTGAATCGGTCCTCGATGAGATGATCGATGCACTGGTCGGTAGCGAGATGGTGAAGATCTCGTCGTTCGGGAGCTTCTCGGTTCGCCAGAAGGGGGAGAGGATTGGCAGGAACCCAAAGACAGGTGAGGAAGTTCCGATCCTGCCACGCCGGGTTCTGGTGTTTCGTCCGTCCCATGTCCTGAAGAATCGGATCAACCAGTCGACCTCCGGCTGATTTGCGGTCGGGCTGATCTATGGTTGAACCTCACACTTCTGCTCCACCTCCGAACCGCCGCAGCGTAAAATCGGCGGCTGCGTTCCGCACGATCAGCGAAGTGTCGGACGATCTGGACGTCCCTCCCCACGTTCTTCGGTTCTGGGAAACCAAGTTCAATCAGGTCCGTCCGCTGAAACGCGGAGGTGGGCGCCGGTACTACCGGCCCGAGGATGTCGCGCTGCTGCAGCGCATTCGCGAGCTCCTGTACCGCGAGGGTTACACGATCAAAGGGGTTCAGAAGCTGCTGCGCGAAGGTGCGGTGCGGATGCCGACGGCGGGCGAAACTGCCCGGGCGGCACAGGCCACCAACCCGGTCAAGGGCGGCCACAACGGATCCTCCGAGAGCGAGCAGCAGGTGGACGCGGGGGAGGCGGCTGTGGACCGCGATGCCCTACGGTCGGTTCTCTCCGAATTGGAGGCCCTCAAGCGCACCTTGAGCGAAGGCCGGAGCTAGTTCCGCCGGCTCCGATTTCAGCTGGACCGGAATTCGACCTGAAGGCTTGGCGCCCATGTTGTGAGCGCTCCATCGATCGCCTATAGTCCGCCGCGTCGGAGCGTAGCGCAGCCTGGTAGCGCACCACACTGGGGGTGTGGGGGTCGTGGGTTCGAATCCCGCCGCTCCGACCATTCAGACCATCCAATCGATGATCACCATCTCGCTGGGAGGATGTGATGTCCGTTGCCGCCGTGACCGAATTCAGTCCGGACGATGCCCGCGCCGCGACGCGGACCGATCTGGCGGCGGCCTTGCGATGGTCTGTACGGCTCGGTCTGCACGAGGGGATCTGCAACCATTTCTCAGCCGTGATCCCCGGCGCTGACGATCGGTTCCTAATCAACCCGCACGGGTATCACTGGGCCGAAGTCCGGGCGAGCGACCTGGTCGAAGTCGACAAGGACGGCCAAGCGGTTGACGGTAAGGAACCGCCGGAACCGACGGCTTTCTTCATCCACTATCACATTCATCGCCTAGTGCCCGACGCCAAGGTCGTTCTGCACACCCACATGCCGTATGCGACGGCGATCACCATGCTCGAGGACGGACGGATCGAGCCGGTGCTGCAGACGTCCCTGAAGTTCTACGACCAGATCGCCTATGACGATCTCTACAACGGCCTGGCGCTGGACGATTCCGAGGGCGAGCGGATCGCTGCCGCCCTTCAGCAGGGCAAGCGGGTTGCCTTCCTGGCCAACCACGGTGTGGTGGTAACGGGCCGGAACGTGGCCGAGGCCTTTGACGACCTCTACTACCTGGAACGAGCGGCGCAGGCGCAGGTCATCGCCATGTCAACCGGGCGACCGATGCGGCGGGTGCCGCAGGACGTGGCGCGGATGACGGCGGATCAGATGGCCGCCAACAGCGAGCGGTTGCAGGCGCACCCGCATTTCGCCGCGCTGAAGCGCCTCCTGGATCGCGACGAGCCTGACTACAAGGACTGAACATCCGCATCGGGCCGGTCGGCCGGAGATCCATGGTTCACGAGCCTCACGGCCAGGGTTGGTCGAGTTCTTCCATGCCGACGCGTTTGAAATAGGCGTCGAAATTGGTTTCCGGTCCGACGAGCTGATGCACGAGTCTGGCAATCATCAGTCGGCGTTTCGGTACCCGGAACGGAGGGCCGGCCTCATTGACCGGCTGAGGCAGGATGCAGCGCCAACCGTCAACGGCGACCAGCATGTCGCGATACACGACAGCTCCGCTGTACAGGAAGTCGAGCAGCACACCCTGGGCGCGCTTGTTCGGCAGTTTCTGGATGCAGTCTTCGCTGTAGTTCCTGTCGCCGACCAGGCCCCAGGCCATGCCGAACCGGACATCGCGGGTGAAGGTGAGGGTGGTGGTATGTTCCTGCAGCTCGAAGTCACCCTGACCGCTGCCGCTGCGGGCCGGGACAACCCGAAACATGAACGTCGGCAAGAGCGTCGCCCGCCAGTCCGACGCTTTGCTCGATGCGACGACCGTCAGGTAGTCCTCAAGTGTCATTCCATACCCCCCCGATCGTCGGAGATGATGGACGGGGTCGTCGGACCTGTCCAGACATAAATCCAAGGAAATCCAGGGGTTAGCATACGATCTGAGCTACGGACTGTGCTCGTGCGCGCCGAGGATGCGGCGCCCTCTGGCCGTCAGTTTGCAGACCAGCCAATCCGGCTTCAGCGGGTTCTCGAACCAGGGCTCGGCCCAGCCTTTGTCCATGCACGCCCGCACTGTTCGCGGGTTGATCCGCTGGCCGTACAGGTCAAACAACGGCAGTTTTCCGCCCGGTTGATCGAGACCGCGTGCCAGCCATGCGCGCTGCGCTCCGGTTGGGCCCCGTGTCGGAGCCCGCGTCCCCGTCGATTGTCTTGTCCGCTCCACCATGACCGAACTCTAGAGCAGATCCGTGTCAGATGAAATCGCTTGTGGCGATCCATCTGACCGGTGAATCTGCTCTAACTTTATGATTCAGATCGGATTCACATGTTCTGGCGGAAACCAGAGTGTCTCCGTCAGAACATGAACTGATCTAGAGCAGATCCGTGTCAGATGAAATCGCCTGTGGCGATCCATCTGACCGGTGAATCTGTTCTAACTTTATGATTCAGATCGGATTCACATGTTCTGGCGGAAACCAGAGTGTCTCCGTCAGAACATGATCCGATCTAGAGCAGATCCGTGTCAGATGAAATCGCCTGTGGCGATCCATCTGACCGGTGAATCCGGTCTAGAAATCGGGGCCGCGACCGGCAGGCGTGCATCGTGTTGCTGCGCTCAGCCAGGACGTGGGATAACCGCGCCATGGGCTTTTCCTTTTCGGCGCGGCTGGCGCTCGGTTTCTCCTGTATCGGACACACGTTCTCGCATCTGCTGATGCTGCTGTTCCCGACGGTTGTGCTGTCGCTGGAGGTTGACTGGGACCGGCCGTTCAATGAGCTGATCGCCTTGATGCTGGTGGGGCAGATCCTGTTCGGCGCAGCGGCGGTACCCGCCGGCTGGCTGGCGGACCGCTGGAGCGTTCCCGGCATGATGGCCCTGTTCTTCATCGGCACCGGCGGCATATGTGTTCTGACCGGGTTTGCCACCGGGCCGGCCTCGATGGCGCTCGGTCTGGCCGGGATCGGTCTGTTCGCGGCCATCTACCACCCGGTCGGCATCGCATGGGTGACCCGTGACCCGGCCACGCGCGGCCGTGCTTTGGGCATCAATGGCGTGTTCGGCGCCCTCGGGACCGCCGGAGGTGCCGCTGTCGCCGGAACCCTCGCGGCGTGGCTGGACTGGCGCTGGGCGTTCTTTGTCCCGGGGGCGCTGTGTGTCCTGGTGGGATTGTCGCTGGTGGCTATGATCTGGCTCGGACTGATCCGCGACACCCGTGAGACCGCGCGGTCGGCGCCAACCGAGGCCAGCCGCGGCGATATGATGCGCGGGGCCATGGTGCTGCTCGTGACCATCGCGCTGTCCGGGCTGATCTATCAATCGACATCGTTCGCCATGCCGAAGCTGTTCGACCAGCGGCTGACCGATCTTGCCGGCAGCACCGCGGCGGTCGGTCTGTTGGTTTCCGGCGTCTACCTGATTTCCGCCGCCGCGCAGATCGTCGGTGGGTGGTTGGCGGACCGGTTCGATCTCAAGCGTGTCTATGTGATCTGCTGGGCGCTTCAGATCCCGTTTCTGGCAGTCGCGGCCTCGCTCGCCGGGCCGCTGCTGTTGCCCGTGGCCATGTTCATGGTGCTGACGAACACCGCCTTCGTGCCGGCCGAGAACAGTCTGTTTGCCCGGTTTTCACCGCCGGCATGGCGAGGCACCGCCTTTTGCGTGAAGTTCCTGGTTTCGCTTGGCGTATCCGCGATCAGCGTGCCGCTGGTCGGCGAGCTCTACGGCGTCGCGGGCGACTTCAGACCGCTGCTGTTGCTGTTGGCTATGCTGGCCGGTCTTGGGGCTCTGACGGGCCTGCTCCTGCCGTCTGCACGCCGCAACCCGGTCCCGCAGCCGGCGGAGTAGGCCTCAGCTGCTTCAGGAAGACCTTCTGGCCGCGAAGCGAACGGCCTCTTCGGCTGCCCGCAGCAGCGCCCGCGCCTTGTTCATGGTCTCCTGCCACTCTTCTTCCGGATCGCTGTCGGCGACCACGCCGCCACCGGCCTGAACGTACATCGTGTCGTCCTTCACCAGAGCCGTGCGCAGCGCGATGCAGGTGTCCATCGAGTTGGCCGACAGATAGCCGACGGCGCCGGCATAGACACCGCGCCGGGAGACTTCGAGCTCGTCGATGATCTCCATGGCCCGCACCTTGGGCGCGCCGGACACCGTGCCGGCCGGAAACCCGGCGAACAGGGCCTCCATGACGTCCTTGTCGTCGGCGAGGCGCCCATCGACATGGCTGGCGATGTGCATGACGTGGCTGTAGCGCTCGATGGTGAACTGCTCCTTCACTTCGACGCTGCCGATCTCGGCGACCCGGCCGACATCGTTGCGCCCAAGATCGAGCAACATCAGATGCTCGGCGCGTTCCTTGGGATCGCCCAGGAGTTCCTCGGCGAGGGCAACGTCCTCGTCCTGGGTCGCGCCCCGACGACGGGTTCCCGCGAGCGGGCGGATGGTGACGACTCCATCCCTCAGGCGCACCAGAATCTCTGGGCTGGAGCCAACCACCGCGTAGCCGCCGAAGTCGAAGAAAAACAGGAACGGTGACGGGTTCAGGCGCCGCAGGGAGCGGTAGAGCGCGAATGGCGGCAGATTGAACGGCACCGAAAGCCGGTGCGAGGGCACGATCTGGAATGCGTCGCCGGCGTGGATGTAGTCCACCGCCTTGCGAACCATGTCGTGATACTGCTCGCGCCCGGTATTCGAGACCGCCTCGGGCAGGTCGCCGATCGCCCGTCCACCTTCGCGGCGATAGGGCAGAGAGCGTTCGAAATCGGCGACCACGTCGGCCAAGCGCTCGCGCGCGGCGTCGTAGGCCGGCTGCGCCGCCACATCCGCGTCCGGGAAAACCGGCGTAATCAGGGTAACGGTGTCTTCGATGTTGTCGAATACGCAGACCACCGTCGGACGCATCATGATGCCGTCCTGGATTCCCAGCGCATCCGGATTGTCGTCGGGAATGTCCTCAAACAGCCGGATCGCGTCGTAGCCCATATAGCCGAACAGGCCGGAAGCCATTGGCGGGAGGGCGTCAGGAAGATCGATACGGCTTTCGGCGATGAGCGCGCGCAGGGAGGCCAGCGGCGGCTCATCCGTCGCGACGAACGCGTCAGGGTCGACCCGGGCCTGACGGTTGATCTCCGCCTTGTCCTTGTAAAACCGCCAGATCACGTCGGGCTTGAGGCCGATGATCGAGTAGCGGCCCCGGACCGCGCCGCCCTCGACCGATTCAAGCAGGAACGCGTAGGCGCGCCCGTCGGCGAGCTTGAGCATCGCGGAGACCGGGGTCTCCAGATCAGCGACCAACGTTGTCCAGACGACCTGGGCCGTGCCGGCCTCATACAGGTCGTGGAACGCCTCAAAGGCGGGAAGGGCAGCCATCACATACCGTGGTCGAGGGTGAACAGCTGGCGAACGGCTTCGGGGTCGACGCTGACTTCGTGGCGGTCGCGCAGATCGGCCAACAACAGCTCGACCAGATCCGACGAGGTTGCTGCGACCATTTCCTCGCGCACGCCGTCCTTCGGGGCCGCCTGTTCGCCGCCGCCGGCAACGATGTCGACGACCGAGACCACGACGGCGCCGGCATCATCTGCCAAGGATTCCGCCTTGCCGACGTCGAGCCCGAAGGCGACGCCGGCGAGCCCCGTTGGCCAGTCGCCGGGCAGGTCCTGGCCGCGCCGCGTGATCGCCGGCAACCGCTCGACACCGAACCCGGCATCACCGGCGGCTTCGGCAATCGGCTCACCCGCCGACGCGCGCTCCGCGATCTCGTCGGCCAGGGTCTCGGCGGCCTCAAGTCGCTTGTCGGCCGTCCAGTCGGCCAGCACGGTCGCACGGATCTCGTTCAGGTCGGGGAGCCGCGGTTCCTCTATTCCATCAACCCGCAGAATGAAGAACGTGCCGTCCCGGCTTTCAGTGAGCGCGCTTTGCGCGCCGGATTCGGTCTCGAACGCGGTCTGCAGGAACGGCTTACCCGGCAGCGCCACGGCGATGCCGCCGTCCTTCTGGCTGCCGTCGCGGGCGACGAACGGGATCTGGTTCAGCGCCATGGACAGGTCCTGGGAGGTTTCCTCGAGGGTGGCACCCCCGGCCAAAGCGTCCTCGATGGCATTGGCGCGCTCGAAGACCAGGTCGAAGGCCTGCTCCAGGGCCAGTTCCTGCCGCAGCTGATCCCGGACCTCATCGAACTGGGCTGCCCGGCCTTGAACGGCCGACCGGATCCGGAACAAGTGCCAGCCGAAGTCACTTTCCAGCGGCTCGGTGACACCGCCGGCCTCGGTCACGGCGAAGACACCGTCGGCGGTGCCCGCGGGCAGCGACTCCCGAGTGTTCTCTCCGAGGTCGAGGTCGGCTTCGCTCAATCCGGTCATGTCGGCGGCGACAGCGACGAAGTCCTCACCGGACGTGATCCGGCCGGACGCTTCCCGGGCCGTTGCTTCGTCGTCGAACAGGATCTGGTCGACGGTTCGCGTGCCTGGCGTCGACAAACTGTCGCGTCGGTCCTCGAAGCCCTCGAGCAGCGCATCCTCGGAAATCTCGATCTCTGATGAGAGGCTGGCAGGCGACACCTCAAGCCAGCTCAGGCCCCGATACTGCGGTGTCTCGTAGTCCGCAGAGCGTTCGTCGTAGAAGGCCTGGAGGTCGCTGGTCGACGGTTCCGCGGGTGCCGCCATATCGGCCGCCGAGATCCGGACGGCGTCGATTACCCGGCGTTCTTCGCGATACCGATGCAGGAGATCGACCAGGGGGGCAGGGGCGCTGCGGTCGGCGTCGGAGATGACGGCGGCCAGCAACTGGTCCCGGGCCAGGTCGCGGCGGGAGCGGGCGACGAACTCCTCTTCGCTGAGTCCGTTCGCCGCGAGATAGGTCTCGTAGGCGATCCGGTCGAAGCTGCCGAGGCTGTCCCGGAACTGGGCGCGGATCTGTTGAATGACCTGGGCGTCGCCGGCCGACAGACCGAGGCGCGAGGTGGCCGCGACCAGCATGCCTTCGACCGCGAGGTTGTCCATCACCTGCTCCAGGAGGCCGAACTGCAGGGCCTGGTCGACGGTGATCGGCACGCCGAGGCGCCGACGGGCCTGGTCGAAGGCGCTGGCCGCTTCAACGGCGGTGATCCGAACATCGTCGTCAACCTGGACGGCGGTGCGTCCGGCAGGGTTGCCGAAAATCGTGTCGCCGATGCCCCACACGGCGAAACTGGCGATCAGCAGCACAAACAGGATCTTGGCGAAGATCGTGGTGACTTTCGATCGGATGAACTGAAGCATTGCGGCCTGGCCTGTTGCGGCGTCTCTGGTAACTGGTTGCAGCGGTTTTAGGCCTCCAAGGCGCGCCGGCGCAAGGCTTCCCGGATGATCGGCCGAAAGCGGCTGCCAGCGATTGGACGCCATTCGCCGACGTGCTAGAGCCGGAGGCGAACCAAATTCGACCCTGGCCGTTACTTGGGAGGCAGACCTGTGACTCCACGCACGCTGATCGCCGGCAACTGGAAGATGAACCTCGACCTGGCGGCTGCCGGGTCGTTGGCACGGGCGCTCGCCGACGCGCCGGTACCGGAAACCGTCGATGTCGCGATCTGTCCCCCGTTTCCCTACCTTTCAGCGGTTGCGGGGGTTCTAAGTGGGTCTTCGGTCGCCCTGGGCGCGCAGGACTGTCATCCCCAGCGGAGCGGCGCCCATACCGGCGACGTCGCCGCGCCGATGCTGGCGGACCTCGGCTGTCGCTACGCGATCGTCGGCCACTCCGAGCGTCGCGCCGATCATGGCGAAGATAACGCGATCGTGAGGGCAAAGGCACAGGCAGCCCATGGTGCCGGCCTGGTTGCGATTGTCTGCGTCGGGGAAACCGAGAGCGAGCGCGACGCCGGCGACACCCTGTCGGTTGTTGAAGCCCAGGTCCGCGGTTCGCTGCCGGACGGGCTCGGCCTCGACGCCCTGGTCGTCGCCTATGAACCGGTCTGGGCGATCGGGACAGGGAGAACACCGACGGTTTCGGACGTGGCCGATGTCCACGGTCATCTGCGGCGGGTGGTCCGGGAAATCCAGCCGGATGGTGATGGTATTCGCCTGCTCTACGGTGGCTCGGTCAAGCCGGGCAACGCGACCGAACTGCTTGCCGTGAACGACGTGAACGGCGCGCTGGTTGGCGGTGCGTCCCTCGTTGCAGAGGACTTCCTGGCGATCTGTCGCGCAACGGGGGGCTGAGCGGTTTCAGTGCGCCGGACGCGCAGGCCGGGGCCCGGTACGCTGGGGACTGGTCAAGCGGCGCACAACCGGGTAAAACCCGCGCCGTTCGACGTTCGAGGATCCACATGGAACTGATCATCCTAACCGTTCATCTCATGATCGCCCTGGCGCTGATCATCACCGTCCTGCTGCAGCGGAGCGAGGGCGGGGGTCTCGGCATCGGCGGCGGTGGCGGTGGCGGCATGGGCTCGTTCATGTCGGCGCGCGGAACCGCCAACCTGCTGACCCGGACCACGGCTATTCTCGCCGCCTGTTTCATGGCCACCAGCCTTACGCTGGCGATTCTCGCGTCTCAGGGCACCAGTTCGTCGTTCATCGACCAGGCTCCGGCCGTTGAAGAGACACCGGCTCCGGCTGCACCAGCCGCCCCGTTGTCCCAGTAAAGTGCTGTTCCATCGGGTGTTTCACGCCCGGTTCAAAAACCGGCCGATCCGTGACGATCGACCGGCCACAAAACATGCTTGGTTCTCGCCCGATGAGGTATAAGGGACGCCCATGACGCGGTTCATCTTCATCACCGGCGGCGTGGTCTCCTCACTCGGCAAGGGATTGGCTTCGGCGGCTCTGGGCGCATTGCTCCAGGCTCGCGGCTACAAGGTTCGTCTGCGCAAGCTCGATCCTTATCTCAACGTTGATCCCGGGACCATGAGCCCCTATCAGCACGGCGAAGTCTACGTGACCGACGACGGCGCGGAGACCGACCTGGACCTCGGCCACTACGAGCGGTTCACCGGCGTGGCCGCCCGACGCAGCGACAACGTGACGACCGGCCAGATCTACATGGACGTGATCGCCCGGGAACGCCGCGGCGACTATCTCGGGGCCACGATCCAGGTCATTCCCCACGTCACCGACGCGATCAAGGAGTTCGCCAAAGGCGATCTCGGCGACGAGGATTTCGTCCTGTGCGAGATCGGCGGCACGGTCGGCGACATCGAGGGATTGCCCTTTCTGGAGGCCATTCGCCAGCTTGGTAATGAGCTCGGTCGCGAGCGCTCTCTGTTCCTGCATCTGACCCTGGTGCCGTACATCCCGTCGGCCGGGGAGTTGAAGACCAAGCCCACCCAGCACTCGGTTAAGGAGCTGCAGAGCGTCGGCATCCAGCCCGACATTCTGCTGTGCCGATGCGAGCGCGACGTGCCGGCCGAACAGCGCCGCAAGATCGGCCAGTTCTGCAACATCCGCCCGGAGGCGGTCATCGCCGCGCTGGACGCGCCGACGATCTATGAGGTGCCGCTCAGTTACCATCGCGAAGGCCTGGATACCGAGGTGCTCCGGCATTTCGGTCTTCTGGAGAGCGAGGCGGAGCCGGGCTTGGAGCGGTGGACCGGGATCGTCAATCGGGTGTTGAACCCGGAAGGGCGGGTCAAGATCGCCGTTGTCGGCAAGTACACGAGCCTTCTCGACAGCTACAAGTCGTTGGCCGAGGCGCTGACCCATGGCGGCATCGCCAACAATGTGAAGGTCGAGCTGGACTGGATCGACTCCGAGATCTTCGAAACCGAAGAAGCCGCCGTCATGCGGCTGGAGGACGTCCACGGCATCCTGGTGCCGGGCGGCTTCGGCGAACGCGGATCCGAAGGCAAGATCGCGGCGGTCACGTTCGCGCGCGAACGCCGGATTCCCTATTTCGGCATCTGCTTCGGCATGCAGATGGCCTGCATCGAAGCTGCCCGATCCGGCGGTGGGATACCGAATGCCGGGTCGACCGAATTCGGTCCGACTGAAGAGCCGGTCGTGGGCCTGCTGACCGAATGGAGCCGCGGGAACACAACCGAGACCCGTAGCGAAGACAGCGACTACGGCGGCACCATGCGGCTCGGGGCCTATGAGTGCGTTCTGCAAGATGGCTCGCGGGTGTCCGACGCCTATGGTGCGGAGCGGATCTTCGAGCGCCATCGCCATCGCTACGAGGTCAACATCAACTACCGGGACGCGCTGGAGCGCGCCGGGCTCCGGTTCTCGGGCATGTCGCCGGACGGCGTGCTACCGGAAATCATCGAGCTGCCGGACCACCCCTGGTTTATCGGCGTTCAGTTCCACCCCGAACTGAAGTCAAAACCCTTCGACCCGCACCCGCTGTTCACCAGCTTCATCTCGGCGGCGGTCGAACAATCACGGCTGGTGTAGCGCCATGAACTCTCCCCGAACAGTCCGTGTCGGGCCGATTGCGATCGCGAATGACCGACCCTTCACCCTGATCGCCGGTCCGTGCCAGATCGAAAGCCGGGAGCACGCGATCGAGGTTGCCGAAGTGCTGGTTGCGACCGCGTCGGAAAAGGGCGTCCCGCTGATCTACAAGTCGTCTTTCGACAAGGCCAACCGCACCAGCCTGAATACCGGGCGGGGAGTCGGCATGACGGCCGGTCTGGAGATCCTGGCGGAAGTGCGCGAGCGGTTCGGCTGCCCGGTGCTGACCGACGTCCACGAACCGCCGCAATGCGCGGTGGCGGCGGAGTTCGTGGATGTCCTGCAGATCCCCGCCTTCCTGTGCCGTCAGACTGACCTGGTGGTCGCGGCCGGCGAGACCGGACAGGCGGTCAACGTCAAGAAGGGGCAGTTCCTCGCCCCCTGGGACATGCAGCACGTCGCCTCGAAGGTGGCGGCCACCGGCAACGACCGGATCCTGCTCACGGATCGGGGGACCAGCTTCGGCTACAACACGTTGATCTCCGACATGCGCGGCCTGCCGGAGATGGCCCGCACCGGCTATCCGGTGGTCATGGACGCCACCCACTCTGTGCAGCAACCGGGAGGCAAGGGTGGTTCTTCCGGCGGCCAGCGGGAGTTCGTGCCGGTTGTCGCCCGGGCGGCGATCGCGGTTGGCGTGGCGGCGGTCTTCATGGAGTGCCACCCTGATCCGGACAACGCACCGTCGGACGGGCCGAACATGGTGCCGTTGAACGAGGTTGGCGACCTGCTCGACACATTTGTGGCCTTCGACTCCATCGCCAAGGCGAGGCCGGTCAACCTCGACTGAGACCGAGCGACGGAGCCGGCACCCGGCATGCCCGGGACTGCCGTTGCCGCAGCTCTATGTCCAACGCGTTGCTGGCGACGCTGCACTGTGGAGCCAGGGTCTTGAGGTCGGCAAAGCCGACTGCGTGCCGCTCATGATCGGCTGGCTGCGGTCCGGTGCGATGCCGCAGAGTTGACCCCGCCTACCGGTTCCCAACACATGAGAACGGCGGCCCTGAGGCCGCCGTTTCTGTTCCGCTGAACCGCGGTATGTCTCGCGACGTCAGACGACGACGGAAACGCCCTGAGGATTGTTGGCCCCACCGTTGTTGAAGCCCGGAGCCAGCGAGTTCGTGGCGTTGCCGGCCGTCAACTGCTGCTGAAGCTCGTCCTCGTTCGCGTTCTCCTCAGCCTCGGTCACCACGGCGTCGACATTGGCCTGATCGTTCTGCTGCTGCGTCGCCTGGATCAGCGCCCCGAGCGATTGATCGTCCAGTCCGCCGCCGAGAACCGCACCGCCGGTCTGCGAGGCACCGGTCTGAGCAGCGCCGGCCTGAGAGGCGCCGGCGCCAAACGGGTTCTCGCCGCCTTCAGCGCCGTCCGTCTCTTCGGTCTCAGGTGCCGCGCCGGTCTGGCCTGTGGCAATGGTCTCTTGCCGCTGCTCAACCTCTTCGGTCTGCTGCTGGCGTTCCTGCTGCAGGGCGCGAAGCTCCGACAGCGAGGTCGCTGAACCTTGGTTCTCCACTCCGGCGATCGCCATGTCCGACTCCCCAGGTCGTAGGCATTCCGAGAATTCAATGCTTAACAGAATTTAAGCTTAAACGCGGCGGAATTCAAACCTCCCGTGGCGAATTCCGTCCTTCGCCGGGGTCACAGGTGGTTGATCCGAGAACCGACGCAACTGCGGCATCCGAGCCCGGGCGCGCGATCTGCCCGTGCAACGCTCCCCAAACACGCCCGAACCCGGCCAAGCCCATTGAATGGCGGGCGGACGGGCGGTATTCAGGGCCCGCCCGATCCCGTCCATTCACTCTCCGAGGTCATTATGAGTGCGATCATCGACATCACCGGCCGCGAGGTCCTCGACAGCCGCGGCAACCCGACGGTTGAGGTCGACATCACTCTCGAGAGCGGCGCCATCGGACGGGCGGCCGTTCCCTCTGGCGCCTCGACCGGTGCCTACGAAGCGGTTGAAAGGCGTGATGGCGACGGCGCCCGCTACGGCGGCAAGGGAGTCCTCGGGGCGGTCGAGGCGGTCAACGGCGAGATTTTCGACACGCTGTCGGGCCGCGAAGCCGAGGAGCAGCTCCTGATCGATCGCGCGCTGATCGACCTGGACGGCAGCGAGAACAAGTCCCGCCTGGGCGCGAACGCGCTTCTCGGCGTGTCGCTGGCGGTGGCCAAGGCCCAGGCTTCGGAAATGGAGGTGCCGCTCTGGCGCTATCTCGGCGGGGCCTATGCCCATGTCTTGCCGACACCGATGATGAACATCATCAACGGCGGTGCCCACGCCGACAATCCGATCGATTTCCAGGAATTCATGATCATGCCGATGTCGGCACCCAGCTTCGCGGAAGCCTTGCGGTGCGGCGCCGAGGTTTTCCAGGCCCTGAAGAAGCGGCTGGTGGCGGACGGCCATAACACGAATGTCGGAGACGAGGGCGGGTTCGCGCCGGACCTCAGCACCGCCGACGAAGCGCTGGGCGCCATCATGAAGGCGATCGAGGCGGCCGGCTACAAACCGGGTGACGATGTGCAGATCGCCCTCGACCCAGCGTCGACCGAGTTCTTTTCGGATGGATCGTACCATCTCAAGGGCGAGGGTAAGACCCTGGACACCGACGGCATGGTCCGTCTCTACGCCGATCTGGCGAACCGGTATCCGATCGTGTCGATGGAAGATCCGCTGGCCGAGGACGACTGGGACGGCTTCAAGTCGCTTACCGCCGAGATCGGCAACCGGGTGCAGATTGTCGGAGACGATCTGTTCGTCACCAACCCGACCCGCCTGGCCCGTGGGATCGCCGAGGATGCCGGCAATGCGATCCTGGTCAAGGTCAACCAGATCGGCACGCTCAGCGAAGCGCTCGAGACCGTCTACACGGCCAAGGGCGCGCGGTTTGGCACGGTAATCTCCCATCGTTCCGGCGAAACCGAGGACACGACGATCGCCGATATCGCCGTCGCCACGAATGCCGGCCAGATCAAGACCGGATCCCTGTCGCGTTCCGATCGCATTGCGAAGTACAACCAGCTGCTCAGGATCGAGGAGGCCCTTGGTCCGGCGGCGGTCTACGCCGGTCGTTCCGACCTGCCGGCGTGACGCAGAACGCGGCTTTGGACCCCAAACGGCTGGGAGATCGGGCGGAGCTGATCGTCCCGGCATGGCGGCAGGCGGTGTTTCCGCTGGTCTGCGTCGGCTGCGTGCTCGGCGGCTTCTCACTGGTGCAGGCAGATCCGCCCCAGCCGACGGTCGGTTGGACCCTTTCCGGACTGGCCGGCTTGTGCGGGGTCGCGTTCCTGGCCCGCGTCCAGATCGGACAGCGGCTCAAGGTCATCCTGGATCGCGAGGGTTTCACCATCGCGCGTCTCTGGACCACTCGGCGCTATCAATGGCGAGACGTGTCGGAGTTCGCGATTGCCGGTCAGAGTGCCGGGCGCAGCGCCCGCCTGGCTTACGTCGTTTTCAACGCTGATCAGACCTCGGGGTTCGAGCGGTGGCTGACCCGGTTTCTCACCGGGCGCAACCAGATGCTGCCGGTCGGCCTGGTCCTGGAGGATGGGAGTGACGACGCCACCACCGTCGTCGCGGTCATGAATGCGTGGCGCGACCGTGCACTCAGGATTCGCCGCAATTCGTGAGTCATTTCTGCAACAGGCTGACTCTATTGAAGAAAATCGGTTTCAGATTCTCGTTCTGTTCACGGTGACCGGGCGAATCGGACGTGATTCAATCCCGTCGAATCGTTGCGGAGAGCGAGATGGCACTCGTTGCCGAACTGAAACGCCGCGTCCCATTGGTCGTCGGCCCGTTGCTCGGATCGCTGCTGGTCGCGTATTTCGCGTTCCATGCCTTCGAAGGTGATCGGGGCATTCGCGCTCTTCAGCGTCTTGATCAGGAAATCACCCGGGCCACCGATGTGCGCGATGGTGTGGTCGAGACGCGGCGTGAAATCGAGCGGCGGGTCGCCCGTCTGCACCCTGAAACCCTGGACCGCGACCTGCTCGAGGAGCGGGCACGGTTGGTGCTCGGATACGTCCTGCAGGATTCGGTCCTGATTGGGGATGGGGTCGTGCCGACCGAGGGGTTGGTGCTTCAGGCGGCGGTTCGCTAAGCGTTTTCATCACCTTAACCGATTTTCAGTTAAGTTGCGTTTTTGCGTTACAACACAGACAGTTAGCGGCCTTGAAATAATCTGTCTTTTCCCTTAAGTCTGACGCTGCCTCGCAGGGCGCACGGTCAATTCGTGCCGCATGACACACAGGGGGGAAGCCATGGCCCGCGCAGCCTCGACCAGGACGGCGACGTCGAAATCCGCCGCCAGTAAACGTCCAGCCCGCGCCACGAAGACGAGCCGCGCGTCCAAGGCCGCGAAGTCGACCGGACCGGGCGTCGAGACGCTGATCGGTTATTACCAGGACATGCTGACCATCCGGCGCTTCGAGGAGAAGGCCGGCCAGCTCTATGGCATGGGCCTGATCGGCGGCTTCTGCCACCTGTATATCGGACAGGAAGCGGTGGTCGTCGGAATGCAGGCGGCGATCGGAGAGGGTGATACCGTCGTCACCTCCTATCGGGACCACGGCCACATGCTGGCCTGCGGGATGGAAGCGCGCGGGGTGATGGCCGAGCTGACCGGCCGCATCGGCGGCTATTCGAAGGGCAAGGGCGGCTCGATGCACATGTTCAGCCGCGAGAAGAACTTCTTCGGCGGCCACGGCATCGTCGGCGCCCAGGTTCCGATCGGAACCGGGCTCGCCTTCAACCACAAGTATCGCAAGACCGACCGGGTCAGCCTGACCTATCTGGGTGACGGTGCCGTCAACCAGGGCCAGGTTTACGAGAGCTTCAACATGGGAGCGCTTTGGCAGCTCCCGGTGATCTACATCATTGAGAACAACAAGTACGGCATGGGCACATCGGTCCAGCGTGCGGCCGCCGGCCCGTCGCTAGCCGAACGCGGCCACGCCTACGGGATTCCCGGCGAGGAAGTCGACGGCATGGACGTGATCGCCGTGAAGGCGGCGGGCGAACGTGCGGTCAAGCACTGCCGCGCCGGCAAGGGCCCGTATATCCTGGAGATGAAGACCTACCGTTATCGCGGCCACTCCATGTCCGATCCAGCCAAGTATCGGAGCAAGGAAGAGGTCAACAAGATGCGCCAGGAGCACGATCCGATCGACACGCTGCGTCAGCTGATCCTGAAACAGGGCGGCGACGAAGAGCAGCTGAAGAAGGTGGATCGTGAGGTCAAGGATCTGATCACCGACGCCGCTGATTTCGCCCAGCAGAGCCCCGAGCCGGATCCGTCCGAGCTGTGGACGGACGTGCTGGTCGAGGCTTCCTGATAGCCGCTCAACGATAACCCGACCCGGCGCGCGGGCGCCGGTGCCGAGAGGGGGATTCCCGTATGCCAACTCCGATCCTGATGCCGGCGCTGTCGCCGACGATGACCGAGGGCAACCTCGCCAAATGGCATGTCAGCGAGGGCGACACGGTCTCCGCCGGTGACGTGATTGCCGAGATCGAAACCGACAAGGCGACCATGGAGGTCGAGGCCGTCGACGAAGGTAAGGTCGGCAAAATCATGATCGCTGAAGGGACCGAAGCGGTGGCCGTCAACGCGGTGATCGCCTACCTGCTGGACGAGGGCGAGGATGCGAGCGCCATTCCGGCAGGCGGTAACGGCGCGTCCGCGGCGGCGCAGTCGGCGGCGGCCGAACCGGCCCCGGCTCCGGTGAGCGCGGAAGCCGCGGCCCCGGTGTCGGCGCCCGCGGCCAGTGTGCCCGAGATGGACGAGGACCGGTTCTTCGCGGAAACCCAGCGCCAGACCGTGCGCGAGGCGTTGCGCGACGCCATGGCCGAAGAGATGCGCCAGGACGGCGAAGTCTACCTGATGGGCGAAGAGGTCGCCGAGTATCAGGGGGCCTACAAGGTTACCCAGGGGCTGCTGGACGAGTTCGGGGCCGACCGGGTGATCGATACGCCGATCACCGAGCACGGTTTCGCCGGTCTCGCGGTCGGGGCGGCGTTCGGCAAGCTGAAGCCGATCGTCGAGTTCATGACCTTCAACTTCGCGATGCAGGCGATCGACCAGATCATCAATTCGGCGGCGAAGACGCTCTACATGTCTGGCGGTCAGATGGGATGCCCGATCGTTTTCCGGGGGCCGAACGGTGCGGCCTCCCGCGTCGCCGCCCAGCACTCGCAGTGCTATGCCAGCTGGTACGCCCACTGCCCGGGTCTCAAGGTGATCTCGCCCTGGTCGGCGGCCGATGCCAAGGGGCTGCTTAAAGCGGCGATCCGCGATCCCAATCCGGTGATCTTCCTCGAGAACGAGGTGATGTACGGGCAGTCCTTCGACGTCCCGACCGATCCGGAGTTTGTTCTGCCGATCGGCAAGGCGAAGGTCGTGCGGGCCGGCACTGACGTGACCATCACCGCGTTTTCGATCATGGTCGGCAAGGCCCTGGAAGCCGCCGAGAAGCTGGCGGAGGAGGGGATCGATGCTGAGGTCATCGACCTCCGGACCATCCGGCCGCTCGACATCCAGACCATCATCGCGTCGGTCCAGAAGACCAACCGACTGGTCACGACCGAAGAAGGCTGGGCGTTCTCCGGCGTCGGTTCCGAGATCGCCAGTCAGGTGATGGAGCAGGCGTTCGACCACCTGGATGCGCCGGTCGGCCGCGTCGCGGGCCTGGACGTGCCGATGCCCTATGCCGCCAATCTTGAGAAGCTTGCGCTGCCGCAGGCGGAGAACATCGTCGCCGCGGCGAAAGCCGCCTGCTATCGCGCGTAAGGGGGACCCGAGCGATGCCCGTTCCTATTCTGATGCCGGCGCTGTCACCGACCATGACCGAGGGCAATCTTGCGAAATGGCACGTCAAGGAAGGCGATACGATCTCCGCCGGTGACGTGGTCGCCGAAATCGAGACCGATAAGGCGACCATGGAGGTCGAGGCGGTCGACGAAGGGACGGTCGGCAAGATCGTCGTCGCCGAAGGCACCGAAGGCGTCGCCGTGAACGCCGTCATCGCCTATCTGCTGGAGGAGGGTGAGGACGCGAGCGCGCTGCCGAGCGGCGATGCTCCCGCGGCGGCACCGGCTCCGGCACCGGCCCCCGAGCCTGCTCCGGCTCCCGCGCCGGCCGCAGCGCCCGCTGCCGCCCCAGCGCCAGCCGCGGCTCCCGCGGCACCGGCGCCGTCGGGTGGGCGGGTCTTCGCGAGCCCGCTGGCGCGCCGTATGGCGGAGCAGGCAGGGCTTGATCTCGGCACGTTGACCGGGTCCGGTCCGAACGGTCGGATCGTCAAGGTCGACATCGAGAAGGCACTGGCCGGTGGTGCTCCGGCTGCCGCCGCGGCGCCCGCACCTGCTGCTGCGGCCCCGGCGCCTGCCGCTGCCGCAACCCCGTCCGCGGATGTTCCGGGCCTGCCGGCCTATGACGAGCTTCCGAACTCCAACATGCGCAAGGTGATCGCCCGGCGCCTGACGGAGTCGAAGCAGTTCGCTCCGCACTTCTATTTGACCATCGACTGCGAGATCGACGATCTGCTGCAGGTCCGCAAGGACCTCAACGCCAAGGGCGACGACTACAAGCTGTCGGTCAATGATCTGATTATCCGGGCGGCGGCTATCGCCCTCAAGCAGGTTCCGGCGGCCAATGCCTCTTGGACCGAGAGCGCGATCCGGATCTACAAGCAGGTCGATATCTCGGTCGCTGTGGCGATCGAAGGCGGCCTGATCACCCCGGTGATCCGAGACGCCGGATCCAAGGGAATGAAGCAGATCTCCGCCGAGATGAAGGACCTCGCGACCCGGGCCCGGGAAGGCAAGCTGGCCCCCGAGGAATTCCAGGGCGGGACCTTCTCGATTTCCAACCTCGGCATGTTCGGCATCAAGGACTTCGCCGCTGTGATCAACCCGCCGCAGGGAGCCATCCTGGCGGTCGGTGCCGGTGAGCAGCG
This sequence comes from Thalassobaculaceae bacterium, assembly GCA_963921355.3. Taxonomy (GTDB): domain Bacteria; phylum Pseudomonadota; class Alphaproteobacteria; order Thalassobaculales; family Thalassobaculaceae; genus CAWUEZ02. Next base: position 3,508,583 of record OZ001190.1, on the reverse strand, counting down.
GGCAGTCGTCAAGGATGGTGCCCTGGCGGTCGCGACCGTCATGAGCTGCACGTTGTCGGTCGATCACCGGGTGGTCGACGGCGCCGTCGGCGCCGAGTTCCTGGCCGCCTTCAAGAAGCTGGTCGAAGACCCGCTGAGCATGTTGCTCTGACGCACCGCTGACCAGGGGAGAGATCCATGGCGGATACCCAATTCGACGTCATCGTGGTCGGCGGCGGACCCGGCGGCTATGTGGCTGCCATCCGTGCGGCCCAGCTCGGTATGAAAGCAGCCGTTGTCGAGCGCGAGCATCTCGGCGGCATCTGCCTGAACTGGGGTTGCATTCCGACCAAGGCCCTGCTGCGGTCTTCGGAAGTCGGTCACATCCTCCACAATCTCGATGCATATGGCCTTAAAGCCAAAGATATATCGTTCGATCTTGAGAAAGTGGTTAAGCGTTCTCGCTCGGTGGCCAAGCAGCTTTCCGTCGGCGTCGCGCATCTGCTGAAGAAGAACAAGGTCACTGTCATCGACGGTCACGGAAAACTGGCCGGCAGCGCAGGCGGCCTCCGCCAGTTGGCGGTCGAGAAGGACGGAAAACCGGTCGGGACCTACAGCGCCAAGCACGTAATCCTGGCGACCGGGGCCCGGGCGCGGACGCTGCCGGGAATGGAGCCGAACGGCAAGACGATCGTGACCTACAAGGAAGCCATGGTTCCGGAGACCATGCCCAAGAATCTGCTGGTGATCGGCTCCGGCGCCATCGGGATGGAGTTCGCCAGCTTCCATCACGACATGGGCGCCGAGGTGACGGTGGTCGAGGTCGTCGACCGGATCCTGCCGGCCGAGGATGCTGAAATCTCCGCCTTCGCTCTCAAGCAGTTCACCAAGCAGGGCATGAAGGTCCACACCGCCGCCAAGGTCGCCAAGCTCGAAGCGACGGCCAAGGGCGCGAAAGCGGTGATTGAGGTCAAGGGCAAGTCCGAGACCCTGGAGGTTGACCGGGTGATCCTGGCGGTCGGGATCGTCGGTAATGTCGAAGGCATCGGCCTCGAAGGCACCAAGGTCAAGGTCGAGAAGACCCACGTGGTGACCAATGAGTGGATGGAGACCGGTGAACCCGGGGTCTATGCGATCGGGGACCTGACCGGCCCGCCCTGGCTGGCCCACAAGGCAAGCCATGAAGGCGTTCTCTGCATCGAGCGGATTGCCGGGATCAAAGGCGTGCACCCGCTGAAGACCGACCTGGTGCCGGGGTGCACCTATTGTCGGCCGCAGATCGCCAGCGTCGGCCTGACCGAAGCGCAGGCCAAGGAACGGGGTCATGAATTGAAGGTCGGCCGCTTCCCGTTCATCGGCAACGGCAAGGCGATCGCGCTCGGCGAGCCCGAGGGCATGGTCAAGACCGTGTTCGACGCCAAGACCGGCGAGCTTCTGGGTGCGCACATGATCGGTGCGGAAGTCACCGAACTGATCCAGGGCTACGGGGTGGCCATGACCCTGGAGACCACGGAGGCGGAACTGATGCACACCATCTTCCCGCATCCGACCCTCAGCGAGATGATGCACGAGTCCGTTCTTGACGCCTACGGCCGCGCCATCCACTTCTGAAGTCCGGCCCGCGACTTTCGGGTCGCCGACATGAGGAACGTTACATGACCGAGGCGACCACATCCGCCGAGACGGCGCGGGTCCGCCATCCCGAAAAGACCCACAAGCCGGACAATCCGGTGGCGAAGCGCAAGCCGGCGTGGATCCGGGTCAAGGCGCCGACTTCGGCGACCTATCACGAGACCCGGCAGATCATGCGGGACCACAACCTTCACACCGTGTGTGAGGAGGCCGCGTGCCCGAACATCGGCGAGTGCTGGTCGAAGAAGCACGCGACCATGATGATCCTGGGCTCGGTCTGCACCCGGGCCTGCACGTTCTGCAACGTCGCGACGGGCAAGCCGGACGCGCTCGATCCGCTCGAGCCGGAGAACGTGGCGCTGTCGGTCGCCAAGCTGGGCCTCAATCATGTGGTGATCACCTCGGTCGACCGGGATGACCTGCCGGATGGCGGTGCCGGGCATTTCGCCGAGACCATTCTGCAGATCCGCAAACATGCGCCGGGCTGCACCGTCGAGGTTCTTACGCCGGACTTTCTGCGCAAGAAGGATGCGCTGGAGGTCGTTGTCGGCGCCAAGCCGGATGTCTTCAACCACAACCTGGAGACCGTGCCGCGGCTCTATGGGGAGGTCCGTCCGGGTGCGCGTTATTTCGCGTCGCTGCACCTGCAGCACCAGGTCAAGGAACTTGATCCGTCGATGTTCACCAAGTCGGGGATCATGGTCGGGCTCGGGGAAAGCCGCGAGGAGGTCCTGCAGGTGATGGACGACCTGCGTTCGGCCGATGTCGATTTCATGACCATCGGGCAGTATCTGCAGCCGACACCGAAGCACCATGTGGTCGACCGGTTCGTCGAGCCGGGCGAGTTCGACAGCTACAAGACCTTTGCTTTCTCGAAGGGCTTCCTGATGGTCTCGGCGTCCCCGCTGACCCGGTCGTCCTATTTCGCCGGCGACGATTTCGCGAAATTGCGGGCCGCGCGGGATGCGCGGTTGGCCGGAGACTCTGTCAACGAGGCAGACGTCGTCTCCACCCCCTAGGGCGCGGATCCCGTCGATGCCTACCCACGCCGAAAAGCGGGTCGTCCCCTATTCGCCGGCCCAGATGTACGACCTGGTCGGAGCAGTCGACAAATATTCCGATTTCCTGCCCTGGTGCGTCGGCTCGCGGATCAAGCGGCGCGACGGGAACACGTTCTGGGCCGACCTGGTTATCGGCTACAAGATGATCCGCGAACGGTTCACGTCGCGCGTGGTACTGCATGAAAAGCAGCACCGCATCGACGTCTCCTACTCCGACGGGCCGTTCCGTTACCTGAACAACCACTGGGTCTTCATCGACCACGAGGACGGCTGTCTGATCGACTTCTACGTCGATTTCGAGTTCAAGAACCGGATGCTGCAGCGGGTCATGGGGCTGTTCTTCAACGAGGCCGTCCGGCGCATGGTCCAGGCGTTCGAGGACCGCGCGGACGCCCTCTACGGCTAGGGCCGGATCCCAGGCCTGTGAGCCTAGAGCCGCGCCACCAGCATCTCCAACGCGGCGCGCACGGTCTCCCGACGAATGTCCGACCGGTCACCGTCGAAGACCCGGCGATCGTGCAGCATCTCGCCGCCCGCCATCGCGCATCCGAAATGCACCAGTCCGACCGGTTTGTCGGCGCTTCCGCCGCCGGGGCCGGCAACCCCGGTGACCGCAATCGTCAGCCCGGCCCGGGAGCGGGTGAGCGCGCCATCCGCCATGGCTCGGGCAACCGGCTCCGACACCGCCCCGTGCATCGCGATGAGTTCGGCCGGCACGCCCAGCATCTCGGTCTTGGCCTCGTTCGAGTAGGTCACGAACCCCCGGTCGACGACGGCGGACGAGCCGGAAATCTCTGTCAGGCATCCGGCGATCAGTCCGCCGGTACAGGATTCCGCCGTGGCGATCAGGATGGCGCGGTTGCGCGCGGCATCGAGGACGTGGGTCGCGAGGGACCGCAGATCATCGGGCAGCATGGTGATCGACCTCCACTTACAGGGTGACGTCGCCGAGGGCCCAACGTGCCGCCAGGATCGCGCCAAGAGCGTAGGCACCAGCCACCAGATCGTCGAGCATGACGCCGCCCGCCCCGTCGACTCGTCGATCGACCCAGTTCGCGGGAAACGGCTTGGTGATGTCCGTGACACGAAAGGCCAGAAACCCCGCCAGCCACCAGAACGGGTCGAGCGGACAGGCCGCCAGGGTCAGCCATTGGCCGGCAACCTCATCGATCACGACCGGCCCGGGGTCCTTGGCGCCGGTGCGCGAGATGTAGACCTTGGTCGCCCAGAGGCCGAGCACGGTCGCCCCGGCGGCAGCCGCGAGCAGGGCGGTCGGGCCGAAAGCGGCGGCCAGCGGCCAGGCTGCGAGGGCGGCAGCCAGCGAGCCCCAGGTTCCGGGGGCTTTGGGCAGATAACCGGATCCGCACGCTGTGGCCACCAGGATGGCCGGTGACCACAGGCTGGGCCGGTCGCTCACGGGTCTTCCGGCGGGGGCAGGGCGACCGTCGCCGCCGCCTGGGCAGCAATGCCCTCGCGACGGCCAGTGAACCCCAGCCGCTCGGTGGTGGTCGCTTTGACGGACACCCTGGCAACCGGCAGCGCGCAGATCTCGGCAATGCGTTCCCGAATGGCGTCGCGGACCGGACCGACCTTCGGGCGTTCGCAGATCAGGGTGAGGTCGAGGTGGCGGATCTCGCCGCCGAGGTCGGTAACGCGGTCGACGGCGTGGGACAGGAACTGATCCGACGCCGCCCCGCGCCATTGAGGGTCGGTTGGAGGGAAGTGGCTGCCGATGTCCCCGTCGCCGATCGCTCCCAGCACCGCATCGGTCAATGCGTGGAGCGCGACATCGGCATCGGAGTGACCGGTCAGCGCCTGATCATGGGGGATGCTCACGCCGCCCAGGGTGACGCCGTCGCCGGGTCCGAAACGGTGGACGTCGAAGCCCGTGCCGACACGGATTTCCAAGGCCTGACGCAAATCGGCCTCGGCCCGCCGGAAGTCCTCGGTCGTGGTGATCTTCATCGTTTCCTCCGCGCCGTCGACCAAACGCACGGGATGTCCCGCCCATTCCATAAGGGCGGCGTCGTCGGTCACCGTGATGTCCTGCTCCTCAGCGGCCCGGTGGGCAGCCAGGATCTCGGAGAACCGCATCCCCTGGGGGGTCTGGGCACGATACAGGTTCACGCGCGGCACGGTCCCAAGGGAAAGTCCTGCCTCGCCACGCCGCACCGTGTCGACGACCGGCAGGACCGGCAGCGCCGCCGGGGCTTCTTCCAGGGCCGCGACCACACGGTCAATCAAGGCCGGAGGGACCACCGGGCGGGCCGCGTCATGGATCAGCACGCAGTCAGGGGCCTGGGTTTCCAGCCCTTCAAGGCCGAGCCGGACCGATACCTGGCGTTCCGCACCGCCGATAATCGGCGGCGGCAGGTCCAGATCTCCGACCGCCCGGTCGTATCGTTCCTGGTCGCCTGCGGCAATCACCACCTGCACCGCCGCGATCGCCGGGTGGGCGATGAAGGCCTGCACGCTGCGGCGCAGAACCGGCGTGCCGGCGAGCTGGCGGTACTGTTTTGGGAGCCCTGCGCCAGCGCGCTCACCGCGGCCCGCGGCAACGATCAGCACGCACGTCTTCACCGGTGTTCCTTTCCCGCCCTGTCCGGGCCGATCAGTCCATATCCCGCCGGGCGGCGCGCCGAGCCACGCTAGGTGACTGGAGTACGCGTCGATCTTAGTGTAGGCATCGCGCCATGTCTCTCCTCGTCAACCTGTCGGCGGTGATCGCGGTGCTGCCGATCGCCCTGTTCGCGATCCGGCCGCAGTCCGCGCGTGACCTGCGCTTCTGGCTGGCGGTCGCCGTCGCGGCGGCCGGGGCCGTCGGCTGGAGCCTGGTGCGCTTCGGCGACAGCTGGGACGTGGGCTTGGGAGCCGCGCTGTGGGTGTCCGTCGCCGCCACGGTTCTCGTCTTCGCCCTGATCTCGGCGATTTCGGCGACCATGGCCCGGATGGCGGGCCTGTTGGGACCGTATCTCCTGCTCGTCGCGTTGCTGGCGACCCTTCTGGATGAGCCGGGCCGACCGGGGGCGGTCCCGGCGCCCGCTCCATGGGTCGTGGTTCACGTTGCTGTGTCACTGGCCACCTATGCGCTGGCGACCCTCGCGGCGGTTGCCGGCATCGCGGTGTTCCTCAAGGAGCGGGCTCTGAAGGCGAAGCATCCGGTCGGGCCGAGCGGCGGTTTGCCGGCCGTCGCCGATGCTGAGACCCTATTGTTTGCCCTGCTGACCTCGGCGCTGGTTGTGCTGGGCATTGGGATCGTCAGCGGCATGGTGTTGCAGGCCGGGACCGGCGGCGCATGGCTGGAACTGGACCACAAGACCGTCCTTTCGCTGCTGGCCTTCGCGGTGGTCGGGGCCGTGCTGCTAGCCCATTCGCGCTTCGGCCTTCGCGGAAAGCGCGCGGCGCGCGGGGTGCTGACGGTTTATCTGCTGCTCACGCTGGCCTATCCGGGTGTGAAGGCCGTGAACGCCCTGATTGGGGAGTAGGGGGCGACGCAGGCCCGAGAGAGGGCTTGCGAATCCTGGATTCGTCGCTACCATTGCTCAAGATTTCATCACGACGGTCCGCTGCCTAATTTATGAGCATTACCTTCGGAACCCATCGGGCCTCAGCGCCGGTGATGGTCGCTCCCATGTCGGGCGTGACGGACCGGCCGTTTCGCCGTCTCGCCCGCAGGCTCGGCGCCCCTCTGGTCGTCACCGAGATGGTGGCGAGTGCGGCAATGTTGCGCGATGTCCGCGACGAGGTGCGCAAGGCCGAGATCGACGGGGAAGACGACCTTTCGATTGTTCAGCTTGCCGTTTGGGATCCTGCGGTCATGGCGGAGGCGGCGCGGATCGTCGCCGATCGCGGGGCCGACGTCGTCGACATCAACATGGGGTGTCCCGCCAAGAAGGTCGTGAACAAGTATGCCGGCTCGGCGCTGATGCGCGATGAGGGGCTGGCCGGTCGGATCATGGCGGCGGTGGTCGGGGCGGTCCCGGTTCCGGTCACGGTGAAGATGCGCCTGGGGTGGAGCGATCAGGACCGCAACGCCGCGACGCTCGCGCGGATCGCGGAGCGGGAAGGGGTTCAGCTCGTCACGGTGCACGGCCGGACCCGCTGCCAGATGTACAACGGTCAGGCGGATTGGACGGCCATCAGAAGCGTGTGTGAGGCGGTGGCCGTTCCGGTCGTCGCCAACGGAGACGTGGTGTCGATCGACGATGCGCGGGAGTGCTTGCGTCAGTCGGGCGCCGATGGGGTGATGATCGGCCGCGGCTGCTATGGCCGGCCCTGGTTTCCCGCCCAAGTGGCGGCGGCCCTCGCTGGGCAACCGGTGCCGGCGGATCCGACGCCGCGGGAGCGCCGTGGGATCCTACATGAGCATCTGGACGCTATGCTGTCGCATTACGGTGTTCAGTCGGGCATCCGCAACGCGCGCAAGCACATCGGCTGGTATCTCGAGGGGCTGCCGGGCGTGGCGGCTTTCCGGCAACGGATCAACAACACCACCGATCCAGCGACGGTGTTCGCCGAGATTGACCGCTACTTCGCGTTGATTGACGAACCCCGACCGACCCGGGTGGCAGCATGACGACCTCCGCCGCCTCCAGGGTGCCGGCACCCCTGCAAGGGTCAGGGATTGACGGCAACACGGTCCTCAATGCGTTGCCCTGGGCCGTCATCGTCCTGGATGCCGCGAACCGGATTGTCACCGCCAACATCGCTGCCGAACATCTGCTGGGCTCCAGTGCCATCGCCGCGGCCGGCAAGCCGCTCACAGAGTGGATTCCACAGGACAGCCCGCTGGTCGGCATGATCGCGCAGGCCCGCTCGGCTCAGAGCGGCCTCAGCGACTACGATCTGGAGATCGCCTCGCCCCGGATCGGCCAGACCATCATGAACGTTCAGATCGCGCCAATTCCGGAGGCCCAAGGCACCGTGGCGGTCAATCTTCAGGAGCGTTCGATCGCCTCGAAGATGCACCGCCAACTGTCCTATCGCGGCGCGGCGCGGTCGGTCAGCGCCATGGCGTCGATGCTGGCTCACGAGGTGAAGAACCCGCTTTCCGGCATTCGAGGTGCGGCGCAACTGCTCGAGCAGTCGGTGGCGGGAGACGAACAGATCCTGACCCGCCTGATCTGCGACGAAACCGACCGGATCTGCGCGCTTGTCGATCGAATAGAGGTGTTCTCCGACGAACGGCCGATCGAACGCGGCGCCACCAACATCCACGAGGTTCTGGAGCATTGCCGCCGGATCGCCCAGAACGGCTTCGGCCGGCATGCGACCTTTATCGAGCAGTACGACCCGTCATTGCCGTCGGTGCTCGGGAACCGGGACATCCTGATCCAGGTGTTTCTGAACCTGATCAAGAACGCCTGCGAGGCGGTTCCGGAGGAGGGCGGCGAGATCACGCTGACAACAAGCTATCGCCATGGCATGCGGGTTGCGGTCGCCGGAACCCGCGAACGCATGCATCTGCCTCTGCAGGTTACGGTTCAGGACAACGGGCCGGGCATCCCGGACGATCTGCAGGCCAATCTGTTCGAGCCGTTCGTCACCACCAAGACCAACGGATCGGGGCTCGGCCTGGCCTTTGTGGCGAAGGCTGTGGCCGACCACGGCGGCGTGGTGGAGGTCGACTCGGTGCCGCGTCGGACCATCATGCGCCTGACGCTGCCGATCGTGGACGCCCCGGGCGACCGCAGGGCGCGGCGGACAGAAGGCCCGGCGGCCAGCCGCGAGAAGACAAGATGACCCAGGCCCCCGCCTCGATCCTGATCGCTGACGATGATCGGGCGATCAGGACCGTCCTTGGCCATGCGCTCACCCGCCTGGGGCACAGTGTGCGGAGCACAGGAACCGCTGCCGGGCTCTGGCGATGGGTCGAAGCGGGCGAGGGAGATCTGGTGATCACCGATGTGGTGATGCCGGACGAGAACGGTCTCGACTTGTTGCCACGTATTCGAAAAATGCGCCCGGATCTGCGCATCATCGTCATGAGCGCTCAGAATACCCTGCTGACCGCGGTCAAGGCGAGTGAGCGCGGAGCCTTCGATTACCTGCCGAAACCCTTCGACCTGAACGAACTGGTCGCGACGGTCGGCAAGGCCCTGGCGGCGCCGGCGCCCGGCCCGAAAGAACCCGAAGCCGAGATCCGGGCGGCTGAGCTGAAAGGCGACGAACAGCTCCCGCTGATCGGCCGCTCGGCGGCGATGCAGGACATCTACCGGGTGCTGGCCCGGCTCATGGGCACCGATCTGACGGTCATGATCACCGGTGAGTCCGGGACCGGTAAGGAACTGGTCGCGCGCGCCCTGCACGACTATGGCAAGCGTGCCGCTGGCCCGTTCGTGGCGATCAACATGGCCGCCATACCTCGGGAGCTGATCGAGTCCGAGTTGTTCGGTCACGAGAAGGGATCGTTTACCGGCGCCACCATGCGGGCCACCGGCCGCTTTGAGCAGGCACAGGCCGGCACCATGTTCCTGGATGAGATCGGGGATATGCCGCTGGAAGCGCAGACCCGTCTGCTGCGGGTCCTGCAGGAAGGCGAGTACACCACGGTCGGCGGCCGGTCCTCGATCCGGGCCGATGTCCGCATCATCGCCGCGACCCACCGCGACCTTCGGCAGTTGATCCAGCAGGGACTGTTCCGCGAGGATCTGTTCTACCGGTTGAACGTGGTGCCGATCCGCCTGCCGGCGCTGCGCGAGCGCCGTGAGGACGTGCCTGATCTGGCGCGCCACTTCCTGTCGCTGATGCCGGAGGAGGGCTTGCCGTCCAAGCATCTGGATGCCGATGCGATCGCTCGGCTTCAGGCCTACTCCTGGCCGGGGAACGTTCGCGAACTGGAGAACCTGTGCCGCCGCCTTTCAGCGCTGTACGCGGAGGAGATGATCGGCGGCGCGGTGATCGACGCCGAACTCATCGAACCGACGGAGGTGGGGGTGGCCGGTGAGGCAAAAGCGCCCGACGACGAAAACCTGGCCGGCGCGGTCGAACGCCATCTCACAGCGTATTTCAACGCCCATCGTGACGATCTGCCGGCATCCGGACTGCATGAACGGGTCATCAGGGAGGTCGAACGGCCGCTGATTTCGCTGTGCCTGAAGGCCACCCGGGGCAACCAGATCCGGGCAGCGGAACTGCTCGGCGTGAACCGCAACACCCTGCGCAAGAAGATCCGGGAATTGGACATCCCGGTGATCCGCAGCGTACGATCGGACATGTGAATCCGGGACCCGGCGGTTCCAGCGGACCGGACCGATCGGACGATCGCTAGGCGACATGACCGAACCTTCCCCCACCAATAGCATTGGCGGAACCCATCCTGCCGCTGAGCCGGGCGGCGATCCTGTGGCCGGGCGGCCCTCGTCCGGTTTGTGGGTTGGGTTCAGACTGTGGGCGCGTCGGGTGGCTCTCGAGCGCAAGCTGGCGGTGGCCTTCGGCATCATGGCGGTGCTGTCGGGCATTGCGACGGCCGTCGTTCTGACGCGATCCAGTCCGCTCGGCCCGGACCCCGAGCTCGTCCTTGCCTGCGTCTATCTTAACATTGCGTTCCTCTTGGGTCTGGGTGCGCTGGTCCTCCGTCAGCTCATCCGACTCTGGATCGAGCGCCGGCGCGGCCTCGCGGGCGCGCGCCTCCATATTCGCCTGGCCCTGCTGTTCGCGGCGATCGCCGTGACGCCGACGCTGATCGTGTCGGTGTTCTCCGCCGTGTTCTTCGATCTCGGCATGCGCGGCTGGTTCAGCGACCGGGTGCGGACCGCGGTGACCGGATCGGCCGCCGTCGCCGAGGCTTATCTGGCCGAGCACCGGCAGAACATCCGCGGCGACGTTCTGGCCATGGCCAACGACCTCAACCGGGAAGCCCCGTTCCTGATCGCCGATGGTCGCCGCTTTGAACAGGTGGTGACCGCTCAGGCCACGGTCCGAAACCTCACCGAAGCTGTCGTGTTCGAAGGCAATGGCCGGGTCTACGCCCGCACCGGCCTGTCCTTCGCCTTCGACTTCGAGCCTTTGCCGGACGAGGCGATGTCGAAGGCCCGCCAGGGTGAGGTGGTGATCCTGACATCACCGAATGACGACCGCATTCGGGCCCTGGTCGCCGTCAACCGCCTTGTCGATACGTTTCTGTTCGTGGGCCGCTTCGTCGACCCATCGCTTCTGGCGCGGGTCGAAGATACCCAACAGGCGGTTTCCCAGTATCAGGAACTGGAGGGGCTCCGCCTCGATTTCCAACTGACTTTTGCCATCGTTTTCGCGCTGGTGGCGTTGTTGATCCTGCTGGCCTCGATCTGGATCGGCTTGTTGCTTGCGGATCGGCTTGTACGCCCGGTCAGCGCTCTGATCGATGGGGCGGAGCGGGTGCGCCATGGCGACCTGGCCGTGCGGGTGCCACTGGGGGTCGGTTTGGACGAGGTGGCCAGTTTGACCAGGGCCTTCAATCGGATGACGGCCCAGCTGGAATCGCAGCATGACGAGCTGCTCGATGCCAACACCCAGCTGGATGACCGGCGGCGGTTTACGGAAGCCGTGTTGGGTGGGGTTTCCTCGGGGGTTGTCGGTCTGGACGAGGACGGTCGCATCAACCTGCCCAACCGGGCCGCCAGCCGGCTTCTCGGGATCGATCTTGACGGTCAGATCGGCGCGCCACTGGTCGACGTTCTGACGGAGTTCTCAGGCTTGATCGAAGATTCGACCCGGCGACCTTGGCGCGAGGCGACCGATCAGATCGCGGTCACGCTGCCTTCCGGCGAGACCCGGACCTTCCTCGCCCGTCTCGGTGCCGAGGTCTCCGACGCGTCAATCACCGGCTATGTGGTCACCTTCGACGACGTCACCGAATTGCTTTCGGCTCAACGCAAGGCGGCTTGGGCCGATGTGGCGCGCCGGATCGCCCATGAGATCAAAAACCCGCTGACGCCGATCCAGCTGTCGGCCGAGCGTTTGCGGCGAAAGTACCTGGACCAGATCACCGATGATCCGGACACCTTCTCGCGGATGACCGAGACCATCGTCCGACAGGTGAGCGATATCGGGCGAATGGTCGACGAGTTCTCTGCCTTCGCGCGGATGCCGACCCCGGTGATGAAGGATGAGGATCTGGGCGACCTGATTGCCGCATCGGTCGACCTGCAGCGCGCGGGCCGGCCGGATATACAGATCGACGTCACCCCATGCGAGGAAGACGTGACTCTGAGATGCGACACGCGCCAGATCCGCCAGGCGCTGACCAATTTGCTGCAGAACGCGGTTGATGCGATCGCCGCCCGCGGCGACGGCGGCGAGACCGAGGTGGCGCCAGGCCGGATCGAGATCGCGACGGAGCGCCGCGACAGCACCATCGCTGTTTCCGTGGCCGATAACGGTCGCGGCCTTCCCGAGGCGGAACGGGCACGTTTGACCGAACCCTATGTGACGACCCGTGAAAAGGGGACGGGGCTCGGTCTGGCAATCGTTAAGAAAATCATGGAAGATCATGGCGGTTCGATCGAGCTTAGGGACCGCCCCGAGGGGGGAGCGATCGTCAGCTTGGTGTTCTCCGCTCAAGCTGTTGTATCTGACGAAACACGACCGGAACGCGTACTCCATGGCACATGACATCCTCATCGTCGACGACGAGGCCGACATTCGGATGTTGATCGCTGGGACCCTCGAAGACGAGGGTTACGAGACCCGCGAGGCGGCCAATTCCGATCAGGCTCTGGACGCGATCCGGTGGCGCATGCCGTCCCTCGTGGTCCTGGATATCTGGCTCAACAACAGTGCTTTGGACGGCCTGGGCATTCTGGATGCGATCCAGGAGGACCATCCCGGCCTTCCGGTCATCATGATCAGCGGTCACGGAACGATTGAGACCGCCGTCTCGGCGATGAAGAACGGCGCCTACGATTTCATCGAGAAGCCCTTCAAGTCGGACCGCCTCCTGCTCATGGTCGAGCGGGCGATCGAAGCGGCGCGGCTGCGGCGCGAGAACCTTGAGCTGCGTCGGCGCACCGGGTCGATTTCGGACCTGATCGGGGTGTCGGCTGGTATCGGCTCGGTTCGGGCGTCGATCGAGAAAGTCGCCCCGACCGGCAGCCGCGTGCTGATCACGGGACCGGCGGGCGTCGGCAAGGAGATTGTCGCCCGGCGTATTCACGAGCGCTCACGGCGGGCCGAAGGCCCCTTTGTGGTGCTCAATTGCGCGACCCTGACGCCCGACCGTCTGGAAGCCGAACTGTTCGGAACCGAACCGCTCGGCGAGGAGCCCCGGACCGTCGGCACCTTGGAACTGGCCCATCGCGGCACGCTTCTGCTCGACGAGGCTGCCGACATGCCGCTGGAGACCCAGGGCAAGATCCTGCGGGTTCTGCAGGAGCAGGCGTTTCGTCGGGTCGGAGGGGACGCCGAGGTCGAAGTCGATGTGCGCGTTATCGCCGCGACCAATCGGGATCTTCAGCAGGAGATGGGGGCCGGACGGTTCCGCGAGGACCTGTTCTATCGCTTGAACGTTGTACCGATCCGTGTGCCGCCGCTGCGCGAACGGCGCGAGGACGTGCCGCTGCTGGCGCGTCACTTCGTGAACCAGTCGGCGGAAGCCAGCGGCATGGCGGGGCGACCGCTCGGCGAGGACGCGGTCGCCGCCCTGCAGGCCTACGATTGGCCGGGCAACGTGCGTCAGCTGCGCAACGTGATCGACTGGCTGCTGATCATGGCGGGCGGAACGACGCGCGACGCCATCCGGGCCGACCAGCTGCCGCCGGAGATCGGCGCGGCGACGCCGGCGGCCCTGCGCTGGGACAAGGGCGGCGAGATCATGAGCCTCAGCCTGCGGGAGGCCCGCGAGACCTTCGAGCGGGAGTACCTGTTGGCACAGGTCAACCGCTTCGGCGGCAATATCTCCCGGACCGCGTCCTTCGTCGGAATGGAACGTTCGGCGCTTCACCGCAAGCTCAAGTCGCTCGGCCTCCAGCAGGCGGAGAAGCCGGTTCGCCAGACCGGCTGACGGGGCGATATGAAGGTCGTCATCTGCGGCGCGGGACAGGTGGGCACGAGCATCGCCCGCCACCTCGCCGGCGAAAACAACGACGTGACGGTCATTGACCAGACCGCGGATCTGACCCGAAAGATCAGCGACACTTTGGATGTCCGGGCGATCACCGGTTACGCGTCGCATCCGAGCATTCTCGAGCAGGCCGGCCTGCGTGACGCCGACATGCTGATTGCCGTCACCTACAGCGATGAAGTGAACATGGTGGCCTGTCAGGTCGGCCACTCGATCTTCAACGTCCCGACAAAGATCGCCCGGGTGCGCAATCAGGACTACATGCAACCGATCTGGGCCGATCTGTTCTCCCGTGAGCACATGCCGATCGACGTCATCATCTCGCCCGAACGCGAGGTCGCCCGGGCGATCGGCCGGCGCCTGGAGGTGCCCGGCGCCTTGGACGTGGCGCCGATGGCCGACGGCAAGGTGAGCGTCGTTGGCGTGCGGTGCGATGACTCGACCCCGATCATCAACACGCCGCTGCGCCAGCTGACCAGCCTGTTCGCCGATCTCAATGTCGTCATCGTCGGAATCCTGCGCAACGAGCGTGCGATCGTGCCGAAGGCCGAAGACCAGATGCTGCCCGGCGACGATGTCTATTTCGTCTGTGACAGCCGGCATCTGTCTCGGGCGCTGGCGGCTTTCGGCCACGAGGAGCCTGAAGCCCGCAGTGTGATCATCGCCGGCGGGGGGAATATCGGTCTCACCCTGGCAGAGGAGATCGAAAGCTCCCACCACGGCGTCAACGTCAAGGTCATCGAGTACAACCGTGAGCGCGCGCGCGCCGTGGCCGAGGCACTCAACCGGACGGTCGTGCTGAACGGCGACGTGCTGGACCCGGACATCCTCGAGGAGGCCAATGTCTCGCAGACCGAGACCTTCGTTGCTGTTTCCAACGACGACGAGGTCAACATCCTGAGCTCACTGCTCGCCAAGCGATCCGGCTGCGAGCGGACCGTTGCGCTGATCAACACATCGACCTATGCGCCGCTGATTACCCAGCTCGGGATCGATGCCGTGGTGAATCCGCGGGCCATCACTGTTTCATCGATCCTGCAGCATGTTCGCCGTGGGCGGATTCGCAGCGTCTATTCCCTGCGGGAAGACCTCGGTGAGGTGATCGAGGCCGAGGCCCTGGAGACCTCTCCGCTGGTGGGGCAACCCCTCAAAGCCGCCAAACTGCCCGCCGGCGTCATCGTCGGCGCGATCGTGCGCAAAGACGAGGTCATCGTACCCCGCGCCGATACCGTGATCGAAGCGCGTGACCGGGTCGTCGTGTTCGCGACCTACGAAGCGGTGAAAAAGGTCGAAAAACTGTTCGCGGTTCGGCTGGACTTCTTCTAATCACCACCAAGATAGACCGTCAGCACCGGCGCGATCGCGCCATCCCTTGGAGGTTCCATGTCGCGCATCGCCTATGTCAACGGCCGCTACGTTCCCCACGCGGACGCGGCGATCCATATCGAGGATCGGGGCTACCAGTTCGCCGATGGAGTCTACGAGGTCGTGCTGGTGCACAAAGGGGCCATGGTCGATGAGCTGCCGCACCTCGATCGGCTGGACAGGTCGCTAGCCGAACTTCGGATCGCTGCGCCGATGGGCCGGCGGGCGCTGCGCTCTGTGATGCGCGAGGTGGTGCGCCGGAACCGGATTGATACCGGCCTAGTCTACATGCAGGTTACCCGCGGTGTGGCGCGGCGCGATCACCCGTTCCCGGGCCAGGTGCCGCCGGCGGTCGTCATGACGGCCAAACGCATCGAGCTTCCCACGCCCGAGGCCGTCGAGAACGGGGTCAAGGTGATCACCATTCCCGACATCCGCTGGGAGCGGTGCGACATCAAGACCGTAGCGCTTCTGCCGAACGTCCTCGGTAAGCAGCAGGCCCGGGAGAACGGGGCCTACGAGGCCTGGCAGGTCGACCAGCAGGGCGATGTCACCGAAGGCACGTCGACCAACGCCTGGATTGTGACTACCGAAGGCGAGCTGGTGACCCGTGAGGCCACCCACGACATCCTCAACGGCATTACCCGGCTGACGATCCTGAAACTGGCTGAACGCGAAGGCCTGACGTTCGTGGAGCGCCCGTTCTCCGTCGAAGAGGCCAAGCGCGCGCGGGAAGCGTTCATCTCTTCGGCAACGTCGTTCGTGACCCCGGTGACCCAGATCGACGATACCGTCATCGGTAACGGCAAGGCCGGCACGATGGGTCGGCAGTTGCGGGATGCCTATTTCGCCTACGCCGCCGAGGAGGGGCGAACCGTTTGAGCGCCCTCGCGCAACCGCGCGCCGTCCTGTTCGACTGGGATTCCACCCTTGTCGACAATTGGGGGGCGATCGCCCGGGCCATGGAGATCACCTTCGTCGAGATGGGCCGCCCGCCCTGGAGCGAGGCGGAAGTCCGCGCCAATGCCAAGAAGTCGATGCGGGATGCGTTTCCGGCCCTCTTCGGGGAGCGTTGGGAAGACGCGATGCGGACGTTCTACGCCGGTTTCGAGGCGGTCCATCTGGAGACCCTGAAGGCGCTGCCGGGGGCGGAATTGCTGCTTCAGTCGCTGGCGGCGGCGGACGTGCCCATGGGGGTGGTCAGCAACAAGACCGGCCGGTATCTGCGGACCGAATGCACGCATCTTGGCTGGGACCACTATTTTCTCCGGATCATCGGCGCCCAGGACGCCGCCCGCGACAAACCGGCGGCGGATCCGGTTCACCTGGCTCTTGAGGGCAGCGGCATTGTGCCCGGTCCCGATGTCTGGTTCGTCGGGGACTCAGCGGTTGATGCCGAGTGTGCGTTGGCTGCCGGATGCACCGCGATCATGGTGCATCCCGACAGGCCGCACCCGGAAGACCTCAGCGCCCATCCGCCGGCGCTTCACGTTTCCGACTGCATCGCATTGCGCGAGGAGCTAGGCGGTTGAGCGGCAAGCATTTTGCGGTATATGTTTAGGTGATTTCGCAGATGCGAAATGGCGGGATCGTCCTGCCATCGCAATCGGGGCGTCTGATGAGCGAAGGAACGAACAATGGCCGCTGAGAAGAGCCAAAGTGTCCAGGACGTGTTCTTGAACAAGATCCGCAAGGACAAGACACCTGTCACCGTTTTCCTCGTCAACGGGGTCAAGCTCCAGGGGATCGTGACCTGGTTTGACAACTTCTGCCTGTTGCTGCGCCGCGATGCCCACTCGCAGCTTGTCTACAAGCATGCCGTGTCGACGATCATGCCGCAGCATCCCGTCCAGCTGTTCGACGCCAGCGAGGGCGGCGACGCCTGACCGAAACGGATCGCGCATGAGTACGACGCGCGCCATCGTCCTGTATCCCCACCTGACCGGTCGCACGGAGTCGGGTGAGGGCGTGCGGGATCCTGACGCCCGGCTAGAAGAGGCGGTCGGCCTGACAGCGGCCATCGACCTGGAGACCGTTCACAGCGAGGTGCTGACGGTCGCCAAACTGCGTCCGGGAACCCTGTTCGGCAGCGGACAGATCGATCGGATGCGCGCGCTCGCGGACGCCCTCGACGTCACGGTCGTCGTCGTCGACCATCCGCTGACACCGGTGCAGCAGCGCAATCTGGAACGTGGCCTGGACGCCAAGGTCATCGACCGGACCCAGTTGATCCTGGAGATCTTCGGCGAGCGCGCCAGAACCCATGAGGGCCGGCTCCAGGTCGATCTGGCGTCGCTGACATTCCAGAGATCCCGGTTGGTGCGGTCCTGGACACACCTGGAACGTCAGCGCGGTGGTGCGGGGTTCCTGGGGGGGCCGGGTGAAAGTCAGCTGGAGATCGACCGCCGTCTGATCGGTGAACGGATCACCCGCATCCGCCGCGAACTCGAAGAGGTCACCCGAACCCGCGAACTGCATCGTGAGGCGCGGCGCCGGGTGCCGTTCCCGATCATCGCTCTGGTCGGCTACACCAACGCCGGTAAGTCGACGTTGTTCAACAGGCTCTCGGGCGCGGCCGTGATGGCGGAGGACCTGCTGTTCGCAACCCTGGACCCGACCATGCGCCGGATCGCGCTGCCCGGCGGGCGCACGGTCATCATCTCGGACACGGTCGGATTCATTTCCGACCTGCCGACCCACCTGGTCGCAGCCTTTCGAGCCACCCTGGAGGAAGTGACCGAGGCGGACGTCGTTCTCCACGTCCGGGACATCGCCCATCCCGACAGCGAGGCGCAGAAACGCGACGTTACGGCTGTCCTCGCCGACCTCGGCGTCGACGAGGCGCCCCGCCCGGGGCGCCTGCTTGAGGTGCTGAACAAGTTGGACCTGGTCCCCGAGGAGCAGCGGATCGCGCTCCGCAACAGCGTGGAGCGGGGAAATCAGCGCGCTGTCTGCCTTTCCGCGGTGACCGGGGAGGGTGTCGAGGATCTGGTGAACCTGCTCGAGGGGGTGCTGTCGGCCGGCGACAGGGTGTGCATCTTCCGGGTCCCGTTCTCCGACGGGGAGGTCGGTGCCTGGCTGCATGGCCACGGAAAGGTCCTTGAGCGCGAGGATGAAGACGCGGCGGCACTGTGGACCGTCAGCCTCGACCCCGACGACGTGGCCCGGTTCGAGAAGCGTTTTGGACCGAGGATCGAGCGGATCGCCTGACCAACGGTTGACAACGTTTAACGGGAGCGCGATACCCCTGGCATTTATTCGAGGCGAGTGCTAACCGCTCGCCCTGTTGGAAATGGCCGAGCTTGGAGGCACGTCATGAAATTCCGTCCGCTGCACGACCGCGTGGTCGTTGAGCCGCTCGAAGGCGACACCAAGACCGCCGGCGGCATCATCATCCCGGATACCGCCAAGGAAAAGCCCATGCAGGGCAAAGTGATCGCCGTTGGTTCGGGCGAACGCGACGAGGCCGGCAAGGTTCACAGCCTGGATGTGAAAAAGGGCGACACCGTGCTGTACGGCAAATGGTCCGGCACGGAAGTGAAGATCGAAGGCAAGGACCTTCTGATCATGAAGGAAAGCGACATCATGGGCGTGGTCGGCTGACCGCTGCCCAGGCTCAACTTCACTGAAAATCACCGGAAACGGAGACTGAGAAATGGCAGCTAAGGACGTTAAATTCGACGTCGACGCCCGCGAGCGGCTGTTGAAGGGAGTCGATACCCTGGCCGATGCGGTCAAGGTCACCCTCGGCCCGAAAGGCCGCAACGTGGTGCTGGACAAGTCGTTCGGCGCGCCGCGGATCACCAAGGACGGTGTGACGGTCGCCAAGGACATCGAACTGTCCGACAAGTTCGAGAACATGGGCGCCCAGATGGTGCGCGAGGTCGCGTCCAAGACCTCGGACATTGCCGGCGACGGCACCACCACGGCGACGGTCCTGGCCCAGGCGATCGTTCGCGAGGGCGTGCGGGCGGTGGCCGCCGGCCTGAACCCGATGGACCTGAAGCGCGGTGTCGACATCGCGGTCGACGCCATCGTCAAGGACGTCGAGAGCAAGACCAAGAAGATCAAGTCGAGCGACGAGGTCGCCCAGGTCGGTACGATCTCCGCCAATGGCGAGAACGAGATCGGTGCCCTGATCGCCCAGGCGATGGACAAGGTTGGCCGTGAGGGTGTCATCACCGTCGAGGAAGCCAAGTCGCTGCACACCGAACTCGACGTCGTCGAGGGCATGCAGTTCGACCGCGGCTACCTGTCGCCGTACTTCGTGACCAACGCCGACAAGATGATCTGTGAGCTGGAGAGCCCGCTGATCCTGATCCACGAGAAGAAGCTGTCCAGCCTGCAGCCGATGCTGCCGCTGCTGGAGCAGGTCGCGCGCTCCTCCCAGCCGCTGCTGATCATCGCCGAGGACGTCGAGGGCGAGGCCCTGGCGACCCTGGTGGTCAACAAGCTGCGTGGCGGCCTGAAGGTCGCGGCCGTCAAGGCCCCGGGCTTCGGTGATCGTCGCAAGGCCATGCTCGAGGACATCGCGATCCTGACCGGCGGCACCGTCGTCTCCGAGGATCTCGGCATCAGCCTCGACAGCGTCACCCTGGACATGCTCGGGACCGCCAAGCGCGTCTCGATCACCAAGGACGAGACCACCGTTGTCGACGGTGCGGGCAAGAAGAAGGACATCGAAGGCCGTTGCAACCAGATCCGGGCGCAGGTCGAGGAAACCACCTCGGACTACGACCGCGAGAAGCTGCAGGAGCGGCTGGCCAAGCTGGCCGGTGGTGTGGCGGTTATCCGGGTTGGCGGTGCGACCGAAATCGAGGTGAAGGAGCGCAAGGATCGGGTCGACGACGCGATGCACGCGACCCGAGCCGCGGTCGAGGAAGGCATTGTCCCGGGCGGCGGAACGGCACTGCTCTACGCCACGCGGGCCCTCGACAAGGTCAAGCCCGGCAATGATGACCAGCGCATGGGCGTCGACATCGTGCGGCGGGCGCTGCAGGCCCCGGCCCGCCAGATCGCGGCCAATGCCGGTGCGGACGGCTCGGTGATCGTCGGCAAGATGATGGAGCAGAAGTCGGCCTCGTTCGGCTACAACGCCCAGACCGACAAGTTCGAGGACCTGATCAAGGCCGGTGTCATCGACCCGACAAAGGTTGTGCGGACCGCGCTGCAGGATGCCGTGTCGATCGCCGGTCTCCTGATCACCACCGAAGCCATGGTTGCCGAGAAGCCCGAGCCGAAGCCGGCTGGTGGCGGCATGCCCGACATGGGCGGCATGGGTGGCATGGGCGGCATGGACTTCTGAGCCGACCCGTAACGTGATAGGCAAGGCCGGGCATTCTGCCCGGCCTTTCTTTTTTTGGCCCATCCCCAGGACTGATTTCGGGAGCCCGCGATGACGACGGTTGATCTCGACCGGGTGGCGTCGGCCCTAGACGAGGTTGCGCAGACGGAGGTCATGCCTCGCTGGCGCAACCTGGCAGAGCTCGACATCCGCCAGAAATCGGGCCCGAAAGACTTGGTCACGGTGGCCGACGAGGCCGCCGAGAAGTTGCTGGAGAAGCTGCTGCCGGACCTGCTTCCCGGGTCGGTGATCATCGGCGAGGAGTCGGTCGAAAAGGACCGACGTCTGCTCTCGGTGATCGGGGAGGACGCGCCGGTTTGGATCGTCGATCCGATCGACGGAACCGGCAACTTCGCCGAGGGCACCGAACGGTTCTGCGTGATGGCCGCGCTGGCCCACCGGGGCGAGACTATCGCGGGCGCGATCCATCAGCCGGTCCTGGGCCGCACCGTCGTGGCGGCCCGCGGGGAAGGGGCCTGGATGCTGGAACGCGAGGAACGCCGTCGCTTGCGGGTCGCCGAGCCGGCCGACCTGGATGCCATGGAGGGGTCTTTCAACTTCCGTTTCTTCGCCGAACCGCTGCGCGCGGGCCTTCGCGAACGGGCCAATGCGGCATTCGGAGACCGCCACCATCGCTATGGCTGCGCGGGCTTCGACTACGTTCAGCTGGCGACGGGCGCATGGCACTTCGCCGTCTACTGGAAGAACATGCCCTGGGATCACGCCGCCGGTCTCCTGATCCACGCCGAGGCGGGCGGGTCTTCGGGCCGCCTGGACGGCCGGCCCTATCGACCCACCGAACTCGAGGGCGGGATTCTGGCGGCGGTCGACCAGGATGGCTGGGCTCTGATCCGCGATCGGGTAGTCGGCGAGATCGACTGACGGTTCTCCCTTGGCGAGTCCGTCGGACACGGATCGGCTCTAGGATCTGGGCGGTCGTCGCGACTCCGGATCCGGGGGGGATACGCGCTCCCCCCAGCGACGGGCCCGATCGGCGATCCGCTTGCGCAGCTCGGGCGGCAGATCCTCGACAAGGTCGATCATCGCCACGTGGGTGGCTGTATGCAGCTGCAGCAGCCGGGCCCGCAGCCCCTCGAGCGCCATCGCATAGGCCTCAGCGTCGAACGGCTCTGCGGCGAGCGCGTTGGCCACCGCAATGCGCGCCGCTTTCGCGTTCTCGACCAGCGGGTGGATATCGTAGCGGTGGCGATCCCAGACCCGGCGCAGGGCCGGCGCACCTTCCTTGCCAAGGGCGCGGCGTAGCCACCGGGGCGCCGGCCCGTCGGGTACGTCAGCCCGCTGGACGGCGCCCGGCCGGTCCCAGCCGCCCTCGATCCAGCGGCCGACCACAAGGCCGCCGACGAAGACGTTCACGGCAATCGAGGTAAAGAGTGCGATCAGGAGCAAGCGGTTCAGGGTCATGTCGGTCTCACTGCATCAGGTGATCAGTGGCGATGCCGATCGTTTCGGCGGCGATCAGGCCCAGGGTGTCCGGCTGCGTGTCCGCAGGCTCGGCGGTCTCCACCGACGGTCCGGGAAGCGGCAGGTCGGGAACCGTGATGCCCAGGACGATGCCGAGGACGGCGGCGGTGGCCAGGCCGGCGACCGGGCGCCAGATCCCCAGACTGTCGGTGATCCATGTCAGCAGGCTGCTGCCGGTTTCCGGGATCTCCTTGAGACTGGCCCGGAGAGCTGGCGATGGCGCAGGTGCCGGTACCGCATCGAGGGTCAGGTCCAGGGCCCCGGCCTCATCCGCCGCGCGGGCCAGATCCCCGTCTTCGGCCACAAGGGCCAGCGACGCTTCGCGCTCGTCGTCGGGCCAGCGGGCCGGATCACCGCCATAAGCATCGATCAGGGCTTTGACCCGTTCGGGGGTGATCCTGGTCATCCGGTCTCTCCAAGCAGTTCGCTCCGGCGGTCGGCCAGCGCTGCACGCAGGTTGCGCCGTCCCCGGGCCAGCAGGGACTCCAGCGCCTCCACCGATACCTCCAGCACCTGGCAGGCGTCGTTCCCGGACAGGCCCTCATAGTGCACCAGCACAATCGCCTCGCGCTGACGCGCCGGCAAGGCCTGGAGCGCGGCGTGAACGGCGGCGGCCCGCTGTCTGTACGCGAGGGTGGCATCGGGTGCCGGGCCTGGGTCGATCAGTGTGACCGTGTCCGGATCCACGCTGGGTTTGCGGCGGCGCAGCCGGTCGAGCGCGGCGTTCCTTGCGACCCTGTAAAGCCAGGTTGAGGCCTTGGCGGCCGGGGTCCAGCGCGCCGCGGTCCGCCACAGGGACAGATAGGTATCCTGAACGACATCCTCCGCCGACGCCCGATCACCGACCAGCCGCTCGGCATGGCGGTCGACCAGGAGACGGAAAGCCGCGGCATCGCCTTGCGCTGTCCGACGCATGAGCGCTGCATCGGGATCTCGCGTATCGGGCTCGGACAATCCGGCTTCTCCTGATGCTGACGGCCATTGACGACCCGAAACCGGCGTCTGCCGATCCCGCATCATGGCCGTCGAAAGCGGCACCATCTGGGCTCAGCGTCGATGGAAGCGCCCGCGTTTTGCCATGGCGGCCTCGAACTCCTCTTTCGAGACGCTACCATTGCCGTCGCGGTCGAGCCGCATCAGCATGCCGCCGGCGAAGCCGGGCATCTCGGCCTCGCTCAGAAAACCGTCACCGTCGCTGTCCTGCCAGGCCATCATGCGCCCGATCTTGGACAGCCGGTCGCCGCAGCGTGCCGCGTCGATCTCGGCGACACTCAACTTGCCGTCGCCATCGGCGTCGGCGACGGCAAAGCGCGAGGCCCGGTAGGCCTTAGAATTCGTCGGCGGAAACCGCGCCGTCCTTGTCCGCGTCCATGCGTTCGAAATGCTGCGTGAACTGGCCACCACCGGGGCCGAAAGGACCGTGCCCGAGCGCCACGGCCGGGGTCAGGATGGTGGCGGCGAGGGCTGCTGCGGCGGCGAGGGAGGTCGTTCGCTTCATGGGGAACTCCTTGAGGTCGGGTGCGGGGGAGTGTGTTGCGTATGTCCCCTGAACGGGCGACGTCCGGATTTCCGTCGCACTCGTTCGCGCGCCTCTATGAGCCGGTCCGCGAAGCCGCTACCGTACCGCCCCAAACAACAAGCATTGCAATGCACGGAGGACGCCATGGCGGCAGCGCAGGACAAGGTCATCATCACGTGTGCGGTTACCGGATCAATCCATACGCCGACGATGAGCCCGTATCTGCCGATCACCGGCGATCAGGTTGCCGAGCAGGCGATCGCCGCCGCCGAGGCCGGCGCCTCGATCCTGCATCTGCACGCGCGCAACCCGGACGGCAGCCCGACACCGGCCCCGGACGCCTTCATGGAGTTCCTACCGCGCATCAAGCAGAACACCGACGCTGTGGTGAACATCACGACCGGCGGCGGCCACGGGATGAGCCTGGACGAGAGGCTGGCCGCGGCCTTCGCCGCCAGCCCGGAGATGACGTCGTTGAACATGGGATCGATGAACTTCGGCCTGTTCCCGATCCTGGACAAGATGAAGGACTTCCAGCACCCCTGGGAGCCGCAGTTCCTGGAGAACTCACGCGATTTCATTTTTAGGAACACATTCAAAGATATCGAGTACATTTTGAAAAAATTAGGTGAAGGTCATGGCGTGCGGTTCGAGTATGAGTGCTACGACGTCGGCCATCTCTACAACCTGGCCCATTTCCTGGAGCGGGGGTTGGTTAAGCCGCCGCTGTTCGTGCAGACGATCTTCGGAATTCTCGGCGGCATCGGTGCCGATACCGACAACCTGATGCACATGAAGCGGACCGCCGACAAACTGTTCGGCGATCAGTACCGCTGGTCAGTGCTGGCGGCCGGGCGCCATCAGATGGCGTTCACGACCATGGCCGCGATCAATGGCGGTAATGTCCGCGTCGGCCTGGAGGACAGCCTCTACATCTCCAAGGGGGAGCTTGCGAAGAGCAATGCCGATCAGGTTGCCAAGATCCGCCGGATCGTTGAGGACCTCAGCCTGGAAGTGGCCAGCCCGACCGAGGCACGGGCCATGCTGAGCCTCAAGGGCGGCGACATGGTGAAGTTCTGATGCCCACACTCAATATCAACGGCAAGACAACGGTTTACGGAATCCTGGCTCATCCGACCGATCACGTCCGCGCGCCTCAGGTCTTCAATGCGGCTTTCGAAGCGGCCGGGATCGACGGGGTTCTGGTGCCGTTCGATGTCGCCCCCGAGTCGCTCGCTGACGTGGTGGCGGGGATGAAGGCGACGCGCAACCTGCGGGGCTTGTGCATCACGGTCCCGCACAAGGTGGCGATGGCCGAGTTGTGCGACGAACTGGCCTCGGGCGGTGCGCGGGTCGGCTCGGTGAATGCCATTCATTTCACCGATGACCGGCGGATGCTGGGAGACAATTTCGACGGCAAGGGTTACGTCGCCGGCATGGAGAAGGCCGGCTACGACTTTCGGGGCAAACGGGTTCTGCAGTTGGGTGCCGGTGGAGCGGGCATGTCGATCGCGTTCTCGGTGGCCGAAGCAGGGGCCAGCCGGCTCGCGATCGCCAACCGCACGGTCGCCAAGGCCGAGGCTCTGGCGGAGCGGGTGCGGGACGCTCTGCCGGCCTGTGAGACCGACGGCGTGGCGGCGGATGCCGATCCGGCCGGCTTCGATCTGGTGATCAACACGACGTCACTGGGCCTGCACGCGGGTGATGCGATTCCGGTCGATATCGAGCGTCTCGACCCGGGCACCGGCGTCAGTGAGATCATCATGATCCCCGAATGCACGGAACTGCTGAAACGGTCGGCGGCCAAGGGCCATCCGGTCTATTTCGGGCGGCCGATGCTGGATGAGCAGATCAAGCTGATCGCCGGCTTCATGGGGTGTCCGCTGCCCGATTGACTGCACAGCGGATCATTCACGCCCGTTGATCATCAATGACCTGCTGAATGCGTCGGTTATGTACGGTTGAGCGGAAGACAGACTGGGCCATCTAAAGCTCTCCAGCTTGTAGGAGTCCGCGATGTCCGTGCTGCCGCCGATCCACGTCATCCATGAGAACCCGGAATGGCTCCCGCCCTTTGCCCGCGCCTTCGAGGCCCGCGGCGAACGGTTCGTCGACCTGGATGTGAGCGCAGGTGCGATCGATTTGAGTTCGGCGCCGCCGAAAGGCCTGTTCTACAACCGCATGAGCGCCTCCGCGCACACCCGCGGCCATCGCTACTCGCCCGAGTTCGCGACCGCGCTGATTGCCTGGCTCGAGGCCCATGGCCGGCCGGTCATCAACGGCAGCGGGGCGATCGCGCTTGAGGTCAACAAGTCGGCGCAGTTGGCCCGACTGGAGCGCGCCGGTGTCCCGGTGCCGCGGACCGTTGCCGCTCTCGGCGATGCCAAGGTTGCGGAAGCGGCGGCGACGTTTGGCGACGGCCCGGTCATTGTGAAGCCGAACCGTGGTGGCAAGGGGCTGGGGATCCAGCTCTTCGAGGACGCCCGTGAAGCGGTGGCCCGTGCCGAGGCGGGGACGCTGCCGGGATCGACCGACGGCATCACGTTGCTTCAGGACTACGTTCGAACCGTCGACGGCAGCGTCACCCGGGCGGAGTTCATCGGCGGTGAGCTGTTCTACGCGGTGCGCATCGACACCGGCGGAACGTTCGAGCTGTGCCCTGCCGATGTCTGTGCACCGGAAGAGGCGCTCGAGACCGGCGGTCCGGTGTTCACCGTCGTCGAAGGGGCGTTCGAGCCGGAATTGGAGGCCGCCATCGCGCTATTCCTGAGCGAGGGCGGGATCGACATCGCGGGCGTCGAGTTCGCCCGGGACACGGAAGGCCGGCCGTTCGTCTACGACGTCAACACCAACACCAACTACAACCCCGATGCCGAGGCCGCCGCCGGCGTGTCCGCGCCCCAGGCGCTGGTCGACTATCTGATCCGCGAGCGCAACCGCCGGCTGGCGCCGCCGCGGCTCGCCGAGGGGGGGTGGGGTCTGGTGGCCGGTGACTAGATCGGATCACGTTTGACGGAAGCACCTTGGCTTCCGACAGGATGTGTGAACCCGATCTGAACCATAGAGTTAGAGTAGATTCACCGGTCAGATGGATCGCCGACGGCGATGCCATCTGATCCAGATCTGCTCTAGATCGGATCACGTTCTGACCGAAGCATCTTGGCTTCCGACAGGACGTGTGAATCCGATCTGAACCATAGAGTTAGAGTAGATTCACCGGTCAGATGGATCGCCGACGGCGATGCCATCTGATCCGGATCTGCTCTACGGGATCCGCGGGTAGGGGCGTTTCCCCACGTTCGTCCGGGGTCAGGTCAGCACGACGATCTTTCCGCCGGCCCGGTTTTCTTCCATGCACCGGTGCGCTTCTGCGATCTCGTCGAGCTTGAAGGTCTCGCCGATCTGCACGCGCAGTGTTCCTTCGGCGATCTGGTCGACGAGGTCCTGCAGTGGCGTGCGCATGAAGTCCTGCGAGCCCCCGGAATAGGTCGTCAGCGATACGGCGGTCGGAATCGCACCCATCGGGCTGAAACTGTCGAAGGACCACTTGTCGCCGACCATCCCGGTCATGCAGACAATGCCTCGCGGCCCGGCACAGGCCAGCGAGTCGATGAGTGTCGAGGTTCCGATCAGTTCCAGAACCTTGTCGACGCCGCCCGGATAGACGGTGTGGACCTGTTCGGCGATCTCACCGCTATCGATGAAGACGTGATCGGCGCCGGCTTCGCGGAGCAGCGGTTCACGGGTCGGGTTGCGGGTTGTCGCGGCGACCTGGGCGCCATGCTTCTTGGCGATGGCAGCGGCCGCCAGCCCGACCGATGTCGTTCCACCTCTGATCAACAGGCGATTGCCGGCCTCGAGCCTGAGCGACGTGAAGAGCGACCCCCAGGCCGTCTGCAGCATTTCGGGTACGGCCCCCAGGGTTCTCCAGTCGAGGTCGGTCTTGAGCGCCTGGACCTGACCGCTCGGAACGCAGGTGAACTCGGCATAGCCTCCGTCAAAGACACGCCCCATTCCGCCCATGGCGGTGGCGACCGTTTCACCTGGCGTGAACTCCCCTCCAGGCGCCTGTTCGACAACGCCTACGGCCTCGATGCCGAGAACGCGGGGAAACGGCACGTTGGGGGAATGGCCTTGGCGGGTGAACAGTTCAGGCCGAACGCCTTAACCCGGATGAGGACCTCACCGGGCCCGGGTGCGGGGACCGGGTGCTCCTCGATCTTGAGAACATCCGGTCCGCCCGGCTCGCGGATCACAGCTGCCTTCATCGTCTTCGTCATGACCATCAGGCTCCCTGTGCTGCTGTGCGCCTACCAGCTCACCGAACCGGCGGGTTCGTCGTGGAGAAGCTGTAGCGCGCGATTTTCCATTCGCCGTCGACCTTCTGGAAAATGAACAGCTCCTGATTGGCTTCCGGGACGTGCACGCCGGTCGCGTTCACAGTGACCACACCGGCCGAGTTGGTCCGAGCGAAAGCCCAGTCTGGCGCCACCTGGACGATCTCGACGATCTCGAAGCCGATCTTGAGGGTGATCGCTTCGAATACGGCGGCATAGGCGGTGCGCACGGCGTCGGCGCCGGCACTGGACGGACTGTGTTGCGGCATGAACACGCCGTCCTCGGTGTAGAGAGTCATGACCGCGTCGGTATCGGAGGCGTTGAGTGCGACCTCGTATGCGTCGATCACTTTCTCGACCTCTGCGGTGACGGCTGCCGGCTGTGCGTTCGCGACCCCGGAAAACAGGGCGATTGCGCTGGCGGCGACGATGAGTGCCTTCAGGACAGTTCTCATTTCCCCTCCTTGGGGCGGTCCACTGTTGCGGGCTTTCCTCTAGCTAAGGACAAGAGCGGCGTTGCATTAGTTGGAGAATTCAAGAAGCTATTTCCTGAATCTGGGAAAGTAGGCTTATGCGTGATCTCAATGCCCTCGTGATCTTCGCCAGGGTTGTCGATGCCGGCAGCTTCTCCGAGGCCGCGCGTTGGACCGGTATGCCGGTCTCCACGGTCAGCCGCCGGATCGCCGATCTCGAGGATCATCTGGGTGTTCGGCTTCTGTAACGGTCGACCCGCCGCTTGCGGCTCACCGATGTCGGTTCGGAAGTGCTGCAGGAGGCGCAGCGCGGTGTCGAGGTGAGCGATGCGGTGGAGAGCATCGTCTCCAACCAGCTTTCAGACGTGCACGGTACGCTGCGGCTGTCCGCGCCGCCGAGCATCTCGGAAACCGTCCTGACCCCGGTCATATCGGCCTTTCAGGCGGCCTACCCGAAGGCACGTGTCAGAGTCCTGGTAACGGATAGGCACGTCGACCATCTTGCGGAAGGCGTCGATCTGGTGTTCCGGATCGGGGATCAGAAGGACTCCACGCTGATCTCCCAGCGGGTCCTTCGATACCGGCACCGACTTGTGGCGAGCCCCGGGTATCTCGATGGCGCCAATCCGATCCGGCATCCCGAAGACCTGTTGAGCCATCGGCTGTTCGCGTTCTCATTCTGGCGACCACAGAACGCGTGGACGTTCGTGAACGCAGACGCCCGCGAAACGATCACGTTCGAGCCGTTCCTGGCGATGAACGATTATGCCGGTCTGGCCGCCGCGCTCGCCGCCGGATCGGGAATCGGCGATCTGCCTCCGATCGTGCTGCCCCATCTCCTCAAGGACGGAAGCCTTGTGGAGGTCATGCCGCAATGGCATTTCCGGACGGTCGACCTCAATCTGGTCCATTTGGGGAACCGACACCTGCCGCGGGTTGTGCGTGCCTTCAAGGATTTCACCGTCGACGCGGCGCCGCGACTCGTCGACGACCTGCCCGTCTAGACCGGTCGCCAAGCGACAACGGTGCAGAGACCATGGGAAGGCAACGCGTCATGCTTGACGGAGGGGCCGTTCCACACGGAGTGTCAGAAAAGCCCCTGCCTGGCGGTCCATCTCTGACCGATGGTTCTCCCTCAAACCCTTCTGGATACCGTTCATGGACATCTCTGTTTCCGATCTCGCCGAACGCGACGCCTACAAGCTCATCGGCTCGCTCGTCATTCCCCGACCGATCGCCTTCGTGTCCACACGATCGGCATCCGGTCGGCTGAACTGCGCCCCGTTCAGCTTCTTCAACGCCGTCGGCTATGCCCCGCCGGTTGTCGCTCTCGGGCTCGAGCAGTGGGACGATGGGCGGGAGAAGGACACCGGCCGGAACATCCGGATGACCGGGGAGTTTGTGGTCAACCTGGTCGACGAGGCGCTGGCCGAAGGGATGAACCTGGCGGCCGTCGACTTTCCCGAAGAGGTCGACGAATTCGCCGAGGCCGGACTGACGCCGGTGGCCAGCAGCAAGATCACCCCGCCGGGGATCGGCGAATCGCCGGTACGCCTGGAATGTGTGCGTTCCGCTCTGGTCCAGGTCGGGCGCAAGCACACGGTCGCTCTCGGCGAAGTGGTCAGCTTCCACATCCGCGACGACCTGATCGACATGGAGAAACTCTATGTTTCCGAGGCGTGGCGACCGATCGGCCGGTTGTTCGGCAACCGCTATGCGCGACTCGGGGATAGCTTCGATCTGCCGCGGGTGAGCCTCGCGGACTGGGAGAGCCGAAAGTGAGCCATTGCCGCGAGTCGCGGAGACTCAACAGCTTTTAGTGTTATCCACAGGAAAATTCGCCAGATCTGGTATGACCCCTTGTGACGCCACCCCACATTCCGTAGCCTCTTGCCATTGACGCACAAGATGTGGGTGCAACGAGTCGCCAGACACGGGCACCCCGGCGGACCGGCAAGGAGGCGACAATGGCGGACAACACGCAGAGTGTTTGGACCGAAGAACGGCTGGAACAGCTGAAGGCACTGTGGGCTGAAGGCCTGTCGATCACCCAGATCGGTCTGCGGATCGGGGTATCCCGGAATGCGGTGGTAGGCAAGGTGCACCGGATGGGATTGCCGAAGCGGCAATCGCCGATCGTGCGCAGCGCAAATCCCAAGCGTGACGAACGGCCGATCCAGCGCCGCCGCGCCGTCCCCCTGACGCTGGAGCAGTGGGATCGCAACACCTGTAGCTGGCCGATCGGCGACCCCAAGACCGACGGGTTCAGCTTCTGCGGGGCGCCGGTTGAGCCGGGCCGGCCGTATTGCGCCGAACACTGCGCCGCCGCCTACACCACCACGAAAGAGAGCAACGTCGCCTGACGGTTTTTCCGTCATCGCGGACTTGATTTGGGATCCATTCCCGAGCCCCGATCGTGGTTTGCATGTGCTCCATAGACCTCGATCTCGAGGCCAATCGAAGGATCGGGGACACGCATGCGTCTAGAGAACCGAACCGCCGTCGTGACCGGGGCGGCATCCGGGATCGGCAAGGCGATCGCACTGCGGTTCGCGTCGGAAGGGGCGTCGGTTGTCGTGGCCGACCTTTCCGAAACCCAACGTGAGGGCGGCGAGAAGACCGTTGCAGCGATCCGACAAGCGGGCGGAAGCGCCGAGTTCGTCGCCTGTGATGTGACCCGCAATGAAGACCTGGAGAGCGCCGTGGAGCGGGCGGTCGCGCAGACCGGGCGACTGGACATCATGGTGAACAATGCCGCCATCGGCACCGACCTGCCGTTGCACGCGACGTCCGAGGAAGACTGGGATCGGGTCATGGCGGTCAACGCCAAGGGGGTGTTCCTCGGATGCCGGGCCGCGGTGCGCCGGATGCTCGGCCAGGAACCGCGCGACGAGGTCCGCGGCAGGATCGTCAACATCTCCTCCCAGCACGGCATGATCCGCGCGCCGCACGATTTCGCCTACGGGGTCGGCAAAGCGACCGTGGTGTACATGACCCGCCAGATCGCCGGTGACTATGCCGAACACGGGATCGTCTGCAACGCGGTCGCCCCGGGCAAGATTCTGACGGGCAAGACCGGTCGGGCGATCGCACCGGAGATGCTGGAGTACTCGCACGCGCGCACGCCCTGGCCCCGATTGGGACGCCCGAGCGACGTCGCCAGCGCCGTTCTGTTCCTGGCCAGCGATGAAGCGACCTACATTACCGGCGAAAACCTCTTGGTTGATGGCGGCTGGATGGCTAACTGAAGGGATCGCCGCCCCAGCCCGAGGATCCCGATGGACCGCGCCGACGCCGCCCCGAAAACGACCTATCTCGCCGACTACACGCCGCCCTCCCATCTGATCGATACGATCGAACTGACGATCCGGCTGGATGATGAAGTCACCCAGGTCATCAGCCGGTTGACCGGCCGCCGGAACCCGGAGTCCGGGACCGGACCCGCCGACCTTCATCTCGATGGACAGCAGATGGAGTTGGTCGCGCTGCGGCTCGACGGGCAGGCATTGGATCCTGAGAGGCTCGGGGTCGGTGCGGACGGTCTGACCGTGCCGGCGCTGGGCGAGCGGTTCGTCCTTGAGACAGAAACCCGGATCCGCCCCCAGGACAACACCGCGCTGGAGGGGCTGTACCTGTCTGGCGGCATGTACTGCACCCAATGCGAAGCCGAGGGATTCCGGCGCATCACCTACTTTCCCGACCGACCGGACGTCATGGCGGTCTACACCGTTCGGATCGAGGCGGACGCCGAGCGGTTCCCGGTGCTGCTGTCGAACGGAAATCGGATCGACGCGGGCACGCTCGACGGCGGCCTTCACTTTGCAGTCTGGCACGACCCATTTCCGAAACCGGCCTATCTGTTCGCTATGGTCGCGGGGGATCTCGACTGCGACCGGGACGCGTTCACGACCCGGTCCGGACGGACCGTGGCGCTGGAAATCTATGTCGAACCTGGAAATGCGGGGCGGACCCGCCATGCCATGGACTCCCTCAAGCGGTCGATGCGATGGGACGAGGAGGTCTACGGGTTCGAATACGACCTGGATGTCTTCATGATCGTCGCCGTGTCGCACTTCAACATGGGGGCGATGGAGAACAAGGGACTGAACGTCTTCAACGACCGCTTCATCCTGGCCGACCTCGACACCGCCAGCGACATCGACTTCCAGCGCATCGAAGCGATCGTCGCCCACGAGTACTTCCACAACTGGACCGGCAACAGAATCACCTGCCGGGACTGGTTCCAGCTGTCGCTGAAGGAGGGCCTGACCGTCTTCCGAGACCAGGAGTTCTCGGCCGATGTGCACGACCGCGGCGTCAAGCGGGTCTCCGACGTGCGCCTGCTGCGCACCATGCAGTTTCCGGAGGATGCGGGGCCGACCGCCCATCCGGTCCGCCCGGACAGTTATATTGAAATCAACAACTTCTACACCGTCACCGTCTACGAAAAGGGGGCGGAGGTTGTCCGGATGATTCACACCCTCCTGGGAGCGGAAGGCTTCCGCAAGGGCATGGATCTCTACGTGCAGCGACACGACGGGCAGGCCGTCACTTGCGACGACTTCGTAGCCGCGATGCAGGATGCCGGCGGGGTCGACCTCAGTGCCTTCAAGGGCTGGTATTCCCAGGCCGGCACCCCGCGGCTCACGGCACGCTGGAGCCGCGATCCGGCGGCGAAAAGCCTGTCTCTGACACTGAGCCAGCACACACCGCCGACCCCGGGCCAGGCGGAGAAACGGCCGGTGCCGATCCCGGTTCGCACCGCCCTGATCGGTGCCAACGGGGCCCCCGTAACGCTCTCGGTGGACGGGAGGGATGCGGGTGACGAGACCGTCCTGGTGCTCGACGAGGCGCACAGAAGCTTCACCTTCACCGACGTTCCCGAGGACGCCGTCCCCTCGCTTCTGCGCGGTTTCTCAGCACCTGTCACGTTGGATGCCGACTGGAGCGACGACGACCTGGGATTCCTGGCGGCGCGCGACAACGACACGTTCGCCCGCTGGGAGGCCCTGCAGACTTTGTCCATCCGCAGCCTTCTGACCATGGTCGGCGGATATGAGAAGGGCGAACGTCCGGCCCTTCAGCAGCCGGTTCTGAAGGCGTACCGGAGCGCCTTGGTCGATCCCGGTCTGCAACCCGCCTTCCTGGCCGAACTGCTGACGCTGCCCGGGGAGTCGATCCTCGGCCAGGCCTTGGAGGTATGGCCGGTGGATGCGGTTCACGCAGCCCGTGAGGGGGCGGCACGGGCCATCGGGGATGACCTGTATGACCTTTGGAACTCGGTCTACGAACAGGCATCAGAACGGGTCGATCCCGGCGATTTGTCGACCGAAGCCATGGGCCTGCGCGCGCTTAGGAACCGTGCCCTTGGCTATCTGGTGGCGTCCCGGCGGCCGGCGGCGTTGGACCGGGCGGCGGCCCAGGCCGCCGCCGCCTCGATGACCGATGTCATGGGGGCGCTGGTGGCATTGAATGACGTCGATGCCGAGCAGCGCACAGATTGCCTCAAGGCGTTTCACGACCGTTGGCAGGACAACCCTCTGGTCCTCGACAAGTGGTTCGCGCTCGAGGCGATGTCGTCTCTCCCGACCACCCTGTCGCGGGTTGAGGCTTTGCTCGGCCATCCGCGCTTTGACATGAAGAACCCCAACCGGGTGCGCTCGGTGCTGTCGGTGTTCGCAAGCCTCAATCCGGTGCGCTTCCACGCCGCCGACGGCAGCGGATACACGTTCGTGGCCGATCAGGTGCTGGCTCTGGATCAGCTCAACCCACAGGTCGCGGCACGGCTTGTTCAGCTCTTCGTGCGCTGGCGGAATTTCGATGACGACCGTCAGGCCGCCATGACCGACGCCTTGCGCCGAATTGTCCAGCAGCCCAATCTGTCGAAGGACGTCTACGAGATCGCCTCCAAGGCGCTCGCCTGAGCGGATCTGCCGGCCGAGGAGCCGGTTGTTTGAGGAGTCAGCCCCCATGACCGATCGGATCATCGTCATCAATCCGAACTCCACCGTCGAGGTCACGACAGCGATGGACCGGGCGCTCGACCCGCTGCACCTTGCAGGCGGTCCGGAGATCGAGTGCGTGACCAATCCCGACGGCCCGCCGGGCATCGAGTGCCAGGCCCATGTCGACGATGTGTCGGCACACATTCGCACCATCATCGCCGACCGGGACCGCGATGCCGCGGCCTATGTGATCGCCTGTTTCTCCGATCCTGGCATGCACGCAGCCCGGGAGGCCACCGGTCACCCGGTATTCGGCATTGCCGAGAGCGGGATGCTCACGGCCCTCAGCCTCGGCAACAAGGCGGGGATCATCGCCATCCTCAGCCGATCGATCCCCCGCCACCTGCGCTATGTCCGCGCCATGGGGCTCGAAACCCGGCTGGCCGGTGACCGGGCGATTGAGCTCGGCGTGGTCGAACTCTCCGACGAGAGCCGGACGTTCGAGCGCATGGTCGAGGTGGGTGCCACGCTGCGCGATCAGGATGGTGCCGACGTTTTGGTCATGGGATGCGCCGGGATGGCCCGCTATCGTGACCGTCTGGCCGATCGCCTGGGCATCCCCGTCGTCGATCCGACGCAGGCAGCCGTCGGCATGGCGATCACGGCGATCCGACTGGGGCAGACCAACGGTCAGACCCGACCGCAGGTGATGGCGGCGGTGTAGGTGCCGCTCGCCGATCACGGCCGCTACCCGTACCGTCCGATCGGGGGACGGGACGCATCGGACTGGCCCGGCGGCAAGCGGCTTGCGGTCTACATCGCCTTGAATGTAGAGGTTTTCGCCTTTGGCGAAGGGCTCGGGGCCGAACTGGCGCCGGGAGGGCCGCAACCGGACGTCCTGAACCATGCCTGGCGGGACTACGGCAACCGGGTCGGCGTCTGGCGGCTGCTCGATGAGTTCTACCGGCTGGAGCTGCCGGTCAGCGTGCTGGCGAACAGCGAAACATACGCCGCGGCTCCGGAAATCATGGAGGCGTTCCACAAGCGCGGTGACGAGATCGTCGCCCATGGCCGCACGAATTCGGAGCGTCAGGGCGCGCTGGAAGAATCCGACGAACGGGCGCTGATCGACGAAGTCACCCGGACCATCGAGCAGCATGAGGGCACGCGCCCGCAGGGCTGGCTCGGTCCCTGGATCTCGGAGAGCCGGACCACCCCGGACCTGCTGGCGGAGGCCGGCTACAGCTACGTGCTGGACTGGTGCCATGACGATCAGCCGGTCTGGATGGCGACCCGGGACGGCAGCCGGTTGCTGTCGGTGCCGTATCCCCAGGAGCTGAATGACATTCCCGCGGTCGTGGCCCGCAAGATCGAGGGCCGAGCCTTCGCGGAGATGATCATCGACGGGTTCGACGAGCAGCGTGAACAGGCACGCAAGCAGCCCCTGGTCATGGGGATCGCGCTGCATCCCTACATCGTCGGCCAACCGCATCGGCTGCGACCGCTGCGGGCCGCCCTGGAACATATCGTGCGGCATCGCGAGGAGATCTGGCTTTGCGAGGCGGGGGACATCGCGCGGTTCTGGAGCGAGCAGACCGGGTAGGGGGCTTGCATAAAGTTTCAGATGAAACTAATTTGCCCTCCGAGCAATTCAGGGAGGGTTTGCATGGCCAAGGCGTTCGCGTCCGCCGCCGATCTCGACGAAAAGAAGATCACGTTCGACCGTTTGGCCGAGGGCGTCTACGCCTTCACGGCCGAGGGAGATCCGAACACCGGCGTGGTGATCGGCGACGAAGGCGTGATGGTCATCGACGCCCGGGCGACGCCGGTGCTGGCCCGGGAACTCATGGACTATATCGCGACAGTGACCGATCTGCCGGTCACCCATGTGATGCTGACCCATTACCACGCGGTGCGGGTCCTGGGAGCATCGGGGTATCCGACCAACACCATCATGGCCTCGCGCGACACCTGGGATCTGATCGTCGAGCGCGGCCAGCAGGACATGGACAGTGAAATCGGCCGGTTCCCGCGACTGTTTCAAGCGGTCGAGACCATTCCGAGCCTGACCTGGCCGACGATGGTGATCGACGGCACCCTGCGGATGAAGTTCGGGGGCCGCTGGCTGGAGATCTTCCAGGTCGGCCGGGGCCACACCAAGGGCGACACGGTCGTCTGGCTGCTCGATGACGGAATCCTGTTCGCCGGTGATCTGGTCGAGGAGGGGGCGACGCCCTATTGCGGTGATGCCTACTACACCCACTGGCCAACCACCCTCGACAACCTGCTCGCCCTTGATCCCAAGCAGATGGTTCCGGGCCGTGGCGAGGCCATGAAGACCCCGCAGGACTGTCGCCGCGCGATCGAGGGCACCCGGTCGTTCACCAGCGACCTGTTCGCCTCTGTCCGTGCGGGCGTGGAGGCCGGCAAGTCGCTGAACGACGTCTACATCGAGACCTATCGCCGGCTGCAGCCGGCCTATGGGCACTGGGTGATTTTCGAGCACTGCATGCCGTTCAATGTCAGCCGGGCCTACGACGAGGCGAGCGGCGTCGAGGATCCGCGGATCTGGACCGCCGAGCGCGACCAGGAGATGTGGCACTCCCTGCAGGATGCCCTGGTCACCCTGGAGAAAGGTTGAGGCGGTGACCAAGGGCTATCAGCATCCGCGCTACGCCTATCGGACGCCGCCGGAAGTCGCCAACGATTGGACGACCCGGGTCCCGGTCGTGATTGTCGGAGCCGGTCCGGTTGGTCTGGCGGCCGCCGCGGAGTTCGCTCGTCTCGGCCGCCGCACCGTGGTCCTGGACGATGACGACACCGTGTCGGTCGGCAGCCGCGCGATCTGCTGGGCCAAGCGCACGCTCGAGATCTTCGACCGCCTCGGCGTCGGTGACCGGATCGTCGAGAAGGGCGTGGTCTGGAAGCTGGGGCGGCTGTTCCACCGCGATAGCGAGGTCTACAACTTCGACCTGCTTCCCGAGGACGGGCACAAGATGCCCGCCTTCATCAATCTGCAGCAATATTATGTCGAGGAGTACCTGGTCGATCTCGTAACCGAACTGGGGCTGACCGACCTGCGCTGGAAGAACCGGGTGGTCGACATCGCGGTGCTTGACGACGGCGGCGCCCGGCTGACCGTGGAGACCCCCGACGGCCGCTACACGCTGGACGCCGATGCCGTTCTGGCGGCCGATGGAGTGCGCAGCCCGATGCGCCGTCGCCTCGGACTGGACTTCTCCGGCAAGGTGTTCGAGGACCGGTTCCTGATCGCCGACGTGCGCATGAAGGCCGACTTCCCGTCGGAGCGCTGGTTCTGGTTCGAACCACCGTTCCACAGCGGCCAGTCCTGTCTGCTGCACAAGCAGCCCGACGATATCTATCGGATCGACTTTCAGCTCGGCTGGGACGCTGATCCGGAGCATGAAAAGCGGCCCGAGGTGGTTATGCCGCGGTTGCGTCAGATGCTGGGCGAGGAAACCGAGTTCGATCTCGAGTGGGTCAGCGTCTACACATTCACCTGCCGTCGCATGGAACAGTTCCGCTACGGCCCGGTGTTCTTTGTCGGCGACAGCGCCCATGTCGTCAGCCCGTTCGGCGCGCGCGGCGGCAACGGCGGCGTCCAGGACATCGACAATCTGTGCTGGAAACTCGACATGGTGCTCGCGGGCGCGGCCCCACCATCACTGCTGGACAGCTATGACGGTGAGCGAATTCCGGCGGCCGACGAGAACCTGCTGAATTCGACCCGATCGACCGACTTCATGACCCCGAAGTCCCAGGCCAGCTCCGACTTCCGCGAGGCGGTCCTGGAGATGGCCCGCGATCTTCCATTCGCCCGGCGGATGGTGAATTCCGGCCGGCTCTCCCTGCCGCACACCTATCGGGCCACGGCGCTGAGCACGCCGGACCTGTCCGACTGGTCCGGTGGCCCTGTTCCGGGTGCCCCGGCAATCGACGCCCCGGTCCGCCGCGACGGCAAGGACGGCTGGCTGCTGCACGCGCTCGGCCACCGGTTCGTGGCGCTGGTGTTTCAGGCCGAGGGGAGGCCGGTTGCCCCGATCGACGGCATGGACGTCGTGACGGTCGCGCGGACCGGGCCGGCCGATCTGATCGATCCGGACGGCACCGCGTTCCAGCGCTACGGCGCGGCGGACGGCAACGTCTATCTGATCCGCCCGGACCAGCATGTCGCGGCACGTTTTGAAGCCATGGACCCGGGAGCCCTGCTCTCGGCCCGGGGTCGTGCGATCGGCGGACAGGAGCCGGTACGCATGGCCGGGGAAGGGTGATGATGGCCGACCTGATCACCGAGCCGCGTATCGGCGATGTCGACGGCTTCTACGAGGCGCTGATCGCCGCCCATGAGGGTCTGTCCGATGAGGACAGCCGCAAGCTGAACGCCAAACTCATCCTGTTGTTCGCGAACCACATTGGCGAGCGCGCGGTGCTGGATGAGGCGCTGAAGCTAGCCCGGAACAGCTAGATCCCGGTCTCGGCCTTTGGCCGAACCGGGATGACGGCATAGCGATCGTCATCCCGGCGGAGCGGACGCAACGGCCGGGACCTCTCAGCTGAACGCCTTGAAGGTGATCAGGGTGAAGGTGTCCTTGACCCCGGCCAGGGTCTGCACCTGCTCGTTGACGAACCGGCCGATATCCATCTCGTCGGGCAGGTAGCACTTCATCATCAGGTCGTATTGACCGGAGGTCGAATAGACCTCGGAGATCTCCTCGACGTTCAGAACGGCCTCGTCGGCGACGTCATAGGCCTTGCCGAGCTCGCATTTGACCTGGATGAAAATGGTCTGCATCGCCTTCACCGGGAGTTTCTATCCGGGGCGTATCGTCAGTCAGGCGGATCGGCGAATCAAGCCGGCCGAGATCGGGCTTCAGCCGCCCATCGCCTTTTTCGGCACCGGGCGCAGCAGGAAGTCCGGAACGTCGTCGCCGAAGCCGACAACCCGGGACCGGTCGTTGCGCTTGCCACAACGCCCTTTCTCCGGGAAGCGCTCGACAACGCCGCCACCGGTGATCGACCCTTCGATGGGCGCCTCGAGAGCATCAACCTCGTCGACCTCAACCTTCGGGACCTCAACCTTGGGGGCTTTGCCGTTGGCCTGCTTCCTGGGGCCACCCTTGCCGCGTGACCGCCGGCTGCGCTTCTCCGGCGCCTCGGTGGCGTTGGTCTCGCTCTCGGCCGCCGGTTCGCCGACCGGTGCAGCACCCCGGGCCACACCTGCCGCATCGATTTCCGGGATGTCCTTCTTGATCAGGCGCGTGACGGCGGACAGGAACTTCGCGTCGTCCGGCGTCGCCAGGGTGAAGGCCCGCCCGGTCATGCCGGCGCGGCCGGTTCGTCCAATCCGGTGCACATAGTCTTCGGCGTTCGAGGGCACGTCGAAGTTGAACACGTGGCTCAGGCCCTTGATGTCGAGACCGCGGGCGGCAACGTCGCTGCAGACCACCATGCGGGCTTCGCCATTCTTGAACTTCTGCAGGGTCTCGGTCCGGGCCGGCTGGCTCATGTCGCCGTGCAGCTGAACGGCGTCGAAACCGTGGCGCACGAGGGAGCGGTGCAACACACCGATGTCGCGCTTGCGGTTGCAGAAGATCAGGGCGCTTTCGACGTCCTCGCGCTGGATGATGGCGCGCAGAACCTCGCGCTTCTCCTTAGTGGCGCAGCGCACCAGATGCTGGGCGACGGTGTCGGCGGTTGATGCCGGCGGCGCCACCGTGACCTCGCGCGGATTCATCAGGAACTTGTCCGCGATCCGCTTGATCTCCGGTGCCATGGTGGCGGAGAAGAACAGGGTCTGGCGGATGGTCGGCAGCAGCGAAACGATACGTTCGACGTCCGGGATGAAGCCCATGTCGAGCATCCGGTCGGCTTCGTCGATCACCAGGACCTTGACGTCGGTCAGCAGCACCTTGCCGCGTTCGAAATGGTCGAGCAGGCGGCCCGGCGTGGCGATCAGCACGTCGACGCCCCGGTCCAGCTTGGCTTCCTGGTCATCGAACGACACGCCACCAATCAGCAGCGCCATCGTAAGCTTGGTGTTGCTGCCGTACTTGATGAAGTTCTCCGCAACCTGGGCGGCGAGTTCACGCGTCGGCGCGACGATCAGGGAGCGCGGCATCCGCGCCTTTGCCTTGCCGGCCGACAGGATGTCGATCATCGGCAGGGTGAAGGAGGCGGTCTTGCCGGTGCCGGTCTGGGCGCAGCCGAGCACGTCGCGCCCCATCAGCACGTACGGGATCGCCTTCTCCTGGATGGGAGTCGGGGTCACGTAGCCGGCGGTTTCCACCGCGGTCACGATCTCATCGGAAAGGCCGAGATCGGCGAAGGACGTTTGTGTATCTGGCATGTCGTCTTAAGTTGTCGGCTCTCTCGGCGTCGAGCCGGTCGAGATGCGCGCGAACTATAGGGCTTCGTTATCTCATGTCAATCGAAGACGCCGGGAAACGCCCGGATTAACTGGATCTTAACGAAGTCGGCCCGGTTTCGTTCCCGGCACGGGGATGCTTTGTCTTGCTTGTCGACGCCCAGGAACGATTGGTGCCGGCGATCGACTCGACCCAGACCGTGACCGCGAACCTGGACCGATTGCTGCGGGCGGCGGATCTGCTCGACGTTCCGGCGCGGGCGACCGAGCATTGCGCGGAGGCAATCGGAACGACATTGCCGGCACTGCGGACCCGGCTGGGCGCCGACCGGTTGCTTGCCAAACGGCACTTCGATGCAACGGCCGAGCCGTCGGTGGCGGGGGCTTTGCGGGCGCTGGATCGCCCAGCCGCACTGGTCGCCGGGGTCGAGGCCCATGTCTGCGTAGCGCAGAGCGCGCTTGGCCTGCTGCGGGCCGGATACAGGGTAGGGGTGGTGGAGGATGCGTGCGGCAGCCGCCATGCGGCGGATCGCGCCGCCGGCCTGGCGCGGCTTCGGGCCGCCGGCGCCGTCCCGATGACCGTGGAATCGGTTATCTTCGAATGGCTCGGCTCGGCCGACCACCCGGCCTTCCGCACCGCACTCGGGATCATCAAGGAGATTTAGGAACCGCACTCACCGCTTCCCGGGCTTGCCCCGGGACCCAGGGTTCAACTTGCTGAGGCGTAGTCCAGGGTTTCTGCACTGTCCAGCGGCACTTACGCTGGATCCCGGCTCAGGGCCGGGAAGTGCAGTGAGGGTCGGCGTCAAAGCCATGGATTGAAGCCGAGCGTGGAGGTGAGCTACCCTACCCGATATTCCTCCAGTGCTGCGAAATCCAACGTCACACCATGGCCGGGGCGGTCGGGCGCGACGGCCCGTCCGCGCTCGATCACCAGAGGATCGGCCATGAAACGCTCGAGCCCGAAGCCGTGGCGCTCGAGATACGAGGCGTTAGGCAGAGCGGCCAGAAGATGAACGTGCAGGTCGTGAACCCCATGGGAGGTCACCGGGAGGTGGTTGGCCTCGGCCATGCGGGCGATCTTCATGAACGCGGTCACGCCGCCACAGCCCGCCAGATCGGGTTCGACATAGTGCACGCCGCCGGCCCGGATCAGATGGTCGAACTCGGCGATGGTGTGCAGGTTCTCGCCGGCGGCAACGGGGGTTCCGAAGGCGGCTACCTGGGCATGGCCGGCGATGTCCTCGGGCTCCAGCGGTTCCTCGATCCAGACCAGACCGAACTCCGCGAGCGCGCGCGCCGCCGCCACCGCGCGATCCCGGCTCCAGCCCATATTGGCGTCAACCATCAGCGGGAACTCCGGGCCCAGCAGATCCCGCATGGCGGCCACCCGCTCGACATCCTCCGACAGGCGTTGACGCCCGACCTTCATCTTGATCGCCTCGAACCCGGCCTCGAGGTTGCTCCGGGTCTGCTCAAGCAGGGCGTCGAGGGTAAAGAACAGGTCGATGCCGCCGGCATAGACCGGGACAGTCGGGTCATTGCCGCCAAGCAGCCGCCACAGCGGCATGCCGGCCCGCCTGCCCAGCAGATCCCAGAGCGCAACATCGACGGCTGAGATGGCGAAAGCGGCAGCCCCGCCGCGTCCGACCCAGTGCAGGGCCCACCACATCTCGCGCCAGCAGGCCTCGATCCGGCCCTCGTCGGCCCCCTGCAGAACCTCGGCGATGTCGCGCGCGATCAGCGCATGCACCGCCGTACCGCCGCGTCCGACCGTGTAGGTGTAGCCAAGCCCTTCGGCACCGTCGTCGGCGGTCACGCGGGCGGTGACCAACTCGAAATCGCTGATTTCCTTGTGAGTCGAGTCGGAGAGCACGACCGGCAAGGGGATGCGGTAATGGTCGGATCGGATACGGTCTATGGCCATGGAGCGCGTCCCCTTGTAAGCCTGCTAGGCGTATCGCCTGCGCGATGCTGGGATCATCGTCCGGCGGGCCGCCGGATAACAAGCCGCCCAAGAATAAGCTGTAGTGGAGCCGCCGTGGCCGCCGATACCCTGGTCCTGATTCCCGGACTGTTGAACGATGCGGAGCTTTGGAACCGGCAGATCGACGCTTTGGACGATCTGGTCGACCGCATTGTCATTCCGGACACGGCCCGCCATCAGACCATCGAACCGATCGCGGCGGAGATCCTCGCCGAGGCGGAGGGGCCGGTGGCTGTCGCCGGCCTGTCCATGGGCGGCTACGTCGCCCTGGAGATGCTGCGCCAGGCGCCGGACCGGATCGAGCGACTGGCGTTGCTGGACACCTCGGCGCGGCGAGACTCCGATGAGCAGCGCCGTCGCCGCACCGGGTTGATCGAGCTGGCAGAGAAGGGGCGCTTCAAGGGCGTCACACCGCGCCTGTTGCCGATGCTGGTCCATGAGAGCCGGCTGCAGGATCCGACCGTTACCCGGCCGATCTTCGATATGGCCGCACGGATCGGCAGGGACGGGTTCATCCGCCAGCAGAAAGCCATCCTGAGCCGCCAGGACAGCCGCGACCTGATCGCGGAGCTCGACGTTCCGACCCTGATCGTCTGTGGACGGGAGGATCAGCTCACCCCACTGACCTTCAGCGAGGAAATGGCGGCGACGGTGCCGGGGGCCGAACTGCACGTGATCGAGGCCTGCGGTCACCTGCCGGCGCTGGAGCGTCCTGAGGAAACGGCAACGCTGCTCCGTGCCTGGTTGGCGGGCTGAATCCAGCCTGTCGGTCTCGTATCTTCGTTCGCAGTTTCAATCCGGATCCGGAACGTTCCGGTTCTCAGATATCCACTTCTTCGACGAACTGCGCGTTCTCCTGGATGTAGGCGAACCGAAGCTCCGCCTTCTTGCCCATCAGGGTCTCGACCACCTCGCGGGTTCGCCGGGTTTCGGACTCGAGCTCGGGCTCGACCATGAGGTCCGGCCCGCCGGCCGGCGGGATCTTCACCCGCAGCAACTGCCGGGTGGTCGGGTCCATGGTGGTTTCCTTGAGCTGGACCGGCGGCATCTCCCCGAGCCCCTTGAACCGGCTGACCTCGACCTTGCCGCGGCCGCTGAACTCATCGGCCATCAGCGCCTCGCGATGCGCGTCGTCGCGGGCGTAGACGGTCTTGCCGCCCTGGACCAGGCGGTACAGCGGTGGCATCGCCAGATAGAGGTGACCGTCTTCAATCAGCTTCGGCATCTCACGGTAGAAGTAGGTCATAAGCAGTGAGGCGATGTGGGCGCCGTCGACATCCGCGTCGGTCATGATGATGACCTTCTCGTAGCGCAGCGCGTCCTCGCTATAGCTGCCGCCGGTCCCACAGCCGAGCGCCTGCACCAGGTCGTTCAGTTCCTGGTTCTGGCGCAGCTTGTCGGCGGATGCGCTCGCCACGTTCAGGATCTTGCCGCGTAGCGGCAACACCGCCTGGGTCGCGCGGTTGCGGGCCTGCTTGGCGGAGCCGCCGGCGCTGTCGCCCTCGACCAGAAAGATCTCGGTGCCCTCGTTGTCGGAGCGCGAGCAGTCGGCCAGCTTGCCCGGTAGTCGCAGCTTGCGGGTCGCGGTCTTGCGGCTGATCTCCTTCTGCTGACGTCGCCGCAGCCTGTCCTCGGCCCGCTCGATCAGGCGTTCGAGCAGGGCGTTGGCGGTCTCCGGGTCGCCGGAGAGCCAGTGGTCGAAGTGATCCTTGACGGCCTGGTCGACCAGCTTGGTGGCGTGCGGACTGGCGAGCTTGTCCTTGGTCTGGCCCTGGAACGCCGGTTCGCGGATAAACACGCTCAGCATCACGCAGGCGCCGGCCATCACGTCCTCGGCGGTGACCTGCGTCGCCTTCTTATTGCTGACCAACTCGCCATAGGCCTTGATGCCCCGCGACAGGGCGGCCCGCAGTCCAGCCTCATGGGTGCCGCCCTGGGGGGTCGGGATCGTGTTGCAGTAGGCGTGCAGGAAGCCGTCATCCTGATCGTCGGGCCAGGTCAGCGCCCATTCCACCCGGCCGAGATCACCGGCCGCTTCGACATCGCCCGTAAAAGCGGAGGCGGCGACAGTCCGGCGGCCCTCCATCGCGGTCACCAGGTAGTCGGCGAGTCCCCCCGGATAGTGCAGCACCGCCTCGACAGGGGTGTCGTCGCCGTCGGGAATCAGGTCCGGTGTGCATTTCCAGCGGATCTCCACGCCCTTGAAGAGATAGGCCTTGGACCGCGCCATCTTGAAAAGGGTGGCGGGGCGGAACTTCAGGCTGGGACCGAAAATCTCGGGATCGGGGTGAAACCGCACGCTGGTGCCGCGGCGGTTCGGAGCCGCCCCGATGACCGTCAGCTTGTCCTGGGGCATGCCGCGTTCGTAGTTTTGCGCGTAGAGACGCTTGTCGCGCGCGACTTCGACCTCGAGACGGTCGGAGAGGGCGTTGACCACCGAAATGC
This sequence comes from Thalassobaculaceae bacterium, assembly GCA_963921355.3. Taxonomy (GTDB): domain Bacteria; phylum Pseudomonadota; class Alphaproteobacteria; order Thalassobaculales; family Thalassobaculaceae; genus CAWUEZ02. The sequence goes on along the minus strand of OZ001190.1, from coordinate 3,463,591 downwards.
CGACGCCATGCAGACCGCCGGCGGTCGCGTAGACCTTGTCGGAGAACTTCCCGCCGGCGTGCAGGGTGGTGAGGATCACCTCCAGTGCCGACTTCTCCGGAAACCGGGGATGGGGGTCTACCGGGATGCCGCGGCCGTTGTCGCGAACGGTGACGGTGTGGTCGGCGCTGAGCTCGATCTCGATACGCGAGGCATGACCGGCGACCGCCTCGTCCATGGAGTTGTCGAGGACCTCGGCCACCAGATGGTGCAACGCCCGCTCATCAGTGCCGCCGATATACATGCCCGGCCGGCGGCGCACCGGTTCCAGGCCCTCGAGAACCTCGATGTCCTTGGCGGAATAGCCGGTATCCTGGGCGGCGGCTGAGCTTGCGAACAGATCGGCCATGGTGTCGACGCAGCAAGTGACGGGAACGGAGCGATCAGTCTATCCTGTGGACGCCCCAAGTGCGAGCGCAAGATATGGTGTGTCTAAGCCCATGAGCCATCCGCAGAAAACCCGAGCCCCACGCGGTGAAATGCAGATCCGCACCGTTGCCATGCCGGCTGATACCAACCCGAATGGGGACATCTTCGGCGGCTGGGTGTTGAGCCAGATGGACATCGCCGGTGGAATCGCCGCCGCCGGCCGGGCCCGGGGTCGGGTCGCCACGGTCGGGATCGAGGCCATGACTTTCGTGCGCCCGGTCGGTGTGGGCGACGTGCTGTGCTGCTACGGCGATATCGAGCGGGTCGGCACCACCTCCATCACGGTCGCGATCGAGGCCTGGAAGATCGGCTGGTTTCAGGAACGTGAAGAGCGTCTGCTGGTGACCGAGGGCCGGTTCACCTATGTCGCTATCGATGACTCGGGCCGCAAACGTGCGGTCCCGCCGGAACAGATCGAGGGAGTGTCGGATGGCTAGAACCGATGCACGCGCGGCGGCATTCGTGCTCGCCGCCGGGATCGCTCTGTCGGGTGGGGCGTCGACCGCTTTGGCCGGCAAGGCGGATGTTGTGAAGGCCGAAGCGACACGTAGCGGGGACACCTGGACGTTCAAGGTGACCGTGGCCCATGGCGATACCGGATGGGATCACTACGCCGACAGTGGGATGTGCTCGATCCGCACGGCAACATCCTGGCGACCCGGACCCTGTATCATCCGCATGTGACCGAGCAGCCCTTCACCCGAAACCTGACAGGGGTTCGTATTCCGGAGTCGGTACGCACCGTGGTCGTGCGCGCCCATGACAGCGTGCACGGCTACGGCGGTGCTTTCATGAAGGTCGAGCTGCCGCGCTGACCGGCGAAGGTCGTCCAAAAAGCGAACGGGCCGCCCCGAAGGGCGGCCCGCTGCTGTGAGTCCGTGCCGTCGTCTGAGCGCGTGGCTCAGACCGAGTAGTACATCTGGAACTCGATCGGGTGCGGCGTGTGCTCGAACGCGTACACCTCTTCCATCTTCAGCTCGATGTAGCCGTCGATCTGGTCGTCGGTGAACACGCCGCCCTGGGTCAGGAAGGCGCGATCGGCGTCGAGGGCGGCCAGGGCTTCGCGCAGCGAGCCGCAGACCGTCGGGACGTCCGCCAGTTCTTCCGGCGGCAGGTCGTACAGGTTCTTGTCCATCGGGTCGCCCGGATGGATCTTGTTCTGGATGCCGTCAAGGCCCGCCATCAGCATGGCCGAGAAGGTCAGGTACGGGTTACCGGCGGCATCCGGGAACCGAACCTCGACCCGCTTGCCCTTCGGGCTGTTGACGTGCGGGATCCGGCAGGAAGCCGAACGGTTGCGCGACGAGTAGGCGAGCAGAACCGGCGCCTCGAAGCCCGGGATCAACCGCTTGTAGCTGTTGGTCGTCGAGTTCGCGAAGGCGTTGATCGCACGGGCGTGCTTGATGATGCCGCCGATGTAGTACAGCGCCATTTCCGACAGGTCGGCATAGCCGGACCCGGCGAACATCGGCTTGCCATCCTTCCAGATCGACTGGTGGCAGTGCATGCCCGAGCCGTTGTCGCCGGCGACCGGCTTCGGCATGAACGTCGCCGACTTGCCGTAGGCGGCCGCGACCTGGTGGATGCAGTACTTGTACTTCTGCAGGTTGTCGGCGGTCTCGACCAGAGTGCCGAACAACATGCCGAGTTCGTGCTGGGCCGGCGCCACCTCGTGGTGATGCTTCTCGACCGGCACGCCCATCTCGCCCATGACCGACAGCATCTCGGAGCGCAGGTCCTGGCCGCTGTCGACCGGCGGCACCGGGAAGTAGCCGCCCTTGACGCCCGGACGGTGGCCGAGGTTGCCCTCTTCATAGGCCCGCGCCGAGTTCATCGGGCTCTCTTCGCTGTCGACCTCGTAGTAGCCGCGGTTCATCTGAACGTCGATCTTGACGTCGTCGAACACGAAGAACTCGGCTTCCGGTCCGAAGAACGCGGTGTCACCGATACCGAGGCTCTGCATGTAGGCGAGCGCCGCCTTCGAGGTCGAGCGCGGGTCGCGCTCGTAGGGCTGGCCGATCGACGGCTCGACGATGTCGCAGAACACCGCCATCGTCGGCTGGGCGAAGAACGGGTCCATCACCGCCGTGGACAGGTCCAGCTTGAGACCCATGTCCGACTCGTTGATCGCCTTCCAACCGGCAATCGACGAACCGTCGAACATGAAGCCTTCGACCAGGGTGTCCTCGTCGATTGTGTCCACGTGCTGGGTCACGTGCTGCATCTTGCCGCGCGGATCCGTGAACCGGAGATCGACGTAGCGGACGTCGTGCTCCTCAATCATTTCCATAACGCGCTTCACGTCGTCGGACATGGTTTCCTTCCTAACTCTGTTGCCAAGACGGCGCCGGAATGCCGGTCACCGTCCACTCCCTCTAAACAAGCCGATGCCGACGGCACCGGCGGGACGAACCCGAAGGGGTCCGTCAGATCGCGTCCGAACCGGTCTCGCCGGTGCGGATGCGGATGATCTCATCGACGGTGGTGACGAAGATCTTGCCATCGCCGATGCGGCCGGTATGGGCCGCCGACTGGATGGATTCGACGGCGCGGGCAACCTGACCGTCTTCCATGACAATCTCCACCTTCACCTTGGGCAGGAAATCCACCACGTACTCGGCGCCGCGATAGAGTTCCGTATGCCCCTTTTGCCGCCCGAAGCCCTTGGCCTCGGTGACCGTGATCCCCTGAATCCCGATTTCGTGCAGCGCTTCCTTCACCTCGTCGAGTTTGAACGGCTTGATGATCGCCTCGACCTTCTTCATCGGCTTTTGCCTTTGGATTTGCGTGCGAGTGCCTCACCGGATGGCGCGGCGAGGAAGCGAATAGCACGGGCTGTGCCAATCGCAACACCTGCAATATCGCGTTGATTTCCAAGCCATCGAGCAGAAATTCCCCAGACGGGGAGAAACTAGTTTGCCCGAAAAATCAGCGATTGCACATTTCAAATGCAGACGATCGCCTCAATCGTGCGCAGCGGTTTCAGGCCGCCGCCAGAATCCCTTTGATGCGGCCGATCGCGTCGCGGATGTTCTCGGTCGAGTTGGCGTAGGAGAACCGGAGGTAGCCTTCGCCGAAGGCTCCGAAGCTGGTGCCGGCAATCACCGCGACCCCGGCATCCTCCAGCAGGCGGGACTGCAGATCCTTGGCCGACATCCCGGTCCCCTCGATGTTCGGGAAGGCATAGAAGGCGCCACCCGGTTCGACACAGCGGAAGCCCGGAATCTGGTTCAGTTCCGAGACGATCACGCGACGCCGCTGATCGAACGCCTGAACCATCTCAGCGACCGCGTCCTGGGGGCCATCCAGGGCGGCGAGGCCGGCGAACTGGGTCGGCGCGTTGACACAGCTGTGGCAGTTCACCGCGAGCTTCTCGGCATGGGGAAAAACGGCCTGGGGCCAGACCGAGAAGCCGATCCGCCAGCCGGTCATCGCGTAGGTTTTGGACCAGCCGTCGAGCAGGATCACCCGATCGGCGATCTCCGGATAGGTCAGCAGGCTGACGTGCTGGCGCCCGTCGTAAAGCATCTGGCTGTAAATCTCATCCGAGAGGACATGGACGTCCGGCCACGCCGCAAGCCCCGCGACCAGCTTGTCAAACTCCTCGGGCGGGACCGCCCCGCCGGTGGGGTTGGCCGGGGAATTGAGAATGATCAGCCGGGTCTTTTCGGTGATCTGGGACAGCATCTCGTCGGCCGAGAAGGCGAATCCCGTCTCTTCGGAGAGCCGGTACGGCACCGGTGTCGCACCGGAGAACCGGATCGAGTTCTCATAGATCGGAAACCCTGGGTTCGGATACAGGATCTCCGCACCGGCCTCGCCGAACATCAGGCAGGCGAAGAACATGGTCGGCTTGCCACCGGGCATGATCATGACGGTGCCGGGATCGACCTCGACGCCGTGACGGGTGTTCAGGTCGCGGGCGACCGCTTCGCGCAGGGACGGGATTCCGGCGGCCGGTGTATAGCCGTGGTGGCCGTCGCGCAGCGCCTTGATCCCGGCTTCAACGATGTGACCGGGGGTTTTGAAGTCCGGCTGGCCGATGCCAAGGTTGATGATGCTCTTGCCCTCGGCGGCCAGCGCATTGGCGCGGGCCAGCACCTCAAAGGCGGTTTCGGTGCCGAGGACGGACATTCGGTCGGCAAGCACGACGGTCATCTGGCAGTTTCCTCAGGAAGATTGGGCGTGCGCGCATCCTAGCGTCTGAGGCGCAGGCGTCGACTCGCCCGTCGCCCGTCGACACGAGCAGAGCGTACGAAGGATCGTGGTCCTGGACCTGATCCAGGACCCATGCCAGAGGCGCAGGCCTCACACTACTACCAGGGCCAACTTTGAGAGTCCGGCGGGCTCGGGCATGGATCCCAGCTCAAGGCTGGGAATTCGGAGATCTGGGAAAGGCAGAGCGCCAAGACCGCCCCGCCGGTCAGGACGGGGCGGGTCGAATTGCTCACTGGCGCGGCGGTTTATTGCACGGTGATGGTGATCACCTCCGAGACGACCGGTTTGTCATGCGGAATGTGGTTCATGTCGCCGAGCACGAGCTGAAGGGTGTGGTCGCCCGGGACCAGGGTCACGAGGGTCTCCGTCTGGCCTTTCCCGAAGTGGACATGGTTCTCGTCGGCGGGGAGGCTGTAGATGAACTCATCCGATCCGTCTTCACCCTGGCCGAGCGGCGGTCGGTTGATCAGCAGGTGGTGGTGTCCGGTGTTCGGAGCCTCGGTGCCGGCGGGTGCCACCCCCATACCGGACAGGCCGAAGACCACCTTGAACGGACTGGTGAACGTATCGCCATCGGCTATATTGACGAAGTAGACGGTGGCGCCCGGCGCGGACTTGGTTTCGCCCGCCTGACTGGCTCCAACAAATGAAACCGCGGCCAGTGCCACTGCCAGAATCAAGGTCTTCATGGTGTGCTTCCTCCTGCTTAGAGATCGGACGCGTTCGCGACGCGGCGATCTAGAAACACGCGACTGAAGCGGTTTATTCGGATGGCGCGGTCGAAAGGCTCGTGGGACACGGTTCGCGAAGGCATCCCGACGCTCTACCCGCGGCTATGGCGCCTGTGCCTTGTGCTCTCGGGCACACCGGATCGCGCGGCGGATCTTGCCCAGGCCGTCTGCCTTCGTGCGTTGGAACGCCACCATCAGTTTCAGCCGGGCACCGCCCTGGACAGCTGGGTGTTTCGAATCGCCCAGCGCATGTGGCTGAACGAGGTCCGAAGCGACGCCGTTCGAAAAGGCAGCGGCCTGGCGCCGGTCGAGGAGATCGATCTCGTCGATCCGCGGCCAGATCCGGAATCGAATTTATTCTCACGTGAAGTGTTGTCGAAAGTGATGTCTCTGCCGGAGGCGCAGAGAGTCGCGGTCCTGCTGGTGTATGGTGAAGGCTACAGCTATAGGGAGGCTTCGATGATCCTGGACATCCCGATCGGCACCGTGATGAGCCGCCTGGCCGCCGCCCGGGCGAAGCTCGCGGACGGGATCAAGCCGCAGGAAGACAGCGGCCTATGACGCCAAGACCGGAATTTGGCGACGACGTCCTGACTGCCTATCTGGACGATGAGGCGAGCGACCGGGACCGGGCGGAGATCGATGCCGCGCGGCGGCTGGATCCGACCCTGGACGATCGATTGCGCAGACTGGAGATCGATCGCGCGGCCATCGGCGCGGCTTTCGATGGTCTCTTGAACGCGGCACCGGCGGCCCCGGACCTTCCGTCCATCCCGAAGCGTGGGTTTGTGGCTGACCTGGTGGATCGACGCGCCGTCGCCGCGGCGCTGATCGGCGGCATCCTGACGGCGGGCGGGTTGTTCGGCGCATCCCGGTTTCTTGCGCCGCCCTCCGGGAACTGGCAGGACCAGGCCGTCGCCTACCATGCGCTCTACGTCACCCAGACCTTGACGGATGTACAGACGTCGCCGGTGGACACCGAGGTCCAGCTGCGTCGCGTTTCGGACGCTCTGGGCAAGGAGATACCGGCATCGAGCATCACCGGACTTGCCGGTCTGTCATTCAAGCGCGCTCAAGTCCTCGGCTTTGAAGGGCGCCCACTCATCCAGATCGCGTTCCTGGCCGACCAGGGGGCCCCGGTCGCACTTTGCATCTACCCATCCGGACAATCCGGAGTGGATATGGGGGTATCCGGGGATTGGGCTATGGCGATGGCCACCGTGGAGTGGGCGCGCGCCGGTTTTCAGTATCTGCTTGTCGGGGGGCGCGACCAGGAGCATCTGCGCCGTGTCGCACAGGAGTTGTCTGCGACACTCTAGGTGTTTTGGTCCTGGCATGTGACGGGCCGGATCGAGTCCAGATCGACCATGTCCCCCAGCAACACGGGGATGGTCGGACGCCCGCCTCGACTCAGCGTAGCGGCCGAAAGAGCAGGGGCTCGGTGCGCGTCACACTTCAGATTCCAAACGGGACGCCGCCGCTGACGGGCAGGTTTATTCCTGTCACGTAGTCCCCACCCGGTCCCGCCAGATAGGCGACGGCCCGCGCCACGTCCTCCGGCCGACCAGCGTCCCGCAATGCGACGGATGCGTAGCGTTGTTTCTTCACAGCTTCGATGGACTGTCCAGATTCAGCGGCCAGACGGGCATTCGCGGCGGCGTGCATTTCGGTGGTGATGAATCCTGGACACACTGTGTTGCACCGGATCCCGTCAGCTCCGAACTCCGCAGCGACTGTCTTCGACAGGCCGGCCAGCCCATGTTTCATTGCCGTGTAGGCGCCGAAACCGGCTTCGCCTCCAAGGCTTCCCGTCGAGCCGATGTTGATGATCCGCCCACCCCCGACAGCCCGCATCTCAGGAATCACCGCCTGGCACAGCATCATCGGCCCCAGAAGGTTCACACGGAAGCTGGCCTCCCATTGGCTGGGGGTGGTTTCAAGAAAACGATCGGCGCCGGCCAGCGAGCCAGCGTTGTTGACCAGGATGTCGATCCGCCCGAACCGGGCCTTCACGGCGGCCAATGTGGTTTCGATCTCAGCTGCACTGGTCACGTCGAGCAGGAACGCTGCTGCTTCACCGCCTGCGCGGGTGACGGCCGCTACGGCCTCTTCCAAGAGGGCCTCCCGGGTATGCGCTGGCTCTCCGTTGGGGATTGCGCCGGCGACATCCGTCACCGCTACGGCCGCACCGTCCGCGGCCAACTGCATCGTGATCGCCCGTCCAATCCCCGACGGTGCCGACGCGCCGGTAATGATGGCGACCTTGCCTGACAGTGGTCCCAAGGCTTCTCCTCCGCGGAGTGATGGTCACTCGAGGATCGCGCGTCCGGCCATCCAGCTTTGGTGCCGGCCGGAAATCGTCGCTCTGTTGAACTCATTGGACCGTCGCTCAATTCTGTTGAGCGTACCTGTCCCGGTCAGACCCAGCCAGACGGAACCGGTCGGATATCAGGGCCTAAGCGGTTCTGATCCTGCACCTCTAACGGGGTGGGGAGGATCCGATTGAATTCATGCCCTGCGACAGCTCACGGAACGTCTTCGGGCTCGGACGTGGACCTCGGCGCAAGACTGGCGGTGAGTGGGGTCTCAGGAAACGGTGGCAGAAGGGCCGCCCCGTCGGTCTAGGACGGGACGGCTGGGCGGGCGGTGCGCTCAGACGGCGGCCGGGCGGATACCCGCCGGCACATCGTGGCGGGTGGATTTCTTCTTGGTCAGGAGGGTGACGACCGGGCGCTTGATCCAGACGAAGGCCGTGGCCAGGACCGACAGAAGGGCCTGGGAACGCAGGCGGCGGCCTTCGGCGATGCCGCGATCGATGGCTTCCTGAGTGATCATCGTCTCAAAACCAGTCATGGTCTTTCTCCTGGACGGGCCCGGCGGGTTGCCGAGGCCTGATGGGAAACAGCGTTGTTGCCGTTCCGTCAGGAAAAACTTGATTTCACCGATCGCTATTTACAAATTCGAAATTCTAAGACGGGTGTTTAGGAAAACTAATCGTGATCAGCCTGCGCCAAGTCCGGTACTTCCTGGCGGTCGCGGAGACCGAGAAGATTGCCGCCGCGGCAACCGAACTCGGCATTTCGCAATCCGCCATCACCCTGTCGATCAAGGAGCTGGAGAATCAGCTCGGCGTCACGCTCTTCGAACGCCGCAGCGGCGGCATGGCGTTGACCCGTGAAGGTCAGCACTTTGTCTCCCATGCCCGCACCATCGAGGCGGCGGTGGCCGATGCCATGGCCGACATGCATCCCGACCGCACCGACATCTCCGGCACCGTCCGTCTGGGCATGACCAATGCTGGGGCCGGGTATTTTCTGGTCCCGCCGCTGGCGCGGTTCCGCCGGGCCCATCCGGATGTCGACGTGGTGATGATCGAGCGTGAGCGCGAGGACCTCGAGGATCGGGTGCTGGACGAGACCATCGACCTCGCCCTGCTGCTGACCTCCAACGTCTCGAACAGGTCAGACCTGGAACACCGACCGCTGTTCAAGAGCCCCCGCGGGGCCTGGGTGTCCAACGCCCATCCGCTGGCCCGCCAGGATCGGCTGACCCTGGCGGACGTGGTGGAACACCCGTTCATCCTGTACCTGATTGACGAGGCCGACCGGTCGGCCCGGGAGTATCTTGGCGCGGTCGGTCTGGAACCGAAGACCGCGTTCGAGACCAGTTCACTCGAGGCCGTCCGCAGCATGGTGGCAACCGGGCAGGGGGTGACGATCCTCTCCAAACTGCTGTACCGGCCGTGGTCGCTGGACGGCGGACGGCTTGAATGGCGGGAAATCGAGGACGCCCCGCCGCCTATGGAGATCGGCCTGGTCTGGCGCAAGGGGCACAGCTTCAGCCCGGCGGAGTCGCGGTTGATCGACTGTCTTGTGGCGGCGGCTGGATAGTCCTTCGACACGGGCCTGTCGGCCCTGCTCAGGACGAGGTCAGAAAGCAGGGGAAACCAGCGCTGGCAGGTTCCTGTTGGGTCAGATAAGCACCTCGTCCTGAGCAGGGTCCCGCCCCGTATTGAATCCGGGGTTGATCCGGGACCCGTGTCGAAGGGCGAAGGGCGCGTTGATCGCACCTGGGGCCGATGATACACCCCGGAAAACCTGTTGCTGTTCCCGGTAGTGCCGCATGAAACCCGCGAATTCCCTGCTTTCCTCCTTCGGAACGACCGTGTTCGAGGTGATGTCCCGGCTGGCGATCGAACACAAGGCGATCAACCTCGGCCAGGGGTTCCCGGACGACCGCGGCCCGGATCCGGTGCTGGAGGCCGCGTCCGCCGCCCTGTACGACCCGCCGAACCAGTATCCGCCGATGCTGAGCGTCCCCGAACTGCGCCAGGCGGTGGCGGCCCATGGTAAGCGGTTCTATGACCTCGACATCGACTGGCAGAAGGAAGTCATGGTCTCGACCGGGGCGACCGAAGGTCTCGCGGCGTGCTTTTTCGGGCTGATCGAGCCGGGCGATGAGGTTGTCCTGATCGAGCCGCTCTACGATTGCTACCTGCCCATTATCAAGCGGGCTGGGGGCATTCCACGTTCGGTAAAGCTGACCCCGCCGAACTGGTCGCTTGACCTGAACGCGCTGGAGGCGGCGTTCAGTGAGCGCACCAAGCTGATCGTTGTGAACAACCCGCAGAACCCGGCATCGAAGGTCTATACCCGGGCCGAACTGGAGGCGATCGCCGAGCTCTGCCAACGCTTCGACGCCTTTGCGCTGTGCGACGAGGTCTACGAACACCTGACCTTCGATGACCGTCCGCACATTCCGCTGATGACCTTGCCCGGGATGCGCGAGCGCACGATCCGGATCGGGTCGGCCGGCAAGACGTTCTCGCTGACCGGCTGGAAGGTCGGCTATCTGACTGCTCCGGAGGGGGTTGCTGCAGCCGATTGCCAAGGCCCATCAATTCCTGGTCTTCACGACCGCCCCGAACCTGCAGCGCGCGGTGGCGTTCGGCCTCAGCCAGGATACGGCCTATTTCGACGGCCTGCGCGACGACATGCGCCGCCGCCGGGATCGGTTGAGCGCCGGGTTGACCACCATCGGTCTCGACCCGGTGGCCTGCGAGGGGAGCTATTTCCTGTTCGTCGATGTTGCCCGCCATCTGCGCGAGGGCGAGGCCGACGAGGCGTTCTGTAAGCGCCTTGTGCTCGAGGGCGGTGTGGCCTCTGTGCCGGTCTCGGCGTTCTATCTCGATCCCGAAGGGGCGCCGACGAGCTTCATTCGGTTCTGTTTCGCCAAACAGGATGCGGTTCTGGATGGTGCGGTCGAACGCCTGGAGAGCTATCTGCGCCATTGACGCGCGGGATCGACCCGCTAAGGACGCGACGGTCGCCATTTCGGTTGACGGCTCCGCGCCCCTGGGATAGCAACGGCCTCCGCTGGTCCTTTGGTGGCCGGCGCCCGGTGGCGGGTGTAGCTCAGGTGGTTAGAGCGCCAGATTGTGGCTCTGGAGGCCGTGGGTTCGAGTCCCATCACTCGCCCCAATTCCCAAATCGATCCTTAACCGACATCGGTGTTCCATATCCTGTGCCTGTGGGGCCTCGCGGCTCCCAGCCGGCGTTCGGCCTGCCGTTGGTGCGATCCTCCCCGTTCTGTCATCATCGCCTCGGCCTTGCGGACGGCAACCAAGGCGGATCGGCGTGAGCGAAGGGCAGGGCATGCAGGGAACCGTCATCGAAGTATTGCGAGCGTCGTCCGATGCCGAGCTGCTTTCGGATCGACAGAAGTACCGCGACGCGTTCTTCAGGGATGCGCTGATCCTGGTCGACCGGGTCAAGATCGATGTCGACCATGCGTTCATTTCCAAGCTGAAGATGGGCGCCGGCTTGAAGAAGCTCTCCACCAAGGACGGGGTGACGCGCTATCCGATTGTCTTGAAAGACGGCCGGCTCGAATTCGATCAGGGGCACTTTCTGGGGCCAGCGATCCAGAACGAGCGGGCTCTTGGGAAAATCGTGTTCGAGTTCCGGGAGATCGAGCAAAGCCTGGTGTATTTCACGAAACTGTTTTTCCATGGGTTCGCCGACGTTTCCTCCCATTTCGCCACGTTCCGCTTCAGTAAAACGACCCGCGAGGGGTTGCATTTCGACCATTTCCAGCGCGGCAAGGCGGGCCTCTTCCGTTCGGGAACCCGGATTTTCAAGGCGTTCCTGAATGTCGACATCAAGCCCCAGAATCTGGCGTGTCGGACCGGATCTCCGGGCCTTCGTGTCGGCAATGAAGTCCCGCTTTCCGGATCCGATGCCGGCGGATGTGAACACGTTCTGCTACGTGGTGGACAAGCTGGCGTTCCTCGATGAGGTCCCGGTCCGGCAAATCGAGATCCCGCCCGGTGGGATGATTATCGGCAACGGCTCGATGGCCGCGCACGAGGTCGTCTTCGGCGACCGCATGGTGTGTCTGGAGGCCTACGTTCGCTCCGCTGATGCCAGTCAGCCGCTTTTGTCAGAACAGGAGACGTTCGAGGAGATCGTCCGGGACGAAGGGATTTCGGTAGCCGCCGAGTACCCTGGGCTCGAAGACCTCGCCAACCTCGAGGGATCGCTCGACCGGGTGACGAGAACGAAGGGCGACCCGGGATCCGAGGACCCTTGGGGCTTGCCTTTGGGAACGCACCCCTGACCGTCCCGGGCCGGCGACAGGGACCTTAGCCGTCGCCTCCCATCACACACCGCGATTTCCTATACTCGCCCCATGACGCTTCCAGGTGACGCTCTCCTGACCTGCGCCGAGATGGCTGCGTGCGACCGTCTGACGATTGCCGCCGGAACCAGCGGGTTCACGCTGATGCAGAGGGCCGGCACCGGGGCCGCGGCCGCCCTGCGTCGGCGGATTCCACCGGGACGGGTGCTGGTCGCGTGCGGTCCGGGCAACAACGGTGGTGACGGCTACATCATCGCCGACGATCTCGGGCGGCACGGCTGGAACGTGACCGTCGCCAGCCTGGTGCCAATCGACCAACTGAAGGGCGATGCCGCCGGGGCGGCGGCGCTGTGGGACGGTCCTGTCCAGAGTCTCGACACGGTCCGCCCGGTGGATTTCGACGTCCTGGTCGACGCCGTGTTCGGGGCAGGTCTGACCCGGGCCATCGATGGCGAGGCGGCGGCGCTTCTGTCGGCGGCGGGGCAGGCCGTCGCAGCCGGGGTGCTGCGCGTGGTCGCGATCGATGTGCCGAGCGGGCTGCATGGCGATACGGGACAGGCGCTGGGCCCGGTCTGTCCCGCCGAACTGACGGTGACGTTTCACCGCCGCAAGCCCGGCCACCTGCTCTATCCCGGGCGGGGGCTGTGCGGCGCTGTCCGGGTGATCGATATCGGCATCGATCAGCGGGCGTGCGCCGAGGTCAAGGCGAGCGCACGGATCAACACACCGGCCCTGTGGGGGCTCGCCAGACCGCAAGCCGGCCCAGGCGACCACAAGTATTCCCGGGGTCATGTCATTGTCGTCGCCGGCGCCATGAGCGGAGCGGCCCGGCTGGCGACAGCAGTGCTCAAGTTCGGCGTTCCGGCGGTGCTGGACGCGGATCTGTTCACGCTGTTTGCCGGCCGGGCGCTGCCAACCACCGGACCGGCCGTTCTGACCCCTCACACCGGCGAGTTCCGGCGCTTCCGCCCCGGGATCGACCCGGATACCGTTGGGCGCTTGGACGCGGTCACCCGGATGGCCCGCGAGACCGGCCACGTGGTGCTGCTGAAAGGTCCGGACACAACAATCGCGGACCCAGACGGCCGGTGCGCGATCCAGGAGAACGCGCCATTCTCGCTGGCGACGGGGGGCTCCGGCGACGTTCTGAGCGGCGCGATCGCTGGTTTGATCGGGCAGGGGATGGCATCGTACGAGGCTACGGCCGCCGGTTCCTGGCTCCATGCCGAGGCCGCCCAGGCACTGGGCGACCGACCCGTCCTCGCTGAAGAACTGGCGGACGCCCTGGTCGACGGCGACAGGGACATTTGACCGCCGTCAGGCTGAGGCGAACCCGCTCCCGCCCGCGGCTCCCAGTTGGTGCTTCACCGCATCGACATCGCCGAGCACCCAGAGGGCGGTGATCTGCCGGCCGTCGGTCTCGAAGAAGGCGCCGCCGGTCCATTCGATGGTCTTGTCGGTTGCGGGAACGTCAAAGAACGCGCCGGTGTGGCGTCCGGTGAACGTCATGCGGGCGGCGGCGCGGTCACCCTCGCAGATGAGATCGTCGATCGTGCAGGTAAACCCGCTGAGCGCGGCGTGAACCGAGCGGGCGTAGCCCAGGAACCCCTCCGGCCCGCGCCTCTCTGGGCCGAGGGACGCCCGGAACCGGAAGTCCGCATGCAGGATCTCATGGGCAACCGCCTCGTCCTGGCGGTTCCAGAGTTCGTGGTAGAACCGCGCGACCAATCGGGCCGGCGCCGGCTTCACGACGGTCCCCGACGGGATGCGCCGAACGCGATGTCGTTGGTCCGGTGCAGTTTGCGAACCACCCGCCGCAGGACCATGCGGACCAGCGGTGAGCTTGCGGCCATGGCGTCGTCGAGCTGTTCGGGTTCGATGACCAGAACGTCGAGGGCTGTCATCGCCCGGACACTGCGGGTGTGCGGCTGCGCTTCGATCATGGCCAGTTCGCCGACAACTTCGCCGCGACCGAGCCGGGCGATGATCGTGTGCCGTCCGCCGGACTGCCGATACACCTCAACCTCACCCTCCTCAATGATGAACAGGCCGGTCGGCGGATCGCCTTCATTGAACAGGATCTCTCCGGCGTCAAAGAAGGCCTGTCTGACCTTCAGCCCTTCTTCCTTGGGCGTCATGGGATGGCTCCATCGTCCAGGCTAAGTTGTGTCAGAACCTGATCGACGCAGACGTCCGGCGGATCGGTCACGTCGACGACGATCGGCCGTTCGTCGTCCTCCGGAGGCTCGAGGGTCGCAAGCTGCGAGGCCAGCAGGCTGGCCGGCATGTAATGGTCCCGCCGGTTCTCCATACGGTCGCGGATCAGGGCCTCGTCGCCCCGCAGGCGAACCAGCCGCACATCGTCCCGGTCACCGATCAGCAGGCGCCGGTAGGCGCGCTTGAGGGCGGAACACGCCACCACCATGCCCTGACCGGCCGCGCGCCAGCGGTCGATATCGTCGGCGATCGCCCGCAACCAGGGTTCGCGATCGGTGTCGTCCAAGGGCGTTCCGGTGCGCATCTTCTCCACATTGGCCGGGGGATGATAACTGTCGCCCTCGGCATAGCCCCAACCCAGCCGTTCAGCCAGCCGGGTGCCGAGCGTGGTCTTACCGGCGCCGGACACGCCCATCAGGATCAGGATGCGGGGCGGTCTCATCGACCGCTCCAGTCGGCATGGTGGGTGCCCGGTTGATCGTCGCGCTCGAAGCCGTGGGCCCCGAACCGGTCCCGCAGCCCCTGGAGAAAGTCGGCCGGAACCCGGTGGCGGGTCATCCCGTCATACCAACCGAGCGCGGAGGTCATCGCCGGGACAGCAAACCCGGCCGTGACCGAGCCGGCGATCGCCCTCCGCAGCCCCGGCAATGTTTGCGCCAGGTCGTCACGCAGGTCAGGCGCTGAGAGGCCGGAGGCGTCTGGCGGTAAGGCGTCGTAGGCCGCCGCCAGGCGATCGAGGAGGGCGGCACGCAGAATGCAGCCGGCGCGCCAGACCCGGGCCACGTCCGGGAGGCGAACCCCCCAGCCCGCCGATCTGTCGGCGGCCGCGATCAGGTCCAGGCCCTGAAGGAACGCAATCAGCGTGGTCGCCCTGACCGCACCATGCAGATCGTCGACCGATATCGTCGTCGCCGTCGGCGGCGATGCTGCTAGGGCGTGACGATCCGAGCGGCGCGCGTAGACCGCCCGGGCGAAGACCGCTTCGGCGATGGTTGGGGCCGGAACGCCGAAGTCGAGCGCCGCCAGCGATGCCCAACGACCGGTGCCCTTCTGTCCGGCCCGATCGACGACCCGGTCCAACAACGGACCGCCGGCCGGGTCCTGGGTGGCCACCACATCGCCGGCGATCTCGACCAGATAGCCGGCGGAAGGTCCCTGATTCCAGTTCCGGAACACGTCGGCGATCGCCGGCACCTCCAGCCCCAACCCGTTTCGCATCAGGTCGTACGCCTCGGCCAGCACCTGCATGACCGCGTATTCGATGCCGTTGTGCACGGTCTTCACGAAGTGACCGCTGGCTCCGGCTCCGAGGCGCTGACAGCACGCGCTGCCGTCCGTGGTCCGCGCGGCGATCGCCGTTAACTGGGGCGCGACCCGCTCCCAGGCGTCGACCGCTCCGCCGGCCATCAGGGCCGGGCCGTTGCGCGCTCCCTCCTCACCACCGGAGACGCCGAGACCGATGAGGCGAATGCCGGACTTCTCGAGCTCCTGCTGCCGGCGCGCGGTGTCCCCGGCTTCGGTGTTGCCACCATCGACGACCACGTCCCGCGCTCCGAGGAACGGTTTGAGCTCGCCGAGCACGGAGTCGACGGCCGCGCCGGCGGTGACCATCAGCAGGACGGCGCGGGGCGGGGCGAGGCGCGCCGCAAGGTCCCAAGGGCCGCTGGCCCAGGTCACCCGGTCGCCGAGATCCGAACGCGCCCGTTCGGCGAGCTCTCTGTCGCGCTCCCAGACCACCAGCGGAACGCCCTGGTCCGCCAGGTTCAACGCGAGGTTACGGCCCATAGTCCCGAGGCCGATCACCCCGATCTGTGAAAAAGTCGATGTGGTCACTGTGCTGCCTTTGACACCCGAGTATCGATGGTCGCTGTGGTAGCGTCAAAACCCGGTCGAAGCCACAGGAACCCGGGTTCAGCCGAACCGTTCGCGCAGACCGTCGCGCAGTTGGTACCCCCAGTAGACCATCTGTGCGTACCAGGTGCCGAGCCGGCCGCCGACGGGGAACAGCCCGAAGGGCTCGAACAGCTTCCAGCGTTCGTCCTGATCGGCGATACCCGAGGCGACCAGTTCACCGCCCAGGGTCGTGCTGGCCATGCCGTGACCACCGAAGTTCTGGCTGTACCAGACACCGGGCCGAAGGCGGCCGATCTGCGGCATTTTGTGGGCGGCGTACCCCATGGTGCCGGGCCAGGCCACCTCGGCCTTCAGGTCGGACAGCTGCGGATAGACCCGGTGCAGATCCCCCCAGCATGCGGGCCGCCAGCCGGGGAGGGTCCGTCCAGCGGCTGATCCGGCCACCCCACAGGATGCGGGTGTCGGGCAGGGGCCGGTAGTAGTCGCTGGCGAAGCGAGTGTCGCTGACGCCGTTCGGCAAGCCGATGATGTCACCGAGCCGATCGCCGACCGGCTCGGTCAACACAACATAGGTGCCGATCGGCAGTGTGGCCGCCGAGAGCTGGCTCACCAGTCCGTCGATATAGCCGGAACAGCACAGGACGATCTGGTCGGCCGTGACCCTTGAGCCGCCGTCGACCTCGATGACTATCGGATCCGCGCTCAAGTCGACACGGATGACCGGACTGTCCTCGAACAGGCGCGCACCCGCTGCCTCTGCCATGGCTGCGACACCGCGGGTGAAGTTCAGGGAGTGGAAGGTGAAGCCCTGCAGGCGCCACAGGCCCTCGCAGTAGCGCTTGCTGCGCCAAATGCCGCGGACCTTCTCCCGGTCCCAGACTTCGATCCCGGCTCCGGTCTTTTCGTTCGTCCAATCGGCGGTGCGCTGCACCTCGTCTGGGTCGTCGAACCAGGACAGGGTCGCCCGCCCGTCGACAATTGGACCAACCGGGCCTCCGATCCGCTCAGCACGGTCCCTGACCAGCGCCACCGCGTCCTCGCTCAGCCGGTAGAGGTTGAGAGCATGCGCTTCGCCGACGCTGGCGATCATGTCCTTCAGCCCGCGGGAGAACCCGGCCGACACGAAACCGCCGTTCCGCCCCGAAGCTCCCCAGCCCACGCGATGCCCTTCCAGGAGGGTGACGTCCTGGCCCCGTTCAGCAAGCCCGAGGGCTGTCGCCAGGCCGGCCATTCCACCGCCGATCACGCAGATATCGGTGCGCAGATCCTCCGTCAGCGAAGGCCGATGGGCTGAATCGCCAAGCGTTCGCGCGTAGTAGCTGTCGACATAGTCGCTGGTGGCCGCCAACGGTCTCTCCTATTGCTCACCGTCTGTCCGCCTCGGCCATCCGTTGCGGTGGCGACTCGGGCCTGAACGTTAGAGCAAGGATCGCCCGTGGCGAAGCCGTTCCCGTCGGGCTGCCGGGTACAGTGTCAGCCGGCGAGGGCGCTGTCCTGCGCGAGAAGGGCCGCAACCGCGGACGCGGTCATGACGTCTCCGACCGCGGCACCGGAGGCCGCTACGCAGCCCCGGTCCTTGAGGAACTCGAGCTGATCGCCGGTTTCAACGCCGCTGGCCCGAACCGACAGGTCGAGGGTCTGCGCCAGTTTGGTTGCGGCACTGGCGACAAGGACCGCATCGCCATCCGCGGGCAGAGCGCCGACCAGCGGGGCGCCAAGAGTCACCGACCCGATCGGCAGGCGCCGCAGCGCCATAAGCGAACTGGCGCAAGACCCGAAATCATTCAGCGACAGCTGGAGGCCCAGCCCGGCGAGGCCCGCCAGGGTTCCGGTCGCCAAGTCTGGATCTTCTGTCGCGACACTGGCGTCGATAGCCAGGAGCAGACGGGCAGGCGCCAGCTCGGTCTCCGCGAGGACATCCTCCACCATCTCCACCAGGTCCGGCTGATGCACCTGCTGGGCGTGCAGCGTAATCGCCACGGGAACCGGGCTGGCCCAGGTCGCGGCGTCGGTACACGCGCGGCGGATCATCCACTCACCGATCGGTACGATCAGCCCCTCGCGTTCGGCGATAGAAAGGGGACTGCCCTCATGCGCCGCGGTGCTGCGCCAGATCGGCGTGTCATCGCCGTCGACCAGATCCGTCTCGAAGCCGAGCGTCTGGCGGGATTCCAGGCTCAAGACCGGGCGGTAGCGCACCGAGAACCGATCCTGCTCGAGATCCCGGCGCAGGCCCTGCTCGATATCCCGGCGGTTTCGCAGGCGGTCGGCCATATCGTCGGCATACCGGCGGATCGGGACAACGGTTGGTCCGGAGCGCTCATTGGCGGCAAGTTCGGCGGCCCGCAGCAGATCGTCCGCATCAATTCCGTTGTCCGGATACAACGCGACCCCGGCCCGGCATTTCAGTTCAACCGACGTTCCTGCGACGGTGACGGTGCGTCCGGCCCGCGCGATCAATCGGGCGCTCTCCTGCTCCAGGATCCCATCCCCGTCGATCTGACTGGCGACCACGGCGAAGCTCTGGTCGTCATATCGCGCGATCACCGCATCCTCGGCGACGAGCCCGCCAAGCCGGATGGCGACGCGACGCAGCACGCCGTCGCGCGCATCCTCTCCGAGATCGGTGCCGATCTCTCGCAGGTTATCGATGCTGAACACGATGGCACCGAGCTGCGCGTTGTCCCTGCGCGAAGCTCGGATCTGCGCCCCAAGCACCTGGCGCAGGGCGATCCGATTGGGCAGGCCGGTCCGGTCGTCGATGAGCGCGAGCCGCTCCAAGCGCTCTTCGGCAACGCTGCCATGGGTGACGTCGAGGGAGACGCTCAACAGGCGTTGGGCAATGCCCTTGGCATCGCGCAGCACCGCGCGGGTCGTCAGGAACCGCCGTTGGCGGCCTTCAGCATCCAACAACCGCTCTTCCTCGGTC
Organism: Thalassobaculaceae bacterium; assembly: GCA_963921355.3. Classification (GTDB taxonomy): domain Bacteria; phylum Pseudomonadota; class Alphaproteobacteria; order Thalassobaculales; family Thalassobaculaceae; genus CAWUEZ02. The sequence goes on along the minus strand of OZ001190.1, from coordinate 3,444,535 downwards.
CGTGAGACGGCGTCGCCCGCGAGCAATTTGCGGTCCATCCGGTCAATTGGCCGGCCGGGCGCTCCCAGAAGGTCGGCGGTATCGCGTCCGACCGCCGCTGCCGGATCGACACCGTAGACCTCGGCCTGGAACGGATTGATGAACTCGTAGAGCCCGTCCGGGTCCTTCGCGCTGACCATGGCGGGCAGTCCGGCCAGGACGATGTCCAGGGTCTGTTGTGACTCCCGGACCGAGCGGTCAGCCTGCAGCCGTTCGGTGACGTCATGCAGGGCGACGAACGTGATCTTGTCATCGCCGAGTTGATGCACGCTGGTGTGGACTTCGACAGGGAATGCGCTGCCATCCCGCCGGCGCTGAACGGCCGGCTTCTGCGGGCTGTCGGACAGCGCGTTCTTGGCAGTCTGGTTCCAGGCAATCCCTGGGACGAAGTCGGTCACCGGGCGGTCGATCATCTCCACCTCGGCAACCCCGAAAGCCGTTCTCGCAGCCTCGTTGCTCATCACGATGCGGCCCTGACTGTCGACCGCGAGAACCAGGACCGGAAACGGCCCAAGGATCTGCTCCACACCGCGGACCACATCGTACAGCGACGCCAAGGTAAGGTCGGCCATTGACACTCCGTAACGCCATTCTGGCGAATTCGCTTCACGAATGAGCTATAAATATGACTTTTCAGATTTCATTTTGCAATTGATTTGGAAAAATACATTACAGATAATTAGCCCTCGTCGCCCACGGGCGAACCCTCAGCTCTGGCAGAACGCACGGAGATCCGAATGGAAGCCGCCTCCTCAGAACGCAAACTGGAACGGTTGTCCCAGGAAGAAGCGAATGCCCTGATCAAACGGCATGCCCGGTTCCGTCGCGGCCAGTTGGGCGGCGCCCGGGCAGTGCTGTCGTTCTTTGATCTCGGCTGGCTTGATTTCTCGGATGCGGACCTGACCGACGCCGATTTCACCGGCGCGTCTTTGTCCCGGGCGACGCTGACCAACGCCACCCTAGACTATGCCTCGCTGTTTGCCGCGGATCTCCGGGGTGCCAATCTCGACGGGGCCAGCCTCGTGAAGACGGATCTACGAGGAGCCTGTCTGCGCGGGGCGCGGCTGATTGGTGCCTCCCTGATCGATGCCGACATCCGGGAGAGCAATCTGGCGGAGCAGGGTGAGGTCGACCGTGATCTGCATTGGATCGAGATCGAGTGCTCGGTCGCCGAGCTACAGCAGGCCGACTTCTCGGGCGCCGATCTCTCGCGGGCGCGAATCTCTGGTGCGGTCTGCGTGAACACCAATTTCGCCGACGCAGTCCTGCGGGACGCGAAGATGGTCCGCAGCAATCTGCGCGGCGCAAATCTGAGCGGTGCCAATCTCGATGGTGCTGATTTGAGTTGGGCGAACCTGGAGAAAGCGACCCTTCGGGACGCGATCTTCACCCGGATCACCACCAACATGACCGAACTTGGGGGCGCGGACCTGAGCGGCGCGCTGACCGATCGACCGGCCGGCAAACCGCTCGAGGGATTGGGGGCTCCGATCGACGAACTCCTGGACCAACATGCGAGCTGGGTGGCTTCGTCGAGCGTCCGCGGCCAGCAGCTGAACGTGTCGGGATGCGATCTGCGGGCCGCCGAAGGCTTCCAGGAGGTTGACCTGACGGCGCTGGTCGCGGTTCAGGCGGTATTCTGCGCAATGGATCTGACCGGTATCCGCATGGCGGCCGGGCAACTGGCCGGTGCCGATCTTCGGTTTGCCGTTCTCGATGGTGCGGATCTGCGCGGCGCCGACCTCAACGGTGCGCGGCTTCAGAACGCCAAGCTCGGCGGCGCCAACCTTCGGTCCCTGACCATGGAAACCGGCCACACGCTTGCCACCCGCCTCGTCGATGCGGACCTGCGCTACGCCGATATGCTAGGAATTAACCTACGCAGCGCCGACTTGCGCGACGCCGATTTGTCCCATGCCGCGATCAACGGCGCCGACCTGCGCGGCGCCGATCTGCGCGGTGCCAAGATGGCCGATCCCGTTCGATCAGGGGCGCGGATTGACGACCAGACCAAACTCTCTCCCACCTAGCCTGCGCGTAACTCCTCCTGTCTCCAACTGGCCCGCTTCGGCGGGCCATTTTCTTGTTGGGACAGGGTCGATCCACGGTCCACAACCGGTGACCCAGAGAGGCTGGTGTAGGCTGGACCTCGTGGAGTGTCCGCGCCGACGGTGTCGGTTCCACGGGCATTCGGCCCGCCAAGATCGATCTGAACCGCGAGGAAACCGAGCATGAAAGATCCGCACACGGGTTGGCCATCCGAGACGCCGGGGGTGACGATGGCGTGGCTGATGGAAGACGCGATCGAAGCCGGTGCCGGACTCAGCCTCGCCCGGATGACCATCGAACCGGATACCATGTCAGAGGCCCACCGGCACACGAACTGCACCGAAACCATACACCTGCTGACCGGAACCGTTCGCCAGCGCCGCGACGATCAATGGAGCAAGATGGAGGCGGGAGACACCGTGTTGATCCCCGTTGGTGCGATCCATCAGACCGAGAATATCGGAACCGAAACCGCCGTGTTGATGATCGCCTATTCGTCGGGGTCGCGGATCTATGTCAGCGAAACCTAGGCCACGGCGGGTCATCTGAGTGCCGATCTTGGCGCGACAGCCGATTACTGATTTAACAAACGGCAGCAACATATTGAAAAGAATAAAGATCGGAAATATTGGATTTTATCTACTAACGCTACTGAGATCGACCGAAAGTATCGGGATTCTATCCGAGAATATATTCATGGCAGCTGGATCTGGCTGTTCCTAGCGTTGAGCATCGATTTCCTGAAGCCGCCTGACCCTTGGAAGAATTGGGCGCGGAAGAGTTGGGAAGTCCATGCAGAAGCGCAGGAGAGCTACCATGACTGCTTTCAAGAATTTCCTTTCAGACGAGTCGGGCGTCTCGGCCATTGAATACGGGCTGATCGCTGCCCTGGTCGCCGTTGTCATGATCGGCGATCTTCAAGGGATCGGCACGTGGTTGAACGACACCTTCGACAGCGTGACCTCAAGCCTCAACCAGTAAGGCTACTCCGGGTACTCCATCTCCCGACCGCCGGTCAGCAAGGCCCTCGGGCTCTTGTCCTGGCCGGCGGCCGAGCGGGGCGCCTGGCTTTCTTCTGATCGGGAAGGGGATGACCCGATGCCATTCGTTGATTCCGTTCTTTGGATTTCAGTTTCAGGGCTCCTGGTTTGGGCCGCCCTGAGCGACGGCCGGACGCTCACCATCCCCAACCGTCTGTGTCTGGCCGTCGCAATTCTCTACCTGGGACGCCTCCCGATCATCGGGACGGCCGCCTGGCTGGAGGGGATCGCCGTCGGGACGGCCATTCTGGCGTTCGGCTTCCTAGCGTTCTCGCGCGGCTGGCTTGGCGGCGGCGACGCCAAGCTGCTGGCGGCTGTCGGACTTTGGGCGGGACCCGGCCACGTCCTGGCGATGCTCACCATCACGGCCTTGGCCGGCGGGGTGCTGACAGCGCTCGTGCTGGCGCGCCGCTACACGCCTTTCCTGCTCTCGCCGGGGCTCCGCGCAACCGAACATGGTGCACCGGCGGTGCCCTACGGCATCGCCATTGCCGCGGGCGGCATCTGGCTGGCGGCCATCCAACTCGGCATCCTCGCCACACCGCGGGCCGGGTGAGGGGGCGGACATGCGGATCCACACGGTCTTTCTCTTCGTTCTGGCCATCGGGGCGGCCGGGCTGACGGCCTACGTGGCGCGCAGCTGGGTGCTCGCGACGGAACGGCGGTCGGCGGGGCCCGGCGAGATCCAGCTTGAGCAGTTGGTGACCGGTTCGTCGGTCTCGCGTCCGACCGCGATCGCCCACGTCCTGGTGGCGGGAACCGACCTGCCGACCGGGACCATTCTGCGGCGCGATCATCTGGAGTGGCACCCGTGGCCGGAAGAAGCGATCGATCCGCGCTATGCCCTGGATGGCGCGGTCGAAGTCGACGACTACCTGGGCTCGGTCGCCCGCACGGCCATCGCCGCCAGGGAACCGATTGTCGAAAGCCGGCTGGTGCGGTTGGGCGACAGCGGCTTTCTCGCCGCCATCCTGGAACCGGGGATGCGTGCGGTGACGGTGCCGATCGACGCGGCGTCGGGGGTCGCAGGCCTGATCATGCCGGGCGACCGGGTTGATGTGATCGTCACCCACGAGATTGGCCGCGACGACCGGCAGAACACCCGGCGTGCGAGCGAAACGGTGCTAAGCAATGTCCGGGTTCTGGCACTCGACCAGCGCCTCGACGATCTGTCGCGTGAATCCGGATTGGCGAAAACGGCAACCCTCGAACTCCGGCCCAAGCAGGCCGAGATCATGGCGATGACCACCGAACTCGGTCGGGTGTCGCTGTCTCTGCGATCGCTGCCACTGGATGTGCAGGCGAGTGCGGAAGTCGCCGCCGGTCCGCACCGTCGCCGGTCCTTCACCACCGATACCGAGGTGTCTTCGCTCCTGATGCCGCTGGCAGATGAGGAGACCGGGCCGTCGGTCACGATCGTGCGGGGCAACGCCGCGGAAGAACTGAACTTCAAGGCGCCCTGAACGAGAAACGTCGAGGACCCCATGATGCATCCCGCCGATCGCCAAACGCACAGAGAGACCCGAGGTGTGGTCCTGCGCCTGGCGGCCGCGGCGGTGGTCTGGGCTCTGGTACTGTGGCTGGCCGGTGGGCCGCATGCCGCGGCAGCGGTCGAGATCCTGCCGCCGGCCGATACGCGGCTTGAACTGACCGTCGACCGCGGCCGCCTGATCCGCCTGCCGTCGCCGGCGGAATCTGTCTTCCTGGCGGAACCCGATGTCGCCGACGTTCAGGTGAAATCGCCGACCCTGATCTACGTCTTCGGGGAGAAGGCGGGCGAGACGACGCTCTATGCGGTCGGGCCGGGTGACACGATCGTCGCCGGGATCGGGATCGTCGTGACCCAGGACCTGGCCGCTCTCCGGTTGGCTCTGGACAGTGTCGGCCTCGGCGACACGATCGAGATCGCCCGTCTGGGCACCGGCGTCGTGCTGACCGGTACGGTGGCGTCCGCGGCGGAAGCTCAACAGGCGGTCTCTCTGGTCGAGGCGATCATCAAGCCGGAGAAGCCGATCAGTCGCCTCAGGGTGCTGGGCGCCAACCAGGTCAACCTTCGGGTCCGGGTGGCGGAAGTCAGCCGCGACGTCCTCAAGCAGTTCGGCATCAACTGGGAGGGGCTGTTCAACACCGGAGACTTCCTGGTTGGCCTTGCGACCGGGCGGCCGTTCCTGACCGGTAACGGACAGTTCGTCACCCGACCGACCACCGGCAGTGTCGCCGCCAACTCCGTCTTCGGCAGCATCTCCCAAGGCAACCTCGACCTGAACTTCATGATCGACGCGCTGGACGATGAGGGCCTCGTTTCGGTTCTCGCTGAGCCCAACCTGACCGCCCGATCCGGCCAGAAGGCAGAGTTCCTGGCCGGCGGCGAGTTTCCGATCCTGGTGCCCCAGTCCGACGACCAGATCACCGTCGAGTACAAGCAGTTCGGCGTTCAGTTGAGTTTCACTCCGATCGTCCTGGATGACGGCCGAATCTCGATCGAGGTTGCCCCGGAGGTCAGCCAGCTGGTTACGACGAACTCCGTGACCCTCGACAACTTCGTGGTGCCGGCGCTGTCGAAGCGCAGCGCGGAAACGACCGTCGAACTCGGCTCGGGGCAGTCCTTCGCCATCGCCGGGTTGATCCAGAACACGCTGGACCACGACGTCCAGAAGTTCCCCGGGCTCGGGGATCTGCCGATCCTGGGAGCCCTGTTCCGCTCCGACACCTTTCAACGGGGCGAGACGGAACTCGTCATCATCATCACCCCGTACCTTGTCCGGCCGGTCAGCGATCCGACGCTGCTTGCGGATCCGTTCGACGGCTACCGGCCGGCGACCGACCTGGATCGACTGCTGTATGGCCGGAACTACGACAGCCGGATCGCCATGGATGACGGCGCTGACCGTGCCGGCGCCAGCGGAGGCCGGAACCTCCCGGGCCAGACCCTGTTCGGCCCGGCGGGGTTCATTCTGGAATAGGGAGCCCGCCATGATTCGTCACGCGCTTGCGCTGCTCTCGCTCGGATGGATGGCCGGGTGCAGCCTGCCGACTGATGACTTCCGCATTCTGCCGGAAACCCACCGCCCGCAGGCGGCCTGGACAATAGACCGGGCGTTCGTGCGATTTCCCGACCGGTCTGTCGACCCGGTCGAGGGGGGATCTGGAGCGTCTGACCGACTTTCTCCGGCGTCATGCGCCTTCCGCCCAGGACCGGATCCATGTCGAAGGTGCCGGGCGCCAGGACAGTGCCGGTTTTGCCGCCGTCCGCACCGAGCGGGTGGCGGAGCATCTGCGCGGTCTGGGCTATCAGCCCCGGATCGTCGGCTCCATCCGGCGCGCCGACCGCTCACCGCTGGGGACCGATCTGGTCCGGGTCACAGTCGGTCGGTTCGTCGCGACGGTGGCTGGGTGTCCCGACTGGCGCTATCCGAGTGCTGCCGGGTCGAAGAACCAACCGTCGTCCAATCTTGGCTGCGCCGATGCCAAGAATTTCGCCGCGCAACTGGCGGATCCGGCGGATCTGGTGCTGGGCAGGGGCGGGCCGTCCCGCTCCGCCGCCGAGGTCTTACGCTCGGACCGGGATCGACAGGCCGCTGACCAGTATGTCCGTCCGATCGGGGCGGCGGTTGTCATGGCTCCCGGTCAACCGTCGGCTGAACCGGCGGCCCCAGACGCCGAGGGCGCCGCGGATCCGTTCGCGACCACCACGGAGAAATAGACGATGGCAATGGCAGCGGTCTCTCCGTCCCTGGTGCACGCAAGCGCCGGCCCGGCCGGGCGGCCGGTGGCGGAACCTTTCGCCGCGTTCGCAGTCGACCCGGACAGCCGGTCGGTCCTGGCGCGCTACGCTGAGTCCCGCGGCTGGCCGACAGCTGCCGTCCAGGCTGGCGGCGTGGCGTCGGCAGCCCGCACGTTGTGGGTGGCGCCGCCACCGGAGATCCTCGTAGTCGACGTGTCGGAGTCCCTCGCACCACTCGAGGATCTCAAGGGCCTGGAGCCGGCTTTCCGCCGCAATACCCGCGTCATCGCCTTCGGAACGGAGAACGATGTCACGCTCTACCACGACCTGGTCGAGGCGGGAGCCGCCGGCTATCTGGTCAAACCGCTGACGGCCGACGAGATCGATCGTGCACTGCGCCTCACCCTGAGGTCCGCGGGCGAACCGGCTGTTGCGACCGGCCGGGCCATTGGAGTCGTGGGCGCGCGGGGCGGCGTGGGAGCGTCGACGGTGGCGTCGGCTCTCGCATGGTCGGCCTCGACCCGCTTCGCACTGTCCAGCATCCTGCTCGACCTCCACCTGCACTACGGCACCGCGGCGCTCAACCTCGACCTGCAGGTCGGTGCGGGGTTGCGGGAGGCGCTGGAGGAACCCGAGCGGATCGACGAACTGCTGCTCGATCGCGCGCTGGTGCCTGTGTCCGAGCGGTTGTCGGTGCTGGCGGCGGAAGAGGCCTTGGACCGGATGACAAGGGTCGAGCCGATCGCGGCCACGGCCCTGCTCGACATCCTGAAAGAGCGGGCAAGTCTGGTCGTCGCGGATCTGCCCCGCCACGAACCGACGACAATGGCCGCGCTCGCACCGGGCCTGCACCATCTGCTGGTGGTCACCGACCTGACCTTGGCGGGCCTGCGCGACACCACGCGACTGCTGCGGTTCCTGGAAGACGGAGCCCCGGCGTCGCGCTGCATCCTGTTAGCCAACCACGTTCCCGGTTCCGGGGGGGGCGGTCGACCGTCGGGACTTCGAGCGTGAGGCCGGCCGGCCGATCGATGTCCTCATTCCCCTGGATGACAAGTCGATGATCCTGGCCGCCAATACCGGCCGACCGGCGGTCGACGTCGCGCCGCAGGGACGTTTCGCCCGGGCCCTGGTCGGGGTGGCCCATCAGCTGCTCGGTGATGGACCACCGACCGGCGGCCTTCTCTCCAGGCTCTGGCGGCGACAGGCCGGATGATGGGGGTCGACGTCTCGATGTCCGCGTCACCGACCGACGCTGTCGAGCGGGTGTTCGACAGGGTCCTGGAAGACGTGGCGCGGGAGATCGACGATGATCGTCGCGCGGTGATGTCGCGGCGGGAACTGGCGGCCGAGGTCGATCGCGTCTTCCTGGACCTCATGCGACAGGAGAGGGCGGCGATCCCGCTCATGCAGCAGCGCGAAATCGTGCTGCGTCTCGTCTCGGTCCTGGAAGGCGGACCCCGGCGCAATGCCGGCCGGGTGTCAGCGGACGCGACGCCACACCCGGCGGCGACGATCCAGCGCGAGCCGGCCGGTGTCGGCGAGGACCGGTCGGCGGCGCTGGAGGAGACCGCCGCGCGGACGGCGACCCGGCGGCGGATCGACGCGGCGCGTACCGTGGTGGCGCCGGTGCTTCTCGATCGGATCGACATCGCCAGCATCGGACATCACGACCGTGACGAGATCGCCCGCCAGATCGCCGCCCTGGTTGACGAGATCGTCGCCGAGCTCAAGGTTCAGGTGAACGGCCAGGAACAGGACGGTCTGGTCCGGGTTCTGGTCGATGACATGACCGGCCTCGGCCCGCTGGAATCTCTGCTGGCCGACGACACGGTGACCGACATCATGGTCAACGGCCCGAGCCGGATCTATGTCGAACGTGGGGGCAAGCTGTACGCGACGAACGCGGCGTTTCGAGACCATCCGCATGTGCTCAACGTCGCGACCCGGATCGTCACCCGCGTGGGTCGGCGGGTCGACGAGTCCTCCCCGCTGGTGGATGCGCGACTGGAGGACGGCTCTCGGGTCAAAGTGATCATGCCGCCGCTGGCGATCGATGGCGTCGCCATCTCGATCCGGAAATTCGCAAGGCACAAACTGACCCTCGATCAGATGGTCGAGCAGGCCAACATGTCGGCCGATCTTGCCACGGTCCTGAAGATCGCGGCCCGCGCCCGGCTGAACATCCTGATTTCCGGCGGCACAGAGTCCGGCAAGACCACGTTGCTGAACGCGCTCTCCCAGATGATCGACCCGGGCGAGCGGATCGTCACGATCGAGGACGCCGCGGAACTGAAGCTTCAGCAACCGCATGTCGTCCGGCTCGAGATCCGCCCCGCCAACCTCGAGGGCCTCGGCGAGATCACCATGCGCGATCTGCTGAAGAACGCGCTCCGCATGCGCCCCGACCGCATCATTCTTGGCGAGGTCCGGGGTGCGGAGGCGATCGACGTGCTGCAGGCCATGAACACGGGGCATGACGGGTCGCTGTCGACACTCCACGCCAATACGCCGCGCGAGACCCTGACCCGTCTAGAGAATATGACCAGCATGGCCGGGTTCGCGCTGTCACCCAGTGCGATCCGCGCGCAGATCGCCGATGCCATCGACCTGGTGGTTCAGGTCAGCCGAATGCGCGACGGCAAACGGCGGGTGACCTAGGTGGTCGAGATCGCCGGGCGCGAAGGCGACGTCATCACGACCCAGGACCTGTTTCGTTACGTGTTCGATCACGAAGACGCCCAGGGAACGCTCGTCGGCCATTTCGAGTCCAGCCGCCTGCGGCCGCACTTCCTTCCCAAGGCGGCCTACTACGGATTGGATGCCCGACTGCTTGATGCCATGGGGCGCAAGGCATGACCCCCGACATCGCGCTGACCCTGGTGGTGTTCGCTGGTGCGGCGGTGGCGTTCTGCGCGATCGCCGGGATCGCTGCCGGGGTAGGTGCCGACGAGCATGCCGCCTATCGGCGCCGGTTGCGCCGGGTTCGCGGTGCGACGGCCGCCCCGGGAGGAAGCGACACGTCCGGACGGCGCTGGCACCGCCGCAGGCCGGCATCGGCGACGGGCAGTGCACCGGATCTTCGCATCCGCCTGGCCCGGTTCGGGTTGACCATTCCACCAGCGCTCTACCGATTGATCTCGTCGCTGATCGGGGCTGGTGCAGCGATGGCGGCCCATTCGGTGTTCGATGTCATCATGCTGTCCGCGGCGGCCGCGGTGGGAGCCGCACTGTTCGTGCCGCGTCTGGGGCTGGCGGTCCTGGCCAGCCGCCGCGAGACCCGTTTTCTCAAGCAGTTCCCCGATGCCCTGGACCTGATCATCCGCGGCGTGAAGTCCGGCTATCCCGTCGCAGAGGCGATCGGGGTGATTGCCGACGAATTGCCAGATCCGATCGGGACTGAATTCCGGTTCATTCAGGAACGGCTTCGGCTCGGCCAGAGCTTGGACGCCGCCCTGACCGAGGCGGGAGAGCGGATCGCTCTGCAGGATTTCCGGTTCTTCGCGGTCAGCCTTGCCGTTCAGGCCGAGACCGGGGGCAACATCGCTGAAACCCTGCAGAACCTCTCCGATCTTCTCCGCCGGCGCCAGAACATGAAGCTCAAGGTGAAGGCCTTGTCATCGGAGGCGCGAGCCAGCGCCTGGGTTCTCGGCCTGCTGCCGGCGGTCGTCATGATCGGCATGCACATTCTCAACCCGGCCTACCTGTCGGGCCTTCTGGACGATCCGACCGGTCGGGTCCTGCTCGGAATCGCCCTGGTGAGCGAGCTGACCGGTGTGCTGGTGATGGTCAAGATGACCCGCTTCCGGATCTGACGGAGCAGGACGGCATGACCGACCTCATCGTTGCAATGACGCAGACCGGTCTGCTGATTGTCGCGGCGCTGACGACCCTCGCCTTTGCCCTGGTCATGGCCGTGGGGTACGTGACCGCGCGTCCGCAGGTAGACCGGCGCCGGCTGCGTTCTGCTCTGGCCGCCGGCCGTACGACACCCGACGGCAGCCAAGGTCCCTGTCCAGAACGCTCCTCTCGGGTCTGCGCCGGATGCTGACCGCGCTGAACCTGATCCGCGCCCGGCAGGTCGACGACATCGTGACCACCATGGCCCAGGCCGGCTGGCGGTCCCGGGATGCCATCGTCGTGTATGTGGTCGCCAAACTGGTGCTGCCGATCCTTGTCGGTGCGGGTCTGTCGGTCGCGCTGTTCCTGCTCGTCGAAACCGAGACGGCGTGGACGGTTCGCCTGTTCGGCGTGCTGGCCGCTGTCCTTGTGGCGAGCTTCCTGCCCGAATGGGCCGTGCGCCGGGCGGCCGCCACGCGCCGGCGGGATATCGAGCGCGCCTTGCCTGACGGCTTCGATCTGCTGGTGATCGGGGTTGAGGCCGGCTCCAGCCTGGACGCGGCCATCGAGCGTGTCGGCACGGAGATGCGATCCGCCGCCCCCGCGCTTGCCGATGAGATGCGGACGACCGCCCTGGAACTGCAGTACATGCCGGAACGCCGTCAGGCGATGGACAACCTGGCCAGACGGGTAGACCTGCCGGCGGTTCAGGCGCTGGCAACGACCTTGGCGCAGACAGAGCGCTTCGGCACTCCACTGGCTCAGGCGTTGCGGGTTCTGGCGTCGGAACTCAGGACGGCGCGAATGATGAAGGCCGAGGAGCGGGCTGCCCGGCTGCCGGTGCTGATGACGCTGCCGCTGATCGCTTTCATCCTGCCGGCGCTCTTCATCGTCCTGATGGGCCCGGCGGTCCTGTCCCTGATCCGGAACTTCTCGGCGCTTTAGACGGCCGGCGGCCCCTCAGTGCCGGATCCGCTCCGTGCGGACCAGCGCCTCGCGGGCCGTGTCGTAGTACATCAGGTTACCGCTGACCAGGTCGGCCGGCAGATCCTGCGTGGCGAGCCTCCGCGCGGTTTCCCGGTCCCCGTTGAGACCGTGCGCCAGCGCCAGGTTCTGTCGCGCGGTGACGATATCCGCCCGACCTTCCGCCACGGCGGACAACACCTCGATGGCCTCGTCCAACTGACCGGTCAGGGCCAGAGAGAGACCGAGATTGTTGGACAGGTTTGGATTGCCGGGTGCGGCCGCCAGGCCCTCACGATACGCCACCTGTGCTTCGGAATGGCGTGCGAGCATGTCGAGAGCGACGCCTTTGCCGTTCCACGCCCGATGATCGTAGGGATCCCAGTCGATCAGCGCGTCGTACAGCACCAGGGCGTCTTCCGGCTGGTCGAGGTTGACATAGGCATTGGCCAGGCCTCGGCGGGCATCGCCGTCGAACTCATCGATCGACAGCGCGGTTTCGAAGATGTCGACAGCCTGCACCAACGCGCCAACCCGGTTGGCGAGGAAGCCCCAGGCGGTGAGGGGGGCGCTGTCGAACGGGTGCAACTCATGGGCCTGGCGGTACAGAGCGACCGCGTTCTCGTCGCGACCGGCGGCTTCCGCCTGTTTGGCCATGCGCATCAGAGTCTGGAGTTCGGGGGGCTGCTTGGGATCGCCGAGTGTCAAGGCCAGTTCGTTGGTGGAACAGGCGCCGAGTCCGATCGCCAGGATGGTTGCCGCTGCCAAGGTTCTCAGGTTCATCACCTGCCTCCATTCTGAAGGCTAGAATCGGGATTCTATGCCAACATATCAAAGAAATTATAGCATTTCGATTTCAGATCGGTGAGATAATTCTCGATTGACTGATGATTCCTGCTCACAGAAGGTGAGAGTTCACTCATGTCGGAAAGCGCCAATCGGGAGACCGGCACACCGGAGGCGGCCGAGGGATTCGGCACCGCCGGCCTGCGCCTGCTTCAGCCTGCGCTGGCCGACGATGAAGCGCGCTGTCTTTACAGCGACTTAACTACGATGCTGGAGCGGATGCACCGCCGGCATCTGGACGTCGTCCGGTTGGGCCTGGAAGGGATCGGGGTCAACGACATCAATGCCAGTCAGGCGTTGCTGCTGCTGTCCGTCGGCGACAATGAGGTGCCGGTACGCGACCTCATCCAACGCGGCTACTACCTCGCCAGCTCGGCCTCCTACAACATCAAGAAGCTGGTGGACTACGGCTACCTGGAGCAGGTTCGCTCGCCCCATGATCGCCGCTCGGTCCGGCTCAAGCTTGGCCATCCCGGGACCCAGGTCGTGATGCGGCTGCGAGAGCTCGACGAGCGGCTGGTCGACATGGCGGCCGATGAGCCGGGTCTGATCGAGGCCATAGAACAGTCCCTCAAGACCCTCAAGAAACTCGAACGGGTCTGGTCCGACTTCCTGACCTTCGGATAGCCGCCCTCCGGCCCGACAGAGGTCTCGTCAGGCGCGCGGAAATGCGGTAGCGCTGTGAGGGGTCGCGGGTACGGAGCGGGCAATGCGGATCGTCATCATGGGGGCCGGCGGGGTCGGCGGCTATTTCGGCGCCCATCTCGCCCAGGCCGGGCACGATGTCGCCTTTGTCGCACGGGGGTCCCATCTCAAGGCGCTGCAGGACACCGGCCTGCGGCTGGAAGGCCCCCGCGGAAACATCGAGCTGCTGACGGTCGCAGCCGCTGAGGATCCGGCGTCGCTGGCGGGACCCGCCGATGTGATCCTGTTCACCGTCAAACTCTACGATACCGAAGCCGCGGCCGAAGCACTGGTACCGATCGTCGGCGACAACACCCAGGTGATCTCGCTGCAGAACGGGGTCGACGGCCCGGGCCGGATGGCCGCGGTTCTCGGTGAGAGGACCGTCCTCGGAGGTGCGGCCTATGTCTCCGCCCTGATCACCGAGCCGGGGACCGTGCGATATACGTCCGATATGTCCCGCATCGTCTTCGGCGAAATGGACGGCCGGATCTCCGAGCGGACGACCGCCTTCGCCGAAGCCTGCCGGGCGGCCGGTTTCGAGGCGGAAGTGTCGGACAACATTCGCCGCACCCTTTGGGAGAAGTTCATCCTGCTGGCGACCAATGCCGCCATGACCACTGTCCTGCGCAAGCCGGCAGGGGAGATCTACCACGATCCCGAACTGGCCGGGATCGCGCGCCGGATGATGGAGGAGGGGGTCGCCCTGGCGCGGGCCGAGGGGATCGTGCTGGCGGACGACGTCGTGGACCGGTCCATCGCCCTGACCCAGAGCTTTCCGCCCGGCATGTACGCGTCGATGTATCACGACCTGGTGCGCGGGAGACGGTTGGAGGCGGCCAGCCTGTCGGGCCTGATCAGCCGGCGGGGCGAGGCGCTCGGCGTTCCGGTCCCGCTGCACACCATGGCTTGGGCGGCCCTGAAGCTGTGGACCGACGGCGAGACGTGACCGAGAGATCGTCGACGGACGCCGGACTACCGAACCCAAAACGCGTCTTTCTGCTCGGTGCCACCGGGACGATTGGCGGCGCGACGGCGCGCGAACTCATGGCGCGTGGGTGCGAGGTGGTCTGCCTCGTGCGCGATCGTGGTCGCCGACAGGATCAGCTGGCGGCCGACCTTGGCGGTGCGACGGTGCGGTTCGGCGAGGCGACGGATCCCGACTCCGTCGCCCGCGATGGGTTCCGCGGCGAGCGCTTCGACGCCGTGGTCTCCTGCATGGCCTCGCGCAGCGGCACGCCGGCGGATGCCTGGGCGGTCGAGTATCAGGCCCATGTCAACGTCCTGAACGCGGCAAGGGCGGCGGGCGTGACCCATTTCGTGCTGTTGTCGGCGATCTGCGTGCAGAAACCCAAACTGGCGTTCCAGCACGCCAAACTCGCCTTCGAGCGGGATCTCATGGCGTCGGGGCTGGGCTACTCGATCGTGCGCCCGACGGCGTTCTTCAAATCCCTGTCGGGCCAGGTCGAGCGCGTGAAGGCCGGCAAGCGGTTCCTGGTCTTCGGCGACGGGCGGATGACCGCCTGCACGCCGATCAGCGACGGCGACACGGCCCGGTATCTCGCCGACTGTCTGGAGGATCCGGCGCTGCACGAGCGGGTCCTGCCGATCGGCGGTCCGGGCCCGGCGATCACGCCCCGTGAGCAGGGCGAGCAGCTGTTCGCTCTGCTTGGACGGCCCCCCCGATTCGCGGAGATCCCGGTCGCCTTGCTGGACGGCATCGTGTGGACCCTGTCCATCCTTGGGGCGTTGATCCCCGCCCTCAAACAGAAGGCGGAGCTGGCGCGGATCGGGCGCTACTACGCGACGGAGTCCATGCTGGTTCTCGACCCGGAAACCGGCCGCTACGACGCCGACGGGACGCCGTCGACGGGAACCGAGACGCTATTCGAGTTCTACGAACGCCTGCTCTCCGGAAGCGCTGCGGTCGAGCGCGGCGATCACAAGGTATTCTGACTCTGGGGGGCGGAACGGCAATTGCCCTCAGCCCCGGGGCATCCGGGATCTGAGCCGCTCCTTCATGCGGGCCTTACCGGCCTCCGTGCCATCGTGAAACGTGCCGAACAGGAGGTCCCACGGGACCTCCAGCGTGCCGTAGTTCACTTCGAAATAGCGGTGGTGCATCTGGTGGTGGAAGTTCCCGAGATGCAGCCGTTTGCGACCACCGGCCCAGATCCCCTCGAACCCGGTATGGGTCGTGACCGCATAGAGTGCGTAGTACATGAGATGGCAGATCAGGTGGACCGGGTGGGTCGGGACCACGAAGTGGATCAACGCAGTTCCGAAATAGAGCACATGCTCGAGCGGATGCATCGACAGCCCCGACCACGGCCCGACATCGGTGTTGCGATGATGCAGGGCGTGGAACCGGTAGAGCGGTCTGGTGTGCAGCAGCCGGTGGATCCAGTAGAAGTAAAAGCTCTCCCAGATCGGGATCAGGAAGAACACGGCCAGGAACCAGACCCAGCCGTCTGACCATGTCCAGATCGGCGCATGGCCATTGGCCATAGCCCACCAGATCAGGGCCTCGTAGCCCGACCAGACGGTCACGCCGGAGACGAGGGTCCAGAAGACGTTGTCCCAGAACTGGTTGCCGAAAGAGAACGCCCGTCCCGACCGCGGATAGGGCCGGGGGTCGTATTTGTGATTCAACCCTTGCAACCGGCCCTGGTGGAAGACGAAGTGGAGGCCCTGGGCGAGCAGTGCCAGAAGCGCCAGATTGCGAACAAAGATCAGCGCGATCCACCAACCGGGCTCGCGCGCCTGATCCAGCGTTGGGGCTGCCCAGGCTTCGGCCCAGAAAGCCAGACCGACGATTCCCAAATTGGTGGTCAACGGGAACCAGCTGTTCCAGTACCAGCGCAGCACCGCGCCCGGTCGCGGCGGCCATTGCCAGAGGGGCATGACCTGGAGCGGCAGGCGATCCGGCACGTGGTTCCACTCGGGTCCGGCCATCCAACAACTCGCCTCGATCTGATGTCGCCCCCGTGAGCCTGCTCAATCTGCGAAGCGATGTCGCGCGAAAAGGGGGGATGAGGGGAGAAGGTCGGCCCCCAGCCAGCCAGCTAGCCTCCCTACGCTTCCTGTGGAAGCTTCGGGAGACACGCCTTCGCCCGCCGGGCTTCGGGTGGCCTGCCACCCGAAGCCCGGCGGGCGAAGGGTGGCGGACGGGGTGGGATTCGAACCCACGAGGGGCTTGCACCCCTGGCGGTTTTCAAGACCGCTGCATTCAACCGCTCTGCCACCCGTCCGCAATTGGGTGCCGGCCAGCCCGTCGATAACCAAGGCCGTCGCATCTGGCAAGCCGGGCATACGGCACGATCCGGCGGCAATCTTGCGCACATCTGTGCCATAGAAGTTGACCGTGTATACAATATCGTGCGGAAATCGATGAAACTGGCTATTTGGCTACGCTCTTCGATGACGCATGACACCGACAACGCAACGCGGCTCGCGGCCTATCGCCGGGCGCGTCGCGCACATGTCGATTTGCGCCGACGGCTGATGCAGCTCGATCCGCAGCAGCCGGGCCGTGAGTTTGTCGAAGAGGCGCGCTGGACGACCTTGAACCAGGCGCTGGCCGCCCGCGCGGCCCTGTTCGGACACCCGATTGCCGCGACACCCCGGCGCCTCGACGGCGATGCCGGCGGTATCGAGCGGTTTGCCCGGCAACTTGCGGCCAGGGCGCTGGACGCACGGCGCAAGATCATTCACTGAACCCCTTGCAGCACAGCACCGCCCGTGGCAGACGGCTAACGGGGCGAGGAGGCAGGCAAGGAGACCGCAGTGACGCATACAGGCGCACGCCGCCAGACTCTTATCCGCCAGACCCGTGGCCGCACGATCCGTGGCCAGATCTTCGGCATTTTCGCATCGGCGATCCTGGCACTCAGCGCGACGGCGGCCGACGCCACTGAAGTTCCGTTCGCCACATGGCTCGACGGCGTGCGCAGCGAAGCGCGGGACCGGGGCATCTCCGATGCCACACTGGACGCGGCCCTGACCGGGGTGGCGCCAATCCCGAGGATCATCGAACTCGATCGCAATCAGCCGGAATTCAAGCTGAAGGCCGACGAGTATCTGGCCCGGGTGGTGACCAAAGGCAGGATCGACCGGGGCCGTCGCCTGCTCGCCCAGCACGCCGACATCCTGGATGCGGTCGCGGCCCAGTACGGGGTTCAGAAACGCTTCATCGTGGCGCTGTGGGGAATCGAGACCGATTTCGGCCGAATCACCGGAGGGTTTCCGGTCATCGCGGCACTCGCGACGCTGGCCCATGACGGACGCCGCAGCGCGTTCTTTCGCAAGGAACTGATGCTGGCCCTGGAGATCCTCGACCAGGGCCACATCGCGGCGGCTGAGATGAAGGGCTCCTGGGCGGGCGCGATGGGCCAGAACCAGTTCATGCCGTCGAGCTTCCATCGCTTTGCCGTCGACCATGACGGCGATGGCGACAAAGACATCTGGACCAGCCTGCCGGACGTGTTCGGTTCGATTGCCGCTTATCTCGGCGGTTCGGGTTGGCAGGACGACAGCACCTGGGGTCGTGAGGTGCGTATGCCGGCCGGATTCGATCGCGCCGACATCGACTCAAAGGCAAAGCGGACCTTGCCGGAGTGGCAGGCGAGAGGGGTGCGCCGGCTGAACGGGTCGGACCTGCCGTCCCGAGCGTTGCCGGCTCGAATCGTCGAAGTGACGCAAAAAGATGGGAGTGCTCGGCACTTCGTCGCGTACGAGAATTTCGACGTCATCCTGAAATGGAACCGGTCGACCTACTTCGCGATCGCCGTCGGCACGCTTGCCGATGCTCTAGGGGCAGGGTAGCTTCCGGATCTAGCGGTCCTGTCTGGGGAAAACACTAGATGATGCGGTTTCTTCGCAGCGGTCGACCCGCACGATCGCCGGCTCTGCTGGCCATCGGGCTGGCCTTGATCCTGGCGGGGTGTGCGGAGACGCAGTTGCTGGTGCATGCGGCCAAGCGCGCCAAGGAACAGGCGTCGCCACCGACCGTCGGCATCTACAAGGTCGGCAATCCGTATCAGATCAAAGGCGTCTGGTACTACCCGAAGGTCGATTGGGAGTATCGCGAGACCGGGATTGCGTCCTGGTACGGTCCGGGCTTCCACGGCAAGACCACCGCCAACGGTGAACCCTACGACCAGAACGACATGACAGCCGCGCACCGCACGCTGCCCATGCCGAGCGTGGTCAGGGTGACGAACCTCGACAACGGGCGCTCGATCGTCGTGCGGATCAACGACCGCGGGCCGTTCGCCCATGGCCGGATCATCGACATGTCGCGGCGGGGAGCCCAGCTGCTCGGTTTCGAGCGTCTCGGAACCGCCAAGGTCCGGGTCGAGTTGCTGGAATCCGAAACCCGGTCGGTTCAGGCGCTTGCCCGGGGCGACCAGGTGATCCCACCTCCGGACCCGAGCAAACCACAGGCCCCGCCGCCGACCGCGGCACCCCAGGCGCCGGTTCAGGTCGCCGTTCTGTCGCCGCCGCCGGGGGCGGCCGCGCCCGCCACATCGAACCGAGCCGCACCGGTGCCCGTCGCACCACCGCCGGCGGTCGCCCCGCCGCCGCAGGCGGATCCGGTAGTGACGACGGTGCCGGCTGAAGCGACCCGGATCTACATTCAGGCCGGCGCTTTTCAGAACCAGGACAATGCCCGCTCGCTGACCGGTCGCTTGGGAGCGGCGTTCTCCCAGGCCCATATCCAGCGCGCCGACATCGACGGCACGACCTACTACCGGGTGCGGATCGGGCCGATCGACGACGTCAGCGCCGCCGACCGGCTGCTGGACCGGGTGATCGTGGCCGGCTACCCGGGATCCCGCATCGTCGTGGAGTGATGTCCACGTCCAGCGATACCCGCGCGGCCATCGTTTGGTCCCATTGGCCGGCGATCCTGGTTCGATAGACTGTCACCGTACCCAAGCCCGTACCGGAAAGCGGACACCATGATCATCCGACCCTGCCGCCTTACCGTCATCGCCGCCGCCTTGTTCGCGATCACGCTGGTCGCCGGCCGACCGTCGCACGCCATCGAGACCGCCGCCCGCGAGGCAATCATGGTCGACTACGACACCGGTCAGGTGCTGATGGAGAAGAACGCGGACGTGCGGATGCCGCCGGCCTCGATGAGCAAGATCATGACCGTCTTCCTGGCCTTCGAGCGACTGAAGGACGGGCAGCTGCGGATGGATGACGAGATCCCGATCTCCGAGAAGGCCTGGCGCAAAGGCGGCTCGAAGATGTTCGTCGAAGTCGGAAAGCGGGTACGGGTCGAAGACATCCTGCGCGGCATCATCATTCAGTCGGGCAACGATGCCGCGATCGCACTGGCGGAAGCGATCGGAGGCACCGAGGAGGCCTTCGCCGAGATGATGACCGAGAAGGCGGCGGAACTGGGCATGGAACAGGCGACGTTCCGCAACGCCACCGGCTGGCCGGATCCCGAGCACCGGTTGACCGCGAGGGGGCTGGCGATCCTGGCACGCGAGATGATCAGCCGGTTCCCGGAGTACTATCCGCTCTATTCCGAGACGACCTTCACCTACAACGACATCAAGCAGGGCAACCGGAACCCGCTGCTCTACAAGGCCATGGGCGCGGACGGTCTGAAAACCGGTCACACTGAGAACGCCGGCTACGGCCTGACCGCAAGCGCCAAACGCGGCGACCGGCGGCTGATCCTGGTGGTGAACGGCCTGCAGAGCGTGCGCCAGCGCTCAAGCGAGTCCGAGCGGTTGCTCGAGTGGGGTTTCCGGGAGTTCGACAACTACACGCTCTTCAAGGCCGGGGAGACGGTCGAGAGCGCGGCCGTCTGGCTTGGCGCCAGCCCCACCGTGCCGCTGGTCACGAGCGAGGACGTCGTGCTCACCATGCCGCGCAACGCCCGCAAGTCGATGCGGGTCACCGTCGAGTACGAAGGCCCGATCCCGGCTCCGGTCCCCGCCGGACAGGAATTGGCCCGCCTGCGGATTTCCGCCCCGGGGCTGGAGGATCATGTCGTCCCGCTCAAGTCCGGTGAGGAGGTTGCGGTCCTGGGCCCGATCGGACGGCTGACGGCGGCGGTGAGTTACCTCGTCTGGGGGCCGACAGCGGGTGAGTGAGGCGGCGCAGCCCCCAGAGGTCGGCCGGTTCATTACACTGGAGGGGGGTGAAGGGGCCGGCAAGTCGACCCAGGCGCGCCATCTGGCCGACTGGCTGGCGGGCCGCGGTGTGCGCTCGATACAGACCCGGGAACCCGGCGGCTCCAAGGGGGCGGAAGCGATCCGCGCCCTGCTGGTGACCGGTGAACCCGGACGCTGGGACCCGGTGACTGAGGCTTTGCTGGTGAACGCAGCCCGCCGGGACCACGTTCTGCGCACCATCCGGCCGGCGCTCGCCGAAGGCTACTGGGTGATCTGCGACCGGTTCCTGCATTCGACCCTGGTCTATCAGGGCCTGGCCGGTGGTGTTGCACCGGACGTTCTGAACAGCCTGATCGACACCGCCGTAGAGGGCACCCGGCCCGACCTGACCATCGTGCTCGACATCGACCCCGCCGTTGGCATGGAACGGGCCGATGACCGGGCCGGAACCGAGACCCGGTTCGAGCGCAAGGGCATGGCATTCCACAAGTCGGTGGCGGACGGTTTCCGCCGGCTCGCCGCACAGGACCCGAACCGGTGCGCGGTGGTCGATGCCGTCCAGGCGGAGGAACGCGTGGCCGCGGACGTCATTCGATGCGTGTCCGAGCGGCTCGACCTGAATTAGGTTTAGCGCATGAGCGACGACGGCTCCCCAGAGACGATTCCGGGCCTCCTGCCTCCCCACGTGACCCACGATCTCGTCGGTCATGCGGACGCGGAGCGCCGACTGCTCGACGCCTGGAACTCGGGGCGGATGCCCCATGCATGGCTGTTTGCCGGCCCACCCGGCATCGGCAAGGCCACCCTGGCTTTTCGTCTCGCCCGCTTCGTCCTGTCTCAAGGCGGATCGACGGAGGAAGGGGGCCTGTTCGGCCCGCCACCGGCCCCGGACACGCTCGACGTCCCCCATGACAGCCCGGCAGCGCGGCTGATCGCCTCGGAGGCTCATCCCGACCTGCGGGTCCTGCGTCGCCGCGCGAACAGCCGCGGGGTCCTCAGCACGGTTGTGCGGGTGGAGGATGTCCGGGCGTTCGGCGCCTCCCTGCATCTCAAGAGTGCCGAAGGCGGATGGCGGGTCGCCATCGTCGACAAGGGCGAGCGCATGAACAGAAGCGCCGAGAACGCTCTTCTGAAAGTGCTTGAGGAACCACCTTCCAAGACATTGATTATCATTATATCGAACGCGCTCAACAGCCTGCTGCCGACCACACGCTCGCGCTGTCGCCAACTCATCATGGCACCGCTCGAAGACAGTCAGGTTGCGACTCTGGTGTCTCGGGCGCGCCCGGATCTCCCGGCCGGTGATCTGGATCTGCTGGTGCGGTTGGCGGAAGGCAGCGTCGGCCGCGCCATTGAACTCGCCGATGTCGGCGGCGCCGAGCTGTACCGGACGGTTGCGGGCCTGCTCGGCCCGTTGCCCGGGATCGACGGAGACCGGGTCCACGCCGTGGCCGCCAGTTGGGGCGGGCGCAAGCCGAAGGAAGACGAAGCCGATCCGTTCCTGGCAGGCACCGACCTCGTCCTGCGCTGGCTGGATCGGGGCATCCGCGCCGCGAGCCAGGCACCGGGTATCCGGGAGTACATTCCCGGTGACGTCGAGCGGGCCGGCGCCTTCGTCCGGCAGGTCGGGGTCGAGGCCGCTTTTCGACGACGCGATGCCATGCGACGGCTGTTCCGGCTGGAACAGGCCCTGAACCTCGACCGCAAGCAGGTCCTGATCAATGCGGTGCATACGCTGGCCCTGGGCGAGCAACCCGGGCTCGGGCAGGCCTGATCAAACCTCCACCAATCGCTCCTTGGGTTGATCGCCAATCGGCGGCGGGGTAGGCAGGGGACCCCATCGCGGAGGCGAGCGCATGAGCCGCAAGTACTACATCACGACGCCGATCTACTACGTCAACGACAAGCCCCATATCGGGCACGCGTACACCACGTTGGCGTGCGATGTGATGGCCCGGTTCAAGCGGCTCGACGGGTACGACGTGATGTTCCTCACGGGGACCGACGAGCACGGTCAGAAGGTCGAGAAGGCGGCCGAGGCCGCCGGCATCGACCCGCAGGCCTTCACCGATCAGGTGAGCCAGAATTTCCGCGACCTGGCGGACGTCATGGGCTTCTCCAATGACGACTTCATCCGCACGACCGAGGCCCGCCATGTTGCGGCCTGCCAGGCGTTGTGGGAGCGCCTGAAGGAGAACGGACACATCTATCTCGGCTCCTACGCCGGCTGGTACTCGGTGCGCGACGAGGCCTTCTACACCGAGAGCGAGCTGCAGACGGTCGACGGCGTCAAGACCGCGCCCACCGGCGCGCCGGTGGAGTGGGTGGAGGAGCCGTCCTACTTCTTTGATCTGTCCAAGTGGCAGGACCGGCTGCTGGCGTTCTATGACGCGAACCCGGATTTCATCCTGCCGGAGACCCGCCGCAACGAGGTGGTGTCGTTTGTGAAAGGCGGTCTGAAAGACCTTTCGGTCAGCCGGACCAGCTTCAAGTGGGGCATTCCGGTCCCCGACGATGAAGATCACATCATGTACGTCTGGCTCGACGCGCTGACCAACTACATCACGGCCGCCGGCTTCGACAGTGATGAGGGGCGCTATCGGACGCTTTGGCCCGTCGACCTGCATATGGTGGGCAAGGACATCCTGCGTTTCCACGCGGTCTACTGGCCGGCCTTTCTGATGGGGGCCGGGCTCGAGCCCCCGAAACGGGTGTTCGCCCACGGCTGGTGGACCAACGAAGGCCAGAAGATCTCGAAGTCCCTCGGCAATGTCATCGACCCGGTCGCCCTGGTGGAAACCTACGGCCTGGACCAGGTCCGCTACTTCCTGCTGAGGGAAGTGCCGTTCGGGAATGACGGCGACTTCGCGCACCGGGCGATGATCAACCGCATGAACTCGGAACTGGCCAATGACCTCGGCAACCTGTCACAGCGGGTGCTGTCGATGGTGACCAAGAACTGCGATGGCCAGGTACCGACACCCGGCGCCTTCACGGCCGAGGACGAGGCGCTGCTGGCGGCGGCCGACGGATTACTGGCCAGCGTGCGGACCAGCTTCGACCAGCAGGCCTTTCACAAGGGCATCGAGGCGATCTTCGACGTTGTCGGTGCGGCCAACCGCTATGTCGACGACCAGGCCCCCTGGGCGCTCCGCAAGACGGATCCGGACCGCATGGCCACGGTGCTGTACGTGCTGGCGGAGGCAATCCGCCACACGGCGCTGCTGCTGCAGCCGGTGATGCCGACATCTTGTGCGCGGATCCTCGACCAGCTTGCGGTCGGGGCGGATGCGCGCGGGTTCGACCGGCTGTCGGCGGAGCATCGGCTGGTTGCCGGCACAGCGCTGCCGAAGCCCCAGGGCGTGTTTCCCCGTTGGGTCGAGGAAAGCGACGGGGGCCCGTCGTGACAGGGGGGTCGCCCACGCCGGTCATCGTCGACAGCCATTGCCACCTCGATTTCGACGACTTCGCCCCGGAACTGGACGAGGTCGTCGCCCGGGCCGAGCGCGCCGGTGTGGCGCGCATGGTGACGATCTGCACCCGGGTGCGCCGGTTCGACCGGATCCGGGCGATCGCCGAGCGGTTTCCCTCGGTCTATTGCTCGGTCGGCACCCATCCGCACCAGGCGGGGGAGGAGCGGGGGATCCCGGCCGACGAGATCGAGGCCCTGGCCAACAGTTTCGACAAGGTGGTGGCGATCGGCGAATGCGGGTTGGACTACTATTACGACAACAGCCCGCGCGACGCCCAGGCCGAGGGCTTTCGGATCCACATCGAAGTTGCGCGACGGACCGGCCTGCCGGTGATCGTCCACACCCGTGACGCCGACGAGGACACCGCGGCGATCCTGGAAGAGGAGTACGCGAAGGGGCCGTTCACCGGCGTTCTGCACTGTTTCTCCGGCGGGCGGGATCTGGCGATGCGGGCCGTCGATCTCGGCTTCTACGTCTCGCTGTCCGGCATCGTGACCTTCAAGAACAGTCAGGCGTTGCGCGACATCGTCGCCGATGTGCCGTTGGATCGGCTGCTGGTCGAAACCGACGCGCCGTTCCTCGCTCCGCCGCCGCATCGGGGCAAGCGCAATGAGCCGGCCTTCGTCGTGCACGTCCACCGGGTGGTCGCCGAGGTCAAGGGACTGACCGAGGCCGCCTGCGCCGAGGCGACGACCGCCAACTTCCTGCGCCTGTTCTCGCGGGTTCCGCCGATCGGGGATGTGGTCGCTGCATGAAGGTGACGATGCTTGGCTGCGGTCCCTCGGTCGGCGTCCCGAGCATCAGCGGCGGCTGGGGCCGCTGTGACCCTCAGGAACCGCGCAACCGGCGGCGTCGCTGCTCGATCCTGGTCGAGAAAGAGGATCAGCGGATCCTGGTCGACGCATCACCGGACCTGCGAGAACAGCTGCTCGATGCCGGGGTACGGTCAATCAACGCCCTGCTGATCACCCACATCCATGCAGACCACACCCACGGCCTGGACGACCTGCGCCCGCTCTACTGGGTCACACGCGAACGTCTGGTGACCTATGCCGACGCCGGCACCTGGGCGGATCTGGACACCCGATTCGGCTATCTGGTCGAGGCCTCGCCCCAGTCACCGCCGCATTTCGTGCCGCCGCTGGAACGCCGGGTGTTCGACGCCGGCACCTACGAGATTGCCGGGTGCACCGTTGAAGTGATGCGCCAGGACCACGGCACTTCGGGCGAGAGCCTGGGCTTCGTCTTCGACGGCAAGGCCGCGTACTCGACGGATGTCGCCTATCTGACCGACGCGCAGCTCGACCGGCTTGCGGAACAGCAGCTCGATCTCTGGATCGTCGACTGCCTGCGCGAGGAGGAGACCGGGGCCCATGCGTCCCTGGCACGGGCGATCTCCTGGGTCGAGCGTGTGCGGCCGCGTCAGGCCTATCTGACCCATATGAACAGCGCGCTCGACTACCATACGACCCTGGCGAAATGCCCGCCCGGGCTCGAGCCCGGCTATGACGGGCTGGTCGTGGATCTGTCGGCGTGAGCGGCCTGCAGACCCTTGCGCCCCGGCGCTGGGAGAGGGACGGGGCGGTGGTCACCACCGATGCCGCCCGGGTCGATATCGACGTCGTGCAGCGCTACCTCGCCGCCGGAAAGCAGTCTCCCGGTATCCCGCGGGAGACGGTTTCCCGCTTCGTCGCCAACTCGGTGAATTTCGCGCTGTATCCAGCGACGCCCGAGGATGGTGCCTCGATGATCGGCTATGCCCGGGTAGTCACCGACTTCTCCGCCTTCGCCTATCTCGGCGACGTCTTCGTGCTGGAGGGCCATCGCGGCGACGGGCTCGGCACTTTCCTGATGGACTGCGTGTTCGGCCACCCGGACCTGGCGGGGTTGCGGCGCTGGATGCTGATGTGCGGCGCCGACGCGAGGGCGCTCTACGCGCGCTACGGCTTCGTCGAGCCCGAGCGCCCGGGTTACGCCATGCACCGCACCAATCGTCAGATCTACCTCAAGAACGATCCGGTCAGCTGAAGACGGGCGTCTGGGCCGCCGAGGGGATCAGGCTCGCCTGGCGCCGGCGCAGCATGGTCTTGAAGCCGTCGCGCACCTGTTCCAGGTCGAGGATCAGGTCGTGGCGCGCCGCCACGGCTTCGCACCGGTCAAGCAGCTCGTCGAATGCCGCGGCACAGCGCGCCGGCAGCCGGATATGGGGGCTGGCGAGGATCAGCCAGCGCGGCTCGCGTTCGGCGCGGAACGGGTCGGTCCGGGGTTTCACCTTCTGGGTGACGTAGAACTCCAGGCAGCCGAGGAAGTAGCCGCGGATCTCGAACAGGATGGCGCCTTCGCCCTCGGGCACGCTCGGGATCAGCGGATCGTCGCGGGCCAGTTCGTCCATTTCCGCTTCCAGCACCGCCAGCTCGATGAGCATCTCCTCCAGGAACAGTTCGAGGACATCGGCCTCGGTGGTGTCGGAGCCGAAGCCGTGAACGAAACCGGCCAGTTGCGGTGGGATGACGGTGTAGTAGTCCTCGCGCGTCGAGGTCTTGTGGCTGCGGCAGCCCGCACCGGCATGCCAGGTCAGGATCCGGCCCGGCTTCTTCAGCGCGCTCTCGAGTGCTACCCTCGACATGAGCGAAATCGTAGACCGAAACCGGTGTCCCGTCATGATTGATCCGAAACTGCTGGGCGACCTCGCAAAGGACCATCAGAAGAATGTCCTCAGCCGGGAGGAGGCGCGGGCCTTTCTCAAGGATCTGATGGAGGTCTGCCGGCGCCACCGCGTCTTCCTGCGCACCGGCGACCAGACGATCCGCTATTCCAAGGTGTTCGCGGATTCCGGGCAGAACACGGTGTTTCGGGCGATCGTCGACAAGGAAGGCCGCAGCGCCGCAGCCCAGATCGACTACAAATAACCGTTCAGGACAGCTTGTTCCGGGGGGCCGCAACGCGGTCGAGTCGGGCGACCAGTTCACCGAAAGCGCGGCCCTCGCGCGACGGCCTCGCGGTCGTCGAGCTGGATGTTCCGAACAGGACCTCCTTCAGGTTGCTGCCCTTTGCCGCGTGAGCGGGTCGGCGGTCCTGTGCCTTGCGCTCCAGTCGATCCAGCCGGGCGGACAGGGAGTCGAGCGTCAGCGTGAGGGTGCGGATTTCGGTGTCGGTCTCAGCCGCCTGGTCGCCCTGAGAACGCTCCAGGGTTTCAATCAGGGCCGCCAGACGCGCCGTCTGCCGTGCCAGACCGGCCAGCACAAGGGGATCTGCCGGGCCGTCGACACCCACATGACCGTGCATGATTTCGATCAGGCTTCTGCCGACACTGTCCGCGACCTGATCGACCCCAGACACCGCATCGGCGGCGGGCAGGGAGGTGGACCAATGGTTGGTCAGCCGGTTTCGCCCGGCGGGGCCGGCGCAGCGGCGGCCTGAGGCATTGGACATTCCCGGCGCGCTGGACCGGACAGGTGTCGGCGGGGGAGCCGCTGCCGATGCAACGAGCGCGTCGATCTGTCCGGACAAGGTTGCAACGGTGCACTCAAGTTCAAAGACGCGGCGCTCGAGCTCAGCGGATCTCGCGTGCTCGACATCACCCGTGTCGGGCGCAATGCCTCCGACGGCGACATCGTTCAGTGCGTCATTCGCCATCGACCTCTCCCGCGGCCCGCCATCAGCCCCTGACATCCGGTTCAGCTGGTTCTTCGTATGCCGACGTCCGAAGCGAAGGGCGGGCGCCCTCATCTCGTGGCTTTTTGAGCCGGGACGAATTATAACAACGAATGAGTGTCGTAAAAAAATACGGCCGTCAAGCATCCACACACCCGGACACCAGCATGGAGAACGCCATGGTCAGCACCAGACATCGGGTGGATGGCCTTTATCAGGTGCTGAAGTACGACGCCGCTGAGTTCTGTCGGCGGTCCGGCAAGAGGCCCTACACGATGGCCCGGGAAGCCGGCATCCCCGATCGGCTGCTGCGCGGACTGGATGTGCCGGACATGTGGTCGCCGAGCATCAAGACCCTCTACCGGGTCGAAACGGCATTCGAAGGATCGGAGCACTGGCCGGGATTCGGAGCGACGCGTTGGCGCGAGAGCACCGGCTTCGGCTTCAGATCCTCAAGGGAAGGGATCTCACGGGCCCAGAGTGCGCGGGTATGGAGAAGCTCCAGCAGACGTCCGTGGAACAGCCGTGCGGCGATGACGCCCAACGTCGCGCTCTCGCGCCGGACCTGGATCGAGAAGAAGTTGGTCCTGTCCACCAGCGCCCCGGCATCGGGGTCGAGGGCCGGATGGACATATCCCTCGAAACCCGATCGGGCCGCGGCGAAATCGGCAGGATCCGAACCGCTGGAAACATGAAGCCCTTTGTCTTCGACCGCCCGGACATGCGCCTGAATGAGCGCGTTCAGTTGGTGAAACTCCGTGGGCGAGAGCGCGAACATGAACTGGTTCTCTGGGCCGCCTTGTGTGATGAGGCCGTCCACAGAGTCGGATGGCCCGCCGACCGGGCACCGGATTCGTGGATCTGCGATGCACGATCCGGGATGTCCGCCAGAGAAATATAAAAGTCAGGATGATCCAGCGTCGAGGCAGCGGCGACAATCATTCGTTTCTCGCCAGCCCATCCGCGAACCTGTGCGGTTGGTTCGGGCAAGGTGTCACAACCCAACGATCAGAGCACAAGGGATGGCTTTGGCGGCGCTGCGCCGGCGTGGCTCGTTCTTACAGCGGCCCGTTGGTGTAAGTAGAATTTCCCATAATATACATTATGCGCATTTAAAATGTTCTGTGCCGCCGCTGCCCCATCCTGCGGCACGGCGACTTATAGGGGTCCCGCCCTCTTGATCGCGATGACCGCTTCAGCGCAGCAGTTCAGGGGGACGTTCGAGGAAGGTGTCGGCGATCGAACCGGCGCCGATCGAGAAGAACCCGAAATCACCCGTGGTCGCATGGAGCGCGCGGACCTGCTCCCGGAGGCGTCCGCGGGCGGGACTTTCGGCCGGCGGTTGATGATCCAGCCGCCCGTCCAACTCCTGCACCGCCGCCAGGATCTCCTCCGCCGTACACGGGAGCACCTCGACGCCGGCAACCTGGAAATCGCTGTTGTAGCCGAACTTATGCATGCCGCCCGCCACGAACTCGCTGAAGGTCACCGGTTCGCCGCTGGCCCGCCAGCGAAACGACTTCGGGACGAACAGGTCACTGGGATGGAAGCTCATCAGGTCGTGAAGTGCGAAATTGAACACGATGTGCGGGCGCCCCAGCAGCGTCACCAGGGAGTTCGGGCCAGATGACATGGTCAGCGCGAACCGACAGCGCGCGGCGAAATAGACGTCGAGGGCCGGATCGTGCTCGGCATGGGACAGTTCCACAAGGTGCGGCGAGTCGAGCCCGAGACGGGGGCTTTCAGCGTCGCCGATCCGCACGACAAGATAGCCCTGGTCCAGCAGATACTCGACCGCCGGCCGGTAGGACGTGATATCGCCCTCGCGGATCTCGCGGTTGGCCCCGGTTATCCGGAACCCGGAGTCGCGAACATGCATCAGAACGCAGGGCTGGCTCGGGTCGAGGCCGCGTTCGGCCATCCAGGCATCGCCGATCCGCTCCGCCTCCGGCGGCAGCTGCAGCGGTTGAAAGCGCCTGCCCCGCTTCAGGAAATTCAGATAGTGCAGGTTCAAGCTGGCGTCGTGGATCAGCAGCAGATCGATGTTGCCGATCGTGGCCATTCCCTTGTCCAGAAAGCCGACTCCGTAGAGATCCAGGTCGGCGTGCTCCAGGAAGCGCATTCGACCGGCGTGGAACTGGTGCACCATCGGATTGGCCCAGGAACCGGGCGCGCCGGTGACGATGATGATCTCGTCATACTGACCGCCGTAGATCTGGTGGACCATGAACGGTTCCTCGACGGTATGGCCGATCCGCCGGAACTGCGCCAGGAAGTAGACGAGGTACCGCCGATCCGGTTCGGCGAAGGCCTGAATCTCGCGAATCACGCGGTTGAAGCCGTCGGCCGGGACGTCGGCGTTCGGCATCGGTGACTTGATCGCGTCGCCCTCGCGCCTGCCATTGCCCGCCCCCTCCTCGACCATCGCTGACCCCCATCTGGGGCGCCGGAAACACTCTAGAAGTTCAGCCGGACACCGGTCATCAGAAAGATTTCGCAGCCGGCCGCCACGGTGACTGACGTACCATTGAAGGCGCCGAAGTCGTTGACGCCGGGCATACCCGATCGCTCAGGCTGCTTGACCTCCGCTCTACTTCGGCAGCGCGATGAAGGTGCCGTTGTTCCGCCGGGTGATTTCGCGCATCAGGGTGGCGAACCCGCCGGTCGTGAAGCGCGACAGGAACCCGACGGCATGGACCCTGGCAAATCGGTCCCCGGTGATGCGGTTGGTGTTCAGTGCCAGCAGCGCGTTGATCACCGGGTCGTAGGACGAACCGCTGTACTCGTCGCCGAAGATGTAGATCGAGACCTTATCGCTGGGCGTCACGTAGCGCTTCAGGGCGACCTCCAGACCTTCCACCGGGCTGCTGTTGGACGCGCTCTTCCAGCTGTTGAACAGCTTGATCACGCTCTCGCGGCGCGCCGGCGTGTCGGGGATCCAGCGTCCCTGATAGCCCGACACCAGGTGGGTGCCGTTGTCGTTCAGGATCTGGAACCCTTTGATCCTGGGATGAATGCGGATGATGTTCTCGAGTTCCCGGGTCACCCGGTCCCAGATCTCCTGCATGCTGCCGGAGGTGTCGACGATGAAGATCACGTATTCGCTTTCGACCGGGATACCGCCGACCTCCTCGTCACGGACCGTGGGCCGCTCGGGAACGGAGATCGCGGCGGTCCTGAGCCGCTCCAGCGAACCCTGAACCGTCGTCAGGCCCGACACGTCGGCCTTCAGGGAGTCCAACTCGCCCCTCGCCTCCTCGAGCGCGCCCGCGGCCGCCGCCGACATGCCTTGCAGGCGCTGCAGCAGCAGCACCTTGGACTCCGCCGCTTCGCGCGCCTGGGCAAGCTCCGCGCTCAACGCGCTGTTCTGCTCCTCGACGCTCTGCACCCGGTTCAACAGGGCGGTGGCGTCGGCCTCGAGCTCGGACAACGGGGCGTCGTCGGTGTTGGAGACCAGGACCAGAAGCACGACAGCCCCGAACCCGCACGAGATCACGTCCAGGAAGGACAGGCTGAAGATATTGAAATCGCGCTGCTTCTTGGATCTCATGGCCAGTTCTCAGCCGGGCTGATCAGCAATCCGCGGGTCGCCGAGGCCCATCGCCAGTACAGATGCCCAGCTTCCGGATCGCCTTCGATCGGCAGCAGGATGACGTTCACCACCGCACCGCGCAGCGACGCGTTGGTCACAGTGTGGATGAACAGCTTGGCCCGACACGCACCCGAGATCTTCGAGCTGCCGCCCCAGAGCGCGCTGCATTCCGCAAACGGATTGAGACTGCGATAGCCGGAGTCGCCGTCGGTCGGCAGACCGTCGGTGATCAGGTAGATGTTCGTCGCCCCTGCCCTGGCCATCGCCTCCAAGCCGGCCTGCAGGTTGGTCGCACCTTCGGGGACGATGGTGTCGACGCCGGCGACGATCCGGCCGAGTCCGGCGGCGTCGTTGCCGGAAACCCAGCCCCCGGCGCCGAGGGCCGTGGCCTTGCGGGCGAAGGCAACGGCGGTGAGTAGCGAGGCCTCGGGCACCCGTGCCACCAGCCATTTGACGATGGCTTTCGTGCGCTGCCATTTCGGCCCCGCCTGTTTGGCGGCGGCGGTGCCGTTCTTGCGCCTGATGACATCGATCAGGACCTCGTCTGTCATCGATGCGCTGGTGTCGACCAGGATGCCGATCTTCGATCCCTCGACCCGCAGGCCGATCAGGTAGGTTTCCTCGCCGACCTCGGGGCTCTCGATGATGTCGGGGCGCTGCGGATCGGGAATCTCGATCGTCTTGATCGCCTCTTCCAGCGCGCTCTTCTCACTGCGTTCTTCAGAGACCTGGTCGACCGCCGATTTCAGGGCATCCTGGGCGGTCTGAATTGCGGCCGACACATCGGCGATCCGGGTCTCTGTATCGGCGCGCTGGCGCGCGCTGTCGGACAGCTCAGACTGCAGCTGTTCCTGGAGCTGCAGCAGGCGCTCAAGATCCGATTGCAGAAGCTCCGTCTCCAACGCCGAGTTGTCGACGTTGTGCTTGACCAGCATGAAGACGAGGATGATCGCACCAAGCCCGCAGGACATGATGTCCAGGAAAGCGAGGTTGAAGCCCTCAGCTCTCCTGCGCGGTCTCATGGCGGCCCGGGGCGCTGATGCGGTTGAGAAGGAACGACTCGCAGTACTCCTGGGTGTCGACCACCAGCCCGTCCTGCAGCCGCTGGAGCTGATGCAGAAGGAACATCAGCGCAATGCTGATCAGCAGGGCCACCAGGGTCGAGTTGAAGGCGACGCCCAGGCTCTCGGTCATGCCGGCGATGTCTCCCGCCAGGGCCTGATCGGCCTGGGACAGGGCCTCACCGATCCCGCGGACGGTGCCGATAAACCCGATCGAGGGGATCGCCCAGATCAGGTAGCGGATCATCGAGTTCTCGGCTTCCTGCTTGACCGCCAGAGCCTCGATGCTGGACTCGATGGCATCCGAGGTATCCTGCACGCTCTCGGTGATCAGATAGCGGCGCAGGCTTGCCATCAGGGTGCGGACCAGCGGTGTCTCACGCATCTTCGCCGGCAGTGTTTCCAGGTTGGAGAGCACATTGAACAAGTCGCTCCTGTCGCCGGATGCGCTTTCCAGAAGGTCCACCCCGAACAGGTACCGGTCCTTCATGATGACGAGGCATTTGCCGAGGATCAGCGAGCCCCCCCAGAGCATCAGGGTCAGGCAGATCTGCTGTTCATAGTCCTTTAGAATCACGGCGAGATCGCGCGGGGCCGAGACCCCGGCGGCACGGGCGGCCTCCACCACCAGGTCGGCTTCCGGCCGGATGTAGCCGATATACGCCGAGTGCACGACGACGATCGAGATGATCAGGGCGATGACGCTCTTCACCAGGGACGTCATGTCAGATGTCCACCGGGAAGGAAGCCGGCGAGTTCAGGTTGAACGCGCTCGGCCCGGATTGGGCGTAGGCGAAGGTCAGCGCGCCGACGATCGCCAGGACAACAATCAGGGCCACGATCGGAGACAGGATCCGGGCGCGGGAACGGGGGGAGCCGGCCGCCTGGCTCACCCCCTAGTTTGAAGAACCGCTCTCTGCTGCATACAGGTACCGTCCAACTCTGAAACCGAGATCATTGCGCCGACCGGACTGGCCGTCGCGATATGCCGCCCGAAGCCAAGTCCGCGTTCCGGCCCGCCAGCTGGCCCCTTTGACCACGTGGGTGTCGCCAGTCGCCGGGCCGAGCGGGTCGACGAAGCTGTCGGACGGCCCCGGGGGCAGCAGCGAATAGTAGTCGTGCGTCCATTCGCTGACGTTTCCCGTCAGGTCGTACAGCCCCGAAGCCTCGGGCGGATAGCTGGCGACCGGCGCCACCCGCACATATCCGTCCCTGTAGTTTGGGACATAGAACTCGGTAATGCCATTCGCCGCCTCGTCAGCGATGTTCCCCGCGCGCTTCGGAACGACCGGATCGTCGCCCCATGAGAAAACCGTCTGCTGGTCCTTGCCCGCCTTGCGCGCCAGCCATTCCCACTCCGCTTCGGTGAGCAGACGGTAGCCGTCGGCTTCTGGGGTGAACCCAAGGAACCGCGAGCCCTCAAACCGGTAGAACGGGGTGAGACCCTCTTGGGCGCTCAGCCAGTTGGCGAACGCCGCCGCCTCGAACCAGGACACCGAGACGACCGGCAGGTCGGCCTGACCGCGATGGCCTGGCCTGAATCGTCCGAACTGGGCGTTGGTGACTTCGTGCTTGCCGGCATAGAACGGGCGCCTGAGGGTGACGTCCTTCTCGAACTCATTGGTCCGTTGCCCCTTCTGGTGGCGCGGCGCGCCCATCCGGATATCGTCTGGCTGGAAGAGCTTCAGGGTGACCCCGGCGCTGTTGGTGTACTCGGGCTTCGCTTCTGCCAGGCGGGCCGAGGCCTCGGTGCGCAGGGTCTCGTTGATGGTCACGACCCGCCTGCTCGACGGCAGGATATCCCTGGTGACGGTCCTGTATCCCGGCTTGCGCAATTCGATGCGATGGCGTTTCGCCGGCAGCTTCAGGGTGGCCGGCGTTCTCCCGACCCGCTTGCCATCGACGTAGATGCCCGCCGTTGGCTCGCTTGAGATTTCCACCGCCCCGATATCGGCTTCGAGTTCGATGGCAATCCGCTCATCGGCTTTCGCGGCGAACAGCACCTCGCGTCGGGCGGCGTGGTAGCCTTCCTTGACGTAGGTAACGGTGTAGGGCGTGTTCGCATCGATCTCGACGGGTACGCCCGGGCGTATCGAACGGCCCGAGAGCAGCAGCTCACCGCCAGCCGGCGACACGTCGACCGTCAGTGTGGCGGATACCGGGCGCAGCCGATAGGACCGCTCAGCCGTCGGCTTGGGATGGGTGATCTCAATGGTATCGGTGACGTCGTTGAAGCCGTCGGCGGTAAGCCGCACCTCGTAGGACCCGCCGGCCACCGGCAGAGCGACCGGCGTCCGGCCCCTCACCTCCCCGTTGATCGAGACTTCGGCTCCCTCGGGGGTCGAGCGGATATCCAAACTGCCCTCAACCGGGGTCAGGTCGACGGCCAGCTGCGTGGTCTCGCCCCGAAAGGCCTCCAGCTCCCGGGTCACCGGGACAAAGTAGGGGTTGTCGATCTCGAGCCCGTAGGTGCCGGCGGCCACCTCGTGTTTGAGAACAGCACCGCGCTGAACCAGACTGCCGTCGACCCGCCAGCGCGTCTTGTCGTGGCCCGGAACCGTGGTGACGGCCAGAACACCCGGCAGTGCCGTGAGGCTGATGGTGACGGGTCGGCCGATCTGATCCTCCGAGAGCGTGCCCGTGTAGGATTGAAAGCCCTTGACATGGACCGCGATCGCCGGCGCACCGAGCAGACTGTAGATCACCCGCTCGACCTCGATAGCCAGTCCGGATGTGACGGTCACCTCGGCATCGATAGAGGCTTCCGCCGGTTCGACCCGGATCGGTGTTCCGCCGGAGACAGCGATCAGCCCGACCGTCACCAGTATCGCCAGACCCAGAAGGAAGGCGCCGAGCACGAAACCCCGCCGGTGCCGCGCCCTGACCTCACGCAGACCGCGTTCAAAGTCGTT
Source organism: Thalassobaculaceae bacterium (assembly GCA_963921355.3). Classification (GTDB taxonomy): domain Bacteria; phylum Pseudomonadota; class Alphaproteobacteria; order Thalassobaculales; family Thalassobaculaceae; genus CAWUEZ02. The sequence continues at coordinate 3,409,519 of OZ001190.1, read as the reverse complement.
CATCGCAGATAACCTCGACCACGACATTCGTCATGCCGGGCTCCAGAGTGACCGGGATGAGTTTCGACTGGTAGCCCGCGCGGACGCCCTCGAAGGTATAGGTCCCCGGTTTCAGCTCGATGGTCCGCGATGTGGTCAGCCCGACCTGTCCGACCCCGCGCACCGTGATGTCGGTCGCGCCGTCGGAGACAACCGTCACCGGCAGCGGCGTGGTGTAGGTGTCGATGACCTCCGACAGCTGTCGGGCGTCCGCCGACAGGCTTGGACTGAAAGTCGCGAAGACCCGGGCTTCCGACAGCGTGCCCCGGGCCGCGGTTTCCACATTCGCCGACGACAGCCGGTGGGGCGCGTTCAGGTGGGCCTGCACCCTCGTCTTCAGGTCGATCACCTCAGCCGCCAGCGTCATGCCGTCGCGCGCATCCTTGTTGTTGGGGATGATCTGCTCGGCGCTGGTGAACAGCAGAAGCGCTGCCCCCCAATTGTCCGCCTGGGAGGCCACGATCGTCTTGCGCACGAGCTCCTCGACCTGAAGTTCCAGGGTCAGCGCCGCGGTCCTGGACGCAAGAACCTCGGTCTCTGAGCGATCCGGAAACAAGGCCTCGGCCCGCGACAGCTGCCGGGCCGCGGTTTCCACGTCCCGATTTTCGATCCCGGCCAATCCCGCCGCGATCGCGTCAGCGAACGCTTCCTCCTCGATCTGCTCCTCGACCGCCCGCAGGCGGGTTCTTGCCTCCGACCGGTCGGGAGCCAGAGTCAGGACACGCCGCAGGCGGCGCGCCTCTTCCGCCAGGTCGTTCTCCGCCCGCGCCACGGCGGCGTCCTGCAAGGCTTCCAGCAGGTCGGGCAGCTGCTCGATTTCGGCCTTGAGGTCGGCGGCCTGCGTCGAGCCTGGCCGGATCCGCAGGGCCTTCTCGACCTCGAGCAGCGCCTCCTCGTAGAGGTCGGCGTCGAGCGCGGCCTCAGCGTTCTCGAGGGCCTCGCCTAAGCTGCGATCCCGATCGTCGATCGCCTGACGGGCCGTCGCGACCGCCCCACGAAGGGCCGCCAGGGCGGGGCCGTAGTCGCCGGTGGCAAAGCTCGTTTGGGCGGCGGCGACATCGTCGGCAATCCTGTCGCGGGTTTCGGGCGCCCAGCGCGCAAAGTCGGGGTCGTCCAGGGCCGGTAGAAGGGTGGTTTGGTAGTCGGCCAACTCGGTCTGAAAGGCGGCGCGATCGGCCACCTGATCCGGTGTGAGCGCCTGGGCTGACGCTTGGGGTGACGCTTGGGGTGACACCTGGGGCGGATCCGCTGGCGGATCCGACGGATCATCCGCTTCGGCGCCTTCGGACAGCGATGGCGTCCTTGGTGGATCGGCCGGGGTCGCCTCGACCGAACGGCTGACGCCGGGGATCGATGGTGTGGCGCTCTGACCTAGCGCGGCATCCAGCGAAGGTGTCCCGGCCTGTTGAGTTTCGGTCTGATCAGTTTCGGTCTGTTCAGTTTCGGTCTGTTCAGTTTCGGGGCGCGGTGCCTCTGAGGAAGCTGAACCCAGCCCCGTTCCCGCCGTCCGGGCGACCGGCGGATCAGCCACTCCGGATGGCACGCCGACCGCCGTCTCGGGTTCGCCTGCCGGCAGGATCGGGGTCAGATCGAGCCTGATGATCCCGAGCAGGAACAGCAGGACCACGGCGCCCGCCGCCACCAGCGCCACGGTGCGTCGGACCCAGCGCCGTTGTGCCTCCTGCGACGCTGCCTCGAGTTTCTCCTGCAGCATCTTCTAGGGGGCGATCAGAGCTTTTCCTTCGGAGTGCGCTCTTCCTCGTAGATCTGCTGCAGGAAGTCGCGCCACTGAGCGAACTGCTCCTTGGCGTCTCCGGTCAGCGACACGGTCTTCTCCTCGAATTCCACGACCTGCGGGGCCAGATCGACGTCGATCGACTCTCCCAACTCGTTCAGGGCATTCCGGTGGACCTCCGCCTCCTTGCTGGTCTGGAAGCTGTTCGCCAGCGCGGCTACGCCGCCCGCGGCGCCAACGACACCCGCCGACGCGCCAAGTGACTGGACATTCAGGTTGTCCGACCGGGCGCCGGCGGCCACGGCCAGAACGCCAAGCGCGATGAAAGCAACGCCCAACGCCGCCTGACCCGCGGCCTTCACCTTGGCGTCCCGTTCGGCCTCAATCTCGAGCAGGCTCTGTTCCTGCCAGATCAGATAGCTGTCCTCCATCCGCTTGCTGAACGACTGGTAGTTCTGCTGCAGCCCATCCACGAACAGCTGATCGCGGACCCGGATGGCCTTGGTGCCTCTCAGCATCGGGTCGTCGTCGCTCGGGTAGCTCACAAGGTCGACCTGACCACCCTCGATCTTCATGTGGTCGATGAAGGCTTCGTCGGCGAGATTGGCGCCGAACCGGAGGTCGGTGATCCTCTGCAGTTCCGTCAGGTCTTCGCTGGTCCGATCCTCGACCTGCAATGCGATCTGGTTGGCGACGTCGGCGAAGAGCGGATCGTACGGGTCCTTGCCCTCGTTGCGGATGTTCTTGTGGAAGCTCGCGTCGACTTCATGATCGAAGCCCCAGTCGAACCAGCGCTGGCCGCTGATATCGACGACCTCGACGTCGATTTCGACATCTTCGCCGTCGGACTCGCCAATCCTGCCCATGACATAGAGATCACCGGTCGCCGTACCGTCCGGCACCACACGGACCGCGCCGAACGCCCCGGTCTCCTCTAGAGCGGACTTGAGCTTATAGGCAAAGCGGTTGGCCTCCGCCCGCCGCAGCTCGGGCCACACCGTCTCGTCATCGCCGGAGAAGCTCTCGGCCTGCCAGACGCCCTCCTTCTCGTCGACCTCCTCGCGCGTGCTTTCAACCTTCTTGGTGGGTTTCTTCTCTTCCGGCAGTCCGGGATCGAAGACCGGGATGACGATATCCAGCCGCGGCTTGGACTCGTCGATGACAGCCTCGCGATCCGGCTTCAGCAGGGATGACAGTTCGGGTCCGATGCCAAAGGTCGAGCCGCTGGACACCGTCATCGGGGACGATGTCACACATCCGGAAAGGCCGAAGACGCAACAGAATGCGTAGACCGACACCCTCTTGAAGACTCTCACGTCACTGACTCCTGCCCTTCGTTGGTAGGCCTTTGTACTTGCGATACTCGTCCCACAGACGTTCCCGAACAGCCGGATCCGGCTCGTTCATCGCCGCCGCGCGGATCTGGGCTTCGAGGATGCTGTCGTTATCGGCCGGCGGGATGTCCTCGGGAATCTTGCCATTTGCCGCAGGGTCCTGACGCGAGTCCCGACCCGTCGAGGTCTCTCCCTCGGAGGAAGTCCCTGCCCCGGGGCCGGAGCGGTCGCCGGAAACACCGCCGGACGCCGGCACTGATGCGGTCTGAGACGGGGACTCCTCGGTGCCGGACATATCCGAGGACGCGACCGAATTGGTTGCGCCCGCCCCCTGCCCGGCCGAACCGCCCCCGGCGCTGCCACCACTTCCGCCTGCGCCCGACGCTCCGCCGCCGCCCCCCCCCCTCCGCCGGCGGCACCGCCCCCGCTCGCGGCGGAAGCGCTCTGATCGTATGTCTGGCAAAGATCGAACTGGGACAGGGACTTCATCAACGCCCGATCCATCCTGGCGATCTTCTCTTCGCGGGTCAGATTGGCGTCGTCCTCGAACTCGACAGGCTTGGCCTCGCAATCGTCATCACGCTGCGCCTCGGGCCCGTTCTGCGCTCCGGTCAGGGACTGGGCGCGGGCGATGTCGCCGAACCCCAGCCCCACGACGAAACCGGCGACAAGCAGCACTGATTTGGCGGCGATCGATGACAACTTCAGGCCTTCTGCGTGTAGCTCAAATTCTATGAATGCTATGTAAAACCCAGACACGGCGGCAAGCCGATAAGTGCGGGCGAACCTCCGGTTTCCAGCATATGTGATGCGCCGCAGATCCTGAACCAAGGCACCGCGCCGCGATCCCGTGACCCGCCCTTTTCTCGGGCGGCGACGATCGCTAGTCTCCCCGCCATGCCCCATCCCTCCATCTCCGATCCTGCCATGTCCGATCCCACCCTGCGTTCCGCAGATCAGCCCGAACGAGCCGACGCCTTGCCCGACGGCCCGGCGATCGCGCGCCTGCTCGCCGTCATGGCACGGCTGCGGGATCCGGCCGGAGGATGCCCCTGGGACATCGAACAGTCCTTCGAGACCATCGCGCCCTACACCATCGAAGAGGCCTACGAAGTCGCCGAGGCCATCACCCTGGGCGATCGCGGGGCCTTGCGGGACGAATTGGGCGATCTGCTGCTTCAGGTCGTCTACCACGCCCAGATGGCCCAGGAGGAAGGCGCCTTCGATTTCGAGGCCGTGGCCGCCGGGATCGCCGAGAAGATGGTCCGCCGCCATCCCCATGTGTTCGCGGGCGCCAGCATCGAGGATACCGAGGCCCAGACCGCGGCATGGGAGGCGCAGAAGGCCGAGGAACGGGACGCCAAAGCGTTGGCTGAAGGCCGCAGCCCGTCGGCCCTTGATGGCGTGTCGGCCGCCTACCCCGCGCTGATGCGGGCCATGAAGCTGCAGAGGCGGGCCGTTCGGGTCGGCTTCGACTGGCCGCAGACCGCCGGCGTGTTTGCGAAGATCGAGGAGGAGCTCCGCGAACTCCAGGAGGAGGTCGAGCGCGACGGCGGGCAGCAGCCTGACCGGGTCGAGGACGAGATGGGCGACCTGCTGTTCACTGTCGCCAATCTGGCCCGGCATCTCGGTGTCGATCCTGAAACCGCGCTCCGCCGGTGCAACGCGAAGTTCGAGCGCCGGTTCCGCAGCATGGAATCCGGTCTTGCCGACGAAGGATGTCCGATCACCGAAGCCGGCCTCGACGATATGGAACGTCATTGGCGACGGGCGAAACTAAATGAAACTCTGAATAAATCCGCATAACTCACTGTTTTTAAATCTGGAGAGATAGATGGCCAAGACCGCCTTCATCACCGGTGCGACCAGCGGCTTTGGAAAGGCAACCGCCAAGCGGTTCGACGCCGACGGCTGGCAGACGATCATCAGCGGCCGCCGGGGCGAGCGTCTGGAAGCCCTGAAGGACGAGATGGCCAACCCGTGCCACACCATTGTCCTCGATGTTCAGGACAAGCAGGCGGTGTCCGCGGCGGTTGCCGCCCTGCCGGGCGATTTCAAGCCGATCGACGTGCTCGTCAACAACGCCGGCCTGGCGCTCGGCCTTGGGGCCGCCGACGAGGCCAGCCTCGACGACTGGGACACCATGGTCGACACCAACATCAAGGGGCTTCTGTACTGCACCCGGGCGATCCTGCCGCAGATGGTGGCCAACGGTTCCGGCCACGTGGTCAACCTGGGCTCGGTTGCCGGCTACTGGCCCTATCCGGGGGGCAACGTGTACGGCGCGACCAAGGCGTTCGTGCGGCAGTTCTCGCTGAACCTGCGGGCCGATCTGGTGGGCAAGAACATCCACGTCACCGACATCGAGCCGGGCTTGGCCGAGACCGAGTTCTCGGAAGTTCGCTTCAAGGGCGACAAGGACAAGGCGGCGACGGTCTACGAGGGTGTCGACGCCCTGACGGCGGAAGATATCGCGGATGCGGTGTTCTGGGCCGCAAGCCGGCCAGGCCACGTCAACATCAACCGGATCGAGATGATGCCCGGTGCCCAGGCCTTCTCGCCGTTGAACGTGGTCAAAGGCCTTAAGTAATCGGGCACCGGCCCTCGCCGGCTGCCGCCCCTAATCAACTTCCGTCCTGGGGCCGCGATGGGGTATGGTCCCGCTCCACAGCCAACGGAGTCCGACAGGAGGCGGAAATGGCGACGGCGCGGGTGTTCATCGACGGCGAGGCGGGAACGACGGGTCTGCAGATCCGCGATCGCCTGCTGGCGCGCGCCGACATCGACCTGATCTCCCTCGACGAGACCCAGCGCAAGGATACCGGCGCCCGCCGCGATGCGCTGCACGCCGCCGATGTCGCCATCCTGTGCCTGCCGGATGCGGCGGCCCGGGAGTCGGCGCTGCTGGCCGAGGGATCTTCGGTCAAGCTGATCGACGCCTCGACCGCCCATCGGACGGCCGATGGCTGGGTCTTCGGATTTCCGGAGTTTCGGCCTGGCCAGCGCGAGGCGGTTGACGATGCCGCGCGGGTCTCGAACCCCGGATGCTATTCCACCGGGGCCATCGCCATTCTCGCCCCCCTGGTCGCCGCCGGCGTGCTGCCTGCCGACCATCCGGTCACGATCAACGCGGTCTCCGGCTATACCGGCGGCGGCAAATCCCTGATCGCGCGGTACGAAGCCGAGGGTGAGGCCGGCTACAGGCCTGACGCCTACTGGCATTACGGGCTCTCTCTCGCCCACAAGCACGTTCCGGAGATCACGCGCTGGAGCGGGCTTGCCCACCCGCCGATCTTCCAACCCGCCGTCGCGCGCTACGCCCAGGGCATGCTGGTCAGCGTTCCGCTCGCACTCTGGGCGTTGCCCGGAACTCCATCGCCGGCGACCGTCCACGCGGTACTGAGTGAGCGCTACGGCGATGCCCGGTTTGTCCGGGTGGCGCCGATCGCCGAAGCGACAGGTCTGACCGAACTGGATCCACAGGCCCTAAACGGCAGCAACATGCTTGAGTTGTTCGTGTTCGCCGACGCCGAGACCGGGCGCGCGGTGGTGACGGCCCGCCTCGACAACCTCGGCAAGGGCGCGTCCGGGGCCGCGGTCCAGAACCTCAACCTGATGCTCGGTTTCGCCGAGGACGCCGGCCTCGACATTCGCAAGGCGGCATAGCCGACGGTCATGATCCGTCTCTATGACGGCGAGGATCATGTGCATTCGGCTTTCTGGCGGTCGCTCGCGCTGTTCCTCGCCGGTGTCTTTGTCGCGATGATGATTCCGATTGCTCCGGTGATCCTGAACGGTTCGTTCGGCGGTCTCTCCGCCACAGGCTACCTCCTGGTCTATCTGTTCGGCTATCCGGTGATCGCGCTCTGCGTCACCGCGCTGTCGAGCGCAGCGTTCTACGGCATCGCCCCGCTACGGCGCCTGGCCGGACGCCTGCCCTATCCGCTGATCACGCTTCAACCGCTGCATTGCGCATCAGCGGCGATCTTCTTCCTGGTGTTCGTGCGGCACTGATCGAGCCCGACTGTTGCGTTTGTGGCTCTGACACGACCTTCAGTCCCGGCTGAAAGACCGAGCCGACTTTCCGTTCGATGTGTCTCGCAGGGAGCGCCTTCGATTGCCGTTTATCCGTTGAGCGCGGGGTAATCGTATCTGAAGGATTCAGACCGGAATCGTTAATCAAAACTTCATGCATGCGACGTTATGAACGCCGCGGATATCATCTGTGAGGGGGAAAGTTAAAATGAATCTCAATCTACTTAAGTATTTTAGCTTAATCGGCAAGGCCACGCTGACTACCGTAATTTTACTTATCCTTCTGACGGCAGCGTTGTCCTCAGCGGCTATCTTTTCGGTGAGCAACTCCATCAGTCAGCAGGCAGTCGACCGTCAGACCACGAGTCTGCGGATCGCCGCGATGGAGTTGACCGATGCCTATCCCGGAGTCTCCGTCACCTACAACGAGGATGGCAGCGTCAGCCGCATTACGGTGGATGCGCTCCCGGACTTCCGCAGCCACGATCTGATCGACCGCATCGGTCAAATGACCGGCGAGACCGCGACCGTTTTCGCTTGGGAAGACGATAGTCGCGACTTCTGGCGACGCACGACCAACATCATCAAGCCAGATGGTTCGCGGGCCGTGGGAACGCAGCTCGGCCAGAACGGAGCGGTATACCCGGTCGTGACAGCGGGTCAGACGTTCAGCGGCGAGGCCATCATCCTGTCGATCCCGTACTTCACAATCTACGAGCCGATCTTTTCCAACACCGGTGACGTCATCGGTATTCTCTATGCGGGTGTCGAGAAGCAGCGAATCGAAGCATCGCTTTATGAGATCGCCACGTCGCTCGCCGTGGCTACGATCGTCGCAACGGCGATCGCGATCGCGATCGCCGTCTTGGTCTTCCGCAGGATGCTTAGCCCAATTCCCGCACTCTCAGGCGTGATGCGACGTCTGGCGGCGAACGAGGTCAATCTCGCGGTTCCCAATCGTGATCGTAGTGACGAGATCGGCGAGATGGCCGAGGCGGTAGAGGTCTTCCGCATCAATGCCCAGGAAAAGGCCGAGTTGGAAGCCCGACAGGCTGAAAACGACAAGCGAGCCGAAGCTGACAAACGCGAGGCACTCGCGAAGGTCGTCAACGACTTCGAAGCCGGAGTTGGCGACGTGGTGCGTGCAGTATCGGGTGCGGTCTCAGACATGGGCATGACGGCAAAAGGCATGTCGGACGCAACCGGCCGCGCGGTCGCAGAGGCCTCCTCGGTCGCGACTGCGGCCGACCTCGCGTCCTCGAACGTCGAGACGGTTGCCGCAGCCTCCGAAGAGTTGATCAGTTCGATCACGGCAGTCAGTCGACAGATGGCGTTGCAGACGACCTCCGCTGAGGAAGCCGTTGGGGCGGCGGAAGTGAGTGATCGCGAGATCAAAGGCCTTGCGACGAAAGTCGACTCGATTGGCGAGGTCCTGAACCTGATCACGTCGATTGCCGAGCAGATCAATCTCCTGGCTCTGAACGCGACAATCGAGGCAGCCCGAGCCTGAGAGGCCGGAAAGGGCTTTGCGGTGGTGGCGTCCGAAGTGAAGAGCCTGGCCACCCAGAAGGCGAAGGCAACTGATGAGATCGCCGCACAGATCCAGGCTGTTCAGGAGCAGACCGGCAGCGCGGTCAGCGCCATTGGCGACATCAACATGCGGATCGGCAAAATCCGTGAGATATCCACGTCCGTCGCATCCGCGATCGAGCAACAGAACGCTGCCGCCGCGGAGATCGGACGCAACACTCAGGAGGCCGCGACGGGGACCCAGAAGGTCTCGACGTCTATCGCCAACGTGACCGACGCGACATCGGACACGGGCCGAAGTGCCGGGAACGTTCTGGCGGCGTCGGATAGCTCGACCAGCCAGTGCGATCAGCTCTCGACAAAGGTTCAGGAGTTCCTGGATCGGGTCCGCGCCGCCTGATCGCAGATATCGTAGGCCCGGTCCGCCACTCGGCAGACCGGGCCGAGCCTATCTCGCTGCAGCCGAATACCACTGAACCGTCGCGCAACAGGTCAGCGACAGGTCATCGGCAGAAGTTGCAACTTGGCCCAGTCTGACTGGGGCGCGGTCGTGAAGACGGCAGTTCCAAACGCCAACGGGCGCCGTCTAAACGGCGCCCGTCCCTGCGGTCCCTCTGTGGCGAATGCCCTCTGTCTGGGACCGGCCACCTCGCGGCGCGAGGCGGTCAATGTGCCCGTTACCGGTTGGTAGTGTGGGCACGGTTTGGTAGTGTGGGCACGGTCACTTTGCTTATGCCTTCCAGATCTGTCAATACGACTCCAGTTATCGAATGAATATTTCCTGTGGATAAGTTTCTACGCATTCTTTGGAATATTTCTAGCATGAACCACAAGTTCTTCTGATCGGTCGGACAAGGTCGGAGTCGAGCGCGCCGAAGCGGCGGTTGGCCAGGATCAGGCGGGGCACCCGAGAAGCCACCAGAAGGCCGATTCCGCACCTGGCTTGGAGTCAGTGCCCTTCGGCGAGGGCCGCTTCGCGGATTTCCGTCAAGGACCGCGCCACCGTCAAAGCCTCGGGGTCGATGCGGATCTCGATGACGGCCGGGTGGCCAAGGGCCTTGGCCCGTTCGAAGGCCGGGGCGAAATCGGCGGTCCGGGCGACCACCTCACCATGGGCTCCATAGGCCCGGGCCAGGGCCGCGAAGTCCGGATTGTGCAGATGGGTCGCGCTGACCCGACCGGGATACTCCCGCTCCTGGTGCATCCGGATGGTGCCGTACATGCCGTTGTTCACCACCAGGAAGATCGTGTTGATGCCGTACTGGACGGCGGTCGCCAGTTCCTGGCCGTGCATCATGTAACAGCCGTCGCCGCTGACCGAGACCACGACCCGGTCCGGATTGAGGAGCTTGGCCGCGACACCCGACGGGACGCCATAGCCCATAGAGCCCGAGGTCGGTGCCAGGCAGCTCCGGTAGGTCTTGTACTGGAAGAACCGATGCACCCACGTGGCGTAGTTTCCGGCGCCGTTGGTGATGATCGCGTCATCTGGCAGGGCTTCATCGAGATATCGGATGATCTCGGCCATCTGAACGTCGCCGGGACCATGGGTCGGGTGGCGCGTTGCTTCGAATTCCGCCCGCGCAACCGGGGTCTGATCGGCCCAGGCCGAGGCGTCAACCGGTTCCATCGCCGCAACGGCCTTGAGGAAGCTCCGCTGGCTGGCATGGATCAGCAGGTCTCCCTGGTAGACCCGGCCGAGCTCCTCCGCACCGGCATGTACATGCACCAGTCCCTGGCGTGGCCGCGGGATGTCGAGCAGCGAGTAACCGCTGGTCGTCATCTCGCCCAGCCGGGCACCGACAACGATCAGCAGGTCGGACTCCTGAACCCGGGCGCCGAGTTTCGGGTCGATGCCGATGCCGACATGCCCGACATAGTTCGGGTGACGGTTGTCGAGGTAGTCCTGGCACCTGAAGGACGCGCCGACCGGGAGATGATTGACCTCGGCGAAGTGGGCCAGGTCGACGGAAGCAGCTGCATCCCATCCCCCGCCGCCGACGATCACCAGCGGCCGCTCGGCGTTCGCCAGCAGGTCGTGGAACCGGGCCAGCTCCACGGCACCGGGGTGAGGCTCCGTGCGCTGGTAGGCGTTGAACTCGAAGACCTCCGCCCGCTCGACCAGCATGTCCTCCGGCAGTGCCAGCACCACCGGTCCCGGTCGTCCCGAGACCGCGGTGTGAAAAGCCCGGCTGACGTATTCGGGGATACGGGCCGGGTCGTCGATCTGCGCCACCCACTTCGCCAACTGCCCGAACATCCGGCGGTAATCGATCTCCTGGAACGCTTCGCGGTCAACCATCTCGCGGCCGACCTGACCGACCAGCAGGATCATCGGTGTGCTGTCCTGCATCGCGATGTGGACGCCCGCACTGGCGTTGGTCGCGCCGGGGCCCCGGGTGACCATGCAGATCCCCGGCTTGCCGGTCATTTTTCCGTAGGCTTCGGCCATCATCGCGGCACCGCCTTCCTGGCGACACACGATCGGGGTGATCTCCGGCGCGTCGACCAGCCCGTCGAGCACCGCCAGATAGCTTTCGCCCGGGACCGCGAAGGCGACATCGGCGCCATGAGCCCGCAGGCAGTCCACCAGGATATGGCCGCCGATCCGTCCGGCATTGCGGCGCGATTCAGTGATCGATGGGTTCGTCGACATAGTGCTGATACCGCTGGGATTTGGGTTTATCGATGTCTTCGGGGTTCACGTACTGGATCGAGCTCTTGCCCTTGAGTTCGGCGGGCAGAACCATGACCCGCACGAACTTGGTGCATTCGGAGTCGCTCGCCTGGGCGAACACCGGTTCCGGCCCCGGTTCGAACCAGGCCTCCCCCGGGTGATAGGTGTAACTGGTGCCGGCCGTATCGATCCGGATCCCGCCCTCCTTCAGGCAGCGGATTCCAGGGCCCTGGTGCACGTGCAGGACGGCCTGGCCGCCCATCGGGAACTTCACCGCGTCGCACCGCATGATCCAGTCTTCACCGGGGTCCGGGCCCTCAATGACAACGTTGAGGGTAAGTTCGGAGGTCACACCGGTTCCGGCCGCAAGCTTCGGTGACTGGTCGACCGGTGCCAGTTCGTAGCGCCACACCACCGCCCCCTCCGGCCCCGCCTGGACTTCCACGGGCGCGGTACCGAACCAGGCGCTGTCCTCACGGATCGACCGTTTCCCACCGTCGACCGAGAATGCGCCTTCATGGCAGTAGAGCACCCGGTTCAATGCGGGCAGCGGCTCAAGCAGCCTCGCCCCGGGGGCCAGCCGATCAACGATGTGGCGGAGTGTGTACCCCGTTCTCGACATCGTCCCTCCTCACTCCTGCTGGCGGACGTGCCCGCGCTCGATCACGTAGGTCCGGTCGAGCAGTCCGCGCAGGTGGGTGTCGTTGGACTCCGCGATCAGCACCGACAACCCCTCTCTCTTCAGATCCGAAAGGACGTCCACCATCCGCCGCGCCAAAACCGGAGCGATGCCCTCGGTGGGTTCGTCCAGCAGCAGCAGCCGTTCGCCGACCATCAGGGCGCGGGCCAGCGCCACCATCTTCTGCTGGCCGCCGGACAGGCTCATCGACGGACGCGCCCGGAATTCCTCGGCCTCGGGGATCAGACCGTAGATCCACTGCAACCGGTGTTCAGGGTCCTCGATGCCGGTCGACCACACCGGCAGCATGATGTTCTCCTCGGCGGTCAGGGCCGGCACCAGTTTGCGGTCCTCCGGCATGTAGCCGATTCCGAAATGCGCGCGCTTGAAGTCGTGGACCTTGACCAGATCGTGGTGATCGAAGCCGATCGAGCCGGCCCGCGACTTCAGCAATCCCATCACACTGCGCATGAAGGTGCTCTTACCGGCACCGTTACGCCCGATGAGCCCGCACATGGCCCCCGACGGAACCTGCAGTTCGACCTGCCGCAGGATCGGGATTGGACCGATATCGACGTCCAGCCCCTTGACCTCAAGCATGACCGCCTCCCCCGTTCGGACGGTCGGCGGCGGGCGTTTCCTCTCCGATGACGAACTCGATCACCCCAGGGTCCTTGAGGGCGTCGCTGGGATGGGCGTCGCAGATGATCTCACCCTGATAAAACGCGAGCACCCGATCGACGTAGCGCTCGACGATCTCCATATCGTGCTCGACGAAGAGAACCGTCACGCCCTCGGTCTTGAGAGCGTCCATCACGATGTCCATCAGGCCGAATTTCTCCTCGATCGAGATCCCCGATGTCGGTTCGTCCAGGAGCAGGATCTTGGGCCGGGCCACCATCGCCATGGCGATGTCGAGCAGCTTGCGCACCCCCTGGGGCAACGTGCTCGTCACCTGGTCGCGATAGTCCTCAATTCGGTACCGCCGCAGGATCTCATCGGCGCGCTCTTCGAGGTCCCGACGCCGGAGCGCCCGCAGGATCGACAGGCCGTGGGCGTCGGCGATCCCGAGCGCGATCATCAGGTTGTCGAAGACAGTGGCGGTCATGAACACCTGGGCGACCTGGAAGGACCGGCAGATCCCGAGACGGGTGATCTTGCGCGGGGCGAGGCCCGTGATGTCCTGGCCGTCGAACAGGATCGAACCCGAACTCGGCGTGAGCCAACCGGTCACCATGTTCACGAAGGTGGTTTTACCGGCCCCATTCGCACCGATAATCCCGACGATCTCATCGCGGGCGACCGAGACGTTGATGTCCTTGGCCGCGGTCACCGCGCCGAAGGTCTTGTTGACCTCCCGAGCCTCCAGAATGGCGCTCATGGGCCTGCCCCCTCGCGGCGCATAGCCTTCTGGATCACCGACCACAACCCGCCCGGCAGGAAGAAGATGATCAGCAGCAGGGTCGCGCCGACGATCAGCTGCCAGGCGTGGGGCATCCACTCAAAGGCGTAAGTCCGCAGGAGTTCGAAGATCACCGAGCCGATGAAGGGGGCGGCGACGCTGCCGGGGCCGGACAGGATGGTCACGAAGACCAGTTCACCGGACACGGTCCAGTTCACCATCGACTCCGGATCGACCTGGCCGAGCGAGATCGCCATGAATCCGCCGCCAAGCCCCGTCAGGGCCGCCGACATCACGTACTTGCCGTGGATCGCCTCGGCTACCGAATAGCCGAGATACTCGACCCGGATCTCGTTGTCGCGAATGGCTGTCGTCAGGTTACCGAGGACCGATCCCAGATAGCGGTGCACCAGCACCGCGGCCAGCCAGCCGATGAAGCATATGCCGAGGAACAGCGTCGCCAGTTTGGTGCCGGCATCCTCGGTGCCGATGCCGAACAGGGTCGGTTGAGCGACGCTGAAGCCGTCGGTCGAACCCAGAGCCTCGGTCTTCACCAGGATCCCCAACAGCACCATCGAGAACGCAAGGTTCAGCATCGCGAAGAAGATCTCGCGGTACTTGCGCACGATGAAACCGAGTCCGAACCCTACGATCGCCGAGACGAGCATGGCCGCCGGCAGGGTGATCAGCACCTCCGAGATGCCCAGTTCTTTGCCGAACAGCGCCACCGTGTAGGCGCCGATGCCGAAATACAGGGCGTGGCCGAACGAGACCAGGCCGGTGCGCCACAGCACCAGGAGCCCGAGAACCGCGAGGGCGCGGGAGAATGCGATGACGGTCTGGCTCAGGAGCCAATCGGGCAGGACCAGAACCCCGAGCAGCGCAACCAGCGCGAAGCCGATGCTGAGGCCCAGAAATGTGCGGTCTGTGGTCAAGTCGCCCCTCCCCTCAGATCTTTCGCGCCTTGGCGGGGGCGAACAGGCCCTCCGGGCGGAAGATCAGCACGGCGGCCATGACCGCGTAGACCACGAACAGCTCGATTTCAGGCCACTCCAGCACGGCGTAGGCGCGCAGCAGGCCGACCAGAAGCGCACCAATCGCCGCTCCCGGGATGCAGCCCATACCGCCGATGACCACGACGGCAAAGGACAGCACGATGACCTCGACCCCGAACCCCGGCGCCACCGAGATGGTCGGGGCGATGTAGGCGCCACCGAGCGCGCCGAGCACGGCGCCGGCGACGAACACGGCATAGAAGACGCGGCGCACGTTGATGCCCATGGCGATCGCCAGTTCGCTGTCGAAGATGATGGCGGTGACCAGCTTGCCCCAGTGTGTGCGGGTCAGCACCGCCCAGGCGACGAACCCGACCACCAGGCTGAGGACGATCATCGAGAGCTTATAGCCATCCTGGTAGATGCCGCCGATCTGGACGCCCGGCATGGCATAGGTCGGCTGGTAGGCGAAATACGGGTCGACGCCGAACACCAGCAGGATGATGTCCTCGAGCACCAGGAACAGCCCGAAGGTCGCCAGCACGATCAGAACCTCGTCGCGGCCGTAGAGGTTGCGGATGATCGTGCGCTCGATCGCCGAGCCCAGAATCACTCCGACCACCAGGGCGGCGATCGGGATCGCAATCATGGTCCCGATGTCCGAGACGCCGAGGACCGAGAATTCGCCGATCAGAAACGCGCAGAGATAGGCGCCCCAGGCGTAAAACGCACCATGGGCGACGTTCAGGATCTTCAGCACCCCGAAGATGATCGTCAGGCCGAGCGAGACGATGAACAGATACGAGGCGTAGCCCAGTCCTTCGACCAGGATCGTCAGAGCGACATTCATACGGAAGGTCCCGGCTGAACAGATGCCGGGGTGACGACGGGGTCGCCGTCACCCCAGGAGGGTGGAGAGGCTCTAGAGCCTCAGCACTTCGCGCCGGGCATTCCGGTTTCGATCCACTCGACGCTGGTCTGGCCATCCGGCGGCATGACGCACTCGGCCGGATAGAACTTGACGTCGGTCACACCCGGCTCCGCCAGGTCATCGTTCCACTTGGAAAGGCCATAGACGTTCTCGGTGATCGCCTGGTGACCACCCCCGAGCGCCATCTTCACATTGGTGGAGAAGCTCTCGAACTCCATGCCCTTGAACGAGGCGATCACCTGATCCTGGCTCGGGAATCCGCCGGCACCGGCGGCGGCCTTGTCATAAGCGATCTTGGTCGCCAACACGGCCTGGGCATACTGATAGGCGGGGCCGGACGGGAAGGTGCCGTAGCGGTCCTTGTAGGTGTTGATGAACCACTCGTTCAGGGCGGTCTTGCGATCCCGGACAAGGATACCGTACGGGCCACGGGCGCCGAGAATCAGACCGTCCGGCAGTCGCTTACCGAGCCGATAGGCCGCGGTGCCGCCGACGGTGAACACCACCTTCTTATTGCGGAACAGCCCGCGCGACGTCGCCTGGAAGATGAAGCCCTCGAGATCGCCATCCCAGAACGAGGAATGGATCAGCTCGGCGTCATCCAAGGACAGGGCGGAGATCTCGGAACCATACTGACCGGCGAAGATCTTCGGGAACTGCAGCTTTTCCGAGGCCTTGGCCGATGGCAGCAGGTGCCCCATGGCGAGACTGAAATCGCGCCAGCTGTCCTGACCCCAGGCGTAGTTCTGGTTGATCCCGGTGAAGGATTTGGTTTCCGGGAACATGTCCTTGACGTAGTGGGCCGCCGCGACACTGTCCGCCGTCGCATGGCTCATGGTCCGGAAGGAGTATTTCCGCGGTGCTTCCTCGAAGACCCGCGGGGTGCCGCAGACGGCGAGCACGGTCAGCTTCTGGAGCTCGTCGATGACCGGTGCCAGAGCGGCGCAGGAACCCGACGAGATATAGCCGATCACGGCATCGACGCCACGCTTCTGAACCAGGTTCCGGTACTCGGCGACCTGTTTGGTATTGCCGCCGGCCTCATCAATGAAGTCGACCTCGACCTTGGCCCCCGCGAAGCCGACCAAATTGTACGGCGCCGGCAAGGATCCGCTGTTGATGGCATCGATGACCATCTCGGCGCCGTTGCGTGCCGGAACCCCGAACGGACCGGCCGCCGGCCCCGACAGGAAAGCCGGTACGGCAATGGAGACGGTATCCTTGGCCAAGCCGGGCGACGCCGCGGCCAATGCCGCGGCAACGCCGATACCGGCTGCGCGCAGCAACTGTGATCTGATCATCTGGTTCCCCCTGTTGAGCCGGCGAAGCCGGCGTTGTGAAGGCCTTCCCAACACGCGGATGATTGGCCATCCGTCGTTGCACGCGCCAAAGCGCTGTGGGCCAAGGGTAAGCATGTAGATGTCGGGCTGGCAACGCGGTGGACGGCTTGCCAGCCCGCAACGGCCGGTTTACTCAGTTTCCAAATCCACACGAAAACGCAGGGAGAAGGCCAATGGGCGTGCAGCAGAACTTCATCGGCGGCCAATGGGTCGAAGGCGCGGGTGCCCGCGACAACGTCAATCCGTCGGATCTGGCGGATGTCGTCGGCAGCTATGCGCAGGCCGATGCCGCGGGTGTCGCCGCCGCTGTCGATGCCGCCAAGGCGGCCGCCCCGGCTTGGAACCGGTCGACCCCTCAGCAGCGCCACGACGTGCTCGAGTTCGTCGGCAACGAGATCATGACGCGGCGCGAGGAACTTGGCCGATTGCTGTCCCGCGAGGAGGGCAAGACCCTTCCGGAGGGGATCGGCGAAGCCACCCGCGCGGCCCAGATCTTCAAGTTCTTCGCCGGCGAAGCCCTGCGGGTCGAGGGAGAGAAGCTGGGTAGTGTGCGGCCGGGCGTCGACGTCGAGATCACGCGGGAGCCGATGGGGATCGTAGGGATCATTACGCCCTGGAACTTCCCGATCGCCATCCCGGCCTGGAAGATAGCCCCCGCCCTCGCTTACGGCAATTGCATCGTCTTCAAACCGGCCGACCTGGTGCCAGGCTGCGCCTGGGCGCTTGCCGATATCCTGTCGCGCAGCGGCCTGCCCGGCGGGGTTTTCAACCTCGTGATGGGACGCGGCTCCGTTGTCGGTGAAGCCATCCTCGACGCCTCGGCCATCGCCGCCGTGAGCTTCACGGGTTCGGTCGGTACCGGAAAGCACGTGGCCGCCAAATGCGCGGCCCGGTTCGCCAAGGTCCAACTCGAGATGGGCGGCAAGAACCCGTTCGTGGTGCTGGACGACGCCGACCTCGACACCGCCGTCTCCTGCGCGGTGAATGGTGCCTTCTTCTCAACCGGTCAGCGCTGCACTGCATCCTCCCGGTTGATCGTGACCGAGGGTATCCACGACCGATTCGTTGCCGCGGTGGTCGATCGCATCAACGCGCTGAAGGTCGACGATGCCCTGGCCGAGGGCACGGAGATCGGCCCGGTGGTCGACGAGAGCCAGCTGAAACAGGACATGGACTACCTTGAGATCGGCCAGCAGGAAGGTGCGAAGCTTGCTGCTGGTGGTGAGCGCCTGACCCGCGAGAAGGATGGCTTCTATCTCCAGCCAGCCCTGTTCACCGAGACGACGAACGCCATGCGGATCAATCGCGAGGAGATCTTCGGGCCGGTCGCCAGCGTCATCCGGGTGCGCGACTATGACGAGGCCCTCGCTGTCGCGAACGACACCGATTTCGGCTTGTCGTCGGGGATCGCCACCACGTCCTTGAAATACGCCAGCGATTTCAAGCGGAATGCCGAGGCGGGCATGGTGATGGTCAATCTGCCGACCGCGGGTGTCGACTATCATGTGCCGTTCGGCGGGCGCAAAGGCTCAAGCTACGGTTCCCGCGAGCAGGGCCGCTACGCCGCCGAGTTCTATACCACGGTAAAGACCTCCTACACCCAGCCGTGAGGTAAACGGGACGGCCGTCACCGTTCGCGGTGTCGGCCGTCTCTGCGCCGAATCTCAGTGAGTGCCCGCAGCCACCGGCTCGTCGCCGTTCGGCATCCGCGCCTTGTCCATCTTCGCGCCTTCGAAACTGGTCTGGTCGACCGAACATCCCGCGAGCTGGGCATGGGTCAGGTCGGCCCCGTCGAAGACCGCCTTGGACAGGTTCGCGCCGCCGAAATCAACCCGGGCGCAGTTTGCTTCGATGGCTTCGACTTCCGTCAGATCGGCTGGCCAGCCCCCCTTCTCTTCTCCCGTTCTGGGATCGACGATCCGCATCGGGGTCAGCAGGCTGGCCTGCAGGTCAGCGTGTGAGAGCATCGCGGCGTGGAAGTTGGCGCCCCGTAGATCACAGCGCTGCAGCTGCGCTTTCTCCAGCCGGGCGCTGGCGAACTTGGTGAAGCGGAATGAGCATCGGCGAAGGTTGGCCCCGGCCAGGTTGGCGCCGGTGAAGTCGGCTGCCGACAGATCGGCGCCGGCGAAGTTGACACCCTCTAGGTTGCGGCCGGCGAAACTCGCCCGACTGCCCTTGCGCCCGCCCGAGCTGATCCAGGCGAAGTGGCTGACCAGAAGATCGCGGACATCGGGTTCCAGCGAATCCATGTCCGACGCGATCACGCAATCGGTCAGGTTGGCGCCTGACATGTCGGCACCGTCGAGGTGGCAGGAGCGAAGGTCCGCCCCGGTCAGATCGGTGTTGGACAGGCGGGCATCTGCGAAGTTCACGTCCTGCAGGTTCGCCCCGCGCAGGCTTGAGTTCACGAAGGTTGCCCGCTCGAGCACCGCCCCCTTCATGTTGACGCCGTCGAGAACGCTGCCGTCGAAGCGAGACCGGCGGGCGGTGACGCCCATGAGGTTGGCATGGGTCAGGTTGGTGCGGACCGCGCGTACGTCGTCCAGGTCCGCGCCCCCGAGGTTGGTCACCGTTTCCTGGCCCGGCTCCGCCCCGATCTTGGTTGCGCGGAAGTCGGCATCGGTGATGTCCGCCGACGCCAGCTTGCAATCCTCAAGATCGGCGCCCCGCAGATCGGCCTTGATCAGCTTGGCCCCCGTCAGGTCGGCGGCGCGCAGCTTGGCGCTGGCGAACGACGCCTCGGACAGATTGGCGCCGACAAACTGGGCGCCGCGGAAATTGCCGCCGATCATCAGCGCCCGCCGCAGATCGACCCCGTTCAGCAACGCGCCTTTGTGCTGCTGGCCGCGCATGTCGGCCCGTTGCCCGTCGGGGTAATTGTTCAGAAAGGAACCGTGCTTGCGGATCAATTCAGCAAGCTTCCAGTCGACATTGTTAGGATCGAAAGCCAACTGCCATTCTTCCCTACTTGAGTACGGACACCGCTATCTGTCCAACCCGAATCAATTGCAGGGATTACTTTACCAGATAATTTTAATCGGCATCAAAATATCCTGATCCTTCCGGCATCGACTCGAAGACCATTTGAAAACGGTCAGCCGAATATCGAACGTGTGACAACTGAACCGGTGTGCCGGTTTGGTCGACATTGACTGACTCGACGAAAAGGACCGGTCGGGCCCTGGGCTGTTGGAGAATGTCCGCGTCCGCCGCATCGGGCATCCGTGCCGTGACCTTGGTCACCGCGCGGGCGTAGTCCGGAATGCCGTGGTGCTCCATCACCCGGGTTATCGAGTGCGATGGTTCGTACGCCTCCATGAATTGGGGGAATCGCTTCGCCGGAAACCAGTGGATTCCGTAAGAAAGCGGGCGGCCGTCGACCTCCCCAACGGTTTCAAACTGCAGCACCGCCGTTCCAGGGTTCACCCGCAGCTTGCGGGCGACATCGCGGTCGCTCCGCATCCGCTGGAAGGACAGGCTGCGCCCGCTTGCCATCCTGTTCGCCCGTCGGACGTTCTCGGTGAAGCGGGTCCGTCTGCCGACGAGATATTCCAGGACGTTCTCGCGCACGAAAGCGCCCCGGCCCTGTTCGACGCGAATCAGACCGCGGTCGACCAGCGCTCCGACGGCGCGTCGGACCGTGTGGCGGTTCACCGAAAACCGTCGGGACAACTCCGCCTCCGTCGGCAGTCGGGCTCCCTCGCTCCAGGCGCCGGCTTCGATTTCCGCCGCCAGGGTCTCCTCAATCTGGCGCCAGACCGCCGTCCCCGACTCCCGGTCGATCACCGACATGGCGGATCCTTCCTGACACGAAAACTTCACCTTTGCCGTCTTTACAACGGCGGAACTCCAGCGCATATTGCCGTCGATAGGTCTGGATGTCTAGACAAATTGGAAATTCGTCGATGTCACAGAAACGCCCCACCGCCGCGTCACCGGAACAGACGTCAGAACAGCGAGCCCGCCAGCGATGGCTGTCCACCCTGGCCAAGGCCGACTTCGAGGATCTCGAAGCGCTCTGGAACAACCTTCCCGCCAAGCCCGCCTGGACAGTGATCCGCCCGCCGGAGATCGGCATGGTGATGACACGGGGTCGCGCCGGTGGCACCGGTCAGCGCTTCAATCTCGGTGAGGTCACGGTCACCCGTTGCGCGGTCCAGCTGGACTACGGTGCCGTCGGCTTCGGGTATGTCATGGGGCGGAACCGACATCATGCCGAACTGGCGGCGGTTGTCGACGCCATAATGCAGACGCCGTCGCGTCGCGACGCCCTCGAGCGGGCGCTGATCGCCCCCCTTTCCTTGCGCCACGAGGACTCGAAGCGCAACCGGGGCCGCAAGGCCGCCTCCACCAAGGTCGACTTCTTCACCATGGTCCGGGGAGCCTGATCATGACCCTGTCCCCGGAAATCAAACCCGGATTTCGGGATCCGGTGCTTGACGCCCAGAGTGTCTTCCGAAGCCTGCTGGAAGCAACGGCGCGTCCCGGCCGGATCCACACGCTGGAAGGCATTACCGACGCCCCTGCCCCGCTGCACCCGGCGACCGCCGCGCTGTGTCTGACCCTGGTCGATCACGACACGCCGCTGTGGATCGCACCGGAACTGCAAACGGAGGAGTCGCTTGCATTCCTGCGGTTCCATTGCGGCTGTCCGATCATCGACACTCCCGGCGAGGCGGCTTTCGCACTTGCCAGCGCCGACAAGGCTCCCGCGCTTTCGAGCTGCACCCCTGGAGAGCAGGCCTTTCCGGAACGCTCGACGACTCTGATTGTACAGACCGATGGGCTCGAGGCGGCGACCGGCAGCCTCACTCTCCGCGGCCCCGGGATTGAGAGCGTCCATCGACTGTCGGTCAAGGGTCTACGCCCCGGGTTCTGGGGCGAATGGCAGGAGAACGGGAGCCTGTTCCCTTGCGGTGTCGACCTGATCTTCGTTCACGGCACCGACGTCGTTTCGCTGCCCCGCACGACAGTGGTCGACGCGGACCCAGAGGAGAGCTGAGCCATGTATGTCGCCGTCAAGGGTGGCGAGCGGGCCATCGAGAACTCCCAGAAACTGCTGGCCGAGGAGCGACGCGGCGACCCCGCCGTTCCGGAGCTCAACCTGGAGCAGATCAGCGAACAGATGACACTGGCCGTCGACCGGGTGATGACGGAGGGCTCGCTCTACGACCGCAGCCTGGCGGCCTTGGCGATCAAACAGGCACGAGGTGATCTGCAGGAGGCGATCTTTCTGCTGCGCGCCTACCGCACGACCCTGCCCCGGTTCGGGGCGAGCGAACCGGTCGACACCTCCACGATGGCGGTCCGCCGGCGGATCTCGGCGACCTACAAGGACCTGCCGGGAGGCCAGGTTCTGGGACCGAGCTTCGACTACACGCATCGGCTCCTGGACTTCGCCTTGGCAGCCGGAGACAACCGTCCAGCTTCCGAAATCGCGGACGAGCCGGTCGATGCCGGCATGCCCCGGGTGACGGAGATCCTCGATCACGAAGGTCTTGTCGAAAAGGAGGATCCCGATCCAGAGGATGCTCCGGTGTTCGACCTGACCCGGGAGTCACCGCGCTACCCGGCCGACCGTTCCGCCCGCCTCCAGAACCTGGCACGCGGAGACGAGGGTTACGTGCTGGCGCTCGGCTACTCGACCCAGCGCGGCTACGGCGGAAATCATCCGTTCGCGGGCGAAATCCGGATGGGAGAAGTCGCCGTCGAATTCGCGCCGGAAGAGCTCGGCTTTCCGATCGAGATCGGAGAGATCACCCTGACCGAGTGCCAGATGATCAATCAGTTCAAGGGGTCTGCGACCACGCCGCCGCAGTTCACCCGGGGCTATGGCCTGACCTTCGGACATTGTGAGCGTAAGGCGATGTCGATGGCACTGGTCGACCGGGCCCTGCGGGCGCGCGAGTTCGGCGAGCCGGTCGACGCACCGGCCCAGGACGAAGAGTTCGTGATGGCGCATTCCGACAACGTCGAGGCGTCGGGTTTCGTGCAGCACCTCAAGCTGCCCCACTACGTCGATTTCCAGGCAGAACTGGTGACTGTCCGCGCCCTGCGCCGCAAGTTCGAGGACGGCGACGCCGAAGGATCGGCCGTCGCCGACGCCGCCGAATGAGGAGCCTGCCATGACAGACACGATCGACAGGACCGACGCCGTCAGCGCCGCTCCGACCGAGGCCGAGGGCTATAACTTCGCCTATCTGGACGAGCAGACCAAACGGATGATCCGGCGGGCGATCCTGAAGGCGATCGCCGTTCCGGGATATCAGGTCCCATTCGGATCGCGTGAGATGCCGCTGCCCTATGGCTGGGGAACCGGCGGAATCCAGGTGACCGCCGCCATCATCGGCACCGACGACACCTTGAAGGTCATCGACCAGGGCGCCGACGACACGACGAACGCGGTCAACATTCGTCGGTTCTTCGCGAAGACCGCAGGCGTGGCCACGACCGAGCGCACGACCGAGGCGTCGATCATCCAGACCCGCCACCGGATCCCGGAGACCCCGCTCACCGAGGATCAGGTGATCGTCTACCAGGTGCCGATCCCGGAGCCCCTGAGAAAGCTCGAACCGCGCGAGCTCGAGACCCGGAAGATGCACGCCCTCGAGGAATACGGAGTGATGCATGTCAGCCTGTACGAGGACATCGCCAAGTTCGGCCGGATCACCAAGTCCTACGACTACCCGGTGCGGGTGAACGGTCGCTACGTCATGGCCCCGAGCCCGATCCCGAAATTCGACAACCCGAAGATGGACCGGATGCCGGCGCTGCAGCTGTTCGGCGCCGGACGGGAGAAGCGCATCTACGCCGTCCCCCCGTACTCCGACGTCAAGTCCCTGGACTTCGACGACCATCCGTTCTCGATCGAGAGTTGGGACGAGAACTGCGCTCTCTGCGGTGCCGCTGACAGCTACCTCGATGAGGTGGTGACCGACGACAAGGGCGGGAGAATGTACGTGTGCTCGGACAGTGACTATTGCCAGCAACGGCGCGATGCCGGGCATATCGGCGACGGCGGCGACCCGGATTATGTCGCCGGACGGGCTGCCGCCGCGGGAGGTGCCGAATGATCGACCGTCCGTCACCGCTGCTTCAGGTCCGCGGCCTCACCCATCGATACGGCCGGCAGATCGGCTGCCGTAAAGCGTCGTTCGATCTCTACCCGGGCGAGGTTCTCGGGATCGTCGGCGAGTCCGGATCGGGGAAGACCACCCTGCTCAAGTGTATCTCAGGGCAGATGGAGCCGAGCGAAGGGTTGATTGAATACGCCACCCGCGATCGCGGCCTGCTCGACGTTTATCAGATGTCGGAAGCCCGGCGCCGCATGCTCATGCGCACTGACTGGGGCATCGTCTACCAGAACCCGCGTGACGGCCTGCGCATGCGGGTGTCCGCCGGCGCCAATGTCGGCGAGCGCCTGATGGCGTTCGGGGATCGGCACTACGGGCACATCCGGTCCGAGGCGATCGACTGGCTCGAGCGGGTCGAGATGGACATCGCCCGAATGGACGACATGCCGAGCACCTTCTCCGGAGGAATGCAGCAGCGTCTCCAGATCGCTCGCAACCTCGTCACCAAACCGCGCCTGGTGTTCATGGACGAGCCGACCAGCGGGCTCGACGTGTCGGTGCAGGCCCGCCTTCTGGACCTGATCCGCACGCTGGTCCGGACTCTCGGAATCGCCTGCGTGGTCGTCACCCACGATCTCGGCGTCGTTCGCCTGCTGTCCCATCGGCTGATGGTGATGAAAGGGGGCGCCTTCGTGGAGACCGGGTTGACCGATCAGGTCCTGGACGACCCGCAGCATCCCTACACCCAGCTCCTCGTCTCCTCGATCCTCCCGGTGTGACGCCATGACCAAATTCGACAACAGCGTGATGCTCCACGCCCAAGGGCTTTCCAAGCACTTCGTCCTGCACAATCAGCAGGGTGTCCGGATCGACGTGTTCGACGATGTCGATCTGTCAGTGCAGAGCGGCGAGTGCGTCATCCTGACCGGGCCATCGGGGGCCGGGAAGTCAACGCTGCTGCGCTCGCTTTATGCCAACTACAAGCCGCAGCGAGGCTCTATCTGCGTGCGCCATGGGGAGACCTGGGTCGACCTGTGCGCCGCGCAACCCCATGAGATCATGAGCATTCGCCGGGATACCCTCGGCTATGTCAGTCAGTTCCTGCGGGTCATCCCCAGAGTGCCGACAATGGAACTGGTGACCGAGCCGCTGATCGGGCACGGCGTGCCCGAAGCCGAGGCAGTGACCCGCGCCGCCGACATCCTGACCCGGTTGCGCATTCCGGAAGCGCTCTGGTCTCTGCCGCCGGCCACCTTCTCCGGCGGTGAACAGCAGCGCGTGAACATCTCGATGACCTTCGTTCAGGACTATCCGATCCTTCTGCTGGACGAGCCGACCGCGTCCCTCGACAAGGCCAACCGCGAGACCGTGGTGACGCTGATCGATGAGGCCCGCCAGCGCGGTGCCGCCATCGTCGGGATCTTTCACGATGCTGAGGTCCGGGCCGCGATCGGCACCCGGTCCTTCGATCTGGAGAACGCGAGGGCGGCGGCATGAGCCCTGCCCTCACCCTGACGAACGCGCAGATCGTTCTCGAGGACGAGATCGTTCACGGCACGGTTCGCATCGAGAACGGCAGGATCGTCGACATCGATGCGGGAGCGTCGGCGGCCGAGGGTCATCTGGATCTGGAAGGCGACTATCTCTGTCCGGGCCTGATCGAACTGCACACCGACAATCTGGAGAAGCATGTCCAGCCGCGCCCGAGGGTTCACTGGCCGACATCATCGGCCCTGTTGGCCCATGACGCCCAGGTCGTGGCCGCGGGAATCACGACGGTTCTGCACGCGATCGCGGTCGGCGGCACGCTGAGCGAGGATGTCCGAGATCACCTGGTCCGGGAATCCTCCGAGGCCATCCACGCATTCCGCGACCAGGGGCTGCTGCGGGCCGACCACCACCTCCATATGCGCTGCGAGGTCGCCCACAAGGATGTCCTGCGGTTGTTTGAGCCGTTCAAGGATGACCCGCTGGTCCGCCTGGTATCCCTGATGGATCACACCCCCGATCAACGGCAGTTCGTCAACATCGAGAAGCTCAGGGTCTACTACAAGGGCCGCCATCAACTCGATGACGCCGCCTTCGAACGGATGATGGAAGACCGCAAGAGGGCCCAGGAGATCTATTCCGCCAAACACCGCGAAATCCTCGCAGAGATGGCGCGCGAGGCCGGCCATCCGATGGCGAGCCACGACGACGCGACCGAGGAGCATGTCGACGAGGCGGTCGCCATGGGCCTGACCATCAGCGAATTCCCGACCACCCTCGTCGCCGCCAGGGCGGCCCATGCCCAAGGCATGACGACCGTCATGGGCGGTCCGAACGTGGTGCGCGGTGGCTCTCACTCCGGCAACGTTTCCGCCGGCGAACTGGCCGAGGCGGGCCTGCTCGATGCTCTGTCTTCGGACTACGTGCCGGCCAGCCTGCTGAACGGCGCGTTGCTGCTGAACGAGCATCACGGCATAGGCCTTCCGGCCGCGCTGGCGACCGTGACCCGAAATCCCGCCGACATGATCGCCATGGACGACCGCGGGCGCATTGCGGTCGGCAAGCGGGCGGACCTGATCCGCTTTAGACGGCTCGATGACGGCGTCCCCGTTGTCCGGCGGGTCTGGCGGGAAGGCATGCAGGTGCTGTGACGATGCCTGAAGCCTCGGACTTCCAACGCTCTCCCGGCAGCACCCCCGATCGCCGGCTGTCGCCGGATGGCCCCTGGATCCACCCCGAAGCCACGGCGGTGGACAGCACGTTCGGTGCCTGGACAGAGGTCGGCGCCCGCACGACGGTGCTGGAGAGCTCGTTCGACGACTACAGCTATGTCGTCAGCGACTCCCAGATCGCCTTCGCCACCATCGGAAAGTTCGCGAACATCGCGTCGCACTGCCGGATCAACCCGGGCAACCACCCGCATTGGCGAGCGTCGCTTCATCATTTCATGTACCGCGCCGAGATGTACGATCTCGGCGATCCGGAAGAGGAATTCTTCGACTGGCGCCAGTCCCATCGGGTGGAGATCGGCCACGACAAGTGGCTCGGCCACGGTGCGATCGTGCTGCCAGGGGTGTCGATCGGCACCGGGGCGATTGTCGGAGCCGGGGCGATCGTCACCAAGGACGTGCCGGCCTACACGATCGTCGTCGGCAATCCGGCCCGGGTTCTCCGGCGCCGGGTCTCAGAGGAAACCGAGGCCAAGCTGATGACGATCGCGTGGTGGGACTGGAGCCACGACGTGCTTCGGGACCATCTCGCCGATTTCCGAAACCTCGACGCCGAGGCTTTCGCCGACAAGTTCGCGCCCTAGGGTCTGTTGTGTCCCGCGGCACCCTCATCCTCGTCGTCGGCCCGTCGGGGTCGGGCAAAGACACGCTGATCGACGCCGCCCGCGAGACCCTCGCCGAGGATCCGAACGTGGTCTTCCCCCGTCGTGAGATCACCCGGCCGGCCGAGGCCGGCGGCGAGCCGCACATCGCAATCTCCACTGACACCTTCCAGGCCCGTCGCAGTTCCGGCGCCTATGCCCTGTCCTGGGGCGCCCATGGCCTGTTCTACGGTATTCCCGTGACCATCGCCGACAGTCTCTCGCGCGGCATCAGCGTGGTGGTCAACACGTCGCGTGGCGTGATCGATGAGGCCCGCGACCGGTTCCCTCCAACGGCCGTGATTTCACTCTCGGTTCCGGAAGACGTGCTGAGGGCCAGGCTGGCCGCGCGCGGGCGAGAATCCGGGCCAGAGATCGAGCGGCGGGTGGCGCGGGCCCGGGCGGTTCCGATCGCCGGTGAGAATGTCATCGACATCGTGAACGACCGTCCGCTGGAAGAGACGACGGACGCGTTCCTTCGAGCGATACAAACGGCGGAAAACCTCGGGGCCGAGCGGCCTTAACCGTTCTGACGCCTTCCCGTTACCGAAACTTCATACAACCGTCACCCCGATGTTGCCGTAGAGCGATAGCTATCGCACTGCACAACGCGCGTTCAGCATCCGATCTCGCCGCTGGCCCCGGATCGTCGGATGCGGTCGTGCCCAATCAGTTGCGGGGCCTGCGATGCTCGAAATCCGTCAGTTGCACAAGCACTTCGACAGCGTCCGTGCGGTCGACGACGTAACCCTCGACATTCCAAACGGTCAGATGGTCGGCGTGATCGGCCGGTCGGGTGCGGGCAAATCCACCATGCTCCGCCTGATCAACCGTCTGGCGGAGCCGACCGGCGGATCGATCCACTTCGAGGGTGCTGAAGTATCGAACCTCAAGAGTCGGGAACTGATGGCCTGGCGGGCGCGGTGCTCGATGATCTTTCAGCAGTTCAACCTGGTGAACCGGCTGGATGTGATCACCAACGTCCTGCTTGGACGGCTGAACTATCACGGGTTCGCCAACAGCATGCTCAAGCGCTTCACCTCAGCGGAGCGCGCACTCGCCATTCAGGCGCTCGATCGCCTGGATATGGCGCAGACCGCCCTGCAACGCGCCGACACGCTGTCCGGCGGCCAGCAGCAGCGGGTCGCCATCGCCCGGGCCCTGATGCAGGAACCGCGCATCCTTCTGGCCGATGAACCAATCGCCTCGCTCGACCCGCGCAATGCCAGCATCGTCATGGATGCCCTTCGCACCATCAATGGCGAAGAGGGCATCACCGTGATCTGCAACCTGCACACCCTCGACACCGCGCGCGCCTATTGCGACCGGATCTTCGGCATGCAGGCGGGACGAGTCGTCTTC
Source organism: Thalassobaculaceae bacterium (assembly GCA_963921355.3). Lineage (GTDB taxonomy): Bacteria > Pseudomonadota > Alphaproteobacteria > Thalassobaculales > Thalassobaculaceae > CAWUEZ02. The sequence goes on along the minus strand of OZ001190.1, from coordinate 3,381,029 downwards.
GACGGCAGTCCGCAGGAACTCTCCACCGACGTCGCGAGAGAAATCTACGGCGTTGATGGCTTGGACGAATCGCTCAGCGAGGGCGTGACGTCCACGTCAATCGGGCCGGCTCGAGAGCGGGCCGCCCCGCCACAGGTTGCGGTGGCCTGAGCGCCGCGCCCTCCCCTTCGATCCCGACAGACAATTCTGAAGCGTCAAGGAGAACAACCATGATCGCACGCCGCACTCTGGGTGCAGCCCTGGCCGGCTTTGCCGCCCTGACCGCCCTTCCAATGCTGACAACCGTCAACACGGCGCTGGCCGCCGACGACTGGCGCCAGGAAGTCCCGGTGTTCCGGGTCGGCATTCTGGGCGGTGAGAACGAAGCCGACCGGCTGAAGAACTACGCCTGCTTCAAGGACCATCTGGAATCCCGCCTCGGCGTTCCGGTCGAACTTTACCCGGCTTCGGACTATGCCGGCGTCATGCAGGGGCTGATCTCGGGCAATCTGGAATACGCCGGCCTCGGCTCTTCGGGCTATGCCGGCATCGCGATCCAGGAACCGGATGCGATCGAACCGCTGGTCACCACCGAGCAGGTCGACGGCTCGCTCGGCTACTACTCGGTCATGTATGTCCGCGCCGACAGCCCGTACAAATCGCTCGACGACCTCAAGGGCAAGACCCTGGCCTTCGCCGATCCGAACTCGACCTCGGGCTACCTGGTGCCGTCCCACGAACTGAAGGCCGGCGGTCACCACCCGAAGGAGTTCTTCTCCGAGACCGGTTTCGGTGGCGGCCACGAACAGGCCGTCGTTGCCGTCCTGAACGGCCAGTACGACGCCGGCGTCACCTGGACGTCGGGTGTCGGCGACGCAGCCAACGGCTACTCGCGTGGCAACCTGCGCAAGATGGTCGACAAGGGGGCGCTGGACATGGACGACCTCCGCATCATCTGGAAGTCGAACCTGATCACCAACGGCCCGCGGGTGATCCGCCAGGACGTCCCGCAGGAGCTGAAGGACATGATGCGCGGCATCCTGGTCAGCCTGCCGCTGGAAGACCGGGCCTGCGCCGAGGCCATCGCCGGCGGCAAGTTCAACAGCTTCCAGCCGGTCGGCCACGACTTCTACAAGCCGATCATCGAGATGCGGCGCGAACTGGCGAAGTCCCGCCGCGGCTGATCTCACAGTCGCTCCCTGGCGGAGGGCCCCGGCCCTCCGCCGCTTTCATTCGTTGGTCTGATTTCTGCAGGGAAGCCGCCGCCGTGAGCGCCAGCAAGACGGACGTGAAGAGTATCGACATCGCCGACGGCCAGAACCCGGTCACGGTGTTCGAGCGTCACCGCGCCGAACTCGACCGGGTTCGTCGACTCAACAGCCTGGTCTGCGGCCTCCTCTTCGTGCTGATGCTGGCCGCTGCCGTCTACATCTCGAATTTCTTTCCCGAGAAGCTGGCCGCCGGCGTGCCGAAGATCGGCGACTACATCCACGACATCCTGCCGGTGCTCGACCCGGCGCTGCTGTTCGCCGACACCAAGACCGAAGGCTCGCTGGCGTACTGGTACTTCAACCTGCCACGCTACGTTCAGCTGCTGCTCGAGACCGTGAACATGGCGTTCTTCGCCACGATCTTCGGCACGATCGGCGGATTCATCCTGTGCTTTCCGGCCAGCCGCAACCTGGCGCCGAACGGCTGGGTCTATCACGTCTGCCGGCGCTACATGGAGATCTGCCGCGGTGTGCCGGAAGTGATCTTCGCGATCACCTTCGTGTGGGCCTTCGGCATCGGCCCGCTCGCGGGGATTTTCGCGATCGCGATCCACTCAGCCGGCGCCCTCGGCAAGCTGTTCTCCGAGGTCAACGAGAACGTCGACACCAAGCCGATGGAAGGGATCCGTGCCGCCGGCGGGTCCTGGTTCGACGAGATCCGCCACGGGGTCGTACCCCAGGTCCTGCCGAACTTCGTCAGCTACACGCTGCTGCGCTTCGAGATCAACATCCGGGCGTCGTCGATCATCGGGTTCGTCGGCGCCGGCGGCGTCGGCCAGGAGCTCTACTACGTGATCAACTTCAATCACTACGAAGAGGTCAGCGCCCTGGTCCTGCTGATCGTCGCCACCGTCACCTGCGTTGATCTGGTGTCGGAACGCGTTCGGCACCGCTTCATCGGCAGGGAGAACCTGGTATGACCGTGACCCACGGTATCGCCTCGATCACCGACGCCGATATCCGCGCCGCGTCGGAGCGTTTTCCCGAAGCCTTCCGGTCCTCGACCAAGGTCTTCTGGGGTCGGCGAGCGCTGATCGCCGGCGCGATCGCCTATTTCGCCTTCTGTGTCTGGGCGTTCGAGATCACCTTCGAGAAGCTGTTCGGCGGCCTGCACAAAATGGGCAACGTGCTCTACCACATGGTGATCTGGAACGATTTCCTGAGCTGGGACTTCGCCGGAATCTTCGTCGGCCTCGGCGAGACCCTGGGTATGGCCTTCCTGGGAACGTTCATCGCCTCGCTGTTCGCCATGGTGTTCGGCTTCATCGCCGCCAAGAACGTGGTGCCCAACCTGATCATTCACCACGTGACCCGCCGGTTCCTGGATCTCCTGCGCGGTGTCGACACGCTGATCTGGGCGCTGGTGTTCGTGCGCGCGGTCGGCCTCGGACCACTTGCCGGCGTGCTGTCGATCATCGTGAGCGATACCGGGACCCTGTCCAAACTGTATTCGGAAGCGATCGAGAACCTGGACCGGCGCCCGATCGAGGTGTGAAGGCGACCGGGGCCAGCAACATGCAGCGCTACCGGTTCGGCTTCCTGCCACAGGTCATGCCGGTCTTCCTGTCGCTCTCGCTCTACTGGTTCGAGAGCAACACCCGCTCGGCGACGATCCTCGGCATCGTCGGGGCCGGTGGCATCGGCATGCAGCTCTCGGAGCGGATGAAGGTGCAGTACTGGGATCAGGCGGCCTTCATCATTGTGCTGATCCTGGTCATGGTCGCGATCATCGACACCCTGTCGAAGTGGGTGCGCCTCAAACTGATCGGCAAACGAGAACTCTGATCCGCGCGGTACTTGCACCGGCCGAATTTCCGTCTACGGTCGCGCCCCATGAAAACAGACGTTGACTACATTCTCGGCGACACCCTGCCGGAGGCCGGCGCGGTGTTGGAGGTTGCACCCGGCGTTCTCTGGGTGCGGATGCCCCTGCCCTTCGCCCTCGATCATGTGAACCTCTACCTGCTCGACGACGGTGACGGCTGGGTCCTGGTCGATACCGGCATCGCCAACGAACAGACCCAGGGGCTCTGGACGCGGATCCTCGATACTGGGTTGGGCGGCAAGCCGATCACCCAGGTGATCGTCACCCACTTCCACCCCGATCACATGGGCAACGCCGGATGGATGCTCGAGCGCACCGACGCCCCGCTCTGGATGAGCCGGACGGAGTGGCTGTCGGCGCGGGCCATCCGGCTCGACGACACCACGGACTTCATCGATGGTGTGATCGGGTTCTACCGCCGGGCCGGATTGTCGGAGACGCTGGTCCAGGACCTCCACGCGATGGGCAACACCTACCGCCGGCAGGTCACGGCCGTGCCGATGGTGTACTCCCGGATCACCCACGAAACCGCGCTGGAGATCGGCGGACGGCAATGGGCGGCGGTGATCGGCAGCGGTCATTCCCCGGAACATGTCTGTCTGCACTGCGCCGAAGAGAACATCATTCTCGGCGGCGACTTCCTGTTGCCGCGGATCTCGCCGAACGTCTCGGTCTGGTGGAACGAGCCGGACGGTAATCCGCTGAAGGACTATCTCGCGTTCCTCGGATCCCTGAACTACCTGAACGACGACATCCTGGTCCTGCCCTCGCACGACAGGCCGTTTCGCGGTCTGCCGGAGCGGCGCGCCGATCTCGCCGCCCATCACGAACAGCGCTTCGACCTGGCCGAAGAGGTCTGCCACCGGCCCTCCTCCGCGGCCGACGTCATGAGCCATATGTTCCGGCGTCAGCTCGACGCGCACCAAAGCCGTTTTGCGATCGGCGAGAGCCTCGCCCACCTGAACCACATGGTCGAGAGCGGCCGATTGCGGCGGGATACCGATACCGCCGGCGTCTGGCGCTACAGCCGGGCCGGATAGAACAGGCGGCGCCGATCTAGTGGTGCGATCCGATCGGATGAGTCCCATCCGTTCGGTGAATCGCCCCACCACGTAATTGAATATGTGGGCTGATTCACGAAACGTTTGGGTACCAAACGTTTCGATCAGACCACTAGGCCGGGTCCGGGCCGACGACGCCGCTGACCAGGTTCTCCTGGTACAGCGCCGCCTCGTCCAACCAGGCACCGGCCGGTTCGAGCCGTTCGACAACCCGCGCCGTCTGCGTGTCGAGATCAACACGGGCCTGTTCGGCCGTCGCCACGTCGACCTCCTGAAACCTCATCGTATCGCCGGGCCGCATGCGGCCGAGGCGCGGAATGTCGGCCGAGACCACGGTCCCGAGTTTCGGATACCCCCCGGTCGTCTGGTGATCGGCCAGCAGGACGATCGGTCGGCCCGCCCCCGGTACCTGGATCGCGCCGGTCACGATGCCGTCCGACACGATGTCATGGCCGCGCCGGTGCTCGAGGATCGGGCCGTCCAGGCGCATGCCCATCCGATCCGCCTCGCGCGAGCAGCTGTACTCCGAGGCGAAGAAGCGGGCGATGCTGTCCTCGGTGAAGAAATCGTCCTGGGGTCCCAGGATCACTCTCAGAGGCGTCGCGTCGCTCCGCCAGTCGAGATCGGCGGAGCGTTTCTCCTCACCCGGCTCCGCCGCGTCGAGGGCGACAGCCAGGAAATCACCGTCCCGAACCGCTCGTCCGTCGATCCCGCCGATCCGCGCGCGCACGTAGGTGGCGCGCGATCCGTAGACCTCCGGAACCTCGATGCCGCCCTGCACAGACAGATAGGCGACACCGGTGTCGGCAATGCCCCCGATGCGAAAGCGGGTCCCCGGCATCAGGCACACGGATTGGTGCGACGCGATCGTACCGGGCCGCTCGCCCAGGATCTCGATACCGGCGTCGGTACCGACCAGCGCAATCCGCGCGGCACCGCCGCTCACTTCAAGTGTCGGGCCCATCACCCGGAATTCCAGGGCGGCGGCTGAGCGCGGGTTTCCAACCAGCGCGTTGGCGATCGTCAGCGCCACCGGATCGAGGGCGCCCGACGGCGGCACGCCCAGATGCTGAACATGGGGGCGGCCGAGATCCTGAACCGTCGGCGCAAATCCAGCCTGAATGACGTTGAGACCCGTCATGATGCCGCTTCCGTCTCCGGTTCGATCACCGGATCGCCGGTTTCGGCGCGGGCATGCAGCCGCGTGAAGGTGTCCTCGTCGATCGGCTCGAAGCGGATCCGGTCGCCGGCATCCAGCAGGATCGGGACCGGGCGGCGCAGATCGAACAGTTCGATCGGCGTCCGTCCCAAGATGTGCCAGCCCCCGGGAGACTCACTCGGATAGATGTTGGCCAGGTTGGTGGCGATCGCGACCGATCCGGCCGGGACCCGAACCCGGGGCTCCGAGCGGCGCGGCAGCGCAAGCGCCTCGGGCAGAATGCCGAGGTAGGGCAGTCCCGGCAGAAAGCCCATCATGTAGACCTCGTACTCGACCGAGGCATGGCATTCGACGACCGCATCGACTGCCAGACCGGTCTGGGACGCCACCTCTTCCAGGTCCGGGCCGTAGGCGCCGCCATAGAGCGTCGGCATGCGCCACAGCCGCCCCGCCGACGCACCTTCCACCTCGCTTCCGATCAGATCGTGAACCTGCTGCTCAAGCGCGGTTCGCCGAACCGTCGTGGGGTCGTAGTGAACCATGAGAGAGCGAAAGGTCGGGACCAGATCCACCACGCCCGCGGGTGCCGTCTGGCGGATCGCCCGTGCTAGATCCATGACCTGCCGGTTGATCGCCGGATCGACGGCCTCGCCGAATTCCACGACGAAGGCGGTGTCACCGGCGGCCAGAAACCGCGGTTGCCGCTGCTGCGAGCGCGCGTCTTGCCCGCCCATGGACCACCCCCATTCTTCGATGCTACGTCTGCCTGACCGCAACTTCCCTAGGCTGAGAGAGCGATGGCACGCAAGGTCAATTTGAACGCCGATATGGGCGAAGGATTCGGCGATTACGACATCGGCAATGACGCCGCCATGCTCGAGGTCATCACATCGGCCAATGTCGCCTGCGGCTTCCATGCCGGCGACTGGAATGTGATGGACCGGGTCTGCAAGCAGGCCCGCGAGCGTGGTGTCTCGATCGGCGCACATCCGGGTTTCAACGACCTTTGGGGGTTCGGACGGCGCAAGATCCAGATGGCGACCGACGATATCGAGCGCATGATCGCCTACCAGATCGGTGCCCTGCAGGGCATCGCCGCCTGCAATGGACTGACAGTGACCCATGTGAAGGCTCATGGCGCGCTGAACAACATGGCCGCCGTCGACATCGAATGGGCGCGCGCCATCGGTCGCGGCCTGAAGGGTGTCGACCCGTCGCTGATCTTTCTGGTGCCCACCGGCTCGGAGCTGGTGAAGGCGGCCGAGGAACTCGGTCTGCCGATCGCCTCCGAGGTGTTCGCCGACCGCACCTATGACGACAACGGTGATCTCACACCGCGCAGCCAGCCGAACGCCATGGTCCACGACCCCGACGAGGCGCTGCAGCGCGTTCTGCACATGATCGAGCACCAGGAGGTGGTTTCGACCTCCGGCAAGCACGTGCCGGCCCTGGTCCACAGCATCTGCGTGCACGGTGATGAACCGACGGCCGTCGCGGTCGCGTCGCGGGTCCGCTCAGGCATCGAACAGGCCGGCATCGATGTGGTTCCGCTGACCGAGATGGAGCTCGCCTGATCGGATGACGGCGCCGGCATTCAGCGCGGAGGAGTACCGGGCCCGGCAGGCCGCGGTTCTTTCGGCCATGGAGGCGACCGGGATGGACGCTCTGGTCGTCACCGACCCGGCCAACATGTGCTACCTGACCGGCTACGACGGCTGGTCGTTTTATACGCCCCAGTCTCTGCTGATGGCGCAGACACTCGACGAACCGGTGCTGATCGTGCGCGGCATGGATGCCAATGCCGGAACCGTCACCACCTACCTCGAGGCCGGCAATATACTCGGCTATCCGGACAATCTGGTCCAACAACCGGACCGCCATCCGATGGACTGGGTGGCCGAGGAGATGACCCGTCGCGGCATTGCCGGCGGCACGGTCGGGCTCGAGATGGACAGCTACTACTTCTCGCCGATGGCCTACGAGCATTTGAAGGCCGGGCTCCCGAATGCGCGGTTTGCCAACGCCAACAACACGATCAACTGGGTGCGGGCGATCAAGTCGCCGGCGGAGATCGCCTACATGCGCGAGGCCGCCCGGATCATCACACGGACAATGGGGGTCGGCATCGACGCCGTCGAGGTCGGGGCGCGACAGTGCGACGCCGCCGCCGCGATCTACGAGGCCTCGATCCGCGGCGTCGACGCCGTCGGTGGCGACTACCCGGCGATCGTCCCGATGCTGCCGTCGGGTTTCGGGGCCTCGACCCCGCACCTGACCTGGTCCGACCAGCTCTTCAAGGATGGGGAAGCGACAATCCTTGAGCTGGCCGGCGTCCGACGGCGGTACCATTGTCCGATGGCCCGCACGGTCTCGCTCGGCAAGCCGCCGCAGAAACTGGTCGATGCCAGCAGCGTCATCTGCGACGGGATCGCCGCCGCCCTTGACGCGGCCAGGCCTGGAGCGGCCTGCGAACAGGTCGAAGCCGCCTGGCGGTCGGTTCTGGCGCGGTCCGGATTCGAGAAGGAGAGCCGGATTGGTTATTCCGTCGGCCTGAACTATCCGCCCGACTGGGGGGAACACACCATGAGCCTGCGTCCGGGCGGCCGGACCGAGCTGCAGGCCAATATGACCTTTCACATGATCCCCGGCCTGATGCTGGACGACTGCGGTATCGAGATATCGGAGTGCTTCCTGATTACTGAGTCGGGAGCCGAGTGTTTCTACGATTTCGCCCGGCCCCTCGTGGTTAAAGACTGACCGCGACTTAGGGCCACTTTTTCCGCTGTCCTTGCACTGCAGCAAATCAGCGCTATGTTCCGCTCTCCATTGAATTAGGTGAGCCGTCATGCGCCTGCGCAACATTGCCATCATTGCCCATGTCGACCATGGGAAGACCACTCTGGTCGACGTGCTGCTGAAGCAGTCGGGTACCTTCCGCGAAAATCAGCAGGTCGCGGAACGGGCGATGGATTCGAATGACATCGAGCGCGAACGCGGGATCACGATCCTGGCCAAGTGCACCTCGGTCGACTGGCAGGGAACGCGGATCAACATCGTCGACACGCCGGGTCACGCCGATTTCGGCGGCGAGGTGGAGCGCATCCTCAGCATGGTTGACGGCGCCCTGCTTCTGGTCGACGCGTCGGAAGGGCCGATGCCGCAGACCAAGTTCGTGCTCGGCAAGGCGCTGTCGCTCGGCCTGCGGCCGATCGTGGTGGTCAACAAGGTCGACAAGCCGGAACAGCGCGCCTACGAGGTCCAGGACGAGGTCTTCGACCTGTTCGCCGCCCTCGGCGCCGACGAGGCCCAGCTGGACTTCCCGACCATCTTCTCCTCCGCCAAACAGGGCTGGGCATCGGAGACCCCCGACGCCGTGGGCGAGAACATGGACGTGTTGTTCGACCGGATCGTCGCCCACGTTGCATCGCCTGAAGTCGAACCCGATGCCCCATTCCGGATGCTGGCAACCACCGTGGAGTCCGATCCCTATCTCGGTCGGATCCTCACCGGCCGGATTCAGAGCGGCGAGATCAGGCCGAACACCCAGCTGAAGGCCTTGTCCCGCGACGGCAAGGACGTCGAGCGCGCGCGCATCTCAAAGGTTCTGGCGTTTCGCGGCCTGGTGCGGGTGCCGCTGGAGTCGGCCGAAGCGGGCGACATCGTGGCCCTCGCCGGATTCTCGGAAGCGACGGTCGCCGACACCCTGTGCGCACCGGAGGTGACCGAGCCGCTGGCCGCCAATCCCATCGACCCGTCGACCATCGCGGTGACCTTCGCCGTCAACGACAGCCCGCTCGCCGGCCGCGAAGGCGAAAAGGTGACGTCCCGGCTGATCCGCGATCGCCTGATGCGCGAGGCCGAGGGCAATGTCGCGATCCGGGTCAAGGAGACCGAAGACAAGGACGCGTTCGAGGTATCCGTCCGTGGTGAACTGCAGTTGGCCGTCCTCATCGAGCAGATGCGCCGCGAAGGCTTCGAGCTGTCGATCAGCCGGCCGCGGGTTCTCATGCGTTCCGACCCGGAGACCGGCCAGCGTCAGGAGCCGGTCGACGAAGTCGTGGTCGATGTCGACGAGGAATATTCCGGCGCCGTCATCGAGGCGATCACCCAACGCAAGGGGGAACTGCTCGAAATGAAGCCGTCCGGAGGCGGCAAGCAGCGCCTAGTGTTCCAGGCTCCGGCGCGCGGCCTCATCGGCTATCACGGCGACTTCCTGACCGCGACCCGGGGCACCGGCATCATGAACCGGGTGTTCCACGAATACGCCCCGTACCGCGGACCGATCCCGGGTCGGCGGGCCGGGGTCCTGGTCTCCATGGAACAGGGCGAAGCGGTCGCCTACGCGCTGCAGAACCTGGAGGATCGTGGACCGCTGATGGTCTCACCGGGCGACAAGGTCTATTCCGGCATGATCCTGGGCGAACACAACAAGGGCCAGGATCTCGAGGTCAATCCCCTGAAAGCCAAGCAGCTGACCAATTTCCGGGCCGCCGGCAAGGACGACTCGATCGACCTGACGCCGCCGATCCGGATGACCCTGGAACGGGCAATCGCCTACATCGAGGACGACGAGCTTGTCGAGGTGACGCCGGTCTCCATCCGCCTGCGCAAGCGCTATCTCGATCCGCATGAGCGCAAGCGCATGCTCAAGCGATCGGCCCAGCAGAGCGCCTGATCCGCCTCGACCGGACCGCGCTTCGCCGGTCCGGTCAGCTCACCCGCGGGACCCGACCCTCGATCGGATACTGCGGGTCGTTGTAACCCGGCGTTGACGGGTGCCCGGCGACCACCAGCCGATCGAACAGCGCTTCGTCCTCAGCGGTGAACCCGTAGTCGAGCGCGGACCGGTAGGTTTTCCACTGATCCAGCGTCCGCGGTCCTGCCAGGGCGGCGGTAACGATCCGGTTGTTCAGAACCCACCCGACGGCGAGATCGATGGACGTGGCGCCCTTGGCGGCGCCGTACGCCTTGATCTCCTGGACGATCTCCAGGCTTTCGTGACGCCACTCGGTCTGCATCATCCGCTTGTCCTGGCGGGCCGCCCGGCTGCCCTCCTCCGGCACCGTGTTCGCCGCATACTTGCCGGTCAGGATTCCCCGTGGCTAAGGGCTGTAGGGCACAACGTCTAGGCCGAAATGGGCGCAGGCGGGCAGATGCTCGGTCTCCGGCATCCGATTGAGGGCGTTGTAGTATGGCTGGCTGACGATCGGCCGATCGATACCGATCCCGTCGCAGATCCGGCAGATCTCAGCCACCCGCCAGGCCCGGTAGTTCGAGACACCGAAGTACCGGATCTTGCCGGCCCGAAGGAGATCGGCGAGTGCACCGACCGTCTCCTCCAGGGCCGTGGCGTGGTCTTCCTTGTGAAGGTAGTAGATGTCGATCACGTCGGTGCCGAGACGCTTCAGGCTGCCCTCGCAAGCCAGCTGGACCCAGCGCCGGGACAGACCGCCGCTGTTCGGATCGTCCCCCAACGGGTTGGCCAGCTTGGTGGCAAGCACCCAGCGATCGCGGTCGCCCCCGATGGCGCGCCCGACGATCCGCTCGCTCTCACCACCGTTGTAGGCGTCGGCGGTATCGATGAAGTTCACCCCATCGTCCTGGGCGGCTGCAATGATGTCGCGGCTGTCGGATTCCGACGTCGCGCCGCCGAACATCATGGCACCGAGGCACAACGGCGACACCTTCAGCCCCGATCGCCCGAGTGTGCGGTATTTCATTCTGCAATCCTCTGCCGGCCTGATGCGTCGATGATTGCGAGCCGGCAGTGGTCTGTCGATCTGAAAACCGGTTCAGGCAAGCGACCGGTCGATGTCGAGAAGGCACTGGCCGGCCAGGATCATGTCGACGGTGCGACCGTCGCTCGCCATCGGCAGAGACACCGCCTCGAACTGGCGCACCCGATCGTCGATGATGGAATCAACCCGCATGGCAAACGGTTCTCCGGTTTCGACAACCTCCTCGAGGGTGGGGATGATCATCTCCCGGAAAGCCCGGTCCGGATGCTGATCGACATTTGTTCCGGTCAAGTCGACGCCGAGAAACGCCGTCAGATTCGTGCCGATCAGACGGTACTGGAAGCGCAACGGGTCTCGCAGGACGTTTATCAACACCACGTTGCCGAGGATGAACGTCATGTCGATCGGATCGATATCGTCGCGGGCCGGCAGGCCAGCGTCACTTGCAGAACTCATCCAGTACGCAAGGAGACGACGGTTTCGCTCGTCGGCGAGATCGTCCAAGTCGATCTTGCGGTGGGTACGTGACGGGGTGTCTTCCATTGAACGAAAGTCAAATGCTATGGAATGCATTCTTATTCAACGACCGGTACCAGTTTCTCTTTTCAACCTTAAATACTTGGACAGTGTTAATGAGCCGTTAAATGAATCGATTAACAGAGTAATTTGTCTGCAATTTGATAGAATTATGACCAATATGTCAGAGTATAGGCGCCGACTGAAACTAGTCTGCGTTCAAGACAAAGGACACTGGCCGACCAACACGGCATCCACCGTCTCGCCGTCGACCGCCAACGGCAGCACCACAGCTTCGTAACGCCGGATCCGGCCATCGATCATCGCATCCACCTGCACAACGAGGGGGGTGACGGTCTCGACAACCCGCGTGTAGATCTCGGTTGCGAACCGACGATAGGTCGGATCCGGATGTTCGGTCAGCTTCTGCCCGGTCAGATCGAATCCCAGATCCGTCGAGATGCCGGAGCCCACGAGACGATACTGGAAGTTCAGTGGGTCGCGCAGAACGTCGACGATCAGGATGTGGCCAAGGATGAACCGCATGTCGACAGGATCGATGTCACCACGCGCCGGCAGTTTGTCGCTGTCCCGTTGACCGGACCAATAGTCGTACAGCGCCTGGTTATTCTCGTTCTTGAGACTGTCGACGGTGCCGACCGTCCATTCACGCACGACGTCTTCCGGTGCCTTCTGCATCGGATGTCTTCCCCTCTACCCTGGTCGGCCGCCCCCCGGATCGGCTCTAATGGCAGTATGCCGTGACCGAAGGGAACTAATCAAATCGGGTTGAGGTTGTTTGAGTGCATTTAAGCTATAGAGGGAGAATATCCGTGGCCGAAGAACTCTCATCGGAAACCGCGACCCTGCTGGGTCGGGTCAGCACGGCGACGTTGACCACCCAGATGTACAAGCGCGGCTTCCGCAATGTCTTCCTTCAAGGGGTCGGCCGTCTGACAAGCGCCCATGACCGCAACATGGTGGGGCCGGCCTTTACGTTGCGCTACATCCCGGCCCGCGAGGACCTGGATCAGTTATCGGTGTTTCAGGATTACGACCATCCCCAGCGCAAGGCGATCGAGACCTGCTCGGTCGGTCATGTTCTTGTCATGGACAGTCGCGGAGATGCGTCGGCGGCATCGGCGGGCAACATCCTGGTGACACGCCTAATGGCTCGGGGCGGAGCCGGAATCGTGACCGACGGCGGCCTCCGGGACAGCCCCGAGATCGCCGACTACGACATCCCCGCCTATATGGCAGCGCCGTCGGCGCCGACCAATCTGATCAAGCATCATGCCGTTGAAACCCTGAACCAACCCATCGCTTGTGGGGGCGTGGCGGTCTATCCCGGCGACGTGATGGTCGGCGACCTCGAAGGGGTGGTGGTCATTCCCCGCCACCTCGCCGATGAGGTCGCAAACGATGCCGCCGAGCAGGAGCTGCTCGAAACCTTCATTCATGGCGAGGTTGCCGGCGGCAAACCCCTTCGCGGCACCTATCCGCCCGACGAGGAGGCTTTGGCGCGGTTCGCAGCCTGGCGGGAACAGCGTGAAGACTGACCCGACCATCGACGACGCCATCGCCGACTACGACCGGCTCGCCGGCACCCTGGCCCCCCGGTACGCCGGGTCACCCAGCGCCGAGCGCCTGGTAAACCAGCACGCCGCTCTTCTGCCTCCTCCTCCCGGCCCGATCCTGGACATCGGCGCGGGCAGCGGCGCCCATGCCGCCGCGTTCGAAGCCCACGGATATGAGGTTCTCGCCGTCGAGCCCTCGGCGGGCATGCGACGCGAGGCCCGTCGGCTTTTTCCAGAGCTGAAGGCCGAGTGGCTGAATGACCGACTCCCGGACCTGTTGGCAGTCCGCCAACTTGATCGGCAGTTTCCGTTCGTGCTGATCAACGCGGTCTGGATGCACGTCCCGCCGCCGGTGCGGCCGTCAGCAGCCGCGGCCGTCCTGGCGGTCACCGCGCCTGACGGCATCGTCTCGATGGCGCTGCGTCAAGGCCCGGCCCCGCCGGGCCGCCCCATGCACCCGGCCGATCCGGACGCCGTGGCGGCGGACTTCACCGCTCTCGGCTTCAGCGAGATTTCCCGCTCAGAGCATAGCGGCGGGCAGGCCTCCGATGCCCGGTTCGTCCGTCTGGAGTTGCGGGCGCCCGCTCAGTCCACCCGACCGGACTCGGCCCTCTGACGCCGATCGACGACCTGCTAAGGTGCGCCGACGCATCACTGACCGATCGCAGCCGCCGGGAGGCACAATGGACTTCGAAACCATCACGCTGGAGCAGATCGGGTCCGTCGCCCGCATCGCCATCAACCGTCCCGAGAAGCGCAACGCGGTCAACGACCAGACCCATGAAGACCTGAGGACTGCCCTGTCGGCGATACAAGCGGACAACACGGTCAAGGCCTTGGTCCTGACTGGTACCGGCGACCGCGCTTTCTGTTCGGGCCAGGATCTCTCGGCTCGCACGCCGCCTGCCGAAGGTCCGCCGACCCGCGACCTCGGTGCTGGGCTCGAGAAATCTTACAATGCTCTGGTGCGGCGTCTCCGAGCGCTCGAGAAACCGGTGATCGTCGCCCTGAACGGCGTTGCGGCGGGGGCTGGTGCGGGCCTCGCGCTGGCCGGCGATATCGTCCTGGCGGCGCGCTCGGCACGGATCGTCGTCAGCTTCTGCCGCGTCGGCCTGATTCCGGACGCGGGAGTCACCTTTCATCTTCCTCGCTTGATCGGCGAGAACCGGGCCCTGGCGATGGCCCTGACTGCCGACCCGATCGACGCGGCGAAGATGGAGGCCTGGGGGCTTGCGTGGAAGGTCTGCGACGACGATGCCCTGCAGGACGAAGCCCTCGCCATGGCGGAGAAGCTCGCCGCCCTGTCACCGCGGGTGGTGCATCGGACCCGCGTGGCGATGCGGAACGGCCTGTCAAACGACCTCGACGGTCAACTCTCCCTGGAGCGAGATCTGCAGCGCGAGGTCGGGTTCGGTCACGACTATGCCGAAGGGGTCCGCGCCTTCCTGGAGAAGCGCACGCCGAACTTCACCGGCACCTGACCGGACATCGCTCTGGCCTACAGATGCCGGGCCGCCCAGGTTTCCCGATCGATGTGGTAGAGGACATGGCGCGCCACCGGACTGTCGGCCGCCACCATTGGATGGTCGAAATCCGCCGACGGATCGCGCTCCATGCCGATCCGCTGCATGACGGCGCGGGAGCGGGTGTTGCCGACGGTCGTGAAAGAATGGATCCGAGTGACCTGCAGGACCTGGAAGCCCAGACCGAGGCACGCCCGCGCACCCTCGCTCGCATACCCCTTGCCCCACGCGGTGCGGGACAGCCGCCAGCCGACCTCCAGACACGGGCCGCAGGGCATCCAGGCGCTGTAGGACGGCACGTTTATCCCGATCATGCCGACGAAGGACGGCCCTTCTTTGACTTCGACCGCGAAGAAGCCGTACCCGACCCGGTCGATCCCTTGGCGCACGCGCGCCGCCGTCGCGTCGCTCTCCTGACGACTCAGAACCGCCGGGAAATACGCCATCACCTCCGGGTCGGCATTCAGCTCGGCGAACGGTTCGAGGTCCTCGGGTCGCCAGGGCCGCAGGATCAGCCGGTCTGTCTCGATCGGCAGGTGTGCGAACATGAACGTCTCCAACAGGTCTATTCGGCGGCGCGGGTGTTCGGCTTGGCGAAGCGGGCTTCCATCTCCCGGCGGATCCGGACGGCCTGGCTGGTCTCGTCGATCTCGACGTCGCTCCAGCACAGCCGTTCGCCGGCCTCGACGTCCCGGGTCAAACGGACATCGCTGGCCAGCCCGAGCGGCAGATAGCCCTGCTCGAGCGAGACGTCGGCCGGCGTCTGCTTGCCCCAGACGCAGTAGCCCCCCTCGCCGTCCAGGATCTCACCGGCCTTCAGATCCCTTTTGGCGGCGGCCGCGACGTCCGAGTTGAAGGCGACCGGCGATCCGGTCGGCTCGCCGCGCAGGGCTGCGGAGGCGACCGACACGCCGAGCTCAAGGCCGATCATATGGGTCGGCCGATACAGCGACGCGTAGCGGAACGTGCTGTCGGGCAGCATGTCGTATTCCCCGAAGCAATAGGTCGCGTAGTCGGTCTCGGCCTCAATGACCACATAGGTGCCGTACTGCAGATGAACCGGCACGCTCGACCCGTCGCGGTTCAGTGAGGAAACGACTTCGGTTGTCCCATCTATTGAGAGCTTTCCGCCCGCCTCGGCCGGCTTGCAGATCTCGGCCAGCTCGAGGCGCGAGGCCGGCGGGAAGCCAAGCCCCTCCGGTTGCGGCCGCAGTCCGGTCGCATTGCACACGGCGGTCATCTCGATCCCGGATTTCGTACCGTCGATGAAGCTGTTGAACATCTTCGGGTTCAGCCGGCCGCGCTCGACGACCTCGCGATCCCAGCCGAAATTGTCCCAGACGGTTTCCGGCGTCGAGCCGTGATACCTCGGCAGGTAACGTGTCCCCTTGCCGGCGCAGACCACTTTGAATCCGCAGGTCCGTGCCCAGTCGACATGCTCGGCGATCAGGGCTGGCTGGTCGCCCCAGGCCATGCTGTAGACCAGTCCTGCCGCCTCCGCCTTGGCGGCCAGCAGCGGTCCCGCTACGACATCGGCTTCCACGTTGACCATGACGACGTGCCGGCCGTTCTCGATGGCCCTCAGACAATGCCGGATTCCGGCGACGGGATCACCCGTGGCCTCGATCAGCACGTCGAGCCCATCGGCCTCGATCAGCGCATCGGCATTGTCGGTGACGAAGGTCGACGTTGACGCCCGGGCGTCGTCGAAGTTCCGGGCGGCGTAGCGTTCCGCTTCCCAGCCGATATGCGTCAGCGTCGCGCGGGCGCGCTCCGGGTGCAGGTCGGCGATCCCGAGGACATGGATCCCCTTGGTGAGCCGGGCCTGGCTCAGATACATGGCCCCGAACTTGCCGGCCCCGATGATGCCCACACGGACCGGGTTTCCGGCCGCGTGCCGGGCCGCCAACATGCGTGACAGATTCATCTTTTCCTCCCAAAGGCCTTTGGGCCGTTGGTGCGCAGCCTACATCAGGGCTGGACACCGGTCGCAAGCCCCGGCGTCAGGCGCGCGCCGATCCCACCGTCAGGCCGCCGCAGACGTAGAGGACCTGGCCCGTCACGAAGCCCGACCGGTCATCCATGAAGAAACTCACCGCCTGGGCGATATCGTCCGGCGTTCCGAGGCGCCGGACCGGAATGCTGTCGAGGATCTTCTGGGTACGCGGATCGTCCGGCGGGTTGGCAGTGTGCCAGAGCGGCGTCTCAATGCTGCCGGGGCCGACCGCATTGACCGTGATCCCGTCGCCGGCGAGCTCCAGCGCCAAGGTCTTGGTCAGACCATGGATCGCCGCTTTGGACGCGGCGTAGCTGGATCGCAGCTCCTTGCCGAGCGCCGCCCGCGACGAGATCGACACGATCCGTCCGAACCCCTGCCCGCGCATGCCGTCCAGCAGCCGTCGCGTGATCTGGATGATCGGCTTGACGTTCAGGGCCATAACCGCGTCGAAGTCTTCCAACGTCGTGGCGTCTATGGCGGCCGGCCGGACATGTCCGACATTGTGGCAGACCCGGGTGATCGGCCCGTCCTTCAGGACATCGTCGAGAGCCACCTGGATCGCCTGCTCATCCATCAGATCCACCTCGATCCAGCGGGTCTGGATCGGCGGATCGGGCTCCACCCGGTCGAGCACGACGACCTCATAGCCGTCGGCGATCAGCCGTTCAACGATCCCGCGGCCGATCGACCGGGAGCCTCCGGTCACCAGCGCCCGGTTCTCCATATCGCCCTCCCCGTCAGCTCTTCGAGTTCATTGCCGCGTAGGGCGACAGTGACCCGATATCCCAATCGGCGTACCAGGCCTCCAGATGAGGCTTCAGGGCCGACGCCAGAGCCGCCCGGTTTTTGGCAAAAGGCTCTTCGGCCAATTGGGCTGCCAACCGGTCACCAACGGCCGCCATGTCCACTCGGGTCGGCTGGCCGTCCCGCAGCATGACCTCGCCGTCGACCAGCACATGGGCGACGTCTCCCGCCTGCGCCCGCTGGACAACGAAGTCGATTCCGTCGGCTTCCGGCGCCCGCCATGGCCAGGATGCCCGGGCCATGTCGACAACGGCGAGATCGGCCTTGAGACCGGTGGCAATCCGGCCGATATCGGCGCGCCGCATCAAGCGGGCCCCACCGGTCGTCGCCAGGCCCAGAACGTCTCGCGGGGTGGGAACCGAGCGCGCGATCTCCGGGGTTCGTTGCAACCGAAGCGCCAGGCGCATCTCGCCGAAGTAGTCCTCGTCGTCGTTCAGGGTTGTCCCATCCATGCCGAGGCCGACGGTCACCCCGGCCTCGCGCATGGCGGCCATCGGCGCAATCCCCGACCGCAGCCGCAGATTGGAACTTGGATTGTGGCTGACCGCCGTCCCCGAGCGCGCCAGCAGCTCGATATCGGCTTCGCTGGCCCAGACCGCGTGGGCGAGCGACAACCGGTCGCTCATGACCCCGAGATGATCGAGATGGGCAATCGTTGATCGGCCGTGCCGCCGGGGTCCCTCCTGTTTCTCGTAGAGGGATTCCTGGACATGGGTCTGGATCACCGTGTCATGCGTCTCGGCGGCCTCGGCGATCCGCACCATGAGGTCGTCGCCGACCCATTGCGGTCCCGGAGGCCCGTACCCTATGCGAGCGAACCGCAGATCCGCGGCCTCACCGATCAGATCGGTCATCATGGCCAGGTAGTCATCGGGAGTCCCGGTCGGCCGATCGACGATCTCGCGCTTGGCGCGCGCGGCGAGTTCTGCCGGCAGCGATGCCAGGAAGGCCGCATCCTCGTTGTGCACCAGCCGGCTCAGAAAACTGACGCCGGGACAAAGAACACCGCGGACACCCGCACTCTCGTAGGCCCGCAGCCGACTGGAAAAGCCGTCCCGGGCTGCGGCGTCGACCGCCGGCACCGACGCCATGTCGACAACCGCGGTCACCCCGGTTTTCAGCAGCCGGGCGGCAGCAAAAAGGGTCCGGTCATGACCGTCGGTCGGCCGCAAGGTGGTGTTGCCCAGCAGCCAGGGCTCCAGCACATCGTCCATGACGCCATGCTGGATATGGGTGATCGCGTTGGCGTGGTGGTGGGCATTGATCAGGCCCGACAGAACCGCACAGTCCGGACCGCCGAGGACATCCGCTTCCCGATGCTCCGCCCGGAGCGTGTCCCAGGTCCCGACGGCGGCGATCGTGTCGCCTTCCACCAGAACCGCTCCGTCGTCCAGGACCCGGTGGCCCTCGCCGTCATCGACCACGACCCAGCCGCCGCGAACAAGCCAGGCCACGGGATCAGCCTCCGATCACGCGGATGGGCTGACCATCCGACCAGGCTTGAATGTTCTCGACCATCTGGCCGTAGAACAGCCGATAGGACTCCTCGGTGACGTAGCCGCTGTGCGGCGTCATCACCAGGTTGTCGATCTCCCGGAACGGGTGGTCAGCGGGCAGAGGTTCCTGGTCGTCGACGGCGGCCGCCCGGATCTTGTGACTGGTGAGCGCGTCAATCAGGGCAGCCTGGTCAACGATCGGCCCACGCGATGTGTTGACCAGGATCGCTGACGGTTTCATCAGGCCGAGTTCCGCCGCCGTCACAAGGCCACGTGCCCGCTCCGACAGAAGCGTGTGGATCGAAACGATGTCGGCGCGGCGAAACAGCTCCTCTTTCGAGACCTTCTCGACACCGAGCGCGTCGCAACGCTCCTGGGTCAGGTTCTCGGACCAGGCAACCACGTCGAGCCCGAAATGCGGCGCGATCTCGGCCATCATGCCGCCGAGGCGACCCAGGCCGATCAGCCCGAAAGTCCTGCCGGAGACTCCGATGCCGGTGCGCTCCTGCCACCCACCCTGCTTCATGGTCATGTGATCGAACGCCACGTTGCGCATGGTGGCGAGGATCAGGGCCCACGTTAGCTCTACGGTGTTCGACCCCGGGCTGTCGGTGCCGCAGGTCACCACCCCGCCGGCCTGTGCCGCGGCGAAGTCCACCGCCTTGTTCCGCATGCCCGAGGTGAGGAAGAGCTTGAGATCGGGCAGCCCGGCGAAGATCTCGGCCGGGAACGGGGTGCGCTCGCGCATGGCGCACACGATCTCGAATCCCCTGAGCCGGGCGATCAGGCCGGCCGGATCGACCAGATTGTCCGTGAAGACCACCGGCTCGAAGCCCGCAGGCAGGCTGGACCAGTCGGCACTGGCGAGGGCGGCGTTGGCGTAGTCGTCGAGAATGGCGATCTTGGGCATCGGTCGGGCGATCCAGAGTGGGTTAAGAAACTTCTCTACCGTATTGTTTTTCATCCAAGATGAGGCTGGCCGAGTTCATACAGTAGCGTTGGCCAGTCGGTGCGGGCCCATCGGGAAACACGTGCCCGAGATGGGCGTCACAGCGCGCGCAATGCACTTCGGTCCGGGTCATGAAGAACGACCGGTCTGTCTGGGTCCCGACCGCAGAGTCGTCGATCGGTGCCCAGAAGCTCGGCCATCCGGTGCCGCTGTCGTACTTCGTGGCGCTGTCGAACGGCGGCTTGCCGCAACAGACGCACAGGTAGGTCCCCGGCGTCTTGGCGTCATGATAGGCGTTCGAGAACGGACGTTCGGTCCCGTGCTTGCGGGTTACCCGATACTGCTCGGGCGTCAGCTGGGCCTGCCACTCGGCGTCGGACTTCACGATCTTCTCGGTCATCGGGCGCTCGTCGGAGTGTCTTCTCCCCAGATGGGATCTGGCGGCCGCAACGGCAGGGCTTACGCCGGGCCTCCAGCACCGCGCCGTCGGTCATGAGGGCTTCGATTTCGGTGTCGCTGTAGCCGGTTTCCAACAGAATCGCCCTGCCGTGTTCACCGAAACGCGGCGGGCGCCGTTTGATTGATCCCGGGGTGCGCGAGAACTTGATCGGCACACCCCAACCGGTCCATCCGTCCTTCTCCGCCGCCATACCGCGATGCAGCGTGTGCGGATGGGACATCACCTCTTCGGTGTTTCGGACCGGGCCGACCGGCAGGCCGGCGGCCAGCAACCGGTCGCAGAGCTCGTTGCCATCGACATCCGAGAGCAGCGCCTGCAACTCGACGCGCAGCTCGTCCTGATTGACCAGGCGGTCGCCGTTGGTGGCGAACCGGGGGTCCGTGCCGAGTTCGGGCTTGCCCAACTCCCGGCATAGCCGCTGAAAGGCCCGGTCGTTCCCGCCGGCGACGAAGACGTCGACGGTGCGGGTCTTGAACAGGTCATAGGGGCTGATGTTCGGGTGCTGGTTGCCGGTCGCCCGGAGGATCTTGCCGTTCAGCGCGTGGTTGGCCACGTGCGGATGCATCAGCGCGAGACCGCAGTCATACAGCGTCATGTCGATGTACTGGCCGTGGTCGGACCGGTCCCGCTCGAGCAGCGCCATCAGGATCGCGTTGCTGGCGTATAGGCCGGTACCGATATCGACCATCGGCAGCCCGAGGCGCACCGGGTCACCATCACCCGGGCCGTTGATCGAAAAATGCCCGACCATGGCCTGGATGATGCCGTCATAGCCCGGGAAACCGCCATACGGGCCGGTTGCCCCGAAACCGGAAATCCGGCAATGCACAAGCCGTGGGAACCGGTGCTTCAGCACCTCCTCGTAGCCGAGGCCCCATTTCTCCATGGAGCCGGGCTTGTAGTTCTCGACCAGAACGTCGGCGTCCTCAAGCAGCCGGAGCAGCACGCCCTTGCCCGCCTCGGTCGAGAGGTCGATCCCGATCGACCGCTTGTTGCGGTTTACCCCGAGAAAGTAGCTGGCGTCCTTGCCGTCGTCGAAGGGCGGTCCCCAGTCGCGGACCTCGTCCCCCTGGGGCGGTTCGATCTTGATGATCTCGGCGCCGTGGTCGCCGAGCAGCTGGGTGCAGTACGGCCCCCCAAGCACCCGGGTGCAGTCCACGACCTTGATGCCGGCGAGTGCGCCGCCGGTTTCTTCGGCTTCCGCCACGGAATTCCTCCCCACTCATAAATCCGGCCGACGGCGCGGCCAACGGATCCGCCGGCCCCGGTCAGGCCGCCTCCTCAGTTCCGAAAACCCGCGCCGCGAATGCCGGATAGATCTCCGCGATTTCGCCGGCGATCCGGCCGCGCATCAGCGCAAGCGTCTCGGCATCGGGTGCGGGTGTTTCGGGCACCTCGGCCGGGGCGTCGTACTCGAAGGCGGTGTTCTCGGCAATGCTCTCCGCCGTCTCGCCCGGGTGCACGCAGCGCAGGACGAACCGGCGGCGGTCACGATCGACGTCGAACAGGCATCGGTCGGTGATCAGGGCATACGGGCCGCCGGGGCGGTAGACATCGGCATCGGAGAAGCCCGGTGCGGAGATGAAGTCCACCTCCTCAACGAGGGTCCGGCGGGTGTGCTCCAGGCGGAACAGGATGACCCGGGGCACGACGTAGTAGAGGTAGCCCGAGCCGAAAGATCCCGGAAACCGGGCCTTCGGGCGATCCGGATCGCCGATCGAGACCAGATTGATGTTCGCACTGCCGTCGATCTGGGCGCCGGACAGGAAGAAAGCGTCGATCCGGCCCTGGCCCGCGCAATCGAACAGTTCCTTGCCGCCGTCGGTGAAGAAATTGTGCTCCTGGGAGCCGAGGACCGAGACCCGCATGCGGCCGCCGGACCGCGCCCGAGCCAGCAGCGCGGCCGCCCCCGGAACCGGTGACGATGCACCGACCGCCACATGACGAAGCCCCTGCAGCATCCCCGCGATCGTGTGGATCAGCAGTTCCTCGAGCTTGACGCTCATTCCGCCGCCTCGGCTGTCAGTACGGTTTCGCGCAGATAGGCATCGAACCCGTCATCGGTCTTGGCCATGGCGGCATAGCGCGCCAGATGGGCATGGTCGGTCTCATAGCCACCCCCCGGCAGGCCCTGGGGCCAGGCACCTTGGCGAACCTCGGCCACCGCGCTGACATAGAGGCCGGGGATCGTCCCGGCGGCCGTCGCCGGGTCGGCGGTCAGATCGCCGTCGACCACCTCTTCGACGGTGACGATGGTCTCCCGCGCCGCATGCGCCATGACCATCAGTTCCCGGCGCACGCCGATCCAGACATTCCCCAACCGGTCGGCCTTGGCCGCGTGAAAAACGGCGAAATCCGGCACGATCGCCGGGATCGCCACGACCCGGTCTCCGGCATCGAACGGGTTGTCAATGACGGCCCAGTCGGCCCTCCGCGCCAGAATGTCCGAGCCGATCAGGCCCCGCATCACCGAGAACGGGGCGCCACGCTCTGCCGCCTGGAGGCCCGCGTGAACGGCCGGACAGGTGGCATCGAGCACCGTCAAGGAACCGGCTTTGACGGCGGCGGTGAACCTGGGTGCGAGGCCATGTTCCCCGAGCGTGACGGCCGAGGTCTCGATCGTGCCGGCGCAACCCGCACCGATCAGCAGGTCGCCGTGATACCCGAAGACCGGAACCCCGATCAGATGAAGGTTCTTCACACCCCGGCGAATGATCGCGCGCCACAGCGCGTTGGCGCAGCCGGAGTAATCCGGCGGCAAGGCAACCTTGGCGCCGTCGGGAATCCGGGCTGCCAGGTCGTCGAGCGAACTCAAGAGATCCGTCATGCCTACAGTCTCCTCCGGCGAGCGGCCTGGATCAACGCCGTGCCGCGCACAGGTCTATTGCCCGAACCCTTCGATCGGAGCGGGATAGCTGAGATAGGACACTGCGGCACACCACCCGGCGTCGATCGGCAGCGTCACGCCGGTGATGGCGGCGGCTTGGTCAGACAGCAGAAACACGATGCCGTCGGCGATGTGCCGCGGATACACCAGCATCTTCAGCGCGCCGCTGTCCTTGATCGCTTCGGGGTCGCGATGGCCGCTGTCGATCCGTGCCTGGATCGCCGGCGTGATTGTGTAGGTCGGCGCCACGGCGTTCAGGCGAATGCCGTGAACTCCGTACTCGACGGCCAGGATCTCCGTCAGCTGCTTGACGGCGACCTTGGAGACGCAATAGCTCGGGATCGGCAACGGCGCGAAGCTGTTGATCGAGGCCAGGTTGACCACCGCGCCTCCTTGTCTGGCCTTCATGCGCCGGCAGGCGGCGACGTTGACCGACCAGGTGCCGCGATAGTTCACGTCCATAATGCGGTCGGCCTCCGCGCGATTCATGCGCTCGGACGTAACCGCGTTCTGAAGCACCCCGGCGGAATGCACGACCGCGCCGACCGGCCCGATCCCGGTCTCGACGTCATCGAACACGTCCTCGACCATCCGATCATCGGCGACGTCCAGGGCCCGCGCATGGGCCGCGGCCCCGCCGCGCCGCAGTTCTTCGGCGACGGTCTCCGCCCCGTCGGCGTTGATATCGGCGATCACCAGCACGTCGCCCAGTTCGGCCAGGGCCTCGGCGGTGGCGCGGCCGATGCCGCTCGCCCCTCCGGTGATCAAGGAGACCCGCTGCGTCATGCTTACCTCCCCCCGCCGGCGTTGAGCGCTGGCCATAACGACAGATCAGTCGTGGAACGTGGCGAAATCGCTCAACGGCGCGCGCTCGGTGAGCAGCGTATTCTCTACCTTCGACCAGTCGGCATAGCCGAGCGACATGCCGCACACCACCGCTTCGGTGTCGGAGAGACCGAGCTCGCGCCGGATGACCGTGTGATAGGGCGCGAAGGCCGCCTGTGGGCAGGTCTCGAGACCGTGGGCCCGGGCCAGAACCATCACGTTCTGGAGGAACATCCCGTAGTCGAGCCAGGACCCGATCTCCAGATCCCGGTCGACCAGAAAGACCAGGCCGACCGGGGCATCGAAGAAGGTGTAGTTCCTGCCGTGCTGGGCGTGGGTACGTTCGAAATCGCCCTTGGTGATCCCGAGCAGGCCGTAAAGATCCCACCCGACCTTGCGGCGGCGCGCCAGATACGGGTCGCGGAACTTCTTCGGATAGTAAGCCCATTCGCCCTCATGGGTTTCCTCGCCGTCAAAGGCCTGCAGGATGGCGCTCGACAACCGCCCCTTGGCAGCGCCGGTGAGGACGTGAACCTTCCACGGCTGCATGTTGGTGCCAGACGGCGCGCGGGCGGCGATCTGCAGGATCCGCTCGACGGTCTCGCGCGGGACCGGGTCGGGCAGGAAGGCGCGCACGGAACGGCGTTGGCCGACGGCCCGCTCCACCGGGTTCGATGGCTCGACGGGCAGCGGAATGTTCGGAGCGGCGACGGGGGCGTCGGAGTACATGGTGTCGGTCATGGCGACAGACGCTAGCCAATTGCCCGCCCCGAGCCTAGAGCAGATCCGCTACCCCGCCACCTGACGCCAGATCATCCACAGACCCATCGCCAGAAGCGATAGGAACAGGACCCGCCGGAATACCAGTTCCGGTAGGCGATGACGCACCCGCCGGCCGATTTCCACACCGACGAAAGCCGGAATCACCCCAACCGCCGAGCTGACCAGGCCGCCCTGGGGCACCAGACCATAACCGCCGAGGGCTGCCGCCAGGGCCACCGTCGCCACCGTGAACGTCGCGCCCATCATCTGAACCAATCGGTCCCGGCCGAGATTCAAGGCCTGGAGATAGGGCACCGACGGGATCACGAACGAGCCGGTCATGCCGGTCAGGGCGCCGGTTGCAAGGCCGCTGGCCGGTCCGAGCCAGACCTCATGGCGACCGGGATGCGGCCATTGCGGCGTCAACAGCCCAAGCGCGGCATACAGCGCAATGCTGGCCCCCAGAACCATCACCAGGGTCGCCGTCGCGATGGCGCCGACGGCATTGCCCGTCAGCAGCGTCCCCAGCGCAACGGCGGTCAGAAACGGCCAGAACCGGCGCAACATCGGCCCGACGCCACCGCCGGACAGCGCCTGCTGAAGGTTGGTAAGGAACGACGGCAACAGCATGGCCGCCATGGCCTCGGCGAGGCCCAGGGTCGGCGTCAGCACCGCCAGGGTCACGGTCGGCAACCCGAGGCCGACCACCCCCTTCACCATGCCCGCCAACAGCAGCACGCCGGCAACCAGCATCAGGTCAGCGGTTTCCATCACCGCTGCTCACCTATCCGGTCGTCCGCCGCTGACCTCAAGCTTCCTTGAGAAGCTCCCAATGCTCGATCCCGTCTTCATCGTAGGGCCCACGGACCGCCTGGTATCCCAAGCTCTCGTAGAACGGTTTCAGATAGCCCTGGCCGTTCAGGCGGATGGCCCCGGTTCCAAAGCGGGCCAGAGAGAACCTGTGGCATTCCTCCATGAGGGGCCGGGCAAGCCCGCGGCCACGTCCCGCCGGTGTCGTCAGGATCCTTCCGAGCGCCGGCTCCGCATAGTGTTCGCCTGGGGCGAGCAGCCGAGCATAGGCCAGCAGGACACCGTCGCTCGGGTGCCCTTCGTACCCGAACAAATGCCACGCCTGCGGGTCTTTGCCGTCGATCTCGGGATAGGTACACGCCTGCTCGACGATGAAGACGTCGACACGCGCCTTCAGCATGGCGTGAACCTGGTCACGATCGAGCTGGTCCCAACGGTGCCAGCGCCAGGTGACATCATCGCTCATTGCCGGCTTGCCTGCTGGCGGATGCCCGAACGGCGTTCCTGCAGGACCGTCGTCAGCGGCACAAGCACGAAACCGGCGTCCCGCGCCTTGCCGATCCACACCGCGAGCACGTTCAAGGTCGCATCCCGCGGATGACCTATGGCGATGGCCGTACCGGTCTGCCGGGCGACGCGCTCGGTCTGCGCCAACCGCAACACCACCTCTGCCGCGGTGTCGGTGTTGTCCAGAAAGACGTCCCGGGCGGTCGCTGCCACACCGAGCCCGCTGGCCACTTCCAGAGCGACGCTGTTGGGAGAGGTCAGACTGTCCAGCAGCATGAGGCCCCGCTTGCGCAATACATCGCTGACGATCCGCATGCCGTCGCTGCTCTCGGTGAAGAGACTGCCCATGTGATTGTTGATCCCGACATAGCCCTCAAACCGCGCGAGGTTCCAGGCCAGCCGGTCGGCCACGGCCTGCGCCCCGAGCCGCATGTCGAGCACGTTCGGACCCGGATCGGAATTGTGGCCGTGCGGCTGCATCGGCATGTGAAGCAACAGCTCGTGCCCGCCGGCCCGCGCCGCGGCCGTCTGCTCCCCGAGATTGTCGGCGTAGGGCAGATACGCGAGGGTCAGTGGCGCCGGAAGCGCGACCGCCCGGGCCGATCGCCGGCGGTCGATCCCCAGGTCGTCGAGCACGATGGCGATCATCGGGGCACCGGCCGGCGCATCGACCGGCACGGCATGCCGGCGCCACGCGGGCAGATCATCGGAGGGCCGCGCGGAAACCACAGGAGCCGAGGTCCCTTGGCTCCCGGTGGTTGAACCCGGGTCAGCGGCGGCTCTTTTCGGGGAATCCGACGCCTGTCCGCTTGGCACCGCTGCGCGGCTGCCCGCCGGCGACGGGGCCGTCATCTTCGGCAGCGGCACCGACCCGGCTGAGGGGTCCTTTGCCTTCGCGATCGTCCGCACGGGCGTCACTGGCGCGTCGGCCGGCCGATCGGCCAGCCAGGCGCCGATCCCGAGACCGGCCACAAACAACCCGACGGCGCCGAGGCCAAGCAGAGCGCCGCGAACCACCGGTCGAGCCCCTGGGGTCGCACGCTGTCTTGAACTCTTTGGGCGCGCCGCCATGCTAGCCGCTTCTCTGCCGGTTCGGGGGTTGATAAGGTAGCACGGAGTGGCTACGGCGCCACATAAACAAACTCTGCCAACCGTTTGATATGTTTCTTCTGATCGATAACTACGACAGCTTCACCTACAACCTCTATCATTTCCTCGGTGAATTGGGGGCGCGCTTCGAGGTCCGGCGGAATGACAAGGTCACGGTCGATGAGGTCGTGGCCATGGATCCCCAGGGAATCGTGATCTCCCCGGGGCCCTGCGACCCCGATCGGGCCGGGATCTGCCTGGAGCTGGTCGAGCGCTGTGCGCCCACAATTCCCATGCTGGGGGTCTGTCTTGGCCACCAGACCATGGGCCAGGTCTATGGCGGGACCGTCTCCCGGGCACCGGTGCCGATGCATGGCAAGGTCTCGTCCGTGCACCACGACAGATCCGGTGTCTTTGCCGGCCTCGACTCGCCGTTCGAAGTCACGCGGTATCACTCGCTGGTGGTCACGGATCAGGGATGGCCGGAGATCCTGGAAAAGACCGCCTGGACCGATGACGGGATCGTCATGGGGCTCAAGCACCGCGACTACCCCTGCTACGGCGTGCAGTTCCACCCCGAGAGCATCGCCTCGCAGTTCGGACATCGGCTGCTCGCCAACTTCCTGACGCTGGCCGGTTTCAATGGTGCACCGATCCAACCCATCGAGGAGATCGAGGGTCGGCTGAAGAGGACCGGGACATGACCGGCGGCGACATTCAAGACATGAAGGCGTTGATTGCCCATGTCGCCGACGGGCGCACGCTCTCGGAATCCGAGGCCGAGACAGCGTTCGACATCATCATGTCCGGTAACGCGACGCCCGCGCAGGTCGGCGGATTCCTGATGAGCCTGCGGGTCCGCGGCGAGACCGTTGACGAGATCACCGGTGCCGCGCGAACGATGCGGGCCAAGGCCCTGAAGATCGAGGCACCGGCGGGGGCCATGGATAATGTCGGGACCGGCGGCGACGGAGCGAAGACGTATAACGTCTCGACCGCGGCGTCCTTCGTGCTCGCCGGCGCAGGTGTGGTGGTCGCCAAGCACGGCAACCGGGCGCTGTCCTCGCGCACCGGGGCGGCTGACGTGCTGTCCCATCTCGGGGTCAACATCGACTGCGACATGAGCCTGGTGAAGGCGGCACTGGATGAGATCGGCATCTGTTTCTTCAGTGCGCCACGCCACCACAGCGCGATGCGCCATGTCGCAGGTCCGCGGGTCGAGCTCGGCACCCGCACAATCTTCAATCTGCTCGGTCCGCTCTCCAACCCGGGCTCGGTGGAGAAGCAACTCGTCGGCGTCTTCGCCAAGCCCTGGGTCGTGCCGATGGCCGAAACCCTCGGCAAGCTGGGTTCGACCCGGGCCTGGGTTGTCCATGGCGACGGACTCGATGAAATGACCCTGGCGGGAACCACCACCGTCGCCTCGCTGAAAGACGGAACAGTTGAGACCTTCGAGGTGGTTCCCGAGGATGCCGGCCTCCCCCGAGCGCCGATCGAAGCGGTACGCGGCGGCGATCCGGAGTACAACGCCGAGGCGTTGCGGCGGCTGCTGGGCGGCGAGACCGGCCGGTACCGCAACATCGTGCTGCTGAACGCCGCCGGCGCCCTGATCGTTGACGGTAAGATCGACACCTTAACGGACGGAGTGGCGGTCGCCGCCGAGAGCATCGACAGCGGGCGTGCGGCCGCCAAACTGGAGGCATTGGTCGACATCACCAACCGGGGGACCGACTGATGGCCCGCGACGTCCTGGCCGAAATCTGCGAACACAAGCGCGGCGAAATCCGGACCCGAAAGGCCGAACGTCCATGGTCTGACCTTGACGACGCCGTCAGACAGGCGGCGCCGCCGCGTGGTTTCGCGACCGCCCTCGCCCGCGCTGCCCGCACCGGTTACGGGCTGATCGCCGAGATCAAGAAGGCCTCGCCATCCAAGGGGCTGATCCGGGCCGATTTCGACCCGCCGTCACTGGCCGCCGCCTATGCCAGGGGCGGGGCAACATGCCTTTCGGTTCTGACCGACGAGCGGTACTTCCAGGGGGCCGATGCCTATCTGGTCGCGGCACGGGGCGCGGTTGATCTTCCCGTCCTGCGCAAGGATTTCATGCTCGACCCCTGGCAGATCGCCGAAGCCCGCGCCATGGGTGCCGACTGCATCCTGTTGATCATGGCGGCCCTGGACGACGGTCTCGCACGGGACCTCGAACAAACCGCCGTCGACCTCGGTATGGATGTGCTGATCGAGGTCCATGACGGCGAGGAGTTGGAACGCGCCCTCGCCCTGTCCTCCCCACTGATCGGTGTCAATAACCGCAACCTGAAGACCATGACCACCGACCTTGCCACCACCGAGTTGCTGGCGGAGCGGGTTCCGGCCGGGCGGACATTGATCTCGGAGAGCGGCCTTTTCGAGCCGGGCGATCTGGCCAGGATGGCTCGGATCGGTGCGCGCTGTTTCCTGATCGGTGAATCGCTGATGCGACAGCAGGACGTTGAGGCGGCCACACGAGCCCTGCTGTCGGACCCGCTGCCCGCGGTCGCCTGATCGGACCGGAGACCCATGACGGACTTCACGCATTTTGACGAGGCCGGCCGCGCCCGCATGGTCGATGTCGGCGACAAGGCGGAAACGGAACGGGTTGCTGTCGCCCGGGGATCGGTTTTTGCCGCTCCGGAGACCATCCGTCTGATCAGGGACGGAGGACTGAAGAAGGGAGATGTGCTGGCGGTCGCCCGGCTCGCCGGAATCATGGCGGCGAAGAAGACGCCCGATCTGATCCCGCTCTGTCACCCGCTGGCGCTGTCATCGGTCACCGTCGACCTGACGGTGGATGAAACACGCAACGCCGTCGACATCGAGGCGACCTGCAAGCTGAAGGGACGCACCGGCGTCGAGATGGAGGCGCTGACCGCGGTGTCCGTGGCGGCGTTGACGGTCTACGACATGGCCAAAGCGGTCGATCGCGCCATGCAGATCGGGGATGTGCGGCTGGTTTCGAAGTCCGGTGGCAAGTCCGGGGACTACCGTGGCGAGTGACCTGCTGCTGGTCGCCGACGCGCGGGCGCGGATCCTCGCGGCCGTCTCTCCGATGCCCCATGAAACGGTCTCGCTGACCGAGGCCCTCGGCCGGGTGACCGCCGAGCCCGTGCAGGCGCGCCGCACCCAGCCGCCTGTGGCGGTCTCTGCGATGGATGGATACGCCGTCCGGTCCGTCGATGTCACCACCGTACCGACCCGATTGACACGGATCGGTGCCGCACCCGCCGGCGATCGTTTTGCCGGAACCGTCGGCGCCGGCCAGACGGTGCGGATCTTCACCGGCGGCCCGGTGCCGGATGGCGCCGATGCGATCGTCATTCAGGAAGATGTGGACGCCGACTCCGAGGAGGATGGCGCCCAGGTCACCATTCGCGACGCGGTCGCTCCCGGCACCTATATTCGGCCCGCCGGCCTGGACTTTCAGGCCGGCGAGACTGGCATTCCCGCCAACCGCCGACTGACCGCCCGAGACGTCGGTCTGGCCGCCGCCATGAACGTGCCCTGGCTGACCGTGCATCGGCGCCCCCGGGTGGCGATCCTGTCGACCGGGGACGAGATTGTCCGGCCCGGCGATGCGGATGACGGGCAGAAGATCTTCTCTTCGAACACGTTCGGGCTTGCCGCGCTGGTGCGAGCGGTCGGTGGCGAGCCGATTGATCTCGGTATCGCGCCGGATGACGAAGACGCCTTGCGGCAACTGGCGGCGGGCGCCAAAGGGACCGATATGCTGGTCACGACCGGCGGTGCATCCGTCGGCCGCCACGACCTCGTTCAGAAGGCACTCGGCGATCGGGCGCTTGGTCAGGACGCGCTCGATGTCAGCTTCTGGCGGATTGCCATGCGGCCCGGCAAGCCGCTGATTTTCGGTCGGTTCTTTGGCGTGCCGATGCTGGGACTACCGGGCAATCCCGTGTCGACGATGGTCTGCGGGATGATCTTCTTGCGGCCGGCCCTCGAACGCATGCTCGGGCTCGAAGTCGGCGACTTGCAGACCCGAACCGCGGTTCTCGAGACCGATCTCGCGGAAAACGACCGCCGTCAGGATTACGTCCGTGCGACCGAGCGGGTCGCGGCGGATGGGCAACGGCTGGTGACCCCTTTCCCGCGTCAGGACAGCTCGATGATGTCCCGTCTGGCGCGCGCCGACAGCCTCATCGTGCGTCCACCGCACGATCCGAGTCGACGCGCCGGCGATCTGGTCGACATCCTCCCGCTGCAAGGAGAATTCCTTTCTGTCTAGGCGATTCGCGGGCGCGTAGCCGGTTCGCTTGGCCCGTCGGACTTGACCTGAAAGTAGATCAAAAGTAGAACATCGGCGTTTGTACCACCTTTGTTCCAATGGATATCGACGATCTCGTCGGTACCGCAAGGGTGAAGAAGCGGACGAGGAACCGATGCTTACGAAGAAGCAGCACGAACTTCTCATGTTCATTCATCGCCGGCTCGAAGAGAGTGGCGTCTCCCCCTCTTTCGACGAGATGAAGGACGCTCTCGATCTGAAGTCAAAATCAGGGATTCACCGCCTGATTACGGCCCTGGAGGAGCGCGGGTTCATCCGACGGCTGGCGCACCGGGCCCGGGCGCTGGAGGTCGTGCGGCTGCCAGACAGCAACACGCCGGGCATCAAGGGTTTTGCGCCGAACGTGATTCCTGGGAACTTCCCGCTGCGCGGTGTCGATACCAGCACCGCGCCGAATGCGCCTGAAGCGTTGGAACTCCCTCTGTATGGCCGGATCGCGGCCGGCACGGCGATTGAGGCGATCAGCGACCCCAGCACCACGGTAGCGGTCCCGCCTTCCATGATCACGGGGGGCGAACACTATGCCCTTGAAATCTCAGGGGACTCCATGGTGGAGGCCGGCATCCACGATGGCGATACCGTCATCATCAAACGCTGCGATTCCGCGGAGAACGGCACGATCGTCGTAGCCCTGATCGACGAGCGCGAGGCCACGCTCAAGCGGCTCCGACGCAAGGGCAACTCCGTCGCCCTGGAGCCGGCCAATCCGACCTACAAAACACAGATATTCGGGCCCGATCGGGTTCGCATCCAGGGGCGACTCATCGGCCTCATGCGAACCTACTGAACCGGCCTCGCCACGAGGCCGGCGAGATCGCCAGGAGCCTGTTTCTCAAGCCCGGGCGAAAAGGCTGTTCCAGTCGACGCTCTGCGGCTGGGTCATCCGGCGATCCTCGGCGCGCCGCTTGTCGCGTTCGATATACGCTTTGTCAATCGCGGTGGTTCGGATCTGTTTGCGGTTCGCCAAAGAGATCTCACTGAATAAATTCGACGCCCAACGCTCGCGCGAAGGATTGTTCTCTTTGCCAGCCTGACGGATCGCGACATAAGCCAAATGCTTCTTGCCAACGACCTCAGCCACGGAGTCGGCGAGGATCACGAATGAAGATTCGCGCGCTGGTAACCGCATCATCGCCTCTCCCTAGAGTTACGCCCCCTAGATGAATACCGCTAAAAGCCGATTCTCGGAAGTTCGAATTATAGTTCGTTCTTTATCATTTCATTCATCTGAGAATTCGCCTTCCCACGGCCTGCCGTCGCGTTGACGACCTTCGACCACCGCCACCGTGACCGCCTCGCCGTCCAACCAGATCGCATGTGAACCCCCTCGCCGAACCGCCGCGCGATCGATGATCAGCGTTCCGCTGCAGCGCTGTTGCACTCGGGTTCCAGTGATCAGAAGGTCCACCAGCGGACAGTCGACGACGGATGCCGCAGCGGACTGGGCAATCCCGATCCTGCGGTCGCCGACCAGCAGAATGCATCCCAGATCGTCGCAGGCGACAGCGTCGGCAAAGTCCGCTTCGGCGTCTCGAAGAGCGATAAACCGCTCAATTCCCCACCGGCGGCGCCAGACCTCGCGCTGGTACCGTCCTGCCCGCTGCGTCGAGATCGCCCAGGTGCCCGAGGGCATCGCGACGGCAACCAACCCGCCTTGTCCGGAAACCAGAACGTGCGGCGGGCTGGCTGTCACCCAGAGCAAGACGGCCGCGGCAACCGGGACACCGCCGATCCATCGCACGGGCCCCTGCCAGATGGCCAACCAGCATCCCCCGATCACGAGCGCGGTCAGCGAGATCGGTGGTGCGGCCGAGACCGCAAATCCGCGACCGAAGACCGCGACCGCCCGTTCAGCCACCTCAAGGGTCGCCCCGATCCCGAACTCCATCGCGGCGAGCGGTATCTGATCAGCACCAAATGGCATCAGGGCCACGGCCAGGAGCCCCGCCGGCATTGTCACCAATCCGGTGATCGGAACCGCGAGAAGATTGGCGAACAGCCCGACATGGGAGACCATCTGAAAGTGAAAAGCCACAAACGGAGCGGTGGCGAGACCGGCAATGCCGGATGTTGCGACAATGCCGGCGGCGTAGCGCCAGCCGTGGCGGATCCATGCCGTCGCCGGCGACCGGCCTCTCAAGCGTGTCGGTCGTCGCCATTGCCAGTTCTCATAGACGGCAACCAGCGCGGTCGCCGCAGCGAATGACAGTTGAAAGCTCGGGCCGACCAAGGCTTCGGGGGAAATAGCCAGAACGGCCAAGGCGGCCCAGGCGACCAACCTGAGACTGACAACCTCACGATCGACCAGCACCGCCGTCAGCGCCACACCGGTCATCATGAACGCACGCTGGGTGGGAACGGGAGCGCCTGCCAGCAGAAGATACCCAGCGCTGCCGATCAGGCTGACGACCGCCGCCCATTTCTTGATCGGGCGTCTCAGGGCGAGGGCCGGAATCCCGGACAGAACCAATCGGCTCGTGAAGAAGATCATGCAGGCGACCATGCCCATATGCAGACCGGAAATCGCGAGCAGATGGGCCAGTCCGGACTGTCGAAAGACGCTGGCGGTTTCCGGTGTGATCGCCGATCTCTCACCCACCAGCAACGCGGCCGCGATCGGCCCCGCCTCGCCGGGCATGGCGCGCATAACCCTGTCGGCGACACGCCGACGCGTGCGTTCGACGGCGAGGCGCCATGACGTATCCTCGAGCCCCGACACCAGGACGGGTTGCCCGACCGCGAACCCGACCGCTCCCAGGCCCTGGAAGTAGGCCCAACGCCGGAAAGCGAAGCCGCCCGGCGTTGCCGGCGGCGGTGGCGGCCGCAGGCGAGCGCGCAGCCGGATGCGGGATCCGAGCATCAGAACCGCATCCGGATCACGAAGGACGATCCGGACCCGCTCCGGCGCGGCGGTCGTCGAACGGGTCTCGCTCAGTCTGACGTCCGACAGCGTCAATCGGCGCGCCGTTGGCCGCTTCTCCACTCGCTCCAGCGTTCCCGTTACGACCGCCCACTGCGCCGATCGCAGCATGGTCGTATCGGTCGAGGCCGTCCGAATACCCGCCATGGCGATACCAAGCAGAGCCGCGAGGACCAGGGCCGCCGTCCAGCGCAGACCGGCGGTACCCCGGACCATCCAGCAGAGAGCCGCGGCCACAGCAGCAACTCCGATAACCGGCGCGATCGGAGGTTCCGCCGGCAACGTGAAGTAGCTTGCGATGCCAACCCCGAACGCCACCGGCAGCCACAACGGCCACCGCGCCCTCTGTTCGGACAACGCCCGCTTCTGGTCGACGATCCGATCGTGCACCCGGCGCCACAAGCGGACCCACGCGGGCGCCGCCCACCGGCCGGGCCGCATCTGCCGGCTCCGGCCCGGTCGCACCTCGTTCTCGCGTGTGCTAAACACCCGCGCGTCGCTCCAGACGGCGTCATCCTCTGTCCCGCGCCTGTGGAAGGGACAGAGGTCGTCGTTCCCGTTCGCCCATCTCCAAGAGGGTCACGATGACCGTCATCACCCGTTTCGCCCCCTCGCCGACTGGCTTCCTGCATATCGGCGGCGCCCGAACGGCGCTGTTCAATAGGCTGTATGCGCGCCACAGCGGCGGCCGGTATCTGCTCAGGATCGAGGATACCGACCGTAAGCGCTCCACACCGGAAGCCGTCGACGCGATTCTGGATGGCCTCGGCTGGCTCGGATTGCAGGGTGATGACGAGCCAGTTTTCCAGTTCGCACGTATTGACCGCCATACGGAGGTCGCCCACGCCCTGCTAGCGGCCGGTCAAGCCTACCGCTGCTACTGTTCATCCGAGGAACTGGAAGAGATGCGTAACCAGGCGCGCGCCGAGGGGCGTCAACCGCGCTATGACGGGCGGTGGCGCGATCGCGACCCGGCCGATGCCCCGGCCGGGGTGGATCCGGTCATTCGCATCAAAGCCCCGCAGAGCGGCGATACGACCATCGCGGACGGCGTCCAGGGCACCGTCACCGTCCAGAACAGCCAGCTTGATGACATGGTGATCCTGCGCGCGGATGGGACGCCGACCTACATGCTGTCCGTGGTCGTGGATGATCACGACATGGAGGTCACGGACGTGATCCGCGGCGACGATCACCTGAACAACGCCTTTCGCCAAAGCGTGATCTACCGGGCGATGGGCTGGGAGATCCCCCGGTTCTCCCACATTCCGCTGATTCATGGCCCTGACGGGGCCAAGCTCTCGAAACGCCATGGTGCCCTCGGCGTCGACGCCTATCGCGACATGGGCTATCTCCCCGAAGCCCTGAACAACTACCTTTTGCGGTTGGGATGGGCCCACGGTGACGAGGAAATCGTCCCCCGCGATCGCGCCATCGAGCTCTTCGATCTCGATGGGATCGGCCGTTCGGCGTCGCGGTTCGATTTCGCCAAGCTGGAAAACCTCAACGGGCACTACATCCGGGAAACCGACAACGACCGCCTGACCGGCCTGGTCGTCGACCGCTTGACCGCGATTGGCGACGTGAGCGTGGATGAAACCGCCCGCGACCGCATCCGCCGCGGCATGGACGGTTTGAAGGCACGAGCCCGGACGGTCAACGAACTGGCCGATAACGCCCGGTTCTATGCGGCGAGCGTTCCCCTGACGTTCGACGACAAGGCCCGTTCCCTGCTCGATGAGTCCAGCCGGTCCATGCTTGCGGAGCTTGCCGATCTGCTCCGCGGCTCCGAGCTCTTCGACGAGGCGGCGGTCGAAGCGCTCGTGCGCCAGTTCGCCGACGAACGGGAACTCAAACTTGGAAAAATCGCGCAACCCCTGCGCGCCGCGATCACTGGAACATCCACCTCTCCAGGCATCTTTGAGGTTCTCGCCGTTCTCGGCCAGGCGGAATCCCTGCACCGCATCGAGGCGGTTTGCGGCACTGCACACTAACGGATAAGATCGCCCGCTACCGTGGTCCCGATGGGAGAGCCTTAGCGGGCCGGGACGCGGTTCCGAAACAGAAGGACGACGATATGAGCCAGAGCAATACCGGCACCTTCACGCTCACCAACAACGGGACCGGTGACAGCTACGAGTTGCCGGTGATGGCGGGAACGCTGGGCCCGAGCGTGATCGATGTGCGCAAGCTCTATGCCGAAACCGGGCACTTCACCTTCGATCCCGGCTTTACGTCCACCGGTTCCTGTGAGTCAGCCCTGACCTTCATCGATGGGGACGAAGGGGTTCTGCTGCACCGAGGCTATTCGATCGAGGATCTGGCCGGCAGTTCGGACTTCATGGAAGTCGCGCACCTGCTGCTCTATGGCGACCTGCCGACCCGGGCCCAGAAGGCCAAATTCGTGCACGACGTCACCTACCACACGATGCTGCATGAGCAGTTGACCAACTTCTACCGCGGGTTCCGGCGAGACGCCCATCCGATGGCGATCATGTGCGGTGCCGTCGGGGGCCTGTCGGCCTTCTACCACGACAGCACCGATATCCAGGATGAACACCAACGGATGGTTGCCTCGTTCCGGCTGATCGCAAAAATGCCGACAATCGCCGCCATGGCCTACAAGTACTCGGTCGGCCAGCCGTTCAATTATCCGTGCAACGACCTCTCCTACGCCGAGAATTTCCTGTACATGACGTTCGCCGTTCCGGCCGAGGAATACGTCATCAGCCCGACCGTGGCACGGGCGATGGACCGGATCTTCATCCTCCATGCGGACCACGAACAGAACGCGTCGACATCGACCGTCCGCCTGGCCGGGTCTTCCGGCGCCAACCCGTTCGCTTGTATCGCCGCCGGCGTTGCCTCCCTCTGGGGCCCTGCCCATGGCGGGGCGAACGAGGCCGTCCTGAACATGCTCCAGGAGATCGGCCACAAGGACAACATCCCTGAGTTCATCGCCCGCGCCAAGGACAAGGACGATCCATTCCGGCTGATGGGCTTCGGTCACCGGGTCTACAAGAACTACGATCCCCGGGCCAAGGTCATGCAGCAGTCCTGCCATGAGGTCCTGGCCGAGCTGAAGCTCGACGATCCGTTGCTCGAGCTGGCGATGGAACTTGAGCGGATTGCGCTCGAAGACCCGTACTTCGTCGAGAAGAAGCTGTTCCCGAATGTCGACTTCTATTCCGGCATCGTGCTGAAGGCGCTCGGCTTCCCGACCTCCATGTTCACCGTGCTGTTCGCCGTCGCCCGAACCGTTGGCTGGGTTGCTCAGTGGAAGGAGATGATCGAAGAGCCGGGTCAGAAGATCGGCCGGCCGCGCCAGCTCTACACCGGGCCGGAGAAACGCGCCTATACCGACCTGGATGCGCGTACCTGACCATCAATCGGTTGCGGTCACGGTCGGCGGCCCCTCCGCCGAACCTGGCCGCAACCCAATCTCCTCCAGCACCGCCCGCGCCGCCCGCTGCGACGGATCTTCGCCGTCGACAGTGAGCATCTTGCGGATCGCCGCGCCCGCCTCCGTCTGTTCTGCCCGCGCCCGCGGGTCATCGAACAGGCGTTCCGCCGCGACCGTCAGCAGGTCAGGCGTGCAGTCCTCCTGGAGGAACTGAGGAACAACCCGACGGCCCATCAGCTTGTTGGTGAGCACCACGGCGTCGGGGTCGACCAGCCGACGGGCGAGCATCGCCGAAAAGGCATTCACCCGGTAAGCGACAATGGTCGGCACGCCGGCAAGGCTCAATTCCAGCGTCACCGTTCCCGAAGCGGCAAGCGCCACCGTACACGCCGCGAAAGCATCCGGTTTATCCTTCGGGCTTGTCACCAGCGTCACCGGCATCCGCCAGTCGCGTGTGCCGTCGCGCACGGCCGCGTCGACAACCGGAACGGTGGCGATCACGACATGCAGGTCCTGATACCGTGCCGCCAGCCGGTTTGCGACCTCGCTGAAGATCGACAACAGGCGTTTGACTTCTCCCGGCCGGCTACCGGGAAACACGCCCAGGACCGGGGCATTCTGAGGCAGCCCG
The DNA here is from genome assembly GCA_963921355.3 of Thalassobaculaceae bacterium. GTDB lineage: Bacteria > Pseudomonadota > Alphaproteobacteria > Thalassobaculales > Thalassobaculaceae > CAWUEZ02. The sequence continues at coordinate 3,342,499 of OZ001190.1, read as the reverse complement.
TAGCGCTCGCGGAAGCGCCGCCCCTGACCGGCCGGGCGAACCGCCGCCGGGTGACCGACAAACGTCGTCGCCAGTCCATAGGGCTCGAAAAACGGCGGCTCGAATGGAAACAGCGTCAGCAGACGGTCCAGGAAACCCGCGATCACCTTCGCCCGGCCGGGACGCCACGCCCAGACCGTGGGCGGCACCCAGTGGATCAGCTTCGCACGATGATCGCCCCCTGGCGCCTGCGCTAGGCGCTTGTTGACCCGCATGGTGAACGCCTTGCTGTCGATCGTGACGACCGCCGCTGGCTTCCGGGCCTGGATGTCGCTGACCGTTTGGCGGATACGGCCGAGAAGACGCGGAACCTTGGGAAGAATCTCGAAGATGCCCATAACGGCCATCTCGCTGATCGAAAACAGGCTCCGGACGCCCTCGCCTTCCATCTGCTCGCCACCGATGCCGGCGAACCGGACGTGCCCGGATGTTTCGGCCCTCAACGCCCGGATCAGACCCGCGCCCAAAGCGTCTCCGGATGCCTCGCCGGCGATCACATAGACCAGCGGCGCTTCGTCGTCGCCGGTCACCCGGGGTCTCCGTGAAACCGCATCGCCAGCAGGAACAGGCCATGCCGATCGGCGAGATCGACAACCGTTGACCGGTCGATGACCAGGGTCTCGTCGGCTTCCAATACGATCCCGGCGAACCCCGCCTCGGCTGCGGCTCGAACGGTATCCGGCCCGATGGTCGGCCGGTCTGCCCGGTTTTCCTGGCCCGGCTTTCGCCCCTTCACCAGGATCGGACCGGCGCCCTCGCGTCGCAATTCGACCGTCCGGCGGATCATCGCATCGGTGCCCTCGACGGCCTCGACGGCAAGGAGCAGCCCGTCCTGGACGACGACCGCCTGGCCCACGTCGACCTTGCCGAGCGCCGCCAGCACGCCGATGCCCCGCTCGGCGTCCTGGCGGGCGCGGTCATCGGCCTGGATCTTGGTTGGCGTTCCCGCCGGCATCAGGAACCCGCCCAGTACCTGCTCGATCCCGATGACGATCAGACCATCGCGTTCGATCTCCTCGACGACCACGGACAGCAGTCCGTCATCGCCGAACACCCGGACACCCGCACGGGCGATCGCCTTGGCGGACCGGCGATCAAGGCTCAGGGACGACAGGGCCGGCCGCTTCATCGGGCCGGCCATGACGACCTCGGTGCATCCGGCCGCGTGCAGGGCCTCGAGGGCTTTCGAAGTCTCGCCGAGACGGACCCAGGCATGCGGCAGGTCCGCGACTGTGGCCGCGTCGGTCTGGCCTTCAAAGGCCACGAGGAAGACCGGGCGTCCGGCGGCGCGCGCCGCGTCGGCAACCCGCCGTGGCAATGGGCCGTTTCCAGCCAGAATTCCCAGTCCCGTGTCGGCGGCCGCGCACATCCGACCCTCAGAGATCTCCCATGTCGTCCGGCTGGCAAATCTTCCGCGACGAGTCGCTGCGGATGAATTCGACGATCTCCATGACCGGCGCCGATGTCGTGAACTCGCTGGCGACCTCGTCAAGCCGCTCCTGAAACGTTCCTTCGCTGGCGAACAGCAGACGGTAGGCCTTGCGCACGTCATGGATCTCGTCGCGGCTCAGCCCGCGCCGCTTCATGCCGACAATGTTGATGCCGTACAGCCGCGCCCGATCTCCCATGACCGAGCCGAACGGAATCACATCGCGCTCAACGCCGGTCATCCCGCCGACCATGGCGAACCGACCGATCCGAACGAACTGATGGACCGCCGACAACCCACCCAGAATGGCGAAATTCTCGACCGAGACGTGACCGGCCAGGGTCGCATTGTTGGCCATAATGACGCTGTCGCCGACACGGCAGTCATGGGCGACGTGGGCGCCGACCATAAACAGGCAATCGTCGCCGACCCTGGTCAGCATGCCGCCACCTTCGGTGCCGGGGTTCATGGTCACATGCTCGCGAATGACGTTGTCGGAGCCGATCTCAAGAGTCGAAGGCTCGCCCTTGTACTTCAGGTCCTGAGGCGGCAGACCGATGCTGGCGAACGGAAACAGCTGACTGCGCGGACCGATGCTGGTTCGCCCCCCAACGACGACATGGCCGTGAAGCGTGCAGCCATCGCCCAACGAGACGTCGGGACCAACGAGGGAATAGGGACCGATCCGGACCCCATCGCCCAGGCGCGCGCCGTTTTCAACCACCGCCGTGGGGTGGATGTCGGTCGCCACTGCAGGCCTCCTCAATTGTCCAGGATCATCGCTGAGTATGTTGCTTCGGCGACCAGGGTCTCATCGACCATCGCCCGACCTTCGAACTTCCAGACGTTGCCCCGGTTGCGCACTTTGGTCACGTGCACTTCCATGCGGTCGCCAGGGACCACCGGGCGCCGGAACCGGGCGTTGTCGACGGTCATGAAGTAGACCAGCTTGCCTTCCGACTCCGGCCCCAGCGTGGCCACGACAAGGCATCCGGCGGTCTGCGCCATCGACTCGATGATCAACACGCCGGGCATGACGGGGCGCGCCGGGAAATGCCCGGCGAAGAAGGGTTCGTTGATGGTGACGTTCTTGATCCCTATGCAGGAGACATTCGGTTCGACCGCCACGACCCGATCCACGAGCAGGAACGGATAACGGTGCGGAATTAGGTCCATCACCCGCAAGATATCGATGTCCGGATGGCCTGTTTTGGCGTTCGCAGCCGCGTCGTTCATCTCGGTCGCCGTCTCACCCTTCGGTCTTCGTCCCCTGCCCAAGCCGCTTGATGGCGGCGATCTGTCGGCGCCACTCCCGGACCGGAATGGCCGGTGCCCCACCATATGCGGCGTCCCCCGGCAGGCTTCGGTTCACGCCAGACTTGGCAGCAATCTGCACCCGATCGCCAATCTCCAGATGCCCCGCTATCCCCACTTGGCCACCAAGCACCACATGGTCTCCCAGACGCGTGCTACCGGATATACCAACCTGAGAAACGATGATGCACCCGCGCCCGACGACCACGTTGTGGCCTATCTGCACGAGATTATCAATCATCGTTCCCTGGCCGATCCGGGTGTCTCCGTTGCTGCCCCGGTCGATCGTGGTATTGGCGCCGATCTCGACGTCGTCCTCGATTACGACCAATCCAAGTTGCGGGACGAGGAACGGCCCATCGGCATCCATTTCAAAACCGAAGCCGGGTTGCCCGATCCTGGCGCCTGGATAGATGTGACAGCGCGCCCCGATCATCGCGTGAGACACGCCGGCTCCCGGGCCGACGCGACTCTGCTCACCGATCCGGACCGATGCGCCGATCACGGCGTTCTCCTCGATCCGGGCACCGGCGGCGATGACCGCCCCCTCGCCGATGACGGCACCGGCTGCCACCGACGCCGCCGGGTCTACCTCGGCATCGGTCGCAACGACCGCGGACGGATGAATGCCGGCGGCGGCCGGCACCTCAGGGTGGAAGCAGCGGGCGAGATGAGCATGGGCGCGGCGCGGGCGCGCCGTCACGAGCAACGCCATATGGCTCGGAGCCTGATCGATGAACGCCTCCGTCACCAGACAGGCCCCTGCCCCGGACCCCCGGAAATCGGCCACATACCGGCGGTTCTCGAGGAACGCGACATCGCCCTCGCCGGCACTCTCCAGAGGTGCGACGTCGCGCAGGACGTGGTCGGGACTGACGTCGCCCACCAGTCGCGCGCCGGTCATCTCAGCGATCTCACTCAGGCTGAACGGTCCCCGACGGGCGAAGAATCGATCGTCAACCATCGAACGCTGGGCCTCCTTACTCGATCGGTGGCAGCGTCACCTCGACGCTGGGCAGACGCTCATTCAAGCGGCGCAGGGCTTCCTCGCTGATATCAAGCGACTTCTCGGCAATCACGATCTGGGTCTTCAGCAGCACGACCTTGACGCCGTTCTCGTCGGCAAGCTCCGCGATCACCTCGACGAGCGTATCGCGGACCTTGTTCATCGAGGCTGCAAATGCCTGATCCAGCGCCCGCCGGCGCTGCTGAACGGACCGCTGAACTTCCGCCACCCGGTCCCGAAACTCGCGCAACCTCTGCTGATAGGCCTCGGAAGCCAGGATCGCGCGCTGCTGCTGAAGATCCTGCTCGGTCTGCCGCAGAACCTGCTCTTCGTCGGTGACCTGGCGTTGGTATGCCTGCCGACGGTCGTCGATACGGGCCTGAACCTGCTGGGCCGCGGCGGAACTCCGCAGGATATCCTGAACGTCGACCACCGCCACCGGAAACGCCGCGTCCTGGGCGCTTGCGACCGACACACCGCCGAACAGGGAAATGATCAGCCCCAGGATGAGAACGCTGAGCCCATTGCCGAGACCGCGCGCCAATGCCCCCCGGCGACCGGTGAATACGCCAATCACCACCTAGAACCGGGTACCGAAGCTGAGGCGGAACAGCTCTGTCTCATCGAAATCCTCCTTCAAGACCGCCTCGGCAGCATCGACCCGCACGGTTCCAAACGGAGTCGAGAAAGACATGCCGAACCCGAGCGACGCCCGTATGGACGACTCGTCCACCACCTCCTCCCCGTCATCGTCGACACTGAATACACTGCCCACATCGCTGAAGAGGAACGTCCGGACGCCCAGGTCCTCCGGGAGACCGATCGGAAACGCCAGTTCGACGGTGCCGACATAGTAATTGTTGCCGCCGAGAGCGTCATCGGTCGTGGAGTCCCGAGGTCCGACACCAGCCTGCTCGAAACCGCGGAAACTGGCGCCACCGATGAAGAAACGCTCTGCGATCGACACGTCCTCCCCGAGACCGACGATCGTTCCGGCCTGGCCAAGGAAGGACAGGCCCCAAGCCTCATTGATCGGATAGTAGTAGCCGGTTCTCACCCGCGTTCTGAAGAACTGTTCATCGCCCCCGGCCCCGGCGAGCTCGGTCGTGACCTGGGCGATATAGCCGTCGCGGGGGTCGATGCGGTTGTCCCGGCGGTCCAGGGTCAGGGTCTGACCGAACTGCGAGACGACCGTTGTGCCTTCCTGATCTCGGATGAACCGAGAAACGTCATCATCAAGGTCTTTAATTGCAGTGCTTTCAAGGCGGTAATTAACAGATTGCCTTAGGTCTGGTGCCAGATCATAGCTGGCGCGGAGCACCGCGCCGAAGCGCAGTTCGTCGAATGAGCTTTCATCGCGTTCGAGTTCGGTCCTGAACAGGTCGAAACCCGCCGCGACGTCACGTCCCAGGAAGTACGGTTCGGTGAACGCGATATCGAACTGGGTCGAGACGCCGGAAGCGGTGACGCCAAACCGGAGATCCTGACCACGTCCGAGCAGGTTGCGTTCGCGAATCCCGATATCGCCAATGATGGCTTCGGTTGTCGAGAACCCGAGGCCAAAGGAGATCTCGCCGGTCGACTGCTCTTCGACGGCAACCTGGACAACGGTCCGATCGGGGGTCGACCCCTCGGTATTGGTGACGGAGACACTTCGGAAGAACCCCAGATTGCGGATCCGGCGTTCGGACCGGCGCAGGCGCGCCGTGTTGAAGGCATCCCCTTCGATCAGGCTCATTTCCCGCCGAACCACGCGATCCAGGGTACGGACGTTCCCGACAATGTCGATCCGCTCGACAAAGACCTTGCTCGCCTCGCCGATCTGGTACGTGACGTTCACCAACCGGTTCTCGGCGTCCCGGTTGACCCTCGGACGCACGTCAACGAAAGCGTAGCCGAGCGTTCCCAGATGGTCCGTCAGCGCGTCGACGGTTTCATCCACCAGGGACGAATCGTAGGTCTCGTTCTGCTCCGTGCGAACGAAAGACTGAAGTGTCTCCGGCTCGACACGCGGCAAGGAGATATCGAACGTCGACTCGCCGAACGCGTAGAGTTCCCCTTCCTCGATCGTGAAGGTGACCACGAAGGATTCCCGGTTGGGCGCCAGTTCGGCCACTGCCGACAAGACCTGGAAGTCCGCGTACCCGTTCTCCAGATAGAACCGGCGCAACAGTTCACGGTCAAAGCTGAGGCGGTCCGGGTCGTAGGTGTCGGAGGTGGCCAGGAACCGCCAGAACGCATATTCCTTGGTCTCGATCACCCCACGCAACGTGGAGTCGCTGTATTTCTTGTTGCCCAGAAACGTGATCGTACGCACCGGCGTCTGAGCGCCCTCGTCGATCTCGAAAACGAGATCAACGCGGTTCTGGGATTGTTGGATGACTTTGGGCTCGACGGTCGCGGCATAGCGCCCAGATCGCTGATAGATCTCGACGATCCGCTGGACATCCTGCTGAACCCGCGTGCGGGTGAACACGAGGCGCGGCCGCAGCTGGACCTCTCGCTCGAGTTCTTCGTCCTCAATCCGCTGATTACCCTCGAACGCGATCCGGTTGATGATCGGATTCTCGACCACGCCGATCACCAGAATGTCACCCTGGCGTCGCATCGTTATGTCGGCGAAAAGCCCGGTCGCGAACAGCGCCTTGAGGGACCGGTCCAGCCGTTCGGGATCAAACCGGTCCCCCGGTTGAATCAGCAAATAGGAGCGGACGGTCGCCGGATCGATACGCTGCGCGCCGTCGACAACGATCTCCGAGACAACGTTCGACGCCTGCGCCCGGGCTGTGGATACCGCGACATCGGCCGCGACGCCGACCATCAGTGCAACCAGCAGCCCGACCGCCAGGAACGTACGGTGTATCGAAGTCGGCAATCCCTGTCCCCAGTCGTCAGATCCACGCGGACACTGTTGGTGCGGGCGCGACTATAGCGTCGCCCAGCCGACCGCGAAACTCAGGATATCCAGTCAGATCACCCGATCAGCGAGCCGAGATAGCCCACGATATCGAAGCGCATCAGATCGTTCCACGTCACGAACAGCATGAGCATCACGACCAGGCTCAGTCCGGCGATAGAGGCCCACTCCTGCGCTCTTTCGCCCAACGGGCGTCCCCGGACCGCCTCAAGCGCGTAGAACATGAGGTGTCCGCCGTCCAGTACCGGCACCGGGAACAGATTGATCAGGCCCAGATTGATCGACAGCACGGCTGTGAACCAGAGGGTCATGACCAGGCCGCTTTGAGCGACCGTGCCGGACATCTCCGCAATTCGAAGCGGTCCGCCCAATTCGTCGGTGCCCCGAACGCCGATGATCATTTCGCCGACCGCGTCCAGGGTCTGATTGACGATCGATCCGGTCTCAACGGTCGCGCGCAGGACGGCGGAGACCGGATCCAGCGTTTCCATGACCATCTGGTTCGACTGGATCCCCAGCCGCCCGAACGTGACCTCGTTCCCGAACCGATCGGTCTCGGTCACGGTGTCGGGCGTAACGGTGATCTCGAGACGCTGGCCGTCCCGCTCGATGTCCAGAACGATCGGCACGCCGGGTCGGGCGAACACGATCCGGCTCAGGTCGGAGAACTCGGCGATTTTTGACCCGTCAGCCTCGGCAATCCGATCCGCAACCCGAAGACCGGCGCGTTCGGCCGCGGACCCTTCGATCACTTCGTCGATCACCGCCGGAGCAAAAGGCCGGCCCTCCACCATGTACAGGCCGGAAAGGATGACAATCGCCAGCAGGAAGTTCGCAATCGGCCCGGCGGCAACGATCGCGGAACGAGCGCCCAAGCCCTCGTGGTGAAACGACTGGGCCCGTTCCTCCTCGGTGAAACCGCTGTCGTCAGCCGCCCCGGCGCTGGCGGGATCGGCGTCGCCGAACATCTTTACATAACCGCCGAGCGGGATGGCACAGACCTTCCAGCGCGTCCCGGACGCCGCTGTCCAGCCGAACAGTTCGGGTCCGAAGCCTATGGAAAAGACTTCCACTTTGACGCCGGCACGCCGCGCCACGTAGTAGTGACCCCACTCGTGCACAAACACGAGAACCGTCAGGATCACCAGGAACGGCAATGCGTAATCGGCAAGGATGTCGATCATATTCAGCGAATCTCCAGTCGCTTCATCCCCGCGCCCGGCGCGACATTAGTGTCGCGCAGCACTGGGGGCAACGGCGACTTCACGGCTCCAGGACGCAATCACGTCCCTCGCAGTCCGTCGCCCCTTCGTGTCCGCCGCGAAAACGCTGGCCAAGCCCCCGATCGGCTGGCAGGCGCAACGGTCGAGCACCTCGGCAACGACCCCGGCGATATCGGTGAAGCCGATCCGTTCGGCGGTGAACGCGGCCACCGCTTCCTCATTGGCGGCGTTCATGACGCAGGCTGCATCGCCGCCGGCGCGTAAGGCGTTGCGGGCCAGATCCAGCGCGGGAAACCGGTCGGGATCCGGCGGGTCGAAGATCAGTTGTCCCATCTGACCGAGATCCAGCCGCTCCACCGGTGCCTCCATGCGTTCCGGCCACGCCAGGCAGTAGGCGATCGGCGTGCGCATGTCCGGAGATCCGAGCTGGGCGAGCACCGATCCATCCACATAGGCCACCATGCTGTGGATCACCGACTGGGGGTGCACCAGAACGTCGATCCGGTCCTCGGAAAGACCGAACAGGTGGTGCGCCTCGATGAGCTCAAGCCCCTTGTTCATCATGGTCGCAGAATCGATGGAGATCTTGGTTCCCATCGACCAGTTCGGATGCGCCGCCGCCTGGGCCGGAGTCTTCTGGGCCATCTGACTGACCGACAGGGTGCGGAACGGGCCGCCGGACGCGGTCAAAATGATCTTCTCAATCGCCTCACGTCCGCGGTCGTCAAAGACCTGGTAGATCGCATTGTGCTCTGAGTCGACGGGCAGGATCGTGCACCCTGCGGCTTTGGCCTCGTCGGTAAAGACGGCTCCCGCACAGACCAACGCCTCTTTGTTCGCCAGGGCGACGACACCGCCCCTGCGCACCGCTTCCAGGGTGGGGGCCAGTCCCGCCGAGCCGACGATCGACGCCATGCACCAGTCCGAGGGGCGCCGCGCCGCCTCCAGAACCGCCTCGGTCCCGGCTGCGGCCTCAATCCCCGTCCCCGACAGCGCATCCTTCAGCATCGGCCACGCGGCCTCATCTGCGACCGCGGCGAAGTCCGCGCCGACCGCCTTTGCTTGCTCGGCCAGGGCCTGTGCGTTGCTGCCGGCAGCCAGGGCGGTGACGTCGAAGCGGTCCCGATGGCGCGCAACCAGATCCAGAGTGCTGCGCCCGACCGACCCGGTCGAGCCGAGGATGCTGACCCGCCTCGGCACCGGTTCTCCTACCACTGCAACACACTCCTCCCACTTACAGCGATGGCCAAAGCCATCGTCGGAAGCACCGTAACCTGTCCGTCCACGCGATCCAAAATGCCGCCGTGCCCAGGTATCAGATGGCCGGAATCCTTGATGTTGAACCGGCGCTTCACCGCTGACTCGAGCAGGTCACCCGTCTGCGCCAGCAGCGCGATCAAGATCGCCACGGGTACCAGAACCAGCCAGCGCGCGTCCGGCAACCAAGCGGCAACGGCAATCGCAAGCAGCACGGCAGCGGCAATTCCGCCGATCAGCCCGGCCCAGGTCTTCGACGGGCTGACGCGAGGCATCAGCTTGGGACCGCCGATGGTGCGGCCCGCGGCATAGGCCCCGATATCAACCAGCACAACACTGGTGATGACATAAACCACGGTCTCCAGGCCGAGGGGACTCTCGATCCGCATCCATATCAAGGCGATCACTGGCACGAGGCTGGCGACCAGCGCCACGCCGAGCCAGGAGCCCGTGCCGATGCCGCTGAGCCGCGCAACGCCGACGACGGCGGCAGCGGCGACAAAGACCGCTGCCAATGCGTAGGACAGCCCGAGCAGGAGCCCCGCCGCCAGCACGAGAAGCGCAGCCCCAATGATGACCGCCCGTGCCCGGGTGTGCGCTTCGGCGGCGACGACCAGTCCGCACCATTCCCAGAGCATCAATCCGGCAATCAACACCACACCGGCGACGAAGACGGGTCCGCCGATGCTGATCAGCGCCGCGGCTGCGGGGACCAGGACCATGGAGGAAATAACCCGCAGCCGGAGGTCACCTGGCGACTTCGGCCTGGTTTGCGGGGAGCGAGCGTCCCGGTGGTCCACAGCGCCGGTCGTCAGCCGACCGCCCGGCCGTAGCGCCGCTGGCGCTTGCCGAGCTCGTCCAGCGCTCCTGCCAGATCGTCGCGACTGAAGTCGGGCCAGAGAACATCAAGGAACAGAAGTTCCGCATAGGCGATCTGCCAAAGCAGGAAGTTGGATATCCGCTTCTCCCCGCTCGTGCGGATCAACAGATCGGGATCCGGAACACCATGAGTCTCCAGGTAGCTCAGAACCGTCGTCTCGTCGATTTCGCTGGGCGCAAGCCGTCCAGTGGAGACGTCGTCGGCAATCCGCTGCGACGCCTTCACAATCTCGTCCCGGGCGCCGTAGCTCAGCGCGATGGTCAGCTGCAGGCCGCTGTTCTCCTCCGTGAGCCGTTCGGCATGGTCGATCAGCGCGACAATGTCCTCGGACAGGCGGTTGCGCTCGCCGATCATCCTGATTCGGACGTTGTTGCGGTGCAGGTCGGCGACTTCCCGGCGCAGGTAGAACCGCAGGATGTTCATCAGTTCGAAGACTTCATCTGCCGGTCGAAGCCAGTTCTCCGACGAGAAGCCGAACAGCGTCAGATGGGTGATGCCGAGTTCCGGCGCGCATTCGATCGTCCGGCGGACGGCGTTGACCCCCTCGCGATGCCCAAACGTGCGGGGCATGCCGCGTGCGCGCGCCCACCTGCCGTTGCCGTCCATGATGATGGCAACGTGAAGGCTTTCGCCGCCTTCGCAAGCGGCGGAGGAAGGAGCAAGTTCCGCCATTCTCAGACCTGCATGATGTCCTTTTCCTTGGCCTCAAGCGCCTCGTCGATCAGTTTGACGTGGGCATCAGTGAGGTCTTGGATCTCCTGCTCATACAGGTGACGGTCATCCTGGCTCAGGTCTCCGTCCTTCTCGAGCTTCTTCAGAGTGTCCATCCCGTCGCGGCGCACGTTGCGGACGGCGACGCGGGCGGTTTCGGCATATTTGGACGCGACTTTGGCCAATTCACGGCGCCGTTCCTCCGACAGGTCCGGCAATGGAATTCGGACAAGCTGGCCGTCCGACTGCGGATTGAGACCAAGGTCGCTGTCGCGAATGGCCTTCTCCACGGCCTTGACCATCGAACGGTCCCAGACCTGAACCGTCAGCATGCGCGGCTCGGGAACTCCGACCGTCCCCAACTGATTGATCGGCATCTTCGCGCCGTAGGCATCGACCGTGATGGGATCCAGCAGCGAGGTCGAGGCCCGGCCGGTCCGAAGCCCGCCGAACTCGGATTTTAGAGCGGTGATGGCGCCATCCATGCGCCGTTCGATATCGTCGAGATCGGGTTCGGCCATCTTGAATTCCTACTCCGTGATGATCGTATACCGGCCTCTTCCGCGGACAACGTCAGCGAATGCTCCGTTATTGTGGATGGAAAACACCAGGATCGGAATGCCGTTCTCACGCGCGAGCGAGATCGCCGACGCATCCATGACCTTCAGATCACGGCTCAGAACGTCCATGTACGACAGCCGATCGTACCGCGTGGCCGACGAAACCTTCATCGGATCGGCGTCATAGACGCCGTCGACCTTGGTCGCCTTCAGAAGCGCATCACAGCCCATTTCGGACGCACGAAGTGCGGCGGCGGTGTCCGTAGTGAAGAACGGGTTTCCGGTTCCGGCGGCGAAGATGACCACCCGCCCTTTTTCCATGTGCCGCATGGCACGCCGGCGGATGTAGGGCTCGCAGACTGCGGCGATCGGCAGCGCCGAAAGGACCCGGGTCTGAATATCGCGTTTCTCGAGCGCGCTCTGCATGGCCAGCGAATTCATCACCGTGGCCAGCATGCCCATGTAGTCACCGGTCGCCCGTTCCATGCCGGACGCCGCCGCCGAGATCCCGCGAAAGATGTTTCCGCCCCCGATCACGAGGCAGACTTCGGTGCCGATCTTGCTGACGGACTGGATCTCTCCAGCGACCCGATCCACCATCTCCGGATCGATGCCGTAGGAGAGGCTCCCCATCAGAGCCTCCCCCGAGATCTTCAGAAGAACCCGCTTGTATTTCGGGTCCTCGGTTCCGTCGTCGTCAGTCATCAGCGTCTCCCGGCACCGTCACATCGGCGCCGTCAGCTGGCGAGTTGAGCCGCCACCTCGGCCGCGAAGTCGCTTTCCTCGCGCTCGATCCCTTCACCGAGCTGGAAGCGCGCGAACCCTGCCAGGGTAACCGGAGCGCCGAGGGACTTGGAGGTGTTCTCCACCACCTTGGCGACTTTCGTCTCGCCGTCCACCACGAACGTCTGCTCGAGCAGAACGACCTCCTGATAGAACTTCCGCAGGCGACCTTCGACCATCTTCTCGATGATCTCGTCCGGCTTGCCGCTGTCGCGCGCCTGCTCAACCAGAACCGAACGCTCACGCTCGATGGCGGCGGGATCCAGATCGTCGGTCGACAGGCTCTGGGGCGCCGCAGCGGCCACATGCATGGCGATCTGCTTGCCGAGTTCGGTCAGCTTGTCCTTGTCCGCCGTCGATTCCAGCGCGACGAGAACACCGATCTTGCCCAGGCCCGGCTTCACCGAGTTGTGGACGTAAGGCACCACGACCCCGTCGCCGACCGAGAGCACCTTGGCGCGACGGATCGCCATGTTCTCGCCGATCGTCGCGATGTTGTGAGTCAGCTCGTCGCCGACCGACCGGCCCGTGCCCGGATAGTCGACCGCCTTCAAGGCTTCGACGTCGTCACCCTGGGCAAGACTCAGCCCGGTCACCGTCTCCACGAAAGCCTGGAAGCTCTCGTTGCGCGCCACGAAGTCGGTCTCGGAATTCACCTCGGCGACGGCACCAACCGTGCCGTCGACGGCGACACCGACCAGTCCTTCTGCCGCCACGCGTCCCGACTTCTTGGCAGCCGAAGCCAGTCCCTTGGTCCGCAGCCAGTCGATCGCCGCTTCCAGGTCCCCATCGTTTTCAGTCAGGGCCTTCTTGCAATCCATCATTCCTGCGCCGGTCTTCTCGCGCAGTTCCTTCACCAGAGCAGCCGTAACAGCCATGGTCCATCCCTCGTCGCTGGTATGGGTCAACAGCGGCGGCAGATGCCGCCGCCCCTTCATTGGCGTTGATCTATCACCCGTCGATGACGGATCAGGCGTTCGCCTGTTCGCCCTCAACCGGTGCCGGCTCTTCGCTCCCGCTCGCGGCGTCGGCGGCCTCCGGCTAGGCCGCGGCCTCACCTTCCGCAACCTCACCTTCCGCCAGCGCCGGCTCGGCCGGAGCTTCCTCGTTCTCGCCGATGTCGCCGCCGGTTGCCATCATCTCGTCCTGCAGCCCGCCGATCACCGCATCGGCAAGCAGTTCGGTGTACAGGGCGATGGCCCGCATGGCGTCGTCGTTGCCGGGAATCGGGAAGGTCACCCCGTCCGGGTCGCAATTGCTGTCGAGCACGGCCACGACCGGAATTCCGAGCGTGTTCGCTTCCTGGATGGCGAGCGACTCCTTGTTGGTGTCGATCACCACCATGATGTCCGGAAGGCCACCCATCTCCTTGATGCCGCCAAGCGCGCGCTCGAGCTTGTCGCGTTCGCGCGTCAGGCCCAGCATCTCCTTCTTGGTCAGCCCGCCCTGGTTCTCGTCGAGCCGCTCTTCGAGATCGCGCAGCCGCTTGATCGAATTCGAGATCGTCTTCCAGTTCGTCAGCATTCCGCCGAGCCACCGGTGGTTGACGTAGTACTGCCCGGAGCGCTTGGCGGACTCGGCGATCATATCGGCGGCCTGCCGCTTGGTGCCGACGAACAGCACCCGTCCTCCCTTGGCAACCACATCGCGGACCGCTTCCAGAGCGCGGTGCAGAAGCGGAACGGTCTGCCGCAGGTCAAGGATGTGCACGTTGTTGCGAACACCGAAGATGTACGGTTCCATCTTCGGGTTCCAGCGCCGGGTGTGGTGGCCGAAATGCACGCCAGACTCAAGCAGTTGGCGCATTGAAAACGTCGGAACAGTCATGGTCTTCCTCTTGTTCTCCGGTTTTGCCTCCACGAGCGTTCGCCGAGGAACCTCCTCGACACCGGAGCGGCTCCGATCAATCGAACCCTGTTCGACCCACCGTGCCGCGCGCTCGTGTGCGGATTTAAACGGGCGCTTTTCTACTCCGCGGCTCGCACATTTGCAAGGCCGCTTGTCGATGTTCGTTGCGGTCTTCGCGATCGCCGCCGCCGCGCCCGCCGTCGCCGCGGACCCTTTAGGCAACAGGCTCGCGGAGCTTCTGTGCTATCCGGAGTCCGCGTCCCACCTGAATCTGACGCCGGATCAACTGCGGCGCCTGACGAGCCCGGCCCCTGTCAACGGCTGGTATCGCGACATTCAGGGCAGCGACGCACGGGCCTGGTTCACCTCAGAGAACGGCGAAGGCCAATGCCGCGTTCCGGCCACCAGCGCTCTCGACGTTTTCTTCTGTGCCGATGTCACGGTAACCGAGAATAGCGCTATCCGTTCAAGACGTTACTTGTGCCGATAGCATACGTTCTGCCACGAAGATGATCTTCGTCGGTCCCGCAGCCCCCCCGAAGATCGAACTCGTCCAAACCCAAACCGACGAATTCCTCATTGGTCCTGCGGTTCAATATAGAGTCGACCAGGTCCGCCCGTCCGCGAGATTGTCAGAACACTCACTATGTACTCACCTGGCTCCAGGAAAACGAAGAGACTGGAATTAAGGCCATCTCCTCCATCATCGTCTTCGCCGATACGAACGCATTCGCCTTCGGTATTCTGAAGCAGGAACAAGTACGGATCGATATCTCCTCCGGTATCCGGTCTGTCGGCTTGCAACCGAATCTGATACCCCCCTTGATTAGCTACAGAGAATGAGAAATTTCCTTCGATATCGCCAAGATTCACCGGCCTTTCCAAATTCCCCGTAATTGGAGACTCGCCTTCAATCAAAGGAACAGTAGTGGGGCACTCATAAGATACAGGCCGTGACGGAACCGCTCGAGGTATTCCGGAAAGAGTCACTGGAACTCTGAAAATACCACTGTCATCGCCCACGGGCACGCTCACCCCCGAAATTCTGCGCCTCCTATCTAAATCGAAATTCTCACACTCGATGTTTGCTCTCCGCGGAACAAAGCACCCAAGGTCTGTAACCGAAATCGTATCTAAGTCATCATACGCAAACGAAACAAGATCCTCAGATCTCAGAAAAACGACATCGTCGACGAATTTCTCATTTTCCCATATTT
Organism: Thalassobaculaceae bacterium; assembly: GCA_963921355.3. Lineage (GTDB taxonomy): Bacteria > Pseudomonadota > Alphaproteobacteria > Thalassobaculales > Thalassobaculaceae > CAWUEZ02. The sequence continues at coordinate 3,327,315 of OZ001190.1, read as the reverse complement.
GTAGACCCACCTATTCACGTCATTTGCCACCTGCTCTAGCGTCAATAGCGCGCCGCAGGATCTTACCTGTTCAAGAAGCGTTATTTCCCGTTCCTTACGGATTTCGTCCTCGATAATCTCAATGGCGATCTTTCGTTGTTCTGGCTGGGGAGTATTGATGAATCTTTCTTGCGCCAATTCGGTTATAATCTTGTTGGCAACATCGGTGCTGCGGCCCGATAGATCTGTACTCGAACTACTTTGATAAAAGAAAGACTCGTACTCTTTAACTGAGCCTGTGGCCAAGAGCGCAAAACGTACTATGTCCCCAGAAGGGACAATGAGTGCTCCGATAAGAAAAATCCCAAACGCAAGTACGGCCGGATTCTGGGATCTGCCGATAATCGCGATTACAAGTGATGTCGCCGCCAGCGTCATTAGCAACTCAACCGATCTCAGGTGTTTGAGATCCTCGATATCGCTCACGGCGCCTCTTGTATTGAATAGAAATATAAACAGAACAGTAGAACACGCTGTTATGACAAAAACGACGCCACCGATCTTTTCGAGAATCCCAAAAAAGTCGCTATTGAACGCGTCGAATAGTTTTTTCTCTACCGATTCTTGATCAGGAGTCTCGTCGGAAACCGGGGTTTCCGGGGTGGCGCCGGCCTCTTCGCCAGGAGCCGGTTCGTCAGGCTTATCTGGTGATCCGGCATTCTTACGTGTGTTCTTATTTTCGACCATGACCCCCTCCCCCGAACAGGATGCCAGGGTCACATTTTCTAGATATGCACTACAAGATCAATAGTTTTTCAACCGTCCTTCTTGTGCATCCGGCTGCGCTGTATTGCAGTGTCGTATTCCACTGCAGGAGATCTACCTTCCGTTCCATAAAGACCTTATCCGGACGGTACCCTCGAATGCTGGAGCTTCTGGAACAGTCCCGGTGGATCTTGTCAGCCGGCGGGTTCCCAGGCCGCGTCCGGGTCCAAAGGGAAGACCGGCCGCGGCAATCCGCTCCATTCGAAGTTCGCCAGATTGGGTGAGGTCAGGCCCGGCACATCGACCTCAATGATCCGTTCCGGCGGAAACAGATGTTTGAAACCGGCCCGGAAGTGTCCCCGCGACTTGACGACAATGGACCGGGCGCCCGTCGGGTCGACGCCGACGGCCTCCAGAAAATCCGTCGACAGGCATTGCTGGCGGTTGCTGATCGCTATCAGTTCGACACCGTCGAGGGCGATGACCGCGGTGTCGCCGAGGTTGACCGACTTGCCGTCAACCATGCCATGGCGGCCGACGAACCGGCCGTTGTGGAGGCGGACAACCCGGGCCTCCCATTCCAGGGGCTCTGAGTACAGCGTGGTGTCTTCGGTGTTCATACGGGCACGGAACACCCCGCCCTCGCCTGCCGTCTGGGCCTGGCGGACCAGCGCCGGATCATAGAACACGGCAAAGACGGCGCCGTGGATACCCGCCTCAAGAAACGCCTTGAGGATGTACGTCGTGTTGCCACGACCGCCCCCACCAGGATTGTCGGCCGGATCGGCAAACAGCAGCGAGGGCTGGACGGCATCCTCGCCGGCGACCCGCGCCCGCCCGACCGCTTCCGGCAACCGTGTCATGTTCGGGCGATAACGCTGGCGATCCTGCCAGCCCGTGCGGGCGATATCGAGTGCAAGCGCCTTGGCCAGGTCCGGGTCGTCGCGGGTCGTCACGATCACCGTCATGCCGTTCTTGGGCGTGTCGGCGAACGCGAATCCGGACAGAACGGTCACGTTCATGACCCTTGCGTCGACCTTACCTTGGCCATAGCGGATCAGATCGCCATAGGGGTGCCCGGGTGCCGTCAGCTGGGTCACCGACGGCGCCACCAGCGGAAGGCGGATCCGATGGAACGTAGCCCGGACCCCGGATGTCATCAGCTCATCCAACAGCCGCGCGGCTTCCGCGCCTCGCTCGAAGATGTCGACATGCGGGTTCTCGCGATAGCCGACCATCACGTCGACGCTGTCCATCATCAGATCCGAGACGTTGGCGTGCAGGTCCAGGGTGGCCACGATCGGCACATCCGGCCCCACACATCGCCGCACCAGTTCGAAGACCATGCCATCGGGATCGTGCGTGTGCGTCGCGGTCGCCCCGCCATGCTCGGCGATGTAGACGCCGTCGACCGGCCCCTGGGCGGCCAGTCCCGCTTCCAACTCGCCCAGCAGCTCTTCGAAGAACCCTTTCTCGACCGGCCCGGCCGGCTGCGACGACGCGTGCACGATCGGAACGGGCGTCCAGGCGCTGCGTCCCACCAGGGTGTCCATCGTGGCGTAGAACCCGCAGATGCCGTTGTACAAAGGCGAGTTCCCGGCGCGCGCCAGACGGGTGATCTCGGCGCCGGTGTAGTATCCGCGCTGCTCAAAGTCCCAGCGACCGCAGGGTGGCGCGAATGCGTTGCTCTCGAGAGCGAAGCCAAGGACGGCGATGCGTTTCATGGCGGCCTCACAGATCCCGGACGAAGTCTATCCCGGGAAGCGCCTTCACCGCGCCCCTAAACCGGCTCGAAACCTGATAGGCATCCGGCAGAGCAATCTGGACCTCGCCCTGGCTCGTCGGCACGATCAGCCGGATGCGTCCACGCCCACTGGCCTCCTTCGTGATCAGGGACTTCAGAGGCTCCAGGGCGCTCACATCATGCAGGAACACCTCAAGACCGGATACCGTCCGCTCGACCGCGCTGTCCAAGGGTTCGATCGATGAGGCGAGCAACCGCAGGTTCTCGTCTTCGATCCGCGCGTCTGCCTTGACCAGCATCGGGTCGCCGGTGTCCAGCAGGTCTCTTGCCACCGCCAGGACTTCCGAGAACACGGTGACCTCGAAAACCCCGGTCCGGTCGGTCAACTGGACAAAGGCGAACCGATTACCGGACTTCGATGTCCGGATCTGCCGGCCGACAACGATCCCGGCGAGCGTCAGGCGGGTCGACCCTCCCTTGATCCGGGTTTCGCTCAGGGCATCGGCGGAGGAAACGACCCGGAGCCGGGCCAGGCTCTCACGATAGGCGTCGAGCGGATGGGCGGAGAGGTAAAAGCCCAGGGCATCGAACTCTTCCTTGAGCTTCTCCATCTGCGGCCATTCCGGCCGATTCCGCAGCCGGATGTCAGGCCCCGAACCGGCCTCGATGTCGGCGGCGAACAGGCTGACCTGGTTCGACTGGCGTTCGCTGGCGGCCGCGCTGGCGTGCCGCAGGACGGTCTCGAGGTTCTCGAACAGTTCGGCGCGGTTGGCATGCAGCGAGTCGAACGCGCCCGCCCGTACAAGGTTCTCGAGCAAACGCTTGTTCACATGCTGGGGGTCGATGCGATCGGCGAAGTCGGAGAGGCTGCGGTAGCGGCCGTCCTGATCACGCGCCTGGACCAAGGCGTCCATCGCCGCACCGCCGACGTTCTTGACGGCCGCCAGCGCGTACCGGATGGCGAACGTCTCATCGTCGACCCGTTCGACGGCGAAATCCTTGCGGGACCGGTTGACGTCCGGTGGCAGTAGGCCGATGCCAAGCTTCTGAAGTTCCTGACGGAAGACATTCAGCTTGTCGGTATTGGCCATGTCGTGCGTCATCGACGCGGCCATGAACTCGACCGGGTAGTTCGCCTTCAGATAGGCCGTGTGATACGAGACCAGCGCGTAAGCGGCGGCGTGGCTCTTGTTGAACCCATAACCGGCGAACGCGGATATCTGATCAAAGATGGCGCTGGCCTGGCTTTCGACAACGTCGTTGTCCACGGCTCCCGAAACGAAACGCTGGCGCTGGGCGTCCATCTCGGCCTTGATCTTCTTGCCCATCGCGCGGCGGAGCAGATCTGCTCCGCCAAGGGTATAACCCGCCAGTCGCTGGGCGGCCTGCTGCACCTGCTCCTGATAGATCATGATCCCGAAGGTTTCCTTGAGGATCGGCTCAAGGACCGGATGCATGTAGTCGGGCTCTTCTTCGCCATGCTTGCAGGCGATGTACTTCGGTATTTTCGCCATCGGTCCAGGCCGGTACAGCGCCACCAGAGCGATAATGTCCTCGAAGCGGTCAGGACGCAGCCGCCGCAGGACATCCCGCATGCCGGAACTTTCCAGCTGAAACACCCCGGTGCTGTCGCCGCGCGCCAGCATCACGTAGGTCGCCGGGTCATCGAGCGGCACCTGCGCCAGATAGACATGGATGTCGCGCTCCGCCAGCAGGTCGACGGCCCGCTGCAGGACCGTCAGCGTCTTCAGGCCAAGGAAGTCGAACTTCACAAGGCCGGCCTGTTCCACCCATTTCATGTTGAACTGGGTGACCGGCATGTCCGAGCGCGGGTCGCGATACAGCGGCACCAGTTCCGACAGCGGCCGGTCCCCGATCACCACGCCGGCCGCATGGGTCGATGAGTTGCGAAACAGTCCCTCCAGCCGCAGCGCCGTGCGGATCAGGCCGGCAACGTTCTCGTCGCTGTCACGCTGCTGACGCAGGTCGTCTTCGGTCTCGAGCGCCTGAGCCAGTGTCACGGGATTCGCCGGATTGTTCGGCACCAGCTTGCAGATCCGGTCGACCTGCCCGTAGGGCATCTCCAGCACCCGGCCGACATCCCGCAAGGCCGCACGGGCCTGGAGTTTTCCAAAGGTAATGATCTGAGCGACCCGATCACGACCGTAGGTCTCCTGGACGTAGCGGATCACCTCGTCCCGGCGGTCCTGGCAGAAGTCGATATCGAAGTCCGGCATCGACACGCGTTCCGGATTGAGAAAGCGCTCGAACAGCAGCCCCCATCGCAGAGGATCCAGGTCCGTGATCAACAGCGAATAGGCGACCAGCGACCCGGCCCCCGATCCGCGCCCCGGTCCGACGGGAATGCCCCGCGCCTTGGCCCATTTGATGAAGTCCGAGACGATCAGGAAGTACCCCGGAAAGCCCATCTGCTCGATGATGCCGAGTTCGAGTTCAAGCCGTTCCTCATAGGGTCGGGCCGCCTCGGTCCGGGCCGCCTGGTCCATATCGGCCGTGAACAGATGGGCCTCGAGACGCGCTGTCAGGCCCTCGCCAGCCTGGGCGCGCAGCTCTTCGGCTTCGCAACGACCGGCCGCGGTTTCAAAGCGCGGCAGGATCGGGGCGAGTTTCTCCGGCATGACTGAGCAACGCCTGGCAACCACCAGCGTGTTGTCGGCCGCTTCCGGAATGTCGGCGAAGAGCTCCCGCATCTCCTCGGCCGACTTGAAGCGATGATGCGGTGTCACCCGCCGCCGCTTCGGATTCCCGACGGTTGTCCCCTGGGCGATGCAAAGCAGGACGTCATGCGCCTCGTACATGCTCTCGTCGTCGAAGAAAACATCGTTGGTCGCAATCAATGGGATATCGTGGGCAACGGCCAGATCGATCAGTGCGCCCTCGATCCGGTTCTCGTCTTCCAGGAAGTGACGCTGCAGCTCCATGTAGAGCCTGTCCGGGAACATCCGGTTCAGTTTCAGCAGCATCGCTTCCGCCTCGGAGGCACGCCCGTCGAGCAGCAACCGACCAACGGCGCCGCCGACTCCGCCGGTCAACGCAATCAATCCATCGGTGCGGCCGTCGAGTGCCTCGAGCGAAAGCTGTGGTGGTTCCTCACCCGTTCCGTCCAGGAAAGCCTCGCTGACCAGGCTCATCAGGTTGCGGTACCCAAGCTCGTCCTGGGCCAGCAAAGGCAGGACGTCCGGCACCACGTCCCGCCCGCCAACGACTCGCAAACTGCGTGACTCGGGGTCTACCGGTCGCCGCACGTTCAGCTGGACACCGATTATCGGTTGAATGCCCTTCTCCGCTGCCGAAACAGCAAACTCCAGAGCGCCGAACATATTGCCGCCATCGGCAATACCGACCGCGGGCATCCGTTGGTCCCGGGCCAGCTCAACCAACCGCTTCGGCGCGATCGCCCCTTCCGCCAGCGAATACGCGGAGCGAACCCGAAGGTGGACGAAATCAGCATGCGACATGGAGGTCTCCGACAAAGGGCGTTCATGATTCCACACCCCGCCCCGATGGTCATCGTCGCCGATGCGGCCTGAGAACATGAGCGATAAATCCCCTATTGCCAAAGGGTTATCGGATCGACCGCGGCGACCGGCCGATCCCGGCCTGCCCCCTGACAACGTGGTCTTTAACGCTCTCTTAAGGCGACTCGGTGCACTGTCGGGTCTGGATCCAGATAAACCGTACGCCGATGCCCGCACTCGCTCCCAGACGCCAGCCTGACCTACCCTTCGAACTGACGAAGGCGGTCAAGGCGCATGAGAACTACCTGACAGGGAACCAGGGTGGCCGTCGGCTCATGCTGAAGGGCGAGAAATTCGACGGTCGGACCTTCGACGATCTCAACCTCCATCAGGCGACATTTTCCGGGTCCTCGTTCTCCAAGGGTTTCCTGCGGGGCGTCAACCTGACGAACGCCGATCTCTTCGCCTGCGACTTCTCCATGGCGGATCTGCGGGAAAGCGACCTGTCGAAAGCCGACATCAGGGGCGCCAACTTCACACTGGCCAATCTCGCCGGTTCGAAGATGCACAACGCCGACCTCCGTCCCGGCCACATCGTGGAATGGGATCGCTCAGAAGTCAGAGAAGCGAACTTCTCCGATGCCACGCTCGACGGGGCTGACTTCTCCGGATCCGACCTGAGCTCGGCGAACATGTCCGTTTCCAGCGCCCAGGGCGCGATGTTCTGCGACGTCATGCTGCACGCCGTCAACCTGGCGGGGGCCAATCTCGCGGGCGCCGACCTCACCGGCTGCAATCTGAAAAACGCCAATCTGACGGGCACCAACCTCGACGGCGCCAATTTGAGCCGGGCAAATCTGACCGACGCCAATCTGCGCAACGTCGATCTGTCCAAAGCCAATGTCGAAACCGCCAACCTGACCGGCGCCATCCACCGGGACACCCAGAACGCATTGCCGGAATGGATCGAGGAGATCCTCAGGGAGCACAGCCGCTGGATCGCCAGCAACGGCGCCCAGGGCGCGCGCGCGTCGTTCAAGGGCACGGACCTGACCAACCTCGACTTCTCGAGCTGCGACGTGCGCGGGGTCACTTTCGACAACGCGAACCTGCAGGGCTCAGCGTTCGTGAAGGCGGAACTCTTCCTGACCTCGTTTCAAGGTGCCAATCTGGAAGAGGTGGACTTCTCCTTCGCCCGAGCCGGCGGCACGAATTTCTCCGGCGCACAGCTGATCAAAGCGTCATTCATCAGTTCGCGGATCGAAGCAGCGGAGATCATCTCGCCGGAAGGCAAGAAATCCGATCGTGATCTTCCGGCCCGCTTCCGCGGTGCCAATCTCGAGGGCGTCAACCTGACCGGAACGGTCCTCGACGGGGTCGACTTCTCCGGCGCCGATATCTCGGCCGTCAACTTCGACTTCGCCAAGATAAAGCGCGCCAGCGGGATGCAGGACGCCGCCTGACGTCCGCCGTCACCCGATCTCGACCAATCGCCCGTCTCGCAGCTGAACCGTGCGGTCCATCGACCGTGCGAGGTCCAGGTTGTGGGTTGCGATCAGCGCGGCAAGGCCAGTCGCCCGAACGATCCGGGTGAGCTGCGCGAACACGTCCGCGGCCGTCTCGGGATCCAGGTTGCCTGTCGGCTCGTCGGCCAGCAACACATTCGGAACATTGGCGATCGCTCGCACGATGGCGACCCGTTGCTGCTCGCCACCCGACAGCCGTGCAGGGCGATGGGACGCCCGGTCGCTGAGACCGACCATCTGCAGAAGTTGATCGGCCCGCACTCCCGCTTCACGTCGGGACAGACCGGCGATCATCTGCGGGATGATCACGTTCTCCCGCGCCGAGAACTCCGGCAGCAGATGGTGGAACTGGTACACAAACCCGATCGACTCCCGCCGCAGACGGGTCCGCTCGCCCTCCCCCAGCACCGAGCAGTCCGCTCCGCCAACCACCACCCGACCCGAGGTCGGGCGCTCCAGAAGCCCGGCGATGTGTAGCAGGGTGGACTTGCCGGCGCCCGAAGGGCCGACGAGCGCAATGATTTCTCCCCCCGCAACCGACAGGTCGGCGCCGCGCAGCACGTGCAGCGGCTGGTCCGGCGACCCGAAGACACGCGTCACCCCCTCGAGCGATAGCGCCGGGCCGCTACTCATAGCGCAGAGCCTCGACCGGATCGATCCGCGCGGCCCGCCAGGCCGGGTAAATGGTTGCCGCGAAACTGAGAATCAGGGCCATCGCAACAACCGCGGACACCTCTGTCGGATCGAGTTTCGCCGGAACAACGGTGAGGAAGTACACCTCGGGTGGGAACACCGACGTCCCGAGGGCGGTCTCGACCCAGGACTGAATCGCCTCGATGTTCAACACAAACACCAGGCCCAGGATCGCCCCGGCCGTGGTTCCGAGAACCCCGATGCTGGCCCCGGTCATGAAGAAGATCCGGGTCACCATGCCCCTGGTCGCCCCCATCGTCCGCAGCACGGCGATGTCCCGGCCCTTGTCCTTCACCAGCATGATCAGGGAACTGATGATGTTGAAGGCGGCCACCAGGATGATCAGGGTCAGGATCAGGAACATCACATTGCGTTCCACCTGAAGGGCGTTGAAGAAGCTGGAGTTCTGCTGCTGCCAGTCGCGAAAACGCAGTTCCGGCGGGAGCTGCTCGAGCATCGCCAGCCGCACCGCCCTCAAACTGTCCGGATCGGTTGTGAAGATCTCGAGTGCATTGACCGTCGGACCGGTCTGAAAGAACACCTGCGCCGCTTCGAGAGGCATATAGACGAAGCTGTTGTCGTACTCGAACATGCCGATCTCGAACAGCGCGACGACCTCATAGGCCTTCATCCGGGGCAGGCTTCCGACAACCGTCACGGCGGAGGTCGGTGAGATCAGGGTGACCTGATCGCCGATCCGCACGCCGAGACGGCGCGCCAGGCGGGTCCCCACGACGATGCTGTTCCGACCGGCGAAGGCATCAAGCGTTCCGGCCGCGATACCATCAGCGATGAGCGACTTCGCCTTGAGATCGCTTGGGCGCATGCCCCGCACGACACCACCTGATGCGACGCCGTTCGCCGTCAGCATGGCCTGCCCTTCAACCTGAGGGGTCACACTGAACACGCCCGGCACCGAGGCGGCCTGGACCGCGACCACATCGAAGTTCTCGATACGCCCGTCGAGCGCATAGACAGCGGCATGACCGTTGAGCCCGAGAATCCGGCCGATCAGTTCGGCCCGAAACCCGTTCATGACACTCATGACGATGATCAGGGTCGCGACACCGAGGCCGATGCCGAGCAGCGAGAACCCCGCGATGACGGAGATAAACCCCTCCTGACGGCGCGCCCTCAGGTACCGCATGGCCATCAGTCTCTCGAAAGCACCGAAGATCACGCCCGTCGCCTCCGTCCGAGGTTCATCAGGTCTCGGCTTGCGCCAGCCTAGGCAGTCAGCATGTTCGCCGCTGCCTCGGGCGTCAGTTCCTCGCGGGCCCCGGTCTTCCGGTTCTTGACCTCGACCACTCCGGAGGCGACGCCCCGCGGCCCGACAATCAACTGCCAGGGCAGACCGATGAGATCCATGGTCGCCAGCTTGGCTCCCGGACGTTCCCCGGTGTCGTCCATCAAGACGTCGATGCCGGCGTTCTGGAACGTTCTATAAAGGCTCTCGGCCGCCGCATCACAGGCTGCGTCCCCCGGCTTGAGGTTGACCAGGCCGATCCGGAAGGGTGCGACCGGCTCGGGCCACACGATGCCGTGTTCATCATGGCTCGCCTCGATGATCGCCCCGACAAGGCGGGAAACCCCGACCCCATAGGACCCCATGTGAACCGGCACCTCCTTGCCATCGGGCCCCGCAACACGGGCCCCAAGGGGTTCGGAGTACTTGGTTCCGAAATAGAAGATGTGGCCGACTTCAATACCGCGGGTGTGGACGAGGTCTTCGGCGGCAATCGGACAGGCGGCGGGGTCATGCTTCTCGTCCGTCGCCGCGTAGCGCGCCAGACTGGCATCGATCAGCGGCTGCAGATCGTCGTCGTAGTCGACATCAGCAGGCACCCCTTCAACGCTCAGCCAGTCCTTGTGGCAGAAGACCTCGCTCTCGCCGGTCTCCGCCAGAATGATGAACTCGTGGCTGAGGTCGCCGCCGATCGGACCGCTGTCCGCTGCCATGGGGATCGCCTTCAGCCCGAGGCGGTCGAAGGTGCGCAGATACGCCACGAACTGCCGATTGTAAGCCTTGCGCGCTGAGTCGAAGTCGAGGTCGAAGGAGTACGCATCCTTCATCAGGAACTCCCGGCCCCGCATAACGCCGAACCGGGGCCGCACCTCATCGCGGAACTTCCATTGGATGTGGTAGAGCCGGCCGGGCAGTTCCCGGTAGCTGCGGACATGGGTTCGGAAGATGTCGGTGATCAGCTCTTCATTGGTCGGGCCATAGAGCATCTCGCGGTCATGGCGATCGGAGATGCGCAGCATCTCCCGGCCGTAATCCTCGTAGCGCCCGCTCTCCTGCCAGAGATCCGCCGACTGAATCGTCGGCATCAGCATCTCGTTCCAACCAGAGGCGTTCTGCTCTTCGCGGACGATCTGCTCGATCCGCCTCATCACGTTGTATCCGAGCGGCAGCCAGGAATAGATGCCGGCGCTGGCCTGCTGCATCATGCCGGCGCGCAGCATCAGACGATGCGACACGATCTCCGCGTCGCGCGGCGTGTCCTTCATGGTCGGCAGAAAATAGCGGGACAAGCGCATCTGACCCTCGAATCCTCAATTCGTTGTGTCGTCGGCCGCCCCTGTCGTCGGCGACGCGGCGCGCACTCTAGAGGGTGTTGCAGCAGGGCGGAATCACTTTGTCGCGCCGCGCCGCGCTGGTTCCGCAGGGTTACGGAAACCGGCGACGCCCGAGACTGGCGATCGAGACTGGCGATCGAGACTGGCGATCGGTTTTCTGGCGGGTGCGTCAGACGCCGCGCAGGCCGAAGTTCAGCAATGAGATCCAGAACCGCTCGAGATCGCGGTAGGACGTACTTGTCTTGTGCAGGTCACCGGAAATGACCGGCACGTCCGGAAGGGCCGACGCATGACGCTCGAACATGGCGTCGATTTCCTTGCACAGGTCGAGGCCCTTGTCCGACAGGCGAACCCGAATCGAGCGGCGATCGTGGGTAGACCTTTCCTGAACGAGATATCCGTTCTCGACCATCTTTCGGACGTTGTAGGAAACGTTCGAGCCCAGGTAATAGCCCCGGTTGGTCAGTTCGCCGACCGTCAGTTCCTCATCGCTGATATTGAAGAGGATCAATGCCTGGATGTTGTTGATGTCTTCAACGCCAATACGATCCAGCTCTGTCTTCACCACTTCGAGAAATTGTCGGTGGAGACGTTCGATTAGTTTGATCGCCTCCAAGTATTCTCGGCGCAGATCCGTCACTGCTTCCGTCATAGACATTCCACTACCCGCCGGATATCGGCACTAGCAAACATTTCCGCGTAAATCGCGAGCCCGGTCAACGGTCTAGACCATCGAAATTGGTGGCGCAACTCGTTTCGATCGTTCTTGAAGCCTCATTAACCACGAATCATTCGCACAATTCCCGAGAAGTCGACGTCGCCATTCCCCTGTTCGACGAATTGCGTGAACTGGTTCAAGGCCTGCTGCCCCAACGGGGTGCTGGCTGTCGTCTGCTTCGCGGCATCCTGTGCCAACCCCAGGTCCTTCAGCATCATCGCCGCAGAGAACCCCGGCTTGAAGTCCCGATTGGACGCCGCGGATTCCACTAGTCCGGGAATCGGACAATAGGTGGTCATCGCCCAGCTCTGTCCGGATGATTTTGAACTGATCTCAAAGAGCTTTGCGGTATCGAGTCCCAGCTTCTCCGCCATGGCGAAGCTCTCACACTGACCGATCATATTGATCGCCAGCATCATGTTGTTGCAGATCTTGGCAGCCTGGCCGTTTCCGCTACCACCGGCGAGGACGATGGTCTTGCCCATCGCTTCCAGAAACGGCTTGGCCCGCTCGAAGTCCTCCGGGTCTCCCCCCACCATGAAGGTCAGAGTTCCGCCCTCGGCCCCGGCTGTGCCCCCCGATACCGGAGCGTCGATCATCGCCAGACCCGCCGCCGCCGCGTCGCCGGCAACCTGGCGGGCCGACGCGACATCAATCGTTGAGCAGTCGATGAGAAGCGTTCCGGCCGGCACCCGGCCGATGATGGACTCGGCATAGACCGCCCGGACGTGTTCACCGGTGGGCAGCATGGTGACGACCAGTTCCGCCCCTTCAACGCTGGCCGCTGCGGTTGCCGCCGCCTCTCCACCCGCCGCAACCAGAGCCGCCACTTGCGCGTCGGCCAGATCGAAGCCCCGGACCTGGTGGCCCGCCTTGATCAGGTTCTGCGCCATCGGCAATCCCATGTTGCCGAGGCCAATGAATGCGATGCTGGCCATTACCCAGTCCTCTTTGTTCCGTCCGTTTGCTCCGCGGAGATCATGCTCCGCCGCGCCGCGGGGCCGGTCAAGTCAACGCGAAGTCGCCGTGGGCCGGAGCCTCGAAATGCCGAGCGATAATTGTCTCGTCGACAGACGCCAGGTCGGCCGGTCTCCAGACAGGCGCGTGGTCCTTGTCGACCAGGAGGGCCCGAATCCCCTCGAAATAGTCATGCTCGGCCATGCAGGCCTGTGCCATGCGGTATTCCATCACCAACACGTCGGCCAGGTTCGACGCGTTCCGGCCGCGCCGCAGCTGCGCCAGCGAGATCTTCAGACTGGTCGGCGACTTCGAAAGCAGTTCGTCTCGGGCCTTCAGCGCGAATGACGACCCGTCAGCGACAAGGCTGTCGAGGATCTGCTCAACGTCGTCTGCGGCGAAACAGCGGTCTATGAGATCGCGATGGGGCTCCAGGGCATCCGGCCCGGCCGGTTCGGCGAACCGGTCGAGGACATCGTTGACGCCAGACCGTCCCTCCGACCTGCCCGCCAAAGTGGCGGCCAGGGCCGCTTCCAGCGCTTCCAGCCGGCCGGAAGGCACGAAATGGGTTGCCAGACCAAGGCCAAGCGCGCTGCCCGCATCCAGCCGCGCGCCGGTCAACGCCAGGTAGGTACCGAGCTCGCCGGGTAGTCTTGGAAGGAACCATCCGCCACCGACGTCCGGAAACAGCCCGATGCCCGTCTCCGGCATCGCGAACAGCAGCCGTTCCGTCGCGATCCGATGGGAGCCGTGGATCGACAGCCCGACCCCGCCCCCCATCGTCACACCGTCGAGTAGAGCGATGTAGGGTTTGGAGAAAGCATGGATCTGATGGTTGAGCCGATACTCTTCGAAGAAGAAGGTTCGTGACAGCTCGGACGGGCCACGGCCATCGGGGTTGTCGACGATGGAACGGTACACCGCCCGAACGTCGCCCCCGGCGCAGAACGCCCGTTCGCCCTCCCCTTTGATGACGACCGCGGCGATCGCGTCATCGTCTTCCCAGGCGTCGAGTGCGGGCGTCATCGCTCGGATCATGTCCAGCGTCAGCGCGTTCAGCGCCTTCGGGCGCGTCAGTTCGATCGTCGCGAGGCCACCCTCGACGACGAAACGGATCTCGTCGGACAACACATTCCCCCCGGTTGGGCGGCTCAAGCCGCCAGCAGCTTGCGCGCAATGATGATGCGCATGATCTCGTTGGTGCCTTCCAGGATCCGGTGGACCCGAAGATCCCGCAGCAGACGCTCGACCGGGTAGTCCTTGAGATACCCGTAGCCGCCATGAAGCTGAAGGGCGTCGTCGACAATCCGATAGCAGAGATCGGTCGCCAAACGCTTGGCCATGGCCGCGTGCTGCGCCGCCTCGGGCGTCTTGCGATCGAGGCTCGCCGCTGCCCGCAAGGTCATCAGCCGGGCGGCATCCAGATCCGTCGCCATATCCGCCAAGCGGAACTGGGTCGCCTGAAAATCGGAGATCGGTTTTCCGAAGGCCTTGCGCTGGCGCACGTAGTCGAGAGACGTCTCCAGCGCGGTGCGCGCGCCGCCGAGGGAACAGGCGGCGATATTGATGCGGCCGCCGTCCAGACCCTGCATGGCGATCTTGAAACCATCCCCCTCATTGCCAACCAGGTTCTCGGCCGGGACCTTACAGTCCTCGAAGTTGACCATCGCCGTCGGCTGGCTGTTCCAGCCGAGTTTGCGCTCGTTCTTGCCGAAGGAGAGGCCCGGTGTGTCCTTCTCGACCAACAGGCAGGAGATGCCGCCGGCACCTTCCGCGCCGGTCCGGCACATCACCGCATAGACATCGCTGACACCGGCGCCCGAGATGAAGGCTTTCCCGCCATTGAGCACATAGTGCGAGTTGCCGACCTTCTCGGCACGGGTCTTCAGCGCCGCTGCGTCGGATCCGGCCCCCGGCTCCGTCAGGCAGTAACTGGCCATGAGGTCCATTGTGGCCAGCTTCGGCAGCATCCGCTGACGCAGTTCCTCGCCCCCGAACCGGTCAACCATCCAGGAGACCATGTTGTGGATGGACAAGAACGCGGCGGTCGAAACGCAGCCGGCGGACAGTTCCTCGAACACCAGCGCGGCTTCCATCCGCCCAAGGCCGGACCCGCCAACGTCGTCGCGAACATAGATGCCGGCCAGCCCCAGTTCGGCCGCCTCTTTCAGAACGTCGGTCGGGAAGTGGCCGCGTTCGTCCCAATCGGACGCGTGCGGAGCCAGTCGATCGGCCGCGAAGGCGCCGGCCATCTCGCGAATAGCGGTTTGTTCATCGCTCAGACTGAAATCCATGGCCACCTCCAGTGGGCCTGTCCATTGTGCCCTGCTGCCCCATCGCGGCGGATCATCGAAATGCGCCCGCCAGGAGTCAACGGTTCCGCTACGTCAACCGGACCGGTGATTGCATCGGGCTGACCCTGACGTAGACTGCGACGAGAAGTGTACACGGAGAACAGCAAGATGCCGTTCAACGGCCGCCCGAAGAGCCTCCCGGCACCGTCAACCGGTTATCCGACCATCCGCATGCGGCGGCCGAGACAAGCCGAGTGGTCGCGTCGCCTCGTGGCCGAGAACCACGTGTCCGTTGATGACCTGATCTGGCCGGTCTTCGTGCATGCCGGCGACGACGCGCATGTTCCGGTCGAGTCCATGCCGGGCGTCGTCCGTTACTCAGTCCCGGCCCTGGCGGAGGCCGCGCGCAGCGCGGCCGATCTCGGCATTCCGTTGATCGGCGTTTTTCCCTATGTCGACGGCGACCTCAAGGATCCGCAGGGCTCCTATGCCCTTGCCGACAACAACGTCGTCTGCCGGGCGGTCGAGGCGGTCAAGGCGGCTGTTCCGGGGCTCGGCGTGATGTGTGATGCCGCTCTCGACCCGTTCACCTGCCACGGGCATGACGGGTTGCTGGTCGGCTCAGAGATTCTCAACGATGAAACCGTCGACGTGCTGGTCGAGCAGTCGCTGCTCCAGGCCCGTGCTGGCTGCGACGTCATATCGCCATCCGACATGATGGACGGGCGGGTCGGCCGGATCCGGGAAGCCCTGGACAATGCCGGCTTCGAACGGGTCCAGATCATGTCATACGCCGCCAAGTATGCCTCGGGGTTCTACGCGCCTTTCCGGGCTGCGGTCGGTTCCGCATCGACCCTCGGCTCGGCGTCGAAATCGACCTATCAGATGGATCCGGCGAACTCGGACGAGGCCCTGCGGGAAGTCGCGCTCGACATCGCCGAAGGAGCCGACATGGTCATGGTCAAGCCAGGCATGCCCTACCTCGACGTGGTACGCCGGGTTAAGGACGCTTTTGGCATGCCGACCTACGCCTACCAGGTGTCGGGCGAATACTCGATGATCAAGGCGGCGGCCGAGCGCGACTGGATTGACGGTGAACGCGCGATGATGGAGAGCCTTCTCGGTTTCAAGCGCGCCGGCGCCGACGGCATCCTGACGTATTTCGCCCTCGAGGCCGCCCGCCGCCTGAGCTAGCCGGCAGTTCCGGAACGGACCGGCTGGCGGCCGTCGGAAAGCGCGCTCAGGAACGCGACGGCCTGTGCGTCTGACCAGACACCTTCTGCGGCATGGAAGCCAACATGTCCTCCGGCTGACGGCAACAGGACCTTGAACGTCGGCAGATCTGCCCATTCAACCTGTCGGTAGATCCACGCGGGGATCCATGGATCGTCCAAGGCGTGGATCACCAGAGTCGGCACCGCCACGCCAGAGAGAAACCGTCGCGCCGAACACCGCTGGTAGTAATCGTCCGCTCCAGCAAACCCATTCATCGGGGCGGTGAAGACGTCGTCGAACTCGATCACGCTCTGAACCCGCGCCAGTCGCTCGCGCGTGGATCCGTCCATCTCGACCCCGGCGGCCAGGGCCTCAAGCTTCATTCGATTGAGCATCCAGCGGTGATAGAGCGCGTTGCGCGGTGCCTGGAACCGCCTGGCGGTGGCAGCCAGGTCGAGGGGAGTCGAAACGGCCACGGCCCCCAGAACCGTTTCCTGGGCACCGACCTCCGCGAGGCACTTCAGCAGCATATTCGCACCCAGCGACCATCCCACCAGGACAATGCCGTTGGCGGCATCGAGTTGCCCAATCACGGTGCGCAGATCCTCGCTGCGGCCGGAATGGTACTGAAACCGGCAGATGTCGCGGCTGAGACCGGCGCCGCGCAGGTTCAGGCGCAGAGTCGGAAATCCGGCCATCAGAAGGGTCCGCGCGGCGCGGCGCATGTAGAAACTGTCGGAGCAACCGGTCAGACCGTGAATCAGAATGGCCAATGGTCGGTTGGCCACCGGATGGAGCGGCGTGTCCAGATCACCAAGGAGCCTGTCGCCGCTGCCGTCGGGCATCAAGAACTCAAGGCGTTCGCAACGCTGTGACGGCACGCCTTCCGACGGCTGGTCAAAGAAGTCGCGGAGGGTCTGAAGGTCGGCGCCGAGCCAGGGAAACCGCGGCCGGAAGCGGGCCGGTGGCCCGCTAACCGCCATCTTCCACGTCTTGCTCTTCTTCCTCTTCGTCAAACGACTTGAGCCATTCGTGCACCACCGAGATCTGCTCGGGGACAAGCAACGACGGGGCATGCCCGCAGCTTTCGAACTCAACCAGTTCAGCCTTGGGACCTGACTTTGTCATGCGCTCGGCGGTTTCGCGTGTCAGCACATCGGACTCCGCCCCTCTGAGCACCAACGTCGGACATCGCACGGCATCCCATACGTCCCAGAGTTTGACGTCGGCCATCTCCTCGCTGAACGGATCCCCAATCGCAGGGTCGTAATGCAGGGCGTAGCTGCCGTCCTCCTGGCGGTTGGTCGAATGCAGCGTCAGATCCGACCAGCCGAGATCATCGGGGATCCCGAAATCGGCATACACCTCGCGGAAATAGGCCGCCGCCTCCTGGAGATTGGAAAACCTCGGATCCGTGCCGACGTTCCGGCCAATCCGCTGTAGCGCGGCGCCCGGAATCACCGGCCCGACATCGTTCAGGATCAACCTGCGGATAGGTGACTCTTCCCGCGCCGCCAGCATCATGCCGATCAGGCCGCCCATGGAGGTGCCGATCCAATCAACCTGCTCGAGCCCCCTGTAGTCGAGCAGGGCATCGATGTGCTTCAGGTAGGTCTGATAGGTGTACTCGGACTTGTCGGCCAGCCATCCAGAACGACCGCGCCCGATGACATCGACCTCAATGACCCGATAGTCCCGGCTCATGGCGATGGCCAGACGATCGAAGTCCCTGCCGTTCCGGGTAAGACCATGGACGCAAACCACTGTCCGGTCCCGCGGCTTGCTACCAAAGTCCTGGAAAGCCAGCCAGACCGTCCCGTTGTGGTCCGTGTAGGGGAAGCTACCAGCACTGGGACGCATGGATGAGTCCGTGTTGTTTCAACGCGCCGCGGCAATAGCCGCGCGGCATTTTCCAGCCGTTCGGGGTCGAGTTCAACCGGCACGTAGGCTGCCAGACCTGTCCCGGTTCCCTGCGCCGTTCAGACCGGATCAAACGGACTGCTTGCGAACCGCGCCCGAGCGTCTATATCGCCACCAAGGCGCCCATGTGCGCGGCCCGTGACCTGCCGACGGATCTTCCCATGTTGATGACGGTTCTTCTCGCCCTGCACGTGGTGGCTGCCACGAACTGGATTGGCGGCATGTTCTTCGCCTACGTCATCCTGCGACCCTCGATGGCGGGAATCGAGCCGGCATCGGAGCGGCCGAAACTATGGCGTCGGGTGTTCGAGAGATTCTTCCTGTTCGTCTCGCTGAGTGTCGTGACGCTGTTCGTCACCGGCTACGCCATCCTGTTCCTTCACTATGACGGGTTCGCTGGTGCCGGTAGTCATATCCACATCATGAATGCGATCGGCCTGGTCATGTTCGCAGCCTATGGGCACCTGCGCTTTGCCGCCTGGCCCAAGTTCCGCAAGGCGGTCGACGCCGAGGATTTTGAAACCGCCGGACAGCGCCTCAACCTGATCCGCCGGATCGTCGCCTTCAACCTCGGTCTCGGTTGGGTCACGATCATCACCGCCGTGACCGGGCCCTATTGGGCCTGAGCGGCCGGGTACTGGTCGCCACCGGGGCGAAATGCTATCTCCCTAGATGGATCGCAGTTCTACTGCCCGTACTTCCGCAGCAATGGAACCTTACATGGCCTCGTCGCCGCCGACCTCCGTTGACTCCACCTTGGAACTGTTGAGTTCCGGGCGTTATGTCGCCGACCGTTCCCTCGCGACCGCGCTGCACCTTTCCTTGTCCCTGGGACGCCCCTTGTTCCTCGAAGGCGAGGCCGGTGTCGGCAAGACCGAGATCGCCAAGGTCCTGAGCGAGACCCTCGGCCGCAAGCTGATCCGTCTGCAGTGCTACGAGGGACTGGACGTCTCATCGGCGGTCTATGAATGGAACTACGCCCGCCAGATGGTCGAGATCAGGCTGGCGGAGGCCGCCGGCGACGCGGACAGGTCCGCGTTGACCCGCGACATCTTCGACGAACGGTTTCTGATCAAGCGGCCAATTCTGCAGGCGCTGGAGGCGGACGAGGCCGGCGCCCCGGTTCTGCTGATCGACGAGTTGGACCGCACGGATGAGCCGTTCGAGGCCTTTCTGCTCGAGGTTCTGTCCGATTTCCAGGTCACGATCCCGGAGCTGGGCCCGCAGGTCGCCCCGGTGCCGCCGATCATGGTGATCACCTCCAACCGGACCCGCGAGATCCACGATGCGCTCAAGCGCCGGTGCTTCTACTACTGGGTGGACTACCCTTCCGCCCAGCGCGAGCTCGAGATCCTGAAGGTCAAGGCCCCGGGTGCGCCGGCCGATCTCTCCCGCCAGGTGGTCGCGTTCGTGCACGAACTCCGGAAGCTCGATCTTTTCAAGGTTCCGGGGGTCGCCGAGACCATCGACTGGGCACATGCACTGGTGCAGCTGGATCACCTGTCCCTCATCCCGGAGGCGATCGAAAGCTCACTCGGCGTGCTGCTGAAGTACCAGGACGATATCGCGAAGATCCAAGGCCACGAGGCAACGCGCATCCTCAATCAGATCAAGGCGGAGCTCGCCGGCGCGGCCGCTGTCGCCTGATCCGGAGGCCCGACCATGCCGGATGATCTGACCCTGCCTGACACCAATGGCGACGGTGGCGGCAAGCTGATCGAGAACATCATGCATTTTGCCCGCACGCTGCGGGCGGCCGGCCTCCCCGTCGGCCCGGGCAAAGTGCTGGATGCGGTCGACGCCGTGCGGGCGAACGGTATCCAGAACCGCCGGGACTTCTATTGGACCCTGCACGCCGTGCTCGTGAACAGGCGAGATCAGCGTGAGCTGTTCGACCAGGCATTCCATGTCTTCTGGCGCAATCCCAGGCTGTTGGAGCGGATGCTCCAGATGGTCCTGCCCGAGTTTCGCGGCGACGCGGAGGAGGAGCAGCAACCGGGTCGGGAAATGAGCCGCAGGATCGCCGAGGCCCTGCAGGGCAAGGACGCCGGCGACGGAGAGGCACGAGAGCCCGAGGAGGAGAAACTCGAACTCGATGCGACCATGACCTGGTCGGATCGCGAACTCCTGCGCGAAATGGACTTCGAGAAGATGTCGACCGACGAGGTCATCAAGGCGAAGCAGGTGATCCGCACCATGCGCCTGCCGATCATGGAGGTGAAGACCAGGCGGTTCAAACCCGCTCCGCATGGCAGACGCATCGATCTCCGGCGCACCCTCGCAGCGACCATGCGCTCCGGCGGCGACGAGATCGATCTGCAACGCCGCAAGCGCCGAACCCGACACCCGCCGCTGGTGACCCTGTGCGACATCTCCGGGTCCATGAGCCGCTATTCCCGGATGTTGCTGCACTTCATGCACGCGGTGACCAGCGACCGCGACCGGGTGCACACTTTCGTCTTCGGCACCCGATTGACGAACGTCACGCGGTATCTGCGGAACCGCGATATCGACGAAGCACTGTCCCAGGTGGGCGAGACCGTCACCGATTGGTCGGGCGGAACCCGGATCGGCCATTGCCTGCACGAGTTCAACAGGTCCTGGGGGCGGCGCGTGCTGTCCCAGGGCGCCGTCGTGCTGCTGATCACCGACGGGCTCGATCGCGAGGTTGGTGCCGGCCTGGCCGACGAAATGGACCGACTTCACAAATCGTGTCGCCGCCTGATTTGGCTCAATCCACTGTTGCGGTTCGACGGTTTCGCGCCCAAATCCCAGGGCGTGCGTGCCATTCTTCCCCACGTGGACGACTTTCGCCCGGTGCACTCCTTGGACAGCCTGCAGGATCTCGCCGAGGCGATCGAAAGGCCGTCCCTGCGGCGACGCGAGGGGATGGAGGCCTGGCTGGAGTCATTGCGCCAGATCGAGGCCGAGAAGCAACAGAGCTCTGGAGGACAGCCATGACGGACCCAAGTCCCTTCGCGTCGATCGACGATGTGCTCGGGACCGCCGAAACCTGGGCGGCGGAAGGCCGCAAGGTCGCCCTCGCGACCGTCGTCAAGACCTGGGGCAGTTCGCCCCGGCCGGTCGGCTCCCGGCTGGTGATCGATGGAGATGGCGCCATGGTCGGATCCGTGTCCGGCGGCTGCATCGAAGGCGCCGTGATCAAAGAAGCGTTCGAAATCATGGATGGCGCTCCGGCACGATTGCTGGAGTTCGGCGTCAGCGACGAGCAAGCCTGGGATGTCGGTCTGGCCTGCGGTGGCACCGTGCATGTCTGGGTCGACCGCTTGGAGGCGTGAGCTGATGAAACAGCAGATCTTCGGGCTTCTGCAGACAGCCCGTCGGACCAAGACACCGGTTGCCCTCGTCGACCCGCTGGATGGCCAGGAACCCGCCCTGGTGTTCCAGGACCGCGTGGAAGGCACCCTTCCCGATGGCGTCGTCGCCGAAGCCCGGACCCGGCTGCGCGACAACAAGAGCGGCGTGGCTGAAATCGACGGTGTGCGCTGGTTCGTGGACTGCCACAACCCGCCGCTGCGCCTGATCATCATCGGCGCCGTGCACATCAGCCAGACGTTGGTGCCGATGGCTGCGATCGCCGGCTACGAAGTGATCGTCGTCGACCCCCGCGGAAGCTTCGCGACCGCCGAGCGATTTCCCAACGTGCGGCTGCTGGATGACTGGCCCGACGAAGCCATGGTCGCCCTCGCGCCGGATGCCCGCACGGCCGTCGTCACTCTGACCCACGACCCCAAGCTGGACGATCCCGCTCTCGAGGTGGCGCTGCAGTCCGACGCCTTCTACATCGCGTGTCTGGGAAGCCGCCGCACCCATGCCAAGCGCCTGGAACGGCTTCGCGAACTCGGCTTTGACGACCAGGCACTCGGCCGGATCCATGGCCCGGCCGGATTGGCCATCGGGGCCGTCTCGCCCGCAGAGATCGCGGTGTCCATCCTTGCCCAGCTCACCGCCGTCCTGCACGAGGCCCCGCCGGTCGCGGCGGCTGCCTGAAGCGGAATTGAAGGGCCGCCGCCGGTGATCTTCGGTGACACACCACTCGACTCCGCACTGGGCGCGGTGCTTGCACACTCGTTGCGGCTGGAATCCCGGACGCTGAAAAAGGGCCGGATTCTGAACGCCGAGGATATCCAGACGCTTCGCGCTGCCGGATACGAACAGGTCGTCGCGGCACGGCTTGAGGACGACGACATTGGCGAAGACGATGCCGCAAACCGTTTGGCCACGGGGATTGCCGGCGACGGCCTGAAGGTCAGCGCCGTCTTCACCGGGCGCGCCAACCTGTATGCCGAAACCGCGGGCGTGGTCCGCTACGACCCGGCGCGGCTGGATGCGTTCAACCTGGTGGATGAAGCGATCACCCTGGCCCTGGTGCCGCCCTTCCAGGCGGTGGAGGTCGGCCAGATGGTCGGGACATTGAAGATCATCTCGTTCGCGGTCCCGGCTGATGCGGTCCTGCTCACAGAGGGCATCGCACAACGCGACCAGCCGTTCGTCGACGTTGTCCCCTACCGAACGATGTCTGTCGGACTTGTGCAGTCCCGCCTGCCCGGCACCAAGGAAAGCGTCCTCGACAGCACGCGCGAAGTCACGCGCGCGCGCCTGCACCCGATGGGCAGCGAAATCACCCATGAAGTGAGGTGCGAGCACACCGTCGCTGAGGTCGCCAAGAGCATCGACGAGACGCTGAGACACGGGGCGGGACTGATCCTGGTTTCCGGGGCGTCCGCCGTCGTGGATCGTCGCGACGTGGTTCCAGCGGCGATCGAGAGCGCCGGTGGTGTGATCGACCACTTCGGTATGCCCGTTGATCCGGGCAATCTGATGCTGATCGGTCGGGTGGCCGACATCCCGGTAATCGGCCTGCCCGGCTGCGCGAGGTCGCCAAAGGTCAACGGGTTTGACTGGGTGCTGCAACGTATGAACGCAGGCCTGCCGGTGACCCGGACCGAACTGGGCCGCATGGGGGCCGGCGGGCTGCTGAAGGATGTCCCGGGCAGGCCGATGCCACGCTCACGGCGTCGGCGCGCCGATCCGGACGAATCTGAACAGATGGCGCCCGCCCGCGCGCCCCGAATTGCGGCGGTCGTCCTGGCCGCCGGTCAATCCCGTCGCATGGGTCCCCAGAACAAACTTCTCGCCGAGATCGATGGTACGGCCATGGTCCGTCACGTGGTTGATGCGGTGACGT
This sequence comes from Thalassobaculaceae bacterium, assembly GCA_963921355.3. Lineage (GTDB taxonomy): Bacteria > Pseudomonadota > Alphaproteobacteria > Thalassobaculales > Thalassobaculaceae > CAWUEZ02. Next base: position 3,304,236 of record OZ001190.1, on the reverse strand, counting down.
CCTCCCAGGCCAGCGAAGTCGTCGTGGTTCTCGGCCATGAAAGCGACACCGTTCGCCAGTCCGTCGCCGACCGAAACCCTGTCTTCGCGGAGAATCCGGACTTCGCCGCCGGCCTGTCGACATCGCTGCAGGTCGGGGTCTCCGCTGTGTCGCCAGATGTCGACGGTGTCATCGTGTGTCTTGGCGACATGCCGAGAGTCACCTCGCAGATCGTCGACCGTATGATCGCGGCGTTCGATCCCCTGGAAGGCCGGGCGATCGTGGTCCCGACCAGAAACGGAAAGCGCGGCAACCCGGTGCTTTTCGCCCGACGGTTCTTCCCGGAGATCGCGGCTGTCTCCGGCGATGTCGGCGCCCGCCACCTGATCGGCAATCATGACGATGTGGTGGTCGAACTCGAGATCGGGGACGACGCCGTGCTCGCCGATGTCGACACGCCCGAGGCGCTGGCGGCGCTGCGCGAGCGCATGACGTGAGCGACGATCTCTACCAGGCGGACATCCTCGCGCTGGCCCGTGAGGGTCGGGCGGTCCCGCGTATCGAGGGCGCGACAGTCTCCGCCCGCGTCGACAATCCCGTTTGCGGCGACCGTGTGACCATCGACCTGGTTGTCGACGGTGACCGGATCACCGCTGTCGGTGCCAAGGTCCAGGGATGCGCCCTGTGCCAGGCGTCCACCGCCCTGATCGCGCAGAACGCGGTGGGACATCCGATCGCCGACCTCCAGCGAACAGCCGACGCGGTCACGGACTATCTGGCGGGCGCGGACGTGGCGTTGCCTTGGGGTCGATTGTCGAGTTTCGCGCCGGTGCGCGACGCGAAATCGCGCTGGGACTGCGTCATGCTGCCTTTCAAGGCGGCCCAGAAGGCCGCCAAGCAGCAGAGCTAAAGCGCCCCCAGGGCGGTCAGCTGGCGATCAGCTCAGGATGTCGAGGGTGGACTCGAGAAGCTCGTCGGCGGTCCGGATCGTCGCAAGATTGGCCTGGAACTGGGCGGAGGCGGCAATCTGCTCCACCGCTTCCCGCTCGAAGGTGACATTCGGACGATTGACCAGCCCGTCGGCATCTGCATCCGGCGCATCCGGATCGAACTGCTGCACGGACACCGGATTGGCCAGCGGCTGGGTCGTGCGAACTCCACCGCCGTCGGCGGTGACGTCGGCGCTGCGGCGGGTCTGAAACAGCGCGTTGCCGTCGGCATCGGTCGTCGGCGAGTCCGCATCCGCAACAGCAACGCTGTTCACGTTCGCCACGTTTGTCGCGGAGTTGTCAAAGCGCCGCGTAGCGGCGTTCAGTCCGCTGAGAGCGATGGAGATGCTGTCACCAATAGCCATATCGATACCTTATCAGACATACCGGACATAGGCGAGCGGATGAACGCTTTCAAATCTTAAAGTGATTTATCGGTTTTGCGTTAAGATTTGATTATCGATCAGGAAGCTGTCGACCGCGTCCAGCGCGCCATGATCCATCAGGTCGGAGTGACCGCCGCCCTCGATGATCACCATGTCCTTGATGGCCGTCGCGGCCTCATAGATCCGTCGCCCGTCCTCGAGCGGGATCAGTCCGTCTTCGCTGCCGTGAACCACCAGGACTGGCGAGCGAACGGCAGGAATGCGGGCCAGGCTGTCGAACGGATCCCGGATCAGCCAACGCACCGGAACGAACCAGTACCGCCGCTCGGCGAGGGACCGCACCGAGGCGAACGGGGCTTCAAGGACGACCGCGGCGGGTTCCCGGTCCTGCGCCAATGCCACCGCGACCCCGGTCCCGAGAGATTCGCCGTAGAGGATTGTCCGCTCCTGCGGGATCTCCATCCCCGCCAGCAAGTCCAGCCAGGCCGCTCCATCGGAGATCAGGCCTTCTTCGCTCGGCGCACCGGGGTTTCCTCCATACCCGCGGTAACCCGCCAGCAGCACGCCGTAGCCCCGTCCCTGCAGCTGAAGCGCCTTGTCGGCGCGCCCCGCAATACTCCCGCCATTGCCCTGCAGGTAGAGCACGACCGGCTGTCCCGGAGACGGCGGCAGCCACCATCCCTCCAGGACCATCCCGTCAGCGGTGCGGGTCGTCACCACTTCCGCCTCCGAAAGCCCGATCTGCGAAGGCAGCACCCGGTTAGGGTCCGGCACGAAAAGGATGCGCCGCTGGAACGCGAACAGCGCGACCACCATCAAGGTGTAGACGCCGAAGGTGATCAGCCCGGCCTTGATCAGCATTGGCATCGCCCGACCAGCCGGCGCCGGGTATCATCGCCAACCGGTCCCTGCTCCGGAGTGTGCGAATGGCCACGAGGCTGAAGACGACGGCGGTCATCCTTGCCGTGCATTTGGTCGCTTTCCTGATTGCCGCGGCACCCGCTCAGGCGCAGCGGATCCAGTGGTTTGTCGAGGTCCTGACGGACCCGATCAGCAAGCGCCCGATCCTGGAAGCGCGCATCCTGACGCGCGATGGCTACCGCTTTCGCTTGATGCGCCGCAAGGACAATTCGATCTGGGGACAGTTCTCCCTTCCCCGCTCATCCCAGGCGATGCTGACGACAGACCGGCTGCCAAGTTACTGGATCGATGACAACGATCCGGTGAACCTGGAAGAGCTGAAGGATCTTGAGTTCGGGACGGAACCGACCTTGTACCGGGTCGCCGGCCGGGACGTGCAGTTCATCATCTGGGGCGATGCCCGAGAGGGTTTCATCCCGCCGATGCTCCGCCAGATGATGCTCGGAGAGAGCATTCACGTCACCTACTACACGCTGCTCGGCGAACGCCAAGACGCCGAGTTGACCCTCAATCGGGCCAATCAGGCCATCGCACAGTTCCTCAAGGTCCGCCCGCTCAACCCGGAAACCGACACGATGGAAGACCAGACGCAGACATTTGCCCTGGTTGCCCGCCGGTTTCTCGAACTCTGTGAGGATCTGCGTTTCGCCGGTGACGAGACCGACTACACCGCGTGTCGCGACACCTTCTACACCTGCTCCGAAGCGCCGGATCAAACCGCCGAGACCTTCAAGGGGTGCCTAGGGTTCGATCCGTCGATGCTCGCCCCGGTCCAGGCCAGCGCCGAAGCAGAGGAGGAAGCCGCCGATGGCGAGGGTGCGAAGCGAACAGCGACCCAATAGCTCGTATCGGACAGACCGCGCCGGCTGGGCCGTCAGACGGTGATCGAGATGATCTGCGGTGGCGGCGGAACCGCACCGAAGCCGGAACCCCGACGATCGCCGAAGCCACCCTGACCGTCACCGCCGTTGGGCGTCCCCTGGCCTGCAATATCGCTCCCCGCGATGGGTTCGATGGCAGGTTCGATGGCAGGAGCAGCCTCAATTCCGTCGACGGAGGCCTGACCGCCACCGATCTGCTCCTGGGTCTCGGCACGCTGCTCGGCCCGCAATTCCGCCTGCGCCTGGCGCAGGAGCGCGTCGGCGGCGGCCGCCACAGAGCGGTCCTGGGCAGAAGGTTCTGCCGGCGCAAGCGCAGCGCGCTTGATCTGCTGGGCTTTCTGGATTGTCGCCGCCGGATCGCCCTGGACCGGCGAGGTATCGATCGAAACCGATCCTCCGACCGCGTATTGACGGCCGTCGGGGCCCCGCTGGTACGTGTAGGTCGGGGCGCCCGCATAAGCACCGCCGGCGGCGGCATGCGCGGCCTCGTGTGCACGCACCTCGCGGTCGCGGGCCTGGAGGTCGCGAACGAGTTCCTCGTCCTCTTCGCTCAGCTCATTGATGCCGCCGCCAGAAGAGGACCCGCCAGAGGCCCCGCCACCCGTACCGCCAGCCCCGGTGATCGGCGTCTGGCCGGAGTTCTCGATCCTGCGGTCGGCCTGTAGTCCGAATGCCACGGCCAACGTGAACGGGCCGCCCCCGATCAGCGGGCGCCCCGGCTGCAATGGCGGTGCCGTAGTGGCTGTCGATGCAGAACGTGACGGGTCAGCGCCAACCTGCACAGTTCCCGACTGTCCGGGGGCCGATTGTCCACGACCTGACTGGGCTGCCCCCGGCTGCCCGGCGCCGGACGACCCATTGATGCGGCCAGCACCCGTGCTGCCGATCGTGGAACTGGTGCCCGCGATCGCGGGCAGGATAGGCGCCGTTGTGGTCATTCTGACCCGTTACTCCATGCCGGATCCCGGATTTTTCCAGGTGCACGGCAATTAAACCTGTCCCATTCTCCCACTACAGCCTATAGCACGAATCGGCCCGTCTGACAGTTCCCCTCTGCGTTACCAGCGGCGCGTGCACCCACGAGTGACCGGATACAGCGCGTGCGACGCGAGCTCTCCCGATGCTGACTTCCCAGACGGCGGTGCCGGGACTCTTCGTCCTGTTGTGGAGTTCCGCCTTCATCGGAGCGAAGTTCGGTCTGCCGCACGCCGAGCCGCTCAGCTTCCTCTTCATCCGCTTTCTGCTGGTGACCGCGGCTTTCGCGGCGATCGCGGTCGTCCTGCGCGCGCCCTGGCCAGCAACCCGTCGCGAGTTCTTCGACATCGCGCTGGTCGGCGCACTCGTCCAGGGCGTCTATTTGTCCGGCGTGTTCGTGGCCATCGCCCGCGGCCTGCCGGCCGGCCTGGCGGCGCTGATTGTCGGCCTGCATCCGATCATGACGGCGCTGATGGCAGGTCCCTTGTTGGGCGATCGCACGACGGCCAGGCAATGGCTGGGGCTGGCGCTCGGCATCTGCGGTGTCGCCTTGGTTCTCGCGGATCGGATCACCGTTGAAGCGATCGACCTGCTCGGGGTCGCACTTTGCACCGGCGCCCTGTTCGCCATCAGCGCCGGCACGATCCACCAGAAGAAGCACGCCTCATCCATGCATGTCGCAGCCGGCAGCGCGATCCAGAACCTGTCGGCCTGTTTCGTCACCGGGGCCGGCGTGTTGCTGTTTGAGAGCTTCCAGGTCGATTGGACGCTTCCCTTCGTGCTGTCCCTGACATGGCTGCCCGTGGTCGTGTCGATCGGCGCGTTCTCCCTGCTGATGGGCATGATCCGCAGAGGGGCTGCCGTGGAGGTCGCGAGCCTGTTCTATCTGGTTCCACCGACGACCGCCGTCCTGGCCTGGCTCGCCTTCGACGAGCGCATCGGCTGGGTCGGGGTGGGCGGCATTGCCGTCGCCGCCGGCGGAGTCGCCCTGATCGTGCGCCCCGCCCGGTCGCTGTCCTAGCGGGCGATCCGCTTACCAGCAGTGCGGCAAGGTAGCGCTGGCGGCGTTCACACGTCCGCCTTAGGTTGGGCTTCATCTGACAAAGCCGATCCCCGATGTCCGAAGAAAAACCCCTCGCACCGCCGATCTGGATCCTGATCGTCGCGACCGCCACCGGTCCGCTGGCATTGAACATTTTTGTTCCGTCGATGCCGGGCCTTGTATCGGTCTTCGACACCGACTACGCGTCGATTCAGCTGACCCTCACGCTTTATCTGGCGGCTGTCGGGTTGGCGCAGCTGGCATATGGGCCACTCTCCGACCGGTTCGGGCGGCGGCCGACGCTGATCGGCGGACTGGCTGTCTATGTGGTCGCCAATCTCATGTGCATGGTCGCCTGGTCGATCGAAAGCCTGGTCGTCGGCCGGGTTCTACAGGCCATCGGCGGGTGCGCCGGCATGGTGCTGGGACGCGCGATCGTCCGCGACGTCTTCGACCGCGATCGGGCCGCTTCCGCCATTGCCCTCATAACGATGGCTATGGCCGTGGCCCCGGCCCTCGGACCGGCGATCGGCGGCATTCTCGACAGCCGTTTCGGCTGGCAGGCGCCGTTCCTGATCCCGACCGTCCTGGGCGTGGTGGCCTTGCTCGGCGCGGTAACACGGTTGCACGAGACCAATCGATATCCGATCCCGTCGATCGACGTACCCGCCATGCTGCGCCACTACTTCAGCCTCGCCCGGAACCGGGCCTATATCGGCTACGCGGGCAATACGGCCATGTCGGTGGGCGCTTTCTTCTCGTTCCTGGCGGGCGCCCCTTACGTGATGATCGAGATCCTCAAGCGACCGCCAGAGGAGTACGGCCTCTTCTTCGTGCTGATCTCGATCGGCTACATGTCAGGCAACCGCGCGGCCAGCCGGATGTCGAGCGCTCTCGGCATCGACCGCATGATCCCGCTCGGCGTCGTCGTTTCGCTCTTGGGTGCGGGCGCCGGCTTCGGTCTCGCCATTGCCGGTGACATATCCCCCGTCGCGGTCTTCATGCCGATGATGCTCGTTGCGATCGGCAACGGGTTGAGCCAGCCAAATGGCATCGCCGGCGCCATCAGCGTCAATCCCAGGATCGCCGGCGCCGCGTCCGGACTGATGGGCTTCGTGCAGATGTCGATGGGGGCGGTGTTCACGGTCGTCGTCGGCTATTTCCAGAACGACACCGACCAGACCGCCATGGCAAGCATGATCCTCCTCGCCACCCTGGCATCCGCCGGGTTCTACGCGCTGGCGCGCTTCTCCCCAAAAGGCTCAGGCACGTGACCACAAGCACCGACCTCCAGACCCTGCATGACCAAATCGCCGATCGCCTTGCCGCCGCAGTGACGACGCGGCGCGGGGCGTGGCGCACGCCGGTGCTTTCCACAATCGACGCCGATGGCGCACCGAATGCCCGCACGGTCGTCATCCGCGCCATCCATCCGGATACCCGGTCGCTTGAGATCTTCACCGACAACCGATCTGCCAAGATTGGCGAGATCGCGGCGGAGCCTCGAACCAGTCTGACATTCTGGGATCCGGTCGACGCCGAGCAGCTGCGCCTGACCGGAACCTGCGCTGCCGTCGCGGATCACAACCTGGTTGCCCAACGCTGGGACTCCATTGGCCCCCGCGGGCATGCTTTGTACGGCGAACCCGGGCGCCAGAACTTCGTGGTTCTGAAGCTGCAGTGGACGGTCTGGGACTGGCTCTGGATCGGCGACATCGTGCATCGTCGCGCGCGCTTCGACTGGTCAACCGACGGGCAATACTCGGCCCGTTGGATCGAGCCCTGACCGTGCCGGCGGAGGATCAGTCTGCCGCGTCCTCCGTAATCGGATGGCCGGATCGCCGGGCCAGTCGAAAAGCCCGCTGACCACGGACGGCGCGGTGGTTCGGCATGACGAGGATGCAGTTGTCGTAGGGCGTGCGAAGTTCTTCCCCCCCGTCTACCGCGATCACTTCACCCGCTTTAGGAAAACACTCCAACCCATTGAAATTCTCGATGAAATAGAAATCATCGGTCCGGATGGCATAGCCGTCGGTGACGTCGACGATGGTCTGATGCTCCACCTCCGGGGTGCATCGATGCTCATCCAGAGTCTCTGGCGAGATCATGCCCAGGGCCTGCAGGAAATGCAGAGCCGAGTCTATGGCGGCATCCCCTGTCGATTTCGCCCAGTGCTGACCGCACTCGACCAGAACAGCGATCCGATCGCTCTCCGGGTCGGTGAACGGGGCGTACTCGATCAGCCGCTCTCCGACGACATGGGCTGAGCCGCACGCAACCATCGCCGGATAGTGCAGGTCCTGGGCAAAGCGACGTTCCTTGTCGTGCCCATGGATCAGGAGGATCGGGTCTGAATAGGTTCCCATCGAGTGCACGTCGAGAAGACGCTCGACCCGATCATAGAGCGGCCGCAGGGCCCGGGCCCGGCGCAACTCAACGCTGGTCTCCGGCCCGTCGAGACGCTCCGCCGTCCACAGACGGTTCATGTCCTCGTCGACGAAACGGGAGCGCGCCGGTTCTTTCGGGTCGAACCGCAGATAGGCCTCCGGGTTGACGAACGCCAATGTCAGGCGCCCCCGGCTCGGCCGGATGTCCTGGCGGAACAGATAGTCCAAGGCGATGGCGCCGCACAGTTCATTGCCGTGAATGACGGCATTGATCATCGCGTCCGGCCCTGCGACCCCGGAGTCGAATGTATGGACGTAGTCGATCCCGGTATTACCGTCGCGATAGGCCGAAATGTCCGGGGCCACCAACTCGACCGGATACGGACGTTCGGCAGACATGCTCGTCTCCTGACGCTTGCAACATCAGTCTGCGTCATCGCCCGAGCCAGCGTAAACACTTATGATTTCATGGTTTTTGCTGTCCAGGTCAAGGTATTGACCCGTCTAATCCTTTGTTTCCAAACCACTAAACAGTGGGGAATCGAAGTGTTTCAGAACAGAAAGACGTCGAAGGAACTAAGGGAAGATACTGAGTAGTTTTGAAGCGTAACGGTCTGCCCTGCCCCCAGGTCAATCACCACGTCGCTCCCTGTTTGGGTCGCGTTGGCGACAACATCCGAGTAGCTGGTGATGCCGCTGCTGTTGATGTTCGATTCGATGGCCAGGTAGTCGGTGAGCACGGTGAAGTCGGTGATGGTGTCGTTGCCGCCACCGGACTGGATGTAGAAGTAGTCGCCGCTGCCACCGCCTGTCAGCGTATCATTGCCCCCCTGGCCATAGAGATAGTCCCAGGACGCGCCGCCCGAAATCTGGTCGTTTCCGAGGTTGCCGTAGAGAACATCGAGACCGGCGCCGCCGGATATCGCGTCTTCGTCCTGGCCGCCGTAGATCGTGTCCCAGGAGTCGCCGCCGAGCAGCAGGTCGCCGCCGTGGTTGCCGTAGATCAGGTCACTGCCCGCGCCGCTCGAAAGCTTATCCGTCCCTTCGCGATAGGCCAGCGTCGTTCCGCTGCCGTAAGTCGTTGTCGCGCCTTCGTTCTGACCGCCGAAGAGGGTGTCGTTGCCGGTGCCGCCCAGCAGCACGTCGACACCGATATTACCGTACAACAGATCGTTTCCGGCCCCGCCGGACAGCGAGTCGTTGCCGTGCCCCCCATGGCGCCGTCATTGCCTCCGGCCAGGACAAAAAGATCCGCTCCGCCATTGCCAAGGAAATAGTTGATCCCGCCGTCGCCTGCGAAGACCTCGGCGGTGTCGGCGCCCCAGGTGACATTGCCGCTGCTGCCGGCGCTGCTCTGACCGTACATGTACTGAACCGAGGCCACGTCGAGCCAGCCGAGCGCGCTAACAACCCCCGAGGGCCCTTCGTAGTAAGACATCACCGTGGTGTCGTAGTTGTCGAGGTCGGATGACAGGAACGGTCCGGAACCCGTCCCGCTGTAGTTTCCCGGATGCTTCAGACCGATTGCATGACCGATCTCGTGCAGCAGGGTCAGATAGCCGTACGTGCCGACCTCCGGCGCCAGATTGTAGGCATAGTTGTTGGCGATCATGATGTCGCCGCCGATGTCGGAGGTGGACGGGTAATAGGCATAGCCGGCAGACGACGCCTGGAAGTTCGCTCCGAAGCGGATCTCCCCGCCGTCACCGGCGTCGGATACCTCGACGAACGAGAGGTTTGACACCGACGCCCAGGCGTCCAGTGCCTGCCGCGCGGCCGCCTTCATGGTTTCGTTGAAGGTGGTGAAGCTGCTGTCCGACCCGTGATAGCTCGGCAGGCTCTCCATGAAGGAATAGGTAACCGTGTAGCCCGCCCCCATCATGTGCGGCCCCCAGCGCGTATCCGCGCCGACAACGAGAGCATCGATGTTGCCGTCGCCGGAACTCTCGGCCGTGCTCAGCGCCGCACTGATCGAAAACGCCGCGCCGGAATGGCCCATGCAGCCCGGGCAGCCACAGCCGCACGCAGCGGGGGACGTCGATGTGGTCTCCGTCATCGTCTACTCCGCCTTCGCCGAAGAGCGCCCCGTCGCCGCCCGCCATGGCCGCACGACGTTCTCGTTCAGCGTTTTCTCGAACCTAGCCGCCAAGTCTTGCCATTCCGTTTCTGTCGACGGGGCCTCCACGACGATCGGGGCCACGCCGTAGAGACGGGTGTCGACGACACCCTTTCGGTAGAGGTCCACGGTGATTGCAAGAAGCGGACCGTTCGGGCCCTGAACCTCATAGCCATTCACGAGCACGGTGATTGTCGATGGATCGGAGAAGCCGGCCGGACCGGGCGCGACGTCGTGCCCTACTTGGCGCTCCAAGGCACCGCGTGCCGTTCCGCACAGTTGGTCACGAAGCACCCGATCATTGGGCGCGCCGCAGAACATGGAAAGGCGCGACACAGCCTGGAAGTACGCGTCCGGCGAGCGGGCCTGGCCGGGATGTACCTCCATCACCGTCAAGGCAACCGCACAAACCCAAAGCAGGACCCGCCAGTTCGAGAGCATCTCCGCCCCCTTCGTCTGCCTCGATCCCATCTCCCAATCTTCAAGTTGGTGGTCCGCTGTCAGAAGTACCAGTGATTTTATGAAATTGTTGCGAACCTGCTTGCCGGACGTGGTGCGTCGGGCCGGACAATGACGGTGCATGCGGCTTCGCGAACGATTCGATACTGTTCCCGCGTAACCCGCTGACGATGGAGACGAAAGCCATGGCCACCCCCTACCCCCGCGACATGGTCGGCTACGGCCGGGAGCCGATCGATCCGCAGTGGCCCGGCGGGGCGCGGGTGGCGCTGAGCTTCGTGCTCAACTACGAGGAAGGCGGCGAAAACACCGTTCTGCACGGCGACTCCCACTCGGAAGCCTTTCTGTCCGAGATCATCGGTGCGGTGCCGCTCGCCGGCCAGCGCAACCTCAACATGGAGTCGATCTACGAGTATGGCTCTCGGGCCGGTTTCTGGCGGATCTGGCGTGAGTTCACGGGCCGGCAGCTTCCGGTCACCGTTTACGCCGTCGGCATGGCCATGGAACGCAATCCCGAGGTCGGTCCGGCGATGATCGAGGCCGGCTGGGAAGTCGCCAGCCACGGCTACCGCTGGATCGACTACGCCGATGTCGATGAGGAAACCGAGCGCCAGCATCTGCACCTGGCCATCCAGGCGATCGAGACCACCACCGGGCGGGGGCCGGTCGGCTGGTACACTGGGCGGAACAGCGAAAACACCCGGCGACTGGTCGTTGAGCACGGCGGATTTCTCTACGACAGCGACAGCTATGCCGATGACCTGCCGTATTGGACGTCGGAGTACGGCCGACCGCACCTGATCATCCCCTACACACTGGACGCGAACGACATGCGGTTCGCAACGGCCCAGGGCTTCAACGCGGCCGAGCAGTTCTTCGGCTATTTGCGTGACAGTTTCGACGTGCTCTACGCCGAGGGGGCTGACCAGCCCAAGATGATGTCAATCGGATTGCACTGCCGACTCGTCGGACGCCCCGGACGGCTGGCCGGGCTGCGCCGGTTTCTGGACCACGTCCAGGCCCATCCCGATGTTTGGATCTGTCGACGCGAAGACATCGCGCGCCACTGGCACGCCCTGCACAATCCCGAGATGTCCTGAAACTGAGCCGTCGCGCGATCCTGGCGACCCCTACGGGATTCGAACCCGTGTTGCCGCCGTGAGAGGGCGGTGTCCTAGGCCTCTAGACGAAGGGGTCGACGGCCAGACCGGATAGATACCAAGCGGCTCGACGGCATTCAAGGCCGGGCGCCGGATCCGGCGGTGGCGACCCCTACGGGATTCGAACCCGTGTTGCCGCCGTGAAAGGGCGGTGTCCTAGGCCTCTAGACGAAGGGGTCGTCAGCGCCGGTCGGAGATACAGGCGGCCGGCCGGGAAATCAAGCCCGAAGCACGCCGGAAAATCGACAGGGCGCCAAACGGCGCCCTGTCAGACATCCCAGGTTTACATACGGTCAGGTGACGGCAATCGGGCTGCCGGCCGAACCGGTGGCTCCCTTCACGGGCATCGGAGCGAAGATGTACACGAACCTGTACTTACCCTCCGCGATCAACGCGTCGAAAGTCAGGTTCTCGTGGTTGAAGATGCCGTGCTTGGTAATAAGTTCGTTGTGGACCGGGAACGCCAGATTCGGATCCGGGTTCGGCACCACCTCGGTCGGCCAGGTATCGGCGCCGGTGATCGAGACCTCTTTTTCGATCAGCCACGCAGCGACCTCCATGCCGATGCCCGGGCAACCGGCGTTGTAGCGGTCGTTGTTCTCCATCCAGAGCCGGCCCCAGCCGGTATTGAAGAAGATTCCATCGCCTGAGCGCATGTCGTTCTCCGACATCCCCTGGCGGGAGAGCGCGGCCCGCACGTCTTCCATCGTGATCTCAACGCCGGCGTCCAGAGCGTCACCCTTGACGGCATACACGTCGATCAGATGCGCCGGCGTAAAGAACGGCTTGCAATGCTCGATGCCGAGCGCGCCGAGCCCGTAGGCACCGGCCACCTCGGTGCCATCGAAACCGTTGTAGTACCGGTGCTCCTTGAGATTCGCCGAATCCCCCGTCGAGATCCCGATATGGCCGAGACCATCGAACTGGGTGCCGACCTGCCCGATCTCCGTGCTCAGGAACTCGTCGTTGTAGATCAGCGCGTTGCCCCCGAACGGGCCGCCGGTCGGACCGCCTGGAACCCGCACCGCGAAGGCTCGCGCGCCGAACAACGGCATGCCGGCTTCGTAGTCGCGCCCGATCCGGAAGACCTTGCCATCCTTGATCTGGGAGACCGCTTGCAGCGTCTTCTCCGGCGTCATCCAGTTCGACGAACCGGCCTGGTCTCCCTCGCCCCAGCGAGACGGCCACCACTGATCGCCCGTCTGAGCCTGGGCAACCTGATCACCGGCCGCGCCACCGACCAGAGCCGCACCACCGGCCGCGGCACCGAGCGCGGCGGTCTTCATGAAGTCTCGGCGGTTCGGCGCGACTACGTCGGTGCCATCGCCGGCTTCGAACTTGCTCTTGCGCATTTCGTTTCCTCCCTGACTCTGGTTCTTTGGCGACCATCCTCGATACTATCGGGGTTTCATTGAATGGTGGCAGCGGGTGCGACAAAATGTCAAGGCGGATAGACGCGCCTGTTGGCGGGTATACCCTGTGAGATAAGCGACGCAGATCGCACACAAGAAAAAGACCACGCCAGGGAGGGATAAAGCGCCATGAGTCTGTTCGAGGCGGACAGAACGGCGGAACGCATACCTGTATCCGTGCTCACAGGATTTCTCGGCAGCGGCAAGACAACGTTGCTCAACAGATTGCTGAGCGACCCCGCCCTCGCCGACACGGCCGTGATCATCAATGAGTTCGGCGAAGTCGGGTTGGACCATCTGTTGATGGAGGCGGTCGACGGCGAAATGACCGTGTTGGCCTCGGGCTGTATCTGCTGCACCATCCGCTCTGATCTGGAGGCCACGCTGCGGGATCTGTTGGCCCGGGCGCAGAGCGGCACCTTGCCCGCCTTCAAGCGGGTGGTTGTCGAAACCACCGGCCTCGCCGATCCGGCGCCAATCGTGCAGATGCTGCTCAACAACGCGCTGGTCACCGGGTTCTTCCGGCTGGACGCCGTGTTGTGCACGGTCGATGCGGTCAACGGCAGCGGCCAGCTCAACAGCCAGCAACCCGAGCCCGTCAAACAGGTGGCCATGGCGGACCGCCTGATTCTCACCAAGACGGATATCGCCGACCCGCGTGACACCGAGACGCTGTCCGGGACGTTGCAATCGCTCAATCTCACGGCCGAACAGATCGAGGCGGTCAGCGGGGCCGTGAAACCGAGCCGGCTGTTCGATGCCGGCTGGTACGACCCCGAGACAAAGACCCCGGACGTGGGTCGGTGGCTGCGCGACGAGGCGATTGCCGCCTCGCGCAGCAACGGCGCCAACGGACATGCCCACGCCCACAACCGCAACCGTCACGGTAACAGCATCGAAGCGTTCGCTCTGTCCTTCGATGAGCCGCTGGGCTGGCGGCGGGTCAATCTCTGGCTGGCAGCGCTGCGTCAGAACCACGGAGAACAGCTTCTCCGCGTGAAGGGAATCCTGAACCTGGACGATGAACCGCAGCCGGTCGCGATTCATGGCGTCCAGCACGTGTTCCACTCACCGTCCCGGTTGATCGGATGGCCCGATGATGACCGCCGATCGCGGATCGTCTTCATTACCCGTGATCTGAACGAAGAGACCGTGATCTCCTTCTGGGATCGGACCGCTGAGGCCGCCTGATCTCAGCCTCTCTTGGAGCCGGATTTATCCCGCATAAGCTGCGTCATCGATGATCAGCTGGATGGCGTCACCGCCGCGGAAATCGTCCAATCGCAGATGTCCCGCGACGTGCATCGCCACCTGACCGGCGGTCAGCAGGCCGGGTCCTAGGGGCCCGGCCATCGCCCGAAAGGCGATCGCGTTGAGGCGACCACCGTCGGCGCTCGTGATCGTACAACGGACATGGCTCTCACCGACCACTGAAGCCGAGGCGATCCGCGCCCCGGCGACGGCAAACCGCGGTTCCGGATTTCCGGTCCCGAACGGGCCGACCCGCCCGACCGACCGCACGAGATCCGCCGTCGCCCCCGCCGCTGAAACGGCCCCGTCGAGTGAAAGCTCGGGTGCGGTTGACCGCTCGGCCAGAGCAGGAGACAGACGGTCGGCAAGAAAGGCTGCAAACGCGTCGATCTGATCGGAGGTCACCGTGAATCCGGCCGCCATCGCATGACCGCCGCCCTTCTCGATCACGCCGGCCTGATGCGCCGCGATGACGGCGGCACCGAGATCGACGCCGGGGACCGAACGGCCGGATCCCTTGCCCAGTCCGTTCTCGACGCCGACGACGCAGGCCGGCCGGTTGAACCGGTCCTTCAACCGGCTGGCGACGATTCCGACGACACCGGGATGCCAGCCGTCGCCATGAACCACCAGAACCGGGGCGTCGCCCTGGGCATCCGCCTGCCCGGTCGCCGCTTCGAGCACCTCGGCTTCGATCGCCCGACGTTCCGTGTTGTAGGCCTCGAGATCCTCGGCGATGGCCTTGGCCTCCGCCGGGTCATCGGTCGACAAAAGCCGCGCGCCGAGATCCGCCCGCCCGACCCGACCTCCGGCGTTAATCCGCGGCCCGAGAACGAAACCGAGATGATAGGGGTCCGGCCGTCGGTTCAGGCCGGCAACGTCGGCAAGCGCGGCCAGGCCCGGAGTACCGCGCCCGGCCAGGACCTTGATGCCCTGGGCCGCGTATGCCCGGTTCAGCCCGACCAGCGGCACCACATCGCAGACTGTTCCAAGCGCCGTCAGATCCAACAGGGCACGCAGGTCCGGCTCGGCGCGATCGGAGAACAATCCGCGAGCCCTGAGGGCCCGATTCACCGCCACCAGAACCAGAAAGGCCACGCCGCAGGCGGCGAGGTGTCCGAAGCCCGGCGTCTCGTCCAACCGGTTCGGATTGACCACGCCGACGGCAGGCGGCAGAACGCTCTCTGCCAGGTGATGGTCGACGACGGCGACCTCGATACCGGCGTCCTGCGCGCCGGTGAGCGTCTCGACCGCGAGGGTCCCGCAATCCAGGCAGACGATGACACCAGCGCCACGGTCGCGCAGGGCTGTAAGCGCCGGCAGGTTGGGGCCGTAGCCCTCGTCGATCCGATCGGGCACATGGAGAACGGTCTCGGCGCCGACGGCACGGAAGTAGCGCGCCATGCACGCCGCGGAGGTGGCGCCGTCGACGTCGTAGTCGGCAAACAGCCCGATGGTCTGCGAGGCCATGACGGCTTCGGCCAGCCGGTCCGCGACCGCGTCCATGTCCTTGAACCGGCTGGGATCCGGCAATTCCGCGCGCAGAGTCGGTTCCAGGAACCTCTCGACCGCCTCCGGCCCGACGCCACGTTGGGCGATGATCCGGCCGACAACCTCCGGCACCCCGTGGCGTTGGGCAATGGCGAGTCCCAACCGGCTGCACTCAGCCGATCCGCCGCCGCGGTCGATCCATCGACGTCCGGATATGGATTGCTCGACCCCGAGGAAAGCTTCGGCCATCGGAGCGCCGTTGCAGGTCAGTCGACGACCGGCTTGCGCGTGAAATCATGCACGGCTTCCACCGTTCGCACGGTCCCTGTCTTTGAGCGCATGATGATCGAATGGGTCGTCGCCCCACCGGCAAACCGACGGACACCCCGCAGCATCGTGCCGCCGGTCACGCCGGTCGCCGCGAACATCACGTCGCCACCGGCGAGCTCCATCAACCCGTACTTCCGGTCCAGATCGGCGATGCCCCACCGCTTCGCCCGACCCTTCTCGTCGTCGTTGCGGAACAGCAGCCGACCCTGGATCTGTCCGCCGATGCAGCGCAACGCGGCGGCGGCCAGCACACCCTCGGGCGCCCCGCCTGAACCCAGATAGATGTCGACGCCACTGGTCGGCTGGGAGGTCGCGATGACGCCGGACACGTCGCCGTCCGAGATCAGCATGATTCGCGCGCCAGCGTCCCGGACCTGGGCAATCAGGTCGGCGTGACGAGGCCGATCGAGAATACAGGCCACAATGTCGGGAACCTCGACCCCCTTCGCATCGGCGAGGTTCTTGAGGTTCTCGTGAACCGGCGCATCCAGATCAACGACCCCGTCCGGCAGGCCACCGCCCACTGCGATCTTATCCATGTACACGTCTGGAGCATTAAGGAAGCCGCCTTCCGACGCCAGAGCGACCACCGCGAGCGCGTTGGCCCCCCCCTTGGCGGTAATCGTCGTTCCTTCCAGCGGGTCCAGTGCGATATCGATCTTCGGGCCGCCCCGTCCCACTTTCTCGCCGATGAACAGCATGGGCGCTTCGTCTCGCTCGCCCTCTCCGATCACGACAGTGCCCTCGATGTCGAGATTGTTCAGGGCGGTGCGCATCGCATCGACAGCCGCCTGGTCTGCCGCTTTCTCGTCACCGCGACCCATCAAGCGGGACGCCGCCAACGCTGCCGCCTCCGTGATCCGAACCGCCTCCAGGGCGAGATTTCGGTCCATGGTGAAGACTTCGGCAGTATCGGTCATTGGTGGACTCCCGACCGGGAACGGTCGTTTCGATTTCAGTTGCGTCGGGCTTGTAGCCGATCCGCCCGAAACCTGCGACTCTCGAATAGACCCTATAGACTGACGATGCGGATCATCGCCGGCACCTCAAGAACGGCATCCAGATCGGCGATCTTGTCGAGCGCACGTCGCATCGAGGCCTCGTCCACATCGTGGGTCGTCATGGCCACGGGGACCTTTTCCATGGGATCGCGGCCCCGCTGCACCATGGACTCCATCGAGACACTCTCGTCACGAAGAATGGCCGTGATGTCCGCCAGTACGCCCGGACGATCCACCACCATCAATCGGACATAGTATCCGCCCCGCAGAGCTTCCCAGGAAACGGGCTCTGACCGACTCAACGCTGCAGCTGGCCGGCCGAACACCGGGACCGTCCGTCCCGCAGCAATATCGACAACGTCTGCGACGACCGCAGAGGCCGTCGGCCCAGCACCCGCCCCGCGGCCATAGTGCAGGGTCGTCCCGACCGCATCGCCATCGGCGACCACGGCATTGAACACCCCTTCGACCTGGGCGATCGGCGCCGATTGCGCGACCATGCACGGGTGCACGCGCTGGCGAACACCGTCGCCTGTGCGCTCCGCAATGCCGAGAAGCTTGATCCGGTATCCGAACTCTTCCGCATAGGCGATATCGAGCGCGGACACCGATCGGATGCCTTCTATGTGCACGGAATCGAAATCGACCTCATGGCCGAACGCCAATGCGGCCAGCAACGCGAGTTTGTGGGCTGCATCGATACCGTCGACATCGAAGGTCGGGTCAGCCTCGGCGTATCCGAGTTCCTGTGCCTCGGACAGCACATCGTCAAAGGCCCGTCCGCTTTCGCGCATGGCTGTCAGGATGTAATTGCAGGTCCCGTTCAGGATCCCATACACGCGGCTGATCTCGTTGATCACCAGACCTTCGCGCAGGCCACGGATGATCGGGATCCCGCCGGCTACCGCCGCTTCATAGGCCAGCGTCGCCGAGGCTCTTTCCGCCCTCCTGGCCAGATCGGTGCCATGATGGGCCAACAGCGCCTTGTTCGCCGTGACGACCGACTTTCCGGAATCGAGCGCGGTCTCCACCAGGGTTTTCGCGACGCCGTCAGAGCCGCCGATCAGTTCGCACACCACATCCACGTCGTCGCGGCCGGCCAACGCCGAGGCGTTATCGACCCAATCAATGCCCGCCAGATCGATGCCGCGGTCGCGCCCGCGGTCGCGCGCCGAAACCGCAACCACCTCAACCGGTCGACCGGCATGGTCTCGGATCGCCGCCGCCCGCGACGTTATCAGCCGAACGGTCTCGGCGCCGACTGTGCCCAGGCCAGCCACCGCCACCCGAAGAGCCTCGCTCATTCCATCACCCTAATGTCTGTCTAGAAGGATCTGCCGATCGCGTGCGCAATCGGGCCATCCCATCAATACTGAAACAGGATCTCCGTCCGCCGGTTGCCCGCTTCACCGGAGGGCATGCTCTCGAAGAACAGCGGCTGGCTCGCACTCATGGCTTCAACCAGAACGCGGCCTTCGGGGACCCCGCCCGCTACCAAGGCCGCGGCAACAGTTTCGGCGCGGGCCAGAGACACATTGAAATTCACCAACTCATGACGGTCGAGCGGCATTTCGGCGGTCCGCGAAGACGCGTGGCCGACCACCCGCACATAGGCGTCGGTCTGAAGGGCCGCGCCGGCGATCTGCGATATCAGTTTGCGCTCCTCCCCTGTCAGACCTGCCGAGCCGTGTCGGAAATAGACCGTACCGACGAGGTAAGCGGGGCCCGAGAAGCCGAGCTGATACTGGTCCAAGGTCGGTCCATCAACGATCACCGACGGAGTTTCGCCCGCCGCACTCGGCGCCGTTGGGGCGCTGGCAGACCCGGCCGCAGATTGCGGCGCCGGTGTCGCCGGCGGCACGGGCGGAGTGGCTGTGGTGGAATCCAGTTGAGTCGAACGTGTCGCCGGCGTCTCGACCCGGACACTGCTGCCCGACGGTGCTGGCTGCGCGGCCGCCGTCTGACGCTTTGTGTCGGTTGAGATGTCAAGGGATTCGCTTGGGCGCCGCAGCGCCGAATCCGGAGCGACCGCCCCCGACGTCGTCCGCGGAAGGCGGGTTTCCGGGGCCGGGCGGCGCGGCCAGAGTGTTGATGCTTGTCCCTCTTGGGTGGCCGCCGCGCGCGGCGGCGCCGGTGCCGAGGCCACCGCGGCCGCTGGCGGCGGCGCCACGGAAGGCGCCGGTGGCGGCGCCAGCGTCGTGGTCGAACCGGTCGACTGGGTAGCCGACGGGGCGGAGGCCGGCGCGGAGGCGCGTGCCTGATCGCTGTAGCGCGCGTTGTCACGGTCGGCGACGAGGCCTTGCTGGATCTGCGCGCGCTCTTCCTCCGTCGTCGACGGAACCGGTCTTTCGGGGACCGAGGCAAGGTTCGGGAAACTGCTGTCCGCCGGCGCCTGTTCGGTTCCGGCCTGGGCCTCTTCCGAAGTCTCGTCGTCCGAGAACCATCCCCCGGCGGTATCGGTTGCCGACTCGTACCACGCGACCGGGTTCAGCGCGTCCGGCAATGCCGAGCAGCCAGTAAGGAACGCCAGTCCCGCAACCGCCGCAACCGTCACAACCCGTTTCCGCGCCCTCCCCTCCGCCGGTTTACCGACGGTGCTCGCGGTCTCGACCATGATGTTCTCCCGACCTCGATTACCCTTGGTGCCCGGACTCCGACAGCGACCCGGCGGACTATCCTTGGCGCCAGCCATAGCGTTTTCAAGCCGCGAACGTAGCATGGCTTTCCACAAACGCCCACGTTGCTGCCGCTGTTCGGGCGTTCCGGTTGGCAATGCCGGTCAGATTTCTGCTAAGAAATCCGAGAAAGCTCCAGAATCGGCGATGAGCCGCCACACGCCTACAGGAATCGACCATGGCCGACGGCACGGATAAGCAGATCAGCACGCCTGATCCAGTCGAACTTTCGCGCTCCATGACCGGAATCGCGGACCGCAGTCAGCGACTGGTCCGCGACTTCCTCGAGCGTCAGGACCCGAATGCGCTGGGCATGGCCGACCCGCTCAACATCGGTGGCGCCTTCTTCGACATGACGGCCAAATTGATGGCCGATCCGAGCCAGCTCATGAAGGCCCAGCTCGAGCTTTGGCAGGGGTATATGAACCTCTGGCAGAGCACGGCGTCCCGCATGCTTGGCGGAGACAACAAGCCGGTGGCGGAGCCGGACAGCGGTGACCGGCGCTTCAAGGACTCGGCGTGGGAAGAGAATGTCGTCTTCGACTACATCAAGCAGAGCTACCTGCTGACAGCCAAATGGATGCAGCGCACCGTCGAGGAAGTCGAGGGGTTGGACGACAAGACCCGCCGCAAGGTCGACTTCTATACCCGCCAGTTCGCCGATGCCATGGCGCCATCGAACTTCGTCATGACCAATCCCGAAGTCCTGCGCGCCACCATCGAAAGTGGCGGCGAGAACCTTCTGAAGGGCCTCGAGAACCTGCTTGAGGATCTGGAGCGCGGCAACGGCAAACTCTCGATCAAGATGACCGACCCCGACGCCTTCAAGGTCGGGGACAATGTTGCGACCACGCCCGGCAAGGTCGTGTTCCAGAACGAACTGATGCAGCTCATCCAGTACTCGCCGACGACCGAGACGGTGCATCGGCGGCCTCTGCTGATCGTGCCGCCCTGGATCAACAAGTTCTACATTCTCGACCTGCGGCCGAAAAACTCCTTCATCAAATGGGCGGTCGACCAGGGGATAACGGTGTTCATCGTGTCCTGGGTCAATCCCGACGCCGAACTGGCAACGAAGTCGTTCTCCGACTACATGCTGGAAGGGCCGCTCGCCGCTCTGGACGCGATTGAACAGGCGACCGGAGAGCGCGAGGTCAACGCCATCGGGTATTGCATCGGCGGAACCCTGATGGCCAGCACGATCGCCTACATGGCGGCCAAGGGTGATGACCGCATCAAATCGATCACCTTCTTCACGACCATGGTCGATTTTGACGAGGCCGGCGAGTTGTCGGTGTTCATCGATGAGGAGCAACTGAACTCGCTCGAAGATCGGATGAACAAAGATGGCTACCTCGACGGCAAGGCCATGTCGACGACCTTCAACATGTTGCGGGCGAACGACCTGATCTGGTCGTTCGTGGTCAAGAACTACCTGATGGGCAAAGAGCCCTTCCCGTTCGATCTGCTGTACTGGAACTCCGACAGCACGCGGATGCCGGCGGCCATGCACAGCTTCTACCTGCGGCGTATGTACCAGGAGAACAAGCTGATCGAGCCCGGCGCCATCGAACTCGATGGTGTGTCGATCGATCTGTCAGCGAACAAGCTGCCGACCTTTATTCTGTCGACCAAGGAAGACCATATCGCCCCTTGGAAATCGACCTATGCCGCGACCCAGATCTACAAGGGTCCGGTCAAGTTCGTCCTGGCCATGTCCGGTCATATCGCCGGCGTCGTGAACCCGCCGTCCGACAAGCCGAAATACGGCTACTGGAGCAAGAGCGGGAAACCCGGCAAGGATCCGGAAAAGTGGCTCACCGGCGCCAAGCAGCACGAGGGTTCCTGGTGGCCCGAGTGGAAGGCCTGGCTGGATCGCCAAGGTGGCGGCGAGGTGCCTGCGAGAACCCCGGGTGACGGCAAACTCACGGCCCTGGAAGACGCCCCGGGCAGCTACGTGAAAGTCACCGTCGAGGACTGATCAGTTCTCCAGAAATTCGACGGGCGTCCACACCCCCGTCGCGGGGTGTGGGGCGACGGCGGTGTAGCCGCCGACCCGCAAGGTGCCGCCGGTCGCCGCCAGCAGGTAGAACACGATCGGCCGCCGCTTGCCGGACGCCGTGTACTCGTCTCCGACAACGCGCAGATAAACCTCGTCGCAGCCGTTGGCCGCGGACACCGCCCACGGGTCCTGCAGATCGATCGCCCTTGGCCCGCAACCGGCCAGAGACGGTTCGGATAAGTTCCCGAGCGATACGCCGCTCCTGACGGCGGCCTCCACCGCGTCGGCCACATTCGCCGTCACCGCGAGTTGAAACCACGCCGACCAATGATCAAGCACGTCCAGGTGAAGCGTCTGTTCAGGAGCGTCGGTGACGTTGAAGGTGGCTTGCCGGTACCGGGCCCCGAGCGCGCAGACATCGGTGACCACGCTCTCGCGTGCCATGTCGCGGCTGGTGGTGGGATAGTGGCCGGCCGCCTGGGCACCGGAAAGCGCCGCACAGGACGCCACCGTTCCCGCCGGCGTTTCCGTGTTGCGCGCCGAATCATAGGCCCAAACCGCCAGAGGGTCCTCCCGAAGCAGTGAGTCAGGATCCGCCAACCAGCCGACCACAGCGGGGTCGGCTTTGACGAGGATCACCGGATCTTCGCTCGAAGCCTGAGCCGATCCGGCATAGGCAACAATGACCAGTGCCTTGCAGAAGATCGCTGCCTTTCTGAAATCCACCACCACCTGCTCCAACGGATCTGTTCGGCCGCCGCCATAGCAAGAGCCTGGCCGCCCCGGTGCACTGAAAGCGCCATTGCGAGGCGCGATCCGTCAAGTCCAGCTGCGCGCGACACCCTACTTCTGTAGGGGTTTTCCACAGTGCGCCCGGAATTCGACCGGCGTTTTACCGTTGCTTAACGGACAGTCGGCCAAACTTCATACTACCTATAGTACTTCCCGCCGCCCTACGGTCCGAGGAGCACGCCATGCCCGATGATCGCAGTTCCAGCTTTGTTGTTCGCTTCTTCGCGTTGACGGCGCTCCATGCCGTTCTGGCGATGTTCAGCATTGGACTTTCACGAAGCGGGTCCGGTATCGCCGTGATCTGGATGCCGAACGCAGTTCTCGTCGGTCTGGTCTTGACCCTGCTCTTGAGACACTCTCTGCAGTTCGAGCTTGCAGCGCTGCCCGGAGCCGCAATCGCCGGCAAGTTCAGTCGGCTGCTTCGTGGGCGGCCGTCTGTTGAGAGCGAAGCCGGGACCGGGTCAACATTTACGGTACATCTTCCTTTTGTCAGCTTGGCTCACGGAGAAAGCGAACGAGAGCTGGCGGCGGCTTAGGGCGCGCGGAAAGCGATGGACGAGTTGTCTCCAAGACTTCTGATCCCAGACGATCACCTGGTAAACCAGGTGTTCATGTCTGAGGTCTGTGATGCTTTCGGCTGGCGGTATGAGATCGTCGGCGATGGCGCCGCCTGCATCGAAGCACTGATGCACGACGATGTTGGGTTCGATCTGATCCTCATGGACATTCACATGCCCGGCACATCAGGAATCGCCGCCGCCGCACAGATACGCAGCCAGGACCTCGACCCGCCAAAGAGCATCCCGATCGTCGCCGTTACAGCCGACGTGTCGCACGAGAACCGTTCGAACTGCTCGCAGGCCGGAATCGATCGGTTCCTCGGGAAGCCGGTCCGAGTCCCCGAACTGAAGGAAATGGTCGAGGACCTGCTCGCCGGCAAAGCGCAATAGCACCGGATGATGGCTGAGCGACCGGCGGCGACGCGCCGGTCCGAGAAACCACCTCTCGCGGAACAGCCGCGTCCCTTACAGCGGACGCTTCATACGCCGATCGCGATGTGTAGACTGTCTGCCATGGCGGTCGTGTGCCATGCGGATCCAATCAGACTGCCTCGACCAGCGGTTGAGCCATCGACATGCAGCCTTCCACGACACGAGGTGACGGTCTTGCGGACACCGCGTCGCCGGATGGCCTGTCCGCGTTCCAGGATCTCATTTCGCGACGGGTCGAAGATGATGGCCTGCGGTTCGTCGACGACGTCCGACACAATGTTCCGATCTTTGACGCCGTCCGGATCCGCGGGCTCTGCCGAAGCCCTGATGGCAGCAACAAGGTCTTGGAAGAGTTCGCGCGTGTTCTGTCGGCCGGTGCCGGGGTCTTTGTCATCGCCGGCGCCTTCGCGGATACCGACATCATCGACCGGGCGACCATCGCCTTCAGGGAAATGATCGCGGCGGAGGCCGCATCGCACAGCCAGAGCGACCACTTTGCCGCGGCCGGTGCAAACGATCGGGTCTGGAATGCGCTTGAGAAACTCTGCGTCTCCTATCCCGACGTCTTTGCCGGTTACTACGCCAACGACATGATCGCCCTGGCGTGCACCAGTTGGCTCGGTCCCTGGTATCAGATGACCTCCCAGATCAACGTCGTACGCCCGGGAGGCGACGCTCAGCAGCCTCATTGCGACTACCATCTCGGCTTCCAGACCGCCGAGGACGCAGCCCGCTTTCCGGACCACGTTCACGCCTTGTCCCGCGTCCTGACCCTGCAAGGCGCGGTCGCGCACTGCGACATGCCAGTCGAAAGCGGACCGACCATGGTCCTGCCCTACTCCCAGTGCTTCGAGCGCGGCTATCTGAGTTGGCGCGAGCCAGCGTTCGTTGCCTAGTTCAAGGCACGCTACAGCCAACTGGCGCTCCGGAAGGGAGACGCCATCTTTTTCAATCCCGGCCTGTTCCACGCGGCGGGCGAGAACACCACCCGGACAGTCGAGCGGATGGCCAACCTGTTGCAGATCTCGTCGCCCTTCGGCCGGGCGATGGAGACAGTGGATCGCACCAGGATGTGCCTGTCCCTCTATGGGCCGCTGGTCACCGCACTCAACGCCGGCGAGATCGACGAGGCCGGCGCCCGCAACGCCGTTGCCGCTGCCGCTGCCGCCGAGGGCTACGCCTTCCCGACCAACCTGGACCGCAATCCGCCGGTCTCGGGTCTGGCCCCGGAATCCCAGGCATCGCTGATGTGGGGGGCAATGTCCCATCGTCTCGATACGGAGCGTTTTCAAGAAGCACTGCGGGCCCATTCCGATCGGTCGTTCTGACATCTGCCGAGTCTGGCTGCGGAAACCGCGGGTTCCGATCCGGCTCGGTCGATCGGGACCGGGGTCCTCCCCCATACCCGGCCATCGGAACATAGGGGCGAGGTGGACGCTGCCGCGTGGCTACCCCATATTGGACATGGATCCGAGATTTCCGGCCCGCCTGTCCGTTTGCATGACCGGGTTCGCCAATTGCTGAGGCGGTGGCCCGAAAGCACTGCGCCGATCCGGGAGAGAGACCGCATGGCCGACCCAACCAGGTTCTCGCCACTGACCGCGGTAGAAACAGAGAGCACGCGCAAAACCATGCGCGACGGCTTGGCGGACCCGATGTTCCGGGAGTTCCACGCGGTCTGGGCGCAGCGGTGTGACGGTGACGTTCCGGCGCGCAAGTTCGACATTCTGCCGACCGATTTCTCGACGCGGGTCCTCCCCCACCTTCTGATTGTCGACGTGTCCCGCAACCCGCTGAGGTTTCTGTGGCGCTTGACCGGTACGATCGCCGACAGCATCCACGGCCGGAACCTGACGGGCGTGTTCGTCGACGAGATGCCGCTGGGCAGCATGCGCGAAATGCTGCTCGCCGATTTTGAGGTACTCGTCGCAACCGGTGAATCGCAGTTCGCGGAACTGCTGTTCACGAACGCGGACGGCCGCAACCGGCGTTATGAGGTCATGCGGCTGCCCATGCTGGGGGTCGGCGACTCGACGACCATCGACCATATTCTGGTGATGGCGCGCGACGCCTAATCGGCGCTCTGGGCCTGCTGGTCGATGAACGCCGTCTCCGAGACCACGGATGATCGGAGCTGTGCCCCCATTGTGTCGACGACAGACATTCAGTTCTGCCGACCCATAGGGTTGCAATCCCGGCTGATCGCCTCAGATCGTGACACATCTGAAGGATGCTCCCAGCCAACCCATCACGAATGGAATGCGCGATGAACGACTTGTCTTCGTATGTGCCCCCCAAGGTCTGGACCTGGGATGCAGAGAGTGGCGGACGGTTCGCCAACATCAACCGGCCGATCGCCGGGTCGCCCCATGAGAAGGTCCTGCCGGTCGGCGACCATCCGCTTCAGCTTTATTCGCTCGCCACTCCCAATGGCGTCAAAGTCACGGTGATGCTCGAGGAACTGCTCGCCCAGGGCCACGCTGGCGCGGAATACGACGCTTGGCTGATCCGGATCGGCGACGGTGACCAGTTCGGCAGCGGGTTCGTTGAGATCAACCCGAACTCAAAGATCCCGGCCCTGCTCGACCGCAGCACACCGACCCCGACGCGGGTCTTCGAATCCGGCTCGATCCTGCTGTACCTGGCTGAGAAGTTCGGCGCCTTCCTTCCGAAGGATGCCGCGAAACGGGCCGAGGCGCTGAACTGGCTGTTCTGGCAGATGGGCAGCGCCCCCTATCTCGGCGGCGGCTTCGGCCACTTCTATGCCTATGCGCCGGAGAAATGGGAGTACCCGATCAACCGGTTCGCCATGGAGACCAAACGCCAACTCGATGTCCTCGAGCGGCAGTTGGCCGATAACCAATACGTTGCCGGCGACGAATATACGATCGCCGACATGGCGATCTGGCCATGGTACGGCGTCCTGGCCCAGGGCAAGATCTACGAAGCGGGAGACTTCCTGGACGTGCAGTCCTACACGAACGTGCAGCGCTGGACGGCGGAGATCGCCGCCCGTCCGGCCGTGAAGCGCGGCCGTGTGGTCAACCGGGTCTCCGGTCCGGAGAACGAGCAGCTGGCCGAACGCCACAGCGCCGCCGACATCGACAAGATGGGGCTCTGAGGCGTACGGCTCATCGCACGGAACGCCACAATCCAAAGACACAAGGGTCGCCCGGTCGGGCGGCCCTTTGCATTGGTGAGCACCGACCTCTTGACGATTGGAGACCGGCAGCATGCTATGTTCCAGGTAACCGAGCTGATTTATCTTTCTGAAAAATCTGCATTTCTGGAGCCACGCTCATGCCTCGAACGTTTCTCATGTCCCTCTTTGTACTCGCCCTGTCTTTCGGCACCGTCTCGGCCTACGCGCAGAACAGCGGAAGCAGCGCTTTAGGAAATGCGGCCATCGACGCCGGAAAGAAGATCCTGACAGAGGAAGCCGCCCGACAAGCCGGTCGCTATTTCACGGAGGAACAGAAGGAGCTGATTCGAGATGTCCTGGGAGCGGCGACCGGACAAAGCAGCGGGGCGACCGACAGCCGCGACGAAGAAGAAACACGACGCAGCGAGCAGGACACGGGCAAAGGCAAGGGCAAAGCGAAAGGCAAGGGCAAGGGCAAGAGCGGGAAGCTGCCCCCGGGCCTCGCCAAGAAGAAGGAACTTCCCCCAGGCCTGCAAAAGCAATTGGAACGTGGTGGAACCTTGCCGCCGGGTCTCGCAAAGCGATCCCTTCCGGACGAACTGGACGAGAAATTGGGAGACCCTGCCGAAGATACCGAACGCGTGATCGTCGATAACGATGTTGTCCTCATTGAGAAGGGCACGGGCATTATCTTAGATGTCCTGGAAGACGTTCTCTCCGGTGGGCAGAACGTGAACTGAGTTCCGGGGATTCCAACATCGGCGCGCATAGTCGGAACAGACGTGCCCGAGCTGCCGGAAGGCCCCATGTCAATATGGAAGCCGGCCCAGACCCTTCCGCTCCAGCTCTCTTCTTTCAACCCTCTTGATAGAAACCTGAATTGTTCTCGATCATACTTCCGTAACCGCATTGCACGGCGCTGGGGTCGATCGAATACCGACCAGAACATCCGCACGATCTCTATCTAACATGTCTGACATTGAATACTGGTGGGACTTCCGGTACCGTCGAAGTCTGAATTTGAATAAATTAAAGACCGTCAGGCGATTGAAAGGCTGTATGTTGTCTGCTTCCGTATATTAATTATCTTGAGTCCTAATGCGATTTCCGATTCGGACACCAAAGGTCAAGGAAAATGGACTTTCCCAAGGATGAAAATCTCGCCCAAGCGCTCGAGATTTCAGAACGCCGAAGAAAAGAAAGCCAAAGACTCTCAGGTGTTGGATTTTGGGAACTGAACCATAAATCTGAAACCCTCTACTGGTCCGAACAGATTTTCGCAATCTACGATCTGGACTCAGAGCTGATTCAACCGAATTACGATGTTTTTCTCTCTCTGATTTATGATGAAGATCTCGACCGGGTCCACAACGCCTACCAAGACTCCGTGAGCCAAGGCACGAATTATAACATCAGGTTTCGGGTCAAAGCGGGGGCCGGCACCAAGTGGATCGAGGCCCGGGGCGTGACCTACTATGACGAGGACGGGGAACCGACACGGTCGATCGGAACTGCCCTGGATATCTCCGAGATCGTCGAAGCGCAGCAACAGGTCGAGCGATCGGTCGGCGAGAAAGAATTACTGCTCCAGGAGATCCGCCTTCGCGTGACCGAGGCCGAACAGGCGAACGCCGCCAAATCCAACTTTCTCGCGGCAATGAGCCACGACCTGCGGACCCCCCTCAATGCTATCGTCGGCTTCAGCGGAATGATGCAAGCGCGGGTCTTCGGACCCTTGGGCGACGCGCACTATGAAGAATAAGCCGACGATATTCACCGAAGTGGCATGCTGTTGGTCAGCCTGATCAACGACATCCTCGATCTGTCGAAGATCGAAGCTGAGAAATACACAATCGAAGATGAGTCGATTGAGATTCAAAATCTAATAAATGAGAGTATCGGGCAGAATGAAATCGCCCTGCGCTCTAAGAACCAGGACATTCGAGTGCAGGCCGACAGGGATCTTCCGCGACTACGTGCCGACAAGCGGGCTTTTCTGCAGATCCTGAACAACCTGATTTCCAATTCCATCAAGTTTTCGTCGGAGGGCTGCGAGATCCGTATCGCTGCCGAAATCGATCAGAACGGGCGGTATTTGGTGACCGTATCCGACAACGGCTCCGGTATTTCGCCAGAGGATTTGAAGACAATCACTGAGCCGTTCACACGCGCCAGAGCACAACATGCACATCCCAATGAAGGGACCGGCCTTGGCCTCTATCTCGTCGACAGCCTCATGAAACTTCATGGGGGAACGATGAGAGTCGAAAGTCAGTTGAACCTGGGAACAACTGTCAGCCTGCGGTTTCCGACTGAACGGGTGATCTGAGCCCCGTCAGTCCTAAAGCGAAAACCGGGATCAGGTGATCGAGTAACCGGAAGGAGTTGACGCAGACGACATGCAGGTTGTCCGCGAAATCGTCCGAGGCCTTTTCCCCCGCCGTATCGGAGAGGCCCCGGACGACAACGAACGGAACGCCATTCAGCTTGCAGGTGTAGCCGACGGCCGCTCCCTCCATTTCAGTAGCCAGAGCCGAAAACTCCCGCTGCAGCCAGCGCAACGTGTCGCTGTCGGAAATGAAGCGGTCGCCCGAAACGATCGTCCCCAGCATCAGATTGGGGGCGCCGGCATCGCCGTCGAAGGCCGCGTCAAAGGCCGTCGTGCATTTTCGAACCATCTCAGGGTCGGACTCGACCATTCGATCCTGGCCCGGAACTTATCCATGACGGCGACCGAATGCGGTCAGGTTCATGTCGTATTGGATCAAGTGACTGCCGATCACCAGGTCGCCGACCCGCATGTTGGGCAGTAAGCCACCGGCAACGCCGGTGAAGACAAGCTCTTTCGGCTGATAGAGATCGATCAGCATCTGCGTGCAGATCGTGGCGTTGACCTTGCCGATGCCGAACTTGGCAAGGACGATCTCGGCCCCCTTGAAGGTTCCCCGATAGACCGTGATGCCGGCATGGACGGCTTCACTCGTGCTTTCCATCGCTTGGCGAAGAAGGGTGACCTCTTCCTCCATCGCCCCCATAACCGCGAGCATCATCCGAATTCCGTACAGGTCTCGAACCAAGTCAAATGCGTGGACGTTTTATCGTTTCGTCTGCTGCTCGGCCATCCCATCAATGTAGACCCATCCCTGTCCGTCGCGCCGGAAACGGCTGGTTTCGGTCAATCTGCCCTGCGTGTTCCCCTTCCGCCAAGTGGCGGTGAACCGAACGATCGCCGTATCGGGGCCAGTCGATTCATGACGGTCAATCGCCAATCCGGTCCATTCCTGAGAGCGATCCAGATCAATCGAAAACGGTCGGGTCTCGGCGGCCCAGCTCTTGAGCAGATAGGGAACGAGGCCCCGGCAGTAGGCGCTGTAACGCGAGCGCATCAGTTCTTCGGCACTGCGCGCCGGCGTTCCGGAATGGAGCCGGCCGCAGCAGCCGATGTAGGTCGTGCCGCTTCCACAATCACACGGCTCAAACACGTCTCCCCCCAAGGCCAACAACCGACTGGAACAGGAACTCGGTCACTGTCTTTCCCCGATTTTCTGTTCTTCGAGCACTTTCGGGATCAGTTCATCAGCAAGGGTCAGCGCAGCGTTGATCCTTGCAATCCGCCGCGCTCCAGGACGGAACGTGAGAAATACGGGATAGGGTCTCGAGCGGAAGTCAGTAAGACACTGAACCAGCTTGCCGCTCTGCAGTGCCTCTCTGACCATGAAATTGGGGAGGAACGCGTAGCCATGCCCTGCAACTGCCAGATCGAAGAGTACCGAGAAACTTCGAACGGCAATACGACCCTTAACCTCAATATCTGTCTGTTGTCCTGCTCTAACGAAAGTCCAAATGCTGTCGGACCGCAAACCTTGGAAGGTGAGACATGGAGCAGCCGGGAGATCGTCCGGGCATCTGACAGGATGCCGCTTCGCAGTCTCAGCTGTCGCAACAAGACAAACCTGAACCTCTCCCAGTTTACTGGCGACCAGCCGATCATCGACGAAGGAACCTATCCGAAACGCCAGATCCGTCCCCGGATCCTGCATGTCCTCGAACTCATAGGCTGGTCGGACTACAAATGTGAGACCCGGATAGCGTTCTCTGGCAGCCGGATAGAGTTTCGAGGCAACAAGTCCGGCAAACTCGGGCGTGGTCACGATCGTTACCTGCCCTGAAACGCCATCACTCTCCTCGCGGGCAATCTCCTCAAGCAGATCAACCTCGGCCAGGATTGATCCGATGCGCTGACTGAGAGCTTCGCCGACCGCGGTCAACTTCACCGACCGCGCGCCACGCTCCAAGAGCCGAACACCGAAGTGTTCCTCGAGCTGGGACACATGACGGCTGACGCCGGATTTCGCCATCCGCAGGTGGTCAGCCGCCGGTGAAACCCCACCGAGCCTGGCCACGGAATGAAAGCTCAGGAGCGCCGGAAGCCCTATCGTTCTAATTTTGTGAACCATAGGTTACCCGATACCATACTGTTGCTGAATTATGAATATCCCTACCTCCTTCTCCGGAAGCGCGCCACAGACCGGTGAGCGCAAATGAGGAGAAGAAGTGATGAACATCCTTGTTACGGGTGCCAGCAGTGGCTTTGGCGAACTGATCGTTGCTGACCTTGTGGCGGCGGGGCATCGCGTCGCCGGAACGGTTCGCGATCCGGAAGGCCGCAATGCGGAGGCGGCCAGGCGCCTGCGCGCCAAAGGCGTTGAAGTCATCGACCTCGACGTCACAAAAGATCAATCGGTTGAGAAAGGCGTCGCTGTCGCTCGTGGCGCTCTCGGCGAAATCGACGTTCTGGTGAACAACGCCGGTGTCGGCGTCGTTGGCCTGCAGGAGAACTTCTCGGCAGACGATCTGCAGAAGGTCTTCGATGTGAACGTCTTCGGCGTCCATCGAATGACACGATCGGTCCTTCCGGCGATGCGGGCACGCGGATCAGGGCTCATCCTGAACATCTCGAGCCTTCTGGGCCGGGTCACAATTCCGTTCCTCGGGCCGTACAACGCGACCAAGTGGGCCGTCGAGGCGCTGAGCGAAAACTACCGCGTCGAACTGAGTCAGTTCGGTGTCGATGTGGCGGTTATCGAGCCCGGAGGCTTCCCGACCGCCTTTTTCGGAAACCTGCTGCAGCCGACATCCAGAGACCGGGATTCAGGCTATGGGGATATGGCGAACGCGCCCCAGTCGATGCTTGAAGGCATGGGCGAGTCGCTGGCTTCCAATCCGGAGCAGACCCCGCAGATCGTCGCCGATGCGGTGCTCAAAGTGATCGATACCGCGCCTGGCCATCGTCCGTTCCGGACCGAAGTCGACCGCAGCGGCATGGGCGATCCGATTGCGCCCTACAACGCCCAGGCAGAAGAGGTGACCCAGCAGTTGTTCACCGCCTTCGGCATGGACGGGATGCTCAGGCTGAACACCAAGGCGGCGAAGGCGGCCTGATGCACGTGTCGGCCGGCAGCAATGTCGGCCGACGCATTCCCATGAGCGGCGGAGGTTACTGATGGCGCATTCTGCAATGAGCAAAGACGCGGTCGCCGTGATTACCGGCGCTGGCTCCGGTATCGGATTTGCCGCAGCAACCAGGTTCGCGGCCCTGGGCATGCGTGTGGTGATCGTGGATCGAAGTCTCGAGAGACTTGCCACCGCAGAAGCGGCGTTGCTCGAAGCCGGCGCAGCGGACGTGATGACCGCTGCAACCGACGTTTCCGATCGTGCAGCCCTGGAAGCGCTGAAAGCGGATGTTTCCGAACGCTTCGGGGGCACTGACATCCTGATGAACAACGCTGGGATCGGCGGTAGAACGTCTTGCCTGAGCGCGTACGATCAGTGGCGCGCCATTCTGGGTGTCAATTTCCATGGCGTGCTCAATGGTGTTCAGGTCTTCGCCCCGGATATGGTCGAACGCGGTCGGCCCGGCGCGATCATCAACACGGGATCCAAACAGGGGATCACCACACCGCCTGGTAACCCTGCCTACAACGTTTCAAAGGCAGCGCTTCGGGTGTTCACTGAAGCGCTTGCCCACGAGTTCCGGAACACCGACGGCTGCCAGATCACCGCACATCTGTTGGTGCCGGGCTTCGTCTATACGAGCATGACCGGCATGGACGAACGCGGCCCGGACGCCAAACCTGCAAGCGCCTGGACCGCGGCGCAGACAGTCGATTTCATGATCGACAGCCTCAACAACGGCGATTTCTATATTCTCTGCCCGGACAACGACGTTCCACGCGCGCTCGATGAAAAGCGCATCGCCTGGAATGCCGGCGACATCATCAGGAACCGCCCCGCGCTCAGCCGCTGGCATCCCGACTACAAGGACACGTATGAGGCGTTCATCAAGGCTGATGGATAGACGGCCGACCTCTACCGCCAAATGGTCCGTCACCCTTCCTACCGGCGAACAAAGAAAAACGGCGCCTCCTGTCGGAGGCGCCGCCTTCGCAATCGACTGCGAAAGTCCTGCTTAACGCTTCGAGAACTGGAAGCTGCGGCGCGCTTTGGCCTTGCCGTACTTCTTGCGCTCGACCACACGCGGGTCGCGGGTCAGGAAGCCGCCCTTCTTGAGGGTCGGACGAAGCTCCGGTTCGAAAAGGGTCAGGGCCTTCGAGATGCCGTGACGGACCGCACCGGCCTGGCCGGAAAGCCCGCCGCCGGTAACGGTGCAATACACGTCGAACTGGCCGTCCCGCTCGGTGACCTGAAACGGCTGGTCGATGATCATCTGCAGCACCGGCCGGGCAAAGTACTCGGCATAGGGCTTGCCGTTGACCGTCACCATGCCCTGGCCGCGCTTCACCCAGACCCGGGCGATCGCGTTCTTGCGCTTGCCGGTCGCGTAGGAGCGGCCTTGGGCATCGATCTGCGGCTCAACCGGTGCCTGCTCGGTGGCATCCGCCTGGAGCTCGGCCAGCTTGTCGAGGCCCTGGGCCTCTTCGGCCGGCGTTTCGGTTTCCATCGACATCGCTTACCTCGCGTTCTTCGGGTTCATCGCCTTGACGTCCAGCACCGCCGGCTGCTGGGCTTCATGCGGATGCGCCGGGCCGGCATAGACCCGGAGATTGGACATCTGACGCCGGCCGAGCGGGCCGCGCGTGATCATGCGCTGGACCGCCTTGGTGATCACCCGCTCCGGGTGGGCACCCTCGAGCACCTTGTCGGCACGCCGGGACTTGATCCCGCCCGGATAGCCGGTGTGCCAGTAGTAGTGCTTCTGGGTCAGCTTGTTGCCGGTCAGCTTGACCTTCTCGGCATTGACGACGATGACGTTATCGCCGCAGTCCATATGGGGGGTGAAGGTCGGCTTGTGCTTGCCGCGTAGGTATTTCGCGACGATCGACGCCAGCCG
The DNA here is from genome assembly GCA_963921355.3 of Thalassobaculaceae bacterium. Classification (GTDB taxonomy): domain Bacteria; phylum Pseudomonadota; class Alphaproteobacteria; order Thalassobaculales; family Thalassobaculaceae; genus CAWUEZ02. Next base: position 3,270,502 of record OZ001190.1, on the reverse strand, counting down.
GCCGAGAACGACGCCTTCAGCGTCGACCACGACCCACTTCTTCTCGATCTCGCTCGGCTTGGCCGAATAGGTCCGCATGACGGTCCCCTCGCTCGATCGGTTTCGAGCCATCTCGAAACCCGGTTCAATGAATTTGGCCGACGGGTGGCTCCCGTCGGCGATGCGCGGTTATGTCCTGTCCACATGGCGAAATCAAGCGAAAAACCGCATGAATTCAGATAGTTTACAATTACGGTATTATAATACCTCAACCGTGAACACAGTCTCCGCGGAAAGCGTCTCGCCGGCTTCCAGGATCCGGTGTCCCGTTCCGTCGACACCGCGTCCGGAAAGGTTCGTGGCATCAATCGCATGACTGACCGGCTCCAGACAGAAGAAGTCCCGATCGGTCGGTGTAAAGACGATCAGATGGCTCAAGGGCGGCGGCGCCGAGAGGGTCAGGGCGAGACCGACATCCGGCCAGACGATGCGGGCCTGACCATCCCATCCGCCAAACCCCTGGTCCAGACCGCGGGGGATCGGCCCGCTGTTCCTGCGGTCGACCGATGCCGGAACCGCTGCCGGACCGGTTGGGAATTTGCCGTCTTCGACCGGTGGCCACGCCGACTCCGTTGCGAACTGAACTCGGGTATCGGCGCGGGCCGGAAAGTACGGATGCAGCCCAAGACCGACCGGCATCGCTGTCGGACCCTGGTTGGTCATCGACAGCGCGACCCGCATCTCCGTCGCCGACACCGACACGGTCTGCCGGCAGGTGTACCCCCAGGGCCATCCCTCCTCGCCCGCAGGATGATCGAAGCCCAGGGTCGCGGTGTCGGCGGAGCTTTCTCCATGCCATTTCCGACGCAGCCCATGGCCGTGAATGGCATGCCGGCGCCCCGGCTCTGTCGCCGGAAGGTGAAGGATGTCCGCTCCGAATTTGAGCTCTCCGTCACGGATCCGGTTGGACCACGGCACCAGCGGATAGCAGCCGCCGGACCCGAGTTTCCCGGGATCGGCATAGTTCCTTTCCGTCGGCGTGAAGAGATCGGTGCCGGCGTACCTGAATGCCGTGATCCGCGCCCCGGCCGCCGGGTCGACGACGGCCTCGAGGGGTCCGCTCCGCAGGATGACCGCATCGCTCATGGGGCGCGGTCCGGCGGGATCGAGTAGGTGCCGGTCACATGACATACCGGGTCGTCGGCCTCGCCGTCGATGAACAACGTGACCTCTCCGTAGGCAAGCCGACGACCGCACTTGATCAGCTTACCGACGGCGATCAGGTCGCCCGGCGGCGGCCGACGCAGAAAGTTGGCGGTCAGGCTGGTTGTCACCGCCAGTTTGACCATCCCGATCCGCGACAGCACCACGGCGTACAGGACCGCGTCGGCAAGCCCCATCATCGCCGAGCCGTTGATGGTCCCCCCTGGCCGCAGCAGCAGTTCGGAATACGGCAACCGCGCGACCACGTGGCCGTCGGAAAGATCTTCGAAAGCCGCCCCCAGATTCCCGATGAAGGCGAGATCCTCCGCCAGGACCCGGTTCATCTCTTCGACCGACACCTTTGCCGTCATGGCACTTTCTCACCCGTCGCCTTGCCGCTACCGTCGCCGCGCACTCTGCCAAAGAAAGGTTCTCATGAGCACGCTGTTTTCCCCGATCTCGATGCGCGACCTGACCCTGGCCAACCGGATCGTCGTTTCACCGATGTGCCAGTACATCTCCGAGGATGGCAATGCCAACGACTGGCATCTGATGCATCTCGGCCAGTTCGCCATGGGCGCCGGCGCCCTGGTCCTGACCGAAGCGACCCATGTGTCGCCGGAGGGACGGATCACACCGCGATGCCTCGGCCTCTGGTCCGACGAGAACGAGCGGACGTTGAAGCGGGTGGTCGATTTCTGCACCGCCCACGGCGTCGCCAGGATGGGCACACAACTGGCCCATGCCGGCCGCAAGGCGTCAAACCGCCCGCCGTTGAGCGGGGGCGGCCCGCTTGCCGCCAACGAAAGCCCCTGGCAGACCCTCGGGCCGTCCGATCTGCCCTACGCCGACTGGCCGGCGCCGAAGGCATTGGATGCGGACGGCCTCGAGATGGTGCAAGCCCAGTTCGTGCAGGCCACCGAACGGGCCGCCCGGATCGGGTTCGACGTCGTCGAGCTGCACGGTGGCCACGGCTATCTGCTGCACCAGTTCCTGTCGCCCCTGTCCAACGTGCGCAACGACGGCTATGGCGGATCGATCGAGGGGCGCATGCGCTTTCCGCTCGAGGTCTACTCCGCCTGCCGGGCGGTCTGGCCCGAGCACAAACCCATGGGCTTCCGGCTGTCGGCAACCGACTGGGTCGACGGCGGCCTGACCGTCGACGAGACCGTCGAGGTGGCGAAGGCCCTCAAGGACCTCGGCTGCGACTTCGTGGACGTGACGTCCGGCGGCAACGATCGGGCCCAGAAGATCACCGTCGGCCCCGGCTACCAGGTCCCGTTCGCCGAACGGGTCAAGAAGGAGGCCGGGATCCCGGTCATGGCAGTCGGCATGATCACCGACGCGGAACAGGCCGAGGACATCGTCGCTGGCGGTCAGGCCGATATGGTCGCGATCGCCCGCGGCATGATGGACGACCCGCACTGGGCCTGGCACGCCGCCCAGGCCTTGGGGGTCGAGACCGAGTATCCCGACCAGTACATGCGCTGCCGCCCGGACATCTGGAAGACGGCCCCCGACATGTTCGTCGCCAAGCGATAAGCCACAGCAAAATATGAGAAAAGGGCCGGAGGAAACCTCCGGCCCTTGTTGTTTGGTCTGCACGCCAGGTTGATCAGGCGGCCAGCAGCGGATCGCTTTCCGGCAACGGCGTGCGGAAGATCACCCGCGTTCCCGTTTCGCTCACTTCCACGATCGTAACCTCGATCGGCGGACGGCCCTGCAGCTGCAACGTCACCGCCTGCCCCTGACGGAACGGCGACGTCCCCTCGAGGCGCGCGCCGCTGATCGAGACATCGCCCACGCTCAGCTCAGCCTGGTCGTTGCCGCCCGACAGTCGCGCTGTCATGCCGATCTTGCACACCCGCGGCTGCTGGCGGCGATCGACATCCTTGTCGGACGTCCGGATGATCTCGTTCAGCTGATGCTGCAGCTTCTGGATCAGCTCGAGCACCTGCTCGGCCGAGGTCATGTTGCGCTCCGCCACGTCGCGGGTGCCCTGAGCCTCGCCGGAAACCCGGGCGATCGACTGGGCCACTTCCCGCGACGCGCTGGTGGACTGGTGGACGTTCTCGGCGATTTCGCCGGTGACGGCTGACTGGTCGTCGATCGCCGCACTGACCGATTCGGAAATCCTGGTCATCCGCTCGATGATCTCGTTGATCTCACTGATGGCTCCGACGCTGCTCTGCATCGCGCCGACCATGTCGTCGACCTGCTGGCGGATGTCCTCGGTCGCCTGGGCGGTCTGGTTGGCCAAGCTCTTCACCTCGGACGCCACCACCGCGAAGCCCTTGCCGGCTTCGCCGGCGCGCGCGGCCTCGATGGTGGCGTTCAGGGCCAGCAGGTTAGTCTGCTCGGCAATGCCCTGGATCAGCGAGACCACCTCTTCGATCCGCGACGCCGCCTGGTTCAGGCCGTCGACCGTCTCTTTTGTCTGTTCGGCCGAGATCTTCGCCTCGTGGGCGATCTGGCGCTGTTCGCCGACCTGCTCGCGGATGCCGGCAGCCGACGAACTCAACCGGTCGGTCGCGCTGGCCATTTCCTCGGCACTGCGCAGTGACTCCTCGGCCGCGGCCGCCACGCCTTCCGATTCCTCGCTGACCTTGTAGGAGGAGTCGCTGACCCCGCGGGACGATTTGACCAGCTCCTGGGTGATGGGCAGCACCTGCGACACAACGTCCTTTGTCGCGCCTTCAATGGTGTCGGCCAGTCCCATCAGCGCCTGGCGCCGCTGTTCTTCATTGCGCCGACGCTCCTCTTCGGCATCGTCCTGGAGACGACGCTGTTCGGTGATCGCCTCGAGGAAGCGGAACGCGCTCCGGTTCAGCTCCCGCACTTCCTGGCCACCGCCGGAATTCTGATCGAAGGTGACGTCCGGGTCGCCCTTGGCGAGCTGCCCCAGATTTGTGGAGACGGTGACCAGCGGGCCGAGCGTCACCCGGGTCACGAAGAACGCGGTCGCGAGCGCGATCAGCAGAATCAGCCCCTGGATTGCCGTCGCGATGATCAGCTCGTTCATGATCTGCGCCGCTTTCTTCTTGTCGGTGTGCAGCGCATGGTCGGCAAGGATGTGCAGAAATCCGTTCAGGGCGTTGATCCGCTGGGTCGCGGCATCGAACCAGTCGCCGGCGGCCACACCCTTGGTGTCGCCGGTCTCACCCAGCGTCATCAGAACCGTTTGCAGCTCGCCATAGCGGTCGAAGCGCGGGTCGTTGATGACCTCATTCCACTCGGCCGACTCGTCGCCGGTGAGGAACGTGTTCATCTCGTGCAAGTAGGCTGCCTGGGCGCCGACCAGGCCGACATAAATCCGATGGCGGGTCGGCACATACTCGCCGGCATTGAACAGCGCCGCACCATTGGCGCGCTCCAGCCCCGCCTTCTCCTTGGCCCAGGACAGGGCGCGGAAGCTGGCCAGGTGCTGGGTCACCTCACCGTCCGGGCTGTGCTCTTCGATGACCGCCGCGAGGTCGATCACATTGCTGATGATCGCGGTGTAGTACTTGAGGTGATCGGGCACCGACACCGAGAGTGAGTCGACGTTCTGGCGGTGATCCGAAAGGCGCTCCAGCCCGGCGGCCGCCGCCTGCAGATGGTCGACAGCCCAGTACACGCCCGCAAGCTGCTGCACTTCGGCGAACTTCGCGGTGAATTCCTCGATCCGGCCGTCGGTCAGGACCCGCTGGTCGGCGACCCGCTTCTTGAAAGCCTCGCCGCCATTGCTGGTCAGGTACCCGACGGATCCGCCGCGCTCCTTCTGGAGCTCGTGCACCAGGTCGCTGCCGGTACGCGACAGCTCGATCAGCGGCTCGATGACATGAAGGGCATCGTAGACCTTGTACTTCTCGTACACGGTCTCGCCGGTCGCGATGATAATGCCGAGGATCGGGACCGCGGCAATCAGGAGCAGCCGTGACCGCAGATTATCGAAAAGCTTCATCAACCACTCCTAAACCGACAAATCGCCCTGAGTACCAACAAACCGTTAACGGCCTGCGCTATGCATGTGACACGCGACCCGTAAAATAACGGTTAACAACTACCCCAGGTAGCAAAGGGTTTTTACCGGATCCCCAGGAGGCCCGGAAGGTCAGCCATGGCAGCGAACGTCCGGTGCGCCCCGGCGTCCCGCAGGCGGTCTTCACCGGAGTCGCGGCCGTAGCCGAACACCCGCATGCCGGCCGCCACACCGGCGGTCACCCCGGGCGGGGAATCCTCGACGACCGCCACGTCGGATGGCGGGATGTCGAAGCTCGCCGCCGCATGCAGGAACAGATCCGGGGCCGGCTTCGGCTCCGGCACCATGTCGGCGGAGAAGATCCGATGCTCGAGCCGCCCGTACAGCCCGGTCACGCCCAGGGAAACGTCCATTTTGTAGAGCGGTCCGTTGGAGCCGACGCAATACGGAACGCCCGCCTCATCGAGCGCATCGAGGACGTCGACAATGCCGGGAATCGCTGTCAGCTCGGCCCTGAAGGCGTCGAACTGGCGCTGGTAGACCGCGTCGATCCAACCGTCGCCAAGATCGATACCGAGATCGGCCTCCACCATGAGCTTGATCTTGGTCAGTTTGCCGCCGAGGTAGCTGTGCAGCGCCTGTTCCCCGGTCATCTCCAAGCCGGCCCGGGTCAGCGCATCGGCAATGATGCGCGTCGCAATCGGCTCGCTGTCGACCAGAACACCGTCGCAATCGAAGATCACCAGCGCCGGTTTCCAGGTCATAGGCATGCGTCCGATCTCAAAGGCTGGCGGCGAAGTCCAAGATCGAGCGGGTGAACGCGTCGGGACGTTCCACCGGAATCAGATGCCCGGCATCGGGGAAATCGACCCGCGTGGCCCGCGGGATCTGAGCCGCCAGTTCATCAACATCGTCGGCCACATAGAACACGCGATCATGCAGCCCGACCTGGACCAGGGCAGGAATGTCCAGTGACCGTCACGGGAAGTCCCAGTCGGTCGCCACGGATTCCTGCATCAGACGGAACCCGCCGTCGCTCGGGTCGATCGGCGCGAAGGGCTCACCGGTCTGAACACCCGCGCGCATCTCGGCGAGCTTGTCGGGATTGACCAGCATCGGCATCGTCAGCTCCTGGATCAGCCGGAATCCGCCGGCTGCAACCCCATGGGCCATGGCGGTGTTGATCCAGGCAAGGCGCTCGGTCGGCTTGCGCAGCGTGTTGATCAGGACGACCCCGACCGCCTCGGTCCCTTTGGCATGAGCCTGGGCGGCAAACAGCCCGCCGATGGACAGGCCGACCAGAACGGCCCGCGGCGGCTGCACCGCGTCGCACAGCGCGCACAGGTCGCCAACGATCTGATCCGGCGTCGGCCGGGTATCGACGGCGGTCTCGCTCGCCGCCTGACCGCGGAAATCGTAGACCAGCGAGCCGTGACCGGCCGCGTGCAGGGCCGGCGTGATCTCCGCCGACCACATGGCGTGACTGCCGGTCAGGGCGTTGACGAAAACGAACGTCTTGCCCTGCGGATCGGCCGGCAGAACGAACTCGTAGTAAAGGCTTTCGCCGGCAGCGATCTGCAAATGCGCCATCTCTTGGTCCTCACTAACAGGCTCTTGTCGGTACCCCGCCCGGTGAATTGGCGTCAACGGGGGACCGTGTAGGTACTGGCCCTGACGACGCGCGGCGCGTAAAGCCAAGGCCATGGATATCCTGCTCGACATCATCGTGCCGGTCTTCGGGATTGTCGGTATCGGCTACGGCGCCGCCCGACTCGGGATCTTTCCGGCAGAGGCGACCAAGGGCCTGTCGCTGTTCGTCTTCAGCTTCGCCATTCCAGCCCTGCTGTTCCGGACCATGGCGACGACCGACCTGCCCGAGTCCATCCCCTGGGGATACCTGATCTCCTATTTCGGCGGCGGATATGTGGCCTGGCTGGTCGGCAGCTTTATTTCGGCCAGGATGTTTCGGGCAGATGGAGCCGCCCCGGCGATCGCCGGCATGACCGGGGCATTCTCCAACACCGTGCTGCTCGGGGTTCCCCTGGTGCTGACGACCTACGGCGAAGCCGCCACCCTGCCGTTGTTCCTGATCATCGCGTTTCATTCCTGGCAGCTGCTCTCGGTGGTCACCATCCAGGCGGAGATCGGCATCGGAACCCGCGACGAGATGCGCCGGCTGCCGCACAACGTGCTCAAAGGACTCGTTCGCAATCCGATCATCCTCGCCCTCCTGGCCGGCGTGGCGGTCAATGTCGTCGGACTGCCCCTGCCCGGCATTGTCGACGAATTGACGATGACCCTCGGAAAGGCCGCGCTGCCCTGCGCTGTGTTCGCCATGGGCGCCTCACTGGCGGCCTACCGGGTCATGGGTGCCGCCAGCGAGGCGGCGATCGGCACGATCCTGAAACTGGCCTTGCACCCGTTGCTGGTCTGGATCCTGGCGACCTATGTGTTCCGGATCGAGCCGCTGTGGCGCGACGTGGCGGTCATTCTCGCGGCGCTGCCGGTCGGCGTGAACGTCTATCTGATGGCCGAACGCTACCGCGCCGGCGTGGCCCCGGCGGCGACCGCCATTCTCATCTCCACCGGCCTGTCCGTGGTCACCGTGGCCGGCGTACTCTGGATGCTCAACGTCCGTTGACCGCCGGTGCACTTGCATTCCGGTCGCGAGGGCGCAATGTGGGGACGTACCGGTTCACGGAGATCGCGATGACCCTCGCCCACGACATCCATCCGACCGACGGCCCATCGATCCTGCTGCGCGACGACCGCGACGGTGTGGCCACCCTCACCCTGAACCGGCCGCAGCAGCGCAACGCCCTGTCCCGGGACCTGATGACAGCTTTGCAAAAAGAGTTGACGGTGATCGCCGCAGACCGGTCGGTCAAGGTCGTGGTCATCGCCGCATCCGGCCCGGCGTTCTGTGCCGGCCACGACCTGAAGGAAGTGCGCGCCAATGATGGCGAGCCCTTCTTCAAAGCCCTGTTCGAGCAGTGTTCCGACCTGATGATGGCGATCAACCGCCTGCCGCAGATCGTCATCGCCCGGGTTCATGCGATGGCCACGGCCGCCGGCTGCCAGCTGGTCGCCGCCTGCGACCTGGCGATTGCCGCCGACAGCGCCCGGTTCGCCACGCCAGGGGTTAATATCGGCCTGTTCTGTTCAACTCCGATGGTTGCCATCAGCCGGAATATCGGGCGCAAGAAGCTGATGGAGATGCTGGTGACCGGTGACCCGCTGGACGCTGTGACCGCCGAGGCGGCGGGCCTCGTCAACCGTGTCGTGGCCGCCGAGGACCTTGACGCCGCCGTCCACGATCTCGCCACCAAGATCACCGCGAAGTCGCCGCTCACACTGACGATCGGCAAGGAAGCCTTCTACCGGCAATTGGAGCAGCCGATGGCCGATGCCTACGCCTATGCCAGCGCGGTCATGACCCGCAACATGCTGGCGCGCGACGCCAAGGAGGGCATCGACGCCTTCATCGAGAAACGCACCCCGGTCTGGAAGGGGGAATAAGCCCAATGGCCGAACTCGACCCGAAATCGGTTTCCGCCCACGACAGCTACGACGACGACGTGGTCCGCAACGTCCTGCGCGAGGTCAAGACGATCGCGATGGTCGGCGCCAGCGACAACTGGAACCGGCCCTCCTATTTCGCGATGAAATACCTTCAGCAGAAGGGCTTCCGGGTTTACCCGGTGAACCCGAAGATCGCCGCGGCCGGCCAGGAGATCCTCGGTGAAAAGGTCTATGGCGACCTCGCCGAGCTGCCCGAGACCGTCGATATGGTCGACATCGTCCGGAACTCGGCGGCCGCGGGACCGATCACCGACGCCGCGGTCCAGCACGGCGCCAAGGTGGTCTGGATGCAGCTTGGCGTGCGCAACGACGACGCCGCCGCACGGGCCGAGGCCGCCGGCCTCACCGTGATCATGAACCGCTGTCCGAAGATCGAGTTCTCGCGGCTGTTCGGAGAGCTCGGCTGGCATGGCTTCAACAGCCGCGTGATCTCTGCCAAGCGGCGATTGCCGGGTCGGTCGGACGCGGTTTCCAAAGATGACGATGTCGGCGACGGATTCGTTCCCCAGGGGTTCGAGACCCTGGCCATCCACTCGGGAGCGTCCCCCGATCCGACCACCGGTGCCCGGGCCACCCCGATCTACCAGACCACGGCCTATGTGTTCGACGACGCCGATCACGCAGCCTCGCTGTTCAACCTCCAGACCTTCGGGAACGTCTACTCGCGGCTGTCGAACCCGACGGTCGCGGTGCTGGAAGAACGGATCGCCGCCCTCGAAGGGGGTCGAGGCACGACCTGCACCGCGTCGGGCCACTCCGCCCAGATGCTCGCCCTGTTCGCCCTGATGAGCCCGGGCGATCGGTTCGTGGCGTCCAAGCGCCTCTACGGCGGTTCGATCACCCAGTTCGGTCGGACCTTCCAGAAGTTCGACTGGCACTGCGACTTCGTCGATGTCGAAGACCTCGAGGTTGTCAGGCAGGCGGCTCTACACGAGCGCTGTAAGGCGATCTTCGCGGAATCTCTGGCGAACCCGGGCGGCGTGATCACAGATATCGCCGCACTGGCCCAGATTGCCGACGAAGCGGGGGTCCCGCTGATCATCGACAACACGATGGCCACCCCGTTCCTCTGCCGGCCGATCGATCACGGCGCGGATCTGGTGGTCCACTCAACGACCAAGTTCCTGTCGGGACATGGCAATGCCATGGGTGGCGCGGTCGTCGACAGCGGAACCTTCGACTGGGCCAAGAACGACAAGTTCCCGTCGCTGTCACAGCCGGAGCCGGCCTATCACGGCCTGACCTTCTGCGAGACGTTCGGCGACCTCGCCTATACGACCTATGGGCATGCGGTCGGCCTGCGCGACCTCGGGCCGACCATGGCGCCCCTGAACGCCTACCTGACGATCACCGGGATCGAGACACTGCCACTGCGCATGGAACGTCACGTCGCCAACGCGCAAGCGGTCGCGGAATGGCTGACGACCCATCCGAAGGTTGCCTGGGTCAGCTATGCGGGCCTGCCGGGGAACCCCTACAAGAACTTGGCTGAGCGCTACCTGCCGAAGGGTGCCGGGTCGGTGTTCACGTTCGGCGCGCGCGGCGGCTACGACGCCGGCGTGCGGATCGTCGAGCGGTGCCGGCTGCTGTCGCACCTGGCGAATATCGGCGACACCCGGTCGTTGATCCTGCATCCCGCCAGCACCACCCACCGCCAGCTGACGGAAGAGCAGCGCACAGCCGCCGGTGCGGGCGACGATGTGATCCGGCTCTCTATCGGGTTGGAGAGCCCCGTCGACATCATCGCCGATCTGGAGCGGGCGCTCGGCTAGAGCCTGATCCGATCAGATCGAACCGATCTGATCGGTGAATCAGCCTCAGTGAATTTCAAGCAGAGCCTGATCGGCTCAGCGCCGCAGACGCGCAGGACAGGTTCCCATCTGGGTCGCCGTCGTCCAGGCAAGACGAGGTTCCGCCAGGCAGACCGCCCGCAGGATCGCTTCCGAGACGACCTGGGCACCGAGTTCGCCAAGCACGGCCATGTCGACCATCCCGTCCCAGCGCCCGGTGGTGGCGGCGTATACCGTGTCGCCGTCATAGGGCGTGGCGACCGGCGCGATCGTGCGGCCGTAGCCGACCTGGGCCATCTGGGCGAGCTTTGTCGCTTCTGAAACCGTCAGACCGGCGTTGGTCACCACCACGCCGATGGTCGTGTTCTGGCCCGCTTCCCGCGCCTGGTTCCAGAGCGCCCCGCTTCTGATCAGCCGACGGGCATCAACCAGTGCACCATCCTTCAACGCGCCTGCGATGACCCGGCCTCTGTCCGGGTCGATGACATCCCCTAACGCGTTGACGGCGACCACGGCGCCGATCTTCAGCCCGCTGGGCAGGGTCAGGCCGGCAATCCCGACGCCGGATTTCATCGATGCCGTCGCATCAAGCCCGAGCACCTTCCCGACGGTCGCGCCTGCACCGGCGCCGACGGACCCTTCGATCCAAGGCGGTGTCGCCTGCGCCGTTGACACCGCGCGACGTCCGCAATCGGCATCCGGTACGATTGCCGGATCTCCGACAGGCAGGTCGAACAGGATGGATTGCGGCACCAGCGCCACGGGACCCGCCGGTGTCGGGAACCCGCGCCCTTGTTCGCGCAGCCACATCTGTACGCCGGTCGCCACGGCGAGGCCGAACGCGCTGCCGCCGGAAAGGGCGATCGCCTGGATCTTGCGGGTCGGGTTGGTCGGGTCCAGCAGAGGGATTTCCCGGCTGCCCGGACCGCCGCCGCGCACATCGACCCCGGCGACCACGTCTTCGGTGAACAGGACCACCGTGCACCCGGTCGGTCGGCCGGGCATCTCGGCGTGGCCGACCGCCACGCCCGGCGGCAGGCTCGCCGTAATCGGTACCGGTTGACCGTTGACCGCGTCGGCGGCCGCGCCGCCGACCGCCAGGGTGGCCATAACACCCAGGATCCGCGCGAAACCGCGCATGCGTCAGTACCCCGGCGGGGCGACGAACCCGCCAAGCTCGCGCTCGATCATCTTGGCGAAAGCGATCGACCGCCGGTCATGGCCGAACGGGGCGACAATCTGGATCCCGCACGGCAGACCGTCCTTGGCGAGACCGACGGGCGCCACGGTGCTCGGCAGGTAGAACGCGCCAGTGTATCCCGCCCAGAACAGCTGATCAGTGACCGGCACCGGCACATTGTTGATCAGGAGCTTCCGGTGCACCCGCTCGCCGTCCTGGTCGTGGGGAAACGCGGTCGAAGCGGCGACCGGACAAAGCAACAGATCGACATCCTCGAACAGCGCCTGCCAGGCCTCGCGGATCTGGGTCCGACGGTTGTTGAGCTTGAGCCAGTCGCGGTGGAGCAGCGTGTTGCCGCGCGCCGCCTCGACGATGTAGCTGTCGTCGTCATCGCCGGCCGCATCCAGGATTCCCCGCTGCCGTGCCATTTCATCGTCCGAAATGCGGGTCGACGTCGCCGCCCGCAACAGGCGGACATAGATGCTGTGCGCTTCCCGGGTGTCGAAGTCCGGCTTCGCCGTGTCGTCGATGCGCAGCCCCTTGCGGGCCAGAGCATCGATGGCGGTCTGCAGAGCCTCGGTCAGCACCTCGTCCTGGTCGCAGTTCTGGTCCTCCAGAACGACAGCCACCTTGAAATCCGCCGGTTCCCGCTGCGGGGCGGGCGGCAGGTCAAGCCGCCAGCACTCGGCGTCGAGACCGTATGGCCCCGCCATGGCATCCAGCGCGATCTCGAGATCCTCGGCCGAGCGGGCCAGCGGTCCGATCACCGAAATGTCCGCCGGGGTGATCACTCCGGGGGGCGCATGCCCCCGCGGCGGCAGGATCCCGTATGACGGCTTGTGGCCGAACACGCCGCAGTAGTGCGCCGGGTTGCGGATCGACGCCCCGATATCGGACCCGGTCTCCAACCCGGTCATGCCCGCCGCGAGGGCCGCCGCCGACCCGCCGGACGACCCGCCGGGGGTCCGGCCCGTGTCCCATGGGTTGTTCGTGCTGCCATAGACCGGGTTGAAACTCTGCCAGTCGGCCAGCAGGACCGGCACATTCGTCTTGCCGAAGATCACCGCACCGGCCTGACGCAGCCGGTCCACCGGGACGCTGTCGGTGCCGGCGATGTTGTCGCGCAGCTCCTCAAGCCCCCAGGTGGTCGGTAGCCCCGCCGCATCGTAGCTTTCCTTGATCGTCATCGGCACGCCGTGCAGCGGTCCCCAGACCTGGCCGTCGGCCAGGGCCCGGTCGGCGGCGTCGGCGGTTTCCCGCGCGCGTTCCAGGTCGGTGGCGATGATCGCGTTCAGCGCCGGATTGAACCGGTCGACCCGATCCACGTAGTGCTCCAGCAGGTCGCGGCAGGAAAGCTCGCGGGCGCGCAGCCGGGCCGCCAGCCGATGGGCCGGCTCGAACGAGATGTCAGTCATGGGAGCTCTCCAGGATGCGCGAATGTCGAAGATGACCGTGGCTCACGTCGCCGGGCAGATCAATATTCCGCGTTCCGACCGCAGTGCAGAAACGCAACACTAAATTATAGGATTTGGAAATTATTCTCCGATTCAGTTGACGGATGAAAAATGCATACCATTCTATTCACGGACGGCGCATTCATGACCTTGGCACCCTGTTTGTATCAATGGACGGCGATCAAGCGAGGCCGGTTGAGTTGGACCTCACTGCCGACAGGCATGTGAGGGCTGTCCTATTGGCGATCACGATGCCCGGGCCCGGACCTGCTGCCGTCGCGCGCCGACATCGATCCAACCGACATCCCGTTCCTGCTGCCGTGGATCAACCTCATTGACGTTCATCGCGCCTCCCACGGGTTGCGCTTCCGTCACCGTCTCGTCGGCACTGCGATCGTCGACATGCGGCGGCGTGACAACACGGGGCGATGGTTCGACGAGCTCTATGACCCCGACACCCTGCGCCGCATTCAATCGACCATGGCGGTTCTGATCACCACCGGCGTTCCCACCCTGTACCGAAGCGATCTGAGCGCGATCGGCAAGCCACATCGCCGTCACCACTGCCTCGTTATGCCGCTGGCCCGGGACGGACGCACCGTCGACATGGCGATTTCCATTCCCGACTACGGCTAGGTCGAGCGACGCCGCCGAGCCGCGAGCTCCGGCACCAGCCAGAAGACCGTCACCGCGACCAGGATGAACGAGCTCGACGCCACGAAACCGGCCTCGTATCCGCCGGTCAGATCGTGCAGCACCCCTGCCAGCCATGTTCCGACCGCAGCGCCCAGCCCCTGGCCGGTCGTGATCGTGCCGTAGATCGCGCCCACCCCCCGCCCTGCGAACAGCGTGGTCGCCAGGGTCGAGATGATGGGGCCCCTCGCCCCCATGGAGCTGCCGAAGAACAGAACATAGACAGCGACCAGCGCGAATCCGGGCGAGAGCTGGACGAGGAAGAGTGCTGCAATCCCGATCAGGGTGCAGAGATAGCTGATGGTCGCGGTCAGCCGGTTGCCGAACCGGTCGGCGGCGGTGCCGGTGACCAGCATTCCCGCGATGGACAGCATCCCGGCCAGACCGAAAGCGGTGGCCGCATGCCACGGTGAAAGCCCCTGCTCGACCAGATAGGCGACGCTCTGCAGCGAGACCCCGTAGACCGCGACGGAGGTGCAGAAAAACACGGCGAACAGCGCCCAGAACGGCCGGGACCGGATGGCCTGCGGCAATCGGGGCATCGCCTCGACCGCCCCCTCGATCGCCCGCCGCCGCTCGACGACACCGGACGTGATCCGGCGCCAGGGCAGCAGCAGTGCCGGCAGCGCAAGAAGAAAGATGGTCCCGCCAAGCCCCAGATAGGCGCCTCGCCATCCCAGTTGGTCGACCAGGTATTGGGCGAGCGGCGCCATGACCAGGGTCCCGGTCCCGAGACCGGCGGAAGCGATCGCCATGGCGGAGGCCAGCCGGGCATCGAACCAGCGGCTGATCAGAATCGACCCAGGAATCATGCCGAGGCAGGCGATCCCGAGACCGCCCAGGACGCCGACGCAGATCACCAGGTGCCAGAGGTCCTGCATCCGGCCGGCCATCCAGAACCCGGCACCGAGCGCCATCAGACCGAAGACATAGAGCGCCCGAGCACCGAAGCGGTCGAAGGCCAGACCGACGAACGGCGATGCCAGGCCGTTGGCCAGCATGTAGACCGAGTAGACAGAGGTCAGCGCGGCGCGGTCCCACCCGGTTTCAGCGCCGATCGGCAGCAGGAAAACGGCATAGGTCTCGCCGGCCCCGCGGGCGAGCGCGTTGAGCAGGAAACACAAGGCGAGCACGCCGAGGGCGGCCCAGGTGGTGGCGGACACGGCGGCGCGCATGGAGACAGTCTAGTGGTCTGATCGAGAGGTTTGGTACCCAAACGTTTCGTGAATCAGCCCACGTATCCAACACTCTTGTGGGGCGATTCACCGAACGGATCAGACTGATCCGTTCGGATCGCACCACTGGGCACCCGACCGCGGGCGCGACAAGCCGGACGGTTGGCAAAGGCATCGTGTGGTTTCAGGATGAATCCGCCACACAAACCGTTCGGACCCACCATGCCGCTGCTTTCCGTTCTCGACCAGTCGCCGATCCGCGCCGGCGCGAGCCCAGTCGACGCCGTCTACGAGTCCCTGGAACTGGCCCGGCTGACCGATGGGCTGGGCTTCCATCGCTATTGGGTGGCCGAACACCACAGTTCCAACGGCCTGGCCGGATCGGTGCCGGAAATCCTGATCGGCCGGATCGCCACGGAGACGCAATCGATCCGGGTCGGATCCGGTGGCGTGATGCTGCCCCACTACGCCCCCCTCAAGGTCGCCGAAACCTTCCGGATGCTGGAGACCCTCTATCCAGGCCGTATCGACCTCGGGATCGGCCGGGCGCCGGGCTCGGATCGCACCACCGCTCAAGCGCTGGCCTACACCCGCGACCCGATCGCCATCGAGTACTTCCCCCGTCAGGTCCAGGACCTGATGAGCTGGATGTCCGGTTCCCTCGAAGAGGATCATCCGTTCCGGGCGGTGACGGCGCAGCCGGCGGGGCCCGGCGTCCCGCCGGTGTGGCTGCTGGGGTCCAGCGATCAGTCGGCCCAGGTGGCCGCCCATCTCGGCACGGCGTTCTCGTTCGCCCATTTCATCACCGAGGGCGGTGAGCCGGTCGTCGAAATGTACAAGCGGCGTTTCCAGCCATCGACGGCCGTGCCGGCGCCAGAGGCCAATATCGGGGTGTTCGTCCTGGTCGCCGACACCGAGGAGGAGGTGAAGTACCACGCCGCGTCACGGGATCTGTGGCGGGTGCGGCTGGATCAGGGCCATATCGGCCCGATCCCGACCCCCGAAGAGGCGCTGGCCCATCAGTACTCCGAGGCCGAGCGAGAACGGGCCGCCTTCCATCGCCGCCGAAACATCGTGGGCACGCCCGAGCAGGTCCGTCAGAAGCTGGATTCCCTGCTGGAACGCTACGGCGTCGACGAGGCCCTGGTTGTCACCATCACCCACGATCACCGGGCCCGACTGCGGTCCTACGAACTGCTCGCCGAGGTCTATGACCTCGCCCCCCGGGCCGAAGCCGCCGAGTAGCCTTGGCTATTCGGCTTCGGGAGCGTCGAACCAGCCCTCGGGGACGCCAGCACCGGCGACGACCAGGCAGCATTCGCCGACCGGCTGGGTGCCACGACCCTCCAGAAAGGCTTTCAGGTCCGTCAGCCGGCCGCGCACCACCTCCTCGTGGATCTTGGTGAGTTCTCGGGCAAGGGCGGCCGGCCGGTCACCGAAAACCGCCAACGCGTCATCGATCAGTTTCACGATGCGATACGGGCTTTCGTACAGCACCAGCGTGTGGGGACTCTCCAGATCGACTGCCAGAAACCGCTGGCGCTGGCCCGACTTGCGGGGTGGAAAGCCGCGGAACGTGATGCCGTGGACCGGCAGACCGGAGAGCACGGCCGCCATCACAAAAGCGGCCGGGCCCGGCACCATACTGACATCCTCACCCGCTCGGGCGGCGGCCCGGACCAGGGTGAACCCGGGGTCGCTGACTCCCGGGGTTCCGCCGTCGGTGGCGACCGCCACGCGCTGCCCTCGGCGTGCCCAATCCACCAGGGTCTCGGCCATCTGACGCTCGTTGTGCTCGTGATAGGCGACCAGCTTCTTCTTGAGGCCGGCGGCCTGCAGCAGACGCCCGGTTCGACGGGTGTCCTCGGCCGCCACGACATCCGCCGACTCGAGAGCGGCACGGGCCCGCGGGCTGAGATCCTCCAGGTTTCCGATCGGGGTCGATATCAGTTCGATCAAGCCGGCCTCCGCGTGATCCGACAGACGAAGAACGCCTCCATGAACGCGTTCGGGACGATCCGCATGGCATGACGCAGGTCCGGGTGGTAGCTGCGACCCTCCCAGCGGGCAAGCCCGGGGCGACCCTCGGGCACGTCGACGGGGATCGGCTCGATCACCGCCTCGTCATTGTGCCGGACCAGATGGTCGACCGGCGCCTCGTTCTCCTCAGGCGCGATGGTGCAGGTCGAATACACCAGGGTCCCGCCCGGTCGCAGCAACTTGAAGGCCGCCACCAGCATGCGCTGCTGCAGGCGGCTCATCTTCTCGATCCGATCCGGGGTCCAGAACTTCAGGGCATCCGGGCGCGACAAGTCGGCCATGCCTTCGCCGGAACACTGGGCATCCAACAGGATCCGGTCGAACGTCGCGTCGACGAACTTGTCGAGATACTGGCCTTGAACATCCGTCACATTGACAGTTGATATATTCATTATATCAATGAGTTCCTGCAGCTTCTTCAGGCGTGACTTGATGCCATCGTTAAGCCACAGCCGGGCACCGTTCCGGGTCAGAGCCGCGATATGCGCCGACTTCCCGCCCGGTGAGGCACAGACGTCGAGGATGTCCTGGTCCGGCTCGGGGGCCAGCGCCAAGGCCGGGATCAGCGATGAGGCGTTCATGACGTAGACCTCGCCCGCCGCATGCAGCGCGCTCTCCGTCACCGCCTTGCGATCACCGGTGATGTGAAAGGCCCCGTCGCACCACGGGATCGCCTCGACCGCCGTCAACGCCTCGAGCTCCCGCCGGATTTCCGCCACCGGGCGGCTGCGCAGCGGGTTGATCCGCACACTGGATCTCAGGCCGCCGGACGCCAGACGCTCGGCCTCGGCCGGGCTGACCGACCAGACGGCCGCGGCCCGGCTCAGGAACCGGTCGCGCCGACGGGCTTCGGCGGGATGAAGACGGTGCGGCTTCGCCATTGAGAGGTCGTTCCGATCAGCCAAGGGGCGGGCTAAGGTCTACGACAAAACCACGCGACAGGTCGCCATGCATCTCACTCTGCTCGGAACCGGCTGTCCCCAGGTCGACACGAACCGCTACGGACCCGCAACCCTGGTCGAAGCCGAGGGTGCACGCGTTGTCATCGACCTTGGCTCCGGCGTCACCCAGCGACTGGTGGATGCCGGAACGAGCGGCGCCGGGCTCGACCTCGTCCTTCTGACCCACCTGCATTCCGATCATGTGATCGACCTGTACCAGCTGATCGTGTCGGCCTGGCATCAGGGCCGCGATCGCCCCCAGGTCATCGCGGGACCGCCCGGGACCCAGTTTTTCGTCGATGCGGTCATGGCGGTCTGGAAGGACGAGCGCGAGCTGCGGATCGCTCACGAGCGCCGCCCGTGGACCATCGCCTTCGACATCGAGGTGATGGAGATCGATGACGGATGGCAGACCCGGGTCGGCCCCCTCGAAATCCGCGCGGTTCGCGTCGACCATGCCCCGATCGTTCATGCCTTCGGCTTCGTTTTCGACGACGGCACATGCCGGGCCGCGGTCAGCGGCGATACCCGGTACTGCCCCGACCTCATCGGGGCCGCCCGGGACGTGGACCTGCTGGTCCATGAGTGCTTCATCCACCGGGAAATGCAGCCGGTTCCGGGGGTGCGCTCGCCGGAGACCGTGGCCGCGGTCGCCGGCTACCACACGCTGTCCGCCGAGGTCGGCCGGGTCGCCCGGGAGGCCGGGGCCAAGGCACTCGCCCTGACCCACTTCGTGCCGACCCGCTTTGATCGCGAGGCCGTGCTGGCCGAAGTCCGTCAGGACTACACGGGGCCTATCCTGATCGGCGAAGACCTGATGCGGATCGACGTCGCCGGACGTTCGGCGCGCTATCGCGACGCTGTCATCGCCTACTGAAGGCCGGGGCCTACTGAAACTGAAGGTCGGGGCCTACTGAAGGCCGGACAGGGCGTAGAGCATGATCGCGGTTGCGGCTGCGAGGTTGAGGCTGTCGGCGCCGGCCCGCATGGGTATGCGCACCAGGGTGTCGCAGGCGGTCGCCACCGCCTCGGTCAACCCGGACTGTTCGTTGCCCATCAGCAGCAGGGTCGGTCCACCGGCGCCGACGTCTTCGGGCCGCCGGGTCGCCGTGAGATGGGTGCCGACGACACGTCCCGCCCAAGTCGCGCGCCAGGCCAGAAACTCGTCCACCTCACAGCGCACAAGGGGAACGTTCACAATCGCCCCCATGGTGGCGCGCACGGCCTCGACCGAGAACGGGTCGACCGACGCGCCGATCATGACCAGCCCGCGAACACCGAACGCATCGGCGCTGCGCAGGATTGAGCCGAGATTACCGGGATCCCGGACTTCCTCGAGCCCGATCCACAGTCCCCGGTCGGGGGTCACGACCGCACTCAACGGATGCCAGCGCTGTTCGATTACCGCCAGCACGCTCTGGGCGTTGTCCCGGCGGGCGATGCGGGTCATCAGTTCGGCGCTGACGGTCACCACCCGGCCGTCGGCTCTGCGGCAGGCCGCCATCGCTTCGTCGAGCGCGTCGGTGCGGGGCTGGCGGTCAGAAACGATCAATCGCCTGACCCGCCATCCGGCACGGGCCGCCTCGATCACGTGGCGCAGCCCTTCCGACAGAAAGGCGTCCTGCTGCTGGCGCCCCTTCTTGGTCGCCAGAGCCCGGACCGCCTTGATCTCCGGGTTGGCGGCGCTGGTAATTACCGGTACCGGTCCGCGCTCAGCCATGGCGCTGCCACCGGACGTAGAGCGATGTCGGCAGCAGGCGGCCGCTCTCCTGCTCGCGCAGCGCCATCTCGCCATGATCGATCTGCCCCGAACGCCCGGCAAAGGCATCCTCCACCAACCGGCGCAGGGTGATCGGCGAGAGGTGGGTGGCATAGGCGGTCAGGATCATGAAGCGCGCATCGGTGTCGAGAAGCGCACCGACCTGGCTCAGCAGATCCGGCAACTGCTCCTCGAGCCGCCAGACCTCATTCTTCGGTCCGCGACCGTATTTCGGCGGGTCGAGCACGATACCGTCATAGCGGTTCTCCCGGCGCACTTCACGGGCGACGAACCGGGCGGCGTCATCGCAGATCCACCGGATGGGCGCGGCGTCCAGGCCGGACGCCGCCTGGTTGGCGCGCGCCCAGCTGATCGCCTTCTTCGAAGCGTCGACATGGGTCACCCGCGCGCCCCTGGCCGCCGGGATGAGCGAGGCCAGCCCGGTGTAGCCGAACAGATTGAGCAGCCTGAAATCGGTCCCTGCCCGCTCCGACCCCACTCTCTCCGCCATGAAGTCCCAGTGCACCCGTTGCTCGGGGAACAGTCCGACATGGCGAAAGGATGAGAGCTGGCCTTCACAGCGCACCGGCCCGTAGGCGATCGGCCAGGATCCGTCAGC
Organism: Thalassobaculaceae bacterium; assembly: GCA_963921355.3. Taxonomy (GTDB): domain Bacteria; phylum Pseudomonadota; class Alphaproteobacteria; order Thalassobaculales; family Thalassobaculaceae; genus CAWUEZ02. The sequence goes on along the minus strand of OZ001190.1, from coordinate 3,250,126 downwards.
CATTCCCTTGCCGGCCTCCCAGCGCCCCTGCCCCTCCTCGTCGCGCCCGCCCGAGAACCGGGCATCGGCCTGGCTCCAGCGATCCTCATCCAAAGCCGGCGCCCACAGCGCCTGGCTGTCGGGGCGATCGAGGATACGATCACCGAAGCGCTCCAGCTTGCGACCGTTGCCGCTGTCGAGAAGCGCATAGTCAGCCCAGGGTTCGGCGATCAGCAGGTCAGACATGATCGTCTCGCCCGCCGTTGAGGCCGCGGGTGCCGGTCTCAGCCATGCGAGCCGATCTGTGGATCGGGCAGGCCGTCCACCGTGGACTGCAGGCCGGCCGCGTAGCGGTCGCACAGATCAACATAGTACGGATCATTGCTCTTGAATTTCGTCAGGTTGTAAGCGGAGAGACTGCCAGTCTGGTAGCTGAGCATGTCGATCGGCGGGCCGACCGACAGGTTGCTGCGGATCGTGGCGTCAAACGACAGCAACGCCAGTTTGCCCGCGCGCGCCAGCGGCGCATCGTAGCGCAGGGCCCGATCCAGGATAGGTTTGCCGTACTTGGTCTCGCCGATCTGCAGGAAGTGGTTGCGCGGCGCCGCCTCGACGATGTTGCCGGCCGAATAGACCTGGAACAGCCGGTGCGGCTCGCCCTGAATCTGACCGCCAATCAGGAAACTGCCATTGGGGTCGCCAAACGGCTGCACGTAGGGCAGGTCAAGTTCGACGATCTGTCGAAGCACCGCACCGACGGTCTGGGCGACATCGAACATCGTCGCCTGCTGAAACAGGTCTTGGTCGCCCTCCCCGGTTCCAGCCGACTGCTTCAGGGTCGTCACAACAGCCTGGGTGGTCGCGAGGTTTCCGGCGGACAGGATGGCGATCAGGGACTGGCCCGGATTCTCGAGGACCGAGAGCTTGCAGACCTTGGCGATCTGGTCGACCCCCGCATTGGTCCGGGAATCCGAGGCCAGAACCAGTCCGTCCGCCAATAGGATCCCAAGGCAATAGGTCATGTGGGTCTCCGATCCGTTGCCGCCCGGCCGCGGGCGCCGGCCATCGTTGACCTCGACACCGTCCCGATGCAATCCCATTGGGATGCAAACGCCAGCCCGATCCTCGGCGAAGTCGCTTCTGATCGTCGCCCACGCCCCGTCGGACAACACCGCCCAGTTGCGTGACGCTGTGGTCGCGGGCGCGCGCGACGACGCCGTGGACGGCGTCGCCGTCACCGTGCTCTCTCCCTTCGACACCACGCCGGATCACGTTCTGGCGGCCCAGGCGGTCATTCTCGGCACGACCGAGAACCTCGGATACATGAGCGGCGCCCTGAAGGACTTCTTCGACCGTTGCTACTACCCCTGTCTGGAACAGACCCAGGGTCTGCCCTACGCGCTCTACATCCGGGCCGGCCATGACGGCACCGGTACCCGCCGCGGGGTTGAGACCATCGTCACCGGATTGCGCTGGAAGGCGGTACGGGACCCGCTGATCTGCCGGGGGACCTGGGATGACGCCTTCCTGGACCAGGGCCGCGAGCTCGGCCTGCTGATGGCCGCCGGTCTGGAAGCCGGTATCTTCTGAATCCAGCTCCGGCGAACACCCTCCTACCAGACCGGCTCCGCGTCCTGGGTCGACACGTGGGCGGCAACCACTTTCCAGCCGATGTCGGGGAACCGCACGAAAGTCTGACTCTGACGACCGGTTCGCCCGGAGCCACGGATCCGGAATTCGAGATTGGTCGTCGCGAAGTCTGTGCCGATTGTGGTGATCACCAGGCGCAGCCGTTCTTCCTTGAGGCCCGGTCCCGGTGGCCGGCGCACCCGGTGCGCGTGAATCTCATCGAACCCGTAGCCGTTCTCGTGCATGGCATAGCGGATGGTATGCGGCGACTCCCAGAAAGTCGCGTCCAGCACGTCGACATCCTTCTCGGCGAGCGCCCTCTCGTAGCGCTCGAAGATCTCGGTCACCTCAGCCAACACCTCGGGAATGTTTACCCTCCGATCGGCGGGTTGGGATTCGGTCATGCCTGATCCTCCAGAGCGCGGGCGAGCGCCACCAGTTGGCCATCGGACAACGGCGGCCCGACGATCGAGAGCCCGATTGGAAGTCCGTCAACGGTGGCGCCGGGAACGGAGACCTGGGGTCGGCCGGCAAGACCGCCCAGCGCGCACAGGCACAGGATACGGTCGCGGACCGGCATCTGGTCGGACACCGACAATCCGGTCGGCGGCGCCGGAAAGGGTGTGGTCGGCAGGCACAGCACCGAACCCGCCGGCAACAGGGTCCTCAGACGGCCTCGGGCCTCGCGACGCATGAGGTCGGCCCAACCCAAGTCGGATTCACTGACCGATGCGCCGAGCATCAGGGACCGGGCCACGGTGAAGGCGACCCTTGGATTGCGGGTCTCAACCCAGTCCCGAAAGGTCTGCCAAGCCTCATGGGGTTGCAGGGTGCGTTGAGCGCGGCCCCAAACCGAAAGCCCCGGCGGGGCCAGGACATCGTCCCGGCGGGCACCGATCAAGCGCGCCAGCCGCTCGATCACTGGCGCCAGCGCGTCGGCGACCGGATCATCGGCGAAGCCGAAGGCGTCGGTCGCGACGACCAGTTCACCGGGCGCCGGGTGGTCCAGCGGATCGCTGAGCATGTGGCCCGATACCCGGGCAAACGTGTGTGCGTCGCGCGCGAACCAGCCGGTCGTGTCGGAACTGGGGGCCTGGGGCATCATGCCGTCCAGGGGCAACCGGCCGTGGGTCGGCCGGATCCCGTAGAGGCCGCAGAAGCTGGCCGGGACGCGGACCGATCCGCCGGTATCCGTGCCGATCGCAGTATCGCAGAGGCCGGCGGCGACCGCCGCCGCCGATCCGGAAGAGGATCCGCCCGGCACCCGGCCGGGGGCGTTCACGTTGACCGGCGTCCCGTCAAAGGCGCTTTCACCGAGGATCCCGAGCGAGACTTCGTCGGTGACGGTCTTGCCGACCAAGGTCGCTCCGCCGTCGAGCAGATGCTGGACCGCCCAGGCATGACGGGTGGGCACAGGTCGCCCCGTCGGCCAGTCATGATTGCCGCCGCCGGTGACATGCCCAGCGACGTCGAAGAGGTCCTTGGCGGCAAAGGTCAGTCCGGCAAGCGGTCCCTGCGGACGGCCCTCGATCCGAACCGAGGTTCCCGGCACGAATGCGCCGACCGGATCGTCCATGTTCCCGCTCCCGACTGAAACCGTCCCCAGGGCCAGTCAGCCCAGAGCCGATTTCGGTCAGAAAGCCGGTATGGCGTCAACCGGCGGAAGCCGCCTCAGCGGTGGGTTCCCGGAAACATGTTGCGGAACGATTCCTCGTCCATATCGGTCTTGAAGGCGTGCCGGTCCTTGATCGCCAGGGCGCGCTGCGCCGCCGCACGCTCGGTCACCGTGGCAACCAGCCGGGCAACATTGGCGTATTTGGCCGCCTGTTCCTCTCCCAGGACGAACGGACCCATCCGCGCCCAGCCCCACAGCGCCATGTCGACGATCGTGTAATCGTCACCCAGGACCCACTCCCGGCCTTCCAGGCGGTCGTTCAAGATCGTGTAGTGCCGATTGGCTTCGAAGTCGTAGCGCTTGATCGCGTATTCGATCTTCTCGGGCGCGTGGGCGTTGAAGTGCACCTTCTGGCCGGAGTACGGCCCCAGTCCGGTGGCGACGAACATCAGCCAGGACAGCAGTTCGCCCCGGGCCTTGTCGCCAGCCGGCGGCAGGAACTTGCCGGTCTTCTCGGCCAGGTAAAGCAGGATCGCGTTGCTGTCGAAGACCACGGTGTCGCCGTCGACGATCACCGGCACCTTGGCGTTCGGGTTCAGCGCCTTGAAGGCCGGGTCGTGCTGGTCCCCCTTGCGGGTGTCCACCGGAACCGCCTCGTACTCGAGGCCGGCCTCCTCCAGGAACAGGGCAACCTTCATCGGGTTCGGCGCCAGGCTGTAGTAGAACTTGAGCATTCAGAGTCTCCCCTGCAGCGGATCCGGGGCTCTCGCCTTCAGCCGGGTCGCCGCGCATTCGGTCAAATGGAAAGAGCCGGCGACGGGGGTGCCGGCTGCTGGGACGCTCCATAAATGTCCCCGGCCGCTGGATAGTTACGCCGCGTTTCGTGCGCGCAGAGCACCGGTGTGAAGCCGCTGCGAGCACCTATACGCAGCCGGCCCGGTCCGACAGGATCGGGGACCAATCATGGTGAGGAGGAAGTCCATGGCGCTCTACGAATTGCGAACCTACAGCGTGGTCGTTGGCAAAATGCAGGAGGTTCTCAAGCTGTACGAGACCGAAGGCTGGCCGGCGCTCGACCCCCACAAGGACAAGCTTGTCGGCTACTTCGTCGGCGACGTCGGCGCGATGAACCAGTTGATCCACGTCTGGAAGTATGAGGACGACGCGGATCGCCGGGCACACTGGGCGGCGGTCTATGCCAATGAGGCGTTCATGGCCTTTGCCGCGAAACTCCGGTCGAACCTGCTCAGCCAGGAGAACAAGCTGATGGTGAATGCGCCGTGGGGCCCGCAACCCTGATCGGCGCCTGGGGCTCGACGGAAATGGCGTCGGCGGCCTCGATCGGACGTTCTATGCCCTCTCCGGCGATGCCGGCCCAAAGCCAGTCGAGATCTCCCTTAATATCCCGTTCGACCGGCCGGCGAACCGACGGAATCGCTTCCAGCACCCCGTCTTGGCGCTCCGCCACCTCGAAGCTGAAGACATAGAACGGTGTCAGGCCTATCCGCAGATCGGTGACGGTCAGGCGACCGTCCCTCTCCTCGAGCTTGAAGAAGCCATCGCTGAAATCGGCCAGCACCCCGGCTTGCTCAACGGTTCCGATGCACCCGAGCAGATGCCCCCCGCGCGGGTGGGCGTAGGCGGTCAGTTCGCCGGTCCCCCCGAGGACCGGGACGTAGAGATTGACGTAGTCGGTGTCCGTTATGGCGATCGCGCGCCAGTAGAAGGTGTTGAACGGCGTCGGCGTCGCCATGACCTGCTCGACAGCGATGCCGGCACGCACCAAAGCGGTTTCGGCACGGGCCAGCACGACCTGCTGAATTCCCGCACTCCAGGCCATGTAGCCGGTCGACAGAACCAGTCCCCAGGTCACGACCTTGCCGAACTGCAACGTCCATCGGCCCAGAAACAGCGCCCAGACCAGGATCACCAGAAGCGGGACTGAGTAGAGCGGGTCGATGATGAAGACCGAGCCGACCCCCACCGGATCAGGCCAAAGCGGCCAGAAGATGCGGGTCCCGTACACCGTCATCGCGTCGATCAGCGCATGGGTGGCGAAAACCAGATAGACCAGCAGATACACGCGCCATCGCTCTTCTCGCAGCGCGCTGAACATCCATCGCAGCGGCTCCGCGAACAGCGGCGTGACCACGGCCTGGACCAAGAGCGAGTGGCTGGCGCCACGGTGAAGGACGAAGTCGTCGACCGGGTTGCCGAACGGGATGAAGACATCGAGGTCCGGCACAGTCCCCAGCACCGCCCCCACGAGGGCGGCGCGCCGGGGACCGATCCTGCGGCCCGCAACGGCCACGGCGACGGTGGATCCGAGGGCGAGTTGGGTCAGGGAATCCATGCGAGCATCCGATCGGCGGCAAACAGGCGGTCAGCGGCCTCGCGACCGGACTCCTCCCGATATAGGGCAGCCGGATCGGATTTCCCGGATTCAAGCAGCCTTGCGAAGTTCCGCCGCCGCCGTCGAGATCGCGTCGATGGTCTGCGAAACATCGGCCTCCGTGTGGCACAGGCCGATGTAGTACTTGCTGTCCGGCTTCAGGATGCCGTTGGCGCGCAACAGCCCGTTGAAGCGCTTGAGCATCGCCCCGTCGCCATGGAAGACGTCCCGGTAGTTGTGGACCGGGCGCTCGGTGAAGACCACGTCGAACAGTGGCGGAAGACCGACAACCTGAACCGCGACCCCTGCCCTCGACAAATGCTCCTGGAGCGCCTCCATGATCAGCCGCCCGGTTTCGAAGATGCGTGCATAGCCGCCTTCCCGGTGCAGGATCTCCATGGTCTTGAGTCCGGCGACCGAGGCCACCGGATTTCCGCTCAGGGTGCCGACCTGATAGGTGAACCCTTCATCGCCGACCTGGTCCTTGTCGAAATGGGCCATGATCTCGTCGCTGCCGGCGATGGCAGCCAGTGGATAGCCCCCGCCAATGACCTTTCCGAGCGTGCACAGGTCCGGGGTCACACCGAAATACTCCTGGGCACCGCCGTATGCGAAACGGAAGCCTGTCACCACTTCATCGAAGATCAACGGGATCCGGTGCTTGGCGGTAGCTTCCCGCAAGGCCTCCAGGAAGCCAGGCTTCGGCGGGATCAGCCGCTGAAACGGCTCGACGATCACCCCGCCCAGCTCGTCGGCAAACTCCTCGATCATGCGCACGGCAAGGTCGGTGTCGTTGAAGGGCGCCACGATCACGTCATCGCGCACCCCCTTTGGAATTCCGGCACTGTCGGGAACGGGTTGCGAGTAGTTGGCCAGGTGCTTGGGCGCGAGGCTCATGAGCGAGAAGTCGCTCATGCCATGATATCCGCCCTCGAACTTGAGGATCTTGTCCTTCCCGGAGTGGGCCCGCGCCAGACGCATGGCGTACATGTCCGCTTCCGAGCCCGAACTCACGAACCTGACCTTGTCGGCGCAGGCCACGGCGCGGCAGATCTCCTCGGCCAGCCTGATTCCGGGCTCGCTGTCGGCGAAGAACGTGCTGCCGAACGGGAGCTGCTCGGTAACCGCCTCGACGACCTCTTCATGGGCATGGCCGACCATCATCGGTCCCGAGCCGAGCAGATAGTCGATGTACTCGTTGCCGCTGATATCCCACACCCGGGCGCCCTTGCCGCGGGCGATGATGATGTCGGCGGCGAAATTGCCGAAGCCGCCGGCCGGGAGCACTGCCCGCGCGCGCGCCATCAACTCTGTTTCAGCCTGGGTCTTGGTCACAGCAGCCATCCTTGCCTCCGCTCGGCCGTGGACCCGCACTCACCGGGTCCTCGTCAGTCGTCACATGACAGCGGATGATAGGGCCGGCGGATGCCGGTCGGAAAGCCACAGAGGCGACGCCGGATGGCGTAAACGCGCAAACGGCCTTTGCACCGGCCTGGAAGTCGTGGACAGCGCCCTGACCCCCGGATCACTCTGCCCGCACCCTGTTGACCGGAGAGCAACGACGGGTGCCGTCCGAACCGGGGCTCCCCTCAGATTGGCTGACCAATGGAACTGTGGATCCCGATTACGGTTTTCGCCGCCTTTATGCAGAACGCCCGCTCGGCGCTGCAGAAGCACCTCAAAGGGAAGCTGACGACGCTCGGCGCGGCCTACGTCCGGTTCCTTTATGCCCTGCCCTTCGCCATCGCCTATGCGGTCATCATCCATTTCGCTGCGGATGCCCCATGGCCCGAGCCGAATGGGCGGTTTCTCCTGTACTGCCTGCTCGGCGGGCTGTCGCAGATTCTGTTCACGGCCATCCTGCTGTGGTTGTTCCAGTTCAAGAACTTCGCCGTCGGCACGACCTTCTCGAAGACGGAGACCGTCCAGGTCGCGCTGCTCGGCTATCTCCTGCTGGGGGATCAACTCGGCTGGATCCCGTTGGTCGCGATCGTCGTCTCCGCTGTTGGGGTGATGGCGTTGTCGGTCGGCCAGTCCCAGCTGACCGTGCGCACCCTGTTCACCAGCCTGATCGAGAAGCCGACCCTGATCGGCCTGCTGTGCGGGGCGGTCCTGGGCGCTTCCGTGGTGTTCTTCCGCGGCGCGGCACTGGCCCTCGGCTATGATGGAGTCCTGATGGCGGCGGCGTTCACGCTGGCGGTCGGCCTCGTCATGCAGACCGCGATCATGGGCGTGTATCTGCTGATCGCCGAGCGCCAGACCCTGGTGGACGTGTTCGTGCACTGGAAGTGGTCTCTGGCCGTCGGCGTATGTGGCGTGCTCGGCTCAATCGGCTGGTTCACGGCCTTCACGCTAGAGAATGCGGCCTATGTTCGAGCCGTCGGACAGGTCGAACTCCTGTTTACCTTCATCGCTTCAGTGTTCTTTTTTAAGGAAAAAACGAAACTGATAGAGATTACCGGCATACTCTTAATTCTCGCAGGGATTCTTTTGCTGGTACTCGGACGCTGAAGAAAGCGGATCTATCATTCATCGTCTATTAACGGCGATGGTGTCTACTGAGTCGGAGAGTACGAGGAGAGAACAGTTCCGGGGTCTCCGATGGTCGAGGGCACAGCGGTGCGAGGTGGGCGTCGCGAAAGGAAGAAGACCGTCGCCCAGGCTACGCCGCAGCAAGACATCGAAGCTGCGCTAGCCGAAGCGATGAAGGTCATCGAGGCGCAGCACTCGCAGATTGCGACCGCCTTCGATGTCATCGCCGACGCCATCATCGTGATCGACGAGCGCGGCATCATCGAGTCCGTCAACGCCGCCGCCTGCGACATGTTCGGGCGGCCTGCCTTCGATCTCGTCCACCATTCCGTCAGCAAGCTGATGCCGGAATCGGTCAACATTTCCTTCGACCGGCTTGCCATGGCGCCGAGGCCTACAGGATCGGTTCAGCGGGCGCGCACCAACGACCGAAACATGACGGGCGTCGACGCCAAGGGGCGGCGTTTCCCGATCTCGGCATCATTCGCTGCCGTCCCACTGTCCATGGACGGCCGCCACCGCTACATCACCATCATCCGCGATCTGACCGAGGACCGTGCCAAGGAAGATCAGATCCGGTTCCTCGCGTACCACGATGAAATCACCAAGCTGCCCAACCACCTCGGCGTGCGCAGCTACCTCGACAGCTACTTCTCGAGTTCCGCGCAGCAGCCGCTCCTGTTGGCGCAAATCGCGCTCAACAACATGAGTGATCTCGCCGCCTCATTCGGTCTCGAGGAGAACCACCGTTACGTCACGGCGTTTGCCCAGCGCCTCAAACGCGTGTTCGGAAGCGTCCTCGTCATCGGCCGCGGATTCGGCAACACCTTCTATCTGCTGTTGCCGCAGGTCGAGGAGACCCGGCTGGAGGATCACCTCGAGACGGTGATCGGCGATCCGATCGAGGTCAGCGACATGCAGGTCGCGATCGACATCAGCGTCGGAACCCTGAGACTACCCGAGCAGGGCTCATCGACCCGGGACGCGATCCACCATGTCGCGGCGACGCTGTTCGAAGCGAACAGTCTTCCGCGCTATCGCGGCCGTCCCCGGCTGGTCGGCTACGCCCCCAGCATCATTCGCTCGATGCGCAAGCGGACCCGCCTGGTTCATCAGATCCGCCAGGCGATCACGAACGATGAGTTCTCGGTCTACCTGCAACCCCGGATCGATCTGCAGAGCGGGCAATGGGCGGGGCCGAAGCGCTGGCACGATGGAGCCAGCCGGACGGGTCTATGATCTCTCCGAGCGATTTCATTCCTGCCGCCGAGAAGGCCGGGCTCGTCACCGACCTCAACCGGCGGATCTTTCTGGAAACCCTGAACCGGTTGAAGGAGAGCAACTGGTCGCGCTCGGCGCCGATCTCGATCAACATCTCCGCCCAGGACCTGACGGAGCCAACCTTCACAGCCGATGTCGCCAGCGCGCTTCGAACTTTCGAGCTGCCGCCGTCGGCGATCGAGCTGGAACTCACCGAGCGGGACATCGTCAGCGGTTCTCATGTCATGCTGTCGACGATCGACGGCTTGCGGGATCTCGTCGCTCGCCGCGCTGGCCGACCTGCCGATCGACATCCTCAAGATCGACCGCCAGTTCCTGCGCAGGATCGAACAGCGCGATGCCGACCGGCGGGTTCTCGCAACCTTGGTGCGCCTGGCCAACGATCTGAACCGGGTGGTCGTCGTCGAAGGCATTGAGACCGACGGACAGGCGGAGTTCGTCCGGTCGATCGGCGTGCCATATGTACAGGGCTTTCTGTTCGCCCGTCCCGCGCCCGCCATCGCCGTCCTGAACGACGATCGCCGCCCCGTCTGAGTGAAGCGCTGACGTTCAGGCGTCCACCGGGTCCGGACGGAAGCCGCGTCCGGTCCGACTGCACCAGTTCGACAGCAGTGATGCGACCGTGCGGATCGGATTGCCCGGCTCGTTGTCCTCGCTTCTGATCACCGAGGACCAGGAAACCGCGACGCCCTCTTCCGACACGCGTGCCGCCCGGATCCGGCCAGCATTGACGGCGGTTTCCACCGCCCAGCCCGCCAGGACGCTGGTCCCCTGGCCGGCCGCCACCAGTTCGACGATCACTTCGGGCAACTCGACGGTCACCGACTTCGCCTTCGGTGTATCGCCGGATCGCAGCAGCCGGCCGACCCCGCCATCGGCATCGGCCACCGGGTTGTAGCTCAGGAAGTCATCCTCGGTGATGTCGGCGGCATCGACGAACTCGCGGTCCCCCAGTGCGTGTGCCGGCGGCATGATGAACAGCAGATCATCTTCGAACAGCGGGACCGGTGTCAGCCCGGGTCGCGCGATCTCGCCGCTCATGATGGCCAGGTCGATGTGGCGGTTCGACAGGCTCTGCAGAGGGTCGCGGCTGGCGCCGGCCATCACCTGAATATCAACGTCGGGCGCGCCGTGCTTCAGATAGTCCAGGAAGCTCGGCAACCAGTGGTAGGAACTGTAGGCTTCGATAGCCAGGCGGACGACGTGCACGATCCCCTGGCTCGCCCGCCAGACGTCCTCCTCCGCCCGTTCCATGTCTGCCAGAACCCGGGCCGCCACACTTGCCAGATGCTCGGCGGCCGGCGTCATCCGCAGGCGCTTGTGCAGCCGGGTATACAAGGTGACATCGAGCCGACGCTCGGCCTCGCGGATGCGGTGGGACAGGGCCGACGGGGTGAGCCCCAGCTTCTCGGCCGCTTCGGTGACCCGACCGGTATCCGCGATCGCCTGGATCATCTGCAGATGTCGAACTTCGAGCCGAGGTGCCATTAGCCTATTCTGGCGTGCATGTGTTTCATTGAAAACATCCGATTGTAACACTGAGTTTCATCTAAAAATGCATCTATTTTACGATTCGCTACGAAGGACCCTGGAAGGAGGCTGCCATGGCCGATGATCGTTTCGACATCGCACCACCTGAAATCGATTCACTGTTCCGCCTGGATGAGCGGATTGCCCTGGTTACAGGAGCCGCGACCGGGATCGGGCGAACGGCCGCCTGGGTGCTCGCAAGAGCCGGGGCGACCGTCATCGCGACCGACCTGGACGGCGGCGGAGCCGAGGACACGACCGAGGCGATCCGGGCCGAGGGGCTAGACGCCCATGCCCACAAACTCGACGTCAGCGACGAGGCAAGCGTCACAGGCGTCTTCGATGCCGTCCGCCGCTCCCAGGGTCCCGTGACCATCCTGGTCAACAATGCCGGGATTTCGATCAAGGCACCGACCGAAGCGCTCTCGCTGGCGGACTGGCAGCGGGTGGTGAATGTCAATCTGACCGGGGTCTTTCTCTGCGCCCGCGCCGCCGCCGGCCACATGCTGCCCGAGCGCGACGGCTCGATCATCAACATCTCGTCGATGTGGGGCCATGTCGCCGGCGGTTTCTCCGGAAACGTGTCCTACCACGCGACGAAGGGTGCGGTGGTCATGCTGACAAAGGCTCTGGCCGTCGAATGGGGCCGGCACGGGATCCGAGTCAACGACATCGCGCCGACATTTCTGCGCACCCATCTGACCGAGGCACTGTTCGCCGATGAGGATCTGCACCGGATGTTGGAGCAGACCACCCCGCTCGGTCGCACAGGTCAACCGAACGATCTGGCCGGTGCGCTGCTGTTTCTCGCGAGCTCCAGTTCGGCGCTCGTCACCGGACACAGCCTGTTGGTGGATGGCGGCTGGACGGCGCGCTGACCACAAGGTCGCAGCCGCCCCGGACAGGTCAGGGGTCGACGTCAGACAGCAGCCAGTCGCGGACCATGGCAGCACTCTCGCTCAACGGCGGGTCTGACGGCCAGACCACATGAAACCCGTTACCCGTCCGGTAGATATGGTCCGACGCCTCGATCAGCAGACCTTGCTCCACCATCGGATCGGTGAGGTGCTTCCAGCCGAGCGCGATCCCCTGGCCGCCGACGACCGCCTGCAGGACCAGGACATAGTCGTTGATCAACAGACCGCGGCCACGCGCCGGCGGCGAGACGCCGACATCCCGGAACCAGTCCTCCCAGTCGACGACGGGGCGAAACGGCTCCTCGAGGTGGATGAGCCGGTGTTCGGCGATCGCCGCGTTGGACTCCGGCAAGCCGAAACTCTCCGCATAACCGGCTCCGGCGACCGCGGTGATTTCCTCCGCCGCCAGCAACGCGTCCTGGCAAGCCGGCCAAACGGAGGGCCTGCCGGAGCGGATGCCGAGCGGAAGCCCTTCCATGCGCAGGTCCACATCCCGATCGGAGGTCTGGATCCGAAGATCGATGCACGGCAGGTCCTGACGAAAGCGCGCCAGGCGCGGTAGCATCCAGTAGCTGGCGAACGCCGTCGACGCCGAGAGGGTGACGTGCCGGTCACTGCCGAGAGCCTTCAGTTCCTCGGCCGATTTGCGAATGTGCATCAAGCCAAGCGAGACATCGGCGTGAAACCGCTCCCCGGCCTCGGTCAGTTCGATCGATCGGTGCCGACGGGTGAACAGCGGTACGCCGAGGTCGCGCTCGAGATTACGGATGGCAAAGCTGACCGCCGCCTGGGTCATTGCCAGTTCTTCGGCGGCACGGGTGAAACTGCCATGTCTTCCCGCCGCTTCGAAAGCGATCAGAGCGCCGGAAGACGGTAGAAGCGCGCGCAGGCTTTGCATAAGGTCAGTTTATCAAAAACCTAAGGAAATTGAAGCGTTACGTGAATCTTGATCGCTGTCAGACTGGCTGAGCTTTTGATGGACTCGGACGAGGAGGTGTCTGCCATGTCCGTCGATCTCGCCGAGGATCCGAACAGCCGATCAGACCGACGCACCAGGGGTCGCCCGGGACGCCAGGCGCGGCGAACCGCGACCGCCCAGGCCGCCACACCGGCCTACATCCAACGTCGCATCCCGACCTACGACCTGCTGGACGAGGAGAGCCTGGTCCGGATTGAGCGCACCGCCGAGCGGATCCTCGCCGAGGTCGGGATCGATTTCACCGGCGGCGTTACGGAAGCGATTGAGCTGTGGCGCCGGGCCGGAGCGGAGGTGAACGGCGAGAACATCCGGTTTCCGCCGGGCCTGGTGGCGTAAGTGCTGAGAACCGCGCCCGCGACATTCACCCAGATCGCGCGCAATCGAGCGAACTCCGTCGAGATCGGCGGGCCAAACGTGGTGTTTGCGCCGGCCTACGGGTCGCCCTTCGTGATGGATCTGGACAGAGGGCGTCGCTACGGCACCCTCGAGGACTTCGAGAACTTCGTGAAGCTCGCGCAGATGCAGCCCTGGCTTCACCATTCCGGGGGCACGGTCTGCGAGCCGACAGATGTGCCGGTCAACAAACGGCACCTCGACATGGTGTACGCCCACCTGAAGTACTCCGACCGGGCGTTCCTCGGGTCGGTGACCGCTGAGGAGCGGGCCGAGGACTCGATCGAGATGGCCCGGATCGCCTTCGGTGCTGACACGCTGGAAACCGACTGTGCGATCATGGCGAACTTCAACGTGAATTCGCCGCTGGTCTGGGACGCGACCATGACCTCGGGCATCAGAGCCTACGCCCGGGCCAATCAGGGAACGATCCTCGTCCCCTTCATCCTGGGCGGCGCGATGGGGCCTGTCACCATCGCCGGTGCCATCGCCCAGGCCCATGCCGAGACCCTGGTCGGTTGCGCGCTGACCCAGCTGGTGCGCCCGGGCGCGCCCACGATCTACGGTAACTTCCTTTCCACGATGTCGCTGCGCTCCGGCTCCCCGACCTTCGGAACGCCGGAACCGGCGGCCGGCTCGCTGGTTGTCGGTCAGTTGGCCCGGCGCGCCGAGCTGCCGCTGCGCTGCTCCGGCGCGTTCACCACGTCCAAGGTTCCGGACGCCCAATCGATGATGGAAAGCGCCACGTCGATGCACGCCGCCGTCCTCTGCGGCGCCAACTACATCCTGCACGCCGCCGGATTCCTCGATGGGCTGCTGTCGATGTCCTACGAGAAGTTTGTGCTCGACGCGGATTACTGTGGCGCCCTCGCCCGATATCTCGGCGGGATCACGGTGGACGACAACGACCTGGCCATGGACTCGTTCCTGGAGGTCGGACCGGGCAACCATTTCTTCGGCTGCGCCCACACCATGGCGAACTACGAGACCGCCTTTTTCGACGCCAAGCTTTCCGACAACAATACTTACGAACAGTGGAGCGAGAGCGGCGAGGTCGACAGTGCACAGCGCGCCAACACCGCATGGAAGAAGATGCTGGCCGAGTATGAGGCCCCGGCGCTCGACGATGCCATCGACGAGGCGCTGCGCGATTTCGTCGATCGGCGCAAACGCGAGATGCCCGATGCCTGGTACTGAAGTCCCGCCATCCGCCAGCGACGGAGCCTGACCCCGGTGTCGAACGATCCCTTGCTGCAGCCGTACCGGCTCAAGCACCTCACCCTGCGCAACCGCATCATGTCGACCGCGCATGAGCCCGCCTATTCGGAGGACGGCCTGCCGAAGCAGCGCTATCGGCTCTACCATGCGGAAAAGGCCAAGGGCGGCATTGCGCTGACCATGACCGCCGGTTCAGCGGTGGTTGGCCGCGACAGCCCGGAAGCGTTCGGAAACCTGCACGCCTATCGCGACGAGATCGTGCCGTGGCTGCAGGAACTGAGCGACGCCTGCCACGAGCACGGTGCGGCGGTGATGATGCAGATCACCCATCTCGGCCGGCGTACCAACTGGAACAAGGCCGACTGGTTGCCGGTGCTGGCGCCATCCGCGGTGCGCGAACCGGCCCATCACGCGTTTCCGAAAGTGGCCGAGGACTGGGACCTGGACCGCATCGTCGGCCAGTACGCCGATGCCGCCGAACGGATGCAGGCCGGCGGACTGGACGGCATCGAGATCGAGGCCTACGGGCACCTGCTGGATGGATTCTGGTCGCCGGCCACAAACCAGCGCGACGACGAGTACGGGGGATCGCTGGACAATCGGCTGCGCTTCACCTGGCGGGTGCTGGACGCGATCCGGGACCGGGTCGGCGCGCACTTCATCGTCGGCCTGCGGATGGTCGCCGACGAGGACTGGGACAAGGGCCTGTCGCGCCAGGACGGGGTCGAGATCGCCCGCCGCCTGGCGGACAGCGGCAAGGTCGATTTCCTCAATCTGATCCGGGGTCACATCGAGACCGACGCCGCCTTGTCCCGGGTGATCCCGATCCAGGGCACCCCGGCAGCCCCGCACATCGATTTCTGCGGCGAGGTTCGGGCGGTCACCAAATTCCCGGTGTTCCATGCCGCCCGCATAAGCGACGTTGCCACCGCCCGTCATGCGGTTGCCGAGGGCAAGCTCGACATGGTCGGCATGACCCGGGCCCACATCGCCGATCCGCACATCGTGAACAAGGTGGCGTCCGGCCGGGAACGCACCCTCCCCCATGTCATCGCCAAAACAGACGGCCCGCGACGCCGGATCGCTGTCGTCGGATCCGGCCCCGGCGGGCTGGAAGCTGCCCGAGTCTGCGCCGAGCGCGGCCACGAAGTGGTGCTGTTCGAAGCCGCTGATCAGCCGGGTGGCCAGATCCGGCTCGCCGCGCGCCTGCCACGGCGGCGGGAGTTGATCGGCATCACCGACTGGCGCGCCGAGCAGTGCCAGAGACTGGGCGTCGACATGCGCTTCAACGTCTACGCCGAAGCCGGCGATGTCCTGAGCGAACGTCCCGACGTGATCCTGATCGCCACCGGCGGACTGCCGAACACAGAGATTGTCGACGGCGCCGAACTGACGGTCAGCACCTGGGACATTCTGTCGGGCGACGTGAAACCCGGCGACCGGGTTCTGATCTATGACGACAACGCCGCCCATCAGGGCCTGTCAGCGGCGGAGTTCGTGGCGGGGGCCGGCGCCACCATCACCATCAACAAACGGGTCCGCGCGGTGCGCCGTGCCGGTAACGGCCTGGTCGCCGAAATCGGCTCCGACTATTCCGACCGAGTGGAAACCCGAGAGGTCGACCAGGTCGTCGTCGAACATGGCACCCTGCCCCTGGACGACCTCTATTTCGCGCTGAAGGCTGACAGCCGGAACCTGGGCGAACTCGACTACGATGCCCTGATCGCCGGACAGCCGCAGGCGGTGACACGCAACACCGACGGCGGCTACCAGCTGTTCCGGATCGGAGACGCGGTCGCGTCCCGCAACATCCACGCGGCGATCTACGATGCCGCCCGGCTTGCCAAGGATCTTTAGACGTGACCGGACCCTATCCACGGCTGCTCGACCCGATATCGCTGCGCGGCAAGACGCTCAGGAACCGGGTCGTGTTCGGGGCCCATACCTCGAACATGGCCGTCGACGGGCTGCCCACCGAACAGCACATCGCCTACTATCGGGAACGGGCAATCGGTGGGGCGGCGATGCTGGTGATCGAGCCGGTCCCCGTCCACGCCGCCGCGGTGCTGACCCGGGGCAACTTCCGCCACAGTGACGACGCCGTCGTCCCCCATTTCCGCCGGCTGACCGACGCGGTCCACGAGCACGGCGCCCTGGTGCTTCAGCAGCTCTATCACGTCGGCCAGCATGGTGACGCCGACAACTCCTACCACCCGAACTGGTCGCCCTCAGGGCTGCCGAGCTACCACGACAGCGACGGCAGTCACGCTATGACCGAGCGTGAGATCGAGGAAACCCTCGACGGCTTTGTCCAAGCGGCGCGGCGCTGCCACGAGGCCGGATTCGACGGCGTCGAGGTCTGGGCGGCATACCATTCCCTCCTCGATCAGTTCTGGACCCCGTGGTCCAACCATCGCGACGACCGCTGGGGCGGATCGCTCGAGAACCGGACCCGTCTCTCGCGCGAGATCTGCGAGCGGATCCGCAAGGTCTGCGGCGAGGATTTCATCGTCGGCCTGTCGGTCAGCGACGAACCCGATTTCGACGTCGCCCTGTCGCGCGAAGCCCTGTCGGAAATCGTCGACCTGCACGACCGCGACGGCCTGATCGACTATGTGACCTGCGGGTCGGGTGGCTATCTCGACTTCTACAAGCTGATGCCGACCTTCCTCTATCCGGAGAAGCTGGGGACCGAATTCTCGAAGTTTCTCAAACAGTCGGTCAGCCATGCCCTGGTCACCGCCGAGAGCCACATCCGGACCCCGGACAACGGCGAGGCGGTTCTGG
The DNA here is from genome assembly GCA_963921355.3 of Thalassobaculaceae bacterium. GTDB lineage: Bacteria > Pseudomonadota > Alphaproteobacteria > Thalassobaculales > Thalassobaculaceae > CAWUEZ02. Next base: position 3,232,874 of record OZ001190.1, on the reverse strand, counting down.
CCGCCGGCAAGGCCGATCTGGTGTCGATCGTCCGCGGTCAGATCGCCGACCCGCACCTCGCGCGCAAGGCGGCCGCCGGACGGCCTGAGGACATCCGGGGCTGTCTCTCCTGCAACCAGATGTGCTGGGGCCGCCGGTCCCGCGACTACTGGATCTCGTGCGTGGTCAATCCGTCGGTCGGGCGCGAGTGGGAATGGGGCGGCGATCGGTTCACCCCGTCGGCGGAGCCGAAGAGCGTGCTGGTCGTCGGCGGCGGACCGGCCGGCCTCGAAGCAGCCCGGGTCGCAGCGGAACGCGGCCACCGGGTAACGCTGGCGGAAGCGACGGATCGGCTGGGCGGGGCCTTCCGGCTGGCCGGTCTGCAGCCGCGCCGCGCCAAATCCTCGACCTGATCGACTGGTATGAGCGACAGCTGACCCAATTGCAGGTCACGATCCGCCTCAACACCTATCTCGAGGCCGAAGACGTCGCCACGCTGGCACCGGATGCCGTGGTCGTGGCCACCGGGTCTCTGCCTTCGGAGGACGGCTTCCAACGCGCCCTGCCGGATCAGATAACCCTACCGGGTATCGAAACGGGTCGCGTCTGGTCGACCGAAGAGGTGATGGGCAGGTCGGCCCGGATCGGCGACCGGGTTGTGGTGGTCGATGAAGGTGGCAACTGGCGCGGCTGCGGCACCGCCTGGTGGCTCGCGGAGGCCGGGCGAACCGTGACGCTGGTGACGCCGGATCCGTTGATCGGCAAGGAACTCCAGCGCAGCGCCGCCGATTATCCGTTGCGCCAACGCCTCGCCCAACTGGGCGTCGAGTTCGTTACCGAGAGCGCGGTCCGTCATTGGGGCCCCGACGGGGCGACGATCATGTCGTTCCTGACCGGCGACCAGCGTCTGATCCCGGCCGACGATCTCGTCATGGCCACCGCGAACCGGGCCGAGGACTTGCTGGCGCGGGACCTGGACGGCACGCTGCCTGTCCACCTGATCGGAGACGCGGCGGGTCCGCGCCAGGCGCCATACGCCATCCATGACGGCCGCAAGATCGGCCTCGCCCTGTGACCGAACCGCTGGCGCACGTGACGTTCGACGCGCTGACGGCCCTGGCGCGGGAGGCCCTGGCCACCAGCGGTGCCGGGCCGGAAACGGCCGAGATCATGGCCGCCGTTCTCGTCGACGCCGAAGCGAAGGGCCTGCACGGCGTCGGCCTTGCCCATCTGCTGACCTATTGCGAGGCCCTGGCCGTCGGCCAGATCGACGGCCATGCCGAACCGCAGGTCGAGCGACCGACACCGATCGTCTTCCACGTCGACGCGCGCGGGGGCGTCGGTCACCTGGCGTTCGAACGGTGCTTTGACGATCTCGCCACCGCTGCCACCTCCTTCGGGCTCGCCCTCTTCAGCCAGCGCGGCAGCTTTACCAACGCGGCGCTAGACTGGTTCGTCGACCGGCTCGCCGAACGCGGGCTGATCGGTATCGCCGCGACAAATGCTGGCCCGGCCTTTCTGGCGCCATCCGGCGGCACCCGACCGGTGTTCTGCACCAACCCGATGGCCCTCGCGGTTCCGGGCCAGGACGGCCCCGCCGTGCTGATCGACCAGTCCAGCAGCGCCACCGCCTTCGTCAACATCAAACAGGCAGCCGAACAAGGAACGCCGATCCCCCTCGGCTGGGCACTCGACGGAGCCGGCAATCCAACCACCGATCCGGTAGCGGCCATGTCCGGCGTTCTGCTCGCCTTCGGCGGCAACCGGGGCGCCAATATCGCCCTTATGGTGGAACTGCTCACCGCCGGTCTGTCCGGCGCCAACTGGTCTGCCGACGCCCCCTCGTTCCTGGAGGGCGACCGTTCGCCCGGGATCGGCCTGTTCGTTCTCGCCATCTCCCCGGGCGTCGTTCACGGGCCGGGTTTCGAATCCCGGATTGAGACCTATATCCAGCGCCTGCGTACCGAGTACGGGGCCTATATCCCCGGTCCCAGGCGGCGGTCGACGCGCGATCGCGCCCGGGCTGAGGGCCTTGAGGTCGACCCGGACACCCTTCGGAAACTGCGCGAGATCGCGCAGAGTCGATAGCTCAATCGAAAAAATCCGAACTTAAACGAACATAATCGAATGACATCCGCCGCCGGACCAGATAGGTAGTGGGGGTTCTCCTACACGCAATGGCGCGCCCAGCAGTGGTCGTTCTCACGCCCCGACAGTCGGATATCCTTCGTGAAGCTCGCGACAACGGTCGAGTGACCGTAGATGGGCTTTCCACGCTGTTCGATGTGACCCCGCAGACCATCAGGCGCGACCTGAACGACCTGTGCGAGTCGGGTCACCTGCAAAGGGTGCACGGGGGTGCGGTCGTTCCGGCAGCAGCTCAGAGCATTGCCTACGACACCCGCCGCGACCTTGCGAGCGAGGCGAAACGCAAGATCGCCCGGCACACGGCGGCCCTGATCCCCAACAAACGCTCGTTGATCCTGAACATCGGGACGACGACCGAACAGGTCGCGATGGCTCTGCGCTATCACACCGACCTGATGGTCGTGACCAACAACATCAACGTCGCGCGCATCCTGCAATCCGCTGAAACCTCCCAGGTGATCGTGGCGGGTGGCGTTGTCCGGGCGTCCGACGGCGGGATCGTCGGGGAGGCCACTGTCGAGTTCATCCGGCAGTTCAAGGTCGACACCGCGATCATCGGGGCGTCGGCGATCGACGAGGACGGCTGGATCATGGACTACGATTTCCGGGAAGTGCGGGTCGCCCAGGAGATCATCCGTCAGGCCCGCCAGACCATTCTGGTCGCCGACCGTACGAAGTTCGATCACGTCGCGCCGATCCGGATCGCGCACCTGAGCGAGATCGATGTCTTCGTCACCGATCGCCCACCGCCGCCGTCGATCCCCTCCCTGTGCGAGGACCACGGCATCGACCTGCAGATCGTCGCCTCCACCGCCGACGCGACAGCGAGAACGGAACAATGACATCCAACAACGCGAAAACCGCATCGCCTGACCTGGACGTCCTGATCATCGGCGGCGGCGTCAACGGCTGCGGGATCGCCCGGGATGCGGCCGGGCGTGGCTATTCCGTCCTGGTGGCGGAGATGAACGATCTCAGCAGCGGGACGTCTTCCTGGTCGACCAAGCTCATTCACGGTGGCCTGCGCTATCTGGAACACTACGAGTTCCGTCTGGTCCGCGAAGCGCTGATCGAGCGCGAACGGCTGTGGGCCAACGCCCCCCATATCATCTGGCCGCTGCGGTTCGTCCTGCCCCATCACAAGGGACTGCGGCCCGCATGGCTGCTTCGGCTGGGCCTATTCATCTACGACCATCTGGGTGGGCGCAAACGCCTGCCCGCGACCCGGGTCGTCGACCTGCGCAACGACCCGGTCGGAGCCCCCCTGAAGGATGAGTTCACCACCGGGTTCGAGTACTCGGATTGCGCCGTCGACGATGTTCGTCTGGTCATTCTCAATGCGATCGATGCCGCGCGCCATGGCGCCGACATTCGCACCCGAACCCAGGTCGAGAAGCTCGAGCGCTCCGATGGCAAGTGGACCGTCCACCTGCACGACCTGATGTCAGGCGAGCGCAGCACCGTAACCGCCCACACCGTCGTCAACGCGGCCGGCCCCTGGGTCGATAAGGTGCTGACAGCCGCCGCCGGCCGCAATGACGCCCGCAACGTCCGCCTGGTCCAGGGCAGCCACATCGTGGTCGAACAGCTGTTCGACCACGACCGCAGCTACATCTTCCAGAACGCGGACGGCCGCATCTTCTTCGCCATTCCCTATCAGGACGGCTACACCCTGATCGGCACCACCGACCGGGACTATACGGGCGACCCGAAGGACGTCGCGATCTCCGAGGAGGAGATAGCCTATCTCTGCGAAGGCGCGAGCCAGTACTTCAACCGGGCGATCACGCCTGCCGACATCGTCTGGAGCTTCTCCGGGGTTCGCCCGCTCTACGACGATGGCGCGTCGGCCGCCCAGACGGCGACACGGGACTATGTGCTCGAGGCCGAGGGCGACGGGGCGGAGGGACTGCTGGTCAACATCTTCGGCGGCAAGATCACCACCTATCGAAAGCTCGCCGAGGCCGTCCTCGTCAAACTCGAGAACGCCCTCGGGCGCCGGGGTGGTCGCTGGACCCACGGCGCGCACCTTCCGGGAGGCGACTTCGACCCCGATGGCTTTACGGATCTGGTGGCCGCCCTCCGTCGGGACCACCCGTTCCTGAGCGAGCAGCACGCCACGCGTCTGGCCCGTTCCTACGGCACGCTCAGCCATCAGATCGTCGCCAAAACCCAGGCCATCTCCGACCTGGGGCGGCATTTCGGGGCGGATCTCTACGAGAGCGAGGTCCGTTATCTGATCAAGCACGAATGGGCGACGACGGCCGATGACGTTCTGTGGCGCCGCAGCAAGCTTGGCCTCCGCTTCACAGATGCGGAGACCCAGGAGCTGGCTGCTTGGGTCGAGACCCAGGTCCGTCGACCGCAGGCGGCCGAATAACATCAAGGTCGACCGATCTAGAGGGGGAAACGAATGAGCGGCTATGTCCTTGCCATTGACCAGGGCACCACGTCCTCCCGGGCGATCATCTTCAACGCCGACTTCGCTGTGAAGGGTGTCGGCCAGCAGGAGTTCGCCCAGCACTTTCCCCGCTCCGGCTGGGTTGAGCACGATGCCGAAGACCTTTGGCGCACGACCCTGGAGACCGCCCGCATCGCGCTGGCGGAAGGCGGGCTGTCCGCCGGCGACCTGTCCGCCATCGGCATCACCAACCAGAGGGAAACCGTTGTCCTTTGGGATCGAGAAACCGGTGAACCGGTGCACCGCGCCATCGTCTGGCAGGACCGGCGCACCGCCGATCTCTGTGCAAACCTGAAGGCCGATGGGCACGAGCCGTCGATCACTCAGAAGACCGGTCTGCTTCTGGACCCCTATTTTTCGGGCACCAAGCTCGCCTGGCTGCTCGACAACGTGCCGGGTGCACGCCAGCGGGCCGTAGAGGGCAAACTCGCGTTCGGCACCGTCGACAGCTTCCTGATCTGGCGCCTGACCGGTGGAGCGCGCCATGTGACCGATGCGACCAACGCCGCGCGAACCCTCCTCTACAACATCCGCGAAGGCTGCTGGGACGCCGATATCCTCGCATTGCTGAACATTCCAGACTCCGTGCTTCCGGAGGTCCTGGACAGCGCGGCAGACTTCGGGGCGACAAAGACGGATCTTTTCGGCGCCTCGGTTCCCATCCTTGGCGTCGCCGGAGACCAGCAGGCCGCGACGGTGGGTCAGGCCTGTTTCGCGCCGGGGATGCTGAAGTCGACCTACGGAACGGGATGCTTCGCCCTGTTGAACACCGGTGAAGAGCCGGTGCTGTCGCGCAACCGGCTGCTGACCACCATCGCCTATCAGCTTGACGGCAAGCCGACCTATGCGCTGGAGGGGTCGATCTTTGTCGCCGGCGCCGCCATCCAATGGCTACGCGACGGACTCGCCGTCATGCAGCACGCCGACCAATCGGCCCGAATGGCCGACGAGGCGGATCCCGAGCAGGCGGTCTATCTGGTTCCGGCATTCACCGGCCTGGGCGCCCCCCATTGGGACCCCGAGGCCCGCGGCGCGCTGTTTGGATTGACCCGCGGCACCGGACCGAATGAGCTGGCCCGCGCCGCCCTCGACAGCGTCTGCTTTCAAACCGCCGACCTGATCGAGGCGATGACCGCCAACTGGTCGCAGGCCGACGACGTGGTCCTGCGGGTGGACGGCGGCATGGTGGCCAACGACTGGATGATGCAGCGGCTCACCGACATCCTCGCGGCCCCCGTGGATCGCCCGGTGGTGCTGGAGACAACTGCCTTGGGGGCGGCGTGGCTGGCCGGCCATCACGCGGCGGTCTGGCCGGACCGGGACGGCTTCTCGGAACGTTGGAAGCGCGAACGCCGCTTCCAGCCCGAGATGAGCGCGGAGGCCCGTGGTGGATTGCTGGCCGGTTGGCGGGACGCGGTCCGGCGGACCCTCACTGGCGACTAGAGACCGATCACGCCGCAGGCAGTTCGAACAGCCGCCCGGCGTCGGGGATCGGGTCGTCGATACCTGCCAGACGCAGCATGTGCCAGGCCAGGACCTGGTTGCTCGCCAGCACCGGAATGCCGACACGCTGCTCCGCTTCGGCCAGCACCGGGCCCATCCGCAGGTTGGTGCAGGACATGAACACCGCCTCGACTCCGGGAGTTGACGCGCCGACCTCGATGGCGGCGAACATCGAGCCCGGCGTGATGCGCGCGACAACGCTCTCCTGACCCTCGTCGAAGCTGTGGAACGCCGCGATCGTCAACCCCGACGCCTCGAAGGCCGCGCGGAGCGCCCGCGAAACCGCTTCCACATATGGGGAGATTAAAGCGATACGGCGCACGCCAAGTGCGGCGAAAGCGGCGCGCGCCGCCGTCAGCGGCTCGGTGACGGCAGCCTCGGGAAAGTGCCGATGGACGCCGTCAGCGACACCGTCGGGACCAATCACGGTCGCCCCGGACGTGCATCCATACCCAACCACGTCGAGCGCCACCGGAGGCAGGAGTGCGGCCGCCCGGGGGATCTCATCGCGCATGGTGGCCAGGGTTTCCGTGGTCACGGCGTCGGCGCTGGCGACACGGGAGTGGTACAGCGCGATCCCGGTCGACGGCACGAAGGATCGGAACTCATGCTCGATCGTCTCGTCGCTGCGCAGCACGATCAGGCCAAGGGCGGCACGAACGCCAAGGCCGGCATCGGTTTCAAAGGGAAGCGTCACCCCCACCGCCCTAGAGTGCCACGACAGGAATCGACGGTGCGGCCCGCGTCGTCAGCAGGTCGACCCCTTCCCGCGTAATCGCAACATTCTCTTCGTGAACCATCATCCGCCCCGGCGCGATCGTCAGACTGGGTTCGAGCGTGATCACCATGCCCGCTTCCAGAACCGTATCATCCCATGCGGCGATCGACGGAAACTCCGTCAACTGCGTGCCGAGGCCGTGGCCGAACCGGCCGACGGAACCACCCTCCCCTCTGTCGGCCTGCCCCTCCTCCAGGACCGCCGCCATCTGATCGTAGATCTCGCCGCATGTGGCCCCCGGTCTGGCGGCCGCCAGACCGGCCTCGGTCGCACGCCAGAGCCGGTCATAGGCCGCCGACGTCTCTGGTGACGGCGGGCCGATCGAGAAGTTCCGATCGAAATCGCAGAAATAGCCGTCGAAGCTCAACCCGACGTCCAGCATCAGGACGTCGCCAGCCGTCAAAGGCCGTTCCGACGGCGGCGAGATGATGTCTCCGTAGCCCCCGGGACCAGCGCCCCCGACCACATAGTCGACATCGTCGGCGCCCTCCTCCAGGCAGGCGATCTTGAAGCGACGGAAAACCTCGACCTCGGACATCCCGCCGCGCAGCTCAGCATACAATCGCTCAAACCCGCGCCCTGCGATCCCGCAGGCCAGCCGGATCTTCTCGATCTCCGAGGGGGTTTTGAGTTGGCGCAGTGCGCGCACGGCCATGGTCGAGTCAACCCACCGCGCGCCGCCCAAGGCCGTTCGCAAACGGTCCAGATCGTTGATCGGCATGCGGACATGGGTCTCCGCGCCGGTCTGGAGACCGATACGCCCTCCCTGCTCGGGCAGGAACTCACGGATGGTCTCGATCAGAAGGCTGATCCCGTCGTCATCCGGCCGCGGTGACGGCCAGGTTCGGATGTCGCGCAACCCGGTGGCGGCCATCGCCTGCTCGCCAATCGACGGGATGACCGCGACCGGCTGCTTTCCCGCGGGAACCACCAGAAACCATGGTCGCGTCGGGCTCAGCCAGAATCAGGTGAGAAACCCCGTGAACCACCGGATCTCGGGCTCCGTGGTGACAACCATGACGTCCAAGGCGGAATCCGCCATGACGCTGTGGGCCCGCGCGAGCCGGTGCTCGAATTCCGAGCGGGGGAAGCCGCGGTGCGGATCATCGATTCTCATGGCCTGATCCCACTCCTAACGACGGCTCGCAAAACCCTATCGGACGGCGGTTGATCGACAAAGATCCGGCATCCGTCGGCCCCAGAAACAATTGAAACAATTCCTCACTCGAAGCGACGTCGGTCGGAAACACCGCCTCCCCATCTTCCTGATCCTAAGGCAGGCGGCCCGTCGGGCCGTTTCTCAATCGAAGGAGTGAGCAAATGCTGGAGAGAACAGCCAGCCCGATCTTCCATCTCGTGCAGGCCCTGACCCCCCTCATGCATGACGCCGTGCGTCTGGTCAATGTCCTGGCCTGGCCGTTCCAGAGCGTCACCAAAGCCTATCGGCGCAAGCGGACAATCGACTCGCTGCGCGGCCTGGACGCCCGCACCCTGGCGGATATCGGCGTCGAACGGAACCGGATCGAGTTCATCTCCAAGACGGTGATCGACCATCCGAGCGTTGATCCGCGGCGCCTGTTTCCACGCGACTGACGGCTCGGCCGGTGGGGAGGGAAAACAGCATGCCGCAGCGCGCCATGGCTTCCGGATCGCCATCCGCCTATGCTGGATGGCGATCCGTACAACCGCTACGGCGAGCCGGCATGACTGCTGCGTTGCACGGTGAATCCAGCCCACCGACGATGGTGAGCGACGCCCATCGCAGCGCGCTGCTGCATTTCGCCGTCGCCAACTCATCGACCGTCTTCTATCTCTGCGACCTCGATAGAGAGCGTCGAACCCGCTTCATCAGCGACAATGTCGAGAAGATCACCGGATATCCGGCGAGCCACTACATCGACATCATCGGCTATGGCGCGACCCAGATGCATGCCGATGACCGCGATGACTATCTCGAGGCCATCGCCTCGCTCGGCGAGCGTGGGGAGCGCGTCATCGAATACCGGATGCGCCATCCGGACGGCCACTGGCTGTGGTTTCGCGACACGCTGAGGGTCGTCGACGCCGATCCGACGCTGGACGCGCCGCGCATGCTGGCCGGCAGCATGGTCGACATCACGACTGAGCGCGACGCCGTCGCCCGGGTCGGCAAGGCCGAAGCCGTGAAGCGCGCGGTGCTGGAGAACGTGCTCGATGCCATCGTGGCCACCGACGAAGACGGCCGGGTGGTTGAGTTCAACCCGACCGCCGAGCGGATGTTCGAGACCACCCGGGCCAAAGCGGTGGGTCAACCGATCGACGACCTCATCGTGTGCGACGATCCGGAGGAGGCCGGCGGTGGCGGGGTTTTCCAGTTGCGGCGCAAAGGCCAAGACGACAAGCGAGAGGCTCGCTTCGAGACACATGCCAGACGGTTCGACGGGTCCCGTTTTCCAGTTGAGGTCGCGATCGCCGAAACCGAGATCGACGGCAATACCCTGATCATTTGGGATATCCAGGACATTTCGGAGCGTCTGGCCGCCCGCGAGGAGCGCCAGCGGCTGACCCAGCTGCTGCAGGACGCGATCGAGAGCATGTCAGACGGTTTCGCGATCAGCGACGCCAACGGCAAGCTGCTGTTTTGCAACCAGGCCTTCGCTGCCCCTTATGGAGTCAACTCTCCGGACATGATCGGCATGGACCGGAGCCAGAACATTGAACGGTTCTTCGAGAATGTGCGGCGTTTCGACGGCCGGGTCGTCGAGGGCGATCGCGAGAACATCGACTGGATCGTCCGGCGCTTGGGCGAGTTCGACGGGCCGCCGATGGAGATGGAGCTGACCAACGGTGATTGGCGCGTCATCACCGTCCATCGCACGACCGACGGCGGGTCCCTCACCATCCGCGCCGATATCACCCATCGCAAGCGGGCCGAACAGTCCCTGCGCCAGAGCGAGGCGCTGATCCGGCGGATCCTTGATGCCTGCCCGGTTCCGGTCGGCATGACCAACGCCGCCGATGGCCGGATCATTTACGAGAGCCCGGCATCCCGACAGATGTTCCAGCGTGACCCGATGGGATCGCCGGTCTCCGCTCGCGACTTTTTCGTCGAACGAAAGGACCGTGACCGCTATCTGGCGATCCTCCGCCGGGATCGCCGGATCGACGGATTCGAGACGTTCCTGAAACGCATGGACGGCGCGGAGTTCTGCGCGTCGATTGCCGCCCGGCTGGTTGAGTACCAGGGCCAGGAAGTGATCGTTTCCAGCGTCTACGACCTGACGGAACGCCGCCGCATGGAAGCCGAAATGGCGCGTCAGCGCGAAGCGCTTCATCAGACCGAGAAGCTGAGCGCGCTCGGCGAACTCCTGGCCGGGGTCAGCCACGAACTGAACAATCCACTGTCGGTAGTGGTCGGCCAGGCGATGCTGCTGCGGGAGACCGCACGAGAGCCCGGCATCGTGGAGCGGGCCCGTCGGATCGGCGACGCCGCCGATCGTTGCGCACGGATCGTGAAGACGTTCCTCGCGATGGCCCGCCAGCAACCGAGTGAAATGCGCCCGGTCTCCCTCAACGAGGTGGTCGAAATGGCCCTGGAGATGACCGGCTACATGCTGCGGACGGCCGATATTGACGTCAGCCTGGAACTCAACCCGACGATCCCCCCGTTCCTGGCAGATGCCGACCAGATCAACCAGGTCCTGACCAATCTGATCGTCAATGCGGTTCATGCGATGGACGGACAGCCGCAACCGCACCGGCTGCGCATGATCACCCATTTCGACCGCGGACGGCGCGAGGCTGTCATAAAGGTGAGCGACACCGGCAAAGGGGTCCCGGAAGAAGCCGCGTCACGGATCTTCGAGCCGTTCTTCACCACCAAGGAGGTCGGCGAAGGGACCGGGATCGGCCTGACCATCGTTCATCGCATCGTCGATGCCCATGGCGGGGCGATCTCCGTCGACAGCGCTCCCGGACGGGGCACGACGTTCGAGTTGAGGTTTCCGATCCGAGGCGGCGCGCTGGGTGCCGACCCCGAAGACGAAGCACTCGAAGATCCGAACATGCTGTCTGTCCTGGTCATCGATGATGAACCGGCGGTCGGCGAGATCATCCGGGATTCGCTGCTCGCCGAAGGCCACCGTGTCGACGTCGTGACGTCGGGGCGCGCCGGACTGGAACGTCTTCTGTTTCGGCACTACGACGCGATCCTGAGCGATGTGCGGATGCTCGACATGGACGGACCGGCCCTGTTCGAGATCATGCGGGACCGCTATCCGGATCAGCTCATGCGGGTGGCCTTCGTCACCGGCGACACGATGAGCCCGGCCATTCGCCGGTTCCTGGCCGATGCAGGGCGACCGTATCTGGAGAAACCGGTAATGCCGGCGGATCTCAGGGCGCTGATCCGGCGCCTCGTGGAGGGAGAGCAATGAGCGACCGCATCCATATCGTCGTGGTCGACGATGAGCGCGACATCCGGGATACCGTTGGCGAGTACCTGGAGATCAACGGCTATCGGGTCACCAAGCTAGATGGCGGCGCCGCCCTGCGCCGGCTGGTGGAGCAGTCGGAGATCGACCTGGTGGTTCTCGACATAACCATGCCCGGGGAGGACGGTCTGAGCCTGGCCAGGCACATGCGCGAGAAAACCAACGCCGGCGTGGTGATGCTGACGGCCCGCGATGCCATCGTGGAGCGGGTCGTCGGGATCGAGATGGGTGCCGACGACTACATCACCAAACCATTCGACCTCCGGGAACTTCTGGCCCGTGTGAAAGCCGTGCTGCGACGGGTCCGCCGGACCGACCCCGGCGCGACGCTGGATGCACAGCAGATCGCCTTCGGCGCGTGCACTCTCGATCTCGACGCCCACAAACTGTTCGACGCAAACGGCAACGAGATCGCGATCACCGCCATGGAGTTCGACCTGATGCGGACTTTCGCCGAGCGCCCGAACCGGGTGCTCTCGCGCGAGCAGCTCCTGGATCTGGCCCACAATCGCGACAGCGACCCGTTCGACCGGTCGATCGACATCCGCGTCGCCCGGCTGCGCCGCAAGATCGAACCGGATCCCAAGACACCAACGGTGATCAAGACTGTCCGCGGTGCGGGATACCTGTTCTCGCCCAGCCAGAAGTCGCCGTCTTCCGTATCCGCGTCGCACTAGCCGGCGCCCCCCTCCAACGACCGCCAGGCAAGATTTCGCGCCGCCCATCCCAGCGCGTCGAGAAGTCATAGTGTCGGATCGATGCCCCGTTCAGACGGGGCATCTGCATCTTTGCCGCCAGCCCGGGCGACGGCCTCGCTCCGGTTCGATCCGACGACTCGACGCTGAAACCGAGCTGAAACCAAGTTCCGCGAGCCCAGACACGGACCCGAAACGTCGACTCCCCAAGTTGCTCTCATCGAATGAGCGAACCGGCATCGCAGGGAGCGCGGCCCATGAGCAAACTGACCATCGGCAGCAGTCAGATTTCAGTACGTCAGCGTGGCGATGGCGATCCGGTCGTCATGCTGCACTGTTCCGCATCCTGCGGCCGGCACTGGGACCCGGTCGCGGACTCTCTGTCGGCAGCGACCGCACTCGGTCCGCTGCGCCTGATCGTGCCGGACCTGTTCGGCTACGGATCGTCGGACAGTTGGGCGGACCGCGGGCCCCTCACCCTCGGCAAGGAAGCGGAGATCCCCGCCGGCCTGGCGTCGCAGATCTCCCAGCCGGTCCATCTGGTCGGGCATTCCTACGGGGGCGCCGTCGCCCTGGCGACAGCGCTCGCCTATCCGCAGATCGTCAAGACCCTGACCCTGATCGAGCCGGTCAGTTTTCATCTCCTCATCGATGGTGACAGCCGCGACCGGGCCCTGCTGCGCGAGATCCGGGCAGTTGCCATTGCCGTGCGCTGTGGCGTCCTGCTCGACGACCCGGAACCCGGAATGCAGCGGTTCATCGATTTCTGGAACGGCCGGGGCAGCTGGGCCCGTCTGCCGGAGCCGGTTCGCCGAACCCTGCGCGACGCGGCCCCTCAGGTCGCCCGGAACTTCTGGTCGGTAACCGGCTGCCCGATCCGCCTGACGGACATCGCCCGGGTGCAAGCGCCGACGCGGCTGATCGTCGGCGGGCGCACCAAACCCGTCACCCGTCGGGTGGCCGACCTGCTCGAACGTCACCTGCCCAGGGTCACGCGTAGCGGCATACCCGATGCCGGCCACATGTCGCCCTCTACCCATCCCGGTGCCGTCAGCACGGCCATCGCCGCCCACCTAGCGATGACCCAATCGACGGCGCGATCGACCGCAGCCTGATCCCCAAGAGAGAAGCGCAGGCCCATGCCCTCGCCATACGCCAAGCCCCAGACCATCGTCCTGCACACGGCCCAACCCTCGGACCCGTCGCACGGATCGATCGCAGTGCCGATCCACATGACGACCTCCTACGATCTCGGGGACAGTGAAAACGCCCGCCAGCTCTGCTCGCTGGAGAAGGACGGTAACGTCTATACCCGGCTCGCCAATCCGACCACGGATGTGCTCGAACAGCGCATCGCGGCACTGGAAGGCGGGGTAGCGGCACTGGCGCTTGCCTCCGGCCAGGCCGCGACCACTCTGGCGTTGCAGAACATCACCCATGCCGGCGACAACATCGTCGCTTCGAACGAGCTGTATGGCGGTACGGTCAACCTGTTCGCCAACACGTTCAAAACTATGGGGATTGAAGTCCGCTTCGTGGACGCGCGCGACCCCGAGGCGTTCCGGGCGGCCGCCGATCACCGCACGCGGGCCTTCTACGCTGAGTCGCTGCCGAACCCGAGCCTGGTCCCGTTTCCGATTCAGGAGGTCAGCCTGATCGGCGAGGAACTGGGCATTCCGCTGATCATCGACAACACCGCCGCCCCGCTGGTCTGCCGACCGCTGGAGCACGGTGCCCACATCGTCGTCTATTCCTCGACGAAGTACATCGGCGGTCATGGAACAGCGATCGGCGGCCTGGTCGTCGATGGCGGGCGCTTCAACTGGTCCAGGCATGCCTGGCGGTTTCCGATGCTCACCGAACCCGATCCGAGCTATCACGGCGCCGTCTGGACCGAAGTCACCCGGGAGATGGGACCGGTCGCCTACATCGTGAAGGCGCGAACCACCGTCCTGCGCGACACCGGCGCCTCGATGAGCCCGTTCAACGCGTTCCTGTTCCTTCAGGGTCTCGAGACCCTGCCCCTGCGAATGCGGGAACACTGCCGCAACGCGGACGTCTTGGCCCTGTATCTGGCAGACCATCCGGTCGTCACGCGGGTGGTCCACCCGAGCCAGTTCACCGGTTGGCAGAAGCAACGCGTGAACACCTATCTCGGCGGCCTTCACGGTGGCCTGGTCGGTCTGGAGATCAACGGTGGTGAGGCGGCCGGCCGCCGGTTCATCGACGCCCTCGAGCTGTTCCGCCATGTGGCCAACATCGGGGACTCCCGCTCGCTCGCCCTGCAACCGGCGATTACGACCCATCAGCAGCTGTCCCGGGAGCGTCAGGTGGCCGCCGGCGTCATGCCGGGGCTGGTGCGCCTGTCAGTCGGGATCGAGGACATCGACGACATCCTGGGCGACCTCTCCCAAGCCCTCGATGCCGCGACGCGGATCGATCAGGCCGCCTGACCGGTCCGAGAGGCGCCCGGCCCCCGTCTCCCGGGCGCCTCGCCTTCCCCGGAATCGAAAGGGATCTCGGATGACTGTCTATCTTCCATCTGGGCTGCCTGCTGTCGTTGCGTTACGTGCCGAAGGCCTCGCGGTCGCGTCCGAGCCCCCCGTCGCCGATCGCGGCGTTACCGCGCGACCGCTGACCATCGCGCTGATCAACCTCATGCCCGACAAGCCCACGACCGAGATCCAGTTCGCCCGGCTACTGGCCGGCGGGCGCCGGTCGGTCCGCCTGTTGCTGACGGTCCCCGACAACTACCATCCCAGCCCCCGTTCCCATGACCACGTGAAGGCGTTCTACCGGCCCTGGTCGGCCCTTCCTCACGCGCGGATAGATGCGGCGATCGTGACCGGGGCACCGCTCGAGAAACTGGCCTTCGAAGAGGTCCGGTACTGGCCGGAACTCACGCGGATTTTCGACTGGATCGAGGCCGCCCGGTTGCCCACCGTATACGTCTGCTGGGCGGCCCAAGCGGCTCTGATGCACCACCACGGCGTGCCAAAGCACGTGCTTGGCGCGAAGCGGTTCGGCATCTACCCCCACATCCCGCCGGGACGACCCCACCCGCTGCTGCGCGGCGTGCCCCTGCCCTTTGCGATGCCGGTCTCGCAGCATGCCGAGGCGCGGATCGCCGACCTCGCGTCCCACGCCGACCTGCAGCCGGTCCTTGTCGCGCCGGTGGCGGGCGCCGGCATCGTCGCCGACGATCAGCGCCGCGCAATCTACTGCCTGAACCATCCCGAGTATGACGCCGACGCTCTGGACCGGGAGGCGCGACGGGACAGAGATCTCGGACAGCCCAATGGCAAACCCGTCAACTACTACCACGACGGAGCGGTGCCGTCCGCCCATTGGCATCCAGCGGCCCGGGTATTCTACCGGAACTGGCTTGAGAGCGTCGCCGACTGCGATCCCTGCCAGTCGCCGGATGCCGCCCTCGAATGGCTGATCGAAGCCGAGGTTTCGGGCATGGCGCGGTGCGCCAGCGGTCAGGATCAACCGCATTGACCCTCGACCCGCGGATCCCGCTTCCAGGGCTCAGAAACAATTGAAACGGAAGCCCGGCCTATCGGACATCGGTTCGAAACGAGACCTCCCTATTCCGGCATCCACCGGCGCGCCGGTGACACGATCGGAGGGGGAGCGAGACGTGATCGAGTCCATGACAAACACGATCCTGCACGCAACGCGCGCGCTGTTGATGGGACGGATCCATGACGGCGCGCTTGGCTCGGATGTGCAGATCGCCGTTCGAGGTTTCCGGGCTGGCCTTATGGATCGCAAGACCCTTGTGGAAGCTGTCGCCTATGCCCATCGCGACATGGGGGACAACGCCGTCCAGTTCGACGACAAGGGCAACCTGAGAAAGCTCTGACAGTCCGAACCCTGCGTCCGCCAAACCGTGGAGCGCGGCCGACACCATCGCGGATGCCGGCCGCTAGTGGACGGTCGATCTACACGATTAACGGGGAATGAATGTAAAACCAGATCGATATACGTTCGAGTTTTGTTATTTCTTCCATTTTCAATCATTTGAGCGCGTGTCGCTGCAATATCCTACGAGATATTACCTAGATAATCCCGTACATTCACATGAACTTGAGCTTATCGCAGTTTCGGTTTCTCTCTGAACTCCTCCGGATCAATTAAACCCTTCAATCCACAGTCTTTGCCGCTTCGCCATCTGCACACCCGAGCTCTCGCGTTGCTGATACCGCTCCTTATTGTCCGCGGTATTTCGTCGAGCGTTTTAAATATATGTTAATCATGTCAGGGTTGTATTGGGCACACGCGAACGGTTCGAACCTCGGCGCTATCCGAGCGATCAGAACCAGATCGAGTGACCGGAATCTGTTTGACGCGGGGCGGCCATGAATTTGGTGAATTCCATTGCAGTCACCGACGCGGTCGCCAAGTCCATTTTGGACGGCGCACCGGATGCCGTCATCGTCGTCAATGGAGACGGCCGGATCCTCTACTCCAACCGACAAGTCGATGATCTCTTCGGATACGCGAGCGGGGCCCTGCTCGGAGAGACCGTCGAAGTTTTGGTCCCGGCCTGGCTCCGGGGATCGCATGCCGGGCACCGCCGCGGATACCAGTCGGCGCCCCGAACGCGGGCCATGGGCATGCTCGGCGAACCGCTCTTCGCCGCCCGATGCGACGGCTCGGTCTTCCCCGTGGAGATCAGCCTCAGCCCGATTCAGACACCGGACGGTTCCCTCGTCTCGTGCACCATCCGGGACGTTTCGGCCCGGGTGTCGATTGAGCACGAAGTGCGTCAGAAGGACATCGAACTCGAGAAAGCAGCGGCGAAGGACCGGTTTCTCGCCAGCATGTCTCACGAACTTCGCACACCCCTGAACGCGATTGTCGGCTTCGCGACAATGTTGCAGATGGGTGTGGACGGTTCGCTCAACGCCGCCCAGACGGAACAGCTTCAGAAGATCGAGAGGAGCGGCAACTACCTGCTTCAATTGATCTCGCAACTGCTCGATCTCGGCGCCGTGGGTGCGGGCCGGATTCAGGCGACGCCGGAACCCGTCGATCTGGGTGAGCTCGTCGACCTTGTCGTCTCGATGCTTGCGCCGAAGGCCGATGCCAAAGGTCTTGCATTGCGCAGCCGTTTGAACTGCGAGACCAAAACCTGGTGCACCGACCGGCGAGCCCTGACGCAGATCCTGGTCAACCTGGACGACAATGCCATCAAGTTCACCGAGGCCGGATCGGTGGACATCACGGTCAACCTTCTCTCCGAGCGGAACCTCATCGAGCAGATCGAAATCCAGGTGGAGGACACGGGCATCGGCATTGCGCCCGACGATATGGACCAGATCTTCGATCTGTTCTTTCAGGAAGAGCCAGGTCAGGACTTCCAGGGCGTCGGCATCGGGCTCCACCTCTGTCAGGAACTGGCATCGGTGTTGGGAGGCAGGATCGAAGCGGCGAGCGAACGCTCTGTGGGCTCCCGGTTCTCCTTGCGGATACCAGAACTCGTGGAGGGCTAGGATTGGTGGCCAAGATCCTGGTGATCGAGGATGTCGACATAAATCTCGATCTGTTCGTCGCCTTGCTTGAGGCCTACGGCCATGTCGTGTCCTCTGCCAAGGACGGCAGGAGTGGCCTTGAGAGCGCCAGGAACGATCCTCCGGATCTGATCATCAGTGACCTGATGATGGATGAGATCGACGGGTTTGAAGTTGCCCGTCGGGTGCGCGCCGACAAGACCTCCAGACACATCCCGATGATCGCCGTCTCAGCTCTTGTGAACGGTGACGTCCAACGTCGTGTCGAAGACGCGGGTTTCGACCATTACATCGCCAAACCGATCCAGGCGCGTACCTTCGTGCCGGAAATCGAGAAATACCTGCCGACGGAACTGCGGTCACCCAGCGGGACGGTCGCCGTTAACTGAACCACTGCAGACACTCAAACGCTGCGCGGAACAGAAAGACCCGGCCACCGAAGCGGCCGGGCCCTGTTCTGCGACGTCCGGAGAGTTTCCTCAGAGCGCCTTGTCGGTGACCGCGTGGGTCCACGCGCCCTCGGGCTTCTTGGTGATCACCGGGTCGGATCCGCCCTTGAGCAGCGTGTCGACCGTCCGGTCGAAATCGGCCGGATCGAGTGCACCGTTGGAGCCGGCCGTCAGCTTGGCGATTTCGCCCATCATCCGCTTCTGGTGCTTCTCGGTCTGTGCGCCTGTCGCATCGTTGTCGAGCACGATCTCGGCGGCGGCGTCCGGGTTCTCCTCGGCCCATTTCCAGCCCTTCATCGAGGCCCGCACGAAACGCACCATCTTATCGACGAACGCCGGATCCTTGAGGTTGTCCTCCAGCACGTAGAGCCCGTCCTCCAGTGTGGAGACACCCTGGTCCTGATACTTGAAGACCACGAGCTCGTCCGCGGACAGACCGGCGTCGATAACCTGCCAGTACTCATTATAGGTCATGGTCGATACGCAGTCGGCCTGCTTCTGCAGCAGCGGGTCGACGTTGAAACCCTGCTTCAGCACGGTCACGCCGCCGTCAGAGGAGTCGGTCGGAATCCCAAGCTGCGACATCCAGGAGAGGAACGGATACTCGTTCCCGAAGAACCACACCCCGAGGGTCTTGCCCTTGAAGTCGGTCGGTGCCTTGATCCCGGTCTCCTTGCGGCATGTCAGCATCATGCCCGAGCTCTTGAACGGCTGGGCGATGTTGACCAGCGGCACGCCCTTCTCGCGGCTGGCGAGCGCGGACGGCATCCAGTCGATGATGACGTCAGCGCCACCACCGGCGATCACCTGCGGCGGTGCGATGTCCGGGCCGCCGGGCTTGATTTCGACATCGAGGTTCTCTTCGGAATAGAACCCTTTGTCCTTGGCAACGTAGTAGCCGGCGAACTGGGCCTGGGTCACCCATTTCAGCTGCAGGGTCACCTCGTCTGCCGCCATCACCTGGGTCGCGGTCAGACCCAGCACCCCAAGAACGGTACCCGCTATCAGTCTTCGCATAGTCATTGCTCCCTGTTATTGGACCCCGCGTTCAGCCGCTCTACGAGCGCCTGATCGACGGATGCCAGAAAGTGACGGCCCGCTCGATCAGCGCCACCGCACCAAAAAACGCGGACCCGGCAAGCGCCGCGACCGCGATCTCCGCCCACACCATGTCGACATTCATGCGGCCGACTTCGGTGGAGATCCGAAAGCCCATCCCGACGATGGGAGTCCCAAAGAACTCCGCAACGATGGCACCGATCAGCGCCAACGTGGAGTTGATTTTCAAAGCATTGAAGATGAACGGGGCGGCCGCCGGAAGACGCAGCTTGGTCAGCGTCTGCCAGTATCCGGCCGCATAGGTGCGCATCAGATCGCGCTCCATGCGTCCCGCCACCTGCAGTCCGGCCACGGTGTTCACCAGCATCGGAAAGAAGGTCATCACGATGACCACGGCCGCCTTGGACGGCCAGTCGAAGCCGAACCACATCACCATGATCGGCGCGATCCCGATGATCGGCAGGGCGGAAACCAGATTGCCCACGGGCAGGAGTCCGCGCTGCAGGAACGGTGACCGGTCGATCGCGATCGCGATCAGGAATGCCGATCCGCAGCCGAGGGCATACCCAATGATGACCGCCTTGAGGAAGGTCTGCTGGAAATCCGCCCACAGGATCGGCACCGAGCCGGCGAACCGCTCAGCAATGGCGGAAGGCGGCGGCAGGAGCACACTTGGGACCTGCAATCCGCGCGTGACCAATTCCCATATTATCAACAGGGTTATACCGAACACAGCGGGAACAAGGATGGCGGTCCATTGCCGGCCGGTCCCTGTGCCTCTGCCGTCGGCAAGGCGATCGACCAGCAACCAGGCGAAACACCACGCAGAAACCACGAGGCACCAGAAACCGAATCCGCCGCGGTCGATTGCCGCCACCGAGACGATCAGCGCCACGCCGCCGAAGACCGAGAGGCAACCGTCGACCCAGACCCCAACCGGCCAGCGGTAGCGCAGAAGACTGGCGGCCCCGGCCCCGGCAAAGACCGCCAGCACCGGCAGCGACACCACCGAAGCAGCCCCCTCGCCGACCGTTCCGACCGGCAGAATGAGCCCAAGCGCGGCCATCACGCCCGCGGCGGCGGCCAGGATGGTCTGGATCCGGGTCACGGACGCACGCCCATTCGCTTGACGACAACCCGATTGGCGACCCCGACCAGCGCCACCAGACTGGCCGCCAGCACGGCCGCCATGATCAGCGCCGACCAGATCTGGATGGTCTGTCCGTAGTAGGACCCGGCCAGCAGACGCGCGCCCAATCCGGCGACGGCTCCTGTCGGCAGTTCGCCGACGATGGCCCCGACCAGGCTGATCGCGACCGCGACCTTCATGGAGGCGAACAGGAACGGCATCGAACTCGGCCACCGCAGTTTCCAGAAGACCTGGGCGGAGGTGGCGCTGTATGTGCGCATCAGATCCAGCTCGATACGCTCCGGCGCCCGCAGGCCCTTCACCATGCCGACAACGATCGGGAAGAAGCTGAGATAGGTGGAGATCAGCGCTTTCGGCAGCAGGCCCGACAGACCGACCGCATTCAGCACAACGATGATCATCGGTGCGATCGCCAGGATCGGA
Organism: Thalassobaculaceae bacterium; assembly: GCA_963921355.3. Taxonomy (GTDB): domain Bacteria; phylum Pseudomonadota; class Alphaproteobacteria; order Thalassobaculales; family Thalassobaculaceae; genus CAWUEZ02. The sequence goes on along the minus strand of OZ001190.1, from coordinate 3,212,235 downwards.
ATTGTCTGACTGGCGATCACCCAGGGCATGACCGACTTGTCCATCGCCCTGTTATGGACGATGGCCACCGCCAGGGTGACGCCGAGCACCGTTCCGAGCGCGAAGCCGAGCAGCGTCGCCGAAAGCGTGATCCAACTGTGGTAGATGAGGCTGCGCTTGGAGGTGATCCGCTTCTCGACCGTCGTCTTCCAGATCTCCTGCATGACCTGATGCGGGGCCGGCAGGACCGGGCGTTCCTGGGCCATGGTGTCGGTCACCAGCATCCCGGTCGTCCAGGATGTGCCGTTGCGCTCGTAGAGATCGATCTGCCAGGGCGTGTTCAGCCAGACGGTGGCGGCGTACCAGATGGCGATGATCGCGGCGACGACGGTCAGGACAGGCAGGACTCTCTGGGTCACGCCGCCCATCTGTCAGGCGTCCTCGTAGGAATGGCCGGCCCGCAACCCGTCGCGCACCCGATGCGCGATCTCCAGGAACTCGGGCGCCTCGCGAATGTCGAGCGGCCGTTCGCGGGGCAATGGGCTTCCGATGATGTCGGTCACGCGACCGGGCCGGGGCGACATCACCACGATCCGGGTCGACAGATAGACCGCCTCCGGGATCGAGTGGGTCACGAACGCGATCGTCTTGTTGGTCCGCGCCCACAGCTCCAGCAATTGCTCGTTAAGGTGATCGCGCACGATCTCGTCCAGCGCGCCGAACGGCTCGTCCATCAGCAGGATATCGGCGTCAAAAGCGAGCGAGCGCGCGATCGAGGCCCGCTGCTGCATGCCGCCGGACAACTGCCACGGAAACTTGTTCTCGAAGCCGGTCAGGTTGACCAGGTCCAGGGTTCGGGCAACCCGCTCCGCCTGCTCGGCCTTGGAGTACCCCATGATCTCGAGCGGCAGCGCCACATTGCGCGCGATGGTGCGCCAGGGATACAGCGCCGCCGCCTGAAAGACGTAGCCATAGGCCCGATCCAACCGGGCCTGCTCCGGCGAAACCCCGTTGACCCAGACATCGCCTTCGGTCGGCTGTTCCAGATCGGCAATCACCCGCAACAGGGTGGTCTTGCCACATCCGGAGGGTCCGATGAACGAGACGAAATCGCCCTTGGCGATGGTCAGGTCGACCTCGTGCAAGGCACGAACCGATCCGTCGCCGGTCTCAAACGTGAGACCGAGGCCCCGAGCTTCGATGACGGGCGGTCCCGCCGGCACGGCCGTGGTCAACGCGGTACTCTCCTCTGTCCGGCCGTCCCCGTGCGGCCGGACGGATAACGGTCAGACGCCGGCCGGCATGTTGGCCGGGTCGCGGACCACCCTGCGGGGCGCGGTGATCTCCTTCCACTTCGACAGCGCCCGGTTCGGTGCCGGATTCGGCGGGCGCTTCACGAACTCGCCATGGCCGGGCCGCGCCTTGATCTCGGACTCGACAATCGCAACCTCGCCGCGGGTCAGGGTGAAGCGCGGCAGGCCCTTCACCTCGATGCCCTCGAACACGTTGTAATCGATCACCGACTGCTGATTGCCGGCAGAGATCGTCTTCCCGCGTTCCGGATCCCACACCACGATATCGGCGTCTGAACCTTCGCGGATCGCGCCCTTTCGCGGGTACATGTTCAGGATCTTGGCGATGTTGGTCGACGTGACGGCGACGAACTCGTTCATCGTCAGCCGACCTGTGTTCACACCGCGGGTCCACAGAACCGGCAGCCGGTCTTCCAGTCCGCCGGTGCCGTTCGGGATCTTGGTGAAATCGCCGACGCCGTACCGTTTCTGATCGGTCGTGAACGCGCAATGGTCGGTCGCGACGACCTGCAGGCTGCCAGCAGCCAGACCGGCCCAGAGGCCGTCCTGGTGCAGCTTGCTGCGGAACGGCGGCGACATCACCCGGCGCGCGGCGTGATCCCAGTCCGGATGGGCGTACTCGCTCTCATCCAGGACAAGGTGCTGGATCAGCGGCTCGCCATAGATCCGCATGCCCTTCTGCCGTGCCCGGCGGATCGCCTCGTGGGCCTGCTCGCAGGACACGTGCACGATGTAGAGCGGCACGCCCGCCATGTCGGCGATCATGATCGCCCGGTTGGCGGCTTCGCCCTCGACTTCCGGCGGCCGCGAGTAGGCGTGCGCCTCCGGACCGTTGTTGCCTTCGGCCAGCAGTTTGGCCTGAAGCTGGGCGACAACGTCGCCGTTCTCCGCATGCACCAGCGGCATCGCGCCCAAGTCGGCACAGCGCTGGAACGACGAGTACATCTCGTCGTCATCGACCATCAGGGCGCCCTTGTAGGCCATGAAGTGCTTGAAGGTCGTGATGCCGCGGTCGACGACGGTCTCCATCTCCTTCCAGACCTGTCCGCCCCACCAGGTGATCGCCATATGGAACGAGTAGTCGCCGCAGGCCTTGGACGACTTGTTGTCCCAGGCCTGCATCGCTTCCAGCAGGGACTGGCCGGGGGCCGGCAGGCAGAAGTCCACCACCATCGTGGTGCCGCCCGACAGGCCGGCACGGGTGCCGCTCTCGAAGTCGTCGGCGGAATAGGTGCCCATGAAGGGCATTTCCATATGGGTGTGCGGATCGATCCCACCGGGCATCACGTAGCAACCAGCCGCGTCCAGCACCTCGTCGCCCTGCAGATCCGCCCCGATTGCCGTGATCTTGCCGCCCTCGACCAGAACATCGGCCTTAAAGGTGAGGTCGGCCGTCACGACCGTGCCGCCCTTGATAACCTTGCTCGCCATTCCGTCCTCCTCTGTCAGTCGGATCGCCGTCTCAAGCGACGATTTCCGCCGTCTCGACCACCGCCTGGAACAGCACCTCCGCCCCGGCGCGCGCCCATTCCGGATAGATCTCTTCCGCTTCATTGTGGGACAGCCCGTCCACACAAGGACACATCACCATCGCCGTCGGCGCCACCTGATTGATCCAGCAGGCATCGTGGCCGGCGCCCGACACCAGATTGCGATGGGAATACCCCAGGCGTTCGGCGGCCGAACGGACCGCTGTAACGCATCCCTCGTCGAACTCGACCGGATCGAACCCGCCGACCTTCTCAACCTCCATGGTCAGACCGATCTCCTCGGCAATCTTGGCAGCACCTTCCTGCAACCGGGCCTCCATGTCGTCGATCACCGCCTTGTCCGGCGAGCGGAAGTCGACCGTGAAGACGGTCCGGCCCGGAATGATGTTGCGGGAGTTCGGGTAGACGTCGCAGTGACCGATTGCGCCGACCGCGTGCGGCGCGTGGCTCCAGGCGATCTCATCGACCAGCTGGGTGATCCGCGCCATACCGAGCCCGGCGTTGACCCGCATCGGCATCGGCGTCGACCCGGTGTGGCTTTCCTTTCCCGTCAGAGTGAACTGCAGCCAGCTCAGCCCCTGTCCGTGGGTCACCACGCCGATATCAACGCCTTCGGCCTCCAGGATCGGCCCTTGCTCGATGTGCAGTTCGAAGAACGCCTTCATCTTGCGGGCGCCGACCTCTTCATCGCCGACCCAGCCGATCCGCTTAAGCTCGTCGCCAAAGCTCTTGCCGGCCGCATCGGTTCGGGAATAGGCCCAGTCGACGGTATGGATACCGGCGAACACGCCCGACGCCAGCATCGCCGGGGCGAACCGCGTGCCCTCCTCGTTGGTCCAGTTGACGACGACGATCGGGTGCTTGGTCTTGACGTCCGCCTCGTTCAGGGTGCGCACGATCTCGAGGCCCGCCAGCACGCCGAGCACGCCGTCGTACTTGCCGCCGGTCGGCTGGGTATCGAGATGGCTGCCGACATAGACCGGCAACGCGTCAGGGTCCGTTCCTTCGCGCCGGAAGAACATGGTCCCGACCGTGTCGACGCCCATCGACATGCCCTCGGTCTCGCACCAACGCTGAAAGAGAGTGCGGCCCTCGGCATCCTCATCGGTCAGGGTCTGGCGATTGTTGCCCCCGGCGATGCCCGGACCGATCTTCGCCATTTCCATCAGGCTGTCCCAAAGCCGGTCGCCGTTGATCCGGAAATTGTTCGCGACAGACATGACGCTCTCCCCTGTTCTCCGCCTGCGGCCACGCCGCCGGTTGCACCCCGACGATCATATCCGCCCTTGCCCCACGGGGCCGCAGCGCCTGTAATCAGCCCGACCTTGACCAAATGGTCAAAATCTAGGCTATCAGCCCAGCCCCCCCGGTCAAGGTCATTGTTTGAGCGCACGATGCTCGATTATTGTGCAAAATCATGCGCATATCGGGCAACAGAACGGATATGAGACCGCATGGCCCGCGCCGCAGAGACCCGCCGACGGACCCGCATCCAGATCGAGAAGGAGGACCGGATCCTCGGCGCCGCCCTCGACCTGTTCTCCGCCCGGGGCTTTGCCGGCACCACGCTGGACGAGATCGCGGCCGAGTCCGGCATGTCGAAACCCAATCTGATCTACTACTTCGCCGGCAAGGAGGAGATCTATCAGGCGGTTCTGGCGCGCACGCTGGAGACCTGGCTGGAACCGCTCGAAGCGCTCGACCCCAAGGGGGAGCCGCTTGAAGAGATCAGAGCCTATCTCGACCGCAAGCTCGAAATGTCGCGCGAGCGTCCCCGCGAATCCCGCCTGTTCGCCGGCGAGATCCTGGCCGGCGCCCCGCTGATCGGACCGGTCCTCAAGGGCGAGCTCAGGGCCCTGGTCGACGAGACCGTCGCCGTGATTCGCCGCTGGATAGACGATGGCCGGCTGGCGCCGCATGACCCCTATCATCTGATCTTCGCGATCTGGGCGACGACCCAGCACTACGCCGACTTCGATGTTCAGGTCCGCGCCGTGCTCGGCGATACGGTCGACGAGGAGAGTCGCTATGGCGGGGCCCAGGCTTTCCTGGACCAGATGTTCCTGCGGGGTCTGGCGCCGGAGGCCTCTAAAGACGGTTAGGCAGTGCGTCGGGCCGCGGTGTCCGGCAGCACCACCAGCATCGCCAGCGCCGCGATCGTGGCCGCCACCCCGATCAGCACCGGCAATTCGACCCAGCCGTGGCCGGCCAGGCCTTCAAGCACGATCACGATGCTCGGGATCAGATAACCGTAGGCCATGACCTTGGCCGCCGGCAGACGCAGGGCGGCAAAGCGCATCAGGAAGAACGTGCTGGCCGAGGCGAACACCGCCAGGTACGTGACCGTGACCCAGACGATCGACGGCAGGCCGGTCCAATCGGTCGCCAGCACCGCCGGACTGGCGTACAGGCCGACGACGATTAAGCCGCCCATCACCGTCCAGAGCGTGAAGAGCTTGCCGCTCTCGCCCCGGTTCAGCAGCGTGATCATCGGGATGTAGAGAGCATGGGCGGCGCAGCCGATCAGAAAGATCCACTCGCCAAGCCCGACATCGAACGCCAGCAGTGCGGCCAGGTTTCCGCGAAAGATCACCCAGATCGCCCCACAGGCTGCCGTCAGCAGGCTGGCTGCAACCACCGGCGGCACCCGCTGGCCGAGCAGGAACCGACCGAACACTGCCGTCATCAGCGGCGTCATCGTGAACACCGCTCCGAGACTGACCGGATCGGACAGCCGCAAGGCCTCGAACATCAGCACGAAGTAGCTGCCGAGCAGCACCCCCATCACCAGGAACCGCCAGGGTGCGGTCACGCCGAGCCGGCGATCCCCGCGCGGGCCCGCGAGGATAACGCCGACCATGACGGCGCTCGCGATCAGGAACCGCAGAGTCGTCAGGGCACCCGGGTCGATATGCGGTGTCGCCAGATGGCCGAGACTGAACGAGCCGCTGATCAGAGTGGCGAACAGCAGCATCGCCGCATGCCCCTTGAGGGCGGCCGACCGGTCCACCGACATGGGGCGGTTTACTCGGCGGCGACGCTCGACGGGTTGTTCGGGTGGGTCGTCCAGTTGCCGTAGTCGGGCTGCACGGTCTGACCGGTCCGCGGATCCACAACCCCCGGCGCCAGCCGCTCCATCGTGATGCAGCCTTCAACCGGACACACGTTGACGCACAGATTGCAGGCCACGCATTCCTCGTCGATCACCTCGAAGTGGCGCTTTCCGTCCTTGGTCGCGGTGATCGCCTGGTGGGACGTGTCCTCGCACACGATGTGACAGCGGCCGCACTGGATGCACAGATCCTGGTCTATCCGCGCCTTGGTCACGAAGTTCAGGTTGAGGTACTGCCAGTCGGTCACATTCGGCGTGGCGAGGCCCTGGAACTGCTCGACGCGGTCATAGCCCTTCTCGTCCATCCAACGGGCCAGCCCGTCGACCATCTCCGTGACGATCTTGAATCCGTAGGTCATGGCGGCGGTACAGACCTGAACATTGCCGGCCCCCAGCGCCACGAACTCCGCAGCGTCGCGCCAGGTGGTCACGCCGCCGATTCCGGAGATCGGCAGCCCGGCGGTCTCGGCGTCCCGCGCGATCTCAGCCACCATGTTCAGGGCAATCGGCTTGACCGCCGGACCGCAATAGCCGCCGTGCGAGCCCTTGCCGTCGATCGTCGGCTCGGGTGCCATCTGGTCCAGGTTGACCGAGGTGATCGAGCTCACCGTGTTGATCAGGGAGACCGCATCGGCACCGCCGGCCTTCGCCGCGCGGGCGGGATAGCGGATGTCGGTGATGTTTGGCGTCAGCTTGACGATGACCGGCATGCGGGTGGCCTGTTTGCACCAGCGGGTCACCATTTCGATGTATTCGGGTACCTGGCCGACGGCGGAGCCCATGCCGCGCTCCGACATACCGTGCGGGCAGCCGAAATTGAGCTCGATCCCATCGACACCGGTGTCTTCGACCTGCTTGAGGATCTCGGTCCAGCAGACCTCTTCACACGGCACCATGAGGGAGACGATGACCGCGCGATCCGGCCAGTCGCGCTTGACCGCCTTGATCTCATCGAGGTTGGTCTGCAGGGGCCGGTCGGTGATCAGTTCGATGTTGTTCAGGCCCAGGAGACGCCGGTCGGCACCCCAGACCGCGCCATAGCGCGGCCCGTTGACGTTGACGATATGGGGGTCGAGCCCGAGGGTCTTCCAGACGACACCACCCCATCCCGCCTGGAAGGCCCTGACGACGTTGTACTCCTTGTCCGTCGGCGGGGCCGAGGCCAGCCAGAAGGGATTCGGTGAGCGGATCCCGACGAAGTCGTTGCGCAGGTCAGCCATCTTGTCCTCCCCTGTCAGCCGTTCAGCGTGCGGTGAATGCTCTCGGCCGCGTCGCGCCCCTGGGCGACCGCCGTCACGGTAAGGTCGTCGCCGGCCGCCACGCAATCGCCACCGGCCCAGACGTCGTCCAAGCTGGTGCGGAACGCGTCGTCGACCCGAATGCGGCCGCCATCCGTCTCCGGACCGGTCGGCGCGACCAGAGTCTGCCCGATCGCGGTCAGCACCGTGTCAGCCGGCACGAAGAACGTCTCACCGGTCCCCTCGAGCCCGCTGTCACCGCGGCGCGTGTATTCGAACTCGACGCCGGCGCTGCCGTTCTCCGCCCCGACCCGCACCGGTCGCGCCCAATGCTTGATCTTCACGCCCCGGGTTTGCGCCACGTCCTGCTCGTAGACCGAGGCGTTCATCGATTCCTTGCCTCGCCGGTAGACCAGGGTGACGTCCTCGGCACCGAGCAACCGCGATTGCACGGCTGCATCGATCGCCGTCATGCCGCCGCCGATCACCACGACGCGGCGGCCGACCGGAACCGACTTGCGGTCTTCGGCCGAGCGGAGGTCGGCGATGAACTCAACGGCATCGACCACGCCGGGCAGGTCCTGTCCCTCGGCACCGAGCGCGTTCACACCCGCCAGCCCGATCGCCAGAAACACCGCATCGTAATCCCGACGCAGATCGTCGAGGCTGAAGTCGGTCCCGAGCGCCTGCCCGGTCTTGACCTCGATTCCACCGATCGACAGCACATAGTCGACCTCGGCCTGGGCGAAGTCGTCCACCGTCTTGTAGGCCGCGATCCCGTACTCGTTCAGCCCCCCGGCCTTGCCGCGGGCGTCGAACATCGTCACCCCGTGGCCGTGCATTGCCAGGCGGTGGGCACAGGCCAGTCCGGCCGGGCCGGCGCCGACCACGGCGACCCGCTTTCCGGATTCGGCCGCGCGCTCATATGGGTGTTCCTCGGCCGCCATCAGATGATCGGTCGCGAAGCGCTGCAGGCGCCCGATCTCGACCGGTTTGCCTTCCGCCACCTCACGCACGCAGGCCTGCTCGCACAGGGTCTCTGTCGGGCACACCCGCGCGCACATGCCGCCCAGGATGTTCTGGTCGAAGATCGTCTTGGCCGCCCCGGCGGCATTCCCGGCCGCGATCTGACGGATGAACATCGGTATGTCGATGGTCGTCGGACACGCAGTTACGCAGGGCGCGTCGTAGCAGAAGTAGCACCGATCCGAGGCCACCGCCGCTTCATGGCGCGTCAGCGGTGGATGGAGATCCGCGAAATTCTCGGCAAGCTCCGGACCCGTCAACCGACCAGCCCGAACATCCGCTCCGTCAAATCCATGTGTCATTGCCACCTCCTCGCCCAGCCCGCGACCGGCATCCCTGACAAATCGTGCCAAGCGTTCAAATTTTTATCAACTGGTCAAATTCGAAGCTCGGACGGAGTTCGCCCTATGCTCGTCACGATGCGATCGGACAGGAGACCACCGCGTGTTCTTTGACAGGATGACATTGGAGACCGTCCGGGTGGCCGGCGGAGCCTTGCGACTGCGACACGGCGGCTCGGGCCCGCCGCTGTTGATGCTGCATGGCAACCCGCAAACCCATTGCATGTGGCACGCGGTGGCACCCGCCCTGCTCGACCGGTTCACCGTGGTCTGCCCGGACCTGCGGGGCTACGGCGGTTCCCACAAGCCGCCCGCCAGCGCGGATCATGCGGCCTATTGCAAACGCGCGATGGCGGGGGACATGGCCGACCTGATGACGGCGCTGGGGCACGGCAGCTTCTTTCTCGCCGGCCACGACCGGGGTGCGCGGGTTGCCCATCGCCTGGCGCTCGACCATGGCGACCGTGTCCGCCGGCTGGCGGTGCTGGACATTGTCCCGACCCTCGAGCACTTCGAGCGGGCCGATATGGACTTCGCCATGGGGTACTATCACTGGTTCTGGCTGGCCCAGCCGCATCCGTTCCCGGAAACCCTGATCAACGCGGCCCCGGAAGCCTGGTTCAAGGCTCACACCTCGCGTGAACCGAAGGGTGACGACTTCTTTCATCCCGACGCCCTGGCCGACTATCTCTCCGGCGCCCGGGATCCGGAGGTGATCCGCGGCATGTGCGAGGACTACCGCGCGGCGGCCACGATCGACCTTGTCGACGACCGTGCGAGCCGTGCCGCGGGGATACGGATCGGATGTCCGCTGCTCGCGATGTGGGGCACCCGGGGCAAGATTGGCAAATGGTACGATCCGAACGCGATCTGGAAAGCCTATTGCGACGGCCCGATCACGGCCCGCCCGATCGATACCGGGCACTATCTGGCGGAAGAGGACCCGGACGCGGTCGTCGACGCGTTCGGGGATTTCTTCACGGCGTGATGGGTGGATCGTGACCAGCTTCGCCGCTCTAGGCCTTGTGCCCGACGCGAGCGACCGGTCTCATAGAATCCCCGCGGCCAAGAAACGCACCCATGTATCGATATCTGCTCATGATCCGCTTCGTCCTGATCAACGTGGTGGCCACCGCACTCCTGGCCGGTGCCTATCTGCAAGGCTGGCTGGACACGGTCGTGCACGGCGATCTGGCCGAGCTCAGCCTGGTCATCGTCGCCGTCTTTGCCTACGGCTTCATCTACTGCACATGGCGGGTCAGCCAGACCAGCAAGGAGATGGACGCGGTGACCGCCGGATCCGCCCGCGCGGGCTCCCTGTCGGCGGGCTATCTCGCGCGGGTGTCCGGCGATCTCCGCGCCGACGAGCGGGCTCAGAGTGTGTTGCGGATGCGCCTGGCGCAGCGGATCGCGCTGGTGCGCCACACCGCCAACGCGCTGGTCTTTCTCGGCCTGATCGGGACCGTGATCGGTTTCATCATCGCCCTGTCCGGGGTCGACCCGACCCGGGCGGCCGATGCCGACAATGTCGCGGACATGGTGGCGACACTGATCTCGGGCATGTCCGTCGCGCTCAACACCACGCTGGTCGGCGCGGTCCTCTACGTCTGGCTGATCGTCAACTACCGGCTGTTGAGTTCAGGAACCGTGGATCTGCTGGCGGCGACCATGGACCTGGCCGCCCCGCCGTCGAACACCGGCTAGCCATGCGGGATCCACTCGACGACTTCGATGACGACACGACCGATACGGTCTTTCGCGACGTGATCCTGCTGGCCCTCATCGGCTTCGTCGCGATGGTCATCATGCTGCTGCCGCACATCACCCAGGAAGAACGCCAGACCCAGGACACCAACGCGCCCGGCAATGTCATCGTGGAGATGCACTGGCCGTCCGACCTGCCGAACGACGTCGACCTCTGGGTCAAGGCGCCGAACGAAGGTCCCGTGGGGTTCTGGAACCAGGGCGGAGAGGTCTTCAACCTGCTGCGCGACGACCTGGGCTCGATCGGTGATGCCACCAACGAGAATTACGAAGTCAGCTACAGCCGAGGGATTCCACCGGGCGAGTACATCGTCAACGTGCACATGTATGGCCCACCGCCGAAGGGCCGGACAATTCCGGTGCAGGTCGTTGTCAGCATCAAGCGACCGCTGGAAGAGACCCGACAGCTGCTGGAAACCACCATCACGCTGGAACGCCACAACCAGGAGGAAACCGCCTTTCGGTTCCGCCTGACCAGCGACGGCGACCTGGTCGACGGCAGTGTGAGCACCCTGCGCTATCCTCTGATTACCAGGCGATAACCACGAAGGACGGGCCGCCATGGACAACCTGATCTACGTCTTCATCGCCACCACCCTGGTGGCCGCCGGCCTGGCAAGCCTCGCCATCTGGGCACCACGCCTGCCCTGGGTGCGGATCTCCGCGGTGATCGCCGCCACGTTGCTCCTACCGATCAGCTACCTGCAATTCGTCGAGTTTCTGAGCCGCCCGAAGCCCCACACGATGGAGTGGTTCGAGCGCCATGCCGAGGCCGCTGAGATTCTGGGTGTCAGCCTCGAGGAGGGCGAAGCCATCTACATGTGGCTGCGCCTCAGCGGTGAAGCGGCGCCGCGATACTACGTGTTTCCCTGGGATCTGAAGATGGCCGAGCAGCTCGAGGAGGATGTGGAAAACGCCGCCGCGCGCCATGGCAAGCTGGTCATGCGGAATCCGTTTGAGAACCGGCGGCAGAGTGAAGCCGGCGACCTGAATGTGGAGATCGTGCCCCCGCCCCTACCGCCGACCAAAGCACCATCGTCCATGCCTCGGTTCTTCAACCCCCGCGACCTGAAGATCTGAATCCGACGTTCGTTTCAGCAGCCCGGACAGTTCGGCGACACATACCGCCGTTAAGGGCGAATTAAAGACAATCCTCGATAAATTCGTCTTTTCACGATACCATCTCACCTTGTGATTCGCGGTGAGGCAGGGACGCCATGAGCACGAGAACCCGCGAGGATTACCGCAGCATAACCGGGCCCGAGAAGGCCGCCATTCTGCTGATGTCGCTCGGCGAACAACAGGCAGCAGCCCTTTTCGGACAGATGGACGACGAGGAGATCAAAGAGATCTCCCAGGTCATGGCCGGCCTCGGCATGGTGTCGTCCAACATCGTCGAACGGCTGTTCGTCGAATTCGCCGAGCAGGTGTCCTCCACCGGCTCGCTCGTCGGCTCCATGGACTCCACCCAGCGACTGCTGGCCAAGGTCCTCGGCGAGGATCGGGTCGAGGACATCATGGAAGAGATCCGCGGTCCCGCGGGTCGCACCATGTGGGACAAGCTCGCCAATGTCAGCGAACAGGTCCTGGCGAACTACCTGAAGAACGAATACCCCCAGACCGTCGCAGTCATCCTCGGCAAGATCAGCCAGGGGCATGCCGCCAAGGTGCTCGCCACCCTGCCCGAGAACTTCTCGATGGAAGTGGTGATGCGCATGCTGCGCATGGAAGCCGTCAACAAAGAGATTGAGAAGGATGTCGAGCGGGTGCTGCGCACCGAGTTCATGTCGAACCTGGCGCGGACCAACCGGCGCGACAGCCACGAGATGATGGCGGAGATCTTCAACAGCCTGGACCGGGCGACGGAGAGCCGTTTCCTGTCGGCGCTGGAGGAACGCAACAAGGACTCGGCCGAGAAGATCCGCTCGCTGATGTTCACCTTCGAGGACCTGAGCCGGCTGGATCCGGCCGGGGTTCAGACCCTGCTGCGGGCGGTCGACAAGGACACGCTGACGGTCGCGCTGAAGGGCGCATCCGAGGAGTTGCGGGATCTGTTCTTCTCGAACATGTCCGAGCGCGCGTCCAAGCTGATGCGCGAGGACATGCAGGCGCTCGGTCCGATCCGCCTTAGGGATGTCGAGGACGCCCAGACCGCCATGGTCCAGCAGGCCAAGGACCTGGCCGACCGCGGCGACATCGTGCTCGGTGGGTCGGGCGGCGACGACGCCCTGGTCTACTGATCGACGCCGACGCTCCCGCCGTCGGAGTCCCGGTTGCTCGGCGCCAGCGCGTGCCGCATGCGGTGTTCCATGCCTTCGAACGCATCGAAGCTCGCGTAGAACACGAACGCGTATTCCCGCTCCGAGAGAAGATACGGGGTAATCATCCGGCGAACCCGTTTGACGTAGTCCGTCGCCCCGATATAGGGCCTTTCGGTGTAGACTGGGCAGCCGAGCCGGACCGTCCAGGCGAACTCGCGGGCCATGACCCGGCGGTTCTTGATCGGTATCTCGCTCGTAAAACGGCCATTGCCGTAAAAGCCGTTGTTCGCCTCGATGGCGGTTCCGATCATCCGCACGAAGAACCGTCTCGGAGAGCCCTCCAGGCTGGTCACACAGACATGGGGCCAGTCCTCTCCGGGAATGTTCAGGATCTCGAAATCCGAGTACCAGGGAAGCCCACCTTCCGGTCGAGCGCGCGTCCATTCATCGAAAAGCGTGATCCAGGGCCCGTCCGGCATGGAATCCGAGCCGTCCATCGGAAACCGGATCTGGGTGTCGATCTCCGAATGGCGTCGAACATGCGTGGGGTCGACCGCGCGCCCACCGCGCGGCTTGGATAAGAAAGGGCGACCGATATCCGCCATCGGCATTCAGGGTCTCGGCTTGCCGGTCGGATCAGCCTGAACGGCTTCTTAACCAAACGAAACTATGGAATGAAACGTTAACAGCCGGTTTACCGGTCCTCAATCACGGGATACAGCGGCGCACCCCTCGCCCCGCGGTTCGCGCTCTGCCATAGTGAGAACCGCCTTCCATTCCTGGCGGGACACCCAATGATCTCGGCTCCCCCCCCGGCGCCACGCCTCGACACCACGGTCGACGGCGACTACCGGATCGACGTCTCCAAAGTTGATACCGGGGTGCTGTTGCGCATCACCACGATGGCATTTCGCCATCGCTGGCGCATGGCTTTGGCGATCACGGCCACGGTCCTCGGCGGGTTCTTCCAGCTTCTGGTTCCGCAATACCTCGGTCAGGCCGTCGATCAGGCCCAGGGGCTGTTGCTGGGCGCCACCCAGGGCGGCGTCTCGCGGGCAGAAGCGGAGAGCGCGCTCCTCACCAGCGCTCTGCTTCTGCTGGGAGCGGCTGTTCTGCGCGGCGTTTTCACGATGATCCACAACTATCAGGGCGAAGCGGTCGGCCAGATGATCGGGTATCGGCTGCGGCTCGACTACTATCGACAACTGCAGCGGCTCAGCCTGTCCTGGCATGACCGGGTTCATACCGGCGATCTGATGACCCGCGGCATCCTGGACATCGAGGGCGTGCGCCTCTGGGTCGATACGGGGATCCTGCGCATGGTCCTGCTCACCGTTCTGATCGGCGGTGGCGCCATCATATTGGTGGGCAACGACCCGGTGCTGGCTCTGGTGGCCCTCAGCTTCGTGCCCATCGTTGGCATCCGCGCCTCGTTCGCCCGGCTGAAACTGCGCGACACCTGGATCGCCCTGCAGGACAAGATGTCCGAACTGACCCAGGTGATGGAAGAGAACCTGGGCGGCATTCGGGTGGTGCGGGCCTTTGCCGCGCAACCTCACGAACTCGACCGGTACTACGCCATCTCGCGCGAAGGCCTGGCGATCGCCAGCCGCCGGGTCCGCCTGTTCGTGCTGTCGACCACCCAGATGACCTTCGTCTACTTCCTGTCCATGGGGCTGACGCTCTGGATCGGCGGCGAGAAGGTCGCGGCGGGCGAGATCACGCTCGGCCAGTTGACCGAGGCGCTCGCGTTTATGCTCATTCTGCAGATGCCGGTGCGCCAGATCGGCTGGATGATCAACTCGATCGCCCGGGCGTCGACCTGCGGCGGCAGACTGTTCAACGTCATCGATCTCCAGCCGTCGGTCGCCGACACTCCGGCGGCCGAGGATCTTCGGATCGCCGACGGCGTGGTCCGGTTCGAGAACGTCGACTTCCGCTATCCGACCTGGGCCAAGGACGACCGGACGCTTTCAGGGATCGATCTGGAGGCCCGTCCCGGCAAGATGATCGGCATCGTCGGCCCGCCCGGCTCCGGCAAGACCACGATCGCCCAACTGCTCGGCCGCTACTACGACGTCAGCGGCGGCGCGATCACGATCGATGGACAGGATATCCGAGACATCACCCTGCGATCGCTGCGGGAAACCGTAAGCATCGTGCAGCAGGAGCCGTTCCTGTTCACGGCCAGCATCGATCACAACGTGGCCTACGGCGACCCGTGGGCGGGGCGGTCCAACATCGAACGCTCCGCCCAGACCGCCCAACTGCACAACTACATCAAGGCCCTGCCGGGGGATTACGGAACCCTGGTCGGCGAGCGCGGCGTCTCGCTCTCCGGCGGCCAGCGCCAGCGACTGTCGATCGCGCGGGCCATCCTGCCGGATGCGAGGGTTCTGGTTTTCGATGACAGCACGGCGGCGATCGACGCCGCCACCGAACGCCGCATCCGCGACGCGCTGAAGAACTTCACCCGCGAACGCGCGGTCATCGTCATCGCCCACCGGCTGAGTTCGCTGATGCATGCCGACGAGATCGTCTTCCTTGAGGAAGGCAGGATTGTCGAGCGCGGCAGCCACGAGGATCTGATGGCGCTGGGCGGGCGATACCGTCAGCTCTACGACCTGCAGGCCCGCACGGGCGGGGCGGAGACGTCATGACGGAGACGACGACACCACCGCGCCCTGCCCCGCGCGCGCCGGAGACCGAGCGCCCGCCGCTCGCCGTGGTCGGCTCACAGATCAGCCAGGATGAAGAGCTGTTCGGACGCGCCTTCGACGCCTGGGTGATTAAGCGGTTCATGGGCTACCTGATGCCGTATCGCACCACGCTGCTGATCGGTGTCGCCAGTGTGCTGCTGTTCACCCTGACCCAACTGGCATTGCCCTTGATCGTGCGGGCGGCCATCGACGACAGCCTGACCGAGGGCGCGGGCGACATCGCGCTTCTGAAGATCTTCGTGGTCGGGTTCATCGCCGTCGTCGTTGTCAACTACGCGGCCAACCACTTTATGGAAACGCTGATCGGCAGGACGGCGCAGAACCTGCTGTTCGATCTGCGGCGCGCGATGTACGCGCATCTCCAGGTGGTTTCGCTGTCGTTCATGGACCGGACGGAGGTCGGCCGCCTGATGTCCCGACTTCAGGGCGATGTCTACGCCCTTCAGGAGTTCCTGGAGTCGTCGATCTTCGCGATCGGCGATCTCGTGCTGCTGTTCGGCATCGTCATTGTCCTGCTGAGCCTGGATCCCGCGCTCGGCGGACTGACCCTCTCGGTCCTGCCGGTTCTGCTGCTGGTCCGGATCATCTGGTTGCCGATAGCGCGTCGCGCGTTCATGGCGGCCCGCGAGGCCAGCAGCGTGACCAACGGCGCACTCGCGGAGAACGTGCACGGCATCCGGGCGATCCAGGAGCTGCGGCGTGAAGCGGTGAATTTCGACCTGTTCGAAGAAAAAGCAAGGGAGAACCTGCGCACCCACCTGGTCGCCTCGCGGTTCACCAACGTCATGGTGCCCATCGTCGACACCCTGACCGGTTCGGCCATGGCGATCGTGATCGTGGTCGGCGGCTCTATGGTACTGGACGACGCCCTCGACGTCGGCGTCATGGTCGCCTTCCTGTTCTACGTCCAGCGGTTCTTCGACCCGATCCGCTCGCTCACCCTGCAATACAGCATCATGCAAAGGGCGATGGCGGCCGGGCAGCGCATTTTCGAGGTGATGGATGTCGATATCGACGTGAAGGACGCCCCCGGCGCGGCCGATCCCGCCGACATCGACGGCGCCGTCGAGTTCCGCAACGTGACCTTCGGCTACGAACCGGACAATCCGATCCTGCGGAACATCACTTTCCGGGTAGAACCGGGAGAAACGGTGGCGCTGGTCGGGCCAACCGGGTCGGGCAAGACCAGCACCACGGCCCTGGTCCACCGGTTCTATGATGTCTGGGACGGCGAGGTTCTTGTCGGTGGCCGCGACGTGCGCACCGTGACCCAGGCGAGCCTCGGCCGGCACATCGCGATGGTACTGCAGGAGCCCTTTCTGTTCTCCGCGACCATTGCCGAGAACATCCGCTATGCCAAGGCGGACGCCACTCAGGACGAGATCGAAGCGGCGGCCAAGGCGGTCGGGGCGCACGACTTCATCATGCGCCTCGATCGCGGCTACGAGACCATGCTCGATCAGCGCGGAGCCAACCTCTCCCTCGGCCAGCGCCAGCTCATCAGCTTCGCGCGCGCCCTGCTGGTCAATGCCCGGATCCTGGTTCTCGACGAGGCGACGGCCAGCATCGACAGCTATACGGAACTGGAGATCCAGAAGGCCCTGACCGAACTGCTGCGGGGACGCACCGCCATGGTCATCGCCCATCGCCTGGCGACCATTCGGGGCGCCGACCGGATCATCGTTCTGGAGGGTGGTGAGATCGTCGAACAGGGCAGCCACGACGCGTTGATGGAGTCGGGTGGCCTCTATGCCCGCCTGTACCGGATGAACTACGCGTCGTTCGATGACATTCCGGCCGATGAGATCGCCAAGGCCATCGAGGGCGGCGAGCGGCAGACCTGATCCTGGACCGGCGCGTATCGCCTCCGGTGCCGCGTCAGCTGGTCTCTAACCGGGTTGAGACCATCAAATTCTCAACCACTTCAGCATCGCTGCCGGTCTTGTCTTTGTAGTACCTGCGCGCCCAGTCGAACCGGCTGCGTACATCGACCATCCGGGGCTCATAGCTACCTCGGCGGCCGGAGGCATCGACCACAAGCTTGCCAATGTAGTTGACCTTGCCGGGATCCAGATCGACCCGATAATTGACGGACCGCAGGCTGGGATTCTCAGCCAGGTCATCGTAGGTCACCGAATAGGCCACGTGGCCGTATCGATTGATGCCGATAATGCCGGACGGCCGGAAGCCGAGGCCACTCAGTGAAATCGATCGGATGACGTAGGTGCCGGGCTGGGTAGTTTCCCAATCGTACACACGACGGCCGCCCAGCAATGCTCTACTGCTCAGGGTTACGCGGGCAGCGCCGTATGTGCCGCCCGCCGGGCCAAGCGTGTCCGGATCGACACGGATCAGCTGGATTTTGGGCAACAGCGCGCCCGCTGTGAAACCAGCCATGACGACCGCCTCGTCCGGCTTGGGTGCCGGTGCGGCGAAGCCTCCTGCCGTGACGCAGCCACCGAGCGTCAGAAGCCCCGATGCCAGAACCGACCGTCTCGTGATTGTGCTCATTCAGCTGTCCATCGATGTTCGCTGTCCACCAATCGGCCCCAATGCTCCGGTGATCGTGACCAACCGTTCAGCCGCCGTTTGACGCGACCGGCTTAATGTCCTGGGTGCCGCGACGCGCGTCGAGGTCGCTCGGCTCGAGGTCACAGTGCAACGCCACGGAGGGGAATTCCGCTTTGACGGCGTCGTGCATGTGGTGGGCGACGGTCCGCAAGGTGGCGTGCACGGTCTTGCCCGAGCGAAGTTCCGCCACATAGGCCATCTGCCGCAGGTCGTAGACGACCCGGCACGGCACCAGGAGGCCCATCGGCAGATAGTTCTGCAGTTCGAACTCGTCACCGGCGTCGAGCGCCTCGGTCGTCGCCCGCAAGTCAGACACCCGGCCTTCGATGGCATCGCGGTTCTGCGCCGGAAGGCTGTCCAGGTACCAGGGATGGAACCCGTGCTCCCAGGAGAGCAGCGGCATTTCGCAGAAACCGTTGCGGTGCCTCTGGATATCCCGAAACGACCCGAAATCCATTTTGAACAGGCACTCGAACGACGCATGGGAACCGACCCTGCGCGGCAGCGGTTCATACTTCGGCCGGTCGGTCAGCAGCGCCGGGTCGACGGCGGCCATCGCCGCGCGGTCTGCCGAACAGGTATAGGCGAAATCCGGATGGCCCGCGCCGCGCCCGCGGTAATACGCGGCATCGCCCGCAACCCTGGCTCGGTACGCGGTCTGTTCAGGATAGCTCTTGTGGCTGAAGCTGCCCGGGTACTTCTCCTGCAGGCTGGCATGGATGCTCTGGCCGATGGCACGAACCTCCGCCAGCGGATGAGCCTGAAGGTCGCGGATATGGTCGGCGGCCTGACGCAGATTGGTGGTCCAAGAAAGCTGCGAGTACATGCCCGCCGGCAGGAACCCGCGTGCGATATCGAAGGCGCGCGCTTCCAGGGTCTTGTCCCACACACCTTCCTTGACCCCGTCCGGACAGGGATGACAGCGACGCAGATCCGCCAGGGTGAGCGCGTTGACCTCGGTATAGAGCTCGACCCAGCCGTCGATCAGGCGTCGGGACGGGGCGGTCGCGAACGGATCACTGAAACCCTGGGCCGAGAAATCCAGGTAACGGGTCGAGGTCTCCTGCCCGAAATACAGAGGTGTGTCCTGCACCGCCTTGCAGGCGAGGATCGAGACATCCTCGATGAAGATGGTCGTGAACCCGCAGTCGCCTATCGATTCGTGCCCGTAGCCGACGTAATAGCTCTCCATAAACTTGCGGAAACCGCGCTCCTGCACGCGCGCGAGGTGATCAACAACGCTTGACGCCGAACGACTGTAAAGCGCCTGCAACATCGCGTTCGCTTCCGGCGACACCTGGTCTTCGACGATAACTCTCATGCTGGCAGTTCCAACAAGTCGGCCCGTGGCGACGATTCTCATACCCTGAAGACCATATATATTGGGGTTCAGGCGGAAACGCACGCTACTTGTTGAGCACTAAGACTTTATTTACCCTTTTCCGCGATAAAATTGAAAATCCCCGAAGCGGGCCACCGGGGAATCGATCGGCTGCACGGCTTGGTAGGATTTATCCACAGGCCGATTGCCCAATGAACGCAAAAGGCGCTCATCAACTTATAAGAATTAGTTCAATTTTAATCAATTTGAGGTATGACTTTATGGTCATACTTACGTAGGGACGGACGTCGAGCATGAGTGTCAGCGGGCAAGGTTTCGCAAGCGACCTGCACGACGTGCCGAATGCGGCTACGCCGTCTATTGTCCTGGCGTCCCTCGTCTCCAACCTGATGGCGACCGCCCTGCCGATCGCCATCCTGATCATCTACGATCGGGTCCTACCCAACGCGTCGGAGCACACGTTGCTGCTGCTCACGATGGCCGTGCTGGGCGCTGTCGTTCTCGACATTCTCATGCGCGTCGCGCGCGGCGTCATCGTGAGCCATCGCGCGGCCCGCTACGGTCACCGCGCTTTCCTCGGCGGGATCGAGAAAGCACTCAACGCCGATCCGCGGGCGTTCCAGGAACAGTCGACCGCCGTCCATCTGGACCGCCTGCATGCCATCGACACCATCAGGGAGTCGCGGGCCGGGTATCTTCCCCAGCTCCTGGTGGACTTCCCGTTCTTCGTCCTGTTCGTGGGCCTCGTGTTCGCCATCGGTGGCGCGCTTGGCTGGGTTCTGATGGGGTTTGTCGGATTGACCGCCATGGCCGCTTTGTGGAGCGGACTGTCGGTCCGCGGCCGCATGGAAGCCCGCCAGCAAAACGCCTCCGGCCAGACCAACTTCCTGATCGAGATCCTGCGGGGACTGCACACCATCAAGTCCTACGCGATGGAACCCTTGATGCAACGCCGCTACGAGCGGGTCATGGAGTCCAGCGCGACGATCACGTCATCCCTGATCCGCGGCAGCATCTCGGCCCAGGCCTTCACCAACCGGCTGACCCAAGACGCCCAGCTGTCGATCGTCGCCGCCGGCAGCCTGGCTGTCATCGCCGGTGACATGACCATTGGCGGAATTGCCGCTTGCATGCTGCTGACCGGCCGGGCGCTGCAGCCGCTGAACCGGGCGTCGATGCTCTGGAGCCAGTACCAGTCGGTGCGCATCGCCAAGCAGCGGATCGCCGAGATGCGGGCGATGCCGACGCTCGGCGGCGGTGGGATCGTACGCGAAAGCCTGCATGGATCCATCGCGCTGGAGGACGTGCATTTCAGCTATTCCGGCCGGACCGTCTTTGAAGGTCTGAACCTTACCGTCGACCCCGGCGAGACGGTGCTGATCAAGTCCCGGGGCAGCTGGGGCGGAAAATCCACGCTGATGGCCCTGCTGGCCGACACGCTGGTCCCGGAACGCGGCCAGCTTGTTTTCGACGGCGTATCGAGCACGGCCTTCGACGACGAATGGCTGCGTTCCCGGATCGCGTATCTGCCGCAGAACCCGGCGCTGTTCGAGGGCACGATCTTCGACAACCTCACAGGCTTCGACCCCTCACCGGAACGCGTCGAGGCCGTCGAGGAGATCGCCGAGGAACTGGGCCTCACCGAGGCTGTTTCCAAGCTGCCGCTGGGGTTCCAGACGGAGGTTCTGTCGACAAGAACGGAGGCGCTTCCGGCGTCGGTTCGTCAGCAGATCCCGATTGTGCGGGCGCTGGCCCGGTACCCGGACATCATCCTGATCGATGAATGCAATTCCAACCTCGACCGCGACGCTGACGACCGCTTCCGGGCGGCGCTGATCTGCCGTCAGGCCACCACCACCATCGTCATGGTCACCACCCGCCCCTCGTTCCAGGCCCTGGCCCACCGCGAGATCACTTTGGATGGACCGGCCCTGTCCCCGGATGAGCGCGACGGTGAGCCCACCGGCCGGGTCGCCTTCCTGTTCCCCGGTGGAGGTTCCTTATGAGCATGGTCCTCCGCGATCATCTGGCCGAGGCGCTCCGTCAGGAGGAAATGAATACCTTCGAGCAGGCGTCCGATTTCGCCGCCAGCCTGATCCCGCTGCTACCGGCGCTGGGCTGGATGCGGGACGCGGATGCCCTGCTCCGCGCCCTGCCGCACGTCGCCGAGCGGATCGACCTGATCGACTTCCGCAACGTCTTGGCCGAGCTCGGCTACGTCAGTGTCCGGCACAAGGGCAGCGCGGCGGCGATCGATGCAAGGCTCACACCCTGCCTGTTCGTCACGGAGACCGGCGTCCCCCTGGTGATTCTGAACCGGGCCGCCGGCGAAGTGACCGCGTTCGACAGCCGGACCCGCGAGGTCGTGCGGTTCCGGGCAGCACGGCTGTTCGGGTACTACTACGTCTTCTCACGCGACGACGAGGCCACCGAGGCGGCCGGCTAGGAGACCTCCTTCACCGGCAGCCTGTTCCGTCGGTTCAAAGGCGAGATGACGCTGATCGCGGTCGCCAGCGTCTTCGGTTCCATGTTCGGACTGGTTGTGCCGCTGTTCGTGATGACGGTCTACGACATCGTCATCCCGTCGGCCTCTCCGTCGAGCCTGTACTGGCTCCTGCCCGGGGTCGGGCTGGCCCTGCTGATCGACCTGTGCCTGCGTCAGATCCGCGGCTCGGCCGTAGCCCACGTGGCTGGGCGGGTCGACTTTCTGCTGTCCACCCAGGCGTTCCGGAAGATCCTGTCGCTGCCCCCGTCGAATGCAGACACCAGCACGCTTGGCACTCAGTTATCCCGGTTCCAGAGTTTCCAGGGGCTCCGGGACATTCTCAACTCACCGGTCGCGACGCTGATCCTCGAGATCCCGCTGATCCTGGCATCGGTCCTGGTGATCGGCCTGATCGCCACTCCGATCCTCGTCATCCCCCTGGTCGGTCTTTTGCTGATCGCCTGCGTCGGCGCGGCCTTCGTGCCGGCCATCCTGCGTTCCGAGCGGCGGTCGTCGAACGCGCGCACAGCGCGGGATCATCTCGCCACGGAGCTCGTTACCAAGCAGCGCAGCATCCGGGCCACCATGCTCGGCCCGGCCTTCATGGAGCGTCTGCGGCCGCTTTCGGCCAGAACCGCCGTCGAACGCAACCGGGCGGCGCGGCTCAATATCGTGCTGCAGTCCCTGCTGCACGGTGTCCTGATGGGCACCGGACTGATGACCCTGTTTGTCGGCGCCCAGGCGGTGATCGACCAGCAGATGTCCACGGGCGCCCTCGTGGCCTCGATGGCCCTCGTATGGCGGATACTTGTTCCGGTCCAGATCGGCTGCCAGAGCCTGCCGCAGCTGGCGCAGATGCGCTCGACCATCGACCAGATTGACCGGCTCATGCGGGCGCGGTCCGAAGACCCGAGCTACGACGCCCGCGTCGCCGACCACCGGTTCTCCGGCCCGATTTCCATGCGCCGGGTTTCCGTCCGCTACTCGAAGGAGTCTGATCCGGCGTTGCTGGCAGTATCCATGGAGGCCAAGCCCGGCGAGATGATCGCGCTGATCGGCCCCAGCGGCTCCGGCAAGTCCACGCTTCTGAAAGTGATGTCCGGCCTGCTTCGTCCTCAGGCCGGGACGATCACGTTCGGCGGTGTCGAGATGCGTCACGTGGGTCCGGTAGAGCTTCGCCGGAACGTCGGCTATCTCTCGCAGAACACCGATCTGTTCCGTGGAACCATCGCCCAGAACCTGCGGCTGGCTCGGCCGGACGCGCCATTTCAGGCGCTTCGCGATGCCGCGGAGCGCGCCGGCGTCCTCGACGAAATCGAGAACCTCGAGGACGGGTTCGAGACCCTCATCGGGGATGAGCACAGCATCTCGCTGCCCGAGAGCTTCCAGCAGAAGCTGTCGATTGCCCGGCTGTGGTTGAAAGACGCTCCCGTGATGCTGCTCGACGAGCCGGCCCAGAACCTCGACGGTTTCGGCGACGACTGCCTCAACCGTGAACTCGAAGCCTTGAAGGGCCATCGCACGATCTTCTTCGTGACCCATCGCCCGAGCGCCATGCGCCTTGCCGACCGCGTATTTGAGCTCAACCAGGGCCGTCTCACCGAGGTGAAGCGCGATGCCATTTCCGCACCCGGGATAACGCGACCATGACCCCGATCACCGTCCCCGCACCACAGTCCCGCAATCTGGGCACGCCGGCGATCCGGCGGACGTCCTACCTGGCGCAGTCCATCGACCTCGAGGAGAGCAGTTCTCCCCGCCTGGTCCGGCTGACGATCCTGGTCATGGCCATGGCCGTGATCGGTGCCCTTGTCTGGGCCGGCACCGCCCGGCTCGACCAGGTTGCACGCGCCGATGGATCGGTGATCCCGTCATCCAACATCCACATCCTCCAGCACTTCGAAGGCGGCATCATCGAAGAGGTGCTGGTGCGGGCCGGGGATATCGTGGAATTGGGCCAGCCGGTCATCCGGCTCAGACGGACCGGTGCCGGGTCGGAACTGCGCCAGCTCCGCAGCCGGGAAGCGGCCCTGGTCGCGCGTCTTGAACGGTTGTACGCGACAGTTGAGGAGCGGGATCCCAACTTCACCAGCATTGAGGACCGCTATCCCGACCTGGTGCGCGATCAGGTGCGTCTGCTGACCGCGAACCGGGATGCGCGGCGCAACCAGCAACAGCTGTTCACCGAACAGCTCAAGGACCAGAACATCCAGCTTGAGACCTTGCTCTCCCAACGGACAACCCTGCTCGATAGCATCGGGCTGATCGAGGAAGAGGCGACCCTGCGCAAGGATCTGCTGGAGAAAGGCCTGACCCGGCGGTTCACATATCTCGATGTGCTACGCGATCTCAACCGGACGCGCGGTCAGCTGGTTCAGCTGGACGGCCTGATCGCCCGGTCCCGCCAGGAGATCGCCGAGATCGAGACCCGTCAGGTGACCTTTGACGCCAATCAGGAATCCCAGGCGCTTACGGAGATCAGCCAGATCTCGGCCGAACTGGCGGAGGTCAAGGAATCGCTCGTCCGCTTCGAGGACCGGTTCTCCCGTCTGGAAATCAAGTCGCCGGTCCGCGGCGTGGTCCAGCAGCTCGGCTTTACGGTGGTCGGCGGTGTCGTGACTCCCGGGGCCGCCGTTGCCGAGATCGTTCCGATCGACGACGAACTCGTCGTTGAAGTACTGCTGAACCCAAAAGACGTCGCGTTCGTTTCGCCGGGTCAGGAAGCCACGGTGCGGGTTACCGCCTACGACTTCGCCCAGTTCGGCGGCATTACGGGACGGGTTGACCGGATCTCACCGACCACGATCACCTCAGACAGCGGCACCAGTTTCTACAAGGTGATCGTCAGCCTGGAGCGCAATCACTTCGGCGAAAATCCGGAGAAGAACCTCGTTCTCCCGGGCATGGTCGTTCAGGCCGACATCAAGACCGATGACCGGTCGCTGCTGAACTACCTGGCCAAGCCGATCACCCGCGCACTGGAGATCGGGTTCACCGAGCGCTGACCCGGATCAGTCGTTCGCCGCGTCCATCGCGTCAAGGTAGTTGACCATCGCGCGCACCCATACACGCGAAGGCTGAATAAAACGCAGGATCAACCCCCGCCCGTTATTCTCCATCACAATGGCAAGCAACGTGAACCGATGGGGACACCGGTCTGCGGCGCGGCGCGGCAGGGCAAGCTGGATCGGGAGAATCTGGTTTCGTCGGACGCCCGAGATCGCCGTCTGGCAAGCGATCCCGATGGTCGACATGTTCCGCACACCCACCGTTTCGCCGGCGGCCGTGACCGCCGCATCGGGGATTTGAAAGCGGCGCTCCCGCCGCCGTTCTTCGGGGCGCCGCAGGTTCGGCTGCAACATCAGACCGCTCCTTCGGCAGTGGCTTTGACGGCCCGGCGCTCCTGGCGCCTCTGCCGTCGCCGTTCCTCGCGGGCTTTCGCCTCAGCCTCCCTCGCCGCCGCGCGCTGCTGGTAGCGGGCCCGCCTCCTTTCCATCTCCTGCGAGGACTGCACACGGGCGACGAGATCGCTATCGAGGGTGTCGTTCAGCCAATTGGTGAACTGACGCACCATGACCGCGCGGTGGATGGAGATCCCGTTCCAGACGCGTTCGCTGTCGTCGTAGGTCTCCTCAGCCGGCATCATCGGCAGGAACAGAAGGATGTGCTGGATAGCACGGCGGCGCGCGCTGCCGCCCTCTTCGGTCTCGGCGATCGTGGCCGCTTCGTTCCAGACGTCGATCAGGCCGTCCCAACCGTCGAGAGCGTATGCGATGTCATTGACGAGATCGTCGATGTCCTCGCGGGTTTCCTTCATCTTGCGCAGCGCAACGATGAACGAGCTTAGGGTCTGTTCGATACCCGCCAGACGCTCGGATACGAAGTCGCAGAACTCCTTGGCCGAGAACAGCACAAGCAAGGCTTCGTTGGCATCGCTGTCGCCGGAGACCCGTTCGTGATCCTGAACCTGCTCCATAAAGCTTCGCAGACGGGCATAGCTCATCGCCAGATGGCCTTCCTGCTTCGCGCCAGGGTCCGACGCGAGATTGATCGCGCCGATCGGGGCCATCAAACCGGAGAGTTCTTCGATCCGCTTGGAGACTTCCTGGAAAGGCAGTCCGGCCTGCTGGGCGAGGTAGTCGAACACTCGGACGGTCAGGGACGAGATGTTCGAGCTGGCGTCCACCTGTCCGGCCTGGATGGCTTGCACGAGAAGCGCGTTGTTGGCCCGGCTCATGAGTCCGTCTCCGATCGCGATCCCGCACTGCCTTGTCGCTTCCGAGAGCAGACTGACATAAGCCGCGAACCGTTCGTGCCGGCTGTGTGCCATCGCGGCTTGGATTGCGGACCGATCCTCTTCGCTGTCGGCAAATGCCTCATCGACCTGCAAGACCACGTCGCGCAATCCAAGCGGGTCGAACGCCTGCTCTGAGAACCGCTCTGAGATGGATCGGTGTAACAACCGGTCCCGCGCGGTCATCGAGCTCCATTCCGTGAGATGGATCCACTGAATCGTCATATCCTGGCGTTGATCCTCGGCGCTGCAGCCCGCGATAACCGCTTCCCACTCCTTCAGCATCTGCCCGGGCCTGATGCGCAGCCGAATCTGCCTCAACTGCGGCGTCTCAAATGGAATGCACAGCCCTCGTGCCTGGAATGATGCGGGCAACGGTCCTGAAGTTTTCGTTCTCGAGGTTATATTGGAAATATACACATGAATCAAAAGTTATTAAATAGGTATGCTTACAATTTATCTGATAAAATCGGATTTCGCCTTAACATATTAAGAATCATTACCGCATGTATTTGAACTGGATGTGATGTTTCCGCGAAGCCGAGTGATCCCCGGTTCGCACAGCGAGAAACGGAGGAGCCCTCCCCCCGGAAACGAGAACGGGCGCGGCATTGCTGCCGCGCCCGCGTTCTGTCCCGACGGTCTCCTCTGGGTTCAGCCGAAGCCGGAGATCTGGAGATTGTCATCCTGGTCCTCGACGATGGGCTTATTGCCCCCGCCGGAGCCATCCTCTGAGTCGGACCAACCGCCACCCTCGGAGTCTTCGTCTCCCGATGACGTGTTGTCATCGGCCGGCGCTTCGCTCTGCGACACCCAATCCTCGGGTTGTTCAGGACCGTCGCCGGCGTCGACTTCCACGAACTCGGCCGCAGCGTCCTCATCATCGGAGTCGTTCTCTTCGTCCGTGCCGTCTTCGCCAACCGGGTCGAGGGCATCCTCGTCATCCGTCTCGTCAGACGACCCGGAAGCACTCTCATCCTCGCCGTCCTCTTCATCGTCGCCGCCGGCATCTTCCAGATCACTCTGTTCGCCTTCACCGGCGAGCGCCGACTGCAGGGGTGTCTGGTCCTGTTGCTCGCCGGACTCCTCGTCCTCACCGAGCGCATCGACATCGCCGTCGGCCCCATCCTCAAGGCCGGCCTGAGCGCCCTCGAGCGTGTCTTCCAGGTCGTCTTCTTCATCACCGGAAAGACCACCCGCCAGGGACTCTTCCCCCGTCTCCTCCAGCGGCTCGACCGGACGCTCGTCATCGATCTCCAGATCCGCGGTCTCGGGATCGTTGGACGCGCCGTGTTCATCGGTCACCGTGACGCTGATCTGCGCCACTCGATCCCCAGCACCGCTGTCGGAGAGCTCGAGGGAAACCGACCGCAGGGCCTCTGTGTATTCCTCCAGCGTGCCCGATCCTTCGAACGTGACTGTCACGTCGCCGTCGTCGTTCTTCTCGACGGTGGCCGTGATGTCGGAGGATCCGGTCGAAACCTTCACCGTTCCGGCGTCACCGAGGTTCTCGATCACGACCTGCGCGGTCTCGATGCTGTCCTCGCGGTCATCATCGCTGACCTCGACCTGCGACAGCAGAGAGATTGTACCCGGGCTCTCGCTTTCCCCGATCGAACCGCTTTCCAGATCTTCCTTGTCTTTCCCTTTGCCGATTGTCGCCTCGTCGAGCGAGCCGGCTTCGGAAACAGTCAGCGAGATCGGTTCGACGCCGCGAACTTCCGGTCCCCGGTTCAGGTCGGTGACCTGGCCATCGACCACGAACTCGACGTTCTCGAAATTCTGGGCCTTGAGGTTCAGACCGTCGAACTCATTGGCATGGGCCGAGTTGGCCGACCCGTCGCCGACGTCCTGGAAGTAGTCCTTGACCGCGAAGAGATCGTCGCCGATCCGGCCATCGAGCTGATTCGAGGTGACCTCGACGCGCAACGTGTCGTCGCCCGAACCGCCCTGATAGCTGTCCGTGTCGCGGGAGTTCCGGTTGTCACCGACGTTGAAGACGCCGACGTCGTTGCCGGCACCGAGATCGATGGTGTCTTCACCGGCACCGCCGACAACGAAGTCGTTGCCGCCACCGGCGACAATCCGGTCGTCACCGGCACCGCCTGAGATGGTGTCCTTGCCCGACCCCGTTGAGACGATGTCGTCGCCGGCACCAGAGGTGACGGCATTGTCGCCCTCACCGGCGTAGATCGTGTCGCGACCCGAACCGGCCTGGACGACATCGGCGTCCCGACCCGTGACCACGCGGTTGTTGCCGTCACCGGCAGAAACACGATTCCGGCCGTCGCGGACTTCGATGCGATCATCACCCTTGCCCGCCACGACGGTATCGTTTCCGCGGCCCGCATAGACCTCGTTGTCGCCGCGACCGACATCGATGTCGTTGTTGCCGTCGCCGGCCAGCACTGTGTCGTCGTCCTTGCCGGCGCTGATCGTGTCGGCGCCGGAGCCGGATACGACCCGGTTGTCTCCGGAGCCGGCATCAATGCGGTTGTTGCCGTCGCCGGCCTCGATGGTGTCCTTGCCCGAACCGCCGGAGATCGTGTCATTGCCGCGACCGGCCCGCACGAAGTCGTTGCCGGAACCGAGTTCGACGACGTTGTTGCCGTCGCCGGCATAGACCGTGTCACGACCCGAACCGGTCTCGATCTGGTCGGCATCCCGGCCGGTCACGACGCGGTTGTCACCGTCACCGGCGTCGACCTGATTGCGGCCGTCACCGACCTCGATACGGTCATCGCCGCGGCCGGCCGTCACATTGTCGTGGCCACGGCCGGCAAAGACCTCGTTGTCGCCGCGATCGACATCGATGACGTTGTTGCCGTCGCCAGCCCGAACCGTGTCGTCGTCCCGGCCAGCCGAAATCGTGTCGGCGCCCGACCCGGTCGTGATGCGGTTGTCACCCGACCCCGCGATCACCCGGTTGTTGCCGTCTCCGGCCTCGATCGTGTCCTTGCCCGATCCACCGGAGATCGTGTCGTTGCCGCGACCGGCCCGCACGAAGTCATTGCCACCGCCGAGTTCGACCTTGTTGTCGCCGTCACCGGCATAGACCGTGTCGCGGCCATCACCGGTTTCGATCCGGTCGGCATCGCGG
Organism: Thalassobaculaceae bacterium; assembly: GCA_963921355.3. GTDB lineage: Bacteria > Pseudomonadota > Alphaproteobacteria > Thalassobaculales > Thalassobaculaceae > CAWUEZ02. Next base: position 3,183,199 of record OZ001190.1, on the reverse strand, counting down.
CCGGTCACAACGCGGTTGTCGCCCGAGCCGGCATCGACGGTATTGCGGCCGTCGCCGACCTCGATACGGTCGTCACCACGTCCGGCGGTCACATCGTCATGGCCGCGGCCCGCATAGACCTGGTTGTCGCCGCGATCGACGTCGATGACATTGTTGCCGTCACCGGCCCGAACGGTGTCGTCATCCCGTCCGGCATCGATCGTGTCCGAACCCGACCCGGACGTGATCCGGTTGTCACCGGAGCCGGCATCGATCCGGTTGTTGCCGTCACCCGCCTCGATCGTGTCCTTACCGGACCCGCCGGAGATGGTGTCGTTGCCGCGACCGGCGCGTACGAAGTCGTTGCCGGAACCGAGTTCGACCTTGTTGTCGCCGTCGCCGGCATAGACCGTGTCACGGCCCGAACCGGTCTCGATCCGGTCGGCATCGCGGCCGGTCACCACCCGGTTGTCGCCGTCGCCGGCATCCACCGTGTTGCGGCCGTCACCGACCTCGATGGTGTCATTGCCGCGGCCGGCCTCGACGTCGTCGTGGCCCCGGCCGGCGTAGACCCGGTTGGTGCCGTCGCCGAGATCGACGTCGTTGTTGCCCTCACCGGCATAGACGGTGTCGTTGCCGGAACCGGCCCTGACCCGATCGTCGCCGCTGCCGGACTCGATCCGGTCATTGCCCGATCCACCGGAGATCGTGTCGCGGCCGGAGCCAGTCCGCACGAAGTCGTTGCCGGAACCAACCTCGACCTTGTTGTCGCCGTCGCCGGCATAGACCGTGTCCCGGCCTGAACCGGTCTCGATCCGATCGGCATCGCGACCCGTGACCACCCGGTTGTTGCCGTCACCGGCGTCGACCGTGTTGCGCCCGTCACCAACTTCGATCGTGTCGTTGCCGCGGCCGGCATCGACGTCGTCGTGGCCGCGACCGGCATAGACCCGGTTGGTGCCGCCGCCCACATCGATGTCGTTGTTGCCATCGCCGGCGTTCACATAGTCGTTGCCGTCACCGGCTTTGACCGTGTCCGAGCCAGAGCCCGCAACCACAGTGTTGTTGCCGGAACCGGCCCGAACACTGTTGTCGCCACTACCGGCCTCGACATCGTCGTGGCCCCGGCCGGCATCGACATCGTCATGGCCGCGACCCGCATAGACCCGGTTCGTACCGCCGCCGACATCGATGTCGTTGTTGCCGTCACCGGCGTTCACATAGTCGTTGCCGTCACCGGACTTGACCGTATCCGACCCCGATCCGGCAACGACGGTGTTGTTGCCGCTACCCGCCTTGATCTGGTTGCTACCGTCGCCCGCTTCGATCCGGTCATTGCCGGAACCGCCGGACAGCGTGTCGTCGCCGCGACCGGCCCGCACGAAGTCGTCACCGCGGCCGAGCTCAACCTTGTTGTCGCCGTCCCCGGCATAGACCGTGTCACGGCCCGAACCGGTCTCGATCCGGTCGGCATCGCGCCCAGTCACGACCCGGTTGTTGCCGTCACCGGCATCGACCGTGTTGCGGCCGTCACCGACCTCGATCCGGTCGTTCCCGCGACCAGCCTCGACATCGTCATGACCCCGGCCCGCATAGACCTGGTTGGTGCCGCCGCCGACGTCGATGTCATTGTTGCCGTCGCCGGCGCGCACGTAGTCGTTGCCCGAACCGGTCTCGATCCGATCGGCATCGCGACCCGTGACCACCCGGTTGTTGCCGTCGCCGGCGTCGACGGTGTTGCGGCCGTCACCTGCATAGACCGTGTCACGGCCCGAACCAGTCTCGATCCGGTCGGCATCCCGGCCGGTCACCACACGGTTGTTGCCGTCGCCGGCGTCCACCGTGTTGCGGCCGTCACCGACCTCGATCGTGTCGTTGCCGCGGCCGGCATCGACGTCGTCGTGCCCACGGCCGGCGTAGACCCGGTTCGTACCGCCGCCCAAATCGATGTCGTTGTTGCCGTCGCCGGCGCGGACGTAGTCGTTACCGTCGCCGGAATCGATCCGGTCATCGCCGGAACCGGACGTCACCGCGTTGTTGTCGGAACCGGCCTTCACACGGTTGTCGCCGTCACCGGCCTCGATCCGGTCGTTGCCGGAACCGCCGGACAGCGTGTCGTCGCCGCGACCTGCCCGCACGAAGTCATCGCCGCGGCCGAGTTCAACCTTGTTGTCGTCGTCGCCGGCATAGACCGTGTCACGGCCCGAGCCTGTCTCGATTCGGTCGGCATCTCGGCCGGTCACCACACGGTTGTTGCCGTCGCCGGCGTCCACCGTGTTGCGGCCGTCACCAACCTCTATCGTATCGTTGCCGCGGCCGGCATCGACGTCGTCGCGGCCCCGGCCGGCATAGACCCAGTTGTTGCCGTCGCCGGCCTTGATCTTGTCCGACCCCGATCCGGCAACCACTGTGTCGTTGCCGGAGCCGGCATCTACACGGTTGTCGCCCTCACCGGCCTCGATGCGGTCATTGCCCGAACCGCCGGACAGCGTGTCGCGGCCCTTACCGGCGCGCACGAAGTCGTTGCCGGCGCCGAGATCGACCTTGTTGTTGCCCTCACCGGCATAGACCGTGTCGTTGCCACCGATGGTGCCAACCCGGTCGTTTTCGTCTCCGAAGTACAGCCGATCATTACCGGACGTCCCGCCACCACGCGGACTCGGCGGCGCAGGTTGCGGCTCCGGCTCCGGCTCCGGCTCGGGCTCCGGCTCGGGCTCAGGTTCCGGCTCGGGCTCCGGCTCGGGCTCCGGCTCGGGCTCGGGCTCCGGCTCGGGCTCCGGCTCGGTGTCCGTGATTTCCTCAGTATCGACGCTCCGGACTTCCGGCTCCGTCTGCTCTTCTTCTTCGGTTTCCTGGGTTCGGGACGTCGGCTCTTCGACCACCGGACCGGTGTCGTCTTCCTCGACGGGGTCTTCAACCAGATCCTCGACCAGATTCTCGACCAGGTCCTCGCCGTCCTCGGTCTGGTCTTCCTCCGGAGCGCCGATCCGCGCATCACTCCCGTCCTCGTCGCGGCCGGTGGTGCGGTCTTCCTCGTCGTCGACCTCACCGTCCCGACCCTCATCTTCCGGGTCGAGGTCGTCCGGAGACTCCTCGGAACGCGCGCCGTCGCGGCGAATACCGCTATCAGACTGACCGTCGGGCTCATCAAAGCCCGTGGTCTCGAACCCGGTGGAGCCGAATTCACGGCTCTCGAACCCGGTGTTCTGCTGACCGCCGTCGGACGGGTCATTGTCGGAGGGGTCCGAGCCGCCGGTCGACGGGTCCGATGTCGGCGTGACAGTCGGGTCCACTGTCGGATCGACCGTCGGATCCGCGGACGGATCCGTCGTCGGATCGACCGTCGGGTCGCCTTCAGCCGTGGTCTGCTGTTCCGTCTCGGCGCCCTGTTGAGCGCCTGCGCCCTCACCGGCCTGTTCGGCACCGGGAGCGCCCGGCTGCTCGCCGCCGCCCGGTCCCGGGCGGGTCGCGTCGGTCGATGCGAGATCGCTGGAGCCTACCGTGCCGGCGGAAACCTCCGGCGAGCTGCCCCCACCACCCGGGCCGGACTGTCCGCCCTGCTGCGCATTGCCGCCTGGATTGTTGGAGTCGCCGCCCTGGCGATCATTGCCGCCGATCCGGCCCTGGCGGTCGCCGCCCTCGTTGCCGTCGTCGCGATCGCGACCGCCACGGCCTTCGTTGCCGTCGCGCCCGTCGCCGTCCTCAGCGGACTCTTCGTCGTCGCCCGCCTGGTCACCTTCCTCGCGCCGGCGTTCTTCCTCACGAACGTCCAGGTCCTCATCTTGAAGACCGCGTTTTTCATTTTGCTCGCGGGTGGCGCGATCCGGATCGCGCTGGGAACCCATGCCGTCGGCAGAGCGCTTCTCGGGCTCTTCGCTGTTGCCGGACTGCCCCTGCTCAGACCCGCCACCATCGCGGTTCTAGGTGCTTCGGTCGTTTCCGGACTCTTGGTCCTCTACGCCGAATTGGGCATCAGCATCATCTTGTCTTGTGTCTTCAGCCACGGATGTTCCCCTCACCTTGTGCTGGAGATATATACGATTTTAGATAACATTCTATATAAATCGTCGCTGTGACCGGGCAAATCCGGCTGAATTCCCGGGATTCCTGGGGAACTGAGAGCGATCGGACCATGGCGGCGATTACCTAAGCGCGTAGTCCCTTTGCAAAGAATTAAACATAAAGTTTATAAGAAATGGTTAACGATCTCCTTACTCCTCTGCTTGGAGCCCCATTCAGATCTGCAGCAGGAAGATCCGGGTCACGGCGATGGTGACAAGCTCCAGATAGAGCACCATGACGACCAGCATTCCATAGCGCTGGACGTCGCTCATCGCCTTGGACTTGAGCGATCGCGCAGCCGTGGCGAAGCTCGACCACTTCGCCGTCACGAAAGCGATCTTGCGGTGCTCTGCCAGCTGCCACCACTGCAGGCTGACGAGGATCAACAGACTTGCCAGACTGAAGACCCAGACAATGACCAGAAGATAGTAGGCGAGCACCGGGTCATCCCAGCGGGTGAGTTCGCCATAGGTGGCGACGGTGATGGCGCCGAGGGTGAAGTACAGGACCGTGCGCCACATCTGCTCCTTGGCGAAGCGGATGTTGGCAGAAGCGTCCCGGTAGATCTCGATGAACTCCGCGTGGGTCCGATCGTCCAGATCGCTCGGAATGTCGATTTCCGGATCGACCGCGTCGACATCCGGCTCCGCAGCAAGCGGGGTCGGCGCATTACCGAGCTTCGGGCGCAGGTCGCGTGCCAATGCTGCTCCTCGCGTCGTCGGTGGTCGACGGTCTGCTCATGACACCGCCTCCAGTGTGCGCTTGAATCGCCATCTGCGCAAAAGCGCGGCCGTACCGACCGCTCAATAATCGAAGCCGGGCGCGGCTTTGATCCCTGCATCGAAGGGGTGCTTCACCTTGGTCATTTCCGTCACGAGGTCCGCCGACTCGATCAGGGCCGCAGGCGCATCGCGGCCGGTCACGACCACGGTGCAGCGGGGATGCCGGCCCAAGAGGCCATCGACCACCTCCCCCACCGGCAGATAGTCGTAGCGCAAAGCGATATTGAGTTCGTCCAGGACGACCAGATCGTAGTCGCCGCCGGTGAACATCTCCTGCGCCTGGTCCCAGGCCGCGCGCGCAGCACGGATGTCCTGGGCGCGATCCTGGGTATCCCAGGTGAAGCCGTCCTCCATGCGCCTGAAGGTCACCAGATCGTCGAAGCGCTTGAAGAACTCGTTCTCACCGGTCTTCCACGTGCCCTTGATGAACTGGACAACACCGACCGACTTGCCCCATCCCAAGGCCCGGATGATGACGCCGAACGCGGCCGTCGACTTGCCCTTTCCATCGCCGGTATGCACGGCAAGCAGGCCGCGATCCGCCTTCTGCTTCGTTTTCATCGCGGCCCGGTGCTCGGCCTGCAACCGCTTAATCTCGGTCCGGTGAGCCTCGTTGCGTTCCAGTTCCTGTTCAGACATCGGTTTCTCCTTCGATCACCAGACCTCCACCAAGGCCATGCTCAGGAGCAGCAGGATCAGTCCGATCCAGACCCGTCCCGCCACCCGCAATCCCCGTCGCAGATCCTCGGTTCCGGCATCTTCCCGGCCGTCGCCGAGCCAGGCGCCATCGACGTCCTGATCGCCAAGTCGGCGCGGGCCGCCAAGACGAAGGTCGAGTGCACCAGCCATCGCCGCCTCCGGCCATCCGGCATTGGGCGACAGGTGCCGGCGGGCATCTCGCCAGGCGGTCGTCCATGCCTGTCCGGTTCTACCTTCGGGCCAGGCGGCAAGCGCGATCAGCATCGCCGTCAACCGCGCCGGCACCAGGTTCACGAGGTCATCGACCCGGGCCGCCGCCCAACCGAAGTCGGTGAAGCGGGCGTTGCGATGGCCGATCATGCTGTCGGCCGTGTTGATCGCCTTGTAGCAGACGAGCCCGGGAAATCCGGCCACAACAAACCAGAACAGTGGTGCGACGAAGCCGTCGGACAGGTTTTCGCACAGGCTCTCCAGCGCACCACGGCTGAGGCCAGCCGCGTCCAGGACCGAGGCGTCCCGGCCGACGATCTCGCCCACCGCGGCACGCGCCGCCTCGATGTCCTGGGGCGGTTCCAGAGGCGCGACGACCGCGCGAACATGATCCATCAGATCGCGGCCGGCCAGCAGTGTCGATGCCAGGATCAAGAGCACAACCGTTCCGACGGGGCCGGATAGCGCCGCGGCGACGATCGCGGCGGCACCACCCCATGCGCCAACCCATGCGACAATCGAGATCGCACCCAGGGTGCGACGGGCCCGGTTCGACCAGTCGGGCCGGTTGAGGCGCAATTCGATGACCGTGAGGCTGTTGGCCATCACGGTCACCGGGTGCGGGAACCGTTGATAGAGCGGCTTCGGATCCCCCGTGATGGCATCCAGCAGCGCGGCACCCGCAACCACCGTGGCGCTCATCGCGCCGCCTCCCAGAGCCCGTCGACGTCGAGATGTCGCTCCAGGGCATCGGCCAACTGGTCCAGTGCGGCACTCACGTGGTTGTCGAAGGAAAGACCCGGGTCACTCGCCACACCAATTGCCGACAGGTAGCGGTGGCGGAAGCTGTCGTCGCGCAACAACCCATGCAGATAGGCGCCCACAATCCGGTGATCCGTGGACGCGATCCCGACCACTTCGCCATCGCGCTCCAGGAACGGACGCGCCAGCCCGGCGCCTTCCGTGCGTCCGGCATGGATCTCGTATCCGCTGGCGGTACCGCCCAGCGTGGACGCGACGCAGACCGCGTTGCGCACGGTCTTGGCCGGCGCGATGACCGTCTCGACATCCAGCAGTCCAAGGCCTTCTTCCTCGCCGGGAGCCCCCTCGATCCCGTCCGGGTCCCGCACCCAGCGCCCCAGCATCTGGTAGCCAACACAGAGACCAAGCACATGCCCGCCCCGCCGGACATGGGCCTGAATATCGATGTCCCAGCCCTGCGCCTTCAGGAACCGGAGATCGGACACCGTCGACTTGGTCCCGGGCAGGACTACCAGTTTCGCGTCGCCGGGCAATGCGCTCCCCGGCGGGCAGAACCGAACGTCGACGGTCGGTTCCGCGCGCAGTGGATCGAGATCGTCGAAGTTGGCGATCCGTGACAGCATCGGCACGGCGACCAGAGTTCGCCCGGCGTCATGATGCGCCGACTGCTCAAGGACGACCGCGTCTTCGGCCGGCAGAGCCCGCACCTCCGGCAAGAACGGCGCGACACCGAAATCCCGCCACCCGGTGCGTTCCCGGATGGCCTCCCGCCCGCCGTCGAACAACCGGACGTCGCCCCGAAACAGGTTCACGATGAACCCCTTTACAAGGGCAGCGTCCGCCGCCTCCAGCAGGGCATGGGTGCCGACCAGGCTGGCAATCACCCCGCCACGGTTAATGTCGCCGACCAGCGCGACCGGGGTTCCGGTCGGGACGGCAAAGCCCATGTTGGCGATGTCACCGTCGCGCAGATTGACCTCGGCTGCGCTCCCCGCCCCTTCCACCAGTACGATGTCCGCCTCCGCTTTCAGGCGCTCGAAACTGTCGATGACACGGGTCAGCAGGGTCGCGCGCAGATGCTGGTAGTCGCTGGCCTCGGCGACGGTCAGCGGTTGCCCATGGACGACAACCTGCGCGCCGGTATCGCTGTTCGGCTTCAGCAGAACCGGGTTCATGTGGACACTGGGCGGCACCCCGCAGGCCACCGACTGGAGCCATTGGGCGCGACCGATCTCACCGGACCCAGAGTCGGCATCCTCCGCCACGGCGGCGTTGTTCGACATGTTCTGGGGTTTGAATGGCCGCACCCGCAGCCCCCGGCGCGCAAACACCCGACACAGACCGGCGACAAGGGTCGACTTGCCGACATCGGAGCCCGTTCCCTGCAGCATCAAGGCACGGGCCGGGGATTTCGATTCCGTCATCGCGATGCCATCCAGCTGCGCTGCACGATCCAGATGAAGACCGGGGCCCCGATGAGCGCGGTCACAACGCCCAGCTGCAGCCGCTCGCCGCCCGTCGGCACCCGGGTCAGGAGATCGGCAAGCGTGATCAGCACCGCTCCGCCGAGCGCGCTGGCGACCAGCACACGGGACGGCCGATAGCCGACGAACGGCCGCACCATATGGGGCACCACGAGACCGACAAAACCGACCGCCCCGCAGACCGCGACGGTCGCCCCGACCGACGCCGAAACTCCGAGAATGATCCGCCGCCGCAGGCCACCTAGATCGATGCCGAGCGAGCGGGTGGTCTCCTCGCCGAGCGACAACGCGTCGAGACCGCGCCCGACCGGCGCCATCACCGCCCATCCGACCAGAACGAACGGCAGGGCCACCAGAAGATCGGTCGATGTCCGGTTCTCAAGCGAACCGAGCAGCCACAGGATCATGTCCCGCAAGGTGATCGGGTCGGGCGCCAGATTGAACGCCAGCGATGTCAGGGCGGCCGCGAGGCTTGAAATTCCGATGCCGGTCAGGATCAGGACCAGCAGGTTGTGGCTGCGGGCGGCGACCGCGAAGATCAGCGCGGTGGCGGCCGCGGCACCGAGGATCGCCAATGTCGGCACCAGAAGCGCCGACACGGCCGCCAGGCCGAAACCGATCGCCACCACCGCCCCGAGGCCGGCCGACGCCGTGACCCCGATCACGCCGGGATCGGCCAGCGGGTTACGCAGCAAACCCTGCAGCGCCGCCCCGGCGAAACCAAGCGCGGCACCGAGAAGCATGCCCAAGGCCGTGCGCGGCAGGCGGATCTCAAGGACGATGATCCGGGTGGTGCCGTCGCCGCCGCCGATCAGGGCGGCAAGCACTTCGCCGACCGACAGGCGGGCATCACCGACGAGCAGGGACGCGATACCGCAGGCCACCAGAAGGGCGAGCAGCAGCGGCAGCAGGATGCGGGCGGGGATCTCCGAACCGCCGGTTGTCGGGATGGCGCTCACCCCCCGCGTTCCGCCAACTTCAGGTCCGTGACGGCGGCCCGGATAAACTCGGCGGCTTCGACCGAGAACAGACCGCTGCAGGACAGGAAACGCCCCGGTACGCCCACGGTCGGGACAGTCGACATCAACCCGGCCAGCCGGCCGTGACGGGCCACCGACCAGGACGATCGCGCGACCGCGGTATCGTCAAAGAAGCTGCCGACAAACAGGTCCGGCGGCGACTGCAGGAGCCGTTCGATCGAGACCGTGCGCCAGCCGCTATATCCGTAGTCGACGGCAAGGTTCTCCAGCCCGGCCAGCCGCAGCATAGCACCAACATCCGTCCCGGCCCCGCCGGTCGTCCCGCTCGGCGTCAGATACAGGGCCCGGAGCTCCGAAGCCGGCCTTGCCTGAAGCGCCGCGATCCGGGAGTCGCGTTCGCTGACAGCGATATCAGCGTGCGCTGTCCGGCCGAGGGCTCTGCCGACGGTCCGCAGGTTCTCGGCGATGGTGCGGTCGTCGATGCCGTAGGTGCCGTTCACGGCATCGATCCCGACACGGCCCAGCAACCCGACCATCCGCGTGTTTCCACCCCAGAACCGAACCACGAGATCCGGTGACCGGTCCAGGACCGCCTCCGTCGTCGCCTCCACCACCGGAAGCCCGCCGGCGCGGTCGCGATGGAACGAGAACGCCTTGGTAGCCCGCGGCGAGACGCCGGCAATCTGGTCCCTGTCGGCGAGCGCCAGCACGTATTGGTCGGCGCAATAGTCGATGGAGACGACCTTGGGCAGGTCGGTCTGCGCCCGGACGTCCGACGCTGCGCCGAACAATCCCAGGCAGAGACCGATGACCAGCCAGCGCCGCCCGGCCCTCTGAAGCGGCGCGATCGCCGCTGGAAGGCCGGTGACCCGCATATCAGTTCCGGAAGGTCAGACGCAGGAAACCCGCCCGTCCCTGCTGGTTGAAGAACCGGGCGGTCTCGTAGTCCTCGTCGAAGATGTTGACCAGCTTCAGGTCGAGCCCCCAGTTCTCGGTCACGTCGTAGCGCGCACGCAGATCGACGGTGGTATAGGCGTCCAGTTCCGTCGAGTTCGCAAGATCGTCGAACCGCTCGCTTTCGTATCGCACGTCGCCGCCGAGGGACAGCTCGCCGAGCCCAAGCCCGAGATCGCCGACATTGTGGTCGATGGACAGCTGATAGAACTGTTCGGCGCGGCGCGGGAGAAGGTTGCCGTTGTTCGAACCGTCCGACTCGTTCACCGGATCGAGGAACGTCGCGCTCGCCAGCACGATGAAGCCTTCGATGGTTCCCGAGCCGTACAGCTCGAGCCCGGTGATCTCGGCCTCGTCGACATTGGCGGGCGCGGAAGTCGCGGCGTCGAAGGAGATCAGGTCATCGATCTCGGTGCGGAACAGGTTGGCCCCAAGGTTCATCTCGCCGACCCGCGCCGTCAGCCCGATCTCGGCGCTCTGCGACTCCTCCGGATCGAGATCGGAATTTCCGAAGCCGGGAAAGAACAGTTCGTTGAAGGTCGGGGCCTTGAAGGCCGTCCCGTAGGCGAGTGTCATCCGCAACCCGTCGACGATCCGCAGACCGTAGGACACGCCGCCGGTCAGAAACCCGCCGAACTGCTCGTTCTCATCGACCCGGCCACTCGCCTGGATGCTGTGCCGGCCGAAATCGACGCGATGCTGCACAAACGCGGCGTAGTTGTCGCGGCGGTCCTCGTCGTAGTCGGTGGTGCCGCTGACCTCGTCGAGCTGATAGTCGCCGCCGAGTGTCGTCACGTGACCATCCGCCAGAAACAGATCGTTCTGAAGCGACAGCGAATTCCGCTCGGTCTTGAACCGGGATCGAAAGGTGCCGTTCAGGAAGTTGTCGCTGTCGTCAACCGTGTGTCCGGCCGAAGCCGTGACATCCCATACATCGACCGGAGAGAACCGAACCTGGCCGCCGAGGACGTAGTTCTCGGCTTCGGACTCGTTGACGAACGAGCCATCGAAGTCGTTGTCGCTGTCGGCGTAAAGCCCTGTCAAGTCGATCGCAACCCCGTTCGCGAAGGTGTAGTCCAATCGGCCATCGATCGACGTGCGCCTGAACCCGTCATCGTCCGGCTCGTTGGCGAAACACCCGCCGGACGGCACCGATTTCCCATCGCCACAGGCGTTAAACCCGTCGGTTTCAAGATAACTGGCATCGAAGGCATATCCGATCCCGGCGGTCCGTCCCGAGAAACCGCCGAATGCTTCCTTGGTCTCGTCGCTGCCATAGCCGGCCGACGCATTGACGCGGACGTCGTCGGTCGGCCGACGGGTGAAGATCTGAATGATGCCGCCGAGCGCCTCGGACCCGTAGAGCTGAGATCGCGGGCCGCGAACCACCTCGATCCGCTCGACATTGTCGATCGACAGGCTCTCGAAGTTGAAGGTTCCAAGGGTGGCCGACCCCACCTTGACGCCATTGATCAGAACCAGGACATGGTCCGACTCGGTGCCGCGCAGGAACACCGACGTGGCTTTTCCCTGACCGCCGTTGTTGGTCAAGGAGAGGCCCGGCACACTTCTAAGGGCTTCCGGAACCGAGCGGATCTGGCGGGTCTCGATGTCGTCGCGGGTGATCACGCTGACCGGCGCCAAGGTCTCATCGGCGGTCTCGGCGATCCGCGACGCCGTCACCACCACGTCGTCGACAACGCGCGTGGTCTCCTCGGACTCATCGGCCTGTTGGGCGTTCGCCGGCGCAATCACGTCCGCCGACAGACATACCAATGCCAGGATTCCTGTCGCACCGGCCCATCTGGCCGGCGCCCGTCCATTGATTAAGGTCATTCCGTTCCCCCGGTCCCGCGCACACCCGCGCGTGGTTGCAGACCCGAAGCCGGGGACAGAACTGGGAACGGCGGCGAGCGGCCTGCCGAGCCCGAGTATCGCGCCCCGCGACATCGAGGTTTCGCGCCTGGCCGGTCTCCGGACTCGCGAGGTCGGGTGCGTTCGACCCGGGTGCGCCGCGCCTTCCCATGCCAGTTGGAGCTTCGCTCCGGGGCACAGTGGCCGATTGCGGCGGACCAACCTCGCCTACCGTTGCGGGGGCAGTGCCGGCTTCCGACCGGCTTCCCGTTTCATTCCCGTCCCCAGAAGGGAGGCGGGAACACCACGCGCGATTGACCGGAGGACGCTACGGGCGGGCGGTCCCGGCTGTCAATCGCGTTGAACCCGATGGGTCAGGCCTGCAGAGATACCCACTCACCATGCTGATACTGGCGGCACACCAGAACGCCCCTGTATCCGCTGCCGATCCGTTGCCGCTCGTCGTCCGAGAGTTGGGCGTCGCCGAAAAACACCATGGTGCCGCAGACCATATCCACGAGAGCGTCAGCCGCGCTGCGCAGCGGCAGAAGGATGCGGCTGAAGGCGATATGCTGGCGGTCCGGTGCGGCCAGGGTCGCGCGGTAGTGAATCGGTGTGGTGTCGTTCAAGCAGTGATCAAACAGGCGGACACGCTCGGGGTAGATCTCCGGCGCCATCATTTCGTCGAGAAAGCGCCCTTTGGGCTCGAAACCGAAAGCACCAGCCAGCTTCGATCCGGACAACCGGTTCTGGTAGCGATCGCCGACACGGACATGGATGAAGAACCAAGGCAGTGCATCGGTCGGCAGGGACAGCATGTCAATCTGCTCACGCAAAGGGGTGCCGTCGGCCTCGGCTGCGAGGTCCAGCCAATGCTCAAATACGGCGCCGCAAATCCCAAAAGGCGGCCGTAGACCGGTTTCAGGGTCTGTCATGCAGGTCCCCACACCCTGACAAAACGCAGGGAACCCACGCTTTGACGCAGTTTCAGGCAAATCCACTCGCCAGGAAAGGACCTAGGTCAAACTACCAGGCGAACGACCCGGCAGATGCGGCGAGGGCTTCTCGGGTGCATCCCCGGCGATCGGTACGATCATCGGGTCGCTGATCTATGCCTGTCGGCCGGCCGCCTTGGCATGATCCTCCTGCACTACGATCTGCGCCCCCTTCAGCGCGATCTCGGTGAAACCACTGTCGTCTTCCGAGAGGTATCTGGCGAGGTCCGCGCGCATGCGCGGATCCCAGAACTGGCGAATGTGTCCCGCCACGCCGGACGTCGCCTCCTCGTCGTCGTAGGGCCGAAAGAAATCGGCGATCTGATTGGCCTTACGGACCACATCGTCGCGAGTCATGCCGCACTCTCCACACGCCGTCCCGGCGCAAAGACCATCACACCGTCCGGGGCACGGCTCGCCAGCCCCATCCCGGCGCGATCGGCGACCCGCAGCGCGAGCGCGCTCGGCGCCGAGACCGCCGCCAGGAACGGAGCCCGTGCCACCGCCGCCTTCTGGACAAGCTCCACGCTGATCCGGCTCGACAACAGGATGAACCCGTCCCGCGCATCCCGGCCATCGCGGGTCAGCGCGCCCACCAGTTTATCGAGGGCGTTATGGCGGCCGATATCCTCCCGCACGCAGTCGATCGTGCCGTCCAGCCGGCAATAGGCCGCCGCGTGGATCGACCGGTTGATCCGGTTCATGGCCTGCGCGGCCGGCAGGGCTGCATAGGCGCGCAGCAGGGCCTCAGAGTCGGGGGTCCTGCCGGAAACCTTCGGGGGCCGGGGCAAGGCCGCCTCGATGGTCTGGGCGCCGCAGATCCCGCATCCCGACCGGCCGGGCACGGTCCGGCCGCGCGCCGCGACCGCCTCCGCCAAACCGGGGTCGATGCGCAGATTGACGACGATGCCGTCGCCGGCTTCCGCAATCCGCAATCCGTCAATGCGGTCAATGGCCGGCACGATCCCCTCGCTCAGCGCGAAGCCGACCGCGAAGTCCTCCAGATCTGCCGGCGTCGCCATCATGACCGCGAACGAGCTTCCGTTCAGCAGGATGGCAATCGGGGTTTCCTCCGCTACCTGCCAGGCGACCGGCCGCTCACCCTCCCCTGTCGCCAGCCGGCCGGAGGCAACGGGCGAGGTTTCGGTCGGGGCATTGTCGAGACGACGGATCTCCATGGCCCTTACTCCGCCGCCGCGATGGTGTACTGGCGATCATGCACTTCCCGGAAGCGCTCCTGCCAGTCCGACGGCTGGTTCGACAGGCTCAACTGCACCGCCGTCACCTTGTACTCCGGACACTCAGTCGCCCAATCGGAGTACTCGGTGGTGATCACGTTGGCGCCGCTGACCGGATGGTGGAACGTCGTGTAGACCACCCCCTGGGGAACCCGGTCGGTAATGGTGGCGCGCAGAGTGGTGGCACCGATCCGGCTGGTCACCGTCACCAGATCCCCTTCCGCAAGCCCACGCTCCTCGGCATCGTGCGGATGCACTTCCAGCCGATCCTCGGCGTGCCAGCGCTCGTTCTCGGTGCGCCGTGTCTGGGCGCCGACATTGTACTGGCTGAGGATGCGGCCGGTGGTGAGGATCAGCGGGAAGTAGCGGTTTGTCCGTTCGTCCGTGGCGACATACTCGGTCACCATGAACCGGCCCCGCCCCCGCACGAACCCGTCCACATGCATGATCGGCGTGCCGTTCGGATGGGCATCGTTGACCGGCCACTGCAGGGACGGCCCGGAGTCCAGGCGTGCATGACTGACACCGGCGAAGGTCGGCGTGAGTCGGGCGATCTCGTCCATGATGGCGGCGGAACCGTCATAGGCCATCGGATAGCCCATCGCGCTGGCCAGCCGACAGACGGCCTCCCACTCGCTGAGGCCGGTGGCTTCCTTCATCACCGGTCGGACCCGATTGATCCGGCGTTCCGCGTTGATGAATGTGCCGTCCTTTTCCAGGAATGACGTCCCTGGCAGAAACACATGCGCATAGGCCGCGGTCTCGTTCAGGAACAGGTCCTGGACAACCACACACTCCATGGCCTCGAGCGCCGCCGTCACGTGGGTGGTGTTCGGGTCCGACTGGGCGATGTCCTCGCCCTGGACGAAGATGCCCTTGAACGTGCCGTCGATCGCGGCCGCCAGCATGTTCGGGATGCGCAGCCCCGGTTCTCCCAGGAGCGGGCGGCCCCAATCGGCCTCGAACAGCTCGCGCACAGCGGTGTCGGAGACGTGGCGATAGCCCGGGAACTCGTGCGGGAAGCTGCCCATGTCGCACGAGCCCTGAACGTTGTTCTGGCCCCGCAGCGGGTTCACACCGACACCGTCACGGCCGATGTTGCCCGTCGCCATGGCGAGGTTGGCCATCGCCATCACCATGGTCGAGCCCTGGCTGTGTTCGGTCACACCGAGACCGTAGTAGATCGCAGCGTTTCCGGCAGACGCGAACAGCCGTGCCGCGGCCCGCAGGGTCTCCGGATCGACACCGATGGTCTGGGACAGGGCTTCCGGCGAATTCCGCTGCTCGGCGATGAACGCCCGCCAGCGGTCGAAGTCGGTGTCTTCGCAGCGCTCGGCAACGAACGCCTCGTCGACCAGCCCCTCCGTCACGATGGTGTGCGCCAGCGCGTTCATGACCGCGACATTGGTGCCCGGGCGCAGCTGGATGTGCTGAGCCGCCTCGATATGGGGCGAGCGGACCAGATCGATGCGCCGCGGATCGACGACGATGATCTGCGCGCCCTCCCGCAGTCGCTTCTTCATGCGCGAGGCAAAGACCGGATGGCCATCTGTCGGGTTCGCCCCGATCAACAGCATCACGTCGGTCTTCTCGACCGACTTGAAGTTCTGGGTGCCGGCGGAGGTGCCAAAGGTGGTCTTCAGCCCGTAGCCGGTCGGCGAATGACAGACCCGCGCGCAGGTGTCGACATTGTTGTTGCCGAAACCGGCCCGGATCATCTTCTGGACGACGTAGACCTCTTCGTTGGTGCAGCGCGAGGACGTGATCCCGCCGATGGCGCCGGTACCGTGCTCAGCCTGGATGCGCTTAAACCGGCCGGCGGCGAACGCGATCGCCTCGTCCCAGGACACCGACCGCCAGGGATCGGTGATCTTGTCGCGCACCATCGGCGTGGTGACCCGGTCCTTGTGAGTGGCATAGCCCCAGGCGAACCTGCCTTTCACACACGAATGGCCCTCGTTTGCGCCGCCATCCTTATAGGGCACCATCCGCACCACGGTGTCGCCCTGCAGCTCGGCCTTGAACGAGCATCCGACGCCGCAATAGGCGCAGGTGGTCAGCACCGACCGGGACGGGGTGCCGTGCTCGACGACCGATTTCTCGACCAGGGTTGCGGTCGGACAGGCCTGGACACAGGCGCCGCAGGACACGCATTCAGAAGAGAAGAAATCGTCCAGCTCGGTACCTGCGGAGACCATCGAGGCGAAGCCGCGGCCGTCGATGGTCAGGGCGAACGTGCCCTGCACTTCCTCGCAGGCGCGGACGCAGCGCGAGCACACGATGCATTTCGACGCGTCGAACTGGAAATACGGGTTCGAAGTGTCGACGGGTTTGCGGGTCTCGGCCTCAAAGTGATTGGCGCCATCCATGCCGTAGCGCACATCCCGCAGGCCAACGGCACCGGCCATGTCCTGGAGTTCGCAGTCACCGTTCGCCGCGCAGGTCAAGCAGTCGAGTGGATGGTCGGAGATGTAGAGCTCCATGACGCCGCGGCGGATCTTCTCCAGCCGCGCGTTCTGGGTCGTCACCACCATGCCGTCGCGCACCGGCGTCGTGCAGGAAGCGGGCGTGCCCTTCACGCCCTCGATCTCGACCAGGCACATACGGCAGGATCCCCAGGGCTCCAGGCTGTCGGTCGCGCAGAGCTTCGGGATCGGGCGTTCGACCTCGGCCGCCGCGCGCATCACCGACGTTCCAGCCGAAACGGTGACGGTCTGGCCGTCGACAATGAGGGTCACCGGTTCGGCGGTCGCGGCCCCGTCCCGGTCGGGCGTGCCGAAATCCGTCTCTTTGAGGATCGCCATCTGCGTTCTCCCTACTCGGCCGCCAGGACGGAGGCACCGGCGCCCCGCCCCTTGTCGAAATCTTCCGGAAACAGTCTGAGCGCCGACAGCACCGGCATCGGTGTCAGGCCGCCCATGGCGCAGAGCGAGCCGTCGCGCATGACCTCGCACAGGTCCTCGACCAGGGCGACGTTGGCCGCGACCTCATCGCCGCGCTGGATCTTCTCGACCGTCTCCTTGCCGCGGGTCGCCCCGACGCGGCACGGCGTGCACTTGCCGCAGCTCTCGATCTCGCAGAATTCGAAGGCGAAGCGCGCCATCGCCGCCATGTCGACGCTGTCGTCGAATACCACGATGCCGCCATGGCCGAGCATGGCCTGGGCCTCGGCCAAAGTCTCGTAGTCCATGGCCAGATCCAGCATGTCGGTATCGACATAGGCGCCGAGCGGTCCGCCGACCTGGGCCGCCCGGAACGGCCGACCGGTCGCCGTCCCGCCCCCGTAATCTTCGACCAACTCGCGCAGGGTCACCCCGAAAGCCAGTTCGACCAGGCCGCCGCGCTTGATATTGCCGGCCAGCTGGAACGGCTGGGTGCCGCGCGAACGACCCATACCGAAGTCCCGGTAGGCAGCGACCCCGTCTGCCAGGATGATCGGCACCGTGGCCAGGGTCAGGACGTTGTTGATCACGGTCGGGCGCCCGAACAATCCGGCGATCGCCGGGATCGGCGGTTTGGCCCGCACAGTTCCGCGCTTGCCCTCGAGGCTCTCCAGCATCGAGGACTCCTCGCCGCAGATGTAGGCACCCGCGCCGCGGCGCACATGCACCCGGAAGTCCCGACCGGACCCCTGGATATCGGCACCGAGCCAGCCGGCCGCCTCCATCCGATCGACCGCCGCCGTCATGGTGGCGATGGCGTCGGGATACTCCGAGCGGACGTAGAGATAGCCCTCGCTTGCCCCGACGGCGATGCCGGCGATCGCCATGCCTTCGAGCAGGACGAACGGGTCCCCTTCCATGAGCATCCGATCGGCGAACGTGCCGCTGTCGCCCTCGTCGGCGTTGCAGCAGATGTACTTCTGTCCCGCGGGTTGATCGTGGACGGTCTTCCACTTGATCCCCGCCGGGAATCCCGCGCCGCCACGGCCCCGCAGGCCGGATTCCGTCACAGCCTCGCAGATGGCGGCCCCACTGAGGCTCAGCGCCATCCGCAGCCCGGCCAGCCCGCCATGGGACGCATAATCCGACAGATCGAGCGGGTCGATCACCCCGACCCGCGCGAAGGTCAGCCGGGTCTGGGACTTAAGGAAATCGATATCGTCAGTGACCCCAAGGTGAAGCGGATGGGCGCCGCCATCAATGAAGCCGCTCTCGAACAGGCTGGCGACGTCGGACTCTGCAACCGGTCCGTAGGCGATCCGGCCTTCGCCGGTGGCGACCTCGACCAGTGGCTCCAGCCAGAACATTCCGCGCGAGCCATTGCGCACGACCTGAATGCCAAGGCCCCGCGCCTCGGCCTCGCGGATGACGGCCTCGGCAACGGCGTCGGCACCAACCGACCGGGCCGCGGAGTCGCCCGGCACATACACCGTCGTGACAGTGGTCTGGCGGTTCATGACCGCGCCTCCCGGATCGCTGCTTCCAGGCGGTCGGGATCGGCCCGGCCGATCAGCCGGGATCCGACCATGGCGGCGGGGGCGAGCGCGCAATTGCCAAGGCAGTAGATCGGCTCGACCGTGACACCGCTTTCAGAGGTCTCGCCGAGCGTGATTCCCTGCCGGGCACAGATCTGCTCGATCAGCGCCAGCGCGCCCATCGACTGGCACGCCTCCGCGCGGCAGACCTTCACGCTCACCGCGCCGGCGGGGGTGCGCCGGAAGTCATGATAGAAGCAGACGACACCATGCACTTCGGCGCGCGACAGGTTGAGGGCCTGGGCAATGCTGCCAGCCGCACTGTCCGGAACATGCCCGACCGCGGATTGCAGATCGTGCAGGATCTCAATCAGAGCCGCCGGATCATTGCCGTAGCGCGCACAGATCGTCGTGACATCGGTACCGATGTCCTGGTTGTCCGCCATGGCGTGCCCGTCCCTTCTCGCTCGCCGGACCAAGGGCCGCGATCCCGCAGCCTTGGCCAGCGTGGGACTCACGTGCCAGGACGGTCAAATCGGTTGCATCGATGCCTTGATAGAGCGCGTCTATGCTGCCCTGCAGCACAAATGACTACCCGGTCGGCATCGCCGGATAGTCCTTGGCCGCCTCCAGCAGCGCGGTGACCAGCGGCGACATCGGCTCCCGGTCGAGCGCCACGACCCCGATGGTGTGCTCGACCACCGGGTCGACCAGTGGGATGGCCCGGATCGGCCCATCCTCCCCCAGGATGCGGATCAGCGCCTCGGGCAGCACGCTGGCGAGGCCGGCGGTCTGGATATAGGCGCAGAGATTGACCACCGAGTTGCTTTCGATCTCGGGGTGCGGATGACGATCGGCAGTGGCGAAGGCGCGATCGACGATCCGCCGGTTCTGCATGTCCGGGGTCAGAGCGCAGAGCGGGTGCTCCGAGGCTTCCGCCCAGCTGACGGTCTCGCGCCCGGCCAGCGGGTGGTCGGCACGGACCAGCAGACGGTAGCGCTCGGTGTAGAGCGGGCGTGAGGCGGTGACGTCGATCGGCTCATTGTCGAGGTAGGTCACCCCGGCATCGATGGCGAACTCGGCCAGATGGCGCCCGATCTCGGTCGAGGACTCGGACAGCACAGCGAAGGAGAGTTTCGGGAACCGGCGACGGAGCAACTCCGTCAGCGCCGGCACCGCCGGTAGGGCCGACGGCACGACGCCGATCACCATCCGCCCCTCGGGCGCGCCGCTCAGGGCCGACAGATCGTCGCGCAGGCTGTCGCAGTCCTCGAGGATGCGCTGCGCCCATTTCAGGATGTGATTGCCCTCGGTGGTCAGGCCCATGTAGCGCTGGCCCCGGCGCACGATCGGCACCCCCAGCTCCTGCTCCAGCTGACGGATCCGACCCGACAGGGTCGGCTGGGTGACCCGGCAGGCCTCGGCCGCCCGGGTGAAATGCTGCTCCCGGGCCAACGCCACGAGATATTGAAGCTGGCGGATGTCCATCGGGTGCCGGTGATCTGATGGGTCCCGACGCTGCGGCCGGGGGCGCTGTCAGCCTACGGAGCCCTGCCAACGCGTCAAGCGGGCTTCAGTCCTCTGTCTCGGACGGGGAAATTGCGGCGTCGACTCGTTCCTTGAGCTGTTTTGGCGAGACCGGCTTGACCAGATAGCCGTCGACCCGGAGTTCCTTAGCGGCGACGACGGTATCGCGCTGCGCATCGGCGGTGAGAAAGATGAACGGCAGCTGGGCGAGTTTCGGGTGGCTGAGCGCGCGGAGTTTGCGCAGGAAGGTCATGTCGTCGATCGGCTCCATAAGGATGTCGCAGAGGATCAGGTCAGGTTTGACCCGCAGCAGTTCCTTGAAACCGTCGGCGCCGTTCTCTGCCTCGTTGATCAGGATGAAACCAATCTGGCGCAGCAGCCGGCGAATGATGCGGCGGATATGGCCGTCATCCTCTATGACGAGGACGCGAACATTCTCGTAGGCCTGCTGTGCGTCGTACGGCAATGTCATCCAATCCCCCCGGTCCCGATCCCCTTCACAAGCTCAGGATCCTCGGTTTCACGTCTTCGAACTCCTCCAGCGTGGGCGCCAGAACCTCCGACATGATCTGAGCCAAGTCCCGATCGCCAGCATCCAAAGCGTCCTGGATATCGCCGGCGATGGTGCCAAGTCGCCGCGCCCCAACGGACAGCGCCGAGCCTTTGAGTGTGTGCGCCTCGCGTCGGGCGACATCGACGTCCTCGGCCGAGAGCGCCGTAGCGACCGCCTCCACCCGCTCGCGCCAGGACGCGGTGGCATCGGCAACCAGCATCTTGGCCTCCTCGTCGAAGCCACCGAACGTCGCCTCCAGCGCCGCGGGATCGAAGATGTCCGGATCCCAGTCGACCTCAGGCGCCGGTGTCTCCACCGAAGACAGGGCCGCCAACGCCTCTTCGGGTTGCTCGGCGGCCGGCTGCCGCAGGTCCAATGCCACCGGAAGGTGTTCGGCCAGGGCGGCACCGAGCTTGCGGCTGTCCACCGGCTTGGTGAGATAGCCATCCATGCCTGCGTCCAGACAGGCCTGCTCAGTGCCCGACATGGCGTCGGCGGTCAGCGCGAGGATCGGAAGGCGAGATTCCGAATGCGCGTCGCGCGCTTGCTCCGTTTCCCGAACCGCACGGGTCAGTTCGAAGCCGTCCATCTCCGGCATATTGAAGTCGGTCAGCAGCAGGCCGTAGCCGGCGCGCTGGCGCAGCATGTCGAGTGCCTCGCGGCCATTGTCGGCGATCTCGCAGGCGAACCCCATGTGGCCGAGCATCTTGGCGATCACCACCCGGTTCGTCGGATCGTCCTCTGCCACCAGAACCAATGCGCCGGCGTCGCGCGCGGCCTCGACCTCCGGCGGGACGAAGGCCATGTCCTCGCGGAATTCCGCCTCGACCTCATCGCCGGCCAGCAATCCGAGCCCGATGGCGGTGGCGCGCCACAAGGCCGCCCGGGTCGCCGGGTAGGTCAGCACCGCCTCGGCCCGAGATCGCAGGGCGGGATCGAGATCGGCGACGGCGGATCGCGTGGCAATGAGAGCCAGGCTTCCATCGATCCTTGCCAATCCCTGCGGATCGGCTGCCGCGACCCCGGCATCGACCAGCCACAGCGTGCGCGTGCCGGACTCCTTAGCCGCTGACACGTCGGCAACCTCTTCCACGACCGCAACACCGCCGGCGTGCAGATACCGCGCGCAGATCTGAGTGATCTGGTCAGAAGACCCGACTAGGGCCACCGTGACGGCGGAGAGGTCCTCAGCGGGATGCGGTGGCGCCCCCTCGCCCGCTGTAAGAGGCAGCTCGACCCAGAAGGTCGAACCCTTCCCGGGCGCACTGTCGACGCCAATCGCGCCGCCCATCAGATCGCTGAGACGCTGACAGATCGACAAGCCAAGGCCGGTGCCGCCGTACTTGCGCGAGGTCGAGCTGTCGGCCTGAACGAACGCCTGAAACAGCTTGGCCCGCTGTTTTTCGGTGAGGCCGATACCCGTGTCGCGAACCTCGAAGCGCAGCCGGTCGGGCGCGGCGGCAGCGACGTGCAGTGTCACGCTCTCGGCCTCGGTGAACTTGACGGCGTTGCCGCCGAGGTTGAGCAGGATTTGGCGCAGCCGGGTTGGATCGCCGAAGCGGGTATCAATCAAGCCCGGGTCGATGTCGACAACCAGATCGAGGGACTTGGCTTCGGCCCTGGGTGCAAGCAGCTCGGCGCAGCCGTCCACCACGTCGCCCAAGGAGAAGGCCACGTGCTCGATCTCCAGGCGTCCGGCCTCGATCTTCGAGAAATCCAGGATGTCGTTGATGATGGTGAGCAGCGCCGTGGCCGAGTCGGTTATGATCTTGGCCATCCGGCGCTGCTCGCCGTCGAGTCGGGTGAGCCCGAGCAACTCGGCCATCGACATGACACCGTTCATCGGCGTGCGGATCTCGTGGCTCATGGTGGCCAGGAACACCGATTTCGAGCGGGTGGCAGCCTCGGCAATGTCTCGGGCGTCGATCAGCTCGGCCTCGGCGCGTTGCCGGGCGATGACCTCGATACGCAGCTTGAGCGCGTATACGCAAACCACGCCAAAGATCACGAAGGCGGCGAAGACCAGGGCGACGTTGCGCACCATGACGCTCACTGCGCTGGCCAGGATCGCGTCCATCTCGCGCCCCAGATAAAGCTGCATCGGCATGGCCCGGGCGGGGTCCAGATCGGCTCGGGTCGCCAGGTACTCGCTCCCCCCGGCGGTGATCATCTGAGCCGGGGCGCCACCTTTGAGCGCGCGTACGGCGGTCGCCTCGAAGCTGTCTGCGATGTTGTAGCGCTCCAGGAATGCGGCGGTGTCTGCCTCGAACTCACCTTCAAGCGCGACGAAATCCGGGTGGCCGACGATCCGGTCGCCGAAATCGGTGGCGAACACGATCTCGGTCGCCCAGGCAAGCCCATCGGCGGTATCGACGAGCGTATGGGACAACGCGCCAAGGGACAGGTCGACACCGAGTACGGCCCAAAGCGCGCCGTCAGTTGTGTAAATCGGCTGGGCATAGGTGACGCCGAGGGCGCCGGTCGAGGCGAAGCTGTAGATCTCTGTCCAGATCGGCCCCCGGGCATCGACGGCGGCAGCGTACCAAGGCCGCACCCGGGGGTCATAAGGTTCCGACTGGTGGCTGGTCGGAAAGCCGGCGTCAAAGCCGGGATAGTAGACCTCCCAGGTGCCGGCAGGATCGACGTCCGGCCGGTCGATGACACGGCGGTACAGGGGGTCACCGTCGGCCTGCATTCCCCCCGGATCCAGGTCCTGCACATGCAGGAATCGGCCGTCCGGGAAGCCGAGGAAGGCGCCATTGATCTGTTCGAACTGACGCACCACGCCGGTGGCCACCGCGAAAAACAGCGGTGCGCGGCCCTCGGGTGGGACATGACGGATCCCAGAGTCGCTGACTGTCCCGGCAAGTGTGAGCGCCGGCTCGAACACCCCGGTCAATGCCTGGACGAACGTCGCCGACGCGCGCGCCAGGTCACCGCGGGCGGCCTCCACCAGGTCGGCTCGCTGGGTCTCGTACACCCAGAACGACGCCAGCCCTCCTCCGCCGAGGATCAGCACCGCCGTCGCCGCCATCACAATCCAGCGCGGGACTTTCACCTGCGCACGCCTCCGGTTGAGTCACATTCAACCGAAAGTATGTCGATTTTTATTAAACTTTGCAGCCTTAGCGTTTGGCTAGCCTTAGACGCCAATCAACCGGCTGCTACGGCTTCCCGCTCCCACAGCTTGTGGATCGCGACTCCGTTGGCGCGTTCCAGAACCTCGGCGGCATCGAGGGCGAGATCCTCGCGGAACCGGCGCGCCACCAGCTGAACAGAGATCGGGAGCTCATTGTGGAATCCGGCGGGGGCGATCGCCGCGGGCAGGCCCAGGTAGTTGATCGACCAGCTGTACAGCGCGCTCTCGAAGATCCCACGCACGGCATCGACACCCCGCTCGTCTTCGTTCCAGTCGTAGGTCGGCCGCATCAGGAACGGCGTCAGGATCAAGGGGTAGCGCTCGGCAAACTCGTTCCAGGCCCGGGCATAGCGCGTGCGCTCGGCCATCGCTTTCAGGAGATCGGCCGGTTGGTGCGGCGGAAAGATCGCGAAGTACTCATCCAGAATCCGGTTCACCGTCTCGCTGCCGTAGGAACGGAAAGCCTCTTTCATGACCAGATCGGCATCACCCATCAGCGCCGGCAGCGCGTCGGCGGCGATCTCCTCGAGCAGCGGTGGCGTCGCCTCCTCGACCCGGTAGCCGGCGCGATCCAAAGCGTCGGCCGCGCGATCCAACGCGGCGACGATGGCGGGGTCGATGGCGTAGCCGTTGGTCGCCCGTGAGACCGCCACCCGGATCGGCGGATCGATCTGCGGTCCCTCCAGCGGTAGGGGCACGTGCCAGGGATCGCGCGGATCAGCGGCGGCGACCACCCGCGTTCCGACCCGGACATCGCGCACCTCGCGGGCGATCACGCCCTGGACCGACATGAGCTGCGACAGCAGCGGCCGTTCGGCTCCGAGCGACGGATTGTAGGCCGGAACCCGGCCCAAGGTCGGCCGCACCGTGACGGCACCACACATGAATGCCGGAAACCGAAGTGACCCCGCGATGTCGTTGCCGTGGGCGATCGGGCCGAACCCGGCCGCCAGCGCGGCCGACGCTCCGCCGGACGAACCACCGGGTGAGCGCTCAGGATCCCACGGATTGACTGTGCGGCCGTGCAACGGGTTCTGGGTGGTCGCGCGAAACGAGAACTCGGGCGTATTGGTCCGGCCGATGATGATCGCGCCCGCATTCTTCAGATTGCGCACCACCGGGGAGTCCGCGGGGGCGATGACATCGGCGAACGCGGTGACTCCGTTGGTCGTCGCGCGCCCCTCAAAGTCGACATTGATCTTTACCGTGACCGGAACGCCGTGGAGCGGCCCGATCGGCCCGTGGTCGACCAAGAGGGCATCGTGCCCCCGGGCCGTTTCAAGCGCCTGATCACCGAGGTCATCGACGATGGCGTTCACACCCGGGTTTCTGTCCCCAACCCGTTGGAGGACCGCGGTTACGGCCTCTTCGCAGGACAGTGCCCGATCACGGATGGCGCCGGCAAGGTCGCAGGCACTCCATTGCCAGAGGGGTCGATCGCTAGGCGCGCTGGTGGTCATGGGGATCCCCCGGTTAGACGGTGCCGGTGGCCAGTCTAACCGGGGGATTGAGGCTGCGACGAGATGGAGTCCCGGATCTGCTCTAGGCCTCGCGCAGCGGGAGGGCGATATACAAAGGCCCGTCCTGGCGACCAATCAGAAGCAGGACCGATTTGCGGGCGTCTTCCGCCACGGTTTCAACCGCCTGGCGGGTCTCCGAGGCCGACGCGACAGGCGACGGGCCGATTGCCATGATCACATCGCCGGGCCGCAGACCGCTGTCGGCCGCGGCGGTTCCCGGCTCGACGGCAACGACAATCGCCCCCGCCACCGAGTCATCCAGGCCGAAGCGGCCGCGCATCGTCTCCGACGCGTCCGCCAGCGTGAGACCGAGCGAAGGGATCTCCACGGTGTCGGGGCGACCGGCAGGCAGCGGCACCGCGGCGACGCGCGGCCCCTCATCGAGGCGGCCGATCGCAACCGTCAGGTCGCGGCCACCGCCGTCCCGCCAGACCATGAGGGCGCGCTCGGTTCCCGGTGCCGTATCGGCGACCGCGCGGGTCAGGTCGCGCAGGTCCTGGACCGACTGGTTGCCGAACCGCAGGATCACGTCACCCTGACGCAGACCGGCGGCCGCGGCTGGTCCGCCTTCGGTGACTTCCGAAACCAGAGCGCCCTCGGCTTTCGACAGGCCGAGGCTGTCGGCGATGTCCGGTGCCACCGGTTGAATGCGCACGCCGATGTAACCGCGCTCGACGCCACCGTTCTCAATGATCTGTGAGACAATCCGCTCGGCCTGGTTGGCGGGCACGGCGAAGCCGAGGCCGACATTGCCGCCGTTCGGCGAGAAGATGGCGGTGTTCACGCCAACGACGGTGCCGGCCGCATCGAACAGCGGGCCGCCGGAATTGCCGCGATTGATGGCAGCATCGACCTGAATGAAGTCGTCATACGGACCGGCATTGATGTCGCGGCCGCGCGCCGAGACGATCCCGGTGGTGACGGTGCCGCCTAGACCAAATGGGTTGCCAATCGCCAGAACCCAGTCGCCGACCCGCAGGGCATCGGAATTGCCCCATGACACGGTCGGCAGATCGCGGCCAGCCTCGACCTGCAGAACAGCCAGGTCGGTCTTTGGGTCCTGGCCGACAATGGTCGCCGGCAACTCGCTCCCGTCATCCAGAACCACCGAGATCTCATCGGCACTGTCGATCACGTGGTGGTTGGTAACGATCAGTCCGCTTGTTCCGACGATGAAGCCCGATCCGATGCCACGGGCCTGCGGCGCCGGATTGGCAGGTCCTTGCTGGGGAGCGTCCGGCATCTGATCGCCAAAACGTTCGAAGAAATCCCGAAGGCCTTTATCGGGGCCTAACTGGCGCTGCTGCGGACCGGCCGGCTTGGCTTTCGTCATCACCGTTACGACGGCCGGCCGCGACGCCTCGACCACGTCGGAAAACGACCCCGGCGCACCGTGGGCCAACGTCGGGGTGCTGAAAAGCACGGGCTGGGCTGCGAGCGGTGCCGCGACCAGGGCGGTTGCTACCAGGGCGGCTCGAATCCGGCCCCCTGAAATCGAAATCCGCATGCTGACTCCTCCAATATCGTCCGTGCCGACCGATCGGCCGACCTTGGAGGGCGAACATGTAGATGCAGACCCGTGCCGTTGCGGGACAGCGATTGGGCAATTCCAAGGCGGATGCGGCAACGCTATGGCTGAATTTGGCCCGTCAACACAATTTTAATCAAAAAACCCCACTGTTCCGTCGGCTAACCAGGAGTAAGGCGCCATGGATAGTTTTGCCACTTCCGAACACGCCCAGAGCGTCGGTTCCGGAGAGCCCGGTTCTGATGACGAGATCCGCTCGGCGATCCAGGAACTGGAAACCGATCTGGCCCAGATCCGCGACGTGGCCCGACGCATTCAGGACATCGCCGGCCAGACCAACCTGCTCGCCCTGAACGCGACAATCGAAGCGGCCCGCGCCGGCGATGCCGGACGTGGATTTGCCGTGGTCGCAGGCGAAGTGAAGTCACTGTCCGGCACGACCCGCGAAGCCACCGATCAGATCACGGAGGTCGTCGGCGCCGTCGAACGGCGGATCGAGATCATGAAGAACGTCCTGGCCCGGCGCGGCACGGAGCCAGCAGCGGCGCCGCATCTAGACCGATCGCCAGTCAGTTCGGATGGTCCGGACCAGGCACGCGAGTTCGCCCCGGAACCCTCCCCGATCGAGCCCGAGGCCCCCATTGACGAACCAGCAATCTCGCTGCCGCTGTCGGAGCAGGACAAGGCGCTGATCCGCGACTCCTTCGCGCAGGTCGAGCCGATTGCCGAAGCCGCGGCGAAGATGTTCTACGGACGGCTCTTCGAGATCGCTCCGGAGACCAAGGCCCTGTTCAAAGGCGACATGAAGGCCCAGGGACGCAAGCTCATGGGATCACTGAAGACGCTGGTCGCCGGGATGAATCGCGCGGATCAGGTGGTGCCGGCCCTTTCAGAACTGGGGCAGCGCCACCACGGTTACGGTGTTGAGCCCCGTCACTATGATGCGGTCGGCGCCGCCCTGCTCTGGACCCTCAGCCAGGGGCTGGGCGACGCGTTCAATACCGAAACCGAGGAAGCCTGGGTCAATCTGTACGCCATCGCTTCGAACGCCATGCAGCACGCCGCCGCATCAGCCTGACGCCGCCCCCACGGGGCTGCCCGCATCGATGACGATGCCGCGCTGCGCCAGGTCATCGATCCTAGCATCCGGGTAACCAAGCTCCCGCAGCAGAGAGCGCGTGTCGCTGCCGGCCGTCGGTGGGTTGCTGCGCAAGCCGGCAGTGTATTGCCCGATTTCAACCGGCAACGCCGGCAGGCGCGTCCGCACGCCATCGGCCAGCTCGGTGGCCAGAAGCCGATTTCCGGCCAGAAGATGCGGATCGTCGAACATCTGCTCCGGTCGCGCCACCAGTGCATAGGGCAGACCGGCGGCAACGCAGTTGGCTTCGATGACCGACCTTGCCAACCCCGCGAACAATGCCGCCACCCGAGGCTTGAGCTGTTCCCGGGCGGTGATTCGCTGGTTGTTCGTCGCCAGGCTCTGGTCGGCCAGCCATTCCGGCTGATCGAACACTTCGCAGAACCGCACCCAATGGCGGTCTGTGGTCAGCCCGACAAACACCGTTTCCCCATCGGCGGTCTCGAACTGGTCATAGATCGCCCAGGCCGACACCCGGGCCGGCATCGGCGGAACCGGCTCTCCCGACACCGCGGAATAGGCCAGGTGCTGGCCCATCAGGAACATCGCGGTCTCGAACAGCGAGCCGCGAACCAGGGTTCCCTCCCCGGATCGATCGCGCTCCCGCAGTGCCACCAGAACTCCGAGCGCGCCGAACAGTCCGCCCATCACGTCGATGACCGAAGCCCCGGCCCGCAAGGGCCGGCCAGGCGGGCCGGTCATGTAGGCCAGTCCGCTCATTATCTGCACGACTTCGTCCAGGGCGGTGCGCTTCTCATAGGGCCCCGGCAGATAGCCCTTGAGCGACAGGTAGACGATGTGGGGATGGTTGGCGGCCACCGACTCGTAGCCAAATCCGAGACGGTCGATCGTGCCCGGCCCGAAGTTCTCGAGCATGACATCCGACGTGGCGAGCAGTCGATCGACGGCCTCCCGGCCCTCCAGGGTTTTCAGGTCGACCGCGAGGCTTCGCTTGTTACGGTTGTAGAAGGGGAAATACCCGGTCCCGAACCCCCGGAGATCCCGGGTCGGGTCGCCGTTCGGGGCCGGCTCGATCCGGATCACGTCTGCCCCGAGATCCGCCAGAATCAGTCCGGCCGAAGGGCCCATGACCGTGTGACCGAAATCCAGCACCCGAATGCCGGCGAGCGGCAGTTCCGTCGGCTCCGTGTCGGTGGTCATGACGGCTTCTCCTGGCAAGGCATTGGGAACGGCGCGGGTGGTTGCCGACCATAGCAGTGCGCGAACCGGAATCCGGGTCAAGGATGTAACTCGCCACGATCCTGGATCTGGTGCCGGATCACCGAGGTCTCGGAGTCTGGCTAACGCCAGGCGGAGAGCTACCGGGGTAGCCGCACCACCTTGGCCATAGACGGCGCCGCTCTGTTAATGGAAAGTTCACCAAGACGCGGTTACCTAGAATGCGTGAATCCGGGTGAAGACAACGCCGGGGACAGCGCGGACAGGGTGGCACCGCGCCCATTCGGGCCTTTGTCCTGACACGGTGTTGACGGAAGACAGGAATGAGCGGTTCCAGCACAGACCGGCCCTCCGGCGCAGACCCGGCACGTGACCGGGAGCTCGAGATCCAGAGATTTCTGACCTCGGTCGGCATCGACCTGATGCGCACTCCCCCCTCGCAGATCGAAGCATCAATTGCCGAAGCCTTGCGCTGCGCAGGGCGATTTCTCGGTGGTCAACAGGCCCATCTGCGTCTGACCGGCCTGGACGATGAGACCGTTCAATCGATCAGCGTTTGCAGCGATCCGACAGCGCCTTCGCCGGAAGAGCCGGGCTGGCTAGCTGACTGGACCACGTCCGATTGGTGGCGAGAACAGCTGGACATCACCCCTGTGGTCACGATTCCGGACGCGGGTCTGCATGCCGAAAGCGCGGTCCGCGACAACCTCGTTGCCGGTGGGATTGGCGCTGTCGTCGCCCTCGCGATCCGCGACGAGACCGGTGCTCGGGGTATCATCGCCATCCAGAGTCCGCAGCCTCAACCGACATGGCTTCAGCCCTCCCTGAAGCCGATGGCTGCGCTCGCAGATCTGATTGACGGCGCCGTGCGGCGCCGGATGTCGCGCGACTCCCTCATCGAGGCCCGCCAGGAGGCAGAGCGCGCAACCAAAGCCAAGTCCGAGTTTCTGGCCAATATGAGCCACGAGTTGCGGACGCCAATGAATGCCATCCTTGGATTTGCTCAGCTGCTCAATGACAGTCCGTCCACGTCGGAGGATGATCATGAGTGCGTCTCCGAGATTCTCCATGCCGGCGAGCACCTGCTGAAGCTGATCAACGAGGTGCTGGACCTCGCAAAGATCGAAGCCGGCCGCGCCGACTTGACAGTTGAACAGGTAAAGGCCGGACCGATCGCTGAGGAATGCGCCAAGTTGGTTCGGCCGCTGGCCGCGATGCGGAACATCGAGCTGACGGTCTCGATCGCCGATCGCACCCCGGTCCTCGCGGACCACAGCCGCCTGCGCCAGTCCCTTTTGAACCTGCTCTCCAACGCCATCAAGTACTGCCGCCCCGGCGGTCGGGTCTCGGTCAAGATCGAGCGCCATGGCGCCAGTCACATGCGGATTGCGGTCAGCGATACCGGTATCGGCATGTCGGACGCGCAGATCGCCAGACTGTTCGAGCCGTTTTGTCGTCTGGCTCCCGGCTCCGATGGAACGGAGGGTACCGGGATCGGTCTGACGATCACCAAGCTCCTGGTGGATCTGATGGGCGGATTCATCGATGTGGAGAGCGCCCCTGAACAGGGCAGCACGTTTACATTGACGCTGCCTTCTGCCCCGGCGGCGAAAGCGGGCGGCCGGCCGCAACGCCCGAGCAGGGACCGGGAGGCAACCAACCCCTCCGAGGGTCTCGCCGCATGCCATGTGCTCTACATAGAGGATCAGCCGGCGAACCGACGGCTGGTCGAGCAGCTGTTCAACCGGCCAGGGGGCCCGTCGCTTTCGACTGAAGAGACCGTCGAAGGCGGACTTCAGGCAATGCGGAACCATCCGCCCCAACTGATGTTGGTTGATATCTCGCTCCCGGATGGGGACGGCTACGAGGTCCTGAAACAGGTGAAAGCCGATCCGAACCTGCGGAGTATTCCGGTTCTAGCGGTCACCGCGCATGCGATGCCGGGCGATGCCGAACGCGGAATGTCCGCCGGGTTCGACGACTACATAACCAAACCGATCGAGATCGATACTTTTCTCGCCACCGTGGACCGGTGGTTGAGCGCAACGATCGAACCGGCCCGGCAGACCGAAGAGGCCTCCGCCCAATGACAGGTCGGACGCCTGCCATGGAACGCACCGTCGACGGGGCGCGAAGCGGAAGCGACGCCCGCGGCAGCCTGCCCAACAACGCTCGATACGTTGCGAACAGGACCTGCTATCCTATTGTGGCTGAACAGTGAGTTGCGCCATGAGCCGACCAATCGCCTACATCGTCGACGACATCGAGTCCAATCGCAAACTCCTGGAGAAGACGCTCGCCAGCGTTGACGTCAGGACGCAAAGCCATGAGTCCGCGCGCGCCTTTCTGGACAAGTTCGACCCTGACTGTCCCGGATGCATCCTGCTTGATATACGCATGCCTGAGATGAGCGGTCTGGGGTTGCAGCAGGAGCTGAACAAACGCGGTGTGGTTCAGCCGCAGATCCTGGTCAGCGCGCATGCGGATGTTCCAATCGCGGTACAGGCGATGAAACAGGGCGCTTTCGAGTTTATCGAGAAGCCGATCCGCACCCAGGAAGTGATCGATGTCGTGTACCGGGCCTTTCGGCAATGCGACCAGGCAATGGCTGAGCGCGAGGAACGTGAGGCCTTTCACAGCAATCTGGACCGGCTGAGCGAGCGTGAGAAAGAGGTCATGACCGCGATGGTCGGTGGCCATCTGAACAAGCAGCTCGCCTTCGATCTCGGCATCAGCCAACGCACGGTGGAGGTCCACCGTGCCAATGTCATGGCCAAGATGAAGGTCGGGTCCTTGGCCGAACTGGTGCAACTCACCGTTCGATTCGGTGCGCAACAAGACGGCTGACGCAAGGCTCGACTTTTGGTTGGCGGTGCTTTGTTTAACATTCGATTAACGGTCGTGTAGGGAATTTCCGACCGCGCGGCATACGAAGCCCCCAATATCCTCCCTTCAACACCCCTCCTATTATGGACTCACCACAAGGCAAGCAACTGCCGGGGTGGGGCTGGCCAGACCTGATGGTTCGACCGACCGACCGCGGCGCGTGACCCCTGACTGCAGACCGGACGCCCCCCTCCTCCGTCCGGAAAGCCACCCGCCCGGCCCGATCTTTCGGGTCGGGCGGTTTCATTTCCGGACGGCCCCCGGTCCCAGTGTGGAACCGCAAGCGCCGAGCGGCGGCAAGCAACATCCCTGACAGCGCGTGGCGGCGAACCTTAGAAGCTGTATCCGATCGGGTTTCGTGGTTTGTTGGCACGCTGAGATCCGATCGGGCGGGCCGCACGCCGCACCGGTCCAACAAGACGCAGGGAGAACGCACGATGTTTAAGAGAGTATTGGGCGGACTGATTGTGGCGGCCGGCCTGGGGGCCCTGTCAGTCGGCGCGTCGGCGCAGGAAGTGACCCTGAAGCTGCACCAGTTCCTGCCGCTCCGTGCCACCATCCCGGCCAAGTTCATCGACCCCTGGATCGAGAAGGTCGAAGCCGAGTCCGGTGGCAGTATCAAGATCAACCACTTCCCCTCGATGCAGCTTGGCGGCAAGCCGCCTGAATTGATTCAGCAGGCGACCGACGGCGCCGTCGACATCATCTGGACCGTGCTGGGGTACACGCCGGGCCGCTTCCCGCGGGCCGAGGCGTTCGAACTTCCGTTCATGATGACCAACGCCGAGCAGACATCGAAGGCGTTCCAGGAATACGCCGACAAGCACATGCAGAACGACTTCCCGGGCCTGAAGGTGATCGCCGTTCACACCCACGGGCCAGGTGTCCTGCACACCAAATCGCCGGTGACCCAGCTCGGCGACCTGAAGGGCATGAAGCTGCGGGGACCGACACGCGTGATCACCGGCATGCTGGACACTCTGGGCGCAACGGCCATCGGGATGCCGGTTCCCGCGGTGCCGGAAGCGATCTCCAAAGGGGTGATCGATGGGACCGTGATCCCCTGGGAAGTGACACTGCCGCTGAAGATGAGCGAGCTTGTCGACAATCACACCGGGTTCTCCGGCGACCGTGGATTCTACACCGCGACCTTCGGTTTCGTGATGAAAGCGGCAAGCTATGACCGTCTGCCGGACGACCTGAAGAAGGTGATCGATGACAACTCCGGCATGATGGCCGCCGCTTGGGCCGGCCGTGCGATGGACGGCGGCGACGTCATCGGCCGTAAGAAGGCCATGGATGCCGGCAACAACGTGATCACGCTCGATGCGGCTGAAACCCAGCGGTGGACGGCTGCCGCCGCCGTTGTGGTCGACACCTGGGTCGCGGAAATGGACGGCAAGGGCCTCGAGGGCAAGGCGCTCGTCGAAGAGGCCCGGGCGCTGGTCGCCAAGCACTCCAACTGAGATCCAAGAGGCTCTCTCGGCGGGAGCGGGTGGCCTGTCCGCCCGCTCCCGTTCTGTGACCTGAAGGCCGCGCCGGAATGTCCCCATACCACTCCATCTCAAGCGGCCTGGACCAGCTGTGCCGCGGTCTGGCGATCCTCGGTGGCGGTGTTCTGGTTGCCGTCATGGTCATCGTGGTCGTAAGCGTGTCCGGGCGGGCATTGATCGATCTCGGCCTTGGCCCAATCCCCGGCGACTTCGAGCTCGTCGAGGTCGGCACCGCAATCGCCGTCTTCAGTTTTCTGCCCTGGTGCCAACTGAAACGCGGGCACGTGTCGGTGGACGTGCTGCAGACGGTGATCGGCCGACGCGGCGATGCCGTGCTGTCGGTGCTCTACAACCTGCTGATGACAGGGGTGGCCGGCCTGATCCTGTGGCGTCTGTGGGCCGGAATGCAGGACAAGATCACCTACAGCGAGACGACCTTCATCCTGCAGTTCCCGGTCTGGTGGGGGTACGCGGCCTGCGTGCCGATCGCTGGCGTGTTCGTCCTGGTCTCCGCCTGGACCGTTGTCCGCAGTGTTGTCGATTGCATGTCGGCCGGCCAGAAGGACGCCGCGTAGCATGAGCGATCTGGAAATCGCGCTCTGGTCCTTCCCGCTTCTGCTGGTCCTGATCGCCCTGCGCATGCCGATCGGGCTGACCATGCTGCTGCTCGGGCTCGGCGGGTCCGTGCTGGTCAACGGCACCTGGCTGCCGGTCCTCTCGCAAATGAAGTCGTTGGCCTACGACACATTCTCGAACTACAGCCTGGGGATCATTCCGCTGTTTCTGCTGATGGGACAGTTCGCGACCCATGGCGGCCTCTCGAAAGCGTTGTTCGACGCCGCGGAGTCCTGGCTCGGGCACCGCAAGGGTGGGGTCGCCATGGCAGCCGTCGGGGCCTGCGGCGGCTTCGGCGCGATCTGCGGCTCGTCCTTGGCAACCGCCGCGACCATGGCGCAGGTCGCGCTGCCCGAACTCCGACGCTTCGGCTACGCCGGCGCGCTGTCGACCGGAGCCCTCGCCGCCGGCGGCACCCTCGGCATCCTGATTCCGCCGTCGGTCGTGCTGGTGATCTACGCCATCCTGACCGAGCAGAACATCGCCAAGCTGTTCGTCGCGGCGATCATTCCAGGGATCCTGGCGGCGGTCGGCTACATGTTGGCAATCACGATCTACGTCCGGATCCGCCCGGACAGTGCGGGATCCCGTGACCCCGCCCCGATGTCCGAGAGATTCAGAGCCCTGGCCCGGATCTGGCCGGTGCTCGCCGTGTTCTGCGTCGTGGTCGGCGGGATCTATGCGGGGATTTTCACGCCCACCGAAGGGGCGGCCTTCGGCGCCGCGGGAACCGGCCTGATCGCCCTGCTGAACGGCGGACTGACCCGAAGCACCCTCGTCGACTCGCTGCTGCAGACGGCATCGGCGACGGCGATGATCTTCTTCATCGTGCTGGGGGCGAGCGTGTTCAATTCCTTCCTGGCATTCGCGCAACTCCCCCAGGAAGCGGCGGGCTGGGTGACGGACCAGAACTTCACGCCCTATGCCGTCCTGATCAGCATCCTGGTTCTGTACCTGATGCTCGGCTGCTTCATGGATTCTCTGTCCATGATCCTTCTGACCGTGCCGATCTTCTTTCCCGTCGTGACCCAGTTGGATTTCGGCATGACACCGGAGGCTTTCGGCCTGTGGTTCGGCATCCTGGTTCTGATCGTGGTCGAGGTCGGGCTGATCACGCCGCCAGTCGGCATGAACCTGTTCGTCATCAACTCGATGGCCCGGAACGTCCCGATGGCACAGACCTATCGGGGAACCGTGCCGTTCCTGCTGAGCGATCTGATCCGGGTCGTGGTGTTGACGGCGTTCCCGGTCATCACCCTCTGGGCCGTCGGCCTGTAGCAGCCGGCCAGGTCACTCCGCCGCATCGGCGGGCGCGTCGACGATCCGGGTCGCGAAGTCGGCCGGTGCGACGACCTCGAGGACCTCGAAATCCTCCGAGCAGTCGATCTCGCGATGCTTGATCATCGGGCGCTGCAGCACACAGTCACCCTTGCGGATCGTGTGCACGCCCTCGCCTTCATACTCGAATGTCGCCCAGCCGTTCAGCACGTAGACCAGCTGGAACGAGCACTCGTGCAGGTGCCAGTGCTGAACCTCGTCCGGGGATCGCTGGCCGTTGGCCCGGATCACGTGGGCCACATAGTCGCCGTTGGTCGCCTCTTTGACCCCGAGATCCCGGTACTCGAAAATCGCCCGCAGACCTTCGGTCCACTCGGCGTTCTCCGCGAGGTTGTGGGCGAAGGTCCAAGGCTTGTCGGTCATGCTGTCCTCCCGTTCCAGGAGCGGCCCGGCTTCGCCGCCGCGTCAGTCGTCCCGTCTTCTCAAGGTGGGTAAGCCTATCCCGGTCGCGTCGAAGCCGCCATCGACGGCAATCGTCTGACCGGTGATGTAGCTCGCGCCCTCGCCGCACAGGAAGAACACCGCCTCGGCGATCTCCTCCTCGGTGCCGTACCGGTTCAGCGGAATGGCATCGTGATAGTCGGCACGGATCGCCGGGGTGTGGACCTCCTTCGCCATCTGGGTATCGACCGGACCGGGTGCCACCAGATTGACCCGAACACCGATCTCCGCCAGCTCGGTGGCCTGCTGGCGCGTCAGGTGCGCCAGCGCCGCCTTGGAGGTGCCGTAGGCGATCCGCAGCGTGCTGGCCCGCAATCCGGAGATCGAGCCGATGTTGACGACGGCGCCGCCGCCGCCGGACCGGGCCATGGCGGGCGCCGACTCCTGCACCATCAGAAACGGGCCAGACAGGTTGACGGCGATCACCCGCGACCATTCCTCGAAGCTGGTTTCCAGGATCGGTTTGAAGACCGCGATCCCGGCATTGTTCACAACCGCATCGATGCGCTCGAAAGACGTCAGGGTTTCCGCCACCGCGGTACGAACCTGGTCGGGTTCGGCCACGTCGCAGACGATGGCGCGGGCCCGCGCGCCACCGAATTCCCGGTCGGTGGCCTCGAGGGTCGGCGCGTCGTTGTCGATCATCGCGACCCGCCAGTCGGCGTCCAGGAAGCGACGGCACACCGCTTTGCCGATCCCGCGCGCCGCACCGGTCACGATCGCCACACGTAGGGTCATCGCCTCAACCATCCTCGGCCAAGGGGCGGTCGGATCCGGATGGCACGACACGCCCGGGATCGCCCTCGTACTCATGGGAGGCGAATACGCCGCCCTGCACCGCCAGTGACACCGTATCGCCGTCTTCGTGCCGACCGGCTTCACCGAGTTCCCGTGCCACGGCGTCGGTACTGTCCTGGGGCCGGAAACCCAGCCTGCGGGCGGTTTCATTGTCCCACCAGGGATCGGCGTTGTCGGAAACGCCCCAGACGATCTCGTGATGCAGATCTTCGGTATCGAGACCAACCCGACACAGCGCGGTCAGGTCCCGGATGCTGATCCACGTCTTGAGCGCCCGCGCATTGCGAGGATTGTCGTGACACCACCCGATCCTGATCGACAGGACGCCCATTCCGTAGTTGTCGGCGAAGTACTGGCCGAGGCTCTCTCCAAACACCTTGCTCAACCCGTACCGGCAATCCGGGCGCGGCGGCTCGTCTCCGGTCAGTTTCTCATTGCGGGGATAGAAGCCGATCGCGTGGTTCGAACTGGCGAAGACGATCCGGCGCACACCATCAGCGTCGATCCCGATGCCGTCGCTGACCAGGTCGATGTGACGATCGCTGACAATGGTCCCGCCATACACATCGGCGGCGCGCCATCCGATGAGATGATTGTCACCCAGCGCGATATGCGCCGTTCCTGTGCGGAACTTGTTCTCAACGTGACCGATGGCCCGCGCTGTCGGGTTGGTCCCGATGCCGAGTTCCGCGAGCATTCGGGCATTGCCGTCCGCCGCGTCGAGAACGGCCGAGAGCCGGCGGGCAGCGAGGCCGCCATCGATCGAGACCAGCCGGCCGTCTTCGAAGCCGAGACGGATCGGGTCTTCCAGCAGCCCGAGTTGCGGACCGGCTCCGGACAGGTAGACGACCTGGCCGAACGCGTCCGCCACAAAGGTGCCGGAAGCCGTCCCTTCTTCCGGCGACATCATCGCTTCGCCGCTGGGGAACGATCCGAAGCCGGTGTCCGCCTCGGCGTATCCCGTGAGCGGAAGACAGGGCCGGCAGACCCGGACGGTGAGATCCGTTCCGTTAGCCGCCGTGACGCGAACCTCCCGCGCCTGGGAGACACGGCGCGCCAGAGCGCGGGTCGTTTCCGTCAAGTCACCCGGATCTGCCAGCGCCGCTCCGGTCGTGAAATCAGCCAGGGGGGCATTGTTGATCAGCACCTGACGACGGCCGGCGGCGAACAGCGCCTGACTGAGATCATCGTAGGCGCGCGGAAAACGGATGCTGGTGGCGACAACGGTCAGGTCCGCCCGCTCCGCCGCGGCGATGACGGCCGGCGGATGCCGATAATCACGCATGTCCATCGGCGTCGCTATGACGGCCGCCGTCACGGCACCGGCACCGGCCGCGCTGCAGGCCGAGACGAGCGCGTCGACCAGTTCGCCGGCCTGATCCGAACTGGCGACCACGAGCACCTCCTCGCCGCCGACGACGTTGTTGGCCGCGAGGTTGCGGGCGGCACGACCCAGTTCGTGTCCGGCGAACATCATTGCCCGGATGCGACCTGGCGGCCGCAGTCGACAACCACGGTCTGACCGGTCATTGCGGTGTTGACCGCCAAAAACAACATCGTGCGCGCGATATCCTCGGGCTCAACCATCCGGCCGAGGCCGGAATTCGCGATCGACGCCGCCTTGCGTTCTTCCGGCCAGGCCTGGGTCCAGGGGGAGTTCACCAGACCGGGCGCGACCGCATTCACCCGGATCTCCGGCGCCAGCGCCTTTGCCAGATTGCGGGTCAGGTTCATCAGCCCCGCCTTCGATCCCGCATAGGCGAGCGAACTGCCGATGCCCCCGAAGCTTGCGATTGACGCCGTGTTGACGATCGCGCCGCCGCCGT
The DNA here is from genome assembly GCA_963921355.3 of Thalassobaculaceae bacterium. Lineage (GTDB taxonomy): Bacteria > Pseudomonadota > Alphaproteobacteria > Thalassobaculales > Thalassobaculaceae > CAWUEZ02. The sequence goes on along the minus strand of OZ001190.1, from coordinate 3,144,802 downwards.
CCCGCAGGGCCGGTACCGCCGCCTTCACGCACCGGAACGGCCCGATCAGGTTCGTTGAGAGGATGCGCTGCCAGAACTCCTCGGTCATGGCGTCGAGGTCATCGAACGGGATCGGTTCAACGGCGCCCGGCGTCCCGGCGTTGTTGATCAGAATGTCGAGCCCCCCCAGGGAATCGATGGCCTTGCGGACCATCGTGTCGCAGCCCTGGGGGTCCGAGACGTCACCGGGCGCGGCTATCGCCTGGCGGCCGGCGGCGTTGATGGCATCGACCGTCTGCGGGCCGCGGTCGTCGCCGGTCAGGTGGTTGACCGCTACGATCGCCCCGCAATCGGCAAACAGTGTCGCTGCGGCCTTGCCGATCCCGGACGCCGCGCCGGTGATCAGGACCCGGCGGCCGGCCAGGTCGGTCTGCAGGCCCCAGGCGCTTGCCGGGCCGATCATGCGGTGGCGCTCGCCGGCGCGTTACGGCCGAGACCGAACGCGGTGCGCGTTTCGTCCGGGTCCGCCACCGATCCGCCGACACTTTCGATCACAGAGACAGCACGTTCCACCAACTGGGCATTCGACTTCGCCAGTTCACCACGGGCGATGTAGAGGTTGTCCTCCAGGCCGACCCGGGTATGGCCGCCCAGGGTGTAGGCCTGGGCAACCATCGGGAACTCGTGGCGCGAGATCCCGAAGGCCGACCACAGCCGGTTCTCGGGCAGCAGGCTCTTCATGTAGGCCATACCCTCCGGGGTGGCCGGGCAGCCCCAGGGAATCCCAAGACACAGCTGAAAGAGCGCCGGTTCCTCCAGATGCCCCTCGGCGATCAGCTGCTTGGCCAGCAGCACGTGCCCGGTATCAAAGACCTCGAGTTCCGGTTTGACGCCCAATGCCTTGGCCTTGTCCGCCATGACCCGAAGGTGCTTGGGAACATTGATCATGGCCCGCTCACCGAAGTTCATCGTGGAGATGTCCAGCGTGCAGATATCGGGCAGGTTCTCCTCGATATGGCGCATCCGTACCTCAGGGGTCGCCAGCTTGCTCTCGCCGGTGGAGGCGACCGGATCCTCATCGCCCGGCATCAGCGAGCCGCCCGGACCGGTGGTCAGATTGATGACTAGGTTCGACCCGGAATCGCGGATGCGGGCGACGGTCTCGCGGTAGAGGGCCGGATCCATCGAGGCCAACCCGGTTTCGGGATCGCGGACATGGATGTGCACCGCACCCGCCCCGGCCTTCTCGCAGTCGATCGCCGACGCCGCAATCTGTTGCGGTGTGACCGGAACCGCGGGGTTCCTCTTCGCGGTGTCGGCGCTGCCGGTCAGCGCACAGGTGATGACGGTCTTCTCGGCCATGAACGCTCCTCCCCTTGGAATTCCGTCAGTCTTGCAGACAAGCGCCGCGGTCCAAAAGGGGCAACGGTGCCGCTTCGGGTCAGCGATGGTTTCGCGGCCGGCAATCCGGCTAGGCTGCCCCGTGCAGGTCCGTTCAATCTCGGGGAGATACGCCGATGGACAAGAACGCCAGGGTCGCCATCATCGGCGCAGGACTGATGGGCCATGGCCTTGCACTGGTTCACGCCGCCGGTGGCCACCGCGTTGCCCTGTACGACATCAGCGCCGAGCAGCTCGACACCGCAGTTCGCCTGATCGAGGGGGCATTGGGGACTCTCGCCGACGGTGGCGCCATCGATCGCCGCGATATCGATCCGATCCGGCAGCGGATCGCCGTGCAACCCGACCTTCGTCGCGCCGTAGCCGATGCCGACCTGGTGGTCGAAGCGGTCGTCGAGGACGTCGAGGTCAAGCGCCAGGTCTATGCTGACCTGGACACCCACGCGCAAGCCGACGCGGTCATCGCCAGCAACACGTCCTATCTGGACGTCTTTCCGCTGATCCCCGAACGGCGGCAAACGCGGTGCCTGATCACCCATTGGTACACGCCGCCCTACATCATCGATCTGGTGGATCTGGCGCCGGGTCCAGAAACCGAACCGTCTTTGATGGAGGCGATGCGGACGCTCTCCGCCGAGATGGGGAAAAAGCCGGTTCTGTTCGAGCGGTTCGTCTCGGGATACGTCGCCAACCGCCTGCAGTCGGCCATGGCGCTCGAAATCACCCGCCTGCTCGACGAGGGCTGGGCAACCGCCGAGGGCATCGACGACTCCATCAAATACGGCCTGGCCGCCCGCATGGCCACGATGGGCGCCCTTATGAAGGCCGATTTCACCGGCCTCGACATGACGCGCCGTGCCATGGCGAACCGGACCTACGATCCGCCGGAGCCGAAGGACCACAGCCCGGTGCTTGATCGGTTGCTGGCCGAGGGTCGCCGAGGGGTGATGAGCGGCGCCGACTACTTCGACTACGGCGACATGAACCCGGGGGAACTGTTTCGCAACCGTGATCTCGGCCTTCTTCGCCTCAAGGCGACTGTCGCCGAAGTCGAGGACGCGTTTCCCCTGCGCCCTATCTGATGGGACCGATCCACTCTGGCCGCACGGTCTGCCGACGGCCTATGATCCACGCTTCGCGGCGAGCATAGGAACGACGACTCGATGCCGGATGGAAAAGCAGCCCCCACACCACCGGGTGACACATTCGACGCGATTATCATCGGAGCGGGATTCTCCGGGCTGTACCAGCTGCTCTGTCTGCGTGACCGGCTCGGCCTGAAGGTCCGGGTGCTCGAAGCCGCCGACGGGGTCAGCGGGACCTGGTACTGGAACCGGTACCCCGGCGCGCGGTGTGACTCCGAGAGTCACTCCTACTCCTAGCTACTTCTCGAAGGAGCTGCTAGAGGAGTGGCAGTGGTCGGAACGCTATCCCAGCCAGGCGGAGATCATGCGGTACCTGAACTTCGTCGCCGACAAGTTCGACCTCAAGCGCAACATTCAGTTCGAGACCCGGGTCTCGGGCGCGCAGTACGACGAGCGGAACAACCTCTGGCATGTCGATACGCAGGGCGGTGACCGGATCACCGCGCGCTACCTGATCACCGCGGTCGGGTGTCTGTCTTCGGCGAACATTCCCGACATCCCTGGCCTCGAACGCTTCGCCGGGTCCTGGTACCACACCGGCCAATGGCCGCATGACGGCGTCGACTTCCGCGGCAAGCGGGTCGGCCAGATCGGGATCGGCTCCACCGGTATTCAGGCGGTGCCGGTGATCGCGGAAACCGCCGAGCATCTGACCGTCTTTCAACGAACCGCCAATTTCAGCATCCCGGCTCACAACGGTCCGCTGTCGGACTCCTTCAAGACCTATGTCCGGGAAAACCACGACGAGATCCGCGAGGTCATGCACACGACGCCGAACGGGCATCCGTTTCGGATCTCCGAGACATCGGCGCTGGGCGTGACGGCGGAGGAACGGGCGCGGCTGTACGAGGAGGCCTGGGCCAAGGGCGGCCTGCGGTTCCGGGGGACTTTCTGGGACCTCCTGTTTGACAGGGCCGCGAACGACACGGCGACCGATTTCATCAAATCGAAGATCCGGTCAATCGTTTCGAGCCCCGAGACCGCCGAAACCCTCGCCGATATCGACCATCCCTTCGCGACCAAACGCCCGCCGATCGATACGCACTATTTCGAAGCCTACAACCGTGACAACGTCTCGCTGGTCAATCTCCGCAAGACGCCGATTGAGTGCATCACCGAGCGTGGTATCCGCGCTTCGGATCGGGAGCACGACCTCGACATCATCGTGTTCGCCACCGGCTTCGATGCGATGACCGGCCCGCTGTTGCGGTTGAACCTCGTCGGCCGCGGCGGCCGCGCCCTGAGCGATGTGTGGGCAGCCGGACCTCGAACCTATCTCGGGCTGCAGATTGCCGGCTTTCCGAACCTGTTCACTGTGACCGGCCCCGGCAGTCCGTCGGTCCTGTGCAACATGCCGGTCGCGATCGAGCAGCACGTGGAGTGGATCACCGACTGTATCGATCATCTCGAACAACACGGCATCGCCCATATCGAGGCCAGCGAGGAAGCCGCCGAAGGCTGGGTCGCGGAAGTGAACCGGGCCGCCGACGCGACCCTGCTGCCGCAGGCCGGGCACTCTTGGTATCTGGGCGCCAACGTGCCCGGTAAACCGCGGGTGTTCATGCCCTATGCCGGCGGCATGACCGTCTATCGCGAGACCTGCGACCGGGTCGCCGCCAACGGATACCAGGGCTTCGTGCTCGCCCCCGCCCGGTCCGTTCCGCCGGAACCGCTGGCCGAGGCCGGCGAGTAGCGCCGTGTCGCCCTCCATCAGGACAGCGCTGATGGACGACCCGCACGCCGCCCTAGAGGCCTTGGCGGCAGACGGCGCCGTTGTTTTCCCCAACGTCCTGACACCGGCCGTCGTCAACGATCTCCGCGACGGGCTGGAGGCCGCGGTCGCCGAGTCCGCCACGGTCATGGAACGCAAGGGATTGGCAACGTCCGATGCCGGCATTGCCCATCACGTGCTGCCGGCCCACGCGGCCTTCCCGGCCTTCGTCGAAGCCCTACCCGCGGGCGATATCGTTTCAGACTTCCTGGGCGGCAGTTTCATCCTGAATTCGTTCGGCGGCCTTCTGAACAGGTCGGCCACGGGCGGGGCCTATCTTCACCGCTGGCATCGCGACCTCCGGGAGTTCGCGCCGACGGACGACATCCGTCTCATGCTGAACATGCTGGTCACGCTGGACCCGTTTACCGAAGCCAACGGCGGCACCCTGCTCGACATCGGTTCACACCGCGTCGAGGACCGCAATGAAGCGGAACGGAAAACCGCCCTGCTGACGGCACCGACCGGCAGCGTCCTGCTGTTCGATTCGCGCCTTCTGCACGCCGCCGGCGCCAACCGGTCGGATCAGCAGCGCCGCGCGCTGACGTTGACCTTCACGCCGCCGTACTTCAAACCGCAGATCGACCACGTCAAACAGCTCGGCACGGACCGGGTGGCCGCGGCGAACGAGGTCCTGAAGCGGCCCCTTGGCTGGTACGCCCGCGTCCCGGAATCCCTCGACGACTGGTACAATCCACCCGAGCACCGTTTCTACCGCGAAGACCGCTGAGGCCCGACCATGAGCACCGACGCCCGCGAGATTGAGTTCGCCTATGTGAACGATCTCGTCGAGGACTACGACGAGTCGGAATTCGACACCCGCATGCGCGGCTGGATGATGCGCGCCATGGACCCCTGGATGCCGACGACCGGCGCCTGTTTGCAGATGGGCTGTTACAAGGGCGATCTCACGGTTCTGCTAGAAGAACCTTTCGGCGAGGTCGATGTCGTTGATGCGGCCGAGCGGTTCCTCGCGTTCACCCGGGCGCGGATGAAGAACCCGGGCCGGTTTCATCACACCCTGTTTGAGGATTTCGAAACCGACCAGCGCTATGACGCCGTCTTCCTGGTCCATGTGCTGGAGCACGTGGTCGACCCGGTGGCGACCCTGAAGAGCATCGGCAGACTGCTGTCGCCGGGCGGTCGCGCATTCATCGTGGTCCCGAACGGCCATGCCGCCTCTCGTCGGATCGCCGTCCACATGGGCCTGATCGACCATTGCACCGCGATGACGCCGGGCGACATCAAGCATGGCCACCGCAGGACCTATGTGCTGGATACCCTGGAAGACGATGCCCGTAAGGCGGGGCTTCATATCGCGCATCGCGGCGGGGTCTTCTTCAAGCCGTTCGCCAATTTCCAGTTCGATGCCCTGTTCGGCAGCGAGGTGATGAGCGACGCCTACCTTGAAGGCTGCTACCAGCTCGGCTTCACCTACCCGGACCTGACGGCGTCGATCTTTGTCGTACTGGAGTCGGGATGAGCGTTCGACTGCGCCCCCTCGCGCAATCGGATTTCGACCGCATCATCGTCTGGCAGAGCGACCCGGCACTCTACGAACACCTCGTGGGGTCGCAGCGCGATGTGACGCCCGATCAGGCGCGGGCCTGGATGGCGACCCACTAGCTGCAGGCCGGCCCGGACCACCGCTACGCCCTGTGCGCGGGGGCGGACGACCGACACATCGGCAACGTCTATCTGCTGGCCGCTGAGGATGATCCCGGCGTGCTGGAGTTCCACATCTTCATCGGCGACGCGCGCGACCGCGGTCACGGATGGGGCCGACAGGCGCTGGCGGCGGCCTTGTCCATCGCCTTCAACGAGCTGCAGGCGGACGTCGTCCGCCTGCAGGTGCTGGACAGCAACGGTGCCGCGCGCCGGATTTACGCGGCCGCTGGTTTCGAAAGGCTCACCGATCCAAGCGTGACCGCCGAGAAATCCACGGGACCGACGCCCGTGCACACCATGACCCTGACCCGGGACCGCTACCTCAGCAATCAGGACGGCGCGCGATAAGCCGGGAAAAAGCTGCTCCTGGCCGCGCCACCATCGGTATCGATCCCCGTCGTGGCGCAGGCCTGTTGGTAGCTCACCGTGTCGAGCACAAAGCCTGAAAGCCAGGTCGCGCGTTCCGCGTTCGCGAAGCCGCGTTTGAACCGGGCAAGGCCGTGCTCCGGATCGTCCTCGAGCCCCGGCATGCCGCCAAGGTCCAGACAGCGATGGTCCTCGAAGCCTTCGATGGCGGCCGCGTACTGGGCATAGGAACACGAGGCGGCGTATCCGGCCGGGCTCGACGCGCCAAGGTGGTTGTGTGCCACCTCGCCGTCCGACAACCAGATCGACATCGCCTCGACAGTCCCACCGACCTCAGCGGCGAGAACCACCGCCTGCGGATCATCGGCCAGCGCTTCGAAATGCCGGCCCCCCAGGCGCGACGCGGCGCCGATACCGTGCCGGTCACCCAGCGCGGCGTAGAGTTCGTTCCATCGGGACATCCACGCGTGCAGCGATACCCGGGCCACCTCGTAGCGGTGATGCTTGGTCGGCGCGAAGGGTCCGGCTTCGAAGTCGATCACGTAGTGGGTCTTCAACCGACGGCGGACGGTCTCGAAAGGCCTCAGCACTTCGGGATCGATGGCGTTCAGCGGATCGACGATCGCCGTCAGCGTGATTGCGCCCGCATCCCTGAGCGCGGCCATCCCGGTGTCGATGTCGGCCGCTGGGGAGAACCCTCCCATCGGATAAGCCGTTGCCGCATCGACCAGCTCCGTACCAGGCACCGGCCTGATAAGCACACCCCCGCCCCATAGGGGCAGGACACGCTCATCCGGGCCGCACAGGCTTTCGAGATAGCGCAGCCGGCCGTAGGGCCCGCTCACGGAAGCGCCCGCAGGACACAGTCGGCAAGGTGTTCCATCGCCGGCCCGTCATAGCGGTGGTCAACCGGCAGTGTCAGCATGGTCCGGGAGAGCTCACGCGACGCCGTGGCGGGGGGATCATCCTCGACCAGGGCCCGCCAGTGCACGGCGCAGAAGCAGCCATCCGCCGCCAACCGCTGCGCGACCTGGTCGCGCTTGTCGGGCACTGAAACAGGATAACCGAACGGGGCCCGGACTCCCCGCAGCCGCTCGGCGAGCGGTGCGGCGACATCCTGCAACCGTTGGTCCAGGACCGAGAAGTTCAGCCGCCGTCGCTCGGCCAAGGCATCGACATCGAACGACTGAAGCCGCTGGCGGGTGTCGACGCTCATGGCCTCCGATCCGGGCTGATGGGCCGCTTCGATTTCCTGATACCGGCGGTACGCGGCCACCAGATCATCGCGCGTGGCCGCTGCCGACCGCGCTCTCGCCGCGTCCCCATGGCTGGCGGGCGGATCGCGCCAGGCCACCACATCAAGGCCTGCGACCGGTCCGAACAGAAGCCCACCATCCGCAACCCCGAGGATTTTGCGCAGGCTGTACAGCCGCCAGGCCTCGGGCAGTGCCGCCTTGTCGTCGAGAACCAGGGTCTGGGCGCGATCCTCAACCCAGGTCACATCCGCCCGCTGCGCCGCCAACTCGCTCAGCGCAGAACAGACCGGCGCGCCGAAATACCCGACGGCCACAACCAGATCCCCTGCCCCAAGGTCCTGCGCCAGATTTGCGTCGGCCAAACGCAGTGCCGGATCGACGTCGTAGACACGCAGGCGAAGACCGGGGACCGCGGTCACCGCGTCCCGCATATCTGCGCACAGGTATCGCGGTAACCAGACGGATCCCGGGCGCAGGCTGCGCAGCAGGTGCGCAAAGGCGCTGCGGGCGTTGTGGAAACCGATCCACCCGTCTTCGCCGCGTGACCAGGTTGCCAGAGCGCCGCCATCGGTCCTCGGCGCATCGGGAGCACGTTCGAGACCGAAGAACCCGCCGATCCCAATATCCGCCGAGATCGGTGAATCGAGCTTCGCTGTCGGCATAATGTGCCCTCGGTCGGCCGGCAATGGCGGAATTATCGGGTCCGGCGCCCGGCGTGTCGATCATCCCCGGCCACTGCCCGCAGCCGTTGGGTTTGGCCTCGCCCCGCCCCGCGCCGGTCGGTAGACTCGGACCGCGCACCAGTTTCCTAGGGCACGCTCCGAACGCATGACCCATCGCCGCTTTCCAGATGCTCGACCCGTCGGCCGCCGGCTGGGGGAAAGCCGGTGATCGGCGCCCACGCGGCTCGCGTCAAGGCGGCGCTGGCGGCAGGTCGGCTCGCCGATGCCGAACCCGACCTGCGGGCGCTCATGGTCGCCATGCCGGCCACGCCGGATATCCTGCGTCTTCTCGGTAGCGTCGAGCTCGCCATCGGTCACCTCTCGGGCGCAGGACTTCGTCATCGCTGGGCGCTCTGCACGACACCCTTCGACCTCACGCTCGCCAGATCGGCGGTGTCGCTGCCACCGGAGGCCGGGATTCCGCAAGACGTGTCCGGACCTCCTTGGTCGCCGAGCCCGACACGGCGCGCGGCTACGCGGTTCTCGGTGCGCGAAAGGATCCCGACTCCGACCCTGAGCGAGCCCGACTTCAGCACCTGCACCGTGCCCTCATCCTCGCACCGGCGGAGGCCGCCTACCGCGCGTTGTCTGCGACCCGGATGCTGGAGGCAGACAGGCAAGGCACGGCCCGCACGCTCGCGATGCAGGCTGCCGTTCTCGACCCGGGAGACGGTGAAGGCTATCTCGTTCTGGCCGAAATGCTGCGTTCCCAAGATCGCGCTCAGGATGCGCTCGTGCCCGCGATCCGCGCGCGGGTGGCCGCACCGGCGAACCCCGTGACCCATGTGACGTCGGCCATTCTCTACCACCGTTTGTCACGCGTTCGGGACGCCCGAGAGGCGATCGCCAGCGCCATGGTCCTGCGTCCACGCGACGCCGGCCTCGCGGCACGGGCGGCGACCCTGCTGCCGCACATCGTGAATTCGGCCGATGAGATCACAGAGATCCGCGACCGGATCAGAGGGCTGGTCGATCAGGATGGATTTGAACCGATCAACGATCCGATCCACGAGGTCGGAACCGTGCCGTTCTCGCTCGCCTATCACGGCGTGAACGACCGGGATCTTCTGGTCGACCTGGGCCGGTTCTATCGCCGGGTCTGTCCAAGCCTTTCCTATACCGCGCCCCATATCGGCAGCCACCGAAACGGACGCCGTCGAGTCGCCTTCGTCTCGGAGTTCTTTCGAAGCCATTCCGTCTACAACATGACCGAAGGACATCTGCGCCACCTGGACCGGCGGGATGTCGAGGTGATCGTCGTCCAGATCGGCGATCTACCGGACGATATCCGCCGCGCGATCGCCGATCACGTTGACCGGGTCATCACGGTCCCGCCGAACCTGGAAGCCGTGCGATCGAAACTGAGCGATCTGGCCCTGGACGTGTTGATCTTCGCCGATATCGGCATGACGCCCATGAGCTACTTCCTCGCCTTTGCGCGGCTGGCTCCGCTGCAGATCGTCCTGCCCGGCCACCCGGTGACGACCGGCATCGACACCGTCGATGTGTTCTTCACCTCCGACTGGATGGAACCGGCGAACTACGCCGACCACTACTCGGAGACACCCCACCGGGTCGACGGGCTGGCCATCGCCTATGCCGAGGCGCGGATCGCCTACGACCCTGTCGACCCGACCTCTCTCGGCCTGACGACAGAGGGCGCGCTCTACCTCTGCGGTCAGATGCCGTTCAAGATCCATCCGGAGTTCGACCGGGTGATCGGCGATGTGCTCGCACGCGATCCGACCGGAACCCTGGCGTTGTTCGACGCCCCAGGGGATTTCCGCGACATGCGAACCCCGCTGCTTGAGCGTATCCGTCGCGCCAATGCCGACCGCCCGACTGTCCTTGAGCGACTGCGCATCCTGCCCCGGCTCCCGCTGCCTCAATACCTGGGCCTGATGAAGGCGGCGGACGTTGTCCTCGACACCACCCATTTCAGCGGCGGCAATACGACCATGCAGAGTCTGGCGTTGGCACGCCCCGTCGTCGCACTACCCACCGAGATGATGCGCGGCCGGGTCGCGATGGCCCCACTCCACGCCATGGGCCTCGAAGCGGACCTGATTGTCGACAGCGTCGACGCCTATGTCACCAAGGCGCTGTCGATCGCGCAGGACAAAGACCTGGCCCGGGATCTCGGAGCCCGGCTCGCAGCCGCGGCGCCATCCCTGATCGATGCCGACACCGCAGCCCTGTCCCTGCGGGATCTGATCCTGTCGGAACAGCCGACCGGGTAGGCCGGCCCGGCGGAACTGGAGTCACTGGGCGGTCAGCCCGCCATCGACCACAAGGCTCGAACCGGTCATGAACCCGGCGTCGTCGGAGGCCAGGAACACGATGGTCTTGGCGATATCGTCGGGCGTCCCATGGCGGCCGATCGGATGGATTGAGAGCGACACGCCCTTGGCCTGCTCGATATCGTTGGTCCCCATGGCGGCCGCCCGGGCGGCATAGGTCTGCTCGCCCATGTCCGTTTCAATCACACCCGGATGGACCTGATTCACCCGGATGCGATCCCCGCGCCGGCCGAAATACAGGGCCATCGATTTGGTAAAGGTCGTCACGCCACCCTTGGTCATGGAATAGAGCGGGTCGACCTGCGAGCCGACCAGACCGGCGATCGAGGAGAGATTGACGATCGCGCTGCCATGCGGCGTCCACTTGCCGGCCTCGCGCAGCGCCGCCGCGGCGTGTCGGGTTCCGAGAAACGTCCCGGTCAGGTTGACGTCGACCAGTTGCTGCCAAGCTTCAAAAGAGACTTCCTCGATGGTCCGGCCGATGAAGACACCGGCATTGTTCACCAGGACATCAAGGCGTCCGATCCGCTCGACGGCCGCGGCAACGGCAGCCTCCCAACTCGCCGGGTCGGCCACGTCCAGCCGCACGAATGCGGCGCTTCCGCCCGTATCTTCGATTTCAGTGGCGACGTCACGCCCCTGTTGCTCCAGTAGGTCGCCGATGAAGACCTTTGCCCCGGCCTCCGCCAGGCGGCGGGCCGTCTGCGCGCCGATCCCCTTGGCGGCGCCCGATATCAGCGCCGTGCGTCCATCCAGTCGCGTCATCGATCTCCTCCCCTTGGTACCCTGGTCACGCCGCTGTCCGTCGACCGGCTACAGCCCGGATCGGGACGGTTCGTTCGCCGCCCGCCGCCATTCTGCCAAACCGGCATACATGTGGTCGAGAAAGGCCCGGACGCGGCCATTGCGGCGCAGATCCCGATGGGTCAGAAGCCACAGGTCCGTACCGAACCCGGGCAGCGGGTCGCTGAGCTCCACCAGGTCCGGGCAGCGCCGGGCATACGGAACTGCGAGCGGGGCCGCTCCGACTCCGGCCTCCACCGCGTGGAACAGGGCCGCCGGCGTATCGACACGCGCACGGACGCCGTCAACGAGGTCGTGACGGCGCATCCAGGCATCCGTCACGGTGGCGTTCGCCGTCGCGTCGTAGCCCACCCAGGGAAGCGCCGACCACCCGCGTCCGCAGCGCTCGACCAGGGGGCGAGCGGCATAGACCGCATACTCAATGCGCAGGGCCTTGCGACCGACCAGCGTCTCGTCAGGCTGACGCGACGCCCGCACCGCCACATCCGCTTCACGGCGGGTCAGGTTGTGGGCGCGCGGCGTGGCGGAGTAGAGCTCGAGCTGGACGTCCGGAAAGGCCGCTCCGAAGGATTCCAGCAGATCGGCGTGGAACCGCACGAACACGTCCAGGAGAGCAACCCGCAGAGTGCCGGAAAGGACCGCCTCGCGGCCTTGCAGCAGCCGGCGCAGGGCATTGGATTCCGAATCCATCGCTTCCGCGGCCCGCGCCGCCTCCTCGCCAAGCGCGGTCAGGGCGAGCTTGCCGCCAACGTTTTCCAGTAACGGGGCGGCGAGATCCGCCTCGAGAGCCCGCAAGCGCCGGGATACAGTGCTGAGGTCCACACCGAGCGCCGCCGCTGATTTGGCGAGGGTCTCGTGTCGCTGGAACATCAGGAGAATCTGCAGGTCCTGCCAGTTCATTTCCGGCCGCCCTCTATTTGCACTGGTGCAAACAATGTTTGACCAAGAGCCGAATGACAAGCGGAGAAGCAAACCCAAGATCCACAGAGGCCGCTGGTCCAGCGGCCCTGAGACCGTTCAGTTTTGGAGAGACATCGATGTCCGAGACCGCCCCCGTCTATCTGCTTGCCCAGCTCCGCGTCACCGACATGGAAGGGTTCTTCGAGCGTTATGCGGCGCCGCTGCAACCCATCAATCAGCGCCACGGCGTCGAGGTTCTGGCAGGGACACCGTCGGTTTCCGTCCTGGAAGGTGACTACGACAGGAACCTGACCGTGGTTCTGAGATTCCCTTCCGCCGAAGCGCAGCAGAACTGGTACGCCGATACCGAGTATCAGCCCTTGAAAGAGGCCCGTCTGAAACTGACCGATCCGGCGGCGTCGACATTGATCGTCGCCCCGGCCTTCGTCCCGCCATCTGCTTGAGTCGGTGAGGCCCTCACGCCCCTCGCCTCAGCCCGCCGGCCGCCATCCCGCAGGATGGCGCCTGGCGGAGCATCACTCCACGGCGGCGACCTTCGCCAACAGCTCCGAAAGCTGTCCGCGCTCAACCCGCGTCAAGCGGGCCAGCATCGCATCCTCCGCCGCCACGTGACCGACGACGACTTCGTCCGCCAGGCCGAAACCGGCATGCGTCAGCGAGATCCTTTGGCTCCGGCGATCCCGATCGTCGCGACGGCGCTCGATCAGACCCTGCTTCTCGAGGCGATCGAGGCGCGCCGTCATGGCCGAATTGGAGAGCATCATCTCCGCCGCCATTTCCGAAGGAGACAGGGCGCGGTCCGGGCCCTGGCGTCTCAGGGTCAGCAGGACATCCAGGGCTGCGAAGTCCAGACCATAGCGCTCGAGGTTCACCTTTAGCCCGTCGCTCAGCCGCCGGCCGGCGCGCCAGATCGCCCCACAGACCGCCATGCAGGCGGTATCGAGATCCGGACGCTCGCGGGCCCATTGCCGAAGAATGGAGTCGAGTTCGGCTCCCTGCATAGGATTCCAGGCCTCTTTAATATTTCGATATCAAATTATTTGACATCGAAATATATACTCCCATGTGTGCGGTGTCACGCTCTCTCGGCGCCGCAGCCTCTGCCCTCACGTCCGCGCAAGGTCGTCATGCCCCACCCGCAAACGCGCAATCTCCCGGTCGCCCTGGTCAGCCTCGCCGTCACCGGAAGCTGCCTCGGCCTGTCGACCAATCTTGCAAAGGTCGCCGGCAATCTCGGCCTGACACCGCTCTCCTATCTGGCGTGGTCCATCGCCGGTGCCGCGGGCGTCCTGCTCGCCATTGCGGGTGCCCGCGGGTTGCTGCCGCCTCTCAACCGACGAACCTTCGAGTACTTCACGGTCTCCGCCTTTGTGACGGTCGCCGGCTCCACCCTGATTTTCTTCTCGGCCGTCGAACATGTGGGCGTCGGGTTCGTCGTGCTGACGATCACCCTCCCACCCCTTCTCACCTATGCCGGGGCACTGGCGCTGGGCATGGAGCGGTTTCAGGCGATCCGCGCCGCCGGCGTGCTCGCGGCCCTCACCGGCGCCGGGGTTCTGGCCGCAGAGAAACTGGCGGCACCCGACGCATCTGTTTTCTGGGTGGCCCTGACGCTTATGGGGCCGGTTCTCCTGGCGATCGGCAATCTCTATCGCACCCGCCGCTGGCCGGTGGGCCTGACGGCCGAGGCCCTGGCTCTCGGCATGATGGTCGCGGCGACCGTCATGCTGCTGTTCACCGGTCTGCTGCCCGGGTTCTCCTTGTCCGTTCCGATTGACCGGCCCTGGCCGCTCGGCCTGATCGCAATTCAAGCCGGAGTCTTCACCGCCCAGTTCCTGGTGCTCTTCGTCCTGCAGAAAGCGGGCGGGCCGGTTCTGCTCAGCCTGCTTGGCTCGGTCGGAGCCATCGTCGGCGTACCCGTCGCCGTGTTCCTCCTGGGAGAGAGCCCGCCGGAAGGCTTGTGGCTGGGTGCCGGCCTGATCGCGCTGGGGATCGTCCTGGTCTCGCGCGGCGGTGCGCGCGCTCCGGTGCCGGTCAGCGACAGCTGAGGCGCGACCGGCTCAGGCCGGTTCCGCCAGCACCGGTCTCGCTCCCGACAGCCGTTCCGGCGGCAGCCGACGCATGGACGGCCGTGCTCGGAAGGCCGCGAACCACGCTGCCAGACGCGAACGACCCTCACGGAAATCCGGCGTGATCTGCCGGTAGTCACACCACTCAAGACTGGTGGCAACGGCGATCTGGCCAATCGACAACGGCTCGTCGAAGAAGGCGTCATCGCGCTCCAGGACGTCGAAGGCGCGCACCATCTTCGCCGACTGCGCCAGCACCCAGTCCCGCCAATAGAGCATCATCGGTCGCGTCTCTTCCTGGCGGATGGCGATGGCGGCATCGGCGATCCCGGCGGCGAGGGCGTTCAGGCCGAGGGCGCGCCACCGGGCACCACGGGCGCGCGGCAGGACCGTGCGATCACCCGACAGGTCCGCCAGATAGCTGCAGATAACGTCGGCGTCGTACAGCGTGAGGCCATCGTCGCAGACCAGGACCGGCACGTTTGCGTGGGGGTTCCACTCGGTCGGCCAGGGCGACGGATGGATCGGTGACGTCTCGACCTCGACCACGGTCAGCTGATCGGCGATCCCCATTTCCGCCGCGCACACCAGCGCCTTCCGGGCGCAGGGCGATTGCGCCATGTAGCACAGCTTCACGACGCCGCTCCGGCGACGACCGATCGGCCGAGGCACAGGTTCGCCGGGACCGCGACATCCATCTGCTTGGGCGATGGCAGGTCCAGGGCGTTCATGATGTCGACATACTGGGCGACCGACGTCACGCGCAGGCGGGGGTTACAGGCCTTCTCCTCGGCGATGGTGCTGAAGCTGCGGCCCTTGTAGTCGTGCCCCGGGAACACCATCGTGCGATCGTCCAGCGCCAGCAACCGGCCGAACAGGGACTCGCACTGAGCCACAGGGTCGCCGCCCTGGAAGTCGGTGCGACCGGTCCCGCCGATCAGCAGCGTGTCTCCGGTGATCACTCGGTCCGCCAACCGAAAACTGTAGGAATCCGGTGTGTGCCCCGGCGTGTGCATCGCGGTCAGCGCGAGCCCGTCAACGCTGAGGCGCTCACCGTCGCGGATCCGCAGGGCCACCAACTCCGCCGGTGTTTCCGCGCCCATGACCGTCAGACAATCGGTGCGATCGCTCAGCGCCCCGAGAGCCGTCACATGATCCGCATGCAAATGGGTGTCGACGGCCTTGACGAGTTTCAGGTCGAGCGTCTCGAGGACCGACAGGTAATCGGACACGTGCTCCAGCACCGGATCGATGATCAGGGCCTCGCCGCCATGTCGACGGGCGATCAGATAACTGTAGGTAGACGAGACCGGGTCAAAGAACTGGCGGAAGATCATGGTGAGACACCCTCTGGTGGAAATCGGGCTCGCGCCCTACTGCGCGATATCGGGCTCTCGCAGGACCGCGCCCCTTCGGATCGACGGCCCCGCAAGAACAATGAAATGCCGGCCTAGGCCGCCGATCGCGGCTGCGGAACGATCCGCAGATACGGTTTCGGCGCGCGCCATCCGTCGGGAAATTTCGCTTTGGCCGCCTCGTCATTCAGCGCGGGAACGATGATGACGTCCTCGCCCTGTTTCCAGTTCACGGGTGTCGCTACCTGGAATGCCGCGGTCAGTTGAAGCGAGTCGATCACCCGAAGCACCTCATCGAAATTGCGACCGGTACTCATCGGATAGGTGATCACGAGCTTGATCGTGCGATCGGGGGCGATGACATAGACGTTCCGCACCGTCTGATTGTCCGCGGCCGTGCGGCCCTTTGCACCGCCATCCGCCGTCGACGGCAGCATCCCGTACAGCTTGGCGATGTTCAGATCGGGGTCGCCGATCAGCGGGTAGTTCGGTGCGACGCCCTGGGTGTCCTCGATGTCCCGAGACCAGGCCACATGGTCTTCGATGGCGTCCACGCTGATCCCGATGACTTTCACGTCCCGCTTGTCGAACTCGGGTTTGATCCGGGCGAGATACCCCAGTTCCGTCGTGCAGACCGGTGTGAAGTCCTTTGGATGTGAGAACAGCAGGCACCAGGACGTGCCGAGCCAGTCATAGAACCGGATCGGGCCGTGCGTCGTTTCGGCGGAGAAATCCGGGGCGATGTCACCGATGGTCAGTTTCATGGAAGCACTCCGTTTGCCTGGCGGATCCGTGCGGCCAACGGCGGGGGATTCCGATCACCCTTACGTGAGAGGGAACCCTTTTTCCCTTTTTCGGCGCGCCAACGACCGCGACAGCGTTGTAGGTACGAGCGCGGCGACGCGGAAACCTGAAGAAAACAGAATGATTTCATGAAATCGGTTCTGTGGGGCGACTGGCAGGTCAATATCGACACGCGGCGGTTGACGCGCGGCGTGGAAGAGCGGCGCGTCTCGCCGAAGGCCATCGCCGTTCTCCGTGCGCTCGACTCCGCACCGGACCGCATCCTGTCCCGTTCCGTCCTGTTGGATATCGTTTGGCCGAACGTGACCGTCGGCGAAGAGGTTCTGACGCACGCGATTGCGGAACTGCGAAGGGCCGTGGGCGACGACACACGAACCCCGCGCTACATCGAGACGGTCCACAAACACGGGTACCGGCTGACGGCGCCGCTGCGGTCGGTCGTCGCGCCCGTGACGCCGATCGTTCGAGGCCCGGATGTCTCAGGGCCGGCGAGCGACGCGATCCTGCACGATCTGGACGACTACGCTCTGTTGCTGACCGCAACCCAGCGGTTCGAACGCGGCGGCCGCCGGAACCTGGAGGATGCCGCGCGGGCATTCACCCACCTCACCCGACGGCAACCGAACTCCGCAACCGCACATGCCGGGTTGGCGCGTTCTCTGGCCGTTCTCGATCTGTATTTCGGCCAGGGACAGAGTGGCATCGCGGAAGCGCTCCGGGCGAGCGAACGGGCGGTCCGGATCAACCGATACTCGCCTGAGGCCCAAGCGGCTCGGGGGATCGCGTTCGCCCAGGCCGGCAAGGTCCACGCTTCGCGGACGCATTTTCAGAAAGCCATCCGTCTGCGCCCCGACGCCGCTGAAACCCATCGTCTGCTCGGCCATGCCAGCTTCAACTGGGGCGACTTCTCGCTGTCAGCGGTCATGATGGAGCAGGCGGCGCGCCTTCAGCCGGACGATTTCCACTCGCTGATCCTGGCTGCCAAGATGCGCGGCGGTGTGAACGACGGGGCGGCGATGAAGCGCAACGTCGCGTTGGCGATCCCACGGATCGAGACCCATGTACTCGCCTACCCGGAAGACTTCCGCGTGCGATGCGGCAAGGCCCGCGCTCTCGTCGAACTTGGACACCTCGACGCGGCCCTGGAAGTGGCGGAAGACCTGGTGCGCCATCCCGAGCCGATGGACTACTACTTCGCCTGCATGCTGGCCCGCGCGGGAGAAGTCGGTCTCGCCATCGACCGCCTGGAGGCATGCGCTGAAACGGGCTGGCGCAATGGCCCTCTGCTCGGCCGGGACCCGGACTTCGCGTCCCTGCGCGCCGAACCGCGGTTCAGAAAGCTCGCGACGCTGCTCGAAGCGGCGTGACGTCCGCCATTAGACGCTCTGACTGAATTCGAAGGGTATCGGTGGCGTGCGACCGAGGGCCGGAATGATCGGCCCGGCCCGATATTTCGGTACTCTTCGAATTGTCCAGAAACGCCAGCGAATTGCTCCCGATTTCGCGACTTAAATCCACTTTGACCTGAAGAATCAGCTCCTTAACGCTCCAAGCCTGTTTCGGGGACGTGTCTCGAGAACTGCGTAGAGTGATGAGGAGTGCCTGTTATGTCGAATGGTCTTGCGCTTCCCGGTGGCGAGACGCCGGTGTTTGGGGTGGCGGGGGCGACGGTGCTGTCCGGGGCCAAGGGCGATGCCGTTCAGGTTGACCATTCGGCGGCTCTGGCGCTGAACGAGGGCACCATCGCGCTGACCTTCACCGCCGACGACGTCTCCGGCAAGCGCGGCCTGTTCTCCAAGGACGGCCGCGGCTATGAGGACGGCGGTCACCTCACCGCCTGGATCAAGAACGGCAAGATCGTCGTCCGCCAGCAGTCCGACGACGCGTCCGAGACCCTCTACGTCAAGGACACCTATGTCGGTGCCGGCGAGACCCACCACCTCGCCGTCTCGTTCGGCGGTGACGGCCTCAAGGTCTATCTCGACGGCACCCTGGTCGCCGCCGAGCCCGAGTTCAAGCAGGGCCTGGAAGCCAACCAGCGCGACCTGCTGATCGGTGCCGCCGGCACTCATCGCAGCACCGACGAACAGAATGCCCGCGACTTCTTCGACGGCACCATCGAGGACGTCATGGTGTTCGACAGCGCGCTGGCGCCCGAGGCGATGGCCACACTGGCCGGCTACGCCGATCCGGCCCTACAGGCGGAGGCCGAACTCGCCGCCTACGTCGAGGCCCTGGTTCCGGCCTTCACCCAGCTTCACTCCGCCACCGACACCGCCAAGCAGCTGGCCTCCGACTACGGCATCGGTCATGACGGCAGCCTGCCCGCCGGGGTGGCTACCGCGCTTGGCACCGACGGCAACGATGCCCTGGTCGGTGGCGGGGCTAGCGACATCCTGCAGGGCGGCTACGGCACTGACAGCCTGTCCGGCGGCGGCGGCAACGACGTGCTCGACGGCGGCCATGGCGAGGACACCCTCGTCGGCGGCGACGGTGACGATCTGCTGATCTCGCGCCGACGGTCGCGAGCCCTTCGTCGCCTACGATCCCAACCGCGACGAAGGCGACCCCTATGGCGAGCTCGACCCCGCCACCGGCAAGCTCTATCCCGACCAGCCGATCCCGGCCGACGACCTGCTGATCGGCGGGGCCGGTGCCGACACCGCCTATTTCCAGACCCTGATCAACGCCAAGGCGCGCTTCATCGAGGAGCACACCCGCGACGACGGCACCATCCGCTGGCACGGGGTCGCCGGCGAGAACGACAACATCCACGACCACTGGGTCGACGAGATCGGTCACGACGTCATCCTCGACTTCAACCGCGCCGAGGGCGACCGCATCGTCATCGAGGGCCATACCACCGAGATCGCCTCGATCACCCATGGCGACGCCAACGGCGACGGCATCGTCGACCATTCCCTGATCAGCCTGTACTCCGACCAGGGCAAGGGCGGCGGGGCCCACAATGACGACCTGCTCGGCGACATCACCGTCTACGGCGACCTCGTCACCGAGGCCGACATCACCCATTCCGCCAAGCCGGCCTACGGCATCGTGCGCACCCTCGACGGCCTCGATGAGGCCCTCACCCCCACAACCGTCTCACCAGACACCGGACCCATCGCGCCGCCGGTCAGCGGCGGCAGCCTGGCCGGGGCCGACGCCCTCGGCGGCGCCAGCATCGTGTACGGCGTCGACGGGGCGGTGGCCTTCGGCGGATCCAGGGACGATGCCCTCGCCTTCGCGCACACCCCCGATCTCGCCCTGTCCGAAGGCACCATCTCGTTCTCCTTCACCGCCGACAGCATCACCGGCCGCGACGCCCTGTTCTCCAAGGATGCCAAAGGCTATGTCGACGGCGGGCATATGACGGCCTTCGTGGAGGAGGATGGCGATCTGAAGGTCCGCTTCCAGTCGGAAGACCGATCCGTCTATCTGAAGGCGGAAGGCGCCGTCGGCGTCGGCACTGACCACCACGTGGCCGTCACGTTCGGCGACGCGGGCACCGAGCTGTACCTTGATGGCGCCCTGGTCGATGCCGAAGCCGGGTTCACCCAGGACTGGACACCAAACCAGGAGGTGCTGCTGATCGGCGCCAACGGTTGGGCCAGCCCGAGCGGCGAGATCGGGCGACCCTCCCACGCCTTCGACGGGGAGATCCGGGACTTCGCCGTCATCGACGATCAGCTGGGTGCGCCGGCCATTCAGACCATCGCCACTGCCCATGCCGATGAGTGGTTCTGAGGACCGCAAGCGCGCCAATCAACCGGTCAGGTGACCGACCGGCTACCCGCTGATACCGTGGCCCGTCATCTCCATTGACGAGGCTGCGGCATGACCCTGGATCTGGATCTCTCCGGCAAGACCGCGCTGGTCACCGGTTCGACCCGCGGCATCGGGCTGGCGACGGCCAAGGGCCTCGCGACCATGGGGGCTGAGGTCATCGTCAATGGCCGCAGCGAAGCGCCGGTGGTGGCCGCGATCGAGGCGATCCAGGCGCAAACTCCATCTGCGGTGCTGCACGGCCAGGTCGCAGACCTCGGCAGCGACGGGGGCTGTGCAACGCTGATCAGGGCTTTCCCGAGCGTGGATGTCCTGGTCAACAACATGGGCATCTACGAGCCCAAGCCGTTCTTCGAGATCGAGGACGCGGACTGGCAGACCATGTTCGACGTCAACGTGATGAGCGGCGTCCGCCTGACCCGGCACTACCTGAAGGACATGCTGGACACCAAGGGCTGGGGGCGAGTGGTGTTCGTGTCCAGCGAGTCCGGCATCCTGATCCCGAAGGAGATGGTCCACTATGGCTTCTCCAAGAGTGCGCAGTTGGCGATCGCCCGCGGAGCGGCGGAGTCCACCCGGGGGACCGACGTCACGGTGAACACGGTTCTGCCGGGTCCGACCTGGGTTGAAGCTTCAGGCGACCGGCTCGTGGCCCGGGCCGCCGCCCAGAACACAACCGTCGACGATCTCAAGAAACGCACCTTCGACGAACGCCGGCCGACCTCCCTGTTGCAGCGCTACGCCAGCGTCGACGAGGTCGCCAACATGATCTGCTACGTGTGCTCGAAGGCGGCCAGCGCGACCAACGGCGCGGCGCTGAGGGTCGAAGGCGGCATCGTCACCAATCCGTTCTGACCTTGAGCCCTCCGGTCCACCTGCTTCCGTCAGAGACCACCGCCTCCAGACCCGCACACAAAAAAACACAAGTCCGGGAACCCGTATTCAGATCCGTCGAACCCTGACCGCCGGCTCCCACATGACACGTCGGCGTATCCGCTTTGGACTCGACGACCGTGCCGGACGGTTCTTTGCCCGATCAGATTCCCGCACCGCTACCAGCGATCCAGCGCTGGGCGACGGATGCCGACTCCCGAGGCGCGCTCTGGCGCGCGCTCGAGATCTGGAAGCAGGACGGCCCCGGGCAGACGGCGGGGCGCTTCTTTCCGGTCGCCTGCGTCGCGCTGGAGATCACCCAGCGCTGCAACCTCGACTGCTCGCTCTGCTATCTGTCGGAGAACGCCGAGGCAGCTCATGACGTTCCACTGCCCCTGCTGCTTGAGCGGATCGACCGGATCGCCGCTCACTACGGCCCAAGCACCACGGTGCAGATCACGGGTGGCGATCCGACCCTGCGGTCGGCCGATGATCTGCAGGCGATCTGCCGCCATATCCGAAAGGTGGGTCTGCGCTCCTGCCTGATGACCAACGGCATTCGCGCGACGCGGTCCCTGCTTGAGCACCTGGGGCAGGCCGGGCTGGACGACGTCGCCTTTCATGTCGACCTGACCCAAGAGCGGAAGCGCTATGCCAGCGAACACGCACTCAACGCGGTTCGCTCGGAGTACCTGGCACGGGCCCGTGGCCTCGGCCTGCGCGTGATGTTCAACACCACCGTGTTCGACGGCAACGTGGACCAGATCACCGAGGTTGCCCGGTTCTTTCGCAGCCGCGCGCCGGAACTCGCTCTGGTGTCGTTCCAGATGCAGATCGATACCGGCCGTGGAACCCACCAGGCCGCCGACCCCACCGTCACCGTCGAGCGGGTGATGTCGGATCTGTCGACCGGCATGGGCACCGAGCTCGATTTCGGAACAAGCCAGATCGGCCATCGCGCGTGCACGAAGTATGCGACGCTGTTCCACGCCGGTGACCGGTCCGTTTCGACTGGCTTCGCCCGGCGCGTGATCTGGGCCGGTATCGCCGCCCTGTCCCGGCACTACCGGGCGAAGGGCCAGCACCTGGATCGACCGGCAGCCGCCCGGACGATCGCTTGGCGAGACCCGCTGCTGACCTGTCGGACAGCCTGGTTGGGGCTGCGCCTCTTGGCGCGGCTTGCCCCCGGCCTCATCCACAGCCGGGGCCGGATCCACCGCACCGCCGTGGTCATCCACGACTTCATGGATGCGGCCCGGCTGGATCGGGGGCGATGCGAGAGTTGTGTCTTCATGGTCGCAACCGCCGCCGGTCCGGTCTCCATGTGTGCCCACAACGCGTACCGCGATGCGCTGGTTTTCCGACCGGTTGAGACCGCGACGGCGCAGGGGCGGCGGTGGTGGCATGCCGCCACCGGACAGTTTGCAGACGCACCAAGCGATACCGCGCCGGGACCGGTTCCGCGCAAACGCCTCAAAGGACGGGCCCGGATCGACGTCAAGTTGGACGGATGATCTACGCTCCCAGGAAGGTCGGCCTGCCCGAACCGTGGCTCTTCTAACCGGCGGTCCTTCCGGCCAGTGGCTCGGTGTAGACGGACACGCCTTGGGCAGCGGCCGCGATCGCCTTCTCCGGCATCAGTCAAAACGCCGTGGAAAGGCCATCCGCCAGCGCCGCGCTCGGTGCAACCACGGTAACCTGCGACCACACACCGCCCGGGCGACCGGTTGTCGGGTTCAGAATGTGCCCGACCCGCCCCTGTGCATCGAAGACGGTTCCCTGCGGCATCGACGTGGCCAGTGCCGCGTTGCGGAGGCGGTACCACCGGACTGTCCCACGATCCGCAGCCCCACGATCCGCAGCTCCACGATCCGCAGACGCCACCCCCAGCGGCCAGCCGTCCCCGTCGGGCCCGGAGCCGTTGGCGGAGATTTCGCCCATGTTGACCAGAACGTCGGTCACGCCCTCCTGACGCAGCATCATGGCGACCCGATCGGCGATGTACCCCTGCGCCACGCCATTCAAGGTCAAGGCTCCGCCGCCCGGCGCGATGGACACCTCGGTGTCGGAGAACGCGATCCGATGCCAGCCGGTCACCACCAGACGGTTGGTGATCTCCGCCTCGGTCGGAACCGATCCCGCCGCATACCGCTCGGCATACAGCCGCCAAAGCAGCTGAACCGTCGGATCGAACATCCCGCCCGTGCACCGGTGAAGGGCGGCGCAGACCGACAGCAGTTCCAGCAGTTCGAACGGCGGGTTGGCGAGCCGCCCGCTTGCGTTGAGCTTCGAAAGCGCACTCCCCTCCCGATACAGGCTGAAGATCGCTTCCAGACGATCGATCTCTGCGACGGCCCGCGCCACCAGCCCATCCGCATCAGGATGGACCAGCGTGATCGACGCCTCCGCCCCCAGAGCGATCCCGCGCCAGCGCGTGGGAACCGGAGAGCTCGCGAAGCTCGGACCGGCAGCAACGACCCCGGCCACGATGCCGATGAAGCGGCGCCGGTTCACCGCGCTACCCACCATTGTCGGCCGTCCCACCGGCCATGGCGTCGAGCGGCACCGGGCTCAGCACAGCCTCGGCCGGGACATCCGAAAGCCGCGCGACGGTGCCGCCGCGTTCTGCTGCGAACGCGCGCGCGTCCGCCTCAACTGAGAATGGCACCAGTTCGGGCGCCCCCATGCCACCGCGCGCCGTGGACCCCACCACGAAGAAGGCGTCCGCCGCCGAGATCCAGTTGTCGGCGCCGGGATCCGACCATGTCGCCGCCGCCCCCATGTCGTTCACGAAGAACGCCAGCACATCGGCCTCTCGTTCACCCGCTTTGATGTAGGCGACGCCGTCTCTCACTTGCGCGAAGAAGATCGGTGCGGGGAGTCCCGCCAAGTGTATCTGACCCTTCGGCCCCTCATGTTCGAGCAGGTGCATCTGGCAGTAGTAGCCGAGGGATTCCTCGCTCAGTGCGACCGGCGTGGGTTTCCCGGCGACCGTCTCTTCCTGCACACAGGCGGCCAGAAGACAGAGTGCGAGAAGAGCCGCGCGGTTCATGGTTCCAGCCTCCGGATACGCAACCAGGCGATCGACAACGCCACCGCCGGCCAGATCAGGATCGACGCTACAGGCGCCCACGCCGGCACGGTCTCGCCCGCCTGCATGCCCGACGTCATCAACGCCGCGTCGCCCGCGACCATGCTGACGAGGCGAAAGGCGTCTGCCGGATTGGCCACCAGCAGCCAGGGGAACACCTGGTGCGTGAACACACCGCCGTCGTCGGCGACCAGGGCTCCGAGCAAGGCCAGGTCGTAGAGCACGACGCTGATCAACCAGAGCCCGAGAACCTGAACCGCCTGCTTGGCACCGCCAAGGCGCCGCCGGTCTTCGACGTCCGGATCGACGACGATGTGGCGGATGACCCGGCCGTCATTCCGACCGCCCGCCGGCTCGGCCATCGTGCCTTGGAACACCTGGCCGAAAGCCTGGCCGGTCAATCTCCGGTCGTCGTCTGCCAGAAAGGCAAGAAGCTGAGCCAAGGGGCCGCCGCGCTTCTGCGCACCCACGGCGTTCCGGCGGTCATCCTGGAAGGCGGAACCCTGGGCTGGACGCAACGCGGCCTGCCGCGAATACCCCTCTCCGCCCTGCCGGTCGGTCCCCGGGATCGGGGCGGTGTCTGGGTGAGCGCTCACGGGCCCGCTATCGACCGCGACATCTGTGTCTGGCTGATCCGCCGGTTTGTCGATCCACAAGCACAGATGCTGTTCGTCGAGTCCGATCAGGTCGAGATGGTCGCCGAACGGTTCGACGCTGCCCCATTGGCGCCCAATGGCGGCTCGCGCGCATTCAGATCCATGCTGGACGCGCTGGAGCTCGAGATCGACGGCCTGCGGAGGCTGGCCGATCTGATCGAAGCGCCGGTCACCGGTCGATGCGACCTCTTCCCGGAGGCCCGCGGACTGATGGCGGTCTGGCACGGGCTGTCCATGCGTCACCCGGACGACATCGAGCGTGTGGAGGCCGCGATGGCGCTGTTCGATGCCCTGTATCTCTGGATCCGGGATATCGAGGTCGCCGACCGGGGAAGCCGACCATGAGCGGTCCTGATGTCGACGCTCCGAAGAGTCCGGAACAGCCGCCCCGGCTCCTCGCCGATCTTTCCACCTGGGCGGCCATCGGCTGGCTGTCGTTCGGCGGCCCGACCGCGCAGATCGCCCTCATGCATCGGGTCCTGGTCGAGGAGCGTGGATGGCTCACCGAGAAGCAGTTCCTCGGCGCCTTGAGCTTTTGCATGCTCCTGCCGGGCCCCGAGGCGATGCAACTGGCCACGTATGCCGGCTGGCGGCGCGCCGGAATCGCCGGCGGGCTCCTGGCCGGCGGGCTGTTCGTACTGCCCGGTGCCCTGGTCATCCTGGCCTTGGCGGCGACCTATGGGCTGCTCGGCGAGGTTCCGCTGGTCCAGGCGGTGTTTCTCGGGGTGAAAGCCGCCGTCGTCGTCATCGTCATCGAGGCCCTGCTGCGGATCGCCAAACGGGCCTTGCAGCGTGTCGAGCACTGGGTCATCGCGGGCATCGCTTTTGTCGCCATCACCGGTTTTGGTGCGCCCTTTCCCGCGATCATCGCCGCCGCCGCCCTGGTCGGGCTGGCCACGGGATCGGCAGATGATGGCCCGACGCCGGATCCAGCGGCTCCGGATCCTGTTCTCCCGTCTCCCATCGCCGCGCTGAGGACAGCCTCCATTTGGCTCGCCCTCTGGATGCTGCCGCTGGTCACTCTGACGATGATGCTCGGCAGCGACCACGTGCTGAGCGGAGTCGGCTGGTTCTTCTCGAAGCTCGCCGTGGTCACCTTCGGCGGCGCCTATTCGGTGCTGGCCTATATGGCGCAGGACGTCGTCACCCAGCAGAGATGGCTGACCGCGGGGCAGATGATGGACGGGCTCGGGTTGGCGGAGACGACCCCCGGGCCTCTGATTCTGGTCACCGAGTTCGTCGGTTTCCTGGCCAGGCTTCAGAGCGGCTCCGGTGCGTCCTGGGGCACCGCGGTCGCCGCCGCCGGGGTGACCCTGTGGGTCACCTTCATCCCTTGCTTTCTCTGGATCTTCACCGGCGCGCCTTACATCGAGTGGATCAACAGCCGTCACCGGCTGCGCGCAGCGCTCGCGGCGATCACGGCCGCCGTGGTCGGGGTGATCCTGAACCTCTCGCTCTGGTTCGCGCTCCACGTGTTCTTCGCGGCGATTGACCCGGTCAGCGTCGGTCCGGTGAGTCTTCTCCTGCCGGATTCGGCGGCCCTGGATTGGCGGGCGCTATCCATCTCCGCGCTGGCCGGCGTCTTGCTGCTGGTCCGGCACTGGGGCATTCCGGCCGCGCTGCTGGTCAGCGCATCGGCAGCTGGCGCTATGCACCTGTTATTGCCGATGTAAGCGTCGGGCTGCCTCCGCGGATCCGACCGATCTGCCACTCAGGCGGAAATGCATGTCCATGCTAAACGGGAGGCGTGACACCGCGATGACTGCTGTCGGAATCGGCGGCCCAGCGGCAGAATGCGTTCACGTCCTCCCGCCTCGCCGCCCGGTCGCTGACCACCAGGAAATAGGACTGGTCAACGGGAAGCCGCAGACCAAGTGGGTCGACCAGCAGGCCCTGGTCGATGAACGGACGGGCGAAATTCTCCATGACGATCGCCAGCCCGGCGCCGCTCAGAATCATCTGAAGCGCGATCAGGGAGGAGTCGGCCTTCATCCAGGGTCTCGGCGGCGGGCAATCGACGCCGGCATGGGCCAGCAAGCGCACCCACTCAACCTCCGAACCGATGATCTGAACGATCTGCGACTGGCATAGCGACTCGAGATCGGGACTGTCCCCTAGCCCCACCGCCACATCGCGATGGCAGACCACGACGGCGTGCTGTGCCCCGAGATGCCAGAGAGTCCCATCGTCCCAGTCGCCGTTCCCGTAGCGCACGTCCACATCGATATCGCCGTCATCAAGCCGATCCGCCCAGACCGTGGTCGTGAGTTGCACCTCAATCTCCGGATGCCGGGCCCGGAAGGCCCCGAGCCCGGGTGCCAATACCAGAGCGGCATAGCTGATCGACGCCCTGACCCGTACCGTCGTGCGTGACGTTGCGCCGAACAATCCGTCGGTCGCCGCCACCATCTCCGAGAACGATTTTCGGATCGGTTGGGCATAGGCCTGGCCGATATCGGTCAGCACGACACCCTTCGCGAGCCGCTTGAACAGCTGCACCCCGAGATGCTGTTCCAGCAATCGGATCTGTTGACTGACGGCCGCCGGGGTCAGCGCGAGATCCTCCGCGGCGGCGGAGAAACTGCCGTGCCGGGCGGCAGCCTCGAACGCCCTGAGCCATGTCACCTGGGGCAACGTCATGGTTCAGCTTCTACCAGAACAGCCCCTTAGCAGCAAAAGGCATTGTTTGAATGTGGCCTCGATCCCAGGCCCACTGATTGAGACGCGACGAAGCAGCAAGCGGTGTCTGGCATGGCAATCGCGGAGTTCGACTACGTCATCGTCGGCGCCGGGTCCGCCGGATGTGTCCTGGCCGACCGGCTCAGCGCCTGCGGCCGCTATTCCGTGCTGCTCTTGGAGGTCGGTGGATCGGATCGACGCTGGGCCATCAAGATCCCGATCGGCTACGGCTTCACCTTCGCCGACCCACGCGTCAACTGGGGCTACACGGCCGCGGCGGATCCTGGCCTGGACGACCGCGCCATCTACTGGCCACGCGGCAAGGTTATCGGCGGCTCCAGCTCCATCAACGCCATGGCCTATGTCCGGGGGCTGCCCCACGACTTCGACGACTGGGAACGTCTGGGGGCGGACGGCTGGGGCTGGCGGAACGTGGAACCGGTCTACCGCCGCCTGGAGACGCACCGGGGTTGTGACGCGACGGGGAGACGGGCGGAGCGCGGGACCGGCCCGATCTGCGTGTCGGACCTCAGCGATCAGATGCACCCGTTCTCCGCCCGATTTCTCGATTCAGCCCGCGATGTCGGCTGGCCGGTACTCGGCCCGGACGACCCTTGGGACCGGGAAGGAATCGCCTACTACCGGAGCACCGTCAGGGATGGCGTCCGGTTCTCGTCAGCCGATGCCTTCCTGGCCCGGGCGCGGCGCCGCCGCAACCTGCGGATCGTCTCCACAGCGCTGGTGACCCGCCTCAGCGCCGACGGCGATCGGGCCCAGAGCGTGGACTACCTGATCGAGGGGGGCGCTTTCACCGCGCGGGCCCGTGCGGAAGTCATCGTCAGTGCCGGCGCCATCAGTTCACCGCAGCTGCTTCAGCTGTCCGGCATCGGCCCGGGCGAAGTGCTTTCCGCCCACGGCATTCCGGTCCGCCAGCCGCTCGCGCAGGTCGGCAAAGGTCTGCAGGACCATCTGGCGATCTCCCACCGCTATGCGGCGACCGAGCCCACCCTCAACAACCGGCTGGGGCGTCCGTTCGGCCAGTTGACCGCCGCCCTGCAATACGTCCTGACCCGGCGGGGGCCGTTGAGCGTGCCGATCAACCAGGTGGGTGGGTTCGTCCGGTCGAACGGTGCGCGGTCGACCCCGGACATCCAGCTGTTCTGCAATCCGGCCACGTACTCCATCCCGGCGTCGGGAGTTCCGCGCCTGGACCGCGATGCCGGGTTCCTGCTGTCCGCCCAGCCCTGCCGTCCGACCAGCCGCGGCGAGGTGACGATCACCTCACCGGATCCGGAGACGCCGCCACACATTCGTCCGAACTCGCTCGCTACGGACGCCGACCGGTGCGGCGCGGTCAATGCCGTTCAGCTTCTGCAACGCCTGGCCGCCGCGCCGACCCTGCGCCGGGTCATCCTGGCAGCGAAGACGCCCGATCTGGCGTCGATGGACGCGGACGGAATGCTGCGCGACTTCCGCCAGCGCGCCTCGACCGTGTTTCATCCGTGCTGCACCTGCCGGATCGGGCGCGGCCCGTCGGACTCGGTAGTCGATAGTCGGCTGCGGGTGCACCGAATGCGCGGCCTGCGAGTGGTTGACGCCTCGGCCTTTCCTGCCATCACTTCGGGCAACACCAACGCGCCGACCATGATGCTGGCGATGCGGGCGGCGGATATGATCCTGGAAGACGCCCGCCCATAGACATTGGACGTGCCGAGAAAGCGAGGACGCCATCCAACTCGACACCATCGAGACCTTCGTGGTCGCCAACCCGCCGCCGCGTCATGGTGGGCGCTATTTCATCTTCCTGCGGCTCACGACGGCATGCGGGATCACCGGCGTCGGCGAGATCTACAACGCCACGTTCGGCCCGGACCTCTGCGCCGCGATGGCCCGGGAGGTCTTCGCCCGGCACTTCGCTGGCAGCGACCCGTACCATGTCGAGAAGCTCTGGCGCCGCACCTACGGCGCGGGATTTATCCAGCGCCCGGACGTTTCCGTCATGGGCGTGCTCAGCGGGCTGGAGATGGCGTGCTGGGATATCATCGGCAAGGCGGCCGACCGACCGGTCTATGACTTGCTCGGGGGCAAGGTGCATGACCGGTTGCGCAGCTATACCTACCTCTACCCGAGCGACGGCGATGTCTACCCGGACCCATCCGCGCCGAACGTCTATACCGACCCCGACATGGCAGCCGAAGTCGCCGTGCGTCGGGTCGAAGAAGGCTTCACGGCGGTCAAGTTCGACCCGGCCGGCCCCTACACAATCTACGACGGTCATCAGCCTCGCCTCGAGGATCTCGAGCGCTCCGAAGCGTTCTGCCGGCAGATCCGAAAGGCTGTCGGCACCCGGGCCGACCTGCTTTTCGGCACCCACGGCCAGTTCACGGTCTCCGGCGCCAAGCGCATGGCGCGCCGGCTGGAACCCTATGAACCGCTTTGGTTCGAGGAACCGACGACGCCCGAGAACCCGGCCGACATGGCCGAGATCGCCCGCTACACGGCGATCCCGATCGCAGCCGGCGAGCGGCTCTGCACCAAGCATGAGTTCGCGCGGGTGCTTGAGGCCGGAGCCGCCTCGATCCTGCAGATGAATCTCGGCCGGGTCGGCGGTCTGCTAGAGGCTAAGAAAATCGCCGGCATGGCGGAGACCCGTCAGGCGCAGATCGCCCCGCACCTCTACTGCGGCCCTGTGGTCGCGGCCGCCAACATCCAGCTTGGCGCCTGCTCGCCGAACTTCCTGATCCTGGAGTCGATCGGCCGGTTCGAGGGCCCGTACATGTCGGTCCTCAAGACCTCGATCGACTGGGAGGACGGCTATGTCATTCCACCCACCGCACCGGGGCTCGGCGTCGAACTCGATGACGCCATGATCGCGGCCAATCCCTATACCGGGACCGAACTTCATCTGACCATGGAAACGGAGCCGGTTCTGCCCTAGTCCGTGCCTGCCATCCCCTGGGGGATTACCTCGTAGCCCGGCTCCTCCGGCTCGTCGTCGGTCATCTCCGGCGGGAATCCGGGGGCGCGGGTATCGAGGCCGGTCGCCTCCTCCAGCCGGCGAATGATGTTCGGTGACAGCTCACGCGGTCCGAAGCGGGCGATGCCGTCGGCGAAGATTTCCTGGAGCAACGGCGAAACCTCGAGCGGAACGGCATGGCGATCCGCAACCTCCTGGAACAGGCCGATATCCTTGGCCACAAGGTCCATGGTGAAGGAAATGTCTCGCGACCCGTTTAGGATCACCTGGCTCTCGGTCTCATGCACGAAGCTGGTGCCCGAACTGATCTTGATCGCCTCGTAGGCGGTGTTCAGATCCATTCCAGCTGCCTGGGCGGTCACCAGGGCCTCGCAGCAGGTCACAAGGTTGGCGGTCGCGAGATAGTTGGTCACGACCTTGAGGATCGAGGCGGAGCCGAGCGGTCCAGTGTGCAGAATGCGCCGCCCCATGGTCTTCAGCAACGGGACCACCCGCTCGAAGGTTTCCCGATCACACCCGGCGAAGATCGAGATGTTTCCGGTATCAGCCCGGTGGCAGCCACCGGAAACCGGGCAGTCGACCGCGGCCCCGCCCCGCGCGATGACCTCGCCGCCCAGCCTTTGGACCTCGGTCTGATCGGTGGTGGACATCTCGAGCCAGATCTTCCCCGGCGCGACCGCATCCAGCATCTCTCCTATCACGGCGTCGGAGGCGGCCGGCGATGGCAGACAGGTGATGACGACATCGCAGTCGCGCATGAGCTGGGCCGGCTCCGCGCCCGCCTTCGCTCCCCGGGCCGCAAAGATCGCGGTCGTCGCCTGGGTGATACGCGCCGCCAAGACCTGCGGCGGCGCGACAGCGGCACTGCCCGTCACGCCCCACACCGCCGGGCGCACCGACGTCAGAGGCCTCAGATCCCGGCCACATCCGGTTCGGTTCTCCTGATTCATCGTCACGATGCTCCTTTGCGGCCGGCATCCTGTCCGATCGGGCGGCGATCGAACAAGCGGACGGCTATCTGAAACCGGGCTGCACGGGAGCGCGGCACCGGCCTCTATCGTGACCCTGAGCCGAACGACCTTCTCTAATCCGATCAACCCATCGGCAGGCTGAGGGGCGCCAGTTCGTCCGCTGACCGTCCACGGTAGTCGCGCCCCGGCGTCGACGCCATCATCGCCGCCTGTTCGACCGCCAGGGTCTCACCCGCCTGCCGCGCATCCAGGGTCAGGACCGCGCCATCCTCGACCACCTGGCGTCCGTGGATCCAGACCTCCGAGACCGCCCGGTCGGCGGCATGGAAGATCAGCGAGCGCAGGGGGTCCCGCGCCGGCATCATCTCAGGCTGCTTGAGGTCGACGGCGAAGATGTCGGCCTTGCAGCCTTCCGCCAGCCGGCCGATGTCGTCGCGCATCATCGCCGTCGCACCGCCCACGGTCGCGGCGTGGAACAGCATGCCGGTCGAGACGTCGTGCACGTTATGGGCTGCGATCCGCGCGAAGGTGCCGGCCTTGCGGATCTCCTCCAGCATATTGTGGGGCGTGGTGTCGGTCCCGATCGCCATGTTCACTCCGGCCCGGACATAGGCGCCGAAGCTCTCCAGGATCTGGCCATAGCGCGCGAACGGCGTCGGGCAGTGGGCGACCGAGCTGCCGCTGTCGGCCAGCAGATCGAGATCCTTGCGGGTCCACCAGTTGATCCAGGAATGCCGGTCCAGGAAGATCGCGTGCCCGAACACGCTGTTCGGCCCCATGATACCGAGCTCGGCGGCGTGCTGGATCGGCGTGCGGCCATGACGCCGGATGATCTCTTGGACTTCCAGCACACCCTGGGAGACATGGAGCGTGAACGGGATGTTGCGCTCCTTGGCGGCCTCGAAACTGTCGCGCAGCAGGTCGTCGGTGCAGTTCTCGATCTGCATCGGCGAAACCACCCCAGACAGCAGCCCGTCGTCGTCGAGGGAATCGATGAACGCGAGAGCACGCTCCATCTGTGCCCGGCCACCATCGTCGCTCCAGTCGAAGCCGAGGCTGTGGTCGTTCTCCAGCTTCCATCGAGCCGACGCGTAGCCGGGTGCGAGAAACCCGCGCATGCCGGCGCGCCGGAAGATATCCGCCCAGCCGTCGAACACCGGCGAGATGTCGCAGAGCGAGGTCACCCCAGATTTCAACAGCTCACACAACGCCACTTCCAGGCTGGCATGGCGCAGCGCCAGCGAACTTGTGTCGAACGCGCCGGAGCGTTCGTACAGGCCCGTCATGTACATGTTGGCCACGCCGTGCTCTTCGCGGATACCGCGATAGGCCGGTTCGTGCGACGGGTGCGAGTGCACGTTCACCAGACCGGGCATGACCATGCGGCCGGCCCCCTCGATGACGGTATCCGCCGCGCCATCGTAATGCGGGCCGACGTAGACGATACGGTCGTCGCGAAAGGCGATGTCGGCGCCTCTCAGATAGACGTGCTCGCTTCCGGTCCAGGCGACCAGCCAGTCGGCCTTGCGAATCAGCGTGGTTGGCATGGGTGTCCCTCCCCGGATGGCTTCCAGGCTCGGCTAGAGCTGGAACAGGTTTCCGTAACCAGACACGCTCGCCCGCACGCCGGAAAGCCGCAGACAGTGCCAGAGGCTGGCCTGATTGGCCGAGATGACGGGCCGTTCCAGGTCCCGTTCCAGGACCTCGAGAATGGCCACACAGCGGAACCCGGTCCCGGCGATCAGAACACCGTCGGCGTCAGCCGGCACCGTGGCCCGGATCTGGCGATAGAGGGCCTCCACATCCTGATCAAAGGCCATGCCTTGCGGATAGAGCCGGTCGGGTGGCAGGTCGCGCCATCCGGGCCCGGGATCCATGCGCAGGTGACCGACCGGCGCGAAGCCGTGATCCGCGAAATACGCCGAGCCTCTTGGCAGCATGGCGTCGCCGAACCAGGGTGGGAACACCAGGAAAGGACGCGAGACACCGCTGGCCCGCAATGCGGCCTGGCAGTCCAGGCCGTTGGTCGTGGCGACCGTGCCGGGGGCGAGAACCTCGGTCAGCCGCGTGACCACGGCCTCGTCCCAGCCCGGGCCGCCGACGATGCTGCTGGAACTGTGCCCGATGACCGCCGCCGAGAGCGGCATGGCGGAGAAACACTCAGCGCCTCGCGCCAGATCGCCTTCGAGCGCGACCGACGCGCGATCATCCTGCCATCGCGCCCAGGGCGTGGGGGCCAGGATGCGGGCGGCATGGATCGAGACCCCGGGCGGCGCCATCGCCCACCACTCAGCCTCGGGGATCGGCTCGTTGCCGACGATGAACATGCCGATCCGCGCCTGCCATCCCCAGTTGTCGGTCTGCTTCATGGGCCCGCCCTCTACCTTGGCACGACCTCCAGGATGCCCCGGACCGGTGGGGCGGGATCAAGCCCTAGTTGGCGGACACCCGTCCAGATCTTGCGGCGGTGCGCCACCGCACCAGATATCCGTCCATGACCGATCGACCCCAGAGACCGGATCTCGACCGCCGCCAGTTGCTGATCGCGGGCGGGGCTGCGCTTGCCGCGGCGAGCCTTCCCTTTGCACCGGCCGCAGGGAGCGCCCCCGGACCGGTCCTGCGACGCACCATCCCCTCTTCCGGCGAACGGGTTCCGGCGGTCGGGCTCGGCAGTTGGATCACCTTCAACGTCGGCGACGACCCGGTCCTGCGGAAATCAAGTGCCGACGTTATGGCGGCGTTCTCCGAGGCCGGCGGGCGGATGATCGATTCCTCGCCGATGTACGGCTCCGCCCAGGATGTGATCGGCGACGGTCTGAAGCGCATCGGGCAGACCGAGGCCGTGTTCTCCGCCGACAAGGTCTGGACCCGCGATACCGATGCCGGTCCGGCCCAGATCGAACAGTCACGCAGGCTCTGGCAGGTGCCGGGCTTCGATCTAGTCCAGGTTCACAACCTGGTGGGCTGGCGGGCGCATCTCGAGACCCTCGCGGCGATGAAGGCCGAGGGCCGGTTGCGCTATCTCGGGATCACCACCTCGCACGGCCGCCGCCATGGCCTGTTCGAGGAGATGATGCAGAGCCACGACCTCGATTTCATCCAGGTGACCTACAACCCGGTCGACCGCGAGGTTGAAGCGCGCATCCTGCCGCTGGCGCGCGAGCGCGGGATCGCAGTGCTCGTCAACCGACCGTTCCGGCGCGGCGCCCTGACCCAACGCCTCGAGGGCGTCGCCCTGCCCGACTGGGCGCGGGAGACCGGCGCTGAAACCTGGGCGCAGATGCTGCTGAAATTCGTCCTGTCCTACCCGGCGGAGACGATCCAGATCCCCGCGACGACCCGTCCGGAGCACGCCCGCGAGAACCTGGCCGCCGCCACCAGTCCCCTGCCCGACCCGGCGACCCGGAGCCGCCTGGTCGCTTTCCTCCAAGATCTCTGATGGACAGCTGGCTGAGCTACCGGCCGGAGGACTTCCTGCTGTTCTCCGAGCCGGTCTACTGGCGGCTGTTCGAACTCCACAACGCGGCCCTCTGGCCGGCGCAGATCCCCGCCCTCATTGCCGGCCTGGCGCTTGCGGTCCTGCTGATCCGACCCACACCCTGGGCCGGGCGGGCGATCGCCACGATCCTGGCCCTGGCCTGGGCGACCAGCGCCC
Source organism: Thalassobaculaceae bacterium (assembly GCA_963921355.3). Taxonomy (GTDB): domain Bacteria; phylum Pseudomonadota; class Alphaproteobacteria; order Thalassobaculales; family Thalassobaculaceae; genus CAWUEZ02. Next base: position 3,109,553 of record OZ001190.1, on the reverse strand, counting down.
TGACCTTCCTGCCGCGCTACGCCACAATCAACTGGCTGGCCGCAGATCTGGTCCCGGTGCTTCTTCTCCAGGCCGGGCTGCTGGCCCTGGTCGGCGTGCTGGGTGACGGCTTGCGCCCCACGTCAAACCGTGGGGTGCGTTGGGCGGCAGTCGGCCTCTGCGTCTATGCCCTGGTCCTGCACCCGTTCATCGCCACACTCGCAGGGCGACCGTTCAGCGGCGCAGAGATCTTCGCTCTGGCACCGGATCCGACCGCGCTCGTCAGCCTGGCCGCAGTGCTCGCCGCCGGAAGCCGGCCAGCGATCTGGTTCACCATGCCGGTTCCGCTGCTTTGGTGCCTTGTCAGTGCGGCGACCCTGATGACCCTTGGAACCTGGGAAGCAGCGGCTCCGTTAGGCGCGATCGTTGTGGTGCTCGCCGCCGGCCTTCCGTCAGCGCTCCGGAGCCGGCAATGACGCTCGCGCCAAACAGCCACGACGGCCACGTCCAAGGCGAGCGAAGGCCCATGAAACGGTTCTCGGACCGACCTACCGCTTCGCGTCCAACATCCACACGCCATCCCAGTCCCGCGGCGCGCTCGTAAGAAACCTCTCGCATCGCACAACGTAGAGCGGCGGTATCGGGTCATCCTCAGCGCTCGCGGCGCAATGTTCGAACTGTGCTTTCGCAGCCTCGAAAGCGCCCGCGCGGTACAACGAGATCGCCTCGGCGAGCATGCCGGGCTCGGCATACCGAGTACTCGAACGTCGCGGGATCAGTTCATAGATCGTGCTGACGTTTGTTCTTCCCTTGACCACGACCCGGTCGATCTCGCGGAACATAAGGGCTTCCGGCTGCTCAAGACGTTCGCGCGTGCCGTCCGTGAAGATGGCGCAAACCCCATAGGTCTTGGTCAGCCCTTCAACCCGTGACGCCAGGTTGGCGGTGTCGCCGATGACGTTTGAATCCAAGCGTTCTCCACCGCCCAACGCCCCAATCATCAGCCGGCCCGTATTGATGCCCAGGCCGAACTCGATCGCCCGCTCGCCTCTGGCCTCCCGTTCCTCATTGAACACGGTCTGGGTCTCGAGCATGGCCTCAGCGCACCGCAGAGCGGCATCGGCGGATCCCGGGAACAGCGCCATGATCGCATCGCCCAGATACTGGTTGATGAAGCCATTCTCGCGCGCGACCAGCGGCTCCATGGTCGCCAGGAACGCGTTCAGCGCCACAAAGATCTCTGTCGGCCCAAGACGTTCGGAGAGCGTCGTGAACCCGCGGATGTCAGCGAACAGAACGCTCATGGTGCGCAGCGCGCTGTCGCCCGTTGCGATCTCCTCGATGCTGGAGCGACCCAGCAGATCGAGGAACTAAAAGGGCACAAACCGGCTGTAGGACTTGGTCAGGTTCGATAGCCGTTCGTTCTGCGCCAGAACCCCTGCGGTGAGTTGCCGATTGATCCAGAGGCCCCCCGCCTGGCGGACAAGGACCGAAAACGGGACCCGGATCTCATCACGGATCTGCTCGTAGAAATCCATGCCGTCGGTGGTCACACCCGCGAGAACTGCGCCCTCCAGATTGCCTTCGCGGTCACGAAACGGGCAGATGATCGCCGTTGCCAGATTCAGCGTCGGCCATTGATCGAAAAGGACATCACCCGTTTCGGCAATCCGGCTTTCAGCCCCCGGGAACCACTCGGGATCGAAGGGCAGCGCATCCGGGGCTTCGTCACATCCGAACCGCGCGGCAACCCGGAACCGTCGCGGCGTTTCCTTGTCGACCCGCAGGAACAGCGCCAGTTCAAGCTCGAAGGCCTCGATGATCGCCTCCAGCGTCAACTGGTAGAAGGTGTCGTCGCTGTCGGCATCCAGGGTCTTTGTGGTGTATTCCTGAAAGGACTTGAACCGCATCAATTCGCTATCGACCTGATCCTTCGCGCGGCTCAGGTCGCGCTGCAGCACCAGATGCTCGCCGGCGCGCGCCTCCAGTCGGGTGCAGATCGCCTCGAGTTCTTCGTAGGATCGTCGGCGCTCCGTCATGTCGACACCCGCAACCGTACCTAAGCCTGGTACCCCTGCTTGCGCACAATCCGGAAGAGAGAGGTCGTGTAGCTGTGGAACTGGTTCCTGCCGGCCAGTTGCGCGTACTCGCTGAACCCGTAGACACCGAGCCAGGGAACGATCTCCTCACCGCAGAGCGGATACTGCATCTTCGCGATGATCTCGTCCTTGAGAACGCGGTTGAACATCAGACGCCCCCGGGCCATGCAGTCAGCGTGGAAAACGGCGATGGGCCGGCGCCCACTGAGGTCTTCCCGAAGCCGCTCCATAAGCCGATCAACGCCGTCGAATATGTGCTGTTCGTCCCGCTCCATCAGGACGTATCTGGTCCCGACCTGAACCGAGGTCGGCAGGAAGAACGACTGCCGGTCGTCGGCCACTTTGATCGGCACCCTAAGGATCTGGGGATTGTGGTACTCGGCGCTTTCCTCGTCGCTCAGGTCCATGCCGAGCCCGGCGATGGGCAGTGCATCCGAGGGTGGCGTGTCAGCCGGGAGGCCGAGCTTGGCCATCAGCGCCGGCCAGGCCGGTTGCCCATCCAACTCCAGCACTTGGTTGGCATCGCATTTGGTGACCGTGAACGTGACAGCGTCCAACGGGACGGACCCGTGATGGACCCCGGTCAGGAGTTCGAGCGACGGGTCAGCAAACCCGACCAGGACCAGGCCGTCCTCCATGACCGCCTCGTCATGGAACTGGAACGTGTGCTTGGCCTTGCCGTTGTCCGCGGTCGTCAAACCGAAGCAGCAGATGTCCGGGCCGAACACGGATTCGATCCCGGCGATCACACGGTCTCCCGACACATCGAGCCCCGCACTGAGAACGTAAACCATTGAAATATCGTCCGACTGGGCCTTGAGATTCGCGGCCACAGACCGTCCCAGAGACTCGGAAGTTCGGCCGGTCAGGCCCGAGCCGGACGCGACAAACACGTCGTCACCCGAGATCGCCATCAGAGCCATTGAGCGCATGTTCTCGCTCACGCCCTCGGTCGCAATCACCCCGCTGCCACTGCCGCCGACGACGCTCGCACCCGGACAGACCTGGCGTGCCGCCGAGATCAATTGCGGGAAGTTGTGACCCACGGTCGCATAGATGATCAGGAGCCGGCAGTCCTTCGGGTCGGCGTCGTGAAAGGCGCGCTCCATACACTCGGAAACCGCGGACTGAGCGTTAACAGCATTGCTGCTGCCAGATCGGAATTCCAGCATGACCCCCTCCCCAAGCTTCGCGGCCGGCGACGCAGATCCGAGGAGGCTGTTCTTTGATTTCTAGGTCGGACCCAGCAAGACACCACAGGCAACCGCCGATGGATGGACGCCGATACCGCACAACGAGAGAGTACTGGGTCTGATGGCCTGCGCCAAGCTGCGGCCGGGATCGACCGTGGCTGCGCTCCCGGTGCTGCCTGGCACCGGCTGCCGTTCAGACCGCCTCTCAGATCACCGCCCGAAGCGACGCTTCGATCTGGCCGCTGCACCACCCATCTCCATAGGCGGCATCGCTGCGGGCACGAAGCTCCGCCTGTTCCGGCAGGGCGGCGATCCGATCACAAAGCCCGGCGATCGAAGGCGCTTCCGCATCCAGCGACGGGCGCAGCGTCGGCAGTTTCGCCGTCATCATTCCCCACAGGGTCGCGGTGACCAGGTCGGCAAGCCCAGGGGCCTCGCCGCCGAGGACGTGGCCCCCTTCGGCGGTCAATCCGTGGCGACGACCGGTTTCCTCGAACACACCCATCCACCGACCAAGGCGGGGCAGATAGGACGTCCAGGCGGCCCGGTCCCACATCTGGGCTCCGTTGTGCAGGGTCATCTCGTAGAGCACGTCATTCGTATCGGCGATCAGCTTCACCGTCAGCGCGGCGCGCACCGGATCTTCGGGCAGCAGGCCGTGTTTGCGGCCGAGGTAGTCGAGGATCGCCGGCATCTGAGCCATCGACAGGCCGGCGCGGTGATCGGTCAGAACCGGCGGCGCCATCAGCGGGACCGGCTGCTCCGGCGGCGCCATGCTCTTGAGCGCGACAATCGCATCGACACCCGCCTCCTCCCACGTCGCATGAACGTGAGCCATAACCGCACGGATGAACTCTCCGCGGAACGGGATCGGCCAGTAATAGAGGGTGTAGTCGGTCATCTTGAAGATACCCCTGCCTCTGGACACCGTGTCGCCAGCCCGAAGGGGTGCCGGCCTGGGCAGAGGACACGCCCAATCGGTCTATGCTAGCGAGAATCCGGGGAGATGTCGGTAAGATGGGTGTTCACGAGAAACCCGTTCCGATCGCCCATCGCAGTGTCCCTTTTTTTCGCCAACGTTAGATTGTCAATCTCACTTCTTCCTCTTGTTTCTTTTGAGGGTATGGTTACGTTGCGTGGGGCGGGATCGCGAGATGAGTGGCTGTATAGATGGGTGTATGGTCAGTAGCGATCGTCGATAGTGGCGTTACCGACGAGGCTGAAGCCTCGCACGGCGCCAATCTGTACGAGTACGACTTCTACTACGGCAACAACGAAACCGATGGTGGGCGCACCGTTTCCCATGGGTCCTGGGTTGCCGAAACCGTGGAGCAGACCAACCCGGCCCTGGAACGCCTGGACCTGCAGGTTTCCAGCAACAGCGAGTATTTCTGGTCGTCGACGGCGATCAACAACGCGCTTTCGCAGGTGGTGACCCTGCACGACCAGGGCTGGCATGTCGGCGCTGTCAACATGAGCTTCGGTGGCAGCAGTTGGACTGCGTCTGCCGGATTCCAGGCGCAGATTGATGCCCTCGCCTCGCGCGGGATCATCAGCGTCGCCGCCTCCGGAAATGGCGGATCCTCGAGCACGTTTGAAAGCGCCCTATACCCGGCCGCACTGTCCAATGTGATCTCGGTGGGTAGCCATGATGGCAGCGGCAACCCGACCTGGTTCTCGCAGAGCAGCCCATCGGCCGTGCACATCCTGGCGGATGGCGAGGACGTGCCCTCGGCCGGGATCAACGGTACGAGTTTCGCAGCACCGGCCGTCGCCGCCACCGTGACCACAGTTCAGGCCCTGGTCGAAGGCGTGACCTCCGACCGGCTGTCGTTCGACGAGATGGTCAGCACCCTGCAGATGGGCGGCGCCGGGCCGCAGTCAAACCCGGATCCGGCCGACGGTCAGACCACGTACTTTCTGCACGACCACGCGGGTTCCGTGTCCTACGCGTTGTCGACCTATGTGGATCCGGTTTTCAACGGCCTCGAGTACATCGCGTCCTACAGCGATCTCGAAACCGCGTTCGGTCGCGACGCGAGCGCAGCGCGGGCGCACTACATCGATCTCGGCGTTTACGAAGGTCGGACGGTGGATTTCGACGGCCTCGAATACATCGCCAGCCACGCCGATCTCATGAGCGCTTTCGGTGCCGATCGAGCCACCGGGGCGCTGCACTACCTCAACACCAGTCAAGCTGAAGGGCGCGCCACTACCTTCGATGCCGATGCCTATCTCGCTGCCAACGCCGATCTCGCCGCGGCTTTCGCCGGTGACGAATCCCTGGCTGCCGCCCACTACATCAACCACGGTTTCGCCGAGGGCCGGGTCACCAGCGGCGCGCCGTCCGACACCACCGAAGTTCCGATCGTCACGGAAGAGCCGGCGGTATCCGAGGGCAGCGCGGATCTGCCGCGCTCGACGGCCACGTCGGGGTATGTCGGTGTCGATCAGTCGGTCACCGGCACGATCGGATACTGGGGCGATCGCGACTGGTTCCGCACCGAGTTCACGTCCGGTGAGACGGTCGTGATCCAGGCGCGGGGATCCGCGTCCGGCGGCGGCACCATTTATGACCCGGAGCTGTATGTCCGGGATTCCTCCGGCAGCCTGCTCGCCTACAACTGGGACAGCGGCGCAGGTCGCGACGCCTATCTCACCTACACCCCAACGACCAGCGGGACCCACTACCTGGAGGTTGATGGGTATTGGTTCTACACGGGTAGCTACACGCTGAAGGTCGCCTCACAATCCAGCAGCAGCCTTACCGCCACGGCGGACCCCGCTCCTGCAGCCGCCGGGAAGGATCCTTCGCTCGACCCTGAATACGCCGCCGTCGTGGCAGGCAGCAGCGACCCGTTCGGGCTTCTCTGAAACGTCAGATACTGAAAATGGCGGCCGAAGATGATGTCGGCCGCTACGTCTGCCGAAAGGCGGCCGTCACCGGATGTTTGGATGCCGCCTGTCGACCAAGGCCCCGGGCTACCAGGCGTAGGCGATGCCAATGCCGGCGATGATGTCGGTCGTTGATCCACGGTCGTCGACAATCGGGCTGTCGGCCGCGTCGTCCATCAGCACGCGGATGATCCCGCCGGCGGCGATATGCCAGTTCGGGCTGAACGAAAACAGCGCCATCAGCGGAAAACTGACATCGCGGACGCCGCCGGAGGCCGAGAAGGTCGGCAGGCCACTGGCGATCGCGTCACCCGAATTCACCCCGAAATAGGTGTCCATGTAGTCGTTGCTGGCGTAGGTTGTGGAGATCCTGGCTGCCAGGGTCAGCGGCCGGCCACCGGAACGAAGTAGCGGGCCGACGCGGTCGCCAGAAAACCCTCATGGGTCCCGCTGACATCCTGCAATCCCTGGAGCGACACGCTGAGCCGATGGCGGGGGTCTTCGTCGGAGATCCAGGAGTAGCCGACGAAAGCGCCGGCCTCCAAGGCGGCGTCCACGTCGTCGAAGTCATCGACCGCCGAGTCCTCCACGTCATCACGCGGAAAACGGTAGTTGAAGACCGGCCCGAAACTCCAGTTGCATTGATTCAGGATGTTCACGCCGAGCTCAGTCGCGACCAGCCGGATGTAGCGGTCGTTGCCCCAGGGCTTCACCAGTCCCGCAGGCCCGATCCCGACCGTGTAGTCATCGGATCCGATGTAGTCCGGAAGACCCGCCACACCGATCGTGACGAAATTGTCCACGTCCGGAACATCGACGGTGAACCCGCCTGCCTGTTGAGCGAGCGCCGCGCCGCCATGGCCGAACACAAACATACCCAGCAGCAACCCCAGTGCCGCAGCCCGCATGGGACCCCTCCACAACTCATCACTCTATTGAGGCAAATCCATACCACCTCCTTCATCGGCCGTCATCGAGAGGTGTTGAAATCGGTGGATCACCGCTCAGCGGGGCAATAGGCTTGACCGTGGTTCGAGAAACCGCGTCAGAAGTTTTCGTAATGACAGTCCAAAGATCGACCAAGACTTTCGATGCCGGGGCGATGCTGGCCGAGGCGGGTGCCCCGGTCCGCGAGATCTACCTCATCCGCCAAGGGTCGGTATCCGCTCCGCTCCCGTCCGATCGCCGAAACCTCGTCTTCGGACCGGGAACGCTCATCGGACTGCGGGACATCATAGAAGGGACCGCGGCACCGAAGTTCTATGCCGACGTGTCGGCGGTCAGCCCCGTTGTCGTGGAGGTGCTGGATGCGGATGACGTGGCGAAACGCATCAAAGGCCTGTCGCCGCGGCTCAAGACATGCCTCGTCGCGCTGACCCGAACCGCGCTTCGGATCCTGGAAACAAACCAGCAGACCGAAAAGCGGGTGTCCCGGGTCGTCGCCAAGACCAAGCGCGAACTTGACATGATCCTGGACGGTCATGATGCCGACGCGGAGACCCGCGACGCGCTCGACGCCCTCCTCGTCGACCGCGACGTCACCCCTTAGAACCAGGTCAGAGGCCAGACCGCTTCCATGGACTTCCTAGATCGCAGCGTCTACTTCCAGAATCAGACGATCGTTCGGGAGGGAACACCGGTTACCTCCGTCATTCTTCTGGTGCGAGGATCGGTGCGGGTCACCATGCGGGCCCTGCCCCGACAGTATGTCTTCGGCGCCGGCACCTTGCTGGGGTTCCGAAGCATCGTGGACGGCAAGCCCCATCCGGTCTTTCGCAGCACCGCGACCGCGATCGAAGAGGTCGAATGCATCCGCCTCAATTACACCGAACTGGCGCGCGAGTACGATGACGCTGGACCGATCGTCAAGCGGGTCTTCCATCGGTCTTTCTGGCGACCGACGCCGTGATGAAGGCGTATCAGAGCGACAGCGACAAACGCCGCAAGATGCTCTCTCAGCTCAACGATGAAATCGCCGCCATCCTGAAGGCGGAGAGCGGCTGAGGTCGCCGGTCCTTCGGGATCGCACAGTGACGGTTTGGGGAGGCGTGCATGTCGGGTCGGCACTTCAAGGCGGTGGACCGGGCCCTGGTCGGCGACAACCGGCCGGGGGTCCGTCCCGGTGACCAGGACGAGCTGTTCGGGACCGCCACCCTGTCGCCGGACGGACCGGCGGAAGTGCGGACCTACCGGACGTTCACGGTGACTTACACCGTCGGCAAGCTCGGGATCGACGATACCGGCGGTATTCGTCTCGCCTGGCGTTGGATCACCGATGCCGGAGTGCCGCAGATGACGGGCCCCAAGGCTCCGAACTACGTCACCGCCAGCAGCAACGGCGAGGGCCGGCTAAACCTGCGCTTCGACAACAGCGGATTTCGCCCGTTCACCGGCGTGCTGACCGTCACCCAGCGCGGCGGCTACCTGCGCCCCGGTGAACAGATTGAAATCACCCTTGGCGACACCTCGGCCGGCTCGCCCGGCATGCTGACCCAGACCTTCATCGAAGGCGGGCGGGATTTCGTGGTGATGGCGGACATCCAGGCAACCGGTAACTTCCAGGAGCTGCCCGGGCCGCGTCTGTATGTGCCGATGGTGGCCGGGCCGGTCGCGCGCTGGCTGGCTGTGCTGCCGACCCTGCGCCGACCGGGCGAGGTCTTCCACCTCGGCATCAAGGCCGAGGACCGTTGGGGAAACCCGAGCGACCGGGGTACAGGGCGTCTGACCCTGCACCCGTCGCAGCCGATCGACGGCCTGCCCGAGACGATCGACTTCCCCCGGGGCGAGGCGGCCATCACCCTGGAAGGCCTGAGCGTGGCCGAGCCCGGCACGGTGACGGTCGAGGTGCGCAGGGATGGGGAGAGCGTGGCCCACACCGGGCCGCTCACGATCGAGGACGGTCCGCACTCGGGATACTGGGCCGACCTGCACGGTCAGTCCGGCGAGACCGTCGGCACCAACACGATCGAGCATTACTTCGATTTCGCCCGCAACCGCTCGTTCCTGGATGCGGCCGCCCATCAGGGCAACGATTTCCAGATCACCCCCACCTTCTGGAAGCGGCTGAATGCGCTGACCGCCGAACTCGACCAGCCCGGCCGCTTCACGGTGTTTCCCGGATACGAATGGTCGGGCAACACCGCGGTCGGCGGCGACCACAACGTCTATTTCCGCACCGAAGGCCGCCCGATCCGACGCTGTTCCCACGCCTTGCTGGAAGACCGTAGCGAGATCGCCACCGACGCCCACACCTTGACAGACCTGTTCCGCGCCCTGCGCGAGGCCGGCGAAGACGCCGTCATGTACGCCCATGTCGGCGGACGCTACGCCGACATCTTCTACGACCATGATCCGGTGTTGGAGACCGCCGTCGAGCTGCATTCGGCCTGGGGCACGTTCGAATGGATTCTGACCGACGGGTTTCCCATCGGGCGCCGGGTCGGCGTGGTCTGCAACAGCGACGGTCACAAGGGACGGCCCGGCTCGAGCCATCCGGGTGCCTCGATTTTTGGCGCCTATGGCGGGCTGACCTGCTTCCTGACGACGGAAAACGCCCGCGACGCGATCTTCGAGGCGATGCGGCGGCGCCACCACTACGGCACCACCGGCGCGCGGATTTATCTCGACGTCCGGGCCAGCCTTGCCTCGGACAGCACGCTTTTTCACCGCAACCCTGACGCCGTGCCCGACACCTCGACCGAGACGGTCCGCACGGCGATGATGGGCGACATCGTTCGGACGGCGGATCCAACGGCCACGTTCGACATCCGGGTGAAGACTCCCGGCGGCATTCACCGCCTGGAACTGCGCCGCGGAACCGAGGTGCTGGAGACGGTCTACAGCTTCGGTGAAGCGGAACTCGGCCATCGGATCCGCGTCCTCTGTCATGGGGCGGAGTATCGCGGACGCGGCCGCAACACCTTCTGGCACGGCCGCGCCCGACTCTCAGATGCCGAGATCACCCGGATGGAGCGGATCAATCACTTCAACCTGGAGCGGCCGATGGACCAGGACGGCGTCGACGGCGTGATCTGGGAGTCCGTCACCACTGGCAATTTCAGCGGCTTCGACATCTGGGTCGACCGGCTTGCGGGCGCGCTGGAACTGGCGACCAACCGCGGAACCCTCACCGTCGATCTGGCGACCCTCGGCCAGGATCCGGTCACTCTCGAGGCCGGCGGTCTGGAGCGCAGAATGACAGTCTGCCGACTGCCCGACGAACCGCTCCCAAGGGAGATCGAGATCAGTCGGACCGTGCCGCTCGCCGAGAGCGGCGACAGCCCGCTCTGGTTCAGTCTCTATACCGAGGACGGTCATCAGGCCTGGCCGAGCCCGATCTACATGATCCGCTAGAGTCCGGCAGCCGCAACGGCCGCCAGACCCCTCAGGTCTTGTAGTCGGGCTGCTCGCGCTCGAGCTTGCGCAGCAGTGCCGCCCATTCCGTCGAGCTGTCGTAGTTGTAGTGCTCGGAGGCGTACATCTGATCCTGAAAGCGCGCGACCTCCTAGGGGTCGATGATGTGCGGCTCCTGGCCCATGGCGTAGACCTTGATCTGCACCGAACAGGCTTGGCGCAGATAGTAGGCGCGGAAGAACGCCTCCGACGCCGAGCGGCCGAACACGTAGTAGCCATGATTGCGGGTGATCAGAATGTCATGATCGGCGGCCAGCGCCTTGAACTTCTCTGCGTACTCATCGTCTTCGAAGAACTCATAGTCGACATAGGTCAGCAGGTGCATCAGGTAGACCGCCGGCTGGGAGACCGCCAGCAGGCCCTGTCTGGTCGAGCCGACCGCCATCACCTCCTCGCAATGGCCATGGATGAAGAAGTTCATGTCCGGACGGGCGCCGAAGATCCATTTCGCCAGGTTCTGGGCCCCGTCGACCGGCGCCGGCGCCGCCGGGTCCAGCGGCAGACCGGCGCTGTCCGTCTTGATCAGCGACGATGCGGTGATCTCCTCGTACATCAGCCCATACTGATGCAGGAGATAATGGTCGGGTTCACCCCTCACCCGAGCGCCGACCACCTGGTTCGCCAGATCGGACATGCCGTAGTTGTCCAGCAGCCGGTATAACGCCGCATGCTCCTGGCGGGTCTGCCACTCGGCCTCGCTGCACGACGGCGTCGCGTACAGGGTCTCGACGATCGCGGTCATAGGGCCACCTCCCAAGCTGATTCACCCTTTCGACGCTAGGCGCTCCAACCCCACAGGCCTTGATCAGAACAAGCGATTATTTGTTCATAACAGGCAAACCGCCCTAAGGTGCTCGCGTGATCAGAGCGAACCAACCGTCAGCCATGCCGACGGATCCGCCCCTGGCGGTCACCCTGGTGATCGCGCCGAAGTTCTCCTACCTGTCGCTGGCGATCCTGATGGACGGGCTTCGGATCGCAAACCGCCTCAGCCTGAGCACCGCTTTCGACTGGATCGTTGCCGACGTGACCGGCAGACCCGTCGCCTCCTCCAGCGGGCTGACCGCCCGCCCCCAGGCGCGTCTGGCGGACATCGCCTTTACGCCGGTCGCAATCGTGTTGACCGCCTATGAGCCGGAGGCGGCCTGCACCCCGGACCTGCTGAACTGGCTGCGCCGTCAGGATCGCCGAGGTGCGACCCTGGGGTGTGTCGACACCGGCGCCCTGATCCTGGCCCGTGCGGGACTGGTCGACGGCGCGCAGATCGCGGTTCACCCGGAGGTGGTCCGGCCGTTCCGCGAGGAGATCGGCGATGCCGTCCTGCTCGACCGCCGCTCCGCTTTTCACGGCCGGCGTCTGTCCAGCGCCGGCGGCTTTGCCACGATGGACATGCTGATGGCCCTGATCGAGCGTGCCCGCGGTCCCCGGCTTGCCAGTCAGGTCGCCCAGGCCATGCTGTTCGAGACAGCCTCGAGCCCGTTCACCCGGGCCGAGGATCCGGCAGGCGGTGTCGCCAGCATCGACCCCCGCCTTGGTCGACTGATCGCGCTGATGCAGGATCACATCGAGGAGCCGCTCGCGGTCGAAGAGCTCTGCGCCATAGCGCGGGTCGACCCGTCGACCGCCCGGCGGTTGTTCAGGCGGCAGGTCGGCGACTCCCCGGTCGCGTACTACAGACGCCTGCGCCTGGAACGGGCGCGCACGCTGTTGCGCTACAGCCACCTGGCCGTCGGCGAGATCGCCCTGGCCACTGGCTTTTCCGACATCGCTTCGTTCTCACATGCCTTCAAGCGGCTGTTCGGCCGCCCGCCGTCCAAGGCGCGGGAAGACGCGACGGGCCTATGAAGTGACTCCGTCCGAGGCCCCTATCGGCCGACGAACACCGGTTTGCGTTTCTCCATGAAGGCGGTGCGACCTTCCTTGTAGTCGTCGCTGTTGAAGCAGGCATCGACCAGTGCCTGGATCGCCGCCCTGTCGAGATCCGGTCGCTGCGCCAGCAGCGCGTCGATCGTGACCTTGGACGCCTCCATAGACAGCGGCGCGTTCTGCGCGATCTCCGCGCACATTGCGCTCACCGTGTCGACCAGGGCGTCAGCAGCAACCACATCGTTGATCAACCCCATGGTCAGGGCCTGTTCCGCGGAGTAGCGACGTCCGGTGAACAGAATCTCCTTGGCCTTGGACGGGCCGACCAGGTTCACCAACCGCATCAGATTCATGGTGTCATAGGCGATGCCCAACCGGGCGGCCGGGATCCCAAAGGTCGAGCCCTCGGCCGCGATCCGGATGTCGGCGGTCATGGCGATGCCGAGACCGCCGCCCATGCAGAACCCCCGGATCATCGCGATCACCGGCTTGCGCATGTCGAGGATCTGCTGCCGCGCGTCGCGTGATATCTGGGCATATCGCTCAGCCGCATCGGCATCCGCCCGGTTCTTGTCGAACTGGGAGATATCGGCGCCGGCGGTGAACGCCTTGTCTCCGGCCCCGGTCATCACAACCGACCGAACCTCGGTGGACTCGGCGAAGGCGGAATAGGCCTTCGCGATTCCTTCCCACATCTCGAGCGAAATCGCGTTGCGCCGCTCAGGCTGGTTGATGGTCAACCACCCGGTCGCGTCCCGGATTTCCGCCAGGATCTTCTCGGTTCCCGTCTCGACCATAATACCCAATCCTCCCTAGATCGTTCCGGCGTCGCGAAAAGCGCGGATCTCGTCGTCGGAATACCCGGCCGCCTGCAGGATTTCATCGGTGTGTGCGCCGAGTTCCGGCGTTGCGTTGCGCATCTCACATGGGGTGCGGGACATCTTCACCGCCTGGCCGACCACGCGGGCGGTCGATCCGTCGGTCGCCGTCACCTGCGGATCCATGCCGAGGGTCTGAACCTGCGGATCCGCGAATGTCTGATCGACGGAGTAGATCGGGCCAGCCGGCACCCCAGCCTCCGCTAGAACGTCGATCCAGTGCTGAGTGGTCTGCGTCGAGGTTCGCGCTTCAATATCCGCGTTCAGGCGATCGCGGTTGGCGAGCCGGCTCTTGGCGTCGACATAGTCAGGATGATCGAACAACTCAGGCGCCCCGATCGCGTCGCACATTCGGCGATACAGGTTCTGCGCTGACGCCTGGATGATGATCGCACCGTCCGACGTCTTGAACACGCCTGTCGGTATATGAACCGGATGGTTGTTGCCGGCCTGCTTCGGCACGTCGCCCTTCATCAGGTAACGCGCCGCCTGCAGGTCCATCATGGCGATCTGTGCCTCGAGCAGCGAGGTCCGCACCCATTGGCCCTGTCCCGAGCGCTCCCGCTCGTAGAGCGCGATCATCACGCCCATCGCCAGGTTGAAGCCGGCGGAAAGATCGGCGATCGGAATACCGACCCGCACCGGTCCCTGGCCAGGCAAGCCAGTGACTGACATCAGCCCGCTCATCCCTTGGGCGATCTGATCGAGACCGGGGCGCCTGCTGTAGGGCCCTTCCTGGCCGAACCCGGAGATGCTGCCGTAGACCAGCCGCGGATTGATGGCTGCCAAAGCCTCGTAATCGATCTTCAGGCGGTGCTTCACGTCCGGACGGAAGTTCTCGATCACCACATCCGCGGACTTCACCAGGCGCAGGAAGATCTCCCGGCCCTCATCCGACTTCAGGTTCAGGGTGAGGCTGCGCTTGTTGCGGTGCAGGTTCTGGAAGTCGAACGCCGTACGCTCGCCGCCGAGCGAGTCGGTCCCGAGCGATGTCGGCATTTCGATCTTGATGACGTCGGCGCCCCAGTCGGCCAGCTGACGCACCGCCGTGGGGCCGGCCCGCGCGCGCGTCAGGTCCAAGACAACCAGGTCAGATAACGGTCCAGTGCTCATCGTGTCGGTCCCTCCCTGATCCTCGACACGGGCGGCCCGGCAGCTTCTGTGGCGCGGCACCACCTCACATCTTCGTTTGGCATACAATTTTCAACGCGGTCAACCGACCATCGCTGGTATGGTATGGAACTACCGGACCGAACGCGGAAAGAGCCGCTGTCGCGGTCGAGCCGGGAATGGCAGGGGAAGATGAATGGCTGATCGGCAACTGGAACCGCTCGCACGAGCCGAGGTAGGCGCAGAGGAGCTGGTATCCGAACCCCGCAACGACAACGCCCTGACCGGCCGACTGCTGGTCAGCCAGGTTGCCTCGACCCTGCGCGACCTGATCATCCAGGACGATCTCAAGCCCGGCGATCGGATCCGCGAGCGCCAGCTCTCGGAGCGCCTCAACGTGTCGCGCACCCCCTTGCGGGAGGCGATCCGGATCCTGGTTAGCGAACGCCTCGTAGAGAGCCTGCCCAACCGGGGCGCGGTGGTGGCAAACCCCGATAATGAGGAAATTCAACAGCTTCTGCAGGTTCTCGGCGCCCTGGAGGGATTTGCCGGACAGCTCGCCGCGACGGCCGCCACGGATGGCGAGATCCAAGAGATCTTGGCCCTGCACCACGACATGCTCTCGGCCTATTACCGCAAGGACAAGCTTACGTATTTCAAGATCAACCAGGCCATCCACAAGGCGATCGTCACCGCCAGCGGCAACCGGGTTCTGGTGGACACCCACGGCCAGCTCAACGCTCGCCTCTACCGGATCCGCTACATCTCCAACCAGCGCAACGAGCGTTGGCATGAGGCGATCGAGCAGCATGAGCGGATCGTCGAGGCCCTCACGGCCCGGGATGGCGCGCGCCTTGCCGACCTGATGCGCGACCATATCGGCCAGACCTGGATGAAGGTCCGCGACGCCGACAGCTGACGGTTTTGGTATACCAAATTACCGTTGACGCCCCGCGCACCGGTCACCCACTATACGACAATCATCAAGAAATCAGCGCGGCGGATCCACCGCCGACGCCGACAAGAGTTATAGGGAGGGGAACAGGCATGTTGCGTTCGATTCTCAAGAGCACGACGGTCCTGGCCGCGGTCGTGGCCGGGGTCGGCCTCATCGCGGTCGGAGCTCAGCCAGCGACGGCCGATGACAAGCCGGCGATCGAAGTGGTGACCCATGCCGGCGCCGGCGGCGGTACGGACGTGAACTCGCGGATGATGATGCTGCGTTCGCGCCGCACCCTGAAGCAGGACATGGTGGTCGTGAACAAGCGCGGCGGCGGCGGCGCCGCGGCCATGAACTACTTCATGACCCGTCCGGCCGACGGCAACACGATCATGACCTTCACGGTCGGCCATGCCATCACCATGGCGATGGGCAAGACAAAGCTGTCCGTCGACGACATGGCGCCGATCGCGCGTGGCACCAACGACCCGCAGATCCTGATGGTCAACTGCAAGACCACGCCCTACAAGACGCCCGAGGACTTCGTCGCCGGCATGAAGAACGGCGACAAGCTGAAGTTCGGCGGCACCCATACCGGCACCATCGACCACATCACCGTCTATCTCTGGGCCAAGCGTCTCGGCGTGGCGATGCCGACCTACATTCCGTTCAAGGGCGGCGGAGAACTGGCCACCCAGCTGGTCGCGGGCGCGGTCGATGTGGCCACCCTGAACCTCTCCGAGGCAGCCGCCCCGGTCGAGGCCGGCGACATCTGCCCGCTTGTGATCCTCGCCGAACAGGGCATGGAGCCGATCCCGGCCGCCAAGACCGCCAAGGAGATGGGCATCGACCTGGTGCTCTCGACCACCCGCGGTTTCGTGACCCACGCCGGCGTCGACGAAGCCCGCCGCGCCGAACTGGAAGCCGGCATGATGAAGGCGATGGGGCACTCGCTCTACCAGGCCTATCTCATGAACTCAGGCCTCGACTCGAGCTCGCCGCAGCCGTCCGGCCCGTGGGGTGACCAGATCAAGTCGATGGTGGGCGAGTTCGGCCCGGCGCTGAAGGAAATGGGCCTGGTCAAGTAGCCCAGCCCGACCAGCAGACTGGAGAAGACGGTGCCCGCTTCGGCGGGCGCAGTCGCACGCTTGATGCGCCACCTCGCCATACCCGCGATCATCATCGCTTTCTCGGTCGTCGTCATCTGGGCGTCCCTGCTGCTCGATCTGTCGCCCGAGATGATCGTCGGCGACAGCATGCAGCCGCGCGTGTTCCCGATCGTCCTGATGATCCTCAACATCGCCCTGGCAGCGACCCTGGCGATTCAGTACACCCGCGCGCCACCGCGCCCGGTGGAAATGGAGGGGGTCACCACATGGGGGTCGATCATCCTGTTCGTCGTGTTCTTTCTTCTGACCGTCTACGTCGACATGATGATCGCGATCGCCGTGGTGGTGTTCGCGATGTGCCTGCTCTGGGGTGAGCGCCGGCTGCCCGTCGCGCTTGCGATTGCCATCATCACCCCGTCCTCGATCTTCCTGCTGTTCGACACGGTGCTGCGGGTGCGTTTCCCCCGTGGTCTGTTCACCAACTGGTACTACGGCTAGGACGGCGCGCGATGCTCGAAGCCCTGCAAGCCATGGGATCGGTCCTCTTCGACCCTTACCTGCTGTTGCTGATCTTCGCGACGACTGTGATCGGGGTGATCATAGGGGTGCTGCCGGGGCTGGGGGCGACCACCGGGGCTGCTCTGTTGCTGCCCTTCACCCTGACAATGGAGCCGGTCCACGCCATCGCGGTGCTGTCGACGATTTACGTCTCTGCGACCTTCGCGGGGTCGATCACCGCGATCCTGATCAACACCCCGGGCACATCGGCCGCGGCGGCGACCACCTTTGACGGCTATCCGCTGGCCCAGCGCGGCGAAGCCGGCCGTGCGCTGGGGATTGCCGTCGTGTCGAGCACCGTCGGCGGCGTGTTCTCGGTCATCGTGCTGTGCATCGCCGCTCCCCTGCTGGCCCGCGTCGCCTACGAGTTCCGGCCGCCGGAGTATTTCGCCCTCGCGCTGTTCGGATTGTCGATGCTGGCCTCGATCAGCGCCGGCGGGGCGGTGCGCAACCTGATCGGCGGGGTATTCGGGGTCTGGCTGGCGACCATAGGCGCCGAGAAGACCACCGGTATCGAACGCTTCATGTTCGGCAACTACGAACTCTACGAGGGGCTTTCCTTCGTCCCCGTCTTCATCGGTCTGTTCGCGATCTCCGAACTGCTGGTGCAGTCGAAATTCGTCCACCGCGCGGTCGCCGCCGTCCTCCTTAAGGCGGTCCAGCTCCCATCAATGGCGGACTACAAACGGATCTGGAAAACCGTTCTGCGATCCTGCGGCATCGGGACCTTCATCGGCGTGCTGCCGGCCGAGGGTGCCACCGTCGCCTCGATGATCGGCTACGCCGAGGCCCGGCGCTGGTCGAAGAACAAGGACGAGTTCGGCAAAGGCTCGGTCGAGGGCATCGCCGGTGCCGAGGCGGCCAACAATTCGGCCACCGGCGGCGCGATGGTGCCGACCATGGTGCTCGGCATTCCCGGCAGCGGCACCACGGCGGTCATTCTGGTTGGCCTGCTGGTCCACGGCCTGCGGCCCGGCCCCTACCTGTTCACCGAGCAAGTGACCCAGGTCTATCAGATCTTCGGCGCCATGCTGCTGGCCAACCTGATGTTCATGGCCATGGGCCTCTACGCCGCGAAGATCTTCGCCCGGATCTCGCTGGTACCCTCGAAGATGCTCTGGCCGATCGTCTTCGCGCTGGCGGTGATCGGCGCCTATGCGCTCAGCGCCTCGCTGCTCGACGTCTGGATCGCCCTGGTCTTCGGCGTAATCGGGTTCCTGGCCCGGCGCTTCGGTTTCGCCGTCGCCCCCATCGCCGTCGGCCTCATTCTGGGCGAAATGGTCGAGACCAACCTGCAGAACTCGCTCAAGATGTTCGAGGGTGACTGGTGGTTGATCTTCACCCAGCCGCTGGCCGCCCTGTTCCTGTTCTTCGCCTTTCTCGGCCTGTTCGGATCGGCGATCTTCGGCTGGCTGCGCAAGCGGTTCTGGTCGTCCACCTAACAGCGGCACGCGACACGGCGCGCGCGCCGAGGGAGCCCGAGATGCAGATCACCGCCGTCTCCGCCCGGCGCCATCGCGGCGAGTCCGCCAACCCCTACTCCGCCGAGATCGTCTTGGTCGAAGTCACGACCGATGCCGGCCTGACGGGCACCGGGTTCGCCAACGCGCCGCCGCGCATGGGAACGATCATCGCCCAGCTCGTCGACCACGTGTTCGGCCCGGCTGCCATCGGCGCCGACCCGCGACTGAACGGCGACCTGTGGCAGCGACTGCACGCCGAGGCCATCCCCCGGCGCGGTAGCGACGGCATCGCCCGCTATGCGCTGGCCGCCCTCGACATGGCGTTCTGGGACCTGAAGGGCCTGGCGGTCGACCAGCCGGTCAGCGCCCTGCTCGGCGGCGGGCGCCGGTTGGTCCCGACCTATGCCAACTGCGCCCATCACATGGCACCCGACGACCTGGCCGAACGGGCCGCCTCCTATGTCGCCAAGGGCCACCGAGCGCTCAAGATCCGGGGCACACGGGGCTACGTCACCCCGCAACAGGCGACCGAACGGGTCCGGGCGGTGCGCGAGGCGATCGGCCCCGACGTCAAGCTGATGGTCGATGTCAATGGCACCTGGGACCCCGACACCGCGATCCAGCAGCTCAAGATCTGGGAACCCTATGACCTGTACTGGCTCGAGGAACCGGTTCGGCCCCAGGACATCCCGGGTTACGCGCGGGTCCGGGCCCGCGCCGGCGGCACCTATATCGTCGGCGGCGAGCAGCATGTCGGGCTAGCCGAGTTCCGAACCCTGATCGAGCAGGGCAACGTCGACATGGTCCAGCCCAACGCCATGATCACCGGCGGGATCACCGACTGGCTGCGGATCCACGCCTATGCGACCGCGTTGAACGTACCGGTGTCACCCTGGGATCTGCAGAACGTGCACATCCACCTGGCCGCCGGCCTGCCGAACGTGCGCTGGATCGAGTACTTCATGGCTGACAACGCGCTCCTGGAGTTCCAGACCCAGCTGTTCGCCGGCGCCGCCGTCGAGGAGGAGGTCGCCGAGGATGGCGTTTACCTGGTCGCCCCTACCGCGCCGGGCCTCGGACTCGGCCTCGATCCGGAGGTCGCCGAGCGCTCCCGCGTGACGGAGTGACCGCCACGACCGTACGCCAGAGAGGACGATGAAGGGGTTCCCCGGCCTGCTGGCCCCCCGCCTGCCATTCTTCTACGGCTGGGTCGTATTGGCCGTGGTCTGCTGCGCCAGTTTCGCCCGTCAGGGGCCGGCGGTCGCGACCCTGTCGATCTTCGTCGAGCCGATGACGTCCGAGCTCGGCTGGTCGCGCACCGCGATCTCCGGTGCCGTCTCGCTCGGCGGACTGCTGGCGGCGGTCGTCTCACCGATGCTCGGGCCTCTGGTCGATCGACACGGGGCGCGCAGCCTGCTGGCCTGGGCAGTGCTGATAACCGGGCTCTGCTGTGCGGCCCTGGCCGGCGTCGAGACCCTGATCCTCTTCTACCTGCTGTTCTGCCTGGCGCGCATGAACTTCGCCGGACCGTTCGATCTCGGGATCTACGGGGCGATCAACAGCTGGTTCGTGCGCTGCCGACCGATCGCGACCTCGATCTCGACGCTGTGGCTGATGATCGGGCTGACCGCGATGCCGCTGATCGCGCATTCGGCGATGCAGCTTGGGGGAGACTGGCGTTGGGGCTGGATCGCCGTCGGCTCCACGGTGCTCATCGTCGGCTTCCTCCCGACGGTGATGCTGCTCGCCCGGCGGCCGGAGGATCTAGGGCTGCGGCCGGACGGCGACCGGGACACCGCCGGCACCGGCGCAGACCCCGTCACCCGCGCGGAGTCCGAGCCCGCCTACACCCGCGCCGAGGCGATGCGCGAGCCGGCGTTCTGGCTGCTGATGCTGTTCACCTTCCTCGCCTACCCGGTCCAGGCGGGGGTCAGCCTGCACCAGGCCCCGCATCTGATCGAACGCGGGCTCGACCCGACCACGGCTGCCCTGGTGGTCAGTGCGTTCTCCGCGACATCGGGGGCGATCGGATTCCTGGTCGGTCCGCTGGTGCGCCCGCTCGGCGCCCGAATCGTCCTGGTCGCCACCGGCCTGTTCCTGGCGGCGGGCAGCTGGACCATGGGCCAGGTCGACTCGGCCACCATGGCCTACCTCGCCTCGATCCTGTTCGGCTTCGGCATCGGCGCCCTGCTCACCGTGCCCCCGATCGCCTGGGCCGACACCTTCGGGCGGCAGAGCTTCGGCGCGATCCGCGGGGTCGCCCTGTCGGTCCAGGTGACCGGCCAGGCGGTCGGCCCGGTGATGTCGGGTGTGTTGCGCGACTGGACCGGCGATTACATGCTGTCCTTGCAGGTCTTCACCGGCCTGTCCCTGGCGGCGGGGCTGTGCATCGCGTTCCTGCGTCCGGCCCGGCGCTGAAGAGGACTCCGGCAAACAGCGGGCAGGTTGTACCGTGCGCTTCACACTGGACCAGCTCAGGGCATTCCTCGCTGTTGCGCGTTCCGCGAACGTTCGCAGGGCGGCCGATGAGCTCCATCTCACCCAACCGGCCGTCACCGCACGGCTCAAATCCCTTGAAGCCGCCCTGGGAGTCGAGCTGTTCGACCGGTCGGCATCCATGCGGCTGACCACGAACGGAGCGGCGCTGGTCCGCTACGCCGAGCAGTATCTTGAGCTGAATAGCCTCATTCTGCGCGATGTCGGCCGGCCCGAGCGGGTCGAATCCCTGTTTCGGGTCGGCGTGTCGGAGACCATTGTCCAGTCCTGGCTGCCAGAGTTCATCGCAGCGCTCCGCACCGAGTTTCCGCGCCTGAACGTCGAGATCGATGTCGACATCTCCCGCAACCTGCGCGAGCGCCTGCTCGGCAATGCGATCGATCTCGGCCTCCTGATGGGGCCGGTGTCCGACTGCCGGGTGGAGAACGTACCTCTCCCGGCATTTCAGATGACCTGGCTGCGCGCACCGTCATTGCAGGTGAGCGATCCGGCCGACGGCGCGCCGGTCATCACATTCGCCCGCGATACGCGCCCGTTCCGCCTTCTGAAGGAGGCGCTGCTGGAACGCTATGGGCCGAGCGCGGTGATCTTCCCGTCATCCTCGCTCTCGGCCTGTTTCAGACTCGTGGCCGCCGGCTTGGGGATCGGCGCCCTGCCCCTGTCGCTCGCCGCCGACTACCTCGCGAGCGGCCAGGTCGAGCGGTTCGATCCCGGCTGGACTCCCGAACCGCTGAACTTCACGGCATCGTTTCTGGCCACGCCGGAAGCCGCCGTCAGCGGACGGGCGGCGGACATCGCCCGCCAGACCGCCCTCGCGTACGATAAAACTCATTGATTGAAATCATCCAAAATTACTGATTTTTCCTGATCAAGTTCTGCTGCCTACAGTTCCGCCCGAACAGGAGGCAGCCGTGCTTGTGCACCAGGAGAACAGAGAGTCGACCTTCGACGAACTCGTCGGCCGCAGTGTCAGCGAGGTCCGGTCGGCCATTCGGTCGGGCGCCTATCGCGGCCACACGGCGGGCCTCGCCGCCGGCAAGCTCCAGGTCAACCTGGCCATCCTTCCCGCGGAGTGGGCAGCCGACTTCGAGGCGTTCTGTCGGCTAAATCCGCGACCCTGTCCGCTCGTCGGTGTAACGGACGCGGGCGATCCCCGCTGGCCCGCGCTCGGCGAGATCGACGTGCGGACCGATGCGCCGTCCTACAACGTCTATCGCGACGGCGTGCTGGCCGAGACGGTCCCTGACCTCACCGCTGTATGGCGGGACGACCTCGTTGCCTTCGCCATCGGCTGCTCCTTCACCTTCGAGACCGCTCTCATCGAGGCCGGGGTGCCGATGGCCCATATCGCGGCCAACCGGACCGTCCCTATGTACCGCACCATCCTCGAGACCACGGCTGCCGGCCCGTTCGGCGGCGGCATGGTCGTATCGCTGCGGTATGTGCACGCGGAGCAGGTCGAACTCGCCCGTGCGACCACCGCCCGGTTTCCCTGGGCGCACGGTGCGCCGGTGCATGTCGGCGACCCGGCCGCAATCGGCATTCACGACGTCCAGACGCCCGACTGGGGCGACCCCCCGGTCACAACCGGCGGTGTCGCAATGTTCTGGGCCTGCGGCGTGACCCCCCAGAACGCGCTCACCGAAGCCTGTCCGCCGCTGTGCATCACCCACACACCGGGACGGATGCTGATCACCGACATCGACGACCGCACGAACAGCTTCATCGCCTGAAAACCAAGAGCAGGGAGACCAACAATGAAACAGCTATCAGCATTTGCGGCGGCGCTCGCCGTCTCCGCGACGATGTTCGCCTCTGGGCCTGCGCGACCGCGGACGGCCCCACCGTCGTCAAGGCCGTCGGAACCTGGGGCAGCCTGACGAACTACCAGAAGCACGAGGGCCCGTTCTGGAACGAACGGATTGCCGCGGCCTCCGGTGGCAAGATCATTGGTGAGATCAAGCCGCAGACGGAGCTTGGCCTGAAAGGCTTCGAAATCATGCGCCTGGTCAAGAACGGCGTGTTCGATTTCGCCTTCGGCCTTCCGGGCTATGTCGCCGCGGAAAACGCGGTGTTCGAGGGCGCGGATCTGTCCTCCGTGACCCAGGACATCGACACCCAACGCAAGGTCGCGAAGGCCTACTTCCCGATCCTCGAGAAGGCATTCGCCGAGTTCTACAACGCGAAGCTGCTGATGCTCTATCCGTTTCCGAGCCAGACGCTTTAGTGCAATGCGGAGGTCAAAGGCATCGAGGATCTCTCGGGCAAGAAGATCCGGGTCTACGCCACCACGCTCGGAGACTTCGTCGAGGGGGTCGGCGGCACCTCGGTGACCGTTCCGTTCGCGGAAGTCATTCCCGCGCTCGAGAAAGGCGTCGTCGACTGCGGCATCACGGGAACTATGTCGGCCTACAAGGCCAAATGGCACCAGGTCGCGACCCATGCCTACACGCTGCGGGTCGGTTGGGGGCTCGCCTTCGGCGCCATGAACCTGAACAAATGGAACGCGCTCGGGGCCGAGAAACAGGCTCTTCTTCAGAACGAGCTGGCGGCACTCACCGACCAGATGTGGGCCGAGACCGCCACCGAAGACAAAGTCGCGATCAGCTGCATCACCGGCGGCAAGTGCGACATCGGCGAACCGGGCGCCATGAAGCTGGTCGAACCGTCCAGCAACGACCTGACCCTGCGTGACAAGGTCGCGACGGATGTGGTGCTGGCCCGCTGGGCGGAGCGCTGCGGCGACGACTGCGCCGAGAACTGGAACAACTCGGTCGGACAGATCCTCGGCCTCAAAGCCAAGGCTCAATGACCTGATCGACATCGGCGCTGGACTCGTTCCGACGCCGGTCGCCTTTCGCCGCGGTCTCGATAAGACCGACACCCAAGGAGTCTCCACGATGCTTCGCGTGATTGACGCCGCCCACAGCCTGTCGCGGTGGCTTGTGTGGTTCGGTGGCGCGCTGATCCTCGGCGCCGCCTTCCTGGTCACCGTCGAGGTGGTCGTGCGCAAACTGTTCAACACGTCAATCGCGGGGGCCGACGAAATCTCCGGCTATGCCTTCGGCGTGGCCACGTCCCTCGGCATGGCCTTCGCGTTGTTCGAGCGCGCGCACATTCGCGTGGATGCCCTTTTCCTGGTTCTGCCGCGCGGGTTCAGGATCTTCCTCAACTTCTTCGGACTGGCCCTTCTGATCGGTTTTGCCGGCGTCGTGACCTGGATGGCGTGGGGTCTGGTCGCCGACACCCTGCAACACGGCTCGCGGTCGATCACCCCGATGCGGACACCGCTGGCGATCCCCCAGCTCCCGTGGCTGGCAGGTTGGATCTTCTTCGTGGTCTGCGGGGCGCTGCTGTTCTTCGGCACGCTGTTCCTGACCCTGACCGGCTACGCGGCCGAAGGTGAGCGGCGGATCGGCGTGAAGACCCTCGACGAACAGATCAAAGACGAGACGGCTTGATGCTGCTGAAGACGCTTCTGATCCTCCTGGGTCTCATCGCCCTTGCTGTGCCGGTTGCCGCCGTCCTCGGCTGGCTCGGTCTGGCCATGCAGTACCTGGAGAGCCCGATGCCACTGCACCGGGCGCTGGGCGACATGGTCTGGCAGACCGGCACGGACTTCCTGCTGGTCGCGATCCCGATGTTCGTGCTGCTCGGCGAGATCCTGCTGCGCTCCGGCATCGCCGGCCGGATGTACGAAGGCATCGTTACCTGGCTCGGCTGGCTACCGGGCGGTCTGATGCACGCGAATACCGGCTCCTGCGCGCTGTTTGCCGCGACGTCCGGTTCTTCGGTAGCGACCGCCGCGACCATCGGTACCGTCGCGATCCCCGAGATCGACCGGCGCGGCTACAACGAGCGCCTCTTTCTTGGGACCATCGCCGCCGGCGGCACACTCGGCATTCTCATTCCTCCGTCGATCAACCTGATCCTGTTCGGGCTGCTGACGGACACGTCCGTCCCGGAACTGTATCTCGCGGGCTTTCTGCCGGGCTTCCTGTTGGCGGCCCTCTTCATGGTCACGGTGATCATCGTCTGCACCGCGCGACCGGCCTGGGGTGGCGAGAGCGTGCGCGCGACCTGGAGCGACCGGAGAGCGGCACTGCCGGCGCTGCTGCCGCCGATCGGGATCTTCCTGGTCGTGGTCGGATCGATCTATGCCGGGCTGGCGACACCGACGGAAGCGGCCGCCCTCGGGGTCGTGGCCGCCCTGGGGCTGGCCTGGGCGAACCGCACGCTCTCCTGGCAGATGATCCGGGCGGCCATCGAGGGGACGATGCGCACGACTTCGATGATCATGCTGATCATCCTGGCCGCCGTGTTCCTGAATTTCGTGCTGTCGGTCATCGGCCTGACCCAGGCACTCGCGGATTTCGTCATCGGCATGGGACTGTCACCGATGCAGACCATGCTGATGCTGGTCGCCGTCCTGATCGTCATCGGCTGCTTCATGGAGACCCTTTCCATGCTGCTGACTGTGGCGCCACTGATCACACCCATCGTCATAGCGCTCGGGTTCGATCCCGTCTGGTTCGGGATCCTGCTGATGGTGCTTCTGGAAACCGCACTCATCACGCCGCCGATCGGGATCAATCTTTACGTCGTCCAGGGCGTGCGAGAGCGGGGCGAGTTGACGGACGTGATGGTCGGCGCCCTGCCCTTTGTGGTCGCGATGTTCGCAATGATCGTGCTTCTGCTGGTCTTCCCGAACATCGCCCTGTGGTTCCCCAGTCTCGTCTACTAGGCTCTCGGACACGCACGACTTTGGCGCTCTGAGCGCAACGGAGGAACTCTGCCATGTGGCAATTCTGGGTCGACCGCGGCGGCACCTTCACCGATATCGTAGCGCGCCAACCGGACGGCGCACTGGTCACCCATAAGCTCTTGTCGGAGAACCCCGAGCGATACCGCGACGCGGCGGTCCAGGGTATTCGCGAGCTCCTCGGCTTGACCGATGGTGAGCCCATTCCCACGGGCGTCATTGAGTGCGTGAAGATGGGAACGACGGTCGCCACCAACGCTCTTCTCGAGCGCAAGGGCGACCGGACATTGCTCCTCATAACCAAAGGCTTTGGCGACCTGCTCCGCATTGGCCACCAGGCCCGCCCGCAGTTGTTCGACCTGCAAATCAAGCTGCCGGAACTGCTCTATGAACGGGTGGTCGAAATTGACGAACGCTTGGATGCGGACGGTAGGACACTAACGCCGCTCGACGAAGAACAGGCCCGCGCTGCGCTCAGGGCAGCGAAGGCCGACGGCATCGACAGCGTCGCCATCGCCTTCATGCACAGCTACCTGAACCCGGCCCAAGAGGCCCGGGTCGCCGCCATCGCCGCTGAGGAAGGCTTCGGCCAGATCAGCGCGTCGCATCAGACCTCACCGCTGATGAAGCTCGTCCCGCGCGGCGACACGACGGTGGTCGATGCCTATCTCTCGCCGATCCTGCGGCGCTACGTGAACCAGGTGTCCCAAGCGCTGGCGGGCGAGGGTGTACTGATGTTCATGCAGTCCAACGGCGGTCTCACCGATGCGAGGCTCTTCCAAGGTAAAGACGCCATCCTCTCCGGCCCGGCGGGCGGCGTCGTCGGGATGGCAAAGACCGGCGCACTCGCCGGCTATGACCGTCTGATCGGGTTCGACATGGGAGGAACGTCGACGGACGTCTGCCACTATGCAGGCATCTACGAGCGGTCATTCGAAACCGAAGTCGCCGGCGTTCGTATGCGCGCGCCCATGATGAACATTCACACGGTCGCGGCCGGAGGCGGCTCGGTTCTGCACTTCCGCGACGGCCGGCTTCAGGTCGGGCCGGACAGCGCCGGCGCTGACCCCGGCCCGGCCTGCTATCGCCGCGGCGGCCCCCTGACCGTGACCGATTGCAATGTCATGCTGGGCAAACTCCAGCCCACGCATTTCCCGGCTGTCTTCGGGCCGAACGCCGATCAGCCGCTGGATGCGGCCGTCGTGCGGAGCAAGTTCGAGGCTCTGGCGAAGCAGATTGCCGCCGACACCGGGACAACCGAGCGCACGCCTGAAGATCTCGCCGAAGGGTTCCTGCGCATCGCGGTCGAGAACATGGCCAACGCGATCAAGAAGATCAGTGTGCAGCGGGGCTACGACGTCACGAAGTACACGCTTCAGTGCTTCGGCGGGGCCGGCGGTCAACATGCCTGCGCCGTGGCGGACGCACTCGGCATGGAGACGGTTTTCGTTCATCCGTTCGCAGGCGTCCTCTCGGCCTATGGAATGGGGCTCGCTGAGATCCGCACCCTGCGCGAACGCCAGTTCGACGCGCCGATCTCGGCAGTCGCGGAAGCCTCGAGCGTCCTGGCGGACGCCGCAGCGGAGGCCTGTGCGGAAGTCGAGGCACAGGGGGTCGCGCCCGAAGCGATCGGGGTCGAGATGCGCGCGCACCTGCGCTACCGAGGCTCCCATCAGGCGTTTGAAGTTCCGTTCGGCGACGAAGTCGCACTTCGAGCAGGCTTCGACGCAGCGCATCGCGCTCGTTTCGGGTTCGCCGCCGGGGACCGCGAACTGGTATTCGAGGCTCTCGCCGTGGAGGCGGTCGGCGGTGCCGAAGCGGTCATCGAAGAGACGACGGCTTTGTCAGACGACGCGCCGTCACCGGTCGACCAGGTCGAGAGCCATTTCGGCGGCGCGGCAACCCCGCTCTTCGATCGTGAGATCATGAAGCCGGGCCAGACCATCGACGGGCCGGCTATCATCAAGGAGTCGACCGGTACCAATGTGATCGAACCCGGCTGGCAGGCCACGATCAACGCCTGGGGCCACCTGATCCTCACCCGCGCCCGTCCGCTGGAACGCACGGAAGCCGTCGGCACCAACGCGGACCCGGTGATGCTGGAGGTCTTCAACAATCTCTTTATGTCCATCGCCGAGCAGATGGGGGCCACCCTCGCCAACACGGCGTACTCGGTGAACATCAAGGAAAGACTGGATTTCTCCTGCGCGCTGTTCGCACCCGACGGCGGACTGGTCGCGAACGCGCCGCACGTGCCGGTTCATCTCGGCTCCATGTCCGACTCCATCCGTACCGTGATCCGGCTCAATCCGGACATGAAGGACGGCGACGTCTTCGTTCTGAATGCGCCCTTCAACGGCGGTACCCATCTGCCGGACGTTACGGTCGTCACCCCGGTGTTCGATCGGGGCCGGCCGATCTTCTATGTCGCCTCCCGGGGACATCATGCCGATATCGGCGGCAAGACGCCTGGCTCGTCCCCACCCGACAGCCGCCGCATCGAAGAGGAAGGCGTGCTGATCGACAACTTCAAGATGGTCGACGGCGGCGTGTTTCGCGAGGCCGAAACCCGAGCGCTTCTCGCCTCAGGTCCCTATCCCTGTCGAAACGTCGATGAAAACATGGCCGACCTCGCCGCGCAGGTGGCCGCCAACGAAACCGGCTCCCGCGAAGTCGCCAAGATGATCGCGCATTTCGGGCTCGAGACGGTGCATGCCTACATGCAGCAGGTCCAGGACAACGCCGAGGAGTCCGTCCGACGCGTCATCGATGCTCTGAAGAACGGCGCGTTCGACTATGAGCTCGACAATGGTGAGTTCATCCGCGTCGCCGTACGCGTGGATCATGATCTCCGCGCAGCCGAGATCGACTTTACCGGTACGGCATCCAATGCGCTGAACTACAACGCGCCGGTGGCCGTGTGCCACGCCGTGGTCCTCTATGTCTTTCGCACCCTCGTCGGCGCAGCCATTCCTCTGAACGAGGGATGCTTCAAGCCGTTGAAGATCATCGCCCCTGAAGGGTCGATGGTGAATGCCCGCTATCCCTCAGCGGTGATCGCGGGGAACACCGAGGTCAGCCAACTATGCTGCAACGCTTTGATGGGCGCCCTCGGTGCGATGGCCGGCTCGCAAGCGACGATGAACAACTACGTCTGGGGCAACGATCGCATCCAGAATTATGAGACCATCTGCGGCGGCACGGGTGCGGGGCCGGGGTTCGACGGGTGCTCGGCGGTGCAGACACACATGACCAACACCCGAGGCACCGATCCGGAAGTGCTCGAGCACCGGTTTCCCGTCAGGCTCGAGGAGTGGTCGATCCGCCGCGGTTCGGGCGGCGGCGGACGCTGGCACGGCGGCGACGGCATCACCCGCAAGATGCGCTTCCTTGAAGACATGACCGTGACGACGCTGTGCTCCCATCGGCGGGTGCCGCCGTTCGCCGGGCCCGGTGGAGAGCCGGGAGAGGTCGGCCGCGAGTGGATCGAACGGGTCGACGGCAGCCGCGTCGACCACGCCGGCAACGACCGGAACGTGGTCCATGCCGGCGACCTTTTCGTGATGCAGACGCCCTCCGGCGGCGGATGGGGCGCGCCAACGTCATAGGACCGACGCGGTTTTCGAAGACAGGGCGCTGCCGGTCAATCCGATGGCGGGTTCAGCGCAGCATAGACGTCGCCTGATCCCACCTCGTCCGGAATCCGTGCAAGCTGCGCGCGCAGGGCCGCCGCGTCCACCCACCCGTCGGGCAGCGTGAAGCTCTCCGCCGGCGACAGTGCGAAGCGATAGGGCCCGAGGGCGGTCAGCAGATCCAGACAAGTCTCCGCCCTTGCCTGTTGGCCGTTCAGGAATTCGAAGGACAGGGCCGGGATAGGGCGTGACAGGCCGGTCAGCACATCGGCCTCCGCCGTCTCGACATCGATCTTGGTGAAGGCCGGGACGCCGTGGCGCGCGACCAACGCGTCCAGGGTCGTCACCTCGACGGTTTCGGCCCGGTCCCATTCGATCTCCTGGAACCCCTGGGTGACCCGCGCCTCGGACACCCAGTCGCCCGCCAGGGTCGAGAGCATCGGATTGCCGGTACTGTAGTGGATCGTCATATGGCCCGGTGTTGCGCCAACCGCCACCGCGACCCGGACCACCGACGCATCACGTCCGTAGAGCCAGCCCATGACCCGCTGCAGCGCCGGATTCGGCTCGACGGCGACCACACGGGCGCCAAGGCTGCGGAACCAGCCGACCCGCCCACCGGTATGGGCGCCGATGTCGAACACGAGATCGCCCGGCGACACGAAGCGCCGGTAGAGGTTCAGACCCCGGCGGCGCTTGGGAAAGTCCAGATGATAGACGGCGATGGAGCGGGCGAGCCCCCGGAGATAACGCAGCATGAGTTCCGCACATGAGAGCAGTGCGCCGGGGTCGCCGGCAGCGCTCAGGGAGAGAACGAGTCGCCTACGATATAGGCCACCACGCCCATGAGTTCCTCTTCGGTGTAGACCTCATTCCAAGCCGGCATTTTCCGAAAACCGTTGGTCACCCGGTCCCAGACGAAGTCCGGGCGCTTGCGCAGGCGTTTAACCTTCAGCTTCGGGGCCTTGCCTGGGTAGGCGTTCTTGCCGTGGCAATGCTGGCACTGCTCACGCCAGACCTCCTTGCCGACCGCGACCACCTCCGGCCGGGCGAGATATTCCGCCGTCATCGCGGCCGGTGGAGGGATCTTCACCTTCTGCTCACTCGCGCCCGGGCTACCGGGCGTCAGCAACACCGTCAGGACGGCCAAACCGCCACCAAGAAGGCTCACGGTAGTCGCAACACGTCGCATCAACGCACTCCGCCGCAATGACAGAGGCCGGAGCCCGAACGAGCTCCGGCCACCGTGCTTGGAATCGTCCGCCTCAGTTCGCCGGGACGATCTTGTAGATCGTGTCCTGGCGGCCGTTCGGGCCGGTCGTCACCGAGGTCAGCGCGTAGACTTCGCCGGCGCTGTCCTGGCCGAAGGCGAGGACGTAGGGCTTCTCGCCTTCCATGTTGACGACATCGGCAACCTCCATCGACCACTTGCCGTCGCCGCCCTCGGAAGCCACGAAGATCTGGCCGTGCATGGTCCCGAAGCTCTTGGACCAGTCGCCGAAGATCATCTTGCCGTCCCACGCGGAATGGCCACCGCGATAGACGTAGCCGCCGGTCACGGAAATGCCGAGGCAACCGTCCGGCTTGGCCGTGCAGTTTTTGTACTCGAGGATCGGCATCGTGAAGCCGGCCTTCTCGCAGCTTGCCGGGTGATCGTTCGGGTTGACGTAGTCAAAGCAATGGTTCGCTTCCATCGCACGCCAGCCAAGGTTGTCACCTTTGCCGATCTTCGAGACTTCCTCGAAGCTGTTCTGCTGGACATCGCCGCAGTACAGGGCGCCGTCCTTCATGTCGAACGAGCAGCGCCAGGGGTTGCGCAGGCCAGAGGCGTAGATTTCCGGCAGCACATCGTCATTTCCGACGAACGGGTTGTCGGAGGGAATGGCGTACGGGTGGCCGCCATCCACATCGACCCGCAGCATCTTGCCGAGCAGCGACTGCATGTCCTGGCCATTTCCAAGGGTCACATTGTGGCCGATGCCCCAATCGTTGGCATACCCGCCATCGCCGGTGGCGATGTACAGATAGCCGTCTGAACCGAAGTCGATCCAGTGACCGTTATGGTTGAACTGCGGCCAGTCCATTGCGGTGATCACCCGCTCGGACTGCAGGTCGGCGACATCGGGATCGTCGCCGGAGACCTGGAACTCAGACACGAAGTTGGTGTGCGAGTACCACAGCATCTTGCCGAGATCGGCCTGGAAGTTCAGCGGGCCGCTATAGGCCAGATAGAACTTTCCGTTCTCCGCGAAGTTCGGATGGAAGGTGATCCCGAGCAGACCCCGCTCGTCGAAGTCATGGTGCAGGTCGACCAGCTTGTGCCGGATGTTGATGAACGGTTCATCGAGCATCTCGCCGTCCTCGATGATCCGGACCAGACCGTGCTGCTCGATGACGAAAATCCGGTCGTCGCCCTTAGGCTGAACCATGGCCAGCGGCGCGTTCACGCCGGAAACAAACGACTCCAGCTTGACCTTGACGTCGGCCGCCACCGGGCCAGCCAACGCGAACGATGACACGGCAAGCGCGAATGCCGCGGTTCGTAAAGGCGTGAAGAGTTTCATTGTGCGTCTCCTTTCCTATCCGTTTTTGGTCGACGGTCAACAGCCGGCCGCCATCTTCTTTTTGAGTGAATCTAGTCTATGGGTAACCCAAGCCGGTTGGCAAGCGACGGCGCTTGGCGGTTGCGCACTATCCGGGAGTCAAAGGCCACGACGGAGATCCACCAGAGCAGAGCCGACAACCCCAGGCAGGCGGCGATCACCAGCATGGGATCACCGGCACCAAGACTGCCGAGCCATGCGTAGAGAAAGGCGACAGGGACGATCCCGATCACCATGGCCAGGAGCATTCGGCTTACGGGCATAGCCGCCAGTCCGGCGGACATCGCCACCGCCTCCGCCAGAACCGGCAAGGACCGGGAGATCGCGACGATCCAGCCGCCGTGCTGGGCGAACAAGCGGTCCGCCTTGTCCAACGAGCTCTCGCCGGCGAGACGGATCGCCAGCCGCCGGCCAAGCGCGCGGCAGATCAGGTAGCCCAGCACCCCGTTCAGCAGCAGTCCGGCCATGGCGATCATCCCACCCAGGACAGTCCCGTAGACGATCCCGAGAAAGCCAATGACCACTGCGGACGGGATCGGCAGGAGGATGTCGATCGTCAGCAGACCGATCGCGATGAGCCATGCGGTCTCGCGGCTGCCTTCCAGCCACGCCTGAAGCCGGTCCGGCGAGAGCGCGACCTCCAGGGCGTCGCCCCAGAGCGCGAAAGGCAGCGCAATCGTCGCGAACAGAAACAGCAGAATGACCAGAAACCGGCCCAAAACCCTGGCCTCCTCACTCGATGATGAGGTCGTCTATGGAGTGTCGCCGGCCCGCCTCCTCGACAACGGGCTCGCGCCCGCCGCGCAGGATCGAATTGCCGGCATACAGGGTGCGCTGGTCGATCGCCGCGGGGTTCAGCCAATCGTCTTCGCTCATCTGCCCACTCTGCCCGTAGGCGTCGAGAGCGTTCTGGTAGCAGACCTTGCGCACCTGGGCTTCCGGAATGCCGCTCTCGAGCGCCAGTTTGGCGGTCTTCGGGACACCGAGCGGATCGGAGATCCCCCAGTCGCAGGCGCTGTCGACGATGATCCGCTCGCTGCCGTACTGCTTGAGCAGTTCGACCATGCGCTTGTTGCCCATCTTGGTGCTCGGATAGATCGAGAACGCCGCCCAGAAACCGCGTTGCAGGGTCTCCGCCACCGTCTCCTCGTTGTTGTGATCAACCACGACCTTGGACGGATCCATGCCATGCTCCTCGCAGACATCCATGGAGCGGCTTGTCCCCCGCTTCTTGTCGCGATGGGGCGTGTGGATCATCACCGGCAGGTCGACCTCCTTTGCCAGTTCGAGCTGGGCGCGGAAATACCTGTCCTCCAGTTCGGTCTGCTCGTCGTAGCCGATCTCGCCGATCGCCACGACACCGTCCTTGAGCGCGAAGCGCGGCAACAGTTCCATCACCCCCTCGGCCAAGGCCTCGTTGTTCGCCTCCTTGGAGTTCAGGCCGACCGTGCAGTAGTGCCGGATCCCGAACTGGCCGGCCCGGAACCGCTCGAAGCCCATGATCGCCGAAAGATAATCCTCATAGGTTCCCACATGGGTGCGCGGCTGGCCCTGCCAGAACGCCGGCTCGATCAGCGCCACCACGCCCGCCGCCGCCATCGCCTCGTAGTCATCCGTGGTGCGCGAGATCATGTGCGCATGGGGATCGATGAACATCATGATCCTGGTCCTCCCATCGGCCGTTCTCCCGGCCTCGTGATTTCAGTTCTGGGCAAGCGTGTCCCAGGTCAAGGCACCGGAGCGCGCCTGCTCAGCCGCCTCCGGAATCGTTTCCAGCACCTCCTTCGCCCGCGGATCCGGGGACGCCGAAAGCGCGAGAGCGGCGGCCCGGACCTCCTCCGCGCTGCCGTCTCGCGCGACCGTCTCCAGATCGTCCAGGAGCCGGCCTTCGGCGAACGGGCCGAGGCACCGCCAGAGTTCCGGGGTCACCTTGCGCCCGGCGGCCCAACGCTCGTGCGCATAGTCGCTCAAGATCGTGGCGAGTTCGGGATTGGCGCGCGCGTCGAGCCCCTGCATCGGCGCCAGCGTGCTGTCGATGAACAGG
Organism: Thalassobaculaceae bacterium; assembly: GCA_963921355.3. Taxonomy (GTDB): domain Bacteria; phylum Pseudomonadota; class Alphaproteobacteria; order Thalassobaculales; family Thalassobaculaceae; genus CAWUEZ02. The sequence continues at coordinate 3,075,513 of OZ001190.1, read as the reverse complement.
GCCTTGAGCACCATCTGGTTCCAGCGGCTTTCGTCGAAGCGTTCGCGCGGGAACGGGTTGTTGTGGGCAACCGCTTCGAACACGAACCGGATGTTGCCGCGCAACCCCTCGGCCGCAATGTCCTCCAGCGCCGCTTGCTCCGCATAGAGCGGCAAGCCCCGATAAAGCGCGATCGCCTCGGCCACGTCGGCGGTCCGGCAGAGCTTGGCAAACCGCTCTGGAAACCCAGGATCGTCCGTGCCCGCGCGGAGCAGAAACAGGATACGCGCCGCCTGATCCACGCTCCAGCCACGCGGGTCCCAGCCCGGGCGCGCAGTATCCGCCGCCCTCAGGTCCGCTGCCGACAGATCGAGGTCGCCACGGCCCAGTTTCCGCGGCGCCAGCCCGAGCGAGATATGCAGCGCCTTATCGGTATTGTCCGTCTCGATCGCCGCCAGCCGGTCGGAGAGCCATGTGGTTTTCTCCGCGCAAAGGTGGCGCTGCAGCCAGGCGTGAAGCAGCGCGGCGGGCGTGTCGGCCATAGCGAAATCCACCGCTTTTACTGATCCCCAAAACGATAGAATCCGCCGAATGCGGACGCAAGGTGGCCACCCGCAGCCGCCCGAGCTACAACCGTCGAATGCAGGATACCCTCGTCATTCTGGTCGTCGGTCTGACGCCTTCGCTGGTCGGTGACCATACGCCCAACCTGAAGAAGCTGGCCGATGCCGGCGCCATGCGTCCGTTGGCCACGCCGATCCCGGCCGTCACCTGCACCTCGCAGTCGACGCTGGTGACCGGGCTGATGCCGAGCGGGCACGGAGCGGTCGCGAACGGCTGGTACTTCCGAGATCTATCGGAGGTCTGGCTTTGGCGACAGTCGAACCGGTTGGTCGGCGGGGAAAAGATCTGGGAGGCCGGTAAGAAACGCGATCCGGACTTCACCTGCGCCAAGATGTTCTGGTGGTACAACATGTACTCATCGGCGGATTGGAGCGCGACGCCGCGCCCGATGTACCCCGCCGACGGTCGTAAGATCCCCGACCACTACGCCTGGCCGCTGGAGCTTCGCGACGAGCTGACGGCCAAGTTCGGCATGTTTCCCCTGTTCAAGTTCTGGGGGCCGCTGACCGACAACTCGTCGAGCGACTGGATCGCGAAAGCGACGGTCCACGTCATGGAGACCCGCAAGCCCACCCTCACCCTCTGCTATCTCCCGCACCTGGACTACAACCTGCAACGGCTCGGCCCGCTGCCGGACCATCCGCGGATCGCCGAGGATCTGCGGGAAGTGGACGCCAATTGCGGCCTGCTGATCGAGCACGCGGAGAAAACCGGCAAGCAGGTCATCTTGGTCTCCGAATACGGAATCATGCCGGTCACCGACGCCGTGCACATCAACCGGGTGCTGCGCCAGGCCGGGCTGATCACGGTCAAGGTCGAGATGGGCCGCGAGTTGTTGGACCCGGGTGCCTCACCGGCCTTCGCGGTCGCCGACCATCAACTCGCCCATGTCTACGTCCAGGACCCGGCGCGGATCGCCGAGGTGAAGGCGCTTCTCGAAGCGACCGAGGGCATTGACCAGGTGCTGGACGCCGAGGGCAAGCGGACGGCCGGGCTCGACCACCCGAACTCGGGCGAGTTGGTCGCGATCTCGGATGCCGACCGCTGGTTCAGTTACTACTACTGGCTCGACGATGCTCGCGCCCCGGACTTCGCGCCGACAGTCGATATTCACCGCAAGCCCGGATACGACCCGGTCGAACTGTTCCTCGACCCCGAGCTGACGTTCCCGATGGCCAAGGTGGCGCTGCACATCGCCCGCAAAACCCTCGGGTTCCGGTCCCTGCTCAGTGTGATCTCGGTGAAGGACACCAAGCTGGTGAAGGGCCAGCACGGGCGAATTCCCGACGACCCCAACGAGGGGCCGCTGGTGATCAGCTCCCGTCCCGATCTGCTGCCCGCGGGGCCGATTCAGGCGACCGACTTCAAGACCATCGTCCTGGACCACGTGTTCGGCACCTGAAGCGCCGGGCGTTGCCGCGTCAGGTCCCCGGCACCCAGCGCTGAAACGCCAGGGTGAGCAGGAAGCCTCCGGCCGCGACCAGTGCCAGCGTCGGCTCACCCATCGCCGTGACGACCATGGCGTCGAACAGACACATGCCGGCGATCAGGCTGACCACGGCGCGTGGAATGTCGCCGGGCCCCCGCCGACGCACGAGCCGCAGGGCGTACAGCATCCAGATCACGAAGGCCGCCAGCGGGCCGAGGACGAGTAGCCCCGTTTCCGAGGCGAGAACGGCGCCATAAACCACCGGGGCGGCCAGGAACGCCAGCGGCCACATGTTCCGGACCTCGCCGATGTTCTCCTGCTTGGCGACGTAGGTGAGACCGATCAGGTAGCAGAGCAGCATCGCCGCCCCGAGCAGGACCGTCCCGCCGAGCGGGCTAGCGACGCACAGTGCCGCGGTCGTGTAGACCAGCGCCCGGCAGGCGCCCATGACGACCGGGCTCAACGGATTGCTCTTGTGCCAGGCGTCGTACAGGACGATCGCACCGCCCAGCGCCAGCGCCGAGATCGCCGCCGCGGGATCCGCCCGCCAGTCCGCGACGACCGTGGCGACCAGCACCACGCCGATCCCCAGCATTGTGAATCCGGCGGCGAAGATCGTGCCGCGCGACACCCGCCCCGACGGGATCGGCCGTTCCGGGCGTTCGACCGCGTCGATGCCGGCATCGAAGGCGTCATTGAGGTACATGCCGCCGACATAGAACAGCGTCATCGCGGCCATCAGCGCGGCCAGCGGCCCGCCCTCCAGGATGCCTCCCGCCAGAACCATTCCGGCCAGCGTATTGGTCCAGACCGTGGGCAGATTGGAGACCCGGCCGAGTTTGAGAGCGTCCAGCAGTGTCACGCGTCGAGCCTTTCGCGCACCCAGGCGAGTTCCCGGGCGATCGCCGCGCCGACCGGGGTGCCGCGGTACTGGTCCGGCAGCACGTCCCAGGTGTAGGTCTCAACCTCCAGGTGATCGGAGATCGGGTTGCGTGCGTGCAGCGCCAGGATCTCGCGCAGGAAGGCCTGGGTGGTGTCGAAGTCACGCATCCGGTCGAGGAAGATCGGCACGTGATAGTGAATGCGCCATTCCGCCCCCGCCGCCGCACCAACGGCATCAAGGGCATCCGGAAGATCGGTGAAACGGGTAATGCTGCCGCCCCGGTTCTGGATGGTCTGGTGAAGATAGACCGGCTCGTCAAACGACCGCAGGTGATCCGCGCTGCCGGCCGTCACCTCGGCGATCCTCAGCGCCGCTGAGAGCTGCAGCTTAAAGATGCCGATCCCCGCGCCACGCAGGGCAGCCACGCTGGCGCCCGGATCCTCGAACTCGACGGCGGCGTGACAGACGTCGTAGCAGACGCCAAGATGCCGGCGCAGCGCCGCTTCGGCCTCTCCGGCGCTCAGCCCCGTCGCCGCCGCGACCCGCCGGCAAGCGTCGGCGCCAAACAGGGCGCGGCCGAAATAGTCGACCGTTTCCTCGATCGTCTCGAGAAAGCACGCCGGCTCGGGCTCCAGGGCCAGGGTGATGGTCTGGCCGGTACGCTCGCGCAGGGCGATCAGATGGACAGCATGGTCGAGCAGATTGGCGGTGACCGCCTCGATCCGCGCCTCCGTCGCCCAGGCCTTGAAGGTTCCCGGCACCGTGCTGACACTGCCGTCCATCCCTTCGGGCAGAAGCTGGGCAAGCTGATCAGCCAGCGTGTTGGTGTAGGACAATCGCTCCGGCGTGCCCCAATCGGGCAGGTAGGCGCCTTCCTTCACCCGCTGGCCATGGAAGGTGCCGTACGGAAAGCCGTTGAGGGTGAAGACGTAGCAGTCCTCCTCGGCCAGGAACCGCTGGAAGGCCGCCATGGTCTCCGGGACCTCCAGCGCAGCCGACGCCGATGCGGCCAGCCGCAGCCCGACCCCCAGCGGCCGGTCCGCCGATATCTCCTGTTTGATGCCGGGCAGATGGCTCTGCAGGCTGGCGAACGCGTCGTCCCACGCCTCGGCGGCATGGATGTTCGTGCAGTAGGTCAGGTGCCCGAGATCAGGCGTGCCGCCGAGATGCATCAGGCGGCCTCACGGTCCTCGAGCCAGGCGATCGCCTCGGCCATAAGGGCGTCGTCGATCTCATGCACCTCGACCCCGACGCCGCACGCCGTCAGCAGGGTGATGGTCAGGTCGCCGCCCAGGTGCTCGCGGAACTCCTGCAGGCCGGCCATCACCGTCAAAGCACCGTCCGCCTCGCGGCGGCCGAGGGCCGGATGCCAGAGCCGGAAGCCGAGATGCTCCAGCAGGACGCACACCCGCTCGTCCTCTCCGGCCGGGAGCAGGCCGCGCAGGACCGAGTACCGGGTGTCGAGGGCCAGGCCGATCGCCACCGCCTCGCCGTGGCGCAGGTGATGGCGGGTCATCGATTCGAGCTTGTGGGCGGACCAGTGACCGTAGTCGAGCGGGCGGGCGCTGCCGGTCTCGAACGGGTCGCCGCCCTGGCCGATCTGGTGCATGTGCAGTTCGGCGCAGCGCCGGATCATGTGCCGCATCGCCGTCTCCTCAAAGACGAGGAGATCGTCGGCCTGACACTCCAGCCATTCGAAGAACGCACCGTCGCGGATCAGCGCCACCTTCACCGCTTCCGCCATGCCGGCGACCTTGTCGCGCGCCGGCAGCCGCTCGATGAACGCGTAGTCGTTCAGAACCGCGAAAGGCGGGGCGAAGGTACCGACGAAGTTCTTCGAGCCGAACAGGTTGACCCCGTTCTTCACACCGACCCCGGAATCGTTCTGCGACAGGACCGTCGTCGGCACCCGGATATGGCGGATCCCCCGATGGGTCGTCGCCGCGACCAGGCCGATCGCGTCCAGCACCGCGCCGCCGCCGATGGCGATGACGTAGGAGTGACGGTCGACATGATGGTCGTAGAGCTGCTGCTGAGTGCTTTCGACGTAATGCAGATCGGACTTGATCTTCTCGCCCCCGATCACCGGCACCGGCGCCGTGATCAGGGTCATCCTGTCGGCGTGGGCGGCCGCGTAGGCGGCGATGCGCGCCGGCAGCTCCGGGAAGGCACCGGCCAGTCCGTCATCGTAGTAGACCATGCAGCGATGGACCCGCCCCGGTTCCAAACCGGCGACCGTGTCCACCAACGTGCGGTTGGCCGGGTCGAACAGATCATAGGTGAAGTGGACCCCGTAGCGGAACCGAACCGAGAAGTCCTGCCAATGAACGGAATCGTCACGGCGGTGAACACCGGAACTTTCACCAAGACGATCCATGATTTCGGCCCTGTCGTTTCTTCCCATTATTTTTCCGACTACATAGAAGTATTTAGATAAAATCTCTCTGAAGTCGTGTTTTTATTACCGACGATTTTTACCGTTGGTTTTAGTTCAATCGCGAGCTTAGGATCACTCCAAAGGCGAATGCAAGCCGAAAGGAGGTGACGCACCGTGCGCTACGTCAACGGTTTTCTGGCCCTGATGATGGCCGTCTTCGCCGCCGTTCAATACAACGATCCGGACGCGCTGTTCTGGGTCGCCATCTACCTGGTGGCGGCCGCCTGGGCGGCGATCGGCGCCATCCGGCCGCTGGCGTTCCGCCACCGCTTGGTGCGCGGCGCCCTGATGGTGACCCTCGGCGGGGCCTTGGCCTTCGTGGTCGCGTTCTGGCCGCAGGACGCCTTCTGGTGGCGCCAGGAAGTGTGGTGGGAAAGCGAGGCGGCCCGCGAGGGCATGGGCTTGATGATCACCGCCGCGGTGATCGTCATCGTGACGATCTCAGCCTACCGGTCCGGTCGACGTGGGAGCGCCGAACTTTAGGCTCCCGACAGGAGAACCATGCGGGCCGGTGCTGCGTAGAAGCTCCGACCTCAACGGAGTCTCGAGCCATGGTCTCTCGCTTTCTCGTCGCGACGGCTCTGGTCGCCTGGATTGGCGGCCTCACCCTTTCAGTAGAGGCGATCGCCGACGAGCTGGACTTCATCTATGTCGACAGGTTGCCGACGGTTCATGGTGATCGGGTCCGCCAGCGCTCCAGCTTCGACGCCGGTCGGGGGATATCGTTCCGCCAGACCGTCCACGAGGAGCGGCTGGACGCGGTGATCGTGGTCTCCATCGCCGTCGAGCTGTTCTGCGGCACCGAGGTCCCGCAATCGGACACCCCACCGACCATCGTCGCCATCAGGCATGCCCCCATCGCACCCAAGTCCTTCGCGGTCGCGACTCTGCACGACGTCTACTCCCACGCGTATGCCCGCGATCGCGACGGCCGGATCCGTTCCTACATCAACCTGCACGCCTCCGAGATGGAGCAGTTGACGGACGCCGTCACTCCGCCGTGTCACCAGATGTGAGCGAAGGCCGGGGCTGCTCACGATGAGGTCCCAACCGATGACCTCGCCCTGAGCAGGACTCCGCCCCGGATTGAATCCGGGGTTGATCCTGGAGCCGGGTCGAAAGGCTGGGGCACCCCGAGGTGCCGCTCGGGCCTCTACATCCGCCCCGCCGCTTGCGACGAGTCCTCGCCGGACTGGGCCGCGTAGATCGAGGTGTAACCGCCGGACCAGTCCGGCGGGATCTGGCACGGGCGCGGGTCGTGGGACGCCCAGCGAACCGCCTCGCCGCGCACGATCTCATAGGTGTGGGAGGACGGGTCCGGATGTGGCGTGTAGGGCTTGGCGTCCGCCGACGTGTAGCAGTTCAGCAGGAGCGGCCGCGGTAGCGGCGACCGGCTCGACGGCGAGAAATGCAGGGTCCGCGCATTGTGCACGGTGATCGAGCCCGCCGGCCCGGTCAGGTACTCGACATCACCCATATCCACCGACGCCGCGTCGTCATCGCTCAGCATGCCGGTCCAGTTGCCGTCACCGTCGTACTGGTCGAACAGCGGCTCGTTGTGGGAGCCGGGCTTCACCGCCAGCGGCCCATTGCTCATGTCGGTATCGGCGAGATAGCAGCCGATCGTCAGCACATTGTAGTTGGTGTGCGGGAAGAACTGGAGGTCCTGGTGCCACTTCACCGCGTCGCTGGCGTCGTACCATTTGAAGTTCAGCTTCGAGTGATGGAACACGACGTTCGGGCCCAGCAGGTCCGCCGCGACATCCGCCATCAGCCCAGTCGCAAACGCCCAGTAGGTCGCATGCTGATCGTCCGGCCGTTTCAGACGGCGCAGCACCGGGTTGTCCGCCGAATGCCCGGGACCGATGTCGAACACCCGGCCGGCTTCGGTTTCCCGGCGGCTCGCGTCGACGAAGTCGCGAGTCACCGCCACCAGGTCCGCCAGTGTGTCTTGCGGCACCAGGCTCTCGACCCCGACATAGCCGCGCTCGAAATAGTGCTCGCGCTGGGCCTGGGTCAGCACACGCGCCGGATGGGACAGGACTTCGTCCGGGGTCATCTCGCTTCTCCCGCTTGGCGGTCGGCGCCCACACGGGCGCGACCAGTTCGGTAGAATTCTAACGCTCAAGCGCCCGGGTCACAAGCCGCCGAGGGTCCGCCCCTGGGCCAGCTCGTCGAGGACCCCATTGCTGCTCGCTCCGCCACCGACGATCGTGAACGTCTGCCGCACGCGCCGGGATAACCCGTCGCCACAGTCCACCGTGACCAGGATCAAGATGATGAAGGCAGCTTCGCCCCACTTCTTCCCGCGGATACGGTCGGATAGGTGCTCGACAGGGAGGCAGAATGGCGCGACCCGCCTGCCGAGCGGAATGGGATGGTCCGCCATTCTGTGCCATCATTTGGTGCAATTCTGTCCTCGATCGGTTCGACGATGAGCCTGAAACTGCTCCAACTTCTGTTCACCGGGCCCTTCGATCCCGGAGAGGCGATTGTGCGCAGCAACAAGGCGGCCTGTGTGTTCGCGGTGATCAGCCGGGAAGGCAAGCCCTACAACCCCAGATTCAGGGTGATCGACATCGGCGACACCGGCGGTGAAACCGTCGCCTTTCGTGACCATCCGAAGCTGCAGGACTGGCGGCATGAAAGCACCGGTGAACTCGGCATTTACTTCTACCGACCGGAGACACGGGAGCCGCAGGCGTCCGAACAGCGCGCCCAGGTCGTCGACGAGTTGACCGCGTTCTACACGCCTCCCAAAGGCGTTGTCGCGATCGATGGGGCCGTATGACGCCCCGATCCCTGAGACCCTGATAGTCCATGGTGACGCTGGCGGTTCTGCAGCCGGGATTTGCACCGTGGCTCGGCTATTTCGATCAGATGATCCGGGCGGACGTCTTCCTGCACTACGACACCGCCAAGTTCGATAAGAACGGCTGGCGGAACCGAAACCGGATCCTCACATGGAATGGCATCACTTGGCTGACCGTTCCGGTCTCGGCGCATCACGGGCAGCAGATCAAGGACGTCCGCATCTCGAACACCTCCGACTGGGCACGCAAGCACATGGCCACCCTGAGACAAGCCTATGCCAAGGCCCCTTGCCGTGAGGAATGCCTGGCGGCGCTTGAGCCAATCCTGGAGCGACGTTGGGACTACCTGATCGACCTGGATATCGCGCTTGTCGATGTTCTGGTCGAGTCGTTCGGGATTGACTGTCAGCGCGGGTTTGTCTCCGACCATGCGGTTGGGGGCGACCGCACGGAGAAACTCGTCAATCTGTGCAAGGCGGTCGGCGCCGAGACCTACCTGACAGGGGACGCCGCAACCGACTATCTCGAGACGGATCGCTTCGCCGCCGCCGGGATCACGGTTGAATGGCAACGCTACAATCACCCCCGGTATCCGCAGTGCCGGTGGCGCAAGGCAGGGTCTGAACAGCCTGCCTTTGTCCCCTACCTTTCGGTGCTGGATCTGTTCATGAATTGCGGCAAGGACAGCGGGAGCCTTCTACATCGAGCGGCCAAATCGGTAGACTGTACCGGCAGAAGGGACCCGCGCGACCAATCGGACAGAAAGGAAGACAGTCTTGAATGACGAGACGCGGCCTATGAAACGGTCGGAGATCCTCGCGGTCGAGAACGCCAAGAGGATCGCGACCCAGCTTCGCGAGGAACGAAACGATGCCGTCGCCCTGGCCCAAGAGCGCCGGGAGCAGGCGCAATCTGCGATCACCCTGTGCCGCAAGCTGATGGACGGTTGCGATCCCGAAACCCTACGCCCGGAGATCGACGCCCTTGAAGCCGCTCTACGCCAAAGTGTCTGAGCCGCAGGCCCGGAGGAACCCGGCCTTGGTCTCTTTCAAGAAGCGGCACTAGTCCGATGGCACGCACCATCCTCGTGACCGGCGGGGCCGGATTCATCGGTTGCAATCTGGTCCACCGCCTGATCGAACGGTTTCCCAAAGACCGGATTATCGTGCTGGACCTGCTGACCTACGCCGCCTCGGCTCGATCGCTGCCCGATGGGTTCCGCTTCATGGAAGAGTCGCAGTGGACGCTATGGCACGGCGACATACGCCATCCCACCCTCGTGCAGGCGTTGATCGATCAGTCCGACATCGTGATCCACCTGGCCGCCGAAACCCATGTAACCCGATCGATCTTCGACAACCACACGTTCATCGACACGGACATTATCGGCACCCATACGCTGCTCAGTGCCATGCTCAACCGCCTCAAGCAGCTACAGCGCTTCATTCACATCTCCACGTCAGAAGTCTACGGCAACAGCCGCGATGACAGGATGACGGAAGACCATCCCCTGAACCCGCAGAGCCCCTACGCCGCGGCGAAATGCGCCGCCGATCGCCTCGTCTACAGCTATATCCACACCTACAATCTGCCCACTGTTATCGTTCGCCCTTTCAACAATTTCGGCCCGCGCCAGCACCTCGAAAAACTGGTGCCGCGGTTCATCACCAGTTCGATCCTGGAAGAGCCGATGACGATCCACGGCGACGGCAATTCGGCCCGGGACTTCGTCTTTGTCGAAGACACCTGCGATGCCATCATGATGGTCATGGAGGCTCCCGCTGACCTTGTCCTGGGCGAAACGTTCAACATCGCGTCCGGGCATGCGCGATCGGTCAACGAGATTGCCGACGATGTGACGAGGCTGTCGGGCCTCGCAGATCTCCGCCGATCCTTCGTCGAGCAGCGGCCAGGCCAGGTCGCACGCCATCGCGGCAGTTGGACGAAGATCAACGAGCGTTTGGGCTGGACGCCGACCGTCGACTGGGACACCGGGCTGCAGCGGACCTTCGAGTGGTACCGCACCAATCAGGATTGGTGGACACCGCAGCTGGCGTTCCGCTCGATACCCATCATGACCCTGAACGGCGTCATGTCCCGCCACTGAAGGGCGTTATCGGTTACCAGCATGCCAGAACGTCTACATCGACGGGACCGGGGTCCTGAGGCGTGGTGGTGACCTCCCGGCCGATTGGCCGAAAGCCGGCGGCGTGGAACAGCGCGAGGGCAGGCCCATTGTCGACGCGGACCCGTGCGATGAGGCCGGGCTCCGGCGGGAGCGCGGCGATCAGCAAGCCAAGCACCGCATGCCCGAGGCCCCGGCCCCGCGCGGCAACCTCCAGCGCCAGGCCGACCTCAAGTCGGCCGGACGGATCCTGTGTCGCCGATACTGCCAGCACGAACCCGATCGGAAGGCCATCGGTGACGGCCGCTTGGAAGACCGCACCAGTATCTTGCTGGCGACGACGCACCCATTCCTCCAGGTCCGCGCGCCCGAGCGGCACCTGTGGGGGTGGTGACGAGGACAGGATCATCCGCAGCGTGCGGGCATCGCTTCTGAGCGCCGAGAGCGGTTCGATCCATGCTTCCGGCAAAGGCAAAGGAAACGGGACAAGACGGACAGGCGGAGCAGACTGATCAGCCATGGGATGGGGTCCGACAAGGCGGTGCTGATTCCACAAGCAGGCGGTAGCAGTGTCTCACGCGAACCGCCGCCCCCACATCTCCAGCATGACCAGATTCCAGAGCCGATCGCCCTGATTTTGTGCCCCCCGCCGATGCTCATCCAGCACGGCTTGAACGTGGGCCGGATCCAGCAAGCCCGTCCGTTCAACGGAACGCGGGCAGAGCACGTCCTCGATCAGCTCAGACAAGGCGCCGGACAGCCATCGATTGATCGGCATCAGGAAGCCTTCCTTGGGACGATCAATAAGATCGGTTGGCAGGAGACCGGCGACGGCCTCTTTGAGAATGTGCTTGACCCGGCCGCGGCGGATCTTCAGGCGTCCGGGCATTGCGTTGACGTACTCGACCAAGGTGTGATCGAGGAAGGGCGGCCGCACCTCCAGCGAGTGGGTCATGGACAACCGGTCGACGAACGCAAGAACCTGGTCGGGGAGCAGGGACATCTGATCGACGAGCAGCGCCCGGTTCGTCGGGTCGGCCGTGCCGGTCCCGTCATAGAGGCGTTGAAGCGCGCTGCGCGTGGCACCGGCGCTCGCCTCGGCACGGAGATCCGGATGCAGGGCCGACAGCGCATCCTCATCCGAGCGCAGGTATAGAGCCATCCGCGCGTCGACCTCATCCAAGGCACCGAGGATCTCTACGCTGCCAAGATCGCCTTCGCCGAGCCCGGCGAGCGCGCCGGTCGCGGCGTCCAATCCGCAGGCTCGGACCGCGGCCAGAGGCCCCGCCAATCGGTGGGGTTTGTAGCTACCGAAGATCTCGTCCGCGCCGTCCCCCGACAGGGCAACTTTCACGTGCTCCGCCATGAATTGGGTCAGGAAATAGGTCGAGATCACGCCGGAGAAGGGTTCGTCGAAGGCGTTCAGAATGGCTTCGGCGCGGTTACGCACGTCCTGGGGGCGGACCAGGCATTCTCTATGGAGCGTGCCGTAACGTTTTGCCATCTCGATCGCAAAGGCGCGATCCGCATCCTTGCCGGCGATCGGCTCATCATAGACCAAGGTAAATGTCTCAAGCGGACGACTGCTGATCGAGGCCAGGATCGCCACGACGCTCGAACTGTCGATGCCTCCCGAAAGATACGCACCCGACCGCACGTCTGCCTCGCACTGGCGCTGCACCGCCTGCTCCAAAAGACCGCGGATGGTCGCGGCCGCCTCACCCTCATTGATCGCAGCCGTATCTTCCCGCGACTCCGGCCGCCACCAGGTCTGAGAGCTCACTCCGGCGGATGAAGCCACCATGAGTTCGCCGGCCTGAAGTTGGCGAATGCCCTTGAACGCGCTCCGCGGAGCCGGCACGTGCTTGAACATCAGATAGTGCTGCAGTGACTCGACGTCCGGTCGCCGATCGACCCCCGGCACCTGGAACAGTGCTTTCGGCTCGGAGCCGAAGGCGAGACCACCGCCGGCGAGTTCGGCGTAGTACAGCGGCTTGATGCCGAGACGGTCGCGCGCAAGGACCAGTTTCCCGGCCTCGCTGTCCCACAGGGCGAAAGCGAACATGCCGTCGAGATGGTCGACAAAGCTGAGCCCGTACTCCTCGTAGAGATGGGGTACCACCTCGCCGTCGGCGTGGTGCGAGCGGAAACGGTGGCCCCTCGCCTGCAGCTCGGACCGAAGATCACGGTGATTGTAGATCTCACCATTGAAGACCAGAACGACCGAACGGTTCTCGTTGAACAGCGGCTGGTCGCCGGAGACCAAATCGACGATGGCCAGCCGGCGCATACCCAGCGACACGCGCGCGCCCTCCCAAAGTCCGCTGCCGTCAGGACCGCGGTGAACCAGCGTGTCCAACATACGCGAGACTAGACCCGGCTGCGGGGCCCCGAAGATACCCGCGATTCCGCACATGCGGTTATCCGTCCGATCGGTTGGCCGACGTCACGGTGTCAGCTCTCTGACTGGGATTGGAAGTCATCATGCTCCCCCAGTGGGGAGAGCTTACGCGCCCGGTTGCCTTCGGCGTTGCGAACCACGCGCCAGTAATTGTGATCCCAGGAACGGTACTTCCAGTCAGGGCAACCGGAGCACAACGGAATGCTCTTGCCGGTACCCGACAGATGCTTCTCGCGATACCAGGTGAAGCCTTCGCCATGCCAGATCTCGGCGATCGACTCAGTCAGCACGTTGCCCATGCGCGTGTTCGCGGAGATGTCGTAGCCGCACACCATCACATTGCCCCGGGAATCGATGTTGAGGCGCTCGAAGATGAACGGACAAGGGATCTCGTCGGTGTTCAAATAGGCCGACGGATCCGCTGATTGGGTCGGGTCGATCGTCGTGTTGATTCCCCAGGTGAGGTACTTGCGCTTGATCAGGTAGTCGACGCCGACCTGCTCGACCCAGAACTCCTCAACGGCATCGATATCGATCTGTGTCTGGTTCACCGCCGAGGCCACGATTTTCGTCTGCCCGCGGGTCCTGTTGCGATGCTCGACCATCCGTCGAACAGTCACGACCAGAGTGTCCCAGTCCAGGCCCTTGCGCACGATCGCATAGTCCTCCGGCGTGCAGGCGTCGACGGAGAACTCGATCATGTCCACACCAGCTTCAATGAACGCCTGGCTGGTATCCTCGTCTATCCGCGAGCCGTTGGTGATCAGACCGATCTTGCAGCCGACCGACTTGGCGTAGAGCAGCAGTTCCTTCGCCTTGGGGTGCAGCATCGGCTCGCCCCCGCCGGAGATCCGCAGATAAGCGCCGTGCGGTCCGGCCTCGTCGGCGATCTTGCGAAAGATCGCCTCCGACATGTAGGGGGCGTCCCGGTACTCGCCGCGGATCGCTGAGTTGGTATAGGGGCAGTGCGGACAGAGCGCGTTGCAGGGATAGGCGAACGACAGAACGAGCATCATCGGAAACTCGGCCGCCGCCTCCCGCAGTCCGAACTGAGGCGGTGCCACCGTCGCGTCTTCGGTCGTGAGCTTGTTCATGGCCGCCTCACCGGGTCCGAGCGCTTCAATCGTCACCGGCCGCAGCCTGGGCCTGGTCGTAGTACCAGAACGGTCGGGTGCCCTCGACGGTCTCTTCCTCATAGGTGGCGCCGGCGACCTGCCAGTCGCCGCAGCCCTTGCAAATGTTTGGAATATCGCGCCAGCGGTGTTCACGGTGCGGCCGGCGCAGCTTCTCACCAAGCACGTCCCACAGCTCTTTCACACTCATGAACTGGACGTTGCCGGCGACGAACACGCCTTCGTAGTCGACCGCGCAGGCCACCACGTTGCCGTCCTGGTGGATCGCCATCGTGTTGTTGCCCCAAGGGCAGGCAATCCGGAAGTCCGTGTTGTGGGTGATGGTGTCGCTGCGCACCGTGCCGGTGGCGGTCCACTCCAGCATCGGGCGGATCTTGACCTCCGCTCCACGAGCTTCCCAGAAGCGCTTGTAGTCCGCCGCCTCGTGTGCGTTCTCCTTCATGACGGAGAACTGGGCGGTGATCGTGGGATAGGTGACGCCGAGTTCCGCGCGGCGCTCCAGCAGTCGTTCGACATTCGGGTACACCTGCTCCCACTTCGCCTTGGCGCGGATGTGCTCGAACGTCTCCTTCGAAAGGCCGTCCAGGCTCAGAATGAAACGCCGCAGCGGCGAACGCAGGATCTTGTCGATGTTGTCGTCACGGTCCAGCAGGGTACCGTTCGAGTTCAAGACCAGGTTTCGGCACCCCACCGATGCCGCATAGTCCAGGCGATCCCACAGTTCGTCGCCCAGGATGAAAGCCTCGCCGTAGAAGGTCGGCCAGATCTCTGTGTCGGGTGCGGTCTGTCCGATCTCTTCGACGATCTTGTTGTAGATGCCCCGTTCCATGTGCTGCTGCGGGCGCATCATCTCCCGGTGCGAGCAATGAATACACTTGAGGTTGCAGTAAGACGTGGTCTCGATGACGATCTGGCGCGGAAACTCGTGCTCCACAAGTCGCCGCTCGATGTCGAGCAATTCCTGGCGCCGGTCATCATGCGCCATGTGCTTCTTGAGATCTGTGAAAGCGCTCATCGTCGATCGGCTCCCGACTTCTGTAAGGTCACGTGGCGCCGTCGTTTCTCGACGCATCCGCCAGCCGTATTCGTCAGCAAGTATTGTACCAAGATTGGGCGCAGCAATACACGGGGGTCTATCCTTCTGAACTCGCTGGCAGACAAAGGCCTTCTCTCGCTCAGTTAGCCGGCTGCGACCAGGTCGCGGATTGCCCGCGCTACGATCGACACATGCTCGCGCGGCATCCCCGGGTAGAACGGGAGCGAAATCGTGCGCCGCCCGATGCGTTCCGTAACCGGGAACATGCCCTCCTCCGTGCCGAGGCTTTCGCGATAGTAGCTCATCGTGTGAATGGGCAGGTAGTTGACCACGACATTGACGCCCATCTCCTTCAGTCGATCGACGGCAACGTTGCGATCCATGTCGTCAGGCAGCCAGACCGTGCAGAGATGGCGAGCGTGCCGCGCCTCACCTCGCGTTGCCGGGAACGTCAGACCTTCGATGTCGGCCAGGGCCGCTTGATACGCCGCCGCAAGCGCTTCGCGCTCCTGCAGCTTCCGGTCCATGCGATCGAGTTGTGGCAGAAGGATCGCCGCCTCAATGTTGCTGAGGTTGTACTTCCAACCCATCTGGACCATGTCCCACGGCGTCCAGCCTTCTCGCCAGCGGTCGGATGAGGACTTGGTCATGCCGTGCAGGCGCAGCAGCTTCAGCGTCTCGAAGTGCTCCGGGGTCCGCGCGGTCACCGCTCCGCCTTCACCGCAGGTCAGGTTCTTGGTCGCGAAGAAACTGAAGCACGCCATGTCAGAAAGCTGGCCGGGTTGAACGCCGTCGCGATCACCTTCGACGCAGTGTGCCGCATCCTCGACGACGGCCAGCCCATGGGCATCGGCGATCCGGCGGATCTCCCGCATGTCGCACATCAGACCGTAGAGGTGGACCGGCAGGATGCAGCGCGTCCGCTCGGTGATCGCAGCCTCGATCCTTGATGCGTCCAGGTTTCCGGTATCCGGCTCAACATCGACGAAAACCGGGCTGGCACCCGCTTCGACGATGGCGTTCGCGGTGGCGATGAAGCTCATCGGCGTGGTGATGACCTCGTCGCCCGGGCCGACGCCAAGCGCCAGCAGAGCCATATGCATCGCCCCGGTACAACTCGTCACACCGAGAACATGCGGCACCCCGAGATAGTCGGCGAGCCTCCGTTCGAACGCCGCCACCGCATCACCAGTGGTCAAGATCTCGCCTTTGAGAACCTCGGCGATCGACTGCAGTTCAGCGTCCCCAAGATCATGCTTGTAGAAGGGAATACTCGATCTGGGCATTCCAGCCATCAACCTCGGTTGGATCCGTTGTTCCATTCGCCCGCTGCGTCCGGCAGCGGGAACGTTGCCGCGTCGTTGAGCCCGAGGTTCGACGCACCCGCGTAAGTTACAGTGTCATCCCACCGGACATCTGTCCATCGGATCGGCATGCGGCCCGCCCGGCAATGGCGCCCCAGCCCAAGCCCCGCTGACGGGGTTTCGCTGAGGATGAAGGCGTCAACAGGGCTTGGCGCACCGGGCGCTGGATCTCGGCGATGCTGCCGAAGATTGCATTGGAGTCGGACATCCCCCCGAAGGGAGTCACGCGCATCGCCGTCCGAAACCTGCGAATCCGCAGGGGCTCAGAGCGCCACCATCGCCGCCGCCAGGACGCCGAGCCAGTAGTGCATGACCGTGACCCCAATCAGGTTCTTCTGCCGCAGATAGACGTAGCCGAACACGATGCTGGCGAAGAAGGTGATGACGACCGCGTCGATCCCGAAGGTCAGGTGAAGAATGGCGAAGACCGTGCTGGTCAGAAGGATCGCCCGGTGGCCTTTCCGGTCGTCGAGGAACTTCTGGAACAGACCCTGCAGCAACCCGCGCGATCCGACCTCCTGGAACAGCGTGTGCACGAAATACTGGCCCAGGAACAACGCATCGACCCTCACGCCGGTGCCAGCCTCCGCCGAGGGTGATCCAAAGGCGAAGACGTAGACCAGAACCGGGATCGTAATGACGGTGCAGATGGCGACCGATTCACCGAGCGATCGCCAGAACCCCTCTTTGCGAATACCAAGATCCGCAAGGGGGATCTTCATCAGTTTGATGATCGTCAGGCACGGTACCGCCAGGAAAATGATGGTCTGCCAGGAGAATCCGGGATCGTAGACGTCCTGAACGTAGTCTTCGGCCACCAGATAGAAGAGGGCTGTGGAGATCAGAAAGATCGTGATGGTGAAGATCAGGAACTGGCCGAACTGATTCTGGATCGTCTTGATTTCCAGCTGTCGCCGAAGCGACGCGAGCATCTCGTCGCTCATGGCGCGCGCACGCCTCACGGTGACACTTCCAAGCGCCCCCTTGAGTTCGCCGACCACCGCAGGGGTCAGGCAGGGCTCGGAGACCGTCCGCCGAGATTCGGATCACATCGCAGTCAGTTTCCGCGCGGACCGAGGCGGCGCGGAGGCCACCGTCGAGAAAGGTCAATTCTCCGACGCAATCGCCCGGGAGTACGGGGTTGAGTACAACGGCGGCGCCGTCTTCATCCTCCCGCAGGGCCGCCGCCGTCCCGGCGACGATCAGGAAGAGATCCGCGTTTTCCTCGCCTTCCCGCACAATCAACTCGCCCGGTGGCACGGCAACCCGCTGGGAGACAGAGGCGATCGAGCCAATCGCCTTCTCACCAAGCGTGCCGAAGGTCGGATGCGAACCCAGAGCCCGGGCGATGGTCTGTCCGGCGTCTTCCATGAACCCCTTTTTCGCGCCGCCAGGTTGGGGACCAGGCATCGCCTCTGCCGGGGGCGATCCGGATCTTCGCGGCTGCCCCAGACGGTCTAGGCGTGGGATAGTCTAGGGACGATCAATGTCGGTGTCTGCGGGGATTGCTGCCGTCAAGTCGCAAACGGAATGCGAGTCCGCAGCAGCCGCGCCTCCTGTCGATCAGGGAGATGGCATTGCAGGCCAAGCGTAGAGTCCTGATCATCAACGCCTATTTCGATCCCTGGCGGATGGCGACGGCGACCCGTTGGTTCATTCCCCGAAGTGCGGCCCCCTCTCATCTCGCCGGCTTCTTCAACCGGGACCTGGTCGACGTCAGGGTCTGGGACGAGGTTTTTCACGGCACGCTGCTGGAGGATCGGCTGTTCAGCTGGCCGGACCTCGTCATCTTCACCGGCCTGACGGCCATGTTCGATCGCGCCCATCAGCTATCCGCCTATTTCCGGAATGCCAATCCGTCGGTGATCACCGTCATCGGCGGCCCGATCGCGCGCGCCCTACCCGCGTTCTGCACCGAGGTCTTCGATTATGCCTGCCAAGGCGATGTGGAGGAGATCGCCGCCGTCATCGAAGATATCTTCGGCCCGTCCCATGTCTCGCAAGACGGCACGCCGCGCTTCGACCTCGCCACGCCGTCCATGGGGGTTGGCTTTCTCGAGACCACGAAGAACTGCAACTTCGCCTGCTCGTTCTGTTCCCTGACCGGTGAGGGCCGGCCCTACTTGGCGCATAGCGAGGAGTCGATCGCCCGCCAGTTCGACGCGATGAAGCGGGTGCTTGCCGTGATGGTTCTCGACAACAATTTCTACGGTAACAGCCGCCAGAGCTTCGAGCGCCGGGTCGAGCTGATTGGAGAACGCTGGCGGCAGGGCCAGTTCCGCGGATGGGGCGCATTGGTCACCGGGGATCTGTTCAAACGCCCGGAGAATCTCGCATTCATGGCCCGGAACGGCTGCAAAGGGGTTTTCTCGGGCGTCGAGTCACTCGATCCAGCGGTCTTGCGTACCTACAACAAGAAACAGAGCATGACCTCGGACCCGCGGGTCCTGACCAGGGCATGTGCCGAGAACGGCATGTTCTTCGACTACGGCATGATGGTGGATGTCGCCCAGCAAAGCGTCGCCGAGGTGGAGACCCAGGTGCTTTCTGTCCTGGAGGACCCTCAGGTGCCGCTGCCGGGACTGTTGACACTGACGATACCCATCCTGGGGACCCCATACTTCGAGGAGTCCGCGCGAGCCGGGCGGATGATGCCCAATCTGCTGCTCAGCGATCTGGACGGACAGAAGATAGTCGAATGGCCGCGAGATCCGCTGGAGACCGTGGTGCCCTTTATCGCCGATCTCCTGCGGTTCAGGGGCCGCAAACTGGCCCTGGCGCGCCATGCCGTCCGGCATGCCTGGTACTGGCGCCGTCACTTCAGTTGGGACCAGACAGCGATGGCGTTGATCCGCCCGCTGCACCGCTTCGGCGGTAAGATCAATCTCGGGACGTTCCAGCAGATGCGCCAGTCGTTCCGGGAGCCCCCACTGACCTACTGCGCCATGAGCGACCGCCTGCGGGACGCCTATAGGCCGCGGGTCCGACTGCCGTCGAAGTTCGCCAAGTGCTTTCAGCCGTTGCGTGTCACGGACCAGAATGGCCGTTTGACCGAAGAGCTGCTGAAGGGCCGCAGCCGGCCGGTCGCCGCCGCGGTATGAGCATCGCCATCCCTCTCGCAGCACCCACTTGCCACACTCACTCACGACGCGAACACCCGCTGGGGCAGCGGCCGGACTCGCGTTCTGGGCGGTCATGGCAAGGGCGGCGTTGTCGAGAAACTGACGCGTGGACGCCGCCCAACTGTGCCGAAGGGCCCAGGCCCGGCAACGTTCCGCCGGGATATCGAGGGCATCCAGGGCCGCCTGCCCGAGATCCTCTGCAAGGACGCCGGTATGGCTGTCGCTGATGACATCGACGGGGCCCATGACGGGATAGGCGGCCACCGGCACACCGCATGCCAGCGCCTCCAGGAGAACCAGACCGAATGTCTCTGTTCGTGACGGACAGACGAAGACGTCGGCACTGGCGAAGTGTCCGGCGAGATCGTCGCCGAATCTGCCGCCCGTGAAATACACCGCCGGATAGGCCCGCCGCAGCCGCGCCAGATCCGGGCCGTCCTCGACCACCACCTTGGATCCGGGAAGGTCGAGGTCGAGGAAGGCCTGGATGTTCTTCTCGACCGCGACACGACCCACATTGATGAAGATCGGGCGCGGCAGTTCCCTCGGCAGCACCGACGCCGCACCCGGTCGGAACAGGTCGGCATAGACGCCCCGGGACCAGGTCATCAGGTTCTGGAACCCGCGTCCCGCCAGATCCCGCTTCAGGCTGTCCGTCGCCACCATGCATCCCCCGCCGCGATTGTGAAATCGGCGGAACCACGCATACAGCCAGCCGACCGGCACCGACCAACGCGCCTGGACGTATTCCGGGAACCGCGTGTGATAGCTGGTCGTGAACGTCATGCCGATCCGGCGGGCGGCGGCGCCGGCCAGCAGTCCGAGCGGTCCCTCGGTGGCGATGTGCAGGTGCTCGCATCCGGCAGCGAAAATGCGCTTCAGAACGGTTGCTCGACGGGTCAGAGACAGTCGGATCTCGGGATATGTGGGACAAGGGATGGTGAAGTAGCTCCGGGGTGAGAGGATCTCGACCCGCACCCCCATCTTCTCCAGCTCACGCGCCGTGTATTCCAGCGACCGTACGACCCCGTTCACTTGTGGATGCCAGGCATCCGTGACGATCAGGATCGACGTCACCATGACGTCTGTAGTGCGAGAACCCGCGGGGGCGCTCCGGGCGCGATACCCTGGTGTCGCTCACAGGGCACGGTCATGGGCTTTCGCAGCAAGCGGCATCGGGGCCGGGTGTCGCCGCTGACCCGCACGACCGGTCCAGCGGATCACCTCCAGTCCGCCGTCAGCCCGCTCAGCAACTGCCGAACAGGTTTCCACCCAGTCGCCGGTGTTTACATAGTGGATGCCGTTCATGCTGCGGCTCACGGCATGGTGGATATGCCCGCAGATCACCCCATCCAGGCCGCGGCGCCGGACCTCATCAGCGACAACCGTCTCGAACCGGCCGACGATGTTCACGAACCCCTTCACATGCCGTTTGGCAAAGGCCCCTAGCGACCAGTAGTCCAGACCGAGACGACTGCGCAGGCGGTTAAGCCAGGTGTTCGTCCTGAGCGCGAATTCGTAGAACCGGGAGCCCATATAGGCCATCCACTTGGCGTTCTGAACCACCACATCGAACTGGTCGCCATGGGTCACCAGATAACTCCGGCCGGCCGCAGTCACGTGAACCGCCTGGTCCAGAATCTCGACGTGACGGATCTCCTGGCCGACGAGAGGGCGGACGAATTCGTCATGGTTCCCGGGGATATAGACCACTCTGACGCCGAGGCGTGCTTTCCTGAGTATCGCGTAGACGACATCGTCATGGGTTCGCGGCCAATACCAGGCCTTCTTCAGTCGCCAGCCGTCGACAACGTCCCCGATCAGGTAGATCACCTCCGCGTCGTGGCATTCGAGGAATTCGACAAGCAGTTCGGCCTGGCAGTGTCGGCTGCCCAAATGGAAGTCCGACAGGAAAAGTGACCTGAACTGCTGGCTGGTTCTTCTTGTCGGGTCTTGGGCGCCTTCACGGTGGGGCATGCGCGTCCCGCTTCTTGGTGGCGCGCTTACAGTGCAGCGGTGAGCGCGCGGTCTCTCCGGTCAGGCATGACGCATGCGCGGCGCTACGCCTGGAGCGGCCGAGTGTAGGTCGACCACAATTGGTCGTCGAGGTGCCCAGTCGCTTGGCCTGGTTTGTCGGGTAGACGCGTGGCTGTTGTCGCGTCCTTGACGCGTCCGGGGATCCGAGGGCGCGCCCTGGAGGATCAAGTTGCCAGATCGACAGAAGGCAAAACCGTGCCGGCGCATTCGCCAAAGCCGATCCGGTGCCCATCCCCCTGCGCCCATCCCGCGATCGTCAGCCGATCGCCGTCCTCGAGAAAGCTGCGGGTGCCACCGTCGGGCAAGGTGAGCGGTTCCTTTCCGCCCCAGGACAGTTCGAGCAGGGATCCGAAACTGCTTCGATCCGGCCCGGAGATGGTGCCGGAGCCCAGGAGGTCGCCTGGCTCCATGCGGCAACCGCAGGCCGTGTGATGGGTCAGCTGCTGGGCCGCCGAATAATAGAGATGCTTGGTATTGGAGCGACTGATGAGCATCGCCTGGCCGCCACCGGCCGGCGACAGGGTCACGTCCAGAGAAACATCATAGTTCATGGGACCGGTGTCGCGCAGATAGGGCAACAGATCGACTTCTCGTTCCGGTGTCGCCACCCGATACGGTGCCAACGCCTCCGACGTGACCACCCAAGGGCTGATGGTTGTCGCGAATACTTTGGACTGGAACGGGCCGAGCGGCTGGTACTCCCACTTCTGGATGTCGCGTGCGGACCAGTCATTCAGCAGCACGAACCCGAACAGCATGGCGTCGGCCTGATCCAGCGAGACCGGCTCGCCCAAGGCGTTGCCCGTACCGACGACCGCGCCGAACTCCAGTTCGAAGTCCAGGCGTTCGCACGGCCCGAAGCGCGGCGACGCCTCCTCCCCCTCCTTGGTCTGGCCAAGGGGCCGGCGCACATCCGTGCCGGAAACGACAACGGTCGACGCGCGGCCGTTATAGCCGATCGGAATGTGCAGCCAGTTCGGCGGAAGCGCGTTCGCCGGATCCCGAAACATGCTGCCGACGTTGAAGGCGTGCTGCCGGCTCGCATAGAAGTCGGTGTATCCAGCGACGTCGAAGGGCAGATGAAGCGTCGCTTCGGCCATCGCCACCAGGGCTCTGTCGCGCAACGCCGCGTCGTCACGAAGCCGGGGATTGTCGGCACTCAGCAACGACGAGAGCGCGTGGCGCAACGCGTGCCAGACCTCTTTGCCGCACGCCATGAAGGGGTTGAGGACCGGCACGTCGAACAGCGTCTGTGGCGTTGGCAGGAGCCCCGCCTCCTCCAGCACGCCGAGATCCAGGATCTGATCTCCAATGGCGACACCGATCCGAGGCTTGCCGCGGCCACCGCGCGAGAACGCCCCATAGGGCAGGTTCTGGATCGGAAAGAACCCCTCCGGATCGCTCGCCGACTCAACCCAGCTCTTCAAGGCCGGCGCGTGGGTTTCATTCAACATGGGAAAACAGCTCCGGAATTGGTCTCGCGTTCGGGCTTTGTCTGAGGCGGGATGGGGCGGCGCCGGCTAGGTCGATGCCTTATGCATCCACCGGGCATGCTGCGGCGCCCGCTTCGTCTGCGACCATTCCTCAAGCATTTCCCATTTCACCTGATCCAGCTTCTCGGTCATCTCCGGTGTCGTGGTGTCGACCGCGAGTTCAATCCGGTGACCGTTCGGGTCGAACACGTAGATCGACTGGAACAACGTGTGATCCACCGGCCCAAGGACGGAATAGCCGTCGGCCTCGAGCCGCCCCTTGGCATCCATCATCGAGTCCAGGCTTTCCGCCTTCAGCGCCAGGTGCTGCACCCAGGCCGGCGTGTTCGGATCGCTCCCCATCTCCGGCTTCGTGGGAAGCTCGAAGAACGCCAGGATGTTGCCGTTTCCCGCATCCAGGAAGATATGCATGTAGGGATCCGGCTCTTTGGTTGAGGGCACTTCGTCCTCCGCGATCGCCAGAACAAAATCCATGTCCAGGTACTTCCGGTACCACTCCACGGTCTGCTTCGCGTCCTTGCAGCGATAGGCAACGTGATGAACGCCCTGGAGTTTCATGGTGGTTCCTCCTTTGGTGAAAAGATCAAACTCGGTTGTGGTGCAGCAGCACTACATCGCGGTGATGAGCCATAGAGAGAAGCCGGGTAAGCCGATCAGCAGCGCCAATCGGCACAGATCCGCGATCCAGAACGGAACGATGCCGCGGAAAATCGTCGAGAGCGGGACCTCCGGAAGAACGGATCTGAGGACGAACACGTTCAATCCGACAGGGGGCGAGATCAGGCTGATTTCCGTCATCACGACAACGACAATGGCGAACCAGATCAGGATCATTTCGGGGTCGGCAAGCATCGCGACACCGAAGTCCAGATCGGCCACGATCGGATAGAACACGGGCACGGTCAGCAGGATCATGGACAGGCTTTCCAGCACCGCGCCCAGGATCAGATAGATCACGACAATGCCGATGATCACGACGTAGGCATTGAGCTCCAGATCGTAGACCCAGTCGGACAGCGCGTAGGGAAGCCCAGCGAAGTTGACGAAGTTGGAGAACACTTCCGCCCCGATGATGATCGCGAAGATCATCGCTGTCGCGCGCGCGCTCTCCAGAACCGCGTGGAACAGCTGACGAACGCCGACCCCTCCCATCATCATGGCGATGGCGAAAGCGCAGGCGGCGCCGACGGCGGCCGCCTCGGTCGGGGTGAAGAACCCGCCGTAGATCCCGGCCATGATGATGAAGAACAGGGACAGAACCGCCACGACGCCGGCCTTCTCGCGATTGGAGAACGGCTCATTGCCTTCGGCCTTCGGCGCGATCTCGGGCTTCAGCCGGACGGCGACGACAATCGCCCCGACATAGAGCAGGACGCCCAACAATCCCGGAATGACGCCGGCGATGAACAGCTTGCCGATGTCGGACTCGGTCAGGAGACCGTAGATGATGAGGACCACACTGGGCGGAATCAGAATGCCCAGCGTACCCCCGGCAGCAATGGATCCGGTCGCCAGGCTCTCCGCATAGCCATACCGGCGCATCGATGGCATGGCGACCTTCGACATCGTGGCCGCGGTGGCGAGCGACGATCCGCACACGGCGCTGAACCCGCCGCACGCGACCACCGAGGCGATCGCCAATCCACCGGGGGCCCGGCCCAGCGCGTGGTTTGCCGCCGCGTACAGACCATGGCTGACGCCCGAGCTCGTCAGCAGGTTCCCCATCAGAATGAACAGCGGAATGACCGACAGCGTATAGGAAAGGCCGGTATCGAAAGCGATCGTTCCGACCATGGAGAACGTCGCGTCCCACCCGCGCATCAGGGCGAACCCCGTCGCACCGATGAGGGCCATGGCGAAGGCGATCGGCACGCGGGCGAAAATCAGCGCCAGAAGAACGGCGAAGCCGATGAGGGATTCAATCATGCCGCCCGTCTCCTCGGGCCAGGCCCCGACCATCCGCCGCGTCTTCAAGGACGTGGCGGATGCGATAGGCGGCGATCGCGGCACTGACGGCGCAGGAAACGGCGGCGAAGTAGCCGATCGGCGCGAACGGAAGGCCCAGTGAATTGGTCACCGCGCCATCCTCGGCCAGCCGCAAGGCCTGCTCCCAGAGCCGCCATGCCAGGACCCCAAGTACCAGCGTGGAGATCAGGCATCCGAGGACCTGGAGCAGGGTCTCGACCCGAGGGCCTGCGATTCCGGAGAGCAACTCGACGTCGACATGTTCGCCGGCGGCCGTGGTGAGCGGCAGGGCGACGAAGATGAGCGCCGCCAACAGCAGCTGCGTCACTTCGAACGCGCCGTCGATGGGTGCGTTGAAGAAATAGCGAGACAGCACATCGACGGTCGTCAGAACCGTCATAAGGGTCAGCAGGAAGGCGGCGGCGACACCGAGAGGCAGGTCGAGGACCGGCCAGCCCCTTCGGGGCCGGCCGGCGCCTTCCGCCTCGTCGACATGATCTGGTCTGGTCATGGTACGAGCACGCTCTCTTGAGGGTTCCTGCAGACCTACATGCCGGTCTTGGATCGCAGCGCTGCAAGCGCAGCGGTGCCGTCGAAACCGGACGCCTTCACGGCATCCGCCCATGCCTTTTCCTTGCTCGCGGCAATCCGCTTGATGGCATCGAGCACGGCGGGAGACGGACCGTAGATCTCGATACCCTTCTCCGCGATGAAGGCGGTGCCGGCCTCGTCGGCGGCATCCCAGGTCTGACCCGGCAGTTCGGCGAAGGCCGTACCGGACACCTTCATGATCGCCGCCTGGTCCTCGGCCGGGATTGCCTCCCACTTGGCCTGGTTCATCACCAGGAACCAGGACGTGTTGTACATCCCGCCCGGCACGATCATCGAGTATTTGAGGTGATCGGTAAGCTTGAACGCCTTCAGCGCTTCGGACGGAAAGGTGACACCGTCGATGACACCGCGAGAGAGCTTCTCATAGACCTCGCCCGGCCCCATGAACTGCGTGGTGATGTCGAGCTCGCCGGCAAGTTCGGCGATGTAGCCGCCGGGCGTGCGAATGCGCAGGCCGGAGAAATCACCGGGCTCCTCGATCTTTCGCTGGTTGTTGTGGAACATCCCCGGGCCGTGGACGAACAGCCCCAGGAGCTTCGTGCCCTTATGCTCCCTCTGGGCATCCAGCATGTTCGCGTAGACGTCCCAATAGGCCTTTGACGTGTCGGTCGCGTTGTTCCCCAGGAAGGAGAACTGGCCGATGCGGGACCGCAGGAAACGGTCGTCCTTGGTGAAGGAATGAAGACCGTAGGTGATATCCGCGACGCCATCGGCCGCCATGTCGTAGTGCGCCGGCGGCGGACCAAGAGGTTTGGAAAGCACCCGCACGGTAACCCGACCGTCGGTCGCCTCGCGAACCTGGCGGGACCAAGGCTTCATGACCTTCGTCACGATCGGATGTCGGGCGGGCAGCCAGGACGACATGACCAGTTCCGTTGCGGCGCTGACAGGGCTCGGGGCCGTCGATACCGCAACCGTCGCCAGGACGGCGGTGGCAAGCAGGCTTCCTAGGCGCAGAGGCTTCATGGTTCTTCTCCCGTTCTCGGCCACTGGCGTGGCGCTCTGGTTGTGGCGGCGGTGGTCCCGATGCCGCCAAGTCGCCGCGACGCGACGTTTCATTCCAAAACGATCGTTTTGATATTAGTTTCATCTGCAACTATGTCAATCCGCTAATTTCATCTGAAACAGATAGACTAGGACCACCACATCCTCCTCGGTGGCCGATGCATCTGCCGCTTAGCAGACTTAAGGTGCCCATAATGATATAATTCCATGATTTTCAAGGTCCTGGCCGCCACCTTCACAGCACCTCACTTCAATCGACGAAGATCCTTTTTGACATTAGTTTTTTTTGAAACTAATTTCCGTGATGAGAGATTTCAGCGAGCATCCGATACAGCGACGAAGACTCGACTTGAAGGCACCCCACCCTCCCCGCACCGCGACCCGACACCTGACCGGAAAGGACGGGCGGCGGCACACGGCGACACCAGCCATGGCGGTGGATCGACGCCATGACGACTTCGATCTGCAGACGTTCTTTCCCTACCTCGTGCGCATCTTCTATCGGGCGGTCAGTGGATCGATCTCCGACATCTATCTGTCCGAGACCGGGCTGGGCCCGCCCGAATGGCGCATCATGGTGGTTCTCGGGCCCTACAGATCGATGTCCGCAGGCGAGATCGTCGACAACTCGAGCATGGATAAAGTGACGGTCAGCCGAGCCATAAAGAAGCTGACGACCGCGGGCCTCATTCGCCGCGACATTGACGGCAACGACCGACGGCGTGTCGCTTTGAAGCTCACACAAGAGGGCATCGAAATGTGGGATCTCCTGATCCCGCTGGTAAAGGAACGGGAGCAACAGCTCCTGGACGGGCTGAGTAGCGAAGAGCGCCGGCAGCTGGTCGAACTCATGGCCAAGGTGCGAACGAACGCTGGCCGTTTCTCGGAACAGTAGCCGGAGCCTGCCCCCACCCGAGCCGATCCAGCCGGTCATGGTGTTCTCGGACGATTGAGGGCTATCATGTCACCGGGACCGTCTGAGAGGTGTGGTGACGATCAGCGGCGAAACGAACGAGCTCAGCGCGCTGGCACGCGTGGGGCTCGACCCTGACCTGGACTCCCAGATCCTTGATCAGATCTCTGACGGGTTGCTGATCACCGACCTGGAGGTGGTGATCATTTGGGCGAACACCGCCGCCACGACAATGTTCGGGTACGACAGAGCGGAGTTTGTGGGCCAGAGCCCATCCATTCTCCATTTCCCCGATGACAGGGAAACCCTGACCGCCACCATCATCGCCTCAATGCAGCGCGAAGGGCGCTGGCAGGGCGAGATCAAGTTCCTGCGCCGGGATGGTTCATCGGGCATCTGCGAGACCATCGTCACCCCTCTCACCAATTCCTCCGGCGAGATCGTCGCGACGATTGGGTTGAACAGGGACTTGTCCAAGCAAAAGGAGGCGGAAGGATCACTCAAGGAAAATGAGGCGCGATATCGGTCTCTCTTGGAAGCGGCCCCTGTGTGCATTCACGAGATCGATCGGGATGGCCGATTGACCTCCATGAACAGGGCTGGGTTGCACATGATGGGTTTGGCGGAGGAATCCGCCGTTCATGGACTTCGCTACCTCGATATCCCGATCGCGAGCGACCGGAGCAGAATCGAAGCCCTCATGAACGACGCTTTTCAAGGGTCCAGCTCGGTCTTTGACTTTGCCGCTGAAGGCCCCGACGGCCTCATCTACTTTCAAAGTTGCTTTGCACCCATCGTCGATGAGAACGGCAAGATAGACCGGTTGATGGGTATCACCCAGGACGTGACCGAGCGACGAAACGCGGAAATCGAAAAACAGAGAGCACTGGAGAGCGCGTGGCAGGCGGACAAGGCCAAATCGGAATTTCTGGCGACCATGAGCCATGAACTCCGAACGCCCCTGAACGCGATTCTTGGTTTCGGTCAGATGATCTCAAACGAGGTCGTCGGCCCGATCAAAGAACAGAAATACTTGGAATATGCCGCGGATATCGAGTCTTCGGGAAAACACTTACTGTCGATTGTAAATGATCTCCTCGACCTGTCCAAGATCGAGGCAGGTGAGTACAACCTCGACATATCCAGGTTCGCCCTTGAAAGGGCCCTGAAAGACGCGGCCTCCCTCGTTGCCTTCAAGAGTGGACGGGCTTCAGAGCGAATCCGCATCAGTGTCTCGGACGACGCTGCCGAACTTAAAGCTGATGTCAGGAGCTTTCGGCAGATCATGATCAATCTCTTGTCGAACGCCGATAAGTACTCACCAGAGGATTCCGATATCTGGATCAAAGCGACAACATTGGAGGGTCACAGCATTCTGGTCGAGATTTCGGACAGGGCCCTCGGCATCCCTGAGCACGAAATCGATCATGTTTTGGAACCATTCGGCCAGGCCAGGCTTGATCATGAAGTCTCACACGAAGGAACAGGGCTCGGCCTTTCGTTGTCGAACCAACTTATGGATCTCCATGGTGGATCCCTGAAGATCAAGAGTGCTTCGGGCCGCGGAACGACCGTTTCCCTCACTTTCAGAATTCAACGGAACTGATGGACGTGATCGTCGATCCCGTTGCTCCCGCGGCCTGACCGGGCCTCTGAGTATCGCTTCGGTTATTGCGCCAGAAACCAAGTCTTTGATCTTCAGCGTTTGAAGTTGATCTTCCCGTGCCGGCAATCCCGAGCGCGGTGCGAGAGCCCACACCCTTCCGTTAATCTTTCGTTTACTACGATACGTCATTTACGGCCCGGCTGAACCGATGGATCCTCGAGCACGAGTGGAACAGTCGTGAAGCCGTGACCGTGGAACTCGACGATCGAATCTGACGTTCGGACGATCCGCTGGCCGGAGAGCGACCGATCGTTTCCGCAAGCGATTGAGGGAAATTGTATCCACTTCATGATTGTGTGATCCTCCGGTTGATTGTGACGGGCAACAACCAGACTGGAAGTAGAGTATCGGCGAGATCAGGCACCAGCCAGAAGGGTAGGAAAAATGTATGGCGACAATAAATCGCTGACCGGACAGGCCCGCATCATGGCCCCCGACGAGATCATCGTTACCAAGACCGATCTCGACGGGAAGATCCGCTACGGCAACCGCACCTTCTACAAGTTCGCCGACTACACGCCCGCCGAATGCATCGGGCAGCAGCACAACATCATTCGGCATCCGGAGATGCCGCGCACGGTCTTCAAGCTGCTCTGGGACACGATCAAATCGGGCAACGAGATCTTCGCCTATGTGAACAATCGCTCGAAGAACGGCGACCACTATTGGGTCCTGGCACATGTGATCCCCAGCCGCGCCCCGAACGAGGACGTGATCCGCACGCAGATCCAGCCCCTCTACGCCGATCTGCTCAAGACCGAGCAGGCCAAGGGCAGCCCCAAGGACGGGTTGGACGCCGGTGAGGCCGTGGTCGCGGGCCTCCTGAAGGAGGCGGGCCTGACCTTCAATCAATGGATCTTTCAGATGGGCGGGGTATAGCCATGTTCGGAACCGGCAATTCACAGGACATCAAAGCCGCGCTTCCTGTCCTCCGGCAGCTGGCAGCCGGAGACTTCAACGTGCGGCTCACGCAGATCTCCGGCAATGACGAAACCGCCGAACTGCTCCATCTCGTGAACGACGTGATCGACCGCTGCGACGCCTACCTGCGCGAGTCAGCGGCGTGCATGGAGCATGTGAGCAACAACCAGTACTTCCGCAAGATCATCGAGACCAGCATGCAGGGCGATTTTCTCACGGCCACAAAGACCGTGAACCGCGCCCTGAACCAGATGCAACAGCGCGTCGCCGATTTCACGGAAGTCACGGCCGGCTTCGAGACCACTGTCGCAGGTGTCGTCGATACCGTGGCCTCGGCCTCGACGGAGCTGACGGCATCCTCGGAGGGCATGCAGACGATCGCAACGGAAACCAGCCAGCGCGCCACCTCCGTGGCGGCCGCGGCAGAAGAGGCGGCGGTCAACGTGCAGACCGTGGCCTCGGCTTCGGAGGAGCTGTCGGCCTCCATTTCGGAGATCAGCAGCCAGGTTTCCAACGCCTCGCGCATCGCCAATGAGGCCGCCACGATGGCGTCCTCGGTGGTGGAGCGTGTCGGCACCCTGGAAAGTGCCACGGAGAACATCGTCAACGCGCTCGGCATCATCAAGGCCATCTCAGAGCAAACCAACCTCCTGGCCCTGAACGCCACGATCGAGGCGGCCCGCGCCGGCGATGCCGGCAAGGGTTTCGCCGTGGTGGCGGGTGAAGTGAAGGCACTGGCGAACCAGACCGGCTCCGCGACCGACCAGATCGCCGGCTATGTGCAGGAGATCAAGCAGGCCACCGAGTCCAGCGTGTCCAGCATTCGCGAGATCGCTTCCCAGGTAGAGACGATCAATGATGCCAACGCGGCGGTCTCCGCGGCCGTGGAGGAGCAGTCGGCAGCGACCTAGGAAATCGCGCGCAACATCGAGGAAGCGTCGAATGGCACCAAGGAGGTGACGGGGAACATCGGCGAGGTAACCCGCGCCTCCAACGAGACCGGGTCGGCGGCGGTCGATGTCAACGAGGCCGCGCGCGAACTGTCGACGCAATCTGAAACCCTGCGCTCCGTCGTGGATTCGTTTCTCGGCAACGTGCGCGAGGTGGTGTAGCCCCCGGCAGTCCGGCGACCGGCCGGTGACTGGGCGATCTGACGATCGATTTATCTCAGGCAACCGGCGGGTCGGGCGCCCCGGATCAGGACGGATGCATCACCCCGCGAACGCAACCGACATGAGGCGTGGATGGCCAAGACCCGAGAACCTCGTTCATATCGTCCGGCCATAGGATTCAGGCGGTTTGGACCACTTGCGGAGAACAGGCCCGGGCAATGGCCCGGACAGTTCCTGGCTGGCGAGAGGTGACACGGGTGTGGCGCTGGCATGAAGGCACTCGGTAGCAGCTTCCCCCTGTTCACCCGGTTCATGGTCGCGCCGATGATCGGTGCGATTGTGATCGCTGGCCTTGCACTGCTTGTGTGGGACTACCGTCAAACCCAGACAGAGCAATTGGAGGCAATGCGGACAGATCACGTTCGTTTGATCAACGCGACTGCCCTCCTCAACACCGAGTTCTCACAAAACCACGGTCGCGTATTCCAGCTCCTGACCTCCGCACCGCAGCATAGACACGAAGAGGCCTTTCGCGCGGACGTCCGGTCGGCGCTGGATGCGCTATTGGACTTTGAAGATCGATTCTCCGCGTTGAATCTTGACCCCAGTTTAAATGAGGAGATCAGGGCGGAGGTAAGCAAGACTCAGCAGCTCCTGATTACCTACCGGACGAGCGCATCAAGCGCCCTCGAGAGGACGACGGCTGATTTCTCTCTCACGGAAGGTCTGACAACAGAAACAACACAGAATTTCAACGACGCAAGTCGTCAGTTTCTCTTTCTGAATCAAATTATCGAAGCAGATCTTGAAAACAAAATAGACAATTACATCGCGAACTTATCCGATGTAACGGCGCGCTTGGACTATATTTTTATCGCAATCATAGCTTTTACGCTGACAATCAGCGCTTTCGTCGCTCGTATTTTTTCTCGAGATCTACGAATCTCGATCAAAGAACTCAGTAAGATCACGCAACCGGTGTCCGGCGCACACATCGACGCCGACGACAGCAGCGAAACAGCGATGCTGGCCAAAGCTGTCGGCGACGCCCGGGAATCCCACGAGACGTTGGTTCGAGCGGAGCACTTGCTCCGCAGGAACGAGCAACAACTCCAGGCCATTTTCGACAACAACACCGAAGCTCTGATTGTCGCCAACGAGCATGGCGCCGTCACGGCCTTCAACCGGACGGCGGAGAAGATGTTCGGCTATGCGCCTGAGGAGATCATCGGCAACAACGTCTCCATGCTGATGCCCGCCCCCTACCGCAATGAACATGACAGCTACATGGGGAACTACCTCCGGACCGGCGTCTCCAAGATCATCGGCGTCGGTCGCGAGGTCGTCGCCTTGCACAAGAACGGGACCGAGTTCCCGATCCGGCTCGGGGTGAGCGAGGTACAGGACGACAGCGAACGGCTGTTTCTCGGGTCGATCACCGATCTCACCGAAATCAAGAGCCTGGAGATGCAGCTGCGCCGCTCTCAGAAGATCGAAGCGATCGGTGAACTGACCGGCGGCATCGCCCACGACTTCAACAATCTTCTCGGGATCATCATCGGCAACCTGGATCTGCTGAAACGGAAACTCGGCAACGACGATACCCTCGCGAAGCGCGTCGAGAAGGCCCAGTCCGCAGCCCTCCGGGGCTCCGACTTGACGCGTCGCCTGCTGAACTTCTCTCGCCAATCCGTCGAGGCCAGCAGCCCGATCAGAATCAATCCGATCATCGAGGGCCTCAAGGATCTGGTCGGCAAGTCCCTCACGTCACGGGTATCGCTCGAGCTCAACCTCGCTGATGACCTCTGGCTCACCGAGGTCGACCCGAGCGCCTTCGAGGACGTGCTCATCAACTTGGCGATCAACGCCCGCGACGCCATGCCCGATGGAGGCCGGCTGATCATCGAGACCAGGAACATGGTCTTCGATGAGCCCCCGACGATCCGGGCGGAAGGTATGCGGGTCGGGGAGTATGTCGAGATTGCCATTACCGACAATGGCTCGGGCATTCCCGCCGACATCCGCGAGAAGATCTTCGATCCCTTCTTCACGACGAAGGACAAGGGCAAGGGTACGGGCCTGGGCCTCGCCATGGTCTACAGCTTCATGAAGCGGTCGCGTGGCAGCGTCACGGTCTATTCCGAAGAGGGCGTCGGCACGATCTTCAAGCTCTACCTGCCACGATCGACGGATCAGGCCGGCCGACGGACCGACAAGCGCCCGGCCTTGGAATCCATGCCCCACGGCACCGAAACAGTTCTGGTCGTCGATGACGAGGCGGAGCTGTTGGACATCGCAGAACGCGTCCTTCAGGGGTTGGGCTACCGCACATATCGGGCAGGCAACGCCGAAGCGGCCCTCGCCCTCCTGGATTCCGACATTGAGATCGACCTTCTGTTCACCGACGTGATGATGCCGGGGGCAAAGAACGGATTCGCCTTGGCCAAGGAGGCGACGCTCCGCCGGCCCGACCTCAAAGTCCTGCTCGCTTCGGGTTTCACCGGCAGGATGATCCTCTCCGAAATGGACTCGAAATGGACTGAGACATTTCTCGGCAAGCCTTACCGGATTGTCGAGTTGGCTCATCGCATCCGCAAGGTACTGGACGAGGACAGCTAGGGTATGAAGGCGCACAAGGTCCTGATCATCGACGACGAGACCGATTTTGCGGAGTACGTCGCGGATGTCGCCGAAGGGGTAGGCTGCGACGTCCGCTGGACCGACGATCCGACGGCCTTTGCAACGCTCTACACCAACGACATCGACATCGTCGTCCTGGATCTGTTCATGCCGGAAATGGACGGCATCGAGATCCTGCGATTCCTCTCCGACAACAGGTCTGCTGTCTCCGTCGTGTTCGTCAGCGGCAAGGACAAGAGCGTGCTCAACTCCGCCAGAGAGCTCGCTGGCGAACGCGGCATCCCGGTGCTGGGTGTGCTGGAAAAACCGTTCCTTGCGACAGAGCTGGAGGTCCTTCTTGCCGCCTATACGCCACGCTCCGCAGGGGATCCCGGTGGTACCGCCGAGTTGCCCTCCGTCGAGGACCTGCAGCGTGCCATCGTCGATGGTGAGTTATTCCTCGCCTATCAGCCACAGATCGCCCTCACCAACAGCCGTCCCGTCGGCGTCGAGGCCCTGGCCCGCTGGAACCATCCAACGAAGGGCTCCATTCCGCCCAACCACTTCGTGCCGTTGGCGGAAGACGGCGACCTGATTGACGACCTGACACAGCACGTTGCCGGCATCGCGATCCGGCAGCAGGGCGACTGGCGTCGGCAGGGGATCGATCTTCGCGTCTCCATCAACATGTCGCCGAAGGTCCTCGACAATGTCGACATGCCGGAACTCCTGGCCCATCAGGTGGCGAACGCAGGCAGCGATGTTTCCAAGATCGTGATCGAGGTGACCGAGACCGCGCTGATGCGGGACCTGGCCTCGTACATGGATATCCTCACTCGCCTGAGAATGAAGGGCTTTGGGATATCCATCGACGATTTCGGCACCGGCTATTCCTCCCTGCAGCAACTGGTGCGCGTCCCGTTCACTGAACTCAAGATCGACCGGGCGTTCATTCAGAACCTGGATTCCGACCAGGAATGCCGGACGATCGCCGAGATCACCATTCTGCTTGCGCACAAGCTGGGCATGAAGACGGTCGCTGAGGGAATTGAGACCGAAGCCATCTGGAACCTGCTTGGCGAGTTGGGATGCGACGAGGGCCAGGGCTTCTGGATGGGCCGGCCGATGGCAGCCACGGATCTCGAGCAGTGGCTCCGGGAATGGGGACGGGAGGCGTAGCTCGGCGCGGCGGAGCGTACCTAGAACTGCCGCTTTCCGTATCCCCGGGCTCGCCCCGGGGCCCAGGGATGCGGCCTGTTGGGTTGGAGACGCGTTCTTGGAGTTGAAGGGTAGGCCCCGGCTCTGCGCTTGCGCTTGTCCGGGGCAAAGCTGCAACATAAAGAAAGCCACCCGTTTGGACGGCTTTTCTTAGTCTCGCGTTTGGTTGCGGGGGCAGGATTTGAACCTGCGACCTTCAGGTTATGAGCCTGACGAGCTACCGGGCTGCTCCACCCCGCGGGTGAGGTGCTTGGTTTGGTGCGAGCGTGTTTTGTATCCGGATATTATCGTCTGGTTATAAGACCTGGCGGCGACCTACTCTCCCACGCCTTAAGACGCAGTACCATTGGCGCAGAGGGCTTTCACGGCCGAGTTCGGGATGGGATCGGGTGCGGGTCCCTCGCTATGACCACCAGGTCATAGAGCCAGACGATGTTTATTTTGCCTGGCCGATTCACGTTTCGCCTGGCGGCTCAACGATCGGGCAGGTTTTGGGGTCTGTGTTTGTTGTGTCAGTGCTGTCTGAACCGCTGTTCGGTTCGCGCTCTGTGACGACGCCTGTTTCGGGCGTTTATCGTCGGAGGCGGGGCCGCAGCTTGTTCCCTTGGTCTTGCGACTTTGGGAGTTGCGGGTGTGATCGATCAAGCCGATCGAACGATTAGTACTGGTCAGCTTCACGTGTTACCACGCTTCCACCTCCAGCCTATCGACGTGGTGGTCTTCCACGGTTCTCGGCGAGACCTGGTTTCGAGGGGGGCTTCCCGCTTAGATGCTTTCAGCGGTTATCCCGTCCGCACTTAGCTACCCGGCGGTGCGGCTGGCGCCACAACCGGTCCACCAGAGGTGCGTCCATCCCGGTCCTCTCGTACTAGGGACAGCTCCTCTCAAGTCTCGAACACCCACGGCAGATAGGGACCGAACTGTCTCACGACGTTCTAAACCCAGCTCACGTACCACTTTAATCGGCGAACAGCCGAACCCTTGGGACCTGCTCCAGCCCCAGGATGTGATGAGCCGACATCGAGGTGCCAAACACCCCCGTCGATGTGGACTCTTGGGGGGTATCAGCCTGTTATCCCCGGCGTACCTTTTATCCGTTGAGCGATGGCCCTTCCACGCGGGACCACCGGATCACTATGACCGACTTTCGTCTCTGCTCGGCCCGTCGGCCTCGCAGTCAGGCAGGCTTATGCCATTGCACTCGTCAGCTGATGTCCGACCAGCTTGAGCCTACCATCGTGCGCCTCCGTTACTCTTTGGGAGGCGACCGCCCCAGTCAAACTACCCGCCATGCAGGGTCCCGGATCCGGATAACGGACCGCGGTTAGACATCAAAAAATCAAAGGGCGGTATTTCAAGGATGGCTCCACACCAACTGGCGCCGGTGCTTCAAAGCCTCCCGCCTATCCTACACATTCACCTTCTGATGCCACTGCAAAGCTGTAGTAAAGGTGCACGGGGTCTTTCCGTCTGACCGCGGGTACTCCGCATCTTCACGGAGAATTCAATTTCGCTGAGCCTATGTTGGAGACAGCGGGGAAGTCGTTACGCCATTCGTGCAGGTCGGAACTTACCCGACAAGGAATTTCGCTACCTTAGGACCGTTATAGTTACGGCCGCCGTTTACCGGGGCTTCGATTCAAAGCTCTCACCTCTCCTCTTAACCTTCCGGCACCGGGCAGGCGTCAGACCCTATACGTCGTCTGGAAGACTTCGCAGAGCCCTGTGTTTTTAGTAAACAGTCGCCACCCCCTACTCTGTGCCACCCCCCACTGGTTGCCCAATGAGAGGTCCCCCTTCTCCCGAAGTTACGGGGGCATTTTGCCGAGTTCCTTCAACATAGTTCCCTCAAGCGCCTCGGTATTCTCTACCAACCCACCTGTGTCGGTTTCGGGTACGGTCTTAACGGTGGAGCTATTTCCTGGAACGCCCAGGCAGCCCCCTCAATCCAGTAAGAGGAGACTACTTCCGGCGTTCGTCACTACCACCAGGTTCAGGAATATTAACCTGATTCCCATCGGCTACGGCTTTCGCCCTCGCCTTAGGGGCCGACTCACCCTGCGCGGATTAGCCTTGCGCAGGAACCCTTGGGTTTACGGCGAGAGTGTTTCTCACACTCTTTGTCGCTACTCATGTCAGCATTCTCACTTCCGATACCTCCAGGAAAGCTCACACTCTCCCTTCGCAGGCTTACGGAACGCTCCGCTACCACGCATGCATAAGCATGCATCCTCAGCTTCGGCGGGCGGCTTGAGCCCCGGTACATCTTCGGCGCAGGCCGGCTTATCTAGACCAGTGAGCTATTACGCTTTCTTTAAAGGATGGCTGCTTCTAAGCCAACCTCCTGGTTGTCTTGGCCTTCCCACATCCTTTCCCACTTAGCCGCCACTTGGGGGCCTTAGCTGGAGGTCTGGGCTGTTTCCCTCTTGTCCATGGACCTTAGCACCCATGGACTGTCTGCCGTGCTGTACTCACCGGTATTCGGAGTTTGGTTAGGTTTGGTAAGGCTCGCGCCCCCCTAGCCCATCCAGTGCTCTACCCCCGGCGGTAATCACACGACGCGCTACCTAAATAGCTTTCGCGGAGAACCAGCTATCTCCGAGTTTGATTGGCCTTTCACCCCTAGCCACAGGTCATCCCCGTCTTTTTCAACAGACGTGGGTTCGGTCCTCCAGTGCGTGTTACCGCACCTTCAACCTGCCCATGGCTAGATCACCCGGTTTCGGGTCTAATCCGACGAACTCTACGCCCTATTCAGACTCGCTTTCGCTGTGCCTCCACCTAACGGCTTAGGCTTGCTCGCCAGACTAACTCGCTGACCCATTATACAAAAGGTACGCGGTCACCCCTCAAGGGGGCTCCCACTGCTTGTAGGCGTCCGGTTTCAGGTCTCTTTCACTCCCCTCATCGGGGTGCTTTTCACCTTTCCCTCACGGTACTGGTTCACTATCGGTCATCGAGGAGTACTTAGGCTTGGAGGGTGGTCCCCCCACGTTCAGACAGGGTTTCACGTGCCCCGCCCTACTCGAGGACACACACAGACACTACCCGTACGGGGCTATCACCCACTCTGGCCCGACTTTCCAGACGGTTCCGGTTCTCCTGC
>OZ001190.1:445000-3032500 GCA_963921355.3 Thalassobaculaceae bacterium | reverse complement strand
ATCAGCGGGTTCATTGGCACTTTGTCGCGAAACGCCTGGGGCGGCACCAAAGCCACGAACGGCAACAGACAGATCAGCCCGGCCGCCAGACTGATCCAGGCGGGCGAGATGCCGTGCGCCGCGTCGCTCGCCCACAGTGCCAGGGCGGCCGCGAGCAGGACGGCCAGACGCTGTTCCTCGCCGCTCCAGTAGGCCGGCTCCGGATTGGGATCGGGGGCGGCTTCCGCCTCGGCCTCATCCCGGGTCGGCCGGTCGTTGAACATCCACCACACCACCAGCACCAGCAGCACCGATTTCAGCAGACCAAGCACCGGGAAGTGCAGCACCAGCCAGTCCAGGTACTGAATCTGAACACCGTGGAAGTTCTGCGCCGCGCCGAGCAGCACGTTGTTCGGCACATTGGCCGGCAGGATCGCCACCGGTCCGAGATAGGACCCGAAGCCGGTCGCCACCACAAGGCCGGTGCGCCCTCGTGTGCCGTCGGGATATCCCAGCCGGTCCGCCAGGGCGAGGACGATCGGCAGCAGCAACACCAACCGCCCCATGGTCGACGGCATCAGGAAGCCCAGCGCTAGACACACGACAACGACGCCCGCGACGGTGGCGAGATAACAACCGGTGAAGCGGCGTACCAGGGTCCGGGCGATCCGCCCGCCAAGCCCCGTCCGATCGACCGCGGCACCGATGATCAGGCCCCCGAACACCAGCCAGAAGGCCGGGCTGGCGAAGCCCGAGAAGATCACCGGCGGCGTCGACACGTGCATCACCATGGCCGCCAGGAAGAAGCCGACGGCAACCAGATGCTCCGGCAACAGCACGGTCGCCCAGGCGCCGATCGCCAGCACCACCAGGGCGGCGGCCCTCATCATCTCCGGTGTCGCGCCTTCCGGCACCGGCATCAGCCAGAGAGTGGCGGCGAGCGCCACCAGGATGGCGCCGATGATCGACGTCCGCAGTCCGGCGCTCACCGTCCGGCGTCTCCCGCCCCATCCTCGGAATCGGCTTCGAAATTCACCAGATCGGCGCCCTCCTCCACCAGGTCTCCGACGGCGACGGAAACCGCCGCCACCCGACCGTCGACCGGTGCTGCGATCGTGTGTTCCATCTTCATCGCCTCCAGAACCATCAGGACGGCGCCCTTGGACACGGTGGCGCCGGCCTCGACCGATACGGTTGTCACCTTGGCCGGCATCGGTGCGGTCAGCCGGCCGCCCGCTTCCGACGCCGCATCCAGATCGGCCAACGGATCAACCAGGCTCAACGGCCAGGCGGTTCCGTCATACAGCACCGTTCGTCGCGCACCGTCCGCGATCACCCCGACCGACCGGCGCACGCCGTCAACC
The DNA here is from genome assembly GCA_963921355.3 of Thalassobaculaceae bacterium. Taxonomy (GTDB): domain Bacteria; phylum Pseudomonadota; class Alphaproteobacteria; order Thalassobaculales; family Thalassobaculaceae; genus CAWUEZ02. The sequence continues at coordinate 3,031,157 of OZ001190.1, read as the reverse complement.
GAAACGTCCAAGGTCCCGTCGCCGCCTGAGACGCCCGCGACGCCGACCCGTTCGCCATCGACGTCGGCCGCCCAGCGATCGCCGCCGTGGCTCATCGAGACCCGGTGCTGGTGATCACCGCTCTGGAAGATCAGGTCGTGATGGGCGGTATCGTTCAGGCGCCAGGCATCGGCCCGGGCCCAGGGTGAATGGGGATCGCCGGTGGCGGCCGCCGCCGACCGGGCGGCCGCCGCCAGGTCGAGCATCTCCGCGAGCCCAGCCACCGCGATGACAGCCGCCGACGGCGCCGACGGCGTTGGGGCAAGCCGGTCGATCTCGCGGCCGACGAACCCGGTATCGATCGGGCCGGCGACGACTTCGGGGTGCTCGACCAGCGCCTTGAGGAAGGCGGCGTTGGTGGTCACCCCGACGACCTCGGTGCGGCCGAGCGCGGCGGCCAGCCGCGCCAGCGCGGCCGGGCGGTCCGGGCCGTAGGCGATCACCTTCGCGATCATCGGGTCGTAGTGCACGCTGACCGACCCGCCCTGTTCGATCCCAGAATCAACCCGGATGCCCTCGCCCTCCGGCAGGCGCAAGTGCACCAGCCGGCCGGTCTGGGGCATGAAGTCTCGGACCGGATCCTCGGCGTAGAGCCGCACCTCGGCCGCATGCCCGGTCAGCGTCAGGTCGTTCTGGGCGAACGGCAGCGCCTCGCCATCGGCGACCCGCAACTGCAGTTCCACCAGATCCAGGCCGGTGACCAGTTCGGTGACCGGATGCTCGACCTGCAGGCGGGTGTTCATCTCCATGAAGTGGAACGATCCGCTCGGGTCGAGAATGAACTCGACCGTGCCGGCGCCGACATAGCCGACCGCTTCGGCGGCGGCGACCGCCGCCCGACCCATGGCGTCGCGGGTTTTGGGCGGCAGATCCGGCGCCGGCGCCTCCTCCAGGATCTTCTGGTGGCGGCGTTGGGCCGAGCAGTCGCGCTCGAACAGATGGACGGTATGGCCGTGACGGTCGGCGAAGACCTGGACTTCGACGTGGCGCGGGCGCTCGAGGTATTTCTCGACAATCAGCCGGTCGTCACCAAACGACGCCTTTCCCTCGCGCTTGGCCCCGTCGATCGCCGCCTGCAGATCGTCGTCGGCGCGCACCACCCGCATGCCCTTGCCGCCACCGCCGGCCGAGGCCTTCAGGAGGACGGGAAACCCGATGTCCTCGGCGGCCTCCGCCAGCCGGGCGCTGGACTGATCGTCCCCGTGGTAGCCGGGCACCAGCGGCACCCCGGCCTGTTCCATCAGCGCCTTGGCCCCGGCCTTGGACCCCATCGCCTCGATGGCGCTCGCCGGCGGTCCGACGAAGAGGATGCCGGCGGCCTCGCAGGCGGCGGCGAACTCGGCGTTCTCCGACAGGAATCCATAGCCCGGGTGGACCGCCTCCGCCCCGCTCTTTCGCGCGACATCCAGAATGCGGTCGGCGACGAGATAACTTTCGGCGGCGGGTGCCGGGCCGATGGGCCAGGCCTCGTCGCAGGCGCGGGCATGGGGCGCGTCCCGGTCGGCTTCGGAGAACACGGCGATGGTGCGGATGCCGAGCTGCCGCGCGCTGCGGGCGACCCGGACCGCGATCTCGCCCCGGTTGGCGATCAGAAGGCTGGAGAACATCGGTGCAAGCCCAGAACGGTAGAGCCCCGGAGCATAGAAAGCTCGGACCCGGAATTCAAAGGTGACGCGAGGTCAACGAATCCACGGGCTTGACCCGGGGCCTAGCCCTAGAGCGAGCTGGATCGCTCGGATTGATCGGAGGGCTCCTCAGCAACCGTTTGCCCTGGGCCCCGGATCAAGTCCGGGGAGTGAGAGTGTGTTCGGGAGCCCCGCTATCCGCGCGCACAGCTGCCCGCTAGAGTACGCCGCCCACCACGGAGTGCCCGATGCCGACGCCTGGCCAGTCCTACCGCTTCACCCACGCGATCCTGCGCCAGCCGGCCGACAGCATCGTCGACGGTCTGCGCGCGGTCGATACCGGCAACCCCGACATCGGCTTGTTCCGCCAGCAACACAATGCTTATCGCGCCGCGCTGGAAGTTGCCGGAGTCACGACCACCGTGCTGGACGTGCTGGAGGCTTTTCCCGACAGCGTGTTCATCGAAGACGCGGCCCTCTGCCTGCCGGAGGGGGCTGTGGTCATGCGCCCGGGTGCGGCCTCGCGGCTCGGCGAAGCCGCCGCCCTCGCCCCGGATCTGGGAACGGTTTTCGACGAGGTCCGCGCACTGCCGCCCGGCGGTACGATCGAAGGGGGCGATGTTCTGGTGACCGACCGGGAAATCCTGGTCGGCCGCTCGGCCCGCACCGACGGCGACGGGATTGACGGCCTCGCGCGGGTGGTCGCCGACTGGGGCTACACCGTGCGCGAGCTCAGCACGCCGCCCGACGTGCTGCACTTCAAGACCGACTGCGGGCTGCTGGACGGCGAGACCATCCTCACCACCGAGCGCCTGGCGGCCACCGGTGCCTTCGACGGCTACCGGCTCGTCGCTGTGGCGCCGGGCGAGGAAGCGGCGGCCAATGCCGTGCGGGTCAACGATCATGTGCTGATGCCGGCGGGATTTCCGGCCACCGCAGCACGGATCCGCGCGGCCGGTTTCACCGTCGTCGAACTGCCGAACACCGAGGCCGCCAAGGTCGACGGCGGCATGTCCTGCCTGTCGCTGCGGTTTGCCCGTCCAGCGTAACCGCTACCAAGCCGGCTTGCGCTTCTCCAGGAACGCGCTCAGACCTTCCTTGGCCTCATCACCGGCGCGCTGGCGGGCAATGCGCTGGGCGGTGTCGCGGATCAGCAGATCGTCGATCGGGCGGTCGGCGACATGGGCGATCAGGTCCTTCGAGGCCCGCACCGCTTTCGGGCCGGATCCGGTGACATGGCCGGCGATCGCGTTCACCGCGGCGTCGAGGGCGGCTTCGTCGGCCACGACCTGGTGTATGAGGCCAATGCGCAGCGCCTCCTCCGCCCCGAAGCGTTCACCGGTCAGGAAATAGCGCCGGGCCGCCCGCTCGCCGATCGCCCGCAATGCGTACGGGCTGACGGCGCCGGGAATGATGCCGAGCTTGACTTCGCTGAAGGCGAACACCGCCTCGGTCACCGCGACCGCGATGTCGCAGGTCGCGGTCAGGCCGACGCCACCGCCCAAAGCCGGCCCGTTGACCCGGGCGATGGTCGGTATCGGCAGGGTGTCCAGCCGGCGCATCAGGGCCGCCAGGCGCATGGCATCCTGGAAGTTCTCGTGGTCACCCTGGGCCCCGGCCGCCTTCATCCAGCCGATCTCCGCACCGGCCGAGAACGCGCTGCCCGCGCCGGTCAGCACGAGCACCCGCACCGCACCGTCCTCGGCGACCCGCTCCAGCGTTTCCGTCAGGTCCTGGATCAGCACGTCGTCGAATGCGTTGCGGATCTCCGGCCGGTTCAGGGTCAGCCGCGCGATGCCCTGGTCATCCCGCTCCAACTGGATGGTCTCGGGACGCTGAATGTCATGGCGGATCATGGCAGGCTCCGGGGTGACGGTGCGACGGCTGCATCCTAGGACGAACGGCGCGCGTTGACACGTCCCTGCTTCCCGGCCCTGATCTGCCCTTCGACACGCCCCGGATAGCATCCGGTGCTGCTCAGGGCGAGGTTGTTTTTTCTGACCTCGTCCTGAGCAGCACCGGATGCTATCCGGGGCGTGTCGAAGGCCGGGTCAAGCCCGGGCAGCAGACATGGGTGCCGCCCCTGGATCTCCCTTACATCCGGAACACGCCGAAGCGGGTCTGTTCGATCGGGCGGTTGAGGGCGGCGGACAACGAGAGGGCCAGCACGGTGCGGGTTTCGGCCGGGTCCAAGATCCCATCGTCCCACAGACGCGCGGTGGCGTAGTACGGATGGCCCTGGGTTTCGTACTGGTCGCGGATCGGCGCCTTGAAAGCCGCCTCGTCCTCGTCGCTCCAGTTCTCCCCGCGGGCCTCCAGCCCGTCGCGCCGGACCTGGGCCAGCACGTTGGCCGCCTGCTCGCCTCCCATGACGGAGATCCGCGCCGTCGGCCACGTGTACAGCATGCGCGGGCTGTAGGCCCGGCCGCACATGCCGTAATTGCCGGCCCCGAACGACCCGCCGACGATCACCGTGAACTTCGGAACCTCGGCCGTGGCGACCGCTGTCACCAGTTTGGCCCCGTCCTTGGCGATGCCCCCGGACTCGTACTTCCGGCCGACCATGAAGCCGGTGATGTTCTGCAGAAACAGCAGCGGGATGCCGCGCTGGGCGCAGAGTTCGATGAAATGCGCCCCCTTCAGCGCCGACTCCGAGAACAGGATGCCGTTGTTCGCGACGATGCCGATCGGGTAGCCGTGGATGCGCGCGAACCCGGTCACCAGCGAGGTGCCGTAGAGCGGCTTGAACTCGTCGAGTTCGCTGGCATCCACGATGCGGGCGATGACCTCGCGGATCTCGATCGGTTTCCGCAGATCGTCGGGCATGATGCCGTAGAGCTCGGCCGGATCGTAGGCCGGCGGTGCGGGATCGCGCAGCTCGACGTTCGGCTGCTTGAGCCGGTTCAGGTTCCCGACGATTCCACGCGCCAGCGACAGCGCGTGGGGGTCGTTGGCGGCCATGTGATCCGTCACCCCGGAGGTTCGCGAGTGGACGTCGGCGCCGCCGAGATCCTCGGCCGAGACCACCTCACCGGTCGCCGCCTTCACCAGCGGCGGTCCTCCGAGGAATATCGTGCCCTGGCCTTTGACGATGATGCTCTCGTCGGCCATGGCCGGCACGTAGGCGCCGCCGGCGGTGCAGCTTCCCATGACGACCGCGATCTGAGGCACACCCTCCGACGACATCCGCGCCTGGTTGAAGAAGATCCGACCGAAATGGTCGCGGTCGGGGAACACCTCGTCCTGGTTCGGCAGGTTGGCGCCGCCGCTGTCGACCAGGTAGACGCACGGCAAACCGTTCTCGCGGGCGATCTCCTGGGCGCGCAGGTGCTTTTTGACGGTGACCGGATAGTAGGTCCCGCCCTTGACCGTGGCGTCGTTGCAGACGACGACGCACTCCCGTCCGGCGATGCGGCCGATGCCGGTCACCAGGCCCGCCGCCGGCACCTCGCCGCCATACATCCCGTCCGCCGCGAGCTGGCTGAATTCGAGGAACGGCGCACCCGGGTCCAGTAATGTGCGCACCCGTTCGCGGGGCAGCAGCTTGCCGCGGTCGAGGTGACGCTGGCGCGCCCGCTCACCGCCGCCCTGCTTGACCGCCAGAACCTTGTCGCGGAGGTCGCCGACCAGGGCCGACGTCCGCTCGGCATTGGCCTTGAAGGCGTCGGAGCGGGTGTCGACCGCCGACCGGATCACGCCCATGCCTCACCACCCACCGGTGGCGAGCCAGCGCTCGACATGATCGAGGCGGTCGACGCCCCAGAACGGTTCCTCGTCGACCAGGAAGAACGGCGAGCCGCACACCCCGGCCTGGATCGCCTGTTCCATTTCGACCTTGAGCCGGGTCTTCACCGCGTCGTCTCCGAGGGCCGTTCGCAACGCATCGGTATCGATACCGACCGAACCCGCCACCTCGATCACGGCGTCCGCATCACGTATGTCGCCACCTTCGCCGAATGCCCGCACGTACAGGGCCTTGGCGAGCGCAATCGACTGTTCGGGGTCGCGGTCCTTGGCCCAGTAGACCGAGCGGGCAGCCGGGATCGAGGGAAACGGCATGACTTCAGGCAACTGGAACGGCGCGCCGTGCAGGCGGGCCATCCGGGCGATGTCGCGGCGCGCGTAGTCGCCCTTGACCGGAACGTCGAGCAACGGCTGGGCGCCGGTGGTCTTGAAGATCACGCCGAGCAGCACCGGCTTCCAATCGACCGCACGGCCGTAGAGTCGGGCCATGTCGTCGATCTTCAGGGCGGCGAGATAGCCGTAGGGCGACGAGAAGTCGAAATAGAACGCGATCGGCGGTTTCGGCTCGCCCCCGCTGTCCTCGCGGTCCGCGTCATCAGTCATCGGATGTCCTCCCTCGCGTACATTGCAGCGCACCGCCTACCAGGCGAATGTCGCGCCGTCGTAGTTCCGGAAACTGCCGGTATCCTCCGGCTTGAGACTGGCCAGCACCGACCGCATGCCGGCAGCACTGTCCTGCGGCGTGACCGGCGCGCTCGGCCCTCCCATGTCGGTACGCACATGGCCCGGATGCAGGCAGGTGACGATGATCCCGCTGTCCTGCAGTTCCAGGGCAAGGCAATGGGCCGCCATGTTGAGCCCGGTCTTCGACGACCGATAGACGGCGTTGCCACCGCCGTTGAGCGTGATCGACCCCATCCGCGAACTGGTGAAGGCCATCACCTTCATGGCCGAGGCGGCGACATGGTCCTTGAACGCCCAGGCCAACCGGATGGGCGCCAGCACGTTGGTCCGCATCGTCCGCTCCCACGCGCCGTAGTCGATATCGCCGACAGACGCGGCCTTGTTGATGTTGATGCCGGCGTTGTTGAACAGGATGTCGATCGCCTGGCCCCGCAACTCGGCGGCCAGGGCTTCGACGGCCGCCCCGTCATCGACGTCCAGGGCGCAAACGCGGACATCGCCCTCGACCGCCTTGAGGTCGGCCGCCGAATCCGGGGCCCGGCAGGTCGCGATCACAGAGTACCCGTCGGCGGCATACTGGCGAACAAGCTCAAGGCCGATCCCGCGATTGGCACCGGTTATCAGAGCGGTGGGCATGTCGAAGTCCTCTCGGAATGTGGGGCCGTCAGAAGGCCGGGGCCTCGACGACGAAATGGGCGTCCTTGGGTATGCAGTTCTCACCGTTGATCGGCACGATGTCCTGGGGACAGGCGGAGAACACCACCACGCAGTCGACTTCGGCGCGCAGGATGACATAGCTGCCGGGCGTCGAGACCGGGGGTTTCCAGTCGATCCGCCCCTCACTGTCCCAGGGGATGTTCATGAACAGGTTCAGCGGGCTCGGCGTTTCCGCCGACGACAGGCCGAGTTCCGCCAACGCGGCATGCAGATTGTCCTCGCAGCTGTCGTGATAGCCCTCAACGCCGAGACCCTGGTAGCGCCAGCGGTCGCAGGCCGCGATGAACGTGTCATGCACCTCGCCGGAGGTATCGCTCTCCAGTGTCAGGATCGGGCGGCGATGGTTGGTCACCAGGGTATCGCCGATCTTCGGGGTGAGCCGGTTCATGGTGGCCCGGCTGTGTTCCATCGACAGCAGCTCGGTCATGTCGCCGTCCACGAACGCCCAGGTATCGACCACCTGGGTCCCGGGCGTGTTGATGACCTTGACCGCCTCGCCGGCCTTGAGGCGTGTCGCCTTACCCTTGCGGGCCGGAATGGTCGTGGTTTCCCCGGTCATGCCTGCTTTCCCCGTGCTTCCCCCGATGCAGACCTACCCTAGCGCGCGTCATCCACCCGCGTCGGATCGATTTTCGCCGTGACCTCGACCTCGACCCGCATGTGCGGTTCCACCAGTTCCGCCAACACCGTCGTGTTGGCCGGTCGCGCCGCATCGCAGTGGCGCTTGATGATCGGCTTGATCCGTTCGAACTCGGCACGCGACGCCACGAAGATCCGCACCCGCACCAGATGGACCATGCTCGACCCGGCCTGTTCGAGCGCCCGGGAAATCGTCTTGAAGCAGTTCTCGCACTGGGTCTCGACGTCCTCGGAGAACGCCAGCGTATCCGGGTCGAAGCCGGTGGTGCCGGAGACGAAAACGTAGGGCGGGTCGATCACCGCCCGGGCATAACCCGCCATCTCCTCGAACGGGGCGCCGGAATAGACGCGTCTGCCGATCATCGGCTTTCTCCCTGTACGTCGAACTTGGGTGTGGGGCGCTCGAAACCGGCGCGGTCCGCCTCGCAGGCCGCCCGGAAACCGCAGCCCTCCAGATGGTCGTTCACGATTCCGACCGACTGCATGAAGGCATACATCGTTGTCGGGCCGACGAAGCTCCAGCCGCGCTTTTTCAGGGCTTTCGACAGCGCCGTCGAGGCTGGCGTCTTGGCCAGCGACATCAGGGTGTCGCGGTCGAAGGTCTGCGGACGGTCCGCGGCAGCGGGCTCGAATGACCAGATGAACCCGGCCAGTGACCCCGCCTCCTCAACCAGCTCGATCGCCCTTTGGGCGTTGTTGATGGTCGAGCGGATCTTGCCCTGGTGGCGCACGATGCCGGCATCCTGGAGCAGCCGTTCGACCTCGGCCTCCCCGAACTTCGCGATCTCCCGGAAATCGAACCCGGCAAAGCCGGCGCGGAACGCCTCACGCTTGCGCAGGATGGTCAGCCACGACAGGCCCGACTGGAAGCCTTCCAGACAGATCTTCTCGAACAGACGGATGTCATCGGCGACCGGCCGGCCCCATTCGGTGTCGTGGTAGTCGATGTAGTCAGGATGCTCGCCGGGCCAGAAACAACGGGCCACACCGTCGCTGTGGATCAACCCTTCGGTCACGCGGTCTCCTTGAACAGTTCCCGACCGATCAGCATGCGGCGAATTTCGCTGGTGCCGGCACCGATCTCATAAAGCTTGGCATCGCGCAGAATGCGGCCGGTCGGATAATCCATCGTGTAGCCGTTGCCGCCAAGGCACTGGATGGCTTCCAGCGCCATCCATGTCGCTTTTTCCGCGGCGTAGAGGATCGCGCCGGCGGCATCCTTGCGGGTCACCTCGCCGCGGTCACAGGCCCGCGCGACCGTGTAGACGTAGGACTTGGCCGCATTCATCGTCACGTACATGTCGGCAAGCTTGGCCTGCATGATCTGGAACTCGCCGATCGGCTTGCCGAACTGCTGGCGCTCATGGACATAGGGGACGACCACGTCCATCGCCGCCTGCATGAGGCCGGTCGGACCGGCGGCCAGCACCGCGCGCTCGTAGTCCAGGCCGCTCATCAGCACGGCGACGCCGCCGTCGAGTTTGCCCAGCACGTTCTCTTCCGGCACCTCGACATCCTGGAACACGAGCTCGCCGGTATCGGAGCCGCGCATACCCAGCTTGTCGAGCTTCTGGGCCACCGAGAACCCCTTGGCCTTGGTGTCGACCAGGAAGGCGGTGATGCCGTGCTGGTTCCTGTCCGGTGAGGTCTTGGCGTACACCACCACCACGTCCGCCGTCGGACCGTTGGTGATCCACATCTTCGAGCCGTTCAGGACGTACTTGTCGCCCTTCTTCTCCGCGCGGGTGCGCATCGAGACGACATCGGAGCCCGCACCCGGCTCGCTCATGGCCAGCGCGCCGACGAACTCACCGCTGATCAGCTTGGTGAGATAGCGCTGCTTCTGGTCCTCGGTGCCGTTCAGGCGGATCTGGTTGACGCAGAGGTTGGAGTGAGCGCCGTAGCTGAGGCCTACCGAACCCGAGGCCCGGCTGATCTCCTCCATGGCGATGCAATGCTCGAGGTAGCCCATGCCGGCGCCGCCATATTCCTCCTCGGCCGTGATACCGAGCACCCCGACATCGCCCATCTTGCGCCACAGGTCGTGGGGGAACGTGTTGTCGCGATCGATATCGGCCGCGCGCGGGGCGATCTCATCGGCAGCAAAGCTGCGCACACTGTCGCGCAACAGATCGGCGGTCTCGCCAAGATCGAAATTCAGGCTGGGAAGATCGTTGGGGATCATGGGCTCGCGTCCATCTCGCTGGGTTTGTCTGCCGACCGGCCGCCGGGCCGGTGCGGTGCGTCCGCCATGCCAGCCATCAGCATCAGGGTGGCGATCGCGGTGGCGATATGCTTCTCGCTGTCGCCGCGCCGGGCGAAGACGTCCGCCTGGGCGACCACCAGAGTCCTGCCCGGCCGCAATACGCGACCGCGTGCCACCAGGGTCTCACCGGCAGCCGGTGACATCAGGTTCAGTTTGTATTCGACCGTCAGGATCGACGCATCCGCCGGGGCCAGCGTGAAGCTCGCATAGCCGCAGGCATTGTCGGCGATCGTGCCGACCACCCCGCCGTGGAAGAACCCGTGCTGCTGACAAAGCTCCGGCCGGTAGGGCAGTGCGATATCGACGGCGCCCGGGCCGACCCTCTCCAAAGACGCCCCGATAAAGGCCATGAAAGCCTGACGCTCGAAGCTCTGCCGAATGCGCTCGGCGAAGTCCGGGTTCGCCACCTCCAGCTTGACTTGCTCGTCATCTGCTTGGGTCATGCCGCATCGTCCGATAGCCGGTCGAGACAGCTGTTCTCGAGCCGCAGCAACTCGCTCTCGATCACATCGATATCGCGACGCTGTGCCTCCAGTTGCGCACGACGGTCGCGGATCTTGCGCAACAGGTGGACAAGCTGCGCCCGTTCGCCGTCTTCGGCGTCATAGAGGTCCAGGATTTCTCGTATCTCTGCGATCGAAAAGCCCAGCCTGCGGCAACGCTGGATCAACACCAGTCGGGTCCGATCCCGCGACGAGAACACCCGCGCACGGCCGTCGCGGGACGGCTCGATCAGCCCCTGCTGCTCGTAGAACCGGATCGCCCTGCTGGTCAGGCCGAGCTCCCGCACCAGTTGGGTCATGGTGTGCCGGTCGGTCATGGAGATCTGATGCCATGAATTGACGTGTACGTCAATTAAACGACTCTACAGCAGGAACAGTGTCGCCAGTCCCAGAAATGCGAAAAACCCGATCACGTCGGTCACCGTCGTCAGGAAGACGCCCGACGCAACGGCCGGGTCGATTTTGAAGCGGTCGAGCCCCAATGGGATCAGGGTACCGACCAGCCCGGCGACCACCAGGTTGATGACCATGGCGATGGCGATGATCCAGGCGATCTGCAGGTCGCCGAACCAGACCACCGAGACGATGGCCGTCAGGACAGCGAAGATCAGGCCGTTGGCCGAGGCAACGAGCGTCTCCTTAGCCACGAATTTCAGGGCGTTGCGGGTGTCCAACTCCCGCATGGCCAGAGCCCGGACCGCGACAGTCAGGGTCTGGGTACCGGCGTTCCCGCCCATGGAAGCGACGATCGGCATCAGCACCGCCAGCGCCACCACTTTCTCGATCGTATCCTCGAACAGACCGATCACCAGCGACGCGGCGATCGCCGTGATCAGGTTCATGGCAAGCCAGGGAACCCTGGTCTTGGCGGTGTCGAGCAACGAGCCGTACAGATCGATCTCGCCAACACCCGCGAGCTTCATCAGATCTTCCTCGGCTTCCTCGTCGATCACATGGACAACGTCGTCGACGGTCACCACGCCGAGCAGCCGGTCGTCATCAGCGACCACCGGTGCCGCCACCAGTCCGTACTGCCGGAACAGCAGCGCCACTTCTTCCTGGTCCATCTCGGCCGGCACCTTGCGGAAGTCGCGCCGCATGATGTCGGAGACCCGGATCGGGCGCTTGGCCCGCAGAAGATGGGACAGGGCAAGCTCACCAACCGGCCGATGCGCCGGATCGACGACGAAAATGTCGTAGAAATCGTCCGGCAGATCACGGACCGTGCGCAGGAAATCGATGGTCTGACCGACCGTCCAGTGCTCCGGCACGACCACCAGTTCGCGCTGCATCAGACGCCCGGCGGAATCCTCCGGAAAGGTCAGGCCTTCCTCGATCAGGAGCCGGTCCTTGGCCGGCAGGGCCGCGAGAACGCGGGCCTGCTCCTCCTCGTCGAGCTCGCCGAACAGCTCGACCGCATCATCGGAATCCAGGTCAGACAGGACCCGGGTCAGCTCCTCCTCGCCGAACGCTGCAACCAGTTCCTCACGCACCGTGTCGTCGAGATGCACCAGGATGTCGGCATCGAAGGCCGGGCCTACGGCATTGATCAGCTTGAGTCGTTCATCCGAGGTCAGCCGTTCGATCAGATCGGCTTGATCAGCCGGGTGAAGCGGCCGCAGCAGGCGCGGCACCACCGGGAACCGCTCCTGATCCAGGGCCTGTAGAACGGCCGCCTCCACGCGGGGGGTCAGTCCGTAGAGCGGCCCTTCCGCCACCGAATCCCGCGCTTCGGCGATCTCCTCCTCGAGCGCGCGGATCCGTGCTTTCAGCTCCCGGCGTTTGGCCTTGTACTTCCGCTTGGCCGCTTTCGCGGCGGCGGACGCTTTGGCCTCGACATCGGTACCGGGATCCTCAAGCGTCATGGGTCACCGTCGCTCGTTGGCGATTACCGCACGGCGCCGGCACGGGCGGCCGCGTGCGCCTGGGCATCGACCACGGCCACAGCCGTCATGTTGATGATGCCGCGGACCGTGACCGATTGGGTCAGAATGTGCATCGGCTTGGCGGTCCCGACCAGCATCGGACCGACCGACAGGCCCTGCCCCGTCGACTTCAGGAGATTGAAGGCGACATTGGCGGCATCGAGGGTCGGCAGCACCAGCAGGTTGGCCGCACCGGACAGCCGGGAATTCGGGAAGGTCCGGTTGCGCACCGCTTCCGAAATCGCGCTGTCGGCATGCATCTCCCCTTCGACCTCGAGGTCCGGGTGTTCGGCCGCCAGTCGGGCGACGGCCCGCCGCATCTTGACGGCGGAGGCTTCGTTCGATGCGCCGAAATGGGAGTGCGAAACGAACGCGACCTTCGGTTCCAGCCCGAAGGTCCGGACCTCGTTCATCGCCAACTCGACCATCTCCACGAGTTCGTCGGCGCTGGGATCCGGGGTCACATGGGTGTCGACCATGAAGTACGAACCCTGGGGCAGGATCAGCAGGCTGACGGCCGACAACTCGTTGACGCCCCGGCGGGTCCCGATGACCTGGCGGACGTCGCGCAGATGATCCCAGTAGCGGCCGACGCTGCCGCAGATCGCCGCGTCGGCGTCGTTCTGCTGCAACATCAGCGCGGCGATCACCGTGTCGTTGGTGCGCACCACCTCACGGGCCCGGTCCGGGGAGACGCCGCGCCGCTCCATCGCCCGGTGATAGGCCCGCCAGTAGGACTCGTAGCGTTCGTCATTGGTCGGGTCGACCACGTCGACGTCGCGGCCAATCCGCATGCGCAGGCCGAAGCGATCGAGGCGGCGTTCGATGACCTCGGGGCGGCCGACTAGGATCGGCTGGGCAAGGCCTTCGTCGACCACGCTCTGGACGGCGCGCAGCACGCGCTCCTCCTCGCCCTCGGCGAACGCGACCCGCTTTGGCGCTTCGCGCGCTTTGGCGAAGACCGGGCCCATCACCTGGCCCGAGCGGTAGACGAACTGGGACAGCTTCTGCCGGTATGCCTTGAAGTCTTCGATCGGACGGGTCGCCACACCACTCTCCATCGCCGCACGGGCGACACAGGGGGCGATCTCCATGATCAGCCGCGGGTCGAACGGCTTGGGGATCAGGTAGTCGGCGCCGAAGGAGAGTTCCTGACCGCTATAGGCGGTGGCAACGATATCGGACGCCTCCTGCATCGCCAGATCGGCGATCGCGGTGACGGCGGCGATCTTCATCTCCTCGTTGATCGTGGTGGCGCCGACATCCAGCGCGCCACGGAAGATGAAGGGGAAGCAGAGGACGTTGTTGACCTGGTTGGGATAGTCGGAGCGGCCGGTGGCGATGATGGCATCGCTGCGGGCCGCCTTGGCCTCTTCCGGCATGATCTCCGGCGTCGGGTTGGCCAGCGCCATGATCACCGGGTTCTCGGCCATCGACTTGACCATCTCCAGCGTCAGCACCCCCGGGGCCGAAAGCCCCAGGAACACGTCGGCATCCGCCACCGCTTCGGCCAGGGTCCGCATCTCGGTGTCGCGGGCATAGCGCTCGATGACCGGGTTCATCTGCGGCCGGCCGCGATAGACCACGCCGTCGATGTCGGTGAGCACGACGTTCTCGCGGTCCACTCCCATGGCCACCAGCAGATTGACACAGGCGATCGCTGCCGCACCCGCACCGGACGTCACCAGCCGGACGGACTCGATCGGCTTCTCCACCAGGCGCAGCGCGTTGAAGATCGCGGCACCCACGGTGATCGCGGTGCCGTGCTGGTCGTCATGGAACACCGGGATCTTCATGCGGTCGCGCAGCTTGCGCTCGATCTCGAAGCACTCCGGAGCCTTGATGTCCTCAAGGTTGATGCCACCGAAGGTCGGCTCCAACGCAGCCACCACCTCTACGAAGCGATCGACGTCGAGCTCGGCAACTTCGATGTCGAATACGTCGATGTCGGCGAACTTCTTGAACAGCGCTGCCTTGCCTTCCATCACCGGCTTGGAGGCGAGCGGCCCGATATTCCCGAGGCCGAGCACCGCCGTCCCGTTCGTCACCACACCCACCAGGTTCTGACGGCCGGTGAAGCGCGCGGCCGCCGCGGGATCCTCGGCGATGGCAGTGCAGGCATGGGCCACGCCCGGCGAATAGGCGAGCGAGAGGTCGCGCTGGGTCGCCATCGGTTTGGTCGGCACCACGGCCAGTTTTCCGGGGACCGGTCTCTCGTGGTAGTAGAGCGCGGCGTCCTTGAGATCTTCCGCCATGCCAGCCTCCCGTCATGCCATCCGCCCCAGCGACATGCAGGGGTTGGCGGACCTTACACAACGGGGGGCGCGGGCCCAATAGGCGCGCACCCTTCGGGCAACGACGAAAGACAAAAAACGCCCGAAAGCGAGGGCGTTCCTGTCAAACCTGTTTGGGAAGATGGTGCGGTCGAGAAGACTCGAACTTCCACCCGTGTTACCGGACAGCGACCTCAACGCTGCGCGTCTACCAATTCCGCCACGACCGCACTATGGTCGCTCCGGACTCGCCGGCCCGGAACGAGGCTGAGGGAGTACCAAAAGCCGTTTCAGCGATCAAGAACGATCGCGCGTCCCAGCGCCCGAAAGACGAGACATTGGCCACATCCGCTGTCCCCGCTGCCAGCCTCTCCACCCTACCGGCGACCGTCGACTGGCGAGTCTCGGACGGGCTTGTCGCCTACGAGGACGCGGTTGCCGAGATGGAGCGGCTGGCTGCGGCCATCCATGCCGGGGAGGCTCCGGAGACCGTGTGGCTGCTGGAGCATCCTCCGCTCTACACGGCGGGTACCAGCGCCGACGCCGCGGATCTGCTGCAGCCGGAGCGATTCCCGGTCCACCGCACCGGGCGGGGCGGCGAATTCACTTATCACGGCCCCGGGCAGCGCGTGGCCTATGTCATGCTCGACCTGAAGCGCCGCAATCCGGATGTGCGCGCCTATGTACACGGACTGGAGGGCTGGCTGATCGCCGCCTTGGACCGGCTCGGGGTCGAGGGGGAACGTCGCCAGGGCCGTGTCGGCATCTGGGTGCGCCGCACCGACCGGAACGAACCGCTGCGCGAGGACAAGATCACTGCCATCGGGGTGCGGGTGCGCCGCTGGGTGACCTTCCACGGGGTCTCGCTGAACGTCGAGCCCGATCTCGGCCACTTCGAGGGCATCGTGCCCTGCGGCATCTCGGGCCACGGCGTGACCAGCCTGGTCGATCTCGGCATCCCGGTATCGATGTCCGACGTCGACGCCGCGCTGAAAGGTGCCTTCGACGAGGTTTTCGGCCCGAGTGGCGCGATGGCGCGGCGGGCTGATTAGCCACGCCCTTCGATATCCAGAACTCTCACTCCCCGGCGCCAAGCCGGGGCCCAGGCTAGGAGCTGCTGGAGCGACCGTACGGGGACTCCGGGCGGTCCTGCAAGCGTTGCTCTGGGTCCCTGGTCAGGCCCGGGAAGTAAGGGGGTGAGTGGCCTCGTATCCTACGCCACGCCGGCCAGAGCGTCCGCCATCAGTTCGACCGCCTTGCGGGCTTCGTGCTCGAGCCGCGCACTGTCATGGGCGATATCCCGGGCGGTGATCGCCGGCAGGGGGGCATCGTTGTGGACATAAGCGTTCCGGCGCTCGCGCAGCCAGACATAGTCGCGCCCGAACCGCACGGTGTTCAGGTGCAGGCCGTCGCCGACCGCCATGTCGACCCGCTCGGCCACGTCGCTGTCGATCGCCGTCTGGGCCAGGATGACGACCGTCACCCAGGCGCCGGCGGCAAACACGCGGCGCAGGTCCATCAGGATCGCTTCGGTCTGGGCGTCGACCTGGAGCGGCGCGTCGCCCCCTGCGCGCCGCAGTCTTTCATCGAACCAGCGCAGACGCTCGTTCCACTGCCGGAGAGACGGGGGATCGATCGGGGTCATCGCCACCTCCACGCGTCACGGTCATCGAACCCTATCGCTAACCCCCGGCCCCGTCAGCCATTGGCGAAAAGCCCAGGTCTCTACGCCAGGCGGGCGGCTCCGGCCAGGGCAGGGTCCGGGGGAATCGTGTCAGATCGTGTCGGTTTCCACGAAGCCGGGCGCGATGCCCTCAGCGCTCTCGGGCGTCCGCTCGACCCGGTCGACCCGGGCCACCGGCGGGCCCCTGTGGCAGCGATCGGCAAGTGCCTGAAGATCGGACGGGTCGCCCGCTGCCAGGATCTCGACCGAACCGTCGCGACGGTTGCGCACCCATCCGTCGAGTCCAAGGGCCGTCGCCGCACGCACCGTCCAGTACCGGAACCCGACCCCCCTGGACCCGGCCGGTGACGATCAGGCGGACGGCCTCGGCCACCGCCGTGCCTACTCGAACTCGACGATCGTCTGGTCGACCGCCAGGCTCGCTCCGGGACCGGCATGGACCTTGGCCACGACACCGTCGCGTTCGGCTCTGAGCACGTTCTCCATCTTCATGGCCTCGACGACGCAGATCTCCTGGCCGTCCTTGACCTGATCGCCCTCACCGACCGCGACCGAGACCAGCAGGCCCGGCATCGGCGACACCAGCAGCTTGGACGTGTCGGCCGCCTCCTTGGCCGGCATCTTGTCGAGGGACTCCGCGACCCGTGGCGGCACCACGAGGACCCGCTGGCTGAGCCCGCCATAGCTCAAGGTACGGTAGATCCCGTCGCGATCGATCTGGACCGGGAAACTCTCGCCGTTCACGTTGCCGTCGAACACCGCGATGGTCGCGTCGAGCGGGCCCCGCACCGCGTAGCGCTGGCCCTCGACCACCGCATCGTAGCCATCCTCGACCGGCCGGATCTCGACCCTTGTGTTCTCGCGGCCCTCACGGACCGTCCAGATCGTGCCGACGTCACTGGCGCCGCGGTTGGCAACCTGGCCGCTGATACGCAGGCTGCGCTCGGCGTTCGCCCGCTCGAAGGCGACGGCGACGGCCAGCATGGCGCCACGGTCATAGGTGTCGAGGTCAGCACCCGAGAATCCGTCCGGAAACTCCTCGGCGATGAAGTTGGTGGTCAGCCGGCCCGCGCGGAACCGCTCCATGGCAATGGTCGCCGACAGGAACGGGATGTTGTGGCCGACGCCGCGGATCCGGTATCGGTTCAACGCATCCGCCAGGCGGTCGGCCGCGTCGTTGCGGTCCTCACCATAGGCCACGAGCTTGGCGATCATCGGGTCGTAGAACATCGAGATTTCGGAGCCTTCCTCGACCCCGTCGTCGACCCGGATCCCGTCGACATCGAGCGGCGGGTCGTAGCGGGTCAGGCGTCCGATCGAGGGCAGGAAGCCGCGATAGGGATCCTCGGCATAGACCCGGGCCTCGATCGCCCAGCCGCACATGCCGACCTCGTCCTGGGTCATCGGCAGCTTTTCCCCGGCCGCAACCCGGATCATCTGCTCGACCAGATCGAGCCCGGTGACCAACTCTGTCAACGTGTGCTCAACCTGCAATCTTGTATTCATTTCAATAAAATAGAAATTTTTATTCGCGTCAGCTATGAATTCGACAGTTCCCGCCGACACGTAGTCGACCTGCTTGGCCAGCGCGACCGCCTGGGCCCCCATGGCCGCCCGGGTTTCGGCATCAATGAACGGGCTCGGCGCCTCTTCGATGACCTTCTGGTGGCGGCGCTGGATCGAGCATTCGCGCTCACCGAGATGGATGGCGTTGCCGTGCTTGTCGGCCAGGACCTGGATCTCGATGTGGCGCGGCTCGGTGACAAACTTCTCGATGAACACCCGATCATCCCCGAAGGACGAGCGGGCCTCGTTCATCGCCGAGCGCACCCCGTCCTTAAGTTCATCGGGCCCGTTGGCGATCCGCATGCCTTTGCCGCCGCCGCCGGCCGAGGCCTTGATCATTACCGGATAGCCGATCTCCTCGGCGATCTTGGCGGCGTGATCGGCATCCTCGATCGTGCCCATGAAGCCCGGCACGGTGCTGACACCGGCGTCGTGGGCGATCTTCTTGGACGTGATCTTGTCGCCCATCGCCTCGATCGCCTTCGTGCCTGGGCCGATAAAGACGATCCCGGCCGCCTCCAGGGCTTCGCAGAACGCCGCCCGCTCGGAGAGGAAGCCGAACCCCGGATGCACCGCCTGGGCGCCGGTCTCGCGGCAGGCGTCGACGATCTTGTCGATCAGCAGATAGCTTTCGGCCGAGGGTGGCGGTCCCAGCCGCACCGCCTCGTCGGCCATCGCCACGTGCTTGCCGTCGGCGTCGGCATCGGAATAGACCGCCACGGTCTTGATACCCATGCGCTTGGCGGTACGGATGATCCGGCAGGCGATCTCGCCGCGGTTGGCGATCAGGATCTTGTCAAACATGGCCCGTCCCTTCCCGGCCGCTCAGAGCGGGATGTTGTCGTGTTTCTTCCACGGGTTCTCGAGCTGCTTGTCACGCAGCATCGCCAGCGCCCGACAGATCCGCCGTCTTGTGTTGTGCGGCATGATCACGTCATCCAGGTAGCCGCGACCGGCCGCCACGAACGGGTTGGCGAAACGCTGGCGGTACTCCTCGGTGCGCGCTTCGATCTTCTCGTCGTCGCCGAGGTCGCCGCGGAAGATGATCTCGACCGCGCCTTTCGGCCCCATGACCGCGATCTCGGCGGTCGGCCAGGCGTAGTTGACGTCGCCGCGCAGGTGCTTCGAGCTCATCACGTCATAGGCCCCGCCATAGGCCTTGCGGGTGATCACCGTCACCTTCGGCACCGTCGCCTCGGCATAGGCGAACAGCAGCTTGGCGCCATGCTTGATGATGCCGCCGTATTCCTGAGCGGTGCCCGGCAGGAAGCCCGGGACATCGACAAAGGTCACGATCGGGATGTTGAAACAGTCGCAGAACCGCACGAAGCGTCCGGCCTTCTTCGCACTCTCGATGTCCAGACACCCGGCCAGCACCATCGGCTGGTTGGCGACGATTCCGACGGTGGAGCCCTGCATTCGGGCGAAGCCGGTGATGATGTTGGCGGCGAAATTCGGCTGCAGCTCGAAGAAGTCGCCCTCGTCCGCGACCTTCAGGATCAACTCCTTCATGTCGTAGGGCTTGTTCGGATTGGCCGGCACCAGACTGTCGAGCGACATCTCCGGGCGGTCCGCCTCGTCGGCGGTCGGGCGAACCGGCGGCTTCTCCCGGTTCGAACTCGGCAGGAAGTCGATGAAGCGGCGCAGGTTCAGCAAGGCCTCGACGTCGTTGTCGAAGGCCTGGTCGGCGACTCCGGACCTGGTGGTGTGGGTGACGGCACCGCCAAGTTCCTCATGGGTAACGGTCTCGTGGGTGACGGTCTTCACCACGTCCGGGCCGGTGACGAACATGTAGGAGCTGTCCTTGACCATGAAGATGAAGTCGGTCATCGCCGGCGAATAGACCGCACCGCCGGCGCACGGGCCCATGATCATCGAGATCTGCGGGACCACGCCCGAGGCCAGCACATTGCGCTGGAACACTTCGGCATAGCCGCCCAACGACGCCACCC
Source organism: Thalassobaculaceae bacterium (assembly GCA_963921355.3). Lineage (GTDB taxonomy): Bacteria > Pseudomonadota > Alphaproteobacteria > Thalassobaculales > Thalassobaculaceae > CAWUEZ02. The sequence goes on along the minus strand of OZ001190.1, from coordinate 3,011,540 downwards.
CCTCCTGGATGCGGGCCCCGCCGCTGTCGTTCAGGCCGATGACCGGCGCACCGACTTTCATCGCCTGGTCCATGACCTTGCAGATCTTCTCGGCATGGGCCTCCGACAACGAGCCACCGAACACCGTGAAGTCCTGGCTGAAGACGAAGACCAGGCGGCCGTTCACCGTGCCGTAACCGGTGACCACGCCGTCGCCCGGGATTTTCTGGTCGGCCATGCCGAAATCGGTCGAGCGATGTTCGACGAACATGTCCCATTCCTCGAACGACCCCGGGTCGACCAGCAGGTCGATCCGCTCGCGCGCGCTGAGCTTGCCTTTGGCGTGCTGGGCTTCGACCCGGCGCTGGCCGCCGCCGGCCCGCGCCTGATCGCGCATGGTTTCGAGGCGATGGATGATGTCCTGCATGGTCCCGCCCTTTCACAATCCCTCACCGCGTCACACCGAAACCGCCACCGGTCCGCCATCACGCCAGCGTCACATTTCCCACCAATCCCGATAGCATCTCGGTCGGCGCAACTCCAGCCACCCGGATCGGCCCACGCCCGCCGGTCAGCCGCCCTGGTCGCTCAGCAAGTCCGCAAATCTCGCCGCCCCCCGCACCTCTTCACGCAACTGCCGTCGGCGCTGCTCGGCCTCGCGGTCCTGGCCCCATTGCTCCACCTGGTAGGCCTCGTCGATCTGAGAGAGGTCGAAGGCCTCGTCGGCCGCGATCGCCCGAGCCTGCATCGCCAGCCCGAGCACCAGCGACCCGGTGATGGTCGTCACGGTGTGCATCGGCGCGAGGTGCCAGTCATCAATGGAGCCCACGGCCGCCTTCAGGGTGGCAAGAGTCTCGTCATCCTGGCGCACCGGCATGATGCCGCTGGTCACCGCGAGGGTGACGTGAAACCGCTCCTCCGCCCAGAGCCGCCAGGGCGTCCAACGCGCCTGTTGCCGGTCGACCAGCGACTCCGGCCCTTCGGCGAGAAAGCACAGCAGATCGGACCCGCCATAGGCCGCGATCTCATCCACCACATGATCGCGCTGGGGAGCCACACGGTCGGCGACGGTCGACGCAAAGCCCATCATCGCCATCGTCGCCGGCTCGACCGTCTCGCCCTGCGCATCCCACTCCTGTGCGACCGCGTCGGCCAGCGCCCGCGTCGGCAGCACCAGAGCGCGCTTGGCGGGCGACCGCAGGGCCCGACCGTCGAGCGCCACCACGAACCCGTCGGCTTCGGCTTCTACCGCGACCGTCTTGTAGATGCGCTTCATCCGTCTTATTACTCAACTGCTTTACGAAGAGATTCAAATAAACCTTTGATACCACCGGATTTACCTTCTTCCTCAGAAGGTTGCTCTGACGCGGTCGACGGCTTGGCCGCGGTCGGCTGCCGGCCCTCGCAACGGCGATCGCGTTCGGACAGGGATCGTCGTCCGCACCGCTGGAAACGAACGGCAGGATCAGCGCCAGCGGATTGATCATCGTTCCGACGACCGCGGTGCCCACGCCCTTCGCCACCGCCAGAGGATCGGGTGCGACCGTCGGCGCCCCCAGATCGCCGGTCACCAGGATCGGGGTCGCGAGACTGACCAGGGACGCGTCTTTCGGGCGCGGCGTGAGTTTCATGTCGAGCGTGGCGCGGGCAAGATCGATCGTGCCTTCCCCGGCGATCGTAACCCGATCGCTGTCGGCCATCAGAACGGTGGTGTCAGCGACTCCGCGGTCGACCGTCCAGCGGCCGGTCGCACAGTTCAACGTCCCCCGTTCCGGTCCGTCCTCCGTGAACGGGAGGAACCGGGTGGTCAGATCTTCGGCGATGAGTTCCCAATAGGCGTTATCCACCCGCCCTTCCCGCACCACAAACCATGCCGCACCCGCCGCCGTATTCAGGAGGTCGCGCGGTGTGTCGCCCACCCCCTGAAGGTCGAAAGCCGCGTCACCGCTCGCAGCCAGGATGTCGGTTCCCTGAAGGCGCTGAACCAGCGCACCGAAATCCGCCCCCGCCCACTCTCCGCGCGCCACGGCGCGCGGCACCTCGGCCGATGCGTTCATCCTGGCGGTCACTGAGAGGCTCCCCCCGGAGAGGTCCGCGGTCACGGGATCAAGCGTCAGAACGCCGTCCTGCAGGACCGCGGCCAGCGCAACGTTGTCGACCATCAGACGGTCCGCCTCAACACGGCCGGCCTCAACCGCGATCTGTCCATCCAGGAGCGTCAGCAACTCCCACGGCAAGGCCTGGCCCAGCGGATCCCCCTCACCGTCTCCCTCAGCCCCCGGGAGGACAAGCCGTTCGCTCTGGAATTCGGCATTGACCCTAGGCCGCGGACCCTCCAGCGCGATGCCGATCCGACCGGTCGCCGTCATATCCGCCAGCGACAGGGCAATCCGATCGGCCGAAACCGCCGTCAGCCCGCCATCGGCCGCCGTCGCATAACCCAGGCTGGCCGCCAGAGCGATATCGGTGTCAGAGATCCGTCCCGCCAGGTCGATCGGCAGTTCAGTGCCCGGTCTGGCAATGTCCGCGATGGCCGGAATGGTCCCTTCCAGCACGAGATCCCGGTCGTCAACCGACGCCGCGACAGACAGCGAGAGCGGCGCGCGGGCATCATCGGATTCAAGCGCCAAACGGTCGATGACGACAGTTCGGGCCGCAGCACCAGGAGCCCCGATCCAGGTGACCGTGACGGCCTCGATCTCGGCCGAGCGAAGGTCCAAATCCAGGCTGCCTTGCCGACCTGGCGCGGCACCAGCATCGCCAGCTCCCCCTTCGCCGGAGCCGACCTGCCAGTTGGCTGTTCCCTCATCGTTGCGCTCCAGCAGAATCGATACGTCCGACAGCTGAATGCGTTCCGCCTCAATCTGATCGGAGAGCAGCGGCAGGAGTTCCAGAGACAGCGCCAGCGTGCCGATGGACACCATGTCCGGATCGCTGCCCCAAGGCGCATTGGCAAAGCGCAGATCAGAGGCGGTCAACGACGGCCGGGGCAGCAGGGAAAGCTCAAGGTCGCCCTCCAGGGTCAGCGAGCGGCCGGTTGCGCTCTCCGCCGCCGCCCGGATTTCCAATTTGTAGTCGTTCGGATCGAGGGTCGCGACGAGCACCGCCGCCCCCGTGATGGCCAGCACAAGAACGCCGACACCGCCTGCCAGGACTCGCGTCCATCGCATGCCCGTTCTCCCTAGAGCAGATCCGTATCAGATGGCATCGCTTGTGGTGATCCATCTGACCGGTGCATCTGCTCTAACTCTCTGAATTAGATCGGATTCACATGTTCTGCCGGAAACCAGAGGGTTTCCGTCAAATCATGATCCGATCTAAGTCAGCCGATCAGATCCTCCGCCGCACGCGGCAGATCGTCGAAACGCTCCAGGATCACCCGAGCACCCTCGGCCCGCAACTGCTCTCGACCGTGATACCCCCACGAAACGCCAAGGGCCGGGATACGTGCGTTGCCGGCCATCTTCATGTCGAACACTGTGTCACCGACCATCAGGCAGCGTGCGCGCTCGACCCCGGTTTCGGCGACAACCTCGAGCAACAGCGTCGGATCCGGCTTGCCGGGACCGTCGTCGGCCGATTTCAGCGAAACGAAGCGGCTGCGAATGCCATGGGCTTCAAGGACCTCGATCAGGCCTCGCCGGCCTTTGCCGGTGACGATCGCCAGCAGCCATCCGGCCGACTCCAGGGCGTCGAGCGCCGGGAGGGCCCCCGGGAACAGGGGTTCGGTTTCACCCGAGCGCGCCTTGGCGTCGAAATAGGCATCCCGGTAGGTCTGGCCCATCCGCTCGATCTGCAGGCCGCCGACCTCGGGGGCTAGCTGGCCCACGGCGACATCCAGGGGCAGACCGACGACTTGGCGAACCTGTTCCGCTTCAGGCTCCGGCAGACCTTCCTGGATGAAGGCCGCCGCCATCGCAGCAACGATATGATGCTGGCTGTCGACCAGGGTCCCATCCAAATCCAGCGCGCACACCCGCAAAGCACTTGGCATGTCAGTCCTCGAAATCGGCGAAGGGTGACCCGGCCGGATCCGGGTCCAATCCGAAGAACTCGAAACTCCGGACCATGTGGTCGCGCAGCGGTGCGGTGACCTCAACCGGTACCCCGTCGGCGTCGGGTAGCCGGATGGCGCGGGCGTGCAGATGCAGCTTCCGGCTCACCCCCTCACCCTGGAGAAAAGCCTCCGCACCGCCATACTTGCCATCCCCCAGGATCGGCGTTCCCGTTGCCGCCATATGCACCCGCAGTTGATGGGTGCGGCCGGTCACAGGCGACAGGGCGACCAGGGCGGCCCGTCGCCCCATCTTCTCCAGCGTGACGTACCGCGTCAGGGCGGGTTTGCCCGCCACCGTGTCGACCGCCATCTTCTCACCGGCCCGTCCCGGCAGTTTGGCGATCGGCAGGTCGATGATGCCGGCAGCGGGCTTCGGCTCGCCGACCACCAGCGCCCAATAGACCTTGATGGGCGACTTAGCCCGAAACGCATGGGTCAGCCGCCGGGCAGCCGCCTGATCACGCCCCAGAAGCAGGACGCCCGAGGTGTCCTTGTCCAGGCGGTGAACGAGCCGTGGCCGGTCCGTCGCCCCGAAACGCAGATGATCGAGGGCGCCGTCAACATGGCGGGCGGTGCCGGATCCTCCCTGGACGGCCAGGCCGGCAGGCTTGTTGATCGCGATCATCGCGTCGTCCCGGTACAGAACGGCCTGCTGAAGCACTTCGCCGGTTGCCGGGTCCGAGGCTCGACCGGGAGCCGCTGCGGGCCTGGCCGGGGCGTCGGCCATCGGTGGAATCCGGATCGCCTGACCCGCCTCCAGACGCTGGTTGGCCTTGGCGCGTTTGCCGTCGACGCGGATCTGCCCTGTCCGCAGCAGTTTGGCGAGATGGCCGTGGCCGAGGTCCGGGAAATGCCGCTTGAACCAGCGGTCCAGACGCTGGTCCACCTCATCGCGGGCGACCACGCGGGTTTCGACCTGTGCGCTCATGCCAGGGGGGCGCTCATGCCAGGGCGGCCCGAACGGCCGCCAGCCCGGCGAACAGGGCCAGAATCGACAGTGCGGTCGATCCCGCGATGTAGGCCGCCGTCGCCATCAGTTCGCCGCGCTGCCACAGGACGGCCACGTCCAGCGCGAAAGTAGAGAAGGTCTTGAAAGCCCCCAGAACCCCGACGGCGAGGAATGCCCGTACCTCGGCGGAAAGCGTCAGTTTAAGGGTCACCAGTTCGATCAGCAGCCCCATCAGGAACGAGCCGACGACATTGACCACCACCGTCCCCCAGGGAAAGCCATGCCCGAGCAGGCCCGAGACCCTGCCGATGGTCTTGTAGCGCGCGACCGCGCCCAGGGCGCCGCCCAATGCAACCGCTAGGATGATCTTCATGACGGGCCCGGCTTATCCCAGCTTACGCCGAAGATCCACCCTTCCCGGCGGGCCGCGGGTTCCCGATCCGCCGCCTCCCAGACCTCCGGGCGCCCGGCCAGGTCGCGCAGGGCGGCTGCGGAGACCACGGCATCAGCCTTGTCCTCGGTGTCGAGGGCGGGCCCGCGATAGGGCGCGCTGGCGTGGCTGGCCAGGACGGCGTCGATCGTGGCTGGCTCGCGCCAGGCTCGAGGGTCCTGGCCACAGCATTTGAAATACAGCCGAGGAAAGATCTCGACGACCGACATCGATCGCGGCGCCGCGAAGGGCCAGACCGCCGCCCGGCCCGCGAGTCGGTGCAGCAGGCGCATCCCGGCCAGGGAACCGGTGCCGACATTGGCAGCCCCCACGCATTTGAAGACCGGGTGTGGCGAGGTCACGGCGGCGCAGGCCCGCTCGGTGCGCCGCTGGCGATGGGTGTAGGCGGAACCGCGGCCGGCGGGGGTCAGGTAGTACGGGGCCAGTGGCGCCCCCGGCGCGTAGACCAACCCGCCGTACAGGTCCTCGCCACCCGCCGCCAGCCGATCGATCAGCGCCCAAAGCGCCGGGGCGGTGTCCGGCCCCGTATCCAGGCCGGGAAAATAGCTTTGCCGGTCATGAAAAGCGTAGGCGAAGGCGAAATCGATGCCGGCGAGCACCCGCTCGCCCGCCTCGCCAAGCGCATCGAGCCAGGCAAGCACATCGAGACGCCGCCACGCCCCCCCGGAACCGGGGCCGGCGGCCAAGACCGGCGCCTCTCGGCCCGGGCGGCAGGTCGCCACCTGAAGCCCGTGCAGGCGAGGCGCCTTGGAGCCCGACCAGTCGATGCCGGCGTAGAGAGTGAAATCCGGTATCTCCGGGGCATCGGCAGCCGAGGTCACGGTTTACCCTGACGCTGGGCACGAAGCTTGGCGAAGTACTCGAGTCGCTTGCGGACTTCACGCTCGAAGCCACGCTCGACCGGTGCATAGAAGGTCTGCCGGTCCATGCCATCGGGAAAGTAGTTCTGTCCGGAGAACCCTTCCTCGGCATCGTGGTCGTAGGCATAGCCCGCCCCGTATCCGAGATCTTTCATCAGCCTCGTCGGCGCGTTCAGGATGTGCGCGGGCGGAATCAGCGAGCCGGTCTGGCTGGCCGCCCTTTTGGCGGCGCCATGGGCCTTGTAGGCGGCATTGGATTTCGGCGCCGTCGCCAGGTAGATCACCAGTTGGCTGATCGCCAGATCGCCTTCCGGCGATCCGAGGCGATCGTAGGTTTCCCAGCAGGCGATCGCCTGGGCAACCGCCGATGGATCGGCCAGGGCGACATCTTCCACGGCAAACCGGGTCAGACGGCGCAGGATGTAAGCCGGGTCCTCGCCGCCGGCCAGCATGCGCGCCAGCCAGTAGAGGGCGGCATCGGCGTCTGAGCCCCGCATCGATTTGTGCAAGGCACTGATCAGGTTGTAGTGCTCTTCCCGGTTCTTGTCGTAGACCGGCGCCCGACGGTTCGTGTTGGCGGCGACTCCGGCGGCGTCCAGCGGTTCCGGCGGACTGAGCTCGAAGACCTCCTCCACCAGGTTCAGCAGGAACCGGCCATCACCATCCGCCATGGCCCGCAAGGTCGCGCGGCCGTCTTCGGTGACCGCAAGGGTCCGTCCCTCATCGGCTTCCGCCCGGCTGATCAGCTGATCGAGGGCCGCGTCGTCGAGCCGCCGCAGCACGAACACCTGCGCGCGTGACAACAGAGCCGCGTTGAGCTCGAAACTGGGGTTCTCGGTGGTGGCGCCGACAAGGGTGACGGTGCCATCCTCGACCACCGGCAGGAATCCGTCCTGCTGAGCCCGGTTGAAACGGTGGATCTCATCGACAAACAGCAGCGTGCCCCGGCCGGACGCGCGCAGTCCCCGGGCCGTCTCGAACGCTTTCTTGAGGTCGGCGACACCGGAGAAAACCGCCGACAGCGGCATGAACTCCAGGTCCGCGCGCTCGGACAGCAACCGGGCGATCGTGGTCTTGCCGCAGCCCGGCGGCCCCCACAGCACCATGGACGCCAGCCGCCCCTTGGCGAGCATCCGGCCGATCGGACCATCCGGTCCCAGCAGATGATCCTGACCGACCACGTCTTCGAGACGTTGCGGCCGAAGCCGGTCAGCCAGCGGCCGCGGGGCGGCCGTTTCGAACAGGCTCATCCCCGCAGTCTAGCCCTGCACCCGGGTCGTGAGCACCTTGCCCTTGCGCCGGATCGAGAGTTCCCAGCCGCGTTGCGGGTTGGAGAGGCCCTGCTCGAGAGTGTCCACCGTGCCGATCGATTGTCCGTTCACCTGGACAACCACATCGCCGCGCCGCACCCCGAGCTGGTCAGCCGGAGAGCCGCGCGCCGTTCCCAGGATCACGACTCCCCGGGACAGCTCGTCAAATCCCTCCTGGATCGCGAGGGCCGGTGACAGGTTGGCGACCCGACTGCCCGCGAGCGGATTGCGCCCCTGGAGATCGGTCACATCGGCGGGTGGGTCCTCGGCCGGAGGCTCCATCACGACGTCGAGATCGCTGACCCGGCCGTTGCGGACGATCCGCACCGTGACCTGTTCCCCTGGAGCCCGGGTCGCCACACGGTATCGAAGGGCCCCGCTATCCGTGACGTCCCGTCCGTCCAGGGCGATCACCACATCGCCGGCCCGCAGACCGGCCCGATCCGCCGGGCCCTGCGGATAGACGTCGTTGACCAAGGCACCACCGGGGCGGCGGAGGCCCAGACCATCGGCGAGATCGGAGGTTACGGTCTGGGTGCGTGCACCGAACCACGGACGCACCACCTTCCCGATCCGGGCGGCCCGGAGCACCGTTTCCACCATGTTGCTCGGCACCGCGAACCCGATCCCGACCGAACCGCCGCTGCCCTTCTGATTGGAGAAGATGGCCGTGTTGATTCCAACCAACCGGCCATCGGTGCCGATCAGCGCACCGCCGGAATTGCCTGGGTTGATGGACGCATCGGTCTGGATGAAGAAGCTGTAGTCGGTGATGCCCACATTGGTGCGCGCCAGGGCCGACACGATGCCCATCGTTACCGTCTGTCCGACACCGAAGGGGTTGCCGATCGCCAGCACCAGGTCGCCGACATACAGCTCATCGGAGTCACGGGTCTCGACAAAAGGCAGGGCTTCGCCCTTGGGGTCGATGCGCAAAACCGCCAGATCGGTCTTCTCGTCGGCGAGGACAAGGTCGGCACGGAACTCGCGCCGGTCGTTCAGAACGACGGTGATCTCATCCGCACCCTCGATCACGTGATGGTTCGTGACGACGGTGCCGTCGGGATCGACAATCACGCCGGATCCGAGGGAGCTCGCCTCGCGGCGGCGCTCCGGGAGTCCGGGAAGAACGTTGCCGAAGAACCGCTTGAAGAACCGATCGTCGAACAGCGGCGAGATCCGGCGACGCTCCGTGACCAGCGTGCGGGTATAGACGTTGACGACCGCCGGGCCGACCTGCTGAACCAAAGGTGCGAAGGTCAGGTTGATCTGCGCACGGTCCTCGGGAACGGCCTGGGCGAGTGCGCTGTCCCGTTCTCCAATTAATGGGGCGACACAGATCACTGCAACTGCCCAAACGGCGACAAAAACCCTTGCCCGAAAGCGCATACGACGGTTCCTCACGTCATCGGCGCCGGTTGTGGCTTCGGCACCGTATGTTACGCTTCACAATCTAGGGGTTTCGTCGGGCGACGCCAGTATTCCTGTCGCTTGTCGGTGGAGGAGCGGATCACCGCTGCGTGCGCCCCTGCGACCGGGAAAAGGGGGCACGCCATGGCAGATGCGCCGGTGCCCGAAGACCTGGCCCTCGACGCAGCCCGTCGGGAGGCCGGGAGGATCGCAGAATTCGGCGATGACCCTGCGGACGTGCGGGAGGCTCAGGTCGCGTTCTCTGGTCTGTGTGACATCTACGAACAGCATTCCGAACTGGCCGGGCTGATCCGCATCGCCGTCTGCGGTGCCAACCGGTACATGGCCGTCGGAAGGCAGAGCGGCAACCTGCGCATCATCCGCGAGGCGCATCTTTTCCTCGCCGACCTGGCCATGCAAGTGCAGCAGGACCCGATGGTCTGGCGGGCCTGCGCCGAGGCCTCGGTCGATCTCATGCTGATGGAAGCGCAGACCGCCGGCCTGGCCGGCGCGCTGGACACTTATCGTGCCGTTGCAGCGATCAGCGAGGCGCATGCCGGCGATCCGGACATCGCCGGTGTTCATGCCAAAGGGGCCGCTAATCTGGTCGCCCTCGCCCTGGACGCCGACGATCCAAAGGAGGCCGATCGCGCCCTCGCCGACCTGGAGCGGCTCGAGGCGGCTCAACCCGGCGTTCTGTCCATCCGCCAGCAACGCGGCCGAGGTCTGTTCAATCGGATCGCCGATGCGGTGAGCCGCAGCGACGACGACCCCGCGTTGGTGTCGACCGGTGTCGCGACCCTTGCGGAGCTCGTCACCGTGGCCTGCCAGCAACCGATCGATCCGGACCTGGTGGACCTAGCCGCGGAAGGGATCTTCGCCGTCGTCACAGGCCTTGGAAACCGCGGTGAGATCGAGCTGGCGCTGCGCCACTACGAAGACCTGTCAGCGGTCGCCCGCCTCGCCCCTGGCCGGCCGACCGGCCGTCGGCGGCTGGCCGACGCCGCCTTCAACCTGATCACCGATCTTTGCGAACTGGGCGACGCGGAAACCGCGACCCTGCTGTATGGCGAGTTGTCCGGGCTGTCGGTGGCGAATGACGGTGACCGTTCGATCTGTCTGGCCCACGCCAAGGCGGCGGCCAACCTGATCCTGACCCACCGCGATCGCAAGGACGACACAGCGGCCGAGATCATCAGCGAAGACCTGCGGGCCCTGGTGGTCAGCCATCCGCGCGATATGGACCTGATAGAGGTCGCCTCATTCCTGGAGCGGTCGGACCGTTAGGGCTTCTCCTATCGGATTCACCTCAGACAGGAATCCCACCCCGGATCAGGTCCGGGTCAAGCCTGGAAGCGCTATTGCACGATCTTGCGATCCTGAGCCTGTTTCAGGATCCATACCTGAAGCCGGGCAAATTGCGCCATTCCGAGTCGTCGGCAGACCTCACCGATCAGCGCTGTCTCGCATCCACGGGTCGCGTCTGGGCCGTGCGCGAATAGCCTTTTGATATGCGAACCAAAATCCATCACACCCTTCAGCCGCAGAAGAATGATTTTCCACCTTCATTGATAGAATTTTTTCTGGATGATGCGTGTGAGGCGGCAGCACGGTGCTGCCCACGCCTCTCACTGAGCTCATCATGGAAAATGGGGGATGCACGAATGCATAGGGTTCTGGGCGCTTTGGTGGTTGCGGCGGTGTTGGCGGGCTGCGCAGACAATTCCCGGGAAATCACGTCGAGCTACGTATCTCCCATCAAGTACGGTTCCTACTCATGTGTTCAGTTGGAGCAGGAATACGCCCGCGTTCTCACCCGAAGCGCGGAGATCAACCAAAAGCAGGACGCGATCGCCAGCAACGACGCGGCGGCCATGAGCGTCGGTATGATCCTGTTCTGGCCTGCCCTGTTCTTCATCGACAGCGATGATCACAAGGAAGAGGTCGCCCGCCTGAAGGGCGAGATCGACGCCGTTGAGAACTCCAGCGTTCAGAAGAACTGCCGGGGCCTGAGCCAGCAGATCGTCGAGGACCGGCAGCGCGCGATCCTGGAAGAGGAAAAGCGCCGCGAGGCATTGCGCAAGGAAGCCACCGCCGACGATACCTGACCCGGCCCGTCCGGAGACCTTTTGTCACAAACAGAAACGGGCGGCCCAGGGCCGCCCGTTTCCAATCCTGTCGCGCCAGCCTCAGATCGAGGTCGGCATCGCGCCCGTGTACTCTTCTTCCGGCGTGTGCACCGGACCGGAGTCCTGGCCCCGCGCATCCTCATCGCGGTCGACAAGCTCGATCACCGCCATCGGGGCCGCGTCGCCATAGCGATAGCCGGCCTTGAGGACCCGCGTATAGCCACCGCGGCGTTCCCGATACCGGTCAGCCAGAACCTCGAACAGCTTGCGGGTCATCGCGTCGTCGCGCAGCCGATTGAAAACCAGCCGGCGCGCATGCAGATCGCCGCGCTTAGCAAGCGTGATCATCTTCTCGACAACCGGGCGCAGTTCCTTGGCCTTCGGCAGCGTGGTGACGATCTGCTCGTGCTTGATCAGGGCCGCCGCCATGTTCTTGAACAGGGCTTTGCGGTGGCTCGCCGTGCGGTGCAGCTTCCGCCCGCTATTGCCGTGACGCATGTCGTGATCTCCTTGTGCTCGCGCCGCCGCCTTAGAACGGCTCTTCCAGGCGCTTCGCCAGTTCCTCGATGTTCTCAGGAGGCCAGTTGGTGATCTCCATGCCGAGCGACAGGCCCATGGAGGCCAGAACTTCCTTGATTTCGTTCAGCGACTTGCGGCCGAAGTTCGGCGTCCGCAGCATCTCCGGCTCGGTCTTCTGAACCAGGTCGCCGATATAGACGATGTTGTCGTTCTTCAGGCAGTTCGCCGACCGCACCGACAGTTCCAGTTCGTCGACCTTGCGCAGCAGGTTCTTGTTGAACGGGAGGTCGTGGGTTTCCTCGGCTTCGCCGCGATGGGTCGGCTCTTCGAAGTTGATGAACAGCTGCAACTGGTCCTGAAGGATGCGGGCAGCGTAGGCCACGGAATCGTCCGGAGTCAGCGAACCGTCGGTCTCGACCGTCATCGACAGCTTGTCGTAGTCCGTCACCTGACCGACACGGGTGTTGTCGACCTTGTACGCGACCTGGCGCACCGGGCTGAAAATCGCATCGACCGGGATCAGACCGATCGGCGCGTCTTCCGGGCGGTTTGCGGAGGCCGGGACATAGCCCTTGCCGGTCTCGACGGTCAGTTCCATCGACAGGCTGGCGTCGCGGTCCAGGCTGCAGATCACGTGGTCCGGATTCATGATCTCGATGTCGGAGACGGTCTCGATCATGCCGGCAGTCACTTCGCCCGGCCCTTCGGCCTTGAGGCGCATCTTCTTCGGGCCTTCACCCTGCATGCGGATGGCGATCGCCTTGATGTTCAGGACGATGTCCGTGACATCTTCGCGCACACCCGGGACGCTCGAGAACTCGTGCAGGACACCGTCGATCTGGATTGCCGTGACGGCCGCCCCCTGAAGCGACGACAGCAGGATGCGCCGGAGCGCATTGCCCAGCGTCAAACCGAAGCCCCGCTCCAGCGGCTCGGCCACGATGGTCGCCTTGCGCTTGGGGTCGAAGCCCGCCTGGATGTCGAGCTTGTTCGGCTTGATCAACGTCTGCCAGTTCATTTGAATCACGGCCTAACCTCGTTCTCGAACGGCGATCCCGCCGACGACCGGAATGGACGGCGACGGGGTGCGCTTGAAAGACGGACCCGCCAGCGGGCCCGGTGCCTTAAATCCCAGTCCTTAGACCCGACGGCGCTTGCGCGGCCGGCAGCCATTGTGCGGGATCGGCGTGACGTCACGGATCGACATCACCTGAAAACCGACGGACTGCAGCGCGCGCAGCGCGGACTCGCGACCGGAACCCGGACCGCAGACCTCAACGTCCAGGGTCTTCATGCCGTGCTCGGACGCCTTGCGTCCGGCATCCTCAGCCGCCACCTGCGCGGCATACGGCGTCGACTTTCGCGACCCCTTGAACCCCATGGCCCCGGCCGACGACCACGCAATGGCGTTGCCTTGGGCGTCGGTAATGGTGATCATGGTGTTGTTGAACGACGCGTTCACATGCGCGACGCCAGAAGTAATGTTCTTCTTCTCGCGGCGGCGAACGCGCGTCTGCGTCGGTTGCTTTGCCATCGTCACTCGTCTCCTGAAACGACCCGGTTCCCCGGCTGTCGTGGGTTCTCGCGTCGTTACTTCTTCTTACCGGCGATCGGCTTGGCCGGGCCCTTGCGGGTCCGCGCATTGGTGTGCGTGCGCTGGCCACGAACCGGCAGCCCCTTACGGTGGCGCAGGCCGCGGTAACAGCCGAGATCCATCAGCCGCTTGATGCTCATGGCGGTCTGCCGCCGCAGATCGCCTTCCACAATCAGCTCGCCGTCGATGGTCTCACGCAGCCGGGACAGCTCGTCCTCGGTCATCTCATGGACCCGCCGCTCGGCCGGGATGCCGACCTGGTGACACAGCTTGTCGGCCGTCGTCCGACCAATGCCGTGAATGTAGGTCAATGCGTTCACGACGCGTTTTTGCGTCGGAATGTTTACGCCTGCGATGCGCGCCACGCCTCTTCTCCTCGGTCCAGTTCGGGGCCGCAAAACCAAACGAGCCCCGCGCCAGAGACCTCTTCGGTCCCTCGCCGGCCCGCGCATGCAATCCGCTCTATCAGGAGCGCGGATTATAGGCACGCACGGCCCGAAGTCAATCATCCGTAAACGGCGTCAAATCCCCCTGGAAAGCCGCCGATTCCCTTGCATTCAGGCCGCCTCCAGGATCCCTTCCAGGGCGGCCGTCACATCATCCATCGACCCCATGCCATCGACCGATTTCAACGCACCCTTGTCCCGGTAGTGGGGAATGATGGGTGCCGTCTGCTCGCGGTAGACGGACATGCGCTTACGCAGGGTCTCTTCGTTGTCGTCGCTCCGGCCTTCCTCGGCCGCGCGCTTCAGGATCCGGTCGATCATCCGGTCCTCATCGACCTGGAACTCGATCACATGATCGATCTTCAGGCCTTTCGCCTGCAGCATCGAATCCAGGGCCTCCGCCTGGGCGACGTTGCGCGGGAAGCCGTCCAGAATGAAACCTTTGGCGCAATCCGCCTGGTCCACCCGCTCGGAGATCATCCGCACCATGATGTCGTCGGAAACCAGCTGGCCGGCATCCATGACCGCCTTGGCCTCCTGGCCGATCGGCGACCCGGACGCGACGGCGGCCCGAAGCATCTCGCCGGTCGACAGTTGCTTGACCCCGAACTTGTCCTCCAGACGCTTGGCCTGAGTTCCCTTACCCGCGCCTGGCGGTCCCAGCAGTATCAGGTTCATCCCCGCTTCCCCCGGATCTTCGATTTCTTGATCAGGCCTTCGTACTGATGCGCAAGCAGATGCGACTGGACCTGCGAGACGGTGTCCATGGTCACCGTGACGACAATTAGCAAGCTGGTTCCGCCGAAATAGAACGGCACCGAGTACTGGCTGATCAGGATCTCCGGCAGCACACAGACGAACGCCAGATAGGCGGCACCCACGCATGTCAGCCGGGTCAGCACGAAGTCCAGATAGTCGGCGGTGTTCTTGCCGGGGCGGATGCCGGGAACGAACCCGCCATACTTCCGCAGGTTCTCCGCGGTCTCCTGCGGATTGAACACGATCGCCGTGTAGAAGAAGGCGAAGAACACGATCATCGCAATGTAGAGCGCGATGTAGAGCGGCTGGCCGTGCCCGAGCAGCGCCGTGATCGCGGTCAGCCAGTCGGGGCCACCGCCGCCGGCCGAGAAGCTGGCGATGGTGATCGGCATCAGCAGCAGCGAGCTGGCGAAGATCGGCGGGATCACGCCGGAGACGTTGATCTTCAGCGGCAGGTGCGAACTTTCACCGCCCATCATCCGATTGCCGACCTGGCGCTTGGGGTACTGCACCAGGATGCGCCGCTGCGAGCGCTCGATGAAGCAGATGAAGGCGATGACGGCGACCGCCATCACCAGCAGCAGCAGGATGAACAGGGTCGACAGCGCGCCGGTCCGGCCGAGCTCGAGGGTGCTGGCCAAAGCCGACGGCAGGTTCGCAACGATGCCCGAGAAGATGATCAGGGAAATGCCGTTGCCGACGCCGCGCGCGGTGATCTGCTCACCCAGCCACATCAGGAAGATCGTGCCGCCGACCAGGGTGATCACCGTGGTCGCGCGGAAGAACGCCCCGGGGTCGATGACCGCGGTCGCGCCGCTTGGCCCAGGCAGCGATTCAAGCCCGACCGAGATACCGTAGGCCTGGAACGACGCCAGAACCACGGTCAGGTAGCGGGTGTACTGGTTGATCTTCTTGCGGCCGACCTCGCCTTCCTTCTTCAAGGCTTCGAGGTTCGGGCTCACCGCCGTCATCAGCTGCATGATAATGGCGGCCGAGATATACGGCATGATGTTCAGGGCGAAGATCGTCATCCGCCCGAGCGCACCACCCGCGAACATGTCGACCATGCCAAGAATGCCGCCGGCGTTCTGCTGGAAGATCTCCTGCAGGGTGCCGGGGTCAATTCCCGGGATCGGGATGTAGGTGCCGAGCCGGTAGACAACCAGCGCGCCCAGGGTGAACCAGATACGCTTCTTGAGCTCCGTCGCCTTGCCGAAGGCGCCGAAGTTCATCTGCGAGGCAAGCTGATCGGCACTGGAGGCCATGAAACTGTCCTAGTGTCTGGAACCCGGTTGCAACGAACCGGGGCACCTAATCAAGAATCGGCACCCTGATCTGCGCGTGAAGCCGTCCGCGTCGTCACCGACCCACCTGCTTTTTCGACGGCGGCGACAGCCGCCTTCGAAGCAGCGGCAATCTGAAGTTCCACTTTGGTCTTCAGCTCGCCCTTTGCAAGCAGGCGGACCCCGTCCTTCGCGCCGTCGGCCAGACCAGCAGCGTTGAGCGCCGCCTCGTCCACCGGCTTCGACGCGTCGACCTTGCCGGTGTCGATGGCAGCCTGAAGGCGCCCGACATTCACCACATCGTAGCGCTTGGCGAAGTTGTAGTTGTTGAAGCCACGCTTCGGCAGCCGGCGGTAGATCGGCATCTGGCCGCCTTCGAAGCCGTTGATCGCCACGCCGCGCCGCGACTTCTGACCCTTGTGGCCCTTGCCGCTGGTCTTGCCGAGGCCCGATCCCGTGCCGCGCCCGACCCGCTTGCGGGCCTTGGTGGCGCCGGCGTTATCGTTGAGCTCGTTCAGTCGCATCTCTCAGTCCTCAACATAGAACCGCAGACATGTCCTCGCGGACTGTCTCAGGCCTGGTCGACCACCTCGACCAAGTGCTTCACCTTCTCGATCATGCCGCGGACGGCCGGCGTGTCTTCCAGCGTCCGGGTCCGATTCATCTTGCCGAGACCGAGACCGGTGAGGGTCGCGATCTGATCCTTCTTGCGGCCGAGCCCGCTGCGCACCTGCCGCACCGTGACCGTCGCGCTCTTCTTCTTGGTCGCCATCATCCGTCTCCGTCAGCCGCTCGCCGCTTACTCGGCGGGGGCGGCCTCAGCCGCGTCCGCGTCGCCCTGGCCGCTCCGCCCGAAGATCTCCGCCACCATCTTGCCGCGCTTGGCCGCAATGGCGCGCGGCGCCTGCAGGCTGCGCAGGGCCTCGAAGGTCGCCTTGATCATGTTGTGCGGGTTCGAAGTGCCGATCGACTTCGCCACCACGTCCTGGACGCCGAGCGCTTCGAAAATGGCACGCATCGGACCGCCGGCGATGATCCCGGTACCGGCCGGCGCCGCCCGCAGCGTCACCTTGCCCGCGCCGAAGCGGCCGTTGATGTCGTGGTGCAGCGTGCGGCCTTCGCGCAGCGGCACCCGGATCATCGAGCGCTTGGCCTGTTCGGTCGCCTTGCGGATCGCTTCCGGCACCTCACGCGCCTTGCCGGCGCCATGGCCGACCCGACCGCGCTGGTCGCCGACAACCACGATGGCCGCGAAGCCGAACCGGCGTCCGCCCTTGACCACCTTGGCAACGCGGTTGATGCCGACCAGCTTTTCAATCAGATCGCTTTCTTCGCGATCCCGATTGCGATCCTGCCTGTCCTGTCGTGCCATCTCGCGGCCCCTTCTAAAACTTCAAACCGGCGTCGCGCGCCGCGTCGGCCAGGGCCTTCACCCGGCCATGATAGATGTAGCCGCCGCGGTCAAAGACGACCTCGTTCAGCCCCTTCTCGATCGCACGCTCGGCCACCAGCTTGCCGACGGCCTCGGCCGCCGCCTTGTCGGCACCGGTCTTCAGCGAGCCCTTAATGTCCTTGTCCAGCGACGATGCCGCCGTGATCGTGACACCGCGGTCGTCGTCGATGACCTGCGCGTAGATGTGCTTCGACGAGCGGAAGACCGACAACCGCGGACGACCATTCGCCTTGCGTCGCACCTGGGTGCGGGTGCGCATCTGCCGGCGCTGAAAAAGCTCCTTGGAGGAAAGCATATCCGTACTCCCTACTTCTTCTTGCCTTCCTTACGCAGGATGGTCTCGGTCTCGTACTTGACGCCCTTGCCCTTGAAGGGCTCCGGCGGACGATAGGCCCTGATCTCCGAGGCGACCTGACCGACGCGCTGCTTGTCGGCGCCGGAGATCGCGATCGCCGTCGGACGCTCGCACTTCATGGTGATCCCTTCGGGGATCGGATAGCGCACCGGGTGGCTGAACCCGAGAGACAGCACCAGTTCCTGGCCCTCGACAGCGGCACGGTAACCGACACCATTGATCTCGAGGTTGACGGTGAACCCGTCCGACACACCAGTCACGATATTGTTGACCAACGCGCGCGTGGTTCCCCACATCGCCCGGGCCTTCTTGGTCTCCCGCTTCGGAGAAACCTGGATCACGTTGTCCTCGACCGTCACGTCGACTTCCGACGAGATCGGCGCCGACAGCTCACCGAGCTTGCCCTTCGCCTTGATCTCATCGTTGGCGATCTCGATGGTCACACCGCCGGGGACGGCGATCGGGTTCTTACCAACTCGCGACATCCTCGCCTCCGATCAAAATACCTGGCACAGGACTTCGCCGCCGACGTTGGCCGCGCGCGCTTCGTTGTCCGACATCACGCCGCGCGGCGTCGACAGGATCGAGATCCCAAGGCCGTTGTAGACCCGCGACAGGTCCTTGATCTTCGAGTACACACGGCGGCCCGGACGCGACACGCGCTTGATCTCTTTGATCACCGGCTGACCGTCGGCGTATTTCAACTCGATCTTGATCTCCGAGATGCCCTGCCGGACCTCATCCTGAGAAAACCCACGGATGTAGCCCTCGCGCTGCAGCACCTCGAGCACGTTCGCGCGCAGCCGGGACGCCGGGCTGGAGACGACCGACTTGCGGGCGCTCTGGCCGTTGCGGATCCGGGTCAGCATATCCCCAAGAGGATCGCTCATCGACATGTTGCCGACCTCCTTCTTACCAGCTCGACTTCACGACGCCCGGGATCTGCCCGGTCGAACCGAGATCCCTGAGCGCGATGCGCGAAAGTTTGAATTTGCGATAGACACCCCGCGGGCGCCCGGTCAGTTCACAGCGGTTGCGCACGCGCTCTTTGGCACCGTTGCGCGGCAGTTGCTGCATCTTCAGCTGCGCGGCGAAGCGTTCTTCGATCGGCAGCGACCGATCCATGGCAATCGCCTTCAACCGCCCGCGCCGACCAGCCTGCTGCTGAACCAACTTGCGCCGCGTGTTGTTCTTCTCGACCGCACTCTTCTTAGCCATGTCGTCCTCCGGCCCGGATCAGTTGACGAACGGGAACTGGAAACGCTTAAGCAGTTCGCGCGCTTCGTCGTCCGTCTTCGCCGTGGTCACAACGATGATGTCCATGCCCCGAATGGTATCGACCTTGTCGTAGTCGATTTCCGGGAACACGATCTGCTCCTTGACGCCCATGGAATAATTGCCACGGCCATCAAAACTCTTCGGATTCAGGCCCCGGAAGTCCCGGACCCGCGGAAGGGCGATGTTCACCAGCCGATCCATGAACTCATACATGCGGCTGCGGCGCAGGGTGACCTTGACGCCAATCGCCATGCCCTCGCGCAGCTTGTAGCCGGCGATCGACTTCTTCGCCCGCGTCACCACCGGCTTCTGCCCGGCGATCCGGGTCATGTCTTCGACAGCCGCCTGAATCTTCTTGGAGTCGCCGACCGCTTCGCCGACGCCCATGTTCAGAACAATCTTCTCCAGAGACGGCACGTCATGGACGTTCCTGTAGTCGAACGTCGACATCAGGTCGGGCCGAATCTGCTTGGTGTATTCCTCGTACAAGCGAACCATGTTCCGTTCCTCGTCCTCCGGCTCAGGCGTCAATCGCTTCGCCGGAGCGCTTCGCGACACGGACCTTGGTTCCGTCGCGCATCTCGAACCGGATCCGGGTCGGCTCACCCGACTTCGGATCCGCGTGCATCACATTCGACAGGTGAACCGGCGCCTCGCGCTCGATGATCCCGCCTGCCGCCGTCTGGGTCTGACGCTGGTGGCGCTTGATCATGTTCACACCCTGGACTTTGACCCGGTTCTGGGTCGACAGGACCTCGAGAACCTCCCCGGTCTTGCCTTTGTCCCGGCCGGTCACGACGACCACCCGGTCGCCCTTCTTCACACGCGCGGCCATTACAGCACCTCCGGAGCGAGCGAGATGATCTTCATGAACCGCTTGGCGCGCAGTTCACGGGTCACCGGGCCAAAAATACGGGTGCCGATCGGCTCACCCTGCTTGTTGATCAGGACCGCGGCGTTGGTGTCGAACCGGATCGCCGAGCCGTCCTGACGGCGGATTTCCTTGGCGGTGCGCACGATCACCGCGCGGTGCACGTCGCCCTTCTTCACGCGGCCCCGCGGAATCGCTTCCTTGACGGAGACGACGATCACATCCCCGACGGCCGCGGTCTTGCGCTTGGAACCGCCGAGCACCTTGATGCACTGCACCCTCCGGGCGCCGGAGTTGTCGGCGACATCGAGGTTCGTCTGCATCTGAATCATGACTTGATCCTCCTCGCCCGACTTACGCGCTGCCGCTGGCGGCGTCGTCGTACACAACCTCGAACCGCTTGTTCTTCGAGATCGGCCGGCACTCGATGATCCGAACGGAATCGCCTTGCTTGAAACGGTTCTCGGGATCATGGGCCGAGAACCGCTTCGAGCGGGTGATGAACTTCTTGTACAGCTGGTGCATGACCCGCCGCTGGACGTTCACGACCACCGTCTTGTCGCCCTTGTCGCTGACCACGGTGCCCTGCAGAACACGCCTCGGCATTACTCTCTCCTAACCCTGGTCCGGACCGTCAAGCCGACGCGCCGGCACGGGCTTTCTCGCCCATGATCGTCTTCACCTTCGCGATCTCGCGCCGGACCTGGCGCATGCGATCGGAATTCTCAAGCGCACCGTTGGCGCGCTGGAAGCGCAGGTTGAACGCCTCCTTGCGCAACTGAAGCAGCTGTTCCTTCAACTGGTCCGGCGACTTCGTCCGGAGATCTTCGGCAACCTTGTTGGCCATCGTTCTGTTCTCCTGCCGCCTTATTCGCCCAGACGCGTAACGAAACGCGTGTCGACCGGCAGCTTCATGGCCGCGAGGCGGAACGCCTCCTCGGCGAGATCGCGCGGCACACCGTCGAGTTCGAACATGATCCGACCCGGCTTCACCCGGCAGACCCAGAACTCCGGCGAGCCCTTACCCTTACCCATGCGGACTTCGGCCGGCTTGCTGGACACCGGAACGTCCGGGAAGATCCGGATCCACACGCGGCCGGCACGGCGGATGTGACGGGTGATCGCGCGGCGAGCCGCCTCGATCTGACGGGCGGTAACCCGAGCCGGCGTCGTCGCCTTCAGACCGTAGGCGCCGAAGTTCAGCGCCGTGCCGCCTTTTGCCAGTCCGTGAATGCGGCCCTTGTGGGCCTTGCGGTACTTGGTGCGCTTCGGTGACAGCATGGTTCTTCCCTCTCAACCGGCCGATCAGCGACGTTCGCCGCCGGAACCCGGCTGCTGCTCAGCGAGACGCTTATCCTGCGCCATCGGGTCGTGGGCCATGATCTCGCCCTTAAACACCCAAACCTTCACACCGCACGAGCCGTAGGTCGTCTGCCCGGTAGCTTCGCCGTAATCGATGTCGGCGCGCAGTGTGTGCAGCGGCACCCGACCTTCGCGATACCATTCGGTCCGAGCGATCTCCGCCCCGCCGAGGCGGCCGGCGCAGTTGATCCGAATGCCCAGTGCCCCGAGGCGCATGGCAGACTGCACGGCCCGCTTCATGGCCCGGCGAAACGCCACCCGGCGCTCGAGCTGCTGGGCGATGTTCTCGGCCACCAGCTTCGCATCGATCTCCGGCTTGCGGATTTCCACGATGTTCAGGGCAACGTCCGTGCCCGTCATCTTCGACAGATCCTGACGGAGCTTTTCGATGTCCGAACCCTTCTTACCGATCACCACACCCGGGCGCGCCGAGTAAATCGTGATCCGAGCGCGCTTGGCCGGCCGCTCGATGACGATCCGGCTGACGCCAGCCTGACGAAGGCGCTTCGTCAGGTACTTGCGCAGCTGGATGTCTTCGTGGAGCAGATCGGTATACGCCTTCTTGTTCGCGAACCAGCGCGAGTCCCATGTCCGGTTGATGCCGAGCCGCAGCCCGATCGGATTAACTTTATTACCCATCAGTCCTGCTCCTCGCGCTCGCGCACGACAACGGTGAGGTGGGAGAACGGCTTCTCGATCCGACCGACCCGCCCCCGGGCGCGCGGCCGGAACCGCTTCATCTTGAAGCTCTTGCCGACATAGGCCTCTTTCACGAACAGCCGGTCGACATCGAGCTGGTGGTTGTTCTCCGCGTTGGCGATCGCCGATTCCAACGCCTTCTTGACGTCGCGCGCGATCCGCCGCTTGGAGAAGGTCAAGGTCGCCAAGGCCTTCTCGGCGTTCTGACCCCGGATCAACTGTGCGACAAGGTTCAGCTTCTGCGGGCTGACACGCAGATTGCGCAGCACCGCGATCGCTTCAACATCGTCCAGCCGCCGTTCGGCCGCCTGCTTGCCCATCGTCCGCTCCTTCCGGCCTTAACGCCGCGACTTCTTGTCGGCCGCGTGGCCGTAGTAGGTCCGCGTCGGCGCGAACTCTCCGAATTTGTGACCGACCATGTTCTCGCTGACGAGGACCGGCACGAACTTCTGACCGTTGTGCACGCCGAAGGTCAGGCCGACGAACTGCGGCATGATCGTGGACCGGCGAGACCAGGTCTTGATGACCTCATTGCGCCCGGAATCCCGGGACTTCTCGGCCTTCTTGAGGAGATAACCGTCGACGAACGGTCCCTTCCAGACGGATCGAGCCACGGATCTTCTCCTTACTTCTTGCGCCGGCGAACGATCAGCTTGTCGGTCGCCTTGTTGTTGCGCGTCTTCTTGCCCTTGGTCGGCTTGCCCCACGGCGTGACCGGATGACGGCCACCCGAGGTCCGGCCTTCACCACCACCATGCGGGTGATCGACCGGGTTCATGACCACGCCACGAACCGACGGCCGCTTGCCGAGCCACCGGTGCCGACCGGCCTTGCCGAGATTGATGTTCTGCTGATCCGGGTTGGACACCGCACCCACGGTGGCCATGCACTCGCTGCGGACCATCCGGACTTCGCCGGATGCCAGACGCAGCAGCGCGTAACCCGCGTCACGACCGACGATCTGAACGTAAGTGCCGGCGGACCGCGCTATCTGGCCACCCTTGCCCGGCTTCATCTCCACATTGTGGACGATGGTGCCGACCGGGATGCTGCGCAGGGGCATCGCGTTGCCCGGCTTCACGTCGACCCGATCGCCGGAGACGACCTTGTCGCCAACACCCAGGCGCTGCGGGGCCAGAATGTAGGCCTGCTCGTCGTCGTCGTAGGTGATCAGCGCAATGAACGCCGTCCGATTGGGATCGTACTCGAGCCGCTCGACGGTGCCGACGACGTCGAACTTGCGGCGCTTGAAGTCGACCAGACGGTATGACCGCTTGTGGCCACCGCCGCGCCGGCGGGCGGTGATGCGGCCGGTGTTGTTGCGGCCGGCCTTCTTGGTCAGACCTTCGGTGAGCTTTTTGACCGGCTTGCCCTTCCACAGCTCCGAGCGGTCGACGATGACTAGCTGGCGCTGCGAGGGGGTCGTCGGATTGAACGTCTTCAATGCCATGGCGTCACACTCCCGACATCAGGTCGATGGTCTGGCCCTCAGCCAGGGTCACCACGGCCTTCTTGTAGTCGGACCGGCGCCCCGGACGACCGCGAAACCGCTTGGTCTTGCCTTTGACCAGGATCGTGTTGACCGCCCGCACCTGGACCTCGAACAGACGCTCGACGGCCTGCTTGATCTCCGGCTTGCTGGCATCGACCGGGACTTCGAAAGTCACCTGGCCGAATTCCGAACCTCTGGTCGACTTTTCGGTCACGATCGGCGCGCGCAGGAGCTCATAGGCCCGCTCCGCACTCACCTTGCCGGCTTTCGGCTTGTAGGGACGAATGCTCATTTCAGGCGGGCCTCCAATTGCTCGACGGCACCGCGCGTCAACACCAGGGTGTCGCGACGCAGGATGTCGTACACGTTGGCGCCCTGCTGCGGCAGCAGGTCGACCAGCGGAATGTTGCGTGCCGCCCGTGCGAAGTTCTCGTTGACCTCGTCGCCGTCAATCACCAGGACCGACGACCACCCGAGTTTCTTGAGTTTGGCAGCCAACGGCTTGGTCTTCGGCTCATCGGCCGCCGCATTGTCGACCACGATCAGTTGACCGGCCTTGGCCTTCGCGGACAACGCGGTCTTGAGACCGAGCTTGCGGAACTTCTTCGTCAGATCATGTTCATGGCTGCGCACCACCGGACCATGAACGGTCTGACCGCCGCGGTACTGGGTTGCCCGCAGCGAACCGGCACGGGCCCGGCCCGTGCCCTTCTGGCGGAACGGCTTTTTCGTCGTGCCCCTGATCTCGGAGATGGACTTGGTCTTGTGGGTCCCGGCGCGCCGCTTGACGAGCTGCCAGTTCACGACCCGGGTCAGCACGTCGGAACGTGGCTCGAGCCCGAAGACGGCGTCGTCGAGTTCGATCTCGCCGGTCTTCTCCGCGTCGAGGTTGGTAACGTCAATCTTCATGACCTCAGTCCTTCTTCTCGGCGTCGTCGGCCGGCGTCGCTTCCGCCGGTGCCTCTTCAGCGGTGGCCTGCTCGGTTGGCGCTTCCGCCGCCGCGTCGACCGCCGGGGCCTCAGCTTCCGGGGCCTCAGCTTCCGGCGCCGCCTCTTCAGCCGCGGCCTCTTCGACCGGTGCTTCCGACTCGGCTTCGGCCTTTTCCTTCAATGCACCCGGATAGGGCGCGCCTTCCGGCATACCGGCCTTGACCGCGTCGCGGATCAGCACCCAACCGCCTTCCGCACCCGGGATCGATCCGCGGACCAGAATCAAGCCGCGATCGGCGTCGGTCGATACCACCGTCAGGTTCTGCGTGGTGACCCGCTCGTCGCCGAGATGGCCAGCCATCTTCTTGCCCTTCCACACCCGGCCCGGATCCTGGCTGTTACCGGTCGAGCCGTGAGCGCGGTGGGAGACGGACACGCCGTGGGAAGCCCGCAGACCGGCGAAGTTGTGGCGCTTCATGGCGCCCGCAAAACCCTTACCGATCGCCGTGCCGACCACGTCAACCTTCTGGCCGGCCATGAAATGGTCAGCCGAGAACTCGGCACCGACATCGACCAGAGCGTCATCGGCAACGCGGAACTCCGCGAGCTTGCGCTTCGGCTCGACCTTGGCCTTGGCAAAGTGTCCGCGCATCGGCTGGGTCGTACGCTTGACCTTGCGCACGCCCGCGCCGAGCTGCAGCGCGACATAGCCGTCTTTTTCCTTGGTCCGTTGGGCGACGACCTGACAGCCGTCGACCTTCAGCACCGTGACCGGAACATGGGCGCCTTCTTCGGTGAAGACGCGGGTCATGCCGACCTTCTGAGCGATCAGTCCCGCACGCATCGCCACTGTCTCCTCAGAGCTTGATCTCGACGTCGACGCCGGATGCAAGGTCGAGCTTCATCAGCGCATCGACCGTTTGCGGCGTCGGATCGACGATATCGAGCACCCGCTTATGGGTGCGGACCTCGAACTGATCGCGGCTCTTCTTGTCCACGTGCGGACCCCGCAGAACGGTGAACCGCTCGATCCGCGTCGGCAGCGGAATGGGACCGCGCACCCGCGCACCCGTGCGCTTGGCGGTGTTCACGATTTCACCAGTCGACTGATCGAGCACCCGGTGATCGAACGCCTTCAGGCGGATGCGGATATTTTGACTGTCCATCTTCCGCTACTCTCAACCTCATTGGCCTAAACGGCCGACGCACCGAACCACGCCCTCCGAAGAGAGGCGGAGCCGGAACAAGAAAAACGGAGGCGCACTAGGGCTGCGCATCCAATTTCGGCCTTTTGGGGGGATAGTGTGTCTTCGATGTTCGAGACTGCGTCTGGCCCGGGCGATCACCACGGGCCACAGCCAGCCCCCAAAGGTGCGCGGAACCTATTGACCCGGACCGCCCTCGTCAACCCCGAAATTCATAAAACCGACGCAAATCCCGTGGCTTCGGGTGGGTCCAGGTATTCCGCCGAGTCGCGCCCGGTCTGAAACGCAAACGGGGGAGCATGTGCTCCCCCGTCAGGTATCCCAGCGATGCTGGAATGGCTTACTCGATGATCTTGGAGACGACGCCGGCGCCGACGGTGCGGCCACCTTCGCGGATCGCGAAGCGCAGGCCCTCATCCATGGCG
This sequence comes from Thalassobaculaceae bacterium, assembly GCA_963921355.3. Taxonomy (GTDB): domain Bacteria; phylum Pseudomonadota; class Alphaproteobacteria; order Thalassobaculales; family Thalassobaculaceae; genus CAWUEZ02. The sequence continues at coordinate 2,985,724 of OZ001190.1, read as the reverse complement.
ATCGGCGCGATCAGCTCGACATCCATCGCGATGTTGTCGCCCGGCATCACCATCTCGGTGCCTTCCGGAAGCGACACCATCCCCGTCACGTCCGTCGTGCGGAAGTAGAACTGCGGGCGGTAGTTCGTGAAGAACGGCGTGTGACGACCGCCCTCCTCCTTCGTCAGAATGTACGCTTCCGCCTTGAACTTCGTGTGCGGCGTGATCGAACCCGGCTTCGCCAGAACCTGACCCCGCTCAACGTCCTCACGCTTCGTGCCGCGAAGCAGAACACCAACGTTGTCGCCCGCCTCGCCCTGATCCAGAAGCTTGCGGAACATCTCAACGCCCGTGCACGTCGTCTTCGTCGTCTCCTTGATGCCGACGATCTCGATCTCCTCGCCGACCTTCACGACACCACGCTCAACACGACCCGTCACAACCGTCCCGCGGCCCGAGATCGAGAACACGTCCTCGATCGGCATCAGGAAAGGCTGGTCCTTCGGACGCTCAGGCGTCGGAATGTACTGATCAACCTCAGCCATCAGCGCCAGAACCGCGTTCTTGCCGATCTCGTCGTTCGAGTCCTCCATCGCCGCAAGCGCGGAGCCCTTCACGATCGGAATGTCGTCGCCCGGGAAGTCGTACGACGACAGAAGCTCGCGGATCTCAAGCTCAACAAGCTCAAGCAGCTCCTCGTCGTCGACCTGGTCGACCTTGTTCATGAACACGACAAGTGCCGGAACGCCAACCTGGCGCGCCAGAAGAATGTGCTCGCGCGTCTGCGGCATCGGACCGTCCGCCGCGGACACGACAAGGATCGCCCCGTCCATCTGCGCCGCACCCGTGATCATGTTCTTCACGTAGTCAGCGTGACCAGGGCAGTCCACGTGCGCGTAGTGACGGTTCGTCGTCTCGTACTCAACGTGCGCCGTCGAAATCGTAATCCCGCGCGCCTTCTCTTCAGGCGCCTTGTCGATTGCGTCGTACGCCATGAACGTCGCACCGCCAGACTCCGCAAGCACCTTCGTGATCGCAGCCGTCAACGTCGTCTTGCCGTGGTCAACATGACCAATCGTCCCGATGTTGCAGTGCGGCTTAGTGCGCTCAAACTTCTCCTTGGCCATCCCTGTATGCTCCGTTCGGTATTGCGGGTGACGTGTCTCTCAGATGAAAACGGGCGTTGCGGCCGTCAGGCCATCTTCGCCCGGACTTCGTCGGCCACCGCCTGCGGGACCGGCTCGTAGTGGTCGAACTGCATGGTGTACTGCGCCCGACCCTGGCTCATGGAACGCAGGGTGTTGACGTAGCCGAACATGTTGGCCAGCGGCACCATCGCATCGACGACACGGGCGTTGCCACGCTGGTCCATGCCGCTGACCTGGCCGCGGCGGCTGTTCAGGTCACCGATGATGTCGCCCATGTAGTCTTCCGGTGTCACCACCTCGACCTTCATGATCGGCTCCAGCAGCACCGGGCCGGACTTCGACATGCCTTCCTTGAAGGCGGCGCGCGAGGCGATTTCGAATGCCAGCACGCTGGAGTCGACGTCGTGGTAGGCGCCGTCCGTCAGCACGACCTTGACGTCGACGACCGGGAAACCGGCCAGCACGCCGGTCTCCATGGCCGCAGTCAGGCCTTTCTCGACGCCCGGGATGTACTCCCGCGGCACCGAACCACCGACAATCGTGTTCTCGAAGGTGAAGCCCTCACCGCGCTCCTGCGGCTCGAACGTCAGCTTGATGCGCGCGAACTGGCCGGAACCGCCGGTCTGCTTCTTGTGGGTGTAGTCAACTTCCGCGGTCTTGGTGATCGACTCGCGGTAGGCAACCTGCGGCGCGCCGACATTGGCCTCGACCTTGAACTCGCGGCGCAGGCGATCGACAAGGATCTCCAGGTGGAGTTCGCCCATGCCCTTGATCACGGTCTGGCCGCTCTCGACATCGGAGGTCACACGGAACGACGGATCCTCGGCGGCCAGACGGCCCAGCGCGACACCCATCTTCTCCTGGTCGGCCTTGGTCTTCGGCTCAACCGCAACCTCGATGACCGGATCCGGGAACTCCATGCGCTCGAGAATGACCGGCTTGGTCGGATCGCAGAGCGTGTCACCCGTGGTCGTGTTCTTCAGGCCGGCAATGGCGACGAGGTCGCCGGCACGCGCCTCTTTGACGTCCTCGCGACTGTTGGCATGCATCTGAAGCATGCGGCCGACGCGCTCGCGGTTGTCCTTGACGGTGTTCAGCACCGACGAACCGGCATCCAGCACGCCGGAATAGACACGCACGAAGGTCAGCGAGCCGACGAACGGATCATTCATGATCTTGAACGCCAGCGCCGAGAACGGCTCGTCATCGGAGGATTTCCGGGTCATCTCGGTCTCACCGTCGACCGAAACACCCTTAATCGCCGGCACATCGACCGGCGACGGCATGTAGTCGACAACCGCGTCGAGCAACGGTTGGACGCCCTTGTTCTTGAAGGCCGACCCCAGGAAGACCGGCACGAACGCGGCCTCCATCACACCCTTGCGCACGCAGGCCCGCAGCGTCTCCTCGCTGGGCTCCTCACCCTCGAGGTACGCCTCCATGGCGTCGTCGTCCTGCTCAACCGCCTGTTCGACCAGCTTCTGGCGGTACTCGGCCGCCTGGTCGGCCAGATCGGCCGGGATATCTTCGATCTCGAACTTGGCGCCCAGCGACTCGTCGAGCCAGCGAACCGCCTTCATGGTGACCAGGTCGACCAGGCCGACGAAATCGGACTCGCTGCCGATCGGCAGCTGCATCACCACCGGCGTCGCGCCCAGGCGGTCGACCATCATGTCGACACAGCGGAAGAAGTCCGCGCCGATCCGGTCCATCTTGTTGACGAAGCAGATCCGCGGCACGCCGTACTTGTCGGCCTGGCGCCACACCGTCTCGGACTGCGGCTCGACGCCGGCGACGCTGTCGAACACCGCGACCGCACCATCCAGCACGCGCAGCGAGCGCTCGACCTCAATGGTGAAGTCGACGTGACCCGGGGTGTCGATGATGTTGATGCGGTGGTCGCGCCAGAAGCACGTGGTCGCAGCCGACGTGATCGTGATGCCACGCTCCTGCTCCTGCTCCATCCAATCCATGGTGGCATTGCCATCATGAACTTCGCCGATCTTGTAAGACCGGCCGGTGTAGTACAGGACCCGCTCGGTGGTCGTCGTCTTACCGGCATCGATATGGGCCATGATGCCGATGTTGCGATACATATCGAGCGTATGGGTGCGTGCCATGACTCGCGTCCTCGTCGCTTGGGTTTCCGGCCTGTATCGGACCGGCAGATATGTGGGTCGGGCCGGTCTATACGCCAGCCCGCCTGCCAATGCCAGCCGGTGTTACCAGCGGTAGTGGGAGAAGGCCTTATTGGCGTCCGCCATGCGGTGCGTGTCCTCACGCTTCTTCACCGCGGTGCCCCGGTTCTGCGAGGCGTCGGACAGTTCGCCGGACAGCCGGTCGACCATGGTCTTCTCGGAACGCTTGCGCGCTGCATCGATCAGCCAGCGGATTGCCAGCGCCTGAGCGCGGTCCGGGCGCACTTCGACCGGAACCTGATAGGTCGCGCCGCCGACGCGCCGCGAGCGCACTTCGACGTGCGGCTTCACGTTGTCGAGCGCCTCGTGGAACATCCGCACCGGCTCACCGCCCGTCCGCTTCTCCAACCGGTCGAAAGCGCCATAGACAATGCGCTCGGCGACCGAGCGCTTGCCGTCATACATCAGGCAGCTCATGAACTTCGACAGCACCTGATCGCCATATTTGGCGTCGGGCAGAACGGGGCGTTTTTCCGCGCGATGGCGACGCGACATGCTTCAGTCTCCTTACTTCGGCCGCTTGGCGCCGTACTTCGAGCGGCGCTGGCGACGGTCTTTCACGCCCTGCGTGTCGAGCGTGCCGCGGATGATGTGATAGCGGACACCGGGAAGGTCCTTCACACGACCACCGCGGATCATGACCACCGAGTGTTCCTGAAGGTTGTGGCCTTCACCCGGGATGTAGCTGATCACTTCGTAGCCGTTGGTCAGGCGCACGCGCGCCACCTTACGAAGCGCCGAGTTCGGCTTCTTCGGCGTGGTGGTGTAGACGCGGGTGCAGACACCTCGCTTCTGCGGGCACGCCTGAAGCGCGGGAACCTTGTTCCGCGCTACCGAAACCTTTCGACCCTGACGGATCAGCTGATTGATCGTCGGCATGCGTCGACCCTCTTAATCACAAATATAAGCCTGCCACGGGACCGATCCCGTGGGCGGACATTCCAATGGGTGCCGCGTACGGCACAATCTTATTCGACCCCTGTCGTGGGGATCAGGTACCGCGGCAGCGAGCTTGCGCCCGGCTGAACCGCTTTCCCCCGAATCAAGGTGCGCGGATACTATTGATGCGCCCTATGGGGGTCAAGCGGATATTCCGCCGTCTTTTGCGGTTACTTTCGGGGCGCCGGAAAGCCGTTCTCCGGCGCGCCCGATCCTTTTTTCTTCAGCCGTCGAGCGCTTACTCGGCAGCCGTCACCTCGCCGTCGACCTCAAGCTGAGCGACCTCGCCCTCCTCGGTCTCCGCCGGGGCCAGCGCCCGGTCGCGATCCGCCGCGACCCGCCGCAGCCAGTTCATCACGCTGCCGGTACCGGCCGGGATCAGGCGTCCGACGATGACGTTCTCCTTGAGGCCCTCGAGCCGGTCTTCCTTGCCCGAGACCGCCGCTTCGGTGAGCACCCGCGTCGTCTCCTGGAACGAGGCCGCCGAGATGAACGACTTCGTCTGCAGCGATGCTTTGGTGATGCCCTGCAGCACCGGCTTGGCCTGGGCCGGCTGCCGGTTGTCCGCCAACGCCCGGTTGTTGGCGTCGTCGAACTCGTCCCGGTCGACCGTTTCGCCGACCAGCAGCGTGGTCTCACCGGCGTCCATGACCTCGACCTTCTGCAGCATCTGGCGAACGATCACTTCAATGTGCTTGTCGTTGATCTTCACGCCCTGCAGTCGATAGACCTCCTGGATCTCATTGATCAGGTAGTCCGCCAGCGCCTCGACACCCATGATGTCCAGGATGTCATGCGGCACCCGGGCGCCGTCCAGGAGCATGTCGCCCTTCTGGACGAAGTCGCCTTCATGCACCGCCAGGTGTTTGCCCTTCGGGATCATGTACTCGACCGGATCGCCGTCGCCGTCGACCGGACGCACGATCACCCGGCGCTTGGTCTTGTAGTCCTTGCCGAACTCCACCCGGCCTTCGCCTTCGGAGATGATCGCGAAGTCCTTCGGCCGGCGGGCCTCGAACAGCTCCGCCACCCGCGGCAGACCACCGGTGATGTCACGGGTCTTCGACGACTCGCGCGGAATACGCGCCAGCACGTCGCCCGCCTTCACCGCCGCCCCGTTCTCGACCGACAGAATGGCGTCGACCGACATGAAGTAGCGGGCCTCAAGACCATTCGCGAGCTGGACGACTTCGCCGTCCTCGTCGCGCAACGTGATTCTCGGCTTGAGGTCATTGCCGCGCGGCTGCTGCTTCCAGTCGACCACCACGCGGGACGCGATACCCGTCGCCTCGTCGGTGACCTCGCGCATGGAGATGCCATCGACCAGGTCGACGTAGTGGGCGATACCCTCCTTCTCCGTGAGGATCGGAATGGTGTACGGATCCCACTCGGCCAGCTTCTGGCCGGGCTCCACCGTATCGCCGTCATCGACCAGCAGCTTGGCGCCGTAGGGAATGCGGTGGCGCGCGCGCTCACGGCCCTGCTCATCGGCCAGCACCACTTCGGTGTTGCGGCTCATCACCACCGGCACGCCGTCGGAGTTGTTGACGACGTTGCGGTTGTGGATCTTCACCTCAGCACCGATGGACGCCTCGACCGACGACTGCTCGGCGCCACGCTGGGCGGCACCGCCGATGTGGAAGGTCCGCATCGTCAGCTGGGTTCCCGGCTCGCCGATCGACTGGGCGGCGATCACGCCGACCGCCTCGCCGATGTTGACCGGTGTTCCGCGGGCCAGGTCGCGACCGTAGCAGGCGCCGCATACACCCGGCTGGGTTTCGCAGGTCAGGACCGAACGGATCATCACCGAGTCGATGCCGGCCCGATCGATGGCTTCGACCATGGCCTCGTCGATTATCTCGCCGGCCTTCACCAGCACGTTGCCCTGCAGGGGATCCAGCACGTCCTCAAGCGCGGTCCGGCCCAGGATCCGGTCACCGAGCGGCTCGATGACCTCACCGCCGTCAATCACCGCCCGTGCGGTCAGGCCGCGTTCGGTGCCGCAATCGACCTCGGTGATGATGCAATCCTGGGCGACGTCGACCAGACGACGGGTCAGGTACCCGGAGTTCGCCGTCTTCAAGGCGGTGTCGGCCAGACCCTTACGGGCACCGTGGGTCGAGTTGAAGTACTCGAGCACGGTCAGGCCTTCCTTGAAGTTCGAGATGATCGGCGTCTCGATGATCTCGCCCGACGGTTTGGCCATCAGACCGCGCATGCCTGCGAGCTGCTTGATCTGGGCGGCCGAACCACGCGCACCGGAATGCGCCATCATCCAGACCGAATTGACCTGCTTCTCGGGATCATCCTTAGAGATCACCGCCATCATCTCTTCGGCGACCACGTCGGTGCAGCGTGACCAGACGTCGATCACCTTGTTGTACTTCTCACCCTGGGTGATCAGGCCGTCGAGGTACTGCTGCTCGAACTGCTTGACCTGCTCGTTGGCCTCGTCGACCAGACCCTGCTTGGCGACCGGGATGACCAGATCGTCCTTGCCGAACGAGATACCGGCCCGGCAGGCCTGTCCGAACCCGAGCGCCATCAGGCGGTCGGCGAAGATCACCGTCTCCTTCTGGCCGCAGTGCCGGTAGACCAGGTCGATGACGTTGGAGACTTCCTTCTTCGTCATCAGCCGGTTGATCTGCTCGAACCGCAGCTTCGGGTTGTCGGGCAGCAGATGCGAGATCTTCAGGCGGCCCGACGTGGTCTCGACCCGCTTGGTGACCTTCTCGCCGTTCTCGTCATAGGTCGTCACCCGCGCCTGCACCTTGGTGTGCAGGGTCACGGAGCCGGAATCGAGGGCGTGCTCGACCTCGGCCGGATCGGCGAACGCCATGCCTTCGCCCTGCTGGCCGTCCCGCTCCAGGCTCAGGTAGTAGAGACCCAGAATGATGTCCTGACTCGGCACGATGATCGGCTTGCCGTTCGCCGGGCTGAGGATGTTGTTGGTCGACATCATCAGCACGCGCGCTTCGAGCTGGGCTTCCAGCGACAGCGGTACGTGGACCGCCATCTGGTCGCCGTCGAAGTCGGCATTGAAGGCCGTGCAGACCAGCGGGTGCAGCTGGATCGCCTTGCCCTCGATCAGAACCGGCTCGAACGCCTGAATGCCAAGGCGGTGCAGCGTCGGCGCGCGGTTCAGCATGACCGGGTGCTCGCGGATCACCTCCTCCAGGATGTCCCAGACTTCCGGACGTTCCTTCTCGACCATCCGCTTGGCGGCCTTGATGGTGCTCGCCATGCCGTACAGCTCAAGCTTGGAGTAGATGAACGGCTTGAACAGCTCGAGCGCCATCTTCTTCGGCAGGCCGCACTGGTGCAGCTTCAGTTCCGGACCGACGACGATCACCGACCGGCCGGAATAGTCGACGCGCTTGCCGAGCAGGTTCTGGCGGAACCGGCCCTGCTTGCCCTTGAGCATGTCGCTCAACGACTTCAGCGGACGCTTGTTGGCGCCGGTGATGACCCGGCCGCGACGGCCGTTGTCGAACAGGGCGTCGACCGCCTCCTGCAGCATCCGCTTCTCGTTGCGCACGATGATGTCCGGTGCGCGCAGCTCGATCAGCCGCTTCAGGCGGTTGTTCCGGTTGATCACCCGGCGATAGAGATCGTTCAGGTCCGAGGTTGCGAACCGGCCGCCGTCAAGCGGCACCAGCGGGCGCAATTCCGGCGGAATGACCGGCACCACGTCCAGGATCATCCACTCCGGACGCGAACCGGAGTCGAGGAACGCCTCGATGATCTTCAGGCGCTTGACCAGCTTCTTGCGCTTGGCTTCCGAGCCGGTCTCGCGCAGTTCTTCGGCGACCTTGTCCTTCTCGATCTCGAGATCGAGCTTTGACAGCATGGTCTTGATCGCCTCGGCGCCGATCTGGGCGACGAACGCGTCCTCGCCGTACTCGTCCTGGGCGTCGTAAAACTCTTCCTCGCTCAACAGCTGCTTGCTCTTGAGCGCCGAGAGCATCGGGTCGGTCACCACGAAGTTCTCGAAGTACAGGACCCGCTCCAGGTCCTTGAGCGTCATGTCGAGCAGCAGACCGATCCGGCTCGGCAGCGACTTCAGGAACCAGATATGCGCCACCGGCGAGGCCAGATCGATGTGGCCCATGCGCTCGCGGCGGACCTTCGAGAGCGTGACTTCGACACCGCACTTCTCGCAGATGATGCCGCGATACTTCATGCGCTTGTACTTGCCGCACAGGCACTCGTAGTCCTTGATCGGGCCGAAGATCCGGGCGCAGAACAGGCCGTCGCGCTCCGGCTTGAAGGTCCGGTAGTTGATGGTCTCCGGTTTCTTGATCTCACCGAACGACCACGACTTGATCCGATCCGGACTCGCGATGGCGATCTGGATGTTGTCGAAACTTTGCGGGCCGCTCGGCTGACCGAAGATGTTCACCAACTCGTTCATCGAAGCACTCCTCGCGCCACTGGCGCTGTTGCGAACCCGGGCGTCCCCGGGACCTCTGCCGGCTCTTCGAACCGGCGACTACACCCGATAGGCCGCGATCGCGGCCGGCCGGGTGTCAGTACTCCTCCTGGTTCAGCTCGACGTTCAGCCCGAGCGACCGCAGTTCCTTCACCAGAACGTTGAAGGATTCCGGGATACCGGCCTCGAAGTTGTCGTCACCCCGGACGATCGCTTCGTAGACCTTGGTCCGCCCAGACACGTCGTCGGACTTCACCGTGAGCATCTCCTGCAAGGTATAGGCGGCGCCGTAAGCTTCGAGCGCCCAGACCTCCATCTCACCGAACCGCTGACCGCCGAACTGCGCCTTACCACCAAGCGGCTGCTGGGTGACCAGGCTGTACGGGCCGATCGAACGCGCATGGATCTTGTCGTCCACCAGGTGGTGCAGCTTAAGCATGTAAATGTAGCCCACTGTCACCTGTCGGTCGAACATCTCGCCGGTCCGGCCGTCCCACAGGTCGACCTGGCCGCTGGATTCGAGCCCGGCCCGCTCCAGCATCCCGACGATGTCCTCTTCACGCGCACCATCGAACACCGGCGTCGCCATCGGAACACCGCGGGTCAAATTCCGCGACATTTCAACGACTTCACTGTCGTTCAGCGGCTCAATCCGCTGGGCGAACTCGTCCTGCGGATAGATGTCGGACAGCTTGGAGCGCAGATCCTTGGCTTTGGCATCCTTGCCCATGTTCTCGAGCATCTCGCGGATCTGACGGCCAAGTCCGGCGGCCGCCCACCCCAGATGGGTCTCGAGAATCTGACCGACGTTCATGCGTGACGGCACGCCGAGCGGGTTCAGAACGATGTCGACCGCGGTCCCGTCGTCGAGATAGGGCATGTCCTCGATCGGGTTGATCTTGGAGATCACGCCCTTGTTGCCGTGACGGCCCGCCATCTTGTCGCCCGGCTGCAGCTTGCGCTTCACGGCGACGAAGACCTTGACCATCTTCATGACGCCCGGCGGCAGTTCGTCGCCGCGCTGCAGCTTATCGACCTTGTTGTCGAACCGGTCCTTGAGCTGGTCGATCGACTTGTCGAAGTGCTCTTTCAGCCCCTCGACATAGTCCATCAGTTTGTCGTCATCGACGACGAACTGACGCCACTGGCCGGTCGTGTACTGGGCGAAGACCTCTTCCGTCAGGGCCTGGCCGGCCTTGAAGCCCTTCGGCCCCGCCGTGGCCTTCTTGCCGATCAGCAGTTCCTTGAGCCGGTCGAAGAAGCCACGCTCCAGGATCGCGCGTTCGTCGTCGCGGTCCTTGGCCAGCCGCTCGATCTCCGCCCGCTCGATCGCCTGGCTGCGTTCGTCCTTGTCGACGCCGCGGCGCGAGAACACCCGCACTTCGACGACCGTGCCGGTCACGCCCGGCGGCACCTTCAGCGAGGTGTCGCGCACGTCGGAGGCCTTCTCACCGAAGATCGCCCGCAGCAGCTTCTCTTCCGGCGTCATCGGTGACTCGCCCTTCGGCGTCACCTTGCCGACCAGGATGTCACTCGGATTGACCTCCGCACCGACATAGACGATGCCGGCCTCGTCGAGGTTCTTCAGGGCCTCTTCACCGACGTTCGGAATGTCGCGGGTGATCTCCTCCTGACCCAGCTTGGTGTCGCGGGCCATGATCTCGAATTCCTCGATGTGGATCGAGGTGAACACGTCGTCACGGACGATGCGTTCAGAGATCAGGATCGAGTCCTCGAAGTTGTAGCCGTTCCAGGGCATGAACGCGACGAGCACGTTGCGCCCCAGCGCCAGTTCACCGAGCTCGGTCGACGGGCCGTCGGCGATGATGTCGCCCTTGGAGACCACGTCACCGACCGCCACCAGCGGGCGCTGCGTGATACAGGTGTTCTGGTTGGAACGCTGGAACTTCAGCAGCCGATAGATGTCGACGTTCGACGCCGTGCCCTCGAGGTCCTCGCTCGCCCGGACGACGATACGCTGGGCGTCGACCTGGTCGACCACCCCGGAGCGCCGGGCGCCGATCGCCACGCCGCTGTCGCGGGCAACGGTCCCTTCCATGCCGGTGCCCACGAACGGAGCCTCGGCCTGGATCAGCGGAACCGCCTGACGCTGCATGTTCGAGCCCATGAGGGCACGGTTGGCGTCATCGTTCTCGAGAAACGGAATCAGCGCCGCAGCCACCGACACCAGCTGCTTCGGCGAGACATCGAGCATGTCGATATCTTCCGGCCGCGCCAGGCCGATATCGCCGCGCCGACGGACCGGAACCAGCTCTTCCATGAACTTTCCTTCGCTGCCGATCGGCGCATTGGCCTGGGCGATGGTGTAGCGGCCCTCCTCCATGGCGGAGATGTAGCGCACCTCGTCGGTGACCGTGCCGTCGGTCACCCGGCGGTACGGTGTTTCGATGAAGCCGTACTGATTGACCCGGGCGTAGGTTGCCAGCGAGTTGATCAGGCCGATGTTCGGGCCTTCCGGCGTTTCGATCGGGCAGATCCGGCCGTAGTGGGTCGGGTGCACGTCGCGCACTTCGAAGCCCGCGCGCTCGCGGGTCAGACCACCCGGACCGAGCGCCGACAGCCGACGCTTGTGGGTGATTTCCGACAGCGGGTTGGTCTGGTCCATGAACTGCGACAGCTGCGATGAACCGAAGAACTCCCGCACCGCCGCGGCGGCCGGCTTGGCGTTGATCAGATCGTGCGGCATGACCGTGTCGATATCGACCGAACTCATGCGCTCACGGATCGCCCGCTCCATGCGCAGCAAGCCGACCCGATACTGGTTCTCCATGAGTTCGCCGACCGAACGCACCCGACGGTTGCCGAGATGGTCGATGTCGTCGATCTCGCCCTGGCCGTCCTTCAGATCCACCAGCACCTTGAGGATCGCCAGGATGTCTTCCTTGCGCAGCACACGAAGCTGGTCGTCGGTCTCGAGACCGAGCCGGGCGTTCATCTTGACCCGGCCGACGGCGGACAGGTCGTAGCGCTCGGAGTCGAAGAACAGCCCGTCGAACAGTGCTTCCGCTGTCTCCAGGGTCGGCGGCTCGCCCGGGCGCATGACCCGGTAGATGTCGATCAGCGCTTCCTCGCGGGTCGCGTTCTTGTCGAGTGCGAGGGTGTTCCGCATGTAGGCGCCGACATTCATGTGGTCGATCGCCAGGATCGGCAGCTCCACCACGCCGACATCACGCAGGGTCGCGAGCAGTTCCTCGGAAACCTCCTCGCCGGCGTCGCAGTGGACGAGACCGGTCTTCTCGTCGATCAGATCCGCCCCGACATAGTTGCCGATCAGCTGCTCGTCGGTGACGAACATGTCCTTGAGGCCGCCCTCGGTCAGCTTGCGCGCCGTGCGCGGCGTGATCTTGTCGCCGGCCTTGGCCACCACCTCGCCGGTATCGGCGTCGACCAGGTCGTCGCTCAGCTTGGCGCCGCGCATCCGTTCGGCGTCGAACGGCAGGCGCCAGCCGTCGCCCTCACGGGTATAGGTGACGCTGGCATAGAAGGTCGCGAGAATGTCCTCGGCGCTCATGCCGACAACCCGGTCGCGCTGGACGTCTTCGCCATTGGCATGGCAGTCGCGAATGTACTGCTGGCTCGCATCCGACAGCAGCGCCAGAAGCAGCGTCGTCGCCGGCAGCTTGCGCCGGCGGTCGATGCGCACGTAGACGATGTCCTTGGCGTCGAACTCGAAGTCGAGCCAGGACCCGCGGTAGGGGATCACCCGGGCAGCGAACAGGTACTTGCCGGAACTGTGGGTCTTGCCCTTGTCGTGGTCGAAGAACACGCCCGGCGAGCGGTGCATTTGGCTGACGATCACGCGCTCGGTGCCGTTGATCACGAACGTCCCGTTCGCAGTCATCAGCGGCATGTCGCCCATGTAGACGTCCTGCTCCTTGATGTCCTTGATGGACTTGGAACCGGTTTCCTCATCCACATCCCAGACCACGAGACGCAGGGTCACCTTCAGCGGGGCGGCGTAGGTGAGGCCCCGCTGCTGGCATTCCTCGACATCGTATTTCGGCTCCTCGAGCTCGTAGCGGACGAACTCGAGCATCGCACGCTCCGAGAAATCCTGGATCGGGAACACCGACTTGAAGACTTCCTGCAGACCGACATCGCCCCGGCTCTCGGCCAGGACGCCCATCTGAAGGAAGGCGTCGTAGGAGCTCTTCTGAACCTCGATCAGGTTCGGCATCGGCGCGACTTCGGGAAGGCGCCCGAAGCTGCGGCGAACACGCTTACGACCGGTGAAGGACCCGACTGCGGAAACTGCCATGTTGCGACCTCGTCGACCTCGCAAGTGACCCGACAGGTCTCCGGCGACCCGTCAGGCGAAACAACGACGACGCCCAGCCCCGGCTCTGACCGGGATCCAGGCGTGTCCTCGGTTCGGGGCGGAGCCGGTGTGCCGAGCACCGATCCCGTCCGGAACCGAGGAACGGGTCAGGAGCGGACGCGATACCTCGCGCCGCTCCCGACCTCATCCTCAAACACTGGAAGCGTGCGAACTCACTTGAGTTCGACGGTGGCGCCAGCCTCTTCCAGCTTCTTCTTCAGTTCTTCGGCCTCGTCCTTGGACGCGCCTTCCTTGACCGGCTTCGGAGCGCCTTCGACCAGGTCCTTGGCTTCCTTCAGGCCAAGACCGGTGATCGCACGGACCTCCTTAATAACGTTAATCTTCTTGTCGCCGGCGGCGGCAAGGACCACGTCGAATTCGGTCTTCTCTTCCGCGGCCGCGCCGCCGGCGTCACCGCCGGCGCCAGCCGGCACCGCCATGGCGACCGGCGCGGCGGCCGAGACGCCCCACTTCTCTTCGAGAAGCTTGGACAGTTCGGCGGCCTCGAGGACCGTCAGGTTGGACAGCTCATCAACGAGCTTTTCAAGATCAGCCATTTCCATTCACTCCAGGTTGGATCTTCCTATGACAGAGCGGGTCGTCCGCTCTCACTCCGACTGCTCGCCACGGGCCGCCAGCACCCGAGCCACACCACCGGCGGGTGCGGTCAGCACTCCCACCAGGCGCGAGGCCGGGGTCTGCAGCAGACCCACGAGCTTGGCACGCGTCTCTTCGATCGGCGGGGTCTTGGCCAAAGCCTTGATCTCGTCGACTCCGAGCTGTCGTTCGCCCATGCCACCACCGATGATGGTGACCTTGTCATTCGAGTTGGCGAACTCGACGATGACCTTCGCGGCAGCCACCGGGTCATCCGACGTCGTGACGGACGTCGGACCGGTGAACATGTCGGTCAGGCCTTCGTAGCGCGTGCCCTGCAGAGCAAGACGGGCGAGCCGATTTTTCGTGACCTTGTAGCCGGCCCCTGCTTCGCGGACCTTCGAGCGCAAGCCTTCGACCTCGGTCACCGTCAACCCCGTCTGGTGGGTGATGACGACGACTTCGGAGCCCTCGAATGTCTGACGAAGAGAGTCGACCAGTTCGGCCTTTTCGGTTCGATTCACCTCTCATCTCCGCGTCTGGACCGACACCGTCGGTCCGGTTGCACGAAGGCGGGCAACGTACGCGGCCCACCTTTGTTCGCCTGTCCCAGAAGTCCAACCGAGCCGGCAATGCCGGAACCGATTGGCGCTCCCGTCTGTACGGGCGGAGTTTAAGGCCCTGATCGGTATGCCCAGGGCCGCCCGTAGTCTTGGACAGGTCGGGTCGGGATGAACCCCCGACCCTGGCACCCCGCCCCCGAGAGGGCGCGGCGATTCAGTTAACCGTTCTCGGCCGCTCAGGCTGCCGAGGCGGTCCCAAGTGCCGACGTGTCGACCTTGATGCCCGGCCCCATGGTCGAGCTGATCGACACCCGCTTGATGTAGCTGCCCTTCGCGCCGGAAGGTTTGGCCTTCTGGATCGCGTCAACAAAGGCGGTCGCGTTCTCGACCAGCTGGTCTTCGGAAAAGCTCGCCTTGCCGATGCCGGCGTGGACGATCCCGGCCTTCTCGACACGGAACTCGACCTGACCCGCCTTGGCGGCCTGCACCGCCTCACCCACGTTCGGCGTCACGGTGCCGAGCTTCGGGTTCGGCATCAGCCCCCGGGGACCGAGGATCTTACCGAGCCGGCCCACCACCGCCATCATGTCCGGGGTTGCGATGACCCGGTCAAAGTCCGAGCGGCCCCCCTGGATCTCTTCCATCAGATCCTCGGCGCCAACAACCTCGGCACCCGCCTCACGGGCCTCATCGGCCTTGGCGTCTTTGGCGAACACGGCGACCCGAACCGACTTGCCGGTTCCGTGCGGCAGCGAAACCATGCCACGCACCATCTGGTCGGAGTGCCGCGGATCGACGCCCAGATTCATCGAGATCTCGACAGTCTCGTCGAACTTGGCGCTGGACGCGTCCTTGATCAGTTTGATGGCTTCCGGCATCGCGTAGAGCGCGGTGCGGTCAACCGAGCCGTATGCGCCGCGCAGGCGCTTTCCTGTCTTTGCCATGATCGCCTCACTCCACCACTTCGATGCCCATGGACCGGGCAGACCCTTTGATCATCTGAACCGCGCCGTCCATGTCGACCGCGTTCAGGTCGGGCATCTTGGCCTCGGCGATTTCGCGAACCTGGTCGATCGTGACCTTGCCGACCGTGCCGCGCCCCGGGGTCTGCGCGCCCTTCGGAAGTTTCGAAGCCTTCTTCAGGAAATACGACACCGGGGACGTCTTGGTGATGAAGGAAAAGGTGCGGTCGCCATAGGCGGTGATCACCACCGGGACCGGCATACCCTTTTCCATCTTCTCGGTCGCGGCGTTGAACGCCTTGCAGAACTCCATGATGTTGAGTCCGCGTTGACCGAGTGCCGGGCCCACCGGGGGCGACGGGTTCGCCGCCCCGGCCGGGATCTCCAGCTTGATATAGCCGACGATCTTCTTAGCCATTACTGCCTTCCTTTACGCGACCCGTGGTGCGGCGTCCGCAGGACTTCGCGGACACCTCCCACAGGAGGATTGATGAATGGGCCAACGCCTACAGATGGCGTCACCCCCGGACAAATTCAAATCTTCTCGACCTGGGTGAAATCCAGATCGACCGGCGTCGAGCGTCCGAAGATCGACACCGCAACTTTCAAACGCGCCTTCTCCTCGTCCACGTCCTCGACCAGACCGTTGAAGGTCGCGAACGGGCCGTCGGCGACGCGCACCTGCTCGCCGATCTCGAAGGTGATCGACGGCTTCGGCCGGTCGACGCCTTCCGAAACCTGCTTGATCAGCCGCTCCGCCTCGGCGTTGGTGATCGGCATGGGGCGGCTCTTGCCGCCAACGAAGCCAGTCACCTTCGGCTGGTTCTGGACCATGTGCCAGGTCTCGTCGGTCAGCTCCATCTTCACGAGCAGATAGCCCGGGAAGAATTTGCGCTCGGTGCTGACCTTCGATCCGCGCCGCATTTCGATCACTTCTTCGGTCGGCACCATGACCTCGGTGATCAGGTCGTCCAGACCCTGGGTCGCGGCCTGTTCCAGGATCGCCTGGGCGACCTTCTTCTCGAAGCCGGAATAGGCGTGCACGACGTACCAACGCTGCGCCATATCAGCCTCCGAGCCCGAGGATCAACTGAACGCCCCAGGACAGGATCTGATCCACGACGAAGAAGAAGATCGCCGCCAGGAACACCATGATGAACACCATCAGGGTAGCCACCGCCGTCTCCTTCCGGGTCGCCCACGTCACCCGCGACACTTCCTGCCGCACCTGACGCACGAATTGGGCGGGACTTACCTTGGCCATTCTCTTTCCCGTCCGCCGATTTCCGCTCTCGCGGTCATCCGCTCAGCTTACAAACACCAGAACATGGACGGCGCCCGCCGGAACTTCCGACAGCGCCCCCGTGTTTAGATCCCCAATCGTTGGCAGGAGTGGAGGGACTCGAACCCCCAACAACCGGTTTTGGAGACCGGTGCTCTACCAATTGAGCTACACTCCTAACCTCACGCCCGACGGCACCCCGGGCGCGTTTTCGTTTTCGCCTCCGCCTTACTCGATGATCTTGGAGACGACGCCGGCGCCGACGGTGCGGCCACCTTCGCGGATCGCGAAGCGCAGGCCCTCATCCATGGCGATCGGCGCGATCAGCTCGACATCCATCGCGATGTTGTCGCCCGGCATCACCATCTCGGTGCCTTCCGGAAGCGACACCATCCCCGTCACGTCCGTCGTGCGGAAGTAGAACTGCGGGCGGTAGTTCGTGAAGAACGGCGTGTGACGACCGCCCTCCTCCTTCGTCAGAATGTACGCTTCCGCCTTGAACTTCGTGTGCGGCGTGATCGAACCCGGCTTCGCCAGAACCTGACCCCGCTCAACGTCCTCACGCTTCGTGCCGCGAAGCAGAACACCAACGTTGTCGCCCGCCTCGCCCTGATCCAGAAGCTTGCGGAACATCTCAACGCCCGTGCACGTCGTCTTCGTCGTCTCCTTGATGCCGACGATCTCGATCTCCTCGCCGACCTTCACGACACCACGCTCAACACGACCCGTCACAACCGTCCCGCGGCCCGAGATCGAGAACACGTCCTCGATCGGCATCAGGAAAGGCTGGTCCTTCGGACGCTCAGGCGTCGGAATGTACTGATCAACCTCAGCCATCAGCGCCAGAACCGCGTTCTTGCCGATCTCGTCGTTCGAGTCCTCCATCGCCGCAAGCGCGGAGCCCTTCACGATCGGAATGTCGTCGCCCGGGAAGTCGTACGACGACAGAAGCTCGCGGATCTCAAGCTCAACAAGCTCAAGCAGCTCCTCGTCGTCGACCTGGTCGACCTTGTTCATGAACACGACAAGTGCCGGAACGCCAACCTGGCGCGCCAGAAGAATGTGCTCGCGCGTCTGCGGCATCGGACCGTCCGCCGCGGACACGACAAGGATCGCCCCGTCCATCTGCGCCGCACCCGTGATCATGTTCTTCACGTAGTCAGCGTGACCAGGGCAGTCCACGTGCGCGTAGTGACGGTTCGTGGTCTCGTACTCAACGTGCGCCGTCGAAATCGTAATCCCGCGCGCCTTCTCTTCAGGCGCCTTGTCGATTGCGTCGTACGCCATGAACGTCGCACCGCCAGACTCCGCAAGCACCTTCGTGATCGCAGCCGTCAACGTCGTCTTGCCGTGGTCAACATGACCAATCGTCCCGATGTTGCAGTGCGGCTTAGTGCGCTCAAACTTCTCCTTGGCCATGTCTCGTCACATCCCGTCGGCTACAGCGTTAAGGCATCGCGTCGGATGCCGAGATCCCTATTCGGTCTCTGTCAGGGACGCTTTATCAGCGGTCGGTCCCGATCGTAAGAAGTGGTGGTGGGGGTAGGATTCGAACCTACGTACGCGTACGCGGGCAGATTTACAGTCTGCTGCCTTTAACCACTCGGCCACCCCACCTTGGATCGGTCCACGACCTCGCGCGAACGAGCCCGTTCCAGAGGGAGTGCGAACTATGGTAATTCGCGTCGGTTTGTCAACGACGAACACGCCCCATTTCGACCGCGGCGGCAAACCGCGCGGGAGGGACTGTGTGATGATGCGAAGGTACCACAACCATGGTGAAACGAAAACCGGGCCGCAAACGGCCGTCGCATCCGTCTTCCCCGGCGCTGCGTCCGCCCGCGCGCCCGGCCCGGCACGCCCGGGACTCGCGGCCCGACAGCGCCCCCACGGCACCGCCGTCCAATGTCCTTTTCGGCTGGCACGCCGTCGGCGCCGCACTCGCCAACCCGCGCCGCAGCGTGCGGGACCTGATGTGCCTCGAAGGCCAGTCGGCGGAGCTTGGCGATCGCCTCGCCGCTTTGCCGCCCGCACGCCGGTCGACACTGCCAGCCCCCCGCGTCGTCGAGAAGGCCGATCTGGACAGCCTCCTCGGTGTCGATGCGGTCCACCAGGGCGTGGCCGCGATGGTCGACCCGCTGGCCGAGATATCGCTCGAGCAGGCCATCGCCGAGGTCGGAGACCGGGCCGTTATGGTTGTGCTCGATCAGGTTACCGATCCGCACAACATCGGCGCGGTGATGCGGTCGGCCGCCGCATTCGGCGCCGAAGCCGTCATTCTCCAGGATCGGCATTCGCCGCAGGCCGGCGCCACGGTAGCCAAGGCGGCATCCGGAGCGCTCGACGTCCTGCCGCTGGTCCGGGTCACCAACCTGGCCCGCGCGCTCCGCACGCTGCAGGAGGCGGGGTTCTGGTGCATCGGACTGGCAGAGGAAGGCGCACGTCCGCTCCACCAGATCGACATGCAGGACCGCACGGCCCTGGTCTTCGGGGCGGAAGGCGATGGCCTGCGGCGGCTGACCCGCGAGACCTGCGACCTGCTCGCCCACCTTCCGACCCGCCCTCCGATCCGCTCTCTCAACGTTTCCGGCGCCGCCGCGATCGCGCTGCACCAGGCCGCACTGGCAAGACTGGCCCCCGTCGACTAGCCCCAATCTCTGGGTTAAAAGCTAAAGTAAGAATTCTGCGGCAATGTTGCTCCCTATTGAGCATGGTCGCCGAGCGGGGGACAGAGAGGCAATGACGTTCATCCCACGTGACGACATGGAGCTCGCAAAGTCTGCCGTGTGCGAGGAGCCGGAGGATCTGTTCGGCGCCGACGCCCGGGAGGTCTTCGCGCGTGCGGCCTCGGCCTACCTGTTGCCGCGCAAGCTCACCGTCCTGGAGATCCTGCACAGCGCCGACCACCAGCGCGACATGATGAACGCCGGCACCAGCGCGATGCAGGCGGTCCAGAAAACCGCGAGCTGGCAGGTCCGGGGCATGAGCGTCCCGGTCAGCGAGCGCATTCGTCGGCTCTGGGACATCGCGGACGCCGCCCAGAAGTCGACCGCGGCCAGGCTCGAAGACCTGTCGCCCGAGCCGATGACCAAGGAGACGGCCGCCAGCCTCCTGACCCAGAAGGTCGATGAAGAGGATGAGGCGTTCGAATTCCGAGCCTATGCGTCTATGGCGCTGGGTCTGCGAGACAAGAAGGAATGGCAGGAGAAAATCGCCGCCGTTCTGGATTTCGCGGCCGCCGCTTCCGGACCGGTCCCCCAGGGCTGCGTCGACAAGCTGCTGGCGGAACTGCTGCGCACCCCGGAGGCGATGACGGCAACGTTCGGTGAATTCGAGACCGCCGGCGATGCCATCATCAGCCTGTTGGGACTGGTCAACGAGACCGCGTCTCCGCCCGACGCGCCGCCCAAGGCGCCCCTCGGCAAGCCGCTCTTCATGGCGCTCTTCAAGGCCTCGATGCGCGAGACCCGCCAGGTGCTGGCGGCCCATATCGTGCGCATCGTCGGTGGGCCGGACAAGATGACCCGCAAGATGCTGGCGGACGAGATCGCGTTTGTCGTCGAGCTGCGCGAGGCTCTGACCGTCGACGGCGAGCTGGTCGGCGGTGACGCCACCCAGCAGGCGCTCGAGCGCCGCCTCTCGCGCTCGCTGTCGGATCAGACGATCGACATGCTGATGCAGGGCTCGAAGAGCGTCGGCGAACGGGTGATGCGGGCGCTCAAGCTCCACAAGAACATCTTCGGCGAGACGGCGGAGCTGTATCTGGAAGGCTATATCACCGACCTGATGGGCCAGCCGAATGTCGAGACCAAGCTTCTGCCCGAAGGCCTGTCGGTGCGCCAGCAGATCAAGACCCTGGGGTCCCTGCATCGGGCCATGCAGGGATCGCGGGTCGCCGAACGGTCCCGCGAACGCATGGCCAATCAGATCGAGCAGGCCCAGACGGCCCTGCTCGACAGCACCCGGCTGCTGGAAAAGCTGAACGACGGCGGCGGGTCCGTCGCCGAGCGCCTGGGTCGGGTGATCGAGCTGTGCCGCGAGGGCGCGTTCATAGAAGGCGACAACCTTGATCGCGCCCGCAGTGCCGCCCAGCAGCTCATGAAGAAGCCGGATTTCCTTGAGAGCTATCTCAGCGGTGCCGAGCAGAAGGGTGAGCGCGCCGCCCGCCTCAAGGAGCTGCAGCGCAAGCTCGCCGAAGCGAAGATCGTCTGACGCCCCGGCGATGACCGACACGCCCGTGGACCTGAACACCCAGCCCCATCTCGCCCGGGACTTCACCGGCTACGGCCGCACCCCGCCCCATGCCAACTGGCCGGACGGCGCGCGTCTGGCGATCAATTTCGTCATGAACTACGAGGAAGGCTCGGAATACTCGATTCCCGACGGCGACGGATTTTCGGAGGCCGGGCTGACGGACTCGCCGGATTCGCCCAACGGGCCAGGCTCGCGGGATCTGGCGGCGGAGTCGATGTTCGAATACGGCACCCGGGTCGGGTTCTGGCGGCTGCACCGGCTGTTCACCGAGCGCGGCATGCCGCTGACCGTGAACGCCTGCGCTCTGGCGCTCGAACGCAATGACGAGGCGGCGGCCGCCATCCGTGAGAGCGACTGGGACATCTGCTGCCACGGCTGGCGCTGGGTCGACCATTTCCGGCTCAGCGAGGCCGAGGAACGCGACCACATCCGCCGGGCGGTCGAAAGTCTCGAACGCACGACCGGCGCGCGCCCGCTTGGCTGGTACTGCCGGCACGGGCCGAGCGTGCACACCCGGCGCCTGGTGGTCGAACATGGCGGCTTCCTCTACGACAGCGACAGCTACGCCGACGAACTGCCCTACTGGACCACCGTCGCCGACACGCCGCACCTGGTCGTGCCCTATTCCCTGACCACCAACGACAGCAAGTTCGCCCGCAACCACTTCCCGACCGGTGACGACTATTTCGCCTTCCTGCGGGACGCCATCGACATGCTGTGGGAGGAAGGGGCTGAGAGCCCGCGGATGATGTCCTGCGGTCTCCACCTGCGGCTGATCGGCCATCCTTCTCGGGCGGCCGGGCTGGCCCGGCTCTTGGACTATATTCAGGAGAAGGGGAAAATCTGGGTCACCCGGCGGCTCGACATCGCCGAGCACTGGGTCCGGGAGCATCCCTATAAGAAGGTGTGAGTCCGCCACGCTTGACGCTGGGAGCCGACAGCCGTATCGGAAGCGCAGTGCCGGTATAGCTCAGCTGGTAGAGCATCTGATTTGTAATCAGAGGGTCGGGGGTTCAAGTCCCTCTGCCGGCACCAGCAACAGCCTTGGATCAAGTCCCTTCCGGCGATTCGACCGGCCGGGAAGCCCGACAGCGCCAACGTCGAGGTGCTGACAATCTTCACGAAGGGTGTATCCAAAAGCACCTACAAGCGGATGGCTCAGGTCGCCGCAGACTTCGGCCGATCCGGTGAGCGCTAAGATGGCAATCGAATCCCCCCGTCCCGGCTTTGCCGCCATGAGCCTGCGCGACATCCTGCATCGCGCGCGGGAGCGACCGCTGGCAATCGCACGGGAACTGCGCGCGGCGTTTGGCGAAGCGCACCGCACTGACCCCGACAGCCCGCTGACCCAGCAGTTGCAGCTCAGGCTGTACTGGACGTCGATGATGCTGATGGACGCCGCCAGCCGAAGATTGAATCCGGGGGCGCAGATCGATCACAGCGGGCTCGATATCGATATGGGCTCGGAGCCGCGGGACTCCCTGACTGCAAGGGACAGCTTTGAGCCGATCGAGATGTATTACGATCGGCTGCAGACGCTTAAGGACAAAAAGCACACTAACCAGTCAGGTGAATACTGGCTTCAGTTTGAATCTGATCTCACGAAACTGATGCAAGGCAACAAGCTCGACCCTTCAATAGGACGATCTCCCTCAAGCTGAGCAATTTATGGCCCAATATGTACCAGGAGAGCTTGATCAAACTGAATCGCTTCGTTCAGAAGGTTCACGACACGTCCGTCCACGCAGATAAATCCGAAGCAATGGATCGGGACGGCCTGAACTTCATCAACTTCCAAGTCAAGGACCCTCACTCAATCGCACTCGGTGACCGTCAACAAGACGCGGTCAACTTTCGTTTCTACGTCTTCTACACGAGCCTGATATGGCGAAGAGCCGTCTTCGAAGACGAATGCCACATCCTGGGCTCCCTCGAAGAGTCGCCGCTGGGGCATCCTTATCGGATCCGCCAAGGGCAACGCCTGATTTCTCAGGATCTCGCGCGCTCCGCGACGGAATACAACCTGCTTAAGGGAAGGCTCGGAAAATCAGCGAACGGCACAATTCTGGAGATCGGCGCCGGATATGGCCGCCTTGCGGAAGTCTTCCTTCAACGCGGAGCCAGCCAATACATCATCGTTGATATTTTCCCGATGATCTATTTGGCGGAACAGTATCTCAAGGCACGCTTCCCCAATTCAAAGATATTCTCGCTGCGTGATTTCTCCGACTTTCAATCCGTTGCCCGGGAGATCGAGCAGGCTCGCATCGTCTTCCTGACGCCCGATCAGCTCCGGTGCCTGCCGGACCGGTACGTGGACGTTGCGGTCAATATCAACTCGTTCATGGAGATCGCGCCGGCCGAGGTGGAATCCTATTTCGCCGCCATTGAACGGCTTGCCAAGGGCCACTTCTACACGAAGCAATGGCTCCTCAATAAGTCGAAGCAGGGCGTTCATGGCTTCGAGAAGTCCAACTACCCGGCGCGCCCTCATTGGAGCCTCGTGGTCGAACGGGAGGATCCTCTGCATTCCGACTTCTTCGAGCAGATCTGGAAGATCGCCTAGAGCAGATTTATCGGCCCTGCGGCTTGATCAGTAGGGCTTGATCAGCAGGCCTTGCCCCGTCGGGAGTTCGAGGACCCGTTGGCCGAAGGTCTCGAGGACAGCGTCCACGGCGATCTTCTGGTCCGATAGGCGCCACCAGCCATAGTCATCGAGAATGATCATACCGCCCGGTGACAGCCGCGGATAAATTCGCGCCACCGCGCCGGCCTCGGCGTCGGCGTTGTTCATATCGATATGGGCGAAAGCGATCTGCTCGGGAAGCACGCCGTCGAAACTCTCCGGGACGCGGCCGCGGACCACCGAAACCGCCGGATTGTTTGAGAACTTCGCCTTCACGGTCTCGAAAAGACCGGGATCGTGCAGCGCGTCCAGATCCAGATGCGTGTCGCCCTCTTTCCACTCGAACAGATCAAAGAGCAGATAGCGCTTGCGGAGAGCGGCAAAGTCGATGCGCCGGCAAATAACAGACGCCGTGTATCCGGTGTAACAGCCGACTTCCAAAAAATCACCCTTCGCACCGCTGGCAGTCTGGGCAAAATAATCCAGCAGATACGTCCTCTAGATGATTCCTTTGTTCGTTATGCTCTCCGACTTATCGGACAGGAGATTGATGAAGAATTTCTCTCTGAGAAACGAAAGGTTTCGACCCCATGTAACAAGGCCATCACCAACAAACGAAGAGAGCTCCATATTTTTACCATCCGACAGGAAATCAAAAATCTCGCTGACTCCATTTTTAAATTTTTGATTGTTTTCAACAAAACTTACGCGACCATCAAAATAATAGGGCTCCAATATCTCTGACTTTTTCTTCTTTCTATTCTCGCTTGATGTATCTTCTGTCATATTCCTGCTGAGCTGTTCTGTCATTTCTGGGAGTGCCGGGTCCGCGTTTGCGACGGGTCCGAGAAACGCCGTTTTCCGGTAAAAATCTGTCAGACTGCGCGCCGCTCGACATCAGTCGCGTGGTCGGTTTGATCATATCGATCCCTTGGGAAAGATCGCCAGCCGGATTTCGGGAGACGCCGGCGAACGGCGACACGGTGCGTTGCCCTCTCCTGACAGAATGGTGTCAGGAGAGGGTCGATAGGGTCCGGGCGTTGTCACTTCCGTTGTCATTTCCAGGGAGACGTCCGATGAGCTTCACCCCTCAGCACTTCACGGTTTGGTCAGAGATCCCGGCCGCTGACTAAGAGCGTGCGATCACGTTCTACGAAAGGGTTTTCCAGACAAAGCTCAACCGCCAGACCGACGGTCCCAATCCATGGGCGGATTTTCCCACCCAGGATCCCAAGACAGGCGTCGCCGGTCATGTCTATCCTAGCAAACCGGCCGCAGGAGGCGCTGGGCCCACGATCCACCTGGCCGTCCCGGACAGCGTCGAGGAGACCATGGCCCGGGTTAAGGAAGCAGGGGGAGAGGTTGTGTCCGAAGTAATCTCTATCCCGGCAGGCCAGTTCGCCTATTGCCTCGACAGCGAGGGCAACTCGATCGGCCTGTTCTCCTCTTCCCCGTAGTGCCCATGCGCCGCGCCGACCGCCTCTTTCAAATCGTCCAGTATCTGCGGGGCGGTCGGCTGCTGACGGCTCGCAAGCTCGCCGAGACGCTGGAGGTGTCGGAGCGCACGATCTATCGCGACATCGCTGACTTGCAGGCCAGCGGCGTCCCCATCGATGGCGAGGCCGGCGTCGGCTATGTGATGCGGGCCGGATTTGATCTGCCGCCTTTGATGTTCACGCGCGATGAAGTCGTGTCGCTGGTGGCCGGCGCGCGGCTGGTCCAGGCCTGGGGCGGTGCCGCGATGGCGCATGCGGCTGAAGAGGCGCTTATCAAGATCGCGGCGGTTCTACCGGAGGCGGAGAAGGCCAGGGCCGCCGCGGTCGAGATCCATGCAATGTCGTGGGAAATGACCCCGGAGCTGCGGGATCGCGTCGACGCGATCGAGCGCGCGGTGGAGCAACGCAGGCGCCTGACGCTTGCCTATGTCGATGCTGGGGGCGAGCCGACCGAGCGCACCGTTCGCCCGCTCGGCCTCTTGTTTTGGGGCAAGGTGTGGACCCTTGCCACCTGGTGCGAGCTGCGCGCCGGTTTCCGTATGCTCCGTGTGGACCGTGTCCAAGCCATGAGCGAGGGAGAGAGATTCAAGCCGGAGCCGGGCAAGACCCTGACCGATTTTTATCGAGCGATGGAATGCGAAGAACATGCGGAAACAGCAATGCGTCCGAACGACTCCGGCTGAACGATCTTCTCGTTGAGATGCCTTATTCGCTGGCCGAGCGTCTTGATAACCGGTCAATGCTCTTGGAGCACGCGCCGCGCCGCTTTCGGGCCTCAGAGCTCCGCGCAGGGCACCCGGATGATGTCCTCCGGGACCAGGGCCGGACGTTCGCGGTCCACCGGGCCAATCCGATAAAGGCTCATGCCGAGGATGACGTCGACCACGCCGTCTTTCGACTTCATCGGAGCCAGAATCCGCTCCGCTCGGCGCGTCTGCTGCTTCGACAGGCGTTCCCGCGCCTTGCCATAATGGATCAACTCCTGACCGACGACCTCGCGCCACCGGCCGGACACGATGGCATGATCCTCACCCCCGACGATCTCGCGCAGGGTGCGGACTTTGATGCCCTGCCCCCAGGCATCGTTGACGCCCTCGCCGGCCAGTTGGCAGACGAAATCACCCCGGTCCAGATCGAACCGGTAGAGCCAGACAAACTTCAACAGGCCGGGGATCGTGAGCGGGTCGAAATGGGCGCGAAACGGAACAGGCCCTTCGGTGCGGGTCGCGCGCCAGGCGTGCAGGAACTCGAACACCCGGGGATCGGCACCGGAGAGGACGTCTTCAATCCGGACGGGGCCGGCGCATGGTTCAGCGCTCATACTTCGCTTTCCAGTCGGTGTTGGGGGTCGTGCGAACGGGTCCTGCCCAAGGTAGCGGACGCGGACATTAGATCGGGAACTACCAACCAATCCCTAACGCCCGGCTCCGCTGGCAGGCGCAGGTCGCGTCTCACCTGAACGGCGGTCCACATCACGGAACATCGAACCACGGCTGATTGCGTTCCGCAGGTGTCAGCGGCCTCAGGTGGGCGGCCATGCAGGGCCGTTCGCCACGGCAGGGCGTCGTGTCTGCAACATGGACGCAGGGCGAACACGGCAACCGGCTGTAGTGGACCGCCTCGTCGACGCCCGCGATTTCCTGCAGCAGCGTATCCGGGTCGGTGGGTCCCCAGAACGAGGTCGTCGGCACCCCAATCAGGCGGGCGATGTGAAGCAGGCCGGTGTCGATGGACCAGAACCGGTCCATGTCGGCAATGGCTCGGATGCTGGCGTCCAACGGCAGTTCGCCCGCCAGATTGCGGATCTGAACCGACGGAACCGCCGCGGCCATCGCGTCGCGGTACAGCTCCGCCTTCTCCCGGTCATCGGGACCGCCGAAGAGCGTGATCTCCGTCCCCGTGTCCAGTCCGCTCTTCGCCAGGAGTTCAGCCCACTCCTCGGCGCGGAACATGCGCTCGAGGGCAAGGTCGGAACAGAAGCAGCCGAGACCGATCCGCTGCCCCCCGGCCTGGCCCCCAGCCTGACCGCGGGCGGCATCGCGACCCTCGATCTTGTTCACCCGTCGGAAGTGGGTCCGGCACTCCGCCAATGTTGGAACCGTCGCGTCGAGCGCCATTGCGATCTGTTCGTAGAACCGGGGCGCCGGGCCCGCTCGATTGAAGAAGAACAGATGGGTGGCCAGACCTTTGCGCCAGTATGCCGATTCCACATAGAAGCAGAGCCGGTTGCGTGCGCAGGTCAGCAACGAGAACACGGTCGTCAATCTGCTGTGAACCTCCAGATCGATGATCGTGTCCTTGCGCCAGGTTTCAGCAAGTGCCGCCAGCCCGCTCCGGATCAGCCGCGGGAGGTCGCGGTCGTCGATGCGAACGAAGGCATCGAACACACCGAGTGTCTCCGCAAAGCCCTGGGTCGCGCCGGTACAGACCAGTGTCAGCCGGCGGTCCGGATAGCGGCGACGCAGCGCGAGCAGCGCCGGCAGCGCCAGAACGATGCTGCCGCCGCCGTGCAGTTTGACAACGGTGATGTCGCCCCTGACCGCGAGGCCGTGGTCGCGGCGCAGGACGCGGCCCAGCAGCCGGGCCATGGGCTTCAGCAGGGCCGTCAGCAGGATCCCGATGGCGAGATCGACGCGCTGTTTGGTCCGGAGGTTCAAGGTTCTACAACGCCCGCTCTGTCTGTCCGTCCGACGCCTCACGCAGCCCCCGAGCCTCGTCGCGCACGCGCGGGTCGCGGAACCATGCCAACCAGCATCCGACGCCGCCGATCAGCGCCAGCAAACCCCAGAGCACCGAGATCACCAGCCCTAACTCGCTCGGTACCCCCGCGAGCCCCAGGCCGAAGACCATCGCCCCCTCCCTGACGCCCCACCCAGCCACCGAGATCGGCACGGCCAACGCAAGCTGAACCGGCAGGATCACCGCAACAACGGCACCGAACGGGATCTCCACCCCAACCGCCATGGCAAGCATCCAAACGCACACGAATGTGCTCAGCTGAACCCCTATGCCGACCAGGAAGATCGCCAGGCTTCGCCCGCCACGGCGCCACAGAATCACCGAATCGCTGGCGAGCTGAGCGAGGCTGCGGGTCCAGCGGAACCTCCGAAGCCCCTGCGCGATGAGCGGAGCCACGAGAAGACCGATGATGAGGCTGCTGCTGCCGATCAGCACCAAGGCTGTCAGTGAGCCCCGAACCGCGCCGTGCTCCAGCGACGACCGGATGAAAGGCAGCATTGCCCCCAGGAGCACCAGCAAGACGACCAGAAAGGCGACACGATCGAGCAACACCGAACTGAGGGCCTTGGTCCAGCTGACCGCGCGTCGGTTCATCATCCAGACCCGGGCGGCGTCCCCGCCGATGGCCGACGGCAGCACCTGATTGAAGAAGATGCCGACCAGATGCATGCGAAGGACTTCGCGCCAGTTCACGCCAGCCCCCAACGCGGCTTGGATGACATACCAGCGATAAGCACCCAGCGGGTACTGCAGGAGCAGGACCGCCAGAGCGCCGATGACCCAACGGAGATCGACGGCTGCCAGTGCAGTGAGCACGCCGTCGGTATCGATCTGAGAGAAAGCCCAGGCGAGCAGTGCCAGGCTGACCGCCAGTTTGACGCAGAACACGGCGACGCGCCGACTCACCGCTCCGCCCCATCCGGACCTGGAAGAGCATGCCCGGACGGACGGTCGTACAGGGCGACCGCGCTCAGGTTGATCTCGCGGCATCGCTGCGGCTGCTCGAAATCGATACGCATTCGGCGAATCCCACCGTCGATCAGGATCCGGGGATAGGCGTCCAACGGCACAATCTGCCGTCCGGCCACCACCTCAAGCGTGAGAGACTTGCGTTCGTCCAGCACCGGATCCGAGGGCGTGGCATAGTACAGTTTGACGGGCTGCGGAAGGGCGACGGCGCGATCGGCGCATGAGATGTCGAACGCAAGCAGACCGGCGTCTCGGGCATCGTCCGGCACCTCGAACTGCAGATACGGATCAGCACCGCTGATCTGGTAGCGGTCCGCTCCGATCGCCGCTACGCCATTCAGGGTCTGAGGGCCGCCCAGTACCCCCCGACCCCCCCCTTCAGGTAACAGGACGTCGGCGGATACTCCCCACGTGCTCGGCAGCCGGCCGAGGTCAGACCGCGCGAAGATCGCGTCCAAAGCATTGAGCATCTCCTCATCGCCAAGCGGCGGGGAGCGGAGACGATCGACCGCCACAGCAAACAGAAATGAACCGTCGCGGACCAGGCCGTACCGGCCCGCGGCAATCTGCTCCATCACCCATCGATACAGGAGCGGCGTGCGTAAAGACGGCGTGAACATTCCGGCCGGGCCCGCATGGTCTCCGATCAGCACGACCGGGGGTGGTGTTTCCGCCAGCCGGGCAACGGAACGGCGCTGCATCTCGACCGCGGGAAGCGTCAGGATCGCGCCGCTCTCGATCGGTACCGCCCGGCGGCTGTAGAAATACGCAGCATTGGCATTGGTCAGATCGAGATACGTCTCGTCCGCGCCCAGCCATTCCCCCAGACGCGCATTGAGAAGGACCATGCGGTCGACCACGGAGGTCGGCACGATCGTTCTGCCGAATGCGGGGACACCGATGGCGCGGCCGTCCACGAACTGCTCATCCCCGGTGACGACCCGGACGGTCTGAGGCAGCTCCAGCACGGGGTTGAGACCCGGCCGGTGATCGAAGGTCGGCGCCAGCATACCGAGCGTCCCCGCGAGCAAGAGGATGCCGCCACCGCGCTGCCAGACCCCCAGGCGGGCCAGCAGGGGCAGGCAAACCAGCGCCAAGGCGAAGGCCGAGAGCGCGCCAGGTCTCGACGCCCCGCCCGGATCGATCCTGCCGATCGTGTGCGGGATCACCAGAAGCAGGAAAAGCGCGGAGCTGGCCGCGAAGCACAGGGTGACGGAGGGCCCCTGTCCCGACCGCACTATCCGCCACGCCGTCACGACGGCGAACACGGCAAGGCCTGCCAGGACCACGATCCAGAGATTGCGCAGGATCTCGAAAAACACCGGGTTGACCGACCAGTCGAACTCGAGGCTTGAGCGCCAGTCGAGCCCGTGCACGGCCGTGTAGAGCGGACGGTTCTCCAGGATGAAACGAATCTTGGCGAACAGGATGTCGCCGGGGCCGCGCGCGGGCAGCACAGCCAGCAACACGACCAAGACCACCGCACCTCCGGCCATCACCAGTCGCCGCGGCTCCGCACCGACCGCCCGCCAGATCTGCCAGGCGCCAACCGGCGCCCAGGCGAGCACGAACATCGCGCCCTGCCCCGGCGCAAGAAACACCAGGACCGTGCCCACGACCGTCCAGAGCACAAGCCAGGAGACGGGTCGGGCGCTGCGGCTGGCCAGGGCCAGGACACAGAAGCCCGCCACGACCAGCAGCAGGATCGCGTATCGACCAGCGACCGGGAACAGGAGCAACCCAAGCAGTGCCGGCAGCGGACCCGCGAACCGGCAGAGCGCGGCGGCCGCGGCGATCATCACACCAGTCCTGACCACCTGGCGCGCCTGAAAGAAGCCGGCCAGGGTGCCATCCGACAGAGCATCGTTGGCCATCCCGTCGAGATAGTTGATCAGACCATGCGACGGGCTGTAGTCGAGGTATGGGAGAAGGCCGAAACGCCGCCACTGGTCCCAAGGGACCAGCCATTCGCCGTGGTGATACAGGTCAGCCGGTTGGTCCATGCCATACGGAATGGGAGCGCCGTCGGCGAACAGGACCAACACCGCCACCGCGGCCACGCTCATCGCCGGCACAGCAAAAACCTCGCTCTGCCGCCACGCTTTCACCAGTGATGCCAAGCCGACGACAGCCAACACAGACAGCACGGAAAGCAACGCCGGGGTGACCGGAGCCTGGCGCAGCAGCTCGCCGTCAACCGAGGCCGGTGGCAGCAACAGGGTGAAAAACGCCAGCGGCAAACCGATCTGCGCGAGCACGACCAGACGCCGAACCCCCAAGGTCTGACCCGGCGCGCCGCGCGAGATCAGCACAAGCCACGCCAGGATTGCTGCCGCCGAACTCACGACGACAACCGGAACCGTCACCGCGGCCAAACCACCGGCCAGCATCGGAAAGACCCGTGCGAGCGCGGTCACGGCGGCGATGACAGACAGGCCGGCCAGAATGGCTGCAAGCACTCCTTGGCCGACGCCCTCGCCATAGGCTCCCTCGCCCGCCCAGGCGCATCGGCCGGCCGCCACGCAGACGGCCGTCGAAAGCATGACAAGGATCGCGCTGAGCCAGATCGCGCCTGTATCGATCTGCCCTACGCCGACGCTGAACGGCGCGCCGAGAACCTGGCCCGAAACCCAGAACACGGCCGGCAACGACGCATACGCCAGCAGGCGTTCGAGCGCCGGCCCGGCGAAGACGAGAAGCCGGTTGCGAAGGATCTGCAACGCCAGATAGGACAGGCATCCGAAAACCAGCGAGGCGTAGACGAACGCAAAGTCGCCCGCCTTGCCGCGACCGAAATAGGTCAACTCGCCGACAACCGGGGCGGGATGAGGTACCGGACCGCCACCAGCCAGTGATGCCGCCAGGCTGCTGCCGGCAGCGCCAAGGACCATCGCCGCAAGGCCAAATTGCCAGGAAAACCCCCGATCGGCGGGCTGCGGATCTACGGACACGAGGTGCCGCCTGCTCCGTGAATGCTGCCCGCATCACACGTGTGGCGACCTACAGCACCCCGGTTATCCCAGGGGCTCATCGGCGCCGCAGTCATCACATGTCGCGGAATGTCTGAAGCCACCCCTGGACTTCCTAGCACACTTGTCCAAATCATGTGGGTCAGCGTTGCCAAAGCGGGTGGATTCCATGCGACTCCTGGGAACGGCCCTCATTATAGCCACCTTGGGCACAACACCGGCACCCCTGGCGGCCGAGACAGAGCCGGTGCGGGCCCGCTACGACGTGTATTTCGGGGGCCTGCATATTCTGTCGGCGGAATCGGAGTTCACGCCCGGCCTGCACGGGTACTCGGTGATCGCCCGCTCGAAAACCGAAGGCATGCTCTCGGTTCTCTGGGACTGGCGCGGTGAGACCCGATCCCAGGGCCGGTTTGTTGACGGCCGGGCCATTCCGGAGGTCCACAAGAACTTCGGCCTGCGCGGCGACGAAGAGAAGATCGTCGAGCTGACCTACGATCCCGAAGGCGAGGTCCGCGGGGTCCGGGTCGACCCCCCGCTGGATACCGAAGAGGTCACCGAATTGCCGGAGAACGCCGAGGTCGGCACCGTCGATCCGTTGAGCGTCGTCGCCCAGATCTCCTATGCGATCGGCACCCAGGGGCTCTGCGCGGGCGAGTTCGCCGTGTTCGACGGCCGCCGGCGCTACGACCTGAAGGTCACCGACCAGGGCCCCGCCGTCCTGCCGGAAACCAGCTACTCGATCTTCAGCGGCGAGGCCAAGGCATGCGGCGTGGAGTACTCGCTTCTGGGCGGAGAACGGCGCGAGAAGAGCAAGTACGCCAAGACCGCCCGCGAGCGCGTGGTCTACGTCGCCCATCCGGTGCCCGGCGGACCGGCCATGCCGGTCGCCCTGAAGATCGAAACCGATTTCGGAACGCTGATGGCCCACCTGACGGAATTGAAAGGGCCTCAGGTCCAGGCGTCGAACTAGTCCCTGCCCCGTGCTACTCGGCGCGGGAGCTGATCAGGCCCGCCAGCCGTTCCGCGACCCATAGGGTCAGCACGGCGTAAACCGGGATCAGCGAATACCGCAGGTCCCAGAGCCAGGTCCCTCTCAACTCCCGTTCGAGGCCGGCATAGCTCACCAGGTCGAGTTTGAACCCGACCCAGAGCTGCCAAAGGACAAAGCCCAAGAGCACCGTCACGCCCAAGCGGATCACATGCGCCATGTCTCTCTCCTGCAGGCGCCGCGGGGACGCCGGATCCACCTTGAACACCAGGAGATCGGCCCGCCGCTCCAACCGGCCGGAGAGTTCAACGTAGTGGCTTGTGTGGTTGAGCATGGCCTCCGGCACTGGCCCGCCGGAGCTGTCCGCGAGGAGCATGACCAGCGGATCACCGACCTCCCGATAGACGACGAACATCGGCGGGATACCGCCAATGACGCAGAGGTTGGCGCAGAGCTTGTGGGTCTTGCCTTGTCCGGGCCGCATGGCGCCCAGATAGCACTTGCTGTCGACCAACTCGCCACTGAGAGTGCGGTCCCCCAGGTCGACGGGTTCCGGGCCCTGCCAGCCCGCCGGCACGAGGCCTTCTTCCGCCGCTCCCAGTTTGACGCGCCCGCCGACCTGGATGAACTCGATGCCGACTTCGCTGCGGCCAAGGCCGATTCCGGCCAGTTCCGTCGGCTTGCCGTCAAGCGCCTCCGCGCGGCGCTGGACGCCGCGCTTGCCCTGGCCTGAGAGGACCACGGCCCGGCCATTGGGATAGTCGTCATCGGGCGCCACATAAAGCACCGGATAGGGCGCAACCTGCAGGATGCCGGCGCGAGTCTGGTAGCCGTCGCCCCATTTGAAGGAGGCATCTCCCCAGCCCCCCTGACCGAGGGCGAATGCGGCGGCGACCACCAGTCCGCCGCCGACCACCGCGCCCACGATCACGGCCAGGAAACCGACCAACGCTTTCGGCACCGGCAGGTAACCGACGAAGAACGGGGTCTCGTTCTGCTCGGAACGGCTCATGACGTGGCCTCCTCCAGGACGATCGGCGGGGTTCGGGTGCCGGCGGGCAGTGGGGTCGGATCGATCAGCACGAACTCTCCATCCCGCTTCACTCGAAACGTCGGAACCTTCTCGGTGAACGGGGGCGGTGAGCACCCGGTCTCAGGATCGTATTGAAAACCGTGCCACGGGCAGGTGACGCAGCCGTCAATGACCCGACCCTCGCCGAGCGGTCCATTCTGGTGGGCGCAGGCATTCCACAATGCCGAGATCTTCTGCCCGTAGCGAAAGATCGCTGCGCGCTCGCCACCTGGCAGAGTCACGGTCTGCCCGACGCCGTCCTTCAGATCGTCGATCCTGAGCGCACGGATCCAAGGCGTCTCTTGGGCCGGGGCGGTAGCACCATCGCGGTCGCGTCGGGCTTCCGCCCGCGCTGCCACCAGGTGCAGGCCGCAGACCAGCAGCAGGCTCCCCGCCACGAAGGCCGGGAAGACTCCGCTCCGCTCCGTCAGGCCGACCCCCAGGAGCACGTGCATGACCACCAGCCCGTAGGCGAGATAGACTAGCATGTGCAGGGCCTTCCAGGTCTTCGGCCCGAGGAAGGACAGCCAGAAATCGTGGCTGGTCGCGGCCATCGCGAACAGGATCGCCAGAGCCGCCATGCCGAGCCATTCGAACGAAAAACCGGACAGGGACCCGACATCGGTGTTCGACACCAACATGGCGGTCCACCGGTTGATCGGCGAGAACGCGGCATACCACCCGAGCACGCTGTACATGTGGGCGACAGCCACGAAGAACGTCATCACGCCAAAGTGGCGGCGGTTGTACAGGACCGGCAGGAACCTGCGGTCGAGGCGCGCGAGCGGCCCGATGCAGAGGATCAGCGTCAACAGCCAGAATGCGCAGGTGCCGAAGGCCCGCATCCTGAGCTCCGCACCACCGATCGTCGGTGGCTCGACCCACCCCGGCGCGAACCGCAGATACAGGATCAGATAGGAGGCGATGGCGAGGCCGAGGGCGACATCGTAGACGAGCTTGAACGAATTCCACTGGACCGGACGGTATCCGACGCTCATGACCCGCTCTCCTCAACCACCGATCCCGATTCGACCGGTCGTTCCGGACGCATGATCAAGGTGAGCGCGAATCCGATCACCAGCAGCACGGTCAGCACCGGCCAAAGGCGTCGGTGGGCACGACGAAGCGGCGCCTGCATCAGCCGCCCTCCCCGTCCGGAGCCAGGCGGCGGATCCACCGCCAGACCACCAGCGGCCAGAGCCCCACGGCCCCGGGCAAAGCGAACAGACGGAACAGATAGCTGCCGCGGGCCGACGGGTCGATCCGATCCACGCCCCACAGCAGGAAGACGGCCGCGACAGCGCCCCCGGCCCACAGATAGTACTCAGCGAGCCTGATCAGGGCTTCCGCACTCTCCATGCCGTTCTCCCGAAAAACCAACCGCTTGGCGACAAGGATTGCCGCGTCGACCAATGCGGGCAAGGGCGTTTCGGTTACAGCGGCGCTATCCCGCAGGGATGTGACCGGCCGTCCGCAATGCCTGCAGATTGACGCAATTGCGCAGCACCCCATCGACAAGGAAGTCGCGGGCGGTTGTGGCGCAGTCCCGGCGAATCTCCTCGAAGGTCTCGCGGCTGTAGAACGACGAATGAGGCGTCAGGCAGAGCCGTCCGCGGATCCAATCCTCGTTCCGGGCCCAGGCGTCGAGCAGCGGGTGCGGCGGTGGCGGCTCGAGGCTGAACGCATCGAGAGCGGCGCCAGCGATCCGTCCGTCGCGCAACCCGGTCGTCAACGCGTCGAGGTCGATCAAACCACCCCGGGCGCAGTTGACGATGATCATCCCCGGCTTCATGGCCGCGACCGTGTTGGCGTCGACAAGGTTCGTCGTCTCGGCGTTCAGGGGTGTGTGCAGGCTGACCGTATCGGCCCAGCCGAGCAGGTCGGCCAAAGACGCGAAGCGCTGAAGATCGAGAGACATCTCGTGCCCGGTCGGCAGGTACGGGTCGAAGTACCCCACCGACATGCCCAGCGCCCGGGCCCGCATCGCAACGGCGGTGCCGATCCGCCCGCAACCGACAATGCCGAAGTTCTGCCCGCGCACACGGCGCAGCACCGGCGGCCCTTCCCAGGCCCAGTTGCCCCGGATATCGGCCTTCAGCCCCTCGTGATAGCTCAACAGCCCGCGCATCAACGCCAGCGCCATGGCGATGGTCGAGTTGACCACATCGGTCATGTCGTAGCTCGGCACGTTGCAGACCCGGATCCCACGCTCGGCACAGGCGTCGGTATCGATGCGGTCGTATCCGATCCCCTCGCGCGCCACGACCTTGCAGTTGTCGAGCATGGCGACAACATCGCGATCGATATCCATGACGTGCCACAGCAGAATCGCGTCGGCGGCTCGCCAGACCTCCTCCGGGATGTCACCGCGGGTCTTGGCGTAGTGCACATCGAACCGGGCTTGCCCGTCGAATGCCGCCGCCTCGACGACCGGATCGCCCTCGAACTGGGTGTCGGGAATCAGAATGCGCATGCTCGCCCTCTCCTCTCACGATGATCGGTTGTTAGACTGCGACGAGGGAATCGACAAGGACGAGGCCAGAGGGAACGGGCCATGAAAATCACCGCGGTGCGCGCGCACGTGCTGGAGGCGCCGATCAACCAGCCCTTCGCGTTCAGCCAGGCCTGGGTCGACAAGCGCGTCGGGTTGGTCGTCGAGATCGAAACCGATGCGGGTCTGACCGGCTGGGGCGACGGCTACGGCCCGCCCTGGGCCCTGGCGACCATGATCGAGCGCTACTATGCACCGCGCCTGATCGGCCGGACGCCCCTGGCCGGCGATGCGATCTGGGAAGAGCTCTACAACGGCTGGCGTGACCACGGCCAGCGCGGTACCGCCGTGCAGGCGCTGTCCGCCGTCGACATCGCGCTCTGGGATCTGCGCGGCAAGGCGTTCGATGCCCCGGTCCACGTCCTCATGGGTGGTCCCATCCGCGATAGAATCCCGGCGTACGCGACCGGCCTGTACCGGCGTTCCGACGACCGGGCGGAAAACCATCGGCTGATCGCCGACGAGGCCCGAGGGTATCTGGATGCCGGATTCTCGGCCATGAAGACCAAGGTCGGCTTCGGGTTCGAGGCCGATATCGCGCTGGTCGAGATGTTGCGCGCGACAATCGACGACAAGGTCGCCCTGTTCGTCGACGCCAATCATGGCTGCGACCGGCTCCAGGCGGCGCGGCTGGCAAGGGCGATGGAACCGTTCGACATCGGCTGGTTCGAAGAACCGGTCGAACCCGAGGACCTTGAGGGCTATGCGGACCTGCGGCGGCGCACCTGCATTCCGATCGCCGGCGGCGAGTGCTCCTTCACCCGCCACGATTTCCGCCGGATCCTGGAAGCCGGCGCGATCGACATACTGCAGCCCGATACCGCGTCCTGCGGTGGCCTCACCGAAGCCAAGCGGATCGCCGACATGGCCTGGACCTTCGGCACCCGCTACAACCCCCATGTCTGGGGCACCGGAATCGGACTGGCCGCCGCGCTTCAGTTGCTGGCCGTGCTGCCGACGACGACGCCGGCCTTCGGATCCCAGCCGCCGCTGCTGGAATACGACAGCACGCCACATCCGTTCCGCCAGGATCTGTTGGTGGAGCCGATCGCGGTCACCGACGGCGTTGCGGCGGTCCCGGTTGGTCCCGGCCTCGGCATCGAGGTCCGGCGCGACGTCCTGGACCGCTGGCGGGTGAACACGGTCGCCTGAGACCGCGATGCTGGAGCGATTGTTTCCGGCGTGTATCGCCCGTTTCCCCGGGCGCCCGCGAACTGCATACTGCGCGCGGGAACGCTTATCGGAGGAGACCATGTTCGAGCTGGAGCGCTTTATCGAGGACTGCTACGCGGCCTTGGATGAGCAAACGCCAGAGCGCGCCGCCCGCGAGGTCGTGGCCAGATCGGTCGAAGATCCGACGGCAGTCATGGCCGCCATCGGCGAACCGGAGCGGGCCGGCGTGACGACCCTGCACCGCTCGGACCGGCTGACCGTCCTGAACCTGGTCTGGGGGCCGGAAATGCAGCTCATGCCCCACAATCACAACATGTGGGCCGCGATCGGGATCTACACCGGCACCGAGATCAACACTTTCTGGCGGCGCACCGAGTCCGGCCTGCAGCAGCTTGGCGGCAAGGAGTTGGCCGACCGGGAAGCGGTCTGGCTTGGCGAGACCGCTATTCACTCGGTCAGCAATCCACTGACCCGCCTGACCGGCGCCCTGCACGTCTATGGCGGTGATTTCTTCGCACCGGGGCGCAGCGAATGGGACGTCGAGACCCTGACCGAGGGACCCTACGATTCCGACAAGCTGGTAGCGCTCTTCGAGGCGAGCAACGCCCGGCTGGAGGAACTGAAGGCGGAAGGCGCGGCCTGAGGGCTCAGTTTCCCCGATCGACCCGCGTGACGCCGTCGTCGGTGGCGGGTTCGGCCGGGCTTCCGGCACCCTCCTCATTGGCGGGCGCGCGCAGGCCGCCGGTGCGCGGCGTGCACGCCCCGGAGATCATCTGAGTGACCAGATTCTCCTTACACTCGGCCCAAGGGCGTTCGAGGTCTCCGGATTCGGACTGGTAGATTGTGGCGATGGCCACACCGGCCAGCAACGCCGCCAGAATCCACATCGTTCGGCTCATATTGACCTCGATCGTATTGCGCGTGAGGAATATGGGGTGCCGGCCGAACAAGCGCCAGCAAGCCCGGCGGTGGTCTCCTCATGCCGGCCAGTCGACCATGTGCTCAATCAGTTCCGCATCCTCGACGACGGTCTCGGGAACCACGCGCCCGCGCACCGAGACCCCCGCTTCGTGAACCGCCTTTGGATCGCCGCAGACTAGGTGATGCCACCAGTAAAGTTCCTTGCCTTCCTTGAGCAGGCGGTACGCGCAGGTCGATGGCATCCAGTCGAGCTGGTCGACGACTTTCGGGCTCAGGACGACACAGTCCGGGACCTGCTTCTTTCGGTTCGGATAGTCGGTGCACTGGCAACGGTCGCAGTCCAGAAGCCGGCAGGCGACATCGGTGTAGGAGATGTCGTCGGTCTCCGCATCCTGCAGCTTAACGAGACAACACTTACCGCAGCCGTCGCAGAGGCTCTCCCATTCGCCCTTCGTCATCTCGAAGAGCGATTTCCGTTCCCAGAAGAGCGGTTCAGTCACGGTAGCCGGGATCGAGGCGATCCATCTTGCGCATCAGGGCCGAGAACTCGAGCGCCCCGGAGGCGGCTTCCGATTCCGAGAAGCTGTTGACGTCGGCGCCCGACTTCTTGGCGATGTTGTCGGAATTGACGTTCAGCGTCCCAGCCGCTCCCGCGTCTATCTGGACCTGGGCGGCGCGCTCCAGGCGATACAGCCACAGGAACGCTTCGGCGACGGTCCGCCCGGTCGTCATCAGCCCGTGGTTGCGAAGCACCATGGCATGGTTGTCGCCAAGGCTCGCGACCAGGCGCTCGCGCTCCTCCAGGTAAAGGCTTACCCCTTCGTACTCGTGATAGCTGAGATGGTCGACAAAGACGGTCGATCCCATCGAAATCGGCATCACGCCTTCCTCGACGGCGGCGATCGCCATGCCGGCCCGGGAATGGGTATGCATGACGATCTTGTGCCGATCGCTGTCGGCCATATGAACCGCCGAGTGAATCACGAACCCCGCCGAATTGACGGGGTACGGGTTCTCCTCGTCGATCTTGTTGCCCTCGAGATCGATCTTGACGAGGTTCGATGCTGTCACCTCGTCGTAGCTGAGCCCGTAGGGATTGATCAGGAAGTGCTTGTCCGGCCCCGGAACCTTGGCGGTCAGGTGGCCGTAGATCAGTTCGCACCATCCGAACCAATCCACCAGCCGGTAGGCGGCGGCGAGTTCGACGCGCAACGCCCACTCGGCGTCGGTCGTGCTGCTGGACCTCGGGAGCTTGGCCGGGCTCAGTTCGTTCATCGAGGTCGCTCCCCCTTACCGGCGGCTGGTCACCCGTTGCGGCGAATGCAGTCGAGCACGGGCATCAGGTAGTCGCGGAATCTGGCCGGATTCTCACTCATCGGGAAATGGCCGAGTTCCGCCATGATGACAGCTTCTGCACCGTCGATCGCCGCGGCGATCCGTCGGGTATCGTCCGGCGTGCAGGAATAGTCGTACTCTCCGGTCAAAAGGTAAAGAGGACAGACGGCGGTATCGATGAGGTGGGTCCGGTCCCGGAAATCGGAATCCTCGCGATAGAAGTACAGGTCCCCTTTGAACACGCCTGGACCACTCTGCATGTAGCCCCATAGGGTTTCCCAGCGATAGACATCAGGCGACTGCGGGGCGACCAGACCTGAGACCATTGCGGCACAGACCTCACCGCCGTGCACATCGCCGCGATGCAGCCAGCTGGTGTCGTACCAGGAGGTCTGGTGGTCGGCGCATTCGACGCCGATCAGGGCCCGAAAGGACCGGGGATGATGGGCTGCCAGGTGCAGCACGATCCGGCCCCCCATCGAGCATCCGATCAGGACCGGGCGATCCAATTCGAGGGCACCGGCAACCGCCAGGATCGCTTCGGTGTAGCTCGACGTTGTCAACTGGTACTCCTCGTCCTCGAAGCCGGCAGGCGGGTTCGACTTGCCGTGCCAGGGCAGATCGAACGCGATCACCCGGAACGAGTCGGTGATGGCCGGGTCCGTCATCATGTGCCGGTACTGCCGACTGTCGGAGCCCGCCGTGTGCAGGCAGAGCAATGGAATGCCCTGGCCTGCTTCCTCAATGTAGATCCGGCACGCGCGGCCCCCAAGCTCAAGGGTCGCATACCGCCCGACGATGGCTTCGAACTCGATCGCCATGGTCAGCCCTCCCCGCGCAGTTGACGGGGTGCTGCGAGCACCTCCTTGACGTACCTCAGATGCGCCATCAGGGGTTGCAGGTCCCCCTCCAGGCTGGCAACGCCGAGGCGGGTCATCGCGATAACGTCGTGGTAACCGGGGGCCGGGACAGGCTCCCAGTGCCGCTCCCAGGCCTCCGTCCGCGCCCGGATGGCAAACCGCCAGGACCGCATCCGGAACGGGCCACGCTCAACCCGCACGATCAGCCCCTCGCTGACCTTGAGGTGCACCGGAACTTCGTCAGCGCAGACCATGAACTCGCCGGACAGGGTGCGGCCTCGGCGGACCAGAGCGGCGTTGTCGTTGACCAGATCCGGCAAACGGCTCAGGCACTCAGCAACATCTTCTGCCGTCATCGTCTTCTCCATCCTCGAATACGTTCAGAGCTTAGGACGGCTTGGCGGCAAACCGAAACAGCGCGCATACAACAGTGTTTGGTTCGGAAGACCGCAGTGCTCGGGACGGGTTCGATTGTACTGGAGTGTGGCGTCGTGCCCGTTTTGCTTTAGTTTCATCGGTTGATCAGTGGAGTCACCA
The DNA here is from genome assembly GCA_963921355.3 of Thalassobaculaceae bacterium. Lineage (GTDB taxonomy): Bacteria > Pseudomonadota > Alphaproteobacteria > Thalassobaculales > Thalassobaculaceae > CAWUEZ02. Next base: position 2,944,792 of record OZ001190.1, on the reverse strand, counting down.
AGAGCTCGACATGAGCACCTCGCCCAGACGGGCCGTTTCCGCACGCCAGTTTGTCCAGCCGCAGTTCGGCCAGCGGCTGGTGATCGGCGTCATCCTTTCCGTCGCACTCGTTGCGCTCCTGGAAGTGATGTCCCGGAGCGGGTCACGGGCTGACGTAGAAGCCCGGGTCAAGGAGAGCCTGAACGCTACCCGCGTCGAGCTGCAGAGCGCCCTGTCGCAGGACGTCCAGGTCCTGCGGGGCCTCGCCGGCTATGTCCGTTCCAAGCCGGAGGTGACCGAAGCCGAGTTTCGCCTGATCGCGGGGGACCTGGTGGCCGGCGCGTCCTCAAGCGTTCGAAACCTTGCCCTGGCCCGCGACCTGGTGATCAGCCACGTCTACCCGCTGGTCGGCAACGAGGCGGCGCTCGGCCTGGACTATCGGGCCACTCCGGAACAGTGGGCCGCGGTTGAGCGCGTTCTCGCAAGCGACCAGATCATCATCGCCGGGCCGGTCACCCTGGCGCAGGGCGGAGTCGGGCTGATCGCGAGGCATACGGTCCGGCGGCGAAAACCGCCGGTGGATGACGGCAGCGTCTGGGGCATCGCGTCGATCGTCATCGACTTCGAAGATCTTCTGGAGCGCAGCGGACTGTCCGGTATGACGACCGACTATCGCCTCGCCCTTAGCGGCCGCGACGGCGATCCAGGCACTGGAGACGTCATCTGGGGCGATCAGTCGATATCGACCGGGGATCCGGTCGAACTTGACGTGATCTTGCCGGGAGGCGCGTGGAAGATCCTGGTCGCCCCCAAGGAGGGTTGGCCGCTTCTGACCCGGTACTTCCCGTACTTCCTCGTCGCCGGCCTGGTATTCCTGACGATCTACATTCTGGTCATCGTGGTTCGTGGCCGCATCGCCCGGGAGCGCAGCCAGGCGCGTCGCGAGCTTCTGGAAGCCCTTCGCCGGGCCGAGGCGGCCAGCGCTGCGAAGTCCAGTTTCATGGCGGTCATAAGCCACGAACTGCGCACCCCCCTCAACGCGATCATCGGTTTCGGTTCGCTGCTGGAGAGTCAACCACCCGACAGTCCGGTCTGGAAGCGAGCCCCCGAATACGCATCCGACATTCGGCGCAGTGGTGAGTTCCTGCTCTCGATCATCAACGACATTCTCGACCTGTCGCGCATCGAGAGCCGAGCCCAGGACCTGGACCTCGTCGAGTTCAACGTCTTCGAGGTGGTGGAGTCCGCAGTCGGCCGGATGCGCATCCAGTTCCGCGAAGCCGACTTGGATCTGATCGTCGAGAAACCGAAGGATCTCGTTTTCGCCTTGGCCGATCGCCGCGCGGTTGAGCAGATCCTCAGCAATCTGTTGTCGAACGCCCTGAAATACGCCGGCTCCGGAGCCCAGGTGGTCGTTTCCGTAGCCCCGCCCGAACAGGGTCGCGTCTGCGTGACCGTATCGGATACCGGACCTGGGATTCCGGCCGACATGATCGACGAAATCATGGAACCGTTCGTCCAGCTGTCGTCTTCCTACACCCGCCAGGTGGGCGGCGTCGGGCTCGGACTGACGATCTGCCAGTCGCTGGCACAGGCCATGGAAGCTGGCTTCACGATTGAAAGCGCGCCGGGGGCCGGTGCAACGGTCCGCCTGGAACTGTTGGCGGAACAGCCATAAGCCATAGGACGCCGGAGGCCGGGCCGCGGAACTACTCGGCCGCCACCTCCGTCAAGTCCAGGTCCCGTTCGACCTCAAGCGCCAGCAATTCCTCGATCGTCTGGCGTCGGCGCACCAGTTTGACCCGGTCGCCGTCAAGCATTACTTCGGGAATCAGCGGCCGCGCGTTGTAGTTGGACGACATGGCCGCCCCGTAGGCACCCGCGTCCCGGAAAACGCAGTAGTCCCCGACGGCTGGCAGCGGCATGTCGCGGAACTGAACCACACCGCCCTCAGCCTGGGTGAACACGTCGCCGGATTCACAGAGCGGTCCGGCAACCGCGACCGGCACCGGCTCTCCGGTTACCGCCTCCCCGTCAGACCGCAGGAAGTCGATGCGATGGAAGCTGCCATACATCGCCGGGCGCAGCAGGTCGTTGAAGCCGGCATCGATCAGAACGAAATGCCGGTCGGCCACACGCTTCACCGCGCGAACCTCGGCCACGAGGCAGCCCGCCGCCGCCATCAGGAAGCGGCCAGGCTCAATCTCGACCTTCACGGGGGAACCCTGGAACTGCTGGATGGTGTTGCGGGCATCGTCCCAAAGCCGGAAGTAATGCTCAGCGTCGATCTCGGCATCCCCAGGGTGATAGGGCACGGACAGGCCCCCGCCGCTGGACACGGCGCGTACGGGCACGCCAAGGCTACGGTAGCTCTCGACCATGGCATCGCCGACCCGCTCGAGATGGCCATAGTCGACGCCCGAACCGATATGCATGTGCAGGCCCACGACCTCGACACCGGAGTCGGCGATCCGCTGCCTCAGGCCCGGCAGATCCTCATGCCAGATCCCATGCTTGCTCGACGGCCCGCCGGTGTTGGTCTTTTGGCTATGGCCGTGGCCGAAGCCGGGGTTGACCCGAAGCCAGACCCGGTGGCCCGGACTGGCAGCCCCGATCTGGTCAATCATGTCCGGGGATCCGCAGTTCACCGGCACCCCGAGTTCGGCGACGCGCTTCAGCGTCGGTCGGTCCAGAATGTCCGCAGTGACGACGATCTCCTCGCCGTCAGCCTCAGTCCGGTAGCCCGCCGCCAGCGCCCGTTCAAGCTCACCCAGGGACACCGCGTCGACCAGAACGCCATTGCGCCGCATCACCCGAAGGACTTCCAGATTGTTGTTGGCCTTCTGGGCGTATCTGATGACGTCGAACGCCCGCAGTTGCGCGATCTGCCGCTCGATGGCTGCCGCGTCGTACAGCCAGAACGGCGTGCCGACCTTGGCGGCCAGACCCGGCAGCAAGTCCGAGCCGGCGCTGATTTCGGTGGTCCGCATTGTGCAATCAATCCCCTCTCCGGTCCGAGACGCCGGACCGGAGCACCCAAATGACCGCTCAAGCGTAAAACATCAAGCCCGGCGAGGATGCTCCTGCGGCTTGTCGGGCTCGGCCGGCGGCGCGGCAGGGACCGCCATCCCCTCACCCGACACCTGGCGAAGTGTCGTTGATCCGCGGCCGCGCCAGCGGCGCTCGAAGTCGGCGATGTAGTCCCGGGTCTGCGGAACTTCATCCAGATCATTCGAGAGTTGGATCTGGAAGACCATCAATTGGCCGCGCCGGAACGCGATCTCGCAGCCGGTCAGGTAGAACTCCCACATCCGGAAGAAGCGATCGTCGTACATCGCCACGATGCGGTGGCGATGGTGCTCACACCTGAGGCGCCAGTTCCGCAGCGTCTCCGCGTAGTGGCGCCGCAGGATCTCAATGTCCGTCGAGAACAGATCGGTGCGCTCGATTTCGTTAAACTGTTGACTCAATGAAGGCGTATAAGCAACTGGAAAAATGTATTTTTCCATCCATTGATTTTGCGGCACCGCCGGGCGGAACACGCCGACAGAGTGGATCAGCGCCACGCCTTTCGGCGCCAGCAGGCGCGAGACCTGGCGATAGAACTCGCTATAGTGCCGTGGCCCGACATGCTCGAGCATGCCGACCGAAACGATCCGGTCGTATCGCTGGTCCAGCTCACGATAGTCCTTCAGGAAGAACCGCACCCGGTCACTGAGTCCGGCCTCTTCAGCGCGCCGATTGGCGACGGCGTGCTGCTCCTGCGACAGCGTCACACCGTCGACCCGGACCCCCGGCGCCAGTCGGGCGAGGAACAGACCGAGCCCGCCCCATCCGGAACCGATGTCCAGCACCCGATCGCCGTCCCGCAGGTTCAGTTTGGCCGCGATGTGCAGCTTCTTGTTCCACTGGGCGGTGTCGAGGTCGTCATCCTCGTCCAGAAAGTAACCGCAGCTGTACTGACGGTCCTCGTCCAGGAACAGGTCGAACAGCCTGTCGCTGAGATCGTAGTGATGGGAGACCTTCGACCGTGCCAGCGGGACGGGATTCCAGTGCCGGAAGGCTGCGCGGATGGCGCGGAAGGCGTTGAGGAACCGCTGCGCCGTGGTGTGACGCAGCCGTCCGAGATTCGCCAGGCACAGATCGAGGAACTCGTACAGCGATGTGCCTTCGACGAGTTCCAGCCCGCCGTTCATATAGGCTTCGCCGATCGCCATCTCGGGGTTGATTGTGATCCGCCGGGCTGTCGCCGTGTCGACGATGCGAATGACGGCACGCGGCGTTTCCGTACCGTAGCATTCATAACGGCTTCCGTCGGGTGCGATCATCGTCAGATGCCCGACAGAAATCAGTTGGCGGAAGGCGCGCGCGCAAAGCATCGTGCTCACCCTCGGTCCGGTTGACTGTCCGTCGGTCGGTCCGATCCGACCATTTGATTGCAAGATTATCAAAATGTCAGGTGGGAAGGAAAGACCATGAAAACAAAGACATTCGGGAATACCGGCCTGCAGGTCTCGGAGCTTGTGCTGGGGGCCGGCTGGGTCGGCGGGTTGTTCATCCACCAGGACGATGACGTGAAACGGGCCGCCCTCAGGCGGGCGATCGACGCGGGGATAAACTGGATCGATACCGCCGGCGACTACGGCCAGGGCCAGTCGGAGCAGGCGCTGGGACGACTCCTGGCGGAGCTTGCCCCCGCCGAACGACCCCGGATCTCGACGAAGGTCCGCCTCGATCTGGAGAGCGCCGAGCCGCACGCAAGCCAGATCCGGCGCGGAGTCGAAACCAGCCTTCAACGGCTGGGTCTGGACCGGGTCACGCTGTTCCAGCTTCACAACCCGATCCAGCCGCAGACAACAGGCCAACAGATCGGGGTCGAGGCCATGATCGCCGATGGCGGTGTCGCAGACATGCTGCTGGCGCTGCGCGACGAAGGGCTGGCCGATCACATCGGCTTCACCGCCCTCGGAGACAGCGCGTCATGCCGCCGGGTCGTCGAGAGCGGGAAAGTGGAGTCGGCCCAGATCTACTACAATCTGCTCAACCCCACGGCCGGCCTGACGCACCGCCCCGGCGCCCTCGCGGTCCAGGACTTCTCCGGCTTGATGGACGCCTGCGCGCGCCACGGCGTTGCGGTGATGAACATCAGGGTCTTCGCGGCTGGCGTGCTGGCGACCACGGTCCGCCATGGCCGGGAGATCCCGATCACCGACGAGGCCCAGGATCTGAGCGCCGAGGAGAGGCGGGCCGAGGCGGTCCTGGCGGTCGCTGGCCGCGCTGGCGAGACCGGCGCACAGACGGCGATCCAGTTCTCCCTTGCGAACCCCATGGTGTCCTGTGTGGTCATCGGTCTCGCCGAACTCGACCATCTGGAGCAGGCCCTGGCCGCCTCGGTGGCCGGCCCGCTTCCGGCCGCGTCCCTGAGCGCCCTGGACGCCGTCTGGGCCGGGGACTTCGGGCTGTGAGCCTAAGCTGGATCGGATCATGTTCTGACGGAAACACGCTGGTTTCCGTCAGAGCATGTGACACGGATCTGCTCTAGCCCTCTTCCTCGACCGGTTTCAGCGTGAACTCGCCCTCGCGGATCCGCTCCGGCCATTCAGCGACCATGTCCGCGACAGTCTCCTCGCCGTAGGTATCGATCATCTCGGTCAATGCCGCGAAGATCGCCGACGAGGCGACGATCTCGGCCGACGCCCCCTGATCGACGGCCGAGTCCCAGGCCTCGAGCATCAGACGAAGCGCGATCTGCTTCTGTTCGTCCTCGGGCAGGATCGGCGGTTCGGTCGTTTCGCTCATGGCCCTCTCCCTTGACGCATGCAAACCCGCATCTCCGACGCTTACAGCGCCAACCGGTCGATGTCACGCTGGACGTCGGCCACAAGCATGGCAGAGTGCTGCGGCTCAGGGTCACGCCCGCGCCCCGTCATCCGGTCAGAAAGAGATGGAGTCACCCGACCAACGTGTCCGCCCGCAATCCAAGAGACCCCGGCCTGTTCATCAAGGACGGCGTTCCTCACTCCGCCCGGTTCGACGATCTCTACTTCTCGCGCGACGGCGGCCTCGCCGAGTGCGAGCATGTGTTTCTCCAGGGCTGTCACCTTCCCTATACATGGGCACGGGGCCGGCGCACGTTTACGGTCGCCGAGACCGGTTTCGGCACCGGCCTGAACTTCCTGGCCACCTGGGACCTCTGGCGCCGGAACCGCCCCGCCGAAACGACACTGCACTACCTCGCCATCGAGGGCTTCCCGGTACCCAGGGGATCGCTTGCCAAGGTGCTGGCGCCGTTCACGCCGGTCCGGGATCTGTCGCAGAAGCTGCTCGCCGCCTATCCCGCGGCCGAACCCGGCCTGCATCGGATCTGGTTCCAGGATGACGGTGTCTGCCTGACACTGGCCATCGGCACGGTGGAGACCGTGTTGCCGACCCTCTCTGCCCGGGTTGATGCGTGGTTCCTGGACGGTTTCGCGCCGGCCAAGAACCCCGACATGTGGAGTCTGCCGGTGCTGACGCAGGTTGCCCGACTGTCGGTGCCGGGCGCGACCCTGGCCAGCTTCACATCGGCCGGAGCGGTGCGCCGGGCCCTTGGGGATGTCGGGTTCGACGTCACCAAGCGGCCGGGCTTCGCCGGCAAGCGCGAGTGCATCCAGGGGAGGTACCGCGTCGGCATCCAGGAGGCGGACACCGCGCCCTGGTTCGCCGCACCAGAGCCGATCTCCCCCACCCGGGTTGCCGTCGTCGGCGCCGGCGTCGCCGGGGCCGCCCTGGTCGGGTCCCTGGCCCGCCGAGGTGTCGAGACCACCTGGATCGATCGCCGCAAGCGCCTCGCGGCGGAAGCCTCGGGCAACCCGCTCGCGCTCCTCATGCCGCGGCCGTCCCTGGGTAAGGGCGGCGGGGCCCAGATCAACCCTTCCGCCTTTCGCTATGCCGTCGAAGAGGCCAACCGCCTCGGCGTCGAGATCGGGGGCAACGGCGTTGTGGAAATGGCCCTCGATCGAGCCGCCGAGGACCGGTTCGCCACCCTGGCCGAGACGGAAGCATTCGACGGCATCGCGACCCGCTTCGTCGGAACCTCCGAGGCCAGCCGGGTCGCCGGCGTGACCCTGGACCGACCCGCCCTTTGGCATGCGCGCGCGGGATGGATACAGCCCAAGGACTGGGTGACGGCCCTGGCCGGTGGAGCCCGGCCGGTGACCGAGACACGCGTCGGCGAACTGCAGCAGGGTGCCGAGGCTTGGCGGGTCCTGGACGCCGAAGGCACGGTCCTGGCGGAGTGCGACGCGGTCGTCATCGCCGCCGGCGCCGATACCGCCGCTCTGCTGAAGGACTTTTCGCTACCCTTGGAGCCGGTTCGCGGACAGCTGTCACGGCTTCCGGAAACCCCGGCCAGCCGGCGGCTTGCCGCCTGCATCGCCTATGGCGGCTACCTGTCGCCGGCGATCGCCGGCCACCATGTGGCCGGGGCAACCTATGACCGTCAGGGCTTTGACCCGGACGCGTGGCCGATGCCGGTTCGCGCCGGCGACCACAAGCGCACCTTCGATGCGATGCCGGAGGCGATCCGGCGCCTGTTCGGATCGGGGACCAGCACATCGGCCGGCCGGGCTTCGCTGCGGGCGGCGACGCCGGACCGCCAACCGGTGAGTGGCCCTCTGGCGCTGCCTGGGGATCTGGCCGCGACCTACGCTCATCTTCGGACCGACGCGAAGCGCCTCGACGGCGATCCGCCGCCCTATCGCAGCGGCATCTTTGTCCTGGGCGGTCTCGGGTCGCGCGGCCTGGTCACCGCGCCACTGCTGGCCGAACTGCTGACGGCCCAGATCTTCGGCGAGCCCTGGCCGACCACCATCGATACCGCGATCGCGGTGCACCCGAACCGGTTCGCAATCCGGGCATTGAAGCGCCGGCAGCTCTAGTGGTCCCGGACAGCGACGGCGTCGGTCTATCTCCCGGGCCGGCTGATTCTGGGATAGATCGCGACAATCAGCTCGGCAATACGATCCTCTTCCATTGCGAGCAAAGGCAGCATGAGCCGCTCATAGGTCGCGATCCACCAGTTCTCAGCGAAGCGGAACTGGGCGTAGGTCGGTCGCCCTGTCTTCAGAACCTCCTGGTAAGCCGGTGCAGCAAACCGTCTGAACCGCCCCGGCATCTCGTCGAGATACGCTCCGTCGACACGTTCGCCATAGAACCGGGTGAGTTCCTCGCCGACCTGACGGTAGCGGATCCGGTCCGTCGTCTCTTCGATTTCCACCAGCAGCACATTCGGCAGATAGGGCGTGATGTCGACCGGCGACACGGTCTCGATGCGCGGCATTTCTTCGGGCCCGCACTGGGCTTGCCAGAAGGAATACAGTTCGCGCAGTTCGCTGCGCGCGATCTCTGTCGGGTCAGGCAGCATCCAGCTCACCCGCTTGGCTTCGTCTGGACCTCGACATCCAGGCGGCCGGCTCCCTAAGCTCGCGGAGCATCACCAGGAGGTCGCCGTGCCGAATACACCTATCCATCAGCAGGTCACATTCATCTATACGAGCGATCTCGAAAGCGGATCAGCGTTTCTCAGAGACAAGCTAGCTTTGAAGCTGGTCCTCAACCAGTTCGACACCTGTCACATTTACGAGACGGCACCGAATGCCTTCCTCGGGGTCTGCACCAACCGGCCGCCCCCGGAACAGCCCGGTGTGACCTACACCTTCGTCACACCGGATGTAGACGCCATGTACGCGGAACTGACGGGACGCGGCGTCGAATTCGACGGGCCGCCCAAACTGGTCGAGCGATTCCAGGTCTACGCGGCCTTCTTCCGGGGGATCGAGAACTACCGGTTCGAGATCCAGGAGTTCCGCGACCCGACCTGGCCGAAGCCGGTCGGAGCACCCAGCTGATGACAGCGACCGATCTGGCCGACTGGTCCGCGACCGAGCTGCTGCGCGGGTTCGCACGCCGCACGATCTCGCCTGTCGAGGCCACCGACGCGGCTCTCGCCAGGATCAGCGCCCTGAATCCCATGCTGAACGCCTTCCGGCTCGTGGAAGGCGAAACGGCCCGGGATGCCGCACGGCTGTCCGAGGCGCGCTGGGCCCGAGGTGAGCCTCTGGGCCTCGTCGACGGTGTGCCGACCTCGATCAAGGACCTGTCCCTGACCCGGGGATGGTCCACGTTGCGGGGATCCAAGACCGTCGACCCCGACGGGCCGTGGCACGAGGACGCGCCCTATGTTGCCCGGCTGCGCGAGCACGGGGCGGTTCTGCTCGGCAAGACGACCACGCCGGAGTTTGGCTGGAAAGGCGTCACCGACAGCGCATTGACCGGGGTTACACGCAACCCCTGGGACCCGTCGAAGACGCCCGGCGGCAGCTCCGGCGGCGCTGCCGCCGCGGCCGCGACCGGCATGGGGGCCCTGCACCAGGGCTCCGACGGCGGCGGATCGATCCGCATGCCCGCCGGGTATACCGGGATCTATGGGATCAAGCCGACCTTCGGACTGGTTCCGGCCTTCCCCCTGTCGCCTTTCGGAACCGTCGCCCATATCGGACCGATGACACGCACGGTCGCCGATGCGGCGCTGATGCTCACGGTCATGGCGGAGCCCGACGCCCGGGACTGGTATGCCTTTCCCTATGACGGGGCCGACTATCGCAATGCGCTGCGCCCGTCGGTCGCGGGCTGGCGGATCGCCTACAGTCCCGATCTCGGCCACGCCAGCGTCGACGCGGAGATCGCCGCCCTGGTCCGACGGGCGGTTGATGTCTTTACCGAACTGGGAGCGACGGTCGAAGAGGTCGACGTGCCGATCGACGACAGCCATGACATCTTCCAGACCCACTGGTTCGCCGGTGCCGCCAACCTGTTCACCACGTTCTCCGACGAACAGAAAGCCCTGATTGACCCCGGGCTCGTCGAGGCCGCCGAAGCCGGCCAGCAGTTCTCCCTGTCTCACTATTTCGCGGCCGTCAAAGCGCGCGAGGCGATGGGAACGGCTATGAACCTGTTCCACGAGACCTTTGACATTCTGCTGACGCCAACCCTTCCACTCCCGGCCTTTGACGCCGGACTGGAGGTGCCCGCGGGGCATAATATGAAGCGATGGACCGAGTGGACTCCGTTCTCCTACCCGTTCAACCTGACGCAGCAGCCGGCCGCGTCGATCCCGTGTGGCCGGACGGCTGCCGGGCTGCCGGCCGGGCTGCAGATCGTCGGCCCGAAAGGCGGCGAAGACATGGTGCTCGCGGCGTCAGCGGCTTTCGAGAGCGTCGTTCCCGTCGAACTGCCGCCCAGCCGGCTCTCTTGATCCGGCCACCGCGGCACGGACCTGCTCGGTGACGGTGCTGGCCCGCACCACACCCTCGGGGTCGATCGGCAGCCCGGCTGCTGCAAAGGCGCGCGCGACCCACGTGTTGCAGGTGTTCTGCAAGGTGAACGTGCCAACGGCGTCATAGAACCGGCTGTTCGCATAGAGTCCGTCACCGACGACAGGGGCCGGCCGGCCAGCCGCGCCATCGAATGACGCCGCGATATAGGAGACGAGACTCTGGAAGCCCGCCGGATCCAATGGGATGTCGACCACCTCCGCGGCCGGGAAGTAGCGGTCCGGTTCCGCGGGCATGTCGACCACGTGCATGACTGCCGGGGTCGCGACGAACAGGGCCGAGAGATAGGTCGACATCGCCGGATCGGGGTCGCGGTAGAACTCAGCATCCCCCCACCCGAATTCGACCCAGGGCGCGCCGACCACATCGACGATCTCCGGCAGGGCCGAGGGATCGATGTCGCTGACGCGGATGGCGATGCCGGTATGCCAGCCGATATTGACGAGCTTCACCTGCTGCGCAGCGGCGCCCGTCGACCCCGTCGCGGCTGCGAGACCGAGCCATAGGGTGACGAGCAACCGCCAGGGGGCGCGTCCGGCCATCCGGGCCGCCGATCAGGCAGCCGCCTGCCGCAACGCCCGCCCCGAACGCTCGCCAGTGGGCGCACCGTCATGCCACACCACCCGGCCGTTCACGATGACCGTTTCGATCCCCGCGGCCGGCGTCATCGGATCCTCGAAGGTCGCGCTGTCGATGATGTCGCGGGCGTCGAAGACACAGAGATCGGCAAACTTCCCCTCGGCGACCTCGCCACGGTCGGCAAGGCCGAACTCCGCGGCCGACAAAGAGGTCATGCGCCGGATCGCCTCCTCCAGAGGGAACAGGCCGAGGTCGCGGGCGTAGTGCCCGAGGATCCTCGGAAACGTGCCCCATAGCCGCGGGTGGGGAAACTCGTCATGCGGCAGGCCGTCGGAACCGAACATGGCGTGCGGATAGGACAGAATCCGCTGCACGTCGTCCTCGTCCATCGAAAAGTAGATCGCGCCCGCGGGCTGCAGCCGCTCGGCGGCAGCGTAAACATCCACGCCCCATTCTTCGGCGATGTCAGCGAGATCACGGCCCTTGAATTCGGGATGCGGGACGGACCAGGTGACGAGAACCCGGTTTGAAACCGCAATCGAGTCGGGTTTCAGAACCGTCGAGGACGCGTGATACGGATAGACGTCCAGGCCGATTTTCTGACTGGACCGGTACCTCTCGAACAGTTCGAGCGTCTCCTTGGAGCGGCCGAAATTCGCCTTTCCCGTCACCTTGTGGTGGGACACCACGACCGGGACACCGGCCTCGCGGCCGATCAGGAAAGTCTCCTCGAGGCTGTCCAGCACGCTATCGGCTTCGTCGCGCATATGGGTGACGTAGCGGGCGCCATGGGCCTTCAGCGCCCGGGCGATCTCGACGATCTCGTCGGCCGGTGCTTGGGCGGCCGGCGCGTAGAACAGCCCGGTGGACAGACCGATCGCGCCGGCGGACAGCGACTCCTCGAGCCGGGCCCGCATGGTCCGGATTTCCTCCGGATCGGCCGCCCGATAGACGTCCGCCATGGCCCCGACCCGCAGCGTCGAATGGCCCACCAGAAACGCCGCGTTGACGCTCGCCGGCTCGGCGTCGACCGCTGACAGGAAGTCGTCGAAGGTCCGGAAGCGCCACCATTCGGCGTCACCGAGCAGGTCGAGGGGCGGTGGCGGCCGTCGGTCCAGGACCAGCGGCGCCAGCGACACCCCGCAATTGCCGACTACGACGCTCGTCACCCCCTGGCTGACCTTCATGTCCATGGTCGGCTTCGAGATCAGGGCCCGGTCGTCATGGGTATGGACGTCGACGAACCCGGGGGCGACGACTTTGCCCGATACGTCAATCCGGTGACCGGCATCCAGGGTCGCGAGATCGCCGATGGCGATGACCCGGTCATCGCAGACGGCGACATCCGCCCGACGCCGGGGGGCGCCCGTCCCGTCGATCACATCGCCTCCTGCCAACAGCACGTCACACCGATCGGGAACGGTCATGGGAATCCTCCTCTGCGCACGGGTCGATCGCATCGCTGTGAGCCGATGCTGTCAACCCGCCTCAATGGCCCGCCTCGATTGATCGATCCGCGCGAGATCCCATCTGATGAGGAACGACCCGCCCTGCCCAATCCACTTGCCGACGCTTTGCTCCAGGAGACCAACATGACGCTGCCGCTCCGCTTGCCTGCGACTTTCCTGATCGCGTCCGCGTTGCTGCTGCCGTTCAGCCAGACTGGACAGGCGCAGGTCACCGTCGAGGCGAACGCCTGCCGCCTGGTGGCACAGGAACGGGTCACGGACCTGTCGCATCCCTGGGGTGTGGCGTTCCTGCCGGGCGGCCAGACGGTCATTACCGAACGCTCAGGCGGGCTCTGGCTGGCGGATCCGACGACCGGACGAAAAACGACCGTATCCGGGGCACCCGCCGTCCGCGCCGCGGGCCAGGGCGGACTGCTCGACGTCGTCGCCCATCCGGACTTCGCAGCCAATCAACGGCTGTACTTCTCCTACTCCGAGCGACGCGACGACGGTCTAACGGGGACAGCCATCGCCCATGGCCGTCTGGTAATGGGCGATACCCCGCGCCTGGAAGATCTGACCGTGATCTTCCGGATGACGCCGGCGAGCGATGGTAGCCGGCACTTCGGGTCGCGCATCGTGTTCGCCGATGACGGGACGCTCTGGTTCACAATCGGTGATCGCGGGGATCGGCCGCGGGCCCAGGACCCTCAGGATCACGCCGGCTCGGTTCTGCGGATCAACGACGACGGGAGCATCCCGGCAGACAACCCCTATGCCGACGGTCGCGAGGCGCGGCCGGAGATCTGGTCCATCGGCCACAGGAATCCGCAGGGCGCCGCCAAACACCCGGAGACCCGCGAGCTTTGGACTGTGGCCCATGGAGCGCGTGGCGGCGACGAGATCAACCGGCCCGAGCCTGGCAAGAACTACGGCTGGCCGGAGATCTCATACGGCCGCCACTACTGGGGCGGCTCGATCGGGATTGGGACGTCGGCGCCCGGTATGGAACAGCCGGTCTACTACTGGGACCCGTCGATCGCGCCGTCGGGTCTCGCCTTCGTCACCGGGGATCTTTTCCCGGCCTGGCGCGGCGATCTGCTGGTCGGCGCGCTCAAGTTCCGGATGCTGGTCCGCCTTGACATGCAGGACGGCCAGGTAGTCGGAGAAGAACGCCTGTTTGAGGACGACTTCGGCCGGATCCGCGATGTCCGGATCGGCCCGGATGGCGCGATCTGGATGCTGACCGACGACGACAATGGTGCGCTGGTCCGGGTGGCACCGGCATCCGGCGTTTGTTGATGGGATGACGGAGACGATCCATTCGTCCTAGGCTGCGGTCACACCAAGCACCGCCCGCCTCATGACCCCTGACAGCGTCGATCCGATCACAACATCCGTCGTCCAGCATCGGCTGTTCGGCATCGTCGAGGAAATGGGCGAGGCGATGCTGCGGACGTCGTACTCGCAGATCCTCAACTCGAGCCGCGACTTCTCCATGGCGATCTGCGCGGCCGATGGCGATCTGGTCGCCCAGGCAGAGCACATTCCGGTCCATGTCGGCGCCATGCCGTGGGCGACGCGCGCGCTGGTCGAGCATTTCGGCGACGACGTCCACCCGGGCGATGTATTCCTGCTGAACGATCCCTACTATGGCGGCAGCCATCTGCCCGACGTGACAGCCTTCGTTCCGGTCTTCGCCGGCGACCGGCTCCTGTTCTGGACCCTGAACCGCGCCCACCATTCCGACATCGGCGGGGCGACCCATGGGGCCTACAACGCGGCCGCCACGGAGATCTGGCATGAGGGGCTGCGGATCCCCCCGCTCCGGCTGGTCGAGGCCGGCGAACCGCGCGACGACGTTCTGCGGATGCTGTCCGCTAACGTCCGCCATCCGCGGGACTTCGAAGGCGACCTGGCAGCACAGATCGGCTCCGTCCACCTGGGTGAACGCCGGCTGAACGCCCTGATCGCCGAGATCGGGGCGGATACCGTTCTCGCCGCGGTCGAGCAGATCCTGAACGCGTCCGAGCGCCAGGCCCGCGGCGTGATCGAGACGTGGCGTGACGGCACGTATCACGGCATGGCCCTTCTCGACGACGATGGTCGCGGCAACCTGGACATCGCGATCCGCGCCACAGTGACCGTCGCGGGCGGCTCGGTGACCGTGGATCTCTCCGACTCCGACCCAGAGGTCACCAGTTTCATCAACTCGTCCTTCGCCAACATGCGCTCCGCCGTGGCGATGACCATCGCCTTCCTGCTGGACAAGGACATCCCGAAGAACGAAGGCTCGATGCGGCCGATCACCGTGATCGCAAAGGAGGGAACGGTGGTCTGGGCCAGGCCCGGCGCCCCCGTCACGCTGTGCACATCCCATTGCAGCCAGGACATCACCGAGGCAATTGTCGACGCCCTCGCCCCGGCCTGTCCGGATCGGGCCATGGCTGGTTGGGGCCGGCGGTTCCGGATCGCGATCAAGGGCGCGCATCCGTCGACCGGTCGCGGCTTTATCTGGCACCTGTTCCACGCGCGTCCGGGTGGCGGCGCATCGCCGGGCGGCGACGGCTGGCACGCCGCGGGCGAATGGCACACCGTCGGCGGCCTGAAATTCGGGTCCGTCGAAGTGGCGGAGGCCCGCTTCCCCCTCTACTTCGCCAAGCACGAGCTGCGTCCCGGCTCCGGCGGTGACGGCCAGTTCGTTGGTGGCGCCGGAGGCGACCTGCTGCTGCGTCTCGAGACCCAAGAGGACGCCCAGGTGAATACCGCGGGAGAAGGCGTGCGGATCCCGGCGCGGGGCCGGGCCGGCGGCGGCGATGGCGCGATCCACCGATACACCCTGCACGCCCCGGGACGCCGGTCGGTGCGGCTGAAAACCAAGCAGGAGGGGTTGCGGGTTCCGCCCGGATCCGAATTCGAGGTCAAGTCCGGTGGCGGCGGCGGGTGGGGGGATCCAGCCCGGCGAAGCCGTGCCGACCGGACGGCCGACAGACGCGCGGGCCTTCCAGCCCGTGGGCGACGTTAGCCGGATCGATCAGATGCCGGGCGCCATGCAGTACAGCCTTGGGATCGACATCGGTGGCACCTTCACCGATCTGGTCGCTGTCGACAGTTCGGGCCGGGTCACCTTCGCCAAATCTCCGTCGACCCCGCAGGACCAGTCGGTTGGCGTGCTCGCCGGCCTGGAGCGGTTGGCCGCTGCACTCGATCTGGACAGACGCACCCTGCTCGGTCGAACCGACCGTATCGTCCACGGGATGACGGTGGCGACCAACGCCCTGCTGGAACGCAAGGGCGCCAAGCTGGCCCTGCTCACCACCGAAGGGCACCGCGACGTCCTTGAGATGCGCGAAGGACTGAAGCCGGATCGCTATGCCCTGCGTCTGCCGCGCCAACCAAGCCTGGTGCCAAGACACCTGCGGATCGGCGTGCGCGAACGGATGCGGCACGATGGCCGGGTCGAGTTGCCGCTCGATACCGGATCGCTCGATGCGGCGATCGCGACGCTGAAACGTGAGCGCGTCGAGTCGGTCGCCGTCTGCTATCTGCATAGCTACGCCAACGACGCCCATGAGGCGACGACCGCGCGCGAACTGCGGGCCGCCCTGCCGGACGTCTTTGTCTCGCTCTCCAGCGAAGTCCTGCCGCAGATCAAGGAATTCGAACGGGTCTCGACAACCGTCGTGAACGGCTATGTCGGCCCAGCGCTGCAGCGCTATCTGACCCAGCTGGAGGATCGGCTCCGCGATGCCGGCGCCGAGGCGCCGGCCCTGATCGTTCTGTCCCATGGTGGAGTGGCCCCGATCGCCGAGGCGATCCGATCCTCCGTTGGCACCGTGCTGTCGGGTCCGGCTGGGGGGTTGGCGGGTGCGCGCTTCGCCGCCGGGCTGACGGGGATTCAGAACCTGATCCCGTTTGATATGGGCGGCACGTCCACCGACATCTCGCTGGTTGTCGACGGGGACGTCACGCTGGCTTCGGATCGCTCGATCGCTGGCGAACGCATCGCCTTGCCCAGCCTCGACATCACCACCCTCGGTGCCGGCGGCGGATCAATCGCCCGTGTCGACAGTGGCGGTCTGCTGCAGGTCGGCCCCGAGAGCGCCGGCGCTGAACCCGGCCCGGTCTGCTACGGCCGCGGCGGCAAGGAACCGACCGTCACCGATGCCAATGTTGTTCTCGGCTATCTCGACCCGTCCGGGTTTCTCGGCGGTGAAGACAAGCTCGACCGGCAGGGCGCCGAGCGCGCGCTCACCCGGCTCGGCGAAGGGCTCGGGGTCTCGATGATTGAAGCGGCCGGTGGCGTCCACCGGGTCGTGAACACCCAGATGGCCGAGGGCATCCGCCTGGCAACCGTGCGACGGGGCGTCGACCCGCGACGCTTTGCGCTTTTCGGCTTCGGGGGAGCGGCCGGACTTCATGTGACCGAACTGGCGCGGATGCTGGACCTCAACCGGGTCGTGGTGCCGCGGGTCGCCTCGGTCCTTTCGGCCTGGGGGATGCTGACCACTGACCTGCGGTACGAAACGATCCGAACCCATATCGGCGACACCGAAGCCATGTCGCCCGACACCGTGCGCGATCTGTTCCGGACCATGGAGGACAGTGCCGTTCAGCAGCTCGGTACCTGGTTCGACGGGGCCATCCACACCACGCGCGCCGCCGACATGCGCTACGGCGAACAGGTCTACGAGATCGATGTACCGCTGGACGGGCTGGACCTGGATGCCGCCGACCTGCTCAACCACTTGAAGGCGTTGTTCGAACGCCGACACGAGGCGCTCTATACCTACAGCCTGCCCGACCGCTCCCCGGTCCTGGTCAATGCCAAGGTTGCGGCGATCGGCTCCTTGCCGGCCCCGCCGGATGAGCCGCAGGCGCCATCGGGCGCCGCCAGCGCCCCCCGGGGCGAGCGCAGGATCCATCTCGGGTCGTGGGTCACGGTCCCAGTCTACGGATTCGACGACCTCACCGCCGGCCAGGAGATCGCCGGCCCCGCCATTGTCGAGGCCGCGACCACCACCGTTCTGCTGCGGCCGGGCGACAAGGCCGTCACAACCGCCCGACGCTGGCTGGACATCGCGGTGGCGGGCCGCCCCGACTAGATCGGATCATGTTGTGACGGAAGCACTCTGGTTTCCGGAACAACGTGTGAATCCGATCTAAATCATAGAGTTAGAGCAGATTCACCGGTCAGATGGACCGCCGAAAGCGATTCCATCTGACACGGATCTGCTCTAGGTCACCCCGCCGGGGCCTCGGCCCTCAGCTCTCGCAGTGATCGCGCACCAACCGGTCGAGGGCGCGCACGGCAAAGCCGCTCGCTCCTTTCGGCGTCGTCGGCCGGTCCTTGCGCGACCAGGCCACGCCGGCGATGTCCATGTGCACCCACGGAACCTTGTTGACGAACCGCTCCAGGAAACACGCAGCCGTGATCGCGCCGCCCCATCGGGGGCCGGCGTTCTTCATGTCGGCGACGTCGCTGTCCATCTGCTTGTTGTAGGCATCGCCGAGCGGCATCCGCCAGAGCGCCTCGCCAACGGCGTCGCCGGCGGCCTGAAGTTCGCCGGCCAGCCCGTCATCGTTCGCGAAGTACCCGCAGGTTTCCTCACCCAGCGACACCATCATCGCACCAGTCAGGGTCGCCAGGTCGATCATGAACTCCGGCTTGTACTTGTCCTGGGTGTACCAGAGGGCGTCGGCCAGAACGAGCCGTCCCTCGGCATCCGTGTTGATGATCTCGATGGTCTGCCCCGACATCGAGGTGACGATGTCCGACGGGCGCTGGGCATTGCCGTCCGGCATGTTCTCGACCAGGCCGATGACACCGATCACGTTCGCCTTGGCTTTGCGCTTGGCGATCGCCCGCATCAGGCCGGACACGACGCCGGCCCCGCCCATGTCGAACTTCATGTCTTCCATGCCGCCGGCCGACTTCAGTGAAATCCCGCCGGTATCGAAGCACACGCCTTTGCCGATGAACGCGACCGGTTTCTGCTCCTTGGGTCCCCCCTCCCAGCGCATCACGACCAGTTTCGACTCGCGCCGGCTGCCCTGCCCGACCCCAAGCAGCGCCCCCATACCGAGCTTCTCCATCGCCTTCTCGCCCAGGACGTCGATCTTCAGCCCGAGGGACTTCATGGCGGCGACGCGATCGGCGAATTCCTTGGGAAACAGGACATTCGGCGGCTCAGACACCAGATCGCGGGTGAACGCGACCCCGTCGGCGACGGCCGCTTCCACATCGAACAGCTTCTTCGCCGCGGTGTGTCCTTCGACACTCACCCCGATCTTTGCGAGCGACGGTTTGTCATCTCTCTTGAGCTTGGTCTTGTAGACATCGAAGCGGTAGGAGCGCAGCAAGGCGCCGAGCCCGAGATGAGCCGCAATCTCGTGCCGGTTGTCGCCGGCCGTCTCGATCATGACGGTGGCTTCCTTCTCGCCACTGTTCGCCAAAGCCGTGAAGATCGTGCCTCCGGCGGCCTCGGCGAACTTGGCGTCAATCTTCGCGGGATCGCCGATCCCGAACAGCAGAACCCGGCCCGTCGGAGTAAAAACGGTGAGCGTCTGCCGCGCCTTGCCGCTGAACCGTGACGCGGCGATCGCATTGCCGATCAGCCCTTTGGTTTCCCGGTCGATCTCGCGCGCGGTCGGCGACAACTTGGCGCCTTCCGAGACAGCGCATCCGACCGCGCCCTTCTTGGGGCGACCGGGCTTGGCGAAGACGATCTTCATGGATGGCTCCCGATTGGTTGCGCAGGATTGGACTTTGGGGTAGCCGTCCCGCTTATGCGCTGTCAACGGCGCCCGTGGCGGCTATCATGCGCCCGGCATTCAGGAAACGCGAGCCGGCGTACAGATGCGACTGAACCTATACCTCGTCCATCAGATCGTCACCGCGATGGCCTTCATCGTGATCTCCCTGACCTGCGTGATCTGGCTCTCGCAGTCGCTCCGGTTCGTCGATCTGATCGTCAACCGCGGTCTGCCGATCCACACCTTCATCTTTCTGACGGTGATGCTGATGCCGACCTGGCTGTCGATCGTTCTGCCGATCGCGGCCTTCTCGGCCACCCTCTTCGTCTACAACAAGCTGGCGAATGATCGCGAGATGGTCGTCATGTCGGCGGCGGGCCTCAGCCCGTTTCGGCTGGCGCGCCCGGCCCTCCTGGTGGCGGTCGGGACGACCGTTCTCTGCTACCTGATGACCCTGTACCTGATCCCGATGAGCTATCGCGGGTTCAAGGAGCTGCAGTTTCAGATCCGCCACAGTTTCGAGAACCTGATCCTGCGCGAGGGCGAGTTCCGCAGCATTGGAAACGACCTGACCGTCTATGTCCGCGCCCGCGAGGCCGACGGTGCGCTCGTCGGCATCGTCGTTCATGACCAACGCAATGCTGAGAAGCCGGTCACCCTGGTTGCCGAACGCGGCGCCCTGGTCAGCACCAACAACGGCCCGCGGGTGGCGATGGCAAACGGCAGCCGCCAAGAGCGTGATGTGGCGACCGGGCGGGTCAATATCCTGTACTTCGACCGCTATACGATCGATCTGGCTTCCGGGGGCGACCCGGCGCAACGAACCTATCGGGATCAGAACGAGCTGTTCGTCCCCCAGCTGCTCAACCCGACCGAGGCCATCGCCTCGCCCAAGGACTTCGATGAGCTGATCGCCGAGGGCCATCAACGGCTGACCAGTCCATTGCTCGCCCTCACCCTGACCGCGATCGGGCTTGCCGTGATCCTGTCCGGGGAGTTCTCCCGGCGCGGACAGACCGTCCGAATCCTCACGGCGGTCGTGCTGGCCGGTGGCGCCGAAGCGGCAGGGCTGGGCAGCAAGTATCTGGCTGCGCAATCGCCCCCGCTCATCGCCATGATGTGGTTGGCTGTCATCGTGCCGTTCCTTCTGGCGGTGCTGATGTTGAACCGGTCCCGGTTGCGAGCGCGGCCGGCATCGGCGGCTGCGGGCTGACCGGGAGATGCGGCTCTCGTTCACGTTGTCGGGATACTTCGGACGGCAGTTCTCCGTCTGGGTTCTCGGCTCGTTCGGCGCCATCATGGCCGTCGTCTTCCTGCTCGACCTGATCGAGCTGCTGCGCCGCGGGTCGGGAAAAGACAACGCGAGCTTCACGACGCTGCTCGAGATGGCTTTGCTGAAGCTGCCCAACATGGCGCAGCAGATCCTGCCGTTCGCGGTGTTGTTCGGATCCATGCTCGCCTTCACGCGGCTGACCCGGACCAACGAGTTGGTCGTCGCCCGGGCGGCCGGCGTGTCGGTCTGGCAGTTTCTGATGCCGGCCCTGCTGGTCGCGATCTCGCTGGGCGCCTTCAAGGTTGCCATCCTTAATCCGCTGTCCTCGGTCATGATCGAGCGGTTCCATGCGCTGGAGGACCAGGTTCTGCGCAATCGATCGGACAGCTTTCTGACCGTCGGCAGCGGTGGCCTTTGGATCCGCGAGCGCAACGAGGACGGCCAGATGGTCCTGCACGCGTTGACCGCCAGCCAGGAAACCGCGTCCCTGGGCCAGGTCATGGTTCTGGTGTTCGATGCGACCGACCGCTTTCAGCGCCGGATCGACGCCCGGGAAGCCAAACTGGACGCTGGCGAGTGGGGACTGAGCGATGTTGTCCTGACGACCTCGCAGAACAGGCCTGAGCGCATCGAGTCGATTCGCCTCCCCACAAACCTGACGATCGAGAACATCCAGGACAGCTTCGCATCGCCGGAAACCATGTCCTTCTGGGAGCTGCCCGAGTTCATCAGGATCCTGGAGAACGCCGGTTTTTCGGCGTTGAAGCATCGGTTGTACTGGCATGCACTTCTTGCCTCGCCATTGCTGATGACGGCGATGGTGCTGATCGCGGCGACGTTCTCGTTGCGGCTCACCCAACGCGGCGGCACTCTGACCTGGGCATCGAGCGGATTGTGCTTCGGGTTCCTTTTGTATTTTCTCTCGGACATCGTCTTCGCACTGGGGCTGTCAGCCCGCATACCGGAGGTTCTGGCGGCCTGGACGCCGGCCACGGTGACGATGCTCCTCGGCATGACCAGCCTGCTCCATCTCGAAGACGGATGACGGGAAGAGCGATCCTGGCGACCGTCCTGCTGGGCCTGGCGCTATCGGCGCTTGGACAGCCGGGGGCCCGAGAGGCGGCCGCCCAACAGATCGACATCGAAACCACGCCGGTCCTGCTTGTCGCCGACGAACTGGTCTATGATGAATCGCTCGGAGTGGTCACGGCCCGCGGCAATGTTGAGCTGAGCCAGGGCCCCCGGGTCCTCATGGCCGATACCGTCTCCTACAACCGCCAGGCCGACACCGTCATTGCGACCGGCAATGTCTCACTGCTCGAGCCGTCCGGTGAGGTCCTGTTCAGCGACTACGCGGAACTGAACAACGAGCTGAAGACCGGAACGATCGAGAACTTCCGCGCGCTCCTGACCGACGGATCGCGTCTGGCGGCTTTGCAGGGCGAACGCACGGCGGGTGACCGCAAGCTGCTCGATCGCGCGGTGTTCTCACCTTGCAATCTCTGTGAAAAGAACCCGACCGAAGCGCCGCTCTGGCAGATCAAAGCCGTACGGGTGATTCATGACGAAGCGGCCAAGGACATCATCTACGAGAACGCGACCCTGGAGTTCTTCGGGGTGCCGATTGCGTACACGCCCTATCTGCGCCACCCGGATCCGACGGTAGATCGCCGTTCAGGGTTTCTAGCGCCGAGAGTAGGCTTGTCCGATGAGCTCGGGGCGATCTACGGCCAGCCGTACTACTACGTCATCAACCGCTCGAGCGATGTCGAGGTCGAGCCGATCGTGTTCTCCGATGCCGGCGGGATCCTCCGCTCCGAATACCGCCATCGGTTCTCGAATGGCGAGATCAACCTCAAAAGCACGGTCGGCTATGTCGACCAGTTCGACGACGGCATAAGCAGGGATGAACAAGGGTTCGAGGGTAGCGCCGATTGGGAAGGCCGGTTCAGCCTGAACGATACCTGGCGCGCCGGCTTCGATTTCGAACAGACCAGCGAGCGCACCTACTTGCGGCTTTATCGGCAAGGCAGCCCGGATATCCTGACCAGCCGCCTGTTCGCCGAGGGCTTCAGAGGCCGCAACTACGCGACGATCAACGCCTACAAGTTCCAGGATCTGAGGGCGGCGGCCGATCCTGACGACACCCCTGTCCTGTTGCCGCTCGCCGAGTACAGTCACATCGGCCAACCGGATGCCTATGGCGGCCGCCTGTCGCTGGACGGCAGCCTCATGGCCTTGGCCCGCGACGAGGGTAACGATAGCCGCCGGGCCTCTCTGGTGACCGGATGGCAACTCCCCTACACCTCGAATTTCGGCGAGGTTTACACACTAAACGCCCGTCTTCAGACGGACGCGTACTACGCGACCGACGCGTCGATCACCACGAACACGGAATCCGAAGCCACCGGCCGGGCTTTCCCGCAGCTTGGCCTGAAATGGCAGCTGCCGCTCGCCCGCCGCGGCGACTCGTTCACCCACGTCGTGGAACCGATCACCAGCGTCGTCCTCGGCCCCAACGGGGGCAACCCGGACGAGATCCCGAACGAAGACAGCCGCTCCTTCGAGTTCGACGAGACCAACCTGTTCCGTCTGAACCGGTTTGAGGGCGTCGACCGGGTGACCAGCGGCTCGCGTGTCGACTACGGGGTGCGGGCTGGCGTCTATGGCGATGGCGGCGGGTCGACCGAATTGCTGATCGGTCAGAGCTACCGGTTCTACGGCGACAGCGCTTTCGATGATGGTTCCGGTCTCGAAGATAGACTCTCCGATATGGTTGGCGCCCTCACCTTCCGCCCCATTGGGCCGCTGGCATTCTCCTACCGGTTCCGGACCAACGTCGAAGACGCCGCCTTCATCCGAAACGAGGTGGGTGCCAACTACACGCACCCCAGGTTCTCCCTGTCGATGGACTACGTTGTCCTGGACGAGACCGCGACTGCGGATCTCAACAGCAATCGCGAGCAGATCGACGCGGTCGGCAGCGTCCGGTTGACGGACCACTGGAGCCTGGCGGGCAGCGTGACCCAGGACCTGTCCCAGGGCCGGAGTCGTCTGCTCAGGGGCAAGATCGGGATCGCCTATGCCGACGAGTGTCTTCTGTTCGGCGTCGACTTCGAACGCTCGGACATCAACGACGAGGAGATCGAGCCCGACGACCGGATCATGTTCCGTTTTGTCCTCAAGCACCTCGGTGGCGTCGAGAGCCAATAGGCGATACCGCGGGCGCTCACCGTGGCAGCCGGGCAGCAACCCTGATATCTTCCGCCTTTCCGCACGCGCTCGGAAACTGTGAGATCATGAGACCGATACGAACGCTGCTTCTCGCGTCCGCGATCTGGGCATCGGCCCTGGCCGTACCGGGAGCAGACCCCGCACGAAGCCAAGAACTGCAACGGATCGCCGCCGTCGTGAACGACGAGGTCGTCTCGGTGCGCGACCTGCGCAACCGGATCCGGCTGGTGATCGTCACGTCCGGACTTCAGGCGAACAACGAGACCGCGCGGCGCCTGGCCCCACAGGTCCTCAGAACGCTGATCGACGAGCAGTTGCAGCTTCAGGAAGCCGAACGCCTCAGCATCGCCGTTTCGGATCAGGAGATGACCCGGGCCCGGGCTGATCTGGAGGCCCGCAACGGTCTGCGCCCGGGCGAATTCGACCGCTTCGTCACGCGTCTCGGCGTCGATCCGGGTTCGGTCAAGCGTCAGCTGCGCGCGAGCATCGCGTGGGCCAAACTGGTCCGGCGCCGGTTCTCGGGACAGGTATCGGTCAGCCAGGAAGAAGTCGCTGAGATCCTGACCCTGCTCGAGGAACAGATCGGCAAAAGCCAGAAACGGGTTTCCGAGATCCTGCTGACGGTCGAGGATCCGGCGCGCGAGGCGGAGGCAGCCCAACTCGCCGCGCGCCTGACACAACAGCTGCGCCAGGGTGCATCCTTCGGGTCGATCGCCCGGCAGTTCTCGAACGCCTCAAACGCCAATGTCGGAGGCGACATCGGTTGGGTGCTCGACGACCAGTTGGCACCGGATCTCGCGGCCGCCGTCGCCAACCTCGACAAGGGCGAGATCTCCGAACCGATCCGTTCGGTGTTCGGCTATCACATCATGCGGGTGACCGACACGCGGGTGCTTGCCGAACCCAATCCCCTGGATGCCAAGGTGCGCCTGAATCAGCTTTTCCTTCCGGTTCGCAGCGGCACAGGAAGCAACCAACGGGCCTCGCAACGGGAGTTGGCGGAGACGATCCGCACCGCCGCCGGCAGTTGTGAGGACCTTGCCGATTTCGCCCAACAGGCCGGGTCACCGGTCTCGCCGGACCTCGGCGAGATGCAGGTGCGCGACCTCGCGCCAGACCTGCGCGACCCTGTGGCGACGTTGCAGACGGGACAGACCAGCGAGCCGATCGATCTGCCGAACGGGGTGATGGTGATCATGGTGTGCGACCGGCAATCGGCGGCGAGCAACCTGCCGAGTGCCGACCAGATCCGGGCGCAGTTGGAGGCCCAGCGTTTCGGCGTGCTCGCACAGCGTTACCTTCGAGACCTTCGGCAGACCGCGTTCGTCGAAACCCGTGTCTGAGAAACCACTTGCTGTGACCCCCGGCGAGCCGGCCGGGGTCGGGGTCGACCTGACACTGGCGCTATGGGCGGCCGGCGCCGACTTGCTCCCCCGGTATTTCCTGATCGACGACCCGGATCGCGTACGGCGACGGGCCACCCTTCTGGATCTCTCGGTTCCGGTGATCGAAGTCGACAGCCCCGCAGACGTCGAAGCAACGTTTCCCGACGCGCTGCCCGTTCTGGGTCATCACTTCCCCGCCGACCCCGAACCGGGTCGACCGGATCCGGCGAACGGTGCCGCGACCGTGGCGGCCATCGATCGGGCGGTCACGCTCGTGCGATCGGGTGACGCCGGCGCCGTCGTCACCAATCCGATTCAGAAGGAAACGCTGTATCGAGCGGGTTTCGACCATCCCGGCCACACCGAATACCTCGCCGATCTGGCCGGCCCGGGAACGACGCCGGTCATGCTGCTGGCGGCCCCCGCCTTGAAGGTGGTTCCCGTCACCATTCACATCCCGTTGTCGTCGGTTCCGAGCGCACTCACCACTGAGACGATCGTCACCGCCGGTCGGGTCACCGCGCAGGCCATGCGCCGAGACTTCGGCATCGGCGCTCCCCGGCTCGCCGTGGCCGGGCTGAATCCCCATGCGGGCGAGGCGGGGTCGATGGGCCGCGAAGATCTGGACGTGATCGCGCCAGCCGTCGCAGAACTCCAGGCACAGGGCATCGACGCGGTCGGACCGCTGCCGGCCGATACCATGTTCCACGCCGAAGCCCGGGCGACCTACGACGTGGCGCTGGGCATGTACCATGACCAGGTCCTTGTCCCGTTGAAGACCCTGGACTTCTGGGGCGGCGTCAACGTCACGCTCGGGCTGCCGTTCGTGCGCACGTCACCGGACCACGGGACGGCACTGAATCTGGCCGGCACGGGACGGGCCCGGATCGACAGCCTTCAGGCCGCGGTCGCACTGGCCGCCGAGATGGTGCGCCGCCGGGTGGCCGACGGGCAATGACGGCGCCCTTACCGGGCGATGTTCCCGGACGGGTTCTGGCTCTGCCGCCGCTGCGTGCGGCCATTGCCGCCGCCGGATTGTCGGCCCGCAAGTCCCTTGGCCAAAATTTCCTCCTCGACCTCAACCTGACCCGGCGGATCGCCCGGGCGGCCGGCGATCTCAGCGCCGGCACAACGATCGAGATCGGCCCGGGCCCGGGCGGCCTGACCCGCGCTCTGTTGATCGAAGGTGCCGCCCATGTCTGCGCCATTGAGCGGGACCGGCTGGCGATCGAGGTGCTTTCGGACCTGGTGGAGGCCGCGGACGGAGCGTTGACGGTGATCGAGGACGACGCCTTGCAGGTGGACGTCTCAAGCATCGGCACACCACCGCGCCGCATCGTCGCCAACCTGCCCTACAATGTTGCGACCCGGCTCCTCCTCGGTTGGCTCGCAACACCGCATGCTTTTGAAACGCTGGTCCTGATGTTCCAGAAGGAGGTCGCTGAACGACTGACCGCGCGGCCCGGAGATCCGGCTTACGGCCGTCTGTCCGTCCTTGTGGGCTGGTTGTGCACGGCCGAGAAGGTTCTGGATCTTCCACCGGCCGCTTTCACGCCGGCACCGAAGGTCTGGTCGAGTGTCGTTCGACTGACCCCGCGCGGCACCTCGCTGGCAGCGGCGGATCGGACCGCGCTCGAGAAAGTCACGCAAGCCGCCTTCTCTCAGCGTCGGAAAATGTTGCGGCAGAGCCTCAAGGGCCTCGGGGGCGTCGACCTGATCGCGGCGGCGGGGCTCGAACCGACCGAACGCCCCGAGCGGCTGACGATCGAGGACTTCTGCCGCCTTGCCAACGCGCTCACCGTCAGTGAAGGCGATCGGTGACCAACGATCACGCCCTTTATCGGCTCAGCCACCACGATGGCGGTGTGTCCATTCGTCCTGCCGCGCCCGCTGACCTCCCGGCTATCCTCGTGATGTTGGCGGACGACCCACTCGGCCGATCCCGCGAACGTGTCGAGGACCGGCCGCCGGCTCCGTATGTCGAAGCATTTCAAGCCATAGCGGAGCAACGTGGCAATGTCTGCCTGGTGGCCGAGCGAAAGGCGCGGGTCGTGGGATGTCTTCAGCTCACGCTGATCCCTGGTCTCAGCCGGCTCGGCGCCATGCGCGCCCAGATCGAGAGCGTGCGCGTCGCAGCCGAGGCCCGCGGCGCCGGGCTCGGACAGGCCATGTTCGAAGAGGCGATCGCGCGGGCACGCGCCTGCGGGTGCGCCATGGTCCAACTGACGACCGATGCGTCACGGCCCGACGCGAAGCGCTTTTACGAACGCCTCGGCTTCGTCGCCTCACATCTGGGCATGAAGCTCAGTCTGAGCGACTGAGCCAGGTGCTCCGGCACGTCTAGTCGGTCGTACCGTCCTGCAACCCTTTCACAAAGGCCGGCAGGCCGACCTGCCGTTCGCGCTTGAGGCGCTCCGATCTCAGGATCGCGCGGATATTCTCGACGCTGACCTCGAAGTCCTCGTTGAGAATGATGTACTGGTATTCAGGATAGTGGCTGATCTCATCCGCCGCCTTGGCCATGCGGGTCGCCACCACATCGTCGGGATCCTGCGCGCGCGCCCTGAGCCGACGCTCGAGCTCGCGGGTCGACGGCGGAAGAATGAAGACGCTTACCAGATCCCGGGGGGCGCTGTCCTGAAGCTGCTGCGTGCCCTGCCAATCGATATCGAACAGCACATCTCGTCCGTCGGCGAGGGCCTGCTCCACGGGTTCGCGTGGCGTTCCGTAGTAGTTGCCGAAGACCTTGGCGTGCTCCAGCAGGTCGCCCCGCTCCGCCAGGGACTGAAACTCCGACGGCTCGATGAACCGATAGTCCTGCCCCTGAACCTCTCCGGGACGCCGTGGACGGGTGGTCACCGAGATCGAGATCGACAGGCTGTCTTCAAGCTCGAGCAAACGGCGGGCTATGGTCGTCTTTCCGGCGCCCGAGGGCGACGACAAAACCAGCATCAGGCCACGTCTGGTGATCATGTCGGGGTTATCTTTCCTCGGGCTTTCTTTGCGTTATTCGACGTTCTGGACCTGTTCGCGAAAGCGCTCGATCCGCGTCTTCAGGTCGACGCCGAGAGTGGTCATCGCCAGATCCGTCGCCTTTGAACACAAGGTATTGGCTTCGCGGTTCAGTTCCTGACACAGGAAGTCGAGCTTTCTCCCCACGGGCCCACCGCCATCGAGAAGATCCCGACAGGCCAGCACATGGGCGCGCAGTCGATCGGTTTCCTCCCGGACATCGGCCTTGGTTGCCAGCAGCGCAAGTTCCTGCGCCAGCCGGTCCTCCGATACGGGCGGTGACGCCGACAGCAGACGCTCAAGTTGCTCCGCGATGCGGCTGCGGAGGAGCGCGGGTTGATCGGCGGCCACCGCAATCGCCTGTTCGGTCAGGTCGGCAATCTCGTCGAGATCGCCACGCAGAACCGATTCCAGGCGCAGGCCCTCGCTGCTTCGGGTGTCGACCAGCGCGTCCAGCGCCCGATCAAAATCCGCCAGAGCCGCCGGCTTCAACCCGGCGATCACGCCGGTATCCGCCGGATGATCGACCACCTCGACAACACCCCGCACGACCAGCAACCGGTCCAGGCTCGGCGCCGTCGGAAAAACCAGGCCCTTGGCTTCAAGGCTCTCCTGCAGACCAAGGACCGTCTCGAGGAACCGTTCATTAACGACCAGGGCCTGGCCCTGTTGCCGGTCCGCCTTGTCGAGGGTCCAGTTCACCGTCACCGATCCTCGCGCCAGTCTCGCGGCGGCGTGCTCCCGGACCGCGGTCTCCCAACTCTCGGCGATCGACGGAAGCCGGATCCGAACGTCCAGGCCTTTGGCATTGACGCTGCGGATTTCCCAGATCCATCGCCAGGCGATGTCCGTTCCGTCCTCGGTGGGGGCCTGGCCGCCGCCATCGATCCGGGCAAACCCGGTCATGCTGGTCACGCCTGTCTCGCCTTTGGTCACGCCACGGCCCTTCCTGTGGTCTTGATCTGCGCCGCGCCCTTATATCGCTGGGTTCCGGCACCGCCAAGCACACCGGTTCCCGGACCCATGAATGCCCTAGAATGCACCGGCACAGACAACAGAGAGACGAGCCGCTCCATGCTCGACCCCACCGCGATCCTGATCTCCGGCGCCTCGAGCGGGCTCGGCGCCGCCCTTGCCGTCGAATACGCACGGACCGGCGTGACCCTGTTCCTTGGCGGCCGGGACGAACCGCGGCTGGCATCGGTCGCCGAGTCGTGCCGGGCTGCCGGTGCGAGCGTTCACATCGCCCGGGTCGACGTCACCGACCGGGCGGCGGTCGCAGCCTGGGTGCGTGATGCGGATGCCGTGGCGCCCCTCGATCTGGTCATCGCCAATGCCGGGATCTCGGCCGGCACAGCGGGACTCGACGGGGCGGAGGCGGAAGAGCAGGTGCGGGCCGTGTTCGCCACCAATGTCGACGGTGTGATGAATACTGCCCTGCCCGCAATCGCATCCATGGAGGCCCGCGGGCGCGGCCAGATTGCCCTGATGGCTTCCCTCGCGGGTTACAAGGGTCTTCCCAGTGCGCCTAGCTATTGCGGATCAAAGGCCGCGGTGAAAGTGTTCGGCGAAGGTCTGCGGGGCGCACTTGAGAATACGGGAGTCGGCGTCTCCGTCATCTGCCCGGGCTATGTCCGGACACCGATGACGGCGGTGAACGACTTCCCGATGCCGTTCCTCATGGATGCTGACCGCGCGGCGCGGATCATCCGACGCGGGCTGGCAAGAAACCGAGCGCGCATCGCATTCCCGTGGCCACTCGCGACCGTCGTCTCGCTCCTACAGGTCCTGCCGACGTCCTGGGTTGACGCCGCCCTGACGCGCCTGCCCGGGAAAAAGGCTGCGGCCGGATAGAGCAAGATCCGTTCAGACCGAGTCGCTCTGGGCGGTGACTCTCACTTGATTTCAATCTCTTGGAGCTAGTCGCGGCGCTCGCGCTGAATCCGCCGCCAGGCACGAACATTCCTGTTGTGCTCCGCCAGGGTCCTGGCAAACGCGTGTCCCCCCGTCCCGTCGGCGACGAAATACAGATAGTCCGCGTCAGCCGGGCGGAGCACCGCCGCAATCGATGCCGCGCCCGGATTGGCGATCGGGCGCGGCGGTAACCCGTCGATGACATAGGTGTTGAACGGCGTGCGGCTCCGCAGATCGGCCCGCGTCAGGGGGCGGTCCAGGCCCTCGGGCCCGGCAATGCCATAGGCGACCGTCGGGTCGGATTGAAGGCGCATGCCACGCCTCAGACGGTTCACGAATACGCTGGCGACCAGCGGGCGCTCTTCGGCGACCCCGGTCTCCTTTTCCACGATGGAGGCGAGAATCAGCGCCTCTCCCGGTTCGGCCAACGGAAGCCCTTCCGCCCGGTCGTCCCAGAGCGCCGCCACGGCATCTTCCATGGACTGACGCATGCGGGCGATCATCTCGTCGCGCGTATCGCCCCAATGATAGTGGTAGGTCTCCGGCAACAGGGTGCCCTCTCCCGGATCCTCGGAGATCTCGCCGGTCAATCCGTCGGCCGCCATCAGAATCGCCAGGACCTGCGCGCTCGTCAGACCCTCCGCCACCGTCAGACGTCGGACAACGGTCTCTCCCCGCTCCATGATGTCGAGGACCTCGCGCGTACTGACGGCCGCCGGAAACGCATACTCGCCGGCCTTGAGGTGTCTCGCCTGACCGCTCAGCTTGGCTCCGACGGCAAGGATTCGGCTGTCGGCGATCACCCCGGCCTCCAGCAGACGTCGGGCGATCACATCGACGCCGGCCCCTTTGGGAATGACAACCTGGATGGCCGTGCTGGCCGGACCCGGCCTGGTGAACGCACTCCACCCCCAGGCCAGCACCAGGCCCGCAACCACGGCAAGGGACAGCGTGAAGGAAAGCAGCCGGAGCAGCCAACGCCCCATCGACCGCGCTCCGGACTAGTCGACCTGGGTGAAGATCAGCGAGGCGTTGGTCCCGCCGAAACCGAATGAGTTCGAAAGAACCGAACGGACCGGGCGCTGCTTTGCCTCGTTCGGAACCAGATCAATCCCGTCGATGCCCGGAGACGGGTTGTCCAGGTTCAGCGTCGGCGGAACCGTCTGGTTCCGGATCGCGAGAATCGAGTAAATCGCTTCCACCGCGCCGGCAGCCCCCAGGAGGTGCCCGATCGCCGATTTCGTCGACGACATGGACACGTTTGCGGCCACGTTGCCGAACAGCCGCGTAACCGCACCGAATTCGATGGCATCGCCGAGCGGCGTCGAGGTGCCGTGGGCGTTGATGTAGTCGATGTCGTCCGGGGTCATTCCGGCACGCTTCAGCGCCGCCGTCATGGCGCGGAATCCGCCGTCGCCGTCATCGGCCGGTGCCGTGATGTGATGGGCGTCACCCGAGAGACCATAGCCGACGACTTCGGCGTAGATCGTGGCTCCGCGACGCTTGGCGTGCTCATACTCCTCGAGCACGACCACCCCGGCGCCTTCGCCCATGACAAAACCGTCACGGCCTTCATCCCACGGTCGGGATGCCGCTTCAGGGGTTTCGTTGTACACGGTCGACAGGGCCCGCGCGGCCGCAAAACCGGCCACGCCGAGACGGCAGATCGCCGCTTCCGCCCCGCCGGCAACCATGACGTCGGCGTCGTCCAGGGCGATCAGACGGGCGGCGTCGCCGATCGCATGCGCGCCGGTCGCACAAGCGGTCACCACAGAGTGGTTCGGGCCATTGAACCCGAACTTGATGGAGACCTGGCCTGAAATCAGGTTGATCAGGGCCGACGGAATGAAGAACGGGCTGATCCGTCGCGGCCCCCTCTCGGCGAGGTTCACAGCCGCATCGGCAATGGTGGTCAGGCCGCCGATGCCGGAGCCGATCATGACGCCGGTGCGCCACTGACCCTCGTCATCGCCCGGCTGCCAACCGGAGTTCTCGACCGCTTCTTGGGCCGCCGCCATTCCAAGCAGAATGAACCTGTCGATCTTGCGCTGCTCTTTGGGCTCGAGCCACTCGTCCGGATCGAAATTGCCATCGGCTTTCGAGCCAGCCGGGACAATTCCCGCGATCTTCGCGGGCAGGTCCGAGACATCGAACGTGTCGATCGGTCGTATGCCGGATCTTCCGGCGATCAAGCGGTCCCAATTGGCTTCTGTACCGCAGCCAAGCGGGCTCACGATCCCAATTCCGGTGACGACGACGCGTCGCATGACGTCACTCATTTCCGGTTACGCTAAGACAGGTTCCGGCGGCGCCCGTCCGGTGTATCGGTCGCAGGCGCCGCCGGAATATCAGCTGTTGCTTTGAATAAACTCGATCGCGTCTTTGACCGTGAGGATCTTCTCGGCGGCGTCGTCGGGGATCTCGCAGGAGAACTCTTCCTCGAAGGCCATCACGAGCTCAACCGTGTCCAGGCTATCGGCGCCCAGATCGTCGATGAAGCTCGCGCTTTCGGTCACCTTGTCCTCTTCGACACCAAGGTGCTCAACGACGATCTTTTTCACCCGCTCGGCAACGTCACTCATTGTTCCAGACCTCTACTCTCTCTCGACGATCGCCGCGACCGCGGCGTTTTCTTTGACACGGTGCGCCCAGTCAGGGCGAAGCCGTTATGTTGGATCGGCGGGCTGTATCACAAGTCCAACGCCAAGACCAGCGCGCCCTTGGGAAGACCGACCACGGACCCGGCCCATCGGCTCACAACATGGCCATTCCGCCATTCACGTGGAGTGTCGCACCCGTGACATAAGACGCTTCATGGCTTGCCAGATACGCGACGGCGGCCGCGATGTCCTCAGGCGTGCCGAGTCGGCCGGCCGGAACCGACGACAGCAGTTTCTCCTTCTGGTCATCCGACAGAGCATCCGTCATGGCGGTCTCGATGAACCCGGGCGCCACCACGTTCACCGTGATCCCCCGGTTGGCGACTTCGGCCGCCAGCGCCTTTGAGAAGCCCACCATACCGGCCTTGGCGGCGGCGTAGTTCGCCTGGCCGGGATTACCGGTGGCGCCGACGATCGACGAGATGCCGATGATCCGCCCCCAGCGCTGCTTCATCATCGACCGGACCAGCGCGCGCGAGAGCCGGAAGCCGGCGGTCAGGTTGACTGCGATCACCTGGTCCCAGTCCTCGTCTTTCATCCGCATCAGCAGCTGGTCGCGGGTGATCCCGGCGTTGTTGACGAGAATGTCGACCGGCTGACCCGCAGCCGCCTCGGCCGCTTTCGCGAGACCTTCGACCGCCTCCTGGTCGCCGAGGTTGCAGGGTGCCACCGACACGCGGTCGCCCAACTGCCCGGCTTTCTCCTCAAGGACCGCCTCGCGGGTGCCCGACAGGACGACATGGGCCCCCTGGGCGTGCAGCGTGCTGGCGATGGACGCCCCGATGCCGCCCGTCGCTCCGGTGATCAAGGCCGTCTTACCACTCAGATCGAACATACCCGTTCTCCAATGATTCGATTCAGGGACGACAGTCGCCGCCGAAACAGGGATCGGCGCAAGGACGTCAGGTCAGGACTCTGCCAAGGCCGCCACAAAGCCCGCAACATCCGCCGGCGTGGTGATCGCATGGGATTCCAGGCTCTTGTCGATGCGCTTGACCAGCCCGGAAAGGACTTTACCTGCCCCGACCTCAGCCACCGCCGTAATGCCGAGCCCCGGGAGGCTCTCAACCGTCTCACGCCATCGAACCCGACCGGTCACCTGCTCGACGAGCTGGCGCCGGATCACGTCGACGTCGTCCGACGGCGCAGCGGTGACATTCGCGATCACCGGAACGCTTGGCGCGCGCAGGTCGGTGGTCGCCAAAGCACCCGCCATGGCGTCGGCCGCCGGTGCCATCAACGAGCAGTGAAACGGCGCGCTGACCGGCAGTTTCACCGCCCGCCGCACGCCATGGTCGCCGGCGATCTCCAGAACCCGGTCGATCGCCGTGGCGTGGCCGGAAAGAACGACCTGGCCTCCGCCATTGTCGTTCGCAATGTCACTGACCTGATCGCCGTCAGCCGATTTCACCGCGTCGGCAATGGTCTCCGCGGTCTCCAGGTCGAGGCCAATGAGAGCCGCCATCGCCCCGACGCCGACGGGGACCGCCTGCTGCATCGCGTTTCCCCGCAGGCGCAGGAGGCGGGCAGCGGTCTCTATATCCAATGTCCCGGCCGCGGCCAGCGCCGAGTACTCGCCGAGTGAATGCCCGGCAACATAGTCACAGATTTCGCCGAACGGCTTTCCGCTCTCGGCTTCGATGGCGCGGACCGCCGCCAGACTGACAGCCATCAGCGCCGGCTGCGCATTGGATGTCAGCGTCAGGACCTCATCCGGCCCCTCGAAAATGGTCTTGGACAGCGACTCCCCAAGGGCCTGGTCGACCTGCTCGAACACCGCGGCGGCGGCCGGATAGGCGTCAACAAGATCCTTACCCATTCCGATCGACTGACTGCCCTGCCCAGGAAACACCAGCACGCGCGCGCTCGCGGCCATGACATCATCCCCTTCTGCTCTCGGAACCGGCCCCGCGTCCCGGCGGGGTGCGGTCGTTTGCGACGGACCCGTCGACTTGTCAAGCCGATGCAGGGCTGTCCTGATCTTCAGCCCGGTGAACCCAGCTGCCCACGATCAAGGGATCCGGGCGTTTCACTACCTTGTTGTTCTTCTTCGGATAGTCGAGGGCGTTCAGGAAGTGGCGCATCGCGTTGATCCGGGCGCGCTTCTTGTCCGATGACTTGATCACCGTCCAGGGCGCTGCCGCCGTGTCGGTGTGGAAGAACATGGCCTCCTTCGCCTCGGTATAGGCATCCCAGAGGTCGACGGACTCACGGTCGATTACGCTCATCTTCCAGCGCTTCAACGGGTTCTTGAGACGCCCCCGCATACGCCGGGCCTGTTCCTCGCGACTGACGGAAAACCAGTACTTGAACAACCGGATGCCGGACCGGGTCCACATGCGCTCGAGATCCGGGGCCTCGAGCAGGAACTCGTTGTACTCGTCGTCGCTGCAGAACCCCATCACCCGCTCGACGCCGGCACGGTTGTACCAGGACCGATCGAACAGGACGATCTCACCCTGGGTCGGGAACTCGGAGATGTAGCGTTGGAAGTACCATTCCCCCTGCTCCCGATCGTTCGGCTTGGAAAGGGCGACGACCCGCGCGCCGCGAGGGTTGAGATGCTCCATGAACCGTTTGATGGTTCCGCCCTTGCCGGCGGCGTCGCGGCCTTCGAAGACAACGATCAGCCGCTGGCCGGTATCCTTCACCCATCGCTGAACCTTGAGCAGTTCGACCTGAAGCGCCTGCTTGTGGCGCTCATAGCTCGCCCGATCCATCCGCGCCCGGTAGGGATACTCGCCGTTCTCGAACAGCCTCCGCAGAACCGTCGGGTCCTGCTTCATATCCGCCAGCGAGCGCCGGGCCTTGGCGGCGGCGCGGACACCGGGATTGGGCTGGGCGGCTCTATCGCCCGCTCTCTTCTTGGTCTTCATGGCACCTTCCCATTGCCGTGATGCGTCAGCCTAGCATCGGGCGGGAAAACACTTGCACTCGCGCGAAGTCTGCGTATGGTGCGCGCTCTTCTGGGCACCCCGGTGCCCGGTGACATAGCTCCTTGCCGAAGCCCTTGGTTTCGGCTTTGCCCGGACCGCCACGGTCGGGCGTAACATCCACAAGGAGTGCGCTATGCCGTACTACGAAAGCGTGTTCATCGCACGCCAGGATATCTCGTCGACTCAGGTCGATCAGCTGACCGACCAGTTCGCCGAAGTCGTTGCCGGCCTCGGTGGCGAGGTCAAGAAGCGCGAATACTGGGGTCTTCGCAACCTCTCCTACAAAATCAACAAGAACCGCAAGGGGCACTACGTCCTCTTCAATCTCGAGGCGCCGTCGGAAGCGGTGACCGAGATGGAGCGCCTGATGCGTCTGAACGAAGACGTCATGCGCTACCTGACCATTCGCGTCGACGCGCTGGACGAGAACCCGTCGATCATGATGCAGGCGAAGTCCGACCGTGACCGGGGCCGCGGCCGTGGTGATCGGGGTGACCGCGGCGATCGGGGTGACCGTGGCGACCGCCGGGATCGCGAAGACCGTCGCGAACGGACCGAAGCCGAGAAGGGAGATGCAGAATGAGCCAGTTGCAGATTGCTCGGGCGGCCGTTCGCAAGCCGTTCATGCGCCGCCGCAAGTCGTGCCCGTTCTCCGGCGCGAACGCGCCGGCGATCGACTACAAGGACACCAAGCTGCTGTCCCGCTTCATTTCCGAGCGCGGCAAGATCGTGCCGAGCCGGATCACCGCGGTCGCAGCCAAGAAGCAGCGCGAGCTGGCTCGGGCGATCAAACGCGCCCGTTTCCTGGCCCTGCTTCCCTACATGGTGAAGTAGACCCGCTCGGGGTTCCGGGGCGGACCGTGACATGACGACGGCATCGCACGATGAGCACATGGCTCCTTGTTGGCCTAGCAGCGGCGGTAAGCGCGCTGTTCCTGTTCGCCGGGTTTCCGAACCCGGTGGCCGGTGCATTGTTCGCGGTTCTCGCGTCCCTGCCCATCTTCCTGCTGGGTCTGTCACTGGGGTGGTTTGCGGCGATCGCCGCCGGCGGGGCGGCGTTTGTCGCGCTGGTTCCGTCACTCGGATTGGCCGCGGCGTTGTACTACGCCCTGGTCAATGCCATTCCGTCCGGCCTGCTGATCTGGCAGGCGGAGCGCACCCGGAGCGACCCGGGACGGCTGACATTGGTCCTCACGGGGTATTCATGCGCCGTCATAGCGCTGGCCGTGATGTACTTTTCGACCAGCCCCGGTGGTCTGGCGGGCGTGATCCGCGAACAGCTCGACGGCATGCTCTCGGTTCTGGTCACAAACCCCGCGCTGGGGCCGACCGCCCCGGTTTCAGAGCAGGACATTGCAGCGTTGGCAGACCTGATGGCCGCCTTCTTCCCGGCCATGGTGGCTGGGACCTGGCTGGTTCTGCTGGCGGTCAATGCGGCACTTGCCCAGGGCGGGCTCTCACGGTTCGGCCGGGCCATCCTGCCGACACCGGATATCGCCGACCTTCGGTTGCCGCGCTGGTATGTGATGGGTTTGGTGGCAGCCGTGGCCCTGTCGTACCTGGACGGTGGTCTCGGGTATCTCGGAGCCAATACGGTTCCGATCGTTCTGCTGGGCTATCTGTTCGTCGGCCTTGGCGTGATGCACGCCATCCTGCGCCGGTGGTCGAGCGGCATGTTCTGGTTGGTGACCGTGTATTTCCTGCTGTTCCTGTTCGGATGGCTGGCGGTCCCGATCATCTTCGTCGGCCTGCTGGATACCCTGTTCGACTTTCGAAACCGCTTCGGTCCACCATCCACGGGCACTGAGTGAAACGTAGAGATCACGGGCCGCCCCGGTGGGCACCGCCCGAAGAAACTGAGGAGTGAGGACGATGGAAATCATCCTGCTGCAACGGATCGAGAACCTCGGTCAGATGGGCGACATCGTGACGGTGAAGACCGGCTACGCACGGAACTGCCTGCTGCCGAAGGGCAAGGCGCTGCGGGCAACCGACGCCAACCGCAAGGTCTTTGACGAGCGGCGCACGCAGCTGGAGGCCGAAAACCTGCAGCGCAAGTCGGAGGCCGAGCAGGTGGCCGGCAAGCTCGAGGGTCTCGCGGTGGTCCTGATCCGCGCCGCCGGCGAAACAGGCCAGCTCTACGGTTCGGTCTCGGCACGCGACATCGCCGACGCCGTCACCGAGGCCGGTGTTTCGATCAACCGCGCTCAGGTCCGCATGGACAAGGCCCTCAAGTCGCTCGGCCTGGAGCCGGTCCGCATTCAGTTGCACCCCGAAGTCGCTGTGTCCGTAACCGTCAACATCGCGCGGTCCCAGGATGAGGCTGAAACCCAGTCGCGGCTCGGCCGGGCGCTTGACCGTGAGGCGCTCGAAGAGCAGATGGACGAGCAAGAGGCACCGGAAGCCGTCGACCTCCTCGAGGAAGATGCGGCTACCGCCCTCACCGCTTCCGAAGAGGAAGCCGCCGGGTCTGAAGGCGAGCCGGCCGCTGAAGCCGAAGCCGAGGCTGAAGCCGAAGAGACCAAGACCGACGGTTGACCCCGAACTCGGATCAACGGGAATACAGCGGGCCGCTCAGAGGAGCGGCCCGTTTCGCATGTGGCCGCCAGCACGCTGCTGATGATCGCGATCCGAACCTGCTCTAGAGGCAGTGCACCTCGACCTTGTTGCCGAACGGGTCGCGCAGGAACGCGGCATAGTAAGTGTCGCCGTACTCGGTTCGGGGACCGGGCTCGCCGTCCGAGCGCCCGCCGGCAGCCAGACCGGCGGCGTGGGCCGCATCAACCTGGCCCGTGTTCTCCGCGAGAAAGCCGACATGGGTTCCGTTCCCGACCCCGGGAGCCGCGCCGTCGATCGGCAGGCAGACCCAGAACTCCGGCCATTTCCGCCCCCAGGACAAGGCGACGTCGAAGGAGTAGAGCCGCTTAGCCCCGATCGCGCCGAGCAGCGCGTCATAGAACCGCCCGGCGGTGTCCAGATCGTCGGCACCGAGCGACACATGACTGAGCAAACCGTCCATCAGATCCTCCTTTCGGCCGGCGCGCCTCCTTTGTCCACACGTCCCGAGTCGCGCGAACCCAATCAGTCTCATAGCCGGCGCGACTCATCCACAGGGATGGGGGGATCTGTCCCCGATATCCTCGACTTGGTCGCCTCGAAATATCACCCGGGACGGTCCGCGACGCGGTATCGGTTAGACTTCGCCCTGAAAACGACAGGCCCGACGCCTCCATGACCGACGCCGACACCGCTTCCGATCCCCGCATCGCTCCGTTCCCCGGAACCGGCGGCCTTACCCAATCCGCAACGCCCCATCGCGAGCCGCCGCTCAACCTCGAAGCCGAACAGGCGCTGCTCGGGGCGATTCTGGTCAACAACCGCGCCTATGAAAGGGTCAGCGAGTTTCTGCGGATCGAGCATTTCGCCGACCCGGTCCACGGGCGCATTTTCGCGGCCTGCGGCCGCCTGATCGATCGTGGTCAGATTGCAACCCCGGTCACGCTGAAGGGGTTGTTCGACCAGGACGAGGCGCTCAGCGAGGTCGGCGGTGCCGCCTATCTGGTCAAGCTGGCGGCGTCCGTCGTGACCGTTATCAACTCGGAGGATTACGGTCGGGAGATCCGTGACTGTTTTCTGCGCCGCGAACTCATCGATATCGGCGAGACGATCGTCAACGACGCCTTCGAACGGGATCTCGACAGTCCCGCACCGGAACTGATCGAGAAGGCCGAGAACCAGCTTTTCACCCTGGCCGAGACCGGCGAAGGCGAGAGCGGCCTCAAGGAGCTCAAGATCGCGCTTGGCCAGTCTGTGACCATGGCCGAGGCGGCATTCCGGCGCGACGGCGGACTGGCCGGCCTGTCGACCGGGCTGATCGACATCGACAATCTTCTCGGCGGACTGCACCCCTCGGACCTGCTGATCCTCGCGGCCCGACCGGCGATGGGCAAGTCCACCCTGGCCAGCAACATTGCGTTCCATGTCGCGACCGCGGCCATGCGGGAATCCGGGCATTCGCCGCAGCCAGTCGCCTTCTTCTCGCTGGAAATGTCGTCGGAGCAGTTGGCGACACGCATTCTCTCCGAGCGAACCGGTATCCCGTCAGAGAAGCTTCGCCGCGGCCAGTTGAGCCATGACGATTTCGGCCGTCTGGTCGAGGCCAGCCAGGAACTGGAACGCGCCCCGATGTTCCTCGACGACACCCCGGCGATCCCGATTTCCACACTGCGCACCCGGGCCCGGCGGCTGAAGCGCCAGCACGGCCTGGCGCTGATCGTCGTCGACTACCTGCAGCTGATGCGTCCGTCTCCGGGTTCACGGATCGACAACCGGGTCCAGGAGATCTCGTCGATCTCCCAGGGCCTCAAGGCGATCGCCAAGGAACTCGACGTCCCGGTACTCGCCCTGTCCCAGCTGTCGCGCGCGGTCGAGCAGCGTGAGGACAAGCGCCCAGTTCTGGCTGACCTCCGTGAATCCGGCTCGATCGAACAGGATGCCGACGTGGTGATGTTCATCTACCGGGAGGACTACTACCTGCAGAAGGCGGAACCGATCCAACGGGTCGAGGAGAACGCCGAGAAGTTCCACGATCGCTATGACCAGTGGAAGGAGCGCTGCGAGAAGGCCCACGGCAAGGCCGAGGTCATCATCTCAAAGCAGCGCCATGGACCGACCGGTGTCGTCACCCTGCATTTCGACGGGGCTACGACCCGGTTCACCAACTACGTCGCCGACGACCGGCTGCCGCCCGGCTACTGATCCGATCCCGTCCTATACGGCGAACGGCAACCCGCCCGGCTACAGCATGCGTTCGCAGTTTGTGGCGATGAACGACTGGAGAAGTTTGAGCGTCTTCGACTCGCCGGCGTGGGTCGCCTTGAGTTTGTCGGCCGCCTCATCGATCAGCGTCTTGAAGGCGACGATCTTCTCGTCACCCTCAAGCCCGTACGCGGCCATCCGCCATTCGGAGAAGCTGCGGTCGGCGATCGGGCCGTCGATGACCACGACCAGCCCGAAGTGCCGGGAATCCGGTAGAATGTGGTTCTCGTAAATTTTCTGGAGCTTATCGCGGTCGCCTTCCAGGACCTGAAAGTACGATCCGTCCCAATGCACCAGCACGCCAGTCACGCCGTGCTCCGCATTGCGCGACGCGGCGGTCTCGGCGATGTGCCTGAGATCGGAAGCCGACCAGTCCCGACGCGCCGAACTGTAGTACGCGAGCGTCCAGAGGGACTCGGCCGGATCGACAGCGCCCAAGGTCAACTCCTCCCCGTTCTGGGGTAGTGCCACACGATTCATCAACAAACACGGCACGTTACCGACTTTCGAAGGATACGCTCAGCGGACAGAAAGATCGACAAAAAACCCCTAACCAACAGAAGGTTGCTGGTGCTTCCGATGAACATCGACTTGGCAGACGAAGAAAGGCCGCCCGTCAGGGCGGCCTTTCCGTGAGCCGGTGTGGCTCAAACCCGATTGACGCGCGTTAGAGGAAGGTCGAAGGCTGCTCCGACATCCCGCCAAGGCACACGGGTCTCGCCCGCACCGCAATCTCGCTCGACATCGGATCACCTCCTTTCTGTTGTTGCACTACCGCTTGAAGGGTGGTGGCGGCGCCCCGGCGCGGCAAGGCTCGGCCGCGGAAACCGCACATTCCCTGGGCCTGACTGTAGGCGCTTCATTCCTGACGGACCCTTAACGCCACCCCGAATCCGACGACCCCGATATGACGGCCCCGATCCGCCGGGTCGATCCGAACAACGTCACCCGCTTGTCATTGGACCGGGGCGCGGGGCACCGGGATAGTGCGCGGATCCGTCGTCGCAGCCTCCACCAGAGCCCCGCCATGCTCCGTTTCCTCGTCGCCCTCCTCCTGGTGCTCGCGTGTTGGGAAGTCCGCGCCGACGACGCACCCCAGGCCATCGATGTCGCGGGCGGGCGCTATCACGCCTACACGCCCGCCGGCTGGGACGGCCAACGAGACCTGCCGGTTCTCGTGTTCTTCCATGGCCTCGGCCAGAACGGCGGAATGGTGATGCGGAACAACGCGCTGCGACGCCTCGTGGACGACCGGCTGATCCTACTGATTGCCCCGAATGGTCAGGACGGGCGCTGGGGGCACCAGGGTGCGCCATCGCGCCACCGGCTGCGCGACGATGATGCGTTCATCGCCATGCTGCTCGATGATGTCCGCCAGCGGTGGCCGGTGGACGAGAACCGCATCTGGGCGTCGGGCTTCTCGATCGGCGGCTCAATGACCTGGCATCTTGCCTGCTTCAGCGGCCATCTGTTTACGGCCTACCTGCCGATCGCCGGGGCGTTCTGGCGACCGCACCCGCCCGCCTGCCCCTCGCAGCCGGTCAACCTCGCCCATGCCCACGGGACCGGTGACCGGGTCGTGCCGATGACCGGGCGAAAGATCCGCCGGATCTACCAACAGGGCGATGTGAGGATCGGCATCGGTTTCTGGCGCCGCAAGAACAACTGCGCCGAAGCCCCGACCGCGGTCGAAACGGTCGCCGACCTGCGCTGCGAGATCTGGCGGCAGTGCGGCTCGGGGCATGAGGTTCAGTTGTGCCTGCATGACGGCGAGCACCGGATCCCGCCTGGCTACCTGCCGCACGCCCTCGACTGGGCGG
Source organism: Thalassobaculaceae bacterium (assembly GCA_963921355.3). Classification (GTDB taxonomy): domain Bacteria; phylum Pseudomonadota; class Alphaproteobacteria; order Thalassobaculales; family Thalassobaculaceae; genus CAWUEZ02. The sequence continues at coordinate 2,902,605 of OZ001190.1, read as the reverse complement.
AGGCCGTTACCGGCAAGGGCTGAACCCTAGGCCATGTCGATCTGAACCCGCCCCAGCCCCTCGACCGTGTACACGGCGCGATCGCCAGGTTCCGGAAACCGGGTCTTGAGGGTCGAGCCGGTCATGATCCAATGCCCGGCCTCCAATGGACGCCCCTGATCGGCCAGCAGATCGGCGACCCAGGCAAGTGCCGTCAGCGGATTGCCCATGGCCGCACCGGTGACCGCCGTCTCGATCTCCCCGCCATAGTCCAGGCGCACGGGCGTGGTCACCAGATCGAGCCCGTGCCAGTCGCCGTCGGCTTCGCCCAGCACGATCCCTCCGCTCCACGCGTTGTCCGCCGCCAGCGAAACCGCGTCGAGGTGGGCATAGTCGGCGTCGCGGTCCTCCACCAGCTCAAACGCGGGGACCGCGATATCGACCGCGTCGCGAACCGTCTCGGCCGTATACCCTTCGGCGATCCCCGGCAGGTCGCGCGCCAGGCGAAAACACAGCTCGAACTCCAGCCCGACCCGAACGAAGTCCTGTCGGTTCACCGTTGCCGGCGCATGGCGAACGGTGCTGTCGAAGATCGCCCCGACCAGCGGATGCGGAACACCGCAGAGTTCCTGCACCGCCTTGGAGGTGAGCGCGATCTTGTAGCCGGCGACGGCGCCGCGGCCGGCGGAGCGCCAACGCTCGATCAACGCGCGCTGAACATCATAGGCGGCATCGAGGTCCGCGATTGCGAGATCGCCGGCCAAAGGGCGGAACCTCTCGCGTGCCTCATGCTGCCGGTGCAACGCGTCTGCGACGTGCTCGATCTTGGCCCTGTCGGTCATCCTGGTCTCCGTTGCCCGCTGGGGCGTCTCGGTTGTTGCCGGCTCCGGGCCGGCCTGCGGCCTCAGCCCTGCTTGCTCCGCCCCGCCGCGCCTGTTATCCGACGGTGATGCCCGCCGTGACCGCCGTCGATCCCGCTCTCTCACACCTGACCGTCGACCTCGGCGCGGTCCGCCGCAACTACCGCCGGCTGGTCGCGGAGCTCAACGGTATTGCCTGTGCCGGCGTCGTCAAGGCGAACGCCTACGGACTGGGCGCGGATCGAGTGGCGCCGGCCTTGTGGGCGGAGGGGTGCCGGATCTTCTTCGTGGCCACGATTGAGGAAGCGGTGCACCTTCGCACGGTTCTGCCCGATGCGACGGTCGCCTGCCTCAACGGGCTGCTGACCGGCACCGAAGAGTTTTTTCACCACCATCGCATCGTTCCGGTCCTGAACGCCCTCGACCAGATTGCGCACTGGCGCACCCATGCCGGCCGGATCGGCGCCCCCCTCCCTGCGATGCTGCATGTCGACACCGGAATGAGCCGCCTCGGCCTGGACGCCGGCGAATTCGACCGGCTCGTGGAGACTCCGACCCTGCTCGACGGGGTCGAGTGGCTGTACCTGATGTCTCATCTGGCCTGCGCCGATGATCCCGATCACCCGATGAACGCCGAACAGCTCAACCGGTTCAGACGCGTGCGCCAATACCTGCCGCACAAGATGGCCGCCAGCCTGGCGAATTCGTCCGGCGTCTTCCTGGGGGCGGACTACCACTTCGATCTGGCCCGGCCGGGGATTGGCGTCTACGGCGGGCGGCCAGCCGCCGGACGGCCCAATCCGCTCGAATGCCCGATCCGAATCGAAGCCAGAATTCTCCAGGTCCGGGACGTCGCACGCGGCGATGCCGTGGGCTATGGCGCCGGCTGGATTGCCGAGCGCACCAGCCGGATTGCCACGCTGGCGGCGGGTTACGCCGACGGCTACCTGCGCAGCCTGTCTTCGCTTGGCCGGGTGTCTCTTGGTGGCCACCTCTGTCCCGTGGTAGGACGCGTGTCAATGGATCTGGTCACGGTGGATGTCACGGATGTTCCGACGGCACTTGCCCACCCCGGTGCCGTCGCCGAGCTCCTGGGGCCTGACGTCCTGCCCGATGACATGGCCGACGCCGCCGGCACCATCGGCTACGAACTCCTGACATCTCTCGGCAACAGGTATCTACGGCACTATGTCGACGACGCGTGAAGATCGAATGCTCCAGGCTGCCGGGACCGTGAACGGGCGCAACCCGCTTGCGACCATCGGTCGGGCCTTCCTGCGGCTGTTGGCAGCGGCCGGGCGCCTCGGCCTGTTCGCCGCCAGTGCTGTTTCCCATTGCATGGGGCCGCCGTTCTACCCCCGCCTGATCCTGCGCCAGTTCGTCGAGATCGGGTACTACTCGCTGCCCGTCGTCGGCCTGACAACGCTGTTCTCCGGCATGGTTCTGGCGTTGCAGAGCTACACGGGATTCGCCCGGTTCTCGGCCGAAGGCGCCGTCGCGACGGTCGTGGTCCTGTCGATGACCCGCGAACTGGCGCCGGTGCTGTCCGGCCTGATGGTGGCGGGCCGGGTCGGGGCCGCCATGGCCGCGGAAATCGGCACCATGCGGGTGACCGAACAGATCGACGCGCTGACCACCCTGTCGACCAATCCGTTCAAGTACCTGATCGCGCCACGACTGATCGCGGCGACGGTCAGCCTGCCGGTGCTGGTGCTGATCGGCGACATCATCGGCGTGTTCGGGGGATTTGTCGTCGGGATCTACAAGCTCGACTTCAATGCCGGCACCTATATTCAGTCCACAGTCCAGTTCCTGGAGCGGATCGACGTGATCTCCGGCCTGGTCAAGGCGGCGGTGTTCGGGTTCCTGGTGGCGCTGATGGGCTGCTTCCACGGCTTCCATTCCCGCGGCGGGGCCCAGGGCGTCGGCGCGGCGACGACCAACGCGGTCGTCACCGCCTCGATCCTGATCCTGGTGGCGAACTACGTCATCACCGAACTGTTCTTTGCGGTCTAGGGACGCGACGATGGGCGATATGCCGAAAATCCGCATTCGCGACCTCAAGAAGAGCTTCGGTTCCAAGGTCGTGCTCGACGGCATCAACCTCGACATCGGGGATGGCGAATCCGTTGTCGTCATCGGCGGTTCCGGCACCGGCAAGTCGGTGCTGTTGAAATGCATCATCGGTCTGATGGAAGCGGATTCCGGAACCATCGAGATCGACGGCGAGAACGTCGTCGGCCTGCCCAGGGCCGAGCGCGAGCGCTTCATGCGGAAGTTCGGCATGCTGTTCCAGGGCGGCGCCCTGTTCGACTCCCTGCCGGTCTGGGAGAACGTGGCGTTCGGCCTGATGGCCGCCGAGCACATGGAACGCGACGAAGCCCGTCGGATCGCCGTCGACAAGCTGGCCCAGGTCGGGCTCGGCGATTCCGTGGCCACACTGACCCCGTCGGAACTGTCGGGGGGCATGCAGAAGCGCGTCTCGCTTGCCCGGGCGATCGCCACCGAACCGGAGATCATCTTCTTCGACGAGCCGACCACCGGCCTCGACCCGATCATGGCCGACGTGATCAACGACTTAATCGTCAAGTGCACCCGCGAACTCGGGGCCACCGGTCTGTCGATCACCCACGACATGGCGAGCGCGCGCAAGATTGCCAACCGCATTGCGATGCTGTTCGAGCGCCGGATCATCTGGGTCGGTCCGGTCGATCAGATCGATGTTTCCGGCAACGCGCATGTCGACCAGTTCATCAACGGCCGTGCCGAGGGACCGATCGAGATGGCGGTGCGGCGGGCATAGGGGACGGCGATGGCGAAATCGACCAGCCGCTATGTCTGCCAGGAATGCGGTGGCGTCCACGCCAAGTGGGCCGGCAAGTGCGACGCCTGCGGCGCCTGGAACACCCTGGTCGAGGAGGTCGTCGAGGCCGCGCCGAAATCGATGAAGCCCGGCGGCGGGCGGCGGATCGACTTCGTCGACCTCGCCGGGACGTCCCGGGAGACCCCGCGGCGGGCCACGGCCATCGGCGAATTCGACCGGGTGCTGGGCGGCGGTCTGGTGCCGGGTTCGGCGACCCTGATCGGCGGTGACCCCGGGATCGGTAAGTCCACGGTTCTGTTGCAGGTCGTCGCAGGGCTGTCGGCCCATTGCCGCTGCGCCTACGTGTCCGGCGAGGAAGCCATCGATCAGGTCCGCATGCGGGCCCGCCGGCTCGGGGTGGCCTCCGTCGCCGTCGGGCTGGCGGCGGCCACCAGCGTGCGCGACATCATCGCCAGCCTCGAAACGGCCGACGGACCGGATGTGGTGGTGATCGATTCGATCCAGACCATGTATGTCGACGCCCTCGACAGCGCCCCCGGCACCGTGGCCCAGGTCCGGGCCAGCGCACAGGAACTGATCCGGGTGGCCAAGAAGCACGGCATCGCCCTGCTGCTGGTCGGTCATGTGACCAAGGAAGGCACGATCGCCGGCCCCCGGGTGCTGGAACACATGGTCGACACCGTTCTCTATTTCGAAGGGGAACGCGGCCACCAGTTCCGCATCCTGCGCGGGGTGAAGAACCGCTTCGGACCGACCGATGAGATCGGCGTGTTCGAGATGACAGAAGCCGGTCTGGTGGAGGTGACCAACCCCTCGGCGCTGTTCCTGTCGGACCGCCAGGACGACGTGTCGGGTGCCTGCGTCTTCGCCGGCATCGAGGGCACCCGGCCGGTGCTGGTCGAGATTCAGGCACTGGTCGCCCCGTCACCGTTCGGGACACCGCGCCGGGCGGTGGTCGGTTGGGACTCCAACCGGCTGGCGATGGTCACCGCTGTGCTGGAGGCGCGCTGCGGCGTCAGCCTGGCCGGCAACGACGTCTTCCTCAATGTGGCCGGCGGTCTGCGGGTCTCGGAACCGGCCGCCGATCTGGCGGTGGCGGCGGCCCTGGTGTCGGCCCTGACCGGCGTCCCGGTTCCCCGCGGCGGTGTCGTTTTCGGCGAGATCGGTCTGTCGGGCGAGGTGCGTCCGGTGGCCCAGGGCGACGCCCGTCTCAAGGAGGCCGCCAAACTCGGATTCGCCAAGGCCCTGACACCGGCCGCCCGGCGCAAAGGAAAGCGCGCGGCGTCGACCGCTCTTGAGCTGGTGGAGATCGCCCGCCTGTCCGACCTCGTGGATCTGTTGAACGACCCCGCGGACGCCGCCCGTTTCGGCCGGCGCGCGGTTTCGGGCTAGGCGGAGCCGGTATGGATTCGCTGCCCATCAACATCACCGACCTCGCGATCCTCATCGTCTTGGGGATATCGACCCTGCTGGCCCTGCTTCGGGGCTTCGTCGCCGAGCTGTTCACCGTGGTCGCCTGGATCGGCGCCCTCGCCGCGGCCGTCTACGGGTACACCTTCGGCGTTCCGTACGTCGTCGATCTGGTCGGCCTCGAAGGCACTCTGGCAGAACTGCTGTCGGGCTTGGCGATCTTCGTGGTGGCGCTGATTGTTCTGAGTGTCCTGGCCCGGTTGTGCTCCGGGGTCCTGCAGATCGCCGGCCTGGGTGCCGTCGACCGGTCTCTCGGGTTCCTGTTCGGTCTGGTTCGCGGGGCGGTGCTGGTGAGCGTCGCCTATCTTCTGGTGCTCTGGGCGGTGCCGGATCCGAAAGACCATCCGGCCTGGTTGACCGAGGCCAAGGCCTTGCCGATCGTCATCGAAGGTGCAGATCTTCTGGTGGATCTGGTTCCGGCCCACATGCGCAGCCAGGCCTATGACGAGTTCGAACTTCGCAAACGCCAGGCCGAAGACGAGGCTCGCGAGAAGATCATGGAGGGGATGATCAGTCCGAAGCCGAAAGCCGATGCGCCGCAGGGAGATCAGGGGTATACTGACAAAGAGCGTCAGGAAATGAATCGCGCCGTCCAGAGCACCCAATAGGTGGGGGCCAAATTCGAGCTGGACGACACCGTGTCGGCCGACGGGATCTTCGCCCCCTGTTCGGCCATTTTCTTTTTCGATCGAGGGTCGACCGACGGATGACGCTGACCACTTCGCCTTTTGACGACGACCACCTGCGCGAGGAATGCGCCGTCTACGGGATCTTCGGCACGTCCGACGCCGCCGCCCACACGGCACTCGGGCTGCACGCGCTCCAGCATCGGGGCCAGGAAGCCACGGGGATCGTTGCGACCGATGGCGCGACCTTCAACGCCCATCGTGGCCTCGGTCATGTCGGTGAGAACTTCGGGACCGACAACCAGGGGGTTCTCGACAATCTCGAAGGTCACGCCGCGATCGGGCACAACCGCTACTCGACCACCGGCGAGACCGTTCTGCGGAACGTCCAGCCGCTGTTTGCCGATCTCGAGTTCGGCGGCTTTGCGCTGTGCCACAACGGCAACCTGACCAACGCGCTGCAGATCCGCGAGAACCTGGTCCGTCAGGGGTCGCTGTTTCAGTCGACGATGGACACCGAAGTGATCATCCATCTGATCGCACGGTCGCGACGGCCGTCGCTGGTTGACCGGTTGATCGAGGCCATGAACCAGGTCCAGGGCGCCTATGCCCTGGTCTGCCTGTCGCGCGATATGGTGATCGGCCTGCGCGATCCGTTCGGCGTGCGCCCGCTGGTTCTGGGGCGGATCGGCGACGCCTACATCCTGACATCGGAAACCTGCGCGCTGGACATCATCGGCGCCGACTATGTCCGCGACATCGAGCCCGGCGAAATGGTCGTGATCGATGCCGAGGGTGTGCGGTCGTTCTTCCCGTTCCGGCCGCAGAAAACCCGCTTCTGCATCTTCGAGTACATCTACTTCGCCCGACCCGACAGCATGGTCGAAGGCCACAGCGTCTACGCCGCGCGCAAAGCGATCGGCGCCGAGCTCGCCAAGGAAAGCGGCATCCCCGCCGATGTCGTCGTCCCGGTGCCGGATTCCGGCGTTCCGGCGGCGATCGGCTACGCGGAAGCCTCGGGCCTGGCCTTCGAACTCGGGATCATCCGCAATCACTACGTCGGCCGGACCTTCATTCAGCCGACCGACCACGTCCGGCACCTGGGCGTGAAGCTGAAGCACAATGCCAATCGCGGGCAGCTTGAGGGCAAGCGGGTCATTCTGGTCGACGATTCGATCGTCCGCGGCACCACCTCGACCAAGATCGTCGAAATGGTCCGCCAGGCCGGCGCCTCCGAGGTCCACATGAGGATCGCCAGCCCGCCGACCACCCATTCCTGCTTCTACGGTGTCGACACGCCCGAGCGCGAGAAGCTCCTGGCGGCCAATCTCACCGTCCTGGAGATGGCCGAGCGGATCGGCGTCGACAGCCTCGCCTTCATCTCGATCGACGGTCTGTACCGGGCCATGGGCGAAGCGGCGCGCGACAACGACCAGCCGCAGTTTTGCGATGCCTGCTTCACCGGCGACTACCCGATCACCCTGACCGATCAGCAAGGCGGCTCGACTCGGCAGCTTTCCCTGCTTGCCGAAGCGTCCTGAGGGGATCCCGATGACGGGGAGACTTGACGGCCGCATCGCGCTTGTCACCGGCGCGTCCCGCGGGATCGGCGCCGCCGTGGCCGAGCTGTTCGCCCGGGAAGGCGCACAGCTAATTCTGGTCGCCCGTACGGTCGGCGGCCTCGAGGAAACCGATGACCGGGTCCGCGCCGCTGGCGGTCAGGCGACCCTGGTGCCGATGGACCTGACGGATTTCGACGCCGTCAACCGGCTCGGGGCGTCGATCTACGAACGCTGGGGCAAGCTGGACGTCCTGGTGGCCAATCACGGAACGCTCGGCACCCTCAGCCCGATCGCCCAGTACGACCCAAAACTGTGGGACGAGGTGATGGGCATCAACCTCACCGCGTGCCAGCGGATGATCCGCAGCCTGGACCCCTTGCTGCGCCAGTCGGAATCGGGCCGGGCGATCTTCGTCACCTCCGACGCCGCCATCGGCGAACGGCCGAACTGGGGCGCCTACGCGGTTTCCAAGGCGGCTCTGGAAGCGATGGTGCGCAGCTACGCCGGCGAAAACCGGCGCAGCGCCCTGCGGATCAATCTGCTGAATCCGGGCGCCGTCCGCACCGCCATGCGGGCCACGGCCTATCCGGGCGAGGACCCCGCGGCCTTGAAGACGCCGGAAGAGATCGCGCCCGCCTTCCTCGACCTCGCCGCCGCCGACTGTGTCGCCCACGGCGAGCGCATCGACGCCCAGGGCTGATACCGGCCGGCGAAAGCCAAAGCGGGGCGGCCATAGGCCGCCCCGCTTGGCCTTACTCAGGTAAAGACGTCAGGCCGCGGCGAGCGAGGCGATCTCGCTGCGCACGGATTGTGCTGCCGAGTCCGCCACTTCGATCGACGCCCGCAACTCGTTCAGGCTGCCGTCGATGTTGGTCACCGCCGATGAGGTCATCTGCATGTTCTGGGCGATATCGCGGGTGACGACCGCCTGCTCCTCGACCGCCGACGCGACGCTGGTCACGCTGGATTCGACGGAGGAAATCGCCTCCTTGATCCCGGAGAGCGAGGTCACGACGGTGCTGGACACCGCCTGCATGGTGTCGATCTCGCTGGAGATCTTCCCGGTCGCCTCGGCCACCTGATTGGCCAGGTTCTTGACCTCGGTGGCCACCACGGCAAAACCCTTGCCCGCTTCGCCGGCCCGCGCCGACTCGATGGTCGCGTTCAAGGCCAGCAGGTTGATCTGCTCGGCGATGTCCTGAATCAGCCCGATGATGCCGCCCATGGCGTTCGCCGCACTGTTCAGCGCGCCGACGGCCTCGTCGGCCGATCCGGTCTGCTTGATCGCCGACGCGACATGCTCGGACGACACCGCCATGCTGCGGGCGATCTCGTGAACGGACCCGTCGAGCTGCTCCGCTCCGACGGCGACCTGCTGCACCGTGCTCGAGGCCTCGCTCGAGGCCTGGGCCGCGGTCGAGAACTGGGCGTTGGCCGTCTGCACCGCCGACCCGATCTCATCCAGGTTGCCGATGATCCCGCTGACCGTTTCGGTCCGCCGCCAGGCGAGCACCTGATCGGTGATGTCGGTGGCGAACTTCACAACCTTGAACGGGTTGCCGTTCATATCGAAGATCGGGTTGTAAGACGCCTGAATCCAGATCTCTTCGCCGGACTTCTTGAAGCGCTGGAACTCGCCCTGCTCGAAGGTTCCGGATGCCAGGCGCTGCCAGAGAGCCCTGTACTCGGCGCTGGCGGCATGCTCCGGACTGACGAACATCCGGTGATGCTTGCCCTGGATTTCCTCCAGCGCGTAGCCGGTCGCCGCCAGGAAGTTTTCGTTGGCCGTGATGATCGTGCCGTCGAGTTCAAACTCGATGACCGCCTGCGCCTTGTGCAGGGCGGCGATCTGGCCGGCGATCGAGGCGTCCTCGAGCTTGCGGGCGGTCACGTCGACCGCGAACTTGACGATGCGGATGACCTCGCCCTTGCGGTTGCGCACCGGGTTGTAAGGTCGCCTGGATCCAGACCTCCTTGCCGCCTTTCCCGAAGCGCCGGAACTCGGCCTGCATGAACGTGCCGTCGGCAAGATCCCGCCAGAACGCCGCGTACTCCGCGCTCTCGCCGTAGGTTGGCTCGACAAACATCCGGTGATGCTGCCCCTGGATCTCGTCGAGGCCATACTCCATGGCATCGAGGAAATTCTGGTTGGCATCCTGAATGATGCCGTCAGGCGTGAACTGGATGACCGCCTGGGATTCCGAAAGGGCGTCGAACGCCCCGACCTTCACGGGATCGCTCCCACCAAAGAACCGGGACAACATTGGGAACGTCATCGTTCCTTCTCCTCCATCAAATTCGAGACACCCTTTAGGTGAAAATACCTAACAATCTCCGAAGTTGTACGGAGGGCAGATTGACGGCCGATTCGAGACAGCCTTGAGACGGCGTCCGCAGACCGCCCGACCGCCTGTAGGTTGCATCGGTAGCGGGAAACGTCTCAAAGCCCGGGACTGGAACCGGCCAGGAAAGCGGTGCAGCGGGGCGGCCGGGCGGCCGGGCGGCCGTCCCGCTGCACCGTGATCGGGTCAGGACGTCAGGCCGCGGCGAGCGAAGCAATCTCGCTGCGAACGGTCTGGGCGGCCGAGTCCGCGACTTCGATCGAAGAGCGGAGCTGGCCCAGGCTGCTGTCGATATTGGTCACCGCCGATGAGGTCGTCTGCATGTTCTGGGCGATCTCACGGGTCACCGCCGCCTGCTCCTCGACCGCCGACGCCACGCTGGTAACGCTGGATTCGACGGAAGCGATCGCCTCCTTGATCCCGGAGAGGGACGACACGACGCTCGTCGACACCGTCTGCATGGTGTCGATCTCGGCGGAGATCTTACCGGTCGCCTCGGCCACCTGATTGGCCAGGTTCTTAACCTCGTTGGCGACGACGGCAAAACCCTTGCCCGCCTCGCCGGCCCGCGCCGACTCGATGGTGGCGTTCAGGGCCAGCAGGTTGATCTGTTCGGCGATGTCCTGGATCAGCCCGATGATGCCGCCCATCGCGTCGGCCGCGTTGTTCAACTCCCCGGCCGCCTCGTCGGCCGAGCCGGTCTGCTTGATCGCCGAGGCGACGTGTTCCGTCGACACCGCCATGCTGCGGGCGATCTCCTGGACCGAGCTGTCGAGTTCCTCGGCGCCGGCCGCGACCTGCTGAACCGTCTCGGTAGCCTCGGTCGAGGCGTGCGCCGCCATCGAGAACTGGGAATTGGCGGTCTGAACCGCGGACCCGATCTCGTCGAGGTTGCGATTGACGATCCCGGTGACCTGCTCATTGCGCTGACGGGCGCGCACCTGCTCGGTGATGTCGGTGGCGAACTTCACGACCTTGAACGGCTTGCCGTTCATGTCGAGGATCGGGTTGTAGGAGGCCTGGATCCAGATCTCGTCACCGGCCTTGCTGAAGCGTTTGAATTCGCCCTGCTGGAACTTGCCGTCGGCGAACGACTTCCAGAAGCCGGCGTACTCCGCACTCGCCCCGTAGGCCGGATCCACGAAGATCCTGTGGTGGTTGCCCTGGACCTCAGCGAGGGAATAGCCCATGGCACCGAGGAAGTTCTCGTTGGCCGTGATGATCGTGCCGTCCAGTTCGAACTCGATGACCGCCTGGGAGTTGTGCAGGGCGGCGATCTGGCCGGCGACCGGGGCATCCTCAAGCTTCCGAGCGGTCACGTCGACCGCGAACTTGACCACCCGGGTGACCTCGCTGCCGCCGTCACGCACCGGATTGTAGGTTGCCTGGATCCAGATCTCCTTTCCGCCCTTGCCGAAACGCTTGTATTCCGCCTGTTGGAAGGTGCCGTCCGCCAGGCTGCGCCAGAACGCGGCATAGTCCTCGCTCCCGGCGTAGTCCGGGTCGACGAACATGCGGTGGTGTTGGCCCTGGATTTCGTCGAGCGTGTAGCCCATCGCGTCGAGGAAGTTCTGGTTCGCCTCCAGGATCGTCCCGTCCGGCTTGAACTGGATCACGGCCTGCGACTGCAGAAGCGAGTCGAGGATTGCGGACGCGCCGGAGTCGCTACGGCGCCACAGTTTGGAGATCGCAGATGCAGGCATGGGGTCCCCTTTCTCTAAATTCGAGGGAACTTTCTCCGAAATACCCTAATAACCCCTTAAGATTCTGAGGGATTATACGTAGAAACCGCGCTCGGGTCGGAGTTGACGTGTGCCTCGACCGAGGGTGACGGGTCAGGGGCCGCTAGACAAAGAAAACGGCAGGGGCGGATTGCGCCGCCCCTGCCGGGTCGTGTCGGTTCGGGTGTGTGAGGCTTAGGCGGCCTGGACCCTGGAGATGAAGCCGTCGACGGCCTGCTGCAGTTCGACGGCCTCGGTGTTGGTGCGCTGGGCCGCGTCGGTCACGCCGCCCACCGTCTCCACCGTCCGGTCGGTCGCCGAGTTCACCTGGGCGATGTTGCCCGACAGCTGCTCGGTGCCCTTCGCGGCCTCCTGCATGTTGCGGGTGATCTCCGAGGTCGCCGCCTTCTGCTGCTCGACCGCAGCGGAAATCGCGGTCGCGATCTCGTTGACCTCCTCGATGCTGGCCACGATCGAGCGCACCGCCTCCAACGAGCTGTTGCTCGCTTCCTGCACACGCTGGATCTTGCTGGCGATCTCCTCGGTCGCCTTGCCGGTCTGATTGGCCAGGCTCTTGACCTCGGAGGCCACCACCGCGAAGCCCTTGCCGGCCTCTCCGGCCCGCGCCGCCTCGATCGTGGCGTTCAGCGCCAGCAGGTTGGTCTGCTCGGAGATGCCGTTGATCAGTTCGATCACCTGGGCGATCGCTTCCGACTGCTCCTTCAGATCCTCCATCGAGGTCAGCGTGTCCTTGGCCTTCGACGACGTCGACTCGACCGAGGTGCTGGCCCGCGTCACCTGGCTCACGATCTCGCCGAACGAGGAGTCCATCTCCTCCGCCGCCGCCGACACGCTCTGCACGTTCGACGCCGTCTGCTCGGAGACCGAAGCCGCGCTCGTGCTCTGGTGCTTGGTCTCGCCGGACACGGTGTTCAGATCGTCGGCCGAGCGGCTCAGCTCGTCGGACACGCCGCGCAGCGACCCGAGACGCTCGGCGACCTTCGACTGGAAGTCGTTGATCGCCGCCTCCAGGGCCTGGGCCCGGCGGTTGCGCTCTTCCTGCTGCTTCTTCTCTTCGGCTTCCAGCTCACGGGCACGGACCATGTTGTCCTTGAACACCTGGACCGCCCGGGCCATCGAACCGATCTCGTTCTTGCTCTCCGTCGATGGGATGTCGGTCTCGAGATCGCCGTCGGACAGTTTGCCCATCGAACTGGTCAGGCTGTTCACCGGACCGGTGATGCTGCGGCCGATCACCAGCGCGGCAGCGATGCCGAGCGCCAGCGCCACGGCGGAGACACCCAGCGCGATCACGATGGAGTTCTGGGCCATGCTGGCCATCTGCGGGCCGAGCGTGTCCTGGATCTTTTTGTTATCGAGCTTGGCGTCCTCGATCAGCGCGGCCACTTCCGGGCCGATGACGTCCATGGTGCCGGTGATCAGCTCGTTGCGCTGAGTGATGATCGACGCGACCTCCTGGACGCCGGCGATGTAGGCGACCGTCATCTCCCGCGCCTCACCGATCAGGCGGCGGCGTTCCGGGTTCTGAAGTTCGGCCAGCAGTTCGTCGAACTTGGTGTTGAGCTCACCCAGTTCGCCGACCGTGCGGTCGAGGGCTTCCTGCTCGTTGGTCAGCAGGAACTTCTGGGCGTACAGACGGCCCAGCATCAGGGATTCCTGCGCCACGCCGGCGTAGTAGGCCGCCACCGGATCGCTGTCGCGATAGGCGCTCGCCGCCACTTCGCTGATGTTCTTGCGGATCTTCGGGCCTTTGGCGTTCAGGACGCCGTCGACCACCGCGTTACGGCGATCCTGCAGTTCCGTGACCGCCTGGAAGGTCTCGCCATAGGTGACCATCTTGGCCCGCATCTGCTCGAGCAGGTCCTTCTGCGCCGCGCTGTCGACCTTGGCGATGGTCTCGTCGAAATAGCTCAGGGCCGCGGCATGACGCTCCTGCACCAGCGCGACCGCCTCCGGCGAGTAGGTCTTCACGTAGTCCTTGGCACCGAGGCGGGTCATCAGGACATTCGCCTGCACCCGGCCGAGATAGTTGGTGTTGATCGCGGTCGAGCGATAGTCGGTGATCATCTCCCGCTTCTGCAGCAGGTTGAAGCTGACGATGCCGGCCAGCAGCACCATCAGGCCAAGAACGACACCAAACGCGCCATACAGGCGTGTACCCACTTTCAAATTTGCCAAACTGTTCAATGCATGCACCGACCGGTCCTCCTCGGCTCTACGGGTCTGAGACAGAACGCTTACGCACAAGTACGCAGGCACCGGGATATTGCGATGCAAAAACTAACGAATCGCTAATTCGATAAATATTTTATGGAAATCATAGTAAACGTTCCATCTTTCTCGAATCATGGAATTCTTTACCCCTCTGCAGCGACGATCATTGCAGGGAAAGCGTTGATTTCCGCCTGCTGCAGGGCAACCGTTTGAGCGTGCCCGGCGGGTCACCGACCAAGCTCGACACGCGGCGCTTTGGTTAAGACCGCAGACCTCAATTCGATCAATCTAGCAGGGGCGCCCGCCCTCGATCAGCGGAACGGCGTCACCAGCCGGTTGTAGCGGTCGGCGGTGAACGCCATAGCCACCCCGGTGTCGAGGTCCCACAGGGTTCGGCCGGTCGCCGCCAGGTCTCCGAGATAGACGTGGATTCCGACCGACGCGCTCGGCTCGGGATTGGCGATGGCGTGGACCGCGTCGGGGTCCAGGGCCAGGGTCTCGCCCGGACCGATGCGGCTTTCACCGGCGGCGGCGATGGTCTCGCCGTCGCGCGTGAAGTGGCGGTGGATTTCGACGCCATCGACCATGGCGATGACCGCCGTCATCCGATGATCGTGCGGCGGCCCGGCGGTGTCGGGGTCCTGGCGCACCAGGAACACCGAGAACCCGAGCTCCTCGGCCAGGGTCATCTCGTCGCCGTCAAACGCCGGCAGGGCGTCGGCCACCCGGACGGGATCCGCCACCGCGTCGGCCAGAACCCCCTGCACGCCCGCCACCGGGTCGGACCCGGCGGCCGCCTCCCGGCAGTCCGCAACCAGCGCCTCGATCGACGTCCAGGCCATGGCTCAGGGTTCCTTGAGCGAGGCTTCCATGCCGCGGATCGCCAGCTCCAGGTTCTTCAGGACATGTTCGAGCTCGCGCGCCTTGCGCGGCTCCAGGTTCTCGGTCTGCAAGGCATAGCGGATACCCGAGGCCCGCGCCTTCAGGCGCGCCAGCCTCGTGTCGCCCTGGCTGACCGTGAAGTTCTTCGGCTTGAAGCCGCTCTCGGGGACGTCGCCGTGCTGGTAGCGGTGCGTCGGCGCCTTGCCGCCCATCCGCTTGTCGTACATCCGCGCGAGATCGCTGATCGTGACCCGGGCGTCGAACTTGGATTTACCGCGGCTGAACATGACGGCTCCCTTCTGGACCGAATGCGACGACGCCTATCCACCATCCGTGTACGGATTGCGCCGCTTGCGCAGGTTAACCCGGATCGGCACCCCGACCAGCCCGAATTCGTCCCGCAGCCCGCCCACCAGGTAGCGCACATAGCTCTCCGGCAGTTCGTCGGCCTGGCTGACGAAGGCGGCAAAGGTCGGCGGTCTGGCCTTTACCTGGGTCATGTAGCGCAGGCGGATCCGCCGTCCCTTCGACAGCGGTGGCGGATGCAACTCCACCATCCGCTCCAGCCAGCGGTTGAGCCGCGAGGTCGGGACCCGGGTGTTCCAGGTATCGTAGATGTCGAGCACCGCATCGAGCAGCTTGTCGAGGTTGGTGCCGCGCACCGCCGAGACCGGCACCCAGGGCACGCCGCGAACCTGGGCCAGCGAGGTGTCGAGGCGGTCACGCAGGCGCCGCCCGGCGGCACTCCGGTCGGACACGACGTCCCATTTGTTGGCGGCGATCACCAGGGCGCGGCCTTCCTCCAGCACCATGCGGGCGATCGCGAGATCCTGCTTCTCCAGCATCATCTCGCCATCCAGCACCAGCACCACCACCTGGGCATAGCGCACCACCCGCCGCGTGTCGGCGGTCGACAGCCGCTCCAGCTTGTCGACGACCTTGGCCTTGCGCCGCAGGCCAGCCGTGTCCACCAGCTTGATGGGGCGGTCCTTGTACGACCACTCGATCTCGATCGCGTCCCGGGTGATGCCGGCCTCGGGTCCGGTCAGCAGCCGGTCTTCGCCGATCAGGCGGTTCACCAGGGTCGACTTGCCGACATTCGGCCGGCCGACGATCGCCAGCTTCAGGGGGCCGGTTTCCTCCTCCGCATCGACGAGCTCGGCATCCTCGTCCTCCGCGTCTTCGAGATCCTCGACCAAGCCCGCGTCAGGATCGGCTTCCGGCACCTCGACGGTGTCGGCGCCCCGCGCCTCGTCCAGGACGCGGATCCGGTCGTAGAGATCGCCCATGCCCTCGCCGTGCTCGGCGGAGATCGCGACCGGCTCCCCGAGACCGAGACCGTAGGCCTCGGCAAGCCCGGCCAGGCCTGCCCGGCCCTCGCACTTGTTCGCCAGCAGCATGACCGGCACGTCGACCCGGCGCAGCCAGTCGGCGAAATGCGCGTCCAGCGGAGTCACCCCGGCCCGGGCGTCGATCATCATCAGGACCAGATCCGCCTGCTCGACCGCCAGCTCGGTCTGGCGGCGCATGCGGGCCTCCAGGCTGTCGTCGGTGGCCTCCTCGAGGCCGGCGGTGTCGACGATGCGGAAGCTCAGGTCGGCGATCCGGCCATCGCCCTCGCGCCGGTCCCGGGTCACCCCCGGCGTGTCGTCGACCAGGGCGTGACGGGTGCCGGTCAGACGGTTGAACAGGGTCGACTTCCCGACATTCGGTCGACCGATGATGGCGAGCGTGAGCGCCATGCCGTTCCCTCAGCGAAACGCGTGCAGGACGGCGTCGTCACTCAGAATGTAGACGCTGCCATCGACGACCACCGGTCCGACATAGATCGGGTCGCCCACCTCAATCCGCCCCAGCGGGTCACCGGTATAGGGCGACAGGGCGTAGATCGCCCCGTCGGACGATCCGACGAGCAGACGATCGCCGACCAGGACCGGCCCGGCATACTGGATCAGCCCACTCTTGTCCTCCGGATCCGCGTAGCGCGGCAGACGATGCACCCAGCGCACCCGGCCGTCCCGGCGGGTCAGCGCGACGACCTCGCCGGACAGCCCGACCACGAAGATGTAGTCGCCGGCGACCCAGGGCGTGTGGATACTTCCAATCGAGCGATCCCAGATCCGCTGCCCGCTCCGCATGTCGATCGCGGCCATGCGTCCGGCATGGCTGACGGCGACGGCCAACTCGCCATCGATCACCGGATTACCGCGGATGTCAGCCAGACGGGAGATGGCATCGAGGGCGCGCAGGCTGGACAGGTTCTCCAGCCAGACCACCCGGCCGGTCTCGACGCGCAGCGCGAACAGCTCGCCCGAGGAGTAAGGCACCAGAACGGTCGAGCCGGAGACCGCGGGCGATGCGCCGCCCAGCAGCGCGGCAATTTCGCTGATCCCCTGATGATCCCAGATCCGGGCGCCGTCCTCGGTGGAGAGCGCCAGGGCACGGTTCTCGAGGGTCACGACGAACAGCCGGCCATCGGCGATCGCCGGGGCGCCGCGCACAGGGCCCGGCAGGCGCACCCGCCAGAGCTCCTCGCCGTCGGCGACCGTGAAGGCGATGGCCTCGCCATAGCCGGTCGCGGCGAACACCCGATCGCCGTCCGCGGCGATGCCGCCGGGATAGACGGCATCATCCTCGTCGGACTCGGGCTGCAGGTCGCGGCGCCAGATCTCGCGGCCGCTTTCCCGGTCGAACGCCCGAAGCTCGGCGTCGCTGTCCAGCGTCAGCAGGAGGTCGCCGACCACGATCGGCTGGGCCAGCAGTGCCGCTTCGTCGTCACCGCCGCTGCCGATCGAGATCGACCAGGCCTTGGACAGCGCGTCCGCCGACTCCAGATGGCCTAGTGACTTGGCGGCATTGCCCCCGGGCTGCGGCCAATCCGCGTTGAACTCGGGACGAGGCAGGACGACGGGGAAGTCCTTCAGAGACTCGTCGGGGCGAAGCACCTCGTCGAACAGCATCACCGCGATCCGGTCACCCGGCAGCGGGATTTCATCATCGGCGCCGAAGAAACTGTCGCCCAGCCCGCACCCGGAGAGTGTCAGGGCCAGACCCGCAATCGCGGCCCGGCCCAGCGTTCCCGACCTACAGGTTTTCCGGCGCGTCATGCCACCGGCCTCGCTCAAGCGCCGCCCTCAAGCGCTGCCACCGCCTCGCTGGCCCGCTGGCGCAGGCGTCCCGGTGTCGCGGCGTCATCCGCCAGCGCCTTGAAGATCTCCAGCGCGCCGGGCCGGTCACCGGCCGCCAGGGCGATCGCCGCTTCGGCCTCGCGCGCCAGCGGGTACCAGGGATTGTCGTCGGCCAGCAGCGGGGCCAGGTCGGCCTTCAGGGTCGCGGTGTCGGCCGCGCCGATCCGCAGCCGCACGGCGTGCAGCCGCGCCAGGTCGGCATACGGCGCCGGCGTCGCGCTGTCCTCGGCCAGGGTCATATAGACCGCGACCGCCCCGTCGACGTCGTCGGCGTCAACCAGGGCGGAGGCCTGGCGCAACCTCGAGACCGCGGCGTATCCCGCATCGCCGTCACCCGCCAGGGCGGCGAAGGCGTCCGCCGCCTCGCGCGGTTTGCCCTGCTCGAGAAGATCGGCCGCTGATGCATAGGCGGCCGCCTGCTCGGCCTGCTGGCCGGTCTGATAGTCTCGCCACAGGACGTTGCCGGCGACACCCAGCACGATCGCCACAGCCACCGCGATCACCCAGCCGCCGTAACGCTTCCATAGGGTCGCGGCGCGTTCCTGTTGAAGTTCTTCGTCGACTTCCCGGAAGATGTCGGCCACGTCTGTCTCTCCATCGCGGGTGGCTGGCGCGGGCCGCCAACGGCGACTGCCCGCCGTTCGATCCATGCGGTCGCGCACCCTAGCGATGGCCACCGCGTAAATCAAACGGCGGACACCACCCGGGAGCCACGTATCTCAGCACTTCTTGCGGGGTTTACCCTGCCGCCGATTTCAGGAAAACTGAAATCCACAGGTCAGATAACGTGAGGGCTCCCGCCGGCCGATGGAAAATCTCATCCGTCTCCCGAGCACGCGCAAATCCGCCCGTCATTTCTTCTTCACCCGCTTAGAACTCCGTCAGTTGCTGTCGATCTACGCCAGCCGCGTCGCCGCCGGCGAATGGCGGGACTACGCGCTGGACCGTCAGGACGATATGGCGGTGTTCTCGATCTTCCGGCACAGCCACGAACGCCCGCTGTTCTCGGTCACCAAGATCCAGCGCCGGGGTCAGAAACGGCCGACCTTCGCGCTGTTCTCCGGACCGAAGCGTCTGAAGTCGAGCGCCAGCCTGATGGACGTTCTCGCCACCTTCGAAAAGCTCCCGCGCCTGGTCCAGAGCTGACGGGCCCTTAGGTCGCCGGACACCATTCGCGATTGTTCATCCCAAATGTTCTTGTTATGTTCTCATCCCAGAACGAGACAAGAGGCGGTGCGCGATGGGCCGGTTCAAGCGGGAATTGATCGACAGGGAAGACCGCGGCCAGCAGGCGGCACGGCTGTCGGATCTGGTGACGGCCAAGGTCGGGGTGTTCTGCTGGTGCAACCGCTGCGGTCACCATGCCGAGGCGGCGACGGCCATGCTGGTCTCGCAGCTCGGACCCGACTTCCCGATTCCCGAGATCGGCGCCCGCATGCGGTGCAGCGCATGCGGCTCCAAGGACGTCGCCACCCGTCCGGCCTGGCCGGGCCAGGGCCAGGTCGCCAAACATTCCGCATAGGGGCATTCCGCATAGGGGCATTCCGCATAGGGGCATTCCGCATAGGGGCATTCCGCCTGATGGCGGGCGGGCGGTTCGGCGCTCGGCAAAGCTGGGACCACGGAGCCGTCTCCGCCGGGCAGAATCTGCCGCAGGATCCGCCGCAGGATCCGCCGCAGGATCTGCCGCTGGCGCCCGTCCGACCGCGCCGAATCGCTGAATCTTCCCGACCTTGGAATTGGCACAATGGTTGCTGAGGAAGGGCGGGGCCCGAGGAAGACGGTCCCCCGACGACACCGACTGCACGCAACAGCAACCGGAGATCAACTCCCATGTCATCAACCGTCACCGCGAGGCGCCGGCCCGGGGAACGTCGGCGTGACCGGCGGATAGAGGCCCCCATGACCGTCGTGATCGGGAACGCGCCCTATGCCATCGGCGACTGGAGCCTCGGTGGCCTGCATTTCCTGGACTACCAGGGCGCGCTGGAACCGGGTCACCACACGCCGATGCGGGTCTTCGTGCCGACCGCCGGGCCGGGCGCCCTGTTTCGCGCCAACGGCCGGATCTGCCGCCGCAACCGTGACACCGGATCGGTCGGTCTGGCCTTCGACAGCCTCGATTCCATCGCCTTTGCCACGCTGAATCGGTATTTTCAGGAACGGCTGGTCCGGGGCCACGCGTGACCCCAGGTTAACCGGACCAGGCTTTTACGGATGCCGACAACAGCAGGACAGCGCATGCATCGACCGACGTCACCGCGTCCTCTTGGTCTCGCCGGCCACAACCGGGGAGGCGCTGGTGGAGGGCCGGGCCGGCCCCCCGCGCGGATGCCGGCCGACCCGTTGCCCCCCAATGCGAGCGACCCGGCTTCGAACGACGACGAGCCGGCCTTTCCGAGCCTCAAGCGCCGATCGGCCGAGGAGCGCGCCGACGCGATCATCGACGATCTGAAGGACGCGATCATGAACCCGGGCCGGCTCGACGGCAGCACCGGCATGGCCTATGGCGACTGGGCCAAGATCGCCCGCAAGAAGATCACCCGAGCGGTCAAGGAGGCCGAGGCCTCGGCGGCGTTCCGCGAGCTGATGTCCGCCAACCGGATCGGCGGTCTCTGCATGCGGATCGGCTTTCTGCTGCTGGCCGCCCTTGCCTCGTTCTCGGCGTTCTGGTTCGGGGCTGTCTTCATCTGGGACACCTACGGCCCGGCCTGGGGCACCGGGGCGGTGATATCGGCGATCGGGCTGTCCTTCGCCTTCGTCGTCGCCGGGCTGATGTTGAGCGGCCAGGAGATCGACACCATCCGCAAACAGATCCGCGATACCTTCGATCTGGACGACTGACGCTGCGGTCGACGGATCGCTATAGTCCTCCCGCATCATTGTGGGAGGACGGAATGCAACTGGATCTGAGCGGCAAGCGCCCGATCATCACGGCGGCCGGCCAGGGCATCGGGCGCAAGACGGCTGAAGTGTTCGCCGCCGCCGGCGCCGATGTCTATGTCTGCGACCTCGACGTCGATGCGCTCGAATCCGCGAAATCCGGCATTCCAGGGCTGCAGGGTACGGCCTGCGATGTCGGCGATGCCGAGGCGCTGAACACCTTCATGGACCGGGCGATCGACACGCTCGGCGGGCTCGACATCCTGATCAACAACGCCGGAACCGCCGGCCCGACGTCACCGGTCGAAGAGGTCGCGCTGGAGGACTGGAACGCCTGCCTGTCAGTCAACCTGACCAGTGCCTTCCTCGGCACCCAGAAGGCGGTGCCCGCCCTCAGGCAGGCTGGCGGCGGCAGCATCGTCAACCTGTCCTCGGCGGCCGGCAAGTTCGGCTTTCCGCTGCGCAGCCCCTACTCGGCCGCCAAGTTCGCGATTGTCGGCTTCACGCGCACCTGCGCGATAGAACTCGGCCCCCACGCCATCCGGGTGAACTGCATCCAGCCCGGACCGGTGGAGGGCGACCGGATCGACCGGGTGATCCGCGCCAAGGCGGCGGCCGAGAACGTGTCCGAGAACGAGATGCGCAGCCGGCTCGCCGACGTGACGCTGATGAAGCGGTTCGTCAGCGCCGGCGACATCGCCCACCAGATCCTGTTCCTGTGCTCGGAGGCCGGCCGCAACGTCACCGGCCAATCGCTCAGCGTGGATGCTGGCTTGGAGGGTCTGGCCTGAGAGGTTAGCCGTAGATCGACGGCACGACCCCGGGGGCAAACAGGGCCAGCGCCACCGCCACCGCCGGCGGGATCGCGACCAGCACCGCGAAGGCGATCGGCCGCACGGCGTCGGAGTTGGTCAGGCCGTTGGCGGCTACGATGCGGTGGGCGGCGGGCTGCATCACCAGCGCCGCCAGCACCAGCAGCACCAGAATGGCGTTGACCCCGGCCTCGTGCACCATGACCGCGCCGAGCGCGACGATGAGGGCGTTGGCTCCGAGGTCGCCGGGCGCGCCGAACGGCAGGCGCTTGTTCGGCCAGTTGCAGATCAGCCAGCCGAGCCCGGCCGCCGCCAGCGGCCAACCCAGCGCCGTCCCGTAGCCGGGGCCGGTCACCAGCGCGAGGGCGCCGAGACCGGCCGCCATCACCGCCCCGGTGATCGGCGCGTCGAGCTCCCGGTTGGCGATCTGATGCAGCCGGGCCGCCGCCAGGCCGGCGACGACGCCGATCTCGCCGATCTTGTAGAGCACCGGGTCGCCCGCCGTGGTCACGTCGATGCCGCCGACCCAGACGATCGCCAGGGCCGGCAAAAGCGCGGCGATCACACCGGTCACCAGCCGGGTCCGGGCGGCAAACTCTATGAGAACCCCGAGCAGGCCGGCGCCCAGGGCCAGCCAGGCCAGTTTCCCGAGCGGCGTGACCGGCGGGGACGGCGCCAGGCCCGGCGAGACCACCAGCGCCGCGACCAGCGCCAGCGGCAGGCTGAGTGCTGCGGTGCGGGCCCCGAGGCTGGGGCCGCCGAGCAGCCGGATCAGCACGGCGGCCAGAAGGGTGACCGCGACGGGCAGGCCAAGCTGGGCGATCAGCGGGTCGGCGAGCAGGTCGATGGGGGACATGGGCGTACCGGGACTGGAATCAATAGCGGGGCGGGATGCCGTCGGGTGGTCAATGATCGAGCGAAATCAGCCGTTCGAACAACCACTCCAGAAAGGCCTGCGGGTCAAGGTCCGTGACGATCTCGGCGGTCGGATCGTGCGATGCGAAGTCCGCCACCGTCCGGCCCCGCTCGGGTCCGGTATCGGTCACCACATTCATGCGGGCCGGGCGGGTGTCGAACAGATCCGGTCAGATGGTCCAGGCCACCGCCATCGCGTCATGCACATGGACGCCGCCGTACTTGCCGCCGACCGCCGCGTTGTAGAAGCGCAGCATGTCGGCCGCCGACCGGCAGATCGCCCCGCCCTCGCCCGCCAGCCGATCGATCCAGGCCGGGGTGACCAGGGCCCGGTGGGTCGCCTCCAGCGGGAACACCACCGGGCGGGCCGCCGCCGGCCAGGACGTCGTCGTCAGCACCCGGCGCGCGGCTTCCGGATCGGCGAAGATGTTGAACTCGGCGAGCGGCGTCACGTTCCCGCCATCCAGCGCCCCGCCCATGATCACCGGTGCTGGCATCCGGTCGGCAATGTCCGGCTGCTTGACCAGGGCGACCGCCAGGTTGGTCAGCGGACCCACGGCCACCACCGTCGGCGGCGCGGTGTCGCCGGCCAGGCGTATCAGGGCGTCGACCCCGTGTTCGACGGCCAACCCACCTTTGCCGTCGCCGAGCTCAACCTCCCCCAGCCCGTCGGCGCCGTGCACATGGGCGGCATGGTGCGGGGCGGCCACCAGCGGGCCGCTGCAGCCGGCATGGACCGGGACATGGTCGTGTCCGGCCAACTCCCGGACCCGCCGGGCGTTGCGCGCCGTGGTCGCGAGCCCGACATTGCCGGCGACCGCGGTGATCGCCGACACCGAGACCGCCTCCTCACAGGAGAACGCCAGCAGCAGGGCGACCGCGTCGTCGATGCCCGGATCACAGTCGATCAGGATCGGGGTGGAGGGCGGGCTCAAATCGGGACCTCGGTGCAACGGGACGGTTCAGACCGTTCTACGCGATCCAGCACATGGCTCAAGGCTGCGAGTTCGGCTCGGGAACCCACCCGCACCAACTGCGTATCCCCGGACCTGATCCGGGGCCCACAGATCAGCGCGCAGAGGCGACTTAGAGAGAGCACAGAGCGATCCGGCACGCGGGATCCTAGGCCCCGGCTCCGGATTGAATCCGGGCCGGGGATAAGGGAGAGAGAAAGACCTCCCGGAACTACCGCTCAGTCGTGCGGCGTCAGGCGCGCGTTCTTGGGGACCTACGGCGGCCGGTGCGGGAATTGCTGGATCCGCCCCATATGGCTGCCGAGGGTCTGCTGGATCGGGCGCACGGCGAACAACCCACCATATAGCGCGCCGTACCTCTCCCCCGGATCCCGCTTGATGTTGTAGAAATCCATGCCCGGCAGGCCGCCATGGGCCGCCTTGATATGGACCTTGAAGTCCTGGTAGCGGAGCGCGCCAAGCACGCCGCCGCTGTCGTGCGACATGAAGTTGCGGCGGGAATGGCCTTCGCCGTTCAGGAACAGCGAGGTCTGATCGACGCCGTCGGTGATCCGGTCGTTTGGCACCTTGTCGAGCGCGCCGGCGAGCCGGGCCGCCGTGGTGAAGAGGTCGGTCACGTGGATCATATCCATCGGGTCCTGCCCGGGCTCGATCATGCCCGGCCACCACGCCATGGCGGGAACCCGAACCCCACCTTCGAGGATGTCGCCTTTGCCACCACGCAGCAGCGTGTAGCCGGAGGTCGGGAAGAACGCGTACATCGGCCCGTTATCGGAGATCCAGACCACCAACGTGTTCTCGGCGATGCCCTCGGCCTTCAGCGTCTCGAGCAGCTGGCCGACATGCTTGTTGTGCAGCACCATGAACGAGGCCCGCCGGTTCTGACGGTCGACGCCGGGTGCGTTCAGGAACTCCTGGCTGGCGGAGATCTGCAGGGCATAGGACGCCCAGTAGATGAAGAACGGGTCCTCATTGTCGGCACGCTGGCGGATGTAGTCGGTGATCTGGGCGATCGACTCGTTCTCGAACGCCTCCTGACGTTCCGACGAAAGAACGCCGGCAACCCCTTCGATCGGGGCCCGCCCTTCACCTTTGCGCCCGACATATCCGCCGACCGACAAGTCGATCCCGGTCTGCTCGAAATACGCTTCGTAGCCCGGGAAATCGGCGAACGGAAACGCACCGGTATTGTCCTCGTAACTCGCCTGCCACCAGTCCGGTGCGCCGTTGAACAGGCCGTAATAGGCGTAGTCATATCCCTGATTCTCGGGCGCGTGTTCGGGCAGGTCGCCGAGGTGCCATTTGCCCCACATCGCCGTGCTGTAGCCGGCTTCGGAGAGGATCTCGGCGATCGTCACCTCGTCCGGCGACAGACCCTCGGTCTGGCCGGGCCACAGGACGCTCAGCAGGCCGGTGCGCACCGGGTGGCGCCCGGTATTGATGGCGATCCGCGTCGGGGTGCAGGACGGCTCGGCATAGGCGGACCAGAACCGCATGCCCTCCATCGCCATCTGGTCAAGCACGGGACTCGGCGTGCCGCGGTGTTTGCCGCCACCCTGCCAGCCGAGTTCCCCCCAGCCGATATCGTCGGTGAGGATGTAGATGATGTTCGGTTTCTTGCCGAAGCGCGCTTCCAGGGCGGCGAGTTTGTCATTGATCGCCGCGTCTTCCGCTGCCCAGGCCTCGGCGTTGCGCTGCGCGAAGACCATGTGCGGCCCATCCGGCTCCAAAGCGGAGGCACCGGCTGGTAGGACGAGCGCCGCCAGCACTCCGGCCGCGGCGATATTCCGAAGCGATGATCTCATCTGTTCCTCCGCGGTTTTAGCTGCAATTGCTGGTGGCTGGACTTGTTCAACAGCCGCCCACGCTCATCAGCGGGCAGCCGCGCAACATGTTCGAAAAGATGTTCGGCAGGATCGGCGAGATGCTTAAGACGACCGAGTATTCCTGGCCGAAGAAGTCGTTCTGAGCGACGTGGTAGCGGCCTTCGAGTCCGAACCGGACCGGCAGCACCGCTCCGCCGCCGAGCTGGAACAGATGGGTCTTCTGCAGACCCATGCCGATAGGGATCTGATGCTCGTAGGTGTTGAAGTCGAACTGCATCAGCGGGGCGCCGCCGACCTGCCAGCCATCCCCCAGGTTCCAGTAGTAGAACGGCTGCAGAATCATCACGTCGTGGCCGTTGTTCACCCCCGCATCGGCGAAGTCGAACTGGGTCTGGACCAGTGCCCCGAGAATGCCCTTTTCGCCGATGAACGCGCCGACCGCCGCCGGGCCGGCGGCCCAGACGTTGTTCGAGAACCCGTCGGTGCCGGACGGGATGTTCAGACTGAAGCCAGCAGCAAGGACCCGGTCGCCCCGGCCGAGAAACGAGGATTCCTGGGAAACCGAGGTCCCGAGCAGCGAGAAGTGGCTGATGTCGGCGAGGCCGCCGCCCTGGCTGAACTCGAAATTGTCCTTGAAGCGCTCGCCCGGCGGGAAGTTCGGGTTGAACCCGGATGGGACATCCGCCTCGTAGATGATCGGCAGGGTCGGCCGGTTCACCAGGATCCAGTCCGGCCCGATCGTCTCCTTCATGGAGAACGGGATCACCGGCTGGAAGACGTGGGTGTAGGATTCCTTGGTGCCGGTATTGGCGACGTCATCGCTCTCGAAATAGTCGATGTTCCACTCGTTGATCAGCACCATAAAATCGCCGCCGAGCGGATTCGACGTCTGGCGGGCCGCCTCGTCGGCGTCCTCGAACAAGGCCTTCTCGCCGCCCTCCGGCGCCTGGGCCAAGAACTCAGTGCCGCCGACATTGAACTGATAGTCCTGTCGGGACTTCGCGTCCGGCTCGGTGCCGATACTGTCCGAAACGATCCAGGACGAACCACCGAGGTCGAGGAATGGCGACACTGAGCCGTCGGCTCGGGCTGTCGCCAAGGAACCGGCACCGACCGAGAGGCCAATCACCCCGGCGACGATGAAACCGCGCAGATCCCCCATGCACTGACCCTCCGAGTAAAGCTTGATCGCGAAGAACGACGAACCGCCAGCCTCGCAATCAAGCCCCGAACTTCCTGATAGTCTTGAAGAAATGTTCCGGACGAACCGTGATGCAGATCAACCCCGGCAATGAATGCGGACGCCCTTCGACACGGCGCTCCGCGCCTGCTCAGGGCGAGGTACTTTCTTATCGACCTCGCCCTGAGCAGGGCCGCAGGCCCATGTCGAAGGGCGCCCTATCCCCGGTCGGACGGCAGGAACGGGTTGTCGACCACCCGGTAGCGGGGGCCGCCGCCGGCCGGATCCTCGTCGAAGAAGGTGCGGTCGAACTGCAGATACTCGACGCCCCGGTGGCTGATGAAGACCGTCGCGTCGGGGACGCTGGAGACCCGCGCGCCAACCGGAGCCGCGACCACCTGGTGCGGCCGCGCCGTGCCCCGGACCACGGTGACGTAGAACACCCCATCCAGGTAGCAGTACGCCGTGGTGTCGAGGCGGACCGGCTCGCACGGCCCGTCCAGCGCGTGGGTCACGTAGCCCTCGGGTGCCCCGACGACGCCGTAGCCGAAGGCGCCGTCGACAAAGGCCCGAGCCAGCCACAAGCCGCCGCACCGCAGGTGGAGAGCGTCCGCGACGAAGACCCGTTCCGGCTGGCAGTGCAGGCGCCGGAACGCCGCCTGGTCGGAATGGTGGCGGTGGTACCAGTGGCTGCGCCAGCTCCGCCAGCCATCCGGGTCGCGTGACGCCAGCTCCTCGCGCCTGCTGTCGGGATCCTCCACCTCGGCCACCGCCGGGTCCTGGGGGTCCTCGGACGGCGGTGGCCAGACGTCGTAGGGCTCACCGCCGTCAACTGGGGGGCTGATCGGGGTGTCATCCGGTGTCAGCGACCCCCGCGCCGCCGGGCCTTCCCTGGTGAACGGCTCCGGCGACGGCGCGGCGAAACCGGCGAAGACGGTTCCGGCGACGAAGCCGGCCACGAGCAGGCCGACCGGCCGGATCATTGCGCCCGCCCGGACGGAGGGTTCGGAACGGCGGGCACCTCGATATCCGCCTCCGCCGTGGTGAAGACAAAGGTCGCGTCCGGCAAGCCCTCCGGCGCCTGCCAGGCGTCGAAGGTCACCGAGAACTGCGGTGCTGCCGGCAGCCGCTTGTAGGTGACGACGAACTTCAGCGGGCGGATCGGCTCGTCCCGCGCGATCCAGATCTGCCAATCCAGTTCGGCCTGACGGAACGCCAGATGATCCGCCGGCTCCCCGGCAACCGCGTGGGCGCCGATCCATGACCCCGTCTCGAGGGCGGCGGGAACCCGGTCGACGGCATCGGGCATGACGAAATCCGCGAACGGCATGTCGATCCCGTAGCGCGCGGCCGCGAACGGCAACAGGTCCTCGACCGTGGGCGGTGCCGTGACCCGGGTGTAGAGCCGTTCGCCCCGATCGACGTCGAGCACCGTCAGGGTGCTGCCGTCGTAGTAGATGTGGCGCTCGTGGCCGTCATCGCGAATGATCGTGGCCCGCAACCGGTCGGGCCGGCGGAGCGCAACCGTCCGGGTCTCGGCGAACTGCAGCTTCTGTCCGCACTCCTGCACCACGTCGTAGGTCACCCGGCCCCGGGCGCTGAGCGCCCGCGCGTTTGCCAGCGACTCGAGCATCCGGCGCAGCGGCGCCAGGGCCTGGTCGTCGACCGCGGAGGGCGGGGCGGATGCGGACAGCGTATCAGAGGCGGATGCCGCCATCGAGCGTTCCACCGGCACGGCCCAGACCAGGAACAGAGTCAGGGCAAACCGGAGGCTTTGTCGTGCAAGCATGGGCGACCCGCGGTGCGTGACACGGTTTGCCGAGTATACGCGAGAACGCGGTGCGTCTCCCCCAGGTTCGCGATCCTGAACTCGATTCAGGATCCATGCCTGGGCAGCCGGGAGCACGCCAACACCGGGTCGGTCGCATGCCCCTGCCCTCTCCGGCATGGGTCCTGGATCAAGTCCAGGACCGCGGTGGTTTTCTCTTAGACCTCGCCCTGAGCAGAACCCGCCCCGGATTAACCCCGGATTTAATCCGGGGCGGGGTTGATCCGGGGGCGTGTCGAAGGGCCTGATCCCTGGCTCATGTCGAAGGGCGCAGTTGCGCGCTCCCCGCCGGTAGGATAAGCCCATGGCCAAGAGCGGCGATCGTCGGTGCCGCCTTCCCGTCCCGGCCACGTGCCGGGATCTGATTTGCCGCTGTGGAGGAGGCCGCCGTGACGCCAAAGGAGATCGCCCAGGTTCAGGCGTATCTGCGCAACCGGTTCAACAACAACCGGATCGCGCTGGTGCCGCGGCCCAACAAGGACGATTCCGTCGAGGTCAACCTGGACGACGAGTTCCTCGGCGTGGTGTTCCGCGACGATGAGGACGGCGAGATCTGCTACCACTTCAACATGAGCGTCCTCGACATCGACCTGGACGCGCTGTAGATCGGATCACGTTCTGACGGAAACACTCTGATTTCCGACAAAACGTGTGAAACCGATCTGAATCATAGACTTAGAGCAGGTCCAGGTCGGACGGCCTACTCGGCGGCAGAGCGATCGCCGTGCGGCAGCTGTCCCTTGGCGAGGCTGTCAGCGAATTCGTGGTTGCGGTCCCGGTGTCCGGCTTCGTCGGCCCGCACCACCACCACCACGTCGCGCAGCGTCGCGTCATCCGACAGTTTCCAGTAGTCGACGGCGATTTTCGGCGCCGGCGGGTTCGGATGACGGCCCTCGTCGATCTCTGCCAGGTACTGGGTGTAGCTGGTGACCGCCTCTTCCTCGAAATAGCCGATCACCCGGTGCGCGGTCTTGGGCGCGAACAGGTAGAGGAAGAAGTAGAAGTTGTAGAAGATCGCCTGGGTAATGGCGATGACCGCGCGCTCGAGAATCGTCGGCTGAGCGATGTGGATGAACGTCATCAGATGCATGCGTTCATTCTCTGCCTCGTCCAGCAGTTCGCGCACCCAGCCTCGGTCATCTTCAATGGTCCGCAGCGACCGCAGATGCTGGAGCAGCCCCGCCACCATGCCCGGCACAGCGGCAACCGTCTCCAGCACCACGGCCCGGTGGCCGTAGCGCTTGGCGAAGAACCGGTCGGCGACGAACCGCAGCGCCTTCACGAACAGCAGGGCGATACGATCGCTGGCGTCCCGGGGGTCCCGATGGGTCTGGACTGGCGCCGACTCGGCGGTGGCGTTCAGGTGGTCCGACATGCGCGCCTCCATTTCACGATCGACAGATAGGAAAGGTGCGGGACCCGCGCAATCGAAACCGAACGGGACCGTCGGGACAGCTTGCCGCCAGCCTGAGCGGTCAGGCGTTGCGTCCCTCCAGCGCCGCCAGCACTTCGTCGGTCACCTGTTCGGTGGTGGCATTGCCGCCGAGGTCGCGGGTCAGCACCCTTCCGTCGGCGGTGACCCGTTCGACCGCGGTCATCAGCGCGGCCGCCGCCGCAGGCTCACCGAGGTGGTCCAGCATCATGGCCGCGGTCCAGAACGAGCCGATCGGGTTGGCGATCCCCTGCCCCATGATGTCGAAGGCCGAGCCATGGATCGGCTCGAACATCGACGGCGCATCACGCTCGGGCCGCAGGTTCGCCGTCGGCGCGATCCCGAGCGAGCCGGTGAGCGCGGCGGCAAGGTCGGACAGCACGTCGGCATGCAGGTTGGTGGCGACGATCGTGTCGAGCGACCGCGGGTCGAGCACCATGCGCGTGGTCATAGCGTCGACCAGCATCTTGTCGACCTCGACATCCGGGAAGTCGGCGCGCACCTCTTCGAACACCTGATCCCAGAACACCATGCCGTGGCGCTGGGCGTTGGATTTGGTGACCAGGGTCAGCTTCTTGCGCGGGCGTGAGCGGGCGAGGTCCAGCGCGAAACGCTGGATGCGTTCCACCCCGGTGCGGGTAAAGACGGCGACATCCATGCCGACCTCTTCCGGCAGGCCGGTATGGGCCCGCCCGCCGACCCCGGCGTACTCGCCTTCGGAATTCTCGCGCACGATCACCCAGTCGAGATCTTCCGGCCCGACACCGCGCAGCGGTCCCTCGATGCCCGGCAGCAACCGGGCCGGGCGCACGTTGGCGTACTGGTCCAGCGGCTGGCAGATGGCGAGCCGCAGGCCCCAGAGCGAAATGTGGTCGGGTACCCGCGGGTCGCCGGCCGAGCCGAAATAGATCGCATCGAACGGCCGCAGCGCGTTCAGCCCGTCCTCCGGCATCATTTTGCCGGTCTCCAGGTAGTAGTCCGTCCCCCAGGGGAAGTTCTCGACCTCGAGCGAGAACCCGCCGTCGCGCGCGGCCACGGCCTGCAGGACCCGGGTCCCGGCACTGATCACCTCGCCGCCGATGCCGTCGCCGGGAATGGCGGCGATCCTGTATGCGCGCATGGAGCTGTCCTTCGTAGCTTTGCGATGGTCAGAGACAGCGATAGAGCCCGGGAACGCCGCCTTCAAGGGATCTATACCGCCTGCGCCACCCACCAGACGTTTCCGCCGGGATCCGTGAACCCGGCCATCCGGTCGCCATGGGGGCGGATCATCGGCGCCATCAGGCTGACCGCCCCATGCTCCAGAGCCAGCCGGTACGCCACGTCGACATCGTCGACATAGACATGCATCTGCGAGGTGTTGGGCGGATAGTCCGCCGTCGCCTGGTTGAGCATGATCAGGCTGTCGCCGATCTCCAGCCGGGCATGCTGGATCGATCCGTCCGGGTAGCGGTTTTCCTTCACCACCCTGGCATCGAGAACCGCGGCCACGAACGCCATGAACCCATCGGCGTCCGCGACGGTGAAGTACGGCGTCACACAAAGGTATCCGTGCGGAGCTTTTCCCATTTGCGCGGCCTTCCCGCCCGGTGTTCGATCATGCGGACAGCAGTATGCCACTGTGCACGGAATTGGGCGGGAGCGGGCTTTATGACCTTCGACGGCAAACGGGCGCTGGTCACCGGGGCGGCCGGCGGGATCGGGGCGGCCATTGTGTCCGGCCTGCGCCGCGCCGGCGCGCGGGTCGCCGTCGCCGACCGGGATACGGCGGGAACAGAGGCCGAGGCCGCCCTGCCCGGCGACCTGCTCGATCCGGCCTATGCCGACGGGCTGCCCCAGGCGGCCCAGGACGCGCTGGGCGGGCTCGACATCGTCATCAACAACGCGGGCGTGATCAGCCGCGGGCCGGTGACCGAGACCTCGGACGCCGACTGGGCGCTGTCCATGGGGGTGAATGTCGAGGCGCCGTTCCGGATCTGCCGCGCCGCCATCCCGCTGATGGCGACGACGGGTGGCGGGGCGATCGTCAACACCGCGTCGTGCTGGGGCGGGCGGTCGCCCGGTCCCAACCACGCGCTCTACTGCGCGACCAAGGCGGCGATCGCCTCGCTGACCCAGTGCATGGGCATGGACCACGCCCACCAGGGCATCCGGATCAACGCCGTCTGCCCGAACGAGGTCAACACGCCGATGCTGCGCACCGGCTTCGCCCAGCGCGGCTTCGATCCGGACACCGCCGTCGCCGAGCTGGGGAAGACCGTGCCGGTCGGCCGCATCGCCGAGCCCGACGACATCGCCGACGTGGTGCTGTTCCTGGCCTCCGACGCCGCACGCTACATCTGCGGTGCGCTGATCGACGTCAACGGCGGGAAGCCGGTCTCGTGACCCGGTTTCGGGACAAGGTCGCGCTGGTGACCGGCGGGCGATCCGGCATCGGCCGCGCCATCGCCGAGCGGCTACGCGACGACGGGGCCACGGTCGTCACCGCCCAGCGGGGATCCGACCCGGATTTCGACGGCATCGCCGCCGATCTCGCCGACCCGGCGGAACCGGCGCGCGTCGTTGCCGAGGTGATCGCGCGCACCGGTCGGCTCGACGTGCTGGTGAACAACGCCGGGATGATGCAGGAGGCCGGGATCGAGGCGATGTCGCTCGAGGACTGGCAGCGCAGCCTGCAGCTCAACCTGACCGCGCCCTTCCTGCTGATCCAGGCCGCCCTGCCGCACCTGCGCGCCGCCTCGGGCAGCATCGTCAACATCGGCTCGATCGAGGGGCTGGGGGCGAACCCGCTGCACGCCGCCTATTGTGCCGCCAAGGCCGGGCTGCACGGCCTGACCCGTGCCGTCGCCGTCGACCACGGCCCCGAGGGGATCCGCTGCAACGCTGTCGCCCCCGGCTGGATCGACACCGAGCTGAACCAGGCGTTCATCGAGGGCCAGCCCGACCCGGACGCGTTCCGCCGCGACATCGGCCGCATCCATCCTGCCGGGCGGACCGGGTCGCCTCAGGAGGTCGCGGCCCTGGTGGCGTTCCTCGCCTCCGACGACGCGGCCTTCATCACCGGTCAGGTCTACACGGTCGATGGCGGACGGATGGCGAAGCTGCCGCTGCCGTAGCGACGGACTCGCGGGGCAGCTACTCCCACTCGATGGTGCCGGGCGGCTTCGACGTGATGTCGTAGGTCACCCGGTTGATGCCGCGGACCTCGTTGATAATTCGGGTCGCGGTGCGACCGAGGAACTCGTGGCTGAACGGGTAGTAGTCGGCGGTCATGCCGTCGCTCGAGGTCACGGCCCGCAGCGCGCAGACATAGTCGTAGGTCCGGGCATCGCCCATGACGCCGACCGTGCGCACCGGCAGCAGCACCGCAAAGGCCTGCCAGATCTCGTCGTACAGGCCGGCATTGCGGATCTCCTCCAAGTAGATCGCATCGGCCTTGCGCAGGATGTCGAGCTTGTCGCGGGTGATCGCCCCCGGCACCCGGATCGCCAGGCCCGGCCCCGGGAAGGGATGGCGGCCGATCAGAGTCTCCGGCAGGCCGAGCTCGCGCCCGAGCGCCCGGACCTCGTCCTTGAACAGCTCGCGCAGCGGTTCGACCAGGGTGAGCTTCATGCGCTCCGGCAGGCCACCCACATTGTGGTGCGACTTGATGGTCACCGACGGCCCGCCGGTGACCGACACACTCTCGATCACGTCGGGATAGAGCGTGCCCTGGGCCAGGAACCGGGCATCCTGGATCTCGTGGGCCTCGGCATCGAAAACGTCGATGAACAGCCGGCCGATGATCTTGCGCTTCTCCTCCGGGTCCTCGACGCCGTCGAGCTCCTTCAGAAACAGGTCGCTGGCGTCGCAGCTGACCAGCGGGATGTTGTAGTGCTGGCGGAACAGTCGGTCGACCTCCTCGGCCTCGCCGGCGCGCAGCAGGCCGTGGTCGACGAACACACAGCTCAACTGGTCGCCGATCGCCTCGTGGATCAGCACGGCGGCCACCGAACTGTCGACCCCACCGGACAGGCCGCAGATCACCCGCCCGCTGCCGACCTGGGCGCGGATCGCCTCGATCGCCCGTTCCTTGAAGGCCGCCATGGTCCAGTCGCCGGCGAGGCCGACGACTTTGTGGGTGAAGTTGCGCAGCAGGTCGCGGCCGCGCGGAGTGTGCACCACCTCGGGGTGGAACTGCACGCCGTAGATCCGCCGCTCGTCATTGGCAATGGCGGCGAACGGCGCGTTGCCGCTGATGGCGACGACCTTGAAGCCCGGCGGCATGGCGGAAATCTTGTCGCCGTGGCTCATCCAGACCGGCTCGACCGTGCCGGCCTCGAACAGGCCGTCGAACAGCCGGCAGGTCTCGATGACGGTGATCTCAGCCCGGCCGAACTCCTGCTCGCTGCTGGCCTCGACCTGGCCGCCGAGCTGATGGCAGATCAGCTGCTCGCCGTAGCAGATGCCGAGCACCGGCACGTCGAGGTCGAAGGCGATGTCTGGCGCGCGGGGGGCGTCCTCACCGTAAACCGAGGACGGGCCGCCGGACAGAATCACGCCGGCCGGATCAAATTCCCGGATCCGGGCCTCGTCGACATTGAAGGGGAAGATCTCGCAGTAGACGCCGTTCTCACGGACCCGGCGGGCGATCAGCTGGGTGACCTGACTGCCGAAGTCCAGAATGAGAATTCGGTCCGCCATGAATGCCCCCACTGCGCTGGATGGAAGCGCCGGAAGCTACTCCAGGACCGGGGGGTCGGCAAGCGTCGGACACGGCACTCGAGCCGAGGCTCAGCCCTGGGCAGTTTCGATGCGCCGGACCAGGGTGTCGATATTAGCCCAAACGTAGGGAATCTGGTCGACCGGGATGCCGCTGACCACCGACGGGACCGGCTCGCCCGGCACGCCGCCGAGCGTGTTGTAGAAGCGCCGGCCGTGCCGATTCCCCACCAGAGTGAGAATGGTGAGCGAATCGAAGCCGTCGTCGGACAGCCCCTGGGCGACATGGCCGAGCAGGGCGCGGCCGATACCGAGGCCCTGATAGCTCGGATGGACGTAGAGCGCGTAGATCTCCGCCGCCTCACCGGCCCGGCCCAGCGCCTTGGCCACCGCGCGGCGGCCCTCGCCGCCGTGGCAAAAGCCGACGACATCGTCATCGATCAGCGCGACCGACAGCCGCTCCGGCTCCTCGACCGTGGAAATCAGCCGGGTCCAGCGGATGGCGGCGCGCATCTCGTCGAGATCGAGCAGCGCCTCGTCGGACAGGATGCCGACATAGGAATCCCGCCAGGTTTCGACCTGGACATGGGCAAGCCCCACCGCGTCACCGGTCTCCGCCTGTCGGATGGACACCTCGTACTGGGGCATGGTCGCCTCCCGCGCCGCCGGAGCAAAATCCGTTCAGATGGAATCGATCTGAACGGTGAATTTTGCTCCATCTGAATATCGTAGAGACTGATTCACCGATCAGATCGGGGCGACCAGATCGGATCAGGCTCTATTTCTCGCCTTGCGTTCGGAAAGTCTGGCGCAGGTCCGGGGACGAGTCCACATGGTGAAAACGCCCCGTGGTCGGATCAGGTCAGGGCCCGTTCCAGGACCGCGACGAAGAACCCGTCGGTGCCGTCGCGATGCGGCGCCAGCGTCAGGTAGGGGTCCGGCGACGGACAGGCAATCCCGGGAATCGTCTCGGCCCAGACCTCGCCGATCGGCACCCGCCGATAGCTGACCGTCTCCTCCAGGAAACCCTCGACGACCGCCTCGTTCTCGGCGCGCAACACCGAGCAGGTCACGTAGATCAGGCACCCGCCCGGCTTCACCAGACTGGCCGCACGCTCGAGAATCGCGCGCTGGGTCTCTTTCAGGGCCGCCAGGTCGTCGGGGCCGTAGCGCCATTTGGCGTCCGGGTTGCGCCGCCACGTCCCGGTGCCCGAGCACGGGGCGTCGACCAGCACCCGGTCGGCTTTCCCGGCCAGCCGTTTGACCGACTTGTCACCCTCGGCCAGGACCCGGCGCTCGGCATTGTGGACCCCGGCCCGGCGCAGGCGCACGGCCGCCCGGTCCAGGCGCCCCTTCGAGACGTCGAACAGGATCAGCCGGCCCTTGTTGTTCATGCCGGCGGCGAGCTCCAGCGCCTTGCCACCGGCCCCGGCGCAATAGTCGATCACCAGCATGCCGGGGGCCGCCCCGACCAGCAGAGCTGCCAGCTGCGAGCCCTCGTCCTGGACCTCGAGGACGCCCGCCTTGAACAGCGCCATCCGGTCGACCGGCCGGCGGCGATCGAGGCGCAGCCCGAGCGGCGACAATGGGGTCGGCGCGGCAGGCACCCCCTCTTCCGCCAGGCCCGCGATCACCGCCTCGCGGTCCTGACCGCCAAGGGCGTTGATCCGCAGGTCGAACGACGCTTCCTCGCCGAGGCCGGCCAGCGCCGCCGCGGCCTCGTCGTCGAACCGCTCCACCATGTGGGGCCAGACCCAGGCCGGGCATTCCGCGCGCACCGGGTCCGGCATGTCGGCGGCGGTCAGGTCCTGGCCGACCAGTCGGCGCAGGGAATCGGCTTCGGCCTTCTCAAGGGCGGGCGGTGCATGCCGCGATCCGTCGATCAGCGCGGCGATCCCGGCGATGTCCTGACGGTCGTGCAGCGCCAGGTCGGCCAGAACGCGTCCGCGGGCCGTGCGCTTCAGTCCTTTGCCGGCGCGCTTGATCCACCAGTCCAGCCGGGCGCGGCGGCGCAGCACGCCCCAGACCCGGGCGGTGATCGCCGAGCGGTCGCTGCCGCCGATGAAGCGGCGGTCCCGGACGTAGCGGTCCAGCACCCGGTCGGCCGGCCGGCCGGTCTCGTCCACGGCATCCAGAATCTCGATCGCAGCCGCCAATCGGCCGGCAGGTCTCACGGAACGGTCCTCATACTGAAATCGCCGGGAAGCGCGGAGGCGCTGTTCCGGTCCTACATGCCGGGCCGGTAGTTCGGCGCTTCGCGGGTGATGGTGACGTCGTGGACATGGCTTTCGCGCAGGCCGGCGCTGGAGATCCGCAGGAACCGCGCCTTCTGCTGCATGTCCTCGATCGAGGCGCTGCCGGTATAGCCCATGGCCGCCCGCAGCCCGCCGACGAGCTGGTGCACCACCGCCGATGCCGGCCCCTTATAGGGCACCTGGCCCTCGATGCCTTCCGGCACCAGCTTCAGGGTGTCGCCGACCTCTTCCTGGAAGTAGCGGTCGGCCGAGCCGCGGGCCATCGCCCCGAGCGAGCCCATGCCGCGATAGGCTTTGTAGGACCGGCCCTGGTAGAGATAGACCTCACCAGGGCTTTCGTCGGTGCCGGCCAGCAGCGAGCCGATCATCGCGCAATCGGCCCCGGCGGCGATCGCCTTGGCGAGATCGCCGGAATACTTGATGCCGCCGTCAGCGATGCAGGGGACGCCGGCCTCGCGGCACACCTCGGCGGCGTCGACGATGGCGGTCAGCTGCGGCACCCCGACGCCGGCCACCATGCGGGTGGTGCAGATCGATCCGGGGCCGATCCCGATCTTGACCGCATCGGCGCCGGCGTCGATCAGCGCCTTCGCGCCCTCGGCCGTCGCCACGTTGCCGGCGATGATCTGGGTGTAGTTGGCGCGCTTGCGGATCTCGCCGACCGCGCCCAGCACGCCTTCGCTGTGACCGTGGGCGGTGTCGACCACGACCACGTCGACCTCGGCGTCGATCAGGGCCTCGGCCCGGCTGATCCCCTCCTTGCCGACCCCGGTGGCGGCGGCGACCCGCAGGCGACCCTTCTCATCCTTGGCGGCATTCGGGTGGCTCTGGGCCTTCTCCATATCCTTGACGGTGATCAGGCCGATGCAGCGCCGGTCGCCGTCGACCACCAGCAGCTTCTCGATCCGGTGCTTGTGCAGCAGTGACCGGGCCTCGTCGGGCGAGACATTCTCGCCGACCGTGACGACCCGTTTGGTCATCAGGTCCTTGATCGGCTGGCTCTCATCGGTCGCGAACCGCACGTCGCGGTGGGTCAGGATGCCGGCCAGCTTGCCGTTGCGCTTGCGGACCACCGGGATCCCGTTGATGCCGTAGCGCTGCATCAGTTCCAACGCCTCGGCGAGCGTCGCTTCGGGGTGGATGGTGACCGGGTTGATCACCATGCCGGCTTCGAACTTCTTGACCGCCCGGACCTCGTTGGCCTGGTTCTCGATGTCCATGTTCTTGTGGACGACCCCGATCCCGCCGGCCTGGGCCATGGCAATGGCGAGCCGGCTCTCGGTGACCGTGTCCATCGCCGACGACATCAACGGGATGCCGAGTTCGACGGTGCGGGTGACGCGCGTGCGGGTATCGACGTTGGCCGGAAGGACGTTCGAGCGAGCGGGTTCGAGAAGGACGTCGTCGAAAGTGAGCGCGTCGCGAATGTCCATGGTGCCTCCGGGGGTCGGTGGCGGCGCACTATACACCGCGCGACGGCCAAGCCAAGGGACCAAAATCGGAAGGAAATACGGGCTCTCTGCGGGGCGCTATGTAGCCCGCGCCGCGCCTATTCCGAGACGTCCTCACCGCCCTCATCGGGCCGACCGCGAAACCCGGTGGCGATGACATAGGTCTCCGCCGACTCGGACCGGCTGGCGGGCGGCTTGAAGTGGCGGACCTGGCGGAACGCGCGGCGCATCGGCTGCAGCAGGTCGCGCTCACTGCCGCCCAGAAACACCTTGGCGACGAAGGCGCCATCCGGGGCCAGAACCTCGAAGGCGAAGTCGAGGGCCAGCTCGGCCAGCATGACGATCCGCAGGTGGTCGGTGTTGCGGTGACCGGTCGAGGACGCCGCCATGTCCGACAGCACGACATCGACCGGACCGCCGAGCCGCGCCTTCAGCGCCTCCGGCGCATCGGGCTCGGTGAAATCCGCCTTCAGCAGCTCGGCCCCGGCGATCGGCTCGATGTCGAGGATGTCGAGGCCGACAACCTGGCCGCGTGACGGCGCATCGACGCGTTGAACGGCCACCTGGGTCCAGCCGCCGGGGGCGGCACCCAGGTCGACCACCCGCTGTCCCTTGCGCAACAGCCCGAAGCGGTCGTCGATCTCGATCAGCTTGAAGGCGGCGCGCGAGCGGTAGCCGAGGCGTTTCGACTCCGCGACATAGTGGTCGTTCAGCTGGCGCTGCAGCCAGCGCTGGGACGAGGCGGTGCGCCCCCGCGCGGTCTTAAGCTTGACCGTGGCCTGGCGGCTGCCGCTGCCCGTCCGCGCGCCGGCCTGAGAGCTCGCGCTCGGGCGCCGCCCGCGGCCCCGCGATCTACCGGATTTCTGCGACATCCTAGCGGTTTCCGGCCATCAGGCCGAACAGGATGCCTTCACGCACGCCGCGGTCGGCGACCCGCATGGTCGGCACCGGCCATTGCCGGCAGATCGCCTCCAGGATCGCGCATCCGGCGACCACCAGATCGGCCCGATCGCGGCCGATGCAGGGATGAGCCGCCCGCGCCTCGTAGTCGAGACTGGCCAGCCACCGGCCGATCTCCAGCGTGTTGTCGACCTCCAGGAACACCCCGTCCACCCGGTCACGGACGTAGCGCGGCAGGTCGAGGTGAACCCCGGCCAGCGTGGTCACGGTGCCGGACGTGCCGATCACCTGCAGACGGCCGGCCTCGGCCTCGCGCTGGATGCCGTGTTCCGCCTCATAAGGCGCAAGTGCGGTCGCGACCTCGTCGACCATGCTGTCGTAGATGCCGTCGGCGTAGCGGTCGCCGCCGTATTTCTCCGCCAGGGTCACCACCCCGATCGGGATCGAGGCGACCGCCGTCGGCGCCGCGTCGGATTCGCCGCGCGACCAGGCCAGTTCCGTCGACCCGCCGCCGATGTCGAAGACCAGGGCGCCGGGTACCTCGGGATTGAGCAGCGAGCCGCAACCGGCCATGGCCAATCCGGCCTCTTCCGCGGTCGAGATGATCTCGAGCTCGATCCCGGTTTCCTCCTCGACCCGATCCAGAAACACGCCCCTGTTGGTCGCGCGCCGGCAGGCCTCGGTCGCGACGGCGCGGAACCGGGTGACCCGGCGACGGCGCATCTTGGAGCTGCACACCCGGAGCGCGTCCAGGGTCCGGGTGATGGCATCGTCGCTCAGGTATCCGGTCCGGCCCATGCCCTCGCCCAGGCGCACGATCCGCGAGAACGCGTCGATGACCCGGAAGCTTCGGCGGTGGTGCTGGGGGCGAGCGACCAGAAGACGGCAGTTGTTGGTGCCGAGGTCGAGGGCGGCGAGCACGTCGTGGGAACGGACCGGTCCATCATGCGGCCCGGCTCCGGGCACCGGCCCGGCGAAGCGGCCGTGATCGCCGCGTACTGCCCCGTCCCGCAATGGTGTTCCGCCCGCGCGGTCGTTGACCGACCGTCGCTCAGGACCCTGGGAGCGGGAGCGGCCGGCGCGATCCGCGCTGGTGACCATGCCCCTGCCGTCCTTCCGTTCGTCGATTGCCGTTCCAGGCGTGTTCCTTGGTGGGCCGCGCCCCTGCGCCGCGACCCGTCCCAGTCACTTTAAACGCGCCCGCCGGTGACGGCCACCCCGCGAACGCCGGACAGCCTCAAGTCGCCGCAAGCTCAAGTCACTGCACTGGCGTCTCCACCAACCCGGCCAGCTTGTCGGGGTTTCGGATGATGAAGATGTCGCTGATCCGGTCGTCATCATAGGCGAAGGAGACCGCGGTCACCGTCTGCCGGTCCTGCCTCAGCACGAAGCCCTGCAGCCCGTTCAGAACAGCCGGCAGCCAATCATAGCCGTCCCACCAACGATGCAGCCGAACGGTCAGGAAATCGGTCACCTGGGGACCGCTGAGAGCCTCGGGGATCGCCGCCACCTTGCTGCCGCCATCGGCCGCCAGCCGCACGTCATCGGTCAGCATCTCGGCGAGCGATCCGGGCGTACCGGTGCGGATGGCGGACTGGAACGCCGCCAGCAGGGCGCGCTGACGCTCCGGCGGCGGGCGGTGCCGGACCCGGTCGTCACCGATCCGGGCCTTGGCGCGCGAGACCAGCTTGCGGCAGGCCGGCTCGTTGACCGCAAGGGACGCGGCCACATCGCCGTAATCCATCTCGAAGATCTCGTGCAACAGATAGGCGGCCCGTTCCCGCGGCGTCAGACGCTCCAGGAGCAGCAGAAAGGCGGTCGAAAGCGACGCCGACAGGTCCAGTTGGGTCTCGGCCGTGCTGTTCTCGGCGGTCGAAACCGGTTCCGGCAACCAGACGCCGACATAGTCGACCCGGCTGCGATAGGACGCGCGCAGCATGTCGACCGCGCGCCGGGTGCAGACGGCGGTGAGCCAGGCGACCGGCGCGTCGATGCCGTCGACCTCCGCCGCCTGCCAGCGCAGGAAGGTGTCCTGGACCGCGTCCTCGGCTTCCGCACGGGATCCGAGGATCCGATACGCGATGCCGAGCAGGCGGGGACGGGCGGCTTCGAATACGCCGGTCGCTGCCCGGTCCGCATCCCGCCTTGATCGGGTGCCCTCTGCCATCGCCGTCAATCCTTGGAGATCTGGATGCGGTTCCAAAGGTTGATCATGCTGGCACAGGCGGTGATCAGGGAGATCATTTCCTCGCTGTAATGCTCGCGCAGCGTT
Source organism: Thalassobaculaceae bacterium (assembly GCA_963921355.3). Taxonomy (GTDB): domain Bacteria; phylum Pseudomonadota; class Alphaproteobacteria; order Thalassobaculales; family Thalassobaculaceae; genus CAWUEZ02. Next base: position 2,861,487 of record OZ001190.1, on the reverse strand, counting down.
GCCCGCAGCGCGCCGAAATCGGTGCCGCGATCCAGGTAGGTCAGCGCTTCGGCCCAGGCGAAGGCCGCCTTCTCCGCGTCGGTGAAGTCCGGAACATGGCGCCAGACGGCCAGCCGGTCGAGCCGGTCGTCGGTCTCGCCATCCTTGCGGGCGTCGGAGCTGTGCAGCGTCACACAGAAGGCGCAGCCATTGATCTGCGAGACCCGAAGCTCGATCAGATGCGACAGCCGGCTGGGCAGCCCCTTCTCGTGCATCTGGGGATGGGAGGCGCCCCAGTACCGCATGAGGTCGGGGATCTGGGTCTCGTGCTGGACGGCTTGGGTGTTCTCGGTCATCTGCGGTGTCCTCTCGTTTGGGCCCTGTCGGTGGGCGGCCGCCCTGTCCGGCGGCCTGTGCTGAGATGACGATTCAGACACCGCCTGTGTGACATCCTCCGCCGATAATCGGTGAGAGACGCCGAGAGCGGTTCGACCCATTCGTGGGTTTGCATCCGCGCCCCGCTCTATGATAAAAGCCCGCCCTCACCGCAAGGGAGCGCCTCGGCCCTCCCGATCCTGCTGGGGGATCGTCTAGCGGTAGGACTGCGGACTCTGACTCCGTCAACCCTGGTTCGAATCCAGGTCCCCCAGCCACTCTTTTCCTGATAGACGGGTCTCTACCGGACGCCTCTGGGTGAGTGGGGAATGATGCCATCTCTCAAGACGGCGCTGTGACACGAAGGCTGCATCACGCCCATCGCCTGAAGGTGTGACAGTGCCCTACTCGCCCTGGCTTCGCCGCCTCGATGCCGGCGCCGATCGCGTATACTCGCCGAGGGTCGCTCTTGCACCGTCCTTCCAGAGTCTCGCAAGCCAATGTGAGAACGCGTTGCGAAACCGGTCGTTCTTGGACAAATCGCCGTAGAATTGACGCTGGTCGAACCAGGCCCCCGGGTGTTCCTTCGCCGCCTCGGCGGATCGGACGAGATCATTCCACACCGGGTCGTTCGGTTCGATAAGACTCCCATCCTCGCGATACCCGAAGCACATCCGAGCCCAAAGCGCTTCGACCAACGCCAGCCCTTCGATCGAAGCGCCTGCCGCGATCGCGTCCTTGATGGTCGGCAATAGGAAGCCGACATGACGTGCGGAACCGTCGAAAGCCACGCGCCTCGTCGTGTCGCCGATCGAAGGATTGGAAAAGCGGTGACGAATGACCTCCAGATATTCGCTGGGAGACATACCCGGGACCGCGCCGACATGGGGGATGATCTCGTCGGTTTGCACCTTGTGAAAGAATGCCGAGATCGACGAGTCCTCCATGCAGGCGGCGATCGTTCGACATCCCACGATCTCACCGACATTCGCGAGGATCTGGTGACCCGCGTTCAGGACGCGGATTTTCATAACTTCGAAATCGTGGACACGGTTCGAGAATGTGGCGCCCACGCGGTCCCAATCCGGTCTCCCGGCACAGAAGTCGTCTTCGATCACCCATTGGCGAAAGTTCTCATGGGTGACCGGCGCCGCATCTTCGACGCCTTCGGCGCGAGCCAACGATCGTTCGGCCTCTCCGGTCGCGGGCACGATGCAGTCCACCATGGAGTTTGGAAAAGAGGCGTTGGCTTCGATCCAATCCGCCAAGGTCGGGTCGGATAGTCGAGCGAGCGACAGGACAGTCCTTCGCAGGACGTCTCCATTGCCGACCAGATTGTCGCAACTCTGCGCGGAGAAAGGGCCGTATCCCGCATCACGGCGCGCCCTGAGGGCCGCGACGATGGCCCCGAAAGCGGTCCGCGGTCGATCGGGATGGGCGGCATCGTGGACTATGTCGGGATGGCCGATATCAAGACCACCCGAAGTCTGATCGGAGAAATATCCTCCTTCGGTCACGGTCAGTGAGACGATCCGGACAGACGGGCGGGTCATTGCCTCGACAAGCGGTCGGTTCGCGGGCTCGATCGGGACATAATCGATCATGCTTCCGGAAACCTCAGCCGAGATCCCCGTCGGGGCGAGTTCGATCAGGGTTGTCAGATAGTCTTGGGCTTGAAGCTTGCCGCGCATCGCAACGTCGGCGGGTCGGACTCCGGCGCCAAGGACCGCCCAATCCATGGCTCGCCCCGACTGCATGAGACGATGCAAATACCATCCTTGATGGGCACGATGGAAATTGCCCAGCCCGATGTGGACGATCCCCGGCGTGAGCGATCGTCTGTCGTAGTCGGGGCGTCGGATGTTCGCTGGAAGGTCCTTCAATGTCGCGTCGGACAGCCGAACGGGCGACTTCACCGGCTGACCTCTTGAGATCAACTCAGCCATTGTCCCCCGTCCACGTTGTAACATTGCCCGACGACGTAGTTCGCCTCGTCGCTCGCCAGGAATACCGCCATTCCGGTCAGGTCATCGGCGCGTCCCATCCGGCCAAAAGGAACGCCTCGTGCAACTTCCTCTTTCTTCCTTCCGATCGGCTTATCCTCCAGCTTGGAGAAATAGGCATCGACGCCGTCCCAGTGCTCACCGTCGACGACACCGGGTGCGATCGCGTTGACATTGATGCCGTATTTGATCAGGTCGAGCCCCGCCGATTGCGTCAGGCTGATGACCGCCGCCTTGGTCGCGCAATAGACGGCGACGAGCGCTTCCCCCCGACGGCCCGCCTGGCTCGCCATGTTGATGATCTTTCCGCCACGGCCGCGTTCCTTCATGTGACGGGCAACGGCCTGCATGGTGAACAGCGTTCCGCTGACATTGATGTCGAACACTTTCCGGTAGTCGGAGCGGTCGATCTCTACGATCGGCGCCGCTGTGAAAACGGCGGCGTTGTTGATCAGAATGTCGACGGCACCGAATGCCGACACGGTTTCGTCGACGGCGCGATCAATATCGGCCTGGTCCGTCACGTCCATGTCGATCGCGAGGGTCCGTCCGCCGAGCTGCGTCGCGGTTTCCCGCGCTCGGGCGACGTCGATATCGGCGATTGCGACACGCGCGCCCTCGCGAAGATAGGCTTCGGCAAAGGCTCGACCAATTCCCCGTGCGGCGCCGGTTATGAGCGCCGCCTTTCCCTCGAGCCTTTTCATTCGATACGGAGACCGTCTCGATCGAACCGATGCAGGTGCTCCTCTCGTGGCGTCAGATACAACTCCGATCCGTAGGCCATGTCGACTTCGCCTGCTGCGCGAACCGTAAGAGGGGCCGACGACACGTCGCTCTGAACATGAAAGAACGTGTCGGAGCCGAGATGCTCGGATACGCCGACGCTGCCCTTCCACATCCCGGCGGTACCGGAGATGTCCAAGTGCTCCGGTCGAATGCCGATGGTCGCGGCCCCATGTCTCTCGGCTTCGGCGCCGTCGATGAGATTCATCTTCGGTGATCCGATGAAGCCCGCGACGAATGTGTTCCGAGGCCGGCGGTAGAGTTCCAGCGGACTCCCAACCTGCTCGATGAAGCCGGATTGCAGAACCACGATTTTGTCCGCCATCGTCATGGCTTCGACTTGGTCGTGGGTGACGTAGATCATCGTCGTCGCCAGACGCTTGTGAAGCTCGGATATCTCCAGTCGCATCCCCACGCGAAGGGCCGCGTCCAGGTTGGACAGCGGCTCGTCGAACAGGAAAGCGCCAGGTTCGCGGACGATAGCGCGTCCGATCGCGACCCGTTGACGCTGACCACCGGATAGCTGCGCCGGACGGCGATCGAGATAGTCCGTCAGGTTCAGGACGCTTGCCGCCTGCTCGACTCGTCGATCTTGTTCCGCCGTGTCGAGCTTCGCCATTCGAAGGGGAAAGGCGATGTTCTTTCGGACGGTCATGTGCGGATAGAGGGCGTACGACTGAAACACCATGGCAAGCCCGCGTTTCGCCGGAGGAACCGTCGTCATGTCGCCGCCGTCGATGCGGATCGTGCCGCCGGACACGTCCTCCAAGCCTGCGATGAGCCGCAACAATGTCGACTTTCCGCACCCTGACGGGCCGACGAAGACGACGAATTCGCCATCCTCTATCTCGAGGTCCAGAGGTGGAATGACAGTTACGTCACCGAACGCCTTCGTCACCTTATCGAGAACGATACGTCCCATCGCAACTTCCTCACTTCACCGCGCCGAAGGTCAGGCCTCGCACGAGTTGTTTCTGACTGAACCAGCCGAGGATCAGGATCGGTGCGATCGCCATTGTCGACGCCGCACTGAGTTTCGCGAAGAACAGGCCTTCGGGACTGGAGTAGCTGGCGATGAACGCGGTCAGGGGCCCTGCGTTCGCCGCCGTCAGGTTCAGGGTCCAAAACGCTTCGTTCCAGGCGAGAATGAAGTTCAACAATATCGTGGAAGCGATGCCCGGCACCGCCATCGGAGTCAGGACGTACAGGATTTCCTCGCGCAATCCGGCGCCATCCATTCGGGCCGCTTCGAGGATGTCGACGGGGATTTCCTTGAAGTAGGTGTAGAGCATCCAGACGATGATCGGCAGGTTGATCAGCATCAGGACAGCGATCAGACCGGCCCTGGTATCCAACAGGCCGAAATGCACGAACAGCAGGGAAATCGGATAGAGCACGCCGACGGCGGGAAGCATCTTGGTGGACAGCATCCACAGCAGAATATCCTTCGTTCGTCGGGAAGGGACGAACGCCATCGACCAAGCGGCCGGCACCGCGACCAGGATGCCGATCAGCGTCGAGCCACCTGCGAGGATCACCGAGTTCCAAAGGAACCGCATGTAATCCGACCTATCCTGGACGACGGCGTAGTTCTCCAACGTCCAATCGAAGAACAGGAACAGCGGCGGATCGTTGATGGCCTGGGCTTCCGTTTTGAAGCTCGTCAGGATCGTCCAGTAGATCGGAAAGAAGATCAGCAGCCCGATGGCCCAGGCGACCGCGGTCGTGGCGATCTTGCGACGGGTGGTGATTTCGCGTGCCATCTCTGTGCCCTACCGATCCAGATTGCTGCCGACGATGCGCATCAGAAAGAACGCAACGATGTTGGCGAGGATGATGGCGTAGACACCGCCCGCCGATCCCAGACCGATGTTCTGGCTGTCGACCACACGTTGGAAGATCAAGTAGGTCAGTGTCCGGGTGCCGAACGCTCCGCCCGTCGTCACGAAGATCTCGGCGAAGATCGACAGCAAGAAGATCGTCTGGATCAGGACGACGATGGTTATGGCGCGGGAGAGATGCGGAAGGACGATGTGCCAAAACCTCTCCAACGGCGAGGCGCCGTCCATTTCAGCCGCCTCCAACTGCTCGCTGTTGAGAGACTGGATCGCCGTCAAGAGAATGAGTGTGGCGAACGGCAGCCATTGCCATGAGACGATCAAGACGATCGATTGCACGGATGCGTCCGACAGCCACGATACCGGTTGCGCTCCGAAGAAACGCCATAAATGGGCAAGGATCCCGTTCACCGGATCCATGAACATGTTCTTCCATACCAACGCCGACACGGTGGGCATGACGAAGAAAGGCGCAATGACCAGGAGGCGGACGATCCCTTGCCCCCAGAACGGCTGGTCAAGGAGGATCGCCAGAAGAATACCCAGAACGACCGTTACGATCAGGACGCCGCCGACGATGATCAATGTCGCCTGGACGCTCGGCCAGAAGGAGCTGGATCCGAGGAAGCGTGCGTAGTTGGCGAAACCGACCCAATCAAGGCCGCGGTCCAAGGAGTCGCCTCTCAGCGGAAGGTACTTCGTGAAGGAGAAGTACAATGTCATCGTCAACGGGACGAGCATCCAGCCCAAGAGCAGCACCACTGCGGGCGCCATCATGAGTCGGGCTGCCGAGCGCGCATGCTGCGTGGCCATGACACCCTCCCTAAGTTGACGGACGGGACCGTTCTCGACCCGATTGTGGGGCGAAGCGCGGGGAGCGGCGAGCCGCCGCCCCCCGATCCGGGTGGACGCGTTAGCGGTACCCGGCTGCTTCCATGGCGTCGTTGGTGAGCGCCTGCGCCTTAGCCAAGGCGTCCTCGACCGACTGCTGTCCGGCATAGGCCGCCGAGAACTCCTGGCTGACCTCGGTCGCAATCCCGGCGAACTCAGGGATGGCCACGAACTGGATGCCGACATAGGGCACCGGCTTTACCGTCGGATTCGTCGGGTCGGCCGCGTTGATCGAGTCGAGGGTCATCTTGGCAAACGACACCTTCTGATACTCGGGGTTCGCATACAGCGACGTCCGAGCACCCGGGGGCACGTTCGCCCAGCCTTCCTTGGCCGCAACGAGTTCGATGTACTCCTTTGACGTCGCCCACTCGATGAACGTCTTGGCGGCGGCTTCCTGCTTCGTGCCCGCAGGGATGGCCAGGGCCCAAGCCCACAACCAATTGGAACGCTTGCCGAGGCCGGTATCCGGCGCGAGCGCAAATCCGACCTTGTCGGCGACGCTCGAGTCCTTGGGGTTGGTCACGAAGGAGGCGGCGACGGTGGCGTCGATCCACATTCCGCACTTGCCCTGCTGGAACAACGACAGGTTCTCGTTGAAGCCGTTGGTCGAGTAGCCCGGAGGGCCCGCCTGCTTCATGAGATCCACATAGAAGTTCAGTGCCGCGGCCCATTCGGGTTGATCGAACTGGGCGTTCCAGTCCTCGTCGAACCAGCGTGCGCCGAACGAGTTCGCCGTTACAGTGATGAAAGCACCGCCTTCGCCCCAACCGGCCTTACCGCGGAGGCAAACGCCGTTCACATCGCTTGCGCGGTCCGTCATGGCGATGGCCGCCTTGCGGATGAACTCCCATGTCGGCGCCGTCGGCATCTCGAGGCCGGCCTTTTTCATCAGGTCGGTTCGATACATGACCATGGAACTCTCGCCGTAAAAGGGCGCGGCGTAGAGAGTGCCGTCATGACTCAGACCGCCGCGCATGGCCGGCAGGATGTCGTCCACGTCGTACTCGGCGCTGAGGTCGTTCAATGGAACCAACCACCCGTTGGCACCCCAGATCGGCGTCTCGTACATGCCGATCGTCATGATGTCAAACTGACCGCCCTTGGTGGTGATGTCGGTCGTAACCCGCTGGCGAAGAACATTCTCTTCGAGTGTTACCCACTCCACTTTGATGCCGGTGTCGGCGGTGAACTGATCCGTGTAGCCCTGCATGCGGATCATGTCGCCGTTGTTGACGGTCGCGATCGTTATGGTTTGGGCGAGAGCGGGCGTCGTCGCAAATAGCGCCAGGGCGGTTGCCGCCCCGAGTAAATTCTTGAACTGCATTCCAGTCCTCCCTGGTATTTTTGTTTTGATCGGGCACGCTCCCAAAATCTCTACTCGGCGTCAATTCAAGATTTTACGCGCGTAAAATTTTATAGAAGTCTTTAAGCCGACTCTCGGAGAACCAGCCGGGCCGGGAACAGTTCTTCGGTTCGCTCGGGGAAGTGTCCGCCCGCCCTCACCAGATCGGACAGTATCTGGACACTGCGGGTCGAGACCGCCTCGTAATCGTGAGCGGCGGTGGTCAGCGACGGACACGTGAATCGCGAGAACGGATGATCGTCATTGGAGGCGACGCGAAACGCGCAGCCGCCGCCTCGCCCGACCCGAAGACCCCGTTCATAGCAAGCCGACAACAGGCCAATGGCCAACCGGTCGTTGCTGCAGAGGATCGTATTCGTCGGAAAACCACCTTCGTCGAGGATACGGAAGGTTCCTTGTCGTCCAATCTCCTCGAACGCCCAACCCTCGCCGTCGATCTTGAGGACCAACGGCTCCAGACCCAATCGGTTCATCGTGTCGAGATAGGCGGTTCGGCGCTTATTCGCGTTTGGATTGGCCGGGGTCGCCATCTCGAAGAAGCACGGCGGCTCTCCCGTTCGACAGAGATACTCTACCGTTTGCGATATGAAACTGAAATTGTCCGATCCCACGAAGGCCGCGCCTATTCCTTCGAGATTGCTGTCGAAAAGCACCGTCGGGACGTCGGCGCAAAATCTCTCGATCGCCTCCCGGTTCGACGCGCGGCCGAGCGGCGCCAGGAGGACGCCAGCGGGTTTGAACGATCGGAGCATGTCGAGGATTTCCACCTCAAGGTGAGGTTCACCGTGAGAACTGAAGAGCGTCGGGCGGAAGCCGGCATCGATACAGCGTTGTTCGATCTGGCGCGCGATCTCGACAAAAAAGGGATCGGCCAGGAAGGGGACGACAATCCCGACATTCTTCGTCAGCGCACGATTCTGATTGATTGCATAAATGTTCGGTCGATAATCATACGCTTCCAGCGCCTTCTCGATCTTTTCGCGTGTAGAGGCCCTGACACTGCTGGGATCATTGAAGTATTTCGAAACCGTCGGTCTTGAAATACCGCTCACGTCGGCAAACTCTTGCATGTTCTTAATCTTCGGAATTTTCAAGGCATGCACCTTCGTCATTTGTCGAGAGCGGGGATATTTTCCGAGTATTCAATTTTGCCAAAACGATAACACTAGAACTTTCCGCGCGCAAATAATCGAGGCGCGGCGGCAGCGAAGACCATATGCTCAGGCTTCGGCTCGATCGTCGTTCCGGGGAGCGACGAAAGCGGCGCCCCACGGAGAAGGCCATACCGAATGATCCTGTGCTGCGGCGAAGCGTTGATCGATATGATCCCGGAGACGACGGTGTCGGGGGATCTTGGATTCGTTCCCCATCCCGGAGGATCCGTGTTCAACACGGCGGTTGCTTTGGGCCGCTTAGAGATCTCGGTCGGCATGCTCACCGGACTGTCCGACGACATGTTCGGCGACCAATTGAAAGCGACTCTGGAGGCGTCGAACGTCGACACCTCTCATGTCGTCACAAGCAGCCGCCCGACGACTCTTGCTTTCGTGGTCCTCGTCGACGGACGAGCGAGCTACAGCTTTTTCGACGAGAGCTCTGCGGGCCGAATGCTGAGCACCGAGGACCTGCCGCACCTTTCCCCTGCCGTATCCGTGCTTTACTTCGGCGGAATAAGCTTGGCATGCGAGCCATCGGCGGACAGCTATGCGGCGGTGCTCGAGCGATACGGATCTGGTTGCCTGGTGATGATCGACCCGAACATCCGCCCGGGGTTCATCGATGACAGGGATCGTTTTCTGACGAGATTGGATCGCATGATCGCTCTTGCCGATATCGTGAAGGTATCCGAAGAGGATCTGGATTGGCTCGATCCGGGGGATCGTCCGCAGGCAGCGAAAGCTAAAAGCCTATCCGAGCGTGGACCTGCGTTGGTGATCGTGACCCGCGGCGCAGAGGGGGCGAGCGGATATCTCAGAGGAGGTGAGATCGTCGAGTGTGCCGCCAAGAACGTCGACGTTGTCGATACCGTAGGGGCCGGCGACATCTTCAACGCCGGCGTGCTGGCGGAGCTTCTTCGGAGCGGCCATTTGAACAAAAAGCGGATCTCGAAGCCGGACGGCGGTGCAGTTCGTCGCGCCCTGGACTTCGGTGCGAGAGTGGCCGCCGTGAGCGTGGGCCGCGCCGGCGCGGATCCTCCCTCATTTCAGGAACTGATCGATCCCTAGGAACAGTCCGCCATCGATCAGCTTTGTCACGGGAACGTGAACTTGGCGTGGCCGGCGGTATGAGTACCCGATGAAACCGGACTCACTTGCCCGCTTCCGGTTCCCGGCGACGGTGCCGTCCCGTATCGCTCACACCGCTACCCGATCCAATCGCAAACAACGCTGGCATAGACATAATGCTGGTATCGAGCTCCTTGCGGCAGGCCGAATGTTGCGAGTTCGCGCTTTGTATGACGGAGGTTCACTCTACGTCTGGGAATCCAGCGGCTCAGCACCCGCCCATTCGCGCTAGCCGACCAGTCTTTCGGCGTCAGTCGTAGGCGCCGATCACCATCTGGTCGTGGTCGATGACGGTGCCGGTGGTGAGCCCGGAATCGTCTGACAACAGGAACAGCGTCATGCGCGCCACGTCGTCGGGCTTGATCAGACGGCCGAACGGGACGCTGGCCTCGGCTTTTTCCAGCCAGTCTTCGGGTTGGCCCTCGGCGCGCTGTACCGCATCCTCGTTCGGCGTGTCGCTCCAGCCGATGTTGATCCCGTTGACCCGGATACGCTCGGAGAGCAGTCCGTGTGCCAGGTTCTTGGTCAGCACCGCCAGCGCCCCCTTCGACGCGCTGTACGGAACTAGTTTCGGCTGGCCGCCATGGCTCGACATGGTGATGATATTGACGATCGAGCCCTGGATCCGCTCACGCCGCATCACCGCGACCGCGCCCTGGATCAGCAGGAATGGAGCGCGGGCATTGGTCGCGAAAATCCGGTCCCAAAGCTCCGCCGTGGTGTCTTCCAGGGCGCCCCGCTCGGTCGAACCGGCCGCGTTCACCAGACCGTCGATCCGCTTGAACGCGGCGTCGGCGCTCCGGATCAACTCATGACATGTCTCCGCCTCGGCGAGGTCGCCGGCGATCGCGAGTGTCTCGGCCCCCTGCGCGAATAGTTTTGCGCGCATCTCCGCCAGGCGTCTCGAATCGCGCCCGGCGATCACCAGGCCGGCGGCGCCGCGTTGGGCCAGCCGCTCGGCGATTGCCGCACCGATCCCCTGCGACGCGCCGGTGACCACGAAGACCTTGCCGGCAAGATCGGCTTGTGTGTTCCAGCTGGAGCCGTTGGCGTCCCCATTCGTCATGCCGATGCCGCCACCACGTCGAACGGCACCCTGACGATCCGGCGCATCTCCCCAAGCAGGCCCGGGCCCGCCGCCACGACCATGGCGCCAAGGTTCAGACCGTCATTCGCCAGCAAGTCACTGGTCCAACCGCCCGCCCCGCGCACCAGGGCCGCGCCGGCTAGACTGTCCCACGAATTCATATGCTCTTCGAAATAGGCGATGTAGCGGCCTGCCGCGAGATGAGCGAGCGCGAGCGCGCCAGCGCCGCAGCGGTGATACATACCGCCGGCCGGCATCAGTTTCGCCAGAACATCCAAGGTAAGGTCCGGGGTACATCGGGTCGAATATCCGACCTCGACCATGCCTTCGGACAGGTTCCGCGCCTCGGCGACTTTCATCGGCGCACCATTGACGCGGGCCCCGGTCTCGGGTCCGCCGGAAAACAACTCGCCCGCTGATGGGTCCAAAATCGTTCCATGGACAATATCGCCGCCCTGTACCAGAGCGATGGAGACGCACCAGGTGGACAGACCGTTTAGGAAACACTGGGTGCCGTCGATCGGATCGATGACCCAGATCGTCTCGTCCGCGTCCAGGCTAACCGCCCCACCAGCCTCCTCGCCAAGGATGAGATCGCCGGGGAATCGTTCCTGAATGCGGCGCCGTATCAGATCCTCGACCTCCCTGTCGGCCTTGCTCACGACGTCCTGCGGCCCCTTGGTCTCGACTTTGAGCTCGGACAAGCGATCGAAAAAATGCAAGGCAAGGGCACCGGCTTCTTCCGCTGTCTGGTCCGCCAACCGGCTGCGTGCATCAATGGATTGGGTCACGCGCGACTCCCCGTCATGATTTGCGCGAGCGTCTCGGGTCTCGCCTATGTTTCAAACATGTTACGGATTCGTGACAATAGAGTTGCGGGAGCCCGTGTTGTCATCAAAAATCAAATGCGCATTTCGTGCGCTGTCCCGGGCACAAAATCCATGAAAAAGCAAAAAGGGACAAGGCGAGGAAACGAGGGAGGTCCGATCATGAGATTGGCAAAATTCACGACGCTGGCAGTTGCTGCGTCCGTCGCGGCATTCGGCCTCGCGGCCAAACCCGCATTGGCGAAAGACAAGCTGACGCTCTATTGCAGCCCGCAGATCGAGTGGTGCAACTTGATGGTCGAGGCTTTCGAGAAGGAGACCGGGATCAAGGTCGCAATGACCCGCAAGAGTTCCGGCGAGACTTTCGCGCAGATCAAGGCCGAGGCCCGCAACCCGAAAGGCGACATCTGGTGGGGCGGCACCGGGGACCCGCATCTGCAGGCGGCCGAAGAAGGATTGACGGAAGCCTACGATTCCCCGATGCGCGCCGAGCTGCATGACTGGGCGCTGAACCAGGCAAAAGCAGCCAACGACAAGACCATCGGCATCTACGCCGGTGCGCTCGGCTTCGGTTATAACACCGAGATTCTGGCGAAGAACAATCTGCCGGCACCGACCTGCTGAAGCCGGAATACAAGGGCCATGTCCAGATGGCGAACCCTAATTCCTCGGGCACCGCTTACACCACGCTCGCCACCATGGTGCAGATTTTTGGCGAGGAAGGCGGCTTCGACTACATGAAGAAGCTGCACAAGAACATCAACACCTACACCAAGTCCGGTTCCGCGCCGATCAAGGCGGCGGGCCGCGGCGAGAACACGATCGGCATCGTCTTCCTGCACGATGCGGTCAAGCAGGCGGTGAGCGGCTTCCCGATCGTCCCGGTGGCTCCTTGTGAGGGCACCGGCTACGAGATCGGCTCGATGTCGATCATCAAGGGCGCGCGCAATCTTGACTCGGCGAAGAAGTTCTATGACTTCGCGCTGCGCAAGGGCATCCAGGAACGGGCCAAGGAGGCCAAGGCCTATCAAGTGATGTCGAACAAGGGCGCGATCCCGCCGGAGCAGGCGCCGAAGCTCGAGTCGATCAAGCTGATCGACTACGACTTCAAGAAGTATGGGTCCTCCGCAGAGCGCAAGCGCCTCCTGGCGAAGTGGGACTCCGATGTTAAGTCTCTGCCGAAGTAAGACGCGGCGTCGCTTGATGTCATGACCGGCGCCTTGACCGACGCCGTCAAGGTGAACAGAGCCGTCCTCATATGGTCGCTGACGGCCCTGGCGGGTGGCTTCATCCTGCCGTGGTACGCGATCGAGGACGGCTTCTGGTCATTCGGCTGGCTTCTGGACGGCTATCCGTTCGACGACTACTACCCGCTGATCGTGTTGCTGCTCGACGGCGAGGCGCCCTGGCTCTGGCCGGTCGTGATCCTGGCGGTGGCCACGCTTCTCGCCGCGCGGCGTGACAAGCGTGATCCCGCGTTCTGCCTGATCCTGCTCGCGGCAGGCGGTGGCGGTTTCTTCTACGCCGTGCTTCAGGGATTCGCGATCGGCATCAGCGGGTGGGAATACGGTTTCCTGGAAACCCTCTTCGGTACGATGGAGTCGCGCCAGTTCGGCATGGGATATGGCGCGCTCCTGGCCGTCGGCGGTCTGTTTTTCCTGTTCACCAACGCACTGGCCGCGCGCGGCGCGGTCAATGGCGACGTGTTCGTGGTCGGCTCCATCGGCCTGATCATCATCGTTGTGGCGGCCTTCATCTTCTGGCCGATCTCCCAGGTGCTGGTCAGTGCGATTCAGGACAACGACCACAACCTCGCGCTCGGCCTGTTCGCCGACAAGCTGTTCAACACCAAGATCTGGGGCCTGCATTGCGTCTATGGACAGCGCGCGTGCGGGGTCGCGTGGAACTCCCTCGCGCTGGCGATCGCAGTCGGCGCCGGCACTACCCTGCTGGGCCTTGCCTTCGCGCTACTCGTGACCCGAACCAACTTTCCGGCCAAGCGCCTGTTCCGTGGGTTGACGGTCCTCCCGATCATCACCCCGCCCTTCGTCATCGGATTGGCGCTGATCCTGATATTCGGACAGTCCGGCGCCTTCACCAGCCTGCTCGAATGGGCATTCGGGATCACCCCATCACGCTGGGTCTACGGATTCACGGGCGTGTGGTTGGCCCAGATGCTGGCCTTCACCCCGATCGCGTTCCTGGTGCTGATCGGTGTCGTCGAGGGGGTGAGCCCGTCCATGGAAGAAGCAGCGCACACCCTGCGCGCGAACCGTTGGGATACCTTCCGCACGGTTTCGCTGCCGCTTATGCGGCCTGGCCTCGCGAACGCGTTCCTGCTTGGCTTCATCGAGAGCATGGCCGACTTCGGAAATCCCATGGTGCTCGGCGGCAACTTCGAAGTTCTGTCGACTGAGATCTTCTTCGCCATCGTCGGCGCACAGTTCGATCAGGGACGCGCCGCGGTGCTGGCACTGGTTCTGCTGTTCTTCACGCTATCCGCCTTTTATGCGCAGCGCCGTTGGCTGGGGCGCAAGTCCTACACGACGGTCACCGGCAAGGGCGACGCCGGTATTCCCACCGCCCTGCCGGACCGGCTGATCACCCTCGTGCTTTGCACGACCGTGCCCTGGGCGGTGCTGACGGCGGTGATCTATCTGATGATCATGTTCGGCGGCTTCGTCGAGACCTGGGGCCTCAATCATGATCTGACCCTGCGCCACTACATCGACGCGTTCGGGGTGACCGCCGGGGATCACGGTCTGGTCTGGAGTGGAGGCGCGTGGAATTCGTTCTTAACGACGATCACGATCGCCGCCGTCTCAGCCCCGCTTACCGCCGGGCTCGGCCTGCTAACAGCTTATCTTCTGGTGCGCCAGCGCTTCGCCGGCAAGGACGCGTTCGAGTTCGGCACCATGTTGAGCTTCGCGATCCCCGGAACCGTGATCGGGGTCAGTTACGTGCTCGCCTTCAACGTGCCGCCGATCGAGATCACTGGCACCGGCGCGATCCTCGTGGTGTCGTTCATTTTCCGCAAAATGCCGGTCGGGGTGCGCGCCGGCATCGCCTCGATGAGCCAGTTGGACGAGAGCTTGGACGAGGCGTCGCTTACCCTTGGGGCGACGAGCTGGGCCACGATCCGGCGGGTGGTTCTGCCGCTTCTGCGGCCCGCGATCGTGGCGGCCATCGTCTATAGTTTCGTGCGCGCCATGACGGCGATCAGCGCCGTGATCTTCCTGGTCAGCGCGGAGTACGACATGGCCACGGCCTACATTCTGGGACGGGTCGAGAACAACGACTACGGCATCTCGATCGCCTATTCATCGGTTCTGATCCTGGTGATGTTCGCCGCGATCCTGCTTGTCCAGCTCGCGGTCGGCGAACGCCAGCTCGGCCGGCGCCGAGGGGACGGTTTGGCGCGGACCAACGTGGCGGGGGCCGGTGCATGACGGATGGATTTGACAATCGGGCGGCTTCGGTGCGCTTCGAGGGGGTAACCAAGGCGTTCGGAACCGTGATCGCGGTGAACGATGTTTCCTTCGAGGTGGCGGCCGGCGATCTCGTCACCCTGCTCGGCCCGAGCGGGTGCGGAAAGACCACGACGCTCCGGATGATCGCGGGCCTTGAGATGGCGACGGCGGGGCGCATCCGGATCGGCGACGAGGATGTCACCCAGCTTCCGGCGTCCGATCGTGACGTCTCGATGGTGTTCCAGTCCTATGCGCTGTTCCCGCACATGACGGTGCTGGAGAATGTGTCCTATGGCTTCGTTGTCTCCGGCATGGCCAAGGCGGAGGCGTACCAACGGGCCGAGAGCGGGCTCGAACTGGTCGGTCTGGCGGGCTACGGCGCGCGCCTGCCGAGTGAACTCTCGGGCGGTCAGCAGCAGCGGGTTGCGGTCGCCCGCGCCCTGGTGCTGGAACCTCAGGTGCTGTTGTTCGATGAACCGCTTTCCAACCTGGACGCAAAACTGCGCCGCCGGGTGCGCGAGGAGATTCGCGATATCCAGCAATCGCTCGGCCTGACCGTGGTCTACGTGACCCATGATCAGGAAGAGGCTTTGGCGGTTTCGGACCGGATCATCGTTATGAGCAACGCCGAGATCGCCCAGGAAGGCACGCCGCGCGAGCTTTATCAGCACCCGGCGAACCTGTTCGTCGCCGATTTCATCGGAGACGCCAACGTCGTCGACGCGGAGGTCTTGCGGGTCGATGGTCCGCGCTCGGTCGTATCGATCGGCGGGATCGAGGTTGAGCTGGACGGAACGGGACTTGGGGCGGGGCCGGCCAAGGTGGCGATCCGCCCACAGGCGATCCGGCTCTTCGATCCCGACGCGTCCGGCCCGTTGGCGGGAACCGTGTCGAAAGCGTCCTATCTCGGTACCCACATGGAATACGCGGTCAAAACGGAACTCGGCGATTTGTTCGTGATCGATTCCCGCGTCGACACACCGATCAGCCCCGGCGGGCAAGTCTCGATTAAACTCGGCCCGGGCGTCGCGCTGATCCCGTCCGGTTAGTCGGGATTGAGTGAGACCGGGAAACCCCGGTCCGGGCAGCTGATCCCGCGACCTGTTGTGATGCTGTCCAGGGTTCCGCCGACGATGATGAACCTGGCCGGTAATCTTCCGTTCCATCGGGCTCAGGGATATCTTCATGGCCCGCGGCGCCTGCGAAGCCGCCCCGGCCTGAACCCGGCACCCGCCTGAACCACACGTCAGGAAATCAGAATGGACATCAGACCCTTCGGCGTTGAGATGTGGATGAACGAGTATGAGACGAAATGCGCGTTCAATCTGGCCGAGACCTGCGTGACCTCGATCAAGCTGGGCGAGCTGTTTCAGATGGCGGGCGTGACCCAGCAGATCATGGGTGACCTGTCCGCGACAAAGATGACCTACGGCGCGATCGAAGGGTCCGACCGGCTGCGCCACGCGGTTTCCAGCCTCTACGAGACTCAGAGACCCGAGAACATCCTGACGACCCATGGCACCATCGGCGCGAACTCGCTGGTTCACCAGACGCTGGTATCGCGCGGCGATCATGTCATCGCGGTCGTCCCCACCTACCAGCAGCACTACTCCATTCCAGAGAGCATCGGTGCCGAAGTCGAGCTGCTGCATCTGAAGGCCGAGGACGACTTCCTGCCGGATCTCGACACGCTGCGGGCCATGGCGCGGCCCGACACCAGGCTGATCGCCATCAACAACCCGAACAACCCGACCGGCGCGCTGATGGACCGGGCGATGCTGGAGCGGATCGCGGAGATCGCGGGCAGCGTCGATGCCTGGGTGCTGTGCGACGAGGTCTATCGCGGCACGGACCAGGAGGGCTCCGGCTTCGCGGCGGCGATGGCCGACATCTACGAGAAGGGGATCAGCACGGCGGGCATGTCGAAAGCCTATTCGCTCGCCGGCCTGCGTGTGGGCTGGATCGCCGGCCCGAAAACGCTGCTGGAACAGGTGATGATCCATCGTGACTACAACACGATCGCGGTGGGGCGGATCGACGAACTCTTCGCGGCCCTGGCGCTTGAGAACCGCGACAAGATCCTCGAGCGAGCCCACGGGATCACGCGCGGAAACCTCGGCATTGTCACCGACTGGATCGCCAACGAACCGTTGCTGAGCTGGGTTCGCCCCAAATCAGGGACGACCGCGCTGATCAAGTACGACCTTCCGATCAAGTCCCGCGATTTCTGCGTCGCCCTTCTGGAGGAGGAAGGCGTAATGCTCACGCCCGGCAGCGCCATGGACATGGAAGGCTGGGTGCGTCTCGGCTTCGCCAACCAAACGGAGGATCTGAAGACCGGGCTCGGAAAACTCTCGGCCTTCCTCGCGCGGCAGAAGAAGAGCGCCTGACATCAACGGCAGCTCTCGATCAGGCGGGCCATGAAGGCCTGGCCGGCGCGAAGCTGGTCCGCCGAGACGTACTCGTCCGCCTGATGGGCTTGGGCGATATCGCCGGGGCCGCAGACGATCGTGGAGTGGCCGGCGGCCTGGAAATGCCCGGCCTCGGTCTGGTAGGAGACCCGGTTGCTCGAATTGTCCCCGGTCAGTTGGCGCGCCAGCTGTTCCGCGCGCCCGTTTTCCTCGGGAACCAGAGCAGGAATGACGTCGGCCGTGGTGACAACGATCCGGGCTTCGGGACGCTCGGCCCGCATCACCGCCTCGACCTCGCGGACCGCCTCCCCATAGGCCGAGATCCAATGCTCGGCGGTCTCTCTTGGCATGAAACGAATGTCGGTCTCGAAGCGGCAGACGTCCGGGATGATGTTCACGGCGAGACCCCCTTGGATCGTGCCCACCTGCAGCGTGCTGTGGGGAGGATCGAATCCGGACGCGGGGTCGGCGTCGGCCCGGCACGCCGCCATCATCCGGCCATGCCAGTCGATCAGACCCGTGGCATGGGCGATGGCGGAAACTCCGAGATGCGGCATGGACGAATGGGCCGCCTTGCCGACGATCTCGGTGGTCAGGCCGATCCCGCCCTTGTGCCCGCTCACCACGCGCCACAGCGTCGGCTCGCCGACGATCACGACCTCCGCGCGCGGGTATTGCTCCTGAAGTGCCGCGATCATCGCCGCCGACCCCCGGCAGCCGATTTCCTCGTCGTACGAGAAGGCAAGTTGGATCGGGCGCCGCAGGGGGGCCGCGACCATGTCCGGCACCGCCACCAGCGCCAGCGCCAGGAACCCCTTCATGTCGCACGTGCCACGGCCATAGAAGCGGCCATCCCGCTCGGTCAGGGACCACGGGTCGCTTCGCCAGTCCTGCCCCGCAACCGGGACGACGTCCGTGTGCCCCGACAGCAACACGCCACCGGCCACGTCCGGCCCGATATGTGCGATCAGCCCTTCCTTCTCGCCGGTCTCATCCGCGAAGACCCTGCTCTCGACACCCTGTCCGGCCAGAAAATCGGCCACGTAGCGGATCAGGTCCCGGTTGGAACACTCGGAAACCGTGGGGAAGGCGACCAGCTTCTCGAGAACGCCGAGCGTGGCCTCCAGATCTCTTGCCATCGTTCAGATGTCCTTCTTTGCCCTGTTCGCCTGCCGGAATGGGGACACCCAAGGCGCGTCACCGTCGCTTGACCGAGCCATCCCTTCCAATTCTATTGATTGTCTTCGCCCTCCGACCGTCAGAGTTCCCCGCAGTGATACTCGAGAAACCCCAAATCACCGCGCTGTTCGATATGGCCACAGGGGAGAAGGCGGTGCGCGACGCCTATGTGGCATCCAGCGAAGGGCGGGTACAGGCACCGGACGTGACCTATCTCGGGTTTCCCGGTGTCGATGGGGACTGCCATTTGAAAACGGCGCATATCGACGGCGACGAGGCCTTCGTGGTCAAGGTCGCGACCGGATTCTACGGCAACCCCGCCAAGGGCCGCCCAAGCTCGAACGGCGTCAACCTACTGTTCTCTGCCGAGACCGGTGCCCTGACCGCCATTCTGCAGGACGAAGGCTGGTTGACCGACATGCGCACCGGCCTTGGCGGTGCGATCGCCACAAGGGCACTGGCGAACGATGGGTTCGACACCGTGCTGATCGTGGGAACAGGGATCCAGGCGCGCCTGCAGGCGCAGTGCCTGCAGGCCCTTACGCCCGACCGCTCCCTGCACGTCACGATCTGGGGCCGCAACGCCGAGGCGGCACGGGCCGCGGCGGCCGACCTAAAGGGCCTGGGACTGATCGCCGAACCCGCGGCCGATCTCGAACAGGGCTGCCGGGCGACCGATGTGATCGTCACGACCACGCCGGCGAAGCAGCCGCTCATCGCCCGCGCCTGGATCAGACCCGGCACGCATATCACTGCCATTGGCGCGGACAGTCCCGGCAAGCAGGAACTGGCCACCGACCTCGTCGCGGCGGCCGATCTCAAGGTCTGTGACCTTGCATCCCAATCCCTGGACCATGGGGAATTCCAGACAGCCCATGCTGCCGGGGCCGTGGGCGAAGAGGATGTTGTGGCGTTGGGAGATGTTCTGGCGGGCGCTCATCCAGGGCGTGAAACGCCGTCCGCGATCACCATCGCCGATCTGACCGGCCTCGCCGCCCGGGACGCCGCCATTTCGCTGGCCACGCTCAACGCCGCCCGATCGACAGCGCCCCTCGCGGATTGACCCGACCCATGACCGATGCTTCCGAACTGATCCTGCGTTCCGCCGCCCGCTCCGTCCAGACCCGGCGCACCATCGCGCCATTGATCGAGACAACACCGGTCATCGCCTCGCGCCTGACGCTCGGAGACGGAACATCCCTGGTCTACAAAGCGGACAACTTCCAAATCACCGGTTCGTTCAAGTTGTGCGGTGCCTGCGCCAAGCTGAGCACCCTTCCCCTCGACAGACCTTTGGTCACGGCGTCCTCGGGCAATCACGGCATCGCCTGCTCGCGTGCGGCGCAGAAGACGGGCCACCGTCTCACCGTCGTTCTGCCGGAGAACGTCATCGATCAGAAGCGCGAGACCATCGAGAGCTACGGCACGCGCGTGGTGCTGTCGGGCGCCGACTCCTCACTGGCGGAGGTGCACGCCCGCGACCTGGCGGCGGCGGAAGGCTACACCTACGTCTCCCCCTATAACGATCCGGCGGTGATCGCGGGCCAGTGAACGGCCGGCCTGGAACTGATCGATCAGTGCGGAGACCAGGACACCGTGTTCATCTCCATGGGCGGCGGTGGCCTCATCTCCGGCATCGGTGCCGTCCTCAAATCCTTCTCACCGAAAACGCGCGTGATCGGAGTCAGTGCCCAGAACAGCGCGGCACTGGCGGCGTCGATCGAGGCCGGCCGGATCGTCGAGACGGATCACTTCGATACGCTGGCCGACGGCGTCGCCGGCGGCGTCGACGAGGGCTCGATCACCCTGCCGATGGCGACCGAGGTGATCGACGACATCGTCCATTGCGACGAAGCACAGATCGAGGACGCGCTTCGAGTGCTGGCATGGACCGAGAACATGATCGTGGAAGGGGCCGCCGCCATGGCGCTGGCCGCGTTCCTGGCGGAACCGGACAGATATGCGGGACAGAGAAGTGCCGTGTTCCTGTGCGGCGCCAACTACGACCGTGGCCGAATGGCGGGCATTCTGGCCTAGCGCCTGATCGGATCGCGCCGACATCGCCCGGTTTTTTTCGTGTGACAGTTCGTTTTGACGTGCCAGTGTTGATTGTGTGACAGACCAGTGTGCTGCGAACGCCCAGAGTGCTGCGAACAAGATGCGGGGACGTGATGGTTCCGACAATGGTTGATGACAGCAACCCCCTCCTGGGAGTCGACGGCGGTGCGTTTCTCGACGCCGGTCTAGCCGCGGCCACCGTCTCCGGCGGTGCCGGCGACGATGTTCTGTTTGGCACCGATGGCAGCGACACCATTCTGGGTGAAGGCGGGAACGATTTTCTCGACGGTGGTGCGAGCGGCGACAGCATCAATGGCGGTTTGGCAACGACACCATCTCCGGTGGCGCTGGCCACGACACGATGATCGGAGAGGACGGTGCGGACTTCCTGGACGGCGGGACGGGCGCCGACACGATCTGGGGGATCGGGGGTAACGATACCAGTTACGGCGGTGAGGGTGCCGACTACATCCATGACTGGGCCGGCGATAACCTGATCGTCGGCAACGGCGGGAACGACTTCCTGCATGGCTCCACCGGCCGGGACACGATTTCGGGTGGCGCCGGCGACGACACGGTGAGCGGCAGCGGGGGCGCCGATTTTCTGGTCGGTGGCGACGGCAACGACAGGTTCGTCTTCATCGGGTTCAATGACGAACACAACGGCGATACGGTCGCCGATTTCTGGGCTGGCGATACCCTCTTCTTCTGGAATATCGACCTCACATCGCTGAACGGACAAGCCGCATCGGGAACCATCGACACCGGTCTGGGTACGGTGACCCTGTCCGGCATTTCGTCCAGCAGCGGTACGTTCCAGGCCAGCTATGACGGCATCAATACGACGCTGACGCTCAATGCGACCGCGTCCACCGACGGCAGCAGCGGAACCAACGGGAACGATGTCCTCTCCGGTGGCGCCGAAAACAGTACGCTGTTGGGCGGTTTTGGCGCGGATACCATGGCTGGCGGAGGCGGAACCGACCTCCTGTACGGCAACCAAGGCGCCGATCAGATGTCCGGCGGCGCCGGTGCCGACACGGTGTACGGCGGACAGAACGCCGACCTGGTCTTCGGAAATGAAGGCGGCGATGTGCTCTACGGCAATCTGGCGGAGGACACGGTCTACGGAGGCCAGGGCGACGATGTCCTTTATGGCGGACAAGGCGATGACCTGATGTTCGGCAACGCCGGCTCCGACACGCTGATCGGGAACAGGGGCAATGACACGATGTCCGGGGGAAGCGGCGCCGACCGCTTCGAGATCTCGACCGGAAGCGGCGCCGACACGGCCTCGGACTTCTCCCTATCCGATGGCGACGTGTTGCGGATCAACACCAACGGCACATCGATCTCGTCGATCGCGGATCTGGCCGCGCTGATCAGTACGGATGCCAGTGGCGCGATCGCGGTCACCGTTGGCGCGGGCACTTTGACCCTGTCCGGGGTATCCGCCGCGTCGGCGGCGTCCGTCAACGTCGAACTCGTCTCGAATGGGGTGGTGACCGAGACCGGAACGCTGACCGGAGCCTCAGCAGCGAAAAGCCTGGCTGACGCCAACATGGTTTCGCTGATGGCGCAGCCGCCGCCGACGATCGACGACTATTTCCTCTAGCGGGTCGCCGCCACCCGGCGGCACCACGCTTGAGAGATACGCCGAATGGATTGACCTCATCGAGCCGGAACTCCAGGCCGCCGCGATAACGCCTGACGAGCCTCCGCAGGCGAATGCGGGTCTGGTGGTGGTCGCGCCGGCGGTCGGCGACGGAGACCGCGTGGCGGAATTTGTGGCGGACCTGATCCGCCAGACGGGACAGACGGCGCCAACACTAGTCACCGATCTCCCGGCCTCGAGCGATGCGGGCTGGACCGGAGACATCATCCGGCACGAAACGACGCGGGGAGCGTCCTGGACGGTCCGGCTCGGCGAGTTACTGTCCCATGCCGGGAACGCCTGGGTTTTGGTCGTCGAACCCGGTGCCAGACTTTCTGGCACCTTCCTGCCGATCCTGCAGCGGCACATCGCGGCACAACCTGGGGCGCGGTTGCTCCACGGCGACTTTGACCACCTGGGCGCAGACGGTTCGCGAAGCCGGCCAGTCATGGTTCCCCCGAGATGGGATGAGGATCTGGCGCTTCAGGTCAATCTGCTGCGCGGGTGGATCGCTCTGAAGCCACCGGTGGGCGGTCTCCCGTCCCTGTTCGACGGACCGCCCTCCAGCGCCCTGTACCAGATCGGTCTGGCGGTGAGTGTGGGTGCGGAGGACACGTCCGTCGTTCACGTGCCCCATGTGCTGGCGCACCTCACGGTCGCCGACGCCCCTGACGAGACGGCGGCATATGACACGATCCGGGGGCAGGCTTTGGCGCGCCGCGGTCTGGACGCCAACCTCGGTGCAGGGCCGTCACGGGCGACCCATCGCTTTCGGTTTCTAGTGCCCGAGCCCGCGCCGAAGATCAGCGTGATCATTCCGACCCGCGACGGTGGCGACCTGCTCGCGACGTGCCTCGACGGTGTGCGGTCGGGCACCGACTACGGCGCTCTGGAGATCATCGTGGTCGACAATGGCAGCGAGAACCCGCGCACCCTTCGCACATTGTCCGATCTCGACGGCGACCCCCGCTGCCGGGTGATCCGCCATGACCAGCCCTTCAATTTCTCAGAGATCATCAATCTGGCGGTGTCTCAATCGACCGGATCCCTGATCTGCCTTCTGAACGACGATATCCGCGTTCTCGACCGTACCTGGCTTCGCGAAATGGCAGGCCTGGCCCTCAGACCCGATGTCGGCATCGTCGGGGCGCTGCTGCTGTTCGAGGATGGCCGGGTGCAACACGCGGGGGTCACGCTCGGTCTGCTCGGCCACGTGGCCGGCCACGACTTCCACTACCAACCGGAAGCGGAGCTGCGCCGGCACGTGCGGTTCGCCCATGTTCATCAGACCTCTGCCGTCACCGCCGCATGCGCGGTGCTTCGCCGGGACGTCTACGACGGCGTCGGTGGCATGGAACCCGAGCATCTGGCGGTCAACTACAACGATCTGGATCTCTGTCTGAAGATCGGCGCGACCGGCCTGAAGGTTCTCTGGACCCCTTTTGCCAGGCTCGTCCACGCGGAATCCGCGACGCGCGGCAAGGATGAACGGGTCCGTAAATTCGCGCTCAGCAACGCCGAAGGCGGCTACATCGCCTCGAAATGGCCGCAAGTCCACCGTCGAGACCCCTCTCTGAACCCGAACCTGAGCCTGGAACACCCCGCGTTCGGGCTTTCCTTCGTGGTCGCGGTGCCGTCCGCCGCCCGCGATCCGGGGGACCAAGCCGCGCGCGAGCGGGTGTTCGCGACAGCCCGCGAGATTGCCCGCACCGCCGACATTCTTCCCGAGAACCTGGCATTTCACGCGGCGAAGGCGGCCCATCACCTGAAACTCGACGATCTGGCTGCCCGGCTGACCTTGGAAGCCGTGCTCCAGACACCGGACGCCTACACCGCCAACCTTGTCGCCGGCACGTGTCTGTCCAGGGTCGGAGAACTCGAGCAAGCCCGGTTCTTCTTTCGATGTGCGAACCGGATCAGCCCGCAAGCGGTTCGGCCCTGGCTCTACCTTGGACTGATCGCCGAGCAACTGGGCGAGCCAGCGGAAGCGGTTCAGATCCTGTCGACCGTGTTGACCCATGACCCGTTCAACAAGCAGGCCACAGCGGCCCTGGAAAGCCTGAAGCCGGGAGTGGGTCCGGGCGCGCGGTGATCAGGGATCGGGGGCTGAAGGCGGCCAGACGCGACGCCTCTCATCGGGCAAACGCGGTGCCAGATCGCCGTCTTCGGTCGGCGGGCTCTGTCGCCGGTTTTCGGGGTGACGGAACCGCTGCCGGTCAAGGGTCTGGCTGGAGTAACGCCTCAACGGTCGCGCGGTTGCGGGCGTGGACGGCCGCATAGGGTTCCCACCAGGTTAACTCGCCTGCGGCCAGGGCATCGCCGATGAAGTCGGACGCCGGTCGGCCGTCGAAACCGGGCTGTCCGGCCTCGCTGACCATCCGCGCCATGTAATCGCGCATATGGCGGATGAAGGCTTTGTCGTAGCCGCCGGCTTTGACCGTCGCAGGGTTGCAATAGGTGGCATAGATGTGTGTGGCACCGAGCTCCAGGAGGCGACCGAACTCGGCCAGCTGAACTGCCGGTGGGGCGAAGCTGAAGCGCAGAATGCAGACCGGGTCTTCCAGCATGTCGCCGGCGATGAGCGTCTCTTGCTCCGGCAGGAGGACGGCGACATGGCCCTGTTCATGGATTGCGAACTCGTGCAGCTCGATCTTCTGATCGCCGAGCCAGAGATCGAGCCGGCCTTCGAAGGTGACGGTTGGCGGCGTCACGTTGATCGGCGGGTGGCCGTCTCTGTCACCGGCCTCCAGGCGGGCGCGGTCGCGCAGCATCAACTCGCGTGTCCGGCGATGACCGATGATCGGGCCGTCGGCGAAGACATGATTGCCGCCGATATGATCGCCATGCCAATGGGTGTTAACGACCGTGAAGCGGCTGAGGCCAAGCTCCCGTTCCAGGTACTGGCGCAGCCATTCTGCCTGACCCGGCAGTCCCATGGTATCGACCACGACGGCCTCATCGCCGCAGTGGATGACGTGGCAGCCACCGCCAAGGCGCATGTCCAGATTGGCGTGCGACGGGTCGCGTCCCCAATGGAAGTAGATCAGGTTGTCGTTGATCCGGATCGGTTCGATCATTGCCGCCTCACCCCCTCAGACTACAAACCGAGAATTCCCCTGTGGAGCGCCCGTATGGGTCGCACGATGACCAGAATCCATTGGCTATACAACTTACCGATATGAACACCTGGCTCCTGGCACCGTTGACGTTGCTTTCGCAGGGCGAGATCACCGAGAGCCTATGCCTCTGTGTCTGACGATTCATGTGTGCGCGTCATTTGTTGGTAGTCTCTCCGGTCGGATGCTCGGGTTCTGACCGGTCCGCGCGTCCGGTCATCCAGACGTTTTGGGAAGATGCATGGAACTGTTGATCAACATCGTCGGCGGGGTCGCTCTGCTGCTCTGGGGAGTCCGGATGGTCCGCACGGGCCTTAACCGGGCACTCGGAAACAGTCTGCGCAAACTCGTCTCGACGAGTACCGGCAACAGAATCTCGGCGTTCCTGGTCGGACTTGGCGTGACGGGACTGCTGCAGAGCGGTACGGCCACGGCCCTCATTACCGCGTCCTTTGCCAGCCAAGGCCTGATCACCACGGCAATGGGTATCGCGTTGATGCTCGGCGCCGATGTCGGCTCCACTCTGATCATCCAGGTCCTCTCCTTCGACGTGGCCTGGCTGTCTCCCGCATTGATCGTCATCGGCGTTCTGCTGTTCATGAACTCGGAGCACAGCACCAAGCGCGGTCTGGCCCGGGCGGCGATCGGCCTCGGTCTGATCTTGCTGTCGCTGACACTGATCACCAGCGCATCCGCACCTTTGAGAGAGACCGAGGGTTTCTCGGTGGTGCTCCGCTCGTTCACGGATGAGATGATCCTCGCTGTCCTGACAATGGCGGCTGTGACCTGGTTTACTCATTCCAGCGTCGCGATCGTGCTTCTGGTCATGTCTCTGGTCGCGGTTCAGGCCGTCAGTGTTCAGCTCGGTTTCGCGATGGTGCTGGGAGCCAACCTGGGATCTGCGATCACCGCATTCGTCGCCACGTCGCACTCCACCCCGGCCGGCAGACGCGTTCCGCTGGGCAATCTGATGGTGCGGGGGATCAGTGTCGGCGCCGGGCTGACGGTCCTGCCCTACGTGCAACCCTACCTGTCCGCGATCGAGTCGGATCCGGCACGCCTGATCGCCAACTTCCACACCCTGTTCAATCTGGCATTGGCGCTGGCGTTTCTGCCTCTGGTCGGGCCGATCGCGGCTCTGGCGACGCGACTCATGCCGGACAGCAAAGCCGTCGGCGACCCCGGCCAGCCGCGGTATTTCGACCCCGACGCGGTCGAGACCCCATCGATCGCCCTCGCCGCCGCATCGCGAGAGACATTGCATATGGGCGACGAGGTCAGGGGGATGCTCGAACGCACGAAGCAGGTCTTCAAGACCAACGACAGCGCTCTCATGCGGGAGGTCGAGGAGCGGGACGACGTGGTCGACAGCCTGCATGAGGCGATCAAGCTCTATCACACCGGACTGGCCCGCAACGAGTTGGATCAGAAGGAAAGCCGGCGAGCGATCGAAATCCTGAGCTTCACGATGAACCTGGAGCACATCGGTGACGTGATCGATAAGAACCTGATGGAACTCGCCAACAAGAAGATCAAGAACAAGCTCTCGTTCTCCCAGGAAGGAGAGCAGGAGCTGGCGGAGTTCCACGATCGTGTGATCGCCAACCTGAACCTGGCGCTCAACGTCTTCATGACGCCTGATCGCCGACTGGCGCGGAGGCTTCTCAAGGAAAAGTCGGAGATGAGAACCCTCGAGACGGAGCTGGTTGACCGGCATTTCCAGAGAGTCGGCGCGGGGCGGGTTGAGTCGATTAGTTCAAGCGCGCTTCACCTGGACATCCTGCGCGACCTCAAGCGGATCAACAGCCACCTGACCTCCGTCGCCTACCCGATCCTGGAACGCCACGGGGAGCTGAGCGAAAGCCGGCTCCGCGACATCGA
Organism: Thalassobaculaceae bacterium; assembly: GCA_963921355.3. Taxonomy (GTDB): domain Bacteria; phylum Pseudomonadota; class Alphaproteobacteria; order Thalassobaculales; family Thalassobaculaceae; genus CAWUEZ02. The sequence goes on along the minus strand of OZ001190.1, from coordinate 2,834,284 downwards.
CGGCGAGGCATAGCCACCGGACCGGTGAATCTGCTCTGGCAAGGTGCTGACCGCAGTCAAAGCGCCGAGGACCAAAGGGCTACCGCAGCGGGGCAGCTCTTTGCCGGTCCGAGATCTCGCCGGTTTCAGAAATCGGCTGCGTATCCAGTCGTTCAGCCCCTAGTATGGGGAACGCCATCGATCGGCCCGTCCGATCCTGGTGGTGATGCAAACAAAGAACCATAATCGTGCGGTCTTGCACGACAGCACTGGAGGAGCGTCCGATATGCAGCGATTTGTTATTGCCACTCTGTTCTCGATGGCTCTCTTTATGACGGCGCCAGCCTTTGCTCAATCGGTCCATGCGATCGTCTTCAACGACAGCAAAGCCTCAACCAACGAAGTCGATGTCAAGGTCGGCGACGTCGTTTCGTTCTATCACATGGACCCGGAAGAGGCGCACCAACTGTACTCAACCGACAAAGACCACCAATTCGATGTGAAGCACATCTTCCAGAACGGGGATCACTTCGACATTCAGATCACCAGCCCCGGCAGCTTCGACATTCTCTGTCACGCCATGCCGCACATGAAGATCACGGTGAACGCCACCGAATGAGGCGGCAGCGGCCCCGGCCGCGAACACTCCGCAGGTCTCGGAACAGCGCGCCGCCCAGGCTGCCGCTGTTCCGCTGAACCTGCGTGGCCAGGTCCCGCATCATGAAGCGAGGTCGACAATCGGGGCCGGCACCGCCCCTTAGAACTGCCGATCCGTTTCCGGGCGATGGCGGTTCTTCACCGCGAAGCCGGAGCGTTCCGCCGGGCGTCCTTCGCGCACCCAGACCTCGCGGTCGGGGTGCAGGCCGCCGCCGCGGATTGCCGATACCGACGTGCGTCGGGCCCGGTGCAGGAGACGGGTATCGGCGATGCCGCAATTCGGGTGGGTGCCGCCGTTCTCGGCCACCACCGCCTTCCACGCCGCCTTGCGCGACGCGAACGTGGCCGGGTCCTGCAGCGGGGTGCAGTTCAGCTCGTTGGTGTTGAGGTCGGCCACGATCTCGTCACCGTCCTCGATCAGCGCGATCGGTCCGCCGAGCGCCGCCTCGGGGCCGACATGGCCGATCACCAGACCGACCGACCCGCCGGAAAACCGCGCGTCGGTCATCAGCGCGACGACGATGCCCCGCTCGCGGCACAGCGTGGTGATGCGCGACGTCGGGTCGAGCATCTCCGGCATGCCCGGCGCGCCGCTCGGCCCTTCGTAGCGCACGATGATCATGTCGTTGTTCTGGAAGGTCTCCGGCGTTTCGTCGAGCGCCTTCAGCAGGCCCTGCTCACCCTCGAAGACCCGGGCCGTGCCGCGGAACAGATTGTCCTCGAGACCGCCTTCGACGCCGGCGAGTTTCAGGATCGCGGAGAAGTCCGGCGACAGGTTACCGCCCAGCACCCGAAGGCCGCCGGTCGGCTTGTAGGGGGTCTGCACCGGATAGATCACCCGGCCGTCGGCCGGCTTGGTTCCGAGCCGCTCGACCTGGGCGCTGAGGGGCTCGCCGGTGCAGGTCATCACGTCGCCGTTCAGCAGGCCGGCATCCAGCAGCTCGCGCACGATCACCTGGACCCCGCCGACCGCATCGATGTCGACCATCGAGTATTTGCCATAGGGCCGGGCGTCGGTCAGGACGGGCACGACATGCTGGGAGAGGTGGTTGAACTCCTCGGGCGTCATGACGTCCTTCCAGAAGTTCTCGTAGCCGGCGGCCCGGGCGATCTCCGGCGTGTGCAGGGTGACGTTGGTCGACCCGCCGATGGCCATGGCCACGATCAGGGCGTTGCGCAGGGAGTCGCGGACGACGATGTCGCGGGGCTTCAGATCCGCCGCCATCATCGCGGCCAGATGGCCGACCAGCTCCTGCGGGAAGACCTCGGTGCGGCGCGGGTCGTCGGAGGCGGGCGCCACCATGTGCAGCGGCTGCATGCCGACGACGCCGATGAAGGTCTGCATCGTGTTGTAAGTGAACATCCCGCCGCAGCTGCCGATCCCCGGGCAGGCGTGACAGGCGATGTGATGCCGGAACTCGGCGTCCGGGTTGCCGGCCACCTGATAGGCGCTGACGATGTCCAGCGCCTCGCCGGTTTTCGGATCCTGTCCCGGGTGGATCGGTCCGTCCGACATGATGATCGCCGGCTGATTGTGCTCGAGCAGGGCCGCGAGCGTGCCGACCGGCGGCTTGTCGCAGGCCACCACCGCGATCGTGCCGGCCAGGCCGCTGGCCTCCAGATGCTCGCACAGGGCATCGTGCGTCACCTCGCGGCCGATCAGCGAGTACCGCATCTCGCGGGTGCCGTTGCGGATGCCGTCGGAGGTCGCGATCGTGTACTCGGGCTGAACGAGGCGCAGTTTCAGCTTGTCTTCCGCCGTCCCGATGCTGTCCCGCAGGCAGGTGTGGATCGCGTCCACCTTCGCCGCGACGCCGAGATAGCACTGGCTGTCGCCCTTGGTCCCGACGACGCCGACCGACGGTTCGTGGATCAGGTCCGGATCGGTCCCGAGCTCCTTGGCGAGTCCGATGGTCTGGGCGGACCGGCCAGGATGGCGGTCGATGAGAACGGTCTTTGAGTTCGTCACGGGTGTTTCCTCAGGTCGGGCGTCGGATGGTGGAAGGTCGAGCCGCGGGCGGCACGCCGTTGTTAGGCCGGGCGAGCTTACAGATCCAGCACCGGTGTCGTAAGGCCTAGCGGCTCCCGGCTCAACCGGGAGTGCGGTCTCCCAATCCTGGCGCAGCGCCCGGGCCGATGAAAAGGCTAGGCCAGGGCGCGCTCGAGCGCTGTCTCGCAATGTATGAGCGTCGTATCGAAGACCGGCACCGGGACATTCCCGGCGTTCAACAGCATGCCCACCTCCGTGCAGCCCAGGATCAGACTGTCCGCGCCCGCTTCAACCAGGCGATCGGCGATCTCGACATAGGCCGCCTCACTGGACGCGGTCGTGATGTTCTTGCACAGCTCTTCGTAGATGATCCTGTGGGTTTCCTGGCGATCCGCATCACCGGGGATGACAGGCGTCAGGCCGGCGCCCCGAAGCCGGTCGGTGTAGAAGGTCTGTTCCATGGTGAAGGCCGTGGCCATCAACCCCGGTGCACGGAGGCTGGCCTCATTGATCGCAGATGCGGTCGCGTCCGCGATATGGACGAGCGGGATCCGGACGCCGTCCATCATCTGGTCCGCGAGCTTGTGCATGGTGTTGGTGGCGAGGACGAGAAGCTCCGCCCCGCCGCGTTCAAGCGCTTTCGCCTGGGTGTTCAGGATGGCCCCCGCAGCCTCCCACTCCCCTTTCACCTGAAGGTCTTCGATGATGGCGAAGTCCAAGGACCGGATGAGCAACTCGGGGGAGTGGAGACCCCCGAGACGGTCCAGCGTCAGGCGACAGAGCTCCTGGTAGTAGATCTGCGTCGAGGCTGCGGACATGCCACCCAGAATGCCGATCGTCTTCACGCCCTGTTCCTCTCGTACCAACACACGAACCGTTTGACTTCGCAGGGCACTGGCCCACATCTAGCGGCCCGTGATCCTCTCTGGCGGATGCCATGGACCCGCTGACACAAGGTGTGCTTGGCGCCGCTCTGCCGCAAGCGACCCGGACCAACAACGGCCATGTGGTGATCGCCGCCCTGTTCGGCTTCATCGCCGGGATGGCGCCGGATCTGGACGTGTTGATCCGGTCTGAGACCGATACGCTGCTCTATCTTGAGTATCACCGGCAGTTCACCCATGCGCTGATCTTCATCCCGATCGGCGGCGCGCTCTGCGCGGGCCTGCTGCATCTGGTGCTGGGGCGGCGATGGCGGCTGAGCTTCTGGCAGACCTCCGCCTTCTGCTCGCTTGGCTATGCGACCCATGGCGTTCTGGACGGGGCGACGTCCTATGGGACGCAGCTGTTCTGGCCGTTCAGCGATATGCGGGTTGCCTGGAACATCATCTCGGTCATCGATCCGCTGTTCACGCTGCCATTGGTGACCGGCGTTGTCGTCTCGATGATCAGGCGAAACGCCGTTCCGGTCCGCGTGGCCCTGTGCTGGTGCGCCCTCTATCTCTGCTTCGCCCTCTATCAGCATGTCGCGGCACGGGAGATGGCGCGCGAACTCGCGATTGAGCGCGGCCATAGCCCCGAGCGGCTGACGGTGAAACCCAGCTTCGCCAATCTGATTGTCTGGAAGTCGATCTATCTGGCCGACGGCAGGTTCTATGTCGACGCGATCCGTCCGTCTTTCGGCAGCCTCGTCTATGAAGGCGACTCTGTGGCTGTGCTCGATGTCGCGCGGGATCTGCCCTGGCTGGACGATGCCACGCAACAGGCGGAAGACATCCGCCGCTTCTTTCGTTTCAGTGACGCCTATCTCTCGATCCATCCGCAAGACCGGGACCGGGTGATCGATGTGCGCTATTCGATGCTGCCGAATGAGATCGACCCGCTCTGGTCGATCCGCCTGGACCCGTCAGCGGCGGCGGACGTCCATGCGGTCTTCCGTCATCATCGAGGCGACTCCGAGACCCGGACGCGTGATCTGTGGGCGATGATCATCGGCCGCTATGGCGCGCAAGACCGATGACCGACTGACCGGAGCAAGCCCCGCAGCCCCCGAAGCACAAGGCGTCACTCGACCCTCTACGCAGCGCGCCGGGGTCGGATGTAATCGCGCTCGAAGGAGAGCTTCATAAGGTACTTGGTGGTTTCTCCGCATCCCGTTGAGCGCAGGATCTCCGCGCCGATCCGTTTGTAGAAGTTCAACGCCCGCGGTGCCGTCGTCGAAAGACCCCATGCCAGCCCGCGCCGGCGCAGGTCGGCAAAACACTGCGCCCAGAACCGATAGCGTAGGGCCAGCGCGTGGCGGCTGACGACGAAGAAAGCGAGGATCTCGCACCCCTCCGTCAGGTCCGACGGTGGCTCGAAATCGTAGGTCTCCGCTTGAAACCATTTCCAGCCGAGGTTGACGGCGATCGCACTGTCGATGGCCCCGTCACGGTCTTTCTCGATGTAGACGACCTGATCTGCGTACGGAATGTGCGCGGAAAGGCGGAACGCCGCATCGTCCCAGTGCCACAAGCGTCGCAACAGCGGGTCATGCCCCAGATGACGGAAGGCGTTGTAGAACGCGCGCTCATAGCCCTCCACCTTTCTCGGATCTCGGCGGTCCAATATCAGCGGACCAGTCTGGACAACGGTCATATCGCTCTCCCTGTTCAACGGGTGCGCTGGCTCGATTGTCGTGTCTGTCGGCTCGGCTTCGCCGGGTTGCTCTCTCGCGACCTCAGTCGAACCGAATACGTTGGTCGGAGGTCACGTCACCATGAATCAACCGTGCGTCGAGTGTTCGACGCGGACCACTGGAATTACCGGAACTTCCGATAAAGACGGAAAAGACGACCCCGGAAACCGGAGTCGGACCGGTGTCCACGTCGGCTGCTGAGGTCTGGTGCCTGGGTTTGAAGTCTATAAGACCGGCGGTAAACTAAACTGATAGCGTGAGAGCAGCTCTCTATCGAACGCCTTAAGGTGGATGATGCAGGCCGACTTCGCTCGAAAACTACGCCTGATCATGCGGGTGTTGGGAACCGCGACCCACAAGGAGCTGCACGGCCGGCTCAGGACCATCAATCCGGAGACCGGCTATCGACCTGACCGGGCATACAAATGGGCCACCGGCCGGGCCATGCCCCGCGATCTGTCGATTTACGACGACCTGGCGCTGCTGCTCGATCTGGACGTCAGCGGGGATGCGATCTGCGCCAGCAGCTACACGGCGTTTCGCGACCTCTTGGTCGCCCGGTACGGCAAGCGCGTTCCGCTCGAAGATCCCGGCCCGTTCGAGGCGACGGAACCCGGGGAGGTTCCGGTTCACGCACCCGGTGCGCAGGTGCCGAATTATCTCTTGGGTCCCTATCTGGCGTTCGCCCGCGCCTGGTCCGCGCACCGGCCCGACGACATGATCGTCGGCGAGATGGTGATCCGCGCTGACGGAACGGGCGACACTCTCGTCGACTACAGCGAGCGGGTGCCGCCGCTGGACGATCTGTCCATGAGCGGCACTCTGGAGCGGTTTGGCGGCAGTCTCCACGTCCTGCTGACCGAGATCGACAAGGAGATGCTGATCTCGATGACCTTCTCGATCCCGCCCTCGCCAATTCCGATCATGATCGGCGTTATAAGCGGAATTGCTCTGCCCGACGCGGAACGGCGCCCGACCGCCGGACGGATCATCTGCATTCCGCTGCGGCATGTCGGCGTCACGGTCGACGAAGACGATGGCCCCTCGCCGTTCGCGCCGCTCGACGACGTGACGGCCTACATCGCCGGCACACCGGCGACGGTCGCCGACCGGCTACAGATCGTCGCGTGGGTCATCTCGAACGTCTCTGGATCGTGGCGCCATTCGATATAGCACTGTCCACCGAGCAGGTAATCCAGACGGACGTCGCGCATCTCCGATGACGGCAGCTTCAGCGCGAAGTCCGCGTACTCGTTGTCGGTCAGCAGACTGATGAAAATGCCGAACTTCGAGCTATTGCCGTACACCAGGGACGGATAGAGAGCGTTGGGGCTGATCTCGGAGCCCAGATAGAAGAGAGACAGATACCGGTTCTCGAAGAAGACGCGTGAATTGTAGTAGTCGAGCGCCTCGTGGAACCGGGTCAACAGACCCCGGGCGTCGAAAGACGCTTGCACGTAAACCGGGATCGCCCCTTCCGGCCATTTTCTGAGCCTGAGAGACCTGACCTCCCCATCTTCATGGACGAAGGGAACCAACGCGTCGAAGGCCTTTGCCATGTCGATCGCCATACGGAGCTGGCCACCAAGCTCCGGTATCCGGTCGTCTGCCAGAACCGGGCTCGATAGGAGAAGGCCAACGGCGGCGACCGCGGCCGACCTGATCCAGCTCTGCGATTGCATGAACATCGCCGGCTACCGCGTCCAGAGATTCGGCGGCGCGTAGCGCTCTTCAAGGGCGATCTGGCGCTTGATGAGGGCCAATCGGGTTTCGTACTGCTCCCGGGTCAGGTCAGGGTCGTTCTCGCGCCGCTGCCAGACCGTTAGCTTCAGCTCACCGAGGCTGGGCGCTGGGCGGATCGTGTGGGTCGCCTCGGTCTTGTGGACTTCGGGGTTGTCGACGTCGTGTCCGAGCCACTTACTCATCACCGGAACGACCAGCGCGCCCGCCCGCTCGCACTTGGCGCGCGTTGCGCCGTGTGAAAACCGCATGCGGTTGGAATACAGGCAGTGCACGGCCGTCTCGGGCCCGGGCACGTAGACAAAATCACTCTGCGAGAGGTCGCGCTTGACCACGGCCCGAACCACACGCTCGACCGTCGCGCAGGTCGCTGCTGTCGGCGCGATCTCTTCCGGGCCGCGTCGATAGCCAGCACCGGTCAGGAACACGGCGTCCCGGCCGAAACGGCCGTCGAGTTCGACCCAGCCATCATCGAATTCGCACCGCCTGGACAATCGGCTGAACTGGCCGAGTGCAAGCAATGCCGGCTCTGCCTCGAGTGCCTCGCCCGCCTGCAACTGCCGGGAGATCGTCCGCCATCCGTCTGCCTCGGTATCCGCGGCCTGTGCGCGGATTGCCGAAAAAGCCAGGAGCGAACTAAGGGCAAGAGTCGTAGCGATCGCACGAAGGGTCGGCACTCCAAGCTCTCCCATTTGGGTTGCAATGCGACCATAGCGAGCAGGTGCTGGCACGGTCTAGCGCGCCAACGCGACCTGAGGATGGCCCGTTGATAGCGGCCGACGGTTAACCTGGATACGCCGTCTCAAGCGTGGCGAGCGCGCACACCAGGATTTCGCTGTCGCCCACCCCCGCCAGCTCCAGCGCCGTCGGACCGCCATTGAAGGCCAGAGGGTCTGCCTGCCGGTCCAGATGACGTCCCGGTCCCTGAACACCCCATCAGGAAAACAGCTCGACCTCACCCGCACTGCCTCGGGGTGTGAAGCGCCCGATCCGCTGCACCGGTTCGTCCAGGAAGCGGGCGATCTCGGAGGAGAAGATCAGGCGCCGGTCCAACAATTTCGCCCGTTCCTGCATGCGCGCGACCTGGCCGACGGCGGGGCCGATCGCCGTGTAGTCTAGGCGGTTCGCGCTGCCGACATTGCCGTAGCTGACCAGACCGGCGTGCAGGGCGATCACGCACCCGGCACGCCCGCCATCCGGCAGCGCCAATCCCTGGATGGCGTCGACGATCTCGTCGGCGGCCCGCTTGGCGGCGCGGCAGGCGGCCCCACTGTCCTCGTCCATGGGAAAGATCGCCAGGACCGCATCGCCAATCAGCTTCAGGACCTCGCCACCGTGGCGGTTGATCGGCTCGACGGAGCGCTCGAAGAACTGATTCAGTACCTCTAGCGACACCGATTGATCGTGCCCTTCCACCAAGCCCGTGGAATTCCGCAAATCACAGTAGAGGACGGCGGCGTTGATGGTTTCGCCATCGCCGCGATAGGAGGAGTCTTCGCGCACGCGCTTGCTCGACCTCGGGCCGAGATAGGTGTCGAGCAGGGACGCCATGGTCTGTCGCTGGCTGTGGGTCTCGATGATCCGCGCGATGACCCCCGCATTGAGGAAGACGTTGCCCAGCTGATCGGTCGTGAAGCCCTCCGGCGCGTCACTCGCCAGCGTCAGCGTGTTGATCGTTCCGTCGGAGAAGCTCAAGGGAATCGCGACATAGTCGGTACAGCCCATCGACCGCAGCTCGTCCATGACCGGGAACTGAAACTCAGGCCGTTCGGCATCGAGGCGTTGTCGCACCCCTCCGCGTCCTTCGGCGACATCGCGCACCGGACTGTTGAGATAGGCGGGTGAGTTCAGCTGGTCGCGCGGCACTTCCGCGACGGTGACGTTCTCCTCACCGCGCAGCCAGGTGAAGGATCGCCCGATCAGTTCGGGATGCAATGTCCGGACGGTTACCGAGAGCCGCCTCACCGGCATGCCGAACTCAACGAGCTTCGCACCAAGCGACGCGACAAAAGGCTCCGTCTCCGGACAGAAGTACGCCTGAAGTGCCAGCCAGTCGGCCAGGACGGTGGACCGCGCCGTGCCGAAGGCCTCGGTCTCCACGGCCTCCTCGGCGGGCCCATGGGTGATGGCGACCGTGTCGGCGACAAAGGCGTAATGCCCGTCCAGATCCCGCGCCTCCTCCAGCGGGGTTTCATACCGCCACGCGACTTCCAGAGTTGCGCCGTCTTCCTGATCAACCGCGTAGTGGCTCGCGGTTCCCTTGAACGGACAGAAGGTCAGCGACTGGGTCTTCGTGAGAAGCGTCTCGTCGACGTCGCCGGTGGGAAAGTAGTGAACAACCGGCAGGCCAGTTTCCCGGATCGCCTTCGCCCGGCTGCTGTCGGCCAGGACCCGGTCGCCGATCGAGACACGGAGGCGCTGCGGCACAGGGTCGACAAGAATCTCGTACGGCTCATGGGACAGCACGGCGCCGGTTTCCTCTGCTCTTCATGCCAAACGCTGCACAAGGCCAGCGGCACCTCCCGATATGTGCTGGCAAGGCGCCGACCTCAAGCCGTCACCGTTGGGGAACGGCCCTCGGCCGAGCGCTACCCCGGATACGCCGTCTCCAGGGTGGTGAGCGCGCGGGCCAGGATCTCTCGGTCGCTCACCCCCGCGAGGGCCAGGGCCGCCGGTCCACCATTGAAGGCGAGCAGGATCGGCGCGCCCAGGAAGGGGAACAGGTTGAACCACTCATTGAACTGGCCGCGCGGCAGGCCGGTGTCCGCCACGCTGATCCACGTGACATCCCGGTCCCAGAACACTCGGTCGAACTTCAGGTAGAGCTTGTCCAGGGTGCCGAAGCCGATCCGGGCGATCGCCGCCCGTTTCGCAGCGGCGAGCGGCGGGTCGAACCGAACGGTGCCGGCTTTGAGCACCCCAAGCGGCAGCGTGACGATGACGGCGTCGAACCGGCCGTCGGACCCGTCAGCGCAGGCGATGCCGACCTCGTCGCGCCGCACCGCGATGCGCAAGACCCTGCACCCGAGACGCGTGTCGAACGGGCCGTCGAGTGCCGCGAGGATGCCGGCGTACCCGCGCGGGAACACGACCTCCGCGCCGCCGTAGTCGTCCTGGCTGGCATAGGCACGCCAGTTCAGATCCTGCGGGTCGGCGGCGTAGCTGTTCTGAACCTCGGTGATCCGGGACATCCAGTTCGGCCAGGCGACCCTGCGCCCGCCGCGGCCACGGACGATGGCGTCCTCGGCGTCGGTGGCCACGCGCGGCAGGGCCAGGACGTCGGCCAGGTCGGTGATCGGATTGCCGTCGGTCCCGTGGATCCAGCTTGCCCCGAGATCCAGCGGCGAGCCGAGTTGACGGTCGGTCCAGATCCGGCCGCCCGAGCGCTCCCGCGCCTCAAGCACCGTGACCGCCCGCCCCTCTTCGGCCAGTGCCTGGGCGGCGGCGAGCCCGCTGACGCCCGCCCCCACGACCGCGACCCGGCGCGCGCCCGTGTTCCACACCGCCTCGGCGGCAAGCAGGCCGGACTCGTAGGCCGCGTGGACGGTGCTGTTGTAGTGCGGATGCACCGCCTCCCCAGCGAAGAACAGCCGCCCGCCGACCGGTTCCGACAGGGCGGCGCGATCGCCGGGACGCGCCTGCACCGACTCATATGAATAGGACCCGTAGGCGAAGGGGTCCCGGCTCCAGTTGGTGCGGATGTAGCCGAGCGGGCGGCGCGCGCCGGCGGCCAGCGTTGGAAGCGGGCGCCAGGCGAGCGCCAGGGCCGCACTCAGGCCAACAAGGGTATCCCGCCGTCTCAAGGGCCACCCCCTGCTGGAGCGTGATAATTGCATTGTAGACCGAGAACATCGGCAAACCGGTCGCCTTCCGGAGGTCGGCGGCACGGACTAGTGTCCCGATCGAGAAGTTCGTTCGCACGAACTTCTCGTGAATCGGCACACTAACTTATTGATACTAGTTTGATTCAGCTTCCGAAGGTCAGTGTGTGAGATACACTGAACTTCGGAATCATCAAACTAGACTCGCGCAAGTGCTGGCGCGAAGAGGACACGCTGACCATGGCCAAGAGCCCGACCACAGTCGTGGAGATCACGGGAGAGGATATTGTCGAGACGGTCCGGGCGGCGCTGCAGTACATCGCCGTCTACCATGCACCGGACTACCTATCTCACCTGATCGAGGCGTATCACCGCGAGCAGAGCGCGCCGGCCCGAACCGCCATCGGCCAGATCCTGGAGAGCGCCCGCCTCGCGGCCATCGGCAATCGCCCGATCTGCCAGCATACGGGCGTGGTCAACGTGTTCGCGAAAGTCGGGCAATCGGTGGTGATCAACTCTGACCGCACGCTGGCGGAACTGGTCGATGAGGCGACCCGGCTCGCCTATCTCGACGCCGGTAACCCGCTGCGCGCGTCGGTTGTCGCGGACCCCATCTTCGAACGCCGCAACACGCGCGACAACACGCCGGCGGTGACCCATGTGGAGGCTGTCGTCGGCGACACGATCGAGCTGCTGGTCGCGGCCAAGGGGTTCGGCTCCGAGAACAAGGCGCGCTACGCGATGCTCAACCCCGCCGACTCGGTCGAGGACTGGGTGGTCGAGACAGTGGAAAGCCTGGGTGCCGGATGGTGTCCGCCCGGCGTCATCGGTGTGGGCGTCGGCGGCACGGCGGAGAAGGCCATGCTCATGGCGAAGCATGCCATCTACGAAGATATTGACATGACCGACCTGATCGCCCGCGGGCCTCAGAACAGGGAAGAAGAACTGCGGCTCACGCTCTATGACCGGATCAACGGGCTCGGGATCGGCGCCCAAGGCCTTGGCGGCATGACCACCGTGGTCGATGTGAAGGTTGCCAGCTATCCGACCCATGCGGCCTCCAAGCCTGTGGCGCTGGTTCCGCAGTGCGCGGCGAACCGGCATGCCAAGGTGACGCTGGACGGGTCAGGGCCGGCCTATCTGGACCCGCCGGACTTGACCGTCTGGCCCGAGATCAAGACCAGCACCCAAGGTTCTGGCCTCCGACACGTCGATCTCACGCACTTGACCCGCGACGAGATGACCGAATGGCGGCCCGGCGACAGATTGTTGCTGACCGGCAAGATCCTGACCGCCCGCGACGCCGCGCATCGACGCATGGCGGAAATTGCCCGGCAGGGAGGGGAGCTGCCGGTCTCCCTGCGGCGGCGCGTGATCTACTACGTCGGCCCCGTCGACGCCATAGAGGGCGAAGCGGTCGGTCCCGCCGGCCCCACGACGGCATCGCGCATGGATCCGTTCGTGGGCGTAACGCTCGGCCAGGGGCTGCTCGCCATGATCGGCAAGGCCGAACACGGACCGACGGCCATAGAGGAGATCAGACGCCACGGCGCGACCTATCTGATCGCCACCGGCGGTGCCGCGGTCCTGGTCTCGAAAGCGATCCGCGCGTCCCGGCTGCTGGCGTTCGAGGATCTGGGCATGGAGGCGATCCGGGAGTTCGACGTCGAGAACATGCCGGTGATGGTCGCCGTTACCCCGAAGGGGGAGTCCGTTCACAGTCTCGGCCCGGCCGAGTGGCGCGGGCGGCACACGCCGGTCGCGACGCCCGTCCCGACAGCTGTGAGCGACCGTCCGGCGTAGGCAGGTCGCGGGCCTGTTCGGAGTTGGGAACTGCCGCCGCTAACGCGGATCGTCGACCACCAGCTCGAAACGCGGCGGCAGCAGCCCCTGCTGGAACCAGACGGTGAAATTGTAGATCGAGAACACCGGCAGTCCCGTCGCCTTCCGAACGTCGGCGGCGTACGGGACCATGTTGGTGCATTCGAGCACAATGGCGCCGACGTCCGCGTACCGGTCCACCAGATCTTTCGCGGCATCCAGCATGTCCTCGCGGCAGGCGGCGAAGTCGATCTCTTCATGGTCGTCGAGAATGCCGGTGGTGAACTCGCGCCCGCCGTCGGTGCCCACAATCGGCACGGCAGACGGGTCAGCGACCCCGGCGGCCCGCAGGTGCGCATCGGTCAGGGTGTTCTTCGAGATCGTCATCACCCCGACCCGTTTCCCCGGCGGCAGCATGGTCTGCACCATCGGGATCTGCATCAGCGAGGACGTGGCGACCGGAACGGGCACCGCCTCGGCAACCTTGTCCTGGACCAGGGCGAGGAAGCCGCAGTTCGTCGTGATGCCGTCACAGCCGCTGGCGACCAGGTCCTTCGCGGCTTCGATGAACCGGTCGGCAAGCTCGAGCGGCGACTTGCGCACCACCTGGTCCGGCGACGCCCCCGGCACGACCCGGTACTGCACCGGAAACGGCCAGGTCAGCGCATTGCCCATGTCGCCGTGCACCCGCGGGAACCGGGTCTCCAGCATCATGATTCCAAGCGTCGCCCCGTAGACCGTCTTGCCGCCGCGCTGGACATTCGTCATCCGTCACCTCCGATCCTGGGCCGCCAGATTCTATTCGGACGCGTCCGGCATGTAGATCTGCGAATAGGCTTCGCGGACCGTCTGCGTCGCCTCTTCCGTACTCTTGCGCACATGGGCCGACAACAACCGGGTCGCACGCTCGGCGTCCCGCGCGGCGACGGCGTCGAGAATCTCCGAATGCGCCGAATGGGTGATGTCGATCTTGCTGCGCATCGAGATCCAGCGCACGAAGCGGATCCGCTCATAAAGGGTCTCGATCGCCCGGGTCATCTCCGGATTATGGGCCAGACGCACCAACCCCAGATGGAACGCCTCGTCGAGCCGGACGATCTCGCGCGCCCGCGCGTCCGGCGTGTAGTGCGGCCGGATCTCCGCCTGCTGGGCCTGCAGCCCCGCAATCTCGTCGTCGCTCGCCCGCGCCGCCGCCAGGCCGACCGCCGCGCACTCAATCGCCTGGCGTAGCTCGTACAGATCGACGATGGCTTCCGGGCTGAGCGACCGGCAATAGAACCCCTTGTCCGCCTTCTTGATCAGCAGCCCTTCGGCGACCAGACGGTTCAGGCCTTCGCGCAACGGCGTGCGGCTGGCGCCCAGCTTCTTGGAGAGCGCGCTTTCGTTCACCCGTTCGTCCGGCCGGATCTCGAAATTGGCGGCCATCTCCCGGACCCGCTCGTAGATGCTCTCCGCACTGGTCGCCAAAACGGTCTCCTGCTCGCCCCCACCCTTCGGATCATCCCGGATTTCGCCCACCGGGCAAACCCACTGTCGGCACTTTTGTATTGATCTCTGTGTACAGAACAGAATTCAATAGCACGACGATCGAAATCCCCGTCACACTCTGTGTCGGGGATTGGTGGCGGGAAGAGGGGGGGAGCACAGCCAAGCGATGACCGGGGGGCAGAGCGGCGCTGACGCGCGGATAAGCGATCTGGACGTCACGATCGTGGCGCTTCCGGTGCGCACCGCGCGCAATCACGGGATCGGCAGCGTCGCCGGCAAGATCCGAAACGTCATCCTGAAGCTGACCTCCGACAGCGGAACCGTCGGCTGGGGCGAAGCGTCGCCCTGGCCCGCTTTCGCGGGCACCGCCGAGGCCACCGCCGCGGCCCTGGACGTATATCTGCGCCCGCTGATCGTCGGCCGGCCGGCCGCGCATGTCACGCGGATCATGGCGGACGCCGAGCTGGCCCTGACCGGACACCCGGACGCCAAGGCGGCCCTGGAAATGGCGCTCTACGACCTCATGGGGCGCGAGCTCGGTGTGTCCGTGAGCGATCTGCTGGGCGGACGCCATCGCGACACCATCCCGTTGAGCGTGTCGATCGCCAATCCCGACTTCGACGAGGACCTTGAACTGGCCGAGAGGGTCGTCGATGACGGCGTGCGCCTGCTGAAACTGAAGACCGGGGTCGCCGGCCATCAGTTCGACATGATGCGTCTGGAAACCTTGAAGAACCGGTTCCCCGATGTCGAGGTCCGCGCCGACTACAACCAGGGCCTCACCCCGCTGGAAGCGATGCGCTGCGTGCCCGATCTGGACAGCCTCGGGCCGGGGTTCATCGAGCAACCGGTGCGGGCCCAGAACTGGCAGGCGATGAAAGACCTGCGCCCCCTCATCCGCGCGCCGCTGGTGGCGGACGAAAGCGTCTTCTCACCCGCCGACGTCCTGCGCGCCGTCAAGGAGGGCATCGCCGATGTTCTCAGCATCAAGATCATGAAGTCGGGCGGCATGCGCCGGGGCCAGGAGATCGCGGGCATTGCCGCGGCCGCCGGGATCGCCTGCTACGGCGGCGACATGTTCGAAACCGGGCTCGCCCATCTGGCCGGCACCCACCTGTGCGCGGCGTCGGCGAACATCTCGCTCGGCTGCGAGTTCTATCAGGCCACCTACTATCTGGAGACGGATCTGCTCGCCACGCCGTTCCCGGCGACCGACGGCAAGGTCACCGTGCCGACAGGGCCCGGGCTCGGCATCGACGTGGATGAGGAAAAGGTCCGTTTTTTCGCCGCGAATTGATCAGGATCACAGCAGCCAGAAGGAAGACCGCCAAAGAATTTGGACACCAGAAGAGAGCTCCCAGAAGGGAACACATTGCAGGGAGCGCACCGTACGGAGCGCATCAGACGGGGCACACCGTCACCAACACAGGAGGAAGACATGAGACACTCAGCAGTCCGGCAGTCCGCCATCGCCGTGGCCGTCGCGACCGGCATGGTCGGCCTGATGGCCGGCGCCGCGCAGGCGGAGAAGTGGGACATGCCGATGGCCTACTCGGCGACCAACTTCCACTCCGCGACCGGTGCGGAGTTCGCGAAATGCGTGACCACGGGGACCGGCGGCGACATCGAGATCGTCACCCACCCGTCCGGCTCGCTGTTCAAGGGCGCGGAGATCAAGCGCGCCATCCAGACCGGCCAGGTGCCGATCGGCGAGCGCCTGCTGTCCGGCCACCAGAACGAGAACCTGGTATTCGGTGTCGACTCGGTGCCGTTCCTGGCGACCTCGTTTGAGGACGCGGCCAAGCTCTGGAAGGCGGCCAAGCCGGTGATGTCGAAGATCCTGGAAGAGCAGAACCTGGTCCTGCTGTACTCCGCTCCCTGGCCGCCGCAGGGTCTGTACTTCAAGAAAGAGGTCAACTCGGTCGCGGACATGAAGGGCCTCAAGTTCCGCTCCTACAACAACACCACGTCGCGGCTGGCCGAACTGACCGGCATGCTGCCGGTGACCATCGAGGCGGCCGAGATCAGCCAAGCCTTCGCCACCGGTGTGGCGGAGTCCATGGTGTCCTCCGGCTCGACCGGCTACGACCGCAAGGTCTGGGAAAGCCTGACCCATTTCTATGAGGTCGACGCCTGGCTGCCGCGGAACTACGTGATGGTGAACAAGGACGTCTGGAACGGCACTTCCGAGGCCAACCAGAACATCATCAAGGGCTGCGCCGAACTGGCCGAGTACACCGCCCTCTACCGCTCGATCCACTACACCCAGTTCACGCTGAACGGCCTGCGCGCCGGCGGCATGACCGTGGGCCGGGCCGGCGACCAGTTGACCGCCGATCTGCGGAAAGTCGGTGAGACCATGGCCGAGGAATGGCTGTCCAAGGCCGGTGATGACGGCAAGGCCATCGTCGATGCCTACAAGGCGATGAAATAAGTCCACGAAACAGGACACCGGGGAGGCGGCCTCCGCCGCCTCCCCTCATTCCGCGCACCATTGGGGAGGTTGGCCATGGCGGCAATAAGGTCGGCGCTCGATCGCCTGTATTTCCTCTGCGGCGTCCTCGCCGCGCTGTTCCTGATTGCCATTCTGGTCCTGATCGTCATCCAGATGCTGGCGCGCTGGACCGGCGAGGTCTTCCCCGGCGCCCCGGACTATGCCGGCTACTGCATGGCCGCCGCCTCGTTCTTCGCGTTCTCCTACGCGCTCAATCACGGCTCCCACATCCGGGTCAGCATTCTGCTGAACGCGGTCAATCCCGGCGCCCGGCGCTTCCTCGACACCTGGTGCTTCGGGATCGCGACGGCGCTGGCCTGGTACTTCGTCTACTACGCCAGCAAAGCGGCCTACTGGTCCTGGAAGTTCAGTGACATCAGCCAGGGCCAGGACGCCACGCCGCTCTGGATCCCACAGATGGCCATGGTGCTCGGCAGCATCGTCTTCGCCATCGCCCTCACCGACCACCTGGTCCACGTCCTGTTCGACGGCAAACACCGGATCAAGGCGGACCTGATCGACCAGAGCCACGGCGAATAGGAGGACGGACCATGGGTGAATTCGAGCTGATCGCGATCTTCCTGTTCGTCCTGTTCCTGTTTCTCGGGACGGGTATCTGGGTCGGCCTCGCCCTGCTGGGCGTCGCCTTCGTCGGCATGGAGATGTTCACGACCCGGCCCGCCGGCGACACCATGATCACGACGATCTGGGGGGCGTCCTCCTCCTGGACACTGACCGCCCTGCCGCTGTTCATCTGGATGGGCGAGATCCTCTACCGCACCCGGCTGTCGGAGGACATGTTCCGGGGCCTCGCCCCCTGGCTGGCCCGCCTGCCCGGGGGATTGGTCCATACCAACATCGTCGGCTGTACCGTCTTCGCCGCGGTTTCCGGCTCGTCCGCCGCCACGCTGACCACCGTCGGCAAGATGTCGATCCCGGAGCTGCGCAAGCGGGAGTATCCCGAGCACATGATCATCGGCACGCTGACGGGCGCGGCGACGCTCGGTCTGATGATCCCGCCGTCGCTCACGCTGATCGTCTACGGCGTGACGATCAATGAATCGATCTCGAAGCTGTTCATGGCGGGCGTGCTGCCGGGCCTCATCCTGGCGTCGCTGTTCATGGGCTACGTCGCGATCTACTCGCAGGTCTCGTCCAAGTTCAAGCCGCTCGCCGAGCCGCTCATGAGCCTCAAGCAGAAGCTCGCCAACTCGAAGTTCCTGATCCCGGTCATCTGTCTGATCCTGGTGGTGATCGGCTCCATGTACATGGGCTACGCCACCGCGACCGAGGCGGCGGCCTTCGGGGTCATCGGCTCGCTGATCCTCGCCGCCAGCCAGAAGTCGCTGAGCTGGTCGACCTTCACCGACAGCCTGATGGGCGCGACCCGCACCTCAGCGATGATCGCGCTGATCCTGGCCGGGGCCGCGTTTCTGTCGCTGGCAATGGGCTTCACCGGCCTGCCGCGTGCGCTCGCCGAACTGATCGCCGACCTGCAGCTGTCCCGCTTCGAGCTGCTGATGGTGCTGCTGGTCTTCTACATCATCGTCGGCTGCTTCCTGGACGGCATCTCCTCGGTGGTGCTGACCATGGCGGTGGTCGAACCGATGATCCGTCAGGCCGGCATCGACGTGATCTGGTTCGGCATCTTCATCGTCGTGGTGGTCGAGATGGCGCAGATCACCCCACCGATCGGGTTCAACCTGTTCGTGATGCAGGGCATGACCAAGCACGAGATGGGCTACATCTCGCTCGCCGCTTTCCCGATGTTCCTGATCATGGTGGCGATGGTGTTCCTGCTGATCGCGTTCCCCGAGATGGCGACCTACCTGCCCGAGAACATGCGGCAGACGCCGGGTGGGTAGAAGCTGACGCATAGGACCGTTCCGGCGGCCTCCGGACCGGGCCCCGAACGCGTTCTGGGCCCGCGCTGGCACACCCGGCACTGACACAAGGATGAGAACATGAACGGCGCCCAGATCATCCTGAAGATGCTGGAACTGCATGGCGTCACCCATGTGTTCGGCCTGCCCGGCGAGACGACCATCGGCTGGTACAAGGAGTGGCGCGCCCACTCCAGCATCGAGTACGTGCTGACGCGCGACGAGCGCACAGCCTCCTATGCGGCCGAAGCCTACGCCAAGATCACGGGCCGTCCCTGTGTGCTCGAAGCCCCCAGCCCCGGGGTCACCCACTGCACCCCGGGGATCACCGAGGCGTTTCTGAGTTCGGTGCCGGTGATCTATTTCAGCTCCGACATCCCGATCAATCAGGACAAGAAGCACGGCCTGACCGGCATCGATCAGACCGCGCTCTACGCCAGCATCTGCAAGGAATCCTTCGTCCTGACAAATGCGAAGGAGATCCCGTTCCTGTTGCGGCGGGCGTTCCGCGTCGCGACGTCCGGGCGCCCGGCCCCGGTGCATATCCGGGTGCCGATCAACATCTTCCATGAAGAGGCGGAGGTGACCGATCTCTATGCGGAGGCGGAATACAGCCGCTATCCGGCCCACCGCCCGGTCGCGGACCTCGGCAAGATCGCCGAGACGATCGAACTCCTGCTGGCGGCCGAGCGTCCGGTGATCGTCTGCGGCCAGGGCGGGCTGATCTCGCGGGCCTCGGAGGTCATTCTCGAACTGGCGGAACTTCTGCAGATCCCCGTCGCGACGACGACGCCGGGCAAAGGCACCATCCCTGAGACCCACCCGCTGTCCCTGCGGGTGATCGGGGCGCGCGGCGGCATGGATTACTCGAACAGCTACGTCTGGAACGCCGATACGGTCTTCTTCGTCGGCACGAACACGGATTCCAGCGGCACCGATCACTGGAAGCTCTACGGCGACCCGGAGTCGAAGACCTTCATCCATCTCGACATCGCCGAAGCCCATGTCGGGAACAACTTCCCGGTCAAGGTCGGCCTCGTCGGCGACGCCCGGGCGACGCTGGAGGTCATGGTCGCGTCGATCAAGGCCGACCACCCGGAGCTGGTCCGGGACACGATCGACCTGACCCCGGTCAAGACCGAAGCCCTGAACGCCGTCTTCAACGCGAACATCCCGATGCCCGACGGCACGGTCTCACCCGTCAAGCTCACCCAGGCGCTGGATGAAATCCTCCCCTCCGACGCCATCGTCACCGCCGAGCCCGGTGTCAGCGCGATCTACCCTTCGGCCCTGCTCTCGATCAGGGAGGCTGGGCGGCGCTACATCACCAACTACTCCATGGGCGCGCTGGGGTACTCGGTTCCGGCGGGTCTCGGGGCGTCCTACGCGTCCGACGGCCCGGTGATCTCGTTCACCGGCGACGGCTCGATCGGCTTCGTGCTCGGCGACATGGAGACGATCCGGCGCAGCGGCAAGAACGTCACCATCATCCTGACCAGGAACGACACCTTCGGCTGGATCCGGGGCGAGGCGATCCTGCTCGACGACGTGGACGAGCCGTTTACGACCGATTTCGGTCCGATGGACTATGTGAAGGTCGCCGACGCCTTCGGCTTCAAGACCGCCCGCATCACCTCGGAAGATCAGATCAAACCGATCCTGAGCGAGGCGATCGCGCATCCGGGCGCGAGCTTCATCGAGATCATGGTGCCCTCCCAGGACAAGATCGTGCCGTTCGTTCCGGTCTGGGTCGCGGCGGCCAAAGAGAAGAACCTGCCGTATTTCTATTGAGTCCGGCTGCAACGATCGGGTCGAACGAGGACATGAGTGAGCAAGAACACGGGGCCCCAGAGCGCGGGGCCCCAGAGCACGGAGCCCCAGAACACGGAGCCCCAGAACACGGAGCCCCAGAACACGTCGCCATCGTCGGGGCCGGCATCGTCGGCGTTTCCACCGCGATCTGGCTGCTGCGGGCGGGGCTTCGGGTCACCCTGGTGGACCGTCAACCGCCGGGCGAAGGAACATCCTGGGGCAATGCCGGCGTTCTGGCCTGCTGTTCCGTCGCCCCGGTGACGGCCCCGGGCATGATCGCCAAAGCCCCGAAGATGCTCCTCGACCCGAACTTTCCGCTGTTCCTGCGCTGGTCCTACCTGCCGACCCTGGCGCCGTGGCTCGTGAAATACCTGAGCCACGCCAATGCCCCCGACACCCGGCGGATCGCACAGGGCCTGACCCCGCTGGTCGGCGACAGCGTCGAACAGCACGCGGCCCTGGCCCAGGGCACCGAGGCGGCGAAGTGGATGAACCGCTCGGACTATTCCTTCGCCTATGCCGATCGGGCCGCCTTCGACAAAGACGCCTTCACCTGGGAGGTGCGCAAGGACGCCGGCTTCACCCCGGAACTGATCGAGGGCGGCGCCGTCCGCGACTACGAGCCGCAACTCGGCGACGGGATCAACCTGCTCGCGGTCATGCACGATCACGGCTTCATCGCGGCACCCGGCCCCTATGTGAAAGACCTCGCCAGGGAAGTCGAAAGGCTGGGCGGCACGGTCATGCAGGCGGAGCTGCGCGACGTCTCGTTCGCCGACGGTAAGGTCTCGGAACTGGTCCTGGACCGGGGACCCCTTCCCTGCGATCGCCTGGTTCTGGCCACCGGGGTCTGGTCCAAACCCTTGGCGAAGAAGCTCGGCGTGACCGTCCCGCTTGAGTCGGAACGTGGCTATCACATCGTGTTCGAGCCGTCGCACGACTCGCTGCGGGGCCCGATCATGGTGACCACCGGCAAGTTCGTCGCCACCCCGATGGCGGCCGGCCTGCGCTGCGCCGGCATCGTCGAGTTCGGCGGCCTCGAGGCCGGTCCGACCGAAAAGGCGCTGGCGCTGATCGAGCGCCAGGTGCGATCGACGTTTCCGCGGATGAACCTCGTCGTGAAGGAAAAGTGGCTTGGCCACCGTCCCGCACCCTCGGACAGCCTGCCGCTGATCGGCGAGGTCCGGCAGAGCGGGGTCTTCACCGGCTTCGGCCATCACCACATCGGCCTGACGGCCGGGCCGAAGACCGGGCGGATCATCGCCGACCTGATCGCCGGCAGAAAGACCAACCTGGACCTTTCAGCCTACGCGCCCGGCCGGTTCTCAAGCTGAGAAGGGCGCCAATGATCCCATCGGGGTCGCAGGTTTCAACTGTCTTCAACCCGCCGCCAAATCACCGAGCTTGACACAAGCGCCTGACGCACAATGATGCCGAAAAGTGCCCGGTCCAGAGCGCACGCGTTGGGGGGATCATCTGCGGCTCGCTGCGGGACGGCCAGACCTCGTGTCCGGTCCCCGTTTTGGCTGAGCCGCCATGGGAGACAAACAGGGAGACTACCATGCTGAAACAGACACTCGCCGCCCTGGCGACGACGGCCATCCTGGCAGGAACCGCCTATGCGGACACCAAGGTGCCATTCGCGCTCGACTGGAAGTTCGAAGGCCCGTCGGCACCGTATTTCGCCGCGATCGACAACGGCCATTTTGCCGCCGCCGGGCTCGAGGTCGAGATTTCGCCGGGCCGGGGTTCGCTCGACGCGATCCCGAAGGTCGCCACCGGCGCCTTCCCGGTCGGATTCGCCGACATCAACTCGCTGATCAAGTTCCTGGACCAGAACCCCGGCGCGCCGGTCACCGCGGTGATGATAGTCTATGACAAGCCGCCCTTCGCCGTGGTCGGACGCAAGTCGCTCGGGGTCAGCGCCCCGAAGGATCTCGAGGGCCGCGTCCTGGGCGCGCCGCCGCCGGACGGCGCCTGGGCGCAGTTCCCGGCTTTCGCCAGCGCCAACGGGCTGGATGTCGACAAGATCAAGGTCGAGCCGGTCGGTTTCCCGACCCGTGAGCCGATGCTGGCCGAGGGCAACGTCGCCGCGGTCACCGGGTTCTCGTTCTCGTCCTTCCTCAACCTGGTGCGCCTTGGCGTGCCGGAGGACGACATCTCGACGATCCTGATGGCGGATTACGGCCTCGCGCTCTACGGCAACGCGGTCATCGTGAACACCGATTTCGCGAAGGCCAACCCGGACCTGATCAAAGGCTTCCTGACCGCCGTCGCCGCCGGTTGGAAGGATGCCATCGCCGATCCGGCAAAGGCGACCAAGAGCCTGATCGACCGCAACCCGGCCGCCGACGCCGCGCTGGAGCAGCGCCGCCTGCAACTGGCGATCGATGCCAATGTGGTCACCGACTACACCAGCGCCAACGGCATGGGCGGTGTCGATGCCAGCCGCATGGCCAAGGCCCTGGAGCAGCTCGCCGAGACCTACGAGTTCCAGAACGCGCCGGATGCCAGCCTCTACTTCACCGACGCCTATCTGCCCGACGCGGGCAAGCGGATGCTGAAGTAACCTGAGGCGCAAGCAGATGCCGGGCGAAGGCGTGCCTGCCCTCGCCCGGCACCCCAGCCACCAGCTATGAAGGTCCGGACCGGGTGAGCGACTATCTGGTTGAAATCAAAGGCGTGCGGCATGCCTACCGCACCCAGGACGGGCCGCTGCCGGTCCTGGACGGGCTCGACCTCAGCGTGCCCGAAGGCGGGTTCGCCGCAGTTGTCGGCCCCTCGGGCTGCGGCAAGTCCACCCTGACCCGGCTGATTGCCGGGCTGATGAAGCCCGATGAAGGCGAGGTCTGGCTGCACGGAGAGCTGGTCACCGGGCCGAAGCCGACCGTCGGCATGGCGTTCCAGAACCCGGTCATGCTCGAGTGGCGCACGGTGCTTGAGAACGTGATGCTGCCGCTGGAAATCGTCGCGGCCACCATGGCGAAACGCGAGCAGCAGGACCGTGCCCGCCATCTTCTGGCGCTGGTCGGGCTTGAAGGATTCGAGGACAAACGGCCGAGCGAGCTGTCGGGCGGCATGCGCCAGCGGGCGTCGCTGTGCCGGGCGATCGTGCACAAGCCCGAGGTGCTGATCCTCGACGAGCCGTTCGGTGCGCTGGACGCCTTCACCCGCGAGGATCTGTGGCAGACCCTGCACAAGGTGAAAGCCGAGGAACCGTTCACCGGCGTGCTGATCACCCACGACCTGCGCGAGTCGATCTTCCTGGCCGATGAGGTCGTCGTGCTGTCGGGGCGGCCGGCGCGCACCCAGTATGTGATGGACGTGCACCTGAAGGGGCCGCGCGACCTGGAACATCTCTACACGCGGGAATCTGCCGACGCCCTCAACATCCTGCGCCACCAGATCCAGATCGCCCAGGGCCGGGCCCCTGCAGAGGAGGCGGCAGTATGAGCTGGAGAAAGGTCGCCGTCCCGATCACCGCGCTGATCATCTTCGGCCTGCTCTGGGAGTTGCTGGTCTGGGCCAACGGCTGGCCGAACTACAAGATGGCCTCGCCCAGCGACCTCTGGCCGGCGTTCTGGAAATTCCGCTGGCTGTTCCTGGAATACGGCTGGGACACCTTGTGGCGCACGGTCGCCGGGCTGGTTCTGGCGGTGGTCGCCGGGGTGTTCCTCGGCATGATCATGGGGCTGTCGCGGACCATGCGCGACGGGCTCTATCCCCTGCTGGTCGGCTTCAACGCGATCCCGAAGGCGACCGTGGTGCCGATCATCGCGCTGCTGTTCGTCGGCCAGCACGACATGAACACGATCCTGATCGCCTTCCTGATCTCGTTCTTTCCGATCGCCGTGTCGGTCTCGATCGGCCTGTCGACCCTGGAGCCCGAGTATCGCGATATCCTGGCCTCGCTCGGCGCGTCGCGGTTCACCATCTTCTGGAAGATCGCGCTGCCCAAGACGCTGCCCGAGTTCTTCGGGGCGCTGAAGGTCGCCGTGACGCTGGCCTTCATCGGCACCAACCTGATGGAGATCGTCGAACCGCACGGCCGCGGCCTCGGCCACCTGTTCGACAGCGGCAAGATCAGCGCCGACTACCCGCTGATGTTCGCCGTCCTGATCGCCCTCGCCCTGATGGGGATCCTGCTCTACTACGTCGTCGTAGCACTCGAGCGGATCTTCGCCGGCTGGGCCGAGCGCACACCGGGCTGAGCGGATCGCGTCAGATCTGAGTGTCCGGTCCGCACATTCGCCAGGGTGCCCCCTGTTGTGCCAAGGCGCGAAGGCGGCCATCTTTCCGGCTCGGACCGCCTAAGAGGGAAACCCGGTGGATCAAAGGATCGTGGCGCTCTGGCGTCAGGCAGACGCGGACCAATCCGCCGGCAGGTTCACCGAGGCGGAACAGGGTTTTCGCGCGATCATCGGCCTGACAGATGGAAATCCGCATCCGATCGACCGCCTGGCGCAGATCCTTCGCGATCAGGGCCGTCTGGAAGAGGCGGCGCGCCATGCGGCCGACGCGGTGCGCGCCGCACCACAGGAGCTGGTGTTTCACAACACCATGGCCTCGATTGCCGATCGTGCGGGCGATCTTGGCCTTGCCCGTAAAGCCTACCAGAGAGTTCTGCTGATCGAACCGCGAGTCCCCGCCTGGACGATCCTTGGCGGGGTCATGCATCGATCACAGGACTTCGCGGCGGCAGAACGCAATCACGGTCGCGCTTTGGCGATCGAACCCGCGAACCCGGGAGTCTTGCTGGCTCTGGGAACGGCAGCGCTGGCGACGGGGGACTCAGATCGCGCGAAAGTCTGCTTCGACAACGTCCTTCGCGGTGACCCGCTTCATCTGATCGCGATGCGCAACCAGGCTGTTCTGGCCGCCGATTCAGGCAACCAGACGGACGCGGAGACCTGGTTGCGCCGTGCGTTGGTTGTCTCGCCGGGAGAGACGCCGTTGTTGCGTCAGCTTGGCGTCCACACCCTCAATCGAGGAGATCCGAACCGCGCGTTCAAGATCCATCGGTGGGTTGTGAGGCTGGAGCCTGGCTCGGAAGAGAGCTGGCTGGCCATGGCTGGCGCGGGTGTCAGTCTGTCGCCGGATCGAGCAAGCCCAGGCGGTCTCCGCGACCTCACCCACTGCATGGTGCGCGGCGATGTCGAGGCTTATCGGCTGATTGGCCCGCTTGTCGCGCTGCTCCGCCAAGACAAAGACCTCGCGGAAGCGGTCGATCGCCTGACGACACGTTCAGTGGACGAGTTGGCCCGGGAGATCGCACACACGGGCTGGCCGAAAGCCCTCAACCTTGAACCCCTGCGTCTGATCATGGGGCTTTCGGTTATCCCCGATCCAAGCATCGAAATCGCGTTGACCAGTATCCGGGCGGCGTTGCTTCGCATGCTCGCGCAGACGGAACCGGTCGCCGAAACATCTCCTCCGACCCTCGACCCCTGGGTCCTCGCGTTGGCCGAACAGTGCCAGATAAACGAGTTCGTCTTCGTCGAGACCGAACAGGAGAGAACAGACCTCGCGGAACTGCCGGTCCGCTTGCGCAATCGGCCGATCAGCCGCCTGGATGCCTTGGTTCTGGCGTGTTACGGGCACCACGACATGGCGGACCGGATCGACGATCCTCTGGTCCGGGATTTCCGCGAGCGCTATGTCGAGACGGCGGAACAGGAACGCGCCATAGCGGCTGACATTCCCGCAATCACGGCGATCGAAGATCAGATTTCGCAGTCTGTCCGCGATCAGTACGAGGAAAACCCGTATCCCCGATGGCTTCGGTTGCCGCCGTCCCATCCACAGCCGCTACGGACGGCGCTGACCCGACGGTTCCCGAGCCGCGGCGACGACTTCGCGTCGCTTTCGCCCCGTCCCGACATCTTGATTGCCGGATGCGGGACGGGTCAGCAGGCCTTGTCCGCTGCCGGGCGTTTCGCCGACGCGCGTATCCTGGCAGTGGATCTGAGCCGCGCCAGTCTTGGGTATGCGGAACGGATGCGCCGGTCCCTCGGCGTGACCTCTGTGCGGTTCGCTCAGGCGGATATTCTGTCGATGGCCGGGCGCGCGGAACGGTTCGACCTCATAGAAGCCGTCGGCGTCCTGCACCATATGGCCGACCCGGTGGCGGGATGGCGGGCCTTGCGCGATCTGTTGAAACCGGGCGGTGTGATGCAGATCGGTCTCTACAGTGAGATCGCCCGCCAACCGGTGGTGCGCGCCCAGAACCTGATCGAAACCTGGGACCTGCCTGACGGCGCGGACGGAATTGGGAGGCGCGCCGGCGGCTGATGGACATGGGGCCGCAGCCCGAAACGCGGGCTTTGCTGATCTCGCCGGACTTCTACGCCTTGTCGACCTGCCGCGACCTCCTGTTTCACGTACAAGAGCATCGTTTCACCGTTGAGCGTCTCGCTTCGACGATTGACGGCCTCGGCTTGGAGTTTCTCGGCTTCGAGCTGTCGAGTAGCGGGCGAAGGCGGTTCCTAGAGCGGTTCCCCAACGATCCGGACGGTGTTGATTTCTCCAACTGGTCCGTTTTCGAGCAGGAGAATCCGGGCTTCTTCGGCACGATGTATCGCTTCTGGGTTCGTGCTCGCGGGTAGAGCCGGAAGGGATCAATCAGGCTGCGTAGGTCTTCAGGGCCGCCTCGATCTCGGCCCGCGTTGTCTCGACGGCCTGTTCCTTGACCGGGCCGTAGCCGCGCACCGCCATGATCAATCGGGCGATGCGGGCGGCTTCATCGCGGTTGCTGTTGGTCAGGCCGGACCTCAGCCGCGCCAACAGGTCCTTGTACTCGCCGATCAGGGCCCGCTCCATCTGGCGCTCGGCGGTGTGGCCGAAGGGGTCGATCGGCGTTCCGCGCAGGCCTTTCATGCGCGCCAGCAGATGGAAGGCCGGGCGGATCCCCCAACCGAAGGCTCGTTTCGAGGGGCGGCCGCGGGCTTCGAGCTTCGACGGCAACAGCGGTGGGGCCAGGTGATGAACCACCTTGAAGTCGCCGTCGAAACGCTCTTTCAGGCCCTCGTAGAACCCTGTCTGACTGTGCTGGCGGGCGACTTCGTACTCGTCCTTGTAGGCCATGACCTTGAACAGCCCCCGGGCCGCGGCCTCGGTGAACGACCCGATGGCCCCCGTCGCCTTGATCTCCGCCTCTCTGACTGTGCCGATCTCGGCGCGATACGCCGCGGCATAGGCCGCGTTCTGGTAGTCGGTCAGGAAGTCGGCACGCGCGTCGATCTGGGCGTCAATCGTCCGCAGCGGGGCGGCGGGCAGGTCGGCGATCCGTTCCACAACATCCGGTGCATGGGCGATCGCCCGACCCCAGTTGAAGGCGTCCTTGTTCAGATCCGGCTTCACGCCGTTCAGCTCGATGGCGCGCATCAGGGACGCTTCGCTCAGCGGCACGAGACCCGCCTGCCAGGCGGCACCCAGCATCATCACGTTGGCGAACACCGTATCGCCGACCAGCGCTTCCGCCATCGCGTTGGCGTCCAGCAACCGCAGCGTTTGCCGGTCGACGGTCCCGGCCAGCGCCTCGATCCGGGCCTGGATGTTCAGATCCGCGTCGCGGTTCTGGACCAGATCGCCGGTCGGCATGGCCGCCGTGTTAACGACGGCCCGGGTCTCGCCCGCCCGATAGGTCACGCTGGCCTTGGGCGACGTGCTGACCACCAGATCGCAGCCGATGAGCGCATGCGCCGAACTCGGTTCGATCTTGGTCTGGTTGACCTCGGTTTCGGTCCTGGACATCCGGATGTAGCTCAGGACCGGGCCGAACTTCTGGGCGAACCCCATGAAGTCGAGCACGCTGGCGCCTTTGCCCTCCAGGTTCGCCGCCATCGCAATCAACTGTCCGACAGTAACCACACCGGTTCCGCCGACGCCGGTCACCAGGATGTCCCAGGGCGTGTCGAGACTCGGCATGTCCGGGGCGGGAAGCGCCTTCCTGAGGTCCTCCAGCCGCTCCTTCCGGTCGGCGGCACCCTCCTTCTTCAGTGTGCCGCCTTCAACCGTTACGAAGCTCGGGCAGAACCCGTTCACACAGGCGAAATCCTTGTTGCAGGAGTTGACGTTGATCTTGCGCTTGCGCCCGAACTCGGTCTCCAGCGGCTCGACGCTGAGGCAGTTCGATTCCACCGAACAGTCGCCGCAGCCTTCGCAGACCAGCGGATTGATCACCGCGAACTTCTTGGGATCGTCCATCAGCCCACGCTTGCGCAGGCGGCGTTTCTCGGTCGCGCAGGTCTGCTGGTAGATCAGGACGGTGGTGCCCGGGATTTCGCGAAGCTCGCGCTGAAGGCGGTCCAACTCACGTCGATGCTCGATCGGGACGCCCGATGGGAACTCCGACGGGCTGAAAGTCTCCGGCTGGTCGGAGACGACCACGACCTTGCGCGCCCCCTCGGCCACCATCGTCGCGGCGATGGCCTGAACCGAGATCGGGCCGTCCACGACCTGGCCGCCGGTCATCGCAACCGCGTCGTTGAACAGGATCTTGAAGGTGATGTTGGTCCCGGCGGCGATCGCCTGGCGGACCGCCAGACTGCCCGAGTGGTAGTAGGTCCCCTCGCCGAGGTTCTGGAAGATGTGCCTGTTGCCATTGAACTTGGAGCGCGCGACCCAATTGACGCCCTCGCCGCCCATCTGGATCAACGACGTCGTGTTCCGGTTCATCCAGCTGGCCATGAAATGGCAGCCGATGCCGGCCAGCGCCTCGCTGCCCTCGGGCACCTTGGTCGAGGAATTGTGCGGGCAGCCGGAACAGAAATACGGCGTGCGGGTCGCCCCTGGAACCTCGATCGGCCGGGGTGCGGGCACCACCGCGCGTGCCTGTCGCTCGAGATCCAGACCCTCGATGTTCAGGTCCAGGCGCCGCGCGATGATCTCGGCCAGCATCACCGCCCCAAGCTCCCGCGCCCAGGGCACCAGCCGAATGCCATGCTCGTCGCGCTTGCCGACCATGCGCTCGGGTTTCTGGCCCGGGAAGTCGTAGAAATACTCCTTGAGCTGGCTTTCGATGATGCCGCGCTTCTCCTCGATCACCAGCAGCTCCTGCTTGCCGCAGGCGAACTGCAGGGCGCCGACATGCTCCAGCGGCCAGACCATGCCGACCTTGTAGATGTTGAGACCAATCTCCCGGGCCCGGGCTTCGTCGATGCCGAGAAGGCGCAAGGCCTCGAGGACATCCAGATGCGCCTTGCCGGTGGTCACGATGCCGAACCGCGCGTCCGCGTGATCCCACTCCGCCCGGTCGATCGGGTTGGCCCGGGCAAAGGCCATGACGGCGTTCTTCTTCGCCTCCATGCGTTCTTCGATCTGCGGCCCGGACAGATCGGGCCAGCGGTAGTGCAAGCCGGATTCCGGTGGCGTGAAATCGGGCTCGACGAAGGCGCGGTCCGCCGGCAGGTCGAACGACATGCCGGACTCAACCGTTTCCGAGATCGCCTTGAAGCCGACCCACATGCCGGAGAACCGGGAGAGCGCATAGCCCCACTCGGCGAACGGCAGGAACTCGGCCACGTTCGCCGGATTGAGGGTCGGCATGAAGAAGTTCATGAAGGCCACATCGGACTGGTGCGGCATGGAGGACGACACGCAGCCATGGTCGTCCCCGGCGACGACCAGAACCCCGCCCCGGGGCGAGGCGCCATAGGCGTTGCCGTGCTTCAGGGCGTCGGACGCCCGGTCGACCCCGGGTCCTTTGCCGTACCAGAGGCCGAACACCGCGTCGCAGGTCTTGTCCGGGTCGGTCTCGACCTGCTGCGTGCCGATCATCTGGGTGGCGCCGAACTCCTCGTTGACGGCCGGCAGGAACGCGATGCCGGCGTCCTCGACGACTGTTCGGTTTCGCGTCACCTCTAGGTCGACGCCGCCGACCGGTGACCCCCGATACCCGGAGATGTACCCGCGGGTGTTCAACCCGCGCGCCCGGTCCCGGCGCGCCTGGTCCAGAGCCATGCGGACGATGGCCTGGGTTCCGGTCAGGAACACCCGGCCCTCGGCGCGTGTGTACCGATCGTTCAGTTTGTATTCTTGAAGAGTCGGAGTCTGAACTGTCATGCCACGCCTCCGCACTGCGCTCACGCGAGCCTGAAGGGACTCAAAGAGTTTGGGCCGATTCCGAGAAAGCGTGGCTTCAATTTTGCCCTTGTTGCCGGTATTCTTGATCAAATTCTTTCAGAAAATTAGAACTAGTGATGAATTATGCATCATTAACCCCGCTTGATGAACGAATCGTCTCTGAACTTCAGCGCGATGCGTCCCGCAGCATGGCCGATATCGCGGAGGCGGTGAATTCCTCTCCCGCGACGTGCTGGCGCCGCGTCAAACGCCTCGAGCAGGCGGGGGTTCTGGGCCCCCTGGTCCGGCTGGTGACGCCCAGTGCCATCGGCCGCCCGATGGACGCCTTCTGCCAGGTGCGCATGAAATCCCAGGACGCCAGATCCCGCCAGGACTTCCAAAGGTCCATGGATCTGGAACCCGCGATCGTCGAGGTCTACTCGGTGTCCGGCGAGTGGGACTACCTGATCCATCTGCTGGTGAAGGACATGGCGGATCTCGAGGAGATTCTGATGAGACGCGTCCTGGAGCACGAGAGCGTTGCAGGCACGGCCACGATCTTTGCGCTACGCCGGGTCAAGCACGTGACGCAGGTTCCGGTCGCTGGTTAGCGGGCCGGATGGCCGCGTTGGGTGGACAACGGTCATTACCAGCGGTCCTTTTGTCCCTCGTCCCAGGCATCGCGGAAGCGCTGCAGGCGAGGACGGCTCTCTTCGTCGTCCTCCGGGAGTTCAGCGAGGGCCGAATGCACTCGGGCGAGGAACTCGTCGGGATTGACTATCCACGAGACGCTGTCCGGCTTGACGATCTCCCGCACTACTGCCACCCGGTCCCCTCCTCGTTCCGTTCGAACACGGCGTACTAACTTATCCGCGATCTCGGCAAGACTGCTGAGGTCCCGCACCTGCCTATCGACCCAATCTCGTGCGACCTGGTCGCGTTCGTCTCCACCCAAGTACATCCATTGAGCCAGCGTTCCGACAGTGTTTGGAACGGTCAGCAGTTCTCCATCCTCCGCCGCTTCGTCGAGCCGGGCGAGCGTTTGGGCACGCAGACGTCGCACACTCAGCCGACACAAGACGCACATCTCTATCTTTCTCCTCCGGGTCATGCTGCTTTACGCAACGCGTAACCAGTTCGGCTGCCCACCCGAGCGCCGACCGAGAAAGTGCCGTCTCGAGGATCTCATCCCGCAGCGCTTCATCGTCTTGGTATTTGTCCCGGACAAGCGCGTCTATCAGCCAATGAAGACGGCGCCCGTTGTCGAGCGGGAAGAGATCCCAGCTTTCATCCTTGGCCACTATTAAGTCGTCTGCGACTTCGAAGAGAGAGGTGAGGATCTGGACGACCCGGGCCTGCTCCACCTCGCCGGCTTGCGCCCGCAACTCCTCCAGTAGAACGGCGGCCATCGTCCCGTCGGAAGGACGTGTCGTCTGTGCCGCTTTCCGGAAAACGTCGACGAGCAATTCTGGACCTGTCTCTATGTCGAGAATTTCAGCCACCTGCTCGAGAACGCCCCCCCGGTCCGAAGCCGACAGGCGGAAATACATGTCAAAACACGTTTCGCTGCAGACCCGGCGGTGGCGACGCCACTCATCCTCTTCCCCGCTCCCAATTGTGCGGCCCGCCCATTGCCGCGAGAGCATAGGGAAGAGGCGCGATAGGCCGTCCCTCAATTCCGACATTTCGTTGTTTGGCACACCGGACAAGAGGATCCTGTCGAGGTCCTCGGCCTTGTAGTCCATGGGGATGAGCCCATCTATCACGCCCCTCAGAACGACGTCGCTGTACGTCTGGATCGCTGAATGAACCGACGGTTTGAAGAGCCTCAGTGCCTCAAGCGCCAGTAGGTCGGCCGAATTTGCGGCCTTGGCGATCGCCGGCCAGGTAATGGATACGGCATTTAACAGTCGAACAACGTCGCGTGGCGACCTAAGGCAGGGATCGACGAGCGAGTAGTAGAGGTTGGGGAAGTGGTTTTCCGGGCCCGTTTCTGCGACACCGAAGACACGGCCCAGCCCCTCGAACAGCCAACCCCTCAGATCCTCGCGGTTTGCGGGCGGCTCCGAGAAGCTGACCTGAACGATCTTCTCTAGGTACTCTGGTCCTTCTTCAGGCGACAGCTTCGTCAAAGCACGATCGACGATCTCCCGATCGTAGACCATCAAGTACATGACGTTGGGGAGCTGGCCGGCGGCCTTCACCAGCTTAATCATCTCGAGCGCCTGAGACGCCGGTATCCGATCGAGGTCGTCGATGATAACCAGGACTCGGCGACGCTGGTTAGCGAGCGCCGCCGCCAGCGCTTCGTGCTCTTCGGTCACCGATCGATCCGCATGGGCGAGGCCCGCGACCGACTCAATAGCGCTCCGGGATAACCCATGCGGAACGCCCGTTGTCGCGAGATCGACGAGACCACCCATAAAACCCGAATGACGTCCAAGCCTTAGGCCGAGCGCCCGCAGACTGGATTTCAACGTCCCAGAAAACGATCCGCCCAAAGCCGCTGCGATCTCGCCGAAGAAGACCGCGGTCAGGTCATTGGCACTGGTGAACCACCACGGATTGAAGATGACGACCTGAACGTCGCCGGCTGTCTCTGAGAGCCTCTGTCTGACGAGATTGACGACACCGCTCTTTCCAATCCCCCATCGCCCCTCCAGCCCGACGACGATGCCGTGAGGCTCACGCATGCCGGCAAGACCGTCGGCAATAGTATTCGCGAAATCCGTGATCCCGAACCGATCCTGTGCCGCGTTGGTAATGGGCCGGTCGCCGGAAACGCCCGTTGACCCCTGGTCGCTTCCTTGCTCCTTTTCCGCCGCTTTAAGCTCAACCCCACCCAAGGGTGACTGGAGGTCCCGCGCCGGCACACCCGCGATGGCGTCGATGAACCACTTCCACCCAGCCGACAGGATCTCTTTCAATGACGGGGTTGGGCCTTCGGGAGAAGGAACGCCGGAGATCAGATCGATGAGTAACCGCCAGAGCGCGCCCAGCATGATCATTCCCTCCCCCGTGGCTGATTCCTGCGCGCTTCGCGTGTGAGTCTACCGGTCCGCGTTGGGGGTTCCAATAGTAGCGATAAGGAAAACCATCGCGAGTAGACAACCGACTGAGAAACCAGTGAGTGACCGCTCTGGGTCGAAAGCGTTCATCCGACGCCATCGCTCAGACCCGCTGTGACGCCGTCCCCATCGCCCCTACCCGGATTGGGATCCCATTCTACTATGTCGTCGGCGCGCTCGAGCGGATCCGCCGATGGGGCCGCACGTCGCCAACCTGGGTAGATCGGCCTCGTGAAATCCGATTGTCCAATCCGCAGATATATGAAAATCTTACCCTTGAATTTCATCGCCGATGGCTGGGAGGTCGTATGGCGGCGGGACAGGCAGCGACCTTGGATGGGCCCAATTCCGGTACGCCCGACGGATCCGACGGGTCCGACGCCATCGGCGCCACCCTGCGGGTGCTGCGCCGCTCCCGGGGTCTGACCCTGCAGGAAGTCTCCAGCGCCCTCGGCCGCTCCGTCGGCTGGCTTTCCCAGATCGAGCGCGGCGTCTCCGAACCGGCGATCCGCGATCTCCGCAAGATGGCGGCCTTCTTCAACCTGCCGGTCGGCTTTTTCTTCGCCAACCACGCCGCCCCGGACGAGGAGCGCGGCATCATCGTCCGCGCGGCCGCCCGTCGGCCGCTCGGCAACAACGAGGAAGGCCTGGTCGAGGAACTGCTGTCGCCGGATATCGGCGGCAGCTTCGAGCTGGTGCGCTCGGTCTTCCTGCCGGGTGCGGCGCTCGCCGAGACCTCCCAGCGCGAGACCGAGGAAGCCGGCTACGTGGTCAGCGGCGTGCTGGAGCTCGAGATCGCCGGGCAGTGGTTCACGCTCGAACCCGGCGACAGTTTCCGGTTCCGCGACGAACCTTTCCGCTGGCGCAACCGGGGCGAAGACCCCGCGGTGGTGATCTGGGCGATCGCCCCACCGATTTACTGACAACAGGGACAGACGCTCTCAAGAGCGAGGGAGACAGGGATGGCTGAGGTACCGACAACGGCACGGGTGGTGATCATCGGCGGCGGGGTGGTCGGCGTCTCCGCCCTCTACCACCTGACGCTGAAGGGCTGGACCGACTGCGTTCTGCTGGAGAAGAACGAGCTGACCTCAGGCTCGACCTGGCACGCCGCCGGCAACGTCCCGACCTTCTCGGCCAGCTGGTCGGTGATGAACATGCAGCGCTATTCGGCTGAGCTGTATCGCGGCCTCGCCGAAGCAGTCGACTACCCGATGAACTACCACGTCACCGGCTCGATCCGCCTCGCCCACTCCAAGGAGCGGATGCAGGAGTTCGAGCGGGTCGTCGGCATGGGCCGCTACCAGGGCATGAACACCGAAATGGCGAGCCTCAGCGACCTCAAGGCGCGCTACCCCTTCCTCGAGACCCACGACCTCGCCGGCGGGCTGTACGACCCGTATGACGGCGACATCGATCCGGCCCAGCTGACCCAGGCCCTGGTCAAGGGGGCGCGGGACAACGGGGCGACCATCGTGCGGTTCTGCCCGGCCACCGGTGCCCGCCGGGAGAACGGCGAATGGGTCATTGAGACCGAGAAGGGCGAGATCCGCTGCCAGTATGTCGTCAACGCCGCCGGCTACCGGGCGAAAGAGGTCGGCGCGTGGTTCGGCCGCGACGTGCCGTCGGTCTCGATGTCGCACCAGTACCTGCTGACCGACGAGATCCCCGAGCTGGAGAAATGGACCGCCGAGACCGGCCACAAGCTGCCGCTGCTGCGCGACGTCGACAGCTCCTACTACCTCCGCCAGGAGAAGCACGGCCTCAACCTCGGGCCGTATGAGCGGAACTGCAAGGCGCACTGGATCACCGACGATGATCCGATGCCGGCGGACTTCTCCTTCCAGCTCTATCCCGACGATCTGGACCGCCTGGAATGGTACGTCAGCGACGCCATGGCCCGGGTGCCGATCCTCGGCACCGCCGGGGTCAACAAGGTGATCAACGGGCCGATCCCCTACACGCCCGACGGCAACCCGCTGATCGGCCCGATGCCCGGCGTACCCGACGCCTTCGAGGCCTGCGTCTTCACCTTCGGCATCGCCCAGGGCGGCGGGGCCGGCAAGGTGCTGGCCGAATGGGTCGTCGAGGGGGCCACCGAATGGGACATGTGGTCCTGCGATCCGCGGCGCTTCACCGGCTATATCGACGACGACCACTGCGTCGCCAAGGCGATGGAGGTGTACGGCCACGAATACGGCATGCACTTCCCGCACCACGAATGGCCGGCCGGGCGCGACAAGCGGCTGTCCCCGGTGCACGACTTCCTGAAGTCCAAGGGCGCGCAGTTCGGCACCTTCGCCGGCTGGGAGCGGGCGGTCTGGTTCGCCGAGCCTGGCGACGACGTCTCCGAGGAATCGACCCAGACCTGGACCCGGGACGGCCCCTGGTTCCAGCGTATCAAGGAGGAGTGCCTGGCGGTCCGCGACGCGGCCGGCATCCTGGATCTGCCGGGCTTCTCCCGCTTCCTGGTCGAGGGTGCGGGGGCCGCCGACTGGCTGCGCTCGATCATCACCGGGGTGGTGCCGCGGGTCGGGCGGCTCGGCCTCGCCTATTTCGCCGATGAGGCTGGGCGCATCGTCACCGAGATGTCGATCGCCCGGCTCGACGAGGACAAGCTGCTGCTGATCACGGCGGCGACGGCGGAATGGCACGACCGGGACTGGCTGCTGCGTCACCTGCCCGAGGAGTCGGGGATCCGCATCACCAACCAGACCCTGGACTGGTCCTGCCAGATCCTGTCCGGCCCGTACTCCCGCGCAATCCTCGGCTCGGTCTGCGAGGCGGACCTGTCGCTGCCCTGGCTGAGCTGGCAGGAATCCAGCATCGCCGGCTGCGAGGTGATGCTGTTCCGGGTGTCGTTCGCCGGCGAGCTCGGCTGGGAGGTGCACAGCCGGATCGGCGACACCGCCGAGGTCTATGCCGCCCTCTGGGAGGCGGGCCAGGGCCACGGGCTGAAGCCGTTCGGCATGTACGCCCTCAACAGCCTGCGCATCGAGAAGGGTTACCGCGCCTGGAAGGGCGACCTCTCGACCGACTACACGATCCTGGAGGGCGGCCTCGACCGGTTCGTGAAGTGGGACAAGGAAGACTTCCTCGGCAAGCCGGCGCTGGAGCGCCAGCGCCAGCAGGGGGTGAACAAGCGCTTCGCGACCCTGGTGGTCGAGGCCAACGGCTACGACGCCCCGTACATGTCGACGGTCTGGCACGGCGACGACAAGGTCGGCGAGACCACGTCCGGGGCGTGGGGGCACCGGCTCGAGAAGTCGATCGCGCTGGCGATGATCCGCGCCGACCTGGTGGTTCCGGGCACCGCCGTCGACGTCGAGATCTTCGGCCAGCGCCGCCGGGCGGTGGTCCAGGAGGACACGCCGCTCTACGACCCGGCCAACGAGCGGCTGCGGGGCTAGCCGGCATGCCCACCCTTCCCTCGAAGGCCCGCGCCGTGATCATCGGCGGCGGCGTGTCCGGCTGCTCGCTCGCCTTCCACCTGGCCAGGCTCGGCTGGACCGATGTCGTCCTGCTGGAGCGCAAGCAGCTGACCTGCGGCACCACCTGGCATGCCGCCGGGCTGGTCGGCCAGTTGCGCGGCAGCCAGAACATGACCCGGCTTGCTAAGTATTCGGCCGACCTCTACGTCCGGCTCGAGGCCGAGACCGGCATCGCCACCGGCATGCGCCAGAACGGATCCCTGACCCTGGCGCTGACCGAGGAGCGCAAGGAAGAGGTCCTGCGCCAGGCCGCCCTCGCCCGGGCCTTCGACGTCGAGGTCAACGAGGTCAGTGCGGCCGAGGTCAAGGCCATGTACCCGCACGTCACCGTCGACGACGTCACCGCGGCGGTCCACCTGCCCCATGACGGCCAGTGCGATCCGGCCAACATCGCCCTGGCGCTGGCCAAAGGGGCGCGCCAGGGGGGAGTGACAATCCGCGAAGGCGTCAAGGTCACCGCCGTCCATAGCGACGGGGACCGGGTCACCGGCGTCGACTGGGCCGACGACGAGACCGGCGAGACCGGCCGCATCGACAGCGACATCGTGGTCAACTGTGCCGGGATGTGGGCCCGCGAGCTGGGGGCGATGTCGGGGGTGAAGATCCCGCTGCACGCCTGCGAACACTTCTACATCGTCACCGAGCCGGTCGAGGGGCTGGGTCGGGTGCCGGTCCTGCGGGTGCCGGATGAATGCGCCTACTACAAGGAGGACGCCGGCAAGATGATGCTCGGCGCCTTCGAGCCCAAGGCCAAGCCCTGGGGCATGAACGGCATCCCGGAAGACTTCTGCTTCGACGAACTGCCCGAGGACCTCGACCACTTCGCGCCGATCCTGGAAATGGGGGTCGAGCGGATGCCGTTGCTGGCGACGGCCGGCATCCGAACCCTCTTCAACGGACCGGAGAGCTTCACGCCCGACGATCGCTACTACCTGGGCGAGGCGCCGGAGCTGAAGGGCTACTACGTCGCCTGCGGCTACAATTCCATCGGCATCGTCTCCTCCGGGGGTGCGGGGATGGCGCTCGCCCAATGGCTCAACGACGGCGAGCCACCCTTCGATCTCTGGGAAGTGGACATCCGCCGCACCCAGCCCTTCCAGGCCAACCGCACCTACCTGCGCGCCCGGGTCAGCGAGACCCTCGGCCTGCTCTACGCCGACCACTTTCCCTACCGCCAGCCGGAGACGGCGCGCGGCATCCGCCGCTCGCCGCTGCATGAGCACCTCAGGGCCCGGGGCGCCTGTTTCGGCGAGGCCGCCGGGTGGGAGCGGGCGAACTGGTTCGCGCCTCCGGGCGAGGAGCCGGTCTACCGCTACAGCTGGAAGCGCCAGAACTGGTTCGAGCATGGCCGCGCCGAGCACCAGGCGGTGCGCAGCGGGGTCGGGCTGTTCGACATGACCTCGTTCGGCAAGATCCGGGTCGAGGGCCGGGACGCGGCCTTCCAGCTGAACCGGATCTGCGGCAACGACATCGAGGTCGCGGTCGGGCGCTGCATCTACACCCAGTTCCTCAACCGCAAAGGCGGGATCGAGGCCGATGTCACCGTGACCCGGCTGAGCGAGACCGTCTTCCTGGTGGTCACACCCGGCGCCACGCTGCAGCGCGATCTCGCCTGGATGCGCCGGAACATCGACCCGGACGCCTTCGTCGTCGTGACCGACGTCACCGCGTCGGAGGCGGTGCTGTGCCTCATGGGGCCGAAGTCGCGCGACGTGCTGGCCGCCTGCTCGCCCGGCGACTTCTCCAACGCCGTCCATCCCTTCGGAACCGCGCGCGAGGTCGAGATCGGCATGGGCCTCGCCCGGGCACACCGCATCTCCTATGTCGGCGAGCTGGGCTGGGAACTCTACGTCTCCAGCGACCAGGCGGCGCACATCTTCGAGACCCTGGAGGCCGCGGGCGCGGCCCACGGGCTGAAGCTGTGCGGGCTGCATACGCTGGACAGTTGCCGGATCGAGAAGGCCTTTCGCCACTTCGGCCATGACATCACCGACGAGGACCATGTCCTGGAGGCCGGCCTCGGTTTCGCGGTCGCGCTGCAGAAGCCCGACTTCATCGGCCGCGACGCGGTGATGCGCAAACGCGAGGCGGGCCTGTCGCGCCGCCTGCTGCAGTTCAGGCTGACCGATCCCGAGCCGCTGCTGTTCCAAAACGAGCCGATCGTGCGCGACGGCGAGATCGTCGGCTACCTCACCTCGGGCAATTACGGCCACCATCTCGGCGGCGCCGTCGGTCTCGGCTACGTGCCCTGCCTGGATGGCGAGAGCCCGGCCGATCAGCTCCGCTCGCGATACGAAATCGATGTGGCAGGTGCGCGTGTCGCCGCCGACGTCTCGCTGAAGCCCCTCTACGACCCAACCGGCGAACGAGTCCGGGCCTAGAAGAAGCAAGGGAGAACGCTCCATGGCCGAGCCGATGATGTCGAAGCCCGCCGGTGACCGCCGCAGGCCCGGAGGCCGCGAGGCAAGGCGCGCCCTTAGGACGGCCCCGCTTGCCGAGGCGATCCGCCCGGTGCGGGCCGGGCTCGAAGGGGGACACTATCGCCCCCTCTCCGACGCCGCGGTCCAGAAGGTCCATCAGACCGCGCTGCGGATGCTCGAGGAGATCGGCCTCGCCGACGCGCCGGAAAGCGGGATCGAGGCGATGACGGCCGCCGGCGCGATCCTCGGCGACGACGGCAGGCTGCGGTTTCCGCCCGCGCTGGTCGAGGACATGCTGGCCCTGGCCGGCCGGGACACCCCCGACCCGACCGATCTCGACCTGAACACACTCTACGCGGTGATCTCCGGAACCTCGAAGCATGGCGGCAGTTCCTTCACCCACTACAAGCGGGCGGAGATGGGGCTGGAGATGCTGCACATGGTGGCGGGATCGGAGGAGGCCTGGCGCGCCCGCCCCTTCGTCTCCAACTCCAACTGCTTCGTCGTGCCGCCGATGAAGTTCGCGACCGAGTCCTGCCTGGTGATGGAAACCCTGATCCGGGGTGGGATGCCGATCCTGCTGCTGTCGGCGGGCCAGGCCGGCGCGACCGCGCCGACGCCGCTGGCGGGGGCGGTGACCCAGGCCGTGGCGGAGTGCCTGGCCGGGGTCGTCTACGTCAACGCGATCAAGCCCGGCCATCCGGCGATCTTCGGCACCTGGCCGTTCGTCTCGGACCTGCGCACCGGCGCCATGTCGGGCGGATCGGCCGAGCAGGGCCTGCTGACCGCCGCCTGCGGCCAGATGGCGCGGTTCTACGACCTGCCCGGCGGCTCCGCTTGCGGCATGTCGGATTCGAAGGCGCCGGACATGCAGGCCGGCTATGAGCGCGGCATCTCCAATGTGATGGCCGGGCTGTCGGGCCTCAACCTGATCTAAGAGAGCGTTGGCATGCACGCCTCGCTGCTGAGCTTCTGCCCCGAAAGCCTGATCATCGACGACGATATGATCGGGGCGTGCCTGCGCTGCGTGCGTGGGATCGAGGTCAGCGACGAGACCCTCGCCTTCGAGACCGTGAAGGACGTCTGCATGGGAGGCCCGGGCCACTATCTCGGCCACGGCCAGACCCTCAGCATGATGGAGACCGAGTACATCTACCCGCGGCTCGGCGACCGATCGAGCCCCAAGGAATGGGTCGAGAAGGGCCGCCCGGATCTCGTCGAGAGCGCGATCGCGGCGAAGAAGGAGATCCTGGCCACCCGCTTCCCGACCCATGTGCCGGACGCGGTCGACGCGGCGATCCGGGAGCGGTTCAACATCGTACTGCCCCGCGCGGAGATGAAGCCGAGCTAAATCATCCGCTGGACCCGGCGAGCCGCGCCAGGATTGCGTCCTTGGTCACCATGCCGACCAGGGATCCGTCCTCGACCACGCCGATCGGTCGGGGGTCGCCGACGATGTGCTGCATCACGGCCTGGATGGAGTCGCCCGGCGCGATCGTCCCGTCCGCCAGGTCCCCCGCCGCCGGCACCATGACATCGGATGCGGTCAGGACGCCGAGCGGGTTCATGTGCAGGACGAAGTCCGCCACGTAGTCGTTGGCGGGATTGGTGAAGATCTCCTGCGGCGAGCCGCACTGGACGATCCGCCCGCCCTCCATGATGGCGATCCGGTCGCCGAGCTTGAACGCCTCGTCCAGGTCGTGGCTGACGAAGATGATCGTGCGCTTCAGGTTGGTCTGCAGTTCTAGCAGCTCATCCTGCAGGCGGGTGCGGATCAGCGGATCCAGGGCGGAGAACGGCTCGTCCATCAGCAGGATCGGCGCCTCGGTCGCAAAGGCGCGGGCCAGGCCGACCCGCTGCTGCATCCCGCCGGAGAGTTCGTTCACCTTTCGGTCGCCCCAGTCGGTGAGGCCCACCAGGGCCAGCTGGGCCGCCACCTTCTCCGCCCGCTGCGCCTTCGCCATCCCGGCCAGTTCGAGGCCGAGGCCGACATTCTCCGCCACCGTGCACCAGGGCAGCAGGCCGAACTGCTGGAACACCATGGCGACCCGGTTCTGGCGCAGCGTCCGCAGATCGGCCGGTGCGGCGGAGGTGATGTCGGCCATGCCGCTGCCATCGTTGACCATCACCCGGCCACGCACCACCGGGTTCAGGGCGTTGACCGCGCGCAACAGGGTCGACTTGCCGGACCCGGACAGGCCCATCAGGACCAGGATCTCGCCGGCGCCGACGGTGATCGAGCAGTCATGCACGCCGAGGATCTGGCCGGTCGCCTCCTGGATCTCGGCCCGGCTCTGCCCGGCGTCCATCAACGGCAGCGCGGCCTCGGGCTTGTCGCCGAAGACGATGGAGACCGCCTGGAAATCGACCGCGACGCTCATTGCTTGCCGACCCGCAGCATGCGGTCGAGCATGATCGCCGCGACGACGATGATGAAGCCGCTCTCGAACCCGAGCGAGGTGTTGACCTGGTTCAGCGCCCGCACCACCGGCACGCCGAGCCCGTCGGCACCGACCAGGGCGGCGATCACCACCATCGACAGCGACAGCATGATGGTCTGGTTCAGCCCGGCCATGATCTGCGGAAAGGCGTAGGGCAGCTCGACCTTGAGGAGCTTCTGTGTCGGTGTGGCGCCGAACGCCTCCGCCGCCTCCAGCAGATGGGTCGGCGTGGAGGACACGCCGAGATGGGTCAGGCGAATGGGTGCCGGTACGACGAAGATCACCGTGGCGATCAGCCCCGGCACCATGCCGATGCCGAAGAACACGATCGCCGGGATCAGATAGACGAAGGTCGGCAGGGTCTGCATCAGGTCCAGGATCGGGCGCAGGAACCGGTAGAGCTTCGGCCGGTGCGCCGCCGCGATGCCGATCGGCACGCCGACCGCCATGCAGACCACACAGGCGGACAGCACCAGGGTGAGCGACTCCGTCGTCTCCTCCCAGTAGTCCTGGTTCAGGATGAAGAGGAAGCCGACGACGATCAGCGCCGTGGTCTTCCAGCTGCGTTGCAGGGCATAGGTCAGCCCGGCAAAGGCGGCGACGACGATCAGCGGGTGCGGCCATTGCAGGATCAGCAGGATCGCGTCGATCAGCCACTCCATGGCTTCCGCCAGGCCGTCGAAGAACCAGCCGCCATTGTCCTGCAACCAGTCGAACAGGGTGCCGGCGGCGTCGCCGACAGGGATCTTGTTGTCGGTGAGCCACTCCATGGCCTGCCCCCTTCAGAAAGGGCGGCGGGGAAAGCCCTCCCCGCCGCTCAGATTGTCACAGCCCGAGTGCGGCCTTCACGGCGGCGGTCGCGTCACCGCCATCCTTGGTCTTCACGCCGTCGAGCCAGCTCAGGACCATGGAAGAATTGGCCTTCATCCACGCATTGGCCGCCTCGTCCGGGTCGGTGCCGTCATTGAGGATCGCGCCCATGATCTCGTTCTCCATGGCGAGCGAGAACTTCAGATTGCCCAGCAACTTGCCGACATTCGGGCACGCGGCGACATAGCCGGCGCGGGTGTTGGTGTAGACCGTCGCCCCGCCGAGATCCGGGCCGAAATAGTCGTCGCCGCCGGTCAGGTAGGTCAGCTTGAAATTGGCGTTCATCGGATGCGGCTCCCAGCCGAGAAAGACGATCGGCTTGTCCCGCTTGGAGGCCCGGGCCACCTGGGCCAGCATGCCCTGCTCGGAGCTCTCCTTGACCTCGAAGCCCTTCAGGCCGAAGGCGTCCTTGTCGATCATGTCCATGATCAGGCGATTGCCGTCATTGCCCGGCTCGATGCCGTAGATCGTCTCGTCCAGGGCATCGCTGTGCTTGGCGATGTCGGCGAAGTCCTTGATGCCGAGGGCGGCGCCGGCGGCGTTGGTCGCCAGGGTGTACTTCGCGCCTTCCAGGTTCTCGCGCACGGTGTCGACGGTCTTGGCGTCGCGGTACGGCGCGATGTCC
This sequence comes from Thalassobaculaceae bacterium, assembly GCA_963921355.3. GTDB lineage: Bacteria > Pseudomonadota > Alphaproteobacteria > Thalassobaculales > Thalassobaculaceae > CAWUEZ02. The sequence continues at coordinate 2,791,005 of OZ001190.1, read as the reverse complement.
CCTTCCATGGTCGGCATCCAGTTGCCGAGGAACACGTCGACATCGCCCTTGGCCATGGAGGTGTAGGTCACCGGCACGGAGAGGACCTTGATCTCGGTCTCGTAGCCGAGTGCCTTCAGCACCTCGGTGGTGGCCGCGGTGGTGGCGGTGATGTCGGTCCAGCCGACATCGGAGAAGGTGACGGTCCCGCATTCGTTGGCGGCAGCCGTACCGGCGGTCAGCGCCAGCGCAACCGCCAGCGCACCGATCTTGGTTTTCATGGATGAGCCTCCCTGCTTGTTGATTGGTTGTTGCGGCTATCAGAGCACAGTCATCCGTCCGGTCAACGACTTGCCCAGAGTTCCCCGTCAGCCGCCCTTCATACCCGGCACGTTGACGTAGAGCGCATAGAGCGAATGGCTGGCCGCCATGAACAGGCGGCTGTTGGCGCGGCCGCCAAAACAGACATTGGCGCAGCGTTCCGGCAGGACGATCCGGCCGATCGGCTCACCCTCGGAGGTGAAGATCATCACGCCGTCCAACTCCGCATCGCCCATGCCCCAGCCGCACCAGAGATTGCCGTCGATGTCGACGCGGAACCCGTCCGGCGTCCCCCGGCCGGCATCGATCAGAACCCGCTTGTTGAGCAGGGTCACGCCGTCATCCGCGACGTCGTAGGCGAGGATCTTGCGGGTCGGCACGCCACGGGACTCGACGATGTAGAGCACCCGCTCGTCCGGCGAGAACGCGAGCCCGTTCGGCCCGAGAACATCGTCGGCGACGATGGTCGCAGCACCCGTCTCCGGGTCCAGGCGGTAGACGTTCTGGCCGAGCTCCGGCTCGGCCTTGTGGCCTTCGTAGTTGCCGAGAATCCCGAACGGCGGGTCGGTGAACCAGATCGAGCCGTCGGACTTCACGACCACGTCGTTCGGCGACGACAGCCGTTTGCCCTCGAAACTGTCGATCAGCACCGTGATCGACCCGTCATACTCCGTCCGGACAACCCGCCGGCCCCCATGCTCGCAGGTGATCAGCCGGCCCTGGCGGTCGCGGGTCTGGCCGTTCGCGAAGTTCGACGGCTGCCGATAGGCCGACACGGCACCGGTTTCCTCGTCCCAGCGCAGGATCCGGTTGTTCGGGATATCACTCCACAACAGACAGCGCGCGTCGCCGAACCAGACGGGGCCTTCCGACCAGCGGCAGCCGGTCGCCAGGCGTTCGACGCCGGCCAAGGGAAGCCGGTACTTGTCGAAGCGCGGGTCGAGGGAGATGACCGAGGGGTCGGGGTAACGTGTCGACGGCGTCCAGCCATCGGAGTCAGTGTCAGTCATTGTTGTGCGCCCGTTCGCGTGGGGGTGTTCGTCGGCGAGTCTTCGGACGACAACGTTAGGTGACCGGCCCCGGATTGAACAAGGCAAGTTGGTTGCTGAGCCCCAGTTTCTCGGCGCAGGTCGCTTCGCCGCTGGCAACGGCCAGGATCTTCTCGAACATCGCCCAGCCCATGCTTTCGGTCGTCTCGCCCGCCGAGACGATGCGGCCGGCATCGATGTCCATGAGATCGCGCCAGCGTCGCGCCAGGTCGCTGCGCGTCGCAACCTTGATCACGGGAACGGAGGTCAGGCTGTACGGGGTGCCGCGACCGGTGGTGAAGACATGAACGTTCATGCCGGCGGCGAGTTGAAGCGTGCCGCAGATGAAGTCGGAGGCCGGGGTTGCCGTGAACAGCAACCCACGCTGCGTCGCACGCTCACCCGGCGAAACCACACCATTGATCGGCATCGAGCCGGACTTGACGATCGATCCCATCGCCTTCTCGACGATGTTCGAAAGCCCGCCCGCCTTGTTGCCAGGGGTCGTGTTGGCGCTCCGATCCGCCTCGCCGCCCGCGAGATAGCGATCGTACCAGGCCATCTCTTGGATCAGCTTCTCGGCGATCTCGGGCGATGCCGCCCGCGCCGTCAGCTGGTCGATCCCGTCGCGCACCTCGGTCACCTCGGAGAACATCACGGTGCCCCCGGCCCGCACGATGAGGTCGGCGGCGAAGCCGAGGGCGGGATTGGCGGTGACACCGGAAAGCGCGTCACTGCCGCCGCACTGCACTCCGACCACCAGATCCCCGGCGGCGCAGGTCTCCCGCCGACGCCGGCTGAGCCTCTCCAGATGCCGCTCCGCCGTCGCGAGGATCGACGTGATCATCGCCTCGAACCCGACATGGCTTTCATCCTGGAGAGTCACAACGCCGGCGAGGTCATCCGCCTCGCCAGCACCGGTCGACGCAGGATCGAGGAACTCCGGGAACAGCCGGGACGGCTGCAGCTTCTCGCAGCCGAGGCTGACCACCATGGTCGATCCGGCGAAGTTCGGATTGCGGGCGATGTTGCGCAGGGTGCGGATCGGAACGGCCGCCCCCGGTGCGTCGATCGCCACGCCACAGCCGTAGGTGTGGTCGAGGGCGACGACCCCGTCGACCGCGGGGAAGCGGGGCATCAGCTCCGTGCGGATCCGCGCGACCGCATGATCGACGACGCCGGAGACGCACTGCACGGTGTTGGTGATGGCCAGGATGTTCCGGGTGCCGACACTGCCGTCCGGATTGCGGTACCCCTGGAACGTATACCCCTCCAAGGCCTCGACCGCGGCGGCCGCCCGCGAACAGGTCGGCAGCCCTTCGAGCCCCGGCGGGGCCGGCATCTCGATGTTGGCCTCGTTCACCCAGCCGCCGGCCGGAATGTCCTCGGCCGCATGCCCGATGACGACCCCGTAACGGCGGACCGGATCGCCCGACGCGAGGTCCGTCAGGGCCACCTTGTGCGCCTGCGGCACATGGTTCCTGAGGGTCACGCCGTCGACGATTGTCGCCTCGGGCAGGCCGCCGTCATTGGCCACGACGGCGACATTGTCCGAGGGATCGATCCGGATCAGGCGGGCAGGCAGCGCCATCGGTCGGCTCCCGTGTCCGGTGCCGGTCGGCTAAGCGACCTCGTGTTTCGCCAGGATCTCGAGCGCCCGCACCATGGCGGAGTGATCCCAGGCCCCGCCGCCATGGGCGGAACAGGCGTTGAACAGCTCCTGCGCGGTCGCCGTATTGGGGAGACTGACCCCCATCTCACGCGCGTTGGAGAGCGCCAGGTTGAGGTCCTTCTGATGCAGCTCGATGCGGAAGCCCGGATCGAAGGTGCGCTTGACCATGCGATCGCCATGGATCTCCAGGATCTTCGACGAGGCGAACCCGCCCATCAGCGCTTCGCGGACCTTGGCGGGGTCCGCCCCCGCCTTCGAGGCGAACAGCAGGGCCTCGCCGACCGCCTCGATGTTCAACGCGAAGATGATCTGGTTCGCGACCTTGCAGGTCTGGCCGTCGCCATTGCCGCCGACCAGGGTGATGTTCTTGCCCATCAGCTCGAACAGGGGCTTGATCCTTTCGAAGGCCGCCTCGCTCGCACCGCACATGATCGTCAGGCTCGCCGCCTTCGCGCCGACTTCACCACCGGACACCGGCGCGTCGATATAGTCGCAGCCCAGATCGTTGATCCGCTTGGCAAACTTATTGGTCGCCAAGGGCGAGATCGAGCTCATGTCGACCACGGTCTTGCCCGCAGTCAGCGCCGATGCCACGCCGGTCTCACCGAACAGGACATCCTCGACATGGGGTGTGTCGGGCACCATCAGGAAGATGGTGTCGGCGTTCTCGGCCACCTCTTTGGCCGTCCCGCAGGCATGCCCGCCGGCATCAGTCAGGGCCGCCGGGATCGCGCTGCGGGTCGCCAGGTAGACGTCATGGCCGGCAGCGATCAGGTGGCCCGCCATCGGCGCGCCCATGATGCCGAGACCGATAAAACCAAGCTTGCTCATGAGGTTCTCCGAGAATTTCTGAATCTGGAACTGTGTGCTTGCATGCGGAAGGTGCGTCGTTCCGGATGAACGGGCGCCGGACACTGTCCCCCATTGCGCCGCCGAAGCGAAGCGCTGTCAGGTTTCGTGGATGCCTTCCGCACAGAAGGCACCGCCCTGGAACACCGCGCTCGGGTCGTCGCTGGCGGGCTGTTCGACCTCGGCTTCGACCTTCGCCCGGAACGTCTCGGCGCAATCCTTGGGGTGCCATCCGAGATAGGCGACTTTGCTGTTGTCCCACCACGACGCCGGGTTGTCGGACGCCCCGTAGATGATCGGGCATCCCAGGCGCGGCACCGCGAAGATCCGCTCAAACAGCGCCATGAGGTCATTGTAGCTCAGCCAGGAGCAGAGGGCCCTGTGGTTGGTGGCCTCGGGAAAGCACCAGCCGATGCGGATGCTGGCCGTCTCGATGCCGAACTTGTCGTAGTACATCCGCGCCAGCGCCTCGCCGAACACCTTCGAAACCCCGTAGAGCCCGTCCGGCCGGGTCGGCGAGTCCGCGTCGAGCCGCGCGGTCTGCGGGTGAAAACCGGTGGCATGGTTAGAACTGGCAAAGGCGATGCGCGGGGTCGACGAGGACTTCCGCGCGGCTTCATAGAGACAGAACATCGCATCGATATTCGACGGCCGGATGACCTCCCAGGAGGCCTCGACCGACTGGCCGGCCAAGTGAATAACGCCGTCGCATCCATCGACAAGTCTCTCGACCGCCGCCTTGTCGGTCAGATCGCAATGGACGATTTCCTCGTTCGGCCCCGCCGCGCTCAACCCGTCCCGGTCGGTCAATCGGATCGTCTTGGCAAGATGCTGAAGTCGCTGGCGGCAGATACCGCCCAGCCGCCCGTTCGCGCCCGTGATCAGAAGTCGCTGGAGCATGAGGCTCTCCTCACCCGACAGAACCGAAAAGAAAGTGCGGCGCTGCCGACACCCACCGGGGCAACCAGCGCCGCAAGGAAGAAGAACGAGAACAGGGAATGCACTGCGGTAGAGAAGGCCTTTCTGGCCGCCTTGGATGGACCGGAGGAAGGCGGGCAGTGAGCCCGCCTCCCGGCGGTTCTTTTGCTAGTGGTCTGATCGAAACGTTTGGTACCCAAACGTTTCGTGAATCAGCCCACATATTCAATTACGTGGTGGGGCGATTCACCGAACGGATGGAACTCATCCGTTCGGATCGCACCACTAGGTCACTTGGTGTTCTGAACGGCTTCCAGGAGATCGGCGCCGTGCTTCTTCTTGAAGTCGGCGTAGACCGGATCCATGCGAGCGCGGAACGAAGCGACGTCGGCATCGTTCACCTTCATGCCCTTGGCCTTGAGCTCCTTCAGCGCCGCCGCGCCGACCTCGGCCGTGAGGGCGATCTCGAAGTCCTGCAGCCGCGCGCCCTCCTCGGTGAGCACCATTTGCTGCTTCTCCGTCAGACCGTTCCAGGTCGCCATGCTGACCGCGACGATGCCCGGCGGGCGTAAATGCTGGGTCATCGAGAGGTAGCTGCTCACTTCGTAGAACCGGTCGTTCAGCACGTTGCCGGCGGCGTTCTCGCCGCCGTCCAGCACGCCCTGCTCGAGCGCGGTGTACAGCTCGCTGTAGGACATCGGAGTCGCCGAGCCGCCCATGGCGTTCACCGTGTTCACCATCAGCGGGCTTTCCATGACCCGAATCTTCAACCCGTCCATGTCCGCCGGTGTGACGATCGGACGAACCTTGTTGAAGACGTTCCGGTAGCCGTTGTCGAACCACGCAAGGATCTTCATGCCGCGCGCGCCGGCGAGTTCGAAGAGAGGCATAACGTCAAGTTCGTGCCGAAGTACTACGCGGGCGGTGACAACATGCTGGCGCTGATCGCCCAGTCCCCGCCCGGCACCTATGACGTAATCCTCTCGGACGCGGAATTCGTCCAGCAGCTCAACGCCGCCGGCTATATCGAACCGCTGGACGCGTCGGACTACCCGTTCGACGACATGCTGTACGGCGACTTCACGAAGTTCCCGGGCCACTGGTCGGGCGACACGCTCTACTCGATGATGGTGCGCTTCGGCCATCTGGGCGTGTTGTACAACACGACGGCGATCTCGGCCGAGGAGGCCCAGAGCTACAAGTGCTTCTGGAAGCCGGAGGTCACCGGCAAGGTCGGTCACTTCGACTGGCACCTGCCGTCGCTCGGCATGATGAGCCTCTACAACGGCAACGGCGCCGGCCTCTGGGACCTGAGCGATGATCAGTGGGACGCCGTCCAGAAAACCACGATGACACTGCGCCCGCAGGTCGGTGGCTATTTCGACTACGGCGGAACGTTCAACAGCCTGAAGAACGGCGAGATGCTGGCGATGTGCGGCATCGGCGACTGGATCACCGGCGTTCTCGAGAAGGACGGGGCGCCGGTCGCCTCGGTGGTGCCGAAGGAAGGCGGCATCCAGTGGACCGAGAGCTACTGCATCGGCAAGGGCTCGAAGAAGGCCGATCTGGTGAAGACCTTCATTCAGTACATGCTGTCCGCCGAGGGTCAGGTGAAGTCGGCGCAGATGGCCGCCTATCCCGGATTCTGCATCACCAAGGCCGGGCGCAAGCTGCTGAACGAGGTGGATCCGAAGGAAGCCCAACGCACCGGCCAGGTGGACGGGATGGCCAATGATCCGATCACCCTGATCAAGGAGGGCCGGATCCACTATCGCGACATCCCCAAGAATCAGACGCTGGAGGACTGGAACGATTTCTGGTCCGAATACAAGAACGCCTGATCGACCGGGAACTCCGGCGCCGCGCTGACCGCCGGCGCCGGGGACGATCTGGTGGTGGAGACCAAACCGACAAAACGGCGTTTCGACGTCTTTGCGCTGACCTTGCGGCTGCCGATCATCGTCTGGCAGGCGCTGTTCTTCGTCGGGCCGCTCGTCTTCATGGTCGCGATGTCGTTCTTCCTGGTGCGCAACTACCGCATGGTGGAGGCATTCGAGCTGAAGAACTGGTCGCGCATGCTGACGCGCGACTACGTCTGGGACAGCTATTTTTACACCCTCGAACTGGCGCTGCTGGCGACCGTGCTGGCCTCGGTCCTCGCCTTTCCGGCGTCCTATGCGCTGGCCTACCGGGTATCGGAGGCGGCGCGGCGCTGGGCGATCTTCCTGCTGGTGATCCCGTTCTTCACCAGCTACCTGGTCCGCATCTTCTCCTGGTACGTCATCCTGGCGGAATCCGGTGTGGTCAATGCCGGCTTCGGCTTCATCGGCACCGGACCCTTCACCATGCTGAACACGCCGATCGGCACGATCGTCGGCTACCTGACGCTGACCCTGCCGCTTGTCGTCATTCTGCAGACCATCTCGCTGGCGAGTGTCGACCGAAACCTGATTCAGGCGGCGCAGAACCTCGGGTGCCGGCCGCTGCGGATCATCTGGGCTGTCATCCTGCCCGCGGCCAAGGCCGGCATGGTTGTCGCCGCCCTGTTCTGCTTCATCCTGTCGTTCGGGGATTTCGTCAGCCCCTACTATCTCGGAGGCTCCAAGCCACCGACCCTGACGATCCTGATCATCGACACCACCAAGTCCGGCCAGCAATGGCCGCGGGCCGCTGTGGTGGTGGTGATGATGATCGTCACCCTGCTGACGGTCGCCTTTGCCTCCCTGGCCTTCGCGTACTCGAAGAGGGCGAGCCGATGAGGCCAGAGCAATGAGAACAGACCGATGAAGGCGGGAACCCTCACAGGCATCGCGCTGCGCGCCTATGTCCTGGCGCTGTTCATGTTCGTGTTCGCGCCGATCGTCTTCAGTTTCATCTTCTCGCTGAACTCCGACCGGTTCCCGACCATCCCGCTCGGGTCGTTCACCACCCACTGGTACGACACGATCTTCGCCGATCCCGATGTCTGCAGGCGGCGCGCAACAGCATCATCGTTTCGCTCTGCACGTCGGTGCTGGCGACGACGCTCGGCTTCTGCACGGCGTATTCCGACTATCGCTACCGGTTCCGCTGGAAGGGCCCGTATCTGGCGCTCGTGCTGCTGCCGCCGACGATCCCGCTGATCATCATGGCGCTGGCCATGCTGGCGTGGCTGTCGAAGTTCGGGGCCTCGGGCCAGTTGTGGTCGATCATCATCGCCCACACGGTGCTGACGGCCCCCTTCGCCATGGCGATCATCCGGCTGCGCCTCAACCAGATCGACCCCAATCTGGAGGCCGCCGCCTGGAACCTGGGCGCCAGCGAATGGCAGGCGATGAAAGAGGTCATCCTGCCGTTCTGCAAACCGGCCATCGCGTCGGCGCTCTGCCTGACGGCCGCCGTGTCCTTCGACGAGTTCGCCGTGGCCTGGTTCGTCTCCGGACTGAACAAGACGATCCCCGTCCTGATTCTGGAGATCGTTCAGGGCAACATCGACCCGCAGGTCAATGCGATCGGCAGTCTGGTGTTCCTGACCTCGATGACCCTGGTTGTTCTGGCCCAGGTCTTCTTCATCACCCGGATTACGCGGAGGGCCCTATGAGCGCTTTCGTCGGGAACACGTCGGCCGGGAGCGCTTTGGTCGAGATCGATGGCGTGGTCAAACGCTTCGACGACTTCGTGGCCGCCAAGCGCATGGACCTGACGATCGATGCCGGTGAGTTTGTCGCCATCATGGGCCCGTCCGGGTGCGGAAAGACCACGACACTGCGGATGCTTGCCGGGCTGGAGACGCCGAGCGAGGGCGAGATCCGGATCGACGGCACGGTGATGAACGACGTTGCGTGTACGAGCGCGACACGTCGATGGTGTGGCAGTCGCTGGCCCTGTTTCCCTTCCTCAACGCCCGCGAGAACGTGGAGTTCGGTCTGAAGATGCGCGGGGTCACCCCCGGGCAACGCCGTGACCGCGCGCTGGAATGGCTCGACCGTCTGGAGATCGGCCAGTTCGCCGAGCGCAATGTGGAGACGCTTTCGGGCGGACAACGCCAGCGGGTCGCCCTGGCGCGCTCGCTGATCACGGAACCGAAGCTTCTGCTGCTGGATGAACCGCTGTCCGCCCTGGACGCGCACCTGGTGATCCGGATGCAGTCGGTGCTCACGCGGCTCCAGAAGGAGCTCGGCATCGCCTTCGTCTATGTCACCCATTCCCAGTCCGAGGCCTTCGTCATGGCCGATCGGGTGGTGATCATGTCCCACGGCGAGGTCGCGCAGGTCGGCAGTCCGCGCGAGATCTACCGCGCCCCGGCCGACCGGTTCGTCGCCGAGTTCGTCGGCCGCAACAACATCCTGTCGGGAACCGTGGAGGCCGTGCAGGAACGGACCGTCACGGTGCGCACCACTTGCGGAGTCTTCGAGGTGCCAAGCGAGGGTGCGGTGCTCAGTGGCGGCGCGCCTGCGAGCTTCGTCATCGCCGCCGATCTGGTGACCATCGCCGCGGAGCCACCAACCGACGCTCCGGCCGACGGACCGTCCGTCCGGTGCTCGCTGATCTCCGAGGAGTTCGTCGGTTCGGTGGTGACGCTGTTCCTGGAGGCATCCGATGGCACCGAGTTCAAGGTACAGGTTCAGGAACGCGCGCTTGAGACGCTCGGCATCGAGCCCGGAAAGGACTACGCGCTGAGTTGGCGGACCGAGTCCGCCCACCTCCTGCCGGCACGCGAAGGAGGTACCCCATGATCCGAAATCCCATCCCCTGGCCGAACGGTGCCCGATGCGCGGTGGCCATCACCTTCGACATGGATGCCGACAGCCTGATCCATATCGCGCGACCGAAGGACTCCCATGACCGGCTCTATCCGATCAGCATGGGGCGCTACGGGCCGACGGTCGCCATCCCCCGCATCCTCGACACCTACCGCCGGCTGGAGATGCGGCAGTCGTTCTTCATCCCGGCCTGGTGCATGGAACGCTATCCTGACGCGATCGAGGCGATCCTCGATGGGGGTCACGAGTTCGGGCATCACGGCTACATCCACGAAGATCCCATCGTCACCAAGGACGGTCACCGCGCCTGGTTCGAACGGGCGCTGGAGGTCCACGAGCGTCTGACCGGCCGCCGCCCGCGCGGCTACCGCGCGCCGGTCTACAACGTTACCCAGGACGTCGTGGATCTGCTGATCGAACACGGGTTTCGTTACGAATCCTCGCTGATGGCCGACGACATCCCGTATGAGATGCGCACCGCTGAGGGGGCGCTGTGGGAGATGCCGACCCATTGGGGTGTCGACGACTGGCCGCCCTTCGCGCATTTCGAGGAGATCGGCTACATGATGCCGGTGAAAGCGCCGTCCGTCGGGCTCGCCGCATTCTGGGAAGAGTTCGAGGCCGCCTACGAGGCGGGCGGGTTCTTCATGCCGATCCTCCACCCGTTCCTGACGGGCCGTCTGGCGCGCTGGCAGCAGGTTGAGGCGTGGCTGAACTCGATCCGGTCGGAGCGCGACGTCTGGTTCTGCCGTCTGGAAGACGTGGCGGATCACCTGGACGCCCTACAGGCATCGGGCGACTGGAGCCCGCGTGTCGAGCAACTGCCGTACTTCGACGGCCCGGTTCTGGGAGGATGACGACGATGCTCACCGACACCGACCGCAGGTTCCTGCGCATCACCTACGAGGAGGCAAAGGCCGGTTTCGACGAGGGCGGCTGCCCGATCGGATCGGTGCTCGCACGCGGCGAGACCGAGGTCGCCCGCGGTCGGAACCAGCGCGTGCAGAACGGCGACCCGATCGCCCACGGCGAGATGGACGCGCTGAGGAAAGCGGGACGGCAGAAGACCTACCGCGACACCACGCTCTATACCTCGCTCAGCCCCTGCATGATGTGTTCGGGCACCATCGTGCAGTTCGGCATCCCGCGTGTGGTGATCGCCGAGAACACCACGTTCGGGGGGAACGAGGATTTCCTGCGCGAGCGCGGTGTCGAGGTGATCGTCGCCGACGATCCCGACTGCATCGCCCTGATGACGCGTTTTATCGAGGAGCGGCCGGAGCTCTGGGCGGAGGATATTGCCGAGGACTAAGACAGTTCCGCGGCGGCGATCGCCTCACCCCGCCAACAGGCGCATCAGCTGGCCGCGCCCGCGCGGCAGCGCGCCGAGGCCGCCTGACAGCCCGGCAGCGATCGAGGTGACCACACCGAGCCCGAGCGGCAGTGCCAGGGCCACGATCCCGGGCGCCCAATCGACCCGCAGCGCCAGATCGGCGATCGCCCAGCTGGCCAGCAGTCCCGCCCCGCCGCCGACCACCGCGGCGATCAGGCCGGTGGCGGCCGTCTCGGCCAGGCGGGCCAGCGCGATCTCCTGGCGGGTCGCTCCGACGACAGATAGGGCGACCGCTTCCCGCCGGCGGGCATCGACATCAGCGGCGACAGTGGCGGCGAGCGACAGGGCGCCCGCCAGCAGCAGAACGGCGGCGATCAGCAGGGTGCCCAGGATCGCCCCCTCGGCCAGGTCCGTCGCATCGCGTACCAGGCGGCGCACGTCGATCACCGTGACATTGGGGGCAAAGCCTCTCAGCTCGACCATGAAGGCATCGATGCTGGTCGCGTCGCGTCCCTGAAGCGACACGATCCAACCGTGGGGCGCATCGCGGAACGGCTGAGGACTGGCGACCACCAGGAACTCCGGCCGCATGGTGCGGTGGTATTCCTTGCGGATGTTGGCGACCCGCGAGTTGAAGACGCGCCCCAGCACGCTGTAGGTCAGCTCATCGCCGGGTTTCAGGTCGAAGGCCTGCATCACGTCTTCTTCAGCCGAGATCAACGGCGGACCGTCATAGTCGACCGGCCACCATTCCCCGGCCACGAGCTCGGCGCCGGTCGGTTCTGCCGCCCAGGAAAAGCTGCGATCGCCCTCGATGACCCAGTCCTTGTCCGGATTGACCAGCGCCTGCTCGGCCGGGACGCCGTTCACAGCCAGGATCCGGGTGCGCATGAAGGGCGTGGCCTGCAGGCCGTCAAGCGCCGGCGTGTCGGCGACCACCGCGCGGATCCGCTCGACCTGGGCGGCCTGGACGTCCAACAGCACCACGTCCGGCGCCTTTTCCGGGATCTGGGTCTCGAGCGCGGTCTGCAGCGACTGCTGAACCGCAAGGACGCCCGTGATCCCGGCGATGCCGATCCCAAGCGCCAGTGTGCGCAGCATGACCGCCCGCGGCGCGGTCAGACCCTGCTTGATGGCCAATGCCATGAACCGTCCGCCGCGCAGATGGCGGGCGTTGCGGGCCAGGATCCGACCGAGCAGCGCCAGCAACCCGGCGACCAGAGCGAGACCGATGGCAGCAACCGTTGCCATCGCCGGGTTGGGCAGTCCCAGGATCGCAAGGCCGACGGCAGCGGCGACGCAGGCCACGGCAATCGCGCCGTCACGCGCCGTCATGCCGGCCCCCGCCCCCTCCTCCCGCATCGCCTTGAGCGGCGGCACCGTTGCGACACCCGACAGGCCCGCGACCAGGGCGCCACACAGCCCGAGCGCCAGGGTGACGGCGACAAGGAACACGCTCGGTCCGATGTCCTGGGGCGACCACAGCAGATGCAGGCGCTCCGTTACCATCTCCAACAGCGCGACCGCGCCCAGCACCGCCACGCCGAGTCCGATCGCCAGGGCAAGCGCGCCCGCCATCGCCACCAGAACCGCATGCAAAGCAACGACGGTCGAGGTGGTCGCACCGGACAGCCGATACTGGGCGATGGTCCGCCCGCGGCGGCCGATCCACATGGCCACCGCGGCCCATGCGCCGGTCAGACCGACCGCGAAGGCCGCCAGACCGGCCACGCCCAGGAAGGTGGTCGTTCGGTTTGTCACCTCACGCACCCGCTCAGCAGCCTCCTCCGGACTCTGGATCTCCCATCCCCTTGCAGGCTCGGCCGCGACGACGCTCTGCAGAGCAAGAACCGCCGATACATCCGCTGGGAAGCGCAGGCGGGTTCGGTACTCCACCAGCGATCCCTGGCCGGTCAGTCCCGTCGCGGCAAGCGCCTCAAGGGGAACCAGCACCCGTGGGCCTACCAGAAACGTCCCGGCCGACAGTCGGTCCGGCTCCCGGATCAGCTGGTCACGGATCTGAAAAGCGCCCTCCCCGATCCGGATCTCGTCCCCCACCTCGAGGTTGAGCTTGCTGAGCAGACCGGGTTCGACCACCGCACCTGGAAGGCCGTCACGCGCCGTCAGGGCAGCCTGCAGGTCCCCGCCGCTCGATAGGTCGACGGTCCCGAACAACGGATACGCCGTGTCGACCGCCTTCAGTTCCACCGTCAGCCGCCTTGGATCGTCCGGCGGTCCGGTCCGCGCAGTTGAGCGCAGTTCGACAACTTCGGAGGCCTGTCCGATCCGGCCGAGGGCCTCGCGCGTCGCCCCGTCCAGCGGCGCGTTGACAACCGTCACGACAACATCGCCGCCGAGAATCCGGCGCGCGTTGTCCTGCATCGCCTGGGACAGGCCGCTGCTCATCAGCCAGATCAGCCCCAGCATGGCGCTGGCGATCGCCACACAGGTCATGAACAGCCTGAGGCCCAGGATGCCGTGGCCCAACTCGGCCCGAACCAGGCCGGTCAGGATCCGCATGCGGACCTCCGGGGCGTCATCCGCCTCCAGATCAGGCGGCGACAAGGCCATTCTCAATCACCAGAGTGCGGTCGCACTGGGCCGCCAGCGCGGGATCATGGGTGACCAGCAGCAGGGCGGTCTCGGAGGTTCGCGCGAGCTCGAACATCGTCTCGATCACGACCGCACCCGTGCGCTGATCGAGGTTGCCGGTCGGCTCGTCGGCCAGCACAAGCCGGGGTGCGGCCACGAAGGCGCGGGCGATGGCCACACGCTGCTGCTCGCCACCGGAGAGCGCCGACGGGCGGTGTCCGAGCCGGTGGCCGAGCCCGACCCGCTCCAGCATCTCGCCGGCCGTCGCCTCCGCGTCGTCTCGCCCCGCCAGAGTCAGCGGCAGGGCTGCGTTCTGCAGGGCGGTCATCGACGGCACCAGGTGATAGGCCTGAAACACGATCCCGATGTCGCGGCGGCGCAGCAGCGTCCGCGTCCGCTCGCCTTGCACGGCCATGTCGAGACCGAGCACATGCGCCTGCCCGCCCGTCGCCGGCTCGAGCCCGCCGATCACCGCGATCAGAGACGACTTCCCCGACCCCGACGGCCCGGTCACAGCAACGATCTCACCCGGCTGGACCACGAGATCGATCCCGTTCAGCACGGGTACGTCCCCATCGGGCGACGGATAGGAAAGCGTGAGCTCGGAGAGGTGGACGACCGGTGGACGCTCGACGTTCATGGACAATGCCGATCCGTGACAGGGACGTGTGTGTTCCGGTCGATATAGGGCCCCGCCCTGTGGATTAAATGGATAGACGGCTTGAAGATGCGCAATCGTCTCCGGAGAGTACTGTATGACCAACGCACCCCGGCACGCTCTGCACACGCGTCAGGTACTACCCGCCGACATCCCACTCCTCCGGGACGCCCCCGATAGGGCGGACTGGCGCACCCATCCTGGATTCAGCGATCTGGTCGCCTACTGGTTGGACCGCCATGCCCTGTTTCGGCAGCTGAACGAGGCGATCATAGGCGCCACCAGAGACCACGCTCAGAAGGCGCTAGACCCTGCCCCGTTCGCCCAGCAGCTCTCCCGCCAGGGCGCCCTGCTACTCGGCGAGCTGCAAACCCACCATCATGTCGAGGACCATCACTATTTCCCTATGATGGTGCGCCTGGAACCGACCCTGCAGCGCGGTTTCACTCTGCTGGACCAGGATCACACAGCATTCGACGCCTCCCTGCACAGCTTCGCCGACCAGGCGAACGAGATTATCGCGGCGATCGGGGACGACAGACATGTCACCTACCGGACCGAGGCATTCGCCGATTGGCTCATCGGCTTTGGCACCGGGTTGACCCGACATCTTGAAGACGAGGAGGACATCATCATTCCGGTTCTCCTGAAGCACCGGCTCGGCTGACCGACGGATCCGGCCAGCATCGGGACCGACGGAAAGGCCCAATGCGAATGACAGAACCCTTAGCCGCCATCGCCGCCCAGGCGCACCTGCATCACCAGTACTTCCTCGGCCTGCAGCTGATGGTCTCGGCCGAGGAAGGACGGGAGGTCGTCGGCGACTGGATGTTCGGGCTGTTTCGCCGGCAGCACGAGGACAAGTTCCTGTCCAGCTTCCAGAAGCTGGGCCTCGACGGGCTGCCCCACGCCGTGGCCTGCGCCAAATACCACGTGCTCTCCAATGGCGTTGGCGGGGTGCGGGTCGAATATATGGAGGAATCCGACAGGAAAGCCTGGGTCCGCTTCCGCTATCCGCGCTGGATGTACGACGGCCCGGCGATCTGCGGCATTCCGGTCGAGGCCAGCCGCGGATTCCTCAAGGGCTGGTATGCGCAGAACGGGGTATCGCTGGGCAATCCGCGGCTCGGATATGTCTGCGTCTCCGAGGATCTGACCGGCCAGTTCGGCCTGTGCGGCTATTTCCGGGAATACGACCATGATCTAACCCCGGAGGAGCGGCTGCGGTTCGCGCCGGACGAGACGCCCCCGCCGTTCGATCCGGCGAAACAGCCGACCCCGCCCGATGCCCATTGGAACGAGGAACGCCTGGCCAAGGCCGCGCGCAACTATGCGCTGGAATACTGCCGTAACGGGATCCGTGAGCTCACCAGCGTGATCGGTTCCCAACGCGCGCTTGAGATCGGCAAACGGGCGGCCCGGCTGACGGGACTGCAGCAGTATCAGCATCTGGCGGACGCCACCGGCTGTCGGGATGGCGATGTTGCCGATGCCGTCGGCTTTCTGGCGACGCTGTTCGCCGGCATGGGCGACAGCGCGGACCTGTCCTTGGGTGAGGACGGCGCTACAGCGGTGCTGCGCCAGGGCGGCCTGCGGGCGGTGCGGGGCATGTCCGGAGCGGACCGGGACGCCATGCTGTCCTGTTGGACCGACCTTTGGCGCGGCGCGATCGCCTCCCACCGCGCTTTCATCGACGTCAACGTCGAGGACGACGGCGCGGAGCTGGTCTGGCGCCTGTCGCCGCGCCAGCCCTGACCGGAACTAGAGCGCCATCGCCCGCTGCAGCGCCGGCCGGGACTTGAGCCAGTCGACATAGGCCTGGAGGTTCGCCATCGCCCCGAGATCGACGCCGAGGATCTCGCATGCCAGACAGGCATGACCCGTGATCGTGTCGGCCGCCGTGAACTCACCGGCCAGATACGCGCGATCCGTCATATGCTGGTCGACCGCCGCCAGGGCGCGCCCGATGAGCTTTAGGGCCCGCGCTGCATGCTCCTCTGATCGCCGTTCGGGCGGCAGGAACAGGGTCTCGACCACGTAATTGTTCACCGGCCCCATGATCATGCCTTCGCCGTAGTGCAGCCACTGCAGATAGACCGGAAAGTCCGGTGACGACACGTCCGGCGCGAACCGCCCCTCCCCGTACCGGGCGACCAGGTATTGGGCGATGGCCGTGCTCTCGGTAATGCGGACCTCGCCATCGTCCAGGACAGGGACCCGACCGTTGGGGCTGACCGCCTTGAAGGATGGCGACCGCATCGCCTTGTCGCCGAGGCTGTAGCGCTCAATTTCGAAGTCGCAGCCCAGTTCGAACAGCAGCCAGGCCGTGCGCACGGCGCGGCTTCTCGGGGCGAAATAGAGTTTCATCCGACCCAGTCCCAATCCTTTGCCCTAGTCGCCGGCCGCAAAGCCACTGCCGGCGGTCTTGTAGGACCCCCGCGGCGGCGCGAACACGTCGATCACGACCATGCCGTCATCGCCCGCTTCCATCCCGTGGGAGATCCCGCCCGGTGTCAGCCAGAAGTCGCCGGCCTTCACGGGAACCCGCGCGCCGTCCTGAATGCGAATGCCATGTCCGGACAGGCAGATGCCCCATTGCTCTTCGGGGTGATCGTGGATGACCCCGACCGAGCCGGGCTCGAAGCGGACGATCGACAGCATCGCCTGATCACCGGCGAAGATGGAGGTCTTGATGCCCTCGGCAAGATCCCGCGGGATGCCGCCCTCGAGTGTCGCGGTGTTGAAGAAGTGGTCCTCGACCATGGGTCTCTCCCTTCAGCGCTGCAGACTACGTTCCGACTGGTCGATGAACTCACCGAGCCGGGCCCAAAGTGTGGCGGGGTTCGAGTACATCGGAAAGTGCCCACAGTTCTCAATCTCAGTAAGCTGAACACCCTGCCTCAACAAGTGGTCAAGACCGCTGGGAAACCGGTCTCGGCCGCCGAGGATGAATATCCTCGGACAACCAAGCCCCTGCAGTAATTCGAATGAGGACCGAAATGCCGATCAGCACTGCCTACGCGCTCTTCGCCTCGATGGACGTCGACGCGGACAAGGAAGACCTGTTCAACGAGGTCTACGAAGAGCATGCCGCCTTTCTGCTTGAAGTGCCCGGCGTGCGGTCAGTCACGCGCATAAAAGGGGAACCGTTCAAGATTGCGATCGCGGGTGAGACCAAGACGGTGCCGGCCCCAGACCCGGTCTATACGGCGATCTATGAGTTGGACGACCCCGGTGTGACCGAGACCGCCGCCTGGGCCGAGGCCGTGGAAAAGGGTCGCTGGGCCTCGGAGGTCCGGCCTTTCACCCGCAACCGTAAGCACGCGATGTACCGGAAGGCGTGAGACTCTTGGTGGCGGGGCTCGGGTTCCTCTGTCCCATCAGAGCCTGGGTTCCGGCCGGGCAATCAGGTCGGCCGCCTTTTCGGCGATCATCATCGTGGCGGCATTCGTGTTCGCGGACACCATCGTCGGCATGACCGAGGCGTCGACCACCCGCAGCCGGTCGACGCCGCGCACGCTCAGAGTCGGATCGACCACAGCCTCCGGGTCGGTCCCCATCCGGCAGGTGCTGACGGCGTGGTAGACGGTGGCCCCCTTGGCCTTGGCATAGGCGAGCAAGGCATCGTCGCTCTGGACATCCTTGCCGGGCAGGGTCTCGGATCCGCGATAGGGAGCGAGTGCCGCACTCGACAGCAGGGTCCGACACCAGCGCAAGCCCTGAACGATCGACTGCTGGTCGGCCGGATCGACCAGGTAGTTCGGCTGGATCTCGGGATCATCCGCCGAGTCCGGCGTTCGCGCCCGGACATAACCGGTGCTGTGGGGGCGCATCTGCCAGACGCCGATGGTCATGCCCGGCTCGCGCTGGAGCGCGCCGATGACACCATCGGAATAGCTCGCCGGGGTGAACACGAACTGCAGGTCGGGCTCGTCGAGGTCCTCGGACGACCGGATGAAGGCCCCGACATGGGCGGGGCTGAAGGCGAGCAGTCCTTTGCCGGTTCCCAACCACCGGCCGATCTCCCACAGCAACCGCGGTCCCCGGGCGCGCTCGTTCAGGGTGCCCGTTCCGGTCACCCGATGAACGACCCGGACCGCATAGTGATCCTGGAAGCCCTGCCCGACCGACGGCAAGGGGTGGACCACACCGACTCCAATGTCGTGCAGATGCTGCGGATCGCCGATGCCGGATACCTGCATCAGATGCGGGCTGCCGATCGCACCCGCCGTCAGGATGACCTCCCGCGCCGCGACTGCGGCTAGCGCCTGCCCGTGTTGGCGGTACCGCACGCCGACCGCCCGGCGACCGTCAAAGACCAGCCGCTCGACGTGGGCGTCGGTGACAATCTCCAGATTCCGGCGCCCCTGTACCGGTCGTAAATAGCCGGTAGCCGCACTGTGGCGCACCCCGTTGCGAATGGTCCGTTGGTAATAGGCGACGCCCTCCTGGCGCGCGCCGTTGTAGTCGGCATTGCGCGGAACGCCGAGGCTCTCCGCGCCGGCGATGAAAGCCTCACAGATCGGATGGCGCTCGTGGATGTCGGAGACGTGCTGCGGTCCGCCGATGCCGTGGTAGGCGTCGCCACCGCTCGAGCGATCCTCCGCCCGGCGAAAGTAGGGCAATACGTCTTCATAGCCCCAACCACGATTCCCGAGTTGCGCCCAGGTGTCGAAGTCGCGCGCCTGACCGCGCACATAGAGATGCCCATTGATCGCGCTCGACCCGCCGAGCACCCGACCGCGCGGGGACGGAATCACCCGGCCGTCGACACCCGTGCCGGGGGCGGTCGAGAAACACCAGTTGAATCTGGGGTCCGCGATGGTTTTCAGGAAACCGACTGGCGCCTGAACGTACGGGTGACGGTCGCTGCCTCCCGCTTCCAGGAGAACGACACGGACCCGAGGATCGGCACTCAGGCGGTTCGCGAGAACGCACCCCGCGGTCCCGGCCCCGACGATGACATAGTCGGCCTCAATGTCGGCGGTCACGGTCATGCGGCGGTTGTCGCGAGGGTCGGGCAGTCCCCGGCGATGGTGGTGCGCACCATCAACCGCTTCTCGCTTGTACTCTCGAAGGGCGTGGCTCGGTGAATGACCGACCGGTTGTCTCAGAGCACCAGATCGTGCGGTCGCCATTTGTGCGCGTAGACGAAGCGCTCTTGGGTGGCGAAGGCCATCAGTTCGTCGATCAAGGCCCGGCCCTCGTCTTCCGGTATGCCTTCAACCCGCGCGGCATGGGCGCCCAGATAAAGCGATCTACCGAGATCCGGACCGTGATCGATCACCATCGCCTGTCGGACCGGGGGTACAGCCGCACGCTCCTCTTCGGTCACCAGATCAGGATCGATCTTGGCGCGCGAGTAGGCGAAATCATGCACAACGACCTTGCCTTTGGCGGCCTGTTTCAGATGGTGGAGTAGTCCCGCGTAAACCGCCCGCATGCTGATGAACTCGGTGTCGCCGCCTTTGGAAGGAATCACACGGGCGGACAGCATGGAGGCCTTGGCCGGCACCGCCTTGAACGAACTGTCGGCATGCCAAAGCCGGTTGGCTCGGTTGTTCAGAACCTGTCTGTCGCTCGGCGGAACGACATTGCCAGCCGGATCCATGTTCGACAGGGTGATGAGCTTGCTACCGGCACCGGCCGTGCCGACCTTGGTGGTCTCGAGCGCCCCGAAGCGTTCGCTGAATGCGATCTGCCGGGTGTCGTCGATCCGCTGATCGCGGAACACAAGGACCGAGAACCGGCGGAAGGCCTCCTCGATCTCGGCGAAGTCTGCGTCCGGAACCGGTGATGAGACATCGATGCCATCGATCTCGGCGGCGAACAACGCATGCAGGGCGGTGACGGCGTTCACGACGTTCCTCCTTGGATCGGCGGAGTTCTTGTCTCCACAGCCTTCTTGGCAAACCTGCCTCAGAACGTCCGGACGGGAAAAGCGCCGTTCGGCGGCATGCATCCTAGGCGCAGAATTCAAACGGGCGTTCTCGCCCAAAAGACGCATAAAATGCTTATGGCATTAATCACTTATCCCTAGTGCGCGGACCGAAAACAACTTTTCTGCCCGCTGACAACGGTTCCTTAAGTTTCGAACCGTTATCGTTCCTGTCCGTGACACTTGGGAGCGGCGGATTTGTCTGAGGACCACGCGGAGCTGGATGGAATTCGTGTGCCCGATCGCCGCGAGTTGAGTACGGCGATTCAGCTCCACGATCGCTACATGAAACGGTTGCCCGGCGGCCGGCGCGCGACGCTGAAGGAACTGCAGCTCGACGGCATGCAGTTCGCGCGGTGCGATCTGTCGGAAGCCGATTTCACGGGCTCGACGCTGGTCGACGCCCGGATGGAAGGTTGCATCCTGAAATTCGCCTGCTTCTTCGGCGTCGATCTGACGCGCTCCGATCTGCGGGGGGCGAGTTTTCGCGGCGCCTCGATGAACGGTGCCAACTTGTCCGGTGCCGACATCCGCGAGGCGGTCCTGGCCCGGGCGCGCCGGGGCACCTTCACCGGCCTGAACGAAGAGACCGAGGCTACCGATCTGTCGGGCGTCCAGGCCCATGGTGTCGACCTCTCGGCCGCGAAGATCGGTCAGTCCTTCGCCGTCAAAGCCGATTTCACCGGCGCCAACATGAAGAACGCCGCGTTCCAGCGCACCGACATGCGCACGGCGGTGTTCCGAAACGCCAACCTGGAGGGCGCTTCGCTGGTCGGCTGCCGGGTCGAGAATGCCGACCTCCGTGGCGCCATTCTGACCGACGTGCATATCGACGATTGCGACTTCGCCGGGGCCGATCTGACCGGTGCGATCGCCGACCATGCCTTGCTTGAGCACCCCGCCTTCAACCGCGCGACCAAACCGAAGACCTCCGAGGAACTCGGGCTCGACTTCGATGCCATGCTGGCCGCCCATCGGACCTGGGTCGACACCAACGCCGCGGAGGGCAACCGGTTGGTGCTCGACGGCCTGATGCTGCCGCGCATGAACTGGACCGGAAAAAGCCTGGCGGCGGCGGCCATTCGGCAGACCACCCTGTTCGCCGCCAGCATCGTGTGAACCTCGATGGCGCTGGTCGATTTCACCGGGACAGATCTGCGCCAGGCCAACCTCCAGGGATCGGACCTGCGGGGCAGCACCCTGAACGATGCCTATCTCAACGACGCCAAGCTGGTCGGCGCCGACCTGTCCCCCCTCTCGATCTCCGATCGTGGCCGTGCCATTCCCGGCAATGCCATCGGCGCGTCGTTCGTCGGCGCCGACCTGTCGCGCGCCAAGCTGCGGGAGCTCAACCTGACCAACGCCGATCTGCGGCGGGCCGACCTGAGCGACGCGGATCTGACCGGCGCCAAGCTGCGCTCCTGCTCGCTCGACGGCGCCAAACTTGAGGGCGCCATCCTGGAGGGCGCGGATCTCGATGGAGCCCGCGGCCTGTGACGCAAACCTCCACATTGGTCCCCGACCCGATGGCAGAGGCGCCGCACCTTGTCGATATCGAAGCGCTGCCGGCGCCGCTGCTGCTGGTCGAGGGGGATCTTATCGTCGGCGCAAATGCCGCGGTGCGGGATCTCCTGCGGGCTCCGTCACCCGACAGTCTGACGGGCGCCGCGCTCGACCACATCGTCGCGTTGCCGGGGCCCGTACCCACGGTCAGCGCCTCGACGTCCGACGCTCCGGAGGAATGGCGGGCCGGTCAGGCGACCCGGTTTGACGGCAGTACAATTGAGGTCCTCGTCCGAGTTTCAGACGGTACCGGCGCGGCAGTGCCGACCGTGATCGCGTTGGCCCCTGTCGACACGGCCCGGGCGGCGTTGGCCGAGGCTGAGGTGCGCGCGAGCACCCACAACCAGATCGTGCGCCTGTTCGCCAACCTGGCCCATGAGATGCGCACCCCACTCAACGCGGTCATCGGTTTCGGTCAGATCCTCTCCGGCAAGCATTTCGGACCGCTCAACGACAAGTACAGCGATTATGCGGATGACATCGTTTGGGCGGGTCAGCACCTGCTCGGCCTGGTCAACGGCGCGCTCGATCTCGGGCGTGCCAGCGCCGGGCCGGAATCGCTGGCGGAGCGCACTGTCGAGTTGCAGGCCCTGCTCGAGTCGGCATTGAGTCTTGTTGGTCCGAACGCGGATCGGAAATCCATCGGGATCACCCTGCCGGACGCAACGGCGTTGCCGGTGATCCTCGCCGACGAGATGCAACTCCGCCAGGTGCTGATCAATCTGCTCAACAACGCGATCAAGTACACGCCGGCCCGGCGTCGTATCGGTGTCACCTATCAGAGGACCGACGACGCGCTGGGGATCACCGTCTGGGACAATGGACCTGGCATGACGCCGGAGGAGGTCAAGATCGCGATGCTGCCCTTCGGACGGACCGAAACCGCCATGCAGGGGGGAGAAGCGGGCACCGGGTTGGGTCTGCCGATCTGCAAAGCGATCGTCGAAGCCCATGACGGTTAACTGATCGTGGACAGCATGCCCGGCCGCGGAACCCGGGTCACCGTCTCCCTGCCGCACTCCCGCATCGTTGCCGAACCCGGTGTCGGGGGCATTCTGTCGCTGATCCAGGAGTCACAGCGCTGACGCCTCCGCTCGGCGATTTCCTGCAGCCTTAGCTTTTCCTCTTCGGCTCGACGGGCTCACTCTGGCGGGGGTGTCGGGAACACGTCGATCCCTCGGGGAAGCGCCCAGGGTCCCTCGCCGATCCCGAACAGGAACGGATAGGCATACACCGAGACACCATCGCTTCCGGTCCGCGCTCGCACAAAGGAGGCGGAGACATCGCTGCGACCCAGGAGCGGCCGCCCGGGCTCCTGATATCCTTCAATCCCGATCCAGACGGGGGCCGGCCGACTGCCGGGTAGCGGTTTCCCGATGATCGCCACCACCTCTGTGGTCGGGATGCAGGAATCGTTGTTTCCTTACTCCGTGTTTCGACGTCGCCACAAAGCCCGACCTGATCAGGGTGTTCAGCTTCGGCAACCTTCACGAGACCATCACGTTTGTCTCAACGAAATCAGGGAGTTGAAGGACGAAGGGGTTTGTCGTCAGAATGGATGGAATTGTGGAGGATCATGTCGACGACATGAATGACGGTTCCAACAACGGCGCCGACGGCAACACGTCTGCAGTTGCTTGCCTGTCGTTGCTCGGTGGTTTCACTCTCGAGATTGGATCGGAGCCGGTCGTCGGACTTCCGGTGCGAGCGTGCGCGTTGATTGCCTACCTCGCCCTTAACCAGGGCCGACCGGCGACACGTGAGCGGATCGCTGAATTGATCTGGCCAGACCGTGCCGGCGAGCAATCCCGCAGCAGCCTTCGCCAACTGCTGCACGGTCTGAACCGTAAACTGGCCGACGGTTCACCACTTGTCGTTGATCGCGATGGCTCTTTGTCGATTGGCTTCTCGCCTCTCAGCTGTGACGCGGTGCAGCTGAGGCAGTGCAACGGCATCTCGGCGGTGGAAGCTCTGCTGTCCGCCTACGAGTCCTACAAGGGGCCTCTGCTTGAGGGCCTGCCGCCGATATCACAAGCCTTCGATGACTGGCTGATAGCCACCCGTACCGAACTGGAAGATCAGGCGTTGGCAATCGGCGCCCGTCTGGTCGAGGCGAGCATGACTGCTGGCGATCAGGACACGGCCGTCGCGATCGACCCCCTGCGCGAAGACAATCATCGGCGGTTGATGTCCGCCTATGTTGCGGCGGGCAGGAGAAGCGATGCACTGCGTCAATACATGCACGTCTCGGAATTGCTGCGCCGTGAGCTGGGAGTGGGCCCGGCCCCGGAAACCGAGGAGTTGGTTAGTCGTCTACGCAACTCATCGAAGGATGCGCCGACACAACCAGATCCGATCGTCTCCCGCGAGGATCCGCCGAGGATTGCGGTCCTGCCCTTCGACCAGTTCGGCGACGAACATTTTCCAAGCCATCTGGCCGGCGGCATGGTCGCCGACATCATCGCCCAACTCTCCGGGCTGCGGGAGTTGAGCGTGATCTCTCATGGCTCAACCATGGACCTGCACGGCCCCGAGGGTCTTGCCAGCGTCGTCGAGAAACTCGGGGTGCGTTATCTGGTGCGCGGCGCCATTCGCCAGGCGCAGGATGATGTAAGGCTGACAACCGAACTGGTCGCAGCAGACACTGGATCGGTCGTCGGAACCAACATCTCGACCCTGTCGAAGAGCTTTTCGTTTGCCGATCAGGACCGCGTCGTCGCCCACACGGTCAACAGCCTCGCACCCCGGGTCCAGGACCTTGAGCTAATCAGGATCAGAGGGAAGCGCCCGACCAGCATGTCGTCATACGAGAAGATCCTGCTTGCGCGCGAATACATGACATCGGTCGACAGGAGCAATTTCGAGAAAGCCAAGTTGCTGATTGACGATGTGATCGCCGAGGAGCCGACCTACGCTGAAGCCTACGCGCTGGCCGCGGACTGGTATGGACTGCTGGTCGCCGAAGGCCACGCCACCGACCGCACGAGTGATATTGAAACGGTCGAGAAGCTCGCCAAGACGGCTCTGCAATACGACAGCATGAATGTCCGCGCCCTGGTCTTCTATGGCCACCGTCGCTCGCTGTTCCACCGCGACTACACGATGGCAAAGAGCCTGTTTCAGAGAGCGCTCGACGCGTCGCCGAATTCCACCGAGGCGCTCCGCTGGAGCAGCATGACATACAGCTTCGTCGGCGAAGCCGAGGAGGCGATCGGACGGGCTGAACTGGCCCTCGAACTCTCACCCCGCGACCGCGATGCCCACAGCTTCTATCTGGCGCTGTGTGCTGCCTATTACACCGCGGGCGACTACGATACGGCTGCCGGCCACGGCCTGCGCGCCATGGCGACGGTGCCTAATCTGCCCAGCACCGGGGGCTGGGCCGCCGCGTCTCTGGCGGCGGCCGGCCGATTGAAGGAAGCCGAGGAGGTTGCGCGGGAAACCATGGCGGCACTGCCGCACCGTCGGGTGCGCAACATCGTCGAATGGCACCCCTTTGCCGACGAGGCCAGACGACGGACCTACGGCGAGCATCTGCTGGCCGCCGGCTTCCCCGAGTAGCCGCCCGGAAAGCAACTGGACGGCCCTCAGTCTCAACGGTACCAGCTGTCAGGCCTTCGGCTTTTTGGCTTTGGTCTGGTGTGGAGCCCGCGGAGGTGTGGGGCCGGGTTCGGCCGTCGCTCCGGCCCATTCGCCTGCAGCCTCTTTCAACGCATCTTCGTAGTAACCGTTATTTGCCAGCAGATCGGCAAGTTTCTTTGACATGTCGACACTGGCCTTGGTGTCGCTGGGGAAGTGGACGCCGATCCGCTCTCGATTGACAGCAATACGTTCCGCCAGGGGAAACACCAGCTTCTCAAGGCTGGCGTTGGCCTGCTTTAGACACTCCGCAATCAGATATGATTGCAGGGCGTGATTGCTCGGATATGACGGGTGCGCCGGTGTCGCAATCTCGGGGTGCAAGGGCGTCCAGACCTGGGCCGGCCGGGCCCGCATGTACCTCAACTTGAAATAGGACCCGACGGCCGCGGCGACCTCGTGGGCGATCAATACAACCGCCCACGTTCCCGGGCGCGAAACGCTCGAGGCCTGCAGAAGATTGGCCAAGTGAGGCAGGACGCTGTACGCCTGAATCTCGATCTCTCGGACTTCATCGGGCCCGACATCCAATCCAAGTTTGACGAGCGCCTCGATTTCCTTCTTGAGCGCTTTGGGACTATCGTCTGGCCGACCTGGGTCACACTCCGTGCGCCAGGTCTCTGAGGCCATAAAGTCGGCAACGACGGCCCGGGCCCTATGGAGGGCATCCCACCCACGATCGGGGAAGGACGTATTGGCCAGGATCGGCGTTTTCGCCCTGTCGAATGTGCTCTCCCAGCCGTCGAGACGACGACCGATCAGACCCAGATGGCGGCAGATGATGATCTGATCTTCGGGCAACCCCATGGTGCCGCCACCTTGACCGCCGCCCTGGCCGCCGCCTTGGCCGCCAAAATCTCTCGGTGTCCTTGCCATGATCCCCCTCCTATAGCTCGGTTAACGCTTGAATGCGCACTCGATCAGCCGGAAAGCTCCCGGCCGATATCACTATCAGGCGCCGAACTCCGGCGACCGCACATCGGGCTGGACTTTGGCCAACCTGGCGAGCGAGTCGCGAAATGCATCCGGCGAAACGACGCCAGTGAGCCCGGCTCGCTCGCGGCCACGCAGGCTGCCGAATGGTACGATGAGATGACTGCGCGCATCTCCGCCAGCCAGACCGCACGATAGGGTTGGGCTTCTCGTGCTAACCGGTCCTCGGCGACGCCGATCGCGTCGACGAAAGCGTCCAGCAGAGGGCCAGCGATCATGGCCCTGATACGCTGATTCGGATCCAGATCGAGCAAGGCCAGCACCCGATCACTCTGATCATCGATCAACACGGCACGCCGGCCGTCCGGCTGCGCCTGCGCCAGGTAATCCCCGTCAGGAACGCCATCGGCGAGGTCGATCTCAACCGCGCTGTGCCAGAACGCAACGCTCAGGCCTTCAGGATCAATTTCATCAAGTCCGG
The DNA here is from genome assembly GCA_963921355.3 of Thalassobaculaceae bacterium. Taxonomy (GTDB): domain Bacteria; phylum Pseudomonadota; class Alphaproteobacteria; order Thalassobaculales; family Thalassobaculaceae; genus CAWUEZ02. Next base: position 2,764,359 of record OZ001190.1, on the reverse strand, counting down.
GCAGGAGCAGACTGTCGTCGTCGACAAGCTGCTGCACTTCGTCGACGAGTCCACCCAGGACATCATCCGGCACGACTTCGGGCAAGAGAGGCATGGCGGGCTCCTATCGCCGGTTCTTTTCCACCTGGCTCAAGGCCCGGTGATCTTGAAGTAGGTGTGCGTCCATTGGTCCGAACGAAGGGCGCGAAGGATGTTGCCCCGATAGAACGAGCCCGGCTGGGTGTAGTAACCGTTTGGATCCCAGGCGATGTAGTGCTGCTTCGTATAGTGGTATCCGTAAAGGACGAAGAAATGAAACAGCGGCTTGTTCTCAAGCCGATACTTCAGGCGTGTCCTGATCGGCACCGGGTGCCGACTGCCGCCGATCTGTTAGGCGATAAGATTGAAACTCTGGATGGGCGGCCGGTCGGGATACTCATGCGGATGGCCGACCGCTTTCAGGGCTTCGCTCAGGACATGCTCTTCGTTGCACCGCTCCTCCATCTGCGGCGACGTCGGATTGCAGCAATCAACCCCTTCCCCCGCCCCAAACCGGATGTTCGCGACCTGACACTGGGACCAGGGACGCATCCCAGCCGGTCGACCCGCCCGATCGTAGTAGTAGTGACTGATGATGGACCCGACAGCCGCCCAGCACCAACGGTCATAGACTTGGTGCTGCCCCTTGAAGTGCGGCAGCACGAACCGGGGCGACGTCGATTCCGGAGCGGGTGACACCGGAAGAGCCCATGACTTGTTCGGGCCACGCCCCAAGTACTTTTCAGCGCTCTCGAGACCCGACGACTTGCGGATCCCAAGGCCTTTTCTTGAACTCAGAATTGACTTTGGAACTCTGACCATCTTCCCCTCCCCCGACAGCCCAAGTTTGGCAAGAGTCTCCGATGCGGCACAACCTTTGCGCCACGGTCACCCTCGCTCTACAAGTCTTGCGCTCAACAACGCCTCACTCAGCGCAGCCGGGTTTCGATCCAGGGCAGGTACGAATCGACGCGCATATTCGTTCCTTGCGTACAGGCGGCATTGCCCGAGGACGTCACCGCTACCAGCAGCATGCTTGTCGCCCGAATGTAGAAGGCGGGCCCACCGCTGTCGGCTTTGCAGGTCGATCGCTCGGAAAAACTCCACCTCACGGTTCGGTTGTGAACCTCGTCGACCGTCCAGGACGCTTCTCGCTTGACCCCGACCCCGACAAGGTCCCCCTGGATCCTGTTGTACCCGTAGCCGACGAAGGTCAGCGGGTTGTCGGCGAAAGCATCCCACCGGGGCTGACCGCTATGCAGATTCGCAGGCCGGAGTCCGTCGAAGGGCGCCTCCACGAAGACGAGGCCGACATCATCCTCCAGGGTGGCATGGTTGTACTTGAACCCCGCCGGCGTATTCCTCGGATAGTCGGACCCGATGATAGGCTTCACAGCTTGGGGATCGTCGACGCTGCGTCCGATCGAAAAGCTCATCCGCCCATCGGCGATGTGATCTTCGTAGCCGGCGACGCAATGGGCCGCCGTCAGGATCGTGCGATCGCTGACGAGGGTGCCGGTGCAATGGGACAGGCCGTCGAGGCGAAGGGCGCCAACCGATTGAAAGGCTGGGGTTGGTTTTCCGCCGACAATAAACGGTTCAACGCCCGCCGCGTAGAGCTGCGGCCCGGGTTCGAGACGCGCCGTCAGCGCGATCGCGCCCTCCGTGGTGTCATTGCAGCACCCGCCTTCGTTCTCGGCATCCTGTGACCAGGCCACATTGACGAAGAACTCGTCGCGGGCCCGCCCGGCCAGCACGTATCGTTTGCTGTCGTCCGCCAGCGGAGCCACCTCGCTGCCGTCGGGGCCTATCAGGCTGATCTTCAGGCTCGGGTCGGGATTGCTCAGGTTAGTCTCGAGATACCAGCTCCCTGGACGCTCGACATCGGGAAGCGCCACCCGCAGGGTCGCGGCCAGACGGCTCGATGCCCGGGCCTTGGTATCGTTCCCGTGGATCGCCAGACACTTGTTCTGGAAACAGGTCCCGCAGGTCCGGAAGTGCCCGCCGTTGACCGAAAGATTGGAGCGCAGCGAGAGACGGATACGCGTGGGCTCGCTTGTCTGCAGTGCAGTGTCAGCGGATCCCCGCGCGAAACTCGCCCGCCCGTAGTCGGCGCACTCGCTGCTCTCGGTGCCCGAGAGACTGCCCGACGCGGCGCTCGGGTCCGAAAGGACCACGGGATCGCGCCCCTGGACCTCCAGGCGCACGCTCGCCGACGTGTCGACAACCGTGATCACCGGTTCGACGGCGGCTTGGGCCAACGCCGGTCCGCCGACCGCGCCGAACTGGAAGGCGATCACGAGCGGGGCAACAAGGACCGACCAGGCGATGCGTCGGTGCCGTGGGAGGACAGGAACTGTCCTCCCCGACGCGAAGCGCCTGCACGAACGGGTCATGACGACCCGCCTTCCTCACCGCTGTCCTCATCCTTCTCGATCGCTTCCTTGACCGCGTTGGCCTGCTCGATCAACGCCTGGATGAGAGCGATTTCCGCACCGTCAGCGCCTTTGAGTTTGCCGGTGACCGAGGCGCCGCACTGCGAGTGCATCGTGACCTTGCCGTCATAGGGCAAGCGCACCCGTTGCAGGAAGTTCGGATCACTGACCTTCAATGACGTTTGCTGGTCGACACCATTGTATCTGAAGCCGACATCGGCGGTTCGGCAGGCAGCGTAGTAGAAGTAAGACCCGGCTTTCTGCTCCGCCAGTTTCCCGCGTTCGATCGCGTCCACCGGCACCGGCCCGAACACCACCCGGATCGGTGCTGGAGCTTCGCTTTTCTTATCGGTGGAAGATTCATCAGCCTTTTTCTTATCAGCCTTTTTCGATTTCTCGGGTGGATATTTGTGTTCCGCTCGCTCACCATCGGCGATCATTTCCGACAGGTTGAATTTGCTTGGAACAGTAATCTCGACTTGATTGGTCGGCACCACGACACCGCTAGCCGAGAAAGCGACCTTGGCAACGCCGACCGCGGTTGTAATTAGCCCACCGATATTCTCGACGAGTTCTTTGCGGCCGTCCTCAACCTTGACTGTGATCTCTTTCGGAATGTCGGTGTTGTCGTAGTTGACGACGCCAATATTCGGGTCGACCCCCGCGCTCGTCGAGTCAAGCATCTGGATCCGGGCGCCCTGGAATTCAGTCCTGCCGGCCGCAACCCCGACCTTTCCCTCATCGCCCGCGGAGAACGCGAGCGTCGTCTCCTGCATCGCATAGGACGTGATCTCGGGGGTCGCCGGAACGCCCGGGCTGGTCGCGACCCGATAGGAGACATCGGGCAGAGTCTCGCACCCGGCAACAGCCAGGCCGGCGAATGCGATCAACGCGCTTCTCATGGTGCTTCTCCTCTCCATATCAAAAGGTTCTCTAGAACTGCCTGCATGTTTGGAGCGGCCTGCGCGAGCGCGCCTTTCTGGCGTTTGGTGTGATCGCTCGCGCACGTGTGGTCGCTACAGCAGCAGGAAATCGTCGGTGAACCCGATCCCCTGCAGGCTGACCAGCGTGTCGGTCCCGTCATCGCCGTTCGTCGGATTGAGGTCGGTGACCGTGTAGGTGTTCGCGTTCACCTGGGTGATGTCGTAATCCGCGATCACCTCCTGGTAGTTGACGGTGTCGAGGAACCCTTGCGGATGGGTGCCGTCATTGCCAACGCCGTCGAAGGTGTCGTTACCTGGCTCACCCTGGAAGAAGTCCACACCCAGGCCGCCGATCATGCTGTCGTTGCCTTCGCCGCCGTCGAAGCCGGTCTGGAACGCACCCGCCGGCGCGCTCAGCGTGTCGTCGAACTCGGTGCCGTTGACGAAGAAGTCACCCGGAGCGTTCTCGAACACCGACGGCTGCAGACGGACGAACTCGTCGGTGAAGTTGATGGCCTCGATATCGATCAGCAGGTCCGTGCCTTCGTCCCCGTCACTGAGATCGGTATCGACGACCGTGAACGTTCCGTCGCCGTTCGCCGTCACCGAGTATCCGGCACGCACGCCACTGTATTGGGCGTCGTCCAGGAAGCCTTGCGGGTGGTTGCCCGCGTTGCCACCGCCGATCAGGGTGTCGTTGCCGGCACCGCCGCGCAGCCCGTCGGACTCCGCACCGCCAACCAGGCTGTCGTTGCCCTCTCGGCCGTCGATCGAATTGCGGATCGCGCCGGTCACCCCGGTGATCGTGTCGTCGAACGGCGTGCCGCCGATGAAGTAGTCACCGCCGCCGTTATCGGTGACCCTGGGCTGCAGGTCGATGAAGTCGTCACTGAAGCCGATCGCCTGGAGGTTGATCAGGGTGTCGGTGCCGTCATCGCCGTTCGACAGGTTCAGGTCGGTCACCGTGAAGGTGTCGTCCGAAACCCTGTTGATCACATAGTCGGACCGCGCACCCTGGTAGTTCACGGTATCGAGGAAGCCCTGGGGATGGGTTCCGTCGTTGCCGCCACCGACGAAAGTTTCGTTGCCCGGTTCACTATTGAAGAACTCGACCTTCTCGCTGCCGATGATGCTGTCGTTGCCTTCCCCACCGTTGAAGCCGGTCTGGAACGCGCCCTCGGGAACGGTCAGAGTGTCGTCGAACGGCGTTCCGTTGACGAACAGATCGCCCGGGGCGTTCTCGAACACCGAGGGCTGAATGTTGATGAAGGCGTCGGCGAAGCTGATCGCCTCGATGTCGACCAGCAGGTCGGTGCCGTCGTCGCCGTCGCTGAGATCGATATCGACGACCGTGAAAGTCCCGTCGCCGTTCGCCGAGACGGTGTATCCGCTGCGCACCCCAGCGTAGGAGGCGTCGTCGAGGAAGTTCTGCGGGTGGTTGCCCGCATTGCCACCGCCGACCAGCGTGTCGTTTCCGGCACCGCCGCGCAGCCCGTCGGACTCAGCACCCCCACCAGGCTGTCATTGCCTTCCCGGCCGTCGATGAAGTTCCGGATCGCGCCGGTCACTCCGATGATGGTGTCGTCGAACAAGGTGCCACCGACGAAGTAGTCGCCGCCGCCGTTGTCGAACACCTCGGGCGCCAGGTTCAGGAACGCGTCGTTAAAGCTGATGGCCTCGACGCTCTCCAGGCGATCGATCTCTCCGGTGCCGAGGTCCTCGACCTCGAACGCCCCCGCTGCAACCTGGCGGATGTCGAACTCGCCCTGGGTGCGGCCCCAGTACGACACCCGGTCGAAGCCCTCACCGCCTACCAGGCTGTCGCTGCCGGCACTGCCGATCAGGTTGTCGTTGCCCGACCCTCCGAACACCGTGTCGTTGCCGTCTTCGCCGCGCAGCTGATCGTCGCCGCCATGGCCGAAGATCAGATCGTCGCCGAAGCTGCCCCGCACCCGGTTGGCGGCTTCGTCGCCATGCAACTCATCGCTCTGGAAGGAGCCGACCAGCCGCTCGAAACCGGTCAGCAGATCCGCGCCTTCGCCGTCACCCACATCCTGCACGGTGCCCTGCAGCCGCAGGTCGACCGTGACGCCGATTCCGTCGTTCCCGAAGTCGTCGGTGAAGCGGTAGTCGACCTCGTCGACCCCCGCGCCGCCATCGAGCACGTCGTTGCCTTCATCGCCGCGCAGGTTGTCGCTGCCGTCGCCGCCGGTCAGCGTGTCGTCGCCGGTGCCCCCGCGCATCCGGTCACTGTCACTCGACCCGAGGATCCGGTCGTTCCCGCCGTTGCCGTAGAGATAGTCGAGGTATCCACCGAAACCCTGGAGAACGTCGGCGTCGTTACCGCCCTGGATGATCTCGGTGTAGAAGGCCTGATTGGTTCCGGTCGTGCCGGAGGGGGTCAGGAACCGGGACGGGCCGCCGTTGGGCGCCGCCGGATCGGTGTAGAAGTCGTTGAACGAGGCATCGATCTCGAAATAGTCGACCGCATCGCCCGTACCGGAATACTGACCGGCCACGCGGATCTCGCCCGCCCCCGGGACCGGGTCGTAGCGCGGACCATCGGCGACGCTGATGACCAGATCGTCGCCGTCGCGGTACCAGTTGGCGTCGTAGTACGACCCGTCGACCCGGACACCGTCCTCGGCCCCGTCGTCGACCACATCCTGGATCACCACGTCGTTGCCATCGCCCGCCCGCCAGACGAACAGATCGCCCCCGGTGTTTCCGGTCAGGGTGTCGTCGCCCTGACCGCCGTCCAGCGTATCGTTGCCGGAACCGCCGATGAGAATGTTGTCGGCACTGTTCCCTGTCAGTTCCGCCGCGTTGCTGGCGCTCGAGACATCGATGTTCTCGATGTTCACCAGGCTGTCGGACCGGGTCGGGTCTCCCAGGCGGCCGGAATAGCCGGTCGCCAGGTTGCCCTGGTAGACAAAATCGGCCGGCAGGGAGAACACCGAGAAGTCGATCTGGAACGTGTCGTTGCCCGCTCCGCCGTCGAAAGCCTGGGAGCCTGATCCGTCAGAGACCAGCCGATCGTCGCCGGTCCCACCGTTCACCGTATCGTCGCCGGCGCCGCTGAACAGCGTGTCCGCGCCGTCGCCCCCGTCGAGCAAATCGGTGCCCTCGCCGCCGCTGAGGATGTCGGCACCCGAGCCGCCGTTCAGCGTGTCGTTTCCGGCGTCGCCCAGGACCGTATCGTTGCCGCCGAGGGCCGAGATCAGATTGGCGCCGGCATCGCCGACCAGCAGGTCGTCCCCTTCGGTCGCTCCGGAAGGACCGTTGAAGTCGAGGAGTTCGTCCGCCGACAGCGTCACATCCGAGAAGGCGAAGGACTCGATGCTTCGGGTAACGCTGACACCGTCCCGCCCAGCGACCGTGTCGGTGATCGTGAACCGGCCGTTGCCGGTCTTCTCGATCTCGTACTCGGCATAGGAACCGGCGAGTTGCAGGGAGTCTGCACCGACTCCACCCCGAACATCGTCGACGCCGTCGCTGGCGATGATCAGGTCGTCGCCCGCACCGCCCTGCAAGGTGTCGTCGCCGGCACCGCCGACCAACGTGTCGTTACCGTCCTCACCGCGCAGTCGGTCGTTGCCGGTTCCGCCCTCCAGCCGGTCACCGCCGTCACCGCCCCGCAGGTCGTCGTTGCCCTCACCGCCCAGAATGGCGTCAGCGGCAGCACTGCCCCGGATCGTGTCATGGCCGGCGCCACCGTCGATCGCCGACGCCAGGACGCTGCTCGATGTGAAGTCCAGCTTGTTGTTCGAGTCGGTTCCGGCAATCAGACCGCCCTTGGCGTCGACTACCTCGATGGAGTCGCCCCGCCGGAAATACGACAGGGTCAGCCCTTGGCTGCCCTCCGCCGCCGCCAGGGTGTCCGTACCGGAACCGCCCCGAACATCGTCGACGCCGTCGCTGGCGATGATCAGGTCGTCGCCCGCACCGCCCTGCAAGGTGTCGTCGCCGGCACCGCCGACCAACGTGTCGTTACCGTCCTCACCGCGCAGTCGGTCATTGCCCTCGCCGCCTTCAACCAGGTCGTTGCCAGCCCGCCCCCGAAGATCGTCGTTGCCGTTGCCGCCAAGAATGGTGTCGTCGGAATTGCTGCCAGTGATTTTGTCAGCCATGGATCGTTCCCCCTATCCACACGCTTGCTGGTCGACGAGCGAGTGCGCACGCCGTGGGCCGCCTGTAAGGCTGCGGTCCGTCGCTCCGGCCCCGTGTCGACATGCGTGAGAGTTCGTCTTCGGGCCGGCGTGGTTGTTGTAGGAAGAGCAAAAGGTGCCCGCCGTTAGACCGGCGTTAACCAAGCGTTAATTCGGCACTCAGAGCCGAAAAAAGTGACTCCGGCGCGCGCTCAGCCTGTCAACAGGGCCAGCCACACGACGCGAATGCCAGACCAGAAAGACCGGAGAGGGTTGGTCGTCAGGCCACCACCGGCGGAACCACGGTGGTCGGCAGTCCCCATTTCGTCGCCTGATACGCCGGCCCCTGGAACAGGAACGGCGCGCCGGGCCCAGCATGCTGATAGGCACCGACATCGGCGCCGGCGGGCGAGATCCAGGGGTCGTCATCGTCCAACCAGGGCAGTTTCAGCTCCAGTTCGATCGCACGGTCCCGGCACGGGCTGCCGGTATGGAGGTGGAAAAGCGTGGCTTCGTCGATGATCCGCTCCTGGGCGCGGTCCCAGCCGAGAAACCGCGGATCGGCCCCCAAGGCATTCGTGCCGATGTCGCCATACCCTTGCGTCCGAAGCGTACCCGGCCAGTCAGGATGATCCTGCACATCGCCGTCGAACACGATCTCGTAGCGGCCCCACTCTGTCGTGAAGCGTTGCGTTGGCTGCGGGTTGGCGGGGTTTCCGAAAACGCGCGGTTTGCGCGATGGGGTCTGCGCGCGATCGGTCGCGTGCAGCACCACGTTGTTGGCATGGATCAGGCCCGGAATAAGGCCTTTGCGCAGATAGTCCGACCGGGTGATCAGGCTGTTGTGGAAGACGTAGGTCGGGCCGGACGGCATGGTCTGCTTCTTCGGCGCTTTGAAGATCCCACCGGAACGGTGGCCGGACCAGCGCGGATCATCGCTGTCGCTCTGGATCGACCTGAAGTGCTGGGTGTTGGAGAAGATCAGACAGAACGCATTGTGCCTGGTCGTCAGCGAGCAGGTCTTGTGGCAGTCGACCAGGTGGTTGTGGTGGAACCACCAGTTGGCCGCCCGCCTCTCCGGCTCCAGCACATTGTCGCGGATCCGCTCGAACGTGCAGTCGTGGACATGGAAGTCCAGGTTGCGGTCGACGCGCCCGCCATTGTTGAAGCCATGGATGGCGTTGAAGGCATCGGAGATCGCGCAGTGCCGGATGGTCACGCCGCCGGCGATGCCGGACGAGCGGAAGAAGTCGCCGTCGAACTGCCGCCAGTCGTTGTCGATATCGACCGGTGGGTATAAGGGCACGCCATTCTCGTCTACCGACAGTTTGGTGCCATGCACGCGGTACCAGGGCGTGTCACCCCAGATCCTGTTCGTCACCCGGTCCTGAACCCATCGGCAGCCCTCAATCAGAATCCGCTTGGTCTGCGGCTCGAGCGCAGCAATCGCGAAAGTCCCGTCGAGGAACCGGCAATCCTGAATGGTGACGTCGCGGGCCATTTTCAGCAGGAGATGAGTCGGCCAGCCCTCCTCGAAGGTCAGGTTGCGGATCACGACGTGCCGGCAGTCCCGAACCGCCAGTTGCGCCTCCTCCATGCGCTCATACAGACCCGGATACCTGCGCCGGTCTTCCAGGCCTTTGGCGGTCGTGTTGGCCTCGCGCCGGTAGGCGTCGGCCGGCGCCTCCTGGGTGATGATCGCGCCGGGTTCGCGCGCCTCGATCACGACCGGCGCCCGTGCTGATCCATGTACGCGGGACAGCCCGAACGGGCTCTTGTACCGACCGGGTGTCAGGATGAGAACGTCACCGGGCTTGGCCTGGTCCAATGCGTTCTGAAACGTGCCCGGCCCGACCGTGACTTCGCGCATCCTGACCTCCCCGCGTGTCGCCAAAGGCGAAATCATGGCGGTGCCGGAGACTGCCGACAACCGGGGGGCCCAGCACCCGACTGACCGCGACCGAGGACGTCCGGCCGGGGCCATCGACATCGGGGGCATGCACGGCTACGAGTCGGGCACGGTCATCGCCAAGCAATCGAGACGCGGAGCAGGACAATGGCAGTCGAGTATCTGAAGCGCGGCAAACCGGAAGCGGACCGGGCCGAGGATGACGCGAAGACGCACGCCGTCGTCGAAGCGACCCTGAAGGACATCGAGGCCCGCGGCGACGCCGCCGTCCGGGAGCTGAGCGAGAAGTTCGACAACTACTCACCATCTTCGTTCCGGCTGAGCGACAGCGAGATCGAGGCCATCACCTCAAAAGTCTCGACCCGCGAGATGGCCGACATCCGCTTCGCCCACGAGCAGGTGACACGCTTCGCCCAGGCCCAGCGCGACAGCATGCTCGACATCGAGATCGAGACCCTGCCCGGGGTGATCCTCGGCCACAAGAACATCCCGGTGCAGTCGGCCGGCTGTTACGTGCCGGGCGGCAAGTTTCCGATGGTGGCCTCCGCTCACATGTCGGTCGCCACCGCCTCGGTGGCCGGGGTACCGCGCATCATCGCCGCGACCCCACCCTTCAAGGGCGAACCGAACCCCGGCGTGATCGCCGCCATCAAGATGGGTGGTGCGCACGAGATCTACGTTATGGGCGGTATCCAGGCGGTCGGTGCCATGGCGCTCGGGACCGAGACCATCGAGCCGGTCCACATGCTGATCGGGCCCGGCAACGCCTTCGTCGCGGAGGCCAAACGCCAGCTCTACGGGCTGGTCGGCATCGATCTGTTCGCCGGACCGACCGAGACCATGGTGATCGCCGACGAGACGGCGGCGGATGCCGAGCTCTGCGCGACCGACCTGCTGGGCCAGGCCGAACACGGCTACAACAGCCCCTGCGTCATGATCACCAATTCCCACCGGCTCGCCGAGGCGACCCTCGCGGAGATCGAACGGCTCCTCGCCATCCTGCCGACCGCCGAAACGGCGCGGGTGAGTTGGGAGACCTATGGGGAAATGATCGTCTGCGACAGCTATGACGAGATGCTGGCGGTCGCCAACGACATCGCCTCCGAGCACGTCCAGGTGATGACGGACCGCGACGACTGGTTTCTGGAGCACATGCACTCCTACGGTGCGCTGTTCCTGGGACCGCGCACCAACGTCGCCAACGGCGACAAGGTGATCGGAACTAACCACACCCTGCCGACCAAGAAGGCGGGCCGCTACACCGGCGGACTCTGGGTCGGCAAGTACCTTAAGACGCACAGCTACCAGCGGGTGCTGACCGACGAGGCGGCCACCCTGGTCGGCGAATACGGTTCCCGGCTCTGCATCCTGGAAGGTTTCGTCGGCCATGCCGAGCAGTGCAACGTGCGGGTCCGGCGACACGGCGGCGTCAACGTGCCCTACGGCGAGGCAGCACCCTATCGCGAACCGGCAGCGGAGTAGCGGGACACGCTCAAGGGCGACACGCTGGCCCGGCGGGATCGCGTAAGGTATGTCTTGGCAACCGGTGGTCGAGTTGCCGGTCGCCATAGATCGATACAATGATCTCCCGGAGTCGCCCCATGACCGACCTGGCAACCGCGCTGATCGACACGCTCCCCAAGGCCGAACTGCACCTGCACATCGAAGGCACGTTGGAGCCCGAGATGATGCTGGCGCTGGCCAGGCGCAACGGCGTCGAGCTGCCCTATGACAGCGTCGACGAGATCCGGGCCGCCTACCAGTTCGACTGCCTGCAGGACTTCCTAGATCTGTACTACGCCGGCATGTCGGTCCTGCTGACCGAACAGGACTTCCATGACCTCAACTGGGCTTATCTGGAACGGGTGCACGCCGATGGGCTGCGGCATGTCGAGCTGTTCTTCGATCCCCAGGCCCATACCGACCGGGGTGTGGCGTTTGAGACTGTGCTCGGTGGCATCACCTCGGCCCTGGACCGGGCGCAGCGCGAGCTCGAGATCACCTCCAAGCTGATCATGTGCTTTCTGCGCCACCTGCCCGAAGAGCAGGCTTTCGACGCCCTCGACCATGCGTGCAAGCACAAGGACTGCATCTTCGGGGTCGGCCTCGACAGCTCCGAGAAAGGCTTCCCGCCGCCCCTGTTCGAACGGGTCTTCAAGGCGGCACGGGAGGAAGGATTCACGCCGGTCGCCCATGTCGGCGAGGAAGGCACGGCCGAGAACGTGGCCGAAGCGCTGGACCTGCTGAAGATCGAGCGGGTCGACCACGGCAACCACGCCCTCGACGACCCGGCGCTGACCCGGCGGCTGGCCGAGACCCAGACACCGCTGACCATGTGCCCGATCTCGAACTGGCGCCTGAAGGGCATCGCCACCCTGGCGGACAGCCCGGTCAAACAGGCCCTGGATGCCGGGCTGCTGGTGACCGTGAACTCCGATGACCCGTCCTATTTTGGCGGCTATCTCAACGACAACTACCGGGCGGTCCACGAGCATCTGGCCCTGACACCCGATGAACTCGTCACGCTGGCCAAAAACTCGTTCAAAGCCTCGTTTCTCACCGACGCGGAGAAGCAGGCGCGGTTGGACAGCATCGACCGGCAGGTCGATACGCTGCGCAGCACCGACTCCTGACGGTCAACTGACGTAACGGTCTTCGGTCCTCTCAAGAATAAACCGCGCGCAAGCGATCACGCTCTCGACAGATCCGGGTTCTCGCATCTCGCGCATCCCAGAGTCTCCAGATGGCGGGCGACGCGGAGCACCAGATCTTCGCGCCACGGAGCCGCAACCAGCTGAACTCCCATAGGCAGCGATCCACCGGCCACCGGGACCACGCAAGCCGGAAGGCCGATCGCCGAGATCGGCTGCGTGAACATGCCGATGTTCGGCCGCAACAGGACCTCGCGGCCGCGAAGGGTCGTGGTCTTGGTCCCGATTTCAGGTGCAGCGAACGGTGTGGCAGGAGCAACGAGGACATCGAAGCGTTTCAGCACGTCGGCGAAGCGCGCCCGGTACCAGGCGCGCACTTGCTGGGCGCGGGCGTACCAGGCACCGGGCAGCATCGCGCCGGCCAGGAACCGATCGCGGGTGTCCGGATCGAAGTCGTCCGGACGCGCGCGAAGATTGGGCAGGTGCAGAGCCGCGCTTTCCACGTTGGTAATGATGAAGGCGGCGGCCCGTCCGGCGGCCGCGCCCTCCACGTTCACCCGCTCCTTGGCGCCAAGCGCCGCCGCGACGGTCTCCACGGCACTCTCCGCCTCCGCCATGCCTTCCGTGCGGAAGTAGCCGTCGAGAACGCCGATCCGCAGACCGTCGATCCCCTCTTCCAGCCCTGGAACTGTCGGCTCGGTTGGCCGCGGGGCGCTCGCCGGGTCGCGCGAGTCAGGTCCTTGCAGGCAGTCGTAGGTCAGAGCGAGATCGCGCACGCACCGAGCGAATGGACCGAGATGGTCGAGGCTGTCACAGAACGGAAAGGTCCCGAACCGGGTGAGTCGCCCGTATGTGGGTTTGAGGCCGAAAACGCCACAGAACGACGCCGGAACGCGGATCGATCCGTTGGTGTCCGACCCCAGAGCGACCGCGCAGAAACCGGCCGCCGTCGCGGCCCCGCTGCCGGATGAGGATCCGCCGGCCATGCGAGAGGGATCATGCGGATTTCGGCATGGGCCGTCATGCGCGTTCTCGCCGGTGAAGTCGTAGGCGTATTCGCCCATGTTCAGGCCGCCGACCAGGACCGCACCGGCAGCCTCAAGGCGCTCGACCAAGACCGCGTCAGCCGTGGCCGGTGCCAGATCCCGGTTGATCTTTGAGCCGGCGCGGGTCGAAAGCCCCTTGATGTCGAACAGGTTCTTGACCGCGAAGGGCACACCGCAGAGCGGGCCCGGCGGACGGCCCGCGGCTCGGCCGGCGTCGATCCGCCTGGCGGTGTCCAGGGCGCGATCGGCGATCACATCCGTGAAGGCGTTGATCCCCCCATCCAAACGTCCGATCCGGGTGAGCGCCCCGCTGACGACCTCCTCGGCACCGACCGCACCGCTGGCGACCATCTCGGCGATCCGCCACGCCGGCGTGAATGGACTGACACCGACCATCCGCGCTAGCGATCCTTGTCGGCGTCTGGGTCAAAAACCGGCGCCAAGTTCAGGCTCTGCGGCGGGACGGGTGCCGCATCCAGTAGATCCGACATTTCCTGGGCGACGGCGACGAAGGTCGCGACCGCCTCAACCCGCTCCTCGCTCAACTCAAGCCCAAGCGTCTGGCCGGCGGACCGGACGAACTCGGTGACAGATCCTGTGTCTTTCATCATGCGTCATCCTGCAAGGTTGCTGAAGACTGCGGGCAAGGGCGAGGTTTGATCATGGCCCGGACCTCCGAATTCATCCTGGCATCGGCAACAGACTCACATGGGCGGCGACGACTCTCCAACCCTCTGGCATTCGCGCCCAGGTCTGGCTTTGACGACCGAGCTGGCCACTGGACGTGCGCCGGTACTCGGTGAAGGCGGTCGCGTGATCGGTTCCGTAAGTGGTGATCACAGTGCGGGTCAGGGTGCGCGAGATGTCGTTGACGTCACGTGCACTGCGATAGGCGGCAATCTCCGAAAAGCCGTATAGGGCCTCCGCCGGTCCGTAGCGGACGGTTTCCGATGACTCCCAAAACAGCTCGTTCAAGACCTCGATGTCATTGGACATCAGGGCCACTTCGTAGCGTTGAAATGCGGCCTCGACCTCCGCCTTAACGTCTGGTCGATTGATCTTCATGGTCCTCCCCTATTCGGCAGCCCTCGAGACTGGAGCGGCAGACGATACCCTTTCGGCGGCGGGCGGCACCGGCGTGGCATCCCGCAAGCTTCTGGTGTAGGGGTCTCCAGGCGCGCGCAGCATGGCTTCGGCATCTCCCGACTCCACCACCCGGCCGCCGCGCATCACCACGACCCGGTCGCACAGCAGCCGCACCACATGAAGATCGTGGCTGACGAACAGGTAGCTGACCCCCAGCTTGGCTCTGAGATCGGCCAGAAGATTGAGCACGATCGCCTGGATCGACACATCGAGAGCGGCGGTCGGTTCATCCAGAACGAGGAGACGGGGGCGCGAGGCAAGAGCTCGCGCTATACCGACCCTCGCTTTCTGTCCGCCCGACAGTTGATGCGGAAAGCGGTCAAGCAGGGACAAGGGAAGCCCGACTTGCTGCGCCAGTTCCTCCACGCGCCCCGAAGAAGCTTCCGTGGTAAGTCGGTGGATCGGGTCGGCGATTGCCTGGCGTGCGGTGAAACGCGGATTGATGCTGTCGGTCGCGTCCTGGAACACCATCTGCAGCAGGGCGCGCCGCGGATCGCGGGCGAACTTCGCTGCCGGCGTGTCGGTCAGCGGTTTGCCGTCCAAGAGGATCTCGCCGCCGGTGGGATCCAACAGGCGCATGATCATCGAAGAGGTCGTGGACTTGCCGCACCCGGACTCGCCGACAAGCCCCAGGGTCTCCCCTTCGCGGATCTCGAAGCTGACGTCATCGACCGCCACGACCGTGTCGGCGCCTTTACTGAACACCTTGCGCAGGTTGCGGACCTGCAACAGGGGCTCCCCCAGGTCTTGTCGCGGGGGGGACGGGACTGGCGGCTCGACCAGGTCGCCAATCTCCACGCCGGGGCGTGGGGTCGAGCGGATCAGGCGTCGGCTATAGGCGTCCTTCGGCTCGGCGAACAACGTCTTGGGGTCGCCGGCCTCGACGACCTCGCCGTCCTTCATCACCACGATCCGGTCGCAGTACATGGCCACGAGCCCAAGATCATGGGTGATCAAGATCGTACTCATGTGCCGACTCCTGGTGAGTTCGGCGAGCAGATCCATCACCACTTTTTGCGTGGTCACATCCAGACCGGTTGTCGGTTCGTCGGCGATCAGCAGACGTGGATCACAGGCCAGCGCCAGGGCAATAACGACCCGCTGGCACATACCGCCCGACAACTCGAAGGGATAGGCGTGGTACCGGCGCTCGGCATCCTCGATGCGGACGGCTTGCAGAGCTTCTATCGCCAAGGCCTTCGCGGTCGCTCGCGTCGCCCTGGCATGACGGCGCAAGACGTCTTCGATTTGATGCCCGACCTTGCGGATCGGATTGAGGGCGGCGCGAGGGTTCTGGAAGACCATCGAGATCTCGCGCCCCCGCAGATCCTGCATCTCCGAACCCGGAAGTCCGGTCAGGTCGATCCCGTCGAACGTGATCTTTCCCTTTGCGATCTCACCGCTGCGATCGAGGATCCGCATGATGGCATAGGAGCTGACGGACTTACCCGAACCGCTTTCGCCGACGATGCCCAGCGTCTCGCCCTTGGCGAGGGAGAAGCTGACGCCGCGGACAGCGTGCACCGGCCCGCGTCGGGTGCTGAAGGTGACGCTGAGGTCCTGGCCGTCGAGAAACATGGATCAGGGCCTCCGGATCATGTCCGCTGCCTCGGGTCGAAGATGTCGCGAAGGCCATCGCCCAACAGGTAGAAGGCGAAGACAGCCGTCATCAGCGCGAGACCGGGGAAGAAGGCGAGCCACCATTCGCCCGAGACCACGAAGTTCGCGCCTTCCGCCACCATGATTCCCCATTCGGCGGTCGGCGGGCGCACGCCGAGGCCGATGAACGACAGGCCAGCGGCGTTCAGGATCGCCCAACCCATGTTCAGGGAGATCTGCACCATCATCGGCGGGAGGGCATTGGGGAAGATGTGAAAGGCCAGCACCTGGAGGTCCGTGTTCCCGGACAGGCGCGCGGCCTGGGCGAAGCCGGCATTGCGGCGAATGCGGACTTCGGCCCGAGCCACCCTCGCGTAGAACGGAAGATTGATGATGGCGGTGGCATAGATGATGTTCTCGACCGTGTTTCCCAACGCGGCGACGATCCCCATCGCCAGAACGAAAAGGGGAAACGCCATGATCGTGTCCACAAGGCGCCCGGTCACGGCGTCGACCCATCCGCCCCAATAGCCTGCGACCGCGCCGACGGCCGCCCCGACCACGAAGGAGAGGCTCACGGCGGCGACGGAGATCATCAGATCGAGCCTGGTTGCCACGACGACGCGAGAGAACACGTCGCGTCCGAGATTGTCGGTGCCGAACCAATGGTCCGCCGACGGGGGCTGCAGCGCCCGCGCGGCGTTCGACTCCAGCGGGTCGTAGGGTATGAGAGCCGGTCCGAACAGGGCGACCAGGACGATCATCGCGAACAGGGCAAAGGCGAAAGCGGTGATCGGGTTCTCACCAAGAACGTAGAGCACGTGGTCGAGGAAACCGCGCCCAGATCCGGCGGGGGGACTCTCGGGGGTGGTCGCACTCATGGCCTATCCATCCCGGGTCCTGGGATCGACCAGCGTATAGGTGATGTCGATCAGCAGATTGAGAAGGACAAACAGGATCGCCATCGCGAGGACGAACCCCTGGACCGCTGCGTAGTCGGAAACCACCAGAGCTTCGACCGCGTAGGACCCGATGCCTGGCCATGAGAACACCTTCTCTACCAGGACGTTGGCGCCAAGCATGAATGAGAACACCATGCCGAGGGTGGTGATCACCGGAAGCATGGCGTTCTGGGACGCGTAACCGAACACCACCTGCCCCTCGGAGAGGCCGGCCGCCCGGGCGGTTCGAATGTAGTCGGACGACAGGGCCTGCAGCATGGCCGCGCGCGCCATCCTCGCCAAAGGGGCGAGGGTGAAAAGGGCCAAGGTGCTGGCCGGCAGGACCAGCTGCTGCAGGGCTCCGCTCGCGGTCTCCAAATCACCGATCAGCAGCGCATCGACGACATAGAAACCTGTGACCTCCGGGGGCGAGAGGTAGATGAAGTCGAGCCGGCCGAGCGGCGATGGCGCCCATCCCAGGAGGTAGTAGAAGACATAGACCAGCACGATCCCGGTAAAGAATGTCGGCAGGGAAACACCGGCCGTCACCAGGGCGCGGCGGGCGTGATCGATCCAACTCCCCTGGTGGACAGCCGCCGCCACGCCAAGGGGGAGCGCGATGGCGCATGACAGCACCAGGGCGGACAGCGTCAGCTCCAGGGAGGCCGGCAGTCGCCGCGTCAGCTCTTCGAGAACCGGCAGACCGGTCGAGAGATTGCTCCCGAGATCCCCTGCAAGCAG
The DNA here is from genome assembly GCA_963921355.3 of Thalassobaculaceae bacterium. Lineage (GTDB taxonomy): Bacteria > Pseudomonadota > Alphaproteobacteria > Thalassobaculales > Thalassobaculaceae > CAWUEZ02. The sequence goes on along the minus strand of OZ001190.1, from coordinate 2,746,802 downwards.
GTCCGCCACATAGCGGAAGAATTGGATGGGGAGTGGATCGTCCAGCCCCATCGCCGCCCGAATCTCGGCAATGGACGCCTCGGTCGCCGCCGGACCGGCGAAGTAGACCGCCGGATCGCCCGGCAACATCCGGGTCAGGATGAAACTGACAGTGACGACCCCGACCAAAGCCGGGATCGCCTGCAGTGCGCGGAACAGCACCAGTTTCGCGCGCGGACCCATCGGGTCCTACGCCTTGAAGCCGCGGGCGTCGAGCTGGCGATGGAACCAGTACTCATAGCCGGACATGTCGCGCGTTCCGACATTGAGCGCCGGCTGGAACAGGGCAATACGCGGTACCTCGTCCCAGGCGATCTCGATCATGCGCTTGATCCTCGGCGCATAGTTCGGATCGTCGACGGCAAGGTGCAGTGTCTCCGAGGTGAGCTTTTCGATCTCCTCGTTACGATAGTTCGACGAGTTGAACAGATGCCCTTCCAGATAGGCCCAGAAGAAGTAGTAGCAGGCGTAGTTCAACCAGCCGCCGAAGGTCTCAAGATGAAGCGGCAGGCGCTTCTCGACCAGTGACGCCGTGCGCCAGTTCGCGCCCGGGATCTTCTCGATGGTCGCCGTGATTCCGATCTTGGCCAGGTTCTCCTGGACCAGCAGGGCGGTCGGCTCCATCCAGTCCGTCTGGCTCAGCGAGATCGAGAGCGGCACTTCGAACCCCGACTTGTAGCCGGCCTCGTCGAGCAGGGCCTTCGCCTTGTCGAGATCCGTCGAGTAGGGAAAGGGTTGGGGCCACGCAATGTCCGACGGAGAGGTCGACTTGCCGCCCCACATCGGAACGCCTCGACCGTAGGCCGCGGCCTGGAAGATGTCCTCGTAGGGAACCGACCAGGCGATGGCCTGACGCACCTTCTTGTCCTTGAACGGCTCGAAGGCGAGGTTCGGGTTCAAGCAATAGATCGCGTTTTCCACCGGCGTCGATGCGATGGTCACGCCTTCTTCGCCGGACAGTTCCTTGGCGTCCTTGTTCGGCATATTGAACGTGACCTGAATGTCGCCCCGCTCGAACAACGCGCGCCGGGTCGCCTGGCTCGGCACCTCGCGAACGACCACCCGCTTCACCGCCGGCACCGGGCCCGAGGTCCAGTTGTCGTTCCGCTCATAGACCAGTTGCTGGCCCGGATCCCAGCGCGCGACTTTGAACGCGCCGGACCCGGCCGGTGTCCGATGGAGGTACTCCGTCGCCCAAGGATCATCCGCGGTCACATGTTCTTTGGCGACCTTGGAGTTGATGATCATCGGGACCGGAACGGCGAGATCCGGCAGAGTTAGCTTTGAAGCCCGCAAAAGTTGGATCTTAAAGGTATAATCGTCGACCACTTCGAACTGTTCGGGTTTCTCCAGGGACCCCGCCTTCATCTGCACGGTAGGAAACCCACCGACCGAGACAGCACGGTCAAAAGACCATTTCACGTCATGCGCAGTGATCGGCGAGCCGTCATGGAACTTGCCCTCAGGGCGGAGTTTGAAGACCAGCGCGCCGCCTTCGTCGGCCGTCTCCCAGCTCTCGGCCACCTCCGGTTCGATCACCGAGTAGTCGTAGGACAGGCTTCCGTCGGCGAGCGTCTTGGTCCCGAAGCTGACCAGCCGATCATAGATATTGACCGCCACCTGATAGCTTGGCCGGTTGGTCCCGGTCCGGTGGATGTCGAGGCTGTTGATCGTCTGCCCCATGGCAACCACGACGACGCCGTTGCCTGCCGCGCTCGCGGGCAGGGAGCGAATGAACGGCAGGGCGCTGCCTGCAAGAACCGTCGCCCCCTTGAGAAAGTCGCGCCTGAGCATGTGTCTCTCCTTCCTGAAACGTTGATCTGCAACTACGGAGTGGCCTGCTGGCTGCCCATCTCGGCCGCCAGGTAGGCTCGCCATCCGCCGTACTCGGTGATGTCCACCGCGCCATCCAGGCCGGCCGTTTCGCAGATGAATCCCTTGGACAGGGTGCCGTCCTGCAAGGTCAGCGAACCGATACCGAGGGGTGCTGGAACACCTTTGAGAAATGCCCCGAGTTGGGTCGTCGGAAGCGCCCAAAGTTCCAGTTCGATCGGCACTCCATCCGCCGTTCGAACCAGGCCCGGCCCAAGCGGGACCGACCCCGCCAATCGATACAGCCGGTACTCCGACGCCGTTTGCGCTGTTTTGAGGAAGCGGCCGCCCAGACGCGTCAGTTCGCCGTTCAATGGCAACCCGGACATGTGGGCACCGACGACGGCGACGGTGGTCTCATCCGCGGTGGGAGCGACCTCCCATTCCGGCGCCGGCACCAAGGGCCATCCGGTCGCGCCCAGCGTTCCGCCCGCGCCTTGATGCAGGCGGGAGGCGACCGCCGCGGCGAGGTCGTCCTGTCCGGCACGGGCCAGCAGTGTCACGCTCGCCGGCCGGCCGTCCCGCCTGGTCCCAACCGGGACGGTCACGCCACACAGGCCCAGCAGGTTTACGAAGTTCGTATACGTGCCCAGCTTCGTGTTCGGACCGATCGGATCGGCCTCCAGGTCGGCAACCGAGAAGAAGGTCGGGATTGACGGTACGCACAGCAGGTCGACGTCTTGCATCGCCTGTTCGCAGACGCGCCGGAGCGCCTCCAACCTGTACAGGCTCCGGAAGGTATCGGTTGCCGAGAACTTCGTCGCTTGGCCGACAATCTGACGGATGACCGGATGTACCGAGTCCGGGTCGCTCTCCAATAACGGCCCGACCACGGTATGGCGCTCGGCCACCCACACGCCGCCGTAGAGCATCTCCGCGACGTCATGGAACGGAGAGAAGTCGATTTCGACAATGCTCCCACCGGTCGATCGCAGCGCGCCCAGCGCGGCATCGAACATTTCCGCCTGGGCCGCGTCGCCGAAGAACTCCCGGCCCGATGCTTCGGGAACGCCGATCCTGAGGTGTGGCGGTGGCGCCGTCAGAGCCGGCACCGGCACGTCCTTTGAGAATGCGTCGGCGGAGTCATGGCCCGCGGCGGACTGAAAGGCGCAGTAGGCGTCCTCGGTCGTCAGCGCGAAGATGGAGATCGTGTCGACGGTGCGGCACGCGGGCACGAGCCCCGTTGCCGAAATCGACCCTACGGTCGGTTTCAAGCCGACGATGTTGTTCAGGGCCGCCGGGACACGACCGGACCCCGCCGTATCGGAGCCGAGCGCGAAGCTCACCAGACCGCGGGCAACCGCGACGGCCGAGCCGGAACTCGATCCCCCGGGAACGATGTCCGGATCCAGAGCGTTTTTCGGCGGTGGAAAGGGAGAACGCACGCCGACCAGACCGGTGGCGAACTGGTCCAGATTGGTCTTGCCGATCAGGATCGCGCCGGCGGCCCGCAGTCGCGCAACGGTAAACGCATCGTCCGGGGCCTCATAGGCGAAACCAGGACAGCCGGCCGTCGTCTCGATGCCGGCTGCGTCGATGTTGTCCTTGATCGCGAACGGCACGCCCCAGAGCGGTTTGGCCGTGCGATCGAACGGGCCGAGCCTCGCTGCGTCATCTCGGGCTACCGCTTCAGGGACGAGCGTGATGAAGATGCCCGGATCGTCAGTCGCCGCGATCCGCCGGTAGCACTCCGCAATAACCTCTACCGGGCTCGTTCCAGCGTCGTAGGCGGAATGGAGCGATGCGATGTCGAAGGCCAGATCCAGCATGGGCTCGTATTCCCCGTCCTCGGTTTGGCGTCCGCTGGAGGTGGGTTCCGAACAGTCGCCAGCATCTGAGCCGGCGCCGCGGCGGCGGACCCAGAACTCCCCAGTGCCGATGCGATGTCTTGCAGCCCCCCAATCCGTTCGCACCCGCAACATGAAAACCGTGCGGGCTTCGAGTGAGGCTGTCTTCTGCTATGATTGCAGCATTCCGCTGCATTTTTTGCAGCGCTATGGGCAGGACGATGAAACATATGACAACATTGCGCTTTATCGATGCGGTTGCGCGGGCGGGCTCGATCCGTAAGGCGGCAAGCACGCTGGCGATCACATCGACAGCCTTGAACCGGCGGTTGCTGGCGATCGAAGACGACCTCGGCGTCCCGATCTTCGAACGCTTACCAAGGGGTGTGAGACTCAACGCGGCGGGTGAGTTGCTGATCCAGCACGTCCGCACGCAGCTCTCGGATATGGAGCGTCTTCGCTCGCAGATCGCAGACCTGTCCGGCGAACGGCGCGGTCACGTTTCCATCGCCTGCAGCCAGGCCGTTCTGTCCTATCTCCCGGGCCAGATCGCGCAGTATCGGCACGAGCATCCCGGCGTTACGTTCGGCGTGTTTCGCCGCGACCGGGAAGCCGCCGAGCAAGCGCTGGTGGATCACACGGCGGACATAGCGATCGTCTTCGAGCCCATCCGGTTGACCGAATTCCAGACCATTCTGACCGTGCGCCAGCAGGTGCATGCGATCTTGTCGGCAGATCATCCGCTGGCGCAAAGCCGTGTGCTGCGACTTCGGGAGTGTCTGGAACACCCGTTCGCCTTGCCGACACCGGCATACGGAGTGCGGCAGCTGCTGGAGATCGCGTTGACAGGATCGACGATCAAGATGTCGCCGGTCATCGAAACCGACAGTTTCGAGTTTCTGCGCTACCACGTGATGACCGAGGGGATCATCTCGTTTCAGATCCCCATTGGCCTCCCCCCTGACAGCCTGCCGCCCGGAATGGTCACAATCCCGATTGACAAGCGCGACGTGCCTTCCGGCCTGATCTACATGGGGCAGATGCGCGGACGAACCTTGCCCGTTGCCGCCGCGCGCTTCGCGGATCAATTGACGAAAGACCTGACCGAACGCTTCGAGTGAAGCCAGGGCGCCGGGGTACCCGATCCAGTGCTCGCGGCTCGGGGGCAGTCGACGATCCGGTACGGCTCGACGAAGACGTGCTCTTCCAGATTCTCGCCGTCGCCGATCCGATCGACCACCGCGAACACGGCGTTGTCGGTCAGGGGTGCGAGCACGCCGTGCCAGGTGTTGCGCAGATAGTTCACCCCCTGCCCCGCCCCGGCGAGAAAGGCCCGCGGCGTGCCGGGACGGCCACCCTCGTCGGGGGCGACGATCACCAGATACGGGTCGGTCGACATCGGCAGAAAGGCCTGGGAGCCCAGCGGATGGCGCTCCATCAGATCCAGATCGTAGGGCAGGCTGCGGGCGCGCGATCGGAACAGGCTGATCCCGGTACGGGCACCGGTGCCGGCGAAGTCCAGGCGCGCCCGGTCGTGGAAGCGTCCGCACAGCCCGGCATTGATCATCATGTCGGGGTCGCCGGTCGCCTCCAGCAGATCACCGAATGGCGCGAAGGCATCGGCCGACAGTGTTTCGAGCCGGATCTCCCGGCTCATGATGGGCCGAGGGACAGCGGCATGTGCCGGTTCACGTCCTTGTACAGCAGGTAGCGGAAGCGACCGGGCCCGCCGGCGTAGCAGGCCTGGGGACAGAACGCGCGCAGCCACATGTAGTCGCCGGCCTCGACCTCGACCCAGTCCTCGTTCAGCCGATAGACGGCCTTGCCCTCCAGGACATAGAGCCCGTGTTCCATGACATGGGTCTCCAGGAACGGAATGACGGCGCCCGGCTCGAAGTTGACGATGTTGACGTGCATGTCGAAGCGCAGGTCATCGGTGTCGAAGAACCGCGTCGTCGACCATCGGCCCTGGGTCCCCGGCATCGGCGACGGGGCGATATCCACCTCGTTCCCGACGACCGGATCCGGTTGGCCCAGCCCCGCCACCGGTTGATAGGCCTTCCGGATCCAATGGCACGTGACCGGTTCGGAAGCCCGGTTCACCACCTGCCAGTCGCTGCCCGGCGGAATGTAAGCGTAACCGCCAGGGCCGAGATCATGGCCGTTCCCGGCGATCGACACCGACACCGTGCCGGCGGCGACGAACAGAACCGCCTGAGCCGCCGGATCGCTCTCCGGCTGCTGGCTCCCACCCCCAGGCTCCAATTCGGCGATGTAGTGGGAGAAGGTCTCGGCGAAGCCCGACATCGGCCGGGCGATCACCCAGAACCGGGCCTTGTCCCAGAACGGCAGAAGGCTGGTGACGATGTCGGTCATCACCGTGCTGGGGATCACCGCATAGGCTGTCTTGAATACCGCCTTGCTCGACAGCAGCTCGGTCTGGGCCGGCAGACCACCGGTCGGGACGTAGTAGGACGGGGTACTCATGAAGCGGTCTCCTTCGAACCGGCGGTGGCGCGGGCCCGCGCGAGCATGGGCCGGCCTGCGACATAGGTCTCTGCGACGGCGCGATCATCGCCGACCAGCATGAGCGCGAACAGCACATCTTCGAGGCTTTCGGACAGCGGGTGTCGGGCTGCCAGGACCGGTGTCGCCTCGGGATCCAGGATCACGAGGTCGGCCACAGAGCCGGGCTCGAGGGTACCGATTTCCGCCTCCGCGCCGATGCTGCGCGCGTTCCCCCGGGTCGCCATGTGAAAGGCCTCAAACGGCGGCAGCCGCCGGCCTTTGAGCATGGCGACCTTATGGGCCTCACCCATGGTGACCATCATCGAATAGCTGGTGCCGCCGCCGATATCGGTCGCAAGCCCAAGGCCGACCGGGCGGCGCGGGTCGGCGACATGGTCGATGTCGAACAGGCCGGAGCCGAGAAAGGTGTTGGAGGTCGGGCAGTGGACCACCGTGCCGCCGGTCTCCGCCAGGCGGGCGCACTCCCGCTCGCTGAGATGGATGCCGTGCCCGAACAGGCCCTGCCCGGTGATCAGCCCGAAGTGGTCGTAGACGTCGGTATAGTCCCTGGCCCAGGGGAACTGCCGCACGACGGCCGCGATCTCGCCGGCGCTTTCCGAGATGTGGGTCTGAAACAGGCAGTCGGGGTGGTCCTTCAGCAAGGCACCGCAGGCCGCCATCTGCGCCTCGGTCGAGGTGACCGCGAACCGCAGGGTGATCGCGTAGATCATCCGGTCCCGTCCGTGCCACCGCTCGATCAGGTCGGCGGACTCCCGCACCCCGGTCTCCGCCGTGTCCGTCACGCTCTCCGGCGCATTGCAGTCCATCATCACCTTGCCAGCGGCCATGGCCATGCCACGCCGGCGCGACGCCTCGAACAGGGTGTCGACCGAGGTCGCGTGGGACGAGCCATAGGCCACCGCCGTGGTCGTTCCATGGGCCAGCAACCGGTCGAGAAACGTCTCGGCCGCAGCCGCGGCGTGGGCGCGATCGGCGTAGCGCGCCTCCTCCGCAAAGGTGAATCGGGCCAGCCAGTCGAGCAGATCGGCCCCGGGGGCCGCCAGCATCCGCATCTGCGGGAAATGCACGTGGGTGTCGATGAATCCCGGCAAGACCAGCTTGTCGCCCTGATCGTCGCGCGGCAGGTCGGCAGCCACGGTCGGCAGGTCGGCGAGATCGCCACGCCAGGCGATCCGGCCCCGGTCGTCGATGACGACGGCACCGCGCGCCACGTGGCGGACCGTGCGGTCGGCGGGCGCCGTGCGCGGATCGTCGACGAAGTCGAGAAGCTGGCCGGTGATGACGCGGGCCCAGGTCATGACGCGACCCGATCCCGCAGGCGAAAGCCCATGATGCGTTTGACCATGGTCAGCGCCGTCGCAAGCTCGTCGGCGGCGTCATTGTCGATCCGCGCCTCGAAGCTCGCGAGGATCTGATGCTTGGTGGCCCCTTTGACGGCGAAGATGAACGGAAAGCCGAAACGGTCCTTGTAGCGTCCGTTCAGATCGCTGAACCGCGCGAACTCGTCGGCGGACAGAGTGTCGAGACCCGCCCCCGCCTGCTCATTGGCCGATGCCGCCGTCAAACGGGCCTTGGTCGCGAGGTCAGGATGGGCACGGATCAGCGCCAGCTGGGCGGTCTCGGACGCATCGGCAACCGCGTCCCCGAACGCCGCGATCATGGCGTCCAGATCCGCGAACGGCCGCAACAGCTCGGCCCGTTCGGCGACCCAGGGCGCATGTTCGGCGATGTCGCCAAAGGCCTCGACAAAGGCCCCGGCGCCGAGCGCGTTCACCTCGGTCAATGACAAACCCATGGCTCAGTTGTCCCGCAGCCAGGCGCCCAGGCGGGCCCGTTCTTCAAGGGTCATGCCGGTTTCATTGCCAAGCGGCATGATCTCGCTCTGAACTGTCTGCACGATGATCTGCTGCTTGTGACGCCTGAACTGATCCAAGGTCTCCAGAACCACGTTCTTGGGCGGCTGTTCAAAGGCCTCGTGGCTCGGATTGGTGGCGTGGCAGGACAGACAATGGGTCTGGGTCAGCGCCAGAATCTCTTCATCCCCGACCGCCGCGACACTGGAAGTGCGGTCCTGCGGCCAGGTCACGAACACCGCGGCGGCGAACGCCACGGCGATCACCGGGAGGCACCAGCCGATTTTGTCCAGCCCGTCGCCGACCTCGTGGCGGACCAGGAAATGCCGCCCGAGCCCGCCGATCACCAGGATCAGGCCGACGATCAGCCACGCCTCCGGATGGCTGGTCAGCATCGGGTAGTGCCCGCTCACCATCATCACCAGCACCGGCAGGGTCAGATAGGTGTTGTGCATCGAACGTTGCTTGCCCATCGCGCCGAGGCGAGGGTCCGGCGCCTCGCCCGCCACCAAGGAGGCGGTGATCTTCTTCTGGTTCGGAATGATGATGCCGAAGACGTTGGCCGCCATGATCGTGCCGACGAAGGCACCGACATGGATCAGCGCGCTGCGGGCCGAGAACACGTGGGTGTAGAAGTAGCTTGCCGCCAGGATCAGCAGGAAGACCGTGACCGCCAGCACGATCACGTTGCGGCCGAGCGGTGAGCGGCAGATCCCGTCATAGACGAACCAGCCGACCGCCAGGCTGATCGCCGAGATCGCGATCGCCGTCAGTGGATCGAGATCCATGACCGCCGGATCGACCAGCCAGGCTTCGGCGTTCCAGTAGAACTGGACCACCATCAGCAGAATGCCGGTGAACCAGGTGAGGTAGGCCTCCCACTTGAACCAGATCAGGTCCTTCGGCAGTTCGGCCGGCGCCACCATGTATTTCTGGACGTGGTAGAAGCCGCCGCCATGGACCTCCCAGGCGGTGCCGAGGACGCCGTCGGGCATGCCCTCCCGCTTCTTGAGCGACATATCGAGGGCGACGAAATAGAACGACGTGCCGATCCAGCCGATGCCCGCAATCATATGCGCCCAGCGGATCAGCAGGTTCAGCCAGTCGGCGACAAAGACTTCCATGGCGCGGAATCGCTTCTCCCGGTCCACTGCCCCATCGGGACCGATCGACCGCGCCCGCCCCAATCGGGCGGACGCGGTCTATGCCTGGTTTACTGGGGCAGCTTGTCGTCGATGCCCTTCACGTACCAGTTCATGCCGAGCAAAGTGCCCTCATCCAGCACTTCGCCGGCACCGGCCGCCTGGCTGCCATCCTGTTTGAAGATCGGGCCGGTGAACGGGTGGAACGACCCGTCGGTGATCGAGGCCTGGGTCTTCTTCGCCATCGCCACGACATCGTCCGGCAGGTTGGTGTAGGCCGACATGTTGACCATGCCGACATCCATGCCGCCCCAGGTGTCTTCGGACTTCCAGGAGCCGTCCAGGACCTCGCCGACCCGACGCACGTAATACGGCGCCCAGTCGTCGACGATCGACGTCATCTGGTTCTTGGGCGCGAACTTGAGCATGTCGGAAGCTTGGCCGAAGCCCATGATGCCCTGTTCGGCGGCGATCTGAAGCGGTGCCGTCGAGTCCGTGTGCTGGGTCATGATGTCGGCGCCCTGGCCGATCAGCACCTTGGCCGCGTCGGCCTCCTTGCCGGGGTCGAACCAGGAGTTCACCCAGACGACCTTCACTTTGAAGTCCGGGTTGATCGACTGAGCCCCCAGCATGAAGGAGTTGATGCCGCGCACCACTTCCGGGATCGGGAACGAGGCGATGTAACCGGCCACGCCCGACTTCGACATCTTGGCAGCGATCTGACCGATCACGTACCGGCCCTCGTAGAACCGGCCGGAATAGGTCGACACGTTGTCGGCGCGCTTGTAGCCGGTGGCGTGCTCGAATTTCACGTCCGGAAACTTCTCGGCGACCTTCAGGGTCTGCTCCATGAAGCCGAAGGACGTGGTGAAGATCATGCCAGCACCCTGACGCGCCAGACGGGTGATCGCCCGTTCGGCATCCGGGCCCTCGGCCACTTTCTCGACATACACCGTCTCGACCTTGTCGCCGTACGCCTCCTCGACCGCCAGCAGCCCCTGATGGTGCTGGTAGGTCCAGCCATGGTCGCCGATCGGGCCGACATAGATGAACCCGACCTTGAGTTTATCCGCTGCGATCGCGCCCCCGGCCGCGACGGTCATCGCGATGGCCAGCACCGCGCCAATCATTCTCTTCATCTCCAAACGCTCCTTCCTGCGGTTGTCTTCCAATACCGCCCCGCTTTGCGCGGGACATTCCTCCCCATTTATTCGTCTACCGATCAGGCACGAACGACTGTCCGATGCAAGCCGGTGTGTTCACCTTGGTCAGCAGCCGATTGCCCGAGATCACGACCAAGGCGGCGATCGTCACCAGATACGGCAGGGCCGACAGGAACTGCGAGGGAATCCCGACGCCCATGCCCTGGACGTAGAGCCCCATGATCCAGATGGTGCCGAACAGGTAGGCCCCGATCAGCACGCGGAACGGCACCCAGGTGGCGAACACCACCAGCGCAAGCGCGATCCAGCCGCGCCCCGCCGTCATGTTCTCGATCCACTGCGGCGTATATGACAAGGACAGATAGGCTCCGGCGAGGCCGGCGCAGGCACCGCCGAACATGATGCAGCCGTAGCGCACGGCGATGACGTTATAGCCGAGCGCATGGGCCGAATGGTGGTTGCCGCCGACGGCGCGGATGATCAGCCCGATGCGGGTCCTGGTCAGGACGTAGGCGACCGCGGCCACCAGCATGAACGAGACGTAGACCAGCGGGTCCTGTCCGAACAGGACCGGCCCGATGAACGGGATCTCCGTCAGCGCGGGAATCTCGATCGCGGTCATCTTCACGCCGGGCAGACCGGTGAAACCCTCGCCGATCAGACCCGACAGCCCGAGACCGAGCAGGGTCAACGACAGGCCGGACGCGACCTGATTGGTCACCAGGGTTTGGGTCAGGAACCCGAACAGGACCGACATACCGACCCCCGACAGGACGCCTGCCAGCACGCCGATCCACGGCGAACCTGTGGTGTAGGCCGCGGCAAAGGCGCAGACCGCACCCACCACCATCATCCCCTCGACCCCGAGATTTAGGACACCGGATCGCTCGACCACCAGTTCACCGATCGCCGCGATCAGCAGCGGCGTCGAGGCCGTGATGATGGTGAGAACAACCGCTTCCATCGCCCCCATCGTTCAAGCCTCCCGCTGCGCTTGGGACTGATGCCCGTGGGGTTGGCGCCCAACCCCTGGTACCCAGCGGACCCGATAGAGGATCAGCGTGTCGCAGGAGAGGATGAAGAACAGCAGGATGCCATGGAACACCTGCGCCGTCTTGTCGGACACCCCGAGATCAATCTGCGCCGCCTCGCCACCGAGGTAGCTGATGCCCAGCATCAACCCGGCGACCAATACGCCGAACGGGTTTAGCCGGCCGAGGAAGGCGACGATGATCGCCGTGAAGCCGTAGCCGGGCGAAATCGCCGGCTGCAGATGACCGCTCGGCCCGGCGACCTCGCAGATCCCGGCCAATCCGGCCAGCGCGCCCGACAGCAGGAAGCAGAACCAGACGATCCGGCGCGCCGAGAAGCCGGCGAACTCGCCGGCGCGGGGCGCGGTGCCGATCACCCGGATCTCGAACCCCTTCAGGGATTTGCCCATGACCACGAACAGCACGATCACGGCAATCACCGCGAGGCCAGCCCCGATATGCACCCGCCCGTCCCCCAGGGTGGGCAACAGCTGCCAGCCTTCGAAACTCACGGATTTCGGGAAGTTGAAGCCCTGGGGGTCCCGCCACGGCCCCCGCACGAACCAGTCGAGGGTCAGCTGGGCGACATAGACCAGCATCAGACTGGTCAGGATCTCGTTGGCACCGAACCGGGTCTTCAGCAGCGCCGGGATCGCCCCGTACAACGCGCCGCCCAGCGCCCCCACGATCAGGATGACGATCAGGACCGGGAACTGCTGGAACTCCGGCATCAGGATCGGGACCGCTGAACCGACGAGCGCCCCCACCGTCAGCTGTCCCTCAGCGCCGATGTTCCAGACATTGGCGCGGAAGCACACCGCCAGGCCGACGCCGATCAGGACCAGGGGGGCCGCCTTGACGATCAACTCCTCGATCGACCACCAGGTGGTCACCGGTTCCAGGAAGTAGACATAGAGCGCGCGCGCCGGGTTGAAGCCCTGCAGACCGAAGATCACCGCTCCGGCCAGCAAGGTCAGCGCGACCGCCAGAAGCGGCGACAGATAGGCCATCGCCTTCGACTGCTCGGCACGCTTCTCCAGGACCAGACTCATGAGGCACGCCTTTCGTGGGCTCCGGCCATCAGCAGGCCGATCCGTTCCAGCGTCATGTCCCGGGCGAGCGTCTGATCGGATAGCTGGCCGCGCGAGATCACCGCGATCCGGTCGGCGATCTCGAAGATCTCGTCCAGATCCTGACTGATCACCAGAACGGCCGACCCCCGCCGTGCCAGGTCGATCAGCGCCTGGCGGATCAGCGCCGCCGCCCCGGCATCGACCCCCCAGGTCGGCTGGTTGACGACCAGCAACTTCGGCGTCCTGTCGAGCTCGCGTCCGACCACGAATTTCTGCAGGTTGCCGCCGGACAGCGATCGGGCCTCCGGGTCGACCTTGGCCTTGCGCACATCGAAGTCGGACGACACCCGGGTCGCGACCTCCTTGGCCGAGCCCCGGCGCAGGAACCAGCCGTTCTTGAGCGCCGGATCGGAGGCGAAGCGGGTCAGAATGATGTTCTCCGAGAGCGAGAAGTCCGGTACCGCCCCATGCCCCAGCCGCTCTTCCGGGACGAAGGCGCACCCGGCGAGCCGCCGCTCCGTCACGTCGAGCGCACCGATGCTGAGCCCATCCAGGGAAATCGAACTCGGATCCGGTGCCCGCATCTCCCCGGACAGGGCGGAGAACAGCTCCGACTGGCCATTGCCCGCGACCCCGGCGATCGCCACGATCTCGCCGGTCCGGACTTCCAGACGGATGTCATCCAGGGCGACCGCGAACGGGCCGTTCGCCGCCATCGATAGTCCCTTGAGCAGCAAAACCGGGGCGCCCTGGTCGACCTCGCCGCGGGGCATGATCTCGTGCACGTCCGCGCCGACCATGTGCCGCGCCAGCGAGGCCGCCGTCTCCTCCTGCGGATCCACGTTCGCGACCACCTTGCCGTGACGCAGGATGGTCGCGTTGTGGCAGAGCTGCTTCACCTCTTCCAGGCGGTGCGAGATGTACAGGACGGCGCAGCCCTCGTTGGCCAGGCGGTCAAGGGTAGCGAACAGCTGGTTCGCCTCCTGCGGCGTCAGAACGGCCGTCGGCTCGTCCATGATCAGCAGGGCCGGCTCCTGCAGCAGACAGCGCACGATTTCGATCCGCTGGCGTTCCCCAACCGACAGGTCCGCGACCAGGGCGGTCGGCTCCAGCGGCAATCCGTAGTCGCGCGAGACCTGTTCGATCCGCGCCGCCAGGCCAGCGAACTCGACATCCGGCGGCAGTGCCAGCGCGATGTTCTCGGTCACGGTCAACGCCTCGATCAGCGAGAAGTGCTGAAACACCATGCCGATGCCGAGTTTGCGCGCCTGGGCCGGATTCGCGATCGTGACCGTCTCCCCCCGCCACCGCAACTCGCCCGCGGTCGGCTGCAGCGCCCCGTACATGATCTTGACCAGGGTCGACTTGCCGGCCCCGTTTTCGCCGAGCAGGGCATGGATCTCGCCGGGCCGGAGCTGCAGCGTGACATCGTCATTCGCGGCGAAATCGCCAAACTTCTTCACGACGTTCAGGGCCTCGATCAGATACTCCGTCATCGGGCCGACACTCCAACCGCCCGGGGGCTGAGGTCTTCTTGGCCGGCTGCCAGTGTCTCGTCGCGGGCCAGCAGGTCGGCGGCGATTCCAGCCGCGATCGCCGCCGGCGTCTTCGAGCGGATCGCGGACTGGCCGATCGGACAAACGAGATCTCGATCGACACGCGACCGTTCAATCCCAGCTTCGACCAACCGCTTGATGAACCGCGTTCGCTTCGTCGCAGATCCGATCAGGCCGACATAGCCGAAGCAACCGGCTTCAAGCGCCGCCTGGACGATCTCGAGGTCGAGCGCGTGACTGTGGGTCAGGACCAGAACGAAAGCGTCCGTGGGCGCGTTGGCCACCATGGCGGCCGGATGGTCCGTGCGGACCATCGTCACGTTCGCCGGGACGGCGGCGGGAAAGACCCTTGGCCGGCTATCGACCCAGGTCACCTCGAAGGGCAGCGGCGCCAGCGCCAGCATCACCGCCCGGCCGACATGGCCGGCGCCGAACAGCATCAACGGCCGGGTCCGCTCGCCGAAGTGCTCCAGCAGGTGCCCATCGGCGAGGGCACCCGACGTCAAGTCGCGAACGACGCCGCCATCGGTGACCCGTCCGCGTGTGGTGAACGGGCCGGCCTCCTCGCGCGCGGCGAACTCGACGACCTCCGGCTCCCGGGTCGCATCGAACCGCTCGATCAGCAGCCGGACCGACCCGCCGCAGCACTGCCCGAGCCCGGGGCCGAGGGCGGTGCGGGTGATGCGGTGACAGGCCGAGCCCTGCAACAGGCGTTGCGCCTCGGCGATCGCCTGCCACTCCAGCGCGCCGCCACCGATCGTGCCATGGAACCCGCCATCGCCGCGCACGATCATCCGTGCGCCGGCATCCCGGGGCGCGGAGCCCTCGGCGTCCAGAACGCTGACGGCGGCGACGGCGCCGGACTCGGTGATGCAGGTCGCCAATGTCGCCCAGAACCGCTTCATGCCGCCTGCTCCATGGCTCGAGCGGCCCGCAGGATGGCCTCCGGGGTGGCCGGCGCGTCCAGAGGTGGCAGGCGGCCCGGCGCCAGGCTGGCGAGTGCGTCGTTGATGGCGCAGTACACCGAGGTCGCCAGCATCAGCGGCGGCTCTCCGACCGCCTTGGAGCGGTAGATCGTCGCCTCCCGATTGCCCTTGGAGTCCCAGAGCGCGACCCGGAAATCATCCGGCACGTCGGAACAGGTCGGGATCTTGTAGGTTGACGGTGCGTGGGTCATGAGGCGTCCGGCCCGATCGTAGACCAGTTCCTCGGTGGTCAGCCAACCCATGCCTTGCACGAATCCGCCCTCGATCTGACCGATGTCGAGAGCCGGGTTCAGCGATCGGCCGACATCGTGGAGGATGTCGACCCGGTCGACGATCATCTCGCCGGTCAGCGTGTCCACGGTGACTTCGGCACAGGCCGCACCATAAGAGAAATACAGGAATGGCCGGCCGGTCGAGCTCTCCCGGTCCCAGGTGATCTTCGGCGTGGCGTAGTACCCGGCGGCCGAAAGCGAGACCCGCTCCAGGAATGCTGTCTTGGTAACCTCGGCGAACGGGATGGCGCGGTAGCCGACATGCACGGCACCGCCAACGAAGACCACATCCTTGGCCTGAGCCTGGTGCATTCGGGCGACCATTGCGGCCAGGCGCCGACGGATCTGTTCCGCCGCCCGTTTCGCCGCCATGCCGTTCAGGTCCGAGCCCGAGGATGCGGCCGTCGGCCCCGTGTTGGGGACTTTCTCGGTCGAGGTCGCGGTGATGCGGATCCGATCCAGGCCGAGCCCGAACTCCTCGGCGACGACCTGGGCGACCTTGGTATGCAGCCCCTGCCCCATTTCGGTGCCGCCGTGGTTCACCTGGACCGACCCGTCCGTGTAGACGTGCACCAGGGCACCGGCCTGATTGAGGTGCTTGAGGGTGAAGGCGATCCCGAACTTCACCGGGGTCAGGGCGAGGCCCTTCTTCAGGAACCGGCTGTCGGCGTTGTGGGCGCGTACGGCCCGGCGGCGCGCCCGGTACCGGCAGTCCCGCGCCAGACGCCGCACCAGACGCGGCAGAGTGCTGTCCGGAACGGTCATGCCGTAGGGCGTGACGTCGCGTCCCCGGGCGTAGAGGTTGCTCAGCCGGATATCGAGGGGATCGCGTCCCAACCGAATGGCGATTTCCTCCATCATGCGCTCGGCGAACAGCACCCCCTGCGGTCCGCCGAATCCCCGGAACGCCGTATTGGAAACCGTGTCGGTCTTGATCCGCTTCGAGCGGATGCGGACCGCCGGATAGAAATAGGCGTTGTCGGCATGGAACATGGTCCGGTCGTTGACGCCAAGCGACAAATCGGCGGAGCAGCCGCAGCGGGAGTTGAACGTGACGTCCACCGCGCTGAGCACGCCATCGGAATCGTGCGCGTAGGTGTAGTCGGCGCGCATGTCGTGGCGTTTACCGGTCATGATCATGTCGTCATCACGGTCCAGCCGGATCTTCGCCGGCCGCCCGGTCCGTGCCGCAACTAGCGACGCCAGGCAGGCCCATTGCGCGGCCTGACTCTCCTTGCCGCCGAAGGCGCCGCCCATGCGCCGACATTCCGACACGACGAAGGCGTCCGGGATGTCGAGCATGCGGGCGATCAGATGCTGGACCTCGGTCGGGTGCTGGGTCGAACTGTGGACCCGGATTCCACCGCCCTCCAGCGGTTGGGCCAACGCGACCTGACCTTCGAGATAGAAATGCTCTTGTCCGCCGATCTCGAGTGAGCCTTTGTGGCGCCGCGACTCCGGAATCCCGGCGAGCACGGCCGCGACGTCGCCGCGCCCGAACTCGTAGGGCGGTAAGACGGTTTCTCCCGTCGCCAGCCCGTCCTCGACCGTGACCGCCGGGGTCTCCGCCGCGACCTCGACCGTCGCCAAACGGGCGGCCCGGCGGGCCTGATCCCGGGTTTCGGCCGCAACTACGAACAGCACCTGGCCGTGGAAGGCGATCCATCCATCGGCCAGAATCGGGTCATCGCCCATGGACGGGCTGCAGTCGTTGGTGCCCGGGATGTCGCCGGCCGTCAGCACGGCGACAACGCCCGGTGCGGCCCGAACCGGGTCGAGATCGAGGCCAACTACCCGGCCCTTGGCAGCCTGCGGAACGTGGCCGGGTGCCAGGTGAAGAGTGCCGGCCGGTTCCAGGACGTCGTCGATATAGGGGGCGGTGCCACGGACATGCATCTCCGCACTGTCATGAACCACGCCCCGGCCCACCGTTTCGGTGACGACGGCCTTTGCGTCGGGAATCACAACCTCAGGCCGCGCGACCACGACCGTCCTCCCTCTTCGGGCGATGGCCCGCGACCCGTGTGTGGGCGGTATCTGCGCGGCGACCTCGCTCAACGCCTTGAGGACGAGCCCTTTTGCAACCTCACGGCGGTAGTAGGCGCTAGCCCGCATGTCGTCGATCGGCTGGAAGTCCTCCACCAGCGCGGCGGTCGCGGCGGCCCAGGTCTCCGGCACTTCCAGCGAGAGGTTTGCCAGGGCCTGCTCACACGCCTTGGCGCGCTTCGGGGTGGCCGCCATGCCGCCGAAGGCCACCCTGGCCTCGACGATACGCATGTCGTCGACGGTCAAACGGAAGGCCGCCATGACCGCCGAGATGTCCTGGTCGAAACGCTTGGAGATCTTGTAGCAGCGGAAGTGCTGGTTCGAGGCCAGGGACGGCACCCGGACCGCGCGGACATACTCCCCCGCGCGCCGGTCCTGCCGGCCGTAGGCAAGGAAGAAATCCTCCAGGGCCAGGTCGCGAGAACCCTCGGCGCTGGCCAGTTCCAGCACCGCGTCGAGGGCAATCAGCGCGGGCGGCATGTCACCGATCGGCGAACCGTTGGCGATGTTCCCACCGATCGTTCCGGCGGCGCGGACCTGCTTGGAGCCGATGCGGCGCAAGAGCTCACCGAGATCCGGATCGACTGCGGCGAGGGCCCGCTCAGCATCGGCGTAGGTGGCGCCGGCACCGATCACCAGGTCACCCCCGCGCTCGGTGATCGCGTCCAAACCGGTCACCCGGTGCAGCAGCACCGCCTTGGGCAGATCGCGTAGTTGCTTGGTCACCCAGAGCCCGACATCGGTGGCGCCGGCGATGATCGTGGCATCGGGATGGTCGGCCAGCAGGCGAGCCAAAGCGGCTTCGCCGGCCGGCGCCGCCAGAAAGCGGTCTGGCGTCCCGATGAACAGATCGTCGCTGTCCCGCAGCTCTGCAAGCATGGCGGCGCTGGCAGCCTCCTCACCGGCCGGACGACGGCAGTCCGCATGACCGGCGTCCTGGGCGGCCGCGACGATCGGGCCATAGCCGGTGCATCGGCACAGGTTCCCGGCGAGCTGATCGTTGACCGCGGACCTGGTCGTCTCGCCGCCCTGCTGGAACAGGGCGTACAGGCTCATGACGATGCCGGGCGTGCAGAAGCCGCATTGCGAGCCGTGGTGATCGACCATCGCCCGCTGGATTGGGTGCAGGGAGCCGTCATCTGCACCGAGATCCTCAATGGTGATCAGTTCGCGGCCGTCGAGTTGGCCGAGCATCAGGATGCAGCTGTTGACCGGCGCGTAGGTCATCCGCCCGTCCTGATCGAGCTGGCCGAGCACCACGGTGCAGGCCCCGCAATCGCCTTCGGCGCAGCCTTCCTTGGTCCCGGTCAGGCCGCGCTGCAGCCGGAGATAGTCGAGCACCGTGTCCGTCGGCCGGAACCCGTCGAGGTCAACCCGCGCGCCGTGATGGCGGAACCTGACGGTATCGCGGGCCACCGGTCAGGATCCTCGGTAGGTCGAATAGCCAAACGGCGAGAGCAGCAGCGGGACGTGGTAGTGGGCGTCCGGGTCGGCGATGCCGAAGCGGATCGGGATCGTATCGAGAAAGGGCGGTTCCGGCAGCGCCACGCCCTGATCCCGAAAATAGGATCCGGCGTGAAACACCAGCTCGTAGGTGCCCGCTTTCAAATCTCCATCGGCCAGCAACGGCCCGTCGACCCGGCCGTCCTCGTTGGTCACCACCGATTTCAGGATGTCGCCACCGACCGACAAGTCGATCCGAATGCCGGCCGCCGGACGGCCGGACGCTGTGTCCAGGACATGGGTCGTCAGTCTACCCATGGGCGTTTTCCACTGATCCCTACCTCACCCAGCGCCGGAGTATGACAAACGCTGTCCGGCCTAAAAAGAAGTACATATCGCTATCTGATGACGAATTCTGGCATCAGTAGAGTGTGGCTTCATCCAGCACATCCGCGGCCTGACGGAAGAACGCCTCAGCGGCCGGCGACGGGGCACGCGACCGCTGGCGCACAAGGGCCATATCCTCCGGCGGCAGTGACTCGTCGGTCAACGGCAGAAACACAAGGTCACCCGCCGCGAGATCCGTCTCGATCCCGATCGGGGTCTGGAAGGTCACGAAGGCGTCGTCCAGGCGGGCCAGAGAGGCCATCAGCCGGAGCGAATTGGCCTCGAGCGCCATGTCGGCGGTGCCGATGTCCGGTCGGTCGACGGCATCGAGCACGGCCCGCAGGCTGAGCCCCGTCGCCGGGTAGGCCAGCGGATAGGCCAGACACTCCTCGAGCGAGACCCACTGTCGGACGCTCAGGGGATGTTTCCGCCCGACCACGGCACCAACGGTCACCCGGCGCCGCAGGGCGACGTCGAGCCCTTCGAGGTTGCGCGGGTTGAAGGTGATGCCGAGATCCGCGCGCCGGGTCGCCACAGCCTCCGTCACCGTATCGGCATCAGTCACCATGACCCGCACCCGGATGCCGGGGTACAGGACGCGGAACGCTTTCAGGATTCGCGGCAGCAAGCTGACGGCCACGCTTTCGACACTGGCGACGTGAACCTGCCCGGTCTCCAGGCCCTTCATGGCCTCGATCACCCGCAGCGCCTGCTCGTAGCCGGCAAGGCTGGACTCCACGGTCTGCAGCAGAACGGTGCCCGGCTCGGTGATCACCAGCTTCCGCCCCGTACGCTCGAACAACTTCAGGCCGAGGGCGTCTTCCAGCATCAGGATCTGGCGGTTGACCGCCGAGGACGCGACATTCATGCCGCGCGCCGCCGCCCGGATTGACCCGGCCTGTGCCGTTGCCTGAAAATACCGGAACGCGGTGGAGAGCATGGCGTGTTCGAGGCGCATGGCGCGAGCATGGCACGGCCCACGGGCGAGCGTCACCAGCGCCTGGGTCGATCGTCTGGCCCAGTTGCCAAAGCTGGATTGCTGCGGCGGATGCCACGCTAAGGGAACCGGATCGGCGGCTCATGCACGGGGCTCGACGGTCTCATGGAGAGCGATCTCCCAGACCTCGCGCGCGCCAGCCCCCTGTCGATGGACAAAAATTCACCCCGATCGATCACCGATTTCTTATGGAGCTCCAAATAAAATTCAACTCTTTATTTTAGTTAATTTTCTATTAATTCGTTCTAGCATGGGAATACACTGTTGATTTTGTTTTTTCCAATCTTGACAAAATCTTATTCTTAACCATCGACATCCCCATTCAGTCGTAAACGGGTGGTTAATATTGAAAACATATACAAATTTCCATTCAAATTGCCACCGATATTAAAGTAATTCAGATTGCACATCTTTGGGCCCTAGGGATTCCTCGCTCTCAGTAACGAGCTCCATTCACTGGAGTGTAGGGAGAGCGGCCCAATGAACTCTTCAGCCAATAACAACGCCTCATCAGGTTCCAACAACAACGCGAGCGCCGTCGCAGCAGCCGCAAGAAACGGCAACGGCGGCGGGAACGGGAACGGTGGCGGCAACGGCAACGGCAATAGCAACGCCGGTGGCAATCAGGGTAACGGCGGCAACAACGGCAACGACGACAACAACGGTAACGACGACAACGTCGGCAGCGGGTCGGGCGGCGGCAACTCCGGTGGCGGTAACTCCGGTGGCGGTAACTCGGGCGGCGGTAACTCGGGCGGCGGTAACTCCGGTGGCGGTAACTCCGGTGGCGGCAACGGGGGAGATGACTCGAGCGGCGCCGATAGTGGCAATTCCAGCACTGGCACCGGCTCTTCGGGGAGCAGCGACGGCGCTTCATCTGGTTCAGGGTCCGGCGGCTCGTCGGTCGCCGACACCGGTAGTGCCCTCTCCAGAACCGGATCCGATGGCGCGTCGACGGCCGGCAACGTCGGAAGCGACATCGCCGGCGGGATCGGCGGAGATCAAGGATTTTCCTCTGTCTTCGTCGGTCAGGATTTCGCCGATCTGATCCGCGGCAGCGGCAGCGACGACCTGATCTGGGGCTACGACGGCGACGATACCGTTAATGGCGGCATTGGTGACGACGCCGACGATGGCGCCGACGTCCTGATCGGCAATCTCGGCGCCGACACCATGATCGGCGGCGGTGGGGCTGATCTATTCGTCGTCAGCGCGGGTGACGATGTCATCACCGACTTCAATGCGCTCGAGGGTGACCGTATCGACGTAGCGGACCCTGCTGCCGTGACCCAGGAGATCGGCGTCGATGGAAACCTGATCGTCACAGCCGGTGCCGCAACCGTCCAGATCATCGGCGTGGCGGCAGCGCTCGATACCGGCTTCTTCGTCTAAGCCGGCCGACGATCAACGAGGAACACCGGGCAATATCCGGCTGACATAGCCCCGGACGGAGAGCCTTCGCTCAGGGCTCGCAGGCTCCGCTCTGCGGTCCTTGCTCCGCCTTCCATTCATGGGCCGACTCCGGTGTCGCACCGGAATACCGGTGCACGCTGGTCTGGCAGAGATCGAGGAACTGACCGGCGACATGCTCCACCTTGTCGTCGGCGTATCGCAGCGAGACGACCAGCAGGATATCGAACCTGCCGGGCGCCGAAGCCATCGGAAGAGCAAGCCGGCAGTAGTGGAACAGGCTTTCCTGACCAACCCTGGCTTTGACTTCGGCGAAGAACGGCCGACGCAGACGATAGGCCTGAAGATAGTGGCGCTGAACCAGATCCGCGTAAGCGGGCTCCTTGATGTCCGCGACGCTTCGCATGGTCATATCGCCCTGCAGGGGATCGTCCATCTCCGACCCGAACACACGAAACCGAAAACGCGTCGGCCGGCCCGGTTCGACTTCAACCAGGTTGATCCGCCCCAAGAGCTTCGGAAAGTCGAAGGCGTTGAACTCGTCGCGGCATATCGCCGGCGCATCGCCCCGCGCCGCATCCCAGAAATCCCAGAGTTCCGCGATCGGATCATCATCTCCGACCGGACGGGGAAGCTCACGCTCAATCAGGATCTCGAACATGGCGGACCTGGTTCGATTGGCGGACAAGGATAGCGACAGTCTCCGGCAGTGTCCTCTCAGGAGATTAAGTTTCCATGACCTGGCGCAGATACGATGCCGGATCCGAAACAGGATCCGTGGGAGCACCTTGCCTCTGGTTCGGGCCGACGGAGGCCCCGGTCACCCCAGCGACGCCCGCACCTCCCGCACCGACGTGATCGTCGCCACATTGCCCATGGCGTACTGGATCGACGCCCGGTGCCAGTCGGCGTTCATGGTCGAGCAGGCGTCCTCGGGCACGATGATCCGGAAGCCCTTGTCGGCGCCGGTGCGGGCCGTGTGCTCGACCGACATGTTGGTCCAGGCGCCGCAATTGATGATCGTGTCGGCGCCGCCGTGGTGGAGATAGCTCTCGAGACGGCTGGTCTCCCAGGCGCTCATCGACATCTTCTCGACCACCAGATCGCCCTGTTGCGGCTCCAAGCCGGGTGCGGGCTGCACCCCCCAGGTGCCGCGCACGAGGGCGTCCTCGCCTTTCAGGCCCTGGAACAGTGGCGCGTGCTGGGCGAGGCGTGGATGGCCCGGCTCGCACACCATCCAGACGTGGATCACCGGGATTCCCACCCGACGGCAGGCATCGGCCAGGGCCCGGGCGTTGGCCACAACGTTCTGGGCCCGGGCATGGTCCGGGGCGCCGCTCGCGGCAAAGGCGCCGCCGTCGATGATGACATCGTTCTGCAGGTCCTGAAGGATCAGGACGGTGCGGCCCGGTTCAATAGCCAACGGACCACGTCCGGCGGATGAAGCCGTGACCGGCTGCCGTTCAGAGGCTGGCGGCGTCGGGTCCCCGACCGCCGACACCGGTGTGGCACTCGGTGTGGCCTTCATGAACGGCTCGACGCGCCCGCGCTTGCGCAGGCGCACCGAATACAGCAAGGTGCAGGCGCAGACGAACAGGGTCTGCCAATCGTCGGTGCCCCAATGCAGGTTGGCCGCCATTTCAGGGATCTCGATCTCGCCGAGCTTGATGCCGTCGAACGAATAAACCCAGATCCCGCCCGGGGCCGTTACGTAGACGTTGCCGTGCACGTCCGCCTTCATGCCGTCGGGCACCCCCGGCCGGAGCGACTCCTGAATGCCCGACGCAAAGACCCGGGGATTGCTCAGCGTGCCGTCGGCGGCGACGTCGAACATGCGGATGTTGGCCTGTTCGGTGTCGTTGACCCACATCCAGCGCTCGCACGGACTGAAGCAGAGGCCGTTCGGCTGGCGTAACATGTAACGGTCGGATACCAGCGTCGGCTCGTCGCCGGGGCGGTGATCCGCCTCCAGCATGTAGACGCCCTGGAACCCCTGCTGCAGCGGCCGCGGCACGCCGAAGTGCTCGCGTCGGCCGTAGGTCGGATCGGTGAAGTAGATCCGCCCGCTGGAGTGCACGCAGATATCATTCGGGGAATTCAGCTCCTTGCCTTCGAAATGCGAGCACAGGACCTCCCGCGTCCCGTCCCGGCGGAACCGCGCAACCGAGGAGGTCGCATGCTCGCAGACCAAGAGGTTGAGGTCGGTGTCGTAGGTCATGCCGTTGCCCTTGTTGGAGGGCCGAAGCACCTCCCGGACCTGGCCGTCCGGCGTCCAGCGCCGGCGCACATCGCCCGGCATGTCGGAAAACAGCAGATGGCGTTCCGTCGGGTGCCAGATCGGCCCCTCGGTGAACACGAAACCGGTTCCCAGACGGTCGACCGGGGCAAACGGATCGATCAGGTCGGAGAACCGCGAGTCGACGACGGCATGGGACATGACGGCCCCCTTTTCGGACGTGGCTGCCTCAGACCGGGAACCAGTTGCGCGCCGGCAGGGTCTCGGTCATCGGGCCGGGCACCGTCATGCCGAGCCGCCCGACAACGTGGGCATGCTCGATCCGGACCGGACGGTCATGGATCGGCAACAGAAAGGTGAAGTTGTTCAGCAGTTTCTTGATCGCGCCCTTCTCGCCGCGCTTGGAGCCGGAATGGTTGCCGGTCACCCGCGGCTCCATCCAGTTGTTGGTGTAGACCTGGTTCACGATCTGTTCGTTGAAGTCGTAGATCACGTCGCCGCAGATGCAGGCGAGCCCCTCGGCGGTTTCGACGATGACATTCATCGATCCCTCTGTATGGGCCCCGGCGGGCTCACACCACACCCCGGGAATGATCTCCTCGGCCCTGGTGATCTCCAAGTCCAGGAACCGCATCGCCTCCGGTTCGTAGATCCGTTCGACCAGGTGCATGATGTCGGGCTTGGGGTACTGGGGATACATGATCCCGGAGACCGAGAACTCCATTTCCCGCCGGTTGATGACGACCGTGGTGTTCATCGGGAACTTGTCGTCCTTACCGGCATGATCGATGTGCAGGTGAGTGTGCAGGATGTAGCGGATATCACCCGGCTTCAGCCCGTGCTTGGCCAGCTGATTCTCGATCATGTTGTCGTGGTACTGCAGCCCCCGCATGCCGAGCGATTCCATGATCGCGTTGTCGCGGTAGCCGGTGTCGACGAGGACCGGATACTGACCACCGGTGATCAGGAACCCGTAGACGGGAACGCGCCGCGGCCGGCCGCACTCGTGGCCAAGCACCAGGAAGCTCGTCTCCAGCTCGATATCGCCGTAGTCGAGAATGTGAATGGTCAATGCCATGTTTGCTCTCCCTGTTCCGGGGCGGGACCCCCTGTCATTGATCGATTCATTGGTCGATTCTTTGCTCAATCCGGTAAACGCGGCGGGCGGTGTCTTCGAAGATCGAGGCGCGATCCGATGCGCTCAGCGTGGCCGCGCCGGTCTGAAAGGCCGCGAACAGTTCGGCGTAGGACGTCCAGATTTTCTCGATCGGGAAATTCGAGCCGAACAGGCAGCGCTCGGCACCGAAGATGGCCACTGTCTCTTCGATCAGGTCGCCGATATGAGCCGGATCGTTGCGGTGAATGAAGGTCCCGAAGCCCGACAGTTTGCTGGTCACGTTGGGACAGCCTGCCAGCCGGCGCATGCCCGCCCGCCAGGCGGCAAGCCCCTCCTCGGAGGTGTCCTCCAGCATGCCCGCATGCTGGAGCACGAAGGTCACCTCTGGGCAGGCATCGGCGAGATCCGCGGCCCCGGCCATCTGCGGCGCGAACACCTGAAGCTCAAACACCCAGTCATAGGCGGCGAGATGACGGATGTTGTCCCGCACGGTCGGATCGGCGGCGAGGTCGGGCCGGGCGGCGAACCGGTACAGCGGGTTCTCGTGCCAATGGAACTGCTGGCGCACGCCGCGCATCAGCGGATGGCCGGCCAGTCGGTCGAGCTGGAGCCGGACGTCCGGGACGGTAAAGTCGGCGTATCCGACGATGGCGTGCGGCCAACCGGATCGGTCCGCGACCGACTGCACCCAGGCGACCTCGTCCTCGAACCTGTCCGTTGGCCAGTTGGCCTGGACGTAGACCGATTGGTGGACGCCCGTGCCCTGGATATCGGACAGGAACTCATCGATCTCATAGTCCCGCATGATCGATGCGTAAGACCCGAAGATCCGCGGCTGTTCGGGGCCCTGCAGCCAGGGCAGGTCCCGGCGCAGCCAGATATGGTGATGGGCGTCGATCATCCGGTCCGCCCCATAGCCAGCAAGTGGTCGCAGATCGCCGCCAGCCCGGATCCGTCGCCAAACCCGTCCAGCGATCCAAGCACCGAGGTGAGCGCCGAGGTCTCTGGCCGGTAGCCGGGATCACCCGCCAGGGGGCTGAGCCATTCCAGCCGCCAGGCCATGCGCGAGAGGCGTCGGGTCCCGTCGATCATGGCCGCGGGATCGCCCCGTTCCAGACCGTCGGACAGCACCAGCACGACCGCGCCGCGCGCGAAACCGACATAGCGCGGGATCGCGAGAAAGGCCTGCAGCGCTTCGCCGATCCGTGTGCCGCCGTCGAAGTCGGCGACAAGCCGGCCGACCCGTTCGAGCGCCTGCGCCGGATCGCGGACCCTGAGCTCCCGGGTGACCCGGGTCAGGCGGGTCCCCA
Organism: Thalassobaculaceae bacterium; assembly: GCA_963921355.3. Classification (GTDB taxonomy): domain Bacteria; phylum Pseudomonadota; class Alphaproteobacteria; order Thalassobaculales; family Thalassobaculaceae; genus CAWUEZ02. The sequence goes on along the minus strand of OZ001190.1, from coordinate 2,720,553 downwards.
ACGTGAACACCTCGACGTAGTCCGCCGCCTGGACCAGCGCATGGGCGAACCGCAACCGGTCCTCGGTGCGTTCCTTCATCGATCCCGAAACGTCGATCAGCAGAACGTAGCGGCGCTGCCGGGACTTGCGACGGCGGTGCCGCAGGTCGACGGCCTCCCCGTCGCGGCGAGCGGCGTCGCGGAGCGTGCGGCGCAGATCCAGGGTGCCGCGTCGACGCACCGGCGCCTGGCGATAGCTGCGCCGCCGCGACAACCGGCGCGGAGCCAGCCGCGCAAACCGGGCCAGGGCTTCATCGTCACCGCCCGCGGCAAGCGTGCGGGCCGACAGACGTTCGGCGGTCGTCGCCTCCCGTCCGGTCTCGGAAACCTCCTCGCCCTCCTCCACCTCCGAGGACCCTCCGTCGGGCTCGTAGGCCTCCACCGTGTCGTCGTCCGGCACCGGTACCGGTGCCGCAATCGTCTGCCCGAGAAAGAACGCCCGGAACAGCGCGTCGAATTCGGCCTCGCGATCGTGGGGGATCGCCAGCATGGCGATCGCCGCACGGCGAATGTCCGCCATGTCACGGGGACCCAGCAGGCCCACCGCCTCGACAAAGCCCATGATCTGGTCCGGCGCCACCGCGAAGCCGTGGCCGCGCAGCACGGCGGGGAACTCGACCAGCGGTCTGACGGCCTGGGGAAGCGTCATGCGGCCTCCCCCGGGATCACCATATCGAGCCGCGGCGCCATGTAGGTCAGATCGTCCTGATCCTTGAGGGCTACGCCGATCGCCCTGCGGAACGCATCGGGCCATGTGCCGCCCTGGGAATGCAGCAGGGTCGCCGCCTCCGCCCATTCGACCGTCTCCGCCACCCCGGGCGGCTTGGTGAGCGGCTCGGCCCGCAGACGTCCGACCGCCGCCACCACCGCGTCGGCGGTCGCCCGGGCGACGCTGCTGGCCCGCGCCATGACGATCTCGGCTTCCAGGGCCGGCCCGGGATAGTCGATCCAGTGGTAGACGCAGCGCCGCCGCAACGCCTCGTGCAGTTCGCGGGTCCGGTTCGATGTCAGGACCACGATCGGGCGCCGGCCGGCCCGGACCGTGCCGGTTTCCGGGATCGAGATCGCGAAGTCGGACAGGAACTCCAGCAGAAACGCCTCGAACTCCTGGTCGGACCGGTCGATCTCGTCGATCAGCAGCAGCGCGCTGTCGGCGTTCCGCAGCGCCGCCAGCAACGGGCGCTCCAACAGGTACTCGTCGGCATACAGGTTCACGTGGCTGTCGCCGGCCTGGCGGATCGCCAGCATCTGGCGCGGATAGTTCCATTCGTAGAGGGCGGCGGCGGCGTCGATCCCCTCATAGCACTGCAGGCGAATGACCTGCCGCGACAGGACGGCGCCGATGGCCTTGGCCGCTTCGGTTTTGCCGACCCCCGGTACGCCCTCCAGCAGCAACGGCTTCGCCATCGCCGAGCACTGCGCCGCCAAGGGCGCGCGGGTCATGGTGCACGGCCGCAATGCCGAGGCCACCGACGCCGCCGTGAAACGGCTTGGCGACCGGGCGGCCGGATGCGTGGCCGATCTCGCCGACCCTTCGGCCCCGCAGATCCTGGTCGATGCCTGCCTCGGGGCCTTCGGGCAGTTGGACGGGCTGGTCAACAATGCCGCGGTCCTGGACCGCTCGACGATCGACGACCTCACCATCGAAACCATCGACCGCGCCCTGGCGGTCAACCTGCGGGCCCCCCTGCTGCTGATCCAGGCGGCCCTGCCGCATCTGGAGCACAGCGCGGCCGGCGGTACCATCGTCAATATCGGTTCGATCAACGCCTATTGCGGGGCGCCCAACCTGCTGACCTATTCCTCCAGCAAGGGCGCGCTGATGACCACCACCCGCAATCTCGGCGACGCGCTCGGCGGGCGCCGGGTCCGCATCAACCAGGTCAATGTCGGCTGGACCCTGACCGAAAAGGAGCGGACCCTGCAGCGCGACGAGGGCCAGCCGGAAGACTGGATCGAGCGCGTTCCCGAGGTCTTCGCCCCGCGCGGACGGATCCTGGAGCCCCAGGAAGTGGCGGCCCACGTGCTGTTCTGGCTGTCCGACAGCAGCGCGCCGGCGACCGGCCAAGTCTATGAGCTGGAACAGTATCCGGTGATCGGCCGCAACCGGATTTCGACGCGTTGAGGGCCGCCGTCGCCGATCGGCGTATTGACGTAGCGTCGCGGAGCGAACAGTTATGTCGTTAACCTTTTGTTTGAACCCGCCAGTGCATCTTCTCTCGATTCACTAACCGCGCCTCAAACCCCAGGGACCGCAATGGCGAAACCCGTGATCGGCATTCTGTGCAGCTACTACAAGGCTGAACAGCTGATCGACTGCCAGATGGCCGGCCACCGCAACATCGAGGCGGTCGCCGAGGTCGCGGGCTGCACGCCACTGCTGATCCCCGGCCTGCCCGAGTTCGTGGATGTTGGCCATCTGGTCGCGTCCCTGGACGGGGTCGTGCTGACCGGCGGGCGGGCCAACGTGCATCCGCGCCACTACGGCGAGGAACGGACCGAACGCCACGGGGATGTCGACGAGGGCCGCGATGCGGTTGCCCTGCCGCTGGTCCAGGCCTGCATCGACACCGGCGTCCCGATTCTGGGACTGTGCAAGGGTATCCAGGAAATGAACGTGGCGCTCGGCGGCACCCTGCACCCCGAGATCGGCGAGGAACCCGGCAAGCACCGGCACCGGATGCCGAAGGGTTGCCGAGACCCGGAGATCATTTTCGAACTGCGCGAGCAGGTCCGCCTGCGCCCCGGCGGTGTGCTGGCGGAAATGCTCGGCACCGACGCCATCCAGACCAACTCGCTGCACGGCCAGGCGGTGCTCGACCCCGGCGAACGGGTGGTGGTGGAAGGCTGGGCGGCCGACGACACCATCGAGGCGATTTCTGTCGCCGGCGCGTCGGCTTTCGCCGTCGGCGTCCAGTGGCATGCCGAGTACGAGGCGGCCGACGATCCGGTGAGCCGGACCCTGTTCAGCACCCTCGGCGCGGCTGCTCTGACCCGGAATCAGCAGCGCAACGGCGTCCGTCACGCCTCCTAAGAAGCGACTGCAGGAAAGCCGTAAAGCCGCGCCGGGTTGTCCACGAGGATCGCCGCCCTTTCCGCCGCATCCGGCGCGTAGGCGTCGAGCGCGTCCAGCAGGTCGCCGTCACTCGGCATGAACTCGGTTAGCGCCGGATGCGGCCAGTCGGTGCCCCAGACCGACTGCGCCGGGTTGGCGGCGATCAGCGCCTGGGCGAAGGGGACAACCTCCTCGAAATGCGGCCGCTGGCGCGAGATCCGATAGTTGCCCGACAGCTTGACCCAGAACCGGTCGCCGGCGAGCAACCGCTGCAGGGCGACGAACCCCGGGTCGTTCAGGCCTCCGGCGACGTCCATATGGCCCATGTGGTCGAACACCACCGGCACCGGCAGATCGCGCAGGATCGGAACGATGTCGACCAGGTCGCGCGACACGTCGATCAGCAGTTGAATGTGCCAGCCCAACGCGGCGATCCGCTTGGCGAGCGGCGCCAGGGCCGCCAAGTCGGTGCCGCCGCGGAACAGGATGTTGAAGCGCACGCCGCGGATGCCGCCGGCGTCGAGCCGCCGCAGTTCGGCGTCATCAACCTCCGGGTCGACCACGGCAACCCCGCGCGCGCCGGCCCCGTAGCCGGCGATGCCTTCCAGGGTGACCGTGTTGTCGGTCCCGTGCACCGAGGGCTGGACGATGACCGCCCGCTCAAGACCGAGGGTCGCGTGCATCCGCTGGTAGGCCTCCAGCGGTGCCGGCGGCGGGGTGTAGGACCGGTCCGCAGCGAAGGGGTGGACCGCATGTCCCGGGTAGACATGGGCGTGGCAGTCGCACGCGCCGGCTGGCGGCGCGACCCGCGGCGGCTTCGGATCGGGATCGGGGGCGAGACAGGTTTCGGTCATGGCGGGGTCCTCGCGCCGGCGGGCGTTGACTACAGCGACGCGGTGATCCCGCCATCGACGAACAGGGTGTGGCCGTTCACGAAGCTGGAGGCCGAAGAGGCGAGGAAGACGCAGGCGCCGACCAGTTCCTCGACATCGCCCCAGCGCCCGGCCGGCGTGCGTTTCTCAAGCCAAGCCGTGAACTCGGGATCGGCCACCAGGGCGGCATTCAGCGGCGTCTTGAAATAGCCGGGCGCGATCGCGTTGCACTGCAGGCCGTGCTTCGCCCAGTCGGTCGCCATGCCTTTGGTCAGGTTGCCGACCGCCCCCTTGGTGGCGGTGTAGGGTGCGATCGACGGCCGGGCGAGTGCGGTCTGCACCGAGGCGATGTTGATGATCTTGCCACGGCCGCGCGCGATCATGTGGCGCGCCACCGCCTGGCCGACATTGAAGACGCTGGAGATGTTGGTGCGCAGCAGGGTCTCGAAGGCCTCGGCTTCGAACTCCTCCAGCGGCCCGCGGTGCTGGGTCCCGGCATTGTTGACGCAAATGTCGATGGCCCCGGTCTCGGCCTCGAACCGGTCGACCGCCGCCCGCGCCGCCGCGTGGTCGGTCACGTCGAAGGCGAGCGTGTGAACCGTGGCACCGGCCGCCCGCAGATCATCCGCCGCCGCCGTCAGCTTGGCCGTGTCCCGGCCGTTCAGCACGACCTCGGCACCGGCCGCCGCCAGGCCGGTCGCCAGCGCCAGACCGATGCCCTGGGAGGACCCGGTGATCAGGGCTGTACAGCCGGTCAACGCAAACATCGAAAGATCGGCCATTGCACGCCCCCGTTTCGGCACTTCACACTCAACCTGTGTAGGGGCCGCCGAACGCCCGATCAAGCGGCGCGGCACCGGCCGCCGACCCGCCAGAGCCCTGGCCGCCCCGCCACCCAGGAGGAAACCATGCGCAGCGTCGTCATCCATGGCCCCAAGGACCTGCGGATCGAGGACCGCGACGCCGACCGTCCCGGCCCCGGACAGGTCGCCGTCACGCTGGCTGCCGGCGGGATCTGCGGCTCGGATCTGCACTACTACAACCACGGCGGCTTCGGCACCGTGCGCCTGCGCGAGCCGATGATCCTCGGCCACGAGGTGTCGGGCCATGTCAGCGCGCTGGGTGACGGGGTCACCGACCTCGCGCTGGGGGATCTGGTGGCAGTCTCGCCGTCCCGGCCTTGCGGGGCCTGCGGTTACTGCCTGCGGGGCCTGCCCAACCATTGCGAAAACATGCGGTTCTACGGCTCCGCCATGCCGTTCCCTCACATCCAAGGCGCGTTCCGCGAAGTGCTGGTCGCCGATGCCGTCCAGTGCGTGAAAGCTGACAGCCTTTCCGCCGGCGAGGCGGCCATGGCCGAGCCGTTCTCGGTCGCCCTGCAGCGCGCCGGCACCGCCGCCGCCTTTCGCGACCCGGTCGTGCGCGGCGCGATCGCCCGCACGCCGGGCGGCATCGCCGTCTCTATCGTTCAATGGTCCAGCATCGGCCAGCAGGCGATCGCGCTTGACTGGCAGGCCTTGGCAGATCCGGCGTCGACCCAGGCCTTCGCCGAGGCGGTCGACAGCATGCCGCGGCGCCTGCCCGGCGGCGGCACCCGGATCCACGCCGGCCTCGCCTTCGCGGCCCGCATGTTCGAGACCGCCCCCGGATCGGCCCGGCGGCGGCTGATTGACCTGTCGGGCAACGGCCGGGCCGACGACCTGAAGACCACCCATGCCGAACGCGACCGGCTGGCCGCGGCCGGGATCGGGATCAACGCGCTGGCGATCGAGGAAGACGACGCGCACCTGACCGGGTACTTCCACGAGAACCTGATCACCGGCCCCCACGCCTTCGTGGTCACCGCCAACGACTTCGAGGATTTCGCCGTGGCCATGCGGGCCAAGCTGCTGCGCGAGATCACCGGTCCGACGGTGGCGTCAGTGGGGATGGACCCGCACTAGTCCTTGCTGTCGATCCGGCGGGTCTCTGTCGGCGGCGTCAGTGCGGAGAGCCAGGGAGACCAGGCCGCCTCGACCATCCGCATCCACAGCATCATCGGATTGGCCATGGTGTAGGGGGCGGTGAACATCGGCAGCACCGCCTCGAAAGACGGGGTGGCGTGCAGGGTGACCTGCAGCTGTTCGGCATCCCCGCTCCAGGCCCGGCGGTGGCGCACCTCGATGTCCAGGTTCGGCAGCCTGGCGGTCGCGGTCGTCTCGTCCCAGTCGTCTTGCTGGGGCATATCGGGCTTGCTCATGACGCGCTCCGGTCAATGTCCCGCTAGCGTGCACCAGGCGACGGACGGGTCAAGTCTCGGAGACCGAAATCAAGATCGTGGTCCAAAACTGGATTCAGGACCGAAACACATCACTTCACTTCCCGGGCTTCCACCCGGGACCCAGACCAGTGGCGCGATGGACCGTTGGCGATAGACGCACATCGCTCCAGCAGGTTCAGACCTGGGTCCCGGTTCTCGCTGCGCTCGACCTGGAAGGGGCATTTTCGGGAGGCGGCGTGCTGGGCCGCTAGTCGATCGCGGTGACTGCGGTGCCGCGGACCGAGAAGGGGTGGGCCGGAAAATCGTCGTGGGCGTAGTCAGTCGCAGCACACCGCGCGACGTACGAGTTATTGGGACCAAGCGTGTGGAAGGGAATCATGCGGCCCGACGCGATCGGAATCTCACCCAAATAGATCCGGGCGTTTTCGAACCAGAGTCGCGTGGCCGGACCTGGACTCTCCGATGACACGGCGAAGACGCAGAACGCCAGCTTGCCGTTCTCTTTCATGCGCGAAAAGTTAACCAGGTACTCACCCCCACTTGTGAACCGGATCGCATCGACATTCCAACGGACCGACGCCGGCTCCTTCTGGCGCGACTCCAGCATCGTCAGCTGCGTCCCCGGCACCGTGTTACACGCCGCCAACAGCCCCACCACGGCCAATACGGCACATGCCCGTCCAATCCACTGCACCCTCAACGCCCTCCCCTTTTCGGTTGCAGCGCCGACGATAGTCGTCCTGCACACGCTTGGGTATCCGGATTGACCTGCGGCGGAGCGTCGCGAAGATAGCGCCATGCGTGTACCGATACTCCTGACCCTGACCGCGGCTCTGACGCTCTCGGCCGCTGCGGAGGCTAACCCATTGAACCCGGCTCCCGGGAACCAAGCCGCATTGGCGCTTGCCCCCGTGTGCGTCGATCCGTCGGCCAGCAACGGGCTGGTCCGCGACCGCGACGGTCCGGATCTCCTGGCCGAGAACGGCTGGCTGATCAAGCCCGACCGGGTTGCGGTGCGGCGCTTCACCGGTCCCGGGATCAGCGCCAACGAGCTGATCTGGCAGACCGGGATAGCCGCACTCATTCTGCATGAGACGGACGCCACGGCCGGCGACATGGACTGCTCGCGGGCCTATGTCTGGCGCGACCGGCAGCGTACCGTCCTGGCCCGGGTGGACTCCGACACGGTCCAGCAGATGGCGGGCGAGAACGGCTTCGGCCCGTTCCGCGCCGTCCGGTTCACGACCCGCGGACGCACACGCGACTGCCTGATCATCGCCCAGGACGTGGAGCAGGCGACCGTCGCGGGACGCACTGGGTCGCTCAGCCTGCGCGTGTTCGATTGCGGCGGACACAGAGACGCGGAACGCCGGCATAACGAGATCGCACTGCGGTTCTCGCTGATCCGCTAGCGGCGTTAGCAACCCGCCCTTCGACACGTCCCCCGGATCGGATCCGGGGGCCTGCTCAGGGCGAGGTCAAAAGAAAAACACCTCGTCCTGAGCAGCCCTGAAGTCCCTTCAGGGCGTGTCGAAGGGCGTCGCCTCCAGCACCGCCGCCAGGGCCGTCACATTCGGGCCGTTCAGGCCCTTGCGCCAGACCAGCAGGGTGCGCAGCCGGTCATGGCCGGGCGGCAGGGTGTGGACCCGGAGCCGGGAACTCGACGGGAACGTCGCCAACACGCTCTTCGGCAACAACGCCGCGCCCATGCCGGCCAGCACGCAGCCCAGCATGGCGTGGTAGGAACCGAGCTCGAGCACCCGCTCCGGCGCCGCCGCACGGGCGGCATACCACTCCTCGAGCCGCCGGCGATGGGGGCAGCCGTGTTCGAACACGATCATGGTCGACGGCGGCACCGCCCCGTCGGCGTTCAGGTCCGGGCAGTCGTCGGTGGTGACGATCACCGGCTCCTCGTCGAAAGCGACCGCGCTGTCGAACGCCGAGTCGGCCACCGGCTCGGCGATCAGGGCGGCATCGATCTCCCCCGCCAGCAGAGCCCCGGAGAGCTGCGTCGGATTGCCGGTGGTCAGGTCCAGCGTGACCTCGGGATGGCGCCGGCTGAACTCGGCCAGCGGTTCGGGCAGGCGCACCGCGGCCGTGCTCTCCATCGACCCGAGCCGAAAGATGCCCCGGGGCCGGCCCTCATGGACGGCGCCGCGCGCCTCTTCGACCAGGTCGAGGATCCGGTCGGCGTAGTCGAGCAGGATGTGGCCGGCCGGTGTGAGGTGCAGGCGTTTGCCTTCGCGCAGGAACAGCGCCACGCCCAGCGCGTCCTCGAGCTGACGCACCCGGGTGGTCACGTTGGACTGGACCCGTCCGAGCCGCTCGGCGGCGCGGGTCACACCGCCCTCCCGCACCACCGCCTGAAAGATCCTCAGTGCCGCGACGTCCAATCCATCTCTCCATGAGAATGAATTCATATTTTTTATTCATTTTACGTGACACTGGGCAAGCCGTATCTCCCGGGCGCGGCGGCCCCGTATCGGTCGCACAACCGACGGAGGAGCCCATGACCCCGGATCAGAAAACCATTGTCCGCGAAACCTGGAGCCGGGCGGTTCCGGTCGCCGACATCGCGGCCGCCAGGTTCTACGACCGCCTGTTCGAGCTCGACCCGAGCCTGCGGTCCCTGTTCGCCAACAGTGACATGGCGGCGCAACACCGCAAGCTGATCGATGCTCTGGCGACGGTGATCGCCTCGCTCGATCAGCTCGAGGCCCTGGTCCCGGCCCTGCAGGATCTCGGCCGCCGCCACGCCGGGTACGGGGTGGTCGACGACCACTACCGGACCGTCGGCCGGGCCCTGTTGGACACGATGGAATCCGCGTTCCCGGAGCACTGGAATCCGGCGGCCGAGGATGCCTGGAGCGCCGCCTATGGCGCCATCGCCGACGTCATGTGCGCCGCCGCCCGAAAACCCCACTGATTGAGAAGAGGAGACACCCGATGGCCAAAGGATATTGGATCGTCCGCGTTTCAGTGCAGAACGCCGAGCGCTATCCGGACTACCTGACCGCCGCCAAGCCGGCCTTCGAGAAGTTCGGCGCCCGTTTCCTGGTGCGCGGTGGCCCGTTCCAGTCCATGGAGGGCACGGCCCGCGACCGCAACGTGGTGGTCGAGTTCGCCGACGTCGCCACGGCCGAGGCCTGCTACCAGAGCCCCGAATACCAGGCCGCCCGGGCGATCCGTGTCGCCAACGCCGACGCCGACTTCATCATCGTCGAGGGTGCCGCCTAGCTCACATAACCTTCCCGGTCGACCCCGGACTTGATCCGGGGCGGAACCCGGAGTTAAGCGCGCTGAGGCGATCTGCGTTATTCACCGATGCTCCAGCACGCTGCCAGCCTAGGTCCCGGATCGGGTCCGGGAAGTGATGTAGTGGGTGGCCTGCTCCCACCTTCTTCACCTCCCGGTCGCGCGCAGCGAGAACCGGGACCCAGGGGTCCGCGTGCTGAAACAGGGGGTGATCATCCCCGATGCTCCAACACGCCGCCGGTCTGGGTCCCGGGCCAACCCCGGATTAAATCCGGGGCCGGGACCTAGAAATTCCCGCCGTCGACCCGGAACTCCTGGCCGGTGCAGCCGCGCGACGCGGTCGAGCCCAGGAACAGCACCATTTCGGCGACGTCGTCCCCCTCCATCGGGCGCTTGAGGCACTGGCGCTCGAGGATCGCCGCCTTGTCGGCCTCTGAGATCCAGTCCCGGAGCTGGCGCGGTGTGAGGATCGCGCCCGGCACCACGGAGTTGAGCCGCAGCCCCTCGCCGCCGAGGTCGCGGGCCAGCGAACGGGTGAGGCCGAACACCGCCGCCTTGCAGGCCGAGTACACCGCCAGATCCGGAATGCCGAGGGTCGGCGCGATCGAGCCGAAATTCACCACCGACCCCCGGCCCGAGGCCGCCAGATACGGCCGGGCCGCCTGGGTCGCGAAGAACTGATGGCCGAGATTGACGTCGACCAGGTCGCGCCACACCGCCGGATCGACGCGATCGACCGGAACACGCAGGTCGCGGGCAGCGTTGTTGACCAGCACGGCGAGGTTGCCCGTCGCCGCGGCGGCGGCGGTGATCGCAGCCGTCAGGGCCTCGGTGTCGGTCACATCGCAGCGGCTGAACTGGGGTGGCGTGTCAGCCGCCGCCGACAGCTCTGCGGCCAACGCCTCCCCCGCCTGGGCGTCGACATCGACGAAATGCACGCGGGCATTCTGGGCGGCGAACGCCCTGACGATCTCGGCGCCGATGCCGCTGGCGCCGCCGCTGATGAACACCGCTTCACCCTTGAGGTCCGGATAGCGGCTGGCATAGGGGTGCACGGTCATCATCAGGTCCGGTGTTTCTGGTGGGGGCGCACCGCCACGGGTGCGGGGTCGCCGCGGCGCCAGCGATAGACCTCGCCGGCGGAGAACGGGACCGGCCCGCTCAGGCTGCCGTCCGGCCAGCGGACTCGGACCTGCGCAGATCCGGCTTCCGGCGCACCGATGTGGAACGGGGCGAGCGAGCTGCCGCCATGGCCGCCGCCGATGGCGATCGACCGGTCGAGCCGCTGTCCCGCCGCGGTGATCTCAATCCGGGCGCCGACGGCGTCGCGGTTCGCGTCGTCCTGCTCGAGCACCAGATCGATCGCCGGCGGCAACGCCGCGCAGTCGGCATGGAAGAACGACAGCGGGCCGTTGCGGTTGACCACCAGGATATCGAGGCAGCCATCACCATCGGCATCGAACACCGCACCGCCGCGGCCGATCCGGTCGAGCGCGATGCCGGCCTCGGCCCCCGCCTCCACGAACCGGCCGTCACCGCGTCCGAGCAGCAGGGAATCCGGGTCGAAGGCGGCGAACTGCGGCATGGCCGCGACATTGCCTTTGACGATCAGCAGGTCGAGCCGGCCGTCATTGTTCAGATCCTCGAAAGCGGAATGCCACGAGGTCGACGGCCGGGTATCGCCGCCGGTATAGGGCCGCTGGGCCGCCGCGCCGCGCTGCCAGGCGGCATTGGCGAAGGCCGGCCTGCCGGTTTCGGGTTCGGCCAGGACGAAAAACTGGTTCTCGGCCATGTTGGTGACCGCGACCTCGACCCGGCCGTCACCGTCGACATCGGCCGCCGCCACGCCCATGCCCCAGATGCGGTGCGCCGCCCAGCCGTCGGCCCGGGTATACAACCGGGCGCTGTCGGGGCCGACCGACAGCAGCTGCTCCTCGCTGTCGGGGTCGGCGTATTGCCGGTCGTTGGCGATCCAGAAATCGGTCGCGGCCACAGACCCGGCGGCAGAACCGGCGGCGATCGGTCCGCACCAGTCGACCTGACGGATGGACAGAGCGCAGCTGCTCGGCAGGACCGGCTCCGGTGCGCCGTAGCGGGGTCCGCCGGTGCCGGCCCGGGGGCGCACGATCACCGATGGCTCGCAGTTACCGCGCTTCTCCAGCGGACGATCGCGGCGCACGTAATTCGCGAACAGCAGGGTCGGATACCGGGCATCGCCGATCCAGGCGGCGGCGAAGGCCGTCGTCCAGGTCCCGGTCGCGGTCAGGCCCCAATCCCGTGAGACCTCCTCGAAGGCGCAGCCGCCGCGGTTGCGCAGGATCAGGTTCTCGCCGAACCGGGTCGCGACCAGATCGACGGCCCGGTCGTTGTCGAGATCGATCGCATAGACGCCGGTCACCCGCCGTGTGCGATCCCCGAGTTCCGCCAACCCGGCCGGGACCTCGGTAAAGCGCGGCGCCGCCCCGGGCGACGTGCGGTTCTCGAACACGGCCATCGGCGCCAGACCGCCGGCGACCGCGACATCGAGATCACCGTCACCGTCGCAGTCGAAGGCGGCAGCACCACCGCCGACCACGAAGTCACCATCGGCGTCGAACCGATGGTCGAGGCCGGACGCCGCGGCCCGTTCATTGAAGACCGGCGCCTGCAGGCCGGCCAGAGCCACGTCCGTGGGAGCCCCGTCTGATCCGGCGCACCCTTCCAGGGCGGCGAGGATCACTGGGACCAGGGGCGAGAGAACGCGCCCTTTGCGTACCGATCTGCGAGACGTTTCCACCGATGCCGCCCTCGTGATGTTGCGGTCTTGGATTCGAAGATTGACGGCAGCGATCGTGCACGGCAAGATATTTTTCGAGGCTCGAAATAAATGAGTACGCGGCGTTGTGCCGGTCGATCAACAAGAGCTTCTGTCACCAGGGAGACGCTGAACATGCAAAACTCACGGGCACGTAATTTCCTCGCGGGCACCGCGGCCCTGGCGATGGCCACCGCCGCTCCGCTTGCCGCCAACGCCGCCGACATCGTGGTCGGCGTCAGCTGGTCGAACTTCCAGGAAGAGCGCTGGAAGACCGACGAAGCCGCCATCAAATCCGCCCTGGAGGCGGCCGGTGCGGAATACATCAGTGCCGACGCCCAGAGCTCGACCGGCAAGCAGCTGTCCGATGTCGAAAGCCTGATCGCTCGGGGTGCCACCGCCCTGATCATCCTGGCCCAGGATGCCGGCGCGATCCGCCCGGCGGTCGCCAAGGCCACCGCGGAAGGCATCCCGGTCGTCGGCTACGACCGGCTGATCGACGATCCGGACGCCTTCTACATCACCTTCGACAATGTCGAGGTCGGTCGCATGCAGGCGCGGACGGTCTTCGCGGCCCAGCCCAAGGGCAACTACGTCTTCATCAAGGGCAGCGCCCAGGATCCGAACGCCGACTTCCTGCATGGCGGTCAGCTCGAGGTCCTGAAGGCGGCCATCGACAGCGGCGACATCAAAGTGGTCGGTGAGCAGTACACCGACGGCTGGCTGCCGGCGAACGCCCAGCGCAACATGGAGCAGATCCTGACCGCCAACGACAACAAGGTCGATGCGGTCGTGGCCTCCAACGACGGCACCGCCGGCGGCGTTGTCGCCGCGTTGACCGCCCAGGGGCTCGACGGCCTACCGGTGTCCGGCCAGGACGGCGACCACGCGGCCCTGAACCGGGTGGCGCGCGGCACCCAGACCGTGTCGGTCTGGAAGGACGCCCGTGAGCTCGGCAAGCGGGCGGCGGAGATCGCTGTCGAACTCGCCAAGGGTGCCGCCATGGCGGACGTGACGGGTGCGCAGGGCTGGACCAGCCCCAGCGGCACGAAGATGAGCTCCGTCTTCCTGGCCCCGGTGCCGGTCACCCGCGACAACCTGAACGTCGTCATCGACGCCGGTTGGATCAGCAAGGCCGCCGCCTGCCAGGGCGTGTCCGCCGGCAGCGTCGCCGCCTGCAACTGACCACGGCCAAAGCACCGGCCCGGCGCCGTCCATCGGTGCCGGGTCCGGCTGCCCTGTTGCCGTCCGGTCGCCATCGGGACACCGACCATGACTGACACCTCGTCTGCTTCCGACGCCGCCCCACCGCGGGCCGGCGCGATGGGCCTCGCCCGCACCATGGAACTCGACCTCCGCCTGCTCGGCATGATCGGCGCCCTGATCATCATCTGGGTCGTGCTGGACATCCTGACCGGCGGACGGTTCCTCACCCCCCGGAACCTGTTCAACCTGTCGGTCCAGGCCGCCTCGGTCGCGGTCATGGCCACCGGCATGGTGTTCGTGATCGTTGCCCGTCACATCGACCTGTCGGTCGGTTCGCTGCTCGGGCTGATCGCCATGATCATGGGCGTGGTCCAGGCCGAGATCCTGCCGCAATATCTCGGCTACGGTCATCCCGCGACCTGGGTGATCACGCTCGCGGTGGGCCTGGCGCTCGGCGCCGTGGTCGGCGCGCTGCAGGGCTGGGTGATCGGCTTCCTGGCGGTGCCCGCCTTCATCGTCACCCTCGGCGGACTGCTGGTCTGGCGCGGGGCGGCCTGGTGGGTCACCCAGGGCCGGACCGTCGCGCCGCTCGACGAGACCTTCGTGATCTTCGGCGGGGGAATCGTCGGGACCTTGGGCGAGAACCTGAGTTGGCTGTTCGGCGTCCTGTCGATCGCGCTGGTGTTCTACGTGACCTTCGCCAACCGGCGACGCCGGCGGGTGTTCAAGTTCCACGCCAAGCCGCTCTGGGCGGACGGGGTGACGATCGGGCTGCTGACGGCGGCGATCGTCGGTTTCGTGGCCATCATGAACGCCTATCCGATCCCGAAACGCGCCGCCGAACGGATGGCGGAAGCCAAGGGCTGGGAGATCCCGGCCGGCGGGCTGGAGATCGCCCACGGCATCGCCATCCCGGTGGTGATCGTCGCGGTCATCGCCCTGGTCATGACGGTGGTCGCCCGGCGCACCAAGTTCGGCCGCTATGTCTTCGCCATGGGCGGCAACCCTCAGGCGGCCGACCTGTCGGGCATCGATTCCCGCCGCATGACCGTCTACGTCTTCACGCTGATGGGTGTGCTGTGCGCGATCTCCGCGGTGATCGCCTCGGCACGCCTGCAATCGGCGGCCAACGATCTCGGGACCCTGGACGAACTCCGGGTGATCGCCGCGGCGGTGATCGGCGGCACATCGCTCGCCGGCGGGGCCGGCACCATCTACGGGGCGATCCTCGGGGCGCTGGTGATGCAGAGCCTGCAGAGCGGCATGGCGCTGATCGGCATCAACACCTCGCTGCAGTCGATCGTCATCGGCCTGATCCTGGTGCTGGCCGTCTGGATCGACCAGGTCTACCGCCGCCGCATCGGCGATTGAGGGAGGCAGACATGAGCACAGAAACCCCAGTTCCTGCGGCGTCCCCCGCGGCCTCCCCATCCCCATCGCCGTCCGGCACGCCGCTGGTCGACATGCGGGACATCCATGTCGCGTTCGGCGGCATCAAGGCGGTCGACGGCGTCAGCTGCGACCTCTATCCGGGCGAAGTGGTCGGACTGCTCGGCCACAACGGGGCCGGCAAGTCGACGCTGATCAAGGTGCTGTCCGGCGCCTATCAGGCGACCGCCGGCGAGATCCGGATCAACGGCGAGACCGCGCGCATCCGCAACACCCGGGATGCCCGCTCCTACAACATCGAGACGATCTACCAGACCCTGGCGCTGGCCGATAATCTCGATGCCGCCGCCAACCTGTTCCTGGGCCGCGAACTGCTGACCGGATCCGGCATGCTGGACGAGGTCAAGATGGAGGCGGAGACCCGCACCATCATGGGCCGGCTGAACCCGAACTTCCGCAAGTTCTCGGCCCCCGTCTCGGCCCTGTCCGGCGGTCAGCGCCAGTCGGTGGCGATCGCCCGCGCGGTCTATTTCGATGCGCGGATCCTGATCATGGACGAGCCGACGGCGGCACTGGGTGTCCAGGAGACGGCAATGGTCTCCGACCTGATCAAACAGCTGAAATCCGAAGGCATCGGGATCTTCCTGATCAGCCACGACATCCACGACGTGTTCGACCTGTCCGACCGGCTGACCGTGATGAAGAACGGCAAACTGGTCGGCACCGTGCGCACCGAGGATGTGACCAAGGATGAGGTGCTGGCGATGATCATCATGGGTCAGGCGCCAAAGGCGGCCGGTGGCGGATCGGTCGATGCCTGACCAGGCCACAGGCCGGCGGTTCGAAGCCGAGCTGCTGGTCGACTGCCGCTGCGTCCTCGCGGAAGGCATTCAGTGGCATGCCGGAGAGCGCCGGCTGTACTGGACCGACATCCATGGCCACGCCCTCTGGCGCTGCGACGCTGACGGCGACAATGCCGAGCACCGGGCCCTGGACAAGCGTCTCGGCAGCTTCGCCTTCTCGCCGGAGGGATGGATCCTGGCAGCGTTCGAGGACGGCATGGCCGTGCTCGACGACTTCCATGCCGCCCCGCGACCGCTGTTCCAGGTCGAGGCCGACAAGCCGACCACCCGGCTGAACGACGGCCGCTGCGACCGGGGCGGCAACTTCCTGGTCGGCGGCAGCGACGAGGAAAGCCTGCGACCGCTGTCGGCGGTCTACCGCTACGGCCGCGACGGCGCCTTCGGGCAGTTGTTCGATGGCGTTGGCTGCGGCAACGGGCTGGCCTGTTCGCCCGACGGGTCGGTGCTCTACTTCGCGGACAGCTCTGGCAAGGCGATCTACGCCTTTGACTACAGCGGCGACCGGCCGGTGCAGCGCCGGGTCTTCGCTGAGCTGAGCGCGGAGGAAGGCAAACCCGACGGATCCTGCGTCGACGCCGAGGGCGGTCTCTGGAACGCCCAGTACAACGGCGCCCGGGTGCAGCGGTTCCTGCCCGACGAAACCCGGGACCTGCGGGTCGATCTGCCGGTGCGTCAGGTGACCTGCGCCTGCTTCGGTGGCCCGGATCTCGACCGGCTCTACATCACCACCGCCCGCGAGGGGTTCACCGACGACGATGCCCGGGCCGAGCCCACCGCCGGCGGCATCTTTGTCGTGCGGCCGGGCGTTGTCGGCCTGCCGGAATCGACCTTCGCCGGCCCACCGGGCGGCTAGCGGAGCGCACCATGCCCGCTGCGCTGCAGGACAGTTCGCGCCCGACCGATCAGACCCGCGCGGCCAACCGCAAACGCGTGCTGGAGACCCTGCGCCGGGTCGGATCCGCCGCCCGCATCGAACTCGCCGAACAGGCCGACCTCAGCCCGGCGACCGTGTCGGTGATTACGGCCGACCTGCTGGACGACGGTCTGGTGCGCGAGATCGCCGAGTCCGGAGTGACCGCGACCCGGCGCCGGGGCCGCCCCCGCACCCTGCTGGAGATCAACCCCGCGGCCGCGTTCGCCGTCGGGATCAAGGTATCGATGCACCAGACGGCCGTGTCCCTGACGAACTTCGTCGGCGACGTCCTGGTCAGCGACAGCGTGACCGTACGCGCCGATCGGGAAGCGCAGGAGACCATCGCCCGGACCTGTGAGGCTCGGGTATCGGAAATCCTCGCCTCGGCGGATATCGACCCCGACCTCGTCCTGGGCGTCGGCGTCGGCGTCCCGGGATTCGTGGAGTACCGCAGCGGGGTCGTGCGCTGGGGGCCGCTGTTCGCCGACCGCGATGTCCCGTTGCGGGCCATCATCGAACACCAGACCGGGCTGAAGACCTTCGTCGACAACGACGCCAACATGATCGCGCTTGCCGAGAAATGGTTCGGGCGCGGCCGCGACCAGCCGACGCTGCTGGTCATCACGGTCGAGCATGGGGTCGGCATGGGGCTGATCATCGACGGTCGCCTGCATCGCGGGGCGCGCGGCTTCGGCGCCGAGGTCGGCCACACCAAGATCGTGGTCGGCGGTGCCGACTGCCGGTGCGGCCAGCGCGGCTGCCTCGAGGCCTACGTCTCCGACTATGCGATCGCCCGCGACCTCGCAGCCGCCGGTACCCCGATCGACATGACCGATCCGATCGCCGTGCACGAAGCGATCGACGCCTCGATCCGCGCCGCCGATGGGGGCGACACACGGGCCGCCGAGGTGTTCCGCTCGGCCGGGGCCATGCTGGGGGTCGGGATCTCGAACCTGGTGCGCGTCCTGGATCCGCCGCTGATCCTGCTGTCGGGCGAGCGCGCCCGCTCCGCCGCCGCTTTCTTCGAAGGCCTGCACGCGGCCCTGGCGGACAACCAGTTTCCGATGGATGCCGTGCCGACCTCGCTGGTGATCGACCCGGCCGGCGACGCGGTCTGGGCCCGTGGCGCGGCCGCCCTGGTGCTGGAGGAAACGCCGATCTAGAGCAGATCCGTGTCAGATGGAATCGCTTTCGGCGGTCCATCTGACCGGTGAATCTGCTCTAACTCTATGATTTAGATCGGATTCACATGTTTTGACGGAAACCCGCGTGTTTCCTTCAAAAGATGATCCGATCTAGGGCCCCGTCACGCCCCCATCGGGGCCATGCTGTTCCAATCGGGCTCGACCCGGGTGCCGTAACCCGGACCTGCGAGGCTTCCCGTCTCGATCATCCCATCGACGACGCGCAGACAGACCGAATCACCAATCCGCTCGTAGGTGTCGGGATGGGCCGCCAGGAAGGCCGCCTGCTCGGCCTCGGGCACCCCCGCCATGCCGCGGGCGTAGTGATGGCCGTTGCGCTCCACATGCTCGATCCCGAGCAGGGATACCAGGGCGAGATCCTGCTGCAGCGACAGCCCGGCCTGACAGCTCAGGTCCTCGGCACTCATCAGGAAACGGTGCTCCGGGGTCGACCACATCCGGCAGCGGGCGAGATTGATCAGCGCCTTGTAGAACCCCTTGCAGCTCTTCGACGAGACGCCGCTGTAGCCGCAACCTCTGGCAGCCGGGAACGATCCCAGATCCTCGTCCGACTCATCGATGATGACCGGCCAGGACGCGGACAGACCGCTCAGGTCTTCCGCCAGGGCGCGGTCGCGGTGGATCGGCTGCTCCAGGAACAGAACGGAGCGGCTGAACCGTTCGAGCTTCGGATCGGCCCGAACCGCAGCAATGAGCTCATGGAGCTGATCGAGATCCCGGTACTGCTCGTTGCCGTCCAGGGTGACATCGTAGGATGCGGAGGCGGCATCCAGCACGGCGGCAATTGCCAGCAGCCGCTCGAGATCGGCCGCAACGTCGCCGCCAACTTTGATCTTGAAGTAGCGGTTGCCGTAGCGCGCGATCACCTCCTCCAAGGTCTCGGGCAATCCGTCATCGAGCCGATCGCCGGGGTTCTGATCCGCCGCCGTCAGCGGATCAACCAACCCGACGGTATGGCGGGCGGCGACGGTGCGGCGCGGTTCGAGGCCGGCGAGGAAAGCGCCGAAGTCCACATCCTCAAAGCCGCCGACCAGACGCTGCGGCGCCATCGCCGGCAGGTTGGCGTGCATCGCGTCGGCGAACCCGAGGCCGTGAATCCGGCACAATGCGTCCAGCACCGCCCGGTCGATGAGGGCCGGACCGAAAGAGGCGACCAGCGGGTTCAAGCCGTTCTCCCGGCAGACGGCGAGGTGGGGGTGATAGGCCGCCGCGTAGTGGCCGAAGGCGGTGTCCAGGTCCGACGACAGAAGAAGCTCGCCGTAGTGCCGGACCGCGCGACGCAGCTGATCGGCGTTGTCGTCGTTCGAGAGTTCCGGCGATTTGTCGAACCATTTCGGCGCCATCAGTTCCGCCGCCTGGCCCCAGGACTCGCGGCCGTCCTCCAGCCGGACCCGCACCCGCACGAAGGCCTGGGGCATCTCGGTCATGGTGGCCGACCCGAAACGGAAGGGCATGCGAAAGCGGACCGGCCGCTCGAAACACCCGATTTCGCGGACACGCAGGCGCACAGCATCCATGCAGCGACTCCCCTCCTCTTCCCACCCGGCTATCATAAGGCCCGATTACCGATCTCGTGGTCTGATCGAAACGTTTGGTCTCCAAACGTTTTGTGAATCAGCCCACATATTCAATAACGTGGTGGGGCGATTCACCGAACGGATGGGACTCATCCGTTCGGATCGCACCACTAGAGGACCAGGAGGCCAGCATGACGTTCGAGGAGTTTCGGGCTTCGCTTTCCTGGGCAGAACCGCCGGAGGATCTGTCGCCGGCTGTCCTCGGGCTCTGGCATCAAGGCCGGGGTGATTGGGAAAAGGCCCACGAGATCGTTCAGAGCGACGACAGCCCGGACGCGGCCTGGGTCCATGCCCACCTGCACCGGGTGGAGGGTGACGAGGCCAATGCCGGCTACTGGTTCCGCCGGGCCGGCCGGCCCCATGGCACGGCAGAGCTGTCAGCCGAATGGGCCGACATCACCCGAACTCTGGTCGCCGGCAGCACGGACTGAGGACTGATCAAAAACGATCAACTGGAATTTGACGGCGTCATCGGACCTGCGACACTGACCGCAGGCGCGCGACCGAAACGGACGCTGAGATGTCTCGCGAAGACACCCGTCGCAACTACAGTCTGATCGGTGGCGACGTCTGCGCCGAGTTTCAGCCGGCTGACTGGTACCGCACGCCGATCTCGCGCAAACGGCTGAAACACCTCATGGAGCGCTCGGATCGTGCCGGGCTGCTGAACTACGGCCTGTGGCTGGCACTGCTCGCTGGCAGCGGCACCTGGCTGGTTCTGGCATGGGGCGGCTGGTGGGCGGTTCCGGCGGCCCTGGTGTACGGCGTGTTCTACGGGTCCTGTGCAGCCAGCCGCTGGCATGAAAGCGCCCACGGCACCGTCTTCAAGAACCGGGTGATCGGCGAAGGGTTCTATCACCTGGCGTCGTTCATGGCGCTGAAGAACCCCTATCTCTGGCGCTGGAGCCACATCCGCCATCACACCCACACCATCGTCGTCGGCCGTGACCCCGAGATCGCGTTTCCGCGGCCGCCGAGCCTGGCCGGCCTGGCGGCCAACATGGTCCACCTCAAGGCCGGCCTGCCCGATGCCCGGCGCATGATCCGGCTCGCTTTCGGCAGACTGTCGGCGGAAGAGCAGGACTATCTCGTCGAGGCGGACCGCCGCAAAGCCTATTGGACCGCCCGCGCCCATCTCGCAGTCTTCGGCGTCGTGACCGCTGTTTCCGTCGCCACCCAGAGCTGGCTGCCGGCGATGCTGGTCGGCTTGCCGACCTTCTACGGAACCTGGCTGCACCACCTGCTCGCCGCCACCCAGCATGCGGGCCTCGCCGAGGATGTGCCGGACCATCGACTGAACTCACGGACGGTGCTGCTGAACCCGTTCCTGCGGTTCGTGTATTCGAACATGAACTACCACGTCGAACATAACATGTTCCCCAAGGTGCCGTTCCACGCCCTGGCCGACCTGCATGCCGAGATCAGGGCGGATTGCCCACCGCCCTATCGCGGCGTCCTGGCGGCATATCGCGAAATGCTTCCTGCGCTGGCCCGGCAACGGAGAGACCCGGAATACTTCGTCCGCCGCCCTCTCTCAGGCGCGGCGACGCCGGCGCACTAGATGTTCTCTCGGCAATAGAGATCGAAACCGGTCGTCGTCTCGACCGGATCATGGTCGCCGATATGGTCCTCGGCCAGAAGCAGTTCCAAGGCGTTGTGGGCCTGACGTTCGGGATTCTGGTCGATCACGTAATCAATCAAATCCCGCTTGAGGCGGTCGATGTTCCCGTCGGTCAGTTCGTGAGCGGCGTAGCACAGGCCGCGCCCGCGCCCCCACTCGGGAACCGAGACGCTCACCGGGCGCTCCAGCAGCCCCGCGTTGTAGAGCGCGCGCAGGTTCGGTGTGCGGGAGAACAGGCGCTCGATCTCACCCTCGATCGTCACTGAGTCGTTGCTCTCAACCGACAGGATGTGAACTTCGACGCGCGGAAACTGCGCCCGGAGCACTTCCTCGAAACCGGCGATCCGCTGCTCCTGACCGCTGTATGCGGGTCCCCGCCAGACCTCGGCGACCGCGTCGCCGTCCTGGACCGCGCGGCCGCAGATGAACCCGGCGGTCCGGCCGGCGCGGTGGTTGTCGATGCCGACGAACCATCGCCGGGCACTGTCGCGCAGGTCGCTGACGAGGGTGACGACGGAGACGGACCCGCTCAACCGGTCGACCGCGTCGCGCACGCAGGCATGGTCGGTCGGCACCACGATCACCCCGTCGGCGGTTCCCTCGCAGTTCAGCAGCGCCTCGACGACCGCCTCCGGATTGTGGTCATCGACAAAGCTGCGTTCGATCGTGACCGCGCTTCGCCAGGGCATTGCCAACCGGATGAAGGCCTGGTTCAGCCGTTCCGCCACGCTCAGTCGGCCGCGCGGCAGAATCACCCGGTAGCGTCTGCGGGCGCGCCAGGGTGTCGGCAGCACCCGGTTGACCCCGAGGATCTCCGCCGACCGGATCACCCGCGATGCGGTGTCGGCCGAGACGTTCCCACGCTCGTTCAGGACCCGGTCGACGGTGGCGATTCCGACCCCGGCATGGTCCGCAATATCCGCGAACCGCGTTCCTCTCTTTCGCGCCTTCGGCATCTGATCGGTCGGTGACGTCGTTTCCTGTTCTTCACTCGAAAATATCACGGAAGATCGGGTAGCAATGGCGAAAGCCCCGTTCGAAATCACCATCGCCGAAGTGGAAGACGCTCTCGAACGAGATCGATCCGTCGTAGCCGTCGGTCTTCAGGGCATCGGCGATCAGTTGGAACTGGTCGGCCAGCTGCCCCTCGCCCATCGGCCGGACCTCGAGGGTCGCCTTCGGCGTGTCGACCTGCACATCCTTGATGTGGATGTGACCGATATAGCCATCCTTGATCGTGTCATAGCCGTCCGGAAAGGCCTGCTCGTGGCAGTAACAGGCATTGGCCGGATCCCAGAGCACCTTCAGGGTATCCTTGGCATCCAGGTCGTCGATCAGTTTCCGGCCGGTCCAGCAGGAATGCACCATCGTGC
This sequence comes from Thalassobaculaceae bacterium, assembly GCA_963921355.3. Taxonomy (GTDB): domain Bacteria; phylum Pseudomonadota; class Alphaproteobacteria; order Thalassobaculales; family Thalassobaculaceae; genus CAWUEZ02. The sequence continues at coordinate 2,698,131 of OZ001190.1, read as the reverse complement.
CATTGCCGGTCTCGACGTGCAGAACAATCCCCTCGCGCCGGGCCAGTTCGACCGCCGGCGCGATCAGCGGCGGCAACGCCTCCCACGCCCCCTTGGCGACGTTCCACTTCTCCGCCCCGTGGGCACCGAACAGGATCATCTCCTTGCGGCCGGACATGATCCGGACCAGCTTGCAGTCGACCGCGTGCGCCATCTCGATGCAGCGCTTGAGCCCGTCCATGTGCTACGTGTGCAGCGGATCGCCGGGACGCGTCGACATCGGCATCCCTGCGAAGACGTGGCGGGAGATCGAACTGACCCGCTTGCCATGGCGTTTGAGAAGTTCGAGGGCGCGCGCCTGCTCGCCTGCATCGAGGTCGCCGACCTCCTTGTCCCAGGGATAAGAGTGTATCTAGGTTTCCCGCGGGCTCCCGGTGGGTTGTCGGGGGTTTGTGTCGGGGAGGACCCCACCCCGGGGGTCGAAATGTGGGCCAAATGGACCCCCCGGGGGCCTGGGGGATAGGAGGGAAATCCTAGTTGGCCGCCGCGGATGATCCTGACTGAGAAATCAGGGGGTTATCTCAAACTTAGGTCCGGTCCGGTATTAACGGACAACGAATGTCCCCCCTCGAAGAGCTAAGGGGGTTCCTAATAGGGATACCTATAGGGATACCTATGGGAGACACCTAATAGGGTTATTAAGATATTAAGATACCTATAGGGTCACCATAGTGACCCCAGTGGGTCACCATAGGTCACCCATAGGTCACCTCGGGGACCCACAGGGCCCCACCAGGTCACCCATAGGTCACCCCGGGGACCCACTAGGCCACCGCAGGGCCACCCCAGGGGCCCACTAGGCCACCGCACCAGTCGACCACAGGGACCCTGTGGGTCGCCTCAGGGGCCTGGTGGGGACCACAGGGTCTACCCTAGGATCCACGCTACGGCCCCTAGGAGGCCCGTACAGGGGGAACAATGGGCCCCGGGGGGTGACCTCTACCCGGAGACCACTAGGGGGCCACAGGGGGGGCCACAGGGGGCCAATGGGTCACCACGAGGACCCCACCAGTCGACCACAGGGACCCCACAGGGGCCTCACAGGGCGACCACAGGGGCCCATTGGGGTCCAGGGTCTGGGGGATATCCCCATCACACCCCACCCCACATGGGCCACCGTGTAGGCCCGGTCGGTTCCCCATGGGCCGCCACTACGAGACCACCACCGCCACCGATGTGTCCTCAGGAGAACCTATCATGACCTGTCTGACCAACAGCGAGACCGCTGAGGGGGCCGCCAACGCGGCACTCGATAAGGCCCTACCCGCCCGAGCCCGCCTCCCTGTTCGCTCCATACAGGGGGCAATAGGGGGGCTGTGGGGCCGGTGGGGTGGGCGACAGGGGGCCTACCTCATCCATCAGTACATCGTGTAGACCAAGTTGGGCTCCCCGTCGTCCCCATAGGGATCCCGGTGGTTCAGCCGACGGGTCCCCCCGTGGGCCACCGTGTCGAGGAACCGTTCGAGCTCCGCGTCGAGCTCGGCCTCTTGGATGGCCTTCCAGGTCTCCTCGGGGTCCACCCCCAGTTGTCGCTGCAGGGCAGACACCGCGCCGGCCAAGCTGTCCAGCCGGTCGTCCTTCTTCAGGGACCCACGGTCTCTCGTGATGTGGGTCATCTGGTACATCAGGCTGTACTCGCGGGGCTGGTCTGTTTTCGTGTCGGCCCGGAGGACGCCCTCGTCGATCACCAAGCGGTGGCTGTTGAGGGCCGGCTCCAGGGTGTCGATGATCCGCTGCTCCTTCTGGGTCGACGCCCACTCACTCTCCTTCACCCCCATTCCAGGGTTGATGGTCTCGAAGACCCGACGGGTCGCCACGATCCAGACCCCGGGGGCGAAGTTGGGTTTGATCTCCAGGTTGGTCACCCCGTGCTTCTTGCAGTCCTCAGCGATCGCCTTTGCGGCCACCATGGTGTCCCCCAGGAAGCCCCGGTTGGACACGATGAAGATCGTCCCGACCAGGTACTTGACGATGGTCCAGGCGGTCTCGTCCTTTCCGCGGCCCGAGGGGTCCACGAAGCACAGCGAGTGCTCGTAGGCCCGCCACTCGGTGTCGATGAACAGAGGCCGCATGAAGTGGTCCCCGGAGAACCCTAGGTTCGGGATGTCCTTGACGACGTTCCCCTTGTCGCTGTCGAGACCCCACTGGATCGTAACGGGGGCCTTGGAGGTCCCCAGGGGCATGACGATCAGGTCGTTCTGCTTCAGGGGGTACAACTCGGCGTCCGACAGGGACGTGTCGAGCATGTACTGGAGCATGAACCAGGACCGGCCGTTGGCTTCACGGGACCGGATGTTGGCCTCGGTGAACATACCACGGTCGGCCAGCTTCCCGTGTCGGCCGGCCGCGGCCATCTCGGCGACTGCCGGCGACAGGATGTGGATGACGGATCCATCCTCCCGACGGAGCATGTAGTTCTCCAGGCGGTCCTCATCGGGGACCCGAGCGGGGATGCACAGGCAGTCGTAGCCGTTCTCGATGATCCGACGGCGGTAGATGGTCTCCAGCGTCTGGGGCGTCCCCAGGTAGATGATGTCTCCGCCCCGCTGGGTCAGGGTCCCATCGGCCGCGTACATCTCCTGCACCTTCACCGCGGAGAACTCCTTGGTCAGTTCCAGGAGCAACTCTCGGGCGTCCTCGGTGCGGCTGTTGTCGGGGATCTCGATGTCGTCGGCGATGATCAGCGTGGCGCGGCCACCAGTGATCTGACCGGTGATCCCCACGGCCCTCAGGGAGGCCGACTGGGAGATCGAGGCGCCGTCCACGTCGAACTCCGACGCCTGATCCCGCTGGTCCGATCGGGGCCGCAGGTGGGCCAGGAGGTCCATGGTGTTGAGGACGGTCTTGACCTGGGACACGAACTGCTTCGCCTTGGTCCCCGTGGCGGAGACCACCAGGACCTTCTCGTCCCTCGGGTTCCGCAGGAGGCGCCACAGGACGAACGCCGCCGTCACATATGACTTCCCGATCCCACGGAACGCCATGATGATCGAGGTCCGCCCGGTGTCCGCCGCGGCCCGCTGCTGGCCTTCCTCGTCGAGGCCCTGGAGGTAGTCGGCGATCTCTAGCTGGCGGGGGGTCGGGACCGGTAGGCCCAGGTGGTCCCACACCGCCTTCAGGAACTCCTTGAAATCGTCGTACAGGTGGTGCGCGCGGGGATCCACATGGTCCCGCCACCAGCCGTCGTAATATTGCATCTGGGAACTCCACTGTAGAAGGCCCCGCGGCGGGGCAGAAAGGGCCCTCTCAGGGCCTCCAGGGGGTCTCTGGCATACCTACCGGAGATCCTGAAGGGCCTGTAGGGCCCTCGTAGGGGCTTAGAGGGCTATGCATATATAGATAGCCCTATAGGGGCCCACAGGGGTCCCCCGGGGTCTATACCCAGACATGCCCGTAGCGGCCCATAGAGGGACCCTTCAGAGCCTATAGCGGGTCCCCTGGGGGTGGACACACACCTGGAAACCCTGAAGGCCCTGAGAGCGCCTCAGAGGGCGATACAGGGGCATAGCGAGATCCACAGGGGGCCTCAGGGGAACCAGGTGTGTCCCTATCGGGGCGCTGAGCGTTACGCCTGGCCTCCCGGCTGGACGTACTTAGCGAGAGCGCCTATGGTTGGACCCTTGAACACGCTCTCCTCATCCACGGGGACGGGGAACATGCGTAGGAAGGCCAGGGCGTGACCGGCGAACTTCGCCACCACGTCCGGGTCCTCGTGCTCCAGGCCGATATCAATGGCGTGGAACAGGCGGTCCTTGAGGTCAGCCGAGGAGCTCACGAGCGGTCTCCTTGGCTTTCAAGGCGCGAGCCTTGAGGCCGACCACCTTGCCACGCAGGGTAGACGCCTTCGCTTTGAGGTCAGCCGTGGTGTCCTTAACGCGTGCGACAACCTTCTCACCTTTGCGCTTATAGATGACATAGGCAGTCGTGCCGAGGATCAGCAGGCCGATGATGGCACCAACGATGTTTCCCATGGGTTACTCCTTGGTTGTGATGTTAGTGGTAGCGATCCCCCGGGACTTCTCCCAGGACCTCAGGGCGCCCATACCGAGCATCCCGAGGGTGAGCTCCAGCAGGTTCCCATTGGTCGGCAGAACGGGGATCGCAATGTCCGCCCCCATCAGACCCGAGAGGGCCGCCCAGTTGAGCAGTGGATACGCCAGGAACTCCCAGAGGAAGCCCAGGCCACAGACCCAGCCGATGAACGGCCGCCACCCCGCGACGAAGACCGACCTGTGGCCGGCCTCCGCGAGGTTGATCTTGAGCTGCAGCTCCTGGGCTGTGTTGGCGGCTGCCAGGACGGCGGACTCCATCTGCTCCTTGGCGCGGGCCCGCTCGTTCTGGTTAGGGATGAAATCGAGGGCCTTGTCGATCAGAGGCCCAGCGACTGCGAGGATGGCGGGGATCATGAGAAGAAATCCCCGTATCTAATCCAGCTGATCAACCAGCTTAGAGCGCCCGCCACGGCGGCGGCGAGACCGGCCCCAAAGCCCCCCAGTCTGATAATGCGGGCCTGGGCGAGTTCGACCATGTTAATTTTAACGCCGTGATCGTCGACGCGTGTGGATACTCCCTCAACTTTAGCTTCGATACGCCCTACGGTTCGATGCATGTCGAGGAGGATCCCCCGGTCTGGGTTTGTCATATCTGACCTCCTCTAGGGTTTGATGCGTGTGCGGTTTACACGTCTTCCAGGAGGGCGACTTGCTCAACCACTCGGTACCCGACGGCAAGCCGGTTACCTGATAATCCCACCCCGACAACGGCGCCGGGACCGCTCCCCGTGTAGTAATAGTTTGAGCTCGAGGTCCACTTGACCAGCGCACCGGCCTCACTCAGACCATATCGGGCTCCATCTTGGATAGTCCCCTCGGCTCCCTCGAGGATCCCCCCGGGGCCAATCACGGAGATAGACCCGTTGTGAGGCGTATCGTTCTTAGCGAACCCTAAAGGGTAATCCTGTGGGAGAGCACTGGGGTACGCGGGGTTGAACCACTGACCTCGAGTGGGGCCCTGGATCAGGAAATCCTCGTCACCGACGGGGTGGATACCAACGGAACCTCCACTCGGGGAAGACCCGTACAGCCAGCCAGAGACATTGTGGATCTCAGTAGCGTAGCCCACCCCGCCGGGGGTAGTTACCCGGAGGATAATCATCTTACTATCGAGCTGTGATCCACCCGTATCTGTACAGATCAGGAACTTCCCGGGACACACCCGACGTACACCGACGTTGTTCATCTTGACCGACGTGTCCAGGACGGTCCCTCGGAGGAAAACACTTCCCTGACGGGCGTCAAGTAGGTAGCCCCGCCGGCTGGTCCCTCGGGACCCCATGGCGTCCATCGCGACAATGGTCTCCGTTGTGGGATCATAGTCGGCAGTCCAGGTGGTTGTGAGGTGTGTGGACATGAAGCGTTTAATGTCCGCCCCGGCGACCGACGTGGGGGTATCCCCGAAGGCCACATACATTCCGGTGCCCGAGCGGCCCGTACCGGTCCACAGGTGAGCCCACTGGTCCCGCCCAGAGCAGTACACGATGGCCGGGTTCATCTCCCCCGACACCAGAGCCGTACCTCCGTAGTTATTAACGCCAGCCTCGACGATGGGGTCCTGAAACGGGACCCTCCGGACCGACACCGTGCAGTACTGCTTTGCTGGGCCGTTTGTCCCCACCCAGGCGATGGTGTCCGTGTCCGGATCGAAAGCCGACTCGCTCCATTGGGTGATCACATAACCCTGGCCTAATACCCCCGCCCTGGTGTAATCTAGGGTGACCCAGGTCAACGCGAAGTTAGGCTGGAAGGTGTAGACGTCCACGATCTCATCTACGTTACTCGACCACTGCGCCACCATTATCACCTCACCCATCCGGATCGACCACGCCAGCCCGGCGCTTACCAGGACGTAATTCGACCGGGCGGCGATGGTTACCTGCTGATTGAACGCCATTACCGGGGGTGTGTTCTTGGCCCGCGGATTAAACCTGTCCGCCCTGATATAGAAACTCCCGTCGCCGGCCTTGTCACACGAGAACAGCATGTCGATGCCGGTAGCGTAGCACGAGCGGTACCTCCGATCGGACGCAGGTAGTCCCCCGATCGACGACAGGGGCGCCCGCTCGACCCTCCCGTCATCCCGGACGACGACCGAGTTTCCCTTCTCAATGGCCCCAAAGGCGGTACCCGACAGGACACCGTCGGAGCCCTTGGCGGGATAGCTTCTAAGGGTCATGATCAGCCTCCAAACCAAACTTCGATGTTGGCCGCGTCAGAAACAGCCGTCACTTTGATGTACAGACGGTCGCCCGTGGGGACCGTCATGGACGGCGTGCTATCGACCGCGACTGTGGTGGACAGGTTCATGCTCCGGATCAGCGAACCGGCAGTCCCATGGCGGAGCTCAACGGTGGCCGTACCAGCCCCAGCGATCGCCCTAATGGTCTCGATACGGCGAGTCCGGGGGAGCGACAGGGAGTAGTCATATTCGCCGACCTTGGGTTCCTCAACGTGGATCCCGTCGAAGTCGTCAACCTGGAGGGCCGACTGTGGCTCGGTGTTGTCCCAGATATCCCAATCGGTGCCGTTGTAGAAGATGTAGTCGCCCTGGAGGACACCCCCAGCAGGTAGCGTTCCGGCCACGTTGACACGCCACAGGTGACCCTCAGCGGGGTCCGTATCGTCCGGATAGGATCCCCCAGAGGCATCAAATGTACCCTGGTAGATTGCTTGCCCAGTGACGGCCTGTTGGACCTGCAGGGCAATCGCCCGGGCCTCTACAGCAGCCGCCTCAGCGGCCTCCGCGCTGTCCCCGATGGACTGGGCGCTGGCAGCGGCATCAGCCTGGGCCTCTTCGGCAGCCAGCTGGGCCGCCTCGGCAGCCGACTGGGCGGCCAGTGCGTTACCCTCAGCGGCCTCCACGGTCTCCGTCGTCGCGCCCGCGGTGGACAGCGCCTCGAGAGCCGTGTCGGAGCTCTCCTGGTCCAGGTAGAAGGCCTGGAGGCTGTCGGTGTCCAGGGTGGCCTCGTCAAGCGTCGAGGCGTTCTGGTAGTTGACCAACCGGGTCCCGGGGGAGGTCTCGCGGGTGACCCTGATGACAGCACCAGCGGGGATGGGGGCCGAGGGGGAGATCGTGCCTCCCGCCTCGGGAACCCCGGTCACGGACGCCGAGAGATCGAGCGCTCCATCGATGTAGAGCTTGACGTGATCCTCGTCGATGTAGGGGAAGTTGAACGCAAAGGAGGTCTCCCCGCCGCCGGCGGTGTACTCCACGCGTGCTCTATAGGTGGTCATAGGGCTCCTCACTGGGAGGAGCCGAGGCTCCCCCCTATTTGTCTAACAAGGTGCGGCGTAAGACCGCGTCTATGCAGAAGACGTTGTTGAACGGGGCTAGGCGATAAGCCTTCTTCAGAACCTTCTCGTAGTCGCCGTCGCCGACCGAGAACGCCAACTCAGCGGCATCCCCGATCTGCCCGAACGTCGGACCAACAAGGGCGTTGGTGAAGTTGCGGGCCTCGAAACGGGAGGCCTGGGGGAGTCCGGGGACCCCCATACTCGACGCCAGTTTGAGAGCCCCGTTAACCGGTGCCGTGAACATCGCCAGTAGGCCGCCCCTATCGATACCCTCGTAGATATACTGGGCGAAACCCTCGGGAGACGTTGGGTCAGGTATTGCGTCTCCCTTGACCGCTGACTTCAGCGAGAAGGACAGGATACCAAGGGCCAACGACGTGCCTACGAACCCATAGGCAGCGGCGTCCCTTGGGAGGACACCATGCTTCAGGTTACGTCGGCCGAGGCGGTTGTTCCAGGCGTAGGAGAAGGAGGTGAACTGCCCGAACAAGCGGCCAATGGGACCGTCCATCCAGTATGGCTTATCACCCTTACGTAGGGTGACCACGGCCTCCTCCCCGGCCCGCTTGACGGCGCTCAGGAACTTAACACGCATGTCAGCGGCCTTAGCACCGCCCTCCCACTTACTGGGGTTCGGGTACATGATCCCGTCGATGTCCTCAGCGGGCTGCTTGGCGAGCCACTCGAGGTCCGACTTGGTCAGGCCCCACCGGGCGAAGTCCTCGGTCATCCGCTGGGTCATCTGGACCTTCCCCGTGCCGATGTCGTGCATCTGCATCATGAGGAAATCACCGGACGCCTTCTTCAGGCCCCGGTTCCAGCGAGTCATCAGGGTGGCCGTGGTGAAGTGCTCTGACATGTAGTTCAGACCACGTTCGATCCCACCGGTCACCTCCCGGGTCCGACCGGTTCCCACACCGGCCCGCTTAGTAGGGTCGACAAGGGTTCCACCCAGCTGGGCAGACCGGCCATTCATGGCAATGACGTTCTCGATCCCAATGAGGAGCTGACGGAGATCCCGATCGGGGATCTTCGGGATTTCCCGCATAGGCCCCCTAACCAGGTTCTTGACGAACGCCTTCATCAGGGAAGGGGACTTATTGAACCCCGCCTGTACAGAAGCACCCGCCAGGTCGGTGATCGCGGACAACGTCATACCCCTGAGTCGGGACATATAGTTGATCTTCATGGCCTGAGCGCCCATCCAGGACAGCCACTGCTCCTCGTCGTCGTCGAAGCCCCGCCGGTTCAGGACGCGGTCGACCATGACGCCGAATTGGCCCCGGTCGTTCTTACCAGTGCCGAAAGCGAAGCGCTGCAGGTCGGTTCCCTCCTTGTGGGTCAGCTTACCGGCCCTGATCATCTCGTCGATCTCGTTGGATCCTTCCTTGATCAGCGTCTCGATGTCCGCGTCATTGGAGATACCCAGGGTCCGCCTAAGGGCGAGCCGTGGGCCCATGTCGGAGTTATAGCTACGGATCGCCCGCACAGGATCACTGTCCAGGACACCCAGGCGCATGAGCTCCTCAGTGGTCTCCTTGTCCAGATGTAGACGTCGACCCTGAACGCGGCCGGACGTCGTCATCCCGCTGTCCAACATGCCGGCCCCTCGGGTTCCATGTCGGCTCATCTCATCGACCAGCTGGTCGACCTCGCTTGTGACGTAGCTCCTCAGGTTCGTAGTGATGTGAGCCCGGACGTCCTCAGGCAGGGTATCGAGGCCCCCGCCCTCCTTGTTGAAGGACTCCAGGATCTCCTCCTCGAGAAGCCCGCGGGACTCATCGGGGTCGAGCTTATAGCCCGGCCGACTCGGATCGTCAGGGCGCATCTCCCGTAGGGCACGCTCAACCTGAGCCTCATTGATCCCAGAGTTCCGCATGAACTGCCGGGTCAGGATCTCCTTGACGGTGAAGCGGTGCTCGTGGAGGGACGACTTGACCCACGACTGGGTGAAGTAGTTCCTCCGGCTGGCGTCCTCCTTACGGACACGATCCATCCGAGCCTTGACCCGGTCGACACGCTTCTGAAGCGCCGCAGCCCGCTTGGACCCAGTCTTCCGCTGGCGACCCGACAGGGTGACCTCAAGGGCCCGTTGGGCTTCCACAAGGTCCGCCTCGAGCCGCTTGATCTCCGCCTCGGCTTCCGCCACCCGGTTCCGGGGGAAGAGGCCGAACTCGTTCATATGCTCGTACATGCGGTTGAAGAACGAGGAGGACCCCCGCTGCCCATTGACCGCCTGCCGGATCGCAGAGTCCAACTCCACGTTCCCAGTGGTGTGATCGGGGAACTCGTGGAGCAGCGAGGCGTTGAGGTTGAAGTCGTCCACGGAGACCTCAGGGTGCATCCGTAGGAACTCCTGCTGGGAGACATAGTAGGCCGTTTCGGCGTCCTGGGCGTGCGTGGTATATTCGATGTCCGCTAGGTCCTCCGCGTTGACCGCCTCAGCGATCCCCCGCCTTTGGTCCTCGCCGGGTAGAATGACACTCAGTCGGCGGAACATATCGGTCGACCGGTCGGCGCCCGATTTGGCCAGCCGTGAGGCGGCCGCTACGGGCGTCCAGGAGTACAGGGGCGCGTGGTCGTACCAGCCATGGGCGTGGTCGCCGACCTTCCCCTGGTTTCCCCGCAGGTAACTCGGGTCGGGGTTCACCGCGGCACCCATTGAGAGATCCGCGGGGGCTCCGTCGACAGGCTTGGAGATGTCCACAGCGTCCGCCACTCGACCCCTAAGGGCCTTGTTGGTCAGGAGCTGACTGAAGGCCCCCACGCCGCCTCCCAGGACGGTGGCGATACCAACGTCGAGGAAACTGTCCAGGGGGTCCTTGGTAACCTGCACTTCCTGTACGCCTACCTGTAGGGCGGCCTCAGCGGCTGCACTGGCGGCAGCACCGAGCGTGGCCGCCTTGTAGACAGCCCGGCCCTTAACGATGACCGAGATGGGCAGTAGGGAGGATACGGAGAGGAAGGAGCCGCCGATATATCCGACGGCCCCCGATACGGATTGACCCGCGGCCAAAGCTCGGGCCTCCTCGCGGTCGAACTGGTCCACCAGGGCTTCGACATCCTCGGGGGTGTGGTACTCCCCGTGGGACCGATCAAACACGCCCTCAGCCGCCAGGCTCTCCGCGATGCCCCGGCGGCGGGCGTCCTTCATCCCCCGAGCATAGGCGAACGGGTTGAAGGTATAGTCCGGGTTTGGATCGGAAGGGCTCAGCTTCCCCTGCCTGGCGGCGTCAGCGATGAGACCGAATTCGGTCTCGTTCATGAAACCCGCCCCAACACCTGCGATGAACCCACCGCGCCGCCGACTGGGGGCCGAGGGGAGCGATACGGTGCTTTGAGGGAGCGGAGTGCTGGACCCAAACGGGCCCGCGTCGTCAAGCAGGGAAGCCATAGTTCCTCCGATCAGCCGTAGAACGGTGGTGCAGGTTCGTGGGTATCGATAGCGAACAGGTCCGCCTCACGGTTCCGTCGGTTCTGGAGACCGCGGTGCTTGGTCGCGTTGGACCGCTCCCGGATCTCTTCCTCAGCCTTCGTCCACTCTCCGGCCTTGATGAAGCCGATGAGGTTGGGGCCCAGGAGGCCCGGGCTGTTGAACGCCAGGGAGACCAGGGCGAGCCGTTGGTTGGACGTCAGGGCCATCTGACCCAGTCGGTTGTTCACGACCTGCTCGGCTGCGTTCATGTTCATGTCGAACAGGAGATCGACCTGATCCTGGCTGAGCTTCCGGCGCCCATCGACGTAGTCCTCGACAGGGTGGCCGAAGTTCTCCTCGATGAACTCAGCGTTGTGCTGAGCCTCCAGGTTGATACCGATACCGGTGGTCGCGATACCCTTATGGTCCTTGTAGACCTCGACGCCCTTGTCGCCTTCTGCCTCGACCATGATCTCCCGGCGGCGGAAGGCATAGCTACCCTCCACCCGGCCAGATCTAGGATCGACTGGGATGCCTGCGTGACGCTTCACTTGGTGCTCCTTCATAAGTTCGGATAGGAGGTCTACACCAGCTTCCGCGGTGGCGACCTCGGGGACCCTTGTGGTTCCACCAAGGGAGGCAGCAACCTGTCCCTCCTGGCGGAGCGACTCGGCGGTCTGTCGAACCATGTCGTTGATACCCTCTCGGGCAGCCATGGCGGTCCGGTTGACGCTCGTACCGGCCCCGCCCCACAGGGACTTGACGGTCGATACCACGTCGGCCCATACGCTGGCCCACTCGGGAGCCTCAGGGGAAACCCCCGGGGCCAGAGCGGTCACAGCGGCGGCCGGCAGGGACAAGCCCCGTATACGGATCCGGGACTTACCGGGGCCCGCGTTCCTCATGTACTCCGCTTCCTTCTCAGCCAGAACCCGCTTGAGATCCGCCTGGGCCTTGGCATCGAGGTTGGCCCGGTCGAACCGGTACCGAAGCTCGTACTGACCATACCCGTTAGGGACGAAGCTCATGCTGTACGGCTTCAGGAGCTCATTGAGGTTGTCCGGGCCGGTCACCGGGTCACCAGAGGGGTCCTGAGTGGCGTACCGTTCAGCATCCTCGGCCGACAACAGGACCGGCGTAATGCCGCTCTCGTCGACCACTCGGAAGGACCCGTCTGGGCCAACCGACACGGGATCCACATGGAACTCCTCGGCTTCCAAGAAGGTTGGGAGGTCGTCCTCGAACCAGCCCACGTCGTCGGCCGCCAGGGCGGACGCTGAGGAGACCATAGCCTCCCGTGCGTCGACCATGTGGTCCGCGATGTACTCAGCCGGCATACGGTCCCCGATAGGGGCGGACAGCTCGTCCCGCACCGCCCGGTTGGGGATGTGAACGAGCGCCTCACCGTCGGCTGTGGGTAAGGCTGCGGTAACCCCGGCAACATACCTGTGGGTATGCACCATGGCCTTCTCATGGACCCGGGTGGGGTCCGTACCGTCACCACCGAAGAGGGTGACGTAGTTCTTGTAGGCCCGAACCGCGGACTGCTCCAGGGCGGGGTTGCTTTCGCCGTAGACGTCCAGGCTGTTGAAGAGACCATCAGGGTCAACGGCGCCCGTGTAGATATCCCGGGGCGTAATGTCGTTAACCTTGAGGTGAGCAGCCCACCCGCCCTTATTCATGGCGGCTACGGCATCCTGGAACTGACCCGGTTGGGTAGCACGGGACAGCGACAGGACAGCCTCACGGATCGACCCGCCGCTCTCGAAGGTATCCTTGAGGAAGGACAACTTGGCGAGGGAGGTATCATCATCTCCAACCGCGCGGCTCAGCAGGCGACCGTCACCGGCAGCCGCATCGCTCTCGAAGAGGAACCGCAGCTTGGCCTCGGTCGCGATGAGGAAGGCCTCACGCTGTTCTGGCTTCTTGAAGGCGTAGTCGAGATCCACATTGACGGCCCCGATGATCCCCGAGGCGATGGCCGGGGGGATGTAACCGACACGGGCGACGTGAGCCTTGTGACGCTGAGACAGCATCGCCAGGGCGTCCTGGTCGCCGTTCTCGGCGGCCTGCTCGATGGCCGACATCAGGCCCTCATATTGGGCCATCTCGTACTTCTCGATGACCTCCTTGGAGGCATCCGTACGGCCACCACTCTCGACCCAGCGCTCCCACTCCTGATACTCAGCACGGTTCTTGGCTGTGCGGTCGACCATGGAGGTTAGCTTATTCCGGGCCGTCTTGAGGCTGGTGTGCCTCCCGTAGGCGGAACTGGCCTGGGCCAGGCTAGTGGTGGCAGCCTCGAGGATCTTCTCGGTCTCGGGGCTGTAGAGGGTGGAGTTGCCGATCTGACCGATCAGCAACTCAATGTCATCAGCAGCCTTCGCTGCGCCGGCCTTGTGGGAAGCGTTGAGTTCCCTCTGGGCGTTCAGGGAGACATCGGCGGCCACCTCAGGGTGCCGGTCGGTGAGGCCCGTCTCGTCCATCAGGCGCAGCACCTCGGAGGACTTTCCGACCTTCGAGGCGTAGTCCTTCAGGGTCGCAAAGAGGGACGCTCGGGCCTGCCCAGGGTTGGCGCTGGACCGGACCGTCAGCCACCGTTCGGTCGCCGCGGTGAAGTCCTTACCGGTCTTCATGTTCCCCTGGGTGAAGTCCTGGAGGAAGGCCGCGATGGCCTGATCCTCGACCTGCGCTCGGGAAGCCAGATAGTCCGAGGCGGACTTCTTGGCGACCATCGGCATGGCCCCTTCGAGGACCCGCTTGGAGAAGAACTCCCCGGTCTGGGTGTCCATTCCTTTCAGGGCTTCGTCGACGTAGCGGTAGACCTCGTCCTGGGCGTTGGCGCCCGGAGGAAGCTGACTGATGGTCTGGCCGATCTCGGTCAGGCTCCGGTTCGCCAGCACGGCGGCGGACCCTTCCTTGGCGGCGTCCTGGTAGGCCGACGGCCGGTTGGGATCGACGGCGCCCCGGAGACCGGCGACATAACCCGCCGCCCCCTCCTCGCGGATCTGCTCCTTGAGGGAAGCCACCTCGGCCGCGTCCTCAGCCGCCTGGACCTTCCGCGCATTCATGACAGCACTGCCGGTCAGTGAGGAGGCCAGTTGGGCCAACTTCTGACTGGCGGCGTTGTTCGCATCGCCGATCGCGGTGGCGGTCCGGTGCTGGTGCCGCGCGGTCTCGGCGGCCATCCGCTCAGCCTTCCCATAGGCTTCCGCTGTGGCGGCCCGCTGGGTGGCGTTGTGCCGGCGGACGTCCTGCGCCGTGAGTTCGCTATGGGCACGACGATCCATCGCCGACGCTCGAACGGTGCCGGCTACCCGACGTGCTGCCCCACGGGTCTCTGCAAAGCTGGCCATAGGCTCCCCTTGGGCGGCCTACAGCCGCCTCCTCTAGGTGATCAGTTGGTTCCTCAGGTTCGCGGTCGACGCCCGAGAGGTGAAGTAGTCGCCCAGGATGTTGAACCCTGTGCTGGCGACCCCCGTCATGAAGCTCGTGTTCGCTGCACGACGTTGGGCTGACGCGTTGGCAGCCGCCAGGGCATCCCCCGCCGACGCCTGGGCTTCCGCCGAGGTGACCGTCTGGTCGAAGATGAAGTCGGCGAAGTCGTTAGCGGTGTCCCGCTCTCGCTTAAGCATCTCCATATGGAGGTTCCGCCGCTCCGCCGCTTGCGAAGCCGACAGGTTAAGCCCCTCGCCTTCCAGGTCGATAGCCTCCAGGTCGAAGACACTCTGGATAGCAAGGTTCTCGATCGCGGCGTTCTGCTCCTTGACGAACATCGCGGCCCGCGCGTGGGCGTCCCGGACATCCTCAGCGATCCCTAGTTGGGTCCCGACTCGGTCGATCTCGACCATCTGGAGGTCCGCCTTGGCGTTCGAAGCCACCGCCTGGAGGCCGTGGTTCAGGGACTTAATCTCGTCCCCAAAGTCCGCGTCCGCTCGGGCCATCTCGCGGCCCTCTAAGGAGGCATTAGCGACGACCATACGGGTGTACATGGCGGATCCAGCAGCGCCAGCCTCGCCCGCAGCGACCCGCATAGTAGCCTCAGACCGATCCGCCTCCATGGCGATGTCGGACTTCCGCTCCTGATGTAGGCGCTCGGCGCGCTGCCCGGAAAGCTGGACCTCCTGCTGGGTATTCGCCAAGCTCTCCATGATGGCGCCCTTGCGGGCCTGATAGCTCGAGACGTTCATGAAGGTGGAGATCCGAGCCGACTCCGCGGTGGACCGGAGCATGTTGTCCAGTTCCATCCGCGACATGTCGGCGGTGTGTTCGATCTCCCGGCCGTAGGAGGCCGCCGTCTGGTTCCGTAGGTTGGTTAGGGCGCGGCCCTGGATGTTAAGACCGGCGACCGCACCTTCGTGCTCCAAATCCGCGGCCCGTACGTTGGCCTCGTAGGAGTCCTGGGCGATCTCCTTATCCCAGCTGCGCTGCCGTTCGGCGTTCTTCGTAGTAGCCTGAAGGTACTCCGCGTTGGCAGCCTCCTGAGCACGTCGTCCGGCCTTAGCGGCCCGGCGGGAGGAGATGTTGCTGAGCGCCCCGCCGACCACCGAGCCGGCGGTAGCAATGACGGTGCCAATTCCAATTGCCATTATCCCTGCCTCGCTACGGTGT
Organism: Thalassobaculaceae bacterium; assembly: GCA_963921355.3. Classification (GTDB taxonomy): domain Bacteria; phylum Pseudomonadota; class Alphaproteobacteria; order Thalassobaculales; family Thalassobaculaceae; genus CAWUEZ02. The sequence goes on along the minus strand of OZ001190.1, from coordinate 2,682,717 downwards.
TGTGGAACCCTATCCAGTTCGCCGACGTGATCGTGAACGGTAAGAAGGTTGCGTTCTTAGCCGTGATGGCGGTGATCCGATCAGTACGGGACTGGATCGGGAACGAGAAGCCCCCGTCGGAGGTCTTGATGGTCCCGACGATGTTGTTCAGGAGCCCGACGTTCCGGCCCGTGTAGGTGTGGGTCTTGGTCCCCTTACCGACGAGCGTGACGTCAACCTCGAAGAAGGCCGTGTTCTCGAAGAACATCTCCATCCGCATCGCCTGCACCCGCCCCTGCTGGTCCGCCCGCTGGTCCTGCCGCCGGGGGTAGAGCCGGGACAGGGTTACCGAGGACGTGTAGACGAACCCGAAGATCGTGTGACCGCCCGACCAGTCGCCATTTGCGGTGACCTGACCGCCAGACCCATAGGTCAGCGTGAGTTCCCGCGCGGGGGTCGAGAAGTCGTCCGACAGGACCGCCTTGGCCGCCGACTGGTGGGCGTAAGGAAGGGTCCAGGTCGTGGTGTCCGTCGGGGCGTCGTAGGAGCCCGTCAGGGAGACCTTCTGGTCCAGCGACAGGTTGAACCCAACGTCCGTGTTGGTGTCCGACAGGGCGATCTTCTGGAGCATCACGTCGGGGCCCCGCTCGATCACGAGGTGCAGCTCACCGGCCAGGACGTCGAAGTCCAGGATGGTACCATCGAAGGTCCACCGGCACCACGCCGACTGGATCTTCTCGGATCCGTTCCAGTACACCGTGTAGACGTACAAGTCCGACACGCTGTCGCCGACCATGACGAACAGCTTGCCCGATGCGGGATCCGCGGCCATCCGAGTGATGGATCCTGGGAGGTACCCAAGGACGTGCTTGGTGACGTCGTCGGCCGTGTTGGAGAGGGTGCTCTCTTCGAAGTAGTATTCATAGACGATCCCGTTCCCGCTGACCTCTGAGGCGAAGTAGAGTTCCGACCCCATCACCACCGGCTTACACAGGTTGGGCGTGGAGTAGGCCGTCGTCTCGTCGATGGAGGCCGTGAAGGGCGTCAGGAGGCCCGAGTTGTTCTGCTCGAACTGGGTCCGGTCGGCCGTCAGGAAGAGGGTCTTCCGGTACGGGACCGCCCATTTCAGGAACGAGACCCGGCTGCCGGTGGCGGCGAGGTCGATCGGGTCGCTGTCGAGGACATCGGTGGCCTTGTCGGGCCACAGGTTGGTGAAGTCTCCGGCCTGGGAGAAGTAGATGTTGCTGTCCCCGAGGAAGCCGACGCGGTTCTTGTAGAACACGAGGTCGGTGATCGGGGAGCCGATCCACTTCGGCGCCGGGACAGTCGTCTCGTCGCCCACCGGGCGCTCTGGCCAGTCCACCTTGGCAGCCTCGAAGGTGCCAGCGGCGGTCCGGGTGATCTTGAAGGGCATGGTCGTGTTGTCGAACGCGTTCTGCCCTGTGGGGTTCACGGTCTCAACCCACTGGTTGTCCGCGGCGACCCACTGGACGAACGAGTTGTCCAAGGTGGAGGGGCCCCCGGTAAGCTCGTAGATGTACCCATCGGTGGGCGAAGTGACAGACGTCGTGAGATCCGCGAGGGTCTGATACTGACCCTGTACGGTGCCCGAACCTGCGTCCGCCAGGGCCGTGTTCACCTCCCGGTTCGTGACGTAGGTGACGTCGACGATGGTCATGAAAGAGTACCGCCGCTTGGCGTTCAAGGTGCCGACCTGGAGGTAAGCCTCGATGTCGGCCTGATCGCCCGCCGCGAAGGTCATCGTCTGAACCGCCCCGTCGAAGGCGTCGTAGATCTTGATGCCCCCCTCAGAAGAGATCATCAAATCGTACCGCTCGTAGGCGTCCCGATCGATGGTGTGGAGGGTCCAGTTGTGAGACGTGTCGATCCCGCTAAGGGTCCCTAGGTGCTGCAAGGGGTCCCGGTTGGTGAACCCCCCGGTCACTACGCTGAAGTCCACGTTCAGGCCCTCCTGGACCTGAGAGGTCATGCGTACGTTACCGGGCTGACGTGAGACCCCGTTGAATAGGGAGAGGATGCTCTCTTCAATCAGTCGACCCATCGGTCACTCCTTTCCCACAAGCTAAGTCAGCGCCCGGTGAAGCGGTTGCGGCGATACATAGCCTCGGCGCTTCCGGAGTTACCCCAGATCATACTGTCGCCACGCTTGATGTTGTCGTCGGCCAGGGCGATCGCCTTGGCGTCCATGAGGTCCTGGTACGCCAGGCTGTTCCGAGAGATAGACCCAAGGGCCCGCTTCTGGAAGCGGACGGCGTTGTACCGGGCGATGTAGTTGCTGAGGGTGTAGGGGAGGACCTCAAAATCTCGGTCGTAGACGATCTCGACCTGGATCTTGTTAGGGGATCCCCAGACGGTCGAGTTGGTGTATTTGTTGAGGAGGTAGCCACCATCGACAACGACGTCGAAGAGGGCGTGCGGCCCCGTTGTGACGACGCTCAGGGCGTTGCCGGGGACTACGAAGCGTCCGTCAACGTCCAGCGTCAGGTAGATGGTCCGGGTGTTGAAGCCCCAGCCCTGAGACAGCACTTCACGTTTGGCCTCATCCAGCATCCGCTCGGCACTCTCCGCGTCGGCCGTTGCGGAGGCCAGGCTGTTGACCGCTTCTTCACCGATGGCGTCGAGCGCGATGTTCACCGCCTCCAGCTTTGTCATGGTCATGGTCATCCTCCGGAAAGGGGGGCCCTTGGGGCCCTAGAGGGTTGCAGTGTACCGCCCCACCCAACATGGGGGCAGCTCGTGGGATCGGCGGCGGCCGCGGCGCCAGGTGTCGTCCTTATTTAGGATCGACCCGTCGCTCCGTAGGACCGCCGGCGGCGCGCAGTCCGGCGCCCGTCGAGATACCTTTAGGCATCGCGGGGCGGCCAGGCGCAGCCAGCTTATAGGAAACTCGTTAGGTGGGCGGGCTCGCCGGCCCGGGGGAGTCGTGTGAGCCCCGTCAGGCCCCAGTGGGGATCCTATAGGGGGTCCAGGGGTGACCAGGAAGGGCCCCTGAGGGTCCTTCCCAGCCATTCCTAGATGCGTCCGTTATGCGCTGCCCGATTAGGCGGGGGCGCCGGTACGGAACTCAACCGCGCACTCCTGGCGGAGCGGGCCGGTGCCGACGGCCTGTTTCCCGACGAAGAAGTCGGACTGGCGGCGGACGTCCCGGGTGTTCTCCAGGGCGACGTCCATCAGCTTCACGGTGCCGACGGCCTGCGGGCACCACAGGATACCGGTCGTGGTGCTGTAGTCAGCCTGGTAGCCCGAGTAGACCGAGCTGTCGCTCGACTCATCGGTGTTCGGCAGGGTCCGCTGCGGCATCACCATGACGCCATCGATCTCCAGAACTTCCTTCACGTTCTCGACGCCGTAGTTGGCGGCCGAGAATTCGCGGTTGGAGACCAGGTAGTGGCCGCCGTCTTTGGCGTACCGGATGCCGTTGAAGACCGCTTTCGGCACGACCATGTACCGCGAGGCGTCTTCGGGGACGTCCTTCGAGAATAGGGCTTCGTTGGCTTCCAGGATCGCGTTGAACCACGCCAGCTTCTGAGCGTCGGTCGTCGGGTTCGCGACCAGGGCCGCGTTCTCGATGATGTTACCGGCGTTGTTCCAGCCCGCGGTCGCCGGGAGACGAGCGGCCTGGACGATGGAGCGCATGACGTTCCGGTCGAAGGCGCGGGCCAGGGCGCGGCCCAGCTCGGCGCTGAACTCACCGGTCACTTCGAAGTGCGACATTTTGCTGTCGAGGTCGAAGATCTCGGTGTGGGCGACCATCAGGCCGTCGATGTTGATGTTCACTTCCGAGGTGTCGATGTCACCGCCGAGCATTTCCTGACCAGCTGTCAGGTACTCAGCGTTGGCTTTCCAGGTTTTCGGGAACTGGGCGGACTTACCGCTGGAGATAGTCTGGACCATATGCTTGTCCAGGGTCAGGACGCGCTCCTGGAACGCCGTCAGGACCTCACCACCGAAAACTTTCAGGAACAGGGCGCGGTCGTCGCCGCCACCCACGTTCTGACCAATCCGGGCCGGATTGGAGTTGTCACCAAATGCCATTGTTATTCTCCTAAGTGCAGAGGAGTGATGTAGGTAGCCTCTGTGTCCAGAGACCAGTTGCTGCACTTCGGCCTCACGGGTTCACGCACGGCGCAGGGTTCTCCCCGTAGGGCGCCCCACTGGCGGGCCCGGTTGTCCCAGGCGGGACCGTTGCGAGTTTCTGGCTGACCGGCCGTCTTCTCACGTGGTCCAGACCTGTTTGCCCGGGTGGTCGGCCCGGGCGGGTAATGACCCCGGCCGCGTGCTAAGCAGAGGCGGTACCGGGGTTAACGATGTGTCGGACTGTCTCAGGCCTTTAGAAGCTTGGCGAGGCCGCCACGCGGCTGATCACCTGGGCCCGATAGGCCGGATCCTTACGATAACGAGGGTCGCGCATTGCGGCTGTCTGCTCCTGGATCGAGGCGAAGCCAGCCGCGGACCCGTCGGGACCGCTACCGCCGTCCATATTGATGGCCGGGGTGGTGCCCATACGGGACTTCAGGCTATCGATCGCCATCTTCCAGTTATCACCGCCGAGGGCGGCCCTGTACTGGTCGGCCTCCTCCGGCTGGAGGTTATTGGCGACCCAAACCTTCATGGCCTCAGCCGCCTGCTCACCGCCCGCGTAGCCGATCACCTCAGCCCTCTTACTGGCCTGCAGGTTCCGTACGGAGTTGAACTGCATCTCCAGGGTCACGCGGGTCACACCGGCCGTCAGGAGCGACTGAGCGATCTTCTGAGAGGCAGCCCGATCGCCGGCCGCAACGGCCCGGGCGTACTGGTCCAGCCCCTCGCCAATCTTCACCTCCGGAACTTCCGCCGGTGTGTCGATGAAGCTGTCAGCGGTGTTAGCCTGCTTCTGCTGCTGCTGCCACGCCTGCTCCTGCTTGTGGGCATCCCAGTTGTACGCGCCGGTCTTGGCGTCGTAGAACTTGTCGTGCCCGCCTTCCGGCTTCAGGGGGATAGATGCGGGGCTGCCGACGGCCTGTCCCTGGTTCTCGTACTTCGCAGCCATCTGCTGCACGTACTCCTGAGATCCCTTTACGGGAGCCTCGACGGTTTCACCCGCGGGGACCGCGGGGTTCGCTTGATCGGTCATGATACCTCATCAGATGGGTGGTTGAGCGGCGCTATCGCGACATGGCGGCCCGCTGGATCTCCTGCTCCCGGCGCCGCCGCTGGGCGACCTCGGCAGGGAGGATCCCCCCGGGTAGATCCAGACCATTCATCAGGATCTTCCCGAGGTATGCGAAGTCCCAGTCCTCGGTGACCCTGGGGTCATGGTTCCGGGCGACGTCGAGAGCCTGCAGCGCCTTGGCCACGTCCTGGCTGCGCCCAAGCGCTTCGAGGCCGGTCGTGATCACGGGGGCTGCCATCTGCTCGTCGAACGGAGGGAGCTTGCCGGTTGCTTGCATGTTCTCGATCAAGGTCACGACGCGCTCCCGCTGGAGTTCGTCGGCGAGCATCGAGTAGACACCCCCGAGGGTGCCCTCAAGCTCCTGAGCCATGAGCGACAGTTCATAGGCGGTGACCCGCTCGGCATCCCGCTGGATCGAGGAGGTCATCAGAAAGGCGCGGGCGAGCCGCTGCTCCAGCCGGGCGATCTCCGCGGAGACCACCTGGATCCCGGGGATGTTGGCGAACTGGAGGAGGCCGATGTCCCCCTCCTCGGCCATCACGATGTCTCCGGAGGATGCCTCGGTCAGCTTTCGCTCGATCTGCTTTGCCTGGGGCGCGCTGGGCGTCACCCGGGTCAGGTGCTTGGACGCCATCTCGGCCCCCTCGATGACCGACTGGGTCATCCGATCGAGGGCGACGAAGTCCGCCAGATGCTCCTCGATCTTCCCCCGACCGTAGCTCTCGCTCGGTACGGAGTTCCACCGCAGGACATTGAAGGGGTTCCGCTGGAAGACGCCACGGGATCCGGGGACGTCCTTGTCCTCGATCTGCTGCACCACGCGGTAGCCGTTACTGGCCTTTCGGAGCCACGTATACAGCTCCACCTTGGCGGACGGGTCGGTATCCTTGACGGTCGTCAGGGTCCGGGCCTGTTGGGGAAGCTGGGACGGGTGCATCTTCTGCTGGATGACCAGCTCGATCACGTTCCCGGATCCGTCGCGGACGCAGACATACTGGTCGAGACGCCATACGCGGAGCCGGTTGTCCGGGCCCAGGTATTCCAAGGCGTTCCCCGTGGCGGTCAGAAGCTGGAGCGCCAGGTTAGTCGGCTGGCGCCACCCGGACCGATCGATCTCGGACTGCATGATGTCCTCGGCCTTAGCGAGGCCGGTGGTGATCTCAGGGGCCTCCTCGTCCTCCCCAGCCTGGACCAGCGTTTCAGCCGGGACAGCGAGGCGAAAGAACTTCTGACCCGGCGGGAGTAGGGACATCAGGAGTCGGGATGACAGGTTGATCACAGCCTCAGCGCCTAGGCCCTGGTAGGGCTCAGGGAGGCGCGCTTGACCGAACCCCGTGAAACCCTCAGGGGGTAACAGGGACGGGACAGACAGTTCCGCGCAGCGGCGTGCTCGCGCCAGGAACTGCTCGCGGTGGGGCAGTAGGGCCTCGTACCGGGCCTTAGCAGTCTGTTGCATGGTCCTCACAGTATGTTGAGACCGGTGCCTCCGATGTCGTAGGAGACCCCGATGTTCCGCCGCAAGCGCGGCGAGTTCAGATGGATGACGTGAGACAGGATGTCGTCCCGATCCTGCTGGGCCTTCAACGCATCAGCGCGGGCCTGAGCCTGGGCGTCGATGACAGTGTTGTCAGCGGGCTCGTCGAGGAACGACAGGTCGATCTCTGGGATGGATATCTCAGGGAAACTCAGGACGCTTGAGAGGTCGAAGTTTCCACTACTCAGGGCCCCACCTTCAGGAGCCGTTAGTCCGACACCCCAGCTGTTCCCCGCCCCAGCGTTGGTCGTTGACGTCCAGGGGGCCGTATCGCCGCTCGATCCGTAGACCGTAGGGGCGTCGACGGGCCCCCCGCCGTTAAACGCATCGATGAAGCTATCGACCTCCGATTGGATGTCGTGCTCGGCGACGTGCTGGTTGAAGCCTCCTTCTCGGAAGCGGCCGTCGTAGTCGAACTCGAGCGCAAGGGCTCGGTTCAGATCGCGGTTCCCTCCCCACCAATCGTCGATGAAGCTGGAGATCTCGGCCTGAGTCTGCTCGTCCTGCTGGACGCGGAACTCACCGAACTCGCCATCCTGAAATTCACCGTGGAAGTCGAACTCCTGGGCCAGGGCCCGGTTCAACCCGTCGGCCTCGCCGAAGTTTCGGTCGATCACCGAGTAGGGCGCGTAGTCGGGGTCCCTAAGTAGGTCCTCGATGGCCGCCATACCCTGCCGGCTGTTGACCCCGAAGGGGCCGTCGCGGCCGTCGAACCGGTCTAGATCAATCGACCGCAGGAACTCCATATCGTCGCCGCTGACCCAGTACCGGTCATCCTCGCTAGACTCCTGAAGGCCCCGGTAGATGTCCACGAGGCGGCGCCGGTTGGCGTAGTTCGTGGGGTTGTCGATGCGCTTGGTGAAGTCGTTCGAGAGGACGAGGTCGACGTCCCCGCCTAAGGCGGCCATCATATCCGTCAGGGTATCATACTCCTCACCACCCTCGAAGTCGTTCGTCGTGGGGTCCTCAACAGGGATGCCGTTTTCCTCAGCGTATCCCCGGGCGGCTTCACCCAGGGCCGCCAGGGTGCCAAACCCCGGGGCCGCGGCGGTTACCGCAGCTACAGCTATAGCCCGACTAACGTCTCTCTCTGTGATGCCGGACATAAACCCGGAGAACGTGTCAGGGTCCTCGTCGGTGTTTCCCCCGCCGTTACCACTCTCGTCTCCGAAGCGAGCGAAGGCCCAGAGGCCCAGGTGGGCGTCACCCGACGCCGGATGCTTTAGGTAGCTCACGGTTGGCCACTCCCATACGTATGAAGCCGCCGGCTGCGTGGGCTCTCCCCCACCGGGCGGTCTTGAAGTTCTGGAAAAGGGGACTGTGGCGGACCTGCCTGATCATCCGGTGGACGCCCCCGTAGGGGGCCACGAACTGGATGAACCAAAGGCGGTCGCCAGAGTTCCAATCGGAGGGCTCAAGGGGGCTACCTAACAGCCACCGAGCCTCGACCTCCTCGGACATTACAGCCCACGTCAGGACGCCCGCGAGGGGGCCGGGGGGGGTCCTGAAGGTGAGCATGTTGCCCAGCTTCTCGGGGACCTCGAAGTTCCGGCGGAGTCTCGCAGGTCCGTACTTGGCGTGGAGGGGTGATCGTGAGAGGAGACCTAGGAGTTCCCAGGTGTCCACCATCAGATCAACTGAGCGCCAAGCGTTCCGTCGCCAGATGAGCCGCCACCCAGAAGCCCCCGGCGGTTCCGCCCGGCGCCCGTGTACCTCGCCCGCGACACCCCTGCGGACTGCCTACCGGGGCCGCCGCCAAAAAGGACCTGCTGGCGAAGTGCGTTGGCGAGGTTGGTCTGCTGCTCCATGTCCCGCGCATAGGTCTCCTGGAGACCCGTGAACTGACCCATCAGTTCCTCGATCTGACCGGCGTATCGGTCGATAATCGGCTGGAACTGGGAGGCCGTTTGGTTGGCCGCGGGGTTGTCTGCTCGGGCAGCCCCGGAGACTGGGTCGTAGAGGCGGTCGTAGGCGGCGATCACGCCGTCAACGTGGGCGCTATCGAGACCCAATCGGCCGGCCTCTCGGACAAAGCCGCCGGCCCCATCGAAGACCCCAGGGTCGATACCGAAATGTTGCGCCAGATACGCATTACGTCCGTGGTTTCGAGTCATATCCTATTCCTCGGTTAGGTCCTCCAACATCATGAGGAGGGATTGAATGAGTTCGACCTTACCGGCGTACCTTTGATGGTGGGCCTCGTTCTCGTCCGCGCCCTTACAGCGCGGTAGGTACATCTGCGCGAGGTCGTTAATGAGGTCATCGGAAAGTCGGGGGATGTGATCCATAATTGGGCTCCCGATAGGGGGGGGTTCTAGGGGGGACATTCGTTGTCCAAAAAAGGTGAGCCCCGTTAGGGCCCACCGTGTCGGTGTCAGGAGGCGATCAGGCCGACCCCTGCATGAGCAGGCCGAGCAGCAACAGCATCATATCCATTATATTTCTCCAGGGTTGAAGCCTACGTATGTGGGTTTAGATGATTGACGCTAACGTCATAACCGCGACCCATAGAGGGGGCAGGATTAGCGTCCAGGTATAGTCCGGCTCGATCATAGAACCTCCTGCCCTTCGGCCTGGTTGATCATCATGTCAAGATATCGGCGCGCCTTCTTGAGGTCCTCGATACCGTTTTTGGCGTCGTGTCGGCAGACGTACTTGATGACGTTACCGGTGGCAAAGCCGATGCCGTTCTCCATGATGAAAGTTATCGGTTCAATCTTGAACCGGGTGTAGAGGCTCGGCCGGTAGACCATGTCGTCGGTCGGGGACGCCGCGGGGGCGTCGGTGGATACCGACTCGGGATCCACCTGGACCTCCGAGGCCCGCCACGCGGTGCCCTCGGCGATCACGCGACCTGCCTGAGTGCCCGCTTCCGGGAACGCGGGCTGGAACCCCTCTTGGAATTCCGATGGGGTTTGGGTGGGGTGGATGGGGAGGCTCCCCCACCCGACAGCGGCGCGGGGGATCGGGAAGGCGGTGACGCCCGGCCGGTTGAGGTTATCTGTGCCGCTGTTAAACGTTCCGGTTTCTTCGGATGCCAAAGAATGATCTCCCGTGTCTGGATGTCGAAGTCGGTGTGTCGTAGGATGCGAGCGACCCGGGCCTGGACGAGCGCGTCGTCCTCGGTGAGGCCCTTCTCGTGGAACTGCTCGACCACCGCGGCCCACATACCGGGCAGCTTGAAGCCGCCCTCGTCGAGGACTCGGGCGGCGTTCACAGGACCAACGCCTGGGCATCCCTTGTAGCCGTCCACAGAGTCGCCGGTCAGGGTCTGCATGAGCCACGACCGATCGGCCATCGGGGGTCGGATCAGGCGGGGGATCGCATCCTTGTCGGGGTTGAAGACCCGGGCCGGTAAGCTGTCGAAGTCCTTGTCGATGGACACGGCGACGTACCGCTTGGGGTCCCGGGTTGCCAGGATACCGATCGTGTCGTCGGCCTCCAGGTGGGGCTTCCGGAGGGTCTTCCAGTTCGTCTCGATGTGGGCCACGACGTCGGCGTATAGGGGCGGCTTCTCCCCCGTCCTGTTGTACTTGTAACTAGGCAGGACACTGTAGCGAAAGACGTCAGAACTGGAGAACACAACCAGGACCCCGGTGGCCCCCGCACCGCGGGCCCACTTACGGATCACAGCGTCCGCGGTCTTATAGGCTGCTGGGCGGTCGAGGTGGACAGACCCCTCCGGGCCGAAGTCGTCCAAATCCTCCCCCGAACAGGCAGCCCGGTAGGCGATGATGTCGCCATCCAGTAGAGCTACCGTCATTAGTATACCTCCGATGTGTGGTTGATACGGCCCGGCCCGCCTAGTCATCCCAGGACGCGCCCGTAGGTTCGTATAAGGCCCTCAGATGAAAAACCGGATGAGTCCGTGGATGACACCCAGCGGCGCGATGATAAAGCCAACGACCAATATAATCATGTCGAGTAACGTCCCGCCTCGGGAGAAAGCCTGTGGACCCATGACCCACAACTGGGCGACCCACCGGGAGGCCATGTGGGTGATCAGGGGGCTTAGAACGAGGTCGGCAAGCTGCTGGTACAGCATGGTATCTCCTGCTTGTCAGTGGGTTTGGGACCAGTTGTCCCCAATGTCGTAGGCGCCCGAGAGGGGGCACCGGACGCCCAGGCGGACGCCCGCCTCGGTGATCGCTTGGGAGAACGACTGACCGATCTCCTCGGGGTAGTTGAGGTCGTCCAGGACCTCAAACTGCTGCTCGTCGTGGACGTTCACGCAGAACCGGAAGACCCCGTTCTCGTAGGCCTTGGCCTCACGCTCCCAGAAGCACCGCACCGCCCACTTCATGACGATGGCACCGGCCGACTGGAGAAGCGTGTTGAGGGCCGAGTGGGCCGACCGGATGTGGACCCGGCGGCCGTCGAGGCCGGTCAGGTACCCAACGCCGGCCCGCTTCTGGGCCTTATTGGTCAGCCTACCGAGGCCCGGGATGTTCGCCATGAGGCGGGCCCGGAGGGCCTTCCCGATGGCGTAGGGTTTCCCCTTGGGGACCGGCTTACCGGCTTCGACCGCATCAGCGATGGCGATCATCCCCAGCTTGGCGTTCCCTGCCCCGTAGATCAGGGCGTAGATCAGGGTCTTGGCGTTGTCCCGGTCATGGAACCCGGCGGCCTTACGGTTAAGGGAGTGGACGTCCGTCTCGTCGGCCTTCTGGCCCTCGATGACGGCCCGGGCGAACTCCCCGCCGTCGAACTTGGCGAGGTAGTGGCCCAGCATCCGCAGCTCCAGGCCCTCGGCGTCGGAGCCTACCAGCTTCATCCCGTCGGACGCCTTCCAGCAGGACCGCATACGCTGGTCCTTGTCGACCTGAGCGACGTTCGGGTTGTTGTGAGTGCAGCGGTGGGTGTTGGCCCCGATGGTGTTGATATACCCGTGGACCCGGCCGTCCTTCTCAGCCTTGAGCCAGTTCGTCACCTGCCCGAGCTTCTTCTGGGCGTCGAAGTAGGTGACTAGGGCCCTGGCTTCCTCGAAGGGGAGGTCCGAGAGGACCGCCTCGTCGACCTGGGGGATGCCCGTGCCGGTGTACTTGCGGGGCTTCCAGCCGTACTTCTGGATCAGCCGGTCGGCGATCTGCTTGCGGGACCCGGGGTTGAAGACCTCGTACTTGATCTTGGTCCAGGCGCAGCCGGCGACCTCGGAGCCCCGAGTGGGGTCCTTATAGTTGACCGTCCGCTTGGACACCCGGTCTTCCTCCTTGACCCACCGGGGCGGGAAGACGTCCTGGAGGCCGTGCTCCAGGTCATCCTTCTCCTGCTCCAGGGTGCCCAGGAGGCTGACCGCGGAGGCCATGTCGAACGCAAAGCCGTTCTGCATCTGGAGCGACATGCACCACCCGAAGATGTGCTCTACGTCAACGGCGTCTGGGCAGTCCTCCAGGAGGTGCTTGAGGTCCTCCCAGATGGCGATGTTGGTGTCGACGTCCTGGATGGCGTAGTCGAGCATCTCCTGGCTGTACCGGCCGAAGTCGCTGAACTCCCCCTTGGGTTTGCCCAGGGCCTCGCCTAGTACAGCAAGCGAGTGACCGCCCTCTCTCGACGGCTCCCGGAGACGCGACAGGACCATCGTGTCGATGGCCTTCGTGTGATCCAGGAGGTACCCGAAGCGACCCAGCGCCGGGATGTCGAAGTTCAAGACGTTGTGACCGACGATGCGATCCGCGCCGAGGAGGCGCTCGTACCCCTCGCGGACGGGGGGGAGGCCCCCATCCACGTCAGAGTAGGCTGCGATCTCGCCTGTCGCGGGGTCGCCAACTATCAGGAGCCACAGACGCGACATCTCGAGCATCAGTTCGCCCGTCTTCGCGTTCCGCTCCTCCCGTAGGAGACCGTCAGTCTCAATGTCGAACACAAGGGTGGTCACTCGCTATCTCCTTCATACCTGCGAGAAGTACTGTAGTCGGGAGACAACGAAAGGGACGGGGAGCTGGAACCACTCGCCTTCCCTTCGGCCATAGGCCTCCAGGTCTTCGAGCAGAGCCGCCTCCACCTTCCGTCGGTCCACGACCTTTTCAAAGGCCACCATGTTGTAGTCCCGGAATGGCGATCCGGTCTGGTAGTCGCGGCCCCGGCGGGCGGCGTCGGTCGTCATACCCACCTTGACCCAGTCGGGCCACGCGGGGTTGTTGATCACGTAGACGAAGCCCCCAGCGCCGGTCGAGTAGAGCCTGTCCAGTCGTCGGTATGCGGGGGTCAGTAGGCGACGGATCTCGTCGCCCCTGTAGTTACCCCCCGGGATACCGAGCTTATACGACATCCCCCGGTACGTGCCGTCCACGAACACCCGGTTGACGCTTATCTTCCGGGAGACGGCTCGGTGGCAGTCTTTACATCGACCGTCCCGGCTTGATGGGTGGGCATAGAAGGCATACGGGGGCTTTCTCTCCCCACACACTCTACAGCGCTTCATCGGTTCTCCTAGAAGTCGTCGCCATCATCGAACCCATCGTCCATGAAGGGGTTGTCCCTCCGGTACAGCCGTCCGGTGTCGCTCTCGTAGCCGAGGTAGATGACGTGGCCGGTTGACTGGCCGGTGTAGCGGTCCTTGAGGCACCGGAAGGTGGTCGTCTCCTGGTGGTCCTGTTTCTTGGCCTGCTGGTCCCGCTCCAGGCCGAACATGAAGTGCGACCAGAAGCCGATGGCCCGGGCACCCTTGAAGTGCCGGATCATGACCCGCCCGCCTTCCTCGTGGGGCTTCCCCTCGGGGGTCGAGAGGTGGCTTACCAGATGAATGATCACGTTCAGGTTCTTCGCCAGCATGGCGATGTCCCGCATGATCCTCTCCAGGCTCTCCCGCTCGTTCGACGGGTCGGCCATGGCGGTCAGGTGATCCACGTAGAAGATGCGGATGCCCTCGGACTTCGCCAGGAAGCGGATGTTCAGCTTCACGATGTCCCAGTCGGTCTCCCCGAAGCCGTCGTAGAACCGCAGCCGGTCGTCCCGATCGAGTTCATTGACGGCCGACATGAAGGCCTTGGGGTCCCAGCCGGCGTCGGGGATATGGAACAACTGCCCGGCGGCCTTGCCACAGATCCGGCGGATGGTCTCCTCCGGGCCCTGCTCCAGGAACACGACACCTACCCGTTCCTTCAGGGTGTTGATGTCGTACTCGATCTGCTGGACCAGGAAGTCGGTCTTCCCGACCTCGGTACCGGCCCCGAAGGTGTAGACCTCTCCGTACCGCCGGCCATAGGTCAGCTTGTGGAGATCCTCCAGGAACCAGGGGAGACCCCAGGCGACCGGCTTGGACAGGCGATCGATCATGTCACCCCCAGATTTGAAGTCACGAAGGTCCCGGACCGAAGGACCCGCTGAGTGAAAATCTCTCGGCTCATAATTACTAGTCTCCTGCTGGTTTGATGGTGATCTGCGCGTGAGGCTCCTCACCGGGAGTAGCGAACCGTTTGGTCGCGGTCAGGTAGACAATTTGGGTGTCGTCTTCCCACGCCCTCTTGTTCAGGACGTCCAGGACGGCCTTGGCGTAGTTGTCGACGTCACCATTGGGGTGGGTGAGCTTCGTCGTCCTTGGCTTCCGGCATATGCAATGCACGGTTACCCGAAGGGGCCCCAAGTGGGGCGTCCAGGACTGGTCTTCAGCCCAGGAATGTGCCGCCACTCGGTAGCTTTGGTATCGCTTCGGGTAGGTGGTCCCGAACCTGTAGACCTTGGGTCTAGCGGCCGGTACGGGCTCCACAGGGACGACGAAATCAGAAGTCGTCGTCATCCCCAGTATCGTCATCGTCGTCCGAGGCGGTGTCGGTCGACACCTTAGGCTCGTGCCGGTAGCCGCCCTCGTAGGTGTCGAAGCCATCGTCGCCGCCACCACCGGTGGCCCGCTTCTCGATCAACTGCACGGCGTTAAGCCGCAGGGAGACCCCCGAGCCGAACGCTTCGTAGGCCGACACGGTCTCCGCGAGGCGGCCGATGTCGCCCGACCGGATGACGCCGTCTTCCTCGATCAGGTTGTTCTGGGCGTCCTTACGCCGCGGTGGGTAGGTCTCACCAGTCTTCGCCTCCAGGACATACATGCCCTGGAACTCTTCCTTCAGGGGCTTCTTCTTGGTGCCCTTGTCGGTCGGCTTGACCTTGGCAAACCTGAAGTTCTCCTCCAGCTCGACGTCATCGATCTCCGCCGCGGCCTGGGCCTTGGCCTTCAGGTCAGCGATGAACTCCTCGACGCCGGCGTCCTTCGGATCCAGGACGACGGAGGCCTTGAACTTGGCCGGCTTGTCCGGGCCAGAGAACTTATCGTCAGGCTTGTCGACCCAGACGTAGACCAGGGTGCCGACAGGTGTGACTGTGCGTGGCAACTTCTGCTTTGCCATTCGGTTTCCTCGTGCTGTGTGGTGTGGGAGGCGTCTTGGGCTGCGTATGCAGCGGAGATACGGCGGGGTCTCAGGGTTGGCGTCCAGGATGCCTCCTCCAGGAAGGCGCCTGTCGCATCTCCGATGCACAAACAGAAAGAGCCCCATCGGGCGGGCCGAGGGGCGGTTTAGGTGAGTGAGATGGGTTGGAAAACCTGGGTTCTTCGAGGGGGGACATTCGTTGTCCACCCTGAGGCAGTCAGAGAGGCCCACCGCATCTCCGATGCACAAACAGAAAGAGCCCCATCGGGCGGGCCGAGGGGCGGTTTAGGTGAGTGAGATGGGTTGGAAAACCTGGGTTCTTCAAGGGGAGACATTCGTTGTCCACCCTGAGGCAGTCAGAGAGGCCCACCGCATCTCCGATGCACAAACAGAAAGAGCCCCCGCCGGACGGACCGGAGGGGGCAAGTTAGGTGGGAGAGATGGGTGGAAAACCTGGGTTCTTCAAGGGAGGACATTCGTTGTCCCCGGTCGGGTCACCGCTGGGAAGAGAGCCTCCGGTCGGTCAGCGAGCTCCCGCACGATCCGGCCCCGACGGGTGGCCTGACCGTGGGCGTAGAGGCGGGGCGCTTCAGCAGGGGCTCTCCCCCTTGACCCGCCGCCGGGCGGCCCTGCTCTTGGCGATCAGGAGGAGGGGGCTGTCGATAGGCTCGACCTCGGGGCGGGCCAGCTGGGGCTGGGGTGCGGCGCCCAACGCCACCCGCCGGGTGTACTCCCCGGTCCAGGAACCCCGCTCAGCGGCGACAAACATGGACCGTCGGTTCTGCTGAACGACCAAGGAGCGACGCGCTTTTATGTTACACATTTATAGTCTCCTTAGCTGTGTAAAATGCTTTACTCACGCGAAAAAGAAATCGGACCGTTGAACTTCGGAGATATCGAAGTCCGATAGAGCCGGTGGTTCCGGTAGATCAATGCCCATTGGCTCGGCGACTTGGAGTTGCTCCCGGTGGAATGCCCCCAGGAGATCCTCGCTGTACTGGTCGACGAAGGCCCGACGTAGGGTATACGACAGGTTGTCCATGTCGCAGGCGTGGCACCCGTAGCTGTCATGGATCATCGAGAAGTCCGTGATCCCGTAGACGTCCCGGGCGAAGTTGATCGTCGCCACCATGTGGGCGGCGTCGAACGAGTGGATGACGTTAGGGGCGGCCCCGTTTCGTTGCTTCCCCTGGTCCATCCCGAGCGCCGCATCGCCGTCGTTCAGGTAGACCCGGCCGTACAGGGTGTCGATCCGGCGCTGGGACAGGTGGTGGTAGGCCTGCTGCACCCTCATGCCGGACGGCGAGGTCCACTGGAACGGGACCCCCTTCTTCGCAAACGCGACGGTGACGTCCTGGAAGTAGCCCATGATCGAGGAAGCCGACGCCACGGTTTCGTCCATGGCCTTCTGGATAACGGACGTCAGGTAGTCGGCTGCTTTGTGGTGCCCCTCCTGGTTCTCCCCGAGGGCCTTGTGGGTGTGTCCGTCATTGACAAGCTGGTCCCGGATACCCCGAGACGTGACCCCATAGGGGGTGGTCATGACGGCCCGCTTGACGGTCTTCCGGCGGATCGCTCCCTGCCACACGACGGCGGCCTCGACCCCCCGGCGGACATCCTCGTTGCAGATCTCAGCGCACCGATCGGCGACCCGCTGGTAAATGTCCTGGCGGACCTCGTTGGCGGCCACGTTGGTCGCGATGGCGCCCTTACGGTCCCGACCGAGGGCCGACAGGTGTTGCAGGCCGTTGCAGGATCCGTCCACCTGGATCGGTAGGTGGGAGACGTGGTCGAAGCCGGCCTCCCCGACCATCCACATCTCGCGGCAGGCGGCGACCAGCCCGAAGGGGCTGTCCATCTCGGGGTCCTCTCGATCGTCGACCGCGGCCCACCGGTCGAGGGTCGACATGGGATCCTCGCCAGTCTGCATGATCATCCGCATGTTCTCCTGACACCACTTCACCCGATCGGCGAGGGACAGCTTGTCCTGGCCGGCGCAGTTGGCGAGGTGGACCTGGAGCCAGAAGTAGCCCCGGCGGCCGAGGGGCTTACCGGTGGCGAACATCAGGAGGGACTTGGTCAGGTCATCCCCCTGGGGGTTCAGGTCCTGGGGGATGGGGTACATCCGGCCTCGGAAGTCGAGGGAGTGCGGGAAGTAGATCGCCTCCTCGTCCCGCAGCGTCTCGGCCAGATCGAGGACCCGCAGCAGGGCATCCCGGCGAGACACCATCTCGCGGTTCCGGGTGTAGATGCGGGCCTTCTTCCGCTTCCACCCCTTCTTGGCCTCGTCGCCCATCATCTCCCACTCGCTGTCCGGTAGGTTCTGCGGGAGGGGCATGTCGTCGGCCATGGGGAGACCCCCGAGGCCCCGACCGCCCAGCCACAGGTCCCGCATGACGTCCAGGACGAAGGTGTTGATCCGCCAGGGGGTGTCCTGGAGGGTGTTGAGGGCGGTCAGGTGGGCGGCCGACACGGGATCCTTGAGGGTCGCCGTGTGGCCGTGCATACCGGCCCGAAGGAGGTCTTGCTTGATGACGGTGTATCCACCTTGGTAGCCCATCTCAGTTCTCCGTCGGTTTCATGGTGATGTACGTGTGGGGCTAGGACCGCCGCGGGTCTAGCCAGGGAGTAATTCGGGGGTAGTTCGGGGGGGGGGTACCGCTGGGGAGCCAGAGGTGTGTCTCTGGAGGCCCCTGGGTAGGCGGGGTGGTGGGGTTATTTCACCCCACCGCCTTAGACCATCTCCCAGGGAACGGGGCGGCTGATCATGGGGACCAACCAGGGCCGGTTGACTTCATCGAGAGTCCGCTGGTCGCCGAGGAACGCCTCGGCCTCGGGGGTCATCTCCAACAGCTTCCGGGTTTTCACCATCGACCGCCTGGTGTGGCGGTTCACGACGCGAACCTGGAACCATCCACCGCCGTACTCGACCATGAGGTGGATCAGCTTCATACCCATCGCCACCATAACGTCCTCGCCCCAAGGCGCGGCGTCGAAGTCGGCCACCTTCCGGCGCCATCGCTTGAACGTCCGCGGGTTCACCTCCCGGGCGTAGTGACACATGAGCTTGTAGACGTTCTCCGGGCGGCCCTCACCGGCCTCCTCCTGGGCCTTCTCCTTGGCCCGCTCGGTCTCCTTGAAGAGTTCCAGGGCCCGCTCGGTCTCGCATCGATGGCCGATGTTCTTGGCGATCACCCGAAGCTCCCCTAGATCGGGATGCGACATGACCGTGCGACTACGATGTAGGCCATCTTCTCGGCCGACAGGGACAGGAAGGGCATCCACCAGTGGGGGATGTTTCGGGCCCCCGATCCGAACCCCTGTTGGGCCTCCGTGCGGGCCTCCTGGATGGCGGGGATCAGGTTCTCCAGGATGGCGGACAGCATCCGCATCCCCGGCTTGGTGTCGGCCAGTCGGCCGCCGCCGACAGCCTTCTGGGTGGCCAGTCGGTATCTCTCGATACCCCGGTCCACGGCGGACAACTCCCACCGCTGCTGGCGCTCGACCAGCCGCACTTCTCGCTCGTCCATGAGATCCTCGATGTCGGTAAATTGTCGGGATACCGGGGCCTAGGGGGACCTATTGGTCCCCACAGCGGTCTTCCCAAAAGCGCAGAGATAGGAGGGGGGTCGAGGCCGTAGGGCCTCAATCAGTTCTGCGTGAACATGCAGGTGAGTTTCCTCAGTCCACCCTTCGGGCCGGCGGCGTTCTACCTTAAATCGGTGGCCCCACCGCACATCTCTCTGACCGACATCTTCCGCGGCTTCCTGCCGTTCATCGCCATGCAATTGTTCGTGCTGGCAGTCATCCTGCTGGTGCCCGAGATCACGACGGTGTTCCTGTAACGCTCCGGAGCACAGTCTCCCGTCGAGCTCCCGCCTCACCAGAGGTGAAAGAGCACGCGGCGGGCGCACGGACCTCGACTACGGGGCAGCCTTCTTGATCACAATTCCTTGCCCTTTCGGGAGCTCCGCCACGGCCTCGCCAAACCGAGCAAGGACCGCATCGACGGCGACCTTCTGGTCAGACAACGTCCACCAACCGTAATCGTCCAAAACAAGGATTCCCGCGTGGGGCAGGCGGGGATATATCGCCTCGATGGCCGCAGCCTCTGCATCGGCATTGTTCATGTCGATGTGCGCAAAAGCGATCCGGTCGGGCAGGGTCGCGGCAAATGAGTCCGGGACTCGACCTTTCACGACTGTGACCGCCGGATTATCGGCGAACCGCGCACGGACAGTTTCATAAAGGTCTCCAGCCTCCCGCAGACCGAGTGGATAGTGCTTGTCGCCCTGATTCCAGGCGAAGAGGTCGTAGAGAACGTAACGTTTGCCCAAGGTCGCGAAGTCGATCCTGTCAGCGAGCACAGACGCCGTATGGCCGGAATAGCAGCCGACCTCCAGGAAATCGCCGTCAAGGGTTGCAGCGAACTGAGCAAGGAACTCAAGGAGATAGGTACGCCAGACAATCCCTTTCTCCTTCTTGGAGATGTCTTCTCTGCGAAGAAGCTCAATGAAGTAGGGATCGCGCAGAAAACTCAGGTTCCGGTTCCATGCAATCAGATTATCGGAACAGAAAAGGGTCTCTTTCCCGAGTTTGGGTTGAATCAGACTCTGCAGAATCTTCGAGAGACCTTCGCCGAAAAGCGCACCGTTCTTCGCATGAGTCGATGTACCTTTGAACGACAGGCGGCGGATTGGCGATTTTATCACCTTCAGTGCGCGCATCGAATCTCACCCAGTGCAAATCCTGAAACTGTGGCGCGAAGTATGGGGTGCCAGCCCGAAGCGAAACAAGCCATCCAGACCAACTGTCTCTGATCTGTCGGTCACTGTGGGTCGAGAACTGAGGCAACCTCGTCCAGAAGCCGGCGGAGCTTGCGAAGGCGGGCGTCACCCGCTTTCGCCCGCAAGGCGACCTCAGCCTGCTGCCACACCGGCTTGACCGCCGCAAGCAGATCAGTACCGCGCGAGGTCAGCACAACAGCGCGGCTGCGGCGATCCGCACCCGGCTCCAGATGGACCCATCCGCTGACCCGCAATGGTGTGAGGTTTCGGGTCAGGGTTGTGCGATCCATAACGAGGTGGTCGGCCAGCTCGGTAATCGTCGGGCGGTCCAGCAGATCGATGTTCGACAACAGGGAGTATTGCGTCAGCTTGAGCCCGAGCGGCTTCAAGGCGTCGTCGTAGAACTGGCTCGTGCGCCGTGCCGCGCGCCGGATCGCGGCTCCGGTACAGCGCATTTCCGACGCCTGATCTCGTGCGGTATTTCCCGACATTGACATTTCCGTGCAGCTACACGAGTGTATATGCACTAATCTAGCAGATCCTTTGTCATCCTGCCAAGGTTCCATCCCGGACAGCCGATCGGAGCGCCCCCATGTCCAGCACCGCCGCCGCCCCCAGTCCCAGTTGGCGGACCCCCCTGATGGTCATCATCGCCGGCTGCCTGATCGCCATGGTCGGGTTCGGCATCCGCTCGGTCATGGGCCTGTTCCTCGAGCCGATGACCCTGGACCGCGGCTGGGACCGTGAGACCTTCGGCCTCGCGATGGCAATCCAGAACCTGCTCTGGGGTATCGGCGTGCCGATCGCCGGCGCCATCGCCGACCGGTTCGGCCCGTCGAAGGTGCTGGCCGGCGGCGCCATCGTCTACATGGTCGGCGTCTGGGGCATGGCCGGGGCCGACAGCCCGATGGCCCTGCACGTGTTCGGCGGCGTCCTGACCGGCGTCGGGGTCGCCTTCACCGCCTTCTCACTGGCGATGGCGGCGATGGCCCGGGTCGTCGGTCCGGAACGGCGCTCGCTCGCGCTCGGGCTCGGGACCGCCGCAGGCTCGTTCGGACAGGTGGTGTTCTCGCCCGTCGCCCAGGGTTTCATCGGCGCCTATGGCTGGGAGAGCGCGCTGGTCATCCTCGCTTTCTCCGCCCTGGTGATCATTCCTCTGGCCCTGGTCCTGCCGAGCGGCACCACGGGCAAGGGCGAGCCGGTCAGCGACCAGACCCTGCGCCAGGCCCTGGCCGAGGCCGGCGCCCATCGCGGCTATGTCTTGCTGACCATCGGGTTCTTCGTGTGCGGCTTCCATGTCGCCTTCATCACCGTGCACTTCCCTTCCTATGTCAGTGATCTCGGCCTCGATCCGAGTGTCGGCGCCTGGTCGCTGGCGCTGATCGGCCTGTTCAACATCATCGGCTCGTTCGGGGCTGGCATCGCCGGCCAGCGCTGGAGCAAGAAGGTCAGCCTCAGCACGATCTACTTCGCGCGGGCGATCGCGATCGCCGCCCTGCTGCTGGCACCGAAGACCGACCTGACGATCTACCTGTTCGCCGGCACCATGGGGCTGCTCTGGCTGTCGACCGTGCCGCTGACGACCGGCATCGTCGCCCAGGTCTTCGGGTTGAGGTACATGGCTACCCTGTTCGGCATCGTGTTCCTGAGCCACCAGCTCGGCTCGTTCTCCGGGATCTGGCTCGGCGGCTATCTCTACGACACGGTCGGATCCTATGACGGGGTCTGGTGGGCGGGCGTCGCGCTGGGCGTGCTGGCGGCGATCATCCACATGCCGATCAACGAGAAGCCGCTGGCCCGGTTGTCGCCGGCATCCGCCTGACGTCCGGATCCTCACTCGACAACGGCGCGCTGGACAAGCGGGGCGGTGCTGGCCGATATCAGCGCATGCCCCGCCTCCTGAAACGCCTGCTGCACCCGCTCGAGGCCGCCGGCGCGCTCGTCGCCTACGGCCTGCTGCGGCTGCTCCCGGTCGACGCCGCCTCCCGGTTCGGAGCTTCGGTGTTCTCCACCCTGGGTCCGTGGCTGCGGGTGCACGCGGTGGCGCGCCGCAACCTCGAGGCCGCGTTCCCGGAAAAAGATCCGGCGGCGATCGATCGCGTACTGGCCGGCATGTGGCGCAACCTCGGGCGCACGGCCGGCGAGTTCCCGCATCTGCGCTCCCTGCTGCGCGATGTCGACCAGCGCGTGGAGATCGTGGGTCGCGACATCATTGATGACGCCATCGCCGCCGAGGGACCGACGATCTTCGTCTCCGCCCACCAGGCGAACTGGGAAATGATCCCACTCGCCGCCACCCATCTCGGGATTGTGCTGGACGTCGTCTACCGCGCTCCCGACAACCCGTGGATCGCGCCGCTGTTCGAGAACCGTCGCCTGCACCCCGACTCGCGCCTGATCCCGAAAGGCAGCGCCGGTGGGCGCGCCGCACTCGCCAGTCTGAATGACGGGCGGGCGCTCGGCATGCTGGTCGACCAGAAGATGAATGACGGCATCGAGGCGCGGTTCTTCGGGCGCAAGGCGATGACCGCACCCGCCTTTGCCCAGCTCGCCCGTCGCTTCGGCTGCCCGGTCGTGCCGGTCCGGATCGAACGGCTGGATGACGGCGTGCGGTTCCGGGTCACCGCCGGCGCGCCAATCCCGGTGGCAAAAACCGACAACGCCAACGATGACGTGGCCGACGCGGTCCAGCGGGTAAACGATCTGCTGGAAAGCTGGATCCGCGAGCGCCCCGAGCAATGGCTCTGGGTGCACCGGCGCTGGCCGAAGGAGTAGCGCCCTTCGACACCCCCGGATCAACCCCGGAGTCAATCCGGGGCGGGGTGCTCAGGGCGAGGTCCTTTTACTCCACGCTGGCTTTCTTTCTGACCTCATCCTGAGCACCCTGAATTGAATTCAGGGGTGTCGAAGGGTCCGGCTCGCGGAACTGCAGCGCGTGCAGCCGCGCGTAGAGGCCGTCCTGAGCGATCAGTTTGCGGTGGTCGCCGCTTTCAACGACCCGACCCCGGTCGAAGGCGTGAATGCAATCGGCCCCCTGCACGGTCGACAACCGGTGGGCGATGACGATGGTGGTCCGCCCGGCCATCAGTCGGGCCAGGGCGGCCTGGATCTGACGCTCTGATTCGGTATCAAGGGCGCTTGTCGCCTCGTCCAGCAACAGGATCGGGGCATCCTTGAGGATCGCCCGGGCGATGGCGATGCGCTGGCGCTGACCGCCGGAGAGCTTGGCCCCGTGCTCACCGACCCGGGTCTCGTAGCCCTGCGGCAGGTCGGTGATGAACCCGTGCGCCGCCGCCGCCTCGGCCGCCTTGCGGACATCGTCGTCACTGGCTGACGGCCGGGCGTATCGGATGTTCTCGGCCACGGTGTCGTCGAACAGCACGACTTCCTGACTGACCAGGGCGATGGCGTCCCGCAGGCTGGCGGTCGAGACCGTTCGCACATCCGCCCGCCCGATCGTCACCCGCCCTGCATCAACGTCGAAGAACCGCGGAATCAGGTTGAGCACGGTGCTCTTTCCGGCCCCGGACGGGCCGACCAGGGCCGTCACCTTGCCCGCCGGCGCGGTGAACGATATGCCGGCCAGGGCCTCGGTCCCGTCGGTGTAGGAGAACCGGACGTCGGCAAAGGCGATCTCCGCCGGCTGCCGTTCCAGAGTCACCGGATCGCTCGGCTCGACAATCGCGGACTGGCGGTCCAGCAGCGTGAACAGACGTTCGGCGGCGGCCACCCCTTCCTGAACGGTGGCGCTGATCTTGCCGAGGCTGCGCAGCGGCTGATAGGCCATGAGCACGGCGGTGATAAACGAGAAGAACGCGCCGGGCGTGGTCGCGCCCTCGATCACCCGATAACCGCCGTAGACGATCACCGCCGCGACCGCCAGACCACCGAACGCGTCGATGACCGGCTGAACGGCCGCCCGCACCCGCCCCTGGCGGTAGGTCAGGCGGAAGATCTCCTCCACCAGCGCCCCGACCCGGGCCCGCTCGGCGGGCTCCATGGCATAGGCCTTGATCACCCGGATGCCCTGAAAAGCCTGACCCAACAGGGTCGTCAACTTGCCCATCCGCCCCTGGGCATCACCGGAGACCCGCCGCATGCGACGGCCGAGGCGCTGGATCGGCAGCACGGTCAGGGGTGCGACCACCAGCGCGATGATCGACAGCAGCCAGTCCTGGTAGACCATCACGCCGACCAGCAGGATCACCGACAACCCGTCCCGTCCGATGCCCACCACCGCACTCGACACCGCTTGGCGCAGCGCCTGGACGTCGAACGTGAAATGGGAGATCAGGCTGCCGGTGGCCCGACTCTGGAACAGGGCCACATCCTGGTCGAGCAGATGACCGAACAGCCGGTTCTGGATGTCGGCGACGATCCGCTGGCCGACCCGGGCCACCAGGGCGTCCTGGACGTAGGCAGCACCGGATTTCAGGGCGAAGGTCGCGACCACTGCCCCGCCGATCAGCCAGAGCGTGGCCTCATTGCGCTCGACAAACACCTCGTTGACCACCGGGTCCATCAGCCAGGCGGTCAGCGCGGTCATGGCGGCAACCACGGCCATCGCCACGCCCGCCAGCGCCAGCCAGGCGGCATGCGGCCGCACGAATGTCCCCCACAGCCGCTTCAACAGCGGGAAGGAGCGCTCGTCGCTCAACGGGATCCGGGTCTTCTCGGGCGTCGGTTCAGCCATCGGCCCCTGATACACGATCACGCGCCGAAGCGCATCCGCAGGCACCCGCGGCGCGATGATCTCGCCCGGAGACGGCCATCGAGCGAGGGCGTACCATGACCGCCCGCGATCATGGGAGGAGCGCCATGGGCGACAGCTTTCAAAAATCCATGGAATCGATGATGAAGCAGATGATGCCGGGTGCGGGCATGCAGGACATGCTGGCGAAGACTCTCGGCAGCGGTGAGGCGCCGACGGATCGGGCGTAGGATGACCGGAATAGCGACCTCAAGGACCGACTATCTGCTCTACCGGCGTGATGACGCGCTCGGCCTCGATTTCCTGCGGGCCCGGTTCGGGGGCCACGCCTTTGACCGGCACACCCACGCGACCTACGCACTCGGCCTGACGATCGAGGGCCGCCAGTGCTTCAGCAACCGCGGCGCCCGTCACACCAGCACACCCGGCACACTGATCCTGCTCAATGCCGAGGACCTGCATGACGGTGAGGCTGGCGACGCCGACGGGTTCGCCTATTGGATGCTCTACCCGGATGCCGCCACGATGGAGACCGTTCTGCGCGGCGCCGGACACGGTGACGGCCGGCCGCTGTTCCGGGAGACCCTGCAACGCGACCCGGATCTCGCCCGGGTGTTCGCGGCCCTGTTCACCGCGCTCGAAGAGCGGACCCCGGGGTCCCCAGCGCCGCGGGAAAGCCTGCGGGCGGAATGTCTGCTGGATCTCGCGCTGTCGGGGCTGACGGGGCGCCACAGCAGCGGACGGCCACCGACGGCGGACCGGTTCACGGGGGACGCCCGGCTTGTCGATCGGATACGGGAGATCCTGCGCGAGAACTACGCAAGCGACATCCGGCTCACGGACCTGGTGCGCGAGACCGGTCGCAGTCGCTTCGCCATCCATCGGGTGTTTCATGAGACGCTCGGCGTGTCGCCGCACCGCTATCTCACCATGGTCCGGCTGGAGCGCGCGCGCGAACTCCTGACCGACGGTGAGCGCCCGGCAGAGGTCGCCGTCGGCTTCGTTGACCAGAGCCACCTGAACCGGCGGTTCAAGAGCGCCTATGGCCTCACGCCCCGCACGTTTCAGCGCGTCCGCGCCACCGCCTGAGCCGCGCACAATTGTCCAAGACCCCGTCGCGGGAATTCGGGACGGTAAGGCGATCCAGCAACCATGGACGCGCGGACATGCACGCAACCAAGATTTCAATCGTGGTGTGCCAGGACCTCGAGGTCTGGCAGAAGCTCAACGTCGTCGCTTTTCTGGCCAGCGGCATCGCCGCCCACGCGCCGGACGTGATCGGCGCCCCCTACCGGGACGCCGACGGAGGTCAGTACCTCGCCATTCTGGGCCAACCGGTGCTGATCCTGGCCGCGGACACCGCCGGCCTGGTCAAGGCCCATCGCCGGGCCGCCGACCGGGGGTTGCCGCTCGCCGTCTATTCGCAAGGCATGTTCAGGACCGGCAACGACGTCGACAACCGTGCGGTCGTCGCCGCCCTGCCAGGCGACGCGCTGAACCTGGTTGGGCTCGCTACCCGCGGCGACCGCCGAGACGTCGACAAGGCCCTGAAAGGCCTCAAGCTGCATCCGTAGCGCCGACGACCCCCGAGGGTCGCCGAAGCCACCCTACGCGTCGGCCGGGATCTCCATGCCGCGCTGCACCGCCGGCCGGGCCATGAGGGCGTCGAACCAGCGTTTGACGTTGGGATAGTCGTTGAGGTCGACCTTCTGCCACTCGAAGCGCGCCACCCAGGGCAGGATGGCGATGTCGGCGATCGAGTATTCGTTATTCGCGACATAGTCGACGCCTTCGAGCCGGGCGTTGAGCACCCCGTAGAGCCGCCGGCACTCCTTGCCGTAGCGCTCCTTGCCGTAGGGAACATCGACCTTGGCGGCGCGCTCGAAATGGTGAACCTGGCCGAAGATCGGCCCGATGCCGCCCATCTGCCACATCAGCCACTGGATGACCTCGTAGCGGCCGGCGGTATCCGCCGGCATCAGCTTGCCCGTCTTCTCAGCGAGGTACATGAGGATCGCGCCGGACTCGATCACCGTGTACGGCTTGCCGTCCGGGCCGTCGGTATCGATGATCGCCGGGATCTTCGAGTTCGGGTTGACCGCGATGTATTCTGGCGTGAACTGCACGTCCTGGCCGATCGGGATCGGGTGCACATTGTAGGGCAGCCCGAGCTCTTCGAGCATGATGGACGCCTTGCGCCCGTTCGAGGTCTTCCAGGTGTAGAGTTCGATCATCGGCTCCCCGCCAGCAGTCAATTGATCCCTGAATTCGGCGGGACCGTAGAGCAAATCGCCTCCGGATGGAACGTGCCAGGATGGAACGTCTCCCGTTATCCGCCCGTTACACAGCGATACACCCCCGACAATGGCTTCGGTTCCGGAGTGTGTTATCCAGGCCCCATGTCGAAATGGCACATCCTCGTCGTCGACGATGATCCCGAGATCGGCAGCCTGCTGCGCGCGTTCCCCACCGAAAGAGAACCGGCCCGCAGGAAACCTGCGGGCCGGCGGTTCGGTTCCGTGTTCAGGCCAGTCAGGGGGCCTTGCGCTTGGCGTCCTGAATCATCTGCCAAATCACCTGCGGCGTCGCCGGCATGTCGATATGGGTCAACCCGGTGGTCGCATGCAGGGCGTCGACCAGCGCACCGATCACCGCAGGCGGTGCACCGATCGCGCCCGCCTCGCCCGACCCTTTGATCCCCAGCGGGTTCGTCGTGCAGCGGACGTTGTGGAGATTGAAGTCGAACATGGGCACGAGGTCCGCGCGCGGCATCCCGTAGTCCATGAACGAGCCGGTCACCAACTGGCCACTGTCGGCGTCATAGACCGTGTTCTCGGTCAGGGCCTGACCGACCCCCTGAACGATCCCGCCATGGACCTGGCCGGCCAGCAGCAACGGATTGATGGTCTCGCCAAAGTCGTCAACGATCGTGTAGCGCTCGATGGCGACGTCCCCGGTGTCGGGATCCACCTCCAACTCGACCACATGGCAGCCGTTCGGATAGGTCGCGGCTTCCGGTGTCCGCTCGTGCACCTCATCCAGGCCCGGTGACATGCCGTCATCCAGGTTGGCCGGATCCTTCGCTGCCTTGGCAACTTCGACGATGGACATCTGCTTGTCGGTGCCGGCAACGGTGAAGGTGCCGTCCGCGAACTCAATGTCGGCCGAGGCGGCTTCCATGACGTTCGCGGCGATCTTCTTGCCCTTCTCGACGATCTGCCGGCCCGCCAGCAGCACCGCCGCCCCGCCGACCGGCACCGAGCGCGATCCGCCGGTCATGCCCTTGGGAACCACGTCGGTATCGCCCTGGATGACCTTGATGGAGTCGCCCTCGACACCGATCGTATCCGACAGGATTTGGGCGTAGGCCGTCTCATGGCCCTGGCCGTTCGACTGGGTGCCGATCCGGATCTCGACCCGGCCGTCATCGTTGAAACGGACATCGGCGGTCTCCGGGCTCCCACCGCCGCACTTCTCGATGTAGTAGCCCATGCCGATGCCGCGCAGCTTGCCCCGTCCGGCGGCTTCCTGGCGCCGGGAGCCGAAGCCCGCCAAGTCGGCCTTGGCCATCGCCTCTTCCATCAGCGTCTGGAACTCGCCGCTGTCGTAGACGTTGCCGAGCGGTGTCGTGTACGGCATGGCGGCCGACGGAATGTAGTTGCGCCGGCGCACCTCGTCGGGGGTCAGCCCCATTTCGTGGCCGACCACGTCGATCACCCGTTCGATCAGATAGGCGGCTTCCGGCCGCCCGGCGCCACGATAGGCGTCGGTCGGCGTGGTGTTGTTCAGCACACCTTTCACGTTCACGTAGACCGCCGGGATCTTGTAGACGCCGGAGAGCATGTGGGTGCCGGCATTGGTCGGAATGAACGCGCCCATATGGCTGAGATACCCGCCAAGCGCCGCATAGGTCGTGACCCGAAGGCCCTGAATAACGCCGTCGGCGTCGACGGCGGCTTCGGCGTAGGAGATGTTATCTCGGCCCTGGGCATCGGTCGTGAACGCGTCCGAACGTTCCGGCGAGTAACGCACCGACCGCTTCAGCTTGCGCGACGCCCAGGTGCACAGCGCCTGCTCGGGATAGAGGAAGATCTTCATCCCGAAGCCGCCGCCGACATCGGTCGTCCGGCAGCGCAATTTGGCCGGGTCGAGGTTCAGGACCTTCTCCGCCAGCAGGGTCTGGAAGACGTGCGGACCCTGGGTCGAGGACCACAGGACCGACCGGTCGGTGGCAGCCTCGTACTCCGCCACAACCGGACGGACCTCCATCGAGTTCACGACGATGCGGTTGTTGACGATGCGCACATCGACCTTCTTGGCCGCCGCCGCGAAGGCCGCATCAACCGCCGCCTTGTCGCCGCTTTCCCAATCGAAGGCGATGTTGTTGGGGATGTGATCGAACAGCTGGGGCGCGCCGGGCTGGGTCGCCGCCTCGGTATCGACCGTGGCCGGCAGTTCGTCGTAGTCGACCTCGATCAGTTCCGCGGCATCGCGGGCCTGGGCGGCGGTATCGGCAACCACGAATGCCACCGGGTCACCGACATGGCGGACCTTGCCGACCGCCAGGATCGGGCGTGGCGTGTCGGCGCGCGCGCTGCCGTCGCGGTTGGTCACCGGCGGCACGCAGGGCAGATCGCCGAGCCCGTCGGCCCGCACGTCATCGCCGGTATAGACGGCCACGACGCCCGGCGCCGATCGGGCCCCCGAGACGTCGATCCGGCCGATCGTCGCGTGCGCCACAGGCGCCCTCAGGACGTAGGCATGCAGGGCGCCGTCGACGCTGATGTCGTCGGTGTAGACGCCCGTGCCCTTCAGGAGCCGGTCGTCCTCCACGCGCTTCACACCTTGGCCGATCGCGAACTTCACCATGTCGCCTGTCTCCGCTAACAGAACTTTGAGGATGGCACTTGAGGTCGGACAATTCCGCAGTGCGGCATGGTAGAAACCGACCGTGCCCAGACTCAAGGGGGATTCGTTTCCCCTCATATGCTAGATCGGATCATGATCCGCCTGGAAAATAGGTGATCCAGATGGATTATGTGAATCCGATCTAGTCTAGATAGGTGGAGCAGATTCACCGGCCAGAAGGATCGCCGGCGGCGAATCCAACTGGCTCGGATCTGGTCCAATGGGAATTCCCCGATGACCACCCCCGCGACCGAGCACCGCAACCGAAGCGCACCGCCGCTCGCCATCGCTCTGCTGGCGATGCTGGCGCTGCTGTGGGGGTTCAACTGGCCGATCATGAAGGTTGGCCTGCTGGAGATTCCCCCCTGGGTGTTCCGGGCTTCGGCCAGCATCGTCGCGGGCGCGGGATTGTTCGCGGTCGCCATGATCGGCGGCAACAGCCTGCGGGTGCCACGAAGCCAGCACCGGCCGCTGTTCCTGTCCGCCATGCTGAACATGAGCCTCTGGAACATCCTGGTGCTCTACGGCATCGATCTGATGGATGCCGGGCGCGCGGGCATTCTGGCCTACACGATGCCGCTCTGGGCGACCGTGGTCGGGATGGTGGTTCTGAAGGAACGGCAGAGCCGACGTGCGATCACCGGGCTCGCCATCGGCCTGGCGGGCATGGCGCTGCTGTTCTCCGTCGATGCCGACAGCCTGTCAGGCGGTCTGCTGGGCCCGCTTCTGGTGGTGGCGGCCGCGTTCTGCTGGGGGGCCGGCACCGTGGTGGTCAAACAGGCCGGGTTCACCGCCCCGGTCACGGTCATCGTCGCCTGGCAGCACTTGGTCGGCGCGGTGCCGATCGCCGTCGTCGCGCTGGCCTGGGACATTCACAACGTCGGTGAGGTGACCCTGTGGCCCGCCATGGCCGTGGTCTACAACATGACCGTGACCGGCATCCTCTGCTACTGGGCCTTCTTCAAAGTCGTGTCGCTGCTGCCAGTGGTGGCGTCGACCGTCGGGACCTTGATGGTTCCGGTGATCGGGGTGTTCGCCAACGCGCTGATGTTTCAGGTGCAGCCGCAGTGGGTCGACTACGCCGCCCTCGCCTGCGTCGCTGCCGCCGTATATCTCGTGATGACCCGGCAAGTCCGCTAGATGAGCTTCCGTCAGCGGACCAGAACGGCATTCAGTCCGGTCAGAAACCCGATCGCGATGACTCCGACGACCAGGGCGAAGATCAGATTGGGCCCGAAAGCCAAGGTCAGAGGCCGCACGGCGAACATCTGACCTGCGGTGGCCACGGACAGCGAGCTGATCGAGTTCATGCTGCCGAAGCCCCAGCCGAACAGCATCGCCATCATCAGCGGCAGGTCGGCGACCGGCAGGTCGCTGCCAGTGATCGCAACCATCATGACGGTGCCGGTGATCATGGGGTGCACACCGACAACGGCGAGCCCGATCATGGATAGCGCCGTGGCCGCGAACGTGGCCGAGGTCGGTAGATGGGTCGCGATCCAGGGAGCAAGAACCTCGCCCACCGGCGGCGCGCTCTCGGCCAGGGTACCGAGGACCATCGCGGCCGAGACGATGGCCAGATCGTCGCCCATCCGCGCCATCGAAGCCCGCGTCTCGGCTACGACCGGACCTGCCTTGTAGGGGTGCCGGGCGAGATGCATCGCGGCCAGGATCGGCATCACCATCACCACCGCCCCGAGCGTGGAGATCGGAAACACCTGGCTTGCGACCACCACCAGCCCGGCGATTCCGGCCATCGGCAGAGCGACCGGCGCGAGACAGCTGAGACCCTGCGCGACCGCCCGACGGCTGAGCGGGCGCGCGAACAACAGCAGAGAGACGAAGAGGCCACAGGCGGCGATGCCGGTGCCGAGGACGAAGACCTGCCAGACCGGTACATCCGGCAGGTAGGTATACGCCACGGCGAATCCGACGAAGAACGGCGAGTACAACGCGACCGAGTTCATGCCCCGCAGGGTGACCAGTGCGGCAGCCCGCCGATTCGGCTCAGGTGCATCGTCCGGCACCACCGCTCCCATCATGGCAAAGGCACCGGTGTTCAGAATCGAGCCGAAGGCATGGGCGCCGAACAGCAGGCCGATGCCGGACATCCGGGGCGGCAGAGCCGCGATTCGATGCTGGGCGGTGCGCACCGCGACCAGACCGCGGGCCACAGCGCGGGTCAGCGCCAGGGTCGGCAGAAGGCCGGCAAAAATCAGGGTCCGGTCCAATCCCCGAACCAGTTCGCTGGCCGGCGCACCGCTCCACAACAGGAGCCCACCGATCACGGCGATCAGGGCGACCACCGCCAAAGTCTCGCGGCGGGCGTCCAGAAGCGACGCCAGCACAAAGACGCCGAGCGCCGTCGCTGCGGCCATGTGCAGCCAGGAGAGATCGATCCAGAGCAGGATCAGCGCCGCGCCCCAGATCGCCGCCAGCAGCGGTGGACGCCAGCGCCGGTTCAGGGCGGAGATTGTCATCCCCAAGACGATCGCGCAAAGTCGCGACAGGCGCAACGACCCGCAGCACGTGACCCAGGAGATCGCAATGCCCCGACGCCTCGACGGCAAGACCGCGTTGGTCATGGGCGCGGGCTCATCCGGACCGGGATGGGGCAACGGCAAGGTGGCGGCGGTTCTGTTCGCCCGCGAGGGTGCGAAGGTGGTGTGCGCCGACGTCAACGGCGAGGCCGCCGAGGAGACCGTCACCATCATCCGGGGCGAAGGCGGAACCGCTGTCGCCGAAGTCTGCGACGTCACACGCGCCGATCAGATCGCGGAAGTCGTGGAACGAACGGTCACGCGGTGGACCCGGATCGACATCCTGCACAACAATGTTGGCGTTGCCAGGATGGGCGGACCCATTGAGCTCTCCCAGGAGGATTGGCAGTGGGTTTTGGACGTCAACCTCACCGGCGCGTTCCTGACCTGCAAGCATGTGCTGCCGATCATGCTGGACCAGGGCCAGGGCGCGATCGTCAACGTCTCATCCATCGCCGGGTTCCGGTTTGTCGGCTATCCCTATGCCAGCTACTACGCGTCGAAGGGCGGACTGAACCAGTTCACCGTCGGTCTCGCCCTGCAGTACGCGGATCGGGGCATCCGTGCGAATGCGATCATGCCGGGCCTGATGGACACGCCGCTGATCCGGAGCCAGATCGCCGGCCAGTACGCGGATGTCGAGGAGATGATCCGGGAACGCCACGCCAAGTCGCCGACCGGGCGCATGGGTGACGCCTGGGACGTGGCCCATGCCGCCCTGTTCCTCGCCAGCGACGAGGCCCGCTACATCAACGGTGTCTGCCTCCCCGTAGACGGCGGCCATCACATGAAGATCGGCTAGCGGCTTCCCACAAAAACCTCCTTCCCGGGCTCGCCCCGGGACCTAGAGAGGAAGCGCGTTGGAGCGTTTGAGCAAATCGATGGATGCTCCAGCACGCGGTCACTCTGGGCCCCGGATCAGGTCCGGGGAGGACAGGATTGTGTTGGCGGATTAGGCCCCCGTCTGGCTTCGCTGCAGCATCCCGAACAGGTCGCGCGGATCGTCGGGGTCGGCCAGCAGGTCCAGATCGACATAGTGCTCGGTCCCGCGGATGCGGTCGCGGACGTAGCGCAGGGCGCTGAAGTCCTCGATCGCGAAGCCGACACTGTCGAACAGGGTGATCTGCCCGGCATCCCTGCGTCCCGTCGCCGTGCCGTTGATCACCCGCCACATCACGGTCACCGGGTGGTCCGCATCCAGCTGCTGGATCTCACCCTCGATCCGGGTCTGCTCGGTGAATTCGACGAAGATGTCGCTGCGCTGCAGGATCGCCGGTGCCAGCTCGGTCTTGCCGGGGCAGTCGCCACCGATGGCGTTGATGTGGACACCGCTGCCGACCATGTTGTCTGTCAGGATCGTGGCGTACTGCTTGTCCGCCGTGCAGGTGGTGATGATCTGCGCGCCCTCCATGGCCGCTTCGGCGCTGTCGCAGGCCACCACGGTCAGTCCCATGCCTTCCAGGTTGCGCGCCGCCTTGCGCGTCGCCGCCGGATCGATGTCGTAAAGCCGCACCGATCGGAGACCGCAGATCGCCTTCATCGCCAGCGACTGGAACTCCGACTGCGCTCCGTTGCCGATCATCGCCATGGTGTCAGCCCCTTTCGGCGCCAGGTGCCGCGCCACCATCGCCGACGTGGCGGCGGTGCGGAACGCCGTCAGCATGGTCATCTCCGACAACAGCACCGGATAGCCGGTTCCGACATCCGCCAGGAGGCCGAAGGCGGTCACCGTCTGCAGCCCCTCCTTCGTGTTCTTGGGGTGCCCGTTCACGTACTTGAAGCCGTAGACCTCGCCATCCGATGTCGGCATCAGTTCGATAACGCCTTCCAGCGAATGCGAGGCGATCCGGGGTTGCTTCTCGAACAGCTCCCAGCGCTTGAAGTCGGCCTCGATGTAGTCCGCCAACTCCCGCAGCATGGTCTCGATGCCGACGTCGTGCACCAGCCGCATCATGTCGTCGACCGAGACAAACGGGACGAGCGCTTTGTCGGAGGGCTGCAACATGCTCATCGCAGTGGGTCCTTCCATGGAAATCGAGCGGACTAGACGGTTCATGGCGTGCCTCCCCATTTGATCCGGCCTGGGCGACCCGGTCTAGGCGACCCGGTCGATGATCTTCTTGCCGAACAGGCTGGCGACCAGATCGACCAGCAGATCGGCGGTTCGGCCGCGCTCATCCAGAAACGGGTTGAGCTCGGCGAGATCCATGGAGGTGGTCAGCCCGGAATCGCTGAGCATCTCCATAATGAGATGGGCTTCGCGGTATGTGGCGCCGCCGGGAACCTGGGTGCCGACCCCCGGCGCGATCGCCGGGTCGAGAAAATCGACATCCAGGCTGACATGCAGCAGGTCGCCGCGCCGTGCGACATCGTCGAGGATCGGGGCGATCAGCGGTCGGACGCCATGCTCGTCGATCCGGCGCATGTCGATCACGTCGATGCCGCCGCGCGCCAAGGCTTCGCGCTCAATCGAGTCCACCGAGCGGATGCCGAACTGATGCACCCGGGTCGGGTCCAGCCGCGCTCGCTCCATGCCTTGAAACACGAACCCCAGACCGGGAACGCCGCACAGGGCGGCCACCGGCATGCCGTGGACGTTGCCGCTGGGCGATGTCTGCGGCGTATTGAAGTCGGCATGCGCGTCCAGCCAGAGGACCGACAGGCCCCGAGCCTCATGCTCCGCCCAGCGTGCCGCGGCGTGGATCGACCCCATGGACATGGCGTGATCGCCGCCCATGAAGATCGGCAAAGCGCCGTCGACCAGGGCCGCATAGCCCGCGACATCGATGGCCCGCGTCCAGGCCGCGATCTCACCGGCGTGGCGAGCGTGGCCCTCAACGGTCAGGTCATCGAAGATTCCCGGCACCACGTCGCCGGTATCGCGCACCCGATACCCCTCGGCCTCGAGGGCGGGCTGGAGGCCGGCCGTGCGCAGCGCCGCCGGCCCCATGATGCACCCGCCTCGCCCAGCGCCGGCCTGAAGCGGAATGCCGATCAGCGCGATGTCCTTCGGATGGGCCATTGGGGGTCTGCCAGACTGTCGGTGCGAAACGGATGTCCCAGTGTGCCGCCGCGTCGGATCATCAAAAAGTAGGCATCCTGATAATTTTGATATATTAAATGCGCATTCTGTCACGTAATTGATGACATTCTGATCAATGGACCAGATCGACCGCGACTTGATCGCTCTGCTGCGCAACGACGCGCGGCTTCCGGTCTCAAGCCTCGCCCCCCGGCTCGGCGTGTCCCGGGCGACCGTGCGCGCCCGCATCGATCGGCTGTTGGAGAGCGGGGCGATCCAGGGCTTCACCATCGCGCTCGGCAAGGCGCCCGGCGCCGATGTCCGCGCCATCATGATGATCGAAGTCGAAGGCCGTGCCGCCGAAGCGGTATTCCGGCGGTTGCGGGGATTCTCGGAGATCCACGGCCTGCACTCGACCAACGGCCGGTGGGATATCGTCGTGGAGATCGAGGTTCCGAGCCTGGAAGCCTTCGATCACCTGCTGCGCGAGATCCGTCAGATCGACGGGATCTCGAACTCGGAAACCAGCATCCTTCTGGCGAGCCGCAAGGCGCTGGCCCGGGTGTAGGGAGTTCGGCTTTCTTTTCTTCCCTTCCCGTGCCTGATCCGGGAACACGGAAGATGAGAGAGGATCCGCACGCCCGAACAGCAGGTCCCTGTCACCAATAGGTTGCATACCACCTGGCATTTGGTCAGCATTCCTATCCACGGGCGGCTCCACTCCGGGTTCACAGGTTGAAGCCGGACAAGGCCAAGCGGTCATGGGGAGGCTGGTATGGGAAAAGCTCTTCGATTGTCGGCAATTGTGTGTGGGGTCCTGGTCCTCGCAGCCTGCGACACCATCCCGCGAGAAGCGCTGAACGCCTATGTGTCGGCTTTCGATGAAGCCCGGGCGTCGGGAGAAGCGCTGACGACGGACTTCATCGCGGCACGCGCTGAGTCCGACCGCCGTGACGCGACAGCCGCCCCCCCGGCGCCGGTCGCAATCCTCCTGACGTATGTACCGCCGGCCGAGGCGCAGCAGACGGCGACCGACGTCCGCCTCATGGCGTGGTAGGTCATCGCCGACTACAACGCGGCGCTGGCCGCTCTCAGTGCGGGCGAAAGCGTCGACGACGTGAAAGGGGCGGTCGGAAAGATCGGCAACACGGCAGCCCAGATCGCCTCGGTCGCCGGCAGCAGCATCCCTGGAATCAACGTCATCATTGAGGCCGGCAAGGAATTGGCGACGCTGCTTGAGCAGGCTCGGCTTTCCGGGGAGTTCACGTCCGCAGTCAAGAAAGGGGCGCCGATCATCCGCAAGATGCTCAAGTTCATCGTCGATGATGTGCCGGCCCACTATCGGCTGCGGGCCGTCATGTTCGAAGAGGACAGGATCGATGCGGACACCAGCACGCCCGAAGGGCAGATCGAGCATGCACGTGTCCTCGAAGCAGCCGCCACGTTCAAAGCCAGCCTGGACCGGTTCGTGTTGCTGACGCGGTCCCTGGACAAGAGCCTTGCCACCCTGGAAGCCGCGGTAGACCAGCCGGTCGACTTTGTCTCGCTGTCAAACGAGATCCTGACCCACGCGGAATCGATGAAGGCCCATTGGATCGCCTATCAGGCGGCGCGCGGGTAGCGCCGAGCACTCTGGAACGGGGAGGAAACCGATATGCCTACCAGTGACGAGGACATTGCCGAACTGCTGACAAGAGCGTCGACCGCCCTCGAGGCCCTGACGAGAGCCCAAGACGCGAGCGCCGACGCGAAGGCCGCCGCGAAACAGTCCTACAAGGACGTGTTGCGGCTGATCGCGCGGCACGCGATTTCGACCTACGAAGGGCGGACAGCGGCCTTGTCCGGACTGATCGTGGAACTGCAGGAGGTGACCAAGGCGATCGAGACCGAGAACGCCCTGGCCGGCCACGTGTCAGACCTGACGGGGATCGCGGGACGGGCGACGGACCTGTTCAAGGAGGCCAAGGCCCAGGGATGAGGCCGGGGGCTGATCCCCGGGACTGATTTCCGGGGGACTGATCGCCAGTCCTGCCCGAGCCCCTTCCCGCCCGCTCTACGCCGCCTCTCGGGGCAGCATCCGCTCGATCAGCAGAGCCCAGAATGAGGCGCCGTACGGCAAGGCCGCGTCATTGAAGTCATAGCCCGGGTTGTGGACCATGACACCGCCGTCATCGCCGATGCCGTTGCCCAGGTTGACATAGGCCCCGGGCCGTTCCTCCAGCATGAAGGCGAAATCCTCCGACCCCATGACGGGTGCGGGCTCGGTATCCAGGTTGTCGTCGCCGACAAGCTCGCGGGCGACGCCGGCGCACAGTTCTATGTGGTGGGCATCGTTATGCAACGGCGGATAGCGCCGCTCGTAGCGCACATCGACCCGGGCCTCGTAAGCATCGGCGATCGAACGGCACAGATGGGCCATCTTGGCTTCGGTCCGGTCCTGGACCTCGGTGCGGAACGCCCGCACCGTGCCGCGCAGCACGACCTTCTCCGGAATCACGTTCCAGGTGTCGCCGCCATGGACCTGGGTGACCGACACAACGACGCTGTCGAGGGGGTCGGTCGACCGGCTGGCGATGGTTTGAAGGGCGGAGACGATCTGAGCCTGCACGATGATCGGGTCGACGGTGGTATGGGGGCGGGCGGCATGGCCGCCATAGCCGTGAATGGTGATCTCGAAGATGTCGAAGCCCGCCATCGACGGCCCCGAGCGCATGCACATCTTGCCGATCGGGAGGCCAGGTCGGTTGTGCATCCCGTAGACCGCGTCGACCGGGAAGCGCTCGAACAGCCCTTCCTCGACCATGACCCGGCCACCGCCTTCGTTCTCCTCGGCGGGCTGGAAGATCAGCACCACCTCGCCGGCGAAGTTCCGGGTCTCGGCCAGGTACTTGGCTGCCCCGAGCAACATCGCGGTGTGCCCGTCATGCCCACAGGCGTGCATCTTGCCGGCGATCGTGGAGGCCCAGGACTTGCCCGTGGCCTCGGTGATGTCCAGAGCGTCGAAATCGGCGCGCAGGCCGATCGATCCGCCCGCGCCGCCATTTCCGGCGATGGTGGCGACGATGCCGGTCTTGGCGATGCCGCGCTCGATCCGGTCGACGCCGATCTCCCGCAGCCGCTCGGCGATATAGTCCGACGTCCAGACCTCCTCGAAAGCGGTCTCCGGATGGGCGTGCATGGCACGGCGCCACTCGGTCATTTCCTCGTGGAACTCGGCGATTCGATTGACGATCGGCATTGCGGTCTCCGGCTGCGGGCGCCCGAAGGTAGACCGCTCCCCGGTCAGCGGCAACGGGGCAAGTCCGTGGCTTGACGGCACCTGACCGAGGCTCTGTCATACCGGTTCCTTTTGCCCAGCAGACTGGTCTCCCCGTGGCTTCGATCCGGATCGCCGTCGACATCGGCGGCACGTTCACCGACTTGCAGATTCTGGACGAAACGACGGGCGTGGCCTCGGCCCACAAGACCCCGACAACCCCGGCCGACCCGTCCCAGGGCCTGATCACAGGCATTCTGGAAGCGCGCGACCGGATCGGATTCGCGCTCGACGACATCCGCGCCATCCTGCACGGCACGACGATCGCCACCAATGCCGTGCTCGAGCGCAAACTGCCAAGGGGTGCGGTGCTGACGACGGCCGGGTTCCGCGACGTGCTCGAGATCGGCCGGCACTTCCGCGCCCAGGTCTATGCCAGCAAGGCCGAGCCGCGGGCGCTGCTGGTACCGCGCTCGCGCCGGTTCGAGGCCAGCGAACGGATGCGGGCCGACGGCACCGTCGAACGCCCGCTGGACGAGGGCGACGTTCGCGCGGCGGCCCGCGCGGCGGCGGATGCCGGGGCGCAGGCGATCGCCATCGTTTTCTTGCACGCCTACGCCAACGCGGCCCACGAGCGCCGGGCCGCCGAGATCGTCCAGGAAGAGATGCCCGACGCTTTCGTTTCCTGCTCCCACGCGGTCAGCCCCGAGATCCGCGAGTTCGAGCGCGCGTCGACCACCGTCCTGAACGCCCTTCTGATGCCGGTGGTGAAGACGTACCTGTCCCAGCTCAGGGACCGATTGTCGGCGACCGGCGTATCCGCGCCTGTCTACCTGGTGCAGTCGAACGGCGGTGTGACGACTCCCGAGATCGCCGGCGAGCAGCCGGCCCGGCTGCTGCTGTCGGGACCGGCCGGTGGAGCGCGGGCCGCCGAAGTTCTCTCGGCAGCACTCGACATCCCGAATCTGGTTGCGGTCGACATGGGCGGCACCTCCTGCGACGTGTCGATCGTCGACCGCGGCACGATCCGACTGGTGACCGAAGGCAAGGTCGACGGCCTGCCGGTCCGTCTGCCGATGATCGAGATCCGCACCATCGGTGCGGGCGGCGGGTCGATCGCCCAGGTTGACCCGACCGGTCGCCTGCTGGTCGGGCCGGAAAGCGCCGGCGCGGTCCCGGGACCGGTCTGCTATCGCCGCGGCGGGACCGCGCCGACGGTGACCGATGCCAACGCCGCCCTCGGCCGCATCGATCCGGCGTTCTTTCTCGGCGGGGCCATGGCGCTCGACGTGCCGGCCGCCGTCGGTGCGCTCGGCGACCGGATCGCCCGCCCGTTGGGCCTGACGCCGCCGCAGGCCGCCGAGGGGATTGTCGCGATCGCCACCACGCACATGGCCTCGGCGATCCGGCTGTCCCTGTTCGAGAAGGGTCTGGATCCGAAGGATTTCACGCTGATTTCGTTCGGCGGGGCGGGCGGTCTGCACGCCTGCGATACCGCGGCCGAAATCGGCGCGACCCGGGTTGTCTTCCCCCGGGATCCCGGGACGCTCAGTGCCTGGGGCATGCTGTTCAGTGACGTGGTCCACGATCTGGCGCGATCCCACCTGATGCCGGCGGATGCCGCCGCCAGCGCCGAGGTCGAGCGTCTGGTAGCGAGCCTGCGGGACGATGGCGAGGCGCTGCTGGCCCGCGACGGCATCGCGCCCACGGACCGAAGTTATCCGGTCGTTCTCGACCTGCGGTATCCGGGCCAGGCCTATGAAATCGGGGTTTCTTATGACGGCGATCTTTCCGCGGCGGTCGCGCGGTTTCACGATGCCCATGACCGCCAGTACGCCCATGCCGAACGGCACGTGATGCCGGAGATTGTCACCGTCCGAATGGCCGCCACCGGGCGGCTGACCAAACCGGTCGACCGGCCGTTCAAAGCCCAGGACACCGACCCAGCGCCGGCAGCCCGCGACGTGCACCTCGCCGGCGCGGCGCTCGAAACCGGCATCGTGCATCGCGACACCCTGCCGGCGGGCACGTCAAGGGACGGTCCGCTGATCGTCGAGGAAGCCCATTCGACGCTGCTGATCCCGCCCGGCTGGCGGTTGACCGTGCACCCGTCCGGCGCCCTGATCGCCGAAGGGGGAGGAGAATGACCGCGATGGACCCGATCCAGGTCGAGATCATCCGCAATGCCCTGGTCGCGGCGGCGGAGGAGATGAGCGTCACCATCTGGCGCACCAGCCGGTCATCGGTCGTCCGCGACATCCTCGACTACTCGACCTGTGTCTTCGACGCCGACGGGGGTGCCGTCGCCCAGTCGACGGCGATCCCGGTGCACCTGAACTCGATGCCGGCCTGTCTCGAGGAAATCCTGGCCAACCACATCCCGATCACGGACTGGGAAGACGGCGACATCATCATCTGCAACGACCCGTATTCCGGCGGCCAGCACCTGCCCGACATCCAGACCTTCAAACCGGTCTTTCTCGACGGCGAGCGCATCGCGATCGCCGGGATCCTGGTGCATCACCTGGATGTTGGCGGCGGTGCGGCCGGGTCCTATGATCCGAGTGCTACCGAAATCCACCAGGAGGGGTTTCGGATTCCGCCCCTGAAGATCGCCGAGCGCGGTCGGCGCAATGAGGCGGTCGTCAAGCTGCTGCTGCGCAACACCCGGGAACCGGCCAATGTCGGCGGCGATTTCGCGTCCCAGCTCGCCGCCCTCGAAACCGGGGCCGCCAGCCTGCGCCGGGTCGGGCGACGCTACGGTGCGGGGCCGCTGAAGACCGCCATGACCCGGATCCAGGACCAGTCGGAAGCCGCCATGCGGGCGATGATTCGGGACGTTCCCGACGGCCGTTACGCGTTCGAGGACTTCGTCGATGACGACGGGATCGATCGTGACACCCCGCTGCGCATCCATGTCGAGCTGACGGTTTCCGGCGACGACGTGACCGTCGATCTGACAGGGTCCAGCCCGCAGGCCAAGGGTCCGGTCAACTGCACGCTCGCGATGTCCCATTCAGCTGTGATGTGCGGCGTGATGATGGCGCTCGGCAGCGACATCCCCGCCAATGCCGGCTGCTATCGGCCGGTGACGGTCACCGCACCGCCGGGCACCGTGGTCAATTGCCTGTCACCCGCTCCGGTCGCCAACCGGATGGCGACCGGCCACCGGGTGGTCACCACCGTGATGGGGGCCTTCGACGCAGCCAATCCTGGCAGTGTGCCGGCGGCCTACTACGGCGTCAGTTACGCCTACGCCCTCAACTGCATCCATGGCGACGGCGCCCGGCAGGTCTATTTCGACCTCGAATGCGGCGGCTGGGGCGGTCACCCGGACGAAGACGGCGCGAACGCGTTCTCCTGTGGGCTGCACAACATCTCGAACGCGCCGGTGGAGATGCTGGAGAACAGCCTGCCGATCCAGTTCCAGGAATACGCCCTGGTGGCCGGCAGCGGGGGCGAAGGTCGGAGGCGCGGCGGGCTTGGCCTGGCCCGTGCCTTTCGTCTGGACGCGGCGGCCGGCACCTTTGCCGCCAATCTGGAGCGCTTCAAGTTCCGACCCTACGGCCTGGCGGGCGGGGAGCCGGGACAGCCCGGCCGCCTCACCCTGACCCGCGCCGACGACGGCGAGACGATCGCGCTGGATTCCAAGGTCGCCGGCCTCGCGGTGGCGCGGGGCGACGTCATCCGCCTGCAGACCGCCGGTGGCGGCGGATACGGCGACGCGGGCGAACGGTCCGCCGCCGATCGGGCACGCGACAGGACCGAAGGCTACACCACAGACTGACCGAAGGAGGCCGCACCATGGACGCGCCGGATACCGACACGATCGTCTACGTCAACGGCCGGCTGGTCCGGAAGTCAGAGGCCGTGATCTCGATCTACGACAGCGGGTTCTGCCACGGCGACGGAGCTTATGAGGGTATCCGGCTCTACGACGGCAAGGTGTTCCGTCTGGAAGCCCATATCCGCCGGCTTTACGAGGCGCTGGTGATGCTCGACATCGACCCGGGTGTCGACCAGCAGCAGATGGCGGCAATCGTGCTCGACACGTTCCGGGCGAACGAGCTCCGCACCGACCTTCACATGCGCCTGCAGGTGACCCGGGGCCGCAAGCGCATGACCGGCATGAACCCCAAGCTCAACCTCGGGCCGGCCTCAATCGTCGCCTTCGTCGATCACAAGCCGCCGATTTTCGATAAGAGCGGAATCACACTGATCACCTCGACCCTGCGCCGGGCCTCGCCGAATGTGATCGACTCCAAGATCCACCACACCAATCAGCTGAACCAGATCCTCGCCAACATCGAGGCCAACCGGCAGGGCGCCGACGAGGCGATCATGCTGGATGATCGCGGCTTTGTCGCCGAGACCAACTCGACCACGCTGTTCTGCGTCAAGGACGGGGTCCTCATGACCCCGCATCCGACCTTCATCGTGGTCGGCATTACCCGGGGCATCCTGCTGGACATGGCCCGCGAGGAAGGCTGGGGGCCGCGGGAAGCCGATCTGTCGGTGTACGATTTCGTCACCGCCGACGAGGTGTTCATCTGCGGCACCGTCGGCGAACTGGTGCCGGTCAAGGCGATCGACGGCCATCCGATCGGCGGCCCGGTTCCTGGGCCAATCACCGAACGGCTGATGGCACGCTACAAGGAATTGACCCTGCGCGAGGGCACCGGGTTGGAGTGAACGTCCTTCGACACGGCCCCCGGATCAAGTCCGGGGCCCTGCTCAGGACGAGGTTCTTTCATTCGACCTCGCCCTGAGCAGCCCCGCCCCGGATTGAATCCGGGGTTGCGCGGGGCGTGTCGAAGGGCCCCACACGACCAAACGTGGCCGGTCAGCGGTCCACCGGCAGGATCAGGGTCACGGTGGTGCCGCGGCCAAGGATGCTTGCGAAGTCAAAGACGCCGCCGAGGGCCTCGGTCAGCCTGCGGGCGATGGGCAGGCCGAGACCGCTGCCACGCTTTTTGCCGCCCTTCCCCAAGTCGACCTGGGCGGAGTCGATCTGCCCAAAGGGCTGCAGGACCTTTTCGATCTGGGCGGCACTCAGGCCGGGACCGGTATCGGCGACCTGGATCGCGATCGCATCGCTGCCCTTGGCAAAGGTCCGGCAGGCGACCTCACCGCCGGGTGGGGTGAACTTGACCGCATTGCTGAGCAGGTTGAGCAGAATCTGGTGCAGAGCCCGCGGATCGGACCGGATCTCGGCCACCCCCTCCATCGGCTGGAGCGCGAGCACCAAGCCCTTGTCCGTCGCCATCGGTTCGACATAGCTCACGGCCGAGGCCAGGGCTTCGTTGGCGTCCATCACCTCCGGGGAGAGTGACGCCTTGCCGGACTCGATCCTCTCCAGGTCCAGAAGATCGCCCACAAGGTCGAGCATGTAGTCTCCGGCCTGGACGATATCGTCGGCGTACTCGGCGTATTTCGGACTGCCCAAGGGGCCGAACATCTCGCGCTGAAGGACCTGGGCGAAGCCGAGGATCGCGTTGACCGGGGTCCGAACTTCGTGGGTGACGGTGCGGACGAACTCGGACTTCGCACGATTGGCCCGTTCGGCCTGCCGTCTGGCGTCCTCCAGCGACTGGGCGACGTCCGCCGCCCGGCGCACGAAGTTCCGGGCAACCAGCAGCATCAAGATGAAGACCGCGCCCAGGCCCAGCATCAGCTTCGGCAGCAGCACCGATCCCGGAAGGTCCGGGTCCCAGGCGAAGAACGCCT
The DNA here is from genome assembly GCA_963921355.3 of Thalassobaculaceae bacterium. Lineage (GTDB taxonomy): Bacteria > Pseudomonadota > Alphaproteobacteria > Thalassobaculales > Thalassobaculaceae > CAWUEZ02. Next base: position 2,638,723 of record OZ001190.1, on the reverse strand, counting down.
GTTCCCCACCGCCATAGGTCTCGAACCCGTGGCGGGCGATCCACAATCCCTGCGGTTGGCCGATGATCGCCAGGTTGGGCAGCATGTAGCCATCCGCCGTCGCAGGCAGAAACTCGGCGTCCAGCGCCTCGGCAAAGACCATCACGTGGTCGGTGCCGAGATCGATCTCCTTGTCATCGACCTCGAAGTAGGTGGTCATGCGGATCGCCGAGACGAGATAGTAGGTCCCACCCTTCCGGAGGAAACCCGTGGCGGGGATCGGAGCCGTGGCAGGCTCGACGTTGCGCGCGTCGGCCAAGAGCCTCGCGAGACCGGTCTCGTACCGCTGCAGAGGATCGGCGTCGACGCGTTCACCGTCCACGCTGCTGAAGACGACGGTGTTCTTCCCGTCGAGAACATGCACCGCGTCGATCTCGAGGCTTTCGCAGAAGTACCCGCTGAAGTTCAGCTCAATCTACTCCTCGTTGACATCGTCCACGAGGTTGTCGACGGCTTCGTCCCAGTAGCCGTACTCCAGGACCAGTTCCGACAGCCTGGTCAGCCGGCTCTCCACGACCGTCGAGAACAGCATCTGCGACGACTGGATCGCGGTCCGGTTCTGCGCGTGCATCAGGTAGGTCGCGCCCAACACCAGACACAGGAAGCTGATGCCCGCCAACAACCAGAATGGCCGGGACAGCCGCAGAATCGTCTGATCGGCCGGCGCCGCCATGCGGAGTGCCTCCGGTTCCGACCGAACGTCCTGGGCGACGTCGCCTGAAGCGCTGAGATTTTGCTCTGTCATAGTTGAATGACTAAAGAAATACTCTAGTTAAACCCCTCCTAGAAGTAATTTACCCCGTATTTAGTTAAGGCACCTTTAAAAAACCTTTGAAACACCCTTGAGGTGAACCTCGGGACACGGGCATGGGCCCCCGATCAGACCCGGGTCGGCGACAAAGCCCGCTCGCGCACATAGTCCGCCAACTCGCCGATGATCGCATCCAGATCGACCTTCAGGGTGGCGAAGCCGTCCGACCGCTCGAACGTGTCAGGGTCGAGGTAGAGGGCGCGGTTGATCTCGATCTGCAGCGAATGCCGTCCGGCCTGCGGATCCGAATGCCGTGCAACGATTTCCGCCCCCTTGTAGGGATGGTTGACCGCGACCCGGTAGCAACGGCTGCGAAACGACGCGGCAACCGTGTCCAGGAAAGCGCCGTCACAGGTCTGGCCTTCCCGGTCGCTCAGCACAATGTCCGGCCGTTCCTCGCCGTGATCGACATTCATGGCATTGCCGACCGGTTTCATCGAATGGGCGTTGACGTGGAAGGCCATGCCGAAACGCGCATGCGCCGCCGAGAGAGCCGCAGCCAGCGCCGAATGATAGGGCCGGTGGTAGGTTTCAAACCGGTGCAGCACTTCGTCCGGCAACAGTGCCCGTCCGTAGAGCGGCCGGCTCTTCAGGATGTAGCGTCGCACCACGCCCATGCCGTACTCGGTCTTCTCACCGGGGTTGAGCGCAAACGGCCAGTCGCCGTCGATCAGCGCGATGTCGAGATCGTCCTCGGCGCGGTTCGGGTCGATGTAGGCGCGGGGAAACAGCGCCGCGATCAGGGTCGCGCCGACGGCGGGCGCATGGCCGAACAGCTCATCGACGAACGCATCGACCGACGACATCAGTTCCGCTTCGGTGACGATGTGGTCGAAATCGGCCGGCCAGTCGGTGCCGTTATGCGGCGAGTCGATCACCAACGGCACCGGCTCGCCGACCGGATCCCGGCGCCAGAGGACCCCCGGGATCAGATGGTCCGGCGCTGTGCCCGGTCCCGCCACCGATCGCTCACCGGCCTCAGAGGGCGTCGTTCAGGTGGCAGGCCGACCACCGGTTCGGCGCGATCTCCTTGAGATGCGGCTGCTCGACACGGCAACGCTCGGTCGCGTGCGGGCACCGGGGGTGGAAATGGCACCCGCTGGGCGGGTCGAGGGGAGAGGGGATCTCGCCCTTCACCGGCACGAACTTGCGCTTACGGGTGTCGAGCCGCGGCACCTCATCCAGCAGGGCGTGCGTGTAGGGATGGTTCGGCGCGCCGAAAATCTCGTCGGTCGGTGCCATCTCAACGACCCGGCCCAGATACATGATCACCACCCGGTCCGACAGATGTTCGACCACCCCCAGGTCGTGGCTGATGAACAGGTAGGTGAGCTTGAACTCCTCGCGCAGGCGCATGAACAGGTTCAGCACCTGAGCCTGGATCGACACATCCAGCGCCGCCACCGACTCGTCGCAGACCAGGAAGTCCGGGTTGACCGCGAGGGCCCGGGCGATACCGATGCGCTGACGCTGGCCACCGGAAAACTGGTGCGGATAGCGCCGGGCATAGGTCGGATCGAGGCCGACCCGCAGCAGCATGTCGGCCACATAGTCCTCGACGTCAGACTGTGCCACCAGACCGTGCACCCGCGGGGCCTCGCCGACCACATCCTGAACCCGCAGACGCGGGTTCAGCGAACTCATCGGGTCCTGGAAGATCATCTGGATCCGCAGCGACGCGTCCCGTGCTTCCTTCTGGCCCATGGTCGAGACGTCGCGGGCCCGGAAGTAAACGTCTCCGCCGCTCGCCGCGTGCACACCGGCAACGACGCGGCCCAGGGTCGACTTGCCGCAACCGGACTCCCCGACCAGACCGACGACCTCGCCGTCATCGATGGTCAGCGAGACATCGTCCACGGCATGGACGATCTCGTCGCGCATACCCGCCCCGAACAGGTTTGCCACTTTGGCCGCCGCATCAAGCGGCTTGATGAACCGCTTGGAGATGTGACGCAGTTCCAGGATCGGGACATCCGGGGTGACCGCCGCCTCGTTGGCCGCCGTCGCTGGTGCTTCGTTCGCCACGCTCATGCCGGCACCTCCGCCGTCTCGCCAGCCGTCTCACCCGCAGGAACAGGGTAGTGGCAGCGCACGTCGCGGCCGGCCACCGGCTGGCTGATTTCCGGCGCCTCATCACAGGCATCGCCGACCCGTGGGCAGCGCGCCTTGAACGGGCAGCCGGGGGGCAGGTTGAGCAATGACGGGGTCATGCCGGGAATCTGGGAGAGCGGCTGCCCGCGCCGGTTCCGGCTGGGGACCGAGCCGATCAGCCCGTGGGTATAGGGATGCGACGGATGATCCAGCACGTTATCCACGGTGCCGTGTTCAACGACACGACCGGCATACATCACGCAGATGTCGTCAGCCAGCCCGGCGACGACCGACAGATCGTGGGTGATCCAGATCAGCGCGGTGCCGGTCTCTTCGCAGAGCTTCTGAACCTCGTAGAGGATCTGACCCTGGATGGTGACATCGAGGGCGGTCGTCGGTTCGTCCGCGACGATCAGATCCGGCTTGTTGAGCAGCGCAATCGCGATCGCAACCCGCTGACGCATGCCACCGGAAAACTGGTGCGGATATGAGCGCAGACGCTCCTCCGCCGCCGGAATGCCGACCTGCTGCAGGGCTGCGCGGGAGCGTTCCCAGGCCTCTTCCCGGCCGACCTGTTCGTGAGCCTGGATCGCCTCGATCATCTGAGTGTCGACCCGCAACACCGGGTTGAGGGTCATCATCGGGTCCTGGAAGATCATCGCGATGTTGTTGCCGCGCAGCCGGCGCATGCGCTCCTCACCGGCATTGGCGATGTTCTCGCCCTTGTATCGGATCTCACCGTCAACCACCCGACCCGGCGGATCCACCAAGCCCAGGATCGAGAACCCGGTCACCGTCTTGCCGGAACCGGACTCGCCGACCAGTCCCAGAATCTGGCCCGGCTGGACGGTGAAGGAGACGTCATCGACCGCCTTGACGACACCCGCGCGGGTGAAGAAATGGGTCTTCAGGTTCCGGACCTCGAGCGTCGGAACATCGGCGTGGATCACCGTCGGCCTCCCTATTTCTGCAGGCGCGGATTGAGCACGTCGCGGAGCCGGTCACCGACCAGATTGATGCTCATGATCATGAACAGCAGGGCGAGACCGGGGAAAACGCTGATCCAGTACTTGCCGCTCATCACGTAGTCGAAGCCGTTGGAGATCAGCTTGCCGAGAGAGGGTTCGGTTTGCGGCAGCCCCAGCCCCAGGAACGACAGCGTGGCTTCGAGCGAGATCGCCGAGGCGGTCTGCATGGTGCCGACGACGATGATCGGCGCGACGCAGTTCGGCAGCAGGTGGCGGAACAGCACCCTCCGGTTGCTGAGCGCGAGGCTCCCCGCCGCTTCGACGTATTCCTTGCGTCGCTCGACCATGGCGGAGCCCCGGATGGTGCGGGCGTAGTAGGCCCACTGCACCACCACCAGAGCGACGATGATCTTGAAGATGGCGAAGTAGCTCGGCTCGTTCGGCCCCCCCTTCATCACCGCCAGCAGGATCAGCGCGATCAGGATCGCCGGAAACGACAGCTGAATGTCGACGACCCGCATGATGAAGGCGTCAGTGCGGCCACCGACATAGGCCGCGATCAGCCCGAGAGTGCAGCCGATCAGGAGCGCGATCACACCGGAGCCGATCCCGACACCGAGGCTGATCCGCAGGCCGTAGATCATGGCACTGAGCAGGTCGCGGCCGGCACCGTCGGTGCCAAGTATGGCCGTGGTTCCGGTCATCATCTGCTCACCCGGAGCCAACCGGCTGTCCATGATGCTGACCTGGGCCAGATCGTACGGATCGGTCGGCGCCAGGAACGGGCCGATGATGGCGACGAACAGGACCAGGACTACCCCGATCGCGCCGATAACGGCAATCGGGCTCTCGACATAGTCGGACAGGAACCGGCGGAACGGGGTTTCGACGCCGGCATCCTTGGCGGCCGCAACGGCCGGGCGGTCTTCCTGAACAGCGGTCATGCCTTGACGTCCTGCAAGCGGACCCGCGGGTCGAGCAGCGAGTACGCGATGTCGACCAACAGGTTCAGAATGACGAAGAGCAGCACGATGATCATCAGGTAGGCGACGATCACCGGCCGATCGAGCAGACCGATGGAGTCGATCAGCAGCTTGCCGATCCCGGGCCAGGCGAACACCGTCTCGGTGACGACCGAGAACGCCACCAGTCCGCCAAACTCCAGACCGAGCACGGTAACCACCGGGATCAGGATGTTCTTCATGACATGGACCAGAATGACGCGCCGGTCGGTCAGCCCCTTGGCGCGGGCGAACTTGATGTAGTCCTGATGGACGACCTCCCGGGTGCCGGCCCGGGCCAACCTGATCACAAGGGACAGTTTGAACAGCGCCAGATTGGTCGCGGGCAACAGAATGTGGCTCCACCCGTCCAAGGTCAGGAGCGAGGTCGGAAACCCGAGGACGTAGTGGATCTCATCACCACGCCCAGTTGAGGGCAGCAATCCTAGGATGACGGCGAACAGCAGGATCATCATGATGCCGACCCAGAAGGTCGGCAGGCTGAACCCCAGGATCGACCCGGACATGATGACCTTCGAGGAGATGGCGTCCGGCTTCAGTCCGGCCCACACACCGAGCGGTATCCCGAAGACCACGGCGATCATCAGGGCCGCGACGGCCAGTTCCATGGTCGCCGGCAACCGTTCCAGAATCAGCAGAAGGGCCGGTTCGTTGAACACGAAGCTCTCGCCGAGATCGCCCTGGGCGGCCCGCGTCAGGAAGCGCATGTACTGGATGTGAAACGGCTGATCGAGCCCGAGGCTCTTGATCACCATTTCGCGTTCGGCTTGGTCGGCATCGTCGGCGACCAGGATTTCCACCGGATCCCCGACAAGAAAAACACCGGAGAACACCAGGAACGACATGACCAGGACAACCAGCGCCGCCTGCATCAATCGCCGGATGATGAACACCGTCATCTGAGAGCTCCCCAAAAGCCGATCTCCGCACCGGTCACAACGGACCGGTGCGGGGGCTCAAGGTCTCTGGATGGACGGCGGGCGCGAGCGGCCCGCCGACACCCCGTCAGTTGGCCGGCAGCAGGTCGTAGGCGACCGTCCGCTCGTCCGTGCGCGGGTTGTACTTAAGGCCCTTCCGCGTGCCCCAGGTGTTGACCTGGTAGTGCAGCGGGATGATGCCCTGGTTCTGCCCGATGGCGATCTCAGTCGCCTCGGCCAGCAGCGCCGCCCGCTTGGTGTCGTCCACCGTGGCCAGCGCCTGATCGACCAGCGCATCGACCTTGGCATCGGAGTGACGGCCACGGTTCGACGCCCCGCGACCCTTGGACGGATCGTGAGTCGCCAACAGGGACTTCAGCGGCGAGGAGGCCTCACCGGTGCCCGAACCCCAGCCGACCAGCACGAAGCTGAACTCCGGCGTGCCGTCAGAACCGCCCTTGGACGCCCGCTTGAAGTAGACGTTTTTCGGCATGGTCACGACCTTGGTCGGGACCCCGGCCGCCGTCAGCAACTGGCCGATCGCCTCGGCGATCTTGGCGTCGTTGATGTAGCGGTCGTTCGGGCCGTGAATGGTCAGACCGAACCCGTCACCCCAACCGGCCTCGGCCAGGAGCTTCTTCGCACCCGCGACGTCGTACTTCTCGGCCTTCATGGTCGGCGACCGGCCGAAGAAACCATCCGGCAGCAGCTGACCGGCCGGGATCGCAACCCCTTCCATGACCCGTTCGACGATCGCCGAGCGGTTGATCATCATGGAGATCGCCTTGCGGACCCGCGGATCCTTCAGCGGGTTCTTGTCGATCGGATTGCCGTCCTTGTCCGTCACGAACGGCGACTTGTCCCGGGCCTGGTCCAGGTGCAGGTAGATCACCCGGTTCGACACACCCTGGCTGAGCGCGACGTCCGCGTTCTTCTTCAGCACCTCGATGTCAGAGGTCGGAACATTGTCGATCATGTCGACATCGCCCGCCAGCAGAGCGGCAACGCGCGCCGGTTCGGCCGGAATGAACTTGAAGGTGACCTTGTCCCAGGGCTGCGCCAGCGGGCCGATGTAATCGGCGTACTTCTCGAGCACGATCCGATCACCCTTCCGCCATTCGACGAACTTGTACGGGCCGGTTCCAAAGGTCGCGGTACCGTCGTTGAAGTCCTTGGCATCGATCCCCTTGTTGGTCGCCGGATCGCCGGTGCCCTTGGCGTCGGACGACATGATCATGACCGTCGTCATGTCGTTCGGCATCAGCGGGTACGGGCTCTCGGTGATCACGTGAACCGTGTGATCATCGACCTTCTTGAGGGTCTTGCCCTTGGTATAGGTCCGGAACGACGAGTTACCGCCGGTGTAGCCGTCCGCTCGTTCGAACGAGTACAGCACGTCATCTGCGGTGAAGTCGCTGCCGTCGTGGAATTTCACGCCCTTGCGGAGCTTGAACTCCCACGTCGTGTCGTCCAACGGCTTCCAGGACTCGGCCAGCCGCGGGATCAGCTGCTGATTGGCGTCAAAGTCCACCAGACGGCCGAACACGTGACCCAACATCGCGTTGTTCGGACCGAGGTTGTGGAAATACGGGTCCATCGACGATGGCTCCGAGCGGATCCCGATCGTCACGTCCGCCGCCATCGCCGGTGCCGACAGCGCCACTACTGCAACTGCCGTCAAGCCCAGCCGACGAATCACATTCATCCCTGCCTCCATGTCTCCGTTCGGAAATTTTGCTACGCAATCGTGTCGTTGCACGCGCGAAGGCAACACAATGGCCGAATTGGCAACGCCGCACAATCCCGCACCGGCCGGAGTTCGCCGTATTTCAACCCTCTATCCCATGCTGCCCCTATGGTCATTCCGGCCGCGATGGCCTAGCTTGACGGTGGGGTGCTTGCCGGCGCTCCAGCCCCTAGCTGTTCCCGGGTAGTAGGACCATGCAAAAGGCAGCCGCTATCGCTTGCCCCCGAACCGACGGCGCACCGTCACTGGCCGTGAGCGTGGGCGATTGAGCACCGGTACCGCCCGCGGGTCGTGGCCGGTAGAGCTGCCGATCCCTGATATCGAACGCTGGCGGGCCGGCAATACCGGCGTCCCGTTCTTCACGACGTTCGACTCCGGGCGCCCCGGCCCGAAGGTGCTGGTCACCGCCGTCGTGCACGGCAACGAATTGTCCGGCGCCATCGTTCTCGACGACGCCCTGGCGGCCGGTCTTCGGCCCCGTTCCGGCCAGCTGACACTCGGCTTCTGCAATGTGGCCGCCAGCCTGATGTTCGATGCTTCCTATCCGAACCTCTCGCGCTTTGTGGATGAGGACTTCAACCGGATCTGGGACCTCCAAACCCTCGAAGGCCCCCGCTCCAGTGTCGAGCTCGCCCGGGCCCGCGACATCCGCCCGGTGGTCGACGAGGTGGACTATCTGCTGGATCTGCACTCGATGCAGAACCCGGTTGAACCGCTGATGCTGGCTGGCGCCTGCGACAAGGGTCTGGCGCTGGCGCGCGCGGTCGGATTCCCCGCGACCGTGGTGGTCGACGCCGGCCACGCCGCCGGCGCGCGGTTGCGGGATTACGCGTTCTTCTCCGACCCGGGCGATCCCCGGGCAGCGCTGCTGCTGGAAAGTGGCCAGCACTGGGCGCGCGCGTCGCTGGCGGTTGCCGAAGAGACCTTCTACCGGTTTCTGGTCGCCGTCGGCAGCGTGGAAGCGGCCGACGTGCCCCCTCGTTTCCGCCGGCCCAGTGCGCCGCAACGGATCATCCAGGTGACCGAGGCGGTGACGGCGAAGAGCGCCGGGTTCCAGTTCGTCGACGAGTTCTTCGAAATGGAGACGGTCCCGCAGGCCGGAACCATCATCGCGCACGACCACGGACACCCGATCAAGACGCCCTACGACAATTGCGTGCTGATCATGCCGTCCCGACGGCTGGCCAAAGGCCAGACCGCGGTGCGCCTCGGCCGGGTGGTCGATGGCTGAACCTGAACCGGTAACGCCTGAGGAGAAACCGGGCGGCAACCGCATGATCACCGGTCGGGCCAAGGGCTCGATGCTGCTGGCCCTGACCATCGGCACGACCGGCGGCTTTCTGTTCGCCTGGGCCCAGTTGCCCCTGCCCTGGATGATGGGGGCCATGGTGGCCACGACGATCGCCTCCGTCTCCGGCGCCAACATCCGTATCCAGTACCAGCTCCGCATGACGATGATCACCGTGCTCGGCGTGATGCTCGGTAGCGCGTTCAACCCGGAACTGATCAACCGCCTCGGCGAATGGGCGGTCTCGATCGCAGGGCTGTTCGTCTATGCGGTGACGGCGGGCACGCTCGTCACCTGGTACTTCCGACGGGCCGGGACTGGATCTGCCGATCCGCGAGTGGCTGATCCTTGGCGGATGCGCCGTCGTCGGCGCCTGGGTCGGCAAACTGATCTGCATGCCAGCCGCGTTCCTTGTCGGCCCCATGGTGTTGTCGGCCCTGGTCCACATCACCGCCGTGACCGAGGCCAGCCCACCAAGCCTCCTGATCGCCGCCGCTCAGGTGGTCCTGGGAACCGGCATCGGCTGTCGTTTCGCCGGCACGCCGGTGTCGGAGATTGTCCGAATCGTCCGTATATCGATCGGATCCACAGCCATCCTGATGGTGTTTGGCGTGCTGTTCGGCCTCGCCCTGGAGGAGATCACCGGGATCGCCTGGTTCATTCTGGTTCTGGCCTACGCGCCTGGCGGCCTGGCCGAAATGAGCCTGGTGGCGCTTGCGATCGGCCGCGACGTCGCCTTTGTCGCCACCCACCACATCTGCCGCATCGGCATCATCGTCCTGCTCGCGCCGGCCGCCTTCAAAGTGATGCGCGGGCGCCAGCCCTCGGGCCCCTAGATCAGATCCAGGGCAGCCTCAACGTTGCCGGGCTGAAACCCGACCGATCTGCTGAAGGAAGATCAGATCCGCCGTGCGCGCGGCCTCCTCGGTTTCGGCGATGTGGCTGATCATCAGGAGGTTGCCCGTATTGTGCGGATAAAACGTCATGGCCTCGATGGCGGTGGTTCCATTGCCGGTGTCCCAGCACTGCAGTTCGACGTGCTTCACGACCTTGTCGGACCCCGGCAGCAGGCGAAGGTCGGCAAATGACGTCAGCTCACCCCGGCAGGTGGGCGCTTTCATCTCGACGAGGGCCGAGCGCAGTTCCTCTTCGCTTGGATCACCCGACACGGTGGTCACCCGCCCGAGACCGACCGGTATTTTCCACACGAGCGCCGAGCGCCACCGCTGTGACGCCTCCTCGACATCGGTCGGAATCACGAACTGATCCTGGGGCAGATCCATCAGAATGCGCAGAGCGAAGGCACGGGGCCCGAGAGCGAACAGCTCGTCTCCCACCACGCCGGCCAGGCGGTTGCGGTTCACTGCCACCTGCTGCTGCCGTTGAATGCCCCGCATCGCGCCGGAAACACAGGCTTCCAGCGCGCCGATCGCCTTGGCGGTTCCCGTCAGCTTGAATTCCCTGGACCCGAAGAACCCGCTCATCCTGGCGACGCTTCCGCCCTTGAAACCCGCGACCAACTGCGGTCGATCGACCAGGCGGGTGCCGAGAACGTTCCTGCTCAGGGCTTCAAAGGGTCCGGTGATCGCCTCACCATCATCGATCTGAATGGTGATCTGTTCGATTCCACCGGGTGTGAGGGTCCAGGTAGGGTCGCGCAGAAACACCTCGAAGACGCCTGCAGCGTCGATGCCGAAACCGAGATCCGGTTCGCCCGGATAATCGCCGGTGATCACGCATTGCCGGAAGCGGCCGTTGTTGTCGACATAGGCGTCGCCGGTCCAGATCCCGCTGTTGATCTGGGCGGCCTCGGCGGGCGGCGCCGAGGCCATGCCGAGACCGAGGCCCAGAACAGCAATGAGCGTCCAACGGCGCAGAGACATCAGATCCTCCGTTTCAGGCGGCACTGGACCACCCGTCTGCCGGCGGACATGGCGCCCCGGTGTCGGCGCGTCAAGGACCCGGTCACGCGAACTTGGCGGTGATGCCGCCGTCGACGACCAGCTCGGTCGCGGTGATGTATTGGGCTTCGTCTGACGCCATGAAGAGAACCGCACGCGCCACGTCCCAGGCGTCCCCCATCCGACCCATCGGGCATTGTTCGCTGCGGATGCGGACCATCTCATCATGGTCGCCCTCGGCATAGGCGTCCGGCAGGCCGGCATAGATCATCGGGGTGTTCATCAACCCTGGCAGGACGCAGTTCGATCGGATGCCGCGCTTGGCGTACTGCAACGCGATCGATCGGGAGAACGGGATGAGCGCCCCTTTCGTCGTGCTGTAGGTGACGTAGTCCACGCCGGTATGGCGGATCCCCGCAATCGAGGACGTGAACACGATCGCGCCGCTGCCCCCCGCCTCCATGACCGGCAGCACGGACCGGGTGACCAGATACGCGCTTTTCAGGTTGATGTCCGTGACCCGGTCCCACTCTGGTTCGTCGATCTCGACCGGCCCGCCGACGACGGCGATGCCGACGTTGTGGTGCAGAACGTCGATCCGCCCGAACCGCTCCTGTGCCGCGGCGACCGCCGATTCGACCGCGTCCCTGCTGGCGACGTCACAGGTCACGGCGATCGCGTCGCCGCCTTCGTCGACGATCAAGGCCTGTGTCTCCGCGGCGGCATCGCCATTGATGTCGAGGCAGACGACCTTGGCGCCCTCGCGGGCAAACAGGACAGACGTGGCCTTGCCGTTGCCCCATCCCGGGCCGATGGATCCGGCGCCGGTGACGATCGCGACCTTGCCGTCCAGCCGTCCGGCCATGTTCTCCTCCAATCCGTCTTTTCGTTGGCTAGTCTGGCGGCTATCTTGCCCTGCCCTTCCCAACAGGCAAGCGCTGGACGAGCGGCGGTCGAGAACCGGAGCAATCCATGGCTGATCTGGCAACTCCCCCACCGACCGCGACCAGAGGCACGGTTGTGGAGGTGTTCGACGCGTTTCTGCGATTGGGGTTCACGGCCTTCGGCGGCCCTGTCGCCCATATCGGCTATTTCCGAACCGAGTTCGTCGAACGCCGGCGCTGGTTAGACGACGCCGCCTACGCTGACCTCGTCGCCCTGTGCCAGTTCCTGCCCGGCCCGGCGTCGAGCCAGGTCGGCATGGCGCTCGGGGCGCGGCGCGCCGGCACCTGGGGGGCCGTTGCCGCCTGGCTGGCCTTCACCATGCCGTCGGCAATCCTGATGATCCTGGCCGGCTATGGCGTGGTGGCGGTCGCCGGCCAGAGTGCCGCTGCCGCCATGGCGATCAGCGGCCTGAAGCTGGTGGCGGTCGCCGTCGTCGCCCAGGCGGTCCGCCAGATGGCGACGACCCTCGCCCCCGACCCCATCCGGGCGACCATTCTGGCGGCCGGCGCGGCGCTGGCGCTGACGGTTCCGGGCATCCTGGGGCAGCTCGGTGCGATTGCCCTCGGCGCGGTCGCCGGGCTGATCCTATGCCGAACGGTTCCCGCCGCCGACGGTTCGCGCGGGCCCCTGTCAATCGCCATTCCACCGGCTGTCGGCGCGGCGATGCTGGTGGTCGCCGTCGTTCTCCTGGCCTTGCCGGCGGTTCAGACCGTCCCCGAGTTTCTGACGATCGCCGATGCGGCCTATCGGGCCGGCATGCTGGTTTTCGGCGGCGGGCACGTGGTCCTGCCGCTGCTCGAAGCCGACACCGTGGAGACCGGGCTAATCGATCGGGATGCCTTCCTGGCCGGGTACGGCCTGGCTCAGGCGGTCCCGGGCCCTCTCTTCACCTTTGCCGCGTTCCTGGGAACGGCAGCCAGCCCGCCACCCGGCGGGGTTCTCGGTGGTCTCATTGCCCTGATCGCGATCTTCATCCCCGCCACCCTGCTGCTGTTCGGCGCCTTGCCGTTCTGGGACAGATTGCGGGCCTGGAGCCCGGCGCGGGCGGCCTTTGCCGGCGTCAACGCGGCCGTCGTCGGCCTGCTGATTGCCGTGCTCTACGACCCGGTGGCGACCGCGGCCATCTCCGGGCCGATCGATGTCGCAGCCGCTGTATTCGCCTATCTGCTGCTGGCTGTCTGGAAGGCGCCGCCATGGGCCGTCGTGGTCGGATTCGCCGCCGCCGGGGCGCTGGTGGGCACGGTTACCGGCTGACACCGCCATCGGCTGTCGCCAGCGCGCCATACAGCTCAGGCCGTCGGTCGCGAAACAGCCCCCACCCGAGGCGCCGCTCCCGCACCGCGTCCAGATCAAAGGTAGCGGTGAGGATCGCGCCGTCCTCTTCTCCCGCCTCGGCAACGACGGCGCCGGTCTCATCGGCGATGAAAGACCGGCCGTAAAAGGTGATCGCCGATTGCGACCCGACCTCATGGCCCACCCGGTTGGATGCGATGACCGGCACCAGATTGGCCGCGGCATGGCCCTGCATGACCCGCTGCCAGTGGGCCGAGCTGTCGACGGGCGGCGCCGGCGGCGGCTCGCTGCCGATCGCCGTCGGATAGACCAGGACCTCCGCCCCCATCAGGGCAAGGGCCCTGGCCGTTTCCGGGAACCACTGGTCCCAGCACACGGCGCAGCCGAGCCGGCCCGCGGCGGTGTCCCAGACCCGGAACCCGGTGTCGCCCGGCGTGAAGTAGAACTTCTCCTGGTAGCCGGGCCCGTCCGGAATGTGGGTCTTGCGATAGAGGTCCAGCACCCGGCCGTCGGCATCGATCACCACCAGGCTGTTGAAGTGGGCGTTGTTGGCCCGCTCGAAAAAGCTGATCGGCAGCACCACCGACAGCTCCCGGGCAAGGTCCGCGAACCGGTCGATCACCGGATTTCCCTCGACCGGGCGCGCCAGCGCGAAATGCGCCGCATCCTGGTCCTTGCAGAAATACGGTGTCTCGAAGAGCTCCTGCAGAACGACCAGCGTCGCGCCGCGGTCGGCGGCCATACGAACCAGGGACTCCGCCTTGTCCAGATTGGCCGCCGGCTCCGGCCCGCAGGCCATCTGGGTCGCGGCGACGGTAACCGCACGCATGGGGGTGTCAGCGTCCGAAACGGACCACGACCTGGCGGTCATCCTGGTCGGGGGCCGGCCCGTTCACCACGTCTTTTTCCCCGAGATGGGCGCGACGGGCGCGCGCCACGTCTTCGGAGTCGAGCTTCATCAGATCAACCGCGATCAGGTTCGCGAAGGCGGCCATGATCTTCTCGATGAGCAGCATGCGGTCCTCCAGCGAACCCCGGGCCGGTGTCGTGCCGAACGACGTATCCTAGAGGGACGAGGAACCAAGGCCAAGCGGACCGTCCAGGCGACCGACACAAGCGATTTCAAACGGCTACACCGCGCCAAGACTCTCATCGTTCTGTCCTGGCGTCGGGGGGTCGGTGCCCAGGAAAGCATCGACCTCGCGCCAGAAATCGGCCCGGATCGCATCGGTTTCGCCGAGGATCTCATGGCGGGCGTCGGTCAGCCGGGTGACCCGGGCGTCGGGCAGCCGCGCCAGGGATGCTTCGATCGCCGCGTTGTCGACGATACGGTCCTGGCCGGCGATGGCGATCAGCAACGGCGTGGCGATCGCCTCCATCCATCCCGGGCGCCGGATCTCGGCGATCGACCGCATGGCGGCCCGCACCCAGCCCATGGTCGGGTCGGCCACCGCCAGATCCCGGTCGGCGTCGATCAGCCGGTGCAATCGTTCGAACCTGGCGCGGTCGGAGGTCAGGCGGTTGCCCTCAAAAACGCGCCGCTCAGGGCCGTAGGGTTTACCGCCGAAAATGTAGCGGCCGGCGAGACCGAGCCCGCAGAGAGCCTCGACCAGCATGAGGCCGGCGGTCTGGATCTGGGTGACGCCCAGCATCGGTGCTACGAAGACCGCGCGCCGGACCTCGCCCGGACGGTTTGCGCAGAACCGAAGGGCCAGGTGCCCCCCCATGGAGTGCCCCAGGACGGTGGCCGGTCCGCTCCCCGCGATCCCGGCATCGGACGTGACCGCGTCCAGATCCGACAGATGCTCGCTGAAGTCGATCACATGGCCTTTTGAGCGATCGGCCAGTGCCCGCGACGACAAGCCCTGGCCACGCCAGTCCAAGGTAACAACCCCAAAGTCCCGGCGACGCAGATCCGCGACGGTCTCGAGGTGCTTTTCGATGAATTCGGTGTAGCCCGGAAGCAGGACGCACCAGCCCTGCGCCCCCGGCGGTCCGAACACGGCATAGCGCAGCCGAACGCCCCCGGACCGTTCCAACCACCGGACGTCGCCACCGGCATCGGCAATCGTCTCGGCCACGCTCACCGATCCAGCACGACGCCGCAGGCCGGTGTCCAGGTCAGATACACCTGATCCTCCCAGGTGAACGCCTGACGGGTGACCCGGTCCAGATTGGCGCTGGAGACCTTGACCATCGGCAGATCGGGCGAAACCCGAACATGGTAGATCGATGTCTCGCCGAGATAGGTGATCTCCTCGACGACACCGGACACGGTGTTGGCCTCCTTGCCGTCCGCCGGTGTCTTCGAAATCTCGATCTTCTCCGGCCGCAACGCCAGCCAACCGGTCGAGCCGACCGGGATCGATGTCGGTTGCTCGATCACCACCGGGCGGTCGAATCCCGGGCAGTCGAGCTGGAGGACACCGTTCTGGGCCGACCGGACCGTGGCCTCGATCAGGTTCACCGACCCGATGAAGTCGGCGACAAAGCGGCTGGCCGGGAACTCATAGAGTTCCGCCGGCGGGGCGATCTGCTGGACCCGCCCCCGGTCCATCACGGCGATCTTGCTCGCCATGGACAGGGCCTCGGACTGGTCGTGGGTGACGATGACGAAGGTAACCCCGACGGTCTCCTGGAGGTTGACCAGTTCAAGCCGCATCGCTTCTCGCAGCTTGGCATCCAGAGCGGACAGTGGCTCGTCGAGCAACAGGACCTTCGGTTGCTTGACCAGAGCCCGCGCCAGGGCCACCCGCTGGCGTTGCCCCCCGGAAAGCTGATCCGACCGGCGCGCCCCGTAACCGCCAAGCTTCACGAGCTCCAGCGCCTGCTCCGCCCGGTCACGGATCTCGCTCCGCTGCAATCCGTCGACCCGCAGGCCATAGCCGACGTTGTCGAGCACGGACATGTGGGGAAACACCGCATAGGACTGGAAGACCATGTTGACCGGGCGCTTGTTGGCCGGAACCAGCGACATGTCCTGGCCGTCGATCCGGATGGTGCCGACGGTCGGCAGTTCCAGGCCCGCCAGCATCCGCAGCAGAGTCGTCTTGCCGCAGCCGGACGGCCCGAGCAGGGCAAAGAATTCGCCGCGCTCGACTGTCAGGTTGACGTCCGAGACCGCGTCGATCGACCCGAACCGCTTGCCGAGACCGGAGATCTCAATGATCGGCGTGTCAGTCACACGGGCTCTCCCGGGTCGGTCGGTTCATGAGCGCCCCTCCCCGCTGCGGTGCTGCAGCCAGAGGGCCGCCGCGGTCAGCATGATGGTGAGGACGATCAGAACCGTCGAGGCGGCATTCACCTCGGGCGTCACGGAGAACCGGACCATGGAATAGACCTTCACTGGGAAGGTCACCGTGTCCGGTCCGGAGGTGAAGAACGTGATCACGAAGTCATCCAATGACAGGGTGAAGGCGAGCAGCGCGCCGGCGACCAAACCTGGGCGCATGAACGGCACCATGACGTCGACGAAGACCCGCCACTCGCTGGCGCCGAGATCCTGCGCGGCTTCAGCCAGCTCCCGATTGAATCCGGCCAGCCGGGCGCGCACGACGACCGCCACGAACGGAAAGCTGAACGACACATGCGCGATGATGATCGACCCCAGCGACAACGGCCAAGGCAGACCGCTCGGCCAGCCGACATTGGAGAAGAACACCATCATCGCGACCCCCATGCAGATCTCGGGAATCACGATCGGCAAGGCCATCGCGCCCTCATAGGCCCCTCTGCCGGGAAACCGGAACCGCCACAGCAGCAAAGCGGTGAGCGCGCCGAGGATGGTCGAGATGATGGTCGAGACGAACGCGATGGTGAGCGAGTTCACGAAGGCCTGGATCAACTCCGAATTGGCCAGCGCCTTCTCGTAGTATTTTAGGGTGAATCCGCGCCAGACGATGTTCCGGCGGCTGTCGTTGAAGCTGAAGGCGATCAGGGTCACGATCGGGGCATAGAGAAACACGAAGGTCGCCAGCAGCGTCAGCCGCATCCAGGTCCGGCGCGTGTACTCCAGCGGTCCGATCGGATCCGACGCCATGGTTCAGACCTCCCCCCGCTCGCGACCCCAGACCGCGCGGAGCACCAGCGCGGCGAAGGTCAGGTACATCAGCAGGAAGGACAGCGCGGCGCCGAACGGCCAGTCGTTCGCGCCCTTGAACTGGCGCTCGATGACATTGGCGATCATCTGACTGTCGGTACCCCCGAGCAGATCGGGGGTCAGGAACGACCCGAGTGCCGGAATGAAGACCAGAATGGCGCCGGAGATGATCCCGGGCAGGGACAGGGGCACAACCACCGTCAGGAACGCCCGCCATTGGGACGCCCCGAGATCGAGCGCCGCCTCGATCAGGGACCGGTCAAGCCGCTCGAGGGCGGCGTAAAGCGGCAGCACCATGAACGGCAGGTGCACGTAGACCAGCCCGATGACCACGGCGGTGTTGTTATAGAGCAGCTCGAGCGGTTCGAACCGCGCCCCCAGCAGCTGATATGACCCGAGCCCCAGGACCGCTAGAACGGTGTTCGACTGCTCCCAGAGCCATTCGAGGGAGAAGTTGACGAAGCCCCGGGTCCGCAGAACCGCGATCAGCGCGTAGGTTCGGATCAGGAGGTTGGTCCAGAACGGCAGGATCACGAGCAACAGCAGGATCGGCCGCCAGCGGGCCGGCGCGAACACGATGGCGAGCGCAACCGGAAAGCCGGCCACCAACGCGACCGCCGTCGTCAGGCCGGCGAACAGCAGCGACTTGACGAAGACCTCCAGATAGAGCGGATCGAGGGCCCGGGCGTAGTTCGATAACGTTCCCGTGATCTCCATGCCGACCACGCCCCGCAGTTCGGCAAAGCTGTACAGCCAGACCACGGTCAGCGGGATCAGGAAGAAACCGGTCAGCCAGACCGTCGGACCAAGGCCGACGAGCCAGAACACCAACCGGTTCCGCCGCCAGGATTCCATGCCTCACCGCCCCTGCACGGTGTTTCAGCGCATGCGCCGGTCGAAGGTTATGCAGCCCCGATCCGGGTCCAGAGCCGATCGATCAGCTGGCTGTAGTCGGGTCCCTGGTAGATCGCGACCTCGCTGCTCTTGATGGTCTCGTCCGATGGGAAGATCGCCGGGTTGCCGGTGTAGTCCGCCGACATCAGCGCCTTGGCCGCGGAATTCGGCGTGGCGTACTGGATGAAGTCGGCAATTGCGGCCCCGGCCTCGGCATCCAGAACGTAGTTGATGAAGGCGTGCGCATTGTTCGGGTGCGGCGCGCCGACCGGAATCGCCAGGGTGTCCTCCCACAGCAGTCCGCCTTCTTTCGGGACCACGTAGGACAGGTCGTCATCCTCTTCCATCACCTGGAGCATGTCGCCGTTCCATTCCATGGTCAGATCGACCTCGCCCGACAACAGAAGATCCTGGCCGTTGTCTTCGGCAAAGACACGGATGTTCGGCTTCTGACGGATGATCATCTCGGCGGCCTGCTCCAGCTTCGCCGGATCGCTCTCGTTGAGCGGGTAGCCGAGATACTTGCAGGCGATCTGCAGCACTGTCGTCGGTTCCGCGAGCAGTGCGATCTTGCCGGCGTACTTGTCGCTGTCATACAGCCACTGCCAGCTGTCCGGCACACCGTCGACCCGGCTCTTGCGATAGCCGATCCCGATCGTCCCCCACATATAGGGCAGCGAGTAGACCCGCCCCGGATCATGGGCCGGGTTCATGAAGGCGGGGTCGATGTTGGCGATGTTCGGGATCTTCGCGTGATCGAGCTTGGTCAGCATGTTCGCGGCCACCATGCGCTCGACGTAGTCGTTCGAAGGAACGATCACGTCATAGCCGGGATTGCCGCCCTTCAGCTTGGCGAAGAGTTCCGCGTTGTCGGCGAACAGGTCCATGGTGACCTCGACGCCGGTCGCCGACTTGAAGTCGTCCAGCGTCGTCTCACCGATATAAGTGTCCCAGTTGTAGAAGTTCACGGCCTTGTCTTCGGCCGCGAAGGCGCCGCCGCGCGAAAACGTCAGCCCGGCGGCCACCGCGCCGGTGCCGGCCAGAAACGACCGGCGCGACACGCCGGACAGAACTCGATTGGTCATAGCAGCCCCCTGTCTCGCCACCACACCGTTCGCAGGTGCAAAACGGTCTGGCGATTCAAGGTGCTGTCGCTGGGGGTGTCAATGGCGACGCGATCGCGATCGCTCAGCAGTGATGCAATCCCTTGTGCTCGACCGCGCCTGCAACCGTTGGATAGCTTGAATGCGTCTCTAATACTGTGTTAACCATTCGTGGCGTATACGACTGGGCAGACAACAGACCGAAGCCCGTCAATGTCCTTTGTCCTGCCGCTCCTAGAGAACATCGCGCTGTTGGCGATTCCGGCGCTGATCTACCTGGCTCTGCCCCGAATCAAAGACGGTTGGTCGGAGCAGATGCGCTCGGTCCTGCTCGGCCTCGCCCTGGGTGGGGCCTCGGCAACAGTCATGCTGGTGCCGATCGAGCTTGAACCCGGCTTTATCTTCGATGCCCGCGGCGCCCCGGTCCTGCTGTCCGGGATCATCGGTGGACCCGTCGCCGCGATCCTGGCCACGATCCCGCCGATCCTCATGCGAATCTCGATCGGCGGCGCGGGCATGGCGCCCGGGGTTGCGGCTCTCGCCCTTTTTGGGCTTTTCAGCATCGCGGCTTGGTACGGCGCGCGGCGCCTCGGTCGGCAGTGGCGCTTTCTGCCGTTGATCGGGTTCAGCGCCGTCGCGACGCTGATGTCAATTCCCGCCCTCTTCCTGTTGCCGTCAATCGATATGGCCTTGGCCCTTATCGGCTCGGTCGTGCCGATCCTGCTGGTGAGCAATGTCGCGGGTACCGCGATCTTCGCCGCGGTGATCGAAGTCGAGATGCGCCGGCAGTCGATGATCGAGGCGCTGCAGGAAAGCGAAGCGGCCGCCAAACGCGCGCTCGGCGTGCGCACCCGCTTCACCTCGACGATGAGCCATGAACTGCGCACGCCTTTGAACGCCGTGCTCGGCTACGCGAAACTGCTGGATGACAACACACTCTCGGCGACGCAAAGCGACCGGCTCAAGCGGCTCTCCAGCGCGGCCGACGCTCTGCTTCACCTGATTGACGACATCCTACAGTTCTCGAGCATTCAGTCGGGCAAGCTGACGACGATCCCGCAACCGACCGACCTGGCCAAGACCATGAGCGGCGCCATCGACCTGGTGCGCCGGGACGCCGACCTGAAGGGTCTGAAGGTGTCCTGCAACACCAGCCAGCTTGCCGGCATCGCCGTGACGATCGACGGCATGCGCCTGCAGCAGGTGCTCGCCAACATTCTGTCGAACGCCGTCAAGTTTACCGATCAGGGATCGATCACGATCACCTCGGTGGTTCGCGACGACCGGCTCACGATTTCAATTCAGGATACCGGCCAGGGGATCGCCAGCGACCAGACCGAGAAGGCCTTTGAACCATTCGAGCGGTTCCAGACGATGGCTGCCCCGGGTACCGGCCTCGGCCTGACCATTGTCAAATCGGTGGTCGACGCGATGGGTGGTGACGTCACGATGCATTCGGAACCAGACACCGGGACGACGGTGTGGATTGACCTGCCCGTCGTTGTCGAGACTCTTGAAGCTGGCCCGGAGGCCAGCGACGGACAGACGGTGCCGATACCGACAGAAGCGAATTGCGACATTCTCGTGGTCGACGATATCGCGATCAACGCCGACATCGCCAAGGCGATGCTGGAAGGTGCGGGTTGCCGGGTTGCCACCGTCGACGACGGCGATACAGCCATCGCAGCGGTCAAGGAACGTCCTTTCGATGCCGTGATCATGGACATCGAGATGCCCCGCATGAACGGTCTCGAGGCCACCCGGGCGATGCGCGCGCCGGAGATGCCCGATCACGTTCGCACCGTCCCGGTAATCGCGCTGACGGCGCACGCCACGCGCAACGACCTTCAGACCTGCCTGAACGCCGGCATGAACGGATACCTGACCAAACCGGTCGACAGAAAGGCGCTTCTGGAAGCCCTGGTCAAAGCCGGCGTCCTCGGCAGCGCGAACGACGACTGGAGACCCGTCGACCCGCCGGCGGAACCGGTCTTCGACGACGAGCGTTTCGCCCAGCTCTCGACCATGCTGCCCGCCGAGACATTGTCGGACGTGGTTCAGGAATCCCGGACCCAGCTCGAAGCCTTCGGGGTTGAGATCACGGCCCCGGCCACAGACGACACGGCCCGGCGCCAGGCCCTGCATAAGGTGATCTCGATCGCCGGCAATCTTGGTCTGATCGAGCTCAGCACGTTGAGCCGTCAGCAGCATGACGCGCTGCGGGACGGCCACACCCTCTCCGACGCCGATACCCATGCGTACCGGGCGTCGATCGACAGGGCCCTGAACAACTGGACCAGCTGATCGAAACCGCTACATCTGCTGCATGAGCAATGCGGCCGTCCGGGAGCGGGAGATCCTGCTGCTTGAGGACGATCTGATCCAGACCATGCTGTTTCGCGGCGCGGTCGATGGTGTTCTCGGCAGGGTCACCAATTTCACCGATGTCGACGAAGCGCTTCGGACCATGGAGCGCGCGCCCTTCGACCTCTGCGTGGCCGATCTGGGAGTGTTCGTCGAACCCGGTGTGTTCGACGACAATGCCGGGGTGGGGTTCGTCGATGCCGTGCGGCGCGAGATCAGTACGACAATCCCCATCATCATCGCGACCAGCGACCGCAAACCGGGCAACCTGATCGCCAGCTTCCAGGCCGGTGCGGACGACTACATGCTCAAGGACGAAGGCCTGGAGAGGGTGATCGAACGGATGCGGGGCTGGTTGAAGGACGGTCCCTTTGAGGCCGACGAACTCGAGCGAAAGCGCGCCGAGATCCTCGACTTTCTGGGAAAAGCCCACGCCAACAACCTGGATCTCCCCGACTGAGCCGGTCCGAGCCACCCTGCCTGGAGCTGCTCCGAAGGCCGGTCGCGATCAGGGCCAGGCCGCCACCGCTTCCCAGCCGATCTCGCGGGCCTGGTCGCGGGCGCCGGCAATCCACTCCGCGACCAGCGGATGGGCGAGACACGCCTCGACATACGCCTGAGTATCGTCGGCCACGGGGACGGAATAGGTCCGCAGCCGACTGGCCATCGGCGCGTACATCGCATCGGCGAACGTGAACCGGTCGCCAAAGAGATAGGGTTCTCCGTCCGACCAGCGGGCCCTTGTATCGCGCCAGATCTGCTCGACCCGCGCCAGCTGATCCCGCACGCCGGGCCGATCCAGCAGCTTCACGTTGGACGGCACGGCGTCGGCGATCGGCCATTGCTTCACGAGGTTCATCGGCAGTGCCGCGCGCAGGTCCGCAAAATGGGCATGCATCTCGGCAGCCACCATGCGGGCAGCCGCCCTCGCCATTCGGTCGGACGGCCAGATGTCCGACTGGGGACAGCGTTCCCACAGGTACTCAGCGATCGCCCAGGTGTCGGTTATCCGTGTGTCCTCCACGATCAGGACGGGGATCCGGCCCGTTGGCGAGATCGCAGCGAGTTTGGCCTTGCTGTCAGGACGCAACAGAAACAGGGTCTCGGTCTCGAAGGCCAGGCCTGACAGCCGACAAGCCAACCACGCCCGCATGGTCCAGGTGCTGGACCATTTCCCGCCGATGATCAGTTTCATGAGATCAGGTCACACCGGCGTGCGAAAACCGGCATCGCTCGCGATCGCCTAGACGGCGAAATCGACGAAAGTCCCGCGCTGTGTGGCGGCCCCGTTCTCGCCCGCCTCCTGGGCCTCGGCGATCTGCCGGGCGGCCTCCTCGTCGTCGACGCGGAATTCAGAGGCGTTTGCCGAAGACCCGGGCTGCTGGAAATCGGCCGCAACCTGATCCGCCGCCAGCCTCTGATCCTCCGCCTCCAGCCGCTCAAGCTCGGCTTCGGCCCGGGCCGCTTCGCGTGCCGCATCCGCAGCGGCGGTCCGCGCCTCGCCCAACTCGGCGGCAATCCGTTCGACATTCTCGGCAAGAACGACGCCCGCACGCAGCCCCGAACCGAGCGAGATCGCTCCCCGAACCCCCAAGGGGACCGGGCCGGCCTCGGCTGGTCTCGTCGAAAGCGACGAGAGCGGTTGGGCTGTGACTGGCGCTGCGATCGCCATTAGTCGTCCTCCTCGATAGAGAAATATGGCGATTAATGGAATTTTAAACAAGTACCAGCCGGGATTCCCAGCGCTCCAAAGCGATCAGGGAGTTACTATTGGTTGGTATGGTGGAAAGCCCCTGAAATCAAAGGTCTGCCAAAGTCAGATCCAGGCACCGGCGGGCGATCGCGATCAACCGGTCGATCTCTTCACGGGTGATCACCAACGGCGGAGAGACGACCATCGCATCGCGAACCGCCCGCATCACCAGACCGTTCCGGAAGCAGTGATCGCGGCAGATCGTTCCGACCTCTCCGACCGGCTCGAAGAATTCCGGACCTGTCTTGTCCTTGACCAACTCAATGGCACCGATCAGACCGACGCCGCGCACTTCGCCGACCAGCGGATGATCGGCGAGCGACCGTAAACCGTCCTGCAGGTAAGGTCCGACATCATCGCGCACCCGCTCCACCAGCCGTTCACGCTCGAGAATGGCGATGTTCTCCAGGGCCACGGCGCAGGCGACCGGGTGTCCGGAATAAGTGAACCCGTGAAAGAACTCGCCGCCCTTCTCGATCAGGGTTTCGGCGACCCGGTCCCCGACCATGACGGCGGAGATCGGCAGGTAGCCTGAGGACAGGCCCTTGGCCAGCGTCATCATGTCCGGTTCAAGCTCGAAGGTCTGGCAGGCGAACCAGTTGCCCGTGCGCCCGAAGCCGCAGATCACTTCGTCGACGATGAACAGGATATCGTGGGCCCGGCAGATCCGCTGGATCTCCGGGAAATAGCTCTCCGGCGGGATGATGACACCGCCCGCTCCCTGGATCGGCTCGGCGATGAAGGCGGCGATGGTGTCGGCCCCGAGTTCGCCGATCCGTTCCTCCAGCGCCTGCGCGGCCGCGACCCCGAATTCGGTCGGCGACATGTTGCCACCGTCGCGCACGAAGTATGGCGGGCGGATGTGGTCAAAGCCCGGCAATGGCAGGTCCACTTGCCCGTGCATGGCCGCCATGCCGCCGAGACTGGCCGAAACCATGGTTGATCCGTGATAGGCGAATTCGCGGCTGATGATCGTCTTCTTGTTCGGCTTGCCACGCAGTTGCCAGAAATGCCGGACCATCCGCACGATCGTGTCGTTCGCCTCCGACCCGGAGTTGGCGAAGAACGCGTGGTTCAGTCCATCGGGAGTCAGGGCGACCAGCTTGGCCGCCAGTTCGGCCGCGGGTGCCGTCGTGGTCTTGAAGAAGGTGTTGTAGTACGGCAGCACCGTCATCTGGCCGAACGCGGCCTCTGCCAGTTCCCGGCGACCGTAGCCGACGTTGACGCACCACAGCCCGGCCATGCCGTCGAGAAACTCGTTACCGTCGGAGTCCCAGAGCGTGCAGCCTTCCGCCCGCACGATCACGCGGCTGCCCTCACCGCGCAATTCCTTGGTGTCGGTGAAGGGATGCCAGTGGTGGGCGGCATCGAGTGTCTGGTAGGCGGCGGTATCGATCAGGTCGATGTCGGTTGCCATCGCTTTGTCCATGCAGGTCGGTGGAACGCGGTGCGCGAGGCAGGGACTATAGCCCCGAAACCCGAACCTCTTCAGCCCGGTTAGCCGGACCGTCGACGCGCTGCCGACGGCCCGACCATTAACCGTTCATTCATAGTCCGCGCTCAATATGAACAGGCTGGCGCGGGGCGCCGGATACTGTGACGGGGGACATCATGCTTCACCAGGAAGAGAACCTCAGCGACCACGCGCTCGATCTGCTGCTCAGCACCGCGCTCGAGGCGGGACTCGCAACCAGTTACGTCGACGCCATGGACAAGGTCCGTGCGATCGCCGACGAAACCACCCGCGCCGTGATGGCGCTGAAAGCCGAAGAAGACCGCACGGCCGCCTGACGGGACGCGCCGATCAGACGTTCAACAGCAGGAACTCGCGCTCCCATGCGCTGATCACCTGCTGATAGGCCTTCGACTCCTCGGCCTTCACCTGCGACAGCACATTGACGAAACGCTGTCCGAGGATGTCACGCATCGGTTTAGACCGGTTGAGCCGCAACAGCGCGTCCTCCAGATGGCGCGGCAGGTTGGCGGCCAGATTGTAGGCACTGCCTTCCACCGGCTTTGACGGTTCCAGCCCCTCGACGATCCCCAGATAGCCGCAGGCAAGCGATGCGGCGACCGCCAGATACGGGTTGGCGTCCGCGCCGGGCACCCGGTTCTCCACCCGGCGCGCCTGCGGCCCCGAGATCGGCACCCGAAATCCCGTCGTCCGATTATCCAGGCCCCAATGGGCGTTAACCGGCGCGTCGGAATCCGGAACCAGCCGCCGATAGGAGTTCACATAGGGCGCGAACAGTGGCATCGCGGCCGAGACGTATTTCTGCAGACCGGCGATGAAGTTGAGGAAGAACGGCGAGTTCGCGCCATCGGCATCGGCGAACAGGTTCCGGCCGGTGTCCCGGTCGACCACCGAAAGGTGGATGTGCATGGAACTGCCCGGTTCGTATTGCATCGGCTTGGCCATGAAGGTCGCGTAGACCTTGTGGTCGAGGGCGGCCTGGCGAACCGTGCGCTTGAACAGGAAGGTCTGATCGGCGAGTGCCATCGCGTCGCCGTGGTTGAAGTTGATCTCCATCTGCGCGGCGCCGCTCTCGTGGATCAGCGTGTCGACGTCGATCTCCTGGGCCTCGCAATAGTCGTAGATGTCCTCGAACAGCGGATCGAACTCGTTGACCGCGTCGATCCCGTAAGCCTGGCGCGCGGTTTCCGGCCGTCCGGACCGCCCGACCGGCGGTTCCAGCGGGTAGTCGGGGTCTTCGTTCACCTTGACCAGGAAGAACTCGAGCTCGGGCGCCATGACCGGCTGCCAACCCCGCTCGGCGTAGAGGTTCAGGACACGCTGCAGAACAGCCCGGGCCGCGATGTCGACCGGTGTGCCGTCGAAATAGACCGCGTCGTGGATGACCTGGGCGGTCGGTTCCCGATACCAGGGCACCATGCGCACGGTCTCGGCGACCGGCCGCAGGAATACGTCGCTGGCTCTCGGATCGAGATGGATCTCCTCGATGTAGTCGCCGGTGACGGTCTGGCCGAAGATCGACTCCGGCAACCGAAGATCCTGTTCGCGGATCGCCCGCAGAAACTTCTGGGCCGGAAGGATCTTGCCTCGGGCGATGCCGGACAGATCCGAGACGAGACACTCCACCTCCGTGATCCGATGGTCCCGGATCCAGGCTTCGAGATCGATTGTCATGGATGGCCTCGCAGGAATGGAGGGCGGATGATGGCAGAACCGGCCGGTAATCGGCAACGCTGCGCTCCTGCCCCATCCTCGGGGCACCGCAGACACGGCCGGATGTCGCCGAAAGACGCTGCGGGACAGGGCCCGATGCGGCGTGATATGAGCGACGATCACTTCAGTGGCCGTTTTCATGCCCGCCGACCGACCTGCCAACTGCCCGACCGCAGACATCGCCGACGCATTCCTGTCGGACCATCCGGAAGTCGCAACGATTGACGTCCTGCTGCCCGATCTGTCGGGCGTGGTGCGCGGCAAGCGGATCGGGCGCGATCAGCTGGCCTCCGTATTCCGGGAAGGGGCGGCGTTCCCGGCCTCCGTCTTCGGCACCGACGTCACCGGCGATTCCGTCGCCGCCAGCGGGCTGGTCTGGGAACTTGGTGACGCCGACTACCCGTGCTGGCCTGTCGCCGGGTCGCTGACCCCGGTGCCCTGGACGGCACGGCCTTCGGCGCAGGTCCTGTTGTCGATGACCGAACCGGACGGCACACCGTTCTTCGCCGATCCGCGGGCGGTGCTGCGCAAAGTCGCCGACCGGTTCGCGGCACGCGGCCTGCGCCCGGTGGTCGCGCTGGAGCTCGAGTTCTACCTGATCGACCGGACCCGCGAGGCACACCAGCCGCCGAGCCCGGCGATCTCTCCGGTGACCGGGTCGCGGCAGTCCACCACCCAGGTCTACGGGCTCGACGAGTTGGACGATTTCGAAGCGGTGCTCGACGATGTCGCCAATGCCTGCCGGGTCCAGGGAATCCCTGCCATGGCCGCCTCGGCCGAGTACGCACCCGGCCAGTTCGAGATCAATCTGACCCATGTCGACGATCCGGTGATGGCGGCGGATCACGCCGTGATGCTGAAGCGGGCGGTAAAGGGCGTGGCGCGGGCACACGGCATGAACGCCACCTTCATGGCAAAGCCTTTCGGGGACGAGACCGGCAATGGGCTGCACATTCACGCCAGCGTTCTGGATCGCGACGGCAAAAACATCTTCGCCGACCCAGACGACCCGGACCACGGGTCGGCGACGTTGCGCCAGGCGGTCGGCGGGCTGTGCAGCACAATGAACGACTGCATGGCGATCTTCGCGCCGACCGCCAACGCCTACCGCCGGATCCGCCCTGAGGCCTATGTGCCTCTGTCGGCCTGCTGGGGGTACAACAACCGAACCTGTGCGTTTCGCATCCCCGCCGGCTCACCTGATGCGCTCAGGATCGAGCATCGGGTGGCCGGCGCCGATGCCAACCCGTATCTCGCGACCGCTGCAATGCTGGCCGCCATGCTGCACGGCATCGAAACCGAGGCTGTCCCGCCACCCCCGGTGGACGGGAACGCGTACGAGTCCCAGGATCCGAGCGTGCCGAAAACCTGGGCGGAGGCACTCGACGGATTCCTCGTCAGCAGCTTCATCGCCGACTGGCTCGGCGCCGATTTCCGTCGGGTCTTCCATGCCGTCAAGGAGAGCGAGCGCCGGGATTTCGAGAGCGAAGTCACGCCGCTCGAATGGCAGTGGTACCTGAAGACCGTCTGACCTTCGGAGCCCGTGCGTGCCCGCCCCGCTGACCTGGTATCACGCGACCGCCGACGCCCCACGCCGCTCCCGGGTCGCGGGTGACATCACGGCCGATGTCTGCGTCATCGGCGGCGGCCTCGCCGGGGTCTCAACAGCCCTGCACTGCGCCGAACGGGGCCTGGACGTGGTGCTCATCGACGTCGAGACCCTTGGCTACGGGGCGTCGGGACGCAACGGCGGCCAGATCGTCCTGGGGTTCAGCGCCGATATCACCGTCTTCGAACGGGCGCTCGGCCGTGACGGCGCGCGCGACGCCTGGTCGCTGGCCCGCGAGGCGATCGACGATGTCGGCGACCGGGTGCACCGCCATCACATCGATGCCGACCTGCGGTTCGGCTATCTGCATGCCGCCCTGAACCCCCGTCAACTTGCCGGGCTAAGGACGACAGCCGAGACCTGGGCGCGCTACGGCTACACCGCGCCGCATCTGGTCGATCGGCCCGACCTCGCCACCGTCCTCGCCACCGACCGCTACGTCGGTGGCCTGGTCGATCCGGAAAGCGGACAGATCCATCCGCTGCGCTACCTGTTCGGCCTGGCCGCCGCCGCCGAGACCGCCGGGGCCCGGCTGTTCGAGAACAGCCCGGCCACCGCCATCGACGGCACAGCGGTTCGAACTCCTGGCGGCACCGTTCGCGCCGACCGCCTGGTGTTCTGCGGCAACGCCTATCTCGGGCGCCTGCAACCCGCCTTGCGGAGCA
Organism: Thalassobaculaceae bacterium; assembly: GCA_963921355.3. Lineage (GTDB taxonomy): Bacteria > Pseudomonadota > Alphaproteobacteria > Thalassobaculales > Thalassobaculaceae > CAWUEZ02. The sequence goes on along the minus strand of OZ001190.1, from coordinate 2,610,027 downwards.
AGGTCATGCCGGTGGCCTCCTTCGTCGCCGTCACGGCACCGCTGGCCCCCGCCGTCGCCGATCGGCTGTTCCCCCAGGACGTCGCCGTCGCCGACTGCAACACCGCCCTCGACTACTTCCGCCTGGTCGCCGGCCCCGACGGCGAGCGTCGCCTGCTGTTCGGTGCCGGAGCCAGCTATTCAGCGACCACGCCGGTCGGACTCGACCGCTGGATGGGTCGGAAGATCGCCCGGGTGTTTCCGGACCTCGAGGGCGCTGCGATCGATCACCTCTGGGGCGGACTGATCGGCATCACGGTCAACCGGGTCCCGGATATCGGCCGCCAGGACGCCCGGCGGTATCACGCCCAGGGTTTTTCCGGCCAGGGCGTGGCCCTGACGGGGCTCGCCGGCAAACTCATCGCCGAAGCGCTGTGTGGCGATGACAGCCGCCTCGCCCTGTTCGAGCGGATCCGCCACCTGCCGTTTCCGGGCGGGCCGCTCCGCACGCCAACGCTCATGGCCGCAATGGGCTGGGCGAAGGCGAAGGACTGGCTGGGGCTTTAGACAGATCATCAGGACATTGCCGTGATCGACAGGATTGAGACCCGCGACAGCACCCCGGCCGATCTGCCGGATCTGGAAGCCCTCTACCCGGCGGCATTTCCCAACGAAGATCTGTTGCCCCTGGTCCGAACCCTGCTGCAGGAGGAACCACCGGTCCTGTCGCTTGTCGCCGAGGTCGGCGGCGTTGTGGTCGGCCACGTCGCCTTCACGCCCTGCCGGATCGAAGGACAGGCTGTGAGGGTCGATCTTCTGGCGCCGCTTGCCGTCGCGCCCGCCCACCAGCGGCAAGGGATCGGCAGTACTCTGGTCCGCGCCGGGTTGCGGCGGCTGGCGTCCGCCGGTGTCGCCCGGGCTCTGGTGCTCGGCGACCCGGCCTACTACAGCCGCTTCGGATTCGTACCGGACCGGGATGTCGAGCCGCCATACCCCCTGCCCCCCGAATGGGCCGGGGCCTGGCAATCCATCGTCCTCGATGATGCGGACCCGCCCCTGCACGGCCGGCTCTCGGTCCCGGAGTCCTGGCGCCAGCCGGCGCTTTGGGGGCCATAGCCCGATCCGAATGGGGCCAGGCCTGACGCCGGGAATCGTCCGGTTTCGGAATTACAAGAGAATCACCTAAAATTTGCCGCGCATTGAATTCATTAGAATTCAACGGCGCATGCTCGACTTGGCTAATCATTCGTTAACCAAGAGAGGCTCTGATTTGACGTACTTGAGCTGTTTTTTCGTTGAGAATTTTTCACAAGCGAGGTGCCAGTTTTTGAGAACTAATAGCCGTCGGGTAGAAAACCTACCGAGGATGGCAAAATGCCAATGAGACAGCACCGCATCGACGGTGCCCGGTCGGCAGTGCTCTGCGACACGGGCCACCGAAAGTCCTCCGCGAACGACTCAGGCGCCAGCCCGCCTTCACCCGTCGTCCCCGACGCGTATCCCCACATTCAGGACGTCACCGGCGAGAACGGACAGATCGTCGCCGTGTTCTCCGGCAAGGGCGGAATCGGCCGCACCTGGTTCTCGATCGCGTTGAGCCAGACCCTGGCCCTGATGAAAAACAGGACACTGCTGGTCGACGCCGATCTGCGGCTGGCCAATGTGGACGTTCAACTCGGTCTGAGCCCGCGCACCGACATCGGCGACGTCGTCGAGCGTGGGGCACGTTTGGCTTATGTGGCGGTGCCGTTCGGAACCGAGGATCTGGATATCGTAGCCGGGCGGTCCGGGACCGGCTGGCAACACCCGCTGGCGGCCGATCAACTGGACGCCCTGGGATCGGATCTGACCGAGAGTGCGACACGCTACCATCACATCATCATGGACCTGGGCGCCGGCATGGGTCGGATCGTCCGCCATATGGTCGAACGGGCCCATACCGTCTTCCTGCTGGTCAATCCCGAGCCGACGGCCCTGTGTGACGCCTATGCGAGCCTGCGCTGGCTGATCGGCGGCGACGGGCACCGGGACGTGCGGATCGTCGTCAATTCGGCGGACAGCCGGCAGGCCGGGATCATCACCTACAACGCGCTCCGCATGGCCTGCGAGGGCCTGCTCAGCAAGAGCCCGAAGCTCGCCGGCGTGGTGCGCTACGACCCCTGCGTGCCGGAAGCCATCCGCCGCCAGGACTCGCTGCTGGACACCTTCCCGAACTGCCTGGCCGTCGAAGATGTCCGGGTGATCGCCGACAAGCTGGCCTCCAACGGCTGATCGGCCCGTTCAGGTCGGGAAGGTTCCCGGCCACGATTTGAGCGTTGTCAAATCGAACCCGGCGGCACCGCCCTACCCTTAATCGAAACCCCGCGCCGATCGGCGCGGACCCGCGATAGAGGGAGAGGACGCATGGACGTGAACGTCATTCTGCACCCCACCGACGGATCGGAGTCCGCCAAGAAGGCACTCGATTTCGCCTGTGATCTCGCCAACCAGGGCCGGGCCAAACTGGTCCTCATGCACGCCCAGCGCCATGTCGGATCCCACCTCGTGCCGAAGGATCTGGAGCATTTCGAGAAGATCGAACATCAGCACATCACCGAGGCCGACATGATGGCGCAGGCGTCGCGGGAAATCCTGCGGATCGCCGAGGGTCAGGCCATTGACAAGGGTGTGCAGGACATCGAGACGGTCAACGAGATCGGGGACCCGGCGAGCCTGATCGTCTACGCCGCCCGGGCAAAGAGCGCCGACATGATCGTGATCGGCAGCCGCGGGCTCGGTGATCTGCAGGGCCTCCTGCTGGGCAGCGTCTCCCACAAGGTCGCCCACGCCGCCCCCTGCAGCTGCGTCATCATCCGGTAGTGGTCTGATCGAAACGTCTGGCACCCAAACGTTTCGTGAATCAGCCCACATACTCAATAACCTGGTGGGGCGATCCGAACGGATGGGACTCATCCGTTCGGATCGCCACACTAGACCGGACCCAGCCGGCCTCACGCATCTGTTGTTTGCATTCGGCCGGCGGTCGCGGCGCTCTTGGCGGCGGTCAGGCACCGCGATCGATCGGACGGCAGGCACATGAATCGGTTTCAGGGATCTCTGCTGGCGCTCGCCGGCTTGCTCACCGCCCTTACCGGGCCGGCGGCGGCGGAAGACAGCTGCGGCGACGGACGGCGTTGCACGGTCGAGGGCGGCTACTACATGGCCGAGCCGCCGCCGGGCTGGGACGGCTCCGCTCCGCTCGGCCTGATCGTCTACTTCCACGGCTGGAACGGCTCACCCGAGGGCACGGTCCGCAACCGCGCCATGGTGAACGGCGCCCATCGCCGCGACGCGCTGTTCGTCTCGCCCTACGCGCCAAACGGCTACTGGCGGCAGATCGGCGACGGCCGGGCGGAAGGCGGGCGCGACGAAGCCGCCTTCATTCGAGCGGTAATGGCCGATGTCGAGGCCCGCTGGCCGATCGACCCGGACCGCACGCTCGCCTCGGGGTTCTCGCGGGGCGCGTCGATGGTCTGGAACGTCGCCTGCTACACTGGGGACCTGTTCGAGGGCTACGCGCCGATCGCCGGCGGCTTCTGGCATTCCACGCCCCGCGACTGCCCCTCAGGAGCGGTCAACCTGCGCCACATCCACGGGCTCAAGGACCGGGTCGTCGCCTTCGACGAGGTCGGGATCTACAACTCGATGCCGATCCCGGACGGTCTGACCCTGTACCGGCGCCTCAACCAGTGCGCGGCCCCGCCCGTGGCCGGCAGTGACCACAAGCGCCTGCGCTGTGAGGTCTGGACCGGCTGCGACAGCGGCCGGGCGATCGAACTGTGCCTGCACGAGCGCGGCCACTCGATCCCGGCGAAATGGGTCGCCGAGGGTCTGGACTGGCTCGATCGGCTGCGGAGCTAGTGTCCCGATCGAGAAGTTCGTTGGCACGAACTTCTCGTGAATCGGCACACTAACTTATTGATACTAGTGTGATTCAGCTTCCGAAGTTCAGTGTGTGAGATACACTGAACTTCGGAATCATCACACTAGCGTCCTACCTGTAGGCTGCCGCCGTGATGAACTCGCCGAAGGATTCGCACCAGACCAGCACCGTGGTGTAGGCGTCGAGGCTGACACCTTCCGGCAGGTCGAGCGCGAAGCCGTCAAAGGTCTTCACATCGCCGATCACCCGCGCCTGGTCCTTGACGGCCAGGAACTGCGCTTCGTCTTCGACAAAGCCCGGGACCAGGTAGAGCTTGTAGTCCGGACCTGGCGCCAGCGTCCCTTCATGGACGATCCTGTCCAGCGTGAGGCTCACCCGGCCTTCGCCCCAATGCAGGAAATCGCTGCCCGCGAGGTCGCGGGTGAATTCAGTGCTGTAGACCGCCCCTTCGGCACTGGCCGCCAGTTCCGCCCGGTCGATGGAGGCCGGGGCGGTCAGGATCGGCAGCAGGTAGATGCCGAGCGCGATGCCGGCCAGCAGCGTCGCCCCATGGGTGAAACCCAGGACAATCAAACGCAGCATTAACAAGGCTCCTGGTGTGAATTTGTGTCGCGCGCGGCTGACACATGTGTCGCCGGCCAACTGGGAGCACAATGATCCGCAGCGACCGAAGTTACAGCGACGCCCAGACCCGCGGAGGAGAAACATGGCACACAGCAGCGACACTCAAGGGCCGATCCTGCGGCTGTTCGAAGTGCAGGCGAAACCCGGATGCGCGGAAACCCTGCTGGCGAAGTTCGCAACGACCTCCGCCGAGGTCGTCCGCGGCGAGCCTGGAAACGAAGGCTACTTCTTCGGCCATGAGGTGGAGAGCGACGGCGACACCGTCATCTTCGCCTCGATCTGGCGGGATCTGGCGGCGGTGAAGGACCGGTTCGGCGCCGACTGGCAGGTATCCTTCCTGCCACCGGGCTACGAAGACCTGATCGACACCTGTTCCGTGCGCCACATCGACCTCAGCGCCGGTTGGCATGTGAAGGGGACTGAGTGAACCCCTTAGAGTTTGAGCGCTTCCTCGGCCGGCGTGTAGTCCAGACCGTGGGCGTCGGCGACCGCCTTGTAGGTCACCCGCCCCTCATGGACATTGAGCCCGTCGCGCAGGTGGCGGTCGTCGTACAGCGCCTGGCGCCAGCCCTTGTCGGCGAGCGCCAGCGTGAACGGCAGGGTCGCGTTGTTGAGCGCGAAGGTCGAGGTCCGCGCCACCCCGCCGGGCATGTTGGCGACGCAGTAGTGCACGACGTCGTCGACGATGTAGGTCGGGTCGGCATGGGTGGTCGGCCGCGAAGTCTCGAAACAGCCGCCCTGGTCGATCGCCACGTCGACCAGCACCGCGCCCCGCTTCATCTGTCTGACCATGTCGGCGGTCACCAGCTTGGGCGCGGCGGCCCCCGGCACCAGGACCGCACCGACGACGAGATCGGCCTGCATGACGTATTCCTCGACCGCATCGACGGTCGAGAAGATGGTGTTCAGGGTCGGCCCGAACTGCATGTCGAGTTCGAACAGCCGGTGCAGGGACTTGTCGAGCACGGTGACCTTGGCCTCCAGCCCCATGGCCATGCGCGCCGCGTTGGTCCCGACCACCCCACCGCCGAGGACGACGACTGAGCCGGCGGCCACCCCCGGCACGCCGCCGAGCAGCATGCCGTTGCCGCCTTGCGCTTTCTCCAGACAGTGCGCACCGGCCTGGATCGCCATGCGCCCGGCGACCTCGCTCATCGGCGACAGGAGCGGCAGTCGGCCATGGGCGTCGGTCACCGTCTCGTAGGCGATGGCTATGCTCCCGCTCTCGACGAGGCCCTTGGTCTGGGGTTCGTCCGGGGCGAGGTGCAGGTAGGTGAACAGGATCTGCCCCTTCCGCAGTTTGGCAATCTCCACGGCCTGGGGTTCTTTGACCTTCACGATCATGTCCGCCGTTTCGAACACCGCGTCGGCGCTTTCCAGAATGGTCGCGCCCGCCGCCTCGTAACGGTCGTCGTCGAGGCCGATGCCGTAGCCGGCATGGGTCTCGACAACCACCTCGTGGCCGTGCGCCACAAGTTCGCGCACGCTGGCCGGCACCAGGCCGACCCGGTATTCGTGGTTCTTGATCTCCTTCGGCACGCCGATCCGCATGGTCTCCTCCCGGTCCAAGGGTTTTCCGGAGCGTAGGACGCGGTTCGGTCCCGTTCAATTGAAGCGCAACAGCAATCGCAAGAACCGGAGAGCGCCCGGTTGCGGCCTGCCTTATCGTCGCGACGCCAAATGACCTGGAGACCGCCATGGCACCCGACACGCGCATGACCGCCACCGACTGGCTGCTGCTGATCGCGCTGTCGATCCTGTGGGGCGGCTCGTTCTTCTTCGGCAAGGTGGCGGTGGCGGAGATCCCGCCGTTGACCCTGGTGCTGGCCCGGGTCGCGATCGCCGCGCTCGCCCTGCACGTTGTCCTGCGCAGCCGCGGAATCCGCTTCGCGCCAAGCCTGGGGCGCTGGGGCGACTATCTCGCCATGGGGGCGCTGAACAACCTGGTCCCGTTCGGCCTGATCTTCTTCGGCCAGATCGAGATCGGCGCCGGGCTCGCCGCCGTGATCAACGGCATGACCCCGTTCTGGTCGGCGGTGATCGCCCGTGGCACCGGGGTCGAACCGCTGCCGGCGCGCAAGGCACTGGGTGTGGTCGTCGGGTTCGCGGGGCTGGCGGTGATGGTCGGACCGGCCGCCCTGGAAGGCCTGGATGCCCCCCTGATCGCCCAGCTCGCCGTGGTCGGGGCCACCATCTCCTACGGGTTTGCCAGCGTGTTCGGCCGGCGGTTCCGCGACGATCCACCGATGCTGACCGCCACCGGCCAGCTGACCGGCTCGTCGCTGCTGGTCCTCCCCATTGCGCTGGTGATCGACATGCCTTGGACCCTGGCCGTGCCCAGCCCATGGGTCATCGCCTCGGTCATCGCGCTGGCGGTGCTCAGCACCTCGCTCGCCTACATCCTGTTCTTCCGGATCCTGGCCAGTGCGGGGGCGACCAACGTCTCCCTGGTGACCCTGCTGGTGCCGGTCAGCGCCATCGTGCTCGGCGTGGCGATCCTGGGCGAGACCGTGACCCTTCGCCAATTCGCCGGCATGGCCCTGATCGCCCTCGGCCTGGTGGTGATCGACGGGCGGGTTTTCGGACCCCGAACCTGAAACCCATCCTCCCTTCATCTGTACTCCCCGGCCTTGCCCTCGGATTTAATCCGGGGCGGGGCCTAGGGTGGGAGCAGCCGAGACGGTGGGACGCGATCTCCTGCTCTCCAGCGCGTGTGCCTCTGGGTCCCGGCGCAAGGCCGGGAAGTGATTGAAGATGAACAGAACAGCCCAATGCTTGACCGATCGCAAAGTATGACCACGTGAATCCGATAGCCTGTTGCGAACCTGAACCCCAAGAGGGAGGACGCCATGGCCCATCTACCTCCGCGCTACAAGGCCGCCCCGCTGATGGATGCCGACACCTGGCGGATCAGCGACACCCATACCGGCGAGATCATCTCGGTCGTCAAAGGCCGCGAGAAAGTCGAGCGCCGGCTCGCCGAACTGAACGGCGAGGAACTGATGCGCCAGGGCCCGATCGCCGAAGCGCCGCTCTGATCTCTCACGCTAGAGCAGATCCGCGTCAGATGGGATCGCTCATGGCGATCCATCTGGCCGGTGAATCTGTTCCAACTCTACGATTTAGATCGGTTTCACATGTTTTGTCGGAAACCAGAGTGTTTCCGTCAAAACATGATCCGATCTAGCGCGCGATACCGGCGAGGCTTGCGGTCGCCGCCATGTCGACGATGGCGGCGGTGTCGATGCCGTAATGGGCGTAGACGTCCAGAATGTCGCCGGATTGCCCGAAGCCGGTGATGCCGAGCGGATAGACCCGCCGCCCGGTCGCCGCCCCGATCCACGAGAGGGCCGCCGGGTGGCCGTCCTGGACGGTCACGAGTGCTGCGTTCGGCGCCAGCGGGGCCAGCAGTTTCTCGATATGGCTCGACCCGGGCCCGTGGCCATTGGTGCCGCGCAGCCGCCCCTGCCAGTCGTGGTACAGCCGGTCGACCGACGGCACCGCCAGGATGCCGAGGCCCGGCATGTCCTCGGCCATCTCCTCGGCCGCCGTCAGCACCTCCGGCGCCACCGCGCCGCTGTAGACCAACGCCAGGTCGGCGCCGGCGGCCGGGGCGTGCTGCCAGTAGGCGCCGGCGAGGATGTCGGCGGCCATCGCGTCGTCGAGCTCGCGTTCGGGCTGGTCGATGCCGCGGGTCGAGAGGCGCAGATAGACCGAGCCGCCGTCTTCGGCCTGCATGTGCTCGAAACCCCAGCGCAGGATCACCGCCAGCTCGTCGGCATAGGCCGGTTCGAACCCGGTCAGGCCGGGCTGGCCGAGGCCGATCAGCGGCGTCGACACCGACTGGTGGGCGCCGCCCTCGGGCGCCAGGGTCACCCCCGACGGGGTCGCCACCACCATGAAGCGGGCATCCTGGTAGCAGGCGTAGTTCAGGGCATCGAGGCCACGGGCGATGAACGGGTCGTAGAGCGTGCCGACCGGCAGCAGCCGGGTGCCGAACAGCGGCCCTGACAGGCCGAGGGCCGCCAGCAGGATGAACAGGTTGTTCTCGGCGATTCCGAGTTCCAGGTGCTGGCCGCCGCCGTGGCGCATCCATTTCTGGGCCGACGCCACCTGTTCCTGGCGGAACACGTCGTTGCGCACGTCCAGCGAGAAGATACCGCGCTGGTTGACCCAGGCCCCGAGATTGGTCGAGACCGTGACGTCCGGTGAGGTCGTCACGATGCGCGACGCCAGGGCGGAGTTGCCGCGCGACAGCTCGTGCAGGACCGAGCCGAAAGCCTGCTGGGTCGACAGGGTCTTCTGGGAGCGCAGCGGCAGGTAGGCCGGCAGCTCGACCTTGGCACTGTCATGCACCCTCGAGCCGGGCGCGTTGAAAGCCACGCCCTGGACGTGGTTGCGCAGCCGGCCTTCTTCGATCCCGGCCTTGGCGAACGGCTCCCACTCCTCGCCATCTTCGATGCCGTGCTCTGCCTTGAAGGCGGCCATCTGGTCCGGCGTCATCAGGCCGGCATGGTTGTCCTTATGGCCGGCCAGCGGCGTGTTGTAGCCCTTGACGGTGTAGGCGATGAAGCAGCGCGGGCGGTCGTCGTTGACGCCGTGGAACGCCTCGAGCACAGCCTCCATGTCCTGACCGGCGAGATTGGTCATCAGCCGGTGCAGGCCGACGTCGTCGTGATCGTCGAGGATCGCCTTGATGCCCTTGACCCCGCGCAGGTCCTTCTTGAGGTGCTCGCGCCACACGCCCGGCTCACCGGCCCCGCCCTTGAAGGTCATCGCCGAATAGAGATCGTTCGGGCAGTCATCGATCCACTGGCGGAGGCTGTCGCCTCCGGGCTGAGCGAACACCCGCTCCAGACGCTTGCCGTATTTCAGCATGACGACTTCCCAGTCGACCGTGCCGAAGAACTGGCGGATCTTCTGGAACAGCCCGTCGGAAACGACGCCGTCGAGGCTCTGGCGATTGTAGTCGATGATCCACCACAGGTTCCGGACGTCGTATTTCCAGCCCTCGAGCATGGCCTCGTAGACGTTGCCCTCGTCGAGCTCGGCATCGCCGACAAGCGCCACCATGCGCCCCGGTCCCTCGGCCGCGCGCTCCGGATCCTGGACCAGGTTGTGCAGTTGCACGTAGTCCTGAACCATCGACGAAAACAGGGTCATCGCCACCCCGAGCCCGACCGAGCCGGTGGAGAAGTCGACCTCGTCGGCATCCTTGGTGCGCGACGGGTAAGACTGGGCCCCGCCATAGGCCCGGAAGCGCTGCAGCGCGTCCAGCGACTGCCGACCCATCATGTACTGGATCGCGTGGAAGATCGGGCTGGCGTGCGGCTTGACCGCGACCCGGTCATGGGCGCGCAGGACGTCGAAATACAGCGCGGTCATCAGGGTCGCGACCGACGCGCAGGACGCCTGGTGGCCGCCGACCTTCAGCCCGTCGCGGCTGTCACGGACGTGGTTGGCGTTGTGAATCGTCCACATGGCGTGCCAGAGCACCTTGCGCTCCAGCGCCTGGAGCATCTCCAGCCGTTCCGCATCACTGCCGCTTTTTGCCGCGCGCTTCGCCATGTCGGACCTCTCCGCCTCGCATTCAGATCAGGTCTAGGTATGGCCCGAAACGGCCCGGGACGCGAGCCCCGGAACGTTCCTTACTCGCCCGCCAGCGCCGGGGTGGCATCTGCCGGCGGCGCATCGTCTGCATCCCGGGATTCCTGCTGGCGACGCCACATGCCGGCATAGACCCCGTTCTGGGCGATCAGGTCGGCGTGGCGGCCCTGCTCGACGATCTGTCCCTGCTGCAGCACCAGGATCCGGTCGGCATCCACCACGGTCGACAGCCGGTGGGCGATGACGATGGTTGTGCGGTCGCGGGACAGCTCGCGCAGGCTGTCTTGGATCGCCTGTTCGGTATGACTGTCGAGTGCGGAGGTGGCCTCGTCGAACAGGTAGATCCGCGGGTTCTTCAGGATGGTGCGGGCGATCGCGACCCGCTGCTTCTCACCGCCCGACAGTTTCAGGCCGCGCTCTCCGACCGAGGTCTGGTAGCCATCCGGCAGGCTCATGATGAAGTCGTGGATGCTGGCGTGGCGGGCGGCGGCCTCGACCTCGCTGGGGGTCGCCGCCGGATGACCGTAGGCGATGTTGTAGTAGACCGTGTCGTTGAACAGCACGGTGTCCTGGGGAACGATGCCAAGGGATGCGCGCACGCTGGCCTGGGTGACATCGCGCAGGTCCTCGCCGTCGATCCGGATCCGCCCGGCCGTCACGTCGTAGAACCGGAACAGCAGCCGCGACAGGGTCGACTTGCCGGCCCCGCTCGGCCCGACCACCGCCACAGTCTGGCCGGGCTCAACGGTGAACGAGATGCCCTTGAGGATCGGCCGGTCGGGACGGTAGGCGAACTCCACATCCTGGAACTCGACCCGGCCCGGTCCTTCGGCGAGCGGCCCCGCCCCCGGCGCGTCGGCGATCTCGCGGTCGACGGCGATCAGCCGGAACATCGCCTCCATGTCGGTGAGCGACTGCTTCATCTCGCGGTAGACAAAACCGAGAAAGTTGAGCGGCAGGTAGAGCTGCATCAGGTAGGTGTTGACCAGCACGAAGTCGCCAACGGTCATCCGCCCGTCGCGCACACCGTCGCCGGCCATGATCATTACCGCGGTCAATCCGATGGCGATGATGAACCCCTGGCCGATGTTCAGCAGCGACAGCGAGGTGCGGGACGCGACGGCGGCGTTCTCGTAGCGCCGGAGCGAGCGGTCATAGCGCGAGGCCTCGTGCTCCTCGTTGCCGAAATACTTCACGGTCTCGAAGTTCAGCAGGCTGTCGATGGCGCGGCTGTTGGCTGTCTGGTCCTGCTCGTTCATGCGCCGACGGAATTTCAGGCGCCACTCGGTCACCACCATGGTGAAAACGATGTAGCCGCCGACCGACGTGAAGGTCACCGCGGCGAACCAGAAGTCGAACATCACCCAGAGGATGCCGCAGACCAGGGTGATCTCGATCAGGGTCGGCAGGATGTTGAACAGCATGAAGGACAGCAGGAACTCGATGCCCTTCACGCCACGCTCGATCACCCGAGATAGCCCGCCGGTCTGGCGGTCCAGGTGGAAGCGCAGGGACAGCGCATGCAGGTGCCGGAAGGTCTTCAGCGCCACGGTCCGGATGGCGCGCTGGGCGACCCGGGCGAAGAAGAACTCCCGCATCTCGCCGAACGCCTGCTGGGCGACCCGCACGATGCCGTAGCCGACCACCAGACCGACCAGGGCGGTGAAGGCGAACCCAGCCTCGTCCGAGATCAGATCGACGGCGCGGCCGTACAACACCGGCACGTAGACGGTGGCGACCTTGGCCATCACCAGGCACGCGATCGCCGCCACCACCCGCAGGCGGATTCCAACCTGTCCGGCCGGCCAGAGATAGGGCAGCAGGGTCTTGATGGTGTTCCAGTCGGCCTTGACGTCGGACCGCTCGTCGGTTGTCGGCGCGACCATTCATCCTCCGGGAGCGCGTGGACTCCCCTATATAGTCAGAACGCCGGGTTCGGCGAGCGAACGGTTCCGTTCAGCGACTGTAAGAGCCTGATCCGATCAGGGTGTCGTGACCTGACCCCCGGACTTGGCACATCGGTCTGATCGGTGAATCAGCCTCTCGTCGCATAAAATGACGCGACGGTCTCGACGATCCGCTCGACATCCTCGGCCGTCACGTCGAGATGGGTGACGACGCGGATCTTCGGCTTCTGCCCCGACAGCACGATGCCGTTCTCCGCCAGATGGGCGTGCAGGGCGTCGTGGTCGCCGGGCTCCGGTTGGATGAACAGCATGTTGGTGTCCACCGCATCGAGATCGACGGTCAGCCGCCCGATCGCGGCCAGGCCTTCGGCCAGGCGCTTCGCGTTGGCGTGATCATCGGCCAACCGGTCGACATGGTGATCCAGCGCGTGCACCCCGGCGGCGGCCAGCACGCCGGCCTGGCGCATGCCACCGCCCAGCATCTTGCGCATCCGCCGGGCCCGGCGGATCAGATCCTCGGGCCCGCTCAACACCGAGCCGACCGGTGCGCCAAGGCCCTTGGACAGGCAGAGCGAAACCGAGTCGATCTTCGCCGTCAGATCGGCCGGCGTACGCCCCTGCTTGACCGCGGCGTTCATCAGCCGCGCCCCGTCCAGATGCACCGCCAGACCGCGGTCGTGGGCGGCGTCGGCCAGGGCCTCGATCCGGCCCTGGTCCTGGACCCGGCCCGAGACCGTGTTCTCGAGGCACAGCAGCCGGGTGATCGGGCAGTGGGAGTCGTCGGGCTTGATGGCGCCGACCACCGCGTCGGGGTCGAGCCCGCCCCGGTCGTCGGTGCGCAAGGGGAACGATGCCACCCCGCCCAGCACCGAGGTACCGAGCGCCTCGGAGCGGAACACGTGGTAGCTGTCGCCGATCAGGTATTCCTCGCCGCGCTGGCAGTGGGCGAGCACGCCGAGCAGGTTGCTCTGGGTGCCCGACGAGACGAAAACGGCAGCCTCCTTGCCCATGATGCCGGCGACCTTCTGCTCGAGCGCGATGATCGTCGGGTCCTCGCCGTAAACGTCGTCGCCGACCTCGGCCCGGGCCATGGCCTCGCGCATGGCGGGGGTCGGCTGAGTGACCGTATCGCTGCGCAGATCGACGGTCCGGTTGCCGCCACGAGTGCCGGGGCGGTCGGCGGCGCGGGTCATGGTTTCGTACATGGTCGGGTCCAACTGGGTCACGGAACAGGAACGGACGCTGTCATACCGCGTCGCTGCACCCATGCCTATTGGTCTGGTGGTACGGAAGGCCTCCTGGCGGCCAGGCGGACCGGTTTCATTGACTATTCGGTTGCGATGCCTGTATCAACGCTCACGTGATACATCGTTTGGTGCTACCTGGCATACCGGTACGCCGCTTAGTTTAGCTATCCCCTGACAATGTAATCGCTGTCTCGCCCGCGACGGCAAATGCCATGCCGTTCGGATACGCAACGCCTGTTGGAGGAAGCTTCCATGGCCAAAGGTACTGTCAAGTGGTTCAACTCGACCAAGGGTTTCGGGTTCATTCAGCCGGAGGACGGCGGCGCTGATGCGTTCGTTCACATTTCGGCCGTCGAACGCGCCGGTCTGCACACGCTGAATGAAGGCCAGAAGGTCTCGTACGACCTTGAGCCCCAGCGCAACGGCAAGTCCGCCGCCGAGAACTTGTCGCTGATCGACTGAACGCGCAACAACCGCCCCCGGCCCGGCCGGAGGCGGTTGCCGGTCCGCTTTCCCCGAGAGGGCAAGCTGACTCGGACCGTCCAACGGAACCAGAGGCCATGGCACGTCAGCCCAACTACAGCTTCGAGCGCAAAGAGCGCGAGCGCCTAAAGGCGGAAAAGAAGGCCAAACGCGCGGCCGCGAAGCAGGAAGCCCGGGACAAGGCCGCGGGCGGCTCCGAAACGTCGAGCGACAACGATGAGTCCGACGCGACCTGAGACCGCGACGTGACCAGACGCCCGATCCCCAAACCGCCGCAGCCGCCTTCCTGACCGACACCTATGACCCCACGGCCAAGGAATTCACATGGCCCAGGTCGGACTCCGTGAAACCGGTCGAGACCGAAATCACGGACTGAACACGCAAGAGGAAGCCGATGGCGCGCAACAGACCGAAGGGCAAGGCCGCAGCCTTCACCACCTTCACGGTCACCTACGAGGACGGCACGATCACGTCCAACCGGCGGGTCGAGAATGACCGCCTCGATGAGTCGTTCGGCGACACCCAACTGGATCTGGCGCGCGCGGCGCTTCAGGAACAGGATGCCGAGATCGCCCGACGATCCAACCGGCGGCGCGCGAAGATCAAGACCATCACTAAGAGCTAGATCGAAAGCTCGGAGCCCACATGCCGGCGGCCGCCAGCATGTCCGCCAGACGCATGGAAATGATCCGCCTCCACCGTCATCCCGGCGGAGCGAAGTGACGGCCGGAACCACGGACCGTCACATAGCCTTTCGAGGTCCCGGCCTCGATCTGGCGATCGAACCGGGATGACGGATGTAGAGCCCCTCCCCGCGGCGGGTCTGACGATAGTACGATCGGGCAATGCCGGCTCCACGACATCAACTCCTGGGCCTCGCCGCCAGTGTTTTTCTGTGCATAGGCTCCGCCATGGCCACCTCCAGCCCCGTCATCGACGATCTCAGCCATCCCGCACCCCGGGCCAGCATCGGCAGCGACTGGGAGTTCATCGCCGACCGGGTGATGGGCGGCCGCTCGACCGGCACCATGACTCGCGAGACCGTCGACGGGCGCCTAGCCGTCCGCCTGCGCGGTACGGTCAGTCTTGAGAACAACGGCGGCTTCGTGCAGATCGCGCTCAACCTGGCGCCCGACGGGTCGTCGATCGACGCGCGAACCTGGCAGGGCATAGAGCTCGACATGCGCGGCAACGGCGAAATCTACGGCCTGCATCTCCGCACCGACGACGTCACCCGCCCGTGGCAATCCTATCGCCAGACCTTTACCGCCACCGATATCTGGCAGACCGTGCGTCTGCCGTTTGACGGTTTCCAGCCCCACCGCATCGATGCCCCGCTCGACCTCTCGCGCCTGCGCCGGATCGGGCTGGTGGCGATCGGCCGGGCCTTCGAGGCCGACCTCGCCATCGCCGGCCTGCGCCTTTATCGCTGATGGGCAAGCGCCGCTGGACCTCTCTGATGCGCGATCTGATGATCCTGATCCTTGTCCTGGTCGGGATCGGCGGCGCGCTGTGGGCAGCGCGGGAGCTCTGCCGCGCCAGCCCGGGCTGCCCGTGGACGGTGCTGTATTGAGGGTGGTCGCGGGGTCCCGGTCTCAATCTGGCGATTGAACCGGGATGACAGTTGTTGCCCCGTCATCTCGGGCAACACTGGATTTCCTGCTCGATCAGATTCAGACTGTGGGCTTGGAAGGGTCTGGAGCACAGAAGAATGCTGAAAGACGAGACCATACTCGTCGACGTTGAATTCGCGCAGTCCAACGAGGGTTTCGACAAGTCGTTCAAGATACTCGCTTACTGGGACGAGATCCGAACACAACATCACGCGCAGCGCGAATTTCTGGACCCTTTAGAGATCGGATCCGAATTACTCCCACATGTTGTGATCATTGATGTTCTCGATGGCGGCGAAGACTTCGAATGGCGCCTCTTCGGCGGCGCCCATGTTCAGGAGTACGGCGTCAGCCTGAAAGGCATGAGGATGAGTACCCTGAAGCGCCAGAACCCCGATGTCCGTCAGGTAGAACAGGCCTTTCAGTTCGCCGTCCGCAACCAGAGCCCGACGTTCTACAGTCTGAAGTACATAAACAATAACAATTGCCCACGGGCCGCCCGTGGCGTTCTGCTGCCGCTGTTCGATGCCGCGAACGCCGAGGTCACCCACCTTGTCGGCTGCAGCCAATGGGTCGACGTTCTGCCGCCGGAACCGTGAGATCACGGTAGGTCCCGGGCCTCACCCGCATCGAGGTGCGGGTTCGCCCGGGATGACGTTCTCTTATACGTCACCCCGGCGGAGCGGAGCGACGGCCGGGGCCCCGATGGCACTCGACTGTCGCCCGCCGGTCGCTATGATCGCCCCAACCGACACTGAGACCGACAGGCCATGCTGAGACTTCTTGCCCTTGGAAGCCTTCTGTTCCTTGCCGCCTGCGGCGGCGCCGACGGCTATTTCAGCAACCGCTGCCATTCCAAGGGGTTGCGCTACGGCTCCGCCGACCACAGCGCCTGCGTGACCCGGAACAAGCAGTGGCTGGACTGGACGACCCGCCGCAGCACGATCGACGGCCGCGGCCGCTGATGCGGGTGCCGGTTCCGTTCACCAGTAGTGAGACCACCGAGCGCAACGCCGCGCTGCTTGCCCGATTCCAGGAGCAGTTTCCTCACATCTGCGGCAACGACACCATGTCGGACGTCCGCAAGTTCCAAGCGCTGATTGGCGATCTGAATTCCCATATTGAACGGCTCACGGCGCCGTTTCTTAGCGCCAGTGTGCTGCGCTACCAGTCGATGCTGCTGTATGCGTCACTGATCTTCGCCATCGTCCACCTGTTCAGCCTGCCGACCTTGCCCGAAACACTGTTGTCCCTTCCGGTCGATGGCCCGACGAAGATCCTCCTCACCGGCTTCATAACAATTATCGCGGCGATCTTCCTGCTCGGCTATCGCGTCGACAGGCAGCGAAACCGACTTACGAACGCCGTCGCCGCCGAGAGCACCCAGTCGATCAAGGATTACATCAACTTCCTGATGGTGAAGCGGAAAGTCGAGGAGGAATTCTGGGCCCGGCTCCACAACCGGATCTGGTCGGAGTACGAGGCAACCAACAACGCGGTCTTCGCCGTCTACGACTCCAAGCCGTCGATCACACGCGATCCTATGGCTGTTGGGCGAATTGACCTCGAACAGACCCGAAAACTCTGGCCGGATCTGTCGGAATCCATTGAGTCGAAGAGCGACTTCGTCGAGACCATCAGCGCCGAACTGGATGCGGACGTCGCCAGGTTCAACGCCAAGATGTTCGATCTGGAACTCGAGAAAGCGCCGCTCCGCGAAGAACTCGCAACCCTCCAGCCCGCCGAGGCGTCGGACAGCCATCAACCGTCGCTCCGTCACCTGGAGCTGATGCAAGGTGACCGTGCCCTAAAACAACGGGCGCGAGACCTGCACCGCCGACACATCCGGAGCTGGATTCAGGCAGCCAACGGGGTCACCGAACTGATATACGAGCATACGGTGCGCAACCCGGGGCCGGACGTGCTGGCAATGAGCAAGGATTACGAGCAGACCATGGCGCGGGTAGTCGCTGCCCGCACCCGTTATGTCGCGCTCGAAGTCGGCCTGCCAGTGGCGTTCGCGATTGCTGCCCTTGCGCTGGTGTGGAGCGACGGTCTCCCCGCCTAGTGGGAATCCACCCTCACGTCAACGAGGCCCCGGTCCCTATCTGATGATTGAACCGGGATGACGGGCTCTTTGTCGTCATCCCGGGCGAGCATCGCGAGACCCGGGACACCGCTCCGCTAGCGCTCCTCGACCGGCGGTCCAACCCGTTCGCCGTGATACAGCGACCCGCCGGCGGTTTCGACCGACACGGTGATCCGCTCACCCTCATGACCGAAGGCGATGATTGAAGGCCAGACGTCCCAGCGGAACCGGCCGTCTTCGCAGAAATGCAGGGCGGCACGATACGGTGGGAACACCTCGCCGCTGGTGTCGTCCTGGCCGTCGGTGAACAGGGTGCCGTCCTTGTAGAACACATCGAGCGTGTTCTCCGCCGCCAGGAAGCCGAGGATGGTGTAGCGGCCTTCGAATTCCTCGAGGCCCCCAGGGGCATCGGACGGCGGGCTGTGCAGGTAGCCCGGCCGCTCGACCGTGCCGGTGGTCAGCGTGCGGTGGAACAGCAGGCAGTCCCAGGCCGGCCCCGCGCAGACCGGCTGGTAGCGCAGGTTCGAGCGGTCCGGCCGTTCGACCGCCAGCCAGTCAGCGACCGGGCCGGACTCCGGGGCGGCCCGCAGGTCCAGGAAGAAACAGTCCGGCCCGACCTTGGCATAGGCCGCCTGGTTGCTGTCGGCGCGCGGCGGCTCACCCTTGAGCGAGCGGTCGCTCGCGGCGCCGATATAGAGGATGTCGTCCCGCCCGAACCGCCCGGCGAAGTAGGAGCCCATGGAGGTCGCCCGGGCCTCGCGCACCGGGTAGGTCTGCAGGTGGGTGTTGTGAGCGCCGACCACGATGCCGGCATCCATCCCCTCGTGCTCGCGCACCCAGTTCAGGGACTCGGTCATCGAAACGTCGCGCACATTCCAGTATGGCCGGAAGCCGATCGCGAAATCCGGGTCGCACTGGGCGATCGCCTGGAACACGTCACGCAGGATCTGCGCCGCCCGCAGCGCCCAGGCATGGTCCTCGGCCGAGGTCGCGGCACTGTAGGCAACGCGTTCCTGCTCGATCCGGCTGACCAGCAGGTTTGCGGCGGCGATCAGGGCACGGAACCGCTCCGGCGGAACCCCGGCCCTGGCCCCGAACGTCACCTCCTCCACCGCGTCCTCGAACTCCCGGGCCAGATCCTCGGCAAGGGCCGGATCGGCGCGCCGCGCGAAAGCCAGGAGGGCGATGTAGGGGTGGCGGGCATGGGCCCAGCCGCCGGTGCCGTCCATACCGTAGAACCGCAGCTTGCGCGGCCGCGCCGGATCGGCGTTCCAGTCCCGCATCCAGCGGATCAGGTCGTTGATCTCGGCCCACACGCCCCAGACGTTGTTGATGGCCAGCGCCAGGTCGTCCCAGTCGGCCTCGGCGCCGTTGACGTAGTCGTGCACGATCCGGCCCTCGACCAGGGCGGATTCCAGCACGAAGACGCTGAACCCGTGCTCCAGCGCCAGGTACTTGAACAGCCGGGAGCGCCAGCGGTTCCACTCGAACAGGTAATGGGCGCTCTCGCCGACCGCGACCACGCGCTTGGTCCCGATCACATCGCCGATGAAAGCGAGATCGGCGTAATCCTCGTCGGTCCGCGGGATCGACAGCGACACCGCCTGGCCCCGGGCCCAGTCGACGAAGGCGGCTTCGTTGGGGTCGGACGCGGATCGAGGGTTGGCGGGGGGCATGGCGGCTCCTGTCCGGGACTGTGGCGGAGCCCAGTTCGAGCATGGGCGGGGGCCGGTGTGCAAGCGCCCCCGCGCGGCCGCCGCAGGACCTGGGGTCGGTTGAAGTTTGCTCCCCCTCAACGTTCCGGGCGAACCGGCCGCTAAGCTTGGCCGACCGCGCCGGCCCATGGACCGCCGAGGGCTCTGGGCGCAGCGGAAAAGCGAGAAAGGTCGCGGGCGCATCGCATGGTTCCTGCGTTTGCAAACAGAGTGGCAGATCGCGGCACGATGGCGCGCGTGCGCGCTTGGCAGGTCCCGGCACTCCTGAGTTTCGGCTTCCGGCCGTTTTTCCTGATCGCGGCTCTGTGGGCAGCAATTGCGATGGGGCTCTGGATGCTGATGCTGTCGGGCCGCGCGCGCCTGCCGACCCATCTGGACCCCATCGCCTGGCATGCACACGAGCTCCTCTTCGGCTATCTCGGCGCCGTATTGGCGGGCTTTCTGCTGACCGCCGTCCCGACCTGGACCGGGCGCCGGCCGCTGACCGGCTGGCCGCTGGCCGAGCTTAGCCTGTTCTGGGCCCTCGGCCGGGTCGCGCTCGCAACCTCCCAGAACCTTCCGGCGCTGGTCACCGCGGCGACCGATCTCCTTCTGCCGGTCGCGCTGATCGGCTATCTCGCGAGAGAGATCCTGGTGGGGCGGAACTGGCGCAACCTGATCGTCCTGGCCCTGCTCGTCGTCTTCGCCTCGGCCAACGCGCTGTTTCATGCCGAAGCCGCCGCCGGTGGCCCCGCCGCCGAGGGATACGGACTGCGCCTCGGACTGGCGGCCGCCATCATGATGATCGCGGTGATCGGCGGGCGGATTATCCCGTCCTTCACGCGGAACTGGCTGGTCAAACAGGACTCCACCTCCCTGCCGCCGCCGCCCATGCAGGGCTTCGACAAGGCCGCGGTGCTGTCGCTGCTCGCCGCCCTTGTCGGCTGGGTGCTGTTCCCTGATCGGTTCGCAACGGGCAGTCTGCTGCTCCTTGCGGGGGTTCTGCAGGGCGTGAGACTTATGCGCTGGCGCGGCCTCGCGACCGGCCGGGAGCCGCTGGTCTGGGTTCTCCACGCCGCCTTCGCTTTCGTGCCCCTCGGGGCGTTGGCCCTGGGTGCGGCCATCCTGTTCGCCGCCCCCACCCTTAGCGCCGCCGCCCAGCATGTCTGGATGGCGGGCGCCATCGGGGTCATGACCCTGGCTGTGATGACCCGCGCGGTTCTCGGACACACCGGCCATCCGTTGACCGCCGGGACGGGAACCACGCTGATCTATCTCGCGATGTTCGCGTCGGTCGCCTTGCGCCTGGTCGCCGACGCGCTGCCGGATTTCACGCTGGCTTTCCTTGCCGCGTCGGCCCTGCTCTGGATCGCGGCCTTCGCCGGCTTCGCCGCGCTCTACGGCCCGAAGATGCTGCGCCCGCGGTTGGTCGCGCCCCCAACGTAGCGCACCGGGTGACACCCGACGCGGTGCTCTGACCCTACCCCGCGACGCAGGCGGATCCCGACATTGCCCCTCATCTGTTTCGGCGTTCCGAAGAGGACACCCGCCGCCTCGGCACTGTAGGATCTGGGGCTGCACATATTTCGACCGGAGGAAAGCAACCGGTCGCGACCGGGGCAGAGCGATGACATCACGGGGTTCGTTGCCGCGATTGGATGAAAGCCTGCTGAGCCACGTTCCCCCGTTCATGCGGCTCAGCACGGCAGAGATCCGGGAGATTCTCGATCAGGCGACATCGTCGCGGTTCGACGCCGGGGTCGCGGTGTTCGAAGAGGGCATGCCGGCCGAGCACTTTTACATGCTGCTGGACGGCTACATCCGGGTGATCCGCATCACCAAGAACGGCGACCAGGTGATCGCACTCCACATTCCGGCCGGACAGCTGTTCGGCATCGCCCGGGCCCTGGGCCGAACCACCTATCCGGCGACCGCCATGACCGCCACGGAATCGATCGCCCTCTCTTGGCCGACCGACGTTTTCGATGACTTCAAGGCGAAGTACGACGGCTTTGCGACGGAAACCTACAAGACGGTCGGCGAGCGGATGGGTGAGATGAACGACCGGCTGGTCGAGCTGGCGACGCTGCATGTCGAACAACGGGTTGCCAACGCGGTGCTCCGTCTGGTGAAGGATAGCGGGCGACCGGTCGAGGACGGGGTCGAGATCGACTTCCCCATCAGCCGCAAGGACCTGTCGGAACTGACCGCGACGACCCTGCACACCGTCAGCCGGCTGTTGAGCAGCTGGGAGCGGGAGAACATCACCCGAAGCGGCCGCAAACGGATCACCGTGATCGATCCGGACCGTCTGTCGGCGCTCACCAAGTCGTCGATGGTCGCCTGATTGAACCGGCGCGGGTCTCGGGCCGGACTAGAGCAGATCCGTGTAAGATGGAATCGCTTTCGGTGGCCCATCTGACCGGTGAATCTGCTCTGACTCTATGATTTAGATCGGATTCACACGTTGTGATGGAAACCACAGTGTTTCCGTCACAACGTGATCCGATCTACACCCGGATGTCCCTCAGCTCGTTGTCCAGACACTCGACGATCTCGACACACGCCGGATTGCGCAGGATCTTCGCATATCGGTATTTGAAGACGCCGCTGGACAGATCCACGATCTGCTCGGCGACCCAGCCGGGGTCCAACATCGTCTCGGTGTCCTCTTCTGTCCCCTCCCAGAAGGCGGTCTTCATGCCGGATGGTGCGGCGACGAGCACCTTGCCGATTCCGTCGTTGCGAACCAGCGATGCCCCGAGCATGCCGAGCCCGGACTTGGTGGCGCAGTAGGCCGGCTCCAATTCCCGGGGCGTGTATTGCGAGCTCGAGGTGATGAGCATCACCTTGAGCGGTGACACCGATACCTTCTTGAGACGCTGAACCAACATCATCGGCGCCAACAGGCCGACATTGACCATGTTCTGAAGGCCGTCGTCACTGAGGCTGTCGATGTGCCCCCGTTGCAGGTACCCTGCGGAATAGACCAGCGTGTTGACGTTGGAGAACCCCGCGATGACGCGATCCAGATCGGTGGCCAATCGTGTGGTGTCGCCGGTGATGCAGAGTTCCTGGAAGGTTGCCCCGTCCAGATTCCGGTTCTTGCGCCCGGTGACGCAGACACGGTGTCCGTCGGCAATGTAGTGGGCCGCAAGTTCTTTGCCGACACCCGACGTCCCGCCGACGATCAGGATGTTCTTCTTCACGCCAATCCTCCTTGCAATCGGCCTGTCTTACGACGCAATCGGATCGGGGGACACCGCCTGGGTTTCACCCGCGAGCTTGCGCTCCCACAAGACTCTTACCGGCACTTCGACCAACACTCAGCCGATCCAACGGACTGAGGAGTCGGTGCATGGCAGAGATCCTGACGAAGACCAACGCGCTACGCCAGGGACTCCAGAAAGGCCAATAGGGCGGCGTTGACCGCGCCCGGCGCTTCCTGCTGCACCCAATGGCCGACGCCGTCGACGATGGTTTTGCCGCGGAAGTCAGTGCACAGGCTCGAGACGTCTTCGTAGGCGTCCAGGTTCGGCACGAACCGCCGCACGAAATCCTGCGACCCGGCGATGAAGGCGCTCGGCTGGGTCACCAGGGCGACGCCCATCTCCGGCAGGACCTCGAAATCGCGCTCCTGGTTTCGGTAGCGGTTCAGGGGTCCGCGAAAGCCACCGGCTTCGAAATTCGAGACGAGGTAGTCGAAATCCGCGTCGGACATCCAGGCCGGGAACGGATCCGGGTCGACGAACGCCCGGAGCAGACCGCCATCGGCCGCGCCATTGAACCAGCCGTCGGCCGACGGTGCGTCGCCGGAGGCGGCGAAGTAGAGCTTGCGCAGCGACGTTCTGATGTCGCGCTCCAGTTCGGCCTCGGCCACGCCTTCGTCCTGGAAGTACAGCTGGTAGAACAGGTTCACCTTGCGCCAGAACGCCAGATGCGAGGTCCGGCCGCGCCGGCGGTAGGGCACGCTCATTCCGACGACCGCCGCGACACGGTCCGGGTGCAGGGCGGCGGTGTTCCAGACGATCGGCGCCCCCCAGTCATGGCCGACCAGGATCGCCTTGTCCGCGCCGAAGGCATCGATCAGCCCGACCACATCGGCCATCAGGACCGCCATGTCGTAGGCCTCGACCGCGTGCGGCTTGTCGCTGCCGCCATAGCCGCGCTGGTCCAGCGCCACCACGCGGTATCCCGCCTGCGCCAACGGCTTGATCTGGTGGCGCCACGAGTACCAGAGCTCGGGCCAGCCATGCACCAGGATCATCAGCGGTCCGTGCCCTTCGACCGCGACGCGTAGGGTGATGCCGTTGGTCTCGATGTGCCTGAGCGTGAACTGGTCGTGCATGATCCGGGCGCCGGCTGCTGTTGAAGAGGCCGCAGTCTAGGAGCGGCCCGGGAGCCCAGGCAATCGGGCGGCAACGGGACCCGGCAATCGGCTATGCCGCGATGACACGCTACAGTTGCCCCTGAACGACGGAACCGGGAGGACGCGATGGGGCGCGACGGTGGCTGGGCATGGCGGTGCTGGGGGCGGCGCTGGGGTCAACACTGATCGGGTGTCAGACGGCCCAGCTGGAACCCAAGCCGATCACCCCGCGATTGAACAAGACACTGCCGGCGGGGATCGAGCTGCTGGCCGATGCCGGCCCGGTCCCCTTCAGTCGGGGCGCCAGCGGCGTCGCCGCCGTTTCCTGGCTGGTGCGGGTCTACCCCGAGCGCGCGACCATCGTGACCTCAGTCTTCATCTGCGCTGCCACGAAGGAAGGAAGCTACGCCGGTGAAGGCTGCTGGCCCGTCGACGTGCTTCCGCCTTTCCTGACCGCCGGCACCGATGCGTCGGACGTCCGGATCGAGGCCGCCGGTTTCGGCGATCCGCGGGTTCCCATGACCCCCCCCAATATGGCGGTGCACCGCGAACGCCACCTCTGGATCCTTGAGAAGGCGGCCGAAGCCGGGACGGCCCGGCTGTCGATGTGCTGGAGCCGTTGGCCGGACCTGGATAGCGCGCCGATGACCGTGCCGCCGCTGACGCGGCCGAGGTTTGGCGAGTGTGAGGTGGTCCACACCTTCGCGCCTGGCGACCGGCCGTAGCGACGGCCTGATCTGAAGCCAGGCCCAGCTGTGCACGTTGGGGCACTGCGGTCTTTCGTTCTCGTATCCCCGCCCCGGATCGGGTCCGGGACAACCCCGGATTAGATCCGGGGCCGGGATACGCATTTGTTGAGGTTCGATTTAGAGGCGGCCCGTGCCTAAAACGACCTTGCGCCAGGTCGCCCCAACGGACCTACCCCCACGCCGCCAGCTCTTCCACCACCGCCGCCACCGCCGCATCCAGCAAACGGCTGCCGTGCTCCGGCCTCGCCAGGGCCGAGTGCGAACCGACCCGGCCGTCGGGAAAGTCGGCGCGGTGCTGGTCGGGCGGGCCGTGGCGGTCGCCGCTGTGGGCGCGGATGTAGTCCATCGAGAGGTGCCGCGGCGGTTCAGCGGCATCACCGGGCGGCAGCACCCGGTCGGTCGCCTGGGTGATCGCGACCTCCGACGGCGTGGCGTGCATGCCTTCCCAGGCGCCGAAGAACTCCTGGCGCAGCGCGTTGACCGGCGCGAAGTCCCACCAGCTGCGGATGCGGATCTCCGCGCCGGAGATCTCAAGCGTTTTCAGGGGTGCCAGGTTGGCGCCGTGGCCGTTCAGGAAATAGAGCTTCAGGAAGCCATGGGCGGCGAGCGATGTCGCCACCTCTTCGGCGAGCGCCCGGAACACCGGCTCGGAGACCGAGACGGTGCCGGGGAAGGCCATGTTGAACGGAGCCGGCGTGTAGGCCAGCGTCGGCGCCACCATCACGCCGGACGCCTCACCCGCCGTCTCGGCGATCCGCTCGGCGCAGATCGCATCGGTGCCGATCAGCCCCATCGGCCCGTGCTGCTCGGTCGAGCCGACGGGGATCAGGATGGTTGAGCGCTCCGTCAGGTAACGCTCAACCTCCTGCCAGGTCGCGCGGTCGAGCCGCACCCAGCTAGCTCAAAGCAGCTTCCACTTCTTGCCGAGCATGTCGAAGAAGCCGCGCTCCTGCTTCAGCGCGATCCAGGTGTTCACGTAGTTGATCCAGACCTGATCGTCCTGGGGCAGCAGCATCGCGATCGGGGTCGGCGCCTTGGGGGCCGAGACCGGGACGATCGCCATCTGGCTGTACTTGTCCACCAGCTTGTTGGCCTCGACGTTGGAGGTGATGTGGGCGTCGGCCCGGCCGGCCAGCACCTCCTGGAAGTCGCGCGCCGGGGCTTCGACGATCTGATGTTTGGCGTCGGGGAAGAACTGTTTGACCTGCTTCTCCTGGGTGGTGCCCAGCGTTGCCGCCACCGTCACCGAGGGCTTGTTCAGGTCGTCCCAGTCTTTGTACTTGTCGGCGTTCTTGGCCAGGATCAGCGGCACCGTCGCCAGCGAGAAGTAGCTGGTCGAATAGCCGGCCGCCTTGGCCCGGGCCGGCGAGATCGAGGCCGAACCGGTCATGTGGTACTTGCCGGAAACCACGCCGCTGACCAGGGTCTTCCAGTCGGTCGGCACGAACACGACCTCGACGCCGAGGTCCTTGGCGAGCTCGGTCATGACATCGATGTCGTAGCCGGTATAGCTGTTGGTCGCCGGGTCCCGCATGGTCATCGGGTTCCAGTCACCGGTGGTGCCGACCTTCAGCACGCCGTCACTCAAAATCTGCTTGAGAACCGATTCCGCCTGCGCCGGCAGCGAGATCGCCAGAATGATCGCGGCCGCCCCGATTGACCGCGCGATTGCCCTGCTGAAGCCCATGGTAGCTCCCCCTGTTCTTGATGAGCGGGAATGATCGCGTGGCTTCGGGCGGATTGCAAAGAGATTAACTTATTGCATGGGGATAAATTCCTCCCGCACACTTCTCTGAGCGGGGAAGGTGGGAATGAGACCTGAGGGCGGCAAAGAGATCATCCGGTTCGAGCGGATCTCGAAGTTCTTCGGCGACTTCCAGGCGCTGAAATCGGTTTCGCTGTCGGTGGCGCTCGGCGAGCGCGTGGTGGTCTGCGGGCCGTCCGGGTCCGGCAAGTCGACCCTGATCCGCTGCATCAACCGCCTGGAAGAGCACGAGGAAGGCACCATCGCCGTCGACGGCGTGCCCCTCGACAGCAGCAAGGCCAGCCTGCGCAACATCCAGGCCAAGGTCGGCATGGTGTTTCAGCAGTTCAATCTGTTCCCGCACCTGACCGTGCTCGAGAACCTGACTCTTGGCCCGGTGCGGGCTCGCGGCGTGGCGCCTGCCGAGGCCAAGGACCGGGCCATGGGTTATCTCGAACGGGTGCGGATCCCGGAACAGGCGGCGAAATACCCGCGCCAGCTCTCCGGCGGCCAGCAGCAGCGTGTGGCGATCGCCCGTTCGCTCTGCATGGAGCCGGAGATCATGTTGTTCGACGAGCCAACCTCGGCGCTGGATCCCGAGATGATCAACGAGGTGCTGGAGGTGATGGCCGAGCTTGCGTCCAGCGGTATGACGATGATCTGCGTGACCCACGAGATGGGCTTCGCGCGCCGGGTCGCCGACACCATGGTGTTCATGGACCACGGCGAGATCGTCGAGACCGCGCCGCCGGAGACCTTCTTCACCACCCCGGAAAGCGCGCGCTGCCGCGACTTCCTCGACAAGATCCTGCACCACTGAGGCGCGCGGTATGGGGTCCATGACATCAAGCCGTAGCCTCGCCATCGCGGCTCTTCTGCTGCTCGCCGGCTGCTCCGGCGGCGACTGGGGCTGGTACGTGGTCGACCCCTCGACCAAGTCGGGGATGTCGAACCTGAAGTTCCTGGCCGGCGGGCTGTACTACACGGTGCTCTTGTCGTTCACGGCGATCCTGATCTCGATCGTGGTCGGCCTGCTGATCGCCCTGCCCGGCCTGTCGCGCAAACGCAGCACGCGCAGCATCAACCGGGTCTATGTCGAGCTGGTGCGCGCGGTGCCGATCCTGGTGCTGATCCTGTGGGTCTATTACGGGCTGCCGCAGCTCGCCGGCATCTCGATCAGCGTGTTCTGGGCCGGCGTGATCGCGCTCGCGCTGTCGGACAGCGCGTTCCAGGCCGAGATCTTCCGCGCCGGCATCCAGTCGGTGAACCGCGGCCAGTACGAGGCCGCCCACTCGATCTCGCTGAACGACAGAGACACCATGCGCTACGTGATCCTGCCCCAGGCGATCCGGCGTATTCTGCCGGCACTCGGCAACCAGCTGGTCTACATGCTGAAGATGTCGTCCCTGGTGTCGGTGATCGGCATGCAGGAACTGACCCGCCGGGCAAACGAGCTGGTGGTCACCGAGTACCGGCCGCTGGAGATCTACACCATCCTGGTGCTGGAGTACCTCGCCCTGATCCTGATCGTCTCGGCCGGGGTGCGCTGGCTCGAGAAGCGGATGCAGGCGGACGAACGGAACTGAGACGGGCGCAACTGACGGAGAGCCACAGAATGTCGGCCTGGATCAAGATGGTCGCGGACGAGGATGCGGACGAGGCCCTGAAGGAGGTGCTGGCGCTGGCCCGCACGCCGCACGGTACCGTCGACAACGTGATGCGCGTGCACTCACTGCGCCCCAGCACCATGCGCGGTCATGTGGTGCTGTACCGCTCGGTCCTGCACGACGACGCCAACACCATTCCCATGTGGTTCCAGGAGACCATCAGCTCCTACGTGTCGATCCTGAACGACTGCCCCTACTCGCTCGCCAACCACTGGGCCAACGCCCGCCATCTGATCGGTGACGACGCCCGGGCCGACGCCGTCGAGGCCGCGCTGCACGCCCGCTGCCCCGAGGACGCGTTCAGCGGCGGCGAACTGGCGCTGCTGGAATACGCCGCCAAGCTGACCCTGGAACCGGGCAAGATGGAGAAGGGCGATGTCGACGCGCTGCGCGCCGCCGGCGTGAACGACGGCGAGATCCTCGAAGCCAACCAGATCATCTGCTACTTCAACTACGTCAACCGCAGCCTGAACGGGCTCGGGGTGACCACCGACGGGGACATCGTCGGCTACTACGCATCGGACAGTTGAATTGCACTGGGTGCAATTTTTTGCACAATATGCAATGACCCCCGTCCAGAGGATCCCATGGCCTACGCCCAGGCGAAGAAGACCGACAGCACCGTCATCCCGGTGATCGACATCACGGCGCTGCGCGACGGCACCGATCCGCAAGCTGTGGTCCGCCAGCTGCACGCCGCCAGCCAGGGGCTCGGCTTCATCTACATCAGCGGCCACGGCATCCCCGAGCACGTGATCGAAACCGCCCGCGCGGCCGCCTACGCCTTCTTCCGCGCCCCCGAGGTGGAAAAGGAGACCGTCAGGGTCAGCGACCGCCACCGCGGCTGGCTCGGGCGCGGCGGCGCGAAAATGCAGGACGACGCCCGGGCCGATCTCAAAGAGAGCTTCATCTGGGGCTTCGAGGACGGCGACGGCGTGACGCCGGACGACCATCCGCTGCGCGGGCCCAACCGGTGGCCAGCGGCCCAGCCAGGCCTGCGCGCCGCCGCCATGGCCTATTTCGAGCACGCCCACGCGGTCGCCCACCACCTGATGCGGGGCTTCGCGATCGGGCTCGACCTCGAAACGGATTTCTTCCTGCGCACGGCCAGCCGGCCGATGAGCCGGGCCTCCTTCGTCTACTACCCGGCCCAGCCCGAGGAAATGGGCGAGGAGCAGTTCGGGGTCGGCCCGCACACCGATTTCGGCGTGCTGACGGTGCTGTGCCAGGATTCGGTCGGCGGGTTGCAGGTCGAGACCGCCGGCGGCGAGTGGATCGAGGCGCCGCCGATCCCCGGCACCCTGGTGGTCAACGTCGCCGACCTCTTGGCCCGCTGGACCGAGGGTGCCTACAAGTCGACGCCGCACCGGGTGGTGAACAGCTCCGGACGCGAGCGGCTGTCGCTGGTGCTGGCCTTCGACCCGGACCCGGAGACCGTGGTCGACGCCCGCGAGGTGTTCGGGCCCGACCACGCCGCCGCCGAGGCGCCGATCACCGTCGGCGACTACCTGGTCTGGCGGTTCGGCAAGGCCTTCGCCTATCGCAAGGACTGACGGCCGATGAGACGCGGCAGCGGACAGGTGGCCGTCGGCGACGGCATCGACCAGGCGATTGGTGCCGCCCTGCGGGACCTGCGCGCGGCCCGCGGCTTCACCGCTCGCCAACTCGCCGAATATGCCGACATCTCTCCGGCCATGATCAGCCGGATCGAGAACGGCCAGGTCTCGCCCTCGATCGCCACCCTGAACGCGCTGAGTGCGGCGCTGAACGTGCCGCTGGTCAGCCTGTTCCGCGAGACCAGTTCCGACCACGCCGACTTCACCCATGTGAAGAACGGCGAGGGCCTGCGCTCGACCCGCATGGTCGACGGCCACAGCCACGAGTTCATCAACCTCGCTTTCCACACCCGCCGGGACCTGCAGTTCGAGGGTCGGCTGGTCACCCTCGTCAAACAGGACGCCAGCCCGCCGACCTATGTCGGCCACGGGGTGGTTTTCATCTACGCGGTCAGCGGCGAAGCGGTGTACGGATACGGCCGGCGCGAGTTCACACTCACGGCCGGCGACAGTCTCAGCCTCGACGCCGAACTCAGCCACGGCTTCAAAAGGGTGATCACGCCCGAATTCACCTTCCTCACCGTCCAGGCGGAGCGCCGCAGATGAACCTGCAGATCGACCCAGACACGCTGGCAACCGGCGCGCGCAACCTGCTGATCGACTGTGCCGGCATCCGCGCCGGCGACCGGGTGCTGATGGTCTGCGAAAGCCCGGAACACGGCTGGTACGACACGGCGATGCCGGCGGCGGTGGCGCGCGAGGCTGAAGCACTGGGGGCGGTGGTGTCGACGATCGAGGTCGGTCCGCCGGGGATCGAGTCCGGGCAGGATCTGGCCGAGGCCCGGGCGGGCAGTGACGTCATCCTGTTCTTCGCCCGGATCGGCGACCAGGACCGGTTCTCCGAGATCCCGGACGGCAAACGCACGGTGATGAGCTACGCCCGCACCGCCGACAGCCTGGGCTCGGCCTACGGCACCACGCCGCACGGGGCGATGAAGGCGCTGAAGGAGGCGGTGAACGGGGTCTTGCTGGGCGCGGGCGAGATCGAGATCACCTGCCCGCTCGGCTCCCACCTGACCGGCCGGCTCTCGGCCGAGGACAAGGCCGAGTCCGCCGACGTCACGGTGCAGCGATTTCCCCTCGGCGTGCCCCAGCCGATCCTGGCCGCCGGGTTCAGCGGCACCGTCAAGCTGGCCCGCTATCTGACGCCGACCGGCTCCCGACCCTACGAGCCGGCCAGCGTGGCGATCCCCGGGATCATCACCGCGACGGTCGAGAAAGGCCGGATCCGGGGTTTCGAAGGCGATCCGGCCGGCGTGGCAGCAGTGGAAGAGCACTACCGCCGGGTCGCCGACGGCTTCGGGATCGACCCCGATTTCGTCCATTCCTGGCATGCCGGTATCCACCCGGCCTGCACCTACTCCGCTTCGGTTGCCGACGACCCCGACCGCTGGTCGAACACCGTGTTCACCCATCCCCGCTACCTGCATTTCCACACCTGCGGCGCGTACGCGCCGGGCGAGATCTGCTGGATGTTGCTCGACCACACGGTCCGGGTCGACGGGGTGGCGCTCTGGCAGGACGGGCGGCTGAAGCCGGAGGCGTTCGAAGCGACCGCGGCGTGCCTCAAGGACTGGCCGATGCTGGAGGCGATCTTCCGCAACCCGTCGGACGCGATTGGGCTGTAATGCCGCCAACCCTTATCTCACTTCCCGGCCTTCCCCGGACTAGATCCGGGGCGGGACCCAGGAGGGCTGCGTGCTGAGACGCTCGGTCAGAACCTGAGGTGCTCCAGCAACACTGCGTCTAGGTCCCGTCCCGGATCAAGTCCGGGACAGGGCCGGGAATGCGTGGATTGGTGGCGGTAGCACAAACTGCGTATCCCCGGACTCGATCCGAGGCCCAGGAAGGGCGCGTGCTGGGGCATCGGAAGCAATCCCGAGGCGCTCCAGCACGCGGACGCCTGGGTCCCGCCCGGGATCAGGTCCGGGGCGAGGCCCGGGAAGTGAAAGGGAGGTGCGTCCCTAACCCGCGGCGACGCTGAAGCTTTCGCCGCAGCCGCAGCGGCCGGTCTCGTTCGGGTTGTTGAAGACGAAGCCCGAGAACATCTTGTCCTCGGTATAGTCCATCTCCGAGCCGAGGATGAACATGACGGCGGTCGGATCGATGAAGATCTTCACGCCCTTGTCCTCGACCATGTCCTCGAACTTCTTCTGTTCCTTGGCGTACTCGACCACGTAGCTCAGGCCGGAACAGCCGGCGTGCTTGACGCCGATCCGCAGGCCGATCACGCCGTCTTCGCCGGCGTTGTCCACCAGCCGACGCACGCGCTCGGCGGCGGCGTCGGTCAAGGTGATCGGGGCTTTGCCAGGTTGGAACATGACTCTCACACTATACCATCGAGGCGCTCGGGGCGCCCGTTAGATGTAGGAAACAGTTTAGAACATATCCAGAAGCAGTCGGGCTTCTTCGCTCATCCGATCCTTGGTCCAGGGCGGGTCCCAGACCAGGCTGACCTCGACCTCGCCGACCTCGGGCAGTTTGGCGACCGCGTCAGCCACCATGCCCGGCATCTCGCCGGCAACCGGACAGGCCGGTGCGGTCAGCGTCATCTCGATTTTCACGGTGCCGTCGTCGAATCGCTCGATGTCGTAGATCAGCCCAAGGTCGTACAGGTTCACCGGGATTTCCGGGTCGTGCACGGTCTTCAGCGCCTCGATCACCGCCTCTTCGGACGCCGGCCCCGTCGGGTTCTCCAGCGGTGCCCCGGCCAGCGCGCGGCCGTCGGGACCGACGGTGCCGGGCATGAAGTCATGAAGGCCGAGTTCGTGGTTCATCGCGGTCGTTCCGTCAGGCAAAGATCTTGCGCACCTTTTCGAGCGCGTCGACCAGGGCGTCGACCTCGGCGCGGGTGTTGTACAGCCCGAAGCTCGCCCGGGTGGTCGAGCCGACGTCGAAGAAATCCATCAGCGGCTGGGCGCAGTGATGGCCGGCACGGACCGCCACCCCCTGCTGGTCGACAATGGTCGAGATGTCGTGCGGATGGGCGCAGTCCATGGTGAAGGACGCCACCGAAACCTTGCCGGGGGCGGTGCCGAGGATCGTCAGGCCGTCCACCGAGGCCAGGCGCTGGGTCGTGTAGTTCAACAGGTCGCGCTCGTGCTCGGCGATGTTCTCGACGCCGATCCCGGTGACGTAGTCGATCGCCGCCCCGAGCCCGATGGCCTGGGCGATCGCTGGCGTGCCGGCCTCGAACTTGTGCGGCAGATCCGCCCATTCGCTCTTCTCGATCGACACCAACGAAATCATGTCGCCGCCACTCTGATAGGGCGGCATGGCCTCGAGCAGAGCCTCCTTGCCGTAGAGGATGCCAATGCCGGACGGGCCATACAGCTTGTGTCCGGAGAACGCGTAGAAATCGACGTCGAGATCACGCACGTCGACCGTCATGTGCTGAATCGCCTGGCAGCCGTCGAGCAGAACCTTGGCCCCCACCGCGTGGGCGGCGGCGATGATCTCCCGGACCGGCAGAATGGTCCCGAGCACGTTCGAGACATGGGCGACCGCCACCATCTTGGTGCGGTCGGTCAGCAGCTCACGGAATGCCGCCATGTCGAGCGAGCCGTCGGGTTGCACCGGGATCGCCTTCAGCGCGGCACCCTTTTCGTCGCGCAGCAGCTGCCAGGGCACGATGTTCGAGTGGTGCTCGAGATAGGTGATGATGATCTCGTCACCTTCACCGACATTGGCCCTACCCCAGGACGCGGCCACCAGGTTGATGGCCTCGGTCGCCCCGCGGGTGAACACGATCTCGCCGGTGGAGCCGGCATTGATGAAGCGGCGCACGGTCTCGCGCGCGCCTTCGTAGTCGTCGGTCGCCTTCTCGCTCAGGTAGTGCAGGCCGCGATGGACGTTGGCGTAACCGGTCTCGTAGACCTCGCTCACCCGGTCGATCACCTGGCGCGGCTTCTGGGCCGAGGCCGCACTGTCCAGAAACACCAGCGGCTTGCCACGCACCTCGGTCGCCAGGATCGGGAAATCCGCCCGGTAGCGCTCGACGTCGTAGGTATTGGTTTCAAAGGTGCTGGCTTCGGCCATGATCAGCCCTCCGAGCCTGCGATGTGGTGGTGCATCCAGTCCGACGCCGCCGCCCGGAACGCGTCCTGCACCGGCGCGCAGGTGATCTCGTCGATCGCCTCGTCGACATAGGCGGCGACCAGGATCGCCCGGGCGCGCTCACGCGGGATGCCGCGGGCCATCAGGTAGAACAGCAGGTCATCCTCAAGCTCGCCGACCGTCGCGCCATGGCTGCACTTGACGTCGTCGGCGTAGATCTCGAGCTCCGGCTTGGAGTTGATTTCGGCATCGCGCGACAGCAGCAGGGCCCGGTTCATCTGGTAGCCGTCTGTCTTCTGAGCGTCGGGGCGGACCAGGATCTTGCCCTGGAACACGCCGCGGGCCCGGTCCGCCAACACGCCCTTGTAGAGCTCGTGGCTGGCGCAGTCCGGTTCGGCATGGTCGATGAAGGTGGTGGTGTCGAGATGCTGGTCGCCGCTGGCGAGATAACCGCCGTTGATCCGGTACTCGACATGGCGGCCGGCGAGCGTGCCGCGGATCTCGTTGCGGGCGAGCCGCGCCCCGGTCGACAGCGCGAAGCTGTCATAGGTGCTGGAGGCCTCGGCCCGGACCGCGGTCATGGCGATGTGGAAGGCCTCATCCCCTTCAGCCTGCAGCTTGTAGTGGCCGAGCCGGGCATCGCGGCCGACCACGACCTCGGTGACCGCGTTGCGGCAATAGGCGCCGGTGCCGGTATGGGTCTCAACAAGGTCGGCGGAGGCGCCGTCCTCGACGACCATCAGGACTCGCGGGTGGCTGATCGTGGCCGCGTCCTGACCGCCGGTGGCCAGCTGCACGATGTGCAGCGGCGCTTCCAGCATCGTGCCGCGCTTCACCTTCAGCGCCAGCGCACCCGGGAAGGATCCGGTGTTGAGGGCCGTGAACGGATGGTCGACCGCGTCGGCAATCGTGCCGAGCGTGCCGGTCACCCATTCGGGTGCAGCCTGTCCGTCGGCCGCGACCGCCGCCAATTCGACCCCGGCCGGAACCGGGTCGCTGAGCTCCGGCGCGAACACGCCGTCGACAACCACCAGCCGCGTGGCCTCGAGGGTATCGACACCCGCGAGCAGCGCCGGCACGGACGCCGGCACCGCACGGGCCGGAGCGGCGAAGTCCAGGGCCGACAGCTTGGTCAGGTTGGTGAACTTCCAGGCTTCGGTGCGCACGCCCGGCAGGCCGAGCTGGCCATAGCGCTTGAGCGCCGGGCCGCGCAAAGCGGCCAGCCAGTCGGCGCTCGCCTCGGGGACCGGCAGAATCAGCTTATTGGCGTCAGACATCGACGGAACTCCCTCACGCCGCCTGCACGAAGTCGGCGTAGCCCTTTTCCTCGAGCTCCAACGCCAATTCCTTGCCGCCGGTCTTCTGGATGCGGCCATGGGCGAGGACGTGGATGACGTCGGGCTGGATGTGGTTCAGCAGACGCTGGTAGTGGGTGATCACCAGCATCGAGCGCTCCGGTGTGCGCAGCGCGTTCACGCCTTCCGACACGATCTTCAGCGCGTCGATGTCGAGGCCGCTGTCGGTCTCGTCGAGGATGCAGAGCTTCGGCTCCAGCACCGCCATCTGCAGGATCTCGTTGCGCTTCTTCTCGCCGCCGGAGAACCCGACATTGACGGCGCGCTTCAGCATCTCGTCAGTGACGCCGAGCGCCTTGGCCTTGGCGCGCACCATCTTCAGGAACGCCATGGCGTCGATCTCGTCCTCGCCGACCGCCTTGCGCCGGGCGTTCACCGCCTCGCGCAGGAAGGTCATGCCGGTCACGCCGGGCAGCTCGACCGGGTACTGCAGCGCCAGGAACATGCCGGCGACCGCGCGCTCGTCGGTCTCCATCTCCAGCAGATCCTCGCCCATGAAGCGGACCGAACCCTCGGTGACCTCGTAGCCGTCGCGGCCGGACAGCACGTAGCTCAGCGTGCTCTTGCCCGAGCCGTTCGGGCCCATGATCGCGTGGACTTCGCCCGGTTGGATGACCAGGTCGATCCCCTTGAGAATCGCCTTGCCGTCCACTTCGGCGTGCAGGTTTTCGATTTCGAGCAGGGCCATGGTGATGTCCTCGATTTCCTAGGGCGCGCCGGCGTCAGCCGACGCTGCCTTCCAAGCTGATGCCGATGAGCTTCTGTGCCTCGACGGCGAACTCCATCGGCAGTTCCTTCATGACTTCCTTGCAGAAGCCGTTGACGATCAGTCCGACCGCGTCCTCGGCGTTCAGGCCGCGCGACATGCAGTAGAACAGCTGGTCCTCGCTGATCTTCGACGTCGTCGCCTCGTGCTCGATCCGGGCCGTCGGGTTCTTGCTCTCGATGTACGGCACGGTATGGGCGCCGCACTTGTCGCCGATCAGCAGGCTGTCGCACTGGGTGAAGTTGCGGGCCCCCTCGGCGCGCTTACCCACGCGGACCAGGCCGCGATAGGTGTTGTCGGCGCGCCCGGCGCTGATGCCCTTGGACATGATGGTCGAGCGGGTGTTGCGCCCGAGATGGATCATCTTGGTCCCGGTATCGGCCTGCTGGGCGTTGTTGGTGATGGCAACGGAGTAGAACTCGCCCACGCTGTCGTCACCCTGCAGGATGCAGCTCGGGTACTTCCAGGTGATCGCCGAGCCGGTCTCGACCTGGGTCCAGGAGATCTTCGAGCGCTTGCCCCGGCAGGCGCCGCGCTTGGTGACGAAGTTGTAGATCCCGCCCTTACCGTTCTCGTCGCCCGGATACCAGTTCTGCACCGTCGAGTACTTGATCTCGGCATCGTCCATCGCCACCAGTTCGACCACAGCGGCGTGCAGCTGGTTCTCGTCGCGCTGGGGAGCCGTGCAGCCTTCCAGATAGGAAACGTAGCTGCCCTCATCGGCGATGATCAGGGTACGCTCGAACTGACCGGTGTTCTCGGCATTGATGCGGAAATAGGTCGACAGTTCCATCGGGCAGCGCACGCCCTTGGGGATGTAGACGAAGCTGCCGTCGGTGAAGACCGCGCTGTTCAGGCAGGCGAAGTAGTTGTCGGCCGCCGGCACGACGGAACCGAGATAGCGGCGCACCAGCTCCGGATGGGTGTGCACCGCCTCCGAGATCGAGCAGAACACGACACCGTGCTTCTCGAGCTCCTTCTTGTAGGTGGTCGCCACCGACACGCTGTCGAACACCGCATCAACCGCCACCACGCCGGCCAGGATCTCCTGTTCCTTCAGCGGAATGCCGAGCTTCTCATAGGTGCGCAGCAGTTCCGGATCGACCTTGTCCAGGCTGTTCGGACGGTCCTTTTCCTTGGGGGCGGCATAGTAGTGGATGTCCTGGTAGTCGATCGGCGGGTAACCGACCTTGGCCCAGTTCGGCTCGCGCATCTGCAGCCACTGGTGATAGGCCTTCATCCGCGATTCCAGGAGCCATTCCGGCTCTTCCTTCTTGGCGGAGATGAAGCGGATGATGTCCTCATCCAGGCCTTTCGGCGCCATCTCCATGTCGATTGCCGTGACGAACCCGTGCTTATAGGTGCCGCCCGTAACCTCTTCGACCTGACGTACCGTATCTGCCGTCGCGGCCATCGCCCGCTCTCCTTCTCCTGTCCCTCAGGACCTGACTAATCGCCCAGCCGGATCGCCGCCCCGCGCGGGGAGGCCGGAATCCGAACCGGGAACATCTCCTCCGGGTCCAGCATGTCGGCCAGCGTGACCGCATCCAGCGCGACCTGGATCGCCGCGTTTACCCGGTTCCAGTTGCCCCGCATGGGGCAGGAATTCTCAACCTCGCAACTGTCCTCGGCCCCATCGACGCAGGCGGTCAGGGCGATCGGCCCTTCCAGCGCCTGAACGATGTCGGTGACCGTCACCTCGCGCGCCGGCCGGTCCAGCGAATAGCCACCCTTGGCCCCGCGATGGGCAGTCACCAGACCGCCGCCGGCAAGCGTCTTCAGGATCTTCGCGACCGACGGCACCGGCACCCCGGTGGCGTCCGCCAGGGAGGCTGCCGTGCGCACCTGTCCGACATCCTGGGACATCTGGCCGAGGACGACGATCGCGTAGTCGGTCATGCGGTTGAGGCGCAGCATTTTTGCGAGTGAATCTCAATTAGTACCAAACTAGTCCTC
The DNA here is from genome assembly GCA_963921355.3 of Thalassobaculaceae bacterium. Taxonomy (GTDB): domain Bacteria; phylum Pseudomonadota; class Alphaproteobacteria; order Thalassobaculales; family Thalassobaculaceae; genus CAWUEZ02. The sequence continues at coordinate 2,572,585 of OZ001190.1, read as the reverse complement.
ATTACCTAGACCGGACCTCCGGTAGGGTCAAGACATACAGGACTGTTTCGGTCCGCTTTTGCCCTTCGACACGCCCCCGGATCAAGTCCAGGGGCTGCTCAGGGCGAGGTCAGAAGAAAAGGACCTCGTCGTGAGCAGGGCCGCAGGTCCGTGTCGAAGGGCGAAGGGCCAATCACAACTTGACTTAAATACCGGCATATCGGCCCAATTCCATTGGGGTGACTCCCGTAGGGGAGCAGGACAGAGCCGAGAGACCAACGATCGGCAAGGGGGACGAGACATGCCATTCAGTCACATGTTCGGCCAATGGCGCAGTGCCTGCACGGCCGCTGTCGCATTGGCGATCGGCCTCGGGCTGGCTCAAACAGCTTCAGCCCAGGACAGCGGCAGCTTCACCATCACCGGCACGGTCGAGGGCTATTGCGAGCTGCTGATGGACGTCCCGAACCAGACGGTCGACCTGACCACGACCGCCCAACAGGCGCTCGGGTCGGTCACCTACCGGTGCAGCTACCCGGGTGGCTTCACGCGCACCATCAGCAGCACGAACTCCGGCGTCATGGTCGGACCGGATGAGGGATCGATCACCTGGGAGCTGGCCCATAGCGGATCGAACGGCGTGGGCTTTCCACCGACCCAGCTGACTCAGCCTCTGATCGACAGTTTCAATGGCTCGCCACCCTTCGCCGAAGGCGTGACCGGCACCCTGTCGTTCACGGCCCCGGAGGACAATTCGGGCGCACCGCCGGGGAACTACTCCGACACGGTGACCATCGAAATAACCGTGCGCTAGCGCTGTAGAACCGTCTGGTGAGGGGGACGCCATGATCAGAAAACTATTCCTGGGGCTGGCGCTAGCAGCCGCGGCACTGGGCCTCGGCGCCGGCCCGTCGACCGCGCTCGTTGTGTCGCCCATGTCCTATCAGCTCGGCGTCGACGGTGATGGCGCCAGCGTAACGCTCAGGGTAGAGAACCGGTTCTCGACCCCGGTGGCGATCGAGATCTCTGTCGGCGAGCGGGTGCTGGATGGCAACGGCCAGGAGATCCTGAACGCCGCAGACAACGACTTCACGGTTTTCCCGCCCCTGGCCACGATCGAGCCCGGTGCGGTCCAGGCGATCCGCATCAAATACGTTGGTGACAGCGGTATCGGGACGTCGCGCTCCTAACGCATTACCGTCGCCCAGGTCGCGGTCGGTCTCGGCGCCGACAGCGACGGAGTCGAGGTCGTGTTCAGTTTCGGCACCGCGGCCCACGTGGTTCCGAATGATGCCCAGCCGGCGATCAGCGTGGTCTCGGCCTCCGCCACCAGCGAGGTCAGCGAGATCATCCTGAAGAACGACGGCACCCGCTATCTCGGGTTGTCGGAAGTCTCCTGGTCGGCAAGCGCGGCATCGGGAGAGTCGGTCACGTTCTCCGGGGATGCGATCCAGGCCTTCGCCGATCGCGCTACCCTGCTGCCGGGAGGCCAGGCCACAGTGCGAATCCCGTTTGCCGAGACCGGCGGCGCACCGGTCGACAGCCTTGCGCCGGCGGCGCCCCGGTAGCCGTCCCCGCAGGCGCCCGGGTTCTTGCGCGTCAGGCCTGCGCGCCACTGCCGGTGCCGCCGCGTTGGTTTTGGCACTGACCGCCTGCGCGGGGTCGGGCGCCCCGGAAATCGCCGATCCGAGTGGGGTTGATCCGCCAACCGCCGCAGCGCTTCAATCCAAGGCGCCCGCCGCCTCGGACCCCGCCGACCCGGCATCGCAAGCCGCGTCAGCGGAACCCACATCCACCGCCGCTCCGTCGCGCGAAGACACCGGCCCCCTGGTAGCCCCTCCGGACACCGAGGCGGCAGCGGGTGCGCCGCCACCGGCCGCCGCGGAGGCGAATACTACGGGTCCATCGCTCGCGTACCCCAACCAGGTGTTCGAGCTGGATGCCGACGTGCTCCTCAACAAATCGCCGGTCGGGCGCACCGTCATCCGGGTTACCCAAGCCGGGGCCGCCTTCATGCCGCGTGATGCGGCGCTGACACTGCTTAAAGAGACGCTGACGCTGGAGGATCCGTTCGCCGGGCGGTCGCTGGCGACCTATGGCGACGGCGACGTCGCCCTCGCCGATCTGGCCGGGGCGCAATGGTCGATGGGGTTCAACACCGGGTCCCTGGCCGTCGAGATTACGGCGGAGACCGAGATCGTCCGGGGCCGGACAATCGGCCTTGGTGGCCTCGCCGATCCGGATCCCGCGGACTACATGGCGCCCCAGCCCTGGGCAGCCGGAGTGTCGTTTGCGTTGAACCAGGGCTACGACAACAGCCCCGAGACCATCGAGTGGGATCCCGTCGAGGTCGACACCCGGGGGTTCCTCAATGCCGGCGGATTCGAAGGGGTCAACTTCGCCTACAACCTGCTGTTCGCCGAAGGCCCTACGAACACGGTCCAGCGCAAGGAGATGCTGCTGTTCACCGACGACTACGAGACCGCCATCCGTTACGGTGTCGGCGACACTCGGCCGTTGGTGACCGGACTGCAGACGTCGCCGCGGATCGGCGGCCTGGCGATAGAACGGCGCTACGACGACCTGCGCCCGTTCGCCAACATCCGCCAGTCGGGCAGCACCCGGTTCACCCTCGACCGCGCGTCGGTCGTCGCGGTCGAAGTCAACCGCGTGATCATCCGGCGGCTGCAGCTCCCGCCCGGCACCTATGACCTGCGGGACTTCCCGTTCATCGAGGGTGGCAACGATGTCCGGATCTTCGCCGAAGACGCCAGCGGCCGGGAGGAGATCGCCGAGTTCTCGCTGTTCAGTGACTACGAAATCCTGGGGGCCGGGATCAGTGAGTTCGCAGTGAACGCCGGCTTCGAAGAGAAGCCCGACGAGGGCGGCGACATCAAGTACAGCCGCAATGCCCCGATCGCCAGCGCCTTTCTGAACTACGGCCTGACCGACAGCTTCAATCTCGGCGCCAATCTTCAGGCGAACGAGGATCAGCAGGTCGCCGGCAGCCGCGTCGTCGTCGCCACCCCCCTCGGCTCGGCGCTGATCGACACGGTGGTGAGCACCAACAGCGATGAGAACCGGGGCATGGCCACCTCGATCGACTACCAGTATCTGTTCGAGCGGGTCGAAGTCGGCGATGCCGCCGGCGAACTCGAGGTCGATGTCAGCTACGACCTATTCTCGAACGGCTTCGCCGCGTTCGGCGAGGAACCGGATGACGACACGGTGCTGGATGAGTTCGCCGTCCGTCTGCAGTCCGACATCATCGCCCCCGTCGACCTGTCGCTGACCGGTGACATCACGCGGTATCACGATGACCGCCCACACGAGAAACGGCTCGACCTGACGCTGTCGACCAGCGTCGGCGCCTTGACCCTAAACGGCACCACCTCGCTGATCGACCGCGGCGACGAGGAGGATATCGGCGCCTTCCTGTCTCTGTCCTATCGCTTTGGCGCGCGCGATTCGGTCCGCTTCACGGGCGACAGCATCGAAGACCGGGTCCGCGCCGAGTACGAACGCTACGAGACCGGTGCAGTCGGCGCCCTGAGTGGTCGGGTCGGCTTCGATAAATCCGACATGGACCGCATCATCGACGGTGAGGTCCGCTACACCGCCAACCGGGTCGAAGGCGTCGTGACCCAGGTGTCGACCTGGGACGAGAGCGACAATCTCAGCTCCGACACCCTGTTCAGCGTGCGGTCCGGCTTCGGAATCACACCGAAAGACTTCGCTGTCGGGCGCGAGGCGGGCGAAGGGTTCTCGATGCTGCGGGTGCATCCGTCGCTGCAGGACACCAGGGTCAACGTGACCAACCAGTCGACCACGGAGGTCGCCGGCCGGCGGGACGGTCTCGGGCCGATCCTGGTGCCGACCGAACGCCCCTACACGCCGGATCGTCTGGCCATCTCGGTCGACGGCGAGCCCGAAGGCTACTACCTCGGAGCCGCCGAGTTCGAGATCCTGCCGGGTGCGGTCACAGGCTATGATTTCATCATCGGTTCGGCGGCATCACGCACGGTGAAAGGCACCCTGGTCGATGCCGGTGGCGAACCGCTGGCCCTGGTGGTCGGGTCGGTGATCACCTTGGAGAGCGAGTTGGACGACGGCGATCCGCGGCGCGAACCGCGCCCGTTCTTCACCAACCGCAACGGCTTCTTTTTCGTCGAGAAGCTGGCGGCCGGACGCTACCGCATCGACCTGCGTAAACGGCGGGGCAGCTTCGAGTTCGAGGTCGACGTCGAGAGCCAGGGCTTGACCGACCTGGGGAAGATCCGTGTTCAGAACTAGGCTCCTGTACGCCATGCTTGCCCTTTGCGTCGGCGCTGGCGGCCTGCGAGTTCACCGTCACCCAGCGCCCGAAGCCGGTCATCGCCGAAGTGTCCAACCCGTCGACCCGCGGCGTGTCGGCGACCACGACCATGACAGTGCGCAACCGCGGCTCCACCGACTGTCTGCTGCTGGTCACGCCGACGATCAACGGCGTTGCACAGACCGACTTCTACATGCCGGACTCCGAGATCACCGTCGAACTCGAGGTCGAAGGCGGCACCCCGCGCGGCAGGTTGGGCAACTACCTCGCCCGGGTGGCGGCTGGAGAGCGGCGCACCGTCACCTTCCGGCTGACCTTCGACATTCCGCCGGCCCAGTCCGCCGGCCGCTACCGCGAGGAGGTCGACCTCCGGATCGCCCAACTCGGATTCAATCGGCAGTCCTTGGAGAGCATTCGGATTCCGATCCTGCTCGACATCGACGAATTCGCGACCTTCCGTTTCGCGACCACCGGCAGCCGCACCGCCACCCTGGATCTGGGCGAACTCGAGACCGGCACCCGGGGTCAGCTGCTGCTCTATGTGATTGCCAACGAGGACTACAGGCTGGTCTTCAACTCCGAGAACCAGGGCCGGATGGTCAATACCGGCAACAGCGACGAGACCATCGACTACCGCCTGACCGCCAACGGCCGGAACATCAACCTGCGCACCCCGACATCGTTCGAAGGCGAAGAGCCGGAATACGGCTTGGCGCCGATCCGTCTGGAAGTGGAAGTGAAGAAGGTCAAGAAGCAGGAGGCTGGGGTCTATCGGGATGTGGTGCGGTTAACCATCTTTGCCGATGATTGACAGGCTCCTCCGGGCGGCGTATTTCCCCTCCGCACTTCACGGTCATAGAAAGTGGCCTCTATGAAACAGTCTTTTCATACGGCGATCGTCCTGACCGCCACTCTCGGCCTTTCGGCCGGCTGGTCCGCAGCGAGCCATGCGGACAACCCGAAATCGGGCGCCTTCCGTCTTTCCGGTACGGTCATCCAGCGCTGCGCCGTTCAGGTCGTGCAGCAGGACTGCTATTCGATGATCTGCAATGGGAGGGCGCGGATCGCGCTGGCCGGGGCGCCGCCCGAGACAACCGAGCCCAGGCTTTGCCAGCCCATCGCGGCAATCCGCATCGAGACGGTCGACGGCAAACCGGTCCGACGGGTACAGATCCTCAGCGAGTAGCTCGGCCTGTCCTTCGACACGCCCCGGGTCAAGCCCAGGGCTGCTCAGGACGAGGTCAAACTAAAGAACCTCGCCCTGAGCAGCCCTGAATCCCATTCAGGGCGTGTCGAAGAGCACCCAACTCCGCCTTGACGCCCTCCCGGGCGCTCGTGTCTGCTCTGCGGCCCGCCGCCCACGGAGCCATTCCGGTGTCCACCCCCACCCCGTTCCAGCCTCAGCTCTACAAGGCCGTCCTGTGGATGATGGGGGCGCTGGCGTCGTTCACCACAATGGCGCTGGCGGGCCGGGAGCTGACCCAGGAGATGTCGGTCTTCCAGGCGCTCGCCTTCCGCAGCATCATCTGCGTTGCGATCCTGAGCGCGATCGCGACGAAGATCGGCTTCGATCGGGTGCGCACACAGCGGATGCGCCTGCATCTGGCCCGCAACATCATTCATTTCGGCGGCCAGTACGGCTGGGTCTACGGCATCAGCATCCTGCCGCTGGCCGCGGTGTTCTCGATCGAGTTCACGGTGCCGATCTGGACCGCGATCCTGGCCGCCCTGTTCCTGGGTGAGCCGTTCACCCGCTGGCGGGTCGCGGCGGTCGCGCTCGGTTTCATCGGCATCCTGCTGATCCTGCGGCCCGGCTCGACGATGGTCGACATCGCCGCCTTCGCGGTACTGGGCGCCGCGGTCTGCTACGCCTCGACCTACGTGTTCACCCGGCACATGGCGGCGTCCGAAAGCCCGATGGCGATCATTTTCTGGATGAACCTGATCCAGCTGCCGATCGGGCTGATTCCGGCGATTGGCCTGTGGGTCACGCCCTCGCCGGAGAACTACATCTGGATCCTGGCGATCGGCATCGCCGGCCTGACCTCGCACTGGTGCGTCGCCCACGCCATGCGCCATGCCGACGCGGCGGTCGTGGCGCCGATGGATTTCATCCGCCTGCCGCTGATCGCGGCGGTCGGCTTCATCTTCTACAACGAGCCCTGGAACCCCTGGGTGCTGATCGGCGGCGTGCTGATCTTCTCCGGCAACATGATCAACATCTGGGGCGAGCGGCGGCGGCGGCGGTAGCGGCCCTTCGACACGCCCTGAATGGAATTCAGGGCTGCTCAGGGCGAGGTCTATTTCTTTGAACCTCGTCCTGAGCAGCCCCGGATCAATCCGGGGCGTGTCGAAGGACGGCGCTCAGAACGCCGCCCGGGTTGCCTTGCCGAGTTTCTCGGCCTCGCGGGCGGCCACGGCCGCCACGGCCAGGTCCTGCAGCCCGACGCCGGTGCCGTCGAACAGGGTGATCTCGTCGGCCGACTGCCGACCCGGTTGCGTGCCGTTGATCACGGCACCGATCGGGGTGATGGCGTCGCTGTTCAACAGCTCGGCCGCGACCGCGTGCTGGGTCTCGCCGATGGCCACCGACTGCGCGACCTCGTCGGTGAACACGCGCGCCGCCGCCACCAGTGCCGGATCAACCTCCTGCTTGCCTTTGGTGTCGGTGCCCATGCACGCCACGTGGGTGCCCGGCCGGATCCAGTCCCGCATCAGCAGCGGTTCGAAGGCCGAGGTAATGGTGATGATGACGTCGGCCTCGGCGCCGACCTGCTCGGCCTCGACAGCGGCGAAGGCCACACCCGCCTCCTCGGCGACGGCGCCAAGCTTGGGCAGCATCTCCGGATGCGGGTTCCAGGCCACCACCCGCTCGAAGGGGCGTTGCTCAAGGGCAGCGCGCAACTGGAATGCTGCCTGGTGGCCGGCACCGATCATGCCGAGCACGGTCGCGTCCGGCCGTGCCAGATGGGCGATCGAAACCGACGAGGAGGCGGCGGTACGCACCGCCGTCAGGTAGTTGCCGCCGACCAGGGCCGACAGTTTGCCGGTGTCGGGGTCGAACAGCATGACCGTCGACTGGTGGTTGGTCAGACCCTTGTCGGCATTGCCCGGCCAGTAGCCGCCGGACTTCACGCCGAGCACCAGGCCAGCCCGGTCGAAGCCGGACTTGAACCCGTAAAGCGCGTCGGCGTGGCCGATCGCCTCGCGCACAACCGGGAAGTTGTAGGCGTCGCCGGCGGCCATCGCGGCGAACACCGCCTGTACCGCCTCGAACGCCTGGGCGCGGTCCACCACCTTGGGGCAGACGGCCTCGGGCACAATGAGGATTCCGGAGTCCGGTTGGGTCATGACGTCTTCCAGGTCGTGATGTGAAAAGGCCGGCCCGGCGGAGGCGCGAGGCCGGCCCTTCAGAGTTCAGAAGCGGTGGGCTAGTAGGCCTTGCCGCGGGCCGAGACCGGCCAGACCGCCTCGACCTTGCCGCCGCGCACGCCGACATACCAGTCGTGCACGTTGCAGGTCGGGTCGCAGTGACCCGGGACCAGCTTCAGCTTGTCGTTGACCTTCAGCACGCCGTCGGGATCGGCGATCACGCCGTGCTCGTCCGAGCACTTGACGTATTCGACGTCGGTCCGGCCGAAGATGAACGGCAGACCGGAGTCGACGGACTGGGCCTTCAGACCGGCGTCGCAGATCGCCTTGTCGGCCTTGGCGTGGGACATGACGCTGGTCAGGATGAACAGCGCGTTCTCCCACTCACCCTGGTCGATGCGGTTGCCGTCCTTGTCGAGGATCCGGCCGTAATCGGCATCCATGAAGGCGTAGGAACCGCACTGAAGCTCGTTGTACACGCCCGAGTTGCCCTCGAAGTAGTACGAGCCGGTGCCGCCGCCGCCGACGATGTCGCACTCCAGGCCCTCGGCCTTCAGGCCGTTGACGGCATCGGCGACCATCGCCACCGCGATGTCGATCTTGGCCTTGCGGTCCTCGTACTTGTCCATGTGCTGCATCGCGCCCTGATAGGCCTGGATGCCGGCGAACTTCAGACCCGGGGCCGCGTCGATCGCCTTGGCGATGGAGACCACGGGCTCGGTGGTGGTGACGCCGCAGCGCCCGGCGCCACAATCGATTTCGACCAGGCACTCGATGGTCGTGCCGTGGCGGGTCGCGGCTTCCGAGAGGTCGGCGACGTTTTCGATGTCATCGACGCAGCAGATCGCCCGGGCGCCGAGCTTCGGGATGCGGGCCAGCCGGTCGATCTTGGCCGGATCGCGGACCTGGTTGGAGACCAGGACGTCCTTGATGCCGCCGCGCGCGAACACCTCGGCCTCCGACACCTTCTGGCAGCACACGCCGCAGGCGCCGCCGAGGTCGTGCTGCAGCTTCGCCACGTCGACCGACTTGTGCATCTTGCCGTGAATGCGATGGCGCATGCCCATGTCCTTGGCGAACTGGCCCATCTTCTTGATGTTGCGCTCCAGCGCGTCCAGGTCGAGGACGAGACAGGGCGTCTGGATCTCGGACTCGTCCATGCCGACCGCGGCCGGAACGTCATAGCCCACTTCGTAGTGTTCGAACTGTACTGGTCCGTGCATTTCAGTTCTCCCTTCCTCAGCCCTTCATCCAGGGCAGTTTGTCCAGATCGACGTTGCCGCCGGTGATGACCACGCCGACCCGTTTGCCGGCAAAGACGTCCTTGTTCTTGAGGATCGTCGCGAGCGGCACCGCACAGCTCGGTTCCATGACGATCTTCATGCGCTGCCATGTTAGGTACATGGCGTCGATGATCTCCTGCTCGCTGGCGGTCAGGATGTCCGTGACATGGTTGGACACGAAATGCCAGGTCAGGTCCTTGAGCGGCACCTTCAGGCCGTCAGCGACGGTCTGCGGCGCGTCGTCGGCGATGATGTAGCCGGCCTTGAAGGACCGGTAGGCATCGTCGGCGTTCTCCGGTTCCGCGGCGTAGATCTCCACATGCGGTGCGATGTTCGACCGGGTCAGGCAGGTCCCTGAGATCATGCCGCCGCCACCGATTGGCGCGATCACCGCGTCGAGCCCGTCGACCTGCTCCATCAGTTCGCGTGAGCAGGTCGCCTGACCGGCGATCACCCGGGGGTCGTTGTAGGGGTGCACGAAATCCGCACCGGTCTGCTCGACCACCTCGGCGAACACCGCCTCCCGCGAGGTCGTCGAGGGCTCACATTCGACCACGGTCCCACCATAGCCGCGCACGGCCTCCTTCTTCGCTTCCGGAGCGGTCCGGGGCATCACCACCGTCGCCGGAATGCCGCGCCGTCCAGCCGCGTAGGACAGGGACAGCCCATGATTGCCCGAGGAGTGGGTCGCCACCCCCTTCTCAGCCTGGGCCTCGCTCAGCCCGAACACCGCGTTCGAGGCGCCGCGCACCTTGAAGGCCCCGGCCTTCTGGAAGTTCTCGCACTTGAAGAACAGCTCGGCGCCGGTCAGCGCGTTGAAATAGCTCGAGGTCAGCACCGGCGTGCGGTGGATGTAGGGCTCGATGCGCGCATGCGCCTCCAGCACATCCTCGAAGGTCGGAATGCCCGATATGGTCATCTTGTTCATGGGTCCCTCCGTCAGGCCGCTTTGGCGGCAGGCTGACGCGCGCCGGTGCGGTAATAGTCCTGGGCCGCGGCGACGCCGGAGCCGAGCGTGATCGGGTAGCCGAGATCGGCCATCGCCATCTCGATGGTCGCCAGACCGGACAGCGCCATGGTCTCGGTCATCGCGCCGAGATGGCCGATCCGGAACGCCTTGCCGGCCAGCGGGCCAAGCCCGACACCGAATGACACGCCGTAGGTGGCGTAGGCGTGATCGGTGAGCGCGGTCGCATCGAAACCCTCCGGCACCATGATGGTGCTGACCGTGTTCGAGTACAGGTCCGGGGTCTCGGCGCACAGATCCAGGCCCCAGGCGCGGATCGCGCGGCGCACGCCCTCGGCGATCCGGTGATGGCGGGCATAGACGTTGTCCAGGCCTTCGTCGAACAGCAGGTCGAGGCTGGCCCGCAAGCCGTTGAGGATCTGCAGCGGCGGGGTGTACGGGAAACCGCCGGTCGCGTTGTTGGCGATCATGTCGCGGAAATCGAAGAAGCAGCGCGCGCAGCGAGCGGTCTCCATCGCGGCCAAGGCGCGCTGCGAGACTCCGACGATGGCGACTCCGGTCGCTAGCATGAAGCCCTTCTGGGATCCGGAAACCGCGAGGTCGACGCCCCACTCGTCCATGCGGAAATCGACCGAGGCCAGGGAACTGACGCAATCGACATAGAGCAGCGCCGGATGATCGGCGGCGTCCAGCACGCGCCGGATCGCAGCGATGTCGCTGAGCACGCCGGTGGCGGTCTCGTTGTGGGTGACCAGAACGGCCTTGATCTCGTGGTCGGTGTCGGCGGCCAGACGCTCGCCATACAGGTCTGCCGGCGCGCCGGTGCCCCAGCGGCACTCGATCACCTCGACCTCCAGGCCGTGGCGCTCACACAGGTCGATCCACTTGTGGGAGAACATGCCGAAGCGCGCGACCAGGACCTTGTCGCCGGGCGAGAGGGTGTTGATGATCGCCGCTTCCCATCCGCCCGTTCCGCTCGCCGGAAACGTCACGACGGTGCCGGTGGTCGTCCTGAACACCTTCTTGAGGTCTTCCAGGACCGGCTTGAACAGGTTGACGAAGTCCGGCGCCCGGTGGTCGGAGCTCGGAATGTTCATCGCATGGCGCAGGCGGTCGGGGATGTTGGTCGGCCCGGGAATGAAGATCGGATTCTGTCCGGTCAGGGCGTTCTGTTGTGCGGGCATATCTGAACCCTCCCTAGTTTTGTTGGGGGCATCATACACAGTCGTGCCGGGCGCGCAATTTTTCTGAAATAATTTTTCATAATCGTCCAATTTGCATTTAACATATTGTTTTCTACAGATTTTCAATTTTCTAATTTGGTCACATAAAATTCCATTGAAAATATTTTTCAAAAAGCTACCCTCTCATCGACACCACAAAATAGACCTTTGACATGCGCGCACCCGCCCTTCCGAAACGGGCCCGAGGACGCCCCCGTTCGGCCGCCAATGACGGCGCCGGGACCGTTCAGGCACTCGACCGCGGCCTGCAGCTGATGCGCCTGCTCGCCCAGGACGGCAACGCGACCCTGACCGACCTAGCGCTCAGCGCCGGCATGCCGGCCTCGTCCGCCCACCGCCTGCTCACGACCCTGCAGACCCACGGGTTTGTCGAGTTCGATGAGGCCGAGCAGGAATGGATGATCGGCGTCGAGGCCTTCCGCATCGGCAGTTCCTTCGTGCGCCGGACCAACCTGCTGGAGGCCGGCCGCAACGCCATGCGCACTTTGGTCGAGGAGACCGGCGAGACCGCCAACATGGCGATCGCCGATGGCGGCGACGTGGTCTTCATCAGCCAGGTGGAGTGCCACAACCCGATCCGGGCGTTCTTCCGTCCGGGTACCCGGGGGCATATGCACGCCTCGGGGATCGGCAAGGCCCTGCTGGCGGAACTGTCCCAGGATGAGGTCGAGCGGATCCTGCAAGATAAGGGCCTGCCCTCGTTCACCGCCACCACCATCACCACTCCGGGCGAGCTGTTCGCCGATCTCGAACGGATCCGGTCACGGGGCTGGTCCCTCGATGACGAGGAGCGTTATTCCGGGATGCGTTGTGTCGCCGCCCCGGTATTCAACGCCTATGGCGAGGCGGTGGCCGGGATCTCGGTCTCCGGGCCAAGCGTCCGGTTCTCCGACGACGCCGTCGCGGAACTCGGGCCGAAAGTCCGGCGCGCGGCCGCCGCGTTGACCGAGGCGATGGGCGGGACCCCGCGCACCTGAGCCGAAGCTAAGCGCCCGCCTCCCCATCGAAGAAGCCGCTGCTGACGGTCGCGGCCCGCTCGAGGTGCTGTCCCAGGACCTTGACCGCGCGGTCGATGTCCCCGCGCGCGGCGGCCTCCACCATGGCCCGGTGATCCTCCTGAAGGATCTCCTCGCGCCCCCGGATCGCCAGGTGAAAGCGCAGATATCGGTCATGGGCGATCAACTGCTGCTCGATCAGGTCCAACAGTTTGGGATGGCCGGCCCCGGCATAGAGCGAAATGTGGAACCGCCGGTTCAACTCGCCGAGCCGGCCGTGGTCGGGTTCGCGATCCATGTCGCCGATCAGATCCTCCGCCCGGTCCAGATCATCCCGGGTCAGGTGCGGGATGGACAGGGCCAGTGCCACCGGCTCCAGGGCCTGGCGGATCACGTAGGTGTCGGCCTGATCCTGGGCGGAGATCTCGGCCACCACCGCCCCTTTGTGGGGGGCGAACTCGATCAACGCCTCGGCTTCCATCTGGCGCAGGGCCTCGCGGATCGGCATGCGGCTGACATCGAACGCCTCGGCCAGCGCCTCCTGGCGTAGCGGCGTGCCAGGCGCCAGGCGGCCGTCCAGGATCGCCGCCTTCAACACCTGTTCGACGAACTGCGAGGCGGTCCGGGGCCGCCGGCCCGCCGATGCCACGAGATCCGAGAAGTCGACCATTCCTGCGTTCCCTCGGTACATCCAATTGTTGATTGGATCCAATTATGCGTCTAGCGTGCCCCGCACCGCAAGCTGGAGCCTCCGATGACCGACGGAAACCGGACCGTCACCACACCGGCGACGCAGTCCCTCACGCCCAATGTCCCGGCCGCCGTGCCGATCTCCGCCGGGGTGCTGACCGCGGTCGTCGGATTCGCCAGTTCGTTCGCCGTCGTGCTGGCCGGGTTGCAGGCCGTCGGTGCCACGCCGGCCCAGGCGGCATCCGGCCTCGCCGCGCTCTGCGCCGGTCAGGGCGTGCTGATGACCTGGCTCGCCTGGCGCAACCGGATCCCGCTGAGCTTCGCCTGGTCGACCCCTGGGGCCGCCCTGCTGGTCTCGACCGGGATGCCCGACGGCGGGTTCGCCGTCGCCGTCGGCGCTTTCCTGGTGGCCGCTGCCCTGGTCGTGGCCGCCGGTCTCTGGCGGGCGTTCGGCCGCGCGGTGGAGGCGATCCCGGTCAGCCTGGCGAGCGCGATGCTGGCCGGCGTGCTGCTGGACCTGTGCCTGGCGCCGGTGCGCGCCATCGAGGCCCTGCCCTGGCAGGCGATCCCGATCGTCCTGATCTGGGCGGTGACCTGGAGGGTCGCACGGCTCTATGCCGTCCCGGCCGCGGTGGTTGCGGCGGCGGTGGCGATCGGCCTTTCGACCCCGCTGCCCGCCGGCACCTTCGCCGACGCCTGGCCGACGCCGGTTCTTGTGACTCCGACCTTCACGTTCGATGCGGTCATCGGCATCGCGCTGCCCTTGTTCGTGGTCACCATGGCGTCCCAGAATATTCCCGGCCTGGCCGTCCTGAACGCCAACGGCTATCGCCCGGCAGCGGCTCCACTGTTCGTCACCACCGGTGCTGCGACCCTCGCCGCCGCCCCGTTTGGCGGGCATATGCTGAACCTGGCGGCGATCACCGCCGCGCTGACGGCCGGCCCCGACGCCCACCCGGACCCGGGCCGACGCTACATCGCCGCCGTCACCGCCGGGGTTCTGTACCTGCTGATCGCGCTCACCGCCGGGGTGGCAACTGCCTTCGTCGCCGCCTCACCGCCGCTGCTGATCCAGGCGGTCGCCGGTCTGGCGCTGCTGGCCAGCCTGGCCGGTGCCGCGTCGACCGCGCTCGCCAAACCGGAGGAGCATGTGCCGGCGATCGTCACCTTCGTGACGACGGCTTCGGGTCTGTCGATCGCCGGAATCGGTGCCGCGTTCTGGGGCCTGCTCGCCGGCGGCGCGATGCTGGCGCTGATGCGGTTCGCCCGGACCTGAACTCAGCCGGCCACCGGTTCGTCCTGACGGTAGGAGAAGGTCGCGTCGAACCGCGACTGCAGGTACGGGCCGGCCTGCACCGGCTCGAAGCGCGGCGCCTCGCCGGGCGCGACGCAGTTCGCCAGGCAGGCGATCTCCGCCTCCCAGTTCGGGTCGAAGAAGAACGGCATCGAATAGCGTTCGCGCCCGGACAGGTTGACCACGCGATGGGGTGTGGCCTGAAACCGTCCGTTGGTCCAGCGCGCCATCTGGTCGCCCAGATTGACCACGAAGGCACCGGGCACCGGCGGCGCCATGATCCAGTCGCCGTCGGTGTTGCAGACCTGCAGGCCGCCGTTGGAATCCTGGGCCAGGATGGTGACGCAACCGTAGTCGGTGTGGACGCCGCACCCCAGCGTCGAGGCCTCGATCGCGCCGGATTGCGGCGGATAGTGCAAAAGCCGCAACTGCGCCATCGGCCGGTCGATCTTGTCGGCGAAGTAGTCGGCGGGCTGGTCCAGGGCGATGGCGAAACCGCGCATCAGCGTCGATCCCAGGCGCATCAATTCGGCGAAATAGCGCTCCGCCGTCGTCCGGAATGCTGTCAGGCCGTCCGGCCACTGATTGGGTCCGTGCAGCGGCAAGCCGGCCCGCACCTCGGGCGCCTCGGGGCCGAGATCGCGGGCGAGGTCGAAGCCCTCCTTGTAGTCGGCGGTGGTGGTCGGGTCGGTGTTCTCCTCGAACAGCGGGAAATAGCCGCGATGCACCGGCGAATTGCGGATGTGGACAGCCTCCTTGCGTGCCAACGGCAGGGCGAAGAAGGCCTCGGCCTCGGCGAACATCGCTTCGATCAACCCGGTGTCGATGCCATGGCCGGTGACGTAGAGGAAGCCGACCCGCTCCGCCGCCTCGCCCAGCCTGGCGGCGACCGACGCCTCGTCCCGGCCGGAGACCAGATCGGCGATATCGACGATCGGGATCTCGCTGAACGCCAATCCCCGGCCCTGCAGGCCCGCTGCCACTGTGGTCTGCACCATTGTCGATCCTCCGCGCGTCCCCTCTCCCTGGGCCGGCGCCATTTGACACCCGGCAGACACCCGGCGCCAGAGGGATTGGCAGACGGATAAGCCAAGAGAACTGCGAGGGGATCAGCCGCCGGTCGCGACCCGATGCACCACCCGGACCATGTCCACCGCGTCGACCAGCCGTGCCACGTAGTGATCCTTCGGGGTGAAGGCGGCCGGGCCCTGCCCGCGGAAGTTCTTCTCCAGCGTGTCGAGCATCTTGTTCAGGCGCCGGCGATGCAGGCCGAGCGCCTTCTGCGCCGGATCGGTGACCATGCCGGCGAAAGCGGTCACCAGGGCGCCGGCGGCCGCCAGCGCGCCGACCGTGGTCCCGACCAGAACGACGCCGGCGGATGCCGGGAACACGCTGAACCAGGCCCCGCCGAGCGTAGCGCCCAGCGGAAAGCTCGCGACCGCCATGTGGTGGGCCATCATCGCCGCCAGGACCGGCCCAAGGGTCCAAACGCTGGGGGTCAGTTGCTGGGCGGCGGCGTATCCGACGCCACTCGACACCATCGCGCCCAGCAGATCGGCCGCGGCCGCACGGGTGCCGGTATAGGCCGCCAGGGTGTCCTCGATCCGCACGCGGATATCCGGATCCTCGGCGTGGCGGGCGATCTCGGCCAACGGTTCGCCAAGGGCACGATACAATCGCGGATCAGCGAACATCGTCTCAGCCAGCGCGTCCCGGGTGGAGATCCGTTCGGCATCCTCAAACGGCAGTTCGAGGAACTCCGTCCACAGCCGCCATTGCATCTCCCGGTCCACCGAGGTCCGCATCAGCAGGCGACGGGTCTTCAGCCAATGACCCGCCCGCCGCGCGCCGAGCGCATCGGCGGCGACGCCGCTCAACTGCAGCACCAGTTGCGGCGGCAGGAGTGCGATATTCGCCGGCCCGCGCAGCAGGTCGTAGCCGAGCGCGTGGCGGTGCAGCCGGGCCGAGCCGCGGAAACCGAAATGGGTGTCCACGAAGCCGTCAATCTTCTCCCGGCGGCTTTCGACGTAGCGGGAGATCGCATTGTCGACCACCATCCGGGCCGTCGCCGGGTCGAAGGGAACGCTTGCCGTGGAGGCCGGGGCCGGCAGATCCTGCATGGTGAGTAGATGGCGATGCCGGAGCGCCGATCAACAGGTTCCGGCGGACAGATCGCATTCCACTAAAACCCGTTGCATTTCCTCGAACTTCCGGAACCTGAGGTTTTGGCTTACTCTTTGCTGGGCTCTTGTCCAGGTGGACCGCGCAGAACAGCGGGTTGGGGATGTTTGGCAAGCAAGAGACCTTCGAGATCCATCTTTGTCGCGAAGGTCGCTGGCAGATCGACAGCACAGCCTCGTCGCAGGATGAGGCGCAGGCGGCGGCCAAGAAGATGTTGGGTCAACCGGGCGTCTCCGGTGTGCGCGTGGTGCTGGAAGCGACCCGCGGCAGCACCACCCGGGAATCCGTCGTCTTCGAGGAAACCCGCACCCTCAACGAAAACAACAAGATTTTCGTCGGCGACGTCGATGAGGCGCCGATCTGTGCCACGGTCGATGCGCTGTACGGTGTCGACGGCCGGCAAGTCCTGAACCGGCTGTTCCGCGCCTATCTCGACAAGAACGGCGTCACCGCCACCGAAGTCATGCATGAGTTCCGGGAACTGCGTCGCCTGCTCGACGCGGACAATCTGGTGATGGCCGGTATCGGCAAGGTTTCGAGCGCGCAGGCCAAGGGCCGCGAGGACGTCGACGTCAATGAGCGCCGCGATGCCCTGTTCAAGTTCCTGGATGAGATCACCGCACGGGCACGCACCGTCGCCGAGCGCAAGTTGCCGCTGATCCGCAATGACGGCTTCGAGACCGTGTTGCGCAGGATCGTCGCCGATGCCGACGAAACCGAGTGCGATTTCCTGCTGCGCGTCGCGGTCGCCCGCGAACTGGTGCAGCAGCGCTCCTATTTCGGCAAGCTGGCGCAGACTGTCGACTGGGTCGAACCCTGCGAGGACCCCAAGGCCGCGGAGCTGGCGGACACCTACATCTCGGACACGCTGACGAACGCCGAGACCCTGCAAGACCTGCTCGGCACACAGGATAGCCTGGGTGCAGCACTGGGCGCCCTTGTCGACCTCGCTCAGGGCGTGTTCTCCGCCGAAGCCGACGGCAAGCCGGAGGACTCGCCGGAAGCGATGGCCAACCGGCTGAGCGCCCTGCTGGCGGATGACGGGATGCCGGACTCCCGGCAGGTCCTGGTCGACCGGGTCCGCCGCCAGCTGATGGGCAATACCCGGCTTGGGCGCGGAGACCCGGACCAGGAACCCGAACAGTTCGCCCAACTGGTCAACAAGCTGATGCCCGAAGACACGCTGGTCGGCGGTTTCCGGATGGCCGAAGCGCTGACCCACCGCCAGTCGCACATCATCAACAAGGGCGGCCTGCGCGGCCTCAAGGAGGCGACAAACCGGATCCTGCCCACGCTCGGCGACCCGGTCCGCAAAGCGTCGTATCTGATCGAATTGTCCCAGAGCCCCATGGCCGCGACCCTTGGCGACGAGATCGTCGTGCAGCTGGAAGGGCTCTTCATCCAGCCGGACTCGGTCCGCCAGATCGTGCGGGACAACCGGCCGCCCAACAAGAAGATGCAGACCGTCACCTCGGTCTACTACAAGGTGAACAGCTCCCCCCTCGACGGCGTACTGAAGAAGCGGATCGTCAACCGGCTGGACGAGCTGCTGGCGCGCTACATCACCCAGGACAAGATTCTCGACAAGGTCGACGATCCCAACCGGCCGCTGCATGTGCGCGCCTTCATGCTGCTGGCGATGTGCAGCCCGGACATGTTGCCGGAAGGCGAGGCTTCAAAGCTGGCGCGCGAGATCGTCGTGAAGCACCTGCGGCGCAAGAACTTCGAGGACGAGTTGGTCGCCGACGTCACGCCGGCCGAGAAAGAGCGGGTCCTGCGCGACTTCCACGTTCAGCTGCACCGCTGCGGCTTCATGCAGTAGACCCGAGCCCCGCCCGGGCGGTATCGAGACACACGGGTCCTGCGACCATGGGCTCAGGGGTCAAAAGGGTTATCGCGCAGCCATTGCTGCAACTGTCGCTCGCCGATCAGACAGTCGTAGCCGCTGGCCGGCCGGATCAGCGGGCGCCTAGGTGCCAGATCGGCGATTTCGAGGACCAGCTTTCGGCGGATCGCCCGGCCGAAATCGCCGAAACCGTCAGCCGCCAGCACGAAGGCGCCCGTGCCAACGATGACGCACTCCTCGTAGTAGATGTCGAGGTCTTCGAGCACCGGAAAGCCGAGCGGCCCGGGCTTGTCGTTCAGGATCACCAGGCCATTGATCCCGACCCCCTCGGCCGCGGCCCGATCCCGGGTCGGCACGACCGGAAAGCCGCTGTTGTTCGGACCGTCACCGGATATGTCGATGATCTTGCGCCGACCGTTGAATCCGTTCCCCCGGAACAGCGGCAGGGTGTAGTGGATGGCGTTGCTGATCGACGTCCGGCGACCGGTGATCGGCGGCGTCAGGGCCAATTCCTCGATGAAGTCCAGCGCCGCCGCCCGGCTGTCGATCAACTGCCAGTCGACGACCATGCGGATGTGGGCGACCCCCGCCCACTCGACATAGGCCAGCGCGATCCGTTGGTAGGGTCCGGACGTAATCGCGGCCAGCACCTCGTCGCTCGACAGCGCCTCGATGTAGCCATCGCGCTGCAGGCGGGCCTCCGCGGCGTCGATCGACCCCGACATGTCGACTGCCAGCACCAGTTCCAGGTCGACGACGGTCTCGCTGCGCGCCGGCGACAGAGCACCCGCGATCAGGACAGCGATGATGAGAACGGCGCGCGCCATGACGACATTGCACGGCATAGACAGAACCCTGTCCAGGTGGCGTCGTGTCACTCAGGCGGTCGCGTCAGCCGACGTGTCCAAGGACGCCAACTCGTCGACGGTCACCGGTTTGATCGGCGCGCGGACCCGGTAGTAGCCGACCTCATCCGGTGACAGCCCGCGCTCCGCCGCGATCATCTCGGTCACGGTCAGGCCGCACATCCGGCCCTGGCACGCCCCCATGCCGCAGCGCGTATACGCCTTGAGCTGATTGGGTCCCTGAACCTGGCTGGCAGACCCGCGCAGCTCGCCCGCCGTCACCTCCTCGCAGCGGCAGACGATCACATCATCGGCCAGGGCACCCGCCCCGTCGGGCGGCGGGTACACGGCGTCCAGGAAGCGGCGCAGCCACCGCTCCCCGGTCAGCTTGTCGAGCTGCGTCGCCGTCCATCCGTCGCGCTCCGCCTCGACGATGCGCCCCAGATGGCAGGCCGCGCCCGCCGCGGCGACACGTCCACCGGCGACGGCCGCCCGGGAACCCAGCACGCCGCCGCCATCGCCGGCCACGAACACGCCCCGGGCCGTCGTCTCGCCCCAGGTGCCAAGCACCGGCTCGAAGCACCTCTGAGCGGCATTCCAGCGATGCTCGGCGTCGACCAGACGGGTCAGCTGCGGGTTGGGAACGACCCCTTCATGGACCGCCAGGACGTCGGCCTCGATGCTGTGGGCGAGGCCGTTGCCGTCCGTGAACGTCATCCGCTCGAGGCGACCGTCACCCTCGGCAGCGAGGTTGCTGGCATGGCGCCAGACCGGAACCGAAGAGGTCGCGCGGCTCCTGAGGAGCTTCAGGCCCCACAGCACCGTCCAGGGGTCGCCGACCGCCGCCCAGGGCAGGCGTGCGAGCGCGCGGAATCCGAGACCGGCGGGGGCAGTATCGACGATCGCCACCGGCTGAACGCCAGCCGCTGCATACTGGACGGCAAGCAGCAGCAGCAGCGGTCCACTGCCGGCCAGAACGACCCGGCCCTCGGGAACCACACCGGATTGCTTCAAGGCGCTCTGCAGGGCGCCGACGGTGGTGACCCCGGGCAAGGTCCAGCCCGGCATCGGAACCGGTCGCTCCAGCGCACCGGTGGCGATGACCACCGCTTTGGTCGAGACCGTCGTGGCGCGACCGCCTTCGGACCACACGACGTCGCGCCAACCTTGTTTGTTCGCGGGACCGATCTGCCACACGGTCGCACCCTGGCGGCGCTCGATCCCGTGCGCAGAGTCAACAAGGGCCCGGCCGGCCGCGTAGTCAGCGCCGAGAAAACCGAGATCGGCCGGACGGTCGCGGGTGACCCGCGACACCGCACGATAGATCTGGCCGCCGGGTTCGGGTTGTTCGTCCAGGATCAGCGGCTCGAGCCCCCAAGCCTGGGCCGCGATACCGCAGGACAGGCCAGCCGGCCCGGCCCCGATGATGACGAGATCGCGCTGTTCGGTCATCGCTCTGCCTCGGGTTCGACGACGGCGGTCTGTCGGGCGACGGTCATTCCCTCACGAACCGGGGCCAGGCAGGCCTGCCGGTTGGCCTGTCCGTCGATCTCCATCAGGCACTCAAAACACGCCCCGATCAGGCAGAACGGCGCGCGCGCCGAGCCGCTGACTGCGGCCGTCCGTGATTGCAGAATTCCGGATGCCAGCAACGCGGTGGCGACGCTGTCTCCCTCGCGGGCGACAACGGTACGCCCCTCGAATTCGAAACTGACCTCGGGGGCCCGCGTCGGGCCTCCCAAACGTCGGAATGTCATCGTGCTGCCTCCGGCTGTTCTCCCGCGGCGACCGCCGCGCCCAGTGCGATCAGGATGCTGCCCGACAACCGCTCCTGCCAGCGGGCGATCCAGGGCGAGACCGCCATACGCCGCGCCACCGAGCCCGATGCGTACGCGACCAGCGCATCGCACGGCACCGCCGTGACCACCACGATGGCTCCCAACAGCAGGCTTTGCAGTGCCACCGAACCAACCGCAGGATCGATAAACTGCGGAAGCAGGGCGAGAAAAAACAGGGCCGTCTTCGGGTTCAGGATCTCGACCAGGGCGCTTTCCCGGAAGATCCGGGACGGCCGTTTAGCCGGTTGCGGTGCCAGCGGTCCCTGTGCCGCCCGGCGGGCATTGCGGAAATGCTGGATTCCGAGCCAGACGAGGTAGCCCGCCCCGACCCACTTCAGAACGGTGAAAGCTTCGGCCGACGCGAGAACAATGGCCGACACACCGAGCGTCGCGGCGGCGACATGAACCAAGGCGCCGGTCGCCAGTCCGCCGGCCGCCACCAGTCCGGCGCGCGGCCCCTGGGAGATGCAGCGGGCCATAACGTAGAAATTGGAGGGCCCGGGCGACAGGTTCATCAGGACGGCAGCGACCGTGAATACCACCAGGGTTTCCAACGCGGGCATGTCCCCTCCCCTTGCCGGGCCTATCCGGCCAAGCGACCCGTGAACCGGGCCGGGTCAAACGCGGCGAACCTGTCGCCGAACGATCCGTCCAACAGTGTCGGCGCCAGGTCCAGGGCATGGGCAGCAGCCAGCGTGACGCCGCTGTGGCATGTCACGACGAACGCCCCCGGATGGCTCTCGCTTTCAGCGTAGACCGGAAAGCCATCGGGCGACAGCACCCTCAACGCCGCCCAGGCGCGCTCCACCCGCATGCGGCCGAGCGCCGGAACCAGCCGTCGCGCCCGCGACGCCAGGCGCGCCATGGTCGGAAGATCGAGGCTGGTATCGGTGCCGACCCGGTCGGCGCTCGCGCCGATCATGACCGTCCCCTCCTCGGTCTGGCGCAGCCGCGCCAAAGGGTGACGCAGCATCGTGCCGAGACGTTCCGTCACCAGGATATGCCCACGCTCCGGCCCGGTCGGTACGTCCAGGCCGACCATTGGCCCCAGACGGGCGTTGCCGAGACCCGCCGCCAGGACCACCCGGTCGGCCTGCAGCGACCCCGACCGGGTTTCCAGCCGGAAGCCCTTGCCGCTGCGCGCGATCCGGCTGACGTGATGATCGAGGCGATGGTCGACGCCGGCGCTCCGCAAGCCGGCGTGCAGGCCCCTGAGCAGGTAGAGCGGACTGACATGACCGTCATGGGCGCACCAGCTGGCGCCGACGACCTCCGGGCCGAGGGCCGGCTCCAGCGCGCGCGCCTCGTCGCCGGAGATCATCTGCACGTCGTTGCCGCCGACCCCCGGCTGGTTGTGCATGCGCCGCACGCTCGCGGCCCGCCCCTCCAGTTCCTGGTCATCGAGGCAGGGCTCGAGGCCGCCCGGCTGGTGCAGACCGACATCCACGCCGCTCTCTTCGGCGATGGCCGCTGCCAGGGCCGGCCAGCGATCGGCGCTGGCCCGCGTCCAGGCGGCGTATTCGGGCATGCCGTCGCCTTTGCCCTGGACCCAGACCAGCCCGAAATTGCCCCGGCTGGCCCGCAGCGCGTCGTCCCCTTCGTCGAGCAGAGTCACCGTGGCGCCGGCGCGTGCCAGTCCCCAGGCGACCGCCGATCCGACGAGGCCACCGCCGATCACGGCAAAGTCAGTCATCGCAAGGCGCCCTTCGTTCGGAATTCATCGCGTTCTGCTCACAGGTGCGCCTCGACGGCGGCCTGCTGGGGTTTGGCGAACCCGACCACCACCTCGCCGTCATCGAACACGAAAACCGGACGCTTGATCAGGGCGGGATGCCCAAGCAACAGCGCAATCGCCGTATCGTCACTGTCGGCCATCGCCTGGTGGGCGGCGTCCAGGCCACGCCAGGTTGTGCCGCGCCGGTTGATCAGCGTGTCGGTTCCGGTCGCCAGAAGCCAGGTCTCCACCTGTTCTGCCGTCAGGCCGTCGGCGCGGACATCCTTGAAACCGTACAGCGCGCCCTTGGAGTCGAGCCAGGCCCGCGCCTTCTTGCAGGTATCGCAGTTCTTCAAACCCCAGAGCGTGATCACAGCCCACTCTCCCAGTCTTCGATCATCAGCAGCATCACATCGAGGCAATGACGCGCCAACGCCTTGCAGCGGTCGGGCGACCAGCCGACCTCCGGCATCGGATTGTTGGCGGCGTCCTTGAACGGCATCTCCAGCGTCATCGCCGGGCACCGGAAGGTATTGGCGATGTGGCCGGTCGACGTCGTCAGGTTGCCCTTGCCCGGCGAGGCCTTGGGATAGCCGCGTTCGGTCTGGAAATCCGGATTGAGGCGCGCGAGCTCGTCGCGGAACCGATTAAGAGGTGCGAGGTGCGCCGCGCTCACCTCCGGGACCCCTTCGTAGCCGGCAATGAAGGCATAGGGCAGGCCTTCGTCACCATGCGCATCGAAGCACATCGACACACCGGTCGCCGTCATCCGGTTCACAACGTGGAAGACCTCGGGGCTGCGCTCCAGGCTCGGCTCGCGCCATTCCCGGTTGAGATTGGCACCGACGGCGTTGGTCCGCAGATGCCCCCGAAACACGCCATCAGGGTTCATGTTCGGCACGATGTGGAGGGTCGCCGCCGCCATCAGCGATCGCGCCACCGGGTCCTGATCGTCACACAGCGTCTCCACCAGCCCCTCGACGAACCAGCCGGCCATGCTCTCGCCGGGATGCTGTCGGCCGATGATCCAAAGCGGCTTGGGCCCGGAGCCAAAAGTCAGAAGATCCAGGTCGCGGCCTTCGCAGGTCGCGCCAAGCCGCTCCACGCGCGCATGGCCGCTTGCCTGGGCAAAGGCGACTAGATCCTCATGCTGTTCCAGCGAGTACGGTGCGAAATAGGCAAACCAGGTGAGATCGGCGGCGGGCGTGTGATGGATGGTGAGCCGGGTTCCGTCATAGTCGGTCTCGGTGCGGCGCCACTCGGTCCGGTCGTCGGACACCACTGCCTGGTAGTCCTGCCAGCCCTTCGGGTAGCTGGCGGCGCCGGCATTCTCGATCGTCAGGCTCAGCGGAACGCCGCGCGCTCCGGAGACCCGGAAATAGAACCACTGGAAAAAATCGGACTGCCCGTCCTTGCGGATCCGCAGCCGGATGTCCGACGGATCGGCCGCGTCGACAACCTCGATGTTGCCGGAATCAAACTGGCTTGAGATGTGGATCACGGTCACTCCTCCGAACGCGGCGGAGTGACCGTAGTCCCGGGTCCCTCACGTTGGAAGGTCCGTCATGCCGCCTGGGCGGGTTTCTCCCAGGTGAACGGCGCGAACTTGGCGTCGACCGGGGTTTCGGCGACGTGGTTGACGTAGTTCGAGATGGTCTTGACGGCGACGCCGGCGATGACCTCCAGGACCTGCGCCTTGGTAAATCCGGCAGCGAGGAGAGCCTCGACATCACGCGGCTGCACCCAGCCACGCTCGACAACGACCTTGCGGGTGAACGTGCTGAGGGCTTCGAGCCTGGCGTCGGGAATGGGCGTCCCGGCGCGCAGGGCTGCGATCGCAGCGTCGTCCAGCCTGGCCATCTTGGCGGCCCCGGTATGGGCGGCCATGCAGTAGTGGCATTCGTTCTCGTAGTTCGCCGTGAGCAGGACCACCTGCTGCTCGGCCGGGGAGAACGAGGACGTCGCGTTGATCCCGGCAATCGTCAGGTAGGCCTCAACGGCGGTCGGCGATTCCGCGAGCGTGGCGATCAGGTTCGGGACGAAGCCGAACTTCTTCTCGGCGGCTTCCATGAACGGAACGCTGCCGGCCGGGGCGGTCTCTTTGGTGTGGATCTGGAAGTCGGTCATGGGTCGCTCTCTCCTGGCGGTTGACTGGTCGGACATAATCGTTCCGATTTCAGAGAGAACGGATCTCGTATCAGTGAATTAATTCCAAAAAAGACGCAACCAGCCCGTAACCTCTCCCGATCTCGCAGAATGGCCAGTGCCGCTGCGTTGGATGTCTCTATTCCCCGCCACATGCCCAAACCAGACGATCGGCGGATCGGCTGCGTGCGCCGGAACCCAGCATGTTCCCGAGCGTCGAAACCACAAACACACAGTTTTTTTCATATTATAAGTAAATTACAAATAAATAAATCCACAATTACAATTATTAACAGATCGTTAACACACTAGAGATATAGTAGACTCGAGATAATGCTAACGGTTCGCATAGTAAAATTGCGTACAAGCCTTCAAGAAGTAGGCTTTCATCGGCCATAGACTTAGCAGCTGCTCGACCAAGCATCCCAGGCCAAGAATTGGCTGCGAGCTGTGCCGATAAGAGTGGGGAAAATCAATGGTCACCTTGGTTAACAACACATTCCTGAGTCCGTCTCAGATCGCCAACATCAACAACATCCTCGGCGGCGAGGACGAGTTCGACCCGCTGGCGGGCACGGAACTCCAGAGGCTGCTGGACGAACTGGCGGAGCAACAGGCTGCCAACGACGAAGACGGGTCGTCGGTGGTTCCGACATTCCGGACCCGCGACGGCAGCGACCTCAGCACCCAGAACCTCGACGACGAGACCCACCTCGCCCAGGCGGTGGCCGATCTGCAGGCGCGCAACGGCAGCAATCTGGGACTTCTCGGCTATGACGTGAATGGCAACGGGGCGATCGACAACGAGGGCGAGCTGTTCGGCTTCGACGATGGCGACCCGACGACGGCGGAGCTCAGCGGGTCGACCGACCTGACGGTGACCGGCGCCACCGACGGCACGGCCCTGACCTTCACCAACGTGACGGCCTCGGACTCGGATTCCGACGGCATCGCCCCGACCCTGTCGGTCTCCGAGATCACCGCCGCCGTGACGGCGGTGCGGGAAGAGCGCGCGATCGCGGTGGGCGCGACGGTCGAGGTCGGCGATACCTTCAGCATCGAACTCGACGGCTCCGGGCCGATTTCCTACACCGCGACGACGACCAATCCGGACGACGTCGCCGCCGGGTTGGCGACCGCGATCAACGACTTCTATGGCAACGATGCCAGCCTGATCAACGCAACCTCCTCCGGCTCGACCCTGACGGTTCAGGGCGACGCGACCGGGGCATCTTTCACTCTGGACAGCCTGTCGACCACCAATGCCGCGACGATCGCCCAGCAGGACACCCTCGACGTCTTCCAGGTCGCCAACGGTGATTCCTTCACCACGACCGTGAACGGGTTCGACTTCACCGTAGTGACCGGCGGCGCCGATGACGAAGACACCATTCGCGATGCGCTGGTCGCGGCGATCAACGCCAGCGCCGACGTCAACGGCGACGTGATCGCCGCGCCGACGGCCAATGCCGGCGAGTTCACGATCACCGCGCAGAATGCCGGAACGCCGTTCACCCTCTCGACCTCGACGATCGACGGTGGCGGCGGTAGCGCCCAGGCCGTGAACATTACGAACACCACGGCCAACCAGGCCGAGGGCACCGATCTCACCCAGTCTCTGACCGACGACGGCATCACCGTCCAGGGCGTGGAGCAGGTGGCCGGCGTCTACGAGGTTCAGGTCGGCGGCACGGTCGAAACCGGGGATGTCCTAACCCTCGATGTCAGTGACGGCACCGGCACCACCAACATCTCGATCACCGCCGGCGGGGCCGACGACAACACCACGATCGCCGCACAGATCTCCGCCGCCATCGACGGGTCGCTGACCGGCGTGACGTCGACCGCCACCGGGCAGACCATCGACGATCTGCTCGCCTCCGGGTCGCTGGACGAAGACCGGCTGTTCATTCTGTCCGCCAACGGCACCAACCAGCAGGTCACCCAGTACTACGCGGAGGTGCAGAACAATGTGTCGACCGTGGCGAAAGGCCAGTTCGTGCTGGATGACGGCTCGAACAAGGCCGGCATCGTCGTCGACCTGACGCTGTAGGAGGCAGACATGGCCATCGTTGCCGGAGCCGGCGCCACCAGCCTCAGTTCACTGGCGGTCTATCTGTCGGCGCAGAAGTCCACCGACGCCCGGGCCGAGCGGATCGAACGGGATCCGACGGTGCAGCGCCGGATTGATGAGTTCCAGGATCGCGCAGAGTCGATCACCAGCCTGGACGAACTGATTGCCGACCGCCGCCTGTTCTCTTTCGTGCTCGACGCCTTCGATCTCGGCTCGGAGATCGACAAGACCGCCTTCGTCAAAGCGGCGATCGAGGGTGGCCCCGAAGGCCTCGCCTTCTTCCTGCGGGATGTCCGCTACCGCGAGATCGCGGCCTTCTTCGACGTTCCAACCCGCGGGGTGACACAGCTCACGACAACGTCGGGTCAGAACGAGCTGATCGACCGGTTCAAGACCCTGGCGGGCGAGCGGGCCATTGGGTTCGAGAGCGAACGGGCGCGCCAGGCCCTGTTCTTCAAGCGCATCGCCCCGACAATCGGTGATCCGGTCGAGCTGCTCGGAAACAACCTGACCCGTGACATCGCGCTGACGGCGCTGAACCTGCCGCCGCAGATCGCATTGCAGAGCGTCGACAAACAGGTCGCCCTGGTTGAAGCCGGGGTCGATATCGAGAAGTTCGACGACCCGGAGTATCTGGACAAGTTCCTGACCAGGTTCCTGGTGAACGCCGATCTGCAGGACAACCGATCGACGGCAAGCGCCGGTGCCGCGGTCTATGCCGCCCAGCAGATCGCCGGCCAGATCGCCACCGCCAACCCGGGTTCCGGTCTGCTGAACCTGGTCACCTGACCGGTCAGCCCGTCCTGCGGTTCACTCGGCGGCTCACTCGGCGGCGGTCCCGGCCTGGGGATCGAACGCGAAATAGCGGTTCTTCACCGCCGTCTGGTTCTCGTAGATCGAACCCTCCCGTTTGGCTTTCGGGTAGGGCATCCGCACCGGGCAGTCGACGATCCTGGGAACCACGGTCGACGACCCGGCGATCATCCGGCTTTCGTACTCAGCCCAATCGTCCTCCAAACCGCGCAGGTCCCAGGCATCCGCCGCGGCGACCTGATACAGGAGCAAGGGTCGGTCGCGGCCGGAGCGGTTCTGGGCGGATCCGTGCACCATGCGGACGTGGTGGAAGGTGCAGGCGCCGGCCTTGCCGGTCAGGGACACGGCCTTCGCGAAGTCGATGTCGCAGGCCCCGGGGTCCATCGCGCCTGCGAAACTGCCGTCGACATGGTGGTCGAAGGTTGGTCCCTTGTGGGAGCCGGGGACTACCATCAGCGGGCCGTTCTCCTCGGTCGCATCTTCCAGCAGCACGCCGACAGCCAGCACATCGTCATTGGTGTGCGGGTAGAACGCCCAATCCTGGTGCCACTCCACCGGTGAGCCGTACTGGGCCGCCTTGATGTTGATCTTGCCGCCATGGAGCCGCAGGTCCGGCGAGACGATCTTTGAGAGCACCGCGATCAGGTTCGGATGCTCGACCATGTCCCGGAACAGCGGGTCGACCGCGAACGGCTCCTTGATCCGCCGCACCCGGGGATTCTCGGGGGTGTGACCGGGCTCGAGATCATAGACCGAGTCATGCTCGGTCAGGCCCCGGGCACGGTCGACCAGTCCGGCCAGGGCAGACCGCATCGCCGCCACCTCCTCCGGCGCGTAGACCGCGTCGACAACCAGGTATCCGTGCTCGTGATAGAACGCGACATCGGCGGCGCTGATCATGGTTGCTCCTCCCGGCACGGCGGGGTTCGAGTCGGCACCCGCTCTCTGGTCCTACAGTTCACCTTGTAGGGCATGCGTCGTCCAGACCCGAAGATCCTGGCCGCGAAACGGGCGGTCGTCAGATCCACCGGCGCCTTCGCCGATCGACCAGCGCCTGACCGGCCCAAGCCCCTCGACCCCGGTCGCCGACGCACCGCGCATCGACGACCACGGCGTATCCTCGCCGGGACGCCACAACAGACCGCCCGGCCCCATCCCGCCGTGCAGGGCGATCTGCAGGTCGAGGGGTCGCTCGGATCCAAGCGACGGGCCGAACCACATGATCGGGCTGCGCCCCGGCGCCGACCCGCGCACGATCGTCAGCCTCTGATCGCCGCCGGTCAGCCCGACCCAGATCGGGGCGAGCGCTGCGCCCTCGCCGCTCCCCTCGATCAGAGTCTGAGAGCCTGCGGACCCGCCGGTCCGGCCGACGACCCTCCAGGCCCGGATCGCAGCATCCAAAGGTCCATGCGCCGGTGGCGCTCCGTCCCCGGTCCCATCCGACAGTTCGGCCCAGCCGGAGACCGGTGGCAGGTCCGGCGGCCACCGGAGACCCTCGCGCCGATGGCCATCCGCGTCCAGCACCTGGTACCGCAGCCCATCGTCATCGATCACCGCCTGCACCGCGTGCAGATACTCCACACCTTCCGGCATCCGATGCGCCGTCCCGGCCCCGGCCGTGGTGATCTGAAGCACACCGCGATGGACCTGGACGTCGAAGGCCAGGATGTGGCTGCAGACATAGGCGAGGACCCGGTGCTCCACCAGCAAGTCCCAGAGCGCTGCCCCATGGGGCGGTCCGACCTCGCGCTGAAACGGCGCCTCGAACCCGTTGACCGGGAACACCGGATGGTGGCCGACCACCAGCTTCACCCGGGCGTCGTTCTGAGCCGCCAGGGTGGCGGCAAGCCACTCGGTCTCGACATGCCCCTCGCCCCCAAGGGCCAGGGTCATGGTGTTCACGAACACCATCAGGAGATCGCCGCGACGGACCCAGTACGACAGGCCGATCTGGTCGGCCGGGCCATTGGCCGGCAGGTGCGCCATGACATCGGCAAACACCCGTTCGCTCATCGCGTCGTAGACCGTGTGATTGGCGGTGACGTGGTAGAGCGGGATGCGGTCGCGGTCGAGCCAACCCATTTCGACCTCGAACCAGTATCGTCACTGGGCGCGCAACACCGTCTCGTCGCGCGTCAGACCGATCACCTCGTCGCCGGGAAAGACGATGAACTCGGGCGCCGGGTCCAACCGCTGGACGACGGTGTTCAACGCCGCGAAGGTCGCAGCGTGCCGGCCGCCGGACTCGCCGGCGCAGGCATCGCCGTAAATCACGAACTGATGGCCGGCACCGCGCGGCGTCAGGGCAGCGATCCTGTCCGTCACGCCGCCCCCTTGCTTGCGGTCATGTCAGTCGGACTTGCCGCTGCCCGTCGGGCGGTCGTCCTCATCCTCGAGCTTGGCCCGGACCGTGTCGCGGGCTGCCTTGGCGGCGTTGGTGCGACGCCGCAGCTTCCAGAGTTCGACGAGATACATGATGAAACCGAAAATGCAGCCGGCGATCACATGCTGGACCACCGACTCCTCGGTCAGCGGCCGGGGCGCCTGAAACAGTCCCTGGACCTGCATCGCCATCAACAGGCCGACAAAGACGATGCCGTTAAGCACACCTCGGGTGACCGGGCTCTGCCAGAAACTGGGCTTCTCGTTGTCTTCGCTCTCAGACATGACGCCGACTTTAGAACCCTGTCCCTATTTCGCATAGAGCAGCAGCACAACAATGCCGAATGCGACCAGGCTCATGCCGACCAGTTCCCGCACGGTCGAACGCTCCTTGAAGACCAGAGTGGAAACCGCGATTGCCAGCACGAACTCCACCTGCCCGATCACCTTCACATAGGACGCCCGCTCAATCGTCATCGCGGTGAACCATCCGGCTGAGCCGAGCGCACTGGTCAGGCCGACGAACACCGCGGCCTTCCAGGCGTGCGCGATCGCAGGGATATCGATAGGACGGGTGGCGGCGACATGAATGCCGAGGGCGACCGTCTGGATGGCGATCACCGTCACCAGGGTCATGGATGCTGTTGTCAGGAAATCGGGATCGCCGAGCGATAGGCTGGCCTGGCGCAGGAACAGGGATGCGAGCGCGAAGCCGAGGCCCGACAACAGCCCGATCCCGGCAGCCCGGTTGAAAGCGGAGGCTAGAAGCTGGGCTAATCCGACACCCTGACGCGCCAAGCTGATCAGCATGACGCCGATGCCGCTGATCAGAACCGCGAGCCACCCGGCGGCGTCGATCGCCTCGCCAAAGAACGCCGCCCCCAAGAGTGCGGTTGGAATGGTCTCGGTCCGCGCATAGGACGATCCGACTGCGAAGTTGCGCAGGCTGAAGAGATGCACAAGCAGAACCGTCGCCAGGATCTGAGCCACCGCCGTCGCCGCGCACCAGGCGAAGAACGTCAGATGCAGGTCTGGCGCCGCCTCCGGACGCTGGCCGAGCGCATAGGCCAGGTAGCCGACCGCGAACGGCAACCCGAACAGAAACCGAACCCAGGTCGCCCCCCAGGCGGACATGGTTCCCGACAGGTGCTTCTGGCCGGCGTTGCGCGCGGTCTGCGCAAATGCGGCGAACACGGCGATAACCGCCCACAAAGGCATGCTGATCCCTCCCGGCCGCGACAGTAGACGGATGCGCCGGCGGCAAAACCAAGCAAAATGTCGGAACGGCTTTGCGGCGAAGCGACGACAGGGCGGCTCAATGGTCGAAACGGGAAACGAAGACGGCGCGCAGCGACTGAGGCGGGCAGCCGATGACGGGCTCCGGCTCGCCCTTCTGGGCCGTGCCGTCGCCCTGGCGATTGCCGCTCTTTGGCCCGCGATCTTCCTTCCTGCCGGTCTCTACGTCGCCACCATCCTGCTAGCGTCCGCCGGCATCGGAGTGTTGTATCGCCGGATCGTGGGCACGGGCCTCGATCTGCCGGCCTATCGCTTCGCGATCTTCACCGTCGACATTCTGTGCATTGGCGCGGTCTTCGCATTCGTCCCTCTAAGCTCAAGCGAAGCCGTCCCGCAGATCATGGCGTTCCGCGCCTATGGCATTTACTACTTTCTGCCAGTTCTCGGCGTTGCAGCCCTCGCCCTCTCTCCAGCCCTACTGTTGTGGTGCGGGGCTGCGACCACCGTCACCTGGTGGGCGGCATTTGCCTGGGTCACCGCGCCGATGCCGCGGCGGCTGTCCTGGGGCGACCTGTCATCGGGGCAGAGCTACGTGTCGTTGATCATGGACGTCGATTTCGTCGGCGGTGGCAACCGGGTGGAAGAGACCTTTGCCTTCCTGGTTCTCACAGTGCTGGTGGCCTTTGCCGTCCACCGTGCGCGGCGCGTCGTCGTGCTGTGGGCCGACTCCGAAGCCGCCCGGGACCGGATCTCGAGCCTGTTCGGCCGCTTCGCGCCGCCGGAAGTCGTCGACCGGTTGACCGCGGACGGCGGCGCGCTCGGCCCGTCCCGCCGGATCGCGACGGTGATGTTCATCGACATCGCCGGCTTCACCTCCCTGTCGGAGGCCCGCGACCCGCAGACCATCGTCGCCCTTCTCAATACGTACTTCGAGACCGCCGGCACCATCGCCGCCAACCATGGCGGGGTGATCGTCAACTTCCAGGGCGACGGGCTGCTGCTGGCCTTCAACGCGCCGGCCGAGGTGCCGGACCACGCGGCGGCGGCCCTGGCCTGCGCCAAGGAACTGCTGGTCGCCATCGACGCCGGCGACTTCAACGGCGAGCGGATCGCCATCCGCATCGGCATCCATACCGGCGAGGTGGCGGCCGGGCTCGTCGGCAGCAGCGACCGCCAGACCTACATCGTCTACGGCGACACGGTGAACGTCGCCGCCCGGCTCGAAGCCCTCAACAAACAGTACGGAACCCGACTGCTGGTGAGCCGCACGACGGTCGACGCCGCGGGAACCGATGCCGGCCTCGACGACCTGGGAGAGGCCGACATTCGGGGGCACAACACCCCCGTGTCTGTTCTGGGTCTGCGCTAAACCGCTGCAGGTGTGTGGGCGCCAAGGCCAAGTTCGGCGCGCCGGCGCAACCACATCGACGGGCGGTAGCGGGGATCGGCCGTCGCCGCGTGAATGGCGGACAGGGTCGCATAGGTCCGGGCCACGCCCATCTGTTCCGCCATTTCAAGCGGACCGAGCGGGTAGTTCAGGCCGAGCTTCATGGCCGTGTCGATATCCGCCGGCGTTGCCAGCGCAATCTGCGCCATCTCGCAGCCGAGATTGGCGATCATCGAACGCATGCGCTGCAGAATGAAACCCGGCGAGTCGGCGATGACCGTCGGCGCAATGCCGGCCCCCGCGAACGCGGCGGCCACCGCATCGCGGTGGGCCGGGTCCGCTCCGGGCGCGATCATCAGGGTGATCCGCTTTGAGGTATCGCCGGTGGTATCCACCGCCACCAGCCGGGTGTGGTCGCTGGCGGTGCGCGCGCAGAACCCGCTGGCATCCTCGCCGTACAGGGCGGCAACCAACGGCATGGTCCCGTCATCGCGACGCACGGCCAGTCCGGCCCGCTCCAATAACTCGGTCAGCGCCTCGTCCGCTTCACCGGCAACCGCGACGACGCCGGCGGAGTCGGCGTCGGTAACGTGATCGGGACTGGGCGGGTCGAGCGCCTGTCCCCGATCGTCATAGCGGTAATGTCCGATCCCGGTCTTTCGGCCGAATTGCCCAGCGTCGAAAAGCGCGCGATGGCCGGGTGTGGTGCGCAAACGCGGATCATGCAGGTACTGTTCGAACACGATCATCGACACCGGATAGTTCACGTCTATGCCGGTCAGGTCCATGAGCTCGAACGGGCCCATGCGAAAGTGTCCGCAATCGCGCATGACCGCATCGATCTGGGCGGGTGTGGCGACCGCTTCGTGCTGCAGGTGCAGCCCTTCGGTGGTGAACGCCCGCCCACCCATGTTGACCAGGAAACCCGGCGAGTCCTTGACCACGACCGGGGTGCGGCCGAACCGCTCGCCGACGGCAACCAGCGCCTCGATCACCGACGGATCGGTAGCCGGACCGCGAATGACCTCGACCAGACGCATCAGCGGAACCGGATTGAAGAAGTGCAGGCCGGCGATCCGCTCCGCACGCTGGCAGGTCCGCGCGATCGAGCCGATCGGCAGGGACGACGTATTGGAGGCGATGATGGCATCCTCGGACACCACCGCTTCGATCTCCGCGAACAGCGCCCGCTTGACCTCAAGATCCTCGAACACCGCCTCCACGACGACGGCGCAGGGGGCGAGATCGTCGATACCCGCCGCTACCGTCAGACGCTGCTTCATGGCTGCCGCGTCGCCCGCGTCGAGCCGGCCCTTCTCAACCGACCGATCCAGGCGCCCAAGCACCTGGGCCGCACCGGCTTCGGCGCCGCCGTCCCGGGCGTCGTGGGCAACAACCCGCAACCCGCCCTGGAGCGCGACCTGGATGATGCCCTGCCCCATGGCACCGCACCCGACGACACCGACCGCGTAGTCGTCCGCGCGAAAATCGACCATCGACGTCAAACCCTTTCGATCACCACTGCCATGCCCTGACCGACGCCGACGCACATGGTGCACAGCGCATAACGTCCGCCGGTTTCGACCAGGGTTTCCGTCGCCGTCTGGATCAGTCGGGTTCCGCTGGCTCCCAGCGGATGGCCGAGGGCGATCGCGCCGCCGTTCGGGTTGACCCGCGGATCGTCGTCGGCCACGCCGAGTTCGCGCAGGCTGGCCAGGACCTGGCTGGCAAAAGCCTCGTTCAACTCCAGAACGTCCATCTCGTCGATCGACAGGCCGGCCAGGGCCAGCGCCTTCTGGGACGCCGGTGCCGGACCGATACCCATGATCCGGGGCTCGACGCCGGCGGCGGCCGCGGCAACCACCCGGGCGCGCGGGGTAAGGCCGTGGGTCTTCGCGGCAGCTTCGCTGGCGACGATCATCGCCGCGGCCCCGTCGTTGACACCGCTCGCGTTGCCTGCCGTCACCGACCCGCCTTCCTTGCGAAACGGTGTCGGCAGCTTGGCCAGCTTGTCGAGCGTGGTCTCGGGCCGCGGGTGTTCGTCGGTATCGACCACGGTCACCTCGCCGCGCCGCCCCTTGATCTCGACCGCGACGATCTCCCTGGCGAGACGGCCGCGGGCCATAGCCTCGCCGCAACGCTGCTGACTGCGGTAGGCGAACGCGTCCTGGTCCTCGCGGCGCACCTGGAACTGTTCGGCAACGTTCTCGCCGGTCTCCGGCATGCTGTCGGTGCCGAAACGGCGCTCCATCTCGGGGTTGATGAACCGCCAGCCGATCGTCGTGTCATGCATTTCCGCGCTGCGCGCGAACGCCGTTCCCGCCTTGGCCATCACGAAGGGCGACCGGGTCATGGATTCGGCACCGCCGGCGATCGCCAACTGACCCTCGCCGGTCTTGATCTGGCGGGCCGCATCGGCCACGGCCATCATCCCGGAAGCGCACAGGCGATTGACCGTCACCCCCGGTACCGTCGCCGGGATGCCGGCGAGCAGAAGGGCCATGCGTGCCACGTTGCGATTGTCCTCGCCGGCCTGATTGACGCAGCCGTAGAACACCTCGTCGACCGCCTCCCAGTCGACATCGGGGTTGCGGTCGATCAGGGCCTGTATCGGGCGCGCCGCAAGGTCATCGGTGCGAACATGGGCGAGAGCCCCGCCATAGCGCCCGATGGATGTGCGCACGGCGTCGCAGATCAGGGCCTCTGTCATTGTCTCCTCCCGGTCGTGCAGTCCTGTGGGGTCCATTTGTGCAGGCAAGCTTATTCGTGGGCTCTGGCGGCCGTTCGGCGACCATGTGCCATGCAGCGCCGGGGCCGGTCAATCGACCGGCCGGCACAAGTCTCACGTCAGATTTTCACCACGATCTTTCCGAAATGCCCCGC
This sequence comes from Thalassobaculaceae bacterium, assembly GCA_963921355.3. Taxonomy (GTDB): domain Bacteria; phylum Pseudomonadota; class Alphaproteobacteria; order Thalassobaculales; family Thalassobaculaceae; genus CAWUEZ02. Next base: position 2,537,102 of record OZ001190.1, on the reverse strand, counting down.
CGCGGCCATCGCATGATAGGCGTCGCGTGCTGAGGCGAACGGGAAGCTCTGGTCAATGACCGGACGCAGTCCGTGAAGGCCAATCGCCTTGTTCATTGCCGAGAACATCCGCCGTGATCCGACATAGATTCCGACCAGTCGGATCGACTTCCGCATCACCAGAGTCGGGTTGATCTCACCCCCCGTCAGCACGCCGATCAGGGCGACCGTTCCGGCCACCCGGGTGGCTTCAATCGACCGCGCCAGGGTGCCCGCACCGCCAACCTCGACGGTGACGTCAACGCCTCGACCGCCTGTCAGGTCGAGCACGGCGTTCTGCCAGTCCGGTGTGTCGCGGTAGTTGATCGTTTCGTCCGCCCCCATGGCTTTGGCCCTGGCGAGCTTTTCGTCGCTGGAGGAGGTCAGGATCACCCGCGCGCCCATCAGCTTGGCGAATTGCAGGGCGAAGATCGAAACGCCGCCGGTGCCGAGCAGAAGCACGGTCTCACCCGCCGTCAGGCCACCAGTATCGACCAGGGCGTTCCAGGCGGTCAGAGCCGCACACGGCAGCGTCGCGGCCTCTTCCAAAGAAAGATGCGACGGCACCGGCACGACCCCGTCGGCCGCCAGGACGACCTCCTGCGCCAGAACCCCGTCCAAGGCGCCGCCAAGCGCGCTCGCCATCGCCTCCGCCGAGCAGGGGCCGTCCAGCCAGTTCTGAAAGAAGCAGGAGGCGACCCGGTCGCCGACCGCGAAGTCCGTCACTTCGGATCCGACCGCGGTCACTGTGCCCGCGCCGTCAGAGTTCGGGATCCGCGGATAGGGGAGATTGCGCGCGACCGGGTCGGTCACCGTCAGCAGATCGCGGTAATTGAGTGCGGAAGCGGCCATCCGCACCCGAACCTCCCGCGGCCCCGGATCCCGGGGCTGCGCGTCCGCCAGGGCCAGGGCGTCTATTCCGCCATCCGAAACGATCTGCCATTGCTTGCATTGCTGCCTCCGCGCCGCGTCATCCAACCTCGTCCATACGACCTCAGTTGCGGTTGGAACGCGACTGGTTTGTTGGAGCCGGGCTTCCCATGACGCGAAAATGTCTCGTATTTAATCACCATTTTACGAATTCTTTACCCGGATCGGCGACTGTGCGATCAGCCCTCGATTCCGCGAGAAAACCAATGATTTCACGTCGCTTTCTCGTCTGCATGAGCCGGGTCCTCGGATGGTTTGCCATCTTGGCCGCCGCCCCGGCTCATGCAGACGACACGAACCCGATCACTCGGATGTCGCTCGAGTATCTGATGAACGTCGAAGTAACGACGGTCTCCAAACAGCCGGAACGCGCTCAGGCCGCCGCCGCCGCCCTGCACGTGCTCACCCGAGAGGAGATCGAGCGGTCCGGCGCGACAGACATCGCCGAAGCGCTGCGCCTGGTACCAGGCGTCAATGTCGCCCGGATAAACGCGAACTCCTGGGCTGTGAGCATCCGCGGTTTCAACAGCCGCTTTGCCAACAAGCTGCTGGTCATGATCGACGGGCGCAGCCTCTATTCACCGCTGTTCTCCGGCGTGTTCTGGGACCGGCACAACATCCCGGTCGACGACATCGACCGCATCGAAGTGGTGCGCGGACCCGGCGGCACCCTGTGGGGGTCGAACGCCGTCAACGGCGTCATCAACATCATCACCCGCCATTCGGCCGATACCCAGGGTGGCCGGGTTGCTTTCTCGGCGGGCACCCAGGAACTCGGGTCGATCTCGGCGCGCCAGGGCGGCGTGCTCGGCGACTCCGCGACCTATCGCCTGTCGTTCCAGGCCGATGCCCATGACGAAACGGAGTTTTCCGATGGCTCGGACGGCAACGACGACTGGCAGAACGGCCAGGCCCATCTCCGGGTGGACTGGACGCCGTCGGCCCAAGACACCGTGCTGTTCGAAGCGGGTATGAACGCTGTCGAGGCCGGCGACCGTTACCTAGAGCCAAGCCTGTCCGCGCCTTATTCATCCGAGGAGGACGGGGATATCGAACGCCGCGGCCTCTACGTGCTTGGCCGGTGGGACCGTGAACTCAGCAGCGACTCCAGCGTCTCGCTGCAGGGGTTCATCGACTACCGCTCGATGGAACTCGACGCCCCGATGGCCGAGGAGGAGCGGACAACCGGAGACATCCAGGCTCAGCACCGCTTCGTCGTCGGCTCGGCCATCAACATCATCTGGGGGGCCGGCTATCGCGGCATCTACGACCGGGTCGACACATCGGGCTTCGCTTTCGAGATGTCGGATGATGACGAGACCATCCACATCGCCAACGGGTTCGTGCAGGCGTCGCGCCGGTTCTTCGACAACCGGGTGGAGTTCATTGTCGGAACGAAGGTCGAGCATCACTCGATCTCCGGCACCGAGGTCCAACCCTCCACCCGGGCCAGTTGGCTGGTCCATCCCGGCCATACGGTCTGGGGGGCGGTCTCGCAGGCGGCCCGGACACCCTCGCGCGGCGAGACCGACGGCATCATCCGCAATGTCGTCATTCCGCCGGGCACGCCCGCCAATCCATCGGGTCTGCCCCTGACGGTGGCCATTCACGGTGACCGCGACCTGGACGCCGAACGCATCACCGCCTTCGAGGCCGGCTATCGGGGCCGGTTGACGGACACCTTCTCGGTCGATGTCGCCGGTTTCTACAACGAGTATGACGGCCTGCTGCTGGATGCCACGGCCGGCACCACCACGCTCAACACGGATTTCGGCACGCCGTTCCTCGATGCACCGGTGGTCATCAACGAGGTCGCGGACGGGCGAACCTTCGGCGGCGAGTTTGTCGGCACCTGGCAGGCACGGAGCAACTGGCGCCTCAGGGGCGCCTATTCCTGGCTCCATGAGGATCTGGACGCCTCGGACGGCGCCGAAGGTAACGCACCGCGCCACCAGTTCGCGCTGCAGTCGCTCTACGACCTGACGCCGGAGTGGCGGCTCGACACGGTTGTGCGCCTGGTCGACGAGCTGCGCGGAGTCGGCGCCGACGGGTATGCCGACATCGATGCCCGGATCTCCTGGTCGCCGACCGAGGCGCTCGAATTCGCCATCACCGGCCGCAACCTGCTGACCGACGGTCGCGAAGAATTCGGTGTCGAACGGGCGGCCAATCCGGCACCGTTGGCAACCGAGACGTCGCGGTCGGTCTTCGCCACCCTGGTGGTGAAGTTCTGAGCATGTTCCCCCGGCCGACAGTCAGACCGTCGCCTCGACGACGCCGGGACCGTCCCTTTTGGGTGATGGTCCTGGCGACGGTCTTTGCGCTGTTGCCGGCGGGGGGGCCCGTGCATCTCAACGAGTTGAGCGAGGACACCGTCAAGGCCGGGTTCCTCTACAACTTCGCCCAGTTCGCCGAATGGCCGGACGGAACACTTCAGACCCGCCGGGTCGTCTTCTGCGTCCAGACCGGCAGCATCAGACCGGGGGTCTTTCGCGGCTGGAACCGTGGCACCAACGGCACCAGACCGCTGGACGTCCGGTTCTTCTCGGAAACCGAGGCACCAACCCTCCTGGGCGGCTGCGATATTCTCTACACGTCAGATATCGGCGCGGCACAGTTCGAGGTCCTGCGCGACTACGCGGTCCGGGAGAACACCCTGCTCGTCTCCGACGCGGAAGGGTTCGCGGCGCGCGGCGGCCATGTCGAGCTCTATCTCGACGGCGGCCAGTTCCGGTTTCGCGTGAACCTCGCTGCCTATGAGCGCAGCGGCGTGCGCCTGAGCTCGAAAGTGCTGGGTCTGGCGGAGATCGTCGGCGGTGGGAGCGGCCAATGATGCGGCCCCGGTTGCAGTCGATCCGCAGCAAGCTGGTATGGCTGACGACCGCCATTGCGGTAGCCGCAATCGTTCTGGTCACGACCGTGACGGCATGGCACGCCTATGACACCCGCCGCCAGGCGTTGATGGACGAACTGACGGCGATCGCCCGGATTCTGGCCGCCAACATCCAGGCGCCGCTGATCTTCAACGATCCCGAAGCCGCGACGGAAATTCTCGAATCGCTCACCTCGCGTCCGATCGTCCTGTCTGCCAAAATCGTGGACACTGACGACAAGCTGTTCGCCGAATACCTAGCATCTGGCCCGGCCTTGCAAGACGATGCTGCCCAGATCGCCGAGATCTCCAGGATTCACACGGTCCGTGTCCCGATCAGCTGGACCGTCAAGCCGCTCGGCTCTCTCGAGCTCAAGAGCTCCCTGTCGGCCCTGGATGACGCAATCGTCGACATCCTGCAGATCAGCGCCGCGCTGGCGGTCGGTGCGACCCTCGTTGCCTGGCTGCTGGCACGGTTGCTCGGCGGGGCGATATCGCGGCCGATCGAGCATCTGGTGGAGACCATGGAACGGGTCTCGAGCACCCGGGATTTCAGTCAGCGGGCGATCCGCACCACCGACGACGAAACCGGACGCCAGATCGACGGTTTCAACGAGATGATCGAGCGGATCGAGTCCTCCCATCTCGAACTGGCAAAGGCGCGGGACGTCGCCGAGCAGTCAAGTCAGTCGAAGACCCGGTTCCTGGCGACCATGAGCCATGAGTTGCGCACGCCCCTCAACGCCATCATGGGGTTCTCGGAGGTGATCCGCGACGGGATGCTCGGCAACCGGCCAGAGGCTTATCGCAGCTATGCCGGCGACGTTCACAGCAGTGCGTCCTATTTGCTGAACCTGATCAACGACCTGCTGGACATGTCGCGCCTCGACAGCAACGCCTACACCTTGGACGAGCATGAGACCTGGATCGGGGCTCTATTGCTGGACTGCTCGGCAATGCTGGCGACCCAGGCCGCCAAGCACGGGGTCCAGCTGTCGGTCGCGTCGGAAGGGACGGATACCCTGATCCTCGCCGATGACCGGGCCCTGCGTCAGGTGATCATCAATCTGATCGGCAACGCGGTGAAGTTCACCCCGAGCGGCGAGCGGGTGACGATCTCGAGCGAGGTCGGCGACGACGGCACATGCGCGATCTCTGTTTCGGATACCGGGCCCGGAATTCCGCCCGAAGACCTCGAACGGGTGATGGAGCCGTTCGAGCAGGTCCGCTCCCACCTGTCGCGCGAGCACGATGGAAGCGGGCTCGGTCTGGCGATCAGCCGCAATCTCGTTGAACTGCACGGCGGGACCCTGCGGCTGGAGAGCACCGTGGGCATTGGTACGACAGCGACCATCGTCCTGCCGGCGGAGCGGGTGCTGGGCGTCCAACTGGCCACCTTGTCCCAGCCGAAGCAATCGGCATACTCCTGAGTCCATGCATCGGGACCCAACCCGATCGATCACAGGACAGACGGAGGATCCCCATGGAAGTGATCTCACGCACGCGCGTACTCGGCGCGCTGGCAGGTGTCTCGGCGTTGGCCGTTGCCGGCACCGCCGCAGCAGATGTGAACCTGCCCAGTACACTGACCTGGACCGCCTACGGCACCGGCTCGTCCGGCCACGCCCAGTCGGTGGCGATGGGCAAGGCGCTCAAGGAGAAATACAGTGTCGACCTTCGGGTCCTGCCCGGGAAGAACGACATCTCGCGGCTGCCCCGTTGCAGACCTGTAAGGTCGACGCGGTCGCCAATGGCGCCGGCACCTACTTCGCCCAGGAAGGTGTGTTCGGTTTCGACAAGCCGGACTGGGGGCCACAGCCGGTCCGACTGCTGCTGTCGTCGAAGGGTAGCGCCGGGCTGATGGTCGGTGTTGCCGCCGACACCGGCGTCAAGGAATTGAAGGACCTCAAGGGCAAGCGGGTCGCCTGGGTCAAGAGCGCACCGGCCCTGAACCACAACGTCACCGCCTTCCTCGCCTTCGCCGGCCTGACCTGGGACGATGTGGAGAAGGTCGAGTTCGCCGGGTTCGGGGCGTCCTGGGACGGCATGGCCGCCAACCAGGTCGACGCCGCCTTCGCGATCACGGTCTCGGGCAAGGCCAAGCCGATGTCGGCCAACCCGCGCGGGCTGGTCTGGCCGGCGACCCCGCATAGCGATACCGCCGGATGGGACCGCATGTGGGCGATGGCCCCGTACTTCACCAAGAACACCGTGAAGATCGGCGCCAATGTGCCGAAGTCGGGCATCGAAGGCATGGCCTACCCCTACCCGATCCTGACGGTGCGCACCGACATGACCACGGACCTGGCCTACAACATGACCAAGGCCCTGATCGAGAGCTACGATCTGTACAAGGACGGCGCCCCGGGGGCGGCCGGCTGGGCGCTCGACAACCAGTCCTACATCTGGGCGGTTCCGTACCACGACGGGGCCATCAAGGCGCTGACGGAAGCCGGTCGCTGGACACCAGAGATGCAGGCCCACAACGACGGTCTGGTCGCCCGGCAGAACGTGATGCAGAACGCCTGGGCGGCCTACACCAAGGACGCGCCGAGCGATGAAGACGCGTTCATCAAGGGGTGGCTCGAGGCCCGCGCCAAGGCACTGACCGACGCCAGCATGCCGGTGATCTTCAACTGACGTCCCCGGTCCGTCGATCGAGGACGGCTCGTCTATGAGCGGGCAAACAAATCCGGACGCGGTGGTGGAGGCTGTCCGCCACCGCGCCCTGCCGCGCGGATGGCACGTCGCGGTCACGCTGATGGCGCTGACGGCCGTGGCCCTGTCGATCTATCAGCTGTTCAATCTCGGATCCTTCATAGGATACGTGATCCTGGATCTCGCCTATCTCGACCTGCTGCTCGCCCTGCTGCTGCCGCCGGTCTTTCTGATCTTTCCGATGCGCGAGGCCGACAAGGGCCTCCGCTCACCGCCGATCTACGACATCGCCCTGTTCGCGCTGTCAGCCGCGCTCGGCTGCTATCTGGCCTCGGTGGCAACCGATGCGGTGGAGGAGGGCTGGGAATACTTCGCCCCGGCTGAAGCGCAGTATGCATCCTGGGTGCTCTGGCTTCTGCTGATCGAAGCCGTCCGCCGGGCAGGCGGAACCGCGTTGACGGTCATCGTCGTCCTGTTCTCGCTGTATCCGACGGTAGCCGGGATCATGCCGGGTCCCCTGCGCGGCGCGCAGCAGAGCTTCGCCGAGATCGGCCAGTATTTCGCGTTCTCGTCCGAAGCCGCCTTCGGCATTCCGATGCGGGCCTTCGGCAAGCTGGTGCTGGGTTTCGTGATCTTCGGGATCGCCCTGCAGCACACCGGGGCGGGCCGGTTCTTCATCAACTTCGCCTTCGCCCTGCTCGGCCATGTCCGCGGCGGGGGTGCGAAGGTCGCGATCTTCTCCTCCGGCCTGCTGGGCTCGATGAGCGGTTCGGTCATCACCAACGTGCTGACCACGGGCCGGTTGACGATCCCGGCCATGCGCCGCACGGGGTTCGACAAGTCGACCTCGGCGGCGGTCGAGGCATGCGCGTCCACCGGGGGCGTGCTGATGCCGCCGGTGATGGGCGCGACCGCCTTCGTGATGGCGGTGTTCCTGAACGTGCCCTACATCGAGGTGGCCATCGCCGCGGTCATCCCGTCACTGCTCTACTATCTCGGCCTGTTCCTGCAGATCGACGCCTATGCCGCGCGCAACGACCTCAAGGGCCTGCCGCGCGACGAACTGCCGAAGGTCTCCGAGGTTCTCAAGAGCGGCTGGCACTATCTGTTCTCGCTCGTCCTGCTGATCTATCTCCTGCTGTACCTCAAGCAGGAGGCCATGGCGCCGTACTACGCGACCGCCGTGCTGCTGATCACCAACCAGATCTTCGGCAAGGGGCTGAGTTGGAAGGACGTCACCGACTTCTTCTATGAGACCGGCCAGATCCTGAGTGAACTGGTGGCGATCCTGGGCGCGATCGGCCTGATCATAGGCGCCCTGTCGGCCACCGGGCTGGTCGGCTCGATCGCCACCGACCTGGTGCTCCTGGCCGGCGGCAGCGTGTTCGCCCTGCTTCTGCTCGGGGCGGCCACCAGCTTCGTGCTCGGCATGGGCATGACCGTGACGGCGGCCTACGTGTTCCTGGCGATCGTGCTGGCCCCGCCGTTGATCAGTGCCGGGCTCGATCCGATGGCCGTGCACATGTTCATCCTGTACTGGGGCATGCTGTCCTACATCACGCCGCCGGTGGCCCTCGGCGCCTTCGCGGCGGCGACGATCTCCAGCGCCACGCCGATGCAGGCCGGTTTCACCGCCATGCGGCTCGGGTCGATCATCTACTTCATCCCGTTCTTCTTCGTGCTTGAGCCGGCGCTGATTCTGAACGGCGCACCGGTCCAGATCGCCGTCGTGTTGGCGAGCGCCCTGACCGGCGTGCTGCTGATCGCCTCGGCGACCCAGGGCTACCTTATTGGCTACGGCCGGTTCACCGACGACACGATCGGACTGGTCGTGCGCTGCATCGTGTTCATCGGCGGCCTGATGTTCGCGTTTCCCGGCAGCGAGGACTACGGCATCGGCCACTGGGATGCGGTGATAGCCGGCAGTGCCGTCGCCGCTTTTGGTCTGGTCGTCGGTGCCTTGGCCAAACGGGCGCGGGCGGCCTGACCGAAACGATCAGGTGCCCGTTTCCGTCGGAACCAGATCCATCTAGCGGGACAGCACCCGAATCCGACTGTCCCATTCGCCCCGGTCGACGTAACAGCCGAGTAGCCGGCGATAGCCGGACGCCGGATCGAAGGCTTCGCGGCCGTGCAGCACACGGCGGTTGTCGAATACGACCATCTCGCCGGCCTTCAGGGCAGTGTCAGGTGGTAGTCGGTGTTGCGGGTCGCGGCCATGAATCGGCGATAGGCCCGGTAGTACCCGGCCTGGTGCTCGGCCGGCATGTCGAACACGCCGGCGATGTGGGCATTGAACCGGATCTGCTCCAGGCGTCCGTCACGCCGCACGCCGATGACCGGCTCGTGGCTGCGAATGTCATAGTCACGGTCATGGAAACGCAACGGGATTTCGGTTCCGGCCAGGGTCTCGAAAGACGGCGGATCCTCCGAGCGCAGGTCCTCCGCGATCGCGAACCCGTCGCAGAATACCGACCCGCCGCCCTGAGCCTCGTTGGCAAGGCAGTGCAGGAACTGAAACCCTGGCGGCATTTCCTGGTTCGGCAGGTCGGTATGCAGCGGCAGGGCGTTGGCCGTATAGGCAAGATTGTTGGGGTCGGGCTTGGAGACCACGTCGAAGGTCGTGCCGAAGTTGGTCTCGCGCAGGAAGCCGACACGTCGGGCGATGTCCATTCCCGCCCCGGGATCGTCGGCAATGCCGTCGACCAGGGCGATGCCCGTGCGCTTGCCGGCGACCAGCCAATCGAGCAGAGCCGCATCCGAGGTGAGCAGGTCATCCGCCTTGCCGCGCGGCATGTCGAACGGGGCGGTTCCCCCCCGCCATGACGCCGGAGATACGTCGGCAGCGTCGGCCATCGGGCGGCCGGGTTGATGGGCCCACAACCAGGACAGCGGATATCGGCTCACATGGCCTGATCCGTTCCAGTCGAGAACAAGGGCGTCGTCGACAATCTCGGCCGAGCCGGGGGCAATATCATCCGGAACGCTGAGCAGATCGAAGGTCCGTTCCTCGGTGCTCGGGTGGAAACCGCTCGGGCAGTTGTCCCGCAGCCAAAGAAAAGGAAACGCGACCGCCTCGTGGTCAACTCGGTGCAGCCGCACCACGCCGGCGGGATCGATTGTAGCTGAAGTCATTGGTGGCAGTCCTATCGCTGGTGATCGAGACCCCCGGCGTAACAGCCGGGTCAGACGTCACCCGCGACCCGAGGGCCACCACCACTGGATCTTGCCGTACGGCGCCGTCGCCATGCGACCATCCGGCGCCGGCACATCGGCAGTCTCAAACCCGAGGGTCAGTCGCATCGAAATCCAGCCTTCACTTTCGGACCAGTTGTCCTGTCGGATGGAAGATTAAGCACGGAACCGAGCAACGTCTGCCGCAATTCCGCCGCCCAGGGCGGAAATTGCAAAGACACCGTCGACCGCTAGGCCCCACCCTCACAGTCGGAAAGGTCGCGTGCGGGCCGCCCCGGATAACGGCCTTTGGAACCAGGCGACGCCGGATCGCAGCGGGAGGATGGAACAGATGAGTGACCAGGCCAACAGCGCCGTCGACCCGGTACCCCTGCCCGAGCCCCCGGACTTCGATGCCTATCCGATCAACCACTGGCTGGCGACGACGGCCGTGCGCGATGGCGGCATCGACCTCGGCTGGGACGATGGGGTGGTCAGCCGATTCCATCCGATGACCCTGCGCGAGAATGCCACCGACGGGGAAACCATTCACCCGGTCACCCGGGAACAGGCGCTGATGCCGCACGAGATCCCCGGCGACCTGGCGGCGCTCGGAACCTCGATCGATGCCGCCGGCGCCCTGGTCGTCGACTGGTCGAGCGGCGAGCGCAGCCGTTTCCACCCCGGGTGGCTGCGGGCACACAGCCCGGGTCTGCCCGACGGCGATTTCACTCTGCCGGCACGGGAATTGTGGGGTGGTGATCTCCAGGACCGGATGCCGCGGTTCGACGGACAGAAGATCCTGGCCGACGAACAGGAACTCGGACGCTGGGCGGAAGCGCTGCATGTCTATGGCGTGGCGATTGTCGAGAATCTGGGCACCGGACAGGACATCATCGAGCGGGTGCCCGGGCTTCTGGGGCCGCTGCGTGTCACCAATTTCGGACGGATCTTCGACGTACAGACCAAGGCCGATGCCGACTCCAATGCCTATACCGCCATGGCTCTGCCCCTGCATGTCGATCTCGCGACCCGCGAGTACATGCCGGGAATGCAGTTCCTTCATTGTCTGGAGAACGGCGCCCAGGGTGGCGACAGCGTGGTCGCCGACTCGTTCTTCATGGTCGAGCGGCTGCGGCAGGAATCGCCGGAGATCTGCGAAGCGCTCTCGACCGTACCGTTGACGTCGGCCAACAAGGCCGTGGACACCGACTATCGCTGGACGGTGCCGATCATCAGCCTCGACACCGACGGCGACATCGACGAGTTCCGCTGGACCCCGTGGCTGCGCGCACCCCTGAAAGCCGATTTCGAGACAGTGGACCTAGTGTATCGCGGCCTGCGTCGGCTGTTCGAGATGTCCGAAGATCCCAGCAATCGGGTGGTCACCAAGCTCAACCCAGGCGAGATGCTGGGCTTCGACAATCGGCGGGTCATGCACGGACGCACCGCGTTTGACCCGACAACCGGCAACCGCGCACTGCGCGGATGTTATGTCGAGCGCGAGGAGCTGTTCTCGCGGCTGCGGATCATCGCCCGCCACCGCCGCGCCGAGGAAATCTCACGCCAGAGCCACTGACAGCTTCAGTCGCCCAACAGGTGCTTCAGGATCTTGCCGGCGGCCGTCGCCGGCAGGGTGCCGCGGAACTCCCACCGGCCGGGGCGTTTATAGGGCGATAGCTTGTCGGCCACGAAGGCCGAGAGCACCTCGGCGTCGATGGCCCTGCCCTGCACCGGTTGTACGAATGCCACGACCTCCTCGTTGCCGTCTTTGGCCGGGCGACCGACAACGGCGCAGAGTGACACGTCAGGGTGCAGCAGGACCGCCGCCTCGACCTCGGGCGGATAGACGTTGAAGCCGGACCGGATGATCAACTCCTTCTTGCGGCCGACCACATAAAGCAGCCCGTCCGAGGTCATCCGGCCGAGATCACCGGTGCGAAACCACGCGCCATCGCGCACCGCTGCCGTCTCTTCCGGCGCCTTGTAGTAGCCCTTCATAACCAGGGGCCCGGCGACCTGGATCTCGCCGATGGTCTCGATGGGCACCTCCGCGCCGTCCGCATCAACGATGCGGACGATCACGTCGGGAAACACTTCCCCGACGGTTTCGTCATCGCGCGGCCGATCGATATCGGTGACGGAAATCGTCGGCGCCGTCTCGGTCATTCCGTAGCCATTGTGCAACGGTACGCCGAACGCCGCCTCGACCCGTTTCTTCAAGCCGAGATCCAGCGGGGCGCCTCCCGAGGACAGATACCGGATGCGCCCCGGATCCAGGGCCTGGCCACGGATAGTGGTGCACTCCAGGACGCGTGCATACATCTGGGGCACACCGTTGAACAGGCTGATGCTGCCGGTCTCGATCGCCGCCAAAGCGTGCTCGGCCGAAAACCGCGCGATCAGGTCGACATGACCTCCCATGTACATGTTGCCGAGATACACCGACGCCAACCCGAACACGTGGCTGATCGGCAACACGCCGTAGATCCGGTCTCCCGGGACAACCCGCCGCGACGCGCCGGAGCGGGCGCCGATGAACAGCAGGTTGCGGTGGGTCAGCATCACCCCCTTCGGCATACCAGTCGTGCCGGAGGTGTAGATCATCACCGCAACACGGTCCGCCGGCACGTCCTCACGCTCATCGGTCGGCGGATCGGCATCCTCGAAGGCCGCGATCGTGGCCCCGGCGAAGGCGATCGCCGGCTCCCCCCGATCGACGGTCGCGGGCGCACCGTGCCGCACGCCATGGGCGACGGCATCTTTTGAGACGCTTGCCGCGTACAGGCCAAGCCGAGGTCTCGCATGATCGCGGATGGCGTCGACCTCGCCGGCTGACAGGCGGGCATTCAGCGGGATCGCCCAGGCGCCGACATGGGCCGCCGCCAGGACCCCGAGCGCCATCGTGAACCCGTTCTCGCCCACGACGAGCAGGCGGTCGCCGGGCCGCAGCCCGCGTTCGACCAAACCATCGGCCACATCGCGGGCCGATCGGTCGAGGTCCGTGTAGCTCAGGACCCGCTCGCCCTCGGAAAGAGCCGGCAGGTGGCCGAAATGCTCCGCCCACCATCCGATCGGCTCGGCGATCGAATTGAAGACATCAACAGCAGGTTGGCTGCCGTCCCACTCCCCCAGCATCCGACGGCCCCGGTCAGCGGGCGGCGAAGTCGCGCAGCATGTTGCGCGCGATGACGATCTGCTGAATCTGCGACGTGCCCTCGTAGATCCGGAACAGCCGCACGTCGCGGTAGAAGCGTTCGACCGCATACTCGTTGATGTAGCCCGCGCCGCCGTGGATCTGCACGGCCCGGTCGGCGACGCGGCCGACCATTTCCGAGGCGTAGTACTTCGCGCAGGCTGCGACCATGGCAGTGTTCTCGCCGGCGTCGTATTTGGCGGCCGCGTCCTTCAGCATCGCGGCAGCCGCATACTGCTCGGTCCGGCTGTCGGCGAGCATGGCCTGGATCAGTTGAAAGTCCGACAACGGTGATCCGAACTGCTTGCGGTCGGTCGCGAAGGACAGGCATTCCTCGATCAGCCGATCCGCCATCCCGACACAGACCGACGCCAGATGCAGGCGTCCCCGGTCCAGGACCTTCATCGCGGTCTTGAAGCCGCGGCCTTCGACACCGCCGATGATGGCGTCGCCCGGGACTTTGACGTCTTCGAAGATCACGTCGGCCACGTGCGTCCCCTGCTGCCCCATCTTCTTGTAGGGCTTGCCGAGCGAGATCCCCGGCGATGCGGCGTCGACCAGAAAGGCGGAGATGCCGCCCGACCCTTTGTTGTCCGGATCGGTGCGGGCCATCACCGTGAACACCCCAGCCCGGGTCGAGTTCGTGATGTAGCGTTTGGTGCCGTTGAGGACGTAGCCGTTGCCGTCACGCAGGGCGGTGGTGCGCAGCGATGCCGCATCCGACCCGCTGTCAGGTTCGGTCAGGCAGAACGAGCCGACCAGCTCGCCGCTGGCCATCCGCGGCAGATAGGTTCGCTTCTGCTCATCGGTACCATCCATCACGATCGCCTGGCTGCCGATGCCGACATTTGTGCCGATCAGTGACCGGAAGGCCGGCGCGGTGTGGCCGAGCTCCATGCCGATCGCCGCCTCCTCCGCCATGGACAGGCCAAGGCCGCCGAACTCCTCCGGGATCGACAGACCATAGAGGCCCATCTTCGCCATCTCCTCGGAAACCGCTTCGGGGATCGCGTCCTCACGGCTGACCTGCTCTTCCAGAGGGATCAGCCGCTCGGTGACGTAGCGGCGGACGGTGTCGGTAAACTGGTTCAGCGTCTCCTGATCGAGCGCCACGGCATCCTCCTGGCCTGCGGTTGACCCGCGCAGCGCATCCCCGGTGTTGATGCACGGCATTGATTCACGGGCACGGGTGTTATTCCGCGCCGGACTATAGGAGGACGGCTCCCAGCCGTCCACGCGACTTGCCGCCTTGCCAGCCACCCGCTACACCGCTGCAAACCGAACAAAAATGAGGAAACGCCCAGATATGCGTGACTTGCATCTGCCCGGCCGTTCACCGGTCTACGCGCCCAACGGAGCGATCGCGACATCCCATCCGCTGGCGAGCCAGGTCGGCCTCGAGGTCCTGAAATCCGGTGGAACCGCTGCCGACGCCGCGGTCGCAGCGTGCGCCGTGCTGTGCGTGGTCGAGCCGCACATGACCGGGGTCGGGGGCGATTGCTTCGCGTTGGTCGCCCCGAAAGGGTCCGGCGATATCGCCGCCCTGAACGGCTCCGGCGCGACACCGGCCGCCGCCGAGCTCGGCTGGTATCTCGAGCGGGGAATCACGGAACTCGGTCTGACCGCGGATCCACACGCGGTGACGGTTCCGGGTGCGGTCGCCGCCTGGAGCGCCCTGCTCGAGCGATACGGATCCCGCAGCCTCGGCGATCTTCTGCAGCCGGCCATCCGTTATGCCGAAGACGGCTATCCCATCGCGCCGCGGGTCGGCACCGACTGGGCCGACGCCGCCGAACGCCTCGCCCAGAACCCGGCCGCCAAGGCGGTCATGCTGCCGGGTGGCAATGCTCCGGCGATCGGCAGCCGCCACCGCCAACCGCAATTGGCCAAGACGCTGCAGACGATCGCCGAGCGTGGTCCGGAGGGCTTCTACTCAGGCGCCGTAGCCGAGGACATGGTCGCCGCGCTCACCGCGCTTGGTGGCCTCCACACGCTCGACGATTTCGCCGCAGCCGCGCCTGAATGGGTCGACCCGATCAAGGGCGGCTTTGCCGGACACGAGGTTTTCGAATGCCCGCCCAACGGCCAGGGTGTGTGCGCGCTGATGATCCTCGGCATCCTCGATCGCCATGACATCGCCGCGCTGTCACAGGCCGACCGCGTTCACCTGATCGCCGAGGCCACCAAGCTCGCCTACGCCCAGCGTGACCGCTATGTCGGCGACCCCCGCCAGGTCGAGGTTCCGGTCGACTGGCTGCTGTCCGACAGTCATCTCGACGCCTTGAATGCGATGATCGACCCGGACAAGGCCGGCGCGTTCGAGCCGAGCGACTTCCCGGTGCACAAGGACACGATCTATCTGGCCTGCGTCGATCGTGATGGCACCGCAGTCAGCTTCATCAACTCGCTGTTGTCGGATTTCGGCAGCTGCATCCTGGCGCCGGAGAGCGGCGTGATGCTGCACAACCGGGGCCGTTCCTTCCGGATCGAGGAAGGCCACGCCAACGCCATCGCACCGCGCAAGCGGCCGATGCACACGATCATCCCCGGCATGCTGGTAAAGGACGGTCGACCGGTGGCGCCGTTCGGTGTCATGGGCGGCCAGTATCAGTCGACCGGCCATGGCACGTTCCTGTCGAACCTGCTGATGCGTGCAATGGATCCCCAGCAAGCGTTGGACGACAGCCGGAACTTCGCCACCGAAGGTGTTCTGCAGGTCGAAAGCACGTTCGAGGCGGAAACCTACACCGCCCTCGAAGCCAAGGGTCACACCCTGACCCACATGCCGAAGCCGATTGGCGGCGGCCAGGCAATTCTGATCGACCATGCCAACGGCGTGCTGGTCGCAGGCTCCGATCCCCGAAAGGACGGCTGCGCCCTCGGCTACTAACGCCCACGGCAACAAAAGGGAGCAAACCATGGCGCACAAGATCGCCGTCATCGGGCTCGGCATCATGGGCCGGCGTCTGCTCGGCCACATTCTGATCAATCCGGCGTTCGAGCCGGTGGCCGTGTGGGACCCGTCCGAAACCGCGCGCGCCAAGGCCGCCGAAGAAGCGCCGGGCGTACCGATCGTAGACTCCGCCGATGCTGCGATCGCGGCCGCGGATGTGGTGTATCTCGCTTGTCCGCCGGCCCCTCGCAAAGCCTATGCGCTCCAGGCGGCGGAAGCCGGCAAGGCGGTGTTCCTGGAGAAGCCGTTGGGGGTCGATGTCGAGGAGAGCCGGGATCTGGTCGCCCGATTGAAGAGCAGCGGCGTGCCGGCCGCCGTGAACTTCACCCAGGCCGCCGGCGCGGCGATCCGGACAATCGGGGATGCGATCGACGCCGGACGGACCGGCGAGATCAAGGCCGTCGACATCGTCGTGACCTACCCCGCCTGGCCCCGGGCCTGGCAGGTCGACGCCGATTGGCTGCGATTCCGGGCCGAAGGCGGCTATACCCGCGAGGTCATCTCCCACTTCGTGTTCCTGACCGAGCGGTTCCTCGGACGCACCGAGCTTATCTGGGCGAAACCCTCCTACCCCGACGACCGGGCGCTCTGCGAGACCCAGATCCTCGCCCGCCTGGAGAACGCCGCCGGCGTGCCGGTCTCGATCCTGGGATCGGTCGGCGGCGTCCAGCCCGACCGCCAGGAGGTCTACCTGACGTTCGAAAAATCAAGCTTCCTGGTGGCGGAGTTCTTTCAGCTCTGGGGATCCGAGGGCGGGCCCTGGCAGGAGATCCTGGAACGCCCGGAAGACCCGCGCCGCGCCAGCCTGCAGGCCCAGCTCAACGCCCTCGACGACCTGCTGTGCGACCGGCCGAGCGTGCTCGCGACCCTGGAGGAGGCGCTGAGCGTGCAAGAGAAGATCGAGAGGATGCTGGCCGGGACCGATTGATCTGTCCGGACTACGGGTCAATTGGTCGCCAGCCGTGCACGATCGTTCGGCCGTCGAGCGCCAGACGGTAGTAGTGACCGCCCGTACGGCCCGGCTGGCCGAATTCCCGGGAGATAGGTCGCCGCAGGTAGTGGGCAAGCGAGAGCGCGCCCACCGCCCCATGGGCGACGATCGCGATGTCCCCGCTATCCGCACTCTCGGCGATTACCGACTCTAGGGCGGCCACGATCCGGGACTGCTCTTGGCGTGCCGGCGCCCAACCGCGGACCGCTGTGTCCGGCTCAGCGAAGAACCGGTCCACCGTGGTCTGGAACTCATCCTCTGGAAGGTAACCGGTCGCCGAACGGTCGTTCTCTGCCAGATCGGCGCGGACCATCGGTTCAAGTTCAAGACGCGCGGCCAGAACGCCCGCGCCGTCACGCGCCTTGCGTTCGGTACTGCAAGCCAACACGGCCACACGCGGCAGCCAGAGCGCCTCGGCAAGACAGCGCATGCGGTCGATCCCTCGCGGCGACAGCGGCCATTCGTCCACCAGCACGGTCGGGTCGATCACCACATCGGGGTGGGTGATGAAGTACAGGGATCGGTGCATGGTCAGGCGGGCTCGATCGGCCGGCCTTGCCGCCTATTCCGCCGCCACGGCCTCCGTCATCGAAAGGCCTCCGAGCCGACCGGCAGCGGCCGCCGCCTCGTCGACCAGTCGATCCATGATCACCTCGACCGGCTCGATCTGGTCGGCAAACACGCAGGCCTGGCCCATCGACAGAATCCCTTTCTCGGGATTCCCCTCGGCATAGGCTTCCTTCTGGACGATGCCGGTGACGAAGGGGCGGTAGGCTTCGAAGTCCGTGACGCCCTGTCTTTCCAGGTCGGCGATCGCACGGGTGGTCTCGTTGTCGATGCCGCGGAACGTATTGCGCATCGAGGCCAGCACGAGGGTGGTGTCCGTTTCCTGGGCGTCGATGACCCGTTGCTTGATGGCCTGATGGCTCCAGATCTCGCTGGCGACCAGGAAGCGGGTGCCGATCAGGGCCGCGTCCGCCCCCATCGCCAGCACGGCGGCAACCTGTGCTCCGGTTCCGATGCCGCCGCCGATCAGGACCGGCTTGTCGATGCGGGCGACCGCCAGCGGCGCCTGCACGATCGAGCCGACCAGGTTCAGCCCGGGGTGACCGCCACACTCGGCGCCGACCACCGCCACCGCATCGACCGGCAGCTTGCTGGCGGCCGAGACCGCGTGCTTGACCGTCGCCACCTTGTGATAAACCACGCCCCCAGCGTTCTTGATGGTCTCCACGAAGTCCGCCGGCGGCAGGCCGGCTGTCTCGAAGTGGCGCACTCCCCTGTCGAGCGCGATCTCGAGCTGGGCGGGCAGGTCCTTGTTGTGGTCGGTGTGGACGGACAGGTAGAGATTGACGCCGAAAGGCTTTCCGTCAGTGAGTCGACGGGCCTTGTCCAGCTCGGCCTCGAAATCGCCTGGCTTCGGAAACGTCTTGGCGGTGATGAAACCCATGCCGCCGGCATTCACCACGGCCGACACGTACGCCGCATCCGCCAACCACATGAGACCGCCCGCGATGATCGGGTGACGGATACCGAAGAGGTCGGTGATCCGAGTCTTGAAGCGTTGAGGTCTCATGACACCGTCTTTCTAGGGATGATCAGCGCGTCCAGCACGACCACGCCACCACCATTATAGCTCTGTCCTCTGGGTAGCACCCGTACCGGGTTCAGGTCGACGCTTTCGATCCGCTCCGCCTCGGCGGCGGCAAACACCGAGACACGGGCCAGCAGATCGGCCAGCGCATCCACATCGCTGGCCGGCGCGCCCCGCACGCCTTCGAAGATCCGCGCCCCGCGCAACTCAGCGATCATCCGGCGGGCTTCATCGATCCCGAAGGGCGCCAACCGGAAGGCCACATCCTCCAGGACCTCGACCAGAATGCCCCCGAGCCCAACCATGACCACCGGTCCGAAAGTCGAGTCGTTCTGCACACCGACGACCGCGTCGACACCGTCGGGCGCCATCGCCGCGACGATCACGCCCTCGATCGTCGCGTCCGGACGGGCCGCCGACACCCGACCGATCAGGCCGTCGTAGGTTGCCGCCGCCGCATCGGCGCGAACATTGACCATGACGCCGCCGACGTCGGTCTTGTGCCCGATATCCGGTGACGCGATCTTCAGCACGACCGCCCCCCCAAGGTCGCGTGCGGCGCGCTCGGCCTCGTGCGCACTGGTTGCCAGCCGATGGTCCACGAACGGCAGGCCCCAACAGGCCATCAGCTCGCCGGCCGCCCGCTCGCTCAACGGTTCTGACGGGACCGGACGGGCGCCGCTCGGCGGCGCCGGCATGGTGGCCGCGCCGGCGCGCGCGAAGAACTTACCGAACCGGGTCAGCATCTGGGCCGCCGCCACCGCGCGGGTCGGGTCCTCGAATACCGGATAGCCCCCCTCTTCGTAGTGGCGCACAATCTCCGGCGGCGCGATCAGCGAGAGGATGATCGTCTTGTCGGGAAAGCGGGCGCGCGTGTCACGCAGGGTCTCGATCAGATCATCGGCGATGTAGCGGGACGCCGCGATCATCGTAAAGAAGGCGACCACGACGTCGTAGCCCCCCTCCTCCAGCATCAGCCGCATGTTGGTCGTGATCAGGGACAGGTCATTGAACGCCTGGGCGGTGATGTCGACCGGGTTTCGCACAGCCGCAAACGGCAGCAGTTCCTTCAAGGTCTGCTGCGTGCTTTCCGGCATGGCCGGCACCTCGAGCCCGAAATCGGCCGCCGCATCCGCCATCTGAACGCCGACGCCGCCGGAGATGGTGATGATGCCGAGCGCATTTCCGTCCGGGAAGCTGCCCCGGGACGCGATGTAGGCAGCGTCGATCATCTGGTCGGTGGTATCGACCCGCAGCACGCCGTACTGCTCGAACAGCGCGTCGTAGACCCGGTCGGAACCGGCCAGTGCGGCGGTGTGCGAGGCCGCCGCCGCCGCACCGACCGCGGACCGGCCGACCTTCTGGAAGATCACTGGCTTGCCGGCGTCCGCCGCCGCCGACAGCGCGGCACGGGTGGCGTCGCCGTCCCGGATCCCTTCGGCATAGGCGACGATCACCTTGGTTTCCGGGTCCGCGGCCAGATAGGCGATGGCGTCGGCGATATCGACATCGGCCTCGTTGCCAGTGGTGATCCAGATGCCGGTCTCGACACCGCGCTGGCGCATCAGGTGGAAGACATGGCTGCCATAGGCGCCGGATTGGCTGGCGATCGAGACCGGGCCAGGCTTCGGCAACAGGTGATCGACCGAGGACGAAAACGTCGCGAGCCAGTCGCAGCGGGCGTTGAAGATGCCAAGGCAGTTCGGACCGAGAACCCGGATGCGCGCCCCGCGGGCGATGGCACTGATCCGGTTCTGCAACGCGCGGCCTTCCTCGCCCATCTCGGCAAAACCGGAAGAGAAGACCACCGCCGCCTTGGTGCCCTTGTCGGCCAGCGCCTCCAACGTGTCGGCGACGGTCGCGGCCGGCACCGCCACAATGGCCGCATCGGGCCCCTCCGGCAGGTCGGCGACACCGGCGAACGCCGGCAGGCCCTGAACCGTCTCGCGGCGCGGATTGACCGGCCAGAGCGGGCCGGCATAGCCGGCGCGCAGCATGTAACCCAGCGGACGACCGCCGATGCGGGTCGGATCATCGGACGCGCCGACGACGGCGATCGACCGGGGCGCGATCAGCGGATGAAGGGTGTCGATATCGGGGCGATCCATGGTCAAACCGTAGCAATGGCGTTGGCCGGTGAGCCGACGGCCCCCGGCAGATTGAGGGGCGGCGCCGTCAGCAGAAACCGGGTGCGGCCCTGGGTGTGAAGCCAGTCCGCCAGTTTGGTGAGGTACCAGAGCTCACCCAGATGAATCCCGAGCTTGAATAGACAGAGTTCGTGCAACGGCATCATCACGCGCTGTGGTCCGTTGCGGCGGTCATCGCCGGGCAAGTGTTCGACGGCATAGTTGTCGGCGATCAGGACCGCCAGGCCGCTGTCCCGCACCCAGTCCTGCAGCGCCGGGTCACCGCCGTCCAGCGCTGGACAGGCGCCGTGCAGGACATCCGGGTCCGGCTCGCCGGCCATATCCACGATCTTCTGGGCAAACCCGGTGTGCAGGCAGACCATGTCGCCTTCCTCGACCGTTACTCCATCGGTCCGCATGATGCGGTCCAGGGTCGCGAAGTCGACCACGGTTCTGGCGTCGCCCAAGTGCCGGTGAAGGTCGATCATGACGCCGCGGCCCTGAACGGCGGCACTGGCCATGTGTTCGATACCGAGCGCGCGGGCCCGCACCCCTTCAAAGCGCATCAGCGGGTCGGCGGCATCGTTCGGGTCACCGGCGAGCTTGTGCTCCAACCCGCTCCAGCCGTTGTAGTAGACGACCTCCGGAACACCATCGCCGTTGGCGTCGAACAGCGAACCGACATGGGTGAGGCTGTCCCATTGCGAGGAGTATTGCAGGCAGATCAGCGCCGCGTCGTCGCAGACAACATCCGTCAGGGTCGGGTCGATGGTGGTGAGCGGCAGGTTGTAGTTCGACAGACCGCCCCGTTCCGTCGAGAACAGTCGCGGCGGAAACCGGCGCGGGTTGAGGTCCCGTCCGCCCGGCAGGTCCAGGGGTAGCGACAGGCAGAAGCGTTGGCCGGTCCGAACCTCCTGAGCGGCTCGAACCACCCTTTCGGGCGTGAGCAGATTCAGCCGCCCCCGTTGATCATCGGCGCCGAAATCGCCCCAATTCGACCCCTCCGGCCGGTTGACCCACCGCCCCGCCATCGCGCCCTCCGTTGTGGAATGCCGCCCTGTGCCGGGCGGTCTCCGGAATCCTAGATCGGATCATGTTTTGACGGAAACGCCCTGGTTTCCGACAAAACATGATCCGATCTAAATCATACAGTTAGAACAGATTCACCGGTCAGATGGATCGCCGAGAGCGATTCCATCTGACACGGATCTGCTCTAGGCGGCGGATTGTTGCGGCGGGCGGAAGCGCGCGCAAGACCTAAGAGGCACAGCCCGAGAATCTGAAGACGTGCGGTCGGCATCCTGCAATCGAAAAGGGATTGAGAACTTGATTAATAAAATTTCCAGTAAATTAATGCTCCAATTTAAGAAAATATCAACAACCCGGGCGCAAATGTCGTAGGCTGTCTTGCTTTGTGTGATGAAACGACCCCGCCATGAGCATAAAGTCGATTTCATTTAAATACTATTTGTTTTTTAGTTTTCTGCTGCTCTCATGGCTGCCTGTCATCGGATTCGCCTACTGGACCTATCAGGGACTGGTGGATGGTGAGCGTGCCGAAGTCCATGAACGTCACCTGCTGACGTCGAGAAACGTCGCGCTGGCGCTGACCCGCTACGCCAACGATGCGGACTCCGCCTTCCAGATGGCCATTTCGTTCATGGAAAGCGACGAACTGGGGCAAGTGTCGAACAAGCCGGTCATGGACCACCTGAAGATGCTTGGCTTCCGACATGTCTGTTTCGTGGACTCCGACCGGCGGATCGAAGCGTTTCGTTGCGCCGTGCGCTGTAGGGTCTAGGAGAGCTTCAACGCCGACGTCTGGGATGCCATCGCCGATGCCCGCCGCAGGGCAGACACGCAGCCCGGCATGGCCGTTTGGAGCGGTGTGGTCGCCGGTCCGACCGGTGAGCCTCGGATCTATCTGGTGGCCCGCACCGCCTCAGGTCGGACCGCGATTGGAGAGCTGACGACGTCCTATTTCGTCGAGCTTCAGCAATCGATCCGGTTCGGGGAACTGGGACACGCGACGATCGTCGACGGCCTCGGCCAGGTGATCGCCCATCCAAGAGCGGAATGGGTGGAGGCTCGCAAGAACATTTCGAAAGTAAAGCCGGTCAGGGCGATGATGCAGGGGCGAACGGGTGTCACCGAGTTCTACTCGCCGGCCCTGGAGGCCAACATGATCGCGGGCTTCACGGTCGTTCCCGACACCGGCTGGGGCATCATGGTTCCGCAGCCGCTCCAGGAACTCTACAACCACGCGGATCGGGTTGCCTGGATCGCCGTCCAGCTCGCCCTGGTCGCCATGCTCGCAACCGGTCTCATCAGCTGGCTGCTCGCGCGCGGCCTGTCTGGATCGCTGCAGCCGTTGTTGACGGTCGCCGACCGGATCGCCGCCGGCGACCTGTCGGCCCGTGTCGGTCTGGACGCTGGGAGCGGACCGCGGGAAGTCTCGATCGTCAGCTCCGCCGTCGACGACATGATGGACCGGCTTGCGACCGCAACCCAGAAGCAGGTCGACGCCTATGCCGAACTGGATCGGGCCAAATCGGAACTTCTGGCCCATGTCAGCCACGAATTGCGCACCCCGCTGAACGCCATCATCGGGTTTTCGGATGTGATCCGTCGGCAGATGTTCGGCCCCGTCGGTACCAAACGCTATGTTGAGTATGCCGACGACGTCGCGAACAGCGGCAACCACCTTCTGAATCTGGTTGACCAGTTGCTGGAAGTGGCGCGGAACGACCTGCCGAAGGGCCGCAACGCCGCTGAGGAGGTCGACATCGGCAAAGTGGTCAGCGCTGCGATCGGTATCGCGTCAGCCGCTTCGCCGGGACCGCGAAACTGGGTCCGGTACCTGCCCGAAGATCTGCCAAAGGTGCTCGGCAATGAGCGCCAACTCACCCAGATGATGATCAATCTGCTTGAGAACGCCGGCAAATACTCCGACGACGGCGCACGGATCCTCGCGAGCGTCGATCGCACCCCCACCGGAGATCTGCTCATAAAGGTCCAGGACGAGGGTATCGGCATGACACCCGCCGAACTGGAATCCTGCATGACCCCGTTCGGACGGGGGTCAACACCGCTGGTGCGGACCCGGAAAGGGGCAGGTCTCGGCCTGTCGGTCGTGGCCTCCATCTTTGCGGCCCATGATTCCACGATCCAGATTGACAGCGCGCCCGGCGAGGGCACCACAGTCTCCGTGATCATTCCGAAACGCCAGCTCGGCTGAACTTGGCAGTCCGAACGGGGTAGAATAGCCCTGTTCGCCTCAAGGAAAACGTGCGTTAACAATCGCCTTGAGCCCTGACACCGCGGGCATCGGGCGATCTGATCGGGCCAGAGAGGCGACCGCTGTTGGGTTTCTTGAATAGCCGGTCTCCTGCCGCCACGGGCATCCTCCTGATCCTGCTGGCCAATCTCGGGTTTGCCGGAATGGACGCGGTGTCCAAGACCCTGTCGACCCAATACTCGGTCAGCCAGATCCTGTGGGTGCGGTTCGCGTTCTTCGCCGCATTCGCGACCCTTGTCGCACTTCGTCGGGAGGGCGGTGTGCTGCGACAGTTCCGCACCGCCCGGCCGGTTTTCCAGATCGCTCGGTCGGCCCTGCTGGTCGTGGAGATCGGGTGCTTCATTCTCGCATTCCGCTACATGCAGCTGGCCGACACCCATTCGATCGGCGCCGTGTTCCCCCTGGTCATCACCGCGCTGTCCGCCCTATGGCGCGGCGAGACGGTAGGAATTCGCCGTTGGACGGCCGTGTGCATCGGGTTCCTCGGCATGCTGGTCATTCTTCGCCCCGGACTTTCGGTCTTTGAACCGATCGCCCTGCTGCCGCTGGCCGGCGCGGTGATGTTCGGGGTCTACCAGGTCATGACCAAGCTGCTGTCCAGGACGGATTCGATGGAGACCATCCTGCTGTACACCGGCTGGGTTGGTGTCGCGATTCTGACATTCATCGCCCCCTTCCATTGGACCTGGCCGGACGCCCAGAGGTGGGGGCTGCTCCTGCTGGCCGGCATGCTCGGCTCGATCGGCCACATGGTGGTCATCAAGGCACTTGAGATCGCGCCGGCCAGTGTCCTGCAACCGTTCAACTATACCCTGCTGGTCTGGGCAACCGGCATCGGCTTCCTGGTGTTTGGCGATCTGCCCGATTTCTGGACCGTCCT
Organism: Thalassobaculaceae bacterium; assembly: GCA_963921355.3. Classification (GTDB taxonomy): domain Bacteria; phylum Pseudomonadota; class Alphaproteobacteria; order Thalassobaculales; family Thalassobaculaceae; genus CAWUEZ02. The sequence goes on along the minus strand of OZ001190.1, from coordinate 2,512,412 downwards.
GGGCGCCGCGATCATCGTGGCATCGGGGCTCTACGTGTGGTGGCGTGAACGCCTGCAGGCCCATGATCAAGGCGTGGAACCGGGATCGTGATCACCAATTGGTGTCTTCGCTCGGCCGCCGAGGCTTGCTATTCAATGCTTCGGTCACCGCATCGGATCGTTGTCACGTCATGAAGCCGCGCACCCATTTTGCGATCCTGCCAGCGGCCGTCGGCCTTTCGATGCTCGCCATACCCGCGCATGCCGACTCCGTTCTTGAAGACCTCGGACACGCTCTGACGGCCGGGAAGCTGTCCACCGATCTGCGCTACCGGTTCGAGCATGTCGACCAGGACGGCGTGGACAACAACGCCAACGCAAGCACCGTGCGGGCCCGCGTCGGGTATGAGACCGGACGGGTGGCCGGCTTCGGCGCGCTGGTTCAAGGCGAGGTTGTGCAACGGCTGGGGCCCGAGGATTACAACGACGACACGACCAATGGCCGGACCGACTTCCCAACCGTCGCCGACCCCAACGATCTCGATCTCAATCAGGGCTATGTGTCGTATACCGGCCTTGCCGGGACGCGGATTTCGGCCGGTCGGGAGCGGATTGTGATCGACGACCAGCGCTTTATCGGCGACGTCGGCTTCCGGCAGAATCAGCAGACCTTCGACGGAGCCTCGGTCGTCACCTCCGCAATTCCCAACTTGCGCGCCCGCTATCACTACATCGCCGGCGTCAACCGGATCTTCGGCGGCGACAACCCGCGCGGCTACACGGGATCGACGGTCCATGCGGTAAATCTGAACTATCGCGGGATCGATCTGGGGGATGCGGGATCGTTGGCCGTAACCGGTTATGGCTACTTCATCGACCTGGACGATTCTCCCGCGTCATCGAACCGCACCTTCGGCGCCCGTCTGACCGGCAGCGTGCCGATCGGGGAAGAAAGCTCTTTCTCGTATCTCGCCGAGTTCGCCCATCAGGACGACCACGGGGACAACCCGAACGACGTTTCCGAGCAGTACCTGATTGTCAAACCGTCGCTTTTCACGTCGGCCCTGGGCGGAGACATCGATGTCACGCTGTCCTACGAACGGCTGGAAGGGGACGGGACCGCGGCCTTTCAGACGCCACTGGCGACCCTGCACAAGTTCCAGGGTTGGGCGGACATCTTCCTGACCACCCCAGCCGATGGAATCGAACAACGCTCGATCAAGCTCAGCTACGCCACCGATCTGCCAGAGCCGTTCAACAGCCTTGAGCTGCAGGCCTTCTATTTCGATTTCAATGCGGAGAATGGGAGCGCGGATTACGGCACTGAGATTGACTTCGAAGCCTCTACCCGCCTGCCCTTCGATCCATCGGTGACGCTCGCCTTGCGCTACGCCGACTACCAAGCCGACGACTTCAGCGTCGACACGCGCAAGGTCTGGTTCATGCTGTCGACGCGTTTCTGACGCCGGGGATTCCGGAGCCGAAACCAGCGCGATTCGATCGAAAAATCAGCCGCTAAAGCATTGCAAAATATGACAGAATTGACCGTCCGGGCCGTCTCCGCCTGAACGGTTTCTGTTCTATCCCTCGACCACCACCTTCATCCGCATCTTCGGATGAATACGGCATCGCACCATAAAGCGGCCGGCCGCATCAAACTCCACGGTCCGGGATTCGCCGGGCTCCTGAAGTCCGATGTCGAACCCGGCGTCGTCCGAATAGACGTTGTGGCCGTAGTAGTCGTCGTTCTGGAACACAACGCTGTCACCGACCGCAACAGTCACCTCTTTGACCCCGAAGGAACGGTTCTCCTGGCTGACCACAACGGTTGCAGCCCAGGCGACCGACACCACGAGGGCACAGGTCAAGGGGGCAAGGACGGCAAGCTGCAGGGCGAGATGCACGGCCATGGGACGGCGGTCCGATACTGTTGTCGCTCCGCGGCACCATTATCGATCGCGCGCCATCACGCAACCGTCGGATGTCGTTTGCGCCAGCGGATACCCATGGGCTTAAATCGCGGAACCGAACAGAATCGCCGATGAGTGCGAGGGAGAGGAAATGCCATGAAAAGCTACCAACTGGTCAAACCGGGCCAGCCGTTCGAAGCCGTCGAGCGCGAGGATCCGACGCCGACCGGTTCCCAGGTTCTGGTTCGGGTGACCCATGCGGGTGTATGCCATTCCGACATCCACATTTCTGACGGCTATTTCGATCTCGGCGGCGGCAAGAAGCTCGACATCGTGGCCCGCGGTCAGAAACTGCCGGTCACCCTCGGGCATGAAATCCTGGGCGACGTCGTTGCGGCGGGCCCCGACGCCGGCCCGGTGCCGATCGGCAAGACCATGCTGGTCCATCCCTGGCTGGGCTGCGGGGAGTGCTCGGCCTGCAAGGCGGAAATGGAGAACCACTGTCCGACCATGCGCTCCCTCGGCGTGTTCCAGGACGGCGGGTATGCGACCCACTGTCTGGTGCCGCATCCGAAGTACCTGATCGACATCGGTGACCTCGATCCCATGGTCGCGACCCCGTACTCGTGCTCTGGCGTTACCGTGTTCTCCGCCCTGAAGAAGGCGGTTCCGGTGCGCGATGATGAGTGGTTAGCCATCATGGGGGCCGGCGGTCTCGGGTTGTCGGCGGTCGCCATCGCCAAAGGCATGGGCATCAAGAACGTCGTCTCGGTCGACATCGATGATGACAAGCTCGCGGCGGCCAAGGAAATCGGGGCCAGCGAGACGCTGAACCCTCGGACCGCCGACAACGCGGTTGCGACGCTGCAGGCGATGGCCGGCGGCGAACTGCGGGCCGTGGTCGACACGGTCGGCGGCGAACAGACCGCCAACCTCGGCATCGCCGCGATCCGCAAAGGCGGACGCTACGTCGTGGTTGGCCTCTATGGCGGCGAACTGAGTGTGCCGCTGCCGACCATCCCGATGCGCGCGATCTCGATCATCGGGTCCTATGTCGGCTCGCTGGGCGACCTCAAGGAACTGATCGACCTGGTCAAGACAGGTACCGTGAAGCCGATCCCAATGCAGACCCGGCCACTGGAAACCGCCTACGACACGCTGCAAGACCTGAAGGCCGGACGCATCGTCGGTCGGGTTGTGCTGACGACCGACGACTAGAGCTGTATCTGATCAGCGCGGGGGCGCGGGCGGCACGGTGCCCGCCTCCCGCCCGCCGATGCGCAGATCGCAGACGACCCGGGTCTCGCTGTTCAGGGCGCACAACCGTTCCAGTTCGCCGTCAGCGCCGTAGGCCCCGACAAGGGTGAGCGCGTCATCCCAGAATACCGGCCGGCGAAACCGGGCCAGCAGATCGATCTGCCCGACCGCGACCAGGCGGCTGGCAACTGCGCCGACCATCCAGGTCAGGGTCATCAACCCCTGGGCCAGTGGTGCCCGATAGCCGTAGCGTGCGGCGAAGGCGGGGTCGAAGTGAATTTCGTTCCCGACCGGCCGCGAGTAGGTCGCCACCGCCTCGGGTGTCAGCGTCTTGCGGGACAGCACTTCCGAAGGGAGGCTGTCGACCGGATTGGTCTTGATCTCGCCATCGCGGGCCTCGCGCCGGCCCATGCGGGCCAAGTCCGGCAGCAGACGGACATGCTCGGACACGACGGCGACCGACCCGTCGGCCCGTCGGGCCTCGAACCGTTGAACGACCTGGCGCCCGCGCGGCACTTCCTCGTTGCTGATCGTCTGACCGGAGAACGCGACCGGCTCGCCAAGGGCAACCGTGCCCGACAGGGAGAAGCGGTGCTCGACGTGTATGTAGCCGTCGATCTGCTGCCCCGCCGCCGACATCGCGCGGAAGCCATCGTTGCCCCAGAGCGTCGGCTCGGCGATGCCTGCCCAGAGCTCGGGATCGACGTCGCTGGCCCGCAGCGCCTCAGCCTGCTGTTCCGCGTCGCGGACCACGCTGGCGGCGGGAAAGCGGAAACCGGGCGCCAGCGTGTCACCAGCCATGCTCTAGTCCTCGATCTCCGCAGCGTCGGCGGGCCCGCCGTACACCGTGTAACCACCGTCGACCGGCAAGGTCACCCCGGTAACCATGCGCGCCAAGGGCGAGGCCAGGAAGATCATCGCGTCGGCGACGCAGCTCGGCGGCAACAGCTCCCCGACGGGGGTCCGTCGCCGGATCACCATCGGGTCCAGCTTGCCGGTGTCGATCAGGTTCTGAACCATAGGGGTCAGGATGTAACCCGGCGCGATCGCGTTGACCCGCAGCCCGGCCTGGGCCCATTCGCATGCCAGGTTCTTGGTCAGGCCGACGATCCCATGCTTGGCCGCCGTGTAGGCGTTGCGCCGCGGCAGCGACAGGATGCCGGAAATTGAGGCGATATTGATGATCACGCCGTGGCCGGCTGCGATCATGTCGCGCGCGGCGCGCTTGGACATGACGAAGGTCCCGGTCAGATGAACGTCGATCAGCCTCTGCCATTGCGCCGCGCTCTGGTCGACCGTTTCGACAAAGGTGTCGGCCATGCCGGCACAGTTCACCAGCACATCGATCCGGCCAAAGGCATCGACCGTCGCAGACACCAACGCATCGGCCGCCGCCTCGGTGGATACGTCCCCACCAAGTCCGATATGGCCGGTCCCGAGCCGCGCAGCCTCTGTCGCGGCGGAGTCCAGGTTGAGATCGGCAATGGCCACCCGCGCGCCGCGCGCGGCAAACGCCTCAGCTGCGGCGAGACCGATGCCGCTGGCACCGCCTGTGACCAGCACGCCCTGGCCGGAGAAATCCGTGTCCGGCATCCCCTGTCCTCCCCTGGTTTCGATGTGACGTTCCGGTCCGCCGCCCAATCACTCTGATCGCCGTACCCGTTTCGGACAGGGGGCGACGGTTCCGGTGACCGGATTGAATTCCGAACGATCGACCCGCGCCAGATTGCGGCCGTAAAGATGCAGGGACAGCGACGGGCCGTCGGACTCGTTGCGGATGCTGTGGATGTCATCGGGACGCAGCACCTTGACCGTTCCCCGGGTCATCCGGATCTCCTCGGCAACTTCCAGATCCGCCTGACCCGCGACGGCCTGATCGTCGGTCCGGCGCCAGTCGACGTTGACCTCTTCGCCATCGATGCCGACCACAATGCCCCAGGTCTGGTGATCGTGCGGCGCCACGCCACGGCCGGGCAGCCAGCAGACGGTTTCCAGGAAGAACCCTTCATCCGGCTCTTCGTGCAGGATGGTGATCCCGAATCCCTGATCGTGATCGGCGGCGTACAGGCCTGCGTCGACCCAGGATTGATCGGCCGCCAGCTCTTTCATCGCCGTCGCGATCTCGGTCGTGAACACGTCGTGATCACCGTCGCGGGCGATCGACGCGCGAACCTGTTTGACGAATGCGTCGAGCATGGCTGCCTCCCTGTGCTGCGATCTTGGCACCGCAAATCGCCCATCGGCAGTCTTTAAATAGTTCAATGTTCAATTATCTTGTTTATCGTTAAACTAATTTGGAGAAAACCATGCCGCTCTCCCGTCGCTGCGCTCTGACCATCCTCGGAGGCGGCGTGATCGTCGCCGCCGGATCCGGTGGGGGTTTTCTCGCCACCCGGACTCCGAACCGGGCCCTCGCCCCCTGGCAGGATGCCGGGACGGGCTACACCGATCCCCGGCTGGACGCCCTGTCCTGGGCCATTCTGGCCCCCAACCCCCATAATCGGCAGCCCTGGCTGGTTCAGCTGGACGGGCAGGACGGCGTAACTCTGTTTGCAGACACCGACCGCAAACTGCCGGAGACAGATCCGTTCGACCGCCAGATCACGATCGGCCTGGGCTGCTTTCTCGAGGTCGCCCGACAGGCCGCATCGGCCAGGGGCTTGGCCGTGTCGACCGAGATCTTTCCCGACGGTGAACCCTGGCCGACCCTCGACGGCCGCCCGGTCGCCCGCATGACCTTCCAAGAACGGGCGATCGACGCAGACCCGCTGTTCCAGCACGTCGCAGAACGGCGATCCTGCAAGGAGCCCTACGACATGGCCCGGCCGGTCAGCGATGCCGTGGCGGCGCAGGTTGCCGCCGTTGTCCGGGAGCCGGTCACTGTCGGCACGACGACCGATCCAGCCAGGGTCGCGCGGATTTCCGACCTGGCTTGGCAGGCCTTTCAGATCGAAACTGAAACACCGCGAACCTACAAAGAGAGTTTAGATCTGATGCGGCTGGGAAAGTCCGAAATCGAGGCGAACCCGGACGGCATCGATCTCGGCGGGCCTTTCCTTGAAAGCCTGCGACTGATCGGCGTGCTGAACCACGAAACCCTGGCCGACCCCGGTTCCGAGGCCTATCGCCAGGGGTTGGAAATGTACCGGACCCTGTTCGAGACCACGCCCGCCTATGTCTGGGTCAGCACGGAATCGAATACGCGCGCCGACCAACTCGCCTCGGGAGCAGCCTGGGTGCGTCTCAACCTCGCGACGACAGCCGGCGGTCTGGCCACTCAGCCGGTCAGTCAGGCGCTTCAGGAATACCCGGAAATGACATCGTTATATCAAGCGATGAATCAAGAACTCGCAGACGGTTCACAAACCGTTCAAATGCTCGGTCGCCTCGGCTACGGTCCTGAGATCACACCGAGCCCCCGGTGGCCTCTTCAATCCCGCGTCATATCCGGCTGATAGTGCCCGACACGCCCGCATCCGACCCGCCCGAAGATCCCATTCTGTTCCGAGTGTTCAACGAGATCGGGATCATCGAGCAACTGGCCCGCACCGCCTTCGAGCGGGTGATGCCGCATGGTCTCAGGATCTCCCAGTTCGCGGTCCTGAACCATCTGGTGCGGCTCGGCGATCGCCGGCGCCCGGCCGACCTGGCGGAGGCGTTCCAGGTGACCCGCGGGGCGATGACCAATACGGTCGGCCGCCTCGAGCGTCTCGGATTCGTCGACGTACAGCCGGACCCGGATGATGGGCGGGCCAAGGTGGTCTATCTGACGCAAGCCGGCCGGGCCGCACGCGAGGACGCGATCCGGGCGCTTGGCCCCGAGCTGCAGTCCCTGGACCGCATGATCGGAACTGAACGGTTTGATGCCGCGCTGCCGTTCCTCACCGACTTGCGGCGCGTGCTCGACGGCGCCCGCTGAGCGACGCTGGCGTGATGGTTTCAATAGTCAGTGTTCCTCAAACGCTGTGTTCTGGAGGCTGAATCACGCTAGCTTTGAGGGGCTAGTGTACCGATTCACGGGATGTTCGTTTGCGCGAACTTCCCGATCGAGGCACTAGGCTTCAGCGGGCGGAAAACTCGATAAACGTGGGAGCGCGAAGCGGGAGGTGGACAAGACCGTTTATGTCGGATGTGGGGCCGGCTTCGCCGGCGATCGTTGGGATGCGGCAATCCCCGTGGTCGAGACATTGGCGAACCGCGATGGCCCCCGCTACCTGATCTATGAAACTCTGGCGGAACGCACTCTGGCGCTGGCCCAGCAGGCTCGGCTCCAGGCTCCGGACGCCGGATACTCCCCTTATCTCGAGCGCATCCTGCGACCCGTTCTCCGGGCGGCGAAGCAGGCGGGCGTGCGGGTCGTGTCCAACTTCGGCGCCGCCAACCCGGTGGGCGGCGCTCTGCGGGTCCTGGACCTCGCGCGCCAGGAAGGGGTCGACGACCTCAAGGTCGCCGTCGTCGAGGGGGACGATCTGACGATGGAGATGTCGCCGGACGACATCCGTGGTCACGACACGGTCGAAGGACTGGACATGCAGGACGGCGCCCTGCTCGCTGCCAACGCCTATCTCGGCGCCGAGCCGATCGCCGAAGCCCTGGCCTTGGGCGCCGATGTTGTCGTGGTCGGACGCTGCGCGGATCCCGCCCTCACGCTCGGTCCGTTGATCCATGAGTTCGGCTGGACGCCAGACGACCTGGACCGGCTGGCGGCGGGTACCGTGGCCGGGCACCTGCTGGAATGCGGCGCGCAGGTGACCGGCGGCTACTTCGCCGATCCCGGATACAAGGACGTTCCGGACTTCGGGCGCGTCGGATTTCCAATCGCGGAGATCGGGGCAGAAGGCGATATCGTGATGACCAAGGCCGACGGCACCGGAGGATTGGTCAGTCACCGCACGGTCAAGGAACAGCTGCTTTACGAGATTCACGATCCCGCCGCCTATCTGACACCCGACATCACGCTGGACATTACCGACGTCCGCGTCGAGGAAGTCGGTCCGGATCGGGTCCGGATCAGCGGCGCCCGCGGCCACCCCAAGCCTCCCACACTGAAGGCGACAGTCAGCATCGAGGCGGGATGGCTCGGCGAAGGTGAAATCACCTATGCCGGCCCGAATGCGCGCCGCCGCGCGGAACTGGCGATCGACGTTCTGCGCGAGCGGATTCGCAGCCTGGGAACGAACTGGCCCTTGCGGTTCGACCTGATCGGGACCGTGTCGACGTTCGATGGCGACGGCGGCGACCTTCGGTCCGACGCATCGTGGCCCGACGACGGTGAATACCGGGTCCGGATGGCGACGCGCGGTTCCGACCGGCAGACCGCCCAGTGGATCGCCGATGAAGTCCTGTCGCTCTACTGCTCCGGACCGGCCGGCGGTGCGGGGGTTCGCCACCGCATCGCGCCGCAGGTGACCACCGCATCCATCCTGGTGGACCGTCATCGGGTCACCCCCCGGGTCCGCCTGATCGAGGGAGACGCCCCATGACCGCCGACACCAGACGCCGCGTCATCCGCGTGCCCCTGCACGAGGTCGCCCACGGCCGGACCGGCGACAAGGGCAACCGGGTGAACATCAGCCTGATCCCCTATCGTGCCGATGCCTGGTCATTTCTGCGCGAACAGGTCACAGAGAGTGCGGTCCTGAACCGGTTCGCCGCCAAAGGCGCGACCCGGGTCACCCGCTACGAACTCCCGGCCCTGCCCGCGTTCAACTTCGTCATCGACGATGTCCTGGAAGGCGGGGTTAATGCGTCCCTGAATCTGGACGGTCACGGCAAGTCCTTCGCCTTCCACCTGCTGGCAATGGAGGTCGAAGTCCCCGAGGACCTGGTCCTGCACCCGGAGCGCGGCCAACGTTGAGCCGCCGGACCAGTCTTCAGGTCAGGGTCTGGGCCAGCCAGATGTAAAGCGGCAGACCGACGGTCAGGTTGAACGGAAAGGTCACGCCGAGCGACAGGGTCAGATAGACCGCCGGCCGGGCCTCCGGTAGGGCCACACGCAGGGCGGCCGGGACCGCGATGTAGGAGCCGCTGGCGGCCAGGGTAATCAGCAAAGCGGCACCCCCCACCGACAGATCGAGCATGATCACGGCGAGGCTGCCCGCCGCCGCGCCCATCAACGGCAGAACGAATCCGGCGGCAAGCGTCCGGTTTCCAATGGCACCGAGCCCGCTGCGCAGACCCGCGCCGGCCTGAAGCCCCATTTCCAGCAGGAAAACGCAGAGAACGCCGACAAACGGATCGACGATCAGCGGAGCGACGGCATTCAGCCCGTCCGGCCCGGTGATCAGGCCAATGGCAAAGGCGCCAAGAAGCAGCACGATGGAACCGTTGACCGCAACCTCGCGAACCAGGGCGGAGGGCGACCCGCTGGACGCCGCGCCCGACATCCGCGCAATCACCAGGGCCGTCAGAATCGCCGGCGCCTCCATGGCGGCTGCCACGGCCACCATCCAGCCTTCTGCGGCAACTCCCATCTCGGTGAGGACCTCGCCCGCAGCGACGAAGGTCACCACACTGATCGAGCCGTAGTGCCCGGCGACCGCCGCCGCGTCGATCGCCGGCAGCCGGGTCGTCATGCGCAGCCAGGCGAATGCGATCACCGGCATCAGGAAGCTCAGGGTCACGCCGGCCGCGATGGTCGCCGCCAACTGCACCGTCACCCCGGCCTCAGCGACCGAGGCCCCTCCCTTCATGCCGATGGCGATCAGCAGGTACAACGACAGCGCCTTGGCGATCGCCTCCGGGATCGTCAGGTCGGACCGCACCAGCTGAGCCCCCAGGCCCAGCAGGAAAAACAGGATCGGTGGTGAGAGAAGGTTGGCGGCCGCCAGGTCGAGCATATTCATGAATGCGCCCTTGAGATCACCCGAGATGCACCGGCGACCCCCGTGTCGCGGCGGCGGGATCCCAACTCAAACCTGATCTTGGGAGGAGACGACGGGATCGACGAAGTATTGCGCACGTCATGTAGTCGAACGGCAGCGATCGCTCAAGGGCGCACGCGGAGCGCGCTGCCCCCGCTTTCGACCAGTCGGTCCCGGACCTCGGCTTCCTGCGCATTCAGGCGCTTCGCCTCAGCGTCAGTCAACGCATTGGCGAGGGCGGTCAGTTCCTCGGTCCACTTCTCGAGGCCGCCCTGCACCGCAGCCAGGGTCTCGCGCAACGCGATCATCTTTTCGAGTTCCGTCTCCAGCATCTCTTCAACGCCCTGGGAGCGGAGATCCAGATAGTCCTTGTGATCCGGCAAGACGATCCCCAATGCGGGCAGAACCGCATCGGCGTAGTTCTTGTCGGCCTCCAGACGCGCAACCGACTTCAGGTTCAGAAACGACCACCCCATCGGCCGGGCAAGCCGCCGCCTCCCGAGATGGGCAACGTCGAACACGTACTGCGGCTCATAGTGCCGCGCCAGCTCGTCAAGGTCTCTCAGCACTTTGGCAGGATTCCCATAGGTCTCGCGCAGCGCCCGGAACAGCACATCGACCTTCGAGCGATGGCGGGCGAAGAACGCGTGATCCTCTTTCAGCTTCTGGTAGGTGCGTTCCTGCTTGATCAGCGTCTTGGCATTCTCATCGATGGATTTGTAGCTGGCATCCAACAGCTTCACATACGCGCGGAACTGCTCGACCTTCTCGAGCGCGCCGGTCGTGGCCTTCTGCAGTTTCTCGATGTTTTCTGCCAGTTTCGATGTCATGGTCAGTCTTGGTCGGTCCGGTCGCTGACGACTATACCAAAATCCACGCTTGCGACGTGCTCATCAGCGGGCTGAAATCGAAAAGCGGTGCTCGCCGCAGAAAACCTCGCCCTGGTCCCCCAGCGCGGGCCGCCATTCGACGGCCCGACCCATTCATAGGCGTTCTATGAACCGTTTCGAAGATGCGCGACTCCTCACCGGAGGAGGACGCTACATCGAGGACATCCGTCCTGATAACGCCCTCGTCATGCGCATCCTGCGATCACCGATCGCCCATGGGACGGTCGACCGACTGGCGGTCGAGGACGCGCGTTCGGTTCCGGGCGTGGTCACCGTTCTCACGGCGCAGGATCTCGAAGGTCTGGGAATCGGCCCGATGACCTGCCGATCCCCCGTGGCCAATTCGGATGGTTCGGCAATGGTGGAGCCCCGCCGGCCGGTACTGGCCGACGGGGACGTCAAGTATGTCGGCCAACCGATTGCCGCTGTGATCGCCGAGTCAGACGCGGCGGCCGAAGACGGCATAGAAGCGATCGACTTCGACATTTCGGAGCGGTCTTCGGTGACCGACCTCGGCGCCGCGGCGCAGCACGGCGCCCCGCAGCTCTGGCCGGAGGCGCCCGGCAATGTGGCGATCGACTGGGAGAAGGGAAATCCCGAGGAGACCGACCGCGCGTTCTCCGAGGCGCCCCATGTCATCAGCCTCACGGTGCATCATCCGAGGGTCGCGGTCGCACCGGTCGAGACCCGCGGATGCGTCGGCTCGTTCGACGCGGACTCGGGCCGCTACACGCTGTTCACGCCAAGCCAGGGGGTGATGTCGCTGAAGGCGGCGATGGCCGCCTATCTGGGCGTCGAGGACACTCTCATCCGGGTGGTGACCGAAGATGTCGGCGGCAGCTTCGCGGTCAAGATCTGGCCCTATCCTGAACAGGTTCTGGCTTTGACCGGCGCCCGCGTGACCAACCGGCCGGTGGCCTGGCAGGCCTCGCGCACCGAGAGCTTCGTCGCCGATGCCATGGGACGCGGCCGGGTTGACCGGGCGGCACTGGCCCTGGACGCCGACGGCCGGTTCCTGGCGTTTCGGATTGATGCCCTGGCCGATGTCGGAGCGTATTGGAACGCAGTCAATCCGACGATCGTGACAACCGGTGCCGTCCGCGTTTTCGGACACTGCTACAAGATCCCGGGCTTGCACTACCGGGTCCGCGGGATCTTCACCAACGCCATGATGACAGACGCGTACCGGGGCGCCGGCAAGCCGGAAACCGTCGGAACCCTGGAGCGGCTCATTGACGTCGCCGCGGCCCGGTTGGGCATCGACCGCATCGACCTGAGACGGCGCAACCTGGTGCTACCCGGCGATCTCCCGTACCCGACGGCGATGGGTGAGTCCTACGACGGCGGAGACTTCCCATCGGTCCTTGAACGAACGCTGGCAGCCAGCGACGCCGAGGGCGTTGCCGCCCGCAAGGCAGAGAGCGAACGCCGCGGCCTCGCCCGAGGGTTCGCGATCGGAATGCACCTGCACGCCACCGGCGGCTCGGTCTCCGAGCGGTCGGAAGTGCGGGCCTTGCCGAACGGGACCGTGCTGGTCCGCACCGGGACCCAGGACTCCGGTCAGGGCCACAGAACCGCCCTCGCCCTGGTTGCCGCCGAGACTCTGGGGATACCGGTCGACCGGATCCGGGTCGAGCAGGGTGACAGCGATCTGCTGCAGGTGGGCGGTGGTACCGGCGGGTCGAACCTGATGCCGATCGCCGCGAACACGGTGCACCGTACGGCGGTCGCCATGCTCGATCGCGCCAAGCACTTGGCCGGCCACCTTCTCGAGGCCGCCGTCGAAGACATCGAATACGGCCTCGGTGACTTCAGGATCACCGGGACGGATCGGACGATCTCTCTCGGCGATGTGGCGGCCGGGATGGAGGCGATACCGCCGGAGCAACGCGACGGCGACCTGGGGGCCGGCTGCGTCGCCCAGCTCGATTTCGAGGGCATTCATACGACCTTCCCGGACGGCTCCTACGCCGTCGAGGTGGAGGTCGATCCGGAGACCGGTGGGGTGCGGATAGATCGTTGGACCGGGATCGACGATCTCGGCCGGGTGATCAACGAGCCGACGGCCAGGGGCCAGTTGCACGGCGGCATCGGACAGGCGGTCGGCGAGGCCCTGATGGAAGCGATGCGCCATGACCCCGAGTCCGGACAGGTGATTTCGGGTTCCCTGATGGACTACGCCCTGCCGCGCGCAGCCGACATGCCGGCTTTCGATCTCCGCTGGGCGCCGACCCCCAGCCCGAACAGCCTGATCGGCGCCAAAGGCGTCGGCGAGGTCTCCTCGATCGGCGCGCCCGGCGTTCTGGTCAATGCCGTCGTCGACGCCCTGGCCCCATTCGGCGTCGAGCATGTCGACATCCCGCTGACGCCCGAGACCGTCTGGCAGGCCATTCAGGCGTCCCGGTCATGAGCGCTACCGTGCGCATGTCCGGGGGCGAGGCGATGGTCCGCGCACTCATCGCCCACGGAATCGATACGGTTTTCGGGCTGCCCGGCATTCAGCTCGACCACCTGTTCAACGCGCTGCACGATCACAGCAACGAGATCCGTGTGCTGAACGCCCGCCACGAGCAGGGCACGGCCTACATGGCCTTCGGCTGGGCCCAGTCGACAGGCAAGGTCGGAACCTATGCCGTCGTCCCCGGACCGGGCATCCTCAACACCGGGGCCGCCCTGTCGACCGCCTACGGCTGCAGCGCCAAGGTTCTCGCGTTGACCGGGCAGGTCCCATCGGAGGCGATCGGTCGCGGCTTCGGGATGCTGCACGAGATTCCCGATCAGCTTGGGATCCTGGAGCGACTGACCAAGTTCGCCGGACGCGCCGATCATCCAACCGCGATCCCGCCGATGGTCGCGGACGCCTTCCGACACATGCATACGGGCCGACCGCGCCCCGCCGCCATCGAGGTGCCGATGGATGTGCTGGCCGAACAGGCGATGATCGCCGACCGTCCCGCAGTCTTCGAGGCATCGCCGCATCCTGAGCCGGATCCGGAGGCAATCGAGCGCGCGGCCCAGGCGCTTGGGAGCGCGGTCAATCCGATGATCCTGGTCGGCGGCGGCGCGTACGATGCCACCGCACAGGTCCGGGCGCTTTCGGAGATGCTCGAAGCGCCCGTCGTCTCCTACCAGAACGGCCGCGGGGTCATTGACGAGCGGTCCCCCTACGCCCTTCCCCATCCGGCCGGTGCGGAGTACTGGACGACGTGTGACGTGGTCATCGGCATCGGGTGCCGGATGCAGCCGGAACGGATGATGTGGGGCACCGACGACCAGCTGACTGTCATCCATATCGATATCGACCCCGTCGAGCTGCACCGCATCGCCCGACCCGATATCGGTATCGTCGCCGACGCCGGCACCGCCGTCGCCGCACTGCTGGACGCGATCCCACGCCGCAATGCCAAACGGGCGTCACGGGCCGATGAGTTCGCCGCCCTCAAAGCTAGGCACTGGCAACGGTTCCACGACATCTGCGGCCCGCAGATGGTCTTTCTCGAGGCCCTGCGTCGCGCCCTGCCGGAGGACGGCCTGTTTGTCGATGAGTTCACCCAGGTCGGTTATGTCAACCGGGTCGGTTTCCCGGTCTACGGCCCTCGCCTGATGGTCACGCCCGGCTATCAGGGGACGCTAGGCTATGGCTATGCCACGTCGCTCGGGGTTCAGGCCGCCCATCCGGATCGGCCCGTCCTGTCGGTCAACGGTGACGGTGGCTTCATGTTCACCGCCAACGAGATCGCCAGCGCCGTCCACCACGGCCTTCCCGTCGTCGCCGTGGTTTTCGCCGATGGAGCCTATGGCAATGTGTTGCGCATGCAGCGCCTGCTTCATGACGATCGGGTCATCGCCTCGACCTTCACCAATCCTGACTTCGTTCGGCTGGCGGAGAGTTTCGGCGCCGATGGACGGCGTGCCGAGACCCCCCAAGAACTGGAAGTCGCGGTTCGAGAGGCGTTCTCCGCCCGGCGCCCGACGGTGATCGAGGTACCGGTCGGCGAGATGCCTGAGCCATGGGACATTATCCGCCCGGCCGCGACACGCGGCGTCAAGACAACCTGACCGAAACCCGACTTGGGGAAGCGACCATGACAGACAAGACCGCCCTCATCATCGGCGCCGGCGCTGGCCTCAGCGCATCGCTGGCCCGCAAGTTCGCCGCCAACGGCTACGCGGTCGCGCTGGCGGCCCGCAACGAAGCCAAGCTTGCCGAGATCGCGGCCGAGACAGGCGCCCGCACCTATCGCTGTGACGCCGCTTCGCCTGCCGATATGGCCGCCCTGTTCTCCTCGGTGGATCAGGACCTGGGGGAGCCGGAGATCGCGGTCTACAACCCGTCGGCCCGGGTGCGCGGTCCGGTCCACGAGCTCGATGCCGAGAAAGTGCGCGACGCGATCCTGATCACCAGCTACGGCGCATTCCTCATGGCCCAGGAGGCCACGCGGCGCATGCTGCCGAAGAACTGGGGCACCATGCTGTTCACCGGCGCGTCGGCGGGGGTCAAGGGCTATCCGAACTCCTCCAGCTTCGCGATGGGGAAGTTCGCCTTGCGTGGCCTGTGCCAGTCGCTCGCGCGGGAACTGCATCCACAAGGCATTCATATCGGACACTTCGTGATCGACGGTGGGATCGCCAGTTCCCACGGAGCGACCGAAGACGACCGGACGTTGAATCCCGACGCGATCGCCGAGACCTACTGGCACTTCGTCACCCAGCAGCGCAGCTCCTGGGCCTGGGAGATCGAGGTTCGTCCTTGGGTCGAAACGTTCTAGGCGACGCCTACGGGATGAGCGGACCCGCCGGAGCTCGTCCGACGGCTCCGATGAGCAGTGCAGGCAGAGACGGTGCGTCATTTCTAGAAACACCGGAGTATTCATCCGACCGGCAACAATCGAGGGTCCCGCCAGTCTGGTCGCTTGTCGAGTTTGGCCTGATCATCGCCAAAAAGCGCTGATTTCCGGAACTGTCACGGCTTCGTAAAATATTGATGATCGACAATCCGCCTTTTAGCGCTTACGAATCGCGAAAGTCCCGCTGGGACTGGCATCGTCTGAGGAGACGGAGCGAGACGTCGCTCCACGTGCGTGCGGTTGCCTCTTGGTCGACCCCTCGAGCGTCCTGAGAGGGTGTTCTTTCAAGACTGGCGGACGCGTCACGCTGGAGTGCATAGCGTATGGCCACTGGCACGGTGAAGTGGTTCAACACCACGAAAGGTTACGGATTCATCAAACCGGATGACGGCGGCGCGGACGTTTTCGTTCACATTACGGCCGTGCAGCGTTCCGGCCTCCAAGGCCTCGATGAAGGGCAAGCGATCTCGTACGAACTCAAGCCGCAACGCAACGGCAAGATGGCTGCTGAAGAGCTCCGTCCGATCTGATCCAGAATTCGGTCTTCAAGACCCATGAAGCGGCGGCGCACACGGTGCGCCGCCGTTTTTCATTGCGCACACCGTCCGCTGGATCCGTGGAAAACACGCATTGCATCCACCGCGCTCTGGCGCCATATATCGGAAAGATACGTATCGGCCCGATATACAAAGATACACAAACCTGTATCGGACGGGCATCCGGCACGCGCGACACCGAAACCGGATCGCCTGAAAGAGCGTGCCCAAAGGACGGTAGATGGACGTTCGCACACTATGCTTGGCGGTCCTCTCGAAGGGCGACGCCAGCGGCTATGAAATCAAAAAGGCCTTCGAGGAAGGTCCGTTCTCGCATTTCCAGCGCGCCGGCTTCGGGTCGATCTACCCGGCGCTGTCGCGCCTGCTGTCTGACGGCATGGTGGAAGCCCGCGCGCAGGAGCAGAACGGTCGCCCGGACAAGAAGGTGTATTCCCTGACTCCGTCCGGTATGGCGGCGTTCCATCATCAATTGGAAGGCGAACCGGAAGCCGACACGTTTCGCTCGGATTTCCTGTTTCTGCTGTTTTTCGCCGCGCAGATACCGGAACGCCGTGTCCGCATGCTGATCGATCGGCGGATTGCCCTGTATCGCGAGCGCCAACGCACGATCGAGCAGCAGCGCGCCGACCGGGCGTCGTCGGAAACTCCGGGGGATCCGGGGCACGAGTTCGTCGCCGGTTTCGGGGAATCGCTTTACCGCTCCGCCGCCGACTACCTGGAAGCCAATCGGGAGACCCTGATCGCGGAGCTTCGTGAACTCCGCAAGACCTCTCGGGTCGCTGCAGAGTAGACCGAAACATGAGCATGAGAGACTGATCCGATGCGCCTGAACCGTTCCATCCTGCTGGCCGCCGTCATCGCGATCGCCGCGGTCAGTTGGATCATGTCCGGACAGTTTACCGAGCGCCCGGCGACCGCTTCATCAGAGACAACGCCGACCGTTCCGGAGACCGAGCCCGCAACGCGGGTTCGAACCGTCGAGAGCGTCGCGCGCGACCACGTCGCAACCATCCGGACCTCCGGTCAGACGGAAGCGGCCCGCATGGTGACCGTGCGGGCGGAGACCCGCGGTCGGGTGGAAAACATCGGAACCCTCAAGGGTGCCGCGGTCACATCGGGAACGGTGATCGTCGCCCTGGACCAGGCCGACCGCCCGGCCCGTCTTGCCGAAACAAAAGCCCGGGTCGCCCAACGCACTTTGGAGTTCGAGGCCGCCCGGAAACTGGCCGCGAAGGGCTTCCAGGCGGAGACCCGGCGGGCCGAGGCCTTGGCTGACCTCGAGGATGCCCGCGCCTACCAGCGAGAAACCGAGATCGATCTGGCCCGCACCCGGATCGTCGCGCCGATCGACGGGGTGGTCGATACCCGACCGGTCGAGATCGGCGACTATGTCGATGTCGGTGATGTCATCGCCACGGTCGTGGAACTGGATCCGTTGCTCGTGACGGCCCAGGTGTCTGAACGCCAGGCACCACAGATCGAAGTCGGGATGCCGGCCCAGGCGCTGCTGTCGAACGGCGTCGAGATCATCGGCGTCGTTCGCTACCGCTCTTCCGTCGCCGACGGAAAAACCCGGACGTTTCGGGTCGAGATCGAGGCGGACAATCCCGACAACCGGTTCGGTCAGGGGCTGACTGCCGAGATTGCCATCGACCTGCCGCCGGTCGCGGCCCATCGGGTCTCACCCTCGATCTTCCGCCTGGACCGGGACGGCCATGTCGGCGTCATGACGGTCGAGGACACGAACACCGCGAGGTTCACGCGGATCCGGATCATCGGAAGCGACGAGGACGGCGCCTGGATTGTCGGCCTGCCGCCCCGGGTCCGGATCATCGTTGTCGGCCAGGAGTTGGTCGAAGACGGCGATACGGTTGAAGCGGTTGCCATCGATCGGGATGCGACATCATGAGGGCGATCATCTCGGCCGCCCTGTCGCGGTCGCGCACGACCCTTTCCGCCCTGCTGCTGATCCTGATCGCGGGATCGGTCGCCTATGTCGAGATCCCCAAGGAAGCCGATCCCGACATCAACATCCCGATCATCTATGTCTCGGTGAACCACGAAGGCATCTCGCCGGAAGATGCCGAACGGTTGCTGCTGCGTCCGATGGAGCAGGAGCTTCGGTCGATCGAGGGCATCAAGGAAATGCGCTCTACCGCCTATGAGGGCGGCGCCAACGTGACTCTCGAGTTCGAGGCCGGCTTCGATGCCGATGCCGCCCTCGACGACGTCCGCGAGAAAGTCGACATCGCCAAGCCCGAACTCCCCGACGACACGGACGAACCGACGGTCAACGAAGTCAATTTCTCGCTGTTCCCGGTCCTCGTCGTCACGCTCTACGGCGATGTGCCGGAGCAGGTCCTGCTGCGCACCGCCCGGCAGGTGCGGGACGCCATCGAAAGCGTACCGATGGTGTTGGAAGGCAAGCTGACGGGCCAGCGCGAAGAACTGGTCGAGGTCGTGATCGATCCGGTGCGGCTCGAATCCTATGGCCTGCAGGCAGCCGACGTGCTCGATATTGTTGCCCGGTCCAACCTGCTGATCGCCGCCGGAGCGTTGGACACTGGGGCCGGTCGGTTCCCGATCAAGGTTCCGGGCCTCTATGAGACGGTCGCTGACATTCTGGATCAGCCGATCAAGACCAACGGCGATGCGGTGGTTCGGATCCGTGACGTCGCCTCGGTTCAGCGCGGGTTCAAGGACCGCGAGACCTATGCCCGGGTGAACGGCCAGCCGTCGATCGCCATCGAGGTCACCAAACGTACCGGCCAGAACGTCATCGAGACGATCGAGCGGGTGCGCGCGGTCGTCAACGGCGCCCGCGAGTTCCTGCCGGCAGGTGTCAACGTAGCCTTCAGCCAGGACAAGTCGGACACCATCCGGAACATGCTGACTGACCTCCAGAACAACGTGATGAGCGCGATCCTGCTGGTCATGATCGTCGTCGTCGGTGCGCTCGGGATCCGTTCCGCCGGCCTCGTCGGGATGGCCATTCCAGGGTCGTTTCTGCTGGGCATCCTGGTGCTGTCGACCCTCGGCCTCGCCATCAACATCGTGGTTCTGTTCAGCCTCATCCTGGCCGTCGGCATGATTGTCGACGGTGCCATCGTGGTGACCGAATTCGCCGACCGGAAGATGGCCGAAGGGCTGACCCGGCTGAAGGCGTACCAGGCGGCGGCCCATCGCATGGCCTGGCCGATCATCGCCTCGACGGCGACCACCCTGGCCGCGTTCTTCCCGTTGCTGTTCTGGCCCGGCGTCGTCGGCGAGTTCATGAAATTCCTGCCGATCACCCTGCTGGCCACCCTGTCGGCGTCGTTGCTGATGGCCCTGATCTTCGTGCCGGCCCTGGGCGCTCAGATCGGCCGGGCCAGCGCCCAGGATGAAGGCCGGCGCCGCCAACTGGCGGCCGCCGAGGACGGCGATCTCTCGGAGATCCGTGGCTTCACGGGGGTCTACCTGCGCTTTTTGGGCACCGCCTTGAGGGCCCCGGGAACCGTCCTGCTGCTGGCCCTGGCCACACTGATCGGTGTGCAGACCTATTACGCCACGCATGGCAACGGCATCGAGTTCTTCCCCGATATCGAGCCGGACATTGCCAAGGTGAACGTGCACGCGCGCGGCAACTTCTCTGTCGAGGAAAAGCGGGCCCTGGTCCTTCCCGTCGAACGCATCGTCGCGGAAGTCGGCGGCTACAAGTCTCTCTACACCTATATCGGCAAACCGGGTCAGGGCGGCGGCGAGGAGGTCGCCGATGATGTGATCGGCAGCGTTCAGATCGAGTTCTCCCACTGGCTGACCCGCCCGCCGGCCAACCAGCTGCTCGAGACGATCTCCGAACGCACCAGCGGGTTCGCCGGCATCACGGTCGAGGCCCGCGCCCAGGAGAGCGGTCCACCGACCGGCAAACCGGTCCAGGTCCAGCTCCAGTCGCGCGACCGAGACGCCCTCAACCGGGCCGCCGACTCGGTCCTGGCGAAGTTCCACGAGATGGCCGGTCTGCGTGACATCGACGACACCCGGGACGTGCCCGGTATCGAGTGGCGGGTCACCGTCGATCGCGCCCAGGCGGCCAAGTTCGCCGCCGACATCTCGCTGATCGGCCAGTACGTCCAGCTCGTCACCAAGGGCATGAAGATCACGGACTATCGTCCGGATGACAGCGACGAAGAGATCGACGTCGTCGTTCGGTATCCCGAAGCCTACCGCACCCTCGATCAGCTGGACCGTATTCAACTCGGGACGCCCGACGGTCTGATCCCCATGACCAATTTCGTCGCCCGAAGCGCCGAGCCCAAGACCGGAAAGATCCGGCGGGTCGACACCCGCCAGGCGATTACCATCAGGGCGGAGGTGGAAGACGGTGTTCTCTCGGACAGCAAGGTCCGCGAACTCCGAAGCTGGCTTGAGACCAGCCCTCTCCCGGAGGGCGTCGAGGCGGTCTTCAAGGGTGAGGATGAGGAACAGCAGGCGGCTCAAGCCTTCCTGCTCAAGGCCTTCGGGGTCGCGCTGTTCATCATGGCGATCATCCTGGTGACCCAGTTCAACCGCTTCTACTCGGCCTTTCTGATCCTGTCGGCGGTGATCATGTCGACGATCGGCGTGATGCTGGGGCTGCTGATCACCGGCGAGCCGTTCGGGATCGTGATGACCGGAATCGGTGTGATCGCCCTGGCTGGCATCGTAGTGAACAACAACATCGTGCTGATCGACACCTTCGACACGATCCGGGGCCGGTGTCGCGACACCCGAGAGACGATCCTGCGCACGGGCGCCCAACGCCTGCGCCCGGTCATGCTGACCACGATCACCACGATCCTCGGCCTGATGCCGATGGTGGTGCAGATGAACATCGACTTCATCACCCGCGAAGTCACGGTCGGCGCGCCGTCGACCCAATGGTGGGTTTCGCTGGCCACGGCCATCGTCTTCGGGCTCGCCTTTGCAACCATCCTGACGCTGGTGGTCACCCCCAGCGCTCTGATGTTCCGCGAGAATCTCGGTCGGGGCTGGAACCGTGCCAAGGCCTGGTCGCGCCGCCGGTCCGGGCGCCGTCGGGCAGCCGCCGGTGGCAGCGCCATGCCGACACCGGCCGAGTAGGCGCGCGGAGCGGTCAGTCGGAGAACCGCCGGACAGCCATTGCGATGCGACCGGCCGTGGTCAGCCAGCACATCGCGCCGAAGATCATGGCAATCCAGGGAAACAGGTCGGGGAACAGGCAGATCAGAACGAAGGCAACGATGGTTTCCGTCCCCTCGGCCAGACCTCCCAAGTAGAAGATGGATTTCCGCCCCTGGGCGTCGGTCGTGATCTCCCGCTTGGCCGCGATGATCGCATAGGCGAGGAACGACGCTCCGGTCCCGACGAAGCTGAAGATCAAAAAGGCGGCATAGACGGCCTGATCCGGGCGCCCGAGGGCGACCCCGAACACGACGGCGCTGTAGAAGATGAAGTCCAGAACGATGTCCAGGTAGCCGCCAAGGTCGCTGGGCGCGCGGGCCCGCGCCACCGCCCCGTCGAGACCATCGAACGCGCGATTGACGACGATCAGAGCCAACGCCAGACCATAATTGCCATAGGCCAGGGCCGGTAAGGCGCCCAGTCCGATCAGGAACCCGGCCACGGTCACGGCATTGGCCGGAATCCCGCGCCGCGCGATCACCTGTCCCGCGACATTCAAGGGGGGATCGATCAGTTGGCGCATCGCCGCGTCGAGCATAGCGACCGGTTCCTTTGCCCTGTCTAGCCGGGTTTGCTGGGGGGATCCGGGGCGGCGTCGTCCGCGAGTGCCTCAGCCGAGCGCAGCAACCGTCTGTAGGATCGGTAGGACACCGGAATCGACAGCAGATAGGCGATCAGCACGATGCCGAGCGAGAACCAGGGAGCGCTGACAACCCCGGAGATGACCAGCCCGGCCCCGATCAGCGTCGGCAGGACCCAGTGCTGTGGCACCTTCATGCGCTTGAAGGAGTACGTCGGCACCTGGCTGACCATCAGGAGCCCGACCACGGTCAGCCAGAACGCCACCAGGGGCGCCATCGCGCTGAGCCCGAGCTCGAACTGGAAGTCCAGGATCATCGGCAGCAGGGCGAGACCGGCCCCCGCGGGCGCCGGTACGCCGGTGAAGTAGTTATAGGCGTAGGCCGGCTTGTCTTCGTCGAGGCGCACATTGAACCGGGCGAGGCGAAGAATGCAGCAGGTCGCAAAGAACAGGACAGCCATCCAGCCGAAGTTGCGGAGATCCTCCAGAGCCCAAAGGAATGTGACCACCGCTGGGACCACGCCGAAGCTGACGATGTCCGACAGCGAGTCGAGCTCAGCGCCGAAGCGGGACTGGGCCTGAAGCAACCGCGCCATCCGCCCGTCCAGCGCGTCGAAGATCGCCGCCAGCAGGATCATACCGACAGCGAACTCCCAGCGTTCCGCCAGGGCGAAGCGCACACCGGACAGACCCGCACACAAAGCCATCACAGTGATGATGTTCGGCAGCAGTCTGTTGAACGACTGACCGCTCAACCGCTTACCCCGCTGCCGGTGAAATCGTTTCATCGTATGGCGCCGCTGCGCGACGGCTCCTGGCTGTCGAGATCGGCGATCACGGTCTCGCCGGCGATGCAGCGCTGTCCAATCGCGACCTGCGGCGCGACGTCGGGGGGCAGGTAGACATCGACGCGACTGCCGAACCGGATCATGCCCATGCGCTCGCCCGCGAGCATCGATTGCCCTTCGCTGATCTTGCACACGATCCGACGGGCCACCAGACCGGCGATCTGAACGAAGGCGATGGGGCGTCCGTCCTGGGTTTCCATGGCGACCAGCTGACGCTCGTTCTGGTCGCTGGCCTTGTCGAGCGACGCGTTCACGAAAGCACCGGGAACGTAGGCGAGCTTCACGATCCGCCCGTCGGTCGGCACGCGGTTCACGTGCACATCGAAGACGTTCATGAAGATACAGACCCGCTGGACCTCACCGTCGCCCATGGACAGCTCTTTCGGCCAGGGCGCCTTTCCGACGGATACAACAACGCCATCGGCCGGGCTGATGACCAGTCCCGGACGCACTGGAGTCACCCGGTTCGGGTCACGGAAGAAGTAGACGCACCAAGCCGTCAGGACGATGCCGGGAAACAGCAGCCACTCGGCGATCAGTGCGAGAACGATGGTCGCAACGGCGAAGGCGGCGATGAACGGCCGGCCCTCCCGAGCAATCGGTACGAGAACGGTATTCAGCAAGAGCGTAATCCGCCGATCAATTCACACGAGGCAGTCCGAAGATCTGGCCAGGATAAATCAGATCGGGATCCTTGATCTGATCGCGGTTGGCATCGTGTATCTGTATGTAGCGTGTACCACTGCCATAGACCCGCGTGGCAATCCGCCAGAGATTGTTTCCGGGCTGAATCACCACCAGACGATCCTGCGGCAGGCTAGCCAGCGGCGCCGCCCGCACGAACGGGAGCACGACGCGGGCCTGAACCTTGCCATCGGGGTCCACCCGGTCGACCCGCAGCCGGTAGTTGCCCGGCGCCAGCGGAGCACTCGGACGCATCTGCCAACGCCCCT
Source organism: Thalassobaculaceae bacterium (assembly GCA_963921355.3). Lineage (GTDB taxonomy): Bacteria > Pseudomonadota > Alphaproteobacteria > Thalassobaculales > Thalassobaculaceae > CAWUEZ02. Next base: position 2,488,547 of record OZ001190.1, on the reverse strand, counting down.
CGGCGTCGGCGGTAGCCCGACCGACCGCCTTTTCGTCGATGAAGATCTCGACTTCGGAGTTCGGTTCCGTCTTGCCGCCAAAAACAACCTCGCCGGTGTCGTCGTATTCGATGACATCGACCGAGACATCGCTACCGTCGGCGGTGATCGAAACCGGCGCGCGCTTCGGCTCGGGATAGGCTTTGACGGCCGCTCCGGTATCGGAATCGTCCGACGGCGCTGCGGCCGCCACTGTGGTGTCCGAATCGGAGCCCGCGTCCGGAGTGGCCGGTCCGGCGGTCGGCGCCTGCAGAACCCGCGGCGCCGCAGTGCTCGCGCCGGTTTCCTCGCGCGGAACCACCAGGGCCAGTGGCGTGCTCGGTTCCTCGGTTTCGCGGCCGGCAATGTCCTTGCCCGGCTCCGGGACCACCAGGACGATGGCCTCATCGGATTGGGCGGTCGATCCGCTCTCCTGGTCGGTCTCCTTGAGGGTCAGCACCCGCTCGCCCGACGACAGCTTCTCGCTCGGTACGAACACCCACTCTCCGCGGTCGTCGCTCTGCACCCGGCCGAGTTCCTTGTCACCGTCCATGATGGTGACCTCGGCGTTCGGCTGCGATCGCCCGGCGATCACCGTGTTGCCCTCCGGATCGACTCGAACGATGTCGAAACTCGGCTTCGCCGCCTCATCCGTAGCGGCAGGTGTCGCTGTGTCCCCCGCGTCTGCGGCCTCACTCGATGCAGGCGCTGCGGACTCAGTGCTCGCAGGTGCCGGTTGCGATGCGGTGGAGGACTTCTGATCGGCGCCCTGCTGTGCGGGCGCACTCGGTGCGCGTGGTGGCGCCACCGCCACATCGGCCTCGTCGCCGGGCAGGACCCAGAAGTTCAGAACAAGCGCAACCAGGATCGCGACGACCCCGATCACCCCCAAGACCACCGGTCTTGAAACCATCGGCAATCAGCCCTTTTTGTTTGTCCTACATTAAACCGAGCGATCCGGCCTTACAATTGTCGCGCCATCCGGTTGACCGGACATTCCACGGGTGCGAAAGACCAGAACCATGAGCGAGCCAATTGATCAGACGCCGACCGCACCCGCAGAGACCAGACCGCCAACCCTATGCCTGTTCTGCGGATCGTCCTCACGTGTCGACCCGATCTACAAGCAGGCGGCCGAACGCTTCGGCCGAATGACGGCCGAGCGCGGCTCGACCCTGGTCTACGGCGGCGGGCGTGTCGGCCTCATGGGGCTGGCGGCCGATGCGGCGATCGACGCCGGCGGCCAGGTGGTCGGCGTGATCCCGAACTTTCTCCAGGAGCTGGAGGTCGGTCATTCCGGCCTCGCCGAGTTGATCGTGACCGACAGCATGCATGCGCGGAAGCAGATCATGTACGACCGGGCGGACGCCTTCGTCGTGTTGCCCGGGGGCCTTGGAACCCTGGATGAAATGGTCGAGGTGTTGACCTGGACCCAGCTCAAGCTCTCGGCCAAGCCGGTCATTCTGGTCGACGTCGCCGGTTACTGGGAACCGTTCCTGAAACTGGTCGACCACACGGTAGAGCGGGGATTCGCCCGCCAGGAGAACCGGGACGCGATCGCCGTCGTGCGGGAGATCGACCAGATCTTCGAGAAGGTCGACGCATGGCGCCCCGGCGACGCCGATCCCCGGTCGAAGTGGATCTGACCGGGATTCTCCCGGACGCCGCCTGAGATCCCGCCAACCCGCCTGCTTGCACCGCCGCAGCCCGGTGATATGTTGCCGCGGCCCGGTACGGGACCGGTTCAGGCAATGAGATCCAGGAGTATTCGATGTCGAAGATCAAGGTGGCCAATCCGATCGTCGAGCTAGACGGCGACGAGATGACCCGCATCATCTGGCAGATGATCAAGGACAAACTGATCTTCCCTTACCTCGACGTTGATCTGAAGTACTACGACCTGGGCATCGAAGCGCGCGACAAGACCGACGACCAGATCACCATCGATTCCGCCAATGCGATCAAGGAATACGGGGTCGGCGTAAAATGCGCGACCATCACGCCGGACGAGGCCCGGGTCGAGGAATTCGGCCTCAAGCAGATGTGGCGCTCCCCGAACGGGACGATTCGCAACATCCTCGGTGGCACGGTCTTCCGCCAGCCGATCCTCTGCCAGAACGTCCCGCGGCTGGTCCCCGGTTGGACGCAACCGATCGTGATCGGGCGCCACGCGTTCGGCGATCAGTACCGCGCCACCGATTTCGTTGTCGAAGGCAAGGGCAAGCTGACGATCACCTTCCAGCCGGAGAACGGTGAGCCGGTAACCCGCGAGGTCTACAACTTCCCCGGAGGCGGTGTCGCCATGGCGATGTACAACCTCGATGAGTCCATCCGCGGGTTCGCTCGGGCCTGCTTCAACTATGGTCTCGATCTCGGTTGGCCGGTCTATCTGTCGACCAAGAACACCATTCTCAAGGCCTATGACGGACGCTTCAAAGACCTGTTCCAGGAGGTCTTCGACACCGAATTCAAAGCCGCGTTCGACGCCAAGGGGCTGATCTACGAGCACCGCCTGATCGACGACATGGTGGCAGCCGCCCTGAAGTGGTCCGGCAATTTCGTGTGGGCCTGTAAGAACTACGACGGCGACGTCCAGTCCGACACCGTCGCCCAGGGCTTCGGATCGTTGGGCCTGATGACCTCGGTGCTGATGACGCCGGACGGCAAGACCGTCGAGGCGGAAGCGGCCCATGGAACAGTCACGCGCCATTATCGCCAACATCAGCAGGGCAAGGAGACCTCGACCAATCCCATCGCGTCGATCTTCGCCTGGACCCGGGGCCTCAGCTTCCGTGCCAAGTTCGACGACACCCCCGAGGTCGGCCGGTTCGCCCAGACGTTGGAGCAGGTCTGCATCGACACCGTCGAGAGCGGTTCCATGACCAAGGACCTCGCTCTCTTGATCAGCCCGGATCAACCGTGGCTGACAACCCAGCAGTTCCTGGGCAAGCTGGATGAGAATCTCCAGAAGGCCATGAACTAAGGGGCGCGGATGGTGAATCGACTCGGACTTCTCGTCGCCGTTCTGCTGGCCGCCGGCACACTGACTGCCGGTCCGGCGGCCGCGGAGTGCGTGCCGGGCGATCTCCACGACGGCTGGCTGCTAGAGCAGGAGAACCAGGGCGGCCATACGGTGGACCGCCATGTGGCGAGGAGAGACGACTGGCTGCTGGATCGGTTGGTCCGGGAACCCCGGATTCCAGCCGCCAGTTCGTTTCCGGATCGCCATACGGCACGCGAGGTTATCGGACTGGCCCTGGCCCCGGACAAGGGTGACCTGGACGAATGGGCGGAGACAGCCAACGGCGGCGAGGTCGCCGAAATCCGCATGGCGTTCGAGCAGCCTATCGGTCGCGTGGTGCCCCGCGGACAAGCGATCGCTGAGCCCGGCCATGGCCTGCGGCTGTTCGTGCGGGCGAACGGCGACGGCACCTGCCACCTGCTGACCGCCTATCCGACGATCCACCGCTGATTTCCGAACTCAAGGCCGCCGTATCGGGCAGCGGCTCCCGCCTGAGACGCGGGAGATCAGACCCAGGCCGATGGCCGGACCGGGTTCGCGTTATCATAAAATTAATTTAAACCCGATAAAAAGTGCGGATTAACAACTTGATCCGGAATGGATTTGATGGCGTTGGCATTCGCCAGGGACGAGCGGCTGCACCAATTCTACAGGTATTGGAACAGCTTACGGGACGGATCAGCAGTCCCAAGCCTGTCGGACTTTGATCCGACCGAGGTTCCTCGTCACCTGCCGTTGATCTGGCTTGTAGGCTGGGACGCGGAGGCAGGGGACTACGTGTACCGCGTGGCCGGTGAGATGGTTCTGGCAGCCCATCAGTGTCCGATGCGGGGGGTGCCACTCTCCCAGATCTATCGATCGGCCGTCGCGGCGACTGTACGGAACCGGTTCAACCGGATCTGCCGGGAGGCGAACCTCTACTACGCAGCCGGTACGATCTACTCGGAGCCGGATCGGTTCGGGGTCGGCGAACGACTGGTTCTGCCGATGGTCGGGCAGGACGGTTCAGACATGCAGGTTCTGGGCTGCACGGTGAGCCGTGTGACCCGTCGGCCGGCCGCGGACGCCTTGTTTGATCCGAACGAACTGCCGGAGATCCAGGCCTATCTCGACCTGAACGGCGCCCCGCTGCCGGATGCGATCGTCAGCACAGGTCAGCGAACCTCCGCCTGACCGCGGCCTACGGCCGTCTGGTCGATCAAGATCAGGAAGCCGGCTCCGTTCTACAGCAGGATGTTCAAATAGCTGCCGGGCGGGGCGTCCGGATCAATGCTGTCGTTCGCGATGAGCGTCATCAGCCGCGTGATCTGCGCCTCAATCTCCGCATCGGTTACGGCGACTCTCAACGGGCGGCCGGGAGTCGGTCCAGCGCGGCGGGGCGGTTCGGCCTCACCGGCCGGCTCGATCCGCGCCGGAGGGCCACTGGGCGGCAGCCGGGCGGGAATGCGTGGGTCGCCGGGACCGGTTGGCCGTAGCGCCATACCCGTTGCCTCCGTAGAAGATCAGGCGTCCAGGATAGCGCGAATCCGCCCCGCCGTCAGGCCTGACGCTGCTGCGTCATGCCAACGCCCAGAACCGGTTCCAGCTGATCCAGCGCCCGTCTCAGGGTTTCCGCGCCGGCGGCGAAGCACAGCCTGATATAGCCCTCGCCCGCCGGACCGAACGCCGCTCCCGGTGCGAGTCCGACATTGGTCTCATCGATCAGGCGCTTGGCGAAGGCGACGCTGTCCGTCACGCCATCGACTGCAAAGAAGGCATAGAACGCCGCCTTGGGTCGCGCCGACCGGACCATCGGCCAGGCTTCCAGACGGTCAAAGACGATGTCGCGGCCCGCCTGGCAGCGCGCGCGCAGATCCCGAATGACCTGGTCGCCATCGCGCAGGGCGGCGATCGCCCCCCGCTGGAGGAACTGCGGCACCCCCGATGTCGTAATCTGCACCAGTTTTGCGATGACCGGTGCCAGTTCCGGCGGATGGGTCAGCCAACCGAGCCGCCACCCGGTCATCAGCCAGGACTTCGAGAACGAGTTCACCACGATCAGGCGGTCGTCCGGCCGCGCGACCTGCAGGAATGACGGCGCCACGTCGCGATCGAACACCAGTTGGTGATAGACCTCATCAGCGACGACCCAGATGCCCCGGTCGCGAGCGAAGTCCATGACGGCCCGCTGCTCCGCGCTTTCCATCATCCATCCGGTGGGATTGCCCGGCGAGTTGATGAAGATCGCCTTGGTCCGGTCGGTGACCGCCTCGAACAGGGCGTCGAGATCGAGTGTCCATCCCTCTGACGTCAACTCGATGGAAACGTCGCTGACGGTCCCACCATGGACCGCAACGGTGGAATAGATGTTGGGCCAGACCGGCCCGACCACGACGACGTCGTCGCCGCGCTCCACCAGCATGTCCATGACGAGATACAGACCGGACATGCCGGCGGTCACCAGGCTGACCTGATCGGGCGTGACCGCGACGTCGAAGTGCTTCTCGGTGTAGCGGGCCAGTTCCGCGCGCAGTTCCTTGATGCCCCGCTGGTCGGTGTAGAAGGTCTCACCGGCCAGCATCGCATCGGCCGCCGCCCGCGCGATGAAGTCGGGCGTCGGCTGGTCGCCATCGCCAAACCATAGCGGGATCAGACCGTCCCGGCCCCAGCCATGCAGCGCAACATCGACGATGGCCGTTTCCTCAAGGTCGGCGACGTCGCGCCGCAGGTCGGCCAACAAGGGCGATTGAGACATTCCGGGCTCCTTCAAAGCGATGCCGTTCGCATACCGGAAGGTCCCCCTCAAGGATAGGGGTTTTGCGGCCCGGCCATGGCCATCGGAGCAAGCTCCCGGCCGTCGCCCGCATCAGAGTGCGGGCTCCCCCCGGATTTAATCCGGGGGGGATGACGGTCTTGGTGACGCGCCGCCATCTCAACCGTCATCCCGGGTCGGCCGGCAGGTCGAGGCCGGGACCCCGGGGTGATCGCAACGGATAGGGGTTTTGCGGCGCATCTGTGTGGGCTAGATCCTAGGCATCCGGAGCAACCTGCGAGCCACCATGCCCGCGACGATCTTCCTGATCCGCCACGGCGAGACCGTCTGGAACCGAAGCGGCCGTCTGCAAGGCCAGCTCGACGCGCCGCTCACCCATGCGGGCCTGCGCCAGGCCCACGCGATCGGCGCGGATCTCGCCGACCGGCTGGCCGGCGCGTCGCCAGTGCTGATCGCGAGTCCCCTCGGCAGGACCCGGCAATCGGCAGCGATCATTGCCGAACACCTCGGGTGCGACTACGAGGCCATCCGGTTCGACGACCGTCTGAAGGAGATCACGCTCGGCGACCACGACGGCTACCCCGGCTGGTCGGCGATCGACGCGGCGCACCCCGAACTGGGTGAAATCCGCCGCGCCGACCCATGGAACTACGTCCACCCCAATGGGGAATCCAGCCAGATGGTCCAGGACCGTGTCCGGCCCTTGTTAGCGGGGCTGGAAGTCACCGAGGGTATCCACGTCGTGGTCGCCCATGGCGTCGTCAACAAGATCATCCGGGGCCTCTATCTCGGTCTCGGTCAATCGGAGACATTCGCCCTCGATCGGCCGCAGGATGCCTATTTCCGCCTGGAAGCCGGCACGGAAGCCCGGATCGACGTCGATCTGGACACCGATTTCCCTGAAGCCATGTAAGGCGGCCGGTGGCGCGTTCAGCGACCGAGTGCCACCCGTCGGACGGTCCGGACATCACCGATCCGGTCCCTGGTCCGCGCGCGGAAGTCCACAAGCGGTTCCGTTTCGACCGCCATGTGATGAGCATTGGCGTGCAGGATCCGGTCTTCCGATAGCAGGAAGGCCACATGGCCCGGCCAGAACAGCAGGTCACCCGGGCGAGCGGCCTCGAGACCCGGGATTTTCTCGCCAAAGCCGGCTTCCTGCATGTCGGAGTCCCTGGGACACGGGACGCCGCAGGCCGCATAGGCCAACTGAACGAGCGCCGAGCAATCGAGCCCGATCGAAGAGCGCCCGCCCCAGGCATAGGGCGCACCCATGAAGCGGGCGGCGACTGCGCCCGGATCGCTCTCCACGTGGGACAGCGACGACAGATGACTCGCCCAGATCCAGGCATCATCCGCCAGTCGGGCCCATCCCTCGTGATGGTCGACAACGCGCACGGGGCTGTTCATATGGACAAGGTCCCGGGGCGCGGTCTTCAGATCCGGCGTCTCGAAGAGGTAGCTGCGCAACGCGCCGACCCGGTGGGTCGCCGGCCCGTTATCGCGTTGGCCAAGCACCCTCTCCTCGACGTAACCCACGTAGCCGTCGTCGACATTTCGGACCCAGGCGAGCCCGCACGCCCGGTCGAATATCAGGACCTCCTCGCCGTACAGGAGTTCGGAGCCCTGGCGGGCATCCGGGGCCGGCGACTCGCGCAGGGACGCGATTCCCACCGCAACCCGGGCCGGTTCACCGTCGACGAACCGGGCCGCCGATACCTGTCCCCTTAGGCGGCTCTCGGCGAGATCGCTGCGAAACGCGTTGGTCCGCGCGTCGAGAACCGTCACGTGTTGAGTTCCCGAATGGCGCGGTCCAACCCTTCCAGGGTCAGTGGGAACATCCGTTTTTCCATCAGGTCCTGGATCATGTCGACCGACTGCGTGTACTGCCAGAACCGCTCCTGAACCGGGTTGAGCCAGACCGATCGCCGGAAGTGCTCGGTGATCCGCTTCATCCACACGCCGCCGGGTTCAGGGTTCATGTGTTCGACGCTGCCGCCGGCCACCGCGATCTCATACGGGCTCATGGAGGCGTCGCCGACGAAGACCGCCTTGTAGTCCGGACCGAAAGTATGCAGCACGTCCAGCGTGTCGATCCGCTCGACGTGTCGGCGCCGGTTGTCGCGCCACAGCCGCTCATACGGGCAGTTGTGAAAATAGAAGAACTCGAGGTGCTTGAACTCGCTCCGCGCCGCCGAGAACAGCTCCTCGCAGACCTTGACGTAGGGATCCATGGATCCGCCGACATCCAGGAACAGGATGATGTTGACCACGTTCTGGCGCTCGGCCCGCATCTTGAGATCGAGCCATCCGCCGTTCTTCGCGGTCTCACGGATCGTGTCGTCGAGATCCAGTTCCTCGGGCCGGCCCTGGCGGGCGAACCGGCGCAGCCGCCGCAGCGCGACCTTCAGGTTTCGCGTCCCGAGTTCGACGGTGTCGTCCAGGTTGCGGAACTCCCGCTTGTCCCAGACTTTGACGGCCCGGAAGTTCCGGTTCTCATCCTGGCCGATCCGCACCCCTTCGGGATTGAAGCCGTACGCCCCGTAGGGTGACGTTCCCGCCGTCCCCACCCATTTCGAGCCGCCCTGGTGGCGCCCCTTCTGTTCCTCGAGGCGCTGGCGCAGCGTTTCCATCAACGCTTCCCAGCCGCCCATCGCTTCGATCTCGGCCTTCTCCGCGTCGCTCAGGTTCAGCTCCGCCAGCTTGCGCAGCCACTCGTCGGGAATCTCGGCGCCAAACAGATCGTCGAGGGCTTCGAGACCCTGAAAGACATGGCCGAAGACCCGGTCGAACCGGTCGAGGTGGCGTTCGTCCTTCACCAGGGTGGCGCGCGACAGGTAGTAGAAGTCGTCCACCGACTGTTCGGCGAGACCGGTCTTTACCGCCGACAGCAAGGTCAGATACTCGGTGATGGACACCGGCAGGCGGGCATCGCGCAGCGCGTAGAAGAAGCGGGCAAACACGGCACTCTCCCTCAACCGCCGTTCAGCGCCCTTTCGATGGCGTGGCGGTGGCGAAACAGTTCGGAAGCCACCGGGACCGCCCCGTCATCACCGCATTCCTTGCGCTTCGGGCGGGCGGCCTCGGATGCCGCCTCCATATGGAAGCTCAGGAATCCGAGATCCTCATCATCGGCCCCGAGCTGGACGAGGTTGTCCCGGGCAATTCCGCGAAAGTAGGCTTGCTCTGACGCGTCGCCACCACACACCACGATCGAACTGAGGATGTAGCCGGCCTGGTCCGCGTAGGCTCGCATCGCTTCCGGGGCCGCCTGCAGAAGCTTGCCCGCATGCGCCGGTCCGGTGGCCACGGCCAGCCAGCCCGCAACCAGAACCCAGACACTCGCCCGCGCGACCCCCATCAGGCTCTTCCTTCGCGGCGCGCCAGGAACGCCAGCCGCTCGAACAGATGGACATCCTGCTCATTCTTCAGCAGGGCCCCGTACAGTGGCGGGATCAGGTCTTTCTTGTCTTTGACCCTCAGCGTTTCCGGCGGGATGTCTTCGACCACCAGCAGCTTGATCCAATCGAGCAGCTCCGACGTTGACGGTCGTTTCTTGAGGCCCGGCACCTCCCGGACCTCGAAGAAGGCCGACAACGCGGCGCGCAACATGTCCTTCTTCAGATCGGGGAAATGGACCTCGACGATCTGCTCCATGGTCTCCTCATCAGGAAACCGGATGTAATGAAAGAAACAGCGGCGCAGGAACGCGTCAGGCAGTTCCTTCTCGTTGTTCGAGGTGATGATCACGATGGGGCGGTGCACCGCGCGGACGGTTTCGCCGGTCTCGTAGACATGGAACTCCATGCGGTCGAGCTCGAGCAGCAGGTCGTTCGAAAACTCGATATCCGCCTTGTCGATCTCATCGATCAGCAGAACCACCTGCTCGGGTGCGGCGAAGGCATCCCAGAGCTTTCCGCGACGGATGTAGTTGGCGATGTCCTTGACCCGTTCATCGCCGAGCTGTCCGTCGCGCAGGCGCGCCACGGCGTCATACTCGTAAAGCCCGTGCTGCGCCTTGGTCGTCGACTTGATGTGCCACTCGATCAACGGTTTTCCAAGCGCGTCCGCGATCTCGCGGGCGAGAACGGTTTTACCGGTTCCAGGCTCCCCCTTGACCAAAAGGGGCCGGGCAAGCTGAACGGCAGCGCTGACCGCGACCCGGAGGTCTTCGGTCGCGACATAGGTCGCACTGCCTTCGAAACGCGGATCATCGGCGCGCGCGGACTGCTGGGATTCGCTCATCATGCCTCTCGATTGGAGACTGCGCTCTCTCGTGTGGGCCGGACCGGCGGCGGAGATCAGCGCGACATTACGCGGCGGCCGTAGCCGAGACCAGAGCCGCCTCGATTGCCGACAGCGCCTGATCGGCGGCGCCGGCATCCGGACCGCCGGCCTGCGCCATGTCGGCCCGGCCACCCCCGCCCTTGCCGCCAAGCGCCGACGATCCGACACGAACCAGGTCCACGGCGTTGAACCGGTCCACCAGATCATCGGTAACGCCGACGACCAGGGACGCCTTGCCTTCGTCGGCGCTGACGACTGCGACCACTCCGGAGCCGATCTCCTGCTTCAGCCCATCGGCCACACCCTTGAGTTCCCGCGCCGGCACGCCTTCGAGGGTGCGGGCCGCGAAGGTGACTCCGGCAACCGTCTTGGTCGCGCCGCCGGCTCCCTCGCCGGCAGCGAGCTTCTTTCGGGTCTCCACCAGCTCGCGTTCGAGACGCCGACGCTCCTCGAGCAGCGCCTGGATGCGCACCGGAACCTCCTCCGGCGTGGTCTTCAACTCGGCGGCCGCCTGGCTCAACGCCGCGTCCCGCTCGTCGATCCACTGCAGGGCCCCGACGCCAGTAACCGCCTCGACCCGGCGGACCCCGGCGGCAACCGCGCCCTCAGCAATGACCCGGGCGACGCCGATGTCACCGGTTCGCGCCACGTGCGTGCCGCCGCAAAGCTCGACGGACCATGACGACTTGTCGCCGGCGCCCGCGTCGCCGCCCATCGAGACAACCCGGACCTCGTCCCCGTACTTTTCCCCGAACAGCGCCATCGCACCCTCGGAGATCGCCGCATCCGGTGTCATCAGCCGGGTGGTGACCGCCGAGTTCATCCGGATCCGGCGATTGACCTCGGCCTCGATCCAGGCGAGGTCGTCGTGGTCGATCCCGGCCGGATGGCTGAAGTCGAAGCGCAGCCGGTCCGGTGCCACCAGCGATCCTTTCTGGGCCACATGATCGCCCAATCGCTGGCGCAAGGCCTCGTGCAGCAAGTGTGTTGCCGAGTGGTTGGCGCGCAGGCGGTCCCGGCGGTCGCCATCAACCGACAGTTCCACCGCATCGCCGACCGCAACCGCCGCCTCTGAGAGCTGCGCGACATGGACAAACACATCCCCGAGCTTCTTCTGGGTATCCGAAACCGCCAGGACACCGCCCTCGGCCGCGCGGATGACCCCGGTGTCACCGACCTGTCCCCCGCTCTCCCCGTAGAACGGCGTCTGGTTCACCACCACGAGGACTTCCGTACCCGGTTCGGCCCGCTCCACGGGATCGCCGTCGACCACCAGGGCGGTCACCACGCCTTCGGCCGCCGTCACCTCATAGCCGAGGAACTCGGTGGCGCCGACCTGTTCGCGGATTTCGAACCAGGTCCGATCGGTCGCCGCCTCCCCGGAACCGGACCACGCCTTGCGCGCCGCTTCGCGCTGACGCTCCATCGCCGCGTCGAACCCGGCCTGATCCAGGCTGCGTCCCTGCCCGCGCAGGATGTCGGCGGTCAGATCGACGGGGAAACCGTAGGTATCGTAAAGCTTGAAGGCGACCTCGCCATCGAGCGCCTGACCGTCGCCAAGCCGGTCGGTTTCGTCTTCCAGGATGCGCAAACCGCGGCCGAGCGTCTCCTTGAACCGGGTTTCCTCCAGCTTTAGGGTCTCGGTCGCCAGCGACTGGGCCCGCACCAGTTCGGGAAACGCCTCACCCATCTCGCGCACCAGGGTCGGGACCAGGCGATGCATGAGAGGCTCGGTGCAGCCCATGATGTGGGCGTGCCGCATCGCCCGACGCATGATCCGCCGCAGCACATATCCCCGACCCTCGTTCGACGGCAGCACCCCGTCGGCGATCAGGAAGGTGCTGGCGCGCAGATGATCCGCAACCACGCGGTGCGACACCTTGTGGGGACCATCGGGGTCGACGCCCGCCGCGTCGGCCGAGGCCTCGATCAGCCGGCGCATCATGTCGATGTCGTAGTTGTCGTGCTTGCCCTGCAGTACGGCCGCTATCCGCTCGAGCCCCATGCCCGTGTCGATGGACGGGCGCGGCAGGTCGATCCGATCATCCGGTGTTACCTGCTCGTACTGCATGAACACCAGGTTCCAGATCTCAATGAACCGGTCACCGTCCTCATCCGGGGAGCCGGGCGGGCCCCCGGGAATTGACGGTCCATGGTCGAAGAAGATCTCGGAGCACGGCCCGCAGGGGCCGGTCTCGCCCATCGCCCAGAAATTGTCCGAGGTCGGGATCCGGATGATCCGGTCGTCGCCGAGGCCGGCAATCCGCCGCCACAGCGCCGCAGCCTCCTCGTCCTCCGCATAGACGGTGACCAGCAACTTGTCTTCAGGAAGCCCGAACTCCTTGGTGACCAGCGACCAGGCGTAGTCGATCGCCGCTTCCTTGAAGTAGTCGCCGAACGAGAAATTCCCGAGCATCTCGAAGAACGTGTGATGGCGTGCGGTGTAGCCCACGTTCTCGAGGTCGTTGTGCTTGCCCCCGGCGCGCACGCATTTCTGCGACGTCGCGGCTCGCACGTAGTCCCGCTTCTCTTGACCCGTGAAGACATTCTTGAACTGGACCATGCCAGCGTTGGTGAACATCAGGGTCGGGTCGTTCCGCGGCAACAGCGGGCTTGAATCGACCACCGCATGCTCGCGAGCACCGAAATAGTCGAGGAAACTGCGGCGGATATCGTTCGTCGTGGCCATGGCCGATTTCTCCAGCGACCGTCACCGGCGACGGCGGCGCAATTGCACCGCCGCACACCGAAAAGCCCCCGGTTTTAGCCATGGGTCCCCCGCCTGTCCAGCGGGTGGCGGCCTCTACTCTGCCGCTGGCATTCCTTGTTCAGCCGGATCGTCGGCATCGGAATCGCCTTCAGCGTCGCCGACCAGCATGGCTTCCGCAACCAACCCGGCATTCTCCCGGATGCGCCGTTCGATGGCACCGGCGATGTCGCCGTTTTCCTTGAGGAAGTTCTTCGCGTTCTCCCGACCCTGGCCGATACGCTGGCCGTCATATGAGAACCAGGCGCCAGACTTCTCGACGATCCCGGCGTTGACGCCGAGATCCAGCAGTTCGCCGGTCTTCGAGACTCCTTCGCCGTACATGATGTCGAACTCGACCACCCGGAAGGGAGGCGCGAGCTTGTTCTTGACGACCTTGACCCGGGTCTGGTTTCCGACAACCTCGTCACGGTCCTTGATGGCGCCGATGCGCCGAATATCCAGCCGCACCGAGGCATAGAATTTGAGCGCGTTGCCGCCCGTGGTGGTCTCTGGATTGCCAAACATCACACCGATCTTCTGACGGATCTGGTTGATGAAGATCACCATGCAACGCGATTTAGAGATCGACCCGGTCAGTTTGCGCAGCGCCTGGCTCATCAGCCGGGCCTGCAGGCCGACATGGGTGTCCCCCATCTCGCCTTCGAGTTCGGCCCGCGGCACCAGGGCCGCCACCGAGTCCACGACGAGAACGTCGATCGCCCCTGACCGGACGAGCGTATCGGCGATTTCGAGCGCCTGCTCTCCGGCATCCGGCTGGGAGATCAGCAGTTCGTCGACATCGACCCCGAGCTTGCGGGCGTAAACCGGATCGAGCGCGTGCTCGGCGTCGACGAAAGCACAGGTTCCACCGGTCTTCTGGGCTTCGGCGACGACGTGCAGTGCGAGCGTGGTCTTACCCGAGCTTTCCGGCCCGTAAATCTCGACAATCCGGCCGCGCGGCAATCCACCGATGCCAAGACCGATATCGAGCCCGAGGGATCCGGTCGATACCGCCTCGATTTCGATGGCGCTCTCGCGTTGGCCAAGCTTCATCACGGAGCCCCTGCCGAACGCTCGCTCAATCTGCCCCAGGGCCGCATCCAATGCCTTCGACTTGTCCATGCCGTCCTTCTCAACCAGCTTGAGTGCCGCGCTCATGCCCCGTCTCCTTCTATCGCGCGGGCCCGGTTTGGGGCAACGGCCGGCTTACTGCCGGGTGCCCGGATAGGATCACCGCAAGTTCCGAACTCAGAGAGCCAGAGCGTACTTGGTTTGTTCTCACTTGCAAGTGAATTTTCTGGTTTTGTTCTCAATCTCCAGATCAAGGTTAAGGACACTGGCGGTCAGACTGACGCGTCCGCTTCCGTTGTGGCCAGTTTGACGGCCTGGGCGAGTTGCTTAAGGGAGAACGGCTTGGGTAGGAATGCCACCGATTCGGTATCGGCGATGCGTTGACGCAACGCGTCCTCGGAGTAACCCGAGATGCAGACGACAGGCAGCGTCGGCCGGTCTTCACGGATTTTCCTGATCAGGGCCGGCCCGTCCATGCCCGGCATCATGACGTCCGTCACCATGAGATCGAGGCCGGGCTGTTCGGCGTCGATCAGGTCGAGCGCCGCCTCGCCCGACCGGGCTTCGATGACCGTATATCCTTTGCCGCGCAGCGCCCGGGCTGCGAACAGACGAACCGGATCCTCATCCTCCACCAGGAGAACCGTGCCGGTCCCCGTCAGGTCGGCGTCCGTGCGGGTATCACCGGTCGACGCGCTCGCATCGATCTCACCATTCCAGGCCGGAAGGTAAATGGAGAAGGTGGTACCAACACCCAGCGTGCTGTCGACAAACATGTAGCCGCCGAACTGCTTGACGATCCCGAAGGCGGTCGACAGTCCGAGCCCGGTGCCCTGCCCGACCTCCTTGGTTGTGAAGAACGGCTCGAAGATCCGAGCCTGGAGCTCGCGCTCGATTCCACTCCCGGAATCAATCACCTCGATCAACACGTACTCGCCCGGCGGCATCACCTCGTCGCCCTGGCGCAGCGGCTTGACGGTGCTGGTCACGCTGGTGTGCATCGAGATCTGCCCGCCATTGGGCATCGCATCGCGGGCATTCACCGCCAGGTTGATGATGACCTGCTCAAGCTGGCCCGGGTCCACCTTCACCGGTTTGAGATCGCGTCCGTAGACGACGTCGAGGGTGGTCGTCTCACCGATGAGGCGGCGCAGCAGGTGCGAGAGATCGGAGATCGCCTCGGTCAGATCAAGGACACGGGGAATCAGGGTCTGTTGTCGCGAGAATGCCAGCAGCTGCCGCACCAGGTTGGCGGCCCGGTTGGCGTTCTGCTTGATCTGCATGACATCCGCGAACGACTGATCGCCGGCACGGTGTCGCTGCAGCAGCAGATCGCAATAGCCGGTCATTGCCGTCAGCAGGTTGTTGAAATCGTGCGCAACACCGCCCGCCAGCTGACCGACCGCCTGCATCTTCTGCGACTGGGCGAACTGGGTTTCCAGCATCCGCTGTTCGGTGTTGTCGACCGCGTAGACCACGACCTCATCGCTGTCGCCGCGACGGCGCAAGTACAGCGAAGCGAACCGCTCCTCTTCATCCGCGCCAATCGCCGCTTCGATCGCCCCGCCCTCCAGTGCCGCAGCCTCGGATCCCGAAACCCCTTCGGTCACGCGGCTGCGATCCCGCTCGTTCACGAGCGACAGGAAATCGGTCCCGATCATCGAATTTCGACCGCCCCGCCCCAGCCATTCAGCAAGGAACCGGTTGTGGCCGAGGATCTTCCCCCCGGCGTCGATACGGGCGACGCCGATCGGTGCTTCCTCGAGGATTCCCGCGATGACGGCCTGATCGGGCACCGCCACCGCTGGAATCGCGGAGGCCGCCAGCTGGACGGCGATCCGCCCGTCCGCGATGCAGGACAGGCCCACCTCTACGCGGTAGCCGTCATACTCGAAACTGTGTTGGCCGGTCCCGTCTGACGGGTCCAATTTCAGAGCGAGCAAGCGCAGCCGCGCCAGCCCCTTGCCGGTCCCATCCGGGGTCTGTGGCCCAAGGATGGCCGTCGCGCCATCATCCCCGTCGACAAATCGACCGTCTGAATCCAGCGTCACCTGCCCGCTGAGCGTCTCCGCGTCCGGAGCCTGTTCGATCGCAGCAGCGGTCGACGTCTCCTGCGCCGGTGGCGTCGAGAAGGGCCGTGCGACCAGCAGCCACGTGGCGACAGCACCTGCGCCGGCGCCGATGAGAAGTCCTATCAGCAGCATGTCTCGTCTTCCGTCAGACCGTCACCTTGCGGCCCTTGAGGCGGTACACGTAGGAAATTATCTGCGCGACGGCCTTGTAGTGCTCCTCAGGAATCTGCTCATCGACCTCGACGCCGGCGTAGAGGGCACGGGCCAGCGGCGGATTTTCGACGATCGGAACGTCGTTCTGATTGGCCACGTCCCGGATCCGAAAGGCAACGGCATCGGCTCCCTTGGCAACCACCGTCGGCGCGCTCATGGCATCAACGTCGTATTGCAGGGCAACCGCGAAGTGGGTCGGGTTTGTGACCACCACATCGGCCTGCGGAACCGCGGCCATCATGCGTTGGCGGGCCCGCTCCGATCGGATCTGGCGCAACCGGGCCTTGATCTGCGGATCGCCTTCCGACTGTTTGTGCTCGTCGCGAATCTCCTGGCGGCTCATGCGGTTCTGTTTGATGTGCTCATAACGCTGGTAGAGGTAGTCGGCGAACGCCAGGAAGGCCATGATCGCAACGACGCCGCCCAACAGGCGCAGCAGCAGAACCTCAACCTCCGTGAGGATCTCGCGGACGTCCATCTGAACCAGGACCTCGAGACGATCGAACTCGGGCATCAGAAGGATCGCCGCCACCGCCCCGACGATCGCCATCTTCACGAGCCCTTTCAGGAACTCGACGATCGACCGCAGGGAGAACAGGCGCTTGAAGCCGCTGATCGGCGAAATCCGCTCGAGTTTGAAGCCCAGCGGCTCTGTGGTGAACAGGATGCCGGACTGGCCGAGGCCAGCGAGCAGGCCCAGGGCCACGAACACGGCGAACACCGGCAGGACCGTCAGCAATGTGTCACTGAAGATCTCAGTCAGAACCGATCCGGCGCTGCCGGTATCGATCGGCAGGACACCGCTCTTCTCGACGACGCCAGCGAGCGGCAGATAGACGTTGAACGCGATGTACGGTCCGATCACGGCGATGACCAATGCCATGCCGAACAAGAGGGCGAAGTTCTGGACCTCCTTGCTCTGCGCGATCTGGCCTTTCTTGCGAGCTTCCGCCAGCTTTTTCGGGGTCGGTTCTTCTGTCTTATCGGCGTCGTCCTGATCGGCCACAGGAACCTCCGGTCAGCGTGGCACCAGATAACCCGCGATGCCTAACTCATAGTACTCCAAGAAAACCCCCATCATCGTTCCGATGATGGCGATCAGTATCATGAAGCCCAAGAGCATCTGTATCGGGATACCGATGAAGAAAATCTGAAGCTGCGGCATCAGACGCGACATGATTCCAAGCGCGGCGAAGAACATCAGGCTGATCACGATGAAGGGCGCCGACATCTGCAGCGCCATTTCGAACGCGTCACCCACCAGGCGGGCGATCGCGAGCGAGAAGTCGTCGATCGGAAGCGTGGCTCCGACCGGGAACACCGCGTAGCTCTGAACCAGGGCCCGGATGATCAAATGGTGCATGTCTGTGGCGAAGATCAGCATGATGCCGAGCAGCGTGAGCAGCAGGCTGACCGAGGTTCCCTGATCCTGCAGGGCCGGGTTGAAGACCGTTGCGTTTGACAGACCGGTGGACAGGGAGATGATCGTGCCCGCCGTCGCCAGCGTGATCAGGAGCGCACGGGCGACGATACCGAAAAACAAACCGATCGCGACCTCCTTGAACACCACGAGAAAGAGATCGGCTGCACTGTCCGGTGGCCCTGGAATGGACCCGCCGACGACCGGCGCGATTGCCAGAGTCATGGCCAGCACGAACAGGATCCGCACCCGGACCGGGATGTAGGTCTCGCCGATACCCGGCAACAGGAATACCAGCGCCCCGAGACGCGCCAGCACAATCAGCATCGCGTAGACCTGAAGGGGGAGGAAGTCTTCGAGCGGCACGGTCGAGGCCTACGGCAAGCTGATGATCTTGTCAGCGAGCTGTTCGAAGAAAGACGAGATCGAGGACAGCATGAACGGCGTCAGCAGCAGCAGCGAGGCGAAAACGACCAGGATCTTCGGAACGAAGACCAGGGTCATCTCCTGCAACTGGGTCAGGGCCTGGAACAGGGCGATCATGAGACCGACGCCCAAGGCGATCAGCATGATCGGCAGCGACATGGTCAGCAGGACAACGATCGCATCGCGGGCGACATCCAGGGCTTCTGCTTCGGTCACCTTGTTCCCCCAACGCCGAACGCCCGGCAAATTCTGCCGGGACCAATCATGCCGACTGCTCGGGGCGGCGCGGCGCGCGCGCCGTCAGATCGGCATGCGGATAATCTCGCGGTAAGCCTCGACAAGCTTGTCCCTCAATGCCGTCACGGTCTGCAGAGTCATCTCAGCATCGTTGACCGCGTTGACGACGTCCGTCAGTTCCGCCTTGCCTGCGATCCCCATTTTCGAGATCTGCTCGCCTTGGTGCATGGTGTCGATCGATGCGTCGGCAGCGTCGCGCACGAAGCTCGCGAAATCCTTGCCGGCGGGCGCTGTACCCGCTTCCGCACTAGGAACCCCGACAGCCGGGGGAACTAAGTCGCCGATCCGTGTGACCATGCTGCGTCCTCCGTTATCTTCATTCTACCGCTTCTGGCCGCGGCACGAAACCGCCCGACCAGCACTACCGACATCCGTGACCTTAGCGGCGGATCAGTTCGATGGTCCGCTGGATCATCGACTTGGAGCTTTCGATCACGCTGAGGTTGGCCTCGTAGCTGCGCTGGGCCTCCTTCATGTCGGTCATTTCGATCAGGGCGTTGACGTTCGGCTCCTTGATATAACCGGCTTCGTCAGCGAGCGGGTGGCTGGGCTCGTAGCGCATGTCGAAATCGCTCATGTCCTTGCCGATTTTCGAGACGGACACCAGATGGGCCCCGATATCGCGGTCAAGGACCTCCTTGAACGTGACCGTCTGGCGACGATACGGGTTGTCTTCCGGCGTATCTCCGAGCGAATCGGCGTTGGCCACGTTCTCAGCAACGATCCGCAGGCGGGTACCCTGGGCTTCCATGCCGGATGCGGAGATCCGGATCGCGTTCATCAGTTCCATCGATCTCTCCTATGTCCGGGTTCAGGCCGAACGCGAACCGAGGGCGGTGCGCATCATGGTCATGTGTTTCTGGTAGATGTTGGACGCGAGCTGATACTGCATCTGGGTGTCCGACACCTTGATCAGCTGCTCCTCCATGACCACTCCATTGCCATCCGGCGTGGTCTCGTAGACCTCGCGGGGACGCAGTTCTTCAACCCGGTAGTCAGGGCGCTGGATGGTGCCCTGCAGGTGCCGGCCGGCGGTCGCCTTCAGGTCGATCGACCGGACCTCGGAAAGCTGCCGACTGAAGTCCAGCGCTTTGAGATCCTTGGCGCTGTAGCTTGGCGTGTTGGCGTTGGCGATGTTCTGAGCCAGCACCGTCTGACGCTCGCTAAGCCAGCCCATCTGTTGGCGGGCCATGCTGAACAGGCCCATCTGCGACATCTTCATCTCTCTTCCCCTTCGAGCAATTCATGACGATTGCTTCTTTGGCGATCCGGCGAATCGGCGACCCGATGACACCGGTCGATACAATCAAAGCAAGGCCCGTGCCAACTCTGCTGCGGGGACGTCCATGCGCCCGCCCCGTGCCTCCCGGGCCACAGCGCGGTATAGTGCGGGCATGGCTGCCAAGGACGCCCCCCCTCTGCGTTCGGACCGTCAGGTCGCGATCGCATTGAGCCACGATGTCGACAGCGGCACCGCGCCGACGGTCGTCGCCAAAGGCTATGGAGACCTTGCCGAGAAGATCCTGCAGCTGGCGTTCGCCAACGACGTAAAAGTCCGCACAGACCCCGATCTCGCGCAGATCCTGGAAGTCGTCGAAGTCGATTGCGAAATCCCGATGGAGGCTTTCGCCGCGGTGGC
Source organism: Thalassobaculaceae bacterium (assembly GCA_963921355.3). Taxonomy (GTDB): domain Bacteria; phylum Pseudomonadota; class Alphaproteobacteria; order Thalassobaculales; family Thalassobaculaceae; genus CAWUEZ02. Next base: position 2,468,584 of record OZ001190.1, on the reverse strand, counting down.
GGAAATCCTGACCTACGTGTACCGCGCGAACAGCAGCCTGAGCAGTGCGCCGGAGACGCCAGAGTGAGTGGACTGCTGGAAGAGATCACCGATCTCGAAGCGGAGATCGCGCGCCTCGGCCATCAGGCCGTCGACCGCGCCGCCTTGGAGAACCGGGTTGCTGCGCTGTGCCAGGCGGCGACCGCCCTGCCGGCGGTGGACGCTCACGCCTTGGCGCCTGACTTGGAACGGTTGATCGCCGCGCTCGACGCTGCCTCCGAGCGCCTGCAATCGATGCCGGCGCCGGACGATTCGCCGGCACCGAGCCATTCGGCCGGCGCGGCGGCAGCCGCGTACGGCGCCGCCCTGCAGAACCGGCGCCGCCGCACGTGAGGCCCTCGCCGCCGCCATCCGGGACACCGATGGCGGTGATATTGCCGCCCAATTCCAAAGCTTTGCGCCAGGTGCGCAGCCGCGCTTCCGTCCCCGCCCCGGCTGCCGGCAGATCCCCAGTCGGGCCCAACACAGCAACGACACGACGATCGCGGCCCGCCGCTTGGCATGTCCAAGAGTCACGTCGACAATGGACGAATGGGCTTCTTGGAGTACATCCGGTTCTTCCTCGCCTTCGGCTTCGTCCTGGGCTTGATCGGCGTGCTCTATTGGGGGGTCCGGCGATACGGACTCGAGCGATTCGGCCTGTCGCCGGGGGCCCGATCCAGCGGCCCTAGGCTGCGTGTTCAGGAAGTTCGCGCCCTCGATGGACGGCGACGGCTGGTCCTGGTCCGGCGCGACGATGTCGAACACCTGATCGTCGTCGGCGGCGAGAGCGACATGGTGGTGGAACGGGGGATTCCTGTTGTCCACGGGCGCCCGCCGGAACCCATGACCGAGGCTGAGAGCACATGATGATTCGGCTCATTGCGCTGCTGATCGCCAGCCTGGGGATTGTCGCAATCACGGATCCGGCTGCGGCCCAGACGCTGACACTTGATGTCGGAGAGCCCGGCGGGTCGACCACCGCCCGCATCATTCAGCTGCTGGCGATCATCACCCTGCTGTCGCTCGCACCCGGCATCCTAGTGATGGTGACGTCCTTCACCCGGATCGTGGTCGTGTTCTCGCTGCTGCGGACCGCCCTGGGTACCCAGCAGTCACCGCCGAATATAGTGATCATCAGTCTGGCCCTGTTCCTGACTGGCTTCATCATGGCGGGTCCGCTCGAGTCGGCCTGGGAGAACGGTGTCCAGCCGCTGATCGAGGAGGAGATCGACGAGCAGGAGGCGTTTCGGGAGACCATGGCGCCGTTTCGTGCCTTCATGATCGAGCACGTGCGCCCGAAGGACCTCGAACTGTTCCAGGATATCGGGCAGGTCGGCCCGGCGGAAACCGGCCTCAATGCGCCGCTGCACGTGCTCATTCCGGCGTTCATGATCAGTGAGCTGCGGCGCGCGTTCGAAATCGGCTTTCTGCTCTATCTGCCTTTCGTCATCATCGACATGGTGATCGCCTCGATCCTGATGTCGATGGGCATGATGATGGTGCCGCCGATCATCGTGGCCCTGCCGTTCAAGCTGATCTTCTTCGTCCTGGTCGACGGCTGGTACATGGTCGCCGGAAGTCTGGTGCGGAGCTTCGGACTGGGTCCTTAGTGCGGATCGTCTGAACGCCGAGAAAAAGACCCGTCAGTTGGTCGCGCTCAGCGGACCTTGCTTGAGCTTGTCGCGATAGCTCGACAGGAACGCCTGGAACCGCCCGATTTCCTCAAACCTCTCGGACAGCCGCAGGAATTCGTCGGGTCCGCTGTCGGTATTGTTGGTGATCAGGCGGAACGCCTCGCGGAAGGGTGTGTTCTCCATCTGGGTGCCATAGATCTGGCGCAGGCGGTTCAGCCCCTGGTCGTTGTCGCTGAGAGCCAGCGAGACGGCCCAATTGACGATGAACGTCGCCTGCTCCTGAGTGAGCCGTCGTCCATCCCGTCCGGCGGCGCCGACCAGAGCCCGGAACACCTTGGCGGCCTCGATCCAGTCCTGGGTCCGCCAGTAGATGTCGGCGCGCAACAGATTCGCTTCCCGGCTCTTGTCGTCGGCCATCAGCTTCAAGGCGCCCTGGGCATCCCCCAACTCAAAGATGGCTCGAGCCCGGAGACGGCGGCGCTCCTGGGCCAGGACCCGTCCGAGGCCCGGCGCGACACTTTCGTCGAGCGCCCGGATCGCACTTTCCGGCTGACGATCCAACAGCAGGATCAGGGCCAGCCGCGCTCCGACCCGCGCCTTCTCGGTGCCCTGCAACCGGAACTTAACCTGGCGGTCGAGAAGCCGGGCGGCGCGATCCAGAAGGTCGACCCGAACCAGCCGGTCGGCCAGGGCTTCGATGATCACGTCCCCGGCCTCGCCGACAGGCGTCAGCTCCCGAAACTCATCATAGAGGGACAATGCCTGGAGCGGCGTCATGCCCTCGGCCGCACCACCGGTGAAGATATCACCGAAGGCCTGCGTCAGTTCGAACGCGACGTCTCGCGCCTCCTTATGATCGGGGAAGTTCGTCACGGCCTGGCGCAGCGCCGCCAGTCCTTCCTCGTACTCGTTCTCCTGCAACCGCAACCGGCCGAGGTCGCGCAACAAAGCGAACTCGAGCCGGTCGCCGCGCCAGGCATACCGCAGTTCGTCCAGCCGGTCGGCCGCCTGCTTGATCGAAATCCGGCCGTCGTCGAGGGCGTGCTGAATCAGGGCCCGTTCTGATCTGACCCGCGCCCAGCGGTCCTCGCCAGATGCCAATCGATCCCAGATGTCCAGCGCCGCTTCGAGGTCCCCGAACGCGTGCAGCACGCGGCCGCGCAGGAAGTCCAGCCGCGCCCGCTCTCCTGGGGTCGGCGTGCCTTCCGAGATCACGTCCAGAAACGCGCCCGCTCCGCGGAAATCACCCGCCCGGATGGCCGCCTCGGCCGCGAGCATCGCCAGATCAGTCGTGAAGTTTCTCGGGTAGCCGCCCGGAATCTCGCCGGCTCGTGCGAAGTGCTCGACCGCTTCGTCCCACTTGCCCTGGCCCGCGGTCGCCGCGCCGCGCCACAACTCGGCCTCGGAGAAGCCGTTCAGCGACACGTCATCCAGGTAATCCTCGGCCTCCGCATAGCGGCCCAGCATGAAGCTCGCCGCGCCACGCAGGGCCTTCACGTCCGGGCGGTTCGCGAGGTCCTCGTCAGACTGCTCGATGGTCCGCAGCAGACCGATTGCCTCCGACGAAAGTCCACGAGAGAAATAGAACTGGGCCAGCTCGAGCCTCGGACTGCTGCGCGAGATGCTGGTGGCCTCGGAGATCCGGATCTGCAGCGCCTGCCGCCGATCGAGGTATTCGTTGTCGTCGCCCAGCCGCCAATTGCTCATGTCGAAGATCCGGCCCGGGGGCAATCCGGCAGACAGGCCTTGGAAGCGGTTCCCGGTGAAGAGCTCGTCGCTGGAACGGGGAGCCGCCCCCGACAGGAGCATGCCGCCGTCGCGTGTAAGTGCGATCCCGTCCGGCAGGACCCGAAATTCAATGTCCGCCCGTCCCGGGCGCACAACCACGCCCTGAAGCGAGGCCAGCAACGACAGATCCGAGTAGGTGCGATCCCCGTCGATCCCACGGGACAACGGCGTCACCGGAATCATGAACAGACCGTCGCCGACTTCCGGGTCGCGCACCACAATCGGCTGGCCGATCCCGTCCACCGGAATGAACAGCCGGGGACCCTGGGGACTCACCATCTGGGCGTCGACCCGCAAGGGCACGTCGGGGCGAGAGGCCTGAGGCTGCAGATCGAGCACCCAGGCTTCCCCGTCGCGCCACACCCGGGCGTTCACGCCGTCTACCACCGGCAGCCGGACCGCCGAGCCGCTGGCCACGGGGATCTGCTGGGGCTGGCCCACGATCTCCTTGTTGATGCCGGCCAACGCCGAGAAGTCCATCGTGACGGCCTGGTCGAAGCCCACCCAGATGTACCCGGCCCGCGGAAACACCACCGCGGCCACCGGTTCTTCAAAGCCGAACCTCAATGAAACCGCTTCAGCATTGTTCAGACGGACGACCGCCAGAGGCGGGCCGCCGATGGTCCCGGTATTACCGTTGGCGACCACGTCCATACGGGTCGAGGAGTCCGGCACGGCGTCATCCGTCCCCTCCTGGTCGGGAATGGAGGCGTCCACGGTCGGCAGGTTGGTCTCTCGCGACGCCGGATCGCTATCCGCGAGTCCTTGAATGGGCTGTCCATTCGACGGCGGAGGTGGCGGCGCCGGGCTCGGTTGGGCGGTCAGCGCCGGTGCCGGAGCAGCGGCTGGGGGTGGGGCGGCCGCTGGCGCTGGAGCGATTGGCGCACTGCTGGGCTCCGCGGCCGCCGGCGGCGAACTGGGCAGCGTGGCCGGTGGTACGCCTGACGGTGTGCCGGCGGCTTGCGGCGGCGATGTTGTCGGCGCTGCCTCGGCGGGTGGCGGCGAAGGCGCCGCGACATTGGCAGGAGGAACCGCCGGTGGCGCCTGTTGAGCCGGGGCCGATACGGCAGGCTGCTGACCACCGCCGCCCCGCAGGACGTCCACCACGACCCGCGTACCGGCGCGAAAGGCGTTGATCGACCGTCCAGATGGGACCGGAACGGTCACCGCCAACCCCGTCGCCTCATTTGCGCTCTCGAAGCCCCGCAGCGGTGCCGGCAACCGCCGGCGAACGGCCGCATCGTCAACCTGTGCGGGTCGATCAAACAGGATTCGGGACTGCCCGGATCCATTCTCAACGCGGAAACCGACCGGTGCGGTCCAGTCGAACACGATCCGGTCATAGGCATCGTGCCGCCCGTACCGAACGCCGAGTGGCGGTGCGACCGCCGCAGCAGGCTGAGCGGTCTGCGATGATCCGGCGGAACTCGCGGCTGGAGGGCGCGCGGGGGCCGTCCGATCGGAGAGATCGATGACGATCCGGTTGCCGTCGCGAGAACTCTGCAGGCGATGATCTCCGGTCAGTTCGATGACAGCACTGCGACCGTCGCGTCCAATACGGCCGCCGGCAATGAACCGTCCCAATCCTGTGGCGGCGGCCGCCATGTCCGCCTCGATCGGCTGCGAGAATCGCACGACCAGCGTGTTGCCGAACCGTTCCGCGGAGTACTCGACGGCAACTGGCCAGTCAAAGACCAGCCGCTCAGACTGTTCCGTCTCGCTGCCCGAGACCGACACGGGAACCGCGTGGGCGGGCGCGAACAGCCCGGCAGCCACAACCGCCAGGATCGCTGCCAGCAATAAGCCCCGGCCGGTCATTGCGCCCGCTCCGGAAAGATCACGATGTCGACCCGGCGGGCCAGGACGTAACGACGATCCAGTTCCAGGGTCGGAGAGACGGTATAGAAACGGCTGTCACCGACCCCCTCGACCGTCGGCATGCGCGGGAAACCGGTCTCCATAAGCTGGTGCGCCACGGCATCCGCACGGGCCAGGGACAGCTCCCAGTTCGAGGAATAACGGCCGCTCCCGGTCATCGGCTGCGGGTCCGCATGGCCCACCACATCGATCTGGTTCGGCAGCGTCTCAAGAGCGGTCGTCAGCACTGCGATGGCCTGCTTGGCATCGTCGGTCAACGCCGCCCCACCGACAGGGAACAACACGTCGGCTGGCAGCGAAATGACCAACCGACTGCCGGAGCGAACAATGCGGGCCCGCGCCAGCATCGGATCGTCGGCCATCTTGGCGGTCAGGATCGGTTCCAGATAGGCCAGCGCAAATCCGCGCCGGGTACGTTCTCCCTCAACCGTCCGTTCGACGGGCGGCCCCTGCTCGATAACAGCGACGCGGCGGTTCAAGCCTTCAACGATCGACCCGGCGGCGGCCTGATATTGCGGGCCGTCGATGGTCATCATGGCGAACCGCAGGACGAAAAACGCCAGCATCAGGGAGACCAGGTCGACCAGCGTGATCAGCCAACCCGGGCCTCCGCCATACTTGCGGCCCGCCCGACGATCCAGCTTGGGTTCGCCAGTGCGCACCGCAGCCGATGCTTGAGTCAGGCGCACTGTCATTGCCCGGACTCCGATGGCCGCGTACGGAAAACAAACCGAACGGTGTCGGTCGCCCCCGGCTCCAGTCCCGTGGACAAGACGGCCGCCGCCATTTCGGCTTGGAGAAACGCTCGGATCGTCTCGCTGGCCCTGAAGACGAGATCCGCGCGTTCCTCCGAGGCCGCGGACGGATCGGCACCGAACAGGACCTGCACTTCAAGCACCGATCCCGCCGGAGGTTGGTTGACCACCGGCGCCAGGCGCTCGGCAAGCTGGTCCAGCGCCGGCGTCACGCCGCCGGCCGCCGCAGAGTACACCCGGCGCGCCGGAACGGACACGAACAGCGGGTTCCCCGAGGAGTCCACCGAAAGCTCGGCGACCGGTAGCGCATCGCGGAACACAGTGCCGATCGCGGCTTGGAGGGCTTCGCCGATGGCCTGCCCAGGCTCATCCGGCAGCATGCTCTCACGAATTTGGCTGCGATAGGCTGACGGGAAAGCGTCCTGAACGCTCTGCAGCACCTGGTTGCTTCGGCCCTGTTCAACGGAGGACATCGCATTCAACAGGATAAAGAACGCCAGCAGCAGCAGAAAAAGGCTCAGAAACAGCGGGTGGCTGCTTCCTTTGTCTGGTTCCTTGCGTTCCGCTCGGACTGTGAACATCCGCGCCTAGTCGAGGTTATCGAACAGCGCGTCGACCTCCGATTGGCTCTTGGCTTCGCCCGGCAGTTGAGGACCGTTGAGCAACTTACTGTCCGAGGCCGACTCGTGCTCTGATTTTTCCTCTATTTTCCGGGATTTGTCATCTTTTGTTTGCACCTCAGATGCAGACAAATCGGTGAGCGACTCGACCGCCCTACGTACCGCGGTCAAGCGCTGCCCGACGATGTCCCGCATGGCAGCGGCCTCGAACAGTTCGTCGACGGCCGCGCTGATGCCGCTGGCGCCATCATCCGGCCCGTTTTCGTCGAGCACGAGAATCGCTTCAGCGGCATCCAGGACGCGATCGAAGGCGCGCTGCAACTCATCGTCCATTGCGGCGATCTCGAGCAAGGCTCGGGCCCTGGGATCGTCGTCCGACTCTGAGTGAGACGTCATCGTCTCGTCCTGGTTTTCGAGATCAGAAGTCGCCGATGACAGCCGTCATCTTCGTCTTCAGGGTGGCGGCATTGAACGGCTTGACGATGTAATTGTTCACGCCCGCTTTTTTGGCGGCGATCACGTTCTCCGTCTTGCTCTCAGCCGTCACCATTATGAACGGCGTGCCCTTGAGCTTGTCGTCCGACCGGACTTCCTTGAGAAGCTGCAGGCCGGTCATCGGCTCCATGTTCCAGTCCGAAATGACCAGGCCAAAGTCCTGCCGGCGCATCTTCTGCAAGGCAGTCGCGCCGTCCGACGCTTCCTCGACATTGTTGAATCCAAGTTGACGCAACAAGTTCCGGATGATTCTCAGCATCGTCTTGTAATCATCGACGATGAGAACCGCCATGCTCTTGTCGACCGCCATCCGCCGTCTCTTTCATGCTCACAACTGGCACGCGTCCAGTTCGGACGCCCTGACTGGCGCTACCCTATGCGAAGGGGATTAAAGGGTTGTAAACGAGATAAATTAAATGCGCTCTTTTTCCCCGAGCCCGTCCTAAGGTTGCTCAGTTGATATCGGGCATTTGGCGTCGTTCGGCAATCCTGGAAGTGACTTCTTTGGCACGTTCCGGCGTCATATTGGCCAGCACCGGCGCAGTTTTCGACGCTTTCATCCGCTCGATGACCTGAAGCAACACGTCCATATCGAGTTCGTCGAAGATCCGCGCAGCGTCCTTCGGCTTCATGGTCTCGTAGATCTTCACCAGGCTGCCGAGCTGCTCTTCCTCCTGTTCGTCATAGGTCCGGATCAGGGCTTCTATCTCAGCCTTGATCTCGTTGAGCTCGCCAATCTTCTTCTCGATCCGGTGTTCAGCCGCCGTCAGCAGCCCTTCGCGTTGAACCAGGACGCGTTCGCGTTCCTCGAGTTCCTGCCTGCGGTCTGCGAGGCTCTGCAGCAACTCGATCTGCGACTTGCCAAGATTGAAGGGGTCGACCCGGTCGCCCGCGTCAGTCTCCGGCCGCGACGCCTGATCGCTTTGGGCGATCTGTATCGGGGCCTCGGCATCATCGGCGGCCGCGGCCTCCGTGTTTTGCGCGACGGCCGGGGCGCCGACGGTGATCGCCGGCTCGACACCATCGCGCCGTTCCCAAAGGTCAGCGACCTTCACGCTGAGCACGAGAGCCGCGACGAAGGCGGTCACCGGCAGAATTCGCAGAGACGCGCTGCGTCGAATGCCGCCGGATGCCCGCGGCTTACCCGTATCGCCCGGCCTCGACGATGATGCGCCGCGGCGCGCCAACCGAGCGGCATTGGGAGTGGCCGCGCCACCTTTGACCCCACCGTCCTTGATACCCGTCGCAGCTTCGGCCGCCGGCGGCACGTCCGCCGGCGACGGCGCGGGCCGGCCCAGTCGATCGTAAGTCATGTCAGCGCACGTTCCTTAGAGCGTTCATAAGGTCCCGTTCGGCCTGGGAGCGGGCCCCATCCTGGGGGTCATCACTGGAATCCGGCTGCGGAGCGGCCGCCGGGCGCGCGCGTGGTCGTGCGCGTTTCGCGGGCGCCGGACGCTCGGCGTCGGCGGTCGGCTCGGCCGGCGGTGGCGATGGTGCCGCCGATTTCTGGACGCCGTTGGCAACCCGCTCGGCCGAGCTGTCCGCGCGTTCAATCAGAAACAGCAGTTCGTCGCGCATCGCCTGAGCCTTGTTCAACGGATCGTGAAGGGTCTGCTGCGCTCTTTCGGCCGTCTCTCGTATCCCCTTCAGGCTGGCATCGGCCTTGGCGGTGGCCTGGGACATCCGCTCCAGGAAAGTCTCGAGGTCCGCCCGGTCAGATCTGAGGGCGCCGAGACGGCGATGCAAGACCATCGCATATGCAATGGTCGCCACGAGCAGGGCGATCAGAACGAGGTCGAGGGTGAACGCAAGATCCATCCGACGGCCCCTCTCTACATCTTGCGCAAACGTTGGCTGATCCGCACGGCGATGTTCCCGCCTTTGCGACCCATCTTACCACTGAACAGCGAAACGTTCCCGCACCGCATGTCGATGGTCGAATTCGGCATGGCGTTCAACAAGATACGGCTGCCCGGCTTCAGATTGAGGACGTCATTGAGCGGCATGACGATCTCGTCCAGGACGCCGTCCAGTTCGACCTCGGTGTTCCAGAGCTCGTTCGCCAGATGGGTCTCCCAGATCGAGTCCCGACCGAACTTCTCACCCATGAACATCTGCAGCAGCAGTTCGCGCACCGGCTCAAGGGTCGCGTAGGGCAACATCAGTTCCAGGCGCCCGCCACGGTCTTCCATGTCGATCCGCAGGCGCGCGAGGACGGCAGCGTTTGCCGGGCGGGCAATCGTGGCGAACCTGGGATTGGTTTCCAGTCGATCAAAGCGGAAGGTCACGGGGCTCAGTGGGTCGAACGCCGCCGACAGGTCACTTAAGACAACATTGACCATCCGTTCCACCAAGTTGCGCTCGATCGTCGTGTAGGGACGACCCTCAATGCGCATCGCGGCGGTGCCCCGGCGCCCGCCAAGCAAGACGTCGACGATCGAGTAGATCAGGGCGCTGTCGACGACCAGGAGGCCGTAGTTGTCCCACTCCTCGGCCTTGAACACCGAAAGCATGGCCGGCAAAGGAATCGAGTTCAGGTAGTCGCCGAACCGGATCGACGTGATGTTATCGAGGGACACCTCGACGTTGTCGGAGGTGAAGTTCCGCAGGCTGGTCGACATCATCCGCACCAGCCGGTCGAACACCACCTCCAGCATCGGCAGGCGTTCGTAGGAGACCAGCGCCGAATTGACGATCGCGTGGATCCCCGACGTGTCGCCATCGCCGCCACTGGCCTCGTCGAATCCAAGCAGACTGTCAATTTCGTCCTGGTTCAGAACCCGGGCGGAACCGACATCCTCCTCTTCCTCGTCACCCACCGCCTCCCATTCGGCGGCGAGATCGTCATCAGTTGCCATCAGCCCTGCCTCGTCTCGAACCCGGTCCTACTGGACAAGCATTTCTTTGAACAGAACATCGCGGACACGCACCGGTCGCGCCGCCAGATTGACCCGCCGCAGCAGCTCCTCTCTCAACCGGTACATGCCGGCCGAGCCGTTCAGATCGTCGACCCGCAATTCACGCAGATAGACCTGAAAATTGTCGACGATCCGAGGCAGTACCTCGTTTATCCGGTCTGTGTCCTGGGGGCCTTCCAGTTCCAGCGCGATCTTGATCTTCAAAAACGTGGACTTCCGCCCGCTGGTGTTCAGATTGACGATCAGGTCCGGGACCTCGAAGAAGAACGCCCGTCGCTCCTGAGGTTCGGGTTCGACCGGGGCTGCTTCGCCTGCTTCCTCTTCGACCGGCGGAGGATCCGCGGCAAACAGACCGAGCATGAACGCCGCTCCGACGCCGCCGCCAATCAGCACCAGCACCAAGGTCGCGGCGAAAATGATCAACCGTTTCCCGCTTACCCTCTTGCGTTCCGGCTCCTCGCCGGCGGCATCCATTTCGTCGAGGGCTTCTTCAGCCATTCGCGTCTCCGTCCGTCCGACGCGGCCCGGCAGTTCCTGCCGAGCTGCGATGCGGTCCCGAGGCCCCGGCGATGTGTCCGAGCCCTATCCGCATCCTTACGCAAGTTAGGTGCCGACTCACCCGATTCTACAGAAACACCCGATCACGCGAAAGAGTGGCGGCCCAGAGTTGCCCGAGCGCGCATTCCGACGCCTTCCGATGGCATCGCTCCGCACGTTTCAAAGTCTGGCACGACTTCTGCATCAGGTCCGGCGAACCGGTGGCACGACCACCGCGAACCGAAAAAAACACGATCGAGGAACGGAGCGAGTCATGGAGAACTCAATCTACATCGGACTGTCCCGGCAAACCGCGCTAAGGCGCGAGATGTCCGTCGTTGCGAACAACATCGCGAACGTCGACACAACCGGCTTCAAGCGCGAGATGATGATCTACCAGAGCTATCCCGAGAAAGCGCCGTTCGACAGGACGGAGACCCAATTCGTGATCGACCGGGCCACCGCCACCGACTACGCGCAGGGACCGCTGAAGGTGACCGGCAAAACGCTGGATCTCGCGATCGACGGCCCCGGTTACTTCACCGTCGATGACGGGACCGGCACATTCTATACCCGCAACGGGACCCTGTCCCTGAACGACCAGAACCAGCTGACCACCAACCAGGGGCACCTGGTCTTGGATCCGGCGGGTAACCCGATCTTCATCCCGCGGTCCGACGACGCGATCGTCGTAACCGGGGACGGCTCCGTCGCCCTCGGCGACGAAGTCTACGGTCGGATCGCGGTTGTCGAGTTCGACAAAGTGGCCGCCCTGAAGAAGGAGCGCGACAGCCTGTTCGCGACCGACGCTCAGCCGTTCCCGGCCGAGAACAGCCAGGTTGCTCAGGGCCAGCTCGAAGGCTCGAACGTCAACGCCATCGTCGAGATGACCGAGATGATGACGATCCACCGCACCTACGACGCGATCAAGAACCTGATCGACTCCGAAGGGCAGCGCGCGGAACGGGCAACCCAGCGTTTGGCACGCCCCATGCAAGTGGCCTGATGAACCCAAGTGACACGGCGTACCTCTGAGGTCCGCCGCAGACGAACCGGACACGACGGGCCCGAGGGGTCGAGGGAGAATACAATGCAATCGCTGAACATCGCCGCAACCGGCATGAACGCCCAGCAGACCAATGTCGAGGTTATCTCGAACAACATCGCGAACATGAACACGACCGGCTTCAAGCGCCAGCGTGCGGAGTTCCAGGATCTGATCTATCAGGATCTGCGCCGGGTCGGCACCGACTCCTCGGACGCCGGCACCATCGTTCCCTCCGGTATCCATCTCGGCCTCGGCGTGAAGACCGGCGCGACCTACCGGATCAACGAACAGGGTCCCCTGGTCCTGACCGCCAACGAGCTCGATATCGCGATCCGCGGTGAAGGGTATTTCCAGGTCCTGCTGCCCGACAACGAGACCGCCTATACCCGAGCCGGCGCTTTTCAGCTCGACCAGAATGGCACCATCGTGACGGCGGACGGCTATCAGGTACAGCCGGGCATCACCGTTCCGTCGGATGCGCTGTCGATCACCATCAACGAGTCCGGTCAGGTCTTCGCGCAGATCGACGGTCAGGTTGCCGACCAGAATGTCGGCCAGCTCCAGATGGCGACGTTCCAGAACGAGTCCGGCCTCGAGAACATCGGTAACAACCTGCTGCTGGAAACCAACGCCTCGGGTGCCCCGACGACCGGAGTCCCGGGAGCCGCAGGCTTCGGTCTGCTGCAGCAGAGTTTCGTCGAGGGATCCAACGTGGATCCGGTGCAGGAGATCACCGCTCTGATCACTGCCCAGCGGGCCTACGAGCTGAACTCGAAGGTCATCGAGACCTCCGACCAGATGATGTCGACAGTCAACAACGTCCGCTAAGGCTGACCGGCCTAGTGCCAGGGATGAGGGAGAACCCCATGACCCGGATTGGAAAGACCCTGACAAAGCTGATGATCGCGGCGGCCATCGCCGCGGTCACCCCGGCCGGCCTGCCGTCATCGGCCCTGGCCGCAGGCAGCCAGGAAGCGGCGGCAAGCCGCCCGGCCCTTCCGCTGATGTTGCGGGACAGAACAACGGTCGACGGCGACGATCTCCTGCTGTCGCACTTGTTCGCGAACCTGCCGGCCGGCATGGACCGGGAGATCGGCGCAGCTCCGGAACCCGGACATCGGCTTGTGGTCGGCGCCCGGCAGCTTTGGCGCTACGCCAAGTCGGTCGGGCTGTCCTGGCGGCCTTCACACGCCAAGCAGTCCGTCGTGATCACCCGTGCCAGCATTCAGATCCCGATGGACGTGATCGCCGACGCGCTGACCGCCCGGCTGGCCGACGAGCACATCGCCGAGGACTTCGACATTGACGTGTTCGGGCGCAAATCGAAACTCTTCGTGGCCGCCAACCGGCCGCTGACGGTGACCGTTTACGCCATCGACTACAGCCCACGCACCCAGCGCTTCGACGCGACAATTGGTGTCGAGGGCAGTCGTTCCGTCTCGGTCGCGGGTCGGGTCATCCCGATCGTCGAGGTGCCGATGCTGCGCCGACACGCGATGCCCGGCCAGGTCATCACTGAAGAGATGGTTGCCTGGACACGGGTCCCGGCGCGCAAGGCCGGCGTCACAACCGTGACCCAGCGCGAGGACATTGTCGGCCACACCGCGCGCCGACCGTTGACCGCCGGCGTTCCAGTGCGCTTGACCGACCTACGCCCCAACCTGCTGGTGACCAAGGGCGACCTGATCACTCTGATGGTGCGGACCGGTGCGATGACGCTGACCGCCCGCGGAGAAGCGCTTGAGTCGGGCACGAAAGGTGCCGTGATCCGGGTCCGCAACGCCCAGAGTGAGCGTGTTGTCGAAGCCCGGGTCGTCGGCCCGGATATGGCGATCATCGAGCCGGCAACGCTCGCGTCGCTGAACGGCTAGCCGCATGCCGATCGGCACTGAAACAGGAATACACCGGCTCCGGTGGGGGGCCCAGGAGGATGAAGGAATGAACCGCATGCTCTCCAGAACCCGGGTCCGACCGATCCTGAGCGCCGTCACCCTCGCTGTGCTGCTGTCGGGCTGCGGCGCCATGGACCGGTTGGCCAATGTCGGACATGCCCCCGAACTGTCCCGCATTGAAGATCCGACGGCCTCATCGGCCTACCAGCCGGTCAGCATGCCGATGCCAGACCCAGTGGTCGCGACGCGCCAGCCGAACTCGCTGTGGCAGGAAGGGTCCCGCGCCTTCTTCAAGGATCAGCGGGCCAGCGATATCGGCGATATCATCACGGTCGTTGTCGAAATGGATGATGAAGCCGAACTCGACAACTCGACGACCCGGACCCGGACCAACACGGAAACCGCCGATCTGAACGGGTTCCTAGGATACGAAGACATCCTCGGTGACTTCCTGCCGGAGGGTGTGACCGGCGACAACCTGGTCGATCTCGGCTCCACCGTCAGCAATGCCGGCACCGGCAGCATCGACCGCGAAGACGAGATCGAACTGCGGGTCGCCGCGGTCATCACGCAAAAACTGCCGAACGGCAATTTGGTTCTGTATGGCCGGCAGGAAGTGCGGGTCAACTTCGAGGTTCGCGAGGTCGTCGTCGGCGGTGTGATTCGAGCGGCCGACATCACCTCGTCCAACACGATCAGCTACGACCAGATGGCCGAAGCACGCATCGCCTACGGCGGCCGCGGGCACCTGACGGATGTCCAGCAGCCACGCTACGGCAGCCAGGTCCTCGATGTGATCATGCCGTTCTGACGCCCAGCGCATCCACGGTACTCCGGCCTGGCACGTCTCCCGCGTCTCCTGATCCAAGCCGGAAACAGGAAGGCCGCCCCAAGGGCGGCCTTCCGACATTCCCAGATCTGACAAATCAGATGCGGCCATCAGTCGTCGCGATGGGTACGCTCCATCTGCTCGTGGCGTTCCTGTGCCTCGAGACTGAGGGTGGCGATTGGCCTGGCCTCGAGTCGCCGCAGACTGATCGGCTCGTCGGTTTCCTCACAGTACCCGTAGGTCCCGTCCTCGATCCGCTTCAGCGCCGCTTCGATCTTGCTGATCAGCTTGCGCTCGCGGTCCCGGGTCCGCAGTTCGATCGAGTGTTCGGTCTCGAGCGACGCCCGGTCGGCCATGTCCGGTTGCTGCAGGTTCTGTTCGGTCAGGTTGCTCAGGGTCTCCCCCGCTTCCTTGACCAGATCCGCCTTCCAGCGAAGCAGTTTTTGCCGGAAGTACTCCAACTGCTTCGGATTCATGAACTCCTCGTCGTCCGACGGCCTGTAGTCCGGCGGCAAGGTCACGCTCATCCGAATTCCTCCACGCGTCATCGGTGACGTGCGCCTCATCCCGCAGCGTGGGTCGCCGGCCAAGTCTTGGCGGGACCGGACGTTATCCGGGGAGAGCGCCGTCTTTGTCGCGCGTGGGGTTACACGCTTCGATCCAATTTCGCAAGTTCCACTCGCGCCCGCAGTTCGATGTCGTCGAGGATCTCGATCAACCGGTCGTCATCGATATCTTCGCGTTGCTCGCGGGCCGCGACCGCCAGCTCCTGCAGCCTGTCGGTCGGGATCGCGCCCATCAGCAGACCATCCCGGATATCTTCCAGACGGGACAGCATGAGTTCGGCCCGTTCCCGTGCTTTACGGGCGTCGGCCTCGCGATCCCCGACCGCCTGCACGGCCAGCACCGAATCGACCCCGCCGGCAGCGGTCGGGGCCGACGCCTGCTCGGTGCTCGATGTTTCCCCCAGCATGTCCGCGAAAGCGGTGCCGCCGGGCTTGTTCGCCCGGTTCGCCCGGTTCGCGCGCTTCGCCTGGGAGACACCGGCGACCTTTGTTGGATCGATTTTCATCCTCTGCCTCGATATCCCTGGTCGACCGATACCCGCCGGTACACCACCCGCGACCGCCAGCATTCCCGCAATCTTTCCTTATATCATGAGTCGGATTGTCACACGACAGACCCCCCGGGGCCCAGAGCCAAGGATCAGATTGGAGATCTGGCACGGAAATCGCATGGTGCTCGGCAAGCCGGAGAGACCCGGCACGAACGACCGAGCAGATCGATAGCGCGGATTGTGGGGAAAGTGACGATGACTGTGGCACGGGCCATCAAGCGGATAGCAATCGGGATCGCCGGCATCGTTCTGGCGAGCTCCGTCTTGGCGGCGTCTGCGGCCGCCCAGACCAGGATCAAGGACATCGTCGACTTCGAGGGTGTTCGCGAGAACCTGCTGATCGGCTACGGGCTGGTTGTCGGCCTCAACGGCACCGGAGATTCGCTCGGCTCCGCGATCTTCACCCGTGAAAGCCTGGTCGGCATGTTGGAGCGCCTGGGGGTCAACTCACGCGACGACAGCCTGAGCACGGACAACGTCGCTGCCGTCCTGGTGACCGCGACGCTGCCGCCGTTCTCGACCCAGGGAACCCGCATTGACGTTACGATTTCCGCCATCGGCGATTCCGACAGCCTGCTCGGCGGTCAGCTGCTGGTGACCCCGCTGGTCGGTGCCGACGGGGAGGTCTACGCGGTCGCGCAGGGGCCCGTCGCGGTCGGCGCCTTCGAAGCCCAGGGTGCAGCGGCCTCGATCACCCGCGGTGTGCCGACCGGTGGGCGAATCGCGAACGGTGCGATCATCGAGCGGGAGATCGACTTCCGCCTCAACGCCATGGAAGTGGTCCGTATCGCCTTGAGGAATCCGGATTTCACGACCTCGCGCCGGATCGCCCAGGCGATCAATGCCTTTGTCGGCGGGCCGATCGCTCAGTCGACGGATCCGGCGACGGTGCGGATGATCGTTCCCGACGCCTATCGCAACAACACGGTCGCGCTGATCACCGATGTCGAGCAACTGCGGGTCACCCCGGACACCATCGCCAAGGTGGTGATCGACGAACAGACCGGCGTCATCGTCATGGGCGAGAACGTCCGCATCAATACGGTGGCGATCGCCCAGGGCAACCTGACCATCCGAATCACCGAGACCGCACAGGTCAGTCAGCCGCAGCCGTTCTCCGAGACCAGCGAGACGGTGACGGTACCGCGCACCCAGATCGAGATCGACGACGACAGCGACAACCGTCTGACGGTGCTTCCGCAGACCGTGACGCTCCAGGAACTGGTCGACGGCCTCAACGCCCTTGGCGTCGGTCCCCGCGACATGATCTCCATTCTCCAGGCCATCAAGGCAGCGGGCGCGCTGCAGGCCGAGTTGCAAGTCCTCTAGGAGGAGCGGAGCGATGAGTTTCACCCTCTCCAGCGGAAACCTTGCCCCGTCGGATCTCTCGGCGGTCCGGTCGGATAGCGCGGCCCAGATGCAGGCCAAGGCGATCCAGAATGCCGCCAAATCGGGCGACGCCAAGGCCCTGCGCGAGAAGGCCGAGGCTTTCGAAGCCCAGTTCGTGTCTCAGATGCTGACCCATATGTTCAAAGGGGTCTCCACGAGCGGTCTGATGGGCGGCGGCAACGCGGAAGGGATCTGGCGCGATTTCTACGTCGAGGAAGTCTCCAAGGGGATCGCGCGGCAGGGCGGAATCGGCGTCGCCGACGTGATCGAACGGCAACTGCTCGCTTTGCAGGAGGTCAAGTGATGGATGCGCGTAGTCTCATTCAGCATTTCGTCGAATCCATGACCCAGTTGATGGTCGTCATGCGCCAGGAGATCGACCTCGTGCGGGAGAAAAAGTACGACCACATTGAGCGTCTGCAGCGCCACAAGTCGAACCTCGCCAAGGCCTACGAGACCCACCAGAGCGCCGTCTACAAGGACACCTCCGTTTTCGACGCCCTGAACGAGGCAGAGCGCCAGGAACTGCGGTCCCTCTATCAAGCGTTCCGGGAGACGCTGTCAGAGAACATGCTGGCCCTGAAGGCTGCGCAGGACGCGACCGACCAGGTCATCAACATGATCATCGGCGGGGTGCGTAAAGCCCGTGGCGTGAGTGCGCAACCGGCTCCCCAGCACGTGGCCAAGCCGGCCCGGGGCTATGCCGCATATGCCGGCGCCGGAGCTGCGTCGGGATTGATGAGTCGAACCCTCTGACGGGTTGGTCGGTCTAAAGGTTCGCGAGATAGCGGGCGTTGTCTGGTGCCAGGTCGCGAACCCGCGCCCTCGCGATCGCCGCCTGATCAGCCTCACCGGCCTTGTCGTGAATGCGCGTCAGGGCGAAATAGGCGTCGATACTGTCTTCATCCTGGCTCAGCGCCTTGTCGGCCAGTGCCCGAGCCTCGGTCAGGGCGCCGGCCTCGACCCGCACCAACGCCAGCCCACCGAGCAGCGCCGGATCATCGGGATTCTCCGCCAGTGCCCTCTGAAACTCCTGAACAGCCTCGTCCAGCCTTCCGCGTTGTCCGATACAACTCGCCAGCCGTCCCCGAAATGCCGTGATGGCCGGCGCGCGCTCCACCGCCGCCCGATAGCACGCCTCCGCCTGCTCGAGTTCACCGAAATCGACGAACGCCTCGCCCATCTGGTAGAGCGCGTTGACGTTGTCGGGATTGGCCTCGATCGCCTTGATGAAGTACTCGACGGCATCGCCGGTCTCGCTCAATTCGCGGGCCAGGATGCCACGCCAGACCAACAGGTCGTCGTTGGTAGCGTCCAGGGTGAGCGCCTTGTCCAGCAGTTTCGTGGCCCCGGTCAGATCGTCCATGCCCCGCAGGGTCAGCGCCTTGTTGAACAGGGCCTCCGGATAGTCCGCGTCGAGTTCCAGCGCCCGGTCGAAACACTCCATCGCCCGATCCAGATTGCCCGAGCGCAGCTCGGCGGTCCCGATGTGGTTCTGGTAGGCGGGGTTGGAGGGATCAACTTCGGCCGCGGCCAGAAGCAAAGCGATGGCTCCCTCATTCTCACCAAACTGAAGACAAAGCAGGGCGGAAAGGTGCAAAGCGCGTTCGTTGACCGGATCCTCCTCGAGGATCTCCAGATACAGATCCCGGGCCTTCTCGATCTCGCCCGCCTCGTGAAGGCGCACCGCTGCAACCAGTTTGGACTGCAGAATGTCTGGATCCGTCATGCGGGCCTCTCCGCCACCAATTGTTCCTGGCGTTCGCGACCGTACCACATGTTGTTATACCGGGGTAAAGAATTGACGCACAAGGCCGATCGGAACACGGCCATTGAGCCTGCATCAGGCAGTGAGATCAACCGTGCCTGTCTGCTCCGATCCGGCCTGATCGGACGCCGCAGCCCCGGTACCGGCCGCCCGTGGCGCCTGGTCAACCTGCGGCTCCGCCGCCTCGTCCTGCGACGGCTGCGGCAGGACAAACGGACGGGCTGACGGGTCCTGACGGTACTGCTCGACGGCGCGCTCCGGCGGGAACTGGAGCGTCACGTCCCCCGAGCGGCTGTCGCGAATCTGAAAGATGACGGTCAGTGAGCGCGGATCGAAGCGCAGAACCGGACTCACAAAGAACTCGCCCGACGAGGTCTGCACCTCGTCGGCCACGGCCGTCGTCCTGTCTGCCGTCTCGGCGGTCACTGAGACCGGACGTATGAAATCCGCCTGCTGCTGGATTTCCACGCGACCCTCCATTCTGGAGCGTGGTCAAATTCCCAACCAGTCCCTTATGTACGCTTTTGCGCTTCAGAACACAAGGGTAAAGGGGCTCTACCGGCCCCTCAAACCCGCAGTTATCCTGGGTTTAATGACGCCTCAGAGGGCCCGAAGACCTACAGGAATTGGGTCAGGCTCAGGCCTCGGAGAACCGACGTCGTCCGATAGGACGCCTCCAACTGTGCCTGGAGGGTCAGGAACTCGACGACGGCGTCATAGGAGTCAACGTCTTCGATGTCGATGATCTGCTGCTTCAGCAAGGAGATCGTATCTTTGTGGGCCTCCTTGCGGTCTTCCATCTGGCCGGCTATGACCCCGTTCTGGCCGACCATGTTGTTGATCTGGTCGAGGGCACCCTCGATTTTGTTGATGCCCCAGTTGACCATGTTCCGGTACTCGGCGTCGTCGCCGTCGGCAAAGTTGATGTTGGCAAACGCATACAGCGTCTCGAACACCTCTTCGAAGGCGTCGTTGTTCGCGAACTCCCCGAAGGTCACGTCGACACCTTCGTCGATCCGCGCCGTCAGGTTGTCGGGAACAGGTGTGGAGACGTTGGTCCAGTTGGCATCGACGGCAAAGAAGTTCTGCGCGGCAGTCTGGATGGCGGCGGCCCCACCGGAGAGCGCCGGCTGGGCATAGGTCCCCTTGGCCGTGGCCGCATCGTTCAGCGGCTGGGTGTCGGTGTCGGCCCCATTGAACAGGTATTTGCCGTCCGAGGTCTGGTTGATCAGGTTGACGATCTGGTCGATCGCGGCATTCGAGAACGTCGCCAAGGCGAGAGAGGACTCCTCGAACAATCCCTCGACCTGCTCGGAGAGTTTGGTGCGCAGGTCTTCGACGATTTCCGTCGTCTGCACCAGAACCGCATCGATGGTCGACGTCTTGACCCGGGTATTGTCGATGGTCGAGAGATAGGAATCGACCGTGGTCCGCTGCTCTTTGAGGGTGATCAGCAGCCGCGTGTCCTGGCCTTCGAAGCCGCTGTAGACCTGGCTGCGCTTGCCGGTGGAGACCTGCAGCTGCGCATCGGCAATCTGGCGTTGGATGCTGGTGATCGAGTTATCGATCCGCAGATTCTGGCTCAGGGTTGAGATTCGCATGACTTAGCCTGTCCCGCCGCTACTGTACGGCTGCCAAGAGTTCATCGAGGGCTTTCTGAACCGTCGTCAGCACCCGGGCCGACGCCGCGAAAGCACTTTCGAGCTGGATCAGACTGGCCAGCTCCTGATCAACGTTCACGCCACTGTCGTCGCGAAAACGCTCGTCCAGCAGCCGGCGGACCTGATCCTGAAATCCGAGCTGGCTTTCATAGTCGGCCTTCTGGTTGGCCTGGTAGGAGATCAGGTCGGAGGCGAATTCCTCGAGTGTCGCCGACGCGGCGTTCAGACCGGTGACCGCCACAAAGGCCTGGCGGGTGTCGAACATGTCGATAATGGCCAGCGGGAGTGAACTGTCACTGACGCCCGTCACGGCGAAGGTCCCGCCGTTACCGTCTCGCAGGATGGTCGGCGTGGCCGTGACCGTCGCGTTGACCTGGATCTGGACGGAAAAGCCCTGGTCGCCGGCCGGAATTGCGCCGCCGGCATCGACGAAGAGGTCGATGTTCGCGTTGGTCGCCCCGACCGTGATCGCGTCGAACTGCTGGGCGAGCTCAAAAGCCAGGGAGTCAAGCTGGTCCTGGGCCAGGGGCAGGATCGTGTCGCGCAACTGGATCAAACCGCCGAGCTTGCCGTCATTGATGTTGTTGGTGATGGCGAACGGGGCGTTGAAACCGTTGTCGAGGTTGATCGCGTTCAGCGTCGCATCGGCCGCAACGGTATTCGTCGGTGTGAAACTTAGCGTCGACGCGGTCTGGTCGAGCAGGAACTCGCTGGCACCGGTCAGGATCGCCAGCGAGCCGTCGGCGCGCTCGAAGGTTCGGATGTCCATCTCTTGGGACAGTTGCAGCACCCAGGTGTCGCGTTCATCCTCGAGATCCGCCGTGGACTTGCCGGCCACCTGGCGCGCCGCGATCTCACCGTTCAGGGAATCGATGTTTCGCAGGGCCTCGTTGACAATGTCGACAGAGTCGTCAATCCGCTGATCGGCCTCGGCCCGCAGCGCCTGGATGACGTCCGACAGATCGTTGAACGCCTGGGCCAGATTCTTAGCCGCCTGCAGGACGTCGGTCTGCGCCGTGGGCGATTCCGGATTGGTCGACAGAGCCTGAAAGGTGTCTTTCAGGTCGGTGATTTTGGAGGCGATCGAGGAGTTGTCTTCCGGACGTCCGAACTCGAGCTCCAGACGGCCCATAAAGTCATCGATGATCGTGAGTTCCTCGGTCACCGAAGTCTGTTCCCGGATGTCCCTCTGGAGCTGCTTGTTGACGTCCCGGGTTACCTCTGCGACGCGAACTTCGCCCGCGTTGCCGCCGACCAGGCGACTGTCCAACTCCTGGGTCTTGCGGGTGTAGCCCTCGACGCGGGCATTGGCGATGTTGCGCGACGCGATATCGATCCGGGCCTGGGCGGCAGCCAGTCCGCTGGTCGCAGTCGAGAGGGCGTTCGTGAGGCTCATTTCGGCATCCTGTGATTGGCGCAAATTGTCGACGCAAGAAGCGCACCAACTTGTCTGCGCCGCATCCTATCCCGCCAGACTCTGGGGTTCCGGCTTCAAGCCCGCCATGATCTGGCGGTTGATTTCGATCAGGTCGTCCAGCGGCTGTTCGCTGTCCGACATCAGCAGCTTGGTCTCCTTGATCACCCACAGCGCGAGGCTCGCGATCCCACCCTTGAGCTGGCGTGGGAGAGCGTTGTCCTCGTGGTTCACGTCGGCGAGGAAGACGCTCCAGACCTTCTCGTTCTGCAGGATCCAGTTGAGCTTCTCCTGCAGCGACGACTGTCCGTCGCGCGCCTTGATGAGACCGCCGGTAACCTGCGCCAACAGCCGGTATTCGAGATCACGGCCGTTCTGGGTCGCGGTGGCGATCTGGGTCGACTTGTAGGCCCCGTATCCTTGCATTCACCTATCCTCCGTCTAGGCCGCGTCAGCCCGGACTGCGCCGGGCGTGGCGGTTCAGATCGACGGCAACGCGCTAGCCGGTGCCGATTACTGGAACAGGCCGAGCAGGATCCGCGGCGCCTGGTTGGCAATGCCCAGGACCTGCACACCAAGCTGCTGGCGAACCTGCAGGGCGGTCAGTCGGGCGGATTCCCGAGCCATATCGGCGTCGACGATGTTGCCGAGGCCTTCCTCGGTCGCGTCGGTGATCTGGTCGAGGAACGTGGTCTGCAGGTCGAGCGCACGGGCTTCCGCACCGAGCGAGCCGAGTGCGGTGTTCACCACGGACTGCAGGTTGGAGAACTGGTTGGCGATAACGTTTTGCGCATCAGACGCGCTAGCCAAACTGACACCGGCCAGCGACACCGTCCGCGACCGCAGATCCTGCGCCGTCAGGGCCAGCGTACCGCCCGACAGGTTGGACAGGGTCTGCACGTTCGAGGACGCGCCGGCGGTATCCAGCAGGTTGACGCCGTTGAAGACCGCGTTGTCGATGAAGTTCGCCGCCTGGGAGAGGAGCTCACCGAAATCCGAGATCAGGATGTTCCGCTGGGGGGTCGTGATGCCTTCGTTCGACAGTTCGGTCAGCTTCTGACGAACCGTCTGCAGCAGATCCGAGACCGCCGTCGAACCGGCGATCGCGACGTTGGCGATACCCTTGGCATTGTTCAGGCTCTGGCTGATCGCGCCGAGCGCCTTGATATCGCCGCGAATGCCCTGAGCGATAGCGAAGTTGGAAGCGTCGTCGATCGCGCCGGTCACCTTCAGACCAGTGGAGACGCGGTTCTGGGTTTCGGCCAGCAGACCGTTGGTCCGTTGCAGGTTGCGCAGGCCGACCAGGGCTTCAGGGTTGGTCAGAATGGAATTACTCGCCATCGTTCTATTCCTTCGTCAACTTTCTGCTGACCCCTCACCCGTGGCTCTCGCGCCCCGGCATCGACACCATGTCGAAATGGGTCCGTCCGGCGACATCTCCGCAAGCCGTGGGCCAGTTTCGATCGATCTGAAAATCTTTTATTTTTCAGATAGTTATGGAAGATCGACACCGGATCGGTGGCGAACGCGGGCGTCGAACCGGCAGAAACTACCGACGGCAATCCGGAAAAAATGTCCGAGCGAAGAGCCTTTGGCGTTCGGTCGGCGAAGCGGTCAGCTGGTCACTGTCACACGCTGTCAGCGCGCGTCCAGAACCTCAGCGAGCAGGGTTGCCGCGTTTCGCCCGGCCGCCGGACCGTCGAACGGTGCCAGCCGGTCCAGCACGGCTCGGGCATTCGGAAAGAAGAAGTCCCGCGCCTCGGCGATATGCATGAAACTCTGGGCCAGGCGGATTGTCGGGACTCCGACAGCCGCCGCGAAGGCGTAGTTTGCCGTTCGGGCCGCGACCACGGCGTCGAGCGCCGCCATCAGAGCCGCCAGGCCGTCGATATCCTCCCAAACGTCGAGACCGGGCGGTCGGATGAGTTCACGCCCTGTCGCCGACCGCACCAGGTCCGCTTCCCTGTCGTCATCCCCGAACATCAGGTTGATGAAACAGGCATCTGGAATACGAAAGACCGGGACCAGATCATCAATCGTGCAGTGCACCCAGGCTCGAAAACGGGTCAATTGAGCCGTACGCCAGACCACACCGACTTTGGAGCCGCCCTCCTGGGTTTTCAGCCAATGGCGCCACCGCTCGACCTCGGCCGGATCCGGCTTCAGATAGCCGACGCGGGCTAGCGGTTGGTCGCGATCCCGGTCGAGGAACAGCGGCAGACTGCCCTGGTAGACCACATGGCGAACATCGTACTGGCGGGTAACCTCGGCGTAGTCGAAGAACTGCCCGAGCGCATCCCCGGGAACCACCTGACGGGGCACGGCGATGACCCCGGGAAAACTGCGTTCGATCAACCGGACCAATCGTCTGTCGACCTCGATCACGATCGGCGCGCGGATTCGATCGATAAACTCGGGAAGACAGGACAGAAAGATCACCTCATCGCCAATACCCTGCTCGGACGCGATCAGGAGGGTTCCTTCTTCGGTTCCCGGTCCTTTCCAGGCAGGCGGAACATTGAGTCGGGGGCGGAACTGGTCGCGCCCCAGACGGGACTCGTGCATCCGCCACGCCGTTCTCAGATCGCCTGTCCTGAACTCCAGTTCCGCCAGGACGTATCGCACATTGGCATCCGTCGGCAGGATGACGGACGCCCAGGTCGCCACCCGGCGGCACAGGTCGAACGCATGCAGGTTGATGCTCGCCGACGTCAGGTTGCGCAGGCCGGACTCGGAGATCGGGTCCAGGAGCAGGCAGCACCGCGCCGCTTCTCTCGCTTCCGGAAGACGGCCGTCGCGGTACAGTTCGGCCGCGAGATTGCCCCACCCCCGTGGATCAGCCCATTTCACGAACGTTGCCGCCCGCGCCCAGGTGATGTCCCGAGAGCCTGGTTCGTTGGATTTGCGGGCGGCGGACAGCATACCGAGCAGTTCACCCGCCGCCGGCGTCAGGAGGAGCGCGGCCTTGAGCACCGGCCTTGCCCGTTCGGGAGCAGTCTCGGCAACCAGCGCACGCGCGAGATGAAGGGCGATCTCCGCATTGCCCGGTTTTTCGCGCCAGACGTCCGACAGCCATTCGAGCGCCTCGCCCATACGCTCTGCCTGACTCAACAGAACACCCTGACGCAGACGGGCATCACCGGACCCGGGCGAAACGCAGAGTGCCCATCGGTTCAGGGTCAGGCCGCGGGCAACCGCCCCGCCGTCGCCCGACAGGGACGCCAGATTGACATACGGGTCCGGTTGCCCCGGATCCAGAACGACCGATCGGCGGAACGCATTCGCGGCCGCCGCATCCGCCTTCAGGCTGCGCTCGATCGCGCCGAGATGGTTCCATGGCGACGCCGCGATCGGCCGTTTGTTCAACGACTGCAGGACGAACGGTCGTCCGCGTTCCGGAAGGCCTAGCTGGAAAAGCGCGGTGCCAAGAAGATCGGTGACATCCGGGTGTTCCGGCAGGCGCTGCAGCAGAACTTCGTAGGCCCGCACCGCATCCACGAGCTTGCCATCGCTATGCAGCTGGACCGCGGCATTGAACAGGGCGAGTAGTTGGGCCTTGCCAGCGTCCGATACTCCGCCGCCGGTCACGCGATCAGCCCGATCAAACGGTGTCGATCGACGTGGTCGTCCCCGGGGCGGCCGACGAGGTCAGGGACTGATCCCCGGACTCTTCTTCAGCAGCCGCACGCTCAGGGTTCAGCCCCCGCATGATGGCCTTGTTCACCGAGATCAGCGCCTCGATGTCGCCTTTCCCACTTGCCACCATACCAGTCTCGCGGGTGACCCAGATTCCAAGGCTGACGATCGCCGCCCGCAGTTCCCGGGGGAGCAGGTTGCCTTCGGTCCCGACATCCTCGACGAACACGTCCCAGACCTGATTGTTCCAGTTCAGGGCATCCATCACCTCGGCCATAAGCTTCGGCTTGTCGTGCGCATCGGCGATATTGGCTTTGGCGCTGATCAGGGCGGAGGTGACCTGAGCGAGCAGACGGTACTCGACATCCCGAGGCGCGGCCGTGCTCTTGATCGTGCGTTGATAGGCGTCGTAGCTCGACATCGCGTCCCTGCCGTCAGTTACGGCGTCTCAAGCGCCGTAGATTCGCCACCGGCGCCGCCCTGGCCATAGGTCAAGACCTGAGTCTCGTAGCTGATCAGAGCTTTACAAGTCTTTAACGCCCGATAGTACTTGTTGGCGTTGACGTCCTGTACGATGTGCAGAAGCGTCCGGCGAACCTCATTTAAGGTCGTCGCTTCCATGAAATCTTCGGCAAGCTTCATAAACGTCGGGTAGTAGTCCGACCGGCCCGTCTCATCCAGGTACATCAGCAGGATCGTGAAATAGATCCTCTTGGCGGGTGTATCCGCCTCCTCCTCCTGCATGATGTCCTTGCCGAGCAGGATGGTCGCCTCGTTCTGCAGAACCAGCGATGCACCCTTGTTGCCGGCAACCATGACGGCACCGTTGACGACAAACTTCTCACCGGGCTTGATGTTAACTTTAAGCGGCATGGGATAAATGTCGCATCCAATTTCCGGGTGTCAAGTTAAGGCGGGAGGCGACGGATGCTTACAGTCCGCCGCGTGAGGCGGCCCGCCGGTTTCATTCACGGTGCTGGTCCGAAGCAAGCGGCATGCCAGTCGAGCCGGCTCTATCGACGGTCACCGCATCCAACACAGAATCGGGCCCGCACGGTATGACATCGGGAGTTCAGGGGGATGTGCAATCGGGGCTACGCGCCCATCGGGAGGGGCGGCTGGCAGAGGCCGTGGCCGCCTATGACCGCGTACTCTTGCGATCCCCGGACCACGCGACGGCGCGACATCTGCGAGGCTTCGCCTACCTGCAGCTGAACCGCCCAGATGTGGCAGTGGACGACCTGCGCATCGCCACCCGGCTGTTGTCCGGCAACGAGACCGTTCTCCTGCATTTCCTGACATGCCTTGAACGCCTGCGCCGATTTTCCGAAGCGAAGGCGATTGCACGGCGTCTCCTGATCCTGCAACCGGACGCGCGCGCGGCGCTCGACATCCTGACGCAGCACGGAAGCGACCGCGAGGCCGCGGGCGCCAGGGCTCTGGCGGTCTCGCCTACCGACCCGGTGACCTGGGCCCACGCGGCGATCGCGATCGCCGCGGCGGACGCGGAGACCGCCGCTGGATTGATGGACCGCGCGGTCCTGCTGTCTCCCGCCGACGCCATCGCGCTCTTGGACCTGGCCCATCTGAAGCGGGCGGTCAGGAGACCAGACATTGCGGAGAAGCTGTGCACACGGGCCTTGGTGGTTCGTCCGGCGCACCCCCGCGCGCTGGCCGAACGGGCCGCTGCGTGGATCGATCTGGTTGACAATGGCGCGGCCCTGGCTGACACCCGACAGGCTCTGATCCAGGAACCGTCTCTCGCGCTGGGCTGGATCAACCGGGGCGAAGCACGATACCAGGTGCGGTTCTACGATCAGGCTCTTTCCGATGCGGAGCGTGCGCGCGTTTGTGCGCCGTCGGATGTTCGAATCCTGGGGAACCTCGGCGCCTACCATCTTGCACTCGGCCATCTCGCGCAGGGCTGGCGGCTGTTCCGCAACCGACCAGCGGCCCAGATCCGACGGTCAGTCGAGTTGCCTGAATGGACCGGCGAGCCCGGCGCTCGACTGCTGGTCCTCGCCGAGCAGGGCCTGGGTGATGAGTTGCTGTTCTCGACACTCTGGGCGGACTTGAAAGCGCTGGTCCGGGACAAGCATCTCGACGCCGTCACCATCGAGATCGATCCGCGCCTTATCCCTCTTGCCCGCCGCGCCCTTCCAGGATTGCTGTGGCGTGATCGGAACAGACCGGCTGGCGGGGCGGACGATGCGATGCCGACCGGCGAGTGGACGCACCGGTGTCTGGCCGGCGACCTGCCGGCACTTCTCAGGCCGACCGTCGACCGGTTCGCCCAGGCATCGCCGGGCCTGCGCGTCGACCCGGATTCAGTCGAGCACTGGCGGCGGTGGCTCCGCTCCGTCAACCAAGGACGGCCCACGATCGGGCTATGTTGGCGCTCGGGCAACCTCCGCGGGCACCGCAAAAAACACTACCCAAGCCTTTCCGACTGCGCCGCTCTATTGGCTTTGCCGAAGCGGCTGTTCGTCGTTCTTCAGTATGATGACTGCAGCGAGGAAGTTGGCGCGGCGCACCTCGGCGCCGGCACCGAGATGGTTCTTCCACCCGAGTTGGATCGCCGGGAAGATCAGGCCGGTGTCGCGGCTTTGATGACGGCCCTGGATGGGGTCATCAGTGGTGATACGGCGGTGCTTGCACTCGCCGGCGCGCTCGGGAACATCCCGACGATCGGATTTGGGCTCCACGCAGGCTGGCTCGGACTTGGACAGCCGAAATCGCCCTGGTTTGCCAATGTCTCAAGCGTCTACCACAAGCCGGGACAACACTGGTCGCAGACCATGGCGGCTGTCGCCGACCGCGCGGTCGCCCTTGGTCTCTAGACGCCGCGAACCGGTGGCACCCGGGGCCCATCTCCTGGACCCAAAAAAGAAAAGGGCCGGACGCAAGCGCCCGGCCCAAATCATGGCTATGCGATCGATTACCGGAACAGACCCAGCAACGACTGCGGGCGCTGGTTGGCGATACCCAGCGTCTGGATCGACAGCTGCTGCTGCACCTGAAGAGCCGTCAGGCGGGCCGATTCACGGGCCAGGTCGGCGTCAACGATGTTGCCGAGACCTTCTTCGGTAGCGTCGGTGATCTGCTCGATGAACTCCGTCTGGAGGTTCAACGCGCGGACCTCAGCACCCAGCGAACCCAGGGCGGAGTTGACCACCGATTCCAGGTTCGAGAACTGGTTGTTGATGACTGCCTGAGCAGCAGACGCGCTGCCAAGACTGACCCCCGCCAGGGACAGGGTCCGCGTGCGCAGATCCTGACCCGTAAGCGTCAAGGTGCCACCGTTCAGGTTCGACAGCGTGTTGATGTCCGGCGACGCCGCTGCCGTATCGAGCAGGTTGACGCCGTTGAACACCGCGTTGTCGATGAAGTTGGCGGCCTGGGACAACAACTGATCGAAGTCGTTCTCCAGGATGTTCCGCTGAGCGGAGGTAATGCCCTCGTTGGAAAGCTCCGTGGTCTTCTGGCGAATGTCGGTGAGCAGGTTCGAGAGACCCGTCGCACCGGCGACCGCAACCTTACCAATACCCTTGGCGTTGTTCAGCCCCTGGGTAACGGCATTAAGACCCTTCAACTCGCCCCGGATACCCTGGGCGATGGAGAAGTTCGAGGCGTCGTCGAGAGCACCCGCAACCTTCAGGCCCGTCGACACGCGGTTCTGCGTGATGTCGAGCTGCCGGTTCACCGAATTCAGGGTCCGGAGAGCGGTAAAGATAGACGGGTTGGTATTGATGGAATTCTGAACAGCCATTACGGCCTCCTCTTTCTAAGGACCTCGGACATTTTGTCCGGTGAGGGGGTCAAGGGACCCCAGAGCACCAACACAAATGCCCCACAGGCGCCGCCAAGTCAACCGAAATCGAGTCCGGTTCATCAGCGCGCCGCAGGATCCATAGGCCTGGAGGCGGTTTTGTAATCGTCCATAAGAATTAGTTGGTTATCAGATCCTTAACGCATTCCTGTCCTCCGGTCTCCGGTTTGATCGAGGGCGTCGGACACGGGGTGGAACCTGTCGGCTCCACCCCGAGATCCGTTGTTTTTGTTTGCGATCTTCGGGCCGCTTACCCGAACAGACCCAGCAGGGTCTGCGGCCGCTGGTTGGCAATACCCAGCGTCTGGATCGACAGCTGCTGCTGCACCTGCTTAGCAGTCAGGCGGGCCGACTCGCGTGCCAGATCGGCGTCCACGATGTTGCCCAGACCTTCTTCGGTCGCGTCAGAGATTTGCTCGATGAAGGTCGTCTGCAGCTCGAGGGCACGAACTTCCGCACCGAGCGAGCCGAGAGCCGAGTTAACAACCGATTCCAGGTTGGAGAACTGGTTGTTGATGACTGCCTGAGCAGCAGACGCGCTGCCAAGACTGACCCCCGCCAGGGACAGGGTCCGCGTGCGCAGATCCTGACCCGTAAGCGTCAAGGTGCCACCGTTCAGGTTCGACAGCGTGTTGATGTCCGGCGACGCCGCTGCCGTATCGAGCAGGTTGACGCCGTTGAACACCGCGTTGTCGATGAAGTTGGCGGCCTGGGACAACAACTGATCGAAGTCGTTCTCCAGGATGCTCCGCTGAGCGGAGGTAATGCCCTCGTTGGAAAGCTCCGTGGTCTTCTGGCGGATGTCGCTGAGCAGGTCGGAGATGCCGGTGGCGCCGGCGATCGCGACCTTACCAATGCCCTTCGCGTTGTTCAGGCCCTGGGTAACGGCGCTCAGTCCCTTGAGTTCACCGCGGATACCCTGAGCGATCGCGAAGTTGGACGCGTCGTCGAGAGCACCGGTGACTTTCAAGCCGGTCGATACACGATTCTGGATCGTGTCGAGAGTCCGGTTCACCGAGTTGAGGTTACGAAGGGCCACGAAGGAAGCGGGGTTTGTGTTGATGGAGTTTTGCACAGCCATGATTCAGTCCTCTTTCTAAGGATGTGAGATCCGGCTTTTTGCCGGAACGAGACGGGATTAGCCGTCTCAAGCTCGTTAAACCACATCGTATATCCTTTTGTCAAGTATTTTATATAAAATAATCTTGTATGTTATATAATGTATATCCCCGGAATCGCCGCTCTTCCAAAGCAACCTTCGTGCCGAAGACCGGCCAGCTGGCGCGGAACGGCCGACATCCGGCACCGTCCGGCAGTCTTTGCCGGGTTGACGAAGCCCCGGCAAAACCCACCGCTACAAACCGGCAGGATTTGCCCAGCCAGCCTGTGCCGGTGGGTCAGAGAGGCTACAAAATATTGATTTTAATGCGTTTTTAATGACGGAACCCGGGTCACTCCGACTGGCCTGTGCATTGCACGAGAGCTGGCGCAACGACCAATCAGGTGGACCCCATGGACGTCAATGCCGCCGAACAACGATCCGACTCAGTGACCAGCCAGGCCGCCCGGAGCAAGCCCACCCGGTCGGGCGAGGCGTTCCAAGGTGTCATGCATCTGATGGCCAGTCTGGCGAACAGTCAGGCCGAACGTCAGGAACGGGCCGAGCGCTCGGACGATGACGGCCAATCCGAGGCGCCGCCCGTGGACCGGCCCGACCGTCGCGCCGATAACACCCGGACCGACGAGGACCCCGATCCGATTGAACGTCAGAGCGCGCCCCTGCCGCCGGTCGCCGACCGCGCGAACAAGCAACCGCCGCGCGACACCGTCGATAACACTCCCGCCAAAGAGGTCGCCGAGCCGCGCGCACGCGATCCGAAGTCGACGACGGCCGAGAAAACCGACACTACCGACACAACAAAGTCCAAGCAGACGTCTGAGCAGCCGACTGACCAGGCGCCGAAGACTGTCGCCAAGGACGATCAGCAACCGGCCGACGTCAACATCGTTGCGGCCCAGCAGGTGCCTCTGCCGCTCCAGCAGGTGCCTCTGCCGCTGAAGAAGACCGCCAACCCGAAACAGCCGGCTGAACCACAGAAGGCGGTTGAAGGTGCCGAACAGGATCCGCAGGCTGCCGAGACTACGGCGAAGCCCGGCGAGGTGCCGCCAGCGGTGTCTCAGCAGCAGGCGGCGACACCGGCGCCGCAGCAACCGGCTGCCTCGCAGGTCCCCGCCTCTGCCTCGCAGGCTCCTGCCCCGGCCGCGCCGGCGATCGGCAAACCTCCATCGATCGATACGGCAACACCGAAGGCCGCCGAGCTTGAGACCGCGCGTCCGACCGCCGTCGAAGCCAAGCCCGCCTCCTCGACACGCCCGGAGGCCCCGACGCTGCCGAAGCCGGCGGCTGACCCGCAGCCGTCCGGCGTGCGTCCGGATGCGCTCGCCGGCGCCAAGGTGACGGTCGAGCAGACACCCATCATGCGATCGCAGGGCGTGTCCTCAGCGGTTCTGCTGCAGGCGCAGCAAGCCTCTGCCGGTCAACCCAGCACTCCGCAGCCCTCCCTCCACGTCGGCAGCAATCAGCCGACCTTTGTTGGAGCGGACGGGTCCGGTAACGCCAATGGCAACGGCGCCGGAGGAAGCTCGTCTGGGCACCACGGCAACCAGCTGGCCGGCCAGGGTGCCGGTGCCGCGGTCGGTGCAACCATCGGCCAGCGCGGCTTCGGCGGCGAAGCCGCACGCGCCCAGTTCCAGGAAATCCTGGCCGCCCGAACCAGCCGGGCGCCGGCCTCTTCAACCGGACCTGCCAGCACCGGCAGCGCTCCGCTTTCGAGTTCTCTTTCAGCGACGACCATGGCTGGGCCAGGCGGACCCCAGAGCACCCTTACCGCCTCCTTGGCCAACCGGGCGGAGACAACCGCTCATGGTCGGCCCGGTGCCAATGCGGGCACCGTGGCCGACCAGGTCGCCGTGAAGCTCTCGTCGATGGCGAAGAACGGGAGCGGCAGAGTCACCATCAAGCTGCACCCTGAAGACCTCGGCAAGCTCGACGTCAAACTCGAGATCGGCAAGGACGGGCTGGTGCGAGCCTCCGTGACCGTCGAGAAACCGGAAACCCTCGACCTGCTGCAGCGTGATCAGCGGGCCTTGGAACGCGCCCTTCAGGACGCCGGCCTCAAGACCAACAGCAACTCACTGGAGTTCGACCTCCGCGGTGAGGACGGCCGCTGGGCCGGCGAATCCGATGCCGACGAGAACGGCGGCAGCACGAAAACTGCATCCAATGACGATGACACCGAGACCCTCGCCGATGCCGACCCCGCTGACGAAGGCGGTGTGAAGGCCGATGGCAGTGTCGACCTGGTCGCCTAGAGGAGTGTGATATGGACGCCCTGAGCGCAACGCAGACGACCCAAGCCTCGTCGCAGGCGGACAGCGCCCTGTCCTCGTTCTCCAACGACTTCGATCAGTTCCTGACGCTGCTGACGACACAGCTGCAGAACCAGGACCCGACCGATCCGCTGGACACCAACGAGATGACCGACCAGTTGGTCCAGTTCGCCTCGGTCGAACAGCAGATCGCCCAGAACCAGAACCTGGAAGAGATGCTGCAGCTGATGAATGCGAGCTCCGACGCGGCCGCGGTCTCCTATCTCGGCAAGGACGTTCAGGTGACCGGCGACATCACCAACTACGCCGGATCTCCGATCACCTTCGGCTACGAACTGCCGGAAGGCTCGACGGAAATCACCATCAGCATCCTGAACACCAATGGACAAGTGGTCCGCACCTTCGACGGCGAGACCAGTGCCCAACGACACGAGATCGTCTGGGATGGCCTCGACCAGGATGGCCAGGCTCTCGACCACGGTCTCTACCAGTTCATCGTATCGGCCCAGAACGAAGCCGAGAACACCATTCAGTCAACCAATGACATCAGCGGCCGAGTAACCGGGGCAGCGTTCACCAGCGCCGGGCCGACCGTGAGAATCGGCGAGGCAGAGTACGCGCTGACTGAAGTTCAATCGGTCACCGAACCGCCGAGCACGACCTGATGCCGCGCTGAACGCCGGCCCAGGACAGAGACTTCCGCCGTCGGCATAAGGCCGGCGGCTCCCCCGCCAGAAGGCATTCGACAAACCTTCCCAACGCGGACTGCGGCCTAAGCCCGCGCGCGCTGACAGGAGGAAATAACAATGAGTGGTATCTATGGCGGCCTGTTCACAGGCGTGGCAGCGGTCGACGCACAGTCGACAGCCTTCGCGGCGATCTCAGACAACATCGCGAACGTCAACACCATCGGCTACAAGGAAACCCGGGTCCGGTTCCAGACCCTGGTTACCGAATCGGCCAGTGACACCCAGTTTGCCCCGGGCGGCGTCCTCTCCCGCCCATTCACGGACCCTCAGCGCCAGGGCCAGATTCAGGGCACGACCTCGGACACCGACCTAGCGCTGATCGGCGAAGGTTTCTTCGTCGTCAACCAGAACACCGGATCCGACGGGCTGTTCCTGTTCACCCGCGCCGGGTCGTTCAACCAGGACGAGGACGGAAACCTGGTGAACACCGCCGGCTACTATCTGCAGGGCTGGCGGACCGACACCACTGGTGCCATCGTCAACGCCACGACCCAGGACCTGCTGAGCAGCCTTGAGACAGTCAACCTGGAAGGCTTCAGCGCGATCGCCAACCCGACCACGGAGTTGAACATCGCCGCCAACCTGCCGGCCGCGTCGGCGACCAGCACGACCCAGACCACCAACCTGACGATCTTCGACTCACTGGGCACCGACCACCTGCTGACGATCAACTGGACCAAGTCGGCGGCGGCCAACACCTGGACGTACACGATCGACGTGACCAACTCGAACGGCAACACCAACCAGATCTTCACCGGTGGCAGTGTCGTCTTCAACGGCGACGGCACGCTCAACACCGTCGACGGGTCGACCGGTACGTCCGCTGCAACGGCTTTGACCAACCTGACCATTTCAGCCAACATCTTCTCGACCGGTGCCAACGCGTCATCCCCGACCGTGGTCTGGGGTACCTATGACTCCTCAAGCGGTCTCGGCCAGTTCGACGATATCTATCAGGCGACGCTGCTGAACCAGGACGGTTCCGGCCCGTCGGACCTGCTGCAGGTCGATATCAGCCAGAGCGGCCTGGTGACCGGTCAGTTCCGAAACGGCGACAACCGGGCGCTCTACCAGCTGGCGCTCGGGTCTGTCCCTGCCTCGACAGAATTGCTCCAGGAGAGCGGTAACGCCTACGCGCTCTCCAACACATCCGGTGAGCTCGTGCTCACACCTCCTGGATCCCAGGGACTCGGCTTCATTGAATCGGAGGCCCTGGAACGATCGACCGTCGACATCTCCGAGGAGTTCACCGACCTGATCGTGACCCAGCGCGCCTATTCGGCGGCGACGCGGATCATCACGACAAGCGACGAACTTCTGGAAGAGATCATCCGAGTGAAGCGGTAACAGATAACCCCACGCTAATACCGCTCATACTGAGCCCCGGCCTTCGGGCCGGGGCCCTTTTCCCGTTCCAACCGACGGCGCTCTCTGAGCCGTCGCGGATGCCCGGCACGGTCGTTCCGGACACCAAACGTCTATACCATTGATCTAATTCGCACGATTTAGCGTTTTGTTAAGGGGCGTGCGTCATCCTGCCAATCGATACTGAATTGCGCGATGGATGACGATGAGCCTGGATACCTCCCTATTTCAGTCGGCGTTCGCAACAACCGCCGACCATGACGAGGATCGGGTGACCGAGGTCATTGGACCTGACGGCAACCTGATGACCCTGGACGACCTGCCGCCGCGCGACACCGGACGCTGGGTCATGCGCCGCAAGGCCGAGGTGGTAGCCGCCGTTCGCGGCCGCATGCTGACCGTTGACGAAGCGTGCGAGCGCTGGAGCCTGACCGAGGAAGAACTGGCATCCTGGCAGCGGCTGATCGACAGCCACGGTGTGCGGGGCCTGCGCGCGACTCGCCTGCAGCAGTACCGCAAGCGCTGACTTTCTCAAGATGCGGCGCGCTTGTCCTTTGCGCGCTGCTCAACCATGCGCGCAATTCGTTTCATCAGACCGCTCCACGGCTCATTGATCCGTTTGCCGACGGGGATGACGGACGGAAACCAGGGATCGGCTCCGTCAATGAAATAGCCTTTCGCCAGCGGTCGACCGTGGAACTCGATCGTCGGCGCCATAACCGTACCGGCGATCTGCGCAACCGATGTATTGGCGCTCACCACGCAGTCCAGAGCCTCGGATAGTGCCGCAGAGCCGTCGATGTCGTCGAACAGGTCGAGATCCTCGAACACCTGAATATCGATACCGAACTTGCGGCGGGCGATCTCGATCTCTTCCCGGCTATCGTCGTACTGCAGGTTGATGAACCGCACGCCCTTCAGCCTGAACAGCGGCGCCAGGTCCTCGATCTCGGCATAGACATCCGAGCGCAACCGGCCCCGCATCCCGCTGCGCCAGCTGATCCCAACGGTAAACTCCGGCCCCATTTCGGCCAGCCGGCGCGTGAAGTCGGCCACCCGCTCGGGATCGGTGGTGAGAAGCCGGTGGTCGCGGGGAAACGCGCTCTTTTCCATTCTGACGAATTGTCCGAGGCTCCCGGTCGGCAGAGCGATGTCGAAAGTTTCCTCGCCCCGATCCGCAGGTTGATAGCGTGCCTCGACCAGCCGAACGCCGGGAAAGGACCGCTTGAACAGCGGCATCAGCTTGGCCGAGCACTCAAGCGTGATATCGCCGCCCCGGGTCAGCACATCGGGGACCATGGTCGCAAAGCGCAGCTCGTCACCGATGCCCTGCTCGCGAAACAGAAACACGGTCTTGCCGGTCAGGTCTTCCGGCAGATCACGCGACACGGGTATCGGCCGCAGCGAACTGGCATAGGTTGCCGACAGATAGCGCCACTCGTGGAGCGGCCATCCGACGCTCCAATGGCCCAGCCACAGCTGATCCATAGCGTAGTGGTAGTTGGCGACGGGGTTGTCCGGCGCCTGCTTCAGGGCCCGCTTGAACTGGCGATCGGCCGCACCGTACTCGCCGACCCGGGACAGCACCGTTCCGAAGTTGATCACGGTATCCAGCTGATTGCCGCCGGCTTTCAAGGCTTCTCGGAAATGCGGCAACGCCTGGTAGGGACGGTCCACCTGGTTGAGCACGCTCCCCAGGTTCTGCCGAACCCCCGGGTGGTTCGGCATCAGTTTGACCGCCTCCTCGTTGGCCCGGACCGCATCATCCCACAGATCAAGGTCCTGCAGCGCGTTGGCGAGGTTGGACCAGGCGATCGCCGATTTCGGGTTGATGCCGACCGACCGGCGCAACAGTTCCGCTGCCGTCTGGTGCTGTTTCATGGCACGCGCGACCACGCCCATCCCCATCAGGGCGTCGGGATGTTCGATGTTCTCGTCCAGCACGGCGCGGAACAGCGTTTTGGCTTTCTCGATCTCGCCCGCCTCGTATGCCGCGATCCCAGCCCGCACCATCTGGGCGTGCCGGTGGGTGTTCGGATTCCGGGGGTCAGCCCACAGAGGGACCTTCCCCGTCAACGGCCGATCGGCTCTACGGGCCATGAGACACAATCTCCCTCAACGCCCATTTCGTGTTCAGCATCGACTCAAACGATCTCCGCTAATTCACTGTTAACTTTTACAGATAAGAATGATAGCTTGGGTAGAGAAAAATTGCCCATTTGATCCTGGACATCGTCTTCTCAATTTTGTATAAAATTTTAGAAAAAATAACAAAGAAAACCGGCTCCGCACGTTGGGCCCGTCCGTGGGGGTAGATCGAGATGAACCCATTCGCAGACCTGATCCGCAATCTCAGGCCGGTTCGACTGGCCGCCCTTGTCGGGACCGCGATCGCCGTCATCAGCTTTTTCATCTTTCTGGTATCGCGCTTGTCGACCGGCAGCATGTCGCTGCTGTACGCCGATCTGGATCCGGCGGATAGCGGCGCCATCGTCCGCGAGCTTGAGACCCGCAACGTACCGTTTCAGTTGAAGGCCGGCGGAACACAGGTTTTCGTCCCGTCCGACAACGTCCTGAACCTGCGCGTCAGCCTCGCCGAACAGGGGCTGCCAGGTGGCGGTTCAATGGGATACGAGATCTTCGATCAGAGCCAGGGCCTGGGCACCACGAATTTCGTCCAGAACGTCAACCTGGTTCGGGCTCTCGAAGGCGAGCTGTCGCGGACGATCTCCTCGATCCGCAACGTCCGGGGCGCGCGGGTCCACCTGGTACTGCCGCGCCGCGAGCTGTTCTCGCGCGAACAGCAGGAGCCGAGCGCATCGATCGTCCTGCAGTTGGTTGGCGCCCAGCGGCCCGGCAAGGAACAGATCCTCTCGATCCAGCATCTGGTGGCGGCCGCCGTGCCGCAGCTGACGCCGGAAGGCGTGTCGATCCTGGACGACCGCGGACAACTGCTGGCCCGCGGCTTCGGAGAAGAGGGCCAGGCCGCACTGGCGATCCAGAACACCGAGGAGATGCGGACCGCCTTCGAGAACCGCTTACGCCGATCGGTCGAGGAACTGGTCGAACGAACGGTCGGGCTCGGTCGCGTGCGCGCCGAAGTGACCGCCGAGGTGAACTACGACCGGCGCGTCGAAAGCGCGGAGATCTATGATCCGGACACGGTGGTTGCTCGCTCTACCCAGGCGATCGAAGAAACCGTGAATGAGTCGGAGAGTGCGGGCGAGAACACCGTCTCGGTCGAAAACAATCTGCCTGAAGCGGAGGCTGATGGCGGTGGCGGCTCCACGACCTCGGCCAACCGTCAGGAAAGCCGTACCGAGGAGACGACGAACTTCGAGATCTCCCGGCGCGTGATCGAAACCGTAAAGGAATCCGGCGAAATCCAGCGGCTGTCCGTCGCCGTCCTGGTCGACGGCAATTACATCCGCAACGAGGATGGAGACCGGGTCTACCAGCCGCGCACGACCGAGCAGCTCGAACAGATCGAGACCCTGGTCAAATCGGCCATCGGGTTCGACTCCGATCGCGGCGACGTCGTTGAAGTCGTCAACATGGAGTTCGTCAATCTCGAACCGGGCGATCTCGACGACGGTGCCCTGCTGTTCGGTATCTCCAAGGAAGAGTTGCTGCAGCTTGCCGAGGTCCTGGTCCTCGCCGTTGTCGGTCTTCTGGTGATCCTGCTGGTGGTCCGTCCGGTGCTGACCCGGCTGTTCGAGAGCATGCCGACCACGTTGGCCGCCGGCGGCGGCGGTGGCGGCGCGCTGATGGCCGGCGGTGGTGAGCTGGCACAGCTCGCCGGGCCGGGCGCGACAGCCGACATGGCGGAGTTGCTCGAAGGCGAGGAAGACGCCGAGGAAAGCCTGCTCGACCAGATGATCGACATCAATCAGGTCGAAGGCCGAGTCCGCGCCTCGTCCCTGCGCAAGATCGGCGAGATTGTCGACAAGCACCCGGAAGAGGCCATCGCGATCATCCGCAACTGGATGTATCAGGAAGCGTCGCCGTCATGAGGTCCGCCGGCCCGGTTCCCGGGATCACGGCGAAGTCCAGGATGGCGCATGGCCTAGACGGCCGGTGAAGTGGGGGAGCGCGTTCGTATGGTCAGGCCTAAACCATTCCTCTTCGAGTTCAGTTTCGACGACGGCGCCGACGAAGCGCGCCAGGCCGATGAAGAGGCCCGGATCCGCGCCGCCGAGGAGGAAGAGGCAAACCGGCCCCCGACCTTCACGCTGGAGGAGTTTGAGGCCGCCAAGGCCCAGGCCCATGCCCAGGGCCGACAGGAAGGCATGGACGACGCCATTGCCGGCATCGAGCAGCAGATTGCCCGAACCCTCGATACCGTCTTCGCGCGCCTGCCGAAAGTCTTTGAGCAACATGAAAACTGGGTCCGCGAGATGGAGGCGGACGCCGTCCGGCTGGCGACCACGGTGATGCGAAAGCTGGCACCGGAGATCACCCGTGAACTGGAACTGCCGGAGGTCGAGCATGTCATCCGCGAGGCCTTCGGCTTCCTCACCGAACAGCCGAAGGTGATGATTCGGGTCGCCCAGGAGCTCGACGATCCGCTGAAGGACAAAGTCAATCTGATGGCGTCGCGGGTCGGCTACGAAGGTCAGGTCGTCCTGGTCGGCGACCCGGAGCTGCCATTGGACGATTGCCGCATCTCCTGGCAGGCCGGTGCCGTCGAGCGCTCGCTCGACGATGTCTGGTCGCAGATTGACGAGATCGTCAACCGGGGCCTCGCAGGTCAACCGACCAGAACACGCGCCGAACCGGCGACGGAACCGGACCAGGAGACGCTGGAGGATCAAGCGCAGGGTCCTGACGCAGAGCCGGTCGAAGAACCGCCAACCGAAGAAACGCTCGTCGATCCCGCTCCCGAGCTCGCATCGGAGGATGCGGCCGAGGATACCGCAGAGCACGCGGTCGAAGAGGCTGCGGAGGATGCTGCAGGAAGCGCGTCGCTGGACGCGCTGGAGGATACGGCGGACGATCTAACAGAGGATACGGTGGAGGATGTGGCCGCCCAGGCCGTGCCGGAACCCGAAGCGGACAGAGAGCCGCAGACAATGAACGCGGCCGACGAACCAGACACCGAGGCCACGCCCGACCCCGGCGCTGAAACCGAATTGGATCCGGCCAGTCCGGACGGAGCCGCCGACGATCCGGCGGACCCGCAACAGACCCCCGTCTAAGAGGAGGACGCAATGTCCGATGAAGACCTCAATCTTGACGATCTCGACGAAACAGACATGGCCGCCGCCATGGCTGAAGACACTGCGGACGAGCCGGAGGAGATGCTCGCCGACGATGGCAAGGGCCAGATCACGGCCCGGGAGCTGGAGGCGGTCTACGACATCCCCGTGCAGGTCTCGGCCGTCCTCGGAAAGACCAGCATGCAGGTCAGCCAGCTCCTCAAACTCGGTCGTGGCGCCGTTGTGGAACTGGACCGCAAGGTCGGCGAGGCCATCGACATCTATGTCAACAACCGTCTGGTCGCCCGCGGCGAGGTGGTGATCGTGGACGAGCGTCTCGGCGTCACGATGACCGAGATCATCAAGGCCGACCGACCGGCCTAGTCCGCAAGGCCTTCTAGGGCGGAGAACAACGAATGGCGGATGCGAACTTCGTCGCGTCACGGGCCGCGCCACAATCCGGCGAGACGTCCGTTTCCTATGCCGTACCCTCGACGGGAACCACGGTCGACGGAGCCCTGTT
The DNA here is from genome assembly GCA_963921355.3 of Thalassobaculaceae bacterium. Taxonomy (GTDB): domain Bacteria; phylum Pseudomonadota; class Alphaproteobacteria; order Thalassobaculales; family Thalassobaculaceae; genus CAWUEZ02. The sequence goes on along the minus strand of OZ001190.1, from coordinate 2,428,130 downwards.
CCTGGGGCTGGCGGGGGGCTTTGCCCTGATCGTCACCGCGATGGTCTGGGGCGGCTCGCTGGCGTCTTTCTGGAACGTGCCGAGTGTCTTGATCGTTTTCATCGGGACGATCGCGGTGACCATGGTTTCGTTCTCCATCACCGAGGTCTTGAGCGCCGTGCCACTGTTTTTCCGCACGCTCTTCCCGCCCGAACGGAAAAGCCGGCGGGCCTGCGAGCGCGCGATGAATCTGGCCGAAATCGCCCGGCGCAACGGCATCCTGGCATTGGACGCCGTGTTGCCTCAGCTTTCGGCCGAGCGCTTCCTGCAACGCGCCGTGGCTATGGCCGTCGACGGCGCGAGCCCGGAACAGATCGACACGGTGCTCAATACCGAGATCGAGGCGACACTGGAGCGTGCGACGCGCTCGGCGTACGTGCTGCGCCGGGCCGCGGAGGTGGCACCTTCCATGGGCCTAATCGGGACCCTGGTCGGCCTGATCCAGATGCTGGCCACCCTGAATGATCCCGCTTCGATCGGTCCGGCCATGGCCGTGGCGCTCCTGACCACGTTCTATGGCGCCGTCATGGCCTACATGGTGTTCGTCCCGATCGCCGCGAAGATCGACCGCAACGCCGCCGACGAACGCCTCATCCAGCAAGTCTACACGGTCGCCGCTGTCTCGGTCGCTCGTCAGGAGAACCCGCGCCAGCTCGAAACCATGTTGAACACCGTGCTGCCGCCGTCGCAGCGCATGAACTTCTACCCGTGACCCAAGCGAGCGGAGCGACCGAATGCGTCTTTTGATCGTCGGAACCCTGGAAGGTCACATCAGTGCGGCTGGGCAGATCGCGCTTCAGCGCGGTGCCAAGGTCAGCCATGTCGACGACATCGAAGCCGGCCTGAAGATCCTGCGCGAGGGACCGGGTGCCGACCTCGCCATGGTCGACGTGCGCCAGCCCGTCGCCAAGATGCTGAAGCAGATGAAGCAGGAGCGGATCAACACGCCGATTGTCGCCTGCGGCGTGCAGTCCGACCCCGACACGGCGGTCGCCGCCATTCGCGCCGGGGCCAAGGAGTACATCCCGTTGCCGCCGGACGCAGAGTTGATTGCAGCCGTGCTGGCCGCCGTCGCCGAGGAACAGACATCCGTGATCTTCCGGGATCCGATCATGGCCGGTGTCCTCAAACTGGCTGATCAGATCGCACCGTCCGATGCCAGCGTCCTGATCACCGGTGAATCGGGAACCGGTAAGGAGGTTCTGGCCCGCTACGTTCACTCCAAGTCCAGGCGAGTGAACGAGAAATTCGTCTCGGTCAACTGTGCCGCAATCCCGGACAACCTGTTGGAATCCGAACTGTTCGGCCACGAAAAGGGCGCGTTCACCGGCGCGGTGGCGCGGCGGATCGGTAAGTTCGAAGAGGCCAACGGCGGAACCCTGCTGCTCGACGAGATCAGCGAGATGGATATCCGCCTGCAGGCCAAACTGCTGCGCGCGATCCAGGAGCGGGAGATCGACCGCGTCGGCGGCAGCCAGCCTGTCAAGGTCGACATCCGGCTGGTGGCGACATCGAACCGGGACCTGGAACGCCATGTCCAGGACGGACATTTCCGCGAGGATCTGTATTTCCGGCTCAATGTGTTCAATCTCCAGCTTCCCGCGCTGCGCGATCGCCCCGGGGACATCCGGGCACTGGCCAGCCATTTCGCGAAGAAGTATGCCGAGGCCAACGGATTGCCCGCTCGCGAACTGACCGAAGCCGCGCTGTCGCGCCTGGAGAGCCATGCCTGGCGCGGCAACGTGCGGGAACTGGAAAACACCCTCCACCGGGCGGTTCTGCTGGCCCATGGTGACGCCATCGACATCGACGCGATCGTCCTGACCGGCGAAGGGCTGGCGCCCGCCTCACCGACGCCGGCGTTTGCCGGCGAAGCGGCGCGCGCGGCATCGCCGGCGCCAGTGCCACAGGCACCGTCACCTGCGCCTGCGGACCCAGCGCCTGCCGCACCCCCTGTCCCGACCGCGGCGCCCGCCGGCGCATCGGCCGAGGCCGAGGGCGGCAACCTCGTCGGTCGCACGGTCGCCGATGTCGAGCGGCATCTCATCATCGACACGCTGGCGCACTGTCTCGGCAATCGGACGCACGCCGCGAACATCCTGGGCATCTCGATCCGGACCCTGCGCAACAGGGTCAAGCAGTATGCCGAGGAAGGCTACGACGTCCCGGCACCTGGAGAATCCGACCGGGTGATGGGTTGACGGGGGGAGACCGGGGCAACGATGCGGTCGACTGAGCCATGACGGACACTTCCGGTCAGAACGCCGGCGGCGGCGATGGCGGAGGCTTTTCGTTTCCGACCCTGACGAACCTGTCAGAGGCGGCCCGCCGCGGCGACCTCATGCTCGCCATCGGCGTGATCGCCATTCTGTCGGTTCTGATCCTGCCAATGCCCACCTGGCTGCTGGACTTCAGTCTGGCCATCAGCCTGGTGTTCTCGGTCCTGATCCTGATGACCGTGCTGTTCATCGAGAAACCGCTTCAGTTCAGTGCGTTTCCCACGGTTCTGCTGATCGCCACCATGTTGCGCCTGGCGCTGAACCTGGCATCGACACGTCTGATCCTGGGCGAAGGCCACACCGGAACCGATGCCGCGGGTCAGGTGATCGAAGCCTTCGGCAATTTCATGATGTCGGGCAACCCGGTGATCGGTGTCATCGTGTTCGCGATCCTCGTGCTGGTGAACTTCATCGTGATCACCAAGGGATCGGGACGGATCGCCGAAGTATCCGCGCGCTTCAGTCTGGACGCCATGCCCGGCAAGCAGATGGCTATCGACGCCGATCTGTCCAGCGGCTTGATCAGCGAGGACGAGGCCCGGACCCGACGCGAGGAACTGACCAACGAAAGCAGCTTCTTCGGCTCGATGGATGGCGCCTCCAAGTTTGTGCGCGGTGACGCCATTGCCGGCTTGCTGATCACCGTCATCAACGTGATCGGCGGCATGATCATCGGCATGGCCCAGAACGACCTGAGTTTCTCTGACGCGGCAAGCACCTATACCGTGCTGACCGTCGGCGACGGGCTGGTCACCCAGATCCCGGCGCTGATCGTCTCCACCGCCGCCGGCATGCTGGTCACCAAGGGCGGAACCGAAGGCTCGACCGACAAAGCCGTGTTCGGCCAGCTCGGCGGCTATCCGAAAGCGCTGGCGCTCAGCGCCACGGTGATGGTGATCATGTCGACGCTGCCGGGCATCCCGTCCGTGCCGTTCCTGCTGATCGCCACGGTGACCGGCGGCGGCGCGTATCTCCTGTGGCGGCAAGGCGAAACCGCCGCCCGTCAGGAGGTCGAGGCCGCCGAACTGGAGGCCGCGGCGCCCCCGCCCGAAGAGCCGATCTCCTCGGCGCTGCACATTGACCTGATCCGCCTTGAGCTCGGCTACGGTTTGCTGCCGCTGATCAACGATGCCACCGACGGTCACCGGTTGACGGAACAGATCAAGGCGCTGCGCCGTCAGTTGGCGGCGGAAAGCGGCTTCATCATGCCGCAGGTGCGGATCCAGGATAACCTGCAGCTCGGCGCCAACGCCTATGTCATCCGGATCAAGGAGATCCAGGTCGGTGACGGCGAGCTCCGGCCCAACCGCCAGCTCGTCATGGACCCGAGCGGCGGACAGATCGATCTGCCTGGAACGGCGACACGCGAGCCAACCTTCGGCCTGCCGGCCATGTGGGTCGCGCCGGAGCACCGTGAAGAGGCCCTGTTCAAGGGCTACACGGTGGTCGATCCAGCCACCGTGATCACGACCCACCTCACGGAGACCATCCGCGACCACATGTCCGAACTGCTGTCCTATGGCGAGACTCAGAAGCTGCTGGACGAGTTGGCCGACACCCACCAGAAACTGGTCGCCGACATTATCCCGAGCCAGATCTCGCTCGGAGGCCTGCAGCGGGTTCTGCAGAGCCTGCTGACCGAGCGGGTATCGATCCGCGACCTGCCGACCATCCTCGAGGGTGTGGGCGAAGCGGCCGGCTACAGCCGCAACGTCTCCACCATCACCGAACATGTGCGCTCGCGCCTGGCGCGCCAGATCAGCGAGGCACAGGCCGGGCCGGACGGAGTGATTCCCCTGGTTTCACTGTCGCCCGAGTGGGAACAGGCGTTCATTGAGTCCCTGATCGGGACCGGCGACGACCGCCAGCTCTCGATGCCGCCGAGCCAGTTGCAGCAGTTCATCACCAACGTGCGCCACCAGTTCGACAAGTACACCGCTATGGGCGAACAGCCGGCCTTGCTGACATCGCCTGCAATCCGGCCCTATGTGCGTTCAATCATCGAGCGGTTCCGGCCGCAGACCGTGATAATGTCGCAGAACGAGGTTCACCCGAAGGCGAAGATCCGCACGCTGGGTCAGATCTAGGTTGGTGGGAGAATGACGATCGTCGCGGATTCGGAGCACCGGTTAGAGCATGCGGCTTAAGACGTTTACCGCTCCGTCGATGAACGAGGCCATGCAACTGGTCAAAACCCATCTGGGTCCGGATGCGATCATCGTGTCCACCCAGAAGGGAGAATCTGGACTCGGTGTGCGCCTAACCGCCGCGATCGAGACCCTCGAAGAGGACGATGCCTGGGAATACGACGACGACCAGATCGATCCGATCGATGAAATCGTCGAAGCCCTCTCCCATCACAACGTGCCGGCCGAACTTTCCGACAAACTGACCCGGATCGCGGCGGCGCTGGACGCCGATGATGCCAAGCTCGCGCTGGCCGGAGCCCTCGATCAGCATTTCCGCTTCCAGCCACTGCCGGTTTCCGGGACGCGCCCGATCGTCCTGGTCGGATTGCCGGGCGCCGGCAAGACCGTCACCACGGCGAAGCTTGCCACCCGACACGTGATGAAGAAGGAACGGCTCAACGTCATTACCACCGACACGGTGCGAGCCGGCGGCTTTGAACAGCTCGCGGCCTTCACGCGGCTGCTGAAGGTCGACCTGCAGTCCGCCGGAACCGCCGAGGAACTGCGCGACGCAGTCAACGGCGGGGCCAACGCCGCGTTGACGTTGATCGACTGCGCCGGCGGCAACCCCTTCGACGAGGACGACCTGGCGGCCCAGCGCAACCTGCTCAAGGACATCGACGCGGAGATCGTCCTGGTGATGGCGGCCGGCAGCGATCCGCTCGATGCCATCGATCAGGCGAAGGCCTATGCCCGGATCGGCGCCCGCCGGCTGATTGCCACGCGTCTGGATATCGCCAAACGCCTGGGGAGCGTGCTCGCCGCCGTCGATGCCGGCCGCTTCACCTTTGCCGAGGTCGGCATCGGTGCCAGCGTCGCCGACGGGCTTGGACCACTGAACCCGGTATCTTTGGCGCGACTCTTGCTTCCTAATTCTCACTCAACTCGCGAAGAGGCGGCTGAATGACGCCCCCGAAAGGACCTGTTATGGCTCCTACAGACGCTCCGGCTGCTTCGGGTAGCAAACTCCCCAAAGCCGACAACCTGATCGCGGTTGCATCGGGCAAGGGCGGTGTCGGCAAGACCTGGTTCTCGGTGACGCTCTGCCACGCCCTGTCGCGGATGCAGCACAAGGTCATGCTGTTCGACGCCGATCTGGGCCTGGCGAACGTGGATATCCAGCTCGGCCTGATGCCGCAACGCGATCTGGGCGGCGTGCTATCAGGACGACTGACGCTGTCGCAGGCGAAGGTTCGCTATGACGATGGTGGCTTCGACATCATCGCCGGGCGGTCGGGCTCGGGCAATCTGGCCCAGTTGCCGTCGAACCGTCTGGCCGGCTTGGGCACCGACCTGGTTCGGCTGTGTGCTGCCTATGACGGCGTCGTAATGGATTTGGGAGCCGGTCTTGACCGCACGGTCCGCATGCTGGCGGCTCGGGCCGGCACGTGTCTGGTCGTGACCACACCGGAACCCACGTCACTGACCGACGCCTATGCCTTCATCAAGGTCGTCCTCGGCGCCGATACCAGCGCCGATATGAGGGTGGTCGTGAACGCTGCCGAGAGTCGCGGAGAGGGTCTGCGGACCTACGAGACGCTTCGTAAAGCCTGCGAGAGTTTCCTGAGCGTCACGCCACCGCTCGCCGGCATTGTCCGACGAGACCGCAAGGTCGCCGAGGCGATCCGCAACCAGACCCCGCTGCTGACCCGCTCTCCCGGATCGGACGCCGCGAAGGATGTGGAGCGCATCGCCGACGAACTGATGCGTTCGCGCGAAGAGGCATGAGCGACGGGGCTGCGGCACCGCCTCCCCGGCCACCGGCAGGATCGGCCGGAGCGCCCGCCCAACCGACACCCACCCCCACGACATCGAACACCGCCGGCGGACCCGCCGGATCACCGCCCTCTCAAACGGGGGCCTCTCAAGCGGGGCCCTCTCAACCAGGACAGGCGCAGGCCGGACAGCAGGCCGGAGCGCAGACCGGCGGCGCCCAGGTCAGTTCGCCGGCCGTCGCCGAACGCGCCCTGCCACCCGATCTGGCGCGCGCGCCTGTGGGCACCCGGGTCGAGGGTGAAGCGGTGGCCCGCAACACAGATGGCAGCGTTACGGTGCGGACAGCTCAGGGCAATGTCAGACTGACCGTCTCACGCGCCCAGGTCGCCGAAAGCCTGCAGGTTGGCACCCGTGTCAGCGTGGAGGTGCGCAATCCGGCGGCGACACCGCCCCAACTGGTGTTGACCGTTCGCGCGCCGCAGACCGCGCCGCCAGCGGCCACGCCGTCCGGGTCCGCACCAGCCGTGGCGACGGGCACCAGTGTGCCCCCTCCAACGGTTCCGCTGACGGTCGGGCGTATCGTTCAGGCGGTTTCAGTTCCCGGGCCCTCGCCTGCCTCCCCAGCCACCGCACCAGCCGCCGCACCCGCCGCCGCATCTGCCGCAACCCCCGCGGCGGTCCCTGGCGCGACGCCGGCGCCCGGAGCGCTCCCAGGAGCGGGGCCGGCGCCCCAGGTCCAGGGTGCGCCAACCCCGAGCGTCGCGGGTCAGGGCGCTGTACCGACGGCGCCAACACCGGGTCCCGCGACCCCTGCCGTGTCACAGTCCCCAACCAACGCCGGACCAGCGCCCGCGCCTGCCAGCGGTTCCGGTACTTCGCCCGCTGCACAGACCCAGCCGCCACCCCAGCCGACAACCCAGCCGCCCGCATCACCGCCAGCGACCAATCCGCAGACCGCACAGTCGGCGTACCGATCCGCGCTGCAGCTGACCGGCCGGCCGGAGACACCGACGCAGACCGGGACCGGAACGCCCGCGGCACGGCCGGCATCCCCACCGCCGCCATCGGGCACGCCCGCTGCTTCCGCCACCCAGGCGGCGTCCACACCAGCGACGCCAGGCGTCATTCCGGCAACTGGCCCGGCGGGCGCGACAACGGTGCTGGCCGGCGCCGGCCTCGCCGCCGTGGCCGGTCCGACAGCCGGCGCGGGTGGCGGTACCGGCCCGCAATTGCCCATCGGGGCAGTGGTCACCGTCCGGGTGCTTGCGACCGGTGGAGAAGCGGCGCGGTTCGTCGGCGCGCAGCCCAACAACCCGCAGAACGCCGGAACCACCGCTGTGCTGAACGGTACGGTTGCCGGCATCAGTCAATCGGGACGCCCGGTCATTGCCACCCCCTTCGGGCATCTGGCGGTCGACGCCGCCAGCGAGTTGCGGATCGGCGACCGGGTCGCCCTCGACGTGCTCGCCAGCCGTGTCGGAGAGCTTCCGACCGCCGAGCGCGCAGCGCCGCTCACGGTACTGGCGCGCGAATGGCCGGCGCTGGATGGCGCGGTGCGGGCACTGCAGGAAGCAATCGGCCCTCAGGCGGCGGCTCAGATCACCCAGGCCCTGGTCCGCCCGAACCCCCAGCTGACCGCGGCCATGCTGTTCTTTATGACCGCCCTCAAGGGCGGCGACCTGCGCTCCTGGTTCGGCCAGGATGCGACCCGCGCCCTGGAGGCCGCCGGGCGAGGCGGCCTTCTATCGACCCTGGCCGAGGACTTTCAGACGCTGCAGCGGGCCGCCGAGCCGAATGAATCCGGATGGCGGGCCTATCTGATTCCCGTGGTCGGCGACGAACGGCGCCCGATCCGCCTGCTGACCCGTCGCCGCCGGCGCGAAGGCGACGGCCGAGACGGCAACCAGGACGGGACCGCTTTCCTGGTGGACCTGGACCTGTCGGAACTCGGCCCCTTCAGACTCGACGGGATCGTGCGCGGCGATCTCGTGGACCTGCTGATCCGGACAACCCGGCCGTTGCCGCCGGTGATGCGCCATGACATCGCGGCACTTTTCGACGATACATTGGACCGCACCGGAATCACCGGACGGCTCTCCTTCCGGGCGACGCCGGTGCTGCCGCCCCTGCCCGTTGCCGAGCTTGCGGCAGGCGATGCCGGAGACACGGCTTCCCTGTTCGCCTGATCGCACCACCTCCGCACAAACCTCTGGACGCATCCCATGGCCCTGCCGACCGCCATTCTGTTCGACCTGGACGACACGCTGATCTCGGCCCATCTGCACTCGCGCGAGGCCTGGACCCGCGCCCTCGACACCCTGGATGGGCGGCCCGGTGATTTCGACGTTCCGGCCATCGCCGCCGCCATCCACAGCGCAGCCAAGTGGTTCTGGTCCGATCCGGCGCGCCACAAGCAAGGCCGCATGGACATCGTCAATGCCAGGCAGCGGATCGTCTCCGAGGCTTTCGAAGGCCTCGGCCGCGCCGTTGACGACGATCTGGTGGACCGGATCGCGGCTCACTTCACGGTCCAGCGCACCCGCGATACCAGACTGTTCCCCGATGCGGTGGACACGCTTCTGGAACTGCGGGCACGGGGCGTCGTGCTCGGCCTGATCACCAACGGCAATGCCGAAGAGCAGCGATCGAAGGTCGACCGCTTCGATCTTGCCCGGCACTTCGACCATGTTCAGATCGAAGGCGAGGTCGGCTTCGGCAAGCCTGAGGAACAGGCCTATGCCCACGCCCTGGACGCACTCGGAACCTCGGTCGCGGAGACCTGGATCATCGGCGATAACCTGGAATGGAAAGTGACGGTCCCGCAACGCCTCGGCTTCTACGCGATCTGGCGCGATCCAACGGGCCACGGCCTGCCGGCCGGCGCAACCGCCAGTCCCGATCGGATCGTGACGCGGTTGGCAGAACTGGTGGAGGATTAAAAGGCTGCTCTGGCGCCGCACCGACTATAGGCGGTCGTCCTCGCTGCGCAGCAGGTTGCCGGCGATCTCGTCGAGTTCGACCTGTTCCTTGGCAGCCTGCTCGCGGCGCAGCTTCTCCAGCCGCTGCTCGTGGGCCAATTCATAGCGTCGAAGCTCGGCGAAGGCTTCCCGCACGATCTCGCGCGCTTCCTCCACCGCCCGCGTCGCCTCGGCGAGCGCAGCGTCGGCCTGTTCGCGGCGCTCGATCACCCGTTCGGCATAGCTCCCGTAGAGGCGGGCGGCGGCCGGGTCCTCAGCTGCGATGCGCTGTTCCTGGGCCAGTTCCTCGTCCAGGGCTTCCCGTCTGGCGACCGCCCGGGACAGGACATCCTCGAGCGCGGCGAGATTCTTGCGCTTATCGTCGAGGTCGTTCTCCGACAGTCGGATCAGGGTATCGAACGGCCGCATCGCTTAGCTTTCAGGTCGCCTCGGCCTCTTCGGGCTCGGATGCTTCGGCGGCGCCGAGGATCTCGGCCAGTTGACCGTACCCCTCCATCAGATCGGCCCGATCGTCCTTGTCCTGGCCAAGGAAGGTCTCCAGGGCATCGTGATACCGGATCGCCTCATCGACCTGGGGATCGCTGCCGCGCCGGTAGGCCCCGAGGCGGATCATGTCGGCCATATCCTCGTAGGTTGCCATCAGCGCTCTCGCCCGGCGAATCAGGGCGTTCTCATCGTCGGTGTTGCAGTCCGGCAGCATTCGCGACACTGAACGCAGGATGTTGATCGAGGGATAACGCCCGCGGTCGGCGATCGCGCGCTCCAGCACGATATGCCCGTCCAGGATCCCGCGGACCGCATCCGATATCGGTTCGTTGTGGTCATCGCCCTCGACCAGGACGCTGAACAGGCCGGTGATCGCCCCCTCGCCCTCGCCGGGTCCGGCCCGTTCCAGCAACCGCGGCAGTTCCGCGAACACCGTCGGCGTGTAGCCCTTGGAGGCCGGGGGTTCGCCGGTCGCCAGTCCGATCTCGCGCTGGGCCATCGCAAAGCGGGTGACGCTGTCCATCATGCACAGGACCTGGCGGCCGCTGTCCCGGAAGTACTCCGCGATCGCCAGGGTCTGGTAGGCGGCCTGACGGCGCATCAGCGGGCTCTCGTCGGAAGTTGCGACAACCACCACCGATCGGCGCATGCCGTCGTCGCCCAGGTAGTCCTGGATGAACTCCTGGACCTCTCGCCCGCGCTCGCCGATCAGGCCGATGACGAAGACATCGGCACTGGCGAACTTGGCCAGCATCGCCATCAGGACTGACTTGCCGACGCCGGACCCGGCGAAGATGCCCATCCGCTGGCCACGGCAGATCGAGATGAACTGGTTGATCGCCCGCACCCCGACATCGAGCTTGGCCCCGACCCGCTGGCGGCGGTGCGCCGGCGGCGGCTGGTTGCGCAAGGAATAGCCCTGCGGTCCCTCGACCAACGGCCCCTTACCATCGACCGCCCGCCCCATTGCGTCGACAACGCGACCGAGCCAGGCCTCGTCCGGGTAAATGACGGGCTCGGCGTCAGAGATCTGGGCGCGCGACCCGATACCGACCCCTTCGAGCGGACCGAACGGCATGGCCAACGCGCGGCCGTCACGGAACCCGACGACCTCGCAGGCGATGAAGCGTCCGCCACGCGCCTGAACGAAGCAGCGGTCGCCGATCGACAGCGCCCGTTCGACGCCGCCAATCTCCACCATCATGCCCAGAACCGCGGTGACCCGGCCGTAAAGCCTAAATTCAGGAACTTTTTCAACATCGCTTACGAGGTGCCTAAGCAGGGTCGCCATGCCCAACTCCTTGTCACACCAGAGATTTTCATACTAACACGTCATTCCGCTGTTAACGAGCGGGCCTGCACGCGTTAACCTTTCATTTAAACCATTTGGCCTAGGGTCGCTTCAGGGACCTACGGGAGGCGAACGATGCGCGTTCTTTTGGTTGAAGACGATGATGCGATGGCTCGCAGCATCGAGTTGATGTTGTCTGCTGAAAGCTGGGTGGTCGACCGCGCCGATCAGGGCGAGGACGGCATCGAGATCGGCAAGCTCTACGATTACGATATTATCCTACTCGACCTCATGCTGCCCGATATGGACGGCTACGAGGTCCTGAAAAAGGTCCGTCAGGCTCGCGTGAAGACACCGATCCTGATTCTCTCGGGACTGTCCGAGCTGGATGCCAAGATCAAGGGTCTCGGCTACGGGGCGGACGACTATGTGACCAAGCCTTTCGACCGCCGCGAACTGGTGGCCCGTATCCAGGCCATCGTCCGACGTTCCATGGGCCACAGCGAGTCGGTGATCACCACCGGAAAGCTGGTGGTCAATCTGGACAGCCGTTCGGTCGAAGTCGAAGGCCAGCCGATCCATCTGACCGGCAAGGAATACGGCATCCTTGAGCTGCTGTCGCTGCGCAAGGGCACGACCTTGACCAAGGAGATGTTCCTCAACCATCTCTACAACGGCATGGACGAGCCTGAGCTGAAGATCATCGACGTCTTCATCTGCAAGCTGCGCAAGAAGCTGTCGAACGCGACCGGCGGCGACAACCACATCGAAACCGTGTGGGGCCGTGGCTACGTGCTGCGCGATCCGGCCGAGGCAAACGACGCCGCTGCCTGAAGGGTCCGTCTCCCGGACCGGCCGACACGCCACTTCGCTTTCCAAATACTAAAGAAACGGCCCCTCTCTGAGGGGCCGATTTCCTTTATACGGGCGTGTTCGCGCCCGGCCAGACACGAGCACGAGCAGCGGCAGGCGGGCCCGCCACCGTCATTTCGATTGTCGTATCGGATCAGTCGTGTCCGCGATGAAATCTCACGCTGGCATCAGCCGGCGGCACGCATCGACCCTTTCTGTGACAGGCGATACACCCCCCGCTGGCCGGGAATCGGCTCGAAACGGTCGGTGATGCCCAGCACGGTCTCGGCACCGCCGAGATAGAGGCCGCCATCCGGCGCAATCTGATCGGCGATGCCGCCGAGGACCTTGCCCTTGGTCGGCTGGTCGAAATAGATCAGCACGTTGCGGCAGAACACCACGTCGAACTGCCCCAGCGACCGCGGATGGTCCAGCAGGTTATATTCGCGGAAGTTGACCATCGACCGGATCTTGTCGTTGATCCGTCAGCGGTCGCCGTCCTGAGTGAAGTACTTGACGAGGAGCTGGATCGGCAGCCCGCGCTGGACCTCGAACTGCGAGTACTGAGCGGCCTTGGCCTTGGCGATGATCTCGCTCGACAGGTCGGTGGCAAGGATCTCGAAAGTCCACCCCGCAACCTTGGGACCGAGTTCGGTCAGCATCATCCCGATCGAATAAGGTTCCTGGCCGCTCGAGCAAGCTGCGCTCCAGATCCGGATCCGCTTGCTGGAGGCCCTGGCTTCCATGAGCTGCGGCAGCAGAACATCGCGCAATTGGTCGAAAGGCTTCATGTCGCGGAAGAACAGCGACTCGTTCGTGGTCATCGCGTCGACGACGTCTTTGACAAGACGCTGATCGGACTTGGTCCGCAAGGCGCCGGCCAGGGCGTCGAGCGAGGCCAGTCCCCATTTGCGGGCCACCGGCTGCAGGCGATTCTCCAGCAGATACGCTTTCTCGGTTGTGACGATCAGGCCCGACTGATCCTTCAGGATCTTCGCGATGACATCAAAATCAGCCGTATTCATGCCGCCCACCTCACCGTCTGGCGCTCTATCCAGGGCGCGATCTCATCAAGCGGCAGCACCGCCGTACACAATCCAGCCCGGGCAACGGCGCCAGGCATGCCCCAGACAACGCTGGTGGCTTCATCCTGTGCGATCACCGTGCCGCCCGCCTCGACGAGCGCCTCGGCACCGCCACGGCCGTCATGGCCCATGCCGGTCAGAATGACGCACAGCGCATGTCCGCCCCACGCGTTCACCACGCTCTGCAGCATCGGATCAACCGCCGGCCGACAGAAATTGACCGGCGGGTTCTGGTTTAACCGCAACACGATCCCGTTGGCGGCACGTTCAACGACCATATGGTAGTCGCCCGGCGCCAGATGGACCCGGCCTGGCGTGACCGGCATACCGTCGGTCGCCTCAACGCAGTCCCAGCCTGTCGACCGCTTGATGTGGTCTGCCAGGATCGACGTGAAGGTCGCCGGCATGTGCTGAGTCAGCAGGATCGGCATCCGCAGAGTCTTCGGCAGAGCGCCAATCACCTTGAACAGCGCCTGCGGGCCACCGGTCGAACTGCCGATCGCCAGAACCTGAGGCGCAAGGCGGCCCTGCAGGCGCAGGCTGATCGGGCCGGAAACCGCTGGCTTACTGGCCGCTACCGGGCGCGGCGCCGGGCGGGCGGGCGTGCCGCCGGCCGTCGGACGTCGCTCAGCCGAGAATTGGGCGCGGGACGGGCCGCGACCACCGGCCTGCCGGCGTCGCTCGCCGGCGAAGGTCTTCACCTTCTCCAGGAGTTCGCGCTTGAATTCCTCGGCCCCGGTGAGTTCCCGGGTGCTGGTCGGCTTCGGGATGTAGTCCTTGGCCCCGAGAGCGAGAGCCTGCAACGAGATATCGGCATTCCGCTCAGTCAGGGTCGACGCCATGATCACCGGAATGTCGGGGTCGACTTCCAGCAGCTTCGGCAAGGCTGTCAGCCCGTCCATGCGCGGCATCTCGATGTCGAGAACGATCGCCTCCACACGTCCCTTGTCTTTGGCGAGGGTATTGACCGCCATCAGACCATCGCCGACGGAGGCAACGATCTCGACCTCGGGATCCGTCTCGAGCGAGCGCGTAAAAAGACCGCGGATCACCGCGGAATCGTCCACAAGCATCACCCGGTAGGGATCATTGGCCCTCGGCGGCTTAGGAGACGACGTCAGCACCATCAGAGAAGTCCAACTTGCTGGAACTTGGTCTCAATGATGTCGCTGTCGAAAGGTTTCATGATGTACTCGTTGGCACCGGTCATGATGGCTTCTTGGATGTGCGAGAGGTCGTTCTCCGTCGTGCAGAAAACGACGATCGGCGCATCTCCGCCCGGCATTGCACGAAGTTCCCGCAGGAACTCGATGCCGTTCATGACGGGCATGTTCCAGTCCAACAGAATCCCATCCGGCATTTTGGCCTTACACGCGTCGAGCGCGATCTGCCCATCCGCCGCCTCGTCAATCTCGAACTCGAGCTTTTCTAAAATGCGGCGAGCGACCATCCGGACAACTTTCGAGTTATCCACGACCAGGCAAGACTTCATCGAAACTTTCCCCAGATGCTTCAGTCGCGTGTCGAGAGCGACAACGCTCATCATGCAGCCTCTGCAGTCACGAAGTCGAGCAGGTTAGAAACGTCGAGGACAACCAGCAGGGAGTCCGAAAGCCGGTAGATCCCGGCCGAAACCTCCCGCACCCGGGGTGACATGGTCGGCGGATGAGCTTCGAAGTCCGCGGCATCAAGGTTCAGCACCTCGCCGACGCTGTCGACGATCAGACTGTACAGTTCACCATGGTGCTCGACGACGATGCTCATCGTCTGCTCCTTGGGCGGCAACGGGTCCAGGCCGAGGCGCCGGCGGACATGGATCGCCGTTACGATCCGACCGCGCAGGTTCAAGGAACCGGCAACCTCCGACGGGGCCAGCGGGATCGGGGTGATCCGCTGCGGGCCCAGGACATCGTGGACCAGCATGACCGGGATACCGAAGGTCTGTTCGCCGATATTGATCGACACGAACTGTTCGATATCCGCATGTGCCATCGCCGGCAGGTTTCCGCGCTGTTCGACGGTGGCGGGAAGATTGTTATCGCTCATCGATCTCTCCTCAGGTCCCGTCACGCGCCGACGGTGGCAGACAGGGTTTCAAGCAGGGCATCGCGGTCCAGCTTGGCGACATAGTCGGTAAAGCCGACCTCGCGGCCCCGATCCAGATCCTCGGCGGAGGTCCGCGAGGACAGGGCGACGATCGGGGTGTTCGACCAACGCTCGTCGGAGCGGATCTTCTCGGCCAGTTCGAAGCCGTTCATGCCCGGCATTTCGATGTCGCTGATAATCGCATCGAAACTGGCGCCTTTCTCGCACAATTCAAGCGCCTGCTCGCCGCCTTCGACAGCCACGACGTCGTAGCCGGCAACGGTCAGCAGCGGGGTCAGCAGATTGCGGAAGAACGCGCTGTCGTCGACGACCAGAACCCGGCGGCTGCTGGTGCTGCGACCACCTTCCTGGGCATCCGGCTTGAACCAGTCGCCGAACGCCTGGGTCAGGTAGTAGCCGGCATCGATCACGTCGGTCGCCTTGCCGGCGATCACCGCGCTGCCCATAAGGGACGGTGCTTCCGGACGGACCTCGACGTTGATCTTGTCTTCGACGATGTCGACGATCAGGCCCATGGACCGGTCGGCGTCGGTGAACACCAGCACCGGCTGACGGCCTTCGGTCCCGAGGGTCATGGACGGATCCATCGAAACCAGCGGCATCAGCAGACCCCGGTACTGAACCAGCGGACGGCCTTCGGAGTATTCCACCTCGGCAAGATCGATCTCTTCGAGGCGGGCGACCAGCGAAAGCGGGACCGCCTTCGGCGAGGCGTCGCCGCCACGGAACACCAGCAGCGAGACCGCTTCGTCGGAGGAGCGGCGATGCTCGAGGGCTTCCTGATCGGCGGACGAGTCGGCAACCGAGATCTCGCCGGTCGCCTGGGCGATGCCGTTCGGATCCAGGATCATGATGACACTGCCGTCACCAAGGATGGTGTTGCCCGAGAACAGGCCGATATGGCGCAGGATCGGAGCGACCGGTTTGACGACGATTTCCTCGGTGTCGAACACACGGTCCACCAGGATACTGAACGTGTAGGTTCCGACCTGGGTGACGACGATGAAGGTCTCGTTGTCCTTGGTCTCGTCCTGGGTTTCCTGGCGATCGAGGTTCAGGATCCGCTCCAGCGACACCAACGGCAACAGCCGGTTGCGCAGCCGCAGAACCGGAGTGCCCTGGACCTGCTCGATCCGGTGCTCGCTCTCGGTCGACGCCCGCACCAGTTCGACCACGCTGAGCTGCGGGATCGCGAAGCGCTCGCCGCACCCTTCGACGATCAGCGCCGAAACGATGGCCAGTGTCAGCGGGATCTTGATGATGAAGCGGGAGCCCTGACCGAACTTCGACTGAAGTTCGATGGTGCCGCCGATCTTCTCGATGTTGGTCCGGACGACGTCGATGCCGACACCGCGGCCGGACACGCTGGTGACCGCCTGCGCCGTCGAGAACCCGGCGCGGAAGATGAACTGCTGGATTTGCTGTTCGGACAGCGTCTCGACTTCGGATTCCGAAACCAGGCCGTTGGCGACCGCCTTGGCCTTGATCTTCTCGGGGTCGAGACCTTTGCCGTCATCCGCGATCTCGATGATGATGTGACCGCCCTCGTGATAGGCGTCCAGCGAGATCCGGCCGGTCTCCTTCTTGCCGGCGGCGACCCGGTCCAGCGGACCTTCGACGCCGTGATCGGCGGAGTTCCGAACCATATGGGTCAGTGGATCCTTGATCAGATCCAAGACCTGACGGTCGAGTTCGGTGTCGGCACCGTGCATGACCAGATCGATCTTCTTACCCAGTTCGTGGGCCAGATCGCGGACGATCCTTGGCAGCTTCGACCAGGCGTTACCGATCGGCTGCATCCGCGTCTTCATGACGCCTTCCTGCAGCTCGGAGGTCACCTGACTCAGACGCTGAAGCGGGACGGTGAACTCGCTGTCTTTCTCATGCCGCGCAATCTGCAGCAGCTGGTTGCGGGTCAGCACCAACTCGCTGACCATCGTCATCAGGTTCGCGAGCAGCTCGACATTGACCCGGATCGACTGGTTGGCGACCTGACTCTCACGCGGGGTCTCTTCGGAGACGGCCGGCGTGCTGGTCTTGGCGACCGCCGGAGTGCTGGCAGCAGCCGGCACCGGCGCCGTTTCCGGCTGAGCGGCGGGAACGTCGGCCGTTTCCGGCTCGACCGAGGTCTCCTAGAAGATCCGCTCCAATTCGTCGAGCGGGACTTCGCCAGGACGGGTGCCGATCGTCTCCGAACCCGGGGCGGCCTCTTCGGCTTCCGCTTCGGCTTCCGCCGGTTCGGCAGCGGCTTCGGCCATTTCGGGCTCTGCGGCCGGGGCGGACGCGACGGTCTCGCCGGCAGCCAGCGCGTTCAGGCGGTTGATGAGATCTTCGTCGGCGCCCTCGGGCTCGGCCTCGGTCTCTTCGAGGGTCGCGAGCAGCCCCTTGATGCAATCCAGGGATTCGAGCACCAGGCTGATCGCCTCCGGTGTGACTTCGAGCTCGTTGTCGCGGATCTTGCCGAGGACGTTCTCACTCGCATGGGCGACGGATTCGAGTCGAGGCAGGCCCAGGAACCCGCACGTTCCCTTGATCGTGTGAACCAGCCGGAAGATGTTGGACAGCAGACCCTGATCGTTCGGGTTCTGCTCCAATTTCACCAGTTCGAGATCAAGCTCGGACAGGCTCTCCGACGTTTCGGTCAGAAATTCGCTCAGCAATTCATCCATGGGGAAGTCCCCTTTTTCCCGCGGGCCGGACCGGCCTCTCCAACATGCTGGCCGGCATCTTGGAACCGACCTCGTAAAAAACTGGTTAACTTCCGGCCCTTTAGACAAATATTCGATCGGGCCGTTTGGTTTCAGTACCGAACCACCATTTCCGGCGGCCGTTCCTGGGCGATCTCGACGGTCATATCGAACCGTTGCGCATTCATGCCGACCGTTGCTGGAACGACAGTAAACTCGTCATGCGGGTCGGTCTTTCCGGTCAGCGCCTCCAGGGTCAGGCCGGTCAAAGCAGCTCCTTCGCCGTCGGCGCTGACGACCACCGCGTCGGTCTTTGCGTCGAACGTAACGCTGCCGCCTTTTGGAAGGCTCTCTGCGGCGACCATCACAAGGCCGAGCGCAATCTTGATCAGACCGGCAGGCGGCACCGAAACACCGCCGTCGATCTTGATTCGTGCCTCGAGCTTGCGGTGGGAGAGATAGTCCGCGATCACCGGGCGGGCTTCGACGAACCCGATTCCCCCGGCACTGCCCGCACCACCGAACGCCATCCGAAAGAAGGTCAAACGGGTGGCGGCCTGCTCCACCGAAGTGGCAACCAGATCCATCGCCTCCGCTCCGACGTCTTCGGCGCCGAACTCGCGCACCAGCTCCATCCCGTTGCGGGACGCCGAAACCGGCCCGATCAGATCGTGGAACAGCCGCGACAGCAGCAGGTCCATGTATTTTGGCGATATCGTCAACTCAGACTCCCAGCGGCACGCTTCGGGTTGTCAGATGCGTCAGGTTGAACATGACGAGCGTCAAAGAACCGTTAATAGCTTATGATGTAATCAGTAACACTTAGTGTGCGTATCCCAACAACGGGAGGTGTCCTGGTGTCTCGTGTCAGCCCGGGAAGCTACGTCCGGCTTGAAGCGCGCGACGATTGGGGTGTCGGTCAGGTCCAATCCGTGATCGGCTCTCGCGTAACCGTGAATTTCGAGCATGGCGGCAAACAGTTGATCAACATCGACCGCGCGACGCTGATCGAGGCGGGCCTTGGGGCAGCCGATATCGACCGGCATTCCTGACGACAGCCGGATCGTCGCGGCGGTCACGTCAGGCGTCTCGCAGAGCCCGGCCCGCCAAGTGATCGTCGGCCTTTACTGGACGGCGGTGGAAGGGCCGGGCGGTGTCGGTCTGGCGGCGACCCCCTCCCGTGCGGATGGTGCCCGCACGACCGCTCAGAAGGGATCCTATGCCGGACGCCCGCTCAGCGACCTGGCGCAGCTTGGACGATCCGGAAATCCCTACGAGCGGGCTATCGGTCTCGCCGCCGCCAACGCGCACTGGAACCAGGAATCCCCAACCCTCACCGACAGCGACGGCCTGTTTACCGCGGGCCGCAGGCCGGTGGTCGTCGGGCGGTTCCCCGATCTCGATCAAAAGCTGCCCGGTGCCATCGTCCTGGAACGCAACCCGGGCCCGAATGACCGTCCCGCCAGTGACGCGGGAATCATCATTCCCACGTGTGATGCGCTGATCGTGACCGCCACAACCCTGGTCAACGGCACAATCTATGGTCTGCTCGATCTCGCTCCGCCCGACGCCGAGGTCACTCTGGTCGGCCCGGGGACCCCTCTCTGCCCGCTGCTCTTTCACCATGGCTTCACCCGACTGGCAGGGCTTGTCGTGACAGATCGGGAACGTGCGCTTCGGGGCGTGCAGGAAGGCGCCGGCGCGCGCCACCTCAAGGCATGCGGCCGCGCCGTCGTGCTTCAGGCCGGAGCACCGTCGCCATAGGCGGAACCGGCGCGATGCATACGCATCTATGGCGGCTTCGGCGCGGAACCCACAGCCCTTTCGCTCGCGGCCCTACAGGTTGCGAGCGAACCGACTTCAATCTGTCACGGGGGCAGGCGCTACTCGACCCGGCAGCCGATCCGTTCGGTCGCGTTGAAGACGACAAGGGTCTCGCCGACATTCATCGTGACCCAGCAGTCGTCCCATTGTTTGCGCGATTTCGCCTCAACCTGGACCGCGTTGATTTTCTCTTCGTTGACGAAGGTCACGTCGGCGCTGTCGCCGGCCGAGATCCTCACATACTCCTTGGTCCAGAACTTGATCCGGACATTCGCCTCCGTGGAACTCTCGTTGCGGACGTGGATCTTGGACGTAGGGGGCCCCGGCGGGGCTTCTTCCTCGCAAGCCCCCACAACGAAGGCCAGGGCAACAACAAGTGCGGCTCTACCAAACATGACCGGATGCATTTAACGCGAACGTCTTGAAAGACTGCGGCATCCGGCCGGAAAGGGCAAGGTTATGAATTGGCTCGCAAGACCCTCTCCGCCGCGTCGACATCGCCTGGCTCGTTGATGTTGAGGAACGGATCGGCCACTTCGGCCTGCCAGTCGACGACCGCCCTCCCCAGGTCGCGGGAGACACGGTCCGCAGACCGCGCACCGGCCTGCACGACCATATTCCGCAGTCGGTCCAGACAGGCCAGCGACCACACCGCACTCACCGGATGGACCTGTCCCCGCGAGGCCGCACAGGCCACAAGCACGTCCTGTTCGAGCGCCGCGCTCACCAGCCGGCGGACCAGATCATCCGGCAGCAATGGCCCGTCCACAGGGACGGTGACCACACAGTCCGGTTCCGGCGACCGTTCGGCCGCCCAGGTGAGGCCCGCCAGCACTCCGGCAAGCGGGCCGATCGTGGCACCATCCGCGTCCAGCTCGGTATCGGTGATCACCGGCCACCCCCAGGACCGGAAACGGTTCAGATCGCCATTGGCACTGACCACCACCGCGTCCACCTGATGGCACAGACGTCTGACGACATGGCGGACCAGCGGCTCGCCGGCGATCTCGATCAGCGCTTTGTCCCGGCCGCCCAGGCGCCGGCCCTGCCCGCCGGCCAACACCACACCGACCGCGCGCGGAGGTGCGGAGCGGCTTTCAGCGGATTCGTCTGTCATGCACCCCGGCCATGCGTGGGTTCCATGGCGAATTTGGCCATCGCTGCCCCTTTCTAGGCGCTATGTTCCATCGTATATAACGCTCATGACGATCGACACCCCCCATCACCGTCCACCCGGGGCGGCAGCAGCCAACGTCACACCGGCGCCGCTGATCGACCCGTTCCAGCGCGCCATCAGCTATCTGCGGGTGTCGGTCACGGATCGCTGCGACTTCCGCTGCGTGTACTGCATGGCCGAGAACATGACCTTCCTGCCCAAAGCGGAGGTCCTGTCCCTCGAAGAGCTCTCCAGGCTCTGCAACGCCTTCATCGATCTCGGCGTCGACAAGCTCCGTCTGACCGGCGGCGAACCCCTGATGCGCAAGGACATCATGCGGTTGTTCCGCGACCTTGGCCGCCGGCTGGACGGGGGTGGACTCGAGGAGCTGACGGTCACCACCAACGGCAGCCAGTTGGCGCGGTTCGCTCATGAACTCGCGGATTGCGGTGTCCGACGGATCAACGTGTCGATCGACACGCTGGATCCGGTGAAGTTCAAGGAGATCACCCGATGGGGCGATCTGTCGAAGGTCATGGCAGGCCTCGACGCCGCGGACAAAGCCGGCCTGGCGGTCAAGCTGAACGCGGTCGCGCTCAAGGGCGTCAATGACCTGGAACTTGCCGACATGCTGATGTGGTGCGGCGATCGCGGCTACGACATGACGGTGATCGAAGTCATGCCGATGGGCGATATCGGCGGCGAAGACCGGCTCGACCAGTACCTGCCGTTGTCGATGGTGCGGGCCAAGCTCGAGGAGCGCTTCACCCTGACCGACATCCCCTACAAGACTGGCGGCCCAGCCCGCTATGTCCGGGTCGAGGAGACCGGCGGTCGCCTGGGATTCATCACGCCGCTGACCCACAATTTCTGCGAAAGCTGCAATCGGGTCCGACTGACCTGCACCGGCACCCTCTACATGTGCCTCGGCCAGGACGATGCCGCCGATCTGAGGGCGCCGCTGCGGTCGTCGGAAGACGACGCGGATCTGCACGCCGCGATTCGAGAGGCGATCACCCGCAAGCCGAAGGGCCACGACTTCATCATCGACCGCCGCCACCGGGGCCCAGCAGTGGCCCGGCACATGAGCGTCACCGGCGGCTGATCCGCCTTGGGCCGCCTCGCTGATCTCTAGCGGATCTCGAACTGATGGGCGTAGCTCCGACCGTCGGTGACGGTCAGCTGCTTGAACCCGAGCAGCTTGAGGAGGTCCAGGAACGTGTAGTTGGCATTGGGATCAAGGTCCTGAAACACGGGCGTGGTCCGCGCGGTCGCCGTGAGCATCGCCAGAACCGCCCGCGCCCGGAACAGCGTGTCCATCCGACCTTCCTCGAGGCCGACCAGGATCGCCTTTTCAGCCCGGCTGCCTTTGGCGAAGAAAGCGGTCACCGGCGGGTACGGACGCTCGGTCTGCCCGGCCGCGATGCCGGTCACGAATCCGAGCCGACGGTTGCGGTTCGAGCCCGCAAGTGTGTCGACCCGGGCCCGGTAGATTTCGCGGCTCTCAACCTTCGGATAGTAGTAGCCCTCGTGTCGGTCGTCGGCGTTGACTGGCGCCGAGACGACGGCGAACGTCAGAACGACCGCGGCAAACAGGCTCAATCGGTGGGGCATGGTCCAGGGTCCTTTGCTTCTGGGGCGCCCTTGCCGGCTGTACGGTCATGAACGCTCGAAGGAATTCGCAACGTCGCGGGTTTCGCCTATTGTGCCGCGCGGCTGGTTGGCGGGGACGGGAGAAAAGTCGGTGACCGATGTGGCATTTGCCTTCGTGGCCGCCAAGACAGATGAAGCACAGGAAGCGCACAAAATCCTGTGTGGTCGCTACGGAAGCACATCTCCGGAGCGCGCCGATGTCATCGTCGCACTTGGCGGTGACGGCTACATGCTGGAGACCCTGCGTGCCGCAATCGGCGCCCGCAAGCCGATCTACGGCATGAACCGGGGCACCGTCGGATTCCTGATGAACGAGTTCCGCGAGGACGAGTTGATCGAGCGCGTCCGCGCGGCAGAGGCGGTCACACTGCATCCGCTGCGGATGCGGGCAACCGGCCGCGACGGTCATATCGCCGAGGAACTCGCCATCAACGAGGTGGCGCTGTTCCGGGCCTCGGCCCAGGCCGCAAAGATCCGCATCGTTGTCGACGGTGTGGAGCGGCTCGAGGAGCTGGTCTGCGACGGGGTCCTGGTGGCCACGCCGGCCGGATCGACCGCCTACAACCTGTCGGCCCATGGTCCGATCATCCCGCTCGGCTCGAATATCCTGGCGCTGACCCCGATCAGCGCCTTCCGGCCAAGACGCTGGCGCGGCGCACTCCTCCCCCACACCGCAACGATATCGTTCGAGGTCATCCGGCCGGACAAGCGGCCGATCAACGCGGTGGCCGACGTCTTCGAGGTCCGGGATGTGGTGAAGGTCGACATCCGAGAGGACCGTGACGTCAGCCTGACGGTTCTGTACGACCCCGAGCACAATCTCGAAGAGCGGGTCTTGATGGAACAGTTCGCTCCATGACCGAGACGGGCACGACATCCGCCGACGTGCTGGTGATCGGCGGTGGAATGGCTGGCGCCTCCTGCGGTTATTTCCTGGCCGGCGACGCCGATGTCATCCTGCTGGAGCGAGAGAGCCAGCCGGGTTACCACACCACCGGCCGTTCAGCGGCGCTGTTCTTCGAGAACTACGGTAATGCGGTGATCCGGAGGATCACCCGCGGCAGCCGGACGTTTCTGATCGACCCGCCGGACGGGTTCGCCGACGCTCCGTTGCTGACCCCACGCGGCGCGCTGGCCGTCGCCAGCGAAGACCTCCTGGACCGCCTGGATGATGAGGTCGCCGCCTCCCCCGGAATGGAAGTCGTCGAGGGTGCCGCACTCCAGGAACTGGCACCGTTTCTCAATCCCGACCGGATTGTACGCGGGGCGTACGAGGCCGACGCGATGGACATGGATGTCAACGCGATCCTGCACGGCTTCCTACGCGGCCTGCGTGCCAAGGGCGGCCGAGTGGTCGCGGACGCCGAGGTGACAGGCCTCGTTCGGGCAGATGGCCAGTGGCGCGTCGAAACCCGGGCCGGGGTGTTTACGGCCCCGATCGTGGTCAACGCCGCCGGCGCCTGGTGCGACCAGTTGGCGGAACTAGCGGGACTGAGGACGGTCGGCCTGATCCCGAAGCGCCGCACGGCCTTCACCTTCGACCCGCCTGCCGGCAGCGCGGTCGAGCGCTGGCCGCTCGCGGTTCTGTGCGACGAATCCTGGTACATCAAGCCCGATGCCGGACGCATCCTCGGCAGCCCGGCCGACGAGATCCCGAGCCCGCCGACCGATGCCCAGCCGGAGATCGAGGACGTCGCCCTGGCGATCGACCGGATCCAGCGCGATACGGTGTTCGAGATCACGCGGCCGGCCTCGACCTGGGCCGGGCTGCGCAGCTTCGTGGCCGACAAGTCACCGGTCGCCGCCTTCGCCCCCGATGGCGAGGGCTTCTTCTGGCTGGCCGGCCAGGGCGGCTACGGCATCCAGACCAGCGCCGGCATGGGTCGGCTCAGCGCGTCGCTGATCCTCGGGCGCGGCCTGCCGAGTGACCTGCTCGCGGCCGGGCTGAGCGAAGCGGATCTTGC
Organism: Thalassobaculaceae bacterium; assembly: GCA_963921355.3. Lineage (GTDB taxonomy): Bacteria > Pseudomonadota > Alphaproteobacteria > Thalassobaculales > Thalassobaculaceae > CAWUEZ02. The sequence goes on along the minus strand of OZ001190.1, from coordinate 2,403,825 downwards.
TGCCGACCGGCCGGGCCTGCAGCCAGGCGCATAGCTGCTCCTACGCGACCTGTTTCTTAACCCCGGCGAAAATGCTGAGCCCGATCCAGTCCAGCAAGGTGCTTTGGAGCGCCTTGTCGCCGGTCAGAACAAGTCGATCCTCGTCGATCGCCTTGGCCGGCGTGTCGATGCCCATCCAGATTCCGGTCATCGTCCGAAGGTCGGCGCGGATGTAGAGATCGACATCGAAACTGGGTTCAACGGCGCATAAGTCAGGACCGTCTTTCGGATCGACGACGATCCACCAATTGCGGTCGCGCTGGGACTGCTCAGGATAAATGAACTGGATCACTTTCCGGCGCGGCGGCAGTGCGTCGACACGGAGGTTGCGGCGCACGTCCCACATCAGCAGACCGGCATCCAGGTTCTCCAGCTGCGGTTTGGTCTCGGTCCAGCGATGGCCCCACACACCGATCGCCTCGATGATCGGCGCCAGTTCCGAACCCGCCGGGGTCAGGCGGTACTCCATGACGTCGGGTTCCCGGGGTGCGGGAGTGCGCATCACGATGCCCTGCTCCTCGAGCTCCTTCAGCCGCTTCGACAGCAGGGCCGGCGACATCCGGGGCAGACCTCGTCTCAGATCGTTGAAGCGGGTCGATCCCGCCACCAGTTCGCGGATCAGGTTGATCGTCCAGCGGGCTCCGAGGATCTCGGAGGCCATCGCGACGGGACAGAACTGGCGATAGCTGCCTTCCGTCATCCCACCCTCCAGAACGTTGAGCCTAGTTCACATTCTATACCGGGTCGATTCAGTTCCTGAACTGGAGAGGACTCCGACACCCGTGTCATTTCCGCGGCCGCCGCATGAACGGCACCGCACCAAGAACACACACGGGAAAGGAACCCAACCATGACAACCGCAACCGCAACCAAACCGCTTGAGACCCAAACGGCACCGACTCTCGGTCAGGTGAAGGCTAGACAACAGGGGGCCTGGGCCTCCGGCGACTACGCCATTGTCGGCACGATCCTGCAGATCGTCGGCGAGCAGCTGTGCGAGACGATGAACCTGCAGCCGGGCTGCACGGTCCTGGACGTCGCCGCCGGGAATGGCAACGCGACGCTCGCGGCGGCACGCCGCTTCTGCAGTGTCACCTCGACGGACTATGTCGATGCGCTTCTGCAGAAGGGCCGGGAACGGGCCGCCGGCGATCGTCTTGACGTCTCCTTCGAGGTCGCCGACGCGGAAGCCCTGCCCTATGCCGACGGCAGCTTTGACGCCGTGCTGTCGACCTTCGGGGTGATGTTCACGCCGGACCAGGACAGTGCCGCCGCCGAACTGGCCCGGGTGTGCCGGTCGGGCGGCACCATCGCACTCGCCAACTGGACGCCGCAGAGCATGATCGGTCAGGTCTTCAAGACGATCGGCGCCCATGTGCCGCCGGCTCCCGGCGTCAAGTCACCGGCGCTCTGGGGAACCCAGGAGCGCATTGAAGAGCTGTTCGATGCGGAGGCCGACTCGATCGACCTGCACGACCGTGCGTTCACCTTCCGCTACCGGTCGCCTGATCACTTCATGCAGGTCTTCCGCCAGTACTACGGGCCGATGCACAAGGCGTTCCTGGCCCTGGACAGTGACGGGCAACAGGCACTGGACCACGACCTGCGCGCCGTCCTCGATCGCTTCAACACCGCCCGCGACGGTACCCTGGTCGCGCCGGCAGCATATGTCGACGTGATCATCCGAAAGGCCTGAGGACCTGACCCACGCCAAGCCGGTTTCGGGACGGGCAGCGTCCGTTCCGGAACCGGCGGCTCCCCAGCGGAGGAGGACCCCGGCCATGACAACCTAATCGACGCTGATCCAGTCTCACTACGGGTTCGGCGGGCTGATCGCCCGCATCGCGGTCGCCCTCGGTCGACCGGCCGACGCCCTAGGTCCGCTGGATCCAGAACAACTGGCCCCGATCGAGCATCTGCATACTGGCGGCCGGGCCTGGACCCACCGCCAGGCCGAGACGATCGGGCTGACACCGCAGATCAGGCTCCTGGACCTCGGGTGCGGGATCGGCGGTCCGGCGCGCTACCTGGCCCAGAGCTTCGGCTGCGAGGTCGTCGGGGTCGACATCACGGCTGAATACATCGACACCGCCAACACCTTGACCCGGGCCTGCGGTCTCTCGGACCGCGCCACGTTCATCCGAGCCGACGCCCTTGATCTCCCGTTCGATGACGGTAGCTTCGACGCCGTGATCAGCCAGAACCTGAGCATGAACGTTCCGAACAAGGAGGCCCTGTTCGCTTCGGTGCATCGCGTGCTGCGTCGCGGCGGACGGTTTTCGACCGCCGACCATACCCAGGGCCCTGGCGGGGCCCCCGTCTACCCGGTCGGCTGGGCGTCGACGCCGGCGATCAGCTTCCTGATCACGCCCGAGAGCATGCGCCGTGGCCTCCAGGATGCCGGGTTTCGTGTCCTGCAGTGGCTGGACGGATCAGCCGAAATCCTCAGCTTGGCGGCCGCCAAACCGTCGGTGGGGCCGGACGGGAATCGTCCTCCCCTGGGCTTGAACATCGTTCTCGGGAACGACTACCCCGAGCGGCAGGCCAACCTCTGGCGGAACCTTCAGGAAGACCGGTTGGTCTACGTCACAGCGCTCGTTGTGAAGACCTGAACCGGCCCTGCCTGCGGTTGCATTGATTCCGATATCACTTTTCGGCCGGGACAGGCCTTTGACAGCGGGCGCCGAGGCGCCTATCTACGCGCTCACGTCCCACAGCCATCACGGAATACCGATGAACCATCTCGACGCCCTCGAGGCGCAGAGTGTCTATATCCTGCGCGAGGCGTTCAACAAGTTCGACCGGCTCGGCATCCTGTGGTCGCTCGGCAAGGACAGCAGCGTCATGCTGTGGCTCGCGAAGAAAGCGTTCTTCGGCCACGTGCCATTCCCGGCCCTGTTCTGCGACACCGGCAAGAAGTTCCCCGAAATGTACGCGTTCCGGGACCGCTACGTGACGGAGTGGGACCTGAACTTCATCAGCCGGGACTGTCCGCCGATCGAGGAGATCGATCCTACCCTGCCCCCGGCGGGCCGGTCGGCGGCCCGCAAGACCGAAGGCCTGAAGCGGCTGATCGCCGAACTCGACATGCAGGCCGTGATCGCCGGAATCCGCCGGGACGAGGAAGCGACCCGGGCCAAGGAACGGGTGTTCAGCCCGCGCGGCGAGAACGCGGCCTGGGATTTCCGCGATCAACCGCCGGAGTTCTGGGACCAGTTCAAGACCGACTTCGCGCCCGGCACCCACATCCGGGTGCACCCCCTGCTGCATTGGACCGAATTGGACATCTGGCTCTATATCCAGCGCGAGAACATCCCGATCGTCCCGCTCTACTTCGCCAAGGACGGCAAGCGTTACCGCTCGCTCGGCGATGTCGACATCACCTTCCCAGTCGACAGCGAGGCCGACACGCTGGAGAAAATCATCGCCGAACTCCGCGAGACCCGGGTGGCCGAACGGACCGGCCGCGCGATGGACCACGAATCCGAAGATGCGTTCGAGCGGCTGCGCGCCGCCGGGTACATGTGAGGGCATCGGCGATGAACGCAGATCTCAGCCCCGATCCGACGACCCTGAAGCTCACCATCGTTGGCCATGTCGACCACGGCAAATCGACCCTGATCGGCCGCATGCTGCACGACACCGGTTCGCTGCCCGAGGGCAAGGCCGAAGCCGTGGAGGCGATGTCCGAGCGCCGCGGCATGCCGATGGAATGGGCTTTCGTGCTCGACGCCCTGCAGGCCGAGCGCGACCAGGGCATCACCATCGACACCACCCAGATCTTCTTCAAGACCGCCGCCCGTCCCTACGTCATCATCGATGCCCCGGGCCACAAGGAGTTCCTGAAGAACATGGTCTCGGGCGCCGCCTCCGCCGACGCCGCGATCCTGGTGGTGGACGCCAAGGAAGGCGTGCAGGAACAGACCCGGCGCCACGGCTACATCCTGCATCTGCTGGGCCTGGAGCAGGTGATCGTCGCCGTCAGCAAGATGGACCTGGTCGACTATGACGAGGCCCGCTTTCAGGAGGTCGCCCGGGAAGTCCGCGACTACCTGGCCGGCATGGGTGTCACGCCCGCGCACATCCTGCCGGTCTCCGCCCGCTACGGCGACGGTCTCGCAGACACTTCGGAGCACATGGCCTGGTTCGCCGGACCGTCGCTAATCGCCGCCCTGGATGAGCTGCGTCCGAAGCCAATGCCGGTCGAGCTGCCGCTGCGCTTCCCGATCCAGGATGTCTACAAATTCGACGACCGGCGGATCCTGGCAGGCCGCATCGAAAGCGGGCGGCTGCACACCGGCGACGAGCTGCTGTTCAGCCCCAGCAACACGCGCGCCCGGGTCAAGACCATCGAAGCCTGGAATGTTGACGGACCGGTCCTGTCGGCCTCGGCCGGCCAGTCGGTCGGCATCACCCTCGACGAGCAGCTGTTCGTGGAACGGGGCCACGTCGCCTCCCATGAGACCGATCCGCCGGTGCAGACCAACGTGTTTCGCGCCCGGATCTTCTGGCTCGGCCATGCGCCGCTCGAGGTCGGCAAGCGCTACAAGATGAAGCTCGCCACCCTGGAGCATCCGGTCGAGGTCCAGGCGATCGAGCGGGTGATCGACGTCGCCGATCTCAGCAAGCGCCCGGCCGAGAGGATCGGCCGCAACGAAGTCGGCGAGGTGATCCTGCGCGCCCGGGCGACCCTGTCGCTCGACGACCATGTCGACAACCCGAAGCTCGGGCGGATTGTCCTGATTGACGGCTACGACATGGCCGGTGGCGGTCTGGTGTCGATGGAGGGCTTCCCCGACCAGCGCCGCCAGAGCGAGCCGCGGTCGCAGAACATCACCGCGTTCGAGCACCGGGTCTCGACCGATGCGCGCTGGCGGGCGAACGCCCACAAGTCCGGCATTCTCTGGCTGACCGGCCTGTCAGGTGCGGGCAAGTCGACTCTGGCGCTGGAACTGGAGCAGGCGCTGTTCCGCAAAGGCTGGCAGGCCTATGTGCTGGACGGCGACAACATCCGTTTCGGCCTGTCCGCCGATCTCGGCTTCTCGCCCGAGGATCGTGCCGAGAACATCCGCCGGGTCGGCGAGGTCGCCGCCCTGTTCGCCCGCGCCGGCGTCCTGGTGATCACCGCCTTCATCTCGCCCTATCGCTCCGACCGGGATCGCGCCCGGGCGGTGGCCCCCGACCTGTTCCACGAGGTCTATGTGAAGGCCGATCTCGAGGTCTGCGAGAGCCGCGATCCCAAGGGCCTCTACAAGAAAGCCCGCAAGGGAGAGATTCCGGAGTTCACCGGCATCTCGGCCCCCTACGAGGAACCCGATGCCGCCGAGGTCACGGTCGACACCGGCGCGCTCGACCTGTCGGAGTCGGTTGCCCGGCTGCTGCGCTATGTCGAAAGCGAGTTCGCAACCGACGCGGAGTAGGGATCTCGATGACCATCCAGGTCGAGAGGCTCGCAAAGGCCGATGAAGCATTCGAGGAGTCCAAGCAGCAATGCCTCGACTGGCTGGATGATCACGCCCAGCAGTTCGGCGTGGTCTGGGACATCGATCCGTTCGTGCTGCGCGCCCATCGCGACGGCCAGGTGATCGGCATCCTGCACGGCTACATCAACCTGTCCTGGCTGCACGTGGCCCTGCTGGCGATCGATCCGGTGGCGCGCCGCGGTGGTGTCGGCAAGGCCCTGATGGACCAGGCGGAGAACATCGCGCGCGAGCAGGACTGCGTCGGCATCTGGCTCGACACCTACGACTTCCAGGGGCCCGACTACTACCCTCACCTGGGCTTCACCGAGTACGGCCGGCTCGAGGACTTCCCACCCGGCCGGACCCGGATCTTCTTTCAGAAGCGGCTGTAGTCGACATCTAAGTTGACCTGTTTGTTCTTGTTATGTTCTAGTTCTCCGCTCCCACTCAGCCGCGGAGATCGACCATGGCGACCGGCAAGAAGCTCAACGGCACTCTGCGCAAGTTCATTGAGCGTCAGCACCTGTTCTTCGTGGCGACGGCCGGTCGGGACGGGCGGGTCAATGTCTCGCCGAAAGGCATGGACACCCTGCGGATCATCGACGACACCCGGATCGTCTGGCTGAACCTCAGCGGCAGCGGCAACGAGACCGCCGCCCATCTGCGCGACGTCAACCGCATGACCCTGATGTTCTGCGCCTTCGAGGGTGATCCGATGATCCTGCGGGTCTACGGCGCCGCCGAGGTGATCCACCCGCGCGATTCCGGTTGGGCCGAAGCCGCCGGCCGGTTCCCGGCGCTCGCCGGCAGCCGCCAGGTCTTCGATCTGGCGATCGATCTGGTGCAGACCTCCTGCGGCACCGGCGTGCCGGTCATGACCTTCGAGCGCAGCCGCGGCGAGAGCGAGCTGGTGCCGTTCTATGACGAGATGGGGCCGGACGGCGTCGCCGACTACTGGCAGCGCAAGAACACCCGCAGCATCGACGGCAAGGAAACCGGAATCTTCGGAGACGGATGATCAGACCTTAAGCACCAGCTTTCCGGTCACCGTGCGATCATTCAACGCCCGCAGCGCCTTCCGGGCGTCCTCCAGGGGATAGGTGGCGCTGACCAGCGGGGTGATCTTGCCGGCGGCGTGCAGGTCGAACAGCGCGCGGAAATTGGCGGCATCGACCTCCGGCTCATTGCGGCGGAACTGGCCCCAGAACACACCGACCACCGAACAGCCCTTCAACAGGGTCAGGTTGGCGGGGATCTGGGGAATGTCGCCGCTGGCGAACCCGACCACCAGATAGCGCCCGTTCCACGCCATGGAGCGCAGGGCCGGTTGCAGCAGATCGCCGCCGACCGGGTCGTAGACCACATCCACCCCCCGGCCGTCGGTGATCTCTTTCAGGCGGTCGCGAAAGCCCTCGCCGGCATAGCTGACCAGCAGGTCCGCCCCCTGGTCCTTGGCAACGGCCAGCTTGTCGTCGCTGCCGGCCGCCGCGATGACCCGCGCGCCCATCGCCTTGGCGATCTGGATCGCCGCCACGCCCACACCACCGGAGGCCCCCAGCACCAGCACCGTCTCGCCCGGCTGCAGCGCGGCGCGCTGCACCAGGGCGTGATAGGACGTGCCATAGGTGATCGCGAAGCCGGCCGCCGTGACCTCGTCCATGGTTTCCGGCCGGTGCATCAACCGATCCGCGGTGGTGACCAGCTCTTCGGCGTAGCCGCCCCAGATCGTGGTGGCGATCACCGGATCGCCCAGGGCGAAGCCGCTTACCTCGGCGCCGATCTCCGCGACCGTGCCGGCAACCTCGCCGCCCGGCGAGAACGGCGGATCGGGTTTGAACTGGTACTTGCCCTGGGTGATCAGGACGTCAGGGAAGCTCACGCCGCAGGCCGCCACCTTGACCCGGACCTCGTTCGGCGCGAGCGGTGGCGACGCCACGTCCTCGACCACCAGATCCTCGATCGCCCCATAGGCCTTGCACAGCACAGCCCGCATCTGTCCCCCCGCGTGTTCTTGTTGGCTGGTCAGGCAGCCCGGATCCGGTAGGCGCAACGCCGGGCGCCAGCCAGAACATGGTCCGTGCGTTCGACTTCGACGTCGGGGCCGAGCGCGGCGCGAAAGATCTCCAGTTCGGAGCGGCACAGGCTCTGGCACGCGGTGGCTGCCGCGCAGATCGGACAGTGGTTCTCGACCAGCAGCAGCGAGCCGTCATCCTCGCGGCGCAACTCGGCCATATACCCCTCACCGTCGCGCAGGGATGCCAGCCGCTCGGCCCGCTGCTCGAGGCCCTCGACGTCGGCCATGGCCGCCAGATAGGTCGCGCGCTGCTCACCTTCCCGACGGGTGATCAACCGGTCCAGTCCGTCCTCGCCGAATTCGGCGCGCACGGAATCGAGCAGCGTCACCGTCAGCTCGGAGTGGCGATCCGGAAACCGGCTGTGACCGAGCGTCGTGAGCGACCACAGGCGTTTCGGTCGGCCGCGCCCCTCCCGGCGGTCTTGGAAGCTTACCAGATCGTCGGCTTCCAGCTTGACCAGCAATTGGCGCACCGCCTCCGACGTCAGGCCGAACGCCGAACCGAGGTTCGCGATCGTCTCAGACCCTCGGGTCTTCAGGCGGAACAGGATCCGGTCAGCAGAGGTTTCGGCCATCGTCGTCTTCCGTCATGGTGTTCCCGGCGCACCGGCCCCACTCCCGGCCGAGCCGCTGGAAACAGCACGTCTGATTCTATAGAACAAGCAGATTCTTGCAATAATATCCTGGATTCTGCGGTGGCAGACGATACCCGGATGCTGACCTGGGCCGAGTTGATCGGCCCCCGCTATCTCCTGCCGACCGTCACCCTCGGCCTCGGCATCGCGCTGCATGCGGTCAACTTCTTCATCTTCTCGAGCCTGTCGCCGAGCGTCGTTGCGGAGATCGGCGGTCTGGCCCTGCTGCCCTGGGCAACGACGCTCTACGTTGTCTGCTCCATCGTCTCGTCGGCCGCCGGCGGCCTGGTTCGCGCCCGCATTGGCGCTCCAAGGGCCCTGACGATCTCCATTCTCGGGTTTGCGGTCGGCACGGCCGGTATCGGCCTTGCCCCGACGATGGAATGGCTGCTGGTCGCCCGGACGATCCAGGGCCTGGGCTCGGGCCTGTTGATGGCCAACTCCCATGGCCTGATCCGGGATCTGTATCCGCCCAGCAGCTGGGCCCGGATGTTCGCCGCGGTATCGGGTGTGTGGGGCATCGCAGCCCTGAGCGGCCCGCTGATCGGCGGTGTGTTCGCCGAGCTCGACAACTGGCGCTGGGGCTTCTTCGCCATGCTGCCCGTCTGCGTCGTGTTCCAGGTCCTGGTCACGCGCACCGTTGGCACCTCAGCGCACGCTGAGACCAGCGGCCTGGCGCCGGTCGGCCGCCTGGCCTTGATCGGAGCCGCCGTGCTTCTGATCGGGGCGACCGGCAAGGGGGCCAGTCCTGCCGTCGAAACAGTGTTTGCGGCCGCCGCCATCGCCGTGCTGACCATTGCCATCGCCTGGGAGCGGCGCTCGTCGCAGCCCCTGTTTCCCCGCGACATGTTCCGCCCAAGCACCGCGCTCGGCGGCGGCTTCCTGTTTTTCTTCTTCATCTCCGCCGGCACGGTCGCGACCGGCATCTATGGCCCCTACTTCCTGCAACTCCTGCACGACGTCCCACCCCTGGTCGCGGGATACACGGTGACCGTTCAATCCCTGATGTGGACCCTGGCGGCGATCACCCTGTCCGGTCTGACCGCAGGCAGGGTTCGGGCGGCCATCATCCTGGGACCGCTGCTGACCCTGGGCGGCTGCATCGGCGTCGTCCTGTTTCTGCCGGCCGGGCCGTTCTGGCCGGCGATCGCCTCGATTGCGGTTCTCGGGTTCGGCATCGGCACCGCGTGGGGGCATGTCGCCAAGCGGGTGTTCGATGCGGCGGGCGAGGTCGACCGGGACCGGGTCACTTCGGTGGTGCCGACCGCGCAGTCCCTGGGCATGGCCTTCGGCTCGGCTGCGGTCGGGGTGGTGGGAGACCGGGTCGGGCTCACCGGGGTCCCCCCGCAGGAGGTGATCGCCGAAGCCGCGCGCTGGGCCTATCTGGCCCTGCTGCCGGCGGTCGGGCTGGCCACCGCCGGCGCTGCCGTCAACGCGCTCCGACGCCTGCCCGGCCCGTCCTAGAGCAGAACTGGCCCGGCTCCGGCGGATCAACCCAATGTCGGTACATCGGAAATGGCCCAGTTTGGACCGGGCTCGTTGGATCCAGTGACTCTGCGAATTCCGATGCATTGAGGGGGCCAATCAAACGGAGAAGTCGGATGATCGCGCTCAGCGTCAACCTCAACAAAGTGGCAACCCTGCGGAACCAGCGCCCGCATGACGAACCGAGCGTCGCCCGCGCGGCCCATACGGTGCTCAGGGCCGGCGCCGCCGGGGTCACCGTGCATCCGAGGCCCGATGCCCGCCACATCCGGGAAAGCGATGTCCTGGAGCTCGCCGAGATCATGAAGGATCCGGCCTATGCGGACCGCGAGTTCAACATCGAAGGCTATCCGGACGAGCGGTTCCTGGACCTGATCCGACGGGTCGTGCCCGACCAGGTTACGCTGGTTCCGGACGCCCCGGACCAGTCGACCTCGGACCACGGCTGGGATCTGCCGGCCCAACACAACCTGCTGGTCCCGGTGATCGCCGAGCTCAAGGGGCTCGGCTGTCGGGTCTCCCTGTTCGCCGATGCCGAGCCTGGCGTCGCCGAGGCGATGGCGGAGACTGGCGCCGACCGGATCGAGATCTACACGGGCCCTTTTCACGACACCTTCGGCACGCCAGACGGTGATGCCGTGCTGTCCGCCATTGTCGCAACCGCGGCCGCCGCCCGCGATCGCAGCATGGGCGTCAATGTCGGCCACGACCTGACGCTCGACAACCTGCCGACGCTGGCGCGGGCTGTGCCGTGGATGGACGAGGTCTCGATCGGTCATCACCTGATCGGCGACGCGCTCTGGCTGGGCCTCGACGGGGCGACAAAGGCGTATCGGCACTGCCTGGTCGCCGCCGATAGAGCGGAGGCCGGCTGACGGCTGGACCGGAGAAACAAGAGCCGGTTCGCCGCGCAGACGGATCGCCGGAGGCGATTCCATCGAGCTCGGTTCTGCTATAGCCTCGGGACAGTGTCAGCGTTCAGGCCAAGCCGATGTCCCAATCCGTTCCCCTGATCCGTGTTTCGGGCCCACCCGACCAGCGTGGGCGGGCCTATGGGGTGCAGGCGGTCGACAGGATCGCGCGCGGGATCGACCATTACCGCAGCCAGCTTCAGCGCCTCGGCGTCACCCAGGACGATCTGCGGCGATGGGTCGCCGAGTACCTGCCCGTGATCGAACGCTTCGAGCCCGCCTATGTCGAGGAGATGCACGGTATCGCCGCGGGCGCCCACAGGGCTTTCGAGGACATCGTCCTGCTCAACGCCCGCACCGAGATCCTCAAGCTTGGCGAACGCCCGGACCTGCGGGCGGTTCTGGCCGATGAAGCCTGCACCGCCGTGGTGGTATTGCCCGAAGCGACGGCGGACGGCCAGCTGATCCAGGCCCAGAACTGGGACTGGAAGGCCGAATGCGCCGAAACCGCCGTGGTCCTGGAGATCCAACGCGACGACGGCCCCGACATTCTCACCTTCACGGAGGCCGGGGGCCTGGCTCGGTCCGGTCTCAACAGCGCCGGCATTGCCGTCGTCGCCAACTACCTGCAGAGCGATCGGGACTACCGCCGGCTCGGCGTTCCGCTTGCCCTGATCCGTCGCAAGGCGCTGGAACAGCAGCATCTCGCGCTGGCGTTCCACGCCGTCGCCGTAACGCCGAAATCCGCCGCCAACAATATGATCGTCGGGCACGCCGAGGGCATCGCGATCGATTTCGAGTGCGCGCCGGACGAGGCCTTCCGCCTTGAACCGGAGGACGGACTGCTGGTGCACGCCAACCATTTCGTCAGCCCGATCGCGCTCGCCAAGCTGATGGATACGGGCATCGCGGAAACACCGGACAGCCTGTACCGGGACATCCGGGTGCGGAGCCTGCTGAAACACAAGCTCGGATCGGTGACCGTCGGCGATGTCAAATCGGCCCTGCTGGACGATTTCCAGTCACCCTGGTCGGTCTGCCGCCCGGTGCGCCCCAATCTGCAAGGTGTCGAAACCGCGACCGTCGCGATGATCGTCATGCGGCCCGCCCTTGGCGAGATGGAGGTGGCGCTGATGCCGGCCGACGGCGCCCGCTTCGAGCGCTTCACGGTCAGTGAGGCCGACCACCCCAGATCTACACGGCCTGCCGCCGAATGAGCGGCGTTGCGTCCCATCTGTTCTCGCCGATCACGCTGAGGGGCGTGACCGCCCGCAACCGCATCATGGTCTCACCGATGTGCCAGTACCATTCGGTGAATGGCGCCCCGACCGAGTGGCAGATGATGCACATCGGACGGCTCGCCGTCGGCGGCGCCGGGATCCTGTTCGGCGAGGAGACCGCTGTCGAAGCGCGGGGGCGCAAGACCCATGACTGCGCCGGCCTCTGGGACGATGCGCAGATCCCTGCCTACGCGAAGCTGACCGAGTTCATCCGCGCCCAAGGTGCGGTCCCGGCCATCCAGATCGGCCATTGTGGCCGCAAGGCGGGGTGCCATGGCGCGGTCAAGGACTGGGCCCCATTGACCGCCGCCGACGCGGCGGAGGGCCGCCCACCCTGGCAAGGCCTGGCCCCGAGCCCCCTGCCCTACGGTCCCGGCTTTATGGCGCCGAAGGAGATGGACCGCGACGACATTGCGACCGTGCTCAAAGCCTTCGCCGAAGCGACCCGCCGGTCGGTTGACGCCGGCTATGACGTCCTGGAGATCCACGGCGCCCACGGCTACTTGCTGCACCAGTTCCTGTCGCCGCTGACCAACCGACGCACCGACGGCTACGGCGGCGACCGGGCCGGGCGCATGCGGCTGATGCTCGAGGTCGTCGAGACGGTCCGGACGGCCTGGCCGGCCGACAAGCCCTTGTTCGTCCGGTTCTCCGTGGTCGATGGCAAGGGTGGCGAATGGGGCCTGGCCGACAGTCTGGCGCTGTCCGAAGAACTGAAGGCCCGGGACGTCGATGTCATCGACGTGTCCTCCGGGGGGATCATGGGCGACGGTTCGATGCCGGCGCTGCCCCGCCTGCCCGGCTACCACGTGCCGTTCGCCGAGCGCATCAAAGCGACCACCGGCCTACCGGTGGTCGCCGTCGGGATGATCACCGATCCGATCCATGCCGAGACGATCCTGGCAGAGGGCCGGGCCGACATCATCGCCCTCGCCCGTGAGCTGATTTGGAACGCCGACTGGCCCGTGCATGCCGCCAAAGCCCTCGGGGTGGCGCAGGCCAACCGACTGATGCCCGAGGAGTACGCCCACCGATTGGATCAGCGCGACCGTCAGCAGGAGATGAGTTTCAACAGACCCGGTCCGGAAAGTGCGCAGGCGATGGCGTCCCTGCTGGCGAACGGCGCCGGAGGTCCGCCGACACGATGATCCGCTATCTTGTCGGGCGGGTGCTTCAGGCGCTGGTGGTTCTTGTCGTCCTGTCGGCGGCGACCTGCGGGCTGCTCGGCCTGATGCCCGGTGACCCGGTGGATCTGATGATCGGCTCCAATCCGGACATCACCCCGGCCGACATCGCCCGCCTCAAAGCCCTGCACGGTCTCGACCAACCGATCTGGCAACGCTACCTGGCCTGGCTGTCGGCGGCACTGGCTGGTGACTTCGGTTACTCCAGGCTCTACGCCCAGCCGGTCCTGGACGTGGTCGCGGAGCGGCTGCCGACGACCCTGCTGTTGATCGGGTCTTCGCTGATTCTGGCCCTTGCGGTCGCCCTGCCCGCCGCCATGGTGGCCGCGACCCGGCCCGGCTCCCTGATCGACCGGACCATCAACCTGACCTGTTTCGCCGGGGTCTCGCTGCCGCCGTTCTGGCTCGCGCTGCTGCTGATCATCCTGTTCGCCGTCACCCTCGGCTGGCTGCCGGCCGGCGGGATGCAGAGTTCGGACGGTGGCGGGATCGGCGACCGGATCCGCCACCTGATTCTACCGGTCCTGACCCTGTCCGCGGCAACCGTCGCCGCCTATACCCGCCATCTGCGTTCCGCCCTGATCGAAACCCTCGGCGAGGACTACATCCGGACCGCGCGGGCGAAAGGGGTGCCCGAGAACCGGGTCCTGACCCGCCACGCGCTGCGCAACGCCCTGCTGCCGGTGGTCACCCTACTGGGCCTGGATCTGGGCGCGCTGGTATCCGGCGCCTTGATCACCGAGACCATGTTCTCCCAACTCGGGATGGGGAAGACCATCTACGACGCGGTCATGGGCAACGACTACAACTTGGCCCTGGTCGGATTGCTGACCGCCGCCGTCGCCACCCTGATCGGCAACCTGACCGCCGATATCGCCTACGCCCGGCTGGATCCGCGCATCACTTATCGCGGGGACGGCGAGCCATGAGGCGATTGCGCGATCCAATCGCCGTCCTGGCGGCGTTGATTCTGTCGGCCCTGGCCCTCGCCGCCCTGTTCGCGCCGGTTCTGGAAACGGTCATGGGGATGGATTCCGAGGCGGTCGACCTGTTCAACCGGCTGACCCCGCCCTCGCCGGATCATCCGCTCGGGACCGATGAGTTGGGCCGCGACCTGCTGCTCAGGCTGCTCGAGGGGGGCCGGGTGTCTCTGGCCGTCGGGCTGACCGCGGCGCTGGCCGCCTCGGCGATCGGAACCGTGATCGGGCTCGCGGCCGGATATCTCGGCGGCCGGACCGACGCGGTTCTGATGCGGTTCGCCGACACCATCATTGCGCTGCCCCTGCTGCCTCTGCTGATCGTGCTGGCCGCCATCGACCTCACCAAACTCGGCCTGTCGCCGGAGTTGGCCCAGTCGGAGACCACATCCCTCGTCCGGCTGGTCGTTCTGGTCGCACTGGTCGGCTGGCCGACCACCGCGCGGCTGGTCCGCGCCTCGACCCTCAGTCTGCGCGAACGCGAGTTCGTCGAGGCCGCGCGGGCGCTCGGGTTCTCGCCGCTGCGGATCGCGTTCCGCCATGTGTTGCCGAACGCGGCCGGGCCGATCCTGGTCGCCGCCACCCTGGCGGTCGGCAACGTGGTGCTGTTCGAGAGCGTCCTGTCTTTTCTCGGCCTTGGCATCCGCCCGCCGACGCCGAGCTGGGGCAACATGCTGACCGGCGCCCAGGAGCTGATCTGGGAGGCACCGCGGCTGGCGATCTGGCCCGGCATGCTGATCTTTCTGACGGTGGTGAGCGTCAACCTGCTCGGTGACGCCCTGCGCGACGCCCTCGACCCGAAGACCGCGCGCCGCTAGCGGTCCGCCAATCAACGCCCTTCGACATGCCCCGGCCAGGGCCGGGGCTGCTCAGGGCGAGGTCGGGGGGAATGAAAGCCGCTCTTAGACATGCCCAGGTCGAACCCGGGATCGGAACGCGGTTGAAAGAAGGGACCTCGCCCTGACCCCGGATTTAATCCGGGGGTCGAAGGGCGGCGTTTCTCCGGCGTTGACGAACGCGTGATCCATCCTCACCTTCGAGGCATGTCCCGTCGCCTGACGCTCGTTCTGCTGATTGCCCTGACGTTCGGCCTCGCCGCCTGCGAGGAGGATCCGGTCACCTCGACCCCGTCGCAGAACTTCCGCGCCGGGAAAGCGCCGACGGGCCCCGAATTCACCGGTGACGTCTGCGCGGTGGTCCGCAACCGCGCCCCGTTCACCGTGACCGGCCGGGTCGAACTGAAGAACCACCGCCGCGGCACGTTCCGGCTGTCGCGCAACGAGACCACCCGCGTTTGCATGACGGGGACCACCTTCGGCAACTACACGGTCGCCCTGGTGGTCACGAACTTCGTCGCCATGCCGCTGTTCAGCTGCTACACGAATGTGGAGCAGGCGATCGAGATCTTCGCCCGGCCGAACGGCGACGGCTTCACCTATTCGGCGACCTGCCGGTAGAAGGCCGAACGCCTACGCCGCCTTGTCGCCCAGGACCGATTCGACCAGCTGCGACCAGTAGCTCGCACCCCAGGTCAGCGCCTCGTCATTGAAATCATACCCCGGATTGTGGAGGCCCTGTCCGGCCCCGGCCTGGCCGTTGCCCATCCAGATGTAGGAACCCGGCTTCTCGTTCAACATGTAGGCGAAGTCCTCGCCACCCATGCTCGGCAGCATGTCGCGGACCACGTTGTCGGCACCAACGAGGCCGGCCGCCACACCGGCCGCTACCTCGCTCTCGGCAACCGAGTTGATAGTCGCCGGATATCCACCGATGAAGTCGAGCTCACCGCGCCCGCCATGGGCGGCCGGGATGCCCTCGATCAGCGTGCGCATCCGCTTCTCGGCCATCGCCATCACGTCGTCGGAATAGGCCCGCACGGTGCCGCGCAGCGCCACCGACGGCGGGATCACATTGTAGGCGTCGCCGGCATGGATCTGGGTGACGGAGACCACGAGGCTGTCGACGGGATGGGTGTTGCGGCTGGTGATCGACTGCAGCGCCCCGACCACTTCTGAGGCGATCACGATCGGATCGAGGGTTTCGTGCGGCATCGCGGCATGCCCGCCCTTACCGTGGATCGTCGCGTCGAAGGTCGCGGTCCCGGCCATCATCGGCCCCGGCATGACGGCGATCTTGCCGACATCGAGTCCCGGCCAGTTGTGCATGCCCCACACGCTTTCGACCGGGAAGCGGTTGAACAGGCCTTCCTGGACCATGACGTCGCCGCCGCCCCCGCCCTCTTCGGCCGGCTGGAAGATGAAGTAGACCGTGCCGTCGAAGTTGCGGGTTTCGGCCAGGTACTTCGCCGCCCCCAGCAGCATGGTGGTGTGCCCATCATGGCCACAGGCGTGCATCTTGCCGTCGACCTGCGACTTGTAGGGAACGTCGTTGGCCTCGAACACCGGCAGCGCGTCCATATCGGCGCGCAGGCCGATGGCCCGATCGCCACCGCCGGACCCGACAAGCTTGCCGACCACCCCGGTCTTGGCGAGACCGCGGTGCACCTCGACCCCGAACTCCTCCAGTTTCCGCGCCACGAAGTCGCTGGTGTAGACCTCCTCGAAGCTGAGTTCCGGATGCTGGTGAAGATCGCGCCGCCATTCGGTCATCTCGGCATGAAAATCGGCGATTCGGTTGATGATCGGCATTGGTCGATGGCTCCTTCAGGGAATTGCCGAGACTAGATCGGCAAGGGCCGTCGTGAAATCTCGAACTGCAAAACGTTGACGACTCAGGGCTCATGCGTCCAGCGCAAGGCAGACCTTGGAATTTCGCGCTTCGGTTAAAGGCGAGGGTTGATTACCTGTCCTCTGCAGTCGAAAGACAAGGACCTGAGCCGGACCGGACAGGACGGCAGGCGGGCGTTCGAAAGCGGTGAAGAACTTTGCCGCGATAGATAGGAAGAAACCTTTGGATCGACGAACCGACCCGTGGTGCCCGGTTGAGGTGGCCCGTGGATTGATCCACGCCAGCACGCTGGCGCTGAAAGCCGCTGTAACGCGCCAGGACGGCACCGCCATGATGAGCTCCGTCCAGGCAGCGGAACACGCCCGGTCGATCCTGTCCCATGCCGGCGGCTGCGGGCGCCGTGGATGCGAGTTCGGCATCATGCGGACGGTCCTGCTTTCTGAAGTCGACGATCTGCTCACAAAGGCCCGCCACCTTCTCAACGCCGCCGACCTGTCCATGCTGGAGACATCCAAGATCCAGTGAAATCCGCCAGGTCTCAGGTCGCTTTCGCGACGACCCCGTTCTTGATCACCATACGGTGGTTTTCCGCCCGCGATACGCAGGTGATGTCCTGCAACGGATCCCCATCGACCAGCAGCATGTCGGCCGCCATCCCTTCGGCCACCACGCCCCGATCCTCGAGCCGCATCAGATCGGCACCGTTGCGGGTCGAGAACACGATCGCGTCCGCCGGGGAGAGGCCCGCATCCACCACCATGTACTCGAGCTCCAAGGCGTTCACGCCATGGTGGTTGTAGGGCGTGCCGGCATCGGTCCCCATCGCGATCTTGCCGCCGGCTTCATAGAACATCCGCACCGAGTTGATGTGATGGACGACGATGCGCTCGCATTTCTCGACCGCATAGGCGGGAACACCCTGGTCGCGATAGGCCAGGATGTTCTTCACTGCCGCCAGCGTCGGCACCAGATAGGTGCCGTGCTCCAGCATCTCTTCGACGCAGCGGTCGGTCATGAAGATCCCGTGTTCGATTGAATCCACACCGCCCCGCACGGCGTTCAGAATCCCTTCCGAACCCTGGGCGTGACTGGCGCAGGTCCGGTGGAACCGGTGCCCTTCGGAAATGCCGGCCGCCATCTCCTCGGCGGTGTAGTGGGCGTCTTCCGGATTGACGCCCGGCGTCATCACGCCCCCCGTTGCCATCATCTTGATGACGTCGGATCCGGCGTGAATCTGCTCCCGCACCGCTTTCACGACCTCGTCGACCCCATCGGCGACCCGGCCATTTCGATTGCCGTGGCCGCCGGTCATGCAGATCACCTTGCCCGACGCGCGGATGGTCGGGCCGAGCTGGCGGCCGTCGTTGCAGGCATCACGCACCGCGAACTCCAGGTAGTCCTTGCCGCCGCAGTCGCGGATCGCGGTGACACCGCCGCGCAGCGTCGCCTGGGCGTTGTCCAGGGCCTTCATGGTGATCTGGCTTTCCCGCAACCCCATCATGGCGGCCCAAGGGTTGCCCTCGGCGCCGTAGCACAGGTGAACGTGGCAATCGATCAGCCCCGGCAGCAGGGTGCCGCCCGTGGTATCGACCGTCATTCCGGTGAAACCCTCGAACTCGGCGACCGGCGCGATCCGCGCGATCACGCCACCATCGACCATGACGCCATGGTTCTCGAGAACAGCGCCCGCCCCATCAAAGACCCGACCGCCCGCGTACAGCGTGGCCATGAATTCTCTCCAGCTAGTGGTCTGATCGAAACGTTTGGTCCCCAAACGTTTCGATCAGACCACATATCCAACAGCGTGGTGGGGCGATTCACCGAACGGATGAGAGTCATTCGTTCGGATCGCACCACCGTGGTCTGATCGAACGTTTGGTCCCCAAACGTTTCGTGAATCAGCCCACATATCCAACAGCGTGGTGGGGCGATTCACCGAACGGATGGGACTCATCCGTTCGGATCGCACCACTAGGCATCGCTACAGACCGTAGGGCTTAGCCGATCACCGGACGCGGGGAAAGCCACTAGGGAAGAAAGGCTGTCGGCGGCGCCAGGTCGGCCAGCCGCGCCTCAATCTCCCCGCGGGGGGGCAGTGCCGTCATCGCGCCCGGCCGTGTGCAGGCGAGCCCGGCGGCGACCGTTGCCCGCTGCAGGGCGGCCGGGAGCCCCTCACCGGCATCGAGGGCAGCTACCAACACCCTGACGAACGCATCCCCGGCGCCGACTGTGTCGACCGCCTCGACCGGCAAGGCTGGCACCTTCCAGGCGGTTCCCTCCGGGTCGACGGCAACCGCGCCGTCGGACCCGAGGGTCACGATACAGGTCAGACCGTGCGCGCTGGCCAAGCTGGCCGCCGCATGGACCGGATCATCCTGCCGTCCGGTCAGAACCGCCGCTTCACCGGCGTTTGCCACCAGCGCGTCGACAGTCCGAAGGGCGGCATCATCGACCGCACACGCCGGCGCCAGGTTGAGAACGGTCCGCCCTCCGGCGGCCCGCATCCGCGCCAGCGCCTCGATCGTGGCGGCGACCGGAATCTCCATCTGACAGACCAGGGTGTCGGTGGGCGACAGGTCCACCGCGTCGAGCAGGTCGGCCGATACAGCGCCATTGGCACCGCTGGCCGCGACGATCTGATTCTCACCCCCCTGTTCGACCATCACCGCCGCCGTACCCGTCGAACCGTCGACCCGGCGAATTCCGGTGGTGTCGCAACCGAACTCGGCCAGCGCGGCGACCATCGGCTCAGCGAACGCGTCATCCCCGACACATCCCAGAAACCGGGTCGCGGCACCCGCCCGGGCTGCAGCCGCTGCCTGGTTCGCCCCTTTGCCGCCCGCCAGCAGCGTCGCCGCAGGGGTCAGAACGGTCTCGCCGCGGGCCGGCAACCGCTCGACGTTGAAGAACAGGTCGGCGTTGATCGACCCCAATACGGTGATCACGGCGTCCCCCGTCCCCCCTGCGCCACGGCCTCGACGAAGGGACCCAGCTTCGCCGGATCCAACCGGTCGTCGGTGCGCACGCCGGAACAGAGATCAACGCCATACGGGCGCACCGCCGCGATCGCGGTCGCCACATTGTCGGCCCGCAGCCCCCCGGCCAGGAACACCGGCTTGGGCACCTCGGCGACGATCCGGGCGCTGACCGCCCAATCATGGGTCCGCCCGGTTCCCCCCAGTTCCTTGACCGCCGCGCCCGGATTGCCGCTGTCCAGCAGCAGGGCATCGACCTGGGGAGCGATCTCCTTGGCCTCTTCCAGGGTTTCCGGCCCTGTCACGTGCAGGACCTGGACGACCCGCAGAGCCGGATGGGCGCGCCGTAGCGCTTGGTAAGTCGCCGACGGGACGGCGTCGACCAGCTGCACCGTACTGGTGCCACAGGCGCGTACGTGATCGACGACGGCATCGGGTTCGGTCTCGCTGGTCAGCAGGAAAGTGGCGATCGGCGGCGGCACCGCCGCCGCGATCTCGGCAATCGCGGAATCCGGGATCGGGCCGGGGCCGGACGGCATGCGGGCCACCAGGCCCAGCGCATCCGCTCCCTTGGCGATTGCCAGGCGCGCCTCCTCGATCGAGGCGATGCAGCAGATCTTGATCCGCGTGCGCGCCATCGCGATCCGCCGCCCGCTACCGCAACCGGGGATTCAGCGCATCGCGCAGCCAGTCGCCGAGCAGATTGACGCTGAGGACCAGCCCCACCAGCGCCAGGCAGGGGAAGAAGGTGATCCACCATTCACCCGAGAACAGGAAGTTGTTCCCGATGCGGATCAGCGTGCCCAGCGATGGGGTGGTCGGCGGCACGCCGACCCCCAGGAACGACAGGGTCGCCTCGGCGATGATCGCCAGGGCGAGCCCGATGGTCGCCAGCACCAGCACCGGGCTCATCACGTTCGGCATGATGTGGCGCAGCATGATCAGCAGCGGGTGAATGCCCATCACCCGCGCCGCCTGGACATACTCCTTGCCCTTCTCGACCAGGGTGGCGCCGCGGGTGACACGCGCATACTGCGGCCAGTCCGACACCCCGATCGCGAAGATCACCACGTAGATCGCGATCTGGTCGTGCAGTTCGCGCGGCATCGCGGTGCGCGCGACACCGTCGATCATCAGGGCGACCAGAATGCCCGGGACCGTCAGCTGAACGTCGGCGGTGCGCATGACGATCGCTTCGAACGACCCGCCGACATAACCGGCGGTCACCCCGAGCGCGATGCCGAGGCAGGCGGAGAAGATCACCGCCGCGAACCCGACCAGCAGCGATATCCGGGCGCCGTAGATCAGGGTCGACAGGATGTCGCGGCCCTGGTCATCGGTGCCGAGCAGGTACTGCGGCAGACCGTCCTCGGTCCAGGCCGGGGCCGTGAAGCTGTCGGCGAGCGACAGGTTCGCCGGATCGAACGGTTTCTGGGGCGCCACCAGCGGCGCGAAGATCGCCGCCAGGAAGTAGAAGGCGGTAATCGCGGCGGCGACCATCACGACCGGCGAGCGGGTGAAGCTGAACCACAGGTCGCTGTCGCGTACGCGCGCTATCAGGCCGGGGGCGGTGTTCGGCGTATCCGGTGTCGTGGCCATCAGTTCACCCTCCCCGCCGAGGTCCCGCGGTCGACCTTCAGCCGCGGGTCGACGACGTAATACAGCAGGTCGACGATCAGGTTGATGGAGACGAAGACAAGGGCCACCAGCACCAGGTAGGCCGACATGATCGGCACGTCGGCGAACGAGACCGCCTGGATGAACAGCAGGCCCATGCCGGGCCACTGGAACACCGTTTCAGTGATGATCGAGAACGCGATCAGGGCGCCGATGTTGAGCCCGGCGATGGTGATGACCGGCACCAGCGTGTTCTTCAACGCGTGGCCGAAATTGATCGCCCGGTTTGACAGGCCGCGGGCGCGGGCGAACTTGATGTAGTCGGTCCGCATGACTTCCAGCATCTCGGCCCGGACCAGACGCATGATCAGCGTGGTCTGGAACAGGCTGAGGGTGACGGCCGGCATGATCATCGATTTCCAGCCGTCGACCGTCAGGAAGCTGGTTCGCCACCAACCGAACTCGACCACCCCGCCGCGGCCGAACGATGGCAGCGCCCCCAACTGGACGGCGAAGATGTAGATCAGAAAGATGCCGATCACGAAGGTCGGCAACGACACGCCGACCAGACTGATCGTCAGGAAGAACCGCGACAACCAGGAATCCCGAGCGATGCCGCAGTAGACGCCGAGCGGAATGCCGGTCGCGAGTGCCAGCACAGCCGACACCGCAACGAGCTCGAGGGTCGCCGGCATCCGTTCGGCGATCAGGTCTACGACCGGCCGCTGAAGCTGGTACGAGATGCCGAACTCTCCGCTCATCGCATTGGCGACGAACCGGCCGAACTGGACCAGAAACGGATCGTTCAGGCCAAGGCGCTCGCGCAGCTCGGCGCGATCCTCCTGGGTCGCCTCCTGGCCGACCATGTTGTTCACCGGATCGCCGGCGTAGTTGAACATGGAGAACGACAGGAACGCGACCGCCAGCATGACGACGATCGCTTGGACAACGCGGCGGATCAGAAAGGAGACCACGGTCTCGGCTCCGCTTCAGAACAGGTTGTCGAAAAAGAAGACGGCCCGGCCCAACAGCGCTTGCGCTTGAGGCCGGACCGTCCAGACCATTTGCAGGCCCTAGGTTAGTTCATGGTCGCCATGCGGAACGACGGGCTGTCGTTCGGCACGATCGGCAGCTCCAGGCCGTCCTTCATGCCCCAGGCGATGACCTGGTGATGCAGCGGCAGGTAGGCGTTGGAGCCTTTCAGGATGTCCCAGGCCTCGGCGATCATCGCATCGCGCTTGCCTGCATCCGTCTCGACTTCCATGGCGTTGGTCAGCTCGTCGAGCCGCGCGTCGGAGAAGCCGGTAAAGTTCCAGCTGCCGTCGGTCGCCGCCAGGTACGAGAAGACGTAGTGGCTGTCCAGCGTCGGCACACCCCAGCCCAGCATGTAGAAATCGGATTCCTTGTTCTGCAGGGACTTGAAGTGAATGCTCTTCGGCCGGGCGTTCAGGTTCACCTTGATGCCGATCTTCGCCAGCATGCCGACGGTGGCCTGGCAGATGGCCTCGTCGTTGTTGTAGCGGTTGTTCGGGCACTCGAGCTGAACCTCGAAACCGTTCGGATAGCCGGCTTCGGCCAGCAGCGCCTTCGACTTCGCCGGGTCGTAACCGATGCGACCATCGAGATCACCGGTGAAGCCGTGGACGCCCGGCGAGGTGATGATGCCGGCCGGGAAGGACAGACCGCGCATGGTCTTCTTCTGGATCGTGCCGACGTCGATCGCCCGGTACATCGCCTCACGGACCTTGGGGTCCTGGAACGGGTTCTTGCCTTTGACGTTCGAGTTGCGGAGCTCGTCACGGCCCATGTCGAGGCCGTAGAAGATCGTGCGGATCTGGTTGATCTGAACGGTCTTCAGGCCCGGCGTGTTGCCGATCCGCGCCAGATCCTGAAGCGGCGGATCGAGGACGTAGTCAACCTCGCCCGACAGCAGGGCGGCAACGCGGGTCGCCGGGTTGGCGATCGGCTTGTAGATGACTTCGGTGACGTTGGTCTTGGCATCGGTGACGCCCCAGCCCCACCAGTTGTCGTTGATCTTCAGCACGGTCTCGATGCCGGGGTCGCGCTTCGCCAGGATGAACGGGCCGGTGCCGTTGGTGTTGCGCACGGCATAGGTCTCTTCCTCGCCGGCATAGTTCTGCGGCTGCTCGACGCCATGCTCCTTCGACCATTCCTGATCCATGATCCGGATCGAGGTGATCTGGTCGGGCAGGATCGGGTTCGGACCCTTGGTGACGACCTGGACGGTGTAGTCGTCGACCTTGCGGATCTCTTCGACCGAGTTGATGTAGTTCTTGAAATCCGAGGTCTCGCTCAGTGCGCGCTGGAACGAGAACACCACGTCGTCGGCGTTGAACGGCTGGCCGCCGTGGAAGGTCACGCCCTGGCGCAGCTTGAATTCCCAGACCGTCGGCTCGACCGGCGTCCAGGAGGTCGCCAGGCCTTCGATCTTCTTCAGATCCTTGTCGCGCAGGATGAGCGCGTCATACATCTGCGCGTTCATCGTGCTGGTCGGACCCTCATTCTGGGAATGCGGGTCAAGAGTGAGCGCGTCGCCCTGGCTGGCCCAGCGCAGGGTCTTCGCGTCGGCGGCGCCGGCCACGGCGGTCGCGACGGCGACCCCGATACCCAGCGCGTAAGCGGTCAGTTTCATGGTGACAATCCCTGATCTACGTTGTCGTTTTCGTTCGTATACGGGGGCTTTTTTGCCGCCCTTGATCGCGTAAGTTAGAGAAGCTGCGCGAGTGACGCTAGTGCCGCGGACCAGATGCTCGGCACCCGATGCGCGGCAGTGCGTATCCGTCGGCTATCCACCTCCTGCAGCAGGTTGCGGATACAGGTCCGTCCGATCCTCATCGGACAGAAGAACCGGCGCGCAGACCGGTGTCCCGCTGGTCGGATCGAAGAACGGTGTCTCCCGATACCGGCCGAAAAACCGTTCAACGACCATGGACCGGATGATCCGGAGCACGACCCGGAACACCGGTATCTCCTCGTGTTTGAGGGCCGTTGTGTCGCCGGAGGCAAACCTCAGCATGAGTCGGCCCCGAAGCGGCCCCCGCCATGTCGGCGCCGCGCTTTTGTCCACGAACGCGGTGATCAGGCTTACGAAGGGAAATCCGACGCCCCGTGGCGTGCTGCCGATCGGCGTGTTGCAGCAGGCGGCGTACCAGCGGTACGCCCCCTTCGGCTTCAACCCGATGCAGCGCAGGTTGGCGGCGCCGGCGGTGATCTTCAGGCGGCTCGGTCGCACATGGACGACTTCCGTCCCGCCATGAGGATCGAGAACCTCTTCCGTCATTCCGAGATAGCGAATGAACGCCTGACAGTCGTCGCAATAGCAGACATACCGCGAGAGTTCAGAGGAGGTATCGGTTTCCAACCCACCTCGAACCGAGCCGCAGCGGCAGGTCAGGCCGACGTGTTCGGTCACCCTGGTCCGCCTCTCAGTCCAACCCTTCGGGCTTGGGCGGCAACGCCAGCGGCGGGCCTTCGGGGATCCGGCCTTCCTCAACCCCATGACAGGCCACGATCGCGCCGTCGCCGAGAGGCCTCGGTTGCGGGATCTCGGCCCGGCAACGGTCATTGGCAAACGGACAGCGCGGATGGAAGGTGCAGCCCGGCGGCGGCGTGATCGGGTTCGGCACCTCGCCGGCGACCGGCATCCGTTCCCGCCCGGTCATGTCGAGGTCCGGGATGGTGTCGAGCAGCAACCGCGTATAGGGATGGCGCGGCGTCGTGAACAGGGTTTTCGACGCCGCCACCTCGGCCAGCTTGCCGAGGTACATCACCCCGACCCGGTCGCTGATGTGATAGACGACCGCGAGGTTGTGGCTGATGAACAGGTAGGTCAGGCCAAGCTCGCGCTGCAGATCCTTCATCAAGTTCAGAATCTGGGCCTGGACCGACACGTCGAGCGCGGAGGTCGGCTCGTCGCAGACGAGGAACTCGGGCTCGGAGGCCAGCGCCCGGGCGATCGAGATGCGCTGGCGCTGGCCGCCCGAAAACTCGTGCGGATACTTCTCGCCGTCGCGTGGGTTGAGCTTCACGAACTCGAGCAGTTCGCCGACCCGGCGTTCAATCGCTTTCGGCCCGCTGGCCAGACCGAAGGCCCGGATCGGCTCGGCGATGATGTCGCGGACCCGCCAACGCGGGTTCAGGCTAGCATAGGGATCCTGAAAGATCATCTGCAGGCGCCGGCGCATCGGCGCCATCTGCTTGCGGGTCAGGCCGGCGATGTCGCGGCCTTCCAGCTCGATCGACCCGTCGCTCGGCCCGTAGAGCCCGACGATCAGGCGGGCGACGGTGGACTTGCCGCACCCCGACTCACCCACCAGGCCGAACGTTTCGCCGCGTCCGATCGAGAAGTCGATCCCGTCGACAGCCTTAAGGATCTGGCGCGGCTGGCGTTCGATCACCCGGTTCAGCCACGGCGCCGAGACGTCGAAATAGCGCTTGAGCCCGGTGACCTTGAGCATGGCCGACGGGTCTTTGCGGCGCGCCTCGCGGGCCGCCGCGGCCTCGGTCAATGCAGGGGCGTCAGCCATTGGTCGCCTCCAGCCTGGCGTCGGCCTTGGTTTCCGCCACCAGTTTCTTCGATGCGTCGATGTTCCGTCCGTCCTGACCGTCGTACAGCCAGCACGAGACCTGACTGTCCTCGACCGGCAGCAGGTCCGGGCGAAGTTCACCGCACTTGCCGAACTCATGCGGGCAGCGCGGATTGAAGGCGCAGCCGCGGGGAATGTCGGTCAGCCGCGGCATGGCGCCGGGGATCTGCTCCAGGCGCTCTGACTCGTGACCGATCGCCGGGATCGAACCCATCAGACCATGGGTGTAGGGATGCTTGGCGTTCTTGATCACCTCGCGGACCGGGCCGATCTCGGCGATCCGGCCGGCATACATCACAGCCACCCGGTCGGCGGTCTCGGCGATCACGCCCATGTCGTGGGTGACCAGCATGACAGCAGTACCGTGCTCGCGGCAGAGCTTCTTCAGGAGCGCGATGATCTGCGCCTGGATCGAAACGTCCAGCGCGGTGGTCGGCTCGTCGGCGATGATGAGCCGGGGATTGACGCACAGGGCGAGCGCGATCACCACGCGCTGACGCATGCCGCCGGAGAACTGGTGCGGATACTGATCGACCCGGCGCGCCGGGGCCGGAATGCCGACCTCGGTCAGCAGCTCGATCGCGCGTTCCCGGGCCTGGGTCGGTGTCATGTCCGTGTGGGTCTCGATCGTTTCCGTCAGCTGGCGGCCGATCGAGTAGAGCGGGTTCAGACTGGTCAGCGGATCCTGAAAGATCGCGCCGATCTTCTTGCCGCGGATCCGGCGCATCTGCTCGTAAGGCAGGTTGTCGATGCGCTGGCCGTCGAGGGTGATCTGGCCGCCGGCGACTCGGCCGGGCGGTTCCAGCAGACCGATGATAGCGGCGCCGGTCATGGATTTGCCGGCCCCCGATTCACCGACCACGCCGAGCACCTCGCCTTGATCAATGTGCAGCGAGATGTCGTCGACCGCGGTCAGCGTGCCCTTGCGGGTCGGGAACTCGACGACGAGGTTGTTGACTTCGAGCAGAGCCATCAGCGGAGCTTCGGGTTGAGGGCGTCGCGCAGCCAATCGCCCAGGAGGTTGACGGCGAGGACCAGCAGCGCCAGAGCGACGCCGGGGAAGATGGTGATCCACCACTCGCCGGAGAACAGGAAGTCGTTGCCGATCCGGATCAGCGTGCCCAGAGACGGCTCCGTCGACGGCACCCCGACCCCGAGAAACGACAGGGTCGCCTCGGTGATGATCGCGACCGCCAGCTGGATGGTGCCGATCACCAGCACCGGCCCGACCACGTTCGGCAGGATGTGGCGCAACATGATCAGGACCGGGTGAATGCCGATGACATGGGCCGCCTGGACGTATTCCTTGTTGCGCTCGACCATGGTCGAGCCTCGCACCGTCCGTGCGTAATGCACCCAGTTCGACAGGCCGATCGACAGGATCAGAACGGTGTAGGCCAGGTCGGCCTGTTTATCGACGTCGAGGGCGCCGCGCAGGACACCGTTGATCAGCAGGGCGATCAGGATCGCCGGAAACGACAGCTGGATCTCGGCGACCCGCATGATGAACGCGTCCACCGCGCCGCCGACAAAGCCCGAGATCAGACCAAGCGCGACCCCGACCACCAGAGCCAGAATCACACTGGCGAAACCGATGAACAGCGAAACCCGACTGCCGTAGATGATCGCCGAGAGCAGATCGCGGCCCTGATCGTCGGTGCCGAGCAGATAGGCCGGGTTGCCGTCCTCGACCCAGGCCGGCGGGGTAAACGCATCGAGAATGTCGAGCGAGGCCA
Source organism: Thalassobaculaceae bacterium (assembly GCA_963921355.3). Classification (GTDB taxonomy): domain Bacteria; phylum Pseudomonadota; class Alphaproteobacteria; order Thalassobaculales; family Thalassobaculaceae; genus CAWUEZ02. The sequence goes on along the minus strand of OZ001190.1, from coordinate 2,376,155 downwards.
GGTCGAACGGGTTGTGAGGTGCGACCAAGGGGCCGAACAGGCCGAGGAAGAAATAGATGAAGGTGACGACCGCCGCGATGATCGTCACCGGCGAGCGCTTGAAGCTGAACCAGATATCGCCGTCGAAGAACCGGCGCAGCGAGTCGACGACCACGGCCGTTCGGGGAGCGGAGGTGTCAGCCATGACCGTTCCCCTTTCCGGTATCGATCCGCAGCCGCGGGTCGACCACGTAGTACAGCAGGTCGACGATCAGGTTGATGACCACGAAGAAGAAGGCGATCAGCATCAGGTAGGCCGCCATGATCGGGATATCGACGTTCTGGACAGCCTGCAGGAACATCTGTCCCATCCCCGGCCACTGGAACACGGTCTCGGTGATGATCGCGAAGGCGATGATCGACCCGAGCTGCAGGCCGGTGATGGTGATGACCGGGACCAGGGTGTTCTTCAGCGCGTGGCCGAAATGCACCGCCCGGTTGGTCAGCCCGCGGGCCCGGGCGAACTTGATGTAGTCGGTGCGCAGCACTTCAAGCATCTCGGCGCGCACCAGACGCATGATCAGGGTCAGCTGGAACAGCCCCAGCGTGATCGACGGCATGATCAGGGCCCGCCACCCGTCGATCGTCAGGAAACCGGTGCGCCACCAGCCGAGATCGACGACCCCGCCACGGCCGAAGGACGGCAGAATGTTGAGCTGAACCGAGAAGAAGAAGATCAGCAGAATCCCGATCAGAAACGTCGGCAGACTGATCCCGACCAGGGAGACGGTCAGAAACAGTTTCGATAGGAAACCGTCGCGATTGAGGCCGGTATAGACCCCCATCGGAATACCGATCACGAGCGACAGGACCGCCGATATCAAGGCAAGTTCCAGCGTCGCCGGCAGGCGTTCGGCGATCATGTCGGAGACCGGACGCTTGTGCTGATAGGACACTCCGAAGTCGCCCGTTGCGACCTTGAAGATGTAATTGCCGAACTGGACAATCACCGGGTCCTTCAGACCCAGGCGCTCGCGCAGCGCCTCGCGCTCTTCCAGGCTGGTCTCGATGCCGACCATCTGGTGAACCGGATCGCCGACGAACCGGAACATCGAGAACGCCACCAGCGCGACGAAGAACATCACGAACAGTGACTGCACCAGGCGGCGAATGATGAAAGCGGCCATCGGCTGAGTGGTCTCGGATCGATCGGGTGGAAACGGATGGTCCCGGCCCGCAGGACAGCGGGCCGGGACCGCGGTTCATGGACGACGGGTCAGTTCACCGTCACGTAGTACAGCATGAACTGGTTGTCCGCGCGCTGCGCCAGGTCGATGTTGGCGCGCTTGCCCCAAGCCAGACCCTGCTGGTGCAGCGGGATGTAGCCGCGATCGTTGTGCAGTTCGGTGAACGCATCGCGGATCATGGCGTTGCGGTTGGCCGCATCGGTTTCCGACAGGACCTCCAGCGTCAGCGCGTCGACCTTGGCGTTCGAGAAGCCGCCCAGGTTGAACTTGCCACGGCCGCTGTCGCTGTCCGGCGTGCCGATCAGGTTGAACAGCACGTTCCAGCTGTCGAACGAGCCCGGGGTCCAGCCCAGCAGGTAGAAGCTGGTGTCCAGCTTCGGCGCCAGGACCTTGGCGAAGTACTGCGCCTTCGGCTGGGCCAGCAGGTCGACCTTCACGCCGACCTTGGCCAGCATGGCGACGACCGCCTGGCAGATCGCCTCGTCGTTGACGTAGCGGTTGTTCGGGCAGTCCATGCCGACTTCGAAGCCGTCCGGATAGCCGGCTTCGGCGAGCAGCGCCTCGGCTTTGTCCGGATCGTAGTCGAGGCGCTGGAACTCACCGGCGTGCTCGAACAGGAACGGCGAGATCATGATGGCCGACGGCGTGGACAGGCCGCGCATGACCTTCTTCTTGATCGCCTCGATTTCGACCGCCCGGTAGAACGCCTCGCGGACCCGCACGTCCTTGAACGGGTTCTTACCCTTGACGTTCGAGTACAGCAGCTCGTCACGGGTCTGGTCCATGCCGAGGAAGATCGTGCGCAGTTCCGGACCGGCCAGCACCGAGGTGTTGGCGTCGGCGTCGATCCGCTTCATGTCCTGCACCGGGACCGGGTACATCATGTCGATCTCACCGGACAGCAGGGCGGCGACACGGGTCGCGTCGGAGCTGATCGGCGTCAGGATGACTTCGGTCAGGTTGTGCTTCTTGTTCGCCGCATCCCACCAGCTGTCGTTCGGAACCATCACGGTCCGGACGTCGGTTTCACGGGACTGGACCACGAACGGGCCGGTGCCGTTGGCGTTGCGGGTCGCGTAATTCTCTTTGCCGCCGGTCACGTCGGTCGGAGCGGTGGCGCCATTCGCGTCGGACCACTCCTTGTCCATCATGTACCAGGTCGCCCACTCGTAGTGCAGGATCGGGTTCGGCGTCTCGGTGACGAAATCGACGGTGTGGTCGTCGACCTTGATGATGTCCTTCACGCCGGCCAGGCGGGTCTTGAGGTCGGAGCCCTCAGCCGCGGTGCGCTCGGCGGTGAACAGAACGTCATCGGCATTGAAGTCGTTGCCGTTGTGGAACTTCACGCCCTTGCGCAGATAGAAGCGCCACTTGGTGGGCTCGAGAATCTCCCAGCGCTCGGCCAGCGCCGGCTGGATGTCGAGTTCCGGGCCGCGCCGGATCAGGCCCTCGTACACGTTGCCCAGCAGGCCGAGGGTGAAGGTCTCGTTCAGGGAATGCGGGTCGAGCGACTGGGCATCGCCCTGGAACGCCCATTTGAAGGTCTTGGCGTCCGCCGACGGTGCGGCGAACGCACCGACGAGTGCGGCCGCCGTGGCGACGGCCAACAAGGATTTTCTCATGACAAAGCTCCCACGTATGTGCCTCTGGCCGCCGGTTATCCGTGCCGCTCGTCCGAAACCGGGTGAGCGTCCAACAGGCCGGCGTTCCCGTTGTTTGGCGACAAGCCCCCGCCCGTCACATGGGCGCAATAAAGCCGCTGTCCCGGGGAACGTCAATGCACGTGTTCGTGGCTGTGCCCCGCATCGGCGCGGAATCCGTCGCCGCTTTCATACGATCCCGACAACCGCTCCGGTCGACAGGGTCGCTAGGGTTCCCGCGACCAGGGATTTCGGCGCGAGAGCGGCAATCTCGGCGCGGCGATCCGGCATCATGGTGGCGAGCCCGCCGATCATGATGCCGAGACTGCCGAAATTCGCGAATCCGCACATGGCGTACATCAGAATCAGCCTGGACCGCTCGCTGAGCGCCTCCGGCGGCAGAGCGGCGAACTGCAGATAGGCGACCAGTTCGTTGACCCCGGTCTTGATGCCCATCAGGCGCCCGGCCTCGGCGGCCTCGGACCAGGGAATGCCGATCAGCCACACCGCCGGCCGCATGATCCAGCCGAGGATTCCACCGACACTGAGCGGCGCCCCGGCCACGTCGGGCAGCAAGCCGAGAACGACATCCGCCAGGCTGATCAGCGCCACCATCACCAGCAGCATCGCCACGATCGACAGAAACAGGCGCAGTCCCGCTTCCGTGCCCTGGGTGATGGCGTCCATCAGGTTGGCCGCCGGCGAGTCGATCTCCATCTCGCCCGGCGTCGGCGGCCCGGCCCGGGGCACCATGATCGCGGCCAGCGCGATCGCGGCCGGCACGCTGATGATCGACGCCGTCAGCAGGTGACCGGCCGCGTTCTCGATCACCGGGCCGACAATCGTGGCGTAGAGAACCAGGACCGTTCCGGCGATCGTCGCCATCCCGGTCGTCATCACCATGAACAGCTCGCCCCGATCGAGACGCTTGAGATAGGCCCGCGCGAAGACCGGCGCCTCGACCATGCCGAAGAACACGTTGGCGGCGGTCACCAGCCCGACCGGCCCGCCGACCCCGAACGCGCGCTCCAGCAACAGCGCGAAGCCCCGCACGATCACCGGCAGGATCCGTAGATGGATCAGCAGCGAGGTCAGGGCGCTGACCACGATCACCAGCGGCAGGGCCTGAAACGCCAGGATGAAGGCGGCGCCCGGAAAGCTCTCGGCGAATGGCAGGGCACCGCCGCCCAGATAGCCGAAGACCAGGGAGGTGCCCGCCTGGGTGGAGGATTGCAGCGCCAGGATGATCCCGTTCAGCCCGGCGATCGCCTCGCGCAGCGGTGCCAGGTTCAGCAGCAGCGCCGCCAGGACCAGCTGCAGGACGATCCCGACGACCGGAATGCGGACCGGCACGCCCCGTCGGTTCTCGCTGAGCGCCCAGGCGATTGCGAACAGCACGACCAGACCCAGCGCCGCATGAACACGCTCCATTGCCACCCCCGAAGCCGTCGACCCAGCTGCGTCGGCAACCGGATCCAGGATTTCTACGTTACCAACAGACCACCGCCAGCACCAGTGTCACCGACACCCGCAATCCTGGATCGGATCAAGCCCATGCCTGCCCGCGATATCGACCATGTGGTGATCATGACGCGCGACCTGGCGGCCGCCGTCGACTCCTGGACAGCCCACGGGTTCACGTGCACGCCCCGCGCCGTTCACCCGTTCGGCACCGCGAACGCCCTGATCCAGCTCCAGGGCAACTTTATCGAGCTCCTGGAAATCGACGACGCGGCGCGAATCCGGCCAGGAGATGGAGACCAGTTCAGTTTCGCTCAGCACAACCTGGACTTCCTGGCCCAGCGCGGGGAAGGCCTGTCGATGCTGGTGCTGCAGAGCCGGGATCGTGATGCCGATCTCGACGAGTGGCGATCCAGGAACTTGCACGTCTACGCCCCGTTCGATTTCGAGCGCCAGGCAAAACAGCCCGACGGCTCCAGCCTGCGGGTGGCGTTCTCGCTCGGCTTCGCGGATACGCCGGCGCTGCCGGGCCTGGCGTTCTTCGTCTGCCAGCAGCACACCCCGGAAGCGTTCTGGAAGCCGCTCTATCAGACCCACCTGAACGGCGCACGACGGATCGTTTCTGTCACCACCGCCGCTCCGGATCCGTCGGCGGCGCGCCGGTTCCTCGCGGACTTCGCCGGCGCGGAGATGGCCGAGCCGATCACCCTGGTCGAGGACAGTCTGAGCGTGCGGACCGGCGAAACCCCGGCCTTTCCGGAGATCACAGTTGCGGTCGCCGACCTGAACGCGGCCCGCCACGCGGTTCCCACCGCTGAACCGGACGGCAACGCCCTGGTGGTGCCAAGAGAACGGCTAAACGGAGTCACCCTGCGGTTCGTCGCACAATGAGCGCCCTTCGACACGGGCCTGACGGCCCTGCTCAGGGCGAGGCCGGAAAAGAAGACCTCGTCCTGAGCTGCCCCACGGACTTGATCCGGGGGGTGTGTCGAAGGGCGCTCAAGCTGAGCCTCCAGGCAAAACGATGACAGCCCACGCGACACCCGGGATCCCCCGCCTGGTCGCGTTGGTGTTCCTGCCCTTCGCCGGCGGCTATTTCCTGTCCTACCTGTTCCGCTCGACCAATGCGGTGATCGCCCCCCAGCTCACGGCCGAGATCGTCCTGACCGCCGGCGATCTTGGGCTCCTGACCAGCGCCTACTTTCTGGCCTTCGCCGGATTTCAGCTACCGCTCGGCCTGCTGCTCGACCGCTTCGGGCCGCGGCGCGTGCAGTCGGTCCTGCTGCTGTCCGCGGCGGTCGGCGCCGTTCTGTTCGCGCTCGGCGAGGATATGACCACCCTGACGATTGCCCGGGGCCTGATCGGCCTCGGTGTTGCCGGCGGCCTGATGGCCTCGCTCAAGGCGATCAATCTGTGGTTCCCGCGCCACCGCTGGCCGCTGGTGAACGGCTGGTTCATGGCCATCGGAGGGCTCGGCGCGGTGGCGCCGACAACACCGCTGGAGGCCGCTCTGCAAATCACCGACTGGCGCGGAGTATTCTTCTTCCTGGCGGCGGTGACGGTCGCCGTCGCGCTCGGCATCCGCGTCATCGTGCCCGAGAAGCCGGTGGACGGGGCCGGAGAACCACTGCGCCGCCAGCTGGACGGGCTCCGTCAGGTGTTCGCCGACAGCCTGTTCTGGCACATCACCCCGCTGGTGGTGATGACCATGACCGCCAACCTGGCCATTCAGGGCCTTTGGGCCGGCCCGTGGCTGCGCGATGTCGGCGGCCTCGGCCGCGACGGCGTCGCCACCCACCTGTTCGCGCTGGCCGCCGCCATGACCGTCGGCTTCGTGCTGACCGGGGCGCTCGCCGATTACTGCGAGCGCCGGGGCATCCGTCTGGCGACGGTGATCGTCGGGCTCAGCGCCGCTTTCCTGGCCGTACAGGCGACGATCGTTTTCGAACTGGCGCCGGCCAGCGTGCTGCCATGGATCGGATTCGGCCTGAGCGCGAACGCCGCGGCACTGGCCTATCCACTGTTGAACCGGCATTTCCCCCTGGCGTTGTCCGGTCGGGTGTCGACCGGCCTGAACACGCTGGCGTTCTTCGGCGCGTTTGCGGGACAATACCTGATGGGTGCGGTCATCGACCTATGGGAGCCGGCATCGGGCGGCGGCTATCAGGCGGATGCCTACCGGGTGGTGTTCGGTGGTGTCCTGGCGCTGCAGGTCGCCGGGCTGATCTGGTTCGCCACGTCACGCGAAGCCCGCGGTCGCCCTCCGACCGGGCCGGCCAAAATCTGACGGGAGCAGTCCGACGTTCAACCAAGACCTCAAGACCGATGCCTTCGCCATGGCCGGCTTCATCCTGCAGGTCAACACCCTGCGGGCCCTGGTGGCCCGGGGTGTTCTGGACCGCGATGAGGCGAGCGATCTGGTCGAGGAAGCGCGACACCAGCTCAACCAGCTGATCGGCGCCAACCAGGCTGACGGCGCCGACATGCTGGACCGCGAACTGCTCGACTACGAAGCGATCTTCCGCAACATCGACAACCGGGCCGCCGACGACCTGCTGCGCACCCTGCGCGAGGCCCTGGACCAGATCCTCGAGGCCGACGCGGCCGCGTACGAGGAGATGGACGGGGGCCTGGACGATATCGTGGTCGACCTGCCGGAAGACGGTCTGGCGGTCGATCCGACAGACGAAGATGGCCTTGTCTTCGGGCAGCCGGTCGACCGGGTCAGAGACCCCGGCTAGCCGGCCCGAACCGGGAGTGTCGATGGATCTCGCCGACATCCTCAACCGGGTCCGTGCGACGGCGGAACCGCACTGCCCCGAAGGCCGGGTCGCTGACTACATCCCCGCCCTCGCCCGGGTCGATCCGAAACGCTTCGCCCTCGCCGTCGTCACGGTCGATGGCCGGTCCTTTGCCACCGGCGACGCCGACACCGCATTCTCGATCCAGAGCATCTCCAAGGTCTTCACGCTCGCCCTGGCGCTTGGCCGGGTCGGCGGCGACCTGTGGCAGCGGGTCGGCCGCGAACCGTCGGGCAGCGCCTTCAATTCGATCGTCCAGCTCGAGCGGGAAGCGGGGATTCCCCGCAACCCGTTCATCAACGCCGGTGCGATCGTCGTCAGCGATGTGGTCTCGGCCGGCTGCCGACCGTCGGAGGCGGTGGCCGAGATCCTGTCCTTCATGCGCCATCTCGCCCAGGACGAGGCCCTGTCAATCGACCCCGAAGTTGCCCAATCGGAGGCGGAAACCGGGTTCCGTAACGTCAGCCTGGCCAACTTCATCAAGAGCTTCGGCAATCTGACCAGCACGGTCGAGGACGTGCTCGACGTCTACTTCCACCAGTGCGCACTGGCGATGAGCTGCCGCCAGCTGGCCCGGGCCGGACTGTTCCTGGCCAATGGCGGCCTCGATCCCATCACCGGGACCCGGGTTCTCCCGTCCCACCGGGCGCGGCGGATCAACGCGCTGATGATGACCTGCGGCCACTACGACGCCTCGGGCGACTTCGCCTTTCGCGTCGGCCTGCCGGGCAAGAGCGGGGTCGGGGGCGGCATTCTGGCGATCGCGCCGGGCGAGGCATCGATCGCCGTCTGGTCGCCCGGGCTGAAGGCCAACGGCAACTCCCATGCGGGGACCATCGCGCTCGAGGCCCTGGCCCGCGAGACCGGCTGGTCGGTGTTCTGACGGGCTTCCCCGCCCGATACGCCATGATATGCTCTCGGCGATCTGACGCCGATCAGCCACCGTCATCCTGGAGGATGCCATGAGCTTCCAGCCGAACTCGCCGGCCGCGCGAGACGTCGCCTACTTCCTGCACCCCTACACCAACGCCAAGGCCCATGAAGAGAACGGGCCGATGGTCATCACCCGCGGCGAGGGCGTGTATGTCTGGGACGACTCCGGCAAGCAGTATCTGGAGGCGATGGCCGGGCTGTGGTCGGCATCGCTCGGCTTCAAGGAAGACCGCCTGGTCAAGGCCGCGACCGCCCAGATGGAGCAGTTGCCCTACTACCACACCTTCGCCCACAAGGCGCACCTGCCGGGCATCGACCTGGCGGAGAAGCTGATCGGCCTGGCGCCGGTGCCGATGAGCAAGGTGTTCTTCGCCAGCTCCGGCTCGGAAGCCAACGACACCGCCATGAAGCTGGTCTGGTACTACAACAACGCCCGCGGCCGGCATGCCAAGAAGAAGATCATCAGCCGGGTGAAGGCTTATCATGGCGTGACCATCGCGTCGGCCTCGCTGACCGGCACGCCGATCAACCATCCGGGCTTCGACCTGCCGATCGCCGGCGTCAAGCACACCTCCTGCCCGCACTACTACCGCTTCGGCGAAGCGGGTGAGAGCGAGGAGGATTTTGCCACCCGTATGGCCCAGGACCTGGAGAACCTGATCCTCGAGGAAGGGCCGGAGACCGTCGCCGCCTTCATCGGTGAACCGATCATGGGGGCCGGCGGCGTCATCATTCCGCCGAAAGGCTATTGGCAGAAGATCCAGGCGGTCCTGAAGAAGTACGACGTTCTGCTGATCGCCGACGAGGTGATCTGCGGCTTCGGGCGGACCGGCAACTTCTGGGGCAGCGAGACCTTGGGCATGAAGCCGGACATGCTGACCTGTGCCAAGGCGCTGTCGTCCAGCTTCCTGCCGATCTCGGCGCTGATGATCAGCGAAGAGGTCTACGAGCCGATCGCCCGGCAGTCGGCCGAACTCGGCGTGCTCGGCCACGGCTACACCTATACCGGTCATCCGGTCTGTGCGGCGGTCGCGCTGGAGACCCTGAAGATCTACGAGGAGCGCGACATCCTCAGCCACATCCGCTCGGTGGCACCCCGCTTCCAGGAACGTCTGCACGCGCTGGGCGACCATGAGCTGGTCGGCGAGGTCCGCGGCACCGGCCTGATCGGGGCCGTCGAACTGGTCGCCGACAAAGCCACCAAGGAGCCGTTCGACCCGAAACTGGGCGCGGGCGCCAAGGTCAACCAGGCGGCCACCGATCACGCGCTGATCGTGCGGGCGATCGGCGACAACATCGCCTTCACCCCGCCGCTGATCATCACCGAGGCCCAGATCGACGAGCTGTTCGACAAGATGACCAAGGCGCTCGACGATGGTGCCGCGGCGCTTCGCAAGGCAGCGGCGGCGTAGGGTCGACCACACCACCGAGTGCGCCGGGCCCGAGATCGTTCGGGGTCGGCGCCATTATGTCCGTGTCCGCTCCCGCAAACCCCAAGATCCGGAGTCTGATCTCGGAGGTCGTAGAAACCCGACCCCTCCGGGCCGGCGCCTTCATCGTCACGCTCTATGGCGACGTGATGATTCCACGCGGCGGGAGTCTCTGGATCGGCAACGTGATCGAGGCCTGCGACGCCGTCGGGATCAGCGAGACCCTTGTACGCACCGCCGTGTCGCGGTTGGTCGCTGCCGGCCGGTTGACCGGCCAGCGAGACGGCCGCCGCAGCTTCTACCGGCTCACCGCCGAGGCCACGGAGGAGTTCGAACGGGCTGCGGATATTCTCTACGGGGCCCCAAGGCCCGTGGACGCGGCTGAGTGGACGCTGGTGCTGGCGCGCGACAGCGCGGCGCGGGCGGCCCTCGACAGACTCGCCAAGCTCGGGTTCGGGATCGCCGGTAACGGACTGGCGCTTCTTCCGGGGGATGCAGCACGGGAAGCGGTGCGCACCCTGGCAGCCGAACAGAACGCCCTGGTCTTCACCGCCCGCCTCGCCGACGGTCAGGCAGACGCGACCCTGAGGGATCTCGTGGCGGCTGCCTGGGATCTGGAGGCACTCGCAGCGGCGTACCGGGAGTTCGCCGCCGTCTTCGTGACGCTGGACCCGGTGCTCGCGAACCCGACCACCATCGACGGCGGGCTCGCCCTGACCGCCCGGCTGCTGCTGGTGGATGCCTATCGGCGGGTCGCCCTGCGGGACCCGGGATTGCCGCCAGAGGTCCTGCCGGACCACTGGCCCGGAGAGCCAGCGGCCGCACTGTTCGCGCGGATCTACACGGCCCTGTCGCCCCCGGCCGATGCGTACATCGCCGAGACCTTTGTCGATGGCAACGGCCCACTGGCCGCCGACGCCACGGTACTGGCGGAGCGGTTGCGGGGCCTTGCCGGGTTCCAGCCCTAGCGCCGCCCTTCGACATTACACATCACAAGATTTCTAATTTATTGCGTTGATTTGTGATGTTTTAGATGCTAGAGAAGCAGGCCTAAGATCGCCGGATAGGTGACTTCAGGGAGAGCGCCCATGTACGCCCAGATGGTGAAGTCGACCGGCGAAGGTCCGAAATCCGCCGAAGAGATGGACCCGCAGGAACGCCGGTTTCAGGAGCGGATCGACGGCAACGAGAAGATCGAGCCCAAGGACTGGATGCCGGAGGGCTACCGCAAGACCCTGATCAGGCAGATCTCGCAGCATGCCCATTCCGAGATCGTCGGCCAGTTGCCGGAAGGCAATTGGATCACCCGGGCTCCGAGCCTCGAGCGCAAGGCTATCCTGCTGGCCAAGGTCCAGGACGAAGCCGGCCACGGCCTGTACCTGTACTGCGCCGCCGAGACCCTGGGCGTGAGCCGGGACGAACTGATCCAACAGCTGCACGCCGGCAAGGCCAAGTATTCGTCGATCTTCAACTATCCGACCCTGACCTGGGCCGATATAGGGGCGATCGGCTGGCTGGTGGACGGGGCCGCCATCATGAACCAGGTGCCGCTGCAGCGCTGTTCATACGGGCCCTACAGCCGGGCGATGATCCGGGTCTGCAAGGAGGAGAGTTTCCACCAGCGCCAGGGCTACGACATCATGATGAAGCTCTGCGCCGGCACGCCCGAGCAGAAGGCGATGGCTCAGGACGCGCTGAACCGCTGGTGGTGGCCGTCGCTGATGATGTTCGGCCCGTCGGACGCGGACTCCGTCCACTCCGCCCAGTCCATGGCCTGGAAGATCAAGCTGAACTCGAACGACGAGTTGCGTCAGAAGTTCGTCGACCAGACCGTCCCCCAGGCCGAGTACCTCGGGCTGACGGTTCCCGACCCCGACCTCGCCTGGAACGAAGACAAGGGCGGCTACGACATCGGCCCGATCGACTGGGACGAGTTCTTCGCCGTGATCCGCGGCGACGGTCCCTGCAACCGCGAACGGCTGGGCGCCCGGGTCAAGGCCTATGAGGACGGCCGCTGGTTCCGCGACGGGCTGATGGCCCATGCGGAGAAACGCGCCGCGCGCCGGCGCAACGCCGCCTGACGGCCGGACCGAAAGGAGGACATCCATGAAGGACTGGCCGCTTTGGGAAGTGTTCATCCGGGGCCAACACGGCGTCTCACACCGCCATGTCGGCAGCCTGCACGCCCCGGATGCCGAGATGGCGATCCGCAATGCCCGTGACGTCTACACACGGCGCAACGAAGGGGTCAGCATCTGGGTGGTTCAGGCCGGCGACATCACCGCCAGCGCCCCGAGCGACAAGGGCCCGCTGTTCGAACCCTCTAACAGCAAGGTGTACCGCCATCCGACCTTTTTCGACATCCCCGAGGATGTGGGGCCGATGTGATGGCGATGACGGCATCCGACGCGCCTGTGCCCGCCACCGGCACGACCGAACCGCTGGCCGAGTTTGCGCTGCGGATGGGCGACAACTGCCTGATCCTCGGCCATCGGGTCTCGGAGTGGTGCGGTCACGCCCCGGTCCTGGAAGAGGACATCGCGCTGGCCAACGTCGCCCTGGATCTGATCGGCCAGACTCGGTTCTGGCTCGAACTGGCCGGCGCCGTCGAAGGCCGCGACCGCAGCGCCGACGATCTCGCCTTCCTGCGCGACGCCGGTGAGTTCCGGAACGTGCTGCTGGTGGAGCAGCCGAATGGTGATTTCGGCAAGACCCTGATGCGGCAGTTCCTGTTCGACGCCTGGCACAAGCCGATGCTCGACGGACTCCAGGGATCCAGCGAACCGCGGATCGCGGAGATCGCCGAGAAGGCGGCGAAGGAAGTCAGCTACCACCTTGAACGCAGCACCGACCTGGTGGTGCGGCTCGGCGACGGCTCAGACGAGAGCCACGCCCGGATGCAGGCCGCGCTCGACGACCTCTGGCCCTACGCCCGGGAGTTCTTCGTCGACGACCCGATCGATGCCGCTCTGGCGGATGCCGGGGCCGTCCCGCCGTCGGCGGCCGTTCGGGCCCCCTGGGACGCGCACGTGACGGCGACCCTCAAGGCCAGCACCTTGCGCCTGCCAGAGGGCGGATACGTCCAGAAAGGCGGAAAGCGGGGCGTCCACAGCGAACATCTCGGCTACATCCTGGCGGAGATGCAGTTCCTGCAGCGCGCCTATCCCGGCGCCCGCTGGTGAGAGGCGGCAATGGCGACCCTCGCACGGCCGGCGGTGGAGCAGATCCGGTCCTGGCTGGATCAGGTTCCGGACCCGGAGATTCCGGTGATCTCGCTGGTGGATCTCGGCATCATCCGCGACATCCGATGGGACGATGACACCCTGGTCGTGACGGTGACGCCGACCTACTCGGGCTGTCCGGCGACCAGCGTGATCAATCTCGAGATCGAGACCGCGCTGCGCGACCATGGCATCGACAAGATGCGCCTGGAACGCCAGTTGTCGCCGGCCTGGACCACGGCCTGGATCAGCGAGCGTGGACGCACGCGGCTCAGGGACTACGGCATCGCGCCTCCGATCGAGGGTACGGCGCATTGCGCGCTCGGCGGCGAGGACGGCCCGACGATCGTCTGCCCGCGATGCAGCTCCGAGGCGACCGAGATGATCAGCCGCTTCGGCTCCACGCCGTGCAAGGCCAGCTACCGGTGCACCGCGTGCCTGGAGCCGTTCGACTACTTCAAGTGCCACTGACCGCGGGAGCGCCGGGATGGTTCAGTTCTACCCGTTGAACGTGGCCGACCTCCGCCACGATACCCGGGACGCCGTGGTCGTCACCCTCGAGCCCCGTTCGGAGGATCGCGAGCGGTTCGCCTTCATCCAGGGCCAGTACCTGACGTTTCGCCAGGACTTCGACGGTGAGGAGATCCGCCGCTCCTACTCGATCTGCGCCGGCCGGAGCGAGGGCAAGTTGCGGGTCGGCATCAAACGGGTCGACGGCGGCTGTTTCTCCAGCTGGGCCAATGAAAGCCTGAAGATCGGCGATGTCCTGGAGGCCATGCCGCCGATGGGCACGTTCCACGCGCCGATCGAGGCCGACCGGGAGAAACACTACCTCGGCTTTGCCGGCGGCAGCGGAATCACCCCGGTGCTCGGCATCATCAAGACCGTGCTGTCAGAAGAACCCAAGGCCAGCTTCACGCTGGTCTATGGCAACCGGTCGGTCAACTCGATCATGTTCCGCGAGGAGCTCGAAGACCTGAAGAACGAGCATCTCGGCCGGCTGAGCGTCCTGCACATCCTGGAAAGCGACGATCCGGACGCCAGCCTGTTCAGCGGACGGCTCGATGCCGAAAAGTGTGCGGCCCTGTTCGGCAGTTGGATCGATGTCGCCCGTGCGGACATCGCCTTCATCTGCGGCCCGGAGCCCATGATGCTGGCCGTGGCCGATGCCCTGAAAAGCCACGGTCTCGACGCCGACCGCATCAAGTTCGAGCTGTTCACCAGCGGCCAGCCCGGCCGCGCCAAGCGTGCCGCAGCCCCGGCCGCCAGCGCCAACCCGGACAACACCTGTGCGGCAACAATCGTTCTGGACGGGGCCGCGATGGACCTGACCCTGGCGAAGGGCGGTCAGACCATCCTGGAGGCCGCCCAGGACGCCAAGATCGACGTCCCCTACGCGTGCACGGCTGGCGTCTGCTCGACCTGCCGCGCCCTGGTCGTCGAGGGCGAGGTCGAGATGGAGGCGAACTACGCGCTGGAGGACTACGAGGTGCGGCGCGGCTACGTTCTGACCTGCCAGAGCCGGCCGATCACGGACCGGGTCGTCATCGACTACGACCGATGAACGGCCGGAGGGAGAGGCGATGAGCGAAAACGTCGAACTGGCGGACTATCTGAGTCGCGGCGGCAAGCTGTCGGCGCCGGCCAACGTGCCACCACGCTATCGCGGCGAGCTTCTGCGCCTGATGGCGACCTTCGTCGATTCCGAACTTGCCGGAGCCGCCGGATTTGCCGACTGCATCAACACGGCCCCTGCCCTGCGCGCCCGGATCGCCGCCAGCCGTATCGTTTATGAGAAACTCGCCAGCGCCGAAAAGGTCCTCCGCATCATGGGGGAGTTCGGCGCGGATACCGCGCGCTATGTGACCCATCATCCCTGGACGGCGAGGCTTGCGCGTTCCGCCGATATCGGGGCCACTCGCCAGGGCGGCGACATGCGCCTCAGCGTCTTCCAGTACCCGATCGAGGGCTGGGCCGACGCGGTGGTGATGAACGTGCTGATGGGCCGGGCTTCGGTGATTCAGCTCACCGAATTCGCCGACGGGTCCTACCAGCCGCTATCCGATGCCTTCCGGGAGATCCTGGTGAGCGAGCGCGGCCACGCCGAACTGGGGCTCGATGGTCTGCGCGTGCTCGTGGCGGACCCTGACCAGCACGACGCAATCCGAGCCTCGATCGATTATTGGTGTCCGCGGGTGGCCGCAAGCTTCGGGACGGCCGGGTCCGCGCGATTTGAGACCCTTCGCCGGTTCGGCCTGCGCCATACTCCCAACGAGGTGTTGGCGGAACGGTGGCGCGGCGAAGTCTCCGCCGAACTGCAAGCCCTGGGCATCGACACGACACTGGGAGCAGCCTGATGGCGGGCGTCTACGCGTTCGACGGAATCACCCCGGTGGTCGACCCGAGCGCCTTTGTTCATCCCGCGGCCGTGCTGATCGGCGACGTGATCGTCGGCGCGAACTGCTATGTCGGGCCGCTGGCCTGCCTGCGCGGCGACTTCGGCCGCATCATCATGGAGACAGGATCCAATCTTCAGGAGACCTGCGTGGTCCATAGCTTCCCGAACACCGAAGTGGTGATCGAGGAGGAAGGCCATATCGGCCACGGCGCGATCCTCCATGGCTGCCGGATCGGCCGGAACGCGCTGGTCGGGATGAACGCGGTGGTGATGGACGAAGCCGTGATCGGCGAGAACAGCATCGTGGCGGCCCTGGCCTTCGTGAAGGCGAAGGACCGAATTCCACCGAACAGCCTGGCCGTGGGCTCGCCGGCCCGGGTGGTCCGCACCTTGAGCGATGGCGAGATCGCCTGGAAACGCGAAGGTACCGGGGTCTACCGGCAACTGGCGGCCGAAGCCGGGCAGAAGCTGGTGAAGACCGAACCGCTGACCGCCGTCGAACCGGACCGGCCCCGCATCCAGGCACCGAAATTCGATCCGTTGTTCGTGGCCCGGGCGGCCGGCGAGCTGGAATAACGGGCGCCCCGCCCAGATCCTCAGCCGTCGCGACGCTGGTCGATAACCTGCCGAACCGCTTACGGCAATGGAACCGGACCGCCGCCGGGTGACCACGCTGAAATACGACCCGCTGTTCCTGGAGCGGCTGAAGGTCGCCGAGGGCGGGGATTAGAGGTGCCAGACAGCATTCACGTCACCCTTCGACACGCGCCTCGCGGCGCTGCTCAGGACGAGGTCCGTTCTCTCTGACCTCGCGCTGAGCAGGAATGCAGCGACGTGTCGAAGGGCGCGTCGGGCGTCGAGATCCCGGCCGTCGCTTCGCTCCGCCGGGATGACGAGAACGTCTCATCCCGTCATCCCGGTTCGACCGTCAGGTCGAGACCGGGATCTCGATGACGACAAGGACCGCGAGCCTGAGGCTTATCACTTCCGCGAATCCACCACCCGCCGGGCCTTGCCGGCCGAGCGCTCCACTGTGCCAGGGTCGCCGACATCGATCCTGGCGGTGACCCCGATCACGCTCTTGATGTGGTGGGCCAGCTCCTTGGCCTGACCGGACCGGGCTGCATCGTCGGTGTGGCCGACCGTCGCCTCGACCTTGACGGTCATCGTGTCCATCCGGCCGTCGCGGGCGAGGACAATCTGGAAATGCGGCGCCAGCCCGGAGCAGCGCATCAGCTGCTCCTCGATCTGGGTCGGGAAGACGTTCACGCCGCGCACGATCATCATGTCGTCGGAACGCCCGGTGATCTTCTCGATCCGGCGCATGCTGCGCGCGGTTCCGGGCAGCAGCCGGGTCAGATCTCGGGTCCGGTAGCGGATGATCGGCAGCGCCTCCTTGGTGAGCGTGGTGAACACCAGCTCACCCTGTTCGCCGTCCGGCAGGACCTCACCGGTCTCCGAGTCGATGATCTCCGGATAGAAATGGTCCTCCCAGAGGTGAAGGCCGTCCTTGGTTTCCACACACTCGTTGGCGACCCCCGGGCCCATGACCTCCGACAGGCCGTAGATGTCGACCGCATGCATGTCGAAGGCCTGTTCGATCTCGAGCCGCATGACGTTGGTCCAGGGTTCCGCCCCGAAGATGCCAACCGCGAGCGAGGTCTCGCGGGGGTCAAGACCCTGGTCGCGGAACTGATCAAGGATCGACAGCATGTAGGACGGGGTGACCAGGATGATCCGGGGCTTGAAGTCGGTGATCAGCGTGACCTGGCGTTCGGTCATGCCGCCGGAAACCGGCACCACCGTACACCCGAGCCTCTCCGCCCCGTAATGCGCGCCGAGACCACCGGTAAACAACCCGTAGCCGTAAGCGACATGGGCAATGTCGCCGGGGCGCCCGCCGGCGGCCCGGATCTAGCGCGCCACCAGATCCGCCCAGTTGTCGATGTCGCCCTGGGTGTAGCCGACCACCGTCGGCTTGCCCGTGGTCCCCGAGGAGGCATGCAGCCGCCGGACCCGGTCCTGCGGAACCGCGAACATTCCGAACGGGTAGGCATCTCGGAGGTCCTGTTTGACCGTGAAGGGGAAGCGGGCGAGATCCTCGAGACCCTGCAGGTCATCGGGATGGACTCCGGCTGCATCGAACCGGGCCCGATAATGCAGGGAGTTCTCGTAGGCGTGGCCGAGGGTCCAGCGCAGGCGCTGTAACTGAAGGGCGGTGATTTCGTCCCGCGACGCGATCTCGATCGGGTCCAGGTCGGAGGGTTTCGGGGTCAGGTCTTCCATGAGCTCAGTCCTCTTCCCGTCCGCCGGCATTGGGGTCGGCGGCCGGAGCCACCAGGGCGCCGCCGACCGTCCGGGACTGGCCGCGGAACTCGGCGACCGGCTCACCCTTGGGGTTGGTGACGCGGACGTCGTAGATCCCGTTGCGGCCGTAGCGCTGGACTTCCCGGGCCGTCGCAATCAGCCGCTCGCCCTCATAGGCCGGGGCCACAAAGGCGATCGAGCAGTGCTGGGCGACGCAGCGCAGATCGTAGGTGTTGCACGCGAAGGCGAAGGCGGAGTCCGCCAGCGTGAAGATGTACCCGCCATGGCAGGTGCCGTGGCCGTTGGTCATCGCCTTGGTGACCGTCATCGACAGCACCGCCGCCCCGGGCGCGACCGAATCCAGCGCCACGCCGAGGTGACGCGAGGCGTCATCATCCTCCCACATGGCACGGGCGCAGGCCTCGGCGAGATCCTGGTCCGCAGACGAGGGTGCGGCCGTCATCCGGTCTGCCCGGTGAACGCGGCGGCCCGCTTCTCCAGGAACGCCGTCACGCCTTCGGCATAGTCCGGTGTCCGGCCGGCGGCGCGCTGCAGGTCGCGCTCCAGATCGAGCTGGGCATCCAGCCCGTTGGTCCCCGCCGCCTGGATCGCGCGCTTGGTCAAGCCGAGGCCGATGGTGGGTCCGGTCGCGAGACTTGCCGCCAGGGCGTCGGCTTCCGTTGCCAGCTGGTCATCGTCGACGGCTTTCCAGATCAGCCCCCAGCCGGCCGCCGTCTCGGCATCGATCGGTTGGCCGGTCAGGGCGAGCGCCTTGGCCCGCGCCTCCCCCAGCAGCCGGGTGAGCACCCAGGTACCGCCGGAATCCGGAACCAGGCCGATGCGGCAGAACGCCTGAATGACCCGGGCCGAGCGGGCGGCCACGACGATGTCGCAGGCCAGGGCGACGTTGGCCCCGGCGCCTGCCGCCACACCGTTGACGGCACAGACCACCGGCTTCTCGAGATCGCGGATCGCCCGGATCAGCGGGTTGTAATGCTGGTCCAGCACCTGCCCGAGATCGCTGTTCTGCCCCACGGCCCTGGGATCGACGTCCCCCAGGTCCTGTCCCGCACAGAACGCCCGGCCCGCACCGGTCAGCAGGACCGCCCGGATTGCCGGATCGCTGCCGGCGCTCTCGATCGCGGCGCGCAAGGCCCCGAGCATCGCTTCATCAAACGCGTTCAGTTTGTCCGGCCGGTTGAGCGTCAGCCGCGAAATCCCGTCCGCGACCGAGACCAGCACCGTCTCGTTCGGCGCCATCTGCCTGTTCCTCCCTGATCGAGGCCGGTTCTGCGCCGGCCCAGTCAGCGCCAATTCTGCGCCATGATCGGCGCATTCTGAACCGCCAATCCGACAGGTGGCCAATCGCGAATCGTTGCCGACAAGTCACACTCCGCATCGAGCTTGGAAGGACACAGCACTCGCGAGTCGCCTTCGGCGTGGGTGCGTGGCATGATGCACGCGTTCGGGGAATATCCCCGGGCGATTTCAGGAGCCTTCGTATGACCGTGATCCGCGTCTTTATGACCCGAATGGGTTGACCGCCGGCGCGCCCAGCGCGAGCGACTAGGGACCGATCACTTCCCCTGGCTCGACCGCCCACGCGACCGGCGTCGACTTTGTCCGACAGCCCCCTCTGCGTGCGTGGAATCAAGCCATGTTTAGCCGTTTCAACTATCTCATAGATCCGTTTGCCTCCGACCGGCTGGACCAGCCGCCGTTGGGGCTGCTGGCCTTCTACTGGCGCTATATCGGACAGATCTGGCGATGGTTCGTCGTCGCCATCGTGACCGGAGGCGCGCTCGCGATCGTCAATGCCGTGTTCTTCGCCTATATCGGCATTCTGATCGACCGGCTCGGCCTCGCCAGCGACCCCGGCGCCTTCTTCTCGGAGAATGCGGGTCTGCTGATCTGGATCGCCCTGCTGGTCCTGATCGTCGAGCCGGTCCTGGTGACCGCCCATATGGCGGTCACCAACCAGACCCTGTCGCCGGCCTTGACTGGACTGATCCGCTGGCAGACCCACCGCTACCTGCTGCGCCAGAGCGTGGCGTTCTTT
Source organism: Thalassobaculaceae bacterium (assembly GCA_963921355.3). Classification (GTDB taxonomy): domain Bacteria; phylum Pseudomonadota; class Alphaproteobacteria; order Thalassobaculales; family Thalassobaculaceae; genus CAWUEZ02. Next base: position 2,356,679 of record OZ001190.1, on the reverse strand, counting down.
GAGAACGACTTCGCGGGCCGGTTGGCGAACAAGGTGATGCAGACCTCGATCGCGTTGCGACGGTCGTTCGGCGAGATGATCGACGCGGTCTGGTATGTCAGCGTGTTTTGGGTGTCCGCCGCTGTCATTCTTGCTACCCTCGACGTGCTGGTGGCACTGCCGCTGCTGCTCTGGCTGGCGCTCTATGGGGGGGGGGTGCTCTGGTACTTCGTGCCGCGGTGCAGGCGGCGTCCCACGAGGCGTCCGAGGCAAGCTCCCAGCTGACCGGCCGAATCGTCGACAGCTACACCAACATCCAGACTGTGAAGCTGTTCGGCCACGCCCGGCGCGAGGACAGCTATGCCCGGGTTGGCATCGCCGCCCAGCGCGATCGTCATGCCGAGCTGAACGTCTGGATCTCCCAGTTCGAGCTGTCGATCACCGCCCTGAACGCCGTGCTGTGGATCGTGCACTGCGGCCTGGTGCTCTGGATGTGGTCGGTGGGCGCGTTGTCCGTCGGCGATGTGGCCGCGGCGATCGCCCTGATCATGCGGGTGACCGCCATGTCCCACTGGATCATGTTCGTGGCCGCCGAAGTGGCGGAGAACGTCGGCATGGTGCGCGAGGGGGCGGAGACCATCGCCCGCCCCCAGGCCGTCGTCGACGCCCCGTCAGCCGGGTCCCTGGACGTGCGCCAGGCGGAAATCCGCTACGACGCCGTCTCGTTCCACTACGGCGAAGGGCGCCCCGTCCTGCACGACCTCACCCTGACGATCCGGCCCGGTGAGAAGGTCGGACTGGTGGGACGGTCGGGCGCCGGCAAGTTTACCCTGGTCCAGCTGCTGCTGCGGTTCCACGACGTCCAGGGCGGGCGGATCCTGATCGACGGCCAGGACATCGCCGAGGTCGGGCAGGAAATCCTGCGCGCGCAGATCGGGGTGGTGACGCAGGACACCTCGCTGCTGCACCGATCGGTGCTGGACAACATCCGCTACGGCAAGCCGGATGCGATGCAGGAACAGGTCATCGCGGCGGCCCGCCAGGCCCACGCCCACGAGTGCATTCTCGATCTCGAGGATGGCGGCGGACGGCGCGGCTACGACGCCCAGGTCGGTGAGCGCGGCGTCAAACTGTCCGGTGGCCAGCGTCAGCGCATCGCGATCGCCCGGTGTTGTTGAAGAACGCGCCGATCCTGGTGCTCGATGAGGCGACCTCAGCGCTCGACAGCGAGGTCGAGGCGGCGATTCAGGAGCAGCTCTTCAACCTGATGGCCGGCAAGACCGTGATCGCCATCGCCCACCGGCTGTCGACAATCGCTGCGATGGACCGGCTGATCATCATGGATCAGGGCCGAATCATCGAAGAGGGCAGCCACGAGGAGCTGTTGCGCCGGGGCGGTTTGTACGCCGACCTCTGGGCCCGCCAGTCCGCCGGCTTCATCGCTGGCGAGGAGCCGGAGGATTTGGCGGATACACGTCCGGCCCTGAGCGCCGGCGAATAATGAAAAAGGGCGGACCGTCGTGCAGATGGTCCGCCCCAACCCTTGCTACAGCGGTGCGAGCTTATTAGGCAGCGGAGTCGCGGGCGATGGTCGCCTGGGCCGCCGCCAGGCGCGCAATCGGCACCCGGAACGGCGAACAGCTGACGTAGTCCAGGCCGATTTCCTCGCAGAAACTGATCGAGGATGGGTCGCCACCATGCTCGCCGCAGATCCCGAGCTTGATGCCTTCGCGGGACGCGCGCCCCCGCTCGGCCGCGATCCGCACCAGTTCACCAACACCCTGGCGGTCCAGGCTGACGAACGGGTCGACCTCGAGAATACCCCGCTCCTCGTAGTCGTGGAGGAACGAGCCTGAGTCGTCACGGGACAGACCGAACGTGGTCTGCGTCAGGTCATTGGTCCCGAAGCTGAAGAACTCGGCCTCGGTGGCAATCTCGTCCGCCCGCAAAGCGGCGCGCGGCAACTCGATCATGGTGCCGACCAGGTAGTCGAGGGAGATGCCGCTGGAGTCCGCCACCTCGCCGGCAACCCGGTCGATGACCGCCTTGAGGATCCGAACCTCGGCCTCGGTTGCCGCCAGCGGGATCATCACCTCGGGCACCGGTGCGGCCCCGGCCCTGGCCACCTCGGTCGCGGCCTCGAAGATGGCCCGGGCCTGCATCTCGCAGATCTCGGGGAAGCTGATCGCCAACCGGCAACCGCGATGCCCGAGCATCGGATTGGCTTCCTTCAGTTCCAGCGCCCGGCGCCGAACCGTGTCGACGGGAACCCCGCCGGCCCGTGCCACTTCGGCGATCTCCTCCTCGGTATGGGGCAGGAACTCGTGCAGCGGCGGGTCCAGCAGCCGGATGGTCACCGGCAGCCCCTCCATGATGCGGAACAGCTCGATGAAATCGGCGCGCTGCATCGGCAGCAGTTTGTCTAACGCGGTTCGCCGGCCGGTCTCGTCCGAGGCGATGATCATCTCGCGCATGGCGACGATGCGGTCGCCTTCGAAGAACATGTGCTCGGTCCGGCACAAGCCGATGCCTTCGGCCCCGAAGTCCCGCGCCGCCTTGGCATCGGTGGGGGTTTCGGCATTGGTGCGCACGCGCATCCGGCGGTTGGAATCCGCCCAGTCCATGATCCGCGCGAAATTGCCGGACAGCTCGGGCTGAACCGTCGCCACCTCGCCCAGCATTACCTCACCGGTGCCGCCGTCGATCGTGATCTGCTCGCCGGCTTTCACCGTGACATCGCCGACGAACAGGCTGCCATTGTCATAGTCGACGCGGATCATGCCGGCGCCGGACACGCAGGGCCGGCCCATGCCGCGGGCCACGACGGCGGCGTGGCTGGTCATGCCGCCACGGGTCGTCAGGATGCCCTCGGCGGCGTGCATGCCGTGGATGTCCTCCGGGCTGGTCTCCACCCGCACCAGGATCACGCGCCGGCCGTCGCGGGCGGCGGCCTCGGCATCGTCGGCGGAAAACACCACGGTTCCCGACGCCGCCCCCGGCGACGCCGGCAGGCCCTTGGCGATGACCTGGCAGGCCGCGTCGGGATCGAGCGTCGGGTGCAGCAGTTGGTCCAGGCCCTGCGGTTCGATCCGCGCAACGGCCTCGCGTTCGGTGATCAGCCCTTCCTCGACCATCTCCGCTGCAATACGCAGAGCGGCGTGGACGGTGCGTTTGCCGTTGCGGGTCTGCAGCATATAGAGCTTGCCCTGCTGCACGGTGAACTCGATGTCCTGCATCTCGCGGTAATGCTTCTCGAGCATGGTGCGGACGTCATCGAGCTGGCGGAACACGCCAGGCATGACCTCTTCCATCGCGGGCAGGTCCGAGCCCTGCTCACGCTTGGCGGCGACGGTGAGCTGCTGGGGTGTGCGGATGCCGGCGACGACGTCCTCACCCTGGGCGTTCACCAGGAACTCGCCGTAGAACATGTTCTCGCCGGTCGACGGATCGCGGGTGAAGGCCACGCCCGTGGCGCAATCGTCGCCCATGTTGCCGAACACCATGGCCTGGACGTTCACGGCCGTGCCCCAGCTGTCGGGGATGTCGTGCAGGCGGCGATAGACCTTTGCCCGGTTGTTCTGCCAGGAGCCGAAGACCGCCCCGATCGCGCCCCAGAGCTGCTCGCGGGGATCCTCCGGGAAATCCTGGCCGAGATCGTCTTTCACCGTCGCCTTGAATCGGGCGACGAGTTGCTTGAGATCGTCGGCATCGAGCTCGGTGTCTAGGGAGACGCCCTTCTCTTCCTTGGCGAGTTCCAGGATGTCCTCGAAATGCCCGTGATCGGCGCCCATCACGACATCGGCGTACATCTGGATGAACCGCCGGTAGCTGTCATAGGCGAAACGGGCGTCGCCCGACCGCCGGATCAGCCCTTCCACCGTCTCGTCGTTCAGGCCGAGGTTCAGGACGGTGTCCATCATGCCCGGCATTGATGTCCGGCCGCCGGAGCGGACCGAGACCAGAAGCGGGTTCTCGCGGTCGCCGAACCGCATGCCGACATCCGCCTCGATGTTGGCCAACGCCGCGTCGACGGCGCCCGACAGATCGTCCGGATAGCTGCGGTCATTGTCGTAGAAATACGTGCAGACCTCGGTGGAGATCGTGAAGCCCGGCGGGACCGGCAGCCCGATCGAGCTCATCTCGGCGAGATTGGCGCCTTTGCCACCCAACAGATTGCGCATGTCGGCCCGGCCCTCGGCCGAACCGCCACCGAACCCGTACACCCATTTGGTCATGCTTCTATCCCTCGACTTTCGAGAAATCCGCGACGGTACCCATCACGGCGCGAACGCAGTCCAGCAGACGCAGGCGGTTGACCCGCAGGTCCGCATCCTCGGCATTGACGGTCACCTGATCGAAAAACGCGTCGATCGGTCCACGCAGGCGGGCCATGGCCGCCATGGCCTCGGTATACCCTTCCGACGGCAGCAACGCGTCCAGTTGCTGGCGCAGATCGAGGACACCGGCGTGCAGCGCCCGCTCCTCCTCCAACACCAGACGAGAATCCTCTACCAGGTCGCCGAAAGCCGTCTCGGTCGCCCGGATCGGACCATCTTTCTTTTCTTCGACCCGCAGGATGTTGGTCGCCCGACGATAGCCGACCAGCAGATTGGCGCCGTCGTCGCTGCCGAGAAAGTCGGACAGCGCCGCCACCCGGGCGAGCAGTCGGACAAGATCATCCTCGCCGCCCAGCGCGAAAACAGCCGCGATCAGATCGTGGCGAACCCCCTCTTCGCGCAGATGGACCTTCAGGCGATCGGCGAAAAAGGCCGGCAGATCTGTGATCAGGGTCTTCGGCAACCCGGTTTCGGCGTCGGTCTCTCCGGTCTCACCCCAGACACCCTCGTAGTTGCCTGCCGCCACCGCGAAGACGTCCCGCAGACCGAGGCGCAGGTCGTTTTCGACAATCAGTCGGATCACGCCGAGCGCCGCCCGGCGCAGGGCGAACGGGTCCTTCGATCCGGTTGGGGTCTCGCCGATGGCAAAGAAGCCGACCAAGGTGTCGATCTTGTCGGCGAGGGCCACGGCGACCGACACCGGTGCGGCCGGACAGCGGTCGCCCGGACCGAGCGGCGAGTAATGCTCGGCGATCGCGTCCGCGACGGCCGGCGCTTCGCGGTCGTGCAGTGCGTAGTAGCGGCCCATGACGCCCTGCAGTTCGGGGAATTCGCCGACCATGCCGGTGGTCAGATCGGCCTTGGCGAGGCTGGCGGCATGACGGGCCTGATCGGCATCGGCGCCGATATGCCCCGCGATGTGCGCCGCCAATCGGGCGATCCGGTGCACCTTGTCGGCCATCGTCCCGAGACGGTCGTAGAACTTGACCGTCGCCAGGGCCTCGCGGCGTGCCGACAGAGGTTCCGCGCGGTCCTGGTCCCAGAAGAACTTCGCGTCCGACAGCCGGGCGCGCAGAACCTTCTCGTTGCCGGCGATGATGGTGGCGTCGCGTTCAGGCTCGCTCGGCATGTTCGAGACCAGGATGAACCGGTCGGCCAGCGCGCCGTCGCTGGTCTGCAGCGCGAAGTATTTCTGGTGACTGCGCATCGAGGTGACGAGCACCTCGGCCGGAACGTCCATGAACTCGGCATCGATCCGACCGATCAGCGGCACCGGCCACTCGACCAAGCCGCATACTTCGTCCAGCAGCCCGGCGTCGTCGCGCACCGTCAGCCCCTCTACGGCAGCAAGCGCTGCCGCCCCGTCGGCGATGACCTGCTTTCGGGCCCGGCGGTCCAGGATGACGGACCCGCGCTGCAACGCGGCCTGATAGTCGGAAAACCCGGCCACCGTCACCGCATCGGGGGCGATGAAGCGATGCCCGCGGGTCTGGTCGGTCAAGGTCAGCGTCCAGTCGCCGAGGTCGAGGCCACCGGTCAGCGGCCGGCCGTCGAACAGGGCGAGCACGTGGTGCAACGGCCGGACCCAGCGGAACGTGTTGCGGCCCCAGCGCATCGACTTCGGCCACGGCAGCTCGCGAATGGCCGACAGGATGATATCCGGCAGAACGTCGACGGTCGGCAGACCGACCTTCTCGACGATGGCGAACCAGAACGTCCCCTTGCCGGTGTCGCGCTGCTCGCACTGATCGAGGGTCAGCCCGGCCGCCCCGAGGAAGCCCTGGATGGCTTTTTCGGGTGCATCGACCCGGGGTCCCCGGCGTTCGTCGCGCACATCGGGTTGCTTGTCCGGCAGGCCGTCGACCACCAGGGTCAGGCGGCGCGGCGTCACGTAGGCCTCGCTGGCGGTGAAGGCGAGACCGGCAGCCTCCAGCTTCTCCGTCACCAGCCGTTTGAAGTCCTGGGCCGCGCGTGCCTGCATGCGGGCCGGGATCTCTTCGGAGAACAGTTCGAGGAGGAGCTCAGCCACGGCCGGCCTCCGTGGCCTTCGCGGCCCGGATCGCACGTTTCTGGGCATCCCAGTCCGCCTTCCAGGCGGTCGAGGTCTCGACCCACTTCTCGCAGCACCCTTTGGCCAGAGTGCGCACGCGGCCGATATAGGCCTGGCGCTCGGCGACGCTGATCACCCCGCGGGCGTCCAGCAGATTGAACAGGTGGCTGGCCTTCATGCACTGGTCGTATGCCGGAAGCGGCATCGGCTTTGCCGCCGACAGCAGCCGCGTGCATTCCGCCTCGGCATCCTCGAAATGCCGGAACAGGGCCGTCGTATCGGCATGCTCGAAATTGAAGGTCGAGAATTCGAGCTCGGCCTGCTTGAAGACATCGCCGTAGAGCTTTCCGCCATCCTCGTCGGCGACCCCGTCCCAATCCAGATGGTACACGTCGTCGACGCCCTGGATGTACATCGCCAGGCGCTCCAGCCCGTAGGTCAGCTCGAGGCTGACCGGCGCGCAATCGATCCCGCCGACCTGCTGGAAATAGGTGTACTGCGACACTTCCATGCCGTCGCACCAGACCTCCCAGCCCAATCCCCAGGCCCCCAGCGTCGGGCTTTCCCAATCGTCTTCGACAAACCGGATGTCGTGGGCCATGGGGTCGAGCCCGATCGCCCGGAGCGAGCCGAGATACAGTTCCTGGCTGTCGACCGGCGACGGTTTGATCAAGACCTGGAACTGGTAATAGTGCTGAAGCCGGCTCGGGTTCTCACCGTAGCGCCCGTCGGTCGGCCGTCGGGACGGCTGAACATAGGCTGCCTTCCAAACGTCATCGGGGCCCAGCGACCGCAGGGTCGTTGCCGGATGAAACGTTCCGGCCCCGACCTCAAGGTCGTACGGCTGGAGGACCAGACAGCCCTTGCTGGCCCAATAGGACTGGAGGGTGAGAATAAGAGACTGGAAGTCCGTTCGGGAAACCGGACTGTCGCCGTCGGGCATCGATCCACTCTCGCGGGGTTTTTCGCGGGTGCGAGAAACTAGACGGCGGTCGGGGGCAAATCAAGTTTCCCTACCGTGTTCCGCCTGGAGGTTCGCCAAATTCCGTTAGGCGGTGCGCCGCAACACAAACCGAAGCGTCTCCCCGTCCTCCGCCGAGACCAGTTCGTGGCCGGATTGGCGGGCGTAGTGGCGGAAGTCGAGGGTCGCCGCCGGATCGGTCGCCAGCACCTCGAGCAGAGCGCCGATCTCTATGCCTTGGATGGCCTTTCGCGCCTTGAGCACCGGCAACGGACACTTCAATCCGCGCACATCCAGCGACTGCGCGACCGGTTCATCTGTCATTTCTGATCCTCGGCCAGGATGGTCTGTTTCCCGGTTGGACCACGATCCACGATCTCACGCACCATTTTCCCAAGCAGCGTCTGTGTGAACCCCTGCTCCTCGTCGGCGATCACGACAAAGGCCCCGAATCCGCCGATCACATCGGCCCTGTAGTGATCTTCGAGCGGTTCGCCGGACGGTCCGGTGCGGACGTTCCGATTGGCCACCACGAGGGCGTTGATCGTAATGCCCTCGGCCACCGCGATGCTCCGGATCAGTGGCAGTGAACGACCGCCGATCTGCGGGCCATCGCCGGACAGATCGATAACCTTGCGCGCACTCTCGATGCCGTTGGTTCTGATGAGATCAGTGGAGTAGGCGATCGCCTCGCTGATCGAATTGTAGCCATAGGCCGCGCGGGGTGCTGCAACCAGCTTCTCGCCGAATGCACGGGCATCCTCCGCCGACGCGATGATCGTCCAGTCGACAATCGTATGCTGGCTGGTCGGTGCGCCCCATTCGACATAGGCGACCGCAATCCGGCCGAGGACCCCGGAGGCGATCGCGTTCAGAACCCGCTCGTCGGCCAGCGCCGCGGCATAGCCCTCGCGTTGCAGCCTCAACTCGTCGTCGTCGATCGATCCGGAGCCATCGGCGGCGAACACCAGCTCCAGATCGACCGCTTCAGCGGCCTGCGCGGGTCCCGTCGCCACAACGAACAAGAGCAGGAGACCTGTGGAAACTCTTCGAAGGATGCAAGCAGCGCCGCTTAGAAAATCCCCAGAAATCAACCCAATAAGCGCCTGTCGAGGTGATTCACGATAGCAATCGAAGGTAGGGCGCTGAGTGTACTTTTCGCCCTGAAAGCGTCTGCTTATCCACAAATAACTCACACCCGGCCTCCATCAGCCACTTGGCGCAACCTGTCCGGAACCCTCCACGCGTGCCTGAGCGCAGAACACAACGGTGACGTGGATACGGCAAAGTTCAAGCTCGCCGACCGTTCAAGCGCGTCCGGATATGCGCGCCTCTTCGGCACGGGCACGCTCATGAATGAAGTCCAGGACGGCACGGACCCGGGCCAGTCGTGCCAGATCCCGGTGCACCAACAGCCAAAGATCGACACCCGGAATCTCCGCATCGGGCAGGACACGCAGGACCTCTCCGCTTTCCACCCAGCCGGCTTCTTCGGCAACCATGCAGGGAACCAGGGCGATCCCCATACCGGCCCGCGCGGCGGCGAGGCGCGCGCTGGCTGGGTTGGTCGAGAAGGCGGGCGGTCGCCCGGCGATCTGCTCGCGCAGCCAATGCACCGGGGCATTCTCCGGAAAACCGTCGAGCCAGTCGATGATCGCGTGGTCGGCAAGCCCGGAGGGCACCGTCGGCATGCCGTGTGCTTCCAGGTAGCCCGGCGCCGCATACAGCCCAAAGCCCATGGTCCCGATCCGACGCATGACGAGATCACCCTGCTGGGGTCGCGCCAGCCGGATTGCGACATCGGCTTCACGGCGCGAGAGGTTCAGCATCCGGTACTCGTTCACCAGGTGGAGGCGGATGCCCGGATGACGGTCCCGCAGCAACGGCAGATTGCGGATCAGAAACGGTCCGGTCAGGGATTCGGTGGCGGTCACGGTCACGGTCCCGGCCGATCCCCGATCCTCGGCATCAAAGGCGCGCGTGAGGCCGAACATCTCAGACTCTATCCCGCGCGCCCGGATCGCAAGCTTCTCGCCCGCTTCGGTCAACCCGTATCCATCCTGCCGCCGGTCGAACAGGCGCACACCGAACCGCGCTTCCAGGGCATCGATATGACGGCTCACCGTCGCCGGATTGACCTTGAGCGACCGCGCAGCCGCCGACAGGCTGCCATCGCTGGCCACTGCCAGGAAGTAGCGCAGGTCGTCCCAATTCATCGACGGGGCCGGAGCCGACGCCATCGCCGTTCCTCGTTCGCTCTCGACTGAAGCGCTATGATCGGCAGAGCTTCCCGCCTTATCAAGCGATTGGCGTTGCAGCCGCCCGAAAGGAGAGCCCATGGCAGCGGTTCGCATTGTTGGAACCAACCACACCAGCTTCACGGTTCGCGACCTCGACCGCGCGATCGCGTTGTTCGTGGACGGTCTCGGATTCGAGCTTCTTTCCCGCGCGCCCAGGGATCCGACGGCGATCGAACGGATCACCGGCATTCCGGGCGCACGGGTCACCATCGCCTTCGTCCAAGGGCCCGCCCACCGCGTCGAACTCGTCGCGTATGACGCGCCCGCGGACAAAGCCTACGCGGCACCCCGCGCCTGCGACACGGGCTTCAGCCACCTGGCACTCGACGTCGACGACATGGACGCCGCCCTCTCGGTCGCGGCGGAGCACGGCTTGTCGGCGATCGGCGAGGTCTACGTCATCGACCAGGGGCCGAATGCTGGGCGGCGCGTCGGCTACTTTCGCGACGACAACGGCCTCACCCTGGAGTTCCTGGAGGCCGCTGCTCAGTAGACTGGGACAGGCTTCCTCTAGGACGCCGGGACGATCCGGTGGCGCAGTTCCCGAACCTCGAAGCCGAGGGTGCGCAGCCCGTCGATCAGGATGTCTATCTGGCCAACCGACATCAGGTCGATGGCCACCATCGCATCGTCCACCTGGGGCGCTTCGGTTGCGGCCAGCACCAGGATGCCGCGGACGATAACAGGTCGGCGCACCCACTCGGGCGGATGGACAACCGCCTCACCCGCCTCGCCTATCTCCAGGAAACCGTCGGCCAATTCAGTATAGCGCTTGCGGGAGGCGTACTCGCGGAACGTCCCCTGAACCGACGCGTAGAGCCACATTCGGGCCGGTTGATCACCGCCGTTCACCGCCCTGAACCCGACAGCGCATATCCCGGCCGGCGTTTCCTGAGCCGGATCGACGACCCGGCCCTCGGCTTCGCATTCGCCCCCGGCAGCGGACCGGTACTCGACGACATCAAACGAAATCGCCTCCGGTCTGAAGGTCGCCGGATCCAGGCTCTCCGGGTTGATCGACGGGCCGGCCACCTGGTCCGGCCACACAAACCAACCAACTCCGGCAAGCAGGCCGGCGAGCACCAGGGACCGGACACCGATCCGACGGCGAGGCGGGCGTGAGACTCGCCTTGCCGTGAGGTCCAGCGCCTCGAGCGCGGAACCGACTGTCGATACCGGGAGCGGGTCGACCTCCGGCGGCAGATGCCGCTCGGCGCCAGCCGGTACCACCGCCAACACCGGCAGGTCACCACCGAAGACATCCGCCGACTGGCGCACCTTATCCGCCAACCGCGTGACCGGGCCGACTTGGAGGTCGATGTCGACACTGCCGCTCGCCCAGACGATGCCAGCGGCGGGCTCATCGTCTTCCGCCAGGCGGTCCGCCTGTTTGAGGCGGTGGGCCAGGTACAGACCAAGCTGCCAACTGTCGCCCTCATCGATGGCCGCGGAGACATCGATCCGGAACACGCGATGCCCGACATCGCGCTCCACAACGCCGGTCGGCCGCCGCACGAACGCGTCATAGGCCGCGCTGACCGGGAGAAGCGTCGGTGTTCCCGCGAGACAGATCACCGACCGCAGGCTCGGGTCCTCCGGGGTGATGCGCCGGACCAGGCTGGGGCCATCGGTGGTCGGGATGACGACGCGCAGCTTATCCGTCAAACCAGATAGATCCTGCAATCGGTGTCAGCCAAAAAGACAAGGGCCGGATCATCGTCCGACACCAGAAGCTGGACCGCCCCCTCTACCGGTGTCGGCAATGCAATCTCCGTCATCGCGCCATCCGGCCGCAATGCGATCAGCCGACCCGCGGCCATGCCCCGATCATCGAACTCGAGAGTGACATAGGTCTGGGAAACGTCGCTACGGGACGGCGCCAACCGAATCGTCACCCCTCGGCCGGTTCGGGCCGCGGCGACGGACGGGTCGGTGGCTGCAGCCGCCTGCCGAGGCACGGCCGCGACCGAGGCCCGATCCAGGAGGGCCGACAGATCTTCGAGCGCCAATCCGGCTGCTTCGACGTCAGAAGGCAGGGGGCGCCCGGACACGATGGCGTGCCAAGCCTGCGAGATCGACCGGCCGGTGTATGGCGCTGGTCGCGGCGTCGCGCCCGGCTCAACCACCGCCGCCATTGATGTCGACGCCGTCAAAGCGACGAACAGCTGGCGCGCGGTCTCGCGTTCAGGATCGGTGAAGTCTTGCCAGGTCCGGGTCATTCGCCCACTCCGTACAGCGCCCGCAGCCCGATCGCAAATCGCCTGGAATCCTCAAGGAAACGCCCGTCAACGTCGGCGGCCGGAACCTGAGATTCGGCTCTGCGCAAAACGGCCACCAGGGCCGACCGCAGCCGCCGCAGGACGGGCAATCCGACCGACAGACCGTCGCCAACCGATGGAGTGAGTCGGTCCTTCGGCTGAAATCCGGCACGCGAAAGCCCTTTCAGCGACCGTCGTGCCTCGTCCACCAGGTCGGCGACGTCCTCTCCGACCAGGGTCCTGTCCTGCAGAGCGCCCACGATGTCGGGCGCCCTCGCCGGCCTCAGGGCGACCACGTTCGCGCCAGCAGCTTCGGGAACTCGGTCGCGCAAACCCGTTAGATCCGCGGACGGCAGATGGGCGAGAACTTCGCGGGCGGCTTCGACGCGACCGGCCTCGATCAGGACCGCCAGGGCGGCCAGAGCCATGCGCTTCATGCGGGCATCCAAGTCGTGCCAACGCGCGAGGCGATCGCCATAGGTTTCGCAACCCGACAGGTCCAGTAAACCCGAGACCACGTCCGGCTCAGCGCGCCGCCGCAGGGCCTGGCTGACCCGACCCTGAGCAACCCCGAGTGTCTCCGCCCTGAGAACGGAGAGGGCCAAGGTCGGCGCCTGGCGGCCAAGCGTCGACAGGACCGTCAGGTCCGCCATCTCCCGTCCCGTGAGCAACTTGACCGCGGCGGCAGGCTTAGTCTGCAGAACGCTGAGGTCATCGGCTGGATCCTCATGGGCTTCCAGAACGGACAAGATCGCATCCGGGTCCACTTCACCGCTGGACCGATCCGGCCCGATCGACCGGGGCGTGCCCAAGGCGTGGCGCTCTGTCGCCTCCTCGATCGCCGAGCGCAGCGTCGCCACACGCTCCAGCACCGAGCGAAAGCCCCACATGTCCACACCGTCAGTCTGTCCGGTGGTCACGGCGCTCCAGTAGTCGAAGACGGCATCGTCATCGAGATCGTCCAGCGAGAAGCTCTGCCCCCGATCGCGCTCCAGGAAACCGATCAGGCTGGCGAAGACCCGCAAACTCTGGGCCGTGGAGAGATGATCCTTGAGGTAGTCGTAGAACAGGCGCGACAGCCGATTGGCATGGCGCGACGCGCTGGCGCTTTCAAAAAGCGCTTCCAGAAGCTCCTGCACAACTTCGTCGATTGCCCGATAGCCAAGCGCCGTGACCAACAATTCGGCCAGCGCCACCAGAAACGCCATACGTCCATAGGTTACGTGGAAGGCGGCGTCCGGATAGGTCAGGGTGACACCGTCATCGATCAACTCCAGCCCGGAATAGGCGGCATTCGAGTCAGCCCCCTTCTGAACCAACGCGCGAAGGGCCGCCGCACGGGCGACGGGAACGCCGAACACGAGACCCGGCCAACCATGGCGCCCGCCCACTGCGGCGGCGATCCGCATCAGATGACACAGCTCGAGCATCGGCTTGCCGTAAGCCCGGGACGCTACGGTTCGGGACAGTGCGCGCAGAAGCTGTGCGGGGTACTTCGGGCCGCTACCAAGATCGGTATCCGCAAGGACCCGGAACACTTCCGCCAGTTCCGAGCTGATCGCTCCTTCCAGGACCGCTCGCTCCGCTGAGAGTCCATCCATGCTCAACCGCCTCACGCCCCTTCGTCTTTGGGAACATAAGATCACAGAAGTTCAATTCGGAGTAGAACGGGTGCGCCCGACCACGGTCCTCAGCCTGTGAAGACTGGTAGTCAATCCCTGGTCCCGGCTGCGCCGGTGCGGTCGAGGTAAAACGTCTGGCGGTCGGGCGACACAACGACGCGCGCCCGCGGACTCAGACCGAGGTCGCGAAGCAACATGGTCAACCAACGGTCCATAGCGTCAGCCTCAGCCGCACTGACGTAGTCCAACCGCAGTCCCGACGGTCCGCCTGGATGACGCAGATGGCGGCGATAGCCCGCGAACGCCTCGGACATGACCTCGACAATCGCGTCCTCCGTTTCTGGGTCAAACCCCGTCAGAACAACCGTGTACGTTGTTTCGGATGCGGGGGATCTTACCCGATAGGGCAGGACAGCCAGAGCGGTGCGCGAAAGATCCCCGGCGGCAAGAGCTCCCAGGAAATTCGCCATCGACGTGGCGGAAGACCGGTCCGATGGTTCTTGCCCCGTGACCGCGACCGCCAGGCTGTCGGGAGCGAACGGGGTCGTGCGGGCAACGATCAGAATGGCCTCGAGGCTCTGGTCCGATCCTGGCATCGCGACGGCCGAGATCTCCGGAGCCCCGGCACCGGGCAGAAGCACCGGGTCGCCTGCCAAAACCTGGACAGCCACAGCCCCGGTTGGTGCCAAGGCAACCACCGTGTCGTCCGCCTGCCACGCAAAAGCCGCGACATAAGCGGGCCGGTCGGATACCGAGACCCGGGCAACCAAACGGTCGCCGGCCCAGAGGTCGGATCGCGTCAGCTCGGCCTGGAGCCCCGGGGGATCTTCCCCGCCGAGCGGCATCACCCGGGCGCGAACCCTTTGGACAACGTGATCCTTGTCGTCGGAAGGGACCGGATCCGGGGCTTGCAGCCAGATCTCGTCGACCGGAATCGCACGGTTCAACCGGAGCATAGCCGCTGCCAGTTCGGCATGGGTGGACCCGCTCGACACCCCCGTACCGTCGCCAAAGGCGAGATCGACCACTCCGGCGCGTGCCAAGATCCGCGCGGCGAACCGCGCCTCGCGCCTGTCAACCGGCGCCGAGGGCTGATAGCGCCCTGTCGCTTCGAACGCCTGCGACGGCCACTCCTTGCCGGGATCGGATGCCGCCAGCCCGGCGCCGCCCAGCAAACACCCGCCAAGAAGGCAGACGGTGGCCACCGCCCTCATCGCCAGACCCCAAGAACCTGCAGGGCCCTATCGGTGACCCCGATCCGGATGGTCGCGTAGGACACCAGGGCCGCCCCGGACTGACGGAACTGAACCAGCAGATCAAAGCCGTCGCTGCCGGCGCGCACTATCCGCAACCAGGCCATATCAGAAATCCGCGCCTGGTCCGGCACCACCCCGACCGCGCGGTCATAGGCCAGGATCGCGGATCGCAGCTCCGCACCGTGGCGGTCGACAAAAGCCTCGACCGCACCCGGATCCTTGCCGGGCGGTTGAAACCTACCCCTGACCGAGCTGACCGACGACGGCATGGCGGTTGCTGCGCTGCCGGATCCTCGCGCCGCGGCGGCAACGGGGGTGCCTCCATCGGGTGGGCCCGAGGGAGGCACCCACGAGACCGCCGGTACAGCGCTCACCAGAACCGCGTGCGAAGGTCCGGACGTGTCGGCCCGCTGGACCCGCCGGAACTTCCGCCGCGCCGCGTAGGTCAGTGTCTCGTCCAGGTAGGCTTTGACCTCAGACAAGGTGATCTGGCCGTTGCGATCGCCGTCGGGCGCGCTGTCCGCGGCACCCCCGAGCGCCGTCAGGACATGGCGGGTGAAGAGCCCGAGCCGGGCTTCGTGATCCCAGCTTGCCAGCTGATCGTTCTGTGCGGCCGTGATCAACAGGATCTGGTCCTGGACGACCGGCGGCTGGGTACGGACATAGACCGGCGACGCGTCATCGATCAGCCGTCCGCCGGCCGAATCACCGGTGAAGCAGGCATCAAGCAGGACCACGACCGACCGGGCGTCGAGCTTGGCCAGGTTGGCGGTCAGTTGGTCGACGGGGTAGCCGTTCAGTTCCGGCGTGTCCGGATCAGCATCGACAGGCAACAGGTAGCCGCGCCGGTCCCGCAAGCCCGGCACACCATGGCCGGAATAGAACACGAAGATGTCCGATCGGCCGGGCTTGATCCAGGACCACAGCTTACCGCGGTGGTCGGCGGCATTGCCGAACATCGCGATCATCTCAGCCTGGGAAGCGTCATGCATCTCGATGATGTTGGACCGGCGGTATCCAAGCACCTCCCGCAGAAACACGGCCGCCGCGCGGGCATCGTTGCCGGCATACGGAACCGCAGGGATCTCCGGACGATAGCCCCGATTGCCGATCACGACCGCGACCGCATGACGGGCCGCTTCGCCGGTCCCGGGCTCCGGTTCAGCCGCCCGGGTCGATGCCAAGGGCCCCGCCAGAGCGAGCACCAGCAGGACCGCCAAGACACGGAGCACCCTGTCGGCGTAATTGCGACAGCGAACCATCGGACCACCGATCTCCCGCGAGACACGAAATTCTATGGTGTCCACTATGCCACGGCGCGTGGACACGTTGGACCCTCATGTGTCGGATCGGCGCTGGCTCAAACGGTTTTCAGCGGGCGTCCGGACGATCCCCTTAGCCGAGGGCGGCGCCCAGGATATGCTCGGAACTCCCGATCTCGTGTGTGGGGCTGCCGACAATCAGCGGGTCGGGCCCGCGCACCACGCGGTGATCCTTGTTCGGGTAGTCAAGCGCGCTCAGGAAATGCTGCATGCAGTTCAGCCGGGCCCGCTTCTTGTCACTCGACTTGATGATCGTCCACGGAGCGTCGGCGGTGTCCGTATAGAAGAACATCGCCTCCTTCGCCTCGGTGTAGTCGCCCCACTTGTCCAATGACTCCAGGTCGATCGGACTGAGTTTCCATTTCTTGAGCGGCTGGTTCTGGCGTTCCGTGAACCGCCGCTTCTGCTCGTCCTGGGTAACCGAGGACCAGTACTTGAAGAGACGGATGCCGCTGTTCACCCACATCCGCTCAAGCTCGGGGCATTGGCGCATGAACTCCAGGTACTCCACGGGCGAGCAGAAGCCCATCACCTGCTCGACCCCGGCCCTGTTGTACCAGGACCGGTCGAACATCACGATCTCTCCGCCGGTCGGCAGGTGCTCGATGTAGCGCTGGAAGAACCATTGCCGGCGCTCACGCTCACTCGGCTTCTCGAGCGCGACCACACGCGCGCCACGCGGGTTCAAGTGCTCCATGAATCTCTTGATGGTGCCACCCTTACCGGCCGCGTCACGGCCTTCGAATAGAACCACGATCCGTTGGTCGGTCTCCTTGACCCAATTCTGAACCTTGAGGAGCTCGACCTGCAGCTCGGCCTTGTGCCGCTCGTAGGCCTCACGCCGCAACTTGGACCGGTACGGGTATTCCTGGCTCAGAAAGCTGATCCGGGCCGCATGGGGGTCCTGGCGGATCTCGGCGAGATCATGGACATGGTCGTGCCCCTCTTTCGGCGGATCCAGCACCTCCACCGGGGTCTCCGCCTTCGCCGTGACCTTAGCCGCGGCCTTTGCCCTGACCTTGGTCTTGGCGGTTCGAGCTGGCGTGGCACCGCCAATCTCATCTTTGGCAGGTGCCGTGACCGACGGGCCCGCCTGAACGTCGGTTGGAGTGTCGGTCTTGTTGGACGCCATCGGTCCCCCCATGGAGCGAGAACAGACAATGAGCCGCAAAGCGGCCATTCAACTGAAACCCTCTCGCCCTTCGTAGGAGGCGGCAATGAGGCAGATCAATCGCCACAAAGATCGTGGGGCGGATCTCAGGATCGAGAGCGGCGATCGAACGCTTCGGCAACCACGCACAGGATCTCGTACAGGATCGTCGCGCCCAGCAGCGCCGTATTGCCGCTCGGATCGAAGGGCGGCGAGACCTCGACCATGTCGCCACCGATGAAATTCACACCGGTGAAGCCGCGGATCAGGCGCTGCGCCTCGAACGCCGTGAAGCCGCCGAACTCGGGCGTTCCGGTTCCGGGCGCATAGGCCGGGTCGCAGGCGTCGATGTCGAAGCTCAGGTAGGTCGGCCCGTCGCCCACCATCCGGCGGGCCTCGGCGATCACCGCATCCAATCCCATGTCCGGGATCTCATGCATGTAGATCACGCGCATCCCGCTTTCGTGGCTGAACAACCACTGGTCACGATCGTTCAGACCGCCGCGGATCCCGATCTGAACCGTCCGCTTGGGATCGAGCACCCCCTCCTCCGCCGCGCGCCGAAACGGGGCACCGTGGTGAAAGCGCGATCCGAGATAGTCGTCACCGGTGTCGGCATGGGCATCGATCTGGATCAGGCCGACCGGCCGGTCGCGGCCGAGCTGCCGCAGGATCGGCAGGGTGATCGAGTGATCTCCGCCGGCCGACACGGGGATCAGGCCGGCACCGACAACCTTCTCGAAGAACGCGCCGATCTGCTCATGCGCCCCTTCCAGCTGGAAGGGCTTCTCGATGAAGCAGTCGCCGATATCGGCGACCCGCGCCAGTTCGTAGGGATGAATACCCGTCGCCTGATTGATCTTGCGCATCAGACTCGACTGATTGCGCACTTCCCGGGGCCCATGACGCGACCCTGGCCGGTTTGTCACACCGCCGTCATAGGGTACGCCGATCAAGGCAATGTCGACCGCACTCCAGTCCTCGGCGAACGGCGCGCGCATGAAGGTCGGAATCCCGACATAGCGGGGACGGGTCATCGGGTCTTGTGAGTCGGCCATGTCGTTCTCCGGGCGCTGCGACGCAGGAAGTGTGGCGGGCGGCATTCCGCCGCGCAATCGCTCCCGTTCTCTCTGCCTCTTGCTCGGGCCTCACCAGGGCCTTACCTCTAGGCCGTCAACGGAGGCAGCGATGGCCGGCGCGCATTACCATTTGTTCCAGGATCGGGGCGTCATCCGGATCGCCGGCGAGGACCGGGTCGCCTTCCTGCAGGGTCTGGTATCCAACGATATCGAGAAGGTCTCGGCGTCGCACGCCGGCTACGGCGCCTTCCTGACGCCCCAGGGCAAGTTCCTGCACGATTTCTTCGTGGTCTCATTCGGCGATGCGCTGCTGATCGATACCGCCGCCGACCGGATCGACGGCTTCTTCAGCAAGCTGCGGATGTACAAGCTGCGGTCCCGAGTGGAGCTGTCCCTCGACAGCGCCGCGTGGTCGATCGCAGCGGTGTTCGGCGACGACGCGCTTGCAGCACTCGGGCTCGGTGAGCAGCGCGGCGACGCCGGCGCCTTCGGCGCCGGCGTCGCCTTCGTGGATCCGCGACACGCCGGTATCGGCGCCCGAGTCCTTCTGCCCCGTGACGACGCGGCGGCGGTCCTTGAGGGCGCCAATCTCACCCCTGCCGATCGCGCCGGCTACGATGGGCGCCGGGTCGCCCTCGGTCTGCCGGATGGAGCCCGCGACATGGCGGTGGAGAAGACCGTCCTGCTTGAGGCCGGGTTGGAGGAACTGGGCGGCGTGGACTTCGACAAAGGCTGCTATCTCGGCCAGGAACTGACGGCACGCACCAAGTACCGCGGCCTGGTGAAACGCAGGCTCATGCCGATCACCATCGACGGGCCGGCGCCGGAACCCGGCACCGAAATCACCCTCGACGGCAAGGAAGCGGGAGAGGTCCGCAGCATCGTCGTCGGGTCCGGCGGCAGCGCGACCGGCCTCGCGATGATCCGCTTGAACCGGCTCGACGAAGCGCTGCAGGCCGGAGCGCCGCTGACGGCGGGGGATGCCACGGTCATTCCGCGCAAGCCCGACTGGGCCCGGTTCTGAGGCCTCCAACACCGACGGCATTCCCGGAGAGTGGGGATGAGTGGCGGTGAAAACGCCCGTTGGCGGCCTTTCCGCACGATCGCTTTGGCCGAAACCGACGCATCTCGTCGCACGTGGGAAAACCAGCGGCGACGGTGGCTATACTCTCGCCAGAAACGCGGCGCAGCCGTCCTGAGGGGTAACAACTATGGCCGTTGGCGCGGGCCGGGCTGGGCCGAGCACAAAGCAGCGATACTCGATATTCGCCCTGGCGCGAAACGCGCTCAGCTATCATGAGGACTGGCAGCGGGCCTGGCGCAGCCCCGAGCCCAAAAAGGCGTATGACGCGATCATTGTCGGTGGCGGCGGCCACGGCCTCGCGACCGCCTACTACCTCGCCAAGCGCCATGGCGTGCGTAACATCGCCGTCCTGGAAAAGGGTTGGATCGGAGGCGGCAACACCGGCCGCAACACGACCATCATCCGTTCCAACTACCTTTGGGACGAGTCCGCGGCGATCTACGAACATGCCCTGAAGCTCTGGGAGGGGATGAGCCAGGAGCTGAACTTCAACGTGATGTTCAGCCAGCGCGGTGTGATCACGCTGGCACACAGCGAGCACGAGTTGAAGGAGATGCGGCGTCGGGTTGAAGCGATCCGGCTCAACGGGATCGATACCGAGGTCCTGAATCCGTCCGAGATCAAGCGCCTCGTGCCGATCATCAATACCGACCCTGGTATCCGCTACCCCGTCATGGGTGGCTTCATTCAGAAACGCGGCGGCACCGCCCGCCACGACGCCGTCGCCTGGGGCTATGCCCGGGCGGCCGATGATCTCGGGGTCGACATCATCCAGAATTGCGAGGTGACCGGCTTCGACCGCGCGCCGGACGGTCGGATCATTGGGGTTCAGACGACCCGTGGGTTCATCGCCTCGAACAAGGTGGGCTGCGTGGCGGCGGGCCATTCCGCCGTCCTTGCCGAGATGGCCGGGTTCAAGCTGCCGATCCAGGCCCGGCCGCTGCAGGCCCTGGTGTCGGAGCCGATCAAGCCGTGCATCGATACCGTTGTCATGTCCAATGCCGTCCACATGTACATCAGCCAATCCGACAAGGGCGAGCTCGTGTTTGGCGCCGGCACCGACAGCTACAACTCCTATGCGCAACGCGGATCGCTGAACGTTATCGAGCACCTGCTGGCTTCGGCCGTCGAGCTCTACCCGATCGTCTCGCGCCTGCGGGTCCTGAGGACCTGGGGCGGCATCGTCGACACATGCCCCGACGCCTCACCGATCATCTCGAAGACGCCGGTTCCGGGCCTGTACTTCAATTGCGGTTGGGGAACCGGCGGTTTCAAGGCGACCCCGGGCTCGGGCCACGTGTTCGCCGATCTCATGGCCCATGACCGACCGAACCCGATCGCGGCCCCGTTCACCCTCGACCGGTTCCGAACCGGGTTCCTGATCGACGAGCACGGCGCCGCCGGCGTCGCCCACTAGGGAAGAGACCCATGCAGCTGATCCCCTGCCCCTGGTGCGGCCCGCGAGACGACGCCGAGTTCGCCTACGGCAACGAGGCCCACATCGCCCGCCCGTTGGACCCGGCCGCCACCAGCGACGCCGAGTGGGGCGAGTACCTCTACCTGCGCCGCAATCCGAAAGGGCCGTTTGCCGAGCGCTGGATGCATGCCCATGGCTGTCGGCGGTGGTTCAATGTGGTCCGCGACAGCAACACCCACGAGGTTCTGGCGGTCTACAAGCCGGGCGAACCGATGCCTGAGATCGCCAAGCGAGAGGACGGCTGACGTGAACCAGCAGAGCAACCGGCTGTCGGAAGGGGGACGAGTCGACCGGCACACGCCCCTCAGCTTCAGCTTCGACGGGCGGCCGTACTCCGGCTATCGCGGCGACACCCTGGCATCCGCCCTGCTGGCCAACGACGTGCACCTCGTCGGCCGCAGCTTCAAGTACCATCGTCCGCGCGGCATCGTCGGTTTGGGGGCGGAGGAACCGAATGCGCTGATCCAGCTCGGCCGCGGCAACCGCAGCGAACCGAACCTGCGCGCAACCCAGATCGAACTGTTCGACGGGCTGACAGCGGCGAGCCAGAACCGCTGGCCGAACCTGAAGTACGATGTCGGCGCGGTGAACTCGGTTCTCCACCGCCTGTTTCCGGCCGGGTTCTACTACAAGACCTTCATGTGGCCGGCGGCGTTCTGGCGGACCTATGAAGAGGTCATTCGTCACGCTGCGGGGCTGGGCAAGGCGCCCGAGGGCCCGGACCCGGACCGCTACGAGAAGATGCATGCCCATTGCGACGTCCTGGTCGCCGGCGGCGGACCGGCGGGATTGGCGGCGGCGTTGGCAGCGGCCCGGACCGGGGCCCGCGTCATCCTGGCGGACGAACAATCGGAGTTCGGCGGCTCGCTGCTCTCCGAGGACGATGTGACGATCGGCGGCGAAGCCGGAGCGGGCTGGGTAGCGGAAGTCGTCGCCGAAC
Organism: Thalassobaculaceae bacterium; assembly: GCA_963921355.3. Lineage (GTDB taxonomy): Bacteria > Pseudomonadota > Alphaproteobacteria > Thalassobaculales > Thalassobaculaceae > CAWUEZ02. The sequence goes on along the minus strand of OZ001190.1, from coordinate 2,334,864 downwards.
TGGCGTCGATGGCCAGCGTCACGCTGCTGCCGCGGACCTGCGTGAACGGCTATTACGACCACAACTATCTGACGGCGGTCGAGCGGGTGACCGACCATCTGGGCGCCGTCATTCCCAATGTCCCGCGCCAGCGGTTCTGGAAGATCCGAGCCAGGCAGGTGGTGATCGCGACCGGCACGATCGAGCGCCCGCTGGTGTTCCGGGACAACGACCTGCCGGGCATCATGCTGTCATCGGCCGCCCGGGGGTACGCGACACGGTACGGTGTTCTGGCTGGCCGCAAGCCGTTGATCGTCACCGGCCACGACGACGGCTATCGCACGGCGCTGGCCTATGCCGAGCGCGGGGCCCAGGTCTCGGCGGTCGTCGATCTGCGCCCGGAGCCCAAGGGCAGGCTGGTCGAGGAAACCCGCAAGCGTGGGATCGACATTCTTGCAGGCCGTACGATCGTCGGAGCTTTCGGCGGCCGGCGGGTCGAGGGTGTGGATATCGCCGAGATGAACACGAACGGGACCGCGTTGACCTCCGCCGTCCGGCGGATCGGCTGTGATCTCGTCGCCATGTGCGGCGGCTTCAACCCGACCGTGCACCTGTTCAGCCAGAGCCGAGGGAAGCTCCGTTGGGACGAGGGTCTCGATGCCTTCGTTCCGGACCGCAGCCACGAGGCGGAGACCACGGTCGGCGGCGCTGCCGGAACCATGAGTGTCGGTCAGACCCTCAAGGCAGCCATCGAAGCGGGGTTGGACGCCGCCCGGGCGACCGGCCACACCGCGCGACGGCCGGCCGCTCCGAAGGTCGACGAGCCGGGTTCGGGACCGCATCGCTCATTGTGGCTTCTCCCCTCCGAACAGCCTGTCGGAAGACAGGGCAAACACTTCGTCGATTTCCAGAACGACGTGACCGCGGCCGATCTTCAACTGGCGGCCCGCGAAGGCTACCAGTCGATCGAGCACGTCAAGCGCTACACCACCACCGGCATGGGAACCGACCAGGGTAAGACGTCGAACGTGAATGCGCTGGCGATCGTCGCCGCAACTCTGGGATCAGAGATTCCTGCCGTCGGGACTACGACGTTCCGGCCGCCCTACACCCCGTCAACCATCGGCGCCTACGCCGGTCGGGATGTCGGCGGCCTGTTCGACCCGGTCCGGAGCACCGCCATGGATCCGTGGCATCGCAGCCATGGGGCCCGCTTCGAGCATGTCGGGCAATGGATGCGGGCCTGGTACTACCCGAAGCCCGGCGAGACGATGCGGCAGGCGGTTGACCGTGAATGCCTGGCCGCCCGCAACGGCGTCGGCATCCTCGACGCCTCGACCCTCGGCAAGATCGACGTGCGCGGCCGCGACGCCGCCGAATTCCTGAACCGGGTCTATACCAACGCCTGGGCCAAGCTCGGGATCGGACGATGCCGGTATGGGCTGATGCTCAAGGATGACGGCATGGTCATGGATGACGGCGTGACGACCCGCCTGGCCGATGACCACTTCCACATGACCACGACGACCGGCGGTGCGGCCGCGGTGCTCGGGTGGCTCGAGGAACTGCTGCAGACCGAATGGCCGGATCTGGACGTCTACCTGACCTCGGTGACCGAGCAGTGGGCCGTTGCCTCGATCTGCGGAGCGCAGTCCCGCCAGGTGCTGGCGGCGCTCTGCGACGACATCGATCTCGATGCCGAAGCCTTCCCGTTCATGGCCATGCGCGAAGGCACCGTGGCCGGGATCCCGGCGCGGGTGTTCCGGATCTCTTTCACCGGCGAGCTGTCTTACGAGATCAACGTCCCGCGCCGCTTCGGTCTGGCTCTCTGGGAAGCGCTGATGGCCGCCGGCGAGCCGTTCGGGATCACACCCTACGGGACCGAGGCGATGCACGTGTTGCGGGCCGAGAAGGGCTTCATCATCGTCGGCCAGGAGACCGACGGATCGGTCACGCCGGTCGATCTCGGCATGAACTGGATCCTGTCGAAGACCAAACCCGACTACATCGGCAAACGTGGTCTGAGCCGACCCGACCTTCAGGACGCGAACCGCAAGCAACTGGTCGGCCTGCTGACCGAAGACCCGAACGAGGTGTTGCCGGAAGGGGCACAGATCGTCGAGGCGGTCAAACCAGAGCCGCCGATGACGATGCTGGGACACGTGACATCGTCCTACTACAGCCCGAACGTCGGTCGTTCCATTGCCATGGCCCTGGTCAAGGGCGGGCATCAACGTCGCGGAGAGACCCTGTCGGTTCCTCTGGTCGGCCGCACCATCCGCGCGACCGTGACCGATACCGTCTTCTTCGATGCCGAAGGGAGCCGCAAGGATGGCTGAGAAAGCGCCCGCCGCCCCTGTCGCCCGCAGTCCGCTCGACGGCCACGTCGCGCCCTTGGGCGGGCCGCACGATGCCGGCGTAGCCCTGTCGGAGGTCACCGATCTACGGCTGCTGAACCTGCGAGGCAATCCGTCAGCCAAGCGCTTCACCGACGCCGTGCGCAAGGCGGTGGGTGCGGCGCCGCCCGGTCAGCCGAACACCGTGGCCGTGGGCGAGCACGGCCGCGTGCTCTGGCTGGGCCCCGACGAATGGCTGATCGCGGCGAAAACGGACATCGATGAGGAGAAGATCGACGGCCTGGAAGCGGCCCTCGCCGCCGTTCACCACAGCATCGTCGACCTCAGTGACAACTACGCGGTGATCGCGATCCAGGGGCCCAGGGTCCGCTGGGTGCTGGCGAAGGGCTGGCCCAACGACCTCCAGGAACCCGCTTTCGGACGCGGACACTGCGCCCAGGGCATGCTAGCCCACGCCCAGGTAATCCTTGAGCAGACCGCCGTCGACGGCTATCAGCTTTACGTCCGCCCGTCATTCGCCGCCTATCTCTGGGACTGGCTGATCGACGCGGCGGGAGAGGTCGGCTACCGGATCGAACGGGAAGCGGACGGATCTTGAACGTACGGGCCGAACACGGTTGGCGATGATTCGAGATGTGCTGGTAGGAATTGCCCTGAGCCTTGTCGTTGTCGCCGCGGTCGTATTGCGCGTTCCCGATCTCCTGCTCGAACCCCGGTTCTGGGCCGAAGAGGGCAGCGTCTTTTTCTCCCACGCACTTGGGGCAGCGACCGATCAGGCCCTGATGGCGGTCCATCAGGGGCAGTTCTCGCTTGTCCCCAACCTCGCAGCCTGGCTGGCTACTCGGGTTCCGATCGAACAGGCCCCCGCCGTAACCATGATGATCGCGCTCGGCATCCAGGCGCTGCCTGCCTTGATTCTGGCGACCAGTTCGGCGCCGTGGGCCGACAACCCGGTCCGCCGCACGGTCGCGGTCCTGGTGGTCCTGGTTGTCGGAGCTGCCGGGGAATCTCACGCGACCACCCTTGGCAGCCAGTTCCACCTCGCCCTCGCAGCGGCCGCGATCTATCTGGAGTTCGCGACGGAACCCGGCCGTCTGCGGGGCGCGGTTCTGATCCTGATTCTGATCGTGGCCGGCTTGACGGGGCCTCAGGCGGTAATGCTGGTGCCGTTCTTCGCGTATCGTTGGTGGGAGAGCGGCCGTACGGGAGACGGTCTGGCAACCCTGATCCTGGGAGCCTGCCTGTGCCTGCACCTGGTGATCTTCCTCGAACGGCCGGATCCTGCGTTCGGGCTCGAACTGGGTGCGCTGACACTCGCCGGTGTTCTGGCATCCGCCCAGCAATTCGCAATGGCGGTGCTGGTCTATCCGATCAGCGGAACCGCCGCGCTGACGCCTGAGGACCTGTCGGTAGATCTCTCGGTTGACCAGGGCGTTTTGCTGGTGGCAGCGATCGCGGTCGCGACCGCTGTGATCGCGCAACTGGCACTGCTGGCGCGGGGTCCCGGCCGTGACCTTGTCGCGGCCGGCTGGTTCATCGTTGCCCTGACGGCGATCGGCACCGGCCAGGTGTTGGCCGACGATCGCGCGCTCGCGGTGCCCGCCGTGCTCATCGTGCTGGCCTTGCTGGCGGTGCTCTACGACCAGCGCCGGCACAAGGCCCTGCGGGCCTGTGCGGGGTTCGCCCTTCTTGTCGCAATCGCCTTAAACGTCTGGCTCTATCAGCCGCGCGCCGCCAGCGCCTATCACGCCGCCTGGCCGATATGGCGTGACGAGGTCGCCGCCTGGCGGGACGGCCGGCGGGATCACCTCGGCATTCACCCGCAATGGGCGGGCGGCATCTGGGCTGTCGAACTGCCGGAAGCGCTTCGCTCAGTCGATTAAAGCAGCTTCAGATCGGACCACAATTGGATCCGACTTAGGCCCGCTCCAGCAGCCGCATGGCGCGCTGCTTGGTCCGTTCCCAGACCTCGGGGTTGCGGATGTTGTCCGGGCGGTCACCCCGAAACACCGCCAGCATCTGGTTCGCCACGGAAAGCGCACTCGACTTCATAAAGCCCTGGGTCAGACCGGCTACGTGCGGTGACAGCAGGATGTTGTCCAGCGCGATCAACGGGTTGTCGACCGCGACCGGTTCCACCTCGAAGACGTCCAGGGCGGCGGCCCGGATCGTCCTGCGGCTCAGCGCGCGGTGCAGGGCATCCTGGTCAACGATTCTGCCGCGCGCCGTGTTGATCAGGCAGGCATGGGGCTGCATCGCCGCAAACGCCGCGTCGTCGAACATGTGGTGGGTCTCATCGTTCAACTCGGCGTGGATCGACACGTAATCGGCCCGCGCGAGCAGATCGTTCAGGTGCTCGACCATTTCGATCCCGCGATCAGCGGCAGTGCCCTGATCGACATACGGATCGTAAGCGAGCACCACCATCGAGAACGCCGCCATGCACTTGCGAGCGGTTTCCATGCCGATCTCGCCGAGTCCGACGATCCCAAGGGTCGACCCCTGGAGATCGCGGATCGTGTTGTCGGGTGCCAGACGGTCGATCCAGCCCCGACCAGCCCGGGTCATCGCATCGTGGTCAGCCCCGAACCGGGACAGGCTGAGCAGCATGAACAGGGTGTGCTCGGACACCGGAACTTTGCCGAAGCCGGGATTGTTGACGACCGTCACGCCGTGCGCGGTGGCCGCATCGATGTCGATCGCGTCGGTGCCGCGGCCCGAACTGCAGATCACCAGGAGGTCCTCGGCAGCGGCGATCACCTCGGCATCAACCTTGTTCGGATAGCGCGCGCAGATACCGTGCGCTCCGGCCGCCGCCTGCAGGACCGCCTCACGCTCCGGGCGTTCCAACAATGTCACGCCCGTGTGCTCGCGCAGAAGCGCTTCGCCCCCGGCGTGGTACAGAGGATCGATCAACAGGACCCGATGCTGTCCGCGGGTCGCCGTCTCCTCTGTCACGTCTGTCACGGCAATTTGCCGTCGAGCGCGTTCTGCAGGATCGTGGCCATATCGGTCCGTCCGACCGGCTTCGGATTGCTGGCGGTGGAGGGGTCCGCTTCCGCCGCCATGGCGATCTCATCGAGACGCGCCGCATCCACCCCGAGTTCGGTAGCGGTATGCGGAATGCCGAACTGTTCCCGAAGCTCCAGGATCCAGGTCATCACCCCATCGATCCCGCGTGGCTTCAGATCGAGGAAGGCCGACAGCCGGTCACACTTCTCTTCGATCGCGTCACGGTTGTGGGCGATCACGTAGGGGAAGAACACCGCATTGGTCAGACCGTGGTGGGTGTCGAAGCGGGCGCCGACCGGATGGCTGAGCGAATGGATCGCCCCGAGGCCTTTCTGGAACGCGGTCGACCCCATGGAGGCGGCAACCAGCATCATGCCGCGCGCTTCCATATCTCGGCCGTCGGCGACGGCCCGGGGCAGAAACTCCTTGATGACCCGCATCCCCTCGACCGCGATGCCGTCGGAGAACGGATGCAGGGATGGTGCGCAGAACCCCTCGAAGCAATGGGCCAGGGCATCCATACCGGTCCACGCGGTCAGATTGGCCGGAAGGCCAGCGGTGAGACGTGGGTCCTCGATCACGATGCGCGGCATCATGGTCGGGTGAAGGAAGATCCGCTTCTCGCCGGCCGCCTCTTCCGTGACGATCGATGCCCGGCCGGTCTCGGATCCGGTCCCGGCAGTGGTTGGCACCGCGATGATCGGCGCCACCCGGCTGCCGTCGATCACATCCGGACCGCTTGCAGCGACGTGCAGATCGAACAGCGGCCGATCCTGATAGGCCGCCATGGCGATGGCTTTGGCCACATCGAGGGCCGAGCCGCCGCCGAAGCCAATCACGCCGTCGAAATCACCGTCGCGAAACACCTCGCAGCCGTCGAGAACGTTGGCGCCGGTCGGGTTTCCCTGGACCCCCGAGAACACCTCGGTCGCCATCCCGGAATCCTGCAGATCGTCACGCGCGCCGGTGATCATGGAGTGGCGGACGAGCCCGGAGTCGGTGACGATCAGGGGTCGCCGGACACCAAGATCGGCACAGACATCGCCAAGCTCGCCGATCCGCCCTTCGCCGAAGCGGATCTCTGTCGGATAGCGCCATACACCACTTGGAAATCCGCCCATCGCGCTAGCCCCTGTCTGTTTCTTGAACTCTCGTCCGGCGACCGTAGCGCCCGGTTTGGAGGTGAACAAGCATCCGCCCCCATAGACAAGAATAGCGTGTACCGGAACCCGACCGACCGACCGTCGGACCTAGCCGCCGACGCGCCCGAAGGCCGGAAGCCGGATCGCAAAATCCAGCACGTCGACCCCGACGCTGAGCCCGAGCACGTTCACTTCCAAACCCTCGACAGGCGCGAGGATCAGACCGCCCAGCCCCAGCAGGCTGATCTGGATGTCCCCGCCACTTGGCGCCCGGCCCACGGGCATCGATACCGGGCGGTAATCCTTGCCGATTGCCGTTGGTGGCAAATCGAGACCCAGTTCCGGAACGGAGCGCGCGATATGGGCAACGAAAGTGTTGCTGTTGGGTCCCGGGAAGCTCCGGTAGCGGTCCGGCCATGGGTAGCTCGCCACCGCTTCCTGGATTCTGGGGATCAGCTTGGCCGCCTCGTCGCCCCGGACATCCAGCAGCAGGTCGGGCTCCTGCCCGTACCAGCGGTAGTCCGGTCCGCCATAGTTCGTGCGTACGACCCGACCGCCGCCCCAGCCGACCACATCGTATCGGGTGTAGCGCGCAGCCCCGGCCGGCTTGATGGCGACCCAGGAATGGACCGCGAAAACCCGCGCCAGCCGTAGGTCGGCGCGGCATAGACCTGAACCACCGCCTCACGGGTCGAAGAGGGATCCGGTGCCTTGCCGCTGGCCCCCCGATCGGCCTGATACCAGGGCACCCGGGCCCAGGAGTGGGTTGCGCTCTTGATCGCGATCGGCCCGGCCAGCGCCAGCAGGGCGGCCACGAGGGCCAGTTTGCCGAGCATGCTCATTCCGGGTCCGCCGCCAGGCCCGCCGCCGCGATACCCGCCACCGCGCAGGCTTCGTCCTGATCTGACGTGTCGCCCGAGATGCCGACGGCGCCGATGATCCCGCCCTCCGCATCGCGGATCAGGACGCCGCCCGGAACCGGGACCATCCGCCCGTCCAGCACACCGTTCACGGCGTCGATGAACGGCGCGCCCTGGCCCTTCACCCGTTCGTTCAGGGTCCGGCTGCCAAGCCCCATGGCCAAAGCACCGTACGCCTTTCCGCGCGCGATCTCCGGGCGATGGATGCTGGCCCCGTCCTGGCGTTCGACCGCCCGCAGATGGCCGCCGGCATCCAGAACCACGACCGCCAGCGGCTTCAGTCCAAGCTCGCCGGATTTCTTGAAGGCCGCGGCGATGATCTGCCGGGCCTCGTCCAGGGACATCTCGCTCGAGGGAATGGGCATGGCAGCCGACCCTAGTTCATCCGAAAGAGCTTGCCGGGATTCATGATGCTGTCCGGATCCAGTGCCTGTTTTACCGCCCGCATCACCGGAATGGCCTCCGGCAACTCGGCCGCCAGGAAGTCCATCTTACCGTACCCGACCCCGTGTTCGCCCGTGCAGGTGCCTTCCATCGCCAGAGCGCGCAACACCATCCGGTCGCTATGGGCCTTGGCCCGGGCCATCTCGTCCTCGTCCTCGGTATCGATGACATAGACAAGATGGAAATTCCCGTCACCGACATGGCCGACCAGCGGCGCCAGCAAGCCGGTGTCCTCAAGGTCCTTCTTGGTTTCCGCGATGCACTCGGCCAGGCGCGAAATCGGGACACAGACATCGGTCGGCCAGCCCTTGGCACCGGGCCGCCGGGACAGAGCGGCGTAGTAGGCGTTGTGGCGTGCTTCCCAGAGCCGGTTGCGATCCTGGGCCTGGGTGGCCCATTTGAAGTCCGTTCCGCCGAAATCCCCCGAAATCGCCTGCACGGTCTCGGCCTGCTCGACCACGCCGGTTTCGGACCCATGAAACTCGAAGAACAGGGTCGGCTTGGCGTCGTACCCTTCCAGCTTCGAGTAGTCGATGCAGGCGCCCATCTGAATATCGTCCAGCAACTCCATTCGGGCTACCGGAACGCCGCTCTGAATGGTCAGAACGCAGGTGTTGACCGCGTCTTCCAGGGTGTCGAACTGGACAACCGCGGACGAAATCGCCTCGGGAACTCCAAACACTTTGAGTTGTATTTCAGTGATTACACCCAGCGTTCCCTCGGAGCCGACGAACAGCCGGGTCAGATCGTATCCGGCGGCTGACTTTTTGGCCCGCCGCGCGGTCTGAACGATCCGTCCGTCGGCCATGACGACCGTCAGGCTGAGAACACTGTCGCGCATGGTGCCGTAGCGAACCGCATTCGTCCCGGATGCCCGGGTCGCACACATGCCACCGATTGTCGCGTCCGCGCCGGGATCGATCGGGAACATCAGCCCGGTGTCCCGAAGGTGTTCGTTCAGTTGCTTGCGGGTGACGCCGGCCTGCACCCGGACATCGAGATCCTCGGCATTGACCTCGATAATCTCGTTCATGGCAGACAGGTCGATCGACAGGCCGCCGCGCAAGGCTGCGACCCCACCCTCAAGCGAGGTGCCGACACCGAAGGGGATCACCGGCCATCGATGTTCCGCGCAAATCGTAACGGCTTCAGCGACCTCCTCGGTCGTCTCGGCGAAGAACACCGCATCTGGCGCGACCGTCGGGTGGTAGCTCTCGTCGGTGCCGTGCTGGGCGCGGATCGCCGCCCCGGTGGAGACCCGGTCGCCGAAGCGTGCCGTCAATGCCGCAAGCGCCGCCTCTCTGGCCGTTCGATCGGAGGGCTGTGTCTCGACTTGCATGCTCGTCTCCCGAGAGCGTGGTTGAGCGGATGTCGGCCCGAACCTTCAAAGGTCGCCGACCGTAGCGGCGTGCTGCCGCCGGTTCAAGACGGCCAGCCAGAGGGTTGAATTCAATGCAACCTTTTAACTTGAAGTACAGCGACAGGACGCCGCATTTCCAAGGTGTTCGAATGTTTCAACCTTCTTTAACCTCTTGATCACCATTTCGACGCCAGTTTGCGTTGTATGGGGACACGGGCAGTTAACGAGTAGGTCTTCATGTGGTCAGCCATTAAATCCGCGTTTGTCGGTTCTAGCGACCGCCGCGCCGCGCCTCGCTTGGTCGCGGTCGGGCGGGTGCGGGTCGACAGCAAGGTCTACGCTCTGGAGAACTGGAGCACCTCCGGGATTCTGGTGAGTGGTCACGACAGCCATCTCGGCAAGGGCCAGAAGTTCAAGCTGAGCGTCGAAGTCCAGGACGACGAGAAGATCATCGCCTTCAATGCCGAGGCCGTGGTGGTTCGGATCGTCGCTGACAAGCTCGCGGCCCAGTTTTTCCAGATCGACCGCCACAAGAAGCAGGCCATCCTCGAGTACTTCGCCCGCATGAACCTGCGCAGCTGAGCGAACCGGTCGCGAGAGGCCGCAGCAGCGATCACATCCGCTCGCGTTGACCAGACCGGCCGCGGAGGCCAAACTCGCGCCGCGGTTTCGGTCGGGCACTAGAGACGGCGTGGGCATCTCGTGAGCATCTGGGGAAAGATCATCGGCGGCGCGGCCGGCTTCGCCCTCGGCGGGCCGCTGGGTGCGCTGCTGGGCGTGGTCGGCGGCCACGCCTTCGATCGCTATCGCGCCGATGACCAGCCCATCGACGAAGAGGGCGCAACCAAGAAGATCGCCTTCACCATTGGTGTCATCGCACTGGGCGCCAAGATGGCGAAGGCCGACGGGGTTGTCACCCGCGACGAGATCGCCGCATTTCGTGAGGTGTTCCGGGTTCCGCCGGAAGAGGTCAAGAACGTCGGTCGCGTCTGGGATATGGCCCGACGCACCACGGATGGCTACGAGGCCTACGCTCAGCAGATCGCGAAGCTCTTCAATCCGGGATCGCCGGTTCTGGAAGAATTGATCGGCAGCCTCTTCCACATCGCCAAGGCCGACGGCGTCCTGCATGACAGCGAGGTGGCATATCTGAAACGGGTCGCCGAGATCTTCGGCTTCGACGACCTCGCGTTTGATCGGCTGCGCGCGACCTATGTCGGTGATGCCGGAGCCGACCCCTACTCCGTTCTCGGCGTCGACCCGAAAGCTGACGATGAGGCCGTGAAGGCCGCCTACCGCCGGATGATCCGCGAGCATCATCCCGACAAGCTCATTGCCCAAGGCCTGCCGGACGAACTGGTTTCGGCGGCGACCGAACGCATGGCCGCGGTCAACAGCGCCTGGGACCGCATCAAGAAAGCCCGAGGCATCTCCTAAACCATGGCACCTCGAACTGACCGTGCCGCGCCACCGGCCGTGGCTTTGCGGGGAGCGACGCTCGGATTCGGCGGGCGGCCGTTGTTCCAGGACGTCGACCTGCCGATCGCCAAGGAGGAGCGGATCTGCCTGGTCGGGCGAAACGGTTCCGGGAAATCGACGCTGATGCGGGCCCTGGCAGGGGAGATCGACCTCGATGGCGGCAGCCGGTTCCTGCAACCCGGGGCGCGGGTCGTCTACCTGCCTCAGGACCCGAAGCCACCGGCCGACCAGAACGTGTTCGACTATGTCGCCGATGGCCTGCCGCCGGACCAGGCGGCGGTGCCGCGCGATCACGTGGTCGAGGCCGCCATCGCCGGCGTGTCCTTGGAAGCCGAGCGGCAGATGGGTGGGCTGTCCGGCGGCGAAGCGCGCCGCGCCGCGCTCGCCCGCGCCCTGGTGTCCGAGCCGGATATCCTGTTGCTGGACGAGCCGACAAACCACCTCGACCTGCCCACCATCGAGTGGCTGGAGGAGGCGTTGGACAGAAGCCCCGCCGGCCTGCTGACCATCAGCCACGACCGGGCCTTTCTGCGCCGGTTGGCAAACCGGACTCTGTGGCTGGAACGCGGGTCCCTGCACCGCCTCAGTGACGGGATCGACGCTTTCCCCGACTGGGCGGAACGTCAGCTCGCCGAGGAAGAGGAACAGGCCCGGAAGCTCGACCGCAAGATCGCCGAAGAGACCCTTTGGCTCCGGGAAGGCCTGACGGCGCGGCGCAAGCGCAATATGGGCCGGCTGCGGTCGCTGCTGGACCTTCGACGCGAAAAGGCGGACCGGATCAAGCGCCCCGAGGGCATGAAGCTCGACGCCGGCGATGCCACACGCAGCGGCAGCCTGGTGCTGGAAGCGATCAAGCTCGCCAAGCGCTTCACCGCGCCTGACGGAACGGAAAAGCGGGTGGCCGAGGATGTCTCGTTCATGGTGCGCCGACGCGACCGGGTCGGGTTAATCGGGCCGAACGGGGCCGGGAAGACGACGCTGCTGCGCATGCTCCTGGGATACGATGCCCCGGACACCGGTCGCGTGAAGACAGGTTTCGGCGTGCAGCCGGTTTATTTCGACCAACGCCGTGAACAGCTCAATCCGGACGATACGCTCTGGTCGACCCTCTGCCCTGGAGGCGGCGACTCGGTAGAGGTCCACGGCAAACCGAAACACGTGGTGTCCTATCTGCGCGACTTTCTGTTCGCCGACCGCCAGGCGACCGCGAAGGTGTCCAGCCTGTCAGGCGGAGAGCGCAACCGGCTGCTGCTCGCCAAGCTGTTCGCCCAGCCGCACAACCTGCTCGTCCTCGACGAACCAACCAATGATCTGGACGTCGAAACCCTTGATCTGCTGCAGGAAGAGATCGCCGACTACGACGGCACCGTGATGCTGGTCAGCCACGACCGCGACTTTCTCGACCGGACGGTGACGTCGATCCTGGCAATCGAGGGCGAAGGCCGCGTGCGCGAGTATGTCGGCGGCTATCGCGACTACCTGGCCGAACGGCGGCGAACCGCGGCCGCCCGGCCTGCCGCAAAGTTGATCGCGCCCGCACGGGCGAAACCGACGGCGGAGCGGACGAAGTCCCGACCCGCCAAGCTCAGCTACAAGGATGGACGGGAACTGCAGCAGTTGCCGGACCGTATGGCGGGCCTGGAAACGGAAATCACGCGCCTGGAGGGGGTGCTGTCAGACCCCGACCTTTTCACCCGCGACCCGGACAGCTTTCACCGGGACACCCAGGCCCTGGCCACCGCCCGTGCGGACCTGTCGGCGGCCGAGGATCGCTGGCTCGAACTCGAAGCCATGTGTGAAGAACTCCAGAGGCCTGTCTAGACCCGAGGCCACGCGCCAAAATCTAAACGCCAAATTCGGACAGCGGCTCGGGAGACTGCGGTCTAGCGACGCTCGCGGAAGACATCGTGGCAGGCTTTGCACGTGGCCGTGAGCGCCTGAAAGGCCGTGCCGCCATCGCCAGCCGGATCGTCCGCCGCTGCTGCCAGGGCGTCAGCCTCCTTCGAGAGACGTCGAGCAAGCGCCTCGAACCTTGGCCACTGCTGCCAGACCTCGGCGTTGGCATCACTGGGCCTGCCCATCGACCCCTCCGGAAACAGACGGGTCATTGCCTCTCCCCCATGGTCGCGGATCCGCGCCGCCGCCTGACGGACGAACTCGGGATCATAGGCCTGTTCACCCTTGAGACCGGCGGCGACGGCTTTGACGTCATCCCGCATGGACTTCATCGTTTCCATGCGGTCTTTGACGACGCCGGTCGCCCCTTCATGGGCGGACGCTGGAACCGCCGGCAACAGCCCAGCCGAAGCCCAAGTGAAAAGGGCGAAAACGGCCGCGGCGGGAACGAGACGACGTCTGGTGTCGGGGCACATAGGATCAGGCGCAGGATCGGTTTTGCAGCGCTTGGGAATCACAGCATCCACGTTCCAGCAGCGGGAAGGTCAACCGCCGCCAGGTCACCGGGCAAGCCGACGCGCCCGGGCGCGAACGGAAGCCGCTTCATCCGAACCCGCCGTGGACAATGCAAGATCCGCCCGCGGGAGGAGATCCGGGGATCGCTCCGCCAAGGCGCATAGTGCATCCAGGGACCAGGCCCGCAGGAACGGGCGCTCGTGCTGGAGCAGCGGCTGCAGCCACACGGCAACCGTCTCGGCGTCATCCGGCTCGACCGACAGCATCCGCACAATCTGACAGATGTGAAGCTGGGCCTGCCACGTCTTGAGTGCGGGCAAGGTGGCCACCAAGGCAGACACCTGCTCCGAGCACAGGCGTATACCCTGCTCCATCGATCGCTTCAGCAGCCAGGTCGCCGCATCCGGGAAGGGGGCCTTGTCGTCCGCAGCCAGCACAATCAGGCTGGTGACGTAGTCTTGCCGCTCCCCGAAAGCTGCCGCCGTCTCCGTCAGATGCGTTACCGACTTCCCATCCCAGCTGGACAGGCGCGTGCGCAGATCCACCACCCGCTCCGCTCTAATCCTCGACCGGGTCGCGGTCCGCCAGCGCGACCAGGAGAAGGGTCAGAAACATGGCGACGGCGAAGCGGGACGCCGCGGCGATGCCGTTCCAGGTTTCCGACTGCCACATCAGAAACCACTCGCCGCCGATCACCACGAAACCGGTGAACCACAGCACGACGCCCAGGGTCAGTCCGGCAACTGCCGGTGCCTTCGCCCGGTTGAACGCCGCGGCCGGTGCGCTGAGTTGAAGCAGCAGGGCCACACCGCCCCACAGGCACAGGACCGCGATCGCGAGCTCGACAACAACGATCAGGCCGAAAGCCAGCCAGTGCAGCGTGCCGGAGGTGATCGCCCGTCCGGCCAGCGGGTTATCGGGAAACACCGTGTCCATCGCCAGGACATGCTGAACGAAGGCAAAGTTCGTCGCCGGATCGAGAATGTTGCCGCCGCCGGCCAGCAGGGCGAACAGCCCCATGCTGAAGACCAAGGCGATCTTGGCGATCCGGACCATGCGCTCGGTTGTGGGGAACATCGACCCGTGCTCCATCCAGTGCTTCGACCTTGCGCGATGCTATCGCGCGACCGAAGCTGGGAACATCGAAACCCGGCCGCCACCGGCCGACCTGCCCGGCTCTTTCCGCCATGTCTCTTCTCACGTCGCGGGTGTTGCTCGTGATCCCAAGGCCGTCGGCATGAGGCCCGTCGATCTGCTCGCGGCGATCGCGGTGAACATTGCGTGGGGCCTGAATTTCGCGGTCACGAAGCTCGGGCTGGAGGAACTGCCGCCGATGCTGCTGGTGGCGATGCGCTATGCGCTCACCGCCCTGCTGCTTTCGCCCTGGCTGCGCTGGCCGAAGGGCAAGTTCCTGCAGATCGCGGCGATCTCGACCACACTGGGCCTGCTGCACTTCTCCTTCATGTTCACCGGCCTTGAAGGGATCGACGCGTCGGTCGCGGCCATCGCCGTGCAGATCCAGGTCCCGTTCTCGGCCCTGCTGGCCTACCTGGTGTTCAAGGACCGTATCGGCTGGAAACGGGCCGCCGGTGCCGGTCTGGCGATCGCCGGCATCGCCCTGATCGCCGGAAGACCGAACGCGGCGCCGGATCCGTTCTATCTGTCGCTTGTCATCATCGCGGCCTTGATGTGGGCGGTCTCCTCCATCCAGGTGAAGTATCTGGGCAGTGTCGACACGCTGGTCCTGAACGCCTGGATCGCCTTGCTCGCCGTACCGCAGCTTCTGATCAGTTCGGCCCTTCTGGAAGGTGACCGCTGGGGCGACGTGCCGGAGGCCGGATTCTGGGGATGGGCCGCGGTGCTCTACATGGCGGTGGCGGTCAGCATCTTCGGCTACGGCCTGTGGTACCGCCTGCTGCAACGCTATCCGGTGACGACGGTGATGCCGCTGTCGCTTCTGGCACCAACCTTCGGGGTCGCCTCCGGAATCGTGTTCCTCGACGAACCGGCGACGCCGGAAAAGCTGATCGGCGGGGCGTTGACCTTGACGGGGGTCGCGGTTGTCAGTCTCGTGCGGAGCCCGGAACCGAAGGATCCGCAATGATCACGGAGCGTCCATCACCGAATCACGATGCGCGCAGCGTGCCGATCGACATGCTGCTGCTGCACTACACGGACATGGTGCTGATCGATGATGCCCTGGGCCTGCTCTGCGATCCGGCGGCCAAGGTCAGCGCGCACTACGTCGTGTCGGAGGCGGGCCGAGTCTGGCGGCTGGTACCGGAAGACCGGCGGGCCTGGCACGCCGGGGTGGCGTGGTGGGGGGGAACCCGTGACATCAACTCCTGCTCGATCGGGATCGAAATCGCCAATCCGGGCCACAGCCACGGCTATCGCAGCTTTTCCGAGCCCCAGATGCTGGCGGTCATGGCGCTCGCCCGCGACATCATCGCCCGGCACGCCATCCCGGCCCGCCGCGTCCTCGGCCACAGCGACGTCGCTCCCGACCGCAAGATCGATCCCGGCCACCTGTTCGACTGGCACGGACTGGCGCGCGCCGGTATCGGCTTCTGGCCGGACCCGCTGGAGCCGATGACCCTGAGCGAGGACGACGCGGCGGACGCCCTCGGCCGGATCGGTTACCAGATCGGCGATCCTGATTTCGACGATCCGGTAACGCGAGCGGCGCTGAACGCGTTTCGCCGGCATTGGGAACCGCTGGCGCTCGGGCACCCGTGGGATCCGCGCGGCGGCGGCATGCTGGCATCCGTGGCGCGGGCCTTTGAGCAACCCTAGAATCCGGTTGCAACCGCCCCCTGGAATCCATATTTTCCGCGCTCCGACGCAAACGCACGTGCCCCTGGCCCGCTAGCGGTTAAGCAACGACGAGGCGTCTCTTTTCACAAGTCCGGTCGAAGCGGCCGGTTGCGAAGGGGGAACTCACGATGCTGCAACCCGACCCGGGCGCGCGCGCCCGTCGCTTTCCGCCCCGCTCCCGACCGGCGATCCCCGCGTCGAAGCCGCAGCTCCGTCTGGTGCCCGCGGCACCGTTACCGCGCGGCGACGTGACCGATGCGCAACGCGCGTATTTCGAGGCGACCCCGCACGACCATCCGATCCTGGCGGTCGATCTCTCGGTGGTCGAATGGAACTACCGCACCCTCGCCCAGGCTCTGCCGGAGACCGCGATCTACTACGCGGTCAAGGCCAACCCCGCGACCGCCATCATCGACCGGCTGGCGCGGCTCGGCTGCCGCTTCGACGTGGCCAGCCGGGGCGAGATCGAGCTTTGCCTGGCCCGCGGCGTCGATCCAGCCCATCTGTCCTACGGCAACACGATCAAGAAGGAGCGCGACATCGCCTTCGCCCATTCGGTCGGCGTGACGATGTTCGCCTTCGATGCGGAACAGGAACTCGAGAAGATCGCACGCGCCGCCCCGGGGGCGGACGTGTTCTGCCGGCTGCTGACCTCGGGCGAAGGTGCCGACTGGCCGCTGTCGAAGAAGTTCGGCTGCGCGCCCGCGATGGCGGCGCGGCTGCTGCGACGAGCGGTCGATCTGGGTCTCGCACCACGTGGCATTTCGTTCCATGTCGGCTCGCAGCAAGCCGATCTGGAGCAGTGGAACACCGCACTGGCCGAAACGGCCGCCCTGTTCGGTACCCTCGCGGACGAGGGAATTGAGATGGACATGGTGAACCTCGGCGGCGGCTTCCCCGCCCGATACCGTGACGACGTCGCGTCGACCGAAGCCTATGGCAAGGCGATCACCGCGGCGCTGGCCCGCCATTTCGGCGGACGCGGCATCAGCACCATCGCCGAGCCCGGCCGCGGACTGGTCGGCGATGCCGGAGTGATCCGCGCGGAGGTCGTGCTGGTCTCGCAGAAGGACGAGGACGAGGCCGAACGCTGGGTCTATCTCGACATCGGTAAGTTCTCCGGGCTGGCGGAGACCATGGACGAGGCGATCAAGTACCGGCTGCGGACATCGAAGGACGGCGAACACGAGGGTCCGGTGGTCATCGCCGGCCCGAGCTGCGACAGCGCCGACATTCTCTATGAGAAGGCCGGATACCGGTTGCCGCTCACGCTGGCGTCCGGCGATGAGGTTCTGATCCTGGCCACTGGCGCCTATACCTCAACCTACGCGTCAATCGGCTTCAACGGCTTCCCGCCGCTGCAAACGGTCTGCCTGTAAGCGGTTAACCCACCGGTGTCCGGGTGCGCTCGACCGACGGGCGTGCCCGCATCCGATCAAGCCAACCGGCCAAGCGGGGAAACTCGTCGATCATCTCGGCTCCCGGCTCGACCGCCGCGAAGAAAACCATGGCCGGCAGAAAATGTGTGTCGGCCAGGGTCAACCGGTCACCGACGAGAAACCCGTCACCCGGCATCAGGCCGTCCAGGACCTCCAGGACGCGACGGGATTCGGCCAGGCCCTGATCCAAAGGCATGCGACCTGGAGTGTCGCGGAACAGCGGGACGAAGACGCTCCAAACCATCGCCGGATAGGCATGGTTATCCATGATCCGCATGATCTGAACCACCCGCGCCTGGGCGGCGGGATCGTCCGCCGGTGTCAGCGCCGGGTCCGGATACCGGGCCTCCAGATAACGCAGGATCGCATCGCTCTCGAACAGCTCGAGATCGCCGTCGCGCAGGGCCGGGATTTTCCCGAACGGCTGCAAGGCCGGGTACCAGTCCGGCACCCCGTCGGGGCCGAACGGGTCGACATGGACCAGTTCATAGGCCAGCCCTTTCTCCTCCAGAGCCAGGCGGACGGAGCGGACATAGACGCTGAAAGGCCGGCCGAACAGCTGCATGGTGCCAGGGTAGCGCGCTTGACGGTGCTTGCAGAGGTGCCTAGGTGTGAATGTGTTCAGACGGTCGGACGGCCGCCGTCGCCCCGGCCCGGGGCGGGGGAGGAAAGTCCGGGCTCCACGGGAACACGGTGCCGGGTAACACCCGGCGGGGGCGACCCCAGGGAAAGTGCCACAGAAAGCAAACCGCCCGGCCCCGTTCGCGGCGCCGGGTAAGGGTGAAAGGGTGCGGTAAGAGCGCACCGCGGTCCCGGCGACGGGACCGGCAGGGTAAACCCCACCGGGAGCAAGACCGAATAGGGACGACCGGCCGGGCCTTTGGTGCCGGCAGACGCGTTCCCGCGTCGTTGTCCGGGTAGGTCGCGCGAGGCGGTCGGCAACGGCCGTCCCAGATGAATGGCCGTCCCCCATCGGCCGGTCCCGGAGACGGGAGACCGCGGCGGGGACAGAACCCGGCTTACAGACCGTCTGAACCGCTTCTTCCCGCGTGCCCAACACTGAATTCCGCCATTGACGGCGTAAGCCGCACCTTTAGCCTTCTCTCAGACGGCGGTGGCGCCGTGCACAAGGGAGGACTTCGATGGCGACCACATGCAAACAGGGTTTGAAGAGCGGACCGATCGGCACTGCGCTTTGGGTTGCCGCTTTGATGCTTGGGGTTGCAGCGACCGGTCCAGCACCCTCGGCCGAGGCCGGCGCGGTGCTCGACCGGATCGTTTCCGAGAAGAAGATCCGCCTCGGCGTGCGCAACGACGCACCGCCCTTTGCCGAACTCAAGGGCGACAAGCTGGTCGGGTTCAGCGTCGAGCTGTGCTCGCTCGTCGCGAACACCATCGTCGACACCTCGGGGATCGACGGGCTGACCGGCACGGTGGTCCAGGTCAGCGCCTCGGATCGGTTCGAGAAGCTTGCGTCGAACGAGATCGACCTGCTGTGTGGTGCGACGACGGCGACCTCCAGCCGGCGGGAAATCATGTCGTTCTCGATCCCCACCTTCATCACCGGGATCGGCGCGGTCGTGCGGAATGACGCGCCGGATCTGCTCAAGGAAGTGCTGATCACAACCAGCCTGGCGGCGACCTCTCAGACCGTCGTCGAGGCCGGTCTGAAGGGGACGACACTCGGGGTGCACAGCGGCACGACTGCGGAGACGTGGCTCAAGGCCAACGCGGTCGCGGGCATCGAAGGTGTGACCATCATGCCCGTCGACTCTCACTTCGACGGCCTGGATCGGGTAACCGATGGCACGCTTGACGCGTATTTCGCCGACCGGGCGATCCTGATCGGCGTCGATCGGGAGCGCGGCCAGGGCAACCTCGAGATTTCGCGCAAGACCTATACCCTGGAGCCCTATGCGCTTGCCCTGCCGAAGGGTGACGAGGAACTCCGTCTGTTGATCGACCGGGCGCTGAGCCATCTGTATCGGTCAGGCCGGGTGTTCAAAGTGTTCCAGCGGCACTTCGGCAAGCCGACCCAGGATGTCGTGCAGTTCTACACGTCCGTTTCCCTGCCGGACTGACGCCACGGCTCCCGTCGCATTCTGATCGCCTGGGACGCCCGATCGGCCCGGGAACCACCGCAGCGCATACTGCCCTGATGCACGCCCCGCCCCTGACCTCCGGGGCGGGCGCGGCCGCGTAGAAGCGCGCGCGCCGGCCGGTCGAGTGGCTTGGGCAGAACAAAACACGAACAAATAATCCTGATCCCGCCACTTTCACGCGATTGCCGTTCTGCTTTGTGGCCGCGGCGTTTGTCTTCGTCAGCCCTGTCATCGGCTAGGCGATGGCTTGGATTTGCCCCGAGAACCCAAGAATTCCGGGCCCAATCCCGTTGACGCCCATAATTACTCCATGATATCCCATGATATCCCATGACGACGGATCGTTGGCCCAGGCCGACCCGACGTCACCGGCCCGG
This sequence comes from Thalassobaculaceae bacterium, assembly GCA_963921355.3. GTDB lineage: Bacteria > Pseudomonadota > Alphaproteobacteria > Thalassobaculales > Thalassobaculaceae > CAWUEZ02. The sequence goes on along the minus strand of OZ001190.1, from coordinate 2,315,024 downwards.
CTGTCAGACGGGGACGCGCTCGGAACCGGAAACGGGTGGAGGAGGACGAACGAGGCAACGCCGGGCGGGGACCGGCACGCGAGGGAACGGTGGCGGTCTTTCTGTCCACATTCGCGAACAGGGTCGACAAGAAGGGGCGGGTTTCCGTGCCCGCGACCTTTCGCGCCGCCCTCGATCAGGAGCGGTCCTCCGGCGTTATTCTGTACCCATCGTTCAAGCATCCCTGCCTTGAGGGCTGCGGCGACGAGCGCATCGAGCAGATCGCGGAGTCGATCGATGCTCTGGACGCGTTCTCGGAAGAAGCGGAAAACCTTCAGACGATCCTGGCCGACAGCGTGCGCCTGACGGTCGACGGGGACGGCCGGATCATGCTGCCCAAAGATCTGGCCGACTTTGCCGGCATGACCGAAACGGCGATGTTCGTCGGGCTCGGCAAGAGCTTCCAGATCTGGGAGCCGGCGGCGTTCGAAGACCATCGCCAGGCCGCGCGGCGACGAGCGCGGGACAACGGCGCCACGCTGCGGATCGTGAAATCCGGCGACGGAGGCGGGCGATGACCGCCGCACAGCCCGACGCCGAGCGCCATGTTCCCGTCCTGCTCGCCGAGGTCATCGAGGCCCTGGCCCCGGTCGACGGTGGCCGCTACCTCGACGGCACCTTCGGTGTCGGCGGCTATACCCGTGCCCTGCTCGCCGCCGCCCGCTGCACGGTCCTGGCAGTCGACCGGGACCCGGACGCCGTCGCACGGGCCCAGCGGCTGGCCCCGGAGTACGAAGGGCGGCTGATTCCCCTGCACGGCCGCTTTGGGGACATGGATCGGCTGGCCGCCAGCGCCGGTGTCGATACGGTCGACGGCGTCGCCCTCGACCTCGGCGTCTCCTCGCCGCAACTGGACGAAGCCGAGCGCGGGTTCTCGTTCCGCCAGGACGGCCCGCTGGACATGCGCATGGAGAAGGCGGGCCCGAGTGCCGCCGACGTCGTCAACGAGACCCGCGAGCGTGATCTCGCCGATCTGATCTTCCAGTATGGCGAGGAGCGGTACGCCCGCCGGATCGCCAAAGCCATCGTCGCGGCACGGACGACGGCCACCATCCGGCGGACCGGCGAACTTGCCGACATCGTCCGCCGGGTGGTCCCCTCCGCCCCCGACTCAGCCCCAGGGCGCAGCATCGACCCGGCAACGCGAACCTTTCAGGCGCTTCGCATCCATGTGAACCGGGAACTGGAGGAACTCGACCACGGCCTGGACGCAGCCGAACGGCTGCTCTCCCCGGGTGGGCGACTCGCCGTGGTCTCCTTTCATTCACTCGAGGACCGTCGGGTGAAGACCTTCCTGCGCAAGCGCTCCGGCACCGCTGCCCGTCCGTCCCGCCACGCCCCGCCCGCCAGCGCCCACACCAACCGGGAGCCGACATTCACGTTGCTCTCCGGCCGTCCGATCGCCCCGACCGCCGCTGAAACCGACAGCAATCCGCGCTCCCGCTCCGCCCGTCTGCGCGTCGGCGAGCGCACGGCCGCACCCGCCTGGACCGACCGGGAGGCTGCCTGATGCGCCGGTCAACCATCCTCTGGTTCATGATCGCTGCCTGCCTCGGCGTGGCCCTGTTTCTGGTGAAGTACGAGGTTCAGGAGCGCGAGGAGCAGCTCGCCGCCCTGCATCGCGAGATCCTGGCCAACCAGGAAGCCGTCCACGTTCTCGAAGCCGAGTGGTCCTATCTGAACCGCCCGAGCCGGCTTGAAGCCCTGGTCCGCCGGCATCTCAACCTGGTCCCGCTGGACACCACCCAGCTCGGCCAGATCGACCGGCTTCCGATGCGCCTGCCCGTGCTGCCGAGCGATCCGCAGGCCACGATCGACGATCCGGCCACGGCCGGCGCGCCGACAGCCGCCCTTCCGCCGCTCTCCGTTCCCACCGTTACAGCGCCGCCAACCCCGCTCGCCCGGCCGCTAGCCCGACCGCTCGCCGTCTCCACCGGAGCTCAGCAATGACCCGGCGCGCCGAGCCGGTCCGTCTGGAAGGCACGGTCAAGCAGGCCCTGGAGACCGGTCGCAACCGGCTGATCCTCGCCGGGTGTCTCCTGACACTCGGTTTTGCCGCAATCGGGGCTCGGGTCATCGAACTCTCCGTCCTGCGCGACCACAACGAGCCGACCCGTCCGACCGCGGCCGCAGACGCCGCATTGCAGACCGGCCGCGCTGATATCGTGGACCGCAACGGCCTGCTGCTGGCGACCTCGCTGCGCGCGCCGTCGCTCTACGCCGATCCGTCGGAAGTGCTGGACCCGGCCCGCGCGGCGCAGCGGTTGGCCACCGTTCTGACCGATCTGCCGATCGCCGACGTCGAAGCCAAGCTGCGCACCAATCGCCGGTTCGTCTGGCTGAAGCGCAGCCTGACGCCCAGCGAACAACATGACGTCAATCGGCTGGGCATCCCGGGCCTGCACTTCCTGGACGAATGGAAACGGGTCTATCCGCAGGGGTCGCTGGTCGCGCACGCCATCGGATACACCGACACCGACGACCGCGGCATCGCCGGTCTCGAGAAGTCATTCGACACGCAGTTGCGCACCGACCACACCCCGTTGCGCCTGTCGATCGATCTGCGCGTGCAGCACATCGTCCGCCAGGAACTGGCCGCCCAGATCGAACTGTTCGAGGGCATCGGCGGCACCGGCATTGTGCTTGACGTTGCCACCGGCGAGTCCGTCGCGATGGTGTCGCTGCCGGATTTCGACGCCAACCTGGCCGGCCGGATGAGCGAGAACGCCCGTTTCAACCGCGCCACACTCGGCGTCTACGAGATGGGCTCGACCTTCAAGATCTTTAACACGGCCATGGCCCTGGACGCCGGCACGGTCAGCCTGCGCGACGGCTATGATGCGACCCGCCCGATTCGCGTTTCTCGCTTTACCATCAATGACTTCCACGCCAAGCAGCGGTGGCTCTCCGTTCCCGAGATCTTCAAATACTCCTCGAATATCGGGTCAGTGAAGATGGCCATGGATGTCGGAACCGACGGCCAGAAACGCTTCCTCGGGCAACTCGGCATGCTGGGCGATACCAGTATCGAACTCCCCGAGCGCGGCTATCCGATCATTCCGTCACCCTGGCTCCCCATCAACACGATGACGATCGCCTTCGGCCACGGTCTGTCGGTCAGTCCTCTGCATCTCGCCTCGGGTGTCGCGACGGTCGTCAACGGCGGCATCAAACGCCCGACAACCCTGCTGGCGACCGACGGTGCCGCCCCCGGTGTACAGGTCATCAAGCCGGAGACCTCGCGCGCCCTGCGCCGGTTGATGCGGCTGGTTGTGGAAGACGGGACCGGTCGCAACGCCGATGCCAAGGGCTATCTGGTCGGCGGCAAGACGGGAACGGCCGAGAAAGTGGGGGGCCGCGGCGGCTACGCGCGCAAGGCCCTTCTGTCGTCTTTCGTCGCCGCCTTTCCGCTCCACCAGCCCCGCTACGTCGTGCTGGTCATGGTCGACGAGCCCAAGGGCCAGAAGCACAGCCACGGCTACGCCACCGGCGGCTGGGTCGCGGCCCCGGCCGTCAAACGCATCGTCGAGCGGGCAGCGCCCCTCCTTGATGTGGCGCCGGTGGACATGGAGTCGCCCGAGATTCGCCGAGATTTCCTGATCAAGTTGCCAGACGTTGGAGGAAAACGTCTTGCGTCTTTCTGATCTCTTGGCAGCCCGTCCCAGATCGCCCGCCGGCCCGGCAGGCGGCGACCCTGACGTCAAGGCCCTGACCGCCGACAGCCGCGAGGTGGTGCCCGGTGCCCTGTTCGCGGCCCTCCCGGGGTCGAGCCAGGACGGCCGCGTCTTCATCGCCGACGCGATCGCCAAAGGCGCGGTCGCAATCCTGACGACGCCGGATGTCGAACTTGCGGATGAGTCTGTCGTTCTGATTCGCGACGATCACCCGCGCCGCCGGCTCGCCCTGCTGGCGGCCCGGTTCTTCGGCCGGCAGCCGGACAGTGTGGTTGCGGTCACCGGAACCAACGGCAAGACGTCGGTGGCGGAGTTTACGCGACAGATCTGGTTCCGGCTCGGTCAGCCTTCCGCGTCGCTCGGGACACTTGGTCTGACCGTGGATGGTCAGTCGCGCGGCCCGAGCCTGACGACGCCGGATCCGGTCCGTCTGCACAGCATCCTGCGGGAGCTGACCGATGAGGGTGTCCGGCACGTCGCCCTGGAAGCGTCGAGCCACGGCCTCGAACAGGCCCGACTGGACGGGGTCGAGGTCGCGGCAGCCGCTTTCACCAACCTCACCCGCGACCACCTCGACTACCACGGATCGATGGACGCCTACCGGACCGCCAAGCTGGGGTTGTTCGACCGGGTCATGGCGCCGGGCGGGACTGCCGTCCTGAACATCGATTCGCCCGAGTTCGAGGCGTTTCGAGCCAGCGCAGAGCGGCGCGGCCACCGGATCGCCAGCTACGGCGCACGACCGGGGGCCGACCTCAGGATCGTCGAACGGCGCCCGCGGCCGACCGGTCAGTCTCTCGAGCTGATCGTCGAGGGCCGGGCCCGCCACATCGAACTGCCGCTGATCGGCGACTTCCAGGCGTGGAACGCGCTGGCGGCAGCCGGTCTTGCGATGGCGACCGGCAGCTCGGCGGACGCCACGCTCGGGGTTCTCGACCAGCTTGTCGGCGTGCGGGGCCGCATGGAGCGTGTGGCCGTTCTGGATAACGGTGCCGCCGTCTACGTCGACTACGCCCACACCCCCGATGCTCTGGAGATGGTGCTGCGCGCGGTCCGTCCGCACACCGAAGGTCGGCTGTGGTGCGTCTTCGGCTGCGGCGGCGACCGGGACCCCGGCAAACGACCGATGATGGGCTGCACCGTCGCCCGCAATGCGGACCGCCCGATCGTCACCGATGACAATCCCCGCAGCGAGGATCCGGCCAAGATCCGGGCCGCCGCACTCGCCGCCTGCAAGGGCGGTGAGGAAATCGGCGACCGCGGCGACGCTATTCGCACCGCGATTTCGCGCCTGACGCCCGGCGACGTCCTGGTGATCGCCGGCAAGGGTCACGAGCAGGGCCAGGAGGTCGCCGGCGAGGTCCTTCCGTTCGACGACGCCACGGTCGCCCGACGCGCGGTTTCCGAAGGCTTCGGAATGGACCTGCGGGGGCTGGCATCATGACCGCCCCCTTGTGGACTCGCACCGAAGCCGCAGCGGCAACCCGAGCGCGCGTCCTCGGGCCGGACTGGTCGGCGGCCGGTGTGTCGATCGACAGCCGGAAAGTCGGGCCGGGCGATCTGTTCATCGCCCTGGAAGGCGAGCGTGTCGACGGGCATGACTTCGTTGCCGCCGCGTTGGATAACGGCGCGGCCGCCGCCCTGGTTGCGCGAGTCCCCGACAACCTGCCGGACGATGCGCCATGGCTCGTGGTCGACAGCGTCCTGGAGGGGCTCGTCGACCTGGCGAAAGCCGCCCGCACCCGGTCGAACGCCCGGATCGTCGCGGTCACCGGCAGCGTCGGGAAGACCGGATCGAAGGAGATGCTCGCCACGGCGCTTTCGGCCCTCGGCAAGACCCGGGCGACGGTCGGCAACCTGAACAACCATATCGGGGCGCCGCTCTCGCTCGCCCGGCTCGAGGCCGATTGTGACTTCGCCGTGTTCGAGCTCGGCATGAACCACGCTGATGAGATCCGGCCGCTCTCCCGTCTGGTTGCCCCCCATGTAGCGATGATCACGAACGTCGAGGCGGTCCATATCGAGTTCTTCGACAACGGGATCGATGGCGTTGCGGATGCCAAAGCCGAGATCCTGGAGTGTCTGCAACCGCATGGCACTGCCGTCCTGAACCGTGACAACGCGAGTTTCGACCGGCTTTACAACCACGCTCGCCGTCTGGACATCGACCGGGTCACGACCTTCGGTTCGGACAGCGCCTGCACAGTCCAACTGCTGGAGGTCGAGCCGGCACCCGATCACACGCGCGTGGTTGCTGTGGTGGCCGGCCGCCGCCTGTCCTGGACGGTGGGCGGCATCGGTCGGCATTGGGGGATCAACAGCGCCGGTGTGGTGGCGACGCTGCACGCCCTGAACGTCGATCTGGAACCATGCCTCGAACAGCTTGCCCGGGTTTCGGCGAAGCGTGGTCGCGGCGGCCAGGTCCGCCTCAGCCTCCCCGATGGGGATGCGACGCTGATCGACGAGAGCTACAACGCCAGCCCTCCGGCGATTCGCGCGGCGCTGGCGGTGTTTGCGACCACGCCGATGAGCCCGGGCGGGCGGCGCATCCTCGCGTTGGGTGACATGCTGGAGCTCGGTGCGACCGAGCGGGAAGCCCATGCCGCCCTCAGCGAGGCGGTCCGCGCCGCCAGGCCGCATGCCGTCTACCTGTGCGGTCCCAGGATGGAGGCGCTCCGGGACGCATTGGGTCCGGACCAGGTCACCGGCTACGCCGACACCGCCGCGGACCTCGCCGAGCAGGTGGCAGACGCCGTCGTTCCCGGTGATGTGCTGCTGATCAAGGGTTCGCTCGGCATGGGGATGAAGGCGATCGTCGAGGCGGTCGAGGCCCGTACGGTCATCAGTCCGCCGGCCGCCAACGGCACGGTGGGGCGCTGACCATGCTGTACAACCTGCTCGTCCCCCTTGCCGACGACTTCCAGGCCTTCAATCTGTTCCGCTATCTGACCTTCCGGACCGGCGGGGCGACCATGACCGCCCTGCTGATCGCGTTCGTGCTCGGCCCTGCGCTGATCCGCTGGCTGAAGAGCCGGCAGGCCGGGGGCCAGCCGATCCGCGAGGATGGCCCGGAAAGCCACCTGCTCACAAAGAAGGGCACGCCCACCATGGGCGGCCTGCTGATCCTGATCGCGCTCGTCGTCTCCACGGTTCTGTGGGCCGATCTTGGCAATGCCTATGTCTGGGCGACACTGTTGGTCACCCTCGGTTTCGGCGCCATCGGCTTCGCCGATGACTGGCTGAAGCTCACCCGGCGGAATTCCAAGGGACTGCCGGGGCGCCTGAAGCTGGTTTTCCAGATCGCCATCGCGACGGCAGCGACGTTGGCGATCACATCAACCTTTTCCGAGCCGCTCACGTTCGGTGTCGCCGTGCCGTTCTTCAAGGACCTGCTGATCGACCTTGGCTGGTTCTTCATCGTGTTCGCGGTGTTCGTGGTGATCGGCGCATCCAACGCGGTCAACCTCACCGACGGCCTCGACGGCCTGGCCATCGTGCCGGTGATGATCGCGGGCGGAGTCTTCGCGCTGATCGCCTACCTGGTCGGCAACACGGTCTTCGCCAACTACCTGCAGATCCACCACGTGGCCGGTACCGGCGAACTGACGGTCCTCTGCGGCGCCATGATCGGCGCGGGTCTCGGTTTCCTGTGGTTCAACGCACCGCCGGCCATGGTGTTCATGGGCGACACCGGCTCTCTGTCGCTGGGGGGCGCGCTCGGCACGATCAGTGTGATCACCAAGCACGAGATCGTTCTGGCCATTGTCGGCGGGCTTTTTGTTCTCGAAACGGTCTCGGTCATCGTTCAGGTGGCATCGTTCAAGCTGACCGAGAAACGCGTCTTCAGGATGGCGCCCCTGCATCACCACTTCGAGAAGAAAGGGTGGCAGGAGCCTACCATCGTCATCCGGTTCTGGATCATTGCCATCATCCTGGCGCTGGTCGGTCTCTCAACCCTGAAGTTGAGGTGACCGATGGTGGCGCTCGACTTCGCTCGTAACCGCACATACGCCGTCATGGGTCTCGGCCGGTCCGGCATTGTGGCGGCACGCGCCCTGGCGGCCTCCGGTGCGCGGGTCCTGGCCTGGGACGATGGTGCTGCCGGACGCGACACGGTCCGCGATCTTCCGGGGGTCGAGGTCGTCGATCTGGCGGCCCGCGGGCTCGACGATGTGGACGCTCTGATCCTGTCACCGGGCATCCCGCACACCCATCCGAACCCGCACCCGGTCGCCGCCGCCGCCAAGGCCCTGGAACGCCCGATCATCGGTGACGTCGAACTGCTGTTGCGGGCGATGCCCGACCGCCGCGTGGTCGCGATCACCGGAACCAACGGGAAGTCAACGACCACGGCGCTGATCGGTCACGTTCTGAGCCATGCCGGCCTGCCGGTCGAAATCGGCGGCAACCTTGGCCGACCGGTTCTGGAGTTCGAGGACCCCGGCCGCGACGGTGTCCTGGTGCTCGAACTCAGTTCCTATCAGCTGGAGCTAACGCCGTCGCTTGCACCGACGGTCGCGGTCTGGCTCAACCTGACCCCCGATCATCTGGAGCGACATGGCGGGCTCGAGGGCTACATCGCGGCGAAGCGCCGGATCTTCGCCCATCAGATGCCCGGCGCCCTGGCCGTCGTCGGTGTCGATGACACGCCGTCGCGGGAAGTGGCCGAAGACCTGCGCCGTGCCGGTCAGAAGGTCATCGAGATCTCCGGCGAGGATGCGGTCGTCGGGGGTGTCTATGCGGATGCGGACGACCTGATCGACGCCCGGTCCGGTCAGCCCCACAAGGTCGCGTCGCTGTCCGCGGCGGCGACCCTGCCCGGAACCCACAACGCCCAGAACGCCGCCGCTGCCGCTGCCGCCTGCCTCGCTCTCGGGTTGTCGCGGGAGACGGTCGCCGGCGGCATCGCGGGGTTCCCCGGGCTCGCCCACCGACAGGAGCGGGTCGCGACCATCGACGGTGTGGCCTATGTAAACGACAGCAAGGCGACGAACGCGGATGCCACCGCCCGCGCGCTCGCCTGCTACTCATCGATCTACTGGATCGCCGGCGGCCGCGCCAAGGAGGGCGGCGTCGCCGGTCTGACGCCGCTGCTGAAACGTGTGCGGCGGGCTTATCTGATCGGCGAATCCGCGGGTGAGTTCGTGCGCCAGATCGATGACCGCTGCCCCACCGTGCTCTGCGGCAGTCTCGAGTCCGCGGTGCGCCAGTCGCACCTGGACGCCCACAGGGAGGGCCTTCGCGACGCGACGGTCCTGCTGTCGCCGGCGGCCGCCAGCTTCGACCAGTTCGCCAGCTTCGAGGCGCGCGGCGACCGCTTCCGCGCTCTGGTCCTCGGCTTGGTCGACGGGGGCAACGGATCACCGCAGTCCGAGAGGCAGGCGTCGTGAGTACGATCGCGCGAACCGATACGAGCGTGCTGGGGCGCTGGTGGTGGACGGTCGACCGCTGGACTCTCGGGGCGCTGCTGCTGATCGTGCTGATCGGCGGGCTTCTGGTGCTCGCGGCGAGCCCGTCGGTTGCCGAACGGATCGGCTTGGACGGGTACTATTTCGTGCGCCGCCAGTTCGCGATCCTCCCGGTTGCGCTGGCCGGGCTGATCGCGGTGTCGATGATGACGCCGCTGCAGGTTCGCCGTTTCGCGACCGTCGGCTTTGTCGGGACCCTCGGTCTGCTCGCCCTCGTGCCGATGATCGGACCGGAGATCAAAGGTGCGACGCGCTGGATCAATCTGGCGGGGCTGTCCCTGCAGCCGAGCGAGTTCGTCAAACCGTTCTTCGTCGTGGTGACGGCCTGGATGTTCGCCGAATGGCGCCGCGATCCGCGCTTTCCGGGCCAGTACTTTGCGATCGCCCTGTACGCGGCTGTGGTCGGCCTCCTCCTCATGCAGCCGGATCTCGGGATGACCGTCGTGGTCAGTGCGATCTGGTTCGGTCAGTTCTTCCTCGCCGGGCTGCCGATGCCGTTCGTGGCCGGGCTGGCGGGCCTGGGCGCTTTCGGATTGGTCAGCGCCTATTTCCTGTTTCCGCACGTCACCAGCCGCATCGACCGCTTCCTCGATCCGGCCTCCGGCGACAGCTATCAGGTCGACCGGTCGATCGAGGCCTTCGTCAACGGCGGTCTGCTGGGTACCGGGCCCGGCGAAGGCACCGTGAAGGCCTACCTGCCGGACGCCCATGCCGATTTCATCTTCTCTGTCGCCGGAGAGGAGTTTGGGGGCATCGCCTGCCTCCTGATTATCCTGCTCTACGCCTTCATCATGCTGCGCGGCTACGCAAAGCTGCTGTCGGAATCCAGCCTCTTTGTCCTACTGGCTGCGGCGGGACTGCTGACTCAGCTTGCGCTCCAGGCCCTGATCCACATGGGATCGGCCGTTCATCTGATGCCGGCCAAGGGCATGACGCTGCCCTTCATCAGCTACGGCGGATCCTCCCTGCTGGCGCTCGCATTCGCCATGGGCATGGCCTTGGCCCTGACCCGGCGCCGAATCGGTGAGCGGGAGGATCTGCCATGACCGGATCCGAAGCCGTGAAGCCGATCGTCCTGGCCGCCGGAGGAACCGGCGGTCACGTGTTCCCGGCCAAGGCGTTGGCCGCCCTGCTGGTCGACCGCGGCCATCGGGTGGTCCTCGTGACCGACCGGCGGGGCAGCGCGTTCGATGACGCATCCGGGGTCGAACTTCATCGGATCAGGGCGGCGGGTATCGCGGGCCGCGGAATCATCGCGAAACTGACGGCCGCGCTGCAGCTCGTGCTCGGCTGGCGCGATGCGCGCCATCTTCTGGCAGCGCTGGCGCCCGGCGTGGTGGTCGGGTTCGGCGGCTACGCCAGCGTTCCAACGGTCATGGCGGCCGAGGGGCTGAAGGTTCCGGTAGTTCTGCACGAGCAGAATGCCGTTCTGGGACGAGCAAATCGACTGCTGGCCAAGAACGCCACGGCCATCGCGACCTGTTTCGAAGACGTGCAGAAGGTGCGGCCGGCCGATCGGCAGAAAACCCACCTCACCGGCAATCCGGTCCGCGAGTCACTGCGGGCGCTACGGACGCAGCCGACACCCCCGCTGCTGGCAAATGGCACGCGTGAAATCCTCGTCACCGGCGGAAGCCAGGGCGCAAGCGCCTTCGCCGAGTTGATCCCCGCCGCCATCGCACTGCTGCCGAACGGTCTTCGGGACCGCGTGCGGATCGCCCAGCAGGCGCGCCAGAGCGAGGTGGAGCGTGTCGTCGCAGCCTATGCGGACATGGGGGTCGAAGCGGATGTCCGGCACTTCTTCGACGACATGCCGGCGCGCCTGCGCGCCGCCAACCTGCTGATCTGTCGGTCCGGCGCCTCGACCGTCGCCGAGAACGCTGTCGTCGGCCGGCCAGCGCTGCTGATCCCCTATCCGAGCGCGATTGACGACCACCAGACCGCCAATGCCCTAGCCCTGGAAGCGGCCGGGGCCGCCGTCGTCCTGCCCCAGGGAACGCTGGATCCAAAACAACTGGCCGAGCTGCTGACGTCCTTGCTCGACGACATCGAGCGGATGTCCGCCATGACGGAAGCCGCTCATGCCGCCGGTCGTCCTGACGCGGTCGAGGATCTCGCGGACCTCGTGCTCGCCACCGCCGCCCCGCAGCGCCAAGTCGGCGCCGGGTCCCGTATCGCCCCCCCCGCCCGGAGTGCGGCCGCATGAGAACCATCCCGCTCAGCATCGGGACACTGCACTTCGTCGGCATCGGCGGCATCGGCATGAGCGGCATCGCCGAGATCCTGCACAACCTCGGCTATCAGGTTCAGGGCAGCGACATTGCCGAGAATCCGAACGTGAAGCGGCTGCTGCAACTCGGCATCCCGGTGTTTGTCGGACAGAAGGCGGAGAACATCGACGAGGCGGCGATCGTTGTCGTCTCGACCGCGATCAAGCCGGACAACCCGGAAGTGATCGCCGCCCGCGAGCGCATGATCCCCGTCGTGCACCGCGCCGAGATGCTTGGCGAGCTGATGCGACTGAAATGGTCGATCGCGGTTGCCGGCACCCACGGCAAGACCACCACAACGTCTCTGGTCTCGGCCGTGCTGGACGCCGGCGGGCTGGACCCGACGGTCATCAACGGCGGGATCATCAACGCGTACGGGACAAATGCGCGCCTCGGCGAGAGCGACTGGATGGTGGTCGAGAGCGACGAAAGCGATGGCAGTTTCGTCAAGCTGCCGGCGACCATCGCCGTGGTCACCAACATCGACCCCGAGCACCTGGACTTCCACGGCTCCTTCGAAAATCTGCAGCGGGCCTTCGAGTCCTTCGTGCAGAACATCCCGTTCTACGGGTTCGCGGCGATGTGCCTCGACCACCCGACGGTGCAGGCCCTGATCCCGCGGGTCTCCGATCGTCGGATCGTCACCTACGGCTTCGGTCCCCAGGCCGACGTGCGGGGGGTCGACGTCGAGATCACCGCCGCCGGCTCGCGTTTCACAGCGATCATCATCGACCGCGTCCACGGGACCGAGCGTCGCATCGACGATATCCGAATCCCGATGTACGGCAGGCACAACGTCGAGAACGCCCTCGCCGCCATCGTCGTCGCCTCGGAAATGGGGCTGTCGGACGAGCAGGTCCGCGCGGGTCTCGAAGGATTTGCCGGCGTCAAACGCCGCTTCACGAAAACCGGGGAAGCCGGCGGCATAACGGTGATCGACGATTACGGCCACCATCCCGTCGAGATCTCAGCGGTGCTGTCGGCGGCCCGCGCCGCCACCGGAAGCGGCCGGGTGGTCGCCGTCGTTCAGCCGCATCGGTTTACCCGACTTCGTGACCTGTTCGAGGACTTCTGCACCTGCTTCAACGATGCGGATTCCGTGATCGTCGCCGACGTCTATGCCGCCGGAGAGGAGCCGATCCCGGGGGTCGACCGTGAAGCCCTTGCGGCCGGGCTGCGCGCGCGGGGGCACCGGCGGGTCACGACCCTCGCCGATCCGATCGAGCTCGCCGCCATGGTCGTCGACGAATGCTCTGCCGGCGACATGGTGGTCTGCCTGGGTGCGGGCAACATCACCGGCTGGGCCCAGGCCCTGTCCGATCAGATCGCCCACATTCTCGGCCCGACACCGCCGGCCGAACGCAGTTCCTCTGAGCCGGTGCCGTTCCCGACCCGACGCCCCGGCAACGGTGGAGGGGCGCGATGATGATCCTGACCAAAGCCCGGCGTCCTGCGATGACCAAGCTGATCGACCGACTGCCCGAAGTGCGTGGCGAATACCGCGAGAATGCGCCCCTGGCCCCGTTGACCTGGTTCAAGGTCGGGGGTCCCGCCGAGATCCTCTTCCGGCCGGCGGACGAGGCGGACCTGATGGACTTTCTGGCCGGTCGCCCCGGCGATGTACCGGTCACCGTGATCGGGATCGGCTCGAACCTGCTGGTCCGCGACGGCGGCCTGGACGGTGTGGTGGTGCGCCTCGGCAAGACCTTCGCAACGGTTCAGGCCAACAGCGACCGGGTTGTCGCCGGCGCCGGCGCCCTGGATGTCACGGTCGCGGCGACGGCCCAGCGCGCCGGGCTGACCGGGCTCGAGTTTCTGTCAGGCATCCCAGGATCCGTTGGCGGTGCCGTGCGGATGAACGCCGGTGCCTACGGGTCCGAGATCAAGGACGTGCTGATCGGCGTACGTGCCGTGGACCCGCTGGGCCATGTTCACCAGGTCGACGTGGACGATCTCGGTCTCTCCTACCGGCACAGCGATCTGCCGGCCGATTGGATCGTCACCAGCGCCGAATTCCAGGCCCGTCCCGGCGACCCGGCGACGATCGCCCAGGCGATGAACGATATCCGCGATGCCCGCGAGGACACCCAGCCGCGCCGCGTGCGCACCGGCGGGTCGACCTTCGCCAATCCGCCCGGCGGCAAGGCTTGGAAGCTGATCGATGCCGCGGGCTGCCGGGGTCTGCGCATCGGCGACGCGATGGTGTCGGAGAAGCACTGCAACTTCCTGCTCAATGTGGGGAGCGCCACCGCCGAGGAGCTTGAAACGCTCGGCGAGGAGATCCGGCGTCGGGTGCGCGAGACCAGCGGCATCGAACTGCGCTGGGAGATCCGGCGGGTCGGCAATCCCCTGTCCCCATCGTCGGAGGCGCCTTCGTGACCGAGACCAGGAAACATGTCGCCGTGCTCATGGGCGGCTGGTCTGCGGAACGGGACGTGTCGCTGTCGTCGGGGCGCGAGTGCGCCGCGGCCCTGCGCGAAGCCGGCTATCGGGTATCGGAGATCGACGTCGATCGAAGCGTCGCCAGTCAACTCGAGAGAATGCGGCCGGATGTCTGCTTCAACGCCCTGCACGGCACGGTCGGTGAGGACGGGACCATCCAGGGACTGCTCGACATCCTCGGCATCCCGTACACCCATTCAGGGGTCCGCGCCTCGGCGATCGCCATGGACAAGCCTACGGCGAAGGACGTCTTCGCCCGCCATGGCTTGCGCTGCCCGGGGGGTCGCGTGCTCGGCCTCGACGCGTTCGAGCAGGGCCACCCGATGGATCCGCCCTATGTCATCAAGCCGATCGATCAAGGCTCGAGCGTCGGCGTCCACATCGTGCGGGACGGCTGCAATTACCGCCCGACATCCGATGACTGGCAGTTCGGCGATCGGGTCCTGGTGGAGCCATTCATCGATGGCCGCGAACTGACGGTCGCCGTCATGGATGGCGAGGCCCTGGAGGTCACCGAGATCACCTCGTCACGCGGGTTCTACGACTACGAGGCCAAGTACGCCGAGGGCGGCTCGATCCATCTGCTGCCCGCGCCGATCCCCGAGGCGATCCGTCTCGAGGCCCTGGAAATGGCGGAGCGCGCCCACACGGCGATCGGCTGTCGCGGGGTCAGCCGCAGCGACTTCCGCTACGACGATACCGCGGGCGAGCCCGGGCTCCTCTACCTGCTTGAGGTCAACACCCAGCCCGGCATGACACCGACATCCCTGGTGCCGGAACAGGCGGCCGCCCGGGGGATCTCTTTCCCGGCCCTCGTGGCGCGCATGGTGGAGGAAGCCCGATGCGACTCCTGAGCCGGACGTCCAATCCTAAAGCGACCAGGGCTTCCAAGACTAAGGCCAAGCGGGCGCGGCCGATGCCGGTTTGGCGCCGGCGCATGATCCGCTGGTCGGTCCCGTGCCTGATGATTGCCGCGCTCGGCGGTGGGCTCGGGTGGGTCTGGCAGTCCGGGACGTTGTCGAAGGCCGCGGAAACGACTTTTTCCGGCGCGATCCGATTGACCGCCGATGCCGGGTTGCGGGTCGACGACCTGCTGGTGTCCGGCCGCAAACAGACCGCCGTCGCCACCCTGTTGGCGGCCGTCCGGATCAGCCGGAACGATCCGATCCTGGCCATCGACCTGGACCAGACGCGGGAACGGGTCGAGGCGCTACCCTGGGTCAAGTCGGCGAGGGTCGAGCGGCAGCTTCCCAGCACCGTGTTGGTCACGCTGTTGGAACGGCGCCCGCTGGCGCTCTGGCAGCGCGGCGGCACTTTCACCCTGGTCGACCAGGACGGCGACATCATCACCGATCGCGGGCTGGAGCCGTTCGGCAACCTGCCGATCGTGATCGGCGACGACGCGCCGCGACGGGCGGCAGACGCCCTCGCCATGCTGGCCGCGGAACCGGAGCTCAGCCCGAAGATCCGCGCCCTGACCTGGGTCGGCGGGCGCCGTTGGACGGTCCGCCTGGACAGCGGCATAGACGTCCAGTTGCCGGAGTCCGACCCGGCCCGCGCCTGGACCCATCTGGCGCAGCTGGCCCGCGAACACGGGGTGCTCGAGCGCGACGTCGTCACCATCGACCTGCGCATTCCCGACCAGTTGATCCTTCGCGTCGACCCCGATGCGCGCCAGCGCGCCTCCGAGCGAGGCGAGAACACATGAGCCGACAAAGGAAAGGACGCCTGCAGTGAAGAAGCCCCTCGGCAAAACCCGCAGCGGACTGGTCGCCGCGCTCGACATCGGGTCGAGCAAGGTGTGCTGTTTCGTCGCTCGGATCGGCGATCCGCCGACCAATCCGCTGCTGCCGCGGGCTGGCGTGCCGGCCAACACGATCCGCGTCGCTGGAATCGGGCACCAGGTGAGCCGCGGCGTCAAAGCCGGACGGATCGTCGACGTCGACCTGCTGGAAGCGTCCATTCTGAACGCCGTCCATGCGGCGGAGAAGATGGCCGGCGAGACCCTGCGGTCGGTGATCGTCAACCTGTCCGGTGGCTGGCCGGCCTCGCAGACCGTCGGCGTCGAAGTCTCGATCGCCGGTCACGAAGTCGGTGACGGCGATCTGCGCCGCGTCCTGGATCAGTGGCGCACACTGGACGGGCTCGACGAGCGCGACCTGATCCACTCGATCCCCGTCGGTTTCACGATCGATGGCACCAACGGAATTCGTGATCCCCGCGGCATGTTCGGCCAGTCACTCGGCGCGCACATGCATGTTGTGACCGCGGCCAGCGGTGCTGTCCGCACCCTCGGCACGGTGATCCAGCGCTGCCATCTCGACGTGGAAACCCTGGTGGTCTCGCCCTATGCGGCCGGGCTCGCATCGCTGGTCGACGACGAGATGGACCTCGGCGTGACCGTCATCGACATGGGCGGCGGGACCACAACGTTCGCCGTCTTCTTCGACGGCAACGTGATCTACACCGACTGCGTGGCGATCGGCGGACACCACGTGACCAACGACATCGCCCGCGGCCTGTCGACGCCGATCCTGGCAGCCGAACGCCTGAAGACCCTGTACGGCAGCGCCACCCCCTCGCCGCTCGACGACCAGGAGACGATCGACGTCCCGCCGATCGGCGAAGAGGACCATGCGCATCCCAACCACGTCCCCAAGTCGCTGCTGGTCGGAATCATCCGGCCGCGGCTCGAAGAGACATTTGAACTTGTGCGATCTCGGCTGGAAGCCAGCGGGTTCGACAAGATCGCCGGCCGGCGCGTTGTGCTGACCGGCGGTGCCAGTCAGTTGCCCGGTGCCCGGGAACTGGCCCAGCTGGTTCTGGACAAACAAGTGCGGATGGGTCGCCCCATCCGTGTCCAGGGCCTCGCCGAAGCCGCCGGCGGCCCCGCGTTCTCAACCTGCGCCGGCATGCTCGTCTACGCGGCGAACCCGCACCTGGACGCCCCGCGACTGGCACCTCTCCCCGAAACGGAGTCCAACGGCATGTTTGGCCGGATGGGCTCGTGGCTGAAGGAGCATTTCTGATGCGCGACCGTTCGCCGACCCCCCGCTCGCCCATCCAACCCGCCGTCTCCGCCAACGGTGCCTGCTGGCGTCGCCAGGCGGTGGCGGTCTGCTCCTCGGAGACCCGCTGCGACACCGCCACCCCAGACCCGCACAGCGAGACCCAGCAATCCCTCGGCGCCAGCCGAATCCCCGCCATTCAACAAAACCAGACCACCCGGAGGCCCGCATGACCATCAACATCACCGTCCCGAACGACGAGAACGAGTTGAAGCCGCACATCACCGTGATCGGTGTCGGCGGCGCCGGCTGCAACGCCGTCAACAACATGATCAGCGCCAACCTGTCCGGCGTGAACTTCGTGTCGTCCAATACCGACGCCCAGGCCCTCAAGCAGTCGCTTGCCGATCGACGGATTCAGCTCGGTACCCAGGTCACCCAGGGATTGGGCGCCGGGTCGCGACCGGATGTCGGACGGGCCGCCGCGGAGGAGTCGATCGAAGACATCCTCGAGGCCCTCGGTGACGCCAACATGTGCTTCATCACCGCGGGCATGGGCGGTGGGACCGGGACGGGTGCCGCCCCGGTCATTGCCCAGGCCGCCCGGGAGCGCGGCATCCTGACCGTCGGGGTGGTGACCAAGCCGTTCCACTTCGAAGGCCAGCATCGGATGCGCCTGGCCGATTCCGGCATCGAGGAACTGACCGGCTACGTCGACACCCTGATCATCATTCCGAACCAGAACCTTTTCCGGGTGGCCAACGAGAAGACCACCTTCGCGGACGCGTTCAACATGGCCGACGACGTGCTGCACTCCGGTGTGCGCGGCGTCACCGATCTGATGATCATGCCCGGCCTGATCAACCTCGACTTCGCCGACATCCGCACGGTCATGAGCGAGATGGGCAAGGCGATGATGGGCACCGGCGAGGCCAGCGGCGAGAAGCGCGCCGTTGACGCCGCGGAGTCCGCCATCAACAACCCGCTGCTCGAAGACGCTTCGATGAAGGGCGCCAAAGGCGTGCTGATCAACATCACCGGCGGCTTCGACATGACCTTGTTCGAAGTCGACGAAGCGGCCAACCGGATCCGCGAAGAAGTCGACGCCGAGGCCAACATCATCTTCGGTTCGACCTTCGACGAGAAGATGGACGGCCTGATGCGGGTGTCGGTTGTCGCCACGGGCATCGCCGCCGAAGGTCAGGCGGCCAAGCCGCGTCCCCAACTGTCGCTGGTGGCTCCGCGCCCCCATCGGACAGCCGGGACCCCGGCTGCGGCAGCATCATCCGAAGCATCGGTCGAAGCGAAGCCGGTGACGGCCATGTCCACCCTGGACATCACCCGACAGGCCGAGGCCGGCGTCGGGGAACTTGCCCTTCCCGAAGTCGACCCCGCGGCGGCGGAGCCGGCCGAAGTTGCTGTTGCGGAGAACGCGGCCGCGGCAATCGACGGCGAAGCCGCACCCTCGATGTTCGACACGATTGCCGATGACGGGACCGACACCGAACCGGCGGGTGAAGAGACCCCGGACTCCGGCATTGCCACGGCCGTGCCGACGGTTTCCGAGGACGCATTCGTGCCCCCGGCGGCAACGGTTCCGCCGCGCAAACCCGAGGCCGTCGCGAAATCGCCCGACCCGTTCCGGGGCAGCGACATCATGAACGCCTCGAAGAACGACGCGGAACTGCCCCCGCTGGCGGAAGAGCCCAAAGCGCGGGGAACCGGGCTGTTCCGGCAGATCACCGGCCTCGCCTTCAAATCGGACCGGCCCGACACCAAGGAGCAGGCCGCAACGCCTGAGCCCGCGCCCACACCGGCGGCCCAACCGACGCCGGCGGCGCAGCCGAGGCTTGGTGCCCTCAATCCGGGGGACCGGGTCCGGGCCAGTCAGACTGAGGACGAGCTGCTCGACATCCCGGCATTCCTGCGCCGTCAGGCGAACTGAAGGACGGCCCAGAACTGACTGAAAAAACAGCATATTTACCGTAACAGTCGGTAACAAAGAGTGATTTTCGCGACCCCGGTAGAGTTGGTAAACCTGCCGGGGTCGTTCTTTGTCCTTCTGTAAACTGAAGGTTAGTAGACGACGGGGAGTTAAACGGGGCCGAAGCATGGCAATCGGGTCACAATCCGCGAGATCGTCTCACGGGTCGAAGCAGAAGACGCTGAAGCGGCCGATCCCGTGCCGTGGCGTCGGTCTGCATTCCGGCGCGCGGATCGCGATGACCTTGCACCCGGCGGGCCCCGACCACGGCATTGTGTTCCGGCGCACCGACGTCACGGATCTGGATCCCCTGGTGCCCGCGCGTTTCGACCGGGTGGTCGATACCCGACTGTGCACCGTCATCGCCAATGAAGACGGCGTCCGGATCGGCACCATCGAACACCTCATGGCGGCATTGGCCGGCTGCGAAGTCGACAACGTCCTCGTCGAACTCGACGGGGCCGAGGTTCCGATCATGGACGGATCGTCGGAACCGTTCGTGTTCCTGTTGGACTGCGCGGGTCTGGTCGAGCAGGACGCGCCGAGGCGCGCCATTGAAATCTTGAAGCCGGTAACGGTCGGCGGCGCCGAGAAGAGCGTCACGCTGGCCCCGGCGGATCGTTACTCCATCGATTTCGAGATCGATTTCGAGAGCAAGGCAGTCGGCAAGACCCGGCTGGACGTCGAGTTGGTGAACGGCACGTTCCGCCACGAGATTGCCCAGGCGCGGACCTTCGGGTTCCTCGAGGAGGTCGAGCAGCTCCGGGCCATGGGCCTCGGCCGCGGCGGTAGCCTCGAGAACGTGGTCGTCGTCGACGGTGACACCGTGTTGAACGAGGAAGGCCTGCGGTTCCCGGATGAGTTCGTGCGCCACAAGGTCCTGGACTGCGTCGGCGATCTGTACCTCGCCGGGGCGCCGATCGTGGGTCATGTCGCGGCCGTGAGGGCCGGACATCAGATCAACAACGAGGCACTGCGGGCCCTGTTCGCGGACCCGAGCGCCTATGCAGTCATCGACATGGACGATGCGGTGGCCGCCGAAGCCTTGCCGGCGACCGCTTGAAGGTTCCGCCTTACTCCAGATCCGAAGACCGGTTCGGCGCTACGCGTCGGCGGCTCTATTCAGCCGCCTGGGCGCTGGTCGACGGGCTCCGTACCAGCGCGTCATAGTCCTCGACCATCTGGCGCGTCAGCTCGCCCGGCGTGAACCGGTACTCGCCGATCTCGCCAACCGGCGTCACTTCGGCCGCGGTGCCGGTCAGGAAGCACTCGTCGGCATCCGCCATCTCCTCCGGACGGATATGGCGCTCGACCACTTCGACCCCACGGTTCTTGATCAGGCCGATCACGCTGCGTCGCGTGATGCCGTCGAGGAAGCAATCGGGCTTCGGCGTGTGCACGCGGCCGTCCTGCATGATGAAGAACACGTTGGCACCCGTCGCCTCGGCCACATAGCCGCGATAGTCCAACATCATCGCGTCGTGGAAACCCTGCTTCTCGGCCGCATGCTTGGACAGGGTGCAGATCATGTAGAGCCCGGCCGCCTTGGCATGCACCGGCGCCGTTTCGGGAGCCGGACGGCGCCAATCGGACAGCGCCAGCCGAATGCCCTTCATCTTCGCTTCCGGATCGAAGTAGGACGGCCATTCCCACGCCGCGATCGCCAGGTGGATCGTGTTGGACTGCGCCGACACGCCCATCATCTCGCTGCCGCGCCAGGCGACCGGCCGGATGTATCCGTCGACGATCCCCATCGCATCGAGGACCTCGCGCTTGGCCGCTTCGATCTCGGCTACGGAGAACGGAATCTCGAAATCGAGGGTCTGCGCCGACTGATGCAGACGCGCGGTATGCTCGACCGACTTGAAAATGTTGCCGCCATAAACGCGTTCGCCCTCGAACACGGAACTGGCATAATGCAGTCCATGTGAGAGCACATGGAGGGACGCGTCGCGCCAGGGGACCAGGGCCCCGTCGAACCAGAGGGCACCATCGCGATCGTCGAAAGGAATCAAAGACATGATGTCGTTTCCTACCTGAAGCTCTCTCGGCGGACCAAGTTACAAACCGTCTCTCAACCCGACCGTCTTGTAGTTTTGTTACCCGCGCAGGGCCGGACGCATAACATTCGGAAGAAAATAAGTCAATATGGTTGACGTAAAAAGTGTCGCGAATCCGCTGTTCCTCCGAGAGGAAGAGCTGCGGCAAGCCATCGAGATGCTGTTCTTCGCCTACCGTGATTTCACCGGAGGTCCGGATCAGATGCTGGCGGAGATCGGGCTGGGCCGCGCCCATCACCGGGTGATCTACTTCGTGGGCCGAAACCCCGGGATCACGGTGTCGGAGTTGCTCAAGATCCTGCGCATCACAAAACAGAGTCTGAGCCGGGTCCTCAGCCACCTTGTCGAAGAGAACTACATCATTCAGCGCACCGGCGACCGCGACCGGCGCCAACGGCTACTGACCCTGACGCAAAAGGGGGTCGACCTGGAACGCCGGTTAACCGCCAACCAACGGGAGCGTCTGGCAGATGCGTTCCGCAAGGCCGGTGCCGATGCCGTTCAGGGCTTCAAGCTGGTGCTGCACGGGATCATCGATCCAGTCGATCGCGAACAGTTCGACGTCTCCAGCGGACCCGCCGCCGTAACACCGGGCCGTGTCGGGATCAGCGGCAAGCGATAGAGCCGTGGCGGTCAGCACGCACCAGAGCGATCATGGCGGCAACGAGCCGCCGCATATCCTTGTTGTGGATGACGACGTTCGGCTGCGCCGACTGTTGAGCCGGTATCTCAAAGAGAACGGTTTCCGGGTCTCCGTGGCCGAGGACGCCGCCAAGGCCCGCGATCACATGACCGGCCTGATTTTCGACCTGATCGTTCTGGACGTCATGATGCCCGGCGAGAACGGCATCGATCTCACCCGCTCCCTGCGCGACGAAACCGGCGTGCCGATCCTGCTGCTCACAGCGATGGGGGAAAGCGAGGACCGCATTACGGGTCTGGAAAGCGGCGCCGACGACTATCTCACCAAACCGTTCGAGCCCCGCGAACTGCTGCTGCGCATCCGAACAATTCTGCGCCGCATGCATGCCGCCCCGGCGGCCCTGGAACTGCCGGAGACCGACGCCTTGACCCTGGGAGGCCTGCGGTTCGACGCGGTCCGGAACATGCTATGGCAAGGCGACGAGGCCATCCGGCTGACCGAGTCCGAGGCCAATCTTCTGCGCACGTTCGCCGCCGCACCGGGTACGATCTTCACCCGCGAGGACCTTGCCGACGGTGACGGAAGCGGCAGTGGAAACGCTCGGACGATCGATGTCCAGATTACCCGGCTGCGCCGCAAGATCGAGCCGGACCCGAAGTTTCCCCGGTTTCTGCAAACCGTCCGAGGCCGCGGGTATGTTCTCCTGCCCGACGGCCAGGGGTAGAGGGGGCACGACCCGTGGTCGAAGCGACGCGAAACGAAGGAACCCAGGGCGACTACGCTGCCCGCTCGGCCCCCAGAACCGATGAGGCCTCCTTTCGCCGGGAAAACCCGCCGGCCGCCGAGTTCAAGCTCGATCGCTGGATCAAGAGATATCTGCCGAAGACTCTGTTCGGCCGTTCCCTGCTGATCATCGTCATGCCGCTGGTCCTGATGCAGGCGATCTCGGCTTACGTCTTCTACGAGCGGCACTGGGACATCATGACCCGCCGGCTGGTGCACAGCCTGGCAGGCGATGTCGCTTTCCTGATCGAGGAATTGAAGCCGCCGATCACCCACGAGGCGGTCGCCGAACTGTCTCTGCGGTCCGCCAACCACTTCGACATCGAGTTGAGCTGGCGGCCCGAGGGCATTCTTCCCAACCGGCCGGCGCCCGACCTGTTCGACCGCGTCCAGCACGCCATGCTGGATGCGATGGATTCCAAGGTTCGCCGGCCCTTCGTGATGGATACGGAATCCATCGACCGGCGGATCGAAGTGCTTGTTCAACTGCCGTCCGGCGTGCTGCAAGTGATTGCGCACCAGAAGCGGTTGTTCACGTCGACCACCTATATCTTCCTGCTCTGGATGGTCGGCTCTTCGCTGGTGCTCTTCGCCATCGCCATCGTCTTCATGCGCAATCAGATCCGTCCGATACGCCGTCTGGCGATCGCCGCCCGGGCATTCGGACTGGGGCGCGACGACACCGGATTCAAGCCCGAAGGCGCGACCGAGGTGCGGCAGGCGTCGGCGGCATTCCTGCAGATGAAGGAACGGCTCAACCGGCAGCTCACACAGCGCACAGAGATGCTGGCCGGGGTCAGTCACGACCTGCGCACGCCCCTTACCCGTATGAAGCTGCAGCTCGCCATGTTCGGTGATGACGAGGACACCGCCGAGTTGAAGACGGACGTGGTGGAGATGGAACGCATGGTCGAAGGTTATCTCGCTTTCGCCCGCGGCGAAGGCGCGGAGAGCCCCGTCGATTGCGACATCGGCATGCTGATGGGCGAGGTCGTCCAGAACGAACGGCGCGGCAACACGAAGATCATTTACGACCAGCCAGATGACGGCGCCGCGGTCCTGCCGGTTAGTCCTAACGCCCTGAAACGGGCGCTTGCCAACCTGATCCAGAACGCCCAGCGCTATGGCAGCCTGGTGCGCGTCACCGTGGTGCGGGCCGCCGATGCGGTTGAGATCACCATCGACGACGACGGCATCGGGATTCCGGAAGCCGAGCGGGAAATCGCCTTCCAACCCTTCATGCGCCTCGAGCCCTCACGCAATCCGGCAACTGGCGGAACCGGTCTCGGCCTGACAATCAGCCGCGACATCGTCCACAGCCACGGCGGCGACCTGGTCCTGGATGACGCGCCGATCGGCGGACTTCGGGCCGTGATCCGCCTCCCGGTCTGAGCGTCCGAAACGGTATCACGGCAGCCTGTTCCCTTTTCGTACTCCCCGCCCTATGTTGCTGCCATGAGCACGCAACTCGCCGATCCGACGACCAACAAGCCCGCCCTGCACGGCGCCCTTGCGCCGGATCTCAAGACCGATGTCGCGCCCCAGGACGCCGGCGTTGCGTTTCAGGTTGTCTCGGATTTCGCCCCGGCCGGCGATCAGCCCCAGGCCATCGGAGAACTGATCGAGGGGATCCACACCGGAGAGTTGGACCAGGTCCTGCTCGGGGTCACCGGCTCCGGCAAGACCTTCACGATGGCCCACGTCATCCAGGAAGTGAAACGCCCGACTCTGATCCTGGCACCGAACAAAACCCTGGCCGCGCAGCTGTACGGGGAGATGAGGAGCTTCTTCCCGAACAACGCCGTCGAATACTTCGTCTCGTACTACGACTACTACCAGCCGGAAGCCTATGTGCCCCGGACCGACACCTTCGTGGAGAAGGAGGCGTCGGTGAACGAGCAGATCGACCGCATGCGCCACTCCGCGACCCGCGCGCTGCTGGAGCGTGAGGACGTCATCATCGTGGCGTCCGTCTCCTGCATCTACGGCATCGGTGCGGTCGAGACCTACGGCAACATGATCGTGAAGCTGAAGGTCGGTGACCAGGTCGACCGCAACGGCGTCATGCGCCGGCTGGTCGAGCTCCAGTACAAGCGCAACGATGCCAGCTTCCACCGCGGGACCTTCCGCGTGCGCGGCGACAGTCTCGAAATTTTCCCGGCCCACCTCGAGGACCGCGCCTGGCGGCTGTCCCTGTTCGGCGACGAATTGGAAACCATCCAGGAGTTCGACCCGCTGACCAGCGAGAAGACCCAGAGCCTCGACCAGGTCCGCGTCTTCGCCAATTCCCACTACGTCACGCCCAAGCCGACGCTTCAGCAGGCGGTGCGCCAGATCAAGGAGGAGCTCAAGGGCCAGCTCGACGAGCTCAACCGCGCCGGCAAGCTGCTGGAAGCGCAGCGGCTCGAACAGCGCACGACCTTCGATATGGAGATGATCGAGGCCACCGGCTCCTGCGCCGGCATCGAGAACTATTCCCGCTACCTGTCAGGGCGCAATCCGGGTGAACCCCCGCCCACTCTGTTCGAGTACCTGCCCGAGAACGCCCTGCTCATCGTCGACGAAAGCCACGTCACGGTGCCGCAGATCGGCGGCATGTACAAAGGCGACTACGCCCGCAAGTACACCCTGTCGGAGTACGGCTTCCGGCTGCCGTCCTGCATGGACAACCGCCCGCTCAAGTTCGAGGAGTGGGAGGACATGCGTCCCCAGACAACCTTCGTTTCGGCGACTCCCGGTCCTTGGGAGCTGGACCGCACGGGCGGTGTGTTCGTCGAGCAGGTCGTGCGCCCCACCGGTCTGATCGACCCGGTCTGCGAGATCCGGCCGACCAAGAACCAGGTCGATGACGTCATCGCGGAGTGCCAGGACGCAGCGGCCAGGGGACACCGGGTGCTGATCACCACGCTGACCAAGCGCATGGCCGAAGCGTTGACGGAATACATGAACGAGGCTGGGATCAAGGTGCGCTACATCCACTCCGATGTGGACACCCTGGAGCGGATCGAGATCATCCGGGACCTGCGGCTCGGCGTCTTCGATGTCCTGATCGGCATCAACCTGCTGCGCGAGGGCCTCGACATTCCCGAATGCGCCCTTGTCTGCATCCTCGATGCCGACAAGGAAGGATACCTGCGCTCCAAGACCTCGCTGGTTCAGACCATCGGGCGGGCCGCGCGCAATGTCGACGGTCGAGTCCTGCTATACGCCGACGGGATGACCGAGAGCTTGGAATACGCCCTCGGCGAGACCGAGCGCCGTCGCCAGCGCCAGATGGCCTACAATGCCGAGCACGGCATCACGCCCGAGAGCGTGAAGAAGAACATCGGCGACATCCTGGAGAGCGTCTACGAACGCGGGGACCATGTGTCCGTCGACACCGGGACCGGCGAAGGCGAACTGGTCGACAAACCGATCCGTCAGATCATCGAGGAGCTGGAAGCGCGCATGAAGGCGGCGGCGGCCGACCTCGAGTTCGAGGAGGCGGCGCGGATCCGCGACGAGATCAAACGCCTGGAAGCGGCCGATCTCGGCATGACACCCGACGGCAAACCGCTGCCAAAGGGCGGCGTCGTCAAGCTGAAGGTGCCGTTACAGCCACCGAGCGGCCGTCCACCCGAGAAGGCCGGCGGCAAGGGTCGACGACGTCGGGGACGATAGCGGCCGGCGCCAGGGCCACCAGGACACGGCATCTAGACCAGCCAGCCATCGCTATAGGACGCCGGCGTGACGCCGATCAGCGTCACCTGACCAAGGCTATGCTCCAACACGAGGTTGCCGGAGGCATCGTTCCCCACGCCGGTGACACCGCCGGGGATGCTCAGGCGGTCGCCCTCGTCGGCATTGAAGCCAGCCGCCTCAACGACATCATTGCCACCACCCGCGAACACCAGCACATCGGCACCGGCGCCGCCGGCCAACGTGTCATCTCCACGATTGCCGAACAGCACGTCGTCTCCGGCACCGCCCCGGACGTAGTCGTTCTCCTGGCCGCCGTACAAGGTATCGGCCCCGTCATATCCATCGAGCAGGTCGGAACCACGGTTGCCATAGGCCAGATCATCACCCAATCCGGACCAGATCTCGTCCCACGCATCACCGTTCTGGCCACCGTAGAGCGTGTCGTCACCCGAGCCGCCGGAAATCGTGTCGGCCCCCTGGTTGCCGTAGAGGAGATCAGCACCTCCGAACCCCCGCAGCGTGTCATCACCCGATCGCGCGAAC
This sequence comes from Thalassobaculaceae bacterium, assembly GCA_963921355.3. Taxonomy (GTDB): domain Bacteria; phylum Pseudomonadota; class Alphaproteobacteria; order Thalassobaculales; family Thalassobaculaceae; genus CAWUEZ02. The sequence continues at coordinate 2,288,429 of OZ001190.1, read as the reverse complement.
ATCGCGTCCGGCGCATTGGTCAGCAGATGCATATCGCCTGTGGCCGCCCCACCGCCGTGGACCAGAGCGCCGACCGCATCGTCCCAGGCAAAACTGACCGAGGCCGGGGCCGTTCCATCCCCATAGAGGTACTGCAGCGCCGTCCGGTCAAACGGCGCATAGCCAACGAACCCCGCGTCCACATAGGACATCACGGTGTTGATGCTGGTATCGAGCGCGGGCGTCAGAACGGATGGGTTTCCAGCGTCCTCTTCATGTGGATGCTTCAGGCCGAGGGTGTGTCCGATCTCGTGGTAGATCACCCACTGATGCCAGTCGTTCAGGGTCTGCCCTTGGTCGAAGTACCCATCGTTGAGCAGAATGATCGAGTCCGTTTTGTAGAATTCGGTCACATAGGGCAGCCAGCCCTGGCCCGACGCAGGCGTCCCACCGATCTTCAGCTCGATGTCAGCATTGACGGATCCGGTGACTTCGACGAACCGCAGGTTTGTGAAGCTCTCGAGATCGCGGAAAGCGGCGTTGGCGATCGTGCGAACCGACGCCGACGGGGTCTCGAGATCGCTGTCCCAGGGAACCGAAAGCTGTTCGCCCTCGCTGAAGGCGTAGGTGACGACGGTCGCGGTTTCGAGGCCATCGGGTGCGTTCCACCGCATGACCTGATCATCGGCGACCAGCGCCTCGATCGGGTCCGAAGTAATCGTGGGCATTCTTGCTCCGACCTGTTCCAACCACCGAACACAGACCCCAATGGCGGCTGCCTGTTATCGGTCGAAGCAAGTGATATGCCAGCGATCTCAAGCCCGGCGGAAACGCGCCTGGTTCAGCCGGCGCGCAGCATGTCGAAGATCTCGTCCTTGAGCTTGAGGCGCCGCTTCTTGCAGTCCTCGGCATAGGCATCGGAGGTCGGTTCGATCTCCGCCTCGATCCGCGCGACCTCCTTGTCGACTTCGTGATAGGCGTCGAACAGGCGTGCGAAGTGGGCGTTCTCAATCTTCAACTGGTGGATTTTGTCTTTCCATTCGGGGAATTCGCGACCGATGTCGTGGTGCAGTTCTATGGTCATTTTGGGCTCTCACACTTCAGGAATGGAGCAAGGCTAGAGCGCCGGAACCCGCACTTCCTTGACCCACCTCAATCCGCGGCGTCGGCACGCGGCGTTGCCGGCGGTTTTCCGTCCGGCGGAGCCTGCTCAGCGCCAGCCAAGGCCTGGCGCTGCTCTTCCTCATCGGCCATCCGCGCCGCCACCAGTAAGGGATCTTCGGGCCGTTCGGCGGGTGCGGCTTCGTCAGTCGGGCGTTCGCCGATCGGCTGCCCCACCCCGTCGACAAAACGCATCTGCCGGATCAACTCCTCGATCTCCTCCCATTCGCTGCCGGCGCGCCGCAATACAGCTCCCCCGAGCTGAAGGCTGGCTTCCTGGGTCTCGACCACGGTCCCGGCGGCGCCGAGTTCCTCGAGTCTGCGCGCGTGCAACGGATCGCGAGCCCGGGCGAAGATCGGAACCTCCGGCAGCCGAGACATGAGATGGCCGACCGTCCGGTCGATCGCCTGCCCTTCGGTCGTCATGGTCAGCACGACCGCCCGCGCCCGCTCTCCCCCCAGGTGGCGCAGGACTTCCGGTCGGCTCGCATCTCCGTAGTACACCGCATGGCCGTCGCGGCGTCCGTCACGCACCCGCTGAGCGTCGGTATCGACGGCGATATAGGGGACCATCTTCGCGTCAAGCAGGCGTGCCACGGTCCGGCCCACACGACCGAACCCGGCAATGACGATGTGCCCGTCGATCTCGGCGACCGTTTCGACGTCGGCGCCCATGGTCATGTTCTCGGTGTGCTCGAGACGGGCGGCAAGGTGAGTGACCGCCCAGACAACGCCCGGGGTAGCCGCCATACTGATGGCCACCACCAGGAACAGCAGGTCGACGGTGGCATCGGGAACCACCCCGCTGACGACCGCCAAACCGAGGATCACGAAGGCAAACTCTCCCCCCTGAGCCAGCAATGCGCCGGTCCGCAGGGAGACGGTGAACGACAGGCGCATCGCCATCGCCACCCCGACGACCACCAGAAACTTCAGCGCGATCAACCCGCCCAGATAGGACAGGACGGTGACGATCTCGCGGAAGGCCAGGCCGATATCGATCGACATGCCGACAGTCATGAAGAACAGGCCGAGCAGAATGCCGCGAAACGGCTCGATATCGGCTTCGACCTGGTGGCGGAACTCGCTTTCCGACAGCAACAGGCCGGCGAGAAAGGCGCCGAGCGCCATCGACAGCCCGACCATATGCGTCGCCCATCCGATTCCCAGGACGACCAGCAGGGTCATGGCGGTGAACAGCTCGGGCGCTCCCGCCGACGCGATGACATGGTACAGCGGGCGCAGGAGCTGTCGCCCGGCGATGACGATCACCGCCAACGCCACGACAGCCTTCAAGGTCACGATTGCAAGTGCGCCCAGGATCGAGAGACCACCCGGATTGTCCGCCAGCAGCGGAACCACGACCAGAATCGGAACGACAGCCAGATCCTGAAACAACAGCGTCGAGAACGAAGCCCGGCCGTGGCGGGTCGCAAGCTCGCCGCGCTCGGTCATCAGTTGCAGGACGAAAGCGGTCGAGGACAGGGCAAGCGCGGCACCGATCACCGCAGCCGAACCGAAGGTCTGGCCGGCGGCCAGGGCGAGACCGGCGATCAGAACACCGGTGATGACAACCTGGGCCGTACCGAGACCGAAAACCAGCCGCCGCATAACCTTCAGGCGTTCGAAAGACAGTTCCAGACCGATTGCGAACAGCAGGAAGACCACACCCATCTCTGCCAGTTCACGGGTCTCGGCGACGTCGTCGATGATCGAAAGTCCGTGAGGACCAATCATCGCACCGGCCGCCAGGTACCCCAGCACAAGGCTGAACTTCAGTCGTCGCAACAGGGGTGCGAACAACACGGCGGCGGCCAGGAAGATCAGCGCATCCCCGATCGGAGCGCCGTGGGCGCTTCCATACGCCCCGCCGAACGCGTCCAGCAGGCTATCCAATGAACGAACCTCCGCGGCCGCCGAACCTGGTCATCCGTCCAACCCTAGGGGCGACGGGGCGCTGACCCCTTGAAAACACTTGCAACCATGGTCATTGAAAACCACCAAAGAATCACCATTCCTTTTGGTCAGCCCCACCATCCGTCAGCAACACGAGATTAGCCGATTCCAATGATTGGACCGACGCCGTTTCGCGACCGCACAGGCCAGGCTACGGCCGCGTGGACGCCGTCTTCCGATCGGGCCCAAGACGGCTTTGGGGCGGAGTCGGCGCGATGATGGCGGCCGCCCTCATTTTCGCCGGGCTGGTCCTGCTGCTGGTCGGGGCGGAGACCATGATCCGGGGGGCGGTGGCGATCTCCAGACGGCTGAACATCAGCCCGCACGTGATCGGACTCACCGTGATCGCCTTCGGCACCTCCGCGCCCGAGCTCTTTGTCAGTCTCAAGGCCGCGCTCTTGGGGTCGCCCGGAATCGCCATCGGGAACGTGATCGGTTCGAACATCGCGAACATTCTGCTGATGATCGGAACGGTGGGCGTTATCACGCCCTTCGTCTGCGGCGGCGCACCGCTGCGGCGCGACGGCCTGGTCCTGATCGTCGGCACGGTCCTGTTCGTGGCGGCCGGTATTCACGGCGTGATCGAGCGCTGGCATGGCGGGCTGATGCTCATGCTGCTCTTCGCCTATCTGTTCTACTGCTACTACGAAGAGCGCAAGACAACCGACAGCATCCACTCGAAGGAAGTCGAGGAATTCGACGAACTGCCCGAAGGCCTGACCCGCAGCATCGCCTACACGGTCGGGGGTTTGCTCGCCGTGCTGTTCGGTGCGCAGCTGCTGGTCGACGGGGCGATCGACGTCGCCCGCATCGCTGGCATCTCCGAGACGGTCATCGGCATTACGGTCGTCGCCGTGGGGACCTCACTTCCCGAGCTGGCAACCACGCTGGTGGCTGCACTGCGCCGGCACAGCGACGTGGCGCTGGGCAACATCATCGGCTCGAACATCTTCAACACACTCGGCATTCTCGGGGCGGTCGCCCTGGTCAAACCGTTGCAGATCCCCGACGAGGTCATGTCCGTCGATCTGTGGTTCATGATGGCGGTGACCATCGGGTTCGTGGTTCTGGCGATCCGCCTGCCGGCGTTCAGCCGGCCATGGGCAATTCTGTTCTTCGCGATCTACGCGATGTTCATCACAAACCAGTTCTTGCCGGTGGACACCATCGCTTTCGCCGCCTACTGATCCTGTCTTCGCCCCGCGCGGCGAACCGGATTCAGAGGATCATCGATGGCACAGCGCAGCCCGCAGGCAGTTCCCCGCACGGCCTTGGTCACCGGCGCGGCGCGCCGCGTCGGACGGGCCATCGCTTTGGCACTCGGGCGCGAAGGCTGGAATGTGGCAGTGCACTATGGCCGTTCGGCCGATGAGGCCGAGGCGACCGCCGCCGAGGTTCGCGCCCTGGGGGTTCAGGCCACAACCCTGTCCGCGGATCTGTCCAAAGAGGAACAGGTCGAAACACTGGTGCGGCGGGCCGAGGAGGCGCTCGGACCGGTCGGGCTTCTGGTCAACAACGCGTCGACCTTTGAGCGCGATCAGCTCGCAACGGTGACGCGGCAGAGCTGGGACCGCCATCTCGAGCCGAACCTACGGGCGCCGGTCGTCCTCATGCAGCAATTCGCCCAGCACCTGCCGTCTACCAGCGACGGGGCGATTGTGAACATCATCGATCAGCGGGTCTGGAACCCGACCGAGGACTTTCTGTCGTACACGGTTACCAAGATGGCGCTCTGGGGACTCACCCGCACGCTGGCGCTCGACTTGGCACCGCGGATCAGAGTCAACGGCGTCGGACCGGGCCCCGTGCTCGCCAGTATTCACCAAGACTCCGAAAGCTTCGACGCTCAGGCAAGGTCTGTACCGCTCGAACATGCGGCCGACCCGAGCGAGATCGCGTCAGCCGTAGTGTTCCTCGCCGGCGCCGCCTCGGTCACCGGTCAGATGATTGCGGTCGATGGTGGCCAGCACTTATGGTGGGCCCCGCCGGGTGAGCAAACCCCGCGCGACTGATCACACAAATACGATCAAATCCAGACAAGACCGAGCCGAGTGAAGGCCGAAGATCATCTGTGGCGAGTCCTTTAACGCGAGGCGCGTATCGACAAGTCTATCGCGGGAGTTGTTCACACAAGCCCGCTGTGACGATAGCGTCTACACCACTGTGAAGGATATTTTGCAAAGCAATGAATTCACCCCACGCCCAGCAAGTGATTATCATTAAAATCAATCACTTAACGGCTCTGCCTAAAATATGTGCACTCACATGAATCCCACGGGACTCTGCGGCGTTCGATGCGTGACAGGATGCTTTTCCACGTGCTTTTCCACATAATCCGTGGATTAAGAAACCGCACACCGTGCGCGCCTATATCGCGCCGCCGCGCCGCCGTTTGCCACTCGTGTTTCAGCTAGCCAGAGAAGCCGTGTCCGACGCCGAATTCACGGATCCGCCGACCGGCACAGAACGGGCGCGCCGCCGGCGGAAGGCGGCGCCCGACATCACCCGTGGCGTGGGCGTGATCCGCGATCAGGTCCGCACCCTGCCGAATGCGCCCGGCGTGTATCGGATGCTGGATGCGCATGGTGACGTGCTCTATGTCGGCAAGGCGCGGAACCTCAAGAAGCGCGTCGTCAACTACACCCATCCCGCAAAGCTGCCCCACCGGATCTTCCGGATGGTCAGTGAAACCGCCGCCATGGAAATCGTGCGGACGCACACCGAAGTCGAGGCGCTGCTGCTGGAAAGCAACCTCATCAAGCGTCTGCGTCCCCGCTACAATGTCCTGCTGCGGGACGACAAGTCGTTTCCCCACATTCTGCTGACCGGCGACCACCCCTACCCGCAGATCACCAAGCACCGCGGGGCGCGTAATCGCAAGGGACAGTACTTCGGACCGTTCGCGTCAGCCGGTGCCGTCAACCGGACGATCACGGCCCTGCAGCGCGCTTTTCTGCTGCGCAACTGCAGCGACTCGATGTTCTCCAACCGTCGGCGGCCGTGTCTGCAGTACCAGATCAAGAGATGCGCGGCCCCGTGCGTCGGGTATGTCAGCGAGACCGACTACGGCGAGCTGGTTGACCAGGCCGCCCGGTTCCTCACCGGTGAGAGCTCGGACATTCAACGCGATCTGGCCGACGGCATGCAGGCGGCGTCCGATGCGTTGGAATTCGAGACAGCGGCGATCTACCGGAACCGTATTCGCGCGCTGACCGCCATCCAGGCCAACCAGGACATCAATGTCGAGGGCGTCGAAGAGGCCGACGTGATCGCCCTGCACGCCGAAGGGGGCCAGACCTGCATCCAAGTGTTCTTCTTCCGCGCAGGAAGTAATTTCGGCAATCGCGCCTATTTCCCAAGCCACGACAAAGAGACCGATCCGGCCGACGTGTTGGCGGCCTTCGTCGGGCAATTCTACGACGACAAGCTGCCGCCGCGGCTCGTCCTGGTCAGCCACGAGATCGAGGAATCCGCCCTGATCGCCGAGGCGCTCTCGACACGAGCAGAGCGAAAAGTCGACCTGTCGCGTCCGCAACGCGGCGGCCGACGCAAGCTGATGGACCATGCCCTGACCAACGCCCGCGAAGCGCTCGGCCGGCGAATGGCAGAGAGCTCGTCGCAGCGCCGCCTTCTGGACGGCGTGGCCTCCGCATTCGAACTCGACCAGGCGCCGCAGCGCATCGAGGTTTACGACAACTCCCACATCCAGGGGTCGGACGCGGTCGGCGCGATGATCGTGGCCGGCCCGGACGGTTTTGCGAAGAACGCCTATCGGAAGTTCAACATCCGCAATGTCGCCGAACGCCGGAGCGCGCAGGACGAGACATTGGACACGGTCGAGGCCGGCGACGATTTCGCCATGATGCGGCAGGTCCTGACCCGCCGGTTCTCCAGAGCGCTCAAGGAAGACCCCGAGCGCCGGTCCGGCAACTGGCCCGACCTTGTCCTGATCGACGGCGGGCTCGGCCAACTCAGCGTGGCACTCGACGTCTTTCAGGAACTGGGCATCGACGACGTGGCGCTGGTCGGCGTGGCGAAAGGGCCGGATCGGGACGCCGGCCGCGAGCGCTTCTTCCTCCCAGGGCGTTCGCCGTTCAGCCTGGAGCGGCGCGACCCCGTCCTGTACTTCCTGCAGCGGCTGCGCGACGAAGCCCATCGGTTCGCCATCGAAACCCATCGGGCGAAACGGGCCAAGGCGATCGGCAGCAATCCGCTCGACGAGATCGCCGGCATCGGCGCCAAACGCAAGAAAGCCCTGCTGCATCATTTCGGCTCCGCCCGCAGCGTCGCACGGGCCGGGCTGAGCGACCTGGAAGCCGTTGACGGCATCAGCAAAGCGGTGGCTCGCAAGGTCTACGACTTCTTTCACGAGGAGGGCTGACCCGAGCGAGGCCGGATCCGGTTCAGAAGGAAACTCTGACGGCGACCAACAGACCGGTCAGTCCGATCTAGTCGGCCGATCCTTCCTTGGCGTCATTGTCGACATGCCGCAGACCGGCACGCAGGTAGTCCCAGCCTGTGTACAGGGTCAATCCAGCCCCGACCCAGAGCCCGACCTCGCCGATCAGTCGGGCATCGATCCAAACCGGCGCGTCCGATCCGATGATCAGGAACCCGATGGCCACCAGCTGCACGGTCGTCTTCCATTTCGCCAAGCGACTCACAGGCAACCCGACCCGCAACTCGGCCAGGTACTCCCGAAGGCCGGATACCAGGATCTCACGCAGCAGGATCACCAGAGCCGCCAACACGGTCCAGCCTTCTATGTGATCGAGGGCACACAGGATCAGCAGGCATGCTCCGACCAGAAGCTTGTCGGCAATCGGGTCGAGCAGGCGGCCGAGCTCCGTCTGCACTTCCAGAGTCCGCGCCAGATAGCCGTCGAAGTAGTCGGTCACGGCAGCGAGCACATACAGCCCAAGCGCAACCCAACGTGCCGTCTCGCCCCCGATCCAGAGGCACGCGACAAGCGGAGCCAGCACCGCGATGCGGGACATGGTGAGCGCATTGGGCAACTGAGACAGCATGAAACAGGGGCTCGTCAGACAGACTGATGAAGGATTGAGAAGGCCATTACGCCACAGGGCCGGATCGATGCAAACGACACTTTGATGGCGTGGCTGCCGAAACCCCTATTCCGCGCTCTGGGTCGCCTGCAGCTCGGTGTCCCGACGCCGCCGTGCCCGTTCGAGCAGCTTCAAGCGGCGCCGGTGGGCCCTGACTTCCAGGAACCGCGCCACCAGCCGACCGAGCCAGTATCCGACCGGCACGCCGGCGGCGATGAACGGAATGGAGCCGAGCAGAATCGCGGCCGTCCCCTCGCCGAGGTTCAGCAGCAGATCCTTGATGTCGCTGGCATCCTTGAACTCGACCTGGTTTGTGCAGGTCATCATCTCGCAGCCGATGAAGTAGTAGAGCGTATAGGTCGGTACCATCGTCGCCGGATTGACGACCAGCGATCCGATCAGCGCGATCACCGTGTTGAAGGCATTCGGGCGCCAGACACGGTTCCAGATCTGGGCGATGATGAAGCACAAGACGAACTGTAATCCGACGGTCGGCGAGAACCCGACCGCCATCCCCATCGACATCGACCGTGCGATCACGCCGCCTGACAGGCTCATCTTGCGTCGCTGACGCAGGATTTTGCCGAACATGCGGAGTTGAAGCTGACGCACTTTGGACGCTCCGGGGTTTGAATTGCGGGCGGAGCCTATAATTGCACTCCGCCTCGAACAACCGTAACGATGGATATATGTGGATCAGATTAAGACAAAAACCATGAAACGGCTTTTCGGCATCGTCGGTTGGTCCGGCAGTGGCAAGATGTCGCTGATCGAACGGCTGATCCCGACTCTCAAGACGCGCGGCATTTCGGTGTCGACGATCAAGCATGCGCATCACGACGTCGACCTCGACCGACCGGGGAAGGACACCTACATCCACCGCACCGCCGGCGCCGAGGAAGTGCTGTTGGTCACGGAGAACCGGTTCGCCCTGATGCGGGAATTGTCCGATGAGCCCATGCCCAGTCTGGATCGCTTGGTGGACAGGCTCGCGCCGGTCGACATCGTTCTGATCGAGGGCTTCAAGCGGACCGCGATGCCGAAACTCGAGATTCACCGGCCAGCCCTGAACAAACCGCCATCGTGGACCGAAGACGCAACGGTCACCGCCGTCGCCAGCGACACCGCCCTGCCGCAATGCGACCGGCCGGTTCTGGCATTGGCGGATACCGAGGCGATCTGCGACCTTGTCGCGGCGGCCGCACTGCCCGCCGACGCCATCGCCGGACCGGCTGAATGGCCGACCGGACCATGACGCGTCTCGCTGACGATTGCTTCGCGCACCCGATGCCCGACGCCGAAGCGCCGCTTTCGATCGAAGCCGCACTCGTGAGGATCTCGGCCGGCCTGCGGACCGTAACCGCAACCGAGACGCTGCGCCTCGACGCGGCGCTGGACCGGACCCTTGCTGAACGGGTGGTCGCCGGGTTCGACATACCCCCGCACGACAATGCCGCCGTCGACGGCTACGCCGTCCGTTTCCAGGACCTGCAATCAGGCGCCGAGACCCGCCTACCGGTCACCGACCGGGTCGCCGCCGGCCACCCCGCCACCGCGCCTCAGGCGCCCGGCACCGCGACGCGCATCTTTACCGGCGCACCGATGCCCGTCGGATCCGACACCGTCCTGATGCAGGAGGACTGCCGGCTGGACGATGATCACGTTGTGATACCACCGGGTGCGGTTCAGGGCATGAATCGACGGCGGGCGGGTGAGGACCTTCGCGCCGGCGCAATCGCCCTGGAAGCCGGCCGGCGTCTTGGCCCGGCCGATCTCGGGATCGCCGCGTCGGTCGGCCTATCGGCACTCACCGTCCGGACCCGGCTCAGGGTCGCCGTCTTCTCCACCGGAGACGAAGTGGTCGAACCGGGGGGACCGCGGACCGCCGGGAAAATCTACGACGCCAACCGGTTCACGGTGAAAGCCCTGCTCTCGAGGCTGGGCTGCGCCGTCACCGACCTCGGCATCCTGTCGGACGATCGCGAGGCGACGGCAGCGGCCTTGGTGGCGGCGGCCGACAATCACGACGCCATCGTGACGTCCGGGGGCGTGTCGGGCGGCGACGAGGATCACGTGCGCCTGGCCTTGGCCGAACATGGACGAATCGATGCCTGGCGCCTGGCCGTGAAACCCGGACGCCCGGTGGCGCTCGGGGTCCTCGGCGGGCGGGCGGTGATCGGATTGCCCGGCAACCCGGTCGCAGCCTTCGTCGCCTTTGTCACGCTGGCCCGTCCGATCCTGCTGACGCTGGCGGGCACCACGCTCCGACCGCTGCCGGTGTTTCCGGTGGTCGCCGGTTTCGGGCATGGCAAGAAGCCAGGTCGACGCGAGTTCCTGAGGGTGCGCCTGCAGGCCGGCCAGCGGCCTGGCGACCTGCCCCGCGCCGTTCCCGCCGGTCCGGGTGGTTCGGGCGTGCTGTCCGCGCTGGCGGTCGCCGATGGGCTGCTGGACGTCAGCGAAAGCACCGAGGGGGTGGCGGAAGGCGACGTTGTCGACTATCTGCCGTTCAGTGAGGTGATGCGATGAGACTGATGTACTTCGCCTGGGTGCGCCAGAGGATCGGCCTGGCCGGGGAGACGCTCGAGGTTCCAAGCGAGATTGGAACGGTCGGACAGCTGGTCGACTGGCTGAAGACTCGTGGGCCGGCCTATGCGGAAGCGTTCAAGGACACCCGGGCCATCCGCTATGCCGTCAACCAGGACTATGTCGAGCCGGAGCACCCGGTCGCAGACGGCGATGAGGTGGCGTTCTTTCCTCCGGTAACCGGGGGATAACCGATGGCGGTCCGCGTCCAGGAAGCCGATTTTGACGTCGGCCAGGAGCTCGCGACCCTGACTTCCGGCAACCACAAAGTCGGTGGCTTGGGGGTATTCGTGGGTTTGGTGCGTGACATCGCGGGCGGCGATGCCGTGTCAGCGATGACCCTCGAACACTATCCGGGCATGACCGAGCGCCAGCTCGAATCGATCGAAGCCGAGGCCCATCGGCGCTGGCCGCTGGAAGCGTCCCTGATCATCCACCGGGTCGGCGACCTGGCCCCCGGCGACAACATCGTCCTGGTCGCCTGTGCGTCGGCCCACCGGCAGGCCGCTCTGGACGCGACCGGCTTTCTGATCGACTGGCTCAAGACCAGGGCGCCGTTCTGGAAGCGTGAAGAAACGTCGCATGGCGATCGCTGGGTCGAGGCCCGCGACAGCGATGACGCGGCAGCCGACCGCTGGGGCTGACGCCAGGCGCCCAATTCAGAACTCAAGATCATCAAGACGAATCCGGATGGCCGCGGACGCGGCCATCCAGACACCGGAGGCTCAGACCAGCGACTTGGCCTTGCTGCCGCCCTTGCCGCCTTTGCGCTTCGGCTTCTCCGGCGTCGGCTCATCATCGAAGTCGAACGCCAGCTTGCCGTCGACCAGACCGATCCGAACGATCCCGCCTTTGACCAGGCGACCGAACAGAAGCTCCTCGGCCAGCGGTTTCTTGATGTGCTCCTGAATGACCCGCGCCAAGGGCCGCGCACCGTACAGACGGTCGTAGCCCTTCTCGCCGAGCCACTCCCGCGCCTGCGGGCTGGCCTCGATCGACACGCTCCGATCGGCAAGCTGTCCTTCGAGCTGGATCAGGAACTTGTCGACCACACGTCCGATGGTCTCCTGCGACAGCGCCTTGAAACCGACGATCGCGTCGAGACGGTTGCGGAACTCCGGCGTGAACATCCGGTTGATCGCTTCGGTGTCGTCGCCTTCGCGCTGGGTGCGGGCGAATCCGACCGCTTCCTTGGCGAGATCGGAGGCGCCGGCATTGGTCGTCATGATCAGGATGACGTTGCGGAAATCGACGGTCTTGCCGTTGTGATCCGTCAGTTTGCCGTGGTCCATCACCTGAAGCAGCACATTGAACAGGTCCGGATGGGCCTTCTCGATTTCATCGAGTAGCAGGACGCAATGCGGATGCTGATCGATCTGGTCGGTCAACAGACCGCCCTGATCGAACCCGACATATCCCGGAGGCGCGCCGATCAGCCGACTGACGCTGTGACGCTCCATGTACTCCGACATGTCGAAGCGGATCAGCTCCACGCCCATGATCAGGGCCAGTTGGCGCGCCACTTCGGTCTTGCCGACACCGGTCGGGCCCGAGAACAGGTAGTTGCCGATCGGCTTGTCAGCCTCGCGCAGGCCGGCCCGAGCCAGCTTGATGGCGGTTGCCAGAGAGGTGATGGCCTCATCCTGACCGAACACAACGGTCCTGAGGTCGCGCTCCAGGTTCGCCAGCACGGTCTTGTCGTCGGTCGACACGCTCTTCGGTGGGATCCGCGCGATCTTCGCGACGATATCCTCGACTTCCTTGACGCCGATGGTCTTACGCCGTTTTGAGGCCGGCACCAGCATCTGCGCCGCCCCGACTTCGTCGATCACATCGATCGCCTTGTCCGGCAGTTTCCGGTCCCCGATGTACTTGGCGGACAGCTCGACTGCGGTCTTCAGCGCATCGTTGGTGTAGCGCACCTTGTGGTGCTCCTCGTAGTAGGGCTTGAGCCCCTTGAGGATCTTGATGGCGTCCGGGATCGACGGCTCGTTGACGTCGATCTTCTGGAACCGGCGGGCCAGCGCCCGGTCCTTCTCGAAGTAGCTGCGGTATTCCTTGTAGGTGGTCGAGCCGATGCACCGCAGCGAGCCCGACTGCAGGGCCGGCTTCAGCAGGTTGGAGGCATCCATGGCTCCGCCACTGGTCGCCCCGGCACCAATCACGGTATGGATCTCGTCGATGAACAGGACCGCGTTCGGGTTCTGCTCAAGCTCGCTGACGACCGCCTTGAGGCGTTCCTCGAAGTCGCCGCGATAGCGCGTACCCGCCAGCAGCGCGCCCATGTCGAGGGAGAAGATCTGGGCATTGATCAGGACATCGGGGACGTCGCCGTCGACGATCCGCTTGGCCAGGCCCTCGGCGATCGCGGTCTTGCCGACACCCGGATCCCCGACATAGAGCGGGTTGTTCTTGGTCCGCCGGCACAGGATCTGGATGGTCCGCTCAACCTCATGTTCACGCCCGATCAGCGGATCGATCTTGCCCGAAGCGGCCTTCTTGTTGAGGTCGACGCAATAGGCGTCGAGGGCTTCATGGCCCTGCTTGTTCACCTGTTCGCCCTTGGCGTCCTCGTCGGCGCCGTCCACGTTGCGGCGCTGTTCAGCCTGCTGACCATGCACCTTGGCAATGCCATGGCTGATGTAGCTGACTGCGTCGAACCGGGTCATCTCCTGCTCCTGCAGGAAGAACACCGCATGGCTCTCGCGCTCCGAGAGCAGGGCCACCAGGACATTCGCGCCGCTCACTTCCTCGCGGCCGGACGACTGCACGTGAATAACCGCACGCTGGACAACCCGCTGGAACCCGGCAGTCGGCTTGGCTTCTTCCATGGCGCTGCCGACCAGGCCGTTCAGCTCGGTGTCGATATAGGTCACGAGGTCGTCGCGAAGCTTGTCGACGTCGACGCCGCAGGCTTTAAGGACCGCGAGCGCGTCCTGATCATCGGTAAGCGACAGCAGCAGATGTTCCAGGGTGGCGTATTCGTGGCGCTTGTCGTTCGCTAGGCCAAGGGCGCGGTGCAGGCTCTCTTCGAGGTTTTTTGACAGCATCGGGTCAGTCTTTCTCCAAGGTGCACTGCAAAGGGTGGTGATGCTGGCGCGCAAAGTCCATGACCTGAGTCACCTTGGTCTCCGCGACCTCGTAGGTGAACACGCCGCAAACCCCCACGCCGCGCTGATGCACATGCAGCATAATGCGGGTCGCCTCTTCGCGATTCTTGTTGAAGAACCTTTCCAAGACGTGAACGACGAATTCCATCGGTGTGTAGTCGTCATTCAGCATGATGACCTTGTACATCGACGGCTTTTTCGTCTTCGGGCGTGTCTTAACGACTATGCCCGTGTTGGTACCGTTGCCGGTCCCGCGATCGTCATCACTCATTGGTCAACCCGTCGGGCATCGTTTCGGTGGAGGAGCCGCCACTGGGAACCGTGGCCGGGCCGTCGGTCCGGGTGCCGCCTCGTCCACGTCGCCATATGCGGAGAATATGAGATTCATTCGCCGGGGGGAAAGGGGCGAATACGTCACACCGTACAAGCACGAAGGCCCGACCGGGAACCGGTCGGGCCTTCATCTGCATGTCTGCGAGCGCCGGGAACGGCGCCGGTCGCGCCTTAGGCAGCGGCCTCGGAGATCGTCTCGATGGTCTCGTCGACCCGGGCCTTGATCGGCTCGATCGCCTCGTTGGCGGTCTTGACGGTCATCTCGGAGAGCTTGGTGCTCTCGGCGACGAAGCTGTCGAAGGAGGTCTTGGCGAAGTCGTTCTGCAAGTCGACGACCTCGTTGACGCTCTTCGCGCCCATCACCCTCTTCGAGAAGTCGACGCCGGCGTCGACGGATGTCTTGGTGTAGTCGTACCAGGCCTTGGAGACGTCCTCGAAGCCCTTCGACAGGATGTCGAACGACTTGGCGACGGCGTCGTAGTGCGCCTTGGTGAAGGCAGAATACTGATCGTAGCCCTTGAACGCGGCTTCCGAAGCCTTGTCCATGTTCTCCTTGGTCACCGAAACCGCCTGCTCGAAGTTCTTCGCAGTGGTTTCCTGGGTGATCTTGGTCACGTTCTCGAGGGTCTCTTTGCCCGCGGCGACGGCAGCGTCGACCGGCGTGGCAGCGCGCGTGGTCTTCTTCGTGGTCATGGTAATCTCCGTTCGGTCGATGGCTCGTCGCGATCGAGTTATTGTGCATCGCAACAAACGCTATATGGACAGGGCCAGTGCCGGCGTCAAGAAGAATTTTTGTGCACTGCACAATAAGAGTCGCGGAAACCGCCTCGGGCGGGCCGGGGCGCGCGGTGCTTCGGCGCTGGCGACTGGCCGGCCCGTCGGCCCGGGGCAAGCCCCTTCTTCCGAACGCAGCAAGGCGACTCTTATGAGGGAATCAGCCGTTTATGGACAAAAGCTGAGATGCAATCTAGGATAGTCAGCGTCGATTCGGGGGGATTCTTCAAGCCCGGTCCGACGATACCAGTTTTCCTCCCCGCAACCTGAGACGGCCGCGGAGCGCATGTATGAGGCGAATCGGCACTGCCTTCTTCATCGTGATGCTCGCGACCCTGACCTTAGCGTTCGCACCTGCGCAGGCGGCCAGCAAATACGCTGCCCTCGTGCTGGACGTGCAGAGCGGTAAAGTCCTGTTTTCGCGTCACGCCGATTCCCGCCGACATCCAGCGTCCCTGACCAAGGTCATGACGCTGTACATGGTCTTCGAGGCACTTGAGAGCGGCAAGCTCACCCTGGATCAACGCCTGAAGGTTTCGAAGCGGGCCGCCGGCCAACCGCCCTCCAAGCTGGGACTGAAGCGCGGCAAGACAATCAAGGTCCGCGACGCGATCCGCGCGCTCGTAACCAAATCGGCCAACGATGTCGCAACAGTCGTGGCGGAGGCCCTGGGGGGTACGGAGTACCGGTTCGCGATCCGGATGACGGAACGCGCGAAGAAACTCGGCCTGCGCTCGACACGCTTCATGAACGCATCCGGCCTGCACAACCGACGGCAGGTGACCACCGCCCGGGATATGGCTCGGCTGGCGATCGCCGTTCGCCGTGATTTTCCTCAGTACTACAAGTTCTTCTCGACGCGCACGTTCACGTGGGGCAAGCGGACCTACCGAAACCACAACCGGCTGCTCGGCAAGTATTCCGGAACCGACGGCCTGAAGACCGGCTACATCAACGCCTCGGGCTTCAATCTCGTGACCTCGGTCGAGCGCAATGGCACTTGGCTGGTCGGAGTGGTGTTCGGCGGCCGCAGTGGCCGTACTCGCAATGCTCATATGCGCAAGATCCTGGACCGCGGGTTCAAGCGCATGCACGAGATCCGCATCGCCTCGATGGTCCCGCCGACGCCAATACTGCGGCCGTCGCCCTCGGATACACCGGTCGAGGCAGTCACAGTCGCGGCGGCTCCGTCGGAACAGACGCCAGAGGTCGGCTCACGTGACGATGCGGGGGATTGGGGCGTCCAAGTCGGAGCCTATTCGACGGAACTCCGGGCGCAGCGTTCAATCGCCTCGGCGCGCGGCCATCTGCCGAGCCTGCTGAACGACGCGGACGCCCGGGTCGAACGTCTGGAGCGGACCAACGGCCCGATCTTCCGGGCCCGGTTGTTCGGACTGCAGGAACCGGATGCCCGCGCGGCCTGTCTCGACCTGAAGCGCCGCCACCTGCCGTGCGTCCCGGTCCCGGCACAGGCCGTCCTCGATGCGGCCGCCGTTCGCTAGGCGGCTCCTTGTTCGTTCGTTCGGGCTCTTAGAACTCCGGCACCTCGAGCCCGATCCCCTCGATCGCCTCGCGCAGTTGGGCCTTCAAATGATCAAGGCCGTCTGCCGTCCGCGACTCGCAACGCGCGACCAGCACGTCCTGGGTATTTGACGCCCGCAACAGCCACCAGCCGTCATCTGAGGTTACCCGGACACCGTCGACATCGATGACTCGAATCCCCGGGCGACCGTTCAAGGACGCCTTGACCTCTTCGACGGCCGAGAACTTCCGCTCCTCCGAGCAGGGAAACCGGATCTCCGGCGTATTGAGAACGTCCGGCAGCGCGTCCCGAAGCGCCGAGACAGGCTCCTCGACATTGGCGACCAGACCGAGCAGACGCACCGCCGCGTACAGGGCGTCGTCGAAGCCGTAGTACCGATCCTTGAAGAACAGGTGCCCGCTCATCTCACCGGCGAGCGGCGCCCCGGTTTCGGCCATCTTGGTCTTGATCAGCGAGTGACCGGTTCGCCACATCAAGGGCGTGCCGCCGAGTTCGGCGATCCGATCGAACAGCACCTGGCTCGCCTTCACGTCGGCGATGATCGTGGCTCCCGGCTGCTCCTGCAGGATCTCGGTCGCGTAGATGGCCACCAGTTGATCGCCCCAGAGCACCCGGCCTTTCTCGTCGATGACACCGATCCGATCGCCATCACCATCAAAGGCGATCCCAAGATCGGCACCGGTACGGGCAACCTCGGCCCGCAGCCCCTCCAGGGTCTCGGGGACTGTCGGGTCGGGGTGGTGGTTCGGAAATGTGCCGTCCACCTCGGGATAAAGCACCGTGTGCCGACCCGGCAGAGCGTCGGCGAGGGCCGTGACGACCGGGCCGGCCGCCCCGTTGCCGCAATCCCAGACCACGGTGAGTGGGCGGCCTGGCCTGTAGTCCCGCAGCAGGCGTTCAGTATAGGCCTCCAGGACATCCGCGGTCTCCCGCGTGCCTGCACCGGTGGCGAACGCGCCCTCTCCCGCGATCCTGCCCAGACGTTGAATGTCGGCGCCGAAGAACGGCCCCTTGCCGAGCATCATCTTGAAGCCGTTGTAGCTCGGCGGGTTATGGGAGCCGGTGATCATGACGCCGCCATCCGCATCGAAGTGATGGACCGCGAAATACAGTGCCGGGGTCGGACAGCCTCCGACGTCGATCACGTCGATTCCGGCGGCGTTGATGCCGTCGGCGACCGCCGCCGCCATGTCGGGGGATGACAGCCGGCCATCGCGCCCGACGGCGACTCGTGTTCCCCCCGCCTCCGCGACGATGGACGCGAACGCGCGCCCGAGAGCCCGGGCATCTTCCGTTGAGAGCGTGTCGCCGACGATGCCCCGGACATCGTACTCGCGCAGGATTGTCGGATCGAAGTGATGTGCGTCGGTCATTGGGCAGCCTCCGACATCGCACCGGGCCGGTCCGTGCCTCGACCGATGCAGCTATACACAAAGCCGGCCGCCCGCATTTCATCGGGATCGTAGACGTTGCGCAGATCGATCATGACCGGCGCCTTGAGCGCCGCCTTCATGCGGGAAACGCTCAGGGCCCGAAACTCGTTCCATTCGGTGACGATGGCCACGGCGTCGGCCCCGTCCATCGCCTCGTAGGGACTCTGGCAATACTTGATGGCGTCAAGCAGTTTGGCGGCCTCGTCCATGCCTTCGGGATCATACGAACGCACGATCGCCCCGGCCTCGACCAGCGCCGGCACGATGTCGAGGGACGGACTGTCCCGCATATCGTCGGTGTTCGGTTTGAACGTGAGCCCGAGGATCGCGACCGTCTTGCCGGCGACAGAACCGCCGCAGGCCTCGACGATGCGGTGCGCCATCGATTTCTTGCGCGCGTCGTTGACGTCGACGACGGTTTCGATGACCCGCAACGGTGCGCCATAGTCCTGGGCCGTCTTGACCAGGGCCAAGGTGTCCTTGGGAAAGCACGAGCCGCCATAGCCCGGCCCCGGGTGCAGGAACTTCCGGCCGATCCGCCCGTCCAGGCCGATCCCCTTGGCCACATCGTGGACATCGGCCCCCACCTTCTCGCACAGATCAGCGATCTCGTTGATGAAGGTGATCTTCGTGGCCAGGAAGGTATTGGCCGCGTACTTGATCATTTCGCTGGTCTCCAGCTCGGTGAAGACAATCGGCGTCTCGATCAGGTAGAGCGGCCGGTACAGCTGGCGCATGACGTCGCGGGCACGATCGGAAGTGGCCCCGATCACCACCCGGTCCGGGCGCATGAAGTCGTTGATCGCAGCCCCTTCGCGCAGGAACTCCGGGTTCGAGCAGACGTCGAAATCCCCGTCCGGTCGGCGTTCGCGGATGATCCGCTCAACCTCACGCCCGGTTCCGACCGGCACCGTCGACTTGGTCACCACTACGGTATAGCCGTTCATCGCATCGGCGATCTCGGTGGCCGCGGCATAGACATAGGACAGGTCCGCATGGCCATCGCCCCGGCGACTCGGTGTACCGACGGCGATGAAGACGGCATCGGCCCCTCGCACCGCGTCACTCAGCTCCGTCGTGAACGAGAGCCGGCCGGCCTTTACGTTGCCGGCGACCAGGTCCTCCAAACCCGGCTCGAAGATCGGGATCTCTCCGCGCTTCAGGCGGCGGATCTTGTCGGCATCCTTATCGACGCAGACGACCTCCACCCCGAACTCAGAAAAACAGGCGCCGGTGACAAGGCCGACATAGCCGGTACCGATCATCGCGATGCGCATCGCTGTCTCCTTATCCCGGTCCCGACCGGGAACCTAGGGGCCCGCGCCGGGTCGCCCTAGACGTAGTTGCTCAGGAATGACTGGATATCGTCCTTCATGTCCGGGCGCGCCAGGGCGAACGCCAAGTTGGCTTCCAGGAATCCAACCTTGTTGCCGCAGTCGAACCGCCGCCCCTCGAACAGGTAACCGTTGAACGGTTGCAATCCGAGTTGACGCGCCAGCGCGTCGGTCAATTGGATCTCACCGCCGGCACCCTTCTCCATTCGGCCGAGGTCCTCGAATACCTTGGGCTGGAGAATGTAGCGGCCGATGACCGCGTAGTTCGACGGCGCCTCTTCAGGCTTCGGTTTCTCAACCAGTCCCCGAACCTCGATCAGCCGGTCGTGGACATCACCCGGATTGACCACGCCATAGGCTGAGATGGCGCTCCGCTCGACCTCCATCAGGGCCACCATATTGCCGCCGACGGTGTTGTAGGCGTCGATCATCTGCTTGAGGCAGCCGCGTTCGGACAGGATGAGATCATCCGCCAGCAGCACGGCGACAGGCTCGGAGCCCACGAAATTGCGACCGCACCAGACGGCATGTCCAAGACCGAGCGGTTCCTGCTGACGGGTGAATGCCAGCATACCCGGTTCGGGGATCGTCGCGTTGACCAGTTCAAGCGCATCGGTCTTGTCGCGTGTCGTCAGCATGTCCTGGAGTTCGTAGGCGACGTCGAAATGGTCTTCGATCGCCGTCTTGCCGCGCCCCGTAACGAAGATCAGTTCTTCGATCCCCGCCTCACGGGCTTCCTCGACCGCGTATTGGATCAGCGGTTTGTCGACGACGGTCAGCATTTCCTTCGGCATCGACTTGGTTGCCGGCAAGAAGCGCGTGCCGAGACCGCCGACGGGGAAAATGGCCTTTCGGACGGGAACGGGCATTGCGATCTCTCAAGGCTGAATCGGGCAGGGCGAGGTCCAGTCTGACGCTTGGCTTATCGCGCAAAGCCCTGTCAGGTGGCAAGCCAGTGGCCCCTCACGGCTTGCCGAGCAGGTAGTCCTTGGCCTGGTTAATCCGCGCCGCCACCCAGGAAGACCCTCCACGATCGGGATGGTTGGCCATCATCAGACGGCGATGGGCTTCGCGGATTTCATCTTCGCTCGCACCTTCCGAAAGGCCGAGAATCTCGAAGGCCTTGGCCCGAGTCATCGCCGACTCGTCGCGATCGGGCCGGCGATCCCGATCGTGAGCGCTCTGTCCCGAAGAACCGCCAACAGCCAGGTCCGGCCGCATCCGCTCGATCCAGGCGTCGAACACCTGAAGCGATTCACCATCAGCCTGCAACTCCAGTGCGAGCTCGCGCAACGCGTCATCGCTCAACTGGGAAAGCCAGTGTCCGGTCATCGCGCCCTGGAGAACCTCGCCATCCATCGCCCCGGTATCGTGGTCGAGGGTCATCGACAGCCAGGCGGTTCGAACTCCGGTGGTCTGCCCCGGCGTCGGCCCGCGGGCTGCCTTGGCGGCATTCCGGATGGTCCGCATAAGTCCCCAGTTCCGCAGCAGGAACGGGATTGCGATCGGTACCGCGTAGAACAGCCAGTCAAGGCGCCCGCGCAGGAAGATGAACAGGACGAAAGCGCCTGCAAGTCCAAGGGCGCTACACTTGGCGACCCGAATGATATCCCGCGGCTCGGCATTCAGCAGCCACCGGCCCATCAGGCCCAGGCCGGCTATCATGCACAGAACCAGAAGGAAGTAGCCCATCGGTCAGCGCTTGATCTGGTTGGTGAGGAGTTTGACCGCTTCGCCGGAGCGCGCGCCGTAGTCCAGCAGCGCCTGTCGGCCGCCGGCGGCATAAACGGCGACAGCCGCCAACAACTCCTTCAAGCGGTCGGCGCTGGCGGAGTCGAACGGGCAATAGGCTCCCTGGGTCAGACGCGCGACCTGACGAAACGCGCGTTCCGCGATGGAGTCACCGCCCTCATGAAACATGAAGGTCGGGACTCCCAGGACGCCAAGCTCTCCCGCCGCATGGCAGACCGCGTCGATGTCTTCCTCGAACGCGTCGCCGACGAAGACCAGAGCACCCACTTTCTTGTCCTTGGTCTGGGCGATTGTGTGGGTGAGAACCTTGCGAAGCTGGGTACGACCGCCAAGACAGCGTACACCCGTCATGACCCGGCCGAGTTCCCGGGGATCGGACTGCCATTTGGAGCTCTTGCACTCTCCGAATCCTCGGTAGAACACCAACTGCACGTCAAGTCCGCCGAGCGAAGCCGTCTGGTGAAACATCTCGGCCTGGATATGACAGGCGCGGTCCCAGGTCGGCTCACGGCTGGCCGTCGCGTCCAGGGCGAAAACCAGCCGTCCCCGCCGGCCCTGCGGGCCTGCCGAAGGCATCGCCTTGACCTTCGCCAAGAACGAATCGATTTCGTCTCGGCTGGAGACCGAGCCGCCGCCCTTGGCGGGAAGCGGGTCTTCACGATCAGCGCCCGACGTCATCGCCGCATTGCCCCATCGCCGTATGGCTCGCTTGTCTGTCTAAGTCACATCCTGGACGATAAGATTGGGTGTTTTGGCGGTTCTTCCAACCCGCTGGAAGCACCGTCGCCCACGGGAGATAACCGATCGCCGATGCCGCCACCACTGTGCAGACCACCATTCGGGCCATGGCGCCGGGCGATGCAGCGTCCGTGGTGTCCTTGGCCGCCGCCCTGTCCGCCCATGAAGGGGCACCGCCGCCGCCCTTGAGTGCCGACGATCTCGAGCGCTGGGCTTTCGGAGCACGCCCCCGATTGACCGGGCTGATCGCCGAGCGAGGCGACAGGATCGTCGGCTACGCGCTGTACCACGACGGCTTCCATATCGGGCATGGGCGCCCCGGGACCTTTCTGATGGACCTCTTCGTGCTGCCGAATGCCCGCAGAAAAGGGGTTGCGAAGGCGCTGCTCGCCGCGGTCGCGCGCCGGACCGTGGATGACGAAGGCAGCTGGATTGTCTGGCAGGCCCAGCCGGGTAACGTCGAAGCGCTCGCTTTCTACCAGGCGATCGGTGGCCGGCGTTACGCCGCGGCCGACTTCGAACTGGCCGGGGACGCCCTGTCGCGCGTTGCCGGCACCGGCCCATCCGGCGAATAAGCCATTGCCTGCCGCAGATCAGGCGCCCTGGTTGCGGGAACGGCGCCCCGGTAATTGAAGCGCGTTGATCAATGCCCGAACCTCCTGGCGCGCCGCCACATGGGACATTCGGGGCCGCCCGGCGCCGGTCCGGTTCGGATCGTCGAACACATCCAGCATCGTCAGCCCTTTCAGGAACATCTCCCGAAAGATCACGCGCTCGCTGAAACCCGGCGCGATGCGGAACCCGACGCGCCGGGCCAGACGCTGAAGCACATCGCTCATCTCGCGCTTGTTGTTGGCCTCGAGCGTGGACAACCGGTTCCGCATGACAATCCAGTCGATCGAGCCCCCGTCCCGCTGCGCCCGTGCCTTGCGTTGATCCCAGACCATCTCGGCATAGACGCTCGGTCGCAGGATTTCGCCGGTGCGGCCGTCGACATGCGCGACGACGTCGAGATCCACAAAACTGTCGTTCACTGGTGTGACGAGGGTATCGGCGTAGGAATGAGCCACCCGGGCGAGGTAGCTGTCGGTTCCAGCGCAGTCGATCACGACGTAATCGACGAGTCCGCGCAGCTTGGTGATGATCGCTTCGAACCGTTCCTTGTCCTCGGCCCGGGCCTGATCGCGCACCGGCTTGTCGGAATGGGCAAGGAAGAAGTGACGGGGCATCGGCAGGTTGCGCTCGCCGCGCTGGATGGTCGTTGCGCGGTTCGACAGATACCGGGTCAGCGTCCATTGCCGGGCATCCAGGTCGATCGTGCCGACCAGATAGCCCAGCCGCAGCAGCGCCACGGTCAGATGCATCGAGGTCGTCGATTTACCGGAGCCGCCCTTTTCGCAGCCCACAACAATGACATGCGCCGGCTCCGCGGCGGTCATATCGTTCGCGGGCGTCTCATAGGCAGTGTCGGCCAATAGCGTCGTCCCGTGCTGTTTCGTTCCCGTTGGTTAGCCAAGGGGACGTCCGCACGCAAGCGCGGCGCCAATCCTGCGTCGCCATACCCCGGGCCCGCCCTAGGCCCTGCGCGCCCATACCGCGGTATCGTGGAACACCGCCCCGCCCATCGGCGGCGGCGAATCGGCGCTGACCAAGAGGTTGATTCCGACACCCTCCTCGAACGCTTCGTTCGGCCAGACCGATTCGACGACCAGGGTTCCAGGCTGAACACCCTCGAACAGCACGGCGTGCAGCACCAGCGAGCCCTGGTCGTTGCCGAGCCGGATCCGTTCACCGTCAGCGACGCCGAGTTTGGCGGCCGCGGTCGGATGGATCATGACCGTCGGCCGGCCTTCGCGCTCCCGGCTCGAACGGGTTTCGGTGAACGAGGTGTTCAGATAGTTGCGCGCCGGCGCGGTCACCAGTCGGTACGGGCGCTCCGGCGTTGCCCGATCGATGATGTCGACATGGTCGGGCAACCCCTCGATCCCGGCCCCCGACGGGCCGAGAGCCGCCCAGTCGGCCCGGAACCGGAAGCGTCCGGACGGCGTCGGAAATCCGTTGAGGAAGCGCTGGCCCGCCTCGTCCGGCGGCGAGACATCGACCCAGCGCCGGTCCACCATCTCGGCAAAACCTGGGTAGCCGGAGCGCGTCAGGGTGGCGTCCAGCAGTTCGGCCTCACTCATGTGGCAGGCCGGATGGTCGCCGCCCAGTTTCAGGGTCAGATCGTTGAGCAGGCGGTGGTTGCTCCGGCATTCGCCCGGCGGGTCGATCACCGCGTCATGGACCTCCAGATGCGGGTGGCCGCCGGCGGTGTAGAGGTCCGCATGTTCGAGAAACGTGGTGGCCGGGAGGACGACGTCGGCATAGCGCGCGGTTTCGGTGAGGAACTGTTCATGCACAGCAAGGAACAGATCCGAGCGGCCGAGTCCCTTGAGGACACGCCCGGTGTCCGGAGCGACCGCCGCGGGATTGGTGTTCTGGACCAGCATGGCCGTGACCGGCGGCCCGGTCCGCACGACGGCGTCCTCGCCCGTCAGGACTGGACCAATCCGCGACATGTCGAGGACACGGACGCTTGGATCCAGGCGGTCGGTTGCCTCGATCAGTGACTTGTCGACCCGATAGTAGCCGTCGACTTTCCACAGCGCGCCGCCGCCTCGGTGGCGCCACTTGCCCCCGACGGTCGCCAGGCTGGCGACGGCGTGAACTTGCATCGGCCCGTTGCGCGAGCGGGCAAACCCGTAGCCCACTCGGATGAACGCCCGATCCGTCCGCCCGTAGCGCGCCGCCAGGGCCTCGATCTGCGCCGCCGGCACACCGGAAATCGCTTCAGCCCAGCTTGGTGTGCGGGTCGAGAGATGGGCCTCCAACGCATCCACATCGTCGGCGAACTTCGCCATGAACGCGCGGTCGGCCAGGCCGCCGCGAAACAGCACATGCATGATGGCGCAGGCAACAGCCCCGTCGGTCCCCGGCCGCACCATCACGTGTTCGTCGGCGGCCACCGCGGTCGGCGTACGATACGGGTCGACGACGACGAAATGGGCGCCGCGCTCCTTGCGCGCCCGGCTGACATGGGTCATCACGTTGACCTGAGTCGACACCGGATTGCCGCCCCACATGATGATCAGGTCGCTTTCAGCCATCTCGCGCGGGTCGGTGCCGAGAATATCGCCCATCCCCGCCAACCAGCCGGCCTTGACGACCGTCGTGCAGATGTTCGGGTCCTGTCGCGAATACCCCATCAAGTGGCGCAGCCGGTTGATGCCGTCGCGGTTCACCAGGCCCATGGTGCCGGCGAAATAGTATGGCCAGACAGTCTCGGGACCATGGCGCTCGGTCGCCCGGACGAAGCCGTCGGCAACCCGGTCAAGCGCCTCGGTCCAGCCGATCTCGCGAAACTGGGTGGACCCCTTGGGCCCGGTTCTGAGCAACGGCCGCATCAGCCGGTCCGGGTGATGAACCCGTTCCGCATAGCGCGCGACCTTGGCGCAGATCACACCGGCGGTATAGCTGTTGTCGGCGGCGCCCCGGATCCGACCAATCGTGTTGCGATCCAGGCGTTCAACTTCGAGCGCGCACGCGCTCGGGCAGTCGTGCGGACAGACGGATGGAACGGTGTCGAGAGGCATGGCGAAACCTAACCGACCGGCCCCTCGGCGTCACGCCCCGGTCGACGCGGTTTCAGCCGCCTCGGTGCCGATCTCACCAACATATATTCCCAGACCCGAAGCGGTCTTCAGAATGATGTCGTCCGCTGCCACCGGCCGTCGGTTGGTCACGACCTCCTGAATCGAGACATCGCTCACCTCGCGGCCGGCCCACACCACGACCCGGCTGGATTTACCGGCCGCCAGAAGCTCCACCGCATGCACGCCGAAGGCGCTGGCCAGCACCCGGTCGGCGGCACTCGGCTCGGCGCCGCGCTGCACATGGCCGAGGGTCGTCACCCGGACGTCGGCACCGATCCGGCTCTCAAGCTCGTCACCGAGCCATTCGCCGATGCCGCCGTAGCGCTCGCCACCACCCGGACGCGGCCGCATGGCCCGGGTCCCGTCGGTCTTCGGTGTCGCCTCCGCGATTACCGCGAGGACGAACCGGCGGCCGGCCTCGCGGGCACGCTCGACGGCGCCGATGACCCCATCCAGCGTGTACGGCACTTCGGGGATCAGGCAGATGTCGGCCCCCCCGGCCACCGCCGCCCGGGTCGCGATATGGCCCGCGTCGCGACCCATAACCTCCAGAATCATGACCCGGTTGTGGCTCTGGGCCGTCGGCTGGAGGCGGTCGAGCGCCTCGACCGCGACCGCAACCGCGGTGTCGAAGCCGATGGTCCGGTCGGTGCCGTAGACGTCGTTGTCGATGGTCTTCGGGATGCCGATGAACGGGATCGACGCCTGCGCCGTGATCCGGTCCAGCAGTTTCATGCTGCCGTCGCCGCCGATGCCGATCAGCCCGTCCAACTGCAGTTCACCGAGTCCGGCGACGATGTCCGCCGACCGGTCGACCGGCCCCAACGGTGACGGGAAGGCGAACGGGTCGCCGCGGCTGACACTGCCGAGCATGGTGCCGGCCCGGCGCAAAAGATGCCCGTCGAACATCTCCGGTCCGAGGCGGCGTGTGCGCATCGGTCTTTCCATGACGCCGCGCGTCCCGTCCTCGATGCCGATCACCTCGCACCCATGCGCGCTGGCCGCATGCAGCACGACCGCCCGGATGGCCGCGTTCAATCCGGCGCAGTCGCCACCGCTCGTCAGGACCCCGATCCGCCGCATTCCGTTCGTCTCCCGCATTCGTCTTGGCCGCGGCTCACCGCCCGTGCCACTCTCCGGCGTTCCTCGACAGCCGGAGCCGGGGCCGGATGACCGATCTGAAGATCGTCGACTCCCACCATCACCTCTGGGATCTGGACCGCAACTACTATCCGTGGTTGGCCGACCACCCGGAGCCGAATTTCTTCCTCGGCGACTATAGCGCGTTGAAACAGTCCTACCTCCCCGCCGACTACCGACGCGACGCGGCCGGGTTCCAGATCGTCAAGACGGTTCATTGCGAAGCGGAGTGGGATCGCTCGGACCAGGTCGGCGAGACCGAATGGCTGACCGCTCTTGCCGAGCAGGAAGCGATGCCTCACGCGATCGTCGGTCATGTCTGGCTGGATGATCCGGCGGTCGAAGAGAAACTGGCGGGACACTGCCGTTCGCCGCTGATGCGCGGGATCCGATCCAAACCGGTCACCGCCGCGCACGCCGCCGACGCCCGGCCCATCGGACCGCGGAGCCTTGCGGACCCGGCCTGGCGGCGCGGCTACGGACTTCTGGCGCAGTTCGGCCTCAGCTACGACCTGCGGGTCCCATTCTGGCACCTGGGCGAGGCGGCAGCGGTGATCGAGCGCCATCCGGAGATTCCGGTCGTCGTCAACCACACTGGTTTTCCCTGGGACCGCTCTCCCGAAGGCCTGGCCGCCTGGCGCCGGGAGATGACCGACATCGCGCGTTTGCCCTGGGTACACCTCAAACTGTCGGAGCTCGGCCTGAAGACCGCCCCCTGGACGGTCGAGAGCAATCGGGCGGTCGTCCTCGAGGCCCTTTAGATCTTCGGACCGGAACGGTGCATATGGGCATCCAACTTCCCACCAGCCAGTCTGCGGGTCGGCTTTCAGGAGCAGTTGGAGGGCTTTCTCGACATTCTCTCCGGCCTGACCGATAACGAAAGATCGGCGGTGTTTCACGACACCGCCACCCGATTCTACCGACTGGAACAGGGGCAATGACGGAATTCTCGGAGACCTTTCGCGGCGCCGTGCCGCCCTGGGAGTGCGACATCGTCGAGCACTTCACCGTTGCGTACTACTACGAGAAGTTCAGGGTGGCGGGGGACCGCGCCCTCCTGGCCTTGGGCGTCTTGCCGGGTGATGCCCGGACCGTGTCCTGTCACACCCGCTACAAAGCCGAGCTGCGCGCCGGCGACGTCTACCACATCGTCTCCGCCCCCATCGCCGGCGATGGTCGGGAGATCACGCTCGGCCACAGGCTGATCGACAGTACGCCCGACACCTTGGCGGCAACCACGGAGCAGACCCTGGTGCTCGATGGGCCGATTGCCGCGCCCCCTGCCGCGCCGTGGGACGGGGATCCGCTCGAGACCCGCCCACCGGTCGCTCCATCAGCAGACTGGCTCGTGACGGGAACCGACACGGTGCTGCCGCGCGACGTCGACGGGGCCGGACGCCTGGCCCTGGACGCCCTGGTCCATCGGTTCACCGCCGCGGGTGGCCATCTGCTGGCCGCGATCGGATGGACCCCAGGCCATATGCGCGACAACCGCATCGGCTTCTCGACCTTTGAGTTTCAGATGACCGTGTCCGAGCTGCCCTGGGTCGGCGTGCCGCTGGATACCGGGTCCACCGTAGCCTCTGTCGGCCGGTCCTCCCTGCGCATGGTCCATCGGGTGGTGCGCGCCGACACCGGCGCCCCGGTTGCGGAACTGTCGCAATTCGGGGTCCATCTGGATATGGACGCTCGCCGACCGTCGGCGATCCCGGACGAGATCGCCGCCGCCGCTCGCGCCCTGACGGGAGAAGCCGGATGAGAGCGCTGCGCATGGCCCTACACCGAACGATCGCAGTGGCCGCATTGCTTGTCATGCCGCTACCGGCCGAGGCCGAGCTGCTCTGGTCCCAGTCCTTCGACAGTCCGGCACTCGCCGGGCCGATGGTCTATTCGATCTATTTACCGCCCGGCTATCACGACCCGCGCCGAGCCGAAGAACGGTACCCGGTGGTCTATCTGCTGCATGGTGTCGGTGACAACGAGCGGGCTTGGCCGGCCTATGGTCGGGCGGAGGCCACTCTGGATCGCCTGATCGCCGCCGAGGAGATCCCGCCCTTCGTGGTCGTCATGCCGGCCGGCAAGAAGAGCTGGTTCGTGGACTCCGCGGACATCGCCGGACCAGGCGACTACGCCCGAGCCGTGCGGGACGATCTGCGCACCCATGTGGAGACGACCTACCGGGTCAGCCCCGAGCGCGCCAACCGGTTCATCGCCGGGCTTTCCATGGGTGGCTACGGGGCGCTGCGGCTCGGCTTCGAACGGCCGGATGTGTATCGCGGAATCGGTGCCATGAGCTCGGCGCTGTGGCTGCGGGTCACACCCGACTGGCAGCCCAGCCGTCCGGATCGTCTCAAACGGATCTTCGACGGATCCTTCGGCGATCCATTCGATGCCGAACGCTTTGTGACCTTGCATCCCAGAGCCTACATCGACCGGGTCAAGGCGGCGGAGGCCCCGCCCGCCATCTACCTGATGGCCGGTGACGATGACGGTTTCGGCTCGCACCTGTCGACGGTGGAGGTCTATCGCGAACTCCGCGAGGCGGGCATCGCCGCCGAACTGCGGATCACCGACGGACCGCACCAGTGGAGCCTCTGGCGCGAAGCGCTGGCCCCTCTGATGCGCTGGTTCGGAGGCCTGATCGCCCTCGATTCAAGCTGAGCGGCGTCGAGTCAGAAACTGCGACAATCGGCGATCTCGCCTCCGCACCGCACGTCGGAACAACCTGCGCTCAATGACTGCCACGCCTCGCCGAAAGAAAGTCCGTCCATGAACGTGGAGAAATCCGCTCTCGATGCGAACAGCCGGCTAAACGGTCTGTTCAGGCAGGGCGACTTCCTGGACTGCTATTCCGTGTCGATTGGGTCGCAAGAGAATCCGCCGATCACCGAGATTGCGCAGCGGATCTTTGTCGGCTTTCCGCTTTGGATCCGAGCCCTTCTGCTGGCCCGCGATCTGTCTGTGCTGCCGCTCGGCCTGAAGACAACCCTGTCTCTGCCCAACAAGAAACGGTTTCGCGACCAGATCCGGCCGGGCGATGCGATCAACTTCTTCCCGGTACAGAGCATCGAGGACGACGAGATCGTCCTGGGCGAAGATGACCGCCATCTCGACTTCAAAATCTCTGTGCGCCGCAGCCCGGGGGCGGCAGGCCGCATCTCGCTCGCGACATGGGTACGCACCCACAACCGCCTGGGGGATCTCTATCTGAAAACGATTCTGGGCTTTCACGTCCTGATCGTGCGATCCCGGCTGGCGGCGCTCCGCCAGCACTACGTGTCGCACTGACGGCGGCCTAGCGACCGACGAAGTTCGGCTTCTCCTTGGCCAGAAACGCCTTGTAGCCGCGTTGGAAGTCCTCGGTGTCAAAGGCATCGTAGCCTTCATCTTTTTCCGCATCGGTCAGCGGCGCCGGATCGATCAGCCGGTAGATGAATTTCTTGTGCCAACGCGCGGTCAGCGGCGCGCCCTCGGCGATCTTCGCCGCCCAGTCATAGGCGGCATCGGCCACCTCGCCGTCCGGAACGACCCGGTTCACGATGCCGTAGTGCAGCGCTTCCGGGGCGGAAAGGAGATCCCCGACCAGCAGAATCTGCAGCATGGCGTTGGCACCGTACTTCTTGACCTGGAACTCCAGTTCCTCAGGTGACTCCACCAGACCCAGGCGTTTCACCGGAACACCGAACCGGCTGCTTTCCCCGCAGATCCGCAGGTCGCAGAGCGCCGCCAGGCCGAACCCGCCGCCGACGCATAGCCCCTCGATCAGCGCGATCGTCGGGTGACGGCAGGCAACAACGGCGTGGGACGAGGGATTGGAAGTTTCGGCATAGGCAATGGCCGCGGCCTTGTTCTTGCGCACGCTCGCGAACTCGGAGATGTCGGCGCCGGCGGAGAACGCCTTGCCACCAGCACCGCGCACGACGACACAGCGCAACTCCGGATCGGCATCGAGGGCGGTGAACACCCGCCCGATGGCCCCGAACACCTCCAGGTTCATGGCGTTGTGCTTGGCCGCGCGGTTGATGGTGACCGTGGCGATCCGGTTCTCGACATGAACCAGCAGATCTTCCGTGCCGCTCAGCTCGCTCGTGCCCTGGGACAGGGTCTCAGCCGTCATTCCGCCGCCTCCTTGCTCGGGACCGCGGTCTCCACGATCACCTCTTTCTCGGTCAAAGCTTCGATCTCGTCCTCGCCATAGCCAAGCTCCCGCAACACCTCGCCGGAGTGCTGGCCGAACAGCGGCGCCGGGGTCTCCACACCTCCCGGCGTGGCCTCGAACTTGATCGGCAGGCCGATGGTCTGGACCGTTCCGGCGACCGGGTGTTCGACGCTCGGCACCATGTTGCGGGCGATGGTCTGCGGGTCGCGATGCATGATCGGCACATCGAAGATCGGTCCGGCCGGGATGCCGCGGGCCTCGAACTCGGTCAGCCAGTCGGCGCTCGAGCGGGTGCGAAACCGGGCATTCAACTCGTCTTCCAGCGCTTTCAGGTTGGCCAGGCGGTCGCCGTTGGTCTTGAACCGCGGGTCGTCCGCCAGCTGCGGCGCGCCGATCATGTCCAGCATCGAGGTCCAGAACGCGTGGTTGTTGGCCGCGATGTTGATATGCCCGTCGGCGGTCTCCACCGCCTGGTAGGGGGCATTCAGCGGATGGGCCGATCCCATCGCCCTGGGTGCGACACCGGTGGCGAACGCGATCGCCGACTGCCAATAGGTGTGGGTGATGCCCGCCTCCAGCAGGGAGGTGTCGAGGCGCTGACCCTCACCGCTCTTAAGGCGGTGGCTATAGGCGGCACAGATCCCAAGCGCCAGCAACAGCCCGGCCGTGATGTCGCACATCGGCGCACCGACCTTGACCGGTGGCCCGTCCGGCCGTTCGCCGGTGATGCTCATCAGCCCGCTCATGCCCTGGGCGACCAGGTCGAAGCCGCCGCGCGACGCGTACGGCCCGGTGCGGCCGAAGCCCGAAATCGAGGCGTAGATCAGCCCCGGGTTGATCGCCTTGAGGTCGTCGTATCCGAGCCCGAGACGGTCAAGCACGCCCGGGCGGAAATTCTCCGTCAGCACGTCGGCCTCGGCGACCAGCCTGCGCATGATCTCCGCCCCTTCCGGCGTTTTGAGGTCGATGACCACCCCGCGCTTGTTGCGGTTCATCATCATGAACGAGGCGCTTTCGCCGTTGATCTCCGGCGGGACGGTGCGCCGGGTGTCATCCCCGCCCTTGGTCTTCTCGACCTTGATGACGTCCGCCCCCATGTCGGCCAGCATCAGCCCGCAGGTCGGCCCTGCCATGTGGTGGCAGAGTTCGATCACCGTCATGCCCTGCAACGGTCCGAAACCGCGGTTTGCCATCCTGTCCTCCCTGGAACGCCTGCGCGGTGCGCTCATGCGCCGGCATATGCCCACAGCTCGCGAGAACCGGTCAAGACAGCGGCAAGGCCGGTCCAGAGCGCGGCAGCTGATCCGCATGTCCACCGCGTCGACCGTCTTCGGAATGGAGTGCCGTGTCAGGCCCCCGCAAGCTGGGTCCGCAAGGCAGCCTTCCAGCGGCTGTCCGATGAGCGCAGCATCAGTGCGCCGAAAGGCGATCAATTGAGGCGATCATGAACTCCACCCGGATAGACCCAGACTCACTCGACGCGGTGACTTTCGACGTGTACGGAACCCTGATCGATTGGGAACCCGAGATCCTTGCAAAGCTCAGAGCCTGGGCGACTGCGCACGGAGTGGCCCCCAGTGACGCGGAGATCATCGACGCGTTCGATCGTGCGCGGGCCCATTATCAAACCTTGTCGCCAGCCCGTCCCTTCCCACGGATTCTCGAGCTGTCGATCGCCTACGTGGCGGGTGAATGGAACGGATCCGTCGCCCGGTCGGCCCAGGACTCCTTCGGGCGCTCCGTTGGCGACTGGCCCGCCTACCCGGACAGCGTCGGGGCCCTCGCCCGTCTGGGTGAGCGGTTCGTGCTCGGCGCCCTCACAAACATGGACGATGCGTCGTTTGCCCTGTCGGCCGCACGCCTCAACGATCCCTTCGATATCACCGTCACGGCGCAGCGTGCCGGGGCCTACAAACCGGCGCTCCGGCACTTTGTCCTGGCCCTGACCGATCTCGCCGCACGCGGCATACCTCCGCACCGTGTCCTGCATGTCGCCCAAAGCCGGCGGGCGGACGTTCGGCCCTGCAACCTACTGGGCCAGCGGGTGGTGCGCATTGACAGACCGGGGAAGGCCCTCGGTCATACAGGGTTTGGAGCCGAACTGGCGGCACCCGATGCCCGCTTCGAAACCATGGCTGACTTCGTCGAGGCCTTCCTCGGATAGGCGCCCGCGCTGTCCCACTCCCCCACGAGCCGGTCTAGACTGGCTGGATCGCCCCGTTGGCCGACCATCACGGGCGCGCCCCTGAAGGCGCGCGGTGCGACCAGCCCGGCGCGATACCGGTCAAAGAGCCCGCTGGGGAACACCATGAGAAACCTTCATCTCGTTCAGTTTCGCCGGAACCCCACACTCGGCATCGTCGCCGCCGCCTGTGCATTGGCCCTGATTGCCGGGCCGGTTCTGGGCGCCGACGGAAGCGTGGATGAGCCACCCTGGATTCCGATGATCTCGGCGGGTCTGGGCGGTCTGGCCCTGTTTCTGTTCGGCATGGAGCAGATGTCGGACGGCCTGAAGGCCGCCGCTGGCGAACAGATGAAGGTCCTGCTCTCCAAAGTCACCGCCAACCGAGTGGTGGGGGCCGCAACCGGCGCGTTCGTGACCGCGGTCATCCAGTCCTCCTCGGTGACGACGGTTCTTGTGGTGGGCTTCATCAGCGCCGGCCTGATGTCGATGGCCCAGTCAATTCCGGTGATCATGGGAGCCAACATCGGCACCACCATCACGGCTCAGATCGTCGCGTTCAAAGTCACCAAGATCGCCATGCCGATGATTGCGGTCGGCTTTGCCATGCTGTTCCTCGGCAAGCGGGACAAGGTCCGGCACTACGGCTCCATGCTGATGGGACTTGGCCTGGTGTTCCTCGGGATGACCGTCATGGGCGATGCAATGGCACCGCTGCGCAGCTACCCGCCGTTTCTGGACCTGATGCTGGCGATCGAAGCGCCGCTTCTGGGCATCATCATCGGGGCGGTGTTCACCGCCCTGGTGCAGTCATCTTCCGCCACCACCGGGATCGTCATCGTCATGGCCTCCCAGGGGCTGCTGTCGCTGCCCGCCGGGATTGCCGAGGCGATCGGTGCCAACATCGGGACCTGTGTGACCGCGCTTTTGGCGTCGCTCGGCAAGCCGCGCGAAGCTGTGAGGGCGGCGGGCGTCCATGTGTTCTTCAACGTCGCCGGAGCGCTGCTCTGGGTCGGGCTGATCGGCTATCTGGCGGAACTGGCAATCTGGATCTCGCCCTCGGAAGCCGCCGCCGTCAGCGCCGAGCAGAGAGCGGCCGACACGCCGCGGCAGATCGCCAACGCGAATACAATCTTCAACGTGATCAACGCGCTCGTCTTTCTGCCGTTCACAGTGCAGATCGCCCGGCTCGTCGAGCGCCTGGTTCCGGACCGAATCGTGCCGGAACCGGTGATTGTCGAGCCCAAGTTCCTCGATGAGGAGCTGGTCGATACGCCAAGCCTGGCGCTGGATCGCGTCCGGTTGGAGTTCGGGCATATGGGCGAACGGGTGAAAGCCATGCTGGCCGAAATCAGGCCGGCATTTCGCGACCGCGACACGGCACGCCTGACGGAAATCCGCAAACAAGACGACGCCGTGGACGTCCTGCGCGACCGCGCCATCGAATATCTGGGACTTATCGGCCGTCAGTCTCTCTCAGACAAGCAGAGCGAGACGCTGGTCAAGGCGATGACGGCCATCGATGACCTGGAACGGATCGGTGACCTGATCGAGACCGACCTCGTTGAAATGGGATATGCCGCCATCGAACAGAATCTGAAGGCGAGCGAGACGACGCAGCTGATCCTCAGCCAACTGCTTGAGACGACCTCCCGGTCCGTGGACCTGGCGGTCCGGGCGTTCGCTGAGGAGGACGAGCGGGCCGCCCAGGAGGTGATAACCGCCAAGGCCGAGATCGTCCGGCTCGTCGATGTCGCGCTGAAACACCAGGCGGCGCGGCTGGCGGACGGATCGACCGACCGGCTTGCCCACCACCGGATCGAGATCTCGCTGATCGACAAGTTCAAGCGCATCCACTCGCTGGCGCGGCACGTGGCACGGCTGAGCCTGCCGGCTCCGGTGCTGACAGAAGCGGCGTAGAAACCCGGTGAACCGGGAGACCGGCTTGCGTGCCTACTCGCGCCGCAGCAGGGTGTCGGCGATGTCCCCCAGGGTGCTGGAACCTCGGAATTCCGCCTTGAGGGCCGTCGGATCGTACTCATTCGAGACCCAGTCCCGGAAACCGATCCCGGTCTCCGCGTTACGCGCGGCGTAGCGCTCGAAGAAATAGTCGAGCACGCCGGTCTTGGAACGGCGGATATGGCCGTAGCGCCAGGACAGCTGGCCGGTCGCCTGGGGCAACGGCACTCCCGCGTATTGCCAGAGGTAGAGTGTCGACATGAAACCCGTCCGATCGGCCCCTGACTTGCAGTGCATCAGGATCGGCGGGGTCAGCCGGTTCCAGATATCGACCGCCTCCAGCACCCGCTCGGGCTCCAGCAGGCTGCGCGACATCACGTTGAAACTGACGAGTTCCAGCCCCAAAGCGTCACAGGCTTCCCGCTCCAACCGGTAGCGGGGATTGGTCGGAGTCGAACTCCTGAGGTTGAGAATGGTCTTGAATCCCCGGTCCTTGAACCGGGTCAGATGCCACGGAGCCGGTTGCGCTGACCGCCACACACGATCATCCACCCGATGGAGGTTGAGGTAGATCTGACGGAAGATCCCATGGTCCGCCATCGCGAGCTTCCAGAGCGCACGCCTGCGCTCGGTCCCGGTCAGAGGTGGCAAATCCACAGTGTCCTCTCCAATGCGATCTGCGGGGCCAGCTGAATGCCGCAACACCCGCTATGGCGTGGCGTCGGAATGGGCGGAAATCTGCTCTTCAATAGCGCGCCGATACCCGTTCAGCTTTCGGGTATTGATCGATTTGAACCATACCGGCAGAGGAATCAGGGTTCGACAGCCCAACCCATCCACGCAGAGAAATCGTCCGTCTCCATCCGGATCTTCCCGGTAGAGGATGTTCTCCAGCGAAAGCTCGTAGACCACAACGTGATAGCGGACCATGTCGTCGAAGAACCGGTCCAGGCATCGGCGCATCCGGTCGTCGAACGCACCTTCGGCCAGAACGGACTTCAGGGTCGGCGCCAGCGTGCCGTCGGGCCGCGTCACCTTTTCGACGATGAGGCCGATCCCTGCGGTGGTTGGTTCGATTCCGTAGACGGCGCTGATCGGCAGCGCGGTGGGTGTCAACCCCGACTGAACACGCACGGCAAGGTATTCTGTAAAATCCATCGCAAAATGAATGAAATTTCCTTGCCTGGGAGGAATTCGAAACAGCTTGTTCTTTACAATTTTGCCGTCGTGCTTGAGGAGATGTGGTTTCAGAACCTTCACGAGCCGGTCTGATCTATCCGGATGCTGATAGACAAGCCGGTGCTTTCCTTCGGCAATCGGATTGAACCCTGTCAGGTCGATCGTATATTCGGGAGCGGAATGCTGCTGTCGCACGCTCACCCCAAACGCCGGTCTGTCGCAAAGAACTCCAACGTATTCTCTCGGTTTCCGCGTTCCAGGGCGGCACAGTGATGCCCATTCCGCTTCGGACAGTCAACCGCGGCTACCGGTGTATGAGGGATGACCGTGGTGCGTAACAGTTCCGTAAATTGGTTTAACTCGATAGCTTTAGCTGCTATCTAGACGGGGCGTTGCCATTCCGGGTCGTTTTTGCGGCGGGAAGGCCTAAGTTAGGGGACTTTGCGGGGTGAATGGCTCCGAGAGGTCGGTGCGGGCGATGAGGACTGAGCAGTCCGATGCCGCAACGCGCTGGTTCACGCAGAATTCAGGCGGAGAGCGCAGGCGGCCATGATGGAAATGCGGGTAATTGGAGACTCAGGCGTAGAAAGATCTCTCTCCCCACGAGAACAACGACACTCAAGATCGTGACTGACTTCCGTCTCCGATAAAAACCCGGTAGCGCCGTGCAGACATCACCCAAGATCTCAGGAATGGATCCGGAATTCACTGTTGCGAGCTTCGCAACCGTCAGTGACGGATTGGACTATGCGGCCAGGGGTCAGTCCGGGTTCAACTTCTTCTCCGGCAGAGAGAAGCTTGAAACCGCGCTGAGTTATGCCGAATTGCGGGATCGATCGGTCGCGCTGGCCCAGCGATTCAGTCGGGCCGGCCTGCCCCGCGGGAGCCGGGTGGCTATCATCGCGGACACCAGCCCGGACTTCGTCACGTTCTTTCTTGGGTGCCAGTACGCCGGGATGATTCCGGTGCCGCTGCCTCTCACGTCCAACTTCGGCGGGCGCGAGGCCTACACGGCGCGGCTGGAGATCATGATCGAGAAATCGGGCGCGACGGTCATCGTGGGACCATCGGAGATCGTTCGATTTCTGAAGGGACCGGGCAATGGCTCGAAGATGATTGGAACCCCGGAGGAGTTCTACGCGCTGCCGTCCGAGGGTGGCCAGCTTCGCCCATTCACCCCGGAAGAGCCCTGCTACATCCAGTACTCGTCCGGCAGCACCAGCCTTCCGCGGGGGGTTCTGGTGTCTCAGAAGGCTGTTCTCAACAACGCGCGCGGCATCGGGCGCCACGGCCTGCAGCTTCGGCCGGGCGACCGCAGCACCTCCTGGCTGCCGCTCTACCATGACATGGGTCTCGTCGGCTTCTGCCTGACGCCAATGCTCAGCCAGGTCACCGTGGACATGCTGGCGACCCAGAGCTTCGCCCTGCGCCCGCTCACATGGCTCAAGCTGATCTCCGAGCATGGCAGCAGCGTCTCGTTCAGCCCGACATTCGGGTATGAGCTCTGCGCCCGGCGTGGCCTGAACGGTTCGGCCAATTCGATTGACCTCTCCACGTGGCGGATTGCCGGTATCGGCGGCGAGATGGTGCGGCCCGAGACACTCAACCGGTTCTCGGAGGTATTCGCTTCGGTTGGATTCTCACGCAGCGCGTTCCTGCCGAGTTACGGCCTGGCGGAGTCCACACTCGCCGTTACGTTCTCGGCGCTGGGCGATGGTGTTTCCGTCGACCGGATCGACAAACAGCATCTGGCACGCACAGGCAATGTCATCGCCACGAAGCGAAACGGGTCAGATCGCATCGGGGCTGCCCGATCCTTCGTGGTCTGCGGCGCGCCGCTTCCCGACCACGATGTCGAGATCCGAGATGACGGCGACAATCGGCTGCCGGATCAGCAGGTCGGCCGGATCTGTGTTCGCGGCCCCAGTGTCATGGATGGCTATTTCAACGATCCGTCCGCGACCTCGGAGGCGATGACCCGGGATGGCTGGCTTGATACCGGCGATCTCGGTTACATGATCGAGGGTCAACTGGTGGTGACCGGACGGCGCAAGGACCTGGTGATCGTCAACGGCCTGAACATCTGGCCGCAGGACGTGGAGTGGGCGGTCGAAAGGATTGACGGCGTGCGGCCCGGCGACGTCGCCTGTTTCTCGATTGAGGGCCCGGACAGCCAGGAACACATGATCGTCGTGCTGCAATGTCGCGTGAAGGGCGATGCCGAGCGCGACGACCTCCGCAAGCGGGCGGCGGCCAGTGTTCGCGAGTCCAGCGGCGCCGATTGCGAGGTCGTCCTGGTTCCGCCCAAGTCGCTGACCTTCACATCGTCGGGGAAACTCAGCCGCTCGGCGGTGCGTGACCGATACCTGGCGGGGGCACTGCCGGACCTCGACTCCGCCGGACTGACGCAGGCGCGTCCTTCAGATCTGCCGAGCCACAGGAACGTGCGCCACTCGGCATCGCGCGCTGCACGTGAAGCGGCGTCGCAGGCGCAGGCGGACTGACGGTTCCACAGTCTGAGCGTCGTCTCCACGGGGACATCATGACCGATACGCAAGAGGCCTTCAGGACGGTCGCCCTGACGGGAGGCACGGGCTTTGTCGGCGGACACATCCTGGACCGCCTGTGCGCGAAATCATGGCGCGTGAAGGCCCTCAGTCGACGCGCAGGCCAGTTGGATCGCGCCGACGGATCGGTGACCGGGATCACCGGAACGCTCGGGTCGAGCGACGCGCTCGACGCCCTCGTTTCCGACGCCGATATCATCATCCACTGTGCTGGCCTGCTATCCGCAAGCCGATCACAGGACTTCCACACGGCGAATGCGGAAGGCACGGCCAATCTGGTCCGTGCGGTGTTGGCTTCGGCGCGCCAACCGCGCTTCATTCTCGTCTCGTCTCTGGCAGCCCGCGAAGCGGATCTCTCGCCCTATGCCGCCAGCAAACATGCCGGCGAGCAGGTCCTGCAACGGCTTGGAGCGGCGCTGCCGTGGTCGATCGTGCGGCCTCCGGCCGTCTACGGCCCCGGGGATCGCGCCACCCTGATGCTGTTTCGCCAGCTCGCGAAGGGTATCGGACTCCTGCCGAACGCGCGGGGTCGGTTCTCGATGATCTATGTCGAGGACCTTGCCGATGCCATCGTGGCCCTGGCCTCGTCGCCGCACGGACAAGGACAGATCCTGGAAGTCGATGACGGAACCCCCGAAGGCTACAGCTGGTCGGAGGTTGCCGCGATCGCAGAACGCTCGCTTGGCCAGCGGGTTCGGACATTCGTCATCCCGAAACCGATTCAGCACTTGATCAGTGCGGCCGGTGCCGTCACAAACGCGCTCACCGGCCGGCCGCCGATGCTGTCCGAGGGGAAAATCCGCGAACTGGCCCACGATGACTGGATCTGCCGCGACCACCCCCTGGGAGATGTGATCGGTTGGCAGCCCAAGGTCGATTTCGCCAGGGGGTTCGCAAAGACTCTCGCATGGTATAAGGCTGAGGGATGGATCTGACTGAATGTCAGTCGCACATGGTCGCTGCCCTCGGATCAGCGTCGGATTGCCGACGCCGGCGGCGCACCGATTCGTTCGGACGTGTCGAACACTTGGGGAAAGAAACGCATGCAATGGACTGCCGACACGGTCCGCACGGAAGTCATCAGGATCCTCCAGGCCTTCAACCCCAACAGCATTGAACTGACTCCAGAAACCAGTCTTACCGGAGATTTGGGTTTGGATTCCCTCGGAGCGATGAACTTGGTAATGGAACTGGAGGAGCAGTTTGATGTCGAAATCCCGCTCAATCTCCTGCCTGATGTTCATACCCTGCAGGACCTGGTCGAGACTGTAAGTGCTAGATTGAATGAAGACTGACCCATGAGCCTGCTTGAGAAATACGACGGCATTGCGGCCCGCCACTCCCGACTTCTGGAAGCGGGTCGAGACCCGTTCGCCATTCGAATGGATCGGATCGTTTCCGCGACCGAGGCCGTCATCGATGGCCGTGACGTCATTCTGGCTGGGACGAACAACTACCTGGGTCTGACCTTCGACCCCGAATGTCTGACGGCGGCCAGCGACGCCATCGCCCAGGAAGGCACTGGAACAACCGGGTCTCGGATCGCAAACGGCACCTACTCCAGCCATCGGGCGCTCGAACAGGAGATCGCAGAGTTCCTCGGACGGGACTCCGCTCTGGTGTTTCCCACCGGCTATCAGGCCAATCTCGGAATCCTCGCGGGCCTGGCGGGCCCTGACGACGTGATCCTGCTGGATGCGGACTCGCACGCCAGCATCTATGACGGCTGCCGGTTGACCGGCGCCACCCTCATCCGTTTTCGTCACAACTCTCCCGAGGACCTGGACCGGCGGTTGCGTCGGCTCAAGGACGACCCGCGCGCCAAGCTGGTCGTGGTTGAGGGGATCTACAGCATGTTGGGCGATCAGGCGCCACTCGATGAGTTTGCTGACGTCAAGCGGCGCCACAATGCGGAACTCATGGTCGATGAGGCGCATTCGCTGGGCGTCTTCGGCGAGAACGGTCGCGGCGTCGCCGAGGCCGCGGGCGTTGAAGCGGATGTCGACTATGTCGTCGGAACCTTCAGCAAGAGCCTCGGAACCGTCGGCGGGTTTGGCGCATCAAGCCGCGCGGGCTTCGAGCGCCTTCGCTATACCAGCCGCCCCTACATGTTCACGGCCTCATCGTCGCCGGCAAGTATCGCGACCGCGCGCGCGGCCCTCGGCAAGATCCGGTCGACGCCGGCGCTGCGTCAGCGCCTCTGGGACAATGCCCGAATGATGCACAGCCGTCTGGCCGCACTCGGGCTCACGATCTGCGCCGAAGTGAGTCCGATCGTCGCGGTCAAGATGCCGGACGAAGAAGCGGCGGTCATGATGTGGAACGCCCTTCTTGAGGCCGGTGTCTACGTCAACCTGGCCCTGCCGCCGGGAACCCCGGACGGCAGTTGCCTGCTGCGGTGCAGCGTGTCGGCCGCGCATACGGAAGAGCAGATCGAGAAGGTCTGTGCAGTCTTCAGCAGCTGCCGGCAGGAACTGGAAAACCGCCGTTTCGTGCCGTCGGCGGCCGAGTAACCTGCCGCCCGTCGAGACCACCTGACCGGGCTAGCGAAACGCGCCCCGTCGGTAAAGCGACCAGAACAGTGTGATCGACCCCAGGATCGGATGACGCCGTTGCCAGGGCGTGAGCGGGACTTCGACGCCGGAATGGCGCTCGATCTTCCACTTCAGGTACTCCGCTCCACCATCGAACGTGAACGCCGCCTTCACGAGGCGGAGCACCGATAACACCTTGCCTTGCACGCGCCGCAGGAACCATGACGCCGCGGATCGTCTCTGCAGGGGCCCTTCGCCGACAGCGTCCAGCGCCGCTGCCCCCACGCTTTCGAAGTACCGCGGATCGGACTCGATCTGTTTTGTGACCCGGCCGGACCGCTCTGCGCGCAACTCCGTGCGATAGGTTTCCCGGAACACCGCGGTCCAGAGCGCAGGCGCATCGGCCGGCCGGCCGGTCAACGCCAACGCTTCGCCAAACGCCGTGAGAACGGCGTCGGTCAAAGCACCGAGAATCTCCTGGCGGGCGCCCTCATCGCGACAAAAGACCAGGCGGCAAGGCTGCGAAAACCGCGCCCAAAGATAGGGATGAAACCACTTCCCACCGGCGCCGGACACGAAGTCATCGCGGGAGATGACCGCGTACTTCGCTCGCGCCCTGGACCCGCCGTACGGCACCTCGAGGTAGTAGACGTTCGGCGGCAACAGCCAATTCAGAGCCGCCGTCAGCGGCGCGCCGTAAGCCTGGCGGTAGCCGTCAACCACCACGTACAAATCAACCAGGCTTTCCGCCACGCTGGTCTGGCGAACGCACGAGCCATAGAACAGGACCGCAGCGACACTGTCGCCATGGTTCTGACGCGCCCGCTCCGCCAAAGCCTGCACCGCCCCCTCGACCGGCCGCCCGATCTCGGCATCCAGCAGGGTCGAAAGATCCCGCGCCACGATCGTCAGATCCTGACGAACCGCGCCTGATCGGCGGCGGTCAGGATCAACGGCGTGTCCGGATCCGGTTCGAACAGTTCACCATCAATGGTGAAGGGGGAGTCCATCTTCAGGGAGATCCGGTTGGCAGCGCGGCTGCAATAGGAGTCGGCCGGCAGATCTCTCGCCTCGCCGCCATACAGGACTCGGAGCGCGTTGCGCAGCATGTTGGTGGCCGGATAGGCGATGCTGGTGAACCGAAGATCGCCAGCCCCGCCATTCCAGAACGGACGGGATCCCAGGATCAACCGGTCCAGCGTCGTTGCCAAGACGACAAGGTTGACCACGGCATTGGGCGTTTCGTCGTCGATCCCGACCTTCATGCGATCGCCGGACAGGATCCGTCCGCGGCTTGCGGGGTCGTCGTCGCTGCCACGATGCCGAATGCGAAACAGCGATCGGATCAGTGTACCGGCGAGTGTCACGGCCGCCGCAGCCTCGCCGCCGATCCTGTAGGGGTGAATGTCGGATCGACAGGCCATGATCGCCCGGTAGATCGCCGCCCCACCGAAGAACATGCCGTATTGCGGCCTGTGACCGCGTGCATTCTCGACCCGCAGGATATGCCGTCGAACGCTGATGCGGTCGACGCTATCCGTCTCTGCGGCCTCCACGAGACGTCCCAGTCCCCCGCGACCCAGACCGACATCGGCCGCGATCATGTTTGTCATGCCCCTCGGAATGACCGCCAGCCGGGGAATTTCGGCAAAGGGCCTCGAGCGATACAGTTCGGTCAACACGGCCTGGACGGTCCCGTCGCCGCCGGACACGACCACGGTGCCGACCTCCCGCCTGGCGAACTCGGCCAGGATCTCGGGGATCTCGTCGATGGTAGCGAGGGTGGTGTGGGTCAGCCGTCCCGCCTTCTCGAGGCCTTCGATCAGCGGGTCTGTGCGACGCTTGTTGCGATGGCTGCCCGGATTCGTGATCACGCCGACGCAGGGCATCAGCCGGTCTGCTCCATCCAGGACCGGAGCGCACCTTGAGATCCGGCCGCCACGAAGGCGTGCGCCAACTGAACCAGATGCAGAACCAGACAGATCGCCGTCCAGGCGGCGACAGCGAGGAGTCCCAGATCCGCTCGGCCGACAAGGGCGAAGCCGGTCAACAGCAGCAGGTTGGGATTGCGTCGCGCCGTGACCAGACGAAACCAGGTGTCGATGCGCCGCCAGACGTGGATCTCGAGCCCCAGGCGCCAGATCGAGATGCCCTCGAGGACCCGTTGCAGGATGTACCCGGCCACGATGACGACCAGGGCGCCGGTCAGAACACCGGATGACAGAGGATGGCCGCTGCTCTGCACGCCGATGCCCCAGGCAACGTACCAGAACGGCGGGTGGATGAGATCAATGGCGTGATCGAAGACGTTGCCGAACTTGCTTGAGTTCAACGTCACCCGCGCCAGTTTGCCGTCGACCGTGTCGAGAAACGTCATCACCCAGGCAGCCAACAGGCCAAGCGTCCACTCGCCGATCCAGAACCAGTAGAGGGCAGCGAACACAAGTACCAGGCTGGCGGACGTGACCTGGTTCGGCGTCACCCCCCATCGAGCGCAGAAGCGGGTCACGTGGAAGGCGGGCCATGGCCAGGCCCACTTGGTCACCAGATCGGTGGCCCCCTTGTAGGTGCCCATGAAGATCCGCCACTCGGTCGCCTGCCGGTCGGCGACGCCGGGGGTCAGCGCATACGGCTCCTCTCGCTTGCGCAGACCCTTCCAATAGGCGACGTCGAGCTCCGAGACCCTGACCGCCTGCAAACCGGCCGGCAGTGTCGCCGCCGCCCCCTGACGCAGGGCCTCGGCGGCGGCGACCGCCAACTCGGCCGGCGCATGTGCGGCGATCGGCACCGGATCACCGGGGCCATTGGAAAGCAGCACCCGCCCCGGAGAGTCGATCAAGGCCTGGACGAGCGGTGCGTCGAGGACGGCGCCGGCGTGCAGCAGCACCACACTTTCCGTTGCCTGGCCGAGATCGGCTTCGTCGAGAAACCTGTCGACTCCGTTGCGCTGCAGCGCGCGGCAGAGTCGCTCAGCGGGGCGCTTGAACCAGATCACGAGATCGCTGTGGCCGATGATGCACGCTTGCGGGGATGTCGGAAGATCGGCATCGGCGCTCGACTGATGAGACGAGCGAAGGTCGTTTTCGGCGCTCACGGAGGAACCCATCAACTGCCACGGACGGTTAGCGGGAGATTTCTTCGGCGCGTGCGAACGCCCGGCACCCCGCACGCGGTTGCCTAGGCGGCACCGCTCAGGATGTCAAGGCGACGGCCGGTATCCTGAACAAGACGCGGATGTTCGAGGTCGATCGCCCCACTAGGCCGGCCAGACGCGTCCTTCGCGCCAAACACTTCCCGTTGCGGCGATGATCGCCAAAACACTCGGCGGAATGCCGGCCGCAAGCAGCGGCGGGAGCAGACCCGCCTCGCCCATGGCCAGGGTGACGCCGTTGAAGATGAAGAAACCGAAGCCAATGATCACGCCGCCGAGCAGCAAGATGGCCGCGTTGCCGGCGCGTTGGGACTGCCGGGCCAGGACCACGCTGAGAATCAGAACAAGAAACGGTA
Organism: Thalassobaculaceae bacterium; assembly: GCA_963921355.3. Taxonomy (GTDB): domain Bacteria; phylum Pseudomonadota; class Alphaproteobacteria; order Thalassobaculales; family Thalassobaculaceae; genus CAWUEZ02. The sequence goes on along the minus strand of OZ001190.1, from coordinate 2,243,748 downwards.
CGAGGCAGTCCGCAACGCGCGCGTAGGCCCATGTACCGTAGAGCTCCGGGGCCCAGTTGCCTCGGACCGCGTCACCGTACAGCCGCAACAGGCCGCCCAGTGACAGCTCGCGCGGCGGGCTCAACAGGTCGCGAAAAATCTGCGGGTCGAGGTCGACATCCCACACGAGCACCGGGTCGTAGCGGACCCGGAGGTCGTCGACATGCCGCGTGGTGACACCCGTCAACCGCCAACCGTCGGGATGGGGCCAAGCCTCGGTGACCATCAACTGGGCCAGCAGTGTGCCCGCCTGATCCCGTTCAAAGATCGAGAACTTCGACAATCCGCCATCGGCGATGTTCGCACGCGGGACCCGAACGATGTCGTTCCCGACCTGGACCCAGACCACTTCGTCGGTGCCGACGGGCGTGTTTGCGTCCTGATCGTCGACCACCCCCCATTCGCGCAAGGACTGCTGACTCGTTGGGACCAGCGCGTCATCGACAACGAACTGCAGGCCCGCAAACAACAGACCGAGCGGCAGCAGCCGTGCCATCACACCCCGCTGCGACACGCCGGCATTGGAGATTGCGGCGAGTTCCCCGCTGCGCGTCAGCGCATTGAAGGTCAGGAGCCCGGCGAGCAGGGCCGCGAACTTTATGAGGTCCGATGCGATGATCGGGAACCGCAGGGCGGTATAGCACAGCAGCCCGCCTTCCGGGCCTTCCGTTTCAACGGCGAGAACACTGTTGGCGTTCACCATCAGATCAAGGCCGAGCATGAAGGCGCACATGCCGATCAACATGATGGTGAACAGCCCCAAGGTTCGGCGCACGAGGTACCGTGTCAGCAGCATCACTCGCGGACCACCCCGGGTTCGTGCGGCCCACCCGTCTCGACACCAGGCTTGAGCCCGCCGAAAGAGATTGTCGGCACCAACGTTCCACCGCTGGGTATGCGGGTCGCCCGATAGAAGAAGTAGGCGCTGGCAAGCGCCAACAGGACACACGGCCCCCATTGCCCGACAAGGGCGGTCACGTTGCCGATCGACACCAGTGACTTGCCGATGGTCAGCGCCTGATTGTACGTGACCAGGATCAGCAGACCCGTCGCCACCCCGAAGACCCGTTGGCTCCGGCGGTTCCCGAAGGCGAAAGCAACCGCCAGGAACGGCAGGAACAGCACAGACAAGCTGCGAACCAGCCTGTCATGCAACTCGGCAAGCATCTGATCCGGTGTGACATCGGGCGGCGGCGAGGACCACGAAGACCAGAGTTCGACGATCGTGAGTTCGCGCTCATCTTCTCCCCGGTCCCGGAACTCGCTGGGGTCGGCGATGTCGATCGGCCTTATCAAGCGGTCGAAACGAACGACACCGTAGTCGGGTGCCGCGTCGCTCTCCATCGGTTGGGCGGACTCGTCCAGATCGACGCCGACGCCGTCATTCAGAAGCACCACGGTGCGCTCACCGTCGGCGGACTTCGCCAGAACGCCGCTGCGTGCCGTCAGGGCGAGGCTGCCGTCCTCTGCCGCGTCGTCAAAGATGAAGACCTGGCCGAAGGTGCGGCGGTCGCGACCAAGGCGCTCGGACATGAAGGTCACGCCATCAACCGTCATGAACGTCCGGGCCCGCATATAGGCGTTGACCGTCTCGTCCCCGACACTGTGCACCAGGGCCCGATAGATATAGCGGGCGTAGGGCTGCCCGATGCCGAAGTTCAGTGCCGACAGGATGGCAAGAAGAACGGCAAGCGCCAGGACCGGGCGCAGCAATCGGAAGAGCCCGATACCGGCCGACCCGAGGGCGTCAAGCTCGTGCTCCCTGTGGAGCCGGTTGAAGGCCAGCAGCACGCCGAGGAAGAACGCCGCCGGAAGCGCCAGCGCGATATAGTGCGGAACCAGGTAGGCCAGCATCTCCACCAGAACCGCGAGTCCGCCGGTAGACCCGAGGACAAGGTCGAGCAGCCGCAGCATCCGCTCGGTCAGCAGGATCATCAGGGCAATGGCGACCGCCGCCAGCAGCGGCGTCATTGTCTGGAGCAGGATGTAGCGGCTGATTATCGACATCGTCGCCTGCTTCTAGATCGATCAATCCGGTCTTCCAAGCCCTTGACGCGCCTGTTCGACTTGCCCGGGCGGCCGGCTCCTGAAACAGATGCAGCGTGCGCGGGGGTTTGCCTGACAGCCGTTGCTTGTGCTTTTTACCCGATTCCGCGCTGCATGCGCAGTGGTGGGATCGCGTGGAAATCGGCTCGGCCCCTTGGCACGCATGGCCTCCGGTCATCCTCGCGATCATCGGAACGACCGGAGACGTCGAGTGTCGCACGCGACCTGGAAACCACGGTTCTGGCTGACGGCGGGGGTTCTCGCGCTGGCGGTTACAGCGCTGTCGGCGCTTGGCCTGCCGGCAAAGGCGGAGCAACAGGCCGCCCTGGTCTGCGCGCCCAGCACCTCCAAGTCGATCCTGGTCACCGTCGAGAACGTGCGCAGTTCCGACGGCCTGATCACCGCCGTGCTGTACGGCGATGACCCGGACACGTTTCTCAAGCGCGGGGCCCGCGTCGACCGGACCCGGGTTGTGGCGAAGGTGGGGCTGACGGCGCTTTGCCTGACCGCGCCGACCGTGGGCGACTACTCCGTGGCCGTCTATCACGACGAGAACGCTAACAAGAAGTTCGACCGGGGCTTCATCGGGCTCCCGACGGAGGGCTTCGGCTTCTCCAGCAACCCCGGTTTGGGGCTTGGCAAGCCGGACCTGGCCGAGACCCTGTTCGAGGTTCGTCCGGGCACCACCGACGTGAACATCTCAATCCGATATCTGGTCGGCGACTAGGTCCCGGCCGTCGCTGCGCTCCGCCGGGATGATGCGTTATAGGCGTCTTTCCACCGTCATCCCGGTTCGACCGACCTCCACCGTCATCCCGGTTCGACCGACTGGTCGAGACCGGGACCTCCTGGTCTCGATCGTGGTTACTGAGCTGCCGCCTTGTCGTGGAACCAGACCCTAGCGCACGGCTTTGATCCGCCGGGTCCACCGACCGTCTGGGTCAAAGGTCCATCTCACGGTGTCCAGCGTCGCGGAACGTCCCGCTGCCCGGATCGAGCCCCCGATCCGTTGTTCGGATGCGCCACCCCCCCGACCTGCGCTCGATGCTGTGGATCTGATAGTGGGCGGCCGGCTTGTTGCGGCTGCGGACCGCAGACGCCGAGGGCACCCCGAAGACGGGGATTGGTCGGGCACCACCCTCGATACGGCTTGTCTCCAGCGTGTGGTCGTGGCCGTGCAGGACGAGTTCGGCGCCCTGGTCAACCAGCACCTCGCGGAAGGCCTCGGCATCGACAAGGCGCTTGCGCCAGTCCATCTTCGCTGGCGCTGGCGGATGATGGATCAGAACGGCGCGGAACCGTCCCTCTTCGCCCAGGCGCCGCAGTTGCTCCGCCAACCGGTCGAGTTGGGCGCGCCCCAGTGTGCCATACGCGCAGAACGGCGGACTCGGATGCGCCGTCGTCAAACCGATCACGGCGACCAGCCCCCGCAGCCTGACAAACGGAAACGCGGAGTTCTCGCCCACGGGATTGACGGCGTCGCCGTCGTTCCCCGTCTGGTCGCTCGTCATGAAGGCCTGCCATGTCCCGACCGAGCTCTCCCAAGGCACACGGACATACGCATCATGATTGCCCGGCACCACACTCACCTGGTCCGGTTCACCCAGGGTCTGCAACCAATCCCGCGCCTGCTGGAACTCCGCTTCCAGGGCGATGTTGGTCAGATCGCCGGTGACCGCAATGTGGTCGGGGTTCTGCGCCCGGAGGTCATCAACCAGGGCCGCAAGGACCTCTGGCCGATGGATGCGGTGTCGCCGCCGCGTCCAGGACAGCCAACCGAAGAACCGCTTGTTGGCGAGCGCGGACAGCGGTGCACGCGGCAAGGGTGCAAGGTGCGGATCCGAAAGATGCGCAAGCGCGAACATGTCGACGGTGGCCGTCCTCAAGGCTCGGCGGTTGACGCCTGATGGGACTTGTGGTCAAAGCATTCGCTTGCGATCACGAGTTCGTCGCTGCGGGGACTTGACCGAATTGAAAGCACTGATCATTGGCGCCGGTCAAGGCAAACGCTTGCTCCCATTGACGGAATCCGAGCCGAAGGCCCTCCTCGACATTGGTGGAAAGTCCATCCTGGAGTGGCAGGTTGAGGCCCTGGTGCCGCTTGGGGTGACCGACATCGTGTTTCTCGCCGGCTTCAACCTGCCGGCCGTTCAGCGGGATCTCGACCATCTCGGCCGGCTGTGGCCGCAGGCGCGGTTCACCGCGACCTACAACCCGTTCTATGGCGTCGCCGACAACCTGGCGACCTGCTGGATGGCGCGTTCGGAAATGACCGGGGACTTCCTGCTGCTCAACAGCGATACCCTGTTCAGCCCGGGGGTGCTTGAAACACTGCTCAACAGCCCCGCCGCACCGATCAGTCTCGCCATCGACGCCAAGGCTCGATACGACGACGATGACATGAAGGTCGAACTGGACGGAAACAGACTGCTCGATATCGGTAAGACGCTGCCGAGCGACCGGGTCAACGGCGAGTCGATCGGCATGCTGCTGTTCCGCAATGAAGGCCCCGAGCGGTTCGTCCAGGCCCTGGAAGACTGCATGATCCATCCGCAGGCGCTGCGCCAGTGGTACCTGTCGGTGATCGCGGCACTGGCGCAGGAAATGACCGTTCAAGCCGTCAGCGTCACCGGTCACGACTGGTGCGAGATCGACTATCCGGTCGACGTCAAGCACGCCCGCCAGATGGTTTCGACCTGGCCGAAGCAGCCCCAGCACACGGTCGCCTGACAGCGCGTGGCCGACCGGCCTAGGCGCTCAGTCCACCCTGTCGTCTGACGATCTCCTCGACCAAAACCAGGTCTTCCGGTTTGTCGACGTCGATCGGCGCCTCCGGAAACGGAAACCGGACCGCGCCGACGGTCAGGCCGAGCCGGGCCGAGACCTTCTCCAACGCCTGATCCAGACTCATGCGTCCGAGCAGATAGCCGATCAGAAGCGACGGTCCGAAGACACTGGCAATCCGCCACGGCTGCTTTCGCTGCTGCTCGACACGGACCCACAGCCGCACGACAGCGGTGGCCGCCGGCGACATGAGCGCAAACAGGTTGCTGCCGGAATAGCGGTCGTCGCGAAACCTCAGATAGGTCCGCTTGGTCTCGGGGTAGCGGCTTGAAACCACGCGCTCACCGGTGACGCCGACCCCGACATCCCCACCAGCCTCCGCACAGGCCGAGCAGAAATGGTCGACCATCTCAGCCGTCAGCAAGGCGTGGTCCGCGGTCGTGATCAGCAGCGGGAATTGCGGGGTCATCGTCTCGAGGGCGCTCAACACGCTGCGGCTCGGGGATCCCGCCATCGCTACGGTGATCACCCGCCCGGCCGCCACGAGGGGGCGCAGGCTCGGTAGGGCTTCGATCGCCTGCTGGTCCGCAACGGAAAGGGCGATCCGGCGAACCCACGGGCTTGCATCCAGGGCACCGACCACGCGTTCGACCATCGGCTTTCCACCGACCGGTACGAGGCACTTGTGAGGCACCCCGGTCGCCTTCACCAACGGGTCATCCGGGCCGCGATCGCCGGCCAGCACCAGGACGTCGAACTGCGGGGACGGCACACCGGATGGGGCGTCGCCCATCAGTCGAGATCGCGCGCGTACACGCGGTAGGTCTTGTAGGGCACGCCGTCGAACTGCGTCACGACGCGCAAGGCGGGCAGGTTGTCCTCCAGGATCCAGGAGATCTCAACCTGTTCAATGCCGAGCTTCAGATGCGCGCGGCGCAGTTGGTCGATCAGACACAGCGTCATACCGGCACCCGTGAGCCGGCTCTGATACTCGCGGCGAACCCCCATCAGCGGGATCCTCGCGGTCCGCGGCGTGCGGACCTTCAGGCGCCAGAGCAGCTTTGCCCAGCCGAACGGCAGAAGCCGCCCGTCCAGATCGGCGATCGCCTCATTCACGTTCGGCAGGCTGATGATCATGGCCACCGGGCGGCCGTGGATCTCGGCGATCGCGACCGTCTCCGGCCGTACGATCGGCTTGAGATCGCGCGCCAGCGCCTTCAACTCCTCCGTCGACAACGGAATGAAGCCCCAGTTCTCCGCCCAGGCGTCGTTGAAGATCTCGACGATGGCCTTCAGGTCCTCGTCATAACGCCGCATGTTGAGCGAGCGGATGGCAAAGCCCGGAAGGCTCGAGACCTTCTCGATCATCCGTGTCGTCACGGCCGGCAGACTGTGTTTTTCGGTGTAGAGGTAGCTGATCAGGTCCTTGGCCTTGGCATAGCCGGCCGCTTCGAGCCGTTCGGCGTAGTACGGCCGTGCATGCCCCATCATCAGAACCGGCGGGGTGTCATATCCGTCGACCAGCAGCCCCGACTCCTGGTTGATCGACAGGCTGAACGGACCGACCACGCGCCGCATCCCCCGCTCCCGCAGCCAGGTCTCGGCGGTCGTGAGCAACGCCTGAAAGGTCTCGGCACGGTCTTCGGCCTCCAGAAGTCCGAACTGCCCGCTAGCATCATCATGGCGCGCAAGATGGGCGGCGTTCACCTGCGCCGAAATCCGACCGACCGGCCTGCCGTTCCGGAGAGCGAGCCAGAGTTGCACGTCGGCGGATTTGAAGATCGGGTTTTTTGCCGGGTTCAGGAAATCCCGCCGTTCCTGCAGCAGTGGCGGGACCCAGGCCGGGTCATCGCTGTAGATCGACCACGGAACCCGCAGGAACGCCTCGCGCTCGGCCGGCGTCTCCACCGGCTTGATGACCAAACCATCAGCCATTGGCGCCGTTGCGGGATCGCTCGAGGTCATGGTCTACGACCAGGCCAGCAGAACCATGGGCCCGCCGGGCGCCGGGCCCGAAACCCAGGTCATCGCGGCCGCGGGCGCCGCTGCACCGCGCGGCCGTCGGGCTCGATGCCGGAAAGCTTCGCGACCCAGGGGAAGCGAACGGTTTCCTGGCCGGTGTAACCGAGGTTGAAAACAGTCTCGCTGCGCTGGATGTCCTCAGGGTTCGCGTAGAAGGTCCCGAACACGCGATCCCAGAAGAAGTTCGTAATCCCGAAGTTGCCCTGCTCGCTGTAGAAGTGATGAGCGAGATGATGGCGCTTGATCCGCCTTAGGAACGACCATTTCGGCGTGAATGGCAGGTGTTGAATGCAGTGGCAGAACTCGTAGACGCAGGTCGTGACAATCCCGGTGGTTGCCGCCGCAATCGCCCCTGTCAGCCCCCCGATGGCCCATCCGATGGGCAAGGTGACGATGAGGATCGTCGGCAGCGTCGTCGACAGCGCCCCAAACAGGACCCCCAGATCATGGGGATCCCGGTGGTGATCAAAGTGAATGCGCTTCCAGAGCGCCGCCGTCTGCGGGATGCGATACAGGAACCGGCCATGCAGAAAGAACATGTGAAGCAGGTATCAGACCACGGGATAGGCGATCACCGTCGCCACCATTGCGATCGCAAGCTCCAAGAGACTGACGGCGCCCAGCGACATCTGGTAGGCCACGTACCCGATACCGGCGGCACTCAACAGCGCGTACACCTGGATGCCGGGATAGCTGACGCAGGCGACCACCAACTCGCGCAGGGTCATCTTGTCGAGGCTGTAGCCCCGATCCGCCCACCGCGATCTGCCAAACAGCATGCTCGTCTACCCTCGAAAGCTTCGATGATCGGTGAAACTAAGTGGCGGACCCTGGGGAATCAACCAGCACGGCGCGGTCAAACCCAGGAGATAAAACGCACCAGTTTGCGCTTGTTGACGAACGCGCGCAAGCGTCCAGACCAATCGGCGGTCAATGTGTCGCGGGCCACGACCTCGAACTGATCGTCGAAGCGGTAGACCAGCGGCACCGCGGTGGCGATGCGGAACCCGGCGGCGGCGTCGCCATCAAGCCCGTCGATCTCGCGAACCAGGCCGCGAATGCTGCTGGTGTGAGCCACCACCAGAACATCCGCACCTGAGCGCAGAAGCGGCTCCAGATCCTCGCGCCACCACACCGACACCCGGTCGGCAGCCTGGCGCAGGCTTTCCGTTCTGGGCAGCAGGACCGGGTCGATCCCGCTGTAGCGGGGGTCTCGGGCCGGCAGGCGCGGGTCATCGTCGCCCAGCGCCGGTGGTTCCGCATCGAAGCTCCGCCGCCATGCCGCCACATTCGCGTTGCCGTGCTCCAGGGCGGCCCGCGCGCGGTTCTGGCCCTGCAACGCGCCGTAGTGCCGTTCGTTCAGTCGCCACGTGCGCGCCACCGGACCGGTCGCGTCGCCGATGACAGACTGCATGATGTCCAGCGTCTCCTGAGCCCGGCCCAGAAAGGAGGTGAAACAGGCATCGAAAGCCAGTCCGGCGGCAACGATGGCCCGTCCCGCGCTACGGGCCTCGGCCCGCCCGGCATCGCTCAGCGCCACGTCTTCCCAGCCGGCGAACCGGTTCTGGTTCGACCACTCGGTCTTGCCATGGCGTACGAGAGCGAGATTCGGCATCTGTGACGCGGTTCCCCCAGGACACGGGCCCGAACATGATCGACCGCAAGACATCCGGGCCCGAGCGGGCTTTACCATCGCCACCGAGAGAGATAAACGCTAGATCCAGTTGCCAGCTGTCACCCGGTGCCGTGTGCACCCATGCTGCGAGCCACCGAACCCGCGGGAAACCACTCTGCCGGCCTCGACGTCAGTTATGCCGCCTGTTGCCGCCGCTCCGGATGCGGCGGATGAAGATCAGCACCTCCCGCGTGTCTGGCTGCTGCTCGACGACCGCCCGGGCCATCGTACCCAGGTCATCGGTCTGGCCGAGAAGCTGGGCTGGCGATATGAGATCAAGGAGCTGGCGTTTACCCCGCTCAACCGGATCAGCAATCGGATCCTGGGCGCCAGCCTGCTCGCCGTCGACAAAGGAACCGCGGGCGCGCTGACCGCCCCCTGGCCCGATCTGGTGATTGCTATGGGCCGGCGGTCTGCCCCCGTCGCGCGGTGGATCAAGCGCCAGAGCGGTGGCAGGACCCTACTGGTTCAACTCGGGCGCAAGGGCGCCAACGCGCCCGCCGACTTCGACCTTGCCGTCACCTGCCGGCATTTCCAGTTTCCTGACCACCCGAACCGGCAGCAGATCCTGCTGCCGCCAACCCAGGTGACGGTGGCTGCTCTGGACGCGGCGCGGCAGCGCTGGCCGGAGGTGCTCGCCAACGCCGGTCAGCCCCGGGTAGTCCTGCTGGTCGGCGGCACGACCGCGCACCACAGGCTGACACCGCAGGCGGCCCGGGAGATGGCGGTCGCCGTCCAGAACTTCGCCGATCATGCCGGAGGGTCGCTCACCTGTGTCACCAGCCGGCGGACCGGGTCGGCGGCCGAACAGGCCATCGTAGAGGCCGTTCCCGGGGCCGAGGTCCATGGCTGGCGCGCCGAAAGGACGGCCAACCCCTATCTCGGCTATCTGGCCCAGGCCGACATCCTGGTGGTGACCGGCGACAGTGAGTCCATGCTGGCGGAGGCGGCGGCGACCGCGAAGCCGCTGTTCATCTATCCGATAGAGCCTCAGCCGACCTCCTGGCGGACGCGGTTGTCGGGCGCCGTTCTGGCCCTGAGCCAAAGCCGTCGCGATGTCCTTGGACGCTGGTGCACGGCCCTGATCCAGAATGGGTGGGTGGTACCGCCCCGCAACCTCGACATTCTGCACCATGGCATGGTGGATATCGGCCGCGCGGCGTTCTTCGCCGCGGCTGACGGGATCATGGCCGCCGGGCGGCCCGAGGACCCGACAGAGGACGCGCTTGTCCGGCGGGTTCGCGCCCTGTTGCCGACCGCGGCGGAGCAGCGACGATGACCCGGACGTCCTCGAACGTCGGACATCCAGCCTGGCTTGAGCGCTTCGGTCTGGTTTCAGGATCCGTTTCGCGCAAGTTCTGGGTCCATGGGAACGACCGGCACGCGTTCGAGGCGATCGGGCCGACATTGAACGCCCTGCGCGAGCGGTTTCCCCGGCTGGAACTGCTCGTCAGCGCCCCGAACCCTGCGCTCCGGCAATGGTTGTCGGAGACGTTCGCGGACGCCCAGATCGTCTCGCCGCCCTGGCCGATCGGTGTCTGCGTGCGACGTTATATGGTCGGTCTCAGGGTACGCGGCCTGATGCTGCTGGGTCCCCGCGACCATGTCGGCCGCAGCCTGATTGCGGCGGCCGAGCACCGGGGGGCGCCGGTCGTCCTGTTGACCCCACCTCCGTCGACGTCCGGCGCCGAAGACGCTGCAACACTGTCTGACCCATCCGACCTCCAGCACGTGAAACACGCTTTCGTCGCCACGGAAGCACAACGCCAATTGTCGATCGATCGGGGCCTGCCCGCCGAACGGGTCAGCACGCTGTCGGACGACCGTGGAGCCTGGACGCCATCCATTCTGGATGTTCTCGACCCGTTGCTGACCCAGGACCAGAAAGTGGCCCGCCGGCGCGGCAAGCCATACCGACAGCGGATGGAACGGCTGGTCGCGGCGACCATGGACTCACCATTCTGGCGACGACTGCTGGCCTTCAAGGTCCAGCGCATCGACACGATCGAGGAGTTGCGCCGCGAGCTCGGCAATCCCCGGACCATCCTGTGCCTCGGCAACGGCCCATCGTCGGAAGGGCCCCTGGTCGAGGCGCAAAGGTTCGACTGCCTGTTTCGGGTCAAACACGTCTGGATGCGCCGTGGTTTTCTGACGGGTCCGGATGTTGTGTTCACCGGGACGAAGGCTTCGGTATCCGCCTTGTGCGGCCCGATTTTCTGCCTTCAGACCTTGCGCTCCGAACCCCGGCTTCTCCTGACCCGGTTTCTGATGCCCTGGACCGGGCGGGTTCGCTATGCGACGGCGGAACGCTTCGGTCTGTTCCTGTACGGATCGCCGTGGCGCGACGTCCGGCCGACCAATGGTGCCGCCATGATCGCCACGGCGGTCGCGCTGCAGCCGGATCGCCTGGTGATCTCGGGCATCGATCTCTACAGCCACCCGGACGGGGCCTACCCGGGTGACAGTGTCACGCCCAACGCCTATTCCCCCGGGCATGGAATCGACACCGAAGTCCAGCTGCTGGTCACGGCGTTGAGCCAGTATCGCGGCGAACTGGTGATCCTGAGCGACGCCCTGGCCGCGCGCTGGGCCACCCACAATGCGCAGGCGACCGGACCCCGGGAGGCCGCAGCGCCGACCGCCGGGCAAGCGTAGTCCGAGCAGTCCGGCCTGGCGCGACGAGCCTTGCCTAGGCCGCGGCTCTGCTCTAATCCTCGCCCCGAACTGAACAGGAAAGTCAGGCTGTTGACCGCCGCTCAACCGAGTTTCAAGACCAAGTACTATCACAAGCGCATCGGGCACCTGCTGAGCTTCAATCGCGCGCGGCCGCCGGGAACGCGGGAGACCCTCGAACGGGTCGTGCTGGACGTTGAGCCGGGCACCGAGCCGAGCCCGCTGCCGCCGGTGCGCATCTTTCTCGGAACCGAGACCGCCCAGCACCGTGCCGAGCGGGTCTTCGTATGGTCGATCCGCCAGGTGCGCAATCCGGCGCGCCGCTACGAGATCTACCTGATGAAGAACCTGAAAGGGTTCGACCGGTCGCGCTGGAAAACCGGTTTCACGAACTACCGCTATGCGATTCCCGAACTCGCTGGGGGCGAGGGTCGGGCGATCTACAACGATGTCGACCAGATCTACCTGTCCGATCCGGCCGAACTGTTCGACATGGACATGGGCGGCTGCGGCCAGCTCTGCATCACCGAGCGCGAAACCTCCGTGATGCTGCTGGACTGCGCGCGCATGGCAGCGATCTGGCACCGCGGCGACGCCGAACGCGGCGAGCGTCACAAGTTCTTCCGCGACAAGGTCCAGGCCGTCGACGGGATGTGGGGACCGCTGCCGGGGGTCTGGAACGCCCGCGACCACGAGTATCAGCCGGGGGTGTCGAAGCTCCTGCACTACACGACGCTGCAGAAGCAGCCCTGGCGGCCGTTTCCCAAGCAGTTGCGTTACCGGGACAACACCAACGGCAACATCTGGTTCGAGCTGGAAGCGGCCGCAGATGCCGCCGGGTTCACCCGGTTCACCGCCGAACAGCCGAGCGCCGGTTACCTCCATCTGCTTGAGCTCTACAAGGTCATGCACGAGGAGGGGTCGCCGGACACCGGCCGTCCGCCGGAGAAGGTTTTTTCAGGTAAATCCCTGCGCGACCACATCGCGCCGATCGCCGACATGATCCGCCACGCCGACGGCAAGACCGTGCTCGACTACGGCGCCGGCAAGGGTCTGTTCTACAAACCCTATCCCGATGAGCCGGACGGATCGCGGATCCGCGCCCTGCCGGACTGGGGGCAGACCCGGGTGACCTGCTATGACCCCGGCTACGAGCCGTTCTCGGCACCGCCTGAAGGCAAGTTCGACGGGGTGATCAGCACGGACGTTCTGGAACACATCCCCGAGGAAGACATCCCCTGGGTGCTGGATGGCATCTTCGGTCATGCGGGGTCGTTCGTGTACGTGGTCGCCGCCTGCTACCCGGCCAAGAAGATCCTGCCGGACGGGCAGAACGCGCACTGCACCATTCAGCCGCCGGAGTGGTGGCGCGAGCAGTTGGAGCGTGCGGCGGCACGCAATCCCGGGATCAAGTGGCGGCTGTGCGCCCAGCTCAAAGGCCGGTTCGGCAAGCAGGACCGAGTCTTCGAAGGCTAGATCGGATCACGTTATGACGGAAACACTGTGGTTTCCGTCATAACGTGTGAATCCGTTCTAAATCGTAGAACTAGAGCAGATTCACCGGTCAGATGGACCGCCGAAAGCGATTCCATCTGACACGGACCTGCTCTAGAGGTCCGGGCTCAGGCGCGCCGACGTTCGTCGGCGGTCAGCAGATGAGCACCGTCCTGATCGAGCCGGTAGGTGCGGTCGGCGATATCGACCCAGGCGTCGCTGTGGGTGACCGCGAGAACCGTGATGTCGTCGCCGAGCGCCTGAATGTTGCGACAGATGGAGCGTTCGGTCTCGGGATCGAGCGCGCTCGTCACCTCATCCAGAATCAGCAGCTTGGGATGGCCCGCCAGGGCGCGGGCGAGTGCGATGCGCTGGCGCTGCCCCCCGGACAGCTTTGCTCCGCGTTCGCCGACAAAGCTGTCCAGCCCGTCCGGCAGAGCGTCGACCGTGTCGAGAATACCGGCGGATGCCAGGACGCGGCGCGCCGCCTCGGTGTCGATGCGCGGATCGCCGAGGGTGACGTTGGCAAGCACCGTGTCGTGGAACAGGACCGGGTCCTGGGGCACATAGCCCACCAGGCCGCGCCACGCGGTCACATCGATCTCGGTGAGCGGAACGCCATCCAGCAGGATCCGCCCGCCGGTCGGCTCGTGCAGACCGAGCACCAGATCCGTCAGGGTCGTTTTGCCCACGCCCGATGTTCCGGTGATGACCGTCAGGCCACCGGCAGGAATCGTCAGGTCGATATCGGAGAGTACCGGCCGGCCATCAAATGAGAACGAGACGCCGTCGACGGTGCAGGCCTGGTCCAGGCTGGGCTGCCGCTTCCCGGGACGATGCTCGTGCGCCTCACGCACCTCGCCGATGAGCCGGTGCAGAGACCAGAACGCCGCCTCGGACTGAACCGCCTTCTGGAGCTGGCGCTGAACCTTGCCGACGCTGGACACCGACCGCAGCAACAGCAGCCCCATCACCAGCAGTTGGGACAGGGCCAGCTCCCAATGAACCATGGCCGCGTAGAACCCGGCGCCGATGATGATCGCCACCAGCATCTCTTCCAGGTTCTTCAACGCGTGCTGGCTGAAGACCTGGCGCAGCAGCGCCTTGTTGAGCTGCTGGATTTTGCGCGCGAACAGGCCGGCGAAATGGCCCGACTTGGCCATCGCCTTCAACGGTTTGACGTTGCCGAGCGCATCGGTGAGGTAGACCACCAGCTCGGAGGTCCGCCGGACCTGCTGGCGGCCGGCCTTTCGGCTGATCCGAACGAGGAAATGCAGGATAAGCGCGATGCTGCCGCCGATCGCCAGGGCCACCAGGGCCAGCTTCCAGGACACCAGGGCGGCAACCACGGCGTAGATGCCGGTCTGGATGAGGTGCACCTGGAAATTGGCGGCCATGAGGTAGGCCCGGCCGGCCCGGGTCGCGTCGACGCTGACCGCGTTGGCAACCCGGCCCAGCGGCTGGCCGGTGAAGAACGCCCAGCGCGCCGCCAGCAGGCTGGTGATCAGGTCCGCGCGCAGACCGGTGGCGACATCGGCCATGGCACGTCCGACGTAGCGCATGGCGGCCAGGGTCAGCAGGCATTTCAGCACGATGCCGCCGACCACCAGCGCCAGCAGCTGGCCCAAACCCGGGTTCAGCCCAACCTGGGCGAGCGCGCCGCGAACCGCCTCGGAAATCGCCGAGGTTGTCTCGCCGCCGCTCTCCCCGATGGCGAGCGACAGTAAAGGCAGCAGCGTGGCAAGGCCGACACCCTCCGCCAGCCCGGCCAGCAGGAGACACCCGAGCACGAGCCAGGGGTTCGTGCCTGGCGCGCTGTAGAAGATACGCAAGACGCTGATCATGGCGCGGGTATTGGCGAGAACGCCGCCCGCGTCAAGCCGGGCGTCGAGCCGGGCGTCACGTGAGCCCTTTCTGAACGGCCGCGGCGATTGCGTGCACCATCGCGCTGAACGGCATGAGATAATGGAAGCTCAACTTGGCCGGCCGAACGCAGACAGGAGCCCCCAAGCCATGGATGCCGAACCGACAAACCAGGTCCGGGGTGAGAAATACGACCGCCTGATCGCCCGGTGCGCCAGTATACCGCCGGTCCCGACGGTGGTCGTCCATCCCTGCGACACCGCGTCCCTGTCGGGCGCGCTGGAGGCCGCGGCCCAGAACCTGATCACACCAGTTCTGGTCGAAATGGGGATGGGATATGTCCCAACCCCGATCCGTCCCCCCTTTTGCAGTCCACCTAACCCCCCCGGACGGTTTGTTGTGTGGGGCATGTTGGGAGCCGTGTCGGGGCTCTCTGTGTTCTGTCGACTCAGGGCGTTCAGGGCGGCCCGCGCCGCGTCCACCCCGTCTTCCTCGAAGAGGTGTACGTATATCATGGTGGTCTGGATGGTGGAGTGCCCCATCAGACGCTGAACCACCACCGGGTTGACCCCCGCCCGGATCAGGCGGGTGGCGTAGGTGTGTCGGAACGAGTGCGGCGTGAACTTCCCAAACCGGCGAACCAGATGGTCATCGTTCAGGCCGGCGGCCTCTATAGCCCCCCTCAAGGTGCTGTCCTGTCGACTCATTGGTCCCGACAGGTCCTCCAGGGGGAAGATCCAGGGGCAGGACTGGGGGACGGACGCCCGGGCCTCGTTGAGGGCCTCCAGGGCCCGATCAGTGAGGGGGACCGAGGTGGTGGTCTCCGTCTTATCCCAGTATACCCGAAGCATCTTTTCATCCCAGTAGACGCAGTCCCAGGTGAGTTTAACCGCCTCCCCCACCCGAAGACCGGTGTCCAGCAGGACCGCGGCCAGCCGAGCGGATCGGGGGGCGTTCGCTCCCTGTAGGGCGGAGAACAGCGCCCGCTCCTCCTCAGTGGACCGCAGCACCCTGATCTTCCGGGTGGCCTTTGGGCGGTTCAGCTTGCCCCGGGTCGAGGGGAGCCGGATGTGGGGGTGATAGTTCTTGATGAAGTTCTGGAGGGCGGTGATCCGGGCGAGATCGACGCGGATTGTGTTCGGGGGCACCCCCCGCTTCTGCAGGTCGGCAGACATGCGGTTTAACGCGGGGCGAGTCAGTTCGTGGAACGGGGCGCCCTCCCCCAGGTACCTCATCGCTCGTCGGTGGGAGTAGTAGGGGGCGTCGCTCCGGCGGGTCGGCATGATCTCCTTCTCGTAGAGGTCAACGACCTCCTTAAGGGTCTTTACGAGCGTGCCCTCCTCACGGCCCCCCTCGGCAGCCGCGCGGGTCCTGAGTTCGACCCGCTTGGCGTTGACCACCATCTCCGCCGCGCGGCGGCTGGTCTCCTTAGTCGACCCCCAGTACCGCCGGCCCCCTCCTCGAAATCGTAGTGGAAGATGCGCCCGCGTCTGTAGATACTCATGCCGCCCTTCTCGTACTTATCAGGGTGGTGGGTTTAGCTACTCTCGTCGTCATTCCCCGATGCCCCCTGACTGAAGCACGCCTTATAGACATGCGGGTCGTAGTGCATCAAGAGCCTTCTCGAGAAGGTCTGGGGGTCCTGTTTGTAGAGGACCGCCCAAGAGGTCCAGTCATCCGGGGGTACCCGGGACCGGCCGTGCTCAATCTGAGCGACGAAGGTGAAATACTGGTAGCCCATCTGCTCCGCTACCTGGAGTTGGGTGAAGCCCGCCTGCTGCCGTAGCCTTTGAAGGTAAATACCGATCGCCTTTCTCAGCTTCCGGGCAGTGTGCGTGGATCTGTGAGTCTTACTCGCCATCTCCTCATACCTCCCTTACATCGGGTTTCTCTAATCCTAAAGCTACAGACCCCAGCGGTCTATATTGGATATCTGGGTGTTACTCCTCCTTGGTTTTGGTTTTTTCCGCTATACGGATAATCTCGTCTACCAACCACGTCGGTCGCCAGAGATCCCCCGGGACCGGGCTGGGTTTCCTATACGGGTGGTTTAGAGGGAAGCGCCGAGGCACCGGCCGCGGCTTACCACCGACCGCCATGTTAGGCCGCGGCGTAGGCCACCGCACCGTCGCGGTAAGCGATGATCCGCGGGGGGGTGTTATCCAGTTCCCGCTTCTTGTCCAGATAGGCGATCATGATGTCTTCGGTGATCCGGTAGTCGCGGGTGTTGGATTTGCGTTTAATGTCTCTCTCCTAGTGTTAGGTTCGTGTGGCGTCCATGAGAACCCCCTGGGCGATCCAAGGGGTTCTTATTGACGTCACCAGATCGCGGCGTCACCGGCTGCGCCGATTGGTCCGCGATACGACCACCCTGACGCTGCCCCGTCGCTTCCGTCGTAGTGCGATGTCACGCACTACGACAGCCGTTCGAGCCTCACCCCAGGGTGTCCGGGGATCGTTCTATATGCCGTGGCCCGATCCCTAGGCCGTGGTCTCTGGGTGTTCGCCCCGTCGACAGCGTATAGGTAAGTAGCGGATTTCGCATTTATAAAGGCGCCATGAAATTTTTTTCGTCAACGCCGAGGTAGGAGACCCCACCGGCCCCACAGCCCCTATTGCCCCCTGTATGGAGCGAACAGGGAGGCGGGCTCGGGCGGGTAGGGCCTTATCGAGTGCCGCGTTGGCGGCCCCCTCAGCGGTCTCGCTGTTGGTCAGACAGGTCATGATAGGTTCTCCTGAGGACACATCGGTGGCGGTGGTGGTCTCGTAGTGGCGGCCCATGGGGAACCGACCGGGCCTACACGGTGGCCCATGTGGGGTGGGGTGTGATGGGGATATCCCCCAGACCCTGGACCCCAATGGGCCCCTGTGGTCGCCCTGTGAGGCCCCTGTGGGGTCCCTGTGGTCGACTGGTGGGGTCCTCGTGGTGACCCATTGGGGTCCCTATAGGTATCTCAATATCTTAATAACCCTATTAGGTGTCTCCCATAGGTATCCCTATAGGTATCCCTATTAGGAACCCCCTTAGCTCTCCAATGGGGGACATTCGTTGTCCGTTAATACCGGACCGGACCTAAGTTTGAGATAACCCACTGATTTCTCAGGCAGGATCATCCGCGGCGGCCAACTAGGATTTCCCCCCTATCCCCCAGGCCCCCCGAGGTCCATTTGGCCCACATTTCGACCCCCGGGGGTGGGGTCCTCCCCGACACAAACCCCCGCCTATCCCGAAGGGACTGCGTGCTTCAGGCCCGGCAGTCGGCGAAAGCGGCAGGTTGTTGCGCGGATTGGTCGGTGTCGATCAGCGAAAGAAGGTCGGTGGGATCGAACGGTTTGCGCAGGACGGCATCGGCGCCGAGCAACGGCGCCACGCGCAACTGGTCCTGAAGGTCGCCGGTCGCGCCGGACATCATGATGAAAGCAACTGATGGGGCGGCTTTGCGTACGCTTCGGAGAACCTCAAAACCCTCCGACTGGGGCATGATCATGTCGCAAACCACAACCTCGGGATGCCAGTTCTGGACCTCTCGAATGGCTTCCGCCCCGCACGCAGCTGTCCGCACCTCATGACCCGAACGCTCGAGGATC
Organism: Thalassobaculaceae bacterium; assembly: GCA_963921355.3. Classification (GTDB taxonomy): domain Bacteria; phylum Pseudomonadota; class Alphaproteobacteria; order Thalassobaculales; family Thalassobaculaceae; genus CAWUEZ02. The sequence continues at coordinate 2,225,564 of OZ001190.1, read as the reverse complement.
TGGGCGAGTGCGCCTCGCAGGTCTTGATCGTCATCGACTAGAACGATCTTCATTTCGGACCCCCTAGTTGTTCTGCACCCAGGCAGCGTTCTGTCCGCCTTCGGCCGTTTTAGCCCCTTTATTTGCACCCGTTTCAGCGTTCATGAAAAAATACAATTCAAAGAAAAACAACTTCAAACTTACATGAAAAGCCATATCAACGGCTTAGTCGACCAGTTCCGCCACCCGATGGGCCCTCTCGTCACCGTCACCCAGCGCATTGCGGACAGCGGCCGAAAGCTCATCCGGGAAGACCGGCTTGGCGACGATGTTGCAGATCCCGACTTCTTTCAGCCGATCGATTTCCTCGGCGGAGACAAATCCGCTCAGCATCAGTACCGGCAGTTCCGGCCGGATCGTCTTGATGGCGGCGGCGAACTCCTCGCCGTCCATCTTCGGCATCGACCGGTCGGTGATGACGAGATCCCAGACGCCGGGGTCGGCTTTGAACGATTCCAGCGCCAGATGCGGCTCGGCATGGGCTTCGACCGTGTAGCCAAGCCGCATCAGGACGTCGCGGGTGGCCGACAGCAGCATCCGGTCGTCGTCGACCAGCAGCAGCCGTTCGCTGCCGAGCGACGTCCGCGAGCTCTTCGGGCTCTTGCTGACGACAAGGGCCGGGGCGTCGAGCACCGGGAAGTAGAAGTCGAACCGGGTTCCGATCCCGTCCAGGCTTTCGACCAGGATGGCGCCGTCGTGATTGCGCATGATCCCCTGAACGGCGGCGAGCCCCAGGCCGTTGGCCTCTCCAACTTCCTTGGTCGTGTAGAAAGGCTCGAAGATCCTGGGCATGATCTCTTCGGGGATGCCGGTCCCGGTGTCGGTGACACTGACCCGCGCAAAACGTCCGCGCTCAAGCCGCCCGGTCTGACCCCGCACGACGCGGGCGTTCTGACGCAGCGAATCGCCGTAGGACGTGATCGAGGGATCGTCGGGTCCCTGGATGTCGACCAGTTGCAGCGACACGGAAATCTGCCCCGACTCGTTACGGCCGATGGCATCCGCGGCATTCACGCAGGCGTTCATGATGACCTGGTGGATCTGCGTCGAGTCGCCGTCGATCGTGCAGGCGTCGACGTTGCCCAACTGCAGGGTCACGCCATTCGGCAGTTCATCCTGCAGGGATCTCAGGCTGTCGCGGACAATGTAGCCGAGGTCGACGGCGCGCCGGTTCGAGCCGGCATTGCGGCTGAAGGTCAGGATCTGGCGAACCAGGTCGCGCGCGCGGGTGCCCGACGCGACGATCTGGTCAAGCCGGTCGCGGTCCATTTTTGAGCGCGGCGCTTCGGCGATCAGCAGCGAGCAGTTGGCAATGATACTGCCGATGATGTTGTTGAAGTCGTGGGCCATGCCGCCGGCCAGTGTACCCAGCGCCTGGGTGCGCTGCGCGGAATGGTACATCTCCGTCAAGCGTGTCCGTTCCGCCTCGGAGGCAACGCGCTCGCTGATGTCCTCGTAGGTCTTAACGAACCCGCCGGCGGGCAGGGCGGTGACGATGCTTTCGACAACGCGCTTGTCGGTCAGGGTGCGGGTGTGGCGCCAGCTTCCGGACGGTGTCCGCTGCAGCTGGCGGATTCCGGCCTCCATCTGATCGACAAGGGCGTCCGGATCGCCGGGACCCATGTCGCCACGGCGGGCTGCGAAAGTCGCCATTTCGCGGTAGGTCCTTGGCGATTCCATAAGCTCTTCAGGATATCCATTGATCTCAAGATAGCGGTGGTTAAACAGCGTCAACTGCATCTCGCTGTCGAACACCGCGATCCCGTGGTTCATGTTGTCGAGCGTGGTCTGCAGCAGTTCGGCCTGCCGCTGGACGACCTCCTCGCGCTCCTTCAGCTCGGTAATGTCGGTGTGGACACCGACCAGGCGGCCGTCGCTCGTCCAGCGTTCGCTGATCCGCTGCCAGACTCCGTTCTCGATCCGGCTCTCGAACGTGGTCTCGACAGCGGCGCGCCGCTTCTCCATGATCGAGGCGATCCAGTCTTCGATCTCGTCCTCAGCCTTGACGACCCCGCCATTGCGCACAGAGCTGCGAAGAAGGTCCTGGAAGCTGACGCCGACCTTCAGGTCCTCGGCCTGCATCGGATGCAGATCGACATATCGCTGGTTGAACAGTTCGACCCGATCATCCTGATCGTAGATGATGAAGCCTTCGGAGATGCTGTTGATCGCAAGTTCGAGTTCCTTGCGCGCGGCAATCGCTTCGGCCGCCGCCTTCTCCTTCTCGCCGATCGCCCGGTTGGTCTTGACGATCTGAAGGAACAGAAGAACCAGGATCGCTGCGCTGCCCGCCAAGATCAGCGCAAACAGCGCCAGCAACCGCTGATACAGCTCCTCGTGGCGATCGCGGGCCTGGCTGACTTCTTCGGTTTCAAACAGCAGGGCGCGGCGCACCAGATCGTGGACCGGGCCGCGAATACGGTCGAGCTTGGTCTCGACCGCCTGCAGATCGGCAGCGGAGAGGGTCTCCAGGAACTGCATCTCCGGTTCGAGTTCTGTCAGCTTCCGGATCATCCCGCGGGTGATCGGAACCAGACCTTCGATGGCGCGCAAGTCCTCGGTCTGCTTGCCCTCGAGCAGCGGGGGCAGCCGGCTCCAGAAGATCTCGAAGCGGTCCCGGGCCTCCTGTGCGGTATCCGGCCCGGGGTCGAGTTCGAAGTCTTTGAGTGATTCCGAGAACCGGATGAACTCGATCTCCGTCTGGGCCAGCAACCAGATGTTGATCCGGCTTTCCTTCTCCACCAGTTCGCGCTGCTGGATCAGGCCCTGGAAGACGAAGAACACCGCCGTCAGACTGCACACCAGCACCAACAGTAACGCGCCGTGGCGGATCAGGAACCATTTCAGATCACGAAACGAACTCATCTTAGACTGCGCCTAGTCGCTCGGTTGGCGGGCCCGGAATTGGTAGGGCTGTTTACTTGAACCGGATTTCCTTCACCTGCCAGACCCATTTGGCCTGGGTATCCTTGTTCTTCAGCTCCGGATGGTCGTCCTGGGGGTAGATCACCCAGAGTGGCCCCTTGTCGCGGATGCGCAGACGTTCGCCGTCCATCCGGTAGGCCAGGATCACCGGATAGTCGGTGAAGTCGCCGACCGGGATGTCGACCTTGTAGTCGTTAAGGGCGATCACCTCGGCGGTGGTTCCGATGGCGCCAACCTCATCCATCAGCGTGCTGATCAGGATGCCTTCGAACCGGTGGACGCCTTCGGTCCAGGCCGTCGTGGTCTCGATCTCCGTGCGGCCATACTTCTCCAGCATGGCGAGATCGAACACGGCCTTGTCGCCGTTGTTATGGGCCTCGACGTCGCCGGTCACGGTCAGCAGAACCTTGCCCGCGGGCTTCTCGAGATGATCGGCAAGGGCGGCACTGCCGACCATGAAGGAAGCTGCCGTCATCGAGACGACGGCCATCCAGAAGTCACGAACCTTGATCATGTTACCGTATCTCCAGGTGTCTAAACTCATTCAGTTGCTGTGGGTGGCACGCCACCCGCCGTGCGCTTGGACGAGACTGTGTCCTAGCTGCCTTTCGGCGCGGGCTCCGGTGCACGCATGTACAGCGCGGTCGCCAGCAGCATAAGCACGCCGAGGCCGGCAAAGAATGCTGCGTATCCGGAGGCCGGGGTGCCGAAGAAGTCTTGCGCCCCTTCGACGACCACACCGCTGGCGATCTGCAGGATCGCCGTTCCGCCCATCAGGACGCCGTTCAGGGTGGTGGTTCCGCGGCCGACGAGCTCGGACGGGATCAGGGAAATGCCGTGACCCATCAGGACCACACTGAACGCGCCGATGAAGCAGACGACGACCAGCAGCGGCAACGTGATCATCAGGTCGAGATGCGCAACCAGCGCCAGCGCGATCATCAGCAGGGCGGACAGACCGCCACCCACGAATACGATGCGGCGGAAACTGCCGACCTGACGCTGGATCGGCCCGTAGGCGAGTGTACCGACCACGAACGCGATCGCCATGATCGCCAGCAGATTGCCCTGATCGAGGCTTTCGAGACCGTGAACCTCTTCCAGATACGGTGCGCCCCAAAGACCGATGATCGTAACGATCGAGGCGTAGCCGAGGCCGATCATGGGCATGACGCACAGCACGCCGGGAACCTTGAAGACCTTGCCGACCCCCCGGATCGACTCGCCGAATGTCTGCTTGTCCTGCTTGCTGACATCCGCACCGGCCGGTGCGTCCTTGACCAGAAGGTAGAACGCCATGCCGACCAACGCGGTCGCAACGGCGAGGACCAGGAACGTGGCGCGCCAACCAATGGAATCCGTTGCGGCCGCCAGCGGCGAGGTTGCGAACAGGCTGCCCAGGTTGGCCGCCGCGAACAGGATGGCCATCTTGCGCGTGAAATCCGAGGGGCTGTGCCAGCGTGACAGGATCACCAGCGAGCCGACCATGCCGCCGGCGAAACCGAGGCCGATCAGGAATCGGCCGGCGACCAGAACCTCGGCGCTTTCAGCGAGCGCGAAGAGGACCGACCCGAGCACGGCGAAAATCAGCATCGACGACACGACGGTCCGCGCACCGTAACGATCGAAGAGAACACCGATGGGGATCTGCAGCACGGCGAAGATGACGAAGAACGCCCCGGACGACAGCCCGATCGCGGCTGCGTCGATGGTCAGTTCCTCCATCAGGATTGGGGCGACAACTCCATTGGATGACCGGAAGAACTGACTGATGACCGCGAGCACGATCATCGTGACAAGCATGATTGTGACCCGATCGGGTACCATCACGCCTGCTCTGCCCCCGTTCCGTGATGCGTTGTCGGCGATTCCAAAGCCGGTGACCGACCCCATACCAAGGTCTTCGGCACTCTCGCGTTGGCTCATTTTTCTGGATCCCCTTCCCTGACCATAGGGGACCCTTAACGCGATTGGGTAAACAAAACGCAAAATGTGGCTCACATCTGGCGAGAGACCGGCGAGTCAACACGCATACAGATATACGCTCTATCCAGATTTCTATTGAGGATTGAAAGACGTCGTCAGGACTTACCCGGCGTCAGTCGGTGGCTCGGACAGCCTGGCCGGCAATCCAATCGGCGATCTTGTCCAGGGGTAGCACCCGGCTGGCACCGCCGTTCTCGGCCGCCGCCTTCGGCATGCCATAAACGACACAGGTGCCTTCGTCCTGGGCGACGGTACGCGCCCCGGCACGGCGCATGGCGAGCAGGCCGTCTGCGCCGTCTCGCCCCATGCCGGTAAGGATGATGCCGATGGCCCGGTTTCCGAGTTCGGCCGCCGCCGACTCCATAAGGACATCAACCGCCGGGCAATGGCCGCCAATGCGGTCGGCCTCTCCGGCCACCGTCCAGATCCCCCCGGCATCCTTGAACAGGCGGAGCTGCCGTCCGCCCGGCGCGACCACGGCCAGACCCCGGCGCAGCGGCAGGCGGTCGTTTGCCGTTTCAACGTCCAGCGTGCTGGAGCGCGCCAGGCGGGCGGCGAAGCCCTGCACGTAGTCGTCAGGCATATGCTGGACGATGACGATGGGAGGGGTGGTCGGCGGCAGTTCGGCCAGGATCGTGACCAGCGCCTCCGTCCCCCCTGTCGACGCTCCGATGCAGATCACAGTGCCGGTGTAGGGCAGGAGGCTCGGCGGCGGGGAGGCGGTCGGTTCGTTCGTCTGGAGATCGTTGGTGCCGCGCGGGTCGATTGTGCCGATCAGCGTCTCCGCATGGTTGAGGGCGCGCGCCAGTGCGGGCCCCGCACGTTCCAGCTCTCCGCGGATGTCCAGATCCCGGATCGTCACGATCAACGCATCAGGAACATCCAGTATTCCGGCGATCGGCGTCGACAGGCCGCCACTTCCGACCGCGACCAGGATGACCGGGCGACCAACCCCGTCGATCAGCGGGCCCACTCGTTGAACTGTCGCCGCGTCCCCGTCGCGGGCCAGCAATACGACGATGTCAGCCGCGGAGATCCGTTCGCGGCTCGCTCGGGCGGGCGACACAGGCTCGATCCGCAGGCTCAAGGGCGCGGTTGTCAGGACCTCCGAGATCGCCTTGCGCAGCAGCGGATCGTCGGCGATCGCCAGGACGGTAGGAGGCTGATCCATTACCGGTTCCGTTTCCGAAAGATGGCCGTTTGCGCCTGCTCCAGATGGCGGCGTGCGTGGTCGGCGTTGTCGGTGTGCCCGATGAACAGGTATCCGCCGGGCGCCAGCAGACGGGTCAGTTCGTCGACCAGCCTGTCGCGCGTCGCCTCGTCGAAGTAGATCATGACGTTGCGACAGAAGATGATGTGGAACCCGCCTTGAAGGGCGTCGAGCGCGCCATTGAGATTCAGCTATCGGAACAGCACGTCGTCGCGCAGTTGTTTGACGACCCGCAGTCGCCCCGGGGCCGCCGGCTCGACGAAACGAGCGCGCCAATCTGCGGGGACATGGCGGAAAGCATCTTCGTCGTAAACGCCCTTCACCCCCTGAAGCAGGGCGTTCTTGGCGATGTCCGTGGCGAGCACGCCGGCATCCAGATCCTGATAGTGCGGGCCGAAGAACATGCGCATCGCCATGGCGATCGAATAGGCTTCCTCTCCGGCGGCGGCGGCCGCGCTCCATACCCGCAGATCACGGGCTCCTTCGCGCCGCAACCGGGTTTCGATCTCGGGAAGGGCAACCGATGTCAGGAAATCGAAGTGCGCCGGCTCGCGATAGAAGTAGCTGTGGTTGGTCGACAGCTTCTCGATGATCGCCAGCATCAGATCCTTTCGATTGTTGCCGCAAGCAGCGTGCAGCAACGTCTCCAGGGATCCGAATGCCGGGTCGGCGATCATTGCCCGCAGCCGAGAGCCCAGGAAACTCTCTGCGTCCTGCGGCAGGACGAACCCGAATTCGCTGTGGGCGAGCTGGCGAAACCGCGCCAGCTCCTTGCCGATCACGTCAGTACTTCCCGAAGTCGCCCGACGTTATCCGGTCGTCGGCGTCCGGATCGTCCGCCTCGTCGCCTCTGACCGCGGCTGCCGAATAGGCGTCGTCCTCCATCTCCAGTGCGACGGCCGCCGCAGCAGACCCGTTCAACTTGAAGCGGGAAACCGACTGGTGCAGCTCGCGACCGCGGGACGCAAGGGCCCCGGATGTCGACGTCAGCTGCTGGGCCGTCGCGGCATTCTGCTGGATGACGGTGTTCAGACGATGGATCGCGACGTTGATTTCATCCGCGCCCACCGACTGTTCTTCGCTCGCGGCACTGATGCCCTGAACGAGATCCTTGGCGCGGGTGATCTCGGGCAGCAGGTTGTTGAGCAGCCTGTTGGTGTTCTCCGCGGCTTCCCGACCATCAGCCGACGCATCCTGGATTTCACTTGCCGCCTGCTTAGTTATTTTCGGCAAGCTGGGACACTTCGGATGCCACCACGGCGAACCCGCGACCATGCTCGCCGGCGCGGGCCGGCTCGACCGACGCGTTAAGCGCAAGCAGTTCGATCTTTCGCGTGATTTCCTCGACCACCAGGATCTTGTCCGAGATGTCCTTCATCGCGGCCGCGGTCTGCCCCATCGCATCGGCGCAGCGGGCCGCTTCGCCGGACAGACGCTCGGAGACCTTCTCGGTTTCCTCGGCGTTCTTGGCGTTCTGGCGAATACCGGCGGTCATCTCTTCCATGGCCGCCGAGGTCTGCTGGATGCTCGTGGCCTGGTTGTTGACGCCGTCCGAGACCTGCCCGGCAGTCTGGCGCAGCTCGCCACTGCCGCTGTTGATTCCGTCCGAGACGGTGCGGATCGTGCCGAGCATGTCGCGCAGATTGTGCTGCATTCGACCGATGGCGCTCAGCACCCGGCCGATTTCGTCATTTGACCCGCCATCCGACACCGCAACGGTCAGGTCGCCTTCGGCGAACTGGTCGACGGTCTCCACCGCGTCGTCCAGACGCCGGCGGATCCGCAGGGACAAGGCGATTCCGACGATCAGGGAGAACGCGACGGTCACGACGGCGGCGATGGCGAGGTCGCGAATGGCACGTTCTTCTGCCGCCTCGATTGAACTGAGGGACTCGAGCGTCAGCGCGTCGACCTCGGCGAGGAGCTGCTCAACCTTCACCAGCAGCTCGGCCTGGATCACCTCGATCTTGTCCATGTTCGTGCCGAGGGCCGAGAGCCGGGGAATGCGGGCGCCGGCGGCCTTGATGAGGGCGTTCATTTTCTTGCCGACCGATGTCGAGGCCTCGGTCATCTTGTTGCGATCCTCTTTGATGGTCTCGAGGATTGCCTGGAGATTGGCGTACTTCTCGGCATTGCCGCTGCTGCTGTCGGTAGCGGTCGCGAGCAGCGCGTCGATTTTCTCGAGCTCGGCGTCAACCTTGGCGGAGAATTCGGTTACCTTCTCCATATAGACCGGCGCCAGATCCCGATGGCGGCCCCGACTGGAGACCGAGATCGAGACGTGCAGGGCAAGTTCCTGCTGAAGCTGATATTCGACGATCTTGGCTGTGATCTGTGAAATCGGCGTTTAAAGCGACGTGATCTGCGCCACCTGTTTGCCCACCGTCGCCACCGAGTGGACGGCATATCCGGCGAAGGCGCACAAGGCCGCCGCCATGAAAACCACAAGCGCCAGCAGCTTCGCCGACATGTTCCTCATCATATTCCGGCCCCCCTCATTCTTGCCTGTCCAAGTCCGAAGATGCGCACCCTTCTGGTGGGCAGGCCTTGCTGTTCAGGGGTGATTATATTCGCGACGACCGTTTCGCGACCATATTTTGTGCATCGCCCGATGCTTGGGGCCTCCGGGTGCCGTCGACCCGTGCTGCGCGGCATTGACCAATACCGGTCTCGGGGCAGTTTCATGCCCGGCTTGACGCGCCATGAACTCGGGGCAGAAGGGCGCCAGATGATTCGGTGGTTACAAGGGATCAAGCTGATCGGCAGGCGCCGGAGCAATGATCCGGCACTGCGGCTGGCGTTTCGCCGGGCTGAACAGGAAGGGCTTGCGCTGGCGATTCGGGCGCGCAGCGCGGCGCTCGGCGTGATCATCCTCTGGCTGGTGATCCAGTTCCCACGCCTGGAGGTTGCGTGGACGGTTGCTCTCTGCATCGCGTTTCTGGTGTCCGGGGCCGTGCAATGGCGGATGCTGCGCGCCGAGCCCCGCCGTCTGTGGATGCTGTTCGCCCTGCTGTCGCTCGACGTTCTGATCGTCGCCCTCGCGACCCTGCTGCCGAATCCGCTGCTTGAGACGGCACCCCCCTATCCGTTGATGCTGAAGCTCGGCAGCGTCGTGTTCTTCTTCATCCTGATCGCCATGACCGGCCTTTTCACCTCTCCGGTCGTTACTGTTTGGACCGGTCTCTGTGCTGCCGGTATCTGGTTGGCGGCAACCGAGTGGATCGCCCGCACCGAAGGTGCGTTTCGCATGCGCGACCTCCCGAATCCGCCCGCCTTCAACAGCCCCGAAGCGCTGATGGTCTACACCGACCTGTTCTATGTCGACGATGTTCAGAGCCGACAGAATGCGATCGTCCTCCTGGTGGTCGCTGGGATCGTCGCTGCGCTCGTTCAGCGGGCGCGCGGTCTGGTCGCCCGTGAGGCCCGCTCGGCGTCGGACCGGGCCGCTCTGGCGCGCTATTTCTCGCCCGGCGTGGTCGACGAGATCACCCGCGATCGCGGGACGCTCGACGAGGCGAAGGCGACCGACGCTGCCGTCATCTTTATCGATGTCAGGGGGTTCTCCGGCATCGCCGAGACGCTCTCGCCCCAGGACACCATCGCTCTTCTGCGCCGCCTCCATGGCCTGATTGCGGACGCCGTGTTCGCCGAGACGGGCACCCTGGACAAGTTCACCGGCGATGGAGCGATGGCGTTGTTCGGCGTGCCGCGGCCGAGGGGCGATGATGCCTGGGCTGCGGTGAACGCGATTCGGCGGCTTCTGGCGGCTATGGACAGCTGGAATGCGGAGCGACGACAGGCTGGCCAGGTTGAGATTCATCTTGGGATCGGCGCCCATTACGGCCCGGTGGTGAGCGGTAACGCCGGAGGCGATCAGCAGCTCGATTTCACAGCGATCGGCGATGCCGTCAACGTGGCTTCGCGCTTGGAACGTCTGACCCGAGAGCTGGACAGTGATGTGATCGTGAGCGAGGCGTTGTGGCAGCGGGCCGCGGACCTCGGGGGCGCCGAAGCCCTGGCGGAGTTCCGCTCTCACCCGCCGCAGACTGTCCGCGGGCGGCTCAAGCCCGTCGCGATACGCCTGATGGTGAGCGAGCCGAACCCGTCCTACGGCGCGACAGAGGCCCTGAGTTCATCCACCAGCCAGTCGTGAAGGGGGTTTGCGGCGTCGCGCCGGTGGCGAAGCGCGGACACTGTAAAGCCGTCGATCGGTACCGGAGTATCGAAATCGGCGAGTCCGAACGCCGCCGCGAATCGGCGCACGAGACGGATCGGGAGCGTGGCCACCAGATCGCTCCCGGCCACCGCGGCGAGGGCGGGAAGAAACAGAGGCAGGGACACGCTGACCCGTCGCGCACGTCCGGTTGACTCCAGGACGTCGTCGACCACGCCTCTGAGGTCACCTCCCGGGGATACGATCAGATGGTCGACCTCCAGGTACCGGTCGATCGACAGCTCCTGCGCGATCACCGGATGATCACGGCGCACGACGACCCGAAAGCCTTCCTGGAACAGCGGATCGTCGACAAAGGCGTTGCCGTGGCGGACGAAAAACCCGATGGCCATATCCACCGACCGGTCGGTGAGAGCCTCCAGAGCGTCACGGCGCCGGCTGGGGGTGGCGAGTATCTTCATGCCCGGGGCGCGGCGGGCGAGACGGCCGATCAGGCCGGGCATGACCGTGGCCAGTTCGTAGTCGGAAGCGGCGATCCGAAGCGTTGCCTCGCTCGACCGCGGGTCGAAGTCCGAAGGCCCGGAGATCGCGTGGCCGAGCCGGTCGACAGCCTCCGAGACCCAGGGCTCCACCGCCAGGGCGGTGGCCGTCGGTTCCAGGCCATGCGGCAGACGCAGAAACAACGGGTCGCCAAAGACATCCCGCAGCCGGCGAAGCGTGTGGCTGACGGCCGACTGCGTGATCCCGAACTCGCGCGCGACCGTCGCGGCTTTGCGGTGGCGCAGAAGGGCCAACAGGATCAGCAGGCTGGTAACGTCAAGACGCCTGAGTTTATTAGTATCGAATTAAGTCATTAATCGAATTCAATTTCATTCATGAGTAGCTCCTCCATATCGTGCTGAGAGGCAACTGAAAAGAGGAAGCAGACCATGCGCATTGCCATCATTGGCGCCGAGCGCGTCGGTTCCGCGCTGGGGCGCGGTTGGGCGCGTGCCGGTCGACATGAGCTGATCTACGGCGTCCGGGATACCGGAAAGCCCGAGGCGATCGCGGCTGCTGAGGCTGCGGGCGCGGCCCTGGCTGATCCGAAGGAGGCAGCGGACAATGCCGATGTCGTTGTGCTCGCGCTGCCGTGGGGCGGGGCCGAAGCGGCAGTTGCGGCGCTCGGGCCCTTGCGCGGCAAAACCGTGATCGACTGCATGAACCCCCTGACCATGGGGCCGGACGGGCTGTCGCTGGAGCGCGGATTCGCGACATCGGGCGGCGAAGCGCTGGCGCAGTGGCTGCCGCAGGCGCACATCGTCAAGACCATGAACCAGGTGGGTGCGGAGGTTATGGCTGACGCGAGTGGGTTTCCGACCGCGCCGGTGATGTTCGTTGCCGGCGACAACGCGTCTGCCAAGGACACCGTTCTTGAACTCGTCGGGGAACTCGGCTTCGAAGGCCTCGACGCGGGTGGTCTCGTCCAGGCCCGCTATCTCGAGCCCTTGGCGATGGTCTGGATCAATCAGGCGCTGGTGCGTGGCCACGGCCGCGACTGGGCGTTTGGGGCTATGAAGCGGACAAGCTAGGGGGATACGCCAATGACAGACTCAGCATCCGCCGGGCACGCGCAGACCGGCATTGCGGGTCAGCACGTCGTCGTCGGCGGAGGAAGCGGCATCGGTCGCGCACTCGCCGAGAGGGTGGTGCGGTTGGGCGGCGAAGTGACCGTCGCCAGTCGCGATGCGGACAAGCTGCGTCGGGCGGCGGATGCGCTGGGGGACCGGGTGACTGTGGCGCCCGTCGACATGACTGATGACGCGGCCGTTCGGGCATGGGCCGCTGAACTCGCACCGGTGGATCACCTGGTTGTCTCCGCCTCCAGCGCCCGCCATGGTCCGTTCCTCACGACGGACGTGGCCGACATCCGCGCGATGTTCGACGCGAAGTTCTTCGGTCCTTATCTGGTGGCACGCGAGGTGGCGCCTCGGATGAATGTGGGGGGCTCCATTACGCTGTTCTCGGGTGTGCTCAGCCGGCGGCCCGGGATCAACTGCTCCAGCCTGGGCGCCGTAAACGGCGCGGTCGAGAGCCTGGCACGGGGACTGGCGCTGGAACTGGGCCCCGCACTCCGGGTCAATTGCTGCTCCCCCGGCATGGTGCGCTCCGACGCCTATGCCCGTCTGGAGCCGGAGGCACGCGAGGCCATGTTCCAGGCGACTGGGGCGTCGTTGCCGCTCGGCCGGGTCGGGGAAACCGAGGAGATCGCCGACGCGGTGCTGTTCCTCATGTCGAATGGTTATGCGACCGGCCTGGTCCTCGACGTCGACGGTGGGCACATGATCCGACAATACGCCACCCGGTGAGGGGCGTTTCGTGGTGGTTTCAATTCGTGACAACCGTCACAAAGTTCCAGACTTTGCCGCGGTTTGTGACCCTGACGACGTATGTTTCAGTGCGATCGGGAGTCCAGCGACAGGCCTCCCGATCTCCGTCTCCTTCGCTCTTACAGACCCGGGTGCCAACTTGGTCGAGCACCTCGAGATCGACATCGGTCTCTCCGTCGCCGACGACGAACACCTCGGCGAGTTCCGCACCCCGGAACTCGACTTCCAGCTCGACATAGCCGCGCTGCTCAACCGGGCCTTGCCAGCGACCGGGGCCATCACTGCGTCCACGCGCCCGGGCGGCCAGGGTCGCATCGATCATCAGGGCGATCGCCGGGTCGTCGCCGGCGTGGACGACTGCCGCGGCCAGATATCGGGCTTCGGGCGACTGCCGGGCCTGGGTTGACCGCTTGCCGTCAGACCTGGTGGGTTTGCCCGTGCCCTCGACATCGTGACCCCGGCGGACGCCGGTGGCTCGATAGTTGCCGCCAATCCGGATGAGGCTTCGGGCGGCGGCGACGAGGATGATCGGGTCGCCCTGACGCAGACCGTACTCGCCGATGGTGACCGCCGCCTCATACAGGCTGACGGCAGAACCCGCCTTTTCGGAGGAGGGATCTTCCAGCACCTCCTGTCCCAGGCTCGGCGATGCCAGCACGGCCGTAATAACGGCCAGGACGCGCAGCAGGTCGTGGATCTTGGCGGTTCCTGCCATGACGGTATCCCTCACCGATTGACCCCGATCACCGTGAACGGCGCCCACGCCGCTGGATGTGCGTATGACGCGCCGGTCCCGTCCAGACGCGTGTCCTGTATCAATGCCCGCATCGCTGCCTGAAGCGCACGGGCGCGTCCGGCGCCGGCTTGCCAGGTGGCGACGGCCTTCGTCGTCAGGCGCTGCGCGGCGTCGTCGCGGACGCGCCAATGGGATACCAACAGGGCGCCGGCGCCGGCATAGAAGAACGCCCGTGCCAGGCCACCCAGACCGCCGTGATCCAAGGTATCGCCCGCCGCGGTGTTGCAGGCCGACAGGATCAGCCAATCGGCGGACAGCCGAAGTCGGGCCGCTTCCGATGCTGTCAGCAGTCCGTCGTCGCTGCTCGACGCCACGGCCGGCGGCGTCAGCGCCAAGGCCGGTTCCGAGAGATGACGCATCTCCCCGGCCAGGAGGCCATGGGTCGCCAGCAGCACAATGCGGGCATCGGACAGCGACCCGGTGCGGGCCTTCGCGAGAAGGTTGGCCTCCGATGCCGCGGTGCCGAGCAAATAGCTGGCCGGATCTGCGCCGAGTATTTCCGCCAAGGCGAGCACCTCCCGGCGGGTGCCGGGCAGCCGGGCCAGTTGCCGTACGGCCTCTGGATCGCCGGCGGTGCCACGGAAATACCGGTGGGCCGGACCGGGAAACGCGCCGACGCCCTGGAAGGCCGGGTCGCCGAGCCCGAAGAACGCTTCTCTGGAGGCAGCGGGCGGCGACCGGCGGTTTCTCAGGCTTGCGAGGCTTGAGACCGACGGCAGCATCGAGAGGGCCCGTCCAAGGCCGAGCCAGGACGTAGACCGCAGAGCGGCCGGGCTGGCATCGGCTCCAGTTGGGGGGGCGGTGACCAGCGCGGCGAACGGCATGGAGACCAGGGGACCCTGGGGTACCAGAATCCAGTTCGGCTTGTCGTCCAGCAAGGCCGCGATTGCCGGCGCGCCGAACAGCGTCCGGTACATCTCGTGGGCGGTCCGGCGGTCAAAACCCCTGCGGAATGGACCTGTTTCACCACCATCTATCTGCGCCCGCAGGGACCGCAGCCGATCGCTGATCTCGTCCTGGCTCATCGGGATTTCCGCCCAGGCGATCTCACGGCTGGTGACGGCGAACACCAACGGGCGCCACGGTCCGATCCCCGAGGTGAGAACAACAAGGGCTTCGTCGTCGCGCAACTGTCCGGCGCCGGAACCGGGGCTCTCTTGCAGCGCCGATACATCCACTGCCGACGGCGCGATCAGGTCGAAGAACGCCGGGTAGTCCCGGCCCAGGGCCGAGTGGATCTCGCCGATTGCGGCATCCAACCCATCGCGGCGTTCCGCGACGGCGCTGTACCCGTCGCCCGGCACTGTGGAGATCGATGCCGCCAACGCAGCGAGCCGTCTGTCCATGGCATCGCGCTCTCGCAGCAGACGCTCTCGGCGTTCGATCAGGTTTGACAGGTCGGCCCGGCCGGCGGCAATCCGGGCGCCGGCCCGGCGCAGCGCCGCGGCCACCGCGCTGTCGCCACGTTCCTGTGCCGCCCGGAACGCTTCGGCCCGGAGCGCCGCCACCTGCTCTTTGTCACCGGCATCAGCGCGGATCTGCGCGGCCTGCCATGCCGCCTGCATCAGAACGAAGCTGGAAGCGTCGTCTCGGGTCGCGTCCACCTGGCTTCCGGTCATGGGTTGGCCGGCTCGCGGCAAGTGGCCAAGGCTGCGACGGGCCTCCGCCGCCTTGCGCGCGGCCTCAACGGCGAGATCGAAATCGCCCGCCATCAGTCCCGACCATGCCAGATTGTGGTGAATGGAGACCACGTCTGGATGGCCGGCCGGCAGCATGGCGATCCGGATCTCAATCGCCTGTCGGTAGAGGGTCTGGGCTTCCGTGCGCCGATCCTGGGCGTCCAAGGCGAGAGCGAGATTGTTGAGGGCGGTCGCCGTGTGCGGGTGTCTGGACCCGTTGCGTGCTTCAAAGATCACCAACGCTCTGCGGAGCACCCGTTCGGCCTCCTCGGGCTGGCCGTCGCTGCGGTACAGCTCACCGAGGTTGTTGAGGTAAAGGGCGATTGCCGGATCTGCGTTCCCCAGTGTCGTTTCGGAAAGGGCGACTGCTCGCCGGTAAAGGGCCAGTGCCTCATCCCGTCTATCCGTTCGGGCCAGAACGTTCGCCAGGTTGCTGGTGTTGAGTGTCCGAATCGCGATCAGGTCCCGCACCGCGGGGTCGCTCGGGATAGATCCGGAATTGCTGAGTTCGCGTTCGATCGCTGCTGAGGCTTGGCGAAACAACGGCTCGGACTCGCGGTAACGACCCTGGTCAAACAACACCTGTCCGAGGTTGTTCTGGACCGTCGCAACGGCGACCGGGTCGTTCGACCGGTTCACGATCGCCAAGGCCTGCTGCAACAGCCATTCACCGCCTTGGTGATCCCCGGATGCCCGGGTCGCCTCAGCCAGGGCGACCAGCGAAATGCCGACGCTCTGTGCCTCGGGTCCGTCCGCGGCGACCCGGCGCTGCAGAACTTCCCGGAAAAGCGGCACGGCCTGTCGAACGCTTCCGGCGTCGAGATGGAGACGGGCCAGCCTCTCCAACGCGCGCGTCAAACCGGCGGCGTCCGGCTCGGACCGGCGCCAGATTTCGATAGCGCGCTGAAGTTGGCTGATCGCGCGGCGCAGCTGCCCGTCCTCGGCGGACATGGCGGCAAGGTTGTACAGGGTCGCGGCGACATGCGCGTGTTTGGGCCCCAGCCTTGTCTGCCGGACCCGCAGGGATCGCCCCAGCGCGGCTTTTGCCTCACGCCGTTTCCCCTGCGCCTTGAGGACCTGCCCCAGGTCGTTGAGAGCTGTGCCCAATGTCTCCGGGCGCAAACCGGAGTCAGCGTCGGCGAGCACGATGATCCGGCGGTACAACCGTTCTGCGTCGATCAACCGGCCCCGCCGGTACTGGATGGTTGCCAACCATCCAAGACTGTCGACGAGGCTGGGGTGGTCAGGGCCATGCATCAGCTCCGCATACGAGAGCAAGGCGCGGATCGAGAGGGCAGCCTGATCCAGTCGCCCGGCACGTTCCGCCTCAGCCGCCTGTTGCGCGAGGTGCCTGATGCGGTCTTCGCTGGCATCGGTCGGTCCTGCGACGGTGGTCAAAGCAAAACCCAGGGCGACGACCGAGGCCAACACCCTGATGCTCCTCGAGACCCGCCCCGAGGCTTGTCCTCTCCTTCGCGCCACTGGCTGCCTTTCCGTGTGCAACCGATGATCAGCGGATACTACCGCCAGAAACGCGTTTTGGTATCGGGTCGATGCAGCGAAAGACACTCGACATCGACGGACCGCGATGGCGCTTCCGGCCGGTCAGAAGTCCTCGGCGTACCGTTCTCCGCGTGCCCGGTCTCGCAGGAACTCGGCTTCCGACAAGGCGTCGCACAGGGCGGCGTCCAGCCAGTCCACGGTCGCCGTTTCACTGGTGTGGCGTCGGACGGAAAGCAGTGTTGCCTGCGCTTCGTCGAGTTGCGTGACCAGTCGGTCGAATGACGGGTCTATCCGTCGGCTGCTTTCATCGCGCCGACGTTCCAGCCGGTCGAGAAGGACGTCCTCTGCGGCCGTGGTGCCGGGGAACCGGGGCGGCGAAGAGGACATGATGCTCCAGGTCTGCCTTGCGATCGGATGGGGATGGACGGTGTGTGAGGACGCCGTCCGTCGCCATCCTGAGCGGTATGGTTCGGTCTGACCAGGAGAATTGTGAATTTATTCAAATTCTCTCGTCGGCCAGCATGATCGTATGCACGGTATTCACCTGGCTCCGTGGGATCTCGATCGTGCTGGCAGAGTTGAACTGTTCGAGCTTCACGATCTCGGCAGAGGCCGAGACGAACCGCTTGATGAGTGCAGTCCCGTCGTGGAGCTGGACGACGACATAGTCCTTGGCCCGGGGCGGCCGTGCGGGGTGGACGTAGAGAAGCTGCCCTTCCTCGTACTTCGGCACCATGCTGTCGCCCCACATGTACACGGCGTAAGCACCGACGACGCGACTGAGGGCGGGGGGAGCAAGGACATATTCATTGACCTGACCGTTCATCACAAACTCGCCGTCAGTACCCCCAACCGCTCCGCCTAACACGGGAATATGACGTGGACTGTCTCCATATGGTTCATTGAGAGGCATTTTATAGCCGGAAATATCGCGAGCACCCCAGATATTTACAACTTTTGAACGATCGTTTCCTGTCTCGGGTTTTGCCTCCGCCATGCCTCTCCGGGCCACGGCAGCCGCGAGCTTCATGAAGGTGGTGGCGCTCAGAATGTGCCTGTGGTGCTGGCTGTTGTAGAAGCGGGTCAGCGTCGACGGTGAAATCCCGGCCTGTTCCGCCAACGCGGTCAGCGTCAGGCCCGTCTGATCCACGAACGCGTCCAGTTGCCGTTTCTGTTCGGCGCGCATTTCGGCCTTGTCGTCCATCGAGCCCTCCGAACGTCCTTATACCGCATCGAGTGACCGGTGGGGGCGATAAAATGCACTTGTCAGATTTGCATTAATGCAATATTCAGATTGGAGCCAACCCGCGCTCCGGCCGAATCGCCGGGGGCGGGCCACCGCTCAACAGGCCATTCGGAGGGTGATGCGATGCGGGCGACAGGACTGGCCGTCTCGACCGGGAACCTACGGGCTTCGTGTCGGGACGGTGTGCGTTTTCAGTCGACGCGGGCGGCCGAACGTTGGCGGGACCTGCGTACCCGTGAACTGGCGGGCGAGATTCGGGCTCTGAAGGCCCGGCCCCGTTTTCACTTGAAGGCCTGGTCGCCTTCGGGAGCGGTCGAAAGCGGCCGCTACACCGCCGATTTCGCCTACATCGAAGACGGCCGAAGAGTCGTCGAGGACATCCGTCGGCCAGCCCGGAGTCGGCACGAGGCCCGAGATCTCGCGCGCTGGATCCTCCAGGCGAACTACCCCGACATCCGTTTCCGGGAGGTCTGATCACCGCCGCGCCGTGAAGAACGCGGATCCAACGGGCCAACGTGCCGCCACACCCAGTCAGGGAGATGCCCCCGTGAAGGAACGATACTGGACGGAAGAGGAGGTTGAGACGGTTCGGCGCTTGAAAGGGCAGGGCTTCAAACTGTCTCAGATCGCCGAGCAGCTTGGCCGCAGCTATGACGGTGTTCGGGGTGTCTCCCGACGATTTGTGTGCGAGCGGGCAAACCGCCGGAAGGCCATGCGGCCTTGGTCGGATCGGGAAGTCGTCTATCTCGAAGCGGCGGCGTCGCGGGGTGTCACACTCGGCCAGGCCGCCGGTCACCTCCGCCGCAGCCAATCGAGCGTGAAAAAGTTCGCCTGGCGTCGGAACCTGACATTGCAGGTCGATCCGGAACGAGACCGTGCGAAGGAGCAACCGGTCCAGTGGGGAACGGTCCAGGCACATGTCGCCGAGCGCGACTGACGTTGGGCACGTTGCCGGTTTGAGGATGATCCCGAAGCGTGCCGGCGCGAGCCGGCTTTGAGGCTTCTGGAGATCGGCGTCGCCCCTCTGGGCGCCCGGCGATCCGCCGGCCCGCGGCCTGCCGGCCCCTCGCTGCCAAGGCTTCCAAGTGGGACACGGCCGTGACAGCGGCGGCGAAACGGCGGAACCGGGCACGGTCCAAGCGCATCGAGCGACTGGCTCCGCCCCCGGTGGCGCTCGATCTTGGCACCGAGCCGACCCGTGCGCGTCTGCGGGTGGATCCGGTCGGCGAAATGGCGTCGATCTGGCGGCGCCAGGGCCGTCGCAACGCCGGTGAACTCGAGGATGCGGCCCGGGAGATCAGACGGATCTATACGCTTCTGGTCTCGGGCCTCATGTGTCGGGCAGGCGACCTTACCGGCGTGCGCGGGCACTCCCAACCGTTTCCCGCGTGGCTCGCCCAGGCCCGCCACGATCGTTACGCGCCCTGGGCGACGGAGATGAAAGACGATCTGCCGGTGATCGTCGACTGGTTGGTTGAAGAGATCCCACTGCGCCAGATCGACCGGAACAGAAAGCAGAGAAACGGTCGGGCGGCCGAGGTCGTCGATCAGGCCCTGACACGCTATGCGGAGATTGCGGGGTGGCTGGGACGGGTCATAGACCGATGACCCGATAGGTCCAGGTTCCGAGGTAAAACGGCATTGCCCCGTTGCGTTGTCGCGCCAGCGCGCGAGAATGGTGTGGATGACCCTGGACCTGTTGCCACCACGCGATGATCCGAGCACGGAAATCGCCCGCTTCAAGGACCTGCAGGCCCGGCTTGCGGACCAGTTCCGCCGGGTCTTCCCCGATGATGCGCTGCCCCGGACGGTGCTGATCGTTCCGAGCCTGTCGCTCGACCGGGAAGGCCTGGAGAAGATCAAGGGTGTCGTGCACTACGAGGAGCGGATGCTCTGTCTGCTTCTACTGCTGCGCATGCCGCGGACGCGCGTGATCTTCGTCACCAGCGAACCGATTCCGGAAGCCATCGTCGACTACTACCTGCATCTGCTGCCGGGCATCCCGCGCGACCACGCGCGGCGGCGGTTGACGATGCTGTCCTGCTACGATTCCGGATTGAGCCCATTGGCGGCCAAGATCCTGGCCCGTCCGCGGCTGATGGCCCGGATCCGGGACTCGATCGTCGACCCCGAGGCGAGCCACATGTCGTGCTTCAACGTGACGGCGCTGGAGCGCACACTCGCGGTGCAACTCGGCATTCCGATCTACGGCTGCGACCCGGACCTGCAGCCGCTCGGCTCGAAGA
Source organism: Thalassobaculaceae bacterium (assembly GCA_963921355.3). GTDB lineage: Bacteria > Pseudomonadota > Alphaproteobacteria > Thalassobaculales > Thalassobaculaceae > CAWUEZ02. The sequence goes on along the minus strand of OZ001190.1, from coordinate 2,205,391 downwards.
GCGGGTCGCGGGCGGTGTTCCGCGAAGCCGGCCTGGAGATGGCTGACGGACACGAGGATCTGGCCGATGCGGATGAGATTGCGGAGGCCTTGGAAAGCCTGAAGGGGCGCAATCCCGGGATCCAGCGGGCCGTGGTCAAGTTGAACGAGGGGTTCTCCGGCGAAGGGAACGCGATCTTCGACTTTCGCGGGGCGCCGGACACGGTAACCAAGTCCTGGACCCGCGAGAACCTGTCCAAGATGGCGTTCGCCGCACCGGAGATGACCTGGGACGGGTTCGAGGCCAAGTTCCGGGAAATGGGAGGCATCGCGGAGATTTTCATCGATGGCGCCGGCAAATGCTCGCCGTCGGTTCAGTTCCGGGTCGATCCGGGCGGGACACTGGACACGATTTCCACCCACGATCAGGTCACCGGTGGCGAAGCCGGGCAGATCTTCCTCGGGTGCCGGTTCCCGGCTGACGAGGTCTACCGTCTCGACGTCCAGGAAGCGGGGCAGCGGGCGGCGGAAATCCTTCGCCGCAAGGGCGCGCTCGGCCGGTTCGGCATCGACTTCATGCCCGTGCAGGAGGGAGATGACTGGCGACACTACGCGGTCGAGATCAAACTGCGGAAAGGCGGCACCACCCACCCCTTTCAGATGCTGCAGTTCCTGACCGACGGTCAGTACGACACGGAAACCGGGCTCTACCACGCGCGGGGCGGGCGCCCCTGCTACTACCGGGCATCCGATAACATCGAGGCGCCGGTCTATTGCGGTTTGACGCCCGAGGATCTGGTGGACATCGCCGTCGAGAACGGACTGCACTTCCACCATGCCGACCAGACCGGCGTGGTCTTCCATCTGATCGGCGCGCTCTCTCAGCACGGCAAGCTCGGCATGGTGTGTGTGGCCGATTCCGACCAGGCGGCCGCCGATCTCTACGACCGGGCGATCGCGATCTTGGATCGCGAGGGGCAGCGCGCAACCCGCTTCTGAGCCCGCCGAGGGCCGATCGCCGCGTCAGCGCTTCGCCCGATTGCTCCGGCGGCTGAATTTCATGGTCGGAGCGGCCAGGCTCTCGCGGTCGCCCTGCCAGGCATAGCCCAAGAGCACCGGTTCCCGGTCCCCGGTGGTGATCGTGTGGGTATGGGCGGCAGGTTGAGCACCAGTGAGCTTGGCGGATAGACACTGGTGTCGTTCTCGCTCCAGTAGCCGGACAGCGAGATGTAGCTTTCGGTGATGCCGGCATGGCTGTGTGCCGGATAGGTCGTTCGCGGGGCGAACAGCACCAGCCCCAGGATCAGGTCCTGAGACACAATCGGCCCCGACGGCCCCATGATCTCCGCATAGGCGTACTTGTCGATCAGGTGGCGAGGCATCTTTTCGTACCCGTACTGCCACGCCAGTTGCGTCTTCACGTTCTCGACGGCTTTCACCATGGAGGCCATGGCCCCCGCGATTCCGTTGTCGAGCGCCCGCTCCAGATGGGCGTTGACCGGTAGATTCGCGGGGTCGGGAAGAACGAGCTCGGTGTTGCTGGCCTGGACCTTCGCGAGGGTGTTCCGCACCGCCTTCATATGGCTTCGCACGGCCGGGCTGCCGCCGGCGGATCCGTGGCGATAGGCGTAGTCGAACTCGCGGACGAGATAGAGCCAGTCGGGCATGGAAATCAGGGTGGCGCTCATGTCACTTCCCGACCCTTGCGATTGGAGTGGCGGAATTGGGGGGCGATCCGAAATGGCGAGTCCGGTGCCGCAGGTCGTCGGCCATCAGGGTGGTCGGCTTGCTCAATAGAGGGTCCGCGCCTGACGGTCCTGAAGTGCCGCGTCATAGCTCTCGGCATCGAAACCCGCGGTGACTGATTTCACCAACTGGCCCGCGCTCGGCAGGTTTTTCGGATCGACCAGGCTTTCGACATCCCACAGACGCGAGCGCTTGAGCGCCCGGGCGCACTGGAAATACATGGTGTCGATGGTCACCACGATCGCCGTGGCCGGCCGTTTGCCATTGACCTCCAGGGACGTGAGAAGGTCCTCGGCCACCGAGATCCGTGCGCGCCCGTTGATCCGGACCGTCTCGTCGAGCCCCGGGATCAGGAACAGCAGCGCGACCCGCGGATCCCGAACGATGTTCCGCAGAGTATCAATGCGATTGTTGCCGCGGCGATCGGGGATCACCACCGTGCGGTCATCGATGATGCGCACGAAGCCGGGAGCATCTCCCCGGGGCGAGCAGTCCATACCTTCGGGGCCGACGCTCGCCAGAGCGACGAAAGGCGCCGCCTCCAGCAACCGACGGTAGGGCTCGGTGATCCGGGGCGTTTCCTTGATCAACGACCGTTCGGGGGGCGTGCCGTACAACGCCTCCAACTGATCAACTGACGTGATGAGATCGGACATGGGTCAGCGCCCCGGCTCAGGACTGAAAGGACAGCGACGCCAAGAACGCGCTGTCCGACTCCCTATACATCAAGATCTGCCGGAACGGGCAGACCATTGAATGGCGATCGAGGGTGAGTGTGACAGGGCGGTCGCCGGCGGGGACAGGTGTGCGCTGACCGGAAGGACACAGTCGCGGCCTTTCCGTTTGGCCGCGTACAGGGCCTCGTCGGCGGATTTCATGAGGTCCTGAACGTCGTCGGCGCCGTCTTCGAGGGTGGCGATCCCGGCCGACAGGGTGACCCGGGGCAGATCTCCCCCCGCGTATTTCACCCGCAGTTCCGAGATCCCGAGGCGGATCCGTTCGGCGAGACCGATCGCATCGCTCTCATCAAGCCCCGGTGCCAGAACGGCGAACTCCTCCCCGCCCAGTCGACAGGCCGTGGCGACACCGTTGGTGGCGTCGGACAGGACCTGACCCACCTGTCGCAGGACCATGTCGCCTGCGTCATGTCCGTAGTTGTCGTTGAACAGCTTGAAGTGGTCGACATCTGCGGAGATCAGGGAAAGCGGGGTGTTGTCGCGCTTGGCGTGAACGATTTCACGGCGGCAGTGTTCAAGGAACCAGCGCCGATTGAAGAGTCCGGTCAGCTGGTCACGGATCGACTGATCGTGCAGTTCGTCGCGCAGGCGCACGTTCGCCAGTGCCAGACTGATCTGCTCGGCGTAGATCAGGGCGAGATCGCGCCGGTTCTCGATCAGGTCCCGGGTCGGACCTGCTTTCGCCTCCTCAAGCGCCATCCCTTTGAAGTTCAGGTGGATCAGGCCGATCGTATCGCCGTGGGCCATCATCGGCAGGCAGAGGTAGGGGTACTCAGGATGCTGATTCCCGTGGGCGCACGGGAAGTTCAGGTTGCTGGCACCGAATGTGTAGGCGCGACCTCGGCGCAGCGACCAGCAATCCTCCAGATCGATGGCGCGCTGCATGCGAGCCCCGTTCCAGTCGCAGGCCCCCTCCAGGATGTCGCGCGAGTTACTGTACAGGTAGAGACAGCCGTCCGCCTCCGGGATCAACTGCTCCATACCCGCCGAGATCACTTTCAGGAGCTCTTCGACCGACTGACAGGCGTACAGCCATTCGCTGATCTCGCCGAGCAGGCGCCGTTCGCGGCGGCGGGCCTCTTCCACGCCACGCTGGCGATCCGCGTCCGCCTCCAGAGCCTTGCGCTCGGTGATGTCGCGCTCCACCGACATGTAGTTGGTGTGCAGTCCATCCTCGTCGAAGATCGGCAGGACGTTAAGCTCCACCCAGTAGGGCTGCTCCGACTTGGTGTAGTTCAGGATCTCGACCCGTACCGGGGTCCGGTCCTTGATGTTGCGCGAAAGCGTCGCGACGGTCTCCGGGTCCGTGCCCGGCCCCTGCAAAACCGCTCCAGGTTTCTTTCCGAGAACCTCGTCGAGAGCATACCCGGTCATTTCGCTGAACGCCGGGCTCGCCCACGTAAGCAGCCCTTCGGTATCGGTGAGCACGAAGACGTCGGTGCTGTGCTTGAAGACAAGCGACATACGCCGGATTTCTTCCGCGCTGTGCTGACTGTGACGTTTCGGCTTGGCTGCGGGCGCCATCGACGGATCCTTCCCTATCTTTGGTTGAAGGTCGTCGACTAGGCTTAACAAATGGTAAATGTTGAAGCTCGGCAGCGCGATCAGGCGAGAACCACTTGAACCACAGTGCCTTTTCCAGGGGTGCTGCTGACGGTCAGGGACCCACCGTGCAGCTCTGCCAGTTCCTTGGAGACCGGTAGGCCAAGCCCCGTTCCCGGCTTGTCGAAGTGCCGCATGGCGTCGACCTGACCGAACGGGGACAGGGCGACAGCGACCTGCTCCTCGGTCATGCCGATGCCGGTATCGGAGATCGTGGCGGCGAGTCCTGTTGGGGGTGAGCCAGTCACATGCACGGAAACCAGGCCGTCGGAACCCGTGAACTTGAGAGCGTTCGAGATCACGTTGATCAGGATCTGGCGCATGATCCGGTCATCGACGACCGCCTCGGCCGTCCCGTCGACAATCGTCGCATCGAGACGAATGCGTTCGCGTTCGGTCTCCGCCTCAAACAACGTGGTGATGGAGTCGAGCAGCGCTGAAACGTCGATCGTGCGCTTCGACACCTGGTACATCCCAGCCTCGACCTTCGACAGGTCCAGAACATCGTTGATCAACGAGAGCAGGTGCGATCCGCTGTCGAAGATGTCGGCCGCGTATCCCCGGTAGCGGGTGTCGATGTCGCCTCCCAGACGGGCGTCGCGGACGACTTCGGAGAAGCCGAGGATCGCGTTCATCGGGGTTCTGAGCTCGTGGCTCATCTGCGCCAGAAAGGCCGACTTGGCGGCGTTCGCCCGGTCGGCATGCTCGAGTGCTTCCATCAGGGCGGCCGTCCGCTCAGCGACTTTCGCCTCCAGGTCCTGGTTGAGGGCCTCCAGGTCCAGCAGCGCCTGCTTGAGCGAAGAGACGTCCTCTTCCACCGCAAGCACCGTGTAGTCGCCGGTGACGGGGTCGCGGCTCAACCTCAGATCGACCCGATGCCAGCGAGCCCCATCCACCGTCTCGACCTGGAACTGGCCCCACGGGTTGGCACCGCCCACGCCGTCGGCGAACAACGCCCGGGCCGCTTCCCCATCCGCGAACCGGTCTATGAATGGAGCACCACCGGTCTTCGGCGGCCCACAGGCATTGGCAGCCGCAGGGTTCATCGCGACGAGGTCGCCGTCCACGGTGAAGTAGGTGATCATGGTCGTGGTGTAGCGCGCCGCCTCGAGCAGACGCCTGTCGGCGGCCCGGTCGGGGGCGGAGTCGATTGCCGCGCCTTCGATCAGCAAGGCATCCCGGGCGTCCTGGTCGACGCGGACCGGCGTCATGATCAGTGTGATGGGCACCGGCTCGCCGGCCGGATAGAGAGTCCAGGTCTCACGCACCGGACTTCCTGGTGCGGCCGTTTCCAGCACCTGGCGCAAGCGTGTCCGAACCGTCGGCGTGTCCGAAGAGAAGTCCCGGGCCCTCAAGTCGTCGAGAGACTCTGCCCGCCAGAACTGCAGAGCGGCCGAATTGGCCCACCAGACCCTGTTCTGCTCCAGCTCGAAGATCCAGACCGGGACACCCAGAATGTCCAGCTGGCGCAGATCCTCGGCAGACTTGATCCTGTCGATCACGGGAGCACTCTGTTGGAAGCAGAACCGCCGCTGCTTCACCAACCATTCGTTGGATTGCAGGACGCCGGGGTTTTTACACCGTTGCGGCCGTCGCCGCGAGCCGAAGGTGCGTGTCGGACATGGCGTCGGGACGAGATGGGGATCGCTGCATCGTCGCGGCGCCGCAGATCAAGGTCGCCGTGCGAGTGACCCGCGCACCACCAGATCGGTGGAGAAGCTGACGTTTCCGTTGGCTCGGTCGTCGGTCTGAAGCTCAAGGATTCGGTCGGCTGCGGTCCAGCCCATGCGACGATGGGGCACGTGAACCGTGGTCAGTCCCGGGTCGAGCACCGAGGCCAGCTCGATGTCGTCGAACCCGGTGATTGAGAGGTCGTCGGGAACCCGCAAGCCCATCTGTCGCGCGCCCTGCAGTACGCCGGCAGCCAGGACATCGTTGCCGCAGATCACCGCCGTCGGGCGCGGTGATCGTGACATCAGACGACGCAGAGCGAGCGCGCCCGCTTCCAGACTGTATTCGGCCTCGATCAGGTTGTCGGCGTTCAGGTCCAGGCCGGCTGCGGTCAGGGCTTGCCGCACTCCCTCCACCCGGCGCGCGGCGCGGTCGTTCCAGTCCATGATCCCCGCGACCATCGCGATCTGTCTGTGGCCGTAGTCCAGCACGGTCTGTGCCATGCCGCGCGCCGCCGCCCGGTTGTCGAACCCGATACAGATATGATCGGTGCTTTCGCCGTCGCACCAGACCAGCACGATGGGGATCTCCCTGGATTGCAGGAAGGCATAGGTCTCCTTAGGCCGGGCCTCGCCAATGAGGATCAGACCATCGACGCCCCGTTGCATCAGGGTGCGGATCTGCCGGGCCTCGCGGTCGGGATCGTAGCCGGAACAGGCGAGTAGCAGAGTCGTTTCGGAGTCGCTCAGGCGTTCCTGCACAGCCTGGAGTCCGCGCGCGAAAATGGCGTTCTCCATCGTGGGAATAACCGCGCCAATCGTATGGGTGCGGTTCATCGCCAAAGCGCGGGCGCCGAAATGCGGCGTATAGCCGAGCTTCGAGATTGCCTCCTCGACGATCGACCGAGTCGACTCCCGGACGGTTGCCGGGCTGTTGAGGCAGCGCGATACGGTCGCCGTCGACACGCCTGCCGCCCGGGCCACGTCCTCTATTCTCGGGGGGCGCTTGATATCCATGAGTTGAGCAGGGCTTAAGTGGCTGCCGGCAGCATATCACGGATTCCTATGTAAGCGCTTGCATCGTCGAATGTAAGCGCTTACAGTTTTTCAGCACGTCCGAATAAGAGACGGCGTTTAGGGAGGAATATGGGATGCCAACAGGTACCCGCGCAGCGCTGGCTGCGTCGCTTGTAGTTTTCTTGCTCTTCCTGGCAAACGTGGCGTTCGGTGGCGCCGCAGCGACGACATTTCTCGGAGATGTCGGCGAAGCGGTGGTTCTTTTCGTGGCGGTGTTCTTTTTCGTGGTGGCGATCCTGCTGGCCGAGATGGCCAGAGACGCCAGCGATAACGGCAGATGACAAGAACTGCGGACAGGGAGGATCAGTGAATGGCTGACAATAAAGAAAGACAAGAGATCAAGTCGGAGGAGCGGCGCCGTTTCCGGCAGATCGCGGGCACGGCGGGTTTCACGACCGCTGTTGTCGCGGCTGCGGGCGGGACGCTGTTTTCCACTGAGGCGGTGGCCCAGACCGCCAAGGAAGAGCGCGAGCGCGAGAAGGCAGCCGATCACATCATGACGATCGCGACGGCCTATATCCTTGGTGCCTCGCGCAGCTACCCGATCATGCAGCTGGACTTCAAGGAGAACATCCAGAACGCCACCAACGGCAAGATCTACGTCAAGCTGGCCCCCGGCGGACAGCTCGGCGCGGGCGGCGCGCTGGCCTCGAAGGTCCAGAACGGCACGATCCAGGCGGCACAGCATTCGCTGTCCAACTTCGCCCCGTTCGCCCCGACCGTCGACCTGATCAACATGCCGTATTTCTGCGGCGCCAATCAGCGTTTCGTGAACCTGGTCACCTCCGACGTCTGGAAGAAACAGGTGCATCCGCAGGTTGAGGCCAAAGGCTTTAAGCCCCTGTTCTACGTCGTCATCGATCCGCGTGTGGTCGCGGTTCGCAAGGGCGGCAAGGGTCCCGTCAAGACGCCGGCCGATCTGGACGGTGTGAAGTTCCGGGTTCCGGGCTCGAAGATGCTGCAGCAGTACTATCGCCTGGTCGGCGCCAACCCGACGCCGGTGGCGTGGGGCGAAACCCCGTCGGCAATCAAGCAGGGTGTGGCCGATGCGCTCGATCCTTCGGTCGGCGCGCTCTACGTCTTCGGCTTCAAGGACATTCTGTCCTGGGTCACCTTCTCCCAGGCGGTGCCGGACAGTCAGGTCTATTCCTGCAACCTCGAATGGTTCAACTCGCTGCCCGGCGATGTGCAGGAAGGCGTCGAGTTCGCCTCCGAGATGACCGCGGCCCAGAACCTGGCGAAGGTCCCGGCGGCGCGTGCCTTTGCCATGGCCGAACTGACCAAGTCCGGCGTTCAGTTCTACTCGCCGACCGCTGATGAAATGGCCCAGTGGCAGGAAGCCGGCGGCTATCAGCGCAGTGAGTGGGACACCTATAAGACCGAGCTCGCCGGTTCGATGGGGGCTTTCGATCAGCTCGTCGAGGCCGCCGGCACCATGGGCCGGTACTACGTCCACGACGCCTGAGGCGCCGGTTTCTGGATGAACGAGCCGGGCGGCATCCTTGCCGCCCGGTGACTCCGATACCTTCGTCGGCGGCGCCTGAACGCCGCCCAATACGAAGCTGCCAAATCGGGAGGGTCGCGTGTTCGGTATCATCAACCGGAATGCGGAGCGGTGGGCGTTGCTGCTGTTCTACAGCATGCTCGTCGTCACAATGGCGATCGAGGTCGTTCGCCGAGAAGCGTTTGCGTTCTCGTCCATCTGGGGCGAGGAGATCGTGCGCTACGCGTTCATCTATCTGGCCTGGATCGGTGCGGCATCGGCGGTCAGGGAACGCGCCCATATCCGCATCGACGTGCTGTTCCACTTCGTCGCCCCCCGGATCAAGGCGCTGCTCTACATCTTCGGCGTCCTGGTGATGCTCGTGATCGCCTGCATCGCGGTCTACTACTCGGCCGAAACCGTCGCGACATCCTGGAAGTTCGGCTCCGTCAGCCACGGACTGAGGGTGTCGATGGTCTGGTTCCTGATGGCGGTCCCGCTCGGCTTCTCACTGATGGTTTTCCGACTCCTGCAATCCCTCGTACGCGACGTCCGCGACCTGATCGCCGGCCGAAGCGTCTACGAGGGTGGCCAGCTGTTTGATTGAGGTCCTGTCATGCTTTGGAATCAACTTCAGCAGCAGACCGTCGAACTCGGCTGGTACTTCTACGGCCCGGTCCTGCTCTTCGTCGGACTGGTGGCGCTCGGTGTCCCGGTCTGGGCCTCGATCGGTGCCTCGGCCGTCGCCATGCTCCTGCTGTCAGACGTGCTGCCGCTGTCGCTGGTCGGCGAGTCGCTGTTCGACGGCATCGATCATTTCGCGCTGACCGCCATCCCGCTGTTCATCCTTACCGGTGACGTCCTGGTCCGCACTGGGCTGAGCCGGAAGTTCCTGGATGTCGCCGAGGCGCTCACCAACTGGACCAAAGGCGGCTTCGGGTCCGCCACCGTGCTGGTCTGCGGCATGTTCTCAGCGATTTCAGGGTCCGATGCGGCCGGCGCGGCCGCCGTCGGGCGGATGACCATCAACCGCTTGGTGGAGTCCGGTTATCCGCGGCCCTACGCCTGCGCGCTGGTGGCCGCGGGCGCGTGTACCGGCATTCTGATCCCGCCTTCGATCGCTTACATCGTCATCGGTCTGGTGTTGGGGATTTCCGCTTCGACGCTGTTCCAGGCGGCGCTGATCCCCGGACTGCTGATCCTGTTCTCGATCCTGGTGACCAACATCGTGGTCAACCGGTTGCACAGCTACGAGAGCGGCGGCGGCATTTCATTCGGCGAATGGGCCACCAACATCGTGATGGCCGTGAAGAGTGGCTGGTACGCTTTTCTGGTTCCGGGGATCATCTTCTACGGCATCTTCTCCGGCCGGCTGACACCGACGGAAGCGGGGGCGACGGCGGTGGTCGTGACGATCATCCTGGTTTTCATCCTCGGCACGCTGAAGCTCTCCGACTTCCCCGAGATGCTGGTCAGTTCGGCGAAGGTGAACGGAGTGATTCTGCCGATCATCGCGTTCTCGCTGCCGCTCGCCCAGACCCTGGCGGCGCTCGGCGTGCCCCAGGGCTTCGTGTTCGCGGTCACGTCGCTGACCGACAACCCGCATCTCCTGATCGTCCTGATGATCGTGATCCTGATCGCCGCCGGCTGCGTGATGGAGACCACGCCGAATATCGTCATCCTGGCACCGATTCTGAAGCCGTTGGCCGACGACATCGGCATGAACGAGATCCAGTTCTGCGTGATGATGATCACGTCTCTCGGGGTCGGGTTCATTACGCCGCCGCTCGGACTGAATCTCTTCGTGGTCGCAGGCTTAACAGGCGAGTCGATACTCAAGATCGCCGCGCGGGCGGTGCCGTTCGTCTTCTTCATGCTTCTGGTCGTATTGATGATCGCCTTCATTCCGGAGATCTCGACCACCCTTCTTTCCGACACCTACAAGTAGCGAGTCTGCCGTCATGGCCGTCGAGTACCTGAAGAAAGCCCCCAAGACCTCTGCGACCGGCGAACAGGATGTGCGCGCGGCGGTTCAGAAGATCCTCGAGGAAATCGAGGCCGGGGGCGATGACGTCGCGCGGTCCTACGCCCGCCAGTTCGACAAATGGGACGGCGAGATCGTTGTGGGCCGCGACCAGATGTCGGCGGCGGCGGACCGGGTACCCCAGAAGCTGAAGGACGACATCCGGTTCGCCTACGACAACGTCCGGCGCTTCGCGGAAACCCAGAAGGCGACGATCCAGGATACAGAGATCGAACTCTTGCCGGGGCTTGTCGCTGGGCAGAAGCAGATCCCGATGCAGGCGGCCGGGTGCTATGTGCCAGGCGGGCGCTACTCCCACGTGGCGTCGGCGATCATGACGGTGACGACGGCGAAGGTTGCCGGTGTCGGCCACGTGACCGCCTGTTCGCCGCCGCGGCCGGATACCGGAATCAGCCCGGCGATCCTCTACACCCTCGATCTGTGCGGCGCCGACGCGGTTCTCAATCTCGGTGGCGTCCAGGGGATCGCGGCGATGGCCTATGGCCTGTTCGGTCTGCCGGAAGCCAACATTCTGGTCGGCCCCGGCAACCAGTTCGTCGCCGAGGCCAAGCGGATTCTCTACGGGCGGGTCGGCATCGACATGTTCGCCGGTCCGACGGAATCGATGGTGATCGCGGATGCCACGGCCGATCCGGAAATCGTCGCCTGGGACCTCGTCGGCCAGGCGGAGCATGGCTACAACTCGCCGGTCTGGCTGATCGCGACCGACCGCGACCTGGCCGCCAAGGTCCTGCAGCTTGTCCCCGAGCTGATCGCCACACTTCCGGCCTTCAACGCGGAGAATGCCGCCGCGGCCTGGCGTGACTACGGCGAGATCATGCTCGTCGGCGGGCGCGACGAGGCCGTGGAATTGTCGGATCAATACGCCTCGGAGCACCTGCAGATTCAGGCCGAAGACCTGGACTGGTGGTTGGACAACCTGACCAACTACGGGTCGCTGTTCCTCGGTGAGGAGACGACGGTGGCGTTCGGAGACAAGGCGTCCGGGCCCAACCACGTGCTGCCGACGAAGGGCGCGGCCAAGTACTCCGGCGGTCTGTTCGTCGGCAAGTACATGAAGACGGTGACCTGGCAGCGGTCGACCCGCGAAGCGAGCCGGGCGGTGGCGGAGGCGACGGCGCGGATCTCGCGCCTCGAAGGTATGGAAGGTCACGCGCGCACCGCGGACGTCCGCCTTGCGAAGTATTTCCCGGGACAGAACTTTGATCTTTCAGGTGCCGACGAAACGTGATCCCCAGCTTCGACATCACCGGACGGGTCGCCGTGGTGACGGGGGCCAGTTCCGGGATCGGCCGCGCGATTGCTTCAGCGTTCGCCGAGGCGGGCGCACGGGTTGTGGGCGTTGCGCGCCGGGCCGATGCGCTTGAGACATGGCGCGAGACGGCGACCGGTGATACCGCGGCGGTTACGGCCGATCTCTCCAGTCCTGAGAGCGCCGTCGACGCGGCCGACCGGCTTTCTGTCCCTTTCGGACAGCCCGACATCCTGGTGAATGCGGCGGGGATCAACACCCGTCAATCGGCCGATGAGGTGACGATTGCCGGCTGGCAGTCGACGGTCGACATCAATCTCGCGACCCCGTTCTTTCTCGCCCAGGCCCTGGTGCCGGCGATGAAGGCGCGGGGATGGGGACGGATCATCAACATCGCGTCGCTGCAGAGCGTCCGCGCGTTCCCCGGGGGCATCGCCTATGGCGCATCCAAAGGCGGGGTGGCGCAACTGACGCGGGCCATGGCGGAAGCGTGGTCGGCCAGCGGCATTACCGCCAACGCTCTGGCGCCGGGGTTCTTTCCGACCGATCTGACCGCCGCGGTCTTTGACGATCCGGAACGTGCGGCGCGGAACGCGGCTCAGACCTGTATCGGACGCAATGGTGAGCTGGCCGATCTGGTCGGTCCGGCCCTGTTTCTGGCAAGTCCGGCCTCCGACTACGTCACAGGGCAGATCCTGTTCGTCGATGGGGGGTTCACGGCGAAATGAAGGCGCTGGTCTACCTGTCGGCGGAGGAGCTCGAACTTCGGGACGTCGCGGATGCCGAGCCCGCGGCGGATGAAGTGGTGGTCGCGGTGGCGGCCGCCGGAATTTGCGGCTCCGACATGCACGCGTTTCTCGGCCATGACGAGCGCCGGCCGGGTCCCCTGATTCTGGGACACGAGGCCGCCGGCACGGTAGTCGCCGGACCGCTCAGTGGTCGCCGCGTCACGATCAACCCGTTGGTGACCTGCGGGCGATGCGAGGCCTGTGTCGAAGGCCGGGCCAATCTGTGCCCCGATCGCCAGATCATCTCGATGCCGCCACGCGAAGGGGCCTTCGCCACCCACGTGGCCATTCCGGTTCGTAACGTCACGCCGGTTCCAGATCATGTCCCGGCCGAGAAAGCCGCTCTTGCCGAACCGTTGGCCTGCGGTTGGCACGCGGTCGGCCTCGCGGAACGCGCGCTGAACCGCCCGCTGGCCGCGGCCCGATGTCTGGTGCTGGGTGGCGGGGCGATCGGATTGGGCGCGGCGTTGATCCTGGCCAGCCGGGGCGCCGGCGATATCTGGGTCGCCGACACCAACGCTGAGCGCCGGGCCGTGGTGGAGCGCTCGGGACCGTTCAGCGTGTTCGATCCGACCGGCGGGCCAGCGCCGGACCCCGGGTCGTTCGACCTGGTGGTTGACGGCGTCGGCATCGCACCGACCCGCGCGCAGGCCAGCGCCAGTGCCAAGCCGGGTGGGGTGGTTGTCCATATCGGGCTCGGTGAGGCCACGGGAGGACTCGACATCCGCCGCATGACCCTTCAAGAAATCACCTTTATCGGGACCTATACCTATACGCCGATCGACTTCCAGCAGACCGCGCAGGCGATCTTCGATGGCCGCCTCGGAGCGTTGGATTGGATCGAAGAGCGTCCGCTGGAGGAAGGGCCCCACGCTTTCGCGGCGATCCACGCGGGTCAGGTCGCCGCACCGAAGACCATTCTGAGACCATGACCATCAAGAAGAAGAGGCAGGGTAGATGAGCAACGAACCACAGCTCCTGGTCCACGATCTCGCCGACAATGTCGGCGTCGTGGTCGTCGAGGATCTGACCGCCGGCACCGAGATGCACTGCCGGGTGACCGAGGACAATTCAACCTTCACGCTGACGGTCCTGGACGACGTGCCGATCGGCCATAAGGTCGCGCTGACCGATCTCGGCGAGGGCGACACCGCCGTCAAGTATGGCGAGGACATAGGACGCGTGGTGGCCGCCGTCGCCAAGGGCAAGCATGTCCACGTGCACAACGTGAAGACCAAGCGCTGGTAAGGAGCGGACCATGAGCTACGAAAACACAAGCGTGCAGGCATGGCGCCGCGAGAACGGCCGGGTCGGCGTGCGCAATCACGTCGTCATCCTGCCCGTCGATGACATCTCGAACGCGGCCTGCGAGGCGGTGGCCAACAACGTCAAAGGGACGATGGCCATTCCGCACTCCTATGGCCGCCTTCAGTTCGGCGAGGATCTGGAACTGCACTTCCGGACCATCATCGGTACCGGCGCCAACCCGAACGTCGCGGCGGTCGTGGTGATCGGCATCGAGCCGGAGTGGACCCAGGTGATCGTCGACGGCATCGCCAAGACCGGCAAGCCGGTCGAGGGTTTCTCGATCGAGCAAAAGGGTGACTTCGAGACCATCCGCCTGGCGAGCTGGAAAGCCAAGGAGTTCGTGCACTGGGCGACCGAACTGCAGAAAGAAGAGTGCCCTCTGACCGACCTGTGGGTGTCGACCAAGTGTGGCGAGTCGGATACCACCACCGGCCTGTCGAGCTGCCCGACCGTCGGCAACATGTACGACAAGCTGGTCCCGCTCGGACTCTACGGCTGTTTCGGTGAGACCTCCGAGATCACCGGGGCCGAGCATATCTGCGTCAAGCGGGCCGCCACGCCCGAGGCCGGCGAGAAGTTCATGAAGATCTTCCAGGCCTACCAGGACGATGTGATCGAGGCCCACAAGACCTCGGACCTGTCGGACAGCCAGCCCACCAAGGGCAACATCCTGGGCGGGCTGACGACGATCGAGGAGAAGGCGCTCGGCAACCTGGAAAAGATCGGTCGGACGTCGACCTATATCGACGCGCTGGGGCCGGCGGAGGCGCCCGAGAAAGGCCGGGGTCTGTACTTTATGGACACCTCATCGGCCGCGGCCGAGTGCGTGACCCTGATGGCGGCGGCGGGCTACGTTGTGCACACCTTCCCGACGGGCCAGGGCAACGTCATCGGCAATCCGATCGTCCCGGTCATCAAGATCTCCGGGAACCCGCGGACCGTGCGCACCATGAGTGAGCACGTCGATGTCGATGTCTCGGATGTCCTGCGCGGCAGCATGACGATCAGCGACGCCGGCGACGCGCTGATCGAAATGATCCGGCGCACGGCCAACGGTCGCGCCACGGCCGCCGAGGCGCTCGGACACAAAGAGTTCGTGATGACCAAGCTGTACCGAAGCGCCTAAAGCAGATCCGTGTCAGATGGACTCGCCTCGGGCGGTCCATCTGACCGGTGCATCGGTTCTCACTCTACGATCTCGAAAAAGTTCGAGCAGATGGATCGCTCCAGGCGCTTCCATTTGCTCGGTGACTCTCCTCCGGAGGCAGCCGATCCGGTCGCGGGCATCTGACCCGGCGCCTGTATGGTGGCCTTGGCAGGATAGGTTCGAGGCGAGGTCCCTTGCGGAATCCTCGCCCCGAACCGGGGTCCCCCACCCCATCTGAAGGAACGCGCGCTAGGCGGCGAGCGCGGTGTTGTCGATCGGACGCAGCGCGGACGGGACAGCGCGAGACACCATTTCGGCATCAACCCACCCGCCTTCCGACATGGCGGACTGAACCAGCCCCTCAACGGCTGCGATGTCGGTGTCGACGATCGGCACCAGGATATCGATCGCCGCGACGTCGGCGCTGTCGCGGGGGGCAACCGGGCCCTGCTCTACGAGAATCACATCGCCGTGGATGTCGGTGCCGAGCGCAAAGCAGTCAAAGGCCACCAGAACGTGCTCGCGGGGGCCTTCCAGGATGTGGAGGACCCAGCCCTCCCAGTGAACCAGGAGCGAGCTCACCTCCAGCGCCTGGTTGCGCACGCGCGCGCCGTTCAGCCTCGCGTTGAGATCGTCCGGTCCGAATCTGTCTCTGGCTCGGCTGACATAGGCCAGCGACCAGGGAGTCGTATCGATCGGGTCGCTGCCGCCGCCCGAGAAGTCGCTGTCGGGAATGTACCGCATGAACCGTGTCCTTTCGTCCTGCCCGAAACTTCGGGCGCAATCGAAAGGTGGCATGCCAAAGTCTAAGAGATCGTAAACGCCGCGGAATGAATCAGGTGTTCGGGGTTGAGCCCATCCCATGCACCGCAGGGCTTGTCAGGCTCTCAGGCATGGGTCCGGTCCCGATTTCCCTGCCCCGGACCGATCTGGCCCGAGGATACGACGCTGGACGAGTCACCCCGCGCCGCCGCGCCCGGCCAGTCCCTGGATCCAGGTGGCGAAGGCATGGGCGACAATGATCTTGTCGGATCCGATCACGAAGGTGTCGATGCCGAGACCCCGCCAGTGCTCGATCTGGGCCCGGCACTCGGCGATGTCGGCGGCGAAAACCGGCATGATGATCCGGTGGCCGGCTGCGCGCGCCGTCGCGATCATGTTGAGCAGCGCGTTTTGCACCCGGTCGTGTCGCCAGTCGCCACCCAGACCCATCGAGACGGAAAGGTCGAACGGGCCGAACATGATCGCGGTCAGATCCGTGACGGCGGCGATCTCTTCGAAGTTCCGGACACCGTCCTCGGTCTCGACCAGCGCGATGGCTCCGAACCGGCCTTCCTCTTCGGCAACGTAGTCCTGCCAGTTCCGGATGAAGTGACCGCCCGCCCGCACACAGGGGCAGGCGCCGCGCAGTCCGTGCGGCGCGAACCGGGTGGCGGCGACCGCTCTTTCGGCTTCTTCGCCGGTGGACATGTTGGGCACGACCACATGCCGGATCCCGGCATCCAACGCCTTCATGATGACCTTGGGATCGTTCACCGGGACCCGGACCGCCGCGGCGATCCGATTGGCGTCGCAGGCCCGGGCGAGGTTCTCGGCGGTCTCCATTCCGAAGAAGCCGTGCTCGCAGTCGATGATCGAAAAGGTGAAGCCGTTCAGGGCGATCAGATCGACCATCTCGGGGGCGGCGATCTGCGACCAGGTGCCGAGCGTGATGTCGGCGCTGGCGAGTTGCGCCTTCAGGTCGGTGGCGGGGTCAGCCATCGCTCAACCCCAGGATCGCCTTGCACTTGATCTCGACCAGGATCCCCGGCATCGAAAAACCGCGCACAGCAAAGCCGGTCCAGGTCGGGTAGCGGTTGGTGAAGAACCGGTCCTTGACGGCCATGAACAGCTTGAGGTCGCTCATGCTCTCCAGGAACCAGGTCTCCATTTCGTCCACGTCGTCGAATGTCGCGCCGGCCGCCTTGAGAACCGCCCCGACATTCTCGAATGCCTGGACGAACTGGGCCTCGGTTCCTTCGACGACCTTCAGGTCGGCATCGCGTCCGACCTGGCCCGAGATGTAGAGGGTGTCGCCGACCTGGATGCCGGGCGCGTAGAGGAAGGTCTCGTAGACCGCCTCCAGACCGGGCGGGACAATCAGTTTGCGGGTGGCCATGGCAGAGCCTCCTTTCAGGTCCGGTAGCAGACGGCTTTGATCGCCTCGGCGATGTCCGAGGCGTCAGGCATGAAGGCGCGCTCCAGGCGGTCGTTGTAGGGCACCGGCATGTCGGGGGCGCCGACCCGGGCGACCGGCGCGTCCAGCCAGTCGAACGCCTCTTCCATGATCGTCGCGGCGATCTCGCCGCCGATGCCGCCGTTGCGCACGGCCTCGTGCACGACGACGGCCCGGTTGGTCTTTCTGACGCTGTCGATGATCGTCGCGCGGTCGAGCGGCTTCACGGTGCGCGGGTCGATGATCTCGACCGAAATGCCGTCACGCTCCAGCCGCCCGGCGGCCTGGACCGCCCGGTCGACCATGGCCATCAGGGCGATCACGGTGACGTCGCTGCCTTCGCGCACGATCCGCGCCTTGCCCGGCGGCACGAGGTACGGGTCTTCCGGCACCGGTTCCTCCGCCCCGAGATAGAGCAGCTTGTGCTCCAGGAACACCACCGGGTTGTCGGAGCGGATCGCCGCCGCCATCAGGCCTTTGGCATCGTAGGCATTTGAGGGGGCATAGACCTCGAGCCCGGGAATGTGGGCGAACCAGGCTTCGAGCGACTGGCAGTGCTGGGCGGCGAGCCGGATCCCTGCCCCCTGGGGACCCCGGAAGACGATCGGGATCTTCGGTGTGCCTCCCATCATGAAGCGGGCCTTGGCGGCCTGATTGACGATCGAATCCATCATCAGCGAGACAAAGTCGAACAGCTGGATCTCGACGATCGGCCGCTTGCCCATCATCGCTGCCCCGACGCCGCAGCCGGAGATCGCCCCTTCGGAGATCGGTGTGTCCCGGACCCTGTCGCCGCCGAACGCGTCGAACAGCCCCGCGGACAGGCCGAAGATCCCGCCGGTCGGGCCGACATCCTCGCCGATCAGGATGACGTCCGGATCGCGGGTCATTTCCTGGTGGAAGGCCTCGTTGATCGCCGCCTTGTCGGTCAGCGGCCGCGCGCCCGGGGCGGGTTCGCGCGCAGCGGCGTCAACGATCGGCGGGGCCGAGATCTTGGTCAGGGCCTCGGCGATCGTCGGTTCGGCCTGGTGACGGGCCCAGTCGATGGCGCCTTCGACCTCGGCCTCGGCGTCGGCGATCATGGCCTCGAAACCTGCCCCATCGATCTCGCCGGCCGTGGTACAGCGCTCGCGCAGCCGCACCACCGGATCAGCCGCGCGCCAGTCCTGCTCTTCGTCCTCGCTGCGATAGCCGCCGAGATTGGCCCGCATCGAGTGGTCGTCCCAGCGGTAGGTCATCGCCTCGATCAGGGTCGGACCGTCGCCGTCGCGGGCCCGGTCGACGGCGCGGCGGACGGCGTCGAACACGGCGACCGCATCATTGCCGTCAATGCGCTGGCCCGGCACGCCGTAGCCGGCGGCGCGGGCGGCGATCGACCCGCCGGCGGTGACCGCCTCGGTCGGGGTGGTCAGGCCGTACTGATTGTTCTCGCAGAAGAAGATCAACGGCAGCTTCCAGACCGCGGCCAGGTTCATGGCCTCGTGGAAGATGCCCTCGTTGGCCGCGCCGTCGCCGAAGAACGCGATGCCGGCGGCGCCCGAGCCGTTGAGCTGCTCGGCCAGTGCCGCCCCGGTGCCGAGCCCCATGCCCGCACCCACGATGCCGTTGGCACCCAGGATCCGGAGATTGAAATCGGCGATGTGCATCGAGCCGCCGAGGCCGTAGCAGTAGCCCTCGGCCCGCCCCATCAGCTCCGCGAACATGCGCCGCATGTCGGCACCCTTGGCCAGGGTGTGACCGTGGCCGCGATGGTGGGTCAGCAGGAAGTCGCGGGGTTCGAGGGCGCGGCAAGCACCGACGGCGATCGCCTCCTGGCCGACCGAGGAGTGGGCCGTGCCCTTGATCTCGCCGGCCAGGAACAGCTCCTTGGCCCGGATCTCGAAGCGCCGGATCCGCAGCATCATGGCCAGCATCTCCCGCAGGTCGGCGGGGGCCAGCAGGTTGGACGGGGCAACCGGCTCGAGGGTCTTCAGGATGGCGACATTGGACATCGGGCTCTCCGTTCAGGGCGCCGTTCGGTCAGCCATGGACGAGGTTGGGCAGCCACAGGGCGATCTGTGGAAACGAGACCACCAGGGCGAGGGCGAGAATCTGCAGGGCGATGAACGGCCATTGCGCCGACAGGATGTCCTGCAGGGTGATTTCCGGCGGCGCGACTCCCTTGAGGTAGAAACAGGCCGGGCCGAAGGGTGGGGTCAGGTAGGCGATCTGCATCGACAGATTGAAAACGATGCCGAACCAGACCGGGTCGTAGCCGAGCGCGATCAGGGTCGGCAGGAAGATCGGCATGGTCAGGAACAGGATGCCGATCCAGTCGATGAAGAAGCCGAGCAGGATGAAGACCGCGATCATGGTCAGCAGGATCATGGTCGGATCGGTCGACACGCCGGCCAGCAGGCTCTTGGCGAAGGCAATCCCGCCCATCAGGTTGTAGACGCCGATCAGCGCGTTGGTGCCGAACACCAGCCAGAACACCATGCCGCAGGTCCGCATCGACTGGACCAGGGCGTCGCGGATCATGGTGTAGGTGAGCTCGCCGCGGACCCACGCGGCGGCGATCGTGCCCAGTACCCCGACCGCCGCGGACTCGGTGATCGACGCGATGCCGGCATAGATCGAGGCGAGAACCCCGCCGGCGACCAGCAGCGGCAGGGCGACCCCTTTGAGCAGGGCCAGCTTCTCGGCGACCGAGAGGTTGCGGTCGGCGTCGTCGACCGGCGGGCCGAGGGCCGTCTTCAGGCCGCACCGGATCAGGATGTAGGCGATGTAGAGCGAGGCGAGCAGCAGCCCCGGGACCACCGTCGCCAGGAACAGGTTGGAGATCGAGACCTCGGCCGAGATCCCATAGAAGATCAGGATGATCGAGGGCGGGATCATGGTGCCGAGCGACCCGCCCGCCGTCACCGTGCCGATCGCCAGCTTGCGGTCGTAACCGAGCCGCAGCATCTGCGGCAGGGCGATCAGGCCGAGCAGGACGATCTCGCCGCCGATGATGCCGGTCGTGGCGCCGAGGATGACCGCCACCACCATGGTGATCACCCCGAGCCCGCCCTTTAGATCCCCGGCCCAGACATGGAAGGCGCGATAGAGGTCTCGGGCCACCCCGGACCGTTCCATGATCGAGGCCATGAGGACGAACATCGGCACCGCCACCAGGGCGAAGGATCCGAGGAATTCGGCGGTCCGGCTGGCGACGATGAACAGGGCGCCGGTGCCGAACTGGGTCACCGCCAGCACGACCGCGATCGAGCCCGACACGAAGGCCAGCGGAATGCCGAGCATCAGCAGCCCGGCGACCGCGAAGACGATCAGCAGCGACAGGCTGGCGATGTCCATCAGTCGGTCCGGGTGCCATCGCGCAGGCGCCAGGCGAGAAGCTGGCGAACCACGATCAGGAGGAACAGGATGGCGCCGACGAACAGCGCGACCTTGACCAGGGCGGGGGCGGGCGTGTTCCAGGAACTGCCCGAGCGTTCCGGCATCCAGGTGCCGTCGGGCATGAAGCGGAAGGCCGACTTCTGCACCATGATGTACCCGCCATAGGCCATGCCGGCGAGATACACCGCGCCGGCCGTGAGGCTGACCAGCCGCAGCATCTGGCGGGTGCGGCCGGTCGCCCGTGCCGACAGCAGGTCGATGCGCATATGGCTGTCTTCCGCCATGCAGTAGGCGCCGCCGAAGACGAAGGCGACGGCGGCGATCACTCCGGCGATCTCGTGCGCCCAGATCGTCGGCGCGTCGAACACGTAGCGCAGGATGATCTCGACCCCCATCATCAGGGCGATCAGCAGGAAGCCCAAGGCGAGGAGGCGGCCGAGCCCCAGGGCCATGGAGTCCAGATGTCGCACGGCAAGCCCTCTCGTGGCGGCACGCAGCGCGTCGCAACCGGCGCGCCAGATGGGTTCCGAAGTCCGGTGCCGGGGCCGCTTCGGGACCCGGCACCGTTACCGCGTGGGTCTACAGGAGGCCCTTTGACTTCATGTAGGCCTTGTGGCTGTCGATGATCTCGGCAGCCTCACCGCTTTTCTTGGCCCAGTCGGCCCAGACGTCGACCAGCATCGAGCGGAAGGTGGCGGCTTCGGCATCGCCGAACTCGATGATCGTCACGCCGAGCTCACCGGTCGCCTTCTTGGTCGCATCCGCGTCCTGGGCGGTCAGGGTCGTGCGCAGTTCGGCGGACAGGGCCTGACAGGCCGCCTCGAACTTGGCTTTGGCGTCGTCCGACAACCCGTTCCACTTCGAGGTGGAGACCGACATCTCGGTCACCGCCATCGAGTGGCGGGCGAGGATCGAGTACTTCGCCTTGTTGTGCATGCCCAGCGCCACGTTCAGGCCGATATTGGCCAGGTCGGTCGCGTCCAGGACGCCGGTTTCAAGCGCGTTGACGGAGTCGCCGACGCCCATGGTGACCAGCGAGGCACCGGCGCGGGTCAGCAGATCCGAGGGCAGGCCGCCGGGGGCGCGCATCTTCAGGCCCTTGAAGTCGGCGACGGTGCGGATCGGCTTGGTCGATGGGATCTGCTCCGGCGGCCAGTAGATCGGGCAGATGAAGTGCAGGTCGTACTTGGCGTAGAGCTTGCGGGCCAGCGCCAGCCCACCGCCGTCGGTGAACCACTGGTCGCGCGCCGCACTGTCGGGATAGGCCGCCAGCGTATCGCCGAGCACCGCCATCGCCGGGTCCTTGCCGGCGAAATAGGTCGGTGCCGTGTACTGGCCGTCGAGCACCCCGCTCTGGATCGCGTCGATGGTCTCGGTCGCGCCGACCACCGCCTTGCCGGGCAGGACGGTGATGTCGACTTCGCCGTTGGTGTCGGCCTTCAGCTTGGCGGCAATGGCCTCGAAGGCCTTGGTGGTCGCCGCGCTGGCGCCGAGGAACGTCTGCATCTTGAAGCTTTCGGCCGATGCCGAGGTCGCCAGCGCGAGCCCGAACGCGCCGGCGGCGACGGATGTAAGCAGTGTTTTCAGGGTCATGGTGTCCTCCCTCTCGTGGGTTCTTGTCGTCGTGGATTCTTGTCGTCGTGGGTTGACGGTCGCCGGTCAGGCGGCGATCCGCACCGGGGTCATCTCGAGGATTTCGCGGGTTTCTTCGACGGTGGCCGGCTCGCGTCCCAGCGCGCGCGCCTGGGCGACGACCTTGGCGATGATGTCGGCGCTCGTCGGCTGGCCGAACTCGGTATAGGGGTAGTCGCCGAGGCCGATCGAGATGTGGCCGCCGGCCTCGATGATCTTCTCGGTCAGCAGCAGCAGGTTGCCCTTGTAGTTGACCACCGTCCAAACCATGCGGCGGTCCTTCGGCAGAAAGGCGATGTGGGCATCCACACCTTCGGGGGTGCCGGGATGGCCGGCCAGCATGATGCCGTCGGTCAGGCAGAAGCAAACATAGGCCGGCTCGGGGATCACGCCCATCTTCATAAACGCCTCGATCTGGCGGGTGAACGAGACGTTCCAGGACACCAGGTACTGCTTGAGGCCGTGGTGCTTGATGCGGTCGGCGAAGTGCATCAGCGTCTCGGTCGAGTTCTTGTAGATCAGGTCGGTGGTGGTGAACCGCTCGGCCGTCGGGTCCCACCAGTCGACATTGACCGAGCCGACACCCATCGGCGCGAAGTCCGGCGCCGTCTTGGCGTCCTTCATCATTTCCTCGACCGCCGCGAACCGGCCCATGGCGTCGGCGTCGTGGGCGACGTAGCCGAGCGTCGGGTGGATCAGGATCGGGCAGAGGTCGCGCACCCGGCGATTGGTCTCGAGATAGAACTCGGGGTCGTGGCTCGGGGCGCCGTCGGCGGTCCGGCCGTGATAGTGCAGGATCGACGCGCCCGCATCGAAACAGGCCTTGGCATCGGCGGCGATCTCGGCCGGCAGAAACGGCACGTTCGGGTTCTCGTCGCGTGGCGCGAGCTCGTTCACCCGGGCCTCGATGATGATCTTGTCCACCTTCCCTTCCCTGGGTTTTCGGCGCTGCCGCGGTGCGGGCCGCGGTCTTGTTGGGTCAGCCGATATATAACTTTGGGCCATATGAACTCCAAAAATCTGCTGATTCCAAGCAGAATTTTCGGATTCTGTTGACAAATGCGCTATCTGATATATCGAAAGTTATATGAATGACGATTCACCTTTGACGCCCGATGACGGGCTCGACGCCCGCCGGTTCGCCGCCTACCTGCAGGGCAATTTCCCCGGCCACACCATGCAGCGGGTGCGCTCAGCCGACGGGAAATACAGCTACAGCTATGTCAGTCCGGGGGTTGCGGAGACCTTCGGGCTGGATCCCGACGCTTTGATGCACGCCGACGGCGTGCGCCATGAGTGGCTGCCGGAACCGGATCGCGAGCGCTTCGTCGCGGCGCTGGAGCGCTCGGCCGAGACCCTGGAGATGCTGGACGAGGAAGTCCGGGTGCTGCGGCCCGACGGCAGCCACTGCTGGGTGCGCTCGATCGGCCACCCTAAACGCCAGGACGACGGGACGGTGATCTGGGACGGGGTCGCGCTCGACGTGACCGACCGGCGTGAGGCGCTGGACGCGCTCGAGCGGGCGATCTCGCGGGCCCGTCAGGACGAGATCTCGGGCAATCGCCTGGCGGCGATCGCCGCCCAGGACATCAGCCAGCCCTTCGCGCACCTGTCGGCCGCCATGGCCCGGCTCGACCGGATCGGCGGCAATGCCGTGGTCCGCGATGCCGTCGACGCCTTTCGCACCTTCGCCAAGGCGTTCGACGCCGCCCGGGATCTCACCGTTGCCGGCCAGGGGGAGGCCGATGCCGCGCCCGAGGAGCCGGAGGCGCTGGCCGCCCTGTCGCGACGCCAGCGCGAGGTGCTGCAACTGATCAAGCAGGGCCAGTCGAACCGCGACATCGCCGCGACCCTCGGGATCCGCGAGGGCACGGTCAAGCTGCACGTCTCGGCGATCCTCAAGGCGCTCGGCGTGAAGAACCGCACCATGGCCGTCGCCCTGCTGCCCGACGAAGGGTGATGAGCCACCCTCCACTCCGGAACCGAAATTGACGGTCGGGGGGCTTGGACGCAGTATCCGGGCATCACGGAGCGTTGCGCCCGCCGTTCAGAGGCGCTGCAGGGTGGCTGATGCTTCCGGAGAACGGCCCAGACTGCGGGTCAGCCGTTCGCGCCAACGGGGCCCCCGAGACAGGGCATTCTCGTAGGCTTCCAACAAGTCGCCGGGGCGGTCCTCGGCAAGGATTTCGACCAGGATTTCGGCCTGCAGCCGGTCCTTTCGGGCTTTCAGGCTTTCTGGGCCTTCGCGGCGGCGGTCGGCGACGATCAGCTTGTGAATGGCAAAGCGTTCCGGTCTCGGCACATGAACCAGAATGCCGTCGCGATAGACCGCGGCGGCGGGCATCGGGTCGGCAATCAGGTAGTTCAGATAGTGCAGCGACTGCGCCGCGACGCCGAGGGCAGCCAGTTCTCTCAGATCTTCGCGGTCGTCGAAGGACGGTGTCAGGAACTCGACGAGCGCTTCGCCCCTGCTTTGCCGCCACCGCCAGACCCGGCCAGCGTCCAGACTGGGCACGGCCTCGAACGAGAATCCGCTGAGGGTTTCGTCGATCGACGGCAGCACTAACTCGCCAAGGACCAGGGACAGCTTTTCGAAGCTGGCGATGTCGATGTCATTGGTCATGGCCGACTGATCGAAGGTCAGACGCAGGCCGAGTTCGCCTTCGTAGATCCGAAAGGCGTGGGTGCCGACGAGTAAGCCGCCGAGACGAAAGACACCAACCCTTGCCATGGCGGCGATCAGGCTGCCGGTGGCGCCGTCCATGCCGAGGAGTCGTTCCCCCCGCAGCAGGCGAACCAAACGCGTCCGTTCGCGCCGGCGTTCGTCCCGTTGGGCCTGCAACTCGGCGTGGCGGTCGATCCGTTGACGCAGGGCCTCGGTGTCTTCTCCGAGATAGCGTTCCACCATGTTACCGCCGATCCGGTAGCGGTCGTACCAATAGGCGCGGTTCCCGCGCTGGCGGCGTGTCGGCTTGCCGCGGATATCGGACACGGTGTCGTCGAGCAGCAGCGAGACCAGGTCGTGATAGGCGGCGAGTGCCGTTGGAGAATGGCGTCGGAACATACGGTTCGGGCGCTTGTACCACGCAAAAAAATTACTGCGTGGTATGATAATCAAGAGACATGTACCACGCAATAAATTTTTTGCGTGGTAAGTCGTTCTGCATGTCTCGGCGATCCTCAAGGCGCTCGGCGTTAAGAACCGCACAATGGCGATTGCCCTGCTGCCCGACGAGGGGTGACGAGCTTCGGTCTCCTCTCCCGTATCCCCGCCCCGGATTAAATCCGGGGTTGACCCGGGGCCTAGAGATAGACGTGCTGGAACATCACCGGGAGCGCTCCAGGCGCCCTGGTCTAGGCCCCGGCCCCGGATCCAGTCCGGGGCCGGGGATACGCGTAGTGTGTGGCTTGTCCTCTGGGCCTTCCACTCCGGAACCGAAATTGACGGTTGGGGGGCTTGAGCGCAGTATCCCGGCATCACGGAGCGTTGCGCCTGGGTCTATCCCAGTCCCGCCGCGGCTTCGGACCCTCCAAACGATCGATGACACCAACCGAACGCGAGCTTGCCGGTGCAGCGTAGGGGCGGGAGGGCGCGCATGGCTGCCAAGGGGCGGAAAACGAGCTTCGGCAAGAGGGTCGCCGGCGAGATCTGCGGCCGTCTCGTCGCCGGCGAGACCCTGAAATCGATCTGCCGGCATCCGAGCATGCCGCGCTATCGAACGGTGTTCGCTTGGATTGACCGCTATCCGGATTTCGCCGAGGCCTATCGCCGCGCCCGGTGCGCCGCCGCCGAAGCGATCGCCGACGAGATGCTCGATATCGCCGACGGCCCGGGCGGACGGGACGGTTGGGGCGACACGGTGCAGCGGGACCGGCTCCGAATCGACGCCCGGAAATGGCTTGTTACGCGGTTTCAGCCGGACCGGCCGGATGCCGGCATCACCGTCCAGATCGTGAGGCTATGTGACGAAGACCTGGGCGATGACGACGCCGCAGAAACTGGATCCGGCGACGACGGTCCGGCTCCCGGCTGACGGCTGGCGGCCACGGCCCTATCAGCGGGCCGTCTGGCGCTACCTCGAACGCGGCGGGCGCCGCGCGGTGGCGGTCTGGCACCGCCGCGCCGGCAAGGACGAGTTCTGCCTGCGCTGGGCCAGCGTCGCCGCGTTCGGCCGGGTCGGAAACTACTGGCACCTCCTCCCCAAGGCGAGCCAGGCCCGTAAGGCGATCTGGGACGCCATCAACCCGCATACCGGCCGCCGCCGGATCGACGAAGCCTTTCCCAAGGCGGTGCGCGAGACCACCCGCGACCAGGAGATGATGATCCGGTTCCTGAACGGCTCCACCTGGCAGGTGGTCGGGTCGGACAGTTACGACAGCCTGATCGGCGCGCCACCGGTTGGGGTCACGTTCTCGGAATGGGCCCTGGCCGATCCCCGGTCCTGGGGGTTCATCCGGCCGATCCTGCTGGAGAACGGCGGCTGGGCGCTGTTCAACTACACCCCGCGCGGCAACAACCACGGCCGCATAACCTATGACGCCGCGTGTGACGATCCGGACTGGTTCGCCGAACTGCTGCCGGCGAGCAAGACAGAGGTGTTCACCACCGGCCAGCTTGAAGCCGAGGAAAAGGAATACGTCCGGGAATACGGACGCGAGCTGGGCCGCGCCCTGTTCCGCCAGGAATACCACTGCTCGTTCGACGCTGCCGTTCTGGGGGCGTACTACGCGCTCGAGATGTCGGAAGCGGACCAGCAGGGCCGGGTCTGCGGTGTGCCGCTGGACAAGTCGGCTCTGGTGCACACCGCCTGGGACCTCGGGCGCAGCGACCATACCTCGATCTGGTTCTTCCAGCTTGTCGGCCGCGAGATCCGGCTGATCGATTTCTACTCGGCGTCGGGCGTGGGGCTGGATCACTACGCCGGGGTGCTGGGTGAGAAGGGCTACCGCTATGGCACCCACATCCTGCCGCACGATGTCGAGGTCACCGACCTGAGTGCCGCCAAGAGCCGCAAGGAGATCATGCGCGGCCTCGGGCTCGGCGACATTCACGTGGTGCCCCAGCGTCGGGTCGCGGACGGGATCGCCGCCGTGCGCGCCGTCCTGTCGCGCTGCTGGTTCGACAGGATGCGCTGTGCCCACGGCATCGCGGCGCTCCGCGAGTACCGGGCCGAATGGGATGCTGCGCTGAAGACCCTGAAACCGGCGCCGCTTCACGACTGGGCATCCCATCCGGCGGACGCCTTTCGCTATCTCGCCCTTGGCCTGGAGCGGGTGCGCGTCGCCGGCGGGAGCAAGGATCTGCCGAAACGAAACCTGGACTGGGTGGTGTGATGAACGGACCGACCTTGGCGCAGCAGCGCCAGTTCGCGGAACGCATGCGGCAGCTGACCGCCGCACTCGACCGGGTTGAAGCCTTAGCCGACCGGCTGCAAGAACAGCTGGAGAGCCTACGGCCGGCCGTCGGGCGGGACACCCCGCGCCGCGTGAACCGGGGATGACCGGCTCTCCGCGTCGCCCGGCAGAGGTGGACGAGGACCGTCTGCGGGCGATCGTTGCCGACCAGATCCGGGCCGCCCTCGGCCACGACGCCGACCAGTTGTCGTCTCGGCGCGCCGACAGCCTGGAGCGCTATGAGGGCGAGCCCTACGGCGACGAGCGGCCCGGCCGCTCCCAGGTGATGAGCCGGGATGTGATGGAGACCGTCGAGGCCGTCATGCCGTCGCTGGTGCGCGCCTTTCTCGGGACCGAAGAGGTCGTGCGCTACGAGCCGGAAGGACCCGAGGACGAGGCCTACGCGGCCCAGGCGACCGACTACGTGAACCTGGTGCTGATGCGCGACAACCCGGGCTTCCGGATCGCCGTCGACTGGATGAAGTCCGCGCTGATCTCCGCGACCTCGGTGGTCAAGCTGTGGTGGGACGAGACCGACACCGTCCGCACCGAGAGCTACCGCCAACTCGGCGAAGACGAACTTGTCGCCCTGGTGGCCGAGGATGGGGTCGAGGTGGTCGAGCACACGCCGCAGGTGATGGTGGACGGCGCGGCCCTGACCCCGGATGCCGCCCTGGCCCTGGCGGTGCTCGGTGCGGCGACGCACATGGTGCATGACGTCAGGATCCGGCGCACCCGCAAGCGGGCCCGGTTGCGCTGGGAGGCGGTGCCGCCGGAGGAGTTCCTGATCAACCGCCGGGCCCGGTCGCTCGACGAGGAGGACAGCACCTTCACCTTCTGCTGCCATCGCCAGGCCCGCACCATCGAGGAACTCGAGCACGAGGGCTATGACGCGGAAATCCTGTCGCGGGCCAATGATCGGGATGACGATGTCCTCGACGAGGCCCGCGAACGGCTCGACGGTCTCGACCAGGGCGTCGCGCTCGCGACCGAGACCGCCCCCGGTCAACGCCGGGTCTGGGTCTACGAGTGCTATTTGAAAGCCGATATGGACGGCGACGGGATCTCCGAGCTGCGCCGGGTGACCGTCCTCGGCGGGGCGTCGAACACCGAGATCCTGGACAACGAGGCAATCGAGGAACTGCCCTTCGCCGAACTCTGCCCGATCCGCCTGCCGCACCGGTTCTACGGCTGGTCGCTGGCCGATCTGACCAAGGACATCCAGCGCCTCAAGACCGCGCTCTGGCGCGGCATGATGGACGGGCTCTACCTGTCGCTCTACCCGCACAAGGCGGTCGATGAGAACCGGGTCGATCTGGATGACCTGCTGAGCGAGGACCCGGGCTCGATCTATCGGGTGAACGGGGATCCGGCCTCCGCCATCGTGCCGATCGCCACCCAGTGGAACGGCGCCCAGGCCTTTCCCATGATGGAGTATATCGACCGGGTCCTGGCGTCGCGATCGGGCGTCAACGACCTAGCCGGCGGGCTCGACGGCGGCGCGCTGCAGGGCGAGACCGCGCGGGCGGTTGACGAGGCGGCACACGCGGCCCGCGCCCGGGTCGAGCTGATCGCGCGGACCTTCGCTGAGACCGGCTGGACCCGGCTCATGCGGCTGGCCCTGAAAATGCTCAACCGCTACCAGGATCGGGTCCGCGTGGCGCAGCTGCGCGGCGGCTGGATGCCGGTCGATCCGCGATCCTGGAACACCGATATGGACGTGCGGATCACGGTGGCCCTCGGTGTCGGCACCAAGGCCGAGCAGATCCAGAAATACGGCTTCATTGCCGCCAAGCAGGAGGCGGTGCTGGCCCAGATGGGCCCGGCCAACCCGCTGGCCCCGCTCGACAAGTACTACAACACCCTGAAGAAACTGGCCGAGGCCGCCGACCTGCAGCCGAGCGCCCATTTCGACGACCCGGCCGCCTGGGTCGCCAGTTCCCGCCAGGCGCCACCGCCGCCGAACCCGGCGTTGACCATGGCCGAGGCCGAACTGGCGCTGCGCCGCGAGGAGGCTGAACTCAAGGCCGCGACCGAACGCTACAAGGCCGATCTCGACCGCGAGACCGACGCCGCGAAACTGGCGCTCGAAGCCGAAAAACTGGCGCGGGAGCATGGGTGGCGGGCGGCCGCCCTTCGACATGGGCCTGACGGCCCTGCTCAGGGCGAGGTCCCTCAATCCACCTCGTCCTGAGCACCCCGCCCCGGATTAGATCCGGGGTTAATCCGGGGTGCTCAGGGCGGGGGTCTTCCTTTCCTCTCCTTTCCCGTATCCCCGACCCCGGATTTGATCCGGGGCGGGGCCCAGGGATCCCGCGCGCTGTGGCTCTTGGCCTTCAGGTCCAACTCTCCAGCTCGCCTCTACTCTAGGCCCCGGACCAAGTCCGGGGAGTGTGAAGAGTTCGATCACTTTACCCATCAGGAGCCCCCGAGATGAAACGCTATCCCGCCCTGCACACGGCTGACGGTCCCGCGAAGCCTTCGCCGCGCACGCCGATCCGGAGACCCGCCAAGGTCAATCCGAACGGCAGCGCGCGGATGAAGACCCTCACCCCGGACCGGCACGTCGCCTGGAAGGGCAAGGGCGGGGCCGCCGAAGGCAAGATCAAAGGCTGTTGAGGCGGCCCTTCGACACCCCCGGATTTAATCCGGGGTGCTCAGGGCGAGGTCGGAATGTGGGACCTCATCCTCTATCTCCTCCCCGGGCCTGCCCCGGACTTGATCCGGGGCCTGCCCCGGGGCCCAGGGAAGCTGCCTGCTGAGGCGCCGTTCGATCTGACCCGACGTTCCAGAACGCTCCCGCCCTAGGTCCCGCCCCGGATCAGATCCGGGGCAGGTCCGGGAAGTGCGGGGTACGGTGGGCAATGGGTGGGCGCATTCAGGGTGCAGACCGATATCGGAATCCGAAATCCGGAGAACAGCATGACGGACCGACCGACCTCGACCCTGACCGTCGGCGGGGTGCCGCTGTACCCGGTCGCTGGCGGGCTGCTGGACGGGATCGATGTGATCCGTCCGGAGTATGGCGGCGCCGGCCTTCTGAATGACGGCGCCGGCTTCACCAACCTGCGGCGGACCTTTGCCGGCGGGCTGCTGAACGGCATCCAGTACAATCCCCACGCCGGTCGTGGTGAGCCCATGCTGCACCCGATCGCGCCGTCCGGCGTCTACACCGCCGATCCGGACCAGGGCGTGGCGGTCACCGAGCCTTCGATGCCGCCGGCGCTGACCTTCCGCGACGCCCTGACCCTGATGTACGGCCCGCTGGTCGGCCGCGACACGGCCGAGATGGGGGGCGGATCGCAACTGCAGGCGATGCTGGTCAACGATGTCCTGCAGGGCCGCGACACGCGCTGGATGGACCTGGACGGGGCCTTCGACCCGGATGACGAGAGCTGGACGGCCCTGGTCCGGCGGATCGGCCTCGCCGGCAACGCCCGGGGCGGTGGCGGCGACGGCGGTGGCGGCGACGGTGGGGCAGAATGACCGACCGGGACCCGGAATGGCGGGCCGCCGATGCGGCTCGGCTGCTCGACGACGCTCTCCTCAAGGAAGCCTTCGCCGCCTACGAGCACGCCCTGATCGACCGGGCGGTGGCGGCGCCGGCGCGCGACGACGAGGCGCGGACGCGCTGCCTGATGGCGGTGCAGGTACTGCGCAAGGTGCGCAAGCATCTGGAAAAGGTCGTCCATGACGGCAAGAAGGCGGCGCGCGCCGCCGAGGAGATCGCGGCCGGCGACCGCCGTCGCTGGTTCTAGATTCGAGTTTCAGACGCCACTTCCAGATCCCGGGCCTTCGCCCGGGACGTTCCGAGGAAAAGCCATGACCCAAGATCAGACAGCGTCCCCCGTGGCGCGGTTCGAGGACCTGCTCGCCCAGGAAGATGGTGCGGATGTGGAGGCCCCCGATGCGGCCGACCAACCGGCGCCGGAGAACGTTGACGGCGACCTCGCAGCCGCTGATGGGCAGCGACTGTCCGCGGAAGACGAGGTCGAGCTGCCTGACGAGACGGAAGCCGCGGACCCGCCGGGGTCCATCGAGGTCGAGATCGACGGCCAGGCCCGCCGGCTGACCGCGGCCGAGGTGCGCGACGGCATCCTGATGCGCGCCGACTACACCCGCAAAACCCAGGACCTGGCCGACCAGCGCCGCGCCTTCGAGGCCGAGCGCCAGCAGGTCGACACCTATCTCCGCCAACAGCTGGAACGGCTGGACCAGTTGGAGGATCCGGAGCCCGACTGGGACACGCTCTACGACGAAGATCCGTTGGGAGCCCCCAGGATCGAACGCGACTGGCGGGCCCGCCAGAGCCAACGGCACCAGGCCCTGCAGCATCGGGCCCTGCACCAGGAACAGGCCCGCCAGCAGCATCTGTCGCAGCAGGCCGCCCTGCTGCCGGAACTGATTCCGGAATGGTCCGACCGGACGTGGCCCGGACCGAGCAGGCGGAACTGCGTCAGTCCCTGATCGACGACGGTTTCTCACCGGACGACGTCGGCCTGGTCGCCGATGCCCGGCTGGTGCGCTGGCTGCGGGCCGCGCATCGCCAGTTCCGGGCCGAGAAGGCGGCCGCCGGCGTGGTTGCCAAGAAGGTGGCGGGCAAGCCCCGGGTTCAGCGCCCGGGATCCGCCGCAGGCCGGCCCTCGCGGGCCTCGATCGGAGCGGCCAAGCGGGATGCCGCGCGCAAGAGCCAGTCCAAGGACGCCTGGACACGGGTGTTCGAGGACTTCGTCTGACTCCCTAACCTGAAGAGGTTGCCTTGGCCGTGCCGAGCAACACCGTCATTGCGTCTTCGCGCACCAATGCCCGCGAGGATCTGCAGTACGTGATCTACGACATCTCGCCGGTGGACACGCCGGTGCTGACGATGGCGCCGCGCCTGACCGCGCGGGCCAAGTACCACGAATGGACCACCGATCAGTTGGCGGCGGCCGCCACCAACGCCCATATCGACGGCGATGACTCCGCCGCTAATGCCGCGACCGCGACCGGGCGGCCGGGCAACCGGCTGCAGATCCTCAGGAAGACCGTGCAGGTCTCGGGATCGACCGAGGCCATCAACAAGGCCGGCTACCGGTCGGAAATGGCCTACCAGATGCAGAAACGCTCCAAGGAGCTGAAGCGCGATCTGGAACGGGCGATCACCGGCAACCAGGGGACCGATGCCGGGTCGACCACCACGCCGGCGACGATGGCGGGGATCGAATCGTTCCTGACCTCCAACATCGTCTATGCCGGTGCCCAGGGCGGGGCGACCACGCCCGGCTACAGCGCCGGCGCGGTGCCGCCGCCGGTCGATCCGACGGCGACCGGCGTGTTCTCGGAAAGTCTGCTGAAGAGCCTGGCCAAGTCCTGCTGGGACAATGGCGGCGAGCCCGACTACCTGAACGTCGGCTCGTTCAACAAGCAGCAGGTCTCGGGCTTCGCCGGGATCGCCACCCTGTACCGGGACACGGCACCCAAGGTCGGCCCGGCGGCGATCATCGCCTCGGCCGATGTCTACGTCTCGGACTTCTCGGGCCAGGGCGGCATCAAGGTGATGGCCAACCGCTTCTCGCGGGAACAGACCGCCCTGCTGCTCGACTTCGACTATCTCGGGGTGGCGTATCTCTGGCCCTTCGCCCAGGAGCAGTTTGCCAAGACCGGCGACAGCGAGAAACGCCACATCGTGGCCGAAGCCACGGTCGTGGTGAACAACGAGGCCGCCCACGGCAAGATCGTCGGCCTGACCTCGGCGTAGGGGGCGGACGCGTCCCACACACCGTCATCCCGGGCCGGCCGGAAGGCCGGGCCCGGGACCTCCCCCCAGTTCCGTCATCCCGGGTTGGCCGCAAGGCCGGGCCCGGGATCCCGGCCGCCGCTGCGCGCCGCCGGGATGACGGGAGTAGGCCGCCGAAATCCCCAAAACCAGGGAGACCCGCCCATGGGCTGGCGATTGCTGGACGATGATCCGGTCAAGACCGAGTGGTTCGCCCATGACCCGGAGACCGGGGAGAGTGCGGTCAAGACCGTCTACAAGGACACCGGCGCGGTGCTGGATCTGAACAAGGAGGTCCAGGCCCCGGATGCGGCCAAGGGCCGGGGCGGGGACTGGTGGCACGTCGCCCGGATCCCGCCGGCGGTGATCCACAAATGGCTGGTCGAGGACCGGCTGAACGTCTTCGACCGGGAAGACGGCTTGCGACTGATGAAGAAGCTCGACGACCCCGAATGGTGTCACCTGCGCGTCAACACCGCCCGTCTCGGACAGCGGAAGAAGATCCTGTGAGAGATTTCAGGGACCTTGGTTTCGCCGCCTTCGCGGCCGGTGACGGGCACGAGTCGGCCCGCTGCTTCCACGCGGCGATCGCCGCCGATGTCACCGACTGGGAGAGCATCGGTCGGCTGGGCTCGATGCATTTCGACGCCGGACGGCTCGGCCATGCCTATGTCTTCGCCTCCGCCGCGGCCCGCCTCAACCCGTGCGCCGAGACCCTCTCGGACCTCGGCCGGGTGCTGGCGGCGTGGGGCGAAGACGCCGATGCGCTGACCCTGTTCGAGCGGGCCCACGCCCTAACCCGGCCCATGTGCCGGCCATGAACAACGCCGGCCTGGCGTCCCTGGCGCTGGGCGAGACCGAGGCCGCCTGGCATTGGTTCACCCGGCCGGAGGAGACCCTGACGGCCGCGCAGTGGCAGTCCGCACACCTTGGCGCGATCGAGCGCAACAAGGCCTTCGTGCATCTGATGCGTCAGGACTGGGTCAGGGCCTGGCCGGCCTACGATCTCGGCCTCGGCCAGGGCGACCGGGTCGCACGGCATACCCATCTGCCGCCCTGGCACCCCGGGGCGCCGGGCCCGACCGTGGTCTATGGCGAGCAGGGCATCGGCGACGAGGTGATGTTCGCCTCTTGCCTGCCGGACGCGCTTGCCGAGATCGACCGGCCGATCGTCGAGACCATGCCGCGGTAGGTCGGCCTGTTCTCGCGGTCGTTCCCGGCGGCGTCGGTCCATGGCACGCGCTATGACCCGGCACCCGCCTGGCTGGCGGAGCATCGGCCGGTCAACCGGGTGTCGATCGCCCAGCTTCCGGGGTTCTATCGGAGGGCTCAGGAGGACTTTCCCGGTACGGCCTATCTGAAGGCCTGTTCCGGGCGCCGGGCGATGGCGCGCGGCCTGCTGGCGCCGATGCCGCGCCGGCGCAAGGTGGGCCTGGCCTGGACCGGCGGCACCGCGCAAACCGGCGCGCACGACCGGCAAGCCGATCTGACGGCGCTGATGGCGGCACTCGCCCCGGTCGATGCCGAGTTCGTCAGCCTGGAGCACACCCTGGCGCCCGACTGCACCCCTGAAGCGCTGGGCGTGCATGTCTTCCCCTACCTCACCGACCGGGCGCTCGACTACGACAGCACCGCCGCCCTGGTGCGCGAGCTCGATCTGGTGGTGGCGGTGCCGACCGCGGTCGCCCATCTCGCCGGCGCGCTCGGCACCCGCTGTCTGGTGCTGCTCAACGACCGGCCGGCCTGGCGCTGCGGCGGCGCCACCATGCCCTGGTACCGCAGCCTCGAGGTGCTGCGGGACTGGACACCCGAGACCGTCGCCGCGCGCATCGAGGAGGTGCTGAATGGCCTTGAATGATCTCGGTGCCCTGAAGGCGGCGGTGGCCGGCCTGTTGAACCGGTCCGATCTGACCGCCGTCATCCCCGACTTCATCACGTTGCTGGAAGCCCAGGTGAACCGCGAGACCCGGTTCCGCAACCGTCGCATGGAGACGACGGTGGCCCTCGCGTTCTCCGACGCCCGGGCGGCGCTGCCGGCGGATTTCCTGGAGGCCCGCAGCCTGACCTGGCTGTCGGTGCCGCGGGTCCGGCTCGCCTACCTCACGCCAGGCCCGTTCGAGGACGCGTTTGCGACCGACACGCCGGGCGTGCCGACGGCCTACACTCTGGAAGGCGATCAGCTGAAGCTCGGGCCGACCCCGAATACCGCGGCCGGCGCCCGCCTCTTGTACCTGCGGCGCCTGCCGGCGCTGGCCGCCGACGGTGACAGCAACTGGCTGCTGGCCGACCATCCGGACGTCTATCTCTATGGGGCCGCCCTGCACGCCGCGCCCTACCTCGGCGATGACGGCCGGCTGGCGGTCTGGACCACGCTGTACGAGCGCGCCGCCCAGGCGGTGGCAAGTGCGGACGCCCGGGCCCGCTCCAACGGCGCGCCGGTGCGGCCGCGCCCGTCGGCGCCCGTCGTATGATCGCGAACCCGCGTGGCTTCGCGCGCTGGGAGGATTGGGCGCATCAGGCGCAGCAGATCCTCACCCCCTTCATGACCCGGGTCGAGACGGCCTTCTTCCGCCAGGGACAGGTGCTGCGGCTGGCGCGCCACAGCGTGGCCGCCCTGCCGGATCCGGCCCCGCCGGGGCGCCTGATCTACCTGAGCGATGACAGCGGCGGGGCGGTGATCGCGTTCAGCGACGGCACGGCCTGGCGGCGGATGACGGACAGAACGGTGGTGAGCTAGATGGCCTCGAACCCGACGACGATCGGCAAGCTGCGCAAGCAGGGCTTGGGCGACAATTTGAATACCTGGGGTCTGTCCGGTGGCCTGAACGGCAATTTCGACCTGCTGGATGACGCGGTCTGGGGAGTCGAGGTCATCGCGCTCAGCGGCGACCGGACCCTGACCAGCGCCAATTACGCGGCCGGGAACGAGATCGCACCACGGGTCCATCGGCTGACCGATGGCGGCCTGGCCGCGGCGCCGACGATCACCGTGCCGGCGACGGCCAACTGGTGGTTCGTGAACAACGAAACGGCCTATGCCGTCAGCTACTCGAACGGGGCGAACAGCGCCTTGGTGTCGGCGAACCGGGAAGGCCTGGTGTGGACGGACGGAACGAGTGTCTACGCCAAGACGTTTCTGGATCAGGCGGATGCGGACAACGTCACCGATGCGCTTCC
Organism: Thalassobaculaceae bacterium; assembly: GCA_963921355.3. Taxonomy (GTDB): domain Bacteria; phylum Pseudomonadota; class Alphaproteobacteria; order Thalassobaculales; family Thalassobaculaceae; genus CAWUEZ02. The sequence goes on along the minus strand of OZ001190.1, from coordinate 2,169,005 downwards.
TTACGTCTTCTCAACGACGACCGCGGACAGCGATCCGGGGGCGGGGAAGCTCCGCCTCGACAACCCAACGCAGAACGCGGCGACGACCCTCTATATCGACGATCAGGACAGCAACGCAGCCGATCTGACCAGCCTGATCGCGACCTGGGATGACAGCACCTCCCCGGTAAAGGGCACTCTGTGGCTGCGGGTCCAGTCCGACCCCAAGAAGTTCCTCACCTTCAATCTGACCGGGGTCATGGCCGCGGGCGGCTACACCAAGCTGACCGTCAGCGCCCTGGCGTCGAGTGCGGCGAGCCCGTTCGTGAACGGGGACGCGCTCTACGTGGCGTTCACGGCAAGCGGCAGCCAGGGCGACGCGGGGTCGATCACGAATGCGGGTGACGGCTCGGTGGCGGCGCCGGGCTTCGCCTTTGCGGCCGACCCGGATACCGGCGCGTACCGGTCGGGTGACGGCGAGGTCTCGTTCGCATCCAACGGCACCCAGGTCGCCGCGTTCAGTTCCACCGGCCTGGACATGAAGGGCAAGGCCATAACGAACGCCGACGAACCAGTCGCGTTCTTCTTCGGTTGTGTGATGTGAGGGCGATATGGCTGTGACGGAAAAGAACGCGGGCCTTGCGCTGACGACGGCGGCGCAGACGGTCTACACCTGCCCGGCATCGACGACGGCGCGGGTCCTGATGATCCAGGTCTGCAACATCAACGGGACGAGCTCCGCCGGTGTCACGGTGCGCTGGGGCGACAGCTCCGACAGCAACACCGAGTACCACCTCGCGTCGGCCGTGCCTGTCGCGGCCAACGATGCCGTGTCGATCCCGGCGGGCGGCCTGATCCTGGAGGCGAGCGACACCATCGAAGCCCTGGCCAGCGCGAACGGCGATCTCGAGATCACGGTCTGCGTCCAGGAGGTGTCGTAGTGCCGCGCTTCAAGGGGGCGCGTGTCGGCCTTTCCCGGCTGTCTCAGCCTGACGGGCGCGGTGGAACGCCAACCGCCGAGATCACCCGGCTGTTGATCATCGGCGGCGGCGGTGGTGGCGGGGCGAACAGCACAGGCGACAGCGGTGCCGGGGGCGGCGCGGGCGAGTTCTACGACAAGCAAACGCCTTTCATGATCATCCGGGGCGTCACGTATCAGATTGTAGTTGGAGATGGAGGCGATGGTGGGATTGTTGACGGTGTAGCAACCAGCGGAACGTGGGGTCAGGATGGCTCTCCTACTAGTGCACTTGGATTCACCGTTGGTGGCGGTGGTGGTGGTGCGGGGCTGTTCAGCGGATATGCTGACATCCACGGCGTTGCTTCAGCAAATGGCAGGACGGGCGGGTCTGGCGGCGGCGCAACTCAAGTCGGTTCGGCGGGCTCGTCAAGCAAGCTGATCTCTAGTGGCAGCTTCGGCAACACCGGTGGCGTGTCTGGTGCAGCCGGCGCCGGTGGCGGCGGCGCTGGTGGAACTGGCTTAGACAGTTCAGTTGGCAACGTTGGAGGTGCTGGAGGAGCGGGCCGCGCCAGCGACATCACCGGAAGCTCAGTCACCTATGCGGGCGGCGGCGGTGGTGGCGGCGGTACAACCGGAGGTTCGAGTGGGTCAGGCGGCGGCGGTGCTGGTGGAGGCGCCTCTAGTGGCGGGACCAGCGGTTCTCCAAGTACCGGCGCCGGCGGTGAGGCAACGGGGGGCACGGCTGGGGTGAGGACTTCAGCTGGAGACGGCGGAGCTGGGGTCGCGATCGTGCGTCTTTTGACCGCTGAAGGCACTATAACGACCAGCGGAACATCCGCAGTGGATGGCTCCCACACTGTCGTGACCTACACCGCTAATGGCACATTCCAAGTAGACTAGGCTTCCCTAGACAAGATCTGATCCGAGCATCGCCGAGTTGCCATCTACAAGGCGAAGAACCGCGCTGCTGTGTTGATATACTGAACTTGGAAAGACGTGGTCTCTGCAAAATCGCTGAACGCAGTCTCGGTAGTTGTCTCGCACCCAATTCAGTTTGTCAGCAGGATGCACAATCTGAGACCAAGAGCTCTGAGAAACGTTTTCGCGACCAAGGTTGAGATCAGGTGCGAGCGCAACATCGTACCGATCCGAAACGAAGGATGTGAAAGCGTTGTTTCTCAACAGATCGTCAGAATACCAGACCACGAAGGTCCGTTCCGGACCGAGGCTTCGAATCAGCCGCGCGTAGTCCAGCAACGTTGACAGAATCGACGGTAGCCGTCGCCGTTCACGCTCAACTTGAAGAAATAGCCAGCGCTCCAGGACAGCAATGGCGGTCGTCGCGTCCAGCATGCCGTTTCGGTCAACAGAGTAGTCCAGTCGACCAAATGACTTCTCGAAAAGTAAAATCGTCGGTCCTAGTGACGTTAGCATATCTTCTATATCTCGAACGAACAAAAGATAATCACCTTTATAGCCCAGACGGTTAAATACGCTAATTTTTTCATAAAATACATCAATTGAATTTATAATTGTAATGCCTTCCTCTGAGTAAATAAACACCTGATCGTTTTTTCCAATTTTATTGATGTAGTTCTTAGGAGTTTTTTCGCAAAATCCAAAAGTATTTTGTTAGAGCCAGCTCTCTTGGCATATTCGCTGGGGTTTTCTCTGGCGAATTTATAAATATAGCTGAATCGAATGTTGTATTCTCGTTGGTTGTTCCTCATGGGTTTTTTGTCCATGTAAACAACGCCTTCGTTCATTTCGCTGATGTATGGCCAGACGTGAGTCTGGAGGAATGTGCTTCCGGTCTTGGGGAGACCAACATGCACGAGGTCAGATCGGGTACGCAGCATGGGTGCAGACTAGGTGGTCATCTTGGTGAGTCCAATATGGGGCCGTCGCCCTCGCGGCAACAAGCACGATCGGATCCGCTGCATCCCCGACTCCACCGGAAGCTCCGCCGGCGAATTAAGTGCCTGCGGCCTGTAACACCGCGTCGACCTGGCTGGGCTTACCGGTGCTGGAGATCCGGTACGGCCGGTCGCGATCGGGCGGTCGTCGCGGACCCAGCGCTGAAGTCGCGGCTGAAGAGGGTCTCGACAGCTGCAGTCGGATTCCTCGCCGGGCTCGGAACGAAGGCCTGCGGCCACTACCCGGATGTGTCTACCAGGCCGTGACCCTCATCCAGGCCCCGCATTCTTGATCACCAGCCCCTGGCCGGTCGGCAGTTCCGCCACCCGCGCGCCGTAGCGTTCAAGCGCGGCGTCGACCGCGATCTTCTGGTCGGACAGGGTCCACCACCCGTAGTCATCAAGGATGATGTAGCCGCCCGGGGAAAGATGGGGATAGATCCTCTCGATCGTGCCCGCCTCCGCCGCCGCGTGGTTCAGGTCGACATGGGCGAAGGCGATGCGGTCGGGCAGGGTGCCGTCGAAGCTGTCGGGCACCCGTCCTTTGACAATCGAGACCGCCGGGTTCCCGGCGAACCGGGCCTTGACCCTGTCGGACAGGTTCGGGTCGCTGTGGTGCTTCAGGGGGATGTGCGGGTCCTCCTCGCGCCACTCGAAGAGGTCGTACAGGACGTAGCGCTTGCCGATGCCCGGGAAGTCGATGCGCTGTGTCAGGACCGAGGCCGTGTGGCCCGTGTAGCAGCCGACTTCCAGGAAATCGCCGGGCAGCGCGGTGGCCGCCTGGGCGAAGTACTCCAGCAGGTAGGTCCGCCAGATGATCCCGCGATCCGTTGGGTCGGCGGTTTCATCGTCAACGAGGCCGCGGAAGAACGGATCGCGCAGGAAGCTGAGGTTGCGGTTCCAGACAACCAGGCTGTCCGAACAGAAGGATGTTCGGCGCATTTCTCTGGAGTTTGGCAGAGTATCAAAAAGACTACGCAGCGCCCTTTTAACAGAATCTGCCGTGTCCGCTGGAATCGATCCGAGCTGATGTTTCATTTCCAGCAATTGACGATTAACCCGTGATTTAAGCATCGACCCCGGTCGCTGTTCTATTCGAGTGGATTTCTCAAGTAACGCTCAAAGGCGAACTAACCAAATGGTGGTCAGCATGACAAGTCCAATATGGGGCGGCAGCCCGCATGCCAACAAGCACGACTGGATCCGCAGCGTCACCGGCTACACCGGCCAGTTCGGCAGCGGCGGTTTCAACGCCTATGGCGCCCAGCACGGGTTCGACCCGGCGACGATGACCAATGTCTGGAACGCGTTGCAGCAGGGCAAGGGTGTGACGGGACCATCCCATCCTTGGGATCAGCCCACGATTGAACCCCAACCCTGGCCGCCTTCCAGGCCTTTGCCGAGGTCCCAGCCGCAATCCCGGCCGCAACCCTTTCCCTGGTCCCGGTCCGGCCCCGGCGGCCTGCTCGGGGGTTGGGGCGGCATGCCGGCACTTCAGGGATTGCTGGGCGGGTACCCGGGCCCGGCCCCGGTCCCGGTCAGCCCGACCATGTCGAACAGGGTGCGCGGGTCCTGGCCTGCCCCTGGACCGGCCCTGGCACCGGCGGGAACCGGGCACACCATGCTCTGGACCGCCTGATGTTCATCGAACTCCCCATCAAGCCCGGGGTGGTCAAGGACAACACCGATCTGCTCTCGGAAGGGCGCTGGATCGATGCCGACAAGGTCCGCTTCCGCTCGGTCGGTGGGCGATCCCAGCCGGAGGTGATCGGCGGGTTCGAGGACCTGACAGAGGACCGCTTCGCCGGCAAGGCGCGGGCCCTGCACGCCTGGGAGCGGCTGGACGGCGTCAGGCAGCTGGCGATCGCCACGAACAGCCATGTTTATGTCTACAGCGCCGGCCTGCTGTGGGACATCACACCGATCCGCGTCGCCGCCACCCTGGCCGATCCGCTGGCCACCACGGCCGGCGATGCGACGGTGACGGTCAGCCATGCCGGCCACGGCCTGGCCGATGGCGCGGTCGCTTACCTGCACAGCGCGGCGGCGGTTGGTGGCCTTGCGCTTGGTGTCTCCGGCAGCCTCGCGGCCGACAGCCTGCAGACCTCGGCCGGCGCGAAGTCGGTTGTGGTCGCCGCCCCGGGGCACGGCCTGGCGAACGGCGACCGGCTGAGCCTGAGCGGGGCGACGGCGGTTGGGGGTGTCGACGCGTCGGCGTTGAACACGACCCACACGGTGCGGACGGTCGATGCCGACACGCTGCTGCTGACGACCGCGACGGCGGCCACGGAGGACGCTACCGGCGGCGGCACACCCGGCTATACCGGGCTCACCGCCCATGCGGTCACGGTGGTCGACGCCGACAGCTACCGGATCACCGCCTCATCCCCGGCCGGTGCCACGGCGACCGGCGGCGGCACCGTCACCTACGCCTACGCGATCAACCCGGGGCGCGAGAACACGACGGCCCAGGCCGGCTATTCGACCGGCACCTACTCGACCGGCGCCTATTCTCTGCCGTCGGGCGAGAGCGATCTGCGCGCCCGGGTCTGGGTGCTGTCGAACTTCGGCGAGGACCTGATCGCCAACCACCGGGATTCGGTGCTGTATCGCTGGCAGACCGTGGCGTCGCAGCGCATGACCGCGATCGCGGCGAGCGATGCGCCGCTGCGCAGCCGAAGCCACCTGGTGACCGCCGAACGCTTTCTGATGGCGCTCGGCACCGAGGACGCCACGACTTCGAGCTTCGATCCGATGCAGGTCGCCTGGGCGCAGATCGAGGGCGGTTACGCAACCGGCGACTGGACGCCCGAAAGCACCAACAGCGCGGGCGACCTGCGGCTGGCCGAAGGCTCGCGGATCGTCGCCGGCGCCTCCATGCCGCTGATCACCCTGGTGTGGACCGATACGGCCCTCTACGCCCTGCAGTACATCCCCGAGATCGATACGGTCTACCGGCCCTCCCTGCTCGGCACCGGCTGCGGGCTGATCGGGCCGAACGCCTATGCCCGGGTGGCCGACAGCGGTCAGGTGTTCTGGCTGGCCGCCAGCCGGGAGTTCATGCTCTGGCAGGGCGGCACGCCGATCACCGTCGACTGCCCGGTGCGCGATTTCCTGTTCGACGGGCTCGGCGAGTTGCAGGAGGACCTGATCTACGCCGGGGTGAACGACCAGTACAACGAGGTCTGGTGGTTCTATCCCGACGCGACCAACGAGAATGCCCGCTACGTCGCTTTCAATCACGTCGAGCTGCATTGGACGGTCGGCACCTTCGGCATCACGGCGTGGCAGCCGCGCGGGGTCGAAACCTATCCGGTCGCCGCCCATGCCGACGGGTCCCTGAAACTCCACGAGAAGGGTGACTCCGACAACGGCGCGGGGTTCGCGGCCTATGTCGAGTCCGGTCTGACCGACCTGCAGGAAGGGGAACGTCATCTGCTGGTCCGGCGCTTCGTGCCCGACCTGCAGGCGGTGTCCGGGGCGGTTCGGTTGACCCTGAAGCACCGGCTCTGGCCGCAGGGCTCCGTGCGGGAAACAGTCGTGGGAACCGCCGATGCCAGCACCGAGACCCTCGATTTCCGGGTCACCGCCTGCCAGATCGCCGCCCGCTTCGACTGGATCGCCGCACCGACCGACCGACGGACGGCTCGGCCGGCTGCTGTTCGACGTCCTGCCGACCGGCCAGACCCGCTAGTGCCAGCCGCCGTGACGGGATTGATCGACGGCCTGAGTCCCTGGGAGCGCGCGGTGCCGCTGCTGGCGCGCGCCGTTGCCCGCCAGGACACCCACGCCCTGGAGGACGTCCGCGCGGCGGTGGCCGCCGGCCGCGCGCAGCTCTGGTGCGGCCGGGACTCGGCCCTGGTTACGGAGATTCAGCGCCATCCGCGCCGCAAGGTCTGCCGCATCTGGCTGGCGGCAGGGCGGCTCGGCGAACTGGTCGACGACATGCTGCCGGCGGTCGAGGCCTGGGCGGCGGGGCGCGGCTGCGACGGCGTCGAGGTCGTCGGCCGTCCCGGCTGGGCTCGGGTGTTGCCCGGCTACACGCAACCGCACACGATCCTGGAGAAACGGCTATGAGCAAGGGCGGCAGCGCCAAGACGGTTGAGACCACCTCGGACATCCCGAAGCGCTATCGGGAGTTCGTCGACGAGAACCTGGCCCTGGCCGGGACGATCGCCAACCGGCCCTATATCCCCTACGCCGGGGAGCGGGTCGCCGACCTCAACGCCGACCAGCACGACGCGTTCGCCGCGGTACGCCGCCTGCAGGGCCGGGTTCAGCCGCATCTGAACGACGCCCGCGCTGCCTAAACCGCCGGGCTGAACGCGACTGCCGACCTGTCGCGGATGATCGAGCGCTACCGCAACCCGCATGAGGACTCGGTGGTGCGCTCGACCTTGGACGACCTGCGGCGGGAGTACCGCCGGCTCGACGAGGGTTCCCGTCTGGCGAGCCCGTTCGGCGGTTCGCGGCTCGCCCTGCGCGAGGCGGAGAACGCCCGCACCTTCCTCGACCGGGCCGCCTCGGTCTCGGGCCAGCTGCGCCAGCGTGGGTTCGACACCGCGGCCCAGCTCGGCCAGGCAGCGGCCGGCCAGTTGCTGGCGGCCGGCGACCGGGCGCTCGGCCTCGGCCAGGCGACCCAGGGCCTCGGTCTCGGACAGGCGGAGGCCCTGGCCGGGGTTGGCCAGCAGCACCGCGCCCTCGACCAGGCCCGGCTCGACCTGCGCTACGGCGATTTCATCGATGAGCTGAACTACCCACTGAGCGCGCTGTCGATCCGCCAGAGTGCTGTCGGCCAGACCCCGATGGGCCAGGTCACCCGGTCTCCGGTGACCGGCGGCGGCCGCAGCCCGGTCAGTGACATCGCGACGATCGCCAGTCTGTTCATATAGCAGGCCGGTCGCAGCGAGCTTTCGCCAGAAAACCATGCGCCAGAGAACCCAGGAGAACCGGAATGACGGCAGCACGACGACGTCGGGCGAACCGCCGACGGAACCGCCCGGAATCCCTTGTCGGGGGTCGCAAGCTGGGCCGGCGCGAGGCAGTGGAGCCCGAGATGGCCTGGCTTCCCGACAAGGCCGGGCGGTTCGCGAACAGTGCGGTCGGCACGGCTGCCGACGCCGGCAAGGGGACCGCCCTGTTCATTCAGGATGTGGCCGACCATCGCGCCGCCGGGGACCAGCAGGCCGCGGACGCCGATGCCGCGCGCATCGCGCGTGTCGAAGCCGCGCTTGCCGACCCGACCCTCGACGAGGTTGAACGGCTAGGCCTTCAACAGCGGTTGGAAGGCCTCCGGCAGCGCCAGGCCGTCGCGGCCGAGACGGCGGACCGCAAGCGCCAAGGCGAGTTCCTCGGGGCGCGTGCGGGCGGAGACCCGACGCGGCATCCGTTCTACGAGTTCTCCGAGTCGGGCCAGGAGGCCCTGGCCATGCCGACGGATTCCACCCGTGACGACGACCCCTCCTCCAAGTTCTTCGAGGCGGCGGGCGCGGCGGTTCCAGTTCTGGCGGGTGGCGGTGCGTCTCTCCTTGCCAGGGTGCCCGCAGTCGTTGGCAGCGCCTTGGTCGCCGGCGCGGCGAACAGTGGGAACGCCCATGATGAAGCGTTGGACTTTGGCGCGTCACCGGAGGACGCGCGCCGGGCGGCGGTGAAGGCCCGCATCATCGGGACCGCGACCGAGGCCCTGCCCGTGTCGAGGGTGCTGCCCGTCGGCCGACAGATGCGGTCTGTTCGCGGTGAGCCCGGCGGCCTTCTGGACCGGGCCAGCGATCGGGCGCTGGACGGTCTTGTCGACGGCACGGTGAAGTCGGCCATCGAAGGGGCGGCGCGGAATGCGATTGCCGGCCCCCAGGGCGTCGGCTACGACCGCGATCGCGGTCTCACCGATGGTCTGGCGGACAGGATGGGAGCCGGCGGCCTCGTCGGTGCCACCATTGCCGCCGCCGGCCAGGGTCGCGGGCATCCCAAGGCCTCGCATCCGTCGATCGCGCGGCGCGCCTGGGTCGAAGGGGCGCTGACCGCCGCGGCAGATCCGCGGACCGGCGCCGTCGATCCGGTTCGGGCCCTGCGGACCCTGCAGGACAGTCGACGCTGGCGGTCCCTGGATCCGACCGAACGGTCCCGGTTGGCGACCGGGTTGCGACTGATCGAGAGGAGCCCGGGGGCGGCCGAACTCTCCCGCCTTGAACCGGCCGATCTCGCGACCCTGCTCACGGATCGCCGCGGCCAGCGCTCGCTCGCCGGGATCGCGCGCGGCGAGGTCTAGAGCCTGATCCGGTCGGATCGTACCGCCGCCAGACCCGGCGGCGCTGACGTTTTCCTGAACCTCCCGAACCTGGAGACCGACCATGTTCCACCGTCTGATACCGGCGGCGATCGGCCTGTGCGTGGTGGCCGGGCCGGCCGCGGCGCAGCCGCGCTGCCTCGACTATCACGCGTTGCTGGCCGACGCGGCCGCGCGCTATGGCGAGCAGCCGGTGTCCCTGGCCCTCAGCGCCCGCGGCCATGCCGTCGTCACCCTCGCCAACCCGCGATCGGGAACCTGGACGCTGCTGGTCCGCCGCGCTGACGGCTGCACGCGCGCCGTCGACCATGGCGAAGCCTGGACGGCGATCGACCCGCCGGATCGCAACCCGCCGAACCTCGACCCCAGCCAATCGGGTGAGCCCTCTTGAGCCCCGAGGAACGCGACCGGCTCGCCAAGGCCGAGCAGGCGATCGTCGACATGCGCGACGACATCCGGGTGATCCGCGCCGATACCGCCGAGCTGAAGGCGGCCCTGAACATGGGGCGCGGCGGGTTCTGGGTGCTGATGAAACTGGGGGTGGTCCTGACCGCGGTGGTCGCCGCCGGGGCCTGGGCGCTGGACCGCCTACACCGCTGACGCCCGACATTTCCACGCCGACACCATCCCACACAGATCAGCGAGGTCGTCATGAAACTCCTAGCCAACGCGGCGCTCGTCGTCGCGCTTCTCGGCGCCTTGTCCGCCTGCGCAAGTGCGCCGGCAGTTCTTCAGGCCGCGCTGGGCGGTGCGGCGGCCATCCGCACGGCCTACTGCCTCGGCATCAGTGATGCCGGAAAGCGGGCGACCCGGGACGTTGTGTCGAACGGCGAGCCGATCGTCCTGTGCCCCGCGCCGGAGGCCTGAGCCATGGAGCGGTTTCCGGAAAACCTCGTCCTGCGAAAGCTGAACGGCCGGGCCTGGGCGCTGGCGGCCCCGTTCCGCTATCGCTCGACCACGCTGGCGCGCTGGATAGAGGTTCCGGCCGGCTTCGAGACCGACCTCGCCTCGGTGCCCTGGTTCGCGCGTTGGTATGTCTCCGTCGACGGCGACCACACCAAGCCGGCGCTGATCCATGATTTCCTCTACTCGGAGTCCAGCGCCGGCGCCTTTCCGGGGGTCACACGCCGGGATGCCGACCGGGTGTTTCTCGAGGCGCTCGCGGTCCGCGGGGTCGCGCCGATCAGGCGCCACATCCTTCATGCGGCGGTCCGAATTGGCGGCGGGAAATCTTTCCGCGCCGATCGGGTGAAAAAACAGCGTGGGCGTTAACCATTCTTTAGCAGTCTCCACCTAGAGTGGGGATTGCGTGGAACCCCCCCTTTGGTTCCTCCATGCATTTCCGGACGTTTGCGGTTCTGCCGAACAGGCAAACGTCTTCGATCCTTCTCATGGGATCCTCCCTGTTCAACTTGCGGCGCCGTTCGGCGCCGCTTTCTTTTTGGTTTGAGCGACGGTACCGACGATCTTCAACTCAGCATCGCCGGGGGCGGGACCATCACGCTGGTCGGCGTGAACAGCGTCGACCTGGATCGCTTACTGCTGTGAGTCCCTGCTCTGGGTCCGGGCGACCAGATCGGATCATGGTTCGACGGAAACACTCTGGTTTCCGAAAGACCATGTGAATCCGATCTAAGTCATAGAGTTAGAGCAGATTCACCGGTCAGATGGATCGCCGAGAGCGATTCCATCGGACACGGATCTGCTCTAGGCGCCGCAAAAGCCGATCGGCCGATCAGGGGGCTGACCCCGACCGGCCGATCTTCATGGTCGACAGCGATACCGGAATTAGGGCCCGGCGCCGGACGTTCAAGCCCTACACGTTCAGGCCCTAAACGTTCAGCCCCTTCGCGAATGGCAGGCGGGTGACCCGCTGGCCGGTCAGGGCGGCGACGCCGTTGGCGACGGCGGGGGCGATCGGCGGCACGCCGGGTTCCCCGATGCCGGTCGGCGACTCCGTGCTCTCCACGATGTGGACCTCGACTTTCGGCATCTGGTCGATCCGGAGCGGGGTGTAGGTGTCGTAGTTCCCCTGGTCGACCTCCCCATCGGTCAGCGTCAGCTCTTCCTGCAGGATCGAGCCCAGGCCCCAGGCGATGCCGCCTTCGACCTGCGCCTTGATGGTGTCGGGGTTGATGGCGATGCCGCAGTCGACGGCGGCCACCACCCGGTGGACCTTGGGCTCACCGTCCTCCATCGACATCTCCGTCACCTGGGCCACGTAGGAGGCGAAGCTCTCGTGGACGGCGACGCCGAACTTCCGGCCCTCGGGCAGCGGTTTCCCCCAGCCGGCCTTCTCGGCCGCCAGGCGGAGCACCCCGGCATGGCGTGGATGGTTCGCCAGCAGTTTCAGGCGGAACGCGACCGGGTCGGCCCCCGCCGCCTCGGCGATCTGATCGATGAACACCTCGGTCGTGTAGGCGGTATGGGTGTGGCCCACCGAGCGCCACCAGAGCACCGGGATCTTCACCTCGGCGGTGGTCAGCCCGACCGAGATGTTCGGGATCGCATAGGGGATGTTGGACGCCCCTTCGACCGAGGTCTTGTCGACACCGTCCTGGATCAGGCCGGCGAAGGGGGTGCCGGCGACAATCGACTGGCCGACGATGTGGTTCTCCCAGGCGATCAGGTTGCCTTCGGCATCCAGCCCGGCCCGCATGCGGTGAACATAGGCCGGCCGGTAATAGCCGCCGCGCATGTCGTTCTCGCGGGTCCACTGCAGGCGCACCGGATGGCGCCAGCCGATGGCCTTGGCGACGTGCACGGCCTCGGCGGCAATGTCGCCGGACGGGGTCGCCCGCCGGCCGAACCCGCCGCCGGTCTTCAGGGTGTGCAGCTTCACCTTGGCCGGCTCGACCTCGGCGATCGCCGCGGCGACGTTCTGGTTGACGTCGGGCAGCTGGTGGCCGCTCCAGATCTCCAGGGTCCCGTCGGCGTTCATCCGCACGACCGCGTTCAGCGGCTCCAGCGCGGCGTGGGCGAGGTAGGGGAACTCGAACTGGCTCTCCACCACGGTTGCGGCCGAGGCGAGGGCCGCCGCGGTATCGCCGTCGTTCCGGGCGGAGGCCACCGGCGGCATGGTCGCCAGGTCACGATATTCCGCCAGGATCTCCTCCGAGCCCCGGCTCTCCGCCGTGCTCTCATCCCAGGTCACGGACACCAGATCCCGGGCCTTGATCGCGCTCCACATGTCGGTGGCGACGACCGCGATGCCCGAGGGGACGCTGACCACGTCGACGACACCGGAAACGGCCTTGGCATCAGTCGCATCGAACGCCGCGACGGTGGCGCCGAATTTCGGCGGATGGATCATGGTGGCGGTCACCATGTCCGGCAGAGTCACGTCGATGGTGAAGTCCTGCTCGCCGCGGGTCTTCGGCACGACGTCGTAGCGCTTGAGGTCGGCATTGCCGATCTGAGTCCACGCCGTCGCCGGCTTGAGCGGCACGTCGGCCGGAACCGGCCGGGACGCCGCGGCGCGGGCGAAGGCGCCGAGCCCGGAGGTCCGACCCGAGGCGGCATGACGCAGCTGTCCGGCCTCGATCGTGACGCTGTCGGCCGACACGCCCCAGGCCTCGGCGGCGGCCTCGGTCAGCATGCGGCGCGCCGTCGCGGCGGCGGTGCGATAGCGGTTCCAGGATGTCGCCATGGAGGTCGACCCGCCGGATCCCTGGATGGCGCCGCCCCACATCAGGTTGCCGTAGAGCGCGGGGTTGCCGCTGGCGCCGACGACGGTGACCTGGGCCCAATCGAGGTCGAGCTCTTCGACCACCAGGGTGGCGAGCCCGTGATAGGAGCCCTGGCCCATGTCGAACTGCGAGGACAGGACCGTCACCGTGTCGTCCTCATCGATGGTCAGGTAGGCGGCGAACGGATCCTGGGCCGGCGTCGCGTTCGCGGCGGCGGCGAGGGGGCGGAAACCGATGGCGAGGCCGGCGGCGGTGGCGGCGGTCCCCAGAAGGAAGCCGCGGCGGCCGATATCCGGTCCGTCCGAAGACACGGTCTGGGCGGCAATCATACGATCATCAACATGGTCTCAGGCCTCCAACCGGCGTGCGGCTTCGTGGATCGCGGCGCGAATGCGCTGATAGGTGCCGCACCGGCAGAGGTTGCCGGACATGGCGCCGTCGATGTCCTCGTCGCTCGGCTTGGGGGTTTCGGCCAGAAGGGCCGCCGCCGACATGATCTGGCCGGACTGGCAGTAGCCGCATTGCGGCACGTCGAGCTCCGCCCAGACCTTCTGGACGGTCTCGGCAACATCACCGGACACCCCCTCGATCGTGGTGATCTCAGCACCTTCGACGTCGGAGACCAGGGTCTGGCAGGCGCGGACCGGCAGGCCGTCCCAGTGAACGGTGCAGGCGCCGCACTGCGCGAGACCGCAGCCGAACTTGGTGCCGGTCAGACCGGCATGGTCGCGGATCGCCCAAAGCAAGGGCATGTCCGGATCGACGTCCAGATCCTGCTGGACGCCGTTGAGTGTGAAGCGGGCCATTCAAAGTCTCCCTGCTAGAAGTCTTCCTCGAGGTCTTGAGAGCCGGATTTTCAACTGCACGTGGGTAGGCGGCGGCAATGGTCAAGAGTTGCTGTCGCGACGATCGGATGACGTTGTGCCATGGTCTGTCGACGGGATCGCGTCACGGACGCGCTGGTCCGCGCTCTGCACGGTCTTCCAACCATGCCGGCCGACCATGGCGTATCGAGAACCCGGGACTGCAGCGTATCGGCGACCATGGGGCACTATATAGGCGTCCACGCGCTTCCCGTTCCTGCAGCATTCTCCAGAAGATCTGCCTAATTCTCCGATTTGCCGAGTTTGCGCGTGATCGACCCCCAATTGCCGGTTAGAGGTCAGACGTGGAGACATCGGCTTATGAAACTCACTGACTTCGCTGACCAGGTCAGGCGCTATACCGAGACATCCGGCGACAAGGGCCGGCCGTTCGGTGTCGGCGTGCCCGGTTTGACGGTGGTGCAGTACGACCATCCCACCACCCTGGAATGTGTCGTCTACACGCCAGCGGTCTGCCTGATTCTGGGAGGGCGGAAAGAGGCAACCATCGGCGACCGGTCGTTGTCCTATGGATCGGGCGAGTCCCTCGTTGTGAGCCATGATCTGCCGGTGGTCTCCCGGGTGACCGAAGCCTCGCCCGAAACTCCCTATATCGGTGTGATCGTCTCCCTCGACCTCGGGGTTCTCCGGAGCCTTTACAGCGACGTCGAGAAAGCTGAGCTGCCCAGCCGCCAGGGGCTGTCGATCGATACCGGCGGCGCCGACGCGGCTCTGGTCGAAGCGGTCAGCCGCTACTTCAACCTGGTGGGTCGCCCGGTCGAACTCGAGGTGCTGGCGCCCTTGATCCTGAAGGAGATCCGCTTCCGCACCCTCATGGCACCCCACGGTGCGATGATGCGGAACCTGCTGCGACGCGACAGCCATGCGAGCCGGATCTCGCGCGCGCTCGGTCATGTCCGGCAGCATTTCAGGACAACCCTCGCCGTCGCCGACCTCGCCAACATTGCAGGCATGAGCGTCTCCTCCTTCCACGAGCACTTCAAGTCGGTGACGGCGACGACACCGCTGCAGTACCAGAAGGACCTCCGTCTGATGGAGGCGCGTCGGCTCTTCGCCGAAGGGGCTCATTCCGTGTCGGTGGTCGCGTTCGAGGTCGGATATGACAGTCCGACCCAGTTCAGCCGTGAGTATTCGCGACGGTTCGGCGCATCACCGCGTGCCGATCTGATCGCCAAAGGCCGCAGCATGGCGAACTCCGAATCCTGAAGCCGGACGAAATTTGATCCAATCTGTCGGATGGAATTCTATATATGATCAAGTTATTCGATCACTAGAATCGCCGGAATCGGCTGATTTAGTGGCCTCAGCTCGCCCCGATAAACTCCCCGCAGCAGTCCGTTGGTCATTTTGATCGGAAATTCCGATTGAAAAGACAAGAACATCCAATTTCGGAATTCCTTCCCGGCTACCAGATTGCTGACCAAAGGTCCGTACAGGCAGGGGAGATCAGACAATGGACACACAGGCCCAGAAGCGCGCGGCAATCGAAGGTTCTGAGGTGGCGGCGCAGGTCGGCAACGTCTCTGACGCGCCGCGCGACGCCATCGAACCGCAGGCGCGTTCCGGAAACCTGGCGACAGCGGTGATCGGAATCACCGGAACACCGGCGCTGCCCGCCAAGATCAAGCTCGCGATCGACATGCATCGCCGATACAGCACCGAAATCACGGCCCTCGGAATCATCGACACCGGTCGGATCGACCAGACCGGCCCGGTTCCTGTGGGCGCCATCTCGTTCGCCCGCGACATGCGCGAGCGCCGGTTGATGGTGTCGAAGGAGCGTGCCACGGCCTCGCTGAAGAAAGTCGCGGACGGCTGCGCCGAGGCCGGTGTTCCGGTGCGGTGCACGCTGGTCGAGGACGAGCCCATCGAGGCGATCTCCCGCCAGACTTAGTTCAACGATCTGATCGTGCTGCCGATCGACGGCTGGTTCACCTATGGGGTGATCTCCCACGCCGAGGCACGGGTCAGCGAGGTGCTGATGCTCGGCGCCGGGCCGATCCTGGCGATCGGCGAATCCTACGTGCCCAGCGACCACATCGTTGTCGGGCTCTACGGATCTCTGGCATCGACACAGGCGTTCAAGACCTTCATCCGGCTCGGGCTCTGGGAGAACGCCGAAGTCCACCTGGTGCACTCGGTCGAGGAAGCCTGGATGGCGGAGGACGACGGGGTCAAGCGGCTCCTGGACGACGCCCTCAACTATGCCCGCCGCCAGGGCCGGTCAGCCACCGCCCATGTCGTGGCCGGGTCGCCGGTTGAGGGCTTGCAGGAAGTGATCCATGAGACCGGTGCGACCTCCGCCGTGCTGGGGTCGGATCGCCGCCGTTGTTCGCCGATCGCCGGCTCGCGACCGCCACGAAGCGGCTGATCCGCGACCAGGGAATGAGTGTCCTGATTTCCGGGTAACTCCCAAAGTGTCAGATCTGTTCGGGTCGCTTGTTCCTCCCTTTATGCGACCCTTGACCCGCCCGGCGATGCCGGGCGGGTTCTTTTTTTGGGCGTCAGGTTTGGGCGGCGTTAGGGCGGTCGCTCGCGCGGCGATGGCTGACTAGCTGATTTGCCGGCGCACCAGGATGCGGTAAGCGCGTCCGCGGTTCCAGACGGTCCGGCCGATCACATGGGCGCCGACCGGTGCCGTCACCAGCAGGAACAGGAAGATGGCGGCGGCTCTCACCGAAACCGCGCCGTCGCCGGCCGCGAAGCACACCGCAAGAAGCATCAGGCCCGCGCCGAGCGTGCCGGCCTTGGTGGCGGCGTGCATGCGGGTCAACGGGTCCGGCAGGCGAATGATGCCGACCGCCGCGACCAGGAAGAACAGCGATCCCAACACCAACAGGCCGCCGGTCATCCAATCCACGATCGAGGCCTCGAGCATCACGACGTCCCTCCGCTGTCGGTGCCGCGCGCCGGCGGGCTGTCTCCCTCGAAAGCCTGCTGCGAGCGCTGCAGGTAACGCGCGAAGCCGATCGTGGCCAGAAAGGCCAGGATGGCGACGGCAAGCGCGACGTCCAGGATGGCGAAGACCGAGTGGGTGACGGCCACGACGGCGACGAGGCCGACAAGCAGGACCGTGAGCACGTCGATGGCAATCACGCGATCGGCCGGCGCCGGACCGAACACCACCCTGTAGAGTGCGATGACAGCCGAGACGGCGAGGACGCTTCCGGCAAAGAAACTGCCGATTGCGACCGGGCTTGAGAGGGTTTCGATCACCCGCAGACCTCCCGGATCGGTTTTTCGAAGGTGTTCTTGATGTCGTCCACCAGCTCCTGGGGGTCGTCGCTGTACATGGAATGCACGTACAGGGTCCGGCGATCGTCGCTGACGTCCAGGCTGAGGGTTCCCGGCGTCAGGGAGATCAGGTTGGCCAGCAGGGTGATCTCGACATCGCTCTCCAGGTCGAGCGGGACCTCGACCACGCCGGGTACGATTTTCGATCCTGGCGCTATGACATCCCAGGCGACCCGAAACCCCGACACCACAAGCTCGTAGATGAACAGCAGCATCAGATGAACGGCCGCCGGCAGGCGCCGTAGATCGCGCCGGCCTTTCGGGCCGAACAAGGGCGCGACGATCCACAGGCTGAGGAGTCCGAGACCGAAACCGACCGCGAGCGTGGTCGTTGTCACCTGACCCATCAGGGCCGACCAGGCCATCGCCAACACGGCGGCGAGCAGCACCACCCTCATGGCAGATCTCCTGCGACGGTCTCGGGGGCATGGGCGAGGACGAACGTCTCACCGAGGATCGCACTGGCGTATGCACTCGGGTCCAGCAGCTGGGCCGACGAGCGTTCGGCGAGCTCGAGCGCCGGTCCGGCGCCGAGCCCGACGCAGATTGTGAGCACCGCCAGCATCGCGATCGGGAAACACAGGGTTTGCAGAGACCTGCGATTGGGCTGGGCGGCAGTCCCGTCGGCCGGCGCCGCCTTCCAGAACGCCTCGTTCCAGATCTTCATCATCGAGAAGATCGTGAACAGGCCGACCACCAGCGCGATCCCGGCCATCGCGAGGTCCCCGGCGTCGAGGCTGGCCTGCACCACGAGGAGCTTTGCCCAGAAGCCGGACAGCGGCGGAATACCGGCCAGCGACAGGGCCGGCACCAGGAACAGAACCGCGAGCCAGGGTGCGCGCTTTACCAGGCCACCGGTGCCTGCCAGATCGTTGGTGCGGCAGTACCTGTGGATCACGCCGGCGACCAGGAACAGGTTCGCCTTAACGACGATGTGGTGGATCAGATAGAAGACCGCGGCGGTCATGGCGATCGGGGTCAGCAGCGCCAGGCCGATCAGCATGTAGCCGATCTGGCTGACGATGTGGAAGGACAGGATCCGCCGGATCTCGGCCTGACAGGCGGCCCCGAGAACGCCGAATACCATGGTCGCGGCGGCCACCGGCCAGAACAGCGCCTCCACCAGATCGTCCTGTGCCGAGAAGATCAGCGTGAACACCCGCAACAGGGCATAGACCCCGACTTTCGTCAGCAGTCCGGCGAAGATCGCCGACACTGCGAAGGCGGGCGTGTGATAGGCGGCGGGCAGCCAGAAGAAAAGGGGGAACACTGCGGCTTTCATGCCGAAGGCGACCGCGAGAAGCAGCGCCGACGCCACCACCGCGCCGGTGGCTTCTCCATTCGCCACCACCAGGTGCAGGTGCGCCATGTTCAGCGTGCCGGTCGATCCGAACAGCAGCGCGATCGCCAGCAGGAACATGAGCGTGGCGACCATGTTCAGCGCGAGATAGCGCAGGGCGCCGTCGAGTTCCTCACGGGACCGGCCGAGGGCCACCATGCCGAACGACGCGATCAGCATCACCTCGAACCAGACATAGAGGTTGAACAGATCGCCGGTGAGAAAGGCGCCGTTGACGCCGGCCAGAAGCACCAGGAACAGCGCGTCGTAGCCGCGGGCCGCGCGTAGCCGGTCGATGTCGACCACGGCGTAGATCGCGACGGCGAGGCCGGTCAATCCGGTGATCACGGCCAGCACGGCCGACAGAAGATCGGCCGCCAGGGCGATGCCGAATGGCGGCGCCCAATTGCCGACGGCCATGCTGAGGATGCCGTGTTCCCAGACCGACGCCAGCAGCGCGACGGCTGTACCCGTCATCAGCACGCACACAACGATGACGATGCCCTGGCTCAGCCGGCGGCGTTTGCCGGCCAGCGCGGCCAGCACGGCGCCGACCAGGGGCAGAAGGATCGGCCAGATCAGAAGCCAGGTCATGCCGCGCGCTCCTGGTCGACCGGGGCGTCGGGTTCCGGCGTGCGTGTGTCGGCGCGGCCGGATCGCTGAAAGGGGCCTTCGGCGGCGCCGATCGCGTTCACGTCGGCGGTCTGGAAGCGCTGAGCCACCTTGAACACCAGGGCGAGCGCGAACGAGAACAGGCCGAAGCCGATAACAATCGCCGTCAGGACGAGAGCCTGGGGCAAGGCGTTCGCCACCCCCTGATCCGGGCCGAACACGCCGGTCGAGATCAGCGGCGGCAGGCCGCGTGTGACGTCACCCGAGACGAAGACGATCAGATTGACCGCCGTGCCGAGGACCGCGATGCCGAACAGGATCCGCACCATATGGCGGTCTGTCATCAGATAGGCCGCCACGGCCACCAGAAGGCCGATCGCGACAGCGAGAAACGGCTCCATCGACTAGACCTCCCGCTCGACGGCGAAGGCGATCGTGAGCACGCTGCCCATAACCGCCAGATACACCCCGATGTCGAACAACAGCGGTGTCCCGAGAGGCAGGCCCGCCTCCTTCCACCAAAGCCCGGTGAGGAACGGCAGCCCCAAAGGTCCGGCCAGCAGGCCTGCAACCGCGGCGATGGCCAGGCCGATCAGTGCAAGCAGCCGCGCATCCACGCCCAGGGCCCGACGGGCCACCCGCCATCCCTCGGCCATGGCCACCAGAATGAACGCCGCCGCGGCGGTGAGTCCGCCGACGAACCCGCCGCCCGGCTCGTTGTGGCCGCGCCACAGCAGGTAGACCGAGACCAGCAGCAGCAGTGCGGTGAGCATCCGCGACGCGGTTCTGAGAATGAGAGTGCTCATGACAGCCCCCGCGAGTTGCGTCGACCCCGCAGGAGGGCGAAGGCCGCGAGCGCCGCGATGACCACCACAGCGACCTCGCCGAAGGTGTCCAACGCCCGGAAATCAACCAGGATCACATTGACGATGTTCCGCCCGAAGGCCTCGGGCACCGACGTCGCTTCGTAGAAGGCGGTTATTTTGCGGTCGACGGGCGGCGCCAGCCGCAGCAGGGCCAGAGTGACCCCCAGGCCGACGAAGGCGGCAACGCCGGCCCGCAGAAGCCGAACCGGCCGCGTCGAGCGCACCGCCTCGAACGGGGGGATCTTCGGGATGACGGCCGCAACCAGGATTACGATCAGCGCTTCGACCATGAACTGGGTGACGGCAACGTCCACGGCGCCGTGCATCAGGAAAACCAGTGTCGTCCCGACGCCAATCGCCGCGAGGCCGGAAAGCGCGGTCAGCCGGCGCCGTCCGACCACGGCCAGTCCGGCCCCAACCACCAGCAGGATCAGGCTGCCGATCTCCCACGGCTCGATGGGTTCGATCTCGACGAGCGCCCAGACCGCGGCGTCGTCCATCACCGCGCCGGCGATCAGCGACGCGCCGACGACGACAAAGGTCACGGCCACGTACAGCGGTAGCCGACCGTGCTGCAGCAGAGCTGTCACCCGTCCCGCGCCGGACAGAGTGGCCGCGAGCACAACGTCATAGATCCGGTCGCCGTTCCATCCCAGCGTGGCACCGATGCTGTCCAGCCCGGCGGTGATCCTGTCGAGGCCCCAGTAGATCGCGACCCCGAGCGCAACAGTGACGATGCTCAGCATCAGGGGAACATTGATGCCGTGCCAAAGCGCCAGTTTGATCGTGGCGGGTTCTCCGAGGACCGAGGTGACAGCGGGTTGAACCAGAGGATTGCCGACGATCGACGGGAGCAGACCGAACAACAGTCCAAGAACGCCGAGCGCGAGTGGGGCCGCGACCATCAACCGGGGCGGGACCCGCGCCGGAAGCGATCCGGGCCGTTCGCCCAGGAACGTTCGCAGCGACACCACCATGGCGACGGCGACCATCATGGCGTTGGCCAGAACCGCCGCGGCCACGACCAGCCCCGGCTCCTGCGCGATGGCAAGGGCGCCCTCGTATTTCAGTTCCTTGCCGATGAAGCCGAGGAAAGGAGGAAAGCCAGCCATCGAGAAAGCTCCGGCGAACACGGCGACGGCCGTCACCGGCAGCGACGCGCGCAGTCCCGCCAGAACCCCGCGATCCCGGGTACCGGTGTGGGTGTCGATGACGCCGACCGCAAGGAACAGCGTCGCCTTGTACAGCGCGTGAACCAGGATGAACGTGACGGCGGCGGCGATCGCCACCGGCGCGCTCGACCCGAGAAACATGGTCAGGGTTCCGAGCGCCATCACGGTGGTATGGGCCAGCATGAGCTTCAGGTCGGACTGGCGGAGGGCCTGTATCGATGCCCAAAGGGCCGTTGCGGCACCGACCGTCGTCAGAACCGGGAACCAGATTTCGTGGGCGCCGAAGGTCGGATGAAGGCGCGCGAGCAGATAGATCCCGGCCTTGACCATGGTCGCCGAGTGCAGATAGGCGCTGACCGGGGTCGGGGCGGCCATCGCGTTGGGCAGCCACAAATGAAACGGCACCTGGGCCGACTTCGTGAAGCACCCTGCCAGTATCAGGCAGAGCGGCAGCGTCAGCGAACCCATGTCCGTGCCGGCGAGGGCAGCCGGCAGCTCGGAGATCCGAAACGTCTCCGCGGTGATGCCAAGCAGCACGAAGCCGGCAAGCATGGCCAGGCCGCCGGCCCCGGTGATCAGCAGCCCCTGCAACGCGGAGCGTCGGGCCTTGGCCTGCTCATGGTCGAAGCCGATCAGCAGGTAGCTGATGACGGTGGTGGCCTCCCAGAACACGAACAGCGTGATCAGGTCGTCGGCGGCCACCAGGCCGAGCATGGCGACCATGAATGCCGCGAGCAGCAGGCAGAGCCGCCGGCCTTTGGCGACCGCTGACGCATAGGCCCCGGCATAGGCCAGAACCAGGACTCCGATGCCGGCGATCAGGAGAACGAACAGGAGCGCCAGTCCGTCGAGCCGGAACGCAAACTCGACACCGAGGCCGGCGACCCAACTCCAGCTCAGGCTCGGATATGCGCCGGCCGCGACCGCTGGAATCTGGCCCAGGGCAAACACGAAAGTCGCCAGCGCAATCCCGAGAGCTCCCAGAACCCACGGATCGCGAAGCGTCGGTCGACCGATCTGTTCAACCCCCACCGTCATGCCCCTTCTTCTGCGCTCCCGCCGTCTCACTCGGCCAAAACAACGGCCAGCGCCGCCGCCAATTGGCCGAGGGCAGCGGGACGTACTGTGGTCCGGCTGGGTGTCTCCGGCACGACGACGACGCTGTATTCGGCACCGTCGATCAGCCTGTCAACGGTGTTGGGACGATCGAGTGCCGCCAGTCCCCGGCGGCTCATCGAGCCGGCTACAAGGATTGACGGCGGCTGTTCCCCGACAAGCTCCGACAGCGTCCGGGTCACCGCCCCGGATCGGATTTCCAGCTCAATCCCGATACGTCCAGCATCAGCCCGCTCCGCCAGTCGGCGCAGAGACGGTTCGGCATCGCGACGGTCCGAGACGTTCGCCAGCACGACGCGACCCCCCAGCCGTCCGGCGAGCGCGGCTGCCGTGTCGACGGTTGCGGCGTTGAGGGCCTGTCGCCGTGTGTCGTCCTCATCGGCCGCACAGGCCACGACCACCCGGGCGGTCAGCGGTTTGGGCGTGTTCCAGAACCAGATCGGCCCCAGTCCGCTGCGCAGCAGCGCCCTTTCAAGCACCCCGAGTGAAATCCCTGCCGTTGATGGCCGGACAACGATCCCGGCATCCCAACGCTGGCCGGGTTGATCGGACAGGAGGTCTACCGCGGTCTTGCGGTCGATCGCGTCCAGACTGACGTGGACGCCGAACTTGCTCACCGCCGCCAATAGGCGCCGTTCGACGGCTGAGTCGCGATTGTCATTCGGAACGTAGATCCGCGCCCGTGATCGCAGGCGGCACACCGTCTGCACCGCCACGGCCGTCTCGGCGGCGGTTTCGGGGCTGGTGAAGATGACAGTGTCTGCAAACACGCCGGCTTCCGATTGCTCCGCGAGGTCCAAGCCACCCGGAACCATTCCGGGCAACGGAAACGGAAATGGTCTTTAAATTTGATGCTTCAAATCGTATTTTTCGGAAGATGTGATTAGTTTTTTCGATCAGGGGCTAGATGATCACGTTTCGTCAACTGCGCGCATTGGTCGCCGTGGCCGATGAACTGCACTTCCGTCGGGCGGCGGCCAAGATCAATGTCAGTCAGCCGGCGCTCAGCGGCCAGATCAAGGAACTTGAAGACCGGCTGGGCGTTCAGCTTCTCGAGCGCAGCCGCAGCAGTGTCCTGATGACGCCGGCGGGGAAGGACGTCGTCGAGCGGGCGCGGATCATTCTGCGGGATGTCACCGAACTGGTGGAGTCGGCTGGCCATGCGCAGCGGAAGTTCATCGGAACTGTAAAGATCGGATCTCTGCCGACTGTGGGGCCGTATCTGTTGCCGCCGATCATTCCCACCATCCACAAGCGATACCCTGCACTGAAAATGTACGTCCGCGACGGCCTTCAGGAGCCCTTGGTCCGGGACCTTCGCGCCGGCCAGTTCGACGCGCTGATCGTTCCGATCCCCATCGAAGACGGGGACTTCAGGGTGGCACCGCTTTTTCAGGAGCGTCTGGAGGTGGCGATGCCGGATGACCATACCCTGGCCGGGCGCAAGTCTCTCGAACGCGGCGACCTGCGGGGCCAGGATGTTCTTGTTCTGGAACCGGGCCATCGTCTGCGCGACCAGGTCGTGCAGGTCTGCGAGCAGAGCGGTGCGATGATCCTCGCCGACTACGAGGGCACCAGTCTGGACGCCATCCGTCAGATGGTGGCGGCGGGGATGGGCATCGCCTTTCTGCCCAGCCTCTACGTCCGATCCGAGGTTCGCCCCGGTACCGGGGTTGTCGCGCGGCCGATCCGCAAACGGCCGCCCTCGCGGGTGATCGGCATGGTCTGGCGGCGCAACTCGGCCCGGCATGAGGAACTGCAGGAGATCGCCGATCTCGTCCGCGGTTGGTTGCAACGCCATGTCAGCGCCGATGTGGCAACGACCGCACCCGTCAGCTAGAGCCGTTTCGGGGCGCGGCTGCTATTGAAAACCCATCGCTTCGTCCCTTAGTGCCCACGATGAACATGTTTTGGCGACAGAGGGGCCGGTCGATGGACGTGCAGCGGTTGATGGATGGATTCCTGGGTGGTCTCGGGGGTGGCGCCGCCGGCGCTGGAGGCCCGTCATCGGGTGGCGGGGTCGCATCCGGGTTGCCGGGGGGACTGCTCGGTGGCGCTGCGGCGGGCGGCCTGGTCGCGGCTGTCCTCAGCTCGAAGAAAGCCCGCAAGTTCGGTGGCAAGGCGTTGACCTATGGCGGTCTCGCGGTGCTCGGCGGCCTCGCCTACAAGACGTGGCGTGACTACAAGAGCGGGGCACCGGCGGCGGCGGGTGGCATGGCTGCGGGCAGCGCGGTTGCGCCGGCGCCTGCGGATAGCGGCTTTGATCCCGCGACCATGTCGGCCCGGGACGGCAGCGATTTCCGTCTGAGCCTGGTGCGGGCGATGATCAGCGCCGCCATGGCGGATGGGCACATCGATGCCCGCGAGCACGCGCTGATCCGCCAACAGGTCGAGGCTTCGTCGCTTGCCGGCGACGAAAAGGCCTTCCTGTTCGAGCAGTTGAACGCGCCCGCCGATCCGATCGCTATCGCCAATCTGGCGGCTGGAGAGGAGCAGGCTGTCGAACTTTACCTCGCGTCGTCGACGATGCTGGATCCCGGAATTCCGGAAGATAAGCGTATCTGGAGCGGTTAGGCGATGCCCTGCGCTTGCCGGAGAATCTGCGGCAACGCTTGGATGATGAGGTGCGGCTCGCCCTGCCCGCGGGCTGACTGCGTTACCGCCGGCTCAGGTCAGTCGGATTGACGGGCTCAATCACCTCGGCTATCCGGCATCGGTGTCTGTTCATCATCCCATTCTGTTCATCGGCGGCCTGGGCGGGTCCGGCACCCGCGCGGTCGCCGGCGCGTTGTCAGCGCTTGGATTCTATCCCGGCGGCTCGCTCAACGGTGCCAATGACAATCTGATCTTTACCGAGCTGTTCAAGCATCCGGACTGGCTGCGATCGGGTGCCCCCAAGAGCGAGATCGATGCCCGTCTCGGGCTCTTCGACAAGGTGATGACCCGGGGGATCGGCCTCCGCGCTTTGCTCGCTTGGCCCGGCCTGGTCCGCCACCTGCAGCACCAATGGCGGGGGCTGGCCGGCGCAGGGCCGGCGGCCGGCTGGATGACGAAAGAGCCCAACTGCCACATCTTCCTTGAGGCCATCCTCGAGCATTGGCCGCAGGCGGTGTTCGTCTATGTGACGCGCCATCCGCTGGACATGGCGTTCAGCAACAACAAGGCGCAAATGAGCAACTGGGGCTGGATGTTCGATCTCGATCCGGAGTCGTTCGGCTCCCCCGAGGCGGCGCAGCTTGAGTATTGGATCCGTACCCAAAGACGCTTGGACCGTCTGCGCGAGACCTTTGGGACCCGCCTCTATCCGCTGAACTTCGACCGGTTCGCCGGGGATCCGGTCAATGAGTTGACCGCGTTGGTCGATGCCCTGTCGTTGCCGGTGGACCGCACACGCCTGCCGGAGGCGTGTTCGGGGGTCGTGCGCCCCGAAACGACGGGGCGCTGGCGGAGCCAGGGCCTGAGCCGGTTCAGCGCCGATCAGCTGGCATTCTGTGAATCGGCCGGGTGGTCGGTTGATCCGAATGATCGTGTCTAGATGAACGGGACCGATGAACCGGCCTGGTCAGGTCGGTTCATCGGCTGTTGTCGGATCTGGCCGGCCGCTTACAGAGTGCGGACCATGTCCAGGAAGGTCTCGACCTCGCTCGACAGCGTTTCGCTGTCCTTGGAAAGCTGGGTTGCCGCACCGAGCATCTCCTGCGACGCCCGTCCGGTCTCCTGACTGGCCTCGCTGACGCCGGTGATGTTCTGCGTCACCTCCGAGGTGGCGGCCGACTGTTCTTCGACGGCCGAGGAGATGGTTGTGGCGATCTCGCTGAGGGTGGTGATCGTCCCCGAGATCCGTTCGATCGAGCCGACGGTGTCGCGGGTGGCCGCCTGCACCTGAGCGATCTGCTCCGAGATCTCCTGCGTCGCCTTGGCGGTCTGACCCGCCAGGCTCTTCACTTCAGAGGCGACGACGGCAAAGCCCTTGCCGGCTTCCCCAGCCCGTGCGGCCTCGATCGTGGCATTCAGGGCCAGCAGGTTGGTCTGCGCGGCGATGTCGTTGATCAACTGAACGACCGCCCCGATCTGTTCGGCGGCTTCGGCCAGTTCCGCCACTTTGGCGGAGGACTGTTGCGCCTCATCGACGGCTTCACCTGCCCGCGTGGCCGACGTCGTGACCTGGCCGGAGATCTCGCCGATCGACGCTGACAGTTCCTCAGCCGCGGAAGCCACCACGTTGGATTGGGCGCTGGTCTCCTCCGCGGTTGCGGAGAGGCTCTCCGAGGTGCCCTGCATCTGGGTCGCTGCCGCCGAGATCCCGTCGACGACGGTCTTCACCTTGCTTTCGAAGGTCTCGGCGAGCCGGGCCTGCTGGGTGATGACCGACCAGTTGACCATCGCGGCCACGTACTCCCCGCCCTTATTCTCGATCGCCGAGACCTTGAGGCTCAGGGTCTCGTCGCCGAGCTTGATTCGGGCGTTGTGGGGTAGGTTTCTGGGGTCGGACAGCATATCGCGCTGGTGGGTCGGGACCTTGTGAAACACGTCGATCGATGATCCGACCAGGTCCGTCGCCTTGATCGGGATCAGGTGTTCGAGCTCTGCCAGCGTGTTGATGGTCGTCTTGTTGGCATAGGTGATTTCGAATGTCTTCGGATCGGCCATCATGACGTTGATCGGCATCTCATCGAGCATGTTCAGCAGGGAAGCGTTGTACTCCTCCTGTCTGACCTGTTCGGTGACGAGCGACCAGGTAACCATCGCTTTGGTGCAATTGCCCCGGCTGTCGTCCAAAGCGGACACCCGGAGCTCGAAGATCTCGCCGCCGATCGTAATGCGGGCCTGGTGCGGCAGGTTGGACCGGTCTGCCAGCATGCGCCGCTAATGATCTGGGTTCTTGTGGAACACGTCGATCGACGAGCCGACCAGATCGTCCGCTTTGATCGGCAAAGCGTGTTCGATGGACCGGAGGGTCTCGATCGTCGATGTATTTGCGTAGACCATGTCAAATGTTTTGATATCGCAAACCATCACATTGACAGGCAAATCTTCGACCATCTTGGCCCATGCATCAGTCTTGAGCGAGGATTTACTGGAAGACACGTCCAACATACGAAGTGCAAACATGATCAGTCCCCTGGATCACATGAACCTTGACGGCTACGTGAACAGGCTAGGGCGCGAATTATTTCGGAGAAGTTAATTCCCGAATGTGATTGTGGAAAATACCTAGGGTCTAGCGGCAATATTTATTTGACGATTATTTTTTAATTGAAGCGCATTTTATGTAAACACCATTAGAAGAGCCGGTTGCACAAACGCTGACGCATGCAAAAGGCCGGCCCTGGCAGGCCGGCCTTTCGCCACACGACCTCGGTGGATCGGCTTATCCGATGTCGAGTTGATAGCTCGCCGGGACGTAGCGGAAACCGTCGCCCATCGGTTCGACATAGCCGACGTTCGGGAACGGCATGTGGTAGCCGGTGAACGGGATCTTGTCGGCCGCGATCATGCCGAACAGTTTGCGCCGGGCGGCGGCGGCCCCGGCCTTGTCCATATCGAAGCGGACATGCCAGTCAGGCTTCTGCAGGGATACGACATAGTGGTTGGCGACGTCGCCGGTCACCATCAGACGCTTGCTGGCGCTCTCAAGATGAAACGCCATGTGGCCCGGCGTATGACCGAACGACGCCACGGCGGTGATGCCGCTGACAACATCCTGACCATCGCCCAGGAAGCTCATCTTCGGCGCCATCGGGACAACGTTGGACTGCACGAGCTTACCCACCCTTTCGGTCGGCCCGCTGGCCTTCTCGACCGGCGACCAGAAGTCGTACTCGACCTGGCCGGTGACATAGCGGGCGTTCGGGAAGGCCGGCGAACCATCCTCCATCAGCCCGCCGATGTGGTCGGGATGGAAGTGGGTCACGACGATGACGTCGATCTGTTCCGGGCTGTAGCCCGCGGTCGCCAGCAGGGCGCGAAGGTGCCCGGCATTCGGCCGGCGTCCGGCACCGTTGCCGGTATCGAACAAGACGAGTTCGCTGCCGGTGTTCACGACCACCGGCGAGAACCCGATGACCATCTGTTCGGTCGGCAGGAAGTTGTCGGCTACCAGCGCCTGAACGGCCGCGGCTTCCTGATCCTGGCCGAAGATCGGGTGCGGTCCGCCAAGTTGGATCGCGCCGTCGTGGATCGTCGTGACTTCGAACTCACCGAGCTTGAAGCGATAGACCGTCGGCTTGGCGGTTCCGAGCATCGGGGACGCGGCCTGCACCGCCGGGGCGGCGGAAACAGTGAGTGCGGCGGTCGCACCGGCAGCGCCGAGCAGCGCGGCGCGGCGGGAAATGCGCGGGGTCGTATCGGTCATGATGGATCCTCCTTGGGGAACGGCCGACAGCGGCGGCACGGAAATGGATCTCGAACTCAAACGGTCAATCTCCCAGCCGTGAGGGGTCACGTGCCGAGACGGAACCACGGACGCAGGCGAATACCGACGACCGAGCCGAGCAGCGCCATGGCGATCCAGGCCCAGCCGTGAAGACTGGTCGATGCGACGCCGGAGAAGAACGCGCCGATGTTGCATCCATAGGCAAGGCGCGCGCCGTATCCCATCATCAGCCCGCCGATCACGGCGGCGGCGAGCGGCCGCCATCCGATCCGCCAGGTCGGTCCGACCTTGCCGGCCAGCGACCCCGCGGCAAGCGCACCGATCAGGATTCCGATGTTGGAGACCGAGACGGTCGACGACAGGACCGGCCTCTGTACGGCGCCGCTGGTCCATCCCTGGCTCCAATAGGCGCTGCTGGACGGGTCCCAGCCGAGGGCAGCCATGGCCTTCGCGCCCCAAAGCGTGAAGCCCCAGGTCACCCCCCCACGGCCGACCGGTGACGGCGAGCATCGCCCAGTTCAGCAGGGCCAGCGCGATGGCGCCCCAGATCAGCGGCCAGGGCCCGCGCAACAGTTTCGCCCAGGCGAAGTCACCGCTCCATCCGAGGGGGCGCTGCACCCGCGCGCCGAGCCGGAACAGACCCCACAGGACCAGACAGAGGAACCCGGCCTGGACCGCGACCGCCGGGCCGTAGCCGAGTTCGCGCCCCAGCGAGACAGCGCCGAAACTCGGCAGCGACCGCCACCACCCAAGGTCAAGCGTCCCCTACCAGGAACCGAGGCAGAAGAACACCAGCGTGACCATCATCCGGCTGTTGCCGCCGCCGACGGTGAACAGGGTGCCGGACGCGCAGGCGCCGCCGAGATGCATGCCGATTCCGAACAGGAAGGCCCCGAACAGCATGGACACGCTGACCGGCGCAACCGCCCCGCCGGCGCGAAGATCGCCATGGCGAGGATCAGCATGACGACCTGGGCGGCGATGCCGGACAGGTCCTTGTCCACCATCGCCCGTCGATAGGCGGCGGTGAAGCCGAAGGCGGCGTGATAGAGGGCGATGCCAAGTCCGAGCCCGATCAGCAGGACCAGCGCGCGTGTCGTGCTCTGACCCCACAGATGAAAGAACAGCGCAGCGGCCAGGATCGCGGCGACCAGCAACAGCGGGCGCTGGATCGCTGGAGACTCCTGGGCGGCCACGCTCATCGGAAGGTCACCCTCAGGACCCGACGGCAGCGTCGGCCAGAACCTGCGCCACCAGTGTGTCGAGTTCCTCGCCCATGGCCGTCAGCGCGGGCACCTCGTAGGCGCCGAAAACGTGGCTCGGCAGGCGATAGGTGACGGTCGCCGTTCCGTCCTCAGCCTCGGTCACATAAACCCTGATGGGGGCCTCGATCCCGGCCGCCGTGCTCGCCTCCAACATGCGGCGCGCGAAGTCCGGACGGAAGAACAGGAAGACCCGGTTTCCCGGGACGGTCTCGCCGAACTTGGATTTGATCGCGCAGTTGGCGCAGGCCAGCCCGACCATGTTGAATCCGTTCGACTTCACCGCGCCGCGAAGGGCGGCGACATAGGGCTTGAAGGGTCGGCCCGTGTCGAGGACCTGTGTCCCGGAGTAGGGCGTCGGGGTCTCGGCCTTGACCGGTGTCCAGACCAGGACCAGGGCGAGGACCAGAAAGAGTGCGCGCATCAAGGTCGCTCCAAAGGGGATCCACTGCGGTCTTACCGGCTGGAGGGGGCTGACGGAAAACAACAGACCGTGAAGCCCGGCCGCCGGCGCGACGCTTTGACCGCGCCACCTTGACCACGTCGGCGGCTGCGGCGACGATTTCAGCGGCGTGCAAAGGGAGCGCTTGAGGAGGCCGCGATGAGCATGTCGATCACCGAGCTGACGTCGGTCCTGGGGGCCGAAGTCACAGGCGTCGACATCGCCGGGATCAATGACAGCGACTTCGCAATCCTGGAACACGCGTTCGAAGATCGGTCGGTTCTGGTGATCCGGGACCAGAATGCCATCGATGACAGTGTCCAGGCGGCGTTCTCACGCCGCTTCGGGGATCTGGAGACCACGATCTCGGCGAACCCGGGCGGCAAGGGAACCCATGTCGCGGTGTTCTCGAATGTCGGCGCCGACGGGGCGCTGATCCCGCCGAAAGACAAGCGCATGGTGTTCAACGCTGGTAATCAGATGTGGCACACCGACAGTTCCTTCAAACCGGTACCAGCCAAAGCGTCACTCCTGTCCGCCCGGGTCGTGCCGCCCGAGGGCGGCGAAACCGAGTTCGCCAGCGGGCGGGCCGGTTGGGCGGCCCTGTCGGCGGAGCAGCAGGCCGAATTCGAGCCGCTGATTGCGGTTCATGACTTCCTCTATAGCCGCGGCCTGATCGACCCCACCCTGCTCGGCGAGAAGGATCGTCGGGAACTCCCGGCGGTCCGCCAGAAACTGGTGCGGAGCAATCCCGAGACCGGCGCCAGGGCTCTGTTCGTCGGCGCCCATGCCAGCCACATCGAGGGCCGGGATGTCGAAGAGAGCCGCGCGTTGCTGCGCCGTCTGACCGATCTGGTGACCCGTCCTGAGCATTGCTATCTGCACCGCTGGCGCCCGGGCGACCTGGTCATGTGGGACAATCGGGCGGTTC
Source organism: Thalassobaculaceae bacterium (assembly GCA_963921355.3). Taxonomy (GTDB): domain Bacteria; phylum Pseudomonadota; class Alphaproteobacteria; order Thalassobaculales; family Thalassobaculaceae; genus CAWUEZ02. The sequence continues at coordinate 2,137,883 of OZ001190.1, read as the reverse complement.
TGCACCGCGGTCGGCCTTGGGACGAGAGCCGGTATCCGCGCGTCATGCATCGCACCACGGTGGCGGGAACCGGTCCAAGCGTCGAGGACGGAAAGCCGCTCGCCGCGTGACCCAGAACGCCGTTGCCCACGTGGCGGTTCGCCCGCCCCTTGCCCGCTATGACGGCGCCCTCGAATTCCGGGTGGCCGCGGGCAAGGTCGATCATCTTCATGTCACCCCACCGCTGAGGCTGTTCCGGCCCTACGCGGAACCGGGCGAGCCGCGAACCGTTGTCGTTGCCAACGTGGCCGGCGGGGTCGTGGGGGGCGACCGGCTGACCACCTCCATCAACGTCGGCGTCGACGAGTCGCTCCTCGTGACCACCCAGGCGGCCGAGAAGGTCTATCGCTCCGATGGCGCCACGGCCGAGGCTGTGAACCGGTTTTACGTTGCCCGCGGCGGTGTCCTGGAAATGCTGTCCTCGGGAACGATCCTATTTGACGGAAGCCGCTTCCATCGCACAACGACCCTCGATATCGAGGATGGAGCACGCGCGTCCTACTCGGAGATCGTCGTCTTTGGGCGCATTGCCCGGGATGAGGTTTTAACGTCTGGCGACCTGCGTGACCGGGTGCGCCTGATGCGCTCCGGCCGGCTGGTCTGGGCCGACGATCTCCGGCTGGCGGGTTCGATCGATCAGCTGCTTTCAGCGTCCGCCGGTTTCGCCGGCGCCAGAGCGTTGGGGACCCTGCTGCTTGTCGGCAGCGGCTGTGAGGCTCTTGTTCCGGGTGTCAGGGCGGCTGCGGAGACCGTCGACACCGCCCGGCTCGGGGTGACAGCAATCGACCCGGAGACCGTTGTCGTTCGGGTGATGGCAGCCGACCCGGCGGCGGCGCGGAGCGCGCTGGCGGGTGTCTGGCGCGAGGTTCGTGCCGAATGGCTGGGGCGCCCCGCAAGAATGCCTACGATTTGGGCGGTCTGACGCGAATTTGTGCACCTGCGAAAAGGGATCGACGCGGCCCGCCCGGGGCGGCACCCTTGAATGCCAGATCTAGTGGTGCGATCCGAACGGATGAGTCCCATCCGTTCGGTGAATCGCTCCACGACGTTGTTGAATATGTGGGCTGATTCACGAAACGTTTGGGTACCAAACGTTTCGATCAGACCACTAGAGGGAGGGGGGCATGCAACTCACACCACGCGAGAAGGACAAGCTGTTGGTCGCGACAGCCGCGATGGTGGCGCGGCGGCGCTTGGAGCGCGGGGTGAAGCTCAACTACCCGGAAGCGGTCGCCTTGATCACCGACGTGGTGGTCGAGGGCGCACGCGACGGCCGCTCGGTGGCCGATCTGATGGCGGCGGGCGCCGAGGTTATCTCGCGCGATCAGGTGATGGAGGGTATCGCCGACATGCTGCACGAGGTGCAGGTCGAAGCGACGTTTCCGGACGGTACCAAACTCGTCACCGTCCACGACCCGATCCGCTGAGCGAGGAGAGCAAACATGATTCCCGGACAACTGCTTCCCGCCGACGGTGAGATCGAACTGAACGCCGGCGCCGACCGGGTCACCCTGACCGTGGCCAACGCCGGCGACCGACCGATTCAGATCGGCAGCCACTATCATTTCGCCGAGACCAATCCGGCACTCGAATTCGACCGCGAGACCGCCAACGGTCGACGGCTGGACATTCCGGCCGGCACGGCGGTGCGCTTCGAGCCGGGCCAGAGCCGCGAAGTGACGCTGGTCCCCTATGGCGGTGCGCGGCGGGTCTACGGCTTCAATCAGCAGGTCATGGGGGACCTTGCCGAGACCAAGAGCGACCAGGGCAACACCGCACCCCGACGCATGGACCGGGCCGCCTATGCCGGCATGTTCGGACCGACCGTCGGCGACCGGGTCCGGCTGGCCGATACCGATCTGATGATCGAGGTGGAGCGGGACTTCACCACCTATGGCGAGGAGGTGAAGTTCGGCGGCGGCAAGGTCATTCGCGACGGCATGGGCCAGAGCCAGGCGAGCCGGGCCGATGGCGCGGTCGATCTGGTCATCACCAATGCCACGGTTCTGGACCACACGGGCGTCTTCAAGGCGGATATCGGCGTGCGTGACGGCCGCATCGTCGGCATCGGGAAGGCCGGGAACCCGGATGTCCAACCCGGCGTCGACATCGTGATCGGCCCCGGAACCGAGGCGCTGGCCGGTGAGGGCAAGATCCTGACCGCCGGCGGCCTTGATGTGCATATTCACTTCATCTGCCCACAGCAGGTCGAGGACGCGCTGGCATCGGGCGTGACCACGATGATGGGCGGCGGAACCGGCCCCGCGACGGGCACGAATGCGACGACCTGCACCCCCGGGCCCTGGAACCTGATGCGGATGATGCAGGCGGCCGACGCGCTGCCGATCAACTTCGGCTTCTTCGGCAAAGGCAACGCAGCCCTGCCGGACGCGCTCGAGGAGCAGATCCGTGCCGGCGCCTGCGGGCTCAAGCTGCATGAGGACTGGGGCACCACACCGGCGGCGATCGACTGCTGTCTGTCGGTCGCCGACGACCTGGACGTCCAGGTCATGATCCACACCGACACGCTCAACGAGTCGGGCTTCGTCGAGAATTCGATCGCCGCTTTCAAAGGCAGAACGATCCACGCCTTCCACACCGAAGGCGCGGGCGGCGGTCATGCACCGGACATCATCAAGGTCTGCGGCGAGGCCAACGTCCTGCCGTCCTCGACCAACCCGACCCGACCGTTCACGGTCAACACCGTCGACGAGCATCTCGACATGCTGATGGTGTGCCACCACCTGGACCCGCGCATCCCCGAGGACGTGGCCTTCGCCGAAAGTCGAATCCGCAAAGAGACGATCGCCGCCGAGGACATCCTGCATGACCTTGGGGCGTTCTCGATCATGGCCTCGGACAGTCAGGCGATGGGTCGGGTTGGTGAGGTTCTGATCCGGACCTGGCAGACCGCCGACAAGATGAAGAAGCAGTTCGGGCGTCTCGACGGTGAATCCGGCGACAACGACAACCTGCGGGCGCGGCGCTACATCGCCAAGTACACCATCAACCCGGCGATCGCCCAGGGTGTGGCCCATGAAGTCGGCTCGATAGAAGTCGGCAAGCGGGCCGATCTGTTGCTTTGGTCACCGGCCTTTTTCGGGGTCAAACCGGACCTGGTCATCGTCGGCGGGATGATCGCCAGCGCCCAGATGGGCGACCCCAACGCCTCGATCCCGACCCCGCAGCCGGTCCATGTCCGCGACATGTTCGGTGCCATCGGCCAGGCGCGGTCGGCGGGCTCCGTCACCTTCGTCAGCCAGGCCGCGATGGAGCGCGACGTGGCCGGACAGTACGGCCTGGCCAAGCGCACGGTCGGTGTCCGCGACACCCGCGGCGGCATCTCGAAAGCGGCGATGCGGCTCAATGACTACCAGCCGGCGGTCACGGTCGACCCCGAGACCTACGAGGTCACCGCGGATGGCCGTCTGCTGACCTGTGAGCCGGCGGAGGTCGTCGCCATGGCCCAGCGCTACTTCCTGTTCTGATGAATCGGGGCATCGAACATGTGCGCGCCGGTCAGTGGCCGGAAGCGCAGTCGCTCGCGACGGTGACGCTGGATTTCGACGCCCGTTTCCGCCGGCGGATGCTGCTGACCACGGACACCGGTCAGGAGATCCTGCTGGATCTGCCGAAGCCGGTCGCCATGGGCGGGGGCGACGGGCTGCGCCTGAGCGATGGCGGGTGGCTGCGGGTGGAAGCGGCACCGGAAACGCTGGTCGAGGTGCGGGCCGGATCGTCGCATGCGCTGTTGAAGCTGGCCTGGCATCTGGGAAACCGGCACCTGCCGGCCGAGATCCTGCAGGACACCATCCTCATCCGACCAGACCATGTGATCGAAGCGATGCTCGAGGGTCTCGGCGCCAGCCTGCGGCGGGTTGAGCGGCCGTTTCAACCGGAGGGCGGCGCCTATGGCGACCCAGCCACGCCGGGCGGTCACCATCATCACCGCGGCCATGACCATCACCACGACCCCGACCATGATCACGGCTGATCCCGACCGGTGGCTGGTCACCCTGGCGGCCTGGATGTCACCGGCCTTTCCCATCGGTGCCTTCGCCTACAGTCATGGTCTGGAATGGGCGGTCGAAGACGGCCTCGTGACCGACGCGGAGAGCCTCCGGCGTTGGGCGGAGCATCTGATCAGGTTCGGCGCGCCGCGCCAGGATTCGGTCCTTCTCGCGCGGGCCTGGCGCAAACGCGACGATGATGCGGCGCTGATCGAGACTGCGCGGCTGGCGGCTGCCCTTAAAGGGACGGCTGAACTGGCCCAGGAGACCGTTGTTCAAGGCGAGTCCTTCCTTCGGACGGTACGGGCCGCCTGGCCCGCGCCTCGGCTTGATGCGATCGCGGCGCTGCTGCAATCCCACCAGGTCAGTCTGGCTTTGCCGGTGGCGGTCGGCGTCTCGGCGGCAGCCCATGGCATCCAGCCGGCGCCGACCCTTCGCTTCTTTCTTCATGCCATTGTCGCCAATACGGTATCGGCGGCCATCCGCCTGTCGCTGATCGGCCAGACCGACGGTCAGCGCGTGACCGCAGCGTTGGAGCAAACCGTTCTGGACGCCACGGAGGCGGCGATCGCCGCCGACCCGGATGACGTCGGGACGGCCGCCCCCATGGTTGACTGGTGTTCCATGCGCCACGAAACCCAGCACACGAGGTTGTTTCGATCATGACGACTGCATTGAACGTTTCGCCCCATGGCCCGTTTCGCGTCGGCATCGGCGGACCGGTCGGATCCGGCAAGACCGCCCTGGTCGAAGTCCTGTGCAAGGCGATGCGCGAAGAGAACGACCTGGTCGTGGTGACCAACGACATTTTCACCGACGAGGATCGCCGCATCCTGGTGCGGGCCGGCGCGCTTGCCGAGGAACGGATCATGGGTGTGGAAACCGGCGGCTGTCCGCACACCGCGATCCGCGAGGACGCTTCGATCAACCTGGCGGCTGTCGACCGCATGGCGGGCCTGTTCCCGACCGCCGAGATCTGCTTCATCGAGAGCGGCGGCGACAATCTGGCGGCGACCTTCAGCCCTGAGCTTGCCGACATCACCATCTACGTGATCGACGTGGCGGCCGGCGAGAAGATCCCGCGCAAGGGCGGGCCCGGGATCACCCGTTCGGACCTGCTGATCATCAACAAGATCGACCTCGCCCCGCTGGTCGGCGCCGACCTTGGCGTGATGGAAGCCGACGCCAAGCGGATGCGGGGCGACCGTCCGTTTCTGTTCACCAACCTGAAGGACGGAACCGGCGTCCCGGAGATTGTTTCCTTCATCCGGCGTCACGGCGGTCTCGCCGATCGTTAGGCTCAGAACGTGTAGACGATGAAGGCGCCGGCCTCGGCGGCACCTTCATCCTCGACGATCGGGCTGTCGGCGGCGTCTCCCACCAGCAGCCCGTATCCGGCGAAGCTGTACAGGCTCCACCCTCCGCTGATCTGGTAGCGGGCCGAGATCTCGACACCGAGGTTGTAAATCCTGGACCCCGCGTCGTACGTGGTCAGGCCGCTGCGGCCGGACTGGCTGCTGGAGACCCCGAAGAAGCTCTCCATGTAGTCCTCGTCCGCGAAGTCGATCGTCGCTTCGGCGCCGAGCATGAAGCGCTCGCTGATCGGCCGTTTGTATTCCACGGACAGTGAGCCGTGCAGCCCCTCATGGCCGTCGCCGACATCCTGGTAGATCTCCGCGCCGAACTCGAACATGCCGCTTTCCAGGGTGGCGAACAGGCCGGCTTCGGCCGACAGATCCACGTCGCCGAGACCGTCCAGGCGATCGTCGTCGTCTTCATCGCGGCTTTCCGACGGGCGCAGCGCGACGCCGACGCTGTAGCCGTCAACCGGGCCGCCGCCGGCCCCCTTGCCCTCCTCCTGCGAGAGGATGGTGCCGCCGATGCCGCGCCGCGCGCTCACAAAGACCCGGTCCCGCCAGGTGATGTCGAAGGACGGGAGCGGATTCAATTCGTAGGAGTCGGCGCCCTGGTACTTCGGCTTGTAGATGGCGCCGGCCCCCAACGACACATCCCAGTCTTTTCGCCAGGACTGCTCTTCCTTGTCCTGGTCTGAGTCGGCCGCTGCCTGTTGAACGATGGCCAGCAGGATGCCGAGCGCCAGCAGGCCGGCCACGACCAATTCGCCGAGCAGCCGCCACATGCGGGAGCGGCCGGCCAGCAGATCGTGCAGCGGAATGGTGCGGATCAGGTTGCGTGGCGCGGGCATGATGTTCTCCGTTTGGGGGGAATGCCCCTACGGCTAGAGTTGAAAGCTTACGGCAAGCTTTCAGGTGGAGATTGACGACAGACAAGGCGATCACGGATCGAGGGATGAGGCGCTGACATGCGTGTTCTGGTCATCGAAGACAATTCGGATCTGGGCGATTCCATTGTTCGGAACCTGCGCTCGATCGGGCTGACGGTCGATCTTTTCGGTCGCGCCGATGAGGGTGCGGAGGCCTGGCGGCTCGCGGAATACTCGGCGATCGTCCTCGACCTGATGCTGCCCGACGGATCCGGCCTGGAGGTCCTGAAGGCCGCACGCGCCGAAGGTCTGTCGACCCCCGTTCTGATCCTGACCGCATTGGACGGGGTCAGCGACCGGATCGCCGGTCTCGATACCGGCGCGGACGACTACCTGACGAAACCGTTCCACGGCGACGAGCTCGCCGCCCGGGGGCGCGCGCTGATGCGGCGATCGAAGCTGCCCATCGTGCGCGAGATCCAGGCGGGTTCGTTGCTGATCGATGTCGAGGCCCGCGCCGCCCGGGTCGGGAACGGCGAGATCGCTCTCTCCCGCTCCGAGTTTCTGGCGCTGGAATGCCTTGCCCGAAACCAGAACCGGGTCTGTTCCAAGGAGTCGATCGCCAATGCGATCTACGGTTTCGACGAGGAGTGGAGCGAGGGCGCCATCGAACTCCATATCCACCGGCTGCGCCGCAAGCTCTCCCAATGCCCCGGGGCGCCGGGGATCAAGGCGTTGCGGGGCCTGGGCTACATGCTTCGACCGACGGGAGCCGCGTGAATGACCACCGTCCCGTACCCGGATACCGAACGCAAGTCGCTGGCGCGTCAGCTCTACATTCGCCTCAGCGTCGTGGTCGTGCTCGGCTTTGCCGTGTTCGTCGCGGCCCTGATGATCGAATTCAGTCTGAAGGCGGTCGAGCTAGAACAGACGAGTCTGCTGAGTGTCGCGGAGCGGATCGCCGACGCGCCGGATCGCTATGGGCTCGAACCGGCGGTCGCAGACGGCCGGACGACAATCGCCGGCCTGACAATCCGCCGCGCGTCCGGCGAGGTTCTTGTCGAACCCGACCGCTGGGCCGCCGATGTCGCGCCGGGGCCGACCTTCATCTACGACGATCACGATTTTCAGTACGGGCACGATCAGAGGACCGGCGAACGGCCGTTCGCCGTGTCGGTGATCATCGACGGTGCCCTGGTCGGTCGCGCCGGTGAGCCCCTGGTGCTTCAGGTGGCACGACCGGCGGTCGATCTCGACCCGATCATCATGACCTTCATTCGGGTCAATCTGGAGGAGATGTGGTGGATCTTCGCCCTGATCCTTGTGGTCACCCTGGTCGTCGTCAGATTGACCATCCACAGGGCGATGCGCGCGGTCACCCGGGCGTCCGAACAGGCCGCCGCCATCGCTCCCGATGAGATCGATCGACGGCTGCCGGTCGAGGGACTGCCGGCGGAGATCGCGCCGTTGGCGCAGCGCGTGAACGATGCGCTCGACCGCCTGGAGACCGGTTATCGGGCCGAACAGAGGGCCGCGGCCTCGACCGTCGACGGGATCTTCGGCGTGACCGTCTCGACCGCCGACAGGATGGCGACCTTCGGCTCCGAAATGCCGAGGCCGACGGCCAGGTCGATCGCGTTCTGGACGATGTCCACCTTGGCTTCGAGATCCGGAAAGATGTTGATCGCCGCATCGGTGATGAACAGGGCTTTGGGGTAGCTCGCGACGTCCATGGCGAACACGTGGCTGATCCGGCGCCCGGTCCGCATGCCCGCCTCTTTGCGCATTACCGCCTGCATCAGCTCGTCGGTGTGCAGGCTGCCTTTCATCAGGATCTCGCCGCGGGCCTCGTGCAGCAGTTCGATGGCACGGGCGGCTGACGCGTGACTGTGCTCCGTATCGACCAGATCGAACGCCGAGATATCGAGATCGGCCTGCTCGGCGACGGACCGGATCCGCGCCTCCGGCCCGACCAGAACTGATTGAGGCCCTACGGCCTCGACCCCCCTCCTATCTCTGCGCTTTTGGGAAGACCGCTGTGGGGACCAATAGGTCCCCCTAGGCCCCGGTATCCCGACAATTTACCGACATCGAGGATCTCATGGACGAGCGAGAAGTGCGGCTGGTCGAGCGCCAGCAGCGGTGGGAGTTGTCCGCCGTGGACCGGGGTATCGAGAGATACCGACTGGCCACCCAGAAGGCTGTCGGCGGCGGCCGACTGGCCGACACCAAGCCGGGGATGCGGATGCTGTCCGCCATCCTGGAGAACCTGATCCCCGCCATCCAGGAGGCCCGCACGGAGGCCCAACAGGGGTTCGGATCGGGGGCCCGAAACATCCCCCACTGGTGGATGCCCTTCCTGTCCCTGTCGGCCGAGAAGATGGCCTACATCGTAGTCGCACGGTCATGTCGCATCCCGATCTAGGGGAGCTTCGGGTGATCGCCAAGAACATCGGCCATCGATGCGAGACCGAGCGGGCCCTGGAACTCTTCAAGGAGACCGAGCGGGCCAAGGAGAAGGCCCAGGAGGAGGCCGGTGAGGGCCGCCCGGAGAACGTCTACAAGCTCATGTGTCACTACGCCCGGGAGGTGAACCCGCGGACGTTCAAGCGATGGCGCCGGAAGGTGGCCGACTTCGACGCCGCGCCTTGGGGCGAGGACGTTATGGTGGCGATGGGTATGAAGCTGATCCACCTCATGGTCGAGTACGGCGGTGGATGGTTCCAGGTTCGCGTCGTGAACCGCCACACCAGGCGGTCGATGGTGAAAACCCGGAAGCTGTTGGAGATGACCCCCGAGGCCGAGGCGTTCCTCGGCGACCAGCGGACTCTCGATGAAGTCAACCGGCCCTGGTTGGTCCCCATGATCAGCCGCCCCGTTCCCTGGGAGATGGTCTAAGGCGGTGGGGTGAAATAACCCCACCACCCCGCCTACCCAGGGGCCTCCAGAGACACACCTCTGGCTCCCCAGCGGTACCCCCCCCCCGAACTACCCCCGAATTACTCCCTGGCTAGACCCGCGGCGGTCCTAGCCCCACACGTACATCACCATGAAACCGACGGAGAACTGAGATGGGCTACCAAGGTGGATACACCGTCATCAAGCAAGACCTCCTTCGGGCCGGTATGCACGGCCACACGGCGACCCTCAAGGATCCCGTGTCGGCCGCCCACCTGACCGCCCTCAACACCCTCCAGGACACCCCCTGGCGGATCAACACCTTCGTCCTGGACGTCATGCGGGACCTGTGGCTGGGCGGTCGGGGCCTCGGGGGTCTCCCCATGGCCGACGACATGCCCCTCCCGCAGAACCTACCGGACAGCGAGTGGGAGATGATGGGCGACGAGGCCAAGAAGGGGTGGAAGCGGAAGAAGGCCCGCATCTACACCCGGAACCGCGAGATGGTGTCTCGCCGGGATGCCCTGCTGCGGGTCCTCGATCTGGCCGAGACGCTGCGGGACGAGGAGGCGATCTACTTCCCGCACTCCCTCGACTTCCGAGGCCGGATGTACCCCATCCCCCAGGACCTGAACCCCCAGGGGGATGACCTGACCAAGTCCCTCCTGATGTTCGCCACCGGTAAGCCCCTCGGCCGCCGGGGCTACTTCTGGCTCCAGGTCCACCTCGCCAACTGCGCCGGCCAGGACAAGCTGTCCCTCGCCGATCGGGTGAAGTGGTGTCAGGAGAACATGCGGATGATCATGCAGACTGGCGAGGATCCCATGTCGACCCTCGACCGGTGGGCCGCGGTCGACGATCGAGAGGACCCCGAGATGGACAGCCCCTTCGGGCTGGTCGCCGCCTGCCGCGAGATGTGGATGGTCGGGGAGGCCGGCTTCGACCACGTCTCCCACCTACCGATCCAGGTGGACGGATCCTGCAACGGCCTGCAACACCTGTCGGCCCTCGGTCGGGACCGTAAGGGCGCCATCGCGACCAACGTGGCCGCCAACGAGGTCCGCCAGGACATTTACCAGCGGGTCGCCGATCGGTGCGCTGAGATCTGCAACGAGGATGTCCGCCGGGGGGTCGAGGCCGCCGTCGTGTGGCAGGGAGCGATCCGCCGGAAGACCGTCAAGCGGGCCGTCATGACCACCCCCTATGGGGTCACGTCTCGGGGTATCCGGGACCAGCTTGTCAATGACGGACACACCCACAAGGCCCTCGGGGAGAACCAGGAGGGGCACCACAAAGCAGCCGACTACCTGACGTCCGTTATCCAGAAGGCCATGGACGAAACCGTGGCGTCGGCTTCCTCGATCATGGGCTACTTCCAGGACGTCACCGTCGCGTTTGCGAAGAAGGGGGTCCCGTTCCAGTGGACCTCGCCGTCCGGCATGAGGGTGCAGCAGGCCTACCACCACCTGTCCCAGCGCCGGATCGACACCCTGTACGGCCGGGTCTACCTGAACGACGGCGATGCGGCGCTCGGGATGGACCAGGGGAAGCAACGAAACGGGGCCGCCCCTAACGTCATCCACTCGTTCGACGCCGCCCACATGGTGGCGACGATCAACTTCGCCCGGGACGTCTACGGGATCACGGACTTCTCGATGATCCATGACAGCTACGGGTGCCACGCCTGCGACATGGACAACCTGTCGTATACCCTACGTCGGGCCTTCGTCGACCAGTACAGCGAGGATCTCCTGGGGGCATTCCACCGGGAGCAACTCCAAGTCGCCGAGCCAATGGGCATTGATCTACCGGAACCACCGGCTCTATCGGACTTCGATATCTCCGAAGTTCAACGGTCCGATTTCTTTTTCGCGTGAGTAAAGCATTTTACACAGCTAAGGAGACTATAAATGTGTAACATAAAAGCGCGTCGCTCCTTGGTCGTTCAGCAGAACCGACGGTCCATGTTTGTCGCCGCTGAGCGGGGTTCCTGGACCGGGGAGTACACCCGGCGGGTGGCGTTGGGCGCCGCACCCCAGCCCCAGCTGGCCCGCCCCGAGGTCGAGCCTATCGACAGCCCCCTCCTCCTGATCGCCAAGAGCAGGGCCGCCCGGCGGCGGGTCAAGGGGGAGAGCCCCTGCTGAAGCGCCCCGCCTCTACGCCCACGGTCAGGCCACCCGTCGGGGCCGGATCGTGCGGGAGCTCGCTGACCGACCGGAGGCTCTCTTCCCAGCGGTGACCCGACCGGGGACAACGAATGTCCTCCCTTGAAGAACCCAGGTTTTCCACCCATCTCTCCCACCTAACTTGCCCCCTCCGGTCCGTCCGGCGGGGGCTCTTTCTGTTTGTGCATCGGAGATGCGGTGGGCCTCTCTGACTGCCTCAGGGTGGACAACGAATGTCTCCCCTTGAAGAACCCAGGTTTTCCAACCCATCTCACTCACCTAAACCGCCCCTCGGCCCGCCCGATGGGGCTCTTTCTGTTTGTGCATCGGAGATGCGGTGGGCCTCTCTGACTGCCTCAGGGTGGACAACGAATGTCCCCCCTCGAAGAACCCAGGTTTTCCAACCCATCTCACTCACCTAAACCGCCCCTCGGCCCGCCCGATGGGGCTCTTTCTGTTTGTGCATCGGAGATGCGACAGGCGCCTTCCTGGAGGAGGCATCCTGGACGCCAACCCTGAGACCCCGCCGTATCTCCGCTGCATACGCAGCCCAAGACGCCTCCCACACCACACAGCACGAGGAAACCGAATGGCAAAGCAGAAGTTGCCACGCACAGTCACACCTGTCGGCACCCTGGTCTACGTCTGGGTCGACAAGCCTGACGATAAGTTCTCTGGCCCGGACAAGCCGGCCAAGTTCAAGGCCTCCGTCGTCCTGGATCCGAAGGACGCCGGCGTCGAGGAGTTCATCGCTGACCTGAAGGCCAAGGCCCAGGCCGCGGCGGAGATCGATGACGTCGAGCTGGAGGAGAACTTCAGGTTTGCCAAGGTCAAGCCGACCGACAAGGGCACCAAGAAGAAGCCCCTGAAGGAAGAGTTCCAGGGCATGTATGTCCTGGAGGCGAAGACTGGTGAGACCTACCCACCGCGGCGTAAGGACGCCCAGAACAACCTGATCGAGGAAGACGGCGTCATCCGGTCGGGCGACATCGGCCGCCTCGCGGAGACCGTGTCGGCCTACGAAGCGTTCGGCTCGGGGGTCTCCCTGCGGCTTAACGCCGTGCAGTTGATCGAGAAGCGGGCCACCGGTGGTGGCGGCGACGATGGCTTCGACACCTACGAGGGCGGCTACCGGCACGAGCCTAAGGTGTCGACCGACACCGCCTCGGACGACGATGACGATACTGGGGATGACGACGACTTCTGATTTCGTCGTCCCTGTGGAGCCCGTACCGGCCGCTAGACCCAAGGTCTACAGGTTCGGGACCACCTACCCGAAGCGATACCAAAGCTACCGAGTGGCGGCACATTCCTGGGCTGAAGACCAGTCCTGGACGCCCCACTTGGGGCCCCTTCGGGTAACCGTGCATTGCATATGCCGGAAGCCAAGGACGACGAAGCTCACCCACCCCAATGGTGACGTCGACAACTACGCCAAGGCCGTCCTGGACGTCCTGAACAAGAGGGCGTGGGAAGACGACACCCAAATTGTCTACCTGACCGCGACCAAACGGTTCGCTACTCCCGGTGAGGAGCCTCACGCGCAGATCACCATCAAACCAGCAGGAGACTAGTAATTATGAGCCGAGAGATTTTCACTCAGCGGGTCCTTCGGTCCGGGACCTTCGTGACTTCAAATCTGGGGGTGACATGATCGATCGCCTGTCCAAGCCGGTCGCCTGGGGTCTCCCCTGGTTCCTGGAGGATCTCCACAAGCTGACCTATGGCCGGCGGTACGGAGAGGTCTACACCTTCGGGGCCGGTACCGAGGTCGGGAAGACCGACTTCCTGGTCCAGCAGATCGAGTACGACATCAACACCCTGAAGGAACGGGTAGGTGTCGTGTTCCTGGAGCAGGGCCCGGAGGAGACCATCCGCCGGATCTGTGGCAAGGCCGCCGGGCAGTTGTTCCATATCCCCGACGCCGGCTGGGACCCCAAGGCCTTCATGTCGGCCGTCAATGAACTCGATCGGGACGACCGGCTGCGGTTCTACGACGGCTTCGGGGAGACCGACTGGGACATCGTGAAGCTGAACATCCGCTTCCTGGCGAAGTCCGAGGGCATCCGCATCTTCTACGTGGATCACCTGACCGCCATGGCCGACCCGTCGAACGAGCGGGAGAGCCTGGAGAGGATCATGCGGGACATCGCCATGCTGGCGAAGAACCTGAACGTGATCATTCATCTGGTAAGCCACCTCTCGACCCCCGAGGGGAAGCCCCACGAGGAAGGCGGGCGGGTCATGATCCGGCACTTCAAGGGTGCCCGGGCCATCGGCTTCTGGTCGCACTTCATGTTCGGCCTGGAGCGGGACCAGCAGGCCAAGAAACAGGACCACCAGGAGACGACCACCTTCCGGTGCCTCAAGGACCGCTACACCGGCCAGTCAACCGGCCACGTCATCTACCTCGGCTACGAGAGCGACACCGGACGGCTGTACCGGAGGGACAACCCCTTCATGGACGATGGGTTCGATGATGGCGACGACTTCTAGGAGAACCGATGAAGCGCTGTAGAGTGTGTGGGGAGAGAAAGCCCCCGTATGCCTTCTATGCCCACCCATCAAGCCGGGACGGTCGATGTAAAGACTGCCACCGAGCCGTCTCCCGGAAGATAAGCGTCAACCGGGTGTTCGTGGACGGCACGTACCGGGGGATGTCGTATAAGCTCGGTATCCCGGGGGGTAACTACAGGGGCGACGAGATCCGTCGCCTACTGACCCCCGCATACCGACGACTGGACAGGCTCTACTCGACCGGCGCTGGGGGCTTCGTCTACGTGATCAACAACCCCGCGTGGCCCGACTGGGTCAAGGTGGGTATGACGACCGACGCCGCCCGCCGGGGCCGCGACTACCAGACCGGATCGCCATTCCGGGACTACAACATGGTGGCCTTTGAAAAGGTCGTGGACCGACGGAAGGTGGAGGCGGCTCTGCTCGAAGACCTGGAGGCCTATGGCCGAAGGGAAGGCGAGTGGTTCCAGCTCCCCGTCCCTTTCGTTGTCTCCCGACTACAGTACTTCTCGCAGGTATGAAGGAGATAGCGAGTGACCACCCTTGTGTTCGACATTGAGACTGACGGTCTCCTACGGGAGGAGCGGAACGCGAAGACGGGCGAACTGATGCTCGAGATGTCGCGTCTGTGGCTCCTGATAGTTGGCGACCCCGCGACAGGCGAGATCGCAGCCTACTCTGACGTGGATGGGGGCCTCCCCCCCGTCCGCGAGGGGTACGAGCGCCTCCTCGGCGCGGATCGCATCGTCGGTCACAACGTCTTGAACTTCGACATCCCGGCGCTGGGTCGCTTCGGGTACCTCCTGGATCACACGAAGGCCATCGACACGATGGTCCTGTCGCGTCTCCGGGAGCCGTCGAGAGAGGGCGGTCACTCGCTTGCTGTACTAGGCGAGGCCCTGGGCAAACCCAAGGGGGAGTTCAGCGACTTCGGCCGGTACAGCCAGGAGATGCTCGACTACGCCATCCAGGACGTCGACACCAACATCGCCATCTGGGAGGACCTCAAGCACCTCCTGGAGGACTGCCCAGACGCCGTTGACGTAGAGCACATCTTCGGGTGGTGCATGTCGCTCCAGATGCAGAACGGCTTTGCGTTCGACATGGCCTCCGCGGTCAGCCTCCTGGGCACCCTGGAGCAGGAGAAGGATGACCTGGAGCACGGCCTCCAGGACGTCTTCCCGCCCCGGTGGGTCAAGGAGGAAGACCGGGTGTCCAAGCGGACGGTCAACTATAAGGACCCCACTCGGGGCTCCGAGGTCGCCGGCTGCGCCTGGACCAAGATCAAGTACGAGGTCTTCAACCCCGGGTCCCGCAAGCAGATCGCCGACCGGCTGATCCAGAAGTACGGCTGGAAGCCCCGCAAGTACACCGGCACGGGCATCCCCCAGGTCGACGAGGCGGTCCTCTCGGACCTCCCCTTCGAGGAAGCCAGGGCCCTAGTCACCTACTTCGACGCCCAGAAGAAGCTCGGGCAGGTGACGAACTGGCTCAAGGCTGAGAAGGACGGCCGGGTCCACGGGTATATCAACACCATCGGGGCCAACACCCACCGCTGCACTCACAACAACCCGAACGTCGCTCAGGTCGACAAGGACCAGCGTATGCGGTCCTGCTGGAAGGCGTCCGACGGGATGAAGCTGGTAGGCTCCGACGCCGAGGGCCTGGAGCTGCGGATGCTGGGCCACTACCTCGCCAAGTTCGACGGCGGGGAGTTCGCCCGGGCCGTCATCGAGGGCCAGAAGGCCGACGAGACGGACGTCCACTCCCTTAACCGTAAGGCCGCCGGGTTCCATGACCGGGACAACGCCAAGACCCTGATCTACGCCCTGATCTACGGGGCAGGGAACGCCAAGCTGGGGATGATCGCCATCGCTGATGCGGTCGAAGCCGGTAAGCCGGTCCCCAAGGGGAAACCCTACGCCATCGGGAAGGCCCTCCGGGCCCGCCTCATGGCGAACATCCCGGGCCTCGGTAGGCTGACCAATAAGGCCCAGAAGCGGGCCGGCGTTGGGTACCTGACCGGCCTCGACGGCCGCCGGGTCCACATCCGGTCGGCCCACTCGGCCCTCAACACGCTTCTCCAGTCGGCCGGTGCCATCGTCATGAAGTGGGCGGTGCGGTGCTTCTGGGAGCGTGAGGCCAAGGCCTACGAGAACGGGGTCTTCCGGTTCTGCGTGAACGTCCACGACGAGCAGCAGTTTGAGGTCCTGGACGACCTCAACTACCCCGAGGAGATCGGTCAGTCGTTCTCCCAAGCGATCACCGAGGCGGGCGTCCGCCTGGGCGTCCGGTGCCCCCTCTCGGGCGCCTACGACATTGGGGACAACTGGTCCCAAACCCACTGACAAGCAGGAGATACCATGCTGTACCAGCAGCTTGCCGACCTCGTTCTAAGCCCCCTGATCACCCACATGGCCTCCCGGTGGGTCGCCCAGTTGTGGGTCATGGGTCCACAGGCTTTCTCCCGAGGCGGGACGTTACTCGACATGATTATATTGGTCGTTGGCTTTATCATCGCGCCGCTGGGTGTCATCCACGGACTCATCCGGTTTTTCATCTGAGGGCCTTATACGAACCTACGGGCGCGTCCTGGGATGACTAGGCGGGCCGGGCCGTATCAACCACACATCGGAGGTATACTAATGACGGTAGCTCTACTGGATGGCGACATCATCGCCTACCGGGCTGCCTGTTCGGGGGAGGATTTGGACGACTTCGGCCCGGAGGGGTCTGTCCACCTCGACCGCCCAGCAGCCTATAAGACCGCGGACGCTGTGATCCGTAAGTGGGCCCGCGGTGCGGGGGCCACCGGGGTCCTGGTTGTGTTCTCCAGTTCTGACGTCTTTCGCTACAGTGTCCTGCCTAGTTACAAGTACAACAGGACGGGGGAGAAGCCGCCCCTATACGCCGACGTCGTGGCCCACATCGAGACGAACTGGAAGACCCTCCGGAAGCCCCACCTGGAGGCCGACGACACGATCGGTATCCTGGCAACCCGGGACCCCAAGCGGTACGTCGCCGTGTCCATCGACAAGGACTTCGACAGCTTACCGGCCCGGGTCTTCAACCCCGACAAGGATGCGATCCCCCGCCTGATCCGACCCCCGATGGCCGATCGGTCGTGGCTCATGCAGACCCTGACCGGCGACTCTGTGGACGGCTACAAGGGATGCCCAGGCGTTGGTCCTGTGAACGCCGCCCGAGTCCTCGACGAGGGCGGCTTCAAGCTGCCCGGCATGTGGGCCGCGGTGGTCGAGCAGTTCCACGAGAAGGGCCTCACCGAGGACGACGCGCTCGTCCAGGCCCGGGTCGCTCGCATCCTACGACACACCGACTTCGACATCCAGACACGGGAGATCATTCTTTGGCATCCGAAGAAACCGGAACGTTTAACAGCGGCACAGATAACCTCAACCGGCCGGGCGTCACCGCCTTCCCGATCCCCCGCGCCGCTGTCGGGTGGGGGAGCCTCCCCATCCACCCCACCCAAACCCCATCGGAATTCCAAGAGGGGTTCCAGCCCGCGTTCCCGGAAGCGGGCACTCAGGCAGGTCGCGTGATCGCCGAGGGCACCGCGTGGCGGGCCTCGGAGGTCCAGGTGGATCCCGAGTCGGTATCCACCGACGCCCCCGCGGCGTCCCCGACCGACGACATGGTCTACCGGCCGAGCCTCTACACCCGGTTCAAGATTGAACCGATAACTTTCATCATGGAGAACGGCATCGGCTTTGCCACCGGTAACGTCATCAAGTACGTCTGCCGACACGACGCCAAAAACGGTATCGAGGACCTCAAGAAGGCGCGCCGATATCTTGACATGATGATCAACCAGGCCGAAGGGCAGGAGGTTCTATGATCGAGCCGGACTATACCTGGACGCTAATCCTGCCCCCTCTATGGGTCGCGGTTATGACGTTAGCGTCAATCATCTAAACCCACATACGTAGGCTTCAACCCTGGAGAAATATAATGGATATGATGCTGTTGCTGCTCGGCCTGCTCATGCAGGGGTCGGCCTGATCGCCCCCTGACACCGACACGGTGAGCCCTAACGGGGCTCACCTTTTTTTGGACAACGACTGAGATAGTTCGCGTAGGACCTGCCACGCGTCGCAGAGATCGTCATCGTGTGCTGGATCTTCTCCCTCAGGCGGACCAGATTGGCGCTGATGCAGTCTATCGTCCGAGCCGATTTCGACCTCGATGGCGTCAAGCTGCTGCTCTGGCAGAGCGTCATTGGTCGCAACAGAAGCACCCACAGGGCCCGAACCTCGCCGATACTTGTCCTCCAGTTCCAAAAGGATCGGATTGATGACGTCAGCGCCCAATTTCCAATCCTCGTCTTTCGGGACCAGCACCCTTTGCAACTCCAGCTGCTCGATGATGGGGCGGCCGCGGTTGCCCGCCAACCGGTCATCGTACCAGTCAGTCCAGGCTCTCCAGTGGTCGTTTGTTGCAAGCAAGGCCGCCTTCAGCGTCTTCCAATCAAATTGAGAAGAGTCGGGAGTCGTACCTGTCCAAAGCGGTAGCCCTGCCAATTCCCTCACCGTGAGGCCCCGCTCAATGGCACCAGCGTCAGCCGAAACCTCGCTCCAGAACTCGAACTCTTCGAAGTCACCTTCAGCCACTTCGGCAGCAGCGGAAACAGCGGCGACGGCTCTATCGACCACCCTGTCGCCGGCTACGAAGGCGGTGGTATTTGCAGCGCTAGCGGCATCGGTCATTCGGGCTACGGATCTTGCCTCAGCGGCTTCGCCGGCACGAGAGGCGGCTCTGGCAACTTTGTCCGCGGAATTAGCAGCTTTGTCGGCGGCTTCGGCAACTCGTGCGGAAGCTTTGGAAACTCCCTCTCGATGGCTTGGCCAAGTTCCAGCAGTCCACGGAGCGGCCATGGCCCGAAACACCGGCAATAGAACGGTGTTCCTGTCATGTATCGCCTCAACAAAAGCAAGGGCTGGCAGCGCGCGAAGCGCTGCTCGGGTTGCGACGAGCACGGAAGCTTCCCGAGTCTGATAATTTAACCAACGCCTAAGGTTTGGTGGACTACCGAGATCGTTTCGATCACCAGTCGGCTCATTGTCATGCAGAGAGTTACTTATCGAGATGTCTTTAATCGCCTTCAAGAGCTCCTTTTGACCGGTGTGGAAGACTTCTCCCCGCAAAGAGGCGTCGGCAAATAAAACCGTTCCATCGCCGAATGTCGTATCTCGAAAATAGATGCCTCCGGCGCCAAAAAGGACACGACGAAATGGGATCTCCTCGGCGTCGAATACCGCACCGTCAAATGAGAGGTCACCGTTGCTGAACACTGCGTCACGGAATGAGACAATGCTACTGCCAAAATTCACGGCTAAAAACGAGACATTGCCGTCTCCAAATTGCGCAAGTTGGAAGGAAAGGGCTCCTTTACCGAACACTGCTCGATCAAATTCGATGTCTCCGTCACCGAATACCGCACCGTTGAACAGCACGTCTCCGTTACCGAAAATCGCATCGGCAAAAGAAATCCGTCCTTGGGGAAATTTGAAATCAGAGAAAGAGACAGAGCTGAACTCGGAGAAATCGACCTTTTCGAAACTCACATCCGCGACAGGGTTCTCTACAACCCAAGCGTTCCACGCTCCTACACCCTGCTGCCACAGGTCGATTGCGTCCTGGCCCTCTAGCATGCGGCGTTCCCGCGTTTTTTGATCCGCAATGTCATAGCGTAGCGCACTCAACAGGTGAGCGCTCCACGCCTGATCCCATCGCGGTTTCAAGGCCAGCGCCATCCCAGTAGACTATTCAAAACACCTGGAGAAGCTCTGCAGCAACCTGTAATCGCTGAAGGGTTTTTGTGCGCCAACAGGTTCCCCCACCGGCACGACATCGAACTTGTCGGCAATGGGGGCTTCGACACTTTCACGGGCTAGGACACGGGTCGCGACGGCCAGCCGATCTTCATGGGGTTGCTTGACCTTCGCCCCAGACTAGGGCCACGCGGAATGGGAACCTTTTGCGTTGATCATGAGGCTCTTGGACAGCTGCGCGTAGCCTCCGCGTAGCTCAGGCGAAGCTGCTAATCCTGCCACGCAGGGGTGAGGCGTCCGATACCGGATCACGGAGTGCGGCCAATGAGAACCAGAAGCGCATGCGAAAACTCCGTTGAAGGCGCTTAGGTGTGAGGATCGTTGCGGCTACCTGGCGTATGCAGCAGGCCCGAAGCCGGACATTAATAGGGCTTCCAGTGCTTCCGGTATGCTTCCGATTTGGAGGCGTAGAATTTACCCCGGCAGATTACCGCTTTAAGTTTCTGATATATCGAAAAAAATGGTGGGCGCGGCTGGGATTGAACCAGCGACCCCTACGATGTCAACGTAGTGCTCTCCCGCTGAGCTACGCGCCCACTTGAAGGCCCGATCCGGGTCGTCGAAATCGACCCTCGGGCGGCGGCACCGGTGGGATATCCGTGCCGCGGACGGCAGGTCATACTGCCCCACCCGTCCCTTGGCAAGTCTCTTGTCGCGGCGTGTGGCGCCGATGCCCCAGGTTTGCCGCCGGTGAGCGGAAACACGCCGTCCACGGCGTGACAGCCGGGCCCACATGCTCTATCTCAACGCCATGGACGAGTTGCTCGACGACATGCCCGAGCCCGCGCCGCGCCTGGAGGCCGTGCCCGGCCAGGGGGCTGGAACGGAGCCTGGCCGGGAGGCTGGAACCGGGTCGTTCCCGCCCGCGGGACTGGCGCCGCCGCCGCTCGCCTCCGTCCCGGATGTCCCGGAGCCCGTCCAGGTCCTGCGACCGGTTCGCCAGAGCCTGCCGGTGGTGATCTCCTCGCCCCATTCCGGGCGCCACTATCCCGAAGACCTGCTGGCCTTGACCGGTCTCGACGAGGCCACACTCCGCTCCAGCGAGGACAGTTTCGTCGACGAGCTGTTCGCCGCCGCCCCCGAGCTCGGCGCGCCGCTGGTCGCCGCCACCTTCCCGCGGGTCTATGTCGACGCCAACCGCGAGCCGTTCGAGCTCGACCCGGCGATGTTCTCCGACCCGCTGCCGGACTACGCGACGACCCGCAACGCCCGCATCGCCGCCGGGCTCGGCACCATCGCCCGGGTGGTCTCCAACGCCGTGCCGGTCTACCCGCGCAAGCTAACCTTCGCCCACGCCCTGCGGCGCATCGACGGGTACTGGCGGCCCTATCACGCGGCCCTCGCCGACGCCATCGAGGAGACCCGCGAGCGTTTCGGCTTCTGCGTGCTGCTGGACGCCCATTCGATGCCGTCGAACGTCCAGGCGGTCGGCGCCGACGGCCGCAGCCGGCCGGTCGGCGACATGGTGCTGGGCGACTGCCACGGGACCAGCTGCTCGCCGGTACTCACGCGACGAGTCGAACGGCTGCTCGGCCACCAGGGCTATGCGGTGCGGCGCAACGCGCCCTATGCCGGCGGCTACGTCACCCGCCATTACGGCCGCCCCGACCACGGTGTGCACGCCCTGCAGATCGAGGTCAAACGCGGGCTCTACATGGATGAGGGCCGGTTCGAGCGGATCCCCGGCATGACCCGGATCGCCGCCGATATGCGCCGGCTGATCGCCGCACTGGCGACCTTCGACCCCCGCCGCCCCTTCGGCGACGCGGATTAGCCGCGGACCCACCCCGGACTTGATCCGGGGCGGCGATAGCCCTGAACTTGCCCCGGATTTAATCCGGGGCAGGGTCTACGCGCACTTCCACAATGGGTCCCGCCCCGGATCCAGTCCGGGCCAAGCCCGGGATGACGCCCGCCACCGGGACGGGTCCCGGATCAAGTCCGGGACAGGCTTTGGCACAGCGCTTGCTTTATCTCCTGCGAAGGAGAATTCGCATGCCGCTGCTCCATTGCCTGTTCCGCTCCGCCACGCTGCTGGTCGCCGGTCTGACGCTCGCCGCCCTGCTGGGCGCGGCCGCCCCGGCGCAGGCCAGCCCAGCCGCGACCCCGATCGCCGCCCCGATCAATGCGGAAGCCCATCAGCTGTGCGTCCAGGCCGCGACCCGGGCCGAGCGCGCGCACCGCATCCCGCCGTTCCTGGTGGCGGCGATCTCGATGACCGAGACCGGCCGCTGGAGCGACGACCACAAGGCAAGTTTTTCCTGGCCCTGGACCGTGATGGCCGAGGGCGTCGGGCGCTATCTGCCGAGCAAGGCAGCCGCGATCGCCGAGGTCCGGCGGCTGCAGGCCAGCGGCGTGCGCAACATCGATGTCGGCTGCCTGCAGGTGAACCTGCACTATCACGCCGATGCTTTCGGCGACCTGGAGACCGCGTTCGACCCCGAGGCCAACGCTGACTACGCCGCGGGGTTCCTGACCGACCTGAAGGCCAGCGCGCTGCGCTGGGACACAGCGGTCGCCCAGTACCACTCGCGCGACCCGGAGCGCGGCCCGGCCTATCAGGGCAAGGTCTTCGACATCTGGTACGGCCAGCGCGAGCACATGATCGCCAGTGCCGCGGGTGCCGTCCGGCCATTGACCGCCGTCGAGCGCAAGCGCCGCAAGACCACCGCCGAAATGGCCCAGCGCAACGCTACCGCCAAGGCCCTGCAGAGCGTCCGGGAAGCGGCCCGCGCCGCCAATGCCCAGTTCCTCAAGCAGCAGGCCGCGATCGCCGAAGCCCGCCAACGCGCGGCGTTCGAGGCTCGCAAGGAGAAGGCCCTCGCCGCCTGGCGCGAGACCAAACGCCAGCGCGCCGCCAAAGCGGGCGGTTAGTTTCCTCCTTCCCGTATCCCCGGAAATGATCCGGGGCGGGGAAGGACCATTCTAGAGGCCCGTTTCAACAATACTCACTTCCCGGCCTAGCGCCGGGACCTAGGGGTCGACGCGCTGGAGAACCACCGTATAGGCACCAGCGACCCCACCCTGGGTCCCGCCCCGGATTTAATCCGGGGCAAGGCCGAGAAGTGCAGGTTTGGGACCGCCCCAAGAGTGTTCAGGCGATCAAGCCCTGAGCGCGGTGTTCTCCGGGTCGTAGGGGCTCTCGGGGATGATCCGGGCCGGGCGCTTCTCGCCCATCAGCCGGACCTCGCACTCGCGGCCGACCTCGGCGACATCGCTGCGCACGTAGCCGAGCATCAGCGACTTGCCGACATGGTGGCCGTAGCCGCCGGCCGTGCCGCGGCCGACCACCTCGCCATCCATGAACACCGGCTCATTGCCGAAGCTGTGGGCGTCATCGGCGTCGATCTCGATGGTGCAGAAGGTGTTCGGCACGCCGGCCTGCTGCTGGGCGACCAGGGCATCGCGGCCGGTGAACTCGCCCTTGTTGAGGCGCACGAACCGGTTCAGCCCGGCCTCCAGCACCGAGTTCTCTGCATTCAGGTCGGTGCCCCAGAGCCGGTAGCTCTTCTCCAGCCGCATGCTGTCCATCGCCCGCATGCCGACCAGCCCGATGTCGTTTTGCCGCCCGGCCGCCATCAGCGTGTCGTAGAGATGGTTCTGGTACTCGATCGGGTGGTGCAGCTCCCAACCGAGCGAGCCGACGAAATTGACCCTGAGCGCGCGCACGGTCGGGCACCAGCCGATCGGGATGTCCTGGACCGTGAGCCACGGGAACGCCTCGTTCGAGACATCGGCATCGGCCAGCGGCTCGAGCACGTTGCGCGCCTCGGGTCCGGCCAGCACGAACACCCCGTACTGGGTCGTCAGGTCGGTCAGGAACACCGATCCGTCACCCGGCAGCTGCTTCGCCAGGAAATCCCAGTCGTAGTCGTGCGCCGCCCCCGGACCGACCAGATAGAACCGCTCGCCATAAGGGCCGTCCGGCAGCCGGGAGATCGTGAACTCCGAACGCACCGAGCCCGACGGGTTGAGGGCATGGCTCAGGCTCATCCGCCCGATGCCCTTGGGGATGATGTTGGCCACCATCCGGTCGAGCCAGGCCCGCGCGCCGGGTCCTTCCACCTGATATTTGGAGAAGGACGACAGCTCCATCAGGCCGACCCGCTCGCGCATGGTGCGGACCTCGTCGCCGACCGGCGCGAACCAGTTCGAGCGCCGGAACGAATAGGCGTCCTCGCGGGCAGCACCCTCGGGCGCGAACCAGTTCGGCCGCTCCCAACCGAAGCGTGTCCCCCAGACAGCGCCGGCGGCGTCCATCCGGCCGTAGGCGGGCACCATCTTCGCCGGCCGGCCGGCCGCTCCTCCATCGGGAAGTGGTTGATGAAGACGTGCTCGTAGGCTTCCTCGTTCTTGATCTTGGCGAAGTTCTTGGAGACCACGCCAAAGCGCCTCGGATCGACGCCGATCATGTCGACCGTCGGCTCGCCGTCGACGATCCAGTTGGCGAGCTGCCAGCCGGCTCCGCCGGCCGCGGTCACCCCGAAGCTGTGGCCCTCGGACAGCCAGAAATTGGTCAGACCGAAGGCCGGCCCGACCATCGGGTTGCCGTCCGGCGTATAGGAGATCGGGCCGTTGACGATGTCCTTGATACCGGCCCCTTCGAAGGACGGCACCCGGTTCATGCAGCCCTCGACATGGGGCATCAGCCGTTCCAGGTCGCCCGGGAACAGGTCCTTCTCGAAGGTCGAGGGCACGCCCTCGACGAAGCAGGCCGGGGCGTGGCGCTCATAGGGACCGAGGATCCAGCCCATCCGCTCCTCGCGGAAATAGTACTGGCAGTCGCTCTCGCGCAGAATCGGCAGCTCGTGGTTGCCGGCCTCGCGATACTCCTTCAGGACCGGATCGACATCGGTGACGATGTACTGGTGCTCGACCGGGATCGCCGGGATCTGCAGGCCGACCATGCGCGCGGTCTGGCGGGCGTAGTTGCCGGTGGCGCTGACCACGTGTTCGCAGCGGATGCTGCCCTCGGCCGTGCTCACCACCCACTCGTTGCCGTCGCGGGCGATGCCGGTGACCTCGGTGTTCTGGTGGATAGTCCCGCCGTGCATGCGCGCCCCCTTGGCCAGGGCCATGGTCACGTCGACCGGCGCGATGTGGCCGTCGGTCGGGTGCCAGAGCGCGCCGACCAGGCCGTCGGCGTTGATCAACGGCCACAGCTTGCGGATCTCGTCGACGCCGATGAGGTGGCACTCGACGCCGATGGTCTCGGCCGTGCACTGGTAGTTGCGGTACTCGTCCATCCGGTCGGAATTGGTCGCGAGCCGCAGGTTGCCGGTGTTGTGGAACCCGACCGCCTGACCGGTCTCGGCCTCCAGGGTCTTGTAAAGTTCGACCGAGTACTGGTGCAGCTGGCCGACCGAATAGCTCATGTTGAACAGGGGCAGCAGACCGGCCGCGTGCCAGGTCGACCCCGCCGTCAGTTCCGTGCGCTCCAAAAGCACGCAATCGCTCCAGCCCTTCTTGACCAGATGATAGAGCGTGCTGACCCCGACGACGCCGCCGCCGATGACCACGACCCGCGCGGTATCCTTCATTGCTGCCTCCCGCCTGCACCGGCGGGCCCGATCCCGTGCCGGAATCCGGACCCGTCCCGAGCCAAAGAGTGCCGCCGATCCCGGGGCCGACCCGACGCATAGGCGACGGTCCCATGTCGCATTTGCGGCAAACCGGACATCGGGCGCGCGCAAGTCGAAGCGCCGGTCGGCGGAACATCGCCAAAGCGGCCTTTGCCGGCCGTGTCCTGATGCGGTCCTTTGCGCCCGTTTATCCCGTCGCGGAAGAGGGCCTTTTGCACTTCAACGCGTCGCTTTACAGCGCCCCAAACCTTGGCCTAGGGTTTGGGCCAATCAACAGCGCGCAAAGCCGCGCGGCAGGCACGCGGCCCGACTCCGGGGGGAGGGTCGCTGGCCCACAGGCAGGGAAGTTAAGGGGGACATGGCGGAAACAAAGACGCCGTTCGTCCAGTTCACCGAGGTCCAGAAGACCTATGACGGGGAGATCCTCGTCGTCAAAGACCTCAACCTCGACATCCAGGCAGGAGAGTTCTTGACCATGTTGGGCCCATCGGGCTCCGGCAAGACGACCTGTCTGATGATGCTGGCTGGATTCGAGACACCGACCGAGGGCAAGGTCATGCTCGGCGGGCGCGAGTTGAACAACGTGCCGCCGCACAAACGCGGCATCGGCATGGTGTTCCAGAACTACGCCCTGTTCCCGCACATGACCGTGGCCGAGAACCTCGCCTTCCCGTTGGAGGTTCGCAAACTCTCCAAGGCCGACACCGAGGCCAAGGTCCAGCGCGCCCTCGACATGGTCGAGCTCGGCAGTTTCGGCGGCCGGCGGCCGGGTCAGCTTTCCGGCGGCCAGCAGCAGCGCGTGGCGCTGGCCCGCGCCCTGGTGTTCGAGCCCGACCTGGTGCTGATGGACGAGCCGCTCGGGGCGCTCGACAAGAATCTGCGCGAGCAGATGCAGTACGAGATCAAGCACATCCACGAAAACCTCGGGATGACCGTGGTCTACGTGACCCACGACCAGTCCGAGGCGCTGACCATGTCGGACCGGATCGCCGTGTTCAACGACGGCCGCATCCAGCAGCTGGCAGCGCCGCCGGTACTGTACGAGAAGCCGGAGAACGCGTTCGTCGCCCAGTTCATCGGCGAGAACAATCGGCTGCTCGGCACCGTGCTCGAGGATGACGGGACCAACTGCACCGTCGAAGTCGCCGGCAACACCATCCGGGCGTTGAGCGTGAACCACGACGGCAAATCGGCGCGCACCACCCTGTCGCTGCGCCCCGAACGGGTCGCCCTCGATCCGGAACCGGGCTCGATGCCGAACGTGTTCGACGCCAAGGTCGAGGAACTGATCTATCTCGGCGACCACATCCGTATGCGGGTGAGCACCTGCGGCGACGACGAGTTCACCGTCAAGGTTCCCAACGCCCACGCCCACGCCCACGCCTCGCTGGCCCGCGGCCAGGAGGTCAAGGTCGGCTGGATGATGGACGACTGCCGCGCGCTCGACGCCTGAGCGCGGCGCGAGAGGAATTCCGGGCCTGCCGCGCCCCCCGGCGGGCCCACGGGAAAATGGAGGCTAAGGGGCAACCGCCGGGGCGACCCGGCTCAACACAGGGAGACTGGTTGGATGAAACATCTTCTGAAGTCGGCGAGCGTCGCGGCCATCGCGGTCGCGGCCTTCGGATTTGCCGGAGTGGCCAAGGCCGACAACACCTTGACCATCGTGTCCTGGGGCGGTGCCTACACCAAGAGCCAGGTTGAGGCCTATCACAAGCCCTGGATCGCCAAGACCGGCGACACCATCAACTCCGAGGACTACAACGGCGGTCTCGCAGAGATCCGGGCCCAGGTGGAAGCCGGCAACGTGACCTGGGATCTGGTCGACGTTGAGCTTTCCGACGCGGTGCGCGGCTGCGACGAGGGCATTCTCGAGGTGCTGCCGACCGACGATCTGCCGGCCGGTGACGACGGCACCGCGGCGGCCGCGGACTTCATCGCCGGTACTCTGCACGAGTGCGCGGTCGGCCTGATCGTCTGGTCGACGGTCTACGCCTACGACTCCGACAAGGTCAGTGGAAGCCCGGCCAGCATCGGCGACTTCTTCGACCTGGCGAAGTTCCCGGGCAAGCGCGGCATGCGCAAGACCCCGAAGGCCAACCTGGAATTCGCGCTGATGGCCGACGGCGTCCCGGCTGACCAGGTCTATGACGTGCTGGCCACCGCCGAAGGCGTCGACCGCGCTTTCGCCAAGCTCGACACCATCAAGAACGACACGATCTGGTGGGAAGCCGGCGCCCAGCCGCCGCAGCTTCTGGCCGACGGCGAAGTCGTCATGACGACCGCCTATAACGGCCGTCTGTTCAACGCCATCATGAACGAAGGCAAGCCGTTCGAAATCGTCTGGGACGGCCAGGTCTGGGACATCGACCTGTGGGTGATGCCGAAGGGCACGCCGAACAAGGACCGCGCCTGGGAGTTCATCAAGTTCTCGAGCGACACCCAGCGCCTCGCCGACCAGGCCAAGTTCATTTCCTACGGTCCGGTCCGCAAGTCCTCGTTCCCGAAGGTTCTGCCGAAGATGCAGCCGCACATGCCGACGGCTCCGGCGAACTTCAAGAACCCGCTGCAGAACGATTTCGAGTTCTGGGCCGACTACGGTGACGAGCTGAACGAGCGTTTCAACGCCTGGCTCGCCAGCTGACGCCTGATCCGGGGGAGCGGACCGCCGCTCCCCCGGCCCTTTTTCGTTTGATGCATTACGCCACCAGCCGACCGGTATTTGATCCAATGGCGGCAGACGGGAGCTAGCGCATGGCGGAGGCGATCCAGGGCTCCGGCCCGGCCACCGGTGCCGATCTTGCCCGACGCGAGATGACGACGGCGGACGGCACGCCGCTCAAGGTCGCGCTCGCCCGAGCCACCCGGCGCAGCAAGATCCGCGCCCTGCTGCTGGTCGCCCCGCTGCTGCTGTTCATCCTGATCACCTTCATCTTCCCGATCGTCGACATGCTGTTGCGCAGCGTCGACAACCCGGAAGTGTCGGCCGCCATTCCTGAGACCGTGGCACTCCTGGAGGAATGGGACGGCCAGGGTCTGCCGGCGGAAGCGGTGTTCGCCTCGCTCGCCAAGGAGATGAGCGATCGAACCGAGGGCAAACGCCAGGCGCTCGGGCGGATGGGCGCCCGCCTGAACTATGAAGGTGCCGGATTCCGCTCGCTGATCAACAAGACCTCTCGGCGGATCCGCCGGGTCAAGGAAGGCCCCTACGAGCCCGCTTTCATCAAGATCGACGAGGACTGGGGCAAGACCGAGACGTGGCGGACCATCCAGCAGGTCTCCTCGCCGATCACCTTCGGCTACTACCTGAACGCGGTCGACCGGACCCGCGACGTCGACGGCAGCATCGTGATGCAGCCCGAATGGAAACAGATCTACGTCAGCCTGTTTCTGAAGACGATCTATGTCTCACTCGAGGTCACGCTGGCCTGTCTCGTCCTGGCCTATCCGATCGCCTACCTGCTGGCCACCCTGCCGACCTCGAAGAGCAACCTGCTCCTGATCCTGGTTCTGCTGCCGTTCTGGACCTCGCTGCTGGTCCGTACGACGTCGTGGATCGTGCTGCTGCAGACCCAGGGGGTGATCAACGATACGCTGGTCTTCCTCGGCCTGATCTCGACCGAGAACCGGCTCGAGATGATCTACAACATGACCGGCACGGTGATCGCGATGACGCATATCCTACTGCCGTTCATGGTGCTGCCGATGTACTCGGTGATGAAGACGATCTCGCCGAGCTATATGCGCGCCGCGCGCTCGCTCGGCGCCAACCCGCTGATCGCCTTCGTGCGGGTCTATGTCCCGCAGACCGTGCCGGGGATCGGCGCCGGCTCTATTCTCGTGTTCATTCTGGCTATCGGCTACTACATCACGCCCGCCCTGGTCGGCGGCCAGGACGGCCAGCTGATCTCGAACTTCATCGCCTACCACATGCAGAAATCGCTCAACTGGGGTCTGGCCGCGGCGTTGGGCACGATCCTGCTGGCCGGGGTCCTCGCCATGTACTGGCTGTACGACCGGCTGGTCGGCATCGACAACCTGAAGCTCGGCTGACCGGAGGCACGACACCATGGCCCTGCCCAGTTACGCCAGCCCGCTCGAGCGCCTCTGGTACTACGCCTACCGGATCATCTGTGCGGCGATCTTCTTCTTCCTGATCGCGCCGATCCTGGTGATCATTCCGCTGTCCTTCAACGCCGAGCCGTACTTCACCTTCACGCCGCAGATGCTGAGCCTGCAGCCGGAGGCGTTCTCGACCCGCTGGTACGAGGACATCGTGAACAACGACCAGTGGCTGCACTCGATCAAGAACAGTTTCATCGTCGGCATCGCCTCGACGATGCTGGCGACGGCGCTCGGAACCCTGGCGGCCCTCGGCCTGTCGCGGGCGGAACTGCCGGCCAAGGGCATAATCATGGGAGTGCTGATCTCGCCGATGATCGTGCCCCTGATCATCACCGCCGCGGCGATGTTCTTCTTCTATTCGGCACCGTTCGGCAGCGGTTTCGCCCTGACCCAGACCTATGCCGGCGTGATCCTGGCGCATGCGGCACTGGGCACCCCGTTCGTGGTCATCACCGTGACCGCAACCCTGGTCGGCTTCGACAAGAACCTGATCCGGGCCTCCAACAGCCTGGGCGCCGATATGCCGCGCACCTTCTTCAAGGTGATCATGCCGCTGATCCTGCCGGGCGTGATCTCCGGTGCCCTGTTCGCCTTTGTGACCTCGTTCGACGAGGTCGTGGTCGTCCTTTTCATGGTGGGCTTCGAGCAGCGCACCATCCCGCGCCAGATGTGGGCCGGCATCCGCGAGCAGATCAGCCCGACCATCCTGGCTGTGGCGACGCTGCTGATCGTGCTTTCCACTCTGTTGCTGGCAGCCATCGAGTTGCTGCACCGCCGCAACGAGAGGATGCGGGGCGTCACCTACTGATATCGACGAAATGAAAAAGATCGACACAAATTTTAAGTATTAGACAACATTCATCACACATCAAGATACAACTTATTCTCGAAATCCAGACGGTATTACTTCTACCGTCGCTCATTTCAGTAATTTAACTGTGTTGTTATCTCGAATCTCTCGGTGATATGACAGTTATGTGACATTCGAACCGAGCGGGGTGGGGCCGGCCGGTTGTTCGAATCAGCGCGCGTGCGGCGGTCCGATCACCTGGAATGTGGGTGCCTGATCGACGGAACGGCGTTCAGCCCTGCCTCCGCCAGAGCTGCAATCGCCGCGACGAGGCACCGTTGACGACCCTGAACGACGCGATCTTCACGGCCGCACCGAACGCCATCCTGGTGGTCGACCGCAGCGGTGTGATCGTCAACGCCAATGCCCAGGTCGAGGCCCTGTTCGGATGGCCGTCCTGGGAACTGGTCGGACAGCGGGTCGATGTTCTGGTTCCGGGCGACCTTCGCCGGAGTCACCGCGCGCTCATGCAGGCCTATGTCGACAGCGCCGGCGACGCGCCGCGGGCGATGGGCAGCGACCGGCCCGGTATTTTCGGGTTGCGGAAGGACGGCTCACGGTTCGCAGCGTATGTCACCCTGTCAAAGACCCAGCTCGAGGGCACCGCGTATGTCATCGCCATGGTTCAGGACCAAGGCGAGATCTCCCAGAGCAACGCCCAGGTCGCCAGCCTCAACATCGCCCTGGTCGAAGCGCTCGAGGAAAGCCGGGAATCCCGTCGCGCCAAGGAGAAGTTCCTCGCGATGATCAGCCACGAATTGCGCACCCCGCTGAACGCCATCCTCGGGTTCGCTGATTTGATCCGAACCGAAACCCTCGGGCCGATCGGTACCCGACGCTACCTCGACTATCTCGACGACATCCACCGAAGCGCCGATACCCTCCTGTCCCATGTCGAGGACCTGCTGACGGTGTCGAAAATGCGCTCCGGACGCTACGATCTCGACTTCTCCAGAACCGACGCCGCGGATGCGGTGCACGGAGCGGTTCTTCTGGTTCAGGCCGATGCCGACCATCGCGGCGTCAGCCTCGACTTCGAGAGCGGCGATGCCCCCAGCATCCATTCGAATCACCGCGCCATTCAACAGATCGCGCTGAACCTGCTGACCAACGCCATCAAGCTCACCGACCGGGGCGGGTCTGTACGGATCACCCTGCGCCACGAGGCCGCCATCGACAGCATCGTGCTTGTGGTCGAAGACACGGGACAGGGGATCGACCCCAAGCAGCTCGAGCATCTCGGCCAGCCGTTCCAGACCACCGACCCCGACCCGTTCGTCAATCACGCCACCGGCATCGGGCTCGGCCTCTACATCTGCGGATCGCTGTCGCGCTCGCTCGGCGGCACTCTGCGCCTGGAGAGCGACGTCGGCGTCGGAACCAGTGCAACCCTGACCCTGCCCTGCGCGTCTCCTGCCGAGCGCGCCGCGGAATCGGCAGGAACCCACGCGGTCAGTGTTTGAGAACGATTTTCATTAACCTGTCGCTGGACAATCCACCCGTCGGGGTCCATATCAGTCGGGACCTCACGGTGGAGGGTGGCCATGTATCGCGATAATTCGCTTGTTCCCAAGGAAGCCATTCGCTTGGCGGCCCTCGGCCTTCTTGGCGAAAGCGACCGGGTATACAGCGACCTCGCCGCCGAAGTGCGCGAGTTTGCCGCCCGCATCGTCGGCCCGTCCCTCGACCTGCTGGGGACGTCGATCGAGCTTTTGAAGTTCGAAGGGCTGATCGCGGCCGTCCCCGGCGAAGGCTCCGGCGACCACGCGCTCCTGCGGTTGACCGATGACGGTCGGGAAGCGCTGCAGGGCTATCTGACCGCCAGCTTGCGGCCGGGTGTATCCGATCTGAACAAACTGGTACTGGCCCTGAAGCTGCGGTTCATCGACCAGTTGAGCGCGGAGGACCGCGCCGAGCAGATTCTTGCGCTCGAGACCATGTATCAGGGCGAGCGCGCCCGGCTGGCCGATCTCGCCAGCCATCGGGAATGGGGCGGCGGCCTGCTGGACGACTGGCTCGCCCACGAGATCGAGCAGATCGACGGCCGCATCGCCTGGGTCCGCAGTCTCGGCGCCTGACCGGGTCTCGGGACCTTATCGGGCGCGGTCTAGCGCTCTCCGATCAACAGCCGAACACCGAGCAGCCCGAAAGCGGCAGCGAAGCCGCATTGCAGCCAGCGGACAGTTGCCGGGCGGGAAATGACGTAGCGGCGTGCCGCCGACGCGAAGGCGCCATAGCCGACGAAGACCAGAAACGTCAGCCCCATGAACACCCCCCCGAGCGCCGCCATGCGGTCGCCGGTCGCCGCACCGTCCACGGGAACGAACTGGGGCAGAAAGGCCAGGAAGAACAGCGACAGCTTCGGATTGAGGATGTTCAGCAGGAAGCCGTTCAGAATGATCCGGCGCCCCGACATGAGCCCGGCTCCCTCAGACAGAGAAAGACCACCGCCTGCCCGCCACGCCTGCCAGGCCAGATAGAACAGGTATCCGACCCCAAGGAAGCGGAGGATTTCGTAGGCCGTGGCGCTCGCATGAAGGACCGCGGCCAGACCGACGATGCTGGCGAACAGATGCGGCACGACACCGAGCGTACATCCGACCGCCGCAAAGACGCTGGCGCGCAGCCCCTGGCCCAGTGCGAACGCGAGTGTGTACAGCACGCCGCTGCCGGGCAGGAGGATCACCACAAGCGAGGTCGCGAGAAACTCGACGCTCATCGCGCGCTCTCCGGGTCGACCACGAAGGCCTGAGACGGCCCTTCAAGCATCGCGGCGTCGACCGGACTTGAGCCTGATCCCAGCAGGCCGGATCGCAGATCATCCAGCAGTGCGGCAATGTCCGAAACGGCGTCCTCGTGCAGGGCTTCCGCCACGATCAGCGCCCGATCGGTCCCCGACCGGACGGCGGAATGGCCGCTTTGGCGGTTGGTCCAGCGCCGCGCGTGCGCCCGGCCGTCGGCGTCGGCGAAGATGATCTCTCCCGGGCTCGGCAGCTCGTCCTCTCCCGAGAACGTCGTATAGCGCTCGTCCCCGCGCGCCGGACGAACCTGAAGATCGCCGACGATGCGATCGAGGTCGAACACGGCTATCGGAGTGGCATAGGCCAAGGAGACCGCATTGCAGAAGTCCACAAGAGGGTGCAGGCGCGGCAGCCCCGCTTCCTTGCGGAACCGCCGCAACAGCGCTTCCGACGCGCACCGGTACTGGGTCGGCTTCATACCCATCTTCGAGAACGCCGCCCGCCAGGCCCGGATCTCCCGAAACTGACCCTCCGACCCCTCCGCCAGGCGCTCGGACGCGCGTCGCTGGTAGGTGTCCAGCGCAAGACCGTCCGCCCGGAGGCCGGACAGGCCGCCGCAGAACAGGGCGGCACAGACGAGGGTTGGGAACTCCGCCCAGACCTCGGGAGCGTGGCTGAAGCGCATGGATCTTCTCTCTCGGTGTTTCCGACCGATCCAGCAGGCCCGATTTCGAGCTGAGCGTCTTGAACGAAATTGCAGGATGCCGGCGCGGCAGCCGGACCCGTTCAGTTCTGGCCGGCCGCGAAGGCACCGGGGGAGTATCCGTAGCGCTTCACGAACGTCCGGGTCATATGGCTCTGATCCGCGAAACCGGCGGCTGCCGCCGCATCCGCAAGGGCCGCGCCCCCGGCGATCAGGTGACGCACCAGCTCCACGCGACGCTGGACGATATAGGCGTGCGGGGTCAGGCCCGCCGCCTTCGCGAAGCTCCGAACCACCTTGAAGCGGCTGAGACCGGCCTCTCTCGCGAAATCGTCGAGTGTCCACGGAGCAGCAGGATCTTCGTCGATCATCGACCGCACCCGGCTGATCGATTCCAGGGCGGGAGACGACCGGGTCGATGGTCGCGACGCTGTATGCCGATCGCAAATCAAGGCGTCGACCACCTGCAGTTCGAGTTCTTCCCGAGCGGTGCACCGTGCCGGCAGGAGCGGATCGGCATAGACGCGGCATAATGCCTGGAATACCGCCCGCAGGCGTCCTTCGCGAACCACCGGATGAACGAACTCAGCCGACCCGCGTCGCCCCTCCTCCACGTCCGTGACGATCCGCGCGATCAGATCCGGCGCGAAATAGAGCATGGACCAGCGTCGGCCGTCGGATCCGACCGAAACACCGTCGTGGACCTCGCCGGGGTTCACCGTGATCAGATCGCCCGCCGCCGCTTCGACCTGTCCCCGGCCGCTGAGCGACCGTTGAGCACCCCGTTGGATGACGCCGATCCCGAACCGGTCATGGGTGTGCTTGGCGAACTGATGCGCGGAATCCGCCTCGACGGCGTCGATTCCCGGCACCAGATCCCGCGTAACCTTGAACGCTCCTCGGGCCATGCGTGCTGTCTCCCGCCGCGCTACCGCCGCTCACGGCGTCAGCGCAGAAACTCGACGAAGAATGCCGCGTTCTCGAGCATCGTAACCCGGTGGCGCTCCTGCGGCTCTATGACCAGTTGGTCGCCGGAGCCGAGCTCGATGGTCTCATCGCTGTCGGCCCACGTGAACCGCAGCCGGCCGGACACGACATGGAGGCGGCCCCAGACCCCCGCTTTCGTCGCATGGTCGCCCAGCAGGGCCGCCGGCACCGTATCCTGGGTGAAGACCGGGGTGCGATGGTAGGGCCGCACGTCTTGCGGCAGGTCCGTCACTGTCAGCCGGCGGCGGCAGGCCGCATGGTCGCACCCCCTGCCGAAGCGCGGACCCCGTCGACGCCCTGTCGGATGAAGTCCGCCAACCACCGGCCCATCTCCGCGTGGCTGAGCGGGCTGCTCAAGGAGTCCAGACAGGCCGCGTGGTCGTCCGCACCGAGCTGGTCGCGCCGCATGTCGATAAGCCGCTCGACGATCGGGACGTTCATTTCCGGATGGCCCTGAAGGGTCAGGACCCGTTCCCCGATCCGCAGCATCGCATTCGGGCAGAACGTGCTGCCGGCGTTCACCACTGTTTCGGGCGGCAGGCCAACCACCTGGTCCTGGTGACTGACCACCACGTTCGGAACCTCCGGCCCCCCTTTGCATCCAGGACTCGCGGCGGACGACCGGATGGGCGTGCACGCCGAGCCCCCAGCCCTTCTCCGATTTCACGACGGTGCCACCGAGGGCCTGAACGATCAGTTGATGGCCGAAACACCCGCCGACCAGCACCCGATCCGCCGCGACAGCCTCCCGCACGAAATCCTCGGCGTGGCGGATCCAGGGCAGATCTTCATAGACACCGTGCGGACTGCCGCCGATGACATAGGCGTCGTGATCGCGCACATCCTCGGGAAAACTGTCCTCGATCGCCATTGCGGTGCTGAACTGCGCATCGGGAAGATACGGCGACAACAGGTCCGTGAACGCGTCGAGATAGGACGACATCACGTCCGCCAGGTGGGGCCCGACATGGGCACAGGTCAGAACGCAGATCCGCATCCCTTGTCCTCTTGCTCCGCCTGCCACCCCGGATCGGGGCGGCACATGGTTCATAGAATGTGCTGGCCGCCGGTGACGAAGATCTCGGTCCCCGTGACATAATTGCTGTCATCGCTGCACAGGTAGTAGATGGCGCCGGCCACGTCCTTCGGCTCACCCAGTCGCTGGAGCGGGATGCGGGGGATCAGCACTTCGGTCTCGGGCGACAGCATCGCCGTCTCGATCTCCCCTGGCGCGACGGCATTCACGCGCACGCCGAGTTGGGCGAACTCATGGGCCATCTCGCGGGTCAGCGCCGTCAGGGCCGCCTTCGACGTCGAATACGCCGATCCGGCGAACGGGTGAATGGCATGGCCGGCGATCGACGTGATGTTCACGATCGCCCCTTGACCGCGATGCAAAGCCGCGGCGAATCCCCGACCCAGCTTCAAAGGTGCGAAGAAGTTCACCTCGAAGACCGTATGCCAGGCATCGAGATCGCCGTTCAGGCATCCGAGGCGTTCCTTGAACGCAGTCTTCGGTGACCAGCCGGCATTGTTGATCAAGGCGTGCAGCGGGCGGTCCCCCAGCCACTCGTTCGCCTCTTCGATGAAAGCGTCGAGGCTCGCCGGGTCCGAGAGATCCGCCGTTATGTGATAGGCCCGATCAGGATCGCGGCCGCATTCCGGCGGCGGGGCGTCGCGCGAACAGGTCAGCAGACGCCACCCCCGCTGCAGAAATATCTGAACCGTCGCGTGGCCGATGCCGCGGCTGGCGCCGGTCAGGAGCATGAGTTTCGAGTCTTCCGCCATGGCGCGCAGCCTACCGCCCCGCACCGGCGACGTCATCCGCTCAAAGGTGTGCGAACTGAAGTGCGCTGCCGAGCCCGGTTCTAGCGTACGGCAACAACGCGGAAGGTCCGCTGTTCGCCGTCATGCTCGGTGATCGAGATGTACTCGCCTTCCACAAAGTGATGACGGTCGAACTTGAAGATCGGTTCGTCGTCATCGGCATCCATGCCGTCGTAGTGGAAAAGCCAGCGGTTTCCCCGACGGTGGACGAGATGGCCGATCTCGTCATCCTCACCTTCCCAGAACCGCCGGACCGTGCATTTCGTCCGAACGGACCCCCAGGCGTCGTGATCCAGGGTGCCGTCAGCACCCAATGGCGCCCGAAACTCATAGCCGCGGGTATTGCTGCCTTCCGGAAAGTCGGGGTTGCGAGCGAGTTCCAGTTGAATCGTCTTCACAGTCATTCGGGGAGTTCCTCAGAATCCAGGCACCGGTCCAGCGCGCCAGTGGGCCAGCCCGCCAGCCCACCCGCGCTTCAAGACCGCTATCGCGCAAGCATCATCGCGACCGATCCCTCGGTCAAGGCATCGTCGGTCACGCCACCGAGGACAAACTCCCGGACTCGACTGTGGCTGTAGGCGCCGATCAGAAGGAGATCCGCACCCTGGCGCGCCGCCTCCGCCTCCAGGGTGGCGGCCACCCCGGCCCGGTCCAAGACGGCAGTCACTCCGTCGGCTGCGATGCCGTTCATTCGCAGCGTCTGGGTCATCGCCTGCGGGTCGGCTGAAACATCGCCATCGTCGACCGTCACGACCGTGACCCGCTGGGCCCTCTGCAGCAATGGCATCGACATCGACACCGCCCGTGCGGCTTCGGCCGACCCGTTCCAGGCGACCACCACGTTCGATCCGATCGTGCCGGCGTCGCCCTCGGACGCCAACACCACCGGCCGTCCGGAATCCATCACAGCCGTCTCGATCAGAGCGGCCCGGTCGGGATTACCGTCCTTTCCGCCGCGGGCACAGACCGTGACATCGGCCAGGCGCGACGGCGCCCGTTCCAGACCCGGAACCGGGCCGACCTGCGTCTCGAGAGACGCGGTCAGCCGGTCGACCGCGGTCCTGTCCCCGACTTCGGCTCCGCTGTCGGCAACCCAGGCGTCGAACGTCGCCTGCGCGGCCGCTTCCTGGTCCTTCGCGGGGGTCTCGGCCGCGGCCATGATCTCGTCGACCATCGCCGCCCCGAAGCCTTCACCGACGATCGGCAGAACGTCGCGCGGATCGCGCCGCAACAGAACTGCATCAACATGCCCACCCGACGGTCCGGCAAGCCGTCCTGCCGTATCCAGGGCCATCCGGTCACCTGTTTCACCGAGCAGGGGCACAAAAATCCGTTTCATCGCGTCGCTCCATCATCAAGCGGATCTGATTGTTATTTCAACGCTAGCGACCCCGACCAGCACCAACATTGACGCATATCAAGCAGGGTCCGCTTGCACTCGCCGCAGGATCTCCAGCGCCAGCGCCTCGGGGTCGGAGCCCGCGTCCAGATGCCACCAGTCGTCGGGCGGGATGACTCCACCAGCCTGGGCGCGGACAACGCGCGGCGTGGCATCGGAGGCGTCTCCCCGCCGCGCCGCCACCCGGGCTTCCGCGGCACCGACCTCGACCGTCAACCAGAACCCGAGAAAACGGATACGGCGTCGCGACGCGACGGCGGCAATGCGCCGGCGTTGAACCGGCAGTCCAAAGACAGCATCCGCGACGACCGCCTGGCCGCCGCCGGCGACGGCACCGGCACGCCGGTTGATCTCGGCAAACACCCGGGCGCTGACGGTCGCCGTGTAGGCCTCGCGCGGCAGGCGCTCCGTCTCGCCCACGCCCCACCGCTGTTTACGGATCACGTCCGAGCGCAGGATGACCGCTCCCGGCGCACGGCCGAGACGGCCCGCCACGGCCCGGGCCAAGGTGGTCTTTCCGGTGCCCGAGATGCCGCCGATTGCGACGACGACCGGCGGCTTCGGCCGCAACATCTCCCGGGCCAGGTCGAGATATGCGGCGGCATCGGCCTTGGGTCCCGGATCTTCCGGATGCTGGCGGGCCAGGGCCCCCGACACATGCGCCCGCACGGCCGCGCGCATCGACAGGAACAGATCGATCACTGCGGCAGCACCATCGTCGCGGCTTGCCGACAGCCAGCCGTTCCAGACCCGCGACGCCTCGCGCTCGAGGCCCCGGTGCCACAGATCCATCAGCAGGAAGGCAAGATCGTAGGCGACGTCGGTCGTCGCCAGCGCCTCGTCGAACTCGATGGCGTCGAACAACCGCGGCGCGCCGCCACCGCCCTCGTCGAGGAAGATGTTGCGCAGATGCAGATCGCCGTGGCACCGCCGCACCCTGCCGGATCTGGCGCGCCGGTCGAGACGGGAGCCAAGCGCCGCAGCCCGCGTCCGGCTGGCGGCGATCAGGTCTTCAACGTCGCGCCGTCCCAATACCCCCGGAACCGCGGCCCGCAACCCGTTGGCATTGATCTCCAGCACATCCGCCACCCGCCGCGATCCCGCGACCGCACGGTGGCACCGGGCCCGCGCATGGAAGTCGGCGACCTCGAACGCCAGGGCGTCGCAGATCTCGGCCGACAGCGCCCCCTGCGACCGGGCAACGTGATCGAGCAACCCGTCCTCGGCAAATCGCCGCATGACGACCACCGGCTCGACCAGACGCTCCTCGGGGTCCGTCTGCTCAAGATCCTCGACGAACCGCCAGCGAGTCCCGCGGGCGACCACCGCCCCGACGCCGAGATAGGTTTCCGGCGCCGTGCGGCGGTTGATCGCAACCTCGCGCTCCGCCGCGTAACGGCGTTTTTCCAGGGTGGAGAAATCCATGTAAGCGAAGCCCACCGGTTTCTTGATCTTGAACGCCCGATCGCCGGCCAGCAGCA
Source organism: Thalassobaculaceae bacterium (assembly GCA_963921355.3). Taxonomy (GTDB): domain Bacteria; phylum Pseudomonadota; class Alphaproteobacteria; order Thalassobaculales; family Thalassobaculaceae; genus CAWUEZ02. The sequence continues at coordinate 2,098,486 of OZ001190.1, read as the reverse complement.
CGACCGCGCCGTGGGTCTCATGGAGGATCGGCTTGGCGCCATCGTCGGCGCTGTCGATCACGGATTCGTGGATCGTTTCGATCAGCCGCCGCATCCGGGGGGCGATCTGCGTCATCGGGGGTCTCCGGACGCGCGCTGCCGAGGCGCGCCGCACCCCGGACCGGTGTTCAGGGATAGAGCCGCTGGATCGACCAAGGCTGCCCCTCGCTCGGCCGCGAGAACACGAACCTGTCGTGCAGTCTGAACTCGCCATCCTGCCAGAATTCAACCCGCAGGGGAGACAGCCGATACCCCGACCAGTAGGGCGGTCGCGGGACCGCCTCACCGGGGTACTCGGCGTCGAAACGATCGACGGCGGCGACCAGGGTCGCGCGGTCCGCCACCGGACGTGATTGTTGAGACGCCCAGGCACCGATCCGGCTCAGACGGGGCCGGCTCGCGTAGTAAGAATCCGCCTCGGCGACGCTGACCGAGGTGACCGGCCCTTCGAAGCGCACCTGACGCCGCACCGATTTCCAGTGGAAAAGCAGCGACGCGAACGGGTTCACGGTCAGGTCCCGCCCCTTCTTGCTTTCGGTGTTGGTGTAGAAGACCACGCCTTTGTCGTCGAATTCCTTCATGAGGACGATCCTGGCCGATGGCCGACCGTCTGAATCCGCCGTCGAGAGCGTCATCGCATTGGCATCGTTGACTTCACTCGCCTCGGCTTCCGCGAACCAGGTCCGGAACTGGGCGAAGGCATCGTCCGTCTGGGGTTCGAAAGCTCCGTCGGAAACACTCATCTTCACGTCCTCACGATCGAAATCGGATCCGGTCTTTATTTGCCCGACCACAGCCACATTTATCACGGATCCATGGCGGGCACCGGGCGAGCGACGGAATACCGCGCCCCGTTCGTTTAAACCGTGACATGGATCATCCATTGGTCGGGATGTCTCTACGGCCCTGCATGAGGAAAGTCTGATTCTGTGCCCCCTGACGGGGGCGAGACGACCGACCGCCGGACAGCGCCGGTCGGTCTGAACACTGAAGGGGTACACGCATCATGATCCGCAAGATCGCTCTGATCTCCGTCGTTGCCATGGGTTTGGCGGCCTGCCAGACGGCCGGTCCCAAGCAGACCGGCGGCACCTTGCTCGGCGGCATCGGCGGCGCCGTCGCCGGCGCCCAGTTCGGCAGTGGCACGGGTCGGGTCGCGGCCGTGGCCGCGGGGACCCTGCTCGGCGCCCTGGTCGGCAACGAAGTCGGCAAGTCCCTGGACCGCGCGGACAAGCTGGCCATGGAACGCTCGACGCAAAGCACGCTCGAGCGACAGCCGACGGGTACGACATCGGCGTGGTCGAACCCGGATTCGGGCAATTCGGGAACTGTGACGCCGACCCGGACCTATCAGACCGCCAACGGATCGTTCTGTCGGGAATACCAGCAGACCGTGACCATCGGCGGCGAAACCCAGGACGCCTACGGCCGGGCCTGCCGCCAGGCCGACGGATCCTGGAGAATCGTCGAGTAACCGCCGCCGCGTCACAGAACCGGATCCCGGGATCAGACCAAGGGTCTTGATCCCGGCCCGCCGCACAAACAAGTATCGCCGACGGATGAAACCGGCGAGACTCGTTGATGATGGATAGCGTAATTGCTGAAATCGGGGCCGCCGCCCTTGTCTCCATTCCAGGGCGGAGCGGCAGATGAGCGACCCGTACAAGGTACTGGGGGTATCGCGCTCGGCCGATCAGGACGAGATCAAGGCGGCCTATCGCAAGCTCGCGAAGAAGTACCATCCTGACCTGAATCAGGGCGACGAGTCGGTCGCCAAGAAATTCCAGGAAGTCAGCACCGCCTATGACCTGCTCGGCGATCCGACGAAGCGCCGACGCTACGACCGTGGGGAACTCGACCCGGACGCGCGCGAGCGCGGCGGACGGTCGAGCTTCTGGCGCAAAGGCTGGAAGGCCCGCAGCGGACGGACCGATACGGCGGGCAATCCGTTCGATTTCTCCGACGACTTCGACACCGATTCGATCGACGAGATCCTGAAACAGTGGCGGGCGTCCCGGCCCGGCGCCGGATCGACCGGCGAGTCCGGTGGCACGAGAACCACCGCGCGCCGCCCGTCCCAGGACCTCCGGTACAGGTTGAAGGTGCCGTTCACCGAGGCGGTGGTCGGGATCAAGAAGCGGGTGACGTTGAGCGATGGCAAGGTCGTCAACCTGACAATTCCGCCGGCGACCGAGAGCGGAACGCGCCTGCGCCTGAAAGGCCAGGGCAAACCTGCGAAGGACGGCCTACCCGCCGGCGACGCCTATCTGGAACTGCAGGTCGAACCGCATCCGCACTTCGAACGGGATGGCAAGGATATCCTTTTGGATCTGCCGATCACCCTGTCGGAGGCCCTGCTGGGCGCCAGTGTCATGGTTCCGACGGTACACGGCAGCGTGTCCCTGAAGATCCCGAAGAACTCGAACAACGGCAAACGCATGCGCCTGCGGGGCAAAGGCGTTCCGGGAAAGAGCAAGAACGACGACGGCGACCAATACGTCACCCTGCAGGTCGTGCTGCCCGCCGAACCGGATAGCGACCTGACAGACTTCATCGAGAAGTGGGCGCCGACCCACGCCTACAACCCGCGCAAACACCTGAGTTGAGATTCCCGCAGGCGCGCGTTCGGCACCCGAGCTTACTCGTGGGCCGTGCCGGTCGCCCCGACGCGCATCGGTGTCACGATCCCGCCCGCACCCGGTTCCTGATCGGACAGCACGGCGTCGATCGCATCGGCGACAGAAAGGCCGAGAATATCGTCCTCGGCACTGCCCAGTTTACCCAACAGACCCGGGATCGGTCCGGCCGCGGCGTCCAAGGCCTGACCGGCCGCATCGTCATGGGCCGAGCCGCCGTCCAGCCCCAGGGTCAGGCCGAGGTCCCTCGCCAGTTGGGCCACGGAGAGCCGGCGAAGATCACGGGCCAGGGTGAAGCTGTCGCCATCGGCGACGGCAAGATAGTTCTTTGCCCGCAGGGCCTCCACAACCGCATCCAGGGCGTCCAGCGGAATCGCGTCGGCCAGCGAGTCCGCCTCCAGCGGGCCGCCCTGGCGGGCCCGGGCTGCCACCGCGGACAGGACCGCCAGCGCCGCCTCCAGCCGGCGGGCCGGCGACAGGTTGGCACCGACCGCCGGATCCCGCGACCGCCACCATTCGGGAAACGACGCGGCGAACACGGCGCCGAACAGCACGACAGTCCAGGACAGGTACAGCCAGATCAGAAAGATCGGGATAACCGCCATGGCGCCGTAGATGGTCTGATAGGTGGGGAACGACGTCAGATACGCCCGGAAACCCCATTTCAGCAGTTCGAAGGCGATGCCCCCGATCGCGCCGCCGATCACCGCGTCGCGCAGCCGCACTGTGCGTGCCGGCACAACCATGAACAGCACGGTGAAGGCCACGGTCTGCAGGACGACCGCCAGAATATGGTCGACCCCGTCGATCCCGATCGGCACGTAAGCGACGCCTTCCGAGGCCAGCTGGCGCAGGCCCGTGAAGAAGTCCGTGGTCATCGAGAAGCTCGCCGCCAGCAACATCGGACCCAGTGTCAGCATGGTCCAGAAGATCAGCAGCCGCGTGACGAATGGGCGAGCGCGCTCGACCCGCCAGATCCGGTTGAACGTGCTTTCGATTGTGGCCAGAAGGAGAACGGCCGAGACCCCCAGGGCAATAACGCCGACCGCCGTCAGGTTGGTCGTGTTCTTGGTGAACCCGGCGATATAGCCCCGCACCTCGTCTCCGACCTCCGGAACCAGGTTCTCGAACAGCAGGGATTCGAGGCGTTCCTGCGCCATCTCGAAGGCCGGGAAGGCCGAAAACACCGCGAACGCGATCGCCAGCAACGGAACCAGCGCGAGCAGGGTCGTGTAGGTCAGCGCCCCCGCAGCCTGGGCGCCTTGATCAGCGTAGAAGCGCCGGAACGCGAACACCGCGTAGTTTCCGATGTCGCTGAGGACCCGGGTCGCCTGCGACGCACGCCAGTCGTCGAGGCGGTTCTGTGAGGGACCGGACGGCGCGTTGCTCATGGATGCGAGTCTACCACGCACGCAGGACACCACCGAATGCCGGATGCACGACCGGCCTCCGACTGTCCGTCGCTTGCGGGCATTGGGCTATTGTGTAGGATGCCGGCCGATGATCGATCGGTGAAATCGAGGCGGAAATGACCAACGATCCCCGCATCATGGCGGGCAAACGCGGGCTGATCATGGGCGTGGCAAACGACCGGTCCATCGCGTGGGGAATAGCCAAGGCAGCTGCCGATCAGGGCGCTGAACTGGCCTTCACCTATCTCGGCGAGGCACTGGAGAAGCGGGTACGCCCCCTGGCGGAGCAGGTCGGCAGCTCGCTGGTCGAATCGTGCGATGTGACGGACGATGACAGTGTCGACCGGGTGTTCGCGCGGGTTGGCGAGGCCTGGGGCGGGCTCGACTTCGTGGTTCATGCCATCGCCTATTCCGACAAGGAGGAGCTCAAGGGCAAGTATCTCGACACCAGTCGGGAGAACTTCCTGCGCACCCTCGACATCTCCTGTTTCTCGTTCACCTCGGTGGCGCGCCGCGCCGCGCCACTCATGAAGGATGGGGGAAGCCTGCTGACGCTGACCTACTACGGCGCGGAGCGGGTGATGCCGCATTACAACGTCATGGGCGTTGCAAAAGCGGCGCTCGAAGCCAGCGTGCGATATCTGGCGGTCGATATGGGGGACCAGGGTGTGCGGGTGAACGGCCTGTCGGCCGGACCGATGAAGACCCTTGCCGCTTCGGGAATCGGCGATTTCCGCTACATACTGAAGTGGAACCAGTACAACTCGCCGCTGCGGCGCAACGTCACCCTCGAGGATGTCGGCGGCGCAGGCGTCTACCTGCTTTCCGATCTGTCGACCGGCGTGACCGGCGAGGTCCACCATGTCGACTGCGGATACAACATCGTCGGGATGAAGGCGGTCGACGCCCCGGACATCTCCGTGGTCTGACGTCACCGGAAAGCCGAACTCATGGCGAGCAATGGATTTGGTCAGGTCTTTCGTGTCTCCACCTGGGGCGAAAGCCATGGGCCTGCGATCGGATGCGTGATTGACGGGGCGCCGCCTCGAATCCCGTTGAGCGAGGCTGACATCCAGCACGACCTGGATCGGCGACGGCCGGGCCAGTCCCGCCATACCACTCAGCGCCGTGAGCCCGACGAGGTCGAGATCCTGTCCGGGGTCTTCGAAGGGGAGACAACCGGAACACCGATTTCCCTGGTGATCCACAACCAGGATCAGCGCTCGAAGGACTACGGAGAGATCAAGGACCGATTTCGCCCGGGCCACGCCGATTTCACCTACGAGGCCAAGTACGGTATCCGGGACTATCGGGGCGGCGGACGGTCCTCGGCCCGCGAAACCGCCATGCGGGTCGCCGCGGGCGCAGTGGCGAAGAAAGTGCTCGCACGCCGCCTGGGCAACGCCTTCGCCGTGCGTGGCGCCCTGGTCCAGATCGGCCCGCACACGATCGACCGTGCCCGCTGGGACTGGTCGGAGGTCGAACGCAACGCGTTCTTCTGCCCCGACCCCGTGGCCGCCGCGGACTGGGAGGATTTCCTCGACGGCGTCCGCAAGGCTGGCTCTTCCGCCGGTGCGGTAATCGAGGTCGTCGCCTCGGGGGTGCCGGCCGGGCTCGGTGAGCCGATCTACGGCAAGCTCGACGGCGATCTGGCGGCCGCCATGATGAGCATCAATGCGGTCAAGGGTGTGGAGATCGGCGACGGGTTTGGCGCCGCTGCGATCCCCGGCCACGAGGCGTCGGACGAAATGCGGATCGAGGACGGCCGGCCGGTCTTCCTGTCGAACCACGCAGGCGGTGTGCTCGGCGGCATTTCCTCCGGTCAGGATGTTGTGGTGCGGTTCGTCGTGAAACCAACCAGCTCGATCCTGACCCCGCGGGCATCGATCGACCGGTTCGGTCAGGAGGTCGACGTGATCACCAAAGGGCGCCACGACCCGTGTGTCGGGATCCGCGCCGTTCCTGTAGGTGAAGCGATGATGGCCTGCGTGCTGCTCGATCAGCTCATGCGCCACGAAGCGCAGGTCGGACCGCTCGACAAAGCCTGATCAAGGGCCATCGCATCGCTCGCGCAGCCGTGACCGGGCGTCACTGCAACCTTTGACGACCTGGCGCCATTTGATCGTCCAAGTTGAAGTGATTCCCCTGGAACGATAGATGAAGACAATCAATGTCATTGATCGATACCCCGGCATCCGGCCTGTTTCGCCGCTTCGGCGCCACGACTGCACTGAAGCTGTTGGCGACCTATGGGGCGGCGCTCTACATCGCCGACGTCTATCTCAGTTATCTGCGTTTCAAGTTCGTCGCCAAGAACCCGCTGTTCGCCAAACTCGAGGGTTCCCTCGGGATCGACTGGATCGAGCCGCACTTCCGCCACATCACCGGTGGATTGGAGGCGTTGGCCACGGTCCTGCTGTTCATTCCCGGGTTCCAGCTCGCCGGGGCTGGCCTTTCCTTCGCAATCATGACCGGCGCCATCGCCACCCACGTGTTCACCGCGGTTGGGATCGATCCGTTCAACGACGGCGGAACGCTTTTCAAGCAGGCCGTGACCGTCTGGCTCCTGTCGGCGGGCATCCTCGTGATCCGACGCGCGGAAATCCTGCCGTTCCTGCGGACGGTCTTCCGCGACCGGCTTCTGACCGGCTGAACACGCGGCGCCGGGCCTCACGAACGACGGGGCCCGGCGTATCCCGGCAATCGACAGGCGGCCTCGACGCCCGGTAAAGTGCACCCTCACCAACTCGTCGAGGCCGCATGCGCCGTATCATCTTCGGTCTGTTCGCAGGCGTAGGCGTTGTCACCGTTCTGTTCGTTGCCGTGATCGCCGCCGCCGTCTGGTGGTGGGCCGACACGTTCACGAAAGCCGAACCGCTGCCCGATACGTTCGTCCTCAAGCTCGCGTTCGACGGGCCGATCGACGAAGCACCCGGAATCGAACCGCTTGCCAGGGTGTTTCCGGAACTGGCGGCGAATGATCTGATTGACTACGTCGATGCTCTCGACCGGGCCTCGGGCAAGACGGCTGTTGCCTATGCCGACAGCTTCGAAAGCACAGCCAACGGCCCGTACTATCTGGCCAGCGCCTTTGACCGGATCTGGTTGCAGCCGTCGGGCCTTCTCGCCCTGACCGGTCTCCAGATGGAGTTTCCGTTTGCCGCCGGCCTGCTGGAGCATCTCGGGCTGCAGGCGGAGTTCGAACAGCGCTACGAGTACAAGGGAGCTGCAGCGTTCCTGACCGAGAGCTGCATGCCGCCGGCGCTTCGCGAAAACATGACGCGGGTCGCCGAATCCATCTTCGGCCAAGTGGTCAGCGGGATCGCCAGCGCCCGCCGCATGAGCGGCTCCACCGTGACCACGCTGGTCGACCGCGGGCCTTTGCTCGCCAGCGAAGCCCTGAGCAACGGGTTCGTCGACAGCCTCGGCTACGAACTGGAGGCGCAGCGGGCAGTGCCCGGCAGGCTTGTCGGCACCGGACGCTACCTCGCCGCGGCGGGACGTCCCCATGGCGAGGGGGCACGGGTGGCGCTGGTTTATCTCGACGGCGAAATCCAGCGCGGCAGCAGCGGCATTTCGGGGCGCGGCCGCGCCACCTCGGGAGACTTCACCGACGCGATCGATGACGTGCTGGAGGACGATGACGTTCGCGCGCTGATCCTTCGGGTGTCGTCGCCTGGCGGCAGCTATGTGGCCTCGGATTCCATGCGCCACGCTGTCAACCGGGTGCGCGACAGCGGCCGTCCGGTCATCGTCAGCTTCGGTGACATCGCAGCGTCCGGCGGCTACTTCGCCGCCCTACCCGGCGATCATATCCTGGCCCACCCCGCGTCGCTGACCGGCTCTATTGGGGTCCTTGGCGGCAAGATCAGCGGTTCCGACCTTCTGGACTCCTGGGACGTCAATGTCGGCAGGATCCAGATCGGCGAGAATGCCGGTATCTTCTCCATGTCCCGGCCGTTCACGGACGGGCAACGTCAACGCCTGCGCCGGATCCTGGACTCGATCTATCAGGACTTCACGGAGCGGGTCGCCACCGCCCGGCGCTTGTCGAGCGACGAAATCGACGCGCTCGCGCGCGGGCGGATCTGGACCGGAGAGGACGCCGCCCGGGTCGGACTGGTGGATGCGGTCGGCGGTTACGCCGAAGCGCTGCAGCTCGTGCGGCAGTCGATTGGTCTGCCCCCCGACGCACCGCTGGAACGGGTGCGCTATCCCCGCGACCCGGATTCCATCGACGCGCTGTTCGACGCCGTGCGCGAGAGCGACATCGAGACCGTCTTCAAACTTCTGGCGATCGCAACCAAATATAAAGACGTGATGGATAGCATCGCGGGTACTGGAGACCGCGTTCAAAGTCGGGCCCCTGTCTTTGTGATAGACTGAGCCCATGTTCGACGGTGATTCGCGCCCGGGGAGAGGTCGCCATGAAACGTCTGCTGCCAGTGCTGTGCTGCATGCTGGCTGTCTTGCTTGTCGTCCCTGTGGACGGACAGGTTGCCTATGCTCAGGAGCAGGATGACACGAGCTCCACAAAGAAGCGCAAGCAAGCCGAGAAAGAGCGCGCCAAAAAGCACAAAGAATTCAACCGCGAGATCCAGTATCGCCGGGTGATCGGTCCGAAGGTGCTCGCCGTCGGCCCGTTCTCGGTATCGCTGTTCGTGCGTGGACAGCCCGTCGAGGCCCGGATTCGCGTTGCGGTTCAAGCGGTAAGCGAACAGGGCAAGATCACCATGGACGCTCAGAAATGGGCCGTGAACGGCATCCTTTATCCGCTGGCGGTCCGTCTGTTCGAGAACGGTCGGCCCGATCGCGAGCAGATCGAGTTGTTCAAGGTCGACGCCCGCGACCGCTTGTCCGAGCGCTTCCCCGACATGGTCGATGAAGTCTTCATCGAATCGATGATCTAGATCGGCGTCACATGCTGTGACGAAACCGCAGCGGGTCCGTCGGATCTGATCCGATCTAGCGGCGCAGGGCGACGATATCGCAGAACGGCGTGTGGCGGGCGACGATCTGCTCGTCGGTACGCTCCAGAATGTCGGCCTGGGCGGTCTGAAAGCCCTGGCGCTGCAGCATCCGGACGACCTCGACGATGTAGTCGGTGTCCGAGCGCAGCTCACCCTCTTCGAGCAGGGCCCGACACAGAACGGTTCCGAACTCGGTCAATCGGTAGCAGGCCAGCGTCAACTGTTTGTCCGGATCCTCGTGGGTGATCCTGAGCGCCTTATCCGCATACAGCAGATTGGTGGCGAACCTGTCGTCCTTCTGGCTCTGGAAGACCCGGTTGAGATCACGGTTCGTGCGGACCAGGCCGTATTCCTCCATCTGCAGGATGTCATCCGATGTCACGTCCTTGTCGTCGAAAAAGGATTGGCCGACCCGCACGACAAAGGTGTTGATCGCAAAGGCGGCAAACCTGCGAAAGATGGCGAGTGCCGCTTTGGAGAGTCCGGGCAGACGGTCGAGGGCGATGGCCGCAACCGCACCGGGTCGGCGAACCTCCATCACCAGGAACCGCGCCCATAGCCGCGCCAGCTCGGCATCGGCGGTGTCGGCGGCCCGGGTGAAGAACCGGGCCGCCCAGTCGGCATCCGGTGTCCCTTCGTCCAAGGTGTCCGGCAGGATCCGGACGGCGCGCTGCAGAACCGCCTCGATGTTGAGCTGTCGACGCAATTCGATGTGGTCGACCCGCTCGGCGACCCGATCCTCAAGGCCCCCGTCTCCGACGGGTCGGGGCGGATCGGTCTGCAGGCCCCGCAGCCAGTCGCGCTGACGCGCGCCGAGTGCTGCCACCACCATCTCATTGAGACGTGCCAGCGGGGCCGACCCCGAGGATCCGACGGCGTCCGGTTTCGGCAGGCCGAGCGGCGGTGCACTCGGCCCTGCGATCGTGCCGAGCGCGGTGGTCGGCGGAAGTCCGTCCGATGTGCTCATCCCCAGGCTCCCGAGGTAGCCGGTCCGATCGCCTCAACCATCAGCCTATCATACCCGCGAGGCGGCGATCAGGAACTCCACATTCCCTTCCGGCCCGGTGATCGGTGATTCCGCGACACCGTCGACACGCCATCCCTCCTGCCCGTCGAGCCAGGCGCGGATGGCATCGCAGACCGACGCGTGCACCGCCGGGTCACGCACCACGCCGCCCTTGCCCACCTGGTCGCGACCGGCCTCGAACTGCGGCTTGATCAGCGCGACCAGGCGTCCGCCCGGCGTTACCATGCCCAGGGCTGCCGGCAGCACCGTCTTCAACGAGATGAAGCTCGCATCGCAGACGACGAGATCCACCGGTTCGGGCACGTGCCCGCGTGTGAGGTGGCGGGCGTTCGTCTTCTCGAGAACGACCACCCGGTCGTCTGACCGCAGCTTCCAGGCAAGCTGACCATGTCCGACATCCACGGCGTAGACCCGTCGGGCGCCGTTCTGCAGCAGCACGTCGGTGAAACCGCCGGTCGACGCACCGACATCGATCGCCACCGCACCGGCCGGATCGACCGCAAACGCCTCAAGCCCGTGCGCCAGCTTCAGGCCGCCCCGGGATACCCACGGGTGATCCTGCCCGCGTACCTCCAGGACCACGTCTTCTGCCATCTGCTGCCCGGCCTTCTCCAGCTTGCGCTCTCCGGAATAGACCTTGCCGGCCATGACGAGCGCCTGGGCCCGGGACCGGCTTTCCACCAGCCCCCGGTCCACCAACAACTGGTCGAGCCGACGCTTCACCGGCATGGGTTTGGGGTTTGAATTCGCCGCGTCATGTGGCGAACATTACACCCGCGACCGCGACCGCACAGACACTCCTTCAGGACCGGCTCATGCTCCAGGACCGCTACGGCAATACCCTGACCACCACCTCTACCATCGCCCGCGACGCTTACGTCGACGGCGTCGATCGCTTCCTGGCGGCCCAGGCGTCGGTGGAAGAGGCATTCGAGACCGCGGTGGCGGCGGATCCGGACTTCGCGCTGGCCCACACGGCCCTCGCCCGGACCCGGCAGGCCATGGGAACGGGCGGCGATGCGGCGACGCCGATGGCCCGGGCTCGCAGCCTCGCCGACACCACCAGCGCCCGTGAGGCGGCCCACATCGAGGCGCTCGGCTTGCTGATCGACGGCAACGGGCCGGCGGCCTACAAAGCGATCCGGGCCCATGTCCTGGACCATCCGCGAGACGCCATGGTGGCCCAGACCTGCACCGGCGTGTTCGGCCTGATCGGTTTCAGCGGCCAGCCTGGACGCGAGGCCGAGCAGTTGGCCTTCACGTCCGCGCTGGCGCCCCACTACGGCGAGGACTGGTGGTTCCTGTGCCAGCACGCCTTCGCCCAAGTCGAGGCGGGGCAGACCGGGCCGGCGACGGACACCATCGAACGGTCACTCGCCCTCAACCCCGATAACGCGCATGCCGCCCACATCCGGGCCCATGTCTACTACGAGGCCGGCGAAACCGAGGCCGGCTACCGCTATATCGACGAGTGGCGATCCGGCTATGACAGGTCCGGTCAGCTCCATTGCCACATCTCCTGGCATGTCGCGCTCTGGGCGATGGAGCGGGGTGATATCGAAACCATGTGGCGGGTCTATGAGGCGGATATTGCTCCGGGAGCCGCCTGGGGCCCACCGCTCAACGCCCTCACCGATTCAGCGGCCTTGCTCTATCGCGCCCAGCTTTCCGGAATCGAGGTTCCTGCGGAACACTGGAGTACCGTGAGCTCCTACGCCACACGCGCCTTCGCCAGGCCCGGCATCGCCTTCGCCGACGTCCACGCGGCCCTTGCCCATGCCATGGCCGGCGACCGCACCGCGCTCGATCGGATCATCGCGGATGCCAGGGGGCCGGCCGGCGATCTGGTCCGCCGGCTGGCCGGCGCCTTCGGCGCGCTGGCATCGGGCGCCTGGGAGCCCGCGATCGCCGACCTGACCACGGCCATAGCGCACCACGAACGGATCGGCGGCAGCCGGGCCCAGCGCGACCTGATCGAGTTCGCGCTGGCCGGCGCGCTCCTGAAGCTGGGCCGCGGCGACGAGGCGCGTCTGCTGCTGACCGCCCGGCGGCCGCTCAAGGCGACCGCCGAGGCGGTCGCCGGGCTCTAGCCGCCCCGTCGCGCCAGTCGCCCTACTCGGCCGCCTCGTCCAGGGGCGGTTCGACCACGCCGGTCTGCTCGGTGATGATGCCGTAGTGTTCAATCCGGCGGTGGCGACCGAAGTTGAAGACGGTCTCCTTGCCCATTTTTGCGAGGTCCAGGTCGCAGGCATAGGTGATCAGTTCGTCGTCCACCGATGACGCGAGCGCCACGAGCTCGCCGGACGGCTGGATGATGCAGGATCCACCGATCAGCATACAGCCGTCCTCGACCCCCGCCTTGGCGGTGCCGATGACGAAGCACGAGTTCTGGTAGGCGCTGGCCTGCATGACCAGGTGGTTGTGGAACATCCGCAGATGGTTCGGCTCGAAGGCCGAGGTGTTCACGTCCGGTGTGTTGTAGCCGAGCATGATGACCTCGGCCCCCTTCAGTGACATGACCCGGTAGGTCTCCGGCCAACGCCGGTCGTTGCAGATCGCCATCCCCATGATGCCGCCCATCGTCCGCCACACCGGGAAGCCCAGGTCGCCGGGCTCGAAGTAGCGCTTCTCCAGATGCTGCCAGGGACGATGGCCCTCGTACTCGGCATGACCGGGCAGATGAACCTTGCGGTACTTGCCGGCGATCTTGCCGGTGTCGTCGACCAGGATCGACGTGTTGTAGCGATGGCCGTCCTCGGTCAGTTCCGCGTAGCCGAGATAGAAGCCGATGCCGAACTCCTTGGCCTTGTCGAACAACGGCCGGCATTCCGGTGTCGGCATCTCCCCGCGTTCGTAGTGCGGGTCCATCCGCGAGATGTCTTCCTCGTAGTAGCGCGGAAAGAACGTGGTCAGGGCCAGTTCGGGGAACACAACGAGATTGACCCCGCGGTCCTTGGCCTGTTTCAGCAACTCGATCATCCGGTTGACCGCGCTGACCCGGCTTTCCTCGGGTGCGATCGGGCCCATCTGGGCCGCTCCGATGTTTACGATGCGGGTCATGACCGGCTCCTGACTGTGATCCCCTGTCGGCGCTGCTTGGAACAGCGACTGCTCCCTATCGTATAGCGACCGGCCATCGCGGAATAAAGCCGTCGTCGGCCGGGGATTGCGGTTCGCCGAGCCCGCACCGCGCTGGTACATTGGAGACCTCGAGACTCTTGAGAGACCAGCGCATGTTCGATTTCAGATCCAGAGCGGACGCCAAACGCAAAGCGGTCACCGATCCCGCCGATCCGCTCGCCCTGATGGGTGCCAGCTGGCCGCCGTCGACGTTCAAGGAACTCGCCACACTGCCGGGAACCATCAAGCGCAGCGCCACACTACCCGGCACGGTGGATCCGCAATACCTGCTCTGGCGCGTCACCGAGGCGGTTCGACACATCAAGGGCCGCATGGCGAGATACGGCAATGTCGAGACCTGGACGATTCGATCGCCGAACGGAGTGCCGGTCCAGTTCCCGCTCGGCGACCCGAACGCCGTGGCGTTCAAGAAGATGGCGGATGAGTACACCCCCTACTACGAGAAGGCGCTGGTCGACTTCGTCGTCGTGCGCCTGGGGCCGGGCGACGTGTTCGTCGATATCGGCGCCCATGTCGGCTATGTCGGCGCGTTCGCGGCGACCACCGGCGCCGCCGTCTTCGCGATCGAGGTTCAGCGCGACCTGATCCCGTTGATCGAACAGGTTGCCTCGATCAACGCGTTCGAGCTGATGCGCGCCATGCATGTCGGGGCATCGAGTGCCCCCGGACTCTGCATGATCTCGCGGACCAGCGGCCAGCCGGGTTTCTATCTCGAAGGCCAGTTGACCCGGTTCATCCAGGATGAGCCCAGTTCGGTCATCGACGACTTCGTCCCCCTGATCACCCTCGACTCCCTGTTCGCCCGCGACCGACTGGTCCCGACCCTGATCAAGGTCGACGTTGAAGGCCACGAGATCGACGTGCTGATGGGCGCCACCGACCTGATCGAGCAAGCGCGCACCACGTTCGTGGTCGAGTTCCATCCCCATCTCGTCGGCATTTACAACCGCTCAGGCGATGATCTGACCCGGTTCTTCGCCGCCGACCGCTGGCAGTGGCATCAGCTGACCGACGCGGGCCTGCGCCCGATCACCGGCATGGCCGACGTCGAGCCGGATCCGCGCGACCCCAATCCGAAGCTGGTCTTCACGCCGAAATAGGCGCCGGTGGCGGTCAACTGGCCGCAAGCACCTGAGGCTGGCCGCCGATCTCCAGATCCTCGAAGACCGCGTGCGGCACGAAGCTTCCGGCGGGGAAGATCGGCTTTCCGGTCTGATCGTCGATGGACGCTTCCACAAGCCGGACGGCCTCAAGGATCTCGGCCGGCGTGTTGTTGCGCACCGATACACCGTCCAGCAGCGCGTCCGACCGCTCGGTGATGTGGGCATGTTTCCGCACACGTTCGGTCAGGGGCAGTGACTGCCCGAATTCGCCGACCAGCGCCTTCGTCAGGGTGACGACGTTAGGCGCCGAAATCAGATGCATGAGGGTCACCCAGTTGGTGAACAGCACCGGCCGCCCGAACAGCAGAGGGACGTAAGACATGCCGGATGCCGTGCCGATATGGAACCGGCACCGCGCGGCCAGATAAATGTCCATCCAGTCAGACTTGGCTTCGGAGAACGGGTAGTCGAAGACACCCTCCATACTCTCCAGGCGGGCCATCGTGGAATCACCGAGGCGCACAACCGCAATCCCCCTCCCCGTCAGAAACTCGATGGCGTCCCGATAGGTCGCGATGTCAGCGTCCCGAAGTTCCATGTCCCGGGCGATGGCGGCGTTGTAGCCGGCCTCGCGAACATGCAGGGTCACCACCGGCCGGTCGGGCCCGATGCCCACGGCCTCGAGAACGCTCTCGCCTCTGGCCCGCACACCATCCGGCAGGGTCAGGAACGGCGCCCGCTCAGACCACCGGCCTGCGGCTTCCGACACGAGGGAAACCACGGGGACACGCCGGTCGTCGGACCGGGCGAAACGCTTGCGAACGCTTTGGAACTCGGCATAGGCGACACCGTCCGGAACGGTATCGATCAGACCCGGCGCCAACAGGCTCATAAGGAAAGCGTTGTGCGTTGTGCCAGTGACGACACGCACCGGTTGGTCGGTCAGCGACCCGGCCCTCGACATCTCGATCAGCGCCGCACCGAAGACGACATGTCCGATATGACTGACGAATGTCGACGACAGAATCCAGGTCTTCTCTGCCTTCTGGAAGACCTCGTCGATCCGGCTGCGGATCTCGGAAATGTTGCGCGCCTCACCTGCGGCCCCAACCGCAAGCAGGTGGCCCTCCGCGCTGTCGAGAACGCGCGAGATCAACGCCGTTCCCTGGATGTCGCGTACCGGGGGCATGCCGAGGTCGCCGCCACCGAAGGTCTGCCGGATCCAGGGCTCAAGTGCTGGTCTCAGCGTCTCGATCAAGCCGATTGTCCCGATGCAATCGGCGCGCAGGGCACGCCCCCGTGAAAGGACGGCGTAGACCACGAGGTACTCGAAGAACGACAGAAATGGTGCCAGGCGGAAGGCGAAACGCAGAAACGCCGCATCCCCGGGCCAGGCGCCGCCGGACTGTCGCAACCGCAGCAGCACCAGACGTGCGATCAACCGATCATCTCCCAGGTGTTCGATGATCAGGCGCTTCAGATCGCTGTCGTTCGAAAGCACCAACGCGTCACCCGTCATGGCTCAGGATGTCCCGCCATGGGTCGGCCGAGAATGCGGGGCGCACAGGAGCTGCGCGCGCATTGGACCGACGGAGCGCCGCTTGCCCGGCGCCGCTCACTTTCGACAGATTGGGAGACTTCGATACCGCCGTCACACCCTGCCAGTCCTTTCAGCCAGGGAATCCAGCCTAGCCCAACGATCCGCATAGACCACCGATCGTACCAGTCATCGGGATAAACGGTGTCGGGAAACGGCCGACCGCCCGGATCAGATCGTAGGGGCTGCGGGTCTTGAGGCCAAGTTGGCGCCAGGAGGCTGGGAACGCGCGCCAGGGTACAGGCGGCGGATCCGCCTACAGCAGGCCGATCGCGTTGAACGGGATGTCAGGGTAGTAGCGACAGAGACTCCTTACGCGGTCCTGAATTGCGTCGGGAAGCTGGGCGCCACGACCTGTCCGGCCGACGTTGAGAAGCGTTCGACTTCCATCCTCACGCCGGATCCGCTCAACCCCCTCCTGGACCGAGTTCTGCGGTGCCTCGACACCAGCCTGTGCCAGCACTACCGACAGCACCGCTTCCGGGTCGGCGACCAGCGTCTCGTAGCTGATCCACACCGAATCGAGCCGCGAGAACCGCCAAGAGACCACGAAATTGACGAGCCACGGAGCATAGTAGTCGACCAGGAACTCCAGCAGCCGGGTCTCGTCCCAGTCTCGGAACCGCTCGTCGATGGTGAACTGTGACGACGTCAGCGGCCAGTTCGGATTGTTGAAGTGGTCCTTCGCGCTGACAAGGTTGTCGAGGAAGTTCCGGACCAGAACCACCGGCAGGATCTTGCAGGTGTCCACCGCCTGCTCGGTGGAGACCGTCGCCCGGACATGGTGCTGGGCGACGAACCAATGTTCGCGTGGGCGCTGCAGATAGGAGAAGTCGAGCTCCTGTTCCCGACCGGCGCTGCGGCTCGAGTTCGGCGGCCCCATATGCTCGCCCTCCAGCCCCTCGAAACCGGTGAGCATGGTTCGCAGCCAACTCGACCCGCTCTTGGGCATGCAGGCGAGCAGGATATTGGACCGAGCGGCAGCGCATTTGCCGGCGGTGGCGAGAGCCCGCAGTCCTTCGTCTGGTTTGCCTTGTCGCCGTAGGATGGTGGCCAGCTGCCGGATCGTCTCGGCGTCGGCATCCGGCAGCGCCGCAGCCGCGCGTAGTTCGGCCTCGGCGTCATCGACCTGCCCACAGGCCAGATAGGCCTTCCCCAACATCCGCCGGACGCTCAATCTCGCCGGAAACGCCTCACGTCCGCGCTCCAGCGTGGCCAAAGCCTGATAGAACTCCGGGGTCCCGACCTGCATAGGTTCCCGCGGGCCGACCTCGATCGACGGGTTGATCGCCACGACCGACTCCGTATGGGCCACGCGAATCCAAGTGAGACCATAGTGCCCGGTGCGCCGAAGGTCTAGGCGATGGCCTGCTTGTTTCGCTGCGGCAGTCCGGGCCTCGACCCCACGCAGGGCCGGCCGCCTCGGTCGGCGAGAAATCCCCCCGGACAACGCAGTGAGTGCCAACGGGAAAGGGTCAGGCCCTGCAGCTTGGGGTAAGTTGTTCAGGACAGCGTCCGCCTGGCCGCTAGAATTGCGGTTCAAGCCGACCCAGCGAGACGCCGATGCCAAGTCCTGCCGTCGATCAGATCCTCAGCGCCATCCTACGGGAGCCGGCAGACCCGATGGCCCTCGCGGCCTGTCTGCCGCTGACCGGGAGCGCTGGAGATCTGCGTCGGTCTCTCAAGGTTCTGCGGTGGCTGGCCGTGATCGGGCTGCGGGCCGAATCGGTGGAGAGACAGAGGAGCGCGCACGGTCGTGTCCTGAAGACCCTGGACCTCCGGACCGCTGAGGCCGAGCGCGACGGGGAGTACCAGACCGTCAACGTGGACGGTGCCGGTCAGGTGCGGATCAGTGTGACCACGGAAGCGAGCCGCTCGTTCCTGGCGCTTGGCGGCGAAAATGGCCTGGAGTACGAGCCGGGTGTCACCCGATACCTGGTCGAGGCTGGTCGCCAAGGTCAGGTGATTGCCGACGTCGGAGCCCACACCGGCTACTACAACACGATCGCCGGCGCGGCAGGCGGGATCGTCATCGGGTTCGAGATGCATCCCGATCTCATTCCGGAAATCCGGCGGAACATCGCCATCAACCGTCTGGACAAGGTCCATGTCATCAATGCCGCAGTCGGCGACCACGACGGGCTGATCTTCAACATGCGCTTCGATGCGACACCTGGACAGCGGGTCAGCGATCACATCGACGAGCCGCCGCCGGACGCCTTCCGCCAAGTGCTGTTCGATCCCCTGATGTGCGTGCGCCTCGACACCGCCTTCGGGCGCAACCAGGTCACGCCCGATCTTGTAAAGCTGGACATCGAGGGCTACGAGATCGACGCGCTGCGGGGCGCGCGCGGCCTGATAGAAGGCGGAATCACCCGATTCCTGGTCGAGTTTCATCCATCATTGGTCGGCGCCTTCGGTCACCAGCCGGAGAGCCTTCTCACCTGTTTCCCGGAAACCTGGACGGTCGAGGTTCTGGAAGACGACGGGTCGCTTCGTCCGCTCGGCGACGACGACCGTCGCCTGTTCGAAAATCCCCCGAAAATCAACCCAAAGCTGCTGTTCAGCCCGCCACCGGCCTGACGCAAACCGGCCCCATGTGCGGCGTCAGTCCTCGATCGCACCCGTGATCGGGTTGAACGGGGTCGGGAAGCGCCCCGTCGGCCGGATGTGGTCGTAGGGACCGCGGGCCAGAAACCGACCCCAACCCGCCTCGCAGTCGACATTTCCCTCGTTCCAGACCACCCGGCCCCGCGACAGGGTGACGGCCGGCCAACCGGTGACCTCCATGCCCTCGTACGGGGTGTAGTCGGTATCGTGATGCAACATGTCCTGGCTGATCGTGAGCCGTTTTTCGGCGTCCCAGATCACCACATCGGCGTCCGCTCCGATCGAAATCGTGCCCTTCTTCGGGTACAACCCGAACAGCTTGGCGGCGTTGGTCGAGGTGATGGTGACGAAGGTCTGCAGGTCGATGCGACCCTGGACCACCCCTTCGGAGAAGGCGATCGGCATCCGCGTCTCCAGCCCCGGCACCCCATTGGCAATCTGGTTGAAGGGGGAATTGTCGCCCGCCCAGAACTTCCCATCGGGCGCATCAATGTTGTACGGCGCGTGGTCGGAGGTGACGTTCCCGATCGTCCCGAGTCGGACGTGGTTCCACAGCGCCTGCTGGTCGGCAACCGTGCGCGGCGCCGGTGAGCAGAGGACCCTGGCCCCGGTGCGCTGGTCACCATCGAGGTCATCGGCGGTCAGGACGAAATACTGCGGGCAGGTTTCGGCGAAGACCTTGACCCCGCGGGCCTGGGCCCGGCGGATCTCCTCGGCTGCCTCTTCGCAGGTCACGTGAAAGATCTGGATCGGCAGATCCATCAGTTCCGCCAGCATGATCACCCGGGTGACCGCTTCCCGCTCAACCAGCGGCGGCTTGCACCAGGCATGGTACTTGGTCTGTCCGAAGCCGGCGCCGACCAGCTTCTCGGTCATGTACATGATGGCGTCGTGATTCTCCGCATGCACGCAGACCAGCGCCTGATGGCGACGCGCGACTTCGAAGATCCGCAGGATCTCGCGGTCGTCGACCCGGTTCTTGGGGTAAGTCATGAATAGTTTCAGCGATCGGTGGCCGGCGTCGATCAGCCCCGGCAGTTCGTCATTGACCACCGCGTCACTGGGGTCCGAGACGATGATGTGAAAGCTGTAGTCGATGCACGCGCGCCTGGCCTTCTCATGGTAGGCCTCGACCATGTGCTTCACGCCTTCGCCCTTGGTCTGGCTGGAGAACGCGATCACCGTCGTCGTGCCACCGCAGGCCGCCGACCGGGTTCCGCTTTCCCATGTTTCGGCGTTATGGCCACCGCCGGAAGATGGTTGCTCAATGTGACAGTGGCTGTCGACACCGCCCGGCAGCACGTAGCGACCGGCCGCATCAATCGTGCGGGCCGCCGAGCCCGACAGCGACTCCGCCAGCGCAACAATGCGGCCGTCCTTGATCCCGACATCGGCCCGTTGGCTGTCCGCCGCGTTCACCACGATGCCGCCTTGGATGATGACGTCGAAATCGCTCACCGGTTCCTCCTGAATGCCGATTGTCGTGGAAACCCGGTCAGTTAAGCACGCGTCCGCCGGCTTGGAACAGGGGTCGCAGGACCCGCTGTCTGCGAATGCCGCGTGCGAATGCACGGAGTCGCCACAGGCCAGATCCACTGCTACCGTCGCGTGGCCGGACGCGTGCGCCGGTCCGTGCCGTGCCCATCCGCCATCGCCGAGGTTCCCGGGTGACCAACCACCACCGGATGCGACAGACAGCCCGTCTCAAGCTGTTGCAGGATCCCGCCAACGCGCAGCACATGCTGATGACCGAATGGCCGCCGCGATCGCGCACCGAACTGGCCCGGATCGGCAAGCTTCTGCCCTGCCTCAACATCCTCATGGGGCCGCGGAACGAGCTGCTGTACATGGACGCCCGGGTCCACAGCCTGCTTGAGCATCTGCAGCAGCGGGCCCGCCGGTACAGCGTGCAGAAGGCCTGGACCGCGACCGCGCCGAACGGCAGGAGCGTGGAAATGCCACTGAACAGTTCCGCCGCCATCGCCTTCAAGGCAATGGTCGACGACGCCGGCGGCGCGTATGAGAGACCGATGCTGGCGCTGATCGACAGCCAGCTGCGGCCCGGCGACGTGTTCGTCGATGTCGGCGCCCATGTCGGCTACGTCAGCGCGATGGCGGCGACCACGGGCGCCACGGTCTTTGCCATCGAATTCCAGCGCGAACTGATTCCGTTAATCGATCAGGTCGCCACCCTCAACGCCTTCGACCTGCTGCGTCCCCTTAACGTTGCCGCGTCTGCCGATGCCGGTCTCTCTGTCGCCGTGCGCGGGCACCTGTCTCCCGGTCAGAAGCTGGAATCGGCCCTGTCCAAACAGCTGCTGGGAACCGATCCGGCGTCGATCCTCAACGACTAAGTCCCGGTGATGACCCTGGACCAGTTGTTCGGCAACGACACCCTGGCACCGGCCCTGGTGAAGATCGATGTCGAAGGCCACGAGATCGGGGTGCTCGAAGGGGCCCGCGGGCTGATTGCCCGGCGGGCGACCACCTTCATCGTCGAATACCACCCCCACATCATCTCGGCCTATGGGCGCCGGGCCGAAGAACTGCTGGGTCTGTTCGACGACGGCTGGCGACTGTCCCAGTTGACCGAGGCCGGCCTGTCGCCGATCACCACGGCAGCGGAAATCCAACCGGACGACCACGACCCGAACCCGAAACTGGTGTTCGAGCCGGCCTGAGATACGCGAACCCGCGCCCGATACCGGCCCAGCACGGAGATTCCGGGTCTCGCCCCTGGAGCAGATCTAGGCGGTCGGAAACACCGGCGGCGTCATCTCGTCGATGCTGCGTCCGGCCCAGTCCCGTTGGCGCACGCCGGAGATCGTGACCTGCTGGAACTCGTTCAGCCTGGCCGATGCCTCGGCCACGTCGATCCGCTGGACCTCGCCCTTGGCCACCACTTTCTCGCCGTGGACGTAGACGTCCTCCACCGCGCGGTCGCCGGCGGAGTACATCAAGCTGCGGATCGGATCGCGCAAAGGCTGCATGTAGGGATGGCCGCAATCGACCACGACCAGGTCCGCCTTGCAGCCCACCTCCAGGCGGCCGATGTCGTCGCGACCGATCAGCCGGGCGCCGCCGGCGGTCGCCGCATAGAAGATCTGCTCGGTCGTGGCGTTGGTGAAATCCCCTGCCATCAGCCGTCCGGCGATCATCGCGACTTCCATTTCGTGCAGGAAGTTGTGGGGGAAAGTGTCGGTGCCGAGGCCCAGCGGAATGCCGGCGTCCATGTAGCGGCCGACATGGTTCAGCGCGATGCCGCGGCGCCAGAACACGTTCGGACAATGGGCGACACCCGCGCCCGAGGCGACCAGCCGCCCGAAGTCGTTGGCCTGCGGCCAATGCAGCCAGGGGTGGTCGTTGAGGAAGATCCCATGGGCGACGATCGTCCCGTCGGTCAGCACACCCAGATCGTCCAGCCATTCGATCGGCGTCATGCCGTGACGCCCGGTCATCTCGTTGAACTCGACGACGCTCTGGGCGGCGTGAATGTGCATGGTGATGCCGCGATCCATGGCTTCCTTGTGGCTGGCCTGGATCAGCTCGGGCGTGCAGGTGTCGATCTGCGACGGCCCCATCATGCCCGACACCCGGCCCGAGGGATGCCGGTCGGCTTCGTCGATGACGGCGATGGCCTGTTCCATCGCCCGCTCACCCGCCGCCGGGCCCCAGTCGTAGACGACGGAATGGCCGTCCTTCGTCGTCCACACCGCCGAGCGGTACATCGGGCACAGAACGCCGCGGATACCGGTGGCGGCGACCTCATCGACCCAGCCGTCGCGCGCGCCGGACAGGTCGCAATAGGTCGTCACACCGCTCTTCAGCATCTCGTGGATCGCATACCGCATGGCATGGCTGGCGCCTTCCGGCAGCATGCGGAACACCGGCATATACTCGTACAGCGAGGACTGACCGAGACGCGGCGAGCCCAACTCCTCGTTCAACCCCTTGTTGCCCGGCTCGGATGCCGGGTGGCTGTGCACGTCGACGAAGCCTGGCAGGACCATCTTTCCCGACCCGTCGACCGTCTCGTCAGCCGGCCCGTCGAAGCCGGGCCCGACATGGATCAGCTCACCGTCGCGGAACGCGACATCGGCCCCGCGCAGATAAACGTGACCGCCGATCGCCTCCTCGCCTCCTTCCGGGTCCCAGCCGACTACCCAATCGGCATTTCGGATCACGGTCGTACGGCTCATCTTTGCTCTCCTTGCTGCCGGGGCACCTTGAAACGGCCCTATCGTCTCGCGCGAGCCACTCTCACGCCATCTCGCCCGCACGGTCGTGGACCACCTCCCCGCCCAGTACGCTGAGATCGCACTGGGCGTCGAGCCATGCTTCGGGTTCGGTCGCGAACAGGTCCGTGTCGAGCACCGCGACATCGCCCAGTTTCCCGGGCTCCAGGGTCCCTTTGAGACCCTCCTCGAACGACCCGTAGGCGGCGTTGACCGTATAGGCGCCGATCGCCTCTTCCAGCGTCAGCGCCTCATCGGCGCCAAGCACCGTGCCTTTGTTGGTCTTTCGGGTGACCATAGTGTAGAGGCCGCGGAACGGATTGGTGCTGGAGACCGGGCCGTCGGAACTGCCCGAGGGATACAGCCCGGCATCCTGCCAGCGACGCATCGGATAGCTTGCCTCGGGACGGCCGGCCCCCAGGGCATCGAGGTAGAGGTCGCCGAACTCGTAGAGGAAGATCGACTGCGGCGCCGGCAGAACGCCGAGGCGCGCCATCCGCGCCAACTGGTCCTCGGTGGTGAAGCCGCAATGCTCGATCCGGTGGCGGCGATCGCTGTCGACGGCATTACCGATCGCCCGTTCGTAGCCGGTCAGAACCTGTTCGATCGCAGCGTCGCCGATGGCGTGGGTGGCAATCTGAAATCCACGGGCACGGTAGTCGGCGATATAGCCGTGCAGCTCCTCATCACCGTAGATGAAGATTCCGGTGTTCTCGCAATCATCGGCGTAGGGCGCGGACATCGCCGCGGTCTTGCCGCCGGCCGACCCGTCGGCAAACAGCTTGAGCGGACCGACACGAAGCCACTCGTCCCCGTCCCCGGTCATCAGGTCCATGTCGAAGACCGTGTCGGGCCATCCGGTCGCGCCGCACAGCGGCATCAGGTACATGCGCTGCGGCAGCAGGTTCTGACGCCGGGCGAACAGATAGGCCTGCCAGTCCCGATAGCCCTCGCGCAGGCCAACGCCCGGATCGGTGCAGGAGGTGATCCCGTAGGAGAGGTTGAGCCGCGCGCCCGCCTCGATGGCCTCGACGAAGTTCTCCATCGTCGCCTTGGGATAGGCCCGATAGATCAGCTGCTGGGCGGTCTCCTGCATCAGGCCCGTCAGCTTGCCGTTCTGGGCTTCGACATGGCCACCCGCCGGCTGGGCAACGCCTTCGCGCACCTCGGCCAGTTCCAGGGCCTTGGAGTTCGCGACCCCCATGTGACCGCAGGTCCGTTTGATGTAGACCGGGTTGTCCGGCGCCACCAGGTCGAGTTCCTCGCGCAGCGGATGCCGCTTCTCCGCCAGATTGAAGTGGTCGTACCCGCGGCCCAGAACCCAATGGCCCGGGGCGGTTTCGCCCACCCGGGACTTGATCGCCGCCAGGACGTCGGACACCGACGTGATGTCCTCACGCTTCAGGTTCACCTCGAACAGTCCCATGCCGACCGACATCATGTGCTGATGGGCATCGTTCAACCCGGGGATGGCCAGCCGACCGGCAAGATCGATACGGGTCGTGCCGGCCCCGACCAGGGGCTCGACCTCCTGCGCGGTTCCGGTGGCCAGCACCCGCCCGCCCCAGAGCGCGACGGCTTCGGCAAACCCCAAACCGGGACCGAGGAACACCCGCCCGCCGGTCAGGACCGTGTCGGCCTCGATCTGCGCCATGACGTGCTCCCGCTCAGACGTCGTAACCCGGATTGTGGCGATCGATCAGCCGGCGCATCGCCGGCCACGCGCGCTCGCCGAAAGGCTCATTGCCGGACCAGAACTGGTCGGCGGTATGGGTACAGACCTCAGGGTTCGGGATCGTCAGGGGGCCGCCGGACTGGGCATCGATCTGGGCGGCGCAGGACGCCTCGAGATTGTGCAGGATTTCGAAGGCCTCGCCGATCGTCCGCCCGCAGGCCAGCAGTCCGTGATTGCGCAGGATCATGGCGTATCGGTCGCCGAGATCGGCCTGCAGCCGGGTCCGCTCGTCGAGATCGAAGGCGATGCCCTCGTAGTCGTGATAGGCCAGATGGTCACCGTAGAACATCATGGCGTTCTGGGTGATCGGCAGCAGACCACTCTGCTGCGCCGCCACCGCCATGCCCGCGCGGGTGTGGGTGTGGGCGACGCAGGCGACTTCCGGGCGGGCCATGTGAACGGCCGAGTGAATGGTGAAGCCCGCGCCGTTGACCTCGAACGGCGTGTCCATGACGGTCCGCCCCTCGGTGTCGATCTTCACCAGGGACGACGCCGTCACCTCCTCGAACATGTAGCCGTAGGGGTTCAGCAGGAAGTGGTCCTCCTCGCCCGGGAGCCGGGCGGAGATGTGGGTGTAGACCGAATCGGTCCAGCCGAAATGCGCCGCCAGACGGTAGAAGGCCGCCAGGTCGACCCGGATCTGCCATTCCTCCTCGCTGACCATCTCGCGCACGCAGGGCACATCCGTCTCCATCGCAAGCGCCATGGCGTCCTCCTGAAATGTCGGGTTGGGCCGAAAAAGAAGGTCAAGCTTGGCGGCTCGCCAACGCCCGGTCAATGCAGCAGCCTGGCAGGCTCGACGGACAGTCTACCCTGTGCAGCAGGGACAGCGTCCAGTTGACGGCTTCAATGGGCTAATCTTGCGGTTTTCTTGACACCAACCGCAAAATCTTGATGATTCTTGGTGATTCTCGCGTCCGACGACGATCCGCCGATCACATGAGGCCGCCCCGCATGGCGCACCGCCGTCCGCTTCTCGCCCTGGCCCTGTTGGCGGGTCTGCTGTGCGGCTGTACATCGATCGGCGAACTCACCGAGAGCCTCGGGACTGTTTTCACCACCGGTGCTCCGCCGTCGGACCGCTTGCCGCCCGCACCGGCACCGGTCTATGCCCCGGGCGATTCGTTCGTCTACAACGACAACGGCCTGACCACCCAGGAGCAGGTCGTCTCGGTCGCACCCGACCGGGTGGTCTGGACCAATGACAGCGGCCTGATCTGGACCAAGGACACGGCACTGGTCACCCCGCAACTCCGCTGGTCGTCCCATCCCGAGCTCGGTCGCGGCCAGCAGTCGATCACCGGATCGCCTGATCAGCTGTTCCCGCTGCGCGAAGGCAACATCGTCGCCTATTCGGTGCGCGGGTCGTCCGAAAACCTGCCGGAAGGGTGGCAGGAAGAGCATCGCTGTGTGGTTTCGGGTCAGGAGGATGTCGAGGTCCCCGCCGGCCTGTTCACGACGTTCCGGATCGACTGCCAGCGCAAGGACTTCCTCGATACCTACTACTATTCGCCGACCGTTCAGAACTTCGTCCTGAGACTGAGGGACTTCGGCGGAACGATCAGCCGCAAGGAGCTGCTGTCCGTTACCCTGGCCAACGATCGCACCCGTGACCTGCCGGCGGCGGTGGCGCAGTCACCGAACCCGGTTTCGGGTCCGACATCGGCCCAGCCGATCGCCCCGGTGGCCGCCATGCCGATGGCAAGCGACACGATGGCCGATCCGGCCATGGCAGACGAGAAATCGGATCAGATGATGGAGGCGGGCGATATGAGCCGGGCCAACACGCTGATCACACGGCTCGAGGACGTGGTCACGCGCCTGGAGAAGGTGGCGAACATGGTGCCGGAGGATGGCAAGCCGATGGCCGCCGACGCGTCGGCGGGCGGCGGCTCGGCAGGCAGCGGTTCGTCGGCCGGCGGGCCCTGGGCCGTGCACCTGACCTCCTACCGCTCGCAGCGCGGCGCGCAGCGGGGCTGGGACGTGCTCAAGAAGAAGTTCCCGGAGCTGGGGAGCAAGCGACTGGTGACCAGCGAATTCGACCCGGGTAACGGCCGCGGCACCTTCGTGCGGCTGATGGCGGCCGGTTTCCCGACGCGGGCGGCGGCCAACGACTTCTGCCGCCCGATCAAGGCAAAGGAACAGTTCTGCCAGGCCCGCGGCCCGCTGCCCTGACGGTCGTCACCACTAGAGCCTGATCCGATCAGATCGGACCGATCTGATCGGTGGATTTCGCTCTAAACCAGCGGTACGTAGTCGTACTCGCCCACCCCCTGGAGGATCAGGAAGGTCACCGGTGCCTCGTCCGGATTGACCACGAGATGCGGGCGTCCCGCCGCCACGGCGAAGGTCTCGCTCGGCGCCAGGTCCACGCTCTCTTTCGGGTCCTGGAGGTGGATCCTCAACCGTCCTTCGAGGACGTAGAAGGTGTCCTTGATCCGCGTATGCGTGTGCCAGGGAACCTGTTGGGTCGATGTCAACCGGATCTCGGCGATGCGAAATCCGGGACGCTCAAGGTGCCGGGCTCGAAAGTCGACCTCGTAGAGATGGCTGGCATCCGCGAGGGGTTCCATGGCGCTCTCCCCAAGATGTCGCGACAGGCCCCATCATGACACGCCCCGTCTTCGGATCCAGCCACGCAGCACGGTGATGGCGACAAAGCCGATCGGCACGATCGTCATGTAGGCCATCAGCCCGGTCGGCGCCCAGGCCTCGATCGACCAACCGGCCAACGGCGGGCCGATCAGGTTAGCCAGTTCGAAGGTCATCACGAAGGCGGCGTTGGCCGCCGCCAGTTCGCCGCCGAGGTAGCGCTCGCCCAGCATCGTGACCCCGACGGTATACAGACCGAAACTGGCGCCCCCCCAGATGAACAGGATCGGATAGGCCAGCGCGGAAGCTGTCCCGATCACCGTGGCGGCGATCGGTGGACAGACCACGCAGATGCAGCCCAGCACGAGCAGGAGGCCGCGCCGGTTCACCCGATCGGCGATCCAGCCGAGCGGGATCTGCAGGAAGAGATTGCCGGCGAACACCACCGACAACAGAGTGATCGCCTGATCTTCCGCCATCCCGATCCGCAGTCCGTAGAGCGGCAGGAAGGTAAAGAAGGCGGCGTCGACGAGGCCGACCGCCATCACCGCCCCGAAGATCGTCGGGGCGTCACGCATCAGCCTTAGCACGCTGCCCCGGGTATCCAACGCGAGCGGCGGCACCAGGCGCCGGATCGGGATCATCGGCACGGCGGTCAGCGCGACCACGGCGGCGACGGCGGCAAATGGCAGCACCCCCTCGGTTCCGATCAGGGTCAGCATGATCGGTCCGAGGGCAAAACCGGCGGCGATCGAGGTGACGTAGAGCGCCATCACCATGCCGCGCTGACGCTCATGGGTGATGGCGTTCATCCAGGTTTCACTGACCACCCACTGGATAGACACCCCGGCCCCGATCAGGAACCGCAGCATCAGCCAGAGCCAGATATTCTCGACGAAAGCCATGGCCAGGACGCTGGCCGAGCAGATCATCAGGCCGAGGACGATGCCGACACTGGCCCCGATACGGCGCACGATCGCCGGCGCGAAGGGCGCCACCGCCAACACGCCGACCGAGGTCATGGCGGAGTTGATACCGATGACGACGGAGTCGACCTCCCGCGCCTCCAGCGTCACGGCGATCAGCGGGACAATGCCGCCGACCGCGAGCCCGATGGTCATCGACGAGGTGTAGTGGGCGACCAGGGTCCAGCGGATCTGCGCCGCGGTCAGCGCATGCGCCGGAGCCGCTGCTGAAGCGCCGGTCATGGATAGGCGCAGCGCTCGGCCGTCACCTCGGCAAAGCCCCGCGCGCCCACCTGCACCATGAAGTGGTGTTCGTAGTCACCCTGGATCACCGACCGCTGCAGCGGCAGGAGTCCCGAAACGTCAACGGCTTCGCCGTCGATCCGGGTCAAAGTCAGGGTCACGGGTTTGATCGGATCGTACCAGGCCTGCGGAAGGCCGGCCTCGGTCCGTTCCGACTCCCCGATCGCCGTGATGGTCACCGCCTCACCGGCGAAGGACACGCTCGTGTTGGGACCGTCGTACAGCGGGGTCTTCACCAGGAAGCGCTTGGTCTCGACCGCTTCGCAGTCGCGCCGCTCCTCGGCGGCGGTGATCAGAAAGGCGAGGCGTTCGGGGTCGAGGCCGGCGGCAAGACGCTCATCAACCAGGGACAGCAACCGCTCGCGTTCGCCGGTCGGGACATCGCGTCCATACCGGCGTTCCCACTCCGCGACATCGAGGCGGGCCTTCTCGACCGCCACCCGAAGATTTGCAGCCTCCTGCTCGACCGCGCTGCGCGCCTGTTCGATCTCCAGCAGCAGCTCCTGCTGCTGGCGCCGCGCACTGGCCAGATCCTCAGCTCCGAAGTTGTAGGCGACCATGCCTGTCGCGAAGACGATGCCGGCGAACACCAGGAAGCGCATCATCCCGCCCCACATACGCCGACGGTACCGCCGCTCGCTGTCGTACAGGCTCATCTTCGGATCATCCTTGGCCGGAAAGGGCGTTGGTCCATCTTCACCCCGCCGACGTTCTAGCCGCTTCGCCGACGCTGAGGAAGGGCGCAATCCTCAATTCCCAATGCGGCAAGCGTGTGTCACGGTCCGGGCCATGCCCGAACCCTCCCCGCCGCCGCCTTTATCTCCGAACGCGACCGCCTCCCAGGATGTTTCGGAGAACGCGCTCCGTGGGATCGTGCTGCTGGTCGTCGCCGAACTTCTGTTCGCGACCATGGACACGGTGGCCAAACATCTGGGCCAGCAGTTGCCGGTGCCGATGGTGGCATGGGGCCGGTATGCCTTTCATCTCGGGTTCATGCTGGTGCTGTTCCCCGGAACCCGGCTGATGCCGCTGCTGCGGGTGCGCCGCGTCGGCCTGACCCTGCTGCGCGGGGTGCTGCTGCTAATCGCCACGCTCAGCTTCTTCACCGCCATCACCTACATCCCGCTGGCGGACGCGGTGGCGATCGGCTTCGTCGCCCCCCTGTTCGTGGTCGCTCTCTCGATTCCGATCCTGGGAGAACGGGTCGGGCCGCGACGCTGGGCCGCCGTCGTGGTCGGTTTCATCGGTGTCCTGGTCATCGTGCGCCCGGGCTTCGCCGAGGTGCATTGGGCCTACGGGCTGATGGTGTTCCTGGCCTTCGTTTTCGCCATCTTCGTGATCGTCACCCGGATGCTGACCAAGACCGAAGACACGCTGGCCATGCTGTTCTACACGGCGCTGATGGGCACACTCGGCACCTCGCTGCTGCTGCCGTTCTTCTGGCAGACCCCCACCTGGACCCAGGTCGGGTGGATGGCGGTGATGGGCGCGCTCGGCGGCATCTCCCACCTGATCCTGATCCAGGCTTACAAGATCGCCACCACCGCCACCCTGGCGCCGTTCCAGTACGCCCAGATCATCTTCGCCGCGTTCTGGGGTTATCTGGTCTTCGGCGACGTGCCGGACATTTGGGTCGTCGCCGGCGGCAGCATCGTCGTCGCCAGCGGCCTCTACGTCATCCACCGCGAGACCCAGTTGGCGAAGGGTTCGTAGACCGCGGGGTCCCGGCCGTCGCCCGCATCGGAGTGCGGGCTCCCCCCGGATTTAATCCGGGGGGGATGACGACAGTTGCCCGTCATCCCGGTTCGGCCGCGAGGCCGAGACCGGGGCCTCAGCCCGCTGTCTTGCGTCGGCCAACCGAGAAGACGGTGACCAGCGAGATCAGCATGAAGCCCGCGATCACGTGGAACACCAGGCTCGGCTCGCCCTGATCCAGCAGGAACCCGAACAGCAGCGGCGCGAAGATCCCGCCGAGGCTGAATCCGGTCGACACGAAGCCGAACACCTTGCCCATCGAGCCTGTCGGCGTGACCGAGCGCACGATCATATCGCGGCTCGGCATGATGATGCCGTGGGTCAGCCCCTGAACGGTCATCAGGGCGATCAGGGCCCAGAGCGGCAGGACCGTCGACCCGACGATGAAGACCGCGATCGCGGTCAGCAGGGAGCAGGTCGCCGCGACCCGGTTGTGGTGTCGGGTCCGGTCGGCGATGACTCCGCCTGCCAGAATGCCGAGCGTCGATCCGACCAGGTAGCCGGTCAGGCCCGCGGTCGCCGAGGCGATCGGCGTTCCGTGCAGCGCGTTCAACGCCGACACCAGGAAGTTGTTGATCCCGCCCGAACTCAAGGCCAGCAGCAGAAAGAAGGCGAGGCACATGAGGATCGCAGGGTTCAGCATGATCGACAGGCCGACCTCGCCGTCGCCCGCCTTGGCCGTCTTGTTGCGCTTGTCGGCACCCGGCGTGTGCCGCAGGCGTCTGCCGAACACGATCAGCATGAGCGCCGCGATCATGCCGGCGACACCGCACAGGGCGACACCCAGGCGCCAGCCGAAAACGCTCTCCAGCGCGATGATCGTGGTCGGGACGACCGCGAAGCCGGCGAATCCGGTGAAGGTGTGCAGCGAGAACGCCCGCCCCATCCGCTTCTCGGAGACCGAGGCCGACAGGATCGCGTAGTCGGCCGGGTGGTAAACCCCGTTGGCGATGCCCGCGACGACCATCAGCACCAGCACGCTCCAGTAGTCGCCGGTGACCCCGATCAGCACGAACGCGAGGCCGTGCAGCGCCAGGCCGCCGATCAGGATCCACTTCGCGCCGACCCGGTCGACGAGATAGCCGAGCGGGATCTGGCTGATTCCGGTCGCCGCCGAGAACACGGTGATGATCAACCCAAGCTCGACATAGGACACCGCGAACACCGCCTTCAGGATCGGAAACAGCGGCGGCAGCAGCAGGATGTAGAAATGGCTGAAGAAATGCGCGACGCCGATCAGCGAAATGACTTTGACGTCATCGCGAAAGGAACCGGCGTCCGGGTCGACGGTGGGTGAAGCTGTGGTCATGATTTGGGTCCGAATGGCGGGCTAGACCATGGTGCGCCCGTTGGAGGCGGTCAACCCCACGCCGGCACCTCACCATTGCCGAATCCCGCTGCAATCGCTATGTGAAATGTATGACCCGCACGGGTGCTTCCATAGTGCTGTCTGTGGCCGTGGTGGTTTCGGTACTGTGGGGTCTCGCTATGGCCGCGACATTTTCATCCAACTGGCCCGACACAGTCAGGGTCATCGCCCAGGAGCGTGCTGCCGGCAAGCGTGGCTGCGCAACGCGATACTATGATGCGGAAGCGCGTGAACGCTGCGAGGGCCTGTTCGATGTGGAGTATATCGGCCAGATCAATACGGCGATCGCGACCCGCGTGCTGATTGCCGCCGGGCCGCTGGCAGGTGTGGGCATCTGGATGTGGTGGCGCCGCCGCTCCGACAATTCCGAAGATCGAAGACTGCATCGATGAGCCGGGCCCGTGCGGCCGAGCCGCCCCGCGCCTGGCAGCGGATGTTGAGCGGCAGGCGTCTGGATCTCGCCGATCCGTCCCCCTTCGACGTCGAAATCGAAGACATCGCCCATGGCCTGTCCCGCGTCGCGCGGTGGAACGGACAGACCGCCGGCAAATGGGCCTACTCGGTGGCCCAGCACTCGATCCTGGTCGAACAGATCGTCACCGTCATCCGATCCAACCTGCCCCGAAAGTGGCGGCTTGCGGCCCTGCTGCATGACGGCCCGGAATACGTGATCGGCGACATGATCACACCGGTCAAGGCCATCATCGGGGCCGACTACAAGGAGATCGACCGCCGCCTGATGGGCGCCATCCACCTCCGGTTCGGGCTGCCGGCAACCCTTCCGGCCACCGTCGAAGCCCTGATCAAGCGCGCCGACCGGATCGCCGCCTATCTGGAGGCGACCCAGATCGCCGGTTTTGACCCGGTCGAGGCCCGCAAGTTCTTCGGCACGCCGCGCCTCGCCCGCCACATCACCATCGAACCGGCGGCACCCGACGACGCCAAGCGCGCATACCTGAAGCAATTCCGCACCCTGGGAGGCCTGCCGAAACCGGCTGGCGGCGGCTGAAACCGGGCACATAATAGATGCGCAGGCGGTCGATTTCGGCCAAGTTCCGGGGATCGGTAGCGTTTGGATCTGCGGCATGAGCAAATCGGCGGACGGGGCGGCTGCAACGCAGTCTCAGGACGAGCAGCCGGGCCATCTGAATACCAAGTACTGGCCATCGACCTTCGAGGAACGCGGCGTGGTCGTGCCGTTCACCACGCCGATGCTGGCCTATGCGCGGGCCCGGTCCGACGGCAAGGACGGACTGGAAATCATCGTGCCCGGTCTGTCCGGCAGCAGCGGAGTCTACATCATCGGCTGGGCCTCGGTACGCGATGTGTTCCGGATGACGGTTCACGACCGCGCCTTCCATTAGCTGATCGAGACCCGCAAGGCCAAGACTCCCGGAGAGATGCGGCGCTGCGCCCACGAGATCGCGATGACCGGACTGACCGGACCGGACGGGATCGACGCGGCCGAAGCCGCGATCCAGCAGGAAGAGAACGAGCGTCTGCTGGCGAACTACTACCTGATCAACGCTGCCGTGAACCGCCTGTCCAAGGACAAGGTCAAACTCTCGGTGGCCGATCTGACCTCGTCGGCCGGTCAGCGCAAGGTGCGCCAGATCATCGCCGGCATTGCCGAGGGCCTGAACGTCTCCGCCGAGCAACTCTACAAGGACCTGGAGAGCTGGTCGGACATGATCGCTCCGGTCGGTATCGCCTCAATGCCGCACGAATGCCGTCTGCGACGCCTGATGACCCGGCTCAAGTCGTTCAGGATGAACCTGACCACCTGGGGCCGCCGTTCGAACGCCGACCCTGACGGGCTGTCCTTCCTGACCGCCGACGTCGCCGCGTTGACCATCGACGTCGGCCAGCAACTGATCGGAGAGATCGATGATCACGCCAACGATCTGGCCGACGTTCTGGGCCGATGGCAGACCGCCTCGCGTGAGATCCGGTCGCTGATGGCCCGGACCGCCTGGTTGCTGGACGGCTGGGAGCATGTCATCGGTCTCTGGGAGGGTGTGGTCGAGGCGGCAATCCACGAACAGGTGGAGACCCTGGAAGAGATCGTGCGGATGCTGCCGCTGGTGCCGACCAAGGAACTCGAGGCCCAGAAGGGCAGGGCCTGGGGCGACATCGAGAGCGCCATGCGCAAGTTCGTCAAACCGATGCAGAACTGGCAATCGGGAGAGACCGATTTCGAACTGCTGCTGCGGGTCGAGCAACGCCGGGCCAAGGCCATGCGCGAGGAGGCGTAGGGTGACCGCAAGTCCGCTGGACAGCCTGGCCGAAAAACTGTTCGACATTCCCGAACGGGAGTTCGACCAGCTCGTCACGACACTGGAGACCCGCCGCCTGCGGGATAACCAGCGCGCCGCCGCCCTTGTGATGTTGGCGCAGA
This sequence comes from Thalassobaculaceae bacterium, assembly GCA_963921355.3. Lineage (GTDB taxonomy): Bacteria > Pseudomonadota > Alphaproteobacteria > Thalassobaculales > Thalassobaculaceae > CAWUEZ02. The sequence goes on along the minus strand of OZ001190.1, from coordinate 2,064,599 downwards.
TGCGTCCGCGCCTCCGCCTGGCCAGGCCGCCGCGCCGCTACACCCCACTTCGCCTGTTCTGCCGCCCTTTCCAGGACCTGCTGTACGACCCGAAGACGCCGCGCAAGGCCATGGGTCGAATTCCCCGAGCGTCGATCGCCCCGATCTGGACGCTCGTCGAGAGCGCGCTTGAAGCCGAGATCGCCCAGGCCACAGAAGCCGCAAAAGCCCTGGACAGCGAGGACGCGGCTGCGGTCGACGCGGTTGGCAAGCCGCTCTGGGCGGCGGCCCATCGCGCGCTTGTCGAGCGCCGTGACGCGGCGGCGCGGGAAAAGGGCGGACGCAAGGCTCTGCAGGACCGGCTCGGCGACGCCAACATGCTGGCAGCGCTCGACGACGTCATCACCGCGCTGGCCATTGCCGGGCCCGTCACCACGATGTGCCGTACCTTGCCCGCACCGCCGATCGCGGAGGTCGACGGCGACGGCCTGGCGGCGATCGTCGAGGCCCTGACCCGGACGGCGGCGATCGATCGCGGCGGCCTGCCGACCCTGGTGATGATTCTCATGGCCCGGCTGAAATCGCCGGCGATGCTGCCGCATCTGATCGAGCGACTGGTGGCCGAAGGCGTCGGCGATCTTGTCGGCTCGGCGTCCTCCCAGGTCGGCGAAGCGGTTGCCAGCCAACGCGAGGACAGGCTGGTCGACGTCCGCACCGAGACCGAACAGCAGCGTGAGGATCCGGTCGCCGTCGCCCGCGCGCTCGGCAAGGAACTCAAGACTTTGGAACGCGAGGCGGCCGCCGCCGGGGGCGGCGGCCGCGGCGTGGCTCGGCAGATCGAGCGGGTCAAGGCCGAGCTCGGTCGGATCGCGCGCGAGACCGTGGTGAGCGGAGCTGCGCCGAAAGCCCGCGACGCGATCGCCGCACTCGACCAGGCGGCCGGATCGGCCCAGGAGTCCCGGGACAGGTTCCGCGCCGTCGAGGATCAGATCGTCTCGCTGCGCCTCTGCCGTCAATACGCCGGCGATGTCGGCCTGGAGGCGGAGATCGACGGCGCCCTGAAGTCGATCGGCGGCGATCTCGGTCAGCGCTCCGAAGGCCTGCTGAAGCGGCTCGAAGCCAACGATGCCGCCGTATCCTCCACCGATCTGTTCTGCACCGTGCGACTGGTCGAACTGATTGAGGGATCGGAGAAGGCCGAAGCGCTGCGCCAGAAGGGCATGGCGGCCATGCTCGGCAGGTAGCCGCCCCTTCCGCGTGCTGCCCACTTGGCCCGGGCGCCGAGAAAGCCTAGCTTGGCGCCGTCACCGGCTCCTGTCGCGGCCGCAAAGACTTGCAGAGAGCATTGAGGAACCCCGCCATGTCGACCCCGCAGTTTGTGTTCATGGATGACCGGATCGTGCCCTGGGACGAGGGCCGCGTTCACGTTGACTCCGCCGCCTTCAAATTCGGCTCGGCGGTCTTCGAAGGCCTGCGCGGATACTGGAACGAGGCCGACCAGGAGATGTACCTGTTCCGCATGGCGGAGCACATGAACCGTCTGGTCTTTTCCCAGCGTTTCATGCGCTACGATGAAGTGATCGCACCGGAGGCGGTCGCGGAGAAGACGCTTGAGCTCATCCGGGCCAACGGGTTCCGCGGCGAGAACGTCCACATCATGACCACCGCCTACATCGCCGGCCGCGGCGGCCAGAACGTGACCGGCCCGATCGGCCTTGCCATCACCGCCCACGAACGCCCCCGGTCGGCCAAGATCACCCAGGGGATCTCGGCTCAGGTGAGCTCCTGGATGCGGGTACCGGACAACGCCATGCCGATGCGCGCCAAGGTCAACGCCAACTACCAGAACGGGCGCCTGGCGACCCTGCAGGCGGTCGGCGACGGTTACGACACGGCGATCTTCCTGAACAGCCGCGGCAAGGTCTCCGAGGGCCCCGGCATGTGCTTCTTCATGGTCCGCGACGGCGTGCCGATCACCCCGCACACCTCGAGCGACATTCTGGAGAGCATCACCCGCGCCACCGTCCTGCAGCTGCTCGAGGAGATGGGGACCCCAGCGGTCGAGCGGGATATCGACCGCTCGGAGCTGGTGGCCGCCGACGAGGCGTTCTTCTGCGGCACCGCCTGGGAGGTGACGCCGATCACCTCGATCGACAAGCTCGCCGTCGGCACCGGCGCGGTCGGGCCGATCACCGAACGCCTGCAGCAGACCTATTTCGATGTCTGCCACGGCACAAGCGGCGCCCATCCGGAGTGGCGCATGCCGGTCTACGGGGCGGCCAAGGCGGACGCCGCGGAGTAGCCAAACCCGCCATGTGCGCCCGGGGGATCCGGTGACTACCGTCGCCATGCTGGGCCCGGCCCGGCTGCACTCGACTTTCGCGGTCGACCCGAAAGCGCCGCGACCGCCAGTGCTGCTGGTCCATGGCGGCTATCACGGTGCGTGGTGCTGGGACGCCTGGGTCAACCGCCTCGTCGAGAGCGGTCACAGCGTCCACGCGATCGACCTGCGCGGCCATGGCGGGCTGGAACCACCCCCCGATTTCGTCGACACGGGCTTCGGCGATATGGCCGACGACGTGGCGGCGGCGATCGACACCATCGGCGAACCGCCGCTTCTGGTCGGTCATTCCATGGGCGGCCTGATTGTCCTGCTGGCCGCCGCGCGCCGCAGCGTTACCGGGTTGCTGCTGCTGGCGCCGTCGCCGCCCGGCAATCTGGCCGGCGCCCGCCCGGTCGCAACCGTGCCGGACGGTGCCGTCGTCCCACCCCCGTCGCCGGCAGTCGCCCGAGCTCGCTACGCCCCGCATCTCGACGACGCCGACGCCGAGACCTTCGCCGCCAAGCTGTGTGCCGAAAGCCCCCGGATGCTGAACGAGCGCTACGACCTGCGCGTGCCCGTCGATCCGGCCGCCCTCACCGGCATCCCGAGCCTGGTCGTCGAAGGCGGGCGCGACGATCCGGAGCGCCATCCGCCGGGCCAGGACCGCGCGATCGCCGACCTCATCGGCGCCGACCATCTCTATCTCGCCGACGCGCCGCACACCCTGATGATGGGGCCCGGCTGGCCGGGCTGGTTCACAGCGATCTGGCAGCGCGTGGATAAAATGGTCTAGGAGTCTCTCCACGCTCCGGCGGCCCCGTGGCGGAACTGGCAGACGCACGCGACTTAAAATCGCGAGCCTTCGGGCGTGGGGGTTCGAGTCCCCCCGGGGCCACCACCCTTCGCCCTGCGGGCTTCGGGTGGCGCGCCATCCGGAATCCGACCCAGGGCGAAGGAGTGTCGTCCGAAGCCGTAGCGTAGGAGGACCGACTGGAACCTTCCTTCGAGACCTCCACCATCATCTTGCACACCGGACCCACACGCGCCCTGTTCCGGCGGGCTCTGCTCACGGAGCTCAAAAGAAAACCACCCCGGCGCAGGATCGCGACAGCTCCGTTCTGGATACGCGTCGCTGAGGCAGCGGGGTGGTGTGTTCTGACCGTGAGTTTCGAGCCCGTCGGCTAAAACTTGGTTAACGTCCAGAATGCCGCGACCGCCCGGGTCCGGCGACCGCGACGGCTTGACCCGGGTCGTGGCAGGACCACCTCCGTTCTTCCTTGGAACAACCGTCGCTCCCCCATGCTCGCTTCGTTTCCCTCGCCGGCCGGGGCCGTGGTGATCGGCGCAACCGGCGGCATCGGTGCCGCCATCGCTGACGCGATCGATGCGTCCGGGCATTTTCCGCCGGTCGTGCGCGCCGGCCGCACTGCCGATGTATCTGTCGACCTGATCGATGAGCACTCGATTGCCCGCCTGGCAGACCATCTTTCGGCGCAGGACGCGCCGCCCCGCCTGATCATCGATGCCACCGGCTTTCTTCATGGGGGCGGGTTTCAGCCGGAGAAGTCCTGGCGCCAGCTCGACCCTGCCCATCTCGCCCAGGCGTTCGCGCTCAACGCCACCGGCCCGGCCCTGCTGATGAAACACCTGCTGCCGCTGCTGCCGCGCCGCGGCAAATCCGTGTTCGCCACCCTGTCGGCGCGTGTCGGCTCGATCTCCGACAACCGGATCGGCGGATGGCATGCCTACCGGGCCTCCAAGGCCGCGCTCAATCAGCTGGTGCGGTGTGCCGCGATTGAACTTGCACGCACGCGCAGCGAGGCACTCTGCGTCGCCTTGCATCCGGGAACCGTCGACACGCGCCTGTCGGCACCGTTCGCCAAGACCGGCCTGGACGTCCGCCCGCCCGCAGTGGCGGCGGCCGATCTGCTGCGGGTGATCGACCGCCTGACCCCGGACCGCTCCGGCACGCTGATCGACCAGACGGGATCAACGGTCGACTTCTGACGCGACCAGGACTCGGTAGTGGTCTGATCGAAACGTTTGGCACCCATACGTTTCGTGAATCAGCCCACATATTCAATTACGTGGTGGGGCGATTCACCGAACGGATGGGACTCATCCGTTCGGATCGCACCACTAGATCGGATCACGTTTTGTCGGAAGCTCTCTGGTTTCCGACAAAACGTGTGAATCCGATCTAAATCACAGAGTTAGAGCTGATTCACCGGTCTGATGGATCGCCGATGGCGATTCCATCTGACACGGATCTGCTCTAGCGCTCCATCGGATTGAGCGGCCGGTCCGGGCAGCGCCGATAGGTGAGATAGGGTTCCGGGCGTTCCCGGCGCAGGATGTCGGAGATCGGATCCCAGCGGAAAACCTGGGCCGGTTCCGGGCGGGCCAGCGACAGGGACCGGGCGATCTCGAGGCGGTCACCGACCAGCGTATAGGTCGAGGTCCCGGCAATGCTGTCGCGCAGGCCTTTGGTGGTGCCGATATCGAGCATCGCTTTGGTGTAACCGCCGGCGCGCAGCACCATCACCAGGACCGAACAGTTCGGGCTGCCGTTGCGGTCGACCCCCCAGATCCCCTCGATCCCGTCGGCGGCGGCCGCACCGGGCCGGGCCAGCCCGAGCATGGCCAGCACGGCGAGAACAGCGACCGCTCGCACCGGGGCCATCACCGGCCTCCGCGGGCGGCGGCGATCCGTTGCCGCGGGGTGTCGGTCCGGTAGCTCTCCGCGAAGGCCGCGACACTGACCTCGATCGCTTCCGCCAGGGGCAGGTCGTCCCACGCTCTGATCAGCCGCTTCTGGGCACGGATGGCGGCCGGGTCGGCGCTGGCGATTTCCGCCGCCATTGCCCCGGCCCGAAACAGGACCCGATCGTCTTCGACGACCTCCTCCACCAAGCCCCACCGGGCAGCGGTGGCGGCATCGATGGTTTCGCCGGTCAGCACCAGTCGTGCCGCCCGGCCGCGCCCCAGCAGGCGCGGCAGAAGGGCGGCTTCTATGACCGATGGGATGCCGACCTGAACTTCCGGCATCGAGAACCGCGCGTCAAAAACGGCGAGGCGGAGATCGCATCCGGCCGCCAGCTCAAGCCCGGCGCCGACGCAGGCGCCGCGGATCGCCGCAATCACCGGCACCGGGCACGCCATCACCGCCGCGATGGCTTCATGCAGACTGCGAATGAAAGTTTCCGCCGTTTCCGGGGTCAGATGGGCGAGTTCGCCGATATCCGCGCCCGCGCAGAAACTCGGGCCGTCACCGGACAGCACCACGACCCGCAGATCCGGGTCCTCGGCCAGCGTCTCGAAGGCGGTCCGCAAGTCGGCCGCCAGCGCCGTCGAGATCGCGTTGCGCTTTTCCGGCCGGCTCAGGCTGATCCGCGCGGCAGCATCATGGCGCTCGACCGAGACCAGGGTCACGCCGCACCTTCCGCCGACGCATCCGCCCCCTCTTTCGCGTCTGCTCCGTGATCGATATCGATCGGCTCAACCCCGAACGAGCGGACCAGCTCCCGCACCGCCTCGGCCGCCGCATCCAGCCGGTCAGAATCCGTGGCCCGCAAGACAAGGCTGGTGCCGAAGGCGCCGGCGCGGAAATACGGGTAACTGCCGATCTCGATCTCGGGATAGGTCGACTGGATCTTGCCGAGGCCGGCGGCGACCGTCCCCTCGCCGATGGTGCAGCCGACGGTACGGGACAGCACCTTGGCGCCGCCTGTCAGGCGCGGCTTCAGCCCGGCCACCATGCCCTGCAGGATTCGCGGCACACCGGCCAGGACGTGAACGTTGCCGAGGATGAACCCGGGGGCCGCCGAGACCGGATTGTCGATCAGCTCCGCCCCGACCGGGATATCGGCCATCTTCTGGCGGGCTTCGTTGAACTCGATCCCGCTGTCGGCGTAATGCGCGGTCAACCGCCGCATCGCCTCCGGATTGCGTTCGACCGCGACGCCGAAAGCCTTGGCGATGCAGGCGGTGGTGATGTCGTCATGGGTCGGGCCGATACCGCCCGAGGTAAACACATAGGTGTAGCGTTCGGACAGCGCCCAGGCCGCGTCGACGATCGCGGCCTCGTCGTCGCGCACGATCCGGACCTCCGACAGCTGGATACCCATCGTCGTCAGTTCATCGGCCAGGAAGCCGACATTCTTGTCCTTGGTCCGGCCGGACAGGATCTCGTTGCCGATGATCAGCATCGCGGCGGTGACGGTTTGATCGGCCATGGGTAACGCTCGGTGCGTGGTGTCGGACGGTCCTTTCGCAAGGCATAGAGTCCGCTGGTGACGTGTCAAGACTGCTTTGGTCGCAAACGGGCGAGACGAAAGGGCCTCCGCACCGCAGGCTGCCGGCGTCGCAATTGCGCCGGGTCCCTTTTTCATGAACGTGATGCCCCACAGCCGCCGGATCGATCCGTCCCGCCGTGCGGCCGCCCACACGCTCCGCACCGACGGCAATCCCGCCGAAGCCGAATGGGCGGAGGCCGGGCTGCGGGCGCCGGACATGGATCTGATCCGCGGCTACCGGCTGGACCGGCTGCGGGCCCACCTCAAGGCCGAAGACGTCAGCGGCATTCTGCTCGGCGACATGATGAACCTGCGCTATGCGCTCGACGCCACCAACATGCAGATCTGGTGCATGCACAACGCGGTGCGCTACGGCTTCGTCGCCACCGAGGGGCCGGCAATCCTGTGGGACTTCCACGGTTGCGAGCACCTGTCGGACCATCTGCCGCTGATCTCGGAGCGCCGGCCCGCGCTCAGCTACATGCACATGATGGCGGGCCCCCGGGAACCCGAGATCGCGGCCCTGTGGGCGCGGGAGATCGCCGATCTGGTGCGCGCCCATGGCGGCGGCTCCCGGCGCCTGGCCGTAGACGTCCTGGATCCGGTCGGCGCCGCGGCCCTGGAGGCTGAAGGCATCGAGATCGTGCCGGCCCTGCGGCTGTGCGACGAGGCCCGCAAGATCAAGCACCGGGAAGAGATTGTCGCCATGCGCCGGGCGATCCATGCGACGGAGCGATCGATGGCGGCGATGTGGCACGCGCTGGAACCGGGCATGACCGAGAACCAGCTCTGGTCCGTGCTGCATGGCGAGAGCATCGCCCGCGGTGCCGAGTGGATCGAGACCCGGCTGCTGGCGAGCGGGCCGCGGACCAATCCCTGGTTTGCCGAGTGCGCAGACCGAGTGATCCAGGCGGGAGACGTTGTGGCCTTCGACACCGATCTGATCGGGCCCTACGGCTACTGCGCCGACCTGTCGCGCAGCTGGATCACGCCGGGACGGACCCCCACCGATGAACAGCGGCGGCTGCACGGCCACGCGGTCGATATGATCGCCCACAACATCGAACTGATGCGTCCCGGCCTGAGCTTCGAGGAGTTCAGCGCCCGAAGCTATGCCCTGCCCGACAGCATGATCGGCCAGCGCTACTCGGTGGTCATGCACGGCGTCGGGCTGTGCGACGAGTTCCCCTGCGTGCGCTACCCGCAGGACTGGGAACTCTACGGTTACGACTATCTGTTCGAGCCCGGCATGGTGATGTGCGTTGAGGCCTATATCGGCGAGGACGGCGGCCACGAGGGCATCAAGATCGAGCGCCAGGTGCTGGTCACCGAATCCGGAACCGAAATCCTCGACGACTTCCCGCTCGACCTCGTTCCCGAGATTTAGAGCAGAAGCACCGGTTCAGTAGCGCTGTCCTTTGGAGGCATCGGCCCCTTCGTAGAGAACCCGGCGCTTGATCTCCGCGTCCGCACTGCACAGCGCTAAATCCCTGTCGCTCAACCTGCCGTCCGGCGAGGGGGCGATCTTGAAGTGGCCGAACCGGTCCTGACCGCTGACCAGAGCCACCAGCGATTTGTCGCCGCTGCGCTGCTTCATAGCGGGGGTGATGAACCGGATCGCGGTCCCGATCCGGCGGTCGCCGGTGCGATTGGGCCCCGAAGCGTGAAACAGATGGCCGTGATGCAACGAGGCCTGGCCCGGCTGCAGCACCGCATCGACGGCGTCGCTGTCATTGACCTTGAAGGCGATCTCCTGCCCCCGGGACAGCAGGTTGTTGGCATCGAAGGTGTCGACATGGGCAACCTGGCTCTGAGTCTGGCTGCCGGGTACGAACCGCATGCACCCGCTCTCCACCGTCGAGGGCGACAGCGCGACCCAGGCCGTCACCTCAGCGGTATCGTCCAACCCCCAATAGGTCAGGTCCTGGTGCCAGGTGACGATGTTCGGCGAGTTCGCCTCCTTGATGAACAGACCGGCACTCCACACCATCAGATCGGGCCCCAGGATCGGGGTCACGGCAGCGTGCAGCGCCGGGTGGCGGATCAGCCGATCGAAGGACGGCAGCAACCGGTCCGGGTAAGAGCGCAGCAGCGCCAGCCGGTCCGGTGTGTCAGCCAGAACCGCCTCCGCAGCCTCGAGATCGGCGCGGAGTTCGGCGGCCTCATCCGCGCTGACGACGTCGACCGGGCAGATGAATCCGTCGCGGCCGTAGGCTTCGGCGATGCGGTGCGGCGCGATACCCATACCCATGCCCTCCCTTGAGATCTTTTTCGGCCACGATAGAACGGGGTGCCGCCCGCTCCAACTGTGGATGAACCCGGATCGCCGACCATGGACCTGTTGACCCCGCTCATCGCAGGCCGACTGATCAAGCGCTACAAGCGGTTCCTGGCCGACATTGACCTGCCCGGCGGAGAGATGGTGACCGTCCACTGCCCCAATCCGGGGGCGATGACCGGGCTCAAGGATCCGGAGTCGCCGGTCTGGCTGTCGCGCTCTCCCAACCCCAACCGCAAGCTGCCGTTCACCCTCGAGCTGGTCGAGGCGGATGGCGGGCTGGTCGGGATCAACACCGGTCACCCGAACGCCATCGTCGCCGAAGCGATCGCCGGTGGCGTCATACCGGAGCTTGCGGGATACACCAGCCTGCGCCGCGAGGTGAAGTACGGCACCAACAGCCGGATCGATATGCTGCTGGAGGATCCCGAGCGGCCAGCCTGCTATGTCGAGGTGAAGAACGTCCATCTGAGGCGCCCCGACGGCCCCAATCCGGGGGCGGCGGAGTTTCCCGACAGCGTCACCAGCCGGGGCGCCAAGCACCTCGACGAACTCGCCGCCATGGTCGAGGCCGGCCACCGCGCCGTCATGATGTTCTGCGTCCAGCGCATGGATTGCGACCGCCTCACCCTGGCGCGGGACATCGATCCGACCTACGGAGCGGCCTTCGACCGGGCCATGGCCGCCGGCGTCGAGACGCTGTGCTGGGACTGCAGCATCACTCCCTCGGTCATCACCCTGCGCAAACCGCTGCCTGTGGTCGGATAACAGCCCATTTACCGCCCATTAAGCCTCTGCGGTGTATATGGCGCTTTCCGTGTTCCGATAGCCGCGTTCGCCCCGCATCCGAACTCCCGAGTTTTCCCATGCCCAGGCGGGACTGATGCCGATGCGAAGACCCAACACCGACCTCGACTGGCAGGACCCCGATATCGAACCGCTTGCCACCGAGTTCGTGCTCGCGTTCGACAATCTGATGCCCCAGATCAGCGACCACATGGCGACCCTCGCCAGCGGTGACGACCGCGTCATGGCGAGCGTCACCCAGATCCAGGAAAAGCTCTACGACCTGCAGGCCGTCGCCAAACCCTTTGCCTACATGCTGATCGAGCAGATCGCCGATCAGGCCTGCCGGCATATCGATCACATGGACGGCGTCACGGACGCCGATATCGAGACGATCCAAATGCACGTTGAGGCGCTGCGCGCCGCCAAACAATCCGCGCGCCGCGGTGCGATCGACCCGATCGGGCGGGAAGTGCTGTCGGCCCTCAAGACCCTGGTGCGGCAGCGCAGACCGAACTCCGCGCAATGCAGCCCGGAGAAGGTCTCCGCGGTCGGGTGAACGGCTGACGCCCCAAACCTTGACCTGACGGACCGCCGTCATCAGATTGCGGGGTCAATACGCGGTAAGGAGTTCCAGATGCAGCAGTTGGCCGAGGCCCGCCAGATCGTCCGGCACGGTCCCGCCGATTTCGACGGCATGCGCAATGCCGGCCGGCTTGCGGCTGAGATCCTGGACATGATCACGGACCACGTGGTGCCGGGCGTGACCACCGCGGAACTGGACCGGCTCTGCCACGAGATGACCATCGCCAACGGCGCGACCCCGGCACCCCTTGGCTACAAGGGCTATCCGAAGTCGATCTGCACGTCGATCAACCATGTCGTCTGCCACGGCATTCCAGGCGACCGGAAGCTGGCAGAAGGCGAAATCGTCAACATCGACGTCACCGTGATCCTGGATGGCTGGCACGGCGATTCCAGCCGCATGTACCTGGTCGGTGACCGTGTTCCGGTGAAGGCGAAGCGTCTTGTCGAGGTGACCTATGACGCCATGATGCTGGGGATCGAGGCGGTCAAACCGGGCGTCCACCTGGGCGCCATCGGCCATGCCATCCAGACCTACGCCGAGGCACAGCGGTTCTCGGTCGTCCGCGACTTCTGCGGCCATGGTCTCGGCCGGGTGTTTCACGCCCCGCCCAGCGTCCTGCATTACGGACGGCCAACGGACGGCCCGATGCTGGAGCCCGGGATGTTCTTCACCATCGAGCCGATGATCAACGCCGGCAAGTTCGCCGTGAAGATCCTTGACGACGGTTGGACCACAGTCACCCGCGACCGGTCGCTGTCTGCCCAGTTCGAGCACTCGGTCGCCGTCACCGATGACGGCGTGGAGATCTTCACGCTGTCGCCCAAGGGCTACACCAAACCGCCCTATATCTGATCCACTGTTCGATCAGGCCGAACGCAGTTCACCGAAGCCCTGCTGAACCTTCCATACCCGCCCGAAAGACCCGGTGCGGAGAACACGTGTGGCGGCACGAGAAAACGACCAACCGAATGCCGGCCACCGGTCCCGGCTGCGGCGGCGGTTTCTGGCGGGCGGCGCCGAGGCCCTTGCGGACCATGAACTGCTGGAACTCCTGCTGTTCCTGGCTCTGCCCCGCGGCGACGTGAAGCCGCTCGCCAAGCGGCTCCTCAGGCATTTCGGATCGTTCGCCGACGCGGTCTCCGCCAGTCCCGCGGAGCTGGCCGAGGTCACGGGCATGGGCGAGGCGGCGATCGCCGCGCTGAAGACCGTGAAAGCGGCGGCGATCCGTCTGCTCGGCCAACCGCTGGAACGCCGCCCGGTGCTCGGGGACTGGCAGCGGGTTCTGGACTACTGCCGGGCCACCCTGGCTCACGAGCCGGTCGAAGCGGTGCGGGTGCTGTATCTGGATCGCAAGAACCGGCTGATCCGAGACGAGGAACCGGGACGGGGCACGGTCGATCACATGCCGCTTTACCCGCGCGAGATCGTCAAACGCGCCCTGGAGTTGAAGGCGTCGGCCCTGATCGTGGTGCACAACCACCCCTCCGGCGACCCCAGCCCGTCCCAGGCCGACATCGCCGTCACCGGCCAGTTGAAGGACGCGGCGGCAGCGATGGCGATCACCCTGCACGACCACCTGATCGTGGCACGTGGCGGCCACATCAGTTTCCGGTCATCCGGGCTGCTGTGACGGCGCCGACGGCGTCAGCCCGTCAGGAATCGTCGAGCGGCCGGCCGTAGGTCTCGCGGATCGCCAGAGCGATCAGAAAACCACCGGCCCCGATCGCCGGCAGGATCAGGAAGGCGGATTCGTAGGCCGCAGTGCTGTAGACCCGCGCCCCGGCATTCAGGGTTCCTTCCCAGGCGAGGTCCAGCAGCCAGCCGAGCAGAGGCTGCAGCACCGCTCCCGAGCCGACGACAAAACCGTTGATCAGACCGATCGTGGCACCGGCGGCCCAGAGCGGCGTGTTCTCACGGCCGACGGCAAAGCACAGCACCATCGACGACGCGCCGAGCCCCTGGATCACCAAGGTGATCGCCAGCGTCGTCACACCGGCATGGGGCAGGTAGACGGCGGCCGCGATCCCAACGGTCGACAGGGTCGCGCCAACGACCATGAAGATCCGCCGGCGCTGGTAGCGGTCGGCGAGCCAGCCGAACAGCGGCGCGCCGATCCCCCAGCCGACGAACAGCACGCTGATCAGAGCGGCAGCTTCGGCCTTCGCCAGGCCGTAGGTCTGCATCACGTATGGCACCCCCCAGAGACCGCCGAAGGCCAGCATCGCGCTCGTCATGGCCATGCCGAACCCGGCCGCCAGCCAGACCTGACCGGTACCCGCCGCCCGCTTCAGCCCGACCAGAACCCCGGTCCGGGTGCCGCCGTTGCCGGCCCGGCGCGGATCCCGCAGGACCAGACCGCAGGCGACCGCCAGACCGGCCCCGAACACCGCCAGGACCAGCATCATGTGCTGCCAGCTCGTCGCCTCGACCGCGGCCCCCAGCGGGGCCTGGCCGGCGATCCCCCCGAGGACCCCCATCATCTGGGCCCAGCCCCCGAGCGTCGCAAACCGCTGGGGCGGCATCCAGATCGCGGCGTAGTTCAGCGCGCCGGCGAAGCTGAAGGCGCAGCCGAACCCGATCATCATCCGGCCGAGATAGGCGGCATAGAGGGTGTCCGCCTCGGCGAACACGAAGCTGCCGACCGCGACCAGGGCGACCGCCGCGGTGACCAGCCGGCGGGGACCGTACCGGTCGATCAGCACGCCTACCGGAATCTGTGACCCCGCATAGGCGTAATAGTAGAAGGCCGACAGGTTCCCGAGGATCGCGCCTCCGACCGCGAAGTCGCGCATCAGGTCATCAACCATGACCGACGGCGCCACCCGCTGGACGAAGGCGTAGAAGAAGAACAGCGAACACAGGAACCAGCCGAGACCGAGCAGACCGGCTCCCGGGCGCCTGTCGTCCGACATCGCCGTCGCGTTCGTCACGGCAACCGCATCAGTGGCTTTCGCGCAGCTCCGGCGTGCCCGATTTGCCGACCAGGAAGTCCAGATCGGCGCCCTCGTTCGCCTGATTCACGGTCTCGACATAGAGCCTGGAGTAGCCGCGGTCATACGGGCTGTCGAAGGCCGGACGCGCCGCGCGGCGGCGCGCCAGCTCATCCTCGGCCACAGCAAGGTGTACCCGGCGGTTCGGGACATCGACCTCGATCATGTCGCCGTTCTCGATCAAACCCAGCGGCCCGCCCGCCGCCGCCTCCGGCGCCGCATGCAGGATTACGGTGCCGTAGGCGGTGCCGGACATCCGGGCGTCGGACAGGCGGATCATGTCGGTGATGCCCTTTCGCAGGACCTTCGGCGGCAACCCCATATTCCCGACCTCGGCCATGCCCGGATAACCGCGCGGCCCGCAGTTCTTGAGCACCATGATGCAGGTCTCGTCGATGTCGAGAGCCTCGTCATCGATCCGTTCCTTGTAGTCCTCGATCGACTCGAACACGACGGCGCGGCCGGTATGAACCATCAGCTCCGGGCTGGCGGCCGAGGGTTTGAGGATCGTGCCGTCGGGGGCGATGTTGCCGCGCAGCACGGCGATACCCCCGTTCGGCTTGAACGGCTTGTCGAGGGGAAAGATCACGTCCCGGTTCCAGCATTCGGCGTCCTTGACGTTCTCCCAGATCGTCCTGCCGTTGGCGGTCAGCGCGTGCTTGTTCAGTTTGTCGCCGATCTCGCGATGCACCGCCGGCAGGCCACCAGCGTAGAACAGGTCCTCCATGAGGTGCTCGCCCGACGGCATCAGATTGACCAGACAGGGGACGTCCTTGCCGAGCCGGTCCCAATCCTCGAGCCCGAGATCGACACCGATGCGCCCGGCGATCGCCTGCAGGTGGATGACCGCGTTGGTCGACCCGCCGATGGCGCCATTGGTGACAATCGCGTTCTCGAACGCCTGCTTGGTCAGGATCTTCGAGAGGCGCAGATCCTCGATCACCATCTCGACGATGCGCTTGCCGGACATGTGGGCCAGGACATAGCGGCGGGAGTCGACGGCCGGGATCGCGGCATTGGTCGGCAGCGAGACCCCAAGGGACTCAACCATGGATGCCATGGTCGAGGCGGTGCCCATGGTCATGCAGTGGCCGGCCGATCGGGAATTATCGGCCTCGGCACTAATGAACGCCTCGATCGACATCTCGCCGGCCCGAACAGCCTCGGAGAACTTCCAGACATGGGTGCCCGAGCCGATCTTCTCGCCCTTGTAGTAGCCGTTCAGCATCGGCCCGCCCGACACACAGATCGTCGGCAGATCGCAGCTCGAGGCTCCCATCAGCAGGGCGGGTGTGCTCTTGTCGCAACCCACCAGGAGAACCACACCGTCCATCGGCAGGCCGCGGATTGCTTCCTCCACGTCCATCGACGCGAGATTGCGGTACAGCATCGCGGTCGGCCGCAGCTGGCTTTCCGAGTTCGAAAACACCGGGAACTCGAGCGGAAATCCGCCCGCCTCCCAGACCCCGCGTTTGACGTGATCGCAGATCTTGCGGAAATGGGTATGGCAGGGATTGAACTCGCTGAACGTGTTGGCGATCCCGATTACCGGGCGACCGTCGAAAACCTCGGCCGGGAAGCCCTGATTCTTCATCCACGATCGGTGCGCGAACCCGTCCTTGTCTACCTTGCCCCACCACTGGGACGAGCGGCGTTTGCCCTTGTTGGGATCGGGGCGGTCGGTCATTGAACTTCCCTCCGGTCAAAGCGGCATGGCGGCGACGGATTTTTCGGCTGATACGGGTCGCGCGTCCGGCGTTCCGCAGGGTGCGCCGGGACGGCGCGGCGGGTCAAGGCGGGGCCAGCTCAGCCGTCGCGATTCTGCAGCGTGTTGAGCGCGCGCTGCATCAGGGTCATGAGGGTTGCCGCGCGCCGCGGCACGAGTTCCTCAATCACCGCATCACGCTCGACGAATGTCTCGAGAGGTACGTGGCCCTCGGCAACGGCGATCAGCGCCTCGTAGGACGTGGTCAGAATGACATCAGGGTTCTCCGACGGTCGCGCCTGCATCGCCACCTCACCATCGGCGATCTCTATGGCGAACGGCTCGCCGTCGACCCGCAGTTCGGCAGACAGCGCTGTGAACGGGTCGACCGATTGCTTCAACGCGCTTCGCATCGGAACGACGATGGTGCGCAGATTGCCGGGTCGTCGTGTCTCGGGGGCCGCCTCGAAATAGGTCCCGAACACCGCAAGCTCGTAGAGCAGGCGCTCCGACCGGCGGCCAAGTTCAGTGAGTTGATACAGGGCGAGTCCGAAGTCGGCGTCTCGCCTCTCCACGAGGCCCGCGCGACCAAGGTCCTGCAGTCGTTCCGTCAGCACGTTGGTGGCGATGCCCGTCAGACCGGAAAGCAGATCGGAGAACCGGGCCGGCCCCGCATGCAGATCACGCAGAATCAACAGCGACCACCGGTCGCCGACGCGATCCAGCGCGCGGGCGACCGGGCATAAGAGAGCGTATTGCCGTTTGATCGTCATGAATATCAATGTGTTATGTCAATTGAATTCTAATTTTAAACAGAGTACTTGTTTTTTACAAGTTCTATTCCGATCTGGTGCTCTGACGTCGACCGTCACAGGGCGGAGCGACGTTGCGGGCCAACGATGGACCCGCCCCAATCACCGATCAGGAGCACGACCAGCCATGAGCGCATTGATGATTGCCCGCATCGCCGTGAAGGATGCCGACAAGTTCCAAACCTATCTCGCCAAGACCAGGGAAGTGGCGACGCCCTTCGGGGCGGAAATGGTTTTCCGTGGCGCGGTCCAGGCGGCCCTGACCGGCGACGTCGACCACCAGGTCGTCGTGGTGGTTCGCTTCCCCAGCGTCGAAGCGATCGACGAGTGGTATCGCTCCGACGCATATCAGCCGCTGATCCCGCTGCGCGAGGCGGCCGCCGACATGGAGATGACCAGCTATCAGGTCGTCGCCTAGCCCGACCGGGTGATGCGGCGCGGTGATATACGGCCCCGCATCGCCCGCCTGGGCCGCAACCTCGGCTGAAGCCCACTCAGGGTTTGCGGAACATCCACCAGGTCGAGTCGTCGAAGCCGGTGGTGCGGTGCCAGAAGAATCCGCACCGCAGGGGAATCAGGGAGGGGTGACGATCGAGCAGGGCGCCGCCGAAATCCCCCTTCCACAGCAACTCCTCGCGATCGCGGTACGCCACCTCCTGGAAATCCCGGCTGAAGTACTCGATCAGAAGAAGGTATCGCGAACTCACGCGGACCATTTCGTCGAAGGCCGCCGGCAGGTCGTCCGGATGAACGTGGATGAGCACACCGGAAGTGAAAACGAGATCCATGGATCCATCCGCGAACGGCAGGTTCTGAACCGTTCCGTCCTTCAGGTGATCGGCGTCCAGAACCCCGTCGTCGAGCACCGTCTGACGGGCCCGGACGTTAGGCTCGACGGCAAACTGCTCGGCCGGGTGAAACCGGGCGAAGGCGCGCGTGTTCAAGCCGATATTGCAGCCGCATTCCAGCACGCTCGCGGGCGGGTCGCCGACCAGCGTGTTGAACATTTCGGTCAGGACGGAAACCCGGATGCGAATCTGCTCCTCGGTCGCCGGGCTGCGCTCGACATAGGCGTCGCCGAAATCCCCCGTCCAATGCTCAATCTGTCGGTTGCGCGTCATGGTCTGTCACTTTCAGGCTGGCGAACAGCTCGCTCGCGAAGAATGTGTCGGCCGGCACCGGCGGGCGCTGACCGGACCGGAAGACCGCCGGCGCATTCTCACCTTCATTGAGAATCAAGTCGACGATCGACGCATGAGACAGGAACGGACCGTGGGGCTGGGGATAGGCCGGATGCCCGTAGTTCTGAAACATCAGCGCGATTCCCGCCTGATCGAACAGCTCGCGCTCGGGTTCCAGATACAGCGCCGAGCCGGGCGGCGACAGATAGGTATCTGCCCCGAACATCCGGCAGAGACTGATCAACCGCTCGACCCGCCCGTCAAGGCAACCCAGATCGCGTGCTCGGCAGCGCGGCGTGTCGATCCCGAAGCGGCGACAGACCGTTTCGATGAACTCGATATTGCGGTCACTGAGGGAATCGCCTTCACGCAGGGATCCGAGCCAACCGTCGATCCAGCCCAGTTCCTCGCGCGCGTGGCGGGCGCGGGCGTAGGACCGGCTAAGGGTCATCCGCCATTTGCGGACAACATCG
Organism: Thalassobaculaceae bacterium; assembly: GCA_963921355.3. Taxonomy (GTDB): domain Bacteria; phylum Pseudomonadota; class Alphaproteobacteria; order Thalassobaculales; family Thalassobaculaceae; genus CAWUEZ02. The sequence goes on along the minus strand of OZ001190.1, from coordinate 2,047,188 downwards.
ACCGAACCGATCTTCGCGTCGGCGACGGTCGTGCCCGCGCGGCGGGACGCCACCACCGGCAGGCTGAGCCAGGCGAATCCGTCGGCCGTCTTGATTCGGTTGCGCTGTTGCCAACTCCGCCGGGCGAACTGAACGGAGTCGAGGTAGACGAACTGATCGGCCTGGTCGAGCAGATCGAAGTAGCCAGCCCACGCCAGAAACGTCGGCTGCATGGCCACCAGGGACGTCAACGAGAGGCCTGCTCAGGTTTTCGGCCTGCGACATGCATGCAGCGCCCCATGCCCGCCTCGGCAAACGCCCGATAGAGACGGCGGCGCGCCTCGGTCGGGAGCATCTTCTCGAACGCCACCCGCCGACGGTGGCATTCGGCGCCGAGTTCCTTGTCGCCGACATAGGGAAACCCGAGCAGGAGAAACAATTCCATCGGAAAGTCCGATTGCCGATGGACGGGTTCGAGACCGGCCGCCCGCATCATTCCCTCGACGGCATCGAACGACAGGTAGTGGATGTGGCCCGGCGCCGAGATCCACCATCGATCGAGATCGAGCGCGGCGACCGCGGCCTCCTGAAGCGGGCTGAAGTCATTCCCCGACCGGACCACGACCACCCCGCCCGGCTTCAGGATGCGGGCCGCGGCACGCAGGTTCTCGACGGGGTCCAGTGTGAGTTCGAGGACATTGACGAACAGGACGGCATCGACGCTGTCGTCCTCGAAGCTACCGTCGGCCACAAGCTGATCGAGCGCACCCTGATGCGCGACCAGCCCCCGAGCGCGCACATGCTCCACGGCTGTGTTCGCGAGGTCCACACCTTCGGGCTCGAAACCGGCGTCGCGCAGGCTGACCAGGAATTCACCCAAGCCGCAGCCGACCTCGATGACCCGCTTGCCGGCCGTTTGATCGCGGATGATGTCGATGATGTCCCGATGAACGGTGTTCGCCATCCAGCGCGCCTGCGAATCCGCCTCCTCGCCGCCGCGTCGGGCGCGGGCGATATCGGCGGTGATCGACCCGCTGTCGACAAGCTCGTAGTAGGTCTGACGGTAGAACGCTTCGAGTTCGTCGGCAGTCGGCTTCGGCTCCAGCACCTGGTGCCCGAAGCGACTGTCGGGCCGCGTGGTGTAGTCGGTCATATACGCTCCTCCGATCGAAACCCATCTGCCGACGATCGCTGGAGGTCGAGGCTGCATCCAGCGCATGCCGTGGCAGCCTGCGACCGGATCGCTCAACCGGTCAAGGCGACGGCAACCGCGAGAGCCGTTCCCGCAGGCGCGCCGCTGCCCGGGCCGCCGCCAGGGGAACGTTTATCGGTTCATATTGCCCGATCATCGGCTGCATGTTGGCGAAGAACAGATCCCGGTCATCGAGAACCCGATAAACACTCGAGCCCAGGCGCAGGGTCGGACACCCGACCGCCGCCGCCAGAATACACACGCTGATCTCCGGCGATATGACGACGTCCAACGCCCGCATCAGTGCCGCCGTGCCATCGAGGTCGTTGCGTTGATCGAGGCCCTCGGGATCCCAGACGTCGATCCCGTGATGCTGCCGCAGCATCGACAATTCCGCACTGGGATCGGTGTATTGGAGGGATACGAACCGGATCCGCGGGATCTTCAGGATCTCGAGCATCGCCTCCACCGGCGCATTGTAGAGAACCCGGGTCTTGCTCTGCGACTCGCTGGACCACGCCAGACCGACAATCAGGTCTGCACCGGCTGAGACCTGGGCGATGCGCGCGGCCCAGGCGCTGCGGCGCTCCGGATCGACCGTCAGATAGCCGCCGGCCGGTGCCGGTGCTTCCCGCCGGCGCCGGTACCGCCCGGGCAGGTCGCCGGCGAGCAGGCTGGCGGTCAGACCGAGGCGAGATGTGACCTCCGCATAGTCGGCCACCGCTCTCCCATCCACCTGGCGCAGCTGGCGCCCGATCAGTTGGAGGCCGGGGAAGGACCGTGCCAGCAGCGGATGCAGACGGGGGTCCGCCTCGACCACCGGAGCCGGACAATCGGCCAGAAGATCCGGCAGGCAGGACAGGAACAGCAACTCGTCCCCGATCCCCTGTTCAGCGGCTACCAACAGGCCCTCTGCCGGCAGAGGGCCCGCCACGCGCCGCGGTGGGAGACCTCGAACCGCATGAAACCGGAACCAGGACAACCGCGAAGCTGCGATATCCCAGCCTTTGCCAAGATCACCGATCGACTTTTCCGCCAACCCGAGATGATAGGAAAGTTCCGGATCTCTCAAATGGCTAAGCAGACCCGCCCTTGCCGTCCGCTTCAGAGCGGCCAGATCGGCCAATGCCCATGCGCTGTGACAGAAGGCCCGGGCGGAAAGCCGGTCTGCCGGGTCGAGCACCAGGGCGCGCTTGGCGTCTGCCAGGGCCCGGCGCGGATGTCCCGCCTTCTGAAAAGCTTCGGACCGGTGGCACCAGGCTGATTCCAGCAACGGTGCGGCAATCCGGATGCGCTCGCTCCATACCAGAAGCGACAAGGCGTCCGATCGATCCTTCTCGCTCCGCGTCAACAGGATCATCGCATCTGGGTCCGCCGCTGACAGCAGATAGGCGCGGCGGGCGAGCCGGCGGGCCGTTGCGGCGTTGTTGTTCCGCCATGCGGCCCAGGCCGCGGACACGGCAATGGCAGGGTTGCCCGGTTGCTGCCGGTTGGCCTCGGCGAAGGCGGATTCCGCCTGAGCGAAACGCCCGACCTGCATGGCGAGGCCGGCGAATCGGACCAGAACTCCGATGTTGTGCCCGGCGGTCTCGGCGGTCCACCAGGCCAGTGGATAGGCGGCTCTGGCGCGCCCGGCCCGTTCCAGGCTTCCGGCAACGACGACACCGGCCTGGACCGCACCGACGGGGTCAGCGATCAGCGCCTTGCGAAACCACAACTCTGCGGCCGGATGATCTCCCATCGAGCCGGCCGCCTCACCGGCTCTCTCCAGAACGCCGGGTGCAAACGGTGTCAGGCATCGCGCGCGCCGAGCCAGCGCGAGGCAGTCGGCGGCCGGCCCGGCGATGACCATTGCGGCGAGATCGCCATCGCCTGGATCGGCGCAGACGGCGAATCGAAGCCAGACCAACGCCGACGCACTGTCCTTCATGGTGCGGAGCGCGGTCAGCCCGCGCTGCAGGGCCATGGCGGCAAGCGGGTCGCGGGTCATCGGGGCCGTCCCGCTGTCATCCGCATTCCATCCAAGAGCATTTCCCCGCTGTCGCGCGCGCACCGAAGCGCCGGTTCGGCACGGCCGAAAGGGTCTGTCCCGATCGCCGACACCGCTACGCTCAGAATAACGGGCCGCAGCACTCACCGCGAGTTGACTTGGCCTTTCGGGTTCGGTGCCCTACCTCTCATCCAGCCATCCAAGCGCGGAGTCTGTCCAAATGCTGATCAAACGCACCCGGGGCTGGGAACTGCCCGAGCGCCTGGTCACCCCCGAAAGCGTGTATCTCGATCGTCGCAGTCTGCTGCGTGGCCTTGCCGCCGCGCCGGTGATCGCCGGCCTGGCCGGCTGCGTCGAAGAAGCCGACGCCGACGGGGACGACAAGACCCAACTCGCCACGGCGGTGGCTGACGATCCGTCCGCCGACCTGTATCCGGTCAAGCGCAACCTGCGATACAAGGTCGACCGGCCGGTCACGAGTGAAGATCTGGCCACCACCTACACCAACTTCTACGAGTTCGGTTCTTCGAAGAACATCTGGCGGGCGGCGCAGGATCTGCCTATCCGGCCATGGACGGTGGTGCTCGACGGCATGGTCGAGAAGGCCCAGACGGTTGCCATCGACGATCTGCTGAAAGCGATGCCGCTCGAGGAGCGTGTCTACCGGTTCCGGTGCGTCGAGGCCTGGTCGATGACCGTGCCGTGGTCCGGGTTCCCGCTCAAGGCTCTGGTCGATTATGCGCGCCCGCTGTCCTCTGCGCGCTATGTGTCGATGCAGACCTTCCACAACACCGATGTCGCCCCCGGCCAGAAGCAGTACTGGTATCCGTGGCCCTATGTCGAAGGCCTGACAATCGAGGAAGCGACGAACGAACTCGCCTTCATCGCGACCGGATTGTACGGCAAGCCGATTCCCCGCCAGAACGGAGCTCCGCTGCGGCTGGCCGTGCCGTGGAAGTACGGCTTCAAGTCCATCAAGTCGATTGTGCGCTTCACGTTCACCGACCAGCGTCCGGTTTCGTTCTGGGAGGAACTCCAGGCCAAAGAGTACGGCTTCTGGGCCAACGTGAACCCGGAAGTTTCGCACCCCCGCTGGAGCCAGGCAACGGAACGGGTCCTGGGCGGAGACGACCGGGTGCCGACCCTGCTGTACAACGGCTACGGCGAATACGTGGCCGACCTGTACAAGGACAAGACCGGCGAGCGCCTGTTCATGTGAGTGTCTCGCCCGGACCGGCAACGCTCAGCGCGGCGTCGATCCAGTCGGACGGCCGTGCCCTGTTCAGCTATAAGCCTGTAAGGCGATACGAACGGAGCACGGGTGATGGAACGACCGGGCCGCCTGCAGGGCAAGACTGCGATCATCACAGGGGCGTCGGCCGGTATCGGTCGGGCGTCGGCGAGGCTGTTCGCGCGTGAGGACGCCACCGTCATTCTGTCGGACATCAAGGTCGACGAGGGTGAGCGCGCCGCCGCGGAGATCCGCGGCGAAGGCGGCTCCGCCGAGTTTGTTGCCGCTGACGTCTCGGACGAGGCGGCCATGCGCGCCCTGGTCGACGGGACGGTGGCGCGCCATGGACGGCTTGACGTTCTGTACAACAATGCGGGCGGCGCCACACCGCGCGATGGCAGCGCGACCGAGCTGCCGATCGACGAGTTCTGGCGCACCATATCGGTCGATCTGTTCGGCCCGTTCCTCGGGTGCCGGTTCGCCATCCCCCACATGCAGCGCGCCGGAGGTGGCTCGATCATCAACACCACGTCGATCCGGGCGCTGACGGGAACTGCCGGGGCCGATGCCTACTCGTCGGCGAAGGGCGGCGTAATCGCCCTGACGCGCGCCCTGGCGATGCATTGGCATAAGGCGGGAATCCGGGTCAACGCGATCGGCCCGGGCATGGTGCTCACGGAACGGGTTCGCGCGATGCTCGACCCGACCAGTAACCCGATCGCCAAGAAGTCACTGATGGGTCCGATGGAGCCTGATGATATTGCGTACCTGGCGCTCTACCTCGCCAGCGACGAATCAAAACGGATCACCGGGGCGGTGCTTCCGGCGGAAAGCGGTGCCAGTGCCCATTGACGACGGCGGGAGGTGAGGCCGCAAACCATGCGTCTCCTGGCCATCTCCGATCTCCATCTAGCCAGCACGGCCAATCGCGCGGCCCTGGAAGCGGTGTCTCCAAGGCCGGACGACTGGCTGATCGTTGCTGGCGATGTCGCCGAGCGTCTCGAAACGATCGAGAGCGCATTGTCCCTGCTGGCCGAGCGTTTCGCCCGGGTCATCTGGGTGCCGGGGAACCACGAGCTCTGGTCGCGACCCGGCACCGGTGACCCGATGGGCGACGCCCGCTATCGCACGCTGGTCGATCTCGCCCGCGCGCTGGATGTGACCACACCCGAGGACCCGTATCCCATCTGGCCGGGAACCACACCGCCGGGCATCGACCATCTGGTCATCGCGCCGCTTTTCCTTCTGTACGATTACAGCTTCCGGCCGGCCGAGATCGCCCTCGACCAAGTGGTGGCCTGGGCGGAAGAGACCCACAACGTCTGCAGCGATGAGCTGTTTCTAGCCAGCGCGCCCTACCCAAGCCGGCAGTCCTGGTGTCATGCCCGGGTCGCGGAGAGCGCTGAACGGCTGACGGCAGCCGTTGCAGGCGGGGCGGCCACCATTCTTGTCAACCACTGGCCATTGCGCCACGACCTGGTTCGGATACCCCGGGTTCCCAGGTTCACACCCTGGTGCGGGACCACACTGACAGAAGACTGGCACATCCGTTTCCGCGCCCATGCCGTCGTCACCGGCCATCTGCACACCCGCCGCACCGACACGCGGAACGAAACCCGCTTCGAGGAGGTTTCGCTCGGATACCCGCGGCAGTGGGACCAGAGCCGTGGGATCGACGGCTACCTTCGAACGATCCTCTAGATCTGCGCTTTTAACCGGCTGTTCCTTGCATCTCTGTCCGAGCACACCCGGCGCCGGGAATCCCGGGGCTTCACGGTCGGCTTGCCGCACGCGACCGGGTGCCGATCACCGCTCAGCCCGGTTCCCGACCCTCCCGCCGCCGCCGTCTGGCAGCGGCAGGCGAACGCCAGTACGCTCATCCGCGCCGAGCTTGCCCGCATCCGTCGTGCCCGAGCCGGATGGACAAGGCCGGACGAGTTCGCCGACCGGGCTCCTACAGCGCGGGCTCCAACAGCGAAGGACCCCGACATGACTCACGGCATGATCACCGCCCCGCAACCCGAAGCCGTCGATGCCGGGGGCGATATCCTGAAGAAGGGCGGCAATGCAATCGACGCGGCCATCGCCTGCGCGCTAGTTCAGGGCGTCGTCGACCCGCTGATGTGCGGGATCGCCGGATTCGGCAGCATGCAGGTCTACAAGCCGGGCGAGGACATCCACACCTTCATCGACTTCCACGGCCGCGCGCCGCTGGCCGCCACCGACGATATGTGGGCGGACCTGATCGAGGGTTAGACCCGCGACGGGTTCGGCTTCATCCTCAAGGACCGGGTGAATGACATCGGTTATCAGTCGATCACCGCACCGGGCAGCCTGAAAGCCTATGACGAAGCCCAGCGAGAGTTCGGCCGCCTCGACTGGAAGGACGTCGTGCAGCCGGCCATCGACTACGCCCGCGACGGCTATGCGGTGCGCCCGCACGTGGCGTACTGGTGGAGCATCCGCGACCAGATGGGCCGCGCGCCCAACCCGGACCGGATCGCCTTCACCCCCGACGGCCGAGAGCTGTACTGCCAGGCCGACGGTACCCCGAAAGAGGTCGGCGCCCGGGTGCGGAACCCCGGCCTCGCCCGCACCCTGACCCGGATCGCCGAAGACGGGGCGGCGACCTTCTACGAGGGCGAGATCGCCGAGGAGATCGCCCGCGACATGGCCGCCAACGGCGCCCTGCTGTCGATCGAGGATCTGAAAAGCTACCGCACCCGCCGCCTCGACCCGCTGCGTGGCAGCTACCGCGGTTTCGACATCGCCACCAACAATCCGCCGGGCGGCGGAATCATGCTGCTGGAGATGCTGAACATCCTGGAGAACTTCGATCTCACTGATCTCGGCCACAACAGCAGCGACTACATCCGCATCGTCTGCGAAGCGATGAAGCGCGCGACCTGCGACAAGGACAACCATGTCGGCGACCCGAATTTCTTCGATGTGCCGGTCGCGCGGTTGACCTACAAGGCCTACGCCGGGGGGCTGGCCGACGCCATCAAGGCCGGCGAACGAGCCACAGTCGAACGGTTCGGCGCGCCGGAACCGAAAGACACCACCCACATCTCGGTCATCGACGACGCGGGCAACGCGGTGTCGATGACCCATTCGCTCGGCATGCCGTCGGGGGTGATCAGCCCCGGCCTCGGCTTCATGTACAACGGCTGCATGGGCGTTTTCGATCCGCGTCCCGGCCGGGCCGACTCGATCGCGCCGGGCAAGGGACGGTTTTCCTCGATCTGCCCGACCATCGTGTTTCGCAACGGCACCCCCACCCTGGTTATCGGCGCGCCCGGCGGGACGCAGATCGCCATGGGTGTGCTGCAGGCCATCCTCAACGTCATCAATTTCGACATGTCGATCGTGGAGGCGGTGTCGGCGCCCCGGTTCTCGAGCACCAGCAACCCGATCGACGTGACCAACCGGATTTCCCGCCACGCGACCCGCCCGCTGGAAGACATGGGCTACGAAATCGTGCGCAGCCCGTTCACCTACGGGATCGGCGCCGTTCACGGAATCAGGATCGACGATGGCCGGTGGACCGGCGGGGCCGATCCCGGCCACGATGGGATGGCGCTGGAGGTCTAGGACAGGCCAATCCGGTATCCGCCGAGAGATCACAAGGTTTACCGAAGTATGCGTCAGGAAGCCCGGGTCGGGATCGAGGTCGGCGGCACGCTCACGGACATCATCGCGGTCGAGGACGGCGTGCTGCGGGTCGCCAAGGTGCCCAGCACACCGCAGGCACCGGATATCGGCGCCATGAACGCCCTGGAGGCCCTGGCCGTCAGCCCGCAAGAGATCGCCGATCTGGTGCATGGATCGACGATCGCGACCAACGCGGTACTGGAGCGCAGGGGCGCACGGGTGGCCGCCCTGGTGACAAGGGGAACCCGGGATATTCTCGCGCTGCAGCGCCATTCCCGCAGCTCGATCTACAAGCTGCAGTATCGCAAGCCGGTCCCGCTGATCCCGCGGAACTGCGTCTTCGAGCTGGACGGCCGGATCGACGCGTCGGGCGCGGAAGTGGCGCCGCCCGATACCGCCCAACTGGAGGCGCGGGTCCGCGAGATCGTCGGATCGGGCGATTTCGACGTCATCGTCGTCTGTCTGCTGAACGCCTACGCCAACGCGAGCCATGAGCTGGCGGTGAAGGCCGCCGTCGCGCGGGTCGACGCCGACTGGCCTGTGGTCTGCTCGCACACGGTATCGCGGGAGTTTCGCGAGTACGAACGGGCCTCGACCTCGGTGCTGTCCGGCTTCGTGCAGCCGGTGGTGAAAGGGTATCTGCGCCGGTTCGAGGACGCACTTGCGGGACAGGGGTTCTCCGGGCGCCTCAGCGTGATGCAGTCCAACGGTGGGCGCATGCTGGCGCGCGCCATGGGCGATCAGGCGATCACCGCCCTGCTGTCGGGACCCGCCGCCGGGGTCATCGGCGCCCTGAAGGCCGCCGAACGCTCGGGCATCTCGGACGTGATCACCTTCGATATGGGCGGCACCAGCACCGATGTGTCGCTGGTCGAGGGTGGCCGCCCGGCGCTGGCCTCACAGATGGCCATCGACGGCCTGCCGATCCGGATGCCTGTCGTCGACATCGCGACCGTCGGCGCCGGCGGCGGGTCGATCGCCTGGATCGATGATGGCGGCATGCTGCGGGTCGGGCCGCAATCCGCCGGGGCCGATCCGGGACCGGCAAGCTATGGCCGCGGCGGGAATCTGCCGACCGTCACCGATGCCAACCTGGTCCGAGGCAGCCTGCGGGAGTCGTCGTTCGCCAAGATCGGTTTCTCGGTGAGCCGTCAGGCCGCACTCCAGGTATACGAAGATCTGGCCGGCGACCTCGGCCTCAGCCGCGAGGACGCGGCCGACGCCGTGATCCGCGTGGCCGAGGCGAACGTGGTGCGGGCCATCCAGCAGATCTATACCGCCCGGGGCAAGGACCCGCGCCAGTTCACGCTGGTTGCCTTCGGCGGTGCCGGCGCCCTGCACGCCGTGCGGATCGCCGAGGAACTGGACATCGCGCGCGTGCTCATCCCGGCGCATGCGGGTGTTCTGTCGGCGGCGGGCCTGCTGGGCTCCGACTACCTGCTGTTCAACGTGACTACCGAGCGGCAGCAGCTCAATGAGGGGGCCATGCAGCGGGTTCGCGAGATCGTCGCCGATCTCAGCCGGGAGTCGCGCGATTACCTCGCCGCCCAGGGCCTGACCGGCGAGCCCGACATCGAGGTGGCGCTCGACATGCGCTATGTGGGGCAGGCCTTCGAGGTCGCGGTCCCGGTCGACACCGACATCGACAGGCTCTCCTTTGCCGAGCTGTCCCGGGCATTCGCCGACGCCCACCACCGTATCTTCGAGTTCTCGAAGGGCCCTGATGCGGCGATCGAGGTCGTCTCCTATCGCGTCGGCATGCGGCTCAAGACGCCCGACCTGGTCGTCGGTGCCGGCGAGACCGCCGGCTCCGAAGGCCGCGAGGAGACCTGGGAGGTCCGTGAGCAGGGACAAACCATCACCTGCACCGTTCTGCAGACCGCAGATCTTGGCGAAGGCGCCAGAGCGGGACCGATGCTGATCGAGGAAGGCACGACAACGATCTACGCGCCGCCCGGATGGTCGGCGCGGAAGGATTCGCCCGGCAATGTCATTCTCGAACCGGGGAGGCGGTGAGGTGGCGATCTCCCACATCGAGAAGACCATCATTAGTCAGGCGCTCATCTCCGCGACCCATGAGATGGGGGCGAAACTGATCCGCTGCGCCCACTCGCCGATCGTGCGGGAGGCGCAGGACTGCTCGGCGGCGCTGGTGGACCGGCATGGTCAGGTGGTGGCGCAGGCCGAGTTGACCGCGATCCAGCTCGGATCGATTTCGGAAACCCTGCGGCCCTGCCTGGAACGCCATCCGCCGGAAACCCTCGGGCCGGACCACTTCCTGATCAACAACGACCCGTTCCACGGCGGACAGCATGTTCAGGACATCTCCCTGTTCACGCCGATCTTCTTCGAGGAGCGCCTGATCGGCTTCAGCGCCTCGGTCGTGCACCATATCGACGTCGGTGGCGGCGCGCCCGGCCTGAACGCGTCGGCCGGCGACGTGCACCAGGAAGGCCTGATCTTCCCGCCCTCGAAGTACAGCTACCAACGCGACTGGTGCGGCGGGGAATTCGAACGGCTGATCGCCGCCAACGTGCGCCTGCCCGAGGCGACCATCGGCGACCTCAACGCGCAGTTCGGCGCCAACCTGATCGGTGCCCGGCGGCTGCGGGCGCTGGCGATGCAATACGGCATCGAGACGTTGGAGCGGGCGATGGCCGCCGCCCTCGACTACTCCGAACAGCGGCTTCGCAACGCCATCGCCACTCTCACGCCCGGCGACTACACGGCCGAGGCCCATATGGAAGCCGAAACCCGCGACGCGCCGGCGACCACGATCCGGGTGCAGGTGCGCGTTAGCGAAGGCCGCCTGGACATCGATTTCGAGGGGACCGATCCGCAGCTGGCGAACAACCTGAACTGTCCCTTCGCCTCGACCGTCGCGGCCGCCGTCGCCTGCGTCAAATCAGTGCTGACCTCCGACGACGTCCCGTTCAACGACGGGGTAGGCCGCGCGGTGACCGTCTCCGCGCCCAAAGGCTCGCTGCTCAACCCCAACCGTCCGGCCGCCGTGCGCGCCCGACTGCTGGCGAGCCACCGGGTGTTCAACGCCGTCATGAACGCGCTCGCCCCGGTCTGTCCGCAGACCGTGATCGCCGAGGGTTTCGACAGCACCACCCCGGTGTGTCTCTGGCACGACGGCGCCGACGGCTACAACATCTACCTGGAAATCCTGGGCGGCGGGTACGGCGCCGGCGCTCGGAACGACGGCGCCGACGGTGTCGACTGTCCGCTGTCGAACTGCTCGAACATCCCGATCGAAGCGCTGGAAATGGACTATCCGTTCATGCGGCTCGAAACCTACGCCCTGCTCCCCGGCACCGGCGGGGCCGGCCGCCACCGCGGCGGGCTCGGGTTCGAACGCAGCTACCGGATCCTGGACGACGGCGTCGGTTTCGCCACCTATTCCGATCGGTTCTTCATCCCGCCCCGCGGGCTGGACGGCGGCGGCCCCGGCGCGGTCTGCACCATGCATGTCGAACGCGACGGGGCGTGCATCCCTCTGACCTCGGGATCGTCCTACGCCCTGCGGCGCGGCGATCTCCTGGTGGTCAGGACCGGCGGCGGTGCGGGGTTCGGGGATCCGGGCCAGCGTCGTCCGGACGACCAGGCACGCGACGATCTTCAGGGACTGAGCTGACAGAAGCGGAGAGACACATGGGCACCAAGGTTCTGTATCTGGTCAAATACGAGAACGATCAGAAAGCGGCGATGCTCGACACGCCGTCGATGCGCGAGCGGGCGGCCATTCACCGCAAGGCGATCGCCGATTTCGGCGGCACCCCGATCGCGCAATACGGCACGTTCGGGGAGTACGACATGGTCTAAATCTACGAGATGCCGGACAACGTGCACCTGGCGGCGAACCTGCACCTGACCGACTCCTTCGGCCTGGCCAAGTACTCGAAGGCGATCGTGCTCATGGACGAGGACGAGTTCAGCCAGTCAATGGCCCTGGCAAAGGACACCCCGACGGAGTACTCGCCGGCCACCTGACAGGGACGAAAACGGGATGGGACTCATCCGTTCGGATCGCGCCACAAGATGACCGACGCACCGCCCATTGTCGGCAACACCCAACTCAGGCCGCTGGTCGGCCTCGTTGCGGGCCCGCTGATCGCTGGAGGCCTCCTGCTGTTTTCGCCGCCGGAAGGCCTGTCGGGCGGGGCCTGGGCGGTGGCCGCGACGGCGGCCTTGATGATGACGTGGTGGGTGTCCGAAGCGCTGCCCGTCGCCGTGACCGCCCTCGTCCCGATCGTCGCCTTCCCGCTTCTCGGCGTCGCCGACGTGAATGCGGCCGCCGCGCCCTATGCGCATCCGTTGATCTTCCTGTTCCTGGGAGGTTTTCTGATCGCCAAGGCGGTCGAGCGCTGGGACCTTCACCGCCGCATCGCGCTCAACATCCTGAGGCGCGTCGGCACGTCGCCGTCCCTGCTGATGGGCGGCTTCATGGTCGCCACGGCGATCCTCAGCATGTGGCTCAGCAACACGGCAACAGCGATCATGATGCTGCCGATCGCGCTCTCGGTGACCGGACTCCTGGGAACGCGCACCGGTCAGCCAGGATCACACGGGGGATTTCGCAACCGCCCTGTTGCTCGGCGTCGCCTATGCCGCCAGCATCGGTGGGCTCGGCACGCTGATCGGAACCCCGCCGAACGCCCTGCTGGCCGCCTTCATGTCCGAGACCTACGGCATCGAGATCGGGTTCGCACAATGGATGCTGTTTGGCGTCCCGCTTGCCGCCGTACTGCTCTTTCTAACCTGGCTTCTGCTGACCCGCGTCATCTTCCATGTGGATCGCGCGCCGATCCCAGGGACAGCCGACCTGATCGCACGGGAGTTGGAAGGCCTCGGGCCCCTGCGACGTGCGGAACGCCTTGTGGCGCTCGTCTTCCTGGCGGTCGCGACGCTGTGGATCGTGCGCCCGTTGATCGCCAACCTGCTTCCGGGCCTTCGGCTATCCGACCCGGTGATCGCCGTCCTCGGCGGGCTCGCGCTGTTTCTGGTGCCGGTCGACCTTCGCAAGCGCCGCTTCCTGATGAACTGGGAAACGGCAAAACGCCTTCCCTGGGGCGTCCTGATTCTGTTCGGCGGGGGGCTGAGCCTCGCGTCCGCAATTCAGACCAGCGGCCTTGCCGGTTGGATCGGCGATATCCTTGCCGGATACTCGGATTGGTCTGTGGTTGCGCTGATATTGCTGGTCACGACGGTGGTCGTGTTCCTGACGGAGGTCACGAGCAACACGGCGACGGCATCTGTTTTCATCCCGATTGCCGCGACGCTGGGCGCGGGCCTCTCCGGGGAACCGACACTGTTCGCGATTCCGGTGGCGCTCGCAGCGAGCTGCGCCTTCATGATGCCGGTCGCAACACCTCCGAACGCCGTCATCTACTCGAGCGGAAAGGTGAGCGTCCCACAGATGGCCAGAGCGGGCCTGCTTCTGAATGTCGTCTGTATTCTGGTGATCACCGCAATGGCCTATGCGACGGCCGGCTGGATCCCATAACCGGCGTCTGCCGAGTGGGGTCGCGGTTCGACGCGGGATCGCCGCCTACAGGATCTTGCGCCGCCTGGGGTCCACCAGCGCCGGGCGTGTATTCTCCCGCAGCTCGAACTCGATCACCGAGATGATCTGGCCGGGTTCCGCGCCGACGCAGAACGGTGCCGCGATCTGCCGCACGGACTTGCAGACCGACCGTTCGCCGACATAGGGCAACGCCGTCCCGACCGGCCGTTCTGCCCCGATGGCGGTGCTGAACAGCGTATGGATCCGGTTGCCGGGTCCGTGCCCGGCGATTTCCGAGGTACGCAGCCCGGTATAGGCGGCCCTGGTGAAATGGTCGACGCCGGTCCCCAGCAGACGGTAGAGGAAGTCCCCGTCCCCGAGATGCTCAACGATGATCACGTTGGCCAGCAGATCCATGACCCGGGCCGGGTCGAAGGCTGCACGGTCCGGAACGCCGCCTTCCTGGTCTTTCAGCGCATACCAGTACTGCCCGAATCGGCCGAGCGCGTCTTCGCCGAGCTGATCCGGCATCAATTCAACGACTTCGGCTTCGGAAACACGGGTCAGCATCAAGTCACTCGGGTCGGCCATCGCCTCGACGGCACACAACTATACTCGTCGAGATCTTAATCCAGGGTTTCGAACAAACGCTCGAACAACCGTGCCCGTGGCTCCAGACTGGAGAAGAGCAGGTGTTCCTCGAGGGTGTGGGCACCGTTGCCGATTACGCCCAGACCGTCGAGGGTCGGGATCCCAAGGGCGCCGGTGAAGTTGCCGTCGCTCCCGCCGCCGGCATAGCGCCAGCCCGGATCGAAGCCGATCTCCCGCGCCAGGTCCCGGGCCCGCTCATACAGGGACCGGTTCGCCGGCGTCATTTCGAACGGCGGACGGAACAGGCCCGGGGTCACCTCGAATTCGATGTTAGGATCTGTCGCCCGCAGCGCCAGCAGGCGCGTGCGCACCTCCGCCTCCGCGGCAACATCGGGAACCAGGGCGAGGACCTTGGCTTCACAGTCGACCGGCACGACGTTCTCATGGGTACCGCCGCGGATGTTGCCGACATTCAGAGTGATGCCGCGGTCGCAGTCCGTCATCGCTTCAACCGCCAGGATCTGGTGGGCCATTTCCCGGATCGCGCTGCGGCCGTCCTGGTGGTTGGCGCCGGCATGGGCGGGCCGGCCGCGGGTGCGCAGATGATAGCGCGCGATCCCGTAGCGCCCGGTTGTCAGCTTGCCACCCTCGCCCGACGGCTCAGGCACAAGAACGTATTTGCAGCGCGCCGCCTCGGCTTCGATCTGGGCGCGTGAGCTCGGGCTGCCGATCTCCTCGTCCGGCACCATCATGACCGTGACACCGAGCTTGGGGCGACGGCCGGTGGCCGCCAGATGCTGCAGGGCCGCGACGGCGAGGCAGTTGCCACCCTTCATATCGTAAATGCCGGGTCCACAGACCCGATCACCCTCGCGCCGGAACGCCAGCGGACCCGCCAGGGCCCCGACCTGATGGACCGTATCGACATGCCCCAGGACCATGACGCCGGGGCCGTTGCGCTCGCCCGGGATCCGCACCACCAGGATGTCACCGAGTCCCTCGGTCCCCGACCGGCGATCGACGCCGCCACCGATCGCCGACAACTGCTCGGCGCAAAGGTCCAGCACGGCGTTGACGCGATCGGGCGCGTTGGTCGGGCTCTCGATTTCGACCCAGCTCCGGATCAGCTCGAGAATGGCCTCGGCGGTCAGGGTCTGCATGGTCGACTCCGGCCGGTCAGTCCGCTTCCTGCTGTTCACGACGACGACCGAAGACGGCGCGAATGTCGTCGTAGAAGATCTCACCGAGCACGAACCCGGTGATGGCCAGGATCGCCAGCATCTGCGGGATCGTGATGGTGTCGCCCAGGATGAAGAAGGCGAGGAACGTGGCGATCACCGGCTTCAGGAAGAACAGATAGTTGCCGCGGGCCGGGTCGGGGACGTGACCCAACCCCCAGAGCCAGAGAATGAAACCGATGCAGGTGTTCCAGACCCCCAGCGTGATCAAGGCCCATGCCTGATCCGTGGGTCGATCGAACAGGGTCAGCGGATCGACCCAGACTCCCCACAGCACGCCGGCGACGGGCCACATGGCCACCGCGCCGAGCGCGAAGGTGTAGGTCGTCATGCGGATCGCGCCGTACTTCTTGATCCACGGCCGCACCAGCACGAGGTAGATCGAGCCGATAAACGCGCAGCCGATCGCCAGCAGGATCCCGGGCAGCGAGTTCCCGTCGCCGTCCAACCGCTCCAACACCCCGTCTGTCAGGAGAAACAGGCATCCCAGGAACGCACCGATGCCGCTGACCAGCTTCGGGCCGGTGATGGTCGTCCCCTCGACAACGCGGGCGACGAACACCACGAAGATCGGCATCGTGGTGACCATGGTCGCCACCTGAACGACGCTGGCGTAGTCCAGCGCCCAGTGAAACAGGAACTGGCCGAACGCCATGCCGCCGATCGAAAGGCCAACCACCGGAACGAAGTCGTGGCGCAGCGGCGAGATCAGATCGCGGATCTTGGCCTGCATCAGGGAAACCAGGATCAGCGCCAGCCCGCCGAGGGTGAACCGCCAGACCGTGACTTCCGCGCCCTGGAGCTGAGTCAGCTTGACCACGAACTCGCTGGAGGCGTGTCCGCACACGCCGGCAAAGGCCGCCAGATAGGCCATCCAGACGATCCTCGGCGTCGGGCCGGACCCGCTATGGACCCCGGAAGAAGACATGCTGACTCCGACGGAATGGTTGTCTAGCAAACTATATTAATGGCAACGGTTAGAAAAGAGGCTACCGAGCGCGGGCGGCGGGCGCCGGCGCGGCTGGAATTCAAACACCGTTTTCCGATCGCTCTATGGTTACGTTTGTCATCAAACCGTGCGATATCAGTCTGATGAGACGTTTTCGCAGCACAAAGATCGTCGCGACCCTCGGGCCCGCCAGTTCGGACGCCGAAACCATCGCGACCCTGTTCAAATCCGGTGTCGATGTCTTCCGGTTCAATTTCTCCCACGGAAGCCACGACGATCATCAGGCGCGCTACGATATCGTGCGCGAGCTCGAGGCAGAGACCGGCCGTCCGATCTCGATCATGGCCGACATGCAGGGGCCGAAACTCAGGATCGGAACCTTCGAGAACGGACCGGTGACCTTGGAGACCGGGGCCACGTTCGTCCTCGAACTGGCCGACGCCCCCGGCGATCAGCACCGTGTCACCCTGCCCCATCCGGAGATCTTCGCCGCCCTGGAGGTCGGTACCGATCTGCTGCTGGATGACGGCAAGATCCGCCTGCGGGTCAGGGCCTGCGACAAAACGCGGGCTGAAACTGAAGTCATCACCGGCGGACCGCTCTCAGACCGCAAGGGCGTCAACGTGCCGAACGCGGTGCTGCCGCTCTCGGCCCTGACGAAGAAAGACCAGAAGGATCTGCGGTTTGCCCTCGATATGGGCGCCGACTGGATTGCGCTCTCCTTCGTGCAGCGCCCGGAGGATGTGGCGGAGGCCCGGAAGCTGGTCGCCGGGCGCGCCTCGATCCTGGTCAAACTTGAGAAGCCGGCCGGTATCGACAAGCTGGAAGAGATCGTCGAGATCGCCGACGCGGTGATGGTGGCGCGCGGCGACCTCGGCGTGGAACTGCCGCCGGAAACAGTCCCGCCGATCCAGAAGCGCATCGTGCGGACCTGCCGCGCCATGGGCAAACCGGTGATCGTCGCGACCCAGATGCTCGACAGCATGGTCGCGGCACCGGCGCCAACCCGGGCCGAGGCGTCGGATGTCGCCACCGCCGTGTACGACAACGCGGATGCGGTGATGCTGTCGGCGGAGACTGCTGCCGGCCAGTACCCGGTCGAAGCGGTCGCCATGATGAACAGCATCATCCACCAGGTTGAGCGGGACTCGTTCTACCTGGCCGCAGCCCATGCCGATCAGCCGACGCCCGAGCGCACGGTGTCCGACGCCATCACCCTGGCGGCGCGCGAGGTGGCAGAGACCGTCGACGCCGGATGCATCGTGACCTACACGACCTCCGGGTCGACGACCGTGCGAATGTCGCGCGAGCGTCCGACGGTGCCGATCATGTGCATCACCTCCTCGATCAAGACCGCGCGGCGCCTGGCCATGGCCTGGGGCATCCACGCCGTGCACATTGCCAAGGAAGAACGGTTCTCGGCGATCGTCCAGCGGGCGATCGAGATCGCCAAGCGCGAAGAGTTCGGCGGGTCCGGCGACAAGGTCGTGATCACCGCCGGTGTACCGATGGGCACCCCCGGATCCACCAACGTCCTGCGGGTCGAACGCATCCCCTGAGGTCCCGGTCTCGGCCTAACGGCCGAACCGGGATGACGATGTGGGACGTTCTCTTTTCGTCATCCCGGCGGAGCTAAGCGACGGCCGGGACCCCGATCCGGGTGCCGTGTCGAAGGACCTTATTTCCGCGCGGTGATCACGCGGGTCATCCCGGGGATCAGGTCGTCGTCCAGTTCGACGGTGAACCCGGCAGCCTTGAGGGCGTCGCCGACAAAGCCGGGCGTCATACCGACCCCGTCGGGCGTGTAGACCATGTGCTGCAACTGCCAGAGGGCGGCCAGCGGCGGACCCGAACGGTCATCACCGACCATGAAATCGTGCACGGCCACCAGCCCGCCGGGTTTCAGCACCCGGTATGCGTCGGCGCACAGCTTCGGGATCGCCTCACCCGGGACGCCGGAGAACAGATAGCTCATCAGAACCAGGTCCTGGTCGACCGGCCAGTTGGCGTTGGTGCCGTCGCCGGCGACGAAATCTATCCGATCCGACAGCCCCTCCTCGGCCACGAACGCCTTGCCGACATCGATCACGTTCGGAAAGTCGAGCACGGTCGCCCGCAGGGCCTCGAAGCGCTTGCAGAACATGATCGAGAACGCGCCGGACCCACCGCCCACATCGAGCATCGTGCCCACATCGGCCGGCAGCGCGCCGCTGCGGGCCAGGCGTTTGGCCAGAACGGCACCGGGGCCGAGCGAGCCCGAATGCTGGGATCGGCTGAAAAGCTCCGCCTGGCCGCGATCCGCCATCCAGTCGGCGTAGGAACCGAACTCGACATCGTCCATATCGCCGACCAGAACCCGGTCCAGGTTCTCCATGAACGGGTACATCTGACGGTCGATCTGGAAGCGCAGGTAGTCGCCGAAGTAGTTCGGATTGTCGCGCACCAGATACGTCTCGCTGGCGGGCGCATTGGCGATCCGGGCGCCGTCGCGGGTGAGCAGGCCGACTGAGATCAGCGCGGTCACCAGGGTCTCCATGCGCCGCACCGGCACTTTGGTCGCCGCCGCCAACTCCTCAGCGGTCTTGGGGCCGGCTGCCAGCGCCCCGAACACATCAACATGCAGGGCGGCGAACAGCGCCTTCGATGCCATGAAGCCAAAGGCCAGAACGGAAATGTCTTCGGCCGAGTCGATCGGTTTCATACCGCTCACGCGCGTGGTGATTGCCAGAACCGGCCGCAGCGATGCTGCAGCGCAGCATGACATTAACCCAAGCAGCGTTAAGAAGTATGACAGTTTTATGAAAATCGCTGGATAGCGACAGAGTGGTCGGGATCAGGATATTTCGAAGGACGGCTTTACTGGTTCGACTGCGGGGTCCCGGCCGTCGCCCGCATCGGGGTGCGGGCTCCGCCGGGATGACGGGTCAAACGACACACTCCCGTCATCCCGGTTCGGCCGCTAGGCCGAGACCGGGACCGGGACCTCAGCGATTGGCGCTCCAGACCTGCTTGTAGAGCTCGACGATCTCGTCCTTCTCGGGGATCCGCGGGTTGTTGGCATGCGACCCGGACGCGATGCACTGCTCGGCCATGGTTTCCATCAGACCGCTCCACTTCGCTTCCGCGATCCCGAAGCCGGGCGGTGTCGGCACCTCCAGGTCCTCGTTCGTGCTGTACAGCCAGTCCAAAAGCTTATGCGCCGCGTTGTCGTCGCTGTCCCCGGGGCCGGCCGCGCCGATCAGGCGCCCCGCCTCAGCGTAGCGGTCGAGGGCGGCGTCGAGGGAGAAACGGGTGACCGTCGGCAGCAACATGGCGTTCGAGAGCCCGTGCGGGACATGGAAATGGGCACCGATCGGCCGACTCATGCCATGGACCAGCGCCACGGAGGCGTTGGAGAAGGCGAGGCCCGCCTGGGTCGCGCCCAGCATCATCTGTTCGCGGGCGGTGGTGTTGTCCGGCTCACGGCAGGCGGTCTTGAGGTGAGCTCCGATTCGCTGCATGGCGGCGATCGCCATGCTGTCGGAATACGGGTTGCGCTTCTGGCTGACGAAGGCTTCCAGCGCGTGGGTGAAGCTGTCGATCCCGGTGTCGGCGGTCAGCCGGAACGGCTTCTTCATGGTCAGTTCGTAGTCGACGATCGCGGCATCGGCCTGGGCGCCGAGGCACATGATCAGCATCTTCTCGTCGCTCTCGACATCGGTGATCACCGTGCCGCGCGTCACCTCGGA
This sequence comes from Thalassobaculaceae bacterium, assembly GCA_963921355.3. Classification (GTDB taxonomy): domain Bacteria; phylum Pseudomonadota; class Alphaproteobacteria; order Thalassobaculales; family Thalassobaculaceae; genus CAWUEZ02. The sequence continues at coordinate 2,027,127 of OZ001190.1, read as the reverse complement.
CCCGGTACCGGCGGTGGTCGGAATGCACAGCAGCGGCACCGCCGCGGTGTCGACCCCGTTCGGAACCTTGTAGTCGCGCATCTTCCCGCCGTGGGACGCCAGGATGTTCATGGCCTTGGCGGTGTCCATGGGCGAGCCGCCACCGAAGCCGATCAGGCCGTCGAAGCTGCCGCTCCTGAGCCGCGCCGCGCCCGCTTCAACGACGGTCGTCGTCGGATCCGGCACGGTATCTGAGAAGATATCAAAGCTGAGTCCCGCCGCCTGCAGCGGCCCGGTCAGTTGCTCGATCAGGCCGGACTCGACCATGAAAGGGTCGCTTACGATCAGCGGGCGGCCGACCTGCAGCTTCTCGAGAACCTCGGGCGTTCGGCCGATGGACCCGCCGCCGATCAACATCACTCGCGGTCCGAAAATGGTGGCGCTCATCGGTTCTCCCCTCTGCCCAGCAATGCCCGGGTTTTATGGCCGGTTCTGTCGGTTCGTTGTGGCGCAAACGATACGCCGTCAGACAAAACAGCTGCAAGCGCGGGGCCCGCTTGCCGCAGCGCAACCGAATCCCATCATCCATGATAGAGTTAACACGCAAGGATACCGGCCAAGGCGGTGAAATGGCGGGCATAACTGACACGGTGGTCTTCCTGACGGCGGCAGTGGTCGCCGTGCCCGTGTTCCGCAAGGCCGGGTTCGGCTCGATTCTCGGGTACCTGGCCGCCGGCCTGATCATCGGGCCGTCGGTGCTGGGCCTGATCTCCGATGTGGACGCCATCCTGCACTTCGCCGAGTTCGGCGTGGTGTTGCTGCTTTTCATCATCGGCCTCGAACTCATGCCGTCGCGTCTGTGGTCCCTGCGCCGGCCGATCTTCGGCCTAGGGACGGCGCAGGTCGCGGTCAGCGCCGCCCTGATCGGCGGGGTCGCCTATTTGTTCGAGTATTCGATCCAGACCGCCATCCTCATCGGCCTGGTGCTCGCCCTGTCCTCGACGGCGTTTGCGATTCAGACGATCGCCGAGCGCGGCGAGTTGCGCACCCAGCACGGCCGCGCCGCCTTCTCGATCCTGCTGTTTCAGGATCTGGCCGTGATCCCGATGCTGGCGATCATTCCCTGGCTGGCCGACGTGCCGACGATCGGCCAGGACGGTGCCGCCGACACCGAGATCCTCGGCACCAACTACCAGGCGATCGCCTACTCGATCCTGGTGATCGCCGGGGTGGTCTATTTCGGCCGACGCCTGCTGCGGCCGCTGCTGCGGATCGTCGCCGGTACCGGTGTGCAGGAACTGTTCACCGCCGCGGCCCTGCTGGTGGTCCTCGGAACCGCCGTCGTCATGGACGAGATCGGCCTGTCGATGGCACTCGGGGCCTTCCTCGCCGGCGTGCTGCTGGCCGATACCGAGTACCGCCACCGCCTGGAGGCGGACATCGAGCCGTTCAAGGGCCTGCTGCTGGGCCTGTTCTTCATCGCCGTCGGGATGTCCGTCGACCTCAAGCTGTTCGTCGAATCCCCGGTGCTCGTCGTGGCCGCCGCCGTCGGACTGATCGCCATCAAAATGGCCGTGCTGTTCGTCCTGGCCAAGACCGCCGGCATGCGCTGGGAGGCGGCGCTGGCGCTGGCCGCGGTCCTGCCCCAGGGCGGCGAGTTCGCCTTCGTGTTGTTCGGCGCGGCGATCATCGCCGGCGCGATCGACAACGCGACGGCGGATTTTCTGATCCTGGTGGTCGCGCTCTCGATGGCGCTGACACCGTTCACCGTCAAGCTGGCCGATGCGGTGCGCGAGAGGTTTTCGCGCCGCCCGGCGCCGAGTGCGGCCCTGCCCGATCCAGCCGACAACGACCATCAGGTGGTGATCGCCGGTTTCGGGCGGTTCGGTCAGATCGTCGGCCGCGTGCTGAACATGCGGCGCATCAAGTTCGTGGCCCTCGACAGCGACGACGGGCGCATCGCGGTCGCCCGGCGCTTCGGCAACGAGGCCTATTTCGGCGACGCCTCACGCCTGCAGATCCTGGAGGCGGCCGGCACCGGCCACGCCAGCGTGTTCGTCGTGGCGGTCGATGATCCGGAACGGGCCGTCGACATCGCCCGGGTCGTGCGCATGCACTTTCCCCAGATCAGGATCCTGGCGCGCGCCACCGATCGCTTCCATGCCTATCGCCTGATCGAGATCGGTGTCGACCAGGTGGTGCGGGAGTATCTCGGGTCCAGCCTCGACATCACCCGGCGGGTGTTCCAGGAACTCGGCGTCTCCAAGAAGCGGGCCGGGGAGATTGCCCGGCATTTCCAGGAATACGACGAGAAACTGATGCTCGAGCAGTATGAAATCCACCGCGACGAGGCGGCGATGATCCGCTCCGCCAAGGAGGCGGCGGCCCATCTCGAAGGGCTGTTCGAGCACGACCAGGAGACCGCCGACCAGGAGGAAGCCAAGGCCGATGGTGCGGCCACCGGCGACGCCGACCGGCCGCGCCGGGTCGCCGCCGAGTAACCGGCCCGAACTCCGGGCCGATCAGGCCGCCGCCGGCAGGGCGGTGCGATAAGCCTCGCGGCCCGCGACCAAGGTCGCCACGACCTTGACCGGTCCGGTCGCCGCAGCCGTGTCGTCGACGACCACCAGATCGGCCCTGCGACCCGGTTCGATCGTTCCCCGATCCGTCAGTCCGGCCGCCCGCGCAGGGGCGTCAGCGACCAGTGACCAGGCCGCGGCGAAGGCGCTGTCGCCCTGGCGCGCCAGCCGGAACGGCGCCTGGGCGAGGGACGGATAGTAGTAGTCCGTGACCAGGATGGTGCACCGGCCCTCCCGCACCTCGCGGGCCGCCGAGATACCGTCGGCGCCGAGATGGCTGCCGCCGCGGATGATGTTCGGCGCTCCACAGATCACCGGGTCCCCCAGCTCGACCGCGGTCTCGGCCGTCGGGGTGTTCATCGGGAACTCGGCGATCCGGCAGCCGAGCCCATGGTACCAGCGCCGGGTCTCAGGTTCGTAGTCGTCGTGGCTGGCCAGCGCCACGCCATGATCGATCGCCGCTGCCGACAGCCGTTCGATCGAGGCCGGCACATCGGGCTTGCGGTCGATCACCTCGTGCAGCAGCGCGATTAAGGCATCATGGGACAGCCCGGTGCGGGCGGTTTCGGTGGTGGTCGACCGCCCCTTCTTGAGGATCCGCTCGAGGGTGGTGTCGCTGTGGTTGTTGAACGCCAGCAGGTCGATGGTGCCGTCGGCGAGCCAGTTCAGGACCTCGTCCTCGGCATCCAGGTTGTGGGTCTCATGGCGCAGGTGAAACCGGGTGTCGCAACCGAGATGCGGCTTCGCTTTCTCGATCGCGGTCTTGAGGGCAACCGTTGACTCGCGCCCGCGCAGACCAGGTTCCCAGGAATAGGTCACCCCGTGATATGCGGTGGTGATGCCGTTCGCCAGCATCTGCGCGTCGGTGTCCTGCAGCGCCAGGTCGAGCGGAAAATGCACGCCGGGCCGCGGCATGACCTGGCGCTCGAAAGCGTCACCGTGCAGGTCGATCACCCCCGGCAGCACCCAGTTGTCGCCGGCATCCCAGACGGTGCCGGAGGCCTCCGATCCGATCGCGACGATTCGGCCGTCCTCGACGGTCACCACGGTGTCGGCCACGCTGCCATCCGCCAGCAGAACCCGCCGGCTGGCGATCCCGTACCTGCTCACCCGCTTCTCCTCCTTGTCACCGCGTGCCATAAACCGGCGTCGCCGAAGTCTTGATACTCCTGTCTTGATACTCCCGGGCGACCCGATCAGGCCAGCGTCCCGCATACGAATTCATCGGAGTGTCATGATGGTCCGATTTCCCGACTTTCCCGCCGACCAGCAGACCGAACCCGATCCGACGGCGCCGCGCTATGCGCTCTATGTGGCGCCGGCGCCCGGGTCGGCGCTGTTCGAGTTCGGGGCCGACTGGCTGGGCCGGGATTGCGTGACCGGACAGGATCGCGACCAGCCGACGGTCACGGGAATCGACGGACAACGGTTTGCGGAGATCACCGAAAGCGCCCGTTTCTACGGCTTCCACGCCACCATCAAGCCGCCGTTCCACCTGCGCACCGGACGCAGCGAGGCCGAACTCCTCGACGCCTTCGCCGGCTTCGCCGCCGGCCGCACCCCGTTCGACGTCACTCTGGGTCTGCGCTCGCTCGGCGGGTTTCTGGCCCTGATGCTGACCCCGCCGGATCACCGCATGAACGCGCTCGCCGCCGACGCGGTGCGCGACCTGGATGGTTTCCGTGCCCTGCCGAGCGAGGCGGAACTGGCACGCCGGCGCGAGGCCGGACTGTCGGCGCAGCAGGAGGCTCTGCTCCAGCAATGGGGCTATCCCTACGTGATGGGCGAGTTCAAGTTCCACATGACCCTGTCCTCGCGGCTGCCGGACGGGCCGGAGCGGGACTCCCTGGTTGCGGCCCTGATGCCGCTGGCGGACGCGGTGACTGAGACGCCGTTTCGGGTCGATGCGATCGCCCTGTTCAAGCAGGACGGGAAGGCGGCCCCGTTCCTCCAGGTTGAGCGGTTCGTGTTCGGCGGCTAGTGGTGCGATCCGAACGGATGAGTCCCGTGCGTTCGGTGAATCGCACCACCATGGTATTGAATTCGTGGGCTGATTCACGCAACGTTTGGGGGCCAAGCGTTGCGATCAGACCACTGGTCGGGATCGCGTTTCAGGCCTGGCCGGCGGCCGAGGTATTGCCGGCTGCAGTCGCCGGGGCCGCCCCGGTGACGCCGCCGATCGCCCGTTCGGCCCGCGGCGTGCGTCCGAAACACTCGCGGTAGCACTTCGAGAAGTGGCTGGCGGACACGAAGCCGCAGGCCAGCGCCACCGACAGGATCGACATCGAGGTCTGGGTCAGCAGCTGGCGGGCCCGCTGCAGGCGCAGCGTCAGGTAGTAGCGGGTCGGGGTCGCGCCCAGATACTTGCCGAACAGCCGCTCCAGCTGGCGGGTTGAGAGCGCCACCCGTTCCGCCAACTCAGTCTGCGACAGCGGTTCTTCCAGATTGCTTTCCATCTCGCCGATCACCGAAATCAGCTTCGGATGGCTGACGCCCAGGCGCGCGCGCAGCTCCATGCGCTGGTGGTCGTGGGGTTCACGGATGCGGTCGTGGATGAACTGCTCGGACACCTGGTTGGCCAGGGCCTGGCCGTGCTGACGGCCGATCAGGTGCAGCATCATGTCGAGCGCCGCCGTCCCGCCGGAACAGGTAAAGCGATCGCGCTCGATCTCGTAGAGGTCGGACGACACCTCGATCTCCGGGAATTCCTCGGTGAAGGAGCCGAGGTTCTCCCAATGGATCGTGCAGCGCCGGCCTTCCAGCAGACCGGCATGGGCCAGGATATGGGCGCCGGTACAGAGCGCGCCGACGGCCGCCCCCTGGCGCGACATCCGGCGCAGAAAGCCCAGCACCCGTTCGTCCTCGTAGCGCTGGACGTCGACGCCCGCCACCACCGCGACGATCTTCTCGCGGCCGACATCGGCGATTCCGGCATTGGGCACCACCATGATGCCGTTGCTGGAAGCGACCGGCTGGCCGTCGATGCTGTAGACCCGCCATTCGTAGAGACCCTGCCCCGACATGCGATTGGCCGAGCGCAGCGGCTCCACCGCCGAGGTGAAGGCCATCATCGAGAAATTGTTGACCAGAAGAAACCCGATCCGGGTCGGGACCTCGTTGGGATCATCGAACATGCGTGACCGCGCTCCCAGCTAGCCTCTATGGATCGAATCGGGCCTTGCTCGCGACCATAAAACGTCGGCGAGAGGATAGTGTGATTCTGCCCGTTTATGCATTCACAAAATCGTCGCGAATCGTGAAAACTGGTTAATACCGAGCGACTTGCACCGGATCGGCCGCGATCGGCCGGTGGCGCGGGAGACCCGAATGGGCACCTCGATTTATGCTGATCTCGCCACCGCCGTCGCCCGGCTCGGGCTGACCCTGCGCGGCGGGTTCCGTCCGACGGCCGACGACGGTCTCGACGACGTTGGCGCCGTGGTCATGGTCGGCCATACCGGCCGCAGCCTCTGGCCGGTCTTCGAGACGGCGCACCAGGGAGGCCCGGATCCGCTCGACCGCTGGGTCCGGGGCCACCTGACGACCATCGCCGAGCCACTGGACGCCGCCGTCGTAACGCCCAATGACGGGCCGCCCTACCGGCCGTTTCAGCGCTGGGCCCAGCGCGCCGCCGGACTGCACCAATCCCCGCTCGGCCTGCTGATCGACCCGGAGTTCGGGCTCTGGCATGCGCTACGGGCGGCGATTCTATCCAGAGACCCGCTGGATCTGCCGCCCCGGCCCGAGACCGCCTCGCCCTGCGACAGCTGCACCGACCGGCCCTGCCTCAGCGCCTGTCCAGTCGATGCCTTCAGCGAGGCGGGTTACGATGCCGCGCGCTCGCGCGCCCATGTGGCCTCTGCGGCAGGGGCGGACTGCCGGACCGGCGGCTGCCTCGCCCGCCGCGCCTGCCCAATCGGCGCAGAGCACGCTTACGAGGACGCCCAGCAGGCCTTCCACATGGCGAGCTTTATTGGCGCTGGGGATTGATCTGCGCCCTTCGACAACTAGAACCCCACATCCCCCACCACCTGGCGCAACCCCCAGCCGACCGCGAAGGCGAGCGCCGCCGCGGTCAGGCCGATCGCAAGCGTCTCAACCCCCGACCGCCACCAGGGGCTAAGCGACCATTTCGCCTTGGCCGAGCCGATCCCGATCGCGAAGAAGGTGATGCCGGTCATCACCACCGAGGCCAGGAACCCGTCGCCGCCGGTCAGCGGCACGGCGAGATAGGGCAGCAGCGGCACCAGGCCGCAGATCGCGAAGGCGCTGAACGTGGCACCGGCCGCCGACCACGGCGAGCGCTGGACGGGTGCCAGCCCGTGCTCCTCGACCAGCATGGTCTGGACCCAGCGCTCGGGATCGGCGGTGATCACCGCGACCACCCGCTCCAGCTCCTCGCCGACGAAGCCCTTGGCGGCGAAGATCTGTCGGATCTCCTCGCGCTCGCCCTCCGGTTCGCGTTGGATATGCCGGTGCTCCATCGCCAGCACCCGCGCGGCATCGTCGCGCTCGGCTTTGGTGGCGCTGTAGTTGCCCGCCGCCATCGAGAACCCGTCGGCCAGCAGGTTGGCGAAGCCGAGGATCAGGATCACCGCGACCGACAGCTCGGCCCCGACCACGCCGGCGACGATGGCGAAGGTGGTCACCGCCCCGTCGATCCCGCCATAGACCCAGTCGCGCAGGTACAACCCTTCCGGCCGGGCGGCGATCCGACGACGGATCGATTCCGGATCGTGGTCGTGCTCAAGCGCCATGGCAGGAGGTTAGCGCAGCCCGATCCAAGGGGCGACGGGGGTCGATCACGGCGCGCGCAAGCCGGTCGGTGTCGCAATTCGGCAACCACAGCGCCATCGGGTGCGGTTAGGCTCCCCGCAGCGTTGACGATCGCCCGCCGCCCGTGCGGGCGTTATGCCCGAGGGAGGGGCCGGCCATGGTGAAATCCGATATCGAGATCGCCCGCGAGGCGCAGATGCAGCCGATCCTGGAGATCGGCGCCAAACTCGGCATCGCCGCCGAACATCTGATACCCTACGGCCATACCAAGGCCAAGCTCGACCTCGGCTATATCGACAGCCTGGCCGATCGCGGTGACGGCAAACTGATCCTGGTGACCGGCATCAACCCGACGGCGGCCGGCGAGGGCAAGACCACCACCACCGTCGGCCTCGGCGACGCGCTCAACCGCATCGGCAAGCAGGCGGCGATCTGCCTGCGCGAGCCGTCGCTCGGGCCCTGTTTCGGGGTCAAGGGCGGGGCGGCCGGCGGCGGCTACGCCCAGGTCGTGCCGATGGAGGACATCAACCTGCACTTCACCGGCGATTTCCACGCCATCGCCGCCGCCAATAACCTGCTGGCCGCCCTGATCGACAACCACGTCTACTGGGGCAACGCGGTCGGCCTCGACCCGCGGCGCATCGGCTGGCGCCGGGCGCTCGACATGAACGACCGGGCGCTGCGCTCGATCGTCAACTCGCTTGGCGGCGTCGCCAACGGCTTCCCGCGCGAGGACGGGTTCGACATCGTCGTGGCCTCAGAGATCATGGCGATCCTCTGCCTGTCGACCGACCTCGACGATCTGAAGCGCCGTCTCGGGCAGATCGTGGTCGGCCAGACCCGCGAGCGCGCCCAGGTTTTCGCCCGCGACCTCGAGGCCGACGGCGCGATGACCGTGCTGCTGAAGGACGCACTGTCCCCCAACCTGGTTCAGACGCTGGAGAACAACCCGGCCTTCATCCACGGCGGGCCGTTCGCCAACATCGCCCATGGCTGCAACTCGGTGATGGCGACCCGGACCGCGCTCAAGCTGGCCGACTACGTGGTCACCGAGGCCGGTTTCGGCGCCGATCTCGGAGCCGAGAAGTTCTTCGACATCAAATGCCGCAAAGCCGGGCTGTCGCCGGCCGCCGCTGTGGTCGTCGGCACCGTTCGGGCGCTGAAGATGCATGGCGGCGTGGCCAAGGAGGATCTCGGCACCGAGAACATCGAGGCGGTGCGGCGCGGCGTGTCGAACATCGCCCGCCACGTCGAGAACACCAAGAAGTTCGGCGTGCCGGTGGCGGTCGCCCTCAACCGGTTCATCACCGACACCGATGCCGAGATCGCCGCCATCAGCGAAGAGCTGGCGAGCCTCGGCGTCGAGGCGGTCGAGTGCACCCACTGGGCCGACGGCTCGGCCGGCACCGAGGCGCTCGCCCACCATGTGGTCGGTCTGGTCGAGGGCGGCTCGGCCGCGTTCAAGCCGCTCTACGGCGACGACCTGGCCCTGGCCGACAAGATCCGCACCATCGCCCGCGAGATCTACCGGGCCGACGACATCGCGCTCGACGCCAAGGTCAGCGGCCAGCTCGCCGATATCGAGAAGAACGGCGGCGGCGGTTATCCGGTCTGCATCGCCAAGACCCAGTACAGCTTCTCGACCGACCCCAACGCCAAGGGCGCGCCGACCGGCCACACCCTGCCGGTGCGCGAAGTCCGGCTGTCGAACGGGGCGGAGTTCGTCGTGGCGGTCTGCGGCGAGATCATGACGATGCCCGGCCTGCCCCGGGTGCCGGCCGCCAACAAGATCACCCTCAACGCCGCAGGCCAGATCGAAGGGCTGTTCTAGGGGTCCCGGCCGTCGCTCCGCTCCGCCGGGATGACGTTCTTCATCCCCGTCATCCCGGTTCGGCTGCCAAGCCGAGACCGGGACCTCAAACCAGGATCAGGTCGCAGGGTACTTGGCTGAGCACGCGGGGCGCGCGCCCGCCCCCTCCTCCGCTTCACGGTTGGTTGAAGACTGAGGCCATCGAGAACGCGCGCCGGCTTGCCGAGAAAGGGGGGTGTTGAGCGCGCTCGCGTTAACCCTGTGTTAGAGCCCGCCGTGCGAGCGTCCGCAATGAACGGATTTTGCTCTGGTGGGGACGCGCAGTTCATGGACAACGATCACCCCGAGATCCTCAATCTCCTCGACAACACCGACGGCGACACGCTCTGGTCGCTGACCTATGTCGCCGACCGGGCGGAGCCGGCGGACGTCTACCGCCTGCACTGGGCGCTCGTTGGCGCGCAGCCGACTGACGGCGATCTCGATGTGGCCAGCGTGCTGGTCCCCTGGAAAGGACAGTTCGTGCACGTGCTGGAGGGTCCGCGCGATCAGGTGCTGGCGGTCTTTGACGGGGTGGTGTTCGGGTCGGACCGCGAGCGCGGGGTGATCCTGGCCGACCAGGGACCGATCGGCCGTCGGTCGATCGACCCGGCTCAGGTTCTGGACATCCGCGGAACCGCCAATGCCTACGAGGCCGAGCAGGTCTAACGGGCCGTGCTCGAGGTCCTGACGTCGGATTTCACCACCGTTGGCGCTTCGGCCGCCGACGTGATTCTGGGCGCTCTGCCGTCCGACCGCATGTCTCTGATCGCGGCCTGATCACGACCTGCGATCATTAAGCCCAGACACACGGGGCTGCGCGGCTATCCGCGTTGCTCCGGCAGAAATGCCAGGATTTCGGACTGGTCGAGCCCCAAGGAGTCGCCAATCCTGGCAAACTCCGCCATCTCCGAATCAGTGACCTCACGGTCCGCGTTGATGATGAGAAGGGCAACACGCATCAGTGTGCGGGATTTCTTGTGATCGCCCGATAGCCGGCGGATCTTGTTGAACAGGATCGTTCGCGCGGGCTCGCCTTCCTCACGAAGACGATAGAGGAAATCGTCCAGCAAACGGATGACCGTGTCTTTGTCGAAGACCTGCAACGACGGTTCGTTTTCGAACGCGTCGTCGATGCGATAGCGTTCCGCGATGCTGACCTCCTGATCGGCAAACGCCGTCAATGCGCAGACAGCAATGGCGGCCTTCAGAAAGTCCCGGTTCTGATACCGGTGCACTTCGGTGATCAGTTTTTGCAGGATTGAGTCGGTCATCGCTCACTATGTGCTTCCGCGGGCAACGATGAATACAACAATCGTCACCGTGGTCGGCCTGGTCGAGGGCGGCTCGGCCGCGTTCAAGCCACTCTACGGCGACGACCTGCCCCTGGCCGACACGATCCGCACCACCGCCCGCGAGATCATGGCCATGCCGGGCCTGCCGCGGATCCCCGCCGCCAACAAGATCACCCTCAACGCCGAGGGCCAGATCGAGGGGCTGTTCTAGAGCAGGTCCGTGTCAGGTGGAATCGCCAAAGGCGATCCAACCGACCGGTGACTCTGCTCTAACTCTATGATTTAGATCGGATTCACATGCTCTGTCGAAAACCAGAGTGTTTCCGACAGAACATGATCCGATCGAACTGCGTTTGCAGGTATTTTAACTGCGTTTTCGGTTGCAGCACCGAAGATCCCGGTCTCGGCCTCACGGCCGACCCCGGATTCAATCCGGGGGGGATGACGGGAGCAAACAACGTCATCCCGGCCGAGCTTTGCGAGGGCCGGGACCCCGGTCGGCCGAACCGGGATGACGGTGGTGGGCGGGACAGCATCAACACCCTTCGCTTCCCGCCCCGGATTTAATCCGGGGTTGCGCCGAGCCTGTGTTCCACCGTTGCAGGTCCCGGCCCTCGCTGCGCTCAGCCGGGATGACAGGGATAGGGAACGTCATCCCCCCCGGATTAAATCCGGGGTCGGCCACCAGGCCGAGACCGGGACCTACACCGTGATCAGATCGCGCGGCAGGGTGCTGAGGATCCTTGGCGCACCGTCGGTCACCACCACGGTGTCGCCGAGGCCGAGCGCCAGGCCGGTGCGGGTGTCACCGACCATGACGTGCGGGAAGAACACCATGCCCGGCCGCAGTTCCAGCGGGTTGCCGGCGTAGATCATCGGCGGCACGTCCATCCAGCTCGGCCGGTAGGTCGCCCCCAGGGAATAACCGCAGGCGGCGTAGCGCACCTCGCCATAGCCGGCGCCGTCGAGCCGCGCGCGGTGAATCTCGTCGACCCGGCCGAGCGGGGCGCCGGGCCGGAAGGCCTCCAGCATCTCCTCCAACGTGTCGCCTACCAGCCCCTGCAGGGCCGCGCGCTCCGGTGACACGCCGCCGATGGCGATGCAGCGCTCGATGCAGGCGTTGTATCGGCGATAGGTACCGGCGAGTTCGATCATCACCTGATCCTGCTCCGCCAGGCCCCGCGCCCCGCCGACACCGCGGCCGTAGACGGCGCGCGATCCCGAGTTGACCAGCGGCCCGGCCGGCGGCATGTCGCCGCCGCCTTCCAGCATGGCCGTCATGGCGGCGGCGGTCAGGGTGCTGTCGAGAACACCGGGACGGGCAGCCGTCGTCACCGCGCGGACGGCGGCATCGGCGAGCGCGCCGGCCCGGTCGACCAGCTCCAGTTCGGCCGGCGACTTCACCAGCCGCAAGGCGCGCACGATATCGCTGGCCTCGACCAGGGTGACCGCGCCGTCGGCCACTGCGGTCACGGCGGCATGGTTGAACCCGGTCAGGCCGTGGCTGTCGGTCTCGATCCCGACCCGGCGTCCGGTCAGGCCCCGGTCGGCGAGGATCGCCATCAGGTCGCGGGCCGGATCGGCCTCCTCGGCGTTCAGCCAGACCCGGATCTCCTCGATCCGCGAGGTATCGCGCGCCTGGGCTACGTCGGGGCGACGACACAACAGGACGCTGGGCCGCTCGTCGGCGGTGAGCACGGCGCATTGGAAGAAGACGTAACCGCCACCGTCGTAGCCGAACAGGTAGTAGAGGCTCTTCTGGGCGAACAGGATCAGGGCGTCCAGGTCCCGGGCCGCCAGCTCCGCCCGCGCCGCCGCTACCCGCGCATCATACTCCGCGTCATCGAAGGGGCGCGGGCTCTCAGCGCCGCCAGCCACGTCAGACCCGATCGTCACGCTTGTCCTTGGCGACGTATTCGCCGGTGCGCTCATCGCGGACCAGGTCGACCACACCGTCATCGCCCTTCGCAGGGCCCTGATCGCGGGCATGCGTCGTCTGGTCCTTGCGCTGATCCTCGGCGACCTTGCGCTTGCGCGCCGCGTCGAGGCGGCCGACCAGGCGGAAGCCGTACCAGACGGCGGTGACTATGGCGACAAGCGTCAGGATCTTGGACACGCTGAACATGGCAACAGACTTTTACCGGCCTGCCCCAATCACGCAAGAGTTGGGGACAAAAGAGCGTCAAGCGCGGCGTTCGAAGTGCACAACCGTGTGGATGCCTTCGGGCTTCTCCCAGAGCAGGTGGAAGCCGAGCGCGGTCAGCAGGTGACGGGAGACCGCGTTGTCGCCGCGGGCGAAGGCGACCAGGCGATCGCGGCGCAGGGTGTCGAAGCCGTGCCGCAACACCGCCTCGGCCGCCTCGCGCGCATAACCTCGGCCGCGCGCGCCGGGGACGAGACCGTAGCTGATCTCCGGCACCGTGCCGTCCTCGAGATAGCGCAGACCGCACTCCCCGAGAAATCGTCCGTCCACCGCCTCGACCACCGCGTACATGCCGAATCCGTGGGTGCCCCAATGATCGATCATCTCATCCACCACCCAGTTCGCCGCCACCTGGTCCAGCACCCCAAGCTTGCGGATCGCCATGACCTCCGGATCCCCGAGAAACGCGATCAGATCGGCGCGATGCCGGTCGTCCGCCACCGGGCGCAGGATCAACCGTTCGGTACGCAGCGGCTCGGCGGCCCGCGACACGGTTCCTGGCGACTCGGGAGAGGTCACAATCCGAAGCGGGCCCAATGTGCCCGGTCGTCCAGCGCGGTCACCAGGCCGGCCGCCCAGTCGGCGGCAGCCAAGTCGGCAGATCCCACGGTTCCCATGCGACTCTCGATACCGAACCGCCCGAGGAGAGACCGGCGCTGGCGCAGGACCCGGAACCGGGTCTTGTCACCGTAGCGGCCCCGCATGGTGCGGCGCACCTCGCCGGGGCCATCCACCAGGCCGAGTTCGATGCCGCGCTGTCCGGTCCAGAACTTGCCCTCGAACATCTCGGGCTCGTCGTCGGGCTTCAAGGCATCACCCCGGCGTTCCCGGACCCAGTCGATATACAGGGCGTGCAGCTCGCGATGAATCGTCTTCAGGTGGGCGACGTCTTCCTCTTTCTCCGGGCTGAACGGGTCGAGCAGGGCCTTGCGGGTTCCGGCGGTGTACAACCGGCGCTCGATGCCCAGTTTCTCGATGGCGTCGACGAACCCGAACCCGCTGGTGACGACACCGATCGACCCGACGATCGAGGCCGGATTGACGAAGATCTCGTCCGCCGCACAGGCGATCCAGTAGCCGCCGGAAGCGGCCAGATCCTCGACGAAGGCGACCACAGGCTTCCGGGTCTCCGCCGACAGATCGCGGACCCGACTGGCGATCAGATCCGACTGCACCGGCGAGCCGCCGGGCGAATTGATCACCAGCGCCACGGCCGTGACGTGCTTTGGGCGGAACGCCGCCTCCAGGATCGGGGCAAGCCCATCCAGGTTCAGGGTCCGCCGCCCGGGGCCGAGCCCACCGATGATGCCGCGCAGGGGAACGACGGACACGATCGGCGGACGCCCGCGGATCCTGTCAACAATGGGATCGAACCAAGCCATGCCTTCCTAAATGGTCGGAACCGCCGCGTCGCGCAACGCCCGTTTCGCTCAAACGTCGAGGTCCAAGGCGTCGCCGCGCAACACCGCCTCGGCGGCCTTGGTATAGCTGCCGTCCGCGGTGTGCAGTACGAGTCCCGCGCACAGGCGCAAGGGCGCGCGGCCACCTTTGACCGTCCGCGCCAGGATCCGGCCCGCCTCGCGCCCGGCCTTCGGCCAGAGGGGAAACACCGTAACCGATCCGAAGCCAGGCCCCAGCGCAGCCAGTACCGCGTCCAGGCGGTCGGCCCGCTGCACCAGGGTCAGGGTGCCCCGGTGGCGCAGGCAACGCCGCGCGACTGCGATCCAGTCCGCGAGATTCCCGCTGTCCTCGACGCCGGCGGCGGCCCGGCCGGGCTGTGGCGACGGATCCGCGCGCTCCAGCGGCAGATAGGGCGGGTTGGCGGCCACATGGTCGATCGCCGCGAGCTCCCAATCACCGGCCAGCTCGGTGAGATCGCCGGTCTCGATCCGACCTGCGGCCCCGGCCGCCTCCAGGTTGCGGCGCGCCAGGTCGGCCATGGCCGGATCACGTTCCACCCCGACCACCTCGACCGTCGGCACCCGCGCCGCGATACAGGCGAACACCGCGCCGGCACCGCAGCCGAGATCGGCGACCCGATCGCCGGGCCGGGCCGGAACCGCAGCGGCCAGCAGCACCGGATCGACCGCCGCCCGGTAGCCGTCCTTCGACTGGATCAGGGTGACCCGTCCGCCGAGCAGTTGGTCCTCGGTGGTCTGCACCGTCAGCCGTACTTGCCCAGGCTCTCGCCGGCGTCTTCGAGCAGCGCCTTGGCGTCCTCGAAGTCCTCGGCCGCGACCATCAGCCGGCGCGGGATCGCAGACGCACTGCCTTCGAGCACGCTCATCCCGGAATCGAGGACCAGCGGCTCGATGCCTTCGGCGGTCAACAGGGCTTGGAGATAGGACAAGCGGACGAGATCATTCGTGCGCAAAAGTTCCCGCATGCGGCATTCGGCTCCCGGACCGGATCGCGAGACTTGGTTGACTTCCCCGCGCGACCGTCATTTTTATGCTCGCACAGTTCGACAGGGCGTCAAGCGGACGCCGATGGAGTCTTCCTTGCCCAGCACCGCCCCGGCCCCCGGCACCGATCCGACCCAGGCCCACAAGCCCAGCATCGAGCCCCTCCAGGCTCTGGTCGCCCGCGATCTCGAGAAGGTCAACCGGACCATCGTCGAGAATATGCACAGTCCAGTGGCGCTGATCCCTCAGCTCGCCGGCCACATCGTGGCCGCCGGCGGCAAGCGGCTGCGGCCGATGCTGACCCTGGCGAGCGCCGGTCTCGTCGGATACGAGGGCGAGCGTCACATTGCGCTGGCGGCCTGTGTCGAGTTCATCCACACCGCCACGCTCCTGCACGACGACGTGGTCGACGAGAGCGACCTCAGGCGCGGGCGCGACACCGCCAACGCGGTCTGGGGCAACCAGGCCAGCGTGCTGGTCGGCGATTTCCTGTTCAGCCGGGCGTTTCAGCTGATGGTCGCCGACGGCTCGCTCAAGGTCCTGAAGATCCTGTCGGACGCCTCGGCCGTCATCGCCGAGGGCGAGATCCATCAGCTGGTCACCACCAACGATATCGAGACCACCGAGAGCGCCTATCTGAACGTCATCGAAAGCAAGACCGCCGTGCTGTTCGCCGCCGCCGCCCAGATCGGCGCCGTCGTCGCCGAGCGCCCGGACTCGGAAGAGGAGGCGCTGGAGTCGTTCGGGCGCAACCTCGGCACCGCGTTCCAGCTGGTCGACGATGTCCTCGACTACTCCGCCGAACAGGCCGCACTCGGCAAAACGGTCGGCGACGATTTCCGCGAGGGCAAGGTTACCCTGCCGGTGATCCTGGCCTATGCCGCCGGCGACGCCGACGAGCGTGCGTTCTGGAAGCGGGTGATCGACGAGACCGACCAGCGCGACGCCGACCTGGCCCATGCCCAGAGCCTGATGGCCAAGCACCACACCCTGGCCACGACCCTGGCCCGGGCCCGCGACTACGCCGACGCCGCACGCCGGAACCTGGACATGTTCGCCCCGGTGCCGCATCGCACGGCGCTCGAGGAACTGATCGACTTCTGCGTCGACCGGGCGTACTGACGCCCTTCGACACCCCCAATCCTCTTGCACTTCCCGGGCTTGCCCCGGGACCCAGACATCAACGTGCTGGAGCGCAACAGGCTAGTCTGCAGCGGTCCAGCGCGCGTTACTCTGGGTCCCGGTTCGAGGCCGGGAAGCGGGGAGACAAGAGCTCAGCCAAACGAGGTCCCGGTCTCGGCCTGGCGGCCGAACCGGGATGACGATCAGAGGCAACCCCTCTCCCGTCATCCCGGCGGAGCAGCGCGACGGCCGGGATCTCGACGAAGGGCGGCCTTACCGCGCCAGGAGTTCCCCGTTCACGCAGTTCCAGAGCTCGCCGGTGCTGAGGTAGCGCATCAGCGTCTTGGCGGCGTTGGCGCGCGCATCGTATCGGCCGTCGGGGCTGTTGAAGGCGGCGTGCGGCGTCAGGATCAGCCGGTCGCTTAGCCAGTCCGGCTGCTCGGCAAAGGCGGCGACCAGCGGGTCGTCGAGGCCGGCCGGTTCCACCGGCAGCACGTCCAGTCCGGCCGCCGCGATCTCGTCGCCCCGCAAGGCTTCGAGCAACGCCGCGGTATCGACGATCGCCCCGCGCGCGGTGTTGATCAGGATCGCGTCGCGTTTCATGCGCCGGAGCGCTGCCGTGTCGATCATGCCGCGGGTCTCGTCCGTCAGCGGCGTGTGCAGGCTGACCACATCGGGACGCTCCAGCAGATCTTCCAGGCTCTCCACCCGCTCGATCTCGAGTGCGATCTCCTGACCGCGCGGTGCGTATTTGTCGTAGCCCACGACATGCATGCCAAAGGCCTTGGCCCTGAGTGCTGCGGCAGTGCCGATGCGTCCGAAACCGACCACGCCGAAGGTGCGGTGGCGGATCCGCCGCGGCTCACCATGACGCCAGTGGAAGTTCCCCACAGGGTCGGCCGTCAGGGTCCGATGATAGGCCGGCAGACCGCGCGCGAACGCAAGCATCAGGGCGATCGCGTGGTCGGCGACCTCATTGGTGCCGTAGTCCGGGGTGTTGGAGACGGGGACGCCGGCCGCGCCGCAGGCCGCCAGGTCGATATGGTCGAACCCGACGCCGCAGCGCACGATGATCCGGCAGTTCGCCAGCCGGGAGATCACACGCTGATCGATCGGCATCATGTGCCAGACCAGCAGACCGTCGGCCTGGGCCCAGACGTCGTCGGGAATGGCGGCGGGATCGTCGGTACTGAAGCGCAGGAACTCGACGCCGTCGCCGGCGATCTCGCGCTCGACGGCATGGCCGTCATCGTGCTGCGCATCCGGTGTGAGGATGGTGTACTCGGCCACGGGACTCTCGCTTCGGGGAATGGTGGAGCGGGGAGATGGTGCGGCGGCGGCCCGAAGCATGCAAGCCGCCCTTCGACACGTCGCTTCGCTCCTGCTCAGGGCGAGGTTGGTTGTTTGACCTCGCCCTGAGCAGGGCCGAATGGCCCGTGTCGAAGGGCGCTGTTCAATTCCTCACTTCCCGTCCCCGGATTAAATCCGGGGCGGGGGCCTGCTCAGGACGAGTTCGGCTAATTGGCCCGTTTCCAGGTGGTGCCGCCGGAGCCGTCTTCGAGTTCGATCCCCTGGTCCTTCAGCAGGTCGCGGATCCGGTCGGCCTCGGCGAAGTCGCGGGCCTTGCGGGCGTCGGTACGGGCGGCGATCAGCGCTTCGATCTCGCCGGCATCCTCCGCCGCCCCGCCCTGGAACCAGACCTCGGGATCACGCTTCAGTAGGCCGAGAACCAGGCCGCCGGCCAGCAGGTCGGCCTTGGCAGCCGCCCGGTCCGCGGCGTCCGTCGCCCGGTTCAGCCGCCCGGCCGCCTCATGCAGGCCGGCGATCGCCAGCGGGGTGTTGAGGTCGTCGCACAACGCCGCCAGCACGTCCGCCGGGACCGCCGCTTCGGCATCGACCGCCACGTCCGCGGCTCCGCGCAGCGCCTGATAGAGCCGGTCCAACTGCGCCCGTGCCTCACGCAGGCCGGCCTGGGAAAAGTCGAGCGGCTGGCGGTAGTGGGCCGACAGCAGCAGCAGCCGGATGGCCTCGCCCGGCCAGTCCGCCAGCAAGTCGTGGACGGTGTAGAAGTTGCCGAGCGACTTCGACATCTTCTCGCCCTCGACCGTCACGAAACCGTTGTGCATCCAGTAGGCCGCCATGCGGTCGTGGCCATGGGCGCAGCGGCTCTGGGCGATCTCGTTTTCGTGGTGCGGGAAGATCAGGTCGAGCCCGCCGCCATGGATGTCGAACACCTCGCCGAGATGCTCGGCCGACATAGCCGAGCACTCGATGTGCCAGCCCGGCCGGCCCCGGCCCCAGGGGCTGTCCCAGCCCGGCTGGTCGTCGGTGCTCGGCTTCCACAGCACGAAATCAGCCGGATCGCGCTTGTAGGAGGCGACCTCGACCCGGGCACCCGCGATCAGTTCGTCGCGGTCCCGGCGCGACAGCCGGCCGTACTCCGCCATCGACGGTACGTTGAACAGCACATGGCCGTCAGCGGCATAGGCGTGGCCGCGCTCGATCAAGCGCTCGATCATCGCCACCATCTGCGGCACATGGCCGGTCGCCCGCGGCTGGATGTCCGGCGGCAGCACGCCGATCGTCGCCATGTCCTGGTTGTACAGCGCGGCGGTCCGCTCGGTCAGGCTCTCGATCGTCTCGCCGCTTTCCTTGGCGCGGTCGATGATCTTGTCCTCGATATCGGTGATGTTCGAGACGTAGGTCACGCGCGGGTAGAGCCGGCGCAGCAGCCGGGCCAGAACATCGAAGACCACCGCCGGCCGGGCGTTGCCGACATGGGCGTAGTCGTAGACCGTCGGACCGCAGACATAGAGCCGGATGTTGGCGGGGTCGAGCGGGGAGAAGACCTCCTTCTCCCGCGACAGGGTATTCGTGATTTTCAGGTCCATGATCGGAACTCCGAGGGACATGTCGCAGTCAGGGTTCAGCGCAGAGTGCGCGCACGTCTGATCAGCGACAGACCTCGGCCGTCGTGTAGAGCGCGATGCCAATCGATGTCAGCGGGCGGCGCGCGAACATGACCTTCTCCAACACCCTGATTCCAACACCCCTAGGCGTGTTCTCCGCGCAGGCGGGCGGTGATCCTGTCGCGGCCGAGCAGAGGTAACAGATCCCCCAGCTCCGGTCCACGCTCACGTCCTGTCAGCGCCCGGCGCAGCGGCATGAACAGCGCCTTGCCCTTGCGCCTGGTCTGCTGCTTCAGCGCCCCGGTCCAGATCCCCCAGGTTTCGGCGGTCGGTGCGCCGTCGGGAAGACCCGCGGCGGCGGCTGCACAAAACTCCGCATCCTCAGCCAGGATCACCGGGTCCAGGGGCCCGTCGACCACCTGCCACCAGTCGACCGCGTCGCTCAGCTTGTCGAGGTTGCCGCGCACCGCCAGCCAGAAGGCCTCGCCGCCGCCGACCCCCAGCGCCGCCAGCCGGTCAGACACGGTGCGGTACGGCATCTCGTGCAGGACCTTGGCGTTCATCGAGAACAGGTCCGCCGGGTCGAAGCGCGGCGTGGCGCGGCCGTAACGGGCGATGTCGAAGCCGGCGACCAGCTGGTCGAGGGCGGTCGCCACCACCGTTTCGTTGGTGCCGAGACCGGCGAGCAGCGACGTCACCGCCATCGCCTCCAACCCGTCGGCGCGCAGCGCCTCGAGGCTGAGGCTGCCGAGCCGCTTTGACAGGCCCTTGCCTTCGGCGTCGACGATCAGCGACAGGTGCCCCATTTCCGGCGGTTCGGCGCCGAGGGCGCGAAACAGCTGGATCTGGGCCGCCGAGTTGGTGACGTGGTCCTCGCCGCGCAGGATGTGGGTGACGCCGAGCTCGATGTCGTCGACCACCGAGGCCAGCGTGTAGATCGGCCGGCCGTCGGCCCGCAGCAGCACCGGATCCGACTGCGAGGCCATGTCCTGGCGGCTGTCACCGCGCACCAGATCGGTCCAGGCGACGGTCTCGTGCTCGAGCTTGAAGCGCCAGTGCGGCGTCAAACCGGCGGCCTCCTTCTCGGCCCGCTCGGCATCGCTCAGGGCCAGCGCCGCGCGGTCATAAACCGGCGGCTTACCGGACGACAGCAGCGCCTTGCGCTTGAGCCCCAACTCCTCCTCGGTCTCGTAGCAGGGGTACAGCCGGCCGTCGGCCTTCAACCGTTCGGCCGCCGCGTCGTACCGCTCCAGGCGGTCGGACTGGCGGGCGAACCGGTCCCAGTCCAGGCCGAGCCAGGTGAGGTCGGTCTCGATCCCTTCGGCATAGGCCTGCGTCGAGCGCTCGGTGTCGGTATCGTCGAGCCGCAGCAGGAACTGGCCGCCATGGGCCCGGGCGAACAGCCAGTTGACCAGGGCCTGGCGGGTGTTGCCGACATGCAGCCGGCCGGTCGGGCTCGGCGCGAAACGGACGAGAACGGTCATCGCGGAATCCTGAACTCCGATCTGCGGGTCTGAATGCGGCGGCGGGCTACTCGGCCGCCTGGCGCGGGGTCCTCGGCCGGTAGACCCCGACAAAAGCGTTGGTGATCGGGTAACGCCGGTCCTTGCCGAACGACCGGCTGGTCAGCTTCACGCCCGGCGGCGCCTGGCGGCGCTTGTACTCCGCGCGGTCCAGCAGGCGCCAGACCCGGAGCACGGTGTCGACGTCGAAGCCCTTGTCGACGATATCGGCGACCGGGGTCTCGTTCTCGATCAGTTCCGACAGGATGGCGTCCAGCACCGGATAGGGCGGCAGGCTGTCCTCGTCCTTCTGGTCCGGGCGCAATTCCGCCGACGGCGGCTTGGTGATGATGCGCTCGGGCATCACCGGCCCGTCCGGGCCGAGCGTATCCGCCGGTCTGGTCGCGTTGCGCCAGCGGCAGAGCTCGAAGACGGTGGTCTTGTAGACGTCCTTCAGCACCGAATAGCCGCCGCACATGTCGCCGTAGAGGGTGGCATAGCCGACCGACATCTCGGACTTGTTGCCGGTCGACAGCACCATGTGGCCGAACTTGTTGGAGAGCGCCATCAGCGTGATGCCACGCGAGCGCGCCTGCACGTTCTCCTCGGTGATGTCGCTGTTGGTGCCGGCGAACGGGTCGGCCAGCATGGTCTCGAAGGCCTGCATCGCCGGCCCGATGTTGATGGTTGTGTAGTCGACGCCCATCAGTTCGGCGGCCGCCGCCGCGTCCTCCAGGCTGTGGGCGCTGGTATAGGGTGACGGCATCATCACGCAGCGGACCTTCTCGGGGCCGAGCGCGTCGACCGCCACCGCCGCCGACAGGGCGCTGTCGATGCCGCCGGACAGGCCCAGGATGACGCCGGGAAAGCCGTTCTTGGTGACATAGTCGCGCAAGCCGACGACCATCGCCCGGTAGGTCGCCTCGAGCCCGGTCTTCGGCTCCGTCACCGGACCCGGCGCGCAGACCCAGCCGCCCTCGCCGCGGGTCCAGCGGGTGGTGACCACCGCCTCCTCCCAAGCCGGCAAGTGGGCCGCGATCGTCCGGTCGGCGTTCATAACGAAGGACGCGCCGTCGAACACCAGCTCGTCCTGGCCGCCGACCTGGTTGAGGTAGACCATCGGCAGGCCGCTCTCGACGACCCGGGCGGTCGCATGCTGCAGGCGGTTGTCGCGCTTCTGCTCGTCGAACGGCGAGCCGTTGGCGACCAGCAGGATTTCGCCGCCGGTCTCGCCGACGCACTCGACGACGTCCGCACTCCAGATATCCTCACAGATCGGCACGCCGATCCGCACCCCGCGGACGTCCACCGGACCCGGCAACGGGCCGACATCGAACACCCGTTTCTCGTCGAAGACGCCATAGTTCGGCAGGTCGACCTTGAAGCGCGTCGCCTGCACCCGGCCGGCGTCGAGCAGCACCATGGCGTTGTACAGCCGGCCGTCCTCGGCCCAGGGCGCGCCGACCAGCACGGCCGGTCCGCCATCGGCGGTTTCCGCCGCCAGCTCCTCGATCGCGTCCCGGCAGGCGGCCACGAACATCGGCTTCAGAACCAGATCCTCGGGCGGGTAGCCGCAGGCGTAGAGCTCGGCCGTGACGATGAGGTCGGATCCGGCCTCGGCCGCTTCGGCCCGCACAGCGCGCAGCTTGGCCAGGTTGCCGTCGACATCGCCGACCCGGGGGTTGAGCTGGGCCAGGGTGATGGTGAGCTGATCTGTCATGGCGACACAGTTAGCGCGCCCGGCAGCACACGGCAATGCGACGGTTCACGCCCCTCTGCGCGCCCAGTGGTGCGATCCGAACGGATGACTCCCATCCGTTCGGTGAATCGCCACACCACGGTGTTTAGTATGTGGGCTGATTCACGAAACGTTTGGGTACCAAACGTTTCGATTAGACCACTAGAATATTCGACTGCACCGATAGGAGGTCGACCATGAGAACCCTCGCCGTTGCCGCCGCCTTCCTGCTCGCCCCGCTCACCGCCCTTGCCGGAGACGCCGTCGATTACACGGTCGATGGCGAGGCTTTCGCCGGCTACCGGGCGGAGGCCAGCGGAGCCTCGAAAGGCCTGGTCCTGATCATCCACGACTGGGACGGGCTGACCGATTACGAGGTCAAGCGGGCCGACATGCTGGCCGAGATGGGCTACGACGCCTTTGCAGTCGACCTCTACGGCAAGGGTAACCGGCCGGTCGAAACCGGTGCCAAAAAGGCCGAGACCGGCAAGCTGTACAAGAACCGCGAGCGCATGCGCGCGCTGATCCTCGGTGGCCTCGCCGAGGCCCGCAAGGCGAGCGACCAGACCGCCGTCGTCATGGGGTACTGCTTCGGCGGGGCGGCGACGCTGGAACTGGCCCGCTCCGGCAAAGCGTCGAACGTCGCCGACTACACCACCTTCCACGGCGGCCTCGCCACCCCGGCGGGCCAGAGCTATCCGGCCGACACTGCGCCGATCCTGGTCGCCCATGGCGGCGCCGACGCGGCGATCCCGATCTCCCAGGTGGCCGACCTCTCCTCCGAGCTGGAGGCCGCCGGTGTGGCCTACGAGATCCAGGTCTATTCCGGCGCCCCGCACGCCTTCACGGTGTTCGGCTCAAAACGCTATCGCGAGGTCGCGGACCGTCAGTCCTGGTCGGCGTTCCAGGACTTCCTGGCCAGCACCCTCGGTCAGTAGCGATCAGGTCTGGCGGGCCTTGATGCCGTCCCAGACCGGGCGGAAGTCGTAGGTCGGATGGAACTCGGTTTCGAACGCCCCCCAGGCCGCCTGCTCGAGCGCCAGGTTGACGTCGCGCAACCGGTGGCCGGGGACCTTCAGGGTCACGACCTGGCCGATGCCCATCATCACGTACCAGGACACCACCTCGATGCCGTCGGGTGGGAACTTTTTCCAGAAGCCGGTCGCTTCCAGCTTCGCGTTGATCTCGCCGAGGTTCTTGTCCTGTTGGTGCTTCAGCATGACGGTGAGCAGAATTTCACCCTCGCCGGCCGGTTCGGTCATAGCTGCCCTCCCTTCGCGATCCGGAAAGGCTACCACGCCGATGTGGGCCATCGACAAACCTCGCTCATGGATCCATGAGACATTCTTGCGCGCTTTTGCCGGTTGATCGCGCCAGACTGGCGCGCAACAGGGCACGCGGAAACGAGGGAGAACGACATGGCCTACGGCTACGTGATTGTGCAGGTTGACGTGCAGGACCCGGAAGCCTTCGAGAAGTACCGGGCAGTGGTGCCCGCCACGATCAAGCAGTATGGCGGCGAGTATCTGGTGCGCGGCGGCGATTTCGAGCGCCTGGAAGGCGATGAGCCGCTCGGCCGCATGGTGGTGCTGAAGTTCCCGAGCTACGCCCAGGCCAAGGCCTGGTACGACAGCGAGGAATATGCCGGTCCGAAGGCGATGCGCCTCGCCGCCAGCCGGGCCAATGCGGTTCTGGTCGAAGGGATCGAATAAGCCATGAGCCACCAGCCCGGTCGCCAGTTCCTCGCCATTCCCGGCCCGACCAACATCCCGGACCGGATCCTGCAGGCCATGCACCGCCCGGCGCTCGACTTCATGACGCCGGAATTCTGGGAAATCCAGCTCGAGTGCAAGGCCAACCTGGCGAAGATCCTGAAGACCGAGGCCGAGATCATGGTCTATTCCGCCTCGGGCCACGGCTCGTGGGAAGCGGCTATGACCAACACCTGCTCGCCGGGCGATACGATCCTGATGTGCGAGACCGGTCGGTTCTCGGAATCCTGGGGCGAAATGGCGACCGCCATGGGCCTCAAGGTCGAGACGCTCGAGAATGACTGGGACCGGGCGGTCGACCCGAGCCGGGTCGAAGAGCGGTTGCGTGCCGATACCGGCCACACCATCCGCGCGGTCTGCCTGGTGCATAACGAGACCTCGACCGGCATGACTCACGATGTTGAGGCGGTTGGCAAGGCGCTGAAGGCCTCCGGCCATCCGGCGCTGTACATGGTCGACACGATTTCGTCACTGGCGTCGATGGATTTGCGCATGGACGAGTGGGGGGTCGATGTCGCCGTTGCCGGCTCGCAGAAAGGGCTGATGCTGCCGGTCGGCCTCGGCATCTCCGCCGTCAGCGAGCGCGCGATGGAAGCGACCAAGACCGCGACCCTGCCGCGCAAGTATTTCGACTGGGACGGCATCAAATCCCTGGAGAACGGCCGGCTGCGGTTCGCCGGCACGGCGCCGAGCCACCTGTTCTTCGCCATGCGCGAGGGCCTGCGGATGCTCTTGGAGGAGGGCCTGGACAACGTGTTCGCCCGCCATGCCCGGCTCGGCGAGGCGACCCGCCTGGCGGTCCAGGCCTGGGGCCGCGGCAACGGGCCGACCCTGTACGGCCGCGATCTGCAGGCCCTGTCGAACTCGGTGACCGCGATCCGCATGCCTGACGGCTTCGACGCCGACACCTTCCGCGGCAAGGTGCTGAAGGAGAGCAACGTGGCGCTGGGCGGCGGTCTCGCCCGGTTGCGCGGGACGGTCTTCCGGATCGGCCACCTCGGCGACCTGAACGATCCGATGCTGCTCGGCAGCCTGGCGACGGTCGAGATGCAGCTCAAGCGCCAGGGCATTCCCCACGGCGCCGGCGGCGTCGATGCGGCGGTGAGTTATCTGGCGGGGAGTGGGTGAGCGTCTCGCCCGCATCTATCATCTCTCCTTCCCGGCCTCGAGCCGGGACCCAGAGCAAGGATTGCTGGTGCGTTTGGCTTGTGGCTGCCCCATTCCGGTGAGCGTATCCCTGGGTCCCGGCTCGAGGCCGGGAAGGAGTGTATTGACGTAAGCTGCATGGAATGCGGCCTTCGAAACAAAGAGGACCCGTCATGAGCGACTACGTGCCCGGGCCGGGCGACAACTGGGAGCGGGTTGACCCGGCCTATTGCGCCGTCGACGCGCTGGCCCTGGACGACGCGGTGAACTTCGCCCGCGACCACGAGTCGACCATGAACCGCGATATTGCCCAGGCACTCGCCGGCGGGCATTTCTCCGAGCCGCCACCACTCGGCGACATCATCGGACCGACAGCGCCGCGCGGCGACCCGGCGGGCCTGGTGATCCGGGGCGGACGCATCGTCGCCGAATGGGGGCCGACGGACCGGGCCGACATGACCTTTTCGGTCACCAAGTCGTTCCTGTCGATCATCGCCGGCCTCGCCGTCGACGACGGGTTGATCCCGGATGTCGACGAACCGGTCGGCGAACTGGTCACCGATGGCGGCTTCGATGCCGAGCAGAACCGGACCGCGACCTGGGCCCATTTCCTGCAGAACACATCGGAGTGGGAAGGCACCCTGTTCTCGAAACCGGACCTGATCGACCGGCACCGGGATCTCTCACTGCCGCCGGGCACACCGTCGAAGAAAGGGACCCACCGCGACCTCGCCGCTCCCGGTGGGTTCTGGGAGTACAATGACGTCCGGGTGAACCGGCTATCGCTGTCGCTGCTGCGGGTGCATCGCGCGCCCCTGCCGACCGTCCTTAAGACCCGGATCATGGACCCGATCGGGGCGTCGGACGGCTGGACCTGGAACGGCTATCTGAATTCCTGGGTCGAGGTCGATGGCCAGCCGATGCCTTCGGTCTCGGGCGGCGCCCATTGGGGCGGCGGGCTGTTCATCTCGGCGCGCGACCAGGCCCGGGTCGGTCTCTTGATGCTGCGGCGCGGGCTATGGGGCGAGACGCGCATTCTGTCAGAGGGGTGGGTGGATGCCTGCACCACCCCCTGCCCCCTGAACCCGAGCTACGGCTATCTCTGGTGGCTCAACGGCGACGGTCGGCATGTGCCGAGCGCCCCCCGGACCAGTTACTTCGCCATGGGTGTCGGCTCCAATGTGATCTGGATCGACCCGGACCACGACCTGGTGGTGGTGCTGCGGTGGATCGACAAAGGCTCGCTCGACGGTTTTGCCAGCCGGCTGATGCGGGCGATCCGATCCGGCTGAGGAGATCAGCGGCGATGACCGAACCGGACCACAATCATCCGGCCAACGATCATCCTGGCGTCATCACCCATCCGCCGTTCCTGTATGGCGGTGCCCTGCTGGCCGGTGCCGGGCTCGACTGGCTGATCCCGCTGCCGATGCTGGACGCCGGCGCCGGGCGGATACCCGGGATCATCCTGATCGCGCTCGGACTGGTGCTTGCCGGATGGTGTGCGGTGCTGTTTCACCGTGCCGGCACCGGCATCCCGACTCACCTGCCGAGCACGACCGTGGTCAGCCACGGGCCCTATCGGTTCTCACGCAATCCGATCTACCTCGGGCTGACCGTGATCTCTGTCGGCATCGGCCTGTGGGCCAACAGCGCCTGGATGCTCGGACTGCTTGTGCCGACCCTGGTGATCATGGAGATCGGCGTGATCCGGCGCGAGGAACGTTATCTCGAAGCCAAGTTCGGCGACGACTACCGGGCGTACAAGGCCCGTGTCCGGCGGTGGCTGTAGGGGGTCGGAACGGGATTTGAGGTCCCGGACGTCGCGTCGCTCCACCGGGATGACGGTGGGATTGAAAGTGGGCGCCCTTCGACACGCCCGGCGCATAGCCGGGCTGCTCAGGGCGAGGTCAAATGAAAAACCTCGTCCTGAGCAGGGCCACCAGGCCCGTGTCGAAGGGCGAACGTCTAAGCCGCCGCGAGGTCCTCGGCCCGAGGGGCGGCCTGGCGGCCGAGGATCATGTCGGCCGCCTTCTCGGCGATCATGATCGTCGGTGCGTTGGTATTGCCACCGATCAGGCGCGGCATCACCGAGGCGTCGACCACCCGCAGCGCCTCGATGCCGTGCACCTTGAGCTCGGAATCGACCACCGCACCATCGTCGCTGCCCATCCGGCACGTCCCGATCGAGTGATAAATCGTCTCGGCGATCCGGCGCACATAGGCGTCGATCTGGTCATCCGTGGACACCGATGGCCCCGGGTTGAGTTCCTCGCCGCGCCAGCGGTCGAAGGCTGACTGGGCCACCACCTCGCGGGCGATCCGCATGCCGTCGCGGAACACCTGGCGGTCGGTCTCGGTCGCGTAGTAATTGGCGTGGATCCGAACCCGGTCGCTCGGATTGGCCGAGGCCAGGGCCACGTGCCCGCGGCTTTCCGGGCGCAACTGGCACATGCGGATCGTGAAGCCGTCCTGGTCGAATCGGTCCTTGTTGAGGTGCCAGAGCAGCGGAATCCGCACCCGCTTGGCGCCGAGGCCGATGAGGAAGTGCCACTGCATATCCGGGAGTTCGAGCTCCGGGCGGGTCTTGATGAACGCCCCGCCCTCGGCCGGGAAAGTCGCCGCCGGACCGGTGCGGAACAGGGCGGCCTGGGCCATCGCCAAGGCCGCGCGGTCGAGCCGGACCAGGCTGTGCAGGGTGACCGGCTCGGGACAGGCGAACTGGATCGGGATGTCCAGATGGTCCTGCAGGTTCTGGCCGACGCCGGGCAGGTCAAGCACGGGGGCGACCCCGTGGCGCTTGAGGTCGTCAGCCGGTCCGATGCCCGACAGCATCAGCACCTGCGGTGAGTTCAACGCCCCGCCGCTGACGATGACCTCGCGCCGCGCCCGCACCCGTTCGAGTGACTGTCCGCGGGCGTACTCGACCCCGGTGGCGCGGCCGTTTTCGATCGTCACCCGTTGGGTGAGCGCGCCGGTCTCCACTGTCAGGTTGGCGCGGGTCATGGCAGGGCGCAGGTAGCAGACGGCGGCACTGGCCCGCCGGCCGTCGTGGATGGTGAAGTCGTAGCGGCAGACCCCCTCCTGCTCGGGGCCGTTGCAGTCGTCGTTGCGGTCCAGTCCCGCCTGCACACCGGCGGCGACGAAGGCGTCGTAGAGCGGGTTGTCACCGCGGCTGCGCTGCACCTTCAGCGGGCCGGCGGTGCCGTGCAGGTCGTCCGCCGGGCGATCGACATGGCCCTCGGAACGCCGGAAGTACGGCAGCACGTCGTCCCACGCCCAGCCGCGATTGCCGAGCTGCGCCCAGGTGTCGTAGTCGCGCGGATGGCCGCGGACGTAGATCATTGAGTTGATCGACGATGATCCGCCGAGCACCTTGCCGCGCGGCCAATAGAGCTTGCGGCCGTCGAGATGCGGTTCCGGCTCGGTCCAGTAGCCCCAGCTGTGCATGTTGGAGCGCACCAGTTTGCCGGTGCCGAGCGGGATATGGATCAGCGGGTTCCAGTCCTTGCCGCCGGCTTCCAGCAGCAGGACGGAGACGTCGGGGTCGGCGCTCAAGCGGTTGGCGAGGACACAGCCAGCGGAGCCGGCGCCGATGACGATGTAATCAACTTCGCGCATGGGCGAAGTCTGCCGCCCGTACCGGCGACGCTCAATGGAAATTCCGGCTGACGACCTTCAGATCCGGGCGAACGTTGCGGGGATGGCGGATGCCTTCCGAGCGGGCCGGCTGGGCGGCAGCGGCCGGTGGCGCCGGCGCGAACCCGTCGGCAGTCTTCTCGTGCAGGGCGGCCTTCTCCCGCAAAGCCCGCCGGCGGTCGGCATCGGCGGCCCGGCGCTGCTTGTCCTCGCTCTTCTGGGCGCGCTGGTCGTTGGTCGGCCGGCGCACTTCGTCGGCCCGGGCGATCGCAGCACCGAAACCGTCCTCATCCAGGGTTCCGTCGGTCAGGGCCGCCAGGCGGGGCGTGAGGTTCTCCAGCGCCTCAACCACCACATGGATCACCCGGCCCTCACGCTGAACCCGGCCGGTCACGCCGAGCAGCTTGGCGCCCAGCACCTCGCGGCGAAACCGCTCGAACGTGTCGGCCCAGACCACCAGATTGGCGATGCCAGTCTCGTCCTCGAGCGTGATGAAGATCACCCCCTTGGCCGTGCCGGGGCGCTGGCGCACCAGCACCAGTCCGGCCAGCTGGATCCGGCGCCCGGCCCGGGCGGTCTCGAGCGCGCTGCAGGGCAGCCGGCCCTCGGCCTGCAGCAGGCCGCGCAGCAGGGCGCAAGGATGCGCCTTGAGCGAAAGCCGCAGGGCGGCGTAGTCGTCCACCACCTGCTCGCCGAGCGGGGCCGCCGGCAGGGTGACCGACGGTTCCGGTGCCGCGAACAGCGGCAGGGCCGGCTGGCGGGGATTCTCGGCGACCGCCGCCGGTCCCTGCGGGTCGGTGGCCAGTGCCCGGGCCGCCCAGAACGCCTCGCGCCGTGACACGCCGAGGGTGGTGAAGGCATCACCGCGGGCGAGCACTTCCAGCACCCCGGCACCGAGCCGGGCGTGGTGCCAGAGATCAAGCGGGTGGGTGAAGGCCTGCCCCGGCATCGCCGCGCGGGCCGCCACCAACCGCTCCGCATCCTGCTCCCGCATGCCCTTGATCTGGCGCAGGCCGAGGCGGAGCGCGGTCGATCCGTCGCCGCGCGGCTCCAGGGTGCAGTCCCAGTCGCTGGCGTTGATGTCGGCCGGCCGGACCTCGACCCCGTGGTCGCGGGCGTCGCGCACGATCTGCGCCGGGGCGTAGAACCCCATGGGCTGGGAGTTCAGCAGGGCGGCGGCGAATACCGAGGGGTAGTGGCACTTGATCCAGGACGAGACATAGACCAGCAGCGCGAAACTGGCGGCATGGCTTTCCGGAAAGCCGTAGGTGCCGAACCCTTCGATCTGCTTGAAGCAGCGCTCGGCGAACTCCCAGTCGTAGCCGCGCGCCGCCATACCGTCGACCATCTTCTCGTAGAACTTATGGATGTCGCCGGACCGCTTGAAGGTCGCCATCGCCTTGCGCAGCCGATCCGCCTCGTTCGGCGTGAAACCGGCGGCGACGATCGCGATCTTCATCGCCTGTTCCTGGAACAGCGGCACCCCCAGGGTCTTGCCCAGGACCTCGCGCAGCGCTTCGGACGGAAAGGTCACCGCCTCCTCGCCGTTGCGCCGGCGCAGATAGGGGTGGACCATGTCGCCCTGGATCGGCCCGGGGCGCACGATCGCGACCTCGACCACCAGGTCGTAGAAGCAGCGCGGGCGCAGCCGCGGCAGCATGGCCATCTGGGCCCGGCTTTCGACCTGGAACACGCCGAGACTGTCGCCGCGGCACAGCATGTCATAGACCGCCGGATCCTCGCCCGGCACGGTGGCGAGCGTCAGCGTCCGATCGTAATGCTGTGTCAGCAGGCCGAAGGCCCGGCGCACGCAACTCAGCATGCCGAGCGCCAGCAGATCGACCTTCAGGATGCCCAGCGCCTCCAGGTCGTCCTTGTCCCATTCGACCACCGTGCGGTCGGCCATGGCCGCGTTCTCGATCGGCACCAGTTCGTCGAGCCGGCCGCGGGTGACGACGAACCCGCCGACATGCTGGGACAGGTGGCGGGGAAAGCCGCAGAGCTGGCGGGCGAGCGACAGCGCGAGCCGCAGGCGCCGGTCATCGGGGTCGAGGCCGATCTCGCGCACCCGGCCTTCATCCACCGCGTCGCCGTGCCAGCCCCAGACCTGGCCGGCCAGGGCGGCGACGGTATCCTCGGTCAGCCCGAGCGCCTTGCCGACATCGCGCAGGGCCGAGCGCGCCCGGTAGCTGATCACGGTCGCCGCCAGCCCGGCCCGTTCGCGGCCGTATTTCTCGTAGACGTACTGGATCACCTCCTCGCGGCGCTCGTGCTCGAAATCGACGTCGATATCCGGCGGCTCACCCCGGGCCTCGCTGACGAACCGCTCGAACAGCAGATCGGTCTGGGACGGATCAACCGCGGTGATGCCGAGGCAGTAGCAGACGGCCGAGTTCGCCGCCGAGCCGCGACCCTGACACAGGATCCGGCGCGAACGGGCGAACCGTACGATGTCCTGCACGGTGAGGAAGTACGGCGCATAGGACAGCCGCGCGATCAGGTCGAGCTCATGATCGAGCTGGGCCTGCACCTTGAGCGGCACCGCATCGCCATAGCGCTCGGCCGCCCCTTCCCAGGTCAGCCGGGTCAGCCGCACCTGCGGGTCCTCGCCCGCCGAGACCTCGTGCGGATACTCGTAGCGCAGCTCGTCGAGGGAGAATCGGCAGCGCTCGGCGAGTGCCGTGGTGGCCGCGATCAGCCCCGGATGGTCGCGGAACAGCCGCGCCATCTCGGCCGGCGGCTTCAGGTGGCGTTCGGCATTGGCCGCCAGCCGGTAACCGGCGGTATCGACCGTCACGCCCGCGCGAATGCAGGTCAGCACGTCCTGCAACGGTCGGCGCTCCGGCACATGGACATGCACGTCATTGGTGGCGACCGCAATCGCCCCGACCCGCTGTGCGAGATCGGCCAGGGCCGCCACCCGGACATCGTCGTCGCCGCGGTAGAGCCGGGACACCGCCAGATAGACATCCCCCGGCCAGCGCCGGACGGCGTCGGCCAGTTCAGCGGCGAAACCGTCGCCCGGCAGTGTCTCGTCCGGCGGGATGAACACCTGCAGCCAGCCGGGTTCGCCCCCCTCTAAATCGGCCGCGTCGAGATCGGCCCGCTCCAGCCAGCACTCCCCTTTGGGCGCGCGGCGTCGACCGAGGCTGATCAGCCGCGACAGCCGGCCATAGGCGGTCCGGTCGACCGGGAAGACCAGCCGCGAGGCCCCATCGGTCAGATCGAGCCGCGCCCCGACCAGCAGCGGGATGCCGACCTGCTTGGCGGCCACATGGGCCCGCACCACACCCGCCAGGGTGTTGCGGTCGGTCACCGCCACCGCCGCCATGCCCAGCGCCGCCGCGGTCTCGACCAGCTCCTCGCCATGGGAGCCGCCGTGCAGAAACGAGAAATTGGTGGTGACCTGAAGCTCGGCGTAACGGGTCATGGGGCTATTTCATGCGAACAGGCCGTGCAGGAACCATCGCGGGGTCTCGCCGCGGTCGGCTAGGCCTTCGCGATACAGCCAGAAGCGCCGGCCGCCGCTCTCCTCCACCCGAAAATAGTCGCGGGTGCGCGCCGCCCCGGCGGTGGTGTGAGCAGCCCACCATTCGGGGGCGATGCGCTCCGGGCCCGCCGCCCGGGCGATCCGGTAGTCGATGCCGCGCCAGCGGAAGCGGGCGGGCGGATGGTCGGGCAACAACGCCACCGCCTCGACCGGCTCGGGCCGGCGCAGCAACCGCGCCGGGCGGGGTGCGGGCGACGGCACGCCGGCCTGTGCCCAGGCCCCATGCCGTGACGCGCCGGCCACCGCCGAAACCATGCGCTCGGCCCGGTCGGGCAGATGGCTCTCGATCGGCTCGCACCGGGTGACCCGGTCCTCGCCCAAACGGTTGGCAAGCCGGTCGATCAGGTCGCCAACCGCCCCAACTCCCTCCGCGCCCGAAAGCGCGGATCCGGCGAGATCGGTCTGTACCGCATCGCGGCGCTCAACCCGCTCGGCCTCCATCACGAACACGTCGATGCCGAAGCCGGGGTCCAGCTTGTCCAGGTGTTCGGCGATCAGACGGAACAGGGCGGTCGGATCGCGCACCGGCCGGCCGGTGCCGACGGTGAGATGACGGACATCGCCCTCGGCCCGGAAGAAGTCGACGCGCAGGCGACGGATGCCCGCCCGCTCCCCTTCCAGGCGGGTGCACAGCCGCTCCAGCAGGCGGTGGATCGCCCGGTCGATATCCTCGCGCAGGCCGACCGGCTCCGGCAGACCGAGGCGCACCCGATAGGGTGCGGGTGGGGCCAGCGGCGAGATCGGTTCGTGCAGATGGCCCGCAGCCTGGTCGAGCCGGCGCCCGAGCTCGGCACCGAACCGGGCGACCAGCGGGGCGCGCGGCAGATCGGCGATGTCGGAGACCGTCCGCAGGCCGCTGCGCGCCAGCGTCTCCGAAACCGTCGGCGCTACCCTCAGCGCGCTGATCGGCAGGCGGGCCAGCGCCGCCAGTCCGGCGCCGGCCGGAACCACCACGTCGCCGCGCTCGAGCTCGGCCGCATGGGCGACGGCCCAGGCGATCCCCGGGGTGTCGGCCAGACAGGCCCGGGCGGTGTAGCCGAGGCCGGTGAGGCGGTTGACCAGATCGGCCGCCATCGCCGCCTCGCCGCCGAACAGGTGGGCGCAGCCGGTGACGTCGAGCCAAAGCCCGGCATCGCCGCCGGTGCCGTCGACAAGGCAGGCGCTGGCCGGATCGAGGGCGACCAGGGGCGTGTAGCGCACACACCAGAGCGCGAGCGCCTGCAGTGCCGCCCGGTCCGCCGCACTGTCCCAATCGGCCACCGCCAGGGCCGGCTCCAGGGCGCGGGCATCGGCCAGGGCCATGCCGGGCACCAGGCCCGCCAGGCCGGGGGCGACGCCGGCGAGGATCTGGCGGCCGCGTTCGCTGCGCAGGACAGCCGCCGGGGCAGTGCCCGGATGAGCAGCCGGTGCTTCCCGGGCCAGCCGCTCGGTCGCGAAATGCGGCAGCCAGAGCGCGATCACCCGGCGGTTCACCCGGCAGCTCGAGCGGGCCGCTGTCATGCTGCCTGCTCCGATGCGGCGGCAGGCGTTTCAGCCGGTGCAGTGCTCTCAGCCGGAGCGGCGGCCCGCCCGGAACCGGTGCGATTGGCAGGGGTCGTGGCCAGATCCTCGAACCGGTGGCCGTCGGCCTGCCAGGCGAGGGTCCACCGTCCCGGCCGGCCGCGCCGGACCCGCTCCAGCGCGACATCCCAGACCGGCCGCAGGTCGGCGGACGCCAGGGATGACGGGGCCGCCGCCACCCGCCAGCGGGTTTCGACGGCGATCGGCATCCGGTCACCGGCACCGGCCGGCGTGGTCATGCGCGGGCGCAGGATGATCCCGCTGACACCACCCTTCTCGGCGGCCAGTTGCAGGCGGCGGCTAGCGGTCGCCTGGGGACGCCGGGCCGGATCGAATTCGGCCACCACCGCCCCGAGGCCGGCGGTGGCGAGCCCTTCCTCCATGGCCCAGAGCCGGTCGGCTTCGTCCTCGGCGTCGACGAACACCACCCGTTCCGGATCGAGGCCGAGGGCGGCGAGCCCGCGGGCCGACGGGGTGCCGCCGAGGACGTTGGCGCTGCGGGCGCACCACAGGATCGTCGATGCGTCGGGTGCCAACCGGCTCAGCAGCGCAATGGCGAACCCGAAAGCGGCCGCATCGCGCACCTCGGAGCGGGTCTCGCCGACCACCTCGTGGACCCGGCCGCGCGCCAGCCCTTCGCCCGGCAGGGCCGCATCCACGCCCGGGCACCCGAAGGCGACACCGTGGGCCGGGGTGGCTTCGCCGGTGCCCCGCTCCAACCGGCGCACCATGGCCTGCAGCGCGGTCAAGTCGGGTATTCCCGGGTCTGGTGTCGCCAGGTCTGGTGTCGTTTCAGAGGCCTCGATAGGATCGCGCATCTTTCGCTCCGCTCGCGTTGGGGCGAAATCAAATATTCTTGTTTTGTTCTAATTCAACTGCGCACGATGAGTCAAACATGAGCGAAGCCGTCAACGCCGAGTCCCTGGAAGCCCTTGTCGGCTTCAACGCCGAACTCGGGTTCCGTCTGGTCGAGTGGACACCGGACCGCGCGGTGATGGAGCTTGAGATCGCCGACAAGCACCTGAACCGCTCCGGCGTGCTGCATGGCGGCGTGCTGGCAACCCTGATCGATGCGGTCTGCGGCTATGCCGGGGTCTGGCGACCGGCCGACGAACCGCCGGCCAAGGCCCTGACACTGACGCTGACCACCAACTTCATGGGCCAAGTGCGCGAGGGCACGGTGCGCGCGATCGCGGTGCGCAAAGGCGGCGGGCGCAAGATCTTCTTCGCCGCCGGCGAGGTCGTCGACAAGGACGGCAACGTGCTGGCAATGGGCGAAGGCTCCTACCGGATCCGCGGCAGCGACCCCTATAGCAAGCCGCGCTGACGCCCTTCGACACGCCCTTGCCATGTCCCGGCTGGCGCTGCACGCCGCCGGGATGACGGGATGAACGGCACCACACGGTCATCCCGGTTCGACCGCAGCGCGGGAACGGCACCGTGTCCACACCTCCAACCGTCATCCCGGTTCGACCGCCAGGTCGAGACCGGGACCTCCCAGTCACTGTATCGGCCGGGTCCCGGCCGTCGCCCGCATCACAGTGCGGGCTCCGCCGGGATGGCGGTCCAGGAACAATTCAAGCGATCCGGTCGTCCGGGCCGTCGGGGTGTCCGGCCTCGTCGTCGTAGCCGCGCCGGCTGGAATAGAACACCAGCGCCATCAGCCCGGCCGTCAGCCCGAAGGTGAACAGCGCGCCCAGCCCGAGCGCGATGTAGCCATGCACGCTCATCGCCAGGCCGCCGTCAGACTCCCAGATCGAAACGGCGACCAGCGCCAATGCGGCCACCACCACCGCGCCGACACCGGCGATCCAGAATCCGATATGTTTCATGACAGCCTCTCAGAACGACCCTACCTATATGGCGTCGGGAACATCATCTGCCCAGGCCAAAGCTGAAACGAGTCCGACCATGAATGCCGCACCTCCATCAACGGTCACAGAGGTTCCCTGGCTCACCATCGGGAACGCCGGACCGGTGGCGGTATATGACGCCAGGCCCGACGCGGCCGAGCGGTTGCTGGCGATCGGCCGGCGGACCTATACCGGTCTCGGCCTGGCGCTCGCCGAACCGGTCAGCCGGGCCTGGCTCGAACGCTCTCAAAGCCCCTATGTCGACGATGTCGCGGCCATCGCCGACCGCATGGGCAAGCCCGGTGTCTGGACCCTCAACCTCAGCTACGAATGGGGCTGCACGACCGGTGTCGGACCCACGGCCGACGGCGGAACACGCATGCTGCGGGTGCTGGACTGGCCCCTGCCCGGGCTTGGCCGCGAAGTCGTCGTCGCCGAGGCGGCCACCGATGTCGGCCCGTACAGCAACATCACCTGGCCGGGTGCCGTCGGCGTGCTGACCGCAAACTGTCCCGGGCGGTTCGCCCTCGCGATCAACCAGGCGCCGATGCGCCGGCGCAGCCCGGTCCTGCCGCTGGACTGGATGGCCGACCGTCTGGCGGTCCGGCGCTCCACCGCCATGCCGCCGGCGCATCTGGCCCGGCTGGCCTGCGAGACGGCGCCGACCTATGAAGCGGCCAAGCAGCTGTTGACCGAGACCCCGATCTGCATCCCGGCGATCTTCACCCTGGCCGGAACCGAGGCCGGCCTGGGTTGCGTGATCGAGCGTCGGGAGACCACCGCCGCCGTCTCGGACGGCTGTACCGCCGTCGCCAATCAGTGGATCGTTACCCAGGAGGCGGCACGGGAGCGCGGCGAGCAGAGCGCCGAACGCCGCGGCGCCCTGGTCGACCGGTTGCGCGCGCCCGCCGACGACACCGATTTCAGCTGGGTGGTTCCGCCGATACTGAACGTGCGCACCCGTCTCGCCGTGGTCGCCGAGCCGAGCAGCGGACGGTTGACCGTCCGCGGGTACGAACCGGGATCGGGCCCTCTGCCCGAGATGGTCTGCGCCGGAACTGCTGCCGGTTGAGACCCGCCGCCGGGTCTGGCGTAATGACCCCTGCAGTCGTAGTAGCGGAGGCCGCCATGCCCAAGGTCCTCACCGAAGCTCAGATTGAAGCGTTCCACCGGGACGGCTTTCTCGTCGTCGAGGATGCTGTGACGCCGGATCAGCTCGACCATCTGCGCGCCGACCTCGCCGGTTGGGTCGAGGAGAGCCGCGCCCATGACACGCCGTTCGGACCTGAGACCCTGGACGGCCGCGCCCGCTTCGACATGGGGGCCGAGCATACGGCGGACCGGCCGGCCCTGCGCCGGGTCAACAACCCGTCGGACATCTCCGACGCCTATCGCGACGTCATGACCGACGCCCGGACCGTCGACATGATCGCCGACCTGCTGGGACCGGACGTCAAGTTCCACCACTGCAAGATCAACGTGAAGCTGCCGCACACGAAGACCGAGGTCGCCTACCATCAGGATTTCGCCTTCACGCCGCACACCAATGACGACGTCATCACCGCGCTGCTGATGCTGGACGACGTGACGGAGGAGAACGGCTGCCTGATGGTGGTGCCCGGGACTCACACGGGGCCGATCCATACCCTGTTCGAGGACGGTGCCTTCGTCGGCCGGATGACGCCGGAGACCGAAGCGGACATGAAGGCGCGCCAGGTCGCCATCACCGGCAGGGCGGGCTCGGTCTGCCTGATGCACACCCGCCTCGCCCACGGTTCCGCGGCCAACGACTCCGATGGCGCCCGCGGCCTCTATATCTGCGTCTACAGCGCGGCCGACGCGGTGCCGATCGCCCGCAACCCGATGCCGAGCCCGAACGAGGGCCGGATCGTGCGCGGCCATGAGAGCGCGACCGCCCGGATGGTGCCCCTGGAGGTGGAGTTGCCGAAACAGCCGAAATCGGCCTCGTTCTTCACCGTCCAGGGCCAGCAGAGCGCGGCCACGGGATGAGGACGCTGTGACCTGGTCCATCGTCGCCCGCGATCCACAGACCGGCCATCTCGGGATCGCCGTCGCCTCGAAGGTCCTGGCCGTGGGGGCGATGTGCCCGTGGCTGCGGTTCGGGGTCGGCGCGGTCTCCAGCCAGTCGTTCAGCAGCCCGCTGGCCGGCGAGCGCACACTGACGGTCCTAGCCCTCGGCTTCCCGCCGGAGCGGGCGATCGAGGTCGCCCTGATCGATGATGAAGGCCGCTCGTGGCGGCAGATTCACGGCGTCGACGACCAGGGCCGACCCGGCGCCTTCACCGGCAGCGATTGCGTCGACTGGTGCGGTCACTGGACCGGCGAGAACGTCTCGGTGGCAGACAACATGTTGGCCGGGCCGGATGTGGTCGAGGCGACCGTCAACACCTGGCTCGGCGCCGAAGGCCTGGCGTTCGACGAACGCCTCCTGGTGGCGCTGGCGGCCGGTGAGGCGGCCGGCGGCGACAAGCGCGGCAAGTAATCGGCGGCGGTGAAGGTGGTGGGGCCGGAAGCCCACGCCGAACTCGACCTGCGGGTCGACGACCACGCAGAGCCGATCGCCGAGTTGCGACGGCTGTTCGAGATGCACCGCACCGAACGCCGTCCGGTCCTGGCGACCCGGCCGACCCGGGCCAACCCGTCGGGTGTTTTCGACCCGGTCGAGCGCGAGGCCTTCATCGCGCGGTATCGGGGGGAGGCTCCCCAGGAATAAATACGCACTCCCCGGGCTTGCCCCGGGGCCTAGATATCCGCGTGCTGGAGCGTCCGGCGGAAAACCACCAGCTACGCAGCAGATTGAGACCTAGGTCCCGGCTCGAGGCCGGGAAGGACCGGATTCCCGTTCCTCACTTCCCGGCCCTGCGCCGGGACCCAGGATCGGAGGTGCTGGAAAGTTGATCGCTCAAAGCTGACGCTCCAGCACGTTGATGTCTGGGCCCCGGGACAAGCCCGGGGAGTGTCAGATTGGAAACGCTACTCACCTAGGTCAGCGGAAGGTCGATCCACTTCTTGAAGCCCGCCGTGGCGCGGCAGCGCTCGAACCAGGCCTCCAGGTGCGGCATCGGCGGGCGATCCTCGACCAGGGTCAGCCAGCGGTAGACCTGGATCGCGACCGGGATGTCGGCCATCGTGAGCCGGTCCCCCATGATGAAGTCGCGGCCCGCCAGGCGCTCGTTCAGGATCGCATAGACGGCGATGCCGCGCTGGCGGTTGGCCTCGATGGCGTCGTGATCGCGCTCGGCCTCCGGGGTCCGGACTAGGCCCCAGAAGATCGGCGTCATGAACGGCAGGACCGTGGTCTGCTGCCAGTCCATCCAGCGGTCGGCATCGGCATGTTCCTGAGGGTCCGAGGGGCACAGCCCGCCGCGATCGTGCTTGGCGGTGAGGTAGCGCACGCAGGCATTCGACTCCCAGAGCACGAAGCCGTCGTCGATGATGGTCGGCACCACGCTGTTCGGGTTCAGGGCCAGATAGTCGGGCTCCTTGGTCTTGCCGAACGCGCCGCCGTAGTCCTCGCGCTCGAAGGCGACGCCCATCTCCTCACAGGCCCAGAGCACTTTCTGAACGTTGGCCGAATTGGCCCGTCCCAGGATCTTCAGCATGGTTGTCCCCTTCAGGCTGACTGACTGCGGTGGTTCGCGTCCCAGGCCTCGGGATCGGCGAGGAAAGCCCGCACCTCCGCCAATTGCGCGTCGCTGTAGCCGCGCTGCCCGGCCACCGCCAGCACGTCCCACCAGGTGCAGAGGCCGTGCAGGTCGACGCCCTTCTCCTTCAGCGACGTCACGCTCTGCGGAAACACGCCGTAATGGAACACGACGAAGCAGTGGGCGACCTCCATGCCGGCCTCGCGGATCGCGTCGATGAACGAAATCTTGCTGCCACCGTCGGTTGCCAGGTCCTCGACCAGCAGGACCCGGGCGCCGTCGCGCAGTTCCCCTTCGATGCGGGCGTCGCGGCCGAAGCCTTTCGGCTTCTTGCGCACGTAGAGCATGGGAAGGTCCAGCGCGTCCGCCATCCAGGCGGCGAACGGAATGCCCGCCGTCTCGCCGCCGGCCACCATGTCGAACGCCTCCGCCCCCGCCCGGTTCACCAGCATGTCGGCCGCCATATCCATCAACCGGCGCCGGGCGCGCGGGAACGAGATGATCTTTCGGCAGTCGACATAGACCGGTGACAGCCGCCCGGAGGTGAAGGTGAACGGCTCCTCCGGGCGGATGTGCACCGCCTTGATCTCCAGGAGGATGTCCGCGGCGATCTCCGCCGGGGATCGCCGCCAGTCGGGCGACAGGCTGCCAGAGGCCGGGGTGCCAGAGGATTGCGGGCCGGTCATCGTCACCTCTCGAGGTTCTGCTCGGCTTCCTCATACGCCGCGTCGTCGGAGGCGTCCAGGGTCGCCAGGACCGCGGCCTCGGGCGTCAGCCTGTCAGCCGGAAGGTCGAGCGCGATCACCCCGCGGCGCATCACCAGCACCCGGTCGGCGACGGCGAGCGCCCGCGGCACGTTCTGTTCGGCCAGCAGCACCGCCAGACCATCGCCCGCCATCCGGGCGACGGCTGCGAACACGTCGTCGAGGACCACCGGCGCCAGACCCAGCGACGGTTCGTCGAGCAGGATCGCCTTCGGCGACGACACCAGCGCCCGAGCGATCGTCAGCATCTGCTGCTGACCGCCGGACAGGGTCCAAGCCAGCGCGGTGCGGCGCTCGGACAGGACCGGAAACAGTTCGAGGACCCGAGCGATCGCCGCGGATCGCCGGCCCCGGTCGTCGAGAGCCGCCACATCCAGGGTCTCCTCCACGGTCAGCCCGGGGAACAGCCGCCGGCCCTCCGGACACCAGCCGATCCCGGCGCGGACCCGCTGCTCCAGCGCCAGGTCCGAGAGATCGCGGCCGTCGAGACGGACCGTGCCACCGCGCACGGGATCGGCGCCGGCGATGGCGCGCAGCAGGCTCGACTTGCCGGCCCCGTTGCCGCCGATCAGCGCGACAACCTCGCCCGGCGCGACGGCAAAGCGCGCGGCATCGACCACCACGGCCCCGGACCGCACGACGGTGAGCCCGTCGATCACCAGGCCGCTTTGGGTCCGGTCGCTCATGCCGCCGCCTCCTGGCCAAGGTAGGCCGCGATCACCGCCGGGTCGCGCCGCACCGCGTCGACCGGTCCGGCGGCGATCACCCGGCCCGCGTCGAGACAGACCAGCGTGTCCGCCAGAGGCAGCAGGAAATCCATGCCATGCTCGACGACGACCACCGCCATCCCGTCATCGGCCAGCGAGCGCAGCAGGCGGGACAGACGGGCGCGCTGGGGCGCCGTCAGGCCCGCCGCGGGCTCGTCCAG
Organism: Thalassobaculaceae bacterium; assembly: GCA_963921355.3. GTDB lineage: Bacteria > Pseudomonadota > Alphaproteobacteria > Thalassobaculales > Thalassobaculaceae > CAWUEZ02. The sequence continues at coordinate 1,985,893 of OZ001190.1, read as the reverse complement.
CAACAGCACCGACGGCCCTGCGGCGAGCGCCCGGGCGATGTCGAACAGCCGGCTGTCGGCGGGCCCGAGGCTTGCGACCGGCCGGTCGGCGAGCGCTTCCAGGCCGACCCGGTCCAGCGCCCACAGGCCGGCAGCGCGGTCGCCCGCCACCGAGGCGGCGTCGAGAACGGTGACGTCGCTTGGCAGTTCCGGGTGCTGAAACCCGCGGGCGAGGCCGAGCCGGGCGCGCGCGGGAGCCCGCCGGCCGAGCAAGGGAACCGCACCGAGCCGCAGGATGCCGGAGTCGGGGCGCTCCAGACCGGAGACGATGTTCATCAGCGTCGTCTTGCCGGAGCCGTTGGCACCGATCAGTCCGGTCACCTCGCCCGGCCGGGCCACCAGATCCACCCGGTCGAGTGCCTGAACGCCGCCGAACCGTTTGGTCACGGCCTCGACCCGCAGCGCGGCAGGTGCCGGTCGCGACGGCGGCCTCGGCGCCGGCCGTGCCGGCCCGGTGTCAGGCAGCCAACGACGCACCAGACCGTCGATCCCATGCGGCCAGGCGACGATGACCGCCAACAGAACGATGCCATATCCCAGCAGATAGGCCTGCTCGAGGCCCCGGAACAGCTCGGGCAAGGGGATCAGGACCACCGCGCCGGCAATCGCCCCCCACGCGCTGCCGCGTCCGCCGACCACGGCGATCGCCAGCAGGCTGATCATCACGTCGAACCGGGCAACGGCCGGCGAGACCACCCCGAGACCCAGGGCCTGGAATCCGCCCGCCAAGCCGCCCAGGGCCGCCGCCACGGCGAACAGTGTCAGGCGCGCCCGGATCGGATCCAGGCCCAGCGCCCGCGCGGCGTGCGGGGCGTCCCGCAGCGTGGAGAAACGCGCCGCCCGGACGCCCCGCACCGTGAGGGCGAAGACCCCAAGAGCCAAGGCCACGCCGGTCCAGACCGTGAGCAGCATCGGCCAGCCGTCGGCGATCTCGCCATCCAGGACGGTCAGCACCGGCACGCCGTAGAGGCCGTTAGCCCCGCCGGTGACGTCCAGGTTGGTCACCGCCAGGAGCACGAGCTGTGACAGCCCCAAGGTCGCGAGCGCGACATAGTGGGTTTCCAGCCGCGCCGCCGGCAGGGCCACCAGAGCCCCCGCCACAGCCGGAACGATGACGGCGGCGGCCAGGGCAAGCAGCGGCGGCCAGCCCCAGACCGTCGTGGTCAGGCCGAGCACATAGGCGCCGATCGCGAAGAACGCCCCCTGGCTGAGCGCCAGCAGGCCCAGCCGGCCGAACACCAGCTGAAATCCGATGGCGGCGATCGCGTAGATCCCGACCAGGGTCGCGATGCGCAGCAGATAGGCATCCCCCGACAGCGCCAGCAGAGCGGCCGCCAGCGCCAGCAGAAGCGTATAGGCGGCCCAACGACGGGTCATGCCCGCCGGCCCTCGGCTTCGCCGAACAGGCCGCGGGGCCGCGCCATCAGCACGGCCAGCACGCCGATATAGAGCAGGGCCTCCGCCACCAGATACGAGACCGCCGCAGCGACCAGAACTTCGAACAGGGCGATCGCCAGGGCGGCCAGGGCCGCTCCCCAGACCCGCCCCCAGCCACCGATCACCGTGGCGATATAGGCCTTCAGCATCAGCCCGGCGCCGTCAGTCGGAGTCACGAAGTACTGGTGCGACAGCAGCAGCCCGGCCCCACCGGCCAGGGCGCCGGCGATCGCGAAGGTCGCGGCGATCGTGACGGCCAGATTGATGCCCAAGGCCCGCGCCAGTTCCGGATCCTGAGCCGCCGCGCGGAGCCGCCTGCCGAACCGCGTGCGATGCAGCAGCCCGTGTACCGCCGCCACGAGCAGGGCGGCGACAGCCACCGTCGCGATCTGCTGATGCGAGACCAGAAGACCGCCACCCTCGACCCAGCCGCCGCCGACCAGGGGTGGGCCGACCCGTGGCTGCGGCCCGGCCGTCAGCTGGATGCCATGCTGCAGGATCAGGCCGACCGCGATCGTCGAAATGAACACCGATGTCGGTGGCCCCTTGCGCAGCGGCAAGTAGGCCAGGGCGGCCAGGACCAGGGCGACCAGGGCCATGACGGCCATCACCCCGGGCAGCAGCACGAGGCCCGGCAGAGCGGTTTCCGCCGGCAGCAGGGTGACCAGTGCGACGGTCACGAAGCCGGCGGCCATGACCAGGTCGCCATGGGCGAAGTTGACGGCCCCGACGGCGTTGATGATCAGAACGAAGCCGAGCGCCACCAGCGCGTAGGTCGACCCCAGCGCCAGGGCCGTGACGACGAGTTGCGCCGCAGTCTCGATCAACGCCGTCTCGATCACCGCACGCCGTCGACGTTGTCGTATCGCCTGACGATCTCCGGCACCCGGTCCTGGCCGGAGTAGCACACGATCACGGCGTCATGGGCCATGTTGCCCTTGCCGTCCGAGCGGTAGGTCATGGCCAGACCCTCGTGCCGGTTGTCGCCCAGCCACCGCTTCACCGCCTGGGGGCTGCGGGCCCCGTCGGCGACGGCAGCCAGGACCATCGTCATGCCGTCATACTGGGCAAGCGCGAAGGCGTCGGGCTCGCTGTCGAAGCGCTCGCGATAGGCCTCGGCAAAGGCCCTCACGCCGGGCCGCGGATCGGAGATCGGCGAGGCGGCACTCTCGGCGCAGACTCCGGCCAGGGCGGCCGGCTCGACCAGGGCCGCCGTCGTCGGCTGGTGCAGGGCGGACCCGGCGACGATCGGCTTGCCGAAGCCGTGCTCGTGGGCCTGGCGGACCGCCAGCGCGGTCGGACCGGAATGCAACTGCAGCAGAAGGCCGTCGGCGCCGGCCGCCGTCGCCCGTTCCAGGGCCGGCACGAAGTCCTTGATGCTCGGATCGATGGCCTCTTCGAGGACCGGTGCCACGCCGAGATCGCCCAAAACCCGCACCAGCTCGCCGTGACCGCTCTGCCCATAGGCGGTGGTCTGGTACAGGATCGCCGGACGGGTCATCCCGAGATCCTCGACCGCGTAGCGTGCCTGGGCGACCTTCACCACGGCGTCGGTCGGAAAGAACCGGAAAACGATATCGTGGCCGAGTTCGGTGAGCTTGGCGGTACCGGACACCGTGATCAGGGGCACGTCGGCGCGATCCGCGATCGGCGCCATGGCCAGCATCTGGGTGCCGAAGATCGGTGCCGCCACCGCGATCGGCGACTGGCGGTCGAGCGCCCGGCGCAGGGCCGTGACCGCCACCTCGGGCGAGGTCGCGGTATCAGCCACATCGTAGGTGACGGTGACTCCGGCTGGCGGTTCGTCGAGCGCCATGACCGCGCCGTTGCGCTGGGCCGTGCCCTCGAGCGCCAGGAACCCGGTGATCGGGACCAGCACCGAAATCGGGACGGGCCCGTCGGCGGCAGCGGCCGGCCCCAAGCCCAGGAAAGCCCCCAGGCCCCCCACGACCAACGGAACGCGAGCCCAGTTGAACGCCCGGCCCCGAAAGCCTGTTCCTCGCCTCATCACGCACTCCTCAGGGCCTGGCTGGAGAGGCGCGGTCACTCGGCGGGATCGTCAAGGACCGTGACGTCTCCCTCCGCCGGCACGACCCGGTTCAGGTTCGATGGGTTTGCTCTCAGCCCGGTCGCCCGGACACCCCAGCATCACGCGCGGTTAACCTGCGTCGCGAGGCCAAAGCTGTCAATGACAGACGGTGAGCCTGCACCCGAAGACACCCGCACCCGACCGCAGCAAGGCGCTTCCCCGAAGGGCCGTGAGCGGCGATGCTGGGGTATGCTGCGCGAAGCGTTTGAATGGCTGCTGACCCCGAGCCTGAGGGGCACCCGGTGGTCCGGGCATCTCAGTGAGTTCATCGCGATCTCGGCGCGCCGACGACGCCATCGTGCCGCCTGGCTGGACCACGAGGCGCGCAGCCGTGCCGCCGTCACGCGCGCCGCAACTGCCGCCGCTGCTGGCGCGGACGGCGCCGGGACAGCCCTGGTTCTTGGCGCCGGGCACGCCAACGACATACCGCTTGAGGATCTCAGCGACCGGTTCGAGCGCGTTGTCCTGGTCGACCTCGCTTTTTCCGGCCGCACCCGCCGAGCGGCCGCCCGCCTGGGCAATGTCGAGTGTGTCGTCCACGACGTCACCGAGACCCTGGATGCCCTGCCCCAGGTCCGCGCGCCGGCGCGCTGGATCGACGATCCGACCATCCGGTTCGTCGCCTCGGTCAACCTGATGTCGCAACTGGCCACCGTCGCGACCCGAAAGATGACCGAAGACGCGGCGGAGGCGATCGGCCGCCGACTCGTAGATCAGCACCTCGACTGGCTGCGCCGTTTCGTGTGCCCGGTGTGCCTGATCGCCGACATCGACATCGAGATCCTGGATGCCGCCGGACAGCAGATCGCCTCTCTCGATCCCAATGACGGCGCACAGCTGCCCGACCCCACCGAAACCTGGACCTGGGACATCGCGCCCATCGGCGAGGTGGACCGTCGCCAAGCCGTCCGGCATCGGGTGGCCGCCTTCGACCGGATCTAGGACTGATCCGGTCGAAGGTCGGCAATCAATTGAGCCACCAGACAAATGGTGCTGCGATGAGAGCGGCAGATAGAAAGGTGTCGGCTCAGCAGCTCGTTTAGTTCGGGTTCGGGATCTCGCGCGCATGGCGTAAGTGTACGAAGCGGCACGCCTTCACGCGGCGCATACGGACGTATTCAACGGTCATTGGCGCGGTGTACCGCCCGCAAAACGAACCTTCTAATCCCTCTGAATCCGATTAGGTTCTTTGGTGCGGTTGAGCTGGGCCCCCTGGCTTTGGTTCACAAGTTCCTGTGCGCTGAAACCTAGGAGGTGCTACGTGCGCTTTGCTCGTCAGACCTTTTGTTTCGTTCTTTCCATCATTGCTTTCGTGTCTGCGCCAGATGTAGCGAAGGCGCAATCCGACGGATTTCTACAAGATCTTCTGTGGTCAACCGACAAACCCTTTTCCGAAATGGTATTTCAGGGTGCGGTGATCTCTAGATCGCGATTCGACTTCGAAGAACGCGACTTCTCTACACGTCGTCAAGAGAGCGTTGCAAACCTCATTGATGACGAGGACTTCGATTTCATCAGAAGAATTGTACTAAGCCATGTCTATCACTGGCGTCGGTACTGTGATTCAGGTGGCGCGTTCTTGTTTGAACCCTATGGCGAAACGCTCCATGAACAGTGCGATTACGGAGACTCGCTTCTTTTCAACGGGCTGCTCTGTGCGAGCGGCGAGGCAACATTCTGCGACGCCGTTCTGGCGTCGCAGGATAGGAATGGAAGGTTCTGGAGAAGCCCGAAGGCTGCTTCTGCACAGCGCGAAGGCCGGTCAGGCGCGTCATTCTCCAAGGATCACGCTCTTGGAGCGTCTCTAGGCATTTTGGCGATGTCGAAGATGGAGAACCTGAGCCAATACCGGTGGCGCGCCAAATCAGCGTATCGGAAGTGGATGTCGAACATCCGCTCCCAGCGGGATCAAGGCACGGTCGAGTTGGTTAGCGGTCCGTTCAGAAAGCTGGAAGAAGCCAGAGAACGTGCTGAAAAAGAATGGAAAGCGTGTGATGAGGTTGGCGCGGGAAACCTCTTCGGCGGGAATGTTATCAAGTGTGTAGACGCGATTGGTGTGACACTCGATGACTGGAGACTTCGCGAGATTGACGATGTTCTGAACAGAATGTCGCTGGCGGAACGCGATATGCTGAAGATAAAAGATAAAATTTTGGAATGTATAGAAAGTAAAAACTGGAATATGTGTACAAAATCTGTTGAGAAATTTGCAAACCGCGAGCTTTCTACTATTCTAGAGGCGGTGTTTGGTCGTTATTGTGATGATCAGATCGCCAGCCAGTGTGTCGTTACCCCATTCGATGGCCACCGTCTTTGGCGGATCGGTCAAGCCATCGGGGTAAAGGTTGAAGACAATCCAATCGACAGACTCTTAGGGATTCCGGAAATGAGCGATCGCGCGTTTGACGCAGCATCCTCTTTGGGCATTGCCGAGAACACGGGAAACAAACTTCATCTCGACGTCATCAATTTCTGGCTCTTTCAAATGTTGGACATTGACCTTGAGAAAAGCAGGAAAGCGCTCCAGGACAAAATCTGGAACGACGACAGTTATAAAAGAGACGCCTTCTTTCTCCACGTCATCGGCCTCCCGAAAAACCACGGAGTGGACATTGCCCCCCTCAAGAAATACGTGAGAATTGTAAAAAACGCAGATCCGGAATCCTCTGAATCAAAAAAATGGTATGAAGAACAGATCATCGCGAAATGGGGGTTGGAGCATTGCTCGCATTGGCCTGACATAGATGAACTGATCGCCGATTGGACTCTTATTGATCCGAACATTGACGATGAACATTATCGAGTGGGAAAGGTCGCTGTTGGCAGAGATTGGATTTGGCGGCGGTCAACAAAGGACTTTGATCTGTACAGGCGCCTTAATTCAGGCGGTCTTGACTACCTCTTCATTGCGAACATTCTCAGCGGTTCGCAAAGTACGATTGATACCGACAACCGATGGGAGTCTCCGGCTAGAGACATCGACGCTCTAAGCGCTGCCGTCGGGAACAATCGGCTTCCTTACGTCGCTATCGTTTACGATGAAGCGCCGGAAGCCGAGATCGAGAAGTTGCGCAAAGCGGTCTATGAGACCGGAGGGTTCCAGGAGTGGAAGCAGGTCAACGATTACGCGGCCAAACTTCGTCGTGCAAAACCGGAAGGGAAGTTCCTCCTATTTGAACGCCATGTTGTGAAGGCGTTCGATCCCGTTGGTGGACCGGCGGGCCCCAGTAAGGCGGAAGTGCTCTATCTCGAGGAATTGGTTGAGGCGAATTCCCCGTTTCAATACTACCGTACCACTCGACGGTGGCGCGCTGATGACGTTGCTGAGTTTGGGAAGTCTCTCTCCGAGCACGGCTATATCGTGGTCTTTGTTAGATAGACGTTAGTGCGAGTGTACGGCCCGTTTCTGATCCCGCTCTACCGATGGCTCATCCGCCGGCCCAAGACCTATGCCGTGGTGATGGACCTGTTCTTGATTGCCTTGTCCCGGCCGTCAGCGCGTTCATGGCAGACGGCTACAACGGGATCGGCGCCGTGTTCTTCGGCATCTTCCTGATGTTCAACAACGCGACCTCAACCGTTCCGAATAGACCAGGATCTGTGACACCGTCACACCATCCTCGGAGAACGGCAGAAGAATGGAAGACTCCTGAACCCGTCGGCCGCGGCGGTCGACGAAGTCCAACGGGTCGTATAGCGGGATCCCGCGGGACCGAACAAACTCGTAGGCGCCGAGGGCACTGTCCAGGGACGAGGCGTAGTAACCGTCCTCGATCAGCTTGCCGGTCGGGTTGTGCCGACGGGCCTCGACCTCGTCGGAGCCGACCAGACGGTATCTGAAGATCCCCGAACCGTCCGGCCGCTCGCCTTCGACGTCGACCAGGATCATGCCCGGCATCAGGCGCGGCAGGTCGATGGGATCGAAATCCTCGCGTGACGGCATGGAACGCCCGGCGCGACACGCGTCCCAGTAATCGAACAGCTGGCGGACGCCGGGCGTCGCAGCTTCGAGGACACCGGGGTTGAAGGCCTCCGGCGGGTCTCGATGATCGATCACGCGCTAGCCTCCGGTTCACGTCACCTGCTGCGATCAGCCAGATCGGGCAGGTCAGTGACGATAATTCCCTCTAAAGTAGCGCAATTTCGGCTCGAACAGCAACGAATTGACCGGGCCGGTGCGGGTCCTATCCTCTTGTTGAACCTCTGGAGGCTTGCCATGCGTCGTCATCTGACCGGGAGTCTGGTCGTTGTCCTTGCCCTGGTCGTCGGGCTGCTGTCATCGCCGCCGACGCTGGCGCGGCAGTCGTTGACCATCGGCATCAGCCAGTATCCGTCGACCCTGAACCCGATGATCGACTCCATGCTGGCCAAGTCCTACGTGCTCGGGGCCACCCATCGCCAGATCACCATCGAAAACCATGACTGGGAACCGGCCTGCCAGCTGTGCACCGGTCTGCCCAGCATCGAGGCCGGCGACGCGGAGGTCTTCGACAGCCAGACTGAGGATGGCGAGCCGGTCGCCGGAATCCGCAAGACCTATGCGTTGCGCGATGACGCGTTCTGGGGCGACGGCACACCGGTCACCACCGACGATGTGGTGTTCGCCTGGGAGGTCGGCCGGCATCCGGAAACCGGCGTGGACTCGATCAAGGCGTACCAGGACGTGCTCGACATCGTGGTCCATGGACCGAAGCGGTTCACGATCGTCGCCCGCAAGCTGGACTACCGGTACCGCTCGATGGGCGACTTCCAGGTCCTGCCAGCCCACCTGGACCGCGCCGCCTTCGCCGAGCCCCGCGAGTACCGCAACCGCACCCTGTATCAGACCGACCCCACCAATCCCGGCCTGTGGAACGGTCCGTACCGGGTCGCCGAGGTCCAGGTCGGCAGCCAGATCGCGCTGGCCCGCAATCCGGAATGGCGCGGCCCGCCGCCGGCTTTCGAGCGCATCGTGGTCCGCGCCATCGAGAACACCTCGGCTCTGGAGGCGAACCTGCTGTCCGGTGCCGTCGACATGGTCGCCGGCGAGCTCGGCCTGACGATCGACCAGGCCATCGCCTTCGAAAAGCGTCATGGCGACCGGTTTCAGGTGCTCTACCAGCCGGGTCTGATCTACGAGCATCTCGATGTGATGCTGGACAACGAGATCCTGGCCGACGTCCAGGTCCGTCGCGCGCTGCTCCATGCCGTCGACCGCCAGGCGATCTCCGACCGGCTGTTCGGCGGCAAGCAGCCCGTCGCGATCAGCTCGGTCAATCCGCTGGACTGGACCTTCACCACCGACGGCGTGGCGACCTATCCGTTCGACCCGGACCGGGCCGGCGCGCTGCTGGAGGAGGCCGGTTGGACGCCCGGATCGGACGGTATCCGCACCAATGCCGAGGGCACGCGGCTATCGGTCTCGCTGATGACCACCGCCGGCAACCGCAGCCGCGAACTGGTGCAGCAGGTACTGGCCGACTACTGGAAACGGGTCGGCGTCGAGACGGTGATCCGCAACGAGCCGGCCCGCGTGTTTTTCGGTGAAACCGTCAGCAAGCGCCGGTTTCCGGGTCTGGCGATGTTCGCCTGGCTGTCGGCACCGGAAAACCTGCCCCGCACGGTTCTGCACTCGGACTCGATCCCGACGGCGGACAACAACTGGGGCGGTCAGAACTACACCGGCTACCAGAGCGCGGAGATGGACCGGCTGATTGACGCCATCGAGATCGAGCTGGACCGCACCGAGCGCGGCCAGCTTTGGGGCGAGCTGCAGCGCCTCTACGCCAGCGACCTTCCGGTGCTGCCGCTGTATTTCCGCGCCAACGCGTTCATTCTGCCGACCTGGCTCGAGGGCCTGCGGCCGACCGGCCACAAGTACACGACGACCAACTGGATCGAGGACTGGCGAGACGCCCAATAGCGGCTGGCCTGCGCGAGACAGGCGGACGGGCCGTCGCTGAGCGGCATCACACCCGAGCCTGTGCGACCGTTGTCGGTCCAGATTGGCCGGTGGTAGCGTCTGAACCGCTCATCCGCGGAGGACGCCATGACCATCACTTTCTACGATCTGTGCGGCAGGAACGGGAAGCGTTTCAGCCCTTTCGGCTGGCGGACCCGCATGGCCCTGGCCCACAAGGGCCTCGACTACACGCTCGAACTCGTGAAGTTCACCGAGAAAGATAAGGTCGCGTTCTCGGGACAGCCACTCGTACCGGTCACCCAGGACGGCGACACCGTGGTGTCCGACAGCTGGGCGATCGCCGAGTATCTGGAAGATGCCTATCCCGACCGGCCATCGCTTTTCGGGTCCGCCGAGGGCCGAGGGATGGCCAAAGCCATCAACGGCTTCGTGAACATGACCATTCAGGCGCATGTCGGCGGTCTGATCATCGCCGACATCCTCGAGCACGTGGACGACAGCTGTCAGGACTACTTCCGCGGTTCGCGGGAAAAGCGTTTCGGCAAGTCGCTGGAAGACGTGCAGATCGGCCGCGAGGACCGTGTCGAAACCTTCCGCAAGTCGATGGAGCCGATCCGACAGGTGATCGCCGACCGCCCCTTCATCGGCGGCGATCATCCGACCTATGCCGATTTCCCGCTGTTCGGCGTGCTGCAATGGGTGCGGTGCACCTCGCGGTTCGCTGTTCTCACAGCCGACGACCCGATCCAGAGCTGGTTCGAGCGCCTGCTCAACGCCTATGACGGTGTCGGCGCCCAGGAACCTGCCGCCTGAATCCGCCGTATGAACCCGCGGCCCGAGCCCGCCGCCTGAACCTCTGAACGGAGTCGCAGACATGCCGCCGGTCATGCCCCCGCCGCGCCTCGCCCCCCTCGATCCCTCGGGTCTGACAGCCGACCAGCGTCCGATCTATGACGCCATCGTCAACGGCCCGCGCGGCCGGGTCGAAGGCCCGCTGAAAGTCTGGCTCACCTCACCGGAGCTGGCCGACAAGGCCCAGCAGTTGGGGGCGTTCTGCCGGTTCCGCACCAGCCTGGAGCCCCGTCTTTCCGAGTTGGCCATTCTGGTGACGGGCCGGGTCTGGACCGCCCAGTTCGAATGGTCGGTGCATAAGCCGATCGCGCTGGCGGCCGGCGTGTCGGAGGCGGTCGTGGAAGCGCTCCGTACCCGCCGCACGCCGCCATTCGAACACCAGGATGAGCGGGTGGTGCACGATTTCGCGGACACGCTGCACCGCGACCGCAAGATCCCCGACGAACTCTACGCCGAGGCGGTCGAGGTCCTTGGTGAACGGGGTGTGGTCGATCTGGTCGGCCTGCTCGGCTACTACACCCTGATCTCGATGACCATCACCGCGTTCAACGTTCCCCTCGAGGGCGGAGCGGAACCCGAACTGGAATGAATGGAGAGCGACCATGCTGGTGGCCGAACTGACCGACATCGGACCCGCGCACGACGTCGTGCGCGCAGTGGAAGTACCGGAACCGGGCGCGCCTGCCGCCGACGAGATCGTCGTCCGCATGCTGGCCTGTTCCATCAATCCCGCCGACCTGCTTCTGATCGAGGGCAAATACGCCTCCAGACCCGATGTCCCGTCCCGTCTGGGCATAGAGGGCGCGGGCCGGGTTGAAGCGGTGGGAAGCGAGGTCGAGCACCTTTCGGTCGGCGACCTCGTCATGAGTCTCGGTCGAACGAACTGGGCCCATCAGGTGGTGTTGAAGGGAACCCAGGCAATCAAGCTTCCCGACGATACCGATTTCGAACAGGCGGCCATGCTGAAGGTGAACGCGGCAACCGCCTATCGCATGCTGCAGGACTATGTCGACCTGACCCCCGGTGATTGGGTGATCCAGAACGCGGCCAACTCGGGGGTCGGTGTCAATCTGATCCGCCTTGCCGCCTACCGGGGATTGCGCACCGTCAATGTCGTGCGCCGACGCGAACTGATCGAGCCGCTGATGGATCAGGGCGCCGACGTGGTGGTGCTCGACGGAGACGACCTCGCCGAACGGGTTCACGCCGCCACCGGCAATGCGGACATCAGGCTGGCCGTCGATGCGGTCGCCGGTCCCGGCGTCGCACGGCTGGCCGACTGCCTCGCGACGGGTGGGACGATCGTCAACTACGGATTGCTGTCGGGAAAACCCTGCGAGATCAGCGCCGACCACCTGGTGTTCAAGGGCATCACCCTAACCGGCTTCTGGCTGGCCAGCATCGCGTCCCAGCTCTCCTATGACGCGTTGGCGCAGATGTACTCGAACCTCGCCGAGAGGGTTCGCGATAGCACTCTGCACGCTCCGATTGAAGCGAGATACCCATTGGAAGAGCTGCAGGAGGCACTGCGTCACGCCGGAACATACGGACGCGGCGGCAAAGTGATCTTGAAACTCGCATAGCCTCACAAACCACCAAATCAGATCGAGCGGCTTTCCAGACAACCGTAAATTTCAGGGATTGCTTAACGAAATTGAAACAAACTATAGATAGTCTTTAGTGATCGACTAGCGGTCGGTTCTAAGGACGCAAATCAGATCATCAGAGCGCTCGGCGCGCTGGCTCAGTCAACGCGCTTTGACGTGTTGCGCCGCCTCGTTTCGGCCGGTCACCATGGCATGTCAGCCGGGGCGATCGCCGATGAACTGGGCGTTGTGGCATCGACGTTGTCGCACCATCTCGGCCTGCTGTAGAGTGCGGGGCTCGTCCGGTCCTCGCGCCAGGGTCGCCATGTGATCTACAGCCACGACCCCGACGCCTCTCGCGCCCTGGTCACGTTCCTCGCCGATCACTGTTCTTCCAGCGATCACCCGATCGCGGGACTGAACCCCAAAGTCGCCATCGCCGCAGCCGCCGATTAGGGTTCCGCGAACCGCACTGGCGGGAATCAGCCGCCCCCCTTTAAATCCTCGTTCCCATGCGCCATGTCCGTCGCGTGCCAGCATGCGCGGCCTGATCCGCGGTTGGCGCGTTAAGCGGCCGTTTACTGAATCAGCTCTAGGCTCTCCTTATGGGGCAGAACGAAACCGAGGCAAGGACAACACCGGACCCGCAGGAGCGGCCCGTCCTGTGTCGTCCCGCGCGCCTGGCGCTGACCGGGCTCGGAGTCCTCTGCGTCGGCCTTGGCATCCTCGGCCTGATCGTCCCCGGCATGCCCGGGACGGTGTTCCTTCTGATCGCCCTCTGGGCGTTCTCCCGATCGTCCGAACGACTGCACACCTGGCTCTACACCCATCCGCGCCTGGGCGCGCCGCTGCGCGACTGGCATCGGGAACGTGCGATCTCCACCCGGGCCAAGGTTCTCGCCGTCGGCCTGCTGGGCATCAGCATCCTGACCGCGTTCACGGTTCTTGAAGACTGGCGGGTGTCGACGGCTGTAGTTGTCATCCTGATTCCGATCGCGACCTGGATCGCCACACGCCCGAGACCGGTATCCGAAACCATCTAGCCTAGAGCAGATCCGTGTCAGATGGGTCGCCGCCGCCGGCGATCCATCAGGACGGTGAATCTGCTCTCACTCTCTGATTCAGATCGGATTCACACGATCTGACCGAAGCCAGGGCGCTTCTGTCAGAACGTGATCCGATCCAGGGTCGCCCGAACTTGCCCTGGCCGCCCGAATGGGCATCGGCTAAAGGGAGGTCGGCATCACTCCCCGGGCGAACCATGGCGAGACGACGAAAGCGGTCAAGGCCGACCCCCCTGCGCAAAGGCCGGGTTCCCTCGAACACCGGGCCCGTGACCGTCACCATTGAGTCGGTCGGAGGACGGGGCGACGGCATCTGCCACGGCGATGTCCGGATCGATGGGGAGACCCGGAGCCGCGTGATCTTCGTTCCCTTCACCCTGCCGGGAGAACGGGTGATCGCGCAACCGACCGCCGATCGCGGTGAAGGGATCCTGGCAACGCCGGTCGAGCTCCTCGAAACCTCCGGCGACCGGGTGGAGGCCGCCTGCCCCCATTTCATGGCCTGCGGCGGATGCGCCCTGCAGCATTGGGCCACCGAAGCCTACCGCTCCTGGAAAACCGACCAGATCCACCAGCACCTGCGCCGGGTCGGTGTCGAGGTCGGCGAGGTGCATCCGATCGAGCCCTGCGAACCCGCAACGCGCCGGCGTGCAAGCCTGACCGGCCGCCGCACGGCGAGCGGCATGGTCCTCGGTTTTCACCAACGCGGCGGATCCCGGATCGAGTCGATCTCCGAATGCCCGGTGCTGGTGCCGGCACTGGCCGACGCCCTCGTCCCACTCCGCACCAATCTGACCGATATCCTGGCACCGGGCGATACCGTCGACGTCGTCCTGAACCAGTTGGACAGCGGCACCGACATGCTGCTGGTGCTGCCGAACGAGCTCTCCCTCGATCAGCGCCAGATGTTGGCCGACCATGCCGAGCGCGCGGATCTGGCGCGTCTGTCGGTTCAGGTGGCCGGTGATCCGCTGCCGCCGGAGCCGGTTGCCGTGCGACGGCCACCGATAATCAGGTTCGGGGGGATTGATGTCGAACCGCCGCCCGGGGCTTTCCTGCAGGCGACCGCGTCCGGTGAGGCGGCGATCGCGCAGCATGTTCTGCGAGCATCCGACGGATCGAACGGGCGCCGGCTGGATCTGTTCGCCGGTATCGGGACCCTCAGTCTGCCGCTCGCAGCCGGTGGCCAGGTACACGCCGTTGACGGCGACGCCGGTGCCATCACCGCCCTGCGGCTCGCCGCCGACCGCGCCGGCCTCGGGGCCCGCCTGACGACCGAAACGCGGGATCTGTTCACGCGCCCGGTCGAGGGAGCAGACCTCGACGGCCTGGACGTGGTCGTCTTCGACCCTCCCCGGGCGGGCGCCCGCGCCCAGGCCGAGGCCCTGGCATCCAGTACCGTCCCCACGGTGGTCGCAGTCTCCTGCAACCCGGCGACCTTCGCCCGCGACGCCGCCATCCTGACCGGCGGCGGATATCGGCTGGAGCGCCTGCGGCCGATCGACCAGTTTCTGTGGTCGCCGCACATCGAACTCGTTGCGACGTTCCGGCGGTGAGCGCCGGCTCCCGCTGACTCCCGGAGGATGCACTGATGAGCACATGGCGCACCGAAAGCGACAGCCTTGGCGAGATCCGCGTACCGGCGGACCACTACTGGGGCGCTCAGACCCAGCGATCCCTGGAGAACTTCCCAGTCGGCGGCGAGCGCATGCCGGTTGCCCTGGTCCGTGCCTTCGCGGTGCAGAAGCAGGCGGCGGCCCGGGCCAATGGACGGCTCGGCGAGCTGCCGGCCGACCTCGCCGAGGCCATCGACCGGGCAGCGGCGGAGATCGCAGACGGAAAGATGGATGCGGAGTTTCCCCTGGTCGTCTGGCAGACCGGGTCCGGCACCCAGACCAACATGAACCTCAACGAGGTGATCGCGAACCGGGCCAACGAACTGCTCGGCGGGGGCCGTGGCGCCAAGTCGCCGGTGCACCCGAACGACCACGTGAACCGCGGGCAGTCATCCAATGACAGCTTTCCGTCGGCGATGCACATCGCCGCGGTGACGGAGATCCACGCACGGCTCTATCCCGGCCTGGCGCGGCTGCAGACCGCTTTGGCGAAAAAGGCCGACAGCTTCGGCGACATCATCAAGATCGGGCGAACCCATCTGCAGGACGCGACACCGCTGCGCCTCGGGGACACGGTCGGCGCCTGGGCGCGCCAGACCGAACTCGCCCAGGCCCGGATCGACGACGCTATGCCGCGGCTGCTCGCCCTGGCCCAGGGGGGGACGGCCGTCGGGACGGGGGTCAACAGCGCACACGGATTTGCCGACGCCTTCGTGGAAGATCTGCGGAGCCTTACCGGCCTGCCCTTCACGTCTGCCCCCAACAAGTTCGAGGCCCTGGCGGCGCACGACGCCGTTGTCGAGATGTCGGGCGCCCTCAATACCGCGGCGGTCTCGCTGATGAAGATCGCCAACGACGTCCGGCTGCTCGGTTCCGGTCCGCGATGCGGCCTCGGTGAGCTGATCCTGCCGGCGAACGAACCCGGCTCGTCCATCATGCCGGGCAAGGTCAACCCGACCCAGGCCGAAGCCCTGACGCAGGTCTGTGCGCGGGTGATGGGCAACCACACCACGATCACGGTGGCCGGATCGAACGGGCATTTCGAGCTGAACGTCTTCAAGCCCGTGATGATCGATGCCTTGCTTCAATCCATCCGGCTGATCGGGGATGCGGCAGAGAGTTTCGCCGCCCGCTGCATCGAAGGTCTGGAGGCCAACCGCGGCCGGATTGAGCGGGCGCTGAACGACAGCCTGATGCTGGTCACCGCCCTGGCCCCGCACATCGGATATGACGCGGCCGCCGCCATCGCCAAGCGGGCGCACGAACAGGACACCACGCTCAAGCAGGCGGCACTGGATCTCGGTCTGGTGGCCGAGGACGATTTCGATCGCTGGGTCCGGCCGGACGCCATGCTGGGTCCGTCGGCATGAGCGCGACCAATACCGGCACGTTGCGCAAGCGCTCGGTCATGATCGCCGGTCACGCGACCAGTGTGTCGATGGAACCGGCTTTCTGGCGCGTGCTGTCGTATCTGGCGGCCGAGTCCGAGCGGTCGATCAACCAACTGGTCACGGAGATCGACCGCGGCAGGACCGGCAATCTTTCCAGCGCCATTCGGGTCTGGATCCTGGAAGAGTGCCTGCGCCGATCGACACTCGAGGTCCCGGCGACCGGCGCCGACGGCGCCGTCAGCGGTTGATCAGCCCCCGCAGCAGCCCCCTGACCGCATCCTCCGGCCGCACCGGTTCATCGGTCTCCGTCGGCGCCGCGTCGGCCCCGGAGTCGGTGCCGGAGTCACCGCCCGCTCCGCTGCCCGAGTCAGCCGGGCCGAGCAACCGATCCAGGGTTCCGCTGCGATCCAGCTGGCGCAAGGTGCTCGTCCCGATCCGCTGCACCACATGCCGCTGCATTTCGTCGATGTCCAGGATGCGTCTCGGATTGTCGATCGGACCGACCAGGCGAATGCCGACGGGGGGTGCTTTCGGATGATCCGTCAGGCTGGCCCGCGCGATGACATCCATCTGCCGGGGCGGCAGGTCGATCACCGCCGTTGCCTGGCCGACGGCGGCGTCGGCATCGAGGGCAATGTCGTTCGAGCGCAGAACCCACTGGGTCACCGTATAGGTCCCGGTCAGCGACCGGAATGCCGTCTCGCCGCCCTGCAGAGCGCGCTGGGTCAGATCCAGGAAATCGGTAACGCCGTTCAGTTCCTGCAGGCGGTCGGAAAATGCCCTCAGATCAAAGCCCTGAACGGTGCCGTCGCGGATGTCGACGGACCCTTGTCCGGCCAGGGTAGAGACGAGGTCGTATTCGGACACGCCGCGGGCCCGGAGATCGGCATCGGACGACAGGATGCCGCTGACGGTGTCCGTCTGGCCGGCGGTTGCCGCCACCGCCCGGACGTCGGCGTCACGGACTGAAAGTTTCGCGGCAACCTCCGGCGTCGGCCGGTCGGCCAGTGACGCTGTGGCGCTGACGGTGCCGCCGAACAACCCGCCGGTAAGTTCCGAGACGTCCAGGACACCGTCCTTCAGAGCGGCCCGCACAGAGAGGTTATCGACCTCATACGGCGCAAGAACCACGGCCTCGAGAGATGCCTGAAAATCGCCGTCGATGGCGGACAACGCCGATGTATCGATCGGATCGCGGCCCCAGTCCTGGCTGGTCACCGGGACCGGCACGGCGGCCGCGGCCGCTCCGCCCTGCGGGGCAGCCTGATCGGCCGGCATCCAGGGCGTGAGATCGATCCGGCCGGTCTGGAGGTCCAGGGTCACGGCCGGTCTCGGATCGGAGATGGCGATCGTGCCTTCTCCGGTGATCTCGGCAGCGCCGACGCTCAATGCGATGTCCCGCGCTGACAAGGAGACGGTGGGACCGTCCAGGCGGGCCGCAAACCGCAGCGGCTGGGGTGCTGCATCTCGAAGGCGGTAATCCGGCGCCAGGAGACGGACAAGATCCCTGGTATCCGGATGGTCCGCCTCGACAGCGATCGACAGACTGGGCTCAGCCACGAGCGGCGAAACCGTGCCCGATAGGGATGCCTGCCCGCCCGCCGTCGACACCGCAAGCGACACCTCCTGCTGACCCGCGTCCAGGGTCCTGACGCGACCCTTCGCCTGCACCGCTCCGAGGCTTCCGATGTTATCCAGTGACCCTGGCGCGAGCACCGAAATCAGCCGATTGGCGTCGGGGTGGGCCAAGGCGTAGGTGAGATCGACGGCCGGCTCGATGGCCAAGGGGCGCACCGAGCCCGAAACCGCAAGGGTTCCGCCGGCCGCAGCCAACTTGGCATTCAACGCTACCTGATCGCCGTCACCTGCCGCCGTTCCGACAAAGGAAACCCGGCCGAGCTGGGCCGGCGGGATCGGCACATCGACCGAGAGGAACCGTGAGAACCGGTCTGTGTCTTCGACCGCGAGGTCGAACCGCAGGTCGACGACCGGCTGGAGCGCCACTTCACGGATCTGCCCGCTGATGGTCCCACGGGCACCGGCGAGGTCGGCAACGCGGAACTCCCGGAACGTCAAGGTCCCCGATTGCAGGAGCGCATCGACCCGGGCATCCGTGATCGGAACCCCCATGACCGTCGCCTCACCGACGCGCAGGTCGACATTGGCATCGAAGGCGGCCAAGGCCGCCAATGGATTGCGCGGTTCGGTACCCTCCTCGTCGGTTCCGCCAGCGGCGGCGCCGGGCTCCGTATCCGCCGGCGCCGCCGACTGGTAGGCATCGAGATTGATGCGGTCGACCGCCAAGCTCAGCCCGAAAGCCGGACGCTCGCGCAGGACGAGGGTCAAACCGCCTTGGGCACGGGTCGCGTCAACCTCCATCGACCAGTCGCCGATGCTGATCTCATGTTCGGAAACGTCGATTGCAGCGCTCAGCGCCGCCTTGCGGAGGCGATCGGCCGGCACACCGGCGAGATCGACTCCGAGCCAGTCCAGCGTCGCCCTGAGGTTGTTCGACGCAGCTTCCAGCCGACCTCGGAAGACCGGGGGAAGCGTATTCTCGACGCCCCCGAGCACAGTGACGTCGGTTCCGCCGGGCAACTGGGCCGTTGCGAGTCGCAGATCGGCCACGCCACTCTTAAGCGATGCGTCGATCTGTGCGTTGCGGATCGGCGCGCCCCGGTACTGGATTGCGTCGATCCTGGCCTCGACGCGGAGATCGACCGCCGTCGGCAGGACCAGGCCCGAGGGGGCGTCCGGCGCTGTCGCGGCGTCCGGCGCCGCCGCGGCCGGAGCATCGTCTGTCGGCGCCGCTTCTCCCGATCCTTCGAGCAGCGCATCAAGATCCAGCCGGTTGCCGGTCAGCTTCAGTTCAACGGCCGGCGTCGCCACCAGGTTGGCCTCGGCACTGCCTTGGAACCGCGCGCCATCGATCGTCAGGATCAGATCTCGGGCCGCCATGATCGACGTCGTGCCATCCAGCGCCGTCTGCAGGGTCATCCCGGCGTCGGGAAGCCCGGTTGGGGCCTCGATACCAAGCGCCGGCGCGAGAGCGGCTGCCTGCTGCAGGCTCTCGGCCGCGATCTCGACCCGTCCCTTGAACGTGGTCTCATCGCCGAGGCCGACCGCGCCTGACAGATTGGCCGTCACGGCCGCGTCCCCGGCCGCGACCTCCAGCTTCACGGCGGCCGCCCGCCCGCTGTCGATTTCACCGACGCTTGCGACCACGGCGACCGGCACGCCGCGGTACGCAAACGACCCGTCGAGATCGAATGGTCCCGACAGTCCGCCCGCGGACACCGACATGTCGATCCCGGCGAGCTGATACTCAGCGCCCGTCCGACGGTCGCGATAGACGACCTGTCCGTCCTCGATATCGGCACGATCCAGCGCAAAACCAGACACGGCGGTGCCACCACCGGCATCTGACGACCGCGTCGGCGACGCGCCGGAAGAGGCCGTGTCGAAGGTCCAGTTGTTGGTCCCGTCAGCCAGCGTCTCCAAAACGATCACCGGCCGTACCAGGGTGACGGAACTGACCTGAACGGTGCCTGAGATCAGGGGCCAGAGCGCGACATTCACGTCGAGGGTCTCAAGGCTCACCATCGACGCGTCGGTTCCACCGTCGATATTGGCGAGCCGGACGCCGCCCACGGACAGGGTCGGCGACGGGATCAGCGAAAGGCTGATATCGCCATCGATGACCAGCTCCCGTCCGGTGGCATCCCGTGCCGCCTGTTGGATCTGTGGTTTGTATTCGGTCCAGTCGATCAACCCAGGCGCCACCAAGGCCGCAGCGCCCAGCACCACAACAATTCCGACAGCAGCGATCAGCAGCTTGCGCACGGTTGGTCTCCAGATGCACCCGTCCGGGTGGTTATACGGTCTCCGGCTGCACCACGCACGTGTCCGCGACGCCGCATCCCTCGGAGGCCGCACGCGCCACCGTGGTTATAGAACCGAACCGGCGGTTGAGGGGCGAAGGCGATGGGTGTTTATTGGGTCGCACACAGGCGCCCGGAAGCGCCTTGCCTCACCGATGGACCGATGATGATTCGTTTTGCCGTGACCCTGCTACTGGCCGTCCTTTGGACATCGGGACCGGCGCTGGCCGCCGATCCGCTGACCCCCCGCGAGACCCAGTTGAAGGGGATCGCCGCGTCCTGCGCCTCTTTCTACCAGATCGCCTTCTTCGAACTCGACCTGCCGGTCGAAGGCAATGAGGAAAAGCGCCAGACCTACCTCGCGGTCCACGAAACACTTGGAAAACGGGGCAAGACCGATCGGGAGTACGATGTCGATTTCCAGCGTGAGATCATGGCGCGGGTGATCGAGATCACCACTATTCTCGAGAAAGATCCCGAGGTGGCGCGCACCAAAGTGCTCGGCAATCTGCCGAAGTGCGATGCGCTGATTCCGGAACTGAAGGCCGCCGCCGGCCTCGACTGATCGCGCGCCGACGCGCCGCAGGGCGACGGCTGCGGCACCACGATTGACCAACGGGAAGGACCGCCAGAATGGGTGCCAATACCGCTTTCGAGATCTCTGTCTTTCCCGGCGACGGGATCGGCCCGGAAGTCATCGACCCCACCGTGCACGTGCTCGAGCGTCTTCAGGGCCGGACCGGCGGCTTCGATCTGCGGTTCACGTCCGAGGCGGCGGGCGCTGCCCATTACGAGCAGACCGGAACCGCCTTGCCGGACGCCGCCATGAAGCGCGCCGACAAGGCCGATGCCATCCTTCTCGGTGCCATGGGGATGCCCCACATCCGGTATCCCGACGGCCGGGAGATCGCCCCACAGCTTGATCTACGCGAGGCCTTCGACCTGTTCGCCGGCGTTCGCCCCGTTCGTACCCGACCCGGGGCGCCGATTCCGCTGGCCGACGAACGGGCTCAATCACTGGATTTCGTTCTGATCCGCGAAAGCACCGAAGGTCTTTTCGCGGGACGCGGAAAGACCCGCTATGACGGCCCGGCGGATCGCCCGTCGGCGGCCCATGACACCCAGACCATCACGCGCACCGGCTCCGAGCGGCTGTTCGACTTCGCCTTCAAGCTCGGTGCGCGGCGCCGGGCCCGCGGCCACAGCGGGGAGGTCACCTGCGTCGACAAGGCCAATGTGATCGGTGGTTTCTACTTTTTCCGGCAGATCTTCGACGAAGTGGCGGACCGTCACGGCGCTGATGACCGTCAGCACATGTATGTCGATGCCTGCGCCCTGAACATGGTCCGCCGTCCTTGGATGTTCGACGTGCTGGTCACGGAGAACATGTTCGGCGACATCCTGTCCGACCTGGCGGCAGGACTGATGGGCGGAATGGGCATGGCCCCATCGGCGGATATCGGAGAGCGCCACGCCGTGTTCCAGCCGTGTCACGGCAGCGCCCCGGACATCGCCGGCCAGGGTCTGGCCAATCCGACCGCCACCCTTCTGTCGGCGGCCATGATGCTGCACTGGCTCGGCGACACCCACGGTGTTGCCGACTGCACGACGGCGGCAGCGGTTCTGGACAAGGCTGTCGACATCGCCTTCGCCGACGGTTCCCTGGTGCCGACGGAATTCGGCGGCGCGGCCGGAACACGCGCCGTGACCGAGGCGGTGGTGGCGGCAATCGACAGCGGCCTTGCTGAAGCCGACCTCGACCGAGCCTAGCGCATACCCCTCTTCCACCGACCACAAGCACCTTTGAGAGGATGCGATGCCCGCGGTAATCGACTCCCTCCTGGCCGGGCTACCGTTTCTTGTCCTGTATCTGGGCGTCACGCTGGCGATGCTTGCCGCGGCCGCCTGGATCTACATGCGCATCACCCCCCATGACGAGCTTGCGCTGATCCGGCAGGGCAACGTGGCCGCGGCTGTTTCGTTCGCTGCGGCCCTGCTCGGCCTGGCCATTCCCATGGCGGCCTGCCTGGCAACCAGCATCGGCCTTTGGGACATCGTGGTCTGGGGCGTGGTGACGCTGATCCTGCAGCTGCTGGCCCTCAGGCTGATCGAGGCTCTGCTGGACGGGCTCTGGCACCGGATCGAGAACGATGAACTCGGGGCCGCGGTTCTGTTGTCCGCCGTCAAGCTCTCGGTCGCTCTGGTCAACGCGGCGGCGGTTTCCGGGTAGCGGTGCCGCTCAAACCCGACAGGCTGGGGCTGCTCGCGTTCGTCGCCGTAATGGCGATGGCGACGCTGGGGTCCGGTCTGCAGGATAGCGGTGAGGGCGCGCCCGGTTCGCAACGCCGCCCCGCCGTAGAAGGCCGTCAGGACCCCGTCGCCCGGGCCCGCGAATTCACGATTGCCGTGGGCGAGAAGAAGGACAGTTCCGGCACCGCCTTCTATCTCGGCGGTGGGCAATGGTTGACGGCGCGACACGTGGTCGACGGATGCGACAGGACCGGCATCCTGATCGGGCCGGAGCGGGCACAACCGGCCACGAGCGTTGTTGTCCATCCGAACGCGGATGTCGCGCTGATGCAGATCGACCGGGCGGCCGATCCGGTGGGCTTCGCAGCGCAGCCCCCCGCGACCGGTGATGACGCGTTTCATATCGGCTATCCCCGCGGGGTGCCGGGTTCCCTCCATTCACGTCTTCTGGGGGCCCGGGTCATGCGGGTAACCGGACGTTACCGCACACGGGAACCGGTGCTCGCCTGGGCCGAGATCCAGCGGATCCCGGACGACGATCGGCCCTTGTCCGGCCTCAGTGGCGGACCGGTCTTCGATCGCGCCGGCCGTCTGGTGGGAATCCACGTCGCCGGATCGGTGAGGCGGGGGCGGTCGTACACCGCAACCCTCGACTCGATCGACCAGTTGTTGGCCGCCGAAGGCGTGGAAAAGCCCGGCTCACGGGTGGTCGAGGCCATCTCCCCCGACAATCTCAGGGATGTGGCACGGAACCTGCGAGCCGATCTCACCGTCGCCAAGGCCCTTTGCGATGTGCAATAAGTCCGCGGGCGTCAGGTCAAGGGGTCGCGGGCATGCGGCTGACCGCCGAACAGTATTGAAGGGCCGCCTGCGTGGTTTTTCACACAGAGATCGAAGATGCCATCGACCGGCTCGTGGAGAATCGCGCAATCCGATCTCTCTACCAGGAATGGCTCGACCTGGTAGCCGAAGAGAAACTGCCGCCGTTTTCCGCCTTTGATCCGGAACGCCGCGCACTTCTCAGCAGCAATCTGATGGTTTTGGTGCCCGAGCATGTCGGGTTCCGGTACCGGCATTATGGCAGTGGAATCGCGCGGGCGTCCGGCTTCGACATGAGCGGCCGGTCGACTTCGACAGCGACGTCGGACGGTTCTTCGCCGAGAAATACGCCCAGGTCCTGGAGACGCGTAAGCCGCTCTACACGTTGCACCGGGCAAGCCATGCCCGCGGCGTCCTGTTGTGGGAGCGGCTCATCCTGCCGGTTCGCGAAGCCGATGGGCAGACGACCCTGGTGTGCTTCAACACACCGGCCGATAACAAATCGGACGCCTTCGATGCCCTGATGGAGAGCAGTGCGGAGGGGTTGCTGCTCCTGCGCCCTGTCCACGATGCCGATGGAAACCTGGTCGACTTCGTGATGGCGCTGGCCAACCGGCAGGCCGAAATCTCCCTCGCGGACGGCGCGACGTTGGCCGGCCAGCGCATGTCGGAAGCCGTTCAGCACCTGCACCAAGAGACCTTCGACGCCTGCCGGCGCGTCCTCGAAACCGGAGAGACCGAGCGCTTTCAGATCGATGAGCGCGAATCTGGGGGCGAGCTGATCTATCAGGTCGGCCTGTCCCACGCCGACGACCGGGTGATGCTGTCCTTGGCCGACGTGACCGAGGTTTCCCGGGCCAAGGAGGAAGCCGAGCGGGCCAATGAGTCGAAGTCGCGCTTCCTCGCGATGATGAGCCACGAGATCCGCACGCCGATGAACGGTGTGATCGGCATGTTGGGCCTGGTCCAGCGCTCCGAGCTGACCGAAGAACAGCGCTCGATGATCTCCCTGGCGAAACAGTCGGCCGACAATCTGCTTCTGATCCTGAACGACATTCTGGACTTCTCGAAGCTTGAGTTCGACCGCATGGAGTTCGAACAGGCGCCTTTCGACCTGACCGACGTGATCGCCAGCGCGACCGATCTCTTCGCGCCGCAGGCCGTTGCGAAGGGAATTGAGATCGCCACGTTCATCGATACCCGCATGCCGTTGACGCGGATCGGGGATTCCAGCCGTATCCGACAGATCCTGATGAACCTGGTCGGCAACGCCGTGAAGTTCACCACGGAGGGGGGCCTCAGCGTCAACGTAACCGGCGGGACGGGTGACGACGTTGTGTTTGATGTCACCGATACCGGCATCGGGATTTCCCAGGACCGACTTGATGCTCTGTTCGACGAGTTTTCCCAGGCCGATACGAGCATCACCCGCAAATACGGTGGTACCGGGCTGGGGCTGGCGATCTGCAAGCGGTTGACCGAGATGATGGGCGGCTCGATCACGGCGGAGTCGTACTCTGGCCGGGGAAGCCGATTCAGCTTCCGACTGCCGCTGCCGATGGGCAGCCGCGAACCCGCCAGGCAGGTATCGATCGGCGACGTACGGGGGCTGTACTGCCTGGTGGTGGACGACACTCCCCTCAACCTGGAGATATTCAAGCGGCAGCTCGCCCTCTGGGATGTCTCCTGCGAAACCATCGACGACCCAAGAAGGGCCCTGCAGCGGGCGCGCGACGTCGCGGCCCGGGGAACGCCGTTCGATGCCGTGATCCTGGACCACCAGATGCCCGAGATGACCGGTCTGGAGCTTGCCCGTGAAATCCGTAACGACCCGCTCCTGAAGTCGCTCAGGCTGGTGCTGGCTTCGTCAGCCGACGTCAGTCTGGAGGCCGGTCGTGAGAAGCTCGACCTGTTCGACCGGGTTCTGAGAAAGCCGGTGCGCCCGCTAGATCTGATGGCAAGTCTGGTCGAGAGCCCGGATCCCGAAGCGACAGGAGAGCATCAGATGTCCGGACCGGTTTCGGCGGGACCTTTGGAAATCCTGGTCGCCGAGGACAACACGATCAACCAGCTGCTGATGCAGGGGGCACTCGGAAAGCTCGGGCACTCGGTCGTGCTGGCCGCCGATGGCATTGAAGCCGTCAACGCGGCATCGCGACAGACTTTCGATCTGATCCTCATGGACATTGAGATGCCGGAGATGGACGGCGTCCAGGCGACGGAGCGGATCCGCGAGATGCAGGGAGACGCGACACCGCCGATCGTCGCCTTGACCGCCCATGCCGGGGGCGACAGCCGGGAGCGCTACCTTGCCCAGGGGTTCGACGGATACATCTCGAAACCGGTCGATTTTGACGAACTGATCGAGGTTATGAACGCGCTCACCGCGCACCCGGACGACGCCGTCTCGCCGGTGGAGAGTGTTGTCGACCGGGTCGAGAACAAGCCGGTCCTCAGCCGAGCGCGGATCGAATCCCTTGTCACTGCGTTGAGTCGCCCTACTTTGGCTGAAATGCTGGAGAAATTCGCCATCGGCCTACAGCAGGGATGCGATTCGTTGCGGATCGGATTGCATGAGGACGATCTCGTCTCCGCCGGCAAGGCGGCGCACACCCTCAAGGGTTTGTGCCTGAACTTCGGCGCCGATCAGGTTGGCAATCTCGCCGCCGAGATCGAGGAATCCCTTCGGGAACGAGGGGAAACACTGGCTTCGGGGAATGTCGAAAGGCTCTACGCGACTGCCGAACTGGCCCGTGCCGAGGCGCTGGATCTGGCCCAAGACTTTCGAAACAGCCCAGTTTGATGGTAACCATATCGTGCAGATAGTCGAATTCAGGACCAAGGAAATGGCCGAGCGACGTGGATTTATCCGTCGGCAGACTGCGACAAAGACGCGGTTGGAGACGATGACGGGCCAGAGCCTGGCCGACGCCGCGATCGTCGCGGATCTGTCGGTCAACGGGGCGCGCATCGAAACGACCGCCGAACTGGTCGTGGGATCCCTGTACCGGCTCGTGCTCGAGGGCACCAGCACGCCGTTCGAGGTGGAAATCCTGGACAAGACCGGCAACCAGTACCGCTGCCTGATCAAAACCTCCTGTGCGAACCTCAACGACGTCATCCGCGAGAGTGACGATCTGACCCTCCTGCTCTTGGAACAGAACGAGCCGAAGAACGGTCAGGATTGATCGGTCGACAGGGCCTGCTCGCGACCGCCGCGCCCCAATGGCAATGTGATGCACACCGCAATGGCCAGCATTGCCGCTGACGCCCAGAGTGCGCCAGTCACCCCAGCCAGCTGATACAGAATGCCGGACAGCAACGTCCCGCTGAACCGGCCAATGGCATTCGCCATGTAATAGAACCCGACATTCAGGGCGACCTTGTCGACGTCGGAGTAGGCCACGATCAGGTACGAGTGGATCGACGAGTTCACGGCGAACACAAGGCCGAAGACCATCAGACCGACAATCAGAATCAACGATGCGCTGCCGGCGGGCGGATCGACACCGACAAGCGCCAGCAAGTCCGGCGACAGAGCCACGGCGAGAACCGCCGGTATCACGGCCAGTACGCAGCCCCAGAATGCCGCCGCCGCGCCGGCACGCGCCGCGACCCCAGGTCCAAGGAGTTTCGGGACTGACGCCTGAACAAGACCGTACCCGACGATCCAGGTGGCCATGAACGCGCCAACCTGATCGAAACTCCATCCAAGCTGAGCAGATAGAAAGATCGGGACACCGACGACGAACCAGACGTCACGCGACGCGAACAGAAAGACCCGGGCACCGGACAGCAGATTGATCTCCCGGGACTTCGAGAACAGCTCGCGACCGGCGATCCGTTCCTTGGCCCGGCCGAGGTCGGCGCGCACCAGCACGAAGATCACCGCGAGCACCACGGACAGGCCGGCGGCCATGCTCCAGAGCGCTGACTCGAAACCGACCCAGGTCAGCAGAACGCCCCCCAGGAAGAAACCGATGCCCTTCAGCGCGTTCTTCGAACCGGTCAGCACGGCGACCCACTTGAAAAGTCCGCCCTGGTCTCCGACCGCCACCACCAGCTTGACGGCGGACTTGGAGCTCATCTTGGTTAGATCTTTGGCAACGCCGGAAAGCGCCTGCGCCACCATGACGTAAGCTATCGAGAGTGTTAGCGCCCAGGCCGGATCGGTGAGACTGAGCATGCCCAGGGCGCCGATCTGAATGGCCAACCCCGCAACGAGTGTGATCCGTAATCCGAAGCGGGCACCGATCCAGCCGCCGACGAAGTTGGTGAGCACACCCATGGCTTCGTACAGCAGGAACAGCAGCGCCAGATCGATCGGCGAGAACCCGAGTTGATGGAAATGCAGGAGCACCAGCGTGCACAGCGCGCCATCGGTTAGGGTGAAGCCCCAATACGCTGCCGTCACCACTGCGTAGTCGCGCAGGTTCGTCATTGCCCGTCTCCGGGCCAGTGTCCTGGCGAGCGTCCGAGCATCAATCCAGCAACGCGGCCACCCGGGCCGTCAGCTCCATCATGCGCTTCATGTAGCCCCACTCGTTGTCGTACCAGGCGTAGACTTTCACCATCCGGCCGTCGATCACCATGGTCGACGGCCCGTCGATGACTGCGGATCGCGGATCGTCGACGAAATCGACGGAGACCAAAGGGCGCTCTTCATATCCCAGGATTCCGGCAAGCCCACCCTCGGCCGCCGATCGGAACAGCGCGTTGACCTCATCAACATCGGTGTCTCGGGCCACCTCGAAGACGCAATCCGTCAGCGAGGCGTTGAGCAACGGGACCCGGACCGCGTGACCGTTCAGCTTGCCCGCCAGCTCCGGATAGATCAGCGTGATCGCGGTCGCCGACCCCGTGCTGGTGAGAATGAGCGAGTTCAACGCAGAGCGGGCCCGACGCAGGTCGGACCTCGGGGCATCAACGATCACCTGGGTGTTGGTGACGTCGTGGATCGTCGTCATCGTGCCCCGAACGATCCCCAGGCTCTCATGGAGGACCTTGACCACGGGTGCGAGACAGTTGGTCGTGCAGGACGCGGCGGTAACCACGTGATGCAGAGCGGGATCGTAGCGATCGTCGTTGACCCCCATGACGACGTTGAGCGCGGCAGGATCCTTGACGGGTGCCGAAACGATGACCTTTCGGATGCCCTTGTCGAAGTAAGGCTGAAGGCTTTCCAAAGTGCGGAAGCGGCCCGTGCATTCGAGGACGATGTCCACGTCAGCGCCTGACCACGGAACCGTCGCAGGGGTGGCTGCCTCGGAGAATGCGATCCGATCGCCGTCGACCAGCAGTGCACCGGACGCCGCCGTCACCGGTGTCGTCCAGCGGCCATGCACGCTGTCGAACTCAAGCAGGTGCGCCGCCGTCTCGACACCGCCCGCGATTTCGTTGACCGCGACAATCCTATAGTCCGACCCGCGATCAGCGGCGCGAACCCCCAAGCGCCCCATGCGCCCGAAACCGTTTATGGCGACACGCGCGGTCATTCCGCTCCCCACGTTCGAAATTCTGTAACAACGACCAAGCATACTGCGTTTCCGTGCTGGGAATTATGTAATTTTAATGATACTTGAATTATTAAAATGGATGAGAAGCACGCGATAAAGGCGCTGTCCGCGCTGGCTCAGGAACACCGAATGCGGGTGTTCCGCCTGTTGATTCAGGCGGGACCGTCCGGCCGATCCGCCGGCGAGATCGGAGAACGCCTGGGCCTCACGCCGTCCAATGTGTCGTTTCACGTCTCGCTGCTGGAGCGAGCCGGCTTGCTGAGATCCTGGCGGGTGCGGCGGCACATCTTCTACGCCGTCGAGATAGACGGCATGCGCCAGCTCCTGACATTCCTGACCGAAGACTGTTGCGGTGGACTTCCCGAGTTTTGCGGCGCGTTGGCAAGCGCGGCCACCATCTGCGAATCGGACGAGGAGTCCGCAGAGTGATGTGGCCGATCGAGGACCCGGGGTCCAAGAGCTGGACCGGTTGACACAGCAGGCACGGCTGGACGGTATCGGCACCACCACGAAGAGCGAAAAGGCTCCCACACAATGCACCAGGAATTCGGGCTGCCACGCCGTCTCGTGGCCGAGGCGGTCGGGACCGCTATGCTGCTGGCCACGGTTGTCGGCTCCGGAATCATGGCCGAGAGCCTCGCTGGCGGAAACGTTGCCATCGCCCTGCTCGGCAACACCATCGCCACCGGCGCCATCCTTGTGGTGCTGATCCAGGTGTTCGGACCGGTGTCGGGCGCCCACTTCAATCCAGCGGTGACGCTCGCATTTCGGGTTCGCGGCGAGATCAGCACCGGCGACTCGCTCGCCTATATCGGCGTTCAGGTGCTGGCCGGCATCGTCGGTGCCTGGTTGGCTCACGCCATGTTCGAGCTCGATATCATGCAGATCTCGGCAAAAGCCCGCACCGGACCAGCGCAATGGCTGTCGGAGGCGGTCGCGACTTTCAGCCTGCTCGCGGCCATCCTGGGCGCTCTGCGATGGCGCTCCGAAGCTGTTCCCTATGCTGTCGGCCTCGCCATCACCGCGGGCTACTGGTTCACTGCCTCAACCTCCTTCGCCAATCCGGCCGTGACCATCGCCCGGTCACTGACCAATACGTTCAGCGGTATCGAGCCGGCCCATGTCGCCCCCTTCATCGCCGCACAAGTCGTCGGCGCTTTGATCGCGACCATACTGCTGGGCTGGCTCTTCAAGGCTGGGAAATAAGCACAGTCGGTTGACCTCGACCGACAGACCGCCAGACTGGGTTGGTCCTCAATTCAACGATTCGGCGCCATGACCATCCAGCCCATCCGGAACAGCGACTGCCTGATCGCTGTTGACGTACAGAACGACTTCATGCCCGGCGGCAATCTGGCCGTAGCCCACGGCGACGAGGTGGTCCCGGTGATCAACGCGCTCTGCCGGCGGTTCGCCCACGTCGTGGCCACCCAGGACTGGCATCCGGCGGATCACGGATCCTTCGCCTCGGTGCATCCCGGGCGATCCCCTTTTGAGACCGTGGAGATGCCATATGGCAGCCAGACCCTGTGGCCCGACCATTGTGTCCAGGGGACGGCCGGAGCCGCGTTCCACGATGGCTTTGAGACCGATCGCTGCGATCTCATTCTGCGAAAGGGGTTTCGCCGGGAGATCGATTCCTACTCGGCCTTTGTCGAGAATGACCGCACGACCGTGACCGGGCTCACCGGCTACCTGCGCGACCGCGGGTTCGAGCGATTGTTCTTTGCCGGCCTCGCCACCGATTTCTGCGTCGCCTGGTCGGTTCTCGACGCGCGCGCCGCCGGGTTCGACGCCGTGCTGATCGAGGATGCCTGCCTGGCCATCGACCTGGACGGATCCCTGGCCGCTGCGATGGCGGCGGTAGCGGATGCCGGCGCCCACGTCGTCACCGCCGAAGGGCTGCTCGGCTAACGATCCCGGAAATCGAAAAGGGAGCCCCGGTGGGGCTCCCTTGTGTTTGCTTGGTTGCCGGCGCGGCCGATCAGGCGGCGCGCACCGTCGCCAGGAACCGGTCGGCAGCACCGCCGAGGGTTTCTGCCGCCTCGCCCAGCCGCTCGGTCTCGCGCAACAGCTCTTCGGCATCGTCACCATTGCGGGTGCTGGCATCCTTGACGCCGACGATGCTCTGGGAGACTTCGGCGGTCCCGGACGAGGCCTGCTGGGCCGAGTTGCTGATCTCGGAGGTTGCTGCGGTCTGCTCCTCAACCGCCGCCGCAACCGCGGCGAACACCTCGTTCATCTCCTCGACCACACGGCTGACATTGCCGAACGCCGACACTGTCGAGTTGGTCGCCGCCTGCATCGCCTGGATCTGCTCGGCGATGCTCTGGGTGGCGCTTGCCGTCTGACCGGCCAGACTCTTGACCTCCTCGGCGACCACCGCGAAGCCCTTGCCGGCCTCGCCGGCGCGGGCCGCTTCGATCGTCGCGTT
Organism: Thalassobaculaceae bacterium; assembly: GCA_963921355.3. Classification (GTDB taxonomy): domain Bacteria; phylum Pseudomonadota; class Alphaproteobacteria; order Thalassobaculales; family Thalassobaculaceae; genus CAWUEZ02. Next base: position 1,955,017 of record OZ001190.1, on the reverse strand, counting down.
CAACGCCAGCAGGTTGGTCTGGGCGGCGATCTCGGAGATCAGATTGACCACCTGGTCGATCTGCTGGGCGATTTCCGCCAGGGATTCGACCTTGGCCGAGGCGTCGGTGCCGGATTCCAGGGCCTGGCGGGCCATGCCGGCCGCGGTCGAGACCTGGCTGCCGACCTCGTCGATGGAACTCGCCAGCTCCTCCGAGGCTGCGGCCACCGTCTGAACCGATTGGCTCGACTGCTCGGCCGAGGAGGCCACGCTGATCGACTGATCCACCGTATGGCGCGCACCGTCCACCATCGACCGCATCTTCGCACTCATCTCGGAGAACGCGGTGGTCAGGTTATCGACCGTGCCTTTCACGTTCTCCTCGAAGTCGTTGGCCATCCGCTCACGCTCGGTCACCACCGTGATCGCGAACATAGGACCGACGAACTCGCCCTTGTTGTCCAGCACGGCCGATGCCTGGATCGCCAGCTTTTCGCTGCCGATCGAGATCGTCGCGTTCCACGGCAACTGTCCCGGGTTCTGGAAGACTTCCCGGTTCTCGCTCAACGTCTCGTGGAGACGGGTCACCGAGGAGCCAACCACGTCATCGGGGCCGACCGGCAGGGCCGTCGCCACCCGCTTGAGGACCTGACGGGCCTCCTTGTTGAGGTAGGTGACGGTCGATGATGCCGACGCGTCGGCCACCATGACGCCGGCCGGCATCTCCTCGATCATCTGCGCCTGGGTGAAGGCTTTGCGCACCGTCTCCTTCAGGCTCTTCAGGGCGATCATCATCTTACCGATCTCATCGTCCCGGTCGTCCTGCCGGTTCTGGAAATCGGTGTCGCCGTCGGCGAGCCGGCCCATGTACCCGGTGACCGCCCGGATCGGGACGACGATGGCGCGCGCGATCAGGAAAGCGCAGAGAATGCCGACCACCAGGGCGATGACCGCCGCGATGACCGTATTGCGCTGCAATTCCGCGATATCGCCGGAAACCGCGGCGCTGGTCTCGGTCTGAACCTGCAGGGCGAAGTCGATCAGACCCGTCACCTGACCCAGCAGGCGCGGTCCGATCGCGTCCAGTTCGCCGATCAGGATTGCGTTGCGATCCAGAATGATCGCTTGGGTCCGCTCAAAGGCCGCCGTGTAGTCGGTGATCTGAACACGCGCACCCTCCGCCAGTTCGCGCCGCCGCGGGTTCTGCAACTCGACGAGCAGGGCATCGATGCCACCGATGGCGTCCGCCAGTTCGGTCTTGGCACGGTCGCCGTCGCTCGGTTCATTGGTGATCAGGAACTTGCTCGCATAGAGACGGCCCAGCATGAGGTGCTTCTGCACCACGCCGGCATAGTAGGCCGCCGTCGCGTCGCCATCCTGGTAAGCGGTCTCCATGATCTCGGTAATGTCCTTGCGGACGGCCGGGCCAATCCGGTCAAGGGTGCCGAGCACGACCTCGTTGCGCTGGTCCTGCAAGGCGACAGCGGCCGTGAAGCGCTCACCGTATTGCTGGATGCCGGCGATCAGGCCCTGAAGAATCTCAACCTGCGACGGATCTGTGATGGCCGCCTCCGCCGCGTCGCGCTTGCCGAGCGCCTTGGCGACCGCCTCTTCGACACCGGCGATCGCCGCCGGGTCCTGCTTGACCCGGAATTTCATGACCGCGAGACGCATGTCGCGGACATCGTCGCCGATCTCCTTGATCAGCAGCGTCTTCTGGGTCGCCAGTTCCTCATAGATCTTCAGGCTGTCCACGGCCCGGGTCAGACCCCAGACCGACAGGCCGGCAAGGCCGGCCAAAAACAGCATCGACAGTCCAAAACCGCCATAAACCTTGCCGGCAAGCGGCAGATTGTTGAGCGGATTGCGCCGTCCCTTCATGGATCCCTCCTCTGTCCACAAAAGTAAACGTTCCGGCGCAGTGGTCTAAACGGTGCGTCTTAAAAGTTGATTAACAATAGAATCTAGCATCCAAAAGTTTAAACCTTTATGACAAATTTTACCAAAATACCCGCTCAATACCGGACAGCTGATTTCCCGGACAGAACCAAAAACCACGTAATTTTATGCAGATAGAAACAGCCCTTCGATCATGTTCAAATGATCATTCGCTTGATCCATCACCGCCAGTTTAGATCGTCGGGAAATTCAACCCGGAGACGCGTTCGGGCCGGACGCCACTTTGCGTTGCATGCGGCCTTCGGTATCCAGGGTGTCCGCACGGGCCAGTTCGCGCGCGAGCCGGCGCGCCGACCGCGCCCTCGCCGGCGACAGCCGGGCCAGAGCGAGATACACAACCGGTGTCAGATACAACGTGAACACGGCAGCTAGGCCGAGACCGCCGAAAACCACCCAGCCGATGGCCGACCGGGCCTCGGCTCCCGGCCCGGTGCTGAGAATCAGCGGAAGGCCGCCGAGCACAGTTGAGATCATCGTCATGACGATCGGGCGGAGCCGAACGACCGCGGCCTGTTCCACCGCCGCACGCACACCCAGGCCCCGGTCCCGCAGCTGGTCGGCAAACTCGACCACCAGAATCCCGTTCTTCGCCATCAGACCGATCATCATCACCAGGCCGATCTGGCTGTAGATGTTCACCGACGTTCCGGTGAGCAGCAGGGCGTAGACCGCCGCGGCGATGCCGAACGGCACAGTGATCACGACGATGGCGGCACTGGTCACACTTTCGAACTGGGCGACCAGGACCAGGAAGACCACCAGAATGGCGATCCCGTAGGTGATCAGGACCTCGCGCTCGGCCTCCTCCAGGGCCTCGGCCTCGCCGAGCAGGATCAGATCCGTGTCGTCGTCGAGGACTTCCTTGGCCAAGGCCTGCACCGCGGCGATGGCCGTCTGCAACGGCACCGACGGGTCGACATCGGCGTCGATCTCGACCGCCCGGCGCTGCACATGCCGATCCAGTTCCGCGGCCACGCCCTCCTCCCGCAGACTGACCAGACTGGAGATCGGCACCAGGGACCCGCCATCGGTGCGCACGTACAGATTGACCAGATCGCTGGGATCGTCGATCGCGCCCCCTTTCGCCTCCAGTTGGATCGGGATCGACTCATCCCTGACGTTGAGGTCCGCCACGTCGTAACCGTCGATCATCACCCGCAGGGTGTCCGCAAGATCGTCGAGGGGAATCCCAAGGTCCGACGCCCGCCGCCGGTCGACCCGCACGGACAGCTGCGGCTGGGTCGGCTGGTAGGAGATCCGTATATCCGACAGATACGGGATGGTGTCGTCGATCTTGCGCGACAGGGTCTGCGCCGCCTCGTAGAGCCGCAGATAGTCGTTGCCGACGAGCGCCACTTCGAGGCCGCCGCCGGCTCCCCGCAGGTTGAGGCTGTTTGAGCCGTAGACCCGGATGCGCAATCCGGGGATCGCGTTCATCTGGGGCCGCAACTCGGCCATGATCTCCTGTTGTGACCGGTCGCGGTCGTCCCAGGGCGCCAGGGGTGCGGAGATAAAGACCCGGTTGAGGTCCCAGCGCCCGGCAATGGTGTAGAGCGACCCGATCTCCCCGCTGTCGAGATAGGGCAGCAGGACGGACTCCATCTGCTGGGCCTGGCGATCACTGTAGCCGAGCCCGACACCGTCTGGACCGGTTCCGAACACGAAGACGAGGCCCCGATCCTCGGACGGGATCAGTTCCCGGTCCAGGTTTTGGAAGGCCAGCCAGGCCCCGCCGGCCGCCCCGATCGCAACCGCCGCCGTGACCAGAGGTGCCGCCAGAACGGCTCGCAGGCTCCATCCGTAGAACCGCGCCAGTCGATCCCCGATCGCGCTGATCGGGCGGCGAATGCCGCCGCCCTTGCTCGGCGTCCCCAGCCGCGCGGCCAGCGCCGGAACCAGCGTCAGCGCGACGAACGAAGAGATCAGCACGGCGGTCGCCAGCACGAAGCCGAACTCCCGGAACAGGCGGCCCGCCGTGCTCGGCAGGAACGAGATCGGAACGAACACGGAGATCAGCGTCGCCGTCGTCGCGACGACGGCGAAGAACACCTGTCGGGAACCGAGAACAGCCGCCGCCCGCGCGCCCAGGGATTGGGCGCGGCGGCGCTGGATGTTCTCCAGCACCACAATGCTGTCGTCGACGATCAACCCGGTTGCCAGGACCAGGGCCAGCAGCGTGAGGATGTTGATCGAGAAGCCAAGCAGCCAGATCGCGGCGACCGATCCGATCAGCGCCACCGGGATCGACAGGCAGGGAATGACGGTCGCCGCCGGTGACCCGAGGAACAGCCAGAGCGTCGCCACGACGATCAGGACGGCGAGCCCCAGACTGATCAGCACTTCCTGAACGGACCCGCTGATGAACAGAGCATCGTCGGAGGTCACCACGATATCGACCCGGGTGAACCGCTCGTTCAGGATCCCGACCCGGTCCCGGACCCGATCGGAAATGGCGATGGTATTGGATTGGGCCTGCCGGATGATCCCGAGGCCGATGACCTGTTCGCCATTGACCCGCACCAGGCTTTCCGCGTCCTCGGGGCCGAAGAAAACCTGGGCAACATCGCCGATCCGCACGGGATCGCGAACGACGATGGCCTCGGCCTCCGCCGCGGTCTCCACCGTTGCGTCGGCGCGGACCAGCAGTTCCTGGTCGACGGACGCGAAGCTGCCGGCCGGGATATCGAACGGCGCATCCTCCAGAACGTCGATCACATCGCTGACCGACAGGCCGAACGCGCTCAGGCGCAACGGGTCCAGAACCACCCGCAACAACCGCTGGCGGTCACCGAACACCGTCACGTCGGCGACGCCATCGATCGAAATCAGTTCGGGGATGATGTCCCTCTCGACAACGCGGGTCAGATCGTCTTCGCGCAGATCGTTTCCGACAACCGCCAGCCGCAGGACCGGGCTGGCATCGGCATCCGCCTTGATGACGGTGAGCTGTTCGACCGCCTCGGGCAGTTCTCGTTCCACACGGCTGACCGCCTCGCGGACGTCGGCGGCCGCGAGGTCGAGATCGGCTCCGGGGCTGAACTCGACCCGCATTCTGAAGTTGTTCTCTTCACTGGAGGAACGGATCTCCCGGACACCGGAGACCCGGGCGACTGCGCCCTCGACGAGGCTGGTCACCTCCCGGTCCATGGTCTCGGGCGACGCGCCGTCCAGAAGGCCCCGGACGGTCACGATCGGCCGGTCAACGTTCGGAAGTTCCCGCACTTCAACCGCCAGAATGGCGGAGACCCCCGCCAGGGCAATCAACAGGTTGAGGACCAGCGCCAGCAGCGGACGCCGCACGCTGAGCGACGGCAGGTCGTTGGCCGGGCTGGGGGTCAAGAACCGGCCTCCCGCAGCTCTGCCGGGATGGGAGCCTGGGACGGCGGCGCCCGCGAGACGATCTCGACTCGGGCGCCGTCGCGCATGCGATGCAGACCTTCGACCACGACCCGCTGGCCCGGTCCGACCGCCCCCTCGACCAGGACGCCGGTGTCCTGGCGCTGGACGATGATCACCGGGGTCCTTCGGGCCAGACCGTCCGCAACGATCCAGACATAGGCACCGTCGCCGCCCCATTGGATCGCGATTTCCGGCACCTTGGGATGGGGCTCTCCAGCGACGTCGAGCACGACCCGAAAACTCATGCCGGGGCGCAGCCGGTCATCGGGATTGGGAATCCGCGCCCGCACCGGGAAGGTGCGACTGTCGGGCGAAACACGGCTGCCGACATCGACGATCGTGCCGGTGACCGGATCGGTGCCCCCCGACCATGGCTCGACACTGACGCCAAGGTCGACGGCAATCCGTCCGAGCAACGCTTCCGGCACCTCGAACCGCACCAACAGAGTTGAACGGCTGTCCAGAGTCGCGATCTCCGATTCCGGCCCGATCCGGTCACCGACATCGAACTCGGTCAAACCGATCCGACCGTAGAACGGCGCCACGACGAAACGGTCCGCCAGGGCGACCTCGGAGCGACGCAGTTCGATCCGCGCCGCCTCGAGTGAGGTCAGCGCCTCGTCGAGACGCGCCTGCGCGGCAACGCCGCTGGCGCTGAGCCGCTGCAATCGATCGAACACCCGTTCGGCGTCGGCCAGCCGGACCCGGGCCAGATCGACCGCCAGTTCCTCGGCTTCCCGATCGAGTTCGAGCAGCACGTCGCCTTGGGCGACCTCGGCGTCGGTCGTGAAGTTGATCGCCTGGACCTCGCCGGCGGTGGCCGGAAACAGGGTTGCGGACCGGGCCGCCCTGGCGGTGCCGACCGCCTCGACGCGAACGCGCTCGGCGTCGAAGACCACCTCGTTGACGACCACCGAGGTCGTCCGCGCCTTCGGTGCCCGGGTGCCGGCGCCGGCATCGACCTGCTCGCCATCCTGCGGTCGCAGGGCAACCCAGCCGGTGGCCGCAACGGCTACCAGCAGCCCGATGATGATCAGTTGACGACCGACGCCCATGACACCTCTCCACGTCCGGCGGCTTCGACTGCCTGCACACCGCCGCGACGCGATGGGAGTCTAGCGCAATCCCGGCACTCTGATCACCGAGGCAATCCGGTCCACGCCGACACCACGGCGCGGCCTGTTGCGCGCCTTGGCGCGTCGGGGTCCAATGCGCCGATCGACAGCCTCGGCGCCGCGTCCGATGCTGGTCATGCATGGACGACAGGGGCTGAGCGGACCATGAGCTTTCACGGCAAGGTATGCGTCGTTTCCGGGGCCGCCGGCAATCTGGGCAGGGCGGTCGCTCAACGCATGGCGACCGAGGGCGCGGCGATGGTCCTGTTGGATCGTGAGGCTGAGACCCTGGCGGCCGTGTCCGAGACCCTGCCAAGAGCGCCCAAGCAGATCGTGGTGGACCTGCTGGATCGCGGCGAGGTGGCGGCAGCACTCGATACGGCCCGCGGCGAACTCGGCCCGATCGACGTCGTCTGCGCCGTTGCCGGCGGCTTCGCGATGGGACAGGCGGTCCATGAGGCCGGCCCGGCGGCCTGGCAGACGATGATGGACCTGAATGTCGGAACCCTGCTGCCACTGGTCGAGGCGGTGGTGCCGGAGATGATCGCGCGCGGCAGAGGACGGATCGTCACCGTCGGAGCGAATGCCGCCCATCGGGGCCTGGCGATGATGGGGCCCTATTGCGCCGCCAAGGCAAGTGTGATGCGGATCACGGAAAGCCTGTCCGCCGAACTGCGCGACAAGGGCATCGCGGTCAACGCCGTTCTGCCAAGCATTCTCGACACTCCCGAGAACCGCGCTGCAATGCCCGACGCCGATCCCTCCGATTGGGTCTCGCCATCACACTTGGCCGACGTGATCGCCTTCCTCGCCTCGTCGGAGGCGGTGGACATTCACGGCGCCCTGCTGCCGGTCACGGGACTTTCCTGATTCAGGAAACGGTCAGGACCGCTGCGCCGTTCAGGGTACCGGCACGCAGTCGGGCCAGGGCTGTGTTGGCATCCGCCAGCGCGAACCTCTCTATTTCGGTTCTGATCTTGGCCGGCCCGACGAGAGACAGGAAATCGTCCGCGTCCTCGCGCGTCAGGTTGGCGACCGACCGAACGACCCTCTCGCCCCAGAGGTCAGCGTAGGGGAAGCGGGGAATATCGCTCATGTGAATCCCGCCGCAGACCACCACACCGCCCTTGCGCACCGTCCGCAAGGCGGCCGGCACAAGAGCGCCGACCGGCGCGAAGATGATGGCGGCATCCAGCGGCTCCGGAGGCGGCTGATCGGACCCACCGACCCAGGCCGCGCCCAGACGGTCAGCAAACGCCTGAGCGTCAGAGTCACCGGGCCGCGTGAAGGCGAACACCCGGCGGCCCTGCCAGCGCGCGACCTGGATCAGAATGTGGGCGGCCGCGCCGAACCCGTAGAGCCCGAGACGCTCGCCGTCCCCCGCCATCCGCAGAGAGCGGTGCCCGATCAGCCCGGCGCAGAGCAACGGGGCCAGTTCGGCATCCGTCGGCCCATCCGGCAATGCAAAGACATACCGGGCGTCGGCCACGCAAAGTTCGGCATAGCCGCCATCGCGCGTGTAGCCGGTGAACAGCGGGTCGTCACACAGATTCTCGGCGCCTCCGACGCAGTACGGGCAGGCGCCGCAGGTGTGGCCGAGCCAGGGCACCCCGACCCGCTGGCCCAGTTGGAACGTATCGACGCCGGGGCCGCATTCGACGACGCGTCCGACAACCTCGTGGCCCAGGATCAGCGGAAGCTTCGACTGCGTCAGATCGCCGTCCACGATGTGCAGATCGGTGCGGCAGACGCCGCAGGCGGAAACCGCGATCCGAACCTCGCCCGGCCCGGTTACCGGATCCGGAACGTCGCGAGGCTCGAGCGGACGGCCCGGCCCCTCGAAGACCATAGCGCGCATCCCGCGATCCCCTGGCAGCTTCGACGACGCAGGCATCATCCTCGGACCGTCCTCCCGCCGCTTTGATCAACCGCAATCGAACGCCGCCAACGACAGCCCGACCGCCGGGGAGGCGCATGTTTTCTGCGGTTCGAGTGATTTCATTGACAAGAAAAGCGCTTTCCTAGTTCATTAGTTGCATGACCTGGGCAGATCGCATGCGTCGCGGTTGCAGAACCCGGGCAAGGGAGGATCCAGATCATGGGCGGAACAGCCCATCGAGGCGCCACGCTTCGCGAGCTCGCACGCGCCCTCGGCCTTGCCGAAGGCTCGGTGTCGCGCGCGTTGAACGGCTATCCGAACGTGTCAGCGGAAACCCGCGAGCGGGTCCTGCGGGAAGCCCGTCGCCTCGGCTACGAGCCGTCCAGTTCGGCACGGCGACTGGCACGGGGAGTGACCGACACGATCGGCATTGTCCTGCCGCAGCGCCTGCACCGGGAGCCTGAACCCTTCCTCTTTGAGTTCCTCGATGGCCTGGGCCGCGCCCTGGCCGCGCATCAGCGCGATCTGCTGGTGGCTTCGTGCGGGCCGGACGAGGACGAGCAGGCCACCCATCGGCGTCTGGTGTCGTCGGGAAAAGTTGACGGTTTCGTCCTGGTCCGAACCCAGACGGTGGATCCCCGCGTCGACCTGCTGCGCATCTCGGGCGTTCCGTTTGTAACGTTCGGCCGGACCCGGGATCCCGAGGACTATGCCTGGGTCGACACCGACAACGAACAGGGCACATGCGATGCGGTGAAGCACCTCGCCGCGCTTGGCCACCAGCGGGTCGCCCTGGTGGCGCCGGGCGACGAAATGAACTTCGCCAAACTGCGGCGGGCGGGATACCGCAAGGGGCTGATGGCCTGCGGCCTGGCAGTCGACGATCGCTTGGACGTAGAGGCCGATCTCAGCGGACAGGCTGCCGAAGCCGCCGTCCTGCGGCTGCTCGAGACCCCGGATCAGCCGACGGCCATCCTGTGCGGCAACGACCTGATGGCCATCGGCACCATCAAGGCCATCCGCACCCGCGGGCTCCATGTGGGCACCGACGTCTCGGTGATCGGCTATGACGGGCTGCCGATCGGCGAAGTCTCCGACCCACCCCTGACGACCATCGCCCACGACATCGGCGAGGCCGGACACCGCACCGCGGTCTGCCTGGAAGCTGTGCTGTCGGGCGAAGAACCAAACCGGCACCAGCATCTCTTACCCGCGAGGTTGGTACGGCGTGCCACCGACGGGCCGCCAGAACCACGGAACCGGGCCCCGCGCTCCGGAACACAAGCGTTCGACACGACACAGGGAGGACTGAAGTGATGACGCGAACTCGATGGACCACAGCCGTCGCAGCATCCGTGCTGCTGCTCGGCTTGGGGATGACCTCAGCACAGGCCCAGGAACTCAAGCTCTGGAGCACGGAGGAGCAACCGGACCGGCTCGCCAAGCAGCAGGCGATGGCGAAGGAATTCGAGACCAAGACCGGCGTTGCGGTCGACGTCATCCCGGTCACGGAGAAGGATCTCGGCAAGCGGGCGACCGCCGCATTCGCGGCCGGCGACCTGCCCGACGTGATCTACCACACCCTGCAGTATGTGGCCCCCTGGGCGGAAGCGGGCATCCTCGACGCCGAGGCGGCCGACGAGGTGGTGTCGGCGCTTGGCCGTGACACCTTTGCGCCAGGTGCCCTGTCCATGGCGGAGTTCGAAGGCGAAACCGCCGCGGTTCCGGTCGACGGCTGGACCCAGATGGTGGTCTATCGCAAGGATCTCTTCGACGCCAAAGGCCTCGCCGCACCGGACAGCTATGCATCGATCGAGGCGGCGCTCAAAGCCCTGCACAACCCGCCGGAAATGTATAGTTTCGTCGCCGCGACCAAGGTCGACGAGAACTTCATGAGCCAGGTGCTCGAGCACGTCTTCCTGGCCAACGGTGTGACCCCGGTCGGCCCGAACGGCGCGGCAACGCTGTACGTCAAAGCGACCACGGAGGTGCTCGATTTCTACAAGAGCATCGCCAAGGCCAGCCCTCCGGGTGAGCTGTACTGGAAGCAGTCCCGCGAGATCTACTTCGCCGGCAAGGCCGCCATGATCATCTGGTCGCCGTTCATTCTCGATGAGCTCGCCGGGTTGCGGGACTCAGCACCGCCGACGATCAACAGCGACCCGCAAAGCCGCGAACTGGCGGAGAAGACCGGCATCATCACGACGTTCTCTGGACCGAGCAATCCGCAGGGAGCGGCCTGGGGCGACATCCGGTACTTCGGCATCACCGCCGATGCGGACACCGAGAACGCTCAGGCTTTCGTGCAGTTCTCAATGGATGAAGGGTACATGCGGACCCTGTCGATCGCGCCTGAAGGCAAGTTCCCAGTGCGCCGTGGCGACTCAGGTGATCCCGACAAGTACATCGAGGCCTGGGCAAAACTGCCTGTCGGCGTCGATCGCAAAGCACCGCTCGCCGAGATCTATCCCGCCGAGGTTGTCGGCAACATCGTCAACGGTCTCGAGACCGCGAGTCGATGGGGCGCCCAGGACGGCCAGTTGGCGCTGTCCTCGAAGATCATCAACTCGCAGGTCATCAACCGGCTTGTGCGCGACTACATCGACGGCGCCCGGTCGGCCGAGGAGACCGTGGCGCTGATGAACGAGGAGATCGCCAAGATCGACTGATCCCCACCAAACCGCGTGGCGACCTCGCGAGGCCGCCACGCGGAACGCGGAGGACACCATGACCGTCGATGCCGAACACCTGGAACGGATGAAGCGGACCGTCGGCCCGATGGCGCGGCGAGAAGCCCGGCTTGCCTACTCGATGCTGTTGCCGACCTTCATCATCGTGTTCTCGATCGTGCTGTTTCCGCTGCTGGCCAACTTCTGGATCAGTGTGAAGCCGGTTGAACTCGGTGATCTTCGCGCCCCGGAGATCGTTGTCCGCGAGCGGATCAAAGGCAAAATCGAGAGCGCCGGCGATTCCGTTCAGCTTGAGTATCGTCTTCGGAACTCCTCCCAGGACCGCCCGATCCTGGCCGCCGGATTCCATGACCGACTGCCGGCCGGAATGACGGTGACCGCGGCGCCCGACGGCTGCGCGGTCGCCGGCGAGGAGATCACCTGCGACGTCGGGGACGTGGCACCGGGTGCCCGGGACCGCATCCGCTTCGAAGTAAGCGTCGATCAAAGCTATATCGACGCCGGCATCCGACCCCGCGACACCAAGGCGGTCTCCTTCGGCGACGCCGATAACGTGCTCACCAACCTGACCTTTACCCTGTGCAATTTCGCCAAGGTGTTCTCCAACCGCGAATTCGCCGACGTCGTGTGGGTGACCATCATCTACACGGTGTTCGGCACGCTCGGCGCTCTCATCCTCGGCCTGTTTGCCGCCCAGTTGCTCAACACCTCATTCTTCGGCCGTTCCGTGCTTAGGGGTCTGTTCCTGTTCCCCTATGTGTCCCCAGTCATCGCGGTAGCCTTCACCTGGGTATTCCTGCTCGACCCGTTCAGCGGGACGATAAACGCCCTCTTGGTGCAGATGGGCGCCACCGACTCCTCCATCAATTTCCTCGGCCAGCGCAACGCCAGCTTTGAGATCATGGGCGTGACCATGACCCTTCCACTGGCGCTGACCACGGTCATCGCCTTCGAGTCCTGGCGCTACTTCCCGCTGGCGTTCCTGTTCATCCTGGCGCGCATGCAGAGCCTGCCGACCGACCTGAACGAAGCGGCGGAGATGGACGGTGCGACGCCGCTGCAGAAGTTCTTCTACATCGAACTCCCACAGCTGCTGGGCATTCTCGCGGTCCTGTTCCTGCTGCGCTTCATTTGGACGTTCAACAAGTTCGACGACATCTTCCTGCTCACCGGCGGGGCATCCGGAACGCGAACCCTGACCGTCGATGTGTATGAGCAGGGCTTTGCGCTCGCCAACCTCGGCGCCGGTGCCGCCGTATCGGTCGTCGTGTTCGTCATGCTCGCGGTGTTCATCACGGCGTACTTCCGGCTGATGCCGAAGGAGGAAGGGCTATGACCGGAAAGACGTTCGGCCCGACAGTCGGGTTCGTCGCGGCCGCCCTGGCCGGGACCATCTGGTTCGCCCTTGGCGGCCTGATCGTGGCCGTCATTCTGGCCATCGCCTTCGGCCTGGACGCCCATCCGGTGGCAGGAGCCGCGGCTCTGGCGGGCCTGCTAGCCGGTCCGGCCTGGGTCGTTCCGGCCCTGCGCGGCGCCACCGCCCGGGTCAGGATCGCGATCACGGCCGCCGTCGGGGCGATTGTCTATATCGCACTGGCCGGGGGTGCGCCGTTCGGCCTCTCGGGCGGCGATCTTACCTGGGGCCTGTTCGCCGCGCTGGTGCTTGCCGGCACCGGAGCGACCGCGACCCATGCGACGATGGCGGGCCTCAATCCAGCGGCCCTCAACCGCTACAGACTGGAGATCATCTTCATCCGGGTCTGCAAAGGCGTGGGTCTCACCGTCTTCACGATCCTGGTCGCCTTGCCGTTCTACGCCATGCTGATGACCAGCTTCAAAACCCAGTCGGCCCTGCTCGCCAATCCGCTCGATTACTCGATCGACATCTCGGCCGGACTGGTGACTCTGTTCTCCAGCTACCTGGAACTGTTCACGACCTTCGGGTTCGGACGGTTCATCCTGGTCTCGATTTTCGTGTCCGTCGCGACGGTTCTGATCACCCTCGCCTTCTCGATCCCCGGCGCCTATGCGGTGTCGCGCTTGAGCTTCCCGGGGCGCGCGATGTTGGCCCGGTCGGTCCTGCTCATCTACATGGTTCCGGCGATCGTTCTCGTGATCCCGCTGTACAGCGTGTTCAGCCAGGTCGGCCTGCGGGACAGTCTGCTGGGTCTGCTGATCATCTACCCGGCCACAACGATCCCGGTGGCCCTATACATGCTGCAGGGGTACTTCCGCGACCTGCCCGCCGAGCTCGAAGAAGCCGGGCTGATGGACGGGTGCTCGCGCCTCGGCGTGATCCTGAAGATCACCCTGCCCCTCAGCCTGCCGGCGATCGCCTCGGTATCGCTTTATGTGTTCATGATCGCCTGGAACGAGTTCCTGTTCGCCTTCATGTTCCTGGACGATCCGTCGATCTTCACGTTGAGCCGGGCGGTGGTATCGCTCAACAGCTCCGAAGTGCCGCGCCAGCACCTGATGGCGGGCGCAGTCGTCGTGACCATTCCGGTCCTCGTGATCTTCCTGTGGTTTGAGCGGTTCCTGGTCTCCGGGCTGACCGCGGGCAGCGTGAAAGGGTAGTCGGTCAACCATGAGCATGGATCTGGAGTCGCGGGCGCGCACCATCCTGCGCGCCAACGACCGGGGCGGTTACACCGTCCCGACCGACGGCCTCTACCCGTTCCAATGGAACTGGGATTCCGCCTTCGTGGCGCTCGGTTTCGCGACTTTCGATCCGCCGCGGGCCTGGCTGGAGATCGAAACCCTGATGGACGCCCAATGGCCGGACGGGATGGTGCCGCACATCATCTTCCATCGCGAGGATGCGCGGTATTTCCCGGGACCGGAGGAATATGGGTGCCCGCACACCCCCGCCAGTTCCGGTTACACCCAACCACCGGTGGCCGCGATCGTGGCGCACCGGCTGCTGACCACCGCCAGCGACGCTGCGGAGGCGACCGGTCGGGTGCGACGGCTGTTCCCGCGCCTGCTTGCCTGGCACCGCTGGATGTATGCCTGCCGTGTCACCGACGGGATGGTGGCGATCGCCCATCCGTGGGAGTCCGGCAGAGACAACCTGCCGGACTGGGACGAGCCCCTGGCCGCGGTCGACACCCGAAACGTCGGCGCGTATCAGCGGCGGGATCTCGATCATGTCGACGCGGCGATGCGGCCGAGCCAGGAGGACTACGACCGCTACATCGCCCTGGTCCGGGAGGCCCGGGCGCTCGGTTGGTCCGGAGACGCACTCCGGCGCGAAGCCTCCTTCTGGGTCGCCGACAGCGGCATGACCGCCATTCTGCTGCGCGCCAATCGAGCGCTCCGGGCGATCGCCATCCAGATCGACGCACCAGCGGACACGCTGGCCGAGATCGACCGATGGATCGAGGATCTGTCGACGGGACTGGAGGCGCACTGGAACCCCGAGACCAAGGCCTACGGCACTGTCGATTTGCGAACCGGCGCCCGATCGGCGAACGTCACCGCCAGCACCTTCCTTTCCCTTTTCGCCGGCGGCATTCCCGAGGAACGGGCGCAGCAGCAGGTGGTGCATCTGCGCCAGTGGCTGGAAAGCGTTCGATATGCAGTGCCGAGCTTCGACCCCGACAACCTCAGGTTCGACGGCGTGCGCTATTGGCGCGGGCCCGTCTGGCTGGTCGTCAACTGGATGATCGCCATCGGCTTGCGGGACTTCGGGTTCGACGATCTGGCAGACCGGGTGGAAGCGGACAGCCGCGACCTCGTCGCCCGGCACGGTTTTCACGAGAATTTCGATCCCCGAACCGGTCGGGGCTGCGGCGGCTCCGCGTTCTCCTGGACGGCAGCCATCTGGCTTGACCTGACGGCGGCGCGACCGGGCGAGAGAGGAGGCTAGTACCCATGTCAGCCATTAAACTCAGCGGCGTTCACAAGATCTTCGGCGACGTCCACGTCATCAAAGGAATCGATCTCGACATCCTGGATCGCGAGTTCGTTGTGTTCGTCGGCCCGTCCGGCTGCGGGAAGTCGACACTGCTCCGCCTGATCTCCGGACTGGAGGATGTGTCAGACGGGACCATCGAGATCGGCGGTCGGGACGTCACGCCCCTGGCGGCATCCGATCGCGGCCTCGCCATGGTGTTCCAGTCCTACGCGCTCTACCCGCACATGACGGTCGGTGAGAACATGGGTTTCGGGCTGAAGATGGCGGGCACGCCGAAGACCGAGATCGATCGCCAGGTGTCGGAGGCGGCCGAGGTCCTGAAGTTGACGGATTTCCTGGACCGCAAGCCTAAGGCCCTGTCCGGCGGGCAGCGGCAGCGGGTCGCGATCGGCCGGGCCATCGTCCGCGAACCCCAGGGATTCCTGTTCGACGAGCCGTTGTCGAACCTCGACGCCGCCTTGCGGGTCCAGATGCGCATCGAGATCGCCCGGCTGCACCAGGACCTGCAGGCCACAATGATCTACGTGACCCACGATCAGGTTGAGGCCATGACCCTGGCCGACAAGATCGTGGTCCTGCAGGGTGGCGTGATCGAACAGGTCGGCTCCCCTCTGGAGCTTTATCATCACCCGCGGAACTTGTTTGTCGCCCAGTTCATCGGCTCGCCGAAGATGAACGTGGTCGAGGCGGCAGCCGAAGGGGACGGCGAAATCCGGGTCGCCGGCCATGGCCGTGTCCGCCCACCGGCCGAAGCTGCCGGGACTGCGGGCGCGCCCGGACATCTCGGCATCCGGCCCGAGCACATTGATCTGAGCGACCCGTCCGACGCGCCAATCGCCGGGTCGGTTCTGGTGACCGAGCATCTTGGCAGCGACACGTTCCTGTACGTGGATATCGGTGGAGACCGCGTGGTCACCGTGCGGTCGGTCGGTGAAGCCGGCTATCGCGCCGGCGAGAATGTCGGCCTCAATCCCCGCCCCGACCTTTGTCACGTATTCGATCAACAGGGGGTGTCGCTGCGGGCCGGTTGAGGATCGAACCCGGATCAGCTCTTCCCCGTCACCCGCGGTGGGCGATCCGCGGCCAGAGATCCCGGACATCCTCCGGCAAGATCCGGATGGCCTTGGCGACGGCGCCCGCATCCATCTTCTCCCACACCACCTCGAAGACGGCCCGCGCGGCACGCTCTGCGTCCCGCTCCAACGGTTTCGGCATCTCCTGGCGGACACGATCCAGGAACTGCGCCTTGTTGTGCTCGCGCGTGGGACTACCAGCCATGTGCCAGCCTTCATAGAACAGCCCGCGCAGCAGCATCGGAAGTTGGGCGGCGAAGTGCGATGCGTTCTCCGGACCGACCCGGTCCCTGAGGGCGTGCAAGGTCGCGCGCAGGGCGATGTAGGCGAAATGCCGATCCTCGCTGTGCAGATGCTGCATCAGGCTGTTGAGCCATGCGTTGCTCTCCTGCAGCGTTCGGTCGAAGGTCGGAAGGCCTGTCGTGCTCATCGCGAATTCCTCCAGAGCTCGGGAGCGTTCAAAGCCTTGGTTCACCGTCCTCGATGAGGCCCTGGGCGTCGAAGCGGCCCCGCTCGAGGAGGCACCGAATCCGCTGTCTCGGTATTGACACCGGTCAAACGCTCCGCCGTTCGGTGGAATCGACCTCAAAGATGCGCGCGGTCGGTGTCTGAGCAGTTCAGGTTGAACGCGGCCAGCCCTTCCTCGAGGTAGTCGGCCAAGAGCGGCATGCTCGTCAGATAGGTGGCGGTTCGATCGGTGTGGCCGTCCGTCGCCGCCGCCAGCGCCTCCTCCCAGTCGCCGCCGTCGTAGGTCCCACGACCAATCCAAGCCAGCGCAACAAGCCGACACTGCTCCTCTTCGTTGAGGTCGTCGATTGCCGCCGTGAGCTCGGCATAGGTCATATCGTCAGCGTGGGCTTCCAGGACTGAACGGAACTGATCGTCGCTGGCATTCGAGCCGTAATCCAGTTCGACGACCCCGTCCTGAACATCGAAGGCGCGTGCCTTCACCACGATGAAGCACACCTTGTCCAGATCCAGCCCGGGCGCCGATGGCGGCGCACCCTTGGCCGATACCTCCCCGCGTCGCCTCAGCATGGCTGTCCAGCCTCCTGTCACCGATTGTCGCCGCAGCCGGTCGCTGCAGACGGCAAGTATGTCGACGCTGATCCGCCTTCGGTTTGACGACGGTCAAAGCGGCGGCAAATGCCCAGGGATTAACCTGGCTGCAGAACAGAAGTGAGGGCCGCCATGTCTGCTGACCTGGAAGTCGTATTCAAGAACATGCCCCGCTCCGAATTCGTCGCGGCGCGTGTCCATGACGAGATCGCGAAACTCGGGCGGGTCTTCAATCGCGTGATGTCGGTGCGGGTCGTGGTTGAAGCCGAAAACCGGAGCCGTCGCCATGGGGATCTGTTTCGTGTCGGGATTCACGCGACGGTCCCACCCCGGATCTCTCTCGATGTGACTCGCGCCGGTCCCAGGAACCATGCCCACGAAGATGTCTATGTCGCCATTCGCGACGCGTTCCAAGCGATGCGCCGGCGTCTTCAGGAGCACGCGCAGCATATGGAAGGTCGGGTGAAGACCCACGAGGCCCCGCTGCACGGACGGGTGATCCGGTTGGTGGGAGGTGAGAATGCCCACGGCTTCGTCGCAGCGAGCGACGGCAGCGAGGTGTATTTCCACCGCAACAGCGTTTCGAGCAATGGGTTCGACCACCTCGAAGAAGGCAGCGAAGTTCGAATCGTCGTCGCCGAGAAGGAGGGAGAGAAAGGGCCCCAGGCCTCTTCGATTGTTCCGATTGGCAAGCACCATATCGTGGACTGAGAGACAGCCCTGCACCGATGCCCTGCCTGAAGGAGGGGCAACCCGAGCAGATCGGGTGCGCAACCTCATGGAGAAGACCGTCTGGTCGGGCAGGACACGGTCCACATCGTCAACTAGACGAGATTTCAAATAAAATCAGATAGTTGAACCGGGCGAACGTCTCGTGATGGAATGCGTGCGAGAATTCACCGTTCGCACCGGGCAGAACGCCTCCCGAATGCTCCCCGGCCCAACCAAGGGCCCATGGAACCGCCCCGCCATGGCCGATCGCCAGCACCGGACACATGCCACGAGCCGGATTGTCAGGCCGGAGATCAGCGATCCTGCGGCTGTTTCGTACCTGGATCTGATCATCGAGACCGCGCCCGACGCGATCATCACGATCGACGCGGCCGGCGTGATCCAAAGCTTCACTCCGGCGGCTCAACGCATGTTCGGATACACCGAGGACGAGGCGGTCGGCCAGAATGTGAGCCTTCTGATGCCGGAACCGGACCGCGCCGGACACGACACCTATATGCAGCGCTATATGGAGACCGGCGAGAAGCATGTGATCGGCATCGGCCGTCTGGTGCGCGCGCAACGCAAGAACGGCGAGGTGTTCCAGGCCGAACTTGCGGTCGGCGAATGGAACACAGCGGCCGGCCCCGTGTTCACCGGGTTCATGCGGGATGTCTCGGACCGCGTCGAGGCTCAGCGCAAGGCCAACCGACTGCAGCGCTCGCTCGACCGGCTGTCCCGGGTGCATACGCTCGGCGAGGTCTCGACAGCGCTTGCCCATGAAATCAACCAGCCATTGACCGCGATCGCGACCTACACCCAGGCCGCACAACGGATGCTGGATGCGTCGGAACCGGATGTCGGCCGGACTTCCGAGATCCTTGAGCGGGTTGCCGGAGAGGCCCTGCGCGCCGGCGAGATCCTGAAGCGGATGCGCCGGCTGATCGACCAGGGCCGGGTCGACCTGCAACCTGAGAACATCAACGAGATTGTCCAGGAAGCGGTCCGGCTCGCCGAGGCCGGTCTGCCCCATGAGGGCGTGGATGTTGTCTACGACCTGTCCGACGATCTGCCGCTCGTCCTGGCCGACAGGGTCCAGATTCAGCAGGTCGTGATCAATCTGATGCGCAACGCGGCTGACGCCATGAACAACGAGAACCCCGGTGATCTCCATATCGAGACGGTTCTGGAGGACCCATCGGGCGCGGTCACGGTCAGTGCCATGCGCCACGACGACGGCGAGGTCCGGGTGACGATCAGCGATACCGGCCCTGGTGTGCCCGTGTCCCTGTTCGGTGACCTGTTCGAACCGTTCATCACCGGCCGCCCGGGCGGGCTTGGCGTGGGACTGGCGATCTGCCGATCGATCATCCGGGCCCATGGCGGCCGGATCTGGGCCGAGAACAAGCCGGACGGGGGCGCGTGTTTCCACTTCACGCTTCCGGCAGCGCCGCCATGATCGACGGCCGCCGCCTTATCCGACTGGTCGAAGACGACGATGCCGTCCGCACGGCGACCGGCACGCTGCTGGAGTCTTGGGGGTATCAGGTTGACGCCTATGCGGACGCCGAGAGTTTTCTGGACAGCGACGACCCGGCAGGCGCCGACTGCATCCTCCTCGACGTTCGGCTCCCCGGCCTGGACGGGCTTTCCCTGACCCTCCGTCTGAGGGAGAGCGGCGCCAAGGCGCCGATTGTCCTGATGACCGGACATGGCGACATCGACATGGCCGTGTCAGCCCTGAAGGCCGGCGCTCAGGATTTCATCGAGAAGCCGTTCGACGGTGACGACCTTGTCCGCCGGATCGACGCGGCGATCAATTCGGTTCCGGCGGCGGTCGATGCCGACGACGCCTACTCCGCGGTGTTCGAGACCCTCACCCCGCGGGAGACCGAGGTGATGGTGGAGGTCGTGGCCGGCCACCCCAACAAGGTCATCGCCCACCATCTGGGACTGAGCCCGAAGACGGTGGAGATCCACCGCGCCCGGGTCATGCAGAAGACCGGCGCGACCAGTCTTTCCCATCTGGTCCGTATGGCGCTCAAGGCAGGAATCGACCCCGAAGGCCGCGCGCCGACATCGATCGCCCCATAGCTGTGGCCCTGATAGGGGGTTTCCCCTATCAGGGAACATCCTGACTATCCGCCACCACAAACCAACGCTGAGATCCAAACAGGAAGGGAAACGTCCATTGAAGTAAGGAGACTGGCGATGCTGGCTCTTGGATGTGGAAGCGCGTTGGACACGACGAGACGGGTTCCGGCCGCCACGGTGCAGGGCGGACAAGTCCCACAGAATCCGCTTTCGGCTCTCTTCACCAAGGGGCCGGCGCCGAAGCTCGTCTACCGGGGCGACGTGATCGCCATGCAGGGCCAACCGGCGGAAACGTTGTTTCAGATTGTGTCGGGAACGGTGCGGTGCTGCCTCATCACCGAAGACGGCCATCGACAGGTCGTCCGCTTTGCCGGCCCGGGAGACGTCCTTGGTGCCGCGGCGCGCAAGGAGTGGACCTTCGCGGCGGAAGCCATCGACGATGTCGTCTTGCGAAGCTGTCCGCGGGATGCCCTGGAGGCGGGGTTGCGACACGATGACGGCCTGCGACGGGCGCTGCGCTCCGTGCTGTGCGAAGAACTCGAACGCCGCGAGGAACTGCTGGTCATGGTGTCCCACATGCATGCCGATGATCGGCTGCTCGCCTTCCTGAGCGGGTTTGCCGATCGGGCGCGACGCTCGGGCGGTTGGACCCGTCTGCCCATGGGACGCCAGGACCTGGCCGATCACCTGGGACTGTCCTTCGAGACCGTCAGTCGGACCTTCAGCGCGCTCAAGAGACGCGGGGCCATCGAGATGAACGGAACCGATCGCTATCGGATTCTGGCGGACGACGCGGCAGCCGCCTGATCCGACTCCTGCCTGCTCCTGCCGCGAGCATGCCCCCCTAACTGGGCCCCCGTTACCGGTCTTTCGGCCAGGCAGCGGGGGCAATTTTCTGCTTTTTGGGAGACCGCCGATAGCCTTGTTCGCACAATGGACAGGTAGCGGTGTCTCCGATCGTGAGCAGCAGACGCAAAGGCTTGTGAGGCAGGGCGTCTGAACCCATGCACAGAACCTCTCCGCCTCCGATCTCGCGGGTCTGGAAGGGCTCGTCCATCGATCGGCCGGGCCGGGTCAACCGGCGCGCTTGACTTCGATCCGACGTGACTGCGACTTCACGACGGGCGGCTTCGGCAAGGTGATGGTCAGAACGCCCTTGTCGAACTGAGCCTTCGTGCGGTCGGGATCGATCCCGGACGGAACCCGGATCGAGCGCTCGAAACGGCCTTGCGAGCGCTCCACAACCCGCCAGTTCTTCTCGGTCTTCTCCCGTTCGGACTTCTTCTCCGCCCGAATCGTCAGGACATCGTCCTCCAGGGTCACATCCACGTCTTCCTCGGGGATACCGGGCAGATCGGCCTGCACTTGAATCTCGTTCTCGGTCTCGCCGATGTCGACTCGGAGACCGAGCGATCCACCCGTCGTTTCCAGGCCGCTCGTCCAGGACATCTGCGGCATGGAGAACGCGTGAAACATCCGATCCATCTCTTCCTGGAACGCCCGGAAGGGGCTCGGTACAGCCACCGTCGTCGACGCGCCGTGTTGAGATTTTTCGATCTTTCCAGATTTCGCCACCTTCTCAGTCTTCTCAGACTTCTTCGCCATCGAACCCTCCTCATCGAGAACCCGTCTGGCCGGACAGTTGGCAGAACGCCCGTCCCTGCACCAGCCGATGCAGCACTTTGGAGCGGTTCTGCGTCGGTCGGTTTGACGCGCATCATGCAAACGGCCCGCGAAGGTCACCGACCCTGGCTCGCCGTTAACTACGCAATGGTTGCGACAGATCAAACCGGCCAACCTCGCCCGGCGTCAGGGTCGGTCCACTGATCGGTTTGTGCTCACCATGAGAGGGAGGACCATGCCCCGGCTGATCGTGGCGTCCAATCGGGTTCCATCGTCGAAAGGTGAAATCGGCGCGGGCGGACTGGCCACCGCCCTCAGCGATGCGCTGACCAGCCATGGCGGCATCTGGTTCGGCTGGAGCGGCCGCACCTCGGACTCCCCCGACGAACAAGCGGCTCTGGACGAACACGAGGGATTTACGGTCGCCACGCTCGACCTGCCGGAGGACGAGTTTCAGGGATACTACACCGGCATGTCCAACGCCGCCTTATGGCCGGCGTTCCACAGCCGTCTGGACATGGTCCACGTCGACCACACCGCCTATTCCGACTACCGCAGCGTGAATCGGCGCTTCGCGTCAGCCCTTCACCCATTGTCGCGCGCCGACGACATCATCTGGGTGCATGACTATCAGCTGATCCCTCTCGGCCAGGAACTGAGGCGCCGGGGCGTGATTGGACCCATCGGGTTCTTTCTGCACATCCCTTTCCCTCCAGCCGAGATCTTCGCCGCTCTGCCCTGGGCGACCCAGCTCGCGGCCCAGCTCACCGCTTATGACCTGGTCGGATTCCAGACCGTCGACTGCGCCCGGAACTTCGCCGAGTTCGTCGCCCGTTGCGTTCCGGACGGGTCTTCGGATGCCGGCCAGGTTCAGATTGACGGGCGCCGGTGCCGGATCGGCTCGTTTCCGATCGGGATCGATACGGCCCGGTTCGCAACCCTCGCGGAATCAAAGGTGGTCGCGGCGCGGGCCCGGCGAATGCGCGACTGGCTGCAGGGCCGCACCGGCATCATCGGCGTCGAACGCCTGGACTACAGCAAAGGCATCGCGCAGCGTTTCCTTGCCCTCGAAGCCCTGTTCGAACGCGCACCGGCCTTGATCGAGCACCTCTCCCTCGTCCAGATCGCCGCGCCATCCCGCCTCAAGATCGCTGAGTACCAGGACATGCAGGCGGATCTCGAGGCGCTCAGCGGCCGGATCAACGGGCGCTTCAGCACATTGGACTGGACCCCGATCCGCTATCTCAACCGATCCTTCAACCACACTCAGATCACCGGTCTGTACCGAGCGTGCCGGGTCGCGCTTGTGACACCCCTGCGCGGCGGTATGAACCTGGTGGCGAAGGAGTACATCGCCGCTCAGGATCCGGACGACCCGGGGGTGCTGGTGCTGTCACGGTTCGCCGGCGCGGCCCGTGAACTCCGGGACGCCGTGATCGTCAACCCGTACGATCCCCGGGCCATGGCCGACGCCATCGTCCGGGCGATCGACATGCCGATTGACGAGCGGCGCGAGCGTTGGCGCCGATCGATGGAACACCTGCGGACCCACGATGTGCATCGTTGGTCCAGGGACTTCCTGACCGCCCTGCGTTCGGCGCACGCGGACCGCGAGAGGTCGGTCGCCGCATGACGCCACCCGCAACCGGACACCATCGCCAGACACGGGCGCTCGCGGCTGTCCTGTTCGACATGGATGGGGTCATCACCGACACGGCCTCCACCCACGCCCGCGCCTGGAAGCGTGCGTTTGATGCCGTTCTGGCAGACAGCACAGAGAACGGGCAGGACCCGCCCATACCATTCGACATGGAGGCCGACTTCCGGCAGTTCGTCGACGGAAAGCCACGCCAAGACGGCATCACGAGTTTTCTCGGCTCGCGCGGTATCGTGGTTCCCGACGGCGGGGACAACGATCCGCCGGGGACCGGTTCGGTTGCCGCGATCGCAGGGCTGAAGAACGCGCACTTTCTGGCGGACATTCGGGAGAACGGGGTCGCCGTCCTGCCCGGCGTCCAGGCCGCCCTGGCCCGGTTGCGGGACGACGGCGTCGCCCTCGGGTTGTTCACCTCGAGCCGAAATGCCGCCGCCGTTCTGAAGCGGGCCGGTCTGCCAGACGCCTTCGACACCTGCGTCGATGGCAACGACCTCCGCCGTCTCGGCCTTCCCGGAAAGCCCGACCCGGCGATGCTTCTCGAAGCCGCGCGACGCCTCGGGGCTGCGCCGGCGCAGACTGCCGTCGTCGAGGATTCGGTCGCGGGTATTCGGGCCGCGGTCGCGGGAGAGTTCGCCCTGGTGCTCGGCGCGGCGCCGGACGATCAGGTAGAGCGTCTCCGTGAGGCCGGCGCCGACATGGCCCTCAATGGCATCGACGGTTTGCCGGATGTGCTCGCCTCTTGGCAGGCCGAAGATCCTCCTCGCACGCGCACGCCTCCGGAGGCCGGCCGCGATCCAGGGACCCCTGCAGATGGCTGGCATTTCGTGTACGAGAGCTACGATCCGGCCCGCGAGAAACACCGCGAGGCACTCTGCACGCTCGGAAACGGGTATTTCGCAGCCCGAGGTGCTGCCCCGAACAGCACCGCCAACGAAATCCACTACCCTGGAACCTATCTGGCCGGCGGTTACAACCGGCTGACAACGGAGATCGGCGGGCGTCTGATTGAGAACGAAGATCTGGTGAATCTACCGAACTGGCTGCCTTTGACGTTCCGGATTGAAGGTGGCGACTGGTTCAGCCTCGATCGGGTCGAGATCCTCACTTTTCGGCAGTGCCTGGACCTGCGAACCGGTGTTCTGGAGCGGCGTATCCGCTTTCGCGATCGGGAGTCCCGAACCTCGCGATGGACCGAGCGCAGGATCGTCAGCATGGCCGATCCGCACCTCGCCGCCCTCTCCGTCGAGTTGACGGCGGAAGACTGGCAAGGCCACGTGATCGTCCGCGGCGGGCTCGACGGCAGCGTGGTCAACGCCAACGTGCCGCGCTACCAGGCGCTCACCAATCGCCATCTGGACACACTCGAGCTCGACCATCTGGGGGACGTCATGTTCCTGCGCGCTCGAACCAACCAGTCCCTTATCCACGTTGCCATGGCCGCCCGGACCCGGATCTTCGACGACCTCGGCGAGGTCGATGCCGACCGGCGCACGGAACTCGGAGAGGACAAGCTCTTCCAGGATCTCGCATTCAATCTGCAGGAAGGTCGGAGTGTTACGGTCGAGAAGGTCGTTTCGCTGCACACGTCGCGTGACTCAGCGATCTCCGAGCCCGGGCTGGAAGCCAAGCGCGCTCTGGCCCATGCGGGCCGCTTCACAGGTCTCCTGGCCGACCATGGCGTGGCCTGGCAACAGATCTGGGATGAATGCGACATCACCCTGGAAGACCACGGAACGGTGGACACGGAGCTCAAACTCCGGGTCTACATCTTCCATCTGCTCCAAACTGTCTCCGAACACAGCGCCGAACGCGATGTCGGCGTGCCGGCGCGCGGATGGCACGGTGAGGCCTATCGCGGCCATGTCTTCTGGGACGAGCTGTTCATCTTTCCGTTCCTGAGCCTGCGGATGCCGAATCTCACCCGGGCGCTGCTGCGCTACCGCCACCGCCGGCTCCCGGAAGCCCGCAGGGCAGCGCAGTCGGCCGGCTATCAGGGAGCGATGTTCCCATGGCAAAGCGGCAGCAACGGCCGCGAGGAGAGCCAGCGCCTCCATTTCAATCCGAACTCCCAGCGGTGGGTCCCGGACAACACCCACCGCCAGCGCCATGTCAGCGCGGCGATCGCGTACAACATCTGGCAGTACCACCAGGCCACGGACGACCACGAGTTTCTGTACTTCTACGGCGCCGAGATGATGCTGGAGATCGCCCGGTTCTGGGCCAGCATCGCGACCTACAACCCCACCATCGACCGTTACGAGATCAAGGGTGTGGTGGGCCCGGACGAGTACCATACCGGCTATCCGGGTACGGCCCCGGAGGACGAAACCGGCCTCGACAACAACACCTACACCAACGTGATGGCAGCCTGGGTCCTGAGCCGGGCCTGCGATGTCGCCGAACTGCTGCCGAAACTGCACAGTCGCAAGCTATGCGCAAGGATCAGCCTGGATCTGGAGGAGCTCGACCGCTGGCAGGACATCAGCCGTAAGCTCAAGGTCCCGTTCCATGAAGACGGCATCCTGAGCCAGTTCGACGGCTACAGCGATCTGGAGGAGTTCGACTGGGCCGGCTACGCCGCACGCTACGGCGACATCCAACGCCTGGACCGGATCCTCGAGGCGGAAGGCGACAGTACCAACCGCTACAAGGCGTCCAAGCAGGCCGACGTCCTCATGCTGTTCTACCTTTTCTCCGCCGATGAACTGCGGGTCCTGTTCGAGCAGCTCGGCTATCCGTTCCAGCCTGATCTCATCCCGCGCACCATCGACTACTACCTGGCACGCACATCGCATGGATCGACGCTGAGCAGAATTGCCCATTCCTGGGTCCTCGCCCGGTCCGACCGGGCACGGTCCTGGCATCTGTTTCAGGACGCGCTCGAGAGCGACATCGCCGATACCCAAGGTGGCACGACCCAGGAGGGGATCCATGTCGGTGCCATGGCCGGCACCATCGATCTGATCCAGCGGTGCTATCTCGGGATCGAAATGCGGGCCAACGTCCTGCATTTCGATCCGGCCCTGCCCGATAATCTCAGCCGGGTGAAGGTCCGGCTGCGCTACCGGCGCCAGATCCTGGAGATTGACGCCAACCACCACCAGCTTCGGATCACCAGCCTCCAGGTCAGCGCGCCCGCGATCACTGTCGCCTATCGCGGACGCGTGCGCGACGTCTCAGCCGGCGACACCTACACGTTCCGTCTGATCCGGCGTCAGAGCGGCGAGCGCGAAGAACCTCGAGAAGGTCTCATCGCGGGCCAATAACTTGACCGGTGCGATGATCGAACCACACTATGGTATGATTTAATGCAAATGGGGAACGTCGGATGAGCGCATCGCCAAAGAAACCTCGACTGGATGGGCGATGATATTCACCGGCAGAGTTCCCGATCAGGAGGAGATCTACGACAAGATCGAGAACATCTCCTCGGAGAAGATCTTTCGTTTCCTCGGCTATCGGAAATCCAAGAGAACCCGGCCGACCGAAGTGCCGCTCAAGGACGATCTGGACCCGATCGACATGAGCAGGTTGGGTTTGTTGCCCAACATCTGGTTGGCGGAGGTACCTTCGGTGGGCCGGCCTGTGTACCGGCTCGGAGGCGAGCAGATCACGGACGTGTTCGGCCGGTCGCTGCGAGGCGCGAGCGTTGACGAGTTGTTCGACAGCAAGACCGCGGATCGTGTCGCGAACCGGTGGCACAGGATGGTGACCGAGAATCTGGCCAGCGTCGGGTGGGGTGTCGTTTACCCGCAAAGGACCACCTTTCGCGTTGGCGAAAGGCTCATCCTGCCTGCCCGTGACGAGAGCAGCTCCAAGAACTTCGTGATCGGGCTCACCGACTATCGATCGGAAGTCCAAGACGACAGGGCCGAGCATGCCGAGAGGGTGTTCGACACGTCGATTGTCTATTTCGTTCCGATCGATAGGCTCTAGACCGACGCCGCGAACCGCTCCGAACCAGAAGTTAGTAGGCTTCCTCCCAGTTCTTGCTGAGCCGCATCGCGCAGGTTATCAGGCCAACCATGGAGTAGGTCTGGGGGAAGTTGCCCCAAAGCTCGCCGGTCTCCGGGTCGATATCCTCCGACAGCAATCCCAAGGGATTTCGGCATTCCAGGATGTACTCGAACAGACTGCGCGCTTCGTCCAGTTGGCCGATCGATGCCAACGCTTCGATGTACCAGAAGGTGCAGATGGTGAAGGCGGTTTCCGGCATCCCGAAATCGTCCGGTGCCGCGTAGCGCAGGAGATGATTGCCCATCCGCAACCGCTTCCCGATGGCGTCCACGGTCGAGACAAACCGCGGATCATCGGCCCGGAGGAAGCCGAGTTCGTGCAGGAGCAACTGGCTGGCGTCGAGCTCGTCACCCTCGAAGGTCGACGTGAACGCCCCCAACGACGGGTTCCAGGCCCTTTCTTCGATGACGGCCCGCATTTCCGCCGCCCGGTGCTGCCAGCGGCGGGCTTCGTCGGCGAGGCCGAGATGGGCGGCGATCCGGGCGAGGCGATCAACCGCCGCCCAGCACATGACCGCGGAGAAGGTGTGCACGCTCTCCCGGGTCCGCAGTTCCCAGATGCCGGCATCCGGCGTGTCGAACGCCTCCGCCGCCTTCTCGCCGAGCGCTTCCAGCTGGCGAAACAGGCTGATGTCGCCGGGCTGGGTCAGACGGCGGTCGAAGAAGCTCTGGGTCAGCGACAGCACGACCGAGCCGTAGACATCGTTCTGTTTCTGCAGATAGGCCTCGTTGCCGACCCGCACCGGACCATTCCCACGATACCCGGGCAGAGCTTCAACGGTGTGCTCGGTAAGATCCCGTTGCAGGGCGATGGAGTAGAGCGGGCGAAGGTCTTCGACGGTGCTGGTCGCCACCACGTTGGTGATGAACTCCAGATAGTGCTCCATGGTCAGCGTCGCCGACAGCCGGTTCAACGCGTGGATCACGAAGTAGCTGTCGCGCAGCCAGCAGTAACGGTAGTCCCAGCACCGCACGGTATTCGCCGCCTCGGGCACCGACGTGGTGGCGGCGGCGATCACCGCGCCGGTCTCTTCGAAAGTGCACAGTTTCAGGGTGATGGCAGCGCGGATCACCGCGTCCTGCCACTCGAACGGCACCGACAGCGACCGGGCCCAGTCGCGCCAGTAGTTGACGGTCGCGTCGTACCAGGACCGCGATATCTCGGAAACGGATCCCGAAACGGTCTCGTCCTCGCCGAGAAGGAAGGTCAGGGGCCGGCGCAGTTGGAAGGGCGTTTCCTCCATCACATAGGAAACCGTCGCGTCGGTCGTCAGGCGCAGCACCAGATTCGGGCCAACGTAGCGGATATGGTTGGAGCCGCGGGTGATACGTGGCGCCTCAGCCCCATACTCGAAGGTCGGCCGGACCTTCACGGTAATCCGCGGCGTTCCCGACAACGGCTGAACGTGCCGGACCAGGGTCGAAGGCCGGAAGATCCTCGACCGTTGCCGCATTCGCGGGGCGAAATCCGTGATCCGCAGGCAGGACCCGTCCGCCGCCGTCAGCGTCGTCACCAGGACCGCTGTGTTTTCGATGTAACGCTGATCTCGATCGACCTCGCCGTCCAGCGCCAGGTCGAAGAAACCGCCGCGTTCTCCGCTCGGATCGTTGGTCAGCAACGCGTTGAAGACCGGGTCGCCATCGAACTGCGGCTGGCAGCACCAGACGATCCGCCCGCCGGACTCGACGAGCGCACTGAAATTACAGTTGCCAATGATTCCAAGATCGAGGGTCGACATTCAGCGCATCTTTCCAAACTCGGGCCGCGCGACGCGGCATCCCTACTCCGACAACCGCCCCAACCACGCCCGCACCGCCGCCGGCGACGTCAGCAGATAGCGCGCGGCGGAATCCGCGAGGCTGGTCCCGACATGAACCGAAACGCCCCCCCGCGCGTTGACCACCAGAAACCCATCCTCGTCGGTTCGGTCGTCGCCCACCATGACCGGGCGACGTCCCGCGAACGGAGCCTCCTCCATGACTGCGGCAATCGCCCTGCCCTTGTCGATGCTCTCCGGCTTCAGTTCAAGGACCATCTTGCCGCGCAGCAGACGATATCGGGAGCCCAACTGCGCGGCGATGTTCTCCATGACCGCCAGAGCCTCGGACGCCACGTCCGGAGCGCCTCGGTAGTGCAGGGTGACGGAGCTGTGCTTCTCCTCCATCAGGGCTCCCGGACGGTCGGCGCAGAATGACCGGAGTCGCTCAGCCGCCGTCGACAGCCCAGGATCAGCCGGGGGCCGCTCGACCCGGCCGTCCGGGTAGCGCCGTTCCCCCCCATGCTGGGCGGCGGCTGGAAGACGCAGGGGCGCCAGGAACCGGTCGATCTCGGACAACGGGCGCCCGCTGACCACCATGAGGGCCCCGCCGGTCGCCTGCAGGACGTCGCCCAGCACGGCGGTCAGCCGAGGGGCGACGACAATGGCGTCGGGCGTGGGTGCAATGTCCACCAGCGTGCCATCGAAATCGAGGAAATACGCCCAGTCCCGCTGAGGGTCTGGCGGGCGGATCGCACTGTGCACCGATGCGGTCGGCCGATCTGTCGGGGTCATGGCAATGGATGGGCCGTGGCGGGTTCCGGACTAGGCCACCGACATCTGCGGCCGATCGCCGGCAAGCCCGAATACCATAGCGCAGGCTACCGCCGGTCGCGAGCGAGCGGGCCACCACGGCCAGGCCCTTTGAGCACATACGTACTCATTCAGGATTTAGTAAGTATTTTCCCTAATTATGCTCGCCATGAACACGGATCAGACCCAGAAACCGGCGTCGGCCGCCGTGATCTCGCAGGACGACGTTGCTCCTGACAGGAAACCTCCGGTCTCCTGGAAAGTCATGATCATTGCCGGCCTTTCGATGGCGATCATTCTGGCGCTCGCCGCGTTCAGTTGGAACCTGCAGAGCTCGGTTCAGAGAGCCACTCAGGTCTGGTAGGCGGATGACCGTGAGCATGTCACGATCATGCGCGATGTCCTGCACCTGTCGACCGCGATGGGTTACGGCGGTTTTCTTTTTCATATGCAGAACTTCGCGGAGCGCGGGGACTGGTCGGAAGCCCAGATCGCCAACGCGCAGCTGACGGATGCCGAAACAAGCCTGAAGGCGCTTGAAACTCACCTTGCGCGCTACCGGATCGACATGCCCATCGCGGCCATCCAGGTTGCGATGGAACGGTATCGCCAGCAGCTTACCGCTTTGACCGCCGGCAGGCGCGCGGACGGCGCCGATGGACACCAGCAGGGTCTCGGGGTCGACCTGGAGGCGCAGCAGCAGCTGCAAGCCCTCACCAAAGTGCTGGAAACGCGCGAAGACTCCCACGTCGCCACCCACGACCGGTTGATCGCCGAGATCGAAACCAAGTTCGCGTGGGGCTCCCTCATTGTTCTGATCGTCATCGCGTCGGGAGTCGCCCTGTCGATCTTCGTTGTCCGGCTCGATACCGTTCACCACACCCTCCAAAGCGCGCTGGAAGAGGTCGATCTGCTGATCGAAGAGGCGCCGGATGTCATCCTGTACGTCGACGGCGCGGGAACCATCGTCCGGGCGAACAAGCGGATCAACGACCTGCTCGGATATGAGCCGCGGGAGATCGTCGGTCGGCGCGCGGCCTCTCTGATTCCGCTTGAAAAGCCCGGGCCGTCGAGAGTCTATCCCACCGGGAGCATTACGGGGACGCTCCCCACCGAAGCGGCAAACGGGCATCCCATGAACGCGCGGACCAAGGACGGCCGGTCCGTCCCGGTCACGATCTCATTCAACTCCGTCGTCAGCCGCGGTGAGACCATGACGGTTGTCGCCGTGCGCGACGCCACGTCGGAGCGTGCCCGGCAGATGGCATTGGAAGAAGCGCGGGAGCACGCCGAGCAGCTCTCCGAGCTTAAGTCGGCGTTTCTCGCCAACATGAGCCACGAAATCCGCACACCCCTCACCGGAATGCTGGCGGTTGGGGACCTGTTATCCCAGGCCCAACTGACGCCCGAGCAGCAGCGCCACGTGCAGACGCTGAAGCGCAGCGGCATCCACCTTCTGGACATTCTGAACGACGTGCTGGACCTCTCGAAGCTGGAAGCCGGCCTCCTGACCTTTCAGGAGGAACCGATCGAACTCGACCATGTTACCGAGGGCATCGAGTCGCTGTTCTCGGGTGTCGCCCAGACGAAAGGAATCGGCCTTTCACTCACCGTCACCGGCCCCGGTCCGCGGCCGACCGTCATCGGCGATGCGGTGCGCCTGAAGCAGATCCTGCTCAACCTGGTCGGCAACGCTGTCAAGTTCACGCAAAAGGGTTCGGTGCATGTGGCGCTGACCGTGGATCCGGCGAAGATCGCCACTGGAGCCACGTTCACGGCCGTCGTCCGGGATACCGGCGTCGGAATTCCGGCGGAGGAGATCGAAGCGATTTTCGACCCGTTCGCCCAGGTCGACCAGAGTCGAGACCGGCCCACGGACGGGACAGGCCTGGGCCTGGCGATCTGTCGGCGTCTTGCCAAAACGATGGGCGGAGAAATCACCGCCGTCAGCGAAGTCGGCATTGGCTCCACGTTCACGCTGACGCTGCCCCTGGGGCTTCACCAGGGCATGGCGAGCCGGACGGTCCGGGCGGCGGACCCGAGCGTCGAGATCGATCCAGACATCCGTCTCCTGATCGTCGACGACAACGACATGAACCGCCGCCTCGTCGTCGACATTCTCAATGCCCGAGGACTGCATCACCTCGACATCGCGCGCGACGGCCAGGAAGCTCTGAGCAAGATCCTCGCCTCCGACTATGACGCCGTCCTCATGGACATTCGAATGCCGAAACTGGACGGACCCGCCGTGCTGGCGGAACTCCGCGCAACCGCGCCGGAGAAGGTCCGCAACATCGTCGCCTTCACGGCGGACGCGATGGTCGACCGGATCAACGAATACAAGGCGATGGGCTTTTCAGGGTATGTGACCAAGCCGATCAACTGGGGGCAATTGGCCGACGCCCTGTCAGCAGTCGGGAATGCGGCCGAGCCGGCCAAGGTCCAGCGGGTCGTCGCCGCAGAATAGAGCGGCGGAGCGCGAAGGGTGGTGGGCCCGGCAGGATTCGAACCTGCGACAACACCGTTATGAGCGGCGCGTTCTGACCGCTGAACTACGGGCCCAACCCGCATCAACTTGCGATGCCGGTCCCTTATCGAGGTGCCGCAGGGGCTTGTCAACGCAGGCCAAGCCCCGGAGTCGCTTGGCCGGATCGCTGGTTTTGCATAACCTT
Organism: Thalassobaculaceae bacterium; assembly: GCA_963921355.3. Classification (GTDB taxonomy): domain Bacteria; phylum Pseudomonadota; class Alphaproteobacteria; order Thalassobaculales; family Thalassobaculaceae; genus CAWUEZ02. The sequence goes on along the minus strand of OZ001190.1, from coordinate 1,922,602 downwards.
CCAACGGCAGGGAACCGTCGACGAGGTTGCCGTCGGCACGGGACGGAGAGAGGCGAAATGGCACAGTCGAACCGAGGATTCTTGTCACGACGCCAGCTTGGCTTCGGCCTGCTGGCATTGACCGCTCTGACCCCCATCATGGCCCCGCGACCAGCCTGGTCGGAGGCCGGCGATCACGTCGACCTCAACCTGACCGAGTCCGGTGTCGCGGTGAACGGCTTCGACCCGGTTGCCTATTTCACCGACGGCCGGCCCGTCATGGGCTCCCCGCAGATCGCCCATCGCTATAAGGGCGCAACCTACTATTTCGCCAACGACGCCAACCGCCAGGCGTTCATCGATGACCCGGACATGTTTATGCCGGCCTATGGCGGCTTCTGCGCCTACGGCGTGCGGACCGGGCGCAAGTTTCAGATTGACCCGTATGCCTGGCGGATCGTCGATGACCGGCTGTACCTGCTCCTGAACCCGGGCACTCAGGTGATCTGGGAGCTTCAGCGCGGCGACAACATCCGGATCGCCGACGCGATCTGGCCGAAAATCCAGCCCTTCACCGACGCCGAGCTCGAGAAGCGCGCGCCCTAAACGCTGCTTCAATCGGAGGCGGACTCCCCCGTGGCCTGTCCGTCCGGTGCGGATGCGTTGTCACCGGCGTCCAGCGGCCGGCTGTCGCCCGTCCGCCACGCCGGCAGCGTAACCGTGACGCTCGTCCCCTCTTCGACCTGGCTTTCGATAGACAAGGTTCCGCCGTGGGCTTCGGCGATCGCCCGGCACAAGGCCAGCCCGAGCCCGGTCCCCTGATGCTCACGATGCAGGCGGGTGTCGAGTTGGATAAACGGCTGGATCACCTGGTCAATCTAGTCGCGCGGAATGCCGATGCCCGTATCTGACACGAAAATGGCGACGGCCTTGTCGTCAGTCAGACGGGCGCCGACCCAAATGCGGCCACACGGTCGGGTGAACTTGACGGCGTTCGTCACCAAATTCGACACCATTTGCATGATCAGGCGTGCGTCCCCCCGGATCACCGAAACATCATCATCGATCTCGATGGCGATCGTCAGGTCACCGGCCTCGACTGCCGACCGGTTCATCTCTATCGCCCGTCTGAACTGGGCTTCGAGCGACACCGCTTCCTCCACGGCAACCAGACTGCCGGCCTCCGCCTTGGATAAATCGAGAAGGTCGTTGATCAGATCGAGCAGATGCGTCCCGCTGGTGAGCACGATCTCCGAATACTGCCCGTAGCGATCGTCGCCCAGCGGGCCGAACTTCTGCTTCTTGAGGACCTCGGCGAATCCGATGATGGCGTTCAGCGGGGTGCGGAGCTCGTGGCTCATATTCGCGAGGAAAGCGGTCTTGGACCGGTTGGCGGCCTCGGCCTCGTCGCGCGCCCGTCGAAGATCGCTGGTGCGCTCCTCGACCCGGTGTTCCAGGTCGAGGCGGGCCTCATCCAGAGCCGACTCGTAGGCCGCCTGACGCTTCTGCATGCGGTTGAACGCGTCGATCACCTCGGCGACCTCGTCGGTGCCGTGCCACTCGATCTCCTCGCGCGGCATCCCCAACCGGGTCCGCTCGATGGTCTCCTGCAGTCGCCTCAGAGCACGACCGATCACCACATCGAACGCGAGTTGTGCGGCGAGCACGATGCCACCGGACAGCAGGACGGCGAACACCACCAGAACCAGAACGCGTTGCCAGATCTCGGCCCGAAGCTCGGCATCGGTCATGACCACAACCATGCGGCCCACGGTCTGCAGACTGTCCCCGGTGGCGTAGCGCACAGGCGTCTGGCCGGTTATCGCACGGCCATCCGGTGCCTCGCGCGTACCGAACTCAGCAAGCGGCGCGCCCGCCGCGTCGTACACGAAGATCCCGAGAACATAAGGGTCGGCGAGCATCGGCGCCGCATGGGTGGCGATCAACACCTCATCGCGGTTCGCAACCGCGCGCGCCAGCATGATCGAGTTCCCCGACAGGATCCGCTCCTGCTTTGCCAGGAGCGTATCGATTGATTCGTGATAGGCCTCGACCTCGAACAGGACGAGGAACAAGCCGATCACCGCCAGGACCAGCGGCAGGATGACGGCCAGGAAGGCCCACTTGACGGAGCGAAAACGGAACAGCCGCGAGGGCTGACGTTGGCTGCTGCCGGGCTGATGTGTGCCCGGCATCCCGTCCGGAGGCGACGCCACCGGCGACTTTTCCCCCCGCCCGGGCAACGTTCCCGTTAGTAGTCGAGGAAGCTGCGGAGCTTGCGGGACCGCGACGGATGTTTGAGCTTGCGCAGCGCCTTGGCCTCGATCTGACGAATACGCTCGCGGGTGACGCTGAACTGCTGGCCGACTTCCTCAAGCGTATGGTCGGTGTTCATCCCAATGCCGAAACGCATCCGCAGCACGCGTTCTTCACGCGGCGTCAGACTCGCCAGGACCCGGGTGGTGGTCTCCCTCAGGTTCGCCTGAATGGCGGCGTCCAAGGGCTGGACCGCATTCTTGTCCTCGATGAAGTCGCCGAGATGGCTGTCTTCCTCGTCGCCGATCGGGGTTTCGAGGCTGATCGGTTCCTTGGCGATCTTCAGGACCTTGCGCACCTTCTCGAGCGGCATGACCAGCTTCTCGGCCAGCTCCTCGGGGGTCGGCTCACGGCCGATCTCGTGCAGCATCTGGCGTGAGGTCCGCACCAGCTTGTTGATCGTTTCGATCATATGGACCGGAATCCGGATGGTGCGGGCCTGGTCGGCGATCGACCGGGTGATGGCCTGGCGGATCCACCAGGTCGCGTAGGTCGAGAACTTGTAGCCGCGGCGGTACTCGAACTTATCGACCGCCTTCATCAGACCGATGTTGCCCTCCTGGATCAGGTCCAGGAACTGCAGACCGCGATTGGTGTATTTCTTGGCGATGGAGATCACCAGGCGCAGGTTCGCCTCGACCATCTCCTTCTTGGCGCGGCCGGCCTCGCGTTCGCCTTTCTGGACGGTCTGAACGATGCGCCGGAACTCGCTGATCGGCAGGCCGGCGTCGCCGGAGATCACCGCCAACTCGCCGCGCTCGAGCTCGACTTCCTCACCGTGGCGCTCCGCCAGCCGCGCCCAGTTCTTGTCCTTGCCGGCCAGCCGCTCGCCCCAACCGGGCTCAAGCTCGTTGCCGAAATGCTCGGTCATGAACGCCGTGCGCGTCACCCCGGCACTTTCCGCCAGCCGCCAGAGCCGCATGTCGATCTGGGTCATCCGACGGTTCAGCGAATAGAGCTGCTCGACCAGCGCTTCGATGCGGCCGTTGTGGAGGCGCACATTCTCCATCGCTTCGATCAGCTCGCCCTTGAGCTTCTCGTACTTGCGCTCGGTGGTGCGCGCCAGTTCCTCACCCTTGGTGAGCTTGTCGATCCGGCGCTTCTGCATGCGCGCCAGCTTGGCGTAGGTGTCGGCGATCTTGTCGAAGTTCTCCAGGACCTGGGGCAGAAGCTGCTGCTCCATCGCCGAGAGGGAGAGGTTGTTCTCCTCGCCGTCGTCGTCACCGTCCTCGTCGCTGTCTTCGTCGGACTCCGTCGCTTCGCCGGACTCCTCGGCGGCTGGCGCCGGCGCCGCCGCCGCGGTCTCGGCGCCGTAGGTGGCCTCGAGGTCGATGACATCGCGCAACAGGATGCCGCCTTCCTTGAGCTGGTCGCGCCAGTGCACCAGCGCGCGGATGGTCAGCGGGCTTTCACAGATACCGCCGATCATCATCTCGCGACCGGCCTCGATCCGCTTGGCGATGGCGATTTCGCCTTCGCGCGACAACAGCTCGACCGAGCCCATTTCGCGCAGGTACATCCGCACCGGATCGTCGGTCCGGCCGACATCCTCATCGGAGACGTTCCCGGCCGCGGCCCCGTCGCCCTCGCCCTTGTCCTCTTCCTTGTCGCCGTCGTCCTCGTTCTCGACGACATTCACGCCCATCTCGTTCAAGGCGCTCATGATGTCTTCGATCTGCTCGGAGGACATCTCCTCCTGGGGCAGTGCCGCGTTGACCTCGTCATAGGTCAGGTAGCCGCGTTCCTTACCCTTCTTGATCAGGTTCTTGACCGCCTGATTGATGTTGTCCATCAACGGACCGTCGGGCGCAGTCTCACCTTCGCGGGTCTCTTCTTCCTCGGTCTGCGCAGCTGCCGCTGTTTTTGTCGCCATCGCCCTCGACCTCTCGATAGCGCCGGTGTCGACCCCGGCGTTCGTTAACTCACGTCTTCCAAAGACGCCCCGACGGTGATTGCCGTCAGCGCGCGCTGCAATCCCAGCAACCGGTTCCAGCTTGCATCGTCCATTGCCGTTTCGGCAGCACGACGCGCCTCGTCCAATTGTTCCCGCAACCGGGCGCCGCCGACCCTCGCCAGCAGCTCCACAAGCCCCTGCCTTGCCTCCGCGTGACCGGCCTCAGACCGGGCAAAGGCCGCATGAGACAGCGCTTCGGCAGCCAGCAATCCATCCAGGGCGTCGGAATAGCCCAGCGATATGAGGTGGGTCTCCAACCCCTTCGCGTCAAGGTCCGGATCTCCGGCGGTGATCTCTAGGATTTGCTGGCGCAAGTTGTCAAGAAATGGGTCGTCCAGCGCCAGGTGCGCCAGGGCTTCTCCGAGTTCGTCCAGCAGGCCGGGGTGGTTGATCACGGTCGCCAGCATGATCTGCTGCTGGCGCCGCCGCAGAACCGGCTCGACCCGCGCCCGCGCCACCCGGCTGCCGCTCGGTTCGACCGTGATCGGGCCCATCGATCTGCCGACAGAGGAGCCCGAACCGCCCCGTCCCCCGCCGGTCGGACGCCGCGCCGCCTGGATGCGCGCCTCCATATCATCGCGGTAGGACTGCTGCACCGTCATGTCCGCGATCTCGCGGGTGCGGTCTCGCATCCGTTTGAAGAACGCTGCGCGGCGCTCCGGCGTGTTCACCGTCGTCGCCGACAGTTCGCTGTCCCACAGGAAGTCAGCGAGACCGACGGCGGCCGTCATCAGCTTCTCGACAGCGCGCGGGCCGTCCTGCTTGATCACATCGTCGGGATCCTGGCCGGCCGGCAGCGTGACAAAGCGCAGCGAATGCCCCGGCTTCAGCAGCGGCAGCGCCCGGTCGGCCGCACGGCGCGCCGCGCGCTGACCGGCGGCATCGCCGTCGAAGCACAAGGTCGGTTCCGGCACCATCCGCCACAGGACATCGATCTGGTCCTCGGTCAGCGCCGTGCCGAGCGGTGCCACTGCCGGGAAGCCGGCCTGACTGAGGGCGATGACGTCCATATAGCCCTCGGCGACCAGAATACGCCCGGTCTTGTGGGCGGCCTCGCGCGCCTGCGCCACGCCGTACAGGACCCGCCCCTTGTGAAACAGCACGCTATCCGGTGAGTTGAGATACTTCGGCTGGCCGTCGCCCAGCACCCGGCCGCCGAAGGCAATGACGCGTCCGCGCCGGTCGCTGATCGGAAACAGCACCCGGCCCCGCATATAGTCGACCGTCTCGCCGGCCCGCTCGCCGTCCTCGTAGCGCTTGACCAGCCCGGCCTCCACCAGGGCGTCGGTCTCGACTCCCTCGGCCTTCATCGCGCGCTGCAGGGCCTTGCGGTCGTCGGGTGCCCAGCCAAGTCGGAACTGGGCGATCGTTTCCTCACTCAGCCCGCGCTCGCGCAGATACCGCAATCCGGCCTCGCCCGCCGAGGTGCGGAGCTGACGCTCATACCAGCGGCAGGCCAGGTCGACGATGTCCTGAAGCGACCGACGGCGCTCGGCGCGCTGCTGCTCCTCGGGGCTGGCCTGGGGCACCTCGAGACCGGCGACCGATGCCAGCTGCTCAACCGCCTCCATGAACTTCAGCCCTTCCGACTCCATCAGGAAGGTGAAGACGTCGCCATGGGCGCCACAGGCGAAGCAATGGTAGAAGCCCTTGTCGTCAACGATGCTGAGCGACGGCGTGCTGTCGTTGTGGAAAGGGCAGAGCGCCAGAAACTCCCGGCCCTTGCGCTCCAGCTTCAGCTTTCGCCCGACGATGCTCGACACCGACACGCGGTCCCGGATCTCGTCGAGGAAATGCGGCGGAAGGGCCATGGGCAACCGGTCAGGCTCGGCGGGTTCAAGGGGTCGCCATGATACGGTACGCGGCCGACGGAGTCAGTCGCGACAACACCCCCTACGACGCGGCTGCCCCGTCTCCGGCACTCTCATCGGCCGGGCGCTTGGCGATCAGGTGCAGCATCTCGCAGGTCAGCACCACCTCATCGTCCTGGTTTGTCGTGGTGTAGCGCAAACGTACGGTGCCGAACGGCCGGCTGGAGGAGGGTTTGAGGGCCACGACCTCGGCCCGGGCGCGGAGCGTGTCGCCCGGCCGCACCGGGCGCAGCCAGCGCAGATCGTCCATGCCGCTGCCGCCGACATTGGTCTGCTGATGGGGCCCGGCCTGCCAGATCAGGCGGAAGGTCAGGGCCAGGGTGTGAAACCCGCTTGCGATGATGCCGCCGAACATCGACTCGGCGGCGACCGGCTTGGAGATATGGAAGGGCTGCGGGTCCCAGGTCAGTGCGAAATCCATGATCTGGCTTTCGGTCACGGTCACGGTCTGGCTTTCGATCACATCGCCGACGGAAAACTCCCCGAAATAGCGGACCGCTCGCACCGTCTACTCCATCACCGCGTCGATGCTCTTGAGCCCGTTGCCGGTCATCACGAGAACGGTCTCGTCGGCGACATCGATGGTGCCATCCGCGACCAGTTGCTCGTAACCGGCCGCCGCTACCGCGCAGGACGGCTCAACGAAGGCACCGCATCGCGCCAGGCGATGCAGCGCCGGCAGGATTGCCTCCTCCGGCACAGCGACGGCGCCGCCGCCGCTGGCGCGCAGAGCGTCCACGCATTCCGCGGTCCGAACCAGTTTGGTCGCCGCCACGCCTTCGGCGACGGTCGGCTGCGCCTCGAAGACGACCGGCGTGTCAGCGTCCGCCGCAAACGCCCGGGCCAGGGCGCCGACATTGGCCGGCTGGGCGGCGAACAGCCGGGGCAGACGATCGATCTCGCCCTGCCGGAGCAGCTCCTCGAAGCCGATATGGCATCCGAGCAGGTTGCTGCCGTAGCCGACCGGAATGATGATGTTGTCCGGCAGATCGAAGCCGTACTGTTCCCAGAGTTCGTAGGCCAGGGTCTTGGTGCCTTCGAGGAAGAACGGCTGCCAGTTGTGGCTGGCATAGAACACGCCGCTCTCGGCCAGCGACAGCGCGGCCGCGGCCACCTGCTCGCGGGTGCCTTCGACCAGTTCGACCTCGGCCCCGTAGACCCGGATCTGGGCGACCTTGGCCGGTGAGGTGTAGGCCGGCACCAGGACGCGACACCCAAGACCGCCGGCCGCCGCATAGCAGGCCAGTGCCGCCGCCGCGTTGCCCGAACTGTCGAGCATGACCTCCGACACCCCGTGCGCCCGCAGATAGGCGACCAGCACCGCCATGCCGCGGTCCTTGAAGGATCCGGAAGGGGCCATCGACTCCATCTTGAGGCGCACCCGGCCCGGCCCGTAGGCAGCGGAGATCAACGGCGTCCAACCCTCGCCGAGATCGACGGCCGCCGACCGTTCCACGGGGATCGCAGCGGCGTAGCGCCAGACCGACCAGTCGGCGGCATCGATCTGACGGCGGTTCATGCCGGGACCCGGGGTCAGGTTCACCGGCGCGCCGGTTTCCGGGCTGCGCCAGATCGGCTGATCGACAGGATAGCGGTGCTGCCCGTCCCGGGTGACGTACTGCATCAGCCGATCGCGTCCGCGATCGCGGTGCCGAGATCCACCGTCGCCGCCTGGCCGCCGAGATCGGGGGTCTTGGGCCCGCCTTCGGAGAGCACGGTCTCGATCGCCCGGACCACGTCATCGGCCGCCGCCTGATGGCCGAGATGTTCGAGCATCATGGCTCCCGACCAGATCTGGCCGATCGGATTGGCGATGCCCTTGCCGGCGATGTCGGGGGCGGAGCCGTGGACCGGCTCGAACATCGAGGGATAGTCGCCCTCGGGATTGATGTTGGCGCTCGGCGCGATCCCGATTGATCCGGCCACCGCCGGCCCGAGATCGGAGAGGATGTCGCCGAACAGGTTGGAGCCGACGACAACGTCGAACCAGTCGGGGTGCAGGACGAAGTTCGCGGTCAGAATGTCGATATGGTACTTGTCGGTCGCGATGTCCGGGTATTCCTTGGCGATTTCGGCGAACCGCTCATCCCAGTACGGCATGGTATGGATGATGCCGTTCGACTTGGTCGCCGACGTCACCTTGCGCTTGCCGACCCGCTGACACAGATCGAACGCGTAGCGCATCACCCGATCGCATCCCATCCGGGTCATGACGGTTTCCTGGACGGCCATCTCGTGCGGTGTTCCCTGGTAGAGCCGCCCGCCGATCTCGGAGTATTCGCCCTCGACGTTCTCGCGCACCACCCAGAAGTCGATATCCTCGGGCCCGCGGTCGGCCAGGGGGCACTTCATGCCTTTCATCATCCGTACGGGACGCAGATTGATGTACTGGTGCATGGCCCTGCGAATGGGGATCAGCAGTCCCCACAGCGAGACATGATCCGGCACGGTGGGGAAGCCGACGGCGCCCAGGAAGATCGCATCGAACTCGCCGAGCTGCTCCAGCCCGTCATCGGGCATCAACGCGCCGACCTTGTGGTAGCGCTCGCACCCCCAGTCGAACTCGCTGAAACTGTAGGTCAGGCCGTGCTTGCGACCGATCGCCTCCAAGACCTTGAGACCCTCAGGAATCACCTCCCAGCCGATCCCGTCGCCCGGGATCACCGCGATTTTCATCGTGCTCATGGCGGCCGTGCCTCCCCCTTCTCAAGAACCTGATTTCCGCCGGTTATAGTGGGCCGGACTGGGGTGCGAAAGGCCGAGAAGGCGACCGAGAGCGCTCGACGGCTTCCGCCACGCCGGCGCAAAAGGCTATAAGCCAGTCACTGCAAGCATGAGGAACCGTGTTCGATGGACGCCCAAGCGTTGCGCGCCCTGCAGGCGCCGCTCAAAGAGAAGTATGGCAACACCCCGGAAGCCGCAGAGCTCACCCTGCGCGCCGAAGGCCGGCTCGGAGAGGGCATCGCCTGCTCGCTGGAAACCGGCCGGCAACTCGCCGAAGCGGGTCTGCATCCGCTTGCCGGCGGTGACGGCACCCAGCTCTGCTCCGGCGATATGCTGCTGGAAGCGCTGGTCGCCTGCGCGGGCGTGACCCTGAAGGCGGTCGCGACCGCGCTCGGCATCGAAGTGCGTGAGGGCGTGGTGAAGGCTTCCGGAACCCTCGACTTCAAGGGCACCCTAGGCGTCGACCGGGAGGCGCCGGTCGGGTTCAAGGACATCAATCTCGCATTCGAGCTGTACGCCGATGCGAGCGAAGAGCAGCTGGCGACTCTGGTCAAACTGACCGAGCGCTACTGCGTCGTCTATCAGACCCTGAAGCGCACGCCCGACCTCGCCATGCCGGAAATCAGGCTGGTCTGAGCCGCCATCCGCCGCTTGACGGCCCTCGGTCGAGCCTGTGTGCTGCCCGCATGCTGTCGCCACTGTCCGATCCGGTCTTCCGACGCCTGTTCGCCGCCCAGGTGACGAGCCTGGTCGGGACCGGCCTGGCGACCGTCGCCCTGGCGCTACTGGTCTACGACCTGACCGGCGGCGATGCCGGTGTGACCCTCGGTGTGCTGCTCGCCTTGAAGATGGTGATCTATGTCGCCCTGGCGCCGGTCATCGGAGCGGCGGTGGAACGGCTGCCGCGCCGGCGGGTTCTGATCGCCCTCGACATTGCCCGGGCGGCGATCGTTCTCGGGCTGCCGTTCGCGACCGACGTCTGGCATGTCTTCGCCCTGTTCCTGCTGCTGCACCTGTGTGCCACCGGATTCACCCCGATCTTTCAGGCGACGATCCCCGATGTGCTGCCCGACGAGGCGACCTACACCAAGGCGCTGTCGCTCTCGCGGTTGGCCTACGACATCGAAAACCTGGCGAGCCCCAGCCTGGCCGCCGCGGCGCTCCTCATCCTCTCCTATGATGCCCTGTTCGCCGCCAACGCCGTAAGGTTCGCAGTCTCCGCCCTTCTGGTGGCCGGCTGTATCCTGCCGCAGCCCAAAGCCGACACCCGGCAGCGGCCGTTCCGCGAACGGGTCACCACCGGGGCACGGATCTATCTCGCCACGCCACGCCTGCGCGCGCTGTTCGCCCTGTCACTGGCCGTGTCGGCGGCAGGGTCGATGGCCATCGTGAACACAGTGATCCTGGTGCGCGACCGGCTCGGCGGCAGCGAGAGCGACGTCGCCCTGCTGATGGCCGCCGTCGGCGGCGGATCGATGGTCGGCGCCCTGATCCTGCCTCGCCTCCTCGACCGGATCCCTGAGCGCACGACCATGCTGGCCGGCGGCGGGCTGCTCTGCGTGGCCCTGCTCGGCGGGGTCTGGAGCCAGAGCTTCATCGCCCTGGCGACCCTTTGGACGGCGATCGGTTTCGCAACCGCCCTGGTCATGACCCCGTCCGGCCGCCTGCTGCGTCGGTCCGCTGACGAGCGGGACCGACCGGCGGTCTTCACCGCGCAGTTCGCGTTCAGCCACGTCTGCTGGCTGGTTGCCTATCCGACAGCCGGTTTCCTCGGGCGCCTCGACGACACTGCGATCGCGTTCGCCGGTCTGGCCGCGCTTGCCGTCGCCGGCACGATCGCCGCGATCCGGGCCTGGCCGGCGGGGGAACCCGGCGCGTTGGAACATGATCATCCTGAGCTCGAGCACGACCACCTGCACGTCCATGACAGCCACCACCAGCACGCCCATGAAGGCTGGAGGGGCCGGAGCCGCACAGCCATCCGCACCCTCATGGCCCGCTGCGCCATCGCCATGTCTTCGTGATCGACGACCACCACCCGGTCTGGCCGCCGCGCTAGAGGTCGGCGGACTCCTGGAGGTTGGCCTCCATGAACACGGTCTCGGCGATCGGGGTCAGGTAGTAGGCGTCGCGTTCGAAGAACCCCAGACTGCGGTAGAGGGCGACGGCCTCCGGCATCCGGCTCGGCATGGTGTCCAGGACCATGCGGCGGTATCCGAGGATCCGCGCGCGCGCCATGGACTGGCGGATCAGACCGAGACCGATCCCCAAACCCCGTCCGGCGGGCCGGACGTAAAGCCGTTTCATCTCGCAGACGTCGCTGCCGACGGAACTGAGCGGCTTGACGGCGATTCCGCCCAGGACCGCCGACGCGGGACCATGGGCGAGCAGGACGATGCCGTTCGGCGGCCCGTAGCGTGCCGGCAGATCGGCCAGTTCTTCCGACAGCCCCTGATAGCCGAGATCGATGCCGAGCCAGTCGACATACTCCTCGATCAGCGACCCGAAGGCGGCGAACTCGTCGGCCGTCGCGGCCACGCGAATGTCCGTGCTGTCCGTCACGGTGCGACAATCTCTCCCGACATCATGGCGACGCATTCACCACCCATGCGGATCGCCGTCGTCGCCCCGCCGGCGCGGTCGGCCACGCCCAGCAGCAGCGAGGGCCGTCCCATCTCCACACCCTGGGCGATACGCCAGTGCATCGTGCCGTCATCCGGCCCATCGAGCTCGGCCAACAATCCGACCAGCGCCGCATTGGCGCTGCCCGTCGCCGGATCCTCCGGCACGCCGTCCAGCGGCGCGAACATGCGCGCACGAATGTCGACCGTGTCCGGGTCGCCCGACCGGACGTAGCAGTGAATGTCGGGCACCGCGCGGGTGCCAAGATGCGCTGTGAACGCCGTGGGATTATCGCACGCGGCCTCCAGAGCCGCCCGGTCCACGAGTTCCACGAGGATGAAGCCAAGACCGACGGAGCCTTCGACCGGTGGGTGGCGATCGGTGCGGATCGCACGCTCCGGCAAACCGATACAGGCAGCGACATCTCCGACCGGCAGCACGTCCCCTCGCTGGAAGGGTTGCGGAGCTGTCAGCTCGGCGCCCACCGGGCGTCCATCACGCTGCAGAATCGAAATCCGCACCAGCCCCGCCGCTTCCTCGAAGGCGACCGAGTCCGAGACAGGAGCGCCGAAGGCCTCGCCGCGGATCGCGACGACCGTGGCCGTGCCGACATTGGGATGGCCGGCAAACGGGACTTCCTTGGTCGGCGTGAAGATCCGGACATGGGCGGTGTGGGCCGGGTCCTCGGGCGGCAGGACGAATGTCGTTTCAGAGTAGTTGAACTCGCGGGCGATCGCCTGCATCCGATCCGTCGACAGCGCCTCACCGCCGAACACCACGGCCAACGGGTTGCCCCCGAAAGCGGTGTCGGTGAAGACGTCTACGGTTTCGTAGCTCAGGGTCATCCGATCCTCCCTAGTGGGCTGATTCAACAATTTGGTGGGGCGATTCACCGAACGGATGGGACTCATCCGTTCGGATCGCACCACTAGGTGTGGATCCGGCCGCGCATCATGGCGATGCAGCGACCGGTGATGGTGATCGACTTGGCGCCCTCCGCGCCGGCGACCTGCGCGTCTATCCGGCTCGGCCGTCCCATTTCGATTCCCTGGTCGATGGTGATCGCCAGGTCGCCGGGAGTGAGCGTGGAGAGCAGTCCGGCCAGGACGACGGCGGCCGCACCGGTCGCCGGATCTTCGGTGATGCCCAAAGCCGGAGCGAACATGCGGGACTGCACCGCCATCCGCCCCGGCGCCTGGTCGGTGCGGACGTAGACGTAGGCCTCGCCGGGCGCGTCGGCCCCGAGATGTCGGCGGATCAGGCCGGCATCCGACTGAGCCCGCGCCAGGGCATCCAGGCTCGCAACCTCCGCGACCAGAAATCTGGGCCCGACCGACAGGATGGTCGGTGGATGCCGGTCGCTCCGCAGATCCGCCGGCTCGAGCCCGAGCGCCGCGGCGGTATCACCGGCGTCAGCGACGCCTTCGACCGTCGGCATCGCCGGCGCCGTCAGAACGGCCCCTGTAATGACTTCGGCGTCACGGATCGTCTCCAGGGCGACCGGGCCCACCCCCTCGTCGAACACAACCCGCTCACCGACCGGACGGCCGAACAGCTCGCCGCGTCGCGCCACCACCACCGCCGTGCCGACATTGGGATGGCCGGCGAACGGCAGCTCGCTTCCCGGCGTGAAGATCCTGACCTGGGCGGTATGGGTGGGCTCAAGCGGCGGCAGAACGAACGTGGTCTCGGAGAAGTTGAACTCGCGGGCGATCGCCTGAAGCCGGTCGGTGGCAAGCCCTTCGGCCCCGAACACGACCGCCAGCGGATTGCCGCCGAACGCCGAAGTCGTGAACACATCGACGGTCTCGAAGTCTAACGCCATGACACACCTCTCCTGCGCGCGCCCAATGGTTCGGGCACGGTGTTGCGGCGCGCCGCCGACCCTCAGTCCGCGAGCGCGATGTTGATCCGTCGGTTCTGCTTGCCCTTGTTCTCGATCTTACCGACTTGCAGCCGGCCGATTTCGCCGGTCGAGCGCACGTGGGTCCCGCCACAGGGCTGATAGTCGACGTCATCGCCGATCCGGATCATTCGTACCTTGCCGGCCCCCATCGGCGGCATCACCGACATGGTGCGGACCAGGTCGGGATTGGCCGTCAACTCGTCATCAGTGATCCAGCCGATCGCCACCGGATGATCGGCGCTGACGACGTCGTTGAGTTTGGCGCCCAGAGCTTCCTTCTCCGGGACGTTTTCCGGCGACAGGTTGAAATCTAGCCGACCCTTGCCGTCACCGACCTGCCCGCCGGTCACACCACCATCGACCATCGAGCAGAGAATGTGCATGGCGGTGTGGACCCGCATGAGCCGATACCGCCGATCCCAGTCGATGGTCGCCGTGACGGAGTCGCCGACCGCCAAAGCCGGAGCATCGTCGCCCACGACATGCACGATGCCGTCGAGCACCTTGCCCTTGCGGGTGTCGCTGACCGTGACCGACCGCCCGTCCGCTGTCGACAGCGTTCCGCTGTCGCCGGGTTGCCCACCTCCGGTCGGATAGAAGATCGTGCGATCGAGCACGATCCCCTCCTCGCCGACGGCGACGACCGTCGCCTCGCAGCTCTTCAGGTAGGAGTCCTCGCGGAACAACTCTTCCGTCATGGTCGGGCCTCGTCGCTGTCATCGCCGTCAAACAGGACCGCCCGGTAGACGGCCATGTCCACATTACCACCGGACAAGACGACGCCAACCTTGCGGCCTTGCCAGCGGTCGCGGTCCTTTAGAAGCGCCGCCAGCGGGGCCGCGCCGGCCCCTTCCGCGACATTGTGCGTGTCAGAGAAATAGGCCCGCATCGCCGCCTTGATCTCGTCATCGCTGACCCGCGTGATCCCGGCCGCACCGGCGTTGATCGCGGCCACAGCGGCGTCGACGGGAACCCGGCAGGCCATGCCATCAGCCATGGTATCGGCCGAATTCGTCGACACCGCGTGTCCGGCCTCGAAGCTCAGCGCGTAGGCCGGCGCGGCCTCCGCCACCACGCCCCAGATCTCGGCGCGCGATCCGACGGCATCACGCGCCGCCATGACACCGCAGATTCCCGAGCCAAGCCCGATCGGCACGTAGACGGCATCGAGATCCGGGGCCGCGGTGAACAGTTCCAGGCCATAGCTGGCCACGCCGGCAACCAGCGTATCGTCGAAGCTCTGCACCATGTGGAGGTTACGTTCCTCGGCCAGTCCCCGGGCATACCTCAGGCTCTCCTGGAAGTCCTGGCCATGGACGATCAGCTCACCGCCCCAGCCGCGAATCGAGGCGTTCTTCTCGACCGAGTTGCCATGGGGCACGACGATCGTCGATGTCAGCCCGTGACGGGTCGCCGCCAGCGCGACCGACTGCCCGTGGTTGCCGCGCGTGGCCGCGATGACGCCCTTGATATCCGAGCGCTCGCGGGCGAGCTGCGCCATGTAGACGAGGCCGCCACGCACTTTGAATGCGCCTGCCGGCGTCTGGTTCTCGTGCTTGACCCAGACCTCGCAGCCGGCCCGCGCCGACAGCAGTGGCCAATTGTGCTGCGGTGTCGGCGCCATCACCGAATAGACGACTTCGGAAGCGGCTTCGATCCGCGCTCTGTCGACCTTCTGCGCCATCGCCGCCTCCTCTTCCGGCCGCCGTATCGAACTTTGTCTGTGTGACAAGATTCTGATTGTCATCACTATTGTCTCGAATATTGTACCCATTGCGCGTGCGCAACAGGAACATTGTCACCGTGACGAAATGGCTTCCCGACCTGAGCGGCAAACCCGGACCTCGCTACCGGGCGATCGCCGATGCCATCGCCGACGACATTCGGATGGGACGGCTCCCGCCGGGTCACCGGCTGCCGACTCACCGCGAACTGGCCTGGACGCTGGGCGTCACCGTCGGCACGGTGACCCGCGCCTACAAGGAGGTCACGGCCCGTGGTCTGGTGGACGGCGAAATCGGTCGGGGAACCTTCGTGCGGGAGCGCCGAACCCACGGCTGGGGCCGCAGCGCCGACGATCCGGCCGGTCCCATCGACTTCGGGCTCAACTTCCCCCCGATGATGGACACTGTCGAATCCGAACTGCGCCGCACCCTGGCAGAGCTGGCGGCGGATCCATCGGATCTCAGTCTGGCCGGCTATGATGTGAATGGTGGTCGGTCGAGTCATCGCGAGGCCTTTGCCGGCTGGCTAGCCGGGATCGGGGTCGCGGCGACACCGGAGACCACCCTGATCACTTCCGGAGCGCAGCACGCCATTTCGACCGCGCTGCAGACCCTGGCGGAACCAGGCGATATCGTGCTGTGCGATCGCTTGACCCATCCAGGCTTCCTGAGCGTGGCGGCGAACCTCCATCTTCGCTTGGGCGGAGTGGAGGGCGATGGTGACGGCATGCTGCCTGACGCACTGGATGCGGCCATTCGCCTGCACCGCCCCAAGGCCGTGTTCCTCATTCCAACCATCCAGAACCCGACCGCGAGCGTGATGCCGAACCGTCGGCGGCGCGAGATCGTGGATGTCCTGGACCGGCACGCCTGTCCCGGAATCGAGGACGATATCTACCGGCCCTTCGCCGGGCCTGCGCCACCGCCACCGTTGGCCCACCTGCTACCCGAACGCATCCTGTATCTGACCAGCGTCTCCAAGCATCTTGCGCCGGGCCTGCGGGTTGGAGCGCTGCACCTGCCGACGGGCCACGCTCTGTCGGCGAAGGCCGCCATCCGCGACACCATCTGGATGGCGACCCCGCTGACCGTCGAGATCGCAGCACGATGGATGCGCAGCGGGACAGCGGACCGGTTGTCCGAAATCAAGCGGGTGGAACAGCAGGCGCGCGTTACGGCCGCGCGGACGATTCTGGGCGACTTGATGGCCCCCTGCCCCGATGCGAGCCCCCACATCTGGGTCAGGGCACCGGAGTCCTGGCAAGGCGAGGATCCAAGCGGACCGCTGCTGGCCCAAGGTGTCCGGGTGACCGCCGGTGGGGTGTTCGCAGTGGCGCCCGGCAGTGGCCGGGCCTGCGTGCGGCTCGCCCTCGGGCGACCCCAGGCGCGACGCGACACCATCCAGGGTCTCGAGATCGTCGCCAAGACGCTGGCTCGCCACCCCTCGATCGACAGGGTTGCACTGTAATCCTACCGACCGAAGACCGAAGGAGACTGTGATGACAACGCCCTGGAAGGTTGGGCTCGAAGACGTCCTCGCGAACCTGCCGGATCCCGAGACCGGCAAGCAGTCGACGTTCCCCGTACGCCATGGAACGATGCGAACGGGCCTGTATGCGCCCGTCGGCCACGACCCTCAGGAACCGCACGACCAGGACGAGATCTATATCGTGCTGTCGGGGACCGGGACATTCCTCCGCGGTGAGGAGACCGTCGCATTCGTTCCCGGAGACATTCTGTTCGTCCCGGCCGGCATGGAGCACCGATTCGAGTCCTTCAGCGAAGGGTTTCAGACCTGGGTCGTATTCTGGGGACCGAGCGGCGGCGAGTAATCGACGCGCGCCCCGGCAATCTTGATTTGGGTCAATGCTACATTTTAATTATGGCCATATAGTGTGGCAATGCGTGCAGCGATTGACGAAAGCCGTGTGCTGACCCCGACCCTGCTTGGCCGCAATGGCATCCTGCGGGCGTTTCCGCTTTTGCATGGCGACCGGACCGCGCTGAACCTCGAAGACTGGCTGGATGAATGCCTGCCGGTCGAGAGAGCGGACAGGCCGCTCATCGACATGACCCCTCCGGAAAAGGGTACCGTCGGCATGGCCGGACCGGCAGGCTGCCTGTTCGCTGTCTTCGCCTACATGGCGTTCGCGACCCCAGAGGGCCTCCAGGTGCTCCAGGTCCGCGGACCGAGCTGCGCAGCCGCGGCCGGCCGAAGCCTCGTCGTCTCCGAGCTTGAACTCACCATCGACGACCTTCAGGCTCGCCTCGACTGTTCGCACACCTTGCTCATTGGCTGGTAGGCAGCTCGCCAAATGCGGTCGGATCTCTGCCCGAGCGCCTTCCGTTCAGACA
Source organism: Thalassobaculaceae bacterium (assembly GCA_963921355.3). Taxonomy (GTDB): domain Bacteria; phylum Pseudomonadota; class Alphaproteobacteria; order Thalassobaculales; family Thalassobaculaceae; genus CAWUEZ02. Next base: position 1,905,151 of record OZ001190.1, on the reverse strand, counting down.
GAATCGTCCGCACCGCTGTGGTCACTTCAAGTCGATGCGCTGGGGTCTGATCCGATCAGATCAGCACGATCTGGTCGGATCAGACCCTAGGCCGCAGGGTCGACCGTGTGAACGTGGTTCAACGGGCCATGACCGCCACCGTAGCCGGGGGCCGTCCGGATCGCCGTCGTCACATAGTTCCGGGCCCGTTCGACGGCGTCCACAGTCGGCATTCCCTGGGCAATCCCACAGGCCAGGGCCGAGGCCAGCGTGCACCCGGTGCCGTGGGTGCTGGTCGTTGGCAACCGGGGGCTGGAGAACGCCTGGATACCGTCTTCCGAAGCCAGAAGGTCGACGATCTCCTCGGTCTGCAGATGCCCGCCCTTCAGCAACACCCTTGGCGGTCCGAGCGACAGCAGCATCTCCGCTGCGTGCTTCATGGCGTCGACATCGCGGATTTCCATGCCGGTCAGAAGCTCGGCCTCGGGAATGTTCGGTGTCAGGACACTCGCCCGCAGGATCAACCGGGCCTTCAGGACCCCCATCGCCTCGGGTTCCAGCAACGGATGGCCGCCCTTCGCCACCATCACCGGGTCGACGATCAGCGGAACGCCCATCGCCTTTTCCTCGATGATGTCGCAGATCGTGTCGATCACCGCCGTCGAGTGCAGCATCCCGGTCTTGATCGCATCGACACCGATATCGTCGAGCACCAGGTCGATCTGCTGCTTCAGGAAGGCTGTCGGGATCTCCTGAATTCCAAACACGCCGCGGGTGTTCTGCGCCGTCAGTGCCGTGATCGCGGTCATCGCAAACCCGCCAAGCGCGGTCACGGCCTTGATGTCGGCCTGAATGCCGGCACCACCGCCGCAGTCCGAGCCGGCAATGCTCAACACGCGTCCTTTCATCGCCCGGGCCATGGCTATTCCGCCGCCGCTATCTGGTAGGCACTCACCGCGTCGACGATGCGGTCCACGGATGCTTCGACCAATTCAGGATCCTCCCCCTGGGCCATGACGCGGATCACGGGTTCGGTGCCCGACCGCCTGATGACCAGCCGTCCGCGCTCGCCGAGCGCCTCTTCACTCGCGCGGATCGCCGTTTTCACTGATGCGCTGTCCAGCGGCGCGCCGCCCGTATAGCGCACATTCTTCAGAACCTGCGGCAACGCCTCGAAGACGTGGGCCACCTCTGACAGCGGTTTGCCGGATCGGACCAGTGCCGCCAGAACCTGCAGGGCGGCGATCAGGCCATCCCCGGTGGTCGCGTGGTCGGCCAGGATCATATGGCCCGACTGCTCACCACCGACGTTGAACCCTTCGCGCCGCATGGCCTCGAGAACGTAGCGGTCCCCGACCTTGGTGCGGATGAGCCGAAGCCCGAGGCCCTCGAGGTGTCTCTCCAGCCCGAGATTCGACATCACCGTTGCCACGACGCCCTCGCCCCGCAGCCGGCCGTCGAGGCACCATGAATGGCCGATCAGTCCGAGAATCTGGTCACCGTCAATGCGCTCGCCGGTCTCGTCCGCAAGGATCAGGCGGTCGGCATCGCCATCCAGCGCGATCCCGGCATGGGCGCCTTCGCTGCGCACAAGATCCTGCATCGCCGCCGGTGCCGTCGCCCCGCAGCCGTCGTTGATGTTGAACCCGTCCGGCGCGACCCCCATCGCCACCACCTCGGCGCCGAGTTCGTACAGGACCCGAGGGGCGACCCTGTAGGCGGCGCCATGGGCACAGTCGACGACGATCTTCAGCCCGTCGAGCCGCAGGTTGCGCGGAAAAGTGGCCTTGACCGCCTCGATGTAGCGACCTTGTTCGTCGTTCAGGCGCCGGGCCCGGCCGAGCGCCTCAGGCGCGGCCAGCGGCACACTGTCGAGCCGCCCCATCAACGCCTCGATCTCGCTTTCCACGGCGTCCGACAGCTTGTAGCCATCGGGCCCGAACAGCTTGATTCCGTTGTCATGATAGGGGTTGTGCGACGCCGAGATCACAACCCCCAGATCCGCCCGCAGGGACTGAACCAGCATGGCAACCGCCGGGGTCGGCATCGGACCGACCAGGACAACATCCATCCCGATGGCCGTAAAGCCGGCCACCATCGCCGGCTCCAGCATGTAGCCGGAGAGCCGCGTATCCTTGCCGATGACCACCAGATGGCGGCGACCGTGGTCGAATCGAAACCGCGCGCCCGCCGCCATGGCCACGCCCATCGCCGTGGCCGGCGTCATGGGCTCGCTATTCGCCGGTCCGCGAATACCGTCCGTGCCAAAGAGCTTTCGGGTCATTCAGTATCCAAGGTCGATTGTTCTTCCGTGACTTATACCTCATCCACGCCCCTCTGGTCAGTCGAGACGTGCGGTGAGGTCAGGCGGTCGCCACCGCCGAATACACCGTCAGGGCCTGACGCGTCTCCGCCACGTCATGCACCCGCAGGATCTGCGCCCCCTGTGCGGCCGCCGAGAGCGCGAGGGCCAGCGACCCCGGCAGTCGGGCGTCGGCCGGCTCGTCGCGCGACAGCCGGGCGATCGTGCTCTTGCGCGACGCGCCGTACAGGATCGGACAGCCAAGGCCGTGCAGCAGCGCGAGCCACGCCGTGACCGCCACGTTATGGGCCGGCGTCTTCGCGAACCCGAATCCAGGATCGACCATCAGCCGGCCGCGGCGGATGCCGGCGGCGACGGCTGCGGCGACGCTGGCGCCGAGTTCATCGTAGACCTCGGTCGGGGCGTGGGCGTAGCGGGGGTCGTTCTGCATGCTGCCGGGGTCATGGCGCATGTGCATCAAGATGGCCGGACAGACCTCGCCGGCGAGCAACGGACGCGCCTCGGCATCATAGGAAAGCGCGGAGACATCGTTGACGATCGCGGCTCCCACGGCCAGAGCCGCCGCCATCACCGAGGCCTTGCGGGTATCAACCGACACCCGGAATCCATCCCCGACCAGGGTCTCGATAACCGGGATCACCCGATCGATCTCCTGTTGCTCGGACACCGGCGCGGCGCCCGGGCGCGTCGACTCGCCGCCGATGTCGAGGATGTCCGCCCCCTCCTCCATCAGCCGGCGGCCCTGGGCGATCGCCAGGTCCCGGGTCGCGAACTGGCCGCCGTCGGAGAAGCTGTCGGGCGTGACGTTGACGATGCCCATCACATAGGGGCCGGTCGACAGGTCGAGGCCGGCGAACGGATCCCGCGGCGCGGTCAGCCGGGCGACGCGATCGTCCAGGTCCGGCAGGTTCAAGCGCTCGCGCTCGGACACCGGGTAGCGCGCAACGTGAACGGCATCCTCGGCCCGCACCACAAGATCGACGCCCTGGAACCCGATGCCCGACCCCGCCAGGGGCAGGGCGTCGCCATCGGCAATCAGGTGCCCGGCATCGGGACCCGTCACCAGGGAGGTGGGTACGAGATAAACGGGCCCGGAGACTGTCTCCGGGCCCGTCATATCGGCATGTCGAATTGTCGGTAAGCTCACCGCCGCTGATCAGTCCCCGGGCTGAGGGTCCGGTTCCATACCGGGCCCCGTGCCACCACCGGGGGCGGTCCCGCCGGTCGGCACCGATGCGCGGCGCCCGCCGGACGGCTTGGACGGCTCATCCCGGCCGCCGGACCGGTCGATCGTCCGACCGTCGAGCAGGTCCTGGATCTCGTCGCCCGACAGGGTTTCGTACTCCAGCAGGCCTTTGGCCAGGGTGTGCAGGTCATCCATGTTCGCTTCGAGGATCCGGCGGGCGTCGTCATACGCCTCGTCGGTGATCCGGCGGATCTCCTCGTCGATCACATTGGCGGTCGCGTCGGAAACGTTCTTCTGCTGGGTCACGGAGTGGCCGAGGAAGACTTCCTGCTGGTCCGCCGAATAGGCCAGGAAGCCGAGCTTATCGCTCATGCCCCATTCGGTGACCATGCGGCGCGCCATTTCCGACACCATGCGGATGTCCGAAGACGCGCCGGTGGTGATCCGTTCGGCACCGAAGATCAGATCCTCGGCGATCCGGCCACCGCAGGCGACCCGCAGGTCGGCGGCCAGTTTGGCCTTCGACAGCGAGATCCGGTCACCCTCCGGAAGACGCATGACCATGCCGAGCGCACGGCCGCGCGGAATGATCGTCGCCTTGTGGATCGGATCGCTGTCCGGGCAATGCAGGGCGACGATCGCGTGGCCGGCCTCGTGGTAGGCCGTCAGTTTCTTCTCTTCGTCGGTCATGACCATGGAGCGCCGCTCCGAGCCCATCATGACCTTGTCCTTGGCCTCTTCGAACTCGGTCATGCCGACGACCCGCTTGCCCTTACGCGCAGCAAGCAGGGCGGCCTCATTGACCAGGTTGGCGAGATCGGCACCGGAGAATCCGGGGGTGCCCCGGGCGATGGTCCGCGCGTCGACATCGGGGCCGAGCGGGACTTTCCGCATATGGACCTTGAGGATCTTCTCGCGGCCCAGAATGTCGGGGTTCGGCACGACGATCTGGCGATCGAAGCGGCCGGGCCGCAGCAGGGCCGGATCCAGAACGTCGGGCCGGTTGGTCGCCGCGATGAGGATGACGCCCTCGTTGGCCTCGAAGCCGTCCATCTCGACCAGCAGCTGGTTCAGCGTCTGCTCGCGCTCGTCGTTACCGCCGCCAAGTCCGGCGCCGCGGTGACGGCCGACGGCGTCGATCTCGTCGATGAAGATGATGCAGGGCGCATTCTTCTTGCCCTGCTCGAACATGTCGCGGACCCGCGAGGCGCCCACACCGACGAACATCTCGACGAAGTCCGAACCGGAGATGGTGAAGAACGGCACATTGGCCTCACCGGCGATCGCCCGGGCAAGCAGCGTCTTACCGGTGCCCGGCGGGCCCACCAGCAGGCAGCCCTTCGGGATCTTGCCGCCGAGCCGCTGGAACCGCTGCGGATCCTTCAGGAACTCGACGATCTCCTCGAGCTCCGACTTGGCTTCGTCGATCCCGGCGACGTCGTCGAACGTCACCCGGCCGGTCTTCTCCGTCAGCAGCCGGGCGCGGCTCTTGCCGAAGCCCATGGCCTTGCCGCCGCCGCCCTGCATCTGGCGCATGAAGAAGATCCAGACCGCGATGAACAGCAGCATCGGGAACCAGCTGACCAGAATGCCGAGCACGCCCGACATCCCTTCTTCCGGGGGCGCCGCCGCGATCCGCACGCCGGACTCGTCAAGTCGGCGCACCAGATCCGCATCGTCCGGTGCATAGGTTTGGAACGCGCGGCCGTCCGAGAAATGGCCGGAAATGGTCTGACCCTGAATCGTGACCTGATTGACCTGTCCGGATTCAACCGCGGACAGGAAGTCGGAATAGGCCAGCGATTGCTGGGACGTACGGGTCGACGAGCCCTGGAACAGGTTGAACAACGCAACCAGCAGGACGCCGATGATGATCCAAAGCGCAAGGTTCTTGCCGAAATTGTTCAAGTCTGCAGCCTTCCTTACGGCGCCCCAAGGAGCTCACGACGTCGCAGCGACCTCCGCCGTCGACAAAGCCCGCAGGTATACACCGTTCTGCAGGATTGTCGACAATCCGCCCGCCTGTGTCACAAGGTGGGGGACGGCCATTCCTCCGTCAAGGTCGAGCACAACCGGAGCGCCGAGTCGCGCCTGGTGGTCGAGCGTCCCGGCAGACCCGTCGGACGCGTCCTCTACGCCGAGCAAGCGCCGGCGCCGCCACCCCTTATGGCCGCACGCCTGAACCCGAACCGGGCGGTTGCCGCGGTTTACGACCAAGAACCGACCGTCCCAACACCCGGTGGCGCCGGGCGGCAGATCCAACGGCCCGGCGCAGGCCGCGACCTCCCGACACACCGTGATCGCCGTGCCGTCCACCCCCACCAGACATCCCGCCAGCGTGCGGACGCCGCCGTCGGGAGCCATGGCAATCCAGGTCTCGAGATCATCCAGGGATCGGCCGCGCGGAGGGTATCCGCCCCCAGCGGCGACGGCCAGCATGGCACGCAGCAGGTAACGGCGCAGCCGCTCGGGGGCTGCATCATAGGCGGTGCGCGTCAGCCGCACCCCACCGGTCGGCAACCGGACACCCCCGCATTCGAGGCGACGGCCAACCTCGGTATCGATCAGACGTCGCACCCGGCCCATGACTGTGGCGAAGCGAGACAGGCGGTCACGGGTCAGCCCGACCTCGTCGAGCGCTCCCTGCATGGCGCGCAGGCGGCCCCGGGCGAAGCGTCGATCGTGATTGCTCGGATCGGAAACAACGCGCACCCCTGCCACACGACAGGTGATCTCGAGACGCGATTTCTCGATCCCCAGGAACGGGCGGGCGATGACGACACCGTCGAGAGATCGGCGCCCGGCCATGCCCGCCAGACCGAGTGGACCGCTCTCCCGCTCTAGCCGATGCAGGACCGTCTCGATCTGATCATCGAGGTGGTGCCCGACAAGCAATACCGAAGCAGCCGCCCGATGGCAGGCAGCAATCAGCAGGCGATAGCGGGCCTCGCGCGCCGCCGCCTGCAGGCCTGAGGACGGTTTCGGACCGGTCCAGTGCAAAATGCGGTGCGGCCACCCGCGCAGGGTGCTCAGGGCCGCGACCGCCGCCGCCTCGTCGCCGGCCTCGGGACGGAGTTTGTGGTCAACGGTCAATACGAGCAGGTCGCGGTCCCTGAGCCGCGCCCACTGATCGGCCATCAGCAGCAGGGCCGTGCTGTCGGGGCCGCCGGAAACCGCGATGCAAACGGGCTCGTCATCCGACGAACCGTTATCCGACAAGCCCTCAACCTGGGAACCGGCGTCCGGGAAGGCGACCGCATCGAGCAGCGGTGCCGCTTCGCCAATGGTCAGCGGGTCGTCGGGCCCAGGCCTCAGGCGCTGCACCCGAGGGTCTTCACCTCGTTCGTCAGACGCCGCCGGATGTTGGTCGGCGCGTTCGGGAACTCCTGGCCCAGTCGGGCGAAGGTTGCGCACGCTTCCTGCGTCTTTCCAATCCGCGCCAGCGACATTCCGAGCTTGAGCAGGTTGTCCGCTGCCTTCGGGCTTTCGGGATAGCGCTGGTAGCCTTCCAGAAAAGCGACCGCCGCCTCTTCGTGACGGTCGCGGGCGTAGAATGTCTCACCCAGCCAGTATTGCGCATTGCCGGCCAGAGGGTCATCGGGATGGGCCGCCAGGAACGCGGTGAACGCGATCTCCGCTCGATCATGGTCATGCTTCACCAGGTGATCGAAGGCGGCCTTGTAGCGATCCTCGATCGACCCTTCCGGCAGGATCGGCTCGGGCGGCGGGGCAACGGCGGCGAGATTTGCCGCCGACGGAGCCGGCGGAGGAGCTGGCGTAACAGCTGGGGCCGGAGCCGTGACCGCGGCCGGCGCGGCGCTCGGCGCTGAACCTTCAGGCGCCGCCGGCGCCGGTGGCGTTTGACCGACGGCGGAAGCACTCGCAGACGCGGTCGGGTCGCTGTCCGCCGCACCAGCGGCGTTGGCGTCAGGCGGCGGCAGTTCGGAGGTCTCCGGCGCGGTCGCGCTGAGTGCGGCAAGGTCGCTGCCGGTCAGGGTGCCCAGCGTGCCCGGCGGTGCCCCCGTCACCAGGCTGCCCGCAGTCGCCTGCGGTTCGACGTTCGGCGGCGGCGCCCCCGGGGCCGTGGTCGGTACCGACTCGCTGCCCGGAGCACGCATCGATCGTGAGAGTTCCTGGAACCGGATGTCGGTGTCGATCTGGACCTTGTCCATGCGATCGGACAGCTGCTGCATGCTGAAGGCCAGCTCTTCGACCTGTCCGGTGATCGATCGCAGTTCGGCTTCCATCTGCTGCAGCCTCACGCCGACCAGGGCGAGCGCGGAGTCGGCCGAGCCCTGCGGCACGGAGGGAGCCACCTGATCGGTGATCGCTTGCGACGTTCCGGGCGGCTGGCTGGTGAAAACGGACCGCTGGAGATCGGCGATCTCGCGTTCCAACCGAGACATCCGGTTCAGCAGATTGGAGATGTCCTGCTGTGCGCTGGCCGGAACCAACCCCAGAAGGAAGATGATCAACGAAAGAGTGAGAACGCGCGCCATCGCGACACCATGCCCGAGCGAGGCGGCGAGAATGTGGCGCGCCGGCCCGGCACTCTCGACGCGGGGCTCCGCCGGAGTGTTCAGCGATTCCCCAATAGAGATCGGCGGCGCGCCATGATCAAACGCACCGCCGACCAAGATCTGTCAGTCCCGACCGTCAGTTGATGACGGTGACACCGCGGCGGTTCTCGGCCCAGGCCTCTTCGGTGGAGGCCGGGTTCACCGGGCGCTCTTTGCCGTAGGAGATCGTCGACACCCGGCCGGAGTCGATCCCGAGGGAGACCAGGTAGTCGCGCACCGAGCTGGCCCGACGCTCACCGAGCGCGAGGTTGTACTCGCGGGTGCCACGCTCGTCGGCGTGACCTTCGATGGTGATCGAGATGCTCGGGTGCTTGCGCAGCCAGAACGCCTGACGTTCCAGGGTCGTCCGCGCATCCGCCTTCAGGTCCGACTTATCGAAGTCGAAGAACACCCGGTCGCCCACATTGACGACGAAGTCCTCCTGGGTACCCGGTGTCGGACCGGCCGGCGCCGCCGCGGTTGCGGAAGAAGAGCTCGACTGGCTGGCCCCTGCACCGGCGCTGCTGGCCTCTGTGTCAGAAGCGGTTTCGCACGCGGCGAGCAGCGCGGCAGCAGCGAACACGCTCAGAAACTTGATGCGCATGATTGGTGTGTCCCTCTGGATCATTCTGTGGTGCCGGGCGCCCCGCCCCCCAAATCACGGTCCTGGTTAACTCGGACTGTCCGAGCCCCGGACTCGACCAGTCGGCCGCCCGAACGAATCCGGAAGCCAACCACGAGCGCGCTCCTTATAGCGTTGAAAGGGCTAGCGAAGCAAGGGGCTCCACGCCGGATCGGATGCATCGAGAGGCGTGATCACCTCGCGTTCGTTGTACCCTGTCAGATCGATTGTGAAGAGCTTCGCACTCCCTCCCCGACCGCTCCGATCGGTCGGCTCCTGCTTGAAATAGATCAGAACCCGTCCGTTGGGCGACCAACTCGGCGCCTCGACCAGGAATCCCTCGGTCAGCAGCCGCTCGCCCGAGCCGTCGGAGCGCATCACACCGATGTGAAAACGACCGCCCACCATCTTCGTGAAAGCGATCAGATCGCCCCGCGGAGACCATACCGGCGTGGCGTACCGGCCGTTGCCGAAACTGATCCGCCGGACCCCGGAGCCGTCCGCCGCCATGGTGTAGAGCTGCTGGGAGCCGCCGCGATCCGAGTTGAACACGACCTGTCCGCCGTCCGGACTGTAGGTCGGAGAGGTGTCGATCGACCGGTTGCGCGTCAGCTGGGCGGCCCGCCGCGTGCGCAGATCCATGGTGTAGATGTCCGTCACGCCGTCCTTGGCGAGGCTCATGATCACGCGGTTGCCATCCGGCGAAAAGCGGGGGGCGAAGGTCATGCCCGGGAAGTCGCCGAGCACCTCCTGCTGGCCGCTGTCCAGATTGAACAGGTAGACCCGCGGTTGGTTCCGGTAATACGCGAGATAGGTGATCTCCTGGATGGTCGGGGAAAACCGCGGCGTCAGGACCAGGGTCCCGCCATCGGTCAGGAACTGATGGTTGGCGCCATCCTGATCCATGATCGCCAGTTGCTTCACCCGACGGTTCTGGGGGCCGCTCTCGGCGATATAGACGAAGCGGGTGTCGAAGTATCCGTCCTCGCCGGTGATCCGCTTGTAGATCATGTCCGAGATGATGTGCGCCGCGCGGCGCAGGGATTCCGAGATCGCTGTCAGGGACGTGCCGGTCATGTACTGCTCGGCGAACACGTCCCAGAGACGGTATTCGATGCGGTACTGGCCGGAGGCCGGGATGGTGACCCGGCCATGGACCAGGGCCTGGGCGTTGATCTGGCGCCAGTCGCCAAACCGGGGCACCGCGTCAAACGCCAGGTCGCTCTGGATGAAGGCGCGCTGATCGATCGGGGCGAACAGACCGGACCGCTCGAGGTTGGCGCGAATAATCCCGGCGACGTCGCGTCCTACCTTGGTGGCTTCGATCCCGTCGCCCCGGAAATCGGCAATGGCGACCGGCAGCGGATCGACCCTGCCCTGGGTGATGTCGATCCGCAGCTCAGCCTGTGCCGGCCGTCCGGCGGCCGCCAGGGTCCCGGCGCCCAGCACACCAGCCACTGCGAATCGGGCCAGGTCTCGGCGCGACAGTTCAACCACCGGGCGTGGCGGCCGGCGGAAATGGGGCGGGGTGGCGTCGATGGAGTCGGATGTCATGACAGCATGTCCTTCGGATCGAAGGTGATGGTGAAGCGTTTCCATGTCTCGAACTTCTCTGGCGGCAGCTGCAGCGGCGAACAGGACGGGCTCTTCAGAGCCCGAAGAGCCGATTCAGCGGCGGATCGGAAAAACGGATCAGCAGTCATGCGCGACCTGTCGACGACTTCGGCAAATTGAACGGTCCGATCCTGGTTCATTGTGACTTCGATTTCGACAATCAATTCATCGGCGTTCTTCGCCCCGGCCGGCACCAGCCAGCAGTTGCTGATCTGACGCCGAATGGCGTCCATTTCGGACACCGACAACGGCTGATCCGCATCAAAGCTGGCCCGTCTCGCCGTGGTCTCGGCAGCCGCCGGAGGCGTTTCGGGTTGCGTCTCCTGGGGTTCGGCCGGCGCCTGCTCCTTCAGCTGCTGAACCGTCTTCAGCACCTTCATGAAGTCGTCGGGCTTTTCCGGCTCCTTTTTCGGCGGTTCGGGTGTCGGCGGCGCTTCCCGGACGACCGCGCGCTTGGGCGGCGGAGTCGGACGCGCCCGCGGGACCGGAACCGGGTCCGGGGGTGTCGCCTCGGCGACCTTGGCCTGCTCGGGCTCGGACGCGGTCTCCGGACGCTCGACCGGTTTCGGCTTGGGACGCTCCGCGATCTCCGGTTCCGGCTTCGGCTCGGGCTTGGGACGCTCCGCGATCTCCGGTTCCGGCTTCGGCTCGGGCTTGGGCGGATCGGAGATCGTCGCCGTCTCGGGCTTGGGCTCGGGCTTCGGGGCGTCCGGGATCTTGACCGGAACCGGCTCGGCCTCCGGTTTCGGCGGCTCGGGCTGGCGGGTCGGCGCCGGCGGTGGTTCGGGACGCGCCGCAGAGGGCGGAGGTGGGGGCGGCGGGGGTGGCGCGGCGGCTGATGGCGGAGGTGGCGGCGGCGCCGTCTTCGGCGGCGGCGGCGGTGTGTCCACCTTCTCGGCCACCTCGCTCGGCAGCGGCGCGTTCGTCACTTCGGCGATGTTGACCACGTCGACAACCACCAACAGGGTCTCGATCGGCCGATCGCTCGCGAGGCGGGGCAGGCCAAAGATGGCCAGCGCCACGACGGCGGCGTGCAGCATGATCGAATAGACCAGCCCGGCGTTCATCGTCGTCCTCGCCCGTTTCCGCTCACTTGGCCCTGTTCATCCAGCTCCGGCGGCCGATCAGCGCGTCGGGGTGGATCCGTCCGGCAGTTCCGCCAGCAGCGCGACGCGGCTGAACCCGGCCGCGCTGACCTGACCCATGACCTCCATGACCGCGCCATAAGCGATGGCCTTGTCGCCGCGCACGAAGATCCGCAGTTCCGAGTTCTCACCGCTGATCGCCATCAGCCGGGGCACCAGTTCCTCGCGCCCGACCGGGGTTTCCTGCAGGTACAGCGAACCGTCGGCCCGCACGGTCACGACCAGCGGTTCGATGTCGTCGGTCAGTTGCGCCGCCCGGGTCTTGGGCAGGTCCACCGGCACGCCGACGGTCAGCAGCGGCGCCGTCACCATGAAGACGATCAGCAGCACCAGCATCACGTCGACAAACGGCGTGACGTTGATCTCGCTGAGCGGTGTGTAACGCCGCCGCGACGCGGATCGTTGAATGACACCTCCGGCCATCGATCAGGTCCCCTCGTCCAGCTGGCGTGACAGGATCGACCCGAACTCCGTCGCGAATCCCTCCAGGCGTCCGGCATACCGGCCAAGGTCGCTTGACAGCTTGTTGTAGGCGACCACCGCCGGGATTGCCGCCACCAGTCCGAGCGCGGTGGCGAACAGCGCTTCGGCGATCCCGGGGGCCACGACCGCGAGGCTCGTATTCTTCGAAGCGGCGATCGACTGAAAGCTGTTCATGATCCCCCAGACGGTTCCGAACAACCCGATGAACGGGGCCGTCGAGCCGACCGATGCCAGGAAGGTCATGCGCTTCTCGAGCGCTTCCATCTCCCGCGAGATGGTCAGCGTCATGATCTGATCGAGGCGCTGACGCAGGCTGACCCGCAGCTCGCTGCTGCTTTGGGTGAGTCCCTTGGCGGCCGACCGGCGCCATTCGCGCATGGCCGACGAGAAGATCGCCCCCAACGGATCGGACGGGTTCGCGCCCATCCGGTCGTACAGGTCCTCCAACGACCCACCGGACCAGAAGGCGTCCTCGAACTCGCCGGCCTGTCGGCGCAGCTGGCGGATCTTGAGGATCTTCTCGAAAATGATGGCCCAGCTCCAGATCGAGGCGAGGACCAGCATGAGCATCACCGCCTTGACCACCGGGTCGGCGAGCAGGAACAGCCCCCAGATGCTGAGCTCATCGGCGACGGCCAGGCCGGGCGTCAGGGCCTGACTGTCGGCCAACGTCTGTGCGATCTGCTCCATCGAAATCCTCTTAGTTGAGCTGTCTTTCAGTGACCGAGCGGGCCAGGACCTGGCGCACCGGTTCCGGCAGGCGGGCCGGGCGCCCTGCCGCGTTCACGCAGGCAATGACGAGATCGATCGTCACCAGCGGATCGGCCTCACCGTCGCGCCGGATCGTCTGTTCCGCTTCCAGCGCGGCCGCGCGCAGCCCTGTGACCCGGGTCGTCACGTCCAGGGCATCATCCAGGCGGGCGGCGGCACGGAAGTCGACGGTGCAGCGCCGGACCACGAAGCCGAGACCGTCCTGGCGCCGCAGCGCGCTCTGTTCGATACCGATGGTGCGCAGGAACTCCGTGCGCGCCCGCTCGGCGAACCGAAGGTAGTTGGCGTGATAGACGACGCCGCCCGCGTCGGTGTCCTCGTAGTAGACCCGCACCGGAAAACTGAAGGCCGCGCCGGCGCCCGCCTCAGACATCGCCGTCCTCGCCGGCGTCGGCCAGCATATCCATCTGGCCGGTCCCCGAGGCGGTGGCTGGCGGCGTCAGGCCGATGTAGCGCCAACCCGCAGCCGACAACATCCGACCACGCGGTGTCCGCTGGATCAGCCCCTGCTGCATCAGGTAGGGCTCGATGACCTCCTCGATCACGTCGCGCTGTTCGCCGAGGGCCGCGCCCAGGGTTTCCGCACCGACCGGCCCGCCACCGTAGTTCTCGGCAATGCAGGACAGATAGCGCCGGTCCATCGCGTCAAGGCCGCGTTCGTCGATATCGAGCCGGTTCAGGGCGGCGTCAGCCAGGACCGCATCGACCAGGTCCTTGCCGGCAACGGCGGCGAAATCCCGCACCCGACGCAGCAACCGTCCGGCAACCCGCGGCGTGCCCCGCGCCCGGCGGGCGATCTCCGCCGCACCATCCTCGCTGAGCGCGAAGTCGAGCAGGTCGGCGCCACGCTTCACGATGCGGGTCAGTTCCTCGGGCTCGTAGAACTGGAGGCGTAGCTGAATGCCGAACCGCTCACGCAGCGGCGTGGTGATCAGTCCCGACCGCGTGGTCGCGGCGACCAGGGTGAACGGCGCCAGATCGATCCGGATCGAGCGCGCAGCCGGCCCCTCGCCGATGATCAGATCGAGCTGAAAGTCCTCCATGGCGGGATACAGCACTTCCTCTACGGCAGGATTAAGGCGGTGTATCTCGTCGATGAACAGCACGTCGCGGGGCTGCAGGTTGGTCAGAAGGGCCGCCAGATCGCCGGCCTTGGCGATCACCGGCCCGGAGGTCGCGCGGAAGTTGACGCCGAGTTCCCGGGCCACGATCTGCGCCAGTGTGGTCTTGCCGAGCCCCGGTGGACCGAACAGCAGAACATGGTCCAATGCCTCGCCCCGGCCGCGGGCGGCATCGATGAACACTTTCAGGTTCTCGCGGACTTTCTTCTGGCCGGTGAAATCGTCCAGGCTCTGGGGCCGCAGGGTGTTCTCGCCCAGGTCTTCCGCCCGCCGCTCTCCGTCGATCAGCCGATCGGCATCGGAGGCCGCGTCATCGTAGTCGCCAGCGCTCATCCCGAGAGTTCCTTAAGGCCTTCGGTGATCAGCCGGTCGAGTTCCGCAGCATCGCCCAGAGCCGCATGGGCGGTCCGCACGGCGCCGTAGGCCTCCGAACGCCCGTAACCGAGATTGACCAGGGCGGAGACCGCATCGGCTACCCGACCGTCGCCGGCCTCGCCCACGACCGCGGGCGCGGCGACGGCTCCGGGCTCCGCCCCAAGGCCGAGCGCCGCTGTGACGGTCTTGTCCTTGAGTTCGTTGACAATGCGCTGGGCCAGCTTGGGGCCGACGCCGTCCGCGCGGGTCAGCATGGCGCGATCCTGGGCCGCGATCGCCGTGAACACCTCGTCCGGGGACAGCACGCTGAGGATCGAGAGCGCGTGCTTGGCGCCGACGCCCTGAACCGTCTGCAGCATCCGGAAGGTCGCCTTCTCGGCCCCGGAGGCGAAGCCGTAGAGATGAATGTGGTCCTCGCGGACGTGGGTCTCGACTTCGACGCTCACCGCCGCGCCGGGCTCACCGAGCGCTGACAATGTGCGCGCCGAGCAGAAGACCAGGTAGCCGACCCCGCCAACGTCGATGATGGCCTGGCCGTCGCCAAGCCCCCCGAGGATCCCCTTCAGCCGTGCGATCACGACGCGGTCTCCCCCTTAGCCGCGTCGCGGGCGAGCGCGGCGGCGATCGCCCGCTCGAGACCCGGCGCCATGTCGGTGACGGCGCCGGTCTTGCGGGCGGCAGCGCCGGCGCTGTCGCCGAACGCGCCGCGGGCTTGAACGTAGTGGGCATGACAGACCGCGACCGCCAGGGCATCGGCCGCGTCCGGGGTGCCGATTCGCGCGCCCGGCAGCAGGGTGGCGACCATCGCCTGGACCTGCTCCTTGTCGGCGCTGCCGGTGCCCACGACCGCCTTCTTGACCCGCTTGGGCGCGTACTCCGCGACCCGCAGCCCGGCCTTGGCCGGTGCCAGCAGCACCACGCCGCGGGCCAGTCCGAGCTTGAGCGTGCTTTCCGGATTGCGGTTGACGAAGGTCTCCTCGACCGCCGCCTCCTTGGGTCCGAACCGGTCAATCAGCTCCAGAATCCCGTCGTAGATCTGCGCCAGCCGGGTCGCGATGTCGGCGCCGCCGTTGGAATGCACCGTGCCGTCGGCGACGTGGCGCAGCCGCAGGCCATCGGTCTCGATGATTCCCCAACCCGTGTTCCTGAGGCCGGGATCGAGCCCGATCAGCCGCATGCAACTCTCCGTGACACCGCCGCTCAGGCGGTCAGTCTTTCCATGATCTCGTCGGCGATCTCGAAATTGGCCGAGACCTGCTGGACGTCATCGTTGTCGTCCAGCGTGTCGAACAGTTTCATCAGCGTGCCGGCCTGGTCCTCGTCGACCGCCACGGTGTTCAGCGGTTTCCAGGTCAATCCGGCCGATTGCGGCTCGCCCAGGCTGGCCTCGAGGGCCTCGCGCACCGTGTTGAAGTCCTCGACCGGGCAGGTGATCTCATGCTCGCTCGCCCCGGATTCGGCGTTCTCCGCCCCGGCTTCAATGGCCGCTTCCAGCACATCGTCGGCGCTGCCGACATCGGCCGCATAGACGATCTGACCGACCCGGTTGAACATGAAGGAAACCGAGTTTGTCTCGCCGAGATTGCCGCCGAACTTGGAGAACGCGGCGCGGACTTCCGAGGCGGTTCGGTTACGGTTGTCGGTCAGGGCATCGACGATCATGGCGACCCCGCCCGGTCCGTACCCCTCATAGCGGACTTCCTGGAAATTGGTGTCGTCGTCGCCGCCCAACCCCTTCTTGATCGCACGCTCGATGTTGTCCTTCGGCATGTTCTCTTTGCGGGCGGCGGCAATCGCCGTCCGCAGCGCCGGATTGGACCCGGGATCGTCGCCGCCGGTCTTGGCCGCGACCTGAATCTCGCGGGTCAGACGCGTGAAGATCTTGGCGCGCTTCTTATCCTGCGCGCCCTTGCGGTACATGATGTTCTTGAACTGGGAATGGCCAGCCATTTCCACACACTCCCGTCCGCGACCAGGGTTGGCGCGAATCGCTCTTCTATACCAGATGTAGGGGTTCGACGCACGGCTTACACCAAGCGTCGAGGCGCCGTCCCGGCAC
Source organism: Thalassobaculaceae bacterium (assembly GCA_963921355.3). Lineage (GTDB taxonomy): Bacteria > Pseudomonadota > Alphaproteobacteria > Thalassobaculales > Thalassobaculaceae > CAWUEZ02. The sequence continues at coordinate 1,888,914 of OZ001190.1, read as the reverse complement.
CGGCCGGGGGTGTAGCACAGCCGGGCTTTACGGGTGAACGCTCAAGGCGCCGGCATGGTCGCCGACAACAGCCCGCCAACCCGTACCGGCTCGGCGCGTTCCGCCAGGCCGGTCGCATCGTCGGAGACCACGAACACCCCGCACACCGTCGCCTCGCCGTCGGCGGCTTCCAGGCGCGGGGTCGGCAGCTTGGTCGTGAAACGTTTGACCGGATGTTCTTTACGCATGCCGATGACGCTGTCGTAGTCGCCGCACATGCCGGCATCGCTCTGATAAGCTGTCCCGTTGGCAAGCACCATGGTGTCGGCGGTGGGCACGTGGGTGTGGGTACCGACCACCAGGGACACCCGGCCGTCGAAGGCGTGTCCGAAGGCCATTTTCTCGCTGGTCGCCTCGCCGTGCACGTCGACCAGGATGAAGTCCACCTCGTGGGCCAGCGCCAGTCCGTCGATCGCCGCCTCGACAGCGGCGAACGGATCGTCCAGGGCATCCATGAACAGCCGGCACATCACGTTGATCACCAGCACCCGGCGCCCGCCGCGCGCTTCGAACACGAAGGCACCCCGCCCCGGTGTCCCGACGGGGTAATTGATCGGCCTCAGCAACCGGTCGTCATCGGCGATCGCATCCAGGATCTCACGCTGGTCCCAGACGTGATTCCCGGTGGTGATCACGTCGGCGCCGAGATCGTAAAGCTCCGCGCAGATCTTGGCGGTGATGCCAAAGCCGCCGGCGGCGTTCTCGCCGTTCACCACCACGAAATCGGTGTCGAGGTCCCGGATCAGCCCGGGCAGGTGCGCGGCGACCGCTTCACGGCCCGAACGGCCGACCACGTCGCCGAGAAAAAGGACACGCACGGGCTACTCCGAGAAATCGAGGAAACCGGTTTCAGTGACGATACCGTCCAGCGGCACGTCATCGGGTCCGGTCGGGACGGCATCGACCTGCTGGCCGGCATAGGCCAGACCGACAGCGCGGAACGTCGACCATCCCCGCATGGCCGCCAGGGTCCGGTCGTAGAAGCCGCCGCCGTAACCAAGACGGCCGCCGGTCCGGTCAAACGCCAGCAGCGGGATCAGCAGCAGATCGGGATAGACCACCTCGGCATCGAGGGACGGCTCGGATGTCCCGAACGGGCCGGGCACGAGATCCTCGCCGGGCTCCCAGGCCCGAAAGATGAGCCCTTGGCCATCATCCGGCACTGTCGGCAGGGCGATCCGGCATCCGCGCGCCGCCAACGCCGCCAGGCACGGTCGCGGATCGATCTCGTCGCGCATCGCCACATAACCCGACACCGTAGAGCCGGCCGCGGGCGCCAGTGCGGTTGACACGTGAATGGCCAGCCGGTTGGCCGCATCGACGGTCTGCGACGCAAGATCGTGGCGGGTCGCCCGCATTCGCGCGCGCAGCGCGGCCTTCTGACGGGCCAGCTCTTCGGGGTCGATATAGGTGTCGGTCATCGCGGACGGGTTTCCTTTCCGGGCCCATGATGTGGCAGGAACTCGGCGAGCCCGGACCAGGCGCGACGGAGCCGCTTCGGCCGTCGGCATTGCATACCCTCTGTGGCCTGCCTATGCAGGTGGGTGCCGCGATTTCGAGACCGCGATCTCGAAAGAGGCAGCTCCCTCAAAGAGTGGTATAGCCCCAGGGGTATAAGCGGCCTAACGCACCGCGCCGCCCCGTCGCCGACGGAACTTAGGTGCCCTCAAGCCTTCCGGCAATACGTTCGATCCGATCGGCGAGGCTTTCGATCGCCAGCGAGACATCCTCCATCTCGCTCGGAGAGAACTCTTCGTCCTCCTCGTCGACCTCGTGCGCGGCATCGTGCAGATCCATCAACTCGTCGGCCACCAGCAGGCTGGCCATCACCAGCAGCCGGGTGTCACCGACCTGTCCGACCTGCTCGACCAGATCCGAGACATGGGCATCCACCATCTGCGCCAGCTCCGTCAGTCGGGTTTCCTGACCGTCCTCGCAGGCGATGCGATAGGCCTTGTCATTGATCCGGATGTCGACCTGGGCCACGGACTAGGACTCCAGGACCAGCTTGAGCTGACCGATCGCCTTGTCGAGCCGGCCGTCGACCTCGTCGGCGGCCTTCGAGAGCATCGCGAAATCGCGGCGAACGGCGGCCAGTTCGCCCCGCAGCGCCGCGGAATCGCCACCCTCGCCCGCGTCGAGTCCCTCGATCGCCGATTCCAGACGACCGACGGCCTTCTCAAGCTTGTCGCGTGCGGTGTGCAACCGAGTCATGACTGGTGCCCAATGGTTCCCCGGTCCGCAGTTCCGTTCCGGTGCGGGCGCGCCGGCGGCCCTGTCTTATCAAAAATCGAAGGACTTAACGCCCGTCGTTGACGTTGTGCACGATATCCGCTCGGACGCGCCACCGTCAATCGGAGGGACGCCGCGTGCGGCCCGGAAAACCGGCTCGGGCCGCTCCCCTTGACGCGGCGCGCCTGCATCGGCATGTTCCGCGCCACCGAGGCGCCGGCGGTCGTCGGACGCCCGCTCTCGAGCCCGCGAACCGCGCCATGACAGCTTCCGCACCGACGATCGGCGCCGCCCTTTCGGACGCCGACCATTCGCTCCTCTCCTCCGCCATTCGCGCCCTGTCGATGGACGCCGTCGAACAGGCAAAGTCCGGCCACCCGGGCATGCCCATGGGCATGGCCGATGCCGCGGTGGTCCTGTTCTCACAGTTCTTGAAGTTCGATCCGGCCCACCCGGACTGGCCGGACCGCGACCGGTTCATCCTGTCGGCTGGCCACGGATCGATGTTGCTCTATTCCCTGCTGCATCTGACTGGCTACGCGGACATGACGCTGGATGAGCTGAAGCGGTTCCGCCAGCTCGGCGCACGGACCGCCGGCCACCCGGAATACGGCGCGGCATCGGGTATCGAGACCACCACCGGCCCGCTCGGCCAGGGCTTCGCGAACGCCATCGGCATGGCGATCGCCGAGCGGCACCTGAACACCCAGTTCGGAGACGATCTGGTTGATCACCGGACCTGGGTGATCGCCGGTGACGGCTGCCTGATGGAAGGCGTCAGCCACGAGGCGGCGTCGTTGGCCGGACATCTCGGCCTTGGCCGTCTCAACGTCCTCTGGGACGACAACGGGATCTCCATCGACGGTCCCACCGATCTCACGGTATCCGACGATGTGACCGCACGGTTTGCCGCCTATAACTGGCACGTCGTCGCCTGTGACGGGCACGACCCGGCGGCCGTGGCCAAGGCACTCGAGGAAGCGGCAAACGACCCGAGGCCGTCCCTGATCGCCTGTCGGACGACCATCGGTTTCGGGGCACCGAACAAGGCCGGCACGGCCGGCTCCCACGGGGCGCCGCTTGGCGCCGACGAGATCGCCGGAACCCGCGAGGCCATCGGGTGGGCCCATGGTCCGTTCGAACTGCCCGAAAGTGTCGTCGATCTTGGCAAACGGGTCGGCGGTCAGGGCCGCGAGGCGTATGACGCCTGGACCAAGAGGCTGTCGGCGTCGCCGCAGAAGGCCGCTTTCGAGCGGGCGGTTTCCGGCGCCCTGCCGACCGACCTGGCCAGCGCCATTGTGGCCCATAAGCAGGCGACCAGCGCCGATGCTCCGAAGATCGCCACCCGGGTTGCCTCCCAGAAGGCGCTTGAGGTGATCGCGCCGGTGTTCCCCGAACTGCTCGGCGGGTCGGCGGACCTGACCGGTTCCAACAACACCAAGACCGCGGATCTCGGAATCCTGAACCGGAACGACTTCTCCGGCCGCTACATCCATTACGGGGTGCGAGAGCATGCCATGGCCGCCGCCATGAACGGCCTTGCCCTGCACGGCGGCGTGGTGCCCTACGGTGGTACGTTCCTGGTGTTCACCGACTACTGCCGGCCGTCGATCCGACTGGCCGCGCTGATGGGGATCCGGACGATCTTCGTGATGACCCATGACAGCATCGGCCTTGGCGAGGACGGCCCGACCCACCAGCCGGTCGAGCATCTGGCCGCGTTGCGGGCGATCCCCAACCTGGCCGTGCTGCGGCCGGCCGACGCGGTGGAGACGGCGGAGGCCTGGCAGATCGCCTTGCAGCGGGTCACCGGACCGAGCGTGCTGGCCCTGACCCGTCAGGGCCTGCCGGTGGTGCGCGACGAACATCGCGACGAGAACCTGTCGGCGCGCGGCGGTTATATCCTGCGCGACGCCGACGGCCCGCGTCAGGCGACCCTGATCGCCTCCGGCAGCGAGGTGGAGATCGCCATGACCGCCCGCGATCTGTTGGCGAAGGACGGGATCCGCGCCGCCGTGGTGTCGATGCCCTCGATCGAGCTGTTCCTGGAGCAGGACGCCGAGTACCAGGCTGACGTTCTCGGCGACGTCGTGCGGGTTGTCGTCGAGGCCGGCATCCGGTCCTGCTGGGACCGGCTGATCGGCGTGGACGGCGCGTTCGTCGGCATGTCCAGCTTCGGCGAATCGGCGCCGTACCAGGATCTGTATCCGCATTTCCGCATCACGCCGGACTCCGTCGCGGGGGCGGTTCGCGCCCGCCTGTGACCGCCGCACACTGATATCGGCGCCCTGTCGGGCGTCAACGCAAGACACCGTTCAGGAGGACAAAATGGCCACGAAGGTTGCGATCAATGGGTTCGGGCGGATCGGCCGCCTGGTGCTGCGCGCGCTCTGGGAAGCCAAGCGCGACGATCTCGAAGTGGTGCTGGTCAATGACCTCGGCCCGGTCGAGAGCAATGCCCATCTGTTCCGCTACGACACCGTCCACGGCCGCTTCCCCGGTACGGTGACCACCGGCGACGACTGGATGGACATCGGCCTTGGCCCGATCAAGATCACCGCGGAACGCGATCCCGCCAGCCTGCCGCACGCCGACCTCGGGGTCGATATCGTGCTCGAGTGCACCGGCATCTTCACCAAGCGTGAACAGGCCGCCAAGCACCTCGAGGCGGGTGCGAAGAAAGTGATCATCTCCGCACCTGCGACCGGTGCCGACCTGACCGTGGTGTACGGCGTCAACCACGACCAACTCACCGCCGAGCATGCGGTCGTCTCCAACGCCTCCTGCACGACCAACTGCCTGGCCCCGGTCGCCTATGTCCTCAACGAGGCGATCGGCGTCGAGCATGGCTACATGACCACCATCCACGCCTACACCGGCGACCAGCCGACCCTCGATACCCTGCACAAGGATCTGCACCGCTCGCGGGCGGCGGCCCAGTCGATGATCCCGACCTCGACGGGTGCGGCCAAAGCGGTTGGCCTGGTGCTGCCGGAACTGGCCGGGAAACTCGACGGGACGGCCATCCGCGTGCCGACCGCCAATGTCAGCCTGATCGACTTCAAGTTCGTGCCGAAGCGCGAGACCACGGTCGAGGAGGTCAACGCGGCGATCGTCGAGGCCGCCAACGGCAACCGTTTGAAAGGCATTCTCGGCACCAACGACGCGCCGCTGGTGTCCAGCGACTTCAACCACGACAGCCATTCCTCGACCTTCGACCTCGGCCAGACTCAGGTGATCGACGGCAAGATGGTGCGGGTGCTGTCCTGGTACGACAACGAATGGGGTTTCTCGAACCGCATGCTCGACACGACGTCGGCGGTGGCGAAAACCCTCTGATCCGCGAGCCGGGAGGACGATTGCGATGAAGATCACCCAGAGGGTCAAGAAGATCCTGGACAACTACGAGAGCGACAGTCCGGGAACCAAGGCCAATCTGGCGCGCATCCTGATGCAGGGAAAGCTCGGCGGCACCGGAAAGCTGGTGATCCTGCCGGTCGACCAGGGCTTCGAACACGGCCCGGCCCGCAGCTTCGCGCCGAACCCCGCGGCCTATGACCCGCACTACCACTTCAAGCTGGCGATTGATGCCGGTCTGTCGGCCTATGCCGCCCCACTCGGCATGCTGGAGGCCGGGGCCGACAGTTTCGCCGGCGCCATCCCGACCATTCTCAAGGTCAACTCCTCGAACAGCCTGGCCCGGGACAAGGACGCCCCGACCCAGGCGATCACCGGGTCCGTGGGTGATGCGCTGCGGCTCGGCTGCTCGGCGATCGGCTTCACCATCTACCCCGGCTCCGACGCCCAGTTCGACATGATGGGCCAGATCCGCGAGATGGCCGAGGAGGCCAAGGCCGTCGGCCTCGCCGTGGTGATGTGGTCGTATCCGCGCGGCGGCGGTCTGGCGAAGGAAGCCGAAACCGCGGTCGACATCTCAGCCTATGCCGCACACATGGCGGCGCTGATGGGTGCCCACATCATCAAGGTGAAGCCGCCGAAGGCCGGCATCGGCCTGGAGGCCGCCCGCAAGTCCTACGAGAGCACCGGGATCCCGACGGCGACCCTGGCCGAACGGGTCGCCCATGTCATGCAGGCCTCTTTCGAAGGCCGGCGGATCGTCGTCTTTTCCGGCGGCGAGGCGAAGGACCTGGACGGTATCCTCGACGAGATCCGCGGCCTCTACCAGGGCGGTGCCAACGGCTCGATCATCGGCCGCAACACCTTCCAGCGGCCGCGCGACGAGGCGCTCGCCATGCTCGACAAGATCATCGACATCTACAAGGGCCGGAGCTGACCTGAACCGCACGGCCTCGGGGCACCGGTAGCGAAATGGCGGCCGAACTCTATCTGATCACGCCGCCGCGTCTCGACGACGTGGCGGCGTTCTGCGACCGGCTGGGCGAGGCGCTCGACGCCGGAGCGGTGGCCTGTCTGCAGGTCCGCCTAAAGGACGTTGACGACGACACCATTCTGCACGCGGCCGAGGCGATCCTGCCGGTCGCCCATGGCCGGGGCGTGCCGGTGCTGATGAACGACCAGCCAGATCTCGCCGTACGCAGCGGCTGCGACGGCTGCCATGTCGGCCAGGAGGATTCCCCATATGGCGAGGCCCGCCGGCTGCTGGGTCCAGGGGCGATGATCGGCGTGACCTGCAAGGCCAGCCGTCACCTCGCCATGGAAGCCGGCGAGGCCGGCGCCGACTATGTCGCCTTCGGCGCGTTCTTCGGCAGCGGGTCCAAGGACAACACCACCCCGGCGCCGCTCGAGATTCTGCAATGGTGGAGCCAGATGATGACCGTGCCCAGCGTGGCGATCGGGGGCATCACGGCCGATAACTGCCGCCCGCTGGTGGACGCCGGCGCCGATTTTCTGGCGGTCATCGGCGCCGTCTGGAACCACCCCGAGGGACCGGCCGCTGGAATTAAGGCGTTCGACGCCGCCCTCGGCTGAGGGTACGAAGGGCCGAGGCGCTACTGCCCTTCGTGGCGGCGGGGCGTCAGGACCCCATGACTTTCGGGAAGTACGCGTCCGCGTCCTGATGCATGTCGACCGTGTCGTCGAGGGGCCCGGAATCGCCCTCACCCAGTGCTTCCATCGCGTGGTCGCGAATGCGCACGCGATCACCGAGCTCCTGGGCGTCGAACAACTCCCGCACCTGAACGAATTTGGTCTCGTTACCGCGCTCGGCGAGGTCGAGAATGGCCTGGTAGACCATCCCGCGTCCCAGCACTTCCGCCGTCGCATCCGCCAGGACCGTCAAGCTCTGGCGGGTCAATCCATCCGCAGCGAATGCCTCCATGCCGCTCTCCCCGTCGCCATGGTTTTTTCCGCGTCTGATGAAGAGCTTACACCAAAACGCTAACCAAAGCGAATTGCGCTCATCCAGGAGGGTTGATCTGTGTCAATTCTAGCTGACTATCAACTCTGTACGGTTTACTTGACGCTCGCGCACCCGGCGTCGAACGCCGGCGTCGGATGCCAGTGGCGGATGTGTCAGGGAGGGTGCCATGCGGATCGTGCTGATCCATCCGAACTACCACTCAGGCGGCGCGGAGATCGCCGGCAACTGGCCGCCGGCGCGGGTCGCCTACATCTCCGGCGCGCTGAGGGTCGCCGGCTACACCGACGTCCGGTTCATCGACGCGATGACCAATCATCTCTGCGATGACGACGTCCGCGCGATGCTGGTCGAAGAGAAGCCGGACGTGGTCGGCTCGACCGCCATCACCCCCTCCATCTACAAGGCCGAGCGTCTGCTCGAGATCGCCAAGGAAGTGCACCCGGATACGGTCACGGTGCTCGGCGGCATCCATGCAACCTTCATGTACCAGCAGGTCCTCTCCGAGGCGCCGTGGATCGACACCATCGTGCGCGGCGAGGGCGAAGAGATCTTCGTTGACCTGGTCCGATCAATCGACCACGGCTACTGGCCAGCCAACCGGAACGACATCAAAGGGCTCGCCTTCCGTGACGGCGAGCAGATCGTCGCCACCCCGGCGGCGCCGACGGTGAAGGACTTCGACGCGGTCGTTCCCGACTGGAGCCTGCTGGAGTGGGACAAGTACATCTACATCCCGACCGGCAAGCGCGTGGCGATCCCGAACATGGCCCGCGGCTATCCGTTCACCTGCAGCTTCTGCTCGCAATGGAAGTTCTGGCGCGACTACCGGATCCGCGACCCGAAGAAGGTGGTCGACGAAATCGAGACCCTGATGCGCGAGCATGATGTCGGCTTCTTCATCCTCGCCGACGAGGAACCGACCATCAATCGCAAGAAGTTCGTCGCGTTCTGCGAGGAACTGATCGAGCGCGGCCTCGGAATCCAATGGGGCATCAACACCCGTGTCACCGACATTCTGCGCGACGAGGAACTGCTGCCGCTGTACCGCAAGGCCGGGCTGATCCACGTCTCGCTCGGCACCGAAGCGGCCGCCCAGCTGAAGCTCTACCGCTTCCACAAGGAAACCACCGTCGCCCAGAACAAGAAGGCGGTCCGGCTGCTGCGCGAGGCCGGGATTGTCGTCGAGGCGCAGTTCATCGTCGGGCTCGAGAACGAGACGCGCGAAACCCTCGAAGAGACCTACCGCATGGCGATGGACTGGAAACCGGACCTCGCGAACTGGGCGATGTACACGCCCTGGCCTTTCTCGGACCTGTTCAAGGACCTCGGCGACAAGGTCGAGATCTTCGACTACGAGAAGTACAATTTCGTCACGCCGATCATCAAACCCGAGGCGATGGACCGCGCCGAGCTGCTGGACCGGGTGATGCACAACTACCGGCGGTTCTATTCGCATAAGGCGCTGTTTTCCTACCCCTGGGCCGGCACCGGCGACCGGCGTCGCTACCTGCTGGGCTGCCTGAAGGCGTTCCTGAAAGCCGGCTTCGAGCGCACGTTCTACGACCTCGGGCGGGTGAACTACTGGGGGCCCCAGTCCAAGGGCAAGGTCGACTTCGCCTTCGATACGAACCGGCGCCGGGCCAGCGATGCCGGCAGTGACTGGAAGGCCAAGCATAACCGCAGGATCAAGGGCGATACCCAGGCCAAGATCATGGCCTGCGGCGGCGGCACCGAGCAGATGGACGACATCGACTTGCCGTCGGTACCCGCGGCCTCCCGCGAGGTTGTGCGCGACAAAGCCCGAGCGCCCTCGGTTCCGGCCGAATAGGCCGTGGCCGGGTCCGCCGCATACCGGGCGACCGGTGCGGGTGCCCGGATCGGACCGAATGCGATCATCCAGATCGCGGCGGCGGCCGGCGATCGGATCGGCCGGGTCGCCGCCCGCCGGCTGTTCGAGCGCGCCGGGTTGTCGAACCGCTGGGCCGAGCCGCCCGACACCATGGTCGACGAGGGCGAGGCGATCGCCCTGCACCACGCACTGAGGACCAGCCTGGACCCCGCGCACGCCGCAGCCATCGCCGACGACGCCGGCCGCCGCACGGCCGACTACCTGCTGGCCCATCGGATCCCGAAGCCGGTCCAGCTGCTGTTGCGGGTTCTGCCGGCCCGTCTGGCGGCACGGATTCTGCTGGCCGCGATCGCCCGCAACGCCTGGACCTTCGTCGGCGGCGGGACCTTCTCCTACCGCCTGGCGCAGCCGGTGGAGATCGAGCTCCGCGGCGCGCCCATCGGGCGAGCCGTCCCGGCCAACCATCCGGTCTGCGACTACTATGCGGCAACCTTCTCCCGGCTGTTCCAGGCGCTGGTGCACCGCCATGCCCGGGTGCGCGAGACCGCCTGCGAGGCCATGGGCGCGCCCGCCTGCCGGTTCATCCTCAGCTGGGACCGGCGCCTCGGCGTGGACACTCCCGGCGCGGCCTGATAAAAGCCCCGGCGTTTCCGGAGCTACCTCCAGGTCGCCACCTCGAAGTTATGGACGACATCCTATGAAGATCAACGGCAACGCCGTGCGCATCGGCAATGTGGTCGAGCACCAGAACCGCCTGTGGGTCGTCACCAAGACCCAGGCCGTCAAACCCGGCAAGGGCGGTGCCTTCAACCAGGTCGAGATGAAGGACATCCGCAGCGGCACGAAGCTCAACGAGCGCTTCCGGGCCGATGAGCAGGTCGAGCGGGTCCGCCTCGAACAGCGCGCCGCGACCTTCCTCTATGAAGACGACGGCCAGCTGCATTTCATGGACAGCGAGACCTTCGAGCAGATCGCGATCAACGACGACATGATCGGCGACCAGAAGGCATTCCTTCAGGACGGCATGACGGTTCAAATCGAATCCTACGAAGAGGAACCCCTGTCGGTTCAGTTGCCCGACACCGTCGTGATGACGGTGGTCGAGGCCGATGCCGTGGTGAAGGGTCAGACCGCATCCTCGTCCTACAAGCCGGCGGTGCTGGAGAATGGCGTCAAGGTTCTGGTCCCGCCGCACATCGAGGCCGGAACCCGGATCGTCGTGAAGCCGGAAGACACCAGCTACGTCGAGCGCGCCAAGGACTAGTGGTGCGATCCGAACGGATGAGTCCCATCCGTTCGGTGAATCGCCCCACAATGCTACTTAATATGTGGGCTGATTCACGAAACGTTTGGGTACCAAACGTTTAGATCAGACCACTAGCCGACCGCCGCGACGCACCGCCTGCCGGTCAACGACCGGTCGGCGCCAGATATCGAGGAACACAGTCATGGCCGTCCGTTCGGCGCTGTACAACGTCGTCTTCAAGGCCTGTCAGAAGGCGTCCCGTGGCCTCCGCCGAGACTTCGGCGAGGTCGAGAACCTGCAGGTCTCCAAAAAGGGCCCGGCGGATTTCGTGTCGACCGCCGACCACAAGGCCGAGAAGGTTCTGCGCGAAGAGCTGTCCCACGCCCGGCCGAAATACGGCTTCCTGATGGAGGAATCCGGGGAGATCGCCGGCAGCGATCCGAACCAGCAGCGCTGGATCGTCGACCCGCTGGACGGGACCCTCAACTTCCTCCACGGCATCCCGCATTTCTGCATCTCGGTCGCGCTGGAGGAGAAGGGCGAGGTCATCGCCGGCGGAATTTACCAGCCGCTGACCGACGAGTTCTATTGGGCCGAGAAGGGCCAGGGCGCCTATCTCAACGACCGCCGCCTGCGGGTATCGGCGCGGCGCTCGATGCAGGACGCCGTGTTCGCCACCGGCATCCCGGTGACCGGGCTCGGCGGGGATCACGACCTGTTTCTGGCCCAGCAGCGCGCGGTCATGAGCCAGACCGCGGGTGTCCGGCGATTCGGCGCGGCGGCGCTGGACCTCGCCTGGGTGGCCTCGGGACGCTACGAGGGCTTCTGGGAAATGAAGCTGAATCCCTGGGACATTGCCGCCGGCCTGCTGCTGGTGCGGGAGGCGGGCGGCTATGCCACTGACACCGCAGGGCGCTCCGAGGTGTTTGAGTCGGGCAACGTGGTCGCTGCCAACGACCAGCTCCATGCCCCGTTCCTGAAACTGTTGCGCGACGCCAAACCGGGCTAACCCGCTGCATTTCAAGGTTGTCCGTCCGCCGGGGCGGCGCCACGCTGTTGTGCCCGTCACCTCCTTTGGTATAACCGCTGTAACACGCTGGTTCGGGAGGAATGATGCGGGGATTTCGTGCGCACTATGCTCTGACGCTGATCGCCGCCGCCGTCGCCGCTGCGAGCGGACCCCTCGATGCCCGCGCCCAGGCCATCAGTTCCTATGTTGATAGCGATCCGAATGTGATCGTCGACCTCAGCGTTCTCGATGGATTTGGCGGCCCGCCGAACGTCGCAGACATGCTCCGCGGTGGCTTTGCGGGCGGGGCGCCGGTTGCCGCCACGGGCGGCGCCGCGCCGGCGCCGGCTTTTCTGCGGCGTCCGGATGCGCCGCGCTATGCAGCCCCACCGCCGGAAGTCCAGGCGCTGATCCAACAGCCGCAGACCGCGCGCCGGCCGGTCGTTGCCGTTGTGCAGCCGCCCGCGGCCGCCCCGGCGGCCCGCGCGCCGGCCGCCGCCCCGGCACCGCCGCCGCCACCGGCAATCCCGCCGGCGTCCAGCGTGCCGGCCCCACCACCGCCGCCGCCGAGCGTCGATCAGACTGAGACCGCCAAGGCCCCGGCCCCCGCATCGCCTCAACCGGCCCCCAAACCGGCACCGGAACCGCCGCGCCAGGTTGCCAGTGCGCCGGCCGCGCCGCCGCCCGCACCCGCGCCCGCGCCGGCCGATCAAGGTGCTGCGGGTGACCTTGTCCGGATCGCGTTTCCGAGCGGTCAGTCGCAGCTGCCCGATGCGGCAACGGGAGACCTGGACGGTATCGTCGACCGCTTGAAGCAGGACGATTCCGTTCGCATCCAGTTGCTGGCCTACGCCGATGGCGACCAGGACGGTGCGAACAAGGCCCGTCGACTGTCGCTGTCGCGCGCATTGGCGGTCCGCGCCTACCTAATCGACCGTGAGGTCGCAAGCACACGCATGGACGTCCGGGCCCTTGGGAATCGTGCCGATGGCGGTCCGCCGGACCGCGTCGACGTGGTTGTCATCCAGCGATAACCCCAACGCCCGTCGGCCCTCCCGCCGTCGGGACACGTCCGCACAGGCCAAGAAAGGGCAGCAGTGACCGATCCGCGGCGCTATCTGGTCAGGATGATCCTCTTTTTGGTGGCGGTTCTCATCGTCGCCGGCCTGCTGCATGCGCCGCTGATCGATGCCTTCATAGCCAACCCGGCGCTGAACGGGGTCATCCTGGCGGCTGCGCTGATAGGCATCGCTTTTGTCTTCCAGCAGGTTTTCCTGCTGGCCCCCGAAGCCGCCTGGATCGAATCGCTGCGCTCCCAGAGCCCGGGAATGTCCGTGCAGCGTGCGCCCAGCCTGCTGGCGCCGGTTGCCACCCTGCTCGGAGAACGTCAGTCGAGCGGCCGGCAAGGCAGCCTGTCGGCAATGTCCCTGCGGTCGCTGCTCGACAGCATCAGCATCCGTCTCGAGGAATCCCGTGACATCTCGCGCTACCTGATCGGGCTGCTGATCTTTCTGGGCCTGCTCGGCACGTTCTGGGGTCTGCTGCGGACGGTTGGGGCGGTGAGCGACGTCATCAACGGCCTGACCATCGAGAGCGGCGACCTCGGCACCGTGTTCGGGGAGTTGAAGTCGGGTCTTCAGTCGCCGCTGCAGGGCATGGGGACGGCCTTCGCGTCTTCGCTGTTCGGGTTGGCGGGGTCGCTGATTCTCGGTTTTCTCGACCTGCAACTGGGTAAGGCACAGAACCGGTTCTACAACGAACTTGAAGAGTGGCTGTCGAGTTTCACCCGACTTTCCGGCGGATCCCTGATCGGCGAGGGTGAGCATTCGGCGACCGCCTTCCAACAGGCGCTGATGGAGCAGACGGCCGAATCCCTGGACAAACTCCAGCGCATCATGGCCCGTGGCGAGGACGACAGACGCAGTGCCAATGCTGCGATGGTGGCCCTGGTTGAGCGGCTTGGCGACCTGTCGGACCGGCTGGAAAGCGACCGGGATCTGCTGCGCCGGCTGGCCAGCGTTCAGGACGAAATCCGGCCCGCCCTGAACCGCATCGCCGACGCCAGTGGTGGCGGTCGCGACGAGATCGTCCGCAGCCATCTGCGCAACATCGAAGCCTATATGGCGCGATTGCTGGAGGATGCCGGCACCGGCCGGGCTCAGATGATCGAAGAGCTGCGCGGCGAAATCCGCCTGGTGGCCCGGACCATCGCGGCACTGGCCGAGGACGAGCGCTAGGGCGCCGGCATGTCAGCCCTCGTCCGCCGCCGCAACCGCGACACCAACACCTGGCCCGGCTTCGTCGACGCGCTCGCGTCGCTGCTGATGGTCATCATCTTCGTGCTGATGATCTTCATCGTCGCCCAGTTCTATCTGACCCAGATCCTCTCCGGTAAGGACGAGACCCTCGCGCGGCTCGCGCAGCAGGTGAGCGAACTGACCGATCTGCTCTCCCTGGAACGGGAAGCCAACGCGGAGCTGCGCGTGACGGTCGCGCAGCTCTCCGCCGAGCTCCAGACCTCGCTGTCGACACGGGACCGGCTGACCGCCCAGGTCGACCGGTTGACCGACGCCCAGGCGGTGCTGGAGTCGCGGCTGGCCGACCTGGTGCGGGAACGGGCCGTTCTCCAGGGCCGGATCGAGGATCTGGAAACCGCGCGGCGCGGCGTAGATGCCCGCCTGCTCGAAGTTCTGCAGGAGCGCGATGCTCTGCTCGGAAAGCTCTCTGAGGTCGAGGAAACCATGCGGATCGCGACCGCCGAACGCGACGCGCTCAGCGCCGATCTGGACAACGCGCTGACGGTGATCGAGGCCAACCGGGAGACCATCGAACTCCAGCTGCGCGACCTTAAGCGATTGCGCCGCGACATCGATGCCCTGCGCACGGTCCGCTCGGAGTTGGAGGCCGAGGTGGCAACCCTGGTCGCCGCCCGGGCCGCGCTGATCGAGGAACGCGACGCCCTGTCCGAAGAGCGCACCGCCCTGCTCGAGGAACGCGCCGAACTGCGCGAAGACCTGAAAGACACCGAGACCCGGGTGAGCGAACTGGTCGCCAGTCTCGCCGCCGAACGCGACACCAGCCGGAAACTGGAAGCCCGGCTGGCCGATGAACGCGAACGCACGCTGCTCGCCCAGACCGAGCTCGAGCAGCGCGACATCCGGCTGGAAGAGCTGCTGTCGGAACTGAAGACCACCGAAGGGGCGTTGGAGAGCGAGCGCACCGTCTCCAGCGAGGCCCAGCAACAGATCGAGCTTCTGAACGCCCAGATTCTGGCCTTGCGGCAGCAACTGGCGCGGATCGAGGTCGCCCTCGAGATCTCCGAGCGCGAAAACGAAGAACAGAAGGCCCGGATCGTCGATCTGGGGCGGCGCCTGAACGCGGCACTTGCCACCAAGGTTCAGGAACTGGCCCGCTTCCGCAGCGAGTTCTTCGGTCGGCTGCGCGACGTTCTCGCCGGGCGCCAGGACATCCGTATCGTCGGCGACCGCTTCGTCTTCCAGTCGGAGGTCCTGTTCGGCTCCGGCTCCGCCGACATCGGGACGGCGGGTGAACTGACCCTGGCGCAGCTGGCGACCGCTCTGACCGATATCTCGACCCGGATTCCGGAAGACATCAACTGGATCCTCCAGATCGAAGGGCATACCGACACCATTCCGATCTTCAACGAGCAGTTCGCCAACAACTGGCAGCTGTCGGCGGCGCGGGCGATCTCCGTCGTCGAGTTCCTGATCGCGCGGGGCATTCCGCCGGAGCGGCTCTCGGCGACGGGTTTCGGCGAGTTCCAACCGATCGACCCGGCGGATCTCGACCGCAACCGCCGGATCGAACTCAAGCTGACCCAGCGGTGATTGTCGCGCACCCGATCGAACGCCCGTTCCGCCCGCTTGTCTTTTGCGTTCGACTCTCTTGCGTTCGGCTGGCGCTTCGGGTATCTACCCGCCTCTGATTTTCGAACTTGGTTCCCGGCCGCGCCGGGCTGCGATCCAACGGGAGTGACCCGATGAAGGCCGATATCCATCCCGACTACCACGAGATCAAGGTCGTGATGACCGACGGCACCGAGTACACGACCCGCTCGACCTATGGCGAGCCGGGCGCGGTTCTGAAGCTCGAGATCGACTCCAAGTCGCACCCGGCCTGGACCGGTCAGCACCGCATCGTCGACAGCGGTGGTCAGGTCGCGCGCTTCAACAAGCGTTTCGGTGGTCTCGGCATCTGAGAGCCTGATCCAGGATCAGATACGCGAACGGCGGCCTCGGGCCGCCGTTTTTGCGTTTGAGGACCTGCCGCCGCGGTCTCCGGGTCGCGCCTTGGGCACCTTGGGCCGGCTCAGTTGACCACTCGAGCCTGCTCCGCCAGCCGGTTGTCGAGGCGCGCCACCCGTTCGTAGAGGTGGCGGCTGCGGACCAGCAGGTTCCGCAGCTCCGGCGGCACTTCTGGATCATCTTCGGCGCCGGGCACTTCGCAGACTTCCTTGCCGTCTAGCCGCTTGTCGGGATCCAGGGCCGCTTCCGGGGGCAGCTCACCCGCATTGATCGCTTTCTGCACCATCAGCCACGCCAGGCACTGGGACAGCCGGCTCGTGATCCGCAGCGCCTCGCAGCTGAGCTTGGCCCGCCTGATCCCGTCCGATCCGTTGGCGTTCGACGGTCGACGGTGTGGCAAGGTGCGCAGAACGGCATGGCGCCGCGCCTGCTCCAAAAGGTCGAGAACTTCGCGATAGGGACCATCCAGAAAGGGAATGGTGGCCTGCCCATCAAAATGGTTAATTTGTTCCGCCATCAAAACAAGTATGGAGGCTCGGAGGGGATTCGCCAACCCGTCTAAATCACTTGAATGCAAAAAATCGGATTCCCATGTCTTGGCTACCGGGTTGCCGATGAGCGGGACCCGGGTACCAGGTCCGGCCGAAATGGCGGGCCACAGACACGACATATCGCTTCTTAGGAGGATGTGGCATGCGTACGATTGATTTCTCTCCGGTGTTCCGGTCTACGGTCGGTTTCGACCGGATGGCGCGTCTCATGGACGACGTGATGCGCTCGGCGGATGGCGCCAGCGCTCCGGCTTATCCCCCCTACAACATCGAAAAGCTGGGTGAAGACGACTACCGGATCACCATGGCGGTCGCCGGGTTCGGCGAGGGCGATCTCGACATCACCGTCGAGGACACGACCCTGACCATCTCCGGGCGGACCGAGGCCCGCGAGGAAGAGGCCAAGCGCAACTTCCTGCATCGCGGCATCGCGACCCGCGCGTTCGATCGCCGGTTCCAGCTCGCCGAGACGATCAAGGTCGTCGGGGCGGCGGTCGAGAACGGGCTCCTCCATGTCGACCTCGTGCGCGAGGTTCCCGAGGAGAAGAAGCCCCGCAAGGTCGAAATCGCCGGTGCAGCCAAGCGCCTCGAAGGCACCGCGGCCGCCTGAACCACTCACTGAGTGACTTCGCACGGGCCGGTTCCGCCTGGAGCCGGCCCTCTTCGTTGGAGACCGAAGCCTCAGGCGCCCTCAGTCCGCGGCGATCGCTTCCATCGCCCGGCGCGCCTGGGCCGGGATCGCCGTCGGCCGATTGGTCACCCGGTCGACATAGACGTGGACGAAATAGCCGAAAGCGCAGACCTCTTCCTGGCCCTTGCGAAACAGGCCCACCTCGTAGGTCACGGACGACGAGCCGATTCGCCGGACCCGAACGCCCGCCTCGACGATGTCCGGGAAAGCGATCGGGCGGCGATAGGAACACTTGGTTTCGACCACGTAGCCGACGACGGACCCGTCCAGGTAGTCGAGTCCCCCTTCGGCCATCATGTAGTGGTTCACGACGGTGTCGAAGAACGAGTAGTACTCGACGTTGTTGACGTGGCCGTAGACGTCGTTGTCCATCCAGCGGGTCGGGATCTCGAGAAAATGGCGGAAATCGGCCCGCGTCGGATCCTCCGGCCCCTCCGCATTGCCCGTCATGCCGCCTGCCCTGCCGCCTGCGACTTGAGGAAGTCCCGCAAGGTGTCGAGGGTCTCGTCGGGGCGCTCGATCGACATCATATGGCCGGTTGAGTCCAGCAGGCTGAGGCGGGCATCGGCGAACAGGTCAACCAGCGCCCGCGCGCCCTGGACCGGGGCCATGCGGTCATCGTCTCCGGCAACAACCAACACCGGGCACCGGACCTCCGAGGCAGTCTCCGCCGCCCGCGCATAGTCGTTGGACGCCTTCAGATCGACCGCCAGCGGTCCGCTCAGGCCGCGCTCAAGGACTCGTAACCCGGCCCCTGCCACCCAGGATCCCGGGGCCCGGTTGCCGCCGATCTGGGACGGGCGTCCGACCCCCCATCCGATCATCGATTCGACGGCCCCGTGATCGCCTGATTCAGCGGCTGACTGCAGCGCCGGATTGACCGGCATGGTTGCCGCGGCCCCCAGCATGATCAGCGCGACCGCCTTGTCGTCAGCCGCCGCGGCCTCGAGGGCAACAAGGGCCCCCAGGGAATGGCCGACATAGGCCGCTCGCTCGGCGCCGGTTGCCGTCACCGCCCGCCGGACCCATGCCCCCATCTCCTCGACGCTTTCGAGCGCCGGCCCGGCGCTGGTCCCGTGGCCCGGCAGGTCGACCGCCAGAACCGACCAGCCGTGGTGGGCGAAATAGCGGGTCTGCAAGGTCCACACGGTGTGGTCCATGCCGGCCCCGTGCACGAAGACGAGGGCAGGACGGGCCGGGTCGAACGGCCGGCCGCCGGTTGCCGCGAACGCACTTCCGCCATCGACCTCGACCTTCATCCGCCGGCCGCTCCGGCAAGCTTGACGGTGGTCGCCCGCGCGGCCGCGCGCAGCGCCTGGCGCAGATCCTGGACCAGATCGCCCGGATCCTCGAGGCCGACGGACAACCGGACCAAATCCTCGGTCAGCCCGGCCGCCTTCATGGTCTCGGCGTCGAGCTGCTGGTGGGTCGTCCTCGCGGGATGCAGAACCAGGGATTTGGCGTCGCCGACATTGGCGAGATGCGACCAGAGACGCAGGCGTTCGATGAACACCCGGCCGGCCTCGCGGCCGCCCTTGATCCCGAAGGCGATCATGGAGCCCGAGCCCTTGGGCAGCAGCCTGCGGGCGATCGCATGGTCGGTGTGGCTGTCGAGGTCCGGGTGACTGACCCAGGCAACCTCGTCCGCCGAGGCCAGGAAGTCGACCACCGCCCGGGTGTTGGCAACATGCCGGTCCATCCGCAGGGGAAGGGTCTCGATGCCCTGCAGGATGTGGAACGCGTTGGCCGGGCTCATGGACGCGCCGAAGTCGCGCAGACCCTCGGCGCGCGCCCGCATCAGCAGCGCCTGCGGTCCGTACTCTTCGGCGAAGGTCAGGCCGTGATAGCCGGCATAGGGCTCGGTCAGGGTCGGGAACTTGTCCGACCCGGCCCAATCGAAGGTGCCGCCGTCGACCAGGACTCCGCCCAGCGCGACACCATGCCCGCCCAGCCATTTGGTTGCCGAATGCATGACGATATCCGCGCCATGATCGATCGGCCGGCACAGATGCGGCGTGGCGAAGGTACTGTCGACCAGCAACGGGATGCCCGCCTCGTGGGCGATCGCCGCCATCGCCGGGATGTCCATGACCTCGAGCCCGGGGTTGCCGATGGTCTCGCCGAACAGCAATCGGGTCTCGGGGCGAATCGCCTTGCGAAAGCCGTCCAGGTCGCGCGGGTGCACCTTGGTGGTTTCGATGCCGAAGCGGGGCAGCGTATGGCTGAAGAGATTGTGACTGCCGCCGTACAGCGCCGAGGACGAGACGATATGGCCCCCCTGGCCCATCAGGGTCGTGATGGCGAGCACCAGGGCGGCATGCCCGCTGGCGGTCGCCACCGCCCCGACGCCGCCTTCGAGCGCCGCGACCCGCTCCTCCAGCACCGCCACGGTGGGGTTGGAAATCCGCGAATAGATGTGGCCCGCGCGTTCCAGGTTGAACAGCGAGGCCGCGTGCTCGACATCGCGAAAGACATAGGATGTCGTCTGGTAGATCGGCACCGCCCGGGCACCGGTCGCCGGGTCAGGCTGCTGGCCGGCATGCAGGCTCAGGGTGTCGAAGCCGTATACGTTCCCGTCGGAGCTCATCTGATCCCCTCCTTGTGTGCCGGCCGCGAAGAACCGCCGGAATTTCCGGCACACTACGTCAATCGCCGACCCTTTGACACGACCCAGCGCAGCCGCTTCGCCGAGCGCGTTAAGCGGCGGACAGGCTGTTCGGTCATTGCGAGAAAAAACACTGTTAGCTCAAACGGTTACGGGGCCGCGCCCGCGCGACCCCGCCCGAATCTTTCGCTGTGAGCTCCCTGCCCAACTTGCTTGGGAGGGACGCTATCGAGGTGCCGCAACAACGTCAAGTCGACATTTGACGCACCGATGCAGAATCCGTCAAAAACACGCGATCGGAACCACGGTGATCACGACTTGAAAAGCGCGTTGGCCGCGTCCGCCACCCCGTTCTTCTGTTCGATCATGGCCCGCGCCCGCTCGATCTCGGCCTCCATCGCCTGGATGTAGTCTTCCAGGTCCTCGATGTTCCATCTCGACAGATCCCGGGGCTTTTTCGGGCGCTTTCCGGGTTCCAGTTCTTCCAGGTCGATCATGTCGCCCTCCAGCGGTGATGCGACGCCATGTCCGGCGTCACAATGCGTTTGCGTGTTTCGCGCCGGGCTCTATATAACGACGATAACCCGTAACAAGAGACACCTGAAGGGCCGTCGACGAGGAATACGACGCGACGCCCGAGGAGAGGGACTACAATGGCGCAACCGCTCATGCCGAAGGCGACCGCCGTCTGGCTGATCGACAACACGTCGCTGACCTTCGAGCAGATCGCCGCTTTCTGCGAATTGCACGTGCTCGAGGTTCAGGCCATCGCCGACGGCGAGGTCAGCGGCGGCATCCAGGGCTTCGATCCGATTCAGAACGGTCAGGTGACCCGCGAGGAGATCGACCGCTGCCAGGGCGACCCGGACGCCCGTCTGGCCATGGCCAAGTCCAATCTGCCGAAGCCGGCCGACCGGACCAAGGGGCCGAAATACGTCCCGGTGGCCAAGCGCGGCGACAAGCCCGACGCCATCGCCTGGTTGCTGAAGCACCATGAGGAGCTCAAGGACTCCCAGATCGCGCGCCTCGTCGGCACGACGAAGGACACGATCAACAAGGTCCGTGACCGCACCCACTGGAACTCGCCGCACATCACGCCGCGCCATCCGGTGTTCCTCGGCCTGTGCAGCCAGAAGGACCTGGACGCCGCGATCGAGAAGGCCGGTGGCCGCAAGGTTCCGCCGGAGGAGCAACTCGAGTCGATCAGCGAGCTGCCGTAACCGATTTGGCATCTTCGATCAGCGCCGACAGGCTGCGGCGCTGCTGGCCGTCGGCACCGAAGTTCCCGGGATCCAGCCACGCCTGATAGGCGGTCTTCAACGCCGGCCATTCGCTGTCCAGGATCGAGTACCAGGCGGTGTCCCGGTTGTGCCCCTTGGTCACCATCGCCTGACGGAACAGCCCCTCGTACTGGAACCCGAGACGCACCGCAGCGGCCCGGGACGGGGCGTTGAGCGCTTTGCATTTCCACTCGTAGCGGCGATAGCCGAGCTCGTCGAAAACCCGACCCAGCATCAGGAACATCGCCTCGGTTGACCCGGTGGTCCGCTGCAGCAGGGGCGAGAAGGTGATGAACCCGACTTCGATCACCCCGTTGGGCGGATCGATCCGCAGGTAGGTTGCGAACCCGACCGCCCGCCCGCTCGCCTGATCGATCACGGTGAAGAACAGCGGATCCGCGCTGGCCGCGTAGGTCGCCAGCGCCTCGTCGAGAGCCGCGCGGTCCGCAAAAGGTCCGACCGGCAGGTAGGTCCACATCCGGCCGGTCTCATCGGTCGCGAACGCCGCCCAAAGATCGTCGCCATGGGTCTCCGGATCGAGCGGTTCGAGCCGTACGGTCCGCCCTTCCATTGACGTCCTCGGCGGCCGCGGGCAGGCAGTCCAGTCCGGCAGGGCCTGTCCGATCGGCAGCCCGAGGTCGTTGATGCAATGTGCCATGGCGCGCTCCAGCAGTGATGGCACCACCCTTGCCTTTTGATTGCGCGCAACTGTAGGGCCAATCTGGAACGGCAAGCGGGTCCAAGCATTGCCCTTCGACACGCCCTGAATTGAATTCAGGGCTGCCCAGGGCGAGGTCATTTTGTCAGACCTCGCCCTGAGCAGCCCCGGCCCCGGATTTAATCCGGGGTGAGCCGGGGCGTGTCGAAGGGCGACCTCACTCCGGCCGCGGTCGCATGACCTGGGCGAGGGGCAGGCGGCCGCCATCGGCGTAGATCACCTGGCCGGTGACATAGGCGCTGTCATCAATGGCCAGAAACATCGCGATCCCGGCGATCTCGTCCGGATCGGCCGGCCGGCGCATCGGGGTGCGCATCTCGACCCGGTCCATCGCCTGCGGATCGGTCAGGACTCCCGCCCGGAACATGTCGGTGGCAACGCTGCCAGGGCCGATGGCGTTGACCCGGATCCCGGAATCCGCCAGCTCGATGGCCATCGATTTGGTCAGCTGGGCGACGGCACCTTTCGAGGTGTTGTAGGCGGTGAGGCCGAACGGCGCGATCACCGAGTTCACCGACGCCAAGGTGATGATCCGCCCGGCGGTGCCCCGCGCCACCATGCGCCGCGCCGCTTCCTGACCGGTCAGGAACACGCCGGTGACGTTGACGTCCATAACCCGTGCGAAGGTGGCATCGTCGAGCTCAAGGAACGGCGTGTTGTGGATGACCCCGGCATTCGCCACGACGACGTCGAGCCCGCCATAGGCCTCGATCGTGCGGTCGAGCGCCGCTGCAATCTGGGACCGATCGGTGACGTCGCAGGCCACGAACCGGGCCTCACCACCAGCCTCCCGGATCGCACCGACCGCGTCGTCCCCCGCCATCGGGTCGGCATCGGCGACAACGACCTTCGCACCTTCGCGCGCGAACCTGGCGGCGATGGCGGCCCCGATACCACGGGCGCCGCCGGTAACCACTGCCACCTGGCCCTGCAAACGCACGGGTCAGTCCTTGCGCGCGTAGCCGATGCCGGCGAGCGACTCCCCGATCTCGTCCAGAATGGTCGGGTCGTCGATGGTTGCCGGCATGTTGAACGGCTCGCTGTCGGCGATTTTCTGCATGGTGGCCCGCAGGATCTTGCCCGACCGGGTCTTCGGCAGCCGGTTGACCACCGTCGCCTGCTTGAACGCCGCCACCGGGCCGATGCGTTCGCGCACCATCTGCACGACCTCGCGCACGATCTCCTCGTCCTCGCGGTTGACCCCGTCCTTCAGCACCAGGAAGCCGAGCGGGACCTGTCCCTTGAGCGAGTCCGCCACCCCGATCACCGCACACTCGGCGACATCACGGTGGCTGGCCAGCACCTCCTCCATGCCGCCGGTCGACAGCCGGTGGCCGGCCACGTTGATGATGTCGTCAGTGCGCGACATCACGTGGATGTAGCCGTCCTCATCGACGATTCCGGCATCCCCGGTCTGGTAGTAGCCGGGATACTTCGCCATGTAGCTGTCGACGAAGCGCTGGCCGTTGTTCCACAGGGTCGGCAGGGCCGCCGGCGCCATCGGCAGCTTGATCGCGAGTGCGCCGATCTCGCCGGCCGGCATTTCCTCGCCTTCCGGCGACAGAGCGTGAACCTCGTAGCCCGGCACCGGACGGGTCGGCGAGCCAGGCTTGAAGGGCAAAAGCTCGATGCCGAGGCAGTTCGAGGCGATCGGCGATCCGGTCTCGGTCTGCCACCAGTTGTCGATGACCGGGACCTTGAGCATGTCCTGCGCCCATTTCAGGGTGTCAGGGTCACAGCGTTCGCCGGCCAGGAACTGGGCCTTGAAGTTCGACATGTCGTACTGCGCCAGCAGCTTGCCGTCCGGGTCCTCCTTCTTGATCGCCCGGAGCGCCGTCGGCGCGGTGAACATGCCCTTGACCTTGTGCTGGCTGATGACCCGCCAGAACGCGCCCGCGTCGGGCGTGCCGACCGGTTTACCCTCGTACACCACCGTCGTGCAGCCATGGAACAATGGGGCGTAGACGATGTAGGAATGACCGACCACCCAACCGACATCGGACGCCGCCCAGTACACATCTCCGGGCTCGATCCCGTAGATGTTCGACATGGTCCATTTCAGGGTGACCAGATGCCCGCCGGTGGCCCGCACGACCCCCTTCGGGATTCCCGTCGTGCCCGAGGTGTAGAGGATGTAGACGGGATCCTCGGCCTTGACCGGTACACACTCCGCCGCCGGCGCGTCCCGCTCCGCGTCCTCCCACAGGATGTCGCGGCCGTCGGTCATCTCGGCGTCGATCTGCGGGCGTTGCTTGATGATGCAGTGGCCGGGCTTGTGCGCCGCGAGGTCGATCGCGGCGTCGAGCAGCGGCTTGTAGGGGATGACCCGCTGGCCCTCGATGCCGCAGGAGGCGCTGACGATCACTTTAGGCGCGGCATCGTCGATCCGGGTCGCCAGTTCCTTGGCGGCGAACCCGCCGAACACGACGGAATGGATGGCGCCGATCCGCGCGCAGGCCAGCATGGCGATCACCGCCTCGGGGATCATCGGCATATAGAGGATGACGCGGTCGCCGTACCCGACACCGAGCTTGGCGAGGGCTCCGGCGAACCGGGCCGTGCGATCCTGCAGGTCGCGGAAGCTCAGGGTGTCGACCGTGTCGGTGACCGGGCTGTCGTAGATGATCGCCGGCTGGTCGCCCCGGCCTTCGTCGACATGGCGGTCGACGGCGTTGTAGCAGGTGTTGGTCTCGCCGCCGACGAACCAGCGATAGAACGGCGGATTGTCGTCGTCGAGCACGCGGTCCCAGCGCTTCGTCCACACCACCTGTTCGGCGGCATCAGTCCAGAAACCCAGCGGATCGACCTTCCAGCGCCCGTAGACCTCATCGAACCGCCCCATCGCTCCCTCCCTGCTGCTGACCCGCTTGTGCGGTCCGTGCGTTGCTTGGGGGAACTGTAGGGCGCCAACCTCGGTCTTGTTAAGCGCGATATCGGCCGCAGGCCGTGCTGCGAACGTTACCCAGAACATTGCCCCGAGGTAGGGGCGCGGCTACGGTTCAATCGCTGTTCGGAGAGACGCATGACCGCCAACCCCTACGAAACCGATCTCGACAAGACCGCCGCCAACTACGTGCCGCTGACGCCGTTGAGTTTCCTCGACCGCACGGCCGCCACCTTTCCCGACCGGCTCGCCGTCGCCCACGGCAAGCGGCGCTACACCTGGGCCGAGACCGCCGCGCGCTGTCGCCGCCTCGCGTCGGCCCTGGCGGCCAACGGCATTGCCAAGAACGACACCGTCGCCGCCATGCTGACCAACACGCCGGAGGCCGTCGAGGCGGCCCACGGCGTCGCCATGGCGGGCGGCGTGCTGAACATGATCAACACCCGGCTGGACGCGGCCACGGTCACCTTCATCCTGGACCATGGCGAGGCCAAGATCCTGCTCACCGACACCGAGTTTGCGCCGGTGATGCAGGAGGCGCTGGCCCTGGCGACATCCAAGCCCCTGGTGATCGATGTCGACGACAGCGAAGGGCCCGGCGGCAAACGGCTGGGCGACACCGACTACGAGGCTTTCCTGGCCGGCGGCGATCCCGACTTCGAGGGCCAGCGGCCGGCCGACGAATGGGATGCGCTGTCGCTGAACTACACCTCGGGCACCACCGGCGACCCCAAGGGCGTGGTCTACCATCACCGCGGCGCCTACCTGAACGCGCTCGGCAACATCCTGGTCTGGGGCATGAAGATGCACCCGATCTATCTCTGGACCCTGCCGATGTTCCACTGTAACGGCTGGTGTTTCCCCTGGACCATCACCGCCCAGGCCGGGACCCACGTGTGCCTGCGCAAGGTCGAGGCCGGCGCGATCAACAATGCTATGGCGGACGAAGGCGTCACCCACCTGTGCGGCGCGCCGATCGTCATGTCGATGCTGCTGAACGCCGACGAGGACACGCGCCGCGACTTCCCCCAGCAGGTCCAGATGATGACCGCCGCCTCGCCGCCCCCCGCGGCCGTCCTCGCCGGGATGGAACGGCTCGGCATCGACGTGACCCATGTCTACGGCCTGACCGAGGTGTACGGACCGGCGGTGGTCTGCGCCTGGCATGACGACTGGTCGGTCAAGCCGATCGACGAGCAGGCCTCCCTGAAATCACGCCAGGGCGTGCGCTATCCGTCGCTCGAGGGGCTCTACGTCGCCGATCCCGAGACCATGGAGGCGGTACCGGCCGATGGCGAGACCATGGGCGAGGTCATGATGCGCGGCAACGTCGTCATGAAGGGCTACCTGAAGAACCCGCCGGCCAGCGACAAGGCCTTCGCCGACGGCTGGTTCCATTCCGGCGATCTCGGGGTGATGCATCCGGACGGCTACATCGAGCTCAAGGACCGCTCCAAGGACATCATCATTTCCGGCGGCGAGAACATCTCGACGATCGAGGTCGAAGGCGTTCTATACCAGCACCCGGCGGTGCTCGAGGCGGCCGTCGTCGCCAAGCCGGACGACAAGTGGGGCGAGACCCCCTGCGCCTTCATCACCCTGAAGCCGGGCGCGAGTGCCACCGCCGAAGACATCATCGCCTTCACCCGCGAGAACATGGCGCACTTCAAATGCCCGAAGACCGTGGTGTTCGGCGAGCTGCCGAAAACCTCCACCGGCAAGGTCCAGAAGTTCGTGCTGCGGGAACAGGCGAAACAGGCCTAGACCGCTTCAACCGCGGCGATCGAACACCTCCAGCAGGCGTTCCGCTGCCAGCGCCGGAGTGGTCTCGCCGGCGGCGACCGCCGCCGCCAGGGCGGGCGCCTCTTCCTGCACCGACGGATGGTTCTCCAGCGCGCCGATCAGCCGGTCGCGAACCATGGCCCACATCCAGCGCACCTGCTGGTCGGCGCGTTTGCGCTCGAAGGAGCCGGCGGCCTCCAGAATCTGATGATGCTCGCGCACGGTGTCCCACACCGCATCGATGCCCTGGCGGATCAGCGCCGAACAGGTCAGGACCCGGGGTGACCATTCCGGATCCGCCGGCTGCATGATGTGCAGGGCGGCCTTGTACTCGCGGGCCGCCTTGGCGGCGCGATCGCGGTTATCACCGTCGGCCTTGTTGATCACCAGCAGATCGGCGATCTCGATGATGCCCTTCTTGATGCCCTGGAGTTCGTCGCCGGCTCCCGGCAGCATCAGCACCAGAAACAGGTCGACCATATCGGCAACCGTCACCTCGCTCTGGCCGACGCCGACGGTCTCGACCAGGACCACGTCGTAGCCGGCGGCCTCGACGACCACCATGCTCTCGCGGGTCGCCCGCGCCACCCCGCCCAGGGTCCCGGCCGAGGGTGAGGGGCGGATGAACGCCCGCGGGTCCTGCCCAAGATCGGTCATTCGGGTCTTGTCGCCGAGAATCGAGCCGCCGGTGCGCCCGCTGGTCGGATCCACCGCCAGGACGGCGACCCGATGGCCGACATCGGTCAGATGGGTTCCCAGCGCCTCGATGAAAGTCGACTTGCCGACCCCCGGCACCCCGGTGATGCCCACCCGGTGGGCCTTGCCGCCGTGCGGCAGCAGGCGCACCAGCATCTCCTGGGCGAGATCCCGGTGGGCGGACTTGCGGCTTTCCACCAGAGTGATCGCGCGGGCAACAACCGCCCGGTCGCCGGACAGCACGCCATCGACATACTCGTCGACACTCAGGCTGCGGCGCCGGACCGGAGGGACCGGCGGGGGTGGATCCACGGCGGAATCGGCCACCAAGCCCTCAGGCCGCCCGGGTTTCGTCGCCAAAGGTGTCGATCAGCTTCTTCAGGAGGTCGATCGCGGCCTCGGCGATCACGGTACCCGGCGGGAAGATCGCGGCCGCGCCGGCCTGGCGCAGCGCCTCGTAGTCCTGAGGCGGAATCACGCCCCCGACCACCACCATGATGTCCTCGCGTCCCAGTTTGGCCAGTTCCTGGCGCAGTTCCGGCACCAGCGTCAGATGGCCGGCGGCGAGCGACGACGCGCCGACCACATGAACGTCGTTCTCGACCGCCTGACGGGCGGCCTCGGCCGGCGTCTGGAACAACGGCCCGATGTCGACGTCAAAGCCGAGATCGGCGAAAGCTGTGGCGATCACCTTCTGGCCGCGGTCGTGACCGTCCTGGCCCATCTTGGCGATCAGAATCCGCGGTCGACGGCCGTCGGCTTCCTCGAACTCGGCGATCAGCTTGCGAACCTGTTCGATCACGCCGGTCTCTCCCACTTCCTTGGAATACACCCCGGAGATCGCCTTGACCTCCGCCACGTGCCGGCCCCAGACGGTTTCCAGCGCGGTGCTGATCTCGCCGACCGTGGCCTTGGCCCGGGCGGCATCGACCGCCAGCGCAAGCAGGTTGCCGTCGCCGGTCTCCGCACTGCGGGTCAGCGCCGCGAGCCGGGCCTCCACGTCGCCCTGGTCGCGTTCGGCGCGCAGCCGGGCGAGCTGGTCGATCTGCCCCTGGCGCACCCGGGCGTTGTCGATCTTCAGGATCTCCAGATTGTCGGGCTCATCGATGCGGTGCTTGTTGACGCCGACGATGGTCTGCCGGCCGGCATCGATGCGCGCCTGGGTGCGCGCCGCCGCCTCCTCGATCCGCATCTTCGGAATTCCGGCCTCGATCGCCTTGGCCATGCCGCCGTAGCTCTCGACCTCCTGGATGTGCTCCCAGGCCTTCTCGGCGAGATCGCGGGTCAGCCGCTCGACATAGTAGGACCCGCCCCAGGGATCGATGACCCGGGTGGTCCCGGTCTCCTGCTCGATCAGAAGCTGGGTGTTGCGGGCGATCCGGGCCGAGAAGTCGGTCGGCAGCGCCAGCGCTTCGTCGAGGGCGTTGGTGTGCAGCGACTGGGTATGGCCGTGGGTCGCCGCCAGAGCCTCGACGCAGGTGCGGGTCACGTTGTTGAACACGTCCTGCGCGGTCAGCGACCACCCCGAGGTCTGGCAGTGGGTGCGCAGGGACAGCGACTTGTCGTTCTTGGCGTCGAACTGCTTGACCAGCTTGGCCCACAACAGCCGGGCCGCCCGCATCTTGGCGACCTCCATGAAGAAATTCATGCCGATCGCCCAGAAGAACGACAGGCGCGGCGCGAACCGGTCGACATCGAGGCCGGCATCCCGTCCGGCGCGGATGTACTGCACGCCGTCAGCCAGGGTGTAGGCAAGCTCCAGGTCGGCCGTCGCCCCGGCCTCCTGCATGTGGTAGCCGGAGATCGAGATCGAGTTGAACCGCGGCATGCGCTCGGAGGTGTACCCGAAGATGTCGGAGATGATCCGCATCGATTGCGCCGGCGGGTAGATGTAGGTGTTGCGGACCATGAACTCCTTGAGGATGTCGTTCTGGATGGTCCCGCTCAGCTTCTCCGGCGCCACGCCCTGTTCTTCGGCGGCCAGAATGTAGAGCGCCATCACCGGCAGCACGGCACCGTTCATGGTCATCGACACGCTCATCTCATCGAGCGGAATGCCCGAGAACAGGGTGCGCATGTCGAGGATCGAGTCGATGGCCACGCCCGCCATGCCGACATCGCCGGCGACCCGGGGGTGGTCGCTGTCATAGCCGCGGTGAGTCGCCAGGTCGAAGGCGACCGACAGGCCCTTCTGCCCGGCCGCCAGATTGCGCCGGTAGAAGGCATTGCTTTCCTGGGCGGTCGAGAACCCGGCGTACTGCCGAATCGTCCAGGGCTTGGTGACATACATGGTCGGATAAGGGCCACGCACAAACGGCGGCAGGCCCGGCCAGCTCTGCAGATGGTCGAGGCCTTGCAGATCGGCGGACGTATAGAGGGTCTTGACCTCGATCCCTTCCGGCGTGGTCCACGGTTCCCCGGTCGTCACGGCGGCCGCTTCGGATCCGCGCGCCGCGAACGGTCGGGTCGAAAAGTCGGGTACCCCGCTCATCATCCGTCTCCTTCACCGCCGGCGGTCACACCCAGCCGGCCGAGCACGCCGCGCACGGTGGCCAGCGTATCGTCGCCGGCAAAGACATAGCCGTCGATACCGGCCGCCTTCCAGGCCGCTTCCTGGTCGCCGGGGCGGCCCGCCAGCAGGACTTCCCGGGCGCCGGCCGCCTTCAGCGCCTGAGCCACGGCCGCGGCGCGATCGGCATAAATGCTATCACTGGAGCAGATCACCGCCAAATCGGTCCCGCTGTCACCAAGGGCTGCTGCGAGGCCCGCATCGTCATCGCCATCGCAGTCGATACCGGCGATCCCACCGGTGCCGAGATGATTGCGGGCGAAGGTCGCCCGTGCCGTCGCTTGGGCCGGCCCACCAAGCGACACCAGAAGGGCCTTCGGCGGGCTGCCGGTGCGCGCGGCATGGGCGTCGGACGCGTCGCGCAGCGCTTCGAACGCCTCGCCGAGCCGGTGGCCGGTCGGTGCGGGCGCGGTCGCAACCCCGGTCCCGGCACCCAGGAGAGCGGTCAGGTCGGCCCCGACCATCGCGTGGCGCACATGATCCTCGATGCCGGCCGCCGGCACCGCGGACCGGGCCCCCGCCGCCAGCCGGGTGCGCGCCTCTGCGACCTGCGCTGAACGGTCGGTCGCTTCGACGTCAACAGCGGCTTCATCGACCTTCGGGAAAGCGTTCACCCCAGTGAGCTGTTCGCGGCGGCCGGCGATCCGGCGTTCGCGATCGGCCCAGGCCGCCGCGCAGGCCTCGGCAACCGCCCCCGAGGTCACGTGCTGCAGCATGCCACCCGCCGCCTCGATGGTCTGGAACCGCTCCCAGGCCTTGTCCGCCAGCTGTTCGGTCAGGGTCTCGACGTACCAGCTGCCCCCGGCCGGATCGATCACCCGGGCCAGGCTGCTTTCCTCGGCCAGAATGACCTGAGTGTTGCGGGCGATCCGCCGGGCGAACCCGTCCGGCAACCCGAGGGCGTGCGAGTACGGCAGGACTGTCAGGCTGTCAGCACCGCCGACGGCGCCCGCGAAGGTGGCGACGGTCGCCCGCAGCATGTTGACCCAGGGGTCACGCCCGCTCCACGCGTTCTCAGCAGTCGTGACGTGCAGGCGCATGGACCGGCTCTCCGCCGACACGCCACAGGCCGCCAGGACATCCGCCCAGAGCCGCCGTGCAGCCCGCAACTTCGCGATACCGAGAAAGACGTCGACCCCGACCGGAAGCGAGAACTCGATCTGGGCCGCCGCCTGTTCAATCGACAGTCCGCCGGTCTCCATCGCCCGCAGGTAGGCAACACCGGTTGCCAGCGCGTAGGCGAGGTCCATCGCCTCGTTGGCGCCGGCCCCGTGATAGGGGGCGGTATCGACCGAGACGGTGGTGACGTTGGGACAGGTGCCCGCCACATGACCGGCGAGCGCCGCCATCTCCTGCAGAGCCTGCTCGGCCGAACCCGGCAGCATGCCTTCGGCCGCCAGCGATCCGATGGGATCGGCCCCGAGATGGCCCAGAATCGTGACCGGGTCGAGGCCGCGGCGCTCCCACAGCGCCATGATCATCGCCGCCGTTGCCGAGAAGGATCCGCCCGGCTGCAGCGCGATCGGGGCCGCCTCCAGGTAAACCCCGTCGAGGGCGGTTTCGAGGTCGCTCAGCGTGTACACCATGGTGCCGTCGACACCGGCATCGTCGGGCCGGGACTGGGCGGTTCCGCCGCGCCGCGCCGCCCGGTCGAGACGCAACTGAATCGAGCGCACACCGCGCTCCAGATCCGCGAGGATCGCCTTATTGGCCTGGTCCGGGTCGGGGTGCGCGTGGCGCTGACGGATGTCCCACCCGAACCTGGTTCGATCCGCGGCCGCCGCATTGCGGGTCGCGGCATCAGCTGGTGCAGGCGCCTCAGCGGCGGTGTAGATCGGCTCGGTGCGAATGCCTTCAGCGAGCTGGCGAGTCAGCGCCTTCTCGTAGGGCGCGCCCTTCAGCGCAGCATCCACCAGGGCACGCCAGGCCTCTCGGTCGGCGGGAGGGAATCCGGCGGCAAGCGGAAGCGGGTCGGCATCGGTCTCGGACATGACGGTTCCAGCGGCGGTTCGCGGCTAACAGGGCTCCGGCGACGATTCGCACCTTCCAGATACGACGATGGCCGATACGAGGCAACCGGGCCGGCCGCACCGGACTGTGGTGCTTTGCGATGCGGCACGATGATGGCACAACACGGCCCATGACGATTCCGGCCCTTCCGATCATCCCGCGATCCCCGCGCCGACGTCGCGCGCCTTCGCGCAGCCCGCGCCAACGCTGAGCGCCGGGCGTGTTCGAAGTCCAAAGCCTGCGGCTCGCGGTCGCCTGGGTTACGGCGCTGACGGTCCTGCGCCTGATGACGTCGGCGGTTTCCGGGCTGGAACTGCACGGCGATGAGGCCCAGTACTGGACCTGGGCGCAGACGCTGGATTTCGGGTACTTCACCAAGCCGCCGCTGATCGCCTGGGTGATTGCCGCAACGACGGCGGTCTGCGGCGATGGCGAGGCCTGTGTCCGCGCGGCCTCGCCGCTGCTGCATGCCGGCACGGCGATGGCGTTGTACGGGCTGGCTCTTGCTGTGGCGAATGCGCGGGTCGCGCTCTGGGCGGCGGTGATCTGGATCACCCTGCCGTCGGTCGCGCTCTCCAGCATGATCGTCTCGACCGATGTACCGCTGCTGTTCTGCTGGGCGCTGGCGGCGCTCGCTCTGCGGCGCACCCTCGATACCGGCCGCT
The DNA here is from genome assembly GCA_963921355.3 of Thalassobaculaceae bacterium. GTDB lineage: Bacteria > Pseudomonadota > Alphaproteobacteria > Thalassobaculales > Thalassobaculaceae > CAWUEZ02. Next base: position 1,856,482 of record OZ001190.1, on the reverse strand, counting down.
GGGGCTGGGTCGTCGTGTCCGGGCTGGCGATCGGGTTCGGCCTGCTGGCGAAGTACGCCATGGCCTGCGTGCTGGTGGGTCTGGCCCTGCATTTCCTGTTGTGCCGACGGGACCGCTGGATCCTGCGCAGCCCCAAGGGGCTCGCCATGATCGTCCTGGCCGGCGCCGTGCTGACGCCGAACCTGGCCTGGAACGCGGCCAACGACTTCGCGACAGTCGCCCATCTCGGCGACAACACCAACCTTGCGGCGGCCGCCGCCGATGAGCGATTCCGGCTGTCGGAGGCCTTGACATTCCTCGGCGAACAGGCCGGTGTGTTCGGCCCGATACCGGTCCTGATCCTGATCTGGCGCCTGATCGCCTGGGTGCGTGGCCGGGCCAGCGACCCCGAACGCTACCTGATGGCGCTCGCCCTGCCCCCGCTGGTGATCATCACCACGCAGGCGTTCCTGTCACGGGCCAACGCCAATTGGGCGGCGACGGCGTACCCGACCGCCACGATCCTCGTCGCCCTCTGGCTGGTCGAGCAGGCTCCGCGCTGGATGCGCTACGTGACCGTCGTGCCCCATCTGCTGGCCAGCCTGGCGATGATTGTGGTGATCGCGTCCTGGCCGGACTGGCGGGTGGCCGCGCTGGACCGTCCTCTGTCGCGGCTGACCGGTTGGAACCAAATGGCCCAGCAGCTGCGCCCGATCGTTCTGACGCACCCGGATCTGCCACTTCTGATGAGCGACCGGAAGACCATGGCATCCCTGCTCTATTACCTGCGCGACCAGATCGGCCCTGTTGAAGGGGATCCGGATCGGCGGCCGGTCTACATGTGGGACTGGAACAAGCGGGCGGAGCACCACTACGAGCTGGCGAACGCCTTCGACCCGGCGCGAAGCGACCCGGCCCTGCTGGTGACCAACTGGTCCGACCCCAGTTCGATCGTGGACCGCTTTGCGGTGGCAGAGCCGGTGCGGGTGATCTCGGTCACCGCGTTCGGGCGGTCAAAGCGCCTCGAAGTCTGGCGGGTCGCCGGCTACCAGGGACACTGAGCAACCCAGCTGGATCAGGCGGCGCGCTGCTGCGGATCGCCCTCCGGGTCGTAGGCGAGCGACGGCCCCAACCACTTCTCGACCCAAGCCACGCTCTCGCCTTTGCGGCGGGCGTAGTCCTCGACCTGGTCGCGCTCGATCCGTCCGAGTCCGAAATAGCGGGCGTCCGGGTGCGAGAAGTACCACCCCGACACCGACGCCGCCGGCGTCATGGCACAGGATTCGGTGAGCGCGACCCCGGTGCGGGTCTCGGCCTCGAGGATCTCGAACAGGGTCCGCTTCTCGGTGTGGTCCGGGCACGCCGGATAGCCCGGCGCCGGTCGGATGCCGCGGTAGGTTTCCGCGATCAGCTGCTGGTTGGTGAGGTCCCCGTCGGCCGCATAGCCCCAGAACTCACGGCGGACGCGCTCGTGCATGCGCTCTGCGAAGGCTTCGGCGAACCGGTCGGCCAGCGCCTTGACCATGATCGAGGCGTACATGTCGCCGGCCTCCTCGAAGGCACGGGCCCGGGCCTCGATCTCCGGCCCGGCGGTGACCACGAAGCCGCCCAACCAGTCGTCGCAGGTGCCGGCCGGGGCGATGAAGTCCGCCAACGCCAGGTTCGGCCGGTCGGCATCGCGCGGCATCTGCTGACGCAGGGTGTGAACCACGACCTCGCGGTTGCCGACCGTCAGCCGGATGTCATCACCGTCGCCCGCCGCCGGCCAGAACCCGATCGCCGCCCGCGGCCGTGCCCAGCCGCCATCCACGATCCGCTTCAGCATGTCCTGGGCATCCTGCCAGAGCGACCGGGCCGCCTCGCCGACCACGGCGTCGTCGAGGATGTCCGGGAACCGGCCGCGCAGTTCCCAGGTCGCGAAGAACGGCTGCCAGTCGATGCGGTCCACCAGTTCAGGCAGGGCGTAGGCATCGAAGTTCCGGATGCCCTCGAAGCGCGGCCGCGGCGGCGTGTAGGCCGACCAGTCCAGCCGGGCCCGGTTGTCGCGTGCCTGTTCGATCGTGATCCGGTTGCGGTCGACCCGGCCCTGACGGCGGTTCTTGGCCATCTGCTGATACTCGGCACGGACGGTACCGGCGAAGCTGTCCCGGTGTTCGCGCGACAGCAGCTGCTGCACCACCCCGACGGCCCGACTGGCATCGACCACGTGAACGATCGGCCCCTCATAGGCCGGATCGATCTTGATGGCGGTGTGCATCTTAGAGGTTGTCGCCCCGCCGATGAGCAGCGGCAGATCCAGACCTTCGCGCTGCATCTCGGAGGCGACGTAGACCATCTCGTCAAGGCTCGGGGTGATCAGGCCGGACAGGCCGATCGCATCGACCTGCTCCTCGGCCGCCACTTCCAGGATCCTGGCCGCCGGGACCATGACGCCGAGATCGACGATCTCGTAGTTGTTGCACTGCAGGACGACGCCGACGATGTTCTTGCCGATGTCGTGGACATCGCCCTTCACGGTCGCCATCAGGATCTTGCCCTTCGCGCCCTGGCTGTCGTCCTTCTCGGCCTCGATGTAGGGCAGCAGGACCCCGACCGCCTTCTTCATCACGCGGGCGGATTTCACCACCTGGGGCAGGAACATCTTCCCCGCCCCGAACAGGTCGCCGACCACATTCATGCCGTCCATCAACGGGCCTTCGATCACCTCGATCGGGCGCGCGACGGTCAGTCGGGCCTCCTCGACATCGCCCTCGACGTAGTCCCCGACGCCATGGACCAGGGCATGCTCCAGGCGCTTGGCAACCGGCAGGTCGCGCCAGGCGGTGTCGGCGGCCACCGATGTGGTTCCGCCGCCCTTGAAAGACTCGGCGACCTCCAGCAGGCGGTCGGTAGCGTCGTCGCGGCGGTTCAGCAGGACGTCCTCGATCCGCTCGCGCAGGGCCTCCGGGATATCCTGATAGACCGGCAGAGCGCCGGCATTGACGATCGCCATGTCGAGGCCGGCGTCGATCGCGTGGTACAGGAAACAGGCGTGCATCGCCTCGCGCACGCTGTTGTTGCCGCGGAACGAGAACGACACGTTCGACACACCGCCGGACACATGGGCACCAGGCAGGTCGCGCTTGATCATGGCCGTGGCCTCGAAAAAAGCGCGGGCGTAGTCATTGTGCTCCTCGATCCCGGTCGCCACAGCGAAGATGTTGGGGTCGAAGATGATGTCCTCGGGGGGGAACGCGACCTCGGTCACCAGCAGGTCATAGGCCCGTTTCGAGATCTCGAATTTGCGTGCCGCAGTTTCCGCCTGACCGCCCTCATCGAAGGCCATGACGACCACGGCGGCCCCGTAGCGGCGGACCAGACGGGCCTGCTCGAGGAACGGTGCCTCGCCCTCCTTCAGGCTGATGGAGTTGACGATGCCTTTGCCCTGCAGGCATTTCAGACCGGCTTCGATCACGCTCCATTTCGAGCTGTCGACCATGATCGGAACCCGCGCGATATCGGGCTCGGCGGCAATCAGGTTGAGAAAGGTCGACATGGCGGCTTCGCTGTCGAGCAGCCCCTCGTCCATGTTCACGTCGAGGATCTGGGCCCCGTTTTCGACCTGCTGGCGTGCCACCTCCAACGCCGTTTCATAGTCCTCGGCGGCGATCAGTTTGCGAAAGCGCGCCGATCCGGTGACGTTGGTGCGCTCGCCGATATTGACGAAAGTACCCTGGCGGGCGGTCACGGCTCAGCTCCTCATCTCGAACGGTTCCAGACCTGACAGCCGCAGGCGCGCCGGGACATCGGGCACGCGCCGGGGAGCGGCACCGCGCACCGCCTCGACGATCGCGCGGATGTGGTCCGGGGTCGTACCGCAGCAGCCGCCGACGATGTTGACCAAGCCGTCGCCGGCCCAGGCACCGAGATGGCCGGCGGTTTCGACCGGCTGTTCGTCGTAGCCGCCGAACTCGTTGGGAAGCCCGGCATTCGGGTAGGCGGATATCCGGCAGTCGGCGACCCGGGACAGTTCGGCGACATGCGCACGCAGCTCCTTGGCGCCGAGCGCGCAGTTGAAACCGACACTGAACGGCTGCGCGTGGCAAACGGAGTTCCAGAACGCCTCCGGCGTCTGACCCGACAGGGTCCGGCCCGAGCGGTCGGTGATGGTGCCGCTGATCATCACCGGCAGGCGCAGACCGATCTCGTCGAACGCCTGCTCGACGGCGAACAGCGCCGCCTTGGCGTTCAGGGTGTCGAAGATGGTCTCCACCAGAACGATGTCGGCACCGCCCTCGATCAGGCCGAGGGTCGCCTCGACATAGGCCTCGCGCAGTTCGTCGAACGTCACGTTTCGGGCCCCGGGATCGGAGACATCCGGGGAAATCGACGCGGTGCGGTTGGTCGGACCGAGACCGCCGGCGACGAACACCGGGCGGTCGTCGGCCTCGGCGACCCGGTCGGCCGCCCGCCGGGCAATCCGCGCGCCCTCGCGGTTGATCTCGCGCGCCAGCGCTTCGAGGCCATAGTCGGCCTGGCTGATCGACGTCGCGTTGAACGTGTTGGTCTGAAGGATGTTGGCGCCGGCCGCCAGATAGGCGTCATGGATCGCCTCGATGGCGTCGGGGCGGGTCAGGTTCAGGATGTCATTGTCGCCCTTCAGATCGCTCGGATGGTCGGCGAAGCGCGCGCCCCTGAATCCGGCCTCGTCCAGGTTCAACGCCTGGATCATGGTGCCCATCGCGCCATCCAGAACCACGATCCGCGCATCGGTCAGGCGGGCCAGGGCCTCCGCCCGCTCGCTCCGCTCCACAACGCCCTGAAATCCATCCGCCATCGCGCGTCCTCCAGATCAGCGGCGCCGGGCGGCAGGCTCGACCCGCCGGTCATTGGCGGCAGCGTGCCCGTCCGCCGATGCAACCGGTCCCGCAAGCGGTCGGCCGGAGACAAACCCGACCCGATCCGCCAGCGACCGATCACCCTCGACCGTCTCCCAGCTGGGCGAAGACGGATGCAGGTCGATAAAGACCGGACCTGGAAACGCCTGCGCAACCGCCGTCACCGTCTGTGTATAGGACTCGTCCAGATTGGCGGGGCTGAGCGCGATCGCCGCCGCATTCAGGCCGCTCGCGGCCGCCGCCACGCGCACCAGGTCACCGGTCACCCGCCGCCTGGACGGCGCACCGAACCGGGGCTCGTAGCGCAGCTTGACCAGAACCGGAACGCACCGGCCGGCATCCGCCATGCCGCGGCGCACCCCGCCGACCGCCGCCGCCAACCGCGCCGGGCAGTGGATCGCCTCGACCAGCAGCATGTCGGCGCCGCCACCAACCAGCCCCGAGGCCATGGTGTGGGCCGCGGCCTCAACCCGGCCGAGTGGCAGAAATCCGACCAGCGGTGCGTGCGCCTCGATCCGTGCGACCCCCATCACCCGTCGGGGCGGGCCCGGTGATCGGGCGGCTTTTCGCGCGTGCTCGGCCGCCATGAAGGAGACGATGAAGGCCTCATCGTGCATGCGGTAGCGGTCGAGCCGCTCCGGCGACGCACCGGCAGTGTTGGTCCGCAGGATCTGGGCCCCGGCTTCCACGTGTCGCGCGTGCACCGCGAGCACCGCGCGGGGATCGGTGATGTTCAGCTCTTCCGCGCATGCCGCCCCGGCCGCGGATCGGAGTTCGGCGAAGTCCGGCGACACCCGCTCGGGGGTCGGCAACAGGCGAAGAACCCGGTTCATGCCGCGACATCCATGTCAGGCCTCAGGCCAAGGCGTCGACAGATCGCCGCCGTCAGTTCCGGGCGGTTCAGCGTGTAGAAATGGAAGTCCTCCACCCCTTCCGACATCAGGGCGAGGCAAAGCTCCGTGGCGGTGGTGGCGGCGACCAGCTGGCGGGTGACCGGATCGTCGTCGAGTCCGTCGAACAGGGCGGCCATCCAATCGGGAACCCGGGTCCCGCAGGCCTGTGAGAACCGGACCACGGTCTTGAAGTTGGTCACCGGAAGGATGCCCGGAACGATCGGCACCGAGATGCCGCCGGCCGCGCACAGATCACGGAACCGCAGGAATGTTTCAACCTCGAAGAAGTATTGCGTGATGGCCCGGACCGCCCCGGCATCGATCTTGCGCTTCAGGTTGTCGAGGTCGGCCGCCCGATCGGCGCTGTCCGGATGAACCTCCGGGTAGGCTCCGACGGAGATTTCGAAGCCCCCGAGGGCCATCAGTCCGGCTGTCAGTTCGGCCGCATTGGCGTAGCCCCCCGGGTGCTGCCTGTATCGGCTCTCGCCCTCCGGCGGATCGCCGCGCAGGGCGACGATGTGCTTGACGCCGGCCGCCCGCCAATCGGCGGCGATCGCGTCCAGCTCGTCGCGGGTTGCCCCAACACAGGTCAGGTGGCCGGCAGGCACCAGGCCGTCTGTCTTGGCCAAGCGCTTCACGATACGACCGGTGCGCTCCCGCGTGCTGCCGCCGGCGCCGTAGGTCACTGACACGAAGTCCGGGCGGAAGGTGGCCAGCCGGGACACCGTCGTCCAGAGTTTGGCCTCGCCGGCTTCATCTTTCGGCGGGAAGAACTCGAAACTGACACGGGGCGCGCCGCTCATCGTTCCGCTCCTCAGGATACCGCCGCCAGCGCCGACGGATCGTCGGCGACGGGGTCGGCCAGGGCCGGCCTGCGGCATTGCCAGAGACACACGCTCAACGGGTCGCCGGGAAGAACATCGGTCGGTTCGAGCGTGAGGCCGCCGACCTCGGCGGCGCGCGCCATCTCGTCGTCGGAGAATCCGAGCCAACGGTGGGTGTGCAGCTCGCGCAGTTCCTCAAGATCGTGCGGCGCGAAGTCGACGACGATGAGCCGACCACCGGGCCGCAGCACCCGGCCCGCCTCGGCCAGGACCCGGCTCGGATCCTCGGCGTAGTGCAGGACCATGTTGAGCGTCACGACATCAAACCGTGCGCTCGGAAACGGCAGGCGGTACATGTCGGCCAGGCGCACCTGGCAGTTCCGCATGCCTGAGCGATCGATCTTGTCGCGGGCGATTTCCAGCATGGGCTTGGCGTTGTCGATCCCGATCGCCGCCTGGACATGCGCCCCGAGACGCTCGAGCACCCGACCGGTGCCGGTCCCGATATCCAGCAGGGTCGCGACGGGTTCAGAGCGGACAGCGCGTTCGAGATGGGCATCCACCTCGTCGTCGTCGACATACAGGCCCCGCAGGTCCTCCCAGTCGGCGGCGTTGTTCCGGAAATAGGCCGACGCCCGTTCCGCCCGGCGTTGCCGGATGGTCTCCAAGCGCTCGACGTCGGTCGAGACCGTCACGTCGCCGCCTGGAATCAGTGGGATCAGGGCCCGGGCGACATCACCGCTGACGGCGCTTTCGCTGAGGCGGTAGTAGGCACGGGCGCCCTCACGGTTCCGGTCCAGAACCCCGGCCTCCACCATCAGCTTGAGATGGCGCGACACCCGTGGCTGGCTCTGCCCGAGGATGTCGACCAGCTCGGTGACCGACAGTTCAGAGCGATCGCAAAGGACCAGGATCCGAAGCCGCGTCGGCTCGGCGATGGCGCGCAATCCGGCAAGCACAAGGTCCACGGACAACCCTCCAATAACGACATAAGGATATCTTTATATCTTTATCAGAGCAAGTTGAAATATGACGCTCTCTCGACACTAACTGTTCTTCGAGCGACTAACCCTCCGCCTCGAGGATCGCGCGCAGGCCCTCGCGATAGGTCGGATAACGCAGCTCAACGCCCAGTTTCTCCGTCAGCAACGTGGTGTCGAGCCGCTTGCACTCGCTGTAGAAGCTGCGGGCCATATCCGAGAGCTCGGCGCTGTCGAAGGGGATCGGATCCGGCGGATCGACGCCGAGGAGACCGGCTGCAAAGATCACCGGATCCCCGGGCGGACAGGCCTCAAGATCGGCAACGTTGTAGATGCCGCCGGCCCTCGGCCGGACCATCGACGCCATGAGAACCGTGCCGATGTCGTCCACATGGATGCGGTTGAAGACCTGGCCCGGTTTCTCAATGATCCGGGCCGTCCCGGCCCGCAGCGCCCCGATCGTGTTGCGCCCCGCCCCCGGCCCGTAGATGCCGGCGATCCGGAAGATCTGAACCGCGACGGCGCTGCCTTGAAACGCCTCCAGCCAAGCCCGCTCCGCCGCGACGCGAAGCTCGCCACGGCGGGATCCGGGTGTCGGCGACTCGTCCTCGCGTGCCAGCCCGCCCTGGCGGTCACCATAGACCGCCGGCGTGGAGAGGTAGCCGACCCACCCCAGGTGCGGGGCCGCAGCGAGATCCTCGGAATGCCGAGCCAGGGCCGGCACCACCGGATCGCGCGGCGGAATGGTGTCGACGACGTGGGTGACCGTCGCGAAGGGATCCGGGTCGGAGATCGGCCCGCCACCGTCGAAGGCGTGGACGGTGAAGCCCTCGGCATCGGCGATCGCAGCCGCCTTGTCGGCGGAGCGGACCGTTCCGGAAATCCGCCAGCCGGCATCGCGCAGGCGCCGCGCCAGCCGCAGCCCGGTGTAGCCGAGGCCGAAGACGAACAGGTGGCCCGGCTCCAGGCCAGGTGTCGCAGAGGTCATGGTCGTTGTCCTTCGACAGGTCGCGTTCGAACCGGGCCATCGGCCGGGGTCTGTCAGCCCGGGTCTATCAGCAAGAGGCCAGAGCGAATATGCTCACCCGATCCTCGACGTCGAGTCCGGGTGAACGATGCGACCGCAGCGCCGGCAGAAACGGGGTGCAGGGCGCCGGGGCATCGCCCGCCGGGCCGTCACCAGTGACATTCCGACGCTTCACGGTCTTGCCAACACGGCGACGGAGAACCGGGTTGTCGAGGATCTCGACGCCTTCGCCAGAATCCTGCAAGGGCATATCGACCAGGACCATTGCTGGGTCTGGGCCATTGGAAACACCGTGATCGGGTTCGCGACAGCCGATACCCACCAGGGCACCATCGAGATAGTCTTCGTCGACCCGGCCGGCCAGGGCCGTGGCATCGGACGCGCACTGCTGCGCCGGGCCTGTGACGACCTGCTGCGCGCCGGGCACCGTTACGGATCCCTGGTGACCGCACGCGAAACCCGGGCCGAAACCTTCTATCGCGATCTCGGATGGCGGGAGGATGGTGACGCGGGCCCCGGATCCGTCCGGCTCGCCAAGCTCCTCAGGTAGGAGGCGTGCCCGGTCCTTCCTCGTCCATGGGCCCGTCGCCGGCGTTGATCGCGTAGCCGATGACCGGAAAATCGTTATAGGTCGTCTCACCGATCCGACGCATGCCGATGGCCTCCAGAACCTCCACCGATGCCCCGTTCTCCGGCATGACAAAAGCGACCACCCGCGCCAGGCCGAGCACATCGAAGGCGAAGGTCAGGGCAGCGCCTGCGGCTTCACGCGCGTAGCCACGCCCCCATGCCGCTCGGGTCAGGCCATACAGCACCTCGACGTCGGCACTGCGTTCCATCTTGGCAAGCCCGGCATAACCGATAAAACCGCCGGTATCGCGCGCCTCGATCGCCCAGACGCCGAAGCCGCGCGACCATCCGTCGCGAAACGCCTTGATCCGCGAGGTGGCGATCTCATCGGCAAAGGGCACCAGAGCTTCACCGCCGGGCAGGAACCGAACCACATCCGGATCGGCGCGCATCGCGGCATAGGCGCCGTGATCCGCATCGGTGAAGCCGCGCAAAAGCAACCGGGCAGTCTCGATCTGCGGCACTTGTTTCCTGACCATCAGCCCACCATACCTTGCGCCCGCTGTGTCCGGGTTCGATACTCGCTGTCCCATCCAGCATCAACCGGAGCACAGGGCACCCATGCCGATCATCAACCGCATCGCGGAGTTCCAGGGTGAGATGACCGAGTGGCGGCGGGATCTGCACGCCCACCCGGAACTCGGCTTCCAGGAGACCCGGACCAGCGAGATCGTCGCGGCCAAGCTCTCCGAGTGGGGCATCGAGGTGCATCGCGGGCTCGGCGGCACCGGCGTCGTCGGCGTTCTCAAGGCCGGTTCCAGCGACCGGCGGATCGGCCTGCGCACCGATATTGCCGCCCTGCCGATCGTGGAGCGGACGGGCAAAGACTACGCCTCGACCGATGACGGCGTGATGCACGCCTGTGGCCATGACGGACACACCACCATGCTGCTGGGCGCTGCGAAGTACCTGGCCGAGACCCGGAACTTCAACGGAACGGTTCAGTTCATCTTCCAGCCCGCCGAGGAAGGTCTCGGCGGCGCCTTCAAGATGATCGAGGACGGCCTGTTTGATCAGTTCCCCTGCGACCGGGTCTACGGCATGCACAACGCGCCGAACCTGCCGGCCGGCGAGTTCTCGATCCGGCCAGGACCGATCATGGCGGCGGGCGACACTTTCGAAGTGACGATCCAGGGACGCGGCGCCCATGCCGCCATGCCGCATCAGGGTGTCGACCCGGTGATCGTCGGCTCGAACGTGATCATCGCCTTGCAGACACTGGTCAGCCGGACCATCAGCGCCCAGGACGCAATGGTCGTGTCGGTGACCGAGTTCCACGCCGGGGAAGCGTTCAACGTCATTCCGGACAGCGTCGTCCTGCGCGGAACCTGCCGCACCCTCGACACCGAGATCCACTCCAGCCTGCCGGAGCGGTTCCGAAAGGTGGTCGACGGGATCTGCCAGGCCCATGGCGCCCATGCCAGCATCGAGTACCGCCAGATTTTCCCGGTGACCGTGAACGCGGCCGACGCCACGGATGACGCAGTCGCGGCGGCGCGGACGGTGGCTGGCGACGACAGGGTGACGACCGATACCGCGCCGCTCATGGGCTCGGAGGACTTCGCCGCCATGATGCTGACCGTCCCCGGCTCCTACATCATGGTCGGCAACGGACCGGGCGCGATGGTTCATCACCCGGAATACGACTTTAACGACGAGATTCTGAGCGACGGCGCGAGCTACTGGTCGACCCTGGTCGAGCAGCAGCTCCCCCGCTCCTGAAGAGGAAGACGGTTATGCCCATCGTCAATCGGATCGCCGAATTCCACGACGAGATGGCCGCATGGCGGCACGACCTGCACGCCCACCCGGAACTCGGCTTCGAGGAGCACCGGACCAGCGACGTGGTGGCGGCGAAGCTCGAGTCCTTCGGCATCGAGGTTCACCGCGGTCTTGCCGGCACCGGGGTTATCGGGGTCCTGAAAAACGGGTCGTCGGACCGCACCATCGGCCTGCGCGCCGATATGGACGCCCTGCCGATCCTCGAGCGGGGCGAAGGCTATCGGGCCCATCGCTCGACCAATGACGGCGTGATGCATGCCTGCGGCCATGACGGTCACACCACCATGCTGCTGGGCGCCGCCAAATACCTCGCCGAGACCCAGAACTTCGACGGAACGGTGCATTTCATCTTCCAACCGGCCGAAGAAGGCAAAGGCGGCGGCGACCGGATGGTCAAGGAGGGTCTGTTCGACCAGTTCCCCTGCGACACGGTCTGGGGCATGCACAACATTCCGGGGATCGCCGTCGGCAGCTTCGCGGTCGCGCCAGGGCCGATGATGGCGGCCCGCGACAACTTCGAGATCACCATCCAGGGCCGCGGCTCGCACGGGGCGATGCCTCATCATGGGGTCGACCCGGTCCTGGTCGGGGCCCATCTGGTGATGGCCCTGCAGTCGATCACCAGCCGCAACCTGGATGCGCAGGCAGCCTTGGTGATCTCGGTCACCCAATTTCACGCCGGACACGCCTTCAACGTCGTGCCGGACGAGATCGTCCTGCGCGGAACGTGCCGGGTCTTCGATCCCGAGGTGCAGAACAGCCTGCCCGAGCGGATCACCACCATCATGAACGGTGTTTGCGCGACCTTCGGTGCGACCGGCACGCTGAACTACATCTCGGGATATCCGGCAACCATCAACGATCCCGATCAAGCGGCGGTCGCCGCCGACGTCGCCGAAACCCTGGCGGGCCCGGCGCGGGTCGACCGGAACCCGCAACCGGTGATGGGAGCCGAGGACTTCTCCTACATGCTGAACCAGCGGCCCGGCGCCTATATCTGGGCCGGCAACGGCGACACCGCCGGGGTTCATCATCCGGATTACGACTTCAACGACGACCTGCTGCCCCACGGCGCCAGCTATTGGGCGCAGCTGGTCGAGGATCGCCTGGCCCGTCCCTGATCGTGCTTCCCCGCAACACGCTGGGTTGACGGTGTCTACTTTTTGTTCGATAAGTAGACACCGTCAACTTCTGGTTCACGGGAATGGACGAGGTGACCATGCCCAATGCCCGATAGACCCGCATCGCCGAAACCTACGGCCCATGGGCCGTCGTCACCGGTGCCTCGGACGGAATAGGCCGTGCGATCGCCGATGAGATTGCCGCTTGCGGCCTCAACCTGGCCCTGGTGGCACGGCGGGCACCGATGCTCCAGGCCGTTGCCGCGGATCTCGAACGGCGCCACGGTATCCAAACCCGCACCCTCGCCGCCGATCTCTCAGACCCGGCAGCCGTCGAGACGCTGTTGGCGCCGCTCGCCGATCTGGAGGTCGGCCTGTTCGTCGGGGCTGCCGGCTTCGGCACCTCGGGTCCGTTCACCCGGACCGATCTGGCTGCCGAACTCAATATGATCGACGTGAACTGCGGTTCCCTGTTCGCCACCACCCGGCACTTCGCGGGACCGATGATCCACCGGCGGCGGGGCGGCATTATTCTGCTCAGCTCGCTGGTCGCGTTCCAAGGGGTCGCCCGGGCGGCGAACTACGCGGCAACAAAAGCCTATGTCCAGGTGTTCGCCGAAGGCATCCGCCGCGAGCTCGCCGGCCACGGCATCGATGTGCTGGCATCCGCCCCCGGCCCAGTGGCAAGCGATTTCGGCGCCCGGGCCGACATGCGCCTCGGCAGAGCGGCAGCACCGGAGGCGGTGGCGCGCGAAACCCTGTTCGCGCTCGGCCGAAGGGCGACGGTGCGCCCGGTGTTCTTCAACAAGTTCCTGCAGGCGTCCTTGTCGACCCTGCCGCGTACCCTGCGGGCGCGGATCCTGCAGCAGGTGATGATGGGCATGACCCGTCACCAGGAGTAAAAGCCGACGGCCGGCGCGGCTGCCGGATATCAGGCGCTGGCGGCCCCCGCCCGTCTGGCCAGGGCTTCGATGAATCTGTGCGCCTTCTCCGAGACGGCCGCCGGCGTATCCCCCGGCCGATAGAGTGCCGAACCCAAGCCAAACCCCGACGCCCCGGCATCGAAGTATCCGTCCATCGATTCCGCCACGATCCCACCGACCGGCAGCACCGGGACGTCCGGCGGCAGCACCGCCCGCATGGCCTTGAGCACCATGGGCGGATGGGCCTCTGCCGGAAACAGCTTCAGGGCGTCGGCACCGGCCCGGATCATGGCAAACGCTTCCGTCAGCGTGGCCATCCCCGGTACGGCGATCAACCCCAGACGTTTCGCGCGCTCCACCACCACCGGATCGGCATGCGGCATCACGATCAAGCGGCCGCCGGCGGCCGCGACGTCATCGACGGCGGCCGGATCGAGCACCGTCCCGGCCCCGACCAGAACCGAGTCGCCGAACCGGTCGGCGATCCGATTGATGCTCTCCATCGGATCCGGCGAATTCAGCGGCACCTCGACGATCGCAAAGCCGGAATTGTGCAGCACGGCCGCGATCTCAACGGCCTCGGTCGGGTGGATGCCCCGCAGGATCGCGACCAGAGGACACTGCTCGAGCCAGTGTGTGAACGTAGCCATCATGGCGCTCCCGTCTGCAGATACCGGGCGATCCGCCACAATCCCTGGGCGGCCGCCTGGGCGTCGACGACCCGGGCCGCCACGCCGATCGCCTCCAGGGCGCGGCCGTAGAGGCTGGTCAGCGCGTCATCGCCGATCAGGTGAACCAGGCCAGGCGGCTCCGCCGAGCGAACCTCGTGCCCGATGACCAGACCGGAGAGAAACGCGCCGGCGGTCTCGGGGCTGAGATCGCCCATCAGGCCGGCCGCCCGCACACCGAACAGATGATGCAGCAGACCGCCGCCTGCCTCGGATCGGGCGACCCCGTCCCGAAAGGCAGCATCATCCCAGGCCGCATGTTCGATGGTCCGGCCCAGGATCGAATGACGCCGCAGCACATCGAAGACCTCGCCCGTCATGTGGGTGGCGAAGCCGGTCACCCGCGCCTCGGCAACCCGCGCCCACTTGCTGTGTGTGCCCGGCAGACAAAGGGTTGCCTCGCGGGTCCCGAGATGGTCGATCGCACCCAGGATCTGGACTTCCTCGCCGCGCATCACGTCGGGCACGCCACCTTCGCCAACGCAGGACAGACCAGGGGCAACCTGGACGACACGACCCCGCGCCAAGGTCAGTTCCGTGGTCGCCGCCGCGAGGCCGGCCAGGTCGGCCGGACACGGCAGGTAAGCGGTCTCCACCCAACCCTGACGGCTGCCGATCATCCCGGAGAGAACGATCGGAACGGCGTCGGCCGCATCCATCCAGTCACCGACCAGCGCCTCCAAGGCATCCTCGAACGCACCATCATCGATCGCCAGAATCCCGGCCTCGGCTCGGCGCGCTTCCAACACCGCGCCGTCAGGCGCCAGGCGGAAAGCCCGAAAGGACGTCGTGCCCCAGTCGACGCCGATCGCGACTGCGTCGCTCATCGTGCCGGCGTGGTGGATCTCACGGATCGGCCCCCACGCGGACCAGCGCCTTGCCGGTGTTCTCACCCGACAGGAGGCGGACCAGAGCCGCGGCCGCGTTGTCCAGGCCCACCGTGACATCTTCGCGGAACTTGAAATGGCCGGCGCGATACCATTCGCCCAGCTGGCCGATGATCTGGTCGTAGCGGTCGTAGTGATCGAGGACCAGGAAGCCCTCCATGCGCGCGCGCTTCACCAGAAGCTGGCGGTTCGGGCGCGGGCCCACGGGCAAGGGAAAGGACGGCATCCCGATCGTCCCGCAGATCGCGATCCGGGCGCCGACATTGATCCGCTCCAACACGGCGTCGAACTGCGTCGCTCCCACACTGTCGAAGAAACAGTCGACGCCGTCGGGTGCGGCGGCATCCAGGGCCGCGCCCAGATCGTCGGTGCCCTTGTAGTCGATCGCCGCGTCGTAGCCGAACTCGTCGAGACAGGCCCGGACCTTGGTCTCACCGCCGGTGATGCCGACCGACCGTGCGCCCTTGAGTTTCGCGATCTGTCCGACCATCGAACCGACCGCCCCGGCGGCCGTGGTCACGACCACCGTGTCGCCGGCCTTCACGCCGCACACTTCGACCAGCCCGACATAGGCTGTGGCTCCGTTGATGCCGAGCACCGACAGCGCGGTCGAGATCGGCGCCATGGCCGGATCAACCACCCGGTCGATATCGGTCCCATCGGATACCGCGAAGCGACGCCAGCCCTGTCGGCCCTGAACGATGGTACCGACCGGATATCCGGGGTGGCGGGACTCGACCACTTCGCCGACCGTGAACCCGGTCATCGGGGCGCCGATCGGAACCGGCTCACTGTAGTTCGGTCCGGCGGCGATCCAGCCGCGCATCGCCGGTTCAAGCGAGAGCCAGATCACGCGGACCATGAACTGGCCGTCCTCGACCTGCGGCATGTCGGCGGCTACCGGTTCGAACAGGTCGCTGTGGACCGCCGGGTCGGGCCGACCGCGCAGCACGACATGCAGGTTCTCGTCACTCAATTCACCATCCCCTCAGCTTGACACTCAACGGGCCGCTTGCCACGCTCGCCGGACCTTGCGGACCGGCGCTCAGAACGCCGAGTTTGCGCGATTCAAGCACATCGATGGACCAGGGGGAAACACCATGAAACTGCTGCGCTATGGCCCGAGCGGGCAGGAGAAGCCAGGACTGCTGGACGCCTCAGGATCAATTCGCGACCTCAGCGGCACCATTTCGGATATCACGCCGGCGTCGCTGGCCTCCGGTGCGATCGAGTCGATCGGAAGTCTCGATCCGTCGGCGCTTCCGCTGGTCGAGGAGTCGCCGCGGATCGGTGCCTGTATCGGCAATCCCGGCAAGGTGGTGTGCATCGGCCTGAACTATTCCGACCACGCCGCCGAGACCGGCGCCGAGCCCCCGAAGGAACCGATCGTGTTCATGAAGGCCACCAGCGCGGTTCAGGGGCCGACCGATGTGGTCCGCATCCCGCGCGGCTCGAAGAAGACCGACTGGGAGGTCGAGTTGGGCGTGGTGATCGGTCGCCACGCCAAGTACGTCAGCGAAGCCGATGCCCTGTCCTATGTCGCCGGCTACTGCGTCGCCAACGACGTCTCCGAGCGGGAATTCCAGGCCGAACGCGGCGGCCAATGGACCAAGGGCAAGTCCTGCGACACCTTCGGGCCGATCGGGCCGTGGCTGGTGACCGCCGACGAGGTTCCGGATCCCCAGAAACTGGACATGTTCCTGGACGTCAACGGCGCGCGCATGCAGACCGGCAATACGGCGACGATGATCTTTTCGGTCGCGCACATCGTCCACTACGTCAGCCAGATGTTCTCGCTGATGCCGGGCGACGTGATCATGACCGGCACCCCGCCGGGCGTGGGCATGGGGATCAAGCCGGCGCCGGTCTACCTGAAGGATGGCGACGAGATGCACCTCGGCATCGCCGGCCTCGGGGAGCAGCGTCAGAAACTCGCAGCCGACTGAGCGGGAGCGGGCCGTGCCATCCCTTGATCTGACGGTGGAGACCTGCCTGCCGGAGGACCGCGATCAGGCGACCCTCATCGGCCGGGTGTGGCGACCCGATGTCTCGGGTCCTTCCGTTGTGGTGATGCAGGGCGACGACGTGGTCGACATCTCGTCGATCATGCCGACCAGCGCCGAACTGCTGAACTCCCGCGACCCGCTGGCCCTTCTCAGCAAGGCTGGCGGCGAGGTGCTCGGTTCGGTCGCCGACATTCTGGAGAACTCCGCGCCCTACGGCCGCGATCCGTCGCGTCCCCGGTTCCTCGCGCCGATCGACCTGCAGGCCATCAAAGCCTGCGGGGTCACGTTCGCCGAGAGCATGATAGAACGGGTGATCGAGGAGAAAGCCCAGGGGGACGCTTCAGCCGCGGACGCCATCCGCGCCGAGATCGCTGAGCGAATCGGCACCGACCTCTCGCAGATCACCCCCGGGTCCGACCAGGCCGAGGCGTTGAAGGCCGCCCTGGTCGAGCGCGGTATGTGGTCGCAATACCTGGAAGTCGGGATCGGCCCCTATGCCGAGGTCTTCACCAAGGCACCGCCGATGTCGGCGGTGGGTGTCGGTGCCGAGGTCGGGCTGCATCCGATCTCCAACTGGAACAATCCGGAGCCGGAGATCACCCTGGTCGTCAACGCCGAGGGTCAGATCGTCGGCGCCACCCTGGGCAACGACGTGAACCTGCGGGATGTCGAGGGACGGAGCGCACTGCTTCTCGGCAAGGCGAAGGACAACAACGGCTCCGCCGCCGTCGGCCCGTTCATTCGCCTGTTCGACGAGACCTTCACCCTGGACGACGTAAGGTCCGCCGAACTGGACCTGACCGTCAAAGGCTCGGACGGCTTTCGGCTGGAGGGCCGATCCTCCATGAGCCGGATCAGCCGGGACGTCGCCGATCTGGTCTCCCAGACCATCGGCCCGACCCACCAGTATCCGGACGGGCTGGTGCTGATGACCGGCACCCTGTTCGCCCCGACCCAGGACCGGGGCGCGCCGGGCCAGGGCTTTACCCATGCGGACGGCGATGTGGTGGCCATCTCGACCCCCCGGCTGGGGGCGTTGGTCAACCGGGTTGGCCGCAGCGACGCGATCGCGCCCTGGACCTTCGGTGCGGGTGCATTGATGCGCAATCTGGCCAGACGGGGATTGCTGTAAGCAATCAACCGGCCCTAGGGGCGAAGCGAGGGGAGAGACACCATGACCCGTCAGGATTTTGCCGGCCGAAGCGCCATCGTGACCGGCGGCGCGCGAGGCATCGGGCTCGCCGTCGCCTCCCGGCTCTCAGCGCTCGGCGCGGCGGTCAGTCTGTGGGACGCGGATGCCGACAAACTCGATGAAAGCCGAAAGGCCTTTCCCGAAGACCGGTGCCACACGGCGGCCGTCGACGTTACCGACGACGGGGCCGTCGACCGGGCCGCGGCGGCGGTCGAACGCGAGTTCGGCAGCGTCGACATCCTGGTGGCGTCCGCCGGCATCACAGGGCCGAACACCAAGACGTGGGACTACCCGGTCGATGCCTGGCGCCGGGTGATCGACATCGACCTGACGGGCGTTTTTCTGTGCAACCGGGCGGTCGTCCCTTACATGCGTGCCCGCGGCTACGGGCGGATCGTGAACATCGCCTCGATCGCCGGCAAGGAGGGCAACCCGAATGCTCCCGCCTACTCAGCCGCGAAGGCCGGTGTCATCGGCCTGACCAAGTCTCTCGGCAAAGAACTTGCGGACACACCGATCACGGTGAACTGCGTTACCCCCGCCGCGGTCAAGACCGACATCTTCGATCAGATGAGCCAGGAGCATATTGACTTCATGCTCTCCAAGATCCCGATGGGACGGTTCGGGCTGGTGGAGGAGATCGCCGCTCTGGTGGCATGGCTTGCGTCCGAAGACTGCTCGTTCTCGACCGGAGCGGTCTTCGACTGCTCCGGAGGGCGCGCGACCTACTGATCCGCTGCCGTGCTCCAGGCCAGCTATCCGGACCTCGCAGGTCGATGCGTTTTCGTGACAGGCGGAGCGTCTGGCATCGGCGCCGCGATCGTGCGTCGGTTCTGCGCGCTCGGCGCCAATGTGGGCTTTGTAGATATAGCCCCCGAACCGGCCCATGCGTTGATCGCGGAGATCCGTGAGAACGGCGATCACCCGCCGCAATTCGTGACCGGGGACGTGCGACAGCTCGAGGAGCTCGACGCCGCGATCAAGACCGTCAGAGGTGCTTTCGGGCCGATCAGCGTCCTGGTGAACAACGCCGCCAAGGACGACCGGCACGCCCTCGATCATGTCACTCAGGAGTATTGGGACGACCGCTTCGACCTGCATGTCCGCCCGATGTTCTTTGCGGCCCAAGCGGTGGTCAAGGACATGCGGTCACGCGCCGGCGGCGCCATCGTCAACCTCGGGGCCGCCGACCGGCCGGTGCAAGCGAGCCGCGTCGCCTATGACAGAGCGAAGGCGGCGGTCCACGGTCTCACCCAGTCCCTGAGCCGGGAACTCGGGCCATTCGCGATCCGCGTCAACACCGTCTCACCGGGCTGGGTGGTAACCGAGCGCCAGCGTGAGCTCTGGCTGACGGAAGCCGCCGAGCGCGAGCTCAAGACCCGACAGGCCATGATGCGGACCGTCACTCCCGAGGACGTCGCCAACATCGTCGTCTTTCTCTGCTCTTTGGAAGCCGAGATGATCAGCGGCCAGGAGATCGTCGTCGATGGCGGATACACCTGACACCGGGTCGTGGCGTTTGAATAAGCGGTCGGAGCGTGGTGTGCTCTCATCCCTGCGCTGTGTGCAGTTCCGACCGGTTCGGGGAGAGCCATGAGCCAAGAAGCGGCCGTCCTGTTCGCCAACGAGGCCTTCTATCTGGCCTTCGCCACCCGCGACGTGAAATCCATGAACGAGCTGTGGTCCGAAAAGTCCTCGGTGACCTGCGTGCACCCGGGGTGGCGCCCCCTGATCGGTCGCGAGGACGTCGTGGAGAGCTGGCTCACCCTGCTGGGCAATCCGGCGGCCCCTCATGTTGAGTTTCGGGATGCCAGGGCGTTCATCTACGGTCAGACCGCGACCGTGCTGTGCTTCGAGGTGATGCGGGAAGGCATCCTGGTCGCCACCAACATCTTTGTTCACGAGGAAACCGGTTGGCGGATGGTCCATCACCACGCGACGCCGGTCGCCGAACAGATCGAATTCGAAGAGCAGACATCCCAGCCCGGACGAATGATGTAACCGGGGATCCGGGTCATCTAAACCGGAAATACACTTAAGTTGCCCGCTGGTTGCGCCTTAAGGCCGTGTTTACGTTTGTTTGTCACTGTTCACGCATGGGTCAGTTTATCCAGCACAGCGGGGCTCGCTCGCCTTGGATGACCCGATTGGCGCGCGGCATAGCCCAATGGAATTCCGGCGGCGGTTACACGGCCCCGGCCGCTACCGTCGGCGCGCCCCAGTCGCTTTCGGAGCTGTTGGCCGACTATCCCGGATTGGACCTGCTCAGAGATCTATGGCAGCGCGCCAAGCCGGACGACGATCTGCCCCGGATGTCGGCGATCGACCCGGTGGACCTCGGTCGTGGCGGCATGCTGCCCTTCGTGTGGATCATCCGCGGGTCATCCGTCGAGGACTACCATCTCAGCCTGGTCGGCAGCGAAATCCGGGCCAACTTCGCGTTCAACCCGGTCGGCCAACCGTTGCGCACGATACTGACCGGCGAACTCGGTGAGATCATGTTTCAACGGGTCTGCAAGGTGCTCAGCGACAGGACGGTGCACTACAGCAGAGGTCCGGTTGTCGGATCGGCAGGGCGCCGCTACCTGGGCACGCGGGTGATGTTTCCGTTGATCGACGATTCATCCGGGCACGGCACCACGGCCTTGATCGGCGGGTTCCAGAAGGCGGATGAGACGGACGATCAGGACGCCGAGGATGAGGACATCCTGTCGCCGACCTATGCGCTTCAGCACGAAGCGTTCTTCGACGTCACGCAACTCTGAGAGCTGAGACGGATAGGGGTGGACGGTCGACCGTCCACCCCGCCTGATTGGTCAGACCCGTCCGCGTTCAGCGGCGGATCTCGATCTTGACCCGACGGTTCTTCGGCTCTTTGACGCCGTCCGGGGTCACGACCTTGTTCTTGGTCTCACCCAAAGCCTGCAGCGACATGGACGGTGCCGCTGATCCGAGCAAGTCCTTGAGCTCGGCCGCTACCGCATCCGCGCGGCGTTGCGAGAGCGCCATGTTGTAGGCCGCCGGTCCGGAGCGGTCGGCATAACCCGAGATCGTGATCGACGTCGCGCCCATATCGTCGGACGCGTCGGCGGCATCAATCAGGGTCGAGATCGTCAGCGGCTTCAGCACCGTGCTGTCGAAGTCGAAATACACGGTGAAGTTCGCAAACGTGACCGGCGGGGCCGCAGGGGCTGCCGGGGCCGGCGCCGCAGCGGCCGGAGCTTCGGCAACTGCTTCTTCCATGGCGGCCAGCGCAGCCTGGAAGCGCTCCCGGCACCATGCGATGTCGGCCGGCTGGATGTTCTCTTCAGCTTCCTGCATCCAGCAGTCGAACATGGCCTGCCCGCGCGCGGACGCCTCCGGTACCTTGTCGGCGGCACCGGCATCGAGCGCTGTCATCAGGCGGCGGCGCGCTTCGGCCAAGGGGCCGCGATGGACGCCCGGAATGGGGCGGGCGTCGAGCGCCTCCGGTGCCGTCGGGCTACCGGCCGCCGCCGAGATCGCCCGGTCGGCGAACACGTCGGAGTCCTCATAGTCGCCTTCGGCGAACTCCATCTCGGCGAGGGTCAGATATTCCTGATACAGGGCGACGTTGAACGCTCCGCCCTGCGGATCGAGGCCGCGGGCGGTCTGCAATTCCATACCCGCACATGCGGCAAGGCTCAGCATCGCCAACCCGGCGAACACTGGTTTGGCTCCCCCCAGAATTCTGTGAAGCATATTCTTCTCCTTCCCATGGTCCTTTGTGCTGCGCGCACAGGCGCAGCCGGCCTTTGAGATCGGAACGACCCCCCAACCGAGTCAGCAACCGCCGCGCGCCGTGATCGCCATCGCGACGGTCCGATCGTTGTCATTTCAACATGATCGAGGACGAACGCAAGGAAAACCCGGCGTCGACGGTGTATTCGGGGGGTAAGTTCC
Source organism: Thalassobaculaceae bacterium (assembly GCA_963921355.3). Classification (GTDB taxonomy): domain Bacteria; phylum Pseudomonadota; class Alphaproteobacteria; order Thalassobaculales; family Thalassobaculaceae; genus CAWUEZ02. The sequence goes on along the minus strand of OZ001190.1, from coordinate 1,834,712 downwards.
GTAGTTGTCGAAAAGTCCATAGGCCGATCGCGGCGCGATGCGAATTGATCCATCGTAGAGACCGGGTTCCCGAGGCGCCATACGTTGGGCGAGACTTCAGCCGTGCGCGCGCAATGGAGATCACGATGTCGGCGACGCAGAGCGACAGCACGGGGGGCGGCCAGCCGCCCTCTCCGACCATCCATGGAGTCCATCCGGATTCCGCATGGTTCTGGCTGGCCGCCGGCTGGCGCGACCTCTGGCGTGTGCCCTCCGTCAGCCTGACATACGGGCTGATCTTCGCGGGCGTGAGCGGCGCCCTGACGGTCATGCTGTTCCGGCTCGACATGCAGTACATGCTGATGCCCATGGCCGCCGGGTTCATGTTGGTCGGGCCGATGCTGGCGGTCGGACTCTACGAGACCAGCCGCCGTCTGGAAGCCGGGGAACCGGTGTCCCTCCGCACCGCGCTGTTCGTGACCACCCGCTCACCGGCCCAGCTGGCATTTCTGGGGGCCCTGCTGATGCTCATGCTGCTGGCCTGGATCCGGGTCGCCCAACTGCTGTATGCGCTGTTCTTCGGCTTGACCCCGTTTGCCGGCTTCGAGAACACGATCAACACGGTGTTCTTCACGCCCGAGGGTCTCGCCATGCTGGCGGTCGGCACGGTTGTGGGTGGGGTGATCGCGGTCGGCGTGTTCGCGACAGCGGCATTCGCCGTCCCGATGCTGATGGTGCGCGATATGGATGCCGTCAGCGCCATGATCGCCAGCCTCAACGTCGTGCGCGCCAACCCCTGGCCGATGATCGTCTGGGGCTGGCTCATCGTCGTGATGGCGGTGGTCGGCATCGCCACGCTCTATGTCGGTCTGATCGTGACATTTCCGCTGCTCGGTCATGCGACCTGGCACTCGTACCGCCAGGTCATCGACGGCGTGACGCCGGACCTCGGCGAGGACTGACGCACCAACCCGGACAGCCAGTCCCACCCGGCGGGCAGTCGCCGACCGCTCGACCGCGCGGGGCGTCGTCCTGTTCGTCGTGCAGAATTCGATGCGCGGCACCGTCCAGATCCTCGAACTGGCCGGACCTGAGCGCCCACATGAAGGCGATCAGACCGAGCAGACCGAGGAACAACGCGGCGGGTATCAGATAGATCAACGCGGACATCCGCTACCTCCCCTTGCGCTGAACCCGCAGCGCGTTGGCCGTCACCACCAGCGACGACGCCGACATGCAGATCGCCGCGACCAGCGGCGTGACGAAGCCGAGGAACGCGATCGGGATCGCAATCATATTGTAGGCGACAGCCAAGCCCACATTCTGATGGACCAGCCTCTGAGACCGGCGCGCGACCGCCAGCGCGTCGACCACCGGTGACAGGGTATCGCCGCGAAACACCAGGTCGGCGGTGGTCTGGCTGAGGTCCGACCCGGTTGCCGGAGACAGTGAGACGAAGGCAGCGGCAAGGGCTGGCGCATCGTTCAAACCGTCGCCAACCATGGCGACGTTTCGGCCCTCGTCAGCCAGCGCCTGGATCGCCTTGATCTTGTCGTCGGGCCGACAGTCCGCCCGCCAGTCACCGATGTCCAGGGAGCCCGCCAGCCGAGAGACCACCGGCGCCCGGTCGCCCGAGAGCAGGCGAACGTCGAGCCCCTGGCGCTTGAGCGCGGCGACGACGGCCGCGGCGTCGGCACGGGGACGATCGGCAAACCGGAAGCGGACCGCGGCAGCCTGACCGCGCTGATACCAGATTTCCGGACCCTCATGGTCATTCGCAATGGTGTCGCTCGGAGCGCCAGGCGTCCCGCATACCCAGGCCTGCCGGCCAAGCCGAATGGTCTCGCCGTCAAGCCGGGCCTCGATTCCGTCGCCCGGAATTTCCCGCACGTCCTCGAGCGAAACCTGTTCCGCCCCCAGGGCGCCGGCCAGGGATTGGGCCAGGGGATGCCGACTGCGCATGCCGAGGCTGGCGGCGACTGCCATGTCCTCCGGCGACCCGCCGTCGACGCCCTGGAGCGTCGGCGTCCCGAGCGTCAGGGTCCCGGTCTTGTCGAAGACAACGGTATCGATCGCGCACAGCCGTTCGAGGGCATCACCGCTCTTCACATAGACGCCCCGCTTCAGCAGGCGGCTGACGGCCCCGACCTGGACTGCCGGGACAGCGAGCCCGAGGGCGCAGGGGCACGTGACGATCAGCACGGCGACGGCGATCATCAGCGACTCGCGCCAGTCCAGTCCGCCAAGGGCGAACCAGAACGAGAAGGCGGCGATCGCCAGCACGTGAACCGCCGGCGAATAGATCCGTGAGATCCGGTCAGCGATCCGCACGAACCGGCCCTTGCTCTGACTGGCGCTGTCCATCATCGCCGCGATCTCGGCGAGCAGAGTGCCGTCATGGGCGGCGCGGGTCTCGACCTGCAACGGGCCGGACAGGTTGATCGTCCCGGCGTGCACGGCGTCGCCCGGTGCCACACGGACGGGCACGGTCTCACCGGTGATCAGGCTGGTATCCAGTTCCGAACGGCCGGTGCGGACGAGGCCGTCGACCGGCACCGTCTCGCCGGCGGCGACGGCAACCACGTCTCCGGCCCGCACGCGTTCGATCGCTCTGGTTTCCGCCCGTCCGTCGGGGGTGATCACCAGGGCGCTCAGGCTGCGCAGGGCGAGCAGGTTCTGGGCCGCGGCGAACGCCTTGCCCCGCAGGCTGCGATCCAGAAATCGGCCGATCAGCAGGAAGAACAACAGGCCCAGAGCGGCATCGTAGTACACGTGCGGCCCGTTCCGGGTGGTCTCCAGCAGGCTCATGCCGGCGGCCAGCGTGACGGCGAGCGCGATCGGCACGTCCATGTTCATGGCACCGGCCCGCAGGGCGCCGATCGCAGAGCGATAGAAGGGTCGTCCGGCGAAAACGATCGCCGGCAGCGCGATCAGCGCCGAAATCCAGTGCAGAAACGCCCGGGTTCCCGGCCCCATGTCCTGTGCGAGACCGGCCCAGACGGCAACGCTGATCAGCATCACATTGGCAAAAGCAAAACCCGCGACGGCAAGCGCCCGGAGCAGCGCTCGGCCCTCCTCGTCGACCTGCCGTCCCCCCAGGCGTGCCGCGTTGAACGGGGCGATCCGGTGGCCAAGGCCGGCGACGGTTTCCAGCAGGTCCTCAAGCCGGGTGACGTCCGTGCGCCACTCCAGGTGCAGACGCCGCTGGGTCGCATTGACCCGCGCCACCGTGACCCCGGATAGGCGGCCAAGCGCGGTTTCCAGGGTCGGCACACAGGATGGGCAGTCGAGGGTTTCGACCACCGCGTCGAGCCGGGACAGCCCGTCGTCCCCCTGGCGCACATAGGCGCCGGGGTCGGCGCCAAGCGACGCCCTGGCCGCCGGAGCGGCAAGCGCACCCACGCTGCAGCATCCCGCGGTGAGGTCGTCTTGGATGTCGCTCGCGTTAGCCATCAACGCACCACCACGACACTGTCGATCCGATAGGCCGGTTGGCCCGGGCCCGTGGCCACCAACCGGAGTTGCCAATTGCTCGCTGCCGGAAAGGTGATGGTCGCGGTATAGCGCCCGTCACCGGCGGCGGTCAGCGCCAACGGCGTGTCCATCGCCTCGACCACCGGATGGCGCGCCTCACCGTCCACCGACAGGCCATTGATCGGTCGACCGGCCCGGTCCTGGACCTCGAGGACCAGCGTGCGCCGCAGCGACCCGTCCGTCCCCGCGCCGGCGTTGACGTCGATCCGGGTGCGCCACCCCAGGGCCTTCTGGGCCGCATCGGCCTCCAGGGTCCGGTTCCAGGAGAGCCCCGTGCGATAGCTGTCGTGATCGGTCAACCCGGTCCAACTGTCCAAAGCGAAGAACACGAAGGTCAGATTGACAGCGATGACACAGCCGAAGAACACCACCATGGCGGCCAGAACATGACGGCCCATGAGCTTGAAACCGCGTGGTCCATTGGCATCGATCATTTTCCAGGCCCTCTGAAAACACTGTTGTTCGTCGCCGCGCGTCCGTCCGCCTCGTCGGTCACGGTGATCTCGATTTCGGTTGCAGCGCCGGTCAGCGCGTCGGCCGGAACCGCAATGAACACTCGAAAGCTCGCCAGCTTATCCGCCGGGACGCTCAGACCACCGGTCTCCCCGGGCGCGCGGCCGGCAACCGATACCGTCGCCGGCTCCACCCCATCGACGGACAAACGGAACTGGGACTCTGCCCGCTGTTTGTTGAGGATCTTGACCGTGTAGCCATTGCGGATCGACCCGTCCGACACGGTGACGAACAGCGGGTTGCGGTCGTGCAGCACGTTGACGTCCAGGCTGGACCTGGTCACCAGGGTCACCAGCATCACCAGGCCGACGAACGTGATCAGCAACGCGTAGATCACCGTTCGCGGGCGGATGAAGCGCATCCGGGTCGACTCGCCGCGCTTGCGCCGGTCGTGGTTCAGCAGCGTGTCGTAGTCGATCAAGCCGCGCGGACGCCCGATCTTGGCCATCACCTCATCGCAGGCGTCGATACAGAGCGCGCAGGCGATGCACTCCAGCTGGTTGCCGTCACGGATATCGATGCCGGTCGGACAGACCGCAACGCATTGCCGGCAGTCGATGCAGTCGCCGCGGGCGTCCCAGTCCTGACCCTTGCGGAACGGCATCCGCGGCTCGCCCCGGTCGTCCTTGTAGGACACGGTCAGCGACTCTTCGTCCTGAAGAGCGGCCTGGATGCGCGGCCAGGGGCACATGTACGTGCAGACCTGTTCCCGCATCAGTCCGCCCAGACTGTAGGTCGTGAACGTCAGGATGCCGATCGCCGCATAGGCTACCAGCGGGGCCTGGAATGTGACCAGGTCGACCGCGAACTGCGGCGCGTCGGCGAAATAGAACACCCAGGCCCCACCGGTCAGCAGCGCGATCAGCAGCCAGAGCGCGTGAACCGTCACGCGCTTGGCGACTTTCCCGGCGCTCCAGGGAGACTTGTCCAGGCGGATGCGCTGGGCGCGGTCACCCTCGATCAACCGCTCGACCATGATGAACAGGTCGGTCCAGACCGTCTGCGGACAGGTGTAGCCACACCACACCCGCCCGGCGACCGAGGTGATCAGGAACAGGGAGAACGCCGCGAGAATCAGAAGGCCGGAGATGTAGTAGATCTCCTGGGGCCAGATCTCGATGAAGAAGAAGTAGAACCGGCGCGCGGGAAAATCGATCAAGACCGCCTGATCCGGCGCATTCAGGCCTCGGTCCCAACGGATCCACGGCGTGATGTAGTAGATGGCGAGGGTCACCGCCATCACGATCCATTTCAGCTTGCGAAAGCGCCCATGGGCGAGCTTCGGGTAGATCTTGACCCGACTCTTGTAGAGCTCGCGGGTCTCCTTCTTGTTGACCGCGGCCGCATCGCTGGTCTCAACCGGAGCGCCCGCTCCCTGGAGCGGAACCTCAGCCGACCGGGCAAGTTCCTGAAGGTTCATCCCGCGACCCTTCACGCGAGTGGAGGGCCGGTTCGGCGGCGGGGAGGACACCGCCGAACCGGCACCGGTTACTGGCCGCCGCCCAGGGTATGGACGTAGGCAGCCAGCTGCTTGATCGTCACGTCATCCAGCTTCAGGCCCCAGGCGGGCATGACCCCGAAGCGGGCATTGGTCACGGTCTCCGTAAGGGCTTCCCGATCGCCGCCATACAGCCAGATCGCATCGGTCAGGTTCGGCGCGCCGAGATCGACATTTCCCTCACCCGACTGCAGGTGGCAGGCGGCGCACTGTTCCTCGAAGATCGCCTGTCCCTGCTCGATCTGCGCGGCATCGTGTTCCTGGCCCGACATCGCCAGGACGTATTCGACCGTCGATGCGATCTCCTCACGCCCGAGAATGCCATCGGTTCCATAAGCCGGCATCTGCGACCAGCGGGCATCGGGATCATCCTCGTTGCGGATCCCATGCTTGATGCTCAGGTAGATCTGCTCCGGCTGACCGCCCCAAAGCCAGGCGTCGTCGTTCAGATTCGGGTAGCCGCCGAACCCCGCCGCACCCTGGCCGTGGCACTGAGAGCAGTTGACCGCATAGGCCGAGCGCCCGCCGGCCTGCGCGAACCCGAGCATCTCAGGGTCGGCAATGATCTCTTCGACGCTGGCGGCAGCGATCCGGTCTCGCCACTCCGACTGGGCTTCCTTGGCCCGCTCGATCTCGGCGGCCACGGCCAGCCGGTCGGAGTGCTCGATCACTCCCTTGGTGTAGCCAGTCAGACCGGGCCAGGCGGGATAGACCACCCAGTAGCCGATCGACCAGATCACCGTCGCGTAGAAGATGTAGAGCCACCATTTGGGCAACGGTGTGTTCAGTTCCTTGATGCCGTCCCATTCGTGGCCGGTGGTCTCGATTCCGGTGACCGGATCTTTCTCAGGCGCAGTCGCCATGGCTCAATCCTCCTCGAACGGCAGGTTCGCCGCCCGCTTGAAACGCTCGCTGTTGCTGGGCCACAAGGCGTAGGCACAGGCGCCCAGGAACAGAACGACCAGAAAAACCAACCCGAAGGTCTGGGAGAAGGCGGATACGGTTTCGTATGTCATCTCCTGCTCCTCACCGCTGGTTGTCTTCGGCCGTCGGCTCGTAGACCGAGAAGTCCACCATCGTGCCGAGCATCTGCAGGTAGGCGACCATCGCGTCCATCTCGGTGACGTCGCTCGGATCACCGTCCCAGGCCCGCGACTGGGCGCCGGGATACCGCTCTTGCAACCCGTCGACGCCGTCGGCGTCGGGGTTGGCCTGGGCCCGCAGGTCCGCCATGGCATTGGCCACCATGTCGTCCGAGTACGGCACCCCCAGCGTCGCGTTGACGCTCAGATGGTCGGCGATGTCTTCGGCCTTGAGCTTGGCATCCGCCAGAAACGGATAGCCCGGCATGATCGATTCCGGCACGACGGAGCGCGGATTGATCAGATGGACGACGTGCCATTCATCCGAATAGCGTCCGCCGACCCTGGCCAGATCCGGCCCCGTCCGCTTCGAGCCCCACTGGAACGGCCGGTCATACATGCTCTCGGCCGCCAGGCTGTAGTGCCCGTAGCGTTCGTGCTCATCCCGGAACGGCCGCACCATCTGGCTGTGGCAGTTGTAGCAACCCTCGCGGATGTAGATGTTGCGACCCGCCAGTTCGAGCGGGGTGTAGGGCCGCACGCCCTTCACCTTCTCGATGGTGCTCTCCAGGTAGAACAGCGGCGCCAGTTCCACGATCCCACCGATCGACACGACGATCAGAGTGAGAACCACCAGCAGGATCGAGTTCTTCTCGACCTTGTCGTGATGCTGCATCAAGGACATGGCTCAGTCTCCTCCCGCCGTGCCGGTTGCCAACGCACCGGCGGGAGCGGCCACGCGCTCCTCCTCGGCGACGTCACCACGCGCGGTCCGGATCAGGTTGTAGGTCATGATCAGCGCACCCACGAGGAACAGCAGTCCCCCGATAGCCCGCACGACATAGAACGGGTGCATCGCCTCGACCGTCTCGACGAACGAGTATTCGAGGAACCCGAGGCTGTCATAAGCCCGCCACATCAGGCCCTGCAGGATGCCCGAGGGCCACATCGCGCAGATGTAGAGCACGATGCCGGCAGTCGAGATCCAGAAGTGCCAGGCCACCAGCTTCAGGCTGTACAGGCCTTCGCGCTTCCACAGCAGCGGCACGAGGAAGTACAGCGCCCCGAAGCTGACATACCCGACCCAGCCGAGCGCACCGGAGTGCACGTGACCGATCGTCCAGTCGGTGTAGTGGCTGAGCGAGTTGACGGCCTTGATCGACATGACCGGGCCTTCGAACGTACTCATTCCGTAGAACGCGACCGACACGACCATCATGCGAAGCACGGGATCGGTCCGCATCTTGTCCCAGGCGCCGGACAGCGTCATCAGGCCGTTGATCATGCCGCCCCAGCTCGGCATCCACAGCATCACCGAGAAGGTCATGCCGAGGGTCTGGGCCCATTCCGGCAGGGCCGTGTAGTGCAGGTGGTGCGGTCCCGCCCAGATGTAGAGGAAGATCAGCGACCAGAAGTGAACAATCGACAGCCGGTAGCTGTAGACGGGCCGGCCGGCCCGTTTCGGGATGTAGTAGTACATGATCCCGAGGAATCCGGCGGTCAGGAAGAACCCGACGGCATTGTGCCCGTACCACCACTGGGTCAGGGCGTCCTGCACACCGGCGAACACCTGATAACTCTTGGCGCCGGTGAGCGAGACCGGAATGACCAGATTGTTGACGATGTGCAGCATCGCGATGGTCACGATGAACGCCAGGTAGAACCAGTTCGCGACGTAGATGTGGGGTTCCCGGCGCCGCCAAAGGGTGGCGAGGAACACCAGCAGATAGACGACCCAGACAATGGTCAGCCACAGATCGACGTACCACTCCGGCTCGGCGTATTCCTTGCCCTGTGTGATGCCCAGCAGATAGCCGGTCCCCGCCAGCGCGATGAACAGCTGGTATCCCCAGACCACGAAGTACGGCGCGATCTCGCCGGCGAGCCGGGCCTTACAGGTCCGCTGCACCACATGGAAGGACGTTGCCAGCAGAACGTTGCCACCGAACGCGAAAATCACCGCCGAGGTATGCAGCGGCCGCAACCGCCCGAAATTGGTCCACGGCAGGTCGAAATTCAGAACCGGATAGGCCAGTTGGAGCGCAATGATCAGGCCGACCAGAAAGCCGGCGAGCCCCCAGAACACCGCGGCAACGACCGCGACTTTGATCGGGCCGTCGTTGTACAGAACACCGTCGGTATCGGCGGCAACCGCTATCCGCCCTTCGGCGAAATCGTAACGGCGCTTCATGAGCCAGAAGCACCCGCCGATGAAGAAGGCGAACAGCAGAGACACGTGGAAGCCGAACTCCCAACTCGGGGCGCCGGCCATCATGAACAGCGAGACGATGGCACCGGCGGCCAGAGCGAGTCCGACCGCCCAATCAAGTCCGAGCACGTTTACCGCGCTGTCGCTCGTTTGCATGGTCATTCACTCCCAAAGACCCAAGAGCCCGCGGAGTCGCGGGCCCACGCTCGGACCATAGGGAGGAAGTCAGGGGGGTGCGTTGACCTAGGTCAATGGAGCCTTCGCAGATGCGAACAAGACCCTACTGGATATAAAGATGAACTGCGTCTCCGCACCTTCGCAGCCACGGAATGAGTACCGCCCGAGACCGTCAGGCGAAGCCGGTGGCAAGCGCGAACATGATTGCGAAGATCGCGATTCCGATGGCGAACCCGACGACGGTCGGCCAGAACCCGAACGCAGCGCTGTCATCCTTGGTATCGGGTGTCACAGCTATCCTCCTGACAAGGCGTTGGGCAGCCAGATGGCGATCTCGGGGAAGAACATCACGAGCACCAGGCCGGTGATCTGCAGGGCGATGAACGGCAGTACCGCCATGAAGATCTCCTGCAGTTCGATATCCGGTGGCGCCACCGATTTCAGCCAGAAACAGGCGGGCCCGAAGGGCGGCGACAGGAAATAGATCTGGATGTTCATGACGAACAGCACCCCGAACCAGATCTTGGCATCGTCGGGAGACAATCCGAGCTCGGGCGCCATGTCGACCACAACCGGCGCGAAAATCGGCACGGTGATGAAGACGATCGCGATCCATTCCATGAACGTGCCGAGCACCACCAGAATGGCCATCATCACCAGGATGATGCCGAAGGCCGGCAGGTCCAGCCCGGCGAACAAACTGCGCATGAAGTCGCCGCCGCCGACCAGGTTGTAGATGCCAACGAAACTCACGGCGCCCAGGATCAGCCAGATGATCGTCCCGACCGTCGCCATGGTCTGGGTGACCGCGACCTGGAGCATCGCCCAGTTGAAGCGCAGGCGGACGGCGGCGATCAGGATCGCCCCGAACACGCCCACACCGGCGGCCTCGGTGACTGTCGCGATTCCACCGTAGATCGACCCCATGACCATCACGATCAGGGCGATCGACATCACCACCGCCACCGTCCGGTTCCCCGACATCTCGATGCCCTCGGCGGAAGCGGCCGTCTCCTGCGCCGTCGGCGCCAGACTCGGATTGAGGTAACACCGGGTCAGCACGTAGGTGATGTAGAGGCTGGCCAGCAGCAGGCCGGGGAAGGCGCCGGCCATGAACAGGTCGCCGATCGCGACATTGGCCGACAGGCCGTAGACGATCATCACGATGCTCGGCGGGATCAGTGTCGCCAGGGACCCGGATGCGCAGATGGTGCCGATGGCGAGTTTGCGGTTGTAGCCGAGTCGCAGAAGCTGCGGCAGCGCGACCAGCCCCAGCATCACGATCTCGCCCCCCATGATTCCCGACATCGCGGCCATGATGACCGCGACGACGACGGTCTGGACCAGAACACCACCACGCAGGTTGCCGGCGAAAATCGACATCGCGTCGAACAGATCCTCGGCGATCCCCGCTTTTTCCAGGATCGAGGCCATGAGCACGAACAGCGGAACCGCGATCAGCGGGTACGCCTCCAGCAACCCGAAGGCGTTGGTCGAGACCAAGTAGAGCCCCTTCGGCCCGAAGAACAGCAGCGCGCAGACGATCGAGATGATCAGGGTGACGACGCCCAGCGGCATGCCGGTCATCATCAGCGCGAGCAGGGCGATCACGATCCCGATGCTCACCGTGCCGATATCGTAGGCGCGGATGTTGATCAGCTGTCGCAGGTCTATGGCCTCGGCGATGACCGCGACGATCCCGTCCGCCCACTCGGCGAGGAAAAACCCCTCGGCCACATGACCGACCACCATCAGGACGATGCGCGCGACCAGCAGCACCCCAATGACCGCGAATGCCGCCCGCAGCAGCGGATTGACGAAGTGGTTGTAGAGATTGACCAGGATCTGCAGCAGATAGATCGCCGCGCCGACGAACAGCGCGGTTTTCAGCATCATCGGCTCGGGCGAATTGAAGGCCGTTCCCGCGCGCTCAACGTTCGACAGAGCGGCCAGAGCCCGCTCCGCGCTGTCATTGGTCAGCAGGAAGACCGCGATGACGCCGACCAGCATGGCGAACAGGTCCAGGCGCCATTTCGTCCGCTCGCCGGCCATCAGGTAAAACACCGTGATGCCGATATGCCTATTCTTGTAGGTGACGTAGCCGGCCGAGATCATCCAGGCGGTGGCGCACAGCACCATCACCATCTCGAAGGCCCACTGGGTGGGGGCTTCCAGTGCGTAGCGGGAGAAAACCTCCCACAGGGTGATGGCCGCGATGATGAGGTAGAGCTGAGCGATCGCCAGTCCCGAAAACTGGCTGAAACGGCTGATGATTCCGGTCATCGAATTGTCCCGACGCACTCCGTCGGCGCGCGTTGCGCCGCCTGGAAAAAGCAGACGGGCGGCGGGAGCCGGCTACCGGCCCCACCGCCCGCGATACACGTGGGTCAGTCGAGAAGACCGATCTTGCGCATGTAGGTCAGGTGCGCGTTGAGCGCTTCCTGCGCGAGATCAGACTTGGCCGCGGCCTCTTCCCAGGCATCGACGGCGATTTCGCGGAACTTTTTCCGCTCATCAAGGGACCAATCGATGATCGTGACCTTGCCGGACTGCTTGTAGCCGGCGACCAGATCACGGTCCTGAAGGTCAGCCTGGCGCCGCATGCTGGTGTAGGCGGACACGTACCAGACTTCGAGGATCGTGCGTTCGGCATCGCTCAGGCCATTCCAGACATCCTTGTTCATGATGAACTGGAGGACCGCCATCGAGTGGATGCCGGGATACAGCGGGTATTTGGCGATCTTGTGCATGCCATGGGCTTCGTTGTTCACGAAAGCCGACGCATCGGCCGCATCCACAACACCCTTCTCAAGCGCCGTATAGACCTCGGAGAACGGCAGCGAGGTCGGTGACGCACCGGCTTTGCGGAACACGTCCGCGGCAAGACCTTCCGGTGAGCGGATCTTCACACCCTTGAAGTCCGCGACGCCGTTGATCGGCACCGTCGAGACGAGAGCTTCCTTGGCATACGGGCCGCATCCGATGACATGGACCTGGCCGTTGGTGTGCTTGTCATAGAGCTTTTGCAGGATCTCTTTTCCGCCGCCCTCCTGACAGAAGGCCCGGACCTGCTCGGGGGTGTCGTAGCCGGCGATCAGATCTCCGATGATCCCGAAGGCCGGGTCGCGGCCGGCGAAATAGGAGACGGCGTTGAGGTCGCCATCCAGAATCCCGTTGGCAACCGCGTCGATCGTCTCACGGTGCGGGACAACCGCCTTGGTCGGCAGAACTTCAAGCTCGATGCTGCCACCGCTCATGATGCCGACTTTTTGCTGCCAGCCATCCGTCAAGAACCGGTGGGCCCAGTCGCCCGCTTTCGAACTCGCCTGAACCTTCAGCGTGCGCGCGTCGACATCGCCGACCGCGAGCGCACTGACGGCCACCGCCGCCATTAAGGCGACAACCGATTTCCGCATGGTTTCCTCCCTTATGCTGTAAGCCCAAATTACCCCAATTTTTTAAGGGGTTTTTTCTATACCATTTAGTTTCGGACCCCGCGTTCGGGATTGTCAACAACCCGCGATCGCTGCACCGCAACAGGTTGCTGGGGACTCAGGAGGCGGCAGGTTCCTTGGCGCGCGGCCTGATCTCGCGGACCGAAAATCCCCCTCCGGGCGTGGGCACCAGGCTCTTGACCGGTTTGCCGCTAAAGGTTTGATCGACCAGTTCACCGAGCGCCGCATCGACGCCGCCATAGGGCGCGACAAGGTCGATCAGCCAGGGAATATCCCCGCCGTCCCATTCGGCGGGCCGCAGCCGATTCTGGCCTTGCAGCAGGCGCTTCTCGACCTCGGGAGTGACGTTCGCCCAGGAGGCATAGACGACCGGAACGGCGCCCCGTTCCGTCTGGCGCCGCCAGATCCGCGCCTGGCGCTTCATGAGCGGCGGCAGCACCAGCCACTCGAGATCGGACAGGAAAATATGCCGGTGCGCCGGCGACTGGCCCATCAGCGAGACGATCTGGCCGAGCAGCCGGGTCAGATCGTCGCGCGGGGCGCCTGCGGGCGCCGAGGCGGGCGCGCTCGGGGAGGCGGAGCCGTCATCGATCGCGTCATCGCTGCCATCGGTCCCGAAAACCATATCGCCGCTCATCGCTTCGGCTCCTCAGTGAGCAAAGACGACGGGCATGGTCGCGTCGTCGATGATATCGCTGGTCGCGCCGCCGAAGATCATCTGCCGCAGCCGACTCTGGGTGTAGGCGCCCTTGACCAGGAGATCGACGCCCTCGGATTCAGCAACATCGAGAACGTCGAGACCGGGACCGCGCATGGAACGCTTGCCGGTCGTCACTTCCGCCTCGACGCCATGCATTTTCAGGTAGTCCGCCAGGGCCGCCCCGTCAGGGCCAGGGACCGACCAGCCTTCGATCTCGATCACCAGGACACGCTTCGCCGCCTTGATCGCAGACAGCGACTGCCCGATCAGCCGGGCGGTCTCGGTGCTTCGGTTCCAGGCGATCGCCACGGTGTCGCCGCAAGGCCGGGTCCAACCAACGGGGACAAGCATCACAGTGCGCCCCCCTTCGAACAAAGCGGTCTCGAAGACCGCACGCCAATCGGTCTCCTCTCCCTTGCCGACCACCGTCACGTCGAACAGCCGGGCGGCCTCGCCGATCCCGAATCGGGCATTCAGCGGCTCATCACTCAGATCGACCCGACCGGCGAGGTCGCCAACCGCGCCCATCCGCTGGCGCATCGCGGCCACCGCCTCATCGGCCTCCTTGGCGAGATCCGGGCCCTTGTCCGCATAGTCGATGATTCCCACCCCCATCGGATCGACCAGGGGACTCTCAACCGGTCGCGGATAGAACGTGGCCCGAACCCGTCCGTCATACCGCGCTGCCAGGTGCGCCGCCGCTTCGATTGGCACCCGCTCGACGCCGTCGCGGCCGAAAGGCAGGAAAATATTCTTCATTGGCTCTCTCCCGATCCGATAGCCGAGCTTGCCGACAGCAGTTCCCTGACCATCATAGCCAAATCCAGTCTACCACGGCACCGGAGTAGCAATCCTATGGCAGACATTCGCATCGACCGTGCCCTCGTTGTCACAATGAACGACGAACGCACCGTCCTGCAGGAGTCCAGCGTGGTGATTGACGGCGAGCGGATCGTGGCGATCGGCCCCACGGCCGAGATCGCGGCAGCCCATCCGGCCAAGACCGTCATCGACGGCCATCGCATGGCGTTGCTGCCCGGACTTGTGGACGTGCATGCCCATGCCGGGCACGGCCTGATCAAGACCCTGGGCCTCGCCCAGGACGGCATGTGGGAACACGCCTGTCACACGGCCTACACGGTGGCATCCGACACGGCCTTCTGGGCCGCAGAATCCGCCTTGTCCGCCGTCGAGCGGATTCGTTGCGGCACCACGACAGGTGTGTCCTATCTCGGCGGCGGCGACGACGTCATGCGGACGGACGATGTCATCTACACCGATGCCCATTGCCGTGAGATCGAGCGCCTGGGAACCCGGTCGGTGGTCGCGGTGGGTATCAACCGGCCCCCGTTCCCGAAGACCTACGCCACTCTGAACGGGTCAGAACGCGAAGATCGGCAGATCTCCTTCGCCGACCAGTTGGCGGTCTGCGAGGAAGCCGTTCGCCGGTGGCATGGCGCCGCCGGCGGACGGTTTCAGATCGCCGTCAGTTTTCCGGTCCATCATCGCGGTTCATTCCAGGACAGCACCGAGCTGATGGCAGTTGTGCGGGACCAGGCGGCCGCCACACGGGACCTGACGCGCCGCCATGGCGTGATCTTCACCCAAGACGGACACCGTGACGGCAGCATCAGGACGGCCCACCAGGCCTTCGGGTTGCTCGGCCCCGATGCCCTGATGAGCCATTGCGTCGATCTGGACGAGGAAGAGATCCGTCTGATCGCCGAAACCGGAACCCGTGTCGCGCACAATCCGTCGGCCAACCGGTCCATCACCGGACGATGCCCGGTTCCCGAACTGCTCGATGCGGGGGCGACGGTGGGCCTCGGCTCCGACGGCACCGCGCCCGACCGCAGCTACGACATGTTCCGCCACATGTTCCAGTGCATGCACTACCACCGCCGGCATTTCCGTGATGCCGGCGTGCTTCCGCCGGGGAAAGTCCTGGAGATGGTCACGATCGACGGGGCCCGGGCTCTCGGCATGGATGGCGACATCGGGTCGATCGAAACCGGCAAGCAGGCCGACCTGATCCTGGTGGATCTCTTCAAGCCGCACATGGTGCCCCTCAACATGCCGCTCTATCGCCTCACCAACTTCGCAGCGGGCAGTGACGTCGACACCACCATCGTGGCCGGTCGGATCCTGATGCGGGGTCGGCAACTGGTCGGGATCGACGAGATTGCGATCCTGGAGGAAGCCGACCGGCAGGCGGCCCAAATGATCGAACGCGCCGACCTTGAGGCACTCACCACGCTTCCCGATCGATTCTGGGGTGTATCGGGTTTGTCACGAAATGCATGATTTTTTAATCGATGCCCGCCAAGATCGGGCTATATCTGCGACAACCGTGGTGCGGCTGGAGAGTTCCGGAATGATCGGCAAATCCAAAGGCAAGGGAAACGCCTCTGGCAAGAAACAGGCGGCCAAGTCGGACGTGAAGCTCGGCAGCGCGATCTTCGGCGAAGAGGAGCTCGACGTCCGCGAGCTGCACATCAAGGGTCTGCGGATCCCGAACCCCGGCGAAGGGAACATCATCGCCGGCCAACGGTTCCACTTTGGTCTCAAGCTGGGCGAGGGCGAGAACGCGCCGGTCATCAAAGTGGAAGCGCATGCCCTTGCCGCGTCCGACAAGGAAGTCATCGGCAAGTTCGCGGAGATGGACGATGACCAGAAGCGGCTGCTCGCGCTGCACATGAAAGCGCTGAGGCAGGCGGGTGTCGTCGGCTGACCGCAGCCTCGCGCGTCCTGGAGAACGCCTCTTGACTTGCCGCCCCGGCGGCGCCCGAGTCTGACCCTCTTTATGGAGGGTATAGATGACCGACCGGCCGTCGTCCGATGACATTGCTGACCTGGCCGCCGATCTCGGAACGGCGCATTCGGGACCCGAACTCGAGCACTTGTTGTCTCGTGTCGCGGCTTCGCCGCCGACGGTTCCAGCCACCGCCTGGCACGACCTTATCGCACCCGAGATCGATCCCAGGATCGCCGATCGTCTGAATGCAGCGGTGGAGGGTCTGCGGCCAGCGACGGTCCGGGCCGACCCCTCGCGCCTCGAGCGACTGCGTGACGCCCTGGCCGAAGCCGGCGTCGACGGGTTCATTGTGCCGAGAGCGGACGAACACCAGGGCGAGTACATCCCGGCACCGGCGCAACGCCTGACCTGGCTGAGCGGGTTCACCGGATCGGCCGGTGTCGGGCTGGTTCTGCGCGATACCGCGACCCTGTTCGTGGACGGGCGATACACGCTGCAGGCGGCCCAGCAGGTCGACGATGCCCAATGGTCCGTATCCCACCTGATCCGGACTCCGCCGAGCGATTACCTGCGCGCCAACCTGGACGGCGGCGCGCTCGGATACGATCCGAGACTGCATTCGGTGACCGCCATCGCCCGTCTGCAGGACGCGGTCAGTACCGCCGGCGGCACGCTGGTCCCCATGATCCCGAACCCGATCGATGGTCTCTGGCAGGACCGGCCGGCAGAGCCACTTGGCCCGGTTCAGCTTCTGCCCCCCGATCTGGCTGGGCTGTCGGCGTCGGACAAGTGCGAACGCATCGCGGCCGAGCTGCACAAACGGGGCGTCGATGCGACCGTCCTGAACCAGCCGGAGTCCATCGCCTGGCTGCTCAACCTGCGGGGCGCCGATGTGCCCTACACGCCGCTGCCGCTCGCCTATGCCATCGCACATGCCGACGGCCGGGTGGACCTGTTCATCGACGACGCGAAATGTCCGCCGGACACCCGTGCGGCCCTGGGCAATCAGGTGACGCTGCGACCGTTCGAGGCGGTGGCCGATGCCATGACCGAACTCGGCCAGGCCGGTGCCGCCGTGAGCATCGATCCGGACACGGCGTCGGACTGGTTGAACCGCTGTCTGCGCGACGCCGGGGCGACGGTGTCGAGCGCTTCCGATCCCTGCGTACTGCCACGCGCCCGAAAGAACGCTACCGAACTTGCCGGAACCCGGGCCGCCCACGCACGCGATGCGGTTGCCGTGGCCCGGTTTCTGAAATGGCTTGATGGCGCGGCGCCGGACGGCACTCTGACAGAGCAGGACGCGGCGGACGCCCTGGAGGGATTCCGCTCCACTGTGGACCGCTGGCGTGGGCCCAGCTTCCCGTCCACTTCGGGCGCGGGTTCGAACGGCGCAATCGTCCACTACCGGGTGACGGCAGAGACCAACCGCCGCCTGGAAACCGGAAACCTCTACCTGATCGACAGCGGCGCCCAGTACCTCGATGGCACCACCGACATCACTCGGACCGTCGCGGTCGGAACGCCGACGGCGGAGATGTGCACCCGCTTCACCCTGGTCCTGAAAGGCCACATTGCGATCGCCACGGCACGTTTCCCGGCCGGCACCACGGGCGGGCAGTTGGACACACTCGCCCGCCAGTTCCTGTGGCAGGAGGGCCTGGATTTCGATCACGGAACCGGCCACGGAGTCGGCGTGTTCCTCGGGGTCCACGAAGGCCCGCAACGGATCTCGTCTGTCAGCCGGACGCCGATTGAAGCCGGCATGATGCTGTCGAATGAACCCGGATACTACAAACCCGACGGCTATGGCATTCGCATCGAGAACCTCGTCATCGCCGTCGAGGCCGCCGCGATGCAGGACAACGCACGGCCCATGCTGGCTTTCGAAACCATCACCTTCGCGCCCATCGATCGGCGATTGATCGACCCGTCCCTGCTGACACCCGGGGAGACGGCCTGGCTGGATCGATACCATCAGGAGGTTCGTCGACGGGTCGCCCCGCAGTTGGAGCCCGACGAACGGGCTTGGCTCGAGAACGCGACGGCGCCGCTGGTCAGCGCCGGCTGATCTCCGGCAACCGCCCGAATCCCGTCGTCAGCGTCAGCGGTCCGACTTCGGACCGAGTGGAAGACCCTGGCGGCGTCGATCCGGCCCGACATAGGAGTCATCGACGATGAAGTCGCGGTCCTCGGAGATGACCGCGACCACCCGCCGCCGCAAGGCCTCCATGGTGATCGGTTTGGCGAGCAGCGCGTTGACCCCGGCATCGCGCGCGTCCCGCACAATTCGGCGGTCCGCCTGGCCGGTGACCATGATCACCGGGATGAACGGATTGGGCGACATCGAGTCCGTATGCACGTAGTGCAGGAACGAAATCCCGTCTATCGGCTCCATGACCATGTCGCAGAGGACGATGTCGGCGGGAAACGATCGCAGAGCCGACACGCCGGCCATGCCGGAATCCGCCTCGCGGCACTCACCGAACCCAAGTTCCTTGAGCATGGCTGCGGTCAGCGCGCGACTGGCCGCGTCGTCGTCGACCACCAGGGCGCGAAGCGTACCGTAGTCGAAGTCAGTCACTTTCGCCTCCGACAGTGGTCTTGGCAGCGGTGCTTTCAAAGTTCCGCATCACCTCGGGAAGGACATCGCGCGTCGCTTCCAAGGCCTGATGGACCACTACATGGGCCGACCGGGCCTCGTCGAGCCCGGTGCAGGCCAGCTCCGCCCGGCGTCCTACCGCTTCCAGGCGCGCGGTCCCGAAATTCGCGGCCAATCCCTTTAGAGAATGGGCTGCCCGGCGTGCTGCCGCCAGATCTTCCTGTTCGATCGCCTCATCGAATACCGCAATTTGTCGCGACGCCTCTTCAGGCACCAAGCCGATCATCTCCAACGCCTGGGCGACCGGCAATGTCCCAACCGCCGCATCCAGGCGCTCCTCGTCGAAAACCGGGATCTGTTCAAGTTCCGGATCGGAGACCACCGGTGTCGCCTTCGCGCTTTCGATCGGCGGCTTCCGGGCGCCTGCACTGGCCATTCTCTCCGCAATCATACGCTGGAGTGCCCGCCAGTTGATCGGCTTGAGCAGGACGTCATCGATCCCCGCCTAGATGAAACCGGCATGATGCTCGGGCAGGGCATCGGCCGTCAGCGCGATTATCGGCAGATCCGTATAGGGCGGCCCAAGCGCTCGGATCCGGCGGGTGGCCTCCGCGCCGTCCATCACCGGCATCTGCAGATCCATGAGCACAAGGTCGTAGGCGACGCGCTGAACTGCGGCGACCGCTTGGCTGCCGTCGATGACTTCGTCGATACGGTGGCCATCCTGGGCCAGCATCCGAGACACGAGCATGCGGTTCACATCGTTGTCCTCGACCAACAGGATCCGCCCCGGACGATAAACCGGCGCATCAGATTGATCGTCGTCCCCGCTATCCGCCTCTCGCTCGGCAACCGTGCCCGGCGCCGGATGCATCATCACGCTGAATCGAAACGAGGTGCTCTTGTCGGCCTGCTCGAAGGCGGCGAAAAGGTTCTGTTGGGCGCTCTCGGAGATGCCGATCCCGGTGTCCGTGACGGCCCCGAGGACTTCTATGCGGCCGTCCGAGGCCCCGCCACGCTCCAGGCCGATCGTCACCCGCCCCTGGTCCGTGAACTTCACCGCATTCGAGACCAGGTTGGACAGGATCTGTTTCAGCCTGAGCGGGTCTCCGCGCAGGTGATCAGGCAACGTCGGATCAACCGATCCCGCCAACGTCAGGCCCTTTGAGGTGGCGGCGATCTCGAAGAGGTGGATCACATCCTCCAGCACCTGCGACGGTCGGAAGGGGATCTCTTCGAGCTGGACCTTGCCGGCCTCCAGCTTCGAGTAGTCCAGAATATCGTTGAGCAGGGCCAGCAGGGTTTCGGCTGACACCCGCATCACCCTGAGGAGTTCGTCCTGCTCGCTGTCGAGACGGGTGCGTGACAGCAACTCGACCATGCCCAGCAAGCCTGTCATCGGCGTGCGCAACTCGTGGCTCATCATCGCCAGGAACCGGGATTTGGCCGCATCCGCGTCCTCGGCCCGCCGGCGCGCCTCGTCGATCTCGTCGGCCAGGCGCCACAGCGACTCCGCCTTGTCCGCGAGTTCGTCGCGAGTCGCCCGCAGCGCCTCTTCGGCCCGGATCCGGTCGGTGATGTCCGCCCGGATCCCGACGACGCCGCCATCGCGTGTGCGGGTCTCACTGATCAGGAGGACCCGGCCATCATCCAGACGCTGTTCGGTGGTGCCTCCGGACGGATCCGTATGGTGCGCCATCCGCTCGGCGATCCAAGCGTCCTCACGCCCAAGGGCATCCGAGAACCGGCCATGTTCCAGGCCGTAGCGGATCAGCTGTTCGAAGTTCCACCGCTCCGACACGGCGAGGTCCGGCACGCCGTACATTTCGCGATATCGGGTATTCGACAGCACCAGTCGATCCTGCCGGTCGAACAACGCAAAACCCTCGGACATGGTCTCAATGGCTTCGATCAGTCGCTGCTGGGTCTCGGCGACCAGTTGCTGGGCGCGCCTCTCCGACGTGACATCCCGCCACATCGAGAGATAACCCCCATCCGCCATCGGACGCCCGATGACGAAGAACAGCCGCTCACCCTCACGCTCCCATTCGAACTCGACCGACTCGCCACTGGCGACAGCACGGAACATCCGCTTGATGCCGTGTTCGGTCGACGGCACCCTCCTGATGGTCTCCTTCGCAACACCGACCAGCGAGCGGCCCGACTTCAAGGACCCGCGCGGCATCTCGACGAGCCGCTCGAAAGCGCGGTTCCAGGCGACGAGATGATTGCCCACGTCGAAGGCGATCAACGGATTGGGCATCGTGTCGAGAATCGCCTGGAGGACGACGCTCGCCGATGCCAGGGCGAGTCCGGATTCCTTGCGGCGGGTGATATCGAGGCGCCGGGTGATGGTGTACCCGCTTTGGCTCCGGTTCTCTTTGATCAGATGCCAACTGCCGTCAGGCATATGACGTTCAGGAATCCGCCGGAGTTCGTAGCGATCACTCAGTCGGCGCTGGACGTAGCCTTCCGGGTCGCGCACCCCACCGGCGCTGCCCCTGGAAATGTTGTAGCGCAGGACCTCCTCGAACGTGCGTCCCTGCAGGCCGTTCAACTCCTTGAGAAACGGATAGAGCTCGAAATAACGGCGGTTGGCAAAAAGGAAACGATCGTCGCTGTCGTAGATTGAAAGCGCGTCGTCCATCGCATCCAGGGCCTCGCGCAGAACCTGGGCGAGGTCGGCGGAGGACCCGGCCGGAGATCGGGTGTCCGGGCCCTTCAGGACTCCGCTATCGCCCGGTTCTGCAACCGGCCGCATCACCTGGCTGGCGCCGATGACCTTGCCGTCGGAACTTCTGACCGGCGCGGCGACAATCTCGACCTCGACCTCGCCGCCAGACGGGCCACGGCGGGCTCGAAACCGCTGTCTATCACCCTCCAGAACATCCGGCAGCCAGTCCGCCGCCCCGTCCTGACGTTCGATCAGCCAACGGTCGCTGCCCACAGCAGCATCGCCTGCCGTTGCGAAAAGGTGTTCGGCCGCCGTGTTCCAGAGAACGATGCTTCCGCCACGGTCGAGAACGACCACCGCGTCGTCGAGGTCTGCCAGAACGCCCGCGGCGACGTCGATCCAGTCCGCCATCTAAACGCTATCCGTACCGCTACGAGGTTCAATGATACACCGAACGGCAGGCTATGCCCTTACTAGAATTATCTAAATCTATCATAGCACTACCGCCCTACCCTCGACTGTTGCGGTAACAACGGGACGATGAGCGGGATTTTATCAAGTTTCATCAGCGTTTCTCGGGCAAATCAGCCTCAACTTTCCGCCGAAACAGAAGCTGGCCGAGGTGGTTTCGGGGTGCATAGCTGTGGTCGGGCAGAACCATTGGAGCGCTGCCATGACCCTGTTGAAGACGGTGGCCGTCGCGTTCGCAGGAATTCGGAACCGAACCCGCGGCGATGTCCCCGGCAAGCCCGCGAGACGGTTCTTCCGGGATACCGGCGGCGGCGCCATGATCATGCTTGCCGGCTCGATGATCCCCGCCATCGGATTTGCCGGGATCGCGGTCGACGGGTCGATCGCCTATCTCGCCGACGATCGCCTGCAGTCAGCGGTCGACGCGGCGGCGCTGTCTACCGGAGCCTCGATCGACGGCACCGATCAGTCGCAGGAAGCGCGACAGATGGTGGAGCTCAACTTCCAGGACGGCTACCTCGGTGCCGAGGTCGACTATGTCAGCCTGGAGATTTCCGCCGACCTCACACGGGTGACTCTGGCGGCCGGGGCGACGGTGCCGACCTATTTCATGGGTCTGCTTGGCCACAACAGTCTCTCCGTAAATGCGCGCGCCGTGGTCGAGCGCTCCATCCCGTCGGCGGAAATCGTCCTGGTCATGGACAACACCGGATCGATGCGCAGCGGCGGAAAGATCGATGCCATGAAGGACGCCGCCCTGGATCTGATTGGGATCATCAAGCCCGAGGGCTCGTCCAATGAGGAGCTCTGGGTGGGGCTGGTGCCCTATACCGCCACCGTCAACATCGGTCCCCAGCACGCCGGCTGGATCCGTTCCTCAGACCCCTTGCATTCGCTGGCGGATCCGTTTCCCGGCACCACCTGGAAAGGGTGCGTCGAAGCGCGGCGCGCGCCCCATGACGAGCTCGACACGCATCCCGACGCCGAGCCTTTCGCGTCGTACCTGTATCGTTCAAACGTCGACAACGTCTGGCTGCCCCCGACCGGCTACATCAACGAACGCAACTCGGCCCAGAACCGCGGCCGGGGACCCAATCTCGGCTGTGGCCCGGCGATCACCTTCCTGACAACGGACCGGCCGACAATCGAAGCCGCGATCCGCGAGATGCTCCCCTGGCACCGCTGCGGCACCCTCGGCAACCTCGGGCTGGTCTGGGGCTGGCGGATGCTGTCGCCTACCTGGCGGGGTCTCTGGAACAACGACGCAGCGTCGACGACGCCCGTCGACTACGGCGACCCGGCAATCCAGAAAATCGCCATTGTCATGACCGACGGTCAGAACCAGCTCTACGACTGGCGTGGTCATGACGAAAACGACGGTATCGGCCCGGAGGGATCCGACTTCAGCGCCTATGGCCGGTTACACCGCTTCGGCTACACCTCCCTGAGGGCCGCCCGCCACGAGGTCGACCGCCGGTTCACGCGAACCTGCGAGAACATGAAGCGGGCCGGGATCACCCTCTACACGATGACTTTCGGCGGCACGCCCGACAGCGACACCCGGTCGCTGTACGAGGATTGCGCCAGCGTTCTCGAGAACTACTTTCACGCCCCGGCGAACGACGACCTGGTCAACGCGTTCCGGACGATTGGCACCCGACTGGTGACCCAGAGGCTGGTCGAGTGACGCTCCCGATGCCTAAGTCTCCCCGGCGCCGCTTGGCGCGGCTCGCGCACCACCAGGACGGGTCGGTCGCCGTGGAATTCGCGCTGACCGGGACCGCCTTGCTGACCCTGCTGCTGGTCCTGATGGAAGGCGCGGGCATGCTGCTCGCCCAGGGCATGATCGACGGCGCGGTCAACCGCGCCGGGCGCATCGGAATGACCGGCACGGGGGGCGACTTTGCCGATCGCCGCGCGCTGGTCGAACAGGCGGTGACGACCAGGACCGCAGGACTGCTGGATGCGGATCGCCTGGCATTCCACACCCTCGCCTACCCGTCCGCCGCCGACGTAGGGACCTTCGAGAGCTACTTCGACGCAAACCGGAACGGCGTCCTGGATGGCGGCGAGGCCTTCGACGACCGAAACGGCGACGGGGTCCATCAGACCGACGGGGCCCGCCAGGATCCGGGCGGATCGGGTGAGCTTGTGATCTACCAGGTGAGCTATCGATGGTCCGGGTTGACCCCGCTGATTTCCGGCACGATCGGCGAAGTGGTCCTGCGCTCCTCGGTTCCTGTGCTGAACGAGAATTTCTGATGTCGGTGCTGCGCCGTTTTCTGCGCAGGCACGACGGCGCCGTCGCCATCGAAGCGGCGCTCGCCCTGGCGATCGTGACCCTGTTGACCGCGACCACCGTGGAACTCGGGCACTACCTGTACACCCAGCAACGTCTGCAGAACATCGCGGAGACGGTGGTCAACACGGTCACCCGTGAGGAGCAGCTTTTCGCGGACGATTTCGCGCGGTTCTTCGAGCCGGTCCCCCTGGTGGCAACGCCGTTGCGGTTTACGGATGCCGGTGTGGTCATCGTCAGTGGCATGTCGGACGACCTGGAAGACGGGGCCCGGGTTCGCTGGCAACGAATCGGTGGTGGGAACCTGACGGCGCGCAGTCGTATCGGCCGGCCGCCGAATGATACGCCGCGCCTGCCGGTCGACTTCCAACTGCGGTCGGGCGCCGGCCGGTCCCTGATCTCGGCGGAGGTGTTCTTCTCCTACGAGCCGGTGTTCAGAATGATGATGGCTCCCCATGTCATCTACGCGTCGGCCTATATGCGGCCGCGCGTCGGCCTGCTCGACCGGCTGAACAGACGCTGACCCGGACGTCAGAGGCTCCAGTAGCGGCACTTCGCCGGCAGAGCGTGGGGATCCAACGCCGACCGGACGTCGACCAGCAATCCGCCCGACCGCAGGCGACCGGCGAGGCCGTCAGCACCCTCCCGGAGAAACACGGTGTGCGGGCTTGCCAGAATCAACGCGTCGAGATCGCGCAACCGGTCGCTATCCGCAAGATCGAGCCCCAGCACCTCACGGGCTGCGCCGGCATCAACCAGGGGATCGCAAACGATCACTTCGGCTCCCAGCGACCGCAGGGCCGACACAATGGGCGGCACCTGACTGTTCCGGGGATCGGAAACGTTCTCCTTGAACGCGACCCCCATGACCCCGATGCGTGCCAGCGACACCGCCGTTCTGGCAGCTGCCAGCAGCATCACGATCTTTTGGCCGACCCGCTCAGCCATGGTGTCATTGAGCCGGCGGGCGGCGCGCACCAGTTCCGGGTAGTAGCCGTGCGCCTCGGCCTTGGCGATCAGGTAGTAGGGGTCGACGCCGATGCAGTGGCCACCGACCAGTCCCGGCGTGTACGGCGCGAAGTTCCACTTGGTGCGGGCCGCCGCCAGGACATCTTCGCTGCGCAAACCGAGACGGTCGAAGACCTGGGCCAGTTCGTTCATCAGCGCGATGTTGACGTCGCGCTGGATGTTCTCGGTGATCTTCGAGGCTTCGGCCACCTGGATCGACGGCGCCCGATAGACACCGGCGGAGACAACATCGGCATAGAGCTCGGCCACGCGCTCCAGGGTCTCGGGGTCCTGGCCGGACACCACCTTCACCACGTCGCCGAGCCCATGGGCCGCATCGCCGGGATTGATCCGCTCGGGGGAGTAGCCGAGCTTGAAGTCCGTTCCCGCCCGCAGGCCAGAGACCTCGGCGACGATCGGGGCAACCACCTCTTCGGTCGCCCCCGGGTGCACCGTCGACTCCACAATCACGAGCGCCCCCGGTTGCACCACCGTCCCCACCGCCTGAGCAGCCGCGCGCAGGGGCGCCAGATCGGGACGGCGGTCCATGTCGATCGGTGTCGGGACAGCGATCACGAAGGCCTTGGCCCCCCGCATGTCCGCGGCGTCGGCGGTGAAAGCCAGACCCGCCGGCAGATCGAGGCGCCCGCCATCTGGGTCGTGCCGGTCGATCCCGCTGGCCAGATCGGCAACCCGTGAGCGGTCGACGTCAAAGCCGATGACCGCTCTTCCGGCCCGGGCGAAGGCCAGGGCAAGGGGCAATCCGACATATCCGAGACCCAGGACGGCGATGGGATCGGGGCGGTTCATTCGGCTTCCTCTCCGGCCAGCTCTTGGCCGGCATAGTCGCGCAGGGCGGTTTCGGTCGCTCGCGGCGCAAACCCCAGGTCACCCGCCACCGACCAGTCGATGGTGAAGCTATGACGACTGACGGCCTGTTCCTCAATCCGCGCGGTGGTTCCAGCCGCACGTGCCAGCGCCGCAACAGCCTCACGCACCGGGATCGGATCGGCGCTGGCCAGGGGCAAGGCCGAGAACCCGGCGGGCGGTGCTGGCAGAATACGGGCCACGAAAGCGGCCAGATCGTCGACATGAACCACATTGTTGAACGGGCTGTCCGGGTTGAAGACGCTGACGGTCTGCCCCGCCCGCAAACGCTTCAGCACCTGCACCGGCCAGTTCCGGGCGGCACCCGGACCGATCACAGCCGGCAGCCGAAGCGCCAGAGCTGGAACCCCGGTCTCGGCTACAACCATCTCGCCGAGCCGCTTGGAGGCGCCGTAGGGATCGGGATCGACGACCGGGGTCGCGGGGGTGACCGGATCATCCGTGATCCGCCCATGAACCGAGAGGCTCGACAGGTAGACGACGCAACCGGCCCCGGCGGTCGCCAGCCTTGCTGTCGCCACCGCGTTGCTGCGAATCAGGTCGGCTGTTGCGACATGTCCGGACGCGCCCGTCTCCGGTGAGGCCGCCGCACAATGGACAATCGCATCGAGCCTTGCCGGGACCGACGGGTCATCGGCCAGGTCCGCCTGCCAGACCTCCACCGCCATCAGGTCGTCGGGCAGACGCGCGGCCCGGTGGTGAGCGACCACCTCGTGACCGTCAGCCAGCAGGCGGCGCGCGATGGTCCGTCCGGAGAAGCCTGCCGCACCGGTAACGAGAACCCGCATCGGACTCAGCGCCGACCGTCATTGGCGGGAGCATGGCGGCGACGGATCATCGGTCGGCCGGCGGTTGGGAGCCGTCGCGGTCACCGAGATAGGTGAACCAGGTCTTGGTCGCGTCGGCGATGCTGTCCGGCGTCCAGAGCGGTGCTTCGCGCCAATAATCGAGCTGCTCGAGCATCCGGGCGACGCCATCCTCGAAAGACACGGTCGGGGCCCACCCGAGATCGCGCGTGATCTTCGAGATATCGGCCCAGGTGCAGTCCGGCTCACCCGGCCTGCGCGGTATGTTCACATGGTCGCTGTCGAGCAGTTCGACCAGACGGTTCACCGGCTGCGGATCGCCCGCGCCGAGATTCCAGACTTCGCCTACCCGGTCGGTCTCCGCCGCCGCAACGAAGGCCGCCGCGACGTCGGTGACATAGAGGAAGTCCCGGGTCTGAGTTCCATCGCCGACGACGGTCAACGGTTCACCGGCGATCTTCTGGCGCAGAAAGACCCCGAACACGGCACCGTAGGCACCCGATGTCCGGGACCGGGTTCCATAGGCGTTGAAGATGCGGATCGAGTTCACCGGCAGGCCGTAGACCTGGTGCCAGTGCAGCGCCGCCTGCTCTCCCTGATACTTCGACAGGGCATAGGGATATTGCGGGCGGACCGGATTGCTCTCCGCCGTCGGCACGTCGGCCAGGCCGTAACAGGAAGACGACGCCGCATAAACCACCTTGCGCACCCCGGCGTGACGGGCTGCCTCGAGCACGCAAACGGTTCCCTGGACATTGACGGACATGTACTCGAGCGGCCGTTCGATCGACGGGACGATGTCACCGATCCCGGCGAAGTGCAGAACGATATCGGCGCCGACGAAGGCCGGATCATCGACCGTGATGGCGCGAATATCGCGAAAGTCGGCGACCAGATCGGTCCGGTCACCGTGATGCGCCAGGTTCAGCTCCCGACCGCCGGTGAGATTGTCGATCACCCGGACCCGGTAGCCTTTGGCAAGCAGCAGGTCGACAGCATGCGAGCCGATGAAGCCGGCGCCGCCGGTAACGATGGCATAGGGTTGATCGGCCATGGGCGGTGTGGTCCGTCTTTGTCCGCGCGGTCTTCGCTGCCGCCGGTTGTCGCTCAACCGGCCGGAACGCTGCGGCTCACGCAGCGGTCAGCTTCTGCATCGTGTTCACGTTGAAATACCGGTCGTCGGTCATCGAGTCCGGCAGTTTACCGTCGCGAAAGGCCTGCACGAGCCCACGCACCGCGTCGGCCACGGACAGTCGAGGTTCGAAGCCAAGCTCGCGGCGAATCTTGTCAGAGTTCACATGATAGGAGCGGATGTCGTCCGTCGGCGTCGTAACGATTTCGATCGGCGCCCGGTCCGGCATCTCCTCTTCGACCACGTCCTTCACGGCGCGGGCGATGTCGGAGATCGACATGTTCTGGTAGCCCGCATTGAAGGTCTTGCCGTTGATCTTCTCGGCCGGGTGGCTCAGCAGTTCGAGATACAACCGGCAGACGTCCTCGATGTGGATGTTGGGACGCAGCTGGGTGCCGCCGAAAACGGTGATCTTGCCGGTGTTGACGGCGTGGTTCGTCAAGATGTTGACCGAAAGGTCGAGCCGCATGCGCAGGGCGTAGCCGCATACGGTGGCCGGCCTGATGGTCACGGCGACGAAGTCATCGTCGTTGTGCTTCCACAGCAGCGGCTCGCACAGTCCCTTGTATTTGTTGTAGTCCGTCAGCGGGACCAGCGGATGATCCTCGGTGACATCCGGCGCGTCGGAAACGCCGTAGACCGAACTCGTCGACGCATAGATGAAGCGCTTCACACCGGCTTTCTTGGCGGCCACGACCATCGGTTCGAAGCAGTCGAAGTTGATCGACTTGGAAAGGCCGGGATCCAGCACGAAGGAGGGGTCGTTCGAGATGCACGCCAGATGGATGACGGCGTCGCAGGTCTCAACGGCGCTGGCGAAGGCCGCCGTATCGCGCAGATCGCCTTTGACCGAAACCAGCTTCGGATGATCGAGCGGCAAGCCCTGGTCGCCGAAGTACTGGATGTCGAAGACGACGACCTCATAGCCGGCATCCAGCAGCAAGGGAGTCAGTCTCGACCCGACATACCCTGCACCGCCGGTAATCAAAACGCGGTTGATGGCCTGATCGCTCATCGCATTCTCTCCGATGTTCTCGCTCGGTCCTGACCGGCGACTGCAAGCACGATTCGTGCCGTCATCGAACACCGCGGGGTATAACTGAGTCGCCTAAAACCGGCAAGGAACCGGCCCCGGACACTGGGTTCCGCGTCGCCGGCGCTAGCGTTCAGGTAAACGTGTCGATGCCGTCGATCGCGGGGAGCAGGTCCGGATCGATCGTGCGCGGCACACGATCCAGCACCGCATTCATCCGCAGCAGGTCCTCGGCCGCATCGACGCCCGCCTGATCCGAGATGACAAGTGTCTCCAGGACACAATGCAATGACGCCCCCGCACCCAGCACCGCATCGTAGACCTCCGCCCGCTTGGTCGCATCGGGAGGGAGCATGAACGCGCTGCACATCACGATCCCTTCCAGCTGTTCGAGATCGCGCAGCATCGCGTAGAGCTGAACAAAGCAGCCGTCGAAGTAGTACTCGCCGCGCGACAGCCGGAACGTCTTGCCTTTCTGGCGCGCGTAGTCCCGCATCACCAGATTCTGCACCGTCGCCGGCATCCGCAGGCCCCTGAAAGACTGATGGGTGACATAGCCCTGCAGGCCGTCACGAACGGGCCGGTCCTCCGACGCCGCAGGATCAGCCATCAAACCCCTCCGGCTCGCGGAAGTTCATGCCAACCCGACTGGCCACCTTTGGAGTCGCCGGCATGTAGAAGCGGCCCAGGCACTTCTCTTCGCTGGTATAGGGCGTGAACAGCCCGGTCAGCCGGGTGTTCAGAGACCATCGCGTTTCCGGCGTCACGTTCATGACGTTGCCGTGAAGAAGGATCGGTGAGAACACCATGACCTTGCCGTACGGAATCGAGATCCACTGGAACATGTCCCGGTAACTCTCGAAGAGATCGAAATCCCGTCCACCGTTGGGAAGATCGCTCATGGCGGCGCGGACCGTCCGGTTGTGCTCCGGCGGCAGAATGAACATCGCCTTGCTGTCGTAGACATCGACCAGGGGAAGCCATTCGACGACCTCGAACGGCGTCTCGGCGGACCAGACATCGGCATGAACCGGCAGCACCGACGTCGGGTCATTCGGCATCTGGATCGACAGATTGACCTTGTTCTGCATGGCCAGTTCGTTGCCTACGATCCGATCGATCGCCGACCGCGCCAGCGACAGGTATGACGGGCGCGCCCAGTTCGTGTTGTCCAGCTGCTGAAACACGAACAACCGCAGCGCATTGACATCGGCAACCGCGACCCGGTCATGCAAGCTGTTCAGAAAAGCCCCGTCATCGGACGGCAGCGGACAGTCAAGATGCTGGCAGACGAACTTGACGATCTCATGCCGGTAGGCGTCGAGCCGGCTACGGTCATCGACGTCGACCAGGACATAGCCGTCCTTCAGGAAGGCACGGGTCAGTTCCGCTTCCCCGGTTTCGACAAAACTCTCGGTGAGTGTCAACCGGCTCTCCTACGGTGGTGTCGGCAGGCCAGAATGCGATGGCAAGCGGGATGCCTTATGGCGTCCGCAATCTGCCGTCCGCACTGAATTCTCCCATCGGCCCAGGGGTTTGGCAACGTCGATTTGGCCCGGCCCGCGGCGTCCGGTGGGTGCCGAATGGCGTGCCATCGACCATTGACGCACCAGGACGCTTCGGTATTAATCTCGCGCTCTAAGCTCCGGGTTGAAGGCCGCAAAGTCTGCAACCGCATGCGTGTCGATCTCGTCCAGGCCCCGCGCGGCCAAGCGCGATCTTGTTTCCGATCCGATCCCGGCACACTGGCGACCCATGACTCAGCCCTCTTCGGACCGATTGCGCTCGATTGTGGATGCCATTCTCGCCGGACAGGCGCCACGCTCCTGTTTCGCCGAGCACGCCGAGGCGCATCCGAACACCACCGAGGTTCTCCAAGGCCTGCGGACGTTCCTCGAGAAGAACACCCCGCTCGATGTCGCCAGGTCCGTGGCGGACAAACTCCTGGACGACTACCCAAACACGTTTGTCGTCATTGATCTGTACTGCAACACACGGGGTAAAGACTTCGACCGCCGTGCCATGCTCAGCCTCCGCAGCCGTGCAGCAAGTCTCCAGCCGCGCAACATGGTCGCCTCGGTCCGGTTGGCCGAGGCCTACGGTGCCGTCGGGCGCAATGACATGGCGCTCAAGGTTCTGGCGTCTGCGATCGACCTCGGCCTCAATGAGGAGTTTGTCGCCTTCAAAGCCGGATACTACGCGAGCATGACCGGCGACCATGAGACCGCCCTCTCCCACTATCAGTCAGCCCTGAGCAAGCGGGTGATGCCCCGCACGCTGCTGAACATGGCGGCGGCCGCCCGACTCCTGGGTCGATCGGATCTCAGCGCGGAGAGTTCGCGACGCGCGATGCTCCTCGCCCCTGACTCGTCGGACCCGTACTACAATTTCGCCAATCTCAAACGCGAGCTCGGGGATGCCGAGGAGGCCGTCCGGCAAAACCGGCGTGCCGAACGGATCAATCCCAAGAACGGCAACGTCACGTGGAACCTGTCGCACGCCCTTCTGGCCACCGGCGATTTCAAGGCGGGGTTCGAGACCTATCGAAACCGCTGGTACTTCAGAGGGTTCCCAACGCGGATCCGCCATCCTGAGATCACGAACGTCAAAGACCTGGAGAGCCTCTCAGGGCGCGTGTTCGTCTATACGGAACAGGGGATGGGCGACAACATGCTCTTCGCCAGGTTCATCCCGGAGCTCATCGCGCGGCTCCCCGATTCCGCCTCGGCGACCTTCGAATGCTATCCGAGCCTGAGCACGCTGTTTCAGAACACGTTCCCGGACATCGACATTCGTCCGTATCAGTTCGACCTGCCCACCGGGTACGACTACTACCTCCCGCTGTTCGACATCCCATGGCTCTTGGGCACCAGTTCAGTGTCGGACCAGGAGTTTCCCTACCTCTTTCCATCGACCCGAACCGATCTTCCGACCCTCACGGAAGATCGGCCCCGGGTCGGCATCGTCTGGGCCGGCAACCCGAAATTCTCGCATGACAAGGACCGATCGGCCTCGATCGACGATCTGACCGGCCTTCTGAACGGGCTCGACTGCTCGCTTTTCTGCCTGCAGAAGGGCGTGGACGAAGGCCTCGTCGAGAAAGCGTATCCCGGCGTTGTCGATCTGGCGGGCCATCTCTCGGATTTCGATGCCACCGCGAACCTGATCAACCAGATGGACTACATCGTGTCGACCTGCACCTCGGCAGCCAACCTCGCGGGCGCGCTGGGCAAGCCGGGGCTCGTCGTGACCGGCCCGGCCCGCGACTGGCGCTGGATGACAGGATCTGCCTGCGACTGGTACCCGTCGCTCAGGATCGTTCAGCGGCCGCGCACCCAGGATTGGCGATCGTTCTTTGTCGACATCCAACCTGAGCTCTCCGCAGCGCTGGAGACGCTGTGATGGCCTCTATCTTCTTCATTCACCAGAACATGCCCGGGCAGTTCAAGAACCTGTGCCGCAGTCTGGCCGCCAATCCGGACAATCAAGTCTACTTCATTACCAAGAAAAAAGACGGCGGCATCCCCAACGTGAAGAAGATCACGTACGACCTGGCGCGCACACCAAGCGCAGACGGCCACCGCTACGCGAAATCCCTGGATGAGCAGATTCTCTACGGACAGGCCGTCGTTAGAATACTCATTCAACTCAAAAACAGAAAAATCTACCCAGACATTATATTCGCCCACTCCGGATGGGGTGAGGCGCTTTATGTCAAGGAGGTATTTCCGGATGCGAAACTCGTTGTGTTCTCAGAGTACTATTACACGACGAGGGAATCCGATACGGCTTCCTTCAACAACGGCGAAGTCCCCATCGACGATGCCTGCCGATTGGTGACACGAAACCTGCATATTACCCAGTCGATGATGTATGCAGATCTGATCATCACACCGACGCTCTGGCAGAAGTACCAGCACCCCCCACTCATGTGGGACAGGATCCTGACCTATCACGAAGGCATATCCGTCCCTGAAATCCGCGCGGGCCGGAAATCGGAAATCCTGCTGCCCAACGGCTGGAGTCTCAAGAAAGGCGACCAGGTCGTCACCTATGTCTCGCGCAACCTGGAGCCATACCGCGGTTTCGACATCATGTTCGAAGCCATCAAACTCGCGCGCGAACGGCTGCCCGACGTCAAGTTCGTCGTGATCGGCGGCGACGAGGTCAGCTATGGCAAGCGCGCCCCGCACGGGGTTTCATGGAGAGAGTTTCTCCTGAATCAGGAAACCCACCCCATCGACAACGCCGCCTTCGTCGGGCGATTGCCGTACGGTGTATTCCTGGACCTTTTTCACATCGCCAAGGTGCATCTCTATCTGACGGTCCCCTTCGTTCTCTCCTGGTCGATGCTGGAGGCGATGGCGCTGGAAGCCTGTCTGGTCGGATCCCGTGTGCACCCGGTCCAGGAGGTGATCGTCGACGGCCGCAACGGGCTGCTTTGCGATATGACGCCTGAGGGTGTGGTTGCCGGTCTGGAGCGCGCCTTGGCTCTCACGGACGCGGAAAGGGAGCGCATGGGGCTTCTCGCGCGGATGACGGCCCAGGAAAGCTACGACTTCAACACCGTCTCACTGCCGACGATCCTCTCCGAGATCAACCGTCGTTTCGCGATGGAGGTGGGCGCTTGACGCCATGCGTTCGCGGGGACTATCACCAAGCGCGGTTTCGGACCTTCTCCGGCACGCCCGGTTCCGAAAGCCGATCTTTCAATTCAGGCTAGTTGAGCCTCAGCAGAACGGTTGGACGATAAGATGAACAAGGTCTTTATCGGCTTTGATCCTAACGAGACCGTCGCGTTCCATGTCATGAATCACAGCATTCAGGCGCGCGCTTCGAAGCCGGTCGCGGTGATCCCGATCATGCTGTCGCAGCTCACCGACGTCTTCACGCGGGAACGGAACAGCCTTCAATCGACGGAGTTCTCGTTCTCGCGGTTTCTCGTCCCCTACATGAGCGACTTCACCGGTTGGAGCCTGTTCATGGACTGCGACATGCTGGTTCTCGGCGACATCAACGAAGTGTTTGACCAGGGTGATGACCAGTATGCCGTCCAGGTCGTCAAGCATGACCACAAGCCGCAGGAAGAGACCAAGTTCCTGGGCGCCGTCCAGACCCAGTACGCGAAGAAGAACTGGAGCAGCGTCATGCTGTTCAACAACGCACGCTGCACGGCGCTGACTCCGGAATACGTCAACACGGCAAGCGGGCTTGAACTGCACCAGTTCAAGTGGCTGTCGTCGGATGACGAGATCGGCGAGCTGCCGCACGCCTGGAACCACCTTGTCGGCTATGATCCAACCGTCCCGGTCGAGGAAGTGCGGTCGCTTCACTACACCGAAGGCGGCCCCTACTTCGAAGATTACGTCGACACGGACTATGCCGACGTCTGGTTCCGCGAGCGCGATGAGATGCTCCACGCGAGGCCGAGATAAGTGACAGTCCGGACGGCCGGACTGTCCATACGGATTGACCCTGATCCGACACCGGCTCGCACGGGCCCCGGGTAACCATGTCAACCAACGACACTGCCGAGCAGCCAGAGTACGACTACTACGGAAACAGCAACGCCGATCTTCTGAACATCATTCCGGCGAATGCCAGGAAGGTCTTCGAGTTCGGATGCGGGCAAGTCCGGCTAGCCGCCGACTACAAGACCCGAAATCCATTGGCGCGCTATATCGCCGTCGAGAAAGAGGCCGAGGCGGCTGAAGTCGCACGCAAGATTGTCGATACGGTCGTCTGCGACAACGCAGAAGACCCGGCCGTTGTTGACCGGCTGCTCGCGGCGCATGGCCCCGGCGACGTTCTGGTGTACGGCGACACGCTCGAGCATTTCGTCGACCCCTGGGCGACATTCGAGGCGCATCTGAGGCTCCTGGAGCCGGACGGGGTCGTGTGTGTCTGCATTCCCAATTCCCAACACTGGGGCCTGTCCGTCGCGCTGATGGCCGGGCGAATGGAGTACCAGGACAGCGGCCTGCGCGACCGCACCCACCTGCATCTCTTCACACGCTCCTCAATCCAGAACTTCCTGGAGCGGTTCGGCCTGACCATCACGAAGGTGCGCGACCGGAAGTTTGGCTCGCCCCCGAAATCCGTGCCGAAAATCGCGGAAGTGATCGCAGCGGCAACGAAGTTGAAGGCCAAGGACGTCTTCGACGGCATGACCACCCTGCAATACGTGGTCCAGGCCACACGCCGCCCGCCGTCACGCAAATGGTTCATCGACTGGCGTACGGTCAAGCAGCTCGGCGGATTCAACCATATCCGGGTGAAGGCTCCCGCGACATTCGTTCAGACGCTGCCGAGCGTGACGGTGGTGACCCACGAAAAGACAGCCAACATCCGCCACGCCCCCGGACAGGCGAACCTGTTCATCTGGCAAAGGCCGATCCTCGTGCCGGAGACCGATCTTGAAAGCATTCGGAAACTCCAGCGAAACCGGAAGCTGGTGATCACCGACTTCGATGACGATCCGGATATCTGGCCGAAAATCGCAGAGAATAGGCACCTGAGCTTCGTCGGCGTCCATGCGGTCCAGGTCAGCAACGACCGCCTGCGCGAGAAAATCGCGGCGTTCAATCCCCACACGTTCGTGGTCCCCAACCGTCTGCCAGCCGTGAAGCCCTATCCGTTGGTCCGTGAGAAGACCATCGAGCACACGATGTTTGTCGGCGGCTTCAACAGAGCACCGGACTTCGAGCCGATCGCCGAAGCGGTGAACACGTTCCTCGACACGGACTCACGGCCCTGGCATGTCTACATTCTGGGCGACGAGCGCATCGCTGGGCTGCTGCGCACCGATCGCAAGGAATTCCACAAGATCATTCCGTATAAGCAGTACCAGACACTTCTCGAGAAAGCCGACATCGCGCTGCTCCCGCTCAACGACACGCCGTCGAACCACTACAAGTCGAACCTGAAATTCCTGGAGGCCGCGGCGGCCGCCGCCGTCGTGTTCGCGGGAACACCGGTCTACAGCGAGACCATCGAGCATGGGCGCACCGGCTTCCTCTTCGAGACCCCGGACGATCTTCTCTCACAGCTCCGCTCCATCGGCGATCGATCGACGTTGGAGCGGGTGCGGGCTGCGGCCCACGAGGCCGTGCAGCGGGATGCCATGCTGAGCCCGGTTTTCGCGGAGACCCTGGACATCTACTACGACCTCTATGACCGGTTCGACGCTCTGAACGCGGAGCTGAACGAGAGACTTGAAAGCTTGCGCTTCGAGGACTAGTCGAGCCGCAATGCTGGAACACGACGCCGGTCCTACATGGCCGGCCGGTTCCCCACATCCGACTGTGCGATGCATCGAGGAAAGCATGACCACGACACCAAACACCCGCCGGTTCTACGACACCATTCGCCTCGAACAGAAGGGTTTGGAGAGCATTCTCGAGTTGCCAACTGAGACAGTCGCAGAGGCGGTTTCCCTGATCCTGTCCATCGAGGGCAAAGTGGTCGTCACCGGCATGGGGAAGAGCGGGATCATCGGCCAGAAGATCGCGGCAACCTTCGCGTCGACCGGGACCCCGGCGATCTTCGTTCATCCATCCGAGGCGAGCCACGGGGATCTCGGCAGCATCGGGCCTAAGGACCTGATCATCATGTTGTCGAACTCGGGCGAGACCCTGGAACTGTTCGACATGATCCGGTTCGCCCAGGTTCGTTCGATCCCGATCATCGGCATGACGCGGCGCGCCGGAAGTGCCCTTGCCGTCAACTCGACGATTCCCATCGTGGTGCCGCCACTCGATGAAGCCTGCCCACACCTGCTGGCGCCCACCACGTCGACCACCCAGATGCTCGCCGTCGGAGACGCCCTGTCGGTAACGGTCATGGAGATCCGCCGCTTCTCGCCGGACGACTTCGCCCTGCTCCATCCGGGCGGCAAGCTCGGCCGCCTGTTGTCGAAAGCGAAGGACATCATGCATACCGGCGACGAGCTTCCGCTGGTATCCCTCGACGTCAGCATCAAGGACGCGATCTCGGCCATGATGGGTCGGCGCTACGGGTGTATCGGCGTCCTGGACGATGCGGGCCATCTGACCGGTCTTGTCACCGACGGGGATCTGCGTCGGAACCTCAATGACAACGTCTTCGACCAGAAGATTCAGAGCGTCATGACCGAGGATCCGTTCACAATCGGCCCGGAGATCAACAGTCTGGAATTGATCGAAGTGATGAACAGCAAGCGGATCACGTCCGTCTTCGTCCTCGATGATGACGCCAAACCGATCGGGATCATCGACGTTCACGACCTCGTCCAGCTGCGGATCTAGCGTTCGATCGACGAGGACGTCGAAGGTTCCCGATCGCACGCGACGATGCGATGATCCCGGGCATTGATAGGCCCCGGAGCTTCCGGGTGGCTCCGTGTCGGACTTGATGAGCGACGAGGTAGCTATGAAGACGGCAGATGTGAGAGTCGTGAATTCTACAGACGCAGTTTTTATGAAACTGAAAGCGCGTAGCAGTGATTTTTTTAACGACGCGCTCATTCTTGTCGAGAAATCCGGCTTCAGCCTCGATATGAATTTCTTGTCAAAGATCGTATTTGGGCCAGAGTTTAAGAAACTCAGCTCCCGTAAGCACATTACGGAATTTCCGTTTATTATGAAAAAAAACGAAACTCATAGAAAAACAAGGAATGTACTTTGCAGTTTTGTAAAAAATGACACTGTTATTGGAAAAATGACCTTCGAGTTTCGCGAAATCGAAAGATCTCTTACGCATTTCGCTGAACTTTTTTTATTTGGCCAATACAGAATTCTAGATTCGGCCCTCAGCTATCGATTCTGCGCGACATCCGACGAGGGTATGCACTTTGACACGTTCAAAGCAGGACTCAGCGGCAAGTTCCGCCCGAGCCGGCGAACCCTCAAGATCTTCCTCAACGTGGATAGTGAACCGCGCATCTGGCGGGTGGGACCAACACTTCACGAGTTTTGCCGCGTCAACAGAGATCGGCTGCCTGACGAGGTACCTGCGGATGTCAACACGTTCTGTTATGTCATCGACAAGCTCGGCTTTCTCGATGACGCGAGCTACCAACAGGTGGAAATACCGCCTGGCGGCATGATGATCGGCAACGGGACGATGGTTGCCCATCAGGTTGTCTACGGAAATCGGATGGTCTGTCTGGAAGCAATTGCGCAATCGATCGACCCAGAGCACCCCTCACTGTCCGAGCAGGAATCCTTCTCGGCCATTCTGGACCAGGAAGGGATCTCATCGACCGAACACTATCCTGATCTGGACAGCCTCTCGGAACAGGATGGGTCGATGCAACGGGCCAGCAAGCGCACGCAGGCCGCCGAAGCGTCCCAGGGCTAGCTCCCGGTGTCAGGCCCTAGATCGGATCACGTTGTGACGGAGACACTGTGGTTTCCATCACAACGTTTGAATCCGATCTAAATCAGAGAGTTAGAGCAGATTCACCGGTCAGATGGAGCGCCGAAAGCGATTCCATCTGGCACGGATCTGCTCTAGGCGGTGCGCGCCGCGGAAAGCCCCGTCACCCACATCTCGCCGATAAGATCCCGGCTGAAGTCCTGGCGGACCCTGTTCTGACCCTTGGCAATCCGGTCTTCAATGTCCTGACTGTCGGCTGCCAACGCCCTTTCCCCCCCACCCTCATGGACCGTTCTATCGTCGCGAAGTCGGAGAACGGCAGGTAGGACGGAATCGGCGAGGCGACGGCTAACCTGCCAGCTGCGATGGAGTTGACCAACCGGTTGGCGCTCTTGGTTTGAGACGCGCCGTCCGGTGCGCCCGGAATCAGGACGATGTCACAGGCGGAGAGGCAGGCCGTCTGCCGGCCTGGGGACCAGTCCTTGTGGGTGACCTGAAAGTTGGCGCCAGGAAGGTCCGGATAGCGCGCGATCAGTTGATCGAAATAGGGGCTCCGTCCCGACAGAACCGTGAGCTTTATCGGTCGGGTTTCCGCGAGTTCCGCCAGGTCTTCGATGTAGTTCGCCAGGAAGCGCGCGTTTCGCGGGGCGCCAAACCACAGCAGTTCCAGCGGGCGGTCACCGGTCGGCTGAAACAGGACCGGGCTGATCGGCTCTTCGTAGGGCTCGGGGATGACAGCAACCGACGCAGTCTCGGGAACCCATTGGCGCACCAGCGAGGCCAACTCAGGCGTGGGAACGACGACCCCGTCCGCAAAGGCCGCTGCCCGCCGAAGGGGGGCAAGCCCCTCGTTCGCGTCAAGCGGATCAGGAATATCGATAAAGATGGTCTTTCCCGCACTCTTTGATGCCTGAAGCGTGGCCGCGTGATCACGTCCGATCTTCCCGAGAAGCACCGTGTCGGACTTCAGAAAGGCCCCGGTCACGATCAGGTCCTCGGGCGTCTTCCTCGCGATGATCCAGCAGGGCACGTTGCGCGCGTTGAGACCGTGGAAGGCGACGAGCAACCGGAGCCTGGTGCTGGCCAGTTGCGCGGTGAACGCCGATCCGCCGTCACGCGTCACCGTGTCGTCCGTGATCAGTGCAACCTCCATGACGCGCCGTCCCCTAAAGCGCGCGCGCCGGCAACGCAAACGCCTGAACCCACTGCTGCCCGATGACAGGCTCTGCGTAGCGTTCCGCGATCATCTGCTGGCCGCCGCGAATACGTTGCTCCAATGCGTCGGGCGCCATAGCCAGTGCGTCGCGGATCCCGTCGGCCATCCGATCCCTCACCAGCGCGTGGTCGGAGAATGGGAGATAGGAGGGCAACGGAGACGCCACCGCCAGGCGGCCGGCCGCTATCGTGTTGATCAGTCGGTTCGGGCTCTTCAGCCCGGATCCCATATCCAGATCACCTGGAATGACAACGAGATCCGCATTGCGAAACGCTTCGGCCTGGGCTTCGAGCGACCAATCCAGGAAGCGGATCTTGAACATCTCCTCCTCGCGGTCCGGGGCGGCGGCGCAAAGCCGCTGCGCGATATGGTTCTCAAAACACACCAGCGTTACGCGGATCTTCTGATCTTCCGCGAGTTCGGCAATCTCGGACAGATGCGGGACCAGATGCACAATGTTCCGGCTGGTCCCGAACCAGAGCAGTTCCAACTGGGGTGTGCTGTGAAAACCGACACGGATCGGCTGGATGCCGCCTTCGTACGGCTCCTCAATGCAGACACAACGACAACCGGGTGGCACCCAACGGGCGGACAGGTTCTTCAGACCCTCGCTGGAGAAGACCGCCACGTCCGCAATCGAGGCAACGCGTTTCAGTGTTGAGAAGTCACTCCGGTCATCGAGATCGTCAGAGATGTCGACGGCAACGGCCTTCCCTCTCTGGCGGGCAGCTTGCGCTGTCTCGAAATGATCGGTGAAGGTCTTTCCGAACAGCACGATGTCCGCCTGCTGGAAGGCGTCGGTTGAGAGAATGTGCTCGGACGAACTGCGGGTCGCCATCCAGCGTGTCAGCCCCGCGTCGCCGAAACCGTTGAAGGCCACGAGCAGACGCAAGCGGGTGCTCGCCAGCCGGGCGCTGAACCGTCCGTCGGGACGGCGCACAAGGGTATCATCCGTTACAATGAGAAGGTTCATATTGGTCAGCCCCGGCAACCGTCGGCCGGCCTTCACAAGCGCGCAGGTTGAGCACGGCCGACCCCGTTGGGGGTCCAAAGCGGTTTTGACCCGGCGCCCCTTGGCCTTCGCGCGAAGCCGATCGAGCGCTGCACGCGTCCCGCACCTAGCGCGCAGTGAACCCTTCTTTGAAGATGAACTCGATCGGTGAGATCAGAAAGTCGAGCACGTTGCGCGATCCGGTCCGGAACAGCACATCTGTCCGCATGCCGGGAACGGTCTCGTCGGTCAGCTTCTGCCATTCCTCAGCGGGTACCTTGATCTTCGCCATGTAGAACTCGGCCCCGCTTGCCGGATCGGTCAACGTGTCGGCGCTAAGGCCGACGACCTTGCCGTGCAGAAGCGGCGCGCGCCGGGCCGCCTTGGCACCGCCACCGGACATCACGCGGACCTCCGCAGGCATCCCGTTCTCCAAGCCGCCGATGTCATTCGTCGACACCTTCGCCTCGATCGTCACATCGTCATCCTGCGGGACGATGTTCATGATCCGTTGGCCGGCGCTGATCACGTAGCCCGGATTGTGGACCGCCAGATCGAGAACATGGCCGTCATGCGGACTTGTGATCAGTTTCTGATCGAGGCGTTCTTCGTAGGCGAGGATCTGGAAGCGGAGGTTGTCCTCTTCCCCCTTGAGACCATCGAGTCGGTCGAGCGCCCCGGACCGACGATCGGACACCAGCTGATCCAGGGTCCTCTCATATTCGAGGATCTGATTGTCCCTCAAGGAAAGGTCCGCCTCGTACTGTCCCCTTTCGCCCTTCAGTCTTTCCGACGATCTCTGCAGAGAGAGGAACCGCGCCTTCGGGATGTAGCCTTTGGCGAGCAGTTCCTCCATGCCTTCCATCTCATCCGCAATCAGGCCGATCTGATTGATCACCGAGGTGCGCTGTGCCTCCAGACCCGAGACGATATTGTTGATCTGCTCGATCTGCGCTTCGACGATGCCCCGCTCCCGCTCATAGCGATCCAGGCCGGCCTGAAACAGCTCTTGCTGTTCCGACATGATGTCCTGGGTGACGTCGGCCGAAAGGCCGAATTCGGGCATATCGGTGAAGTCCACCGATGTGGCGAGATCATGCTCCGCCTCGAAGCGCCGCTGGCGTACGAGATTGCTGAATATCTGCAATCGGGCGAGCCGGAACCGTTCAGCCTCTTCCTGGCTTTCGAGGGTCATCAGGACTTCACCCTCTCGCACGAAAGAGTTCTCCCGAACGAAGATCTCGCTGACGGTTCCCAGGATCGGTGAGTTCACCACCTGCCGCGGAGTCGCGATCGTGACGACGCCAGCCGCCTTGACGCCCCGGTCGACCTCGGAAAAGTAGGCCCAGACCATGATCGACCCGAAGATCCCGAAGATCAGGCAGAGGCCGATGATCAGCGGAACGCGGCGCGGATCCGGCTCTCTGTAGGAACTCAGTTCCGTCCCGGTGGTTCTGACGACAAGACTCATGGTGCTTGCGCTCCAGGCTTATCGATGGCGGCCTTTGGTACGGCTGGCTTCGGAAGCGGGGTCTTCTGAACCGGCTTTATGAACTCGCTCTTGTTGCCGTCCCGGTCAATGTAGCCACCCTTCATGGAGATAATGCGGCTCGCCATGTTGAGCACCCGGCTATTGTGCGAGATCAGGAACACCGTGGGCTTGTAGTCGTCCTGCATGGTGAGCGCTGCCTGGAGCGCATCGAGCCCGGTCTGATCCAGGCTGGAATCCGGCTCATCAAGCACCACGATGGTTGGCTTGCGGAAGAGCGCACGGGCCAAGCCGACACGCTGGCGCTGTCCACCGGACAGGTTGCTGCCATAAATCCCCAGTTGGGTATCGTACCCTTCCGGCAGTTTGAGGATCATCTCATGCGCGCCGGCGGCCTCGGCCGCTTCGATGACCTCGTCGATCGAGGAGGTTTCATCGAACCGCGCGATGTTCTCGGCCACCGTGCCGTCAAACAGTTCCACATCCTGCGGCAGGAATCCCACGTATCGCCCACGCAGGT
Source organism: Thalassobaculaceae bacterium (assembly GCA_963921355.3). GTDB lineage: Bacteria > Pseudomonadota > Alphaproteobacteria > Thalassobaculales > Thalassobaculaceae > CAWUEZ02. The sequence continues at coordinate 1,792,324 of OZ001190.1, read as the reverse complement.
CAGCGGGCCAACTTGCGATGTCGTAGCCGTCGTATCGCACGTATCCACGCGTTGGCAGCCAGGCGCCGACGATGATCTTGGCGAGCGAGGACTTTCCGGCCCCGCTATGGCCATAGATGCCCACAGTCTCGCCCGGTTCCACCGACAGCGACACGTTGTGCAGGGTCATGGCCTTCGATCCCGGGGGTCCGGCCACAACTCTCTGAATATCCACCCGACCTTCCGGTCGCGGATAGTCAACCAGCTCGCTGGTCTCCGCATCGCTCAGGATCTTGCTCATCCGCCAAACGGATTCGCGGAAGCCAATGAAGCCGGACCACAGCGACAGAACACCCTCGAACGGACTGACCGTCCGGATAAACAGGATGTTCGCGGCGATCAGCATGCCGGGGCTGATCTGGTCGGTGACGACGAGGTAGCCCGCGATCCCGAGAATCATGATCTGCCCGAGGTAGCGCACCAGGTGGGTCGTTGCCGTGATGCGGGATCGCGCGGAGTCGTTGACGATGCCGACTTCCACCGCCCGACCATGGCGTTCCATCCAACGGCTCTTGAGATTTCGGGTGATCCCCATGGAGATCAGCGCGTCGAAGCTCTGGATGCTGCGCTCGATCAACACCCGCGCTTTCTTGGTTTCCTTGTGTTCGTCGATAGTCGACGACTTGGTGGCGATCTCCGCGTAGATGCCGAGCCCGAGGATGAGGATGATCACGCTCAAGGCGAAGTAGCCGAGCCGCTCATCGATCAGAAACAGAATGAACAGGAACAGGACCGACCACGGCGCATCGAAGAGTGCCGACATCGCATTCCCGCCGAAGAAACCGCGGATGGCATCCAGATCCTGAAAAGCCTGGGTGCTGGAGGAGTCGCGTTTGGACGAATAGTCCTGCGCCACACTGTCGAAAAGCTTGGATGACAGAACCCGGTCGGCGTGGTGCCCGGTCGCCTGCAGGTACCTGTCCCGGGCAAACTCAAGGGCAGCGTTGATCGCAACCAGAACCAGCGCGATGACCGTGATTGTGATCAGCGTAGACGTGCTCCGCGTGCTCAACACCCGATCGAAGATCTGGAGCATGTAGATCGGAAGAACCAGAATGAGCAGGTTCGTGAAAAAGCTGAACAGGCCGACCGGCAAAAGCGTTTGCAAGAAAATCGATCGAATTTGCGGATGCATCGCTGGCGGTCCAGTCTATAGAGGCGCGATAAGCTGTTAGGGTGACTACAAAGAACAGCGGTCTTTTGCCAACGCTGCAGTCGGGCGCCGCACCAACTCAATTGCGCCATCGCCGCAGAACCAACCCGAATCAGGCTGTAAAACTAGCATTTTAAGCCCCCGAGCGTCGAGCCTGGAATTGCTCTGACTTGTGCGGTGCACAAGGCACGTATGGCCTCCCGTATGCCCCATCGGTTCGATCCTCGAGTGCCTACTCCACCCGCTTCAGATACCCCGATGGCGCAACGGAAATGAGCAGCCGTTCATCGACAGTCTGATCGATCTCGAAACGCATCTGGTGGCCGTCCTTGTCCTTGATACGACCGGCGTCAACGGCCTCCATGAACGCCTTGACGGCCGTGAACGCGTTGTTTCCGACTGACCAAGGACGGTTCGGATAGGCGTCTTCAGGCATGAACTCGATAATCGTATCGAAGACAACGATGTAGCTGCCCACACTCACCATCGACGCATAACGCTCGAGCTCGCCGAGCACATGATCGTGAGTGTGGTTGCTGTCGAGGCAGACCAGGGCCGGCGATCGGCCAGCGATCTGGTCGCGGACCTGTTGCAGGGTCGCATCGTCAACGCTCGACCCTTCGACGAGATCGATGCGCTTGGCCAAGGGATGCGCTTCGATGCGCGCACGATTGTGGGCGCGGATATCGATATCGATGCCAATAACACGGGTGTCACTTGCGAGCCCGCAATCCTCAAGCATCCCGAGGAGACTGGAGTACAGGATCAGGGACCCGCCGCGCGCGATCCCGGTTTCGACGATCACCTGCGGTTTCACGTCCCAGATGATCTCCTGCATCGCCACGATGTCCTGGGGATACTGGATGATCGGCAGACCGCCCCAATCAAAGTGATAGCTGTACTGATGCTCCGCCGTCGCGTGAATCCAGGCCGACGTTGACTCGACCACTTTCTGGTCCTTGGCCATCGCGACGCTGGTTGTCCGCCGCTCGCGCAGGAACTCGGCGTGGTCATCCATTCTGATCAAACTCCCAAGGTTGGCCCCAGAAAGCGAAGGGCTCGTAGTCCGGCATCCCGTAAACACCGTATTTCGGTTGAATTGTCTTGCCTTCCTGATGGCAGGCCTCGGCCACAAACTCCCGGACGCTCTGCGGACGCCCGCTGGCGATGTTGAAGCAGCCGGTTGCGTCGTGCCGAATGATGTCACAGCACTGGCGTGCCGCCGCCTCGATACTGATGAAATCACGCAACTGACGCCCTTCGCTCATGGGGAACTCCGGGTCGCCTCTTTCGAGGGCCGCGATGAGCAACGGGTAGAGCGAGTTCGGCTTCTGTCGGCGGCCATAGATATAGAAAAAGCGGAACCAACGGAACGAAATTCCAGCACCTGCACAGAGCCGCGCGACGCACCGCCGGAGCATGTCCTTGCCGATCGCATAAGGGGTTTGCGGATCCGTGAGCGCATCGGGCCGCAGCACCCCTTCCTGCAGACCGTACTCCTGACAAGTGCCAGCAACCGCCAGTGCCTTGGCACCACCGTCGACGAACCGTGCCAGCAGGTCCAGATGGGTCTGGAAGTGGCGCGTGACGTGGAGCGGTGACCGGAAATCGGTGAGATCGTCCCAAACGAGATGGACGACTTCCGCCCCCTCGACGTTCGGGAGTGGGGCCCCTGCAGCGAGGATGTCGCCCACCCAGACATCGACGCGATCGCCCCAGGGGTGGTCGGCAACCCGGTCCCGGTCGCGGGTGACGACGGTCACCGCGGCGCCGCGAGCCACCAGCTCCCCGACAACGCTAGACCCGACGAAACCGGTCCCTCCCGTCACGATTATGGGCTTGTCGAACACATCACCCTCCAACAGACCAGACCCAGCCGAAGGTTCCTCCCGCAGCATCCGGCGGGCGCCCGGTCTAGAAGACCTTCAGCTCCGGAATGGCAACACAGAACCGGTCGGACCAGTCGCGTATGTACCGCAACTGGTCAATGACCTCTTCTTGTATGTTCCAAGGGAAAATCACCACCACATCCGGCCTGTCCGCCTTCAGCTGCTCCTCCGCGACGATCGGAATGCGGCTGCCAGGCAGGAACTTCCCGATCTTCGCCGGATTGCGGTCGACCACATAGGACACCAGGTCCGGACGGATGCCGGCGTAGTTCATCAGCGTGTTGGCCTTCGCCGCCGCACCGTAGCCGACCACCGACCGCCCCTGACGCTTCTGCTCGATGAGAAACGAGACGAAATCGTCCTTGATCTGGTTCACATGTCCCTGAAAGTCGCTGTAGCCCGCGAGCGTATCCAGGCCGGCCGCCCGCTCTCGGTCGATCAGGGCGTCAACACGCTCCGATACCGGATGGGCGCCCGGGTGACAGGCAAAAAGACGCAGACTGCCGCCATGGGTCGAGAGCTCTTCGACGTCGAACACCTCCAGTCCGTTGCGGCGGAAGGTCTCTACGACCGCGAGAAGACTGAGATAGCTGAAGTGCTCGTGATAGATCGTGTCGAACTGGCGGAGCGTGATGAGGTTCAGCAGATGCGGGAACTCGCACGTCACGACGCCGGCCGGCTTCAATGCCTCACGAAAACCCGAGACGAAGTCGTTCACGCCCGGCACGTGCGCCAGGACGTTGTTAGCGGCGATCAGATCGGAGGAGAGTCCCTTCTGGTTCAAAGTCTGACCGAGTTGCTGGCCGAAGAACTCCTGGAGGATCTCAATACCCTTCGCCCGTGCCGCCTCCGCCGTACTCCGCGTCGGTTCCACACCGAGGCATGGGATTCCCCGTTCTTTGACGTATTGAAGCAGGTATCCGTCGTTGGCCGCGACCTCGAGAACATGGGACTCCGGTGTCAGGCCGAACCGCTGGACCATGTCGGCGACGTATCGCTTGGCATGATCCAGCCATAGACGCGAGAACGAGCTGAAATACGCGTAGTTCTCGTCGAACATGTGCTCGCTGGCGACGAAATCCTCTGTCTGGCACAGAAAGCAGGACCCGCAGACGAGGACGCGCAGCGGGTAATGCGCCTCCGCCCCTTGGAGATCGGTCTCGGCCAGGTAGGCGTTCGACGGCGGTGCCGCCCCGAGATCAACGAATTGATGGGACAACGGCGCGCCACAACCGCGACAGTTCATGATGGGTCCTTCCCGGCCGCTCCGAAGAGCATCGGTGCCTTGGCGTCCGCCTCCGAGATCTCGGAGATCTCGAGTGGCCACTCGATCGCCAAAGCGGGGTCTAGCGGATTCAGGCGGCCGGCCAGGCCGGCAGCATAAGCGTGGTCGTGGAAGTACAGGATCCTGACGTCGTCGGTCAGGGTCTGAAAGCCGTGTGCGAAGCCCTCGGGCACGACCAGGGACTTACCGGACGCCTCGTCCAGTTCGTACGCGGTCCAGGTCAGGTATGCCGGCGATGAGGGACGGATATCCACCAGCACATCGAGGATGCTCCCGGAAACGCAGGCCACGATCTTGGTCTCCATTTCCGGCGGTGCCTGGAAGTGCATCCCGCGCACGGTCCCACGTTGAGCATTGTGGGACAGGTTTACCTGCTTGGGGCCGTCCTCGAAAAACGCGCCCGGAAAGTCGAGCCCATACATGCGCCGGAAGTAGCCTCGGTTATCGCGATGCATCGGGCCGTTGAGAAGGGTCGGTTCCGTGATCCTGTCCACGGTCAGCCCTCCTGCGCGGCGAAGCTCTCGATATCCTCGAGGCAGAGCGCACGGGCCGCTTCACCATCGTAGAACCGGCGATACCAGGACATGGTGCGGACAATCGCCTCTTCGGTGGTCCAAATCGGCTCGAAACCGATCGCGTCGCGAGCTCGCGAGATATCCAGGGCCAGCCGTTTGGACTCGGGCCAGTGATCCCGGTTCTGCACGACGACACCGGCCTCCGCCTGGAATGCGTGGCGGGCGACGTCGAGGAACCGGTCGACCGGCAGCGCTTCGTGGGTGTTCGGTCCGAAGTTCAGACACGTGTCTTCGAGCGTACCCTCGTAGCCGAGCCGGGCCACTGTCAGATAGCCGGCCAGCGGTTCGAGAACGTGCTGCCAGGGTCGCGTCGCGTTGGGATTGCGGACAACGAGATCCTGACCCTTGCTCCAGGCCCGCACCGCGTCGGGCACCAATCGATCGACGGCCCAATCACCGCCGCCAATCACGTTACCTGCGCGCACCGTGCAAACCGACACGCCGTTGGAGCTCAGAAAGGACTGCGCGTAACTGAAAGTCGCCAGTTCCGCCGCCGCCTTGCTGGCACTGTAGGGGTCCTTGCCGCCAAGCGCGTCCGTCTCGCGGTAGGGATACGACCACTCGTTATTGCGATAGACCTTGTCCGTTGTCGCCACCACCACGGAGCGCACGCTCGGCATCGACCGCATCGCCTCCAGGACCGAGACGGTTCCCATGACGTTGGTCGAAAAACTCTCCATCGGATCCCGGTAGCCATCGGATACCAGGGAGCGAGCCGCGAGATGGATCACGACATCCGGTGTCGCCGCTTGGCCGATCGCGATCAGACCGTTGGTGTCGCGGATGTCCGCAAAATGCGAGCCGCCAGCATCGGCGACGGACGCGACGTCGAAAAGAGTCTCACCCGCTTCGGGAGGCAGGGCGACGCCGACGCTCTCCGCACCGAGATGGTCCAGCAGAAGCATCAACCAGCTGCCCTTGAACCCGGTATGTCCGGTCACAAGGACGCGCTTACCCGACCAGAAGCTGCTGTGTGCGGTCACCATGTCTCACCAAATCCGCGCCGACCCGGCCGCGATCAAGCCGCCGTGGCAAAGCTCGAATCCAGGACCTCCTCAAGGACGGTGTTGAAACTGATCTGCTTGTAGCGCTCGTAGCTCTCCTCACGGAGCTTCTTCCAGTTGTCCTGGTAGACCAGGTCGGCCGCCGCTTCGGCGAAGTTGCTCTTATCAGCAACCTGGGCATAGGCGAGATAGTCCGTGGGGTCTTCTTCCGGTTCGGACAGGATCGCGGTTCGATTGTTGGCGAGATAGCCAATCCGAAACGCGTTCACGTGGACGTACCGCCATTCCTGTCGGATGTTGATTTGAACCTTGGCGCGCGCAATCCGGTCGTTGCGAACGAAATAGGGGCAAGAGTGGTCTGACGTCCCCACCAGGCCGACCTTATGAAGGTCGTCCAACAGCCGCTTGCGCCTGTCCGTGACGAAGCCGAAAAAGTAGTAGTCCAGATCCGGTTTTTCCCAGAGGTCGATGTCTTCAAGACGCTCATGGTAAGCCCACCGGAGAAAATGGGAGTCGATACCGTATTCGTTCTTCAGTTCCGGAATGTTCTGCGGAACCACATCCCATGAGAACCTTCCGCCGCGGATCAGCGGCAGGTAGCCGTTAATCAGATCTGTTTTCTCTGCCTTATAATTCAGCAGGCCATTTTTGACGATTTCTGTATTCAGAACAGCATACGGCGCCCCTGATCTGATGATCTTCTGCATCTGTTCTACAGACAGAAAATAGCCACCCACGATAATATTGAAGTGTGTCGAAGAGAAATTCGACGCAGACAGAACGACCTCATGACCCAAAGACTCCAGGCCATACTTGATCAAGAGGAAGAAATCCCGGCGGAGGTTGAAGAGACGCTCCGGCCCGAAGTAGCTGACATTGAACATCATTCCAAATGCCCTTCCGCGGCTCTACGGCCTCACGCTTCAGTCGACTCTTGACTAAGCCAAGGCGGATTTCCGTTCTGGCACATTGCATCCAGGAGCTGCATCTCCCGGAAGGTGTCCATGCACTGCCAGAACCCTGGGTGTTTGTACACCGCCAGAGTCTGGCGCTTGGCCAACTCGGGCAGGATGTCGTTCTCAAAGACGCTGTCGGGACGAAACGTGAAGGGCTGCAGCGCGGCCTTGTCCAGAACGAAGAACCCGCCATTGATCCAACCTTCGTTGGTCTGCGGTTTCTCGCGAAAACCGACGACGAGGTCATCATGTTCGTCGATTTCGCCAAATCTCGACGACGGGTGCACACCGGTTATGGTCGCCCCCACCCCATGGCCGACATGAAACTCGTACAGCCGCTCAATGTTGATGTCCGCGACTCCGTCACCATAGGTCAGGAAGAACCGGTCGCCATCCACGTACGGCAGCGCGCTCAGGACCCGGCCGCCGGTCATCGTCTGCGCCCCGGTCTCGATCAACGTGACTTCCCAATCCTCGACATCGCCCTGATCCAGAACCGTTACGGAATTGGAGCGAAGATTGACCCTGAAATTCCCCTGATTCAGTGAGTAATCGGTGAAGTACTTGCGAATGACCTCTCCACGATACCCAAGGCAAAGCACAAACTTCCGCACGTCAAAGAGCGAGTAGATCTTCATGATGTGCCAGAGGATCGGGCGGCCGCCGACCTCGACCATCGGCTTCGGCTTGAACTCCGTCTCTTCACGCAGCCGGGTCCCAAGGCCTCCGCACAGGATCATGACGGACATGTCATTCATAGCTGTCATCGCACACATCCCAATGCCTTGGTCCCATCCGGTCCATCGCGTGGAAAGGAGCCACGTCGGCGAGGCCAAAGCCGGCCTCAACGCGGTCTCTAGGAGAGGGGGGAATCCTCAAAGGTGATACCCGAACACTCTTCGACGGCGGGCGTACGTGAAATCGGACAGGCAATCAAGGTCTAAAGGTCGCCGCTCCAGTCCATGTCCGGCGCCGGGGACGCACGCAGACCATTACCCGTGGCGAGGTAGGTCTCCAGCTCCTGGATCACTTGGCCGAACGGATGGGACCAGTCGCCGACCACCTTCTGGCGAAAGCAGCGCATTCCGGGATACCAGATCACGTCCTCACGCCCCCATGTCCATCGCCAGTCGCTGATCCGCGGAACCAGGATCCAGCAAGGAACCCCCATTGCCCCGGCGCAGTGGACGGCGGCGTTGGTTACCGAGATCACGATATCCAGGGAGGCGATCTGCGCCGCTGACGCCTCGATGGACGTCAACGGGTCGACTTCGGGATCCCAGTGGATCTGCCCCTGGTTGATCGAGTTGAAATGCTCAATCGTCCCCTTTACGTCGCCATATTGGATCGAAACAGCCTGGACACCGGGCATGTTGATGATCGGGGCAAACCGCTGAAGGCTCGTCGAGCGTCCGGCACTGCGTAGCAGTCCGCTGCCACCTTTCCAGTTGATTCCGATAAAGAGCTTTTTCCCGAACTTCTTCTCGTACTTCGCTCTGAAATAGCGGGCGAGATGGATATTCGGCTCCAAGTAGGGACGCTGTCGCCCGAAGGCATACAAAGCCTGTCGAAAATATTTGGGAATCGATCCAAGAGGAAGAGAATAGTCAATCGACTGATCTCGGAGTATCGGATTCGGATCGTCTGGATTATACTTAAATACATGGACATTCGGGAGACTTCGAGTCATCAGCTCATAAAGCCTCGGCGTCACTTCGTAATAGACTTTCTTTGCGGTTCGCGCGACCTCGGTCAACACGGAGGCGAACATAATCTCGTCTCCGATCCCCTGCTCCGCGGTGACGACGAGTGTCTTTCCGGTTAACGGTTCGCCCTTCCACCGCGGCTGTCCCACGCGGCGGTGATTTCCGCGTTTGTTGTTGGCATGCTGCCCGCCAATTCCTGTCTCGTACCAGGTGAAGCCCTCTTTGAATCGGCCCATCCCGAGATAATAAAGCGCAAGGTTAAACTGGGCATTCTCATGCTCTTTATTGAGCCCCAGTGTCTGTTCCTGAAGCGTGGTCGCCTCGGTCATATACCCCATTGCCGCGAGTGCGACGCCGAAGCTACTCAGTGTCGTGTGGTGTCGTGGACGAAGCAGCGTCGCCTTGCGGTAATACTTTGCTGAGTTCTTACCTTGGCGGCTGAGAACAAGGGAGTTCGAGTAATTCAACCACGCATCTGGAAACGCCGGGTTTAGTGTAAGGGCCTTCTTACATTCAAGGAGCGCTTCTTCGTACTTCTGAATGTGGGTGTAGGAGAGCGCACAATTGTTGTGATTGTCCGGATACAGGGCAGCAAGAACGTTACAGTAGCGGCCGTACTTGACGGACTTTTCTGCCTCGTTCAGTTCGCGCGTGGAGTTTCCGAGGTTGTTGTACGCGGCCGGCGTCGCCGGCTTGACGATCGCCGCCTTCTTGGTCGCGACGACAGCATCGGAGAACTCGCGCTGCCCCTTCAACAGCACCGCAAGATTGCAGAGCGCGATCGCGTTCAGGGGATCGTGGGCGAGTGCCCCCTTGTACAAGAGTCGCGGTCGGTCGGTCTCGCCCCTGGACTGCAGGAGGACCGCTTCATCGATGGCTCGAGTGACACGCTCTCTGAGGTCACTCTGTTTCGTCTGATCCATCGCCATCCCGTTCTGGTCGGTCCGGAATCCAATCCCCTTGTTCGGCTCTGAACCGGACGACAAATCCGTTTCTTAGGGTGAAATAGGACTCATCCCGCAGGGTTTGGACGTTGTCTGCGGTAGCGTCGACCAACCAGTGATGGCGGATACGCTCATTGAAGATCCGCAGCGGGTCGCTGTCTTCCGGCTTCTGCCCAGCGTTGAGAACGTCACAAAGTTCCCACGACTGCTCGACGGCGCCAAAGCCATCTTTGACTTGCTGGTCTTCGGGTTCCGCTTCGGGGATCTCCGGACTTGGGTCTGGTGGTCCCTCGCCCTCCAGGACAGCGCCCGGTTCGGCGTCGGTGTAAGCGGAGATTGGCGCGACGAGCCGGATCGACGCTTGACGCAGTTCAGTGCCTAGGACCCAGAGTGTCTCAAGCGGCACCACCAGAACGTGCTCCTGTCCGTCCTCGGACAGGAACTGGACATGGGCATGCGCGCCATCCCGTGCGACCTCGGTGACTTTGTTGAAGGCTAAGTTCATCGAACACTCCGAACATCTATGACCAGTTCCAACTCGGCTCCGGAACAGCTCTCAGTGACCGGACGTGCGGGTCTGCAGCAAAGTAGTCGGTCAGATCCGACCTGATGCGGTTTACGGGATCGTCCCAGTCGAAGAACTTCGTCTGGCGATACAACCGCATCCCGGGATACCACACCACATCGCTCCGAGGCCATGTCCATCGCCAGTCGGCCTCGATCGGAACCATGGTCCAACAGGGGACGCCGAGGGCGCCGGCGGTATGAACCCCGGCATTGGTTGCCGAGATGATCAGGTCGCAAGCGGCAATCTGGGCTGCCGATGCTTCCAGGTCTTTCAGCGGATCTACAGCCGGGTCGAAGACTATTCCGGTACCATAATCCTTGTTGGCTTGGGCAATTTGACCTTCGACATCACCGTACTGGACCGAGACGATTCGACAGTCCATACCGTCGAGCGCCGGCGCCAGATAGTCGAGACCAACAGATCGGCGCTTGCTTCGGACCGCAACCGAGCCTCCCTGCCAACCGAGTCCGACAACGAAGACCGAGGGATCTCCATCCGTATACTTGTGGCGGAGCGCACGGGCTTTCTCGATATCAGGCTCCAGATAGGGCCGCTGGCGCCCGAACAGCTTGGTTTCTCGCCGGGTAAAGCGACCAATGCTGCCGACCGGTGTGAAATAGTCGAAGTCGGTTCTGTTTCGCGTTTCTTTTCGGTCCTTCCACGAAATGACTTCGCATGACGGAAATGACCGCGCAAAGAGAGGAACCAGTCGTGGGGTAACTTCGATGATGACCTTATCTGCGATCTTCACCAGGTCAGGAATGAGCGTCCCGAACATAAGCTCGTCGCCGACACCCTGTTCGGTATGGACGAGAATGGTCTTGCCGGTCAGATCCTCTCCGTGCCATCGGGACGCCTCGAAAATCCGTCGCGGGCCTCGCCCGCGGCGTTTCTGGTCGAGACCGGAATCGTAGAAGTCGAATCCGAGACCCCAGTTCTGATGGTGAAGCTCCGCCATTCCGTAGGCGGTGAATGATCCGGAGACTTTCTGCAGGTAGGCAATGCTCCTGATGAAAGGTCTCTGTTTCTCCGGGTCGCCGGAAAGCACGGTGATGATGTTATAGGCCTTCATCAGGCGAGTGGACGCCGGCCATTCTGTGAGCTGTGCCTTGATATGCTTGAGCGCTGCCAGGGGCTGGCCGTTTCGCGCGAGAGTGACCGAGTAGATCGCTTGCGATATCGCCGATTTCGGGTGTTGCAGGACGAAACGCTTCGCGATCCCATGGGCGGCCTCCACATCGTCGCTGTGAAGAAACCCATTGGTCAGGTTGTCATTGGATTCCGGTCGCGTGGGATCAATGATATATGCCTGCTTCGCGCGGATGAGGCCCTCTTTCCACTTTCCGGCGGAGATCAGCAATTCCGCGCTCGCTGAAATGGACTCGAAGGTGTTCTCTGAAAGTCTCAGCCCGTACTCGATGAATTTCGCGGCTTTTCCGTCCCGGCCCAGGCCTTCATATGCTCGCGCCAGGGCCGAGTACCCGGCCTGCCAGGTCGGCTGCCAATAGACGGTTTTACGCAAAGCCTTGACCGCCATCGGGTAGTTCTCGTCGCGAAGCGCGAGGTTGCCATAGGTGAACCAGAGCGCGGCATCGTCGGTAACGCGGGTCACAGCCCGCTTGATGATCCTGAGTGCCTTGTCTTTCTGATTCTGGTCGATCAGGAGGTTGGAAAGCAGGAGCCAACCATGCTTACGATCGGGGGCGCCGTTCACCAACTTGCGCGCGATGCGCTCCGCCTCCGGATACTCCTTCAGGGAACGATAGGCCACTGACAGGTTGAAAAGCAGGTCGGCGTCATCCGGATCGTGGCGCGCACGGAAATGCTTGATCGCGGCAATCGCGTCACGCTGACGTCCGACGTCGTTCAACTGGCGGGTGGCACGCAGATACAAGGGCTTCGGCGGCGAACCCGCCACGGTCATGATCCGAAGCAGCATGATTGGATCGGCGAAATACTCGGCCCAGTGCTCTTTGGCCTTCAAGAGCGTGTACGCGCCCAGGTTCGCAGGATCCAGGATGGCCACGCGCTTCCCGGCGGTGACACCGCGGGGTCCGTCATCCTCGCCGGCTCGGCTCAGATTGACCAGCAACTGGTTTTCCAGATCGCCGCGATCGAGAATCAGCAGGCGCTCGCGCAATTTCGGGTCGATGGTCTGGTTCTGGCTGCCGAGATGACTGGCAAGAGCATAGAGGTTCCGTGCAAACGGCTTCAGGAGAATTGCCCGGACGACGTTCTGATCCTGGTCCTGGGTTTCGCCGTTTCGGATGCGGGTCGCCACGATCGCCGAGTAGGGGTCCGGGTGAGCCGGATCGGCCATCAGCGCGCGATTGCCGAAGGCGAGTGATTCGTCCAGCCGTCCGAGATGTCGGCATGCGCTCGACATCGCGCTCAGGCTTGCGGCGGCATCCGGATTGAGGATGACGGCGCGCTTGAACGAGTTTCGCGCATTTCCGCTTTCAGGCCGGACAATTCGCATGAAGCCGGTCAGTCGATGAACTTCCGGATTGTCGGGGGATAACCGCACCGCCCTTTGACTGAGCGTGTCGGCGTCAGCATAGGAGCCGTTGTTCAGTTTGGCCTTGAACTCCAGCCGCAGCGCATCCGCGAGACTGATTTCCTCAGCACTGGTCTTCAGGGCTTCCAGTGCGGTTCCGACCGCATTGATCGCGATAAGGTCGTCAATCTGTTGTGCGAGCATTCCTGGAACCACCAAAGAAACAGGGCAGACCTTAGCCTGCCCCGTGAGGTGTTTTCAACCGGCTGGTTAAACCGGCTCGGCCTCTTGATTAGCCGAGAGAGTCGATCTTCAGCTGACCCGACAGGCCCGCCGCGCTGACACCGTCAACACCCGTCAGCTTGATGGCCATGATGCCTTCAGCTAGCGAACCGAAGCCGACGTAGAGGACATCGGTCGCCGTATCGAAGTGGAAGACGGCCGTGTTCGCCGACTGCAGCGTCATCAGGGTGAAGAAGTTCGAGATGAACGCGTCACTGTTCGGGATACCGGACACGACGGCCGAGATCATGCTGACCGAGGCGTTGGTCGCACCGTTAACGGCGAGCAGCGAGGTGAAGTCGAGGATGTCACCGGTACCGTTACCGAAGGATATCACAACCTGCGTCGCATCCGTGGCCGAGACACCGGCCGAGAAGATGCTGTAGGCCGACTGTGCGAACACGTAGGTGTCGGTATCCGCACCACCGTTGACGATCATCGTCGCGCCACCGCCAGCGCTGGCGAAGTTGATGACGTCGGAGCCGGAGCCGCCGATGATCGTATCGGCACCACCACCGGAGCCGCCGTAGATCGTGTCGGCGCCGTCGTTACCGTTCAGCAGGTCACCCGACGCACCACCGATCAGCGAGTCGGAGCCGCTACCACCCAAGAGGGTGTCGCTGCCGCTACCGGCGCCGCCTTCTTCACCGAAGATCGTGTCAGCACCACCGCCACCCACGATCTGGTCAGCCTGGTTACTACCGAACAGCAGGTCGGCATCCGAGGTTGCCGTCAGCGTTCCGGCGCTGGCCAGACGGAATTCATCGACACCGCTGATGCTCGTCGAGGTCAGATCGACCGAGCCACCACCCTGGAACACCAGGGCCGCAGTCGCGCCACCGGCCTGAGCGTTGCCGTCGACGGCCGTCAGGTTGGTGAACTGAGCGCCGGTCAGCGTCAGATCGGCGCTGGCGCCCGTAAAGGCGAGGGTCTCAATTCCATCGAGCGTGGCGCTCGACAGGTTGATGGTCGAGGTGAAGGTGATCGTGTCGGTACCGTTGCCACCGATGTAGCTGCCCGAGACACCGATGTTCGATGCCGTGACAAGAACGATCGAGTCGTTGCCCTCGCCACCGACAACGCTGTCGGAGGAGCCGAGGTTCACCGTGATCGTATCATTGCCCTGGCCACCGTAGATCGAGCTGGACTGGATGCCCGTGTCGGTGATGCCGTCATTGCCGAAGTTACCGTACAGGATGTCGACACCGGACTGGTCGGCGATCACGTCATTGCCCTGGCCACCGAAGATGGTGTCGTTGCCGCCACCACCGCTGAGCGAGTCAGCGGCCTGGTTGCCGTAGAGCAGGTCACCGCCGCTGCCGCCGATGATGGTGTCGGCGCTGCCGCCACCGAAGATCGTGTCAGCGCTGGTACCACCGGTGATGTTGTCGTCACCGTTGTTACCGTAGAACAGCTGGGTACCGGACGTGGCGCTGATCGTGTCGTTGCCCTGACCACCGAAGACGGTGTTCGAACCGGACAGGCCGACGATCGAGTCCGCACCCTGGTTACCGTAGATCAGGTCGTTGCCCGAGCCACCGCCGTTGACGGTGTCGGCCGCCTGACCGCCGAAGATCGTGTCGTTGCCGCCACCACCGAACAGCAGGTCAGCACCGGCATTACCATGGATCAGGTCTTTGCCGCCGCCGCCGGACAGGGAGTCGTCGCCCTGGCCGCCATAGATGCTGTCGGCACCACCGCCTGCGCTGATCTGGTCGCCGGCGTTGTTACCGTAAAGGAGCGCAGCACCCGAACCGTGGGTGATGGTGTCGCTGCCCTGACCACCGAAGGCCGTGTCAGCGCCGCCCTGGATAAGCGTGAACGTATCGATGCCCTGGTTGCCGTACAGCAGGTCGGACGAGGAACCGCCCGTGAAGGTGTCGGAACCGGTGAAACCGTAGACCTGGCTGCCGGCCGACGACGCGGTCGTCGAGTTGGCAAGGCCGTCGCCGATCGTCGCGGTCGAGTTGTCGCCGAATACCAGCGTCGAGTTGTCGACATACTGAATCTGGCTGGTCGTCAGCGTATTGGACGCGAACGGCAAGGTAACCGAGGTCGAGCCAATGGTCAGCGTCGTGCTGCTCGATCCCTGTACGACCACCGTATCGGTCGCGGACCCAGTGTCGATCAACAGCGTGTCCGACGTGGTGAGCGCCGCGGCTTCCGCTACTGTGATCGTTGAAAATACAAAGGTTGCCATGATCCCGTAGACTCCTGCGTGTTTGTGCCAGCCTTGGCGCTAGGCCGCTTCACGGCTCCCCAAGACCACGCTTCTCCCATGCCTCCGTCGGTCAGAGACCGAACTGGATTGTCTCTACCTGCGACCAGCAGGAGATGCAAGTGCGATGTTCACTTCACTTTTTTGCAGATCGATCAGAGGTCGAGGTGTGTTGCTGAATTAACACACTTAGACCTTCTGGATGTATTTATGACTATGTTTTCTCGCATAGATTACCAAGAACGGCACAAGCTTCTGGCGAGTGTCGATGGCTATCCAATCGTTCCCCAGACCGGAAGGCGGAATCTCGGGCGGGCGCGGATGGCCGACCCACTTTACCGGAGTCGGCGCCTCGGATCGCCCTGAACGCTTTGCGAATCAGGATTTCCGACATTGATGGGCGACGGACAGCGGCCGAATCAGCCATCCTGCGAGTCCTTTCGGTCCGGTCTGGCGTCATCAGGAACAGGAGTTCCCGGCCATGAAGAAAGCCCTCATCATCGGCGGTGGGTTTGCCGGCTGTGCGGCCGCCCATCAGATTTCACAGCTTGATGGCTGGGACATCGACCTGGTCGAACGCGCGCCGTTCCTGGGCGGCGGGGTCAAGACCCACTGGCGCGGCGGTCACCCCTTCACCTTCGGCCCCCGCCATTTCCTGACACCGATGCCGGAACTCTTCGACTACCTGAATGCCATCGTGCCGATGCGCAAGCTCGACCACGAGTTCATCACCTATGTCGAAGCGGATCGCAATTACTATAACTTCCCAATCCACGAGGATGACCTGCACCGCATGCCGGAGCGTGAATCCATCCATCAGGAGATCGCCGAGGCTCAGAAGATCGAGGGCTGGATGGCCGCCAAGAACTTCGAGGAGTACTGGGTCGCCTCGGTCGGACGCACCCTCTACGACAAGATGATCAACAAGTACTCCTGCAAGATGTGGCAGGTCGAAAGCAATACGATGATCGACGACTTCGGCTGGTCACCGAAAGGCGTGGCGATCAAGAAAGGGTCGCGCGAGGGCTGGGACACGGCGATCAGCGCCTATCCGCTGGCGGCTGATGGCTACGATCGGTACTTCGCGGTCGCCACCGCGGACATCAACGTCAAGACCAGCACCGAGATCGAACGTTTCGACATCCCGAACAAGCGCGTGCAGATCGCCGGCGAGTGGCACGCCTATGATCTGATCGTCAACACGCTCTCACCCGACATCCTGATGAACTACGCTTTCGGCGAATTGCCGTTCGTCGGGCGCAATTTCATGACCATCATCCTGCCGGTCGAGTTCGCTTTTCCGCCGAAGGTCTACTTCACCTACTATGCCGGCGACGAACCGTATACGCGCATCGTCGAGTACAAGAAGTTCACCCAGCACCAGGCACCGTCGACTCTGCTCGGCATCGAAATCCCGAGCCACGCCAACAAGCTCTATCCGCTTCCGATCAAGGAACACATCGCCACTGCCTACAAGTATTTCGATGAGTTCCCGGACGGTGTGGTGTCTATGGGGCGTGCCGGCAGCTACAAGTACATCGACATCGACGACCTGATCTATCAGGCTATGGCCCTGGCCGAGGAACTGAAGTCAGGCGGCTTCTCGCACCCGGTCCCGGTCTACGGCGCGGACCAGGCGGCCCCCAGCCTGCTCACCAAGGCGATGGTCGATGAAGGGGTGGTCCCGGTCGACAGCGACGGCTGACGCCGACGGTTGACGCCTGTCAGCACGTACGTCTCAGGGTCCGATTCCAAGCTTGGCGGATCCACCCATGCCGGCTAACGCCACCCAGCCGCCGCGCTCCATGCTTTCATAGAGCGCATGAACGAGGCGGAGCGACTGCAGGGCATCGTCGACATCGATCGGCGGTCTGCCGCCGGTCGCGATCGCGTCGAGCACATCGCGGACCAGCGGCCCATGGCCCAGCCCGTAGCTCGACGGTACGTCCTGGCTGTACCGGTCCTCGGTGGCCGGATCGCGTCCACCGGACGAAACCGCATACCAGGACTCGAGCAGGTTCAGAGCGAATCCGCCAACCTTGGCGCGGGCGTTCTCGCCGACCAACTGTAGCGAAGCTTCGAAGTCCATGTCCCGGGCAGCCGTGGTCGCCAGAATGGTGCCCAGCGCACCCGACCGGAAGCGCACGACGGCGGCCGCCGTATCTTCCGCCTCCAAGCGGTTGACCGCCGCCACCCCGGTCGCACAGACGCTCTCGATCTCGCCGCCGAGCCACTGCAGCGCATCCAGATGGTGGATCGCCTGCTGGGCGAGGACGCCGCCGTCCATCGACCACCGGCCATGCCAGCCATCTTCGTAGTAGTCCTGGTACCGGCACCAATGCACCCGGACCTCGGCGGCGATGAGTTTGCCGAAGGTCCCGGCTTCCAACTCTCCGCGCACGAACCGCATGGCCGGGTTGTAGCGGTTCTGCTTTACGACCGCGCAGACAACGCCCGACTTGCGTGCCGCGTCGCGAACGGCCACCGCATCCTCCAGGCGCAGCGCCACCGGCTTCTCGACCAGGACATTGCATCCCCGCTCAATCAGATACAGCGCGTCTCGGGCGTGGTGGCCGGATTCCGTCAGGACGCAGACCAGATCGGGCTCGAGCGCGATCAGGGCATCGACGTGGTCGACCGCTTTACCACCGGTGACGGCCGCGACCTCCTCGGCTTTCTCGATCACCGTGTCGCAGGTCCCGACGACCTCGGCACAGTCGGTCAGCTCATCGCCGAAGACTTCGCGGTAGCGGTTTGATACGCGGCCGCATCCCAGCAGCCCAATCCTGAACCGTCGATCCATCCCTTGCCCTCGTCTGCAGCCGCCGTTCCGGCACCAGGGTCATCATTCGAACCGATCAAGAATCGGCGGATTCGCGGTCCAAGTCGAGAGGATCGATGTGCGCTTCCCGATCAGGAGGCCGCCTGATCTGGCGCCAACTGCTCATCCGTCGCTGCTTCCGACGCTGCACCGGACTCTGCGGGGCGCAGGGACAGAACCCCAAACTTCGCCAACCAGAGAACGCTCCTGACAGCCTTTGGCGCCTCCGCACCGGAGAACACCTGCAACACCTCCGAAACCGCACATGGCCCCGCGGCGACTAGGTCGACCATGGCCTGGATCCGATCGCGGGGCAGCAGAAGATCCGAGCGAAACGTCGCTGACTTTTCGCCGAACAGCCAATCGAGGGACGGCGCGCCGTCGCATGGACCAACCAATGCGTCTGCCGAGAGCCGATGGGTCGGAAAGTCCTGAAATGTCGCCGTCGGGTCAGCCAGCGCCGGATTCACCGCATGCCGTACCGGGGGTGCGATCTCGCCTGCCGTTCCCCGGCGTTCGGCGAGGTCCGCCCACAGGGCCTGATACTGGGGAATGATGGCCGACCAGTCGAAGACCGATCTGGCCCGCTCATATCCCGCGTCACCAAGCGTTCGACGGAGGTCGGGATCGGCAGCCAGACGCGTCAGTGCTTCAGCGGTCTGATCAACATCGACGCTGGTGACGAGGCAAGTCCCTCCGACGAAATGATCATAGGTCCACGCCTCCGAATCGTAGGCCCGCGCCATGCCGGCGCCGATCGGCGCCTGGCCGAACCAACTCGCGGCCCGGATCCCGGTCACGCCGTCGGCGACGGTATCCTTGCAGCCGTTCCAGTCGCTGACGACGCAGGGCAGCCGGGCGGCCATCGCCTCGACAGGCGTGATCCCGAAGCTCTCCTGAATGTTGTCCGACAGCGACAGGAAGACATCGGCCGCGGCCCAGCTCGCCCAGGCTTCGGGGCCCGGTGAACCATAAATGAAGTGGACAGGAACGTCCGGGCAGGCGCCGGCGACAGCACTGCGGAAGGCAGTTTCCTGATGGATGTTCGCGAACTGACCCGTCATCAGCAGGTGCAGCCTGCCTTTCGAATGCCCGAGTCGGGCCTGGGCGCGCTGCATGGCCAGAAACATCGGCACCGGATGGGCCTTGGCGTGGAACGCCAGCCGCCCGAAGAACAGCATCAGGACATCGTCGTCACCAACCCCGAGGCGGGCGCGCAGGGTGCTGCGGGCCTGTGCGTCTTCACCGCGGGCGCGATACGTCTCCACATCGGTGCCGAGCGGGATCACCGGCATCTGCATGGGCTGGGGTGGGCGGGCACCGATCCGGGCCTCGAGGTAGTCGGCGAATGTCTCCTGAACCCGGACCGCCGCGGCCCGGACCGCGGTGGACGTGCAGATCAGGGCGTCCCAGGGCTGCATCGGCGCGGTCAGGTAATCGGCGAGCTGCTGCTGGACCGCGGCGCTGGAGATCGTGTGGGTGATCCCGCAGATAGAATAGGCCCGCTGTCCGACGTGGCGCCGCGACCAGGCGAATTGCGTGAGCGTGGGGTCCGGCGAGAACAGGGTCCCGACACCGGCGACACCATCCAGATCGCCCGGAGCCAGCCCCTGCGCCGGACGGATTCGGTCCGGCGTCAGCGCAGCCTGCAGGTCAGCGATCTTGGTCTCGAAGCTGGCGGCATGGTCCCGGCGGAGCGGTAGCTCGACAAACCTCTCGACATCGGCGTAGCGAACAAAGCCGTCGAGAAAGCTGGCACCGGCAACGTGACGCCCCTTGAGCTCCTTCTGGGCCCCATCGAACGCCGTCGGCTCGAAGACGATGGCGGCATTGGCGGTGGTCATGGCCCGACCTCCCCGCTCCGGGACAGATGAGCGGTCGCCTCGTCGAAGGCCTGGAGAATGTTGTCCAGCGTGTCGGGCTGCCAGACGAACCGACGGACAGGGCTCGACCAAGGAAAGTCCCCGTAGGGCTCCACTCCCAGCAGCTCCGCCATCCGATCGACACCGCGGCCGGTCACCGTCACCACCTCCGGCAACTTCTCGACCGGCAGAAAGCAAACTGCACTGACATTTTCCATGAAGTAGCTGATGAAGGCGGGACCGCCGTTGTCGGCGAGGTTCACCAACGCACGTTGATACAGGGCGATGCGCAGTTCCAGGTCAATGGCGCCCATGGCGAAGACGGGGATGTCGCCGAATGCGCCGACATCCTGGCCGGAGGTGACGAGATCGGTGTCCGGAATGATGATCGGATCGAAACCGGCATCCCGAATGCGGGCCGCCGCCTGAAGCCAGGCATCGACGTCGGAGTTGCGGGCCGACTCTATGGTCGAGACCCGAAGCGTCAGAGTGACCGGCTTGCCGGTCGGCGCCCCGCGGCTCAACCAGTCGTCGACCTTGCGCAGGACCGACGGATGGGCCGCGAAGGTGTCCAGTTCCTGCGCTGTCGGCTCGATTCGGAACAGATCGGCCAGCATGAACGCCGTCTTCGGCTCGGCGACGGTGTAGTTGGGCGGAAACAGCTGGTCCGGGTGGACCGCGCGCAGAAGGTTGGCAAGGTCCTCCCGGCGATCGAAGAAACTGACGCCGAGACAGCGCTTGGCAATGTGAGCATGGCTCATCAGGACGTGCCGGACCCGCCACACTTTCTCATCGTCGTCCAGCGCCTTGTCCTTGGGTGTCAGGTCGCGGAACCGGCCGTCCGGGCCCATGACCAGAACCAGGTGATACCCGGCGAACCCGGCCCGCAGCGTCCACAGGTTCGCGAACACCAGGAAGTTCATGATGTCGAAGGTGACCGGCGTGAACCCGAGATCAAAGACCGCATAGAGCGTCGGTGCCGCCGGGGACGCGGTCGCGGGGTCCGGGGATGTCGGCCCGGTGCCCGCCGAACTGCCTGCGGAATCGGTCATCAGGGGTTCAACCAGTCGCTCTCGAAGACCGCATGGCGGTCCAACATCGGTTCACCGAAGAAACGTTCGTAATCGGTGCGCGCCCGACCATAAAGATCGGGCGAGGTCGCCCGCACCCGGATCGCCGCGAAAGTGAACAGTTTGCGAAGGTAGCGGCGGATCTCGGGCTCACCGCCGCGCGGCTCCCAACCGAGTGATGTCAGGGCTTCGAGACAGACGACGGCATAGTCCGACAGGCCGTTGCGCAAGGCGAAGACCGCGAGCTTGATCAGCCCCGCTGCCGCCTCTGAGCCGCCACGCTCGGCCACCGCTTCGGCCTTGCGCACGAAGATCGCATCGCACCCGCACAGCGCCCCGTACCCGGAATCCCCGACCAGGTAGCTCAGGGGCTGCCCGCGACCGTCATAGTCCAGGCGCATCAGGCGAAATCCGCGCTCGTCGATGGCATGACGGAAGATGTCCGACGCCGTCTGGTGGACGAAGGAATCGTCGAACTGAACCTCAATCCGCATCGCCAGAACATCATCGAGGGTCCGTTCCCCGCCCCGCAGCACGGCAAGTTCCTCGCCTTCGACATCGACCTTCAGGAAGTCTGCCCGGCGGCCGCGATCGGCGTATTCCGCGTCGAGCGTGGTGCTGGCAACGTCGATCGACCCCTCGACCTGGCCCTCTTCGGGACGGACATTCCCGAACCACAGACTGTCCGGGTTGGGTTTCGTGGTGCCGACATAACCACGATGGGCGGTAAGCCAAAGGGTCAGACGGCCGTCCGGCACCTGCCCCAGCGCCTTGGCCACAATCTCCACATCC
This sequence comes from Thalassobaculaceae bacterium, assembly GCA_963921355.3. GTDB lineage: Bacteria > Pseudomonadota > Alphaproteobacteria > Thalassobaculales > Thalassobaculaceae > CAWUEZ02. The sequence continues at coordinate 1,770,663 of OZ001190.1, read as the reverse complement.
GCGCGGTCCCGATACTTCGCGGCCAGCCGCTCGGCCTCGCCGGGCTCGGGTTCGAACATCGTGTAGCGGATCGGCGCCTCGACGCCCCGCCATGTCGGATGCATGCCGTAACGCGCCCCGGCATCGACGACCGCGATGGTCCACAGGTCGGAGTCGGTCATCGCTGGATCGGCTCTATCGTCGGGTGGCGGGGATGAGTTGACCACATCCTACCCCGATAGCCGTCTTCTGCCAGCTTTTGCGTGATGGCCGGTTCATGGTGATAGGCACCGATGAAGATGTCGTCGAGTTCACGCAGCAGATCGGCGCTACGCGGCAGGACCGGCGCCACACCGCCCCGGCCGTAGGCAAACCGGTTCCAGTAGTCCGGATTGTCATCGAGGAACCGGGTCGGTCCGCGACCCTCGGCAAACTGATTGTAGAACGTCACGCCCTGGGACGTCGCCGCATACACCGCGGTCCGGTCCGGCGCCCCATCGAATGCCGCCAGAAAAGACCGGTGGGCGTCACGCCGAATCAGCGCGTCGTCCAGGCCAAGCGGCGAGACCACCGCAGCGGATTGCGCCTGCGTCGACGGCACGGCGAGCAGCCCGACATCATGACCGTCCAGGATGTCGTGGACAGCGACCGTCTCTAGGCCCGCATCCCGCAACAGCCGTGCCCGTGTGGCCCGATCGAAGTAGTGCAGATGCTGGACGTGCAGTTCCATATATGCGCCGTACCGGGCGATGAACTCGAGCGTCGGGATCTCGATATAGGCGAAGCCGCCCGGCGCCACAGCGGCACCCAGCGCCCGAACGAACGGCCGGACGTCCAGAATGTGCTCGACGACCTGGCGGCAGATCACGCCGTCGAACACCTCGTCCAGGGTGTCTGGGCCGAAGAAGTCGTTCACCACCCGGATGCGGGTCCCGGCCTCGCCGAGCAACGCCTCCAACTCGTCGTTGGGCTCGACCACCGTGACCTCGGCGCCGAGATCGGCCAGCAGGCGGGCCAGGGAACCGGTCCCGCCCCCGACCTCGAGGATGCGCTTGCCGATCAGACGCTCCCGGCCCAGGAAGTCGAGCAGGATCTCGTAGCGGGCAACCATGGCCGGCGAGACCGGCCGGTTGGTGGCCGTCTGCCGGCGATAGATCTCGGTCAGCGTGTCCCGGGCGATGTCGGTGTTGAAGACATGGCCGCAGACCCGGCATTGGCGCAGGTCGACCGGCACGAACCGGTCCGTCAGCGCACGTTCGGCCACCACCCAGTACATCTGGGCTTCGGTCGAGAACACCACCGGTGCCCCGCCCGCTTCACATACCGGGCAGATATCCGACATTCGGCCACCCTCGACATCTCTTCGAACCCCGGGTGCTATAGGTGAGGACACCGCCCCGGATCAAGTACACCACCGGGGCCGTGCGGAGGGCGCGGCAACCGTGAGCGGGATCGCAGGGAAGACCATCGCCGTAACCGGTACCGGCGGATTCCTCGGCCGGCTGATGGCTGTCGGGATGTCCGGCCTTGGCGCACGGGTCCACGCCTTCGCCCGCACAGCACCCGACCTCGGCGCGGAGATCATTGGACACGGATGGGATCCGACCCGCGATTCCGAGGAGCCTGCGCCCGGCCTCGAGGTCGACGCCGTGATCGACTGCGCGGCAGTGATCCCGGCCCGCGAGCCCGACGGTGGTCGGCTCAAAGCGCTCAACAAGGCCCTCGGCGCCGGCGCCCGTGCCCTCGGCGCACGCGCCGGCGGCCGGGTGATCTACATGTCGTCCCAGGCCGCGATCGGCCGCCCGCCGGTCGCCATAATCGACGATTCGACACCCTGCGCCCCGGAGATCCCCTACGGTGAAGCCAAGCTGGCGGGCGAACGCGCTCTGCGGGGAGAGGTCGAGCGGGGCAGGCTGACGGACGCCATTGCCCTCCGCCTGCCGGCCGTTGTCGGAGTCGGCTGTCACGACAACTTCCCGGCCACCGTGGCGGCCCGGGTGCTCGAGGACCAGACCGTCACCGTCTTCAATGCGAACGGTGCCTACAATGCTGTCGTCGACGCCCAAGCGGTGGTCGACTTCGCCGCCGTGCTGGTCGGCCGGGAGGTCGGGTTCGAGGCTTTCTCCCTCGCCTCGACGCCGCCGATCACGGTCCTCGGGGCGGTGCAGGCCATTGCGGAAGGCCTCGGAAAAGAGCCCCGGACCGAGATCCAACCGAGCCGGCAGAACTCGCCGACCATCGACCCGAGACGCGCGGCCGGGTTCGGATTCCGAATCGAGTCACCAATCGATGTGCTGCATCGGTTCGGTCGCGCCACCGCCGCCGCCGCGGCGATTGCGGGCGGACCCGCCACGCGATAAGACGGTTGACCACCCGATTTCAGGTGAAGAACCAGGAAGGATGCGGCGATGACCGGCTCCAATATGGGCGTCGACAACAAGTTTCCCGGCAAAGACCTCAGCCAGGACGACATCGAAAACAAGATCCCCCTGGTCGCCAAAAGCCGCGCGGATCACCGGACCGTCTTCGAGTGCGGCGGTGTCACCTTCGGCGGGCCGCTGATCCCCGTCATGGCGGGTCCCAACACGGTCGAGAATGAGGACTTGATCGTGAAGACCGCGATCGGCGTCAAGGCGGCCGGGGCTCATTTTCTGCGTGGCGGCGCGTTCAAGCCGCTGACCTTTCCGTACCGCTCGGCGAAGTTCTTCGAGCCGCGCGAAGACGGCCTGAAATGGCTTCAGGTCGCCAAGCAGGAGACGGGACTGCCCATCATCACCGAGGTCATGGACATCGCGAAGATCGACGTCGTGGCCGCCAACTGCGACATGCTGCAGATCGGCACCCGGAACATGCAGAACTATCCACTGCTGACCGAGGTCGGAAAGACCGGCATGCCGGTAATGCTGAAACGGGGCTACGGATCGAGTCTCCGCGACTGGCTGATGGCGGCCGAATACATCGCTCTCGAGCACGACCGGCTCAGCCAGGAGCCCAAGATCGTGCTGTGCGAGCGCGGCGTGGTGGCCAACCATACTCACCGGGAGACATCCCGCTTCCTGCTGGATCTGCAAGTCATCCCGGCCGCACAGGACGTCACGCACCTGCCGGTCCTCAGCGACCCGAGCCACGCGACGTTCTGGCAGCCCTGGGTCAAGCCGATGATGCTGGCCTCGATCGGGGCCGGGGCCGATGGCCTGATGCTGGAGGTCCACCCCGATCCGAAGAACGCGGCCGTCGACCCGTTGCAGTGCTCCAGCCTCGAGCAGTTCGACGAGATCATGAAGGCATGTCGCCCGGTCGCGGCGGCCATCGGACGGACCATGGACGCCTGAGCCGCGACCATGGGATCCGGCGCCCCGAGCTACACCGGCCTGATCGGCAATGACATCGAGGTGTCGACCGACCGGTTCGCGGCAATCCTAGGCCTGTCGCCATCCAAGGGCGCCCGGTCGCCCCTGCTCTGGAACGCGGCCTTCGCCGCCGCCGGGGTGGCCGCGGTGATGCATCCGATGGACGTTGAACCGTCAGGCCTGGGTGACCTCGTCGCGGCACTCCGGGCGGATTCCCGGTATGTCGGCGGAGCCGTTGCCGTTCCCCACAAGCAGGCGATTGTCGCCCTACTCGATCGGCTCGAACCGGAGGCGGAGCGAATCGGCGCTGTCAACGCCGTCTATCGGGACGGCGATGCGCTGGTCGGCGCCAACACCGACGGCGCCGGCGCCCTCGCCCAGATCGAAGCACTGGTCGGCGGCCCAGAGGCGCTCGGATCGCGGCATGCCCTGCTGATCGGCCTCGGCGGTGCCGGGTTGGCGGTCGCCGCCTATCTTGCCGGACGAACCGCCGCGCTCACCCTCGCCAACCGCACCCGGGCAACGGCCGACCGCGTTGCCGCCAGCCTGGGCGCCACGGCCGTCGACTTCCCGATTCCCGTCGACGCCCTGGCCGGAACCGACCTCCTGGTCAACGCCACCACCTTCGGCTACCAGGACGGTCCTCCTGGATCTCCAGTGAGTGCGGACGATCTTGGGATTCTGCCGGATCGGTCAGTCGTCTATGATGTGATCTATCAACCTCCGGAAACGCCGTTGCTGACTGCCGCGGCGGCACGGGGCCTGAAGACGCGGAACGGGCTCGGCATGAATCTCGATCAGGCGGCGATCGCCTTCACCAAAGCAGTCCCTGGTGCGCTCAGCCTCGAGCAGGTCCGCGAGGCGATGCGGTCCGCTTGAGTGCAAGGCCAGCCATGCGGCGCATCTTGCTCCGGGCCGAGACGCCGGACCTGACCATCGAGACGGTGGACGAGGCCACTGACGAACCGTTCGAGCGGATCTTCGCGCGGTATGACGCGGTCATCCCGGCCGACCAGCTCAGCGACCCGCCGATTGTGGCGGACGGGATTCGTCTCGCCTTCCTGACCATGGACCTCGACAGTTTTGAGCGTCTTCGGAACACGGACCTGCCCGGCGACCTGCTGTTCAAGCCGTCACCGGTTGCCCGGCTGGACCTGCTGCGCGCGAGCCGCTCCACGCTGGTCACAACTCGGGAGATCAAGGCCGGCGATCTCCTGACCGAGGACAGCCTGACGGAGGTTCCCGGCGGCATCGGGCTGTCCACCGACTTCAAGCACCAGGTCGTCGGCCGCCGGGTCCTGTACGACATGCCGGAGGGGGCCGCGATCGACTTCGGTTTCATTTCCGAGGACGAGGACGGTCCGTCGCGGACCGGCCGCCGAGGAGAGCTGATGTGATCAGTGTCGTATTGCGTGCCAAGAACGAGCGCAGCTGGATCGGGCGTTGCCTCACGGCGCTGCGCCGACAACGCCTGCCCGATCTCGACATCATTCTGGTCGACAACGATTCGACCGATGGGACCCGTGAATGTGCCGAGGCGTTCGACTGCACACTGCGCAACATCACGCGCGAGGAGTTTTCCTACGGCCGGGCCTTGAACATCGGCATCGATGCTGCCGTTCACGAGACCGTCGCCCTGCTGTCGTCACACTGTATCCCGGTGGACGACCTGTGGGCCGACTACGCCTACGCCCATCTTGGACCGGAGGGAAACCCACGGACCTGCGGGATCTACGGCCGCCAGGAACCGCTGCCCGAAACCAGCGCGGTCGACCGTCGCGACCTCTGGACGACATTTCGGGACGAGCGCGTGCGCCAGCGGGTCGACTACTTCTTTCACAACGCGAACTCTGCGATCCGCAAGTCCATCTGGCAGGACGAGCCGTTCGACGAGAAGATCCGGGGTGTCGAAGATCGGGAATGGGGCAAACGGATGATCCAGGCCGGTCACGACATCGTCTACGAACCCGGGATGCGGGCCTATCATCACCACGGCATTCACCAGGGTCGCGACGAAGGCCGGGCCAAGCGGGTTGCCGAGGTGATCGAGGTTATCCGCACCGGAGGACCGGGCACGTGACCGAACCGCTTGTCATCATTCCGGTGCTTTCCGCCGCCAAGAGCACCCCGAGGCTGCTGACCCCGATCCGGGGTCGGTCGAGCCTCGAGCGAACCCTCGACAGCGCGCTTGCCGATCTTCCGGACTCGCCCATCGTGGTGACCACGGATGACGACGCCATTCGGGCCGCCGTCGACCGCTACGGCGCCCCGGTCCAGAGCTACCGCCGGACATCGGGCGACTATGCCGGCGCGCTCGCCGAGATCGCCCATCTCCATCCGAGCGACGTGGTTGTCGTTCTCGAGCCGACGCACCCGTTTCGGCCCCGGGGCCTGATCCGGCGCACCGCCGACAACCTGGCGGCCCGCGACCATCTCGACAGCGTGGTATGCGCCCGGCGCTTCTACGCAAACCTTTGGCGTCGCCACTCGGACGGCGAGATCGTGGCCATGACCGAGGGCGGCCCGGCGCGCGACGCCGAGTACTTTCAGGAGCTCGTCGGTCTGGCGCTCGCCACCCGTCCCCACCTGTTCGACAAAGGACACCGACTCGGTGATGCGGTCGGGTTTGAACTGGTGGAACAGACCTGGGCTCTGGCCGACGTCCGTGACGACACGGGTTTCGCGGTTGCCGAAGCCCTCGGCGACTCGCTCACCAAACTGGGGGAAATCAGCGCATGACCGTGGGAGCGGGAAGCGAGAACGATCGCGTGATCGTCATCATTCCGGCGCGTGGCGGGTCCAAGGGGCTGCCCGGCAAGAACGTGAAGCCGATCCGCGGCAAACCGCTGATCGCCTACTCCGTCGAGCACGCACTGCAAAGCGGGGTCTGTGACCGCGTGCTGGTCACCACCGACAACGAGGAAATCAGGGCGGCCGCCGAAGCCGCCGGCGCCTGGACCCCGTTCATGCGCGACTCGTCGCTGGCTGAGGATCTCACACCGACCGAGCCGGTTCTGGCGGACGCGCTGGCGCGTGCGGAAGCGCTGGACGGTGCGTTCGGTATCGTCGTGTTCCTGCAGCCGACCGATTTGTTCCGCAAACCCGAATGGATCGCCCAAGCGGTCAACACCCTTAAGGAACGGCGGGAGCTCGACAGCTGCTTCGCGGCCAACCGGACCCACAAGAATTTCTGGATTCAGGACGACGACGGCACCTGGCAGCGGGTTTACGACTGGATGGCGATCTACGGTCCCCGCCAAACCCGCAAACCGTTGTTTCGCGAGGACACGGGCATTGCGTCGGCGCTGCGGTCACATCTGATCCGCGCCGGCCGGAGAACCGGCGACCATGCCGAACTCATCGCCATCAACTCAACGGCGTCCGGCATCGACATCCACGACGATTTCGACTTCTACCTGGCCGAGAAGGCGCTGGAGTGGTTCGACACCCACGACCTGAGTTGAGTCGCGCGGGTCAGCCCGCCCCGGCCTGCGTCCGGCTGTAGCCGAACTCCGCCATGAGCGGGCCGGCATTTCGATCCGCCGCCGCCAGTTCGCCATCGTTCAGGACGTCCCGCCAGCCCCCGACTTCACCACGCCGGTAATGGGAGTCCGGATCCTCCTGACCACGCTTGCGTCCGCCTGACAATCGCTCGAAGCTCGCCGCGTCCAGAGCCGTGCGGATGGACGCTTCCGCATCCGACGCCCCAAGAAAGCGGAGCAGGGCGCCGGTGGTCTCCTCCGGGGCCGCGTGCATGGCCTCATAGCGGATTTCCAGATACCGGCGGTCCTTGGCCAGCTCCCGGGCCTTCAGGATCCGCTCTTTCCAGGTCCTGCTGTACTCGTCGACGTAGCGCTCACGGGTCATGTCCTCGGGCAGTTTGGAGCGAAACCTGGCAAAACCCGAAATCGCGCCGTCCCTCGGGTCGCGAATGATGTGCACGAACCGGGCATCGGGATAGATCGCCCAAAGCCTCTGCAGGTGCATCAGGTTGTCCGGGGTCTTCTCGCCGATCGCCACGAGGCCATCGGCCGGGCGGCCATCGAGATTCGCGCTCACCAGACTGGCGAAGGCCGACTGGAGAACCGGGCGCATATGCCTGACGGCGAAACCTTCCACCGTCGTTGCCCAGGTCCCGACACTGTTCGCCCGGCGTTCGTTGAACCCCTTAATAACCTCCAGGATCTTCGGTACCAGGTCGTTGATGTAGTGAGACTCGCCCATGCAGACCAACTCGGGATGGGCGTTGAGCATCTGTTGGAGCCACGTCGTTCCCGATCGCGGCAGACCGCCGACAAAGAACACCGGCAGCGCCGCCAGGCGCCGATAAACCGCATCGAAGTCGTCAGCCATATCCACCTAGATCCCGCTGGGGTCGAAGCCCGCGCTCCCTAGCACGGACCGCAAGCGGATGGGCATCCCAATCGCTCTACTCCGCCGCCACCGCCGACTCGTGAGCCGCAACCAGCGGCGCCAGACAGTCGTCCGCCAGCGCCGTGATCGGCGTGAAGTCCCGATGGGCGATCCACTCCTTGCGCTTGAACTGACGGATGTGGTTCGAGACCGCGCACAGGCTCAAATAAACGATGGTCCGATTCCACGGGCTGATGTTCGGCGGGCTTGCATGCACCAGGTTGCCGTGGAACAGCAGCAACGACCCCGCCGGGCCGGTGGGCGTGACGATCCCGCCTTCCTCCGCCAGCCGGGTGACCGTCGCCCGGTCCAGGGTCCACAGCGGATAGCTGGTCGTCGCAAGGTCGTGGCCGGCTTCGAAGACCCCTGTCTTGTGGCTGCGTGGAATGAACATCAAGGGGCCATTCGCGACGGTCACCGGATCCAGGAACACCGCGATGTTCATGGCCCGCGGTTCCGGCATGTCGTCGTCGCGCTGCCAGGTCCCGTAGTCCTGATGCCATTGCCAGACTTCGCCGTCAAACGCGGCCTTCGCGTTGACCTTGAACTGATGCATGTAGACCTGTTCGCCCAGCAGCTGCTCGACCGGCTCCACCAGCCGGGGATGGGCGCCGAGACGGGCGAAGGCGTCGTTGTACAGATGGGCCGCGAAGGCGGTGCGCGGTGCACCGGACGACTCGCGCCAGACCTCTTCGCGGTCGAGCGCGTAGACGGCCTGCGCCTCGGCCGCAAGCATCGCCGCTTCGTCCGCCGTGAAGGCCTCCTCGAGAAACAGGTAGCCTTCGCGATCGAACTCGGCGAGTTGAGCGTCGCTCAGCTTCATTGTCGCTTCCTCCCAGTGTTTGGGGTCAAGCTAGTTGTGGGTGAGGCCGTGGACAAGAGGCCAAGGGGAGGACAGCCCATGACTGACGTTGCTGCTGACGTCTACGCGACGCGGGCCAAGATCGGCGTGGTCGTGCCGTCGACAAACACCATTTGCGAGCCCGACTGCGCGCTCCTGGCCCCGGACGGAGTCACCAACCACACCGCGCGGATCGCCATCGCCAACATCACAATCGACGGCGACGCCGCGTTCGACAGGCTGATCCGCATGAGCGCCTCGGCCCTGGACGAGGCGGTCGACCGGGTGATGGACACCGCCCCCGACGTGCTGGTCGTCGGCATGTCGTCCCTGCTTGTCTGGGACGGGCTCGAGGTCGCCGCCGCGCGTCGGGCGGCCCTGACCGAGCGGACCGGGGTTCCGGTCACCGGCGGGTCCTTTGCCATTGTCGAGGCCGCGCAGCGCCTGTCGATCGATCGTATCGCGATCGTCTCGCCCTATCAGCCGGTCGCCGACGGCCACATCACCCGGTTCTTCGAGGGCGCCGGCCTCGCGGTCGTCGGCTTCGAGAGCCTCAAGTGCGCCTCCCCGCGAGCCATCGCGGAGGTTCCGGAGACCACCCTGATCGAGGCCCTCGACCGGCTCGACGGCGACGGCGTCGACGCCCTGGTCCAGTTCGGCACCAATCTCGGCTTCCGGTCCCGCGCCGCCGAGGAATGGCAACGCCGCGGCAAACCGGTGATCGCGATCAACACGGTCGCCTACTGGCACGCCCTTCGGCTGATCGGGATCGAGGACCCGATTACCGGTATGCCGACCCTGTAAGGGTCAGCCGCGGAACTGGATGGTGTCGGGCAGGAAGGTGACGATCGACGGCACGAAGGTGATCAACAGGGCCAGCGCCACCATAATCAGGAAGAACGGAAAGGTCGCCACCGCGATCCGTCCGAGCCGTTCCCCGGTCATGCCCTGGATGACGAACAGGTTGAAGCCGACCGGGGGGGTGATCTGTGCCATCTCGACCACGATCACCAGGAAGACACCGAACCAGATCTTGTCGAACCCGGCGGCGAGGATCAGCGGCAGCGTGATCGGCAGGGTCATGACGATGCTGGACAGCCCGTCGAGGACACAGCCCAGGATGGCGTAGAACACCAGCAGCAGCAGAATCAGGGACAGCGGGTCGAGATTGAGCGATCCGATCCCGCTGGCGATGGCCCGGGGCACGCCCAGGAACCCCATGGCGATCGACAGGAAATAGGCCCCGCCGACGATCAGACCGATCATCGACATGGTCCGAACGGCGCCGATCGCCGCGGTCACGATCGTGAACCGGTTCAACGTCCCTTGCATGGCGCTGACGATCAGGGCGCCGAGAACGCCGACGGCGGCGGCTTCGGACGGACTGGCGATGCCGCCATACATCGAGCCCAGAACCATGACGATCAGGAACACCACCGGCAGCAGATGACGCAGGCCGGCGACCTTCTCGACGAAGGGCATCTTCAGGTTTTCCTGAGGCACCAGATCGGGGTTGAGCGCAGCACGGATGCCGAGATAGCCCATATACCCGACCGCCAGGGCCAGGCCTGGAATGATCCCCGCAAGGAACAGCTTGAGGATCGAAGTCTCCGCCAGCACCCCGTAGATGATCAGGATAATGCTTGGTGGGATCAGGAACCCGAGCGTGCCGGCGCCGGCCAACGACCCCATCGCGATGTCACGATTGTAACCCCGGTCAAAGAGCTCGCTCAGGGTGATCCGGCCGACCGTCGCCGTCGTCGCCGCCGACGAACCCGAGATCGCGGCGAACATCGTGCACCCGAGCACATTGACGTGCAGCAGTTTGCCCGGCAGGCGTGTCGTCCATGGGGCCAGACCAGTGAACAGCGACGCCGACAGCTTGGAGTGGAACAGGATCTCCGCCATCAGCACGAACAGCGGCAACGCGATCAGTTCAGGCGTGGTCATCACGTTGTAGGACAGCTGCGCCACCAGCTTCTCAACGGGCATGCCGCGGAACAGAGACAGCCCGATGATGCCGACGGAGAACAGGGCAAGCCCGACCCAGACTCCCAGTCCCAGGGTCACCACCAGGATGGCGATCACGGTGATCGAAATGATGGCGGTCATGCTGCGGGTCCCCTAGGAACGCGCCCGTGTATCCGGGCGGCTGGCCGGTCGACGGATGGACGGCGGCGCGTCATTCGACGCCGTATTGGGCTTTGACCTGCTCGTCCTCGGGGGGATCTCCGACGAACAGGCGCAGCAATCGGACCAACAGCTGGAGGGCCAGCAGACAGGCCCCGAAGGCCATGACGCCCTGGGGAATGACCAAAGGCGTCTCGTCGATCGTCGCCGAGGTCCGACCGGTGACGGCGGACTGCCAGGCGAAGACCACCAGGGCATAGGCAACGAAGATCGCGATCCCGGCACCGAAGGCGGTCGCCAGATACTCGATCGCCCGCGCGACCACCGGCGGCACGGTGGCAGACAGCAGCGACACGCGCACGTGGCCACCGGTCCGCAGTGTGGACGCCGCGCCCAGGAACACCGCCGACGCCATACAGTAGGAGGCGTGCTCCCAGGCGAAAGACAGCGACACGTTGAAGAACGTCCGGGCTGCAATCTCCGACAGGATCAGACCGGCGATGGCGAAGATCAGCACCGCCGAAACATAGGCGGCGAAGCGTGCGATCCCGTCGGACAGGAGAAACAGACTGCGCATCGGCATCAGCGCGCCGTGCCGCCCGGAACCCCGGGCGCCACGGTCACGTCGTTCATCGCCAGCCGCCTACTTGCGGCCAACGTCCGTGAGGAACGCGTCGATAATCGCACCGGCTTCCGGACCGACATTGTCGACGTATTCGGTCAGCATCGGCGAGGTCCGACCCTGCATCTCCGACAGCATCGCGGGGGTGACCGTTCCCATGATCACGCCGTTGTCGGTCAGGATCTTCGCCTTTGCCGTGTCCTCGCCACGGGACACGTCCCAGAATTTCGGTTCCAGATCGGCGGCGACCTTCTCGATGGCCGCACGCTGGTCGGCGGTCAGTCCGTTCCAGGCGTCCAGATTGACGGCAACCATGTTCGACGACCAGACATGGCTGGTCGGGTACATGTACTTCAGGAATTCCCAGAATTTGCCGTCGACCCCCGAAGATGCCGAGGTCGTGACGGCGTCGATGGTGCCGGCGGCCAGCGACGGAACCACCTCACCCCACGGCAGCTGAACCGCGGTCATCCCGACCCGGTTGAACATATCGGTTGTCGAGGTGTTGTAGGTCCGGATCTTGATGCCCTGAAGGTCTTCTACCGTCTTGGCCTCGACCTTGGTGTACACGTACTGCCGCGGCCACGGCACCATGTAGAGGACCTTCTGATTGTACTGGGCGGCGATCTTGTCGACCGCGGGCCGGAAGTGCTTGTGCAGCGTCTTCAACTCGTCCAGCGACTTGACCATGTAGGGCTGGGCTTCGAGCCCCATCAGCTTGTTCTCGCCGGTCTGCTGGATCAGCAGCGTGTCGCCGATCGGCACCAGACCGTCGCGGATGGCGGTCATCATCTCCGGGCCCTTGAACCCAAGCGATCCGCCGGGGTGGATGTTGATCGTCACCGCACCGTTGGTCGCCTTGTTGACCTCGGCCGCGAAGGTCTTGGCGTTCTCCACATGGAAGTTGCCGTCGGGCCAGGCCAGCGGAAGATCCCACTCTGCCGCCTGGGCGGTACCTGCGACGCCAAGCGCGCCCACGACAACCGTCGCGGCCGCCAGTCTCCGAATTCGTGACATGTCCGACATATCGAAGTCTCCCTCCTTGTCTGTGGAGCGCTTCCCCAAACGCTCAAGGTCGCCGCGATGCGGGACCGCCCCCTGCGAGGTGGGAAGTGTAGCCACACTGTATGCAATGCGAAAAGAGCCCCAGATCGATCTCGGGACCACGGCGCTTTTCCAGGCCATTGACGGATTGGCGTTTCCTGGGAACGATCCGACCACTCTTCGCGCCAGCGAATGCCCACCCTCAAGCATCAGGTTCCCGCCCATGGTTGCCCCGTCCGCCCAGATCCGCCTTGCCGTCGACGTCGGCGGTACCTTCACGGACGTCGCCCTGGACCTCGCGGACCGACAGATCACGACCAAGGTGCTGACCACGCCGCGGGCTCCGGAAGAAGGGGTTGTCGAGGGGATCGATAAGGCGATCGCCGAAGCCGGCATCGAACCCAGCGCGGTCGGGCTGATCATCCATGGCACGACGCTTGCCACCAACGCGCTGATCGAGCGCAAGGGCGCGAAGACCGCGCTGATCACCACCGAGGGGCACCGCGACAGCGTCGAGATGGCGCAGGAGAACCGGTTCGAGCAGTACGACATCAACATCGACCGGCCCGACCCGCTGGTCCCCCGCTACCTGCGTTGGTCGGTCAAGGAGCGCCTGAATTTCCGCGGAGACGTCCTCGCGCCCCTGGATGAGGCGTCGGTTGAATCCCTGGTGCCCCCGATCGAAACCCATGGGATCGAGGCCCTAACGATCGGCCTCCTGCACTCCTATGCCAACGGCGCGCATGAACAGCGGGTGGGCGAGATCCTGAGGGCAGCGTATCCGGACCTGGCAATCACCCTGTCAAGCGAGGTGTGCCCCGAGATCCGCGAGTACGAGCGGCAGTCCACGGCATCGGCCAACGCCTATGTCCAGCCGAAGATGTCCCGCTACCTGACGGAGCTCGACGCCCGGCTGAAGGCCCGGGGCTTGCGCTGTCCGTTCCTGCTGATGACCTCCGGCGGCGGCCTGACGGACCTCGCGACCGCCGTCCGCTTCCCGATCCGACTGGTGGAATCCGGGCCCGCCGGCGGCGCCATTCTGGCCACCGAGATCGCCCGCGAGTGCGGCCTGCGCGATGTTGTTTCCTATGACATGGGCGGAACCACCGCGAAGATCTGCCTGATCGACGGGTACGCGCCGCAGATGACACGAACCTTCGAGGTTGCCCGGGTCTATCGCAACCTGAAGGGCAGCGGCCTGCCGGTGCGCATTCCGGCCATCGAGATGGTCGAGATTGGTGCTGGCGGCGGGTCGATCGCCCGGGTCGACGCGATGGGACGCCTGCTGGTGGGACCTGACAGCGCCGGTTCGGAACCGGGCCCGGCCTGCTACGGCCGCGGCGGTAGCGAGCCGACGGTCACCGATGGCGACGTTGTCATGGGTAAGATCGATCCGGCGCGTTTTGCCGGCGGCGCGGTGTCGCTCGACGCCGAAGCGGCTGCCGATGCCGTGGGCCGGAGCATCGGCACTCCGATGCAGCTCGAGGGCCGCCTGGCCGCCTTCGCGCTGGCCGAAATCGTCGATGAGAACATGGCCAATGCCGCGCGGGTTCACGCCATCGAGTGGGGCAAGGACATTTCCGCCCGGGCGATGATCGCCTTTGGCGGCGCGGCCCCGCTGCACGCGGCCCGGCTCGCGGAGAAGCTGGACATCGAAACCGTTGTCGTGCCCACCGGGGCGGGCGTCGGCTCGGCGATCGGGTTTCTGCGCGCGCCGATCTCCTATGAGATGGTCCGCAGCCGCTACCTGCAGCTGAGCGACTTCGACCCCGCGATGGTCAATGCCCTGATGGCGGACATGGGCGAAGAAGCCCGCTCGATCGTGGCCGCCGCGGCCGGTGACTCCGGTTTGGCGGAAACCCGCTTCGCCTTTATGCGCTACATCGGTCAGGGTCACGAGATCACCGTTCCGATCCCGCCGGGGCAGATTACCGCCGCGACGGCCGAGACCATCCGCCAGGCCTTCGAGGCCGAATACGCCCGCCTGTACGGACGGGTGATCCCGGATGTCGAGCCGGAGATCCTGTCCTGGACACTGACGGTCTCGGCCCCGGTCGCCGCGTCCGCCAGCCCCGCCCCCGCTGCCGACAGTTCGGGCGACGCCGCAGTCGCCGATAGCCGAACGGTGTTCGATCCGGAACGGGAGACCGACAGCGACTATGCTGTTCACCGGCGCGAAGACCTGGGCACAGGCGCAACCGTGAAGGGCCCGGCCCTGATCATTGAGGACCAGACGACCACGGTCGTAACCTCGACCTTCGATGCCACCGTGAACCCGCTCGGCTATCTCATCCTGTCCGCCAAGAGCGGTCAGGCCGCCTGAGGAGACGCACCATGGGACGCAACCGCTCCGCCCTCGACCAGATCCACATCCAGATTCAGTGGAACCGGCTGCTTTCCGTGGTCGAGGAGCAGGCCCAGACCCTTGTGCGCACCGCCTTCTCGACCTCGGCCCGGGAGGCCGGTGACATCTCCGCCGGCGTCTTCGACGTCGAGGGGCGGATGTTGGCTCAGGCGGTCACCGGTACGCCGGGCCACGTCAACGCCATGGCGGCATCGGTCGGCTTCTTCCTGGAGGAGATCCCGATCGCGACCATGGCCGAGGGCGACGTCTTCATCACCAATGACCCCTGGAAGGGGACCGGCCACCTGAACGACTTCACAGTCGTGGCTCCGACCTTCCTCGACGGCCGGCCGGTAGGGCTGTTCGCCTGCACGACCCATGTCGTGGATGTCGGCGGACGGGGTTTCGGGGCGGACGGCCGTCAGGTCTACGAGGAAGGCGTCAACATTCCGATCATGGCGCTCGCCAGCGCCGGCGCCGTCGACCGGGGTCTGCTCAACCTGATCAAGGCCAACGTGCGCAACCCGGTCGAGGTCGAAGGCGACATCTACTCGTTGATGGCGTGCAACGAGGTTGGCGGCAACCGGCTGGTCGAAATGATGCGGGAGTTCGAGCTGGAAGACCTCGACGAGCTGGGCCGGCACATCATCGAGAGCTCTCGCGCCGGCATGCTGGCGGAGATCGCCAAGCTTCCCAAGGGGACCTACAGAAACGCCATGCGGATCGACGGCTTCGAGTCCGAAGTCGATCTGGTCGGCGCGCTGACGGTGTCGGAGGACGGGATCGATGTGGATTTCACCGGGACGTCGTCGACATCCCGGTTCGGCATCAACGTCCCCCTGACCTACACCCAGGCCTATGCCAGTTTCGGGATCCGGTGCGTGATCGGCGGGACGATCCCCAACAACGCCGGTTCGCTCGGCGTCATTCGGGTCGGGTCGCCGGAGGGGACGATCCTCAACGCCCCGCATCCCTGCGCGGTCGCGGCACGTCACGTGATCGGACAGATGCTGCCGGATGTGATGCTCGGCTGCCTGAACCAGATCATCCCCGATCGCGTCCCGGCGGAGGGGACGAGCTGCCTTTGGAACCCGGTGCTGCTGGGCGGTCACGGCATCACCGACGGCGACTACGGAAACAGCCAGCCCTTCGCCATGAACACGTTCCACGCCGGCGGAACCGGGGCGCGTCCCGGCAAGGACGGGCTCAACGCGACGGCGTTTCCTTCCGGCGTGCGCAACACACCGGTCGAGGTCAACGAGACGATCGCACCCTTGGTGTTCTGGCGAAAAGAGTACCGCACCGATTCCGGCGGCCCCGGCCAGCACCGCGGCGGTACCGGGCAGATCATGGAAATCGCCCATGCCGACGGCCGGCCGTTTGCCATTTCGTCGATGTTCGATCGGGTCATTCACCCGCCGCGCGGCCGTAACGGTGGCGCCGTTGGTCAGGCGGGGCGGGTCTACCTGAAATCGGGACCGAAGCTGCAGGGCAAAGGTCGGCAGACGATCCCAGCCGGCGACAGTGTCGTTCTCGAGATGCCCGGCGGCGGCGGCCTCGGGGATCCTGGCCAACGAGACCGGTCGCGGCTGGCGATCGACGTCCGCGACGGCTTTGTCAGCGCCGAGCAGGCCCGCGCATTGTACGGATGGCCCGGCGTTGCCGTGGCAGGGGATGACTGAACCGGAACAGGTCCCTCAGCGGCCATTCTCCGGCCGCCCCCCAGTGCTTGGCAGCGTCGAACGCGTCCTCGGAGCGGCAATTGCCTGACCTCGACTGGGAATTCGATGACGGGAACCTGCTGTTGCGGTTGACCTACAGGGGGACCCTGAGGCTGGACAGGATGCCCGCGCTCTGGGATGTCCTGCGGTCTCTCGACCACGACCCCACCGAAATCAACACCCTGGTGGACACGCGCGAGGCCGATCTGAGCGAGCTTACGGTCGCGGACTTCAAGGAGATGGAAGCCAGGCGCCAGCGCGGAGAGATTCCGATGGGGCGGGTCGCCGCTGTTGTCGGCAGTGACCTTGATCTGGGGATCGGTCGGCTTTGGGCTGCGCTGCGCAATGAGAGCGCCCCTGGATCGACTGCCGTCTTCAGTGATGAGCCTTCTGCATTGGCCTGGCTGCTTGGGTCGGAGACCGCCGCGTCCGAGTGATCACCTGGCGTTGGCGCCGCGATTCGGACGCACGACTCCGGGGGGTTTTGCGCTATACTGAGGTCGGTGGGGTTGTCGAGGCTGGGAGGCGTGGATGACTCCAACCGGATCCCTGAGCACTGAAACCGTCATCACCATCGACGACGACGTCGTCGTTGGAACGGAAAGTGATGACACCATCTTCGGGTCCGACGATGACGAGATCATGTTCGGCAATGACGGCCGCGACATCCTGAGCGCGGGCAGCGGCGACGACGTCCTCTACGGCAACACAAGCCTCGACACGCTGACCGGCGGAGCGGACGACGACACCCTGTACGGCGGGCAGGACGATGACCTGCTCTCCGGCGGCGACGACGACGACGTGCTCTACGGCGGCCGCAATGGCGAGGCCGGGCTGCGTGTGTTCGGTGACGACACCGTCTTCACAACCGGACGCGACACGCTCGACGGCGGGGCCGGCGATGATCTGCTCTACGGCAATCAGGGCGACGACCAGATCTGGGGCGGCGACGACGACGACACCCTGTTCGGGGGTCAGGGCGACGACAGCCTGTCGGGTGGCGCAGGCGATGACAGCCTGGTCGGCGGCCGCGGCAGCGACCGTTTCGTCTTCGGGGCG
This sequence comes from Thalassobaculaceae bacterium, assembly GCA_963921355.3. Taxonomy (GTDB): domain Bacteria; phylum Pseudomonadota; class Alphaproteobacteria; order Thalassobaculales; family Thalassobaculaceae; genus CAWUEZ02. The sequence goes on along the minus strand of OZ001190.1, from coordinate 1,753,160 downwards.
ACCGACGAGGATCGCGACACGATCAGCGATTTCGACGAGTCGGAAGACCAGCTGCTGATCGCCAGCGGTGTCACCGTCGACAACCGGTTCGACCTTGGCAACGACGCCCTGATCTCCTTGTCGTCGGGCACCCGGGTTACCCTGCTGGGGGTCGACGACCCGGACTCGGTCGCCGTCGGCTTCTTTTAGTTCCCCGGGCTAGCGGGCGAGATAGCCACCGTCGACGGCCAGGATCTCGCCGGTGATGTAGCGTGCCAGATCGCTGGACAGGAACAGCACGGCATCGGCGACTTCTTCGGGCGCCCCCACACGCCCCATCGGCACCGCTGCCAGGAACCGTCCGATCGCGTCGGGATCGTCTCGGGTATCCGCGGTCATGGCCGTGGCGATGATCCCCGGGGCCACGGCGTTCACCCGGACACCTTTGGCCGCGAGATCGACTGCCATCACCTTGGTCAGCTGGGCCACCGCGCCCTTGGCGGCGACATAAGCCGCCGCCGTCGTGGCGACCGCAAAGGAGTTGATCGACGCGGTGTTCACGATCACCCCCTGGGACGCGATCAGCCGGTCGACGAAGGTGTGGCTGACATAGGCGGTGCCATCCGCGATCACGCCGGTGACCCGTTTCCACGAGTCGATGAGCCCGGGATCGGCGATTCCGGTCCGTTCCATCACGCCGGCGTTGTTCACCAGGATGTCGAGAGGCAGACCGCGACGGGTGATATCCGCCGCCAGGGCTTCGACCGAAGCCGGGTCGGCGACATCGACGCCGAGGCCGACCGCGTCTCCTCCGGTCTCAGCGGCGATTTCCTCGGCCGCTTCCTCCGCGTCCGCGATGCGCAGATCGGCCACGATCACCCCGGCGCCGGCCTGTGCCAATCGGGCCGCGATCGCCCGCCCGATCCCGTTGCCGCCACCAGTGATCAGGGCCCATTTGCCCCCCAGGTCAATGGCGGTCGCCATGGCCTCTCCAAGCCTTCGTCAGACTGCGCCTACTCGCCGGCGATCCGAACCGGGCGTGCGACCGCCACCGGCTCCCACCAGCCGCCAAGCTCCCGGATCACCATGGTTTCCAGCATGTCGATGGCGGCAGCGTCGGCGTTGATACACGGCAGGGCCGCGAAATGGGTCCCTCCGGCTTCCTCGAACTCCTCGCGCCCCTGAATGGCGATCTCCTCCAGGGTCTCCACGCAGTCAGCCACGAAGCCGGGCGTGACAACGGCGAGGCGTTTCACCCCTTCGTCGCGCGCCAACGCCTGGATGGTCTCGTCGGTGTACGGCTGCAGCCACTCCTCGCGGCCGAAGCGGGACTGAAAGGTCAGGCGGAACCGTTCCGGCGGCAGACCGAGGCGCTCGCGCACCAGGCGCGCCGTCTTGGCGCAATGGCAGTGATAGGGGTCGCCGGCCATGAAGTAGCGTTTCGGAAGTCCGTGGAACGACGCAAGGATGACCTCCGGCTCCCAGTCGAGGGCCGCCAGGCTGTGCTCGATCCCCGTGGCGACCGCGGTGATGTAGCTGTCGTCATCGTGGAAGGCCGGCAGGGTCCGGATCGCCGGCTGCCACCGCATGTCGAGCAGCTCGCGGGCGACCTCGTCGATCACGGTGCCGGTCGTCGAGGCGGAGTATTGCGGATACAGCGGTAACACTAAGATCCGGTCGCAGCCCTGATCCTGAAGCGCGCGCATACGATCGCGGACCGACGGGTTGCCATAGCGCATGGCCCAGTCGACCACGACGCTGTCGCCCGCGGGATCGAGGCGCACGGCGAGCCCCTCGGCCTGGGCCCGGGTGTAGTGACGCAGGGGGGACTCGTCCGTGTCGGTCATCCAGATCGCCCGGTAGGCCTCGGCCGTCTTGGGCGGTCGCGTGCGCAGGATGATCCCGTAGAGCAGGATCTTCCAGAGCACCGGGTTCAGTTCGATGACCCGCCGGTCGGACAGGAACTGCGCAAGATAGCGCCGGATCGCCGGGATCTCGGTCGAATCCGGCGTGCCGAGGTTGACCAGCAGCACGCCAACCCGTCCCAGGCGGACAACGGGGTGATCGGGAACACCCGGAACAGCGGAAGTCTCGTACAGGCTCATCCCCTCGTCGGTTCCTTCAACCGCTTGTTTTGAGTGAACATGCTAAATCCATATCGCCTACAGGGCGAAATGGCATGTTTTCGGCCAGCGACAAGCCCGCCGGTCGCCCGCACCGCTTGCGGGCGCCCGAGGTGAAGGTCACGGTTCATTGAGAAACGCCAGGAGCACGTATCGAACGCCCTTGGTGGTCGGCAGGGCTTCATGCATCAACGAGCAGGAGAACACCAGACCGCCGCCGGGCGGTGCGCGCCACGCGTCGTCGCTGTACTCCGGAAAGACGAGACCACCGCCTTCATAGTCGTCGTTCAGTTCGATGCTGACGGCGACCCGCCGCTTGGCCGTCTGCGGCAGGGTGTTGGCCCTATGCGGCGCAAAGAAATCCCCCCGATCCGCACTGTATCCCGCGATGTAGAAGGACTCCGTTCGAAGCTTCTCGATCCACCATGCCTTATGAAGTTCCGGCATCAGGCGTTGAGCGATCGCCGACATCACCACCTGATAAAGCTCTTCTTTCGGGTCAAGCGTGACGTCCCGGCGCTTCTTGAACTGAGGAAGCACCGTATCGGCGACTTCGCCAGCTCGGGTCAGGCTGACCGTGCCCTCTTCGTGTCGACCGTCAAATGCGTCAAGCAACCGGCGGCGCTGGGCCGGGTCAAGCAGGTTGCGCACGATCATAACCGGCGCCGTCGATTGCCGGCGCTCGGGCTGTGGGCGCGCCAGATCGGCGAGGTGATCCGATATCCGATGGGTCCACCCGACCGAGAGTGACGTCGCGTCGATGCATCGCTGATCGGCATCGCTCAACAGGACCATGGGTTCCCCGCCACGCTCACCGAAATAGGTCTCCCTCACACGCCCGCTGGCGTCTGGAAGGCGAATCCCGGGTCCCGGATCCTGTCGGCCGAGGATGAGAACGTTCAGTGCTGACCCAGCACGATTGGCGAGTGCCATTGCCTCTTCAACGGCACTGGTATCGGGATTGGCCAGGATCAGAATGGCACCCCGTGTGACGTCGCGGTAAAGCTCGAAGCGCTCTCCGCCAACGCGGACATCCACGAAGTTCGCGAGCCGTTGTCCCCAAAGCCTCGGCGCCTCGTCGTCCAAGATCGACTCTCCCATCACTGCCACCCAAGCCCTCGACCGCCGCCACCAGCGTAGTCGTCCTGCGCCACCGGCGATGGCGGCAGATTGCGCCGCTTATCCGGATCGTCTATCGCTGCACGGGGACGGGTGCAAGGTCAGGCCATGGCAACCTGCTACTTCTTCTTCGGGACGCTGATGGACGTCGACGTCCTCGAACTGGTTGTCGACCGACCGGTCGACCCCAGTGTCTTCATGCCGGCGCGGCTCGACGGGTTCCGCCGGGTGCGGGTCGCTTGGGACAGTTTTCCGATGCTGGTCCACGACCGCGACGGGTCGGTCGACGGCATGGTCTTCACGTCCCGTTCATCGCTCGAGGACGATCGGATCCGGTTCTTCGAGGACTATGATTACGACCTGGCGCCGTGCCGTCCGATCGTCGCGTCCGGCAAGATCGATGCCGTTTTCTGCGGCACCGACGCCAGTGTCGAACCGACCGAGGAAACCTGGACCCTGGCGGGCTGGGCCGAACGCTACAAACCCGGCTTTCTGGAGCTGTCGGCCGAGTATATGGACTGTTTCGGGCGAATGACGCCGGACGAAGCCGAACCCGTGTGGGAACGGGGACGGCTGCGACTGGTCGCCGCCGGACTCCTGTAGCGGACCGATGACGTCGATCACCCTCTACGAGAACCTGCGCACGCCAAGCTACGTGCCGTTCTATCTCGCGATCGAGCGAGGCGACTGGGCCCGCGAAGGAGTCGACGTCCGGGTCACCCTGTCACCATCGACCGCCTATACCGCCCAGGGCCTGCTGGACGGTGCCGCCGACGTCTCCTGGGGCGGACCGATGCGGGTGATGATGCACCACGATCGCGATCGCGACTGCCCGCTGGTCTGTTTCGCCCAGATCGTGGCGCGGGATCCGTTCCTGCTGGTCGGCCGCCGCCCAAACCCGGACTTCCGCTTCACCGACCTCAGGGGTCAGCGCCTCGCCGTCGCCGTCGAGGTTCCGACTCCCTGGATGACGTTGCAGGACGACCTGTCGCGCGCCGGCGTCGCACCGTCGGAGTGGACCCGCGCCCCGGATCGGACCATGGCCGAGAACGCCGTCGCCCTCGAAGCTGGCACCGTCGATGTCATCCAGGTGTTCGAGCCCTATGCCGAAGCGCTCACCCAATCCGGGATCGGGCATGTCTGGCACCGCTTCGCCACCCGCGGCGATGTCGGCTTCACCAGCTTTTACACCACCCGCAGCTTCGCGGATCGGGAGCGCGAGACCTGTCGCGCCCTGACCCGGGGGATCGGACGGACCCTGCGCTATCTGTCCATAGCCCCAGCGGACGAGGTGGCGGCAACTGTCCAGTCCTACTTCCCGGACGTGGACGCGTCCGCCCTGGCAAGGATCGTGAACGGCTTTCGCGAGTCCGGACTGTGGCCGTCGACCCCCGCTTTCCCGGTCGACGCCTTTGTGCGGCTGAAGGCGGCATTGCTGTCTGGCGGGCTGATTTCCTATGACGTCCCGTACGAACACGCCGTTGATGCCGAGCTTTCGGCCACCACGATACCGGAGGATTGAGCCGTGAAGCTGACGCCGGAACCGCTGACGTCCGAGGCCTTCGCCGGTTTCGGCCATGTGCTGGACCTGCCGACCGAACCCGGACGGGCCGACTACTCGGCCTTCAACGACAACCGCCGGGGTTCGGCGGCCCGCGTGTGCTTCAGGACCAGTCTTACGCCGCCATCCGACCTGCCGCTGGTGACCCAGACCATGGAACGCCACGCGTTCTCGTCCCAGGCCTTCCTGCCGGTCGACGTCTCGCGCTACTTGGTCCTTGTGGCCCCGCATGGGTCCGATGGCCAGCCCGATCCCTCAGGTCTCAGGCTGTTTCTAGCCACCGGTGACCAGGGCATCACCTATGGGGCCGATGTCTGGCACCATCCGATGACGGCGCTGGACCGTCCGGCGATCTTCGCGACCGTGATGTTCCTCGACGGCAGCACCGATGACGAGGAGTTCGTCGATCTGCCCGACCCGGTCACCCTGTCCCTGGGCTGAACCCGGGGCTCCGGTTGATACCGCTAGCCTGCCGATCGCAGCGCCTGCTCAAGCGCCTGCTGAAAGCGGGCGCGGTCCTGCTTGGTGAAGCTGCGGTTGCCGCCGGAGGCTTCCCCCATGGCCCGCAGGTCGCTCATCAGGTCGCGCATCGACAGCGCCATGCCGATGTTGCTCGTCGTGAACGCCTTGCCTGCGTGATCGAATACCCGGGCGCCGGCTTCCAGGCAACGGGCGGCCAGCGGAATGTCGCCGGTGACGACCACATCACCCGCACCGGCCCGCTCGGCGATCCAGTCATCCGCCGCGTCGAGCCCTTCCGCGACGACGATGTTGTGAACCTGCGGTCGGTCGGTCACGCGGAAGCCGCGATTGCTGACCAGAAACACCTCAACGCCATGGCGCCCCGCGATCGTCAGGATTTCGGCGCGCACCGGACAGGCGTCCGCATCCACCAACACCCGAGCGGTCGTCATCAGGAGGCGGCCGACGATTTGCGCCGGTAGAAGTCTTTCAGCAGCAATCGCTTGTAGCGCTCCGGCTGGTAGAAGCGCGCCGCCAGACCGCGGCTGTCGATGCGTTTGACGACAACCGTGACCGCCACCTCGAGACCACCATCCCGGTCGTGATAGTCGCGGACCACCAGATGTGCGGTCGCCCGCTGTCCGGGGATCAGCCCGCCGGCATAGGGTCCCGCCAGGAACCCGTCCTCGGACCAGTTCAGCAGGGCCAGGTCCCGTCCCTCGACCCGCACATAGCTGTCTCCGCGGACCGGAATCCGGGTCTGGCGTCGGCGCTCGACGGCGGGGGTCTGGGGTCTCGACAGGAACGGTATCCGCATATCGGAATGGCTAGCATGATTCGTGCCGCTGGAACGAGCGCCGGTGCGGTCCGGTTGAAGACCGCACCTCGGTTTGAGGATGCGAGATCGCGATCACTTACGTGCGCCGGTTTCCCTTGATCCGTTGCGGTGCTTCTTGTTTATAAGCCCAGCTTTTCCAGACAGATGACGCCGAGTGGGAGTGCGGGAGGACCGATCGCGTGGAGATTGCGGGCCTTAAGGTTGCGAAGCCGTTGTACGACTTCGCCAATACCGAGGCATTGCCCGGAACCGGGGTCGAGCCCACGGCCTTCTGGGACGCCCTGGGTGCAATCGTTGCCGATCTGGCGCCGCGCAACGCCGCCCTGCTGACCAAGCGCGACACGATCCAGTCTCAGATCGACGACTGGCACACCGCCAACCCAGGCCCGATCAGCGATCTCGAGGGCTATAAGGCCTTTCTGAAGCAGATCGGCTACCTGGTCGAAGAAGGCCCGGCGTTCTCGGTCGGAACGACCAAGGTCGATCCGGAGATCGCGAGCATCGCGGGTCCCCAGCTGGTCGTACCGGTGATGAACGCGCGCTATGCCCTGAATGCCGCCAACGCCCGTTGGGGCAGCCTGTACGACGCCCTGTACGGAACCGACGCCATCTCCGAAGAAGGCGGGGCCGAACGGGCGGGTGGTTTCAACCCGGCGCGCGGCGCCAAAGTCATCGCCTGGGCCCGAGACTTCCTCGATGGCTCTGCCCCCCTCGCCTCGGGAAGCCACAGCGATGCCGCCGGCTACACCGTACGCGACGGCGCCCTGGTGGTATCGACCGCCGCCGGCGAGACCGGTCTCAAGGATCCGGCCCAGTTCGCCGGCTACCGTGGCGATCCGGCCAGCCCGTCCGCGATCCTGCTGACCCGCAACAACCTGCACGCCGAGATCGTGATCGACCGGACCCATCCGATCGGCAAGGACGACGCGGCCGGCGTCGCCGACGTCATCATGGAAGCGGCGGTCAGCACAATCATGGACTGCGAGGACTCGATCGCCGCGGTCGATGCCGAGGACAAGGTTGCGGTCTATCGCAACTGGCTCGGCCTGATGAAAGGCAACCTGACCGAGACCTTCGCCAAGGGCAGTCAGACCGTCGAGCGCAAGCTCAATCCCGATCGCAGCTACACCGCACCGGACGGCTCGACCCTGAGCCTGCACGGCCGCTCTCTGATGCTCGTGCGCAATGTCGGCCATCTGATGACCAACAACGCGATTCTGGATTCCGCCGGCAACGAGGTGCCGGAAGGCATTCTGGACGCGATGTTCACCAGCGCCATCGCGATCCACGACCTGAAGGGCGACGGTCCGCTGCACAATTCCCGCGCCGGTTCGGTCTATATCGTCAAACCCAAGATGCACGGACCGGAAGAGGTGGCCTTCGCGAATGAACTGTTCGGCCGCGTCGAGCAGGCGCTGGGCCTCGAGGCCAACACCCTCAAGATGGGGATCATGGACGAGGAGCGGCGCACCACGGTCAACCTCAAGGAGTGCATCCGCGCCACCATGGACCGGGTGGTGTTCATCAACACCGGCTTCCTCGACCGCACCGGCGACGAGATGCACACCTCCATGGCCGCCGGCGCGATGATCCGCAAAGGCGATATGAAGACCTCCGCGTGGATCCAGGCCTACGAGAACTGGAACGTCGACATCGGCCTCGAATGCGGCCTGACCGGCAAGGCCCAGATCGGCAAGGGCATGTGGGCGATGCCGGACCTGATGGCGGCGATGCTGGAGCAGAAGATCGGCCATCCCAAGGCCGGCGCGAACACCGCCTGGGTGCCGTCGCCGACCGCCGCAGTTCTGCACGCGACCCACTATCACACGGTCGACGTCGCGGCCCGCCAGGCCGAGCTGAAGTCGCGCGGCCGCGCCAACCTGGACGACATCCTCACCGTCCCGGTCGCCGCCCGGCCGAACTGGTCTCCCGCGGACATTCAGGCGGAACTCGACAACAACGCCCAGGGCATCCTCGGCTACGTCGTGCGCTGGGTCGACCAGGGTGTCGGCTGCTCCAAGGTGCCGGACATCAACAATGTCGGGCTGATGGAGGACCGGGCCACCTTGCGGATCTCCAGCCAGCACATCGCCAACTGGCTGCATCACGGGGTCTGCGGTGAGGATCAGGTGATGGAGACCATGAAGCGGATGGCGGCAGTCGTCGACCAGCAGAATGCCGGTGATTCCGCCTACCGTCCGATGGCGTCCGACTTCGACGCCAGCGTCGCTTTCCAAGCCGCCTGCGATCTGGTGTTCAAGGGACGCGAACAGCCGAGCGGCTACACCGAACCGGTGCTGCACCGCCGGCAGATCGAGGCCAAGGCAGCCTTCGGCGGTTAGCCAGACCGCGCTTGGCCCGGCGTTCGAGACCGGCCGCCGCGCATGTAGTTGGCGGCCGGCACCTCGTGAATGACGACCGTGATGCCGTCCAGCGGCGCCTCGATCGTCGCGGTCACCGCCTCCGTCAGGCGTTTCGACAGCGTGGTGCGGGTCGCCTCGTCATACCCCTCCATCAGGGTCACGGTGATCACCGGCATGTCAGCAGGCCTCCGGGTGGTTGAAATGGTCCGCCGCTGCCGCCAGGGCCGCGGCCCCATCGACCGGATGGCCGATGTCCGCGAGCGCCCGGGCGATCTGGTGCAGATCGGTGAGCACGTCGCCGGCGTCGACCGCCCCCATGGTTCCGATCCGCACCAGCTGCGGCTTGAGGTCTTCGAACCGGGTGCCGGCGATGATGCAGTTGTAACCGCGCGCCAGGCGATCGATCAGGGCCGACGCATCGACACCGCCCGGCGTGCGCACGACCACCAGGGTCGGGCTGGCCTCGCCGGTCGGAAACCGGCTGAACCCGATCGCCTCCAGACCCGCGGTCAGGGCCCGGTTGACCCGGCGGTGACGGCTCAGGACGGAACCAAGCCCCTCGTCGCTGATCATGTCCAGGGCTTCATCCAGGGCGTTCAGCATCGCCACAGGCGCTGTATATGTCGGCTCACCCTTCTCGGCCATCGGCCGGAACCGGCGGAAGTCGAAATAGCTCCGGGGGCCTCGATCGTCCTTCTCGATGACCGACCAGGCCTTCGCACTGATGCTGGCAATGCCGAGCCCCGGCGGGCACATCAGAGCCTTCTGCGACGCTGAAACCACGACGTCGACGCCCCAGGCATCCGCCCGCAACTCGGCGCCGCCAAGGCCGCTGACGCTGTCGCAGACCAGAACCGCCTCGGTCTCGCCCACGATCGCCCCCATCGCCGGCAGGTCGGTCAGCGCGCCGGTCGAACTCTCGCTGTGCACCGTCAGCACGGCATCGTAGGCCTTCTCGCCGAGCGCCCGGCGCACCCCGTCGAGGTCGATTGGGTCCCCACGCCCGGACACCACCTCATCGACCTCGGCACCGATGGTCTCGGCCAGACGGCGGAACACCGGCCCCCACTGGCCATTGGTGGTGATCAGCACCCGGCTGCCGGGTCCCGCCACGTTCACCACCGCCGCTTCCATCGCCCCGATACCGGTCGAGGCAAAAAGGAACGGCGGAATACCGGACCGCCCGAGAACCGGGAGCAGCCGCTGCTGGATCGACCGGAACCGGGCCAGGAACTCGGGACCCCGGTGGGCGATGATCGGCCGCGACGCCGCTTTGAGAACCCGGTCGGGAATGGCGGTCGGCCCGGGCAGGCGCAGACGATACGGCACGGTCGCGCCGGAATCGGGAAGGATATCGGTCATGGCTTGAGCTCGTTCATGCGGGGCCGCCAATGAACCAGCGGCTCCCCCACAACGCAAGGCATTCGGGTACTTGGCGGTGCCCTTCCCATCCCCGTACAGTCGCCGCCGACAGTTGAGGGAGAGCACCATGGATCTCGGACTATCCGGCAAGGGCGTGATCGTCACCGGCGGCACCCGGGGCATCGGCCTCGCCATCGCCGCCGCCTGTGCTGCTGAGGGCGCGCGGGTTTCGGTCTGCGGCCGCAGCCGGGAGTCGCTGGATGCCGCCCTCGCGACCCTCGGCGAAGACGCGCACGGAGCGATCTGCGATGTGGCCGACCCCGAGGCGGTCGCGGCCTATGTCGAGTCCGCGGCTACGGCGCTGGGCGGCCTGAACGCGCTGGTCAACAACCCATCGGGGTTCGGCGGCACGGACGACGAAGAAGGCTGGAAGAAAGGGATCGACGTCGACCTGATGGGCGTCGTCCGTGGGACCTGGGCCGCCGTGCCGCATCTCGCGGAAACCGAAGGCTCTGTGCTGAACATCTCGTCGATCTCCGGGATCGGCGCGAGTTCGAACATCGCCTATGGCGCGGTCAAGGCGGCGGTCATCCAACTAACCCAGTCCCAGGCCCTGAAATACGCGCCCCAGCGGATCCGGGTGAACTGCATCGCCCCGGGCTCGATCGAGTTTCCCGGCGGGCTCTGGGAGGAGCGCCGGTTCAACGCGCCGGACGTCTACTATGGCACCCGCGACGGCATTCCGTTCGGCCGCATGGGCCGACCGGAAGAAGTCGCCCGGGTCGCCGTTTTTCTGGTCTCGGATGCCGCCGGGTGGGTGACCGGCCAGACGGTGGCGGTCGACGGCGGCCAGCGCCTTTGAGAACCGGACGCGCGCTAACCGGGCGCGGGGCCGGCCACGATCCCATCGTCATGCAGTTTTCCGATCGCCCCGTCATTCAACCCAAGGCAGGCGGCCAGGACCTCGTCGGTGTGCTGGCCGAGCCGTGGCGCCGGGGAAGCGGGCTGACGTTCCAGAGCCTTGAAGTCGATCGGGGAGCCGGGGGTGAGAACCCGGCCGACCTCCGGATGGTCAACGTCGGCGAACATCGGGTTCCCTGCTGAGGCGCGCGGATCCTCGGCCAGCATCTGCCCCACCGTCTGATAGGGCCCCCAGCTCAAACCCGCGTCGCTCAGCGCCGGGCCGACCTCCGCCAGGTCCCGGCCGGCGCACCATTTCTCGATCAGGGCGAACAGCACCGCGCGCCATTCGTAGCGCGCGCCCTCGTCGGTGAAATCGACGCCGAGCGCGCCCTCGAGGCCCCGTACCGTGTCCTCGATCCCACAGACCCGGCACAGCCCCTGCCACTGCTTGACCGTGATGGCCACGATCATGACCCGCCGCCCGTCGCGGGTCGCGAAGTCCCGCCCGAACGCCCCATAGAGGTCATTACCGACCGGTCCGCGATCGTCACCGTTGCGCTGCACCTCGCCGATCTGGCCGAGATTGCCGACCATGGCCATGGCGACGTCCGACAGGGCAACGTCGGCGCGTCCGCCAAGGCCGGTCCGGCGTCGCCGATCGACCGCCGCCATCACGGCGAGGGCGGCATGGAGCCCGGTCCCGACATCCCAGGCCGGCAGCACGTGGTTGACCGGCCGGGCGTCGGGCCCCGTCAGGTGGGGATACCCGACAGCGCAGTTGATCGTGTAGTCGACCGCCGGCGCGCCATCGGGCGAGCCCTTGACCGCGACCGAGATCGCATCCAACCGGCGAGCTTCCAGAACCGATTGGGCGAGCCAGGGGATCTCGGCGAAGCTGGTCAACAGGATACCGGCCCCCTCGCCCTCCCGGGTCGCCAGCGCCTGCACCAGGTCCCGGCCGGCAGGATCGCGCAGATTGACCGCGACCGACTTCTTGCCCTTGTTCATGCCGGCCCAGTACAGGCTGCGGCCGGTTTCCCGCGACAGTGGCCAGCGGCCGTAGTCGAGCCCACCGCCGATCATATCGACGCGGATCACTTCCGCCCCGAGCTGGGCAAGGGTCATTCCCGCCAGGGGTGCCGCGACGAAGGCCGAGGCTTCAACGACGCTGAGGGGTTCGAGCAAGGCGTACACGGGTTCGGTATCCTTCCGATCACTGAACGCGGCGGTAAATCGTGATCGCGATGTCGCGTCCGCGCGAGTAGTTGAGCCCGGAAACGGTGCCGACCGGCTCGACCTCCACCCCAAGCTCGCCGAGGCCGGCGTCGAACCGCTCCTGCTGACGGCGCTCAACCACGGCAACGCTGCACAAACCGGGCTCCGCCAACGTGCGGGCCGCCCCGGCGCCATCGCTCAGGCGGGTCGCCGTCCCATGGACGAACACCATGCTCGGTTCCGAGAACCCAGCTGTCACCACGATCGGATCGGGGCATCCCGCTTCCGCCACCACCACAGGCTCCAGGGCGCGGGAGATCCAGAGCGGGTCCAGGCGCGGCGCCACCCCGGCGAAGGTCAACGCGTAGAACACGCAGATCGAAATCGCGAGCGGGATCAGCCGCTCCAGCGACAGGGCCCGCAGAAAGTGCACCATCTGCGCGACGACAGCGAGGCCGGCGGCCGTCGCGATCGCGGCGACCAGACTTACCTCGCCCGTGAGATGCAGGGTGGCGCCAAGTGGAACGGCCGCCAGAACCAGGGTCACGAGCAGCCCGAGCCCCATGACCACGCGGTGGGCGATCCGCCGCCGCCCCTCGGCAACCAGGTCGAGGGCGGAAGTCAGGAACACGGCCGTCAGGACGGCAATCGCCGGATAGGTCGGGTAGGTGTAGTGCGGCAGTTTGGTCGCCACCAGCTCGAACACGAGAATGGTCGGGACGATCCAGCAGATCAAGAACCGGATGTCGGGGTCGTTGCGCCGCACCCAGGCCAGGATCGCCGCCCCCGCGGCCAGCACCGCCCCGGGCCAGAACGCAATCAGGAACGCGATGGTGTGATAGCCGGGCGGCGCCCCATGGGCATCGTCGCCCTGAGCCACCTTGCCCAGCAGGGCATGGCCGATCGCCTCCTCAAGGAACGCAGGCCCGACCTTCAGTGTGATGGCGACCACCCAGGGTGCCACCACGGCAACCGTAATCAACAGGCCGGGCAGGACGCGCAGGCGCCGCAGCAACGTGGCATCCCGGGTCCAGATCGACCACGCCAGGATCGTGGTGCCGCAGACCAGGGTCACGATCGGTCCCTTGATCAGCACGCCGATCCCGTGGAACAGCCAGAACGCGGCCGCTGATCGCCACCCACCGCCGAACAGTCCCGGATCGTCAGGCCGGGTCGCGAGCCGGTGCAGGGCGATCTGGGCGGCGAGGATCGAGGCGAGCAGCAGCGCGTCGGTCTTGGCCGTTCGGGCCTCGACCCCGGACACCAGGGCCAGCGCGAGCAGCAGCCCCGCCGCCACCCCCGCCGGTGCCCCGGCAAGCTTGGTGGTAAACCATGCGGTCAGGACGACCGCGACGATTGTCCCGGCGACGGACGGCAGGCGATAGGCCGCGATCGGCGCATCGGCGCCACCGAAAACGGATGCCGAAGCGGCCTGCAGCCAATAGGTCCCGATCGGTTTGACGTGACGCGGCACCTCCTGGAAGCGGATGTCGACGAAATCGCCGGTCTCGATCATCTGACGCGACGCCTGGGCGTAGCGGGCCTCGTCACGATCCATCGCCGGAATCTGAAACAGCCCGGGCAGCAGGGCCGCACAGCCGACGAGCAGAACCAGCAGCCATTGCCGGGCTGACAGGGTACGGGCTGACAGGGACCGGTCCTCGGTCATCGTTTCGACTTGCCCTCGCATGTTTCGGCGTCGCGTCCTTGGAGCACGGATGTCGGGTTTCTCACCAGCTCGGACCGATCAGGCACCGTCCGAGCCGTCGACCCGGATCGCTGTCATCTGGCCGATCGAGCTCCGTCGAAGCAGCCAGACCACACCGAGCAGATCGACGACTCCGACCAGCGCGCGTCCGATGTTGGTGTATTTCGAGCGTCCGGCAAACCGCGGCCGGTCGTCGACGGAAACATGCACGGTCTCAAAGCCGTACCGGCGGGTCAGCGCCGGCAGGAACCGATGCAGACTGTCGAAGAACGGCAGGGCCAGGAACAGCTCGCGTGGAATGACCTTGAGACCGCAGGCGGTGTCCGGGCAGTCGTCCTTCAGGGCCCATCGCCGCACGCCGTTGCCGATGCGCGAGGCGACCAGGCGGCCGACGCCCGCCGTGCGGCGGCGGCGAATACCGGCAACAAGGCCGATCCGGTCGACTCGTTGCGGGTCGACTCGCGACGCCATCTCTACCAGATCCGCCGGATCGTTCTCACCGTCACCGTCGATGGTGCCCATCCAGAGCGTGTTCACGGCCCAGGCGCCGGTGCGCAGGGCAGCACTCTTGCCGAGCCGGCTCGCATGCCGGATCAGGGTCACACGCGGATCGCGCGCGGCAACCGCGGCGACGATCTCGGCCGTCCCGTCCCGGCTGCCGTCATCGACCACGGCGACGGACAGCGTGTAGGCCGCGCCGACCTTCTCGAGGATCTCGTCGAGCAGCGCCTCGATCGCGCCGGCCTCGTCACACACCGGCACAACGACGGCGAAGGGTGGCTTGTCGGCGTTGGGCGGACGGTCGGACATCAGGGAATCGGCGCGGTGAGGGTTGGCGCTTCTCCTAGCAGATAGATCCCCCAGCAGATAGACCCCCACCAGATAGATGTCGGGGCCAGGACCGCTTACCGACCGGTCAGGCGGCGCGCCGGAGCCGCAACCGATCGAACAGGTCGACATACGCCTTCACACAGGCCTCGCGCGTGAACTGCTCGGTATGTCGCCGGGTCGCCGCCGCCACCAGGCGTTCAGCCAGAGCCGGATCGTCCTTGACCCGCACCAGGGCGGATCGCAGCGCCGCGACATCGTCGCGCGGCACCATCAGGGCGTCGACGTCGTTCGAGACGTACTCGGCCGGCCCGTCCGCATCGCTCACCACCAGCGGCTTGCCGTAGGCCCAGGCCTCGATCGCCGCCGTACCGAACGGTTCATGGCGGGACGGGAACGCCACGGCATCGCAGGCCCGGAAGAACGCCCCGGTGTCGGTGCGCCACCCAAGGAACCGGACGCGATCCGCCATCGCCAGTTCGGCGGCCTGCCTCCGCAGCGTGCCTTCCTCCGGCCCACTGCCGGCGATCCAGAGATGGACATCCGGCAGGTCGGCGGCCGCCTGGATCAGCGTGTCGAGGCCTTTGGCGCGGTGCAGTCGGGCCGGCGTGAACAGCACGGTCGCCCCTTCCGGAACACCGAGGGCGGCTCGGTCCGCCGGAGGGGAGTCATCGACCTCGGCGAAGTTGTAGATCACGCTGCATCGGTCAGCCGGCCAACCCGCGTCCACCACGTGGCGATGGATGCCCTCGGTGTTGCACACCAGATGATCGCAGCGCCGGTAGTATTTCAGATCGTAGAAGCCGCCGAGACGGCCGACCTTCAGATGCGGTCCCGCGGGGATAACGGCGGCGGCCCGATTCATGAAGGCGAGCACGACGTCGGGGCGGAACGAGCGGACCTCATTGGCGAGAACGCGCTTGGTCCGGAAATCGAACCAGCGGCCATACCGGGTCTCACGGACCGGCACCGAGCCGCTTTCCAGCAACCGGGCGCGTGTCGGATTGCGTCGGATGACGGCCCTTGTGTCGATGCCCTGTGCGGTCAGGGCCGTGCAGAGGTTGACGAAAAAGGTCTCGGCCCCGCCATTCTCAGCACCGGCGAGCATCGTGAGAATCCGCACGTTCGTCTTTCCTTGCCAACCATGTCCCCAACCGACGAGGCGCGCACTATGCCGCCGGTCGGCGGATCCAGACAAGGTCGATCACCAGCGCGGTCGCGATGCCGCCGGCCGCCAGGACAAACAACAGTCCATAGGTGCCCTGGCTGTCGAACAGCGCCGACAGACCATAGGCCCCCGCGGCCTGGCCGAGGGCGAAGGCCATGGTGGCCCGACCCCAGGCCCGTCGCCGCATCATCGGGTCCGCGATCAGGTCATGCACCCGCCCGAGGACCAACGGCACGACCCCGGGCACGTAAGCGCCGACCAGCAGCGCGGAAAGAAGAATCACCGCCTGGGACTCGACAGACGCCAGAACCAGGACGGCGATCGCCTGCAGCACCAGGGTCAAACGCAGGGCCGCGGCGAACCCCACGCGGTCCGCCAGCCATCTGGCCGCCGTCGGTCCGACGACCGCGCCGACGCCGAACACCACCCATACGAAAGCACCGGCAGCGAACGGCTGCCCGAGCCCCCGGACGATGAAATCGACCAGGAACACCATGTGCGGGACCAGGCCCGCCGCGACCAGCGCATAGACCACCAACAGCGCGAAGACCGACGGTGTGCCGATCGTCGGCGCGTCGACCGCCGCCGCGACGGCCGGTCGACCGTCCGACTTCGGCCACCAGAACCAGACACCGGCGGTCAGAGCCAGGCAGAGACCGCCCAGGACCAGCCACGCTTCCACCAGGCCCCAGGCAAGGAGTGCCGGCACCAGCGTCCCGGAGATCGCGATTCCGAGACCGACCCCGGTGAAGATCAGACCTCCGGCCAGACCACGCCGAGCCTCCGGCACCGCCGCCAGCACAGTCGGCGCCGCCAGCACCATCAGAGACCCGCCGGCGATCCCGGCCAGCAGCCGCCAGGCGAACATCCAGACGAACCCCAGGGGCTCGGCACAGGCGACCATGGACACGCCTGCGGCCAGCATCATCAAGCGCAGCGTTGTCGTTGTCCCGAGCCGGGCCGCCAGTCGGTTGCCGAGAATGGCACCGAGCAGATAGCCCAGCAGATTCGCCGCCCCGAGATAGAAGGCAGCCGTCGGCGCGAACCAGCCGGCGTCGACGACCGCCGGGATCAACGGTGTATAGGCGAACCGGGCGATGCCGATCCCGACCAGGACGGCGGCACAGGCCGCGGCGATCCCAGTCCAGGGGATCGCGTGCTCGTCTCGGCTGGTGGCGGTGGAGGAGGTCATCGTTCCAGGGTAGAGACTGCAGCCGATCACGGGAAACGCTTAGTCATGATCGCAGCGATCATTCCCAGCGATTGCTTAAACAGCCGCAACGGCGATCGCTACTCGGCGGCGATCGCTATTCGGCGGCGACGGGCAGCGGTTCGGCCGTCATGGCGTCAACGAAGGCGGACAGCGCGCTGGAGACATGGCCGTCGGCCCGGTGAATGAAGACGGTCTCGACGAGGGCGTCGGCCGCTGGCAGCGCATGCAGCGCGATACGACCGTCCTCGGCCGCCGGCGCGACGATGCCCCGCGGCATCAGGGTGACCCCCAGCCCGGCAGCGACGCAGCCGACGATCGCTTCGATGGTGCCGAACTCCAGCCAACGCTGGCCGACGAGGCCGCGCCGGGCCAGGACATCTTCCAGCCGCTGACGATAGGAACATGCCGCCCGCAGGACACCAGGCGCAGCCCCTCGACATCCGAAAGCGCCCCAGTCGCAGCGACCGAAGGGGGTGTTGCGAGGACCAGTTCTTCGCGGAACACCACCCGCGCGGCGAGGTTCGGATGATCGACCGGCCCGCAGACGAAAGCCCCCTCCAGCGTGCCGTCCAGGACCCGCTGGATCAGTTCCATCGTTGTCCCGGTTCTGAGGACGAGATCGACATCCGGATGGTGCTCGACATAGGCGGCGATCGGCCGCGACAGTCGCAAGGCGGCGGTGGTCTCCAGCGAGCCGACCACCAACCGGCCGGCCGGTCGACCCTCATCGCCGGCGGCGCGCCGGGCTTCGGCCAGCAGCGCCGCCATCCGGTGAGCATACGGCAGCAGGCGGCGGCCCGCCGCTGTCGGGGTCGCCCCCCGGCTGTGACGATCGAACAGACGAACGCCGAGATCCGCCTCCAGCGCATGGATCCGCGCCGTCACGTTGGACTGGACGGTGGCGAGTTCGTCGGCAGCCCGCTTCATCCCGCCGCGCCGGGCCACCGCCTCGAAAACCCGAAGATCACCGGCATCCATCTCCGCACCTCCATCCCAGTCGATCGCAGAAAGGTTCAGCTATCACTTATGACGATACCATGATCGTGCGGCCGTCATAGATCGGAACACGTTTCGGTGGAAACACCCTGGCTTTCCGCCGAAACGTGTGAATCCGATCTAAATCATAGAGTTAGAGAAGATTCACCGGTCTGATGGATCGCCTTCGGCGATTCCATCTGACACGGGTCTGCTCTACGAATCGGATACCGTGAGTCGGATCATCGACCTTGGAGAACACCGATGCGGTTGGATGACATCGTGACGGTGCAGTGCACCGATACCGACACCAGCACCGAAGGTCGGGTCGTACGGATGCGTGCCGAATGGATCGACGTGATGGTCGGCGAAACGGTGATTTCGCTGCGGCGGACCAAGCCCGGCCTTTACGTCGGATCTCGCTCCGGCATGGAGTTCGTGGTGAAGGCCGCCTAGTCGGCCCTTCTGAGGGGCCCGGCTACTCGGCGGCTTCGGGCATCCCGAAGAACCGGGCGGAGAGCGCGCCGCCGAATCCGATGAGCCCGGCCTGAATCGCATCGGCGAACTGATGCAGCCATTGCGGCTGGATCCGGTCCGAGGGGATCTGGCCGGAGATCTCGACCACGCGCTCGAGCTCCGCCTTGACCGCGTCACCCAGTTCATGACCGTGCTCGGCTTCCAGACAGGCCAGGTCATACTTGATGCGGTAGAGACAGAAGCTGATGGACCGCGGGAACTCGCGGTCCGCCATCAGGAACCGGGCGATGTCGCTGGCCCGAATCATGCCCGGATGGGTTCGCCGATAGGCCTGGTACCCGGCCGCCGAACGCAACAGAGCGTTCCACTGACTGATATCGATCGGTGAGCCGGGATCCTCTTCGACGCTCTGCAGCTGCCGGTACTTCACGTCGAGCAGCCGCGAGGTCTGATCGGCGCGTTCGACATGCCGGCCGAGCTGATAGAACCGGTACGCCTCGTCCCGGTACAGCGTCGCTTCCGCCGTCCCGGTCAGCTTCTGGCATTCGGACTTGATGCGTTCGGCGAGCCCCGAGATCCGCGCCAGGCCGATATCCCGCCGACGCAGGTCCTTCAGGCTGCTGTAGAATGCGTTGATGTGCGCCCAGAACTCGGTGCTGATCAGATGGCGAACGGTCCGGGCGTTCTCGCGCGCGGCGCCGATCGCCCCGTGGATCGATGACGGGTTCTTCGGGTCGATTGTGTAGAAGAACAGGATCGCGGAAGCGGAAGCCTCCTTGTTGCGGGCGAAGAACGCCTCCTCATCGGCGTAAATCCGCAGGATCGCCTCCTAGTCGCCGACAGCCCGGGGATCGCGGGCGAACGCCGCCTGGATGTCGAGGACACGGGCCAGGCTTTCGGCGCGTTCGATGTAGCGCCCGAGCCAGTACAGGGTTTCGGCGTAGCGAGACAGCATGGCCCTACTCCAGCACCCAGGTGTCTTTCGATCCGCCACCCTAGGACGAGTTGACGACCAGGGATCCCTTGCGCAGCGCCACCCGGGAGAGGCCGCCGGGCAGCACCCATGTCGAGCGACCGGTCACACAGAACGGCCGAAGGTCGACATGCCGCGGTTCGACGTTGCCGCCGATCAGGGTCGGCGAAACCGAAAGTTCCACCATCGGCTGGGCGATGTAGTTGGCGGGATCCTTCTCGATCGCCTTGCGGGTCGCTTCCAGCTCACGCGACGATGCGCGGGGGCCGATCACGACTCCGTAGCCGCCGGCCTCACCCACCGGCTTGGTCACCAGCTTGTCCAGATTGTCGAGCGTATAGGCCAGGCCCTCAGGTTCCCGGCACAGATGGGTCGGTACGTTCGGCAGGATCTCGTCCTGGTCCAGGTAGTATTTGATCAGGCGCGGCATATAGGCGTAGACGCCCTTGTCGTCGGCGACACCCGTCCCGACCGCATTGGCGATCGTCACGTTTCCTTTGGCATAGGCCCGCATCACGCCGGGGACGCCCAGCATGCTGTCGGCGCGAAACACCTCGGGATCCAGAAAGTCGTCGTTGATGCGTCGGTAGATGACATGCACCGGCTCCATGCCGCGGGTGGTGCGCATCTTGACGCGGTCGTTCTCGACGACGAGGTCCTGGCCGGTCACCAGGGGCACGCCCATTTCGCGGGCCAGGAACACGTGCTCGAAATAGGCGGAATTGAACGGCCCCGGCGACAGCAGAACGACCTGCGGATCCGAGATGCCCTTCGGCGCGGCCTCGCAGAGTGCGGTGTGCAGGCGCACGCCATAGTCCAGAACCGGCCGCACGTTCATGTCTTCGAACAGGTGCGGCATGGTGCGGCGCATGAGTTGCCGGTTCTCGACCACATAGGAAACGCCGGAGGGTGTGCGCGCATTGTCCTCCAGCACGACGAAGCAACCGTCGCCGCCGCGCACGACATCGACGCCGCAGACATTCACATAGCTGTTCTGCGGCACCCGGAGGCCGACCATCTCCTCGCGGTAGTTGGCATTCTTCAGCACCAGTTCGGCCGGGATGATCCCGTCCTTGATCACCTTCTGCTTGCCATAGACATCGGCCAGGAACAGGTTGAGCGTCTGGACGCGCTGGATCGACCCGGTCTCGATGGTTTCCCAGTCGGCGGGCGTGAGCACCCGGGGAATCAGATCGAACGGTAGAACCCGGTCGACCGACGTTCCCTCCTCATACAGCGTGAAGGTGATGCCGAGGTTGTAGAGTTCGCGATCGACCGCCTTGGACAGACGGTTCAGTTCCTTCGGCGACGTCTTGTTGAGTCGTTTGATCAGGCTGCCGAGGACCCGGCGGCGCGCGGCGTTGCCCTGGTATTCACAAAAGAACCCGTCGGGATCGTATGCATCCAGGAGTCGGATCTTCGGCGCCATGGTGACCTCCCGGTCCGGGTTTGGATCGTCTTCTGTTCCTAGCAATCGTGTGGAATCAACGCAATCTCCACGCGCCGGGGACAGCCCGCACCGGCTCTCTAACGAGGCGCGACCGTCAGATCGAACGTCCTGTCGGCGGTCACCACACCATCGCGGCTCAGGGTGATCCGGCCCTGCCAGCCTCCGCTGGGAAAGCCATTGGGGAAGTTGCGTTCCGTGTTCTTGCGCCCGAAGGCGCGGAAGAACGCCGCGCGGTGGCGTTCCGCCGTCACGGTCTCATCGAAAAAGACCGTCCCGTCAGGCAGGAAGACCATCAGGCGTGCCGTGTCGCCGGGCTGTGTCCCGGTCGCCCGCAGCCACAGAACCACTGCCTCCGAGTCAGGCTGGAGCTGATCCACTGCCCCGCTGCCGCTGGCGGCCTCCTCCATGGACGGGACCTTGTCGGCGAAGCCGGCATCCAGCAGGACCGGCGCCGGGATCGCAGTCAGCTGGCCCAGCGTCACTTCATCCCACAGCGGTACCGAGCCGATTCCGCAGGCAGGGGCATCGGCCACGCCGCGAAACGGATCGACCACGGTCTCGCCGCGCCGCACCGACAGATGAACATGCGGGAATTCGGTCAGGCCCGACAGCCCGACAGCCCCCAGGGCCTGCCCGGCCTCGACCTGCTGGCCGGCGCTGACCAGGACGCTGCCTTTCTTGAGATGGCAGTACTGGGTGACCCAACCATCGCCATGGTCGATGCGCACACCATTGCCGCATTCCCGGCCGTCCAGAGCCTCGCGGACGATCTTGCGGACATTGACGTCGTCCATGCCGTCGCGCACCCCGCCGACCCGGCCGGCCGCCGCCGCCAGCACTGGCACGTTCTCTGACAGACGCGCCATATTGGCGAGGGCGATGTCAGTCCCCTTGTGCCCGTCGTACGACATCTGACCGCACTGATAGTCCAGACGGCCCGGCCCCGAATCGAGATCGACGAAATTCACCACCCAGCAGTCCTCGCCCGGATCGCAGGCGATCGGCAGGGAAAGCGTGATCGGGCGGTCGCTGGCCGTCAGTGGGGTCGGTGCGGGCGCGGGGGCAGGCAGCGGAACGGCCGCCCGCTGCTCTTCGGTAACCGGATCACGAGGCTCCGCTGGAGCGTCGCTGCGGTCTTCCGTGCGCGGTTGGGCTGCGGGCTCGAGCCGCAGAGGAATGTCTTCGGCGAGCTTCGGCGGCTCACCATCGCCGAGAACGAGCCAGAAGCCGTACCCGAAACTCGCGAACGAGGCCAAGAACAGCACGACGATCAGAAGGCGGCTCAGCACGATCTGGACCTCCTCTCCCGGACTCTCCGTCTAGACGCTCAGTGCCGCCCGCGCACCACACGTTCAAGGTATTCGCCGTACCCGGACTTCGCCAACGGGGCGGCAAGCCGCAGCACCTGTTCGGTGTCGATGTAGCCCATGTGGAAGGCGATCTCTTCCACGCAGGACACCTTCAGCCCCTGGCGGTCCTCGACGGTCCGAACAAACTCCGACGCCTGTAACAGGCTCGCATGGGTGCCGGTGTCGAGCCACGCATAACCCCGCCCCATGCGCTGAACCCGCAGCGCGCCGCGGTCGAGGTAGACGCTGTTCACGTCGGTGATCTCGAGCTCGCCTCGGAGGGACGGCTCGATATTGGCAGCGATGTCGAGAACCTGGTTGTCGTAGAAATAGAGTCCCGTGACCGCCCAGTTCGAGGTCGGGTTCGCGGGTTTCTCGACAATCGAGGTGGCGCGCCCGTCATCGTCGAAATCGACCACGCCATAGCGCTCGGGGTCCCCGACATAGTATCCGAACACCGTCGCGCCGCCCTGCGTGGTGGCATCGGTGGTGGCCGACTGCAGCAGTTCGGTCAGACCGTGGCCGTAGAAGATGTTGTCGCCGAGGACCAGGGCGACGGTGTCGTTGCCGACGAACTCCCGCCCGATGATGAATGCCTCGGCCAGTCCATTGGGTTCCGGCTGGACGGCGTACTCGATGCTGATACCCCATTGGGAACCGTCGGCCATCAGATGACGGAACGCAGCCTGGTCCTGCGGTGTGGTGATCACCAGGACCTCGCGGATACCTGCCAGCATCAGCGTCGACAGGGGGTAGTAGATCATCGGTTTGTCGTAGACCGGCAACAGCTGCTTGCTGGCCACCATGGTCAGCGGATACAGCCGGGTGCCGGAACCGCCGGCCAGGATGATCCCTTTCATGCTCGACCCTCCTCGGTCATCGCCAATCGGGTGTCCAGGACGGACTCAGCCGCCGCCCGCCACGGTCGGCGGGGCAGCGTCGGGACGGCCTCGATCAGGCTGCTGTTGTCCAGTACCGAATAGGCCGGCCGCCGGGTCGGGGTCGGATACTGGTCTGTCGTGATCGCCTCTACCTCCGGGCGGCGGCCCCAGACAGTCGCAGCGCGCTCGAAAATCGCTTCCGCAAAGCCGTACCACGTCGTCTCGCCCTCGGCGGTGTAGTGGTAGGTACCCGGCGGCACCGGCGTGCCGGCGGCGCGGGCAGCGAGGATCGCCAGGATCGCCGATGCGATATCGGGCGCGGCGGTGGGCGTACCGCGCTGGTCGTCAACGACCCGCAAGGCGTCCCGGGTCGCGCCGACGCGCAGCATGGTGTTCATGAAGTTGGCCCCGCGGGCCGCGTAGACCCAGGCGGTGCGCAGGATGATGTGGTCCTCGATCGCATGGCGGATCGCGGTTTCTCCGGCCTGCTTGGAGGCCCCGTAGACGCCGAGCGGGGCCACTGGATCCTCGGGGCGATACGGGACCGTGGCGGACCCGTCGAAGACGTAGTCGGTCGACAGGTGCAGAAGGCCGATCCCCCGCTCGGCACATGCCGCCGCCAGGGCCGCCGGACCGTCGCGGTTGATCGCGAAGGCCGCATCGCTTTCCTGCTCGGCGCGATCAACGGCGGTGTAGGCGGCGGGATTGACGACCACCGTCGGCCGGACGGTATCCAGGACGCCGTCGATGCCGCCCGGCTTTGCAAGATCGAGACGGTCCCGGCCGACCCCGACAATCTCGATGCCGGAGGCCGCCGCCCGGTCGGCGGCTCTGACCAGTTCGCCGCCGACCTGTCCGCTGACGCCGGTGACGAGAACGCGCACGCTCACCCCACCTTCTGCATGGTCGTCGAGGCCGTTCCGACCCGCTTCATGCCGGTCCGCTCGGCGAGCGGCATCCACCACTCCTCATGATCCAGGTACCAGCGCACGGTTTTCTCAACCCCGGTCTCGAAACTCTCGACTGGCCGCCAGCCGAGTTCCCGTTCGATCTTCGATGCGTCGATCGCATACCGGAAGTCATGACCGGGCCGGTCGGTGACGAAGGAGATGAGCTCGCGCCGCGACCGGCCATCCTCGAGCGGCGGCGCGTGACGGTCCAGCAGATCGCAGATCGTTTCGACAACCTGAAGATTGGTCATCTCGTTGTGGCCGCCGATGTTGTAGCTGCTGCCCGCTTCGCCCTCGGTCAGGACGGTCCACAAGGCCCGGGCGTGATCCTCGACATAGAGCCAGTCACGCACGTTCTGGCCGTCGCCGTAGACCGGCAGAGGCTCACCCCGCAGCCCCTTGATGATCATCAGAGGGATCAGCTTTTCCGGGAAGTGGAAAGGACCGTAGTTGTTCGAGCAGTTGGACAGAACGATCGGCAGTCCGAAGGTTTCACCCCAGGCGCGGACCAGATGATCCGAGGATGCTTTCGACGCCGAATACGGCGAGCGGGGATCGTATGCCGTCTCTTCGGTGAACAGGCCGTCCTCATCCAGCGTCCCGAAAACCTCGTCGGTCGACACATGATGGAAGCGGAAGCCGGCGCGACGGCTTTCGTCCAAGCCATCGAGGTGTTTGCGGGCGGCCTGCAGAAGGCGGAAGGTGCCGACGATATTGGTCTGCACGAAGTCCTCGGGACCGTCGATCGATCGGTCAACGTGGGACTCGGCGGCCAGGTGCATGACCGCATCCGGATCATGGCGCTCGAACACCTCGGCCAGTCCCGCGGCGTCGGTGATGTCGACCTGTTCGAAGAGGTAGCGCGGGCTGTTCTCCACCGCACGCAACGCCGTGCCGCTGGCCGCGTAGGTCAGCTTGTCTACGTTGACGACGGTGACGTCGGTTTCACGGATCAGCAGGCGGATAACGGCGGATCCGATAAACCCGGCGCCGCCGGTGACAATGACCGTTTTCGGTTGCGGCATTCGACGCTCCGGAGTCTCTAGATTGAAAAGTACGCTGGCAGGTCGGCCAGGACCGGGTGAACGCGATCCTTCTCCGAAAGGGTCGGAGTCAGCCCGTTCAACGGCCAGTCGATTGCCAACGCCGGATCATTCCATGCCAGCCCCTTGTCGTGGTCCGGGGCATACGGCGCGGTGACCTTGTAGATTACTTCGGTATTGGGCTCCAGGGTGACGAAGCCGTGGGCGAATCCGATCGGCACCAGGATCTGGTTCCAGTCCTGCGCCGATATCTCCGCCCCGACCCTCTGACCGAAGGTCGGTGAGCCGTGACGGATATCGACGGCGACGTCGAAGATCCTGCCGGCCGTGACCCGGACCAACTTGTCCTGGGCGAACGGAGGCGTCTGGAAGTGCAGGCCGCGCAGGACACCGGCGGCTTCCGACTTGGAGTGATTGTCCTGAACGAAGTCCAGATCGATCCCGTGTTGAAGCAGCGCGGGTTTATTGTAGGTCTCCGAGAAGAACCCTCTCTGATCGCCGTGCTTTTTCGGGGTGATGATTTTGACGTCTTGAATAGAGAGAGATTCGACCTTCACGCTGGTTCTCCGCGAGCGCACCGCCGTCCGACGGATCGCGGCGGGTGATAGCATGGCGTTCTCGGCCCGCACAACTGGCCGGGGCACGTGCATTTGTCGATGTAACGCGCTGTGATAGTGTCCGGCCGTTCACCGCGCCGCAGCGGGCGCGGGCGGCCGAGGCGCAGTCGGTTGGGGGCGACGCCTCGGCGGAAGGATACGACCGGGACAAACGAGCGTGAAAACTCAGCCCCTGCCAGATGCCGGTGACCGGCCGTTGGTGCCCACCGGAGAGACTGGGACAGAGTCAGCCGACCAGATCGTCAACGACGGGGAACCGAACGCGCAGCCGTTTTGCGCGGTCGTCATGGTCTCCTATCACACCGGCCCGGTGCTCGCCGAGACGCTCAGGGCCGCCCTCGATCAGGATGGCGTGGCGCAGGTCGTGCTCGTGGACAACGGCAACCCGGCCGATGTCCGCGAGATGCTCGACACGCTCGCGCAGCAGGACCCGCGGCTGACCGTGGTCCGCGGCCATGGCAATGTCGGCTTCTCTCGCGGCTGCAATCTCGGGGTCCGTCAGACAACGGCCGAATACGTGCTGCTGCTCAACCCCGATTGCATGTTGAGACCGGGTGTTCTGAGCCGGGCGGTGCAGGCGTTTGAGCAGACACCGGAAGCCTCGATGGTGACGGTGCGGATCGAGAACCCCGACGGCAGCGAGCAACGCGGCGGACGGCGCAATCTGCTCACGCCTTGGACCTGCCTGGTCGAAGGGTTTCGCCTGGACCGGCTGATGCCGAATCACCCGGCATTCCAGCGCATGAACCTGAACGAGACCGCCGCGTTGCAGACCACCACCCCGGTGCAGTGCATCTCCGGCGCATTCATGCTGCTGCCGCATCGGGTCTACGATTCCCTCGGCGGCATGGATGAGGACTACTTCCTGCACGTCGAGGAGATGGATTTCTGCATGCGCATCAAGAAGTCGGGGGGCGTTATCCTCTATGTCCCCGACGTTTCGGTGACCCATGTGAAGGGAACCAGCAGCGTGTCGCCGCTGACCGTCGAGTGGCATAAATCCGTCAGCGTCTGGAAGTACTTCCGCAAGCACTTCCGGCCTCAGTACCCCAACCTGGTTCTCTTCCTGGTGAGCATGGCGGTGTTCGCCCGCCTGGCGATCCGCGGCGTGCCCACAACGGCGCGCTGGCTGTGGCAACAGTGGCGTTCCCCGACGAACGTCACGAATTCTCAGATCTAGGTCGGACCCGGACCGGGTTTCCGCCTACCCCCGCCACCCGTCCCGGAAACCCCGCAGGATGGCGCCGAGCTTGGCCCGGCGGTCGGTCTCGTACATCGCGGCTTTCCAGACATCGTAGAGGGCGGCGACGATATCGAAGATCAGCCAGGCGGGGGCGGTTCCGGCATGGCGCCGCCAGACCCGGACCCGATTCCGGTGGATCATCCCGCGCCGCCAGGCGGTATGGGTGTTGAGGGCGACCTGGCGGCCCAGAACCGAGGTCTCGTGGAACTCTCCGAGGCGATGGTGCAGGACCGCGTCACCGATCCCCACCACCTCGAACCCCGCGCGCCGCAGGCGCAGGCAGAACTCGATATCGATGTAGTCGATGAAGAACGGCGCCGCCATCGGCCCTGCGACCTCGAGGGCGCCAGACCGGATCAGGCTGCCGGAGGCAATCGCAAAGACGGCATGACGGACCACGTCGCCTTCGGACAAAGGTGAACGCCGAAGATCGAAACCGGTCCGGCTCGACAGCAGAATAGGTTTGAGCGTGCCCTCCGCATCGGTCAGGCGGGGTGCAAGAACGGCGACCCGATGGCGATCCGGCAGCTTGCTCCAGCCGCCGAGCAAGGCGTCGACCATGCCTGGACCGGGCACGCTGTCATCGTCCAGGAGCAGCACCCAGTCGCAGCCGGTGTCCCGTGCGGCGACCAGGCCCTGATTCTGAGCCGCCGCCAGGCCCAGGTTCTCCGCGTTCTCGACCAGGGCGACCCGTGAGTCGTCCTGGGCGAGCGCCCGCAACCGCTCGCGGGCGGGGGGCGCCGAGGCGTTGTCGACCACCACGACCCGGTGGCACTGGTCGAGGGCCGCGGCGATGACCCGCTCAACCGTCGCATCCGGATCGTGGGTGACGACAACCGCGCTGACGCTCGTACGATCGACCGGCGGCTCCGCGATCCGGCGGCCGAGGTCGGCGATCGGCCGGGCGTCGACGGCCCGGCGCAGATAGGCAACCGGTGACCAGGTGAGCGCGGAGAGCAGAGTCGACGGCCCGACGGCGCCTGCCCGGTCGGACCGCTGTTCCGGGACATCCCGCAGACCCGCAAGCACAGCGCGCAGGCGAATCCCCGCCGAGGATCGGCCGACACGGACCAGAACGGCCGCCACCGCCAGCGCCAGCATGACCGGCAGGAACCCGATCATCAGGGCCGTCGGAACCCCTCGGAAGTATGTCCAGAACCGGTTGCGGGTCGCGTGGAACAGAACGAAATCCGAGGACGCGGACCCCGAGCCGACATGGCGCACGATTGCCCAGGGCGAGAGCACACTGGTCCACCCGGCCCGGCGCAGCCGGATCGCGAGATCGACATCCTCGTAGTAGCAGAAGAACGCTTCACAGAACCCGCCAACCGCATCGAAGGCTTCCCGGCGGTACAGGGCCGCGGCGGCGCACGGGCCGAAGATGCCGCTCTCGGCGACCGGCACCGCGAGGCGCCCCTTGCCGCCGCGCCACGCAGCACCCCAGGGCGCGTAACAATCGCCGAGGCCATCCAGCCGGCCGGGGTCGCTGTCCAGAAGCTGGACCGACGCCACACTGCCGGCCTCGGGATGACGGTCGGCGGTCGCAATCAGGGCTTCGAGCCAACCCGGCTCCGGAAAGGCATCCGGGTTGAGGGTGACCAGGTACCGCCCATTGGCGTCGATGGCCGCGCGGTTGTTGCCGGCGGCGAATCCAAGGTTGCGTTCACATCGGTCCACCCGCAGCCAGTCGTAGGCGGGAAGAGCTTCGACCGCGCCGTCGGTGGATGCGTTGTCGACGATGATGACTTCGAAGTCCCGGCGCGTCTGGGCCGCAAGTGCCGTCAGACACCGCGCGAGGTCCGGCCCCGATTGGTAGGCGACGATGAGAATGGAGGCGGTGACGGACGACAAGGGGACCGGGGACGCTGAACTCAGGATCGGCGAATCGTGTTGCGCATCATGGCCTACGTTAGCCCGCGTTGCGCGCCAAGAGCGGATTTTCTGCCGTCGGGC
Organism: Thalassobaculaceae bacterium; assembly: GCA_963921355.3. Taxonomy (GTDB): domain Bacteria; phylum Pseudomonadota; class Alphaproteobacteria; order Thalassobaculales; family Thalassobaculaceae; genus CAWUEZ02. Next base: position 1,724,407 of record OZ001190.1, on the reverse strand, counting down.
CGTCCCCTTGACAGGCCCGCTGCAAGCGGGCGAATGCGATCGGGGGCTGGGCCGCGTCGGCAGACGGTCCGCCCAAGGAACCATGGGGCAGCCATGGGGCAACCATGGGGGGGAACCATGACCCGGATCGTCTCGCGATTTCCGCTACCGCCGATGAGCCTCGGAACCGAGCGCCATCTCACCGTCCACTCCTACGGCGATCCCGACGCCCGGCCGAAGGCCTACCTTCAGGGCGGGTTGCACGCCGGCGAACTGCCCGGCCCGTTGGCCCTGCATCACCTGATCCGGCGACTTGATGCGGCGGAGGACGAGATCGTCGGTCAGATCATGCTGGTGCCGGTCGCCAACCCGATGGGCCAGTCCCAGAACCTGCGCGGCGCCATGTCCGGCCGCTACAGCCTCGCCGACGGCAGCAACTTCAACCGCGGCTTCCCCGACCTTGCGGCAGCGGCGACCGCCATGGTGATCGACCGCCTGGAACGGAACGAGTCGGCGAATCGCGCCCTGATGCAGGACGCCCTGGCCGAACTGATGGCCGCCGCCGCCGCCGAAGCGGAGACAGAGAACGACTACCTGCGCGTCACCCTGATGCGGCTCGCCTGCGACGCCGACATCGTGCTCGACCTGCACTGCGAGGAAGAGGCCCTGATGCACCTCTACGCCGCCGATGTTCTGGCACCGCAGGCCGAGACCCTGGCCGCCATGCTCGACGCGCCGGTCACCCTGCTCACGGAACGGTCCGGGCTGAGCCCGTTCGACGATGCGGTCGTGGCGCCATGGATTGCGCTCGCCGCGGCGGCCGGTGACCGGGCGCCCGTGGGCGCGCCGCCGGTCGCGAGCACGGTGGAATTGCGCGGAGCGGCCGATGTCGGCGATGCGTTCGCCGAGGAGGATGCCGACCGTCTCTACCGCTATCTCCAGCAGGTCGGCGTGGTGTCCGGCGGTTCCGGCACGGCCCCCGACTACGCCGGCCAGACCGTTCCGGTCGACGGGATGGACCGGGTGACGGCACCGGTGCCCGGCATCATCAGCTTTCGGGTACCGCTCGGTGCGAAAGTCACCCAGGGTCAGGCGATCGCCGATCTGATCGATCCGACAGCCGATGATCCCGCCGAGGGCCGGGTGGAGCTGGCCGCGCACACCGACGGGATCGTCTTCGCCCGCCGGGCGAGCCGGTTCGCCTACAGCGGCGCCACGGTCATGAAGATCGCCGGCAGCCGATCGCTGGACGGCCGCCACAGCCGCCATCTCTCAGACTGACTGATCTGAACGAATCCGCTCTAGCGCAGCAGATCGAGGATGAACCGGGGCAAGGCGAAGCTGGCCTGATGCACGGCCGGCGTGTAGTAGCGGGTCTCGATCGCCGCGGCGGCAAACCGGGACTCGAGCTCGCCGAGGGCGGTCGCGCGCTTGCCGGCGTCGTCCGACGCCCAGCCGAATGCCATGTGGCCGCCCTGATAGGTCGGGACCGGGGCTGTGAAGAACCAGACATCCTCGAAGCTCTGCCCCAGCCGCTGCCAGGAGTTCGTCACCTCGCTACCTTGCACGAACGGCACACCGTTCTGGGTGACGACGATGCCGCCCGCCGACAGGCAGCGCTTGCAGTTGGCGTAGAACTCGGCGGTGAACAGGACTTCGCCCGGCCCGATCGGATCGGTGCTGTCGACGATGATGACGTCAAACCGGTCCTCGGTCTCGGCCACGTAGGCCGCGCCGTCGGTGATGACCAGGTTGAAGCGGGCATCGTCGAAGGCGCCGGCGTTCAGGCTCGGCAGATGCTCGCGGCTCATGTCGACGACCGACCGGTCGATCTCGACCATCGTGACATGCTCGACCCCAGCGTGCTTGAGCACCTCGCGGGCCATGCCGCCGTCGCCGCCCCCGATGATGAGAACCCGGCGCGCCGCGCCATGGGCGATCAGCGGCACGTGGGTCAGCATCTCGTGATAGACGAACTCGTCCCCTTCGGTGGTCTGTACCACGCCGTCGAGCGTTAGTACCCGGCCGAACATCTCGTTCTCGAAGATGATGAGATCCTGGTGCTCGGTCTTGTCGCGGAAGAGAACGCGATCCATCCGAAGACCCTGCGACAGCCAAGGGTGCAGGGTCTCCGTGAACCAATCCGTCATACGACCATGCCCCGCTTATGATCGCTGACATTGACGCGGTCCGGCGAGAACGCGCGCTTCAGAACGTCGATCGCCTTGTGGGGCTGGGCATCGCCGCACATGAACACGTCGAGGGCCGCGTAGTCGCACTCTGGCCAGGTGTGGATCGAGATATGGCTCTCCGCCAGCACCGCGACACCGGACACGCCGCCATTCGGCGAGAAATGGTGGAGGTGGATGTGCAGCAGCGTGGCGCCCGACTTGACCACGCACTCCTTGAGAGCCGCCTCGATGTGCTCGAGGTCGTCCAGGCGCGACGCGCCCCAGAGGTCGATGATCAGATGTTTGCCGGCGAAGGTCAGGCCGTCGCGTTTGACGAAGTGGTCAAAACGCTCGTCCGAACTGCTTATACCCGCAGAGGGAAGCCGGATGACATTGTCGTCACTTGCGTGACGCGCGGCGGATTCGTCTTGGAACTCGCTCGGCTGAGTGGCCGAGTCCATCCCCAATTCGGCGGTGAGTTGATCCAAAACCCACTCCTCCTAACCAGAAGATTGACCCAGCTACCCTTAGACCCTCCACCCCCATGGACCTCGGCGAGCCCTACGGGACGAGCGGAATGGGCAGACAAGAAAACCCACCCCCGAGAGGGCGGGCCATGAACACGAGTCTTCGCCGACCCTGTCGGGCGAGTGTCGTGCAGGCTTGCGTCGAGTTCACCTCCGTAGGGGGACTTACCCCTGACGCCAATTTCAACGGGCCCGCCGGGCAGCCTCCGCCAACCGCCGAACCCAAAAAAAGAACGGCCTGGATCCGTGGGGCAGAACCCCGCCGTTGCCTGACCGGTCAAGCGCGCAAAATGGCGAGAGTAAGACTTCAGGTCAAGCGGATTCCAGCGATTCGCTCCCGCTTATCCATCTTGACGCGGTCGCATCGCCCGGGGCTTGCTCAACCGACACTTTCCGGAGGACCTGCCTTGAGCCTCGAACTCTGGTTGGCGTTTGTCGCCGCCTCGACCGCCATTCTCCTGCTGCCCGGACCGACCGTGATGCTGGTGGTCGGCTATGCCCTCGGCGCCGGCCGTCGGGCGGCTTTCGGGGCGCTGGCCGGCGTGCTGGTCGGCGACCTGGTGGCGATCTCGGTTTCGGCGATCGGGCTCGGCGCGATCCTCGCCGCCTCCGCGACTCTGTTCACGGTCATGAAGTTCCTGGGCGCGGCCTATCTGATCTGGCTCGGAATCAACCTCTGGCGGGCACCGGTGGATGCCGGCAGTCTCGACGCCGCGACACAGGCCGCACCCGATGCCACCCATCGCCGGGAAAACCGGAAACGCGCGGCCAACGGCTTCATCGTCACCGCGCTGAACCCGAAGTCGCTGGCGTTCTTCATCGCCTTCCTGCCGCAGTTCATGACGGCCGGCGCCCCGGTGATGCCGCAGCTGCTGATCCTGGCGCCGACCTTTGTCGGCCTCGCCGCCCTGACCAACGGCGCCTATGCCCTGGCGGCCGCCGGCGTTCGCACCCAGTTGCGCTCCCCCCGGGCGCTGCGCGCGATCAATCGGGTCGGCGGCAGCTGCCTGATCGGCGCCGGGCTGGTAACCGCCACGATGAAGCGGGCTTGATGAAAGTGTGCGATTTGCAGCGGTTGACAGGCATCGCCCTCCTACTTCTGGTAAACGCCGTTCCTGCGGTCGCCGATCCCCATGACTGGACGAAAGTGACCTGGGGCGCATCCAAGGTGTGGCTGAACCGTAATGTTGTTCAGGACCTAAAAGCCGATTTCTCGACGCGCCGCACCGAAGACTTCTCGGCAGACCAGCACATAGCCGTCTACAGGGCGCCGAATCAAAGTCAGGCCCGCGTTGTGATCTTCTACGAAGCGTTGCTACCCGGGTTCAAATACACCGTCGAGACTCCCCCAGAACGATTCGTGAAAAGGCTGAAAGGCCTCTCCGGCAACAACGTCGACTGGGGCGAAAGCGGATCCGTCGTGTCCCGGAACCGTCGCTTCACAATCCGGCGGTTCTCCACACAGCGCCGCGGGTGTTTTGCCTTCGTGCGATTTTGGGGCCAGGCGCAGATTGAGTTCACCGGTGAGGGCGACAAACGAGTGCGCGGTTACGCATGCGGCTCCTCCGGCGGCGGGATGACCGATGACAGGGTCCGGGAGATCCTAGACAACGTCGAAACCTCGGACTGACCTGTCTACTCCGGACGCCGGCAGACGAAGTCGATCTCCACCAGGGCGCCGCGGGCGAGGCCGGTAACGCCGATGCAGGTCCGGGCCGGGCGCCGGTCCTCGGCGAAGTGGCGGGCATAGACTGCGTTCATCGCCGCGTAGTCGCGCTCGAAATCAGTGATGAAAACGCGCGCCTGGACGACATGCTCGAAGCCGAGGCCGAGCCCCTCCAGCACCCGCCGCAGGTTGTCCATGGTCTTCTCGGTCTGCGCTTCCACGCCGTCGGGCAGCGGCGTGTCGTCATCGTCAGGATCGGTCGCCAGCTGGCCGGTCACCAGGAGCCAGCCGTCGACCTCGACCGCGTGACTGTAGGGGGCCACCGGTGCCGGCGCCCCCGCGAGCATATGAAAGATCGGCGCCGTCATCGTGGTCTCGCCTTGCGTATCCGCGTTGCTCAGCTGGCCCGCCGCCTGCGCCCCCGCCGGCGGCCTTCGCCGGACTCGACCGCTTCCGGTGTCGCCCCCTCAAGGGTCCCCGGGCGCTGCCAGGGTTGGCCGAGGACTTCGGTGATGCGAGCCAGGGTTGGTGGTGTCGCCGGCTCGTAGCCCGCGAGCGCACCAGCGATCGCTCGGATGTGGTCCGGCGTCGACCCGCAGCAGCCGCCGATGATCCGGGCACCGGCGTCGTGCACCAGTCGGGCATAGTCGGCCATCGCCTCGGGTGTCCCGCTGTAGACGATCCGTCCATCAATGTACTGGGGGATGCCGCAGTTTCCCTTGGCGACGATCACCGCCAACGGATCCGCCGCATGCAGTTCGACAATCGTCTGCGCCAGTTCCGCCGGGCCAATTCCGCAGTTTGCGCCGATCGCGGCCGGGCGCGGGTCCAATGACGCGGCGAAGCTGGCGAAGTCGGCCGGGCTCAGCCCCATCATGGTTCGCGCGTTGGTGTCGAAGGTCATCGTGCAGACCACGGGAAGGTCGGTGCGCCCCGCACCTTCAACAGCGGTCGCCATTTCTTCCGAGGACGAGATCGTCTCGATCCACAGCACGTCGGCGCCGCCATCCGCCAACGCCTCGGCCTGATCACCGAATGCCATCACGCCGCCATCGTGGGTCAGCGATCCCAGCGGGCTGAACAGCTCGCCGGTCGGGCCCATCGACCCGGCCACCAGACAGCGTCGGCCCGTCTCGGCCGACCACCGGTCAACCTCCTGACGCGCGATCCTTGCGGCAGCGGCATTGAGTTCGGCGACCCGGGCGTCGGCGCCGTGCAGTTTCAGCCGGTGGGCGGTACCGCCGAAGCTGTTGGTCAGCACGATATCGGAACCGGCTTCCAGGAACCCGCGGTGAACCTTGGCGACGCGCTCGGGGCTTTCAACGTTCCAGAGCTCCGGCGAATCACCGGTCTCCAGGCCGAGGGCGAACAGATTCGTGCCCATGGCGCCGTCGGCGATCAGGCAACCGCGTTCCGTGAGCAGATCGGTCAGGAGGTCGGACATCGCGCGTTCAGCTCGCCGAGCCGGCCGCGCGGCCCCGCCGACGGTTGCTGCGCCGACGGTTGACGCCGGCCGCATCCTGGCGCTGGCGCAGCCGCTCAATCACCTCCAAGCGGGTCGGATCGTCATACCGCGACCAGTGGGCGATCTCTTCCATCGAGCGCCAGCACCCGAGACAGAACCGTGTTTCGCGGTCAATCTGACAGACGCCGACACAGGGGCTCGGGACGTTGGCTCGGGGCAGCTCGTTCGTCATCGACTCAGTCTATCGGTCGAGTTGCGGTGCGCATAAACGAAAGCGACGCCGAAGAGGTCATCGGCGTCGCTTCCAGGCGAATGCTGCAGTGCACTCAAGTCGGGTACCTTAGGCGGCCTTGGCGTCGTCCTCGCCGTCATAGGCATCGACGACAGCGACGAACGCTTCCATGGCGTCCCGAACGCCCTCGGCGCCATTGGCGGTGACCAGAGCGCCTCCGACCACGAACGGGCTGGCTTCCCAGCTGGCGCCCGCGGTTTCAAGGTCGCCGCGCACCTCTTCGCTCGACGTCACAGTGCGGCCCTTGGCGCTTTCGGTCAGCGCCAGAAGCTTGCCCGCGTCGCCGATCACGGCAACCGGCATCGACGCCCGCATGAAGGCCTTCAGAACGCGCTGACCATGGGGATCCTCGGCCAGTTTTTCGACCGAACGCGCGCCGCCCGGGACAACCAGACCGTCGTAGTCGACCGCGAGGGTCTCGGCGAGGTCGACGTCGACCGGGAAGAAGTGGCCCCAGGAGCCTTCGTACCAACCGTTGACCAGACCATTGGCTCGCGACACCACTTTCGTGGTCGCCCCTGCCTCAATCAGTTTCTTCTGCGGTTCGGTGAACTCGATCTCATCGAAACCGTTGGCAAGCATGATGGCGATAGTGCGTCCAGCGAGCGGCTTGTCGGCCATTCGGTACCTCCTCTCTCGTGAATACGAGGCCCGGCCGACGGACAACGTCCCGGTCGGCGGACCGAGCGCACGCAAACCGGGGACCGGGTCTTGTTGCAGCGCGATAACGGTGTGGAAACTAGAGGGCGTGGCTTAGCGTCCCTGCGCCCAGTTTTCAAGTCCTGTGACAGGATTGCCCGGTCACGGTCCGTTCAACACCCTGTCAGCCGGCCGCCGGCACCGATCGCTTGGGCCCAACGGACAGCCTGGCGGACAGAATGTGCGCCAGCGTGAACGCCGCCAGGGGCAGGGCGATCTGCAGCAGCCCCACCGCTGCGCTGACGCGCCGGTCACCGCTCGAGGCCAAAGCCACCGCCTCGGTCGTGAGCGTCGTGACCCGGCCGGCGCCGGCAAACAGGATTGGAAGGTAAAGCGCCACGGACACGGCGACCCCGACCGCCCAGGCGGTGAGCACCGGACGAATCAGCATCGGCAGGGTGACGCGGAACAGGACGTCGTTCGGCGATCTCGCCAGCGTTCGGCCGACCAGAACGAAGCGCCGGTCGAACCGGCGCCAGAGACCGGCCAGAGACAGAAACACGTAGGGCAGCACAAACACCAGGTGGCTCCAGGCAACCGCCGCCGGACTGCCGTCCAGGCGGGTGGTCACCAGCAGGACCTGAATCCCGAACAGGAAGGCGACCTGCGGGACCAAGAGCGGGGTATAGAGCAGCCAATCCACCGCGGCCCTTGGTGGCCGACCGCGGCGGATCTCATTCTCCAGACAGGCCACAGCCAGGATCAGCGCCGCCGTCGCGCTGGCGATCGCGATGAGGGCCGTGGTCAGCACCGCCGACAGGAGATCCGCACCGCCCTGCCGTCATCCGGCCAGCGACAGCCTCACCGGCAGCGCGTCGGGGAACCGCCAGGGGCCCGCAACCGACCAGAACGCCAGCAGCACCATCGCCCCGATCGAAAGCGCCAGAGCCGCCAACATCACGACCGTCATGGTTCGCCGGACAACCTCCTCACCTTTTCCGCGACCGCCGGCCGCGATCCAATGCCGTCCAAGCCACCGGACCGCGCGCTCACCGGCCACCCATGTCGCAATGGCGGTAAAGGTAACCAGAGCCTGCAGCAGCGCACCGGCCGAACCGAGGAAACGGAAGGCGAGATCGGGGTCGTTCATCCACTGCACGACACGAACCGACAAGGGGGCGGGCGTGGAGGGTCCGAGCACGATGGCCATATCGACGGTCGAGGTCGAGAACGCCAGAACCGCGAAGATCGGCAACCGCATCCGCGGATAGAGCTGCGGCAACACTCCCTTCAGCCACGCCGTCATCGGCCGGTATCCCATGGAACGGGCGAGCGTGACGATCCGGTCGGCGGGGACTCGGTCCGACGCCACCAGCAACATCAGAAAAAGGAACGGCGCTTCCTTCAGGACCAGCGCCCCGGCCAGGCTGAGAGCCAGGGGATCATTAATGATCAGCAGGTCCGGGGGGCCGTCCCACCCGGTGACCCAAGGCGACATCAGGCGGACCATCCATCCGCTGGGGGCGATCAGGAAAGCGAGGCCGATCGCCAGGGTCACATGGGGAACCGACAGCAGCGGCGAGATCAGCCGGGTTGCCAAACGCAGCATCCCCGTGCCCTGGGCCGCCGCGACGAATCCGGCGACCAGGACGAATGCCACCAGGGTCGACCCCAGGCCGACACCGAACGAGAGAGCTGTGCTGCGCCACAGACCAGGCATGGCGAACAACGCCGCCGCCGCGTCGAGAGACAGCCGGTCGCCGCCCAGTGCCGGCAGCCAGCCCAAGGCCGGCAGAACCGTGCCGGCAATCCCCGCGGCCACCGGGCCCAACATCACCAGGATGGTGAGAACCGGCGCCAGGCGGATCACGGCCCGTCGGTCACCGGCCGGCGGCGTACCGGCGTTCCCATTCCGCCTCCACCCAGTCCGCCCAGCTCGGTGCCGGCTCCGGCAGGACCGGGCCCAGCTGTTCCGGGGACAGGGTCGCCACCCCCAACGGCAAGGCCTGGAACGCGGCCCGCTCCGCCGCCGGCAGAGTTGCCACATCCAGGACCGTGAAATCCCCCCACACCCGCGGGTCCTGCTTGTGCACCTGAGCAGCCGGCGACATCAGGAAGTCGGCCACGACCATGGCCGCCTCGCGGGCGGCAGCGTTGTACGGAACGGCGACGAAGTGGGTGTTGCCGATGGTCCCGCCATCGAACACGAACGTGCGCACCGTCGTGGGCAGCTCGCCCGCAACGATGGCGGCACAGGCTCGCGACGGGTTGAACTCGAACGCGAAGCTCACTTCGCCATCGGCCGGCAGCCGGCGGGCCGCCGGCGCGTTGGCCGGAAAGGCCTTGCCGCCGCGCCAGAGAAGAGGATGGAGGGTGTCGAGATAGGCCCAGAGCGGTCCGGTAACCTCCGACGCCCGTGTTTCGTCGACAGGATCGAACAGGGCTCGGCGATCCTCCACCAGCATCAACAGCATCTGCTTCAGAAACGTGGTGCCGAGGAAGTCCGGTGGCTGGGTGTAGGTCAGGCGTCCCGGATTGCCCCGCGCCCAGTCCAGCAGCGCTGCGGCACTGCGCGGGGGGTCCGGAACGTAGGCCGTGTCGTAGATCACGTTGAACTGGGCCATACCCCAGGGGGCCTCAAGACCGTCGGTCGGGACCGTGAAATCCATGACGGTCGTCGGTTTGCCCTCGACATCGACGTGGCGGAAGTTGGGCGCACCGGCGACCCAAGGGCCGTGCAGCAGGCCGTTGGCCTTCATCGCGGCGAAGTTCTCGCCGTTGATCCACACCAGGTCGATCGACCCGCCGTCATCACGGCCGGCGCTCTTCTCAGCCAGAACGCGACTGACGGCATCGGCCGTATCGGCCAGCTTCACATGGACCAGATCGATGTCGAACCGGTCGCGTACCTGGTCGCCGACCCAGTCGACGTAGGCGTTGATCCGAGGGTCACCGCCCCAGGCGTTGAAGTGCACCCGTTGACCGGCGGCCGCCTCGACGATGGCGCTCCAGGGGCGGCTCTCGGCGGACCTGGCCGGACCTGTCCAAACCATCGCGACGACAAAAGCCGCAAAGACAAGCATATGGCTGACATGGCGGATCATCGACATCCCCGATCTCGCTGCGGACCACAACGCTAACCCGCTCCGCCGGGGTCAGAAGACCGATCCGGAAAGATGGAGCGGGTGATGGGAATCGAACCCACGACATACAGCTTGGGAAGCTGTCGTTCTACCACTGAACTACACCCGCGACCGGCCCCAGACCATGCGCCAACTGCCCAGCCCGCGCAAGGGCCGTCCTGAAGACGGATGACAACACGAAGGATAGCTGCTAACTATATGAGCCAAATGCATGTTGTCTCGGCAAAAAGCCGATATTCTTCAGAACGGAGAGAACCATGGCAACGGTGACGACATCGGTTACGGGCCTGACTGGCGTGACCGCCGGCAGCGGCGCCGATACCCTTAGTATCACCTCCGGTACACTGGTCTCGGGCAGCATCGACGCGATTGTCGGCTATTCGACGATCGACGTTTCGTCGAACGCCGCCCATGTCATGACGCTGCCGCGGACAGCGCTTTCCGATACGACGGCGACCATGACCGTCAGCATGACCAGCACGATCGGCGTCCAGATCAACGCCAGCGCGTTCTCCGGCACCCAGCTGAAACTCACGGCCACCGGCTCCGAGGCAGCGGACACCGTTACCGGTGGGCCTGACGATGACACGCTCAACGGCGGTGCCGGCAATGATTCCATCGTCGGTGGCAGCGGCAGCGGCGATGACAGCATTGTCGGCGGTGCCGGTACCGACACCATGTCCGGAGGCGGGGGCAATGACAGGCTGGTCGCCGGCACCGAAGCCGACGTGGCCTATGGCAACCTGGGCGACGACCTGTTCAGCGGCGGCAGCGGACTCGACACCCTGTTTGGCGGTCAGGGCAACGACACGCTCAGCGGCGGCGCCGACAACGATCGGCTGATCGGCAATGCTGACGATGACTTTCTGTACGGTGCCGACGGCAGCGACGTTCTGTACGGCAATGTCGGCAACGACGTCCTGTCCGGCGGCGCCAGCAACGATACGCTGTTCGGTGGTCAGGGCAACGACACGCTCAGCGGTGGCGCCGCGGCCGACACGCTGTTCGGTGGTCAGGGCAGCGACCAGATCAGCGGCGGCCCCGGGAACGATTCGATCTTCGGGAACGTTGCCTCGGACACGCTGCTGGGCGGCGACGGCAATGACACGTTGTTCGGCGGCCAGGACAGCGACTCCATCAGCGGCAACAACGGAACCGATGTCGCCTATGGCAACCTCGGCAATGACACGCTGGCCGGCGGGGCCGCGGCGGACACGCTGTTCGGAGGCCAGGGCAACGACACCGTCTCGGGCGGAGCCGGCGCCGACTTCCTGGCCGGCAACGCCGGCGACGACCTGATGGTCGGCAGCTCCGATGGGGACACGTTCTCCTTCCTCGTGCCATCGGGCGCCGATACGATCAGCGACATGAACTTCGCGCAAGGCGACCGCATTCAGATCGGCTCAACGATCACGTGGACAGTGGCAGACGTCTCCGGCGGGTCGACCGTCACTTTCTCGAACGGCGGCACAGTCACGCTGACCGGGGTGTCGGCGTCGTCGGTGACAAGCGACTGGTTCACGACCGGCTGACCCGTTGCTGGAAGTCGACGGCGTTTCCCTGTCGATCAACGGATCGCGGCTGTTCGCGCCGATATCGCTGACGGTTTCCCCAGGCAGCGTCGCCTCGGTCATGGGGCCGAGCGGATCCGGCAAGTCGGCGTTGCTGTCGTTCATCGCCGGTGTCGCGTCCCCGGTGATCCGCGCCGAAGGCGACGTGCGGGTCGATCGGAAATCGGTTCTCGATCTGGTTCCCGAACGGCGCGGGATCGGGCTGATGTTCCAGGACGATCTGCTGTTTCCGCACCTGTCGGTTCAGGACAATCTGCGCTTCGGCATTCCGCCATCGGTCGATCCGAGGGACCGCGACCGCCTGGTGGCCGACGCCCTGACGGAGGCTGAGCTTGCCGGCTACGGCGACCGGGATCCCGCCACACTCTCGGGCGGCCAGCGCACCCGGATCGCATTGATGCGGACCCTGTTGTCGCAGCCGCGCGCACCGCTGCTGGACGAACCGTTCAGCCGCCTCGATCAGGAGCTGCGCGGCCGGATCCGCGGGTTCGTCCTGGAGCACGCTCTATCGCGGGGACTGCCGGTCCTTCTGGTCACGCACGATGCCGAAGATGCCCAGGCAGCCGGCGGACCGGTGATCAGCCTGACAACGGATTGACCGCGCCGCGTCGGTCGGGCCCTCGGCACACCAGAGCCGCGAAATCATCACATCGCCGTCACATTGAAGCGGACCCCGCCTTCGTGTCGTCGCGTCGGTCGTCGAGAACGGCTGCGCGGCGCATGTCGCGCACGACGCCACGAGGGGAACCCGCAGGACGCGGGGCGCAAGGAGACAAGTGATGACGATGAAAAAGATCGCGGCGACCGCCGTGCTCGTCGGCCTCGCCGGCTGCGGGGTCGGCGATGTGGATGCGATCCGGACAGTCCAGCCGTCGGGCACACCGTTCAGCAACGCGCTCGCGCGCGAGTATCAGGAACTGGCCCGCTTCGAAGCCGACGAGATGTACGATTGGCAGAGCGCCATCACCTATGCACGCAAAGGGCTGGCCGCCGCCGAAAGCGACACGGTCATGCCGTTCGAGCTCGCGGACTGGCGGTTGCCGGCCGAGAAGATCGACGAGATGACCCAGGCACGGGCCGACCTGATGGTGCTGCTCAACGCTTCGGCGCGCTCCAAAGTCCCCGCCGCCGCCGCCGACGCCCAGGGCAAGTTCGACTGTTGGGTCGAACAGCAGACCGAGAACCACCAGGTGCAGGATATCGCCGCCTGCCGGACCGCATTCTACGCCGCGCTCGACATTATGCGTGCCAAGATGGCCCCGCCCCCGGCACCGACCGCCGAAACGGCGGCACCGCAACCGCTCACGCCGCCAGCCACCCCCCGGCGCCGAGATCGTTCACCATCTATTTCGGCTTCGACTCCGCGGTCTTCGATGAGGCCGCCCAGACCGTTCTGATCAAGGCCATTGCTGTAGCCGGGCAGTCCGAAACGCCGGTCGTGATCGTCGGCCATGCCGACACCGCCGGACCATCGCCCTACAACATGAACCTGTCACGCCAGCGCGCCGAGGCCGTCGCTGCCGCCTTGCGGACCGCCGGAGTTGCGGATGTGCGGATCCGCACCCGGGCAGTCGGCGAAACGGATCTGGCGCAGCCTACCGGTGATGGGGTTCGCGATCCGCTGAACCGCCGGGTGACCGTCGATATCGAATGAACAATCGAAGCCGGGAGAAATCGGGAGAGCCGGCGCGGTCAACGCGGACCGTTGAAGCCGCAGGCCACGCCGGTCCCCGACCGCGCCCGGTTCCGATCGGATCGCCGAGGCGTGAAGCGAGCTTGACTTGGCGGCTGTCGGGTACAGCCTATGTCTGGTTGGCCCAAGGGAAGCCGAGATGTACCGCCAGACGACCGAAGACATCACTGTGACCGTCAAGCCCTTCTATCTCGACGCACAGTCCGAGCCGGAAGAGCACCACTACGTTTGGGCCTATCAGGTCACGATCGAGAACGGCAGCGACCAGACCGTGCAGTTGCGCAGTCGGTACTGGTCGATCACGGACGCCGCCGGACGGACCCAGGCGGTCCGGGGGCCGGGCGTTGTCGGCGAACAACCGCTGCTGCGGCCCGGCGACAGTTTCGAGTACACCAGTGGCTGCCCGCTGACGACGCCATCGGGCGTGATGGTCGGCAGCTACGCTATGGAAGCGCCGGACGGGCGGACATTCGACGTGGAGATCCCGGCGTTCTCATTGGACAGCCCACACGAGACCGGGCGGCCGAACTGATCCTCTTCCCGGTAACGCAGGCTTTATCGAGAAAACGCACAGGTTCTTTGATCTGATCGCCATATCAGTCGTATAAACCGTAATTCCATACGTCACGAAGTGACTTTCGGCCACTGGCTCTGCCGCATGGCGGCAACCCCTCCCGAAGCGAAGGATCCCACAATGACCCCCTATGACCACGCCCTCGCGACTTCCGAGGCCGGCAACGTCACGCCCGCGCGCGCCCGTCCCACCCGGGAACAGGCGGAACGGGCGGTTCGGACCCTGATCGAGTTCATCGGTGAAGATCCGGACCGAGAGGGCCTGAACGACACGCCGAAACGGGTCGTGAAGTCTTACGAAGAGCTGTTCGGGGGGTATCTCTATGACCCGGCCGACATTCTGGCGCGGACCTTCGAGGAAGTTGAGGACTATGACGAGATCGTCCTGTTGAAGGATGTCCGCTTCGAGTCCTTCTGCGAACATCACATGCTGCCGATCATCGGTAAGGCCCAGATCGCTTACTATCCCAAAGGACAGGTCGTCGGGATCTCCAAACTGGCCCGTGTGGTCGATGCCTATGCCAAGCGCATGCAGATCCAGGAACGGCTGACCGCGCAGATCGCACACGCCATCGACACCGTGCTCGAACCCGAAGGCGTGGCCGTTGTCATCGAGTCGGAACACCACTGCATGAGCACCCGCGGCGTGCACAAGCCTGGGGTCGGCATGGTGACGACCCGGCTGCTGGGCTGTTTCAAGGAAGATGCCGACCGACGGCGCGAGTTCTACCAGTTGATCGACCGCAAATAGCGCAGGCGCGAGCCGGCCGGGACGACCACGCCGCCGGCCGGTGGACAGCCAGCAGGGGATCGCGGATCATCACGGCGAAGCAGTCACTTCGCCGGCGGGCCTTGCGTGATAGATTTCGGACCGGTCTTCTTCATTGTCGGCCTTTTCCTGACGATGTTGGCCACCGCAATGTGCGTGCCGGCTGCCGTCGATCTGGCGACCGGCCACCCCGACTGGCAGGTCTTCCTCGGGGCCTCCGCGATCACGCTGTTTATCGGCGTGTCGCTGATGCTGGCGACCCGGATGGAGTCGGGCGCCCGTCTGGGCCTGCGTCAGGCTTTCGTCTTGACCACATTGAGCTGGCTGGCGATCGCGACCTTCGGCGCGCTTCCCTTCGCGTTCTCCGAACTCGAGATGAGCGTCGCTGACTCGTTCTTCGAGTCGATGTCCGGTGTCACCACCACCGGATCAACCGTTATCTCCGGCCTCGACAGCGCGCCGCCGGGAATCCTGTTGTGGCGCGCCCTGCTGCAATGGCTGGGCGGGGTCGGGATCATCGTCATGGCACTGGCCATGCTGCCGATGCTGAGCGTCGGCGGCATGCAGCTGTTCCAGACCGAGGCGTTCGACCAGCCCGACAAGGTTCTGCCGCGCGCGGCCCAGTTGGCCAGCGGCATCGGCGGCGTCTATGTCGGCCTAACCTTCCTGTGGACCGTGGCGCTCTGGCTTGCCGGAATGGACGGATTCGACGCCGTCGCCCATGCCATGACAACCATCGCCACCGGCGGCTACTCGACCCGCGACGCCTCCATCGGCCATTTCAACAGCCAGGCCATCGACTGGATCATCGTCGTCGGGATGATCGTCGGCAGCCTGCCGTTCGTGCACTATCTGCGCCTGGTCCGCGGCGATGGTGGCGGTCTGGCCCGGGACAGCCAGGTGCGCTGGTTTCTGGTGATCGTGTTCGTCGCCGTGGCCATGGTGGCGCTGTGGGCCTGGCTTTACACCGGGCTCGCCTGGCGCGACGCGGTCCGGTACGGAACCTTCAACGTGATTTCGGTGATGACCGGAACCGGCTACGCGACCACCGATTTCGGCGCCTGGGGTGGGTTCGTCGCGACGGTGATGCTGATCCTGATGTTCATCGGCGGCTGCGCCGGGTCGACCACCTGCGGCATCAAGATCTTCCGCTTTCAGGTCCTGTACGCGACCGCCCAGGTCCAGATGGCCCGGCTGCTGCGCCCGCACGGTGTCTTCATTCCCTACTATAACCGCAAGGCGATCCCCGAAGCGGTGTCCGACGCCGTCATGGGGTTCTTCTTTCTCTACATGCTGTGCTTCGGGCTGCTCGCCATGGCGCTTGCGGCCATGGATCTCGACATGATCACCGCCATATCCGGTGCCGCCACCGCCATCAGCAATGTCGGTCCGGGCCTGGGTGATGTCATCGGACCCGCCGGGAACTTCGACCCGCTTCCCGATGCCGCCAAATGGGTGCTCGCCTTCGGCATGCTGCTCGGCCGGCTTGAGCTGTTCACGGTCCTGGTGCTGCTGACACCGGCGTTCTGGCGGCGCTAGACCGGACCAGAGAGTTCGAGCAGAACGGCGACCAAGGCCTAGGCGGCCCGCAGGGTGGCGACCGGGGCCGACACCGACTCCGGCGGGGGCTTCCGCCGATAGGTCAGTGCGAACAACGGCGGTGTGAAGTAGAAGCTCACCACGGTCGACAGCAGGACCCCACCGGCGATCGATGTCGCGAAGGGCGGCCAGAACCCGCCGCCGTCCAGGATCAGCGGCAGGAACCCGCCGAAGGTGGTCAGGGTCGTCGAGATGATGTGTCGCCCGGCCCCGACAACGACATCCGCCATCGCCTCGCGGTCGCCCTGCGCGGCCTTCGGGTCCTGCTGAAGGGCCGTCATCACGATGATGGCCGCGTTGATCGATACACCGATCGACCCGATCACACCGATCACCGCCTGGATGCCGAAGGGATACTGCAGGACCGCCGGCGACAGGATGGAGAGCCCGGCCGAAAGGACGCAGACTACCAGGGCGATCGCGGCCAGGCGGAAGGAGTTGAAGGTGAGCACAATGGTGGCGAACGTCAGCGTCACGATCAGGCCGATCGGGGACAGCAGATTGGTCAGGGTCTCGGAACGGGCGTCGCTGTCGCCGCCGAGTTCGAGGCGATAGCCGGCCGGCAATTCGAACTCCGCCGCATCAAGGGCCGAACGGACCTTGACCAAAGCCTCCTCGGGCAGAACGCCGTACTGGACGAAACCCTGAACCGTATTGGTGCGGACCCCGTTGCGACGGGAAATCGGACTGTCCGACGGAACGACCGCAAGGTCTCCAAGCGCGCTCAACGGGATTCCCGCATACAGGGCGTTTCCGGCCTCGGGGCCGAGCACATCAAAGCTGCGGATGAACGCCGCGTCACCGCGCTGTCCCGTGCCGACCCGAACCCGCACCGGCAGTTCCTCCGTCCCTTCGATCAGGGAACCGCCGACGACACCGCTGAGTGCGGCGTCCATCTGGCGTGCGACATCGAGAAGGTCGAGGCCGGCCTTGCGGACCTTGTCTTCGTCCAGCCGAAACTCCAGCTTGGGCGGAGCCGCCGTCACCGTCGTGCGGACCGTCGTGATCTCGGGCACGCCTTCCATGACCTGACGCGCCGCGTCGCCGATGCGCCGCAGTTCGGCGAGATCAGGCCCCACGAACCTGAGCTCGACCGGGGCACCGACGGGTGGACCCTGGACCAGATCACGCACCAGGACGCGGGCGTCAGGGCTCGCCGCATCGAACCGGGACTGCAGCGGAGCGATCAGCCCCGCCGTCGCTTCCGGCGATCGGGTCGTCACCAGGGCGCGGGCGAAGCCAGGCGCACCATCGCGATTCATCTGCATGTTGTAATAGAAGGATGGCGCGGTCTCCCCGATCACCCAGGTGACAGACCGGATCTCGGTCTCCGCGGCCAGCAGGCTGTCGATTTCCAGAACCGCGCGTTCCGTCTCGCGGATTGCGGCACCGGGCGGGAGTTCGACGTCGATGTAGAACTGGTCGCGATCAACGCCGGGAAAGAACTGGGCGGTCAGCGTCGGAAACGAGAGAAAGCCGGCAACCGGCAGAATCAGGGCGAACAGGATCGACAGCACCGGCCGCCGGAGCGACAGCCGAATGCTGGCCGCGAAGGCCTGCGCCAGGACACTGCCGAGGCGCGGTTGCGATGACGTCTGCTCCGGATCCTTTGCCGGCAAAAGCCAGCCGGCAAAGGCGGGGGTGAGCGTCAAGGCGATGACAAACGACCACACCAGCATCACGATCACCGAGATCGCGATCGATCCGACAAAGTCTCCGGCCGGCCCTGGCAGCAGGGCCATCGGCATGAACGCCAGCGCCGTCGTCACCGTGGAGGCGAACAACGGCAGGGCCAGCCGCTGCACCGATCCTGATACGGCCACCAGCCGCGAGGCCCCGTCATCGAGCCGGCGGCGGATCTCGTCCGCCATGACGATTGCCGCGTCGACCAGCAGCCCGAGCGCCACGATGAGGCCGGTGACGGACATCTGGTGAATCGGAACGGCGAGGAACTTCAGGGTGGCGATGGACGCCAGACTGACCAGCGGCAGAACCACCGCCACCACGATGGCGGCGCGCACGCCCATTGTCAGGAACACCACGGCGACCACCAACGAGATGCCGATTGCCATGTTGAGCCCGACATCGCTCAGGCGCTGGGCCGTGTAGTGACTCTGGTCAAACAGCAGACGATGCTCCAGCCCGCCGGGAAGAGTGCTCTCGAACGCGTCCAGTTCGGCGCGAACCCGGGCCATCCAGACGTCTACCTGGAGATCATCCTCCATGCGGGCCGCGACCAGCAGGGCCGGCCGGCCATCGACACGGGCGAGCGTCGGTGGCGGATCGCTCTCGGTCTTCTCCACACTCGCCACATCGCCGACCCGGGTGAGCGGCCCGCTTTCGGAGGAGATCAGCGGCACATCGCGGATCCGGGCCAGCCCGTCGATCTCGCCGGCCACTTCGACCAGCAGGTCGCTCCGCCGGCCGGTCAGGGTTCCGGCACTGACTTTCGTGTCGGCGCTCTCGATCGCCGCCGCAACCTGGGCTGCCGTCAGCCCGATTGCCGTCAACCGCACCGGATCAATCGTGACCAGGACTTCCTCGACGGGCGCGCCGAATGTGCGCACGAACTTGGTCCCGTTCAGAACCTGGAGCCGGTCTTCCAGATCCTCCGCGAAACGCGCCAGGACGGCAGGCGGGACGTCACCATGCTGCGGCAGAATGGCGCTGATGGCGGTGTAGGCACCGGTGCGGTCATTGTCGAATGTCGGGTCCGGCACGCCGTCAGGGAACTGGAGAGCCGCATCTGCCAGCGCGTCGCGGATCTCCGACCAGGCCTGCTCGATCTCCGTGTCCGAGATGAAGGAAGACAATTCCACAGTGACACTGGAGATCCCGTCCCGCGAGGTTGACTCGATGACCTCGATCTCGGCGATCTCGCGCAGTTCCTCCTCGATCTTTTCGGTCACCAGGGCTTCGACACGGGCTGGCTCCGCCCCCGGATAGGGGGTCACGACCGTGGCGAACAGGTTGGTGATCGTCGGATCCTCCTGACGCCCGATCGTCAGGAAACTGGAAACACCGGCCGAAACCAGAACCAGGACTGCCAGCACCGTCAGCCGGCGTTCACGGTAGAACAGGGAGAACATCCTCAGCCCTCCTCGGCGAGCCGGGTGACCTCGCTGCCCGGAACCAGTCGGTGGGTGCCGCCGGCGACGATCTCCATGCCATCGGCCAGCGTACCGCGAACGAAGGCGCGCTCGCCGTCGAGGAACAGCACCTCAACGCTCTCGCTGCCGACCACCAGGGGATCCCGTCCGCTTTCGACCGACAGCACGCTCCACAGGCCGCGGCCACTCTCCCGGAGCGCGGTCATCGGAATCCAGAAACCGGCGATCGCCAGCGGGCGAGGAAACAGGACCTCAGCGGTTGAGCCGAACACCACATCCCGCGCGTCGAGGTCCAGCAGAACAATGCGTGTGCGGGTTCTGGGATCGATGTCAGCGCGGATCGCCGTGACCGTTCCCCGGGCCGGGCCGGTCGAGGTGTCCGCCGCCAGCACCTCACCGACACCGAGGTCCGCCGCCACATCCTCGGGCACACCGACCCGAAGCTGCGGCCGGGAGTCCTCGATCAGGTCCAGGACCGCCGCACCCGGCGTGACAATCGCCCCGTCGTCGAGATGGCGCACCGTCACCCGGCCGTCGAACGGCGCCCGCAGAACCGACTTGCGCAGATCGACATCGACCATCCGGATCGCTGCGACGACCTGCCGCCGGCGGGCGTTGCTGCGGTCGTGCTCGAGCCGGGCTTCGTCGTAGGTCTGGGCACTGGTATAGCCCAGGCGGTTGAACTCCTCTCGACGGTTCATCGTCAACCGCGCGAGCTCAACCTCGGCGTCCAGGGCCGCCCGCTCGGCGACCAGTGCGGCCCGGCTGGCGTCCAGCATCGCCGTATCGAGTCGCGCGATCGCGTCGCCCTCGAGCACGGTATCGTCTTCGTCGACCAGGACCTCGGCGATTGTGCCAGACAGTTCGAAGGCGACCCGATTGGCCCGCGCGGCTTCAATCTGACCGACATAGACCTCGCGGCGCTCGACCGTGTCCTGGCGCTCGACCCGCATCGTGCGCACGGCCACAGGGCGGGTCGGGACCGCGGCCTGGTCTCCGTCCGCGCGGGCGTGCAGGACACCGGTCAGCCCGGCGAGCAGACCGCCCACCGTCGCCACGGCCAACAGCACGATGACGCCGTCCTTGACGCGCGCCGGCAGGGCACGGGCGTTTTCGGAAGATGCAAGGGCCCGATCGCGAGTATCCATAGCGTAGTCCGATCTTGTATATTAGCGACGCTAACTTAAGTTAGAAGCACTAACTTTATTGTCAAGAACCGGACCGCGATTGGCAGTCGATGGTTGATATGATGGCGGCACTTGGCCGGATGAAACGAAAAGCGGGCTACCACCACGGCGACCTGGAAGAGGCGCTGGTCCAGACGGTGCAGGCGCTGATCGAGCGCGACGGCGTTGGCGATTTCTCGATCGCCGAAGCCTGCAAGTCGCTCGGTGTCAGCACCGCCGCACCCTACAAGCACTTCGCGGACAAGCAGGACATCCTCAGCCATGTCGCCAAGAGTGGTTTCGAGGACATGACCCGTCAGATGGAAGCAGCCCGCGATCAGCATCCGCTGGGCTCGACCGGGCGGATCGGTGCGATCGGAAAGACCTATGTCGATTTCGCGCTCGCCAATCCGGAAACGTTCAAGCTGATGTTCGGGTCGACCCCGGATGTGAAAGGCAATGACGCCGTGAAGAGCGTAGGTCACGCATGCTTCGACGTGCTGATCTCCGAGGTTGCCAGCTTCATCGGATCGACCAACGAGGCTGCCGACAGTCTGCAGGTTTCGGTGATGCTCTGGACGTTCGTGCACGGGGCAGCGTCCCTGGCGATCGACAAGGACTATGAGGTGGCACGCATGGACGTCGATCTGCACGCCCTGATCGAGGCCGCCGGCAGCCGCATGCTCGGACATCGCGGCTAAACCGGATCCGGCCGAGATCACCCCGCCGCGAGGATCGGAAACACCGACGCCACCGCCCAGGCGAGTGCGGCCGCACTGACGCACGCGCCGACCATCGGATGGCCGGTGCGCCGATTGGCGGCACTGGCGAGCGCTCCATACAGCACGAAGAACACCAGGATCATCGGGATCAGGATGATCAGGAAAAACAGGTCCTGCAGATTCAGCGCGACGGCCGCCAGCAACGAGATCAGGAAAACCGCTCGACTGACCAGCAGGCGCGCCCAGTCGCGACGCCCGCCCCTGGCCGCCCACTCGTCGGCCGCGAAGTAGGTGAACATGGCCACCGCCATCAGCGCCGCCAGCAGCAGCCGATCCCCGGTGGGGACGAACGCTGTGAAGTAGCGGTCGAGGACCAGGGCCACGGCGCCGACGCCGTAGGCGACGGACAGCGCGCAGGCAAGAACCAGGGGGCCGCTCGGGGAAGCCGTCTTGAACCGGTGGCCGAGAAACCGCAGGCACACGATCTGTATCGCACCGAACAGCGCGAAATGCGCGACCAGATAGTCGCCGACGAGCATGGCCAGGAAATCCGTCGGCGCCTTCCACAGAACCAAGGGTGTCAGCACGGCCGGGATGGCGACGACCATCAGAAACGGCCGCCAGGCCAGCGTCGCCCCGAGCGGCGGATCACTGACCCGGGGCAGCACCCGCGCCATCGGCCAGGCCAGCAGTCCGACGGCCAGGACCAGCAGCGCGATCCACGGTCCGCGAACCGCCAGCGCACCCGTCCCCTCGCGCTCGAAAACCCGGTCCAGCCAGGTCACCGTCTCGTCCAGGGTCGCGGCGGAGAACAGCACCCCGACATGCTCGACCCCCGGGGCAAACGCAACGCGTCGGGCACTGCCGTCCGCGAACGCGCCATAGGTCCGAGCCGGCACCGGATCGGTCTCCGGATGGGCCAGTTCCACGGCCCGCAGGCCCTCCGCCTTCAGGCGCTCGGATTCAAGTGCACCGACAACCACAAGCAGATTGCGCGGATGTTCGGCGGTCAGGGCGGGCGAGAACATCGACACGGTGACCGTCGCCGCGACCTCCGGGTCGCGGGTCGCGTAGCGCACGACGATGTCGGACGCCATGGAATGGCCAAGAATGGCGATCCGTTGTTGGTCGGTCAGATCCCGGGCATGGCGGGCGACCGTGGCCATGTCCGCCAACAGCCGCTCGGTGGCGCCGCTTTCGTCGGTCACATCCCCGCCGAGCGGTGTCGGGTTTCGGCCATGGCCCTGGAAGTCGAAGCTGACCGCCGTGTAACCGTTATGGGCCAGGGTGATGGCGAACGACTGCATGATCTGGCGCGAGCCGGCAAACCCGTGCGCGATCACCACCGGAGGCCCCAGCGGAGTCTCGGCGAGGCTGTGCACCGTCACCGGGATGCCTGCAACATCGTGATGTGTGATGTCGAGGCCACGCTTCACGGCCTCCAGGCGCCAGACCGAGATCGCGACCAAGAGCGCCCCGATTGCGGCAACGGCAGCGGGCCAGCGCGTCATTGCGCGGCCGTGGAGTCCGGCAGGCCAGGGCTGGGTTGGGCGAACTGCAGTTCGGCGAGACGCCGATACAGCGGACTGCTTCGCATCAGGTCGCTGTGGCTGCCGGAATCGACGATGCGCCCACGATCCATCACAAAGATCCTGTCGGCGCGCACCACGGTGGCGAGACGGTGGGCGATGACCAGTGTGGTGCGCCCCACCATCAACCGTTCGAGCGCCTCCTGGACGACGCGCTCATTCTCCGCGTCGAGGGCACTCGTCGCCTCGTCCAGGAGCAGAATTGCCGGATCCTTCAAGAGCGCGCGTGCAATCGAGATCCTCTGACGTTCGCCGCCGGACAATCGCACACCCTTCTCGCCGAGAAACGTCGCGTAGCCGTCGGGAAGGGCCGAGACGAAATCATGGGCCGCGGCATCCCTGGCGGCGGCGATGACCGCCGCGTCATCGGCGCCCGGATTGCCGTAGCGGATGTTCTCGATAGCACTGGTGGCGAACACCACGGGGTCCTGAGAGACCAGGGCAATACGGCGGCGCAGATCCTGGAGATCCGCCGCCCGGCTCTCAACCCCGTCGACCACCACGCGCCCGCTCTGGGGATCGTAGAACCGGAGCAGCAGTTGAAAGACCGTCGTCTTGCCGGCACCGGACGGCCCAACCAGCGCCACGGTCTCGCCTGGGGCCACTGCCAGCGAGATGGCTTCCAGAGCCGACGTTTCGGTGCGGGACGGGTAGCGAAACGAGACGCCTTCGAAGACCACCTGGCCCACCGACGGGACCGGCAGCGGTGTCGGGTTCTCCGGCGAGCGGATCTCCGGTTCAACCTCGAGCAGTTCGACCAGTCGTTCGGTCGCGCCGGCGGCCCGCAGCAACTCGCCGTAGACCTCGGAAATAACGCCGACCGACACCGCCACGATCGCCGCGTAGAACACGAACGCGGCCAGTTCGCCACCGGTCATTTGGCCCTTCAGCACGTCGTTGCCGCCGACCCAAAGGACGAAGCCGACCGCCGAGAACACCAGAAGGATCACCACCGCCGACAGCAGGCCGCGCAACTGAACGCGCCGGATTGCCGTGCTGAAGGCGTTCGCCACCTCACCCGCGAACCGACGGCGGTCTTCGGCCTCGTGGGTGAAGGCCTGAACTGTTCGGATCGCATTAAAGCTCTCTTCGGCAAACGAGCCGACATCGGCCACCCGGTCCTGCGACGCCCTGGACAATGCCCGGACCCGTCGACCGATGAGCAGGATCGGCAGCACGATGGCCGGAACCACAAGCAGCAGGAGTCCGGCCAGCTTGACGTTGGTGAAAAACAGCATCGCGAGCCCGCCCACCAGGCCCAGCGTGTTCCGCAGGGCCATGGATGCGCTTGAGCCGATAATGGTCTGCAGCAGTGTGGTGTCGGTGGTCAGTCTTGAGAGCACCTCGCCCGTACGAGTGATCTCAAAGAACCCCGGATGCAGGGCTACGATCCGTTCGAACACCGCATTGCGCAAATCAGCGACCACCCGCTCGCCGAGCCAGGAGACCAGGTAGTAGCGGCTGAAGAACCCCGCGGCGAGAACGACGGACAAGCCGATCAGCAACGCCAGCGCCCGGTCCAGGGTCGCCGGATCATCGCCGGTGAACCCGTCATCGATCAGGATCCGCAGCCCCTGACCCAGTGCCAGGGTGGCCAGCGACGTGGTTAGGAGCGCGAGCACGGCCCCGACGACCCGCCAGCGGTACGGCGCCAGCAGCCCGACGACCCGGCGCAGGATACGCAGGTCCTTGCCCGGCGGGCGATCGTTCGGCCGACGTTGCGACCGGGCGGCGTTTGGTGTGGACACACTCACGACAGACTCGTCTTGGTCAGACTGGGATGTAGCGCCACCATGTAGTCCCGTCGAGGCCCGCGACCATCCAGTCCGGTCAATCGTCCCGCCGATTGATGAACGCCCGGAACACATCCAGGGTCGCATCACTCACATGGTGTTCGATCCCCTCGGCATCGGCCTCCGCAACGTCATGGGTGACACCAATGGCGATCAGGAAGTCGCAGACGAGGCGATGACGGTCCCGACACTTCTCGGCGAGCGCCCTGCCCGCATCGGTCAGGAAAATCGCGCGGTACGGCTTGCTGGTGACATAGCCGTCACGCTCCAGGCGCTTGATTGTGTTGTTCACGGTCGCCGCGGTCACGCCGAACCGTTCCGCCAGCGCGACCGCCCGGGCCTCACCGTCCTGTTCGATCAGATCGGCGATCATCTCGACATAGTCCTCGGTCACTTCGCGCGCGTGTTCGTCGCGCAGCCGCCGGAACGTCTGCGCGTGATCTTCGACCGATCTGGTTTTCTTAAGTTCCGTCATAAACTCTCTGGCCCGGCACCGCGGCGACAGTACTGACTTGCAGAGTCGAAATCAATTTAGGCTTGACTAACATTGACAGTCGGTCCACCTAATTTGAAACGACCCTGCATTTGTTATCCGCGACGGGATCCGAAATGTCCGATGGCCGCCGTCCGATGGTGAGAAAACTGGTGATCGCGGTTCTGGCGATCCTGGCCGTGGCGGCGACGGGCCGCCCGGGCAACGTCGTCGCGGATGAGAAACTGCAAGTGGTCGCAACGACTTCCATGATCGCCGATGCGGTCCGGCAGGTCGGCGGGGATCGAGTCGCGGTGCGGGCGCTGATGGGACCGGGCATCGACCCGCATGCCTATCGCCAGACCCGCAGCGATATCGCGCACATGCTGCGCGCTGACCTTGTGCTGTGGCACGGGCTGTATCTGGAAGCCCAGCTTGAAGAGTTTCTGCTCGACCTCGCAAAGCGCCGGACCGTGATCGCGGTCGGCGAATCGGTTGCCGAGGAAAGCCGGATCGCCCATGACGACTACGCCGGCCGGTTCGACCCCCATGTCTGGATGGACCCGGCGCTGTGGGCCGATGTCGTCGGCGGGGTGCGTGACGCGTTGATCGAAGCCGATCCGGCGGGCGCCGATGCCTACCGCGCTGAGGCGGACGCGCATCTCGGCGATATCGCCGAACTCGGGCGCTATGGGCGCGACGTGCTGGCAACGGTTCCCTCAGCGCAGCGCGTCCTCGTGACTGCGCATGACGCCTTCAACTACTTCGGCAGGGCTTACGGCTTCGAGGTCCTTGGCATTCAGGGCATTTCGACCGAGTCCGAGGCCGGGCTGCGCCGGATCGAAGAGCTCGTCGACCTCCTGGTGGCGCGCCGGATCGCGGCCGTTTTCGTCGAGAGCTCCGTGTCTGATCGCAACGTGCGTGCCCTTATCGAAGGGGCGGCCGCCCGGGGCCATACGGTCGCGATCGGCGGCGAGCTGTTTTCCGACGCCATGGGCCCGGCCGGCACCTACGAGGGCACCTATATCGGCATGATCGACCACAACGCCACGACCGTCACCGGCGCCTTGGGTGGCACGTCCCCGGCGCGCGGCATGAACGGCCGGCTAGCAGCGGGGTCCTGAACGATGGCACCGGTTGTCGACTTGAGGGCCGATGGCGGCCGCCACCAGCGCCCGGCCAACACCACCACCCCGTTGGACGTGCGGGGCCTGACCGTGTCCTACGGCGGCAAGCCGGCGATATTCTCGATCGATGCGGTTTTTCCGGAAGGCACAATGACCGCGATCGTCGGACCGAACGGTGCCGGCAAGTCCACCTTCCTGCGCAGCACGCTCGGCATCGTGCCCTGCATTTCCGGTGATGTCGGCTTCTTCGGAAAACCGCTGACCCGGGTACGGGAACGGGTCGCCTATGTCCCGCAGCGCGCATCGGTCGATTGGGACTTCCCGGTCCGCGTCATCGATGTGGTGCTGATGGGGTTGTACGACACGATCGGCCTGTTCCGACCGTCGGCCGCGCGGCATCGCGCCCAGGCGATGGCTTGCCTCGAACGGGTCGGCATGACGGATTTCGCCGACCGCCAGATCGGTCAGTTGTCCGGCGGCCAGCAACAGCGGGGCTTTCTCGCCCGGGCCCTGGCCCAGGACGCAGACCTCTACCTGTTGGACGAGCCCTTTGCCGGGGTCGATGCGGCCACCGAACGCGCGATCGTGGCCGTGCTCCGGGATCTCAAGGCCGGCGGCAAGACCGTGGTCTGCGTCCATCACGACCTGTCCACGGTCGCCGAGTACTTCGACCGTGTGTTGCTCATCAACATGCGCAAGGTCGCCGAGGGTGCGATCGAGGACGCTTTCACCCCGGACGCGCTGCAAGCGACCTATGGCGGTCGCCTCGCCACCAGCCAGATCGACGAGCTGCGCCTTCAGACCGCCTGATCCGGATCGATGGATCCGCTCGAGCTCTTCGTCGATGCCGTCACCCTGCGCGCCGGATATAACTCCGCCATCGTCACCGTCGGAGCCGGGCTGCTGGGCCTGGCCGCCGGCGCCGCGGGAGCCTTCATCTTCCTGCGCAAGCGCGCGCTGATCTCCGACGCCATCACCCATGCAACCCTGCCCGGGGTCGCCATCGCCTTCATGGTGATGGTCGCCATCGGCGGCGACGGACGCTGGTTGCCGGGCCTGGTGCTCGGATCCGCCTGCTCATCCGCTCTCGGCCTGTGGCTGGTCCATTGGATTAGCCGCCGCACACGGCTCGGCGAAGACGCGGCGATCGGCGCCGTGCTCTCGGTCTCGTTCGGGCTTGGCGTCGTTCTCCTGACGGTCATCCAGACCCTGACATCGGGTCGACCGGCCGGGCTGGAGAGCTTTCTGCTCGGATCGACCGCAGGCATGCTGCTCCAGGAATCCGTCAGCATCGCGCTGGCCGGAGCCGTCGCCGCGGCCCTGGTGTTCGCCCTGCGACGGCCGATGACGATGGTGGCATTCGATGCCGAACATGCCAGCGCGATCGGCATCGATGTGAACCGGACCGATCTCGCGATGATGGGGCTCGCCCTCCTGGTGACGGTGATCGGACTGAAGGTGGTCGGACTGATCCTCATCGTCGCCATGCTGATCGTCCCGCCGGTCGCCGCCCGGTTCTGGACCGATCGGGTCGACCGCCTGGTGCTGATCGCCGCCGGCATCGGTGGTGCCTCAGGCTATCTGGGTGCCGCCCTGTCATCGGTCGCCGCCGACCTGCCGACCGGACCGGTCATCGTCCTGGTGGCGTTCAGTGGCTTCGCAGTCTCGCTGGTCGCCTCGCCGACGCGGGGAATCCTCGCATCCATGCTCCGGCACAGGCGGTTTCAGCATCGCGTCCATCGACGTCAGGGTCTGCGCGCCCTGGCGCGGGGCGAGCCGATCTATGACCGGCTGACACTCAGCGTCCTGGGCCGGACCGGCCTGATCCGAGGCGACGGCGTCCTCACCGATGACGGGCGGGAAGCCGCCGCCCGCGCCCAGCTTGACGAGGCCCGCTGGGCGGCGGCCCAGCGCCTGGCGGCCGATGACCCGGTCCTCGACCGCTACGACGGACTGACTCCGATCGACGAACTGCTGACACCGGACCAGGTCGCTCACCTGGACTCGCACCTGCCCCGTCCGGAGCTCGCGACGTGATGGGGCTCGCGACGTGATGGACGCCGAATTCGTCCAGTTGAGCCTACCGCCGATCCTGATCGGCACATTGGCGGCGGTCGCCTGCGCGCTGCCGGGGAATTTCCTGCTGCTGCGGCGGCAGGCTCTGATCGGCGACGCCATCAGCCACGTCGTGCTCCCGGGGATCGTTGTGGCGTTCCTTCTCACCGGCACCGTATCCGCCTGGCCGATCATGATCGGTGCCGCCGCCGCGGCCGTCGTGGCGGTCGTCCTGATCGAAATCATCAAGCGCCTCGGCCGCGTCGAGCCGGGAGCGGCCATGGGTGTCGTGTTTACCGCCCTGTTCGCCATCGGGGTGCTGCTGCTCGAGCAGTCCGACACCAGCGGCGTCCACCTCGACGTTGACCATGCGCTCTACGGCAGCCTGGAAAGCCTGATCTGGTTCGACGCCACCGGCTGGGGCTCGCTGCTTGACCCCAGGGCACTGGCCGATCTGCCACCCCAGCTGCCGCGCCTCGCGATAGTCCTGGCGGTGATCACGGTCGCAATGGGCCTGTTCTGGAAGGAACTGGCGATCTCGACCTTCGATCCGGGCTTCGCCGACTCCATCGGTGTGCCGACCCGAGCCGTCAGCATCGCCCTCGTGGTGGGCGCAGCCCTCGCTGCGGTCGCCGCCTTCGACGCCGTGGGGTCGATCATCGCGATCGCCATGTTCGTCTGCCCGCCGGCGACCGCCCGGCTGATGACCGACCGTCTCGGTCACCAGGTCGCGCTGAGCGCGCTGATCGCCGCCACGGCCGCGATTCTGGGATACGTCCTGGCCGGATACGGTCCGCTTTGGCTCGGCGCCGATCACGCGGTCAGTGCTGCCGGCATGATTGCCGCGGTGTCGGGCGTCCTGTTGGCCGCGGCGTGTCTCTTTGGGCCGTGCCGACGGCCGCTCATGACGGGTCGATTGGGCTGACGGGCTCGCCGCGTCGGGCGTCCGCCGGCTTGCCGCAATCCTCCGGCGTGTTACATCGACGGGATCTTGAGTTCCAATTTTGCCCGTGGAGGCATCCCCAATGACCGGGCCAGCCGCCGAAGCCCTCGAACGCGCGATCGACTGGACCGGCCGGCTTGTCGCCTACGATACGACCTCCCGGAACTCGAACCTTGACCTGATCGACGCCGTCGCATCCTATCTCGGCGATCTCGGCGTCGACGCCCGCCTCACCTTCGACGACTCCGGGCGCAAGGCAAACCTGTGGGCGACGCTGGGCCCCGACATCCCGGGCGGCATCGTGCTGTCGGGCCATACCGACGTCGTGCGGGTCGACGGCCAGGACTGGTCGAGCAATCCGTTCCGGATGGAACGGCGTGACGGACGGCTGTTCGGCCGTGGCACCTGCGACATGAAGGCGTTCGTCGCGACAGCGCTGTCGCTCGCCCCGGCGATGCGGGACGCGGACCTCGCGGTGCCGATCCATTTCGCCTTCTCATACGACGAGGAGGTCGGCTGTCTGGGCGTGAAGCGCATCGTCGCCGACGTGGTGCAGAACCTGCCGAGGCCCCGGGCGGTGATTGTCGGCGAGCCGACGGAAATGAAGCTGATCGGCGGCAACAAGGGAACGCGGATCTACAAGACCCGGGTGACCGGCGTCCCGGGCCACTCCAGCGACCCGCGGTACGGTGCGAACGCGGTGACGGCGGCCGCCCGGATGGTTGCCTTCATCGACGATCTCAGCCAGGAGATCGCGACCCGTCCGATCGCCGGCAGCCCCTTCGACCCGCCCTACTCGACCCTGACCGTCGGCATCATCGACGGCGGGACGGCGCACAACATCATCCCCGAATTCTGCGACATCACCTGGGGCATGCGGCTGTTGCCCAGCGACGACGGCGACGTCTACGAACGCCGGATCTACGAGCACTGTGAGCAGGCGCTTCTGCCCGCGCTGCGCTCCGTAGCGCCGCATACCGGCTTCGAGCACGTGAAACTGGTTGATGCGCCCGGTCTGGACCCGGACCATGACTCCGCCGCCGAGGCGCTGGTCCGCCAGCTCGCCGGCCTGAACCAGTCGGGGGTGGTTTCCTTCGGAACCGAGGCCGGAACCTACCAGCGGGCCGGGATACCGGCGGTGATCTTCGGGCCCGGCAGCATCGAGCAGGCGCACAAGGCCGACGAGTTCATCGAGATCGACCAGTTGGCGGCCTGCGTTGAATTCATGACGGACCTGATCGCCTGGGCCAAGACCGCGACGGCCTGAGCGGACAGGCGCCCTAGCCGAGGCGCCCGCACTGGCGGATTCAGCGCAAGTGCGGCGCCAGTTCCTGACGGATCGTCTCTTCCATCGTGACCGCGAAATCCTGTGCCGCCTTCTCGACAAGCCCGTACCACAGGGCCTCGCGCTCGGTCAGCGAGGCGTCCTCGGCGATCGTCACGAAGTGCGTCGCCTCGGCCCTGGCCTCGCCGACACGACGGTTGGCGCCGTCGAACAGATCCAGCTGAGCGACGATGGTCGCGGTATAGCGCTCGGACTGATCGATCGTGAAGAAGCCCTTCACGCCGCCGGTGGGCGCCAACTTCTCCTCGATGATGCTGCCCTGGCGAATGGCCAGAATGCCCCTGCCCGTCGCCCCGGCCGGCTGAAGGACATCGGCCGCCCAGCGTTCGACCGCCGCCGCCGGTGCCACCGGAGCCAGATGCTCGACATTGGGCGCCGCCAGCGGCGGCACGACTTCATTGATGATCTGCAGGTCGGCGACGTTCAGGCGCAGCGGCGGCCGGCCCTGGAACGTCAGATCGGGATAGATCGGGGCCGGGTTGGGTGTGGTGCAGGCCGACAATCCGACAAGGCCCGTGGCCGCCAGCGCGGTCGTCATGAAGCTTCGCCGATCCAGAGTCATGGCACCTCTCATGGGTTGGATGTCAGACGCGCGGGCTTTCCTGTTCGGTGCGAACGGTCTTGAGCGCGGCATCGTCATAGCGCCATTCGCGTTTGCAGAACTCACACGTCACCACGACTTGGCCGTCGACCTTGAGATCTTCAAGATCCTGAACGCTCAAGGACGAGAGCACCCGTTCGACCCGGCTGCTTGAGCAACGGCAGCTATCGGTCACCCGGTTCGCCTCGTAGGCCCGCACGCCCTCTTCGTGGAACAGCCGGTAGAGCAACTGGTCCGGGGTCACATCGTCGCCGACCAGCTCGTTCGACCGGGCACTGCTCTTCAGCGTAACGGCGGTGCGCCACAGTTCCTCGTAGTCGTCTTCGCTCGGACGGCCCGGCAGATCGCGCGAGTAGGGCATGCGCTGAACCATGATGCCGCCCGCCCGCCAGGCGTCGCCGACCCGAGCGGCGGCGATCTTCACGCCGGTGCCCAGCTGTTCGGACTGCTGGAAATAGGCATGAGTGCATTCCGACAGCGTCTGGCCGGAGAGCTCGACGATCCCCTGATAGCGGTCGGTGCTGCTGCCCTGATCGACGGTGAAGGCGATATACCCGCCGCCCAGCAGCCTGGGCACCGAGCGCTCGACAACCGCGCTTGGCGCGACCGCAGCAACCCTCTCCTCGTCGAAGGTGGCGTAGGCCCGGATCGCACCATCGGTCGTGACGTCGGCCATCAGCAGGCTGATCGGCCCGTCGCCCTTGGTCTGCAGGGTGAACACGCCCTCGTATTTCAGCGAGCCCGCCAGGCAGACCGCGAGCGCCATGGTTTCGCCCAGCATGGCCGCCACCGGATCCGGGTACCCGTGGCGCGCCAGAATGGCATCCGAGACCGCCCCCAATCGGACCAGACGCCCACGCAGGCCGTAAGGATCGATCTGGAAAGGCAGGATGAGGTCGTCGCGGCCTGTGCTTTCGAACAGCGCTTCGCGGTCTCTCATCGCGACTCCGACAGGCACCAGGTCAGGATGGCCATCTGACTGTGCATCCGGTTCTCAGCCTCGTCGAAGACGATCGACTGCGGCCCGTCGATCACCTCCGCCGTGACTTCTTCGCCCCGGTGTGCGGGCAGACAGTGCATGAAGACGGCGTCCGGATCCGCCTTGGACATCAACTGGTCGTTCACCTGATAAGGGGCCAACAGATTGTGGCGGTTGGTGTCCTCGTCCCCCATGGAGACCCAGGTGTCCGTCACCACCGCGTCGGCGCCGACGACGGCGGCTTCCGGGTCCTGGAGCACGTCGATCCGCCCGCCGCGGTCTCGGGCCCAGGCCAGAACCTCGGCCGGCGGCGGCAGCTCGGCCGGACACGCGATCCGGAGCTGGAAATCGAACTGGATCGCCGCCTGGATCCAGGAACTGGCCATGTTGTTGCCGTCCCCTGACCAGGCAATGACACGGTCCTTGATTGGCCCGCGGTGCTCTTCGAATGCCATCACATCGGCCATCAGCTGGCACGGATGGGTCCGATCGGTCAGCCCGTTGATGACCGGCACGCTGGCGTTGCGCGCCAACTCGAGAAGCGTCTCGTGCGCGAAGGTTCGGATCATGATCGCGTCGACATAGCGCGACAGGACCTGCGCGGTGTCGGCCACCGTCTCGCCGCGGCCCAGCTGAAGGTCGGACCCGTTCAGCATGATGACCTCGCCGCCGAGACGCTTCATGCCGGCTTCGAAAGAAACCCGGGTCCGGGTCGACGGTTTTTCGAAGATGAAGGCGAGAATCTTGCCCTCGAGCGGTCGCTCGGCCAAGCCCTCACCCTTCTTATAGGCCTTTGCCAGTTCGATCATGTCTCGCAACCGATCGGGCGAGATCTCATCCAGGTCGAGGAAATGCCTCACGTCACCGCGCTCCGGTTTGCTGCCGTGGTCAAGCGGCATGGCGGGCCAACCTGGCGCAGGCGGCTTCGATCTTCTCGACCGCCTCGGCCACATGCTGCGTATCGATGGTGAGCGGCGGCAACAGACGCAGGACGTTGTCGGCCGCTCCGACCGCCAGCATCTGCTGGGACTCCCGCAGCTCGGTCTGAAGATCGGTATTTGGCACCACGCACTTGAGCCCGAGCAGCAGGCCGGCTCCACGCACCTCTTCGATCAACACCGGATAGCGGCCGGGCAGCGCCAGCAGCCGGTTCCAGAAGTCCCGCGCAACGGCGTCGACGTGGTCCAGGAAGCCCGGTGCCAGGACCACATCGAGAACCGCATTGGCCGCCGCCATCGCCAGCGGGTTCCCGCCATAGGTCGAGCCGTGGAGGCCGGGCTTCATGCCGGATGCCGCCTTCTCGCTGGCCAGGATCGCTCCAACCGGAAATCCCCCGCCAAGGCCTTTGGCGGACGCCAGGATGTCGGGTTCGATGCCGGACCATTCATGGGCCCAGAGCTTGCCCGTACGCCCGACCCCGCATTGCACCTCGTCGAAGATCAGCAGCAGGCCGAACTCATCGGCGATCTCGCGCAGCGCTTTCAGATAGTCGAGCGGAGCGGCATGAACGCCGCCTTCCCCCTGGACAGGCTCGACGAGAATGGCGGCGGTTTCGTCATCGACCGCCGCGCGCATCTCATTCAGGTTGCCGAACGCGACGTGCCGGAAACCCTGAACACGCGGCCCGAAACCCTCGCGATACGCCTCCTTGTCGGTCGCCGACAGGGTTGCCATCGTGCGCCCGTGAAAAGCGTCGGAACAGCAGATGATCCTGGTGCGCTGGGGCTGACCGATATGGAACTGATAGCGGCGCGCAACCTTGATGGACCCTTCCAGCGCCTCGGCGCCGGAATTGCAGAAGAAGACCGTGTCGGCAAACGACGTCGCGACCAGCCGGTCGGCCAAGCGCTCCTGCTCCGGAATGCGGTAGAGGTTCGACACATGCATCACCTGGGCCGCCTGGTCGGCGATCGCTTTGACAAGCTGCGGATGGGCATGGCCGATTGAGTTGGTCGCGATCCCGGATGCGAAGTCGAGATATCGTCGTCCGTCGTGGGTGTAGAGATAGGGGCCCTCGCCCCGCTCGAAGGCGATGTCGATCCGGCCATAGGTCGGCATCACGCTGGTTACCACGACGGTGTCCTCCTCTGCTGTCAGGGGCCCACCTCGGGCCCCGGTCGGTTGGAAAAACGGCGATATTTCCTGCCGCTCATGCGAATGTCAACGTGAACCCGCAAGCGGGCAACATCGATTCGCCAATCCCTTATTTCCGCTGTCGAACTGCCTCCTGAGCGGCGTGCTAGTCTGCGCCCATGGAGAGACCCAGACGCCCCGCCCGACAGCGTTCCGGCAAACAGCGCCCGCTCACCGCCGAGACCCTGAACAAGGCGGCCCTGCACTATCTCGAGCGCTATGCGAATTCGGCGGAAGGTCTGCGGCGGGTTCTGCTGCGGCGGGTCGACAAGGCCGCCCGCGAGAACCGGTGCGAGCCCGATGCCGCGACCGTCTGGGTTGACGAGATTATCGCCAGGTTTCTGCGCGCCGGCCTGATCGATGATCGCACCTACGCCGCCGGACGGACCGCCAGTCTGCGCCGCCAGGGCGAGTCAGCCCGGCGGATTGCCCTGAAGCTGCGCGAGAAAGGCGTCGACGGGGAGATCGTTCAGACGGCGCTGACGGAAGAAGACGGCGAAGACGCGGACGCCGCGGAATTCGCGGCGGCCTGTCGGTTCGCCCGCCGCCGGCGTCTGGGCCCCATGCGCGAGGGCGAGCAGCGTCGCGAACGCCACGAACGCGATCTGGCCGCCCTGGCCCGCGCCGGCTTCACCTTGGACACCGCCCGCCGGGTCCTGGCACTGGAAGATGCCGACGCCCTGATCGACGCCGCCGTTTAGAAGCGGATCCGCCCGGGATGGTGTCCCGGGCGGATCTCGGTTGTTGCTTTGCCTGTGGCCTAGCCGGCGCGCACCTGGTCGAGGAAGCGCCCGACTTCGGTTTCGAGACGACCGAACTGGTCAGTCATCTGGGTCGCCGCAGAGAGCAGGTTGCCCGAGGCCTCGCCGCTGTCGCGGACCATGGTGTCCATCTCGGTGATGTTGCGAGACACCTCACCGTTCCCTTCGGCCGCTCCGTTAACGGCCCGGGCAATCTCCCGGGCGGCCGCACTCTGTTCCTCGACCGCTGAGGAGATCGATGCCGAGACCGAATTGATGCTCTCGATGGTCGCTGCGATCTTCTGGATCGCGCCGACGGAAGCGCGGGTCTCGCCTTGCATCCGACCGATCTGCGACGCGATTTCTTCGGTCGCCTTGCCGGTCTGATTGGCCAGGCTCTTCACCTCCGAGGCAACCACCGCGAAGCCTTTACCGGCTTCACCGGCACGGGCCGCCTCGATCGTGGCGTTCAGCGCCAAGAGGTTGGTCTGCTCGGCGATGTCGTTGATCAGCTTGACGACCTCGCCGATCCGCTCCGCGGATTGCGACAGGCTTTCGACGGTGCTGTTCGTCTGTTCAGCCTGGTCGGCGGCATCGCGCGCCATTTCAGCCGACTCCTGGACCCGCGACGAGATCTCGCCGATCGAGGAGTTCAGCTGCTCGGCCGCTGCTGCCGCATTGCGGACGTTGCCGGTGGCTTCCTCCGACGCCGCGGCGACGGCCGCGGCACGTTCGCCCGCGGACTGGGCCCGTCCGGCAACCATTTCCGCGCCGCTGTGAACGGAGCCAGCCGAGGTGGTGGCGTCGTTCAGAACGGCCCGGACGGTCGCATCGAACGAGTTCGCCAGGTTGTCGAGTGTCTCGCGACGCTCCTTGGCGGCGCGTTCGTCAGCCGCCGCCTGCTCGGTGCGCAGACGTTCGACCTCGCCGGCATTCTCCTTGAAGGTCTGGACCGTCTGGGCCATGTCGCCAATCTCATCGCCGCGCGACAGCGACGGGATGTCGACATCGAGGTTGCCGTCCGCGAGCTGACGCATGGCGCCGCTCATCCCGACGATCGGCCGGCTGATCGACCGGGCGATGGCGATCCCGAAACCGGTGGTGGCCACCAGGATCAGCAGCCCTGCCCCGATCGCCCATGTGACCATGTCCCAAACCGGCTTCATGACCTCGCTTTCGGCGATCATGCCGACAACCGCGAGATTGACACCGTAGAACTCCAGGTGACGGAAGCCGATGATGGTGGCCTGGTTTTCGAAGCCCGGGCGGGCAATCGACGCAGTGGCGATCCCGGCCTCACCGGCCAGCGCCCGGTCCACGAACTCGTTCTCAAGTTTGGCTTCGAGGATGGTCGAGTCCTCGACAAACCGGCTTGCCGAACGGAGCAGGTGGTCGTCGCCGAGGAATACGGTCTCGCCCGTGTCGCCGAGACCGTCGGCGTTCTGCATGATCGAATTGATCCGGTCGATCGGGAACTGGAAGACAAGCACACCGGCCACCTCGCCCGCCTGGTCGAGGATCGGACTCGAGATAAACGCCGCCGGAGCGCCATGGCTGGGTGCGTAGGGCTTGAAGTCGTCAAAGGCGATCTTCGCGCCGTCCGTCAGCACCGCTTTGGTGACCGTGCCGAGCCCGGTATTCGCGTATTCGCCGGACAGCAGGTTGGTCGCGTAGTCGAGCTCCTTGTAGACCGTTTAG
Organism: Thalassobaculaceae bacterium; assembly: GCA_963921355.3. GTDB lineage: Bacteria > Pseudomonadota > Alphaproteobacteria > Thalassobaculales > Thalassobaculaceae > CAWUEZ02. The sequence continues at coordinate 1,687,847 of OZ001190.1, read as the reverse complement.
ACAAGGTTCCCATCGGTATCGATCAGGAAGATGTCGTAGTACCCGCGATCGCGGAGGAAGGTGCGCAGCCAGGGATGGTAGTCGGCATGCACCCCGCTGTAGGCTGACCCGTCCGAGGCGAAGTCGAGGTTCTCTTTCTGCCCGGTCGGATGCGGGTTGTCTTCGATATAGAGCGCCCGCAAGCGGTCGCCCGGATCACCGCCGACATCGGCCGCCATGGCATCTCAGGCGCCGTCAAAGGCGACAAGGGCATCAAGGACAAAGGGGTTCTCGGACTGGAAGTGCAGATCCTGATCGATCGCTTCCAGATAGTTGGCCAGTTCGGTCGCCCGAGCCGAAACCACGGCTTCGGTCTTCTTCTGGTCCTCCACCAGGATCGCCCCGACGGCCAGCCAGAGCACAACGGCCCCGGACAGAATACCAGCCAGCAAGCCTATGGTCGTGAAAGCCATGGGCAAGCGCTGCGAAAGCCGCATGCCTCGACGCGTCGCGGCGGATTCTGTGGTGGTCATGAGTTTGGCCTCCTTAGCCAACGAGCAGTAGTACCTTCCAAGCGCCAGCCTCGGCGGTTTGTTTAAACGAAACCATAAATTTGATATTCTTTTGGGCATTCCCGCGCATGGCTACGTACAATCCCGTAATCCGAATCCTGAGCAGATCCTGCACAGATAATGGTTAACCAAAGATTGAGACATGATCTGCGCAGATCTACTCTCAAGGGCTATTCGGACTCCACGCGGCAGGGTTCTGTCCGCCAGTGCGGGGCTTATTGCGCCCTGTCAGCCACGGTCCAACGGCGGATTTGACCTGCATCATTCGACGGCACGGCGCACACGACTAGCCTGCGGGCCATCGGCTGTGGATACTGTTCGCGAACGAACGCCGCGGCCAATGAAACAGCGGTGATCCAGAAGCTGCGGCGACCGCCGTGGCTCAGCTGCAGGGAGACGACGCCTATGTTCGAGAACATGTTGATCGACGTGCCGGAAGCGGTGGCCAAGTCCGCTCTGGTGGACGCCGCCCAGTACGAGGAGATGTACAAGCGCTCGATCGACGATCCCGAAGGATTCTGGGCAGAGCACGGCAAACGCATCGACTGGGTCAAGCCCTATACCCAGATCAAGGATGTATCCTACGGGGCCGATGACCTCCACATCCGCTGGTTCTACGACGGCACCTTGAATGCCGCGGCGAACTGCCTCGACCGCCACCTCGCCACGCGGGGCGATCAGACGGCGATCATCTGGGAGGGCGACGACCCGGCCGACAGCAAGGCGATCAGCTACCGTGAACTGCATGCCGAGGTCTGCAAGCTGTCGAGCGCGCTGAAGTCTCTCGGGGTCAAGAAGGGTGACCGGATCACGATCTACATGCCGATGATCCCGGAGGCGGCGGTCGCCATGCTGGCATCCGCGCGGATCGGCGCCATTCACTCGGTGGTGTTCGGCGGGTTCTCACCGGACAGCCTCGCCAACCGCATTCAAGGTTGCGACAGCTCCGTCATCATCACGGCGGATGAAGGGCTTCGCGGCGGCCGCAAGGTCCCGCTCAAGGCCAATGCCGACAAGGCGCTCGAGACCAGCCCGAGTTGCACGACCTGTGTGGTCGTGAAGCGCACGGGCGGCGACGTCTCGATGACGGAAGGCCGCGACCACTGGTACCACGAGCTGCTCGCCGAAGCGTCCGTCGACTGTCCGCCAGAGGAAATGGGGGCCGAGGACCCGCTGTTCATCCTGTACACCTCGGGTTCTACCGGCCAACCGAAGGGTGTCCTGCACACCACCGGTGGCTACATGGTCTACGCCTCGATGACCCACCAGTACGTGTTCGACTACCAGGACGGTGACATCTACTGGTGCACGGCGGATGTCGGTTGGGTGACCGGGCACAGCTATATCGTCTACGGACCGCTTGCCAACGGCGCGACCACCCTGATGTTCGAAGGGGTGCCGAACTACCCGGACTCCAGCCGGTTCTGGCAGGTCGTCGACAAGCACAAGGTCAACTCGTTCTACACCGCGCCGACGGCGATCCGGGCCCTGATGCGCGAAGGCGACGATCCGGTCACCCGCACCGACCGTTCCAGTCTGCGCCTGCTCGGCTCGGTCGGTGAGCCGATCAATCCGGAGGCCTGGCTCTGGTACTACAAGGTGGTCGGAAACGAGCAGTGTCCGATTGTGGACACCTGGTGGCAGACCGAGACCGGCGGGATCCTGATCACCCCGCTGCCGGGAGCGACCAAGCTGAAGCCGGGCTCCGCGACACGGCCGTTCTTCGGCGTGAAGCCGCTGATCGTGGACAATGACGGCGCGCCCCTGGAGGGGGCGACTGAAGGCAACCTCTGCATCTCCGACAGCTGGCCTGGCCAGATGCGCACCGTGTACGGTGATCACGACCGGTTCGTGCAGACCTACTTCTCCACCTTCAAGAACCTGTACTTCACGGGCGACGGCTGCCGGCGCGACGAAGACGGCTACTACTGGATCACCGGTCGGGTGGACGACGTGATCAACGTTTCCGGACACCGCATGGGCACGGCCGAAGTCGAGAGTTCGCTGGTGGCCCACCCCAAGGTCTCGGAAGCCGCCGTCGTCGGTTATCCGCACGACATCAAGGGCCAGGGCATTTACGCGTACGTCACGCTGAAAGTCGGCGAGGACCCGACCGAGGAGCTGCGTAAGGAGCTTGTGCAATGGGTCCGCAAGGACATTGGCCCGATCGCCAGCCCCGATCTGATTCAATGGGCGCCGGGCCTGCCGAAGACCCGGTCGGGCAAGATCATGCGTCGGATCCTGCGCAAGATCGCCGCCAACGAGCACGATCAGCTGGGCGACACCTCGACGCTGGCCGACCCTGCCGTGGTTGACGACCTTGTCGACAACCGGATGAACTCGGCTTAGCCGCGACGAAGGCGGGCGTTCGGGAGATCCTCCCGATCGCCCGTACAGCCCGCGGCCGCCTCCGCCGAGATAGACCTGAGGCGTGCCGTTCGGTGATCCGGAGGCCTGCTTGTCACGCGAGACGGATGTCCTTTCCGCACTTGAAGGTGCAACAGAGCTGATCCGGAGCTTTGCTGAATACTGGCTGTCGATGGAGGCCGTTGGCCTGATCCCGGCGCGCACCAGCTTCCGGCCGGAGGAGGTCCCGCACATTATTCCCTAACTGGCGATCCACGAGATCCTGGCGGAAGACTTCATCAAGCTGCGACTGGCCGGGACCGTCATCGTCGACGACTACGGCATCGAGGTCACGGGACGGAACTACCTCGACTTCGTGGCGCCCAGACGACGCCCGAAGGCCTCGCGGGCCATTCATCTCATTTGCGAGCACCCGTCGGCCATGCTGGTCCAGCTTCGTTCATCCACGGCCAGCGGTGGGATCCTGACCCGCGAGTCGATCGGCTTCCCGATGCGCAACGACGACGGACGGCCCAACCTCGTCTACTTCTGCTCCAGTCCGGCCCAGGAACGCGAGACCTTCTTCGACGAGCCCGACGAGATGAAGCTCATGAATGTCACCGACCGGCGCTTCATCGACATCGGGGCGGGCATCCCGGACTTCCAGGATTGATCGCGACGATGCGATCCCGGCGCCGCCCGTGAGCAGGCCGCCGAGGTCGCGGACGTCATCGAACGGACCTACATCGACATCGGTGCCGGCATTCCCGGTCCCTGATCCGACGGCAACGCCGTCTGACCGGACTCTGCGCTAGCCGATCACCTCTTTGCCGCGGTCATCGGTCTCGCCGTAGCGGGCCAGGCTGGGCGGTCGCAGACCGTCGTACAGCCGGGCCAGCCCCTGATTCACGATCCGGTTGTTGCGCTCGAACAGCGAGTTGCCCTCGAGATCGCTCTCGACGAGAAGAGGGCCGAACTTCTCGACCTCGAGCACCCACATCGCCTGGGCGATTCCGAGGTCGTCGAGCCAATGGGCGGCCCGCACCTTGCGGATTCCCCGGCCGAGCAACGCCCCGGTGCCGTAGCCCACGGTGGTCAGATATATCGCCCCCGCCGGCACGAAGACATCGCGATAGTCCTGCTCGCTCATGCCGCCTTTGCCGACGATGAGCTTCGCCCCCGAAACCTCGAACCAGCGTGGCAACCACTTCGAGAACCGGAAGCTGGCCGTCGCGGTAACGGCGCCGACGGTGTAGCTGCCGTCCGGCGCCACCGCGGCCGCGGGCGAACAGTGGAAGTTGACGTTGGTCAGGGCGCGCAGGTCCTCGGGCGGGTCGCGGCCCTCCTCGAGAACCCGTTTGTAGACGCCTTCCCGGCCCGTGTAGATCAGCCCGTCGAGATAGACCACCGTGCCGAGTTCAAGGCCCGCGAGATCCTCGTCGCGGACCGGTGTCTTCAGCCGGACTTCTTTAAGCTTTCCGTCGCCTGATGCCATTCAACGCCATCCCGCCGCATGTAGGGGGTGAACCATTGGGGATCGGTGCGGTACTCGATCCGTCCGTCCGCGTGCAGCCGCGCGGTCGCCCGCCGCGACGACAGGCAGAAACAGTGCACGCTCATCGGCATGCCGCCCGTATGGGTGTAGCCAACTTCAATATGGCAATCGACCACCATGGACGACCCGACGAACCCCATCGCCCCCATGCCGATCGAATTGCCGAGCTCCTTCAGTTCGTCTTCGAGCGCGGCGATCTCCGGGTCCGGATTACGGTCCCCGACCGGACGCAGGCAGGCCGCCTGCTTGCCCAGGACCATGCAGGTATCCTTCGACCCGCCGAGCCCGATCCCGACGATCGCCGGCTGGCAGGCCAACCCCCGTTTGCCGAAAGCCACCAGCGTGTCCAGGCAGAAGCGCTTTATCCCGTCGATTCCGTCACCTGGAAACAGCATCCGATAGTCGGTGCCGAACAGACCGCCCTTGTGCACCGTGGTGATGTCGATCCAGTCCGCATCCGGCTCGAAGCTGTAATCGATCTCGGGAGCATTGATGCCGACGTTGTTGTCGTTGTCCTGGCGCGACAGCGGATGCACGCGGTTGGGGCGCAGCGGGACCTCGTGGGTCGCGCGCGCCGTGGCCCGCCGCAGGCGACGTTCGACCTCGACCGGCCCGCCTTCCACCCGCGCTTCGTTTCCGTACTTCACGAAATACCGCGGCACGCCGGTATCGGCGCACATCGCCCGGCGGTCCTGCTTTGCCGCCTCATAGTTCTCCAGCATCGCCCGCAGGACGAAGGCCGAGAGGTCGCCCTCTTCCTTGTTGGCCATCGCCTGGATGCCTGTGAGGTAATCGTCGGGAATCTCGATCCCGGCCTTGCACATGATGTCGTAGGCGGCGCGCTCCACCGCGTCGGCCGCGATCACCGATTGGGCCTGCATGCCCAGTTCCTCCCAGAGCAAAATCCGTTCAGACGGAATCGGTCTGAACGGTGAATTCTGCTCTCCTTCAATGTCTTAGAGACTGATTCACCGGTCAGATCATTGCAATCTGATCGGATCAGGCTCTGTTGCGTTTGGAACAGGCTTGCAGGATGCCGAGGCTTGGGCAAGCCCCGCGGGGCCTAGCCGAGAGCGGCGTCGATCGCGGCCACGATCCGGTCCGGCTCGGCATTCGGGTTGGCCGCCACCTGCCGGAACCAGGGCGCGTCCCCGACCACCGTCCGCGACGTCATCCCGCTTGGAAGCCGGCCGTAGACCCGGTCGAGGTTCCGGCGACCCCGGGGGCGCCACAGCAGCACACCGGTTTGCGGTTCACCGAACAGCTCGACCGCCTGGCGCTCCGACAGCGCCTGCCAGAGCCGGTGCGCCGCCGCCATACAGCGCTCGATCCGCGCGGCGAGCCCGGTGCGGCCGAACGCCAACAGGGTCGCCAGCAACGGCACCGCCATCGCACCATGGGAACCGAGCACGCCGATGTTGGGATCGGTCAGATAGGCGCCCCCGAAGCTGACCGACGCATGGGACGCCGCCGCATCGCGAAACAGGATCAGGGCGGATTCCTTTGGCTGGAACAGCCACTTATGGGCCGAAACCGCCACCGAGTCCACGCGCTCTACACCGGCGAGGACCGCCGCGTACCGGTCCGACAGCCGGAGCGGTCCGGCCCAGGCGGCGTCGACATGCAGCCAGGCCGCACCATCCCCGGCGCTGAGCGGGTCCACCGCCCCGGTACTGGTCGCCCCGGCAGTCAGCACCAGACAGACATCGTCCAGGCTGTCGGGCAGTGCTGCCTGATCGAGACGCCCGTCCGGTCCGGTGGGGGCGGCCTCGTAGGGCAGGCCGTGGATGTGAGCCGCTTTCGGAACCGACAGATGCGCCCCTTGCGACCCGATCACCCGGCGAACCCGGCCGGTTTCGCGCGCCGCCCAGAGCGCCGTCAGATTGGCGACCGTGGATCCCGAGGTCATATGGCCACCGTCCTGACCAAACAGCGGCGCCAGCCATGCCATCACCCGGGCCTCGATGTCCCGGGCGACCGGTGCTGTGTCTGGGTGCAGCAGGTTCTGATTGACCGACGCAGTCCAAAGCGTTGTCGCCCAGCTCACCCAGGGCGTCGGCGGATCCATATGGGCGAAGGCGAGACTCTCGCCCAGGTGCTGCGCCCCGCCCAATACCAAGGGTGCGAGAAGATCCAGCGTCCCGCGCTCTCCAAGGCCGGATGTCGGAAGGGTGTCCGGCAGGGTGTCCGGCAGACCGCCGGTTGACCTGAGTGCTGTCGAGAGCAGGTTGATCGCGTGTTGCAGGCCCTCCGGATCCACCGCGAACGCGGGGTCCGCGATGGGCCCGTCAGACATCCGCCGATCGGCGCCAGTGCCCGGTCGGGGGCATCATGTATTCCACGCCGCAGGAATCCTGGAGCGTGACCACCACATCGATGGCGATCGAGACCCGGGTCCCGTGCGTCTCGTTCGGTTCCGTGCCGTGGTAGGTCTTCGATGGGAAGATCACGATATCGTCCTCTTCGACCGGCAGATCGACCATTTCCGAGTTCAGCACATTGCTTTCGGTGATCAAACCCATCGAGCGCGAGTGTCCTTCGAACAGTCCGGGAGAGAACTCGTTGAGCGGGTCGGGCAGATGGAAGATCAGGTTGCCTGTTCCGGCATCCTTGACCGGGTAATACACGACGGCAATGTGCGACTGGTTGTGACGATGACGCCGGATCGACTGGCCGGGCTCGCTGACCGTTCCCCAGGACCGCGTGAAGTGGAAATCCAGCTTCCCAGGGTCGATTTTCAACGCCCGGACATACTCCTCAAGCCGGGTGTGGACGGCTTTGAACATCGGGGCGAACCGTTGTTCTTCATGCAGGAATTCCCAGCCATTGCGGTCGCCGGTCCAAGCGCTGGTTTTGGTGACACCGGCTTTCGGTCCGCTGCGATAAGCATCGATGATGAAACCACCGAGCTCCCGCCGATACCCTTGGTCCAGACTGAGGCTATCTTTATGAACCGTTAGTGGAAAACAGTTCAGAATTGTTGCCAACTTACACCCCCCATAGTGTTTCCTGGTTACCACTGGCGGGAGTGCGGCGCCACATCAACTGGCGCTTCGGCATGTCGATTGCGATGGCGGGCATGGCGGTAGCGGGATATCCGGGCTAAGTAGCGGCCATGAGTTGGTCAAAGCAGGGATCGGGCGGCCGTCGTCGCGGTTACCACCACGGCAATCTGCGTGAAGCGCTGATTGAGGCGGCGCTGGACCTGATCGCCGAGAAGGGGACAAGCGGATTCAGTTTCGCCGACGCCGCCCGATCAGCGGGTGTCAGCGCGGCGGCACCTTACCGGCACTTCAGGGACCGGGAAGCGCTGCTGGCCGATGTCGCCGAGCGCGGGTTTGTCCTGTTCGCCGAGCGGCTGGAGGACGCCTGGGACGACGGCAAACCGGAACCGCTGGCAGCGTTCGAGCGGACCGGGCGGGCCTATCTCGAGTTCGCGCGGTCGGAGCCGGCCCATTACTCGGCGATGTTCGAAGCCGGGATCGACTATCGGGCCAATCCCGATCTGCGCAAGGCATCCGACGATGCGTTCGCCGTCCTGCGCCGGGCAGCTGAGGCCCTGTGCGCGCTCGCACCCGAGGATGACCGTCCGCCGGCGCACATGGTCGCCCTGCATGTCTGGTCGCTCGCCCACGGGATCGCATCGCTTTTCGCCCGCGGCGATTCCGGGTCCAGGTCTCTGCCCATGCCGCCGGAAGATCTGCTGGAAGCGGGCGTCTTGGTCTATCTACAGGGTCTCGGCCTGCCGGCCGCGCGGGACTAGATCGCCAAGCGTCAAGATGACCGGTGATTGGCGATGTAAAATCCATCCTTTTCCGCGCCCACTACAATACCCAAATTGCACGATCTCTACGCTGGATTCTCCTTTATTTCAATAGGTGTGCTTATTTGTTATTTTATCTTGCCTTATTGTCATTTTACCTCCAATCATGTATCAACGGATTCGGGAACCACGATCGCTAACTGTTCCGTGGGCAGGAAGCTATATTCGACCACCCTCCTGACCCGGGCGGTTCGGATCCATGTGGGATAGACGATCATGGAACAGATCCTGGAAATCAGCTTCAAGGTCCTCAACGACCTGACTCTGGTGGATCCGCGAATTCGTCAGATGTTCGAGTACTGGTCCTCGTCAACGCCAGACGACATTCCGGCCCGCGCGCAGGTCGATCCGCTAATCGAAATTCCCGAACTCGCCCCCGACCTGCTCATGTTCAACGTCGTCGACGGTGGGGCGGATTTCATGACCCGCTTGTCAGGGACCCGTGTCACGGAACGCTTTGGCCGAGAAACGACCGGCAAGACGATCAGCACCCTGCTGGCCGGTCAGTACCGTGAAGCGTTGCTGACGCTGCTGCGACGTTGTGTCGACGAGCGTCGCCCCATCTACTCCTTGACGAACTACCTCGATCCAAGGCGCAAATACTTCATGGTCGAGCGCCTCATGACGCCGCTTCGGCTTCATGGTGATACGGTCGACATGATCCTGGCGCTCCAGCTATTTCACACGGAGGCGGAGGCGATGAAAGCGCCCCTGGCCGACATCTTCGATCGCGGCGAAGCCGACAACATCACGATCGAGTTCATCGGCTACGTCGTATGATCCAGATTGGGTCTGCAGTCGGGTCGTAGACGGATGGCGCCGGTCAAGAGCGTTGGATGACTGGACGCCACCTCCGACATCACGCTGATGCGCACCAGATAAGCAGTTCGAAACCCTCTTGAACCGTCGTTCAGAATCCTTATGTGAATGTTTATAACATTTACATTGGAGGTGTTATGGAGATCGTTCAGAGGCTCGACGACTTTGGGAAACCGGCTTGGATCGGTCTCATGGTCCTCGGGTTCGTCGCGTTCTGGCCGCTCGGCCTCGCGATTCTGGGCTACATGATATGGAGTGGACGGATGGGATGCTGGAACAGAAGCCGGGGCAAGTGGTGGAAGACCGAGGCGCGATCGAGCGGGAATTCTGCGTTCGATGACTACCGGGCGGAAACCCTGAAGCGCCTCGAAGAGGAGCAGCAGGAATTCCAGGACTTCCTGGAGCAACTGCGCCGTGCCAAGGACAAGGCCGAGTTCGACCAGTTCATGTCCCGCCGGCGCGCGCGCCCCGATGACGGGCCCGCGCCCCAGCCGGGTGCCGCCTGACAATCACAAACGCGCTGCCAGACTTGCGCTGTGAAGGCCCGCATCAGAGCAGATTCATCTGTCCGGTGAATCTGCTCTGAACTTTTGACTTAGATCGGATTCACATGTCCGTCGGAAACCAGGGTGTTTCCAACGGACATGATCCGATCTATCGGGCCTTTTGCATGTCCGCTCGGCAGGGCGCCTGCGCTACTCGGCAGCCTGGGGTGGTGGACCGGAACTCGGCGGCGCCCCCGCCCCATCGTCGATGAGGCTTTCGCCGGGGCGGACGATGGAGAAGTCGACCGGCACCAGGTCGAGTGCCAGGGACCTGTCCCCCGTCTGGCTGATCCGCGTGTAGCGTGTCGTCTCGAGGTCCCCCGCTTCGGGGAAATCCTCTCGGAAATGGGCCCCACGGCTGTCGGCGCGGGCCCGGGCAGCGGTTGCGATGACTTTCGAGATCGCGAGCTGGCTGTGCAGGTTCAGCCAGTCGTGCCAGGTCAGATTGAAGGCCCGGTCGCCATCAGCGAGCCCGGTCGCCGCCAGTTCGGCCTCCAGGGCATCGAGCCCCGACAGCCCGCGATCCAGGCCCTCTTCGGTGCGCAGGATGCCGACATCGTCCCACATCAGCTGCCACAGCCGGTCGCGGATGTCCCCGAGGTCACCGGGTTTGAGCGCGAACGGCGCCTCCGCCCGATCGATCGCCGCTTCCATTGCCTCGGGATCAGGTTCAGCGAAGGCCCCGCCCGCGCTGACCCCGGCCGCCAGGGCGGCCGCCATCGTGTCACCGGCGATCCCACCGAAAACCGTCGAGTTGGCCACCCCGTTGCCGCCCAGCCGGTTGGCCCCGTGGACCCCGCCGCAATCCTCGCCGGCCGCATACAGCCCGGGTAGCGCGGTGCGGCCGTCGATTTCGAACTCGACGCCCCCCATCATGTAGTGGGCGGTCGGCACCACCTCGACCCGACCACCGGCCAGGTCGAAGCCGCAATCGGCGCAGCGCTGCACCATGCCGGGGAAGCGGCGGGCCACGTCATCGGCGCCGAGATGGCTCATCTGAATGTAAACGCCGCCCATCGGGGTGGTCCGCCCATCACGCATCTCCGCATAGATCGCCCGGCTGACCACGTCCCTCGTGGCCCGTTCGGCGGCCGGATCGTAGCCGGTCATGAACCGGTCGCCGGCGCCGTTGAGCAGCCAGCCGCCCGCCCCCCGAAGCCCTTCCTCCAGAACCGTTCCGGTCATGCGCGTGTCGCTGCCGGCGAGCAGCCCAGTCGGGTGGAACTGCACCATCTCCATGTCACGCAGCCCGAGACCGGCGCGCAGCGCCATCGCCATGCCGTCGCAGGACTTGTCGCCCGACGGCGTGTGGTAGAGGTACATGGTCGGACCGCCGCCGGTCGCAAGCAGGGTGGCCCGCGCCCGGACCAGTCGGTAGGCGCCGGTGCGCATGTCGATCATCAGTACGCCGGCCAGGCCGGACCCGTCACGCGCCGGAATCAGGTCCACGGCGCGATGCTCCTCCAGACGGCCAATATTGCGGGCCCAGACCTGCTCCATCAGCCGGTTGATGATCTCGATCCCCGTCAAATCGCCCTTATGGACGGTCCGGTCAAAGGATTGGCCGGCGAACGCCTTCTGGTGCAGGGAGCCGTCCGGATTGCGGTCGAAGAAACAGCCGAGTTCGTTCTCGAGTTCGCGGACCCGCTCGACCGCGCCCTCGACAAGCCGCCAGGCCAGATCCTGGCGTGGCAGCCATTTGCCGCCGACGATGGTGTCCATGAAATGGCGTTCGAGACTGTCGGTCGGGTTCAGGGCCACGTTGTAGCCGCCCTGAACCATGCGGGTGCACCCGCTCTTGCCGAGCAGCCCCTTGCTGGCGACGGTGACGGAGAGATCCGGATTGCTTTGAACCGCGTGCAGCGCCGCGAACAGCCCGGCGCCGCCCGCGCCCAGGATCAGGATATCGGTGTCGAGACGCTCGACCTCCATCACAGCACCTGAATCAGAAACAGCGCGCCGACCGCGCCGGACGCCGCAGCCCCGAGGCCGATCAGCCCTTTGCGGGTGTCGCGCCAGGGCAGGAACTCAAGCGCCATCACCCGCAGGCCCGCACTCAGGTGAACGGTCAGAAGGATCACCAGCCCCCATTCCGCGGCTTTGACGATCGGGTTGTCGGCGATGGCCAGAAAGCCGTCAAGAGCAGCCTCGCCATTGATCGCCAACCCGAGGGCCAGGAAATGCAGGGGCAGAAACAGTGCCAGCGCCACCCCGGATACCCGGTGCGCGACGAACGCCCAGAAGCCGGGATGGTTGCGCGAGGGGCGAATCATGGCGCTGCCACCACCGCGACGACCGCCCGGCCCCCGAGGGCGAGCAGGCCAAGCGCCAGCACCGCCATCGCCGCGTCCAGTCCCCGGCCCCGCCAACCGGTGTGCTCGCGGATCACGTTGCGCAGGCCGATCGGTCCATGGATCGCCGCCGCCAGGACGAACAGCCCGTAGAACCCCGCCCAGGCCACGCTGCCGCGGGTACGCTCCAGGATCTCGGCGGCGGTCAGCCCGCCCTCGACGGCCACCAGGATCAATCCCAGATGCACCAGAACCAGAGGTGCGAGGATCAGCGCCGTGATCCGCTGGAGCGCAAACAACCGAGCCTCGACCATTAGGGCCCACCACCCAGCAGGGAAACCAGCGACATCCGCTTGAGCCCGGCGATCCCGGCGGTCGGATTGATGCCGACTGGACAGTGCTCGACGCAGGAGCCGTGGCTGTGGCAGCTGTGGCATCCGCCGCCGGCGCTTACCGCCCGCAGGACTCCGCCGCGGTCGGCGTCGCGTTCGTCGTTAACCAGCGTCCAAGCCCGGTTCAGCGCCGCCGGCCCCAGATAGTCGTCATCCCAGGCAACGACATCGCATGCGGCGTAGCAGACAGCACAGTTGATGCACTCGATGGCGGCATCGACCGCCTGGCGTCGCGGCGATTCCGGGCTCACCGGGGCAAGCGGGTCGTGCCGGGTCCGGGTCGCGGTGAACCGACCCTGGGCCTTCTGCCATTTCTCGAAGAACGCGGTCATGTCGACCGCCAGGTCCTTGATCTTCGGCAGGTTGCGCAGCGGTTCGATCCGCAGCCGGCCATCGGCGACGACTTGTGAGACATGGGTCCGGCAGGTCCAGCGCGGCCGGCCGTTGACCGTCATCGCGCAGGACCCGCAGACCCCGACCCGGCAGGCGAACCGGTATGCAAGCGCCGGTTCGGCATGGCGTTGGATCCAGGTGACGACGTCCAGCACCGTCTGGTTGGCCCGGTGCGGCACGACATATTGCTCGAACCGTCCGGCGTCCTTACCGCGCCAGACGTCGACCGTCAGCGTTGCGTCATTCATGGTCGGCCCTTCGACGGCCCTGGCGGAACCGCCGCTACTCGGCGGCTGCGGACGCGCTGACGACCGCTTCCTCCATCAGGTCGTAGGTGAAGACCTTGGAGATGATCTTCCACTCGCCGTCGAGCTTGATGCAGTTCAGGTAGTCGGTGAACAGCTTCGCCCCGATCGCAATCTGAACCTTGGCGAGCGCCAGCTCGGGGTTGGCCAGGTCGATCGAGATGATGCGGTCGCGGTTGACCTCGTTGTTCGCCGCCGGCGCCGTGCGGTTGGCAACCCGGGTGTAGACGGCGTCCATGTCGTCGTTGACGAGGCTGCCGTCGGTGGCGGACATCAGGTGGCAGGCCGGATGGAACACGGTCTTCAACTTGGCGACATCGCCGTTGTAGAAGCCGTCGAAATAGCGCTGAACCAGCTCGGTGACATCGGCAATGGCGGTGGTCATGGGTCGTTCCTCGCGCAGTTGGTCGTTGGCTCTTATCCTGTTCCGGTCACCGTACCCGTCCGGCGGTCCCGGCCAAAGACCGAAAGCTCGCGCCGCAAGGGATCGGGCCCCGACCGGCTTATAGGGGAGCACCTATGAACTCCACCAGCCTGTTCGACGGGACTGCCGAGCGTTACCGGCGCCATCGGCTGCCCTATCCCGAGGCGCTGATCGACGACCTGGTCGAGCGGTTCGCGCTCGCCGATGGCGGCCGGGTCCTCGATATCGGCTGCGGCCCGGGCACCCTGACCCAGCGGCTGGCCGCCCGCGGGGTCAAGGTCGTCGGCATCGAGCCGAACGCGGACATGCTGCGGACCGCTGCGGACACCCTTTCCGGCGCCGGCCTCGAGGTCCCGCTGGTTTGCAAGACGGCCGAAGATGTCGGCCCGCAGGACGGGCCGGCGCGCCTGGCGCTGTTCGGCCGCTCTTTCCACTGGACCGACCGCGACCGGGTGCTGCGCCAGTTGGATGCGGTCATCGAACCGACCGGCGGCATCGTCGTCGTGCACGAGGACACCGAGAGCCGACTGGCCACCGCCGTCGGCCGGATCATCGAGGCGCTGAAGCGCGACTGGTGCCCCGATGGCATACCGAACGCCGACAACCGGTCGCGCCATGACGATCACCTGGCCGCATCGGCCTTCGCCGCGGTGGAGACCCGCTACTATCCGGTCGTGCGACGCTGGACGATCGATGATGTCCTCGGACACATGCTGTCGACGTCGTACTTCAATCCCCAGGCGTTGGGCGCGCGGGCAGCGATGTTCGACATTGACGCGCGCAACCGGTTGCTGATGGCGGAACCCAAGGGCCTGTTCATCGACGAGGTGAAGTTCCGGGCACTGTTCGCGGTCCGGTCGGGAGCACCGACCGGCTGATCACGCTGTCAGTCCAGCGCATAGACCATCGCCTTCAGATAGGCGCTCTCCGGCAGCGCGGGATGCACCGGGTGGTCCGGACCAGCCCCGTCGTTCCGCAGCAACCGGCCGACCCGTTCTGCGTCCGCCAGCCCGCGGGCGTTCTGCTGGGCGAACGACACCGGATCCATATGGTGCGAGCAGGAGGCCAGCAGCAGCACGCCGCCGGGCGCGGTCACCTGGGCCGCCAGCCGGGCCAACCGGCGGTAGGCCCGCGCAGCAGCACCTATGTCTTTCTTCGCCTTCGCGAATGCCGGCGGGTCGCAGACCACAACGTCGTAGCGTTCCCCGACCTTGACCAGGTGGTCCAGAGCGGCGAACCCGTCGGCCTTGCGCACCGAGACCCGGTCCCCGACACCACTCACCTCGGCCGCCCGGTTTGCCAGGTCAAGGGCCGGGGCCGCCCGATCGATCAGATCAACCGATGCGGCACCGGCCACCGCCGCCTGGATGCCGAAGCCTCCGGTGTGGCTGTACAGGTCCAGCACCCGGGCGCCCTGGGCAAGTTGGGCGACGAACCGCCGATTGTCGCGGTGATCGAAGAACCAGCCGGTCTTCTGGCCGCCCAGGGGGTCGAACGGAAACTGCGCCCCGCCTTCGATGACGGTGGGTTCTGTGGGGAGGCGTCCGGTGGCCAGCCGAACCTCCTGGTCCAGGGATTCCAGGCGCCGCGCGTTGCTGTCGTTGCGGAGCACGATCGCTTCAGGTGCGATCACCTCATCCAAGGCGGCGACGACGGCCTCGGTCAGCGCGTCCATACCCGCCGTGTTGGACTGGACGACCACCACCGCGTCGAACCGATCGACCACGAGGCCCGGCAGGCCGTCGGCCTCGGCGTGGACAAGGCGGTAAAAGGGCGAGTCGAAAAGGCGCTCCCGCCACCCGAGGGCCGTCGCCAGGCGCGCCGCGATGAAGCCGGTGTCGATGGCGGCGTCGCTGTCGCGATCGAGCAGCCGCAGCGCGATCAGGCTGTGCGGATTGAACATCGCACAGCCGAGCGCATGGCCGTCGGGACCCTGAACCCGGACCACCGAGCCCGCCGGCTGGGCTTTGGTTTCCGACGACATCTCGATCTCGTTCGAGAATCCCCATGGATGGCCGCGGCGCCAGCGCGTCTCCGCACCTTTCTTGAACCGGACGACAGGACGGGAAGCGGACACGGCGAACTCCTGGAATGCTGGGCTGGAAAGCGACCGGATACGGCACGACGCTTCGGGCCGGGCGCGATATCATACGGGATGATTCGCGCTCTGCCCGTCCCGGTACTCCGGGCCGTCCCGTTGGTTCTCGCCCTGGCAGTATCGGCGTGCACGCCGATCATGGACCCGCAGCCAGAGTTCCCGGTCACCGAGCGCACCTTGGTCGAGGCCGTTCCGGCCGATGCCCGATGCCGGGCGATCGGCACCAAGGCACGTCAGGGCGCCCAGCCCGCCCCGTTCACCATCGATCCGCTGCGACTCGGGTTCCCGGTGATCATCGTCTGTGAATCACCGGGCTATTCACCGACCCCGGAGACCCTGTATCCGCGACCGCAGCCCTCGCTCGTCGAGGGTCTCGCGGCCGGCGTTCTGATCGACCGCACCACCAGCCCGTACGATGCATCGGGCGCGCCCGTGCCGTTCGCGCAGCCGGTTCGCCCGAGCCCGCGCGACCTCGAGGGCGGCGACAATCCACCCCCCGGGCCGCCAAGTTCGACGCCGGATCCGAGCCGGGTCCAACTCAGACTGTCGCCCACAGCCGATCCGGCGCCGGCCGCCGGGTCGCCGGCATCCTCGATCGTACCGTTCCGCATCGTCGTGAAGCTGCGCCAGCCGTTCTTCGAGACGCGCGGCGAGCGCGACGCCTTCTACGACACGCTCAAGGCCGAGCGGATGGCGCTCTGGTCGGATATCCGGCGGCGCGCGGAAGTGAACTGCCAGGATCCGGACATCCCACGGGCCGGTCAGAGCGCGACATCGCCCCCAGCACTCTGCCAATGGGCCTATCGCCAGATCGACCAGCAGCGCGCCGCCGATCTGCGCCGGGTGGAAATCGACCGACGACGCGCTACGTTTCGCTAGCCGCCGTCTCCAAATCTCGTGGATCACGGAGCGGCTGCGGGGGATTGGGTTCCCCGTGGGCAGGAAACTGATCGCGGGGATGAACTTGCGTCGGTGTGTCGCGCGCGGCATAACCCGTCGCGGATAAAGGACTCCAACGGGGCTTCCAAGATGAAGATCGGCATCGTCAAAGAGCGCCGAGACGGCGAGCAGCGTGTCGCCGTGTCGACCGACACCGTGAAGAAGTACGTCCAGATGGGCGCCGAGGTCAGGATCGAGAGCGGGGCAGGCATTTCTGCCGCCGTGACCGATGACGCGTATGCGGCCGCGGGCGCCAGCGTGGTCAAGACACCCAAGGAGGCTATCGGCGATGCCGACGTCGTTCTGAAGGTGCGCAAGCCGCTGGACGATGAGATCAAACTTATCAAGAAGGGGGCACTCCTGGTCTCCCTGATGGAGCCGTATCAGGACAAGGCGCTGATCGAAGCCATCGCCAAGCAGGGCGTGCGGGCCTTCGCGCTGGAGCTGGTGCCGCGGATCACCCGCGCGCAGTCCATGGACGTGCTGTCCTCGCAGTCCAACCTCGCCGGCTACCGGGCGGTCCTGGATGCCGCCGCCGAGTTCGGCCGGGCCTTCCCGATGATGATGACGGCCGCTGGCACCGTGCCGCCGGCACGCTGCCTCGTCATGGGCGCCGGTGTCGCCGGGCTGCAGGCGATCGCCACGGCCAAGCGCCTGGGCGCCGTCGTCTCCGCGACCGATGTTCGCCCGGCCGCCAAGGAACAGGTCGAGAGCCTGGGCGGCACCTTCGTCGCGGTCGAGGACGAGGAGTTCAAACAGGCTGAGACCGCCGGCGGCTACGCCAAAGAGATGAGCGACGAGTACAAGAAGAAGCAGGCGGCGCTCATCGCCGAGACCATCGCCAAACAGGACATTGTGATCACGACGGCCCTGATCCCGGGGCGGCCGGCACCGGTCCTGGTTACCGAAGACATGGTCAAGTCGATGAAGCCGGGCTCGGTCATCGTCGACCTCGCGGTCGAGCAGGGCGGCAACTGCCCGCTCTCCAGACCGGGCGAAGTGGTCGAAGCCCACGGCGTGAAGATCGTCGGGCACATCAACGTTCCGAGCCGGGTCGCGGTCGACGCCAGCGCGCTCTACGCCAAGAACCTGCTGAACTTCCTCACGCCCATGGTCGACGGCGAAAGCAAGGCGCTGAAGATCGACGAGGAAGACGAGATCATCACGGCGGCGACGATCACCAAGGACGGCGCCATCGTGAACGAACAGATCAAAGCCCTGGCGGATGCGCCGGCTGCGGCGAAGAAGCCGGCGGCCAAGGCTGAGGACAAATCGACCGGGTCGACGCCCGCCGGAGACGGCGCCGGCGATGGCGCGAAGTCGTAAGGAGAGGTGGAGATGGCGGACAACGCGCTCTCAGAGAAGCTGAAGGACCTGGCCGAAGACGCCCGGGAACTCGCAAACGAGGCCGCCGAAGCGGCGACCGCGGCCGGACAGATGGCGATCGACACGACGGTCGCCGCCACGGCCCCGGCGGCCACACCCGGAGGTTCGCTCGATCCGACGGTCGTCGGCATCACGGTCTTCGTGCTGGCCTGTTTCGTCGGTTACTACGTGGTCTGGCGGGTGACGCCCGCGCTGCACTCACCGCTCATGGCGGTCACCAACGCGATCTCCTCGGTGATCATCGTCGGTGCCCTGATCGCCGCCGGTCCCGAGTCGGTGAATTTCTCGTCCGTTATGGGTTTTCTGGCCGTGATCCTGGCCAGCGTGAACATCTTCGGGGGCTTCCTGGTGACCCAGCGCATGCTCTCGATGTTCAAGAAGAAGAAGTGAGGGAAGGACCGATCCGATGACTGGCACTGTCACATCCCTCCTGTATCTGGTCTCCGGCGTCTGTTTCATCATGGCGCTTCGTGGCCTGTCCTCGCCGGAGACCGCCCGCCAGGGCAACATGTTCGGCATCGCCGGCATGCTGATCGCGGTGATCACCACGCTCGCCCTGCCGACGGTCCTCTCCTACGAGATGATCATCGTCGGCATGCTGATCGGCGGTTCGATCGGCACCGTGATCGCCCGAAAGATCGAGATGACCGCCCTGCCCCAGCTGGTGGCCGGCTTCCACAGCCTGGTCGGTCTCGCCGCCTGTTTCGTCGCGGCAGCCGCGTTCTACCGGCCCGACGCCTACGGCATCGGCGAGGTCGGCGCGATCAAGATCGGCTCGCTGATCGAAATGGCGATCGGCCTGGCGATCGGCGCCATCACCTTCACCGGCTCGATCATCGCCTTCGGCAAGCTGCAGGGCCTGGTCACCGGCAAGCCGCTGGTTTTCCCTGGCCAGCATCCGCTGAACGCCGCCCTCGGTATCCTGCTGGTGGTGCTGATCGTCTGGCTGTGCGCCGGTCAGTCGCCGACCGCGTTCTGGCTGATCTTCCTGCTGGCCCTCGCCCTCGGCTTCCTGCTGATCCTGCCGATCGGCGGCGCCGACATGCCGGTCGTGGTGTCGATGCTGAACTCGTACTCCGGCTGGGCTGCCGCCGGCATCGGCTTCACGCTGGGCAATCACCTGCTGATCATCACCGGCGCGCTTGTCGGGTCCTCGGGTGCGATCCTCAGTTACATCATGTGCAAGGGGATGAACCGCTCGTTCATCAGCGTCATCCTCGGCGGCTTCGGCGGCGAGACCGAGGCCGGCCCGGCCGGTGCGGTCGGCG
Organism: Thalassobaculaceae bacterium; assembly: GCA_963921355.3. Lineage (GTDB taxonomy): Bacteria > Pseudomonadota > Alphaproteobacteria > Thalassobaculales > Thalassobaculaceae > CAWUEZ02. Next base: position 1,668,712 of record OZ001190.1, on the reverse strand, counting down.
ACCGCTCCGTCAAGTCGGGCAGCGCCGAAGATGCCTCGTTCATCATGGAGAACGCCGCTTCGGTCATCATCGTCCCGGGATACGGCATGGCGGTCGCACAGGCCCAGCATGCGCTGCGTGAAATGGGCGATATCCTCAAGGGCAAGGGCGTGAAGGTACGCTACGCCATCCACCCGGTCGCGGGCCGGATGCCGGGCCACATGAACGTGCTGCTCGCGGAAGCCAATGTGCCCTATGACGAGGTGCTCGAGCTGGAGGAGATCAACCGCGACTTCAGCCAGACCGACGTCGCCTTCGTGATCGGCGCCAACGACGTGACCAACCCGGCAGCCAAGACCGATCCGCAGAGCCCGATTTACGGCATGCCGATCCTGGACGTCGAGAACGCCAAGACCGTGCTGTTCGTCAAACGGTCGATGGCGTCGGGCTACGCCGGCGTCGACAACGAGGTGTTCTTCCGGGACAACACCATGATGCTGTTCGGCGACGCCAAGAAGATGTGCGAGGAAATCGTTCAGTCCCTCGACTGATCGGCCGAAACCATGTGTCGCTGGGCCGCCTATCTGGGACCGCCCATTCTGCTGGAGGACGTCGTCCTCCAGCCGCGGCACTCGCTCATTCAGCAAAGCCATCGGGCGGTGGAGTCCAAGACCGAGGTCAATGCCGACGGGTTCGGCATTGCTTGGTACGGGGAGCACGATCAGCCGGGTCTGTACCGGGACATCCTGCCGGCCTGGAGCGACTACAACCTCCGCAACCTCGTTCACCACGTGCGGTCCCGGCTGTTCCTCGCCCATGTGCGGGCGTCTACGGGCACCGAGACCAGCCGGCCGAACTGCCATCCGTTCGTCCACGGCAACTGGAGCTTCATGCACAATGGCGCGGTCGGTCAGTTCGACACGATCCGCCGGAATCTGGACACCGCTCTGTCCGACGATCTGTATCAGTCGCGGACCGGCACGACGGATTCAGAAGCGATGTTCCTGACGGCCCTGCAACTGGGGTTGGACCGGGATCCGCGGTCGGCGATTGCCGACACCCTGTCCCGGATCGTCGCCCTGCAGCGCGATGCTGGGGCCGAGCCGTACATCCGGTTCACCGCCGCGTTCTCGGACGGACAGGCGCTCTATGCGGTTCGGTTCGCAACGGATGACCACCCGCCGTCCCTGTACTACGAGACATCCGCGGAAGGCACGGTCGCCACGCTGGCCTCGGAGCCGACCGAAGCGGACGGTCAGGGATGGACAAAGATCCCGCCCAACAGCTTCGTCGTGCTGGCGGATGGCGGCCTGGACGTCCAGCCATTCACGATCGGATAGGGCTCTAAACGGGCCCCATCCCTTTGTCGGCCAGTTCCTGCTTCGCCTTGTCGTTCTTGGTCAGGTCGCTCATCCCCATGCCGCGCAGTACGTCGTCGGTCTTGGAGAACTGGATGTTCTCATATGGGATGATTTCGATCCGGTTGCCCCAGGGATCGAGGAAATCGAGGAACCGTCCCGGCAGGACCTCAACGCCGGTATCGGCAAGGGCGGCGCGCACCGCGTCCCGGTCATCGACCACCAGGCCGAAATGCCGTCCGTCGTCGGGCGCCTGCCGCCGGCCTTTCTGCAGCGCGAGGAACTGGTCCCCGAGATCGATGAAGGCCGAGGTCTCGCCCTTGCTGCGGAGCTTGAAGTCGAACAGCCGTCCGTAGAAGGCCAGCGCCTCTTCGATATCGCCGACCTCGAGTGCGACGTGATTGAACCCGACCGCCCGGGCCTTGCGGGTCTCCGCCATCACCACCTCCTATTAAACAAGTTATACCTTGTTATATTGGATCAGCTCCCATCCGCACAAGGTCGAAACCGCGGAACCGAGCGATCCATTAGGAATCCTATCGCGACCCATAACAACTGGTCGTTTGTCAGGGCCCGTCCCACCGGCTAGGCCGGAGCGATGACAGCCGTCATCACACAGGCGACCTTTACCGGGGCCGGCATCCGGCGCGGATTGACCGCCAGCATTCCGCTCGGCGTCGCCTCGATCGTCTTCGGCATGGGCTTCGGCATCCTGGCCCGCGAAACCGGTCTGACCTGGGCGCAGGCCATGGTCATGAGCATGACGGTGTTCGCCGGCGCCTCCCAGATGGTCGCCATGGAGGCCTGGGCGACGCCGCCCGCCGTGCTCGGCCTGGCCGCCGCGACCGCCGCCATCAACATCCGCCACGTGGTCATGGGGGCCGCCCTGCGGCCCTGGATCCGGACCCTGCCGGTCCGGCAGTCGCACGCCGCCCTGACCATGATGACCGACGCCAACTGGGCGATGGCCATGGCGGACTACCGCAAAGGTGAGTGGGACGCCGCCGTCCTGGTCGGCAGCGGCATAATGATGTGGACCGGTTGGGTCCTGGGCACCGGGATCGGCCACATGGCCGGCGCCGTGATCGGCGACCCCCGGGATTTCGGGATCGACGTGATCGTCCCGGCGTTCTTCGCCCTGATGCTGACATCGCTCTGGCCGGGTGCCCGGAGGCTGCACCCCTGGGTGGTGGCTGCCGTGGTCGCGATCGTCACCGCGGAATTCCTGCCCGGGGCCTGGCACGTCGTCGCCGGCGGCCTTGCCGGCGCGGTTACCGGAGCTGTGATAGGGGTGGCGCGCCGTGACGGATGATGCCCTGGTCTGGCTTGCGATCGCCGCCATGGCGGTCGTCACCTGGCTCACCCGGATCGGCGGGTTCTGGCTGATGCGGCTGCTGCCGGAGGGCGGACTGGTCAAGCGCAGCCTGGATCACCTGCCGGGGGCCCTGGTGGTGGCGATCCTGGCGCCGATCGCGCTGGAGGGTGGCTGGGCGCCGACCGTGGCGATCATCGCGGCCATCGGTCTCGGGCGGCTCGGCGCATCGGCGATGATTGCGGTCTTCGGTTCGGTCGGATTGGTCGCTTTGATCCGCCTGCTGCTGTAGCGTCCCGCATCGAACCAATTCGCGAGGACCCGATGGCCGACCAGATCGACTACGAGATCGAGGGCGATTTCTCACCGATGCTGACCGTCACGCTCGATCCGGGCGAGGCGGTGCAGGCCGAGGCCGGCACCATGGTCCTGATGGAGCCCGACATCGAGATGTCGACCGAAATGCCGGGCGGCTTCTTCGGCAGCGTGCTGCGCAAGGTCTCGGGCGAGACCTTCTTCATGACCTTCTTCACCAACACCGGCTCGACGCAGCGACGGGCATCCTTTGCCGCCCCGATGCCGGGCCAGATCCGGCCCCTGGACCTGGCGGCCGAGGGCGGCGCCTTCTACTGCCAACGCCGGGCCTACCTCGCCTCTGCCCGCGGCATCGGGGTGACGATCGCGCTGACCAAGCGCCTGACCTCGGGCCTGTTCGGCGGCGAAGGGCTGATCCTGCAGAAGCTCGAGGGCGAGGGCTGGGCGTTCCTGGCCGCCGGCGGCACCCTGATCGAGCGCACCCTCGGCGCCGGCGAGACCCTGACCGTCGACACCGGTTGCCTCGTCGGGTTCTCCGCCAGCTGCGACTACGACATCGTCTTTCAGCGCGGCATCAAGAACCTGGTGTTCGGGGGCGAAGGGATCTTCCTGACCCACGTCACCGGACCGGGCAAGGTCATCGTGCAGACTCAGCCGATCGCGGAACTGGCGCTCGCCCTGCACAGCCTGGTGCCGGAGAGCGAACGAGGCGAGTAGAACCCGGCTAGATCAGATCCGTGTCAGATGGAATCGCCATCGGCGATCCATCTGACCGGTGAATCTGCTCTAACTCTATGATTTAGATCGGATTCACATGTTGTGCCCGAAACCAGAGTGTTTCCGACAAAACATGATCCGATCTAGTCCCGCTCGTCTTCCGGCAGCAGAATCGGCTCGCCGTGGGGCGCGCGCTCGGCGGCCCGTTCCCAGGCGGTCTTGCGCCGGCTGAGCTGGTCGAGGGTCAGGTCGGTCTTCGCCAGCACCAGCCCCTCCAGCGCTTTCACCCAGTGGTGATAGTAGGTATCGCCGAGATCCGGGTCGCCCGCGGCCTGGGCGGCGGTGATCTGGTGCGACAGGGACTCCGCCCATTCCGGCCAGGTGAACAGGCCGCTCTCGTGGAGCTTGACGGTCATGGCGAAGGCCTGGGCCTCCCACGGTTCCTTCAACACCGGGCCGTCCCGGTCGACCGGAATCCGCGGCGAGTCGGCGATCGAGGAGGCCTGTGTCGTCTCGGGGGTCATGCCGGCTCCAGGTAGGGTTCCCACAGGTCGGCGTGCACCGACCCGCCCTGGCCGTCCGGTCCCCACAGCTCATCCGATTCGAAAGAGACGTTGTACAGGTGATGGGCGGTCTTGCGGTCGCCCGCGGCACTGGTATCCGCGAACACATGGGCACCGTGATAGAGCGCCACCGTGCCGACATGGCCGCGCAGGTAGCGGGGCGCGCGGGTGTGGCCGGTGGGGTGGAAGTTCAGGACCCGCACCCGGTCGCCGATCTGGAAACGGGCCGGCGCGTCGACCTCACGGGTATAGGGCGAGCCTTGCTGCAGGGCCTTGAACACCCGATCCGCCGGCAAGGCGGACAGCCGGCCAGGACCGTCGGCCTTGCCCGAGCGCAATTCCTCAGGCGTCACCAGCCCCTTCTCCACCAGCATGGTCTCGAGCCCCTCGATCCACTGCTCGTAGTAGGTATTGCGCAGATACTGGGCCGGCGGCTGGCGCTCCCGGGCATAGCGGGATTCGTCGATCGACCACTGGCCGAGGCCGCCGCAGGCCAGCGTCAGCGCGAACGCCTTCTTCTCCCAGTCACCGTGGAAGACCGGCACCACCGGCTCGTCCTCAACCGGACCGAAGCCGTGCATGCCGCCCATGTCGTGCGCGCCGTTCATTCCGCCGCCTCCTGCCCGTCTTGGCTTTTCGCGGGGTAGCTCAGGGTCTCGACCCCGATCATCGAGTTCCGGGTCACGAGATCAGCGAGGGCCTCCTCGCTCAACCCGTCGGTGCCGGTCGGGCGCTGCGGCAGCACCAGGTAGCGCAGCTCGGCGGTCGAATCCCAGACCTTGATCTCAACATCGTCGCCGAGTTCGGTGCCGAAATCGGCCAGCACGCCGCGCGGGTCGTTGACGGCGCGCGCCCGATAGGGTGCGGACTTGTACCAGACCGGCGGCAGGCCGAGCACCGGCCACGGGTAGCAGGAACAGAGCGTGCAGACGACTAGGTTGTGGACGTCGTCGGTATTCTCGAGCACCACCATGTGCTCACCCTGACGCCCTTCGAAGCCGAAGGACTTTATCGCCGCCGAGGCGTCCTTCATCAGCCATTTCTTGAAGCCCGGATCGGTCCAGGCCTTGGCGACGACCTGGGCGCCGTTGCGCGGGCCGACCTTGGTCTCGTAGGTGTCGACGAAGACGTCGAGGGCAGCCGGATCGATCAGCCCCTTGTCCACCAGCAGGGACTCCAGCGCCTTGACCCGAAGCTGCAGCTCGCTCAGCCGCGGATGCTCGTGGTCGTGATCGTGATCGTGATGATGGTGGTGGTCATGGTCGCTCATGCCGGCCTCCTTACGCCTGGCCCGACTCTAGGGCAGCGGCAAAGTGAGCGGCAATCCAGGAAACGCAAAAAGCCGCCCGATCGGGCGGCTCCGTGTCGGTCCAGGCAGCTGTTCCGCCTGAACGAGGAATTGCCATCGACGGGGCGAAACGGAACGGTTCCTCCGCCTCGCCCGGACAGCCTAGTAGCCTTCGCGCTCCATGCGCTTGCGCATCAGCTTGCGATAGCGACGCACCGCCTCCGCACGCTCGCGCGCCTTCTTCTCCGAGGGCTTCTCGTAATTGCGGCGCAGCTTCATCTCGCGGAAGATCCCTTCGCGCTGCATCTTCTTCTTCAGCGCGCGCAGGGCCTGATCGACGTTATTGTCGCGAACGGATACTTGCACGGGTTTCGCACTCCTTTCTTCGCTGTTTCGGCACAAACAAATGCCGGCTCGACAGGTCCCCGAGTTTGGACCTGTCGGCCAGCACGTTCGGTAACCATACCTTAAATCGCCTTTTTGCGCCAGAGGCCCACCCGGTGGACCCTGACACGTCGGCGCGCTATATGCCTCAACATGAAGCCAAAGTCCATAGTGCGGGCAGGCGACCCGGTGTTGCGCCAGGTTGCCGCACCCGTCGACGACCCGACGGGGGACGATGTCCGTGCCCTGATCGACGAGATGACCGCGAGTCTGGCGGAAGCCGGCGGAATCGGCCTGGCCGCACCGCAGATCGGAATCGGTCGCCGGGTGGTCCTGATATCGGTCCCGGCGGCGCGGTCGAGCAACGACCCGGAGGACGGTCCCCTGCCCCTCACCGCCCTGATCAACCCCGCGCTCGAGCCGCTGGACGACCGCCGGATGCTGGGCTGAGAGGGGTGTCTGTCGATCCCCGGCCTGAAAGGCGAGGTTGCCCGCTGGCACCGGGTGCGGGTCACCGAGCTGACGCCGGAGGGCGAGGCCGTCGACACCGTCTATTCGGGCCTGCGGGCGCGGGTCCTGCAGCATGAGGTCGACCACCTGGATGGCATCCTGTATGTCGACCGCATGACCGACTTCACCCGGTTCGGTTTCGCCGAAGAGATTCTGCAGGCGCAGTTGGCGGCGTTCGAGGCCGAGGCGACGAGCGCCCCCCAGGATGAGACGTCAGGCGAAGAGGTGCCCACCCCATGACCAAGCGCAAACCCGCCCGGTCGACCGCGTCGCCGCTGGACGATCTGCGGGACCAGCTGTTGGATGCGGCCCTGCCGCACGTGCCGTTCGACGGGTGGAGCCGGGCGGCGATGGTCCACGGCGCAAGCGATGCCGGGCTGGTCGCCGCCGATGTCGACATCGCCTTCCCGACCGGCATGCGGGACGTGCTGGCCTACTGGCTGGACCGCTGCGACGCCGAGATGGTGGCAGCGATGAACAATCACGATCTGGACGCCCTGAAGATCCGCGAGAAAGTCGCGCTCGGCGTTCGGGTCCGCCTCGAGCAGGCCGCCGAGCACAAGGAAGCGGTGCGCCGGGCGCTGGCCTATCTCGCCCTGCCCGGCAACACCGGCCTCGCCACCCGCAGCCTGTACCGCACCGTGGACGCGATCTGGCGGACCTGCGGCGACACCGCGACCGACTTCAATTTCTACAGCAAGCGCGGCCTGCTGGCCGGCGTTTACACGGCCACCGTATTCTACTGGCTGGATGACGCTTCGGACGACCACGCCGATACCTGGGCGTTCCTGGACCGGCGGATCGCGGACGTCATGCAGATCCCGAAGCTGACCGGGCGCCTGAAGAATCTGAGCAAGCTGGTGCCCAACCCGGGCCGCTTCACCCGCGCCTGGCGCACCGCCCGGCACGAGTCCTCCTAAGCGCCTTTCGGGTTCGGATAGCTTAAGTTACAGGCTGGCCAGCCGACGGTTGATGTGCCCCATCTTGCGCCCGGGACGCGCCTCGGCCTTGCCGTAGAGATGCACCCGGGCGGCCTTATCATCCAGGTACCCGGGCACCCCGGCGATATCGTCGCCGATCAGGTTGATCATCTCGGTCTCGAACAACGGGTCGGTCGGCGCCAGGGGCAACCCGGTCACCGCGCGCACGAATTGCTCGAACTGGGACACCGTGCAGCCGTCCTGGGTCCAGTGCCCCGAATTGTGCGGCCGTGGCGCGATCTCGTTCACCAGGACTTCGTCATCCTCGGTGACGAACAGCTCCACCGCCAGCAGCCCGACGATGTCCAACTCGCGGATCAGAGTCTCGGCCGCTTTGGCCGCTGCTTCGGCGGCGGTAGGCGAGATCCGCGCCGGGGCCAGACTGTGGCGCAGAATGCCGTCGCCATGGGTGTTCTCGGTCGCCGGAAAACAGCGCACTGTCCCGTCCAGGCCGCGCGCGGCGATGACGGAGACCTCGGTCTTGAACGGCACCATCCGCTCCAGGATGGCGTCGTCGCTGCCCAGCGCCTCCCACGCTTCCCGCAGGCTGCTGTCCATGTCGAGGCGGATCTGGCCCTTGCCGTCATAGCCGAAACGACAGGTCTTCAGGATCGCCGGCAGGCCGACCGCCGTCAGCCCGTCGGCCAGTTCCTCCAGGCTCTGCACGCCCCAGAATGCCGCCGTCTCGAGGCCGACGGAGCGCGCGAACTGTTTCTCCTCGACCCGGTGCTGGGCCACCTGCAGCGCCAGCGATCCCGGGCGGACTGGAACCCGCGCTGCCAGGTATTCGACGGTCGCGACCGGCACGTTCTCAAACTCGTAGGTGACCACGTCCACCGCCTCGGCGAAGGCGCTCAGGGCCGCCGTGTCGTCCCAGGCCGCCGTGGTCTGGCCGGCACAGACCTGGGCCGCCGGACCGTCCGCCGCACTCGGATCGAAGACATGGCACCGATAGCCGAGTGGAGCGGCCGCCAGGGCTGTCATGCGGCCAAGCTGGCCGCCACCCAGGATGCCGATCGTCGCGTTGGCCGGAAGGGGATCCGCCATCGCCGGTCAGGTCTCGTCCGTCGGAATGTCGGCCACCGCCGCGGTCCGGCGCGCCCGCCACGCGGTCAGCGCCTCGGCCACCGCCGGATCCGACAGGGCCACAATCGAGGCTGCCATCAGCCCGGCGTTCACCGCACCCGCCTTGCCGATCGCCAGTGTGCCGACCGGCACGCCGCCCGGCATCTGCACGATCGACAGCAGACTGTCGAGACCGGAGAGCGCCTTGCTTTCCACCGGCACCCCCAGCACCGGCAGACGCGTCATCGACGCCACCATGCCCGGCAGGTGGGCCGCCCCGCCGGCGCCCGCCACGATCACCATGAGGTCTCGGTCCTCGGCGCTTTCGGCATAGTCGACCATGCGTTTCGGGGTGCGGTGGGCGGAGACGATCCGGCACTCGTGCGCCACTCCGAGTTCGCCCAGAACCTCCGACACGTGCTTCATGGTCGGCCAGTCCGACTGGCTGCCCATGATCACCCCGACTTTCGGCGCCGCTTCTTCGATGTCGCTCATGCCCATTCCCGGCCCGCAAAAGAAGCGCCGGACTATACGGAGGGGCACTTGGCCGATCAAGGCGCCCCGAGTGTGCTGACAGCATTGCGTTCGGCAGTTATTGTAGGGACTTGAGTTCCAAAGGCGTCGTTTATGTCTTCAAAGACCTACAATCTAGAAAGCGTTGCAGTGCTTGTGGTCGAAGACAACCGATTCATGCGGAATATCTTGGTTAATGTGCTCAAGGGACTCGGGGTTCAGCACGTGGCCGAAGCGCGGGACGGCTACGAAGCCCTCGAAGAGATGCGCAACACGCCGACCGACATCGTGATCATGGATTGGGAGATGGATGGCATGCACGGCTCCAAGCTGTTGCGCACCATCCGGTCCGGCAAGCGCGGCCTCAATCCCCTGGTCCCGGTCGTTGTGGTCTCGGCCAATACGATCGTCCGCAATGTGCTGCAGGCCCGGGATACCGGAATGACCGAGTTCCTGGCCAAGCCGGTCTCCGCCGCCGCTCTCTATGGCCGAATCGTCGCGATCATCGAGAATCCCCGGCGGTTCGTGCGTACCGGGTCGTATTTCGGGCCGGACCGGCGCCGGCGTTTCGACCCGGAGTACGGCGGTCCGCGCCGCCGGGCCGACGACCGGTCGCTGGATGATCTGGACGATTTGGACGCCGTGAACCAAGCTTAGGGCGCGCGCGGCAAACCCATCATATGTCGACCGGGAGCGATCCCGGTGTATCGTGGCCGCCGGGCGTGAACGGGGGACAGGATGGCGGATAAGCCGAAGGTCGAATTCATCGAGAATCCGAACCCGCTGAGAAAGAAGGTCAAGGTCGAGCACGGCGTCGATCCGAAAGGGATGATCGACCGGGCGAACAAGAAGGTGGCGGAGCTCAGCGGCGAGTTCGAGGACATTTTCGCCGAGAGCATCCTTGCGCTGGGCACGACCATGAAGACCCTGCGCAGCGGTGCGGAAGACGAAGACGCAACACTGGCGGCACTGCGCCGCCTGCTGCACGACCTGCGCGGCCAGGCCGGCACCTTCGGCTATCCGCTGGTCAGTCAGGTCGGGGACAGCGCCTGCAAGTTCATCGACCTGTCGGAGGATTTCGGCGTTACCGAGATCGAGGTGATCGGCATGCATATCGACGCCCTGAAGGCGATCAGCCAAGCCAAGATCAAGGGGGACGGCGGACCGGTCGGTGCGGAACTGATGACCGGCCTGCGTAAGGTGATCACCAAGTACAATGAGCGGGCCAGCGGCGCCTGACGGTGAGCGTCCCGATCTAGAGTTCGATCCAATCAGACCGAAGCCGTCTGGACAGACGTGCTCTAGATCGGATCACGTATTGACGGAAACGGCCTGGGTTTCCGCGAAACGTGTGAATCCGATCTAAATCAGAGAGTTAGAGCAGATTCACCGGTCTGATGGATCGCCTTCGGCGATTCCATCTGACACGGATCTGCTCTAGGCGATGATGTCCGGCAGCAGTTTGCTTTCCAGCCGCATCATCTGGTCCTTGAGCATCAGCTTGCGCTTCTTCAGGCGCTGAAGCTGGATCTGGTCGAACGGCGCGTGCTCGATCAGACGATCGATGACATCGTCGAGGTCCCGATGCTCGGTCTTGAGCTCGGCCAACTGACGTTTGACTTCTTCCAGATCTTCCAAACTGCCCCCGACGGTCCGATCCCGGCGGACGTCATCTAACTTTTCCTGGCTAACGTTCCCCAGTTGGCGTCGCGATTCAAGCTTTCCAGACGGCACGCGCCGCGCTGAGAACCATGACCAGCCCGGAGGGGAACATCCGTCGGCCCTTTTCCCGGTATCCCGCCTTCTTGAAGGCGATGATCGCGCCCCAGTGGTCGGGGTGCGGATCGACCACCACCCGATCGCAGCCGGCGTCGGCGAAGAGCCGCGCGGTCAGGTGGCGGATGACCTCGCGCCCGACCTTGCGGTTCACGACATCCGCCTCGCCGATCAGCAGGTCGAGCCCGCGGGTTCCGGGCCCGACCCCGTCCACATCCCGCCAGACATCGCCGTCCGACAGCGCATCGTAGTCATGGGCATAGCCGATCGGCCGGCCATCGAGGTCGATCCGCAAGGCCCGCAGCCAATCGGGAAGCGGTTCGCCATTTCGAAACGCCGCGACCACTGGCGCGGTCCAGTGCGGCTTCCACCAGCGCTGGACATGCGGTGCCGCGAGCCAGGTCTCCAGCAGATCAACCTGGTCCGGCGGAAACGGGGCCAGCTCAACGGGCACGCGCCAGCTCTTGGTCGGGCAGCGATTGGGTGATCCGGGCCTCGCGGAGTTCCGGAGTCACGCGATGCTCTATCCAGGCCACGGCCCGGGTCGCGACGAAGTTGATCACCAGGTAGATCGCGCCAGCGACAAACAATGGTTCGATGGTGAATGTCGCCGCGGTCTCCTTGCGGGCGATCAGGGTCATATCGAGAATCGTGATCGTGCTGGCCAGCGAGGTCGACTTGATCATCAGCACGATCTCGTTGCCGTACCCGGGCAAGGCCTGACGAATCGCCAACGGGAAAATCACGCGGCGGAACCGCAGCATAGTGCCCAAGCCGCTGGCCTTGGCCGCCTCGATCTGTCACCAGGGCACCGATTGCAGCCCGCCACGGATGATCTCGGACGTATAGGCCGTCGTGTTCAGGGTCAGCGCCAGGATGGCGCACCAATGGGCCTCCCGCAGGATCGGCCAGAAGATGCTGTCGCGCACCGCTTCGAACTGACCGAGGCCGTAGTAGACCAGGAAGATCTGCACCAGCAGCGGCGTCGAGCGGAAGAAGTAGACATAGCTGTAGGCCGCGAGCGAGACCGGTCGCCAGGAAGAGAGACGCAGCAGGGCCAGTCCGACCGCCAACACGAAGCCGAGCGCCAGTGAGCTGGCGGCAAGAGTCAAGGTCCAGGGCAGGCCGTTGGCCACCAACTCCCAGGTGTTCTGCGGGTCTTCGAAGATCTCGATCACCGTTCAGACCCTCCGCACACCGCGATTGGCCCAGACTTCCGCCCCGTCGAACGCCTTATTGGAGAGCGAGGTCAGCGCCAGGTACAGGATCGCGGCGGTCACGAAGAAGACGAACGGCTCTTTGGTCGACCCGGAGGCAACGAAGGCCTGACGCATGATCTCCACGAGGCCAACGACCGAGATCAAAGATGTGTCCTTGAGCGTGAGCTGCCAGACATTGCCCAGGCCCGGCAGCGCGTAGCGCGCCACCTGCGGGACCAGTATCCGCCGGAACCGGGTCCAGCGGCTCATCCCGCAGGCCTTGGCGGCTTCGATCTGGCCCTTCGGCACCGCCATGACCGCCCCGCGGATCACTTCAGTCGAATAGGCGCCCGAGATGATGCCGAGTGCGATCACCCCGGTCGTGAACGCATTGAATTCGATGTAGTCGCCGTAGCCGAACAGCCGGGCGACCGCCATGGCGGCCTGCCCGCCCCCGAAGAAGATGATGTAGATGGTGATCAGATCCGGCACGCCGCGGATGACCGTCGTGTAGACGTCGCCGACGAACGGAACGAACGGGGTCCGGGACAGCTTGATCGCCGCACCGCCGACGCCGATGACAATCCCCAGCAGGAAAGCGATGACCGCGACCAGCAGCGTCATCATGGCACCGCGTGCCATCTCATCAGCCCAGCCCGCGTCACCCCAGGCAAGCAGACTCACCCATTCGGGCATCGGCGGCAGTCCCCCCTCAAGTCAAAATGGATGGGGACGACCCGTGGCCGTCCTCGGTCTCTGGCCCGCGATCAGTCCTTCGCCGAAGCGTCGAAGCCGAAATGCTCGACGGCCAGTTTGCTGACCGTGCCGTCGGCGATCGCGGCGTTGATGGCCGTCGTGAACATGTCGGCCAGCGCCTGATCGTCCTGGCGGATGCCGGCACCGACACCGTTGCCGAACGGACCGCCGGTGAAACCGGGGCCGACCATCTCAAGCCCTTTGCCCTGGTCCTTCTCGAGCAGCGGCTTCCAGTAGGACATGGCGGCCAGCGCCGCATCGACCCGGCCCGCCTGCAGATCGAGGTCGAGGTTCTCCTGGGTGTCGTAGGTCTTCACCGTCACATCGCCGGCGACGAACTCGTTCAGGAAGTTCTCGTGGGTGGTGGCGATCTGCACGCCGACGGTCTTGCCGGCGAAAGTCTCCTTCACCTTGGCGATCGCCGCCTTCTCGCCAGCGTCCAGGTCGCTCATCGTGACCGCGTCGACATCGGCCGTGAAGCCGGCGAACGGCCCGTCGGACTTGACGACGAAGACTGCCGGGGTGGCGGCGTAGGACCGCGAGAAGGTGATGACCTCCATTCGCTTCGCGGTGATCGACATGCCGGCCATGATGGCGTCGTACTTGCCGGCCTGGAGGGCCGGAATGATGCCTTCCCAGGCCTGCTGGACGATCTCGCAATCGACCTTCATGCGCGCGCAGAGGTCTTCGGCCAGATCGAGCTCGAAGCCGACGAGCTTGCCGAACGAGTCCGTGTAGTTCCAGGGCGCGTAGGCATCCTCGGTCGCGATCCGGACCTTGGATCCTTCTTTCCAGTCGGCCGCCGATGCCGGCGCGCCGAACGCGACGGCCAGAAGCGCCGCCGCCAGGACAGTCGTTGTCTTCCGCATGTGAAGTCCTCCGTTCACTGACACTCGCCCGTCCGGTCGTTGCCGGACGAGCCCCCTATCGCCCTGCGCCGGCCCCTTCGGTGGTCGCAAGGAATTGACGGCAGCGGTCCGACCTCGGGGCGCCGAAGACCTGGGCCGGCGGGCCCTGCTCCTCGATCCGGCCCTCGTGCAGGAACACCACCTCGTCCGACACTTCGCGCGCAAACCGCATCTCATGGGTGACGATCACCATGGTGCGGCCCTCTTCGGCGAGGTTGCGCATCACCCGCAAGACCTCGCCGACCAGTTCCGGGTCCAGCGCCGAGGTCGGCTCGTCAAACAGCATCACCCGGGGGTTCATCGCCAGCGCCCGGGCGATCGCGCAACGCTGCTGCTGACCGCCGGACAGATGGGCCGGGTACTGGTCGCGCTTGTCGTGGATGCCGACCTTGTTCAACAGCGCCTCGCCCTGCTCGATCGCCTCGCCCTGCTCGATCGCCTCGGCCTTCGGCACGCCGAGAACGTGGACCGGCGCCTCGATCACGTTCTCGAGCACGGTCATGTGGGTCCACAGGTTGAAGCTCTGGAACACCATCGCCAGGCGCGAGCGGATGCGGTCGACCTGCTTCATGTCGGCCGGCTTCAAGCCGCCGGTCCGGGTCGCGACCATGCGGATCAGCTCGCCATCGACGCGAACCTCGCCGGCGTCCGGGATCTCCAGCAGATTGATGCAGCGCAGGAAGGTCGACTTGCCCGACCCGGACGCCCCGATCATCGAGATCACGTTGGCGTTCTCGGTCGAGATCGATACGCCTTTCAGGACCTCAAGCGCCCCGAACCGTTTGTGCAGATCCCGCACATCCAGCATCGGGGTTGCGGCGGAGCCAGGAACGGATTCGACAGCGGCAACCATCGGCCCGGAACTCAACTGTGCAGCGCAACAAAGACGTAAGCCGCAGCATAACGACCTCGGTCAAACCGGCAAGCGAATTGGGGTCCCGGTCTCGGCTGGCGCCGAACCGGGATGACGGGCGATAGGCGTCATCCCGGTGGAGTGTGGCGACGGCCGGGACCTCCCCGCGAGATCACCCTTCGTCGAGGGTCGCCAGGCGTTGTTCGAGGGCGGCGCGGACCGGGGAGTCGGCGGGCAATGTGGTGATAAGCTGCCCCCAGAGCGCCCGGGCGGTCGCCGTATCGCCCTCATGCAGGGCAATAACGCCGCCAAAGAACAGGCCTTCCCCGTTGTTCGGGTCCAACGCCCGAACCTTGGCGATCACGTCGATGAACGCATCGGGCATGACCCGGTCGTCGGTGCCGGGCGGGAACAGCGCGCGCGCATAGTCCAGCAGCACATCGACCCGGTCCGGCGCGCGCTCGGCCGCCTCGCGGTAGGCCGCCAGCGACTTCTCCGGATCGCCCAGGACCCCCCAGGACCGCCCGAGACGCGACCAGCCTTCGACGTCGCTCGGATCTTCCTGCAGGCGCGCTTCCAGCTCCTCGACCATGCCGCGGATCATGGCGAGCCGGTCGTCGGCCGGCATATCGCGGGCCGCTGCCACGTCCGCCTCGCTCGGACCGCGCGGTCCCGAGGCGGTCGGTCGGCGCACCCCCATCTCCTCGCGCAAGGCGGCGACATCGATTCCGGTTTCCGCCGCCGCCTCGGCGATCCGGGCCTGGAGGGTCGCTCGCCACGGCGCGTCGGCGGGCGTGTCGGCCTCCAGCGCCAGCCAGGTCCGAAGACCGGCTTCGTCCTCCCCGCCCTGCAGATCCGCCAGGCCGAGATAGTACCGGGCCCGCGGGTCGCCGGGCGCCCGGTCAAGCGCCGCCTGGAAGGCGTTGCGGGCTTCGAGGGTGACGGCCCCGCGATCACGCCGCACCAAGGCTTCACCCAGCTCCGCATAGGCTTCCGCGTCGCCGCCGATCTCGGCCGCCCGCGCGAAGGCCAGCACCGCCATCTCGGGATCTTCCAGGGTCAACCGGGTCCGGCCGAGCAGCTTCCAACCATCAACATCGTCCGGCTGGTCGGCCAGCCGCCGTTCCAGGCCCTCGACCATTTCGACCAGACCCTGGCGGCGCTCGGCAATCTCGGCCATGCGGGCGCGTTCCTCGGATCGGGCGGCAAGCGGCTGATCCGGGAGACCGGGGCTGCCGGCCACGAGATACAGCGCGAGGGTCCCGGCAGGCAGGCCGACGATGACCACCGCGGCGGCCAGAAACCGGCGTATGCGAACGTCGTCGCGGGCCCGGTCGCTGCGTTCGGCGACCCGGTCGACCTGGGCCAGGATCCGGCGCTCAACCTCCAGCCTGGCCGCGTCGGCTTCGGCATCGGCCAGGCGCAGAGCCGAGCGGTCGCGCTCGATTTCAGCGAGTTGGTCCTTGAGCACCGCCAGTTCGTGTTCGCCCCGGTCGGCCGCCTTGCGGGACCCACGGGTCAGCGGCGCCACGATCGCCACCACGGCGGCCAGGCCCAAGATACCGGCGATGGTCCAGAAGATCACGCCGACCGTCCCGCGTTGTCGTCCGTGCCATCGTCATCCAACAGGGCGTCGAGGCGCGCGCGTTCCGCGTCGGTCAGCGGGGCCGGCGCGGCTGTCGGGCGGCGCCGCAGAAACAGCGTCACCGCCGCCACCCCGCCAAGGCCGAGAAGGATCAGCGGCCCGTACCACAACAGCCAGGTGCTGGGGGTCTTTGGCGGCTCCAGCAGCACAAACGCGCCGTAGCGGGCCACCAGGAAGTCGAGGACCTGCTGGTCGCTGTCGCCCGCCACCAGCCGCTCGCGAACCACCAGCCGCAGGTCGCGGGCCAGTTCGGCATTGCTGTCGTCAATCGACTGGTTCTGACAGACCAGGCAGCGCACGCCGGCGCTGAGCGAACGCGCCCGCTGCTCGAGTCCCGGATCACTCAACACCTCGTCCGGCTGCACCGCCGCCGCCGGTCCCGCCACGAGGATCAGTCCCGCCAGCAAGATCATTCGGATCACGGCGACAACTCCCGCAACAGGGGAACCAGGGTGCGCTTGGCGACCCGGTCGGTGACCTCCCCGACATGGCGATGGCGGATGATCCCTTGGGCGTCGACCACATAGGTTTCCGGCACACCATAGACCCCCAGTTCGATCCCGATCCGCCCGTCACGATCGACACCGATCCGGCCATAGGGATTGCCGAGGGAATCCAGGAACCGCTGGGTGTCTTCGGGCCGGTCCTTGTAGGCGATGCCGAGGACCGTCACCCCATCCGCCGCCAGCGCCTGAAGGCGCGGAATCTCGGCGCGGCAGGGCGCGCACCAGGAGGCGAAGATGTTGATGAGGTGCGGCTTGTTGGGAAGCTCGGCGGTGGCGAGCCCGGCACCGCCGAGGGCGAGGCCGGGCAGGTCGAACTCGGGCACCGGCTTGTCCAACAGAACCGAGGGCAGCTCCTGTGGGTCACGGCCCTGGATGATCGGCCACGCGAGACTGACGACCAGGGCGACGGCGATCAGAAACGGCAGGACCGCGAGCAGGCGTCTCATAGCGTCAGTCGTCCCCACCCGCACCCTGGGAGCCCAGGGGCTGCCGCCGCCGGATCGCCGGCGCTCCGACCCGCAGGCGGCGGTCGGCCAGCGACACCAGGCCACCAAGGGTCATCAGCACGGCACCGCCCCACAGCCAGGACACCAGAGTCTTGACGTAAACCCGCACCGTCCACTGCCCATCGGGTGCCGGTTCGCCAAGCACCGCGTAAAGGTCGCCCGTGAAACCGACGACGATCCCGGCTTCGGTGGTCTGCTGCCCCTCGGCCGGATAGAACCGGCGTTCGGATTCCAACCGCCGGCCGTCCTCCAGCACGAAGGTCCCGACCTGGGCACGGAAGTTCGGCCCCATGCGGTCCTCAACCCCGTCAAAGGTCAGGGTCCGGCCGGCGATCGTGATCCGCTCACCGCGGTCGGCGTAGCGCACCACCTCATGGCTGAAGAAGGTTTCGCCGACCGCGCCGACGATGAACACGGCCAGACCCAGATGGGCCAGCGACATGCCGTAGGCGGATCGGGGCAACCCGGTGGCGCGCGCCCAGGAATTGGCGAGCGGAATGCGGAACAGCTTGATCCGGTCGGCCCATTCGCTGATCACCGCGATCGCCAGCCAGGCCGCGAGCCCCATGCCGATCGCCGCCGCCACCGGGGCGCCTTGCATATAGGCCAGGGCCAGCCCGAGCGAAAGCGCGACGATCGCCGCCGCCCACAGATTGTGGAGCGCGTCGGCCAGATCCCCCCGCTTCCAGGCCAGCATGGGCCCGATGCCGAGCGCCAGGATCATCGGGATCATCAGCGGCACGAAGGTGGCCTCGTAGAACGGCGGTCCGACGGAGACCTTCTCACCGGTCACCGATTCCAGGGCGAGCGGATACAGGGTCCCGATCAGCACCGTCGCCGTGGCTGTGGCCATCAGCACGTTGTTCAGGACCAGCGCGCCCTCGCGGCTGATCGGCCGGAAGATCCCACCGCCTTCCATGGTCGGCGCCCGCCAGGCGTAGAGAATGAAGGATCCGCCGATGGCGATGGCCAGCAGCACAAGGATGAACATCCCGCGCTCGGGGTCGACGGCAAAGGCGTGGACGCTGGTCAGCACACCCGAGCGCACCAGGAAGGTGCCGAGCAGGGACAGGGCGAAGGCGATCAGCGCCAGCAGAATGGTCCAGCTCTTCAATGCATCCCGCTTCTCGACCACGATGGCGGAATGCAGCAGCGCGGTGGCGGCCAGCCACGGCATGAAGCTGGCGTTCTCGACCGGGTCCCAGAACCACCAGCCGCCCCAGCCGAGTTCGTAATACGCCCAGCCGGAGCCCAGCATGATGCCCGCGGTCAGCGCCGTCCACGCCGCCAGGGTCCAGGGCCGGACCCAGCGCGCCCAGGCCGGGTCGACCTTGCCTTCAAGCAGGGCCGCGACCGCGAAGGAGAATGTCGTCGAGAGCCCTACATAGCCGAGGTAGAGCATCGGCGGATGCAGGGCGAGGCCGATATCCTGCAGCAGCGGATTGAGGCCGCGGCCGTCGATCGGCGCCGGCACCACGCGGTCGAACGGGTTGGAGGTCGCCAGAATGAAGGTCAGGAATCCGACCCCGATCAGGCCCTGAATGGCCAGGGTCCGCGCCCGCAGGCTTTCCGGCAGGTTGGCGCCGAAGGCCGCCACCGCCGCGCCGAACAGCGCCAGGATCAGGACCCAGAGCAGCATCGAGCCCTCGTGGTTCCCCCAGACGCCTGAGACCTTGTAGATCATCGGTTTGGCCGAATGGGAGTTGGCCAGCACGTTGGAGACGGAGAAATCAGACGTCACGAAGGCGTGGGTCAGGGCACCGAATGAGATGATCAGGGCGCCGAACTGCACCAGGGCCGCCGGCCGGGCGGTCGCCATGAGGCCGGAATCGCCGCGCCAGGCCCCGTATAACGGGACACTCGACTGAAACACGGCGATCACCAGCGCCGCCGCCAGCGCCAGGTGGCCGAGTTCGACGATCAAGACCCGCCTCCGGGGGCCGGACCGCCATTCTTCCAATGCCCCTGCTTCTTGAGCGCGTCGGCAACCTCGGCCGGCATGTAGTTCTCGTCGTGCTTGGCCAGGACCTCATCGGCCTCGAACACGGCACCGTCGAGACGGCCCTGGGCGACGATCCCCTGCCCCTCCCGGAACAGGTCCGGCAGAATGCCGATGTAGCGGATCGTGAGTGTGCTGTTGCCGTCGGTGACCCGGAAGCGAACCTCGCCGTCACTGGGACCGCGGGCAACCGATCCGGCCTCGACCAGACCGCCGACGCGGATCCGCCTCTCTGGATCGGTCGGTTTCGCCTGGAGTTCCGTCGGGCTGAAGAAGAACACCACGCTGTCTTCAAACGCAGTCAGCACCAGGGCCGCGGCGACCCCTAGGAAGCTGAGGCCGCCGACGATGAGGGCGATGCGTTGCTGCTTGCGGGTCAAACCTGATCTCCCGTGACCGGGGGGCCATCGCTTCCGGATTGCGGCGCGCGTCGCCGCGGGTCCGCGCCGAGCGCGCGCAGCCGTTCAACCTCGGCTTCGCCGACCCGCGCCGCCCGCCATGAGGCGAGGAGAAGCCAGAACAGGATGACGCCGGCAACACCGTAGGACGGCCAGACATAGGCCGCGTATCCGCCCATCGAGAAAAAATCCACGTCCGGTTCTCCCCGAACTGCCTCGCTCTTGCCCCGGCCCATCTCGCCCATCGCCACGGTAAGCGTTCCTCAACATGGGGCCAAGATGTTCAGGATGCGGCTTATTGCTTCACCGGCCTCACAAGTCAGTCAGCGGCGGCCAGCCGCAATTGGCGCAGCCGACGTTCAGCGAACAGGGCGCGCAGCCGCAGGATCATCAGCACACCGAAAAGACTGAAATAGGCCCCCGCCATCAGCAGCAGCGGCAACAGCATCTCGGGTGCGATCGACGGCCCGTCCATACGCAGCACACTCGCCGGCTGGTGCAGCGTGTTCCACCAGTCAACCGAGAACCGGATGATCGGCAGATTGATCAGACCGACCAGGGCCAGCACGGCGCCCGCCCGGCCACCGCGATCGGGGTCATCGAAGGCGTTCACCAGCGCGATGTAGCCGAGATACAGGAAGAACAGGATGAGGACCGAGGTCAGCCGGGCGTCCCAGACCCACCAGGTGCCCCACATCGGCTGTCCCCAGAGGGCACCCGTCGCGAGCGCAATCGCCGTGAAGCCGGCTCCGATGGGTGCGGCCGCCCGAGCGGCCAGATCAGCGAGCGTGTGCTTCCAAATCAGAAACGAGGCCCCGGCGAGGGCCATGGCGCCGTAGCACGCCAGCGCCGACCAGGCCGCCGGCACGTGGACGTACATGATCCGCACGGTCTCGCCCTGCTGGTAGTCGGCCGGACTGTTGAACAGCGCATAGTAGAGACCGACGCCGAACAGGCCGACGGTCAGCAGGGCCAAAACCGGCAAAACCGCATTGGCGATCCGGAAAAAGCGGGTCGGGTTGGCGAAACGATGCATGGTCTGGATATGTCCTACTCAAGCGCCTGGCGCAAGGCGGCGCCGGCCGCCAACGGCGCCAGCGGGACCGCCCCGGCCAGGATCGCGCCGAGAAACATCAGATGGCTGCGCACCGGCAGGCCCGCACCTGCGGCCTCGATGGCCGAGACCCCGAAGATCAGGAGCGGTATCAGCAGGGGCAGCACGATCAAGGCCACCAGCACGCCCGCCCGTCGCGCGCCGACCACCAGTGCGGCGCCGACGGTGCCGAACAGGCTGACCACCGGCGTGCCGAGGGCCAGTCCGGCGATCAACGCCGGATAGGCATCGGCCTGCAGGTTCAGCATGATCGCCATGACCGGCGCCAGGATCAGGATCGGCAGGCCGGTGGTCAGCCAGTGGGCGATCGCCTTGGCGAGCGCGATCAGGGCCAGCGGCAGACCGGCCAGCGCCAGCTGGTCGAGACCGCCGTCATCGGCGTCCTGCTGGAACAGCCGATCGAAGGACAGCATGGCCGCAAGAAGGGCCGTCACCCAGAGGACGGCCGGCGCGATCCGGGCGAGAGCATCGGGAGACGGTCCGAGGCCAAGCGGAAACAGCGACACGACGACCAAAAAGAAAGCCAGTGTCATGGCGATGTCCGCGCCCTGGCGCCGGGCCAATCGCAGGTCCCGCAGGATCACGCCGACAAAGGCGGTCACGTCCAGGCCTCCTCGCCGCGGGCGGTGGCTGAACCAGCGAACGCCGCCGGGTCCAGCGTCGCGTCACCACCGCCGAGATCCAGCGCGATATGGGTGGCGGCGATGACCATGCCGCCGCGTGCGCGATGCGCGGCGATCGCCGCTTCCAGGGCGGCGACCGAAGCGGCATCCAGACCCACCGTCGGCTCGTCCAGCAGCCAAAGCGTTGCGTCCGCCGCCAGCACGCGCGCCAGCGCCACCCGCCGACGCTGTCCGGCGGACAGCCAGCCCGCCGGCAGGTCGGCGAGGCGATCCAGGTCAAGGGCGGTGAAGGCGGCCGCCAGACCGTCCGTCGGTCGGCCGAGAATCGCCAGGGCGGCGGCGGCGTTCTCCCGAGCGGTCAGCGCCGATTTCAACGCGTCCGCATGTCCAAGATAGGCCAAACGGCGGGCATGGGCGTCCCAGTCGTCGGCGACCGGCCGGTCGCCCCACGACATCGCGCCGTGCCCGGGCCGCAGGAGTCCGGCGACGACCCTCAGGACCGTGCTCTTGCCACCGCCGTTCGGTCCGGCGAGCCGCAACGCTCCCCCCGGATCGACCCGCAGGGACAGACCGGCAAACACCGGGCGGCCACCGCGGCTGACCGACAGGTCTTCGGCGATGAGGGTTGAGGCGTCGACCATCGGCCCTCTATAGCCCGGGACCGCCGTGAATACACCGCATCTTGGATAGGGAATTAAGGAATGAGGTAAGGGCGGAAGCGGCGCCGCATCTGCGGGGGGGAGGGGAGTGTGCGGCGCCGCTTCCAACGGCCTACGGGATCAATCTCCACCGTGCAGTGGAGATTGCTTGGCCTTGGTGTACATATGGGGAACACAGACCCCGAATACGAGAGGTCGGAACCTCTGCGACACTCCGCCGCAGAAAGCCACCGGCGCCAGTTGGCGCCTGATCCCGCGGTGGTTTAGTGTTGCCGCCCCAACGGAGGAAACCATGGCGTTCACGCCTGCATCAGACGCTCTCAAACACATCAAGGTTCTCGACCTGACCCGGGTTCGCGCCGGCCCGACCTGCGTGCGCCAGCTCGCCGACTGGGGCGCCGACGTCATCAAGGTCGAGTTGCCCGAAGCCCTTGAGGCCGGCAATCAGCTGGGCGGCAAACGGCACGGCTCGGACTTCCAGAACCTGCACCGCAACAAACGGTCGCTGACCCTCAACCTGAAAGAACCGGACGGCTTGGCGGTTCTGAAAAAGCTGGTGGAGAGCGCCGATGTGGTGGTCGAGAACTTCCGACCCGATGTCAAACATCGCCTTGGCATCGACTACGAGGCGCTTTCGGCGATCAATCCGCGACTGGTTTATGCCTCGATTTCCGGGTTCGGCCAGGACGGCCCGTATGCCAAGCGTCCTGGTTTCGACCAGATCGCCCAGGGCATGGGCGGCCTGATGAGCATTACCGGCCTGCCGGGCCAGGGTCCGGTGCGGGCCGGCATCCCGGTGGCCGACCTGACGGCCGGCCTGTTCACGGCGATCGGCATTCTCGTGGCGCTGATGGAGCGGCAGCAGAGCGGCAAGGGCCAGTGGGTTCAGAGCTCGCTGCTGCAGGCCATGACCTTCATGCTGGATTTCCAGGCCGCCCGCTGGACCATGGACGGTGAAGTGCCGAAACAGGCCGGCAACGACCATCCGACGTCGATCCCGACCGGTGTCTTCACCACCAGCGACGGCCACATCAATATCGCTGTCGCCGGCCAGGTCATGTGGCAGCGGTTCTGCGCCGCGATCGGACGCGAGGATCTGACCGAGCACGCGGACTATGCGACCGGCGAGCTGCGTTCGGCGAACCGCCACGCGCTGAACGCGATCATCGACGAGATCACCCGTACAAAGAGCTCGCAGGACTGGGTCGACCTGTTCAACCAGGCCGGTGTTCCCGCCGGGCCGATCTACAGCATCGACAAAGTGTTCGCCGACCCGCAGATCCAGCACCTCGGCCTCGCCCGTGAGGTCGACTCCGCACCGCTCGGGCGCCGGATCGGACTGGTCGGCCAGCCGATCTCGCTCAGCCGGACGCCGAGCGACATCGTCCGCTATCCGCCGGACGCCGGGGAGCAGTCGGACGAGATCCTGAAAGAGCACGGCTACGCCGACAGCGAAATCGCCGACCTTCGGGCACGGACCATCATCTGACCCAATTACCTTCTGAACAGAGAACCGACGGACGAGGAACAGAACCCATGGCCATTCAGGAAACCGACGGCGCGACACCGGGCACCGAGGACTCACGGCTGCTGGTCGAGCGGCGCGGCAATGTCGGCGTCATAACCTTCAACAACCCCGCCAAGCACAACGCCATGTCGCTCGACATGTGGCGTGAGGGCCGCGAGGCTGTCCTCAGTTTCGCCGGGGATTCGGAC
Organism: Thalassobaculaceae bacterium; assembly: GCA_963921355.3. Lineage (GTDB taxonomy): Bacteria > Pseudomonadota > Alphaproteobacteria > Thalassobaculales > Thalassobaculaceae > CAWUEZ02. Next base: position 1,645,070 of record OZ001190.1, on the reverse strand, counting down.
ATCCGCTGCGTGGTCCTGACAGGGGCCGGAGACAAGGCCTTCGTGGCCGGCGCCGATATTTCGAAGTTCGAGAACGAGCGCTCTTCGGTCGAGCATATCGAGGTCTACAACAAGGCGGTCGCGGACTTTCACGACGCAGTTCAGAACCTGACCAAGCCGACGATCGCGCGGATCGACGGCTACTGCATCGGCGGCGGTCTGGCGATCGCGCTCGACGCCGACATCCGCATCGCCTCCGACGACTCGCGCTTCGCCGTGCCGGCGGCCAAGCTCGGGATCGGCTATGTGTTCGAGGGCATCCGCCGGCTCTACGACATCGTCGGGCCGCAGTTCGTCGCCGAGATCTTCTACACCGCGCGCCAGTTCGACGCCGAGGAGGCCCGGATCATGGGCCTGGTCAACCGGGTGGTGCCCAAGGCCGAGCTCGACGACACGGTCTGGCCGCTGGCCGAGCGGATCGCCGGCAACGCCCCGTTGTCGGTGCAGGCGGTCAAGGCGTCGCTGATCGAACTCGCCAAGCCGCAAGCCGACTGGGACCTTTCGAAGCCCGAGGCCGCGGTGCGGAAGTGCTTCGACAGCAATGACTACAAGGAAGGCCGGACCGCCTTCATGGAGAAGCGTAAGCCGGTGTTCACCGCGACCTGAGGCCGAGCGCGATGGCCGCATCCTTCGCCGACCTGTTCGCCAGGGCGGCCGCCCGCAAGGGCGGCGACGCTGCGCTCGAGGCGATGCTCGGCGCCCCGGCAACGGCGCAGGAGGTGGCCGCGCAGCCGGACGATCGTTGGCTGGCCGAGATGACCCGCCGGGTGTTCCAGGCCGGCTTCAGCTGGAAGGTCATCGACAGCAAATGGGACGGGTTCGAAGCCGCTTTCGACGGCTTCGACGTCCGCAGATGCGCGATGATGACCGACGACGATCTGGATCGGCTGCTCAGCAACAAACGGATCGTGCGCAACGGCGCCAAGATCCGATCGGTGCGCGAGAATGCGGCCTTTCTGATGGACCTGGCCGAAGAACACGGCTCGGCGGGGCGCTGCTTCGCCGACTGGCCGGCCGAAGACTTCGTCGGCCTGCTGGACCTGCTGAAGAAACGCGGATCCCGGCTTGGCGGCATGGCCGGCGCGTTGTCCATGCGGTTCATGGGCAAGGACAGTTTCGTGCTGTCGCAAGATGTGGTCACAGCCCTGATCCGGGAGGGCGTGGTCGACAAGGCCCCGTCATCCAAGCGCGACATGGCGGCGGTGCAGGCGGCCTTCAATGCCTGGATGGATGAGAGCGGCCGTCCGCTGACCCAGATCAGCCGGGTGCTGGCCTTCACCGTGGGCGACTAAAAGCCCATCCTGCCCTTGAACGGCACGCCGGTGGCAAGCGTCACCAGATGGGCGACCGCCACCAGGGCGACCACGACCGACACGACCTGCAGCAGCGTCCACGGTATCGGGAGAGGCGGATCCAGGCTCTCGCGCGGCCGGCGCTGCATATGCCACGCTAGCCCGCAGACCCCGAGGCTGGCGGCGAGCATGGCGAGCGTGAGAGCGAGGGACATGCGGAAAACCCAGCGAGCGAAGACGGACGGAGGGACGCGATGAACGATGCCAGCACGCCGACAGCGACAGGTGGCTACGAGCCGGCAAGCTTCGCGCCCCTGACCTATGTCGACAGCACACCGGCGTTCCGCAAGGGCAGTGACGATCCAGTGGCCTATCTGGACCGCTGCCTGGCGACCATCGCCGCCCGCGAGCCGGTGGTACGGGTCTGGGTGACCCTGAACGAGGCCGGCGCCCGGGAACAGGCAGCGGACTCGGCCCGGCGGTGGCGCGCCGGAGAGGAGCGCTCGCCGATCGACGGCATGCCGATCGGCATCAAGGACCTCTATATGACCAAGGACATGCCGACCGAGATGGGCTCGCCGCTCTATGCCGGACGGACCACCGGCGAAGATTCGGCCTCGGTTCAGGCGCTGCGGATGGCCGGCGCGGTGATTCTCGGCAAGACGGTCACGACGGAGCTCGGGTTCTCGCACCCCGGGCCGACCACCAACCCGTTTGATCCGGGCCGGACACCCGGCGGCTCGTCTTCGGGATCGGCGGCGGCGATCGGTGCCGCCATGGTCCCGGCGGCCCTCGGCAGCCAGGTCGTCGGGTCGATCATCCGACCCGCCGGGTTCTGCGCTAACGTCGCCACCAAGCCTACCCTGGGCGCCCTGCACCGGGGCGAGCGACAGGGCCTCAGTCACAGCCATCTCGGCGTGCATGCCGGATCGATCGCCGACATGTGGGCGGTCTCCCATGCGATCGCCCATTTCGTCGGTGGCGATCCGGGTCACCCCGGGCTCTACGGGCCCGAGGCCGCCCCACCGGCGACCCGGCCGCGGCGGCTGATCCTGATGGAGACCGAGGGCTGGAGCCGCACCGACGCCGCCACCCGATCCGCGTTCGAGCAACTCATCCAGCGGGTCGCCGACAGCGGCGTCGAAGTCACCGGCCGACAAGACCATGCCGACATTGCCGCACTGGAGACGGAGATCGAAGACGCCCTGATCCTGTGCCGCGACATCTGCGGGTGGGAACTCAGGTGGAGCCTGCGCAACCTGGCGGAGAAGGACGTCACACAGCTCAGCGACAGCATGCGCAACCGCCTCGATCTCGCCGAGACGATGACAGCCGACGACCACCGTGCCGCCCTTGCCAAGCGGGAGGCCATGCGGTCGCGGTTCCGCGCGGTCGCCGCCACCGCCGATGCCTTGATCACCCGGTCTTCCGCCGGCCCGGCGCCGCGGATGAACGACACCGCCGGGCCCCAGGGCGAGCCCGGCATCAACCACACGACCGGGCTGCCGGCCTACAACGCCTGGACCTCGGCGATCGGGTGCCCCTGCGTGACCGTTCCGATGATGGCGATCGGCGGCCTGCCGGTCGGCGTACAGATCGTCGGCCGGCACGACGACGACTGGCGGACCGCCGGCTACGCCCGCTGGCTGCAGGAAACGGTTGATCCGGTCGTGGGGTAGGCCGCCATCGTCATCCCGGCGAAGAGCAGCGACGGCCGGGACCTGGCAGGCCAAGGAGGTCCCGGTCTCGACTTCCGTCGAACCGGGATGACGTTCTTATCTTCGTCATCCCCCCCGGATTAAAGCCGGGGGGAACCCGCAACTCGATGCGGGTGACGGCCGGGACCTACCGCACCACCCCCCCGAGTTCGTCCTCGATAAAGGCCCGGATCACGCTTTCCATGTCGGTGTCGCGCCGGAAGCCCATGGCGGAAGCCCGCGCGGTGTCCAGACGGGATGGCCAGCCATAGACGATCTTCTCGATATCGGGATCGGGTTGCCACTTCACGCGGTTCGCGACGTCCGCACCCGCCACCGCTTCGAGGGCATCGACCATCCCACGCACCGTTGTGGTGAAGCCCGGCAGGGGCACCGTGCGCCAGGGCCCCCAGGCGCCAGCGTCCAAGTCGTGGGCATGCCGGGTATTCGCCACGATCGTCCTCGGACTGGCCAGCCACATCTCGGTTTCCGGCGCCACCGGACAGACCGCCTCGTCGCCCTGAAGGGGTTCCCGGATGATCGAGCTGGCAAAGGTCGAGGCGGCCTTGTTGGGCTTGCCGGGCCGCACCACAACGGTCGGGTACCGCAGGCTGCGCCCGTCCAGATAGCCCTTGCGGGAATAGTCGTTGACCAGCAGTTCCCCGATCGCCTTCTGCACTCCGTACGAGTTCTGCGGCGTGATCTGCTGGTTGTCGGTGACCGGTACCGGGAGGTCACCGCCATAGACCGCGCAGGAGCTGGAGAACACAAGCTTGGGCCGGTTCCCGTGACGGCGCGCCAGTTCCAGGATCGTCCGGGTCGCATCCAGGTTGACCGCCATTCCAAGATCGAAATCGGCCTCCGCACCCGCGCTGACGACCGCCGCCAGGTGATAGACTGAATCCGTGTCGGCTCGAACCGCATCGGCGAGCAGATCGGGATCCGTCACGTCGCCGGTCACCGATCGCACCCGGCTGTCCTGGGCGAGTTCATCCGGCGGCGGCGCGATGTCTGCCAGGACCAGTTCCTCCACCCCGAGCGCGTTGTCGTCCAACAGCACCCGCGCCAGCTTCTTACCCAGGAATCCGGCACCCCCGGTAATCGTGACCTTCATGTCAGAGCAGCCCTTTCAGCCAGGATAAACCGTCCACCGTGTTGGCCCGCGGCCGATACTCGCACCCGACCCAGCCGTCGTAGCCGAACCGCTCCAGCAGCTCGAACAGATACGGGTAGTTGACCTCGCCGGTATCCGGTTCGTGGCGGTCCGGGACGCCGGCGATCTGGACATGGCGAACGATGTCGGCATGGGCCTCAAAGGTCCGGGCGAGATCGCCCTGGACGATCTGACAGTGATAGAAATCGAACTGCAATCCGACATTGTCGGCACCGACCTTCTCGATGATCGTGCGGGCCTGCTCCTGGCGGTTCAGAAAGTAGCCGGGGATGTCGCGGGTGTTGATCGGCTCAATCACCAGGGTCTTGCCCTTGGCCGCGGCTTTCGGGGCGGCCCGCTTCAGGTTCTCGATCAGGGTATTGGCGCAGGCTTCGCGGCTGTCCGTGAACGGGGTGATGCCGCTCATGACGTGCAGCAGATCGTTGCCGATCACCTCGGCATAGGCGAGCGCGGTGTCGAACGCGGCATCGAATTCCGCCTCACGGCCGGGCAATGCGGCGAACCCGCGCTCCCCCTTCTCCCAGTCCCCGGGCGGCAGATTGAAAAGCGCCTGGGTCAGCGCCGCCCCCTCCAGTTTGGCGCGAATCTGGCTGGCCTCGTAGTCGTAGGGGAACAGGAACTCCACACCGGAGAACCCGGCCATCTGGGCCGCATCGAAGCGGTCGAGGAACTCGACCTCGTTGAACATCATCGACAGATTGGCGGCGAATTTCACCATGGCGCCCTGCCCCCGTAACCGTATGATCTGCCGTCACGATACGCGGGGCGCCTGGCGGCGCCAACCGATCGCGTACCAACGGAGACCCGCATGGCACCCTTGCTCGGTTGCATCGCCGACGATTTCACCGGCGCCACCGATCTCGCCAACAACCTGGTGCGGGCGGGCATGCGCACCGTGCAGCTGATCGGGGTGCCGGAGCAGACGGCGACCGTCCCGGACGTCGACGCCATCGTGATCGCGCTGAAGTCACGGACCAACCCGGCCGCGGAAGCCGTAGAGATGTCGGTTGCCGGCCTGGACTGGCTGCGCGCGGCCGGCTGCACCCGCTTCAACTTCAAATACTGCTCGACCTTCGACTCCACCGATGAGGGCAATATCGGCCCGGTCGCCGATGCCCTGCTCGACCGGCTGGAGAGCGATTTCACGATCGCCTGTCCAGCCTTTCCGGAGACCGGACGCACCATCTTCAAGGGCCATCTTTTCGTCGGCGACCAGCTGCTGTCCGACACCCACATGCGCCACCATCCCCTGACCCCGATGGCTGACAGCAACCTGGTCTCGGTGCTGGCGCGCCAGACACGGCGTCCGGTCGGGCTCATCCAGCACCGCGATATCGCTGGCGGACCCGCCGCCATCTTCGAGCGGATGTCCGCCTTGCGCGCCGAAGGCCACGGCTACGCGATCGTCGACGCGATCGACGACGATCAGCTGCACGTGATTGGCGACGTCATTGCCGACCTCGCGTTGGTGACCGGCGGTTCGGGGATCGCCATCGGGCTGCCGCCGGCCTATCGGCGACGCGGCATGCTGGTCGAAGTTCCAGGCGCGGATGCGGTCCCGCCGATCGCCGGGCGGGCCGCCGTGCTGGCCGGATCCTGCTCGGCCGCCACGCTCGGCCAGATCGCGGAATGGCGCCGCGACCGCCCGGCCTTCGCCATCGATCCGCTGGCCATGGCCGACGGACAGGACGTCGTGGCGCAAGCGCTGGCCTTCGCCCGGACCCGGATCGGTACGGAACCGGTTCTGATCTACGCGTCCGCCCCGCCGGAATCCGTCAGCGCCGTTCAGAAACGCCTGGGCCGCGCCGAGGCCGGCGACATGGTGGAACGGGCCATGGCGACCATCGCCCGGGCCCTGGTCGACGAGGACCAGGTCCGGCGTCTGATCGTCGCCGGCGGCGAAACCTCCGGCGCCGTGGTCTCCGCCCTCGGCATCACCGGGCTGCATATCGGCCGCCAGATCGATCCGGGCGTGCCCGGCACCGTCACTCTGGATCCGGAGCGTCCGCTGGCGCTGGCGCTGAAGTCCGGCAATTTCGGCGCCGTCGACTTCTTCGAGAAGGCCCTGCGCCTGATGCCGTAAGGTCCCGGCCGCCCTTCGACACGGGCCTGAAGGCCCTGCTCAGGGTGAGGAGGTAAGGGAGACCTCGTCCTGAGCAGCCCCCGGACTTGATCCGGGGGCGTGTCGAAGGGCGCCGACCGCTTCAGACCGCCACGGCCCTCTCGCGCGCAACAGCCGACCGCACCGTGCGGGCATTGGCCGGACGCTCCCCGGCGAACCAGCAGCCGGCGGGAACATCACGAAACAGGGTCCAGATCCGCAGGCCTTCGTCGTCCGCTCCGGGAGTCCCTTCCACCGCAAGGACCGCCTCGGCGATGCCCTTGGCGACCGCTCGACGCCGGCCGGGCGCCAGCAGGTCCGCCGGCGCCGTTACCTCCACCCGCCAGAGTGGTCGGCTCGGCGCCGCCCCGGATCGGGTGACGGTGAAGTCCGGCATGGCATGCAGATAGACCCAGGACAGCGCGGCTGCCAGACGGCTGTCCGCAAAGCCCTCCTCGGCCCGCACCAGGGCGGCAACCCGGTCCGCCAGGACCTGGGCATCCGCGGGGTCGATCGACCCCGCGGGATAGTAAATGTCGATCAGTGGCATCGGATCCCCCGTCACCATCATTGCGTCATCGCAGAGGGGAGACTGCCGTTTGCGCGATCGTACCTCCAGGTGGCAAGATCGACAATGTTCAATAGTGATCTTGCCAAATTGGCCCTCCATGACGAAGATGACCCGCGTCGCCATCCTTGCCGCCGAAGACGGACTCGCCTCAACCATCGTCGGCCCCGTCGAAATCCTCCGGTTCACCGGCGCCGCCGATCGGCTTCTCGAAGGCCGCCAGCCGAGACCCCGGTTCCGGGTCACGCTCGCCTCCGCGGATGGCGGCCCCATCCGCTGCGTCGGTGGCCTCACACTGCCCGCTGACACCTGCCATCAGGCGGCTTTGCGCGCCCAGCCGGACGTCGTTCTGCTGCTGTCCTCGCGGATCGACGCAGGTGGGCCCATGCCCTGGGAAACCGCGCTTCAGAGGCCTCTGCGAGCCGCCCACGCGGCCGGTGCAACGGTGGCCGCGATCTGTTCCGGTGTCTTCGTCCTGGGCCGGGCCGGGTTGCTGGACGGTCGGATGGCGACCACCCACTGGGCGTTTGGGACACTCCTGCAGAAGCAGTTTCCCGCGGCACAGGTTCGCTCGAATCAGATGATCACCGACGATGGGGGTGTGATCTGCGGCGGCGGCGTCAATGCGGCCAACGACCTGGCCCTTCATCTGGTCGAGACGTTCTGCGGGCGAGATCAGGCCCGCAGGATCGCCAACGCACTCGTCCTTTCATTACCGCGGGCCGCCCAGTCGCAATACGCCTCCTGGTTCATCGGCTATGACAGCGACGATGACGCCGTCCGCCAGGCCCAGCAGGCCATTGCCGCCGCCCCGGAGCGGCCGCACACCCTTGAAGGGTTGGCCCGGTCCGTCGGCCTGACGCCGCGGACCCTGGCGCGCCGGTTCAAAGCGACCACCGGCGAAACAGTCATCCAGTGCGTTCAGCGCCTGCGGGTGGCCCGCGCTCGGGAGATTCTGGAAAACGAGCCCATCGCCGTCGAGCAGGTCGCCTATCGCGTCGGCTATGAGGATACGGCGTTCTTCCGCCAGGTTTTCACCCGGCTGGTCGGGCAGCCCCCCCGCGCCTACCGACACCGCCATGCGGCACGCCCCTGAGGTCCCGGCCATCGCTCCGCTCTGCCGGGATGACGCCTAGCCTCCCGTCATCCCGGTTCGGCCGCGAGGCCGAGACCGGGACCCCGGTCAGTCCAAACAGGATCTACAAAGTCACCGAAGCCGCGCCCCAGATCGGGCCGTGATGGCGGGCCTGCAGCAGGACCGCCGCACCGCCGTCGCGATCGCTCCACGGGCCGTCCGGTACCGTGAGCGTCGCACCTTCCCCAGCAAAGGTGCCAATCTTGCGCAGTACCCGGACCACATTGACGTCGACCAGGGTCCGCCCGCCATTCTCCCCGCGCCGGACCTCCGTGACATGGCGCCCGTCATAGGCCACCAGCATAAGGTCGGCGGGGCCGGGAATGCCGGCATCGGGGACATCCACCGTCAGGCCACCGCCGTCCCGGACGAGGTGAACGGGCACCGACAGGCGCTCGGCCTGGTTGGCCCGCAGGCGCTGCTCGATCAACCCGTCGACCTCCCAGCGTCGGGAGCCGACCGCGTCGACCTCGCCATCGACCACGATCTGCGGCTTATAGATGGTGCGCTTGCGCAGACTGCGGCCGTAGACGCGCTGGCGCGCGGTGAAGGCTGGATCGGCGAACGGATCCTTCCAGCCGATGTAGTCCCAATAGTCGATGTGATAGGCCAGCGCGACCACATCGCGGTGGGTCGCCAGATCGGCCAGATACTCGTCCGCCGGCGGGCAGGAGCTGCAGCCCTGGCTGGTGAACAACTCGATGACGACGGGACGCGGATTGATGCCGACGGCGGCGACCGGCTTTGTCAGACCGACAGCGGCAGCGATGCCCGAAAGGGCGAAGGTCCGGCGTGAGATCATGGGACAAGTCTGCCGCCGGGGACGTCCGCTGTCAGGTGACGAGCGCGTGAACCGAAACGTGAACGGGGGCACCCGAAAGGGCGCCCCCGCAAACCGTCAGCCGTCTGAGATCAGGCGGCGGCGCTCAGATTGCGCAGCACGTAGTGCAGGATCCCGCCATGGCGGTAGTAATCGACCTCGTTGGCTGTATCGATCCGGCACAGCAGATCGACCTGCTTGGTCGACCCGTCGACATAGGTGATCGCCATCGGCACCGTCATGCGCGGTGTGATGCCGTCAGCGATCCCGGTGATGTCGAAGGTCTCATCACCGGTCAGGTTGAGTGACTTCCGGCTCACACCCTCGGGGAACTGGAGCGGCAGCACACCCATCCCCACCAGGTTCGAACGGTGGATCCGCTCGAAGCTCTCGACGATGACCGCCTTGACCCCGAGCAGCCGAGTGCCCTTGGCCGCCCAGTCGCGCGACGAGCCGGTGCCGTATTCCTTGCCGCCGATCACCACCAGCGGCACGCCGGCCCCCTGGTACTTCATGGCCGCGTCGTAGATCGGCATCTGCTCGCCGGAGTCCACCAGCTTGGTCATGCCGCCGGAGACCCCGGGCGTCATCTCGTTCTGCAATCGGATGTTGGCGAAAGTGCCGCGCATCATGATCTGGTGATTGCCGCGGCGTGCCCCGAACGAGTTGAAGTCGGTCGGGCGGATCTGACGCTCGATCAGATAGTCGCCCGCCGGCCCATCCTTCTTGATCGGACCGGCCGGCGAAATATGGTCTGTCGTGATCGAATCACCGAGCATCGCCAGCGCCTTCGCACCCTTGATGTCGGTGAACTCGCCCGGCTCTTTCGACATGCCGGCGAAATAGGGCGGGTTCTGCACATAGGTCGAACCGTCGCCCCAATCGTAGGTCAGGCCGCCGGAAACCGTGACCTTCTGCCACTCGTCACCGCCATGGAACACGTTGGCATAGCGTGACCGGTACATATCCGGCGTCAGCTTGGCCTGAATGGTGGCGGCGATCTCGTGATTGCTCGGCCAGATATCGCGCAGGTAGACCGGATTGCCGTCCTGATCCTCGCCCAGCGCGTCCTTGTTCAGGTCGACATAAAGCGACCCGGCGATCGCGTAGGCGACCACCAGCGGCGGCGAGGCCAGGTAGTTCGCCTTGGCGTGGGGGTTCACCCGGCCTTCGAAGTTGCGGTTGCCGGACAGCACCGAACACACCGCCAGATCGCCGGACTCGACCGCCGCGGCGATCGGGTCGTCCAGCGGCCCGGAGTTGCCGATGCAGGTCGTGCAGCCGTAGCCGACAAGGTTGAAGCCAAGAGTGTCGAGACTGTCCTGCAGGCCGGCAGCCTCGAGATAGTCGGTCACCACCTGGGAGCCCGGCGCCAGCGATGTCTTGACCCAGGGCTTGACCGTCAGGCCCTTGGCAACCGCCTTCTGGGCCACCAGACCGGCCGCCATCAGCACGCTCGGGTTCGAGGTGTTGGTGCAGCTGGTGATCGCCGCGATCACGACATCACCGTCGCTCAGTTCGTAGTCGCTGCCTTCCACCGCGACCGACCGCTTGGTGCCGGTTCCGTCGCCGAACGCGGAGGTCAGCGCCGCCTGGAAGTTCTGCGACGCTTCGGTCAGCAGCACTCGGTCCTGCGGGCGCTTCGGCCCCGCGAGCGACGGCACGACGGTCGCCAGATCGAGCGACAGGGTGTCGGTGAACTCCGGATCGGCGGAGCCGCTGTCCCGCCACATGCCCTGGGCCTTGGCGTAGGCCTCGACCAGCTGCACCCGGTCCTCGTCGCGACCGGTGAAGCGCAGGTAGTTCAGGGTCTCGGCATCGATCGGGAAGAAACCGCAGGTCGCCCCGTATTCCGGCGCCATGTTGGCGATCGTCGCCCGGTCGGCGAGCGGAAGGTCGTCGAGGCCGGGCCCGTAGAACTCGACGAACTTGCCGACCACCCCCTTCGCCCGGAGCATCTGCGTGACCGTCAGCACCAGGTCGGTGGCCGTCGCCCCTTCTGGCAGCTTGCCGGTCAGCTTGAAGCCGACCACCTCCGGCACCAGCATCGAAATCGGCTGGCCAAGCATGGAGGATTCGGCCTCGATACCGCCCACACCCCAGCCCAGCACGGCAAGCCCGTTGACCATCGTGGTGTGGCTGTCGGTTCCGACCAGTGTGTCGGGATAGGCGACCGTTTCGCCGTTCTCTTCCTTGGTCCACACGGTCTGTGCCAGGTATTCCAGGTTCACCTGGTGACAGATGCCGGTGCCCGGCGGCACCACCCGGAAATTGCTGAACGCCTCCTGGCCCCATTTCAGGAACTCGTAGCGCTCCTTGTTGCGCTCGAACTCCAGGTCCACGTTCTTCTTGAAACTGTCGGCGCGGCCCGAGGAGTCGACCATCACCGAGTGGTCGATCACCAGGTCGACCGGCGACAGCGGGTTGATCCGGGTCGCATCTCCGCCGAGGCCTTCCATGGCATCGCGCATCGCCGCCAGGTCGACGACGGCGGGAACGCCGGTGAAGTCCTGCATCAGAACCCGGGCCGGGCGATAGGCGATCTCGCGCGCCGACTTGCGCGTCTTGGCCCATGCCGCGAGTGCTGCGACATCCTCGCCGGTGACCGTCACGCCGTCCTCGTAGCGCAGCAGGTTCTCCAGCAGCACCTTCAGAGAATACGGGAGTCGCGCCACCTCGGGATGGGACTGCGCGAGCGTCTTGAGGTCGTAGTAGGTGTAGGTCTTGCCGGCGACATTCAGGGTCGCCTTGCTGTTGAAGCTATCCAGGCCAGCAGTCACGCTAAGTCTCCATTGAAGTCATAGGGCTGCACGGCCGTCCGAGGTGCGCCTCGGCCCGGTCGCTTCCGTGTGCTTGTTTTGATGCTTTTTTATAGTGACGCACATCGTGATTCGAAAGGGGCAGGCGGGTGGTTTTCCAGAGCCTGCATCCCCTCGCTTTCCGGACCCGCGCGAACGCCCCTTGCTCGCTTCGCCGATGCGCCGTCATGCTGGGTCCATGGAGACGATTTGGGGAACCGTGGTCGCCATCGACGGTCGAGGCGTGTTGCTGCGCGGACCTTCGGGCAGCGGCAAGTCCGACCTCGCCCTACGGCTGATAGACGGTGGGGCCGGGCTGGTGGCCGATGATCGGGTCGAGGTGGTTCGCGAGGGAGACCGGCTGGTCGCCCGCGCGCCGGAGTCGCTCGCCGGACGGCTGGAGGTGCGCGGCGTGGGCATCGTGTCGACCCCACCGCTGCAACGCGCGCCGCTCCTGCTCGCGATCGATCTGGTCCCGCGCGAGCAGGTCCCGCGCCTGCCCGATCCAGGAAGCTGGACCCATCTCGGGGTGTCCATTCCGCTGCTTCTGCTCGACGCCACCGAGGCGTCGGCCCCGGCCAAGGTGCGCCTTGCCGTGCGGCAGGTGGTGGGCGCATGAGCGATCGGGCAATCGCCGCCGATCATTGGCACCGAACCGCGAGGAGCGGCCGATGACAGCCGGCACCAGCCTGTCGGCACGGGTCGTGCTGGTCACCGGCTTGAGCGGTGCGGGCCGCACCTCCGCCTTGAAAGCCCTTGAGGATCAAGGGTTCGAGGCCGTCGACAACCTGCCGCTCAGCCTGCTGTCGGCGGTGCTCGGCCCGCGCGGCGAGACGCCGAACCTGGCGATCGGCGTGGATCCGCGCACGCGGGGGTTTACCGCCGAGGGGCTGGCCGCCGAGATCGCCGCCCTGCGCGCCCGTGACGACGTCGATCTCCGGACCGTATTCCTGGACTGCGACGATGAAGTGCTGATCCGACGCTTCACGGAAACCCGTCGTCGCCACCCGCTGGCAACCGACCGGCCGGTGGCCGACGGCATCGCCATTGAACGCACCATGCTCACGCCGGTGCGCGAGGCCGCCGACATCGTCATCGACACGTCGTCGTCCAACCTTGCGGAGTTCCGGGAGAACCTGATCGCCTCCCTGGGGATTCAGGGCGACCGCGCCATGACGGTCACCGTGGTGTCCTTTGCCTTCCGCAACGGGCTACCACGCGAGGCCGACCTGGTTTTTGATGTCCGCTTTCTCGCCAATCCGCATTATGTCGAGGCCCTGCGCCCGCGCGACGGCCGTGACGCGGACGTCGGTGCCTTTGTCGCAGCCGACCCGGCTTTTGAGCCGTTTTTCAACAGCTTGACCGGTCTGCTCGGCCCGTTGCTGCCGCGCTACGAGCGCGAGGGAAAGAGCTACCTGACCGTCGCGGTCGGCTGTACCGGCGGCAAGCACCGCTCGGTTCATGTCAGCGAGCGGTTGGTTGCGTGGTTGAAGAGCACCGGGACTCCTGTCACCCTCCGCCATCGCGACCTGCCCGAACATGGGAACGGCGCAGCGTAACGCAGTCAACGCGGGAGACACCGTGATCGGACTTGTTCTCGTGACCCATGGACGGCTGGCCGACGAATTGAAAGCTGTCCTGGAGCACGTGGTCGGACCGCAGACCGGCATGGGGACCGTCTGCATAGGACCTGATGACGATATGGAGCAGCGACGCGCGGAGATTCTGGCCCGCGTCGAGGAGATGGATCAGGGCGACGGGGTCGTGGTGCTGACCGACATGTTTGGCGGCACTCCGTCCAATCTGGCGATCTCGATTATTGACCGACCGGGTGTCGAAGTGATCGCGGGGGTCAACCTTCCGATGCTGATCAAGCTTGCCAGCGCCCGCGTCGACAGCCCACTCGCCCAGGCGACAACGGCAGCGCGTGACGCTGGCCGCAAGTACATCTCCATCGCCTCGGAAGTCCTGGGCACCACCAGCGCCTGATCCCGGGAACTCAACCGCTGTGAAACGGACCCTCCTGATCACCAACAAACGCGGCCTGCACGCTCGGGCAGCGGCCAAATTTGTCAAATGCGCGGGCGCGTTCGCGGCGGATATCGAGGTCGAGAAGGACGGTCAGGCCGTCTCGGGACGCTCGATAATGGGCCTGATGATGCTGGCGGCGGCGCCGGGATGTACAATCGACGTCACGGCTGTCGGCGACGATGCGCAGGAGGCGCTCGACGCCATCGCCGCGCTGGTCGACGGCAAATTCGATGAAGACTAAGCGCACGGGCAAGAAACGCGGACTGGTAGAGGGGATCGGGGTTTCAGCCGGTATCGCCATCGGGCCGGCGCATGTCCTCGAGCGCGGCGCCGTCCAGGTTCCCGAGTATCAGATCCCCGCCGCCACGGTTTCAAAGGAGATCGACCGCTTCGGGTCGGCCCTGCAGCGGGCGACCCAGCAGGTCCGCAAACTGCGGAGCAAGGCCGAGGCGCTGCCCGCAACCGTGTTCGACGAACTCGGCCCCTTGCTGGAGGCGCATGCCGCGATGCTGTCGTCGTCGCGGCTGGCCAGCGGCGTCACCGCCATCATCCGTGACAAGCGCATCAACGCGGAAGCCGCGGTCCAGGCCGTGGTCGGCGATCTGGTACGCGGGCTGGCGGCCGTCGAGGACACCTATCTGGCGGCCCGGGCCCAAGACATCCGTGAGGTCGGCGACCGGATCCTTCGCCAACTGACGGAAACCCCCTATCAGGCCTACTCCCGGCTGCCGAAGAACACGATCATCGTGGCTGAGGAACTGAGCCCGGCCGACACCGCCCTGATGGACCCGGTCCAGATCGGCGGGTTCGTGACCGCGCTCGGTGGGACCGACAGTCACACCGCGATCATGGCCCGGTCGATGGATCTGCCGGCAGTGCTGGGTGCGACCGCCGCGACGAGCATCATTCGGCCGGGTGAAACCCTCATCGTCGACGGAGACAACGGCCAGATCATCCTGTCGCCGGACGAGGCGACATTGGCCGAGTACCGCCGGCGCGCTGCCGCCCGCCAGCGCCTGGAGCGCGAGCTCAACCGCCTGCGCTCGGTCCCGGCGACCACCCAGGACGGAGTCCGCATCGCGCTGCTCGCCAATCTGGAGCTGCCGCGCGATCTGGATATCGCCCGGCACCGCGGCGCTGAAGGTGTGGGTCTGTTCCGAACCGAGTTCATGTTCATGAACCGCGACGCGCTGCCGGACGAGGACGAGCAGTACGCCATGCTGCGCCAGGTCGTGGAGGGTATGGACGGCAATCCGGTGACCATTCGCACGCTCGACGTCGGCGGTGAGAAACTGGCCACCGCGCTCGGTGACCGGATTGCCGACAGCGCCAATCCGGCCCTGGGACTGCGGGCCATCCGATTGTCGCTGCGCGAACCGAAACTGCTGGAAACCCAGCTGTCCGCGATCCTGCGGGCCGGCGCCCACGGCCCCGCCCGCATTCTGCTGCCGATGATTTCGTCGGCCGGCCAGATCCGCGCGGTGCGCAAGATCCTGACCAAGGTCGTCCGCCGCATGCGCCGCCGCAAGGTCACCATCGCCGACCCCATCCCGCCGCTTGGCGTCATGATCGAGGTGCCGGGTGCGGCGCTGGCCGCCGATTCGCTGGCCATGGAGAGCGACTTCTTCGCCCTCGGGACCAACGATCTGACCATGTACACCCTGGCCATCGACCGCGGGGACGAGCAGGTGGCGGATCTCTACAACCCGCTGCATCCGGCGGTTCTGCGGCTGATCCAGTTTACCGTCGAAGCCGGTAACCGCGGGGGATTGCCGGTCAGCATCTGCGGCGAGATCGCCGGCGACCCGCGCTATGCCCCCCTGCTGATCGGTCTCGGGGTCAAGGAACTGTCGATGTCGGCCACCGCCCTTCCACGGGTCAAGCAGCGGATCCGACGCCTGTCGTTCGGACCGGCCACCCAGCGCGCCCTGGCGATCATGGATCAGGTCGACGAAGGTCGGATCGCGGCTTTGTTGGACGACTTCAACGAAGGCCTGTAGACCTCGGTCGCCTACCGCCTGAGCCGGCGCACCCAGCCACCGGTCGCCGTTCGACATCCTCGGAGAATCCCATGACCCTGATCGCCAACCCGGACGTGGTCGCCGTCGTCGAGCCGCCGATCGCCGAGGCCAAGGCCTGGGTCGACGGCCGTGCCGAGGTGCAGGGCAAGCCGCTGCTGGACTGCTGCCAGGCGGTGCCGAGCTATCCACCCGACGAAACCCTGCGAGCCCATCTTGCCGACCGGGTACGGACCTTTGCCGCCGCCCAGTACACCGAGATCGCCGGCATACCGGCGCTGCGCGAGGCCCTGGCATCCCATTTCAGCGGGTTCTACGGCGGCCCCGTCGGGCCGGAGAACGTTCTGATCACCGCAGGCTGCAACCAGGCCTATTGCCTGGCGACGATGGCGCTGGCCCAGCGTGGCGACGAAGTGATCCTGCCGCTGCCCTACTACTTCAATCACCAGATGTGGCTGGACTCCCTCGGCATCAAAGCGGTCCATCTGCCGTTCCGCGCCGATCGCGACGGCGTGCCCGATCCGATCGAGGCGGCGGCGCGGATCACCGATCGCACGCGGGCCATACTCCTGGTCACACCCAACAACCCGACCGGGGCGGTCATTCCGCCCGACGTGCTGACCGCCTTCCGCGATCTCTGCGCCGAGCGCGGGATCGCCCTAATTCTCGATGAAACCTACAAGGACTTCGCCGAGCCGGACCAACCACGCCACACGCTGTTCCAGGATCCGGCCTGGGGATCGACGGTCGTCCATCTGTACAGCTTCTCGAAGGTCTTCAGTCTGACGGGATACCGGGTCGGATCGATCACAGCGGGGGCCTCGCTGCTTGCCCAGATCGCCAAACTGATGGACACGGTCTCGATCTGCGCGGCCCGCATCAGCCAGGACGGCGCCCTGTACGCCTTGAACCATCTTTGGCCGTGGGCGGCGGCGAAGCGCGATTTGATGGCCGACCGCCGGCGCGCGCTGCACACGGTCTTCCAGTCCGGCAATCTCGGCTTCGAGTTGGTCTCGAGCGGCGCCTATTTCGCCTATGTCCGCCATCCCTTTGCCGGCGAGCCGGCGGCGTCCGTGGCCAAACGGCTGGCGCAGGAGCACGGTGTTCTGGCGCTGCCGGGAACCGTGTTCGGATCTGGCCAGGACGACTACCTGCGACTGGCCTTCGCCAACCTGGAAGCGGACCGCATGGCCGAACTGGGCGAGCGGCTGCGCGGCGCCGTCTGAGCGCCGCGTCTGAGTCCCCCGCCCGAACATCGCTGCACCGTCGGTCGCTTGCCCGAAACCGGCACCCTTGGTATACGCGCCCCGACATTGAGATTGCCCGCATGATCGGCGGACGGCACGCGGTGCCGCGGATTGAGCCGCAAAGCGCCTGCTTCAACCTGACGAGGACATTCATGGCCGAATTCACCGACTACAAGGTCGCAGACATCTCGCTCGCCGACTGGGGTCGCCGGGAAATCGCAATCGCCGAAACCGAAATGCCGGGACTGATGGCGATCCGCGAGGAGTACGGCGCGAAGAAGCCGCTTCAGGGCGCGCGGATCACCGGCTGCCTGCACATGACCATCCAGACGGCCGTTCTGATCGAAACCCTCAAGCACCTGGGCGCCGACATCCGCTGGTCCTCGTGCAACATCTTCTCGACCCAGGACCATGCCGCCGCCGCGATCGCCGCCTCCGGCGTGCCGGTCTTCGCCTGGAAGGGGGAGACGGAAGAGGAGTACGAGTGGTGCATCCGTCAAACAATCGAAGGCCCGGACGGCTGGCGGCCCAACATGCTGCTCGACGACGGCGGCGACCTGACCGTCATGATGCACAACGACTACCCCGAGCTGATGGCCGATGTGAAAGGCGTGTCGGAGGAGACCACGACCGGCGTTCACCGGCTCTATGAAATGGCCAAGAAGGGTGAGCTGGCGGTCCCGGCGATCAACGTCAACGACAGCGTCACCAAGTCGAAGTTCGACAACCTCTACGGTTGCCGCGAGAGCCTGGCCGATGGGATCCGCCGCGCCACCGACGTTATGTTCGCGGGCAAGGTCGCCGTCGTGGCCGGTTACGGCGATGTCGGCAAGGGTTCGGCGCAGTCGCTGCGCAATGCCGGTGCCCGGGTGATCGTCACCGAGGTCGACCCGATCTGCGCGCTGCAGGCCGCCATGGAAGGCTTCGAGGTCGTGACGATGGACGAGGCGGCGCCGCGCGCCGACATCTTCGTGACCGCCACCGGCAACCGGGACATCATCACCGTCGACCACATGCGCGACATGAAGGACCGGGCGATCGTCTGCAACATCGGTCACTTCGACAACGAGATCCAGGTCGAGTCCCTGCGCAACATGAAGTGGGAGAACGTGAAGCCGCAGGTCGACGAGATCGTGTTCCCCGACGGCAAGCGCGTCATCCTGCTGGCCGAAGGCCGCCTGGTGAACCTGGGCTGCGCCACCGGCCACCCGAGTTTCGTGATGAGCGCGTCGTTCTCGAACCAGGTGCTGGCCCAGATGGAGCTCTGGAGCAACCACGCCAGCTACGAGCGTCAGGTCTACGTGCTGCCGAAGAAGCTCGACGAGCGGGTGGCCGAACTTCACCTGAAGAAGATCAACGCCCACCTGTCGACCCTGTCAAACGAGCAGGCGGCGTATATCGGCGTTACGCCCCAGGGCCCGTTCAAGCCCGAGGCCTATCGCTACTGATCCGAACCGGCGTTCCCCGCGCGGCCGGCTTCCAACAGCCGGCCTACCGGGGGCTCAGCCTAAGGTGATTGGGGACCTCCAAAGGCCTGAAGCGGAGTGACGTTCACGGATGGAGCGGATTTCATCAGGACGGGTCTTGCTCAAGATCAGATCATGTCTTGGCGAACCCCCCTTGGTTTCCGCCAACACGTGTGAATCCGATCTAAATCATAGAGTTAGAGCAGATTCACCGGTCAGATGGACCGCCGAAAGCGATTCCATCTGACTCGGATCTGCTCTAGATCGGATCACGTTTTGTCGGAAACCCTTTGGTTTCCGCCAACACGTGCGAATCCGATCTAAATCATAGAGTTAGAGCAGATTCACCGGTCAGATGGACCGCCGAAAGCGATTCCATCTGACTCGGATCTGCTCTAGGGTCCGGCTCGTGGAGAGACAGCGGCACAGATCCGGTACCTGGCGCGCCATCGCGTATTGGGCGGTCGCTGCCTGCGTTGCCCTGATTGTGATGAGCGACGCCGCGGTCGCGCAGACATCCGCTGCGGCGGATCCTGCGCCGACCGGGACCGGCGGCGCCATGATTGCCGCGATCATTGCCCTCGTCGTTCTCGCCGGACTGCTGATCCTTCAGACCCAGCGGCTTTCGATGGCCCGACAGTCGATCGAGGAGGTCCGGCGGACCGAGGCCAATCAGCCGCTAGCCGCACTGACCATCCCGGCCTGGCGGCGCGATCCGGCGGGGACGGTGGTGTTCGTGAACGCCGCCGCGAAGGCCCTCGACAGCGACTTCTCGCGCGCGGCCGCCTTGGCAGAGCGGGCACGGGAGAGCGGCCGCGACCAAACCGAGAGCTTAAACCTGGTGGTCGGCGGCGCCCGCCGCCTCTTCGAGATCACCGAGATGCCGCTCGGCGACGGCACCATCGGGACGGGGCGGGACGTTACCCATCTCGAGCAGATGCAGGCCGATCTGGCACGCCATGTCGACGCCCATGGTGAGGTCCTCGAGCGCCTGAACAGCGCGATCGCGGTGTTCGGCCCGGACAAACGGATCTTCTTCTCCAACACGGCATTCGCACAGCTTTGGCAGATCGACCCCGAACGCCTGTCCGGATCGCCCAGCCTGTCGGAGTTTCTCGACCTCGCGCGCGCCAGCCGGCGGCTGCCGGAACAGTCGGACTTCCGCGGATGGCGGGACGACTTCAACCGGCTGTTCACGACGCTGATCGACGCCCACGAAGAACTGCTGTTCCTGCCTGACGACAGCACCATTCGCATGGTCGTCACGCCGCACCCGTTCGGCGGTCTTCTGATGATCTTCGAGGATGTGACCGACCGGCTGACGCTGGAACGCTCAATCAACACGTTGAGCGCCGTTCAGAAGGAAACGCTCGACAATCTCTATGACGGCGTCGTCGTGTTCGGCGGCGACGGCCGCATGAAGCTGAGCAACCCCACGTTCCGCGAGCAGTGGGGATTGGAACAGGCCGAAGAACGTGAACTGTTCACCGAAGACGAACCCCGCGCAGACGAAGTCTTTGATGCCATGCGGTTCCGCTTTCCCGATGACCGGGACTGGGAGGAGACCAAAGGCGAATGGCTCGGCTGGCTGAGCGCGCGGACGACCGTCAACGGCATGATGGAACTGGTGGATGGCCGAACGCTCGACTACGCCGTTTTTCCGCTGCCCGATGGCGCGACGCTGATCAATTTCCGGGACGTCACCGACACCATCGCCGTCCAGACCGCTCTTGAAGAGCGGACCGCCGCACTGGAAACCGCCGACCGGCTGAAGAGCGAGTTCCTGGCGAACGTATCGTACGAGTTGCGGACCCCGCTCAACGCGATCATCGGGTTCTCCGAGAGCCTCGAGCAGGAATACGCCGGTCCGATGAACGATCGGCAGAAGGAGTACGCGAACGCCATTCTCGGGTCGTCCAACCGGTTGGTCAGGCTGGTCAACGACATTCTCGACCTGGCGTCGATCGAGGCCGGATACCTGGAACTGGATCGCTCGGAGATCCCCCCGTCGCGGATCGGCGATTCGGTTGCGAACCTGGTGCGGGAGCGGGCCCGATCACGCGGCGTGATCTTCTCGGCCGAAGTTGCACACGATCTGCACCCGATTCAGGTGGACGAACGGCGGCTGACCCAGGCGATCTACAACGTGGTTTCAAACGCCATTTCGTTCACGCCCGAAGGCAGCACCGTGGCGTTGAACGTGACGGAGACCGACGACCTGGTGGAGTTCCGCGTCTCCGATACCGGGATCGGCATCCCTCAGGAGGAGCAGTCGCGGGTGTTCGAGCGGTTTGAGCGTCATGGTCGCGAGAGCGGCGCCGGCTTGGGACTGACGCTCGTCAAATCCCTGATCGAGCTGCATGACGGTACCGTCGAGTTGGATTCCCAGCCCGGCGTCGGCACCGAGGTCATCTGTACGCTTCCCCGCAAGAGCCCGGACCCCATCGGCATCGTCGCGTCCTCGTGACCGACATCGCGCTGAACGAGCCCGAGGCGACACGGGCCCTGGCCCGCCAACTCGCCGATCTCGCCGAGCCCGGGTGCGCGATTCTGCTGTCCGGTCCGGTGGGCGCCGGCAAGAGTGAACTGGCCCGCGCATTTGTGCGCGCGTGGTTGTCGGATGACACCGCCGAAGTCCCGAGTCCGACCTTCACTCTCGTGCAGGCCTATGAAGGGACGCGCGGTACGGTGTGGCATTGCGACCTCTACCGTCTGGGCGACCCTCAGGAGCTTGACGAGCTGGGCCTGGAGGAGGCAATCAGCGACGCTGTGATGCTGATCGAATGGCCGGAAAAACTGGGAGCGCGCGTGCAGGACGACAGACTCGATCTGCGCCTGGACATCACGCCCGAGGATACCCGTCGGGCACAGCTGACCCCCCATGGACGCTGGGGCGACCGTCTCGCGAGGCTGATCGCCGCCGCCAGATCGACCCGGTCCGCGTCGTAGGATCACGAACAGGACGATCGGGGCCGAATGTGAGCGAGCGCACCGCCGAGATCGAGGTTTTCCTGAGGGCCGCCGGCTGGGGCGACGCTGTCCGCCAGCAGCTCGCCAAGGACGCGTCCTACCGGGTCTACCACCGGGTCAGCCGGAACACCGCGTCGGTGATCCTGATGGATGCGCCGCCGGGCCTGGAGGACGTTCGGCCGTTCATGGACATTGCTGGGCAGCTCCAGCGTTTCGAGTACTCGGTGCCGAAGATCCTGGCCGCCGATGTCGAAGCCGGCCTCCTCCTCCTGGAAGATCTCGGCGACATGACCTTCACGCGGGTCCTGGCCGCACCCGATGCCGCATCCTGGAGCGAGGAGTCGCTCTACGCCCTGGCCGTCGACCTGCTGGCGGATCTGCACGAGCGCGCCCCGGAGATCGGGTTCTCCGCACCGGCCTACGACGCCGGCCGGCTGGTCGAGGAGGCCGACCGGATGCTGCGGTGGTACGCCCCTCTCGTGCTCGGCGATCCGCTCCCCGAACCGGCATCGCTGGCCTACGAAGCCGCGTGGCGGAACGCGTTGCCGGTCTTGGAGGCGGCGAACCCGACCCTGGTGCTCCGGGATTTCCACGTCGACAACCTGACGGTGCTGGAGGCCCGGACGGGCCTCGCCCGCTGCGGTCTGCTGGACTTCCAGGACGCGCTCTCCGGCCATCCGGCCTACGATCTGGTCTCCCTGCTGCAGGATTCGCGACGCGACCTGCTGCCCGGCCTCGAATCCGCCATGCTCGAACGCTATCGCGACCGCCGGGGAATTGCTGACTGGGACGCATTCCTCCGCAGCTACCATGCCCTCGGCGCCCAGCGCGGCATCAAGGTGCTCGGCCAGTTCGGCCGTCAGCTCGGATTCTTCGGTCGCGACCATTATCTCGTGCACATTCCGAGGATCTGGGCTCATATCGAGCGCGACCTGGAGGCCGCAGGCTTGGATACGGTGATCGCATGGCTCGACCGCTGGATGCCACGCCCCGTCAGGACCGTTCCCTCTTCGACCGCTCGGCTGCCCGCCTCGGTCAGCCCCGAAATCAAACGGTGACCCCGACATGCTGCTGCCTGGACTGACGCGTCGATCCGATCGGGTGCCAAGCAAGGCCATGGTCTTGGCGGCCGGGCGCGGGACGCGGATGGCGCCACTGACGGACACCACGCCCAAACCGCTGATCCCCGTCGGCGGCAAGCCGATACTGGATCGGATTCTCGACGGGTTGGAGAAGGCGGGCGTGGCCCGGGCGGTGATCAACAGCCACCATCTCGCGGATGCCGTCGCCGGCCATGTCGCGGCCCGGCATGCCCCTGAGATCACGGTGATCCGCGAAGACAGCATTCTCGAAACCGGCGGAGGCGTGCGGAACGCGCTGCCGAGTCTCGGATCGGACCCTTTCTTCGTGATCAACGGCGACAGCGTGTTCCTGGACGGGCTGCGGGATACGCTGCATCGATTCGCCGATGCCTGGCGCAGCGACGACATGGATATCCTGCTGCTGCTCTATCCATTCGCCAGGGTGCTCGGCTGGCACGGGCTGGGTGACTACGCGATGGATCCCCTGGGCCGGCTGAAACGGCGGTCCGAACGGCATGTCGCTCCCTACGCCTATATGGGCGTGTCGATCGTGCATCCCCGCATCTTCAAGGGCGCCCCGGACGGCGCGTTTTCCATGAACGTGCTGTACGACCGCGCCGAGAGCGAAGGGCGCCTGTTCGGCGCCCTGCATGACGGCCTCTGGTACCATATCTCCACGCCGGCTGATCTCGAACGCGCCAACACCCGCTTCCTCCAGGGTCACGTCCCGGAAGTCCCCTTCTTCTGACCTTCGTAGGCCGATGCCCGACCGCATCTACACCGTTCCCATCGGGTCACCGTTTCTGGATCGGTTGGCGGCCGGAATCTGGCGGCGTGTCGGGCAGGATCCGATCGCGCTCAGCGATGTCCAGCTGCTGCTGCCGACCCGGCGGGCCGCACGGTCGGCAGCGGACGCTTTCCTGCGGTTAGGCGACGGCCGGCCGATGCTGCTGCCGGCACTGGGGACGGTTTCGGACGTCGAAGAGGATGTCCTGGAGCTTGGTGCCCTCGAGGACTCGACGGTCCCGGGCGCGCTTGAGCTTCCCCCGGCGGTCCCCGAACTGCGTCGGCGCCTGGAACTGTCGCGACTGGTGATGCGGTTCATGGAACGCGGAGAGCCTTGGGGCCTCGGCACACCCCGGACGCCGGAGCACGCGTTTCGACTGGCCTCCGCGCTCGCCCGCCTGATCGACGAGGTCCAACTCCACGGCCTCGATTTCGCCCGCCTCGGTGCGCTGGCGCCCGATGACTTCGCCGAACACTGGTCAATCACCTTGCGGTTCCTGGAGATCGTCACGGCCTATTGGCCAGAGCGCCTGGCCGAGCTCGGAGCGCTCGACCCAATGGCACGGCGGGATGCGCTGATGCGCGCCCAGGCGGCCGCATGGCGCGCCGCACCTCCCCAAACCCCGGTCATCGTCGCCGGATCGACCGGGTCCGTTCCGGCGACGGCGGAGCTGATGAAGACAATCCTTGGGTTGCCCGCCGGAGCAATCGTGCTGCCGGGACTCGATCGGAACGTTGATGCGGCGACGTGGGCTGCCATCGGCGACGATCCGACACACCCGCAGTTCGGGCTGTTTCAATTGCTGGAGGCGCTCGATATCGACCGGGCCTCCGTCGCCGTCTGGGAGGGATCGAGCGACAATGCGCGCGCCGACCTGATCCGGGAAATCATGCGCCCCGCCGCGACGTCCGACCGCTGGCGAGCCTTGTCCGCCGGACCCGACCCGCTCTCATCCCGGGCGTTCGATGGCATTCGGCGGATCGAAGCGGCGACACCCCGAGAAGAGGTCGGGGCGATCGCCATGCTGATGCGGGAGACCCTTGAAAGCCCCGGAAAAACCGCCGCGCTGGTCACCCCAGACCGAAACCTCGCGCGCCGGGTGGCGATCGAGCTGCACCGCTGGGAGGTGCGGGGCACCGCCGGCCAGCGACTGACGGTGGACGATTCAGGCGGCGCCCCCCTCGCCGAAACACCAGCCGCCGTCTTTCTGCGGCTCCTGTCGGCAGCGATGACGGATTGCGCGCCAGTCCCGCTGCTGTCAGTCCTCAATCATCGGCTGGCGTCCGGCGGGCGGGCACCGGAGGCGTTCGCCGATTTCGTACGACGGCTGGAACGGACCATTCTGCGCGGCCCGCGCCCGGGGCACGGGCTCGCCGGACTGCGCGCGGCCGCGGAGCGGGTGGCCCTGGAAGACGTTGACCGAGGCGAGCCGGAGGGCCACCGGCTGTTGTCGGATCTCGATACGCTGATCGCCACCCTGTCGCCGCTCGAAGCCGCGATGCAGTCTCGCGCCATCTCGGTCTCCGAGATCCTGGATGCCCATGTCCGGGCGGCCGAAGCGCTTGCGGCGACGGATTCGGAGCCCGGCGCCGACAGGCTGTGGGCCGGCGACAGCGGCGAGGCGCTGGCCAACGTGATCGCCGAACTGTCCGATGCGGGCCAGGCCTGGGACCGGATTCCCGGTGGTGACTGGCCGGGCTTCCTGGACGCGGTTCTGGAGAACCGGGTCGTGCGGCCGCGCTACGGCAGCCACCCCCGCCTCCACATTCTCGGCGCGCTCGAGGCCCGCCTGCTCTCTTTTGACCGGGTCATCCTGGGAGGCTTGAACGAGGGCACCTGGCCGGCCGAGCCCGCCCCCGACCCGTGGATGAGCCGTCCGATGCGCCGCAGCTTCGGCCTGCCGCCGCTGGAACTCGGCGTCGGAAAGGCGGCCCTCGACGTCTCGGCCCTCCTGGGCGCCGATGAGGTCATCCTGACACGCGCCCAGCGGGTCGACGGGACGCCGACCATCCCGTCGCGCTGGCTGCTGCGTCTCGAGACGGTGGCCCGTGCCCTTCACGCCGGCGATCGGATTGAGCCCTGGGCCACGCCGACCGCATGGCATGCCGCTCTGGACCGCCCGACGCAGGAAGACCGGGGCGTGCCGCCGGCACCGCGCCCGCCGTTGGCGGCCCGCCCCCGCCAGTTGTCGGTGACCCGGATCGAGACATGGCTGCGAGACCCCTATTCGATCTATGCGTCGCGGATCCTGAACCTGAAGCCGCTGGAACCCCTGGATGCCGACCCGAAGGCCGCCGAACGCGGCGAGGCGATCCACGCTGCACTCGACCGTTTCGTCCGTGACCATCCGAACGACCTTCCCGAAGACGCGGTGGCGGCGCTGATCGGCTACGGCGAGGCCAGCTTCAGCCAGCATCTGGGACGCCCGGGTGTGTGGGCGTTCTGGTGGCCCCGCTTCGTGCAGGTCGCGCACTGGTTCGTCGATCAGGAACGAGCCCGCCGGCCCGGTCTCAGCCTCTCGAAGACCGAATGCGAGGGTGTGCTGGTGCTCGACGGGCCGGCCGGCCCGTTCACGCTGACCGGTACCGCCGACCGGATCGACCGCGATCTCGGCGGCTCCTACACACTGATCGATTACAAGACCGGGGCCCTTCCGACGAAATCCGATCTGGTGTCCGGCCGCGCACCACAGCTGCCGCTGGAGGCGTTGCTGCTGGAGCAGGGAGGATTCGAGGGGATCGACCGCGGGACGGTCTCCAGCCTCGCCTACTGGCGGGTCGGCGGCGGCAGGCCGCCCGGCCGTATCGACGCCGTCGACGAAGGTATCGCGGAACTTGTCCGGCGCGCTGAAGCGGGGCTGCGGGCCCTGATCGCGGCCTTCGACGATCCGCAGACGCCCTATCACGCGATCCCGGATCCGCAGCGCGCGCCCCGGTTCAACGACTATGACCACCTGGCGCGCACCGGCGATTGGATGAACGGCGATGACGCAGAGTCCTGACAATCTGTCGGCATCGGCGGTCGGCGCCGCCTCGCAGGTTCAGCGCGAGGCGGCGGATCCGCGGAGTTCGGCCTGGGTGGCAGCCTCTGCCGGCTCGGGCAAAACCAAGGTTCTCACCGACCGGCTGCTGAATCTGCTGCTGGACGGCACCCGCCCGGAACGTCTGCTGTGTCTCACCTTTACCAAGGCGGCGGCCGCCGAGATGGCGACGCGCCTCTCCCAGATCCTGGCCGATTGGACGGTATTGGACGAAGCCGCGCTGTCGGCGGCGCTGAACGGCCTGACGGGCCGGCAGCCGAGCCGGGATCGCATCTCAAAGGCCCGTCGGCTGTTTGCCGAGGTGCTCGACGCCCCGGGTGGAATGAAGATCCAGACCATTCACGCCTTCGCTCAATCCCTGCTAGGCCGATTTCCGCTGGAAGCCGGCATTCCGCCGGGTTTCGGGCTTGCCGACGAACGCGCTGCCGCCACGCTGTTGCTTGAGGCGGAGCGCTCGGTCATCGAGCGCGCGCGCGACGGTGACGATCCTGACCTGACCGCGGCGCTGGCAACTGTGACGGAGCGCACGGCCGAGCTGGTGTTCCGGGACCTGCTGCGGGCCCTGCTTCAGCAGAGATCGAGATTGCAGCGCACGCTCGCCGCCTGTGGCGGCATTGATCGATTTGTCGCCCGCCTCCACGCGATCCTCGGAACCGACCCGACGCTGACCGATGACGATATCCGACGGCAGGCATCGGCGGAGGGCACCTTCGACCGATCGGTGCTGCGTGCCGCTGCCGATGCGCTGGCGAGCGGCTCGAAGACCGATATCGCCCGGGCCGACCAGATCGCCGACTGGCTCGGGTTGGCGTCGAGTCAGGATCGCGCGGATACCTGGGACGCCTATCGGTCCGCCTTCCTGACCGCCACGGGCGACCCCCGTAAATCGCTGGCCACAAAGCGCATCGCCGAGCGCCACCCTGATCTGGTAGACGGGCTGATCCAGGAGAGTGAGCGCCTCGTCGCAGTGGAGGAGCGGCGCCGCGCCCAGGACACCGTCCGCCGGACCGCCGCCCTGATCCGCCTGGCATCGGCCGTGACCGGATCCTACCAGGCCGCAAAGCAGGCGCGGGCACAGCTCGACTTCGAAGATCTGGTGGAGGGCGCGCGCGCTCTGCTGGCCCGCCCCGGCATTTCGGCCTGGGTGCTGTTCAAGCTCGATGGTGGCCTCGACCACATCCTGATCGACGAGGCCCAGGACACCAGCCCGGCGCAATGGGAGATCGTGCGCGCGCTGGCGGAGGAGTTCTTTGCCGGACGCGGTATCCATGAGGAGCGCGACCCCGAGCACCCGCGTACGATCTTCGCGGTCGGCGACGTCAAGCAGTCGATCTACAGCTTCCAGGGGGCCGATCCGGCGGGTTTCACCCAGGCTCGGGACTACTTCGCCCGCCAGGTCAGCGAAGCCGGTCAGCGTTTTCGTGAACTGAACCTGGCGGTGTCCTTTCGCTCGACCGCACCGGTGCTGCAGGCCATCGACGCCGTGTTCGCCAGCGAGACTGCCCGGTCCGGCGTGGCCGAGGTGATCCGTGGCGTCGAACACCCGGTCACCCACGTGGCGTCACGATCCGGTGCTGCGGGACGAGTCGAGCTGTGGCCGCTGCTGGAGCCGGCGCAACCGCCGGAGAGCGATCCATGGTCGCTGCCGATCGAGCGGGCGGGACTGAACGATCCGCGCGGCCAGCTCGCCCGGCAGATCGCCGAGCGGATCCGGCACTGGATCCGGTCCGGAGAGAGGCTAGCGGCGCGCGACAGGACGATCCGCGCCGGCGACATCATGGTTCTGGTCCGCCGGCGAGGGGCATTCGTGACAGACCTGGTCCGGGCTCTGAAGGCCGAGCAGGTTCCGGTCGCCGGCGTCGACCGCATGATCCTGACGGAGCAGATGGCAGTCCGTGATCTGATCGCCCTCGGCCAGGCGCTGTTGCTGCCGGAGGACGATCTGACGCTGGCAACGGTATTGAAGGGACCGCTGGTCGGGCTGAGCGAGGACGACCTGTTCGACCTCTGCCACGCCCGATCCCGTCAGCGCGTCTGGCACGAACTGCGCGGCCGCGCGCACGAGGGTGGTGACCTGGCGCGGGCGGAGCGCCTGCTGACCTCGTGGTCGGCCATGGCCCACCGGCTGGCACCCCACGACTTTTTCCATGAAATCCTCGCAACCCAGGGCGGCAGAACCCGGCTGGTCGCCCGCCTGGGTCCGGAATGCGAGGACGCCCTCGACGAGTTCCTGGCTCAGGCGATGGCCTACGACCGGGAGTCGGCGCCCTCGCTCCAGGGCTTCCTGCATGCCGTCGTCGCCTCCAGCCTGGAGGTCAAACGCGAGCTCGAAGGGGCCGATGTCGACCAGGTCCGGGTCATGACCGTCCATGGCGCCAAGGGACTGCAGGCGCCGATCGTCATCCTGCCGGACACGGCGCGACCGCCGCAGATGCGCGATCCGATCGTGTGGCAGGCGGACGGCGCGGCCGACATACCGATCTGGGCAGCCGGGCAGTCAGCCGGTGATCGGGTGTCTTCGGCCGCCCGGCAGGCCGCGATCACCGCCATGGAGGAGGAGTACCGGCGGCTGCTGTATGTGGCGATGACCCGCGCCGAGGATCGTCTGATCGTCTGCGGCTGGCGGGGTGCGCAAAACGCCCCCGACACCGCCTGGCACGGCTTGGTTCAGGCCGGTTTGAAGGATATCGGCATCTGGCACGAGGACGCTGTCGAAGGTCAGGGCGGAGATTCGGGTGGAGATCCGGGCGGCGCCCAAGTAGCCGGTTCCTTCTGCCTTCTGGAGTCAGAACAGCGTGAGCCGGCCCCGACCCCGTCGCCCGACCGCCGTCCGCAGGCCATCGACAACCTTCCGGATTGGGCCCTGAACCGAGCACCTGACGAGCCGATTCCGCCGCGCCCGCTAGCGCCGTCGCGGCCGGCCACAGAAGAGCCGTCGGTCCGCTCGCCGCTGGTGCGCGACGGGGTCGACCGGTTTCAACGGGGGCTGCTGGTCCACCGATTGCTGCAGCTGCTTCCTGACATCCCGGACGCCGAGCGGGCAGCCGCGGGACGTCGGCTGCTGTTGCGACCGGTTCATGGCTTGACCGTTCCTCAGGCCGAAAGCTGGCTCGCCGAGGTCCTTGCGATCCTTGGCGATCCCGCTTTTGCGCCGGTCTTCGCACCGGGTTCGCGGGCGGAGTTGCCGATCACCGGGATGGTAGCCGGAAGAGAGGGGCCGGCGATCGTCTCTGGGCGGATCGACCGGATGGCCGTCACCGACACGGAAGTCCTGATCGTCGACTTCAAGACCAATCGGCCGCCACCGGCGACGATCGATGCCACACCGGACATATACCTGCGCCAAATGGCGATCTATCGATCGCTTCTAGTCTCCCTATATCCGGATCGATCGGTGCGTTGCGCTTTGCTTTGGACCGACGGCCCCCGCCTGATGGCGGTACCGGACGAGAGATTGGACGCTATAGGGGCTTCGCCTTGACCGACCAATCGGCCGTTCCTAGAGTCATGAACGGTGAGCGACGAAAGGAAGATTCGATGACGACTGAGCCGGTTTCCGATTCTTCGTTTGATGAGGACGTCCTGAAATCCGATACGCCCGTCGTAGTTGACTTCTGGGCGGAGTGGTGTGGCCCCTGCAAGATGATCGGCCCCTCGCTCGAGAAGATCTCCGACGAGCTCGGCGGTCAGGTGAAGGTCGTCAAGCTGAACATCGATGACAACCCGAAGACGCCGGCTGCCTATGGCGTTCGGGGGATTCCGACATTGATGGTCTTCAAGGAAGGCACGGTGGCGGCCACCAAGATCGGGGCCCTGCCGGAGCGTCAGCTCAAGGACTGGATCGAGTCAACGATCTGAGCGGTCCTCCGACTGAACAGCCAGCCCGATCCGGGTCTCCGGGTCGGGCTTTTGGTTGACTTGAGTCAGCCGTTCTCCCGCAGAACCGTACCGGCCAGATAGAGCGATCCGGCAATCAGCGCCCGCCCGGGTGTCGGCGATTCCGACAGCGCGGCGGCCAGTGCCGCGTCAACCGAAGCGCAGGGCGTTGCCGGAAGACCGACCGGTTTCGCGGTCTCGGCCAGTTCATCGGCTGACAGGGTCGCAGCTTCCCCCGGGATCGCGACGGTCCAGACCCTGTCCACGAGCCCCGCGAGCGGCATCAGGTAATCGGCGCACGCCTTCGTGTTCAGCATACCGACAATCAGGTGGATCGGCTGTTCCGGCTTCTGTGTCCGCCATTGGCGCAGCTGGTTGGCCAGGACCATCCCGGCATCCGCATTGTGTCCGCCGTCCAGCCACAGTGACCAGCCCGCCTCGGCGCAGCGATCGGCCAGCGGCCCTCTCAGCAAGGCCTGCAGCCGGGCCGGCCAGGACACCGACGTCATCCCGGCCGAGCGCGCTGACGGGCCGTTGGGCAGCGTCGCCCCGATCGTGGAGGCGAGGGCCAGGGCAACGGCCGCATTCTGAACCTGATGGGCCCCGAGCAGGCCCGGAGGATCGAGGACCTCGGACACGCCAGCCATCTCGAACGACAGGGACCCGCCCTCAATCCATGCCCGGAAATCATCGCCGTAGCGGATCACGGGCGCCCCCAGATCGGCCGCCCGAGCCGTCACCACTGCCAGGGCCGCGTCACGCTGAGGCCCGATGACGACCGGGACGTCAGGCTTGATGATTCCCGCCTTCTCGAACGCGATCTTTTCGATCGAGTCGCCGAGATACTGCATGTGGTCCATCGATACCGGCGTGATCGCCGTCGCCAGCGGCCGATCGATGACGTTGGTGGCATCGAACCGCCCGCCAAGGCCAACCTCCAGCAACAGGATGTCGGCCGGGGTTCGTGAGAACGCCAGGAACGCCGCCACCGTGGTGATCTCAAACAGGGTGATCGGCGCCCCGCCATTGGCGGTCTCGCTCTCCTCGAGCACGGCCGAGAAGGCCCGATCGTCGATTTCACGGCCCGCCAGTCGGATTCGCTCGTTGAACCGCACCAGATGGGGCGACGTATAGACGTGAACGCGATGACCCGCCGCCTCCAGGATCGCCCGTAGATAGGCGATCGTGGACCCCTTCCCGTTGGTGCCGGCGACATGGATCACCGGCGGCAGGGCGCGCTCCGGATTCCCGAGGGCGGCCAGGGCACGTTCCATCCGATCGAGCGACAGATCGATGATCTTGGGGTGCAGGCTCTGGAGGCGTTCCAGGATCGACGCCGGCTCGGTGGCTAGGGCTTGAATCGGATGACCCTCCCGCGGATCGCGGTCAGCGAACCGGTTCGGTCCCGTCAGCGCCCCCGGCAGGGGCCCCAGTAGAGCCGCCGGCAGCGCCCCCGGTCGCCGCTGCCTCCGGCGCCGGTTCTTCATCGTCTCGATCGGGGATCTCGAGCTCCGGTTGGGGCAGGGCAACGATCTCGGCACTGGGTTCAGGCCGCATCAACAGCCCCAGAATCCGGCCGAGCGTCGCCTTCATCTCCCGGCGGTGGACCACCATGTCGACCATGCCGTGGTCGCGCAGATACTCCGCCTTCTGAAATCCGTCGGGCAGCTGCTCGCGGATCGTCTCCTGGATGACCCGCTGGCCGGCAAAGCCGATGATCGAGCCCGGTTCCGCCAGATGCAGATCCCCGAGCATGGCGAAGGATGCGGTGACCCCGCCGGTGGTCGGGTCGGTCAGCACGACGATGAACGGCAGGCCCTTGTCCTTGAGACGGTCGATCGCGGCGACCGTGCGGGGCATCTGCATCAGCGACAGGATGCCTTCCTGCATACGGGCACCGCCGGAGGCCGGAAACACGATCAAAGCGGCGTTCTGCGTCTCGGCGAGACGGGCCGCCCGGACCAGTCCCTCGCCGACGCCGGTTCCCATGGACCCGCCCATGAACTGGAAGTCGAAGACCGCGCAGACCGCGGGAAGACCCTCGATCTGGCCATGGGCGACGATGATGGCGTCCGACCGGCCGGACTTGCCCTGGGCGTCCCGCAGGCGATCCGTGTAGCGCTTGCGGTCCCGGAACTTCAGCGGGTCCGCCTGGGTCTTCGGCAGCTCGATGGTCTCCGCGGTTTCCTCATCGAACAGCATGCTGATCCGGTCAGCCGCCGGCAGGCGGAGATGATGGTCGCATTCCGGGCAGACCTGCAGGTTCTCCTCCAGGTCCCGGTGGAACAGCATCTGCCCGCAGGCCGGACACTTGTGCCAGAGGTTGTCCGGCACCTCGCGTCGGACCAGGGCCTGGATTTTGGGCAGAACCGAGTTGGTGAGCCAGTTCATCTCGGAGCCTCCAATGCTCAGGCGCGCGCGCCGCGCACACCGTCGGCAAGTGCCTGAACGAATGCCACGGTATCCGGAACCGTGCGATCGGTCGCCTGGCCCGTCGCGTCCAATGAGCCTTTGATCGTGTTGACCACCGCCGTGCCGACGATCGCCGCGTCGGCGATCCGTGCCACATCCGCGGCGTTGTCCGGTGTCTTGATCCCGAAGCCGACCGCCACCGGCAGTTCGGTGTGGCGCTTCAGGCGGTCCACCGCGGTCGCCACCAGATCAGTCGGAACCTCTGTGGTTCCGGTGATCCCGGTGATCGAGACGTAGTAGACGAAGCCGGATGTGTTGGTCAGAACCGCCGGTAGACGCTTGTCGTCGGTGGTCGGGGTCGCCAGGCGAACGAACCCGAGATTGCGCTTGAGGGCCGGCAGACAGAGTTCCACATCCTCTTCCGGCGGCAGGTCGACGACGATCAGGCCATCCACCCCGACCTGGAGCGCATCGTCGATGAACCGGTCAACACCGTAGATGTAGATCGGGTTGTAGTAGCCCATCAGGATCAGCGGCGTCTCGCTATCCCGGGCGCGAAACCGGCGCACCAGATCAAGCGTCTTCGCAAGCGTCATCCCGCCTTTCAGCGCCCGCTGGCTGGACTCCTGAATCGCCGGACCGTCAGCCATCGGATCGGTGAACGGCATCCCGAATTCGATCATATCGGCGCCGGCCCCCGGCAGCGCCTCCAGGATCGTTGCACTGGTCTCGAAGTCCGGATCACCGGCGGTCACGAAGATCCCAAGCCCGCCCCGGCCCTCGGCCTTCATGGCGGCGAACTTGGCGTCGATACGCCCTACTCCAGCTGCCATCAGAGCAGTCCCTTCGCCTCGAGTTTCGGCAGCACGGCACCCAGGTCCTTGTCACCCCGCCCGCAGAGATTCATGACCACGATCTCGTCCTTCGGCCGGTCGGCGATGAACGTCGCAACGTGGGCAAGCGCATGGCTCGGCTCAAGGGCGGGAATGATCCCTTCCAGCCGCGAGCACAGCGCGAATGCGTCCAGGGCGTCGTCGTCGGTGACGGCCACGTACTGGACCCGGCCCAGTTCGTGCAGCCAGGAATGCTCCGGCCCGATCCCCGGGTAGTCGAGACCGGCCGAGATCGAGTGCGCCTCGGTGATCTGCCCGTCGTCATTCTGCAGCAGGTACGTTCGGTTTCCGTGCAGGACGCCGGGCCGTCCGCCGTTCAGAGATGCGGCATGCTTGTCGGTATTCAGCCCGTGACCTCCGGCCTCGACACCGATCAGCGAGACGTCGACATCGTCCAGGAACGGGTGGAACAGGCCCATCGCATTGGAGCCGCCGCCGATGGCCGCGACCAGCGTGTCCGGCAGGCGACCCTCGGCCTCCATCATCTGGGCCTTGGTCTCGATGCCGATCACCGACTGAAAGTCCCGGACCATGGCCGGATAGGGATGCGGTCCGGCCACGGTGCCGATGATGTAGAAATGGGTCTCCGCCTTCGACACCCAGTACCGAAGGGCTTCATTCATGGCGTCCTTCAGGGTCGAGGAGCCGGAGGTGACCGGATGGACCTTGGCACCCAGGAGACGCATGCGGTCGACATTGGGCTTCTGGCGCTCGAAGTCCTCGGCGCCCATGAATACCTCGCATTCCATGCCGAACAGCGCGCAGGCCGTCGCGGTCGCCACCCCATGCTGACCCGCCCCGGTTTCGGCGATGATCTGCGTTTTGCCCATCCGCTTCGCGAGCAGAGCCTGGCCCATGACGTTGTTGATCTTGTGGGCGCCGGTGTGGTTCAGCTCATCGCGTTTGAAGTACAGCTTGGCGCCGCCGAAATGCGCCGTCAGACGCTCGGCGAAATACAGGGGGCTCGGCCGCCCGATGTAGTGCTTCTGGTAGTACTCGAAGTCGCGTTGAAACTCAGGATCTCGTTTCGCCGCTTCGTAGGCCGCTTCGACATCGAGGATCAACGGCATCAGAGTCTCGGCGACATAGCGTCCGCCGAAAATGCCGAAATGCCCGTCCTCGTCCGGTCCGGTTCGCAGGCTGTTCGCCGGGGCCGTCAGGGCCATGGTTCACCTCGTCCTCATCGGTATCGGAATTGCCCGATGGTCTTAAGGCGGGGCGCGACCGCACGCAAGAGACGCCGGAGCGTGATGAAACCGCCCGCCCGGCGAGAACTCCGGGCGGACGGGTCGTGAAAGGCCGGTAGAGCGACGCTACTCGGCGGCCTCGATCGCCACGTCGGTCCCGGCAGCGGTCTCGCCATCGATGGCAAGCGACCCATCCAGAACCGACACCTGGACACTCTCGCCGTCCCGGATCTTGCCTTCCAGGATGCGGTTGGCGAGCGGGTTCTGCAGCGAGCGCTGGATCACCCGTTTGAGGGGCCGGGCACCGTAGACCGGGTCGTAGCCGGCTTCGGCCAGCCAGGCCAGCGCCGCATCGTCGATCGCCAGTGTGATGGAACGATCCTCCAGCATGCCGCGCAGGTGGCCGAGCTGGATGTCGACGATGCCTTTCATGTTGTCGCGCCCGAGCCGGGCGAACAGCAGCACCTCGTCGATCCGGTTCAGGAACTCGGGGCGGAACGCGTGGCGCACCACCTCCATGACCTGGTCACGGACCGTCTCGACCGACTGTCCGTCCGCCTGGGCCGCCAGGACATCGGCACCGAGGTTCGAAGTCATGATGATCAGGGTGTTCCGGAAATCGACGGTTCGGCCCTGGCCATCGGTGAGCCGGCCGTCGTCGAGGACCTGCAGCAGGACGTTGAAGACGTCCGGATGCGCCTTCTCAACCTCGTCGAACAGAACGACCTGGTAGGGGCGCCGGCGCACCGCCTCGGTCAGCGTGCCGCCCTCCTCGTATCCGACATAGCCCGGCGGTGCCCCTATCAGACGGGCCACCGCGTGCTTCTCCATGAACTCCGACATGTCGAGGCGCACCATGGCGTGCTCGTCGTCGAACAGAAACTCCGCCAGGGCCTTGGTGAGTTCGGTCTTTCCCACACCGGTCGGGCCGAGGAACAGGAAAGAGCCGATCGGACGGTTGGGGTCCTGCAGGCCGGCGCGGGCCCGGCGCACCGCGTTCGACACCGCGGCGATCGCCTCTTCCTGGCCGACCACCCGCCGATGCAGGTTGGCTTCCATCCCCAGCAGCTTCTCGCGCTCGCCTTCCATCATCTTGTCGACCGGAATCCCGGTCCAGCGCGAGACCACAGAGGCGATATCGGTGTCCGAAACCTCCTCCTTGAGCATCCGCTTGGACGAAGCATCTTCGGCCTCCGAGAGCGTCTGCTCAAGCTCCGGAATCACCGAGTAGGTGAGTTCGCCGGCCCGAGTCAGGTCGCCGGCGCGCTTCGCCACCTCCAGATCCTGACGGGCCTGGTCGAGCTTCTCTTTGACCTTCTGGGCGCCGGTCAGCATCTCCTTCTCGCCCTGCCAGCGCACGGTCAGCTCGTTCGAGCGCTCTTCGAGATCAACGAGTTCAGCCTCCAGGGCCGTCAGGCGATCCTGACTGGCCTGATCATCTTCCTTCTTCAGGGCTTCCCGCTCGATCTTGAGCTGAATGATCTTGCGATCGAGTTCGTCGATCTGCTCAGGCTTGCTGTCGACCTCCATGCGCCGGCGGCTGGCCGCCTCATCGACCAGATCGATGGCCTTGTCCGGCAGGAAACGGTCGGTGATGTAGCGGTTCGACAGATTGGCCGCCGCCACCAGAGCGCCATCGGTAATACGCACGCCGTGGTGCAGCTCGTACTTCTCCTTCAGGCCGCGCAGGATCGAGATGCTTTCGACCACTCCCGGCTCGGCCACGAACACCGGCTGGAACCGGCGTGCGAGCGCGGCGTCCTTCTCGATGCGCTTGCGATACTCGTCCAGGGTGGTGGCACCCACGCAATGCAGTTCGCCGCGCGCCAGTGCCGGCTTCAGCATGTTGGAGGCGTCCATGGCCCCCTCGGCCGCTCCCGCGCCCACCAGGGTATGCAGTTCGTCGATGAACAGGACGATCTCGCCCTCGCTGTGGCCGAGTTCGTTCAGAACCGCCTTGAGGCGCTCCTCGAACTCACCCCGGAACTTGGCCCCGGCGATCAGAGCTCCGAGGTCCAGGACCAGCAGCCGCTTGTTCTTCAGCCCTTCGGGCACGTCGCCGTTGATGATGCGCTGGGCCAGCCCCTCGACGATCGCGGTCTTGCCGACACCCGGTTCTCCGATCAGGACCGGGTTGTTCTTGGTGCGCCGGGACAGCACCTGAATGGTGCGCCGGATCTCCTCGTCGCGCCCGATCACAGGGTCGATCTTGCCGTCCCGGGCGGCTTCGGTGAGGTCGCGGGTGTACTTCTTCAGCGCGTCGAAACTTCCTTCGGCGTTGGCGCTATCGGCGGTCCGCCCCTTACGCATGTCCTGGATCGCCTTTTCCAGGTTCTGCGGCGTCACGCCGGCCGCCTTCAGCGCTTCCGCCGCGTCCGATCCCGCGGCAAGCGCGATCGCCAGCAGCAGGCGCTCGACGGTGACGAATTCATCGCCCGCCTTCTTCGCGATCTCTTCCGACTGGGCCAGCGCCCGCGCCAGTTCCGGCGACATGTAGACCTGGCCGGCGCCAGTGCCTTCGACTTTGGGCTGCTTGGCCAGCAGATCTTCAGCCGTCGCCAGTGCAGCCTTGGGATCGCCACCCGCCCGTTGAATCAGGGACGCCGCAAGGCCCTCGGGATCATCAAGGAACGCCTTTAATAGGTGCGCGGGCATCAGTCGCTGATGACCCCGCCCAAGCGCCATGGTCTGCGCCGCGTTGAGGAACCCCTTCGACCGGTCCGACAACTTCTCGAAATTCATCCGCCGTCTCCATCTGTACCGCGTTTGCGCCAGCACGACCGTCGCGGCCCCGGTTACGGCAGCCTCGACCGGCCTCAGTCTCCGTGCGAACCGACACACCCAGTGTAGTGTCCGCACAGGTCTGGACGGCCCGAACCGGCGCCGTCCAGTGCTGAAGGAGACATGGGTGTTGCAGTGCGGCAACACAAGGCGTTCCGCCACCGCTCCTCCGGCCTCGGCTGCGTTGACACGGGCCATGCCCAAGCGTTCATCTCAAGCCATGAGCATCACCATCGCCTCGATCCATCGCTTTCCGGTCAAGGGGCTGTCGGCCGACACGCTGCAATCCGCCGACCTGTCGGTGGACCGGCTGATTCCCCACGACCGCCGGTTCGCCATCGCCCATGGTTCTGCGCCGATCAATCCGGCCGCCCCGGAATGGCAGTCGAAAGCGCATTTCCTGCAGGTGATGAGCGTGCCGAAGCTGGCGGCTCTCGAAACCGTCTACGACGCCGAGACCACATCCCTGGAGATCCGGCGCAACGGGCGACAGATCGCGCGCGGGACCCTGGACAGTCGGACCGGATGCACGGTGATCGAGCAGTTCTTTGCGGCCTACGCGAAGAACGACTTGCGGGGCGCCCCCAAGGTCATCGACCTCGACCATGGCGGATTCACCGATGTCGACCAGCCCTTCATCTCGATCATCAACCGAGCTTCCGTTCGGGATCTCGAGCGGGTTGTCGGCGGACCGGTGGACCCGATGCGCTTTCGCGGCAACCTCCTGATTGACGGGGCCGAGCCGTGGGCCGAGGCCGGCTGGGTCGGCCGGCGGTTGAGAGTCGGCGACGTCGAACTCCTGGTCGAAGAACCGATTGGACGGTGCGCGGCGACCAACGCCAATCCGAACACCGGGGTGCGCGACCTGACGATACCGCGCGACCTCCAGCGCGGCTTCGGGCACAGCGATTGCGGGATCTACGTCCGCGTGACGGCGGGCGGGCCGATGTCCGTCGGCGACACCATCGACGTCATCGACTGAAATTCGCAGCAGATCTCGAAAAGAGAAGACCGGCCTGAAGCTGTCACTCCAGGCCGGTCATCTGTTCAGTTCCGGGTAACGCGGGCGCGGTCAGCTGGCAGCGACGGCTCCGTCGTCATCGTTGACCGGGGTCTCAGCCGCGCCGTCGCTCGACGCAGCGCGCCGCCGACGCCGCGGCTTCGCCGGTTCCGTTCCGGCGCCCTCGGCCGTCTCCGGCGCGCCGGGCATCTTCAGGGTGCGTCGGATGCCATCCTCGTCGGCCGCTTCGGGTTCGCCGGAGACCTCGACGCCGGTCGTGGGCTCCACGGTGGCCGCTTCGCTGACCGCAGGTCCCTCGACGCGCACCGGTTCATCTCTGCCGTCATCGCGGTTTGCGTCCCGCTGGCGACGGGGACGGCCCCGGCGTCCGGATTCCCGGTCCCCGCCGTTCGCGCCACGGTCGGCGCCATCACCGTCTTCGAGTTGCTCACGGGCGCCCTGCGCCTCGCGCTCACCACTCTGGTCGCCCCGATCGTCCTGACGCTCGCCGTCCTCGCCTGACCAGTCGCGCGTCTGCACCTCAGGCTGCGCGCCGTTGCCGGCGTTGCGTTCCCCGCGTTCCGCTTCGTTCCCAGCGAACGCGCTGATGATCCGGAAATAGTGGTCGGCGTGCTGGAAGTAGCTCTCCGCCAGCACCCGGTCGCCACTGGCCGACGCATCCCGAGCCAGGTTCAGGTACTTCTCGTAGACCTGATGCGCATTGCCTCGGATACGGACGTCGGGACCGTTGCTGTCGAATGTCTGGTTCCGGTTGGGTGTGTTCGGCCGACGGTTACCCCGTCCGCGACCACGCTTCTGGTGTGGGCCTTGTCTCATGCCTAGCGCGTATCCTGTTGTTTGAAGCGGACCACTTGTCCGGTCAGGCTGTCGATCCGATCGACCGCCTTGCCAACCGCCCCCGCGGTCACTGTTCAGTCAAGTGGCTTCGGCACGGACCCAATCCGGCCCCCCATGCCGAGCCGCAAAGTAGCTCGACTGTGGCGGAAATCCAAGCCGTTTTCGAGCCGGTGGGGTAGTTATGAACGGGTGTCATTCCATTCAAGAACGAGTGCGCGGTCGATACCGCCAAGATCCTGACGCCGCGCCATGGCCCGCAAACCTGCCGCCGCCATGATGCGTTCCACGGCGTCCGACTGGCCGGCCCCCAGTTCGAGGACGGCGACGCCATTGCGGCTCAGAACCCTTGGAATGACGCCAGCCAGCGCCCGATAGGCATCGAGTCCGTCCGGCCCGGCCGCCAGGGCGGTCAGCGGATCATGCTCCCTAACCTCGGGTGCCAGCGCGGGGATCTCCGCCTCCGTGATGTATGGCGGGTTGGACAGGACCAGATCAAACGTCTCGACATCGCTCAGGTCCGACCAGTCCATCTCCTCGAGACGCACCCGGGCCGCCAGCCCCGTGCTGACGGCGTTGTCCCGTGCCACGGCGATGGCGTCACCGGACCGGTCGATGCCGAGGCCGCTGGCTATGGGAAACTCGACCAGGGCGGCCAACAGCAGACACCCCGTCCCGGTCCCGAGATCGAGCACGCGCCGGGGTGCCGCACGGCCCGCGAAGGCCGGGGCCAGGGCCTCGATCAGGGTCTCGCTGTCGGGACGTGGGTCCAGCGTGCCAGGACCGACGGCGAGGTCGAGAGTCCAGAACCCGCGTCGCCCGATGATCCGGCTGACCGGCTCTCGACGTTCCCGGCGCGCGACTAGCGCCTGGAACTTGTCCGCGCTTGCCGCATCGATCGGCGACTCCTCATGCGGCCACACCTCGCGACCCAGGGCGTGCCCGAGCAGCAGGCGGGCGTCGAGCCGCGCCGTGTCCACGCCGGCGGCCGTGAGGTCCCGGCTGGCGGCCTTCAAAGCCTCGCGGACCGTCGTCATGCCGGGCGCATCATGTCAGGGTCGCCAGCCGCTCCGCCTCATCCTCGGCGATCAGGGCGTCGAGGATCTCATCGAGCGCCTCGCCCGAGATCACGCGGTCGAGCTTGTAGAGGGTGAGGTTGATCCGGTGATCGGTGACGCGGCCCTGGGGGAAATTGTAGGTGCGGATCCGCTCGGACCGGTCGCCCGAGCCGATCTGGCTCTTGCGGTCGGCCGCCCGCTCGGCTTCAGCCGTCTGGCGTTCCAGGTCGTACAGGCGCGCCCGCAGGATACGCATCGCCTTGGCCCGGTTCTTGTGCTGCGATTTCTCGTCCTGCTGGGTGACGACCACCCCGGTCGGCAGGTGGGTGATCCGCACGGCGCTGTCGGTGGTGTTGACGTGCTGGCCGCCGGCGCCGCTCGACCGGTAGACGTCGACCCGGAGGTCCTTGTCTTCGATCGTCAGGTCGACATCCTCGGCCTCGGGCAGGACGGCCACGGTCGCCGCCGAGGTGTGGATCCGACCCTGGCTCTCGGTCACGGGAACGCGCTGGACCCGGTGAACGCCGGACTCGAACTTCAGCCGGGCATAGGCGCCACGCCCCGAGATCGACGCGGTCGCCTCCTTGTAGCCGCCAAGTTCGTTCTCCGAGAGATCCATCGGTTCGAACCGCCACCCATGAGCCTGAGCGTAGCGCTGATACATGGCGAACAGATCGGAGGCGAACAGGGCGGCCTCGTCGCCGCCGGTTCCGGCTCTGACCTCGACGATGACGTTCTTTTCGTCAGCCTCGTCCTTCGGCAGCAGCACGATCTGGACTTCGCGCTCAAGTCCGGGAAGCCGGGTCTCAATGTCGGCGATCTCGGCGCGGGCGAGTTCCCGCATCTCCGGATCGGTTTCTTCGGCCAGAGTCTGGGCGTCGGCCAAGCTTGACCGGACCTGTTTGAGTTCCTCGACCTTGGCCACCACCGGTGTCAGCTCGGCCAGCTCGCGGGAGATCCGCTGGAAGTCATCGGAGGCCAGATCCGCCGGGTTCGACAGCAGGGCCTCCAGTTCCTTCGCGCGATCGACCACCCGGTCAAGGGTCGCCTCAAAGCTCACGGTTGCTCTCCTTCCTTGGGATCATCGACGCCGAACAGCCGGGCCACCAGATCCCGGGTCGCGTCGTCAAGCTGCCCGGCCTCGGCAAGTTCGCGCAAGGTCGCGGATGGCGCGTGGGTCAGACGGCCCGACAGACGGCGCGCAAGATCAGGGTCGTCAATGACCGCGGCGATCTCGCTTTCGATATGGGACCGCAGCCGCGCGATATCGGCGCCGGCATCGCGCCCCGACCGGGTGCGCGCATAGTCCGCGACGGCATCCTCGACAATACGTTCCGCCTTGGCGGCCTCGATCGCGCGATCATTCATGCCCGACCGGGCAATCTGCTCCAGGTCGCCGAAATCGTAGACGAAGGCTTCATCCAGTCGGTGAACCGCCGGCTCGACATCGCCGGGGATTGAGAGATCCAACAGAAAGATCGGCCGCCGCCGGCGCCGTTTGAGCGCGGCCTCGACCATCTCGGAGGACACCACATACCGGCCTTCACCGATCGAGGTGACCAGGACGTCGCAGGTATCGAGCGCACGCGCCAGCTCGTCCAGGCCGCCGTGATGGGCGCCGATCTCGCGCGCCGCGGCCGCAGCGCGGCGCGGAAACCGGTCGATCACCTGCAGATCCTGCATGCCGTTTCCAGCAAGGTGCTCGGCCACCAGCAACCCGAGGTCCGCGGTTCCGGCGATGACGCCTCGGCGGCCCTTGAGGTCTCCGTAGAGGTCACGGATCCGGGCGATCGCCGCCGCTGCCAGTGAGACCGGCCCCTCGCCGATGCTGGTATCGCTGCGGACCCGCTTGGCGGTCTCATAGGACGCGCGCAGGAGCGCGTCGACCGCGGAGCCGGTGGCGCCGAGATCCCGGCAGAGCCGATGTGCGGCCCGCACCTGTCCGAGCACCTGGGGCTCCCCCACCACCTGGCTGTCCAGCGAACTCGCCACCCGGAAGACGTGGCGGACCGCGTCGCTGCCTTCATGGACGTAGAGCAGCGGCTCGAGAACATCGCCGGCCAGGTCGACCGGCTGCCCCAAAGCGCCGGCAACGCCGCGCCGGGGGTCGGCATCCTCGCCGAACCGGGCAATGACCTCGACCCGATTGCAGGTCGAGAGAACCATGGCCTCTAGCGCGCCCGCCGTCTTCAGGGCGGAGAGCATCTGCGACATCTCCCCATCGTCCACGAACAGGCGCTCGCGAACCGCGTCCGGGCAGGTCCGATGGTCGACGCCGATTACGATCACCGGCGGAAGCGGGGCGTCCACGGCCCGGCCCTACAAAGCCCGGAGAAGATGCTCCTCGATCTGCTCTAGGGAGACCTCTTCCTGACTGCCCTTATCGAGATCACGAAGCTGAACCACGCCACGCGCCAGTTCGTCGCCGCCCAGGATCAGCGCCGCCCGCGCGCCGAGCCGGTCGGCACGC
Source organism: Thalassobaculaceae bacterium (assembly GCA_963921355.3). GTDB lineage: Bacteria > Pseudomonadota > Alphaproteobacteria > Thalassobaculales > Thalassobaculaceae > CAWUEZ02. The sequence continues at coordinate 1,602,273 of OZ001190.1, read as the reverse complement.
TTCATTCGCTTGCCGAGGTTGCCGCCATATCCCTGCTCCACCGGATGACCGGCGCGTCGCAGACGGTGGGCGAGCGCCAGCGCCGCATCGGACGCCTCGCCGCCGACCGGGACAATGGCAATCGGCCGGGACGCGGCCGGCGGATGTGCCAGCATCAGCGCCAGCCGTTCGATCCCCGCCGCCCAGCCGACCCCGGGGATCGACGGCCCACCCATGGTTTCCACGAGGCCATCATAACGGCCGCCGGCCATCACTGTCCCCTGGGCACCCAAGGTATCCGTGACGAACTCGAACGCGGTGTGACAGTAGTAGTCGAGGCCCCGAACCAAGTGGTCGTTTCGCGCCCAGGCGATCCCGAGAACGTCGAGCCCATGGGTGACGGCGCCAAAGAAGTCCGTCGACTCCGCATTGAGATGGTCGTCGAACTTCGGCGCGTCCGCGACGACCCGTCGGTCGCCCTCATCCTTGCTGTCCAGGATCCGCAGCGGATTGACCTCCAGACGCCGGCGGCTGTCCTCAGACAAACGATCGACGTGATCCTGAAAGTACGCGACCAGCGCCGAGCGATAAGCGGCACGGCTGGCCGTGTCCCCCAAGGTGTTGATCTGCAGCACGGTGCGGTCGAGCACGCCGAGCGCATCGAGAATGTCCGCCCCGCAGGCGATGACTTCCACATCGGCCTGCGGCTCAGCGACTCCGACGAGTTCCACACCGATCTGATGGAACTGCCGCATCCGCCCCTTCTGCGGCCGCTCGTAGCGGAACATCGGGCCCGAGTAGAAAAACTTGACCGGCAGGTTCTGCGACATTCCGCCCGAAATCACGGCCCGCGCAACACCGGCCGTGTTCTCGGGGCGCAGGGTAATCTCGTCGCCGCCGCGATCGGTGAAGGTGTACATCTCCTTCGAGACCACGTCCGACGTCTCTCCAAGGGTGCGCTTGAACACCTCGGTGAACTCGAAGATAGGGGTGGCGATCTCGCCGAAGCCGTAGCGTTCGGCGACGGTCATGCCGGTCTGAGAGATAAATCGGTGACGGCGCGCGTCGTCGGGCAGGAGATCATGGGTCCCGCGCACCGGTTGTAGTTTTGGCAAACCTGGGGTCCTCCGCAGAGCGGTTATTCGGCGGCGACGGTCTCGTCGCTCGCGGCACGTTCGGCCTCGATCTCAGCCGCCTTCTTCTCGATCAGTTCGACCATGTGGTCGACGACGTCCTTGCTCTTGAGGCGATGATCCGGCTGGCCCGCGATGTAGACCATGTGGGTTCCGTTGCCACCGCCCGTGATGCCGATATCCGTCTCGCGCGCTTCGCCCGGCCCGTTAACCACGCAGCCGATGACAGAGACCGTCATTGGCGTCGTGATGTGCGCCAGCCGCTCCTCAAGCACACGAACGTTCTCGATCACGTCGAACTGCTGGCGCGCGCAGGACGGGCAGGAAATCACATTCACCCCGCGGTGACGAAGGTTCAGGGATTTCAGGATATCGAACCCGACCCGGACCTCCTCCTCAGGCGGTGCCGACAGCGAGACACGAATGGTGTCGCCAATGCCGCTCCACAGCAGCATGCCGAGACCGATCGACGACTTCACCGTCCCGACCCGCTGGGCGCCGGCTTCGGTCACCCCGAGATGCAGCGGATAGTCACAGGCGTCGGCCAGCCCCTGATAGGCGGCGACCGCCAGAAACACATCCGAGGCCTTAACGCTGATCTTGAAGTCGGTGAAGTCGTTGTCCTCGAGAATCCGCGCGTGGTCCAGCGCGCTCTCGACCATCGCCTCGGGACACGGCTCACCGTACTTTTCCAGCAGGTCCTTCTCCAGGCTGCCGGCATTGACCCCGATCCGCATCGAGCAGCCGTGATCCTTGGCCGCTTTGACGACTTCGCGGACCCGCTCCGCCGACCCGATATTGCCGGGATTGATGCGCAGGCAGGCTGCCCCGTTCTGCGCCGCCTCGATCGCGCGCTTATAGTGGAAATGGATGTCAGCAACGATCGGAACGGTCACCGACCGGGTGATCTCCCGCAAAGCGGCCGATGAGTCCTCATCCGGACAACTGACCCGGACAATGTCGGCGCCGGCATCGGCGCAGCGCTGGACCTGGTCGATCGTCGCTTCGACATCGGCGGTCAGCGTGTTGGTCATCGTCTGCACGGCGATCGGCGCGCCGTCTCCGATCGGCACCGATCCGACATGGATGCGGCGCGACGGTCGGCGATGGATATCCCTGTAGTGACGCACACTCATTTCAGAACCTCGCTCGAGGCCTCGCGGCGGCCGGTGATCTTCGTCGCCGTTATAGCCCATGGCAGGACACCAAGAAAGCGACCGGCAGCCGGTCACCGGCGAGCCGCCGGCAACAGGCAAGGCCGCTGAGAGTCAGTTGGAAACTAGTTGAGCGCGCCGACCGCGGTTCCGGCGGACAGTCGGACCGGATCCAACAGGATGTTCCGTACGACTTCACCGAAACTGCCGAGCGCGGGTGCCGTTTCGCCGTCGACGATCACGTCCAGCGCGCCGGCGTTCCCGGTAGCCAGCGTGAGGCCGGCCCGATCTGGAACCCGATAGACGTCACCGACCCGCAACACGCGGGTGAACAGCGTCGTCCCGTCATCACCGCGGATCTGGACCCAGCTGTCGCCGGTGGCCCGAAGCACAATGCGTTCCGGGATCGCGCCCACACGATCCGTGCCCGGTGCCGCCGGCACCGCCGCTTCCGAGGCGCCGATGATCTCGTTCAACCGGGGGGCACTTGGAACCGACGCCGGGGCCGCGGCGACCGCCGTCGCGCTGTCAGAACCGGTGGGTTCGGTCGTCGGCGAAACCGCGGCAACCGCAGGCGCGGTCTCGACCGGTGCGGCCATTGCCGTGGCGACGGAGACGATCGGTGGCGCGGGCTCCGGATCGGCCCTGCCGTCATTGCCGGCCGGAGGTGCCTCACGCGCGGCCGCCAAGGCAGGCTCGATCGATGAAGGTAGCGTCGGCGGGGTCGCCGCCACTTGAACTGTCGTGTCGGCGTCCGTGCCGTCCGAAGCCTGGGCCGGCGCACCGTCTGTGGTCGGAACCGGGGTGTTCGCGTCGTCGGCGGCGGTGACCGTCGCCGGACCGGCCGCGTCCGGTTCGGAATCGCTCTGATCGACAGCGGCTGCACCAGGGGCAGCCGTGCTTGGGACAGCCGTGCTTGGGACAGCCTGATCGGCCGGCAACGCCGCAGCCGTCTCGAGCTCGGCCCCTATGGCGGCATCATCCGGTGTGGCCGGGATCGGGGCGGCAGTTTCGACCGGTTGCACCCCGGCCGACGTCGGCTGTGCCGCCGTCTCTGGACCGACTGTGCCTTCGGACGGGGTCTGCCCGGCCGGCACCGAGGCCGCCGGGTCACCGCTGTCGATCCGTGCCGTTACCGGGGCGCTGGCCGGATTGGCCGCGGCATAGTCAACCGGCGCTGTCGCCGGCGGTGTCGCGGTCACGGAAGTCGGTGCGGCTGACGGGGAGCTCCCGGAACCGTCGGTGCCCTCGATCAGGGTCGCCAAACGTTCGGGCACCTCCGGAACGATGTCGCTGACCGACAGGCCGCGCTCCGACATCCAATACCAGCCGCCATAGGCCATACCCGCGAGGACCACCGACGCCAGCATGATCCCGACGCCTGGGACCTTGCCCTCGGGGGCCGGGGACGGAAACACCAGCTCCGTGCGTCGGTCGAGCCCTGCCGCCTCTTCCTTGAAGCGTCGAACGGCATCGTCGGCATCCAGGCCGAGATAGCCCGCATAAGTCCGCACGTACCCGATTCCATAGGTCATGCCCGGCAGGGCATCCTCACGGCCGGTCTCCAGCGCTTCGAGAAAGTCCCGTCGGATCCGCAGATGGGCGGCCACCTCGTCGAGGCTCAGCCCGGCCGCCATCCGCGCGCCCGCCATCGTGGAGCCGATCGTGGCCGTGGTCGGATCTTCGACAGACGGGTTGCCGGCAGGGTGCGCCGATATCGGGTCGTGGACGGAAGAGGCGGCGGGTTCGACCCCGGGAGACGGCGACGGCTCGTTCGCTGCCGGTCCGGCGGCTGACGTCGCGACGTCATGGTCGACCACGCGACTCCGACCGGAGCCGGACAGGTTTTCGATGTCCTTGAACTTCAACCTGGACCTTGTCGTCTTCTGGACCATAGACGCGTCAATCGCGATGCGGATACCCGATGTGATGACCTGCGTCTCCGCCCTGCCGCAAGCCACCGTGTAACCACACCGAAAGATACTTCAAAGTACTATGTAATTCAAATCGCTATTGAGCATAGCGCCACCAGCTTCTGAAAAGGTTCGGCCGGTCGATCGGGCCAAAGTCGTTAAGAATTACGTCGATCCAGCAGATAACTCTGTAAACGATTACGGATGGAACCCGATGTTTTTTTAATTGAATACAAAATAAAATCCGACAAATCATTGAAATCATTTGATAAAATAGCCTCTTTCACCGGCCCGATCGCAGCGGGCGGCATCGACAGGCGACGGTAGCCGAGCCCCGCCAACGCCAAGGCCTCGATCGGTCGTCCAGCCATCTCACCGCAGACCGTCACATCGACACCCGCTCGCCGCGCCGCCGAAGCAATGCGCCGCAGGGCCGTCAGGAATACCGGGTGCAGGGGGTCGTATCGGGTGGCTGTCCGATCGCCGCCCCGATCCGCCGCGAAGATGAACTGCAGCAGATCATTGCTGCCAACCGACAGGAAATCCGCCTCGGCTGCCAGAGCATCGATCGCCAGAACCGCCGCCGGGACCTCGACCATCGCGCCGACCCGCGTCCTCTCCGGCACCGGGGTGCCGCGCTCGGTGGCCCGATCGATTTCCAGCTCGACGATCGACCGGGCGGCGGTGAATTCCTCGAGGGTCGTGACCATCGGTACCATGATCGTCAATGGCCGCCCATCAGCCGCCCGGATCATCGCGCGCACCTGCTGGCGCAAGATGACGGGCCTGTCGAGTCCGATCCTCAGCGCCCGCCACCCGAGGGCCGGGTTCTCTTCCTGCTCATGGACGAACGACTGCAAGCGCTTGTCGCCGCCGGCATCGAGAGTCCGGAATGTCACCGGACGACCGCCCGCACCGTCCAGGATGCGACGATACAGCTCGGCTTGCGCGGAAACATCGGGATACTCCCGGCGGACCAGGAACGGGATCTCGGTCCGGTACAACCCAATGCCTTCAGCGCCTGTGCTCGCCAGTTGGGCGACGTCGACCAGCAGGCCCGCGTTCATCAGCAGGGACACGGACTGACCGTCGCGGCTCTTCGCGGGCGTATCGCGCAATGCCGCGTAGCGCGCGCGCACCGCATCCCGCGCCGCCAGACTGGACAGGAACTGCTGGCGGGCGTCATCGCCGGGTCGCACGAAGATCTGCGCGTGGTCGCCGTCGACGATGATCTGATCGCCGGGCTCGACCTCTTCCTCGAGCCGGGACAGCCGGCCGACGACCGGGATGTCCAGGGCGCGGGCAACGATCGCAACGTGGGCGGTGGTCGATCCCTCTTCCAAGACCACACCCTTGAGGGCATCGCCCGCGTAATCCAGCAGTTCGGCCGGGCCCATGGATCGGGCAACCAGGATGAAAGGCTCATCGGATCCAGCCATGTCCGGCGCCAGGTCGTCCGGGGCGAGTCGGCGCAGCAGCCGGAGCGCGACATCCTCGAAGTCGGCAAGCCGTTCGCGCAGATACTCATCCTTGACTGCCGCCATCCGGGCTAGGGTGTCGTCGCGAACCCGCTGGACCGCCGCCGCTGCCGTAAGCCCACCGGCGATCGCCTCGCGGATGCGCCCGATCCAGCCGGCATCCTGGGCAATCAGCTGATAGGTCTCCAGAACGTCGCGATGCTCGCCGGCGGCCGACAGCGCCTCGGACTCCATCAACCTGTCCAAGGCCTCATGCATATCTCCCAGAGCCACTTCCAACCGGGCATGTTCGACGTCCGGATCGTCGGCGACCACACCGCCGATCACGACCCGGGGTTGATGCAGTCTGGCGACCCCCAAGCCCATTCCGGCGTGGATCCTGACTCCAGCGATTCGGATCGGCCCGCGTTGCTCGTGTTCGGCGCTCTCTCCGGCCAAGGCCATACCGGCGAGCACCTCGGCCAGAACCATGGCCAGGGTCTCGAGCGACTCGACCTCCTCCTCGGTGTACTCCCGGGGCGAAGTGTGCTGCACGACCAGAACACCCAACACCTGATCGGAGCGACGGATTGGCACGCCGGTCAGCGAATGAAACGCCTCCTCGCCGGTCTCGGGACGGTAGGCGAATTTCGGATGGCGCTGTGCTTCGGCCAGCGACAGCGACCGGCAGGTCTCCGCCACATGGCCCACCAGACCTTCGCCGGGTTGGAAGAAAGTCCGGTGGACGGCCCGCGGATTGAGTCCCTCGGTCGCATACAGCTCCAGGACCTGGCCGCGCCGCTGGACGTAGATCGAGCAAACCTCCGCGCCGAGCTCCCGGGCGATCACCTGAACGGTGCTGTCGAGCCGCTGCTGCGGAGATCCGACTCCGGCCATGACGTCACGGAGGTGACGCAGCATCTCCCGGGGGCCGCCGCCGCCAGCTGGGGGTCCACCGCGATCGCGGCTGGGCGCGGCCTTACCCATGGGCTCAGCCGTCACCCTCGGCGTCCAATCCGTAAGCCGTGTGCAGGGCGCGGACCGCCAGCTCGGTATAGTCACCGGCAATCAGGACACTGACCTTGATCTCGGAGGTCGAGATCACCTGGATGTTGATCCCTTTGTCCGCGAGCGTCTGGAACATGGTCTTGGCCACGCCTGGCTGGCTGCGCATGCCGACGCCGACGACGGAGATCTTGCACACGCCGGGATCACAGACGAGTTCACGGTAGCCGAGTTCTCCCTGGAGACCTTCCAGGACCTGACGTGCCCGGTCCAGATCGAGGCTGCCAAGCGTGAAGGTCAGGTCGGTGGCCTCGCCGTCCTGGCTGACGTTCTGCACGATCATGTCGACGTTGACCGCCGCATCCGCCAGCGACCCGAAGATGGCCCCGGCGACACCCGGCCGGTCCGGCACCGAAACCAGCGTGACCTTCGCTTCATCCGGGCTATAGGCGATTCCGGTGACGACTTGCTGTTCCACGATCTCTCCCTCATCGACGACAAGCGTGCCTGGCGCATCGACAAAACTTGATAACACCTGCACGCGCACGCCGTGCTGCATGGCCATGGCGACGGACCGCGTCTGCAGCACCTTCGCACCCTGGGACGCCAGCTCGAGCATCTCCTCGTAAGTGATGCGATCGATCTTTCGAGCCTTACTCGTTATTCTCGGATCGGTTGTATAGACACCGTCCACATCGGTATAGATGTCGCACCGGTCGGCACCGAGGGCAGCGGCCAATGCGACGGCCGAGGCATCGGATCCCCCGCGCCCCAACGTGGTGATCCGGTTGTCCGGGCCGACCCCTTGAAACCCTGCAACTACAGCAACTTGGCCCTGGACGAAGCGCTCGCGCATCAAGGTCGTGTCGATCGCGTCGATGCGCGCCTTGCCATGGATCCCATCTGTTCGAAATGGGATCTGCCAGCCAAGCCAGGATCGGGCGTTCACCCCGAGGTTCTGCAACGCCAACGCGAGCAGACCGACCGTCACCTGCTCACCGGACGCCACGACGACATCGTATTCCCGGGCATCGTGCAGGGGCGCGATCTCATGGGTCCAGGAGACCAGTTGGTTTGTGGACCCGGACATTGCCGAGACCACCACAGCCACGTCATTGCCGGCGTCGACCTCGCGTTTGACGCGCAGTGCGACGTTCTTGATCCGATCCACATCGCCGACGGACGTGCCGCCGAACTTCATCACGATGCACGCCATCGCCGATCCGCTCCAACCCAATTCACTCCCCGAGATTGCCTGCGCCTATGGGTCGCAAAGACTTGCCGGGGGTAGGCGGCGCTATCCATATTACGCGGTGATGGTTGGAGCAAGCGAACGGCGACACCGCCGGGCAGGAACATGGACATGTTGAAGGGTTTGTGCAGGGGGACTCCTCCGACAGAGGACGCGGCGCCGGGCCCCGACGGCACGGGCGGAACGGTGGATGCTGCCGATGTCGACCGGTTCGCCAAACTGGCAGACCGCTGGTGGGACGCCGAAGGGCCGCACGGACCGCTGCACCGGTACGTCCCCGTGCGGATGGCCATCATCCGCGACGCCCTGGCGCCGTTGAGCAGGATGGGCACGGGTCGTCAGGCGCTCGCGGGTCTCGAGGTCCTGGATATCGGATGCGGCGGTGGTTTGCTGTCGGAACCGATGTCGAGGCTCGGCGCGAAGGTCACCGGCGTGGATGCCGATGCCGGGGGCATCGCCGCAGCCGAACGCCACGCCCGGGAAATGGGCCTGCAGATCGACTATCGGACCGGTGCCGCCGAAGAGCTGGTCGCCGAGAACCGGCAGTTCGACGCGGTGATCGCCAGCGAGGTGATCGAGCATGTTTCCGACCGACCGGCTTTCGTCGCGGCCCTCGGAGACCTGGTCCGGCCCGGCGGAGTGGTCGTCATCACCACCATCAACCGGACGGCGCGATCCCGGGCCCAGGCGATCGTGGCGGCGGAGTACATCCTGCGCTGGGTGCCGCGCGGTACTCACGACTGGAGCAAGTTCCCGACCCCTGGCGAGCTGACAGCCCTTCTGGAAGAGGCCGGATTCGCGCCGGAGCCGGCGGTCGGCATGGTGTTCGATCCGATCGACGGCAGTTTCGAGATGTCGGCCGACGCACGGGTCAACTACGCCCTGGTCGCCCACAAGGTCTGATCTCAGTCGGGGCCAGGCTCTTTCCTGATCCAATCCCGTATCCCCGGGCCCAGCACCGGGGCCCAGACCAGCGGCGCGCTGAGCTTTCTGAGGTTTCTGGAACCCGAATCCGCACTAGGCTTGCCTGGGTCCCGGCACGAGGCCGGGAATACGTTGGGGGTCAGCTGCGTTCAGCTCGCGATGTTCCCCGTCATCCCGGTTCGACCACCGGTCGAGACCGGGACCTGCTGAGGCTGACGGATCCCGACCGGCGCGCGGCGGCGCCGGGACAACGGATAGGGTCGCTGTCCAGAACCCGTTCCGGACCGGAACCCGCCTTATTCGTAGCTGCGCTGATCGTCGATCACTTTGCCGTCGTTGGCGAGGCTGCCCGGGGCTTCGATCTGAACCGTGCCCCGCATCTTGGTGACCGCTGACAGGCTCTCGGCGATGGCGGCCCGCAGGCCGTAATCATCGTGGTCCGCCTCAACGGCGAGCGTCATCACGTCCACGCCCTTCTCACCGGAGACGATGAGGCGCGCTTTGCCGATCTCCGGATGCCGAGCGGCGACGGCCGCGACCTGGGACGGATGGACGAACATGCCCTTGATCTTGGTGGTCTGGTCGGCCCGACCCATCCAGCCCTTGATTCGCAGATTGGTGCGTCCGCAGGGGCTGGTCCCAGCGAGAACGGCGGACAGATCACCGGTCGCGAAGCGGATCAGCGGGTAGTCCGGGTTGAGAACCGTCACCACGACTTCGCCGACCTCGCCGTCGGGCGCCGGATCGCCGGTCCACGGGCGCACGATCTCCACGATCGCGCCCTCGTCGACGATCATGCCCTCGAGGGCTTCCGACTCATAGGCGACAAGGCCGAGATCCGCAGTCCCGTAAGCCTGCAGGCAGGACACGCCGGCAGCCTGGATCTCGTCGCGCAGACTCGGCGGCAGCGCGCCACCGGACACCAGGGCCTTGTTGATCGACGACGCGTCCGTTCCTGCCTCCGCCGCCTTGTCCAACAGAACCTTCAGGAAGGCGGGCGTGCCGCTATAGCCGACGGGGCGCAGTGCCGCGATCGCGTCGAGTTGCTTTTCGGTGTTGCCGACACCCGCCGGGATCACCGGGCAGCCGAGAGCCTCGAGCGCGGTCTGACCGATCCAACCGCCTGGGATCAGGTGATACGCGAAGGTGTTGATCACCAGATCGCCGCACCGGAACCCGGCAGCAAAGAAAGCCCGGGCGAAGCGGTAGAAATCGTCCCCGTGGCCTTCCGGCTCGAAAATCGGACCGGGCGAGATCAGAACCCGGGCCAACTGGTCGGCCGGCGTCGCGTTGAGGCCGCCGAACGGTGGCTCCGCCCGCTGCAGATCCATCAGATCGGACTTCCGGAGGATCGGCAGGGCGGCGAGCGCGGCGCGGGAGGTCACCGACTGAGGGTCGACATCCGCCAGCGCCCGGCTGAAATACGGTGCATTGGCCTTGGCATGTTCGATATGTGCCGGAAGGCACTCAGCCAGCGACGCGGCGCGCTCGTCGTCGGTGCGCACCTCCAGATGGTCGTAATAGGCGGTCATCGAAGACCCTTTCCGACAGGATCAGCCGATCCAGCGCTTGCGGCGGCGGTAGTGCTTGGTGTCGCGGAAGCTCTGCCGGCCCTCGCCGCCGAGGCCGAGATAGAACTCCTTCACGTCCTCGTTGTTGCGCAGCGACTCGGCCTCGCCTTCCATCACAACGCGGCCGTTCTCAAGGATGTAGCCGAACTTGGCGTACTTGAGGGCAACGTTGGTGTTCTGCTCGGCCAGCAGGATGGTCACGCCTTCCTGCTCGTTGATCTTCTTGACGATCTCGAAGATCTGTTCGACCAGCTGCGGCGCCAGCCCCATGGAGGGTTCGTCCAGCAGGATCATCTTCGGGCGGCTCATGAGCGCGCGGCCGATCGCGGTCATCTGCTGTTCGCCACCGGAGGTGTAGCCAGCCAGGCTGTCCCGACGCTCCTTGAGCCGCGGGAAATAGCCGTAGACCATCTCCAGGTCCTGCTGGATACCGGCCCGATCGCTGCCGCGCGTAAAGGCTCCGGTGAGAAGGTTTTCCTCGACTGTCAGGTGCTCGAAGCAATGGCGGCCTTCCATCACCTGGATGCAGCCACGCTTCACCAGCTCGTTCGGGCTGGACGCCTCGACGCTTTCCCCGTCGAATTCGATCGATCCCTTGGTGACCTCGCCACGCTCGGTGCCGAGCAGGTTGGAGATCGCCTTCAACGTGGTGGTCTTGCCGGCCCCGTTGGCACCCAGGATGGCGACCACCCCGCCATCCGGCACTTCCAGAGAGATCCCGCGCAACACCAGGATCACGTGGTCGTAGATCACCTCGATGTTGTTGACTTTGAGCAGCGGGGCGTTCGCGCCCGCCGGGCTCTTCGGGGTGTCGGTCTGGGCGATGCTCATGGGTTGGGTCCTCGATCGGGCCGTCTGTCACGAAGGAGGCGCCGGGGAGCCAGCGCCTCCTGATGTGTGCCGTGCGCGCCGATTACGAGCAGCTGCGCGGCGTGATGTTGTTCTCCTTGGCGAAGGCCGCGGAGTCTTCCTTCACGAGCTTGCGGACGACGTCCTTCATCGGCTCGATCCACTCGGAGACGATGACCCACTTCTTGGCCGAAGCGTCCCACTGCTGGATCGCCACCGGAGCGCCACCTTCGTGGTTCTCGCAGGTGACCTGGAAGGGCCGCATGAAGCCTTCGAGACCGAGGCGCGTGAAGTCATCGTCGGTCATGTTCAGGGCTTCGAGACCGTCCCGCATCTGCTTGCCACGGATCTCCTTGGTGCCGTGGATTTCGACGGCATTGCGGATCGCCTCGGCGGTGAAGATCGCCTCGAGCATGCCGCGGTTGTACAGCACCTCGCCAACACGATCCTCTTCGCCGCTGCCGTTACCCTTGGCGTAGACGTGCTTCAGGATGTCGTTGATGGCGCCGAAATCACGGCCCGGGGCGTGCATGGTGCCCGCCTTGTAGCCGTTGGCGGATGCGCCGGCCGGCAGGACGTCGTTCTCGGAACCGGACCACCACACGCCGATGAACTTGTCCATCGGGAAACGAATGGCGGCGGCCTCCTTGATGGCGACCTGATTCATCACGCCCCAGCCCCACATGAAGACCCAGTCGGGCTTGCCGCGACGGATCTGCAGCCACGTGGCCTTCTGCTCCTGACCCGGATGGTCGACCGGCAGCAGCATCAGTTCGTAACCGAAGGTCTGAGCCAGGGTCTCAAGGGTCTTGATCGGCTCCTTGCCGTAAGCCGAGTTGTGATAGACCAGGGCGATCTTCTTGCCCTTCAGGTTATCCATCCCGCCTTCCTGAGCACCGACATACTTGATGAAGGCGCTGGCCTGGGACCAGTACGTGGTCGGGAAGTTGAAGATGTACGGAAAGACCGTGCCGTCAGCGGCGGAAGTCCGGCCATACCCTTGGGACAGGATCGGGATTTCATCCTCGGTCGCCTTTGGGATCAGCGCGTAGGTCACGCCGGTAGACCGCGGGTGAATAATCAGGGCGCCAGAATCGCCCTGGTTCTTCAGGTTCTCGTAGCACTCCACCGAGACCTTGGTGTTGTAGCCGGTCTCGCACTCGACGACGTTGACCTTCACGCCCCCGATGCCGCCATCGCGCTCATTGAGCATCTTGAAGTAGTCGTTGAACCCGTTGGCGACGGGAATCCCGTTCGGCGCATACGGCCCGGTACGATAGACCAGGCTCGGCACCGTGTACTCATAAGCGGCGGCAATCGACGAGACGCCAAAGCTGGCGGCCATGACCGCGGCGGAAGCGGCGGCGATGGCCAGAGTTTTGACTTTCATTCAGTAGTCCTCCCTGTTGAGGTCGATCCGCCTTTGAGGCGAATTCGAAACGAAGCCTAGCGTACCTTTCGGCCCCGTTTCAAACGGATGCGGCCCTTGGATTGAACCGTCTGTTGTTAGTAGGCGAAGGGCCAGAGGCGCAGTTTCTCCTTGAAGATCTGCCACATTCGCGCGAGCCCCGCCGGCTCGTTGATCAGAAAGACGATGATCAGCGTGCCGACCAGGATGAACTCAATATGCTTCGCGTCGACCGGCACCAGGCCGATCGCATCAACCAGCAACAGCTTCAGCAGAACCGGTGCCAGCGTCATGAACGCAGCCCCCAGGAACGAGCCGAGAATGCTCCCCAAGCCGCCGATGATGATGGCGAAGAGCACGAAGAAGGACGACTGGATGATGTCAAACGTCTCGGATGCCTCGACCGTCCCGAGCCAGATGAACAGGACCATCGCGCCGCCCATGCCGACGAAGAACGACGAGACCGCAAACGCCGTGAGTTTGGTCTGCAGCGGCTTCACCCCCATGAGCTCAGCCGCAATGTCGCGGTCGCGAATGGCCATCCAGGATCGGCCGATGCGCCCGCGCACCAGGTTCATCGCTATCCAGGTGAACAAGACAACGAAGGCCAGCGTGAACAGATACCGCGATACCGGCTCCGCCTGCGCCCCGCTGATCAGAACACCGAACACCTCCCGAGGGGGTGCCGTGATCTGGCTCATCTCGTAATTGTAGAACCACGGCACCTTGTTGAACATCCAGATCAGGAAGAACTGCGCGGCGAGCGTGGCGACCGCGAGGTAAAACCCTTTGATCCGCAGCGAGGGAAGGCCGAAGAGCACGCCCACCCCGGCGGCACACAGGCCCGCCAGGATGATCACGAAGATCAGATTCAACTCTGGAAAGCTGGTCGCGATCTTGAACGCGGAATAGGCGCCCACGGCCATGAACCCGCCGGTTCCCAGCGAAATCTGCCCGCAATAGCCGACCAGGATGTTCAGCCCGAGCGAGATCAGGGCGAAAATCAGGAACGGCAGCAGAATGGCGTTGGCCCAGTAGTCGTTGACCCCCAGTCCGAACGGGACGACGACGGCGGCAAAAAACAGGATCGCGCCGATGATGATCCGGTCTTCACTGAGCGTGAACAGCGCCTGATCCGAGGAGTAGCTCGTCTTGAACTGCCCGGTTTCGCGGTAAAGCATCTTGGTCAGACTCTCTCGATGATTTTGTCGCCGAACAGCCCTTGTGGCCGGAACATCAGGAAGACCAGGGCAAGCATGTAGGCAAACCAGTTCTCAACCGCCCCGCCATGCACGTCGTACCAGAACACCTCGGCCAGCTTCTCGCCGACGCCGATGATCAGCCCGCCGACGATGGCCCCCGGAATCGAGGTGAAGCCACCCAGGATCAGAACCGGGAGCGCCTTCAGCGCGATCAGCGACAGGCTGAACTGCACGCCCGACTTGCTGCCCCACATGATGCCGGCGACCAGCGCCACGATGCCCGCGACCGACCACACGATCACCCAGATCTGCTGCAGGGAGATACCGACCGACAGGGCCGCCTGGTGGTCATCCGCCACCGCGCGCAGGGCACGGCCGATCCGGGTCTTGTTGAAGAACACCGCCAGCACGGCGACCATCGTCCCGGCTGAGATCGCCGCGACCAGATCCAATTGCTCGATGAACACGCCGTTGATGTCGAAGACGCCAGTCGGCAGGCCGATATCCAACACCTTCACATCCGAGCCCCAGGTCAGATCACCGACACCCTCGAGCACGTAGGACAGGCCCAGCGTGGCCATGAACAGGATGATCAGCTCCTGGTTGACCAGCGGGCGCAGGACGAAACGCTCGACCACGATGGCCAGCACGATCATCACCCCGACCGTCAGCGCCATGCAGATGATGACCAGCAGCCATTGCGGCATGCCGAAATCGAGTCGCTCCATCAGGCCGGTGAGCGTCAGCGCCGCGAACAGGGCAAAGGTTCCCTGGGCGAAATTGAAGACACCCGATGCCTTGAAGATGAGCACAAACCCGAGTGCGACCAGCGAGTACAGGACGCCTGCCATCAGCCCCTTGATCAGGGTCTCGATGAAGATCAGCGGATCGAGCGCCATGTAGGCGAAAGGCTGAATCAGGAGGGCGTAGAGGAATTCCATATCTGGGTCTCCGTCAGCCGTCAGTCGTGGGTGGCGCCGAGATAGGCGTCGATCACCCGCTGGTCCGACCGCACGTCGTCCGGCGTCCCGTCGGCGATCTTGGAACCGTAGTCGAGCACCACGACCCGGTCCGAAATGTCCATGACCACGCCCATATCGTGCTCGATCAGCACGATCGTGGTCCCGAACTCCTCATTCACATCGAGGATGAAGCGCGACATGTCCTGCTTCTCTTCGACATTCATGCCGGCCATCGGCTCATCCAGCAGCAGGATCTTGGGCTCCATGGCCAGCGCCCGGCCGAGCTCAACCCGCTTTTGCAGGCCATAGGGCAGCCGGCCGACTGGAATCCGCCGGATTGCCTGAATCTCCAGGAAGTCGATGATGTTCTCGACGAACGCCCGGTTCTCCAGTTCCTCGCGCTTGGCCGCACCGAAGTAGAAGCACTGCGCGAAGAAATTGGTCTTCATCTTCAGCAGCCGACCGGTCATCAGGTTGTCGAGGGTCGACATGCCCCGGAACAGCGCGATGTTCTGGAAGGTCCGGGCGATTCCGCTGGAGGCCGCGAAATGGGGCTCCATGGATTGCATGCGCTGGCCGTTGAAGGTGATCCATCCGGCCTGGGGTTTGTAGAAACCGTTGATGACGTTGAGCATCGAGGATTTTCCGGCCCCGTTCGGCCCGATGATCGCCCGGATCTCGCCCTTGTTGACGTCGAAGCTGACGTCGTTGATCGCCTTCACGCCGCCGAAGCCGAGCTCGACGTTCTCGATCTTCAAGATCGCCTCGTCGAACAGTCGACGGTGGACCGATCCGGCCGTCTGCATATCGTCGGGTGCCACCGTCAGCCCGCCTTTCTCATCTCACCGGCCGCTCCGGCCGTGACGTCCTGGACCGGCATGTCCGCCTGCACGCGCGTGCGCCGGCCGTCCTCGAACACCACCTCGGTGTCCAGGTGTGCGGTTGAAACGTCGGAATAAAGCGCCTCGATCAACTGGCCGTAACGATCCTCGACCACCCCGCGGCGCACCTTGCGGGTCCGGGTCAGCTCGCCATCATCGGCATCCAGCTCCTTGTAGAGCAGGAGAAAGCGCCGGATCCGCTGGTTTTCGGGCAGGTCGGCGTTGACCTTTTCGATCTCGCCGCGGATCAGGTCGTACATCCGCGGCTCGGCCGACAGTCCGGTATAGGAGGTGAAACCGATCCGGTTTTTCTCCGCCCAGCGCGACGAGATCGAGAACCGGATGCAGATGATCGCCGTCAGATAGTCGCGACCGGCTCCCAGGATCATCGCCTCGCCGACATAGGGCGAGAACTTGAGTTTGTTCTCGATGTACTGGGGCGAGAACTTCACCCCACCGGAGGTCTCAGCGATGTCCTTGAGCCGGTCGATCACCGTCAGCCGACCCTTGGTATCGAAGAACCCGGCATCGCCGGTGTGCATCCATCCGTCGCGCAGATCGGCGGCGGTCGCCTCCTCATTGCGGAAATAGCCGGTGAACATATCCGGATGGCGGGTGACAATCTCGCCAACACCGTCGGGGTCGGGGTTCTCGATGCGAACCTCGACGTCCGAGAACGGCACGCCGACGGTGTCGACATCCAGCTCGCCTCCGGTCTGCAGAGTGTAGGCCCCGAGGGTCTCGGTCTGGCCGTAGAGCTGCTTCAACGGGACGCCCATGGCCAGGAACAGCTTGAAGGTGTCGGGCCCCATCGCCGCACCGCCGGTCGCGGCCGAACGAACCCTCGCGAAACCGAACCGGTCCCGCAACGCCCCCATCACCATCATGTCCGCCAGCGTCGACTTCTGATTCTTCTCGACCGCGTCGACGGCGATCTTCAGGCCCTTGTCGAACAGCCAATGGTTCAGCGACGAGGCATCCATCATGCGCGCCCGCATGTCGGCGGCAATCTGCTCAAGCACCCGCGGTGCCAGAAGCAGGAAGGTCGGCCCGATCTCGCGCAGGTCCTGGAAGGCGGTCTGTTCGCCTTCCGGGAAGTTCACCTTCATCCGCGACACCAGACCGAAGCCAAAGCAGTAGACCTGCTCCATGATCCAGGGTGCGGGCAGCACCGATACGTACTCGTCCGTGGAGTCCTTGGGATCGGCCTCGAGATATCGGTGCACGTGGCGCACGAAGTTACCGTGGGGCAGCATCGCCAGCTTGGGGTTCGATGTGGTGCCGGAGGTCGTGCAGAGAATCGCGATATCGTCGCCCGATGCCTCGCCGATCAGCGCGCCATAGGCCTCGCCGTCGTGGGTCAGGATATCCTCACCCTCCGCCAGCAGGTCGTCGAGCTCCATCAGGCGGGCATCGTCGCGTTTGCGCATGCCGCGCGGGTCGGCATAGACGATCAGTTCAAGACTCGGCACCCGTTCCATCAGGCTGAGGAACTTGTCGACCTGTTCCTGGTCCTCGGCGTAGGCGACCTTTACGCCGGCATACTCCGCGAGATAGCCGACCTCATCCTCCAGCGCGTCACGGTAGATGCCGACGGTCATCGCGCCGGCGGCCTGGGCGGCGATCTCGAACGACACCCAGTTGACGTCGCTGTCGCCGATCAGCGTGACCACATCGCCTTTGCCGACACCGCGTTTGCGGAGGGCCAGGGCAATCCGCGCCACCTTGCCGTTGTATTCGGCCCAGGTAGTCTCGTGCCAGATTCCGAAGTCCTTCTGGCGCAGCGCCACCTCGCTTCCGTGGTGGTCGGCATTGTACTTCAGAAGCTTCGGCAGCGTGTCGTAGACCGCCGGATCCGGATAGGCCATGCGCGACTCGTCCTCCGTTCCCCATTCCGGGAGGATCGGAGCCGCCACGCAATACGGTGGTGCTTGCTGTCGGCCAGTCCCCTGGCACGACTCCCCATTCCGTCCCTGCAAGTCCCCATCCCGTTGTCCGATGCGGCCGGGATGATGGATTTTCTCATTCTTTTTCACCCAGTTCGACCTGGGCGAAATTGGGATACGCGAATTCACAGAAGCTCGCAAGGGTGATGCCCGGCCGCAATCCCGCTCTTGCCGGAACCTCGGCGACCGGCTAAGCGCGAGCCCATGCATTCCACCGACGCACCTTCGCCCCTGCGCCATGTCGACGGTCAGGCGCCAACACTGGTCTTCCTCCACGAGGGACTGGGCAGCATCTCGATGTGGCGCTCATTCCCTGAGACGCTCTGCACCGCGACCAGACGTCGCGGCCTGGTGGCCGATCGGACCGGCCACGGTGCCGCCCCGATGTTCGCGGATCCGGTGCGTGGCGGCCATCCGCTCGACTATCACGATCGCGAAGCCGAGGCGCTGATCGCCCTGCTCAACGATCAAGGCATCGATCGCGCAATCCTGTTCGGGCATTCCGATGGCGGCACCATCGCCCTGCTGGCCGCCGCGCTGGCGCCGGAACGGGTGATCGCCTGCATCACCGAGGCGGCCCATGTGTTCGTCGAAGACATCACGGTGGCAGGGATCCAGGAAGCGGTTGCCGCTTACGAGGCGCAGGACAGTCGTCTGCGGGCCGCGCTTCTGCGGCACCACGGCGCGGCGCGGGCCGACAGGGTATTCTATCGCTGGGCCGATGCCTGGCTGTCGCCGGCCTTTGCCGACTGGAACATCGAGCACCGCTTGCCCGCCGTGCGATGTCCGGTTCTGGCGATCCAAGGGCTCGACGACGAGTACGGAACGCCACGCCAGATCATGGCCATCGTCGAACAGGTCAGCGGGCCGGCGACGCCGCTGCTGATCGAGAACAGCGGCCACGCCCCGCATATGGACAGCGAGGCCGCGGTGATCGGGGCGGTTTCGGAATTGCTCCGCACGTTGGAGCCGGATTAAGCGTCGGCGGCCGGCAGTCGGATGACAAATCGGGCGCCGAGAATGGTCGCAGCCGGGTCGCGGGGGTTCTCGGCCCGGATATCACCGTGATGAGCCTCGATGATCTGGCGCGAGATCGACAGCCCGAGCCCGGAATGGGTGCCGAACTTCTCGCCCTCGGGACGTTCCGAGTAGAACCGGTCAAAGACAGCCGCCAGCTTGCCGTCCGGAATGCCGGGTCCATCGTCCTCGACCGAGATCACCACGTGATCGCCGTCACGCCGGGCCCGCAGGCGCACGCCGCCGGCCGCCGGCGAGAAGCTGATCGCGTTCTCGACCAGGTTGCGCAGCACCTGCACCAATCGACCCTCGTGGCCGTTGACGAACAGCCGGTCAGGGTCTTCCACTTCGGCGTGGACGCTCGGCCCGCCGCGGTCTTCGGCGGCCGCCGCGTAGACTTCGGCGAGGGTGCCGAGCAGCCCCCCGACATCGACCCGCTCGACCGCTTCGCGCGAGATCTCGGCGTCGATCCGCGAGGCGGTGGAGATATCGGTGATCAGGCGGTTGAGTCGCTCGACATCATCGACGATGACGGCCAGCAGCCGGCGCTGACGTTCCGGGTCCTCGATCCGCGCCGCAGTCTCGACAGCGCTGCGCAGGGAGGTCAGAGGGTTCTTGATCTCATGGGCGACGTCGGCGGCGAAACCCTCGATTGCGTCGAGCCGCCGCCAGAGTTCTTCGGTCATGGCCGAGATCGATCGAGACAGGTCGCCGATCTCGTCGCGCCGATCTTCCAGGCTCGGCAGCGCGCCGCGACGATGGCGGTTGCTGCGCACCTCCTCGGCCGCCTCAGCCAGTCGCTGCACCGGCCGGGTAATGGTGCCGGCAAGGTAGAGAGACAGCAGCGTGGTCACCAGCAGGCTGACGGCGAAGATCCCTAGAATCTCGAACCGGACGTCGCGTACCGCGCGGTCGATCTCACCGCCCTCGACCGACAGCATCAGGGCGCCGAAGATTTGCTTGTAGCGCTGGACGGGAACGGCGGTCGACAGCACCAGACCGCCGGACTCGGTCTTGCGCACTTCACGTTCCGGAACACCCGTCAGGGCCGCCGAAACCTCATCGAACGGCTCCGCCGAGGTGCCGTCACGCCAGACCGGCAGATCGCCCCGGCGCGGCAGCCAGTTGACCATCGAGTTGTACAGGTCGATCGCCAGCCGGGCCAAGGGATCGCCCTTCAGAGGCGGTGGCAACGGCACCATGCGAACTGTCCCGGCGGGGCCTGTCAGAACCCGGCTGTCGGCGATCATCCGTCCGTTCGGGCCGTAAACCCGGATCCGGGACGAGGTCACCACGGCCAGGCGCCGCACGATCCGGCGCACCCGGTTCGGATCGAGACCTTCGTCCTGGATGACGTTCGGCTCGACCCCCAGTTCACCGAGGGTCCTGGCGATCACCTCGGCCTGGCGGGTCAGGGCGTCCAGTTCGCCCCGGATCAGCACATTCTGGTAGCGGTCCAGATAAAGCACGCCGACGAACAGGATCCCGATCGACAGCAGGTTGATCGCCAGAATGCGGGCCGACAGTCCGGACACCCAGGAATATCGGGCCCGCCGGCCCCGGCGGCTGGTCCGGCGCTCACGCGCCGCAGTCGGAGAGGTGGACGCAGACGGGGCCGGCCCGTCCCGCCCATCGGCGCGGGTCCGCGGATCGGCCTTCAGGCCCTCTCGATCCGTCTCAACCATGATCCCCTGGCGTGATCCCTTTACGTCGCTTGCCGGTATGAAGACGCTGCCGGTTTCCCGGACCTGCACCTTTGCAAAACTGGCGTCACTCGCGATACCGGTAGCCCACCCCGTACAGGGTCTCAATCTTCGAAAACTGTGAATCGGCGGCCTTGAACTTCTTGCGAATCCGCTTGATGTGGCTGTCGATCGTGCGGTCGTCGACGTAGATGTTCTCGCCGTAAGCCGCATCCATCAGCTGGTCGCGGCTCTTCACGTGGCCCGGGCGAATGGCCAGGGCCCGCAGCAACAGGAATTCGGTGACGGTGAGCGGCACCGGCTGACCTTTCCAGCTGGACATGTGGCGCGCGCCGTCGAGAACCAGGTCGCCGCGCACCAGCGGCGCCTCGGACTGGGGGTTGAACTCATCCTGGGCCAGATCCTGACGGCGCAGCAACGCCCGAATCCGCTCGATAAGAAGGCGCTGGGAGAATGGTTTGCGGATGTAGTCATCGGCGCCCATGCGCAAACCCAGCACCTCGTCGACCTCGTCGTCCTTGGAAGTCAGGAAGATCACCGGAAGGGAGGAGGTCTTGCGCAACCGCTGCAGCAGTTCCATGCCGTCAACCCGCGGCATCTTGATATCCAGCACCGCCAGATCGGCGGGCCGCTGGTTCAGGCCGCGCAGCGCTTCTTCGCCATCCTTGTACGTCCGAACCTGAAATCCCTCCGATTCCAATGCCATGGACACGGAGGTCAGGATGTTCTGGTCGTCATCGACCAACGCGATCACGTTCGACATTCACCCGCCCCATCAGCTTTTCGATGTCATCGTCCAGCGCGCCTTATATGCCGGCATTCCGGCCAGGGCTTGGCCCGAATGCGGCGATCCCGGCGGATCCCGCCCCGAATCTGCCGCATTTCAGGCGGCGCCCAATCCGGCGCAGAGCATGTACAGTGTATAGCATGGGTACGGAAGACGTCGGCGCCAAGGGGAGGCCGCCCACAGCGGAGCCGCCGACCGGCGACACAATTCGAGGGCTTCTGCGCGGCACCGACCGCGCCAGCCTGGCCACCGCGCAGCGGGATCGGGACGGCTGGCCTTACGCTTCGCTGGTCTTGCTCGCCGTCGACTACGACGCCAGCCCGCTGTTGCTGATCTCGACCCTCGCCGACCACACCCGGAACCTGCAGACCGACCCGCGCGCCAGTCTGCTGATCGACGCGACCGTGGGGCTCGACGAGCCTCTGACCGGCTCACGCGTCACGGTTATGGGGCGGCTGGCGGAAACAAGCGATCCGCGACACCGCGCCCGGTTTCTCGCGCGCCACCCAGGTGCGGGCTTCTACGCGGATTTCGGCGACTTCGCCGTCTGGCGGATGGCGATCGAAAGCGCTCATATCGTCGCCGGTTTCGGGCGCATCGAATGGATCGACGGCTCGGCCGTGATCGACGCGCGCGCCGCGCCGCTCGCCGAACAGGAATATGACGTGGTCGAGCACATGAATGCAGACCACGCCGACGCCATCGCCCTCTATGCACGCCATCTCCTCGCCCTCGACGGCGAGGGTTGGCAGATGACCGGATGCGATGGGGAGGGTGTCGACCTGCGCCTCGGTGGCCAGGTTGCCCGGCTGGCCTTTGACAAGCCGGTCGTCGACGCCGAGTCCGCGCGCGTCGAACTGGTACGCCTGGTCAAGCGGGCCCGACGGGTTGCCGAATCAGCTGCCTGAGCCCCACCGGGGGACCTGAAACCCCTGCCAACGTTGATTCCTTCGACGTCTTTCTATATATTTACCATTGGAGAGACGTGTAAATGTTGCAGCCTGTCATCACACCGACGACGTCGACATCAATCCCCAGTGCGGGATTGATCGCGCCGCGGCCTGTGCAACAGACGCAGCAATCCTCCGCCGTGCGCAACCTGACAGCCAACGCGGTTCGTCAGAACTCCGAATCGGAAGAGGCCGGAGCGGACAGCGAAGAGGACCGGACCCAGCGTGTCGACGGACAGCGCGTCGCCGGATCGTTCGCCCGGTCAGGCGGGTTCAACGGGCGCGGCGAGAATCTCGACATCCTGGTCTGATCCACTCCCGGTAAAGCAGCTTCCATCCGCGCCGGTTTCTCGGCGGTTGCGGCCTGCCGGCCACCCCGTCACACTCGCGCGATGAGCGATCCAGCCCCTTTGCCGCGCGGTCCGGTGCATCGTGAGGTTCCCGAAGGCGACAACCGGGAGCGGCTGGTCTGCCAGGACTGTGGGTTCATCAACTACGTCAATCCGAAGATCGTCGTCGGATCGGTCGTGACCTATGGCGAGAAGTTCCTGCTGTGCCGTCGCGCCATTGACCCGCGGGACGGCTATTGGACGCTTCCGGCCGGCTTCATGGAGGAGCGCGAGACGACGGTCGAAGGTGCGATGCGCGAGGCATGGGAGGAGGCGACCGCCCGGATCGAGATCGACGCCCTGCTCGGCGTCTACAACATCCCGCGGATCAGCCAGGTCCAGATGATCTATCGGGCCCGCCTGCTCGACCCCGCGATCGAACCCGGCCCGGAGAGTCGGGAGGTCGGGCTGTTCGACTGGGACGACATTCCCTGGGACGATCTCGCCTTTCCAAGTGTCCATTGGGCGTTGGATCACTGGCGGCGCACCCAAGGGCTGTCTACCTTTGCTCCTTTCCCTGAACCTGTGCAGGGTCTGTAGCCTCGGGTCAGCAGCCCGGGGTAGGTAGCCAAGGTGAGACCGGAATGCCCCGAACACTGATCGTCGGCGGAGGCTTAATCGGAAGTGCCGCCGCCCGCCACCTCAGCGACTTCGGCGACGACGTCGTCCTCATCGCCCCATCGGAGCCGGCGGATCGCCATACCCACGATGGCGTCTTCGCCAGCCACTACGACGAGGGCCGGATCACACGGATTCTGGACCCTGACCCGGCGTGGTCGATCACGGCCGCCCGCTCGATCGCCCGCTACGGCGACCTGCAGGAGGATACCGGCATCCGGTTCTTCGAGCCGGTGGGCTTTCTCCACCTGTCGTCGAAGGAGTCGGAATCCCTGGCGCAGTCCTCTGTCGTCGGCCGCGCTCATGGCGCCAATTTCGAGACACTTGATTCCGACGATCTGAGGCAGCGCTTCCCGTTTCTCGCCGTCGAGGACGGCGACAAGGGCCTGCACGAACACGAGACCGCCGGATACATAAGCCCGCGCGCCATGGTGACCGCCCAGATTGCGGCCACCAAGGCCAATGGCGCCACGGTGGTCGACTCTCCGGCGGTCCGGGTCACGGTGACCGGGAGCGGGGTCGAGGTGGAGACCGGCGACGGCGACGTCCTTACCGGCGACCGAACTCTGATTGCTGCCGGCGGCTTCACCAACGCCTGGAACCTGGTGCCGTCTCCGCTGGATCTTAGGGTCTATGCCCGCACGACCGTCCTGCTCCCCGTCGCCGGCGACGTGTTGGCCGGACTTGAGACCATGCCCTCGATCGTCGACGGCGTGTCAGGTGCTTATCTGCTGCCGCCGATCCGCTACCCGGATGGACGGCACTACGTGAAGATCGGGATTGGCACCAATGCCGATGAACGGCTGAAGACCGCAGCAGACCTGGATGCCTGGTTCAAGGGTCCGGGCTCCCAGGCCAACCGGGACGAGTTCACGGATCTCATCACCACGATGATCCCGTCGCTCTCGGGAATCGACGCCATCCACACCGACACCTGCGTGACCACCTACACGATCAGCGGCCTGCCGATGATCGACTTCGTCGACGAGGACGACCGGGTCGCGGTCGCCGTCGCCGGTAACGGCAAGGGCGCCAAATCCTCCGACGACTGGGGCTACGCGGCCGCACTGCTGCTGAGCGGGCGGGACTGGGACCACCCGATCGAGCGCGTCCGGCTGGGGGCCGTGTTTCTTTAGTCCCACGCATGGGTCCCGTAAAACCGGATGAGCCCTCTCATCACCTCGGCACACGAGCCGGTGAACGCCCCTCGCGCCGCGCATCGACACTCCCGACATGCTCGGCAGTCGATACCGGACCGTGAGACCACTCCATGAACCACACCCGCCGGGCACAGCTGATCCCGTTCCTCTTCGTCGTCGCCATCTGGACCGCCACCGGCCTCTTCGTGCTGGCACGCGATGCCGCAGCACAACAAGCCAGCGTGATCGAAACGCTGGCCGACGACCCGCAGTCGCGCCTGCATGCCCTGGCGATCTTCGGCCCCGCGTCGTTACGCCGATCGGCCCTGGCCACCCTGGTGGAAAGCGACGCCAAAGACGCCATCCCCGCCATCATCCTGGCCATGCGGTTTCGCTCGGACGGTCGCGAGGACACGATTGCCGCCTTCCAGCAACTGTCCGGCAGCGACGCGGACAACTGGTTCGATGCCATGCTGTGGCAGCAGGCCCATCCCGAGATCACACCGCATTCGAGCTATCGCGTCATCAAACTTGCCCTGTTCGAACGGATCGATCCCGCGTTTCTGCGCTTTCTCGGAGGAGATCGGGGCCGGGCGGAGAATCTGGACATCCGCCTGGAGGAAATCACCTGGGGCGGCGTGCGCGTCGACGGCATTCCGTCGCTCGACAACCCTCGTCTGGTGGCAGCGGACGATGCCGAGGCCGACTACCTGGTGGATGACGACCTGGTGTTCGGCGTGCGGATCAACGGGGACGCCAGGGCCTATCCGCTGCGGATCATGGGTTGGCACGAGATGTTCAACGACGTGATCGGGGGCGTTCCGGTTGCGCTCGCCTACTGCACTCTGTGCGGCTCCGGGATTCTGTTCGAGACCGCGGTCGAAGGCCAAGCCGAGACGTTCGTCTTCGGATCCTCCGGCTTCCTGTACCGGTCCAACAAGCTCGTGTTCGACCGGCAGACTGACAGCCTGTGGAACCAGTTCACCGGCGAGCCGGTCTCGGGCCCGCTGAGGGGCAGCGGGATCGCGCTGACGATCCGTCCGGTGGCGATCACCAGCTGGGCCGACTGGCGCGGCAGCAATCCCGACACCAGGGTTATCACGCTCGATACCGGCCACAACCGCGACTACGGCTCCGGCGTGGTCTATCACGACTACTTCGCCAGCCCGGATCTGATGTTCCCGGCCCTGGTCAGTGACGAGCGCCGGGTCACCCGGAAGGACTACGTCTACGGCATACGGACCGCAGGCGGCGCCAAGGCCTGGCCGGTCGACGTCTTCGCGCCCGGCACGGTGATCAACGATACGGTCGGGCTGGAGGATGTGGTGCTGGTCGGCGACGCCGCCACCCGGACCGTGCGGGCCTATCGGCGCGGCGGCCGCACCTTCGCCGCGAGCGCCGATGCCGCCACGCTGCAGGCCGATGACGGCGCCTGGCGGATCGAGGAGGAGCAGTTGCTCGGCCCGGATGGCCAGCGGCTGGCGCGGGTTCCCGGCCACATCGCCTACTGGTTCGCCTGGAACAGCTATCTCGGTGCCGAAAGCGAACTCTACGACGCCGAGTAGAGCGTAAGCAGTGCTACCCACTTCACCACTTCCCGGGCCTTGCCCCGGGACCTAGACCAGAGGCGTGCTGGGGTGATGGAACGTGTTGGACCAAGCTCCAGCGCGGTCAAACCAGGGTCCCGCCCCGGATCAGGTCCGGGGCCGGGAAGTGAGTATGAGTGATCAGGTCGACGAGGCGCAGGTCGGGCAGCCGTCCCGTTTCTTGTAGCGGATCTCCTGGAACGCCGCGGACAAGGCGTCGTACAGCATCAGCCGCCCGGCCAGCGGTTCACCGAGCCCGAGCAACAGCTTCAGGGCCTCCGTCGCCTGTAGCGTGCCGATCACCCCGGCGACCGCGCCGAGGATCCCGGCTTCTTCGCAGCGTGGAGTCAGCGCGGGATCGGGGGTTTCGGGAAACAGACAGCGATAGCAGGGCGCTGCCGGTCCCGGGATCACCGTCGTGAGCTGGCCCTCGAACCGCGAGAGCGCCCCGGCCACCAGGGGAATCCCGGCGGTCCAGCAGGCCTGGTTCAGGGCATAGCGGGTGTCGAAGTTGTCGGAACCGTCGACCACCACATCGGCGCCGGCGACGATCGCGGCCGCGTTCTCCGGCGTTAGCCGCTCGGCGACCGTCTCGAGCCGGATGCCCGGGTTGATCCGGGCCAGCGTGTCGGCCGCGGACTCGACTTTTGCCCGGCCGACGGCCTCCGTCATGTGCACCACCTGGCGCTGCAGGTTGGTCAGGTCGACCGCGTCATCATCGACCAGCACCAGAGTGCCGACGCCGGCCGCCGCCAGATAGAGCGAGACCGGCGCCCCGAGACCGCCGGCGCCGAGGATCACGACGCGGGCGTCCAGCAGCCTGGCCTGACCTTCCTCACCAACCTCATCGAGGATCAGATGGCGGGCGTAGCGATGGAACTCACCCTCGCTCAGTTCGCGCATGTCGGTCCTGCGTATCCTGCCGCGGTTGATATCAGCGCCCGGTCGATCCGAAGCCGCCGGAACCACGCGCCGTTTCGTCCAGGGTCTCGACTTCCTGCCAGGTGACCCTGGACACCGGTGCCACCACCATTTGGGCAATCCGGTCGCCACGCGCCAGGGTCACCGGCGCGTCACCCAGATTGACCAGAATGACATGGATCTCCCCGCGGTAGTCGCTGTCGACCGTACCCGGCGCGTTGACGCAGGCGATCCCGGACCGCCGCGCCAGTCCAGACCGGGCCCGGATCTGCGCCTCATACCCGTCCGGCAGGGCGATCGCGACCCCGGTCGGCACGGCGGCACGGGCCATCGGCGCCAGGGTCAGCTCCCCGTCGATCGCCGCCCGCAGGTCCATCCCTGCGGCCCCCGCCGTCTCATAGGCCGGCAGCGGCAGATCCGCACCATGGGCGAGCCGGCTTATCCGCACCCCAACGGTCACGCGAAATGCCCGGCGATCCGCTCGGCCAGCCGCCGGCCGACCTCCGTCTTGCTCAGGGCCGGCCAGTCGTCGACGCCATCGGCGGTCACCACGTGCACGGTGTTGGCATCGCCCCCGAAGATGCCGGTCGCCGGCGAGACGTCGTTGGCGACGATCCAGTCACAGCCCTTGCGCGCCCGCTTGGCACGGGCGTACTCGACGACGGCATCAGTTTCGGCGGCAAACCCGACGACCAGCGGCGGTCGACCGGTCTTGAGCTGCGAGAGCGTGGCGAGGATGTCCGGGTTCTCCGCCAGTTCCAAAGCCGGCGGGCCGCCGCCCTCCTTCTTGAGTTTCTGGTCGGCGGCCGCCGCGACCCGCCAGTCGGCCACCGCCGCGGCACAGACCACGATGTCGGCCGGCAGGGCCCCGGTGCAGGCGGCCAGCATCTGCTCTGCGGTCTCGATGGCGACCACCGTGACGCCGGCCGGATCAACCTCGCGGGTCGGCCCGGTCACCAGAGTCACGTCCGCACCGAGGGCCCGCAGCGCGGCGGCGATCGCATGGCCCTGCTTGCCGGATGAGCGGTTGGCGATGTAGCGCACCGGATCAATCGGTTCATAGGTCGGGCCGCTCGTGACAATCGCCCGTTTGCCGGCGAGCGGACCCGCCCCGGCGGCGAAATACCCCTCGATCGCGGCGACGATTTCCAGCGGTTCGGCCATCCGGCCAAAGCCGAATTCACCGCAGGCCATCGGCCCCTCGTTCGGCCCCGCGACGTGGACCCCCCGCGCCCGCAGGACCTCCAGGTTGGCCTGGTTCGCCGGATGCTCCCACATGCGCACGTTCATCGCCGGCGCGATCAGGATGTCGGTATCGGTCGCCAGCAGCAGCGTGGAGGCAAGATCGCCGCACAGTCCCTGGGCCGTCTTCGCCATGATGTCGGCGGTGGCCGGCGCCACCACGATCAGGTCGGCCGAACGCGACAGTTCGATGTGCCCCATCTCGGCTTCGTCGGTCAGGGAGAACAGATCCTGGTAGACCTTGTCCTCGGTGAGCGCCGACAACGACAGGGGCGTGACGAACTGCTCGCCCGCGCGGGTCAGCACGCCGCGCACCGTCGCCCCGCGCTCGCGCAGCCGGCGGGTCAGATCCAGCGCCTTGTAGGCGGCGATTCCGCCGCCGACGATCAGCAGAATGCGTTTGCCGTCAATCATGGCCGCGACACTACTCCGATCCGTCTCAGTTGGCGATTGCCTGGCCGCCGTCGATATAGAACGTCTCGCCGTTCAGGAAGGGGATGTCGTCGGCCACGATCGAGCCGACGAACCGCGCCACCTCCCAGGCCTCTCCGGGACTGCCGCGGGGGATCGCCCGCTCGATGAACTGACGGAACCGCTCGTTCTCCATGTGGCCGCGATTCAGGTTGGTCAGGGTGAACCCGGGGGCCACGTCGACAACCCGAATGCCCTGGCGGGCCCATTCCACCGCCAGACACCGGGTAATGGCGCCGACCGCCGCCTTGGATGCGCAATAGGCGGCCGTGTACTTGACCCCGATCTTGTCGTAGTGCGAGCCGATGTTGACGATCACCCCGCCGCCGGCCGCCACAAGATGGGGATAGGCCGCCTGGCACAGGCTGAACACGCCGACCGCATTGGTGTTCAGTACCTCCTGGAAATCCTCCGGCGCGAAGCTCTCGCTGCGGCCTTCCTTGTGAATGCCGGCATTGTTGACGAGGGCGTGCAGACCGCCGGTCCGCGCCGTCAGGTCGGCGAGTGCCGCCGCGGCGGATGCCGGGTCCGCAACGTCGCACGCGAGGTTGACCAGCCGGTTGGCAAGATGGTCCGGAACCGGCTCCTCCTCCGGCCCGAGTCCTTTGCGCGACAGGCAGCCGACGGTGAACCCCCGCCCGGCGAGTTCCAGCGCCATCGCCGCCCCGAGCCCCCGGGATGCGCCGGTGACGGCGACCGTCCGGTCCCCCATCTCAGGGCCGTCCCAGCAGGGCGCGGCGAAACGCGAGACGCCGCTCGGCCGCATTGAAATTCCGGGATTCAAGCTTCGGCGGCTTCACATCGCTGACCTTCAGGTGCACGAAGACCGGCCCGTCCGGCCGGCGAAGTTCGGCGCGGGCGGCCTCGATCTGGTCCAGCGCCGTCACCGTGAGGGTGTGCTTGATGCCGAGCCCCTTGGCGGTCATCGCGAGGTCGGTTCCCATGGCGGTGTGGGTGATCTGGTTGCCGGTTTCGCCATAGCGCTCGTTGTCGACACACAGGATCGCGAACTTCTCGACCCCGGCCGCCATCACCGTCGCCAGGGCCCCGACATTCATCAGCAACTCGCCATCGCCGCACATCACCAGGACATGCCGGTCGGGCTGCGCCAGGGCCAGACCGAGCCCCATCGAGACCGACGCGCCCATGGCGCCGCCCAGAAGGAAGCAGTTTTCGGCATCCGGTTCGATCGCGTACATGTCCTGGGCCGTTCCGGCGAGGCCCGAGACGATCAGAAAATCACGGTGGTTGCCGAGGATGGCGGGCACCGCCTGGCCGCGGTCCATCCGCTGGTTGGAACCGGACATCTGGATGTCGTCTGTCATCTGCCGTCCCCCTCAGAACGCCTTGGCGCCGATCATCTGCTGCGTCAGCAGCAGGGCGACGGCCTGGCCGGACTTGAAGGCCATGTTCATCGCGGCGACCGTGGCAGTCTTGAGATCCTCGGTTCGGGTGACCTCGAGGACGTTGACGCCGATTGCCTCGAGGCACGGCCGCACCGCCCGGCCCATCGGGACCTGCCAGGGATTCTGCTCACCGTAGGTCCCGCGCATGGTGATGATCGCCAGGAAAGGGAACCGACCGTTGGCCTGCAACGACAGCATGTTGATGCAGTTTCCGGTTCCGCTCGACTGCATCAGCAGCACCGCGCGCTCGCCGCCGAGATCCGCGCCGGCGGTCAGGGCCACCCCCTCCTCCTCGGTGGTCAACGGGATCGAGCGCACCCGGTTGTCGTCCAGGGACTTCTAGATCATCACCTTGTGGCCGCCGTCGGGCACGTAAGCGAAGATCGAGACGCCGCCCGCCACCAGCGTGTCATAGAGCTCCGCGCCCCAGATCGATTGATCGGTCATCTCGTCTGCTGTCTCCCATGGATGCACTTGAAGCCTGCCACGGGTGGTACGAGCCGCAAAGAGGCGCCCTTCGGCCCGCCCCGGCCGTCATCCCGGCGGAACCCGCACGTCGATGCGGGTGACGGCCGGGACCTCGCTGGGATAAGAGGTCCCGGGCTCGACCGGTGGTCGACCCGGGATGACGATGAGGAGATCGTTAAACCCGGTTCAGCAGCCGGGCGCGGAGAGTGCCGGGTAGGCCGCGGATCTGCTCCAGGATCTCGACCCCGTTCTCGACCGCGCCCTCGATGTCGAGCACGACGTACCCGATGCGCCCATCGGTCTGGTAGTGCTGGGCGACGATGTTCAACCGCCGCGCGGCGAAGACGTCGTTCAGCCGGCCCAGCTCCCCGGGCTCGTTGCGCTGAACCTGGATGAACCGGGTCACCCTTGTGCCCTTCGGCAACTGCACCTCGGGGAAGTTCACCGCCCCCATGGTCGAGCCGACATCGGAATACTCGACCAGCTTGCGCGCGACCTCCTCGCCGATCCGCTCCTGGGCCTCTTCGGTCGAGCCGCCGACATGGGGGGTCAGGATCACGTTGTCCAGGCCGCGCAGCGGGCTGTCGAAGAGGTCGGCATTGGACTTCGGTTCGGCCGGAAACACATCGATCGCCGCGCCGGCGAGATGACCGTCCTCGAGTGCTCGGGCCAGACCGGCGATATCGACCAGGCTGCCCCGGGCGTTGTTGATCAGGTACGAACCCGGCCGCATGGCGCGGATCCGGTCCTCGGAAAACAGGCCCCGGGTCTCCGCCGTCTCGGGAAGATGCAGCGAGACCACGTCGGCGCGGGCGAGCAGGGCCTCCAGACTCGCCGTCGGCTCGACGTTGCCGTGGCGCAGCTTGTCGGTGCGGTCAAAGTAGATCACCCGCATGCCCAGCGCCTCGGCCAGCACCGCCAGCTGCGAGCCGATGTTGCCGTACCCGACGATGCCGAGGGTCTTGCCCCGAACCTCGCGGCTGCCCGCCGCACTCTTGATCCAGCGACCGTCATGGGCGGCCGACGACTTCTGGAACGCGCCGCGCATCAGCATGACGATCTCGGCGATCGTCAGTTCGGCGACGCTGCGGGTGTTGGAGAACGGGGCGTTGAACACCGGGATGCCGCGCGCTGAGGCGGCGGACAGGTCGATCTGGTTGGTGCCGACCGAGAAACAGCCGACCGCCACCAGAGTGTTGGCCTGGGCCAGCACCGCCTCTGTCACCTGGGTGCGAGAGCGGATGCCCAGCATATGCACGCCCTGAAGCGCCTCGTTCAGCGCCGCCTCGTCGAGCGCTGTCGAGACGATCTCCAGGTTGGTATAGCCGTCGTCGCGCAGGATCTCGGTGGCGGTCGGCGAGATCCCTTCCAACAACAGGACGCGGATCTGGTTCTTGGGGCGTAACAGTCCCTTGCTCATCGGGCCGTGGCTCTTCGAAGTGCTTTCGGGGATGGGGCGGCGTGTGGCGGCGCCTCCATAGAGCAGATCCGTGTCAGATGGAATCGCTTTCGGCGCTCCATCTGACCGGTGAATCTGCTCTAACTCTATCGTTTAGATCGGATTCACACGTGTTGGCGGAAACCAAGGGGTTTCCGAAAAACGTGATCCGATCTACCGCAGGTGCCGCCCGCAACCAAGCCCGGTTGCCAACCCCAAGGCGGACTGCGCCGGCGAAATACCCCGACCGGGTGCCTCAGGACGTCGCCATCGCGACCCGTCGGCGGCCCAATGCGATCAGCAGATAGGCGGCGACCGCGATGTTCAGGACGTTCCAGGCCACACCGTTCAAGAACGCCGCGTCGTAGTTCAGCGTCAGATCGTAGATCACGCCGGACATCCAGCCTCCCAGGCCCATGCCGATAAGGGTCGCCGACAGCACCACACCAACCCTGACTCCGGCCTGGGCGGCGGGGAAGAACTGGCGCACGATCAGAGCATAGGTCGGCACGATGCCGCCCTGGGACAGGCCGAACAGGGCCGAGACCACATACAGCGAGGCCAGCCCGTCGAACGGCAGGAACAGCAGCAGGGTGACCGCCTGCAGCCCCGAGCCCACCAGCAGGGTCGGAATCGGCCCGATCCGATCGGCCAGGAAGCCGAAGCCGAGCCGGCTCAGGACGCCCGTTCCCAGCATCAGGGACAGCATCTCGGCACCCCGCTGGCTGTCGTACCCGAGCTCGATGCAATAGGCGACGATGTGAACCTGCGGCATCGCCATGGCGATACAACAGGAGAGGCCGGCCACGATCAACAGGGCCTGCAGCAGCCAGGTCGGCATGCCGGCCGGCGCCGACCGGGGACCGCTGTCGGCTGTCTCTTCGCCATGCCCGACCGGGGAGGGTCGGCGCAGGGCCAGGGCCATTGGCAGGAGGGCGGCGACGCAGATGACCGCGATGATCTGGTGGGTATCGCGCCAGCCGACGGTGTCGATCATGTATTGCACCACCGGCGGCCAGACCGTGCCGGCCAGGTAGTTGCCGCTCGCGCCGATGGCGATGGCGATGCCGCGATAACGCACGAACCAATGCGAGATGTCGGCCACCAGGGGCCCGAAGGTCACGGCCCCACCCAGCATGCCGATCAGCAGGGCATGCAGGGCCGCGAAGGCCCAGATCGACGGCGCCAGACTGGTCGCCCAGTACCCCGCCCCCAGGCAGAGCGCCCCGAGCGCCAACACCGGGGCAATGCCGAAGCGGTCGGACAGCCGTCCCAGGATCACGGTGCCGATCGCGACCCCGACCAGGGTGAAGGTATAGGGCAGCGAGGCATCGCCGCGGCTGGCGTCGAACTCGGCCTCGACGGCGGGCAGCACGACGACGACCGACCACAGACCGACACCGCCGACCATGCTGACCAGCAGCGCGACCGTCAGCCGCATCCAGGCGTAAGGACCGTCAATCGCGCCGGCGGGGCCGCCACCCGGGGCGCCCTCTACCCGTTGTCGCTGGGCGTCGGTCATTGCACGGCGAGGGCGCGCTCGACGTAGTCGAGCCGATCCTGACCGTAGAAGTTCTCGCCATCGACGAAATAGGTCGGCGATCCGATCACGCCGCGCATGATCGCCTCGCGGCAATTGCGGTCGAGTTCGGCCTGTACCGGCTCGGACAGGGCCTCGTCGATCAGCGCCTTGGGATCGCCGTAGCCGGCCGCATCGACCAGTTCGGCGACGACGCCCGGATCGGCGATGTCCCGGTCGTCGCGCCAGAGCGCCTGCAGCACCAGCAGGCTCAGCTGGTTGACTTCCCGCGGCTCACCGCGGGCCGCGGCCCGCTGGCCCGCGATCACGATGCCCGAAGGCAGTTCGACCGATCCTTCGTGGTGGATCGGCTCTCGCTGAAGCGGGATGCCGAGATGGGCGGCGCAGCGCAGCGCATCGGTCATGGCGTAGTGGCGCAGCATGGTCGGGCGCTCACCGAACGCCATGCCACCGATCGGCGGCATGGTCCGCGACAGGGGGACCGGCCGGTGCACCAGCGTGCGGCCCGAGCGCGTCGCCAGCGCGTTGATCCGGGCGGCGCCGAGATAGGCGAAGTTCGACCGTGTCGAGTAGTAGTAGTCGATGGTGCTCATGCCGCCGGCTTTCCTTCGAGTGCGTTGAGATCCGCCGCCGCCGGGGCCGCCCGGCCCAGGATCAGGTCGGCGGCTTTTTCCGCGATCATCATGGTCGCGGCGTTCAGATTGGCCGACGGCATGGTCGGCATCACCGAGGCGTCGGCGACCCTGAGACCGTCGAGCCCATGGACCCGGAGGTGATCGTCAACGACCGCCATCGGATCGTCGGCGGGACCCATGCGGCAGGTTCCCATCGGGTGGAAGGTCGTCGTGCCCCGCTGCCGGGCCGCCTCCAGAAGTTCGTCGTCGCTCTGAACGTCGGGCCCGGGAAATGTCTCGCGGTCGTAATACGGTGCCAGCGCGGTCGACGAGAGCAGGCGCCGCGCGAGTCTCATCGCCGCCAGCAGCACATGGCGGTCCTCCTCGGTGTCGAGATAGTTCGGCTGGATCACCGGGGCCTCGAACGGATCAGCGGCCCGCAGTCGCACATAGCCCTGGCTTTCCGGACGCTGCTGCCAGGATGCGATGGTCATGCCCGGTTCGCTCTCGAGCTGGGACTGGACGCCCTCCTTGTAGGAGGCGGGGGTGAAGGTGAACTGGACGTCGCCGAACTGCAGGCCCGGGTCGGAACGCCAGAACCCGTAGACCAGGGTCGGACTGATCGCCAGGATGCCTTTGCGTGTTGTCAGGTACTTCAGGACCTCACCCGCCAGCCGCAGACCGCGCGCGCGCTCATTGATGCTGTCGGTGTTCTTGACCCGGGCGGAGAACCGCGGTGCGTAGTGATCCCGCAGGTTCTCGCCCACCCCTGCCAGGCCATGGCGCACGGCGATGCCGTGCCCGTTCAACTGCTCGGGTGCGCCGATCCCGGACAGCAGCAGGAGCTGGGGCGAGTTGTAGGTCCCACCGCTCAGAATGACCTCGCGCCGGGCGGTGACCACCTCGGGGATGCCCTGGCGCCCGCCCTTGTTGAAGCGCACACCGGTCACCCGCGTGCCCTCGACCATCAGGGAGGTTGCGTGAGCCTCGGTCTCGACCTTGAGGTTCGGGCGCTTCATGGCCGGGTGCAGGAAGGCCCGTGCCGCACTCTTGCGGCGCCCGTTCTCGATGGTGCGCTGGGCGTAGGCGACACCCTCCTGGTGATGGCCGTTGTAATCGTCGTTTCGCGGAATGCCGTTCTGCACGCAGCCCTCGATGAAGGCCTCGGTCAACGGATGGGACCAGTCGATGTCGCTGACGGTCAGGTCGCCGCCGCGCCCGCGGAACCGATCGTCGCCGTCGCCGATCCGGTTCTCGCTGCGCCGAAAGTAGGGCAGGACATCGGCGTAACCCCAACCGCGGTTGCCGCGCTGGGCCCAGGTGTCGAAATCGAGCCGCTGGCCGCGGTTGTAGATGTGGCCGTTTATCGAGCTCGACCCGCCCAGGGTCTTGCCGCGGGGCGCTTTGATGCGCCGCCCGCCGGTCCAATGGCTCGGTTCCATGTCGTAGAGCCAGTTCACCGATGGGTCGAGAATGGTCTTCATGAAGCCGGCGGGAATGTGGATGTACGGATGCCAGTCGCGCGGCCCGGCTTCAAGCACGCACACGGAAACACCGGCCTCGGCGCTGAGCCGGTTGGCCAGGACCGAGCCGGCCGAGCCGGCGCCGACGATGACGTAGTCGAAACTCTCCATGAGCGGGCATTCCAGGGCATCACGCAGCCGTCCCGAACGACGGCGGCCGCCACGCTAGCACAAGCCCCCGGCCCGCCGGGAGAGGCGAACCACACTGTCGGTTTGGCCCAACTCTGAAGAGCCGTGATCCCCCAATTCACTTCCCGGACGCGATCCGGGACCTAGGGGTGGAGCGTGCTGAAGCGCTAGCAACAGTGTCCAGTCGCCCCGGCGCGCCGATGGTCTGGGTCCCGGCGCGCGGCCGGGAAGTGATGAGTGGGGCGGTGGTCACCGTCCACCCCTACCGCGCGAGCCCGAGGTCGATCAGGTGCTGGGCGCCTTTCAGATCTCGCTGTGGTCCCGAAGCTCGAGGATCAACCGCGGGTCCGAGGACAGGTGCCCGAGCGCCTTGAACACCGAGGGCCAGAGCACCGTCCCGTCGCCGGGCGCCCAATGCCGGTCGGCGTAGCCGTCGGCATCCTGGAGATGGACATGGGCCAGCAGATCGCCGGCCGCCGTCACGTAGCGGTCCACCGGCGGTGCCCCGGTCGATCCGTAGGCATAGTGGGCGTGGCCGGTATCGATCGAGACCCGGACCGCCGAACTGGCGAAGGACTCCACCAGCCGCACCCGGTCGGACGGATCTTTGTCCTCGATGTTCTCGATCACCAGTTCGACACCGATGCTCTCGGCCCGCCTGACAGCTTCGTCCAGGGAGGCGTGCACCCGCGTGATCACGTCGTGGCGGCCGTTCGGATAGTTCTCGTAGTTGTTGTGGCCCCAGGTGGTGAACGGGCTGTGGACCACCATCTGGGTGGCGCCGAGTTCCTCGCAGACGTCCAGGCCCTGGCGCATCCGCTTCCTGACGATCTCCCGCACTTCCGGGTCCTCGGTGGCCAGCCCGAAGCCGAAGAACGGACCATGGATGCCGAGCCGTCCGTCATAGCCGGACAGCAGGTCCCTGGCCTCAGCCACCCGCGGCTTCCAGTCGCCGTTCAGGAGATCGGCCCAGATGAAGTCCTGGAGTTCGAGCGGCCGGTTCGCGTCAACGATCCAGTCCCGCAGGTCGTGCAGCACGCGCACCGGCATGGCAGCGCCGAGCAGGGGCAGGGAAGCGGCATCATTCATCGGACAAACCTCTCAGAGCTGGGGGCGGACGTCGGGCACCCTAGGTCCGCGATGCTGACGATTGCGCGTCGGGTGCCGTGTTTTCTGACCCCCACACCGCCATGCCCGGGATCATACGCTTCGCACCGG
The DNA here is from genome assembly GCA_963921355.3 of Thalassobaculaceae bacterium. Taxonomy (GTDB): domain Bacteria; phylum Pseudomonadota; class Alphaproteobacteria; order Thalassobaculales; family Thalassobaculaceae; genus CAWUEZ02. The sequence goes on along the minus strand of OZ001190.1, from coordinate 1,565,478 downwards.
AGCGGTGCACAGATCGCGCAGGAAGCAGCTGTCACAGGCCGGCGCCCGGGACCGGCACACCTGCTTGCCGAACTCCAGCAACCACAGATGACCGTCCAGCTTGGCCCAGTGCGGCGCGCGATCCTCCAGGCTGCGCGCGGTCTCAGCCTCGGTCTTGCCCTCGGCCAGGCCTAGCCGGTTGCAGACCCGATGGACATGGGTGTCGACGGCAATCGCCGGTTCGCCAAAGGTGAACAGCAGCATGATGTCGGCGCATTTCCGTCCGATGCCCGGCAGCGCCATCAGCCCCTCGCGGGTACGCGGCACGACACCCCCGCAGGTATCCCGCACCGCGGCACAGAGCCGACGGAGGTTGCGGGTCTTGGTGTTGTAGAGCCCGCACGGCTTGATGGCGGCGGCGATGGCCGAATCGTCGAGGTCGAGGATGCCCTGGGGCGTGTCGGCCAGCGCGAAAAGGGTATTGCGCGCTTTGGCGGTGTTCTCGTCACGGCTCTGCGCCGACAGCAGGCATGACACCAGGGCGCGAAACGGATCGACGTCTTCCTTGACGTGCGGCTCTCGCTCACCGGCTGGTGTACGCTCGGCGAGGCGACGGAAGACGGCTTCGACATCGGCTGCGTCCAACATGACCCTTCCCTGTCACCCTTCGCTGTGATCTTTCCCTGCGGTGGCGGCCCAGATACGATGGACCGCCGCCGCCGAATTGCCACCCCCGTTGAAGATGATCCCGGGCGATCCTCCTGCATCGGGATCTTTCAAGGAGCCCCCATGCCCCCTGCTTCCCTGGCCGCGGTGATCTTCGATTGCGACGGTGTGCTCGTGAACTCCGAGGAGATCGTGATCGCCGTCGAACGCCGGCTGCTGGCGGAGGTCGGTCTCGCCTTCGAGCCCGGCGAGTACATGGCGCGCTTCACGGGCCTGTCCTACGACGACTACTTCCTCGCCCTGGATGCCGAGCGTCGGTCGCGGATCGGCGAAGGCATGCCGCCCGATGTTTTCGAGCGGATCAAGGATGAGTCCCACGCCGCCGTCGAGCGTGACCTGCAGGCGGTCGACGGCATCACCGACCTGCTCGACGGGCTCGGGCTGCCGCGGGCCGTCGCGTCCTCGTCTTTGCCAGGTGACCTGGCCCGCAAGCTCGACATCACCGATCTGGCCCGGCACTTCGAACCGCACGTGTACTCGACCCGCCTGGTGGAGAACGGCAAACCGGCCCCCGACATCTTCCTCTACGCCGCCGAACGCCTGGCCGCGGAACCCGCCGCCTGCATCGTCGTCGAGGACAGCGTCAACGGGGTCCGGGCGGCGGTCGACGCCGGCATGACAGCCTGGGGCTTCACCGGCGGCGGCCACGCCGACGACGCCCTTGCAGACCGGCTGCACGCCGCAGGCGCGGCCGAGGTATTTGACAGCCATCATCGGATTGCGCTCCGCTTGGCCGAATAGCTCCACACACCGTCACCGCCCGCAGGAGAGATCTGAATGGACGTCGAACAGGTCGACGTGGCGATCGTCGGCGCCGGGTTCGCCGGCATGTACATGCTGCACCGTGCCCGAGAGGCTGGGTTCTCGGCCGTGGTCTTCGAGACCGGCGACGGGGTCGGCGGCACCTGGTACTGGAACCGCTATCCCGGCGCGCGCTGCGACGTCGAGAGCATGGAATACTCCTACCAGTTCTCCGACGCGCTGCAGCAGGACTGGCATTGGAGTGAGCGCTACGCCCCGCAGCCCGAGATTCTGCGCTACGCCAACCATGTCGCCGACCGGTTCGACCTGCGTCGAGACATACGGTTCGAGCGCCGGGTCACCAAGGCCCACTTCGACGCATCGAGCGGCCGCTGGGCGGTGGAAACCGACGCCGGCGATCGGGTTGCGGCCCGCTACCTGGTGATGGCGACCGGATGCCTGTCCTCGGCCAATGTGCCGACCTTCGAGGGTTTGGAGGAGTTCGAGGGCGCCTGGTATCACACCGGCCGCTGGCCGCACGAGGGCGTCGACTTCACCGGCAAGCGGGTTGGCATCGTCGGCACCGGCTCGTCGGCGATCCAGTCGATTCCGGTGATCGCGCGCCAGGCCGAGCACCTGACCGTCTTCCAACGGACAGCCAACTACGCGGTGCCGGCCCGCAACAAGGAGATGGATCCCGAGCACGAGCGCTGGTTCAAGGCGCACTACCCTGAGCTGCGCGAAAAGGCCAAGGAAGGCCGCTCGGGCCAGCTCTATTCGATCCGCGACGCCCGGTGGGGCAGCGAGAGCCCGGAGGCGGCCGAGGCCGAGTTCGAGAAACGCTGGGAGATCGGCGGCTTCTGCTTCCTCGGGGCCTATGGCGACCTGCTGGTCAGCAAGGAAGGCAATGACGTCGCCGGGGAGTTCGTGCGCCGCAAGATCCGCGCGACCGTGAAGGATCCGGCCACGGCCGACCTGCTCTGTCCGGACAGTGTGATCGGCTGCAAGCGGATCTGCGTCGATACCGGCTATTTCGAAACCTACAACCGCCCGAACGTCTCGCTGGTCGACATCTCGACCACCCCGATCGAGCGGATCACACCAGGCGGTCTGATCACCGGCGGCCAGGAATACACCTTCGACACCCTGGTGTTCGCCACCGGGTTCGACGCCATGACCGGGGCGCTCGCCCGCATCGACATCCGTGGCCGCGACGGCCAGGCCCTGACCGACAAATGGGCCGCGGGCCCGCGAACCTATCTCGGCCTGACCACAACCGGATTCCCGAACCTGTTCCTGATCACCGGCCCCGGCAGCCCGTCGGTGTTGACCAACATGCTCCCCAGCATCGAACAGCATGTGGACTATGTGACCGACATCCTCGAGCATCTGCGACGCGAGGGCCGAACCTCGATCGAGGCGGAGCTGGAGGCCGAGGACGCCTGGGTCGACCACGTCAACGAGGTCGCCGGCGGCACGCTGTTCCCGAGCTGCAACTCCTGGTATCTCGGCGCCAACGTGCCGGGGAAACCGCGTGTCTTCATGCCCTATCCCGGCTTCCCGGCCTATGTGAAGAAATGCGAGGAGATCGCGGCGGCCGGATACCCGGGTTTCGAGATGCGCTAGATCCCCGCCAGCCGCTCCGGCGCCGGCGGCAGTTCACCCCGCTCGACGGCGTGGACCGCCGCCACCAGACCGCGGTTGGCCGGTGCCTCGATGCCGATCTCGGTCCCCTTGTCGGCGATGAAGCCGTTGATGAAGTCGATCTCGGTGCGCCGGCCCTTGGCGATGTCCTGGCCCATGGACGGGCGGTTGTCCTCGCTGCGGCCCGCGCAGGCGGCGATCATGTCGGCCTCGATGGTTTCGCGCACCGCGGCATCGCCCGAGGCCGCCGCGATCCACTCTGCACCCGCGAACTTGCCGATCTTTTCCAGGTCGTAGCCCAGCGCCTGAGCGATCGACGCCGCCTCGCCGCCGATCCGGATCATCAGCCAGCGGATGCCGGGATCCCGCGCCAACCCGTTACTGGACAGCCCGGACGCGGCGCTGGTGCCGTTGACCATGGCGTTGGCGCAGAGTTTCGACCAGCGTTCGCCCCACAGGTTGGTGGTGGTCTTCGCACTGTCGATCCCCGACAGCATCGACGCGATCCGCTCGATCCGCGGGGTCAGCCGACCATGGGGCTCACCGACCCGGAACACCGTGTGCGAAGCGCCGCCGAGAGGCACGCCGCGCCGCACCGTCGCCGGCCCGGTCAGTTCGACGGCGATCTTGGCGGCGATGCAGCCGACCACCCGGCCCCAGCCGACGAGGCCGGCGATGGTCTCCTCGTTGATGCAGTTCTGCAGCGAGACGACCGTGCCGTTAGGCGCCAGATAGTCCTTGATCAGCATCGTCGCCCAGGCCGTGTCGAACGACTTCATGGTCACGAAGGCGATATCGATGGGGCCCGACCGCATCAGGCTCTGAACCTCGGTCAGGTGCAGCGCCTTCGCTGGCGTGGTGAAGCACTCGGCCTCGGTCATGCCCGACAGGCTGAGGCCGTCGCGGTTGATCGCGTCGACATTGGCCGGCCAGGGATCGATCAGGACCACGTCCTCACCAGCCCGCGCCAGATAGCCGCCGACATAGGCACCGACGGCGCCCGCTCCCACGATGGCGATGCGCTCGCTCATGCTCGGTCCTTTCGCAAGATCTGGTTCGTTCAGTTCGGCCGGTCGCCGCCGCCGATGGTCAGCCGGTGCATGACCCGGCGCTCGCCCGGATAGTCGTTGAGGGCCCGGTGCTGGGTGCAGCGGTTGTCCCAGATCACCAGGGTGCCCGCGCGATACTGGGCGCGGCAGGTGAAATCCGGAGTCGCGACATGGTCCTTCAGGAACTTCAGGATCGCGTCGCTTTCGCGGTCGGTCATCCCAGCGATCCGATAGAGGTGGCTGCCGCTGACATACAGCGCCTTGCGCCCGGTCTCGGGATGGGTGCGCACGATCGGGTGCTCACTTTCCATGCTCGGCGCGTTCTCGACATTGGCGGTGTCGAAGCGGGTGCTGTCCATCAACGCCTTGCGGCCGCCACGCCGGCCCTTCAGATCACCGCTGTAGACCCCGGTCAGCCCGTCGACGATGGCCCGCATCGGATCGCTCAGGGTTTCATATGCCCGGTACAGGTTGGTCAGCAGGGTGTCGCCGCCGCGCGATGGCACCACGTGCGCGTACAGCATGGTGGCGACCGGCGGCCGGTCGTCGAATGACATGTCGGTATGCCACTCGCCCCCGAAATTCTTCTCCTCGTCCGGTTCCTTGCGGATCTCGAACACCTCGGGATGATCCGACAGGCCTTTGACGAACGGATAGGGCACCAGGGGTCCGAAGCGCTGGGCGAACGCCTTGTTCTGCTCGATCGACAGGGTCTGGTCGTGGAACACCAGGACCTGGTTCTCCAGGAACGCCTGGTGGATCTCGGCGAAGGTCTCGTTACCGAGATCGCCCGCCAGATCGACACCGGAGACCTCGGCCCCCATCGCGCCGGCGATCGGACGCACCGAGATGGTCTGATAGCCCATTGCTTCCTCCCGGGACCCAGTTATTTGCTCTCATGTCAGCATGGCTCGGTGTAAAAGACCAGCCCGGCTCGCCTGCCCCCGCCGTTCCGGAGTTCCCGTGTCGCCGACCGTGCGCAGACCCTTCGCCAACGCCTATGTCCTGCTGGTGCTGACCACCCTGGCCTGGGGGGCCAATGCGGTCGCCGCCAAGATGTCGGTCGGCGAGATCTCGCCCATGCTGCTGACCCTGCTACGCTGGTTCGGCGTGGTGGTGCTGATCGCGCTGTTCGCGCGAGGCCCGCTGGTGCGCGACTGGCCACTGCTGCGCCCGCGGCTGCTCAGTGTCTTTCTGATGGGGGCGCTGGGGTTCAGCGTGTTCAACACGCTGATGTACATCGCCGCCCAACACACCCAGGCGGTCAGCATCGGCATCCTGCAGGGCTCCATTCCGATTTTCGTGCTTCTCGGAGCCCTGGCCGCCTACGGCACCCCGGTCCGCCTGATCCAGGTCGCCGGGGTCGGCGTGACGATGGTCGGCGTCGTCATCGTCGCGACCGGGGGCGACCCGGCTCGGCTGATGGCGCTGGAGTTCAACATCGGCGATCTGCTGATCATCTTCGCGTGCATGCTGTACGCCGGCTACACCGTGGCGCTGCGCAACCGGCCGCCGGCATCGGGGATCGCCATGTTCTCCTGTCTGGCGATCGCCGCCTTCGTGACCTCGCTGCCGATTGCCGGTTTCGAGTATGCCGCCGGCGACCTGCAGGTCCCCACGGCGAAGGGCTGGGCCGTCGTCGCCTTCGTCGTTCTGTTCCCGTGCTTCCTGGCGCAGATCTCGTTCCTGCTGGCGGTCGACCAGGTCGGGCCCGGCCGGGCCGGCGTGTTCGTCAATCTGGTGCCGATCTTCGCCGCCGGGCTCAGCGTTCTGGTCCTCGACGAGCGGTTCGCGCCGTTTCATGCTCTGGCGCTTGCCCTGGTGCTCGGCGGGATCTGGATCGCCGAACGCTTCAAACAGCCGGCCCCGCAATCGGGAGAAACATCGTGAAACCGCAGCCGTTTCACCTCGAGATCGCCGAGCCCGAGCTCGCCGACCTGCGGGACCGCCTGGGCCGCGCGCGGTTTCCCGATCGCACACCGGGCCCGGACTGGGCCTATGGCACCGATCCCGGGTATCTGCAGGACCTGATCCGATACTGGCGTGATGATTTCGACTGGCGCGCCCAGGAGGCCTTCCTGAACGGGTTTCCGCAGTTCTCGGTGCCGCTCGACGGCATCGATCTGCATTTCCTGAAAGTGGACGGCCAGATCAACGGCAGGGGTGAGCCGCCGATTCCGCTATTGCTGCTTCATGGCTGGCCGGGCTCGATCCTGGAGTTCCTGGACATCATCCCGATGCTGGCCGACCCGGTCCGGTTCGGCGCGCCCGAAGCCCCGTCCTTCACGGTCGTCGCCCCGTCGCTGCCGGGCTACACGCTTTCCTTCCGGCCCGACCAGAAGCGCTTCTCCTGCGAGGAGATGGCAACGTCCCTTGCCCGGCTGATGGGCGACGTTCTGGGTTTCGAGCGCTATGCCGTCCAGGGCGGCGACTGGGGGTCCTTCGTCGGGTCGCGGATCGCCTGCGACGTTCCGGACCACGTGCTGGCCCTGCATCTGAACCTGCTGCCGCTGCGTCGCGACGCCGCCGTCATCGAGAACCCGACACCGGAGGAGGAAACGTACCTTGAGGAGCTCAAGGTCTTCCTGAAGGAGGAAACCGGCTATCAGTGGATACAGGGCACGCGGCCCCAGACCCTGGCGTCCGCCCTCGCCGACTCACCAACCGGGCTGGCGGCCTGGTTCGTCGAGAAGTTCCACGTCTGGACCGACAACGACGGACGCATCGAGGATGCGATCGACCGCGACCGGATGCTGGCGAACATCGCGCTCTACTGGTTCACCGGCTGCGTCGGATCGTCGTTCTGGCCCTACTACGCCCGGATGCACAGCCCCTGGCCGATCCCCCTCGGAGAGACGATCTCGGTGCCGACCGGCTACCTGGAATCGCCGTGTGAGATCCTCCGGCCGCCGCGCTCGGCCGCCGAACAGGTCTATACCGACATTCGCCGCTGGACCGTCGGGGAACGGGGTGGACACTTCGCCGCCCTCGAACAGCCCGACTCCCTGGCCGCGGAGATCCGGGCCCTGGTCAGCGGACTCTAGTCTCCAGAGAACAGGAACTTGTGGTGCGCCTCCGCCATCGCCCGGGCGCGCAGCGAGAATGCCTGGGCGGTGCGTGGGTCGACGGTATCCGCCAGCGCCTCGTCGAACAGCTCGAGCCAGCGCGCGAAATGCCGGGGCTGCAACTCGCCCAGGGCCGCGTGCGCCTGCATCGGGCTGCCGTCGTAGCGGCCGCTGAGGTTGAGCACCGATGACCAGAAGTCGGAGAGCTTGGCGAAATGCGATGGCCAGTCCTCCACATGGCGCAGGAACACCGGACCCAAAAGGTCGTCCTCGCGCGCCCGGCTGTAGAACACCTCGACCACGAGGCGGATCTCGTCCTCGTCGACCCGCGCGAACGGCGGCCTCTTGCTCGTATCAGCCATGCCGGAAGACTAGAGCAACTCGGTCTCAGGCCGCCAGCCGCGGGGCGTACAGCAATTTGACGTAGGACCGCATCAACTGCAGCTGCTCGACCAGGACGCGTGGGTCGCGCAGCGCCTTGGCCATCACGATGCCGCCCTCGGTGACAGACGACACCATGTCCGCCAAGGCATCGGTATCGACCGCATCGTTCGCCCGGTGATACCGGTTGATCGCGTCGAAGATCGCCCGGAAGCGGGTCCGCCAGGCCAGCACACCCTGGCGGTTCAATTCCCGGACCTCACGGTCGAACAGGACCTCGTTGTAGCAGTAGGTGGCGACCAGGCAGCCCGGATGCCCCTGCTCCATCGTCGCCATCATGCCGGTGAACCGGTCCAGGCTGGCCAGGAACGCGGCCAGGGGATCCTCGCTGTCGGCGCAGTCGAACAGGTCGTCGAGCGTGCGGTTGTCACGTTCGAGAAATCGCACCAGCAGCGCCCTGGCGAGCGTGTTCTTGTCCTTGAAATGATAGAAGAACCCGCTCTTGGTGATCCCGACCTCGGCGATCAGTTCCTCAATCGACGTCGCCCCAAACCCCTTCTGAAGGACGGCCGCCTCGGCGGCATCCAGGATCAGTTCGCGGGTCCGTTTTCCTTTGCGCATGCATGACCTCCGTGGTGGCCCGGCTCACCCCATCGCCATGGGCTTTGTCCGGTCGTCTAAGCCGCGCGTGTTTCAGTCTGATTTCCGCACCACGGGTTCACTTTCGCGCCCTCGAACGCTGCCCCAAATCTCGCGGTGCAACAGCGACGAGGCGATCATGACGCGCTACCGAGACCGACTGCCGCAACTGGACGGCGGGCCGTTTCTGACCGATGGCGGAATCGAGACGACACCGATGTTCCTGGAAGGGGTCGACCTACCCGAACTGGCTGTGGTCGATCTGTACCGTCGGCCCGGGGGGCGGGACCTGCTGTCGCGGTATTTCGAACCCTACCTGACGCTGGCCCGGAACCACGGAACCGGCTTCGTCCTGGAGAGCGCCACCTGGCGCGCCAACCGCGACTGGACGACCAGGCTGGGTTACGACGCGGCGACCCACGCGGCGGTCAACCATGCGGCCATCGCCCATCTGGCAGAATTGCGGCGGCGGTTTGCCGAGCCCCGCGCGCCGATCGTGCTGTCCGGCAACATCGGGCCCCGCGGTGACGGGTACGAGCCCGTACGCCCATGACCGTCGATGCCGCCGCGGCCTATCACGCCGATCAGATCGATCTCTTCCTGGCGACGGAGGCCGACATGGTGACGGCGATGACCATGACGAACACGCCGGAGGCGATCGGAATCGCGCAGGCCGCCGATGCGCGATCGATGCCCTGCGCCATCTCATTCACCCTGGAAACCGACGGGCGCCTGCCGACCGGCCAGTCGCTGGGCGACGCCATCCGCGAGGTCGACGCGGAAACCGCCTCTGCGCCAGCCTACTACATGATCAATTGCGCCCACCCGACCCATTTCGAGGAAATGCTCGCCTGGGGCGGCGCGTGGACCAACCGGATCCGCGGGGTGCGGGCCAACGCGTCGACCCTCAGCCATGCGGAACTGGATGCCGCGACCGAGCTCGACGACGGCGATCCCGTTCAGCTCGGGCGCGACTACGCCCGGCTGCGCCAGTTTCTGCCGACCGCCAACATCTTTGGCGGATGCTGCGGGACCGACCACCGCCATGTCGGCGAGATCTGCCGGCGCTGCCTGATCGAACACCGGGCCGCCTGACCAAGCTAGCTGAACAATCCGGAGACCCGAGCGGCGTTCAGGGTCGTGACAGGGCGCGATGGGCCCGCGATCGGTATTCGCGGCGATACAGGATCGCGACGACCCAGATCGACGCTGCCATCAACACCAGCGGGTGGACGATCCAGGCGCAGGCCGCGAGGCCGAAATAGTAGGCGTGCATGCCACCGTTGTAGTGGCGCGCCGCCAGCGTGGCGAGATTGACGGTGACGGTCGCCCGCTGGCGGGGAACTTCCGGGTCCGCCGCCGCACCGGGCTGCGGGATCGAGCCCAGCACGACCGCCGCGTTGTTGTGCAGCCGCAAGGACCAGGCCAGGCGGAAGAACGCGTTGATGAACACCACGATCAGCATCGCCACCATCAGTCCGAACCTGTCGCGTGTGGTCTCCGCCAGATACCCGAACCCGTTCAGGATCTCGACGGCATGGTCGGCCGTCCCGATCAGGGCCGCCAGACCACCGATGACGAAGATCGAGGTCGAGGCCAGGAACGCCGAGTTCCCGGCCAGCGAGCGAAGGATCTGGATGTCGACGATCCGGTTGTCGCGGTGAAGAATCGCGTCGGACCAGTCGCTGCGCCAGTCCTGCATCAGGCCTGACAGGTTCTTGCGACGGCGGGTCGACCAGCCGCCGAAGATCTCATAGCCGGCCCAGCACGCCAGGAAGACGGCGAAAGCGGCGAGGTCGAGGGGGGAAAGAATTTCGAAGATCGGCGGCATGACAGACCATGGATATCAGAACTGGTTCTCACGGTCTCGCCGGGCGATGCTGGCCGAAAAGATCGTGGGGAAACCCATGCCCGCACTCGACGGTAAGGTCGCCATCGTGACCGGGGCCGGCAAGAACATCGGCCGCGAAATCGCCCTGACTCTGGCCGCCGACGGTGCCGCGGTCTTGGTCAACGGCCGCAGCGACCAGGCGGCGATTGAGGACGTCGCCGCTGAGATCACAGCTGCCGGAGGGCGCGCTGTCACTCATTTGGGCGACGTGTCCGACGCCGCCGCCGTCGACACCCTGGTCGCCCAGGCGGCCGAAGCGTTCGGCGGCATCGACATCGTGGTGAGCAACGCCGGACTGCGCCGCCAGACACCGTTCCTGGAAATGGACTTCGCCGAGTGGCGCGAGATCCTGTCGGTCGCCCTCGATGGCGCCTTTCTGCTCTGCCGAGCCGCGGTGCCACATATGATCGGGCGCGGCGGCGGCGCGATCGTCGCCCTGTCCGGTGTTTCCCACCGGATCGGCACCCCGCACCGCTGCCATGTCTCGGCCTCGAAAGCCGGACTGGAAGGCCTGATCCGGGCCCTGGCGGTCGAGCTGGCCCCCCACGACATCACCTGCAACTGCGTCGCACCCGGGGCCATCGATACCGTGCGCGGGGCGTCGGCCGTCGAGCAGTTCCTCGATCCGGTCGGCCATGCCGAACGCGGCGTCGAACTCGCGTTTCATCCCGTCCATGTCGAGATCGAGGTAGTGGCGGAAGCAGCGCGAGCCGATCCGGATCGCCGCCGGCGCATCCGCCGAGGTCAAATAGCGCTCCATGGTCTGGACGAAGTGCCCGACCTGCTCGTGGCTGTCGATGAAGAACTTCAGAACGGCCGAGACCAGGGCCTTGCCGCGTTCGGAAAAGATGTCGATGTCCTACTCGATCGAAAACAGGACGCCGATGGCGAACAGGCTGATGCGCCGGGAGAACTCGGGGTCGCGCCGGGCCTCGGTCAACATTCCGCTGTTCTCGATCGCCTCGAAGAACGAGTGGAACTGGCGATAGGTGGCGTCGATGACCACGAGATCTTCCTGCGGCGTCTCGCGCTCGTCCTCGAAGATCGGAACTTCGCCCCGCAGTTCCGTCGGCGCCGGAACCGGCGGCGCCGACACGGTGGACACGCCGTCCTCGCCGTCGACCGTGCGCGCACGGATTGGAATGAACAGGAATGACAGGAGATCGGTCAGCCCGCCGAGGCCTGCCTTGCGCCCCTTGGCCTGTGCCGCTTTGCCGGTCGATGCCCTGGCGTCACGGCCCGTTCCGGCCGGTTTGGATTTCTGGCGGTCCTTGGCGCGCGCCGATTTCGGCGCCGCAGTCGTGCCGCCGGCGCCACGCCGGATAGCGTCCTTGCCGCCGGCCGGCGCGCCCTCCTCGTCAAAGCGCTTGAAGACCAGGGTGCGGCGTTTGAACACACCACTGTCGTCGACGGTCTCTTCGATCAGCTTCAGTCCGCCGCCGGGCGGCGCCGATTCCAGACGCGCCAGTTCGACACGCGCATTGCCGTGTTCGGACGGACCGAACGACTGGACCGTACGCCACGCGCCGCCGACCTGGACTTCGATCTCGTAGCCCACAACCTGAGCCATTGCGGCTCCCCCACCTTCGTCCGAAACCGCGCCCGAAACATTGCGCGGTCAGTACCGACCCCCTGTTTCAGCCTAACACCGTTTTGTGTTTCGATTATTGCAATTCTGCCTACCCGTTCTGAAAAGACACCTCAGCCCAGCGCTCCCACAATGTGGCCAGTGCGGCGTAGTCCAGATCCCCCATTCCCTCGGCCTCGGCGATCTCGTAAGGCGTGTGGGAGGCCAGCGTGGCAAACAGCGGCACACCAAGCGCCTGGGCGGTCTCCAGCGCCAGCACGGAGTCCTTGCGGGCGTTGCTGACCGACATGCCCGCAGCGTAGTCGCCGCCAGCCATGCGTTCGCCCATCCGATGCACCAGCGGACGCAGCAGGCCTTCCTCCCGGTTCAGGATCTCGACCATGGTCTCAACCGGCACGCCAAGCTTGGTCGACATGGCAAAGGCCTCGATCAGCACCACCATGACGGCGTGCATCGCCGCATTGTTGACGACCTTGGTTCCCATGCCGGCGCCGATCGGGCCGAGCTCGAAGATCCGCTCGGCCAGCAGTTCGAGCACCGGGCGCGCGCGGGCAATGGCATCCGGCGACCCGCCGAGAAAGAACGTGATCCGGGCTGCCGCCATGCTGGCGACCCCGCCGGCGATCGCGGCGTCCACGAAGGCCACGCCATCGCGCGCGCAACGATCGTGGCATTCGATCGCCGTCGCGGGGGTCACGGTGCTGGTCTCGATCACAACCTCGGGGCGGTGACCGGCCTCCAGGATCGCCCGGACCACGGCGACGGACGCCTCCGGTTTCGGCAGCGACAGCAGAATCCGCGGCGCCTCGGCGGCAACCGCGGCCGCGCTGTCGACACACCGCACCCCGAACCCTGTCGCGGTCCCGCATCGAGCGGCATCGAGGTCAAACCCGACCACCGGCACCTTGGCGGTCAGGGCTTTCGCGACCGACGCCCCGGCATTGCCGAGCCCGATCAGTCCGACGGGATCCGTCATGTCTGTCTCCTTGAAGGACGCCGCGCTGATAGGCTGCGGGTCAGTTCCGGAAGTCGCTGCCTTCGCGGTCGAGCTTGCGCATCCAGGCATCGAGTTCCAGTTCGCCGTACCCGCCGAAGCGGGTCCCGACCGGCTTCTGCGCCCGGGTGTGGGCGACAACCGATGGCTCGATCGGCAACAGCTCCGCCTGGCCGCCCGCCTGGGCCAGGACCTGAACCCGGCAGGCGCGTTCCAGATTGTACATATGGAAGAACGCCTCGGCGACGGTCGCCCCGACGGTCAGGGTACCGTGATTGCGCAGGATCATCGCCTTTCGGTCCCCGAGATCGGCGACCAGGCGCGGCTTCTCGGCGTCGTCGAACGCCAGCCCTTCGTACGTGTGGTAGGCAACGCCGCCCGGCAGGAACATGGCGAACTGGGAGGCGTCGATCAGCCCCTGCTCCTGGCAAGCGACCGCCACACCGCTGTCGGTATGCAGGTGGATCACACAATGGGCGTCCGGCAACGCCTCGTGAACCGCGCCGTGAATGACAAAGCCCGCGTAGTTGATGGGATGGGCGCTGTCCTCGACGATGTTCCCGGCGAGGTCGATCTTCACCAGATTGGAGGCCGTCACTTCCTCGTACATCAGACCGAACGGGTTGATCAGGAAATGCGCCTCCGCGCCCGGCACCCGCGCCGAGATGTGGGTGTAGATCAGGTCATCCATGCCCCGCGCCGCGAAGATCCGGTAAACCGCGGCCAGTTCCTCACGCACCCGCTGCTCCGCGGGAGACCGCGGTCGGCTGGTCGGCATTGAGGTGACGGTCATTGTGCCCTCCCCGGGACCGTTCAGGTCCCCGTAAACTCGGTGATGTCAGCGTTGTCGCCGGGCGGAAAGTCGATGTGCAGATGATTGCCGTCGGCGTCGAAGATGTTGACCTGTGTATGCCCGAAACCGTCACCCGGCAGGACGCCGCATCGATAGGGAACATTCTCCCGGCGCAGATGGGCGAGGAAGTCCGCCAGCCCGGATGCCCGCAGGGCGAAGTGCTTAAGCTGCTGTTCGCGCCGATAGGCCATGGTGTCGTCGGTCTCGACAACGTGGATCACCGCATCCGGACCGGAGTACATCCAGGCGCCGCTGAAACTGAAGTCAGGCCGGGTCCCGCGCGTCAGGCCGAGAACGCGTTCGTAGAAGGCGACCTGGGCGTCGACATCGGTGGTGCGAATGTTGACATGATCAAGCCTTCCGATTGGCATTGGCGTTCCTCCCGCGCCCGTTTCCACGAGCATAGACCGAGCCGCCTTAGAGAGACCATGACCCAAGACCGCCAACCTGCGCCCCGTCCGGGCCGTGCCCGTCCGGGCCGCCCATGACCGACCGGATCGCCAACGCCGACCTGAGGCGCCTGTTCATCGAACGCCATGGTCTGGCGGACCGGCCCGGCGGGACGCTCACCCGAGACGGCCTGGATGCGCTGATCGACCGTCTGGGGTTCGTTCAGGTCGATACCATCTCGACTCTGGAGCAGGCTCACCACCACATCCTGTTCAGCCGGGCGACCGGCTACCGCAAGTCGCTCCTGAAGCACCTGCTGGAGAACCGGCGGTCCCTGTTCGAGCACTGGACCCACGACGCGTCGATCATCCCGACCCGGTTTTTCCCGTTCTGGAAACCCCAATTCGCCCGCATGAAGGCCCGGATGGACAGGCCTGGACATTGGGTCGACCGGTTTGCCGGCCGGCGCGAGTCGGTCCTGGAAGAGGTGCGCCGCCGGGTCGAGACCGAGGGGGCTGTCATGTCCCGCGACCTGACACCGGACGACGCCGAGGAGCGCGGGACGTGGTGGGGCTGGACCCCGTCGAAGACCGCGCTCGAGTACCTGTGGCGCAGTGGCGAGTTCGCGGTCTCAGGCCGGCGCGGGTTCGCCAAGGTCTACGACCTGGCGCACCGGGTCATCCCGGCAGAACATCACGCCCCGGAACCGGACCACGATGCCTTCGTCGACTGGGCCGGACGCGAGGCGATTGCCCGGCTCGGCGTCGCCAGCCACGGCGAGATCGCCCGGTTCTTCGATGCGATATCGCCGGCCGAAGCCGAGGCCTGGTGCGCCAGCGTGGACGGATCCGTCCTGCGGCGTGTCGAGATTGAACTGGCCGACGGATCGGTCCGGCCGGTCTGGGCCCGGCCGGACATCCTCGATGTGGTCCGGAACGCCCCGGAGCCCCCGGCCCGGGTCCGGTTCCTGTCACCGTTCGATCCGATGATCCGTGAGCGCCACCGCACCCAGCGACTGTTCGGTTTCGACTATCGCTTCGAGGCGTTCGTTCCCGCGAAAAAGCGGATCTACGGCTACTACGTGCTGCCGATGCTGGAGCGCGACCGCCTGGTCGGCCGCATCGAGTTGAAGGCCCACCGCGATCGCGGCGATCTGGAAATCCGCGGCCTCTGGATGGAGCCGGGGATGCGGCCCTCGAAGGCCCGCACCGCCAAGATCGAGGCCGAGATCGAGCGCTGGCTGGCGTTTACCGGGATGGAACGGTTGGTCGGCTCGCTCAGTCCACGGGATCCCGGTGAACAACCCCGGTAAGGCACCCGATGGCGCCCGCCGCCTTGACCAGCTCCGAGCCGTCGAAGGTGATGCACTCGATTCCGGCTGCCTCGTAGACCGCCTGTACCGGTTCATAGCCCGCCAGCATCAGAACTTTGCGCGGACCGAGTGTGACGATGTTCAGGGCCCGGTTCAGGGTCGCGTCGCTCTGGTCGGTCGGCAGCCAGACGATCCGGTAGCCCCGCTGCTCAAGCGCGCGCACCGTGGCGAACGGTGTGCGCCGGGGCCAGCAGATCGCCAGGTCCCGGTCGACGATCCGCAGCATCCCCATGAAATGCATGGTGCCGAACGGCATATCGACCGCAAGGGTCTCAATCCCGATCTCCTCGAGGGTCGCCGCGATCTGGGCTGCGGCATCTTCGTTGGTGCGCAGGCCGAGGCCGATCATCACCGTCTCGGGATCGATCCACATCAGGTCCGCCCCCTCGAAGACTGCCGTGCCGGTCAGGGTGCGCAGGATCGGTACGCCGGCATCGGCGAGGCGGCGGGCGATCCAGCGCTCCTCTCCGGCCCGCACGGTCGAGGCGGGCCGTGCCAGGATCGCGCCTTCCGGCGTCATGGCGAACAGATCGGCGCAGAACATCTGGTTGGGGGTGGCCTGCCCCACGGGATCGACGTAGTGCACGGAAACTCCGTGGGCGCGGTACGCCTCGGCCATGGCATCGTGCTGCGCGCCCGCTCTGCCGAGATCGAGCGGTTCCAGCATCTGGACGGCATTGGGGTCTTCCGACGCCGCCGCCAGTTCGCTGCCCGGGCGGTGCAGCAGTACCGCGCGCAGGGTCGTGTACTCGGTGTCGATGCCGCTCGCCGTCCAGAGATCGCCGATCTCCTCGCGGTGGGTTCGGGTTCGGCCCTGCCAGCCGGGGCCGCCATAGGCCGCCGCGTCAAAGGTATTGCCGCTCTTGTCCATCGCCGATCCTCCCTCGAGCAAAATCCGTTCAGACGGAACCAGTCTGAACGGTGAGTTTTGCTCTCCTTCAATATCTTAGAGACTGATTCACCGATCAGGTCGGTTCGATCCGATCGGATCAGACTCCAGCACCGAAGGCGGCTCTCAATAGCATCGATGGAGGCTTTGGTCAGTCGGTCGCGACCATGGCGACCAGGACACGCTCAACCTGGCGTCCTACCCGTCCTGCCCCCAGCAGCGGCATGTCCAGGCGCTCGAACGCGCGCCGACGCCCTCCGAGCACGCGGGTGTAACGCGAGGCCAGGGGCATGGCGGTGCGGACCACCACGTCAAAGTTATCCTCGAACATGCGCCGGTAGACCGGGTCGGGCAGATCGCTGACAGGCCGGCCGGTGATGTCGACTCCAGCGAGTTCGACGATCTGAACACCCACCATGCGCACGACCCCGGGCCCGCCCCAGGGCGGACAGTCGACCAGGACCGTCCAGCCGACGAGTTCCGGGATGTCCAGCGGATCGACATCGGCGGCCAGCGGGCATCCGTTCAGCCCCCGCTTGTCATTCCAGAAGTCGAGGAGGTGGCGGGTGTGGGGGTCCCGCAGCCAGGTGCGCATCCCGATCGTCCCGAACTCGGGCGCATACTCGAGCGAGTCGGTCTCGAGATCCGGGCAAAGCGGGGCTGGTTCGATCAGGGCCATAGGCGTCCCACACACGATGGTGCTCGACTATTACCCATATCAATTTCAGGGTCAATCAGTCGCGTGACCCGGTCTCGATCGCGGCCAGGGTTTCTTCGGTGTGCTCCCCGAGATCCGGCGGCGGATGGCGCAACTGTGCTGGGGTATCGGAGAGCTTCACCGGAAACCCGGTCATCGGGATCGGCCGTCGGCCGGGTCGCTCGGCCCGGATCACCATGTCCTGGGCCAGCACCTGGGGATCGGCCAGCACCTCGGTCGGGGCCATCACGCGGCCGGCCGGACAGCCCGCCTTGTTGATCGCGTCAATCCAATAGGCCACCGGCTGCGTGCGGGTGACGGCATTGATCCGGGCGTTCAGCGCTTCGCGGTTCGTCATGCGATCGGCGTTGCTGGCGAATTCAGGCTCCGCCAGCAGGTCGGCCAGCCCGAGAACGCCGAGAAACCGTTCAACGAACGTGTCGTTGGACGGCGCCACGGCGATCTCGCCATCGGCCGCTTCGAACAGCCCGTAGGGTGCGACAATCGGATGGTTGTTGCCGGTCCGGATCGGATCGCGGCCGGTCGCGAACACCTCCGCCGACAGGTAGGCCAGCATCGAGATCAGGCCGCCGGTCAGGCTGGCCTCGACCTGCTGTCCACGCCCCGTGCGCTGGCGGGCCTGCAGGGCACTGACCACGCCGAAGGCGCAATACAACCCGGCGACAAGATCGGAAATCGGCGGAGCCGCGCGGCGCGGCGGGCCGTCGGGATCGCCGTTCACCGCCATGAAACCGCTCATCGCCTGGGCAATGAAGTCGAAGGCGGGGCGGTCGACATAAGGCCCGGTGGACCCGTAGCCGTTGACGCTCGCCACGATCAGCCGCGGATTGATCCGGGCCAGACGCTCGGGGTCGAACCCCATTTTGGCGAAGACGCCGGGCCGGTAGTTCTCCACAACGACATCGGCCGATTCCAGAAGCCGTTCCAGCGCCGCCTTGCCGGCGTCGGCGTACAGGTCGAGGACGACCGACTTTTTGTTGCGGTTGAACTGGGCGAAGTACCAGCTCATGCCGTCGACCACGGCGCCCTGGCTGCGGACCGGATCGCCGGCCGGCGGCTCAATCTTGATGACCTCGGCACCCATATCGGCGAGCAGCTGGGTGCAGAACGGACCGGCCAGGATCCGTGTCAGATCGACGACGCGGATTCCGGTCAACGCGCCGGCATCCTGCCCGTCAGGCACCGGCCCTTCGGCCATGGCGTCAGCCCTCCGCCGTGCGGACCTCGTCCATGTCATGCAGGTCGAGCCGCAGGCCCGCCTTCATGACCTGCCCCGGCAAGGGATGGCCGACCACCGTTTCGACGTCGCAGGCGATCGCCATCATCTTGCCGAGATCGATCCCGGTCTCGATGCCCATCTCATGCAGCAGGTAGACGAGGTCCTCGGTGCAGATGTTGCCGGTCGCCTTGGGCGCGAAGGGGCAACCCCCGATCCCGCCGAAGGACCCTTCGTACTTGTCGATCCCTTCGTCGAGGCCGACCATCACATTGGCCAGGCCGATGCCGCGGGTGTTGTGGAAATGCAGTCCGAGGGACAGCTTGGGTGCTGCATCGCGAACCGCGTGAATGCCGGCGCGCACGGTCGGCGGCGTCGCCATGCCGGTGGTGTCGCCAAAGCTCATGCCGACGAAGCCCATGTCCTGGAAGCGCGCGGCGATCATGGCCAGGCGCTCGGCTGGGACATTGCCTTCGAACGGGCAACCGAAAGACGTCGCGATCGCCCCGTGTACCGGAATGCCCGCATCCCCGGCGATGCGCGCGACCTCTTCGAACCCGGCCAGCGACTCCTCGACGCTGCGGTTCACGTTCTTCTGGTTGTGGCTTTCCGAAGCCGAGACGAACACAACCATCTCGTCGACGGCCGCCTCCGCCGCCCGGATCGCACCCCGGCCGTTCGGGACCAGAGCCGCGATGATGGCCCCTTTTGAGCGGTCGACCCCGGCCATGACCTCGGCCGCGTCCGCCAGTTGCGGAACCGCCTTCGGCGAGACGAAGGACGTCGCCTCGATGCGCGGAACACCGGCATCGATCAGGCGGTTGATCAGGGCAATCTTCTCAGCCGCCGGAACAATGCGGGACTCGGCCTGCAGTCCGTCTCGAGGCCCGACTTCCGTTACTTCGACCTTACGGATCTGCGTCATGTCGTCTTCTCCAACTCACGGGTTCCAATGCGGCGGCGGCGCGCCGGCGACGGGTGACCGAAACGTCACAAGGGTCTCACCGGCAAGCGAGCCCAGGTACACGGTCTTAAGGTCCGGACCGCCGAACGTCACGCTTGCAATATTGGCCAGCGGGCGCGAGGCGCCAAGGTTCAGGTCGGTCCGGGTGAAACGGCCGTCGCGCCAGCGGGCCATCGCCGCGGCGACGGCTTTCGGGTCGTTGTCTTCCAGGATCACATGCTGGGCACCACCGCGAGACACGCGAACGAGCCGGTTGCTCATGACGCTCGCACACCAGATCCCACCCTCGGCATCGAACTCGAACCCGTCCGGGATCACCCCGTCGATATACTCGACCACGGTCTGCCGCGGACCCAGGCCGCCATCGGTCAGGGCGAACCGGGACAGCCGACGGGCCATCGTCTCGTTGGCGTACAGCCAGCGCCCCGACGGATCGACCTTCACTTCGTTGGTGTAGCCAAGCCCATCGGCCACGATCCGCGCGGAGTCGGCTCGGTCCAGGCCATCCATCAGGATGACGAAACCGTCGGCGACGTCACGGTGCAGGGCACGGTCGCGCGGAATCCGCCAGGTACTGACGGAAATCCAGACGCGGCCACCAGCGTCCAGATGAACGAAGTTGGCCGGCGGAACGGCGCGCCCCTCGATCTCGACCAGCAACGGCGCCAGACGCCCATCGGGGAACAACCGCCAGGCACCGCCGCTGTCCCCGAGATTGGCCACCAGGAAACTGCCATCCGGCGCCCGCGACCAGCCGTTCGCCAGAAAACCCTCGGGCGCACCCACGGTTGCGGTCACGGGCGTGACCGTGCCGTCCGGATCGATGCGCGCCACGCCGGCCGTCCCGTCACCCGGCACGTGACTGACCCAGACCTCACCGGAGGGCAGACAGGCCACGCATTCCGGTCGGCACAGACCGGTGCCGAAGGACGAGACCTCGGCGGGTGAGATAGAGAAGATCATTGTGCGCGGACTGTACTCCGCGCCCCTCGGGGGCGGAAGGCGCAGCCGCGCAGAACCGCTTTGCGCGCCCGGCGACGCGGCTTCAGGCGTCGGGCAGCGGGATGAACTCCTCTGCGTCGCCCGGAACGATGTCGAAGCGACCGGCCGTCCAGTCGGCCTTGGCGGATTCGATCCGGTCCTTCGAAGAGGACACGAAGTTCCACCAGATGAAACGCGGTCCGTCCATCGGTTCACCGCCCAGAACGAGCACGCGCGCGTTGCTGACCGCCGTGACCGTGACCTGGTCGCCGGGATGCAGCACCAGCAGCTGGCCGCACTCGAAACGGTCCCCGCCGATGCTGATCGTGCCCTCGGCAACATACACCGCCCGCTCCTCGTGGTCGGCCGGGAACGGCAGCTTGGCCCCGGTCTCGAGCGCGGCATCGGCGTAGATCATCTCCGAATAGGTGGTGACCGGCGATCGCTCCCCCCACATGGAGCCGGCGATCAGACGCACCGCCTTGCCCTCGCCTTCGATGGTCGGCAGTTCCCCCTCAAGGCGATGCTCGAAGCCGGGATCGATCTCCTCGCGATCCTTCGGCAAGGCGATCCAGAACTGGATGCCGAACAGGTTGGGACCCAGCGCCTTCACCGCATCATCGGTCCGCTCCGAATGAACGATCCCCCGCCCCGCGGTCATCAGGTTGACCTCACCCGGCTTGATCGGCTGGGCGGTTCCCAGGCTGTCGCGATGATAGATCTCGCCATCGAACAGGTAGGTCAACGTCGCCAGCCCGATATGGGGGTGCGGGCGGACATTGACCCCCCCGCCGATCGGAAAACTGGCCGGCCCCATCTGATCCCAGAAGATGAACGGCCCCACCATCTGGCGTTTGGCCGACGGCAGCGCCCGGCGCACCTCGAACCCGCCGAGATCCCGGGCGCGCGGGATGATCACAAGATCGACCCCGTCCGGCGCCTCCTCGACGCGGTCCGGATCATTCGCGTTCTGGCTGCTCATGGGGCTCTCCACTGCTGGCATGACCGGTCGCCATCAAGATAATCGCTTCACGGGCGTCGTCGACCGCTGAAATCCCGGCCGGCGATTGCCCCTTGTCTGCCGACGGGGCCGACCGGGATACTCGCGGGACGAGGAGGTGGCGATGAACCGAACCCTGACCCGGCCCGTGACCGAGGACGAGATCCGAACCTACGAGACCGACGGTGTGGTCTGTCTGCGCGGGATCGTCGACCAGGACTGGATCGCGTTCATCGGCGACCTGCTCGAGCAGGACAAGGCCAACCCCTCCGACATGGTGAAGAACATCAACGCCAAGGGTGCCCGCGGCGATTTCTTCGGCGACACCTTCGTGTGGCAGCACGTCGACGGGTTTCGGCGCGCCATTTTCGAAAGCCCGCTCGCCGAGGCGGCGGCGGCGGTCACCCGGTCGGCCAAGGTGAACCTGATCTTCGACCAGATCCTGATCAAGGAGCCGGAGACCACGACACCGACCAATTGGCACCACGACGCCACGTTCTGGCCGGTGGCCGGCGACAAGATCGCCACGGTCTGGCTGTCCCTGGATCGGGCCGACGCGGAAACCGGAGCCATGGAATTCGTCGCCGGGTCCCATCGCTGGGGCAAGCGTTTCAAGGCAGTCAGTTTCGACCCGAGCGAGGCGTATGAGGAGGACCTGCCACCGGTTCCCGACATCGACGCCGAGCGCGACCGCCACCGGATCATCCGTTACGACCTGGAGCCCGGGGACTGCACGATCCATCACGGCCTGCTGTTGCACGCGGCACCCGGAAACGCGTCGCAGACCGCGCGGCGGCGGGCCTATCTCACCCGGTGGGGCGGAGATGACGCGACCTACAATCCACGGCCGAACCTGCAGCGTATGCTCCGCGATCCGGGGATCGCGCCGGGGGCGCCGCTGGACAGCGACCTGTTTCCAGTGGTCTGGCGAAACGGATTGGTGGACGCCTGAACCCTGGAACCAGATCCATTCAGACGGCACCGGTCTGAACGGTGACTTTCCGCTCTACTTCAATATCTTAGAGGCTGATTGACCGGGCCGGCACTAGGACAGCCGACGACGCACCATCGTGACGCCGACGGAGTCGACGTCGTGGAACACATCGAGCTTCGCCACGGTCACTTCGGCACGCCGCGCCCGCGGATCCCCCAGCGCGATCTCCGCAACCCGATCAGCCAGCGTCTCGACCAGTTTGACATGGCCGCCCTCGGCCAGCGCCCGCACTGCCTTGACCAGGCGCTCGTAGCAGTAGACCCGGTCGTACTCCTCGTGGAAGCCGTTCTCGGGGCGCACCACGTCGACGGCGATGTCCACCCGCACGCGCTGACGTACGCCCTGTTCATGGGCGTGGATGCCGATGTGGAAGTCAACGACCAGCTCGTTGATCCGCACGGTGTAGAGCGCATCAACCACCTGCGCATCGCCGGCCTCGGCGCTCGGTGCGCCGACCGGACCGTCGACCGTGATCTGTCCCTCGGGGGCCATCGCCATGTGTCCTCGCGTCAATTCGCGCGCACGCTAACCCGGAGCGGGGGGCGTTGTCGTCCCAAACCCGCCACCGCCATGTCCGATATGGGCGACGCTCCCTTGGCGCCCAAGGTCTGCAGAGCTAGTCTGCCGCGGAATTTTTATACAACGGGAGGGACAGAATGGGCGACAAGGCGATGTTCGAAGCTGGGCTCAAGAACCGGCGCGAAGTCCTCGGCGCGGAATACGTCGACAAGTCGATCGCCTCGGCCGACGACTTTAACATGCCCTTGCAGGAGCTGGTCACCGAGTACTGCTGGGGCGAGGTCTGGGGACGCGAGGGCCTGACCCGCCAGCAGCGGTCGATGCTGAACCTGGGCATGCTGGTCGCACTGGGCCGGAGCCACGAACTGCGCCTGCACATCCGCGGCGCCATCAATAACGGGCTGACCAAGGACGACATCCGCGAAGTGTTCCTGCAGGCCGCGATCTATTGCGGCATGCCCGCCGCCATCGACGCCTTCCGCAACGCCCGCGAGGTGTTCCAGGAAATGGGCATCGACTGAAGTGCCGGACACGCCCTGTCAGGAGGAAACACCGTGGCGGAAGTAACCGTTGGCTGGATCGGCATCGGCAACATGGGCTGGCCGATTGCCCGCAACGCCAAGCGCGCCGGCATCGACATCGCCGTGTTCGATCTCGATCAGGACAAACTGGGCCGGTTCGCCGAGGAGTTCGACGCCAAGCGCGCGCCGAGCCTGGCGGCGCTGGCGGAGATGTCGGACATCGTCGTCACCATCGTGCCGGACGGCAAGGTGGTGCATCGGATCTGCTTCGGCGACGGCGACGATGGCGGCGGCGACAGCCTGGAGGCCGGACTGGCACCCGGCAAGATCCTGGTCGACATGAGTTCGTCGGCGCCGATGGGGACCCGCGCGCTGGGTGATGCCCTGCTGGCCAAAGGGGTCACCCTGATCGATGCCCCGGTATCCGGGGGTGTCCCCGGCGCCGACAAGGGAACGCTGTCAATCATGGTCGGCGGAACCGACGAAGCCGCGATCGCCCGGGTCATGCCGATGTTCGAGGCGACCGGCAAGAACATCTTCCGCTGCGGGCCTCTGGGCGCCGGCCACGCCATGAAGTGCCTGAACAACTATCTCTCCGCCGTGGGCCTCACGGCGGCCAACGAGGCATTGATCATCGGCCAGAAGTTCGGCCTCGACCCGTCCACCATGGTCGACATTCTCAACGTCTCGACCGGTCGGAACTCCTCGACGGAACGGAAGTTCCACCAGCATGTGCTGCCGCGCACCTACGGCACCGGGTTCGCCGCGTCGCTGATGGCCAAGGATGTCGGGATCGCCGCCGGCCTCGCCGGCGACCAGGATCTCTACGCCCCGCTGCTGCACTCCCTGAACGAGATCTGGACCCAGATCAACGAGCAGATGCCGGACCGCGACCACGAGGTCTCGATCGAGTATTACGAGAAGGTCAACGCGATCCGCCTGAAGGGTCCGGCACAAGCCAAATCCGGAGACGGCGAATGAGCGCCCAGCCCCTGCAGGGCGTGCGGATCCTGGCGGTCGAGCAATACGGCGCCGGCCCGTTCGGCACGATGTATCTCGCCAATCAGGGGGCCGAGGTCATCAAGGTCGAGAACCCGGCCGATGGCGGCGACATGGCGCGCGCCGTCGGGCCCTACTTCTTCGACGAGGCCGGCACCGAGAGCCAGTTCTTCCATTCCTTCAACGTCAACAAACGCAGCGTCGCCCTGAACCTACGGTCCGAGGACGGGCGCCGGCTGTTCCGTGAACTGGCCGCCACCGCCGATGCGGTGACCAACAACCTGCGGGGCGACGTCCCGGAGAAGCTCGGTCTCGACTACGCCAGTCTCAGGGACATCAACCCGAAACTGGTGTGCGCCCACCTCTCGGCCTATGGCCGCGACGGCTCGCGCAAGACCTGGCCGGGCTACGACTATCTGATGCAGGCCGAGGCCGGCTGGTTCTCGGTTACCGGTGAACCCGGCACACCGCCGAGCCGCTTCGGCCTTTCGGTCGTCGATCTGATGACCGGCGTCGCCATGGCGTTCGGGATGACCTCGGCGATCCTGCAGGCGCGCGCAACCGGCGAAGGGCGCGACGTCGATGTCAGCCTGTTCGACCTCGCGCTGCACACGGTGACCTACCTGTCGACCTGGTATCTCAATGCCGGCCATGTGCAGGATCGCCTGCCACGGTCTGCGCACCCGTCCCTGACGCCCTGCCAGAGCTACCGGACGAAAGACGGCTGGATCTACCTGATGTGCAACAAGGAAAAGTTCTGGCCGGCGCTGTGCGCGAAGATCGGGCACCCGGAATGGGCCGACGACCATCGGTTCCGCACCTTCAAGGACCGGCTCGCCCATCGCGGCGAGATCCAGGACCTGCTCGACAGTGCGCTCTCATCCCGGACGACGGCCGAGTGGTTGGCCGATTTCGGCGGCGTCGTGCCGGCATCACCAATCCTCGGCATCGGGGAAGCCATGGACAATCCCTTCATCGCCGAGCGCGGCGGCATCCACGATTTCGACCCACCGGCAGGCCTGACCGACCCGTTCCGCCTTGTCGCCCACCCGATCCGCAACGCCGGATCGGCGCCGCCGACGCGGCCGGCCCCCGGACTTGGTGCCGATACCGATGCGCTGTTGTCGGCACTCGGCTACAGCGCCGACGATCTGGATGGGTTCCGCAAGGCCGGCGCGATCGGATGACCCTGTCGCTCGCTTTCATCGGTTTCGGCGAAGCCGGTCCGCTGATCGCCCAGGGGCTGCTCGGCGCCGGCGCCGGGTCGGCCTCGGCCTCGGCCTTCGACATCCTGGTCGACGACCCGCAGACCCGCGAGACCCGGTGGACAAAGACCGTGGGCTTTGGGGCGCGCCCTTGCGAGCGGGTCGCCGACGCCCTTGCCGACGCCGATGTGGTGCTGTCGACCGTTACCTCCGAACGCGCGCTGGAGGCCGCCGAGAGCGCCGTGCCCCATCTGCGCCAGGGCCAGTTCTATCTCGACCTCAACTCGTGCTCACCGGCCAAAAAGGTGAGGGCCGCCGAGGCTGTCGAAGCGCAGTCAGCCGCCCGCTACGTCGATGTCGCGGTGATGGATACAGTCCCCGGGCGCGGTCACCACGTCCCCATGCTGTTTGCCGGCCCGGCCACCCAGGACGCCGCGGCGCGCCTGGAACCGTTCGGCATGACGATCGAGGTGGTCGGCGATACGGTCGGACAGGCATCCACCATCAAGATGGCGCGCAGCGTCTTCATGAAGGGGATCGAAGCGATCTTGTGCGAGTGCCTTGTCGCCGCCGACCGGGCCGGTGTCGCGGACCGGGTGCTGTCCTCGGTCCAGGCAACCTTTCCCGGTCTCGACTGGCGGGCGCTGGCGACCTACCACATGGGCCGCATGGCGCTGCATGGTCGGCGGCGAGCGATCGAGATGGAGAGTGTTGCCGACACTCTGCGCGACCTTGGCCTTGAGCCTTGGACCGCAATGGGTACCGCCAGGCGGCAGATGTGGGTTGCGGAGCTCGGGCTCGGCACACGGTTCGGGCCGGCCGGGCCGGAGACGCTGGAGGACTTCCTGACTGCCGTATCTGAAGCCGGACCGTCCAAATCGACCTGACAGCCCTCCGGACCCGGCGGTCCTGTCAGCCTGATGCATCCTCTCAGCCACGGGACGGCTTAATTACCCATTAACTTCCGGGTCTTTATCGTTCGGGACTCTTCCGGGAGCCGAACTTGCAGAACCTTTTCGAAGTCCTCGGGCAAGACTTCGTGGCCATCGTCGCCAACATCGGCATCCTTGCATGCCTTGGATGGCTGTCCTCTTTTCTGAACCTGCTTTCGATCGATGACGTCCCGCGGCACCTGCCCCGCAAGGCGCTGTGGGTCGGCGTGACCTACGGTCTGGCCGCCGCTGCCCTGATGTTCGCACCCATCACGCTTGTTCCCGGGATCTTCGGAGATGGCCGGGCCGCCCCGCTGATCCTGTCCGGCATGCTGGGCGGTCCCGTGGGCGGGGCCGTCGCCGCCATAATCGCGGCCTTCACCCGGTTCCTGCATGGCGGAGCCGGAATGCTCAGCGGCGTTCTCTATATCTTTGCGGTGACCGGCTTCGGTGTCCTTTGGCGCGTCTACCGGATTCGCCGGGACCGAGAGACGCGCGGGTGGGAGTTCGCGGCGATCGGTTTAGGTGCGACGGTGCTGGCCTTGCCGGTTGTGCTGGTCCTTCCCGAGCAGTTCTGGGTCCGGGCCGCGACGGAAGTGTGGCCCCGCATGACCGTCATCTCCGGCGTCGGCGTCGCCATTCTTGGTACCCTTCTGATCCGCGAGCTTCAGATCAAGCGACTGATCCTCAGCCTGCACGAGAAGCACCGGGATGCGGAAACGGCGCGGGCCCATGCCGAGAGCGCGGAGAAGGCCAAAACCCTGTTTCTCGCCAATATGTCCCACGAATTGCGAACCCCAATGAACGCGATCCTGGGCTTCTCGGACCTTCTTTCGAACGCCTTGTCAAACTTCCCCAATCCGTTGGAGCGCGCCCAGAAGTACGGAGTGCTGATCCATACCAGCGCCGAGCATCTTCTCGCCCTGCTCGACGATCTGCTCGATTTCTCCAAGATCGAGGCGGGCCACGCTGTGCTGGCTCCTCTCAAGGTGACGGTGGACGACGCCTGGCACACAAAGCTCGACGAGCTGGCGTTAACGGCGCGCGGCCACAGGGTGAGCTTGAGTCGGGATCCACAGACGGCGTCACTGCAGGTCTTCGTCGACCCGAAAGCCTTCAGGCAGTGCCTGACGAACCTGTCCTCCAACGCGGTGAAATACACACCGAGTGGCGGCTCCATCAAGGCGGGAGTCCTGCGGAACGGTGAGACTGTCACGTTCTGGATCGAGGACACGGGCGGCGGCATTCCTGAAGAGCTGCTCGACGTCGCGCAGCGGCCTTTCGAACGTATAACCGACCATCTGAAGACCGACGACCCGGGCGGCACCGGGCTCGGCCTCTCGATCACCCGCTCACTGGTCGAGAAGATGGGAGGCACACTGACGCTGCGGAATACCTACGAGGACGGGGCGCGTACCGGCCTTGTCGCAGAGATCCGTCTTCCGCTGACGACCGCCGTGCCCGCCGTGCCATTTGCAAACACACCGGGCGAAGTGTCGTCACGGGAGTCTGCCGAGCCGCAGGCGGCGAACGCATCGTCGAGTACAGCTGCCGCCTATTAGATTCCAGCGATCCGCCGACAAGCCTCTGGACAAGATTTCCCTTGGTATTTACATGGTCCGCGCGCCCGGCCACTGCGCTGCGATCCCCACGATCCTGCATGCGCCGGCCGGCCCTCGGACGGGCAATCGCCCCCGAGCGAGACTTTCATGAGAGGAGAGCGAGCGATGGCCTTCGAACTTCCCGATCTGCCGTACGCCTATGACAGCCTGGCGCCGTACATGTCAGCGGAGACCTTGGAATTCCACCACGACAAGCACCACAACGCCTACGTCGTGAACGGCAACAACCTGCTGAAGGACAGCGGGCTCGAGGGCAAGTCGCTCGAGGAGGTCGTGAAGGCGTCGTACAACGGCGGCGAGGGCGGTGGCCTGTTCAACAACGCGTCCCAGCACTGGAACCACATCGAATTCTGGCAGTGGATGAAGCCCCAGGGCGGCGGCGCGATTCCGGGCGAACTGGAGGCCAAGATCGTCGCCGACTTCGGCAGCGTCGATGCCATGAAGGAAGCGTTCGTCCAGGCCGGCGTGACGCAGTTCGGCTCCGGCTGGTGCTGGCTCGTTCTGGGAACCGACGGCAAGCTGAAGGTTTCGAAGACCGCGAACGGCGTCAACCCGATCGCCATCGGCGAAGGGACGGCCCTGCTGGGCTGTGACGTCTGGGAGCACTCCTACTACATCGACTACCGCAACCGCCGGCCGGACTACGTCAAGGCGTTCGTCGACGATCTGGTGAACTGGGAGCGGGTCGCCGAGATTTTCGGATCCGCCTCCTGATACCTTTGATGACGCCCTGAGGGTCGTTCCGAAGACCTCAGACGTCATCAGTATCGGCAAAGCGATCGGCGGGACGTCCAAGAGACGCCCCGCCGAAATCGCCAGCGACCAAGTCTGCGTGAATGCGCTTCCAATGCAAATCGCGTTAGACAGTTATTTTCTTTTACGGCTACTCATGCGTGCATTAGCCGCAGGCTATTTCCGGATTGGCCCGTCAATGCAGGACATGCCAAACTGGAAGGCGCATTTGCGGAGTCAGGGAATCACCTCTGATAGATGGCGAGCAAACCGACGGGTTCTGGCTG
Organism: Thalassobaculaceae bacterium; assembly: GCA_963921355.3. Classification (GTDB taxonomy): domain Bacteria; phylum Pseudomonadota; class Alphaproteobacteria; order Thalassobaculales; family Thalassobaculaceae; genus CAWUEZ02. The sequence continues at coordinate 1,536,587 of OZ001190.1, read as the reverse complement.
ACCCATGCTGGCTATGATCGACGCCACTCGGACGGGTCGCGGGGCGAATACCCGATGCTGGCCACTGTTCTGCACGACGTCGGGTGGATCGATGTCGGCGTGGTTGAGAATGTCGCCACCGTGCAATTGAACCCGGCGACCGTCAGTCGGAGCGCCTTACCCTATCTCAAACCGGCTCTTGCCGAGCGCGCGCCGAACCGGCGCATCGAGCTGATCCTGCTCGACCGCGACACCGGGCCGGTGACGGTGCACTTCATGAACGCCACCGCCGCCTGCGCCCATGTCGAAGATCTGGTCGCCGTCCGCGAGGACGTGGATGAGCGGGAACAGGCGTCCTCCTGGGGCCCCGAAGCGCAGACCGCACCCCCGACCGACCACAAGACGTCACGGGTTCCGGGCGCGCGCATCCCGGTCGACGGCAGCGCGGGTCTGACTGACGAGGTGTTCACTCGCCGGCTGCTCGATGCCGAGTGGCTGCTGCCGGGCGGGACCCATCAGATGCTGTCCGGGCGCAGTCTGGCCAAGCGCCAGCCCGCCATGGTGTCGTTCGCGATCCGGACCCTCGGCTACATCGCGATCAAGCGAAACTGGCGCTTTCGCGAGTTCCCGTTTGCGACCACGCCTCCCGATCTGATCGCATTCGACCCGCGCGCGGTTTCCGAGCAGGCGCGCCGCCAACTGCTCCTGCTGTTCGATGGCTGGGCGCAGAGCCGGGCGGAGGTTGAGATCGGTTGGTGGAACGGCGAAGGCTGGATCCGCGAGGTCGGCAGCCTCGACCTGGTGTTTGAACGTGTCCGGTTTCTGTGCCGTTCAGTCGCCAACGACGAACCCTGGCATGCCTTCGACAACCGGGTCGTCCCGTTCGATCCGAAATCCTTCGGCGACCGCTGGGCGCCCGATCATCCGTTTGCCAGGACCCTGGCGCATTGGCGCGCGGAGCGCGCCGGCGGCGGGTCGGCGGAGACCCTGATCCGCAACCTGGAGCGCGAAGGCATCTTCCAGGAACGCACGAAGCTCGTTGTGGTGGACGAGAACAGCGAAGTCCGGATCGCGCGCTATGCGCCAGGGTCTTTCCGCCTGTGGGACGACGCCACCAATCAGTCGCTGGTCGGAACGCGTCTGCTCGACGTTCCCGACAAGGGATTGGGCCTCAGTGTTCAGCGCGACCTCCTGGAGGTGCATCGCCGGGCGGAGCCCACCCTGCATCGGTGTCGGGGCATCATTCGTGGGAGCCAGTCCACAAAGATGGTGCATTGGAACCGGCTGACGGTTCCCCTCGATCCAGACGCCCGCGGCAAATCCGATGACGACCTGCTGCTGTCGATCTGTGTGCTCGACCGCTCGGAGATCGTCTCCACCTCATAGCGGTCCGGATCATCCCGTACCGCCTCAGTCTGGAGTCCGTTTGGCCTGCCGCAGCGCGCTATATGTGTGACGTTGGGGTGATCAATCGCCGTTAAGCTGAAATCAATGCCGCCAGCGCGAGCCAGGACGGCGCGGTCGCCCGGTTGTCTGCAACCGCAGCGAGGCCACCATGTTCAGCGACGAGACATACCGCATTCTGAACGCCCGCATCCGGGAATACCGACAGCAGATCGAAGGCCTGGGGTTGACGATCGAAAACTCCAGCGACGCAACCGGCTTCGCCGAGACCCGCCGGTGCTTTCCCGGATACGCGCACCCCGCATTTGATCCGGTTGCCGGGGCGCAGCCCGGCCCCGGCGACATGTTCTGGCTGTCGGTTCACGACGCCGGCGAAGCCGTCGGCGTGGTGGCCTCCCGACGCTATGTCGGCGCGCTGGCCGACCTGCTCCACCGCCGGCGGTTCTGGGGGTTCGATCATCCCTCGATCGACGACATCGAACCGTTCCCTGTCGCCGCCGCTCGCGAGCTCTCGGCCATTCGGGGGACCGTTTCCTACCAGGGCGGACTGTTCCTGCGCCGCAAGCCGATCCGACTGGGCGTCGCGACCCCTCTTTCGCACCTGATCCGATTGGCGTCGTTCCGGCACTGGGCGGAGGACTGGCAGTGCGCCTTCTAGCTCACCCGGACCGATCCCCACGGCCGGCGGTTCCGCGAGTGGGGATATCCGAACCATGCCACCCTGTTTGATCGGCCCGCGGGACCGGGACCGCTCCCCTGCCATGATCGGGAGGAGATCGCCTATGTTTCCGCCGGAGAGATCCTGGAAGCCCTGATGCCGGAACGCGTCTTGAGCTTCGCACGTCCGGCACCGATCGAACCCGAATGGGCCGCACCACCACCCGCTCAGATTGCGATGGGTTCACAGCCGCTGACGGGACGGCTGGGATAGGGCGCTGGAAATAGGGCGCCGGCCGCCGGGCTCATCGCGGGATCGTCAGAGCGCGGGACGGGGCGCGTCGGTGAAAGCGTGCTAAAGCGTGCCCCATGACCGATCTTTCCCGCCCCGCCGCCTTTCTCGACCGAGACGGCGTCATCAACGTCGATGTCGGCTTCGCCCACCGGCCGGAGCAGATCCAATGGGTCGAAGGGGCCGCCGCGGCCATCGGGCGCCTGAACCGCGGCGGCTACCTGGTCTTCGTTGTGACCAATCAGTCGGGCATCGCCCGTGAGCTGTATCGCGAAGACGATGTGATCTCGCTGCATCGCTGGATGACCGCCGAGCTCGGCGGTCTCGGGGCACGGGTCGATGACTGGCGGTTCAGTCCCTACCACCCCGACTTCCAGGCCGAGCGCTTCGCCCACAAGGCGGACTGGCGGAAACCGGCGCCGGGCATGTTGCTGGATCTGATGAATCGGTGGCCGGTCGACCCGGGCCGGTCGTTTCTGATCGGCGACCGGGAGAGCGATGTGCAGGCAGCGGCCGCTGCCGGTATCGCCGGCCACCTGTTCACCGGCGGCCGGCTGGACACTTTCGTCGAGAGGCTGTTCGCCACGGGCGACAGCGGGCAGTGAGGACCATGCGGATTCGGCCGGTCATCCTGTGCGGCGGCGCCGGTACGCGTTTGTGGCCGCTGTCTCGGAGCCGGCACCCGAAGCAGTTCCTCGCCTTGTTTGAGGAGCAATCGCTGCTGCAGGCGACGGCGCAGCGCGTGGCGGCGTCGGAGACCTTTGAGCCGCCGATCGTAATCGGCAATACGGAGCATCGGTTTCTGATTGCCGAGCAGTTGCGCGAGACAGGCATCGCCCCGCAAACGATTTTGCTGGAACCCGTCGCCCGGAACTCCGGGCCGGCCGCGGCCGCCAGCGCCTGCCACCTCGCCGCCGAGGATCCGGAGGCGGTCCTCATGCTGTTGGCGGCCGACCATGCGGTCGCACACCCGGACCGTCTTGTCGAAGCGGCAATCCGGGGTCATGCCGCCGCGGCGGACGGCCGGATCGTGACCTTTGGGATCCGACCCAGCCGAGCCGAAACGGCTTACGGGTATATCCTGGCCGAAACTGGGGACGAGGTGGCGCCGGGCGTGTCCGCGGTCGCCCGGTTCGTCGAGAAACCGGATCCCGAGACCGCCGAGCGCTTCCTGCGCGACGGTCGCTATCTCTGGAACTCCGGCAACGTTCTGGTCAGAGCCTCCACCCTCCTGACTCTGTTCCAGACCCACGCCCCGGAGGTTTTCGACGCCGCCACCACGGCGGTGGATGGCGCCCGACGGGATCTGGACTTCCTCCGCCTCGATGCGGAGGCGTTCGCGCGCGCGCCGGCGATCTCCATCGACCATGCCATCCTGGAAAAGACCGATCTGGCTGCCGTCGTCCCCTGCGATCCGGGCTGGAACGACATCGGCTCATTTGATGCGCTGGCGGATGTCCTGGGGCGCGATGCGGCCGACAACGCCGCCCTCGGAGATGTTGCCCTGATCGACACGGAAGACAGCTTCGTCATATCCCGGGGGCCGCTGGTGACCACGCTTGGTCTGCGCGGCGCGATCGTTGTCGCAACACCGGACGCCGTGCTGGTGACCACCCGCGCGCAGGCCCAGGATGTGAAACGGGTCGTCGATCATTTGAAAACCCAAGGCCGCGAGGAGGCCGACGGACATCGCGAAGTCCACCGGCCCTGGGGCTCCTACCGGACGCTGGACGATGGGCCTGGCTTTGAGATCAAGCACATTCGGGTCGCCCCCGGCGGCCGGCTGTCGCTGCAGCGTCATCGCCATCGGGCCGAGCATTGGGTCGTCGTCGAAGGAACCGCCCGGGTCACCCGGGGCCCCTCCACCGATGATCTCGAGGTCGTCGACCTTGCGCCGAACCAGTCGATCGACATACCGCTCGGCTGGGTGCACAGGCTGGAGAACCCGACCCAAGAGCCGGTCACAATCGTCGAGGTTCAATCAGGTTTGCATCTGTCGCCCGACGATATCGAGCGGCTGTACGACGTCTACGGTCGAAGCTGAGAGCCGCAACACCGCCCCAACCAACGCCTATTCCAGAAGCCACGCCCAAGCGAACCGACGCGGCGACGGGTCACACCGACGGCGTCCGCTCCCGATACAGGCGCAGCGCGTAGTTTCCGATCTCCGTTTCCGTGTTGGCGCACCATTCGATCGCCTCCAGAACGCTCAATCCGGCGTCCTCGAACTCAACGTCCGCGAACGACGCGACCAATGACTCATATTGGCTGTTCAAGACGGTCGAACTTGGGTCGAGCCGGGTGATCAAAAGCAGACCGGAAGGCATGCACGGAACGTAGGTGATCGACAAATCTGGTCGAGATTGGATCAGTATTGGCAGAACCTTCCAGACATCTCCTGTCCAGAAGATGGACGCCTGCTTTCGACTGGCGACACGGTTGTTCAAAGGCCGGACATCGTGCAGAACAATAAGTGAGTTCGGAGCGCAGAGCCGTTCGACGTTTATGAAATCCCGAAGCACCTGATCATAGGTGTGGAGGCCATCGATGAACGTCATATCAATTGAATTACCACCGAAGAACTCGAGCACGTCCGGCCGAGCAAAGAATGCGTCGCTCGTCTCTACGAATATGTCAGCAAAAGGACAACGACCTTCCAGGTGTGGTTCTGGGTCGACGCCCACGCAAAAAGATGATTCTGAAGCGTACTTCAGTGATTTTCCTGTCCTTACACCAATCTCCAGGTATCGAGTTGGCCGTGAACAGACATGAATCAATTGAAGCGCGCCATGATAGTCACGGCCAGGAAAGATCTTTTCGGCCGCTGCGCGATCCTCATTATATATTCTTTTATGTGTTGATCGCGCTTTTTCAGGAGTAACCATGTTCAGTGATCTCGCTCCAAGAACTTTCACTATCTGTTCCGCGAAGGATAACCGATCTACACTCTGCTGACTGCGCAGGCGATGGGGCAGAACAGCCACAGACGCGGAACAACCACCCGGAATTTACATAATCCGGGCAGGGGTTCCAAATCGCAAACAACCCGTGCGCTGACTTGGTCGACCCGCTATGTTCTATAGAGTGGACAATGTCATCGTGACCATAAAGATCCACTCAACGAAGTTATCGATGAGCATTTGACCAAAATACGAATAATAATCATAAACACATGTTTGATTATCAAATGATCATTCTGAAGTCTGAATTCTGTATTTCATTTGGAGGATTAATAATATGAGAATTGGCTGGATAGTATACTCATTCGGATCCGGAATAACTTCTATATACTCTTCTCTTTCTGAAAGCACGACTGCCAGTGTCCGTCTTAGAGTTTGGCTCGTCGCGAAATTTTTTTCCGCGGCGGGATTCGAAACAATTCAGATCAACCTGGACAATGACATCGCAAAAATTCAGTCAAAAACTCAACAGAAAATCGATTTCATTATTATATCAAAAATATCACCAGCTCCGGAAGAAATGACCAGTATTTCCAATCGATGCCTGGACATATTGACACATTTCAAATCAAATGGAACAAAAATAATTGTTGATTTCTGTGACTACACTCTGAGTAACAAAGATCATAGAGCGCCGTTTTACAAAAAAATGATCGAGATGTCGGATTCAATTGTCGGAAGCAATGAGAAATTGCTTTCTCAAATCAAAGATCATGATATGGGAAAAAAGTGCGTATTCATACCAGATCCTGTGGAAGGAACAAAAAATAAACCTAATGTGAGGATTAGCAATACATGTAATTTACTTTGGTTCGGTCATGGAAAGAATATTATAACCATCTTTGAGGCGATCAAATCATTCACTCAAGGTGATCATGATTTCGCAATTAACCTTAAAATCGTATCTAAATTACCCAAAAAAGAAAGACTGTACATTAAATCAATGCGAAATACTCTAAAGTCCGACAGATTTACAATGGAATTCGTGGAATGGTCTTCTCAAGAGACCGTGTTTCATGCTTTATCGCTGTGCGATGCTGTCATCATCCCACAAATAAGGAACGCTCCGAACAAACTCGCTTCGGCCAACAGACTGGCTGAAACCCTCTGGGCCGGCCGTTTCCCCATTGCGTACCCGATCCCGAGTTACGGAGAGTTCAAGGAAGCGGCATGGCTTGGTGAGGACATGCTCTCCGGCGTTCGGTGGTACAAAGAGCACCCCCAGGAAGCGCTCGCGAAGATCGCTCACGGTCAAGAACAGGTGTCCGCAATGCTGAGCCCCGAAGCGGTCGGACGGCAATGGATTGATCTGGTCACCCAGTGACTGCGGAGATCCTTCTCGCAATGAACGGACTCTCCCGGCATTGAAGCCGGCGGCGATTGGAGTCTGTCAGACCTCGAGCCATTCGCGGCGGATCTGCTCGTCGGCGGCGAAACCTCCGGGCGTGCCGTCGAACACCAGATGACCGTGGCCCATCACCAGCAGGCGGTGGGAAATGTTGAGAGCGATGGTCAGCTTCTGCTCGACCAGCAGGATCGCCACGCCGCGGGCGGCGATCTCCTCCAACAGGCGGGCGACCCGTTCGACCATCTGCGGGCTCAGGCCTTCGGTCGGCTCGTCGACCATGACCAGGTCCGGGTCGCCCATCAGCGTCCGGCACATGGCCAGCATCTGCTGCTCCCCCCCCGACAGGGCGCCGGCGGCGACATCCGCCCGCTCCCGCAGGTTCGGGAACAGATCGAACAGACCGTCCATCGACCAGCGGTCGTCGGGCTGGGGCCGGCTCTCCTTCATGCCGAGGACCAGGTTCTGGCGCACGGTCAGGGTCGGGAAGATGTCCCGATTTTCGGGCACATAGCCGATCCCCAACCGCGCCACCTGGTGCGATTTCAGGCCGGCGATCTCCTGACCCCGGAACCGGATCGAGCCGACCGGCGGCACCTCACCCATGATCGCCTTGCAGGTTGTGCTGCGCCCCACGCCATTGCGGCCCAACAGACTGACGATCTCACCCTCGCCGACGTCGAAGGTGACGCCCTGGAGGATATGGCTCTTGCCGTAGTAGGCGTGGAGGTCGTGGACCTGCAGCATCACGACACCGCCTCCGCTACCCCGAGATAGGCCTCCTGGACGGCCGGATTGCCGCGGACCTCCTCTGGCGTTCCAGTGGCGATGATCTCGCCGTAGACCAGGACGGAGATCCGATCGGCCAGGTTGAACACGACCCCCATATCGTGCTCGACCATGACCAGGGTCCTGCCCTCCGTGACCCGACGGATCAGGTCGACCACCGCTTCGGTCTCGCTGTGACTCATTCCGGCGGTCGGCTCGTCGAGCATGATGACATCGGCCCCGCCGGCGATCGTGATCCCGATCTCGAGCGCGCGCTGTTCCGCGTAGGCCAGGACACCGGCCGGTAGATCGCAGCGCTCCAGCAGACCGATCTGGTCGAGGATCTCGGCCGCCCGCTCGTTCAGCGCCCGCTCGGTGTCGACCGACCGCCAGAAGCTGTAGCGGTACCCCATCGACCACAGCAATCCGCAGCGCACGTTCTCGAACACGCTGAGGCGCGGAAAGATGTTCGTGATCTGAAACGACCGGCTAAGCCCCATGCGGTTGATCTCGAAGGGCTGCAGCGCGCTGACATCGCTGCCCTTCAGCGCGATCCGGCCGGCGGATTTCGCGTACTTCCCGCTGATCAGATGGAACAGGGTCGACTTGCCCGCCCCGTTCGGGCCGATGATCGCATGGCGTTCGCCGAGCGGAACCTCGAGATCGATCCCGCGGATGATCTCCGTCGGCCCGAAGCTCTTGCGCACCCCCTGGAGCGACAGGGCGGCGTCGGTCATCGCCCGCCTCCGTCGCTGCCATTGGCGTGTTCGAAGGCGTCCCGCAACCGGGGCGCCAGTCGCATCAGGGCCAGCGCACCACCGATCGTCAGAACGACCGCGGCGGCCCACGGCAGCGCGCTGGTGACGTCGAGGGTCAGCCCGAAGACATGGGCGTCGGTCTCGCCGACCACGCCGGCATTGGCCGCATGCCCCATCTCGAGCAGCAGGACGGCGCCCGCCAGGAAGGCGGCCAGCGGCAGACTGGCGACGGCGTAGGGCGCGGCGAGTCCGCCGAGCCGGCCTGTCTGCAGGGCCGGCCCGTGCATCATCACCAGGCCGGTCAACCCGCGCGGCGCATACATCACCGTCAGCACGAACAGAATTCCGACATAGAGCTGCCAGAGCTCGGTGTGGTTCGACAGCACCGTCTGCAACAGGGTGAGCAGAATGGCGCCGACGATCGGACCAATGAAGAACCCCACACCGCCGATGAACGCCATCAGAAGAACCCAGCCCGAGGTGACCAGGTTCAGGTTCTCTTCGGTCAGAATCTCGTAGTTGATCGCGAACAGCCCGCCCGCGACCCCGGCGAAGAACCCCGACGCGCAGAATGTCATGAAGCGGACATAGCGCTGGCTGTAGCCGACGAATTCGGCCCGTTCCTCATTGTCCCGAACGGCATTCGCCATTCGCCCAGCCGGCGTGCGCGAGAACAGATACATGAACAGGGCGGTGATGAAGACGATGACCGCCGTCAGGTAGTAGACCTCGATCTCGGTCAGGAATTCGTAGCCGAAGACCGGCGGCCCCATGGTGCGGTCCCCGCTCACCCCCTCCTCGCCGCCGAAGAACGCCACGAAAATGATCGAGCAGGCGGCGACAAGTTCCCCGACCCCGAGCGAGATCATGGCGAAGACGGTGCCGGCCCGGCGGGTGGAAAAGCTGCCGATCACCACGGCGAACAGCAGTCCGAACAGGCCGCCGACGAAAGGCAACAGGGGTAGCGGCAGCCACCAGCCGTCATACTCGACGGAGTTCATGACATGGACGGCGAAGAATCCGCCAAGGCCGAAATACGCCGCATGGCCGAAGGACAGCATGCCGCCCTGGCCCAGCAGCATGTTGTAGCTGAGCGCGAAGACGATCGAGATCCCCATCTGGTTCATGATCGTGACCGCCACCGCCGAGGGAAACAGCAGCGGCATCGCCAGCATCAGGACGCCGGCCGCCGCCCAGAGCGGCAGGGTCCGCGCGAAGGCACCGCGGCGCATCTGACCGTCGGCGACCGCCTTCCAGGCCGGTGCCGTTCCGCCCAAGGGATCGAGCGCGCTCATGTCTCGCGTTTCCCCATCAGCCCGGCCGGGCGGAAGATCAGGATCAGAATCAGCAGGATGTAGGGCAGGATCGGTGCGACCTGGGGCAGCGACAGCGTCCAGAGATCCCGTAGTGCATGATCGGCATCGAAACTGATGCCGAAGGCGGAAAGCAGGTCGTTGACCGACCAGTCGAGGGCAATGGCAAAGGTCTGCAGCCAACCGATCAGCAGCGACGCCACCAGCGCGCCGCCGAGCGAGCCGAGACCGCCGACCACGATGACGACGAAAACGATCGAGCCGAGCACGAACGCCATGCCGGGGAAGGTCCCGAGCGCCGGCCCGGCAATCACGCCCGCCAGCCCGGCGAGCGCCGACCCGACGCCGAACACTCCCATGAACACCAGCGGGACGTTGTGGCCGAGGTTGGAGACGGTATGGGGATGGGTGATGGCGGCCTGGATGATCAACCCGACCCGCGACCGGCTCAGCACCGTGAACAGGCCGACGAAGATCGCGACCGAGATCAGGATCATGAAGGCCTTGTAGGCGGGGAAGTTCTGACCGAACAGGGTGAACAGCGGGAACTGCAGCAGTTCCGGTTCGGTGTAATCCTTGGTCGCCTTGCCCCAGAAGAACTGGACGATCTCTTCGATCAGGAAGGCCAGGCCGAACGTGAAGATCAGCTCGGCCACGTGGCCGTACTGGTGCACATGCCGCAGCCCGTAGCGCTCGATCAGCGCCCCCACCAGGCCGACCAGCAGCGGTGCGATGATCAGCCCCGGCCAGAACCCGACATAGGTTGAGATCGTGTACGCGAAATAGGCGCCGAGCATGTAGAAGCTGGCATGCGCGAAGTTGAGCACTCCCATCATGCTGAAGATCAGCGTCAGGCCGCTCGACAGCATGAACAGCAGCAGGCCCGTCACCAGGCCGTTCAGCAGCGAAAAGATCACCAGTTCGGTCATCGTGGGATCCGGTCGGTGCGGGGAAAACACCGGCTGCACCGGGCCGGCCCCGTGAAGAGGCCGGCCCGATGGGCTTTGGTGTCGCGTGGGCTCAGGCTCAGGAGGCCGGACGCGTCATCTTGCAGCTGGTCGGGCTTTCCTTGCCGGCCATCGACACGGAGGACTCCGTGACCAGTCCGTAGCCTGAATTGTCGGCATCGATCACCACGTTGTCCTTGGTGTGGACCGCGATGTGAACGTCCTGGATTGCCTGGTGGTCGCTCGGCCGCATCCAGACCTTGCCGCCCATGATGCTGTTGTACTCCATGCCTTCCAGCGCCATACCGACCTGCACCGGATCGGTGGACCCGGCCTTTTCGATCGCCGCCGCCAGCATTTCGACGACATTGAAGATCCGGGCCTGGTTGATGTCGTTGTTCGGGTACTTCGCCTTGAACGCGTCGTTCAGCGCCTTGAACTCAGGTGTCGGCGGGTTGAGCGTCCCTTCGCGGACCGACCGGATGATGCCCTCGCCGAGCTCGCCGAAGGTCGCGGTGATACCGTCATGGGCGGCGTAGTAGGTATAGATCGGCGAGGAGACGCCGGACTCGATGATCGCCTTGCCGAGGCCGACCATGTCCGCCCCCCAGTTGCCGGTGATCACGGCATCCGCGCCGGAGGCCTTGATCTTGGTGGCGTAGGGCGTGAAGTCCTTGACCTTGCCGATCGGGTGCAGCTCGTTGCCGACGATGTCGATGTCCGGACGCTTCTCGCCGACGAACTTGACCGCGGCCGCGGCCACGGCTTTGCCGAAGCTGTAGTCCTGGCCGATAATGTAGATCTTCTTGACGCTCTGGTCCTTGGCGATGACGTCGGTCAGGGCGTCCATCTTGATGTCGGCGTTGGCGTCGAACCGGAAGTGCCAGAAATTGCACTTGGCATTGGTCAGCGCCGGATCGACGGCGGAGTAGTTCAGGAACAGCACCCGCTGGTCGGGATTGCGCTTGTTGTGCTTGTTGATCGCATCGGTGAGCGCGTTCGCCACACCGGATGAGTTGCCCTGGGCGATGAACTGAATGCCGTCGCTGATCGCGCGTTTCAGCTGGATCAGGCTTTCCTTCGGGCTGATCTTGTTGTCGAGCGGGACGATCTCCATCGTCCGCCCGCCGAGCACGCCGCCCTTCTTGTTGACCAGTTCCTCGACCGCGAACTCGAAGGTCCGCAGCCCGGATTCGCCGGTCGTCGCGAATGGGCCGGAAAGTGGGTCGATGAAGGCGATCTTGATCGGATCCGCCGCCTGCGCCGTCCCCATGGACAGCGTGAAGGCAGCGCCCAACGCGGCGGCAAAGGCCGCCCTTCGGGTGATCGTCATGGTGTCCTCCCTGTACCGACTGATGCGGCCGGCGTTGTGCCCACCGGTCCGGTTCGGACGGCAAGCATGGCGGGCAGGAAAAACCCGGTCAAGTGAGGGTCGGTTGCCGACAATCCACCGGTACAACGGCGCGCAGCAAAGCGGCCAACTGTCGCGGTCGTCAGTAAGAGAGATGGCGCGCCCGGGAAGATTCGAACTCCCAACCTCCTGATCCGTAGTCAGGTGCATAGGCCCCTCTTTCCTACACTATTTCCGCCATCCGCGATCTAACTAGCTGGTAATGCTGATAGTAATCCGCAGGAATTCTGGCGGAAATAACATTCTGTTGACGTCCCTATGCCTACGGTATCCTATACGCCTGTGAGCCAGGCGCTGGCCACGTTGGCTGGGCGTGAGCCAAAAGAACAGAGGCGCAACGGAGGGTGCTATGGAGGTGCGGCGGTTGACCCGCGGGGTGCTGGAGAACACCCCGCGGCCGGCGAAGGGCCGAATCAAGATCCGGGATCGGGACATGCCGAGGCTGACCGTGCGGATCTCAAGCAACGGCAGGATCGGCTTCTACGTCTACTACCGATCGAACGGCCGGCAGCGCGAACCGAAGATCGGCGAGTGGCCGACGATGAGCATCGAGCGGGCCCGGGAAGTGGCGCGCGATACGGTGGCGGATGCCCAGGCCGGCATCGATCTATCTGCGCGGCGGAAGGCAGCCCGGGCGGCGCCCACCGTGGCCAAGTTCATGGATGAGTACCTGAACGACTACGTGAAGCCCCACAACGCAGAGTCCCACGCCTACAATGTGGAACTGAACATCGAGAACCACATCAAGCCGCACATCGGCAAGCTGCCCGTCACGGAGGTGACGAAGCGCGATGTCGATCGGCTGCTGGCCAAGATCGCGGCGAAGGCGCCCGTGCAGGCGAACCGCGTCGGATCGCTGCTGTCGAAGGCGTTCAACCTGGCTGAAGAGTGGAAGTACCGGGACGAGAACACGAACCCGGCCATGAAGTTCAAGCGGCAGCAGGAACGCAAGCGCCGCTCGGCGCTGGACGCCGATGGACTGAAGCCCTGGCCGAAGCCCTGAACAAGGCAGACGCCATGGATCGCCACTACCGGCAGACGGCGGATCTGGTTCGGCTGCTGGTGCTGACGGGCGCCAGGCGCGACGAGCTGCGGCGGGCGAAGACCACGGATCTGGATCACCATCGCCGGCTGCTGAACGCGCCGGTGAACAAGGAAAGGAACGAGTTCAAGACGATCCTGCTGGGATCTTCCGACTGGGCAATCTGCGCGGCCCTGAAGCTGGCCACGAACACCGACTGGCTGTTCCCATCCCTGCGGCTGCGGGATGGGCCGAAGGCGCCGCCCAGGAAGCCCTGGGACGACATCCGCACATGGTCGAAGATGGCCCCCGGCTTCACCCTGCACGATCTGCGGCACACTTTCGCCAGCGCCGGCCTCGCCCTGGGCTACAGCCTCGATCAGCTGGGCGGGATACTCGGGCACGCCGATTCAAGCACGACGCAGAACTATGCCTACCTGCTGGACGATCCGCGCGCGGCGGCGATCACAGAAATCGACCAGGCAGTGGGCCGCGCCCTTCAAGCCCGGAACTGAGTAGACAAATTTCCTACGTCCTCCTACGTTTGCGAGCACGGCCCGCAGAGGCCAGATCGCAACGGAGGTATGGATGCAACACCCCCTGAACGTGCGGGAGGTGCGGGCCGAACACCCGCATCATTCCGGCATCAACACCATCATCTACAGGTACCTGGCCAACACCCACTGGGGCGAGATGATTACCATCACCGTGTCGCCCGAGCGGACCCTGCACGAAAACTGGCGCTACGCCGTATCGCTTTCGTACGCCAGCGGTGGCCGTGACGCCGAGTTCACGGACGCCGAAGCCGCCGAGGCCATGGCCGCGATGTGGCGGCTGGCTGCCGATCGTCTGAAGAATCTGAAGACCGACGTGCCCCAGCTGGCCGCGGCCGAATAGCCGCCCCTTCTGACGTCCAAACAACAAGGCCCGCGGGTTAATGACTTGCGGGCTTTGTGCTATTCTCCTACAGTTTCCTACAGCATACCGGCGGCAACAGCCGGGTGCGCGCAACGGAGGATGGAGATGGCACCACCAATGCCTGGCGTGACACTGGAGCGGCAGACACCGAGTTCGCCCATTCAGCTGACGATCAGCTGCCGGGTTTGCGATCAGCAGCTTTTCCTGCCGTTCGCCGGCCGCACGCCACCCCATGAAGTGATCACGAAGAAGGCCCTGGAAAAGGGCTGGGAGCGCCACGGCCGATCGAAGTGGAACTGCCCACTGCACACCAAGCAAGCGATCAGTGCCGCGCGCCGGGCGGCAGCCACGGACAAGAACCTGAAACCCACGGAGGCATGCATGACGAACGCACGCGCCGCGCTCGCGGATGAACAGCCGCAGAAGGTTGTGCCGCTGCGCGAACTGACCCCGCAGGAAACCCGCCGGGCGGTGGTGCAGCTGGAAGAAGTGTTCGACGACGCCGCCGGCAAGTACGCGGCCGGCTGGAGCGATCAGCGGGTGGCGGAAGAACTGGACATCCCGCGCGCCAATCTGACGGCGCTGCGCGACCAGATGTTCGGGCCGCTGCAGGTGAACCCGGAGCTCGAGCGCGCGATCGAGCTGCTGGCCGGCCTGGAGACCGAAACGGCCGATGCCAAGGCCGCGATCGACGCCATGGCCGCCCGGATCAAGAAGATCGAGGACGGGCTGCGGGGTGCAACGGACAGGATCACGCGCGCGGGCGCATAGGTTTGGGGGTGGTTGTCACTTCTCACGGCCGCCAATCGGCGCGGCCGAAATGCTCCGGATCGATCCCTGGTGGTGCCCCCGTTGCGAATGGACCAGCTGCCAACGGATCGCAAGGCCGACGACCACGCAAGCATGAAAGGCCAAATCCGGGGAAGCCGAACAGCCCCTGCCCGGTTCGCGCCGGGCGGGGGCCCACACAGCCGAAGGAGTTGACGGAAATGCCAGTGGATTTCGAAGACAAGAAGATCATGAATCTAGCCACCAAGGTGGTGGACGTCCTGGAAGACTCCGGCGTGGACCCGGCCGGCAAGGCCGCGGCCTGCCGTGTCGCGGCGACGGTGTTTTCAGAAGCTGTCACCGCCACGACCCTGCGCGCCAACATCGCGCAGATCCTTTCCTCGAAGCGATGACAGCCCCAAAAGCCCAGCGGCCCTATCGGTCGATCTTCTCAGCCCCGAGGGGGATCTTCGCGCGCTGCCGGGATGATCAGTGCGCCCACGTATGGCTGGTGGCCAAACTGCCGATGCCCGTGGATCGGGCTGCAGCGGCCATGCAGCGGGCAACGTGCCCCATTTGCGGGGATACCCGCCCTGTGATCGCGAACGCGCATGAAGCGCAGCTGGTGGCCACGGAATGACCGCCGTTCGGGATCTGGCCATCCAGCAGTTCGGCAAGCCCACTTCGGAGTCGAAGACCGAAATGCGGTTCGGCCGGAAGGGCAGCGTATCCGTCGATCTGCGCGAAGGGCTATGGATCGACTTCGAAACCGGCCAGGGCGGCAAGCTGCGGCAGGATGATGGCCGGCCGCCGCCACGGAAGACGCGCGAGGAAATCGAGCGCGAGGAACAGGAACGGGCCCGGCACCGGGAAGAGAAGCGGCAGAAGGCCCTGGCGTTCTGGCGAGCCTGCGAACCGGCGGCGGGCACGATCGTGGAAACCTACCTGCGATCGCGCGGGCTGTTCCTGCCATCCAGCCCATCGGTGCGCTTCCACCCGGGTTCCTGGAACCACATCACGAACAGCACCTGGCCGGTGATGGTCTGGCTGATCCGCGAGATCGCCACCGGCCGGCCGATCGGCGCGCATCGCACCTTCCTGCGCCCGGATGGACGGGGCAAGGCCCCGATCTGGCCCAGCCGGCTGACGATGGGCCTGAAGGATGGCGGGGCGATCATGATCCACCGCCCGGAAGGGCCCTGGCACGGCGTGGGCGAAGGTATCGAGACCGCCCTATCCGGCCACCTGATCTGCGGCCTGCCCTGCTGGGCCCTGATCGACTCTGGCGAGGTTGGAAAGTTCCGCGGCGGGCCCGGCACCGATCGGGCCCTGCTGTTCGCCGATCGCGACAAGGCCGGGTACGCGGCAGCCCAGAAGATGGTGGCCGGCTACCCGGGCACAGCGCGCGCGGTCGCCCCCCTGATCGTGGGCCACGATTGGAACGATGAAGTGAAGCGCCTGCGGGTGGTCCACGCCGCCTACACCGGCACGGATCTGTTCGTTCCTGGGTCCGTCCCGTATGTGGATGTGACGGCAAAATAACTTCTTGCATATCTTATATCATCCTATACATTCCTAATTATAAGACAGGGCGAACGGCCCGAACCCCACGCAACGGAGGTGTACGATGAACAACGTAGTGAGCTTGGCAGGCGCGCAGACCCAGCAGCCGGCGGTGAATGCCCCGTATCAAACGGCGGCGAACAACGGCGACATGAACTTCACCGTCAGCAGCCAGTGGATGCGGCGCCCGGCCGATCAGCGGTTCACGAGCTTGAATGCACTGTTCGAGCATCGGCTGGCCGAAGCCGAAGCTTCGCGCGCCGATACGGTAGACAGCCGGAAGATCGCGGTGGTCTCCCACGCGGAGAACCCGGATAAGCTGGCGCTGAAGATCACAACCGAGAACGGTTCGCTGATCGATGCCACCCCCACCCACTATTCCTTCGGCCAAGCCTGTCGGCTGGTTGGCGCACCCGCCAGCTACCTGCGGGATCTGCCGGGCAAGCTGGCCGGGATCAACCTGCAGTACGGCTTCGCCACCCACCGCGCCGAACTGCTGAAGTCCTACGTGAACACGGACACCGGCGAACTGAAGGCGCTGACCGGCCCGGATTACGGCCGGATCTACGATCACGAACTGGTGGACGCGATCCGGCAGTTCGCCGGGGATGGCACCAGCGGCATGTGGAAGGTTCCGGGCACGCTGGGCATGGGCGGGCACAACCCGCACGTGGATGTGACGAAGGAGAACACCACGCTGTACGCCAGCGATCGGGACGTGTTCCTGTTCCTGGTGGATGACACCCACCCGATCGAGATCGGCAAGCTGCCGAACGGCAGCCCGGATCTGGTCTTCCGCGGCTTCTACGCCTGGAACAGCGAAGTGGGCGACAAGAGCTTCGGCATCGCGTCCATGCTGATGCGGGGCGTCTGCCAGAACCGGATCCTCTGGGGCACCCAGAACTTCGAACAGGTGGTGATCCGCCACACGAAGTTCGCCCCCTCGCGCTTCGCGGAAGAGATCGCGCCGGCCCTGACCAAGTATGCCGAGGGCAGCGCCGACTACGTGCAGCAGGGCATCCAGGCGGCGATGGACGCGCAGGTGGCTTCCAACAAGGAAGACCGCTACGCCTTCCTGAAGGGCCGCGGCTTCTCGAAGAAGGCCAGCACGGCGATCATCCAGCGGGTGCTGGACGAAGAAGATCGGGAACCGACCAGCGTGTGGGATTTCGTGCAGGGCATCACCGCCCACGCGCGGAGCCTGCCGAACGCGGATACCCGGGTTCAGATGGAGCGCGTGGCCGGCCAGCTGATGGCGAAAGCCGCCTGATCGGCACAGCACAAAGGCAGGGGGCGGCTGCGGCCGTCCCCTTCGCTCGATGCGATCGACTTAGCGAGGCGGCGGCGTGGGAAGCAGACACGCTAGACGGCAAAGTGGCTAGGGCTGATCACCCGAACCTGCAGGCACCGTGACAGAGGTTGCCCTCAGGAGGATTTCCTGAGCCCGCAACCGGCCGGAGTAGCGCCCGGCCCGCCTCGCTAAGTTGACCCAGATGAAATCCAACGGAGGACTATCAATGAACGGGCAGTTCCTGATCTGGTCGAACTATCACCGGGCCTGGTGGGGCCCGGATAGCCGCGGCTACACGAAGCACGCCAGCCAGGCCGGCATCTACAACCAGGACGACGCGTTCTCGATCGCGGAAGAAAGCCGCGACGGCTGGCGCGCCGATGACCAGGAGCCCACCGAACTGGCGGTGCCGATCGAGTCCGTGCCGGAAGCCTTCAGGCCCGGCCAGCCGGCGGCGGCTGAGTGATGAACCAAGACGGCGACTACTTCGAATGCCTGGCGCTCTACACGTGGGGCTGCCCGGGCCTGAACAAGGAAGACGTCTGCGGCGATCCCGCCGAATGCGCAGCTGATGGCCGGTGCCGGATCTTGGTGGAACAGAACGCCGAACAGCTGGCGATGGAGGGCACGGAATGAGCATCAACATCATGGACAACTTCAGGTTCGAGATGGTCGGCCGGGACCGTCTGGCGGCGGCGCTGAAGGTGGCGGCGCGGGAAAAGGAAATGACGGGCGCAATGGTCTTCGACGGCGATCTTTGCCTGTATTCTTGGGTGTCGACGCCAAAGCCGGACGGATACGGCGCGTTCCCGGTCAGCGTGCCGATCGAAGACCTTGTCCCGATGATCGAAAAATGGCTGGCGAAGCAGCCAAAGCTGCACAAACAGCCCGACATCGACGGGGATTGGGTTGAGGGCTGGCGCGTCTTCGCTGATGACGTCAGTCCTCAGGCGGTCACCGTCTCGTTTGCCTGGGCATTGCTGGGGAAATAGGCACCCGCACAAAGGACAGTTTCTGGAGGAAGGAGCTATTGAGCATTCCAGCGTAATCCTATAATATCCTACATGTCACGGGACGAAGAAGCCCCGGGCAATCGCAACGGAGGTTTGAATGTGGATTTGCGCGAACGATGGATTCGTTTCCATCGTGGATAAGGCGAAGAACAGGCGGCGGGATCTGCACGTGCGGGCCCGGCGCCGCAGCCACCTGGTGTCACTGTTCCCCGATGCTCGGGTGATCGAAACCCCGAACGGCGATTACCGCTACCGGGCTGACATCCCCCGCGAGGCCGTGGCCGCGAAGATCGCCGCCGCGATCACCGCGATCGATTACGACAACTTCAAGAACAGCGTGCCGGAAAAGCAGCTGCATGATGCCTACGCCCGGGTCTGGACGATCATGGGCGATCTGCAGCCCGGCGGGCCCTACGGTTGGAACAACCGGCGGGGCGGGCGCGCGGCTACCACCGATCTGTTCGAGGATCCGGCACCGGATGCGCCCAGCATGGCCGGGCTTACCCAGGATCTGTCGCCGGAAGAACCGTGCATCTGCGAAGGGTGCATGGACGAGGCCGCTACGTGGAAGCTGTACGGCCAGCGCCTGTGTGATTCGTGCGTGCTGGAATCGTACGGCAACCACGGCCGCGCTGCCGGCAGCCAGGTGTAGGCCAATGGACGATCTGTTCACCTACACCGCCGGCAAGACGGACACGAGCGTGGAAGCCCGGCTGTCGATCGATGCCACCACCCTGCGCGGCCGGGTGCTGAAGGCGATCGCCGCGGCCGGCGCGAACGGCCTCACCTCGAACGAAATCGCAGCGCAGCTGGCCGTCGATTACTCAGCGGTCCAGCCGCGCACATCCGAACTGCGCCAGCTGGGGGCGATCGAGGACAGCGGCGATCGACGCCTGAACGCCAAGGGCAAGCGCGTGATCGTCTGGAGGGTGGCGGGATGAAGCGGCCCTGTTCCGAATGCCCGTTCCGCCGGCTTTCAGCGCCTGGGTACCTGGGCGAAGCCAGCTTCCGACCCAGGGAGTTTCTCGGCCCACACTGGCACGGGGAAGCCCGCCTGCCCTGCCACATGCAGGTGGATTGGACAGCCCCAGACGCCCAGAAACAGGCGCAGGAAGCACCCCTGTGCAAGGGGCTGCTGATCATGGCGAAGAACGCCTGCAAGCGCCTGGACAACGCCGAAGCCGCAGCGGCGAAGGATGAAACCGAGGCCGACCCGGATCTGGTGTTTAGGTTCGAGTCCGAGTTCCACCAGCACCACCAGGAAATCCGGCCGATGGCCTGGAGTTCCAACCAGCGCCTGGTCGAAAGCGGGCTGCTCAACCCTAACAGCATTTCCGCGTTCCGGGCCGGATACGCCGATGGCTTCCAGGGCGCGGAAATGTGGGCCGGTAACGACCGGGATTTTCAGCCCGGCGCCTACCGGGCGGGCTACACGGCCGGGGCCGGCGACAGTCCCAACAAACCCAAGACATAGGAGGACGACCATGCCCGGAATGGCACGAGAACAACGGCCCGCCACCAGCTTCGAGACAGCGATCAACGCCTTGATCATGGGCGGGGTGCTGAACGCGGCCCACGCCGAAATGCTGCGGAACGCCCATCAGCACGAACTGACAGCTGCGCGGCGGGGCGCGTACCGCGATGTGTTCAAGGCCGCCCACCTCAGCCTGCAGCACCTCGAAGACTCGGAATTCGCCGGCTAGGCCGAACCGATGCTGGATACCGGGCAGGAGATCATGGCCGTGATCGCATGGCTGACAGGGGACGAACAGGCGCACTGGAAGGCGCTTGTCGCCCTGTGCTGGGCCAGCGGCTTCTTCGCCGGCATCGGCTACATGCAATGGAAGAACTCTGAAGGACATTGCGATGCAAGAACACCCGATCCAACAGCCCATCAGGGCAGTGAGCGTCTACGAAGGCGAGATGGGCTCGGAATACTACGAGGTTGGCCGAAACGGAATCACGCGGATCGAGGCGACCACCAAGTCGGGGATGTACGGGCATATCCCTTACATCAGGGTTTGGAAGGGCGACACCGCTCATTCCGAGCACTGCCAGCACAACGTGATTGGCGTGTATTTCGCCGCAGGCTGACAGGAGAGCATTGATGTCAAAATACGCAGCCAACACGGATGTGCCGGCCGACAAATCGCGATCGGAAATCGAGCGCACGCTTTCCCGCTATGGTGCCACCCGGTTCATGTACGGCTGGGAACCGGATGCGGCGATCGTCCAGTTCGAGGCCGACAATCGCACGGTGCGGTTCATCCTGCCGATGCCGGATCGCGGCGATCGCCAGTTCACGCACACGCCGGCCAAGGGCCAGAAGCGCGACGCAGCTGCGATCGAGAAAGCCTACGACCAGGCCGTTCGGCAGAAGTGGCGGGCCCTGGCCCTGGTGATCAAGGCGAAGCTGGAAGCCGTGGAAAGCGGGATCACGGAGTTCGAGAGCGAATTCCTGGCGAACATCGTTCTGCCCGACGATCAGACGGTGGGCGAACACATGCGGCCGCAGATCGCCGCGGCGTACGAAGGCGGCGGCATGCCGAAGCTGCTGCCTGTCTTCAGGCCCAAGCCCGTGGATGGCAGCTGAGGCGAGGCGGTGGTGACACGGTGCGATTCCCCAGGCCGTAGCACGGGTGCCTAGCAGGGACGCCTGGAGCGCTATGTGGGGTTACTTGGGGGCCCCACCCACCGCACCTGAGATGCCGAAGAAGGAACAGATGCGATGGAAGTGGTGCTGACCGTCACCGACGACCGAGGAAGGCCCTGGGAAGAAACCTACAACTGGCCCAGGATTTCCACGCTCGCGGATGCTCGTGCCAAGGCCGAAGCGGTCATCCAAGGGTTCAACGACACGCTGCGCCCGCACGAACAGCCGCGCACCCTGGTCGATGTGAAGGAAACAGCGACCGGCGCCCATGAACCACATGAATGGGAGAAAACCAACCTTATCACCCAGTCTCGCGGAATGAGCCACTTCGACACGATGAAGTGCCCTTGGTGCGGGATTACCGGGAAGCGTTTCGGCCTGAAGGAAGGTGTGATCCGGGACCGCCCGTACCGCGCCAAGGTCTACGACCACTGCGATACCGCGCGGGCGCATCTGGCGAAGCAATCGAAATAGGAGCCCAAGCGATGAGCGACGATTTCAACGGTGACACGGTACGGCACCAGTGCATCCGGGCGATGCGATCCATGGCCGACAAGACCGTCGTGGACCGCAAGCCCAAGGGCCGATCTGTTCTGACGTTCTCATGGTGTGAGGGCGGCGGATGGCTCGGGGAGAAGTCGTTCCGCTACGACCAGATTGATGAGTTCTCGGTGATGCAGTTGAAGCAGGCTGTTGGCATCTCGGTGACCGCCGAGCGTCAGGCCCTGCGGACGCTCTACGGCATCACTGAGCCCGCAACCACCAACTAACGAGGCCCAGGTGATCGTAGCGGCTGCCATCAAGCACGAAGGCAAGGTCTACGCCCTGCCAGCGCCCGCGCGCCACGGGGACGTGATCAAGCACATCTACGAACGAACCGGCGGGCCGGTGCCGCGCGCCAGCGAACAGGGTTTCATCGACAGCGAGCTAGGTTTTCTCGGCCGGGCAGGCGCACTGCAGCGCGCCATTGATGAAAGGCAGATCGCCGGCAAGTCCGGTCAGCTTTACAGCGAAGACCTTTGGTGAGAACCGAATAGGAGCCCATCCGATGCGCCAGGTATTCCAGAGCAAAACAGGGGCAGAGCAATTCTGCGCCGATCGGGGGTGGTCGCTTGGGAGGCTTCAGGGCCGGTCGCCCCGCGGCATCATTTGTTCACCGGAATTCGACATCCAGAAGTGGCGGAACCTCCGGCCCGATGACCGCAAGGCGCTCGACGGTCTGATGATCAGCGCAGGCCGGGATGGGCCTTGGACGGTTCTCATCGGCGAAGAACACGTAACCCGGCACATCCGTGCCGCCTAAATCCCCGCCCAGGGGTGGCAATCCGAAAAGAAAAAACCCCCGGCCGAAGCCGGGGGGTTTTAGTTTCGCAACGGAGGCGAATAGCCTCCTATCGGCCTGTCTAACAGTCGCGGCCGATCCCGACAAGGACTAGCGGTCGATCGGAATCACCGCCCGCCAGTCAGTTTGCCCACAACCGTATTGATCAGCCCGGCCGGCGGCGGTTGCCCGCTGGCCACCTGCTTGTCCCGGGATCGGGCGGTGATGTTCACCCCGAGAACGGCCAGGGCAACCGACCAGATCACCGATAGGGAAGCCATGGCCGTGATCACTTCCGCGGCGTACTCGGGCGTCGCCACGATCACCCAGGCCAGGGCCGCCATCTGCGTTCCCCAGCTGAAGCCCGCGATGTACCCGAACATGGGCCGCCACCGGCGAACGAAGGCGTCCTGTGACGAGGCCTCCGCGCGGATCGTCTTGTTGATGCTTTCCAGCCGCTTCGTCTCTTCCTCGAGACGGGTTTGTTCCAGCGACATATCCGTTTCGGCCAGCGCCAGGCGCAGCTGGGCGGCAACGGCCGGATCTGCCCGGGCGATCGCCGCGGCTTCATCCAGATCATCCGCGCCAGTGACCTGCCGGGCGACGTTCGCCACGGTGTCCGCAACATCGCCGGCCTTATCACCAGCCAGGTGCCGCACGATCCCCGGCGCGAACTCACTCGCAACCGTCAGCGCCAGGGGAATCAGCCCAGGAAGGACCATCGATCCGCCCCCCTACGCCAGCTTGATCAGGCCGGCTTCCAGTTCCCGGCGCGGGGCGTAGGCATCGCCGAACGCCATCAGCTCGGCCTTCATCGCGCGTTCATCGCCCCGCAGCGCCCGGTTCCAGAACCGCGGGGTGCGGCGATCCAGGCGCGTGCCGTACTGGTAGGCCACGGAAATCAGCGCGGTCTGCGCGCCGCCGGAAAGATCGGTGAAGCGGCGGCCGATCGCTGCCCGATCGTACCGCGATTGCACGTCCGCCAGGACCGCCCGGCGTGCACCCTCGTTCAGGATCGATGTTTCATCGTCCGTGAGGGACAGCGGCGCGCGTTCCAGCGCACCGACCGCCGCTTCACGCCGCAGGCCCAGATAGGGCTGCAGCTTCTTGATCAGCCCGGCATCGGCGCCCCAAAGCTCCAACCCCGGCGCCCCTTGCTGACCAAGATCCACGCCGCAGCCGATCGTGACGCCGGATTGGCCGAACACGTTGCCGGCCGAATCCTTCGGCACATAACCTTCGTTGTGGCTGCCGCCTTCGCGTTCTTCGATGAACGACCAATCCACGGCCGAGCTCCGTTCTGCCACCGGGGCTTTGGCCGGCGCGTCGATCGCCTTCGGTTCGTTCGGGGATTCCTTTGCCTTCTTGGTGCTACGCACAGCCATCACGGCCTCCTTTGGTCAGGGTAGGAACAACGAACACCCCGCATTCGGGCAGCGGGGCGGGCCACAGCCCCTTCCCGGGGGTGGCATGTAGGGTGGGGGCGGAAGATCGAGGAAACGCCCTACAGGGGCGCGCAGGGCGATTTCCGGCTATTCGGGGCCGAAGTAGGCGGCAGCAGCCTTCTGAAGGCCGTGCCAAGCGGCCGCCCCGCCGGTGGCCATGATCAGGGATAGCGCCAGCATCCCGCCGATCGCCCGGTTGCGGAGCGCGCGCCAAGTGGACACTTCCGGCTTCACTTCCGCCATCTCCTGCTGCAGCTGGCCGATCGAGCCGTTCATGTTCGCCAGCTGCACATTCAACTCCGCGATCCCGGCGTTGATCTTGTCCAGCTTGGCATGCAGCACCTGGCGCCCTTCCCGCGAAGAAGTGGCTTCGGCCTGCAGATTGCCGATGGCCAAGCTGATTTCGTGAAGATCCCCGTGTTCAGGCATCGGCATTCCCCTTCGATCCAAGCATGGCGATCACAGACCCAAGTTGTGCGCCGGCGGGCGCCGGGCTTCCTGCACAAAATCCTCACCGGAACTGAGAATGCACGTGGGGCCACCGGGCATGGTGACAATCAGCGTCCAACTCCCGGTATCCAGGTTGCTGAACAGCTCCACCAGGTTCCCCTGGGCATCCAGCATCATGTTGTTGCGGTGCTCGCCGTACCGCTCGTCCAAGCGCGAGACGACAACGTCCCGCTGGGCGCAAGCGGCAATGCGATTCTGGGCGTGCGCAGTGCCTGGAGACAGCAACAGCAGGATCGCTGCCGCCGCCAGAAGATGGCGGAGCATTGGAACCTCCCAGGTTGTGGTGGTGTCAGGTCAGGCGGGCTGGGGCCAGACGACGACCGCCGCCGCCTCCAGGGCTGCGCTATCGGTCGCCGCGCGGGCGGTCTCGATGTCGGCAACGGCCTTCTGTTCGAGCCCCTCGATCTCGGCACCAGTCGCCATCCAGGCGATCGTGCGGGTCAAATAGAGTTCCAACACGACGATCACCTGGGCATCGGTCGGGGTGGCCGTGGCGTTCAGCGCAGCGGCTTCCGCATAGCCGAAGGGGTACAGGGCTTCGCTGATCGCCGGATCGGCCGGCGCCGCATCGGCCTTGGCGGTCTCGTAGTGCCTGGCCTCGGCGCGCTTGGCCTCATAGGTGAGGGCCTTGCCGGCACCGCCGGTCAGGTACATCAGGCGGCAGGCTTCGGCACCGGCCTTGACCTGTTTGGTCAGTTCGGCCGCCCGCGCGTCGAACGCCGCCGAACGGGCCGCCGGATCCATGTTCTCGACCGGATAGGTAAACGTGACCACGCCCGCGACCGGATCGAGCGTCTTCACCGGCACCGCTGCGTTCTGCTCCCCCAGGCCCGCGCCGGGACGGACGGTGTTCAATGGCCATAGCCCCTTGTTGTTCCAAGCCGGGAGGGACTCGTGCAGCCAGGACAGGTCGAACAGCAACTCGGGCGTTAGGCCCGGCCCGCCCATCGCGTTGCGGAACTCGCTCGGCAGAGGGATCGCGTCGCCTTCCAACGCCGGGGTGCCGGTGGGATCGGCGATTACGTGATAAAGATCTGTCTGCATGATCGCCCCCTATGCCGCCAGCAACGCGGCTTCGAATTTGTTGACCCGTGGGAAGAACCTCGTGGCGTCGAGCGCGTAGGCTGTGGCGACCGCTGACGGGCCTCCTGTGTAGTAGGAATATCCCGTGGATGCCGTCCAGTTTCCGATCCCGCCGACTGTGAATTCCCTATCAGGTGTTAGGCCGGTGAACCCTTCATACTCAGAGCCTGCACTAAGAGCTGTCGCCTCGGCACCGTCTGCAACCGCCTCCGCACACACGCCACTAACCGCCATCTGCGAAACAAGCGTGGATCTATATGCCGGATTGAAGTTGAAGCTGTAGTTGATGACGTTCAGGATCGCGTCTTCGTCGCCAAACGGCAGAATTTCAAAGTATCCAGTGTTACCGCTCGTATTGGTGTACTGAAAACCGCCGTAGGTTTCTGAAGCCAGAACCGCGTTTCGAGCAACCTCAAAATACTGATACGCGCCGTAGAACTGCGGCCCACCTTCCTGATCAAGAATACTGACAAACTTACCGGATCTAATGCGTTCGACGGTGTGATCATAACAACGCATACTCGTGCCGATGCCCGCCGAGTTTTCTTCACCGACAACGGTGTAGAACCAACCCGCTCCGGCAGTAACATTTGAACTTGCACGCGCGATGATCATCATTTCTGTGTCGGGATCATACGCGGCTTGAATGCCCCTCGCCGTGGAGTTGCTGTTGATTACAAACTGCTCGTAAGAGTACGGCCCGTTCCAGTTCGGTGAAAAACTCAGAACAAGCCCAGTGGCAGATGTTGTCAGAAGTGCATATTCACCAGCGGTTCCACGTTCCGAACACCATTCAATAAAGTTCTGTGTGTTGGGCTTGTAACCGCTCGGAGTTTCATTGCTAATCCCCGGCACTGCAACCGATGTCGCAGAAGTGACTACAGACGAAATGATGACCGGGTTGCTGTTAGTAACCTCACCTGCACAGACCACACGGTGTCCGCTAGGATCATTGTAATTGATCCGTGCCCGACTGAGGTAACGCAATCCCGGAGCAGTATACCCAGTGGACGTTTCTTGATGGACGGTTATGGAAAGCCAATCGCTGGCGATCTCAATATTGAAAACACCGACGCGATAAGCGGCTCCATTGTTTAGCAACACAAAAACAATCAACCGCTCATGCACTTCATCCCAAACAGGACTGCAATCGGATGCAGTGTATGTGTGGTATCCGTTGATTGTAACCGTCGTAATGCTGCGGCTAATCGAACTTGCTACTTTGTTCTTGCGGTCGTACTCGTGAACATCAATACGAACACCACCCACGACGGGCTCGACCTTGCAAAGCGCGTCGAAAGCAGACCCAGGGCAGGCAACGTGGAAGGTCTGCCCGTTCTGGTGCGTGATCGCCGCCGCCCGCGTCTGCCCGCACCGTTCCAGCTTGCCGGTCGACTTCACAAACACCGGATCGCCTGGTTCCAGATCGCCGTAGGCCGGGGCTTTCAGTTCCAGGCCGCCGCCAGACGAGGCACTCGGGACGTGCCCCGGCGGGAGCCCCGTCGGTCCGCCGCCCAAGGGTACGGTTGCCAGGCCCATCAGAGGTCGTGCCCGTAGGCCGTGAAGGCCATGCCGCCGGCCAGCGCCACGGCCATCGTGCAGCCGAGCAGAACGGCCGACGCTCCGACTCCGCCCGGCAGATCGAAGAAATCTGTCTGCGAATACAGATCGATGATCTTGACCACGCCGCCGTTCGCGGTCGTGTCGGCGATCGTGTGCGCCGGAACGACCTTGTCCAGATGCGGCAGGTAGACCAAGCTCGTCCCGTTGTCCTGCGATAGGAAGAACCGGACGGCCGTTGCCGTGACGGTCGCCCGCGGACCCACGTAGAGCCCGTCAATGCGGGTTCCGTTCTCCCCGGCGGTGACGAGGGTGGTAACGGACGCGGGCGCGGAAATGCTCGTCTCCGCCCCCGTCAAAACGGCGGTCCCGATCTTGGGGCCTTGCGGCCAGACCGGCGTGTCTGTCAACGGCATGGTTCCGTCTCCTCAGTTGCGCATTGCGTAAGAGATCCCGATCATTCGGGCGGTGTACTTGTCGGAAACGG
Source organism: Thalassobaculaceae bacterium (assembly GCA_963921355.3). GTDB lineage: Bacteria > Pseudomonadota > Alphaproteobacteria > Thalassobaculales > Thalassobaculaceae > CAWUEZ02. Next base: position 1,509,120 of record OZ001190.1, on the reverse strand, counting down.
CGGCGTTCAGCCGCTCGTCGCCGCCGTCAACGGTCTCGGTGAACGTGATGCTGCCGCTCGTGGGTTCGGCGATCAGCTTGACCGACAGGTATCCAGGGGTGCTGTCGTTGCTAGAAACCTGGGCGCGACCATCGCCTGGAAGCCCGACCGGTCCCTGAAACCCGGAGGTGACGATGTCCCAGGCGGAAATCACGCCGGATCCGAACACGATCTGCTCCGTGAAGGTCAGTGTGGTTCCGCCTGCCACATCGGCATCGACACGGATCAGTGCGAAGTTCGTGCTCGGGTTGCCCTGGTCGATGATTTGCAGGTGCTGGCCGGCCACATAGGGGATCGACGCGTCCAAGTTCAGCGAACCGGTCCCGCTGCCGAGCGTGTGGCTGCCGGTCGAGGTCGTGACCATGTTGCGAACCGTGTCCGCCTGGATGTCCTGGATCAGCAGCGGGAGGTTCGTGACGTACTTGTCTTCCTCAAGATCGGTGGGGAACGTCCACGTCCGACCATTGATGATGAACTGCTGGGTGCTCATCCGCGGATCTCCTCGATCTCGATTGTGGTGGAAACCAGCCCAGGGCCTGTGAACCTGCCTTCGGGCAGCGATGTCAGATTGCAGTGAAACGACCACCGGCCCAGGTGGATGGTCTCGTCCTTGTCAAAGACCAGGAAGGCTTCGCCATCCAGATCCAGCATCCGGCCCATCTCGAACGGGTTGGCGAACGCTTCATCCTGCGGCAGGAAATCGAACGCCATGGAGGCGGTGCGGTGCCCCGGCTTACGGTTGAAGTATTTCGCTCCACTCGGGCCCCGGCGCACCCTCGTGCGGGATACCCAGCCGATAGCAGTGTCGCCGTAAACCGGGTTTACGGAGGCCTCCCACACCGGCGTGATCATCGCGCGGCTGAAATCCAGGAACCCATCGGGGTTCTCGGTATCCCGGAAGTAAAACAGCCAGTACCGCGCATTCACGTGGCTGGGCAGAATCTTGAACCACTGCTTCGGGTAGCGCGTCACATCCTCGGCGGACGGCTTCTTGCTGGTCAGGATGTCCGGCATTCCCCAAGGGCGCGTTCCGTACGGCCACAAATCCGTCCAGTAGTCTTCCCAACCGCCATCGTAGATCAGCGTTCCGAAGGCCGGATCGTTGCTGGCGACGACCCGCACTTCGCCCTTGGTGGAAACGCTCGAGTCCGGGATGGCCACCAGGCGAATGGTGCGCACCACACCCAGATCGATCGCGAACTGGGTATCGGCTTCCGTGATCCCCGCGGTGCGGGCGTGAATGCCGTAGTAGCGATCCAGGATGTGTGCTGCCGGCAGTGTGGGCAGAAAGTTTCCGAACCCGGGTAGGATGGTTGGCGTGTACAGCGCCGTGGGATTCACCAGGTTGGGATACCCCATGATGACATTGGCCATCGGATCACCAGTGGTCAGCGTTGATGACGTCGAAGAACACAAGCTCCTGGGCCCGTTCTTCGCTCACGCCGATGACGACCAGGGGCTTGGTGCTATCCACGCCGTACCGGCCCCAGTCGAACCGGACGTGGTTGCCCAGGTTCACCTGTCGGCCGTCCAGATCGGTGCGAAGGGATCGATCGACGTGAACGGGCAGCCGCACCCGGCGCTTTTCCACTTTATCGAAGGCGGCACGGCGCGCGAGCTCGGTTTCGGCATCGGCTTTGTAGGCCAGGAAGGTGCGGTGTTCGGCGCTGGGCGCGTTCGGGTGCTTTGCCAGAACGGCCGTATCGCCAGCTGTATCCACCGAAAGGGATTCCCGGCTCCATTTCTCCCGCTCATCCAGCGAGGATCCGGTTAGGGCATCCTTGTTCTGCACTTCCTGGTTGGGCGAATAGTAGAGGGTCGTCTTCCAGGCCGGCACGCCGCGGCCTTCGTCGTCCGTCGCCAGCAGTTCGGGCGCCGCCGCGCTATCATCGATCGGTTCCCAGCTGCCGAAGTCCTTCACCGGCACGCCGCTGGGCGCCTCGAACCGGCCCACCTGGTACGTCCAGACGTCGCTCAGTTCATCATCGATCAGGTGCGCCCCCACGCTGGTCAGCGCCCGGCTCACTGCCTGAAGGATGGTTTCATCCCCGTTCAGGTAGATGCCCACCACGTACGGGGCCTTGCGATCCAGTTCCAGCAGCGACGCCGGCCGGATCAGCAGGCCGTGTTCCTTCAGCATCGCTTCCGCCACGCGCGCGGCCGTTGCGCTGGCCCGGCGGGTAACAGCCACCCCTTCGGTCGGGATGTACGGCTGCACGGCGGCGCCTTCGATCAGCATCGCGCCCCTGATGAACGCACCAGAAACGCCATCGCCATCGTAGCTGATGGCCCCCGCCCCATCGGCCAGTTCGATCTGCAGCGAAATCGCGCTGTCAGCCGCTGTCGTGGCCAAGATGGATACCCGGTACCAGCCATCCCCCACGGGCTCGATCTCGGCTATGGCGCCGCTGTACGCGCCGCTGGCGGTGCCTGCCGAAACGGTTCCCGCCACCAGATCCACATCCGTGTGCGCCGAACCGCTGGTGCCGGTGATGGATACCCGTGCCCGGGTGCGTTCGCCGGCCAGCAGGTAAACGGAACCGGCCACCGCCGCCGCCGGGGTGATGGCCACCGCCTGATCGATCACGTGCGTGGCAGCCGCGGTCGAATCCTCCACCAGCTTGTCCGCGGTGGTCAGCCCATCAGGGGCAAGCGCAGCATCGGCCGTGATCGTCGCCCGAACCTTCGTCCACGCCGCATCCCCAAATTCGGCCGATCGCAGCGCCAGGTTCGTTACCTCGGGCTCCACATCGATGTCCGCCGTCAGCCCGGCCGAAACCGAACCGGCCGTGCGCAGCAGCGATTCCGCCAGGCAGGTATCGGCCGTGCCCGACGTGACGCTGGCCCCAAACAGGGTGGCCTGATCCACGTGATCAACCAGCGAAAGCGCGTAGGTGGCGCCGCCGTTCCGCAACGCGGTGATGCCATCGGTGCGGCGCGGGTTGCCGTCCTTATCGAAGCTCCAGCCGAAGCACTCCCGGCTGAAGTTCACCAGCGTCAGCGGCACGTTCCGCAGGCCGGCGCCCCAGCAGCTGGGCTTGCGCACCGCTTCCAGGGCTTCATCGCCTTCGATGCCGGTGGGCCCGGTACTGGTGCCCAGGAAGCTGGATTCCTGGAACAGCCGATCCAGCCGCTTCAGTTCATCGCGGATCACCAGCGTGATCTCGTCCGCATCTGCCACGATGTGATCCACGATCCCGATGAACCGTGTGATCGCCTGGTTGTACGGAACCGCCTGGGGATCGATCGCCGTGATCGATTTAAGGCGCAGCTGCCGGCCGTAGCCGTGCGCCTTCATCGCGTCCAGCCGGCCATCATCGTTGCCAAGGACCAGATCCCCGATGCCGATCGTGATCCGCCCGGAAGTGGTGCCTTGGCCGAACAGGCTGCGGTTCATTTCCCCGGGATCGAACAGGAACGGCTGGAACGCCACGTTCGCCAGGGTATCCGTGGGCTTCGTCGTTTAGCGGATCGCGTCCGTGAAGTAGAGCGTGCTTTCGCCAACCCCATCCACGTACACATCCAGTTCCAGAAGCCAGATGGTCTGAACGCCGGTGATCGAGGTCATCAGGCGGCGTCCCTGCTGCCGGCTTCTTCACGCCGGACGTTCCGCCCCTGCCGCACGGCCTGGCCGGTGTTGCCCACCACTTCTTCCATCAGATCGATCAGCACATCGAAGCGCCGGATCAGCGCCTGGATCAGCTGGGGATCGAACCCTCCGCCGCCCGCGGAGGTGACGCCCAGGCGCCCATCGGCCCCCCGGGACAGCGGCATGATGGCTTCGGCGCCGGCTTCGCCCATCAGCCCGATCGGGAACAGCGTGGGGCGGCTCACGACCCCGCCTCGAGCGAATGGGATCACGTTGCCGCGGGCGAACACGCCGCCATCGGCAAAGCCCGCCGCCGTCAGCAGCGTATTCGCCAGATCGTTTTCCCGCCGCAGGGCGCCGATTTGGCCTTCACCGGCGCCCGTGTAGCCAATCCCGGCGGCAGTCAGGATCTGGTAGATCCGCAGGTTGTCTTCGGGCCGGCGGCCCAGATCGAGGCCGGCAGGCACGCCATTGGCCCCGGTGCTGACGTACTGGCCATCGCTGAGGGCCATAAAGGTGGGCTGGCTGTTATCGTTCGCCGCCACACCCATTTCGGCCAGTTCCTGTTCGATCTGGCGCAGCACATCCAGCTGCTGTTCCTCGATCGTCTTCTGGTTGGCCGCCGTCGTCAGCAGGCCCTGCTGCACGCGCTCGGCGATCGCGTTGTATTCGGTAGACGACCCGTACCAGGCCAGGGCGGCTTCCAGCGCGCTGCGCCCCAGGCCCGGCAGTTCCTGGATCGCCCGCTGGCTTTCCTCATCATCCGGCGTGCCATCGTTCGCCAGGGCCAGCGCCGCATCGAACTGCCGCAGGGCTTCATCCCGCCGATCCTGGACGAAAAGCGGCGAAAGCGTCGCATCCAGCAGCAGGCTGTTCGCGGCACTGGTAAGAGAGTCCGAATTCCGCCGGGCCAGATCTGCGGCACTGCGCGCGGCATTGGCTTCAGAACGCCGGGCATCGATCAGCCGCAGCTGCGCGTCGATCTGATCCTGGATCGCCAAGTTCTCCAGGATCGCGTTCGCCTGGGATTCCAGCGTGATGTTCGCCGCTGCATCGCCCAGGCCGCCCAGGATCTGGTTGATCAGATCGTTCGCGAACTGATCCGTGATCTGGGTAGAACTCTGAAGGCTGGCCTGCGTCGCCGCATCCAGGCTTTCGATGATGTTCCGCAGCTGCGTTTCGAAGAGCTGGTTGACCAGATCGGTGTTGCCGCCGATCGCTTCGGCTTCCGATAGGTTCTCGTCACGGGCATCAACAAGAGCGTTGATCGAGTTGATGGAGCCAAGGCCGGTGGCGTTGTTGATCTGCTGCTGAATCGAGTCGTTGAAGTCGTTCTGCAGGTTCTCAAGCAGCGCAGCGTTCGCATCCGCGATCGTCTGCGTCACATCGATCAGCGATTGGTTCAGTTCCGGGAACGCTTCGTTCGCCGCCTGGATCTCGTCGTTCACCGCCACCAGGTGTTCTTCGAGAGCGTCCAGGTTGGCCTGGCCGACTTCCAGCGCCTCCTTGAACGGGCCACGGAAAGCCGGCTCGAAATCGCCAGTTACCTGATCAACCAGATCCTGGACGCTCTGCTTCGCCACATCGATCTGGAAGCCCACGCGCGCCAGGTTCGCGTCGTACCGGGCCTGTTCTTCGGCCGTGCGCACCAGCGTGGTTTCGGTGTCTTCCAGCGCGGTGCTGTATTCGGAAAGCGCGTCGCCCGCGCCGGCCAGGGCTTCGGCCAGCGTATCGAACGTGGCAACGACTTCGCCGGCCTCGTTCGAAACCGCGAACGCCATCCCTTCGCGGTTCGTATCCGAGTTCACGCGCTCGACATCGAACCGCTGATCACCAGCGTTGAAGAAACCAACCCGCGTTAGGTCGTTCTCTTCAGTCTCGAACTGGAACCCATAGTCGAAAGTCCCGCCGCCAATGCCGTTCTCTTCCGGCACCAGAACCCGGCCGGCGGTATCGACGCTGAGCGGGCTGCCGGTATAGCCGCTGTTGTCGTTGGCCGGCGTCCCATCGGCGTTGACGCGCTCGGTACCTTCGATCGCCGGAAACAGTTCCAGCGCCTTGGCGATCGCCTCAGCGATCGGTTCCACCGCCGCCTGGGCGAACTCGTCCGCCTGGTTCTCCAGCTGCATCTGCAAGCGCGCTGTCGCCAGCGTGTTGCTATCGATTACGTCGCCCAGATCCCGGATCGCGATGCGCAGATCGGAAAGTTCCTTCGCGAACTCCAGATCAGCCAGCAGTTCATCGGTCGTCGTCGCGGCCGTGTTCATCGCCGCTTCGGTCAGCGCGGCGTTGTCGAACGTAAAGGCTTCCTGAACCGCGAACTTCAGGGCCTCGAAGATCGCCTGTTCTTCGGAAAGCCCTTCCGCGATCCGCTGCTCGGCCGAGTCCTGGATGAAGGCGTTGACTTCGTAGCCGGCAATCCGATCGTCGGCATTGCCCCCTTCCGGGCTCTGGTAGTTGGCAACCCGGAACGTCAGCGTGTTATCGACGATCGCATCGAACCGCTCGGCGGTCTGCTGCAGGATGTCGATGATCGCTTCAGTGATGCCCCGCATCGCCTGTTCGGCCTGGGCATCCGATACGCCGTTGTTCCCGGAAAACGGCCGATCGTGATAGTCGATCGGATCGATGTCATGGAACGGCGCGAAGTGGGCGATCGAGACCGGGCCCGAAGACGGGGAGCCGCCGAACAGGCCGGTGCCCATCAGCAACGGAATGGCGGCAGCCGCGATCGCGATGTACGGGGCGGCCGCCACAAGCGCCGAACCAGCAGCAGTCAACGATCCGGCTGCACCAGCTGTAGCAGCACCGGCGCCGACCCCGCCCGCAGCGGAAGCACCCAGCCCGAAAACCGGGGCAGAAGACAACCCAATGGTCTGCCCGAAACCGGAAAGCGCGAATGACGACGCCAGGCTGGACGTCCCACCAGAGAACGCGCTGAAGGCGGACGAGCCGATGTTCGCGATCGATCCAAAGATCCCGCCGGCACCTCCCGCGCCAGCGCCCGCGGCGCCGCCAGCACCGCCGAACAGAGTCCCCAGCGTCGGAAGCGCAGAACCGCCGGCCAGCATGTTCTTCAGCGGGTTGATCACCGCCAGCTTCAACGCGAACTGCGTCACCTCGCTCAGAACACCCTTGGCGATGTCCCCGAAGTTGATCGCGCTGATTTCGCCGGTCGCGAACGCCTGGGTGATCGCTTCGCCGATCCGGTTGAACGTCTGATCGAAGAACCCTTCCAGATCCGCGTTCGCCTGCTGGATGGCGCGCAGCTTTTCCTCGGACTCGACGAGTTCGGTGGCCATTTCCCGCGCCGCCGACGCACTCAGCAGCTGGTTCTGGCGCATCAGATCAAGCGTGCGGGCGTAGATGTCGCCTTCACGGGTGGATTGCCCGTAGGCTTCAGCCAGCTTTTCGTTCTCTTCGACCGAACGCTTGGTTTCGGCCATCAGCGTGGTCAGCGCCACACGCTGATCTTCCGACGCCTGGATGGCCGCGGCATCCGCATCGGCCAGCGCGTCCTGTTCTTCCTGCTCGGCCTCCATCAGCGCGATGCGCCTGGCCCGGGCGGCTTCTTCCTTCTCGATCGCCGCCACCAGCTGCAGCACCAGCTGCTGGCGCTTGGTGAGGGACGTGATGTGCCCCTGCGCGATCTTGATGGCGTCGCCCAGGCTGGCCGATCCCGTATCGATCAGCGCCGTCACCTTGCGCTGCGCGATGCCCACGACGTTCAGCAGCGCCGCCTGCTGCTGCAGCTTGCCCAGGGCCGTATCCTGGGCCTTGGTGTACTCGATCGTAGCCGCTGCCGGGCCAGAGCCGCCGCCAATGCCGCCACCGCCGTTGCCCACGATGGCATCCATGAATTCGCCATCGCCAATGGCGGATTCCATCTGGGCCAGTTCTTCCCGGGTCCGCGCCAGCGCCACCTGGATGCGCAGAATATCGGACGAAACGCCGATCGCCGCGTCGCCGAACGCCTCCTGCGTAGCCGCGGCTTCGGTGAGCTCCATTTCCAGGCTTTGGATCTCGGCCCGGAGATCGTCCACGGACCTGCCGGCTTCTTCCGCACCGCCCATGATCAGTTCGAAGATCTCGGGCGATCCAGCACCGGCCGCACCGCTGACCAGTGCGCCGACAAGCGCGCCCTGCGGGCCGAACGCGCCGCCGGCAGCCGCGCCCTTCAGGGCACCGCCGATCGCGGCGAAGACCCGAAGCACGGTCTCGGCATTCTCCGCGATGAACACAAAGGCATCGCCAATGGCCCGGCCGAACGTCTGCGCACCCTGGATCACGCCGGGATCGGTAAGCAGCCCGGCTACCTTCTCCAGGCCGACTGTCAGCCCCGAAAGGAACCCGGATCGGGCTACCGCCAGCTGCACTTCCTGAACGGCGTTCCCGAAGTCCGTGATCGCGATGTTCGCGTTCTCGCTGGCCTTCGGAATCTGGTTCCCGAACTTCTCCACCCAGTAGGCGGAAAGGCGGGTTACGAACTTGCGGGCATCGACTTCGCCGTTATCCAGCGCCTTCGAAAGCTGCTGAACGGACATGCCCATGGCGGCCGCGCCATCAGCAATCGCGGTCGGGATGCGTTCACCCAGCTGGCCGCGCAGTTCTTCGGCCTGCACCTTGCCTTTGGCCAGCATCTGCTGAAGGGCGTTGAACGCGCCTTCGGCTTCGAACGCCGAAAGGCCCATCACGGTGGCCGCCGCGCTCACGCCTGTGAACGTCTTGCGGATCTCCGTGGTGGAAAGCCCCAGGGCGGAACCGGCGGCCGCCAGCTTGCTGTACGCCCGGCCAGCGGTAAGGAAATCCTGCCCCAGGCGTTCCGATTCCTTTCGCAGGAATTGGATCTCCTGGGTAGCCCCCTGCATGCTGCCGGTGGCGAACCGCAGGGTAGTTTCCATCCTCTGGAACGCGATCGCCGTGTTCGTGATCGATTGGCCGATCCGCACCGCCCCGTAGGCGATCAGGGCGTTCTTCACCAGGTTCAGGGCACCAGTGACGGTCCCCATCTGGCGTTCCAGCCGGGACATCGATGTTTCGATCCGGCGGTTCGATTGAACGACCTGATCGGACGAGCGCCGGAATCGATCCAGATCCTGCGCCCCCTTGCGCAGGTCGGCTGTATCGACTTCGAATCCCAGTCTGGAAAGGTCGGTCAACGGTGGGGCCACTCCTTGCGACCCCCGACCGGCCCCCCATGTCAAAGGGCTGATAGACGGAGGTGTTTAGGTGTCTGCGAGGTGTGCGAACTGCGGCCAGTCCATGGCCAACACGGCCATGAAGTGCCCCGCGTGCGGCCACGTACCCTGGGCCGCCCGCCTTTCCCGGCCGGGCTTCATCATTTCGATCGGACTGCTGTTCCTGCTCGGGTACTGCGCGATCACCGCCTAGCGGCGCGCAGGCGCCTGGGCGCGGCGTTCCCGCTCCCTGCGCTTCCGGCGTTCTTCCTGGGTCTCGGCAACGATCGCCAGGTATTCGCCATCAATGGCCTTGATCGCCCGGGCCTCCCACGGCCGGATGATCGTGCCAGTAACCTGCTGGTAGGCCAGGATCGCTTCGTAGGTGATCCCGGATGGGCCCATGCCGCCACCGGCGCGGGCCGCGTGCAGATCGAGGAACCAGGCCCAGATGTGAATGACCAGATCCGGGTGATCCGGTTCCGGCTCCCCCACATCCAGATCCAAGCCGCGGGCCTTCGCCGCCTGCCGCAGGTGCGCAGAATCAGACGAAGGCCCGCCGGCGTCAGATAGCGCCCGCTCGAAGTACCAGCGGGCGTAATCCAGAAGTTCCCCGATCAGCCCTTGAAAAAACGGGCGCGGTCGTTGATGGCTTCATCCACCTGTTCACGGATGAACGGCCAATCTTCCATCATCCGTTCGGCGTTCTCGGCCGAATACGCGAACGGCTCCCCGGAAACGACGAAGTTGTTCGACCAGCCGACGACGGCTGCCGCCACCAGGCGCACGTTTTGCCGCGCCAGTTCAGCGGCGTTCATCTGCGCACCGCGCTTGCGCTTCGACTTCGTCAGCTGTTCGTCGATGATCCGCCGCTGGGTCTTCAGGTACCGGGGATCATCCACGGAGATGATCTGAAGCGTGACAGGCTGGCCATCGGTACCGGCAAGCGTTTCGCCGTTCGGGAGCTCGAGCGGCAGCGGCAGGCTGGCTTCCCCATCGGACGTCTTGAGGGATGCAAGATCCAGAGTCTGGTTCATGTTCTTGGCCTTTCGGTCAGGGTTGGTCAGTTTAGGGCAGTGGGGGGCGTGCCTGACCAACACGCCCCCCGGCGCCCGGGCACCGTTCCGTTGTTCATCTGGTCAGGACGGAAGAACGCCCCGGTGCTCGGCCGGGGCGCTCAACGGTTAGGAGGCGTTGGCGATCTGCCAGCGCAGCGTGGTGTCGTTCGTGGCGTCGTACAGCGCCTGGAACGGCGCGGTCGCCACGATCGGGCCTTCCTGCGGCGGGTCCATATCACCCGCGTTCAGCTTGATCCGCGGCAGGTACAGGGCGTGGAAATCGGCGGCGTCGCCAAGTTCATCCAGGCGCAGCGCCAGATCGATTTCGGTCTCGTCCTCGAAGTAGCCGATCACCGTGGCATCCTGCAGAAGGAAGTTCACGGTGCCGGTGATCGTGGCCGTACCTTCGAAAACATCCGGGCTGGTGGTACGCCCCACCACCGGCTGGAGCGCTCGGCCGTTCTGAAGGTTGAAATCGATGCCGGTGACGACCGCGATTTCCTGGCCGTTCACGAACAACCCGCCATCGAACGCGCTGAACGGGCTGGTGTACGTGGCGGCGCTGGGTGCGCCCAGGCTTACGCCATTCAGCTTCCCGAACGACATGCCCAGGATGTCCAGCGTGGTGGTCACGATCTGCTCGGGCTGAACCGAGACGGACATGCTGTTGATCGCGCAGCCGCGGAACGGCTGAAACTGGGTGATGTCCGTGAACCGGCGTTCGAACGTAAACGTCGTCAGCGTGCTGCCGATGTCGAACGTACGGCCCTGCACCGCGATCGCCTCGGCAGCGGCCGCCGTGTGATCAGCCGGCGCGGGCGTTACGGTCAACGCCGTGGCCGTCACCGCCGTGATCATGAAGTAGGTGGTGGTCTGGCTCATGGCGGTGGTGGTGATCCAATCACCCTGCTTGAACCCGTCCGTCACGAACGACCCCGCGGCACGGGTGAACTGGCTGCTGCCGTTCACGGCGGCCAGCGACGTGGTGCCGGTCGTCACGCCGGCCACCGGCGCGCTGCCCATCGCGCCTTCGATCATGTCGTCGTAATCGGACATGCCCAGTTCGAAAACCAGGCTGCCGTTCACCTGCTGGAAGCCGTGCCGGAAATCCTGCACCTGGCGGTTCGAACGGCGCTCGTTCGATTGCAGGCCGCCCTTAACCGGGTTGATGTTTCGGCTGGTCGTCCGCAGCTCCTTCATGGTCGGGCTGCCCGGGGTGATGTCCCGCGTGACTTCCTTGACGTACGAAATGCCGACGCTCGCGCCAGAGGCAATAGCCATTTGGCCCTCCTTTCATGCCGCACGGCGCGGCATCGCTGCTGGGTGGTTAGTAGGTGGAGTACGCCCGCCACCGGATCGAAACCGGCAGCCGGTAGTAGGGCCCGTCGAAGAACGCCCGGCCCCGTTCGGACCGATCCACGCGCACGGTGGCGCCGTGGCTGGACGCGGGCGGGAACGCGGCCAGGATGTCGTCGATGATGTCTTCCGGCACCTTGGTGCCCGATTGCACCGGGTAGACGAGGGTCACCTGGTAGATGCCCTGCTGCTCGATCGTGCCCGTGGCGGCCGGCCGTTCCTGCACGGGAATCATCGCTTCTTCCACGAACGGGTCGCCGTTCACGGGATCGAACTTCCGGTTCTCGGGCGCGAACTGGGTCGGCAGGCTGCCGATCGCCATCAGCGTGGCGCGGAGATCCGCCCGGATCTGGAACCAATCAGCCACGGCCGATCCTCATCGCTACTTCCCGAACGATCACCGGCCATTCGGCAGCGGTCACACGAACCATCCCTTCGGGCGCCTGGCCGCTGGCCCCGTATTCCAGAGGCACGATGTATTCGGTGTTGTTCACCAGCCCCAGGCGATCGCCCAGCTTCATCCCGCTGAAGGAAACGCTGGCGACGACCGCGCCGCCGCCGCCCGCCGTGAACTGCCCGTTCAGCGTCGGGAACCAGTTATTCCGGGCGAAGGCTGTATCCACCGGCGTGCGCTCGATCACCCGGGCCCCGGCTTCAGCCGTCGATTCCTGGGCGGTTTGCACCATCCGCTTCTTGGATTTGCCCACCCATTTTTCGATGGCTCTGATGTCGAACGACACCTTGGCCATGGGCCTACTGTTCCAGCGTGCAGCTGTAGCCGACCACCAGGCCGGCAGCCTTCACCACCTTGCTGGTGAGGATCCGGTACTCGTCCGCACCGTCGATCAGCACATCACCCTCTTCAGGCTCCACGCCCAGGCCATCGCCCACGATGAACGCCCGCAGGTCTTCGATCGTCACCAGCTGGCCGTTCTCGTACCGGCGGGTTCGCGTCTGGATGATCGCCCGCACTGGGGTGGTGGCCGTCGTGTCGCCGGTGAACGCATCCGTCTGGGCGTCGTACGTCCCGCGCGCCACCTGGCGCAGATCGACCGCCTGGCCGACGCCGCGCCCCAGTTCGGCAAACACCTTCGGATCGAGGCTCATTCTTCCTGCAGATCCTCAAGCGTGGTCACGCCGCCATCCGTGCGATCGTGCATGCCGATGCTGAACACGGCCTCGATGTCGGATTCAGCGGTGGTGCTCACCAGGCCATCGTGCGGCGTCGGCAGGATGCCGGCGGCGCCTTCCTTCGCCAGGTTGGCGTAATCCAGGGCCAGATCGTTGTAGTGCTTCTGGCGTTCGCCCAACGCCTGGCTGGCACCATCCACTGAGGTAGCCACCAGGCGCGCGTACTTGGCGGCGATCTGCCGGCAGATGATGCTGGCAGCGCCGAACACGTTGTCGCGGGTCTGGCCCAGCGCGAACGCGATCGATTCATCCGTGCTCTGCTGATCGCTGGTGTCCGTATCGCCCACGAGATCCCGCACGGCATCCCGCCGTTCTTCCGCGGTGCTCGTGCCCGGCGTGCCGGTGTATGTCCACGTCATTGCTGAACCCCTTCCCGCGGCCGGCGCCGCGTCTCGGCCAGCTGCCAGAGCGCGCGGGGGTCCCAGCCCTGGGGCCTGTGCCTACCCGGCGCCAGGGCCAGCACGAAGGTGCCCGGCCGTTCGTAGAGCACGCAGCCATCGGCTACGTGGAACCGGCCATTGCCGTGGGCCCGCGCATCAGCTGCGGAGTCCCGGCCCAGGTAGCAGATCGCCAGGCCCTGTTCGGTATCGACGCGCTGCACGGCCGGCACCCAGTAGCCGTTGGCGAGGTCGTACACGCCGAACAGCGGCGCTTCAGGGTGGGTGTTGGCGTCCAGGTACACGGCCGGCCTTAGACGATCAGGTGTTCGATCTGATCGCGCTTGTGCGGGCCGCTGACCTTTTGGCCATCCGGGCCGATCACATCCCAGTTGCCGAAGTGGCGGTGCACGGCCTTGAAGCCGTTCTCGACCGTGTAGCCGCCCACCGGGTTCTCAGCGCCGCTGGGGGCCTCCGCCGGGGTGTCGGGGGCCTCCGTAGCCGCCGGTGCCTTCTCCGCGCTGCTGGGGGCGGTCTCGGCCGATTCCGGGGCCTTCTTCTTCCGGCCGCCAGCTTTCTTGGCAGCTGCCGGCTTCTTCGCCGCAGGTGCCTTCTTCGGTGCCGCCGGCTTCTTGGCTGCCGCCTTCTTCGCCGGGGCCTTTTCGGCCGGCGCATCCGGCTTCGGCAGCTGAACGGTGATCTTGCGCTGCTCGAACATCTGCCGCGCACGACGAGGCGGGATCACCCCATCCGGGATCGGATCGCCCGGCTGGTACTGCTTGCCATTCAGCGTCAGGGGCTTGTTGGCGACAAACTTCGCGCCTTCGAAATCGACGCGGTGCGCGCTGATCGGGGTGGGGTAAGCCATCGGGCCCTCCGTGCGGGTGCGATCAGGAATCTGCGGTCAGGTGCAGAAAAAGGCGGGCACCCCGAAGGATGCCCGCCCCGTTGATTTGCTGTGCGATCAGCCCGCCGATCAGGCGACGATCGAGTCGAAGTAAACGCCCAGATCGGCCGCCACCAGCTTCATGTCGAACGCTGCTTCGATCTCGACCCGATCGCTTTTCAGGTGATCCATTCGGAACCGGAGGATCCGCTGGCCCTGAACGGAACCCAGGTAGCCGTTCCACTCGAAGATGTAGCCGGCGCTCGGCTTCCGCAGGCCCGGGGAACGCTGGCGGAAGCAAAACAGCGCCTTCTTGCCCACGATGAAATCGTAGGCCGCCGTGGCACCTTCCGCCGCCGTGTTCTGCACGCCGCCGGCCACCAGCACTTCTTCAAGCTCGAACACCTGGGCAAGCAGCCGCGGCGTCACTTCAGCCGGGGTATCGTTGCCGATCCCGCCGCTGTACTTGATCCGATCGATGATGTCCGGATGATCCGCCAGGGCATCGTAGGCTTCCTGGCCCAGCACCAGAACATTCGGGCGCCGGCCGGTCAGCCGCTGAACGTACGTCTTGTACTGGCGGATGTCCTCGATCGGCGTGGAGGTAGCGTCGTTCCACTGCTTGACCTCATCGGTGCTGGGCGTACCGGAAACCCCGGTGATGTCCTTGCCCCACTTCGCGGTGGTCATGTAGTTGGTGACGAACTCGTTCTCCATCCGAAGCATGCGGGCTTCGGAAAGCAGGGTGGTGGCATCTTCGTCGGGCGCCAGCGGGGTGTCCGCGTTGGCCCGGGTCTGATCGTCCACATCCTCGTGAAGCGCCCACACGTCGCAGCGGTAGGAGTCGGTGCCGACGCCATGGCCGGTGCCCGCCGACCCGGTGCCCGGGGCCCGTTTCTCCATCTGATCGCGCATGAAGTGGCTGCGATCGTGGGTGAAGTAGAGATCCGACTGTTTCTGGACCGGAATGGCCGGGAAAACCCGCCGGGCGATGAACATCGAAGCGTCCTGCACGTACGCGATCGAAATGTTCGTCAGCGGCGTGTTCACATGAACGTCGCTGGGGGTCGGCTGCGGCATGGCGCTGGCCTCCTTTCAAACGATTTGGTTTTGGGGGATCAGGCCGCCTGCTGGCTGCCGTGTTCGCGCCGGCCTATCAGGCCGCCGTGGTCGGTACCGCGCCGCTGTGCGTCAGCAGCACTTCGAACACCACGCCATTGCCAGAAGCGGCTTCGAGCGCGATGCCCACGACGTTCGATCCGATCAGCGGGTCACTCGCGGTCCCCGCGTCGGATATGTTCGTGGTGCCGGCCGCTGCCGCGACCAGCCGGCCGCTGGCGTTCACCTTCAGCTGCGCACCGGCGCTGACAGCAGCACCGGCCACCGCCTTGGTGGTGCCGGCAAAGGCCACCGTGGCGGCCTGGCCGGCGGCTGCCGGCTTGTTCTGCAGGATGCCGATGATCGGTTCACCCGCAGTGCTGCCCAGGGCAACGGTCTTCGCCGCCGAAAGCCGAACCGCGTGGAACTGGCCTGCGCTCAGATCCGCGGCGGCGTTCAGCGAAATGCAGGATTTGGCCTGATAGGTAGCCATTCCGTGCTCCTTCCTTTCACTGGCACGTTCGGGCCGTTACCGGCTCATCTGCACCGGCTACAGGATCGGCGCCGCCGATCAGGATTTCTTGGAGTTGAGGTACTCCTGGTAAAGCTCGGGGTTGTCGTGCATTGCCTGCTGGTAGGCTTTGGCGAACGTCACTCCATCGCGCTTCGCGATCTCGTGCGCCTTCGTCTCCAGCTGCGATTCCGCATCGGATTTCTCAACCGGATCGGTCTGGCCCAACGGGGTTGTCAGCGCCTTCTCGATCGCCGCATCCGCCTTGGCCAGCACGTCCAGGATCGCGTTGCGATCGGCCTCATCGGCGGTAAACAGGACGCGCTTCAGCACCGGGCCGAAGTCCTTCGCCACAATGCCCGGCAGGTTCGTGAAGGCGCCGGCCTTGGCCACGTACTCGTCCGTGAGCTTCTCGTCCGCCATCTTGGCGATCGCCTCGCGGCTCTCGTCGCCATCCGCCCGCAGGTCTTCGATGTACTTGCGAACCGCCGGGTCCAGGCCCTTCAGGATGTGGTCGTCGCCACCGTCACCATCGCCATCGCCGGCCTTCGCCTTGGCGACCTCGGCTTCGGCGTCTTCCGCCCGCTTCTGCATGGCGGCCAGATCATCCTCGGCCTTCTTCTTGTCGGCCTCGGCCTTGTCAGCCCGCTTGGTCAGATCGGCGACCTGGGCTTCCATTTCTTCGAGCTTCTTCGACAGTTCCTCAACGGTCATGCCGTGTTCCTCCGTGTTGGAGTTGGGGGAATGACCGCCGTTGCCGTCGCGGCGCTTGGCGATCAGGATTTCGGCCTGTGCGTTGGCCGGAACGTCTACGAGGGACACTTCGTCCAAGCGCAGCTTCGTGAGGCGTTGGCGGGGCATGCGATCAGCCCTCCTGCATCGGCACGCGCACGCCGCGGCCGCCGATCGAGAACGCGCGCAGTTCGCCGCCCTTGATCGCCTTCCAAACGGCGTCGTCGTGGACCTTCATGGTGATCAGCCAACCGACCTTCCCCAGATCGATGCCCAGGGCTTCCTGGCGATCCTTGGTGAGGACCATGCTTTCGACGACTTCGCCGATCTTGATCGCGCTGCCATCGCGGGTGGCGTGCATGATCCCGCCCTTGCGGGTGTCGATCATGAAGCCGTGGGCGGCATCCATCAGATCCTGGACGCCGATCACGTCGCCCTGGCTATCGACCACGGCCTGGCCGTTTTCCTCGATCACGGACGCCCAGCCCCACACCAGGTGCTGATCGTCGTCCGCCTTCAGGATCGTGCCGTGCACGTGCGCGGCCGATTGCTCGGGCATCGCCTAGCTCCACTGCGCTTGAAGGGCACCCCGCGATCCAACGCCAAACGGCAGGCGGATGGGGGGCGCCTGCCTGTTTCGGCTCTATGAACCGCGGGATCTGGGATGTTGATGGTGGTAGCCCGACCCGGGATCGAACCGGGACTCCCTACACGGGGAGCGGGTTTTGAACCCGCCGCGTCTGCCTATTCCGCCATCGGGCCAAGGCCGCGAACGGCGGCTAGGTCAACGTACGGAAATCACTCAAAAATTAACCATTTCGAGATCTTTTTTAAATGCTGCGGCTGCAGCTGAGAGGATCGCGGCCACGCCTGTGGCAGCAGCTGTCACGTTTGCCAATATCTCTGAGGCAATCAGAACAACTTCCATTTAATTAAAATGGTCGTATATCTCTGCCGTGTCAATCCAGCCCCTGTAGATCGGGGCCGCGAACTGCCGAAGGATGGTTGCGGGGGGTGGATTCGAACCACCGGCCTCTTGGTTATGAGCCAAGCGCGCTACCGGACTGCGCCACCCCGCCAACGAAAAAGCCCGTTCGCGGACGCACGGGCTTGGATTGCCTGAAGGATACCGATTCGCTGCTGCAGGTCAAGGATATTTCCTACATCATCCTTCGTCGTCTGCTAGATCCTCGGCATCCGGCCGGTTCAGGCCCAGGCAAACGGCACGCATCAGATTGTTCGCGCTGTTGATGCTGGCCTGCCACGCTTCATCCGGCGCCCCATCAGCTGCCTGCTCGGCGGCACCGTAGACGAGGTACAGGTGCATGCCCCAGGCGGCAGCGATCGTTTCCCGCGGATCTGGGCCCTGCTGAAGGCCCAGCATGGCGGCAGCATGGGTGGCGATCTCGCCATCCACGTTCCAGGCCCCGATCGGCGTGAAGCCCCGCACCTTGCCCAGCAGGATGTCGGCCATGCGGTAGCAGGCTTCCTTATCCATGCCCATCGCCGCATCAAACTGCATGCTGCCGGCCTGAACCTGCTTCTGGCGCTCGATCACATCCGAATTGAACGATGCCAGCAGGCTGGTGATCGTCTCCGGGTCGCCCAGGTAGGCCGCCTCGTCGGGGTCCACATCCTGGCGATCAAGCGCGATGTGCCAGCCGGATGAACGCGGCTTTTCGCTATCCAGATCCCGTTCCATGGCCACCTTCCTATGCGTTCGGCAGGATCAGCACTTCAACAAGCGTGCTGCCGCCGAATCCATCCGCATCGATCTTCGCCTTTGGCGTGACTTTCTGAACCAGCATCTTGGTGTTTGGCGGAAGGAGAACCTCGTTCTCGCCCGCATGCTGCGAAATTCCCGTGCCCGGTCCAACATATAGGCCCTTCACGCCCTCGCCTACCGTCATCTTGTACTGCACGTTCCCGTTCCACGTGCCTGGCGTGATCGACGTGCTGCTGATCGCCGGCTCCTGCAGAACCTTCCCCTGGGCCTTCATCAGCTTCGCCTTATCGGCTTCACCCAGGTTGATCTTCCGGGAAAGCATGGTGCCTGGCGTCAACGCCACGCCGTGCGTCTTGATCGCACTGCCGGCGGCCAGGGCTGCACCGCTTGGGTTCCCCTCCCAAAGCCCGCCATTGATGTTCTGGTACCCGTTGCCGGTGTAGGAAACGATAGCCTTCTGGGCGGATTTGGGCATGGCCGCATACGCCTTCTTGCTGGACGCCGCGTAGGTTGTCTGTTTCGCCTTGAACGGCTTCAGATCGGCCAGGGCCTGCTTCGGCACCACGCCCGGTTCGCCGGCCACCACGTACTTCCCCAGCTTGTCCAGCCCAGCCGCAGCCAGGCTCGCATCGTCCAGCTTGCCCGAGTACGTCGGCACCTGGTGCTTCAGGCCATCCCACACCCCGCCTTCGGTGATCGTCGCCGTCTTCGGGGGGTGCAGCTGGTAATCGATCTCCGATCGAACCTGCGCCAGGTAGCCCTTCACATGCTGCGATGGATGATCGGCCATCGACAGCTGCTTCCCGGTCGGCTGCTTCGTCGCCTTGTCCAGTTCGGGGAACGTCAGGTTGTCCAGTGCCTTCAAATCCCCGCCCTTCGCCGTGGCGTGGATCGCCGCCACCGCCTGGGCGTTCGCAGCGTTCACTTCCGGCACGCTGGAAAGGCCCTGGCCGGGCCCGTTCCAGTTCACGAAATCCATGCCCGGTTCGCTGATCCGATCGGGCTTGAACGCCGGCTTCGGCGCGGCCGCGGCGGCCTTGATCTTCGGCGCCTGCGAAACCGCCGGCTTGGGTGTGGCACCCGCTACCGCGACCGTCGCTGTATGCAGCCCCTTGTTCGGGTCTGCCTTCACGTTCATGCCCGCGAACGCCTTCGGCTCGTACCCGTGGTGCACCAGCCATTCGTTGGCCTTCTTGGCCATCGCCTTGCCGCTGGTGGCGGTGCTGTAAATCAGGGCCATCAGCCCATCCACATCGCCGGCCTCGCCCAGGGCATGCACCTGGTCGTACTTCTTCTGGATCGGTGCCGCGTCCTTGTTCTTCGGATTCACCGCCAGCTTCCCCGGTGCGGGCCCGATCTTCGCCGGGGCCTGCGGGCCGGAAGCCGGCTTGGCACCCGGGCCCATGCTGGCCGGCACGGCCGCAGCCTTCGTTTCCATCGACGCCAGCACCTGATCGGCCTGGTTCTTGAACGCCTGGTAGTTGGTCGATTTCTGGGCCTTGATCGATTTCGGCTCGTAGGCCGCCAGCTTCTGCACGGTCTCGATGTCGCCGGCCTTCGCGGCCGCCACCAGCTTGGCCGATTGGTTCGCGTAGAAGCCGGCCGTGGTCGACTTCGGGAAGTCGGCGGCCTCCATGGGCTTCATCGCGTCGATCGCACCCGCGCCACCAGCTGCTGGGCTGGCGGCCTTGGCGGCCGGGCTGGCCAGGGTGATGTCATCCAGCTTGCCTGGCGCCTTGGCGTGGTCGACGTCGATCCCGGCCTTGGCGGCGATCGCATCCCGGCGCGCGATCAGGGTGTCGGCCATCTTCGAGGCCTGGCCTTCAGGCAGATGCTTGGCGGTGATCGCCTTGATCGTGGCGTCATCCACTGCAGCGACCTTCATCGCGCTGTTCTTCAGGCCAGCATCCGTCATATCGCCGAACATCGCGGCGGATTGGGTGTTCACCTTGGGATCGCGCAGCGTGTCCCATTCGCTGGCCTGCTTGTTCCAGGCGGTGCCCTTCTTGCCGCCCATGGCCCGGTACTCGAGAGATCCGCCGGGATCGACGCGCATCATCTTCCCGGTGGCGGTGTTGAACGCGATGTTGTCGTGGCCGAGTCCAGTCACATCCCAGTTCGCCAGCCAGGCGTCGGCCGCGAAATCCGGTTGCGCCATCAGCTTCGCGTTCGCCCACTGGGAACTGGACGGACCGTGAAACTCCAGGCCGTCTTCCCACTTCGACATCACGCCCACGCCGTTCGGGCCGAACGTGTCGCCTGTATCGATCAGCTTCATTTCCGGGGTGGATGCGCCGGCCGCCTGGTAGAGCGACGCGGCCAGGACTTCCTGCCGGGCCTGATCCGCCGTGTCGTACGATTTGACCAGCCACTTCTGGCCGTCCGCGTCCTCGTACAGCCCGCCCTTCGCGGTGCCGCCCGGCTTCGGGCCCACCTTGTTCAGCGACGATAGCGCCACCTCCGGTTCGCCCGCCTGCTTGCCGGCCGGCTTGATCGAGCCGCCGGCTGTCGGTGCAGCGCCCATGGCCGCCCGGTGCTTGGCCTGGGCGTACGCCTTGGCCTCCTGATAGTTCGCGTGCGTCTTGCTGCTGTATGTGCCCTTCGAGGCCTTCGGGGCCGCGCCCGATGCTTCCAGATCCTTGAAGAACTGGTAGTCACCGGCATTGGCCTTTTCCTCGTACAAGGCCGCCAGCTTGTTGCCCTTCACGATGTCAGGGTGCTGCATGTTCGCGCCCTGCAGCGTCTGCAGCTTCAAGGGCTCGCCCATGGCGGCCACGGCCGCTCCCAGCGCCCCGGCACCGTAGGCCACCCACTGGCCACCAATCGGGCTACCGGAAGGCGCGCGCAGCTGCTTCTTCCAGTTGCCACCCTTCGCCTTCGCCACCCGGGCATCGACCTGCGCCAGGTTGATGGCGGCTTTGCCCACGCCCAGGTACGTGGCGATGATCGGCGCGTCGGCGTTGTGCGTGGCGAAGTCGGCCAGTTCCCCGCGGGGCACGAGCTTCACGGACTGGCTTTCTTCGCCGTGATCCTTCGGCGTGCCACCCGTGCGGCGCGCGGTGTAGTAGCGGGCCACGGATGTGGTGCGCTCGAAATCGCCCACGTACCCGGTGATCTCGACCTTCAGTCCGGACTCTTCCCAGGTTTCCTTGATCGCGTTCGCCTGCGGGCTGAGTCCTGCCTCGATCCCGCCCTTCGGGAACGTGTGCTCATACCCGCCGAAGTGGTTCGTCGGCTCGATCAGCCACACCCGGCCATCCGGTTCTTCCACGATCACGCCGCTGCCCGGCCGCTTGCCCGTGATCTCCGGCATGGGCGGTTCGTCCAGGGCCTTCTGGCCGTCCACACCGGCCCAGCCAGCCTGGGTGGTCGGCGGCTGCCAGGATTCGAACGGCACCCCGTTCAGTTCCGCGCCCGGTTCGAAGTCGCTGGTGAACACCGCCACGTCTTCCGCGTTGGCGTTCCCATCGATCTCGGTCGCCACCGGCGGTTCCTTCACCAGGAACGGATCAGGCTTGCCCCCCAGCTGCGGCGCGTTGAAACCAGCCCCGGCACCGGCGGTCCACCGGCCGCCACGATCGCGCGGCTGGTGCGGGTTGTACTTCTCGACAATCCGCGTGTGCCAATCGGGATCGAGTTCCTTCGCGATCTCTGGGCCAAGCTCGATCGGGCCGGCATAGGTGGCGATGATGCGGGGATCGAGATCGGGCGGGAAGCTGTAGGTGATGGTGACGTGCGGCTGGTAGCCGGGGTGATCCCAGCTGGCCCCTGCGTCAACGAACGCCTGCCACCGGGCAGTGAGGCGGGAATCCTCGAAGCGCAGAACGACCGCGCCCTTATCGCCCAGGGGCTTGATCATCCGGCGGCCGCCCGTGATCGTCAGCTTGTCTTCGGCCAGCGGCACACGATCCCACGGAATCGGCTGCCGGCTGAACGCCACCGTCACATGCAGTTCTTCAGCCGGCGTGGTCGACGTGAACCCTTGCTCACGCGCCCAGGCAACGATCTCGTCCCCGTTCAGCACCAGGCGCTTCACGTACAGCGGCCGGGCGCCAGTGGCTTCGGCGGTGCGGGCGGCAAGGGCAACCATCCGCTTGCTGAGTTTGGCCAGGCGGGTGGTTTCGGCCACCACGGCCTTCTGGGCGGGCGTACAGCGCCGCCAGCACCCATCCGGGTGCTCGGCATACCCCGCACGCTCCAGGCCCGCCCAGGCGCGCGAGAACGCCAAGGCGGATGATGCGCCCTTCTCCACTTCGCGGTTCACCAACCGCCAGAACAGCCGGCGGCTGGTCGCCGTATCCAGCAGCTTCCGCACTGAATCGGGCAGGTCAGCAACCGTCGCGTACATCATCCGCAAGGCTCCATGCTCGGGTGTTGCGCCTTCGCGCGTTCTGGTAGGTTCCAGCCATGGACCGCCGGCAGATCGACGATCACCAGGTGTACGACGCGCTGCACAAAGCAGCGTGCGGGCTGGATTCCTTGGATGGGATTTCCGCAGCCGGCCGAACGGCCCTCACCAGCGCAGTACAGGCGCTGAACCTGATCGCGATCGGGCTAGTCGCTGCGGAAGTGACGGACGGCCCAGACGATCAGGGCGATCAATCCGGCGACTAGGCACAGGGCCGCGATCGCCATGAAGATCCCGACGCCTAGCAGGTAGGTTTCGATCATCCAGGCCCAGATCATTCCAGAACCTTGTAGATCGCGGTGCACCGGCAGCCGATCCCGAACGGTGAAATCATCTTCGGGCCACTGGGCGTCATGAACGGCTGATCGATCGGCACGCCGCCTTCGTTCAGCTTCGGGATGCGTCGGTGGCCGATCCGCACCCGCTCATCCCCGGCCGTGCGTGCGAACTTCAGCACCCGGCCAATGCCCTGATCAGCTGCCTGCCGCCACGCCTGATCGTTGCCGTGATTCACCGCCCGCATGGACTCGGTGCGTGCGATCGTTTCGGCCCGAAACTTGATCATCCGCTGGCGGTAGCGATCGACCATCTTGTCGATCTGCTCGGGCGTCAGCGGCTTGCCCGTCTGCATGGCCCGCTGAAGGCTGCGATCGAACCGGAAATCACGCAGCCGGCGATGCATGATCCCATCAAGCGGGTTGCCATCCTCATCGATCATGAACACCCCGGCGCCGCCCGGGGCCTTCGATTTCTTGCCGCCCAGATTCCAGGCCCCGGCGGATCGCTTCAGGTGGAAGTCTTCGAGCTCGCGACGGAAGTTCGACACCGCCTTAGCCTGGCGCTGCGTCAGCCCCACCGATTTCTTCAGTTCGCGCGCCACGGCCCGGGGGTTCCGGCCCTGCACGATGCCATCCGTCACCATCTGGCGAATGCCGGCACGGGTGGTTTCGCTGATCTCGCGGATCAGCCCCATTTCGTACTGTTCCAGGAACTGCAGCGTGCGCGGGTTGTACAGATCGAACGTGATGGTCAGATCCGGGCCCACCAGCTGCGGGATCGTCGGCGCGCTCGCAGCTGCCAGGGCACCAGCTCGGGCCAACGTCTGCCGGATCTCGGCAACAGCCGGGCCCAGCCGGGCTTCCATCTGGTTCAGGCCCAGCAGGGCCAACACCGTGCCCACCTGGCCGGCCTGGATGGCTTCGGCCAGCGCTTTGATCGTTGCCTGATCAGCTGATGCCAGAGCGCCCAGGATCGCCCGCCGGATCGCCGGCGTCTGGCTATCAGCAATGGCGCGCAGCGCGTCCTCGAACGACGGCCGCCGGGCCTTGGTGAACCCGGCCGGCCCGATCGAGTACTGGGAAAGGGCATTCATCAGCTGGCGCCAGCCGGATCCTCGTCAGGATCTTCATCAGGATTGGGTTCCAGGCCGCCAGGATCATCCAGATCCCCGTCGTCTTCTTCCGGCGCAAGCGGCAGGCCACCCTGGCCCCGCAGGTGGTTTTCCAGTTCGCGATCCGGGAACAGCGGGGCGCCGGCACCGGCCAGCGCCGTGATGTACGCGCCCAGTTCTTCCAGATCCGGGGATTCGATGTCGCCCGGCACCAGCGTCG
The DNA here is from genome assembly GCA_963921355.3 of Thalassobaculaceae bacterium. Classification (GTDB taxonomy): domain Bacteria; phylum Pseudomonadota; class Alphaproteobacteria; order Thalassobaculales; family Thalassobaculaceae; genus CAWUEZ02. The sequence continues at coordinate 1,485,362 of OZ001190.1, read as the reverse complement.
GCTGCAGGGCCGGATCGAACCTGTTCAGATCCCACATCCGGCCAACCACATCCCGGTTCAGGATGCCGGCGACGCCGCCCAGCCAGGCGCCCAGTGCGGTAGCGAACAGATCCGTCTTGTCGTCCGAAAGCGCGAAGCTGCCCACGGCCTTCTGGCCCAGGAAGATGAAGTCGGCCAGCACGGACATGGCGATGTCGCGGGCGTAGCCATCCTTGATCTTCGTTGTATCGAGGGATCGTTGGCCGGCCGATGCCAGCAGTTCCAGATCGTACAGCGCGTTGCCGTTGTCATCGCGATCGCTCGGCAGCACCAGCCCTTCCGATTGGTTCCGCCGAATGCGCGTCACCAGCTCCTTGTAGCTGCTGAACACCGCCTTTTCTTCGTTGCTGGCGTTCCCGTCCATCAGCCGCCCGGGGATGCGCATCACCGGATAGCCGGCCAGATCGCGTTCCACGCCGATGCCTTCGATTTCCTCGATCCGCTTCTTGAAGAACCAGGGCCGGTACGCGCCGCGCAGCACGGATTTCCCCAGCGGGTTGTTCTTGATCACCAGGGTGCGGAACAGCACGAAGCGCGATGCCGGGATGAATACCTGCCGGCCGACCCACGGCTGCTGGAATACGCCGTTGATCTGGCCGAACTCGTCCATATCCCAGCGCCAAAGGGTTTCCTGGCCGCGCAGGGCGATGATCTTCGGCGCCAGCGCGCCATCCGATAGCATCGAGCGCCCGCGATCGCGCGGGGCGTCGGGGCCGCGGCGCACTTTCCAGACGACTTCCAGCAGGGCATGCCCGAACTCGAACATCGTGCAGATCTCGCTGATCAGATCGTCCCACGCCGTGTCCATATCCTCGAACAGGGTGGTGTGCAGCATGTCGGCCGCATCCTTGCCGGCCTGATCTTCGGTGGCGGGCTGCACCGTCCACTTCACCTGGCGCAGCAGCATGGTGATCACGAACAGGATCGCCGCGCAGATCGGGTCGTTCTCGCCCATTTCCCGGTACACCTTGTTCGCCTTGGTGCCCGCCAGCTCCCGCAGGAACTCTTCTTCGATGAACCCGCCATACTCGCGAAGGCCGGTGCTCCCGATCTGCGGCAGGGTGTCCTTGGTCTTCGGCGAACTCCGGGGTCGCGTTGCCATCGGCAAGTCCTCTTGGTTCAGCGGGGAATATCGGCCGCACCCACCAGGGGCACGCCGGAACCCAGCATCAGATCGGTGGCGGCCCAGACCATTGCGTCCAGGCGGTCGGGTGAGTAGCCGGCGACGCGGCGATCGAAGTCGATGGTGAACGCCGCCATCTGGTCTTCCAGGGCCGGGAACGATCCGTGGTGGCGGGCCCGGTTCTGTTCGTAGAGAGCGGAAATCGGCTCGGCCCGGATCGCCTTGCCCTTGGAGGCCCAGACATCCCGGTAGGCCAGGTGCTTCGAGCGCCGCTTACCTTCCCGGAACAGGGCATCAGCCGCGTTGCGCACGGTGGCGGCCACCATATCGCCGCCGTTGTTCCGCTCACCGACGATCTTGTCGGCCATCCATCGATCGTAGGCCAGCACCGCGGCGCGCCCCCATTCATCGGGCGTCATCCGGTCGGAAAGGTCTTCCAGCACGCAAAGCCGCTCGGCCACATCGATGCCGGCGACGACGATCCCGGCTTCGTCGCTGCCTTCTTCCGAACTGCCGGGCGGATCAACCGCCACCACGATCCGGCGATAGGCTTCCGGCGCCATCGGTTCGTCGCGCAGCTGATCGATCTGATCCAGCGACCACAGCGCGCCTACGACGTCGGTGAGCAGTTCGCCGTACAGTTCCTGGCGGCCCAGCCTGGTGCCTTCGAACCGCCGGATGATCCTATCCACGAACTTCGGCGCCAGGTTGGCCCGGTTCGCGTACGTGCTGGCGCCGGTGAGGACCGTGCCTTCATCGCTGATGATTTCCCGGATGAACTTCCGGTTCCGGGGGGTGGTCGTCGCCAGGGCCCGGGGGTTTTTGCCCAGGCGCAGGCCCAGCATCAGCTGATCCCAGGCATCCTCGTACCTGTACTTCGCGATCTCATCCGCCCAGGCCGCATCGTGCTGCGGGCCGCGCAGCTGCCCGGGCTCGCGCGCGTTGTACGTCCATGCCCGGGCACCATTCGCCCAGGTCAGCGATCGTTTGGATGGTTCGTACAGGGGCACGCCCATCAGGCGGCCGTGAATATCGCGATCGCCTGGGTGGCTGATGGAAAGGATGCCGGATTCCCCTTCCACCATGACATCCCGGGCATCGGCCGCGGTTTCGGCCACCAGTGCGATGCGCCGGTACCCCAGCTGCACCTGCTCGCGCACCCATTCGGCGCCGGTGCGCGTCTTCCCCGCGCCGCGGCCGCCCATCACCAGCCAGACGAGCCAATCCCCTTCGGGGGGCGTCTGATCGGGCCGGCGCCAGATTTTCCAGTTGTTCAGGATCGCCAGCGCATCGGCCGGCGGGATCTCACTTAGAAGCTTTATCCGCTCGGCGCGCGGTTTCGATAGAATCCAATCGATCAATGAGGCGTTGTGTTGCATCCGCCACCTCCACGGGCGCACCGCCGGGGCCGGATAGCTCTGCACGCACCGGCGCATCCAGCCCCAACAGGCGGGATTTGCGGGCCAGCAGTGACTCCACGCGGTCGATGGCTTTCAGGTCAGGGGGAACGGCCGCGATCTTCGCGCCAGTCTCAGGGTTGATAGACTCGGGTCGGCCGATCGCCCCGGTCCAGATGGCCCGGATCATTCGCTCGATCCGCATCAGGTCTTCCGCCACATACCGATCGGCGTCTTCGCGGATTTCCTGCTGGGTGGCCGCCAGGGCATCGCGCACCAGGGCATAGGCCGCCCCACGATTGCCCAGGCCCATCACGTCCGAGATTTCCTCGAACGTCAGCCCGGATAGCCGCAGCTGAACGGCCTTCCGCCGGTTCTCGGCGGTGGTGATGGCGGCCGCAGTCGTTTTCTGCCGCGTGCGCTTTCCCCCACCACTCGCATTGGTCGAACTTTTCGACCTTTTGCGGTCTTTCATGGTTGCCATTTAACCGTCATTATCCTACGTTATCCTACATCAAGCGGGCGGGTTTACCGCCCCGATCAACGCAACGGAGACTTTTCAATGGCCCAGAAATCCTACACGGATCGCAGCAACGCACGCCGGGCGGCGAAGAAGGCCCTGACCAAGCTGGGCTGCTTCGATCCTGATCAGACCGATTACAAGATCATCGAACAGGCGGATGGCACCTTCGTGTTCGAGCTTTCCGCGGCTTGGACTGCTTCCGTGGATATGGAACAGAACCCGGCCACCAAGGCCCAGGCGAAGGCCCAGGAAGCCGATGCTGCGGCCATCCCGGATGTGGATGTTCAGGCGGTTGCCGAAGCGGCCGGCACGCTGGCCACGGATGCCCCGGCCGCTGCGCCCCAGGGCAAGCGGGCAGAAGCCCAGGCCAAGGCCGTGGCTGCGGCTGAAGCGGGCGAGATCCCCAAGATGCCGGCGTGCGCGCCCAGCGCCCAGCCGGCGAACGTGAAGCGCGCCCAGGCGATCCACGATGCCGCACAGGCTGGCGATCGCGCCGCCGTGGAGGCCATCGAGATCACCGGCAAGGCCCACAGTGCCGATCGCGTGCGCCGGTATCGGGATCTGGTGCTGGTGGCCCTGAAGGCCAAGGAAGGCGCGTGATGGCCAAGCTGTACGTTCAGGAAGCCGGCAAGAAACCGATGGTTGTCGGAAATGGCGATCGCAGTTCGATTCTGAGGCTCTCGTACAAGAACATGGTGCAGAACCGCGTTCAGCCCGGCCTGAAGGTTGACGGCACCCTTACCCATTGGGGGGTGCGCGTAGCGGGCACGAAGCAGATGATCGCCGTGCTTTGGATCGAGTTCTCGGACCAGCACGTTGCCAGTGCGCCAATCCCCGATTTCTGCCGGGCACCGGCGGGCGCGCCGTGATGGCCGATTGGGCGAACTATCAAGCGCCGTGGGAAGCAGATGGGCAGGCAGAAGCCACGAAGTTCGTGGCCTTCTACCACGGCGGGCGGGACAACCGGCATCGCGTAGAATGCGCGTCGCTGGCTGAAGCCGCCAAGGCTGCGATCAAGCTGCAGAACACCTGCACGGGTGGCCGGCGGGCGATGGTCTACGCGATCGATCGCCTGGGCCGCTCCTGCCACGTGCCGCGCGCGCAGTGGGAGCCGCTGATATGAGTGGCCGGCGGCAAGCGATCGACGCCATCTGGCGGGGCTGGAAACCCGCTGACGATCTCGATCATCTGTTCCGCCGCGCCCGGGTAGGGTGCCGGACGGAATGCGGTGCACAGGCGATGAAGCGGGCCGAAGAAGCGGAATCCCGCGCCATCGATCTGCTGCTAGATCCATATCGAAACAAGGAAGCCGCGGCCGATCACTGATCGCCGCCGGCTTGTTCATCCTCCCCCAGATCCGCGAATTCAGGCTGGCCGAGAGCGGCCACGGCCTTTCGCGGATCACCCTTCACGAAGACCAGAACGTTCTGGTGCGTCTTGCCCAGCTTCCGGCTGGTCACGAACTGCTTGCCCACGCGGATCGGCAGGCTGCCCACGGCCGTCACCAGGATGGCTTCGTTGTAGAAGGCCAGGCCGGCGTCGGTGGCCGCAGCCACGGTATCGCCCACGAAGTTCCGGTAGATCCCCTGCTTGTCGCGGATCTCGCCCACCACAATCGCCGCGAAGCGATCGGGGCGCAGCTGCTGCACCGCCTGGGCCAGGATCGCCCTGTACGCTTCCAGGAATTCCCCGTACGGCATGTTCGATAGATCGGCGGGGTCGTCGCTGTATCGCTCGAGATCGGCATACGGCGGGCACGTGAACAGGAAGTCGGCCTGGTAGCCGTCGTCGCCCAGCACCTGGCTGGTCTGCCGGCTGTCGCCCACCAGCCACCGCGGCGCGGGTGCATCGAAGTCCGCAAGCATCGCCCACTGGTGCTCGTTCGCAGCTGCCTGTTCCGGCCGCAGATCGATCCCGGTGTATTCCAGGCCCAGGCGGGCAGCGACCACCCCACGCACGGAGCCACCGGCGAAGGGATCGAACACCGCGCCGCCATCCGGGCAGAACCAGCGATAGGCCAGTTCGCATAGCACCGGATCGAACACGGACGTGCCCGTCTGATCGCCAGCAGCGTTCCCCTGCGTCTTGTACGCCTTGGCGGGGCCCTGGGCGTCGTACCTAGCCTTGCTCGTCGCACCCCCACCATTCGGGATCAGGTTCTCGCCCCTTCCCAGTTCGGAACGGATGCCCAGCCCCAGCCAGGCGCGTTTGCGGCCCTGCCACCACCCTTCCCGGGCGTTCAGAACGCTGAAGGGGGCGATACCGAACCGATCGGCCAGCGATCCGGCGCCGCCTTCACCTGGCGCCTCGTTCGTGCTGTCGCCATCCAGCGCCTGGATCAGGTCGGCGATCTCTGCTTCCGGGAATCCCAGGATCGACAGATCGAAGTCCACCAGGCCCTGTTCGATCGCGTTCTCGATCTCGCGAACCTCGGCCGCCAGCAGTTCCATATCCCAGCCGGCGTTCAGCGCCAGGCGGTTGTCAGCGATCACGTACGCCCGGCGCTGCGATTCCGTCAGATGGCTCAGGCAGATCGTGGGCACCTCTGCCAGTTCTAGCAGCCGGGCCGCCATCAGCCGGCCGTGGCCGGCGATGATCGTGCCCTGGTCATCGATCAGGATCGGGTTGGTGAACCCGAACTCGCGGATGCTGGCGGCGATCTGCGCCACCTGCTCAGGGCTGTGCGTGCGGCTGTTCCGAGCGTACGGCAACAGGCCGTCAATCGCCATGTACTCGACTTCCAGGCGGCCGGGTTCAGCCGCCTGCTGCTTCTTAGCGCGGGCCATGATCGCACCGTGGGTCAGGTTGTAGGATTTCGTGGGATGAACGGGCGGCGGGGGATGTGCGGACGGGGGGCGGCCGTCAGCCACCCCCCGCGCGCCCTGCCCTGGGCGTCAACGGAGGGGAAGCGCCCGGACAAAAGGAAGGGCCGGCGTTTGTGGCGCCGGCCCAAGTCGAACAGGGAGACATTCACATCAATCAATCGAGGATCATGCACATCGATCGATCGTGGCGGAAAATGTAGGATAGTTGCGGCAGGTACGTCAAGCCTGATCGTGCACGGCCTGGATCCTCGTGCGGCGATTGCCCACAGCGTGGACGCTCACAAGGATCTCCAGCGCACCCTCGATCAGGCCGGCGGCCACGTCGCGGGTGATCGGGCGGCCGGCCAGGCGCTTCTGCTGGACGTAGTGGTTCAGCGACCATTCGAGGCCGATGATGTACCAGACGGCGTCGCCCATCTTCGTGCCCAGGGCGTTCATGGAGACCGCGACGTACTTCCGGGCGTCCGCACCGCCCGAAAGCGGGTCCACCCCGTTGTTGCCGCGGGCGCTGGTGTTCGTGATGTCGAAGATCGTCTTGAACCGCTCGCCGCCACCGGCCGTGCGGAAGTTCGCCCTGAAGTCCTGGGCAGCCCAGTATTGATCCTCGGTGATCCGATCGTTGCGCAGCAAGTCTTCCAGGAAGTCGACCCTGCGCACGTAGGTGGTGACGTTTCCGGTTTCGTTGTCAGCTGCCCGAACCACCACGCCCGCGGCGCGGCCGCCGTAGAGCTCGACTTGCATGCCTTCAGCTGCCGCCGGTACGACTGCCTCGCCCCGTCCTTTCGCCATCCTGCCCTCCTAGATAGCGGTGATGATGACGGTCAATGTAGGATAATCTAGGAAATTTGACAACGCGGGGATCTGACGCGGCCTCTTACCGGGCGCCGCGGCCATTGGGAGACGGATTCTCGGTTTCGAACAGCACATATGCCTGCCGCTCTAGTGTTTCCAAAGACTGCAGAAGGGCACGATTATAATAAAAAACCCTCATCGCTGCATGAACGTGTCCCCCAGGATGAATGAGGATCGATGCTGAATTGTCGAGATTTGGGTTTTTCCGTGATTTTACCGCAACCAATAAAGCATCAAGATTGCTAAGAGCCCACCAAACAGCCTCTGCTTGAATTTTTACTTTGTAAGGAAGCAATTTACTTTCTGCTACCGGAAATTTTTCGGAAAATTGATGCGATACTACGTTCAATTAATTTTTTTGACTTATAACTGTTTCTCTTCTTGTTTTCAGTAAATCTGGCTTATGCGGCAGCAAAGCGAATCGAAAAGATTCATCCAATGACCGACTCCATTCAAACATAGTGACGATCTGATCGCGCAGTTCGATGGCAAGTCTGGCTTTCTCTATATTCAGCTGCTGCTGCAGTTGCGCTTCCTGGCGTCGGGCGTTGTGGCGCAGGATCATCGGCACACCGATCAGGGCCAGCACGCCGGCGATGATCACGCCCATTCCTTCGCCCTCGAACCATTGAATGACGGGCCAGACGACCGGTTTTGCGGCGATCCCCAGCAGGATCAGGATCACAATGATCCCGATCAGCACAGTCACCTGATACTGGGTCTCCCCGTCGTCGTTCATCGCGCTGCCATGGTGATTCAGGGTGCGGTGCGGATAGGCTATCCGCCATGTCCGGTCCCGTCACCCTCGCGCAGCTGCTCGATCAGGGCCTGGATGTGTTCGTGTTCTGCAATCGGTGCGGCCACAACGCGGTGCTGGCCACCCAGCAGCTGATCGGCCGGCTGGGCGGTCAGATGCCGGTACCGGAAGCCGGCGGCCGGATGCGGTGCTCTGCGTGCGGATCGAAGGACATCGCCACCAGGCCGAACTGGCCTAGCGGCGGGGTGATCACCCGGCACACGGACTAGGCGCTGGTATGCCCCTGTCTCGCCCCTGGGGCGCCGCTGGTGGCCTCTTCGGCACCTTCGGGCAGGGTACCCCCATCACGGGGCTTCAACGGCTGCACCACGGCCCCGTGCCGCGTCAAATCCGCCAGCAATTCATGGGCTTCGGGGCCCTTGTTCCATCCCGGCAGCGTGTACACGACATCCGGCCGGTACCCCCTGCCAATACCCAGGCCAGTGCGGTGAAGGCTCTCCGTTGCGATGCACTTCACACGCGCACCATCGCCATCCATGAACAGCCCGGATGTCGGACTCAGCATCGACCATTCGGGATGGTCTGCGCAGACAATATCTCGAGCGAGGTAGGCGCTTGAGGCCAGAAGGATACGCACGGGCGGATTGCTCTGGTTTTCCATGATCACAGCCATCAGGGGGTCCTTTCAGTGCGGTGGCGGAAGGGGCGGCAGGTCGGCAGCAACCGCCCCGGTCAGTGCTGCGGCCGTGAGTCCCGTCACGATGCCGTGCGCCATGTAGTCGGCCTCGACGTCGCCGTGGCCGTCCTTGGCGGCGTTGATCTGCACCGCCGCGAGCACAACCATGTCGCCGGCCATCTCGGCCCGGGCGTGCCCGTCGAGGCCGTAGAACGTCAGCTTGCGCGCCGACGGGTCGTACACGAGGCGGTAGGTGACGAGGTCGATGGTCTCAATCGTCATGGTCCGATCTGCTTTCATCGATCAGTTGCGGGGGGTCTTCCCGTCGAATTTCCCGATCTCCTTGCCCCAGGCCTCCCAGCCTTCCCTGCTGGATCGGCTGAACAGTTCGGCATAGGGCGGGGCACCGATGGCTTCGGCCATGGTGTACTGATCATCCGGCTTCCGGCTGTGCTCGCGCACCGGCGCCACGATCAGGTTGCGTGTGGCCCTGGATCGGATGGGTGGCCGGCCCAGCGTGCCGATCAGCACGATCTCCGCGGCCGATCGCAGGATGTAGCCGGGCCCGAACGCCCACTTCCGGCCGGTCTTCGATTGCTTGGCCCAGGGCGCGAACGTCTTGTACGTGAAGCCCCAGGCCCGCATGGTTTCGATCGCTTCCGGCAGCAACGGGGCGGTCGCCCACAGCATCAGGAGGCAATCCGGCGCCGCGATGTGGCTCACGTTCAGCGCCTTGATCTGATCCAGCGGCAGGCAGTCGTAGTGGGCGGATGGGTTCTTGGCCTCGCCCTTCTCCGACCAGTTCTCGAAGCCCCAGGGCGGGTCAGCGATGATCGTCCGGAACCGGAAAGGCGTCAGATCGATCTCGGGCTGGGCCATGATGATCAGGCCCCGTCGATGTTCCGCCGTTCGAGCTCGAAATCGATCGCCCAGACCCACGGGTTTGCATCCCAGCCGAAGCCACGGCCTTCGTTGATCGAGTCCCACAGCTGCTGGAAGCGGTACCGGGCCCGGCCGGCGCGCCAGTTGCCTTCCGCATCGACGTCGACCCCCGGAACCACTGGCACGATCGGAATGCCTTCCTTCAGGCAATCGTCATCGCTGATCGCCTGCACCCGCTCGGGCTGCACGCCCGTGATGTTCAGGGTGAGACGCGAGGCCCAGCGCGGCATGTGCATCCCGCGACGCTCTCGGCCCTCGGCCGGCGGCGAATACTGCCAGGCCCAATCGGCCAGGTACCGCACCGGGCTGGGGGCCGGCAGATCCCGCGGCGGCAGATGATCGAACTGCACGTCCGTGTGCCAGGCCTCCCGCACCCAGATGCGATCGCCGGCCGCGTACGCCACCTTCCGGGGCAAGAGAACCCGGCCATATGCCACCCGCGCCCGATCCTCGCCTTCTACGAGAAGGCTATCCAGCATCAGCCCATCTGTCGGCTGCGGGCGCGCCACGCGCCGGGTCTTCGTCTTCGTCCCGGCCAGCATCGCCAGGATCATCGCGCGGGTGAACTGCATGGGGATGTCAGCCATGGCGCGCCACCGGCATCTCGTCCCATTCCCGGCCCGCCAGCTGCCGGCCGGCCACCTTCTTGCCAGCCAGTTCCATGATGTGATCGTCGGGGTACAGGCTTTCGCCGCCCAGAGCACGGGCGTGGCCGTTCCCGCCGATGATGATCCCCTTTTCGCGCGGCGTTGCCCCCTCGCCCGGCCGCCAGTCGCCCCACTGCTTGAACAGGAAGGGCACGCCGGTGATCAGGCAATGGTTCAGGATCTGGCGCGGCCAATCCGGGTGCATGGGCCGGGCGCCCGGGCCTGATTCCCCGCCGACCACGACCCAATCGATGCTGCGGTTCAGGCCACTATGCGGGCGCAGCACACCATGCGTACCGGCCAGGGCGTCGATCTCCGTCACTCCTTCCGGCTGCAGGTGGCGCAGATCGATCGGCCCCAGCAGCGGTTCGGCACTGATCCAGCGCACGGCGGCCGGGGTATCCAGCAGGATCGGCAACCGTTCTTCAGCCCGCTGCTGATCTTCCGCCGATACGCCCAGCCAGACGTTCGGCAGCGGCCAGGGCAAGGCCGTTTCATCGGCCACCAGGCTGGGCCCGGGCCGCAGCTGGTTCATCGCCTGGATGATCCGGCCCGGCGCGCGCTTGTCGGTCAGGTACGCGAACGCCTGGGCCGGCCGCTTGGTCAGCACCTGGAACGTGTGCGGAATTGCGCTGGTCAGGCAGTCCAGGGCCATCACCGCGAACACAAGATCCAGCCATTCGATCTCGGTGGCTTCGTGGAACAGATCGCCATGGGCGCACACAAACACCCGGCGGGGCCGGCCCCATCGCAGCGGCAGATCCAGCCACAGATCATTGAAGCGCAGCTGGCCGTTCCACACCGGGCCGGCCTTGCTCGGATTGGTCAGGCCCTTCCTGCTGTGATGCTCACGCATCCGGGTGCCGGCCAGCCGCATGGCATAGCAGTTCGTGCACCCGGGGCTGACTACGCTGCACCCGGTAATCGGGTTCCACGTGGCATCAGTCCATTCGATCTTCGTTCCGTCTGCCATTCCAATCCCCCGTTGCGATCGCTCAGGTATTTTCCTGCGTTGTACCCTATTTTCCTACATTCTGGACACTAAAACGCGCGAGCTATCCCCGATCGATCAGGGCTGATACTCGCCGGTCTCCGGGTCCCAGTCATCTTCCGCCCGCAAATCATCGTTCGCGAACCACGGGCACTTACGCTTCTGCTTGTGATAGCGGTTGAGCGATGCGCCGGAGACCAAACCCTTCATCTGGAGGTAGGTACTCAAGGTTGCGGTTGGACCGGGCGGCAATCGTGAAATCATCGCGGAAACCCTCGCATTCGAGCTTTTTTGCTACTAACGCATTTTTCTGCGTAATCGAACTCCACACCATATAGTATTCCCGTGTCAAGTGTATTGCCGCAGATTTCTGCGTCAGTTATTCTCGCACTCGATGAGGACTTGGGGATACCCACGATGCAAGGCGTTCGGAACTGGAATAGATTCAATTGGTCGCTGATGCGGGCCAATGCCTTGGAGTTCGCAAAGCGCACCGGCCGAACCGCTTATGCCGTGTCCAAGGAAATGAACATGTCGGACGCGCTGCTGCGCGGATACGGTGTGAACGGCGATCGCTGGCATCCTTCCATGAAGACGCTGGAAAGGATGGAAGAGTTCTACGAAGGCGAGCCCGAGTGGCCGATGAACGATTCGGCGGGCCAGATATGGCGCACCACTCGCGGGGTCGAAGGATCAATGACCCGCCGCCTGCACCAGAACCATGAAGTGGAACTGTTCTCGAAGCATTTGGCCGCCTGGAAGCGTGCGAAGGAGCACGATTACGGGATCGAGGCGTTCGATGACTTCGATGATGTTTCAATCATCCACGCTGAAACGAAGAACCCGGATGAGTTCTTTTTCAAGCGGCTGGCGCCGCAGACGGCCAGCGTAGCAGGCAGGGATTGGACGGGTGAACATCTTAAGGACTACGACCGGCCGGCCTACTACAAGGACGCCTATTTCCAGGATCTGTGCGACGTCATCTGCCGCGATCGTCCTACACTCAGCCAGCTGATCTGGGAACGGTTGGATCAGGGATCGATCAGCTATTCGTTCCGACTGATCCTGCCGCTGCAGCCCTACGTGCTGTCCTGCTTGTGGATCCTCGGCCTGGAAACCGATCTGCCAACGGCCTTCAGAAAAGTCACCCAGTTGCCAACCTGAGCGGCTCCACTTTCTCATCGAAGGCATCCAGGCTGGCCAGGATGTCCGGCTGGCTGGCCCAGGCGATGTACTCCATCGTGTGCGTGGGATCGGGCCCGACCGTAATCGGCCGATCGAACAGCGGTTCCCGGCCGCTGGCATACCCGAAGCTGGCGAACCGCTTGCCCGTCCGATCCGTGCTGGCCAGGTGCAGCGCGATCTGCCAGTCCTCGCGCCAGTAGCGGAAGGAAACAAACCGGATCAGGTTCCCGAACGGAACCCACAGGCCGGTGCCGCGCAGGTTATCAGCCAGGACCGCCCCGCCCTGAAGGGTGATGCGGCCGGTCATCTCCGGGATCTGCGAGTTCGTCGGCAGCGGGAACGGCTCGATGTCCAGGAAATCGGGCCCCAGGCCCCAGAGCTTGCGGGTATCGAGCAGATCGCTCATCGGCCCGTCGAACTTCCGGGATGCGACGATGCCCACCAGCTGCTCGTCCTCCCAGATCCCGATCCACAGGAATTCGCCAGGGCCTGGTTCCAGGCCAGGCGCCGGGTTGAACGCCGGATGCACCTTCTGATCGGGGAAGCGTTGCCGCAGCTGCACGAACTGGCGCCAGTCATATCCGCGGCTCAAACGCCGGCCGGTGGCCTCGACGGCAAAGCGCAGCGATTGGATCTTCTTGTTGATCGCAATCTGGTAGCGCCTGTCTAATTCCATCGACATTCCCCCGGCCCGACATGGACCTCGCGGTCCAAAGTCGCACTGACCGTTAACTATGTTCAACCCTTGCGGCGTCTACATCTGCAGAACTGCGTAGGTGCCCTATCGTGGACAAACCCGGTCCCTCTGCATACCAGTGTATGTTGCGATGTCCAATCATCACCTGGCACCGCCCGCCGATCGATCGTCGCCATACTTCGCGACTTCCCACCATCCAGGGACGCAGACGCAGTGGAACCTGGGCAAGCGCCAGCACCCGATGTCCCAGGTGATTTCGGCTGTCATCCGGTACCTGTATTCGCCCTGAACGGGGTGTGAGCGCCGCCCCAGAAACACGGCCACTTCCCAGACGCGCGGACCAAAAAAGGGCGACCGCCCTGTGTAGAAGCCCCCACATGCGCAGGTGAACGTCATGAGCCGCGCCCCGTTGGCTCCCGGCCGGCCTCTTCCGCCACGATGTCGCGTCCAGTAGCGATCTCGATGGCCTCCCACATATCGCCAAGCCAGCGGCCGATGGCCGGGCCGGCAACTACAGTGGGGCGGCCGAAGCGGTCCTTTGGGCCGGCGGCAACCACCCCTACCCGCCGCAGCTCATCGATTTCATCAATCGAAACGGTGTGACCACAGCACACGATCCATTCGCCGGGCTCGTCATCACGGCCACAGAAGGAAATCGACGGCTGTTCGCCAGCCTCACGAAGGGGATGCCCCCAAGGGGTGTATCCGTGCTGGAAGAAGAGAATGGCACCATAGATGCGGGTGTTCGCGATCATCGCTTGCCGCCCTCCGACAGCACCGCGGCGACCCGCCGGACGCCCCCAAGGCCCCCGCAGTTGAAGTGGAACGTCAGCTCGATCGGGCCGAACGAAGCCGTCGCGTGGCCACCGTAGGCATCAGCGTCGAAGTTCGAACTGATCGGCCAGGGCCAGGACCACAGCTGAAGACCGAACCCGACCCCCCGCAGATTGCGCCACTGCCATTCGCCCTGCGGAAGGGGATCGCTGGTCACGGCCTCCGGGCTCATTCGCTCGAAGTCGGATCTGGTCTGCATCGATCGCGCTCCTTCCTGGATCGCCGGGCCCGTTAAGCCCCTATGCGTTACGGGCCCCATCACAGTTCTTCGATGAACGGCCCGGCCGCGCTGGTGAACACGAGGCGCGGGTTTTCCTCCCGCCCAACGTGCCCCAGGCGCGTGTAGCGGCTGGCCCGCATCTCGACCCAAGCCCGATCCCTGTTTTCCATGCCCTGGGTGTTCATCAGCACCTGGCCCTTGCGGTCGTAGGCGGTGCCATCCGGGCCCACGGTGTATTCGGCGTCGACCTTGTGCAGGTACAGGGACATGTCGCAGGCGTTTAGCAGCCCGTCGCCGCCCCGCACTTCCCCATCCCGGTTCAGCTGCGCGGCAGTCATCACCCAAAGCCCGTGCTGCTTCGCGGTTTCCACCAGCGTCTGCACCACGTAATCCCAGTGATCAGCCACGTTCTGGCCACGCTTCTGGCCGGTGATCAGCTGCAGGTAATCGACGATCACGCCCTTGATCTTCCCGGATAGGGCGGCGCGGATCAGCAGCGCCCGCAGCGCGTCGATCCCCATCCGATGCTCGGTCTGGAAGTACAGTCCCCGCTGATGCAGATCCGTCTTGGCCTGCATCGCCGCCTGCTGCGCCAGTTCCTTCTTCGATCCGTCCAGGAACATCAGGCTATTGAAGCCGCCGTGCCGGGCGATCATCCGCTGCAGGATTTCCTCCGCGCCCATCTCCAGGCAGAGGTACAGGTGCGGCGTCGGGTTATCGGCCGTGGCCAGGTTGTAGCTGATCGATCCCAGCAGGGTGGTCTTCCCGTGCTTCATGCGGGCGGCCACGCCGTACAGCTTGCCGGCCACCAGCCCGCCACCCATCACGTGATCCAGCCGCCGCAGGCCGGTCGGGTAGATCTCGGGCGGTTCGTTCATCCGCTTCACGATCCGATCGATGATCACGCCCGCATCGACCATCTCGCCTTCCCCGCGGGCGATGTCGCCCAGGTAGGAAGTGACTTCGCCCAGGGCACCCAGCGTTTCGCCCGGTTCGATCGGCGCGCCCTTGATCCGGTTCTTCGCCATCTCCAAGGCCTCGATCGCCGCCTCCCGGTCGGAGAACTCCGCGATCTGCCGGGCGCTCATCGCTACATCGGTGGTGCCGGTGATCCCGCTGGATGTGCGCAGCATCAGCCGCATGCCATCCGGGGAAGCTGCCGGGCTGCTGGGGTACGCGGCGCGGATCGTCAGCGCGCTGGCTTCCCGGCCGGCGGCAAAGAGCTCGGACGCGCGCTCGTAGATGTCGCCCGCCACGCGATCCTGGAACATCGCGCCGGTGATCACGCCCAGGCAATCGCGGATCAGGCGGTTGTTCACCAGGATGGCGCCGATCAGCTGGTGCTCCAGCCCCTGCCGCACCTCGTATTCCCGTTCCAGGGTGAACCCCGGGTCGGTCGGATCAATGCTGTCCATGTTTCATGCCTCCGTTGCGCTCAATCCACGAAGTACCCGCCCTGGAACGTCGGGCTGGGCCTATCCGGTCCCGTCTTGTGCGGGGCCTTGTCCGCGTACGCCCCTTCCAGGATGCGTGCCGCGGTGTTCTGGTCCTTGATCACGAAGTCGAACGTCGCGCGCCATCCGCGATCGTTCTGGCCGGTGCAGAAGGTGCTGCCGGCGATCGCCCTACACGCTTCCTCGAACTTGGCCGGATCAGCGTATGTGTCCCTGATGCGTGTTCGGCACTTCGCACGGCGGGCTTCGGATAGCACCTGCACATCTGCCAGCCCCGCGGGGACGCACACGCGGCGCCAGATAGCGATCATGATTTCAGCTGTCAGCTTGGGGGCCGGGGAACCCGGCTTACCTTCCCCAGGCGAGGAAGGTTCAGAACTGAATAGGTTATGTACTCCGTTACTGCCTTTGCCTTTGTTTAGGTCGTTCCCCGGGTTAACCGCGGTTGGACCTGTATTGCGTGTTTTCAGTGGCTTAGGCTGTTCGATCTTCTGTTCAGTTTTGAGATCGTTGCCAGGGTTACGATCATCATTTCCTGCACTCTTGCCTGCCCGGCGGGCAGCCTGGCGCTGGCTCATGGCCGACACCTTGTCCCATTCTTCCCGCATGCGCTTCTGGGTGATGAAGCCCGGGCGTTGATCGGGATAGGCGGGCCTGAACAGATCGCTGATGGCCGGCCAGATCGTGGCTTTGAACCGCCGGCTGGGGATGCCGGCCACGCGGGCCAGCTTCGTGGGATCGGGATCGAGCGCGCACTTTGGGGCCAGCCACATGCGGCCCAGGATGCGCGTGTACGCCCCGAATTCTTCCGCCGATAGATCGTTCGTATCGGTGAGCAGATCCCGCCAGTACATCGGGCAATAGGGAAGATCCGCCATGTTCAGCCCCGCACCAGGTACGGGCGCATGTCTGCCAACATCGCTTCCATAGTGGGCAATGCCTCCGTTGCGTCGTAAATAAATATTTTCGTTTCTTCTTGGCGGGCATACCGCTTTACGCAAGTCAGTAGCGAGACCTGCGCATCATCGCAATAGACGATAGGTTTTAGGCTATCCTTCACGGCCTTTACTACGTTGTCCGCGTCAGGTTTTACTATATAGACGGCAGGATTATTCAAAATCGCGTCGCATTTTCTCTTGCTCCACGATTTCAGCAGCGCATAAGACTGAATGATGAGTAGGCCGATGGGGCCTGTGCGCGGATCACCCCGAAGGGCGATGCGGGCGTAGGAGGCTACAAGATGTTCGAAATCAGCCGTCGTTCGCGGCGTGTACTTCATACGGGCACCCGTGCGGGCATTGATCCCGTCACGATGCCTGGCCTTCGGCCGGGGCCGGCCGGGCACGGATACGACCGCGATGCGCACGGCGGGCTAGTCCAGATCGAGGTTCAGCTGCGGATCGACGGCCCGCAGATACAAGCGGACGGTCGCGCTGTGTTCCTTCAGCTGATCGCGATCCCTGGCGCGCAGGCGAACCACCTCGCGCACGGCCTTCACGTCGTAGCCCATGGCTTTGGCTTCGGCGATCACTTCCTTGATGTCTTCCTGCAGCGCCTGCTTTTCTTCCTGCAGGCGCTCGATCCGTTCGATGAACGATCGCAGCTGCGGGTTCTCATCGCCGTTCTTGGCCGGTTGGCCGCCCTGTTCCTCAGCCATCTTCGCCCTCCGTTGCGAAACTGGCCGAAGGATAGTGTAGGAAATTGTAGGCTACAAGCGTCTTGAATCTGGCGGACAGATCCGCCGCGCAGTATGGGGGTGCGAATGATAGAATCGTCAGGTGTTTACCGCGACTCGTGGGAGATCGATTACATGCCAGGCGCGAATGCAGCCACCAAGCAGCCGGTGGATCTGGACGAGGTGCGGCGGCGGATTCTGACGCTCTGCACTGACCAGGGCGTCAGCCTGCGCGAAGCCAGCATCAAGCTGGGGAAGAACCCGGCTTACCTCCAGCAGTACATCCACCGCGGCACGCCGGCCAGCCTGCCCGAGCGGACGCGGAAGGAACTGGCGGGAACGCTGGGCATTCAGGAAACGCTTCTGGCCCCGCCGGAAATGCGGCGGGATATGGCCGCGATCCGGCAGCTGGAAGCGGGCATCGGTGCGCGCGGCGCCCGGCTGCCGATCGCCGGGTACGCCCGGGGCGGGATCGACGTGCTGACGTTCAATGAGAACCAGCCCAGCGCGTTCGTGGACCGGCCGCCGGAACTGGATGGCGTGGACGAAGCCTTCGCGATCGAGGTGTCGGGCGATTCCCATGCCCCGCGGTGCAAATCTGGCGAAGTGGTGGTCGTCAATCCCCGCGTCAGCCCTTCCCGGCACGCGGATGTGGTTGTGCGGATGGCCGATGGCAGCGCGATCGTCGCTGAATACCTGGGGCGTTCTGGCCCGGTGATCACTGTGCACAAGACCAGCAACGGCGACCAGGAACTGGTGGCGGAAGACGTCATCGGGATCTACCCGATCACGCACATCATGATCCGACCCAACCGCTACAGCGTCCAATAATCACGAGCAGTGCAGGAAGATCAGGTATTCTGCAGTTAGAAAACGCAGGAAATTGACGGAAAAAACCTGCAAATTCTCTTGATCGTGTAGGATTTCATAGGATAGGTTTCCCTCTACCGAAGGGGAACCTGATGCCGAACATCATCCAGTACATCGTGGGGTATACCAGCTGCACGGCGCTGCTCGCCGCGCTGGGCTGGGCCCTGTTCGATGGGGTGCTGGCCGCGGCTGGTGCCCGATGATCAGGCGTACGGATCAGATCGTTCCCGGCTGGTATGAAACCAAGCTGGTGAAGGGCGGGCCGCTGGTGGGCGCGCGCATCGCGTTCATGCCGCCCGATGATCCGATTACCGGCGAACCGATGGATCGCAGCTACCGATACCGCTTGTGGATCGGCGGCCGCGAGATCATCGACGACGGCCAACCCACCCAGCGCGATCCCGAGACGAACAAGATCGTTCGCGTGGGTTTCCTCGACAGGCTCTGGAACATCGCACTCACCGGGAACCCGGTGGAGGAACACCGCTACCACCACCTGGTGGCGGTTCACGAATGGGAGGTTGAACACCGGCCTGACCTCCCTGCTGCCAGCCCACGTGCGGCAGTCGAACTAAGCCGGATCAAACCACTTTTCTAAACGCAACGGAGGCCACATTGGCTGAAGAAAAACGAACTGGAGGGATGGCATGAACGAGCAATCCCCCCGCCACGGCGAGATCGGCCACAACAGCGCGATCTCCCTGCTGCCCGAGAAGGCGGCTTTCATGGAAGCGGTTCTGGCCGATGCGGCGGAAGCCAAGGACAGGCTGCTGGATGTTCGGGTTGGGTTGGAGAAGCTGCCCGAGACCGTGAACGGCGACAACGCCGGCGTGGTTCAGGATTTTATCGCGCAGTGCCAGGGCGCGCTGAAGGACTGGGAAGCGGCGCGCAAGGCCGCGAAGAAGAAGCCCGACGAACTGGGCAAGGCGATCCAAGCCGAGTTCCAGACGCGGGCCGCGCCCGTCGAGGAAGCCCTGAAGAAGGCCCGAGCGAAGCTGGGCGAGTACCAGCAGCAGCTGGCCAGGGAAGAAGAAGCCCGGCGCCGGGAGGAGGCCGAGAAGGCAGCCCGCGAGGCGAAGGAAGCCCAGCGGAAGCTTGATGAAGCTGCTGCCAAGGCCACGGCTGCTGCGCAGGGCGGCGATCGGGAAGCGGCCAAGGAGGCCCAGGAAGCCCTGGACTCGGCCGCGACCGCAGCTGAAAGCGCCGCCAAGGAT
The DNA here is from genome assembly GCA_963921355.3 of Thalassobaculaceae bacterium. Lineage (GTDB taxonomy): Bacteria > Pseudomonadota > Alphaproteobacteria > Thalassobaculales > Thalassobaculaceae > CAWUEZ02. The sequence goes on along the minus strand of OZ001190.1, from coordinate 1,466,441 downwards.
GCATCCGACGCCGACAAGGAAGCCGATCGGCCGGTGCACGTGCGTGGCGAATACGGCACCACCACCGGCTACAGCCGCAAAGCCTGGAAGTTCGAAGTGACGGACATCGCCAAGCTGCCGCTGTCGTTCCTGATGGTGGACGAGAAGATGGTTCGCCAGTGGCTGACCGAACAGACGAAAGGCGGGGGCACCCCGCCTGATGTCGAAGGCCTCCGGTTCTTCCAGGAGTCCTCGTTCCACGTGAAAGGAGGGTGATGGCCATGGCGCCGAACACCGTAACCGCGCTGGCACGGCCCAGCATTTCCAGCCACAAGCCGCTGGCGCAGATCACGTCCGTGGCGGAAGCCATCGAGCACCCCGAACTGAAGGAACGGCTGCACATGGCGCTGCCGCGCCACATGAATGCCGAGCGGATGCTCAGGGTGTTCCACCTGGCCCTTCAGCGCACGCCGGATCTGGCCAAGGCCGATATGCGGGAACTGATCGGGGCGCTGATCGGCTTCGCGGCGATTGGGATCGAACCGAACACTCCGCTGCAGCACGGATGGCTGATCCCGTTCGCCAAGCGTCAGCAGATCAACGGCAATTGGGAAACGGTCGGCATGCAGATTCAGCCGATCATCGGCTACCGCGGATTCATCGATCTTTCCCGGCGATCGGGATCGTTGATCAGCATCCACGCGGATGTGGTCTATGAAGGCGATCCGTTCAGCTACGAGTACGGCACGAACGAGCACCTTTCGCACAAGTACGGCGATCGGGACGGCGATCTGGTTCCGTTGAACGCCTACGCCTGCGCGTCCGTCGAAGGAGGGCACCAGTTCGAGGTGATGCCCTGGAAGGATGTCCTGCGCACCCGGGACGCCAGCGAAGGGTACAAGGCCGCGAAGCGCGTCGGAGGACGGATGCTCGAGACCACCCCGTGGGTGGCCTATCTGGACCCGATGGCCCGGAAGACGCCGGTGCGCCGGCTGTTCAAGATGCTGCCGGTGAGCATCGAGCAATCGGTGGCCGTGCAGATCGATGAACAGGCGGAACGCAAGCACCTTCGGTTCGGGCAGCTGCTGGACGTTTCCCCCAGGGAGGTACAGGGCGGCGACGACGTTTCCGGCCTGATCGAAGCGGGAGACTATGATGCGGAGATGCCCCCGCCCGAAGGTCAGGGCCAAGCTGTCCAGCAGCCTGCGAACCAGGGCGAGGCCCAACCCGCCCAAGCGGAAGTCGAGCAGAAGAAGAAGCCGGCGCCGCGGAAGAAGGCCGCACCCAAGGCCCCGGCGGCCGATAGGTTCCCGCTGACATGGCCGGATGGCAGCCAGCAGGAGTTCGAGAACGCAGCGGCAGCGGCCGAGGCGATCGGCGCCGCCCTTTACGATGCCCAGGGCCTGGCCGATGTGGACGCGCTTTCGGAGGTGGCGCAGCACGTGCGTCCCTCGCTGACGAAAGAGCAGCAGGCTGATCTGAAGGCCACGTTCGACGACGTGCGGAAGGCCCTGGCGCCGGCCGAGGAATCGAACAGCGAAGCCGAGGATCCGGAGCCGGATCAGCAGCAGGATGAAGCCCCGGCCGAAGCTGCTGATGAAGCCGGTGAGGCCGAGGAAGCCGAAGCGGTCGATTGGACGGTCGACGTCAACGCCTGCATGGATGGCGACAAGGTCAACACCATGAAGCTGGCGAAGGCCGTGGACGATCTTTCGAAGGAGTGCAGCAGCCCCGAGGATTGGCACGAGTTCGTGGACCAGAACGCCCACGCGCTCGAACTGCTGCAGGGCAACCTGGCGTCCGCCTACAAGAAGGTGATGGACCGCTACGCGAAGGCGACCAGCTGATGTCTGCCGAAGATCACACCATTGATATGGCGCGTCCCACCCGGGACGCGCTTGTTCAGAACTGCCGGGAGGCCGTGCAGTGGCTGACGACCGCTGCCCGGATCTTCCGCGATCAGTTCGAAGCCGAAGGCACGGCCCACGAATACGAGGACCGGGCCAAGGTGCTGCAGGCCGTGATCAGCGCCGAGGACTGGCACCGCCAGCATTCGACGTTCGCCCGGGATGGCTACCTGAACACCAAGGAAGCCGCCGAATACTGCGGCCTCTCGCATAAGACGCTCGAAAAGTACCGGGATCTGGGCACCGGCCCGCTGCACCACCGCGATGGCGATGGCAAACGCGCCCGCGTCTACTACCTGCCATCCGAACTGGATGACTGGATGAACGCGAACATGAAGCAGGTCGCGCCAGCAGCTGAATGATCGGGATCGAGCGGTGAAGGGCCCCGGTGATCGCCGGGGCCTTTTACTATGAGCGCGGCTGCAGGAAGGATTTCAGCAGGAACTTCATCAGCGCGTTCGTGGTCGGGTTGCCCGACTCCAGGAACTGCTCGCGCACATACGGGCTGGCAAGGCACTGCCGGCGGGCCCGAACCAGATCGGCCGGCACATCGTTGGCCGGCACATCGGCCAGCAGCCCACAGATGGCGTTGTTCAGGCGATCCACGATCTGCCAGGGAACATCCGCATCGCCGTTGGACGCGATCTCGAACGCCACCACGGCATCCTCGTATTCTTCCACCACGGGGTTCTTGGCGTGCTCCTTGAAGAACAGGATGCCCGGCTCCGTCATGCTACCCTCCAAACCTGCAACCGCCCGGCACCCCAGTGCCCGAAGCGTGTATTTCTGTCATAAATGAACAATCCGGCATAGGCGAAAGTGGGCAGGCGCAACGAATCGGACCGTGGGCCAGCTGTGAGCCAACCCCGTGTAGGAAGCGCGTCGCGAAAAGGGTAAGTATTTGAAAAGGTTGGCGCGCCCGGGAAGATTCGAACTCCCAACCTCCTGATCCGTAGTCAGGTGCTCTATCCAGTTGAGCTACGGGCGCGCAGGTCCGGGGCCAACCACGGAGGCCGCGCAACCTACTCAAAGGCCTCCGGCTTTGCAATACCCCCGGCCGGGAATTCCGGTGGGCAAAAGAACTTGTTCGGATTCCGTGGTTTAATTAGTATCCCACCACTGATTCGTGGGCGAGGCCGCTGGACATCCGACGCTGGAATTCCGATCCCGGACGTTCCGCAGGAACCCAATGGACGCGTCGCATATCTGGTTTCGTTCGGCCGGCGGGGGCGAGCGGAGCTTCCCGGGGGTCCGGAGAAGGAATTGTAAGGGAAGACGCGGTGATCGGATCGTTCGACTCCATCCGCCGGTTCGCCATGATCGGCGCCGGCGTGATCGCGCTCGGTGGATGTTCATTCAGCACGGATTACCTCTGGCCGTCCTTGACGGGTGAAGCGCCGAGCGCTGAGGCACCGCCGGCGGAAACGGTTACGATCCAGCCCAGTGCCCAGGAACTTCAGGGGGGACCACCCCAGCTCGGCGGCACGAACTTCCAGGTCAGCCCGCCGACCCAGGGGGCATCGACCGGCACCTTCGTCGGCGAGAAGGTCCAGCAGCTGCGCAGCGATCTGGTGCGCCTGCAGGACAGCATTCGCGGCCACAACGGCGGCCTCCAGGGACTGCGCGCGCAGACCACCCAGAACGCCCAGGACTATCATCAGAGCGTGGCCGCCATCGAAGCCCGTCTCCAGGTCGGCACGACGCCGGGCAACCCGCAGCTTGTGGACCGCTGGAACCAGGCGCAGCGCCAGCTCGAACAGATCAACACCGACATCACACAGATGAACTCGCTGGCTGAGCATGTCTCGGCCGACGCGGCGCTCTCGACCTATCTCCTGGAGTCGGTACGCGCCGCCTACGGTCTGTCTGGCGCCATCGAGGCGGATCACGAACAGCTGTCGGTGCTGGAAGACGAGACCAGCCAGACCGTCGTGCTGATCGACCGGCTCTTGACCGAACTCAGCGACGACATTCGCCGGCAGAGCGCCTATCTCGCCAACGAGCGTAACGACATCAACGCCATGGCGGTTGCCATCAAGAACGGTGAGCTGTTCGGCACCAGCCTGGCCAACCGGTCGTTCGGTGGCGGCGTTCCGCAGGCCTCGGCCGGGGGTGCGGGGCTGTCGGCCGGACCGGCGGTGACCGGTCGCCGTCCGCTGGTCGTCATCCGCTTCGACCGGGCCGATGTCGACTATGAGCAGCCGCTGTACAGCGCGGTCCGCCGGGCCCTGGAGCGCCGACCCGAGGCGGTATTCGACGTGGTCGCGGTCAGCCCGCAGGGTACGAACCAGGGCCGCGCGACGCTCAACGCCAATCAGGCCAAGCGCAACGCCCAGACCGTGTTCCGCAGCCTGACCGAGATGGGCCTTCCGCCGGGCCGGGTTGCGCTGTCGGCGCAGTCTTCGCCGGACGCCCAGACCAACGAGGTCCGGATCTTCGTGCGGTGATCCGATCCCGCCTCCGCGAACGTATCGGTTCGGGAGGTGTGCGATGGCCAGTTTCATGAATCGATGGCGCCAACACTGTGCTGGGCTTGCGCATGTCTGCCTGTTGCTGTGGGCGCCGGCCACCCAAGCCCAGTCCGCCGAGGATGCGGGCGCGTTCCGGACCGTGATCTCGGCCCAGGTGGCGGCCTTCCGTGCCGACACCTGGGAACGTGCCTTCAGCTTCGCCTCGCCCAGCATCCGCGCGGCGTTCGGATCCGCGTCCCGATTCCGGTCCATGGTGCTGTCGGGATACGAGGCGGTCGCCCGGCCGCGGGTGTTCGAATTCGAGGAAGCGCTCACCGTGAACGGGCAACCGGCCCAACCGGTCTTCGTGATCGGGCCGGATGGTGTGGCCAAGCGGGCGCTGTACTTCATGGAACGTCAGGAAGACGGCAGCTGGAAGATCGACGGCGTGATTCTGCGCGAGGTCGACGACCGCACCAGTTGAAACGACCGTCAATATGTCAGCGGCTGCGCTGCGCCGTTGTCAGCGGCGCCCGGGCTCGCTATAGCCCCCGAGCGCCTAGTGTGACGGTCTCGAAGTCCGGTGTTCCTCAAACGGTGGATTTCGAAGGCTGAATCACACTAGCTTCAACAAGTTAGTGTGCCGAGGAGAGAACCGATGGCCGAGAGCGACGATCGGACACCCAAGCGATCGTTTCCGGTGTCCTGGGAAGAGTTGCATCGCACCGGCCGGGCTCTCGCCTGGCGGCTGCTCGATTTCGGCCCGTTCGAAGGGCTGATCGGCATCACCCGCGGCGGATTGGTGCCGGCCGCGATCGTCGCACGCGAGCTGGATGTCCGCATGATCGACACTATCGGGGTCTCGAGCTACGAGGGTTTCGACGGCCCGCGCGGCAGCGAGCTGACCGTGGTCAAGCCCCCGTCCCTGGCGACCGACGGGGCCGGCTGGCTGATCGTCGACGATCTCGTGGATACCGGGGAGACGGCAAAGGTGGTTCGCGCCATGCTGCCGAAGGCGCATTTCGCGACCATCTACGCCAAACCCGCCGGCAAGCCGCTGGTCGACACGTTCGTGACCGAGGTCAGTCAGGACACCTGGATCTATTTCCCCTGGGATCTGGAGCCGCGCCCGGTCGACCCGATCATCGGTCTGCGCCCAACGTCGTGATGCCGGCCGGACCGGCCACAGGAATGCTGTCGACCAGGCGGGTGTCCCCGATCCGGGCGGCAACGAAGATCCGGGCGGCCGGTGATAGCCGTTTCGCCGGCTCGCGCGGATCAGGTTCCCGGACCTCCAGATAGTCGACCGCGCTGATCCCAGCCGATCGAAGCGCGTCGCGGCCCCAGGCGGTCTCGGCCTCCGGCGTGCTCGCCCCATCACCGATCCGTTGGGCGATGCGCATCACGATCCGTTGCAATGCGGCGACCCGGTCGCGGTCTTCTGAACCCAATCGGTCGATTTCGGCCGCCGGCGTGATGCCCCCCGGCCCCCGTGCCGTCTCGACGACGCGAACCGAGACCGCGGCGCCGCCGGCCGCGAGCAACCGGGCCAGGGACAGGGCGACCTGGTAGCGCGCTCCGGTCTGGTAGATCCGATCGGGTCGAACCACCGCGGCCCAGCGATCCAGCTGACTGAGCGCCTTCTCGAAACCATCGGCGTCAAACCGGCTCTCCAGATCACGCACCAGCCCGGGCAGGCACGGATCATCGCTGAGACGCGTGCCCGGACGGTCGCCCTCGACCAGCGGATCAGCCGTCAGGTACAGAAGATCGGCGCCGTGGGTGGACAGAAGGCGCAAGCTGGCAGTGTCCGACAACACATCCGCATCGGCCGGTGCGGCGACCACCACCTTTTCGCATTCCGACGCTGCGATCGAGATCAGCTGAAGGTGCCCGACATGGGGCTCTCCCAGGGCCGGGACGAGGCCGATCGAACAACCAGCGTCCCGCCATGCCGAGACCCGGCGGTCGACGGCGTCGGCAACACGCGCCACTTCGACGTCAATGCCCTCGAACCCGTCGCCAGAACTCAGTCCGCCACCACCGCCGGGATCCGTGGGCGGCGCCGATACTGGCTTTCGTGCAGATCGGATCATTCCGCTCTCCGCGAGAACGGCGAACAGGGCGCAGCGCCGGCCGGATCAGACGCCCTCAGCCAGCTCTTCCAATGCGTCTTCGTCGCAGATGCGCACGCGTCCCTGCGGCTGAAGTTCGATCAGGCCCGATGATTTCAGCTGGGTGAAGGTCCGGCTGACCGTCTCGGTTGTCAGCCCGAGATAGTCGGCGATGTCGGCCCTGCTCATCGGAACATGAACCGGGTTGCGGGGGACCCGCCGCTCAGTCTGTCGGTGGACCATCATCCGGAGAAACGAGGCGATCTTCTCGGACGCCGTCTTGCGCCCGAGCAGGACCATCTGGTCCTGGGCGGCGGCGAGTTCGTTGGAGGCGATGCCCAGCAGGCGGCGCTCCAGCTTCGGCATGTCGCCGAACAGGCCTTCCAGCCGCCGCCTGGGGAACCGGCACAGCATGACCGGGCTGAGCGCCTCGGCGGAACAGGCATGGGTCTCCTGATGGCTGAGGCCGAGGAAATCGCCTGGAAACAGAAACCCGGTAATGGCGCGCCGGCCGTCCGGCAGCAGCTTGAACAGCCGGACGACGCCTCCTGTGACGTTGAAAACGAACTCCGCAGGTTCGCCTTCTTCGATGATCGTCGCGCCGGAGGGAAGGTCCATCCCCTGGAGCAGCTCGCAGAGCCGGTTCATCTCCTGGTCATCGAGAGGGCCACACAACGTAAGGTCGCGGACCTCGCAGGCCTCGCACCGTTCAGCAATAGCGGCGGGAAACTGCCCGATTTTTCCCGCGATTGTGCCGGCCATCGAGATCCTCCCGTACCTACCAGTGCCGAAACATCATGTGAGCCTCGCTGAGGCTACACCGCTGCGCAACATCCCGGCAAAGCAAAATCACCGGAACACCGACCTATCGCAGGTACTTGGGGAACCGTCCCCGGCGCCGGCGCAAACAGCTCGTTGGGTGTCAGGCCAGGACCTCGATCGGCAGGTCGACGCGGAACACCGACCCGTCCGCGCCGGTCCGCTCGAGCCCGAGTGAACCGCCATGCGCCTGCACGATATCGCGGGCGATTGTCAGCCCCAGTCCGGTGCCTTCGGTCCGCGACGAGTACTGGAAAGGCTGGAACAGCCGCGCCCGTCCCTCCTCGGGAATGCCTGGACCATCGTCGCAGATGTCGATCCGCAGGCGCCCGTCCTGTCCACGCGCCTCGACGCGGATTCGGCCAGACCCCGCGTGCACCGCGTTGGACACGATATTGGAGAACGCCCGGTACATCTGATCCCGGTCGGCGCGCAGGGTGTAAGGACGGTCCTGGTCCAGGACGACGGTGACCTTGCGGTCTTCCGGAACGCCGAGACCGGCCCGCACGTCGTCCACGAGTTCGGACAGCTGAACCGGCTGCAGTTCGAGGAGCGGGGTCTGGCGGGCGAAGTTGAGTGTGGTGGAACAGAGCGCCGCCGCCCGGTCGATCGCCTTGACCAGCGTCGGTGTGACCTTCTGGACCTCGGGATCCTGGCTCTGTGCGAGGCGGTCGGAGATCAGGGTTGCCGTGGCCAGCATATTGCGCAAATCGTGACTGATCTTGCTGACGGCGGTGCCAAGCGCCGCCAACCGGGTCCGCTGGCGCAAGGCCGCCCGGATCTCTTCCTTCATCAGTGCCAGCTCGCGGGTCGCCAGCCCGATCTCGTCCTGACGGGCCGCATCGTCAACGTCGGAACTGCGGTCTTCGGGGCGCTTGCGGAACGCCACCAGACTGCCGGTGATGCGTTGCAGCGGCCGCACCATCAGCCAACGCAGGCTGACGAACACCAGGGCCGCGGTGAACACCGAAATCAGGATCGACAGGTTCAGGATCCGCCAGGAGTAGTCGTACATCTCCTCGCGCATCGGGTACTCGTCCAGGGTGACGATGACCGTTGCCGACGGTTCCAGGGGCGCGGGTCCGGAGACCTGCAGGATCCGGTTGCCGGTCTGAAACAGGGCGTCGAAGGCGTCGACGATCAGCGCGTAGGCCATGGGATCGTAGAGATCGACCTCGATCGTCGGCGGCGGATGCATGGGGCGGTTGAGGGATTGGACGGCGCCGGTCTCGGAGATGACGATGATCTCGTAGGCGCCGACATGGTCCAGCAGTTCGAAAGTCAGTTCCTGGCTGATCATGCGGTCCGGCGATCCGTCGATCGCCATCGCCGCGAGATGCGCCATGTCCAGCTTTTCGGTCAGATACGTGAGCCGGAACCGGGCGATTGATGGCGTATAGATCATGACTTCGGACAGCATGACGAAGAAGATCGTCAGCCCGAGCAATCGAAACGATAGAGATCGCATCGTCAGCGCGCCCGGCCGTCAGGCGAACCGCATCAGGAAGCGAACGATCCGCTTGGTCCGGTCGCTGAACAGCTTCGGCGCATACCAGCTGCCGGCCGCTCGCTTCACGACTTCCATGCGAGTCGGGTACGCGACGACCAGTCCGGCAAGATCGCCGACGGTCAGGCGCTTGGCCAGCGCGAGACCGATCGTCCCGCAGATCTCGCCGGCACCGTCGCCGACGATCGTGCCCCCGAGGATCCGGCCGCGGCGCCCCACGAACAGCTTGATGAAGCCTTCGGTTTTGCGTTCCGCCATCGCACGGTCGTTCTCGGCAAACGGCCACCGCAGCACTTCGAACGCCTCACCGCGGGATCGCAAGGTCGCTTCGTCGGGGCCGACGCATGCCACTTCCGGTGACGTATAGGTCACCCGCGGAATGTCCGGACCATCCGCCTTCGCCGGCAGACGGAACAGGATGTTCCGAATGATGATGCCGGCGTGGTGGCTGGCCAGATGGGTGAACTGGGCGCCGCCGGCGGCGTCGCCGACCGCGAATACGCGCCGGTTGGTCGTGCGCAGGCGGGGATCCAGAACCAACCGGCCACGCTGGTCGGTCTCGATTCCGGCCCGGCCGAGATCGAGTCCCTCGAAGTCGACCCGTCGGCCAACAGCGATCAGAAGGTGAGTTCCGGCGACCGTTTCGATCGTCCCGTCGGCGGTACCCGTCAGCTCAATTCCCGAACCGGTCGACGCCGCATGGGTGACCTCGCAGCCTTCCCGCACGTCCACCCCGTCGCGCCTCAAGGCTAGGCGAACCGCATCGGCGGCCTCTTCATCCTCGGACCGCAGGATCCGGTCGGCTTCCACCAGCGTGACCTTGCATCCGAGGCGAGCGTGCGCCTGGGCCAGCTCCACGCCAATGGGTCCGCCGCCGAGTATCACCAGATGCTCCGGTTTCTCCGTAAGGTCGAAGATCATTTCGTTGGTCAGATAGGGGGTGCGGTCGAGGCCGGGAATCGGCGGTATCGCCGGGGTCGATCCGGTCGCGATAACAATGAACCTGGCACGCACCCGCAGTCCACCGCCGGCAACCTCCCGCGGGCCGACAAACCGGGCCTCGGCCTGCTCAACGCGAACGCCGAGACCGGTGAACCGCTCGACCGAATCCATCGGCGCGATTTCCGCGATCACCCCTTTGACATGGGCAGTCACCTTCGGCCATTCGATATCGTCGACTTGGGCGGGAACACCAAGCCGGGACGCCGTGGCGGCGTCGTGGGCCGCTTTACCCGACGACAGCAGCGCCTTCGACGGCACGCAGCCGACATTCAGGCAGTCGCCCCCCATCTCGCCTTTCTCGAACAGCACAACGCTGGCGCCCATTTGCGACGCGCCCGCAGCCACCGAAAGGCCACCGGCCCCCGCACCGATCACACAGATGTCGACATCGACCGCTTCGGACATGAGGTTTCTCTCCAAGGTGACCGCGCGGTCGACCAGCGGATACTAACAGAGTTTCGTCGGGCAGAGATTTATCGGGGCCGTATCAGGGGGATGGCGGATCGGATTTGCGGAACCGCTTGTAGATCACGGGCACCAGCGAGAGCAGCGCCAAACCGGCGATCGGCAGGAGCACGGACGGCTCCAACAGAATGGACACGCCGGGCACTTCACCGCGGGCGAAGATCGCATCGACGCCGTTGCCGACGGACACGAACACGAAGGTCCCGGGAATGATCCCAAGGAACGTTCCGATCGCGAACACGCGCGTCGACACACCCAGCAAGGCCGGGACGATGTTGACCAGCCAGAACGGAAACAGAGGGACCAGCCGCAGAATCAGGAGATAGGACAGCGCGTCCGCCTTGAATCCCGCCTCCAGACGGGCCACGAACGGCCCCGCACGAGACCGCAACGTATCGCCGATCGCCGTGCGGGCGGCGAGGAAAACGGCGACTGCACCGATGGTTGCCGCGATCACTGTCCACAACGTGCCTTCGAGCAGCCCGAACAGGAACCCGCCGGTCACCGTCAGGACCAACCCGATCGGCAGCGAGAAGGCGATGGCAAGCGCGTAGGCGGAGACGTAACTGATCCGGGTCACAAACGGATGATCCGAGACCCAGGACCGCAGCAGATCACGGTTCTCGGCCAACGCCTGGAACGAGATGTACCGATCCAGTCCAAGTGAGAAAAAGGTGACCAGACCGCACAGCAGGACGACCAGCGGCAACAGCCGGCGCACCAATGCCCCGCGCCGCCCCTGTGCCGGTTCGTTCCCGCTCTCGTTCTCAACCATGCGCCCCCCGACGTCGCCGTGACCCGCCGACTCGAGCTCCAGACTACTATCTTGCGTGCTCATGACGCGACAAAATGGCGAGAGTTCCGTCCAAAGCCAGTCAACAGGACGTGAGCCGGCCGGCCTGGGACAGCGGGACCCAGGGAAACCGGCGGTCGGCGCACCGCCATTGGCATAATCGAAGCGCAATGATTGGCGCTATGGACAGAGCCAAAACCTGGGGATCATTGATGATGCGTAATCCGCGCCGGCAAGCAGGAGGTCAGACATGCCCGATGGGGCGAACCGCATCACCCGGGCCAGCGTGTGTCCACTCGACTGCCCGGACACCTGCAGCCTCGACGTCACGGTCGAAGGGGCACGGATCGTTGCGATCAGAGGATCACAGGCAAATCCGCTGACCGAAGGCGTGATCTGCAACAAGGTCGCGCGCTACTACCCGGACTTCGTCCACGGCCCTCAGCGCCTGACGCACCCGCTGCGGCGGGTCGGGCCGCGCGGCGGTGGCGAGTTTCAGCGGATCTCGTGGTCGGAGGCGCTGGACCGTGTCCATGACGGGCTGCAGGCGTCGATCGACCGCCACGGCCCCGAGAGCGTTGTTCCTTTGAATTACGCCGGGCCGCACGGGATGCTCGCCGGCGGCTCCATGGACGCCCGATTCTTCCACCGCCTGGGCGCCAGTCTGCTGAGCCGGGGTCCGCTGTGCGGCGGGATCAAGGGTGAGGCCCACACCGCGGTCTACGGCGCCATGCCGGGCACGCCGCCCGAACAGGGTGAAGACAGCGACCTGATCATCGTGTGGTCAAACAACGTGACGGTCTCGAACCTGCACTTCATCCGGACGATCAACCGCGCCCGCGACCGCGGCGCGCGCATCGTGGTGATCGACCCCAAGCGCATCAAGGCGGCGGAACAGGCCGATATGCACGTTGCGATCCAGCCGGGCACGGATGTCGTGCTGGCCCTGGCGCTGGCCGCCGAACTGGAAGCGGCGGGCGCCCTGGATCAGGAGTTCATCGACACCTGGACCACCGGGGCGACCGGCTTCCTGGCCGAGGCGCGGACCTGGACGGTCGAGCGGGCCGCCGAAGTCTGCGGCGTTCCAGCCGCGATGATCCGCCAGCTGGCGGCCTGGTACGCGGCAGCCGATCCGGCGCTGATCGCCATCGGCAACGGCCTCGAACGCAACCAGAACGGCGGCAACGCGATCCGCGCCGTCCTGTCTTTGCCGGCGCTGTGCGGCAAATGGGGCCGGCGCGGCGGCGGGGCCATCTGCAAGGTCGGAAACGCCGTGCCGAAAACGATGGCCCGGCTTCAGCGCACCGACCTGATCCCCGCGGGCACGCGCACGCTCAACATCCTCGATGTGCCATCGGCGATCCTCGACCGGGATCTGGACCCGGCCGTCGGGGCCGTCTTCATCTACAATCACAACCCGATCGCGGTGTTCCCGGACCAGAGGACGGCAATCAAGGCGTTTGAACGCGAGGACCTGTTCGTCGTCGGCTGCGACGTCCAGATGACCGACAGCATGGCCTATGCTGACGTCATCCTGCCGGCCTGCAGTCATTTCGAGCACGCCGACCTGTTCCCGGCCTACGGACAGACCTATGTCCAGCGCGCCGAACCGGTCATTCCACCCGTCGGGGAAGCACTGCCGAACACCGAGATCTTCCGCCGGCTGGCCGCCCGCTTCGGTTTCGACGATCCCTGCTTCCAGGCCAGCGACGCCGACCTGATGGACGAGGCACTCGACGCCGCGGATCCCAGACTGCGGGGCCAGCGGCCCAGCCAGTTGCCGACCGACGGTGCATTGAACATGACCGCCGACGGAGATGCCGAGATCATCCCGTTCGCGACCGTGTTTCCCAAGACCGAAAGCGGCAAGGCCGAGCTCGCCTCGACCTGGATGGCCGATCTCAGGGGCCATGAGGTACCGACCTACCGGCCTTTGGAATCCACCTACCCGTTGGCCCTGATCACGCCGTCATCGGCCGACCGCACCAACGCGACGTTCGGCGGCCATACCGCCAGCAGCGGCGTGCCGCCCCTGGAGATCCACCCTAGGGACGCCGAGGACCGGGGCATCGCAGACGGCATGATGGTCCGGGTTTTCAACGAGTTGGGGGAGACCCGGCTGCAGGCGCACCTGACCGAAGCGGTGCGGACCGGGGTGGTCTATTCGCCGAAAGGAACCTGGGCGCAGACCAGTGAGACCGGGTTGACGGTGAACGCGCTGATGCCCGCTCACAAGGCCGACCTGTGCGAGGGCGCCTGCTACAACGATGCCCGGGTGGAGGTGACGCCCGTCTAGTCGGCTGCCACTAGTCGGCTTCCCCTAGTCGGCCGCGCCGATTTTCAGGAACTTATCCCGGCGGTCGGCCCGCAGCTGCCCGCCATCCTGCTTGAGCAGGGCGCCGAGGGCCTCGTGTACGGCGTCACCCAACGCATCCAGAGCCGCCTCCGGATCACGATGCGCGCCGCCGAGCGGCTCGGCCACGATCTCGTCGATGACGCCGAGACGCTCGAGATCCTGCGCCGTGAGTTTGAGCGCTTCGGCGGCATCCTTGGCGTGCTCGGCGGAGCGCCAGAGGATCGACGCGCACCCTTCCGGCGATATGACCGAGTAGATGGCGTGCTCCAGCATCAGCACGTGGTTGCCGGCGGCGAGCGCGACGGCGCCGCCGGATCCCCCTTCCCCAAGGATCGCCGCCATCAACGGAACGCGAACATCGAGGCAGGTCTCGATCGCCCGGGCGATCGCCTCGGCCTGACCCCGGGCCTCGGCATCAATTCCCGGATAGGCGCCGGCGGTGTCGACAAAGGTCAGGATCGGCAACGAGAAGCGGTCCGCGAACTGCATCAGACGCCGCGCCTTTCGGTAGCCTTCGGGCCGAGCCATGCCGAAGCTTCGGCGCACCCGTTCCTCGGTGGTGGCGCCCTTCTCGGTTCCGATGACGACCACCGATCGACCGCGAAACCGCCCCATGCCGCCAACCACGGCGTCGTCATCGGCGAAGCTGCGATCACCGGCCATCGGAACAAAGTCTTCGATCAGCCGGGAAATGGCTGCTTCGGCATGGGGGCGGTTAGGGTGGCGGGCCACCTGAACCTTCTGCCAGGCCGTCAGTTTCTGATAGGTCGATCGCAGCTGGCGCTCGACCTTGGCCTCCAGCTTGCCGACCTCATCGGCGATATTGAGATCTCCGGTGCTCGACAGATGGCGCAGTTCTTCGATCTTGCCTTCCATGTCGGCGATCGGTTTTTCGAAGTCGAGGAACTGGTGCATGCGGGAGGGGATCTCCGGAGCCGGTCAAAGCGGGCGCACCATACAGAGCGCGACCCTGTGTCTCAACCGGAGTGTCTCAACCGGTAGTGTCGGCGGCCTGAAACGACACTAACGGTCAGCCAATGGATGGTGCTGTTCGACGAGCGCCTTCAGGCGTTCGGCCAAAACATGGGTGTAGATCTGGGTTGTCGAGATATCGGCATGCCCCAGCATCTGCTGCACGCTTCTGAGATCAGCCCCGTGATCCAGAAGGTGGGTGGCGAAGGCGTGACGGAGCACATGCGGCGAAACCCGCTGCGGATCGATTCCGGCGGCACGGGCGGTGTCGTCCAACAGCTGCGCCAATCGACGCCGGGTCAGGTGTCCGTCCGCCGAACGCGACGGAAACAGGTGCGGCGACGTCCCGCCGGGCGGGAGGAACGCGGGACGTACCGCCTTGTAGTCGCCGATTGCCGCGACTGCGGCCTCGGTCAGCGGCACCATCCGTTCCTTGCCCCCCTTGCCGCGCACGATGAGCACCCGCGGGTCGCGGGCCACGCTGGCGAAGGGCAGGCTCACCAGTTCGGAGACACGCAATCCCGTCGCATAGAGGACCTCCAGAAGGCAGACCAGCCGGACACCCTCCGGTCCGTCGAGCGCGCGCGCCGATTCCAGCAGGCCGTCGACCTCCGTCTCCGACAGGGTCTTCGGCAGCGGGCGGCCCCGGCGCGGCGCGTCAAGGATCGCACTCGGATCGTCGTCGCGGTACTTGTCCGCCACCAGGAACCGGAAGAACTGCTTCAGCGCCGACAGCCGGCGGGCGGCCGTGCGCGGCGCCAGG
Organism: Thalassobaculaceae bacterium; assembly: GCA_963921355.3. GTDB lineage: Bacteria > Pseudomonadota > Alphaproteobacteria > Thalassobaculales > Thalassobaculaceae > CAWUEZ02. The sequence continues at coordinate 1,451,314 of OZ001190.1, read as the reverse complement.
CCCCTGCGGTTCAAGGCGTCGAGATAGCGGCGCAGATCGTCACTGGCCGCGCCGGCCAGCCCCGGCCCGTGCGCCGCCAGCCACCCCTCGGCGTCTTCAAGATCCCGGCGATAGGCCTCCAGGGTGTTTCGCGCGACCCCGCGCTCGGCCACCATCATCTCCAGGAACGCTTCGAGCGCCTGGCCGGTGGCGGCTGGGGTAGCGGTCATGGCGCCGTCCACCGTCACAGGCCATGCACCAGCGCGGTCTCGACAGCCAACCTCCTGGCCTCTCCCGACAGCCCGACGGCGCCGAGTGTGACGATGACATCGGACACCACGGCAGGATCGAGATTGGTCAGAGGCGCTTCGCCCAGAGCCGCGCTTGCCAGGGTCACCGACTCGCCGACACGGGCGCCATCGCTGGCGGTCCGCAGGGCCAGCCTGAGGGCGGGGGACGGCGCCTCGTAGGCGTCCAGAACGGGCCGGGCAACCAGATCACGCCAGACCACATCGCCGACCGGACTGCCGAGCGCCTTGGCCAGCAGCAGCGCCACCGCAGCCTGCCGGGGGGCCTCGTCTGGATCGAGCCGGCGCAGTTCGCTCCACCAGGCCGCCACCGCATCTTCGTCGAAAGCCGCCAGCGCATCGCCACCCGCGAGATGCAACAACGGCCAGAGATCGAGCCAGACCCGGTTGGCATCCCCGCCGCGCGACAGCGAAAGGCGGCGAAGCCGGTCGATCCACGGCCCGACAGCTCTTGTCTCACGGGCCGCAATCAACGCCCGCACCACGTCGGAAGCGATCCAGTCCAACTCGGGCCCGGGCGTCAAGGTGACCAGCAGCGGGGCGAACAACCGGGCCGTCTGACGCCACGACGCCGCCGAATTGGCAAGCTCCATGGCGCGCGCGACGGCCTGGGCGCGTGCCACGGGAACGGTCTGGACCTGGGCGGCGCGCCACAGGATCGCCCGCCCCAGCGGGCCCGGATCGGCCTCGGCGATCGCAATCGCCCCGTCGACGGAAGCCACGCGAACGGAGACCTCATCATAGAGGTCGGTTACCGCTTCTGGCGGTAAAGCACCCGCACGTTCCGCCTTTTCGGCGGCGGCCAGGCGCGTCGGAAACGGCGGCGACCCGGCGCCACGCGCCAAGGCCACCAGGACTGGCAGGGAGTCGATTGATCCCAGGTCCGGGTCGATATCCAGGCCCGCGACCCGGGCCAGCGCCAGATGGACCGGCTCGGCATTGACCATCCGGAACGCCGCGCCGTTCTGTCCGACCGCGGCCGCCTGCGCCAGAGCGGCGAACAGAGGATCATCAATACCGAGTTCACCGAGCAATCGGGCCCCGAAGTCGACTTTGGCATCCCGACCGGCGCGCTTGTCGCAGACGATCCCGACCTTGATCCAATAGGGGTTGTCGGACGTGACAATCACCTCATCGAACAACCGGCAAGCAGTCTGATCATCACCGATCGAGAATGCCGTATCGGCCAGGATCCGACGCAGGTTCGGGGTGACAGCCCCGGGCGGTATGCCGCGCGACAGTTGGGTGAGATCGTCAACGGCGCCCATCGCCAACAGGCGGTCGGCGCGCGCCTCCAGCAGGGCGCCTTCGCGCGGCAGGCCGCGCGGCGCCGGGCCGGTCGTCAACAGCAGCCGACGGGTCAGGTCCCGCATGGTCTGGCTATGCGGGGCAGCCGGCAACAGGCTCACGAGACGCACCGCCACCGGTCCGGGCGTCTCACGCCAGAATCCTGTCGGCAGCCCCCCGATGGCCGGCGTCAGGGTCCCGAATGCATCGGCCGTCAGCCGACGGACCTCCTCGATCTGGATGGCGCCGTCATCGGTCGACCGCTGAAGCCCTGCAGGCCCTGGGACAGCGCCTCCGGCAGCGGGATCGTCGGCCCTGTCCACCGCCGGACCGGCGGATGGCGCCGGGGCAAGCACGGGGGTTTCTGCAGGCGGAACCTCAGATCCGGGAACCGGAGCCGCCCCCGGCGCCAGCGCCGAAGCGCCGCGATCCTCGGCCGGGCTCTCTGCCGGGTCCCCGGCGGGCGGGGTCACGGGCGCGACCGGTGGCGGACCAATCTGTATGGGCGCACCGACCTGGGCACCCGCCGGGGTCGCCAGCAGTGCGACCAACACGGGCGCGGCCGCCCAAACCCCGCGGCGCGGACGACGCCGCGGTTGACCACGGTCAGCGCGGAAATCTGTCATTGGGGATCACCTTCTCCACCGGTGCCGTCGGCGCCGGAATGTCCCAGGTGACCAGGAACGCCGTGCCACCGGCCAGAATCAGGATGATGAGAAACAGCAGGAAAATCGTAAATCGCATGGTCCAGCCTGTGGGCGGATCCCGGGTCGGATGTTGTGGGCCCTGCCAGACCCGGTCCGGTCGTCAGTCGGCATTCTGGCGGGCGTTGCGATACGTATGGTACGGTCTGACTTGGGCGTCACGGAGGCACTTTAGACGGTGCGCGCTGGACGGCGCAACGAACCCAAGGGAACCGGCTGCGGCCGGACGATCGACCACACTGGCGCCATCGATTTGAATGTCTTGCAAGACCGAATCGGACGCAGAGCAGGCCCGCGAGCCGGTCCTGACCCGCCCGCTTGTGCTGGTTGGGCTGATGGGTGCGGGCAAGAGCAGCATCGGCCGCCGCCTCGCCCAGCGCCTGGGCGTGCCGTTTGCCGACGCCGACACGGAGATCGAGAAGGCGGCGGGCCGCACGATCGCTGAGATCTTCGAAGAGTTTGGCGAGGCGGACTTCCGCGACGGGGAAAGACGGGTGATCCGACGCCTGATTCAGGACGGGACAGTGCGTGTGCTGGCAACCGGCGGCGGGGCTTTCATGGCCGAAGACACCCGTCGGCTGATCAAGTCCGACAGCGTCTCGCTCTGGCTGCGGGCCGATTTCGACACGCTCTACGAACGGGTTTCGAGGCGGTCGAACCGCCCGCTTCTGAAGACCGCCGATCCGAAAGCCACCCTGAAGGAACTGATGGCGAAGCGGGATCCGGTCTATGCCGAGGCGGACATCATCGTGGAGACCCGACGGGTGCCGATTGAGGAGACGGTGGATAAGGTCTATGACGCCGTCGTGGATCATATGCGCGGCAAGACGGCCGGTTGTTCATGAGCGAGATTGAGACCGTAACGGTCGGGCTGGCCGACCGGCCATACGACATTCGGGTCGGCAGAGGTCTGACGGCGAACGCAGACCGTGAGCTGCGCGATCTGGTAACGGGTCGCCACGTCCTGGTGATGGCGGACACGGCCCTCGACGGCCCGCCGCTCGGGACGCTGACCTCGGCTTTGGAGCGCGCATCGACCCGTCGCCTCGACGTCCTGACAACGCCGGCAGGCGAAGCCGGCAAGTCGTTCGCCTGTCTGCAGGATCTGCTCGAAAGAGCTCTGTCACTCGGGATCGACCGGCGCACGCTGATCATCGCCTTCGGCGGCGGAGTGGTCGGCGACCTTGCCGGGTTCGCCGCCGCGATCCTGCTGCGGGGCCTGGACTTCGTGCAGATTCCGACGACCCTGCTGGCCCAGGTCGACAGTTCCGTCGGCGGAAAAACCGGGATCAATGCCGCCAGGGGCAAGAACCTGGTCGGCGCCTTCCACCAACCGGTGAAGGTCCTGATCGATACGGATCTGCTCGACACGTTGCCCCGCCGAGAACTGCTGGCCGGCTACGCCGAGGTGGTCAAATACGGCGCGATCGGGGACCCGGAGTTCTTTGAGTGGCTGGAGGTCAACGGGCAGAAGCTGATCGACGGCGACCCGGAGGCGCGCCGTCAGGCCATCGTGCAATCCTGTCAGGCCAAGGCGAGGGTCGTCGTAGCTGACGAGCGGGAGGCCGCCGGCGGCCGCCGGGCGCTGCTGAACTTCGGACACACCTTCGCCCATGCCTTGGAAGCCATGGCCGGATATGACGGGCGGCTGCTGCACGGCGAGGCCGTGGCGATCGGGATGGTCCTGGCCGCCCGGCTGTCGGTGCGCGCCGGGCTGTGTGCCGGCCAGGACGCCGAACGGCTGACCGCCCATCTCCGGTCGATCGGCCTGCCGACGGAGATCGACGCGATCGACCCGGCCGGCGAATGGGAGCCGGAGGCTCTCATGGCCCACATGGCGAAGGACAAGAAGGCACGGGACGGACGGGTCGTCTTTATTCTGCTCGACCGGCTGGGTTCAGCGCGGTCGCAGAACGACATCGACCGGCAACTCGCGCTCGAGATCCTCTACCGTCCGCGCGCTGCCTGACCGGAGCCGGCCGACCCTATGGAAAGCTCACCGTTTATCGTCTTTGACCTCGAGATCCTGATCACCATCGGGGCGATCTTCCTGCTGATCCTGCTGTCCGGATTCTTCTCGGGATCGGAGACGGCCCTGACCGCCGCCAGCCAGGCCCGCCTGTCCCAGCTGTCGCGCAAAGGCAACAAACGCGCGGCGAAAGTCGTCCAACTAAAAGAGGACAGCGACTCGCTGATCGGCGCGATCCTGATCGGCAACAACATCACCAACATCTTCGCGTCCGCCTTGGCGACCTCCGCCCTGATCTCGCTGGTGGGCGAGAACGGGGTCGCGCTGGCCACGCTGGTGATGACGGTTCTGGTCGTGATCTTCGCCGAGGTCCTGCCGAAGACCTACGCGATCAACAACGCCGACAAGATGGCGCTTGTGGTCGCCCCAGTCGTCCGGCTGCTGGTTCTTGTCCTCACCCCGTTCACCTGGGCGACCCGGACCATTGTCGGCGGCACGCTCCGGCTTTTCGGGGTGCCGATCTCGGCCGGCCTCGGTCACGACGAGCGCGAAGAGGAGTTGCGCGGCCTGATCGAGATGCACGCCGGCGAGGGGCATGAGGTTGACCACGAGCGCGCCATGTTGCGCAGCATCCTGGACCTCGCCGATGTCGACGTGTCGGAGATCATGACCCACCGCCGCAGCGTGCGCATGATCGACGCGGACGGCCCCGTCGACGCCATCCTCGAACAGGTGCTCGAGAGCCCGTTCACGCGACTGCCGCTCTATCAGGGCGATTCCGACAACATCGTCGGCGTCCTGCATGTCAAAGCGCTGCTGCGGGCGATCCGCTCGGACCAGGCGGCGTCGCCATCAAACCTGGACATTCTCGAGATCGCGAACGAGCCCTGGTTCATTCCCGAGACGACGACACTCCTCGACCAGTTGCAGACGTTCCGGGAGCGCCGGGAACACTTCGCGGTGGTGGTTGACGAGTACGGGACCTTCATGGGCGTCGTCACCCTGGAGGACATTCTCGAGGAGATCGTCGGCGACATTCTCGATGAGCACGATGTCGCCGTCGCCGGTGTCCGGCCACAACCGGACGGATCGTTCGTGATCGACGGGTCGGTCACCTTGCGGGACTTGAACCGGGAATTCGAATGGAACCTGCCGGATGAAGAGGCTTCCACGATTGCCGGACTCGTGCTTTACGAAGCCCGTCGCATTCCGGATGTCGGCCAGGAGTTCGCGTTTCACGGATTCCGCTTCCGCATCCTCAGACGTCAGCGCAATCAGATTACCCTGCTGCGCATGACACCCATCGAGACACCGTCCGAGACCTAACCGGACCGCCCGCCTTTCCGTCGCCATCGCCCGAGCGAGACACGATTATGCCGCTGACCCCACCCGCAGAACGCGAACTCGTCCACGATCGCACCATCGTCTGTCGGGGCTGGCGGCGGGCCGACGGCCATTGGGACATCGAAGGTCACCTGGTCGACACCAAATCCTACGCCTTCCCCAATGAGTTCCGCGGCACCATCGAAGCCGGCCAGCCGATCCACGACATGTGGCTGCGGCTCACCATCGACATCGACCTGAATGTCATCCAGGCAGAGGCGTCAACCGATGCCGGCCCGTTTGATATCTGTCCGGAAATAACGCCGATCTTCAAACGCCTCGAGGGTCTGAAGATCGGCAACGGTTGGCGACGTGCGGTGCGCGAGCGGCTCGGCGGGCAGCACGGATGCACCCACCTGGTTGAACTGCTGGCGCCACTGGCGACCACGGCATACCAGACGATCTACGGCGAGAAATCGCGGATGCGGCGCGAGGCTGAGGCGCGCGGCGAGGTCCGCCCCCAGGAGACCAAGAGCGATCGGCCACCACCGTTGCTGAACTCGTGCCACGCATTTGCCGAGACCAGCCCGGTGGTCGAGCGACTGTGGCCCGACTGGCACCGGGCAACCGAGTCTGCCAAATCCCCGGGTTCCGAATCGCCGGGTGGCGAATTGTCGACTGCCGGGACGTCGAGCGCCTAGACCGTATGGATCTGCTCTAGACCCATCGGCGCACGGGCTCTACCCCAGGCCCGGGCCTTCGGGTTCCTGGGGTATCGCGACGGTATCCAGCACCCACTTGGCGCGCGACGCCCCCTTAAGCCCGTTTCCGACAGGGCTGAGGCCCGGACCGGCGGCACCGTCGCGCAGCTCGTATTGCTGGGCGAGGAACCGGAAGTAGCTGATGATGAAGACGCGCGTCGCCGACGTCAGGCCAATGGCACCGCGACGAACATCAATCTGCGTACACAGATTGTTGATCGTGACGCCTTCGGTCCAGGCGATCCGGCTTAGCGCGTCCCGCATCTGCGGTTCGAGGCACATGCTGGTGCGCCTGTTCCCGACAATCACGTTCCGGCTTTCCAGACTGGATGCCTTCGTCTGCTGACCTGTCAAACCGATACCCAATGATCCCACCGTACGACCGGGCCGGATTTCTCCAGCACCGAGTGACGGTCCCATGACCAAACACTTTGCACGGTTTCCCCCAGGACGCAACCAATCAACGTTAAACTGGTTAACAGGCTATTATCAGTTGCAAATCAGGTCTCGTCCGGCGTCTTTAGGCTGAGCACCAGAGCGTGCACTGGGCCCGACAGCTCGTCTTTCAGAATATCGTGAACCAGACGATGTCGGGCAAGCCTGGGAAGATCAGCGAAATCGGGGGCGATCACCGACACCCTGAAATGGGTCTCGCCCTCAGGGCGCGCGCCGGCATGGCCCGCGTGCTTGTGAGACTCGTCGATAACCTGTACCCGCGGCGCCGTCAGGGCCGCCTCCAGCTTTGTTCTCAGCGTTTCTGCCACGCTCATGACTGGACATTCCCTCCCCGAGCGTTACGTTCGAAATGATTGCGGCGCAGCCGCCGCTCCGGCGCAGCCGCCGCTCCGGCGCAGCCGCCGCTCCGGCGCATTCGAGGACCGATCGCGGCCGGACTTCTTCTCTAAATGGTCATGTCGATGCCGAAGGCCAATCCGGACGCGTTCATAACCGATTTCTCGCAGGGCGGGGTCAACACCCGCACCTGTGACCATCCGGATTGCGACAGCATCGGCGAGTACCGAGCCCCGAAGGCGCGCGACCGGCTCAACGAGTACTACTGGTTCTGCCTCGATCACGTCCGCGACTACAACAGGTCCTGGAACTACTACGCCGGCATGAGCGACCGCGAGGTCGAGCAGGACATCCGCCGGTCGACGACCTGGAACAGGCCGAGCTGGCCGTTCGGTACCATGCAGCCGGGGCAGCGTGCGCAGCGCCCGATCGACGACCCGTTCGGGTTTACGGACGACGACGGCGACGAGGGCGACCGCGACACCCGGCGTCGAAAGCCGGCCGACAGCGCCGAAGCCCACGCCGCTGCGGTGATGGAACTGGAACCGCCTTTCACCCTCGAGCGCCTCAAGGCCCGCTACAAGGAACTCGTCAAGAAGCACCACCCCGATGCCAACGGCGGCGACAAGGCCGCTGAGGAACGGTTGAAAAGTATCAACGAGGCCTATACGACTTTGCGTCGCTTCTTGACACAGACCTAGAACGAAGGCTCAGCCTTCCTTTCCGAGACACAGGACCCTGTCTATGACGAACGACTCCGTCATCGAACGCAAGCCCGCCCACCCGCTCGGGGCGCCGGACACCACGGTCAGCGCGAAAGACGTGTTCGGGATCGATATCGACCTTGAACTGCCGGCTTTCAGCGAGCCGAGCGAGTACGTTCCGGCGATCGATGACGCCTACCTGTTCGACCACGATACGACCCTGGCAATTCTCGCGGGTTTCGCCAAGAACCGACGCGTGATGATCCAGGGCTATCACGGCACCGGCAAGTCGACCCATATCGAGCAGGTTGCCGCGCGACTCAATTGGCCCTGCATCCGGGTCAATCTGGACAGCCATGTGAGCCGGATCGACCTGATCGGCAAAGACGCGATCGTCCTGCGCGACAGCAAGCAGGTGACCGAGTTCCGGGAAGGCATTCTGCCCTGGGCCCTGCAGAACCCGGTTGTTCTGGTCTTCGACGAGTACGATGCCGGCCGCGCCGACGTCATGTTCGTCATCCAGCGGGTCCTCGAGGTCGACGGCCGACTGACCCTGCTCGACACCAACAAGGTGATTCAACCGCATCCCTATTTCCGGCTGTTCTCGACCGCGAACACGGTCGGTCTCGGCGATACGACCGGCCTGTATCACGGCACTCAGCAGATCAACCAGGGCCAGATGGACCGGTGGAATATCGTCACCACCCTGAACTACCTGCCCCATGACGCGGAAGTCGACATCATCCTGGCCAAGTGCCCGAGCTATGCCGGCGATGACGAACATCGCCAGATCGTTGCCAAGATGGTGTCCTGCGCCGACCTGACCCGTGCCGGTTTCATTGCCGGGGATATCTCGACGGTGATGTCGCCGCGAACCGTCATCACCTGGGCAGAGAACGCGGAGATCTTCGGCGGTGACCTGAACCTGGCCTTCCGCCTTACGTTCCTGAACAAGTGTGACGAGGTCGAGCGGACGATCGTCGCCGAGTACTACCAGCGCTGTTTCGGCGACGAGATCACCGAACTGGGCATCAAGGCGGCGGAATAGGGCGGCGATGCGGAGCAACCGCGCCCCCGAAGACCCGGCGTTCGAGGATTTCAAGCGGTCGACCGCCGCCTGTCTGCGGGCGATTTCCGGCGAATACGAACTCGAGGTCACCTACGGCGCCGACCATGCCGCCGCCGCCGGGACGCGGGCGCGGTTGCCGTCGCCGCCCAAGGACATGGATCCGGCCGACATGGCGCGGCTGCGCGGTGAGGCCGACGCGCTGGCGCTGCGTCTGAAACACCACGACGACGCCGTCAACAACCGTTTTGTCCCGCAGAGCCAGGCCGCGCGCGAGATTTTCGAGGCGGTCGAGCAGGCCCGGGTCGAAGCCATCGGCGCCCGCGAGATGGATGGCGTCGCCGCCAACCTCAGCGCGGTTCTGGACGACAGCTTCCAGCGCAAGGGGATCGACCGGGCGGAAAAGGACGACGTGTCGCTGGTCGATGTGATGCGGCTGATGGCCCGGGAGTCGCTGACCGGTGAAAAGCCCCCGGAATGCGCGCAGCGGGTGATCGACCTCTGGCGCCCCTGGGTCCAGAGCAAGGTCGGCGCCGACCTCGAAGAGCTGACCCGGCACATCCACGACCAGGACGCTTTCGCCAAGACCGCCCGGCAGCTGATTACAGATCTCGACCTGGATGTCGGCGACGAGGGCGTCGCCGAGGACGACCCGAGCGAAGCGGAGGGCGAGGACGAAGGCGGCGACGTCGACGAGACCAGCGACGGCGGTACCCGGGGAACGACTGAGGACGGGAGCGAAACCGAGACCATCCCATCGGATATGCAGGCCGGCGACGAAAGCGCCGAGGGCGAGGACGCCGAGGAAATGGACCTCGAGCCCGGTTCCAGCGATGAGGAGCCGGCCAATCCCGGCTCGCCGATGCACCCGAACCTCGACGGCCGGAACTGGCAGGAGCAGGCCTACCGGGCCTTCACCACCGAGTACGACGAAGTGGTCCAGGCCGATACCCTGTGCGACCCGGACGAGCTCAATCGGCTGCGCACCCTGCTCGACCAGCAGCTCAGCCATCTGCAGGGCGTCATCGGCAAACTGGCCAATCGGCTGCAGCGTCGCCTGATGGCGCAGCAGAACCGGTCCTGGGAGTTCGATCTCGACGAGGGCGTTCTGGATGCCGGCCGGCTGTCCCGCGTGGTGACGGCGCCGCTCTATCCGTTGTCCTACAAGATCGAGAAGGACACCGACTTCCGCGATACCGTGGTGACTCTGCTGATCGACAACTCGGGCTCCATGCGGGGCCGTCCAATCACGATCGCGTCGATCGCCGCCGATATCCTGGCGCGCACCCTCGAGCGCTGCGGCGTGAAGGTCGAGATCCTGGGCTTCACCACCCGCGCGTGGAAGGGCGGTTCGGCCCGCGAACGCTGGATCTCTTCGGGCAAGCCGCAGAACCCGGGACGGCTGAACGACCTGCGCCACATCGTCTACAAGTCGGCGGACGCCCCATGGCGGCGGGCGCGAAAGTCGCTCGGACTGATGCTGCGGGAAGGCATCCTGAAAGAGAACATCGACGGTGAAGCCCTGCTATGGGCGCACAATCGGATCGTCGGACGCCCTGAGGAGCGGCGGATCCTGATGGTGATCTCCGACGGCGCGCCGGTCGACGACAGCACGCTGTCCGTCAACCCGGGCAACTATCTCGAGAAGCATCTGCGCGAGGTGATCCGGTATGTCGAGAACCGGTCACCAGTCGAGCTTGTGGCGATCGGTATCGGCCACGACGTGACCCGCTACTATCGACGGGCCGTGACCATCGTCGACGCCGAACAGCTCGGCGGCACGATGATGGAGCAGCTCGCATCGCTGTTCGACGAGGACAGCCAACGGGGCGCTCCCAGCCGGAACGGACGCACGGCGCTGCGCGCCTAAGAACCGCAGACCCGTGTCGTGCGGCGTTCGGACCATAGCGCCGCCCCCATCACTCCCATATCCTGACGGTCCCGTTGTCCGAACCCGGGAGGCCGTCATGCGCGCCCTGCTCCGCCTCGCAGTCCTGTCCCTTGCCCTGACCCTTTGGATTGCCGGACCCCTGGCCGCGGATCCGCACCGCCTGGTCGTCCTGCACCTGAACGACTGGGATCAGATGGACAGCGCAGGACGGGTCGCAGCCGTCATCCAGGCCGAGAAGGCGGCTGCCGAGGGCGATGGCGCCAGCGTCTTCGTGACCTTCGGCGGCGATCTGATCTCGCCCTCCCTGATGTCCGGCATCGACAAGGGCGCGCACATGATCGACCTCGCCGAAGCTGTCGGCATCCAGTACGCCGCCGTCGGCAACCACGAGTTCGACTTCGGGCCGGACGTGCTGATCGAGCGTATCGCCGAATCCGACTTCGCGTGGCTGGCCGGCAACGTGTCGATCTCCGGCAAGCCGATCCCCGGCGTGGCCGGTCCGCAGATCACCGAGGCCGGAGGGTTCAAGGTCGGCTTCATCGGTCTCACCACCCCCGATACCTCGTTCCTGTCGAGCCCTGGCGACAGTGTGACCTTCGAGGCCTATGGGATCGCCGCCAGCCGGGACGCCGCCACGCTGAAGGCGGAAGGCGCGGATTTCGTGGTTGTGCTCAGCCACGGCGGCGAAGCGCTGGACCGCGACCTCGCCCGACAGGTCCGGGATGTCGACCTGATTCTCGGGGGCCACGACCATCTCGCGCGCATCGTCTATGACGGCCGCGACATGTCTGCCGCCGCGGGCTCCCAGGGGGAGTACATCGCCAAGACGACGATCGTGCTCGACCGGATCGAGAAGCGCGGCAAGCTGCGTCTGGTCTGGGAACCGAGTTTCGAGTTGATCTCGACGACCGGCGTCACCCCCGAGCCCTCGGTGCAGGTCCGTGTTGACGCTTTCGCCGCGACCCTGGACGCAGAACTCGGTCAGGTCATCGGCAAGACCGAGACCGAACTCGATACCCGGCGGGCCTCGATCCGCAGCAAGGAGACCGGGTTTGGAAACCTGGTGGCCGACGCCATCCGCACGGCCACGGCGTCGGATCTCGGCCTGACAAATGGCGGCGGGATTCGCGGCGATACGATCTACGAGGCGGGAACCGAGCTGACCCGCAAGACCATTCTGACCGAGCTGCCATTCGGCAACGCGACCGTGAAGCTTGAGCTGACCGGCGCTCAGGTCAGGGCCGCCCTCGAGCATGGCGTCAGCGATATTGAGAACGGCGCCGGCCGGTTCCCGCAGGTTTCAGGGCTGAGCTTCAGCTTCGACGCCTCGAAGCCGGCCGGCAGCCGCGTCACCGTCGTGTCGGTGGCCGGACAGCCTCTGAACGACGGCGCGAGCTATACGCTGGCCACCAACGACTACGTCGCCGGCGGCGGCGACGGCTACGCTGCGTTCACCGGAGCAACCGTGCTGATCGACGGCGACGCCGGCGGCCTGCTGGCCGGCCAGGTGATCGACTACGTCAAAGCGGCGGGCACGGTGACGAGCAAGCCGGAGGGCCGGATCACGCGCCTGGACTGAGCGCACGCACCCGAAAAACACCCGTGCGCGAACGGCGCTTTCAGGATGCAGGCCATAGGGTAAGCTCCCCGCCGCCTTAGCGCTTTCCCAGGAGGAGACGACCATGCTGTTCGACGTGCGCAAGTACACGTGCCGGCCCGGCACCATTGGTAAGCATCTCGAGCTCTACGAGAAGATGGGCAAGGAACCCCAGGCCCGCCATCTCGGCCAGCCGGTGCTGTACGCCAAGTGCGAAACCGGGAATCCGAATACCTACATTCACATCTGGGCGTATGAGGATGCCGGGGACCGTGAGCGCAAGCGGACGGCCATGTGGTCGGACCCGGACTGGCTGGCCTACACCCAGGAAAGCGCCAAGCTCGGGGCACTCGAGTCCCAGGAGAACGAGCTCTACAACGATGTGAGCTTCTATCCGTTCAGCCGGTAAGGACGCCGTCGCGGGCAATCACGCGCCCGCCCTTGACCACCCAGGCCCGAGGCGGGCGGTTGACGACCGCCTCGGCCAGGGTCTCCGCGCCGACGGCGACGAAATCGGCGCGCGCCCCCACCTGCAGGCCGTGCGGGCCGTGGCCAAGCTCCCCGGCGGCCACCGACGTCGCCATCTCCAGTGCCGTCGCCAGGCCTTCATCACTGCGCCATCCGGCCCGATAGGCCACCAGCATTGCCCGTTCCAGCATGTCGCCGTTACCTAATGGCGACCACGCGTCGCGGACATTGTCCGAACCCGCGAACACCGTCACGCCGGCCTCGCGCAACCGCGCCACGGGAATCAGCGCGCCGGTGCCGGGGGCGCTGGTGAGGATCGACACCCCGGCACCCGCCAGCGCGTCGACGGTCAGGTCCAGCGTGCGGTCGTCGACGGTGGCCAGCGCGAAGCCGTGGCTGACGGTGACCCGGCCCTGAAGTCCGAGCGCAACGGTTCGCTCGGCGATGGCCCGCAGTTCGAGCGCCCCCTTGTGTCCCGGGTCGTGCAGGTGAAGGTCGACACCGACGCCGAACCGATCGGCCAGACCGAAGACAACATCGAGATGGCCGTCGAGATCCCCGTCGATCCCGATCGGGTCAAGGCCGCCGATCAGGTCGGCACCGTCTTTCAGGGCGGCCGCCAACAGATCCTCGACCCCCGGCGCGGACAGGATGCCGGATTGCGGGAAGGCGACCAGCTGGACGTCGACCAGATCGCCGAGATCCTGGCGCACGTTCAGCAGCTGGCGCAGGTGATCCAGCCGGCACGCCGGATCGATGTCGACATGGCTGCGCAAAGCGACCGTCCCATTGATGGCCGCCTGGCGCAGGAAGGTCCGCGCCCGTTGCTCGACAGACAGCGCCAGGGCGCCCCGGCCCGCCCGCTCGGCGGCGATCCGGTCACTCACCGCGGGTCCGGCCTGATGCGGCCGCCACGGCAGCCCAAGGAAAGTCTTGTCGAGGTGCACGTGCCCGTCGATCAACGCGGGCAGCACCAAGAGCCCCGCCAGATCCGGACCCTCTCCCGACTCCGGCTCGGAGAACCCGGTGAACCGGCCATCGCAGACCGATATGTCGACCGGTACCATGGGATCCGAGGCGAGCCGGCCATTGCGGAATACGACGGAGGTCACGGGGCGCCTGCGTCCTTGAGATAGCGGGTCGGTGGGGCGCCGAGACGGCGGCGAAACATGGCGATGAAGGCGCTGGGGCTGGCATACCCGAGGTCCAGCGCGACGGCCGTCACCGGTTGGCCGGCGGCAAGCCGCTCCAGAGCGGCCAGCAGGCGGCGGCGCTGGCGCCACTGCCCGAAAGTCATGGCGGTCTCGAACTGAAAGAGCCGCGCCAGGGTTCGGCCGCTGGCCCCGACGGCGCGGCCCCATTCGGCGATATCGCGCGGATCGGCCGGGTCAGCGATCAGAGCGTCCGCGACCGCGACGGCCCGGCGGTCGCGCGGCATCGGAAGATCCAGCGGCGCTGGCGGCAGCACCGACAATTCGTCGGCCAGAACGCCGACCAACCGCGTCTCCGGGCCCTGGTCGGGGTAGTCGGGCGGCAGGGCCACGACCCTGGCGGTCAGCTCCCGGACCAGTGCCGGAACCCCGACGACCTGGCATTGCGGACCGATCCGCACACCGGAATCCCGGCGCAGATACAGCGTGCGCATGGCAACCGCCGACGCCGCCTTGACCTCGTGCACCACGCCGGCCGGCACCCAGACCGCAAACCCGGGCGGCACGACCCAGGCCCCGTCGGCGGCCCGCACGGTCATGACACCGCTCTCGCCATGGACCAACTGGTCTCGGTCATGGTCGTGCCAGCCGGTGGAGAAACCCGGCGGATAGTCGACGGAGTACCCGACGATCGCCTTCGGCCACTCCTGGCGGGCCTGGACAGCGGGGTTCACACCGTCGGAGGAGGCTTGTCTTTCTTGCAACATCACTTGGCATTATATCGTGAGACGGAAAATGAGGGAAGGATGATGATGGAACCTCACAGCCTGGAAGCTCGCCTGGAGGCCACCATGCGCATCGACGCCCGGTTCCTGTTTCTCAATGTCGGCCACGCGGTGGACCATCTGCTGATGCTGCTGTTCCCGGCCGTTGCCGTGATCATGGCGGCGGAACTGGCGGCCGGATACGACGACCTCCTGTTGCTGGCGACCGGTGGCTTCATCGCCTTCGGGGCGTTCTCGCTACCGGCCGGATGGCTCGCCGATCGGTGGAGTCGCGAGGCGATGATCGCGGTGTTCTTCCTCGGCATCGGCGCGTCCACCGTGCTGACCGGCTTCGCTCAGGAACCCTGGCAGATCGCCGTCTGCCTGTTTCTGATCGGAACCTTCGCCGCGATCTATCATCCGGTCGGGCTCGCCATGGTCAGCCAGGGAGCAGCGCGCGCCGGCGGCAATGTCGGCCGGCGCCTGGGGCTCAACGGGGTCTGGGGCAACATGGGTGTGGCCGGCTCGGCCCTGGTGGTCGGGGCGCTGGCGGACCTGTCGGGCTGGCGGATGGCCTTCCTGGCGCCGGGCGTCGTCTCCATCGCCATCGGTCTGCTCTGGCTGGTGCACTGTCGGAGTTCCAGCGGCCGGGCCGCGACCGAGGCCGGGACGGCGGCGCGCAAGACGCTGGCAGCCCCGTCGGAGGAGTGGAGAACGGTGCTGCTCGTGGTGTTCGTTGCCACCGCCTTCGGCGGTTTCGTCTTCAACGCGACCACCATCTCGCTGCCGAAAGTGTTCGATGAACGGGTTGCCTCGCTGGCGGTCAGCGGCACGGAAGCCGGATCGCTGATCGCCGCCGTCTACGCCGTGGCGGCGTTCACCCAGGTGGCGGTCGGCCATCTGATCGACCGGTACCCCATCAAGACGGTCTTCCTGACCCTCGCGGCGGGTGACATCCTGGTCTTTCTGGTGGCTGCCAGCGCGACCGGATCCGCCATGTTGGGCATCTCGCTGGCGATGATGATGCTGGTGTTCGGCCAGATCCCGATCACCGATACTCTGGTCGCCCGCAACACGCCCGAGCATTGGCGCGGCCGGGTCTATGCCATCAAATACGTGCTGTCCTTCGCCATTGCGGCGACAGCGGTGCCCGTGATCTCCGTCCTGCACGGCGGCGGCGGTGGCTTCGCCACCCTGTTCCTGCTGTGCGCCGGCTGCGCCGCCGTCATCCTGGTCGCGGTTTCCCGGCTGCCGGCCGCAAGACCGGTCGCAGTTCCGCAGGCCGGCGCCGACTGAACGCACGAAGCCGGTGCAGACGCGCTGGTTCAATCGGACTCGGTTCTACCGCGCGAACCCGCCGAGCGGCGTCATGTAGGCCGCTCCGAGGCCGTTCAAGGCCGCCGTCGCCTCGTCGTTCGGGTTTCCATAGACCGTCAGACGCTTCGGATCGGCGGCCGCCAGAAACCGCTCCGCCGCGTTGGCGCCGAACCAGCCGAGATGGGTCATGACCGCCGCCGAATTCCGGTAGCTCTCGTAGATGTGGCAG
The DNA here is from genome assembly GCA_963921355.3 of Thalassobaculaceae bacterium. GTDB lineage: Bacteria > Pseudomonadota > Alphaproteobacteria > Thalassobaculales > Thalassobaculaceae > CAWUEZ02. The sequence goes on along the minus strand of OZ001190.1, from coordinate 1,435,004 downwards.
GTGCCGTTGTCGGCCGAGATCGTCCACTCGTAGTTCAGTGTGTCCGGCTCATTGCTCTCGGTCGCCTGAACCATCTCCTCCATCAGCGCCCGGAACGCGTCAAGCTGTCCCGGCTTGATGCCAACCTCAAGCATCCAATAGACCTGCTCTGACATCGGAATCCTCCCTTCGCTGTTGGTGTCCGGCTTCTGCGGCCGGACTCAGTAGAAGATCTTGCCCGGGTTCATGATGTTCGACGGGTCGATTGCCGTCTTGATGGCCCGCATCAGGGCGATCCGGCTGTCCGGTGTATAGCGCAGGAAATCGTCCCGCTTCAGACCACCGATGCCATGCTCGGCCGAAAAGCTCCCGCCGAACTCGGCGCAGAGCGCGCTGATCCTGTCGGACAGATCTCCGGCGCGCTGGGACCACGCCTCCCGGCTCATGGTCTCCGGCTTGCGGATACCGTAGTGGATGTTGCCGTCGCCCATATGACCGAAGGTGTTCAGGACAACCCCTTCGACTTCCTTCTCACACATCTCCCTCGCTGTCTGAAGGAAGTCGGCGACCCGGCTGACCGGGACGGAAACGTCGCAGGAGATCGAATGCCCCTCGCGCCGGCCGGCCTCGGCCTGTTCCTCACGGATCCGCCAGATCGCCACGCGCTGGGCCTCGCTTTCGGCGATCGCCCCGTCGGTCACCAGGGCGGCCTCGCTGGCCTCGGCGAAGATCGCCTCGAGTTTGGCACGCAGATCCTCGATCTTCGACGACGTCGCCATCTCCAGAAGCACATACCAGGGTGACGGCTCCGCCAGTGGGTCCACCACCCCATCGATGTGCTTGAGCACCAGGTCGAAACAGCGTCGCGGCATCAGTTCAAAGGCGATCACCGTATCGCCCGACTGCTCGCGCGATCGCGACAGCAGGGTCTGCGCCGCGTGCGGATCCGGTACCGCCAGGATGGCGGTCTCCCGCACCTTGGGGGCCGGCATCAGACGGACCGCCGCCGCGGTGATCACGCCCAGTGTTCCTTCCCCGCCGATGAAGAGCTGCTTGAGGTCGTAGCCGGTATTGTTCTTGCGCAGGGTGTTCAAACCGTCGAACACCGTCCCGTCGGGCATCACCACCTCGAGGCCCAGCACCTGCTCGCGGGCATTGCCGAAGCGGATCGTGTTGTTGCCACCGGCATTGGTCGACAGGGTTCCCCCGACGGTGGATGAGCCCTCCGACGCCAGCGACAGCGGATAGAGTCGGCCGACGTCGTCGGCGGCGTCCTGGACCTGCTTGATGATGCAGCCGGCCTCCGCCACCAGGGCGAAGTTGTCGGCATCCAACGACCGGATCCGCGTCATCCGATCCAGCGACAGCACGATCGACGGGCGCGCTTCGGTCGGGATGGATCCGAGAACGAGGCCCGTGTTCCCACCCTGGGGCACAACCGCGAGACCCGCCCCGTGGCAGATCGCGACAACCTCGGAAACCTCATCCGTCGACGCCGGACGGGCGACCAGAACGGCCTCGCCGACATCGCCACCGCGCCAGTCGGTGCGGTACTTCAGCGTGTCGGCCTCGTTCTCCAGCCAACCCTTGTCGCCCAGGCTCTGCTTGATCCGGGCGAGGGCCGCCGGAAGCCCGGCCTGCGCCTCCAGGTTCATGATCGCCTCCCCAGCATGTCATGTTTTCCGAGATCATGGGCGGCGCGGCGCCCCGAGACAAGTCCCGCCCGGCGGCTCAGGGAGACGCCTGGGTCAGCCCATGGCAGTGCTTGTAGCGCAGCCCCGAACCGCACGGGCAGGGCGCGTTTCGGGGCGTCGCCGTCCGGATCGCCAGATCCGCACCCTCGACGGGCGGCGCCATGGCGGCCGGCGGATAGTCCGAGTTGGACGCGACGGCCACGCCGAAGCGCTCGATCGCCATATCCAAGGCTCGTCCATAGGTCCGGTCGGCATCTTCACCGTCCCCCAGGCCCAGGCTCTTCTCCAGTCCGATCCAACCATGACAGAAGGCCAGCAGGCTCGCGCCGAACTCCGGATCGGCGGTGGGCCCGGCAGCGCGCTGGATCCGCTCCAGGACCGCCCCTGCCGGCTGAACGCCGTAGTCGTCCCGGGGCCCCGCATCAATCGGGTCACCAAGCATCAGCCGGTAGTGGTGCGGGTGCTGTCGGGCGAACAGTCGAAGCCCCCGACCGATCGTCTGAAGGCGGTCCCGCGGCGTGTCCGCCACAGCGTCAGTGGCCTCGTCCAGCGCCGATGACAGGCGGGCAAGCCCATCGCGGCGGATCGCCGTGATGACGCCTTGCTTGCCGCCAAACCGGCTGTAAACCGTCATCGTCGTTGTGCCGGCCTCCTGGGCCAGGGCGCGGATCGTCAGCCCGGCTATGCCGTCGCGATCGAGGATGTCGATCGCCGCGGCGACCACGACTTCGGCTCCGGGAGCGGGTTTGCGCCCTGTCGGCACGTCATACCCCCCTGCGGTCAGAGGTCCGGATCCGCCTCAGCGTTGCCGGACCGCCCGGCACTGGCGCTGGTGGTCTGATCGAAACGTTTGGTTTCCAAGCGTTTCGTGAATCAGCCCACATATTCAACAATGTGGTGGGGCGATTCACCGAACGGATGGAACTCATCCGTTCGGATCGCACCACTAGTTCAGCGCACCGTGACAGTGTTTGTACTTCTTGCCGGACCCGCACGGACAAGGGGCGTTGCGCTGAACCTTGCCCCAGGTCGTCGGATCGTTCGGGTCGACGACGGTGGCCGCCGATCGGCTGGTGACCGGCCGTGCCGGTGCGGGACCGTCGGTACCCGTCGCCCGGAACTCCTGGTCATCTTCGTCGGCCGCCACCGCATCCCGGGCAAGCGCCGGGTCATCCCGGGTCTCGTGCATCTCGGCAGCAAGCCGTTCGGCCGCCATGCGGGCTTCGATCTCCTCGGGCGACTGCACCCGGATCTCGATGTGCGACAGGATGGACGTGACCTGCTCGCGCAGCTCCACGAGCATGTTCTCGAACAGCGCGAACGCCTCGCGCTTGTATTCGTTCAGCGGATCCTTCTGGGCATAGGCGCGAAGGTTGATGCCCTGGCGCAGATGATCCAGCGAGAGCAGGTGGTCCTTCCACTGCTGGTCGAGGATCTGCAGCAGCAGCTGCTTCTCGGCGGTGCGCATCAGGTCGCGCCCGTAGTTGGCGACCTTCTCGGCCATTTTGCGGTTCGACGCGTCGCGCACCCGCTCCAGGATCTCCTGCTCGGCGATGCCCTCCTCCTGGGCCCAGTCGCGGATCGGCAGGTCCAGGGCGAGCAGGCGCAGCATCTCAGCGTGCAGGCTGTCGAGATCCCATTGCTCGGCATAGGCGCCTTCGGGAATGCAGCGGGCGACATGCCCCTCGATCACCTCATGGCGCATATCCGTAACGGTCTCATGGACGTCCGACTCCCGCATGATTTCGCGACGCTGTTCGTAGACCACCTTGCGCTGGTCGTTCATCACGTCGTCGAATTTGAGCAACTGCTTGCGGATCTCGAAGTTGCGGGCCTCGACCTTCTGCTGGGCCTTTTCCAGCGCCTTGTTGATCCAGGGATGGACGATCGCCTCGCCTTCCTGGAGCCCAAGCTTGCGCAGCATGCCGTCCATCCGGTCGGACCCGAAAATGCGCATCAGGTCATCTTCCAGCGACAGGAAGAACTTCGATGCCCCCGGGTCGCCCTGGCGCCCCGACCGGCCGCGCAGCTGGTTGTCGATCCGACGGCTTTCGTGACGTTCGGTCGCAACGACGTAGAGGCCTCCACCTTCCAGCGCCTTGGCGCGCCCGGCCTCGACGTCGGCATTGATCTCCGCCGTGATCTGCGCGCGCTTGGCCTCGTCCTCGACTCCGTCCAGCGCCTGGGCAAGCCGCATCTCGAGATTGCCGCCAAGCTGAATATCGGTACCGCGACCGGCCATGTTGGTGGCGATGGTCACCGCACCCGGACGCCCGGCCTGCGCGATGATGCGGGCTTCCTGCTCGTGGAAGCGCGCGTTCAGAACCTCGTGCGGGATCTTGCGCTGCTTCAGGATCTCCGACACCGCTTCCGACTTCTCGATCGATACCGTGCCGACCAGAACCGGCTGGCCGCGCGACCGGCTGTCTTCGATGAGCTCGATGACCGCGTCATGCTTTTCGCGCGCCGTCCGGTAGACCTCGTCATCCTCGTCGGTACGCCGCACTTCGACATTGGTCAGGATTTCAACGGCTTCGAGGTTGTAGATCTCGGCGAACTCGGCGGCTTCCGTCATCGCCGTACCGGTCATGCCCGCCAGTTTCGGGTAGAGCCGGAAGTAGTTCTGAAACGTGATCGACGCGAGCGTCTGGTTCTCGTTCTGGATGGTGACCCGTTCCTTGGCCTCCAGGGCCTGGTGCAGGCCGTCGGAGTAGCGTCGGCCTTCCATCGCGCGGCCGGTGAACTCGTCGATGATGACGACCTTGTCGTCCTTGACGATGTAATCCGTGTCCCGCGCAAACAGTTTGTGGGCCCGCAGCGCCTGGTTGGCGTGATGGACCAGGCTGACATTGTGCACGTCGTAGAGAGCGCCGTTCTCCAGGATCCCGACCTCGTTCAGCAGGCGTTCGATCTCCTCGGTGCCCTCATCGGTCAGTGAGACCGTGCGCTGCTTCTCGTCCTTCTCGAAATGCACGTCCTCGAGCCTGGGAATCAGGACGTCGATCTTGCGGTAGAGGTCGGAACTGTCGTCCGCCGGGCCCGAGATGATCAGAGGCGTGCGCGCTTCGTCGACCAGGATCGAGTCGACCTCGTCGACGATGGCATAGGCGAACTCGCGCTGGACCATATCCTCGAGACGGAACTTCATGTTGTCGCGAAGATAGTCGAACCCGAATTCGTTGTTGGTTCCGTAGGTCACGTCGCAGGCATAAGCCGCCTGGCGCTCGACATCGGGGACCCCGTGGACGATGCAGCCGACGGACAATCCGAGGAACCGGTATATCCGGCCCATCCATTCGGCATCCCGCTGGGCCAGGTAGTCGTTCACCGTCACGACGTGCACGCCACCGCCGGTCAGCGCGTTCAGATAGACCGGCAGGGTCGCCACGAGGGTCTTGCCCTCACCGGTCTTCATCTCGGAGATCTTGCCCTCGTGGAGCACCATGCCGCCGAGCAACTGAACATCGAAGTGGCGCTGACCCAGCGTCCGTTTGGCCGCCTCGCGGACCACGGCAAACGCCTCAATCAGCAGGTCGTCGACCGTCTCACCGTTGCCAAGACGGGCGCGAAAGGCCTCCGTCTTGCCCTGGAGATCGGCATCCGAAAGCGCCTCGATCTCCGGCTCCAGCGCGTTGATCGCGGCGACATTTTTTTCCAGGCCCTTGAGAACGCGGTCGTTTTGCGAGCCGAAAAGGGCCTTGGCGAGAGCGCCGAACATGTTTGTTCCCCGAAGTGAGCGCAGGCGGCCAGGGGCGCCAGTACGGGTGCAGATTTAGGGGGAGGTCCGGGCCCTGTCAACGCACCCCTGACGCCGATGCATGCGGGGAAAACCGGCAGATTCATTGCGCTAACCCCGACCGACAGGCACACTTACGGGTGAGATGGTGGACGGTATCAAGAGCAGCGCCGGCACCGGACCGCTGACAGCGTCGCCCGGGTCGGCCGGACGGATGGGCGTTCGGGTGCGTCGCCGCGGCGACGGTGGCAAGTTCCGCGAGGAGCTGCGCAACACCGAGGACGATCGCAGATCGGACGACGATATCGTCGATCTCGGCGCCGATCCCCAGCACCTTGCGGCGGTCCGGCGAGCGGCGAACGCCTATGGCGGCGCCGGAACCTATGGTGCGGACGACCCGTCTGTCGTGATGTCGCGGGCCGCGGCCATCCTGGGCGGCGGCGATCTGAATGGCATCCTGCGGCGGGTCGGCCAGGCCATTCGCCAGCTATCGGAAACCCTGTTGGGAGTCGATGCCGGCCGGACCGAAGGCCTGGTCGACGCGTTCCAGGCCGAGGCCCTGACCTGGGTGCGGTCGGCGATCACCCAGTACCGCTCCTATGCGCCCGATCACGAACGGCTGCCGATCGGCCTGTCCTTCGAGGATGTCTGTGTCAGTGTCGATGCCGGCCACCGGGGCCTGTCGGTCGATGTCGGCGACGTGCATTTTCGCCAGACTTTCGACTTCCGGGCCCAAGGCGTGGTGTTCGATATCCGCGCATCGGGCGCGGTCCATCGCCCGAGCCCTGGTTTCTTCGTGGATACCGGCGAGACCGGCGCCAGCATCGCCAACGGCATCGTGGAGAAGGTTCGCCAGGACCTGCCGAGCTTCGGGGTGAGTGACGACACCGAGGGGGTCTGCGTCCTGATTAGAGCCGAGGCGAGCGACTTCGATCCGAACCGCGATGGCGGCTGGCTGATCGACTTCGACGTCCTGGTCCCGTTCGATCCCGCATGGACCGGTTCGCCGGGCGCGTAGCCCGCCTCCCGGGAGACCGCCACCCCCACGCTTCGCGCGCACCCCAAGAGGTGCCTTGCGTCACGCGGCTGTTCCTTGTGACCGGAAGACCGATCTGATAGGGCTGCGCGCGACTGGCGGAGCTTTGCCGCTCAGCCCCTTGCCCGAAAGGATTTCCCATGCCGTTCCCGCGCCTCTGGCTCACCGTCGCCGCGGCAGCCCTCAGCATCACCGTTTCGGTCACGGGACCGGCAGCGGCTCAGTCCGCGGCGCCCGCCCTGACCCCGGCTCCGCCCTCCGATCCGGCAACCACCGTGGTTGCCCGTGTCGGCGATACCGAGATCACGATGGCGGATCTGCTGCGCTCCTACGAACAGCTTCCGCCTCAGTACCGCCAGGTGCCGCTCGAGGCGATCTACCAGCCGCTGCTGGAGCGGGCCATCGACACCCAGCTTCTCGCCGAGGCCGCCCACTCGAGCGACATCAAGGACCGCGAGGACATCAAGATCCGCATGAAGGCGGCCGCCGATCAGGTTCTCGCCGAGGCCTATCTGTCGGAGACCATTGCCGCCCAGGTCACCGAAGAGGCGTTGCGCGCGCGCTACGAGGAGACGGTGGCCGCTGAGAGCGCCGGCGAAGAGGCCAAGGCCCGCCATATCCTGCTTGAATCAGAAGAGGATGCCCGCTCGGTGATCGCCGATCTCGACGCCGGGGCCGACTTCGCCACCCTGGCCGAAGAGCGTTCCACCGGCCCGTCCGCCGCCCAGGGCGGTGACCTCGGCTGGTTCCAGGCCGAGCAGATGGTGCCCGACTTCTCCGCGGCGGCCTTTGCCCTCGAACCGGGCACCTATACGAAGGATCCGGTGCAGACCGAGTTCGGCTGGCACGTCATCCTGCTTGAAGAAAAGCGGTCCGCCGGTGCGCCGCCTTTCGAGCAGGTCCAGCAGCAGCTTGCGTCAGACATGACGCGCGACCTGATCCAGAAGCACATCACCGACCTGCGGGCCGACATCGAAATCGAGCGCTTCGGTCCCGACGGCTCCCCGCTGCCGGCAACCGCCAACCAGTGACGCCGCGAGCGCGACGCCTGACCCACCGCCCGACCCACCGCCTGGCCGGACCTCGCCGATGAAGCCGCTCCCCGTCTCTCCTCTGGCACCCGTCGGCCGTGCCGTGATGCCGCCGGTGGCGGGTTGTCGGCTGGCGGCGGTCCAGGCGGATATCCGCTATACCAGCCGGCTCGATCTGCTGCTCATGGCGTTTGCTCCCGGCACAACGGTGGCCGGTGTGCTGACGCGCAACCAGATGCCGGGGGCCCCGATCGACTGGTGCCGCCGCCATCTGCCGGCGGGCGTCGCGCGGGCCCTGCTGGTAAATGCCGGCAACGCCAATGTCTTTACCGGCGCCCAGGGTGCCCGGGCCTGCGAGGAGAGCGCGGAAGCGGCCGCGGCGGCCCTGGGCTGCCGCCCGGAAGAGGTGATGCTGGCCTCGACCGGCGTGATCGGCGAGCCGCTGGCGTCCGATCGGATTGTCGCCCATGCCCCCGCCGCCGCCGAGGCGCTCTCGGAGGCGCATTGGGATGATGCGGCAGCGGCGATCATGACAACGGATACCTTCGCCAAGACCGCCACCCGGACCGCCAACATCCGCGGTGTCCCGGTCACATTGAACGGTATCGCGAAGGGCTCCGGCATGATCGCGCCTGACATGGCGACGATGCTGGCTTTCGTGGTGACCGACGCGACGCTGCCAGCCGACATTCTGAACCCGCTGCTGGCGCGGGCAACCGGCCGCACCTTCAACGCCATCACAGTCGACAGCGACCAGTCGACAAGCGATACGCTGATGCTGTTCGCCACCGGTCAGGGCCCGTCCCACGTCTCCGTGTCGGGTCCCGGCGACCCGGCGCTGCGCGACTTCCGGGCCAAGCTGGAGGATCTGCTCCAGGACCTCGCACTGCAGGTGGTCCGCGACGGGGAAGGCGCGAGCAAGCTGGTCAAGATCTCGGTCGGCGGAGCCACCTCCGAACGGGCGGCGCGCCGGATCGCCTTCGCGATCGCCGATTCCCCGCTGGTGAAGACCGCCATCGCCGGCGAAGACGCCAACTGGGGCCGGATCGTCATGGCGGTTGGAAAATCCGGCCAGAAAGCCGATCGCGACCGGCTTCGGATCGCCATCGGCGGGATCACCGTTGCGGAATCCGGCGCGCGCGTCGACGGCTACGACGAAGGACCGGTGGCCGAGCATATGCGCGGGCGCGAGATCGAGATCGCCGTCGATGTCGGCGTCGGCCGCGGAAAGGCCAGCGTTTGGACCTGCGATCTGACCCACGGCTACATCGACATCAACGCCGACTACCGTAGCTGACGGGAGAGGGCCGCTCGATGACCATGGATGGCGGCCCCCTTCCGATCGTGCTTGTCGTCGCCGTCGCGCTGGTGGACGCAGACGGCCGGGTGCTGATCGCCAAGCGGCCGGAGGGCAAGAAGATGGCCGGGCTCTGGGAGTTCCCCGGTGGCAAGGTCGATCCGGGGGAAACCCCGGAAACCGCCCTGATCAGGGAACTCCGCGAAGAGCTCGGCATCGACACCCACGAAAGCTGCCTGGCGCCGCTGACCTTCGCCAGCCATGCCTATGACGACTTCCATCTGCTGATGCCACTCTACGTCTGCCGGCGGTGGAAGGGGGCGGTCACCGCACACGAACATGCGGAAACCGCCTGGGTCCGACCCGTCCGGCTCGGCGACTACGCGATGCCGCCGGCCGACGCGCCCCTGGTCGCGATGATCCGCGATGTCATCGGCTGAACCTGTTCGTTGAGGGCCCGGCACAGGTCCTCAGCCGCCTGCTGCCAGCGGCGCCGCGCCGCCCGCCGCGCATCCGCCGGATGGACGGGCGCCGGGTCGGGGATGCTGGGATGGGGCGTCGCCGGCGCAGCGGTCAGACGCAGGATCTGATCGGCCGGGCCACCCACAGCTGCGTGGGACAACAGCAGAAGATGATCTCCATACATTTTAGATCTCCTCACATTCCGGACGGCGCCATTCGCCGCTCTCATGTGACAGAAATTGTGCCCTTCTGCCCCTTTCTTCAAACGATGCTTTCTTACGTATTATGTGAGATAATCTAACGCATGAAACGTTCGCTGCCGCCGCTCAATGCCCTACGCGCCTTCGAAGCCGCAGCCCGGCTCGAGAGCATCAGCCGGGCCGCCGACGAGCTGTCGGTGACCCACGCGGCTGTGAGCCATCAGGTCAAGGCGCTGGAGGAATGGGTCGGCCGTCCGCTGTTCCGGCGCGAGCACCGCCGGATCCGGCTGACCGAAGCGGGCGCAGAACTGTTGCCGGTGCTCGGCGAGGCCTTTGACGCGATTGACGCCCGGATGACCGATATCCTGGCCCAGGGCGATCGCCGTTCCCTGACCATCACGGCCGCTCCCTCGGTCGCCTATCGCTGGCTCGTTCCAAGACTGTCGCAGTTCAGCGCCCTGCATCCGGAGATCGATGTGCGCCTGGAGCACTCGACACGACTGATCGACTTCAGGCGGGAACGCGCGATCGACATCGGGGTCCGGTTCGGTGAAGGCGGTTGGCCGGACGTGGCCGAGCATTGGTTGATGAGCGGCCACGCCCAGCCGTTGGCGGCCCCGTCCCTGTTGGCGCGCCAGGGGCTGAGTGCAAAGGATCTGCCGCTGTCACCCCAGCAGATCGCTCGGTTGCCCCTGCAGCATGAAGAAACCCGCCTATGGTGGCGACGCTGGTTTCAGGAGAACGGCGTCCCGGACGCCGACGTCTCGAGCGGCGCCGTGTTTCACGATTCCGGCGGATTGCTGGACGTCGCCCTCGCCGGCCACGGCGCCGTCCTCGGACGCTTCGCTCTGGCCGCCGAGGCGCTGCGCTCAGGGCTACTCCTGGCCTTGCACGAGTCGGGCTTCCAGCACGGCGCCTGCTACTGGCTGGTCTACGACGCGGCGCGGCGCAACGATCCGGCAATCGCCGCCTTCCGGGACTTCGTTCTGGACGAAGCTCAGGTCCAGCAGCAGGAGAACCGGGTCTAACCCGGTTGCTCGCCCGTCCCCTGCTCTTCGCTGTCGAGCGCCGACGCCAGCCGCGCCGACGCTGAACCGGGACGCAGGGCCTGGGGCTGACTCGCCGCCGGCGCCCAGCCGGTCAGGTACAGGATCTGGAACCGCGCCGGGATCCGTCCGTCCACACCGCCGAACCGCTGGGTGTAGATCTCCACCGCTCGCTGCAGCAACCGCCGCGACATCGGCACCCGTCGACGCTCGAGCACGACGTTGGTCTCGCCCATGCCGCGCAGGTCCCGCATCAGATGCAGCGGTGATTCGTATGTCACGGTCAGGGTATCGGCATCGACGACCGGCAGGGCGAAGCCGGCACGTTGCAGCAGACCGCCCGCGTCCCGCACATCGGCGAAGGGCGACACCCTCGGGCTGATGCCCCCGGTAACGTCGATCTCCGCCTCGGACAGAGCATCGCGGAGTTCAACCAGCGTCTCGCCGCCGAGCAGGGCGGCCAGGAACAGACCATCAGGCTTCAAGGCGCGCCGGGCCTGGGCCAGGGCCCCCGGAAGATCATTCACCCAATGCAACGACAGCGCCCCGAAGATCGCGTCCAGCGACTGGTTCGCGATCGGCAGCATCTCCTCGTCCAGGGCAAGGGCCGGTCCCTGGCGGCTGCGCTCGGCCGCCCAAAGCGGCGACAGGTCGCTCTGAACCAGCAGATCGACGGCGCCGGAAGCGCGCAGCAGGCGGCCGAGCGCGCCCGACCGGGCGCCCAGTTCAAGGGCAAGCGGAAACCGGCGCCGGATGTCCTCGAGACGCTCGACCAGGCGGCCCGAGACCTCCTCCTCGAGGAAAGCGAAATCACCGTAGTCCGCCACGGCCCGATCCCGGCGGTGGCGCAGAAGGCGGCGGTCGAAAACGGTCATCGCATCGGTCATGACCCGGTATATGGCGCAATCTAGAGAACCGGGAAACACCCCGGACGAGTGGATGCCGAACCCTGCGACGAAAACGGCGGCAGGCTCCCGTTGCGAGCATTGAGGAGCCTGGTCCTTCCATACGCCGATCATGGACCTCCTCAGATCGGGCGTTCGGCACGCGCGCCAGGCTGCCACAGTTCTCCTCGACACGATGCTGCCGACCCGTTGTCCCGGATGCGGGTCGGATGTCGATCGCGACGGGACGATCTGCGCGGGTTGCTGGCAGACGCTGACCTTCATCGCCCATCCGCACTGTACGGTCTGCGGTCGCTCGTTCGAGCTCGCACCGCCCACCCGCGCCGTGTGCGGCGGGTGCCTGGCGAAACCGCCGGCGTACGACCGGGCACGCTCCGCGGTCCTCTACGACGCTGCGAGCCGGAACCTGATCCTGGCCTTCAAACATGGCGACCGCCTGACCTTGACGGCGCTGTTCGTGCACTGGCTGCGGGCGGCGGGCGGACCGCTCATCGACGACGCCGACTGCGTGATACCGGTCCCGCTGCACCCGCTGCGACTGATTGCACGCCGCTACAACCAGGCGGCTGTTCTGGCCCGCGGTCTGTCCGAGCTGGCCGGCATCCCAGTCGTCGACAGGTTGCTGATCCGCGGCCGCAACACCCCGAGCCAATGGCGGCTGACCGTCCGCCAGCGGGCGCAAAACATGCGCGGGGCGTTCGCGCTGCGGAATAAGTCCCTTGGGACATTGGAAGTGATCGAGGGCCGCCGGGTCCTGCTGATCGACGATGTTCTGACCACGGGAGCCACGGTGAACGCCTGTGCGCGGGTCCTGAAGGCCGGCGGTGCGAGTGCTGTCGACGTCCTCACAGTCGCGCGGGTGTGCTAGGCCCCGAACCAGAAGGCCTTTGAATGTCCGCCTATCCACCCATATTTATCGCGCAACACGACGTGCCAGACAGGAGGGGTCCGTGAAGGCGAAGGTCGAGATCTATACGACGATGTTCTGTCCGTTCTGCTATCGGGCGAAAGCTCTGCTCGCCAACAAGGGCGTGGACTACATCGAATACGATGTCGGCGGTTCCGCTGGAGCACGTCAGAAAATGACGGAGCGGGCCAGCGGCCGACACACGGTGCCCCAGATCTTCATCAATGGGGAAGGTATCGGCGGTTCCGACGACCTTGCGGCGTTGGAGCGGACGGGTAAGCTGGACCATCTGCTCGGGGTGTCGATGGTCTGAGTTGCCGGGATCGTCCCCCCGTCCTGGAGAGTGCTCAATGACCCGTCTGACCGTCGCCTGCGTTCAAACCAACTCGACCCGGGACCCGCTCGAAAACGTTGAGCGGGTCAGCCCGCTGATCCGCGAGGCCAAGGCGCGCGGAGCGCAGCTGGTCACCACGCCCGAGATCGTCGGCATGCTTGAGCCGAAGCGCGATCTGGCGCTCGCGAAGGCGAAACCGGAAGAAAGCCACGAGGTCCTGGCCGCATTTCGCGGACTGGCGGCGGAACTCGGGATCTGGCTGCTGGTCGGATCGATTTCCATCAAGCTGTCCGAGGACAAGCTCGCGAACCGGAGCTTCCTGATCGACGATCAGGGACAGATCGCCGCCCGGTATTCGAAGATCCACATGTTCGACGTTCAGGTCGGCGACGGCCAGACCTATCGGGAAAGCAACACCTATCGGCCTGGCGAAGAAGCCGTCCTGGCGGAAACGCCGTGGGGCCTGATGGGCCTGACGATCTGTTACGACATCCGTTTCCCCTACCTGTACCGGTCGCTCGCCAAGGCCGGCGCCAAGGTGATCTTCGCCCCGGCAGCCTTCACCAAAGTGACCGGCGAGGCGCACTGGCACGTTCTGCAGCGCGCCCGCGCCATCGAAACCGGGTGCTTTATGGTGTCCGCGGCGCAGGCCGGGGAGCATGCCGAGGGGCGTCGGACCTACGGGCATTCGGTGATTGTCGACCCCTGGGGCCGGGTGCTGGCCGATGCCGGCGATGAGGTCGGTGTCGTCACCGCCGAAATCGACCTGTCGGAGGTCGAGACCGCACGCGGCAAGGTGCCGTCGCTGACCCACGACCGCACGCTCGGCGAACCGACGGTGTTCAGCCAGGCGGTGCGGGCCGCCGGCGAATAACGGGCCGATCAGACGCCAGATCGGATCATGTTTTGACGGAACCATCCTGGGTTCCGCAGAAACCTATGAATCCGATCTGAATTGAAGAGTTAGAGCAGAGTCACCGGACAGATGGATCGCCAACGGCGATTCCATCAGACCGGATCTGCTTTGGGCCGGATCTGCTATAGGCCGGATCGCGGATGGCGACGACGCGCTGACGCACGGCGGGGCGCGGCTCCACCTCCTCGAGCTCCTCGAAAGCGACCACCCGAAGTTCGGGTCGCACAACGGTCAGCAGCTCCTCGTGATGCAGGAGGTGGTCCGGGTTGCGCGGACGACCATGGCGTTCATGGCCGACGGCGAAAGTCTCATAGATCAGCACCCCGCCCGGCTCGACTGCGCCGACAATCTGCCGCATCAGCGGGCGGTGGAGATAGTTGGTGACCACCACGCCGGCGAACTGCCGGCTTTCGAGCGGCCAGGAACGCCCGCTTTCCAGATCCCTGGCGACGATCTCGACCTCGATATCGCTCGCCATATCGGTGACGTGGACCACATCGCGGTCCAGCAGCACAACCGGGTGGCCGAGCCGGCGGAACAGGCGCGCGTGGCGCCCGGCGCCGCAGGCCACGTCCAGGACGGTTCCTCCGGCCGGCACCATCGGCGCGAACCGGACGACCCAGGGCGAGGGCTCGAGCCGCGCCGGGAGAAACTCCGGGGCAAGTGCCATGATCAGACCTCCACAGTGGCCGGCACCCGCGCGCCACTGATCGCGCAGGCCGGACTGGCCAGGCGCACGAACACGCCCGTGACCTGTTGCGGTGTCGGAAGCCGGTTCGGGTCTTCCTCGGGAAACGCGGCGGCCCGCATCCCGGTCCGGACCTCGCCCGGATCGACCAGGTTGACCCGAAGGCTGGTCGCGCGGGACTCCGCCGCATAAGCGCGCACCAGGGCCTCCAGACCGGCTTTGGAAGCGGCATAGGCCGCCCAGTCCGGCGGGCAGGCCTGGGCGGCCCCGGAACTGACCACCAGGACACGGCCTGCGGGTGCGGCCCGCAGCAGCGGATCGAGCTCGCGGATCAGGCGCCAGGTCCCGTTCAGATTGACATCGATGACGCGGTCGAACTCCGCATCCTCGATGTCCGGGGTCGGATGCAGGCCGCCCAGCACCCCGTGATTGGCGACCAGCACGTCCAGCCGACCGAGCTTGTCGCCGATCCGCTTGGCCAGCCCCGCCGTCGCCTGCGGGTCACCAAGGTCGAGCGCCAGGGTCGCCACCTGACCGCCGGCCGCCCGGATCCGCTGCGCGACGGCATCGAGATCCGACTCCGATCGGGCCGCCAGGACCACCCGCGCGCCTTCGGCGGCATAGCGTTCCGCCACGGCGGCCCCCAAGCCGCGCGACGCCCCGGTGACCAGACAGGTCAACCCGGCGAGCGCACGCCCGCCATCGATCTGGTCGGCAAGCGCCCGGTCTTCGGCGACCACGGCGACCTGATCCCAGATATCGTCCAGGACGACCCGCAGCGTGTCGACGATCCGATCGAGCTCGCGATGGGTCACCACGAAAGGCGGAGCGATAACCAGGGCGTCGCGGACCGCCCGCAGAATGATCCCGCGGGCCTGCATCTGATCGCGGACCACAGCGGCGACGATGCCCTCGGGGTCGAACATCATCCGGGGATCGCGCTGCTGGACCAGTTCGACCGCACCGATCAGCCCCAGGCTGCGCACCTCACCGACCATGGGGTGGTCCGCCAGCCGCTCGAGGGCGCTGGCGAAGTACCCGGCCAGGTCGTCGCGGACCCGGGTCACAAGCCCCTCGCGTTCGAGGATGTCGAGGTTGGCGAGCGCCACGGCAGCCGCCACCGGATGCCCTGAATAGGTGAAGCCGTGGGACAGGCCGCCACTGCGTTCGATCAGGGTCGCCGCGACGCGCTTGCCGATCATGACAGCGGAGATCGGCTGGTAGCCCGACGACAAGCCCTTGGCCAGCGCCATGAAGTCCGGTGCCAGATCAAACAGTTCGGCGGCACTCCAGGCGCCGAGGCGGCCGAACGCGCTGACCACCTCGTCCAGCACGAACAGAACGTCGTGACGCCGGCAGATCTCCTGCACCCGAGCCAGGTACCCGGCCGGCGGAATGATGACGCCCCCGGCCCCCTGGACCGGCTCCACCACGACACCGGCCACCGTCTCGGGCCCGAGTTCCTCGATCTTGTCCTCGAGCCATCCCGCCGCCAGCGCCGCGAAGGCCTCGGGGTCCATCCCGTGCCCGTGGCGAAACTGGTAGGGCGCCGGCACGTGCTGGAACCCTTCCAGCGGCAACCCGCCCTGGGCGTGCATGGCGGCGGTGCCGCCAAGGCTGATCGTCGCCAGGGTCGAGCCGTGATAGCCCTCCTCGCGGCCGATCATGACGCGCTTGCCCGGCTTGCCCTGCAACTCCCAGAACAGCCGGCAGAACCGCACGATGGTGTCGAGCGCCTCGGAGCCCGAGTTGGCGAACACGACATGGTCGAGGCCATCCGGCATCAGATCCGACAGCCGGGCGGCCAGCGCCGCCGCCGGGGGTGTGGTCGTCTTGAAGAAGGCGTTGTAGTAGGCCAGCCGGCTCATCTGATCGGCCGCGGCGTCGGCCAGCTCCTGGCGGCCGTAGCCGACATTGACGCACCAGAGGCCCGCGAGCGCATCGAGGTAGAGCTTGCCGTCCTCGTCCCACAGGGTGGAGCCGCGTCCGCCGACCACCACGATGGGAGCGTCATCCCTCAGCACCTTCGGATCCGTGAACGGATGAAGGTGATGATCGCGGTCCATACGCGCGAGATCGGACGGTTCTGCGGCCATCTTCGGCCCCTGTCAGCGGCCGGTAACCCGGCTGCGATCTGGCTAGACGGATTTGAACACTTATATTAAACGGCCGAAGGAGGTTGAACGACCGATGATCCTGTATCGCTTGCGCTGCAACGATGACCACGAGTTCGAAGCCTGGTTTCAGAACGGCGACGCGTTCGAGAAACAGGCCGAATCGGGCCTGTTGAGCTGCCCCGCCTGCGGCTCGAGTCAGGTGACGAAGGCGCTGATGGCGCCAGCCGTCCGGTCCACCAAGCGGGATCGCCCCGTCCGGAGCGAGGCGGCTCCCCCGGACTCGACCCCGACCACTGCCCCAACCCCTGCCCCGGCCAAGCAGGTGACGACCGAGGCGGCCGAGTTGAAGCGCCAGCTTCTGACCCTGCGCCGCGTGGTCGAGCAGAATTGCGACCCGGTCGGAGACCGGTTCGCGGAGGAAGCGCGGAAGATCCACTACGGCGAGACCGAGGCCCGCGGGATCTACGGCGACACCACGGCCGACGAAGCCGCGGAATTGCGCGAAGAAGGTATCGAGTTCGGCACCCTGCCCTGGGTGCGGGAAGACGCCTGACACCCGTTCGGACGCCCCCGCAACGACAGTCGAGCCGACCTGTTTCAGGTCTGGCGGAGGACCCTGGCCATGCACATGGTGATCTTCGAGGTCGAGCCCCGCGACGGGCTGCGTGAGACCTATCTGGACATGGCCGCATCCCTGCGGGCGGAGCTCGAACAGATCGAGGGTTTCATCTCCGTCGAACGCTTCAAGAGCCTGACCACGCCGGGCAAGCTGCTGTCGCTCTCAGCCTGGGAGGACGAGGCGGCCATCCAGCGATGGCGCAACCACGCCCATCACCAGGACGCCCAGACAGCCGGCCGGGATTCGATGTTCGAGCGCTACCGCATCCGGGTCGCGTCGGTGGTCCGCGACTACGATCGCGAGTCGTCCCCGTGGCGTTCGGCCGCCGACACGACATCTTCCAAACCCTGACAATGCCCCTATCTTCCTGGCCATGAGCAGCACGGACACAGAACGCAATTCGCTGGGCGGCCGCATGCGCCGCTATGCCAAGGTCGGCGGCGCGGTCGGCGGCCTTGCCGCCCGGCTGGCGGGCGAGCGCTATCTCGGCATGAACCTGGACAAGGCCGAACACGCGGCGGACCTGAAAGCGGCCCTGGGCGGCCTCAAGGGGCCGCTGATGAAGGTCGCGCAGATCCTGTCGACGGTGCCCGACGCCTTGCCGAAGGAATATGTCGACCAGCTCAGCCACCTGCAGGCCAACGCACCGTCCATGGGCTGGCCGTTCGTCAAACGGCGCATGTCCAGCGAACTGGGGGTGGGCTGGCAGAAGCGGTTCCAGAGTTTCGAGCATGACGCCGCCTCCGCCGCCTCGCTCGGCCAGGTGCACCGGGCGGTGCTGCCCGACGGCCGGGACGCCGCCGTCAAGCTTCAGTACCCGGACATGTCATCGGCCGTGGAGGCCGATCTGCGCCAGCTCGACTGGGCGTTCTCTATCTACCGGCGTTACGACAAGGCGATCGACCCGTCGCTGATCCACACGGAACTGTCGGCCCGGCTGCGCGAGGAGCTCGACTACGCCCGCGAGGTCAAGCACATGGAGCTCTACCGCCACATGCTGGCGGAGGAGGACGGGGTCCAGGTGCCCGAGGTCATCGAGGATCTGTCGACCGGGCGGCTGATCACCATGACCTGGCTCGACGGTACGCCGTTGATGAAGTTCCTTGAGACCGAGCCCGACATCGAGATGCGCAACACCGTCGCGCACAACATGTTCCGGGCCTGGTACGTGCCGTTCTATTTCTTCGGCATCATCCATGGCGATCCCCATCTCGGCAATTACACGGTGCGCGAGGACGGCTCGATCAACCTGCTCGATTTCGGCTGCATCCGGGTCTTCCACCCGCCCTTCGTCAAAGGCGTGATCGACCTGTACCGGGCGCTGCGCGACGATGACGAGGCGCTGGCGGTCGAGGCCTATGCCTCATGGGGATTCACCGATCTGGACCAGGAGACCATCGACGTCCTCAACATGTGGGCGCGCTTCATCTACGGCCCGCTGATGGAAGACCGCGCGCGCAAGATCCAGGAGACCAATACCGGGCTCTACGGGCGCGAGGTGGCCGAGAAGGTACACGGCGAACTGAAGCGCCTGAACGGGGTCCGGCCGCCGCGGGAGTTCGTGCTGATGGACCGGGCAGCGCTCGGCCTCGGCTCGGTGTTCATGCACCTGCACGCCGAGGTCAACTGGTACCGGCTGTTCCACGATCTGATCGGCGAGTTCGACGTCGACCAACTGACCGCCCGTCAGGACGCCGCCCTCGACGCCGTCGGCCTGGAGCGCCCGGAGTAGGGGTCCTCGTCGAACTCTCAGGCATGGGTCCTGGATCAAGTTTGGGACCACGATTGATCGGTGCTCTTGGTCAAAATCCGACCGCGGTCCTGGACTTGATCCGGGACCCATGCCTGCGGCCCATGAATCGCTCCAGGCGGAACCGTAGCCTCACCAAACCTCACTTCCCGGCCCTGCGCCGGGACCCAGGGGTGAATTCGCTGAGACGGCGTCCAGATCGACCTAGGCGTTCCGGCACGGTCCCGGTCTAGGTCCCGGCGCAACCCCGGATTAAATCCGGGGCGGGAAGGAGCTTAGGTTTCCTCAATACCCCCGGTTCAGGTCCACGAGCCCGGTCGGCGGCTCGCCGAGGCGCAGGCGGGCGATGTTGTCGGCGAACACCCGGGCGGCGGTCGCCTTGTTGACCTCGCTGGCGATGTGCGGCGTCAGGTAGATCCGGCGGTCGTCCCAGAACGGATGGTCGGCGGGCAGCGGCTCGGCCTGGAAGACGTCCAGGGCGGCGGCCGACACCTGTCCCGTATCGAGGGCCGACAGCAGATCGCTCTCCACCAGATGCCCGCCGCGCCCGACATTCACGATGAGCCCGCCCGGCGGCATCTTGGCGAAGGTCTCCGCACTCAGAATCCCCTCGGTTTCGGTGGTCAGCGGCAGCAGACAGACCACGACGTTGGAGCGTCGCAGCAGCCCGTCGAGCCCATCGGCACCGTGTGAGACCTCGATCCCATCCACCGATTTCGGGCTGCGGGACCATCCGGCAACAGCGATTCCCAGGGCCTGGAGCGCTCGGGCGAGATGGGTGCCGAGATGGCCGAGCCCGAGGACCGCGACCTGCAGGGCGTCGGCATCGAAGGCGAAGCTCGGCGGCCAGATGCGCTCCGGGCGGTTGCCCTCGAACCGGTCGAGCTGACGATGCCAGCGCAGGATCTGCAGCACGATGTGGTGGGTCATCGCGCGGCCCATGAACGGGTCGACCACCCGGGCGATCGGCACATGGACCGGCCGCTCGTGATCTTCCAGCACGTGATCGACACCGGCGCAGATCGACTGGATCAGCGCCAGGTTCGGATAGGTGGCGTACTGCCCGTGGGGCAGCTGCCAGGTGATGGCGATGTCGACCCGGCTGCGGTCGTCGATCGCCGCCGGCACCCGGGCGTCGATCCCAGGCATCTCAGCTTTCAGCGCCTCGATCCAGGGCTCCCCGCCATCGCCCTCGCTGTGCACCAGGACGATCGGGCCAACCGCCGCCGCCATCAGTAGCGTCGCTCGCGGCTAACCGTGTTGAACGGCGCCTCGCCGGCGAACACCCGGCGGATGTTCTCCGCCACCTGGTCGGCGCCGCTCTCGGCGTTGGTCTGGGCCGAGACATGCGGCCAGACCTGGACCTTCGGGTGGGTCCAGAACGGGTGACCCTCGGGCAGCGGCTCGGTGCGGAACACGTCGAGGGCCGCGCCGGCGATGTGACCGCTGTCGAGGGCCGCCAGCAGGTCTTCCTCGACCAGTTGGGCGCCGCGACCGGAATTCACCACGAAGGCCCCCTCGGGCAGCTTGGCCAGGGTCTCGGCGTTGATGATGTCGGTGGTCTCGGGCGTCAGCGGCAGCAGGCAGCACAGGATGTCGGTGCGCGCCAGGAAGGCGTCGAACTGCTCGGACCCGGCGAAACTGGTCACCCCGTCGATGGTCTTGGCCGTCCGCGACCAGCCGGCGGTATCGAAGCCGAGCCGGGCGATGGTGGTCGCCGCCTCGGCCCCGAGAGCACCCATCCCGAGGATGCCGACCCGCCGGGCCGAGGTCTCCGGGGCCGGCAGCTTCACCCAGCGGCCCTCGCGCTGGAACTGCTCATAGTCGGGGCCCTGGCGGTGGAACCGCAGCACCTGCAGCAGCACCCATTCGGCCATCGCCTGCCCCATCCAGGGATCGACGATGCGCAGGATTTCCGGCCCGTCGGGCAGATCCGGATCGGCGAACAGATGGTCGACCCCCTGGCCGAGCGAACAGACCGCCTTCAGGTTCGGCAGACCCTTCAACGCGCCGGCCGGCAGTTTCCAGACCAGGGCGAAACCGATCTCTTCCGGGTTCCCGACATCGGGCCAGACCCGGAAGTCGAGGTCGGGGATCCGACGGCTCAGCGCATCGCGCCACTCGTCGGGGCTGTCGTTGTCGCTGCGAAACAGGACGGCGGGCATGGCAGGTCCGTGGATGGAGGTGAAGACGCGAAACGCGTCACGTGCTTACCACGCCCTCCTCGCTCGCTTCCAGATCGAAGGCGGCCGCCATCAGGGCCCTGGTGTAGGGCTGGCGCGGCCGGTCCATGACCTCCTCGACCGCCCCGTGCTCGACCACCACGCCGTCGCGCATGACGAACACCCGGTGCGACAGGGCGCGCACGACCTTGAGGTCGTGACTGATGAACAGATAGGCGAGCCGGTGCGCCTGCTGCAGGTCGCGCAGCAGGTCGACGATCTGGGCCTGCACACTCGTGTCGAGGGCGGAGGTCGGCTCATCCAGAACCACCAGCCGCGGGCGCAGCACCATGGCCCTGGCGATCGAAATACGCTGGCGCTGACCGCCGGAAAACTCGTGCGGGTAGCGGTCGCGCATCGACGGGTCGAGCCCGACCTCCCGCAGCACTTCGTCGATCCGGCGGTCCCTGTCCGCCTCGGTGGGCAAGCCGAGCTCCGCCGGGTTGTGGACGCCGAGCCCCTCGCCGACGATCTCGGCGATCGACAGGCGCGGCGACAGGCTGGCGAACGGGTCCTGGAAGACGATCTGCATGTCGCGGCGGAGCGTGCGCAGATCGCGGGTCGACAGGCCCTGGACCTCGTGGTCGAGGAAGGTAACCCGCCCGGTACAGGACTGCAGGCGCAGGAGTGCGAGCGCCAGGGTCGTCTTGCCGGAACCGGACTCGCCGACAATGCCGACGGTCTCGCCCTCCTTGACGCTGACGGTGACACCGTCGACCGCTTTGACGTGGCCGACCGTGCGCTTCAGGAAACCCCGTTGGATCGGGAACCAGACCCGCACGTCGGACGCCTTGAGCACCGTGGACGACCGCTCGTCGACAGGATCCGGCTGGCCCTTGGGCTCGGCCGCCAGCAGCTTGCGGGTATAGGGATGCCGCGGGTCGGCGAACAGGCGCTCGGTGGTCTCCTGCTCAACGATCTCGCCGTCGGTCATCACGCAGACCCGGTCCGCCACCTTGCGCACGATGCCGAGGTCATGGGTGATCAACAGCATCGCCATGCCGAGATCCCGGCGCAGCCGATCGAGCAGTTCGAGGATCTGGGCCTGGATGGTCACGTCGAGGGCGGTGGTCGGCTCATCAGCGATCAGCAGATCCGGCTCGTTGGCCAACGCCATGGCGATCATGACGCGCTGGCGCTGACCGCCGGAGAGCTGATGCGGATAGGAGGTCAGCCGCTGCTCGGGATCGCGGATCCCGACCAGATCCAGCAGTTCGAGGGTCCGCCGCCGGGCCGGCTCACCCGTTACGCCTTTGTGCAGCGCCAGGATCTCGCCGATCTGCTTTTCCACCGAGTGCAGCGGGTTGAGCGAGGTCATCGGCTCCTGGAAGATCATCGCGACCTCGTCGCCGCGGATGGCCATCAGGGTCCGCTCGTCCGCCCCGACCATCTCCTGACCTTTCCAGGTGATGCTGGAAGCAGAGTCGTGCTGGGCCAGCGGATAGGGCAGCAGCTGCAGCACCGACAGGGCGGTCACCGATTTCCCGGACCCGGACTCTCCGACCAGGGCGACGGTCTCGCCCTTCTCGACCGTCAGGGACACACCCCGGACCGCCGGTTCGGAACGCCCGAACCGCACGGACAGGTCGCGGATCTCGAGCAGGCCGGTCATTCGACGAAGGTCTTTCGTGGATCGAAGGCGTCGCGCACTGCCTCGCCGATGAAGATCAGCAGGCTCAGCATGATCGCCAGCGTGAAGAACGAGGTGAGACCGAGCCATGGGGCCTGCAGGTTGTTCTTGCCCTGGTTCAGCAACTCGCCGAGTGACGGCGATCCCGGCGGCAGACCGAAGCCGAGGAAATCGAGGCTCGTTAGCGCCGTGATTGACGTGTTCAAGATGAACGGCAGGAAGGTCAGAGTGGCCACCATGGCGTTCGGCAGCACATGGCGGAACATGATGGTCCCATCGGACACGCCCAGCGCCCGGGCGGCGCGCACATAGTCGAAGTTCCGCGCCCGCAGAAACTCCGCACGCACCACACCGACCAGGCTGGTCCATTGGAACAGCAGCAACAGCCCTAGAAGCGTCCAGAAACCCGGCACGATCAAGGCCGAGAAGATGATCAAGATAAAGAGCATGGGAAGGCCGCTCCAGATCTCGATGACGCGCTGGAAGATCAGGTCTGTCATCCCACCGTAGAAGCCCTGAACGGCGCCGGACGTAACGCCAATAACGGCAGCGCCAAGCGTGAGGATCAGGCCGAAGATCACTGAGATCCGGAACCCGTAGATGACCCGCGCAAGGACATCGCGCGCCTGGTCGTCGGTGCCCAACCAGTGACGGTCATCGGGCGGCGACGGCGCCGGACGGTCCAGTTCCGCGTCGATCGTGTCAAAGGAATAGGGAATAAGCGGCCAGACGGCAAAGCCCTTCTCCTCGATCAATTCCATGACGAACGGATCGCGGTAATCGGCCTCGGTCGGGAAGTCTCCACCGAAGGTGGTCTCGGGATAGGCCATGGCGACCGGAACGTAGAGGCCGCCGTCGTAGACGACGAGAATCGGCTTGTCGTTGGCAATCACCTCGGCGAACAGACTAAAGCCGAACAAGGCCAGGAAGACCCACAGGCTCCAGTAGCCCCGCCGATTGCGCTTGAAGTTCTGCCAGCGTCGCTGGTTCAGAGGCGAAACAGAAATGCCAAGGACCCGTCGGGATCCCGCCTCATGAGTGAAATGGTCTGGCGCAACGCTCATCCCGGTCGTCTCTCGAAGTCGATCCGGGGGTCGATCACCACGTACATGACGTCGCCGACTAAATTCAGCACCAGCGCCAAAAGGGTGAACATGTACACGGTTCCGAAGATGACCGGGAAATCGCGGCTGATGATCGCTTCGAAGCCGAGCAGTCCGAGCCCGTCGAGGGAGAAGATGATTTCGATCAAGAACGCCCCGGTAAACAGCACCCCGACGAAGGCCCCGGGAAAGCCGGCAATCACGATCAGCATGGCGTTGCGAAACACGTGGCCGTAGAGCACAGAGCGCTCACCCAGCCCCTTGGCCTTGGCCGTCAGGACGTATTGTTTGTTGATCTCTTCCAGGAACGAGTTCTTGGTCAGCATGGTCAGACCAGCAAACCCGCCGATCACCATGGCCGTAACTGGCAGCACGAGATGCCAGAGGTAGTCGACGACCTTGCCCCAGAGCGACAGACTTTCCCAATCCGAGGAGACAAGGCCGCGTAAGGGGAAAATCTGCAGGTAGCTGCCGCCGGCGAACAGCACGATCAGCAACACCGCGAACAGGAAGGCCGGGATCGCGTAACCGATGATAATGACGGCGCTTGTCCAGACGTCGAAAGCACTGCCGTCGCGCACCGCCTTGCGGATGCCGAGCGGAATCGAGATCAGGTAGACCAGCAGCATGGTCCAGAGCCCGAGTGAGATCGAGACCGGCATCTTGTCCAGCACGAGATCGATTACCGAGCCGCTCTTGAAGAAGCTCTCCCCGAAGTCGAAGACCACGAAGTTCGCCATCATGAGCAGGAATCTCTCTTGCATGGGCTTGTCGAAGCCGAACTGCTTCTCGAGCCGCTCGATCAACTCGGGATCAAGGCCGCGCGCCGCCCGGGTCGCGTCCGCGCCACTCGTCGGACTGGTGCTCGTCTCGCCGGTATTGCCGCTGACGCGCGCCGTCGCGTCGGTGCCCTGTCCCTGCAGCTGAGCGATAGCCTGGTCGATCGGCCCACCAGGTGCCGCCTGCATGATGACGAAGTTCAGCACCATTACGGCGAACAGCGTCGGGATGATCAGCAGCAGCCGTTTCAGGATATAGGCGGTCATGGAGACAAACCCGGCCGTTTACGATGCGACGTCGGTCAGGGCCGGTTCACCGTTTGCCCTGATAGGCGCGCACGGCAGCTTCCTTCTCCGGATCCACCCACCAGGTGCTGGGAACCCCGAGGCCGTATTTGGGCGCCCGTTCGGGATGATCGAACTTGTCCCAGTAGACCAGACGGAAGGACGCGCTGTGGAACTGCGGGATCACGTAGTGGCCCCAGAGCAGGGCCCGGTCGAGGGCCATGGTCGCAGTCTTCTGAGCGGCCAGGCTGTCGGCGGCCACAACATGGCCGATCAGCGCGTCGATCGCCGGATCCTTGATGCCCGGGGTATTCCGTGACCCCGGCCGGTCGGCCAGTTCCGAGCCCCAGTACTCCCACTGCTCATTGCCGGGGGAGTTCGACTGGCCGAAGACGCTGGTGGTCATATCGAAATCAAAGTCCCGCATCCGGTTCTGATACTGCGCCGGGTCGACCAGCCGCGGTTGCGCCTTGACGCCGATCTTCGCCAGGTTGTCGACGAACGGCAGCACCAGCCGCTCGCTGGCGGCCTGGCTCAGCAGGATCTCGAACTCGAGCTTCAGACCGTCCTTGGTCATCACGCCGTCCTGCAGTTCCCAGCCGGCGGACTGCAGCAGTCGGAGCCCCTGGCGCAACGTGCGGCGGTTGTTGCCGGAACCGTCGGTGCTGGGCGCCTTGAATTCCGTCGTGAACACCTCTTCCGGCAGCTGGTCGCGGAGCGGCTCCAGCAGCGCCAGTTCGGCCTCGCTCGGCAGGCCGCTCGAGGCGAGGCCAGTGTTGGTGAAGTAGCTGTTGGTCCGCGCATAGGCGTCGTACATCAGCGTCTTGTTGGTCCACTCGAAGTCGAAGGCGTAGCTCAACGCCTCGCGAACCGCGCGATCCTGGAAGATCGGCTTGCGCAGGTTGAAGACGAACCCCTGTAACCCGCCGGATGCGTTGTTCGGGATCTCCTCCTTCACGACGATGCCGTCGCGCGAGGCCGGGAAATCAAACGCCGTCGCCCAGCGCTTGGCCGAGTTCTCCTGGCGAATGTCGAAGGCCCCGGCCTTGAAGGCCTCGGTCGCCACCTCGCGGTCGCGGTAGACCTCGTAGGTGATGCGGTCGATGTTGAAGCGGCCCTTGTTCACAGGGATGCCCGCGCCCCAGTAAGTCTCGTCGCGCACATAGGTGATCCGCCGGCCGAACTCGAAGCTCTCCACCCGATACGGGCCGGAGCCGAGCGGCGGCTCGCTGAGCGGTTCGCTGAAATCCCGGCCCTCCCAGAACGCCTTCGACAGCACCGGGATCTGGCCCAGGATCAAGGGCAGTTCCTTGTTCTGGTTGGTCTTGAAGATGAACAGCACGCGGCGGTCGCTGGTCGCCCGGACCTCCTGAACATCGCCCCAGTAGGAGGCGTAGAGCGGTGAGCCCTTCTCGACCAGCGTATTGAAGGACCAGATGACATCCTCGGCCGTGACCGGGCTACCGTCGTGGAACCGCGCCGCCGGATTGAGGTTGAAGGCGATCCAGGATCGGTCTTCCGGAAACTCGATGGTCTCGGCGAGGCGGCCATACTTGGTAAACGGTTCGTCATCCCCCGGTTCGAGAAGGGATTCCACGATCAGGTTGGCTGCGAGGATGCTGAGACCGGGGGCCGGCCGGCCGCGCAGGATGTAGGGATTAAAGCTGTCGAACGCCGAACCGGACTCCAAGGTGATCGCCCCGCCTTTCGGAGCGTCCGGGTTGACGTAGCTGAAATGGTTGAATCCCGCCTCGTACTCCGGCTGATCGAACATCGCGATGCCGTGCACCTTCGGAGCCGTGTACTCCTCGGCGAGACTGGCCGCGGCCGATGACACGAGAAGCGCAAGTGCGGCTCCCGCACTCAGGCAATGGCGGGCGAATGTCATCGGCCTTCCTCCCTTATCGATCCTGGGCGCCAGATAAACACCCGAGTCGTGACCGAAAGATGGCGACATAACGGGAAAAATCGAGATCGAGGGACCCTCTCAGCCCTTAAGGATGTTCACAGCTTCGGCATGCAGCCGCGCATCCCGGGCCGCGACGATCCGGGTGGTCGAACCCAGGGCCACCGGTGCCCCGCTCCAGTCGGTCAGCACGCCGCCCGCCCCCATCATGACCACGGCAGGCGCCAGGTAGTCGTAGTCGCTGAGGCTGGACTCGACGACCAGATCGATGGTGCCGAGCGCCAGAAGACCGAAATTATGGCAATCGCCGCTGTACAGGGTCAGACCGACGCGGTCTCTCAACGCGCCGAACAGGGGCGCTTCATTGGCGTCGAACATGTCCGGCGAGGTGGCGGTCAGGATCGCTTTCTCCAGCGGCTTGTCGGCCCGCGGCATCAGCGCCCCGCCATTCAAGGTCGTGGGCAGGTCCGGCCCGCCGATCCAGCGCTCATCCAGGATCGGGCAGTCGATCAGACCAAGGATCGGACGGCCGCGCTGCAGCAGACCGATCAGGGTTCCGAAGGTGGGTCGGCCGGTGATGAAGGCCTTGGTGCCGTCGATCGGGTCCAGCGACCAGACATACTCGGCGTCAAGCGCCTTCGGGCCAAACTCCTCACCGGCGATTCCGTGGTCGGGATAGCGCGCCTCGATGAGTTCCCGCAGCCGCGCCTCGACCCCGCGGTCGGCCACGGTCACCGGGCTGTCGTCGGCCTTGATGTCGACGACTAAGCCGGTGCGGAAATGCTCACGAATGATCGGGCGAGCGGCGTCGGCGAGTTCGGCCGCGAAGGCCGACGCCTCACTCAGCGCGAGGGCGGACATCAGCCGCCCGACGCCGCATCGTAGGCTTCCTGTGCCGCCTGGATCTCCGTATCCGTCGGCAGCGGCGCCGGTGAGCCACTCAAGCTCCGGAGATAGGCCACCATGTCGGCGCGGTCGCCGGTCTTGCGGATGCCGGCGTAGTTCATCTTGGTACCCGGCATGTATTCCTTCGGCTTCTGCAGGAACTTGTTCAGCGAGCTGTAGGTCCACTGCTTCGGATCGTCGAAGCTGGCCATCGCGTCGGAATAGGCATAGCCGTCGACCGAGCCCTTGTCGGCGTTGACGATGTTCCAGAGGTTCGGCCCGACCTTGTTGGCGCCGCCCTCATCGAAGCTGTGACACGCCGCGCACTTCTTCGCTCCGCTTTCGCCGGCGCCGACATCCGCGCTCGCCAGAAGGCCCAGGATCGGTTCGACCGGCGCCGGACCGGCCGGTGCCGCGGCGACCGCCGTCCCGCTGTCCTCGACTTCGATCTTGTAGACGTTCTCGCTGAGCTCCGTCGGGCTGCGCAAAGCGTCCGCCAGCTTGCCGGTGGCCATCGCCAGCAACCCGGCGCATAGAAGCCCTGCGATGATCTTGTTGCCCTCGAGCGAAGTCGCCATGTCGCGTATCCCTTGCCAGTCCCCTTGAGTCGCCGATCCGCGACGCGCGCAAACATACCGATGCTGCGGTTTTGTGTCGACTGC
Organism: Thalassobaculaceae bacterium; assembly: GCA_963921355.3. Taxonomy (GTDB): domain Bacteria; phylum Pseudomonadota; class Alphaproteobacteria; order Thalassobaculales; family Thalassobaculaceae; genus CAWUEZ02. The sequence goes on along the minus strand of OZ001190.1, from coordinate 1,406,815 downwards.
GGCGGCCCACAGCTCAAGCACTTAGCCGGGCGGGCGTGCTTGCGCAACCGCGCTGGATCGGCGTATCACCGCGGATCGCGTGGCATATCGCCGCAAATGTCTGAAACGCTGCGGATCTTTTGATGAACCCGATCGTTCTGATCCCCGCCCGGCTGGCGTCCAGCCGCCTGCCCGAAAAGGCGCTGGCCGACATCCACGGCAGCCCGATGATCGTCCATGTCTGGCGCCGGGCGCTGGAGGCCGATGTCGGCCCCGTGGTGGTTGCCGCGGGCGACCCCGGAATTGCCGACGCCGTCGAATCGGCCGGCGGCCAGGCGGTCCTGACCGATCCCGATCTGCCGTCCGGCACCGACCGGATTCACCAGGCGTTGGAGCGGATCGACCCGGACCGCCGCCACGACCTGATCGTCAACATCCAGGGCGACCTGCCGGTACTGGAAGCCAAGACGGTCCGCGCGACCGTCGAGGCCCTGACCCGCCAGCCCGATGCCGACTGGGGTACGGCGGGGTGCCCGATCAGCGACCCCGAGGACCTGCCGGAGACCAGCGGCGTCAACAAGGTGGTCGCCGCCTGGGAGCCCGACGGCGCCTTCGGCCGGGCGCTGTATTTCTCGAAGTATCCGGTCCCCTGGGGCGATGCGGAGGTGTTCCACCATATCGGCCTGTACAGCTACCGGCGTCCCGCCCTCGACCGGTTCGTGACCCTGACGCCCTCGCCTTTGGAGATCAGCGAGCGCCTGGAGCAGCTGCGCGCGCTGGAGGCCGGCATGCGGATCGAAGTCGCCAGGGTCGAGACCGTGCCGCTCGGGGTTGACATCGACCGGCAACTGGATCAGGCGCGCGCCCTGCTGGCGCCGAACGGAGGATCGGCATGACCGCCCAGCCGAAAGTCGCCTACCAGGGTGTGGAAGGGGCCTACTCCCACCTCGCCTGTCGTGACGCGCTGCCCGACCACGACCCGCTGCCCTGCTACAGCTTCGAGGACATGCTGACCGCGGTTCAGGACGGCACCGCCGAGCTGGCGATGGTGCCGGTCGAGAACTCGGTCGCCGGTCGGGTCGCCGACATCCACCACCTGCTGCCGGAATCCGGCCTGTTCATCATCGGTGAGCATTTCCAGCGGGTGAATCACATGCTGCTCGGCCTGCGCGGGGCGACGATCGAGGGGCTGGAAGAGGTGCACGCCCACCCCCAGGGACTGGCCCAGTGCCGGGGCCTGATCAACCGCCATGGCCTGCGGCGGGTCCAGCACGCCGACAATGCAGGGGCCGCGCGCGACGTCGCCGCGTGGAACGATCCGAAGATCGCGGCGATCGCGTCGTCGCTGGCCGCCGAGGTCTACGGGCTCGACATCCTCGTCGACTCGGCCGAGGACGCCGAACACAACACCACCCGGTTCCTGCTGATGGCGCGCGAGCCCCGCGTGCCGCAGGCCGGGAGCGGAAAGATGGTGACCACCATCGTGTTCCGGGTCCGCAGTGTCCCGGCGGCGCTGTACAAGGGGCTCGGCGGGTTCGCGACCAACGGCATCAACCTGACCAAGCTCGAGAGCTACCTTGTCGGCGGCTCGTTCGAGGCGGCGCAGTTCTACGTCGACGCCGAGGGTCATCCCGACGAGCGGCCGATGATGCTGGCGCTCGAGGAGCTCCGGTTCTTCTGCCCGCCGGACGCGGTGCGCATTCTCGGCACCTATCCAGCCAGCCCGTTCCGCGCCAACGCGCCGCATCCGGACGCGGATTGAGGGAGATCGCTGTTGGGCGTTCCTCCTTCATCACTTCCCGGATTTGATCCGGGACCCAGACCAACGGCGTGCTGGGCATCAGAAAGCTCTGGTTGACGCTCCAGCACGGAGCCCCCCTAGGCCCCGGGTCGCGCCCGGGGAGGATCAGAAGAATCTGAGAATCAATGCCTGCCCCTACTCCTCCACTACTTTCAGGCGCGGGGGGGCGGCGTCGGTGAGTGCGGAGGGCTGCTCCATCTCGACCTCCTGAATCCGTTCACCGCGCTTGGTGACCTTCTCGGTCGAGATCCGGATCTGGCGAATGTCCTCGGTCGCCTGGGAGAAATGCCGCTCGAGCTTGCCGACCCGGTCGTCCAGGCGGCCGACATCGTCGAGCATGCGTGCCACCTCGGCCTGAATGACATGGGCCTGCTCGCGCATGCTGGCGTCCTTCAGCACCGCGCGTACCGTGTTCAGCGTCGCCATCAGGGTGGTCGGCGAGACGATCCAGACCTTGCGGCGGAAGGCGTCCTGAACCACCGCCGGCAGGTTGGCGTGCAATTCGGCGTACACCGCCTCGGAGGGCAGGAACATCAGCGCCGATTCCGCCGTCTCACCCGGAACGATGTACTTGTCAGCGATGTCGCGCACGTGGTTGCCGACCGCCTGGGAGAGCTGGCGCCGGGCGGTGTCGCGCTCGCCGTCGCTCTGGGCCGCCTGGAGCGCGTGATAGGCCTCGAGCGGAAACTTGGCGTCGATGGCAATGGCGCCCGGCGGGTTCGGCAGGGTGAGCAGGCAGTCAACCCGGCGGCCCGCGCCGACCGAGGCCTGAAAGGCGTAGGCGCTGGGCGGCAGTGCCTGGGTGATCAGGTCGTTGAGCTGAATTTCCCCGAAGGCGCCGCGCGCCTGCTTGTTGGAGAGCACGGATTGCAGCCCGTCGACCTGGGTCGACAGCTCGGTGATGTTCTTCTGGGCCCGATCGATGACCGCCAGCCGCTCTTTCAGGTCACCCATGGTGGCCTCGGTGGACTTGTGGGTCTTCTCCAAGCCCTCGCCGACCCGCCGGGTAACGTCCCCCAGCCGCTCTTCGAGTTTGCGGGCGATCTCACGCTCCTGGGCGCGCAGCGCTTCCGCCATTCGAGCCTGACTGGCGGCCTGGCTTTCCGCCAGCTGCGCCAGCCGGCCGGCGAGCTGCTCCTGGCTGCTGGTCAGCCGGCCCACCAGCTCATCGTGGCGCCGTGCCGGGTCGTCGGCGGCACCCGTGGCCGGACGCAGGCGCCGGACCAGAACGCCAAGGCCGATCAACAGGCACCCGACGAGACCGACCAGGAGAAGTTCAAGCGTGCTCATACCCGAACGCTACCATGGGCAGCCGGACGCCGATCCTGGCGTGGTTCTGGCGGCGGAAAACCGAGGGAAATCTTGACGATGAGGGCCGCTTAGCCTACCTGGACGGCATATCAGAATTGGCGAATCGCGATGTCGAAACGATCGATCCTTTGGGCCCCCGATCCGGTCCTGAAAACCAAGTGCACGCCGGTTTCGGCGGTCGACGATGATGTCCGCCAACTCATCGACGACATGCTCGAGACCATGTACGCCGCCCCCGGAATCGGGCTGGCGGCCCCGCAGATCGGCGTGACGAAGCGGGTGATCGTTGTCGATGTCGCCGACAAGGACTCGCCGCGCAATCCGATCTGTCTCGTCAATCCGGAGGTTCTCTGGCAGTCGGAAGAGACCTCGACCCACGAGGAAGGCTGCCTCTCTCTGCCGGACATGTATGCCGACGTCGAACGGCCGGCCGAGGTCAAGGTCGGCTACCTGGACCGCGACGGCAATCGCCAGGAGATCGAGGCCGACGGCCTGCTCGCGACCTGCCTTCAGCACGAGATCGACCACATCAACGGCGTGCTGTTCGTCGACCACCTGTCGGCCCTGAAGCGCAACATCATCCTCAAGAAGATGGTCAAGGCGAAGAAGACCCGCGCCCGCGAACAGGCTGCCTGAGTCCCGCGCCATGACCGCCACGGCGCTCCGGATCGCGTTCATGGGAAGCCCCGACTTCGCGGTCCCGACCCTCAGCGCGCTGGTCGATGCCGGCCACGATGTCGTCTGCGTCTACGCCCAGCCGCCGCGCCGGGCCGGGCGCGGCCAGCGCGAGCGGCTGACGCCGGTCGACCAGGCGGCGATCGATCTCGGGATCGAAGTCCGCACCCCGACCTCGCTGCGCGACCCGGCGGAACAGCAGGCCTTTGCCGCCCTCGAGGCGGACGTGGCGGTGGTGGTCGCCTACGGGCTGATCCTGCCGAAGCCGATCCTCGATGCACCCCGCCTCGGCTGCGTGAACGTGCACGCGTCGCTGCTGCCGCGCTGGCGCGGCGCCGCCCCGATCCAGCGTGCGATCCTCGCCGGCGACCCCGAGAGCGGGGTGACGATCATGCAGATGGACGAGGGCCTAGACACCGGCGACATGCTGATCGCGCGCAGCGTGGCGATCACCTCACTGACCACCGGCCAGAGTCTGCACGACGACCTCAGCCGGCTCGGCGCGGAGATGATCGTGCCGGCCCTGGCAGGCCTGGCCGACGGCTCGCTGACCGGGACCCCGCAGCCGGCGGACGGCGTGACCTACGCCAAGAAGCTGGAACGCGACGAAGGCCGGCTCGACTTCACCCGCTCTGCCGCCGAGCTGGAGCGTCTGGTGCGGGCCTTCGACCCCTGGCCCGGCGCCTTCGTCGAGCATGCCGGCACCCGCATCAAGGTTCTGGAGGCGGAGGCATTCGACCTGGGGCCCATCTCGAACCCACCCGGCATGGTCCTGGATCAGGAGCTGACCATCGCCTGCCGCGACGGCGCGTTCCGACCGCTGCGGCTCCAGCGGCCGGGCCGCGCCCCGGTCGAAACGGCGGCGTTCCTGCGCGGGTTCGAGATACCGCCGGGAACGATCCTCGGCGGTTGAGACCATGGGCCGCTTCAAACTGACCATCGAGTACGACGGCCGGCCGTTCGTCGGCTGGCAGCGCCAGGCCAACGGTCCATCGGTCCAGGAAGCCCTGGAAGACGTTGTGTTCGAGTTCAGCGGTCAGCGCGTCGAGGTCGCGGGCGCAGGGCGAACCGACAAGGGGGTACATGCCACCGGCCAGGTCGCCCATATCGCGCTGGACGGGGACCGATTCGACGCCAACACGGTCATGAAGGCCACCAATGCGTTGCTCCGCCCGGCACCGATCGCGATCCTCGACTGCACCGCGGTTCCGGACGATTTCCACGCCCGGTTCTCGGCCATCGAGCGGGGCTATCGCTACGAAATCCTCAACCGCCGACCGCCGCCCGCTCTCGACGCCGGCCGGGTCTGGCATGTTCCGGTACCGCTCGACGCCGATGCCATGCACGCCGCAGCCCAGCGGCTGGTCGGGCACCACGACTTCACCAGCTTTCGCGCCACCCAGTGCCAGTCAGCCTCTCCGGAAAAGACTCTGGACCGGCTCGATGTCCGGCGCGAGGCCGACCGGATCCTGGTGATGGCCGCCTCGCGGTCGTTCCTGCACCACCAGGTGCGCAATATGGTCGGCACCCTGCGGCTGGTCGGCGAGGGCAAGTGGGGCGCCGACGATGTCACTGCCGCGCTGGAGGCCCGCAACCGGACCGCCGCCGGCCCGACCGCGCCGGCCGGCGGTCTCTACCTCACGCATGTGCGCTATCCGCTCGCCGCGATGTGACTTTCCTTTATCGGGCGGCGCTCCAGATCTCCTGGCATTCGTCACTTGGAGCGTCGCCATGCCGATCGGATCCGACCAACCGCCCGACCTCTCCCGCGCCCGTGCCTCTCGACGCGCGGTGATCGCCGGCGCGCTCGCCTTGCCGCTGATGGGGTTCAAGGGCTTCGACTCCCTGTTCGCGCCGAAGGCCGAGCTTTGGGAGCGGTGGCAGCAGCATGATCCGAGCAGTTCCGTCGCCCTCGACTGGTCGGACTGGGATGCGTGGCTCGGCCGGCACGTCATGGCCGGCCCCGACGGCATCAACCGGTTTGATTACTCCGAGATAAACGGTGCCGAACGCGCAGCACTCGACGCCATCATCGATCGGTTGGCGGCGGTCACGGTCTCCACGTTGAATCGCGACCAGCAGTTCGCCTATTGGGTCAACCTGTACAACGCCGTGACGCTCCGGCTGGTGCTGGACCACTATCCGGTCGAGAGCATTCGCGACATCAAGCTCGGCGGCGGGTTCTTCGCCGCCGGCCCCTGGGATACCGCGTTGGTCACCGTCGAGGACACCGCCCTCACCCTCAACGACATCGAGCACCGTATCCTGCGGCCGATCTGGCGGGATCCGCGGATCCACTACGCGGTCAACTGCGCCTCGCTGGGCTGTCCCAACCTGAAACCGGAGGCCTGGGTCGCCGAGAGCCTGGATACCGATCTGGACGCCGCCGCCCGGGCCTTCGTGCGCCACCCCCGCGGTCTCAGCATCGAGCGGCGCGCCGACACCTTCCGCGTTCGGATCTCGAAGATCTACACCTGGTTCGACGACGATTTCGCCACCGCGCCCGGACAGAGCGAACGCGGCATCCTGGAGCATCTGCAGCGCTACGCCGCGCCCGAGACCGCGCAACAGCTCGCCGAGCTCGCCCGGATCGACTCCTCCGACTACGACTGGTCCCTGAACGACGCCGGCCGGGTGGATTGACGCCCTTCGACACGGGCCAATAGGCCCTGCTCAGGGCGAGGTCGAAATGAAAGACCTCGCCCTGAGCAGCCCCCGGAGATGATCCGGGGGCATGTCGAAGGGCGCCTCACATCACTCACCCAATCACTCGGACAGCAGGTCGGCCACCGCCTGCCGGAGCACCGCCTCGTCGGCAGGGTTCAGCGCCGGGTTGCCGGCCCGATGGCCCCAGATCGACTCGATCGGCCGGAATTCCGCGTTCGGCATCTGCGCGGTCTCGGCCTCGCTGTCCTCCGGGGTGAAATAGAGGTCTGTGCGGCACGGCATCACGATCGACCGGGCCGTGATCGCTCCGAGGGCCGCCTTCAAGTCACCGCCATGGACCGGGTTGTCGCTGATGTCGGACTGGTACCAGGTCTCCAGACTGGCCAGCAGATCGTCGCCGTCACGCCGCAGGAAGTTGGCTTCCCAGCTCCACACCAGCCAGTCCTCCAGCGAGCTGAAACCGGCCTCGGCCCAGAGCCGCGCGCGATAGAACGCCTGGCTCATCGCCCAACCGGCATAGACCCGGCCCATCGCCCGCAGCCCAGTGACCGGCCGGTCGGCGAAGTGGGAGCCCGTCCAGGCCGGATCGGCGGTCAGGGTCGCACGCACACCCTGCAGAAAGACCTTGTTGTGCTCGGAGGTCTTCGCACTGCCGCAGACCGCGCAGATCCGCGCGACCTGGTCCGGGAACAGCGCCCCCCAATGCAGCGCCTGCTGCGCCCCCATCGACCAGCCATAGGCGAGCGCCACCCGCTCGACCCCGAACACCTCTGACAGCAGCCGGCGCTGGGCGTGGACGTTGTCCCAGTGGGTGAAGACCGGAAACCGGCCGTGCCCGAACGGTTCCGGCAGGTTACTCGGACTGCTCGACAGTCCATTGGTGAACATGTTGGGGATCACGATGAAGTACCGGCTCGGGTCGAGCACCCGGCCCTTGCCGATCAGCCACTCGGTGTCGGTGTGCTGCGCGCCATAGGATGTCGGGTACAGGATCAGATTGTCGCGGGCCGGCGACAGCTGCCCGTAGGTCTTGTAGACGAGGCGCAGGTTCGGGACGGTCGCCCCGCGTTGCAATCGGGTCGATCCCAGATCGAAGACGGCGTGGTCGGGCATCGGGCGGCTCTCCTGGTTCGGAGCAGCGTGGCCGATGCACCCATTGCCGACAAGACCCGCACCGGTGCCTGCCTGGCCGAGCACAGGCGAGCCCGGTTGGATTGGCGACTCTTGCGATCCGTCAAACCGGCCGCCACGATCCCGGGGCAGGCTGACAATGCGGCAGTCCCGGTTCCTGGACGGAACCGGTCGCCTGCCCGGGAGCGGACGGCATGAACGATCGCAGCGTCCAGGAACCGACCAGCCAGGCGGCGGCGGAGTTCCCCTTCGCCGATGATCTCGGGCCTGCCAAGGTCGTTCATGTCTACGAGCCGACTTGCGATCTGCGGGGCATTCTGGTGATCGACAACGTGGCCCGCGGTCCGTCCATCGGCGGGCTGCGGATGGCCCAGGACGTCTCCAGCGACGAGTGCTTTCGCCTGGCCCGGGCGATGACCCTGAAGAACGCCGCCGCCGACCTGCCCCATGGCGGCGGCAAATCGGTGATTTTCGCCAATCCGGACGACCCGCCGGCGCGCAAGGAACAGCTGATCCGCGCCTTCGCCGGCGCGCTGCGCCACGAGGCCGACTACATCTTCGGCCCGGATATGGGCACCGACGAGACCTGCATGGCCTGGATCAAGGATGAGATCGGCCGGTCCGTCGGGCTGCCGCGCGAGGTCGGCGGCATCCCCCTCGACGAACTCGGCGCCACCGGGTTCGGGCTGCGCGCCGCCGCGGTCGTCGCAGCGGAACAGTGCGGCCTCGACCTGGCCGGCGCCCGAGTTGCGGTCCAGGGCTTCGGCTCGGTCGGACAGCACGCCGCCCGGTTCCTGGCCGAGCTGGGCTGCGTGCTTGTCGCCGCCGCCGATTCCAAGGGCACCCTTCACCATCCGGACGGGCTGGATGTCGCCGAGCTCATGGCACTCAAGGCCGTCGGCGGGAGCATTCTCGACCACGGCGCCGGCCAGAAGATGGACCGCGATGCCGTGATTGATGTCGATTGCGACATCTGGATCCCTTCGGCCCGCCCCGACGTGCTGCACGAGAACAACGTCGACCGTTTGAAGGCCCGCCTGGTCCTGGAGGGCGCCAACATCCCGGCGACCCCCGGTGCGGAACGGCAGCTCCACGAGCGCGGGGTCCTGGTTATCCCTGACTTCGTTGCCAATGCCGGCGGTGTCGTCTGCGCCGCGATGGAATATGTGGGAGCGACCGAAAGCGCCGCCTTCACGGCGATCGAAGAGAAGATCTCGCGCAACACCGACGCCGTTCTGCGCGGATCACGGGACCAGGCGGTCGCCCCGCGGGCCGCCGCCGAAGCCCTTGCCGTTGAGCGGGTCCACCGGGCGATGACCCTGCGCCGGTGGTCGATCTACTAGGGAGGAGCCGTGTACCGCATGCGCTTCCGTGGCCGCAGCGGCCAGATCCTCGCCACACTCCAGATCCGGGTGGATCCCTGCTGGCGAGACGTCGATGGCTGAGGTCGCGGGTCTTGGCCACAGCTACCTGCACCGCGGCGGGTCGACCCCGCTGATCGGGGCGACCATTCCCGAACATTTCGCCGCGGTCGTCGCCGCACATGGTGACCGGGAGGCAATCGTTTCCTGTCATCAGAACCGGCGGCTGACCTATCGCCAGCTGTCCGAGGAGGTCGACCGCGTCGCCCGCGGCCTGCTCGCCTTCGGCTTCGCCAAGGGCGACCGGATCGGCGTCTGGTCGACCGACAACATCGAATGGCTGGTGCTGCAGATGGCGACCGCACGGATCGGTGCGATCCTGGTCAACGTCAACCCCGCCTACCGGCCCCGCGAACTGGCCTATGCGCTGGAGCGATCGAAAGTGCAGGGGTTGTTTACGATCCCGCAGTTCCGTCACAGCGACTACGTCACGATGCTGGTGGAACTGCTGCCGGAGCTCGCCAAAGACGACGCCAGCACCCGGTCAACGACCCTCCCCGACCTGCGGCACGTCTTCGTCTACGACCCGAAATCCCCCGCGACCACCGCGCGGCCGCTCCCGGGGTTTCGCACCTGGGGCGACCTGCTCGCCGCCGCCGAGACGGTGCCGGCAGCCAGGCTGGACGTCATCCGGGATGACCTCGACCGCGACGATGCCATCAACATCCAATACACGTCCGGAACGACCGGGTGTCCGAAGGCCATGGTGCTCACCCACTTCAACATCCTGAACAACGCCTACTTCACGGCCCAGGCGATGCGCTTCACGGCGGACGATCGGCTCTGCGTCCCGGTGCCGTTCTACCACTGCTTCGGGATGGTCCTGGCGAACCTGGTCTGCCTGGCGGTCGGCGCCTGTCTGGTCGTGCCGGAGGAGCATTTCGAGCCCGGCGCGGTGCTCGCGGCCATCGAGGCCGAGCGCTGCACGGCGATCCATGGAGTGCCCACCATGTTCATCGCCGAGCTGGAACACCCGCGCTTCGCCGACTTCGATCTGTCAAGCCTGCGGACCGGCATCATGGCCGGCGCCCCGTGTCCGGAAGCGTTGATGAACCGGGTGATCGGCGACATGAACTGCCGGGAAATCCTGATCGGCTAAGGGCAGACCGAAGCCTCGCCGCTCACCCATCTGACCGACGCCGACGATACCCTCGCCCACCGGACCACGACGGTCGGCCGCAACCTGCCGCATCAGGAAGTGAAGGTCATCGACACCGAGACGGGCCGAACCGTGCCGGTCGGGGCGGTCGGCGAGATCTGCTTTCGTGGCTACCACGTCATGCAGGGTTATTTCGGCGACGCCGACGCCACCGCCCGGACCATCGACCCGAACGGCTGGCTGCAGTCCGGCGATCTCGGGACCATGGACAGTGACGGCTACGTCCGGATCACCGGGCGCCTGAAGGACATGATCATCCGCGGCGGCGAGAACATCTATCCGGCGGAGATCGAGGAGTACCTGTTCACCCACCCGAAGATCGCCCAGGCGGCGGTCTTCGGCGTCGCCGACGCCACCATGGGCGAGGAGGTCGCCGTGTGGATCCAGCTGCACGAAGGGGCTGAGCTGTCGGAGGACGATGTGCGGCGCTTCTGCCGCGACGGCCTCGCCCACTTCAAGGTGCCGAAACACATTCGGATCGTCGACGCGTTTCCGATGACCGTCACCGGCAAGATCCAGAAGTTCAAGATGCGCGAGATCATGAGCGAACACATCGCCGGCTAATCTGCACGCTTCCTGCGTCCGGACCTTGCCGTATGATCCGAGGTCATGGCGCCGCGCCTTTTCAGTCTCATGATCATGCTGGTGACTCTGCTCTCGGGATCACCGGCCGCCGCCATCGAGCCGACGGCAGTGGCCAAGCTGGTGGAGCCCAGCATGGTCCGCATCCTGGCCGAGGGACCCGGCCAGGTCGCGGGCGGCAGCGGGTTCTTCATCAACGACCAAGGCCATATCGCGACGGCCCACCACATCATCAGACCGCATCTCGAGCACGGCTGGGCGCTGTCCGCCGAAGCGGGTGACCCGGACCTTCCGGCGCGGGTTCCGTTGACGGTTGTCGGCGCCTTTCCGGAAGAGAATCTCGCCATCCTGAAAGCCGAAGACCTGGTCCGCCCGCCGATCGTCCTGAGCGAGGCCGACAGCGCCGCATTGCCTCAGGGTTTGACGGTCTTCGCGATCGGTTACCCCGGCGCAGGCGCAAGACTGGGGGTGGAGAGCCAGACCAGCTTCACCGCCGGCATCGTCAACCGCGTGTTCGTCGGCGCCTGGACCCGGGACAGCGCCCGCATTCAGATCGTTCAACACTCCGCCACTACAAATCCCGGCAACAGCGGCGGGCCGATCGTGAATCCCTGCGGCCAGGTCATCGGCGTGAACACCGAGCGCGAGATGGCCATGCTGATCACGCCGAGCGGCATGCCGCTGGTCTACGACGTGATCCAGGGCGTGTTCTTCGCCTCCCACAGCTCGGAGCTGGTGGCGAAACTCACCGAACTCGGGATCCCGTTCAGCGGGTCGCGGGACACCTGCCGGATCATTCTCGGCGTCGCGTCGACAAACTTCCACTGGTATGCCCTGGGTGCCGGGGGCCTCGTCCTCGCGATCCTCCTGCTGGTGATCCGGCACTGGCCGGGACCGGCGGTCCATATCGTCGTGATCGGAGGGGATGCGGCCCGGCGCGGCGCCCGCGCCATCGGCCACTTGCTTGTCCAACCACCTTGGCGCCATCCAAAAGCCGGTCCCGTCTGGCATCTGCAAAGCGAGGGCGACGAAGGCGACCCCATCACCATCCTCATCACCCAGGAGGATCTCAGCCGGACCCCCCGGGGACTCCTGATCGGTGCGGACCCGAGCTGCGACCGTTGCCTGGAGGCAGTGGGTATCGACAAGCACCACGCGCGGCTGCTTCAGATCGGCGAGGACCTGGCCATCGATGACCTGCACTCGAAAGGCGGCACGGCAATCGATGACCGGCCGGTCGATCCCGAGACCGGCCCGACGCCGATCGCGCCGGGCGCCCATCTGCGCCTCGGCAACACGCAGTTTCGGGTAGACCGCAGCTGACGGTCGGCCATCGGCTGCGACGACAGGTCGAGGACACTCTCGGCCAGACCGGTCAGATCTTCGACCCGCGCACAGGAGCCTGTCTCGGTACGTCAGTGTCCTGAGCAGTCGAGGGAACGGCGACGAGCCCGATCACACCGGCGTTGAGCCTTCATCAGCGTCAAGAATTCTGCTACTCTTGAGAGAATTTGTAGGGAGTTAATGTGAGGCCTGGCTGATTACCGCATGCAGCTCCGGCAATCCGTCGAGCGCCTTGGGGGAGGCAAACGATGCAGGAGATTTTCGTTCTGGCTTTTCTGTTTTCGGCTCTACTTTCATTTGTAATTCCTATTGCAATTTCAGCTTTTTAGACGCTCTCACCTTCAGATAATTCGATAAGAGACATTTCAGTTTCTATACTTCTTTTAGTTGGATTTATTGCGTTCGCAGCCTTAGCGACCTTGAGTAACGCATTCTCTTATCCGACCGGACTAGTATTTAATGATACTGCTGCCTTATTTATTCCTATTTTTCCTAGTATTTGTTTTGGACTAGCTTTTGGAATTGCGTTCAGATATTGGATATATATTATCCTTGAACCCGTCAAGTTCGCCACTCCACATATCAGAACCGCTCACAATAGGTTGAGCGGTTTACTTGTAGTTGTTGGCGTTCTCGGGATTTTTCAGCCGAGTTTGGAGCGACTATTCGAAAGAATACAAGACGTCAGTAAACCGATAGGATCGGTGTCAGTTTCCGTCAATGAAAATAGTATAACAAAGACAACATACACACCAAAGCCGGGAATCGAAGATTCAAGCTCTGTTCTACCATTGATATCTACTAGTGAGAACTATCTAGGATTTTTCCGGAGAATTGGAACAAACATAGATTACGATCTAGAATATATATATTTACTAGAAAATGCAGAAAGTCAACTTAATTTTGAATAAATAAAAAACAAGCACTACATAAGCAAAGAGGTTTTTGATGAATTCCTCATGCCTTTGTATAACTGCATGTTCTTGATTCATAAGTTCGCTGAAGATCCAGAGTTCATTCATACGAACACAGCACGCGCAAATCATCTAATGAAATATTTTGCTATAATGAAACATTTTGAATTATCGAACGATTTATACTCCAAAAATATTCCAGAAGAAATTTTCGATCTACTAATACCAGTTGTTAGTTTTGGAAAGAGCTTTGAAGCGAACTTCGAAGAAAGTTTCGAAAAACCAAACAAACGCGGCTGCACGATTTTAGATATTCAAATTAGGAGATTCAGAGAGAATCCATCTGAACTCGCAGAAAACCTGTTTGTGTTCTTCAAAGATCAACCCTATGGAATCATGGCAACCGCGTTCCTGATCGGGGGGGCCGGCGCGCACGAGACAGCCGCTCTGGATCTTGTGAAATGGCTCGACGAGTACCACCAAAGAGAGCAGCCAAAGACGCGCTCCGAGAGAACATTCCACGACTGATATGTGATTCGTGCGCAGATTTATCTCGACAACTCACTGAAAACGATCGGCAAGCACGCAGCACAGTTCGAAGTGCTCACGGAAAACGTGAGACGCATGAGAACCACCTATGCTTGTGCGACCGGAAAGAACGCAGCAGCCTTGCGTGACCTCGATGTATGGAAACGCACATGCACCGAAGATACTCAGGCGAACTACTATCGGAATTGGCTGGCCATCTCCCTCATTAATCAACTCGACAGAAGACTTCGAGCCGCACTCTTGGAGGACAAGGTCACACCGGGAATGCTCGACGCTGCGAAACAGAACGCGATGATAGATCCGTCATGCATCATGTCAGTTCGAGAAATTGATTCGGTGGGTGCCCTCGATTTCACAAGCCAGTTCAAAGTCCACTATGGCGAGCTGCTGATTGCGCTCGCAAAAAAGGAGGAGGAATCACACGGCTTGAGCGCCTCGCACACGGAACAGAAATACAGAGAGGCACTTATTTACCTGATGGAATCCCTGGCTGAAGCGGAGGCGTTCGAGACTGCCCAGAAAAGAACCCAGTCCAACGACGGCTTCTATTCAAGGATCATGAACAGGAACGAGGATATTCGTAACCGCATCGAGCGCGCGCGGAAACTCATCCGCTATGTCAGCGATCGGCTGTAGAATTTTGGAATCAAAAACGCCTATTGCGCCGGAACTGATCCAGCAGGAACTCGAACACAAGACGGAAGTCCTCCTGGGAGTCGAAGCTTCCGAACCAGACGTCGCTGATCAGGCGCATGTCGGCGTTGTCGCCGACGACGGCGAAGGTCTCCCCGCGGGTTTTCCGGAAACTGCAGAGTTCCTTGACCTGGAACTCACGCTGGACGTCGTCCTGTATTTCTAACTGGACCATCGTCTCCCCCACGAAACCAGTCTTCCGGTCGCGCCGACCCGAATGCGCACTTTTTGTGCTCTCGGGCCAGTGTCCGACAAACAGGTTAAATTTTATATAATCTTGAGGGCAATATTTTCGAGGTCGCTCGAAACGTCGCCAGAAGCTATGGCCGAGACCCGGGGACGAAGTCCTCTACTGGCCCGTCAGGTGCCGCAGAACGTCTGGTGGATCCGATCCGCGCCCTCCGGCGGGGCGCGGTAGGGGTCGCCCGAAGAACGGTCCTCATAGGGCGCGGCCAGCACGGCGACCAGGTCGTGGAACGGTTTGAAATCGCCGCCGTCGACCGCCGCTTCCAGCACCCGCTCGACCGTGTGATTGCGCGGGATGACCGTCGGGTTGCTGGCCCGCATCAGGGCGTCGGCGTCATCGTCTGACAGTCCATCTTCCGCACGTCGGGCAAGCCAGCGATCATGCCAAACCTTGAAGGCCGGCGCCTCATACAGCATTCTGGGCGGAACGGTCCCGCCGATCAGATCCCGGAACGTGTTGGTGTAGTCCGCCATGGACGCCTGCATCCAGTCGAGCAGATCACCGACTAGTTCGTCGTCGCCGTCCTGCACGTCCGTCAGCCCCAGCTTAGCCCGCATCATGGCCAGCCACTTGGCCTTGTAGACGCCGCTGAAACCCCGGACAGCCTCTTCGGCCGCCGCGACTGCCTTGTCGGTATCCGCGTCGATCAGTGCCAGGAGCGCTTCGGCGAACCGCGCCAGGTTCCACTGGGCGATCGCCGGTTGATTGCCGAAGGCGTAGCGGCCGGCATGATCGATCGAGCTGAACACCGTGCCGGGGTTGTAGGCGTCCATGAAGGCGCAGGGGCCGTAGTCGATGGTCTCGCCTGACAGCGCCATGTTGTCGGTGTTCATCACGCCGTGGATGAAACCGACCCGCATCCAGTGGGTGATCAGGTCGGCCTGCCGGTCCGCAATCCGGTGAAGCAGGGCGAGCGGCGGGTTCTCCGCTTCGCCGAGATCCGGGTCGTGGCGCTCGATGGTGTAGTCGACCAGGGTCCGCAGCAGCGCGGGGTCGCGACGGGCCGCCGTGTACTCGAAGGTGCCGACCCGGATGTGAGAACTCGCCACCCGGGTCAGGATCGCGCCCGGCAGCGCCGTCTCTCGATAAACATCCTCGCCGGTCGTGACCACGGCCAGGCTGCGGGTGGTCGGAATCCCAAGCCCGTGCATCGCTTCGCTGATCAGGTACTCCCGCAGCATCGGCCCAAGGGCGGCCCGGCCGTCGCCACCGCGGGAATAGGGGGTCCGGCCGGACCCCTTGAACTGAATGTCCAGGCGCCGGTCCAGCGGCGTGAGATGCTCACCGAGCGCGACCGCGCGGCCGTCACCGAGCATCGTGAAGTGGCCGAACTGGTGGCCGGCATAAGCCTGGGCGATCGGGTCCGAGCCGTCGGGGACCCGGTTGCCGCTGAACAGCGCCGCCAGTTCCTCCGGCGCCATGCCGGTGACATCGATCCCCATTTCGGCCGCCAGCGCCTGGTTGAAGACCACCATGCGCGGTTCCCTGACCGGAACCGGATGCAGCCGGGTAAACATCCCCTCGGGCAGTCGGGCATAGCTGTTGTCGAAGCGAAATCCTGTATCTGCCATCCGTTCCGCTACCAGTCACTTGGGGCCTTGGGAGATATCGACGCCATCCGGTCGTCAGCGCCTATCCGTCTCCGGTTCGTGCGGCCGCACCAGAGACATCCGTAAGGTCGTGTGCGGGAGGGCGTCATTCAACCCGAGACGCCGCTTCAGGCCTGACCCCCCCGGTGGCAGCCAGCGGACGCACGAAACCCTTCTGGACACAGAACCGACTCTGAAAGAAGTCGAAGACCGCCCCAAGGACCTCGTCAGAAACGTGTCCGGACCCCGCATCCTGGGCCCCGAAATTCCGCATCGGCAGGTTGACCCCCATCCACCGGACGATCTCGAATGACGGGAAGTACTGCACCCGATCATCGGGCGAGTCGATGAGCGCCTCTCCGAGAGCGGCGCGCAGCGTCGACTTGGATTGGCAATCCATCTCGATCGGGCCGAGCGACAGAGGGTTCGAAACACCCATCGTGTTGGCGACCGGGACGGGCGATACGGTGACCAGCAGCTTCAGATCGGGGTTCAGGCGGAAAATGCTGTCAAAGATCGTCGAGATCGCCTTCTTTACCTGGTCAAAGGCGCCGAGCCTCAAACTACCGCCGTTCGACTTGACGTTCCTCAGAGCCTTGACCTGGTGCTTGATGTTCTCTGACTGGAAGATCCTAAGGAACCGCGGAAACAGCGTCGGACAGGCCATCCGCGCAGCAACCTCGTTCATCGGCTCCGGAAGAAACGCGTCTATCGTGTTGCCCAGCGTGAGAACCATGAAGTTCGCGTTCTGGATCTTGGCGCTCAGCCCGGCCAATTGCTCGATTTCCTTGGCAACGTGGCCGTCAACCGGAACCGGTCCCAGAATCCGCTGATAGCAATCACCCAGATAGGACCGGCGATCCTCGTCCGGCAGGCAAGCGGTCTCCAACATCAGCGCATTGCTGAAAACCGAGTTGATCTCCTCCGACCTGACAAAACCGGCCGCCTTGTAGCCGCGGACAAGCAGGTACTGCTGAACATTGATGGCGAAACAGGAGCCCATGGTCAGAATCTGATCCGACGGGGCAATGTGGTTGAGCGGGGTGTCATCGAAGACCGTCGACAGAAACGCAGGATCGACCGAGAACTCATCGGCGCAGACCGGATGGATCGGAAACAGCTTCCCGCTCCGCTTGCTCCGCAAACGGGCAAGTACACTCCCAACGTGCTCCAGCTCCTGCGGTTCAAGAGTCTGTTCAAGCTCCCGAGGAACAACCAGTTTCATCCGAAGGAACTCGTCCTCCCGATGCTTCTCCTGCAGGGTCGTGAGAAATTGCTCAATGAGACGGCGCCTTTCGTCTGCGTCGCCGGCCGCACCAGTGAGCGCCTCCGCCAGGTTCCTGTAAATCCGTCGGGGCAGGTCCTTCGGCTTCTTTCTGTAGAACTGATCTTTGATGGTCACCATGAAATCTCGGCTCCTGAACGGTGCTGGGGCTGAACCGCCGAGCCCCCGACAGTCGGACACAGCAGCATATCGCTGGACCCGCTGTCTGACACGGCCTTCGAGGGGTCGCCGCCCGCAGGAATGACATCCGCCTGCGGGAGACGCCGCCGGGCGACATCACCGCTCCAATGGTGCCGGTCTGGCCCCGAAGGCAGACCTACTCCGCGGCCTGGGCCGGGACCGGCGGGATGCGCACCCCCTCGCGGATGATGTCGGGGTCCCAGGCCTCGCGGGCGAAGACATCCCGCACCATCGGCTCGAACGAAGCGAGGTCGCGGGTCGGATAGTCCGGATCGAAACTGACCTGGTCCGAGCGCTCGCAGAAAGTCACGCAGGCCGCGTAATTGGGGTGATCCGCGAACCGCTCCCGGCCGTCCGGATCCTGACCGACATGCTGTCCGTAGTACTTCAGTTGGAACAGGCCGTGATGGCGCAGCGTCCAGGTGCACTCCTCGCGCACATAGGGAGCGAGGATGGCGGCGGCCACGCTGTCATGGTTCATGGGGGCGAGCATGTCGCCGATATCGTGCAGCAGTGCCGTGACGACCCAGTCGACATCCGCACCGTCCTCGGCCGCTCGGGTCGCCGACTGCAGGGAATGGTCGAGCCGGGTCACCTTGTAGCCGCCTGTCGAATGCTCCAGGAGGCGCAGTTGCGTGAGGATCCGGTCCGCGAGCCCCGCCTTGAACGCTTCTTCCTCACGGTCGAGCAGATCGTAGTCCGCTTTGGTGCCGTCGCTCATCCGGGTGAAGGAGACGGTTTCCATGGTTTCTGACCCTCCAAGAACTGCCTGCGGTCAATCCGATCCTGTTCTATCGGATCAGCATCTATAATCGGCTGGTCAAGCTCCGGAACCGGATCAACAACGGCTTTGCCCAGATTGAGGTGCAGCTGCAACGCCGCTACGACCTGATTCCCAATCTCGTCGAGACAGCAAAGGGCTACATGGCGCACGAGCGCGAGACGCTTGAAGCGGTCATTGAGGCCCGAAACCGGGCCTTGTCGGCCATGAAGGAGGCCGACGCCAAGCCCGGTGACCTGGCGGTTACGGAGGCCCTGGGTGGTGCTGAAAGCCTGCTGACCGGGGCGCTTGGCCGGTTCTTCGCGTTGGCTGAGGCCTATCCGGATCTCAAGGCGAACGAGACCATGATGCAGCTCTCCGAGGAACTTACCTCGACCGAGAACAAAGTGGCGTTTGCCCGCCAGGCATTCAACGATGCGGTCATGGCGTACAACACTGACCGCGAGAGCTTTCCTGACATGTTCGTCGCTCGCGCCTTCAACTTCCAGATGGCTGCCCTTCTTGAAATCGAGACGCCCGAGGCTCGCAAGGCACCCCAGGTTTCCTTCACCTAGTCGAACATGGACTTCTTCGAGCACCAGGAGGAAGCCCGCCGGAACACGATCAGGCTTGTCCTTCTGTTCGTCATTGCAGTGGTGGCTGTCGTTGGCGCCGTCATTGGGCTGATGGCTCTGACGGCCGCTCCCGAGAGGCTGGCCGGCGAAGATGTTGTCTGGATTGCCGGCGGAACGCTGACCCTGATCGCGATCGGCAGCATCTACAAGATCATCACCCTGCGTAGCGGAGGAAGAGTTGTCGCCGAGTCATTGGGGGCGACGCTGCTGAGTTCCGACGGACTCGACCTCGAAGAAACCCAGTTGCGGAACGTGGTCGAGGAGATGGCCATCGCCTCGGGTATTCCGGTGCCGCCGATCTACGTCCTGCGCGGGGAGCCCGGGATCAATGCGTTCGCTGCGGGATATTCCACAGCCGACGGGGTGGTTGCGGTGACCGACGGGGCGATCCGCCTGTTGTCGCGCGACGAGTTACAGGGGGTCATCGCCCACGAGTTCAGCCACATCCTGAATGGCGACATGCGGCTCAACATCCGGGCCGTCGGCGTTCTGCACGGCATTCTGATGCTTACGGTCGTGGGCCGCTTTGTTCTGCGTGCTGCCGGGCACGCAAGCAGGTCGAACAGCAAGGGGCGGTTGGGGCTGGCGGTCATCGGCCTCGCGTTCATCGCCATCGGGTATGTCGGGGTATTCGCAGCAAAAGTGATCAAGGCGGCCGTCTCCCGCGAGCGCGAGTACCTTGCCGACGCTTCAGCGGTTCAGTTCACGCGGAACCCCGACGGCATTGCCGGCGCTCTCAAGAAGATCGGTGGCTGGCGGGAAGGCTCGACGTTGGTGACATCGAACGCGGAGACCGCCAGCCACATGTACTTCTCCGATGGGCTTGGCCGGTCGATTGGGGATCTGCTGTCGAGCCATCCACCGCTGGCGAAACGGATCGCGCGGCTCGACGCGCGCTGGGACGGCACATTCCCCGACGTTATGGTGCGCGATGGGGGTGCTGGAACGGAAGATTCTGCAGCTGTTGGCTTCGCCCCACCAGGAACCCATCCCATCGACTTTCTCGCCCCGGCGTCCTCGATCGACCTGTCGGCTGATCGCGCGATCATCCTGGCCGGATCGGTCACGCCCGCGCATCTGGTTCACACCCGGTCGGTGCAATCATACCTTTCAGGGCCGCTGGTCGCCGCCGCCCGGGAGCCATTCGCGGCGCGAGTCCTGATCTACTGCCTTCTGGCCAGCCGGGACTTGCGACACCAAAGCCGGCAGCAGGCGTTGCTTGAACGGTCCCTCGATGCAACGGAACTGGCGGAGTTCCGTCTACTCCTGCCGTTCGTTGAGCGAATTGCGCGCAGCTTCTACCTCCCAATTCTCGATCTGAGCATGCCCGCGCTCAGGGCCATGTCGCCGCCGCAGCATGAGCGATTCCAGGATACGATCGATGGCCTGATCGCCATGGACCAGAAGGTGTTTCCGCTAGAGTTCGCCTTGCGCCAGGTGCTTCGGCGACATCTCGGCAGCCATTTTGCGGACCGCACCTCGCCCTGGAACCGAAAACGGATTGTCGACCTCGAATGCCGGGTCCTGCTGTTCGCGCTCGCCCATGTTGGCGACGAAGATCCTGAGATTGTCGCGACGGCCTATAAGGTCGCTCTTTCGCGATTGGGCCTCGCGCTGCGTCCCGCCCAACGTCTCCCGGACGCGCTCGACTGGAACGCCGTGGGCCGAGCGCTCGATCAACTGGTTCATCTGCGGCCGGCGGCGAAGCGCGACCTGATCGCTGCCTGTGCCGCGACAATCGAACGCGACGGAAAGGTATCGCTCGAAGAAGCCGAGATCTTTCGGGCGATCGCCGATTCCCTCGACGTGCCGATACCCCCGTTCGTCGATGACAATCCGACCTCAGGAGCCTGACGACGCCCGGTGCCTCAGGCGTTGCAAACCGGCGGACGCTCGACTACGTTCCGCGCCTTCAGGAGGGATGGCCGAGCGGTTTAAGGCGCACGCCTGGAAAGCGTGTTGGGGTGGAAGCCCCTCGGGGGTTCGAATCCCCCTCCCTCCGCCACCCGAAGCCCGGAGGGCGCAGGCGTGTCTCCCGAAGCTTCCGTAGGAAGCGCAGGGAGGCTGATACGGCCAAATCCGGACTGTAGCTCTCAGTTCGACCTCGCGGACCACCCGAAAGCGGATCTTGGGCGCAGGCGTGTCTCCCGAAGCTTCCATAGGAAGCGCAGGGAGGTTCCGCGACCAAGTACGTTCTCCAAACCCATCACGGCATCGCTGAAGCGGCCCTCGGCGCTTCGGCGCCCGATCCCCGGCGCTGGTGCTGGACGATCTCGGTCAGGATCGACAGGGCGATCTCCTCCGGCTCGATGGCGCCGATGTCGAGGCCGGCCGGGGCGTGCAGAGCCTCGAGACCGGCGACCAGATCGGGATCGGAGGCCCGCAGCCGGGTCATGAGGGCCGCGCGCTTCTTGCGGCTGCAGACCATCCCCTTGTAGCCGGCCGCACTGGCCGCCATCGCCCGCAGGGCGGCCAGGTCACCGCGGCCCTGGGTTGCGGCGATCATGGCGTCGGCCGGGCCGAAGCCGGCGGTGTCGATGGCGTCGACGGTCGCCCGATACTGGTCGGCGCCCGGGATCTTCGCCTGGTCCGCCTCGTCGGCGATCACGATCGAGCGGAAGCCGAGGCCCGGGGCGAGGGCCAGCACGGACTGGGCGATCGGCGAGGCGCCAAAGATCACCAGGCGCTTCGGGGCCGAGAACGGTTCGACGAAGGCTTCGACCGTGCCGCCGCTCGGGCAGCTGGAGCCGTGCAGCGGCACGCCGTCGGCGTCGACATCGGCGGCCACCTGGTCGCGCGGGCGCACCCGGATCATCTCGGGCTGCCCGCTCTCCAGACAGTTCAACGCGGTCATGCGCACCGCCCCGGTCACGCATCCCCCGCCGACGAAACCGATCAGCTCCCCGCTGGACAGCACCACGGCCTTGGCCCCCGGGCGGGCCGATGTGGAATCGGCGGTGCGGATGATGGTGACCACGCAGAATGCCTCGCCCTGGGCGCGCAGGGTCTCGATCAGGCTAAGGGTGCGTTCAAGGTTGGTCATCGCCGCCCTCCTACAGTCGCCGCAGGGCCGGCTCGAGGGCCGCGAAGGACTCGAGTGAGTTGGCCGCCGCGAAATGGTCGGTATGGGGCAGGGCCGACGCCATGGCGGCGGTCACCGGTTCGTAGTCGCGCCAGCCGAGCAGCGGGTTCAGCCAGATCAGCCGGGGTACGCGCTTCTTCAGGCGCGCGAGTTCCCGGCTGAGTTCGCCCGGTGTGCCGGTCTCGTAGCCGTCACTCAGGATGACGGCGACGCTGCGACTCGACCCGAGCCGCTTGGCGTAGGCGTCGTTGAAGGTCTTCAGGCTGGCGCCGAGCCTCGTGCCGCCACCGAAGCCTTCCGCCATCAGGGCGAGCCGGGTCATCGCCCGGATCGAGTTCTTCTCGCGCATGGCGTCGGTCACCCGCACCAGCCGGGTGTGGAAGACGAAGGCCTCGGCCGCGACCGTGGTGCACACCAGGCCCTTCACGAACTGCAGCAGAAAGCGGCTGTACAGCTTCATCGATCCCGAGACGTCGAGCAGCAGGATCAGCTTCACCGGTCGGTCGGGCGTACGCCGGAAACTCAGGTCCAGGAGTTCGCCGCCATGGCCGAGATTGCGCCGCACGGTGCGCCGCAGGTCGACGGCGCGGCCCCGGCGGGCCTTCTTGAGCCGGCGTGACCGGCGGTAGCGGATGGCCATGCCGAGCCGGTAGGCAAGCCGTTCGGCCTCGGCGATCTCGTCTGGGTCGGTGAAGGATCGGAAGTCTCCCTTGTCGCGGATCGTCTTCGAGGAGGCGATCAGCCGTCCGGTCGTTCCGCCGCCGCGCTTCCCTTGGCCGCCGGTCTCGTCCGCGAGAGCCGATCCGGCCTCCGCGGCGTCGTCTCGTGTCGGTTCGAAATGCCGTTTCCACGGCCCGCTGGACTTGGCCGTCATGAAGCTGTCCGGTCCGCTGGTGCGGCGCGGCGCGATCCGCTGTTTGCCGGCCCCGATCCAATAGGCTTCGAACAGATCGTCGAAGCGATCCCAGTCCTCCTTGGTGCCGCAGGCCATGATCCGCAGGCTGCGGCGCACGACCGGCATCGGCCGAACCTCGCGGGCCAGGAAATCCGCCATCTCGACCTGCTCGCGGCGCCCCACCTGGAAACCGTTCAGGCGCAGATGCTGAACAAACCCGGTGATCCGCTGGGCGTAGCCGGCGGGCACGGCGGTATCGGCGCCGGGTTCCATGTCAGGCAGCCGCTCCGGCCAGCCGGCTCGCCACTTCCACCGTCACCGCCTTCAGGTCGGCCTCGGTCTTCAGCAGGCAGATCAGGGTGCCGTGGAGCCGGGCGTCGGCGTCGGTGAGGTCATGGACCGAGCAGCGCTGCAGGGCGGCCGCCCAGTCGAGGGTCTCGGCGATGCCCGGAGTCTTCTCCAGGTCCTCCTTGCGCAGGGTGCGCACGAAGCGGGCGATCTGCAGGGCGAGGTCGGCCTCGAGGCCGGGGTTGCGGGCCAGCAGGATCTCGGCCTCGCGTTCGGCACTCGGGAACTCGACATAGGAGTAGAGGCAGCGCCGACGGAGCGCGTCCGACAGCTCCCGTGTGCCGTTGGAGGTCAGGATCACATGGGGCCGGGTCCGCGCGGTGATGGTGCCGAGCTCGGGAACGGTGATCTGGAAGTCCGAGAGGATCTCCAGCAGGTAGGCCTCGAACTCGGTATCCGCGCGGTCGATCTCGTCGATCAGCAGAACCGGGGCTGTGTCCTGGCGGATGGCGGCCAGCAGCGGACGTTCGAGCAGGAAGTCCTCGGAGAAGATCTGGCGCTCGACGCCCGCGGGGTCAGCCCCACCCGCCTCGCGGGCCCGGATCGCCAGCAGCTGGCGCTGATAGTTCCATTCGTAGATCGCCGAGGAGGCGTCCAGCCCCTCGTAGCACTGCAGGCGGATCAGCCGGGTGTCGAGGCACTGCGCCAGCGCCTTGGCGATCTCGGTCTTGCCGACACCGGCCTGGCCTTCCAGCAGCAGCGGACGCTCCAGCTCGATCGAGAGCTGCAGGGCCATGGCGATGGTGTCGTCGGCGATGTAGTCGACGGCGCTCAGCCGGTCTTGCAGGGACGAGGCCCGTTCCATCGTTGCGGTCTCCAGCTCGCAGTCTTGCCCAGATCGGGGCCCGGATCGGGGGCGGGACGGCATGTCGTCCCGTCCCCGAGGGCCCCTGGCCGGCGCTGGTTCAGGCGCCGGTCAATCCAAGACGCTGCGCGGTCTTCCACACCCGCCAATGGTCATGCGGCATCTGGGTGTGGGTCAAACCCTTGTGGGCGAAGGCGTCGTTGACGGCGTTGGAGAACGCCGGCACGCCGCCGACATTCGGGCTCTCGCCGACACCCTTGGCGCCGATCGGGTGGTGCGGGCTGGGGGTCACCGTGTGGTCGGTTTCCCAGAACGGGGTCTCGACCGCGGTCGGCAGGAAGAAGTCCATCAGGCTGCCGCCCTTCACGTTGCCGATCTCGTCATAGGACACGTCCTGGCCCATGGCGATCGCCAGCGCCTCGGTCAGGCCGCCATGGACCTGACCTTCGATGATCATCGGGTTGATCCGCGTCCCGCAATCGTCGAGCGCGTAGAACCGTCGGACATCGGTCACGCCGGTATCGACGTCGATATCGACCACGCAGATATAGGCGCCGAACGGGTAGGTCATGTTCGGCGGGTCGTAGTAGGACACCGCCTCGAGACCGGGCTCCAGACCGGGGATCGCCTGGTTGTAGGCGGCGAAGGCCAGTTCCTTCATGGTCTTGTGGGCTTCCGGGTTGCCCTTGATCTGGAACCGGTCGACGTCCCATTCGAGGTCGTCCTCGTGCACCTCCAGGAGATAGGCGGCGATCATCTGCGCCTTCGCCCGGATCTTGCGGCCCGCCATCGCGGTCGCCGCCCCCGCCACCGGGGTCGAGCGCGAGCCATAGGTGCCGAGACCGTAGGGTGCGGTGTCGGTGTCGCCTTCCTCCAGCGTGATGTCCTCCGCCGGAATGCCGATCTCGCTCGCCAGGATCTGGGCGAAGGTCGTGGCATGGCCCTGGGAGATCGTGCCGAGCCGGGCGATCGCCGAACCGGTGGGGTGGATCCGGATCTCGCAGGAATCGAACATGCCGAGGCCGAGAATGTCGCAGTTCTTGACCGGCCCGGCGCCGACGATCTCGGTGAAGAAGGCGACCCCGATCCCCATCAGCGAGCGGGTCTCGCCACGGTCGAACGCCGCCCGGTTGTCGGCCTGTTCGGCCCGCAGGGCCTTGTAGTCGACGGTCTCCAGCGCCTTGGTCATGGCGGTGTGGTAATCACCGGAGTCGTACTCCCAACCCAACGCCGAGGTGTAGGGAAACTGCTCCTTGGCGATGAAGTTCTTCACCCTGAGCTCGGCGGGATCCATGTCGAGCTTGCGGGCCAGCACGTCGATCAGCCGCTCAATCATGTAGGCGGCCTCGGTCACCCGGAACGAGCACCGGTAGGCGACGCCGCCCGGGGCCTTGTTGGTGTACACACCGTCGACGCCGACATAGGCGACCGGAATGTCATAGGAACCGGTGCAGATGTGGAAGAACCCGGCCGGGAACTTGGTCGGGTCGGCGCAGGCGTCGAGGGCGCCGTGGTCGGCCAGCACGTGGCAGGACAGGCCTGTGATCTTGCCGTCGCGTGTTGCGGCGATCTTGCCGGTCATGTGGTAGTCGCGGGCGAAGGCGGTCGATGTCAGGTTCTCGATCCGGTCCTCGACCCACTTCACCGGCTTGCCGGTCACGATCGACGCCACGGCTGCACAGATGTAGCCCGGATAGACGCCGACCTTGTTGCCGAACCCACCGCCGATATCCGGCGAGACGATGCGAATGTTGTGCTCCGGGATGTTGGTGATCAGCGAGGCCACGGTGCGGACTGCGTGCGGGGCCTGGAAGGTGCCCCACAGGGTCAGCTTGCCGTTGATCTTGTCCATCGACGCGACACAGCCGCAGGTCTCAAGCGGACAGGGGTGGACGCGCTGGTAGCTGATCAGTTCCTCGGCCACGACTTCGGCATCGGCCAGAGCCTGCTCCGTGCCGGCCTTGTCGCCTTCTTCCCACAGGAAGATGTGGTTGTGGTGCCTGCGCGGGCCGTGCGCCCCTTCGGTCTTGTCCTTGATGTCCTCGCGCAGCAGCGGCGCGTCGGCGTCCATCGCCTTGAACGGATCGTTGATCACCGGCAGCTCTTCGTACTCGACCTCGACCAGCTCGACCGCGTCGGCGGCGACATAGCGGTCGGTGGCGAGCACGAAGGCGACTTCCTGGTTCTGAAACAGGACCTTCTCGTCGGCCAGCACCGCCTGCACGTCGCCGGCAAGGGTCGGCATGTAGTGAAGGTTCAGCGGCTTCAGGTCGGCGGCGGTCAGCACGGCGACCACGCCTTCGACGGCCAGGACGGCTTCGGCGTTGATCGACTTGATCCGGGCGTGGCCATAGGGGCTGCGCACGAAGTCACCGTGCAGCATGCCCGGCAGCTTCATGTCGTCGACATAGTTGCCCTTGCCCTGGGTGAAGCGGGCGTCCTCAACGCGCTTGCGCGACGATCCCAGCCCCTGGAGTTTGCCGATGCGTTCTTCCCTGCTCGGATTGGTTTCCACGTTCATTATTCCGCGGCTTCCTTCGCCGACAGTTCCGTCGCCGCGGCGCGAATGGCCTTGACGATGTTCTGATAACCGGTGCAGCGGCAGAGATTGCCCGAGATGCCGTAGCGGATTTCCTCGTCGCTCGGGCTCGGGTTCTCCTGCAGCAGCCGGTAGGCCCGGGTGATCATGCCCGGCGTGCAGAAACCGCACTGCAGCCCGTGGTGCTGGCGGAACGCCTCCTGGATGGCGTGCAGAGTGCCGTCCGGGTGGGCGATCCCCTCGATGGTCGTCACCGACTTGCCTGCGGCCTGGCCGACGAAGACCGAGCACGACTTCACGCTACGGCCGTTCAGGTCGACGGTGCAGGCCCCGCAATGACTGGTCTCGCAGCCGATATGGGCGCCGGTGAGGTTGAGGTGTTCCCGCAGGAAGTGGATCAGCAGGGTGCGGGGCTCGACGGATGCGGTAACCGCCTCGCCGTTGACCGTCATTTCGACGTCTATTTTCGACATGTCTGTGTTCCCGTTTGGCGGAGCTGGGTCAGGCGGCGCGGGTGCGCGCGGTTTCGATCGCGCGCTGGACCATCACGCCGGCGACGTGGGTGCGGAAATCCTTGGGGCCGCGTCCGTCCTCGGCCGGGTTGCAGACCGCCTTGGCGGCGGCAACGGCCTCGGCAACCGCAGTCGAGTCGAGCGTGGTGCCGACCAGCGCGGCACCGGCAGCCTCGACGAACAACGGCGTCTCCGACAGGTTGGTGAGCCCGATCGATGCCGCGGTGCAGGTGCCGCCCGACAGGGTCAGTACGACGGCGGCGGCCGCTGTGGCGTAGTCGCCGATCTTGCGCTTCTGCTTCATGTAGGCAGAGCCGTGGCCGGCCGGCGGTGCGGCGAAGCTGACCTGGGTCAGGATCTCGCCGTCCTCGCGCGCGGTGAAGTAGGCGCCCTGGTAGAAGTCGCGTGCCTGCACCGTGCGGTCGCCGTCCGGACCCTTGAGGTGATAGGTGGCGTCGAGCACCTGCATCAGCGCCGGCATGTCGTTGCCCGGGTCGCCGTTGGCGATGTTGCCGCCGAAGGTCCCGACATAGCGGACCTGAGGGTCGGCGATCTGCAGGGCGGTTTCGCGGATGATCGGGCAGGCCCCACTCAGGGCCTCGGAGTCGATCAGGTCGTGCTGGGTTGTCATCGCGCCGATGCGGATCTGACCCTCCGCGACCGCGATGCCCTTGAGGTCGTCGAGGTCCTGAAGGTCGACCAGATGACCGGGAGCGGCCATACGGAGCTTCATCATCGGGATTAGGCTGTGGCCGCCGGCGATGACGAGCGCCTCGTCGCCATGCGACGCCATCAGGCTTACAGCCTCGGGGAGCGACGCTGGCCGATGGTATTCAAAGGGACCTGGGATCATGGTCCGGTTTCCTCCATGTGCAGTCCGAAAGGCGTCGGTATTGCTCTTGGTTAATGTTTGTTAACGGCGCCAGGGCGATTAGGACGCGCGCGGCTCGACGCCCGGCAATCGCCGATCATCAACGGCCGATACTCATTCACGAATTGCGGATATGGCGCACGAACTGCGCCCGCGGTCGGTCGCGTCAGTCGAGCTGCAGGGTTTTCATGATCTCGCCGACCCGCGACCGGCTGACCGGAATCTCCACCTCCGCACCGGTACCGATCACGCAGAACGCGCGGTCCCCGTCCTGCTTGAATCCCGAAATGTGCGTCCGGTTGACCAGATAGCTGCGATGGGTGCGGATAAAGGGTGTGGCTTGGAGGGTGCGTTCCATGCGCGAGATCGACCAGGGGCAGAAAAACTCACGCTCGCCGCAGATCAACCTCGTGTAGTGACCGTCGGCGCGCACCGCCTGGATCGCCTCGATCGACTGGAACTTGGTCGCGTTGTTGATCTCGAACGGAATCTTCAATGCACTGATCCGGCTGGCGCCGACGACCTGGGCCCCGGCGACCTGACCCCCGGCAGCCCGGTTTCCCGGCACCTCCGGTTCGACGGCGGGTTCCGGTGAGGTGGCGGGGCTTGCCGGCGTTGCACCAACCACCTCGGCGCCGACGTCCGCATCGGCCGCGCGCTCGGCCCTCATGCTCCCCATGGCGGGACCCTGCGTTGCCGGCACGGGGCCACCGGCGGCGGCAGGGTCTATAGAGTCCGTCGGGACCGCCAGCAGCATGAACAAACCCGACAGGAAGAAGGTCGACCCGGTGACCGCCATTGCCAACGCGGTCCGGTCGAGCAGCGTGCCCGACACGGCAACCACGGCGTCGCCGAGTGCGAAGGTTGTGGCGAGCATGGCGGTGTAGTGCATGGCCGAGATCGCCAGCCCCAGCACGACGGCTCCGAATGCCAGCCTGAGGCCGGTCCGGCTCTTGTAGGCGAGATCGAAACCGAAGATCGCCGAGGCCACGGCGATGACGACCGCCACCACCACCCCGACCGGGTGGTAGGTGACCAGGCAATTCTCCGAGATCGCGCTCATGCCGACGTAGTGCATCGCCACGATGCCGGACGCGGTCAGGATACCGGCGAGCGCGATCCGCACCCGCGAGCGCCGGCCGAAATGCAGCACGAGAAAGGCGGAACCGACGGCGAGGATGGCGATCAGCGCGGAGATCAGGGTCGGTTCCGGGGCGTAGCTGATGGTGATCGGCAGCTCGACCGCCAGCATGCCGAGGAAGTACATCGACCAGATCCCGAGCCCGAGGGTGATCGAGGCCTGGCAGATCCGCAGCTTGCGGACGTCGGAGGTCTGGTGGCGCAGCCGCGAGGTGATGCGCAGGGCGGAATAGGAGGCGATCACCGCTGCGAGCAGCGATGCGGCAACCAACCAGGGTGAGTAGCTGACTTCCAACGGCACCGTATCAATCCGTTTCGCCGTCACGGGAGCCGGCATTATAGGCCGGGGGCTCCGGCGTCCAATTGGCGATCCTCACACGCCGGAATGTCCGCCTCCGGTCGGCGCGATTGGGGGTCTGAAAGAACGGTCTTTTCCGATAGAACAGCAGCACGACGGCAAGGCCCAGAAAGACCAACTGACCGACCGTCCATCCGCCCATGATCAGGAACTCCCGATTGCATAACTGAAGGCGCGAGGCTACCGCGCGACCGTGCATCGGTCGAGCGCCCGCCGGTTTGCAACGCCTGAGGCTGCGGTTTCGCCGATCCGCCGATATTGCTAAGATCGCGGCGACGCGAGACCCCGGGGGTTGTCGGCCGACCGGATGACGCCCCCAACTATGGACCTTGATATGCGTGCTGCCCTCCGCGCCCTCGGCTATGTCTTCGCCGGTCTGGCCGCCGTGTTCCT
Organism: Thalassobaculaceae bacterium; assembly: GCA_963921355.3. GTDB lineage: Bacteria > Pseudomonadota > Alphaproteobacteria > Thalassobaculales > Thalassobaculaceae > CAWUEZ02. The sequence continues at coordinate 1,376,950 of OZ001190.1, read as the reverse complement.
GACCCGCGATATCGTCGACTTGATCAACGGCGGCTCGTTCGAGCCGCTGACGTTCGGATTCGTCTGGCACACCCTGGGGCCGACCTCGCTGCAGCTCGCCGAGGCGGCGATCTCGCGCTATCTGCACCCGTTTCTTTGGCATCCCGTGGTTGTCACGCTGCTGCTCTGGCCGGCCTTTGTCGTGTTCGCGATTCCGGCGGCGCTGCTGTTCCTGTTCAGTCGCCGTCCCCGGCGCAGTGGCCTGCGATTCCGCTCGGATTGATTTTTTAACAAGAAATTTCTTGTTTTAAAAATTCGGCAGCGCGATGATGGATTTGTGAGCGCGTCGTCGCGCCCGCTCTCAGGCACGCCATTTCGGGAGGCCGCCATGCCCATCGCCGTCTCCGCCGACCCACGTTCCGCCAACAGCAATGCCGTACCGGCCAATGGCCGGCGCTGGGTCGAGGCCGTCGAGCTGGCGACCCTGACCGACAAGGGCCGGGCCCTGGTCAAGCGCGACGGCAAGCAGATCGCTCTGTTCCTGACCGCCGGGGGTGTGCGCGCGATCGCCAACCGATGCCCGCACCAGGGCTTTCCGCTGTCGGAGGGAACCCTCGCCGAGGGGGCTGCGGGCGCGCCGTGCACGCTGACCTGCAACTGGCACAACTGGAAGTTCGATCTGGAAACCGGTGCGACGGTCGGCGGCGGCGACGCGGTCCGGGTGTTTCCGGTCGAAGTGCGCCGAGGCTCGGTCTGGGTCGACATCACCGACCCACCACCCGAGCAGCGGATCGAAGCCGCGCTCACCAGCCTGCGGGAGGGGCTGGACGACCTGGAGGAGGATCGCGTGGCCCGCGACCTGGCGCGCATCGACGCCGCCGGCGGCGATCTCCGCGGGGCAGTGCGGGCAGCCATCGGTTGGACCCATGACCGCTTCGAATGGGGCATGACCCATGCCCATGCGGTGTTGCCCGACTGGCTGGCGCTGGCGAACGAGTATGACGATCCGGTCGACCGGCTCGCCTGCTACACCGAGATCGTCAGCCACCTGGCCGACGACAGTCTGCGGGAGCCTCCCTATCCGTATCCCGAGGGCACGGCGCCTTGGGACGAGACGGCCTTCGTCGACGCGGTCGAGCACGAGGACGAGGCATTGGCCGTGCGGCTCGCACGCGGTGGCCTGGAGGCCGGCGGCTGGGAAGCGATCGACCGCGGCCTGTGCCGCGCCGCCCTCGCCCACTACCAGGACTTCGGACACTCGGTCATCTACACCGAGAAGACCCGCGAAGCGGTCATGCGCCTGGACGCGCCAGGTCCGGTGGTCGAAGCCCTGATCCTGCTGCTGGTGCGCGCCCTGGTCACCGCGCGGCGCGAGGATCTGATTCCGGAGTTCAAGGCCTATCGGCCGGCCCGTACCGCCTGGACTGGCCGCGGTCAGGCCCGATTGAAGCCAGCCGACCTGTGCCGGACGTCGGTGGCAAAGGCCCTGGACAAAGTCTCGGCGGCGAGCGCCGATCCGAAGCGCGCCTATGATGCGCTGCTGGCCGCGGCCGCCTGGCAGTTGCTGCACGCCGACCCGCTCTACGCCACCCGTGACCGCCAGTCGATCAGCCAGAATGTCGGGCGCCTCGACTTCAGCCATGCCATCACCTTCGCCAATGCCGGCCGGCGGATGGCGGAGCGTCACCCCGATCTCTGGCCCGATGTCCTGTTGCAGATCGCCTGCTTCCTCGGGCGCAACAGCGGCTATGTGGATCCGGCCTACCCGGCGGAGCGCTGGCAGGTCGAGGATCCCGAAGCGTTCGTCGCCGAGACGGCCGTCGGAATCGTCGACCACGGCCACCCGGAGTTCATCGTCTCTGCCCATCTGGTGAAGATGACCTGCGCGGTGCGCGAGGAGATCGCCGCCTCCGCCAATGCGTGCTGGGTGCCTGACCTCGCCTCGGCGCTGAACCGGTTCCTTAATGAGCCGTTCAAGCGCAAGCTGACACGCCGGGTCGCCTTTCAGGCGCGGGCGACGGTGGAAGGCGAATAGCGGGCCCGGCCCGACGCCGGATTCGGGACCGGATCCCGAGGCGACCAACTGTCCGACGGCGCCCAATTCCTTGCATCGGCGGGAGCCGGGCGCTAAACGCCGGACATGAAGGACGGCATCAACACCCGGCTCCATGTCCCGGATCCTCTGTTCGAAGGGGCCGTGATCGAGACCGGGCCCGATCAGGCGCATTTCCTGCGCAACGTCCTGCGTCTGGTCCCGGGTGACGAGCTGGCGCTGTTCAACGGTCGTGACGGCGAGTGGCGGGCGGCGGTCGAGTCCCTTGCCAAACGGTCGGTCCGCCTCGACGTCCTGGTCAATACCCGTCCGCAGACGGCCGAGAGTGACGTCTGGCTTGCGTTCGCCCCGATTAAACGGGCGCGCATCGACTTCACCGCCCAGAAGGCGACCGAACTTGGCGCGTCACTGTTGTGGCCGGTGATCACCCAGCGCACCATTGTCGACCGGGTCAACGTGGATCGCCTGCGCGCCAATGCGATCGAGGCGGCCGAGCAGAGCAACCGGCTGACCGTGCCCGAGGTCCGGGCACCGGCATCCTTGGACCGATTCCTCGCGCTCTGGCCCCCGGAGCGCCGTCTGTACCTGTGCGACGAGACGGGCGGCCCGGCGATCGCCGACGTGCTGAGCGCCGAAGACCCGCGGCCCGGCAGCGGCGCCGGATTCCTGATCGGACCCGAAGGCGGCTTTGCCGAACCGGAACTTGACCGGCTCTGGAACCTGCCCTTTGTTACGCCTGTCAGCCTGGGAGCCCGGCTCCTACGCGCGGACACGGCGGCTCTGTCGGTGCTCGCCGTTTGGCAGGCCCTGGCGGGCGACTGGATCGCCCGACCCGACTGAGACCGGAGGCTCAATGTCACGACCCCCCGAAGACCAAGGTGCGCCCATCACAAGCAAGGCGCAGTTGGTCGAGTGGTTCTCGTCAGCCGTCACCCCGCGTCACGAGTGGAAGGTCGGGACGGAGCACGAGAAGTTCCCCTTCCGGATCTCGGACCACAGCCGCCTGCCCTATGAAGGTGAGGACGGGATCGGGGCGATCCTGACCGGTCTGCAGCGCTTCGGCTGGCAACCGATCGAAGAGAAGGGCAAAGTCATCGCGTTGAGCCAGGGCAAGTGCGCGATCACCCTCGAGCCCGGCGGACAGTTCGAGCTCTCGGGCGCGCCGCTCGACAACCTGCACCAGACCTGTGACGAGGTGCACACCCACCTCGCCCAGGTGCGTGAGGTCTGCGAGGAGATCGGCGCCGGCATGCTCGGGCTCGGTTTCGATCCGACCTCACGGCGCGACCAGGTCAGTTGGATGCCCAAGGGCCGCTATGGGATCATGGGCCGGTACATGCCGACCAAAGGCTCGATGGGCCTCGATATGATGACCCGGACCTGCACCATCCAGGCCAACCTCGACTTCGAGGACGAGGCCGACATGGTGGAGAAGTACCGGGTCTCGCTGGCGCTGCAGCCGATCGCGACCGCGCTGTTCGCCAATTCACCGGTCACCGAAGGCCGGTTGAACGGCTTCAAGTCGCTCCGCAGCCATGTCTGGACCGACACCGACCCCGATCGCTGCGGCATGCTGCCTTTCGTCTTCGAGGACGGCTTCGGCTTTGAGCGTTATGTCGACTACCTGCTCGATGTCCCGATGTACTTCGTCTACCGGGACTCGACCTATATCGACGTGGCCGGCAAGAGCTTTCGGGATTTCATGGACAGCAAGCTGCCGGAAGTCTCCGACTACACCGCCTCGATAGGAGACTGGTCAGACCACGCGACCACGGTGTTCCAGGAAGTGCGTCTGAAGAAATACATCGAGATGCGCGGCGCCGATGGCGGACCCTGGGGCCGGATCTGCGCCCTGCCGGCCCTCTGGGTCGGTCTGCTCTACGACAAGGGGGTGCAGGACCAGGCCTGGCAGATGTGTCGCGACTGGTCGGTCACCGAACAGGAGTCGTTGCGAAACAGCGTGCCGCGCGACGGTCTGGCGACCACATTCCGCGGTCGGCCGCTGAAAGACTGGGCCGGGGACGTCCTGGCCCTGGCACGCGAGGGATTGCGACGCCGGGAACGTCTGGACTCCCGGGGCGATGATGAAACCCAGTTTCTCGACCCTCTGGACGCGATCGCCGCGTCCGGGCGCACCCAGGCCGATGATCTGATCGAGGCGTTTGGCGGCGAATGGGACGGGTCGGTCGAGCCGGTCTACGGGGCGCTGAAGTACTGATCGCGGTCGGTCTTCCGGTGCCAGCAGAGCCACATAGGACCGTGCCCGAACACGTGCCGGAATACGCTTTCTATTTCTACGCGCCCCGGTGTTCTACCGTCGGTATAGCGCATCAATCTTGTATTAACCGCAGATGTTAAGGGCATTTTAGCGGGGTTCCATCTAAATGCCTCCCATCACGCGACTGAGGGGAGCGCTTGACCAATGCCGACTGAAATCAGACAGATTATCCTGAATGAGGAGGAGATCCTTCTCGCTGTAGCGTCCTACCGCCGGGTCCGGGAAGACATCGTGCCAGCCGGCGATGTCCACTGGGTAATGCCCGCCGGCGGCGGCAAATTCTCAATCGAAGTCGTCTCCAGGCTCGGCGGGGAAGAGAACCGCAAGCGGGTCACCGTCGATAACCCGATCATGGTCGAGGCACTGACCCGTTTCTACATCGAGAACAACATCATCGTTCCCGACGCCGGCCGGCGCCTTGCCCGGTATAGTGAGAAGGGGTGGTTCCTGGAGGTCATGCGGTCCGGGGAAGAGCTGGATCGCGCCAGCATCGCCAAGGTCGCCGACGGCGCGAGCTTCGATCAGGTAAGCGACGTTCTGGAAACCTGCGACGGGTAGTTGATGATCCGTCAATCAATCTGAAAATTCTCAAAAAATAGAATCGCATTTTTGATACTTGTCTTCTTTTAGTAGTCGCAAGACAAGCAAAGCAGCAATACTGTATTAACCAGTTTTCTAAACATATTGTTAACTTCTTCCGCTCTACTATGTGGCGATGTCAAAGCACAATAGTTACGCGGAGCCCCCCGAAGATGCCCCGTGAAATTAGAAAGATCATCCTCGACGACGAGGAACTTGTTCAGGCGCTGCTGTCCTACCGCCGGGTCCGTGAGGATTTGCTGCCGCCCGGCCAGATCCTGGGCGTGAAGCCGGACGGAAAGGGCGATGTCGTCATCGATATCGAGTTCAAGTTCGGTCCCAACGAACGCCGCGATCTGTTCACATTGAAGAACCCGAAACTGGTGGACGCGCTCATTCGCTTCTGCATCGAGAACAACATCGTTGTTCCGCGCCAGGGCAAACGCGCCGCGCACCACCAGAACGGCTTCTGGATCCTGGAAATGCACCTCAGCGGCGAGGAACTGGAGCACACGGGTCTGGCTCGCGTTGCCGACGGCGCGTCGCGTGAACCGCTGAAAAGTCCGGCGCTCGCCGATGCCCCCCTGAACGCGACTGTCAGCCGTCGATCCGCCGGTATCTGACCAGCAGGACGAACGGGATGATCGCAAAGCACGTCATCGCGTAGAGATAGAACGCGTTGATGTAGCCGATCATGGCTGATTGCCGGCCGATCTCGACCACCAGGCCGGCGACATCCCGGGTCTCGTCCATGGGCCAGTCGCCCCGCAAGCCCAGCAGCGAACCGGCGTCACCGAACATCGAGACGAACGGCACCAGCTCGCTGTAGCCGATGGCGGTCGACCGGATCACCAGCGCAATGCTGATCGAGATGAAGACTGAACTCCCGACATTGCGGATCAGGTGAAAGACCGCCGTCGCCTCGTTCATGAAGGCCTTGTCGAGGGTGCGGAACGTGATCAGCGTCAGCGGCACCCAGATCAGACCGACCCCGAACCCTGCCAGAAGGCTGGTCCAGGCCAACGCGAAGGGGGCGAGGTTGATGTCGAACGCCGCCATGTACCAGGCGGCAACGCCCTGCAGGACGAACCCGACGACCAGCAGAACCCGTGGATCGAACCACCGGTTGATGAACGCCATGACGATCGACGCAACCAGAGTGCCAATGCCGCGCAGGGCCATGAAAATCCCGATCTCGGCCTCCGGATAGCCCTGAATGCTGGCCATCATCGGCGGAAACAGGACCATCGGCGTCCACAGGATCATGCCGAACAGAAACATGATGATGCAGCCGATCGCATAATTGCGGTCGGCGAAGATCCGCGGGCTCAGGAACGGCTGGTCGGTGGTCGCGATATGGGCAAGGAACAGATAGAAACAGGTCGCCGCGACGATCGCCTCGATGATGATCTCCGGTGAATCGAACCAGTCGAGGCGCTGGCCGCGGTCGAGCATGAACTGGAAGGCCGCGATCGCCACCGACAAGGCCAGAAAGCCGAACCAGTCCAACCGCATGAACGGCGCGCGCCGACGGTCTTGAATGACGATCAGGATGCTGGTGATCGCGATCAGGCCGAACGGCACCAGCAGGAAGAACACCCAGCGCCAGCCGAGGTCCTCGGCCAGGAAGCCGCCAACCGTCGGGCCAATGATCGGGCCGAAGACGACCCCCATGCTGAACACCGCGGTCGCGGTGCCATGCTGGCGCCGCGGAAACGTGTCCAGGATGGTTGCCTGGGCCAGCGGCACAAGCGGGGCGCCGAAGCCGCCCTGCAGGATCCGGTATACGACCAGTTCTTCGAGACTGCCGGCCACGCCGCAGAGAAAAGACGCGGCCGTGAAGCCACCGGCGCAGTACAGCATTAGCGACCGTCGGCTGAACCGGGACGCCAGCCATCCGGATGCCGGCGTCATCACCGCCGTCGCGACGATGTTGAAGGTGACCACCAGGGCGATCTGGTCGGCGGTCGCCGCGAACGTCCCCTGCATCTTCGGCAGCGCGACGTTCGCGATCATCACCGTCATCGTGTACAGCATGGTCACGAAGGTGAGCGAGATCAGGATGATCGCGCGCTGGGCGAACCCCGTCGGTTGGTCGGGCACCCCCTCCGAGATCGCCGCGCTGGTCATGGTGCCCCGGTCATCGTGTTGGCCGGCCTCATTCGCGTTATCGCCACCGCCGGGCCATCATGCCATGTCGGCGCGGCTGACGTCAGGCCAGCGTCGCGGGCCTGCCTCAAAACACACCCCTTATTTTGGTGTTTGACCTTTCGTTCTGGCTGGTCACGCTGCCTGCCATGAGCAGCGATGCCCGCAATACCCGTTCAGACCAGATGTTCTATGCCGCCGAGCAGGCCGGCCTGAAGCTGGCCATCAAGGGCAGGGTCGTGACGATCGTGCTCGTCTCGGCGTTCATGGCGGCCAGCCGGGGCCCTGACCGGGCGCTGGAGTTTGTCCTGGGCGGTCTGGTGTTCATCGCGCTGGGATTGCTGCACTACCGGATCATCGGATCGTCCTATGACCGGTCCTGGGTGAAATACGTCTTCATCACGATCGACATCCTGTTGCTGAGCGCCGCAGTGGCCTTTCTGCCGGCCACGTCGGAAACACCGGTGCCGCAGGTGATGATCTTCCGGTTTCAGGTTTTTCCGTTCTATTTCATCATCCTGGCGGTTGCGGCCTTCAGTTTCTCGCCCGGTCTCGTCCTCTGGTCGGGACTGGCCGGTGGCGGCGGATGGCTCGCCGCCTTTCTCTACATTCGATCGGGCATGGAGCGGACGCTGGAGTGGACAGACATTCCGGTGGGACCGACGCCGGAGGAGTATCTGGGCATCTTCCTGGACGTGGATTTCGTCGCCTCGGGCACCCGCGTGCAGGAAGCCTTGGTCTTCATCGCCGTCGCTGTCCTGATCGCCATCGTCATGCGGCGGGCACGCGGCGTGGTTCGCCGTCAGCTCGAGGCGGAACGCGGTGTTGCCGCGATCTCGCAACTCTTCGGCCGGTTCGTGCCGGAAGCGGTTGCGCAATCGATGATCCAACAGGAAGGGGCGCTGGACCCGGTGGAACGGGAAGCGACGGTGCTGATGGCGGACGTCGCAGGGTTCACGGACCTGACGGAGAACAAGGGAGCCCAGGCCGTCGTCGACATCTTCAACGCGTATTTCGAAGCCGCTTCGGAAGTGATCGGCAAGCACAACGGGGTGGTCACCCAGTTTATCGGCGATGCCGTCCTCGCGACCTTCAATGTGCCCGCGACGGACTCGCAGCATCGACAGCACGGCGTCAACGCGGCAGTCGACCTCCTCAATCTGGTTCAGACGACCCGCTTTGCCGGCGAAAAGCTGGACATCCGGGTCGGTGTCAGCACGGGCCTCATCATTGCCGGGAATGTCGGGGGTGGCGGCCGGGCGGCGTATACCGTCTACGGCGATGCGGTCAATCTCGCCTCGCGGCTTGAAGCGCTGAACAAGCAGCAGGGGACACGGATCCTGGTCACCGGCGCGACCGCCAAAGAGGTCCACGAAACACAACTCGCGAGGGTCGGGGAGATCGATGTCCGTGGCGTCAGCGATCCGGTCGACATCTACTCGGTCGCACAGAGCACCATCCGGTCGGACTGACTCGGTCCAATCGGAGAATCTGGAGGGTTCTCAGAGGTCGCCGGAGGCGATTCCATCTGATGCGGAACTGCTCAGGATCGGATCATGGTCCATCGCAAACCGCATGTTTCCGATGGGCCATGTGAATCCGATCCAAATCATATCGTTAGAGCAGATTCACCGGCCCGATGGATCGCCGGAGGCGATTTCATCTGACGCGGATCTGCTCTAAGCTGGGCCGTAGCGGGGGCTCTCAACAAGTGACCCATAACCTGAGGAGACGTCGATGCGCCGACTGGCGTTCATCGCAAGCATCATCGGAGCGATCATGAGCATGGATACCAGCGGCGCCGCCGCCGCCGACCCGGAGAACACGCTTCTCCTGGATCTCAAGGATGGCCGCGTTGTCATCGAGCTGCGGCCGGACCTGGCACCGAACCACGTCGAGCGGATCAAGGAGCTGACCCGCGAAGGCTTCTACGACGGGGTCGTCTTCCACCGGGTGACCGAGGGCTTCATGGCGCAGACCGGTGATCCGACCGGGACTGGTCGCGGCGGCTCCGGCGAGAAGATGCGGGCCGAGTTCTCGGACGCGAACTACGGCCGCGGCACCGTCGGCATGGCCCGGGCCCAGGATCCGCACAGCGGCGACAGCCAGTTCTTCATCTGCTTCAACGACTGCTCCTTCCTGAACGGCCAGTACACGGTCTGGGGCCAGGTTACCGACGGCATGGGACACGTGGACGCCATCGCCCGTGGCGAACCCCCGCGTAATCCGGACCAGATCGTGAAGATGCAGGTTCAGGCCGACGCCGAGTAGGGAGTCGGCCAGTGACCGTTCTGATTGCCGGCGGCTGCGGTTTCATCGGCCTGGCGACCGCTGAGCGCTATCTGAGCGACGGCGAAGAGGTCGTGCTGTTCGACCGCAACGACCTGCCGCCCGTTGCCCAGGCACGCTTCGATGCGTTGCCGGGGCATTACACGATGGTGCGGGGCGACATCCGTGAGGCCGATCCGATCGCCGAGGCGATCGGCGACCACCGGGTCGACCGGGTGTTCTACGGGGCGGCGGTCACGTCGGGTGCCGAGCGGGAGCGTGACGCGCCGGAATCGGTCATCGAGGTCAATCTGGTCGGCCTGGCCCGGACGCTGAAGGCGGCGGCCGATGCCGGGGCGCGGCGGCTGGTGAACATCTCCTCGGGTGCCGCCTACGGAACCGGCGCGTTCGGCGACACCGGCTGGTCCGGACCACTCGACGAATACGGAACCCGTGAGGAGCCGTTCAAGATCTACGGGATGACCAAGTTCGGTTCCGAACGGCTGGTCCGGCGCTACGGCGAACTGACCCCGCTCGACTGCCGGTCGGTCCGGCTGTCAACGATCTTCGGACCGTGGGAGATCGACTCCGGCGCCCGGGACACGCTCTCGGGACCGATGCAGACCGCTCTGCTGGCCCGCCAGGGCAAGCCCGCCGTCTTCGCACGCCGGGACAAACTGGACTGGACCTACTCCCGCCATGTCGCCGGCGCCCTGCAGGCGCTGATGGCGGCCCCGACCGAACGCCTGAAGAGCGATCTTTTCAATGTGACCTCGGCCCGTCAGGTCAGCGTGATGGATATGTGCGCGCCCCTGGCGGAGGCCTTTCCCGGTTTCAGCTACCGGCTGGCCGAGCCCGGCGAGACGCCGAGCGTCGATCTGTGGGGTGACAGCGACCGGCTGCCGATGAACCCCGAGCGCCTGGCCAGTGAAGTCGGCCACCGGCTGCCCGACGACCTTGCGGCGACCATGGCCGACTTCGTCGGCTGGATCCGCGACCACGGCAGCTTCTGGGATCGGAGCTGACCGCCGCCAGAGCCCGGTTCAATCCGCAGACGGCGCGCTGAGGACGCACGCCATCGGCGCCGCCCCCGGATCACCGGGGCCGGGCACCAGGCGCAGCGTCCCACCGCTGGCGACGATCGCCTCGCACCATTCGCCAAGAAACGAGTCGCCGTCGGAGCTGTTGGCCCGCACGATCACCACGAACTGAGCGATGGCCGCACAGCCGGCCTCGTCCGCGGCGAACCGCAAGACCACCGGTCCGGCCGGCAGGTCCGCCGAGCCGCAGGCCCGTTCGCTGTCGCCGAGCCCGAGAACCAGAAGCCGTGCCGGCGGGCCGCCGGCCTTGACCACCCGGAAGGAGTCGGCGACGGCGATGCCGGCAGGTCCAAGAACCGCCGTCAGCACCGCCGCGGCCAGGATCAGAGGGGTTCGTCGAACGGGTGCCATCCGTCCCGGTCCTCGATCTCGACGACCCACAGATCCGGGTCGATCGCCCGCTCGCGCTCGACAAGGGCGTCGGCGTCGGCCTCGGGGACAGGGGCCTCCCCGGTGGCCATCCGCCAGGTCAGGGCGCCGGTATCGTAGTCGCGCGACGGCGCCAGGATCGTGCATCCGATCTCGGGGCCGCGATTGACCTTGACGTAGACCTGTCCCGCATCCGGATCGCCGCGTCGGACCACGGTCGCCGGGATGCCGCGCAAACCGGCCTGCCGGACCGCCGACTGGACAATTATTCGGGCTTTCAGTCGGGCTTCGATCACGCTAGACCCCTCGCGCGTTGGCCGATCCGTCGGACACCCGGCGACACGGAGATGAAAATCCGTATCCTGGTGCGTTAGACGGGCTTCGCCCTCATAATTGCACTAAATTAGACCCCAACCGCCACAAAGGCGGGACGCATCGCAACAGGGAGCTTCAGATGCATCATCGTATCATCGGCGCCGTCGCCGCGCTGACCTTGCTCGCCGCACCGGCAGCAGCGGCCGACCTGGAACCTGCCGTCGTCTTCGACATGGGCGGCAAGTTCGACAAAAGCTTCAACGAAGGTGTCTACAACGGGCTCGAGACGTTCAAGTCGGAGACCGGCGTCGCCTATCGCGAGTTTGAAGTCACCAACGAGACCCAGCGCGAGCAGGCGATCACCCGGATGGCCCAGCGCGGCTACAGCCCGGTGCTGGGTGTCGGCTTCGCCCAGGCACCGGCCATGGAGAAGGTCGCCAAGGCCAACCCGGACACCAAGTTCGCCATCATCGACAGCGTTGTCGACCTGCCCAACGTCCGCTCCATCGTCTTCAAGGAGCATGAAGGCTCGTTCCTGGTCGGCGTGATCGCCGCGATGGCGTCCGAGACCGGCAAAGTCGGCTTCGTCGGCGGCATGGACATCCCGCTGATCCGCCGGTTCGCCTGCGGCTACGTTCAGGGCGCCAAGCACGCCAATGGCAGCGTCGAAGTCTTCCAGAACATGACCGGGACGACGCCGTCTGCGTGGAACGATCCCACCAAGGGCGGGGAACTCGCCAAGTCGCAGTTCGATCGCGGCGCCGACGTCGTGTTCGCCGCCGCCGGCGGTACCGGGATCGGCGTCTATCAGGCGGCCGCCGACAGCGGCAAATACGCCATTGGCGTCGACAGCAACCAGAACCATCTGCAGCCGGGCACGATGCTGACCTCGATGCTGAAGCGGGTCGACGTTGCCGCCTACAAGGCCTTCATGGACGCCAAGAACGACAACTTCAGCACCGGCGTGCAGGTGCTCGGTCTGGCCGAAGGCGGTGTCGACTGGGCACTCGACGACAACAACAAGGCGCTGATCACCGACGCCATGAAGGCGGCGGTCGACAAGGCCAAGGCCGACATCGTGGCCGGCACGATCACGGTCCACGACTATATGGCGGACAACAACTGTCCCCATTGATCGCGGTACAGGCTCGGCGGGGGATGGCGTGAACACGGTACCACCGGTGACGACCGGCCCCGCCGAGCCGGCGATCGAACTGATTGGCATCGACAAGCGCTTCGGCCCGGTCCACGCCAATCGCGACATGTCGCTGACGGTCGCCGCGGGCTCGATCCACGGCATCGTCGGCGAGAACGGCGCCGGCAAATCGACCCTGATGAGCATCCTGTACGGCTTTTACGAGGCCGATGCGGGAGAGATCCGGATCGACGGCCGGCCCGTGCGCATCACCAGTGCCCGCGATGCCATCGGCGCCGGCATCGGCATGGTCCATCAGCACTTCATGCTGGTGCCGCCTTTCACCGTTCTCGAGAACGTCATGCTCGGTGCGGAAGGGGCGCCGCTTCTCGCGGCCGGCCGAGAGGCCGCGCGCGATGAACTTGGGCGCCTGTCACGGGACTATGGTCTCGAGATCGATCCCGACGCCATCGTCCACGACCTCCCGGTCGGCCTGCAACAGCGGGTCGAGATCCTCAAGGCGCTGTATCGCGGGGCCCGCATCCTCATCCTGGACGAGCCGACCGGCGTGCTGACGCCCCAGGAGACCGACCGGCTGTTCGAGATTCTGCGGGCCCTGAAAGCTCAGGGTGTGACCGTCGTCCTGATCACCCACAAGCTGCGCGAGATTCTGGCCGTCACCGACAACGTCTCGGTCATGCGCCGGGGCGAAATGGTCTCCCACCGGCCGACCCACGAGACCAGCCGCGAGGAACTGGCGGAACTGATGGTCGGCCGCAAGGTTCTGTTTCGTGTCGAGAAGCAGGCCCGAGCGGCCGAGGACGAACGCCTCACGGTCGACCACCTCAGCATCGTCGACAGCGCAGGCGTCGAGCGGGTTCACGACGTATCCTTCTCCGTGCGCGCCGGCGAGATCGTCGGACTGGCCGGCGTCTCCGGCAACGGCCAGAGCGAACTGCTCGAAGCCCTAGCCGGTGTGCGACCGGTGCATAGCGGCCGGTTCCGGGTCGGCACCCTGGACGTGACCCACGAGCAACCGGCCGACGCGGCACAGCTGCGCGACGCCGGCCTCGGCCATGTTCCCGAAGACCGCCACGCCATGGGCATGGTGATGGCCTTCGACGCCAAGGAAAGCAGCATTCTCGGCCACCAGGACCGGGCCGAGTACAACAGCGGCCTGCTGATGGACATCGCCGCGATCGAGGACTCCTGCCGAGCCAAGATGGAGTCGTTCGACGTTCGGCCGCCCGATCCGAGCCTGAAATCGTCGCTGTTCTCCGGCGGCAATCAGCAGAAGCTCGTCCTGGCCCGCGAGCTGGACGGCGACCCGAAGGTCTTGCTGATCGGCCAGCCGACGCGCGGCGTCGACATCGGTGCCATCGAGTTCATCCACCGCGAACTGGTGGCCATGCGCGACGCCGGCTGCGCGATCCTGCTGGTCTCGGTCGAACTCGAAGAGGTGATGGGGCTGAGCGACCGGATCCTTGTCATGTGCGGCGGCCAGCTGACCGGCGAAATGCCGGCCGATGAGGCGGACGAGAAGACGCTGGGACTGATGATGGCCAACGTCTCCCTTGACGAGATCCGGGCCGGCGAGGCCCAGGCTGGCGAGGGGCAGGCTGGTGAGGCGCAGCCATGATCGCCTCGCCGGAGGTGTTCACCGCGCGCCGCGCGCCCGAGCCGCCCCGCGCCGGCGACGTCCGTGATGCCTATGATCACGACAAGGGCCGAGTCATCCATTCGGCCGCGTTCCGCCGCCTGCAGGGTAAGACCCAGGTCATGGCGACCGGCGAAGGCGATTTCCATCGCACCCGCCTGACCCATTCCATCGAGGTCGGTCAGATCGGCGAAGGGTTGCTGCTGAAGATCACCCGCGGTCAGGTCGATCCGGCCGTCTCGCCCTGGCTGCCCGGATCATCCCTGATGATGGCGGCCTGCCATGCCCATGACCTCGGCCACCCGCCCTACGGCCACAGCGGTGAGGAGTCGCTTAACGTCAAGATGGCGGGCAGCGGCGGGTTCGAGGGCAACGGCCAGACCCTTCGGATAATCAACCGGCTGGAGAAGTACCGCGAACCCGGCCTCGGCCTGAACCCATCCCGCCGGCTGAACCTGGCCATCCTCAAGTATCCGGCACCGTTCTCAACCTGCGTTGCCGCCTACGAGGAGAGCGGGCGCGACCTCGACGAAGTGCCGCCGAAGTGCTTCCTGGACACCGAGTGGGACATCGTCGACTGGGCGATGGACCCGTTCACGTCCACCGACCGCGACGCCTTCAGCCGGCTCGACGGCGATGCGCGACCGATGCACCGCACGTTGGACTGCTCCCTGATGGAATGCGCCGACGACATCGCCTATGCGGTGCACGACCTGGAGGATGCCATCGCCCGCGGCCTGATCCGGCGCGATACGTTCGAGAACTATATCGAGGACGCCGACTCCCTGCCCGATTTCGACGGATTGCAGGCCGCCGGCCTCGGTATGGGGCGGGACGCCCTGGCCGACGCCCTGTTCTCGCGCTCCAGCTTCGAGCGCAAGCAGGCGATCTCCGCCCTGGTCAATCTGCTGGTGACCAACGTCTCGGTCGACGAGGTCGACGGCTTCGAGCATCCGTTGCTGCGCTACAACGCCGGTTTCGACGCACACACCGCCGAGATGGTGGGTTTCCTGAAGACCTTTGTGCGCGAAACGGTGATCGAAAGCGCTTCGGTCCGCCAGCTGCGCCGCAAGGGCAACATGATCATCCAGGATCTGTTCGACGAACTGTGCCTCGACACCACCCTGGTGCCGGAGAACGCGTGGAACAACCTTTCACGAGATGATCCGGTCGAGCGGCGGGTCTGCGACTACATCGCCTGCATGACCGACTCCTATGCCGAGCGGTTGTACCGGCGCATCTTCGAACCCGGCTTCGGGACCACGACCGATGAGCTCTAGTGGCCTGATCGAAACGTTTGGGTCCCAAACGTTCCGTGAATCAGCCCACATGTTCGACAACGTGGTGGGGCGATTCACCGAACGGATGGATTTCATCCGCTCGGATCGCACCACGAGTGGCCTGATCGAAACGTTTGGGTCCCAAACGTTTCGTGAATCAGCCCACAGGGGCAACAACGTGGTGGGGCGATTCACCGAACGGATGGATTTCATCCGTTCGGATCGCGCCACTAGAAGCGCAGGGGGCGCGGCATGAGTCGGGAACTGCCGGCCTGGATCGACATCGGCGTGCTGCCGATGGTCAACATCTTCATGGCCTTCCTGGTCGCGGCCGTCATCGTCCTGATCGTCGGCGAGAACCCGCTCGATGCCCTGCAGGTGCTGGTGACCGGCGCCTTCGGCTACGACGCCGCACTCGGCTACACGCTGTACTACACGACCAACCTGATCTTCACCGGTCTGGCGGTCGCGGTCGCCTTCCACGCCGGACTGTTCAACATCGGTGGCGAAGGCCAGGCCTATATCGGCGGCCTCGGGGTCGGCATCGCCGCCCTGTCCCTCGACACCGTTCTGCCGGGGTGGCTGGTGATTCCGATCGCGGGTCTGGCCGGCGGCCTGTTCGGAGCGGCCTGGGCATTCATTCCGGCGTGGCTGCAGGCCTATCGCGGCAGCCACGTGGTCATCACCACGATCATGTTCAACTTCCTGGCCGCCGCCCTGATGGTGCATCTGATGGTGAACGTCATCATCGAACCCGGCCAGATGTCGCCCCAGAGCCGGGAACTTGCCGAGAGCGCCTGGCTGCCCTTCGTCCACGACATTTTCGGCGCGGTCGGCATCGAGGTGACGCGCTCGCCGCTGAACCTGTCGATCGTCTGGGCCCTGCTGGCCTGCGTTTTCGTCTGGCTGCTGATCTGGCGGACCCGCTGGGGCTACGCGCTGCGCACGGTCGGTCACAACGAGAAGGCCGCCGTGTATGCCGGCATCGATCCGCGGCGCGTGATCGTCGCCGCCATGGTGATCTCGGGCATGCTCGCCGGCTTCGTCGGCCTGAACGAGATTCTCGGCGTTCATCACCGGCTTCTGCTGAACTTCACGGCGGGCTACGGCTTCACCGGGATTGCCGTCGCGCTGATGGGGCGCGGGCATCCGGTCGGCATCGTCCTCGCCAGCCTGCTGTTCGGGGCGCTGTACCAGGGCGGGACCGAGCTCGACTTCGAGTTCCAGACCATCACCCGCGATCTGGTCGTGGTGATCCAGGGCCTGGTGATCCTGTTCTCAGGCGCGCTGGCGTTCATGCTGCATCCGACGGCTGTCAGGCTTTGGCGGCGCTATCGTCGCGGGGGGGCCACCTGATGCCGATCGCCGAATTCTGGTTGCTGTTCGTGCTCACCCTGGACGCCACCCTCAGGGTGGCGACACCACTGGTTCTGGCGGCCATGGCCGGGCTGTTCAGCGAGCGCTCGGGCGTGATCGATATCGGGCTCGAAGGCAAGATGCTGGCCGGTGCCTTTGCAGCGGCGGCCGCCGCCTATGTCACCGGTTCCGCCTGGCTCGGGCTGCTGGTGGCGGTCACCGTGTCGACATCGCTTGCCATACTGCACGGTTTCGCCTGCATCACCCATAGCGGCAATCAGGTGGTGAGTGGCGTGGCGATCAACGTCCTCGTCTCCGGCCTGACCATCGTGCTGGGCATCGCCTGGTTCTCCCAGGGCGGCCAGACGCCCTCGCTGCCGCCGGGGGCACGGTTCCAATCGATCGAATTGCCGCTGGCCGAGACCCTGCGGGCGGTTCCGGTACTGGGCCAGATCTACGCCGAGATCATCAGCGGTCACAGCATCCTGGTCTACGCGGCCCTGATCGCGGTCCCGTTCACCTGGTGGGTGGTCTATCGGACCCGGTTCGGACTGCGGCTGCGGGCGGTCGGCGAAAGCCCGGACGCCGTCGACACCGCCGGGATCTCCGTCGAGTGGCTGCGTTACCGGGCGCTGATCTTCACCGGCGTCCTGTGTGGCATGGCCGGGGCCTATCTCTCGACCGCTCAATCGGCGGCATTCGTGCGCGATATGACCGCCGGCAAGGGATACATCGCCCTGGCCGCGATGATCTTCGGCAAATGGAAGCCCGTGCCGGCGTTCTGCGCGTGCCTGCTGTTCGGCTTCCTCGACGCCGTCGCTACCCGCCTGCAGGGCGTCGAGATTCCGGGCATCGGACAGGCGCCGGTCTCGCTCATTCAGGCGTTGCCTTACGCGTTGACGGTGATCCTGCTCGCCGGTTTCATCGGCAAGGCGATCGCGCCGAAAGCGATCGGGCAGCCTTATGTGAAGGAACGCTGAGGGACCCGATGGATCTCTCGACGGTCAGTCTCGAGACCGGGCGGATGACGATGCGCGCGTACCGGGAGGTCGACGCGCCGGAGATCCATGCCGGCGTCACACCGGACGTCGCGCGGTACATGACCTTCGAGGCGTCGCAGACGGTCGACGAGTTGGTCGCGGTCGGCCGCATCTGGCTGGCGAACCAGAAGACTGGCAAGGAGATGGCCGTGGTCCTGCGCGACCGGACGGATGGCTGCTTCCTGGGCATGTCCGGCCTCCACTATCGCAACGACCCCGAACCGGAGGTCGGGATCTGGATCCGTGAGGACCGCTGGGGCCAAGGTCTCGGCCGCGAGGCGGTCGGCACGCTGGTTCGCTTTGCCGGCGCCGCGCTCGAAGAGCCGTCCGTGGTCTACTCGGCGGTCGAGGCCAACGTCCCGAGCCGTCGGATCGCCGAAGGACTCGGTGGTAGGCTGTTCGATGCCCGCACACTCAAGAAGCCCTCGGGCACACGGTTGCCGCTTGTCGTCTACAGGATACCGACATCATGAGTGAGAAGACGAAGATCGACGCCGCCCTCAAGGCGATCCGCAAGGCCGCCAATGGATTCGAGCCGACCGTCGGGCTGGTGCTCGGGTCCGGGCTCGATGCCTGTTCCGAAGCGGTGGTGGACGCCATCGACATCGACTATGCGAAGATCCCCGGCTTTCCGGAGCCGGCGGTGGACAGCCACGCCGGGCAGCTACGGCTCGGCCGGCTCGGCAAGACCGATGTCGCCATGTTGCGCGGCCGCGCCCATGTCTACGAGGGTCATGACATGGCGGACGTGGTCCGTCCGATCCGCACCCTCGCCCGCTTGGGGTGTTCGACCGTGATCCTGACCAATGCCGCCGGATCGCTGCGCGACGATGTCGGGCCAGGCAGGCTGATGGCGATCGCCGATCACATCAACTGGTCCGGGCTGAACCCGTTGACCGGGCCGAACGAGGCCTCCCTGGGGGACCGGTTCTTCGACATGACCCAGGCCTACGATCGGGATCTGCACAACCGGCTGCTGGAGGCGGCCGATGGCGAGGGGTTGGATGTCACCCAGGGCGTGTACCTGTGGTATCCGGGCCCGAGCTTCGAGACCCCGGCCGAAATCCGGGCGTTTCAGCGACTCGGGGCCGATGCGGTCGGCATGTCGACCGTTCCGGAATGCATCGCGCTCCGCCATATGGGGGTGCGCGTCGTGGCGATCTCCGGCATCACCAACCTGGCGGCCGGCCTGGGCGACGGGTCGCCGATCGACCATGACGATGTCATGACCCGCGGCCAGACGATGGCGGCCGACCTCGCCCGGCTTCTGCTGCGATTTCTCGACGAGAACGGTGATGTCCTCTGACGCTTTGACCGACACGGCGCGCCGCGCCATCGCCTGCCTGGATCTGACGTCCCTGAACGATGGCGACGACGACGGCGCGATCCAGTCCCTGTGCACTAAGGCGGTGACGCCGGCGGGTCCGGTCGCCGCGGTCTGCGTGTGGTCGCGCTTCGTGCCGCTGTGCCGCCGGACCCTGGACGGATCCGGCGTGAAGATCTGCACGGTGGTCAATTTTCCCCACGGTCGCCCGGCCATCGAACCCGTGCGCGAGGAGATCCGGTCCGCCTTGGCCGCCGGGGCGGACGAGATCGATATCGTTCTGCCCTACACCGCCCTCCTGTCCGGCCGGCCGGCCGAGGCCCGGTCGATGCTCGACATGGCCCGTGCCGAAACCGCTTCGGCCACGCTCAAGGTGATCCTGGAGACCGGTCGTCTGGTAACCGCCGGCGCCATCGATGAAGCCGCCGGTATCGCGGTCGATGCCGGTGCCGACTTCCTGAAGACCTCGACCGGCAAGACGGCAGTGTCCGCCACCCTGGAATCGGCGCACCGTCTTTGCACGGCCGCGGCCGCGGCCGGACGTCCGGTCGGCGTCAAGGTTGCCGGCGGTGTTCGGACCACCGAACAGGCGGCGGCCTATCTGCGTCTCGCCGACGCCGCCATCGGGCCGGAGGGTCCTGCCAGTTTCCGCTTCGGCGCCAGCGGCCTGCTCGGGGCCCTGCTGACGACCCTGGGGGCCGCGAACCAGACCATCGAACCGGCCAGCGTGTACTAGAGCCGAGAGAGCGAGGCCCAGATGGCGACCGAGACCGGGTTCGACGAGGCGCCGGTGTTCGAGACCGAGCGACTGCGGTTTCGTCCCCACCGGCTGGACGATTTCGAGGACATCATCGCGCTGTGGAGCGAGCCGGAGGTCATCCGCCACACCTACCGCAAGCCGACGACCCGGTCCGAGGCCTGGGCGCGGCTGCTGCTCTATGTCAGCCACTGGCGGCTGTTGGGGTACGGCTACTGGGCCGTCGAGGAGAAGGCGACCGGCGGCTTTGTCGGCGGCGTCGGGATCGCCCGGTTCGAGCGGGACATGGATCCGCCGCTGGGGCCGCTTCCAGAGGCCGGATGGGCGCTCGCCAGCCGATACCACGGCCGCGGCGTCGGCAAGGAAGCGGTCAGCGCCCTGCTGACATGGGCCGACGACCATCTCAACGCCGATGCAACCTGCTGCATCATCGACCCGGCCAACGAGGCGTCGGTGCGGCTGGCCGAGACCTTCGGCTACCGGTTCGGCCATCAGGCGACCTATCTGGGAGATACCGTGAGCGTGCTGAAACGCCCACGCCGGGCGACGTAAAGCCGGGCCTCAGTGCCGGTTTGGGCAGCTTCGGGCGGCAGCTTCCGGGCCGGGACCGGCACGGTGCCCACCAGAAACGCCGAGCAACGCGCCTCGGCGTCGAACAGCGGCAGCACCAGTCGCCGCCATCCCTGGACCGCCAGCCGGAGCGGCGAGTCGTGCTCGGTATAAGTCGGCCGGCCGGTCAGATAGACGCAGCGGTAGCAGGCCCGATACATCAGGGACATCGGTGTGCGGGTTGCCGCGTTCATTTCGGACACGGTCTGGCCGGTCCAGTCGCGGCCGCCATGCGCGGCGACCCTCGTTCCATAGACACGATAGCGGGCGTCAAACCCGTCGCGCTCGACATCCAACAGAAGAATCATGCCGATCGCAGGGCGCATTTCGAGCACGTCGATCCGATCGCGCAGGGGCGCGCTGCCGCCGGCCTCCGACAGGCCGGACCAGTACTCGAGCAGAAACGACAGCACCGGGTCGGAAAGGTCGTTCGGCAGGTCGACAAACCGCATGTCATGAATCAGGGCACCACCAGGGTCCCGCCAGCTACCGGCCGCGATCCTGGTCGCCGCGCGCTCAATGTCCTGGTCGGACGGGTCCAGCCAGTCATCCGCGGGATCCTGCGTGTCGGGCGCGTAGCCTCCCATGATATCTGTCGCTCGTTGTGTCGGCGTCGTTACACGAAGTGATACAGCAGAAAAGGTAAAATTTGATTTAAGGTCTCTCGATATCCCGGAAGCAGAAACAACAGGCAAGCCCATCATCAATCCAGCGGCGGAACCGGTGCAGCGCCAACCGGTGATCACGAAATCGTGAGCAGACGGCACTTATCTGGCTCAGCGCCGTTCTGATCTGGGGATTTGGCCGGCCCCAAGGCCAGGGCCCGACCATTGTGTTTTTCTTCGGCCCCTGGGGTTCTGTCCCCGGAGGCTCTCGTCAGGTGAGATGCGTGATGGCGTGCCGGACGACTTTCGCCATCACCGTTGGCAAGGCGGCGGCATCCAGTTGGTCGATCGGCCACCAACGCCCATCGGCCATATCCGGAGCGTCGGGCAGGCGCGCCGCCAGCACATCGAGTTCAAGGTGGAAGTGGGTGAACGTGTGACGAACCGAACCCGGCAGGGTACGCCAGCGGATACCGGGCAGAGGGGCATGGGGGAGTTCGCCCCCCGCATCACCCGCGCCATCGACGGTGATCTCGCGCCACGGCGTCGACGGAACCTCCTGCATCCCGCCAAGCAGTCCTTGCTCGGGCCGGCGCCGCAACAGCAACCGACCGTCGCAACTGAGCAGGAAGAAACAGGTCCCGACGCGTGTCGGCTTCGGCTTCTTCCGCTGCTTGCGCGGAAGCTGCTCGGCCACCCCGGCAACCCGCGCGACACAGGCATCCGACCACGGACAGGTCAGACATTTCGGGTTGCGCGGCGTGCAGACCGTGGCCCCCAGATCCATGATCGCCTGGGCATAGTCGCCGGGACGAAGGTCGGGCGTGATCTCGTCGGCCAAACCCCGCAGTACCGACTTGGACCCAGGCAACGGATCCTCGACCGAGCGCAGACGCGCCACAACCCGCTCGACATTGCCGTCCAGCACCGTCGCCCGCCGGTCGAAGGCGATCGCCGCCACGGCGGCGGCCGTGTAGTCGCCGATGCCCGGCAGGGTCTTCAGGCCCTCGACGGTCTCGGGAAACCGGCCGCCATGCAGGTCCACGACCGCCTGGGCGCATTTGTGAAGATTGCGGGCGCGGGCGTAGTAGCCGAGCCCGGCCCAGGCGGCCAGGACGTCGTCGAGCGGTGCTGCCGCCAGATCCTCGACCCGGGGCCAGCGCGTCAGGAACGCCTGGAAATAGGGGCCGACCGTAGCCACCGTGGTCTGCTGCAGCATGATCTCGCTCAGCCAGACCCGGTACGGGTCCACGGTTTCGCCGGGCAGCGCGCGCCAGGGCAGGCGCCGGCGATGGCGGTCGTACCAGGCGAGCAGACGCTTGGAGAGTTCGGCGGGCGAGATCGAAGCTGCGGCAGCGGTCATGGCGCGGCAAGATAGTGCGGCCATTCCGGCCGTCCAGAGAGAAGCGCCGGCACTGGCGCCAAGACAAACGGCGGAGACCCGAGGCCATGACCGGGAACCCGGCCGGCCCGCGCCGGCCCCAAGGCTTGAGATCGCTGGCCAGCGTGACGCCGGCGCTGACCGATCCGCTGTTCCGCAAGCGGGGCTTCGTGGAGGCCCGCATCCCCCGGGACTGGCCGGACATCGTCGGTGCCACCTTGGCCGCAGCCTGTATCCCGGAGGCCCTGGACTTCCCGCGCGGCCGGCGCGATGGCGCCACCCTGCGGTTGCGGGCGGTCCCGGGCCGGGCGCTGGAGATCCAGCACCTGGCGCCGCAGATCGTCGAGCGGGTCAACGGCCACTTCGGATGGGCCGCGGTCGAGCGCCTGACGATCCGTCAGGGGCCGTTGCCGCCGCCGCGCCCGTCGACCCGGCCGCGCCTGCGCGATCTGGCCGACGGCGAGCGCGCGGCGATCCACAACCGGGTGGCCGGCATTGCCGACCCGGACCTGCGTTCGAAACTGGCCGCACTCGGCGAAAGGCTGGCGGCCCGGCAACCCGGCAAGGCCGAAAAATAGCCGTATTCGTCGCTTAATCGCGACGCTTGCCGGGCCAATCGGACTCGGCGTATGGTCCTCAACATCTGGTGTCTTGGAGCAACTCATGCATCGCAGAACACTAAATCTTGGTTTGGCAGCCCTGGCAGGATCAGCCCTGGTGCCGTCGCTGGCGCCCTCCATGGCCAACGCGGCCGAGGTCGATCTGGAAAAAGCGATGTCCCCGCGCATCCTGGGGGACCCGAACGCCAGCATCACCATGATCGAGTTCTCGTCCCTGACCTGCCCGCATTGCGCTGCTTTCCATCGCGACAGCTATAAGCCGATCGTCGAAACCTATGTCGAGACCGGCAAGATCAAGTTCGAGATGCGGGATTTCCCGCTGGACCAGTACGCCCTGCGCGCCGCCGCCATGGCCAGGGCCGTTGACGGCAAGCGGTACTTCGCCCTGATCGATGCGGTGTTCAAGCAGCAGGGCCAGTGGACCCGCGCCCAGAACCCGATCGACGCCTTGAAGAAGATCGGGCGGTTGGCCGGAATCGCGCCGGAGACCGCCGATGCCCACATGTCCGACACCGACCTGTTGGACGCCATCCTGAACGCCCGGATCGCCGCCCAGCGGACCTACAGCGTCGACTCGACGCCGACCTTCGTGATCGGTGACGAGGTCGTGCGGGGCGCCCAGCCGTTCAACAACTTCAAAACGATCATCGACGGCCAGATCGCCTGACGCTGATCGGCTGGCACTGATCGGCCGGCCGGGACCATCGGAGACCCATCACGGTGCATTTCAACAAGCTGCGACTGACCGGCTTCAAGTCCTTCGTCGAACCGGCCGAATTGGCGATCGAGGAAGGGCTGACCGGTGTGGTCGGGCCGAATGGCTGCGGCAAATCGAACCTGGTCGAGGCGCTGCGGTGGGTGATGGGCGAGACCTCCGCCAAGCAGATGCGCGGCGGCGGCATGGAAGACGTCATCTTCGGCGGCACCGACAGCCGGCCGGCGCGCAACATCGCCGAAGTCGCCTTGTCGATCGCCAATGACAGCCGGCGCGCCCCGGCCCAGTTCAATGACAGTGAAGAACTGGAGGTCGTGCGGCGGATCGAGCGCGAAAAGGGCTCGCACTACAAGCTGAACGGCAAGGACGTGCGGGCGCGGGACGTCCAACTGCTGTTCGCCGACGCCGCCACCGGCGCGCGCTCGGCCGGGCTGGTCAGCCAGGGCAAGATCGGCAGCATCGTCCAGGCCAAGGCCTCGGACCGGCGGGTGCTGCTGGAGGAAGCGGCCAACATTCGCGGCCTGCACAGCCGCCGCCACGAGGCGGAACTGCGCCTGCGGGCCGCGGAGCAGAACCTGGAACGGCTCGAGGACGTGCTGAAGGCGCTGGAAGGCCAGCGGGTCGCCCTGCGCCGCCAGGCCCGTCAGGCGCAGCGCTACCGCGACCTCAGCCAGCGGATCCGACAGGCCGAGTCCATCGTGCTGTACGCCCGATGGACCGCCACCATGGAGGAACGCGGCCAGACCGGCCGACAGGTTGCCGAAGCCCGCGACCAGGTGGCCACCGCGTCCCAGGAGGCGGCCCGGGCGAGCACGGCCCAGAGCGAGGCCGCCGCCGCTCTGCCCGACCTGCGCAAGGCCGAGGCCGAGGCCGCCGCCGAACTGCAACGACTGACTCTGTCGCGCGGCGAACTCGAAGCCGAAGAGCGCCGGATCGCGACCGCCCGCAGCGAAGCCGAAACCCGTTTGCGTCAGATCGCCGACGATATCGTACGCGAGCAGGCCCTGGTGGAGGAAGCGGCGACGACGCTGGACCGGCTGGTCGGTGAACGCGACGCCCTGGCCGATGCCGGCCACGGAGAAGCGGAGGCCCAGGAGGCCAGCGCCACGGCCCTGACCGGTGCCAATCGCGCCGCCGAGGAGGCGGAAGACGCGGTGCACAAGGCGACCGAGACGATCGCGGTCGCCGACGCCCGCCGGGCGGCGCTGGAGCGTCAATTGCGCCAGGCGAGCGAACGCATCGAGCGGATCGGCCGTCAGCAGACGGAACTGGCCCAGCGCCGTGCCGAACTGGCCCGCGAATCCGTTCCCCAGGCCGAACGCGACGACGCCGCCGCGGCGGTGGCGGCGGCCGAGGCCGCTGCGGAACAGGCGGACGCGGCCCTGCCCCAGGCCCAGGAAGCCCGCGAAGCGGCGGTTGGCGCCGACCGGGAAGCGCGCGACGCCGTGCGCGCCCTCGAAGCATCGGTCGCGGCTCTGGCAGCGGAAGCGGACGGGTTGCGGCGACTGCTGGTCAGCGAAGACGGGGAAACCACACCGATCGTCGATGCGATCACGGTCGAACCCGGAATCGAAAGCGCTCTCGGGGCGGCACTTGGTGATGATCTGGAAGCGCCCGAGCTCAGCGCCGAGGACGCGACGCCAGTGACCGGCTGGCGCGGTGCGGCACCCCAGGGCGCCCCCGGTTGGCCGGCCGGCGTCCGCCCCTTGACCGAGCTGGTGCGGGCCCCCGACGCGCTGCGGGCGCGCCTCGCCCTGATCGGCCTCGCCGAAGACGCGGCGACCGCCGCTGCCCAGCAGGCGGCGCTGGCACCGGGCATGCGCCTCGTCACCCGTGACGGCGGCCTGTGGCGGTGGGACGGTTTCGTGCGCGCACCCGGCGCCGAAAGTGCCGCCGCCCTGCGGCTCGAGCGCCGCAACCGTCTGACGGAGCTGAACGCCCAGCTCGCCGCCGAGCGCACCGCCTTCGACACCGCCCGGATCACCGCCGAACAGGCCGCCAAGACCCTGGCCGAACGCGAAGCCGCGATCGAGACCGCCCAGCAGAACCGGGAGCAGAGCCGCGAGGCCCTCTCCAAGGCGCGCGCGGCGGCGGCCGAGATCGACGCCCGGATCGCCGCGGTCGATACCCGTCTCTCCGCGCTCGACGACAGCGCCTCCCGGCTTGCCACCGAAGCCGAGGAAGCGACTGCCCAGCAGGCCCAGGCCACGGCCGATCTTGCGACGGTTCCGGATATCGACGCCTTGCGACAGCGTTCCCAGGAACTGCGGGCGGCCCTGTCGGAACGCCGGGCCGCCCTGGTCGAGGCCCGCAGCGAGCATGACCGCCTCGTCCGAGAAGCCGAGACCCGCCGAACCCGTCTTGCCGCTGTTCAGAACGAGGTCACCTCGTGGTCCGACCGGCGCGAACGGGCAACCACCCGGCTCGGCGACCTGACCGACAGGCAGGCCGGCGAGCAGGCGGAGATCACCCGCCTGGACGCCCGGCCGGCGCAAATCGCCCAGGAGCGGGAAGCGGTCACAGCCCTGATCGAGACCGCCGAGGCCAAGCGCAGGCAAGCCGCCGACGCCCTGGTCGCGGCCGAAACCCGCCAGAGCGAGCTCGACCGGACGGCCCGGGACGCCGAACGGGCGTCCGGTGAGGCCCGGGAAGCGCTGATCCGGGCCGAAGCCCATCTCGAACAGGTCAATCAGAGCCTGAAGGTGGAGCGCGAGCGGATCGAGGAACGGCTTGGCTGCGCGCCGGATGCCATCCTGGAATCCGCGGAAATCGACCCGGACGCGCCGTTACCGGACCTGGGCCAGACCCAGTCGACCCTGGACCGGCTGATCGGCGAACGCGAAGGCCTTGGTCCGGTCAACCTGCGGGCCGAGACCGAACTTGCCGAGCTCGACGAGCAGGTTGCCGGCATGGAGCGCGAGCGCGATGACCTGGTCGGTGCCATCCAACGCCTGCGCAGCGCCATCAGCGCCCTGAACCGGGAGGGCCGTGAGCGCCTGCTGACCGCCTTTCGCCAGGTCGACGGGCACTTTCAGACCCTGTTCAAGCGGCTGTTCGGGGGCGGAGAAGCCCACCTGACCCTGACCGAGGGCGACGACCCGCTCGACGCGGGCCTGGAGATCATGGCCAGCCCGCCAGGCAAGAAGATGCAGCATCTGTCGTTGCTGTCCGGCGGCGAGCAGGCTCTGACCGCCGTCGCCCTGGTATTCGCGGTGTTCCTGACGAACCCGTCACCGATCTGCGTCCTCGACGAGGTCGATGCCCCGCTCGACGACACCAACGTTGATCGCTTCTGCTCGCTGCTCGAGGACATCGTCCAACAGACCGGTACCCGGTTCCTGATCATCACCCACCACCGCATGACCATGGCCCGGATGGATCGGCTGTTCGGTGTGACCATGGCGGAGCGGGGTGTGAGCCAATTGGTGTCGGTCGACTTGGCCCGGGCCGAGCGGCTCCGGGAGGCGAGCTGAACCGCCTCGAAAAACGCCCAAACAAATCAATAGTTTAAGCTGAAAAATCAACACTCTACGGAGCCTTGACACCCCTAGGGCCCGAGCGTAGGGTTGCGCCGCTTCGCCGGGGGGTCCGGACGAAGCCGAATGCGGGGCGGACGCACCGTTCTCGTGTTCGCGGCGACAGCGCTTTGGGGTCCCTTTCGCGGATCCGTTTCGGGGAATGAAAGACCAAGACTCCCCGCCTTCCCTCGATAACCTTGCAGACCGCGTCAAGCGGGCGCGAGGCGAGGAAAAGGACGCCAAGCGTGACGCCTTGACGCCGGGCCTGTCGGGTTCGGCAATGAGTATCGCCTTCCGCGTCGGCGTCGAGCTCGTCGCCGGTGTGATGGTCGGTGCTGCGATCGGGTACGGACTCGATCAGTTTCTGGGCACCTCGCCCTGGATGCTGATCGTGTTCTTCTTTCTCGGGGCAGCGGGCGGGATGATGAACGTCTACCGCGCCGCCACGAGCCAGAGCTTCGCGGTCGGCTACCGCGAAACCGATGACGAGCAGGACCAGTCCGAGGATGGCGGGCAGTCAGGTGGCGGGAAACGAGAGGGGTAACGCGTGGCGTCTCCGGTCGAACAGTTTCAGATCAAGCCCATTGTGCCGATCGAGGTCGGTGGACTGGACCTGTCCTTTACGAATTCCGCCGCTTTCATGGTGCTTGCGACCATTGTCGTCGCCGGCTTCCTGACCCAGTCGATGAGCGGCCGGCATCTGGTGCCGACCCGCATGCAGTCGATGGCCGAACTGTCCTACGAGTTCATCGCCAACATGGTGCGCGAGAACGTCGGCAGTCAGGGTCGTCCGTACTTCCCGTTCATCTTCACGCTGTTCATGTTCATCCTGGCCGGCAACCTGCTGGGCATGATCCCCTACAGCTACACGTTTACCAGCCAGATCATCGTGACCTTCGCGATGGCCATCACGGTTTTCGTGGGCGTGACGATCATCGCGCTGATCAAGCACGGCACGCACTTCTTCACGTTCTTCTTCCCGTCCGGCGCGCCGATCTACATGGCGCCGCTGCTGATCCCGATCGAGATCCTGTCGTACCTGTCACGGCCGATCAGCCTGTCGGTCCGGTTGTTCGCCAACATGATGGCGGGCCACACGATGATGAAGGTGTTCGGCGGGTTCGTCGTCGCCATGGGCGTCTTCGGTATCGCCCCGATGGCGGTCCTCGTCGCCCTCACGGCGTTCGAGATCCTTGTCGCCGTGCTGCAGGCCTACGTGTTCACGATCCTGACCTGCATCTATCTCAACGACGCGATCCACCTGCACTGACGCGATCGCGTTCGCTTATCCCTCTACCAACCTCCCAACGAACGGAAGGACGCATATCATGGACGTTGAAGCCGCAAAGATGATCGGAGCTGGCCTCGCCGTTATCGCCCTGATGGGTGTCGGCGTCGGTATCGGCAACATCTTCTCGACGCTGATCGCTTCGATCGCCCGCAACCCGGCGGCCCGTGGCGAAGTCTTCGGCATCGGCATTCTGGGCTTCGCGCTGACGGAAGCCGTCGCGCTGTTCGCCCTGCTGATCGCGTTCCTCATCCTGTTCACCTGATCCGGTCGGGCGCCGCACGTTCTGTGCGGCCCCGTTTGGTTCTGTGAGGAGGATGACGGCATGATCGCCAATAGACTGAGCACCAGGATCGGCCGCGCTGGTCGCGTGCTCGCCGGTGCGGCTGCCCTGACGGCCGTGAGTGCCGCCGCGCACGCCGCCGGTGAGGGTGGTGGCGGCTTGCCGCAGCTCGACACGTCGACCTTTGCGACCCAGATTTTCTGGCTGATCGTCACGTTCCTGCTGCTGTACGTCGTCATGTCGAAGATCGCGGTACCGCGGATCGCCGACGTGCTCGAAGAGCGCCAGGAGCGGATCGCCGACGACATCGAGACGGCCGACCGCCTGCGCGGCGAGGCCGAGACGGTGAAGACCGAGTACGAGGCCGCCGTCGCCGAGGCCCGGGCCAAAGCCCACGACCTGGTCAAGAAAGCCATGGACGAGATCGCGGAAGCCCACTCCAAGGCGGAAGCGGACGCGGCTCAGAAGACGGCCGAGAAGACCAAGGCAGCCGAGGCCAACATCGCATCCCAGAAACAGGAAGCGCTGGCCAGCCTGAAGACGGTCGCGGCCGAGAGTGCCGCCGAAGCGACCCGTCGCCTGACCGGTCTCGAAGTCGCCGATGCGAAGGTCAACGCCGCCGTCGACGCCGTCATGCAGGGAGGTGCGTGATGTTCGCCGATCCCACATTCTGGGTTGCCATCTCCTTCGTCATCTTCATCGGGCTTGCCGCCTGGAAGGGCTGGGGTGCGGCAACCTCCGCCCTGGACGCCCGTGCCGCCGACATTCAGCGCAAGCTGGACGAGGCTCAGCAGCTGCGGGAAGAGGCCCAGGCGGCGAAGGCCGAGTATCAGCGTCGCCAGCGTGACGCGCTGGCCGAGGCCGAGGCCATCCTGGAGCACGCCAAGTCCGAGTCGGTCCGTCTGCGCGAGGAGGCCGAAGCCAAGCTCGAGCAGGCCCTGGCCCGCCGCGAGCAGCTGGCGATGGAAAAGATCCAGGCCGCCGAAGCCAAGGCTCTGCAGGAAGTCCGCGGCCAGATGGTCGACCTGGCGGTCACCGCCACCCGGCGCCTGATCGAGGACAACATGGACGACGCGACCCAGAAGAAACTGGTCGCCGGCGCCATCGACGAGATCCCGGCGCGCCTGCAGTAACCGTCTGCGGGCTCCCGTCCAACAGCTTCGAGAACGCCCGGATCACCCCGATCCGGGCGTTTTCCGTTTGGCGCGCAAGCAAAACCCAGCGATCACGCTCCAGACCACAGCACCCAGAGGATGCCGTTCCGGGCGCGTCGTTCATCGACGTGTGAAGCACCTTTGGACTCGTTGGGCGGGGCAGGCCGACCGTCGCAGGAGAACCTACACTACCCTCTGGCATTCCTTGCCATGACCGTCGGTACAGTTCGTGTAGTGCGACTCTGCGTGAGAAGGATCGCGCCCAGCACCAACGTACAAGCAATGCACTGAGCAAGGCTGATGGCCTCCCCAAAGGCAAACAGACCGATGGCGAACATCGTTGGCAGCTCGATGCTACCGAAAACCGCTGTGCGTGTTGTGCCGATCAGAGGAGAACAGACCGTATAAATCAATTGTGGAACCAGGGCCGTCGCCAAGCCGATACCGGCGATGAGGAGCCATGTGTAGCTGTCATTCGGAACAACATCCCCGACATCCGAGGTCAGCACCAACGGAGACAGCCCAACTACAGACCCAAGGGACACCGAAGCCATACGCGCAAGCGGAGGGATGCGCGAAAGCCGGTGAACGAGCACGCAGATGCCAAAGCCGAATCCGAAAGGCGCTGCAAGCGAGACGACGAGGGTCGGGATATGCTCCAACGGAACGGAAGCTGGGGATCCGGCGATAACAGCCGCCAAGACGATCACTCCGGCGGCGACAAGGCCCCGTCCGGTTGGCGGATCTCCAAAGAGCATCCACGCCAACACAAGCGTGAACACCGGGTAGGTCATATAGAGCACACCCACCGTCGAGGCAGGTACTGTCTCGAGCGCACCTACATAGCCGATCCACCCAAGCCCCATCACCGCTCCAGCGGCCAATCCCCACAGGACATCACGCCATGCTGCTCTCTGCCCCAGCAGGAAGGGGAACATAAAGACGGCGGTTAAGATGAAGCGATAAAACGCAACCGCGTATGGGGCGATGCCCTGTTCGGTGAGTCCTCTGCTGAAATACGGGACGCATCCAAAGCAAATGGATGCGAAAAGGACTCCGATCGCCGCAAAGATATAGGGGACGGCAGGCCTATGATTTCCTGTCGCGGCCACCATTGTAGTCCACTAGCACGCGGCACAAGAACCGCCAACGTCGATAGAGCCGAATGGCAAGGGTGTCCGCGTCACGCGTGTCCGGTGACCGACTGAATGCTGCCTTCGCCGGTTATTGGATGCACGGCCTAGTCTTCTCCCGGCCTTTCCGGCGACCCGGCTTCGAACATGAGCTTCAGCCGCGCCCGCTGGGCGGCCCGGATGTGGGCCCGCGCCGCCCGCTCGGCAGCGTCGGAATCCCGGGCCTCCAGGGCGGCGACGATGTCACCATGCTCGCTCCGGGCGGTCTCCGAGCGCCCCGTCAGGGACAGGGTCGTCATCCCGAGCAGCGCCATGGCATCGGCCAGGACATTCAGGGTTTTCAGCAGGTATCGGTTGTGGGCCGCGCGATAGAGCGTCGAGTGGAACTGGCGATTGTGCTGGGCCATCTCCTGGGCCGCCGCCGACAGCCCGGGCTCGGACTCGACAAGATCCCGCAGCAGGGTGATCTCCGCCTCCGAGGCGTGGCGGGCCGCCAATCCGGCAGCCGTGCCCTCCAAGACCTCGCGCATCTGATAGAGCTCCATCACCGCCTGGTGGTCGAGCTCGGCGATGACCATCCCGCGGTACGGCGCGAAGGTCAGCAGCCCGTCGGCCTCGAGCCGCCGCATCGCCTCGCGGACCGGGGTCCGGCTGACCTCCAGGCGCTTGGCCATTTCGATCTCGCGGATGCGCTGACCCGGTTTCAGCTCGCCCGCCTGGATCGACTCCTTCAGGCGCTTGTAGGCCCATTCCCCGCGTGACGCCGGCCCGGCCTCGTCCACGGGTTCGGCCTCCTGCTCGGCCATGATCTTTCCTCCCGCATATGCACCAAGACGTTAGAGCATCGGCCGTTCTACAGCCAAGCCGTCAGGCCGTGCGACCGTGTCGGCTTGCCAGCCAGGGAACAAACCGGTTTGTTGGCACGTCAAACATCGCCCGGCAGGGAGCTTGGATCCGTGGAGAGTCCTGACGCCTACCGCCTGACGGCCGTCGAAGCCGCCGCCGCGATCGAGACCGGGCGGCTCAGCCCGGTGGACCTCGTCCAGAGTTGCCTGGATCGGGCCGCGGCCTGCGACGGCGACGTGAAAGCCTGGCAGTACCTGGCGGCGGACGAGGCGCTGATGGCGGCCCGTCTCCGGCTGGCGGGCACGGCAACCGGGCCGCTCTATGGGATTCCCTTTGGCGTGAAGGACATCATCGATGTGGCGGCGATGCCGACCGGGTTCGGCACGCCGATTTACCACGGCCACGTCTCCCATCGGTCGTCGGGCTGTGTGGCGCTGCTGGAGGAGGCAGGGGCCGTCTGTCTCGGCAAGACCGTGACAACCGAGCTTGCCCATTTCCACCCCGCCAAAACCCGCAACCCGCATCGCCTGTCCTGCACGCCGGGTGGATCGTCGAGCGGCAGTGCGGCTGCGGTCGCGTCCGGAACCGCCCCGATCGCGCTCGGCACCCAGACGACCGGCTCCGTGCTTCGGCCGGCCGCCTATTGCGGCGTGTTCGGCTTCAAACCCAGCTTCGGAGACGTCTTGCGTTCCGGTGTGATGGAGTGCGCCGCCTCGTTCGATACGGTGGGCTGGTTCGCGCGCAGTGTCGCCGACCTGGAGATGACCCGCTGCGGCCTGCTGCGCATCCCGGTCCGGCCCCTCGACGGTGTGAGCGCGGCCGGTCTGCGCTGCGGTGTCTATCGCGGCCCGGACTGGGATCAGGCCGATGAGTCCACCCAGCAGTCGGTGCTGAAAGCCGCCGAGACCCTGGCCAGGGCCGGCGTTCGGGTCCAGGACGTCGATCCCCCAACCGGCTTCGCCGATTTCGCCGCCCATCACCGCACGGTTGCCGGGTTCGAGTTCGCCCGCTCGATCACCTGGGAACGCACCCAGCGGGCGCCGTATCTCACTCCAAAACTGCTCGAGGGTCGCTGCGCGGACGGGCTGCGGACCTCCTACGAGGACTATGCCGCCGCTCAGGAGGCACTGCTGGCAGCCCGCACCACCTTCGCCGGGCTGATGCGTGATTTCGACATCCTGCTGACCCCGGTCGCCCCCGGGCCCGCACCAGAAGGGCTGGATGCGACAGGCCTGCCGACATTCAACACCGCCTGGACCGCGCTCCACGTGCCGGCCGTCTCGATCCCGGCGTTCCAGGACAGATCCGGCATGCCGATCGGCGTGCAGCTGGTGGGCGGGTTCCGCCAAGACGCCCACCTGCTGGCAGCCGCTCAGGCCGTCGCAAAGACCCTCGGCGTCGAACGCGTCGACCCGGTCGGCTGACGCCCGGAGTCAGACCCGGTCAACCGAAGATCGACTGCACCACCTGGTTCGGCAGCCAGAGCACGATGGCCGGGATCAGCATGCACAAGACCAGCACGCAGCCGTCGGTGCACAGGAACGGGAACGATCCCCGCATGACCGTCGTGACCGGCACGCCGGTCGTCCCACTGACCGCGAACAGGTTGAGGCCGACCGGCGGGATCACCGCGCCCATCTCGATGCACAACGCGAACAGGATGCCGAGATGGATCGGGTCGATGCCGAGCGTGATCGAGACCGGGTAGATCACCGGCACGACCAGGACCAGCACCGCCACGCCGGTCAGCACCGTCGACAGCATCAGCAGCACGACCATCAGCAGGGCCAGGAAGCCGATCGGGCTGAGGCCCAGTTCCGTGACCCACTCGGCGATGTCCTGGGGCCACCCCTGGTTGGCCAGCAGGAACTGGAAGATGCCGACACCGCCCAGCACGAAGAACAGAATGGCGGTCAGGTTCACCGCCCGCTGGGTCGCGTAGTACGCCTCCTTGAAGAAGTCGCCGCGCAGGGCGAAGGCGCCGTAGGCCAGCGCGTAGGCGCAGGCGGCAGCACCGGATTCCGTCGGCGTGAGCACGCCGCCGTAGAGGCCGCCGAGCACGATCACCGGCATCATCAGCGCCGGGAAGGCTTCGATGAAGGCGGCCCAAAGCTCCTTGATCGAGAATTTCTCCGACGGCAGTGTCAGGATCGCCGCGGTCACCAGCACGATGACCGCGTCGCTGATCGCCAGCATCAGCCCGGGGGTCACCCCGGCGAAGAACAGTTTGACGATCGATTGCTCGGTCAGCACGCCGTAGAGGATCAGCGTGATGCTCGGCGGGATCAGGATGGCGATGCCGCCGCCCGTGGCGATGACGCCGGCCGCCATCCATTTCGGATAGCCGCGTTTCAGCATCTCCGGGTAGGCGACCACGCCCATGGCGGCCGCCATCGCCGTGCTCGAACCGGAGATCGCGCCGAACATCACGGCAGCCAGAATCGTGGCGTAAGCGAACCCGCCGGGCAGCCAGCCGATCAGCGCATCAGCGAACCGGAACAGCTTCTTGATGAGGCCGGTCCGCTCCATCAGGAAGCCCGCATAGACGAAGAACGGGATCGCCATCAGCGTGTACTTGTTCACGAAGCTGAAGAACGACCGGAAAATCGCGCTTTCGCTGAGCAGCGGATCGTAGAGAATGAAGGCGACCGTGACCGCCATCAGGGCGAACGCGATCGGCGCGCCAAGCGCCAACAGCGTGAGCAGCGCAGGTCCGAGGAATCCCATAACTAGATTTCGACCCCTTCATCCACGGGCGCCCACTTGAAGACCTTCTTGCCAAACAGGGCGCGGACATCCTGGTAGAGCTGGAAGGCCGATACGATCGCCATCATCACGAAGGTGATGACCAGCGCGAGCTGGAACGGCCAGATCACCAGGACCATCGAAAGGGTCGTCCGCTCCATCATCATGGAGCGCTCGACCGTCGGAATACCCCAGACGGCGAGTGCACTGTAGAGGGCGAGGGACAGGGCGGTAATGCAGGCACGGATGAACAGCACCAGCCGTTGCTTCCCCGCATCCTCGAGGGCCTCGATGACGAAGCTGACGCGGAGATGGGATCGCCGCGCCTGGGTGACGGCGAAGTAGAAGAAGACCGACGCGACCACGCCGTAGGTCACGGCGTCCTGGCCCCAGTCGAAGACCACGCTGAACACGTAACGACGGAACACTTCCATGATCGCCAGGCCGGTTCCAAGGAACATGACCAGGATCGCCAGATTGCCGATGATGTCGTCCAGCACGAACCGGACGGCCCGATAGAGCCGGTCGATTATGTACTCCAGTCCGGTTGCCGGCTCTTCAACGGGTTCCGGCTGTTCCAGTGTGCGCGGTTCCACGATGGCCCCCCGTGACATCGGTTATGTAAGAGACGGCCAGCCCACGGGGAATGCCCTGGGAGCTGGCCGCCGGATGCTCACACTGCGGTTACTTCTTGCGATACTTGGCGAACAACTTGCCCATTTCGACGCAGTCGGTCTTTTCAAGATCGCTGGAACCGGCCGGGTTATTCGCGACGGCGGCCTTGGCCTCCATGGCGAACTTGTCGACCCACTGATCGGCACCGGACGGGGTGTTGGCCTTGATCCAGTCGGATGTGGCCGAGCCCAGCTGCGTGGCCAGCGCCGAAGCCTGATCATTGTTCATCACGAAGATGCCCGGCTTGCTCGGATCCTTGGTGCCGAACTTGTCGATCAGCATCTTGTCGTTGCAGAAGTTCGCCGCCTTGGCGAGCGGCAGGACCTCTTCCTTGATGATGTTCTGAATGATCTTCTGATGCTCCGGCTTGACGTCGTTCCACCACTTGTTGGACGCGGCCAGGTAGTAGTAGTCGCCGACAATGCCGTTAACGCCGGCCACCGAGAAGAACGGCGCCTGTTCCTTGACGCGGTTCCATCCACCGAGGCTGGTCAGCAGGCCGTCGATCACGCCGGTTTCCAGCGCCGGCGGCACGTCACCGAAGGCCATGGTGGTCGGGTTGGCGCCGAACGCGCTCAGCATCGCGTTTTCCGCCGGACCCATGCTGCGGATCTTGCGGTTCTCGAAGTCGCTCGGGGCAATGAGACGGGATTTGCCGCCCGCACCCATGTAGAACGACAGGTGCGCGGTCCCGAACATCTTCACGTCGTGAATGTCGTTGAAGCGGTCGACCAGCATCTTGTAGGTGTCGAAATTGTCGAGCTCGTTGATCGCGCCAGGCGTGGTCAACAGCATCGGGCCGACCACCACGTTGGCGTAGGGGTCGACCTGGGCGGTCTTACCGAACTGACCCCAGGCCATTTCCAGGTTGCCTTCGGTCATGGCCTCGATGGCTTCCGGAATCTTGTAGAGCGACGAGGACACGAAAATCCGCACGCTGCTCCCAGGAATCTCCTCCTGGACGCGATCCTTGAACCGCTCCATGGCGATCGCCGCCGGGTGCGGCAGGCCGGCCGTGTCGGAGGCGACGCGGATCGTAACTTCAGCGTGGGCGGCCGAGGCCATCAGGGCGCCGGCAAGCACAGCCGAGCAGCCCATGGCCGCCAGCGGTTTGCCGACAAGTTGATGCAACGATTTACCGAGGGATGACATCTAGGCGGTCTCCTTCCTGTGACTCTCCGTTTCGTGCGGTTGCCCGGGCGCGGATCTATGAAACCGGATCCCGTCCACTTATGCCGAGCACGCATGAGAGCCTTGCATCAGGCGCAAGTGAACACAAGTCGAACAAGGCGCCCGATTGTAGAGCTTTCGTGATCGCGAGCGCCTGGTGGTGCGATCCGAACGGATGACTCCCATCCGTTCGGTGAATCGCCCCACCACGGTGTTTAGTATGTGGGCTGATTCACGAAACGTTTGGGTACCAAACGTTTCGATCAGACCACCAGTGGTGCGATCCGAACGGATGACTCCCATCCGTTCGGTGAATCTCCCCACCACGGTGTTTAGTATGTGGGCTGATTCACGAAACGTTTGGGTACCAAACGTTTCGATCAGACCACCAGTGGTGCGATCCGAACGGATGACTCCCATCCGTTCGGTGAATCTCCCCACCACGGTGTTTAGTATGTGGGCTGATTCACGAAACGTTTGGGTACCAAACGTTTCGATCAGACCACCAGTGGTGCGATCCGAACGGATGACTCCCATCCGTTCGGTGAATCTCCCCACCACGGTGTTTAGTATGTGGGCTGATTCACGAAACGTTTGGGTACCAAACGTTTCGATCAGACCACTAAACTCAGCCTATCCAGCCGACCGGCCGGCCCATTCGGGATCAGGCAGCAAGGCGGGACGTCCGTCGGCGGCAGGACGACGATGGCGCCGCCTGCGCCGTTTAAATGAAGCGGGATGGAGGTACCGATGGGGTTCGAGCGGATCCAAGTGAAACCTGTTACCGGCCGCATCGGTGCTGAGATCGCCGGGGTGGACCTGTCCTCGCCGTTGGATGATGCGACCTTCGATGAGATCCGCGAGGCCTTTCTCGCGCACTGCGTCATCTTTTTCCGCGATCAGGAACTGACCCATGACGGCCAGAAGGCGCTCGCCCGCCGGTTCGGTGAGTTGCACATCCATCCGGCGATTCCCGGTCCGGAAGGCCATCCGGAGATCATGGCGATCCACACGGACTCCAACTCCACGTACATCGCAGGAGAACGTTGGCACTCGGATGTCTCCTGCGACGCGGAACCGCCGCTGGGCACGATGCTCTACCTGCACACGGTGCCCGAGGTCGGCGGCGATACGCTGTTCTCCAACATGTACGCCGCCTACGACGCCCTTTCGGACCGTATGAAAGCCTATCTGGAGGGCCTGACCGCCCTGCACGACGGCGAGCCGCAATATCGCGGCCGCTACGCCGACAAGGGTGTCGATGACGCCGGCAAGACCTATCCGCGCGCCGACCATCCGATCGTGCGCACCCATCCCGATACCGGTCGCAAGTGCCTGTTCGTCAATCCGATCTTCACGATGCGGATCAACGGCGTGCCGCGGGTGGAAAGCGATGCGGTCCTGCGCATGCTGTTCGAGCACTGCGCCAACGAGGACTTTCAGGTGCGGTTTCGCTGGCAGCCCGGCTCCGTCGCCTTCTGGGACAACCGTTGCGCCCAGCATCTGGCGATCTGGGACTACTATCCGCACGTGCGCTCCGGTTTCCGGGTCACGATCAAGGGCGATTGCCCAGTCTGATGCGCCCAATCTGATGCGCCCGTTTCCCGCGCTGGCCGCGTTCCTGGCCCTACTGGTCGGCGCCTTCCCGGCTGCCGCTGCGGATGTGCGCGCTGCCGTGGCCGCCAACTTCGCCGAGCCGGCAGCGGAGATCGCCGCCGCCTTCACCGCCGCCACCGGCCATCGGGTGCGGCGGAGCACCGGCGCCAGCGGATTGCTGTTCGCCCAGATCAGCCAGGGCGCGCCGTTCGACGTGTTCCTGGCCGCCGATCAGGTGCGCCCGCAGCGCGCCGTTGAGGCCGGCTTGGCGGTCGCCGGCAGCCGGTTCACCTATGCCCGCGGACGGCTCGCCCTGTTCAGCCGCGACCCCGGCCGGGTGACCGGACCCGAGACCCTCGCCACCGGGGGGTTCAGCCGGCTGGCGATCGCCAACCCCGAGACCGCGCCCTATGGTGCGGCCGCCCTCGACACGCTGGACGCCCTAGACCTGCTGCCTGCGGTCGCGCCGCGGCTGGTCCGGGGCGCGAACGTGGCGCAGGCGTTCCAGTTCGTGGCGACCGGCAATGCCGAACTCGGTTTCGTCGCGCTCTCCCAGATCCGCGGCGACACAGGCGGCTCGGCCTGGATCATCCCCGCGGACCTGCACGACCCGATCGACCAGGACGCCGTGCTGCTGACCTCGGCCGCGGACAACGCCGCCGCGCGCGCATTCCTCGACTTCCTGAAAGGGGCCGAGACGGCGCGGATACTCGAATTCTATGGCTACGCGACCGGTGAACGGGGATGATCCGCGGCCATGATTGACCTCGCCGAACTCTGGCCGCCGGTCCGCCTGACCCTGCAGCTGGCCTCCGTGACCACGGTCCTGCTGCTGGTCGTGGCCACGCCGATCGCCTGGTGGCTGGCCCGCTCGCAGGCGCGCTGGAAAGAGGCGGTGGCGGCGGTGGTCGCCCTGCCCCTGGTGCTGCCGCCGACGGTGCTCGGTTTTTACCTGCTGATCCTGCTCGGCCCGGACGGCCCCGGCGGCTGGATCGCCGGCCTCGCCGGCGGCCGCTCCCTTGCCTTCACCTTCGAGGGGCTGGTGATCGGCTCAATCATCTATTCCATGCCGTTCGTCGTTCAGCCGATCCGTAACGCCTTCGAGGCGGTCGGCGACCGACCGCTAGAGGTCGCGGCGACCCTGAGGGCCTCACCCTGGGACGCGTTCTGGACCGTCGCCGTGCCCCTGGCGCGGCCCGGGTTCCTGACCGGTGCCGTCCTCGGCTTCGCCCACACCGTCGGTGAGTTCGGGGTGATCCTGATGATCGGCGGCAACATCCCGGGCGAAACCCGGGTGCTGTCGATCGCGGTCTACGACTACGTCGAGACCCTGCGCTGGGCCGAAGCGCATATCCTGGCCGGTGGCCTGCTGGTGTTCTCGTTCGCCGTGATCCTGACCATGATGCTGGTCGACCGCCGGATCCGCCGGGTGCAGCCGTGACGGCGGGCACGCCGACCGAAGGCGGACCGATGCTGGCGGCGGCGTTCGCCGGCCTGGTCGGGGATTTCGCGCTCGATGTCGCCCTCGACGCCCCGATGCGCGGCATCACCGCCCTGTTCGGCGCGTCGGGCTCCGGCAAGACCACGGTGCTGCGCTGTGTTGCCGGGCTGCAGCGCCTTCCAGGCCGGCTGACCGTCGGCGACGCCGTCTGGCAGGACGAAAGACAGTTCCGCGCGCCCCATGCCCGAGCGATCGGCTACGTGTTTCAGGAATCGAGCCTGTTCCCGCACCTCTCGGTGCGCCGCAACCTGGACTATGGCGCGCGGCGCGCGGTTGGCGGCGGTCCGCCGTCGGGCCTGGCCTTCGACGAGGTGGTCGACCTGCTCGGGCTCGCCGGTCTGCTGGAGCGCGCACCGGCGGCACTCTCCGGCGGCGAGCGCCAGCGGGTCGCGGTCGGCCGGGCGCTGCTGTCGCGCCCGGAACTGCTGCTGATGGACGAGCCGCTCTCCGCCCTCGATCAGGGCGCGCGCGACGAGATCCTGAGCTACTTCGAGACCCTGCACGACACCCTCGCCATCCCGGTCCTCTACGTCAGCCACGACCTCGCCGAAGTGGCCCGGTTGGCCGATCGGATGGTGGTCCTGGCGGCCGGGCGCAAGGTGGCGGACGGCACCATGGAAGCGGTGCTGGAGCGCCTCGACCTGCAGCCCGCGACCGGCCGCTTCGAAGCCGGCGTTGTGCTGACCGCCCGGGTGGCGGATCAGGACGCAGACTTTCATCTGACCCGGCTCGACCACCACGGCCAGACCATGACCATCCCCGCGGTCGACCTGCCGATCGGTGCCGAGATCCGGGTCCGCATCCGGGCCCGCGACGTCGCTCTCGCCACCCGCCGCCCGGAGGACACCAGCATCCGCAACATCCTGGCCGGCACGGTCGTCGAGATCCGCGCCGAGCCGGAGACCGCCTTCGCCGAAACTCTGATCGATATCGGCGGTGGCCGCCTGCGGGCCCGGGTGACCCGGGAGTCGGTCGCGGCCCTCAACCTGGCGCCGGGCGTGGCGGTTCACGCCCTGGTCAAGAGCATCTCGTTCGACCGGCGGACAACGAAATAAACGAGGTCACGGTCTCTCGCTTCGCTCGAACCGGGATGACGCTTATACGGCCGTCATCCCGGTTCGGCTGACAAGCCGAGGCCGGGACCTCGACAGCCCAATCAATCCAGCCCGAAGCCCTTGGATCTCAGGAAGGCGGCCAGGTCCTTGCGCTGGGGGACGGCGTATTGCCGGGCCTTGTCCTCGGACCAGCCGTAGAAGTTCGCCACCCCGTACTCGTCGGGCTGGCGCTGTTTCTCCGGTGGGATCGAGAACCGGGCGTCGCGCCGACGGTCATAGCCGTCGACCTCCTCCAGCATCCGGCTGTCGTCGTAGCGGTCGGTATGCACAGTCACGCTCGGCGGCAGGCGCAAGCTGACCCAGCCCTCGCGCGCCGGATAGCCTACCCCCATCCCGGCGAAGGGAAAGACATGGTCCGGCAGGCCGAGGGTCTCGGAGGCCGCCTCGATCTTGTTGCGGATCACGCTGATCGGGCAGCAGCCGAGGCCCAGCGCCTCGGCCGCCCGGATGAAGGTCGCCAGCACGATCGCCGCATCCCCGGCACAGTTCAGGAACGCGTCGAGATGGCCGTTCGGATAGGGTTTCCCACGGGCCTCGCTGATCCGGCGGATCCGCCGGTTGTCGCCGCAGAACACCAGCATCAGCGGCGCGTTGGTGACCCAGTCGTCGTTGATCTGGGTGTTGAGGGCGGCGCGCACCTCGGGATCGCGGACCACGATCACCGAACACTGCTGCAGATCCGATTTGGCGGGGGCGGAGAACGCCGCCGCCAGCGCGATCCGCAGCACCTCGTCGGGCACCGGATCGTCGGTGTAGCGACGGTGGCTGCGGTGGCTGAGGATCGCGGCGAGTTCGCCTTCGGCCGGCATGTCGCGCCCGTCCTCGGTCGCCAGTCCGAACCGCTCCTCGATCAGATCGGCGATGGTCTTTTCGGTCATCCGCAGCCTCCCGTTCTACCCGCCGGCATCATGGCGGGGGGGCGTGGGAGCGTCTAGCTGAGCTCTCCTCTCTTCACTCCCCGGGGGGACCTGGGGCCGGAGTTACGGGAACGCGCGAAGTCAGGCCTCAGGCGCTCCAGTACCTACTTCTCTAGGGCCCGGGACAACCCCGGATTAAATCCGGGTCGGGCGTACGGATAGGATAGGCCCGGAAACACTGGGTTCGATCAGACCAGCCGCGCCTTGATGGCGTCGTAGCTTTCCAGCCGACCCGCCGGGCCGACCGTCGCCAGGGTCGGTGGGGCCGACAGCAGCTTGTCGATCATCTTCTGGATTACCGCCCGGTCGACCCGCTCGACATGGCTGATGATGTCGGGAATGTCGGGTAGCCGCCGGTGCACCAGAATGTGGTTGGCCATCTGCTCGCACCGCGCGCTGGTGCTCTCCCGGCTCATCAGCAGGGACGACTTCAGCTGCACAATGGCGCGCGCCAGTTCGTCGTCCTGCAGGCCGTCACGGATCTCGAGAAGCTGGTCGCAGACCAGCGGCATCACCTCGCCGACTTCCTGCGGACCGGTTCCGGCATAGACGCCGAGCAGCCCATCGTCGAGGTAGGCCGACGTGAAGGAGTAGACCGAGTAGGCGAGGCCCCGCTTTTCGCGAATCTCCTGGAACAGGCGCGACGACATGCCACCGCCATAGATCATCGACAGGACCTGCAGGGTGTAGAAATCGGTGTCCGAGAACGACACGCCGTGGAATCCGAGGATGACGTGCAGCTGTTCCAGGTCGCGCTCCAGACGGACCTCGCCGCCGCTATAGCGCGCCGGATCGGTGCTGCGGGTCGCCCGTGGCGGCAGGGAGGAGAACCGCTCTCTGGCCATCGCCACGACGGCATCATGGTCAACCCGCCCGGCTACCGAGAGAACCGAGATGTCCGCCCCATAATTCGCTGCGACGTAGTCGACCAGCGACTCACGGGCCAACCCCCGGACCACATCGGTTGTCCCCAGCACCGGCCGCCCCAAAGACTGGTCGGGATAGGCCGCCATCTGGAAGTGGTCGAAGATGACATCGTCCGGGGTGTCGTTGACCTGGGCGATCTCCTGAACGATCACGGCCCGTTCGCGGTCCAGTTCACCGGCGTCGAACACCGACTCCTGAAGGATATCCGCGATCAGATCGATGGCGATCGGCAGGTCGTCGGCCAGCACCTTGGCGTAGTAGGCGGTCTGCTCGCGCGAGGTATAGGCGTTCATATGCCCGCCGACATCCTCGATCTCCCGGGCGATGGCGGCGGCATCGCGCCGTCGGGTGCCCTTGAACACCATGTGCTCGATCAGATGGGCGAGGCCGTTCTGGTCGGGGCGTTCGTGGCGGGTTCCGACACCGACCCAGAGACCGACCGACGCGGACTCCACCGACGGCATGGTGTCGGTGGCAACCGTCAGGCCGTTATCGAGCTGGGTGAGCCGCATGCCGAGGGAGAGCGTCACGCCGCTTCTCCTCGCGCGCCGACCCGATCCCGCACCAGCGCCTGGAAGGCGGCCAGCTCGTTCGGGATCACGGTCTGTCGTTCGGGGCGATCCATCAGATCGGCCATGTGTGGCGGCAGGTCCGCCGCGCGGCCGACCGCCTGCTCGACCGCGGCGGCAAACTTGGCCGGATGGGCGCAGGCCAGGGCGACCAGCGGGACCGAGCGGTCGCGTTGTCCGGCCGTCGCCCGAACCGCGCCAAGCCCGACCGCGGTGTGCGGGTCGATCACTTCGCCGGTCCGCCGGGCCGTCTCGGCGATAATCGCGACGGTTTCGGCGTCATCGCAGCGCGCGCCCTGGAACAGGGCCTGTGCCTCGGCCAGCTGCTGCGCATCAACCCCGAACGCCCCGGTGCTCCGGAAGTCGGTCATGGTCTGGTTCACCGCCGCCCCGTCGCGGCCGAGCAGATCGAA
The DNA here is from genome assembly GCA_963921355.3 of Thalassobaculaceae bacterium. Lineage (GTDB taxonomy): Bacteria > Pseudomonadota > Alphaproteobacteria > Thalassobaculales > Thalassobaculaceae > CAWUEZ02. The sequence continues at coordinate 1,333,532 of OZ001190.1, read as the reverse complement.
CAGCAGCCGTTCGAAGTTGCTGGAGACCTGGATGTCCATGGAGGGGCTCAGGGTAGGCTGCACCCCTCGGATCTCCATCGATCCGGTCTCGAAGAACCGGTGCAGGATGTCATTGGCGTTGGTGCCGATCACCAGTTTCTCAATCGGCAAGCCCATCTGGCGTGCGGCATAGGCCGAGTAGACGTTGCCGAAATTGCCGGTTGGCACCGCAAAGTTCACCGGCCGGTCCGGCGCCCCGAGCAAGACCGCCGCCCAGAAGTAGTAGGCGATCTGCGGCATGATCCGTGCCCAGTTGATCGAGTTCACCGCCGACAGGCCGAGGGCGTCGCGGAACTCGGTATCCGTGAACGCGGCCTTCACCATGTCCTGGCAGTCGTCGAACGTGCCTTCGACCGCGACCGCATGCACGTTGGCGGCGTCGATGGTGGTCATCTGGCGCTGCTGGACCGGCGAGACCCGGCCCTTGGGGAACAGGATGAAGCAGTCGATCGCCGCCCGGTCCTGGCAGGCGACGATGGCTGCGGACCCGGTGTCGCCCGACGTGGCTCCGATGATCGTCACCCGTTCGCCGCGCTGCGTGAGGACGTAGTCGAACAGCCGGACCAGAACCTGCATGGCGTAGTCCTTGAACGCCAGGGTGGGCCCGTGGAACAGCTCCATCAGCCAGAGATTTGGGTCGAGCTGCTTGAGCGGGGCGACCGCTTCGTGTTCGAACGCGCCGTAGGTCTCGTGGCAGATCGTCGAAAGCACCTCCTCGGGGATCGTGCCGCTCAGGAACGGCGCCATCACCCGGGTCGCGACCTCCGGGTATGGCAGGCCCCGCAACGCGCGGATATCGTCCTTCGAGAACAGCGGCCAGACCGCCGGGACGTAGAGGCCGCCGTCCCGGGCCAACCCAGCCAGCAGAACCTCATCGAATGCTAGAGCAGGCGCCTGCCCGCGAGTGCTAACGTATTGCACGGACCAGTATATCCCCGAGCGATGACGCGGTACCCTATGCTCCGACACATATCGGTGCAACCTTGCACTCACTTCCCCTCAGCGTGGTCAGGCTAGCGCTTTCGGCAACAGGGATTTATCGGCATGGCGATCGAGACAGTCGCGATCTTCGCACCGGGAGACATGGGGCACGCCATCGGACGCGTGCTGGTCCGAAACAGCATCCGGGTCACGACCAATCTCGCCGACCGCTCCGAGCGCACCCAGGACCTGGCGGCCCGCGCCGGCATCGAGGATTGCGGGGACGACGTCGCGGCGGTCGATGGCGCCGACCTGCTGTTCGCCATCCTGCCACCGTCAAAAGCCATGGAACTCGCCCAACGCCTGGCATCGGCCCTCGCGATGGCCGCGGCGAAGCCGATCTACATCGACTTCAACGCCGTCGCTCCGGCCACCTCCGTCGAGATCGCCGAGGTCATCGAAGGGATCGGGGTGCCGTTCGTGGATGGGGGGATCGTCGGCGCGCCACCGAAGCCGGGCCAGGGCATGGGTCCGCGGCTCTACGTGTCCGGCCACGATGACGACGTCAGCCGGGTGCTGGAGCTGCGGGCGGCCGGGCTCGACGCCCTGGCCGTTCCGGGCGGCGTCGGCGCCGCTTCGGCGCTGAAGATGAGTTATGCCGCCCTGACCAAGGGCCTGACAGCGCTGGCGGTGCAGTCGCTGGCCGCCGCCAAGGCCTATGGTGTCGACCGCGAGTTGGACGCCGAGATGGTCGCCAGTCTGCGGATGCTGCGCGAGCGCTTCGACCGGTCACTGCCGGGCATGGCGCCGAAGGCCTATCGCTGGGTCGGCGAGATGGAGGAAATCGCCCGCACCTTTGCGGATGTCGGGCTCGATCCGAAAGTTTTCCTGGGTGCCGCCGAAACCTACCGTCTGGTGGCCGAGACATCCCTTGGCCGCGAGGTGCCGGAGCACCGCACCCAGGGCTTTACGGCCGACGAGGTGGCGGAGATCGTGGCCGCCGCCCTGGAAGCCGGCCTGCCCCAGGGCGCGGAAGCCGACTAGTCAGTCCGACGAGTCAGTACGGTCGGTCAGGCCGCCAGCGTCGGCGTGGCCGCCCGCGCGACCACATCGTACAGCAGATCCGCAACCGACCGCTTCTCGGCCGGCGGGTCCACGGTCAGGACAGACCGCACGACGTCTTCGACCGCGCCGATCGCCGAAGGCTTTTCCGCCACCAGCACGTCGACGGGGACCGACGGATCGATCGTGCGGCGCTCAACCGGCCCCTGATGGGCCAGGATCACGTTGCTCTCCTCATCCGCGCCGGCCACGAAGCCAGAGAAGAACGCCAGGACCTGGTCGCGGGGGCCTTCGATAACATGCACGAACCAGTCCTCCCACTGCACCAGCATGCTGGAGACGGCGAGGATGGGATCGCTCGACCGCGTGCCGGCCAGCGCCCAGTTGAGCCGATACAGATCAACCGTCTCGGGCTGGCGGCTGAGATAGGTCAGGGTCCAGAGCGGCGGCTGCACCGGGTCGTTCGAGATCATGTCGGCGTGGTCGGTGAGCATGTTCATGTCGGGTCCCTGTTCGGCTTGGTGTTTCGCTGTTCAGGACGCTCGCACGCCAAGCTCTAAGACGCGGTTAACGCGGACCCCCGCGGGGAGAATTCTTGCGACCCTAGCCCAGGCTACGCAGAAAAGCCGACAGAGCGGCGGTGTAGTCCGTCGCGTTCTCCAGATACGGGGCGTGCCCGACGCCCGGCAGGGTGACGATCTGCAATTCGGCCTTGCCGAAGGCGAGCGCCGCCACCAACGCGTCCGTGGCCTCCCGGGTGACGGTGCGATCCAACTCGCCGGCCAGAACCAGAACCGGCAGCGCGAGGCCGCCCAGGCGTTCTGTGTTGTCGGCCTCGGCGATCACCCGCATGGCGGCCTCGAGGCCGTCGCGCCGCGTCTCCGCCGCGATCCCGGCCAGCTGTTCGAGGATCGCAGAGTCGCACCCCGGTGCCGTCATGCTCTCGGCGCGCCGGCGGCCGTATTCCTCGGCCCGCATCGTCTCAAGATCAGCGAGCCGGGCCTGATAGGCCTCTCCCAACAGGGTGCCCGCCGGCTGTTTGCGCCCCAGCAGAGTGCAGGACAGGACGAGCGCGCGCAGATGCCCCGGATAGCGCCCGGCGAAGGTCCCGGCGACGACACCGCCCATGGAATGGCCGAGCAGGATGACGTCACGCAGTCCGAGCGTGTCCAGGAATGCCGCCAAGGTTTCGGCGTAGCTGTCGGCCGAGGCCGGGACGAGATCGGAGTCCCCGTAGCCCGGCGCATCCCAGGCGGTGACCCGATAGCGGTCGGCGAAGGCCTCGAACTGACGCTCCCAGGTTCGGGCGTTCCCGGCCAGGCCATGGAGCAGCACCAGATCGGGGCCGGATCCCGCCTGCCGGAACGAGATCTGTCCGGTGGGGAAGGTCAGGGTCCGGCGGTCGGGCGACGGCATCGGCGCGCTCCTCACGGTCGTGATGGCGGAGACCGGCAGCTTGGCCCCCATCCGGCGGCCGGGAAAGCCCGGCTTTAGTTGGACAGATACCGAGCCTGGAGATGGTCCAGGAAGGCTTCGGTCCCGAGCGGCCGGCCGGTGGCGTCGGTGATGATCGTGTCAGTGGTGGCCGAACTGGCGCGGCCGTGGACATGGGTGGCGAGCCAGGCGAGCAGGGGCGCGAAGTCACCGCGCCCGATCGCCTGGGGGATCGACGGGTCGGACGTCACGGCGGAGCGGTAGAGCTGCGCGGCGGCGAGCGCCCCCAGGGTGTAGGTCGGGAAGTAGCCGATCGCACCGTCGTACCAGTGGATGTCCTGAAGACACCCGAGGGCGTCGTCGGGCGGTGTGACACCGAGCAGATCCCGCATGCCCTCGGCCCAGGCCCCGGGCAGGTCAGCAACCGGAAGATCCCCCGCGAGCAGGGCGCGCTCCAACCGGAACCGCAGGATCACGTGCAGCGGATAGGTGACCTCATCGGCCTCGACCCGGATCAGGCCGCGCTCGACGGTGGTGTAGATCCGCTCGAGGTTTTCCGGCGCCCAGGCGCTGCCGTCGCCGTCGAAGGCGGTCCGTGCCCAGCCAGACAGCAGACCGAGAAAGGCCGGCGACCGGCAGACCTGCATTTCCATCAGCAGCGACTGGCTCTCATGCATCGCCATGCCGCGGGCCTCGCCCACCGGCAGGCCGCGCCAATCGGACGGCAGCCCGCGCTCGTACAGCGCGTGACCGGTTTCATGGATCACCCCCATGATCCCTGACACGAACCCATCCTCGCTGTAGCGCGTCGTGATGCGCACGTCGTCGGGCACCCCGCCGCAGAACGGGTGCAGGGTTTCGTCGAGCCGGCCGTGCCGGAAGTCGAAGCCGAGGGTCGTCATCACCTGGCGCGCGAGATCGCGCTGTACAGCGACCGGAAACGGCCCGGCCAGCGGAACCGGCGCACCACGCGCCGCCTGACGCTCAAGGACGGCCTCGAGCAGCGGCGGCAGCGCCGCCTCCAGCTCGGCGAACAGCGCTTCAATGCCGGCGACCGAGCCGCCGGGCTCATGGGTGTCGAGCAACGCCTCGTAGGGGGTGGTGTTCAGGGCCGCGGCCTTGGCGTCGGCTTCCTCGCGGGTCAGCCGCACAAGCTCGCCCAGAGCATCACGCACCAGCGAGAAATCGGCGGCCGCCCGGGCCTCCCGCCACAACCCCTCGGCCCGCGAGGCGGCGCGGGACTGCGCGTCGACCAGATCGGCGGTCATCGCCGTGGCATGGGCATGGGCGCGTCGCATCTCGGCCAGGTTGGCGGCGCGCCATCCCTCAAGCGGCTCGGTGGCGGCCGACGCCAACTGATCGGCAACCACCGGATCGGTCAGGATTTCGTGGTCCAGGACCGACAGCACGGCCTCCTGTTCGGCCCGCGCCTCGGCCCCGCCGTCCGGCATCATCACCAGGCGGTCCCAGGACAGCATGCTCTGGGCGCCGGACAGAGCGGACAGCTTGCGGAACCGGGCTTCGAGCGCGTCGGTTGCCGGTGTCGGGGGAACGGCCGTTGCGGTCATTCTGTGTCCTCTTTCTTGGGCAGCTGGCGATGCCAGACCACGTAGACCAAGGCCAGGGTGATCGCCAGGAGGAACCAGGTGATCGCGTATTGCAGATGGTCGTTGCGCACGGTGATCTCGCGCGCGGCCCCGAACGGCAGGCGTGTCGGGCGCGGCGCGTCCGCGAATTCGTCGATGAAGTAGTTGGCGACCGGTCCGGTCAGGCCGAGATGGTCGGCCATCGCCGCCGGACGGACCACGAACCAGACATCGTTCTGGGGTTCGTTCTCGGGCACGAAGCGGCCCTTGACGCCGGCTTCACGGATGATCCCGTCGATGGTCACCGGAGGTGGCAGGAGAGTTTCCGGCCGCATCTCCGGGCGGCGGCGGTCCTCCGGAACCCAGCCACGGTTCACGAACACCGTCAGGCCGTTGTCGGTGACGAACGGGGTGATCACGTGGAACCCGGCGGTCCCCTTGTAGGGCTTGCCGGTGATCTGCAGTTCGCGGTCGTGCAGGAAGCTGCCGATCGCGCCGACACGGGTGAAGCGCCACCTTTCGATATCGTCGACCTCGGCCGGCGGGGCGACCGGATCACCCGCGACCCGGGCATCAAAGGTCTCGATGATCTCGGTCTTCCAGGCCAGGCGCTGAAGCTGCCAGACGCCGAGTCCCAGCATGATGACGATCGCCGGGACGGTGAAGACAGTCGGCCAGAGGCGCGGACGAAAGCCCATGGGTTCCTCAAGACAGGACGGATGAGACCTATTGGTCGGGTGTGCCGTGGCGGAATTCAAGGGCGATCACGACACCCTTGAACGGCCGCAGCAGCGCGAGGGTGCCCGCCACCATCGCCAGCGACCAGACGAAACCGTGCACCCAGATCGGCGGCGAGAACAGCACTTCGACGATCCAGGCCAGCACCGACAGCACGGCTCCGAGCGCGAAAATCACGAACACCGCCGGACCGTCGCCGGAGCTGCGCGCCCGCAAATCGGTGCCGCAAACCTCACAGCGCTCGACGACACGGAGATATCCGATGAACAGCCGCCCTTTGCCGCAGGCCGGACACCGGCAGGCCAGTCCGGTCGCAATCGGGGACGGGCCGGCCGGCATCGCAATCGGCGGGTTATGCCGTCAGGCGCCCCACCAGTAGATGCAGACGAACAGGAACAGCCAGACGACGTCGACGAAATGCCAGTACCAGGCCGCCGCCTCGAAACCGAAATGCTGCTCCGGCGTGAAGTGTCCGATCGACGCGCGGTACCAGCAGACCGCCAGGAAGATCGTGCCGACGATCACGTGGAAGCCGTGAAAGCCGGTCGCCATGTAGAAGGTCGACGCATAGACCGTGTCGGTGAAACCGAAGGCGGCGTGGCTGTACTCGTAGGCCTGCAGGGCGGTGAAAGCGGCGCCCAGGAAAACCGTCAGCCCGAGGCCGATGCTCAGGCTGCGCCGGTCGTTCTTCAGCAGGGCGGCATGGGCCCAGGTCACCGTGGTGCCCGACAGCAGCAGGATCAGCGTGTTGATCAGCGGCAGGTCGAACGGTTCGAAGGTGACGATGCCTTCCGGCGGCCAGACCCCGAAGCGTGGGTACAGGGCCATGTCGAAGAACGCCCAGAAGAAGGCGAGGAAGAAGAACACCTCTGAGGTGATGAACAGCGCCATCCCGTAGCGCATACCGATCTGGACGACCGGCGTGTGATGGCCCTGCCACTGGGCTTCACGGACCACATCGCGCCACCAGTAGAACATGGTGACGAAGACCAGCAGGAACCCGATCGCGGTGGTCGGCCAGGCATAGGCCAGTTCGTGCATGATCATCACGCCGCCGATCGCGCAGATGAAGCCGGCCCCGGCCCCCATCAACGGCCACGGGCTCGGTTCCACCAGATGGTAGGGATGCTTCTGTTCGTGTGCCATCGGTCCCTCGTCTTTGGCAGGCGTCTTGGTTGGCCGGCGTCGCGTCGGCGCGAGTTTAACGTTGCTCCGGCACTGAAGCGAGTTGCTGAGCCTTGGTCTGATCCGGTGCCGGGTAGAAAGTGTAGGACAGGGTCACCGTGGTGACCTCGTCCATCTTGCGGTCGTCCATCAGGTCGGGATCCAGGAAGAACTGGACCGGCATGTCGATCGACTGGCCGGGTTCGAGAAGATGCTCGGTGAAACAGAAACACTCGACCTTCGCGAAGTGCGGGCCGGCCTTGTGCGGCGACACATTGAACGAGGCGGTGCCGACGACCGGCACGTCGCTCGTGTTGGTCGCCCGATAGAACGCCAGCGACTGCTCGCCGACCCGGACTTCCATGGTGCGGACCGCCGGCTCGAACCGCCAGCCGAGATCCTTGTTGGTATTGGCGTCGAAGCGCACCGTCATCGTGCGGTCGATCGCCTCGTCGGGGACGGTCTCAGCCACCTGGGTCGTGCCGCCGAACCCGGTGACCTGGCAGAACAGTTCGTAGAGCGGCACTGAAGCAAACGACAGGCCGACCATGCCCACCACCAGGCCGGCGAGCATCACGCCGGTGCGCCGGTTCGATCGGGAGAGGTCGCGTTGCGTTGCCATCGCTCAGCTCATCCGCAGGATCGTGATCACGAAGAACAGGACACCAAGGCCGATCACCGCCGCGAAGATGGCGATGTTCTTGCCGCGACGCTGGGCCCAAACATCGGCAGCGGTCTTCGGAACGTCGGCGGGTTGCTCGGGTGTCGGTGCGGTCATGGCCTCACCCCAGGATCCAGTGATCGGCGAGCACCGCGCCGAACAGGGCGAACAGATAGAGGATGGAATAGCCGAACAGGGTCTTGGCCGGCCGCATATCCTCCTCGCCGGCCCGCCAGACCTTCCAGGAACCGGCGATGAACACGGCCCCCAGGACCGCCGCCGAGACCCCGTAGACCGCGCCGCTGTCGCCAGTCGCCCAGGGTGCCAGCGACAGCGCCACCATGACCAGCGCGTAGATCAGGATCTGGCGCCGGGTCTCGCGATCGCCGGAGACCACCGGCAGCATCGGCACGCCGGCATCGGCATAGTCGCGCCGACGCCACAGCGCCAGCGCCCAGAAATGCGGCGGCGTCCACACGAAGATGATCGCGAACAGGATCACCGGCAGCAGCGCCAGGTCGCCGGTCACCGCCGCCCAGCCGATCATCGGCGGGACCGCGCCGGCGGCACCGCCGATCACGATGTTCTGGGCCGTCCGGCGCTTCAGCCACATGGTGTAGACGAAGACGTAGAACCCGATCGTGGCGGCGAGCAGGGCGGCGGCGATGTAGTTCACCGCCATCGCCATCACCAGCACCGAGAACCCGGCCAGGATGACGCCGAAGCTCAGCGCCTCATCTGGATTCATCCGACCGGCCGGAATCGGCCGCTTGTCGGTCCGGCCCATCACGGCGTCGATGTCGCGGTCGTACCACATGTTGATCGCGCCCGCGGCCCCGGCCCCGACCGCGATGCACAGCACCGCGATCGCCGCCAGCACAGGATGGATCTCGCCCGGCGCGATCGCCAGACCGACATATCCGGTGAACACCACGAGCGACATCACCCGCGGCTTGAGCAGCGCGATGTAGTCGCGCACCGACGCCGTTCCGTGAAGAACGGCGTCGGTGGCATAGGTCGTGCCGAGATCGGCGGAGGCGTCGGTCACGTCAGGCCTCTCAGCGGATCCGCGGCAGCTCGTTGAAGGTGTGGAACGGCGGCGGTGAGGTCTCCGACCACTCCAGGGTCGTCGCCCCTTCGCCCCACGGGTTGTCGCCGGCCTTGCGCTTGGCCATGAAGGCCTCGACCACCACCACCAGGAAGATCAGGGTGCCGATCCCGCCGATATAGGAACCGATCGACGACACGTAGTTCCAGCCGGCCAGAGCATCGGGATAGTCGATGTAACGGCGCGGCATGCCGGCGAGACCCAGGAAGTGCATCGGGAAGAACGTCAGGTTCACGCCGATGAAGGTCACCCAGAAGTGGGACCGGGCGAGGAAGCTGCTGTACGTATAGCCGGTCATCTTCGGGAACCAGTAGTAGAACCCGCAGAAGATGCCGAACACCGCCCCGAGTGACAGCACATAGTGGAAGTGCGCGATCACGTAGTAGGTGTTGTGCAGGGCGACATCGACACCGGCATTGGCCAACACCACACCGGTCACACCGCCGACGGTGAACAGGAAGATGAAGCCGATCGCCCAGATCATCGGCAGCCGGAACTCGATCGACCCGCCCCACATGGTGGCGATCCAGGAGAAGATCTTGATGCCGGTGGGCACCGCGATCACCATTGTCGCCGCCGTGAAGTAGGCCCGCGTGTCGACATCGAGACCGACCGTGTACATGTGGTGCGCCCACACGACGAAGCCGACCACGCCGATCGCCACCATGGCGTAGGCCATGCCGAGATAGCCGAACACCGGCTTGCGCGAGAAGGTCGCGACCACCTGGCTGACGATCCCGAAGGCCGGCAGGATCATGATGTAGACTTCCGGGTGGCCGAAGAACCAGAACAGGTGCAGGAACAGCACCGGATCACCGCCACCGGCCGGCTCGAAGAACGAGGTGCCGAAGTTGCGGTCAGTCAGCATCATGGTGATAGCGCCGGCCAGAACCGGCACCGCCAGCAGCAGCAGGAATGCGGTCACCAGCATCGCCCAGACAAACAGCGGCATCTTGTGCAGCGTCATGCCGGGGGCGCGCATGTTGAAGATCGTCGTGATGAAGTTGGCGGCACCCAGGATCGAACTCGCGCCCGCAAGGTGCAGCGAGAAGATCGCCAGATCCATCGCCGGCCCCGGCGTGCCGAGCGACCCGGACAGCGGCGGATAGATCGTCCAGCCGACCCCGGCCCCGTTGGCCCCGCCCGTGCCGGGCACGAACATCGACATCACCAGCAGAAGGAACGCCGGCACCAGCAGCCAGAAGCTGATGTTGTTCATGCGCGGGAAGGCCATGTCGGGCGCGCCGATCATCAGCGGCACGAACCAGTTCCCGAAGCCGCCGATCAGCGCCGGCATGACGACGAAGAACACCATGATCAGGCCGTGCGCCGTCACATAGACGTTCCAGACGTTGCCGTCCTCCATGTACTGCAGGCCGGGATCCTGCAGCTCCATGCGCATGAAGATGGAGATCGCGCCGCCGATGAAACCGGCGATGATCGCGAACACCAGATACAGCGTTCCGATGTCCTTGTGGTTGGTGGAGTAGAGCCACCGCTTCACGAAGCTGGCCGGCGCACCGTGATCGTCGTGGCCGTGAGCGTGATCCGCACTTGTCATGGTCTCTGTCTCCAGCGCTTAGTCGGCAACCGATGCGACCGTCGTCGCATTCGGGGTCGCATCCGGGTTCATGGCGAACTCGACCTTCGCCTTCTCGAGCCAGGCGTCGTAGTCCACCTGCTCCATCGCCTCGACGACGATCGGCATGTAGGCGTGGTTGAGGCCGCAGATCTGATTGCACTGGCCGTAGTAGACGCCGACCTTGTCGATCTGGAACCAGGTCTCGTTGATCCGTCCCGGCGTGCCGTAGACCTGCACGCCCAGCGCGGGCATGAAGAACGAGTGCATCACGTCGCCGGTGTTGACCAGCACCTGGACGCTGGCGCCGACCGGCACCACCATCCGGTTATCGACTTCCAGCAGCCGCGGTTGGCCCGGTTGCAGATCCTCGTCGGGGATCATGTAGCTGTCGAAGGCCATTTCCTCGTCCGTGTACTCATAGTTCCAGTACCACTGGTGGGACGTGACCTTGACCGTCATGTCGGGATCGACCGCCTTGTCCTGGAAGTACAGCAGCGGGAACGAGAACAGTCCGATGAACACCAGGATCAGCGCCGGCACCCCGGTCCAGGCGATTTCGAGAACCGAGTTGTGGGTCGTCTTCGACGGCGTCGGGTTGGCGCTCCGGCGGAACCGGACGCAGACATAGGCCAGCAGCGCCAGGACGAACACGCTGATCAGCGTGATGATCACCAGCAGGATGTCGTGCAACTGGCCGATTTTCTCGCCGACCGGCGTCACTTTGGGCTGCAGGTTGAGCTGCCAGGGTTCCGGTTGGGCGGCCATCGCAGCCCCCGAAACCACCACGGCCGCCACCAGCGCCAACGCGCCGAAGGCTCTCGATGCGTTGCATCGCACGAGCCGGGCGGCTCGCTCGAGGATCCGGTCCATCACTCGATCTTTCCCATCATCGTTTGTCCTGGTCCGCATCCCCCCGGAAGCGGCGCTGCCCTTATGGCACCATCCGCGAGCCCGCGCAACGCGGCTAACCCTTACGGAATCACAGGCTAAATCGGCCCTGGGCGAGCGACAAGCGTGACCGTCGCGTCAAACCGTCGCGTAACTCGGGTGCTCGACTCGCCCGGTGGTAGTCCCTATGTGTCAGTATTTCCAGATTCCTCAGTCAGCCGTTGGGTTCCCCGTCATGACCGATCTCGCGCTTACCGATCAGCTGTTCTTCGAGAGAGCCGGCCTCGACCCAGTGCGGGTGCAGTCAACCGTCGACGAGGCGCTGGCGGGCGCCGACGATGGCGAGCTGTTCCTGGAGTACAGCCAGAGTGAAAGCCTGGCGTTCGACGACGGCCGGCTGAAAGTCGCGTCTTTCAATACCACCCAGGGCTTCGGACTGCGCGCCATCGCCGGCGAGGCCCGGGGTTTCGCGCATGCCGCTGAACTTTCGGACGGGGCCATTCGGCGGGCGGCCGACACCGTACGCGCCGTCCACGCCGGTCACGGGGGCCAGATGGATGTCGGCCCGGCCGGCACCAACCGTTCGCTCTACACCGACGAGAACCCGCTGCAGACACTCAGCACCGAGGCGAAGATCGCGGTCCTGCAGCAGATCGACGCCTATGCCCGGGCCAAGGATCCGCGGGTGCGGCAGGTCTCGGCCTCGCTGTCCGGCTCCTGGCAGGCGGTGCGGATCGTCCGCGCCGGCGGCCAGCATGTCGCAGACGTACGCCCCCTGGTGCGTCTCAACGTACAGGTGGTGGTCGGCGACGGCGACAAGATGGAGGCCGGCTCCTATGGCTGCGGCGGCCGGGTCCCCTTTGACCACTATGTCGACGAGGAGACCTGGCGGCACGCCACCGACGAGGCGCTGCGCATCGCCCTGGTCAACCTCGGCGCCGTGGCCGCGCCCGCCGGCGAGATGGAGGTCGTGCTCGGTTCGGGCTGGCCGGGCGTGATGCTGCACGAGGCGGTCGGTCACGGCCTGGAGGGCGACTTCAACCGCAAGGCCACCTCGACCTATTCCGGCCTGATCGGCGAACAGGTCGCTGCCAAAGGCGTGACGGTGATCGACGACGGCACGATCCCGGACCGCCGCGGCTCGATCACCGTCGACGATGAGGGCACGCCTTCGGCCCACAACGTGCTGATCGAGGACGGCGTGCTGGTCGGCTACATGCAGGACCGCCAGAATGCCCGGCTGATGGGCGTGGCACCAACCGGCAACGGTCGGCGCCAGTCCCATGCCCACCATCCGATGCCGCGCATGACCAACACGTTCATGGCGGCCGGCACGCAGGATCCCCAGGAGATCATCAGTTCGGTCAAGCGCGGCCTCTACGCCGTCGACTTCGCCGGCGGTTCGGTCGACATCACATCCGGCAAGTTCGTGTTCTCGATGAAGGAGGCCTACCTGATCGAGGACGGCAAGGTCGGGCCTGCGGTCAAGGGCGCGACCCTGATCGGCAATGGCCCCGACGCCATGGGCAAGATCGCCATGATCGGAAACGACCTCGCCCTCGACAACGGGGTCGGTACCTGTGGCAAGGACAGCCAGGGCGTGCCCGTGGGCATCGGACAACCGACACTGAAGATGACCGGAATTACCGTTGGCGGAACCGCGACTTAAGGCAATTCCCAAGGAGTCAGCCAGGCCACCCCAGTATTAGGGATTAAGCGCTATTACGTAGTTAATGCGCTGTAATCTTTAACGGATCATAAACCCCTGATGCATACGATCCGCCTCGAGTTTCGAGGGGGGCGGTATGCCTTTTGAGCCAGCAGATCGTGAGTCGGATTTCGTCGACGGGCGGACGCGCCGTGACGGCGGAATCCTGTCCGCGACCCTGCCGGTTCTGGCCATCGCAGCGATCTCCCTGATCGGCGCCACCGCCGCCGCCATGAGTGTGGACAGCAGCCGCGACGACCGCCTGGCCGCCATCTTCCCGCCGTGGTGGAACGATCAGCGGATCATGGCGGCCATGGTGGAAGCCGATGCCCGGGTAATGCGCACCGGCGCCCTCGACTCGATCGTGCTGACGACCAGTGATTCCGATGGCCTGACCGCCCGGCTCAAGGCCGCGGGCGCGCTGGCCGTTTTCGATACCAACGGAGCGGCGGCCTGCCTTGGCCTGTCCCGATCCTCTGCCGTTGCCTCCGGGCTCAAACAGAAGACCATCTAGGAAGGACCAAAAATCATGTCCGAAATCCTGTCCATCCGTCGCAAGGCGACCTGGGTCCTGGCCCTGTTCATCGCCGCGCATGTTCCGCTTATCGGCGCCACCGCCTACCTGCTGGAAGCCAATCTGGTCGTCCCCGTCGCCGTCGCCGCCGGCGTCGCGGTCGTCGTCGTCGGACTGGCGAAACTGAGACCCGACCTCGCGGTCACGCGCTATGCCATCGCCGCGTCCATGATGGGCATGGTGTCGATGATGGTCAGCCTGTTCTGGGGCCACCCCTGGCAGATCGACATTCACATGTATTACTTCGCCGCGCTCGCGATCCTGGCGCCGATGGTCTGCGTTCCGTCGATCCTGGTCGCCACGGTCGTGGTCGCCGTCCATCACCTGAGCCTCACCTTCGTGATGCCGGCCGCGGTGTTCCCGGGCGACGCCTCACTGGCCCGGGTGGTGCTGCACGCCGTCATTCTGCTGACCGAAGCGGGTGCCCTGCTCTGGGTCCTGCAGAAGGTCGGCACCGCCTTCAGCCAGGTGGCCGCCGCCCAGAGCGACGCCGCCGAAGCCGAGGCCGAACGGCTGCGGATGGCCGAAGAGCAGCTCGAGAAGGAGCGGGCCGCCGAGCGCGAGAAGCGTGACTCGCTGGTTGCCATGTCCGACAAGCTGCGGACATCGGTCGGCAGCATCGCCGAGACCGTGGCCGCCGCCGCCGAAGAGCTGAACCGCACCGCCGGGTCGCTCTCCGAAACCTCCCAGCGTGTCGGCGACAGGTCGCAGTCGGTCGCCCAGGACAGCTCGCAGACCAGCGAGCGGGCCAAGTCGGCGAGCATCGCCGTTGACCACGTCTCCGCCGCCATCGCCAAGATCAGCGAGCAGGTCACCCTGTCCGGTCAGATCACCCGCGAGGCGGTCGACAAGGCCACCCGCACCGACCAGACCGTCGCCGGCCTGGCCCAGGCCACCGACCGGATCGGCGAGGTGCTGGGCCTGATTCAGGCGATCGCCGAGCAGACCAACCTGCTGGCCCTGAACGCCACCATCGAGGCAGCGCGGGCCGGCGATGCCGGTAAGGGCTTCGCCGTCGTGGCGTCCGAGGTCAAGAGCCTGGCGAACCAGACCGCCCAGGCGACCGAGAAGATCTCGGGCGAGATCGAGTCGATCCAGACCGAGTCCCGCGGTGCCGTCGAGGCGATCCGCGAGATCGACGAGGCGGTGTCCCGGATCGACGAGGTCTCCCGCACCATCGCCGAGGCGGTTTCCGAGCAGGAAGGCACGGCCCGTGAGCTCTCGCATGAGGTCACCACGATGTCGCAGTCGGCGGACCGCTCCGCCGAGAGCGTGTCGGCCGTCGCCGAAGAGGCACAGACCAGCGTGCGGTCCGCCGAGGACGTGCTGTCCGCCAGCCGCGATCTCGCCGGAAATGCCGAAGGCCTGAACCGCGAAGTGGCGGAGTTCTGCGACCGAATCCGCGCCGCCTGACCAGATGGATCGGATCATGTTGTGCCGGAGACACTCTGGTTTCCGGCACAACATGTGAATTCGTTCTAAATCAATGAGTTAGAGCAGATTCATCGGTCAGATGGACCGCCGACCGCGAGTCCATTTGACGCGGATCTGCTCTCGTGGGCCGGTCGCTCCGGCGGCCGGAATGGGGACGAACCGCCCGGATCCGCGCGATCCGGGCGGTTTGCGTTTGTAGTTGGGGGATATGGAACTCCCCCGGTTGCCCCGGCGAGGCGGGTGTGTACACTCCCGCGCCCATGACCCTGGACCCTCCCGGCACCGACCCCGATATCCCCGTCACCGACCTGATCGAGAAGCGCCCGAACGTTTACGGTTTCGGTGGCCTCGACCGATCCGCCCATATCCGTCAGCGCGAAGGCTGGCTCGACGAGTTGCTCGAGCGCCCGGACACGGTGCTGGTCCCGGTCTGGCGCAGCCAGTCGCTGGTCAAGCCGGGCGACTCGCCGCGCGCCGGGTTCCTGTCGGTCGACGATCACCGCGGCCTGCTCCGGTTCTCGGATCTGACGGCCTTCCTTGGCGAACGCGACGGCATCGCCCACGTGGCGATTGATCTGTCGCCGCTGGAGGAGACCGACATCATCAACATCCTGGCCGCCCATGGCGTGTTCCAGGACCTGCGCCGGGTCGGCCCGCTGCTCGAGCGCTTCGAGGGGTCGGTGCTGGCCTATGCGCGCGGCCTGATGTGGTGGCATCAGCGCCATCGGTTCTGCGGTGTCTGCGGGTCACCGACCGACAGCGTCAAGGGCGGCCACCAACGGACCTGCAGCAACGCGGACTGCCGGGCCCCGCACTTCCCGCGCACCGACCCGGCGGTGATCATGCTGGTGCATGACGGCACGCGCTGCCTGCTCGGACGTCAGAAAGTCTGGCCGGAGGGTATGTACTCAACCCTGGCCGGCTTCGTGGAACCGGGCGAGACCCTCGAGGAAGCGGTGGCCCGTGAAGTGTGGGAGGAAAGCGGCATCGATGTCCGGTCCGTGCGCTACCACTCCTCCCAGCCCTGGCCGTTCCCGTCCTCGCTGATGCTCGGCTTCCATGCCGAGGCCAAGTCCTTCGACATCCGGCACAATGACGACGAACTGGGCGACGCCCAGTGGTTCACCATCGAGCAGCTGGCGGATTTCGAGAGCCTGGGCAAGTTCCTGCCACGCCGCGACTCGATCGCGCGCCGGCTGGTCCAGGACTGGGTCGAGTCGGTGCGGCCCGACCTTCTGGCGGCGGTCGACCGGGTGCCGAGCGCCTATCCGGTGCGCACCACCTGACACGCGCAGTCTCCGTGCGACACAACGTCGATGTGCCACGGGGCCGGTTCCGTCGACCCGATAAGTTGCGTATGACAGACCGATGAGCGATCGGGATCTGAGCGGCGCCAGCGACATTCCGACGGGCAACTGGGTCGACCGGTGGCTGCCTGCAGCCTGGCGGCCCTATGCCCGCCTCGCGCGCCTGGACCGGCCGATCGGCACCTGGCTGCTGTTCCTGCCCTGCCTGTGGGGTCTGGCGCTCGGCTGGCAGGCGGCGGCGCCCGACGCGATCGAGATGCTGCGCCTGGTCGTGCTGTTCGCGATCGGCGCCTTCGTCATGCGCGGGGCCGGCTGTACGGTCAACGACCTGATGGACCGGGACACCGACCGACGGGTCGCCCGCACCGCCACCCGGCCGCTGGCCAGTGGTGCGGTCTCGTTGCGCGGCGGGCTCGGCTTCCTGGTCTTCCAGCTCTGTCTCGGCCTGGCGGTGCTGCTGCAGCTCAACATGGTGTCCTGGGCCGTCGGGGCCGCGGTCCTGGTTCTGGTGTTCACCTATCCGCTCGCCAAGCGGGTCACCGACTGGCCGCAGGCGGTGCTCGGTCTGACGTTCAACTGGGGCGCCCTGCTCGGCTTCGCGGCAGTCACCGAGACCCTGTCCTGGTCGGCGGCGCTCGCCTATGCGGCCGGGTTCTTCTGGACGCTGGGCTACGACACCATTTATGCCCACCAGGACAAGGAAGACGACGCCATCGTCGGCGTGCGGTCCTCGGCCCTGGCGCTCGGCGCGCACACGAAACCGGCGCTGATCGCCTTCTATGCGATCACCATCGTCCTGTTGGTCCTGGCCGCCGGGGTCGCCGAGCTCGGCCTCTTCGCCTACCTGGGGCTCGCCGCTGCCGCCGTCCATCTGGCCTGGCAGATCCGCACCACCGATATCGACGATCCGCAGTGCTGTATGCGGATCTTCCGGTCGAACCGGGATACCGGTCTGCTGGTCGCGCTCGCCTTCGCGTTCGGCTGATGCCGGACCCCGGGCGGTTCGTCCGCGAGAACACGGTGCTGAAGCCGGCCTCCCTGGTCCCGGAGTTCAGCCTGCACCTGGCTGACCGGGCGGTGCCGCTGTGGGAGAAGACCGAAGAGGAGCTGGCCCAGGAAGACCTGCCGCCGCCGTACTGGGCTTTCGCCTGGGCCGGGGGACAGGCCCTGGCACGCTACCTGATCGACCACCCCGACACGGTCGCCGGCAAGCGGGTGCTCGACGTGGCAGCCGGCAGCGGAATTGTCTCCGTCGCCGCACTCTGGGTCTCCGCCGCCCACGTCGTCGCCAACGAGATCGATCCGTTCGCCGCTGCAGCCATCACCCTGAACGCGCAGGCCAACGACCTGGAAGCCGGGCTCGAGGTCATCGAGCGCGACATGCTGGACGAGCCTGTCGTCTCCGACGGCGGCGAGCCGCTGTACGATGTCGTGACCGCGGGCGACGTCTGCTACGAGAAGCCGATGGCAGAGCGCATGATCGCGTGGCTCCGACGGCACGCCCGGGCAGGAGCGACAGTCCTGCTCGGTGATCCGGGGCGCAGCTACCGGCCGACCGACGGTCTGACCGCGCTGGCGGAATACGCCGTTCCGACACCGCGTGAGCTGGAGGACAGCGATCTGCGCCGGACCATGGTCTGGCGGGTCGACCCGGACTGATCCCGGGGCGCCCGGACCGACACCCTCACAACCGGCTCACGAAAGGGTGACGTGGCGTGTACGGGCAAACCCTGTGCAACCCGCGGATGCGGCCCTATTTCCCCCTGGTCGCAGAGGGAATGCAGCATGCGGAAGACCCAAGTTCTCGATCGTCGCGTCTACTATCCGGGCCAGATCCTGTTCCGCGAAGGGGAGGACGCGTGGGCCGTCTTCATGATCGAAAAGGGGGCGATCGAGATCGTTCGCAACGAGGGCGAGCGCAATGAGGTCGTCCTGGCCACGGTCGGCGAGGGCGAGTTGATCGGCGAGATGGGCCTGATCGACTGTTCGCCCCGTAGCGCGACCGCACGCGCCGCCAAGACCACCGTGACTCAGATCATCACCGAACAGAACTTCGCGCGCCTGCTCGCACAGGCCGAACCCGGTCTGGTCGCGTTGCTGAAGGTCCTGCTGCGCCGCTTGCGCGCCAGCAACGAGGCGCTTTGCAATGAGGGGGCAAGCAACGAGGACGGCGCCCTGGCCAAGGCGGAGCGGGCGGTATGCCGACCCAGGTTCGACGAGTACGATGTTGACAGCCTGCGGGTCATGAACTGACGCGGGCGCCTGCGACGCTCAGTCGGAAGCGACCCCTTTTGGGCCCCCGCCCGGTCTGATCGCGGTTATGGCCAGCGATCGGGTCAGACCCTGCCGCCGCCCCGCGCCGGCCTCTCCGATATGCGCCAACAGCCAGTCCTCGAAGGGTTCGTCCCTTCCATGGTCGGCATGCAGACGGCTCAGCACGTCGTGCTGGTGCAGGGCGGGAAACCGCCGGCCGCGCGCGGGCACGGCCGCCAGCGCCACAGGTTCGGACTCGAAAGCCAGATAGCCACGCCGGGCCGCATAGGACAGCACCCGCAGGGGTGCGGCACGTCTGGTCTCCACAACCTCGAGCGCCACGAAAACCCGGTCGTAGTTCACGCCCACGGATTCCGTGGCATCCATGTGGTCGAGGCAGACGGCGTCGAGCCAGGTGATCCAGAGCTCGACCTCGGTCCCTTCCGATGGTGCCAGCGTCGCTGGAATCGCACCGTAGCGGGCCATGTGGGCGGCATGGACGACGTCGACATGGCGTGCCGTCACCCGCGTGACCGGAATGCTGACCGCCATACCGTCGAACTTGCGGGCCAGCTGCTCCGGCGCACGATTGGAGCCGACGGCGACCACCGGCGTCAGGGTGTCGAACGCGACGGCGTCCGGCAATGGTTCGGCCCGGCCGCCCGTGAACAGGAAATCCTCGCCGTGAGCGCGGTAGGGGTAGCCGACGGCCCGATCGATCCGCTCCCGGGTCATGGGTTCTCCTGGAGTGCGCCCTTCGGCATGACATCGACACCATACTGGAACCGGCGTCACGGTCGATGCATGGTGCCCCGAAACCACAGCGGAGGGGTCATGTTCGAGGGGTTTGAGACGCGCCAAGTGCGGGTGGAGGATGCCGCGTTCAACGTGAAGATCGGCGGATCGGGCCCGCCCGTCCTGCTGCTACACGGCTTTCCCCAGACCCACCTCGCCTATAACCGGCTGGCCCCACTGCTAAGCGAACGGTTCACCGTCGTGGTGCCCGACACGCCGGGATACGGTGCCAGCCGCGGGCCGGCGACCAGCCCCGAGACCTTCGCCAAGCGCAACCTTGCCAGGCTCTGCGCCGGGCTGATGACCGAACTCGGCCATGCCCGTTTTCATCTCGCCGGTCACGATCGCGGGGCGCGCATCGGCTATCGCATGGCCCTCGATCTGCCGGACCGGGTTGCGAGTTTCGGCATTCTCGACGTGATCCCGACCCTGGAGGTCTGGAACCGCATGAACTGGCGGGCGGCCCTGGACGGCTATCACTGGCTGCTGCTGGCCCAGCGTGATCCGTTTCTGCGTGACCTGCTGAACCGCGACGGGCCCGGCTATGTCGGCCATCTGATCGATCGTTGGGCGGGCCACCGCGATCGCCTGGACCCGGACGCCGTCCAGGCCTATTGCGACACGTACCGGGACCCGGCCGTCGTCGATGCGATGTTCGCCGACTATCAGGCCGGGGCGACCATCGATGTCCGGCATGACGAGGAGACCCAAGCCGCCGGCGGCCGGATCTCCTGTCCGTGCGTGATGCTGTGGGGCGCGCGGTACCTCAAGGAGTCGGCCGAAAGCCATGGCGACGTCTGGCGCCGCTGGGCCGATGATGTCGATACCATCCGACTGGACTGCGGGCACTTCCTGGCCGAAGAAGAACCCCAGGCCTGCGCGGCCGCCCTTGACGCGCTGTTTTCCCGTTCCGAGAGTTGATCATGCTTGAAGATCCGCCCGTACTCACCGTCCGCCGCTCCTTTCCCCGCCCCAGTGAGGCACAGCTCCGCCGGTTTCGTGGGGCCGGCACCGCCCAGTGCGTCGACAGCATGGGTGGGCGCGGCGCCATGGACACCTCGATCAAGCCGCAGATCGCGCCCGGCGTGTCGATGGCCGGCCCGGTCCTCACCGCCTTTGCCGCCCCGGCCGACAATCTGGCACTGCTGGCCTGCCTCGACGTCTTGCAACCGGGCGATGTCGTGGTGTGCACCACCGACGGCTACCGCGAGACCGCGCTGATCGGCGATCTGCTGGCGGGCATGCTGCGCAACGCCGGCGCGATCGGGTTGGTGACCGACGGCACGGTCCGCGATCAGGACGGCATCGAAGGCGCCGGCCTGCCGATCTGGCACACCGGCGTCTCGCCCAATTCGCCAGCCCGGGTTGGCCCCGGGTCGATCGGACTCGACATCCGCTGCGGCGGGGTCGCCGTGCGATCGGGCGACCTGGTCCTGGCCGATCGTGATGGCGTGGTGATCGTGCCCCGTGGCGAGATCGACGCGGTCGCCGACAAGCTGGATCAGGTCCGCACGGCCGAGGCTGCGATGGAAGCCGCGGTGCGTGACGGGCTGTCGCGCCCGCCCTGGCTTGACGATGTCTTCGGCACCCCGAAAGTCGTCGAACTCGACTGACCGAAACGGAGGGACGCGCCGATGAAACCGCCGCGAAGCGGCCCCGGCAGCCGCCGTGAACGCCTTCAGGCCCGGTTGGACGCCCGGATCCCGCGCGACCCGGGCCGCACCCTCGGTCCCGAACGACGCCTGCGGGGTCTCGTCGAAGAGGAAACGGCGCAGGAAGTTCCCCGGACCGGCCTGGTCGGCGACCTCAGCCGCAAGCTCGGGCCGCGCGGCCGGTTTCTGGCGGCCGCCATGCTGATCGGCGCCTCGATCACCGCCGGATCGCTGTTCTGGGAACGCTATTCCAGCACGACGTCGACCGCCGCCGACCACACCAACCTGGCGCAGGTGGGTCTCGGACATACGCTGTACGACCAGCATTGCGCCTATTGCCACGGCGCCGATCTCGCCGGACAGGAAGGCTGGGACGGCGAGTTTCCGGACGGCCGCCGGCCGGCCCTGCCGCTGGAAGGCACAGCCCCGATCTGGCGGCTCACCGACCGCGACATGTTCGACATCACCAAATTCGGCGGACAGCCGTTCTCGCCGCCGAGCTACCGCAACGAGATGCCCGCCTACGAGAGTCTGCTCGCCGATGCCGACATCTGGGCAATCCTGGCCTTCATCAAGTCGCGCTGGCCGGAGGACGTCCACGAGCGTCAGCAGGAAACCATCGACGCCGCGGGATAGCCCTTCGACACGCCCTTCGGGCTGCTCAGGACGAGGTCAGAGGTAATGACCGCATCGAGATAAATGACCTCGCCCTGAGCAGCCCGAAGGGCGTGTCGAAGGGTCAGGCCGGGTTCCGCGCCACCAGCTGCCGGGCGATGATGATCCGCTGCAACTCGTTCGTCCCTTCGCCGATCGCCAGCAGCGGGGCGTCGCGGTAGTAGCGCTCGATGTTGAACTCCTTGGCGTAGCCGTAGGCGCCGTGCAGGCGCATGGCTTCCAGGCTGTTGTGGATCGCCGCCTCGGTGGCGAACAGTTTCGCCATGCCGGCCTCCATGTCGCAGCGCTCGCCCAGGTCGTAGGCCCGCGCCGCCTGCTCCACCAGCAGCCGGGCCGCCTCGCACTGGGTGGCCATATCGGCCAGCTTGAACTGGATCGCCTGATGTTCGGCGATCGGCTTGCCGAAAGTCTGGCGCAGCTGGGCGTAGCGGACCGATTCTTCGAGGCAGGCGCGGGCGATGCCGACACCCCGGGCCGCGACATTGATCCGGCCGAGCTCGAGCCCGCCCAGGATCTGCTGCAGGCCGCGGCCCTCGGTGCCGCCGATCAGGTTCTCGCCCGGCACGAAACAGTCCTCGAACAGGAGCTCGCCGGAATCGATCCCCTTGTAGCCGAGCTTCTCGAGCTTGCGGGACACCCGGACGCCGTCGCCCTTCTCGATCAGCATCAGCGACATGCCGCGGTGGCGCGGCTCGGCCTCGGGGTCGGTCTTGACCAGCACAGCCAGCACCGAGCCCTCGACGGAGTTCGAAATCCAGGTCTTGGTGCCGTTGACCCGATAGCCGTTGCCATCAGCCGCGGCGCGGGTACGGATCGACTGCAGGTCGGTCCCGGCATCCGGCTCGGTCAGCGCGATGCCGCCCCGCAGCTCGCCACTGGCGAACCGCGGCAGCCATTTGCGCTTCTGCTCCTCGGTGCCGGCCCGCTCGACGGCCTGGGCCATGATCAGATGGCTGTTGAAGATGCCGGACACCGACATCCAGACCGCCGACACCCGCTCGACGATCTTGGTGTAGGTCGAGGCCGACAGCCCGAGCCCGCCGTACTCCTCGCCGATGGTCGCCCCGAACAGGCCGAGATCCCGCATGCGCGCCACGATCTCGTGCGGATATTCATCCCGCGCCTCCAGGTCGTGGGCGACCGGGCGGACATCGCGCTCCAGAAACCGGTCGACGGCGTCCAGGATCAGCCGTTCCTGCTCCTGTTCAGCCGCGGTGTCCTTTTCTGTGCCGGTTTCGGGGGTCTCGGCGACGGCCATCGGTCTGTCCTCAGGTGGTCTCACGCTTAGGTACGAGAATGGTGCGCGTGTAGGTCATGACCACCGTGCCGTCCTGCTTGCGACCGGTGGTGGTGAAGGTGACGATGCCCTGGCCGGGGCGCGACTTGGACTCGCGCTTCTCCAGGATCTGCGACGAGGCATACAGGGTATCGCCGACGAAAACCGGCGCCGGCAGCTTGATGTCGGTCCAGCCGAGATTGGCGATTGCCCGTTGTGATGTATCGCGCACGCTCATGCCGGCGACGATCGACAGGGTCAGGCAGGAATTGACCAGCAACTGGCCGAACTCACTCCCCTTGGCCATTTCCACATCGAAATGAACCGGGTGCGTGTTCATGGTCAGCAGGGTGAACCAGGTGTTGTCGGTCTCGTTGATGGTGCGGCCGGGCCAATGCTCGTAGACCTCGCCGACGGCAAAGTCCTCGTAGCAGCGGCCATGCTCCGGCGCCGCTCCCTGAGATGCAGACGCCACGGGCTACTCCTCGCCGGCGGCGCGCACGACCTGGGGGGTCGGCCGGGCCAGGTCGAGGACGGCCGCAATCGACGGCTGCTCATCGAGCGACAGCAGCGCCTCGGCGAGTGCGGACACTTTCTCCGCCGGCAGGCACGGGCCGACCAGGGCGTCGAACTTGGCCCGGTGCTCGGCATCCGTCGGCCAGTTGTCCGGCTCGCCCTTGGGCACCTCGACGAAGCTCTCGAAGGTGCCGCGGGCCGTCTCGATGGCGACCGCCCCGGACATGTTGGCCGGGAACGCTTGCTCGCAGCGCGGATCGACGGCGCAGGTCACCTTGCGCGCCAAATCCAGCGTCGCCTGGTCGCCGAGATGGCTGTTGTAATCGTCCCACCCGAAGCTGCCCTGGCGCAGCACCGCGGCCGCCAGGAACGGCATCGAGAACTGTCCGTCGACGATCGAGGTCGGATTGTGCTTGGCCTCGATCGGGTCGGCGATCAGCCCCATGCCGGTCTGCGGCAGGCCGACCCGGATGGCGGTGACCTCGCTGTCGGCGATGTCGTTGGCCGCCCGGAGCGCGCTGACCGCATTCATCGCCGCATGGCTGTAGCGGCAGGACGGGTAAGGTTTGACGGCGATCTCCAGAGTTTCCCAGGTCTCGCCCAGCCCGGCCACCGCGCGGGCCGGATCGGCGCTCGGCGCGTAGGCGTTCAGAAAGCCGCGCTGACCTTCAATTCCGCGGGCCGGCGCCTTGAACCCTTCGGCCGCCAGCCGGGCGGCGACCAGGCCGTTATGGGCGGCCCAGCCGACCTGGAACGGTTTGGTCCATGCCCCTTCGGCCAGGAACTCCAGGCTGCCCGCCGCCTGGCTCAGGCTGATTCCGAAACTGGCGGCAATCCGCTCGCCCGAGAGCCCGAGCACCCGGCCGGCCGCCGCGGCGGCTCCGAAGGCGCCACAGGTGGCCGTCGGATGATACCCGCGGGTGTAGTGGTCGGAGGGATTCAGGGCCAGCGAAAGCCGGATCTGGACCTCATAGCCGGCGATGATCCCGGCGAGCGTCGTCGCGCCGTCGGCACCGGCGATCTCCGCGGCCGCCAGGGCGGCCGGCACGATAGGCGCGGAAGGATGGATCGATCCCGCGGCGTGGGTGTCGTCGAAGTCCAGGCTGTGGGCCAGCGCCCCGTTCAGCAGAGCGGCCGCCGGCGGCGTCCATCCGTCGGGATCGCCGATGACCCGGGCGGACCCGTGCCCGTAACCCAGCGCCCGCAGCCCGGCCAACAGGCTCGGCGTTGACGCGGCCTCGTGGCGGGCCCGCACCGCGATGCCGACCGTGTCGAACACCAGGGTTCGCGCCCGGGCGACCACCGTGTCCGGAATGTCCTCCAGCCGAAGCCCGGCGGCGAACGCCCCAAGGGTGGCGGTGACATCGATAGGTTGGGTCGCGGACATCGTCTCCTCCGGGGTCATTTGGGCGACACGCTGGTGCCTCTTATTGAGCGGTGCAGGCTAGAGCAGATCCGCGTCTGATGGAATTGCCAAACGCAATCCATACAGACCGGTGAATCTGCTCTAACTCTCTGATTTAGATCGGATTCACACGATTTGGCGGAAACATTTCAGTTTCCGTCAAACCGTGATCCGATCTAGAGCAGATCCGCGTCCGATGGAATTGCCCGGCGGGCAAACCTCAGGTGCCGCGCTGGAACAGCCGGCGGTAGACCTGGCCGGTGAACGCGATCACCAGGAAGATCCGCACGACGTGGAAGGCGACCACGATCGGAACGCCGAGCTGCAGGACTTTGGCCGTGATGCTCATCTCCGCCATGCCGCCGGGCGACAGCGCGAGCGCCATGGTTGCGATCGGCAGGTCGACGGCGATCGCAATGACGACGCCGGTCAGGACATTGAGGCCGACCAGGATCACCGTCGACAGCAGGGCCGGCGGCAGAAACCGGCGCAAGGCCAGCACACGATCACGCTGATAGCGCAGACCGAGGGTGGCCCCCATCACCACCTGGGCGGCGTTGACCAGTTCCGTCGGAACGCCGGAGAGCACGGTGCCGGAGATCGAGACCGCAACCGCGACGATCATCGGCCCGAGGAACCAGGCATTGGCGATCCGGCGCCGCCCGGCGACCCAGCCGAGCAGGGTGCAGCCTGCCATGAGAGCGAGGAATCCGGCCGGATCGAACGGCAGGCTGACCGGATCGAACGGATCGCTGCCGGTCAGCCCCAGGATCGTCACCACCGGCGGGATCGTCGTAACCACGAGCAGGATGCGCAGCGACTGGGCCAGCGACACCGACGCGGTGTCACCGCCATAGCGCTCGGCCTGGACCGACATTTCGACCACACCGCCGGGAACGCTGGAAAAGAACGCGGTCGCCGGATCGGTCCCGGCGGTGCGCTTTAGCGCCAGGCCGGCGACCACGCCATAGCCGATCGACAGCACGGCGCAGCCAACCATGATCGGCAGAAATCCGGCCACGAAGGCGGCGACCGCCGGCGTGAAAGTCAGTCCGATGGCCGACCCGAGCAGAACCTGGCCGACCTGGCGCCCGCCCGGCGGCATGGCCAGACGGCCCCCCAGCAGACCTGCCGCCGCGACCGTCGCCAGGCTGCCGAGCAGCCAGGCCAGCGGCACGCCCAGGATCGAGAACGCGAAACCGCCCGCCGCCCCCAGAACCAGGGTCAGCGCCCAAAGCCCGACCTGTTGCAAGAACAACTGCCTCCCCGTCTTGCGGCCGCCCAGCCTGAGATCGTTCAGCCTGAGATCGTGCAGCCGGCCGCGCCCCCGGCACTCCTCCCCAGGGCGCGAGCGCGGGCCTATCATAGCCGCGAAGAACGGAGCCGGTGCAACCGGCCGGGCGGAAACCCGGGAGAAAACAATGACAGAGACCCCCATGATCTCCATGCCGGACGGCCCCGTCGACGACCCGGCGTGCTGGCTGGCCGCCGACCTGGAGCGGGACACCGGCTGGATCCATTCGCTCGACGCGGACGGGCGGGCCCAGATCGACCGGGCGGTGGAGACCGTGCTCGCCCGCGGCCTGACCGCGTTCCATTTCCGGCGCGAGGATTTCCCGCTCGGCTCGCTGGCCGACACGATCGCCAGCTGGGCAAACACCATCGAATACGGCCGCGGCTTCGTTCTGGTGCGCGGCCTCGACCCCACGTCCTATGACGAGACCGCGCTGATGGCCCTCTACTGGGGCCTGTCGGTCCACCTCGGCACGCCGATCCCGCAGAACGCGCAGGGCCAGCTGATCGGCCACGTCCGCGACACCGGCCGCAGCTACCAGGCCAATAACGTGCGCGGCTATACGACCAAAGCCGAGCTCAAGGCGCATTGCGATGCCAGCGACGTGGTCGGCCTGTTGTGCCGGCACCCGGCCAAGCAAGGCGGCGAAAGCCTAGTGGCCTCATCGCCGGCCGTGTTCAACTACATCCAGGCCGAACACCCGGAGTACCTGCCGCATCTGATGGGCGGGTTTCACTTCGACCTGCGCGGCGAGGGCGTGACCGACGATCCGAACGAGACCACGTTCAACCGGGTTCCTGTCTTCTCCTGGTACGGCGGCCGACTATCCTGCCGCTACAACGGCAAGACCATCATCGACGGGATGCGCAAGGCCGGCAGCCCTCTGGAAGGGACCGCTCTCGCGGCCGTGCAGGCAGTTGGCGAGATCGCGATGTCGGCGCCGTTCCGCTACGACATGGTCTTCCAACAGGGCGATATTCAGTTGCTGTCCAACCACTCGATCCTGCACGCCCGCTCGGCCTTCGAGGACTGGCCGGAGCCGGAGCGCCGGCGGGATCTCTGGCGGGTCTGGCTGAACGTGGACAACGGCCGCGCCCTGGCACCAGCCTTTGCCGACCGTCTTAACACCGGGCCACGCGGCGGGGTGCACGTGCGGGCCGCCGCCGAATGAACGACCAGGGTCGATCGATCCAGGGCGTCCAGTTCGTCGAGGACGCGTTGGCCAACCCGGTCAATGCCCTCATCCTGGACCGGCTTCCGGCACTGGAGGTGGATCAACCGTGGTTGGTCGCGGGATGCCTGTATCAGGCGGTCTGGAACCGGATTGCCGGCCGACCACCCGGCGAGAACGTCAAGGACTACGACGTTTTCTATTGGGATGAGGACACCAGTTGGGAGGCCGAAGACGCGGTGATCCGACGCGCCGCACCTCTGTTCGCCGACCTGGCGGTCGAGATCGAGTTCAAGAACCAGAAGCGGGTCCCGATCTGGTTCGAAGCCAAGTTCGGCGCGCCCTACCCTCCGGTCGAGCGGGCACGGGACGGGATCGACCGCTTTCAGGTGTCGTGCACCTGCGTCGGACTGACCCCGGACCGCGAGCTCTACGCGCCCTATGGCCTGAACGATCTTTATGCTGGCCGGCTGACCGCCAACCCGCATACCCCGAACCCGCCGCGCGCACGGGAGAAGATCGCCAGCTATCAGGCGCGCTGGCCCTGGCTGACGGCGGCGGCGACCTGACGCTGTCGCGATCATCTATAGGGCTACCGAGGCAGGCAGTACTCTGGCCAGGTCGCGGACGACCGTTGAGCGGTGTGGTGACGACGACAAGGAAACTCGAGCGATCCGCGCCAGAAAGCGGGCAGGCCGATGCATCTATACGCCGCGGCCGGTCGATCCTGGATGGCAACCGAGAGGGCAGATAGCAGGAAGCGTGACAACCAATGCTGATTAAGACAGTGTACCGCCACACTCGGAGAGGGACTGTGGGCAACAATCTTATCCAGTTCCCCGGCGCTGGCCTGGGGACTGTGGAGGTCAGAGAACTGGAGTACGGCGGCGTGCCCGACTGGTTTGGGCTCGCTTATCTCGCGTGGATGAACCATCGCAGCACGTGCGATCGGTTGGACCTGGAGAGCTGCGCAGATCTGTTCGGGGACAAAGCCGTCGCGCTTTCGCGCGACCCGGATCTGATTCATGACGGCATGGTCGAGTTCCGGGGCGCCCTGATCGACGACGACCTCATGACGGTCGTCCGCGGCGCGGCCTACGATGGCGCAGGGCGCACAACTGCCTCCTTCCGCAAGGGTTGGCGGCGAGGCCTCAACGGCACCGCTCTCTTGTGCATCATGCCCTTCGACAATTTGAACCTGACCGTTGTTCTGGCAGAGTGGATGAATGGTCGCTGATGCCGTTGCCGGGCGCTTCGAGGGGGATGGAGAGCGCACCGATTCAGTCACGGTCCCGTTGCGCTCGGCGCTGAGGTCCAGCGCGATCGACCCGATGCACGTGGTCGTCGGACCGGACAACCGCCTGCTCCAGCTCCTCTCCGCCCTGGAAGCGCGCCGGCAAACCCAGTTCCTGAAACCTGACCAGGTGACGGCAGATGCCTTGGTCGACGCCGAGCTGTTCGGGCTGTGCCATATTATTGACGTGGCGGCGGACAACCCCGACAGCTATCGCTTTGTGAAGTTCGCCGCCGCCACCCGAGTCGCCGGTTCCCAAGTGCGTCGCCCCCGGTTCGTCGGTGATATTCCGGTATCGGGTTTCAGGAACTTCGTCGGCCGCAGCTATGCTATGGCGAAAGCTGCGGCCGTCCCTCTGCTAACCGACGTCTCGACCGACCACCTGGGTTGCCGGACCAAGTATCGCCGCCTGCTTCTTCCGCTCGCCGATGATGGCCGCAAGATCGACAAGCTTCTTGTTGCGATCAGCCATTATCCAGGCAGCGTCTAGTCTGAGCTGCTCGACGATTTCCGCTCGGTCGATGTGCATGATCCAGACCTGGGCGATCTTCTTAGCTGGCGGAAACCAGCCGTCGACGGCCAGCCAGCAATCCTTGAACCGATAGGCGTCCGTCGCAAACCCGGCCGCCTTCAAACTGCCGAAGATAGCACCGCACTGACGATCCACGTCCCAGGTGAGAATCGAATAAGCTCTCATCAGTGGCGAGGTCAGCCAGGGAAACCTCTGCTTCTTCGCGTGATCTTCCACGAACAACCCACCGGCATGCCCCACCCGGCCCGAGAGCAACCCTCGGGGCACCTCGGCCCGGACTTTCATGCGATCTTCCGGGGTAGGGCGCGCGTAGTGAACGTAGCCGTTGGCGAAATCCTCGGCAAAATCACCGCAGTCCATCACGCGATTTGCCACCACCGCCGCGCGACGACCGTCGTGACGGCGAATATCGAGCCACATGGAGTTCCGCCCGTGCAGGTCCGAACAGGCCGGATCCAGCGTCGGGTTGACGATTGGTGCGGTCGGTTGGGAGCGTACATAGTCGGCCCATGCGTCGAGATCGTGTCGGATCGCGGCGGTGTATCCGGATCGGAAAAGCAGATCATTGGCCGCGTTCCAGTAGTCCAGTGCCGCAATCCGATCGCCGGCCCCCCAAGGATCATCTGCGTGTTTTGAAACATTCATATCGCACCCCACACAATAAATTGCTGTGCGGAGATTCTATACGACGCCAAATTGTCTTGAACTCGATTTGTATGAGCACTTCGCTCATTCCGGCCAACAACTTCCGATCACTAAATGTCTTGAACAATTCGTCTCTGAATTAGCGGAATCCCAGCACACCGGTCGGATTGCAGGGCGCCGCCGATCGGGCGAGTGTCCCCGCTGGCCGCCTGGGCCGACACACAAACGTTGGCCTTTGACCTCGGGCAGGCCGTCTTGACCAATTTGGTGGATAGCCATTCCCCGGGTATCGTTGCCCACCGGGCTCAGACTCAGACACGAGCTTCCGGTGCACCGTCTTGCACCCCCCAAACCCGTGTGCTAGAGAGGCGCCGCGCTGACCGGGGTGGGCTGGGTCGGCTGTTTTTTCTGCGTGACCGGGATACAAAAAACTAAACCATTTCAACGAGTTCGGTGGAACCGGTACCGAAGACGAAGGGGCACTCTCACGTGGCTTCGCAATCCAAAGGCCTCGCCGCTCGCTATGCGCTGGCCCTTTATGAGCTGGCGGACGATCAGAAGGTGCTGGACGACGTCGCTGGAGACCTCGCCGGATTGCGCCAACTGATCGCCGAAAGCGATGACTTCGTCCGCCTGATCCGCTCGCCGGTTCTGTCCCGTGACGAGCAGACCAAAGGTGTGGCGGCGATCTGCGAGAAGGCCGGCACCCACGCACTGACCGCCAAGTTTCTGGGTGTGCTGGCCGCCAACCGTCGGCTGTTCGCCCTGCCGCACATGATCACCGCTTATCTCGAGGAGCTGTCTCGCCGCCGCGGCGAGGTTGCCGCCGAGGTGACCGCGGCGGTCGCCCTGTCCGATGAAGAAGTCGCCGCCGTGACCGACGCCCTGCGTCAGGTTGTCGGCCAGAAAGTCTCCGTGAATTTGACCGTCGATCCGTCGCTGATCGGTGGCCTCATCGTGCGCGTCGGCTCGCGCATGCTCGACAGTTCGCTACGTACCAAGCTGCAACGTCTGCAGTTCGCCATGAAAGGGGTTGGCTGATGGAAATCCGCGCCGCCGAGATCTCCGGAATCCTGAAGGAACAGATCGCCAATTTCGGCGCCGAGGCCGAGGTCGCCGAAGTCGGGCAGGTCCTGTCCGTCGGTGACGGTATCGCCCGCGTCTACGGCCTCGACCAGGTCCAGGCCGGTGAGATGGTCGAGTTCCCGAACGGGATCCGCGGGATGGCGCTGAACCTCGAGACCGACAACGTCGGTATCGTGATTTTCGGTGATGACCGCGACATCAAGGAAGGCGACACGGTCAAGCGGACCGGCGCCATCGTGGACGTCCCGGTCGGTCGCGGCCTGCTGGGCCGCGTGGTCGACGCCCTGGGCAACCCGATCGACGGCAAGGGCCCGCTCGAGAACGTCGAGCGCAAGCGGGTCGAGGTGAAGGCGCCGGGCATCATGCCCCGCAAGTCGGTGCACGAGCCGATGCAGACCGGCCTGAAGGCGATCGACAGCCTGATCCCGATCGGCCGCGGCCAGCGCGAGCTGATCATCGGCGACCGCCAGACCGGCAAGACCGCGATCGCCGTCGACGCGTTCATCAACCAGAAGAGCGTCAACGACGCCGCGGGCGATGACGAGTCGAAGAAGCTGTTCTGCGTCTACGTCGCGGTCGGACAGAAGCGCTCCACCGTCGCCCAGATCGTGAAGACCCTGGAAGACTATGGCGCGATGGAATACTCGATCGTGGTCGCCGCGACCGCGTCGGAGCCCGCACCGCTGCAGTTCCTGGCTCCCTATGCCGGCTGCGCGATGGGTGAGTTCTTCCGCGACAACGGCATGCACGCGGTCATCGTCTATGACGACCTGTCCAAGCAGGCCGTAGCCTACCGGCAGATGTCGCTGCTGCTGCGCCGCCCGCCGGGCCGCGAAGCCTATCCGGGTGACGTGTTCTACCTGCACTCCCGCCTACTGGAACGCGCCGCGAAGATGAACGACGACAACGGCGCCGGGTCTCTGACCGCCCTGCCGGTCATCGAAACCCAGGCCGGTGACGTGTCGGCCTACATTCCGACCAACGTGATCTCGATTACCGACGGCCAGATCTTCCTCGAGACCGACCTGTTCTATAAGGGCATCCGCCCGGCGGTGAACGTCGGTCTGTCGGTCAGCCGTGTCGGCTCGGCCGCCCAGATCAAGGCGATGAAGCAGGTCGCCGGCAGCATCAAGCTCGAACTGGCCCAGTACCGCGAAATGGCGGCCTTCGCCCAGTTCGCCTCCGACCTCGACGCCTCGACCCAGCGTCTGCTGGCGCGCGGCTCGCGTCTGACCGAGCTGCTCAAGCAGAGCCAGTTCAGCCCGATGCCGGTCGAGGAGCAGGTGGTGTCGATCTTCGCCGGAGTGCGCGGCTATCTCGACAACATCGACGTCACGGATATCGGCCGGTTCGAAAGCCAGCTGCTGTCGGAGATCCGCAGCAAGGAAGCCGGCCTGCTCGAGACCATCCGGAACGAGAAGGCGCTGTCCGACGAGACCTCGGCCAAGCTGACCGAGTTCATGGACTCGTTCTCCAAGACGTTCGCCTGATCTGACGCGAACGCCGGGACCACAGCCGGAAACCTGGAGCGGACGGGACCATGCCCAATCTCAAGGACCTGAAAGTCCGGATTAACAGCGTCAAGTCGACGCAGAAGATCACCTCGGCCATGAAGATGGTCGCGGCGGCAAAACTGCGCCGGGCGCAGGATGCGGCCGAAGCCGCACGGCCCTATGCCGAACGGATGGACCGCATGATCAGTGCGCTGGGTGCGAAGGTGTCCGGCAGCGACGGCCCGAAGCTGCTGACCGGAACCGGCAAGGACGACGTGCACCTGATCGTCGTCGCGACCGCCGACCGCGGTCTGTGCGGCGGCTTCAACTCGTCGATCGTGCGGGCTGCGCGCCGGAAGGTCGATGACCTGCTCGCCGAGGGAAAGACCGTCAAGATCCTGACCGTCGGTCGAAAGGGCCGGGACCAGCTGCGCCGGCTGCATGGCGAGCGGATCATCGGCGGACGCGAGAACGTGGCGCGCACCGTTGTAGGGTTCGACGTCGCCGACGATATCGGCCGCGAGCTGATCCGGCTGTACGAGGCCGGCGAGTTCGACGTCGCCACGATCTTCTTCAACCGCTTCCAGTCGGCGATGACCCAGATCGTCACCGAGCAGCAGCTGCTTCCGGCCAAGTTGCCGGAGGAGGCGGCGGACGAAGACGGCGGTCTGAAGGCGCTGTACGAGTTCGAGCCGGACGAAGAGGGCATCCTGGGCGCGCTGCTGCCGCGCAACGTCGCGACCCAGATCTTTGCCGCCCTGCTGGAGAATTCTGCGAGCGAGCATGGCGCGCGGATGACCGCGATGGACAACGCCACCCGCAACGCCGGCGACATGATCAACAAGCTGACGCTGACCTACAACCGGACGCGTCAGGCCTACATCACCAAAGAACTCATCGAGATCATCTCGGGCGCTGAAGCGCTTTGAGGCCAACACTGGCCGCGCCCGCCGCCCAACCGAGGAGCTGAAAGCATGGCGAACAACGCAACCGGCAAGATTCAGCAGGTCATCGGCGCCGTCGTCGATGTTCAGTTCGAAGGCGATCTGCCACCGATCCTGAACGCCCTGCACACCAAAAACGGCGACAACACGCTGGTTCTCGAAGTCGCCCAGCACCTGGGCGAGAACACGGTTCGCACCATCGCCATGGACTCCACCGAAGGGCTGGTCCGGGGTAGCGGCGTCGAAGACACCGGCGGCCCGATCACGGTGCCGGTCGGCCCGGAGACGCTGGGGCGGATTCTGAACGTCGTCGGCGACCCGGTCGACGAGCGACCGGCGGTCGAAACCAAGACCCGCTTCCCGATCCACCGCGCGGCTCCGGAGTACATTGACCAGTCGACCGAGGCCGAGATCCTGGTGACCGGCATTAAGGTCATCGACCTCCTCGCGCCGTACGCCAAGGGCGGCAAGATCGGTCTGTTCGGCGGTGCCGGTGTCGGCAAGACCGTTCTGATCATGGAACTGATCAACAACGTCGCGAAGGCGCATGGTGGCTACTCGGTGTTCGCCGGCGTCGGCGAGCGGACCCGCGAAGGCAACGACCTCTATCACGAGATGGTGGAGTCCGGCGTTATCGTCGAAGACGGCCCGGGCTCGAAGGCGGCGCTGGTCTACGGTCAGATGAACGAACCGCCGGGTGCCCGTGCCCGCGTCGGGCTGACCGGTCTGACCCTGGCGGAGTACTTCCGCGATGAAGAAGGCCAGGATGTGCTGTTCTTCGTCGACAACATCTTCCGCTTCACCCAGGCCGGCTCGGAAGTGTCGGCGCTGCTGGGCCGCATCCCCTCGGCGGTCGGCTATCAGCCGACCCTGTCGACCGACATGGGCACCCTGCAGGAGCGGATCACCACCACCAAGAAGGGCTCGATCACCTCGGTCCAGGCGATTTATGTGCCGGCCGACGACCTGACCGACCCCGCGCCGGCCACGTCGTTCAGCCACCTGGACGCCACCACCGTGCTGTCGCGCCAGATCGCCGAACTCGGCATTTACCCGGCGGTCGACCCGCTGGACTCGACCTCGCGCATGCTCGATCCGCGGATCATCGGCGACGACCACTACAACGTCGCGCGCCGGGTTCAGGAGATTCTCCAGCAGTACAAGTCGCTGCAGGACATCATCGCGATCCTGGGCATGGACGAGCTCTCCGAAGAGGACAAGCTGACCGTGGCGCGGGCCCGCAAGATCCAGCGCTTCCTGAGCCAGCCGTTCTTCGTGGCCGAGGTCTTCACCGGATCGCCGGGCAAGCTGGTGTCGCTCGAAGACACCATCAAAGGCTTCAAGCAGATCGTCGACGGCGAACACGACGACCTGCCGGAGGCGGCGTTCTACATGGTCGGCGGCATGGACGAGGCCATCGAGAAGGCGAAGAAGATGGCGGCCGAAGCCGCCTAATAGGACGGGCGCCCCGGGCGATAAAGACACCCGGCCGGGGCGGCGCAACCGAGGAAGGTTCCCATGGCGGAGACCACACAGTTCGAACTCGTCTCGCCGGAACGGCTGGTGCTCAGCCGTGACGTGGAGATGGTCGTCGTTCCCGGCAGCGAAGGGTATTTCGGTGTCCTGCCCCGGCATGCGCCGATGATCTCGACCCTGGCACCCGGCGTGATCGACATCCATGAAGGCGGCTCGGTCGTTCAGCGCATTTTCGTCGGCGGCGGCTTCGCGGAAGTCACGGAAACCCGGTGCACGGTGCTGGCCGAAGACGCGACCGCGTTCGACGAGATCGATGTCGCGGCGGCCCAGAAGGAGATCACCGACAACCGCGACGTCCTCAAGGACGTGACTGATGCAGGCGAACGGGACCGGCTGGAACGGCGGGTCGCGACGCTGGAGGCCATGATCCGGGCCAAGACCGCCGCCTGACGGCAAACGCGGTCGATCCCAGAAACCGAAAAGGGCCGTCCGTTGGACGGCCCTTTTCCGTCTGTCATACTTGCGGGTGATTCGTAGCCGGCCACGCCCCACCGGTGGGACGGTGCCGGCGCGCAGACGCGCGTATGAGGTGACCCGTTGCGTTGGCTGGGACGTGCCTTCCTGGGGCTGATCCTGATCGCCGCCGTAGTCCTGCCGGCTCTTTGGCTGGCACGGGATACTCTTGCGCCGCGCGCCGTGCGGTTCGCCGTCAATACGTGGGCCGGCACCCCGGTCATCGACTCCCTCGCCTTCCGCATCGACGGCTTGAGCCCCGAGAGCCTGGACCTCGCCGCCGTCAACCTGAACGGTCCCGACGGGCTGTCGGCGACCCGGGTCGAGGTCTCCTATGACTGGCGTCGGCTGCTGAGGGGAGAGGTCGAGGCCATCGCCTTCCTGCACCCGGTCCTGAGCGTCGATATCGGATCCGACGGCACGGTGACGATGGGTGCGCTGGAACCGCTCCGCGCGCTGGGTCCCGGGCGGACGGACGAGAAAGGCCCCGGATTTCCCGACATCCGGTTCTCCGACGCCGCCGTCCAGCTCAGCGGCTGGGCGAGTGGTCGGGCGACGGGCACCGGCGCAGTCTGGCGCAGCGGCGAGGAGATCCGCGCCACCGCCGACGGCCGGGTCGCGCTGGTCGGCGCGGACTGGCGCGCCGACGCGCTTGGCGCGGTCCAGGCATCGCTCAGCCCGTCGCTTTCGACGCTCCAGGCAACCCTGAACGACGGTGACGCCCGCCAGGGGACATTGAGCGTCGCGGGACTGCGGGGAGCGGCGTCCATCGCCCTGCCCGCAGCCGACGCGCCCACGGTCAGCGCCGACCTCACGGCCGGTCAGGCACGCGCCGAGGGTCTCGAGATCGCCGACCCGGCCATCCAGCTCCGCTACGACGCGTTCGGCGTTTCGACGGTGTTGCGGCTGGGCGACCCGCAAGCCCCCGCGATCCGGGTCGCGATCGAGACCAGCGCCGACGGCGACGGTGGCCGACGGCCGCTCAGCGTCGACCTTCGCGCTGAACTCGACACGGTCGATCGCCTGGCCGCGGCGGCCCGGCGCGCCGAACCGCTCGGCCTCACCGGCAACCTGTCAGGCACATTGCGGGGTACGGTTCCGGAACGCCTTGAGGATCCCCGGACCCTCTGGGACCAAGCCGTCGCCGCCGGTGGCATCACGGTCGAGGCGACATCACCGGCGGCGCGCGGAACCGCCCGGCTCGCAGCCGCGCTGGCGCTCGGCCGCCTGGCCGTCGAAACGGTGGAGCCCGCGACCGCGACGGTTGATGCCGGGTCGCTCGCGGCTCTGACCGGATTTCAGGTCGGCGATCCGGTGATCGAAGTGACGGTCGGTGACCCGACGCGCAGTCTCGGCATCCTGCTGGAAGATCTGTTTGAGCTACCCCGGATCACCATTGCCGGACCGGTCCGGGCAACGGGCGCCGACGGCGCGCAGGCCAGTCTCACGGCGCGCGCAACCCTCGAGCTGACGGCCGAGGGCGTTTCGGTCACCGGGCTCGACGGCACGGCACGGGTAAAGGACCTGTCGCTGGCCGACGGGCGGGTCCATGACCTTGATGTGACCATCGGATCGCTTGTTGCCGACCGCAATTCGGCGTCGGCCCGCGGCCAGCTCACCGGGCGTCTCGACCTCGCCGGGTTTGAGGACGTCTCGATTGAGATGCCCCTGCGGGCGGAGCGCCGGAACGGCGTATCCAGCCTCTACCTGACGGGTCCGGGCCGGGTGCTTGTTCCCGACGTACCGGCCTCCGACGCGGCGCTGGTCGATACACCGATCACAGTCATCCTCCAGCCCGTCGATCGTCCGGCTGTCCTGTATCGTCCAACGGCGGAATCGCCCCTGGCCGCCGAACTGGCGTTCCAAATCCCAGCCCTGGGGCTCACCACAGGCGGGTCCCAGCCCGTGCGCGTCGATGCCACACTGATCTCCGGCTCGCTCCGCTCGGCGCTTGCCAATGGCGCGGGACCTCTCACCGTCTCGCTGGACGCCGGGACCGTCGCCATCGAGCCGCGCTCTGAGGAAGAGAACCAGGGTCCAAGCGGGCTTGCGATCTCGGAACTGACGCTGAATGCGGAAAGCCGCATCGAGGACGCGTCGGTCGCATTCGAGCGGCTGTCACTCACGGCGACGGAGGTCGCGGACCGGGCCCGCGCGCCCCGGTTCACGCCGTTGCGTGGCCAGGGCGACGTCTGGCGGCGGACCCGGCCTGGCCTCGGATTCCGCGGTACCTTGAGGGGTGCGGACGGCGCCTTCGTGCTCGACGCCGAAGGCAGCCACAATCTCGCGACCGGCGAAGGCCTGGCCGAGATCAACCTGTTTCCCCTGGTGTTCGTACCGGGCGGCCTGCAGCCCGGCGATCTGTCACCCGCAGCCACAGCCCTGTTCCGCCAGACCACCGGAAAGATCGCTCTCGCCGGGACCGTCGCCTGGCCGGGAACGGCCGTGGCGCCGCACAATCCTCTGACGCTGGCGGTCGAGAAACTGTCCTTCACCGGATCGCTCGGCACGGTCAGCGAGATGACCGGGGCAGTGGCGATCTCGGGCGTCGACCCGCTGGCCACCCCGCCGGATCAGGAGTTCCGCGCCACCGGGATAGACATCGGCCTGCCGATCGCCGAGCCGCGGATTGCGTTCGGCCTGACCGATCCCGGCACCCTGACCTTGAACCGGATCGAAGCGCGCTTCGCCGACGGCACGGTCACGGCTTCCGACATTCAGGTCCCGCTGGCCTCGGAGGCGCCGGTCGCGGTCCGCCTGCAGGTCGCCGATATCGACGCCGCCCGCCTGGTCGAGGTCACCGATCTCGAGGGGCTGACGGCGAGCGGATCCCTGTCGGGAGAACTGCCACTGGTCTGGGACCCGGCGTCGGGGCTGTCGCTCGAGGAGGCCCGACTCGCCGCGACGACTCCGGGCGGCACCGTGCGCTACCGCCCCACGGAACCGCCCGCCGCGTTGCGGGATGCCGGTGAGGAGGTTAGCCTCCTGCTGCAGGCCGTTCGCAACCTGGTCTACGAGCAATTCGAGATCGAGGCGAACGGACGGCCGGGCGAAACGTTCGATGTGAAACTCAGGGTGCGCGGTGCCAATCCGGATCTCTTCGACGGCTACCCCGTCGCACTCAATGTCTCGCTGTCGGGCCGGCTCGACGAGCTGTTCCTCAGTGCCCGGCAGACCCTCGGACTGTCGGACGTCCTCAAACGCAAGCTGGAGGCCGGAGATCCAAGCGGTTAATCGATGGCTGGCCCTGGCGCTCGCCGGCGGGTTGGTGATGGCGTGTTCGCCGCGCCTGACCGTGGAGCCGCCGAAGGAGCCGATCACCATCAACCTGAACATCAAGATCGAACAGGAAGTCCGGATTCGCGTCGAACGCGACCTGGAGGATCTGTTCGACACCGAATCGGACCTGTTCTGAGGATCGCGTGATGCCGCTCTCCCGTCGACAGTTGCTCGTCCTGCTCCCCGCAACCGTTCTCGCCGTCGTGACATTCTCGCCGGGCCCAGCCGATGCGGGGGAATTGGAGGATGCCAAGGCCCAGGGTTGGATCGGCGAACGGCGCGACGGGTACCTGGGCGTGGTGCAGGGCGCACCGGCCGGGGCGCAAGCCCTGGTCGATCGGGTCAACACCGACCGGCGCGCCGCCTATGACAGCGTCGCCCAGTCCAACAACGTTCCCCGCAACCAGGTCGAGGCCCTGGCGGGCCAGAAACTGATCGCCCGTGCGAAGGCCGGTGAGTTCATCATGGACGCGGCCGGACGCTGGATCCGAAAGTAGGAGAAACCGGTCAGGTCGGTTTGCCGACTGGCGTTTTCGGTTCACCGTCGGTGTCGGCGTCGGCGCCCGCACGTTTCTGCGCTTTTTCGAACCGCGCCTTGAGTTCGTAGTCCGGCAGGTCGTTGTCCCAGCTGTGCATCTGCTGGACCATCTTGACCTTGGCGGTCTCGTACTTCGTCCCCCGGGTCAGGATGCTGTGCTCCGGATCGAGTTCGCGGGAGGGAATCCGCGGGGCGTAGCCGCCAATGCGCCGGATGGCGCGCTCCATCGCGAGTTCGCCGCCGATCGCCTCGCGCCCGCGATAGGCATCGCGCCAGACCTGGATCATGTCGGCCCAGCCGTCGAGCCCGTATCCGACGTCGCGGCGGATCGCCTCGAGCTTGTCGACCACCCCAAGGCTCTGATCGAACATGTCGGCCAGCTGACCAAGCATGCCGTTGAGAATGCCGAGCCGGCCGTTGATGAACGCGATGCACTCGTCCGCCGCCGCCAGGATCCGAATCACCTCGCCTTCCAGTTCCTCGCGGACTTCCGGCTGGTATGCATCGAGTTCCTGGCGAAACCCGATCAGGTCGGTGTGCTGAAGGTAGAGGAAGCCGTTGTTCTTCTCCTCGCCCGGGGCGGTCACATTGCCGAACGGCGTCAGCATGCCGACCAGCGGATCGAGATACGACTTCACGTCGGTGACTGTCGAGTTGGTCCGCTCGGCCGCGAACACCATGACGCGCTCGATCAACAGGTCGAGATCGATCTGTGAGCGGCCGGAATCTTGGCCCATCAGCTCCATGAGGGTCTTGGTGTTGGCGTGCATCATCAGCGGGTCACCGCGCTCGATGCCGCATTCCCGGGTCAGCTCCGCGATGAAGGACAGGCGCACAATCGCCTTGTCGTCTTCGTCCTGCTTCACGATCTCCGCAGCCCGCTGCTGAACTTCGGGCTCAAGACCATGCTCGGCGTCGCATTTCAGGCACAGCTCGCGCATGCGGATCGGGTCGAGGTCGCGCGTGTTCCGGGTCCGCGCCACCGCCTCGACGATCGCCTCGTCCCGCGAATTCAGGGACCCGAGAGTGCCCACCTTCTCCCAGGGCATCACGACCAGTTCGCCGCGGCGCCCCCCGGTATAGTTCGGAATCACCGCGTCGAGCCGGCGCTCTTCGCCGTGGAAATACTCGCGCACACGCGTATGCGCGAGGTCGCGATCATGGAACGGGACGGTCGTTCCACGCCGTTCGAATGTCTGAGGCTGATTGTCGGCTCGCATGCCCGTCCCCCACTGACGGCCGCTCTCCCATTCGGCCCGTTACGGAAGCGGCTGGACCAATTAAACCACCCCACCGTTAACGTGGAGTTTACGACGATGATCCGAATTCACAAAATCCACCGCTAAATGTCGAAAACTCGAACCGAAAGGCCCGTTCACCCGAAGCGCAATCGGCGGCGTCAGCCACCGGTCTCAGCCGCCACCACGG
This sequence comes from Thalassobaculaceae bacterium, assembly GCA_963921355.3. Lineage (GTDB taxonomy): Bacteria > Pseudomonadota > Alphaproteobacteria > Thalassobaculales > Thalassobaculaceae > CAWUEZ02. The sequence goes on along the minus strand of OZ001190.1, from coordinate 1,293,061 downwards.
GCGCCAACTCTGCGACCACCGCCTCGTAGACCGGCCGCTTGAACGGCACGATCAGTGTCGGCAGACGCTCGACCGCCACCCACTCCCAGGCATCGAACTCCGGATGTTCGGTATCCAGGTCGATATCGGCGTCTCGGCCGGTGAAACGGCAGGCCAGCCATTTCTGCCGCTGGCCGCGCCACCGCCCCTTCCAGACCTTGCCGATCAGCTCGGACGGCAAATCGTAGGTCAGCCAGTCCCGGGTTTCGGCTACCACCTTTGCGTCGGCGGTACCGGTCTCCTCCTCGAGCTCCCGCAGTCCCGCCTCCCGAACGGTCTCGCCCTCGTCGATCCCGCCTTGGGGCATCTGCCATCCATCAGGCGTGCCGATGCGGCGGCCGACAAAAACCAGTCCCGACGCGTTGAACAGCAGGACCCCGACACAAGGCCGATAGGGAAGCGTGCCGGGGTCGACTGTCTTGCGAGCCATCGGCGCTGCCTATCGGAGCCGCTGACGGTCCGCGATCGCCGAGACCGGCGCCAGGACGAACCCCTTTGCCTCGAGCGCCTGACTCCACCGCGAAACCCGGTCGATGGTGACCGGGAGCGGGCGGGCGATCCCGATTGCCACCTGCTGGCTTCGTGCAACCGCCTCGAGATCGGCCAGGCCGCGGTCGATCGACGCGATCGAGGGCATGGCATCGAGAAACCGGTTGTTGAACGCCCGCGGCAGCTGAATCGAAGACGCCAGCTCGGTTGCGATGCTGCGGGACGACCCGCGGCTGTCGACGATCATCAGGCCGCGATCCTTCAGGCCTTTCAGGACCGGCATCATCGCGTCTTCCACCGTGGTGAACTGCGAGCCCATCCACGTCGTCACCCCGACATACCCCGGAACCCGGCCCAGAACCCATTCGAGACGGTTCAGGTTGTCGGCTGTCGACAGCGAGGTCAGCAGGGTCGATGGCCCCGGGTCGTCCCGCGGGAAATCGAGCGGCTCCATCGGCAGGTCCATGAACACCTCATGACCCGACCGACGGGCGACGTCGACCCATTGCTCGAGGTTGTCGGCATAGGGCGAGAAGCTCAGGGTGACCGCGCCCGGAAGCAGCTGAATGGTCGTGTCGGTCAGCTTGCGGTCCAGGCCGAGGTTCATGATCAGAATGCCGATGCGCGGCCGGGTGTCGTCCACATCGAAAGGCCGGGCATAGGTCGACCAGGCACGCCGGCCGTCCTGCGCGATGATCGGCAGCTTCGCTTCGTCCTTGAACTCCAGGAGCGCCGGATCAACAGGTGCCAGGACCACGCCATCCCCGGACACCGCCGGTTCCGGGGTTGCCTCGGCCTCAGGCTCGGGTGCGGCGGCCGTTTCGGTCTCCTCCGACGGCGCTTCCTCGATTTCGGCCGTGGAGTTCGGCGTCGGTTTCTCGCCCTCCGCCAGGATCGGAACCGTCAGCTGTGGTTGTCGGAGCTGGCGCATGGACTCCGTGTGCTCGGCATTCACCAGCACCCAGCCGAGCAGCCCGCCGGTACCACCGATGACCACGACCGCCAGTGCGGCGATGCCCACACCCTTCGCGATCGCCAGCATCCGGCTTCGCTTGGCCAGGCGATCATCATTGTCGTCGACCGCGGCCAGCGCGTCGTCGAGGGCGTCCCCGCCGGACCCGTCCCCACCATCGTCCAGGCCATCATCCGCCGGCAGGTCGTCGCCATCCTCCGGGTCGTCGGCCGCAGCCGCTCCCCGCCGTTTCAGGAACGGCAGGGAGAGCTTCGGCAGACTGATTTTCGGTATCGGCAGTCTCAATTCACCACGCGGTTCCGGAACAGGTGGATGCCGCGCAGCAGGTCGACGGCGCGGGCCAGCTGATAGTCTTCGACATCATCCGCACCGCCCTGCGCGCCGGCGGTTGCGCCGGTCTGCGGCGCGGGATCGCTGTCCGCCCCGTCGGTGTTGCTCAGGGCACCGCGCAGGTCGGCCTCACGGCGGCGGCTACGTTCCTCGACCCGCTCGATGGTCGCCAGTTCGACAACAATGTCGGGATCGATACCCTTGGCCTGGATCGACCGTCCGGACGGCGTGTAGTAACGCGCCGTCGTCAACCGCATGGCCGCCTGGCCCTGCAGCGGCAGGATGGTCTGCACGGACCCTTTGCCGAACGACCGGGTGCCAAGCACCACCGCCCGGCGGTGATCCTGCAGTGCCCCGGCAACGATCTCCGAGGCGGACGCGGAACCGCCGTTGATCAGAACAACGATCGGGGCGCCGTCGGTGATATCCCCGTCGGTGGCGTTGACCCTGCTTGCATCGGCCTCGTCCCGTCCCCGGGTGGAGACGATCTCGCCACGCTCTAGAAACGCATCGGTCACCGAGATCGCCTGGTCGAGCAGGCCGCCCGGGTTGTTGCGCAGGTCGATCACGTAGCCGTGCAGCCCGTCACCGAGGCTTTCCTTGAGCTTCGAAACCGCGTCGGTCAGACCAACCGTCGTCTGCTCGTTGAAGGTGGTGATGCGCACGTAGCCGATATCGTCGATGGTGCGGCTGCGTACCGAACGGATCTTGATGACGGCCCGGGTGATCTCGACATCGAACGGCTCCTCCTCGGACCGGCGGATGGTGAGATTGATCGGCGTCCCCACCTTGCCGCGCATCTTCTCGACCGCCTCCGACAGGGTCAGGCCGAGCACGGCCTCGCCGTCGAGATGGGTGATGTAGTCTCCCGGCTGGAGGCCGGCTTCCGCCGCCGGCGTGTCGTCGATCGGCGACACCACCTTCACGAATCCGTTCTCCATGGTGACCTCGATCCCGAGGCCGCCGAACTCGCCTTTGGTCTGAACCCGCATGTCGGCAAAGCTCTTGGCGCTCAAGTAGCCAGAGTGCGGATCGAGCGAGGTCAGCATGCCGTTGATCGCCGCTTCGATCAGCTGCTCGTCCGTGACCTCTTCCACATACTGGGCACGGACCTTCTCGAAGACGTCGCCGAACAGGCTGAGCTGGCGCAATGTATCGGTTGAATTGGTCTGGCTCTGGCCACCGCCGACAGCGCCGAACAGGGCCGTGCCGCCCGCGACTGCTGCCACCCCGGCGACCATGGCGAGACGCCGCAAGCCGAACCGCCCCAGCCCGGTCTTGGCCAGCCCCGACGGGCGACGGCGGTCATCGGAAGAAGGTGTCATCGGAATCATCCTTTGGCCTTTTCGGTCAGTCCCGCGAACCAGGGTATCGGATCGATCGGGTCACCATTGTGGCGCAGTTCAACATACAGCTCCGGGCCGGTGGCCGGACCGCCACTCTCACTCGCTGTCGCCATCGCACCAACCGGCTCACCCGCGAGCACGCGTTGACCGACCTCGAGATCGACCCGGCCGAGTCCAGCCAAGAGGGTATGATATCCGCTGCCGTGTTCAATGATCAAAATCCGGCCGAAACCCTCGAACGGACCGGCATACAGGACCGATCCATCGTAGGGGGCGACCACCAGGGCGCCGGGCCGGGTCCGCAGCAACAGCCCGCGGCTTGTCAGCCCGTTGGCATCGGTCTGTCCGAATCGGCCGGCGAGCGCGCCGACGGCCGGCGCAAACAATTGCCCGCGGGACCGGTCGATGCCGACCGCACCGGGCAGCACGGCGGCCTGGGGGACCGGATCTCCCGCCGGGCCGCTGTCCGGCGCCGAATCTTTGGGAGCCCGCGGCGCCGGGGCTGGCGCGACCAGCGATGACAGGCGCCGCCGCTCCTCTGCCTCGGCCGCCTTGTGCCTTTCGAGGCGGCGCAGCAGCTCACGCAGGGAGCGCGCGGATTCCGCCAATGCCTGCACTTCGCCTTCGGTTCCGGCCACCCGATCCCGGGTCGCCGACAGCACATCCGCCTTCTCCTCCGCCAGGGCGGCAAGCTGGGCCCGCTCATCGTCCAGGGCGGTTGCTGCGGCCTCCAGTCGCAGGCGCTGGGTGCGGATCTCGCCCTCCAGCACGGTCAGGCTCTGCAGTTCGGCGCGCAGGCGGCGCGCTTCCTGATGAATTCCCGGGATGGCGCCCTCCAGCAGGATCCCCGTGCGTACGGTCTCCAGGGGCGAGCGGCCGATCAGCAGCAAGGCCTCTGGCGGTCGGCGCGCCAGGCGCTGCAGGGCGCCGGTCAACCGCGACAGTTCCTGGCGACGCCCGGCCAACAGGGCGCGTTTTTCGCCCATTTCCTCGCGCAGGGTCGCCAGACTGGCCTCGACGTCGGTGACGGTTTGCTCCGTGCGCCGAGCCCGGGTCGCCGCCGCCGCCATCTCGCGGCGCAGACGGGAGATCTCACGTGCCAGGTCGCCGGCGATCCGATCCAATCGGCTGCGGGTCGCCCGCTCGGAATCGAGTGCCCGTTCGATGCGCTCCAATTCCCGGGCCGGGTCCGACGCCGTCTCGGCGCTGCCATCCGAGTTCGTCTGGGCCAGCGCCGCGCCCGGCTGCCCGGCCGCCCAGCCGACCGATACCACCACCAGCAGCGCCAGCCGGGTGGTGCGCAACGTCAAGGCGCGCTACTCCGCCGCCTGACGGTCGTGGACCAGGACCGAATCGCCGGTCATCTCGGCTGGCGGTTCCAGCCCCATCAGTGCCAGCAGCGTCGGCGCCACATCGGCGAGCTTGCCGGTGCGCAGGCCGACCACACCGGCCGGTGCGCCGATCAGGGTCGTCGGCACGAGATTGGTGGTATGGGCGGTATGCGGCCCCCCGGTTTCGGGATCGACCATGAGCTCGCAGTTGCCGTGATCGGCGGTCAGGAACATCACGCCGCCGGCCGCCATCACCGCGTCGGCGACCCGGCCGACGCAGGTGTCGACCGTCTCCACCGCCTTGATGGCCGCCTCCAGGCTGCCGGTGTGGCCCACCATGTCCGGATTGGCGAAATTCGCGACGATCAGGTCGTAGGTTCCGTCGGTGATCGCCGCCACCAGCCGGTCACAGACTTCCGGGGCCGACATCTCCGGCTGGAGATCGTAGGTCCGGACCTTGGGAGACGGCACCAGGATCCGGTCCTCGCCCTCGAACACGGCCTCCCGGCCGCCGTTCAGGAAGAACGTGACATGGGGATACTTCTCGGTCTCGGCGATCCGCAGCTGGCGACGCCCGGCCTTGGCGACCACCTCACCCAGGGTCTCCACCAGGTCCTGGGGCGGGAAGATCGTGTCCATCCGCTCGGCCAGGCGGGTCGAGTACTCGACCAGGCCGACCGCCGCCGACAGCCGCGGCAGCCGCGGCCGTTCAAAGCCGTCGAAACCGTCTTCGAGAATCGCGGTCAGCAGCTCCCGCGCCCGGTCGGCGCGAAAGTTCGCCATGACCACCGCGTCGCCATCGGCGATCGCGGCACCGCCGGCCACCACGGTCGGCAGAATGAACTCGTCGGTCTCGCCGCGCCCGTAGGCCGCCTCGATCGCCGCGACAGGGTCGTCGGCCCGATGGGCTGCGTCGCCCAGAACCACCGCGCGCCAGGCCTGCTCCACCCTCTCCCAGCGCTGATCCCGGTCCATGGCATAGAACCGGCCGACCACCGTCGCCACCCGCGCGACATCGCCCAGTTCGGCGACAAAATCGCGAAGCTGGTCGGCGGCACTGGTCGGCGGACAGTCGCGGCCGTCGGTGAAGGCGTGGACGACGACGGGAACGCCGTGGCGCGCGATGGCGCGGGCCAGGGCCGCGACCTGACGCTGGTGGCTGTGTACGCCGCCGGTGGAGACCAGCCCCATGAGATGACACGTCCCGCCCGAGGCCTTCAGGGTGGCCGCCAGGCGCGCGACCGCCGGCTGATCCGCCAGGCTGCCATCGGCGACGGCGGCATCGATCCGCGGCAGATCCTGCAGGACCACGCGGCCGGCGCCGAGGTTCATATGCCCGACCTCGGAGTTGCCCATCTGACCGGCCGGCAGGCCGACCGCCTCGCCCGAGGCCGCCATGAGCCCGCTCGGCCAGCCGGCGGCAAGAGCATCGACATTGGGGGTGTCGGCAAGCGCGACCGCATTGTCGTCGCGCCCCGTGCGGTGGCCCCAACCGTCCATGATGCACAGGACGACAGGGCGCGCAGAATTCGGAGCCTGGGTCATGGCCGGGTTATACCGCCAAACCGGCCCTCACGACAGCACCGCGAGCCCGACCGAAAGGACCAGCAGCACCGCGAAGCTGACATTGGCGACCCGCGCCGCCCGCGGCGTCTGCAGGACCCGCGAGAACACCGACCCGAAGCCGAGCCACAGGCTGTTGACCGAGACAATGACCAGACAGAGGGCGGCGACCTTGACCGTCGCATCAGCCAGGGGATCGGAGGGAACGACCTGGACGCTGGAATAGACCGCACCGATGGCCGCGTAGGCCTTGGGATTGGCGATGGCGAGCGCCAATCCGCCCAGCAGAGACGGGGCGCTGGCGCCCCGCCGGGCAGCGTTCAGAGGCGGTGCCGTGGCGATCCGCACCGCGAGATAGACGATGTAGAGCGCGGCGGCACCGGTGACGACCGGTACCATGGCCGGCACGGCGAACAGCAGCCCGACGAAGCCCGAGGCCACAGCCACCAGAACCGCGGCCGTGCCCAGGCAGATCCCGGCGAGGTACGGCAGACTGGCGGGCATCCCGAAAGCGGTCCCCATGGCCGCCAGGCTCAGGGTCGCCGGTCCCGGGCTGCCCATCAGCGGCAGGGCGGCCAGCCACAGGAGTATCAGGGCGTCCAGCATCGGGGCAGCAAACCGCATCCGAGCGGCGGTGTCTCGGGGTAAAGCGCCCCCCATTCAATCACTTCCCGGCCTTGAGCCGGGACCCAGGGCAACCGCGCGCTGTGACGCTCTCCAGCACGCTGGAGATCTGGGTCCCGGCTCAAGGCCGGGAAGTGAGAAGGAAAGGGGCGCGCTATCCCCCGCGATGGTACGGGTGCCCGGCCAGGATGCTCTCGGCCCGCCAGATCTGCTCCAGCAGCATCACCCGGGCCAGCATGTGCGGCCAGGTCTGCGGCCCGAAGGCCAGGACCAGATCGGCGCGGTCGCGCAGTGCGGCATCCAGGCCGTCGGCGCCCCCGAGAATGAAACAGATATCGGCCCGGCCCTGGTCGCGCCAGCGGCCGAGCCGGGCGGCGAAATCCTCGCTCGACAGGGCGGTGCCCCGTTCGTCGAGGGCAACCAGCACCGCGCCGTCGGGAATCCGCGCCGCGATCAGGCCCGTTTCCTCCGCCTTCAACGCCGGGCCGCTCAGCCGCTTGCGGGACTCGACCTCCCGCAGCTCCACGGCCCAGCTGCCACGTTGCAGGTAATCGCGGCACAGCGCATCTGTCGGGCCGCGCTTGGCACGGCCCACGGCCACGACGGTCACCTTCACGCGGAATTACACGCCGGTCAGGCGTGCGCGAAGGTCGGCCCGGCTCCCGCGTCGGCGCCCGCTTCCCCGCCGATCCGGACGGTCCGGCTCGGAGGCGGAGAGACCCCCCACATCTTCTCGATCCCGTAGAACTCGCGCACTTCGGGGCGGAACAGGTGGACGATCACGTCGCCGGCATCGATCAGCACCCAGTCGCCGCGCGACTGGCCTTCGATCGAGACGCCTTTGACGCCCCTGTCCTTGAGTTTTCTGAGAAGGTGGTCGGCCATTGCCGAAACTTGCCGCTGTGAACGGCCCGAGGCGATGATCATGAAATCGCCGATCGCGGACTTGCCGGCCAAGTCGATGGCCACAATGTCCTCGGCCTTGTCGTCATCCAGCGACTGAATCACCAGATCCCGCAGGCCGGCTCCCATTTCGGGAGTGTTTGCGTCGAGTATGGTTGCGCTCCTTTCGTCGACGGTATCGCCCGCTGGCCAAGTCCGCGGGCCGCGCGGCTCACCCCGTTCGGGGGTTCCGGGTTCGGCGCTCGCCATCACGTTTCCCCGCTCTGCCGCTGGGCGGCGCGGATGCGGGTCGCGGATGCCGGATGACGCCGAGTGTGCAGGAACACCCATGCCGGTGGCCGCCGGCCCGCCAGTTTCCGGGACGCCCGTTCGGGCAGTCTGGACTTGGCGAATCGCTTGGCGGCTCGGCTCGCCAACGCCCTTAAAAAATAGGAAGGGCGGTCGAAAACCGCAATGACAGTCGTGTTGCAGATCAATGACCATCGTTCCCAGCGGTGAAATCCGGCCAGGTTGTCGGCCCCCATGATCCAGACGAAATCGATCCTCGGACAGCGTCGACGCAGCGCCACCAGAGTGTCCGCCGTGTAGTGGGTGCCGAGGTGCAGTTCGATGTCGCGGACCTTGATCCGCGGATGCCGGGCCATCCGCTGGGCCGACGCCAGACGGCTGGCGAACGGCGCCATGTCGTCGCGGGTCTTCAACGGATTCTGCGGGCTGACGAGCCACCACACCTCGTCGAGGGCGAGCCGCTGCAGGGCCATGCGGGCGATGTGCAGATGGCCCTCATGGGCCGGGTTGAAGGACCCGCCCATCAGGCCGACCCGGATTCGGCGCCGGTCGGCGCCGGCCCGCGGCAGGGCCGGAGCGTCGCTGCCGGGCAGGGTCAGGGCCTCCGGGCGGACGCGGGCGAACAGCGGCTGGGGGTGTTCCGAGGCTGGACCGTCGGCGTGGGGCTCGCGAATCGGCACGAACAGGGCCATGGCGGTCTGCTTCCGAAACGCCAGCGAAACGATTACGGCCGGGTCTGGCCCGTGCCGCGGACCACGTACTTGAAGCTCGTCAGTTGCTCGGCCCCGACCGGCCCGCGGGCATGCATCCGGCCGGTCGAGATCCCGATCTCGGCCCCGAAGCCGAACTCGCCGCCATCGGCGAACTGGGTCGAGGCGTTGTGCAGCACGATGGCGCTGTCGACCTCCGACAGGAAGCGTTCGGCCGCCGCCGGGTCCTCGGTGACGATGCTGTCGGTGTGGTGCGAGCCGAAGCGGTTGATGTGATCCACCGCGGCCCCGACCCCATCGACGACGGCGACCGACAGGATCGCGTCCAGGTACTCGGTGGTCCAGTCCTCGACCGCCGCCGGGTCCATGGCCGGTACGATCCGCCGGGCGGCCTCATCGCCGCGCAGCGCACAGCCGGCCGCCCGCAGGGCGTCCGCCACTTTCGGGAGCAGGGTCTCGGCGACCGACCGGTCAACCAGCAGGGTCTCGGCCGCGCCGCAGACCGAGGTCCGGCGCATCTTCGCGTTGACCGCGATCTCCACCGCCTTCTCCGTATCGGCGGCGGCGTCCAGGTAGACATGGCAGAGCCCTTCGAGATGGGCGAACACCGGGACCCGGCTCTCGGTCTGCACTCGCTCGATCAGCGACTTGCCGCCGCGCGGGACGATAACGTCGACATAGTCGGGCATGGTCAGCAGCCGTCCGACGGCGGCCCGGTCGGTGGTCGGAATGCGCTGCACCGCATCCTCGGGCAGGCCGGCGGCCCGCAGACCAGCATGCATCGCCTCGACGATCGCTGAGGAGGACTGGAAGCTCTCGGAGCCGCCGCGCAGGATCGCGGCATTCCCGGCCTTGAGGCACAGGCCGCCGGCATCGGCGGTCACGTTCGGGCGGGACTCGTAGATGATACCGATCACCCCAAGCGGGACCCGGCGCCGCTCGAAGCGCAGACCGTTCGGGCGCTCCCACTCGGCCATCACCAGACCGACCGGATCGGGCAGGTCGGCGATCGCCTCCAGGCCCGCCGCCACCCCTTCCAGGCCCGCCGCCACCCCTTCCAGGCGGTCGGCGTCGAGCTTCAGGCGGTCAACCATCGAGGCCCGCAGACCCTTGGCCTCGGCGGCGGCCACGTCCCGGGCGTTGGCCGCCAGGATGGCCGGGGCCTGGTCACGGATTGCGGCCGCGGCGGCCCGCAGGGCGTGGTCCTTCTGCTCGGTCGACGCCTGGGCCAGCGCGGCGGCGGCGGCACGGGCGCGCCGGCCGAGATCGGTCATCAGGGCGTCGAGATCGTTCACCCGGTCGGCCGTGTCGGCAACGGATGTGGTGGCGGGGGTGTCGACCAGCGTCATGACGGCGCCTCCTCTCGGGCATCCGGCTCTGGGGCATCCGGGCCGGAGGCCAGCACCAGATCGTCGCGATGGACGATTTCGTCGCGGCCACGGTAGCCAAGTGTCGTCTCGATTTCACGGGATTTCCGCCCGGCGATCCGGGCCGCGTCGTCGCAGCCATAGGCGGTCAGGCCGCGCGCGCGCTCGGCCCCGTCGGGCCCGTGCAGGGTGACCAGATCGCCGCGCTCGAAACGGCCGTGCACGGCGGTGACACCCGCCGGTAGCAGGCTCTTGCCGCTCTCGAGCGCCCGCAGCGCGCCGGCATCCAGGATCAGCCGCCCCTTGGGCGCCAGCGAGCCGGCGATCCAGCGCTTGCGCGCGGTCAGCGGGGTGGCGGCGGCGCGGAACCAGGTGCAGCGCGCCCCGTCGCGAATGGCGCGGATCGGGTGCAGGTCGTGGCCGCTGGCGATCACCATCCGGCAGCCGGCGGTCGCCGCGATGCGGGCGGCCGCGAGCTTCGTCACCATGCCACCGGAGGCATCGCCGCTTCCGGCGGCCCCGGCCATGGCCTCGATCTCGGCGGTGATCGCCTCGACCAGCGGGATGTGGCGCGCACCGGGATCCCGGCGCGGGTCGGCGGAGTACAGACCGTCGATATCGGACAGCAGCACCAGGGTATCGGCACTCGCCATCTGGGCGACGCGCGCGCCCAGCCGGTCGTTGTCGCCGAAGCGGATCTCGGCGGTGGCCACCGTGTCGTTCTCGTTGATCACCGGGACCGCGCCCAGGGCCAGCAGGGTGTTGATGGTGGCCCGGGCGTTCAGATGGCGGCGGCGCTGCTCGGTGTCGTCGGGCGACAGCAGGATCTGGGCGACCTTCAGGTCGTGGCGGGCCAGGGACTCCTGATAGGCATGGGCCAGCACGATCTGTCCGGCCGCGGCCGCCGCCTGCTTCTCTTCGAGCTTGGGCTGGCGCGAGGTGATGCCGAGATGGCGCTTGCCCAGCGCGATCGCCCCGGACGACACCACCAGCACCTCAACACCAGCGCGCCGCAGCTCGGCGATGTCATCGACCAGGGCGTCGAGCCAGGGCCGGCGGATGCGGCCCGTGGTCTCGTCGACCAGCAGGGCCGAGCCGATCTTCACCACCAGCCGGCGGGCGGTGTCGAGACCGGGAGCGGCGCTCACCGCTTTCTCGGGCACGCGGCTCAGGGCGTCCATGCCGGCTCCCCCGCGTCGCGGGCTTCCGCCGCGCTGTCCTCGGCCTCGCCGTGGTGGGCGGCGCGGACATGGTCCATCAACGCCCCGAGCGCGGCGCGCACGCCGGTCCCGGCGGCGCTGGACAGTGCCATCGGCCGGCGACCGATCTCTTCCTCGAACAGGTCCTGCAGGGCGGCCACATCCTCGTCCGGCATCGCGTCCGTCTTGCTGATCGCCAGCACTTCCGGCTTGTCGGCGAGGTCGGCGTCATAGGCCTCGAGTTCACCGCGGATGGTCCGCCAGGCCGCGATCGGATCCTCGCCGGTACCGTCGACCAGATGCAGCAGCGCGCCACAGCGCTCGACGTGGCCGAGGAACCGGTCGCCGAGGCCCGCACCCTCATGCGCCCCCTCGATCAGGCCGGGAATGTCCGCGAGCACCAATTCCTCGTCGCCGAGGGAGACCACGCCGAGGCCCGGATGCAGGGTGGTGAACGGGTAGTCGGCGATCTTCGGCTTGGCCGCGGTCACCGCCGCCAGGAAGGTCGATTTGCCGGCATTGGGCAGGCCGACGAGACCGGCATCGGCGATCAGCTTGAGCCGCAGCCAGATCCAGAGTTCCGTGCCCGGCCAGCCGGGCGTGGTCTTGCGCGGGGCGCGGTTGGTCGACGACTTGAAGCGGGCGTTGCCGAAACCCCCGTCGCCGCCGCGCGCCAGCACCACCCGCTCGCCGACCTCGGTCATGTCGAGCAGCAGCGTCTCGTAGTCCTCGTCCCAGACCTGCGTGCCGACCGGGACGCGCAGCACAATGTCCTTGCCCGAGGCGCCGGTCATGTCCTTGCCCATGCCGGGACGGCCGTTCTGGGCCTTGAAATGCTGTTGGTAGCGGAAGTCGATCAGGGTGTTGAGGGCGGCCACGCATTCGACGATCACGTCGCCGCCGCGCCCGCCGTCGCCGCCGTTCGGCCCGCCGTACTCGACATAAGCCTCACGCCGGAAGCTGAGACATCCGGCGCCGCCGTTCCCGCTCTTCACGTATACCTTGGCCTGATCCAGAAACTTCATCGCGGGTCTCGAAAGCCGGTGCGTCGGCTGCAGTTTAGATCGGTGCGGTTCAGAAACGAAAAAAGGGAACGGCGAACCGTTCCCTTCCCTGCCGCGCCGGCGGTGCCGGGCGGCTTTACTCGGCCGAGGCCTCGACGGGCATGACGCCGACGAAGGTGCGGCCCCGGGTGCGCCGGAACTGAACCTTGCCCACGATCTTGGAGAAGATCGTGTGGTCCTTGCCCATGCCGACATTGGCGCCGGGATGGAACTTGGTGCCGCGCTGGCGGACCAGAATGTTGCCGGGGATGACGGCCTCGCCCCCGAACTTCTTCACTCCGAGGCGGCGACCTTCGGAGTCGCGACCGTTACGGGAGCTGCCGCCTGCCTTCTTATGGGCCATGGCTCGTTCTCCTCTACTCTCAGGCGCCGGCGGTGATGCCGGTCACCCGCAGGACGGTGATCGGCTGCCGGTGGCCGCGGGTGCGGCGATGGTTCTTGCGGCGCTTCTTCTTGAAGATCGTGATCTTCGGACCCTTGATCTGGTCCAGCACCTCGGCGGCGACCTTGGCGCCGTCGACCAGCGGGGCGCCGACGGTGACCTTGGCATCGTCGCCGACCATCAGGACCTCGTCGAGCTCAACCGTGGCGCCGGCTTCGGCGGCCAGTTTCTCGACCTTGATCACGTCCCCGGAGGCGACCTTGTATTGCTTGCCGCCGGTTTTGACGACTGCGTACATCGGCTCGATCCCAACACTAGAATATGCAAAACGAAACGGCGCGCCGAAACCCGGCACGCAACGGAGCGCGCACTATACGGATGCGTACTTCGGTGTCAACACGCTGGGCAGGGATTCCAGGCGCGAATTCCACGGGGGATTTTCCGCCGCTTTCCCCGCCATCGCGCTCTTGCATCGCGAGGGCGGTTTGACTAGGTTCGCCGCCTGCCTCGAGCGGAGCCTGTGGAGAGGTGCCGGAGCGGTCGAACGGGGCGGTCTCGAAAACCGTTGTACGCGTGAGCGTACCGAGGGTTCGAATCCCTCCCTCTCCGCCACCCTTCGCCCTGCGGGCTTCGGGTGGCAGGCCACAGAAGGGGCCTGACAGCCGAAAACGCATCTTGGGCGAAGGAGTGGCTCCCGAAGCTTGCGAAGCAAGCGCAGGGACGGCCCTGACCTTCGCTACGGCCAGTATCTCTTACTCCAGATCGAACCTCTCCCGAAGCTTCCATAAGGAAGCGTAGGGAGGCTGGTTCCATCTGGTACGTTTACTTTCTGAAACTCGCCAACGACCACGTTTACGTCGGATCCACGAACGACCTTCGACGTCGGATCATGAGGCACGCTGCCGGACACGTTGCATCAACAAGAGCCCACCGGCCTCTTGTTCTGGGGCCATACATTGGGGTTCACGACGAAATCACCGCCCGCCGCCTCGAGCAGTATTTCAAGAGCGGCTCTGGCAAAGCCTTCGCCAGAAAACGTTTCGGCCTTGGCTAGGCGTGTCTCCCGAAGCTTCCATAGGGAAGCGAAGGGAGGCTGGCCCAATCTGGCATTTCTACTTTCTCAAGCTGGCCAACGGCCACATTTATGTCAGATCGACAAACGACCTACTTAGGAGATCGATGATCGCTGGCGGGGGCTTTCCCGCCTACCTACGGCGCTTGACCGCGCGCTTTAGAGAGTCGATGGGCATCACTTGGCGGATTACGCTTTCGTAGACATCGGCTTCGGGATTGCCGGAAGCCAACCAATAGATCCAGTCCTCAACGATCTGTCCCTGTTGCTCAAGACGATAGGACAAGAACGGCCGTTTCGGAGCCAAGGGTTTGGGATAGTCGTAAACCCGGTCTCCGAACTCGCGGTGCTCCCGAATCACCTTTTCCAGTGAATATCCGGTAATCGAGCGGTTCTGGTACTGCCATACATGCGTGATCTCATGGGCCAGCAAGGCCAGATCCTCTGTGTAGGGCACGTCGGGTGGCCGCGGATTGAAGTCGTCGCGCCAAGTCTTCTCTTGCCAGTAAATGACGTTGCCGACCGTCAAAGCGCTTGCCCGCGGTAATACATCGGGCAACCCGCCCTTGCGCAGGGTCACTTTGGCATAGTCCAGATTCGCCCCGTGCTTCGTCTGAAGGAAACCCGTCTCGTTTCCGGTCAGCGAACGACAGCCGGCAACCATCACCAGAACCGCGAAGATCGCAGTCATCCGAAGTGTTGGCCTCATCGTGGCGCCCCTCATCTTCAGTTCGATAGTCATTCCCGCGACAATCCAAGCAGATTCCAGAGCATTTCGCCCAATCAAATCAAGTAAGACACTTCGTCTCGCTTTGGGGGCTTTCCCGCTAAGAGAGAATCATGGGAGCGTTGCAGCGCGACATCCAAGAAGCGGGAGGGGAAGATGATCCGAGGTTCGCGACTGGTCTTGGTCACTGCTGCGCTCGCTTTGGGCGCCTGCGTCCCCGAGATCACGGCGATACTCCCCGACAGCGGTCCGCGAACCGGGGGCAACGCCATCGTTCTGAGCGGTTCGGATCTCGACACGCCCGGGTTCGTTGCTTCGGTCGATGGCGTGTCAGCGATCGTCGTCGAACAGACCTCCGACTCGGCGCGGGTGATTGTCCCCGAATCGAGCAGGGTCGGGGCGGTTGAGGTGACGGTCGCGAACGATGAAGGACCCGGAACAACCTCCGCAAGCTACACGTACACACGCTTAGACGGCGATATCGATGTCCTGATCACCCTGGAATCGGGCGAGATCGATTCCGCGTTCATCGCCCGGCAGACCGCGGCGGGCGAACTCTCGAAGCAGGATTTCGATGCCCGATCGGCTGAGTACGAACGTGTCAAGAAGCCGGTGAGGCAGGCCGTCAGGAACGCTGGCGGAGTCATTGCACGCGAGTTCCCGAGCCTTCCGGTTCTGCAGGCGATTCTGCCGTCGGAGGCGGCGATGGCCGCAATCGGCCGCCGACCCGATGTACAGATCGCGGATCGCGAGCGGCAAGATGGAACGCTCGATACAAGAGAATCGAAGCCGTTAATCAATTCCGACTTGGTCAGAAGGGTTCCGCTTCCGGGAAACCCCGATCGCACGGGAGCAGGGACCTTCGTCGTCGTCATCGACAGTGGCGTTGACTACGGGAAGCCGGATTTCGGCAGTTGCTCCGCCCCCGGCGGAGGATGCCGTGTCGCGCTTTCCATGGACATGACCGACGATGACGGTGAGCGCGACGATGTCGGGCATGGCACCAACGTCGCGGGCATCGTGGCGGCGATCGCACCCGGAACGAAGATCATCGACATCGACATCCTCCGTCCAGCCCCGCGGCTAGGCATCAAGGAGGGTGAGCTCCTGGCCGCACTTGACTGGGTGATTCAACAAAAGGTGGACGGCACCTACAACATCGCGGCCATCAACATGAGCCTCGGTTTTCCCCGCACCGAAACCAAGAACCCGTGCTTCGGTCCGTTTGGTCGCGCCGCCTTCAACGCCCGGCAGGCGGGGATCGTCACTGTCGTTTCGATGGGAAATGAGGGCTACGACGATAAGACCAAGGTTCCCGGCTGCGCGCCCAACGTCGTCAGGGTTGGGGCCGTGCACGATGACGGGGTCAACAAGGACAAAGAGACCGACTTCTCGAATGCCTGGAAGCACCTGTACATGGTCGCTCCCGGTTCCATGATCACGGCCGGTGGCGATACGAAGGAAGGAACCTCTCAGGCAGCACCGCATGTCGCCGCTGGCGCCGCACTGATGCGGGCGGCCTGGCCATCCATGTCGGCGAAGGATATCGCCGACCGGTTGATGTTCACCGGGATTCCTCTGGACAAGCCGAAGGGGGATTTCCCGGCCCAGCGGCTCGACCTTTACGCTGCCCTTGAGGGCGATACGCTCTACCCGAAACCCCGTCCGGTCGGGGAAGAATGGTGGTTGACGGCGAGAGCCAACGGTGGCGGGGCGCTAAAGCCGGTCTTCGACCATCCCGACCTGAAGAAATCCGGCAGTGTCGTCATCGACGGCGCGACCGCACTGCGCTGGGAAATCACCGGGACTGCAAACTCGATACAGAAAAAGGTCGATATCCGCACCGCCTACAATCATTGCAACCGCACGCGCAATGGCATGCATTTGCCGACCCGGACCGAACTGCTGTCCCTCGTGGACTATCAGAAAACCGGCGTCCTGATTGACCAAGCGCGCCTCGGCAAGACCGAACCCGCAGAATACTGGACGATGACTCCGTCGCCGTCCGGTCACCAGATCGTCTACACCGTGGACTTCTCGAGTGGCCGCAGTGAGTCGAGGTCCGCGTACCATACCAATCGCACCGCCTACCTTCGCTGCGTCACCGCTTTCAACCGCGACCGCAAAGCGCCGGACCCACGGTTCACCTACACGAGCGGAGAGCCTGCGGCGACCGACGACGCCACTGGGCTGCGATGGACGCGCATCGCTGTCACAAAGAGCGATGCGGCGGAGGCGGCGGACCATTGCTCGATGGTGACGAGCGATGGCCGTCGATGGCGCCTGCCATCCCTCAAGGAAGCGGTCAGTCTGTTGGCCTACTAGCGCGGCAAGCCCCGACTGGACCCGGTGGTGTTCAAGGAGCCCTGGATCCGCCTGGTGACCGGGTCGCCGGTCGCGGAGGAACGAGAACCCGCGACGGCGAAGACCTGGACGGTCAACAACGACGGTCGCGTCATGCCCGACGGCTTTGGGGGATCCGTCCTTTGTGTTTCTGCGGACGCACCAGGCTACGACGAGACCCGGGTCTTCAACGGCGACGTCTATGTGTCAGGCAGCGATCACGCCAGATCACGCGCAGTCTGGCGCCAGTTTGCGAACCATCATTTTCTGAAACTCAAGGGCAACCTGGACATCACCAATACGGAACTCGGGTCGGTCATCTTGCCATTTCTGGAGGAAGTCGACGGGGATATCTACATCGGCGGCAATGCCGACCTGCGTCAGGTGGTTATGCCGAACCTACGACGGGTGACGGGCAGTATCCGAATCGAGAAGAAAGCGGAGCTCCATTCCCTCAAATTCTTGAAGCTGGCGCATATCGGGCGGGTCGAAGGAGAGCAGATCCTGGGGGATCTGAAGATCCAAAAGAACCCCAAACTCGGGTGCGACGACGCGAGCTCCTGCAAGGACACCAGCGAGGCGGACGGCGGCGGATTCTATATGCCCAGCCTCACCACGGTGGAAAGCGACATCCAGATCTCATCGAACCAGCGCCTCCTGTCATTCGACTTCCGCGCTCTCAAGACCGTCGGCGCGAGTATCGATGTTTCGATGAACAACAGGCTGCGCGCCTTCCGGTTGCCCGCTCTTCAGCAGGTCGGTGCCAACTGTACCTCGAGCCATGGCGCGAATTGCGGGATATTCACCGTTGCGATCAATCCAAGCTTGATCGGTTTCCGGATCCCGACCTTGCAAGCCGTACTCCGAAAGATACTGATAGACGGAAACCGCTCTTTGGAGTCCTTTGGGCCAGCGGCGCAGATCAAACGTCTCGGGGCATACGAAGTGACCCGAAACCGCAAGCTGTGTGAGCGCACCAGAGCCGACCTGACGATCCGGCTCCTGAAGAACAACGGAGGGGCTCTAACGATCAGTGAGATCCTGATCAACGGGAACAAGAGCGACGGAAACTGCAAGACTCAATGCCCGACTCTTTTCGAGTGTTCGATCCTCTGGACGTCGAAGGTTGAGAACTGATGGCGTCACACCAACCCGCAGATTGGTGACCCGCCCCCGTTCAGGTTGTCGAAGCTCACCCGACGGCCCAGATCTCCTCGAAGAAATCCGAGTGCAACGGGTCATCACGCTCATATCTGAGCGTCCAGTGCGGCCGGATGGGGTAGTTGCCTGTCTTGAACAGGTGAACCCCACCCTTTTCCTTGTTGGGCTTCCACTGCTTGGAATAGAGGTAGCCGCGTGAGACCCGGTCGATCTGGGTGAAGTAGGCATCCACCTCACCGGCACTCATCTCCATGAAGGAGTTGATGTTGATGACCAGGTCGACGACGTTCTCCGGCAAAAGCGGCATCTGGTCGGGGGCCAGCAGGACGACCCGAGCGTCTTCAAGTTCCTGAGCCACGTCCCCGTAGTCCCGGAAGTCGCGTAGTCCGAAGACTTTGAGACCTGGGAAGCGGGCCTTCAGGTACTGTTCGGCCAGATAGATCATCGGAAAGATGTCGACAATGATGTAGCGCTCGGTGCCGCGCTGCAGGAACACCTCCGCCAGCCGGCCATAGCCGGCACCGATCTCCAGGATCGTGCCGTTCGCCTGCTTTCCGAGTTGGGTCTTGAGCAGGCCGTATTCGATCGCCGAGCGCGCCAGGTCCTGGGCGATCAGCCACGATCCCTTGCGGATCCGGTACGGATTGCCGATGAGCGATTCCTCGAGCGCCCCGAGGACGCAGAGCGTGTCCTCGAAGACCGCCTTCCGCCACACCAGGCCCGTATAGAACGCGTAGAACCGAAAGGACTCCGCCTCGGAACCGGCTGTCTTGAGGGCTGTGTCGGGGCTGTGGAGGTAGCTGAATTGTCCTCTGACGGTCGGTTCGGTCTTGTCGGCATGGATCGACGTATCCCCGACCGCCCGCAGGAAACCGATCAGATCATCGAATTTCTGATCATATCGCAGCGGCCAGAAATTGCTCAGCGCATGACCGCATGTTCGCTTGAAATGGTCGATCGCCGGGTCGCCAAGCTTGGACATGAGTACGTGCCGCTTTTCGGTCCAGTACTCGCCGATCGCCTCGGTCGTCGAAGCGTCAACGATGAACGGCAGACGTCGCGCGTAGTCATCCAGCGGTTCGAAATCCCGAGCCGTCGACAGCCGCGCCATCGGTTCACGCGCCATATCAAGCTCGAGCCCCGGGTGCTGAACCTGGGCATTCGGGTTGCGTTGGTTGGCGGACGCATCACAGAAACTGGAAGCCAACCAGTACAGTTTTCGTACGAGGTCCCTGGTCCTGTCGCTGTCCGGAGCGATCTCCAGAGCCTCCGCGTGCTGGGCGCGTAGCGTTGCCAGGATGGTCGGCAGGTCGGAAGCGGCGAGCAGGTAGATCTGAGCAAGATCGATCTCAGCAAAATCGAGGCTCTGGGAGTCTGGCGTCATAAACCGGGCCGAACGGGTAGCGGGCGGGCGAAGACGCCCAGGCTATCAAGCGCGCAGAAGCGGGAACAGGCGTGAGGGAGAACAGAGTCTTCGCACACTATCGGTGCATGCTCCAGTAGGCTGTGGAATAAAGTGTGACTCTCTCTACAAGATTTATGCTAGATTACCTCAAACAGATTGTGGTTGCAGAGGGGAGAATCCATGTCTATCCCGGCCGAAAGAGTTGACCGTATTCACGAACGGTCAAGCAATCTGAAAGCAGCAAACAAACGACTCTACTTCGCAATTACGATTGTGATATTGCTGCTTTCCGGAGTGTCGATAACAAGCACTGCTCTTATTTTTTCCAATCCGAATTTTATCGGCATGGACTCAATAAATATCCCAGGAAACTCTGTATTTGATATCATAATTCTCGGAAGCGCGATTTTCTCACTGTTCTGCTATATTGCCTGGATGCAAACATTACTCAGACGGGTAGCGCTCATACTTCAGCGGCTGACCAAGATCTCGGGCTAGCCTCTCAAGGAGCATGTCATGGCGACCGAACAGCAAATCAAAAAGGTACAAGAGAGCATTATCGAAGAAGTCAGGGATCTTTTTGACAGTTTCTCGTGGTGGCAAGCGGCACTCATCGGCGGCATTGTCGTTGGCGGTGCGGTGTCGGCTTTCCTCGCTTGCTCCGGTCTTAGTGCATCGTGCATGGCCGCATCAGGGGGGCTTGCCGCACCCGCCTGCCTCTCGCCTGGGTAAAGTGCCTGTTGGCGGCGCTCCTGCTGCTGCTGGGCCTCATATCCGCCATCATCCAGGCGTGGGGTTACTTGGATGAAGTCACGGCATTGGAGAAGAAACTCAAGGAACTGGAAGACTGTAAGGCCGCACTCGAGGGCGCCGCGGGACAGAACGGCTAGCACCCGGTGACCCAAATTCGGTGAGCCGCCGAGGTATGGAATCAGGCGCCATGTGCCGCCCTTGACACCCCGTCAACCGGTCGACCGGTGAGTGAATCGGCCTGCCTTGCGAAGCTTCCATCACGGAGCGGCGGAGTTGTTCAACGCTGTCTCGAACGTTCAGCGAATTTGCAATACGACAGAATGGCAGTCGCGTGTGGCCTCAAGGGCCGAAGCACATGCGTCTTCACGGGCTCTGGCGCTGGTACCCGCGATCCGGACTCTGCAAGGATGTGCCTATGCCAGCCCTAGAGATACTGACCCTGCGGGTCACCGATCCGGACGCTCAACGTCGGTTCTACTGCGATGTGCTGGGCATGTCCCACCAGGGTGATGGGCGCGTCGGTTACGCCGACAGAGAAGCCGCGTTGCAGTTTGTCGCCGCCGAGACGCCCTACACGCCACAACCGTCCGACCTCTACTGGAAGATCGCGCTGTCGGTACTGAACATTGACCTTGCGTGCGCACAGCTCCGGGCGCGCGGCGTCGCCTGTTCGCAACCGTCTCAGTTTCGCGATGTCGGCTATCTGGCCAAAGTGACGGACCCCGAGGGCTTCACAGTCGAATTGATCGACCACTGGTTTCAAGGGGGCCGCCCCGCAGAGATCGCCGCCGAACCAGTCGATGAAACGCGCCTCGGCGGCGGCGCTCATCTCAGCCTCGTCACCCTGCGAACGGCCAGCATCGACGACATCCAACCCGACATCTTGGATCTGGGCATGACGCCGCTGTCGATACAGCCGGTCGAACCGTACGGGTTCACGTTGTACTTCTATGGCTTCACCGATGAGGCGCCCCCGAAGGCGGACCTCCAGGCGATCGAGAACCGTACCCGGGTCTATCAACGCCCCTATACCGTGCTGGAGATCCAGCATGTCCACGCGCTCGACGCGGAGACGCCGCCTGGCGAAAACGCTGGTGGATATGGCGGCATCAAGGTCAGCTCAGCCCCAGAACCTGTGCGTCTGGAACGTCTGCTGATCACCGCGCGCGATGGTGACGGCAGCGTTTAGCGGGAGATCCGGGGCGCCTTCAGGCACCGACCCCCACTATGTCTTTTCCGGCGCAGGTGCCGCCCCTGGCGGATAATGCAGGTGCACGTCGCGCTGCGGGAACGGGATGGTGATCCCGGCCTCGTTCAGCGCGTCGTAGATCAGCCCCAGCAACTCGTCCTGGGCGACCAGCCGGTCGACCAGGGAGCCGACATAGACCCGGAGTTCGAAGTCGAGCGAGCTCTCGCCAAGGCCGGTAAGAACAGCTGCATCGGCGGCTGCGGCAGCACCAGATCGCACTTGCCGGCCGCCGTCCGGATCACCTCCTGGGCCTGACGGACGTCGCTGCCATAGGCCACCCCCACGGGAATGACGACCCGGGTGACCGCATCCGACAGGGTCCAGTTGATCAGCCGCTCGGTCACGAAAGTTCGGTTGGGGACGATGATCTCCTTATTGTCCCAGTCGACCAGGGTGGTCGAACGAACCTTGATCTTCGAGACCACGCCGGTGGTGTCGCCGACGGTGACCGCGTCGCCGATCCGCACCGGCCGCTCGAACAGGATGATCAGCCCGGAGACGAAGTTCGCGAAGATCTCCTGCAGGCCGAACCCGAGCCCGACGCCGAGGGCCGCCATCAGCCACTGCACGTTCGACCAGGCGATCCCGATGGATTCCGCGAACCAGAAAATCCCGATCGCCACGATCAGGTATCCCAGGATCGACCTGATGGCGTAGCGCAGGCCCGCGTCCAGCGGCAGGTTGTGCAGCAGAGCGATCTCGACCAGGCCGGGCAGGTTTCGCGCCGCGACCACGAACAGGGCCACGCCGATCAGAATGCCGGCGGCACTGGTCAGGGTCACGGCGATCGATGTCGGCTTGCCGTCGACCTCGCCCATGTAGCGCCAGAGCTCGACCTCACCGAGGCTGGTCAGCGCGGGCACCAGATCGACCCAAACCGCCCACAGGCCCACGGCGGCCGCCAGATAGGCGAGCACCTTCAACAAATAGCGCGTGCGCTCGTCGATCGACTGAACGTCGATCTGGTCGTCCGGCACGGCGACCAGATCCGGGTCTGCGCTGCGGTCGGCGTCATCAGCGTCGCTGCGCTACTGCAGGCGTTCGACCCGTTGACGGAACGCGATACGGCCCTTGGCGACCGCCACCCAACGCCGGAGAACGCCGTATCCCAACGCCACCGCGACCAGCACCTCGCCGGAGATCACGACGCGGTACAGCACCTCGCGGGCGGTCAGGAAATAGCCGGCAAAGGCGAACAGGCCGAGACCGATCGGCAGCAGGATCAATGCCCCGGCCCAGACATAGCGGGTCTGATATACCAGCGCGGTCCGGCGCTCGGAGTACAGGGCCTCGATGATCGACCGGGGACCGAGCAGCACAAACCAGGAGACCACGCTGAGTGCCAACATCTCGACCATGAAAGCCAGCCGACCCAAGCCGTCGCTGTGGGTGCGGTCGACCAGGTGGTCGAAGGTCCAGACCATGAACGAGCCGGGCGCGACGACGATGATCAGCCAGGGCAGGTATCGATTGACGGTCGACAGCACCGCCGCATTCCAGCGGAAGTGCAGGTCGAGCACCCCGTCCTTGCGAGTGAGAGACCAAGTCGCGAGCCCGACCGCGACAAACACACCCGACGCGGTCAGACCGTGGCCGAGCGCCTGCACGCCTTCCGGCGCCGACAGCGCGGATCGCAGCTGCAGACCGATGGCGACCGCCAGGAACGGCCAGGCGATCGACAGCGCGATGGTGCCCAACAGGGAACCGAGCGTGGCCAGGATCGAATCCTGCCGATACCGGCCAACCCGGGCATCCAAGCTGCGGATCAGACCCCGGATCCGTGACGACAGAACGATCACGATGATCGGCAACGCCAACAGGATCAGGGTGCGGACCGGGTCGCGTTGGGCCTTGCCGACGATGCCATCCCAGAGCGCCGCAAACGTGGTCGGCGCAACCAGTGCTGCGAACGAGGTCGCGATCCGGGCGTCCGACCAGCTTCCGAACACCGGCGAACTCGGGATCCACAACAGCCGCTCGTCGAGGAAACGGGCATACTCCTCGACCACCAGGCGGTATTTCCGGTCCTCGAAGTCGAGCTCGGCCACCGTGCTCTGAAGCTGGTTCGTGGCCGCGATGAGATCGTCGTATAACGCCCGGCGCTGATCGAACAGGTCGATCAGGTCCTGTTCGGTATCGGACTCGAGAGCGTCGATGGAATCGGCTTCGTCGAGGGCCGACAGGTTCAGGCTGAGGGCCTCGGGCAGACGTTTGACGTCTTCCTCCAGGCGCAAACTGTCGAGGCCGAGCGAGATGCTGAGAGCGTCCCGGTTCTGCTGGCGACGGTCCAGTTCGCGGGAGGTCGGCAACCGGTCCCGTTCACCGCGCAGCAGCCGCCCCAACAGCTCTGAAGATCCGGCACTCGCCACCCGGCGGCGGGCGGTCGTCAGGTCGGCGCCGGTCCGTTCGACCAGGTCCACGATCTCACTGCGTTCGGCAGCCAGTTGCTCGGTCTGTTCCGTCAGCTCGACGACCTGTTTCGCGAGCGCCGAGTTGTCGGCCGCCGCCTGGGCCAGCAGGGGATGGCGGAACGCGGCTTCAAACTGGGCGCGTTGTGTCTACGCCTGCAGATCTTCAGCCGCCGCCTGCCGGGTCGAGGACAGCAGCTCCTCGAGCGACCGCACGATGTCCTCCTGGCGCGTGACCGCCAGCCGTGCCGCCTCCGCCTGGGCGCGCAGCAATGCAAGGCGTGGCGCGTGACTCAGGACTTCACTGTCCAGCCGGTCGATCCTGGCGTCCAGGAGGGCGGCAAAGGACAGGTTGCGAACCTGAAGGGACTTGTCGAGTTCGGTCAGTTCGGCGATCGGCGGACTTGCCGTTACCTCGGCCCCCAGTTGACCAAGGTCCGCCCGAAGCGCCAGTTGCGCCTCGCGCGCCTCTGCCGGGCGCGCCTCCTGCTGGGCGATCTGAGCCTCGACCGCCGAGGCCCGCTCGCGCAGCGCGGTCGCTTTGGTCCGCTCCACCAACAACCGGTCGGAGATGTCCTCGACCGACGCCCCGGGGGAAACGCCACCATCCGCTTCAGGCGCCGCCAGCCTGAGCCCCGCGATCTCCCGCTCGACCTCACGTATCTGCTCCGCCGCGGACTCCGCCGTCGCCGCCAGCGTCGCCGCCGTCTCGCGCTCCGACGTCACGAGACGTAGAAACTCCAGCGCCGCCTCGTAGTTGGCGACGATCTCCTGTTTCAGGCTGTCGGGCAGCGTATCGTCGCCACGCACAACCGCGATCTGTGCCTCGATTTCGGACGCGCTGATCAATGACAGCCCGGAAAGCGGTTCCGCCACCTCCGGCACTTCGCTCGACGATTCTGGAGAAGTGCTGCTCTGGGCGCTCGCATCTCGGCTCGACACCCAAAGACACAGCGCGGCAGCCGCAGCCAGCAACCAAACAGCGGCCGACCAGCGGCGCATCGCCGACCCCGTCTGGAGCCATTCCATCAAACCGCGAGACCCAACGCTCGTGAAACCCTGCCCTGGTGGAAGCCGAAACGCCCGCCGCTCGTACTCAAGAACGGCCGTTGTACCGAAGAACAGGGATTTCGCCCAGAGGCCGCCTTTCGCCGGTCGCCGCGCCCTACTTCTGATCCTCGCGCCGGAACGCCCCCTGAACGATCCGGTCGATCACCATGGCGACGAACAGGATGGCGAAGCCGCCGAGCAGGCCCGGACCTTTGGCGGCGAACTGCAGGGCCTCAAGGATCTCCTTGCCGAGGCCGCCGCCGCCGATCAACGAAATGATGACCACCATCGACAGACACATCAGGATGGTCTGGTTCACGCCGGTCATGATCGACGGCAGCGCCAGCGGCATCTCGACATCCTTGAGGATCTGCCGGCGCGACGCGCCGAAGGCGCTGGCGGCTTCCTTGATGCTCTCCGGCACACCGCGGATCCCGAGCGCGGTCAGGCGGATCACCGGCGGCATCCCGAAGATGATCGTGGCCAGGATGCCGGGCGGATTGCCGGTCCCGAAGAATGCGATGATCGGAATCAGATAGACGAAGGCCGGCAGCGTCTGCATCAGGTCGAGCACCGGTTCCGCGATCTTGTAGGCGCGTGTCGACTTGCCGAACCAGATGCCGAGCGGAATGCCGAGCACGACGCAGATCACGACCGCCGCACCGACCAGGGCGACGGTCTCCATCGCGACTTCCCAGTATCCGAGGAAGGCGATGTAGGCGAGGGCGGCCGCCGTGAAGATGGCGACCCGCGGCCCCGCCGACCGCCAGGCGACGACGCAGATCACGGTCATCACCACCGGCCATGGGGTTCCCATGAGCGCGAGTGAGATCGCGTCCAGCACGCCGCGCACGCCGAGGACGATGGAATCGAACGCCCCGGCCCCGCCGCGGGCCGCGGCATCGATCTGCGCCTCGAGCCAGCGGGCGGTTGAGGCGTAGTGCTCCGGATCCGCCGGGAACGCCGTCAGCAGCGGCGTCACATCCTCGACCGTGAACCGGTAGACGGTGAGCGGCGCGATGGCGAGGGCCAGGACAACGCCGAACACCAGGTTGAGCGGCTGCACGCCGGAGATGACCGAGGTCGGATCGATCCGCCAGCGCGAGTACTGCTTCTCGTAGAAGATGTTGGCCCACACACCCTGGATCAGCTTGAGGACCAGCAGCAGCACGATTCCGCTGATCAGGATGGTGAGGCCGTCGGCCGCGGCCACGGCGGCGGTGTCCCGGCTTTTGTCCGCCGCCTTGAGCAGGTTCTCGGCCAGTTTCTCGAAACGGCTCGGATCCTGGCCTGCCAGACGGGCCGCTTCCGCGCGCTCCAGGAACTCCTGCGCACGCCCCTCCTGGCGGGCGGCGCGCACCAGGTTCTCGGCGCCAAGCTCTCCCCAGGTGCCACGGCCGATCTGGACCCAGGCAACGATCTCGAGGATCAGGAAACCCCAGAAGAAGCCCCAGACGCCGCGGGCCGACGCCCAGAGCGGGCCGAGGATCGCGGCCGCCCAGTTGAACGTGAGCGGAATGCCCCGCGTGGTGTCGTGGATGCGGTGAAACGCGCGGGCATAGTAGTCCGGATTGCGGTCGACGAACCGGGCGATCGAGGCGTCGAGTTCCGCGTGATCGACTTCGATGTCGGCGACCGCGGAAACCCGGGTGGCGTCGGGCCTGTCCTGGATGTTCATCCCTTGCCTCGCTGGATGCCCCGCAGAAGGGTCGCTTTGGTGACAACACCGACATCGTTGCCGCCTTCGGTGATGATCACCGGTGCATCGGCCGCCACCGACAGGTCGATCAGCGTGTCGAGATCCGTGTCGCCGCCGGTGCGCGGCGCGCCGTTGAGCCTGGCCCGCTCATCGGCGGACAGCGGCTCCATGATCGTGTGGGCGCGCACCAGTTTGAGCCGCGAGATGCCCTGCACGAACTCGCGCACGTAGTCGTCGGCCGGGCTGGTGACGATCTCCTCCGGCGTGCCGATCTGGACGATCACGCCATCCTTCATGATCGCGATGCGGTCACCGATTCGGATGGCCTCATCCAGGTCATGGGTGATGAACAGGGTTGTCTTCTGGAGCTGGTCCACCAGCGCCTTGAACTGGTCCTGCAGCTGCAGGCGGATCAGCGGATCGAGCGCCGAGAAGGGCTCATCCATCAGCAGGATCTCAGGATCGGAAGCCAGTGCGCGGGCGATCCCCACACGCTGCTGCATGCCGCCCGAGAGTTCCTTCGGCAGGCGGTCCTCGTAGCCGTCGAGGTTGACGAGGCCGAGGGTGTGGTCGGACACGGCCCAGCGCTTGGACTTGGGCACGCCGCGGATTTCGAGTGGGTAGGCCACGTTATCGCGGACCGAGCGGTGCGGCATCAGCGCCATGTGCTGAAAGACCATGCCGATGTGCGCCGAGCGCATCTCCCGCAGCCGCTGCTGCGACATCGCCCCGACGTCCTGGCCAAGCACCTTGATCGTGCCGGCGCTGGGCTCGATCAGTCGGTTGACGTGGCGCACGAGAGTCGACTTGCCTGAGCCCGACAGGCCCATGATGCAGAAGATCTCGCCCCGCGCGACCGAGAAGCTGGCGTCGCGCACACCGATGACGGTGCCGAACCGTTCCAGCGCGTCGGCCTTGGACAGCGTGCCGGCATTGGCCTCGCGGATGGTCTCGTCGGCCCGCGGACCGAAAACCTTCCAGACGTTTGAAAGCTCGACGACCGGCTCGGTCATAGCCCCGACCCCCATGCATAGCCAGTGGAGCGTCCGGCGGCCGCCAAGCGAGAGGGCGGCCGCCGGGTTCTCGGACGATCAGTTGGTGGCGATGAGCCAGCCCAGAACCACGTCCTGGTTCTCATCGACCCATTTCCGCGCGTACACCGCCGGATCCATGTCGTTGAGCGTGAGCTGGAAGCCCATATCGCTCAGCGCCTCGGGCGGCATCTTGTAAGCATCGAACATGGCGGCGACGTCCGGATGGTTCTCGCGAACGTTGGCCGCATAGTGCAGGTGCAGCGTGGCACCCTTCCAGGCGGTCGACGCCTTGGATTTCTCGAGCCAGGCCGGATCATCTGTCGGCTGCACGATCTCCCAGGTGGCCGGATCGTGGGCCGGCTCTTCCAGATAGGTCAGATCGTAGGCCACGAAGATGAAGTGCGGCTCATAGCAGAACCCGATCCAGGGCTCCTTTGCGTCCACCGCCGTGCCGAGCGCACCCCAGGCGACGGTGCCGTCATACTCCTGGAGATCCATGACCTCGTCGTAGCCGTAGGACTTGGCCCGGATCCGCTCGATGACGGTCGAGGCCCAGCCCGGCGCGCCGATCCAGACTTCCGGCTGACCATTCCCGTCCTTGTCGAAGATTTTCATCTTCTCCGGATCGGTCAGATCCTCGATCGAGCGGATATCGTACTTTTCGGCGACATAGCTCGGCACGCACATGCCCTGTTTTGCCTGCACGGGATTGGTGTTCTTGATGACCGTCTTGCGGTCGACGACGTAGGTGTCGTGCAGGTTCTGCTGGTTCGGCATCCAGACCTCGGGGTGCACGTGCATCGAGCCCTGGTCCATCGCCTCGAAGATGATCGGGTTTGTGCCGTTCTGAAGTTCGACCTCGAGCCCGAAATTCTCCTCGATGACGACCTTGAGGATGTTGGCGGTCGCTTTGCCGGCGGGCCAGTTCGGCATGCCGAGCACCAGATCGGCGGCCTGAGCCACGCCGGTGCCGCCGATAGCGGTCGCAACCGCCGCTGCCACCAGTGTCTTGTTGAGTTTCATCTCCTGTGCCTCCTGTTCGCTCTTCGATTTTGCTTTGTTTGCAGGACGATGTGCGTTCCCAGGGAGCCTGGCGCACTGCGGCATCGTCCGTGCCGTCTTCGGGGCCGGCGGATGATCGTTTGTCGATCCCCTTGGCCGGCCCGATTCCGCGAGCGTCCACCCGGCGGGTGGCGCGCCGTCACGCCATCGCCACCTCCATCGCTTCCGCGACGACCGCCGCGATGGTGGCGGTGTCCTCCTGGCTCAACCAGACCGGGATGCGGATGTCGCAGAGCCGGTGCAGCATTTGCTCGGCGGTCGGAACCGAGCCGATCGCCGCGTCGTCGAGATAGCGCCAATGGTCGGGCCGGCTGGTGAAGCCGATGGCCTGTTCGGCCCCGAACCACTTGATGTGAACACCGTGGTCGCCGGCCTCGCTCAGGAACCGGCGGATCCGGTCGGCCGGTAGTGCGTCGACCGTGAACTGTAACGATGTCGGAACGAACTGTTCGCGCGCCGGACGGTCCGGCAGAACCAGGTGCGGAACCGCACGCAGCCGGCGATCGAGATCGTCGTAGAGCCGGCGCCACTTGGCCGCCCGATCATCCAGCAGCCGCAATTGCGGGCGCAGCACCGCCGCCACCAGGTTGGACATCCGCATCGAGCAGTTCGGCAGATGATGGCGATAACGCTCGAACACTGCTTCCGGGGGGCGGGCCCGATGCTGGGCATACAGCATGTAGCTGCCCGACAGGAGGATGGCGCGGGCCGCCAGATCCTCGTCGTCGGTGACGAGCAGACCGCCTTCGCCGGAATTGACGTGCTTGAAGGCCTGGGTGCTGAAACAGCCGGCGGCGCCGAACGTGCCGGTCAGCCGGCCGTCCCAGCCCGCCGCCATGGTGTGGGCGCAGTCTTCGATCAGGGTCAGCCCGCGCCGGGCGCAGACCTCAAGGACACCGTCCATGTCGGGGATGTGGCCGCGCATGTAGGACAGCATGAGAAAGCGGGCGCCGCTGTCCTGCGCCTTGCGGTCCAGGTCGTCGAGATCGATGACATAGCGATCGTTGATGTCGACCAGCACGGGGATCGCGGCGGCGTGGTGAATGGCCCCAGGGACCGGCGCCAGAGTGAAGGCGTTCACCAGGACCTTGTCGCCTGGCTCGACCCCGGCCGCCCGCAGGGCGACGAACAGCGCGCAGCCGCCGGAATTCAAGCCGACGCAGAACCGCCGCCCCATAAGGGCAGCGAACTCCTCCTCCAGCGTGGCGGCTTCGGGCACCGACCCGCGATCCTCGCCGTAACGGAACAGCCGGCCGTCGCGCATCACCCGCACCGCCGCATCGATGCCGTCATCGGGGATCGGATAGGGCGCGCTCAACGACCCTTCGAAACGGGCTCGAACCTCGGTCGGTGATACGACATCCGCCATGGTGACATCCCGGGTTGTTGGGCCGCCAATCGGTCCGGATCAGGGAGGATTATTTGAAAGCGCTTTCAAATATTGTTCCGGATTCCAGTGGGGAGTCAACGTATGATATGATTCTAATAAAGCCGCCAAAAATGCGCCATATTGCCTAAACTCGAGGCAGTGATCTGAGAAAATATGAGGCATCGAAACAACGATGGGTTCAAAGTTTTGATAGCGCTATTATCATGAGAGGCGACCGCAACCCAACCCTGGGTGACGTGGCGCGGGCGGCCGGCGTCTCGCCCGCGACGGTGTCCCGGTTCCTCAATCGCGCCGACAGCGTGCGCGCGGACAAGCGCCTCCGGATCCACGACGCGGTCGAGCGCCTGCGTTACGTGCCCCACGCCGCGGCCCGGGCACTCGCCTCACGCAAGACCCGGATGGTCGGCGCCGTGTTCCCCTCCCTGGACGGCGATCTGTTCGGCGGCGCCCTGGAAGCGTTCCAGAAGGAGCTGGCTCGCGAGGGCTATTCCGTCGTCGTCGCCTCCTCGGAATACGATGCAGATCAGGACGCCGCGCACATCCGCAACCTGCTGACCTGCGGCGTCGACGCCCTGCTGGTGGTCGGTGCCGTCCGATCCCCGCAGACTCTGAACCTGCTGGTCGAAAAGGATGTGCCGTTCGTCCAGCTCTGGGTGGCGGATGCGCTGAACGGCCATCCCTGCATCGGGTTCGACAACCAGGCGGCGGCCGAGCATGTGACCGACCACCTGCTGATGCTGGGCCACCGCCGGTTCGGCGTGATCTCCGGCATCCTGGAAGGCAACGACCGCGCCCAGGGGCGGCTGAACGGGGTCCGCGCCAGCCTCGCCCGCCAGGGCCTGTCGTTGGCCGACGACCAGGTTCACGAGATGCCGTTCGGCGCCGCCTCGGGCCGCGACGCGTTCAGCCTGCTGATGGCCTCGCCCGAGCGCCCGACCGCGGTGATCTGCGGCTCCGAGCCGTTCGCCTATGGCGCCCTGCTCGAGGCCCAGTCCATGGGGCTGCGCGTCCCCGATGACGTCTCGGTCACCGGCTTCGACGACATGTGGCTGGCCAGCCAGCTGTCGCCGTCCCTGACCACCGTCTGGACCCCGCGCCGCGAAATGGGTCGCGACGCGGCGCGCTATCTGCTCGCGAAACTGACCGGCAAGGCGGTGGCGAAACCGCGGCCGCTGGAGACCCGCCTGGTGGTCCGCCAGTCGACGGCGCCGCCGCCCCGCCAGACACCCTCTAGCTGCGCATGAGCTCGTGGCCGGGATCGAAGGGCGGTTCGGACAGCACCCGGGCGGATGCGCGGTGGTCTAGGATATCGACCTCCAGCCCTTGGCCTCCGGCGGCAGAAGGCTCGACGAAGCCCATCGCCAGGTTCTTCTGGACCCGGTACCCGTAGGCGGCCGAGGTCACGGTCCCGACCACCGCCCCGTCGGCATAGATCGAAGCGCCGGGATGGGCGGCGGCGGCCTCGCTGTCAACGTCGAGCATGACGAAGGAGCGGCGGTGCGGGGCATTGCCCTTCTGCACCAATGCGGCCTTTCCGACGAAGTCCGGCTTGTCCAGGCGCACGAAGCGCTCCAGGCCGGATTCGAACGGGTCAAACTCGGTGATCAGGTCACCCTTCCAGTGCCGGAAACCTTTCTCCAGGCGCATGGACTCGGTGGCGAGCAGGCCGAACCGGCACATCCCGACCCCCGCGCCCGCGGCCTCCAGCGCCGCATGCACCAGGATCAGCTGCTCGTTCGGCACGTGCAGTTCCCAGGCCAGCTCACCGGAGAAACTGACCCGCATCGCCGTCACCCGCGCATGGCCGATATCGACTGCCCGGGCGGTCAGAAACGGGAACGCCTGCGCCGACCAATCGGTCCGTGGCGCCACCGTCTGCAGCAGGGCGCGCGCCTGCGGACCGGCCACCACCAGGATCGTGTGGCTGTAGGTCAGGTTGGTGATCTCAATACCAGCACCCGCACCATTGGTCGGACGGTGGTCCTGCAGAAAGTCCCAGTCATGGGACTCCGCCGCCGCTGCCGAGCCGAACCAGAACCGCTCCGGGCCAAGCTTGGCGAGCGTCGCCTCGCCCAGCACGTTGCCGGCCTCGGTCAGGAAGTAGCAGAGCCCGATCCGCCCCACGGTCTTCGGGATCGGCCCGCACATCAGCCGGTCGAGCCAGTCGGCCGCTCCGGGACCCCGGATCTCGAACCGGTTGAACCCCGAAACCTCCATCAGCCCGACCCGCTCGTGGACACCGGCCACCTCCTTGCCGACCAGGGTGTCCAGGTCGGTGAAGCGGAAGGACGGGGTGTGGTGGTAGTCGGCCGACGGCTTGAAGAACAGGGCACGCTCCCAGCCGGCGACGACCCCGAACTCGGCACCGCGCTCCGCCAGGGTGTCGTAGAGCGGCGTGGTCTTCAGCGGCCGGCCGGCCGGCCGGAACTCGTGCGGCATGTGGAAACGGAACTCGTTCTGATAGTCCTCGATCGCCTTCAGGGCCGTGTATTCGACGGTGGCGTGGCGGCTGAAGCGGCGCGGGTCCAGACACCAGGTGTCGTAGCAGGCCTCGCCATGCACCATCATCTGGGCCAGCAGCCAGCCATGGCCGCCGCCCTCGCCGAGACCGGCGCGCAAGCCGGTGATGCACCAGGCGTTCGCCAGGCCCGGAATCCGACCGACCAGCGGCAGGCCATCGGGGGTATAGGTGATTGGGCCGTTGATGACCGAATGGATGCCGGCTTCGGTCAGACAGGGCAGCCGGCCGAACGCCCCCTCCATCACATCGATGCAGCGGTCGAGATCGTCGGGACAGAGCGCATTGGTGAAGTGCGGATCGATCCCGTCCAGGCCCCAGGTCCGGCAATCCTGCTCGTAGAACCCGACCAGCAGACCGGCCTTTTCCTGGCGGGAATAGAAATCGTCGGTCGGGCAGCGGATCAGCGGCACCCGGAAGTCGAGCGCCTCAATCGCCGGAATCGGTTCGGTCAGCAGGTACTGGTGCTCCATCGAGGCGACCGGCAGTTCGACGCCCATCATCGCGCCGACCTCATTGCACCGGTAGCCGCCGGCATTGACCACCATCTCGCAGGTGATGGCGCCGTTTTCGGTCTCGACCCGCCACTCCCCGCCGGCTGTCCGCTCGATCCCGGTGACCGGGGTGTGGCGATAGATTTCGGCCCCGGCCTTGCGGGCGCGCCGCGCCAGGGCCTGGCAGAGCTGGGCTGGGTCGATGTCGCCGTCGAGCGGATCCCACAGCGCGCCCAGCAGGTTGTCGGTCGCGATCAGCGGATGCCGGCGCGCGCTCTCGGCCGCGTCGACGATCTCGAAATCGACCCCCATGCCGCGCGCCAGCGAGACGAAATGGTGATAGCCGTCCAGATGCTCCCGGGTCGACGCCAGCCGCAGGCCACCGGTCGCGTGGTGGTAGTTGATCGGATAGTCGGGATCGTCGGCCAGTTCCTTGTAGAGCGCGATCGAGTGGCTCTTCAGGCCGATCATGGTCTGCAGGGCGCCGAAGTTCGTCACCTGGGCCGCCGAGTGCCAGGTGGTGCCCGACGTCAGCTCGTCGCGCTCCAACAGCACCACGTCGCTCCAGCCCTCGCGGGTCAGATGGTAGAGCGTGCTGCATCCGGCGATTCCGCCGCCGATGACGACCGCCCGTGCCTGCGTCTTCACGCGACCCTCCAGCATTGTTCCTGTTGCCGGACGCCATCCGGCCCGGTCGGGATCGACGCTAGGGTCCAGGCCATCGCATGATCAAGCATCTCAGGAACAAGACGCGTGCTTGAGACGCGCGAGTGCGACGGGGACGCGGTGTTAAGACACTGATTCTATTCTCAAATAGCTGCTTCCGAATTTACGAACGATTGGTTCGAATTTTCCGAATCCGCGATCGCCCTCTGCCGTTCACGGCTGACAGCGCGCACACTCCCCGATGCTCGACGTGGGAGGACGGGAAGGTGCCGCCATGACATCCCAGGAGACCAGGACCGGTCGGCGCAGCGGCGGACGCCGCGCGCGCACCGCGGCCCGGACCGCCGAGATACAGGAAGTGAATCCCTGTCCGCCCGGTCAGACCGGCGGCACCTACCGGCCGCTGGACGACGCAGCGGTGGCGGCAATCTATCAGACCGCGCTGCGCATTCTCGAGGATGTCGGCATGGCCGAGGTCCCTGACAGTTTCCAGCGGGTGGCGCTGGCGAAAGGCGCCCGGTTGACCGAGCTCGGCCGTCTGGCCTTTCCGAGGGCCCTGGTCGAGGACACCATCGCCGGGGCGGCACCCGGTTTCGTCTATCACGGCCGGGATCCGCGCCATGACATCGAGATCGGCGGCAGCCGGGTCTACTTCGGGACCGGCGGAGCGGCGGTGCAGACCCTGGACCGGGACAGCGGAGGCTACCGGGCCTCGACGCTGGCCGACCTCTACGACTTCACCCGGCTGATCGACCGGCTGGAGAATGTCAGCTGGTTCACCCGGTGCTGCATCGCGACGGACATCGAGGACACGTTCGACCTCGACATGAACACGGCCTACTGCCTGGTCGCCGGGACCACCAAACCCGTCGGCACCGCCTTCACGCTTGCCGCCCATGTCGACCCGATCGTCGACATGTTCGACATGGTGCTCGGCGGCGAAGGCAAGTTCCGCGAGCGCCCGTTCTGCAAGGCCCATATCAGCCCGGTGATCTCGCCGCTGCGTTATGGGGAGGACGCGGTCGAGGTCACGCTGGCCTGCATCAACCGCGGGGTCCCGATCAACGCCATCGTCGCCGCCCAGTCCGGTGCCACCGCACCCGCGACCCTCGCCGGCATGCTGGCCCAGACCACGGCGGAGACCTTGGCGGCCCTGCTGCTGGTCAACCTGCTGTCCCCCGGCTATCCGATGATCTTCTCGAACTCGCCGCTGGTGATCGACCTGCGCACCGCGCGTTCCGGGGCGGGGGTGGCGAAATCAGTCTGATGAACGCGGCCGCCGCCCAGATCGGCAACTGGCTCGGCCTGCCGACCGGGGTCGCGTCGTCGATGTCCGACGCCAAGGGGGTCGATGCCCAGATGGGCTCGGAAAAGGCGATCTCGGCGCTCGCCGCCGGGCTCGCCGGCGGCAACATGATCTACGAGTCGTCGGGCATGATGGGCAGCCTGCTCGGCGCCTCGTTCGATGCCTTCGTCGCCGACAATGAGATGCTGTCCCATGTGCACCGGGCGATCCGGGGCATCGAGGTCACCGAGGAGACCCTGGGCTTCGAGGTGATCCGCGACGTCGCCACCGGCGAGGGCCATTTCCTCGGCGCCGATCACACCATCGCGGCCATGCAGCGCGACTACTACTACCCCACGCTCGCCAACCGCGACGATACCGCCGCCTGGAGCGAGGGCGGGCGGATCGCCTTCGCCGAGGAGGTGCGCCGCAAGACCGACGCCCTGCTGACCTCCCATCATCCGGACTATCTCGACGCCGACCTCGACGCCGCGATCCGGGACCGCTTCAAGATCGTTCTGCCGCCGGAACGGATGAAATGACCCGCGGATGGGCTCGTCAGGCTGCGTCGAAATCGGGCATTGGGACGCGCTCGGTCAACGGCGCCCCGTCATCGCCCAGCACCGTCAGCTGGTCCCCCACCCAGGGCGCGATCTCCCGCGCCGGGCCTTCCAGCTCGCTCTGGAACAGCGCCCGGCAGAGCTGAACCAGGCGCTGTGGCAGCCGCCCCAGTTCACCGGCCCGCGCGACCAGGTGGATCTCCCGGTTGAAGCCGGCGAAGGGCAGCGGAAAGACGTCGAGCCGCGGGCGGAAACGCTCGCTGTCCAGAACGCTGAGCGGCGTGGTGATGGCCCAGCCGCCGGCGCGGCAGACCATGGCGAAGACCGAGCGCGAGGCGTCGAAGGTGGCGGGCGTGGGCAGGTCGATGCGCAGGCGCTTGAGCTGCTGTTCGATGCGCCGCCCGAGCGGCATGCCGGCGCTGTAGCGCACCAGCGGCCGGGCGCGGAGTGCCGCGAGGTCCGGGCGACGGTCGGCGATCACGCCCTTGGCCGCGACCACGACGAAGGGTTCACGCAGCAGCGGCGTGACGTCGAAACTGCGGTGGTCGTCGGGCGGCTCGGCCGTGACCGCGATGTCGCAGCGCCGCTCCACCAGCTCCCGGGTGATGACGTCCGAGCGTCCCGAGGCCGCCGAGAACAGGCTGTTCGGATAGGCGGCACACAGCCGCTCGACGATCATCGGCGTGACCGTCGCGTCCAGGTCGTCGATCAGGCCGAGTCGCAGTTCCGGCAGGCTGGACACGCTGTGATCGAGCAGGTCGACCTGGGCGGTCTTGACCGCCTCCAGGATCTGTCGCGCGTGGCGGATCAGCAGGGTCCCGGCCGGGGTCGGCGCGATCGGCCGGGCGGCCCGGTCGAACAGCCGCACCCCCAGCACCCGCTCGAGGGACGCGATCTGCTCGGTCACGGTGGAGCGGCCGAGCCCGAGGCCCGTCGCCGCCGCCGCCATCGATCCGGACTCGGCGACCGCGATGAACACCTGCAGTGCGCGCAGGCTCACCGCCGAGAGGTCGAAGGGCTTGGGCGCGGTGTCGGAGGGAGGACGTAGATCAGAGGGCATGAAGCGATTCCTAACACCGCCTATTGCCTCGTGTCCGATACCGACGCCGATTCACTCCTTGAAACGTTCTTGCCGGTGCCACTCCAAGAACTTCGGATGCGGCCTATCGCTGTCTCTTAGCGGTCGCAGGGCATGTCCGGTCTCGTTGATCAGAGCACCCACACTGTCCAGGTTGTTGACATGACGGGAGACGAGTATCCGCAGATCATCCGACAAGCTAATAAGGCCGCGATCGAACATCCAATGCACTGTGCCAGACAGTGCTAAACCATTGCGGACGCTATCCGGGCCGCGTTCTTCAACTGGCCGAATGTGCGCCGCGTTGACTTCTGCTCTTCCGCCACCGTTGATCAACTTGAGCCCACTTACAGCGCAGCGCTCACCGTAGGCGCGCAGAATCTTGCTTCTAAATGCACTATCGCGACGCGGTCTCGAATACAGAGCATGCAAGCGCGCTCGATCTTGCTCGAAGATGAAAGGCTCCTGAGCGTCCTGGAGGTCTAAAGGTGTATCTACGTCCCCGATCCGCGGCAGCATCGGTTCGCTCTCACCTAGGCCAAGCGTCAGAATTCGATTGAAGTCATCTAGCGACAGGGGCCGCACGGCCGATTGAGCACGACCCGAAATCCTTCCGGCGTCGTTCAAGAGACCTTGTTCGACAACGCCTTCCGGGACGACGAAAGGAACGGGATTGGGAAGATCGAGATAGCTCTCCAGCTCTATCACCGCGATGAACATATCCACAACATTTGGATCAGGTATGACCTGCTCAACCTTCGCTACGGCGAAGTACCCGCGCGTATCTGCGACCTTGGTGGGTTCGTAGTAGACGATCCAATCACCGATACAGGCCTGAACACGACTGAGATACTGCCGCGGAAACTGATACTGCACCGCCGGATCGTCGTCGTAGATTGAGTCAAAGCGGTGAACGAATACTCCGAATCCCATGTGCCTTGTTTAGCGTGCTTGCAACTAGGAATCACGCGCATAGGTCACAGCACTTCACGTGCCTCGAGAAGTTTGCCGAAACTACGCCACCATCTCACTTTCGGACCCTTCTCGTCGCCGAAGCCAACCAAACTACCGCGCGTGCGGGTCGACCCCCTTCAGGCGGTCCTGCAGCGCGCGAATCTGATCGAGGTCCTTCGGGCGATGGACCCGGTCTTCCCGCGCCGGGTGGGCGCCGAGGTACCAGGGCGGCTGGTACGGCTGCGCGGGCCGGATGGGCCGTTTCTCGAGGCCGCCGCCGCAGTTCGGGCAAACGTTCTCGAACACCTGATCGGCACAGCGGGTGCAGTACGTGCACTCGAAGCTGCAGATCACCGCGTCGCGGTCGTCGGGCGGCAGGTCGCAGTCGCAATGCTCGCAGTTCGGTCTCAGTTCCAGCACGTCAGTCTCCTGTTCATGGGTTCACCGTATGGGGGGTCGCCGTATCGGGTCAGCCCAGGCCGCGTGGCATCCGCACCATCGCGAACATGCTGGGCGACCCGCCGGACTGGATCTCGCCGATCACCTCGAAGTCGTGGCGCTCATAGAGCGAGACGTTCCGCGGGTTGGACGATTCGAGATAGGCGGCCTGACCCGCGGCATCGCAGCGCTGCAGACCATGGCGCAGCAGGGCGGAGCCGAGACCGGTCCCGACAAACCCTGGATCGGCGGCGATCATCGGCAGATACCAGCAAGGCGCATCCACCGGGTGGAAGGCGTCCATCTGGGCGAACATCGCGCCCAGGTCCTGGGCTATTTCCGGGCGGACGGACTCCGCGAACAGGTCCGCGATCGTGTCGCCGTCAGGCTCGTCCCCCGGCGGCAACCAGAGGGCGGCCGCGCGACCGGATCCGGTGATATCCGCCGAGCCGCGCGCGAAGGCACCACCGCCGAACGCCGCCGCGAACTTCGGCATCATGGTCAGATAGAGCTCGAGTTCGGGCCAGATCCAGCGTGCCACCGGGTCCGTGATGAAGCCGAGGGTGATGATCTGCAGGGCGGCGTCCCGGCCAGCCGGCGGCACCGGTTGAACGTTGGTTTCGTGTGTCATGGAGGGCCTCTCAGCTGTGTCTCACCACAAAGGCACGACATAAATGTCGGTTCCGTTGGCGGAAATGACAAAAAACAACTAGATTCCGCCATATGACAGAAGCCGCCGACATCGTGCTTGCCGTCTATGACGGATTCGAACTCCTGGACATGTCAGGCCCGGCCAGCGTCTTTCAGATGGCCGACACGATCTGCGGCGGCGGGGCCTATCGGATCGTGCTGACCTCGAGCCAAGGCGGTGACGTGGCGGCCAATTCGGGCATCGAGGTGAAGACACGGGCCTGTGCTGAAATTCCGCTGTCCGAAGCCACCACCGTGCTGGCCGTCGGCGGGGCATCCGGCCCGCTCGATGCCGCCCGGTCGGACACCGGCCTCCTCCAGTTCATGCAACGCGCGAAGCGGGCCGGTGCGCGATGCGGGTCGGTCTGCACCGGCGCCTTCATAGTCGCCGCGGCGGGGCTCGCCGACGGCCGCCACACGGCCACCCACTGGCGCGACGCAGCGCGGTTGCAGTCCACGTATCCGGAGGTCAGTGTCGATCCGAAACGGCTCTACATCTGCGATCAGGGGATCTGGTCCTCCGCCGGCATCGCCAGCGGCATCGACATGGCGCTGGCAATGGTCGAACAGGATCACGGCCGCGCCATCATGACCCGCACCGCCAAGCGCCTGGTGGTCTACGCCCATCGGCCCGGCACCCAGACCCAGTTCAGCTCGGTGCTCGATACCCAATCGGCGGTCAACGACCGGTTCGGTGCCCTGCTCGCCTGGATCACGGACCATCTCGATCAGCCGATCAGTGTCGGCGACATGGCGCGGCACGCCGCGTTGTCGGAGCGCTCGTTCTACCGGCAGTTCGCGACCGCGACCGGGTCAACGCCGTCGAAATTCCTGGAGCAGGCCCGGCTCGACAAGGCCAAGCAGCTGCTGGAAGCGGGGGCGCCCGTGAAGTCGGTGCCGCGCGCCGTCGGGTTCAGATCGGAAAGCGGGTTTCGCACCGCCTTCGAGGCCCGATTCCGGATCTCGCCCTCACAGCACCGCCTGCTGCACGGCGGCCGGCGCGGATAGCACGCGGGCGTTGGCAAAGAAGCGGGGGCGCCACGCCCGGCGTGACTAGTGGTGCGATCCGAACGGATGAGTCCCATCCGTTCGGTGAATCGCCCCACCATGCTATTGATTATGTGGGCTGATTCACGAAACGCTTGGCACCCAAGCGTTTCGATCAGACCACTCGTGGTGCGATCCGAACGGATGAGTCCCATCCGTTCGGTGAATCGCCCCACCATGCTATTGATTATGTGGGCTGATTCACGAAACGCTTGGCACCCAAGCGTTTCGATCAGACCACTAGGGCGTCGACGGGTAGCGCAGAACCTTCTGGCCGTTCTGTTCGATGGTTGTCTCGAGCAGCCGCGCGGCGAGCGCGGCGCCGTCGAGCGGCTCCGGTGAGATCTGTTTGAGGCTGGCGGCCGCCGCGGCGGCGATTGCGACGGCGGTCGAGGTGCCGCTCATCTCGCGCAACCCTTCGCGCGACAAGGTCAGCGACTGGCCCGGCGCGAACAACGACACCGCCGCTCCATAGTTGGAATAGTTGGCCCGTTCGCTCTCCTGCCAGGCACCGACGACGACCACGTCTCCGAATCCGGCGACCATGGACTGGTCGCGTTCCTCGCCATGGTTGCCGGCCGCCAGCAGCACCAGCTTTCCGGCCAGCGTTGCCTCCCTGATCGCCTGGGCGATCTCGGCGCCGGTCAGAGGCCCGAGCGGGATCACGATGATGTCGGCGGCGCTTTGCCGGGCCCGGTTGATGGCCTGCAGGACATCGGTCGAGCCGGCGGCCCCGGTCGCTCCGATCGCACTGTACGTGCGGACCCGGGCCCGCGGCGCGAAGGTCGCGATCAGCCCGGCAACCTGCTCGACATGGGTCGCGAATGACCCTCCCGGCGGCTGATCGGCCTTTCCGGCCGGTCCGACGCGATCCCCGAACGGCTCGAATTCCTGCAACCCGCCGAGCACAAGCGCGACCTCGACCCGGCGGTCGCCCCCAGCGTCGCGCGCCCGGTCGGCGAGCTCGGTGAGGCCGTAGGCCGCCAGCCGCGACTGCACCAGGATCTCCAACTCGCGCGGATCGACACCCCCAGCACCGCCCGCCGGCGAGGCGGCGGGTTCCGGAGCAGCGGGTTCCGGGGCAGTGGACTTCGGGGCAGCGGGTTCCGGAACCGGGGATTCCGGGACCGGGGCAGCGGCAAGCGGCGGCGGTACGGCGCCAACCGCTGGAGACGTGGGCGGTGGAGGCGAGGTCGGCGGAGGCGGCGGAGGAGCCGGCTCCGGTTCAGGTCGGGGTTCCGCCGCCGGCGGCTCGTCGACCGGCGTTTCCGAGGCCTCGTCAACCTTGAGCCTTTCGATCTCCGCCAACAGGAAGGTTCTCTCATTGCCGTCTTCGATAGCGGCGACCACCACTTCGAGATGCCGGCGCGCAAGACCGAATTGCTCGCTCACCCGCGCGAGGTAAGCCGAAACCCGTTGCAGTTCGATTCGCTGGACATAGCGCTCGGCCAACGGCGCGATCCGCGCGTAGGACACCTTGGCCTTGTCCTTGACGGCGGTCGGCACGACATCGCCGGTATTCGCCACTTCGAGCGCGATCTCAGCCGCCTTCTGCCGGACCGACCAGATCGTGCGGAAATCCGCCGGCGCCCTGGCATTGTAGAACGTGTCATCCGCCGCGTAGTGGGCCTGCACGAAACGCATCGCGCCCTGTTCCGCGATCTCTCGGGCCGTGCCGCGAACCGTCAGCGAGAATCCGTAGGCCGGGTTCTCGGGAAAGCTCGCCGAAACCAGGCCCTCATATCCACCACCATCCGCTTCTTCCAAGAGCATCGAGAGCGTCAGGCCTCCGCGACGCTGCGCGCTGGTGAACAATGCCTGCAGCCCTTTGGCATCGACCTTGTTGCCGGCGACCTCCACGGTCAGGTTCAAAGCCTCTGGGGCGCTCGGCGCGGCGATCAATCCCGGCGCCGCCCGCGACACGCGCACCAGCGCGCCTATCTTGG
This sequence comes from Thalassobaculaceae bacterium, assembly GCA_963921355.3. Classification (GTDB taxonomy): domain Bacteria; phylum Pseudomonadota; class Alphaproteobacteria; order Thalassobaculales; family Thalassobaculaceae; genus CAWUEZ02. The sequence continues at coordinate 1,251,424 of OZ001190.1, read as the reverse complement.
TCGGATCATTCTTGGCTTCCGCCGCGGCGTTGATGAAAGCGACGACCCGGCGGTGCTCGGCGATCTGGCCGACAACGCCCACGGAGATCGACTGCGCCATCGCCTGCGCCGCCGATGCGTCAATCCCGTGAACGCTGATGCTGTCCAGAAACTCGGGCGTGGCGATCGTGCGCCGGGTCTCGTAGACCCAGCTCCCCCAGCCGATCAGCAGCCCGACGATCGCACCGAGGGACAAAATCTGCAGAAACAGCGTCACCGCGCGCCGGGCCCCCACCCGCAGAGGTTGGCTGAATACTCGCCTGTCGGTTTAGAGTGATCCAGGGCCTCTGCAATCGCAAGCGGTCACAAGACGGCCGCTGCGCGCGCCTACGGTACCGGCCCCAGGCGTCCCGCTAGTCCAGACGGGTCCCGGCCTCCACCAGTTCGAAGCCGGTGATCTCGAACTCATACAAAGCGCTGTTGTCGGGTTTCATCGCCCGCGCCATCAGCCGCCCGTCCTCGGCGCGGTAGACCGCATGGGTGGTGTGCAGGGCCCGGTAGCAGTGGGTGCCGTCGGGGTAGAAGTACTTGATCATGGTGAGCTCCTCAGTCGAGTTGGGCTTAGTCGAGTTGTGCGGGCAGCCCGCGGCCGTTGTTCCACCAGCGGTGCGGGTTGTCGCGGTCCGGGTCGTAGGCGGACCGGCTGGCCCAGTCCTCGCGCAGGTAGATCACCGGCTGCTCGTAGTGGTGAACCGCCAGGACCGCGTCCATCACCCGCTCGAGCACCGCCGGATCCCGTTCGATCGAGATCTTCAACTCGACCATCGGATAGGTCTCGACCGCGCCCGTCTGAAAGCCGGCCTTGTGGCGGGTTGTGGTGGAGTCGGCCTGGGGCTGCGCTGTCTCCTTTCCGACCGCCGAGATCGAGGCGTTGCGGGTGTAGCGGCCATAGCCGAGCGGATGCACCGCCATCACCGCATCCAGGATCCGGTCGGTGTCTTCGGGCAGGGTCTGGATCTCCAGGGTCCAGACCGGCTCGAACCGGCCTGACCGCGCCGTGTAGGCCTCCAGCATCGCTCATTCCCCCCTCGCTTGCCCCTTGCTTGCGCGCGCCACGAGAAACACGGTATCCCACCCCTGCTGACAACTAGGTGTCAGCAGGGGTGGGATAGGTTTGGCCATGCCGCGCTCAACCCGTCTGTTCGAGATCATTCAGATCCTGCGCCGGGCGACCGCGCCGATCACCGCCCAGGCGATCGCCGACACGCTGGAAGTGACCAAGCGCACGGTCTACCGTGACATGGCGGCGCTGCAGGCCATGCGGCTGCCGATCGCGGGCGAGGCCGGCATCGGGTATATGCTGCGGGCGGATCTCGACCTGCCGCTATTGACCTTCGATGCCGACGAGCTGGAAGCCATCGTGGTCGGCCTGGCGCTGCTGGGGCGAACCGGGGACACCGGCCTTCAGGGGGCGGCCCGGCGCGCCGCGGGCAAGATCGCCGACGTCGCCCCGCAAGAGACCCCGGGCCTCCTGCATGTCTCGCAATGGCACACGATTGCGAAGCCGGTGGTCGGATATGACGCCCTGCGCCGCTTCATCCGCGAGGAGGCCGAACTCGCCATCCACTACCTGGACCTGCAGGACCAGCGGACCGAACGGACCATCCGCCCGCTCGGCCTGATCTACTACATCGATGCCGTGGTACTCGCCGCCTGGTGCGACCTGCGCCAGGGCTTCCGGCATTTCCGGGTCGACCGGATCGAGACGTGCCGACCGACCGGACACCACTTCACCGGCACGGGTGCCGCCCTGCGTGATGCCTGGCAGCGCGACCGCTCCGAGGCGTGACTCCCCATCCGATCTACCGCAGCCGCTGCTCGCTCCCCGGCTCGAACAGGAACGCCTTCTCCGGCGCGAATCCGGTGGTCAGGACGGAGCCCGCCTGGGCCCGACGATCGCCCTTGAACTCGATGGTGAGCGGCTGGGCCTCGTCGCTGCGGGCATAGGCGTAGGAGGCGCCGCCCAGATCCTCGACCACGTCGATCGGGGTGCTGATCCGCACCGCCCCGTCCGGGCTGAAATGCTCCGGCCGGATGCCGACGACCAGTTCGGCGCCCGGCGCCACCTGCCCATTGGACAGCGTGAACGGCACGACAGCGCCGTCGAAGTCGGTCAGCGCGACGTCGACCCGCCCGCCCTCAACTCCGGCGGCGACGCCCCGCAGGAAGTTCATCCGCGGCGAGCCGATCTGCTCGACCCGGCCGGCGCGCAGCACCACGATCTTGTCGGCCAGGGTCATCGCCTCGACCTGATCGTGGGTCACGTAGATCATGGTTGCCGCCAGGTCCTGGTGCAGCTTGGCGATCTCCAATCGCATCTGAACCCGCAGTTCGGCATCCAGGTTCGAAAGCGGCTCGTCGAACAGGAAGACCTCCGGCTCACGAACGATGGCGCGGCCGATGGCGACCCGCTGGCGCTGCCCCCCGGACAGCTGCTTGGGCCGCCGGTCAAGCAGCTGCTCCAGGTGCAGGATGCCGGCGGCCCGGTCGACCCGGGTGTCGATTTCCGTCGCGGCCATCCCGTTCATGCGCAGCCCGAAGCCCATGTTCTCGGCCACCGTCATGTGCGGGTACAGGGCATAGGACTGGAACACCATGGCGACGCCGCGCTCGGCCGTCAGGTCGACACCGTGAATCACGTCGACGGCGCCGAAGGACTTGCGCACCCCATGAAGCTGTAATCCGGACATCATGCTCTTCCCGTTTTGGTTGGGAACGGCGAGCGTCGCCGCGTCGGATTGTGCACGCTCGGCTCTCGCCCCCCAACAACGATGTTGGTATTGTGCGGTCCGGAGCGGGCAAACCGCAAACGTCACGACTCCGAAATGCTCGTCGGGCACGGGGCACGATCGTCGGGGGACGGTCCTCGGGTTCGGCGGGCACAAAAAACAATCTAGGGAGGAATTCGGATGTCTCGATCGCTGAAGGGCGTCCTGCTCGGCGCCGCCGCCGGCCTGCTGCTGAGCGCCACCGCCGGTGCCGCGCAACGCGAACTGGTGATCAACACCGACACCTCGGATCCGGCGCCGAAAGCCGCGTTCGAGCAGCTGATCAAGGATTTCGAGGCCGCTCACCCGGACATCAAGGTGAAGTGAAACCTGTTCGACCACGAAGGCTACAAGACCGCGATCCGGAACTTCCTGACCGCCGACGCCCCCGACCTGGCGAACTGGTACGCCGGCAACCGCATGGCGCCGTTCGTCAGATCCGGCCAGTTCGTCGACGTGTCCGATGTCTGGGAGGCCAACGGCCTGAAGACGTCGCTGAAATCCGCCCTCGCCTCGATGACGATCGACGGCAAGCAGTGGGGCGTGCCGTACACCTATTATCAGAGGGGCATGTACTACAATAAGACCGTGTTCGCGGAACACGGCGTATCGGTGCCCAAGACCTGGGATGAGTTCCTGGCGGCCTGCGCCACCTTCAAGGCGGCCGGCATCGACTGCACGACCACCGGGACCAAGGCGCTGTGGCCGGGCGGCGGCTGGTTCGACTACATGAACCTGCGCACCAACGGCTACGAGTTCCACATGGAGTTGACCGGCGGCGACGTCGAATGGACCGACGACCGGGTCCGCAAGACGTTCGAGAACTGGGCCCAGCTTGTGGAGCCGGGCTACGTCACCCGGAACCATGCCGCCATCGACTGGCAGGACGCGCTGCCGCTGCTGGTTCAGGGCAAGGCCGCCACCTACCTGATGGGCAACTTTGCGGTGGCACCCCTGAAAGACGCGGGCATGACCGATGACACGCTCGGCTTCTTCCAGTTCCCGGAGATCACGCCGGGTATTCCGATGGCCGAAGACGCACCGACCGACACCATCCACATCCCGGTCGGGGCCAAGAACCCCGAGGACGCCAAGAAGTTTCTCGCCTTCCTGGCCACCGCCCAAGTCCAGACCGACATCAACGAGATCCTGGGCCAGCTGCCGGTGAACAACGCGTCGACGAGCCCGGACGATCCGTTCCTCGACGCCGGTTTCGAGATGCTGTCGAACGCCTATGCGCTCGCCCAGTTCTTCGATCGCGACGCTCCGGCGGCAATGGCGAAGGCCGGGATGGAGGGCTTCCAGGAGTTCATGGTCAAGCCGGACAACATCGACCGGATCCTCAAGCGCCTCGAGAAGGTGCGCAAGCGCGCCTACAAGTAGGAACCGAGACCGATGCCGGGGGGGAACAGGACCGGGGTCTGGCGGCGCAATCAGCGCCGGCTGGCGCCGTGGCTGTTCCTCGCCCCCGGCCTCGCGATGTTTCTGATCTATGTGATCTACCCGATCCTGGACTCGCTCTGGCTCAGCTTCTTCGAGTGGGACGGGCTCGGCGAAAAGCTGTGGCTCGGCTGGGAGAACTACGTCGAGCTGTTCGATGACGAGGCGTTCTACACCTCGCTCAAGAACAACGTGATCTGGCTGCTGCTCTACCTGCTGGCGGTCCCGGCCGGTCTGTTCATCGCGATCTTCCTGAACCAGACCGTCACCGGCATCCGGATCTACAAGTCGCTGTTCTTCTTCCCGTTCGTGATCAGCCAGGTCGTGGTCGGGTTGATGTTCTCGTGGTTCTACGCCCCGAATTTCGGCCTGCTCTACACCCTGATCGAGGCGGTGACCGGCACCGGCGTGGCGATCCTGGCCAACGAGCGGTTCGTGACCTACGGCATCATCGCCGCCGGGCTGTGGCCGCAGATCGCCTACTGCATGATCCTCTACCTGACCGGCCTCAACAACGTGTCCCCGGACCAGATCGAGGCCGGCCGGCTCGACGGCGCGCGCGGCTGGCGAATGCTGTGGCATGTGATCCTGCCGCAGCTGCGGCCCGCCACCTTCATCGCCGTGGTGGTCACAGTGACCGGGGCGCTCCGGTCCTTCGATCTGGTCTCGATCATGACCGATGGCGGTCCGTTCGGCTCAAGCCGGGTGCTGTCGTTCTACATGTACGAGCAGGCGCTCTCGGAATACGGCTACCGGATGGGCTATGGGGCGGCGATCGCGGTCATCCTGTTCGCCATCATGATGCTGTTCATCACCGGCTTCATCTGGAAGATGGTCAAAGACGAGCGGGCGGGGGTCTGAGATGTTTCCGACCCCGATCGAACGCACCACCCCCGGCACCCAGCTGCTCTACAAGGCGGCCCTGCCAATCGCCCTGGTGCTGTGGCTGCTGCCCCTGCTCGGGGTGGCGATGACCTCGCTGAAGCCGTCGAGCGACCTGGTCTCCGGCAACTATTTCGGCCTGCCAAGCCAGATCGCGTTCTCGAACTACCTGGACGTGTTTCAGAACTCACCGATCGCCAGCTACATCCTGAACTCGTTCAAGGTGACGATCCCGACGGTGATCGGGGCGGTGGCGCTGTCCTGTCTGACCGGCTTCGCGTTGGCGGTCTATCGCTTCCGCGCCAACCTGCTGCTGTTTTTCATGTTCGTCGCCGGTAATTTCGTGCCGTTCCAGATCCTGATGGTCCCGGTCCGCGACCTGACGGTTCAGACCGGCCTGTACAACACCACCGCCGGCCTGGCGCTGTTCCACATCGCCTTCCAGACCGGGTTCTGCACGCTGTTCATGCGGAACTTCATCCGCGCCCTGCCCTACGAGTTGATCGAGTCCGCCCGGGTCGAAGGCGTCTCGGAGTTCCGGATCTTCTGGTACATCGTGCTGCCGCTGATGCGCCCGGCGATCGCCGCCCTGTCGGTGCTGATCTTCACCTTCATCTGGAACGACTACTTCTGGGCCACCGTGCTGACCCAGGGCGCTGACACCCAGCCGGTCACCGCCGGGCTGTATTCGCTGAACGGCCAATGGGTCGCCCAATGGCAACTGGTATCGGCCGGATCCATCGTCGCCGCCCTGCCGCCGGTGATCATGTTCTTCCTGATGCAGAGGCACTTCATTGCCGGCCTCACCCTCGGCGCCACCAAGGGCTGACGCCCCGGCGCCGGCGCCGGGCAATGCCCGCCTGGACGCGGCGGACACCACCCTGGTGTTCACCTGGGACGACGGCATCCCCGCCCTCGTTTATTTCGGCCCCGCGCTGCCGGAAGACACCGACCTCGACACCCTGACCGCCGCCATGGTCCGGCCCCTGGCCATGGCCACCCTGGACCGAGACGAGCCGGTGTCGCTGCTGCCGGAACCGGCGGGCGGCTTCCCGGGCCGGCCGGGGCTGATCGGCCGGCGCGACGGCGCGGCGGATGGATGGGACAAGTTGTTCACCTTGCGGGCCGTGGCGCGCGACGAGGACACGGTGCAGTTTCGCCTCGACGATCGACCGCGCCGTCTGGCGCTGGAGATCCGCTGCGCCCTCGATCCGTTGAGCGGAGTTGCCGAGCTGGTCACCCGGCTGACCAACCGCGGCGAGGACGATTTCGAGGTGGCCTGGCTCAGCGCGCCGGTGCTCGCCCCCAACACACGGTTCAGCGACCAGATTGCCTTCGACGGGCGCTGGTGCGCCGAGTTCGATCTCGACCGCCGGCCAATCCCCTTGGGTCAGTCGGTCAAGGAAAACCGCCGCGGCCGCACCTCGCATGACGCGGTGCCAAGCCTGATCCTGGCCGAGGCCGCAACGGACGAAGACCACGGCCTCTGTCTCGGCGCCCATCTCGGGTGGAGCGGCAACCATCGCCGTGTCCTCGAGCGGCTGCCGAGCGGCGACCTTCAGCTGCAGTTCGGCGTGCTGCTGCTGCCGGGCGAAGGGCGGATCGGCCCCGGTCATTCCCTGGAGACCCCCACCCTCTACGCCGCCCAGTCACCGGACGGGTTCAACGGCCTGTCCGAGCGTTTCCACCGCTTCCGTCGCAGCCGCCAGGACACGCGCGCCGACCGGCCGCGCCCAGTCGTCGTCAACACCTGGGAGGCGCTGTACTTCGACCACCATGCCGACAGCCTGGCCCGGCTGATCGACGCCGCCGCCGAGATCGGCGCCGAACGGTTCGTCCTGGACGACGGGTGGTTCCTCGGCCGGGCCGACGACACCGCCGGGCTCGGCGACTGGTTCCCCGACCCCGCCAAGTACCCCGACGGGCTGCGGCCGGTGGCCGACCGGGTCCGCGCGCGCGGCATGGATTTCGGGCTTTGGGTCGAACCCGAAATGATCAGCCCGAACTCCGACCTCTACCGCGCCCATCCCGACTGGGCGCTCGGGCTCGGCGATTACCCGGCCGTGACCGGGCGCAATCAGCTGATTCTTGACCTGACCAACCCGGAGGTCACCGGCTACCTTTTCGACCGGCTGCGCACGCTGGTCGAGGAGAACGGCGTCGCGTTCCTGAAATGGGACATGAACCGCGATCTGGCCCTGCCCGGGGATACGGCCGGCCGGCCCGCCGCCCTGCGTCAGACCGCGGCTCTCTATGGGCTGGTCGATCGGCTGCGCGAAGCCTGTCCGGGGCTGGAGATCGAGAGCTGCGCGTCCGGCGGCGGGCGCGCAGACTTCGCCATGCTCGATCGCACCGACCGGATCTGGCCGTCCGACTCCAACGACCCGGTCGAGCGTATGGCGATCCAGATGGGCGCATCGTATTTCCTGCCCTCGGAACTGCTCGGCGCCCATATCGGCCCGGCCTGGTCCCACACCTCCGGCCGCGGCACCGACATCGACCTGCGAGGCCTGGTGGCCGGCACCGGTCATTTCGGGGTGGAGACCGATATCACCCAGCTCGACCCGGAAGCCGGCACCGCCCTGCGCGCGGCGGTCGACCGCTACAAACGCGACCGCGGGATCTGGCACCGGGGCCGGTTCCGGCGGATTCGGACCGCCGACCCCGGTCTGGTCGGTGTCAGCGTCGTCTCTGACGATCACGCGCGGCTGGTGCTGGTGCAGACGGCCCGACCGCGAGCGACCCATCCGCCGCGGATTCCGGTTCTCGGGCTGACGGCGGACCGCGCCTACCGGGTGCGCCTGCAGCATGCCACGCCCGCGATCGGGGCCGGCAACCGGCGGCTTGAGACCACGGCCTGGCACACCGGGTTCCTGGCGACGGGGTCGGTGTTGCAGCATGTCGGGCTGACGCTCCCGATTCTGCCGCCCCAGAGCGGTATTGCCGTGGCGATCGATCCCATTCCAGGCGATCTTATTCCAGGCGACCCGGTGGACACCTGAACGGAGGACACGATGCTCGACCTACCCGCCACCTTCCAGGACCTGAAGGGCAAGTCGGTGTTCCTCTCCGGCGGGGGCGCGGGCATCGGGGCCTCCCTGACCGAGGGCTTCCTGGCCCAGGGCGCGCAGGTCGCGTTCGTGCAGCGCTCAGACGCGTCGGCGCTGTGTGACCGCCTGGAAGCGGAGTATGGCGCGCGTCCGCTGTTCATCGCCTGTGACGTCACCGACATTCCGGCCTATCGCCTGGCCCTGGCCCGCGCCGCCGACGTCCAGGGCCCAATCGAAGTCTTGATCAACAATGCCGCCTGGGATAACCGCCACACCCTCGACGACCTCGATGTCGACGGCTGGAACCACGCCCTCGACGTCAACATCCGCCACCACTTCTTCGCCATCCAGACGGTGGCGCCGGCAATGCGCAAGGCCGGAAAGGGATCCGTGATCAACTACTCCTCGATCTCCTACATGATGGGCAACGCCGGCAACCCGGCCTATGCCGCGGCCAAGGCGGGAATCACCGGGCTGACCCGCGGTCTGGCGCGCGAGCTCGGCCCGGACGGTATCCGGGTCAACGCGCTGATGCCGGGATGGGTGCAGACCGACCAGCAACGCGACCTGTGGGTCACCCCGGAAGCCCTCGATGCCCACATCGCCCGGCAGTGCCTGAAGCAGGAGATCGCGCCCGTGGACATGGTCGCGCCCACCCTGTTCCTGGCCTCCGACGCCTCCCGCATGATGACCGGCCAGGCCCTGGTGGTGGACGGCGGCGTCGCGGTCACCGGCTGACTAGCGCCCATGGCCTCCCCGACCCTCGGCGTCTGCTACTACCCCGAACAATGGCCCGAAGCGCTCTGGGCCGAGGACGCTCGGCGGATGGCCGAGCTTGGGATCACCCGGGTCCGGATCGGTGAGTTCGCCTGGTCCCGGATCGAACCGTCACCGGGCACGCTGTCGCTGGGCTGGCTCGACCGGGCGATCGACACCCTGGCCGCGGCCGGACTGCAGGTGGTGCTGGGCACGCCGACCGCCACGCCACCGAAATGGCTGGTCGACCGGATGCCGGACATGCTGCCGGTCGACGGCGATGGCCGGCAGCGCCGCTTCGGATCGCGCCGCCACTACTGCTTCTCGCACCTCGGATACCGGGAGGAATGCGCGCGCATCGTGACGGTGCTGGCCGAGCGGTACGGCCATCACCCGGCGGTATTCGCCTGGCAGATCGACAACGAGTACGGCTGCCACGACACGACCCTGTCCTACTCGACGGCGGCACGGGACGGGTTCCGCCGCTGGCTGGCGGCACGGTACGCCTCGATCGACGCGCTGAACCGGACCTGGCAGACCGTGTTCTGGTCGAAGGAGTATCGTTCTTTCGACGAAATCGACCTGCCCTACCTGACGGTCACCGAGGCCCATCCGGCGCACCGTCTGGACTTTCAGCGCTTCGCCTCCGACCAGGTCGTGGCGTTCAATCAGGTGCAGGCCGACATCCTGAGGCGGTTGGCGCCGGGGCGGGACCTGATTCACAACTTCATGGGCCGGGTGTTCGATTTCGATCAGTTCGAAGTCGCCGACGCCCTCGACATCGCGTCCTGGGATTCCTATCCGCTCGGCTTTCTGGAAGATCGCGTCAACGCCGATGACGGATGGCGGCGGCGGTTCGCGCGGGTCGGCGATCCGGACTTCCAGGCCTTCCATCACGATCTCTACCGGGCCGCCGGCCGCGGCCGCTGGTGGGTGATGGAACAGCAGCCGGGCCCGGTGAACTGGGCGCCGCACAATCCCGTACCCCGCGACGGCATGATCCGACTCTGGACCTGGGAGGCGTTCGCCCATGGGGCGGAGACCGTCAGCTATTTCCGCTGGCGACAGATGCCGGCCGGACAGGAGCAGATGCACGCCGGGTTGCGGCGGCCCGACGACCGACCGTCGCCGGCGATGGCGGAGGTTGCCCAGACCGTTCGGGAGATCGCCAACCTCGGCAACCTCACAACCGACCGGACGGAGGTGGCGGCGGATGTCGCCCTGGTGTTCGACCACACCTCCTCATGGGCCTGGTCGATTCAGTCCCAGGGCGCCGAGTTCGACTATTTCCGTCTGCTGTTCGACGCCTATCGGGGCGTGCGCCGCCGGGGCCTGTCGGTCGAAATGGTGTCCTCGCGCAGTCCGGGCTTCGACGGTCATCGTCTGGTGCTGATCCCCGGCCTGTTCGCCTGGAACGACAACCTGCGCAAAGCGATCGCCGGCTTCGACGGCACGGTCCTGATCGGACCGCGCTCGGGGTCGAAGACCCGGGACTTCGCGATTCCAGATCAACTGCCACCGGATCTCGGGGCGCTGCTGGAGGCACGCATCGGCCAGGTCGAGAGCCTGGCGGTGGGATGCGAGGTCGCGGTCGATGGCGGTGGGGCGTTCCAGTTCTGGCGTGAGTATCTGGAAACTGTCCCCCCCGCCGAGACCTGCCTGGCCGCCGCGGACGGCGTCGCCGCCCCGATCCGCCAGGGTGGCCTGTTCTACCTCGCCGGCTGGCCCGACCCGGTCCTGCTGGATCGGGTGCTGTCGATGGTCAGCGAGGCCGCCGGCGTCGCCCTGCGCGCACCACTGCCCGACGGGCTGTGCCTGCGCCGCGCCGGCGACCTTCTGTTCGCGTTCAACTATGGGGGGGAGCCGGTCAGTCTGGACGGTCTGGGTCTTCGAGGTCCTTACCTGCTGGGCGGCGCCGAACTCGGTCCGTCCGACGTGGCCGCGATCGCCGTTCCCGCTTCCCCCGCCGAGCCGGCCTGAAACAGGAGCCCGGCCGGCGCGGCGGCGCTGACCGTTTGCCCGCAACCGGGCCGACACGTACCCTGCGACGGCCACCAAACACCAGTCACAGCGCGAGACGCCATGCCCTCTTCCCGCCCCGACGCCGAGGCTTTTGAGCGTGAAATGCGGGCGCAGTTCGTGACCCGCGAGAACCTGGCGAAACTGTTTGGCCTGGTGCTGCCGAACCTGGAGCCCGGGCAGAAGACCCTGGTCTACATCCTGACCCAGTCGGAGCGGATCGGGCATTTCACCCTGGAACCGCAGATCCTCGATACCCTGTACGGCGAGACCTACGACCGCATCGTCGTCATCACACCGCCCTGGGACCGTCCGGGAACCAACGCGCTGGTCCCGGCGTGCTACGGCGCCCATTTCGTTTGGGTGACCACCGATGACCCGGTGATCGCGGCGATGGGGTTCATCGACGGCGGCCTCGCCGACCTGACCCAGTTCCACCTGCTTCTGCAGTCACCCCGGCTGATCATCGTGGACTTCTTCAAGCGCATGGTCGCGGGCGTGCGCCCCAAGCTGATCGCCCTGCCGGACGCGGTGCGCGACCAGGGCCGCGAGCAGCTGCGCGGGATCGGAATCGATCTCGATTCACCGTTCGCGTTCTTCCATATGCGCACCCTGAAATACCGCGAGGACTCCACCCACCACGGCCATCGCACCGCCAGCATCGAACGCTACGCTCCCTCGATCCGCCGGATTCTGGACGCCGGCTATCAGGTGATCCGCATCGGTGAACCGGGTCTGGAACCCGGGGATTGGTTCTCCGACGGCTATGCCAGCCTGCCCGACGCGCTGCCGGGCCTGGCGCCCCAGGACCGGGCGGCTGACCTGGTCGTTCTCGCCGACGCCGCATTCGGCACCGCCCAGAACTCGGGGCCGATCTGGGTCGCCGCCGCGTTCGGAACGCCGGTGCTGCGCACCAACACGCCGATTGAGCACCTCAATCTTCCCTACAACCGGGATCTCTCCCTGTTCAAGCGCTACCGGCTGGCCGGGACCGAGGCGCCGCTGACCTATCGCGAGATCCTCGACCGCCGTCTGCCGGCGGTGTTCCGGGACGCCGATTTCGCCGAACGCGGTGTCGAACTGGTCGAGAACACGGCCGAGGAGATCGACGACGCAACCGACGAGTTTCTGGCGATGCTGACCGGTGCGGCCGGCCGCATGCCAGCCGAGGAACGCCAGCGCTTTCTCGATCTCGGTCAGGCCTACGAAAAGGCGATTGCCGCCGACCCATGGTTTCGCGAGGAGACCCTGGATTTCTTCGGTTACAGCCACCCGTTCGGGGAGATTGCCGCCGCCGTAACCGGGAGACAGCCGGACTTTCTGACGTGACCATTCGGTGACCGACGCCGACACAGAGAGGATCAGAAATGGCCCTGAGCGCGATTGTGATGTCCTGGCTCGACCATGTCGCCGATACCGTGTGGCTGCCATCGGGGCCCCTGCTGGAACTGGGCCCGCAAGACATCTCCGCCGCGCGGCCCGTGGTCGAGGAGTTCATGCGCCGCCGGCTTGGTCCGGAACAGGCGGGACCGACTCTCGATCAGCTCTACGCAGCAACCCCGCCGGCCCGACCGCAGGCCGAGGTCTACACGGCACTGGGATTTACCGAGTACGTTTCCGTCGACTATGGCGACGCCCGCGCCGACGTCCATCACGATCTGAACCAGCCGCTGGAGCTCGGACGGCGCTTCGCCGCCGTCACCAATTTCGGTACCGCCGAGCACATCTTCGACGCGACCACCGCACTCCGCTCGCAGTACCGCCACCTGGACGTCGGCGGCCTGGCGCAGCTGGTGCTGCCGACTTTCGGCGAGATCAACCATGGCTTCTACAATTTCCACCCGACGCTCTGGACCGACCTGGCCGTCGCCAATGCCATGGAGATCGCGGATTTCCAGTATGTCGATGATGTCATCGGACGCTCTATGCTGCTCGACGAGACCGGGACCTGCCGGCTCGACTTCGACGCGCTCCCGATCAAGCCGCTGGAGGGCCAGTACGGCAACTTCCGGGTGGTCGTTGCGATGAATTTCCTGCGCAACACCGGGGCGCATATGCGGACCGCGGGAGCAGCGGACCTGCCGCTGCATGTTCTCGACTGCTGCATGGTCGCCTTGCGGCGCACCGCCGACAGTCCCGATGAACTGCGGGTGCCGCAACAGGCGCCCTACGCATCGCCGGAGGTTCAGGACGCCGTGAGCCAGTTGCGGCCCGTCCGCGGCTAGCGCGCGGGCCGGCCCAACGACCCCGCCGCCGGGCCCGGCGGCCGGCCGTTCGACGGCGCACGAATCTATGAAATGCGGACCCGGATGTGTACACTCGTTCCGATTCGGAATTGCTTGACCGGCAGGGCCTGGGCAGCGCCCGGCGACGAGGGGAACGCCGGGCGGACACGCAGATGCGAGGCAATCGTGAACAGGTTCAAGCGCCGCCCATGAACACCACGTCCTCTGCCATTCGGCCGAACACCGTGGCCGGCAAGATCGCCAGCCTGGCCGACATCACCGATATCGCGTCAAACGCCCGCAAAGACGGCAACAGCCTGGTGCTGGCCCATGGCGTGTTCGACATCCTGCACATGGGCCATATCCGCCATCTCGATGAGGCACGAAGCCACGGCGATATGCTGGTCGTCTCGGTCACCCCGGACCGCTTCGTCAACAAAGGACCGGGCCGCCCCGTGTTCGGCGAGATGATGCGGGCCGAGATGCTGGCGGCACTCGCCAATGTCGACTTCGTCGTGATCAACGAGGGCGCGACCGCCGAACCGGCGATCAACGCCGTCAAGCCGGATGTCTACGCCAAGGGCCCGGACTACGCCGAGGTGTCCTCGGATGTGACGGGCAAGATCGTCGACGAGACCCAGGCGGTCGAGCGCCATGGCGGCCGCGTCGTCTTCACCGACGACGTCACCTTCAGTTCGTCGGCGCTCATCAACCGCTACTTCAGCCCGTTCGAGCCGCACATCCGCGACTTCGTCGATTACCTGCGCGACGCCGGCGAGCAACAGGAACTGCTCGACCTGATCGAGCGCGTCAGCGACATGCGCGTGCTGGTGGTCGGGGACGCCATCATCGATGAATACCGCTACGTCGCGCCGATCGGCCGCGCCCCGAAAGAGAATCTGGTCGCCACCCAGTACCAATCAAAGGAGTCCTTCGCCGGCGGGGTGTTCGCCACCGCCAACCACAGCGCCGGCATCTGCCGCGAGGTCGACGTCCTGACGGTCCTCGGGGCCCGGGATTCGCATCGTGATCTCGCCCGCCGCAAGGCCAAGGCGAACGTGAACATCACCGCACTGGAGCGACAGCACGCGCCGACCACACGCAAGGTCCGCTACATCGATGCCACGTCGCTGCGCAAACTGTTCGAGACCTACTACATGAACGACGTTCCGATCTCCGCGAAGATCGAGGACGAACTCAACGCCCAGATCGCCGAAACCGCCGACCGCTACGACGTGGTCATCGTCAACGATTTCGGTCACGGAATGATCAGCCCGCGGACCATCGAGGTGCTGAGCGAGAATGCCAGGTTCATGGCGGTGAACACCCAGGCGAACAGCGCCAATTTCGGCTTCAACCTGATCACCAAGTATCCGCGGGCCGACTACATCTGCATTGACGCCCTGGAGGCCCGGCTGGCGATCGGCGATAAGCACCGCTCGGTCGAACAGCTGATCACCCGCGGCCTCGCCCGCGAGAAGCCGGACAGCAAGATCGTCGTGACCCAGGGCCGCGACGGCTGCCTCGCCTACTCCAAGGACGAGAAGATCATTCAGGTCCCGGCCCTGGCGGACAAAGTGGTCGACACCATCGGCGCCGGCGACGCCTTCCTGGCGATCACCGCGCCGCTGGTCGCGGCCGGCGGGCGCATGCGTCATGTCGGGTTCCTCGGCAATATCGCCGGCGCGCTCAAGGTCGGTGTCGTCGGGCACCGCACGTCCCTGGACAAGGCGTCGATCGTCAAGGCGGTCGTCTCCATGTTGAAGTGATCGGCCATGTCGGCGCGCGCCTACGTCGATCGGCTGGCCGACTTCGTGGGAACCGTTGCGGTGTCCGACAGGTCGGGCGGTCGACTTGACCTCGACCCGGCGATCGAGACCTTGGTCGCCCGCTTCCGCGCGCTGCCGGAAGCGGGGGCCAAGGCCGTCTTCATCGGCAATGGCGGCAGTGCGGCGATCGCCAGCCATTTCGCCACCGACTTCACCAAGAACGGGGGTATTCCGACCCTGGCGTTCAGCGACGCGTCGCTGCTGACCTGCATCAGCAACGATCTCGGCTACGAGAACGTCTACGCCAAACCGATCGAGATGTTCGCGCAGTCCGGCGATCTGCTGCTGGCGATCTCCAGTTCCGGACGCTCCGAGAACATCCTGCGGGCCGCCCGG
This sequence comes from Thalassobaculaceae bacterium, assembly GCA_963921355.3. GTDB lineage: Bacteria > Pseudomonadota > Alphaproteobacteria > Thalassobaculales > Thalassobaculaceae > CAWUEZ02. Next base: position 1,236,080 of record OZ001190.1, on the reverse strand, counting down.
GTAGCCGCCGAGCGCGGCGTCGACGTCGTAACCATGAGCGGATTCCGGAGCGACAATCCGCTGCGCAGCCTCGGGATGGTGAACTTCCACATCGACAGCGAGAGCTACGGGTTCGTCGAGTGCAGCCATTTCATCCTGTGCCACATCCTGATCGACCGGCTGATGGATCTCTGGCCGGCCGGACCTGACGGCGACGGGACGGCCCCGTGAGCGCCGGGCAGGTGGCACGATGACGGCCCCGGAGCGCGTCGCCCTCAACCATCCGAATGGCGATCCAGCGGATGGTGATCAGCCCGACGTCGATACGGAAACAGCCCGCGGCTTCGCCGCGCGGACGCTGTCGACGGACGCCATTCTGCTGTCTTCGATCCGCCGCGGCGGCAACGCGCGGGTCTGGCGGGTCGACGATACCGGAGGCCGGTCGCTGGCGGTCCTGAAACGCTATCCCGCACCACCCGCCGGCGGACGCGACCGGCGCACGGCCGAGGCCGCGGCCCTGGCGTTTCTGGCGGACTGCGGCGAGCCCCAGGTACCGCGTCTGCTGGCGACGGACGCCGTGCAGGCCCTCACCATGCTGTCTTTCATGGCGGGCGGGCCCGCGACCTGTGACGCCCCCCCGGCGGACGCGATGGCCGACGCCCTCGCCTTCATCGAACGACTGCACGGCTATCGCCGCCGGCCGGGCGCGGATGCCCTGCCGATGGCCGCCGAAGCCTGCCTCTCCTGGCGGGAGATCCTCGCCCAGGTGGCCGTCCGTCAGGCCCGCCTTGCGGCGGTCAGCGCCGGGGTACCTGCCCTGGCCGACCTCCTCGATCGCCTGGGGGTGGCGGTCGAGACCTTGACCCCGTGGGCCGAGGGGCAGCTCGCGAGCGGCGACGATCTGGCGCGGGAGTTCTGGACGTTGAGCCCGTCGGATTTCGGCTTCCACAATGCGTTGCGCACCCCCGAGGGCGCGCTGGTCTTTCTGGACTTTGAGTATTTCGGCTGGGACGACCCCGCCAAGCTGGCGGTCGATCTGGAGCTCCATCCGGCCATGCGGATCGCGCCGGCGGCGCTCAGCTCCTGGCACGCCCGGCTGGCCGCGCTCTACGGTGCCGAAGACCATGCTTACACGGACCGGGTGCGGGTGTACCGCCCGCTCCTGGCACTCCGCTGGACCTGCATTCTGTTGAACGAGTTCCTGCCCGAGCGATGGCGCCAGCGTCAGGCGGCCGGGGTCACCGGTCGACTCGATGAGGTTCTAGAACGCCAATTGCATAAGGCCGAGGCCATGTTGACCCGGGCCATGTCGGCCTTGGCGCCGCCCACCGCACGAGAGGCCCCATGACCGCACATCCGATCGCCCTGGCCCAGAGCCCGGACGGCCCGCCCCTGGACGCCCGGTCGCGCTATCTGCGCCGCCTGGTCATCGACGGGCTGATCGGCGGCGAGCGCGGCCATGTCGGGTCCTCCATGTCGCTGATCGAGATCTTCCGGGTCCTGTATGACGACATCCTGCGCTATCGGGCCGACGAACCGATGTGGGACGGCCGAGACCGCTGCATCCTCTCGAAAGGCCATGGTTGCCTCGCCCTGTACGCGGTGCTGGCCGACAAGGGCTTTTTCCCGGTCTCCGAGATCGAGACCTTCTGCCGCTTCGACTCGATCCTCGGCGGTCACCCGGAGCGTGGCAAAGTGCCGGGTGTCGAGGCATCAACCGGGGCACTCGGCCACGGATTGTCGATCGGCGTCGGTATGGCCCTGGCCCAGCGTATCCGGGGCGGCGACGCAAAGGTGTTCGTGGTCATGGGAGACGGCGAATTGAACGAGGGGTCGGTCTGGGAGGCGGCGATGAGTGCCGGCCATCACAAGCTGTCCAACCTGATCGCGATCGTCGACTACAACAAGATCCAGTCGGCCGGACCGACCGCCGAAATCCAGGACCTGGAGCCGCTGACCGACAAATGGGCGGCGTTCGGCTTCACCCCGGTCGAGGTCAACGGCCATGACGTCGAGGCCCTGCGCGCGGCGTTCGCCGTCACCCCGCAGGCCGGCGGCAAGCCGACCGCGGTCATCTGTCATACGGTCAAGGGCCGGGGCATCCCGTTTGCCGAACACGACCCCAGCTGGCATCACAAGTCGCGGATTCCCGCCGACACCGCCGCCGAACTCTACGCCGCCCTGGAGCAGACGGACTGATGCGCAAGGAATGCATCGACATGGTCGGGACCCTGGCCCAGCGCGATCGCCGGGTGGTGTTCGTCGGGTCCGACCTCAGCCCGGGACTGCTCGCCGATATGAAGGCGGCTTACCCGGACCGCCACTACATGGAGGGGGTCAGCGAGGCGAACGTCGTCGGGATGGCGGCCGGCCTGGCGATGGAAGGCTTCATTCCCTACGTCAACACGATCGCGACCTTCATTACCCGGCGCTGCTACGAACAGGTCGCCGTCGACCTCTGCCTGCACGACCTGCCGGTGCGGCTGATCGGCAACGGCGGCGGCTACGTCTACGCCCCCCTCGGTCCGACCCACCAGGCGATCGAGGACATTGCGATCATGCGCGCGCTGCCGAACATGACGGTGGTCTGTCCGGTCGACGCCGACGAGATGGTTCGCTTCATGGGCGCATCCCTGGATTGGCCCCACCCGATCTACATCCGGCTCGCCAAGGGCGGGGATCCGATCGTCTCCAAGGGCATCCAGGGGTTCGAGATCGGCCGGGCCTACGCCCTGCGTGAAGATCAGAAGGCGCCGGTCCTGCTGATCGGCACCGGCGTGTCGACCACCCGCGCGCTGGCGGCGGCGGATCAGCTCGAGACCGGCGGCATCGCCTGCCGGGTCCTGCACCTGCCCACGGTCAAGCCGCTGGACACCGACCGACTGCTCGACGAGGCCCGGACCGCCGAGCTCGTCGTCACCGTCGAGGAGCACATCCGCATCGGCGGCCTGGGGTCGGCGGTGGCCGATGCCCTGCTCGACGGACTCGGCCGCGCCATCCCGGAGATCCGCCGTCTGGCCATCCCGGACATGTTCGCCAAACCCTATGGCAGCCAGGACCAGCTGATGGACCATGTGGGTCTGCACCCGGACGCGATCGCCCAGACGGTTCGCGATGCGATGAGCGGGTCATGAACGATCACATCCCACAGAGCCAGCGGGCGTTCTTCGCCGACGACGAGGCCGAACTGGCCAACGCCTTCCTCGACGGCGTCCACATCATTCGCCCGGCCGAGGACAGGACGGCCCTGGACCGGATCCAGGCCCATCTCGCGGCCACGGCAGCCGGGATTCTGGACGTCGCCGTGCCGGACGAACCCACGGAGTTCCTCGACACCATCCATGACCGGGTCACCGTCGATCGGCTGAACGACTTTCGCCTCGCGGTATTCCGTGCCCTGAACGACCAGGACTGGCTGCGCCCCGCCTATCTGGCGGTGGCCCGCAAAGCGATCGAGACCATCGTCGGCAACGAGCTGGCCATGCAGCGCCGGGTCAACCTGTCGATCCAGCTCCCGGATGACGACAGTTCGCTCCTCCCGGTCCACGCCGATGTGTGGTCCGGCGACTCCCCCTACGAGGTGGTGCTCTGGATTCCGATGGTCGACTGCTTCGCCACCAAGAGCATGTTCATCGCGCCACCCGACATCGACAGGGCGGTGCAGGACCGGTTCACTGAGTTCGAGGGCAAGACGGCCGAGGATGTCTGGCGGGAAATCGAGCCCCATGTCCGGTTCCTGGAGGTTCCGTACGGCAGCTATCTGCTGTTCAGCCAGAACGTCATGCACGGCAACCGGATCAACCGCGAGGCGACCACCCGCTGGTCGATGAACTGCCGCTTCAAGAGTGTCATGTCGCCCTATGCCGACAAGCGCCTGGGCGAGTTCTTCGAGCCCGTGACCCTGCGCCCCGCCACCCGGCTCGGCCTCGACTACCGACTGCCGGGCGGGTTCGAGGAATAGGCGATGAGCGGGTTCAGCGGTTACATCGCCAGCCGAATGATCGGCGATTCCCGGGTGCCGCAGCACATCCAGAACATGGTGATCCGCGAGTATTGCCGCCAGCGCGGCCTGACCTTCAAGCTGAGCGCCACCGAGTACGCGGTCCCGCACTGCTATCTGATGCTGGAGAAGCTGGTCGACGAACTGCCGGCTCATGACGGAATCGTCGCCTACAGCATGTTCATGCTGCCCCGCCGCGCCGAGCGACGGCGCGCCCTGTACGACCGCATCCTCTCGGCAGGCTGCGCGCTCTACGCTGCCTGCGAGGACCTGGCCCTGACCTGCGAAGAGGACGCGCGGCGCTGGGAGGACATTCTGGCGGTCCAGCACGCCCTGCATCCGGAACAGTCTTGAACGCAATCAAGAACAGCAACTGAGGCGCTTGCATGGACATCGAGTCGTATCGCCGGTCCGAGGCCCTCGGTCGCCAGGCGGTCGGATATCTGCGCTACATCGGCATCCATGGCCTGGGCTCCCAGACCATCGGGCACAGCTTTCCGTATCGGCTGAACTCGACCGATGAAGTCGCCCTGCTGCTCGACCACATGCATGAGAACCGGTTCGACACCTTCATGGCGGAGCTCGGCGGTCTGGACGACTCCGACTTCGAGGAGCTGATCCAGGCGCTGGTCGACTACGCCACCTTCTTCCTCACGCACTTCCCGGCGGCGCGCATTCCCATGCCCGTCTCGGGCATGATTTCGCAGTACGCCATCGCCGGCAAACTGCGGGCGATCGAGCATCGCGGCACGATCCTGGAAATCGGCCCGGGAAGCGGCTTTCTCTCGTTCTTCCTGTCGCGGGATCCGGAAGTCGAGCGCTACGACCAGGTAGAGGTCATGGAGTCCTTCTATCTGTTGCAGACGATGATCAACCGGCACGTCTACGGTGGCGGTTTCCGCGATCATGCCCAGCTCGATGCCGGGGCCTTGGGGGTCGGGGACATCGGCTACGAGACAGTGCGGGCCGCCCGACCGGACATCCTGACGAGCGACGAACGACCCCATGCCGTCAAGGTCGAGCGGCGCCACAGGTCGGAGCACTTCCCGTGGTGGCGGCTCGCCACGGTCACCGAGCGGCGCTACGACGTGGTGATGTCCAATGCCAATCTGACGGAGTTCAGCGAGCCCGCCTTGAAGTACTACGCCGGTCTGGCCAAGGTCGTGCTGAAGCCGGACGGCATCTTCCTCATGCAATGTCCCGGCGGCGGCGAGATTCCGGCCGCCACTGCGTTGAAGACCGTGATCTCGGCGGGGTTCGCGCCGCTTGCGGTGGTTCCGGTCCAGCTGGGCGACGCGACTCCGGGCGTGCCACCCCTGCCGGAAGGCAAGCGGATGGCATTGCTCAACGCCGTCTTCGTGCCTCAGGGCCACCCGAAGTTCCCCGAGGCCGCGCGCGCCGCTCAATCCTGGCCGGTATTCGACGTCGGCGATTCTCTGATCAGATCGATGTTCGAACTGGACAAGGCGAACGGACCGATGCGCCGGATCGACGACGTGCTGGCGGCCGTCGAAAACCGCCTGAAAGCGGACGGATGACCGGAGCTGTTCACTCGAAGTAGATGAACTCCCAGTCGCCGTCGTAGCCGCAGTGGTCGAACACCCATTGCCACTCTTCCGGCGCCAGGAAGCTCTCGCAGGTCAGCTGCCAGTACAGCAGGTTCACCTTCTCGGCCTCACTGCGATAGCTCTCGGCCATGATGTACTTGCCGCCGCGCCCGACCCGTTGGATCTCCGAAACAGCGGCGACCAGATCCGGCAGACGCAGGTTGTGCAGGGTGGTCAGCGTGATCACGAGATCGAAGCTGTCGGTCTCGAAAGGCAGCGCGCGGGCATGGCCCTCGTGCAGGAACGGGCGAAGCTCCTCCTTGGCGTTGGCGATCGCATAGCTCGAGATGTCGAGACCCACGACCTCGACACCTGGGACGGCGCGGGTGAACTCGTAGAGCAGGAACCCCTTGCCACAGCCGACATCCAGGATCCGGTCTCCGGGCTTGATCCCATAGCGGGCCACCATGGCCTCGGCCACCGGCAGCCATCGTCCATCATAGCGGTAGCCGCCATACCCGTACCGCCGGTCGCCGTCCCAGTATTCGGCGCCCCACTGACGCGCGACCGTCGCCGATTCGGCTTTGTCATGCTCGGTCACCCGGGCCAGGTAGTCCCGCTTGGTGCGGGTGTGCAGCGGGGTGACGAATTCGACCAGTCCCATGCCCGAGCGCCTCACATCCGTGTCGATGATCACCGTTCGATAGACCGTCGGGACACCCATGACCAGCGCCAAGCTGGGTACCACGTGCGGCAGACTGATCGATCGTCCTTGTGCCGCAGCAACAGCCCTGAATCGAAAACCAGCCGCGCATACGTGTTTATACCTAGTAACGACGGCGAAGCGTCCCCAGTTATGTCGGATCGAACGTCTAGCGGTCGGCATTGATCTCCGTGACCCGGGCGGCTGTGTACGTCTAACGGTCGGGTTCATCGGCATGGCGGATAACGGAATCGATACGACCGACAGTGAGATCCTGTCCGACGGGATCGCCTATTGGCGCGCTCTGGATCCCGACGCGCGGATTCCGGGCCTTGCGCTGTTCGACCCGGTCTCGATTCCCGACCTGCTGGCCAACACGGTGGTCATGGACGTGTTCTGGGAGCCGCTGGACTTCCGCTACCGATTCATCGGCGATCGGATTCTCGAACACTTCAACGACAACTACGTCGGCAGACGTCTCTCGGAGATCCCCCATCAGGCGAACCCGAGTGCTTTGTTCGGCAACATGAAGACGGTCGCGCTGGATGGGGTGCCGCTGCGTTCCCAAACGCCCTATGTCGGATCGAAACGGGAGACCCGCCGCAACCTCGAGCTGATCCTGCCGCTGGCCGACGCCGGTGACCGCGTCTCGCGGCTGTTCATCCTGATCGACTTCGTCGAGGTTGATGGCCCGGGCGCGTAAGCGAAAGCCGGGCCTATTCCCCGGCCTATTCTGTCGTGCGGAAGCGGGACAGTTGAATGGCGGCGATCGCCAGCAGCGGCGCCCCGACGGTGACGACGGCAACTGTGATGAGCAGCCAGCCGAGTTCCGAATAGTCGGCCGCGGTCTGCACAGCCTGCGTCATCCGGTCTCTAACCTCGCGGGTGACCAGGTAGATCTCGTTCAGATACTTCGTTCCCAGGCTGCTGGCGGAAAGCGCCAGGTTGGTGAACGACGCCATCACGGCGAAGAACGTGGCCTTCAGGTGTGCCGGCGCGTTCCTGGCGATCCAGGCGAGCATCGGAATCATCGCAACCTGGGCCAGTGGCGATTCGACCGCCGTGTCCAGAACGGCGATGAACCGGGCGTCGACAACGCCCCCGGTCATCGCGCCCGTCCAATGGTGCAGGCCGTAGTACATGCCGATATTCGGCAAGGACAGAACGCCGGCAACGACGCTCAGCAGAGCGACGATGCGCGCGATCGACCAGCGCGCCATCAGTGGGCGCAGAAGCAGCATCCCGATCAGGGCCAGAAGTCCAGTGATCAAGGACAGCACGGAGAGAAATCGCTGGTCGAAGCCGAGGATGTCGATCTCAAACCAGGTCGCTCCCGGACCCGGCAACGGGACGGCGCGGAACACGAAGATGATCACGGCGGTACCGATCAGAACCTGACGCTGGTGCGGCGCCAGTTCGAGCAGCAGCCGGTGCATCAGAAACAGCACGATCGCCATCGACCCGAGGAACACGATCTCCTGGGCGAACGGGACCCCGCCGACACCGACGGTCAGCGAGAACAGCACAAAGGCGAAACTGCCGCCGAAGATCCACCAGTTCGGCTCGGTACGGGTCACCGGCGCAAACAGAAGCCGGTCGATCGTCTCGGCTCCGACGCCTCGCCGCCGCAGACGGTCGGCCCGTGCCCGGCGCATGGCCGCTCCGAGCATCACACCGGTGATGGAAATCACCGGAATAAAGAGGGCGAACAGGTAAATGCGGGCGTAGACGGATGTCTTCTCGGCCTCCGACAGGGCCTCGATCCCGGTGAACAGGGTGATGTTCAGGCTGGCGACCGCCGCCAGACCACTGATGATCGCGACCCGTCCGAGCGTCTGCATCGTCGTGTGCATCGCCTTGATCCGGGCGTCGTCGTAGGCGGCGCCCTCGGCGGTTTCCGTCGGCACCGCTTCCACGGTCATCCCGTCGGCGACCACATCCTGAAGCACGTATCCGGACGGCCCGAGCAGCGCGCTGATCACGTACCAGGCCTCGGCATCGAGGATGGCGGTCATGGCATCGGTGTGGGCGATCAGGGCGTACATGATTGCGATGCTGAGCGCGATCAGCCCCGCGCCCAGGTAGACCAGCAGCGCCTTCCACCGCCAGATCAGGTCGACGAGATGACCAAGCGGCATCTTCAGCGCCCAGGGAATGCCGGCCCAGAAGCCGAGACCGGCGAGAAAGGCCGCCGAGAGGTCGAGATACTCCTTGATGAAGAAGACGCCGACGATCGAGGTCAGGCCGGAGACGCCGGCCGCGAAATAGACCATCAACGGCGGCAGGAATGACCAGCGGAACTGGCGGCCAAGGTCCAGCACGACCGCGTCGAACCAACTAAGCAATGGATCTAGGGGACCCAACGAGCGCAAAACATCCTGCTCCCACCGATGATTGTCGACACGATAGCCGGGTTTGCCGGTTCCGACAGCGCGCCCATCGACAATTGCCAACGTCCGGCCGATCAGCTAAACCGCCGCGGTATTCTGGGATTTCAACGGCTTGTATCGCCGGTCGGAGACCCTCCGCGCGAAGCGCTGAGGCGGTCCCGCGCGGGAGTTCAATGACCACTGCGCCCACGCTGCTGTCGACACCGGCGGACATCGCCCGTTCCCTGGTCGCCCATCGCACGATTCTCCGGCAGCTGGTCCGGCGCGATATCCTGTCGCGCTATCGCAAATCGGCCCTCGGCATGGTCTGGGCGCTTCTGACGCCCCTGCTGACCTTTGCCGTGTATGCCTATGTCTTCAGTGCCATCCTCAAGGTCCGGTTTCCGTCCCGGATCCCCGATGTCGAGTACAACTACGGCATCATTCTGTTCTCGGGTCTGATTCTGCATTTCTTCATCACCGAAGTCCTTGTCCGCTCGCCGAACCTGGTGATCGAGAACGCCAACTTCGTGAAGAAGGTGGTGTTCCCGCTCGAAGTCCTGTCGGTTGTCGCAGCCGGATCCGCGCTGGTCATGCTGGGGTTCAACTTCGTCGTGCTGGTCCTGGCCGTGCTGGTCTTCGAGGGCAGCCTGCCGCTCTCCGCCGTCCTGGTGCCGGTGGTGTGGGTGCCGCTGGTTCTGATCGTTCTCGGGCTGTCCTGGATCCTGGCCTCCCTCGGGGTGTTCCTGCGGGATGTCGGCCACCTCATCGGGATCGTCTCGACGATTCTGCTGTTCGCCAGTCCGATCCTGTTCCCGGTCGACAGCCTGCCGGAAACCCTGCGCATGCTGATCTGGCTCAATCCGCTGTCGGTGCCGGTCGAAGCCACCCGCGATCTGGTGCTCTGGGGAACACAGCCGGATCTCCAGGCCCTGGCGATCTACGGCCTGTGCGCCGTCATCATTGCCTGGCTCGGAGCGTATTGGTTCCAGCGCACGAAGCGGGGGTTCGCCGATGTCCTCTGACGCCGCCAAACCGGTACCAGAACCCGGATCTGATACGGGACCCGCCATCGTCATCGAGGGTGTGACCAAGGCATTCCCGGTGTTCAAGCGGCCGGCGGACCGGCTGTTGCAGATGCTGTCGATGGGGCGGCGACGCTACTTCGACGTGTTCATGGCGCTGAACGGTGTGACCCTGACTGTGCAACGGGGCGAGACGGTGGGGATCGTCGGGCCGAACGGATCCGGCAAATCGACGCTTCTGCAGATCATCGCCGGATTGCTGCAACCGAACGGTGGATCGGTGGCGGTTCGCGGCCGGACGGCGGCATTGCTGGAGCTGGGCGCGGGATTCAATCCGGAATTCACCGGCCGTGAGAACATTCATCTCAACGCATCGATCCTCGGCCTCAGCCAGGCTGAGATCGACGACCGCTTCGATGCCATTGTCGAGTTCTCCGGACTTGCCGAGTTCATCGACCGGCCGGTCAACACCTATTCCAGCGGCATGTATGTCCGTCTGGCCTTCTCGGTGGCGGTCGCCGTCGATCCGGACATTCTGATCGTCGACGAGGCGTTGGCGGTGGGCGACGAGGGGTTCCAGCGCAAATGCCTCGCACGGATCGAGAATCTGCGGGAGGCCGGGACGACCATCCTGTTCGTCAGCCATGCCATGAGCATGATCACCCAGCTCTGCGATCGCGCGGTGCTGATGGACCGGGGAGAGATCCTTCTGGCGGGCGAGCCGAAGTCGATCGCGTCCAACTATTACCGCCTGACCCATGCGCCGGGCGCCGATCGCGAGCGGATCCGCTCGGAGATTCTGGCCGCGACCGACATCGAGGCCGAAGTCCATTCCGGCCTCGACGAGGCGTTCGCGAACCAGAGCCGGGTCGAGTACGAAAGCCTGGGCGCCCGGATCCAGGATGTGCGCATCGAAACGCTGGGCGGCCAGCGGGTGAACCAGCTGGTCCGGGGGCGGCGGTACGTCCTCTCCTATGCGGTCAGCTTCGAAGCCCCGTGCTCGAAAGTGCGTTTCGCAACGCTGTTCAAGACCAAGACCGGGGTCGAACTCGCGGGACGCGCCACCCAGAAGGCGAGTGATGACCTGCCCGACAACGCCGCAGGCGATCGGGTGTCGGTTTCGTTCGAGTTTCCGTGTGCCTTTCTGCCAGGCACGTACTTCGCCAATGCCGGGGTGAACGCCGCCTTCGGGACCGAACGCAAGTCAGCCCATCGAATCCTGGACGCCGTGATGTTCCAGGTCCTCCCCGATGCCGACGACAGCGTCGTCGGTCTGGTCGATCTCGACATCATTCCGTCGGTGGACCATCAGTCCGGTGCGTCGCTGCCGTAGACCGCCGGCACAGCGCCGACGCGCGACCACAGAAACGCCGAGACGGCGTCGGCGACGGCGCGAGGCTGGACCACCGGTGCGAAGTGCCCGGCCCCGGAAACCATGCGGACGCTGCCATGCGGCAACCGGTCGCCGGCGCGCTCCGCCATGCGCCGGGCGATCACCGGCGATCGATCCCCATGCAGAATCAGGGTCGGGGGTGCTGCGCCCCAGGTCGCGGTATCGAGTTTCGCGGCCCCGGTCGACCGCATCTCCTCGGCGATACGAGGCGCCGATGCGGCAAGCTGTGCGCGGGCGTTCGGCGACAGCTTGGCCCACGGGACCTCGTTCCAGCGCTCGACGAAGGTGGCGACCGAACCCTCCGGATCATCCACGGAGAGCAGTTCCTCCATACGCGCGATCATCGCCCGCTCGTCCACCAGCACATCCGCGTCCTCAGTCGGGTCGAGGACATCGAACAGGATCGGTTCGTAGAGGCACAGACCGCTCAGCGGCAGCCTGGCGAACAGCGCGGCCAGCCCGCCCATCGAATGGCTGAACATGGCTTTCAGGCCGAAGGTGCGGACGGTCCAGTCGAGAACTGTGGCCTGGGCGACGACCGGCGACGACGACGCTTCGACCCAGGTGCGGCCATAACCGTGCAGGGCCGGGGCAATGCAGAACCAGCCGGCATCCGCCAGCTCCCGGGCCAGCCGGCTCAGGCTGCCGGGACCGGCCGCCGCGGCATGGACAAGGCCGAGCGGATGATCGCCGGACCCCCAGGTATGAACCTCGACGGTGCCGAAGTCCGTGGTGTGCAGTGTCATGGGTCATGTCGCATCTGGCCGCACAAATCGCGCGTTCCTATCATGACTTCCTCCGCGGCGGGGGATCGCAATCGTGCGGGAGGCGAAGATGACGGTGATCATTGCGGGCGGCGGCATCGGCGGCCTCGTGACCGCGCTCAGCCTGCATCAGGCCGACATTCCATGCCGGATCTACGAGTCCGTCGCGCGGATCGCCCCGCTGGGCGTCGGCATCAACCTGCTGCCCCACGCGGTGCGCGAGTTGACCGAGCTCGGGCTCGCCGACCGGGTCGCGGCAGCCGGCATCGCGACCGAACGGCTGGCCTATTTCTCCCGTCACGGCCAGGAGATCTGGTCGGAGCCGCGTGGCCGGGCCGCCGGCTATCACTGGCCCCAGGTCTCGATCCATCGCGGTGAATTGCAGATGCTGCTCTACGACGCCGTGGTCGAGCGGCTGGGTGCGGCGGCGATCCACAGCGGCCACCATCTGGCGGCGTGGCAAGACAATGGCGGCACCATCGAGGCCCGTTTCGTCGACCGGCAGACCGGCGCCGACAGGGCCGTTGTGACCGGGGATCTTCTGATCGCGGCCGACGGCATCCATTCGGCCGGCCGCCGGTCGGTCGCCCCCGAGGAAGGCCCACCGATCTGGAACGGCGCCATCCTGTGGCGGGGCACCACCGAAGCCGCGCCGTTTCTCGGCGGCCGCACGATGATCATGGCGGGTCACGAGCAGCAGAAATTCGTCTGCTACCCGATCGCCGATCTCGGCGATGGCCGCCTACTCATCAATTGGATAGCCGAACGCAAGTTCAGCCCTGACACCGCCTGGCGCCGGGAGGACTGGAACCGGCCGGGTCGACGGGCCGACTATCTGCCGGCGTTCGAGGATTGGCGTTTCGACTGGCTCGACATCCCGGCGCTGATCCGCGGCGCCGAGAAGGTCTTCGAGTATCCGATGGTCGACCGGGATCCGCTGGAACGGTGGAGCACGGGCCGACTGACCCTGCTCGGGGACGCGGCCCACCCGATGTATCCCATCGGCTCGAACGGGGCGTCGCAGGCCATCCTCGATGCCCGGGTGCTGACCCGCGAGATCCTGGTCCACGGCCCGACACCGACCGCTCTGTCCGCCTACGAGGCCGAACGCCGGCCGGCGACCGCCCGGGTCGTCGAGGCCAACCGGGCGAACGGGCCCGAACAGGTCATGCAACTGGTTCAGGAGCGCGCGCCAGACGGCTTTGAGCAGATAGACGATGTGCTGAGCGACCGGGAGCGCGAAGGCACTGCCGCCGCGTACAAACAATTGGCCGGGTTCGACATGGAGGCCCTGAACGCGCGTCCGCCCATTGTTGCGCCGGCAGGCCTCGCGCCGAGCCGCGAACCTTGACCTGACGCCGGCCGGCGCGTATATCGCGCGCTCTTGGCACAGCTTCGGCCGCCGAGACCTTAACGGGTTCCGTCCGTCCTCGAGGGTTCGAGCACGGGCGCGTTTCCGTTTGGTCCGTCGGCCTGGGCGCGGCAGCACGGGTGATGGCGTGTTCGAGGGACTGAGCGAACGTCTGGGGTCGGTATTCGACCGGCTGAAGAAACGGGGCGCACTGAGCGAGAGCGACGTGTCGGCCGCGATGCGGGAAGTGCGTGTGGCACTCCTAGAAGCCGACGTTGCGCTGCCCGTGGTCAAGTCCTTCATCGACAAGGTTCGCGAGCGCGCCGTCGGGCGGGAAGTGATCCGCTCGGTCACGCCCGGTCAGATGGTCGTCAAGATCGTCAATGACGAGCTGGTCGAGATGCTCGGCTCGGACAGCCAGGCGGTCAGCCTGGCAGCCGCGGCACCGGTTCCGATCCTGATGGTCGGCCTGCAGGGTGGCGGTAAGACCACCACCACAGCGAAACTGGCGAAACGGCTGAGTGACCGCGACCGCAAGAAGGTGCTGATGGCGTCACTCGACGTCACGCGGCCGGCGGCGCGCGAGCAGCTGCGCACCCTCGGCGAACAGGTTGGCGTCGACACCCTGCCGATTGTCGAAGGCGAAAGCGCGCTCACCATCGCCAGGCGGGCGATGACCGCCGCCCGGCTCCAGGGCTACGACGTGGTGATGCTCGACACCGCGGGGCGAACCTCGATCGACGAAGGCCTGATGGCCGAGGCCCGGGCGGTCCGGGACGCGGTCAACCCGCACGAAGTGCTGCTGGTCGCCGACGCACTGACCGGTCAGGACGCGGTGACGACGGCGACCAATTTCGACGAGCGGGTGGGGATCACCGGCATCGTGCTGACCCGGGTCGACGGCGACAGCCGGGGCGGTGCGGCGCTGTCCATGCGCGGCGTTACCGGCAAGCCGATCAAGGCGCTGGGCGTCGGCGAGAAGGTCAGCGACCTCGAGGACTTCCACCCCGAGCGGATCGCCGGGCGGATCCTCGGCATGGGCGACGTCGTCAGCCTGGTCGAAAAGGCCGCCGAAACCATCGAGGTCGAAGAGGCCGAGAAGATGGCCGAGCGGATGATGAAGGGGACCTTCACGCTCGACGACATGGCCACCCAGCTCAAGCAGGTCCGCAACCTCGGCGGTATGGGCGGCATCCTCGGCATGCTGCCCGGCATCGGCAAGCTGCAGAAACAGCTGGCCGGGGCCAATGTCGACGACGGCCAGCTCAAGCGCCAGGAAGCCATCATCTCGTCGATGACCAAGGCCGAGCGGACCAACCCCAAGCTGATGAACGCATCGCGCAAGCGCCGTGTCGCCGCCGGATCCGGGACCCAGGTCCAGGACATCAACCGCCTTCTGAAGTCGCACATGGAAATGGCGAGGATAATGAAGAAGGTCGGCAAGATGGGCGGCAAGGGAATGATGCAGGGCCTGATGGGCGGCGGGATGCCGCCCGGAGCCATGCCACCCGGAACGATGCCACCGGGGGCCGGCGCCCCAGGAACCGGCGGCCCGGCATTGCCCCCCGGCGGTCTGCCCGGGATCGGCGGTCCGCGTCTGCCCGGCCTCGGCGCCCCCGGACTGCCGCCCGGATTCCCCGGCAAGCGCAAGTAGCCGGGGCCGCGCACCGACAGAATTGACCAGAGAACAACCGACACAACCGCATATCTGAAGAAAGGAACCACCATGTCACTTCGTATTCGCCTCGCCCGCGGCGGGGCCAAAAAGCGGCCGTTCTACCGGATCGTCGTTGCCGAGGCGACGTCACCCCGCGACGGCCGCTTCGTCGAGAAGCTGGGTACCTACAACCCGATGCTCCCGAAGGACCACGAGCATCGCATCATCGTTAAGGAAGAGCGGATCAAGCATTGGCTGTCGGTTGGCGCGCTGCCGACCGACCGCGTTCACAAGATGCTCGGCCAGATCGGCGTGATGGATCCGTTCACCTGGAAGGAACAGCCGAAGAAGTCGGCGCCGGGCAAGAAGCGCGCCGAGCGCGAGGCCGAAGAGGCCGAGAAGGCGAAGGAAGCCGCTGAGGCTGCCGCCGCTGAAGCCGCGCCGGCTGAGGAAGCCCCGGCCGAAGAGGCCCCGGCTGAGGAGGCACCCGCCGAAGAGGCTCCGGCCGAGGAAGCTGCGGCCGAGGAAGCCAAAGCCGAAG
This sequence comes from Thalassobaculaceae bacterium, assembly GCA_963921355.3. Classification (GTDB taxonomy): domain Bacteria; phylum Pseudomonadota; class Alphaproteobacteria; order Thalassobaculales; family Thalassobaculaceae; genus CAWUEZ02. The sequence continues at coordinate 1,220,751 of OZ001190.1, read as the reverse complement.
GCTGACGCACGCCGACGGCAAGGTTGAATGGCGGGGTTGAGCGGATCATGACGGACCGCGTCTGCCTTGGAGCGATTACCGGCCCCCATGGGGTTCGAGGCCTGGTCAAGGTCAAGGCGTTCACGGAAGTGCCCGAGGACGTCGCGGCCTACGGGCCGGTCGAGACCGAGGCGGCCGACCGGCGCTTCACCCTGCGGGTGACCGGATCGGCCAAGGGGCAGTTGATCGTCGCCATTGACGGGGTCCGCGACCGCGACGCAGCCATCGCCTTGAAGGGCCAGCGGCTATACGTCGACCGCAGCGCGCTGCCGGACCCCGACGACGGCACCTTCTACCACGCCGATCTGATCGGAATGACGGCGGTGGACACGGATGGCCGCGATCTCGGACGGGTCACCGCCCTGCACGATTTCGGCGCCGGCGACCTGGTCGAAGTGACCGCGGAGGACGGCAAGAGCCTGTTGCTTCCGTTCACCGAGGCCACGGTTCCGGTGGTTGATCTGGCGGCCCGACGCCTGGTGGTCGACCCGCCCGAAGGCACCCTGGAATAAGGGTCGCAATGAGAGGACGCGATGACGACTGGCTGGCAAGCCACGGTGCTGACGCTGTTCCCGGAGATGTTCCCGGGACCGCTCGGCCTGTCGCTTGCCGGAAAGGCCCTGTCGGGCGGTATCTGGTCGCTGAAAACGCTGGACATTCGGGAGTTCGCGCGTAATAAGCACCGCTCCGTGGACGACACCCCGTTCGGCGGCGGTGCCGGTATGGTCATGCGGCCCGATGTCGTCGATGCGGCACTGGCGGCCGTCGAGGATCAGCCGGGGCCGCGGATCTATCTCAGCCCGCGCGGCCGGCGTTTCGACCAGGTGCGGGCCAAGGCGTTGGCGCAGGACCCAGGGGCGGTGTTTCTGTGCGGACGCTACGAAGGGTTGGACGAACGGGTCATCGCTGCCCGGGAGCTGGAAGAGATCAGCCTGGGCGATTTCGTGCTGTCCGGCGGCGAGCCGGCGGCGCTGGCGATGATCGACGCGGTGGTCCGGTTGCTGCCCGGGGTGATGGGCGCGGCAGACGGGCTGGCGGAAGAGAGTTTCGAAGAGGGGCTGCTTGAGTATCCCCTCTACACGCAGCCTCGGGAGTGGAACGGCATCGCCGTCCCCGAGGTTCTGGTGAGTGGCCATCACGCCCGGATCCGGGCATGGCGCCGCCAGGAGGCGGAACGCATTACGCGGGAGCGGCGCCCGGATCTCTGGGAACGCTATCGCGGGAAGTAGTGACGGGGCGGAGCACGCTCCGACCGGACGAAACGAAAGCAACGGCGGGGATGATCCCGCCGGGGCGGATACGGAGACGAGGCCATGAACATCATCGAACAGCTCAACCAGGAGCAGGTCGAGAAGCTGAGCGCCGACCGCGACATTCCCGAGTTTGCGCCGGGCGACACGGTTCGGGTCGACGTGAAGGTCGTCGAAGGCACGCGCGAGCGCATCCAGGCGTTCGAGGGCGTGTGCATCGCCCGGAACAACGACGGGCTGAATTCGTCGTTCACGGTGCGGAAAATCTCCTACGGCGAAGGCGTCGAGCGCGTATTCCCGCTGTACTCGCCGCGGATCGCCGCCATCAACATCATGCGGCGCGGCAAGGTCCGGCGCGCCAAGCTCTACTACCTGCGCGGCCGCACGGGTAAGGCGGCGCGGATTTCCGAGAAGACCACCGGTGTGGCCGGCAAGGCGGCGGCTGCCGAGCGCGCCCAGGCGGCGGAAGCCAAGGCCGCCGAGGCCAAGGCTGCCGAGGCCGAGGCCGAGGCGTAAGCCGAAATCCATCGTCGACGGATCGACGCCGCGCTCCCATCCCGGGGCGCGGCGTTTTCCTTTGGTGCGCATGCGCAAAGCCTTCTTGCGCGTTTGCCGGTTTGACTGGAACGCCCGGCTGGGTACAGTCCCGGCCGCTGGAGCCTGATCCGATCAGATCCCAGCGATCTGATCGGTGAATCAGCCTCCAAGATATTTCGGTAGAGCAAACTCACAGTTCAGACCGATTCAGTCTGAACGGAATTGCTCTAGCATAGACGAACAGCGGCTGTTCAGGCCGCGCAGAAGGAGGAAACCGTCGCCATGGCGCAGCCGCGCACTCTGTTCGACAAGATCTGGGAAAGCCATCTGGTCGACGTCCAGGAGGACGGCACCTGTCTGATCTACATCGACCGGCATCTCGTGCACGAGGTCACCAGTCCGCAGGCTTTCGAAGGACTGAAGCAGACCGGGCGTAAGGTCCGGCGCCCGGATCTCACCCTGGCCGTCGCCGACCATAACGTGCCGACGACCGACCGCAGCAAGGGCATCGACGACGAGGAGAGCCGCATCCAGGTCGAAACCCTGGAGCGCAACGTCAAGGAGTTCGACGTTCCCTACTTCCCGGTCATGGATGTGCGCCAGGGCATCGTCCACATCATCGGGCCGGAACAGGGCTTCACCCAGCCGGGCATGACGATCGTGTGCGGCGACAGCCACACGGCGACCCATGGCGCCTTCGGGGCGCTCGCCTTCGGTATCGGAACGTCGGAAGTCGAGCATGTCCTGGCGACCCAGACCCTGGTCCAGGCGCCGGCCAAGAACATGCGGATCACGGTCGACGGCAGCCTGCCGGCCGGTGTGACCTCGAAGGACGTGATCCTGGCGATCATCGGCACGATCGGCACCGCCGGTGGCACCGGCCACGTCGTCGAGTACGCCGGAGAAGCGATCCGCAATATGTCGATGGAAGCCCGCATGACGGTCTGCAACATGACCATCGAAGCGGGCGCGCGGGCTGGCATGATCGCCCCGGACGAGACCACGTTCGAGTACCTCAAGGGTCGCCCGATGGCGCCGAAAGGCGGCGAGTGGGAGCTGGCGGTCGAGTACTGGAAGACCCTGCCGTCCGACCCCGGTGCCCGCTACGAGAAGGAGGTCACCCTCAAGGCGGCGGACATCATTCCGCAGGTCACCTGGGGCACCAGCCCGCAGGACGTCGTGCCGGTGACCGGCAAGACCCCGGATCCCCAGGCCGAGAACGATCCGGCCAAGCGGGCGGCGATCGAACGCTCGCTGAGCTACATGGGGCTCGAGGCCAACACGCCGATGACCGACGTCAAGGTCGACAAGGTGTTCATCGGTTCCTGCACCAACGGCCGGATCGAAGACATCCGGGCGGTCGCCGAGATCGCCAAGGGCCGCAAGGTTGCCGACAGCGTGCACGCGCTGGTCGTCCCCGGCTCTGGCCTGGTCAAGGAGCAGGCGGAACAGGAGGGCCTCGCCGACATTCTGCGCGCAGCCGGGTTCGACTGGCGTGAGCCGGGCTGCTCGATGTGCCTGGCCATGAACGCCGACAAGCTGGAGCCGGGCGAGCGCTGCGCGTCGACGTCCAACCGGAACTTCGAGGGCCGTCAGGGCCGGGGTGGGCGGACCCACCTGGTCAGCCCGGCGATGGCGGCCGCCGCCGCCGTCTCCGGCCACCTGGCCGACGTGCGCGCGCTGACATCCTGACGGGCAAGCGGAGGAAACAGACCATGCAGAAGTTCGACCAGCTGCGGGGAACCGCCGCCCCGCTCGACATGATCAACGTCGATACCGACATGATCATTCCCAAGCAGTACCTGAAGACCATCAAGCGCACCGGACTCGGCAAGCATCTGTTCGCCGAGATGCGGTTCAACGATGACGGCAGCGAGAAGTCCGACTTCGTCCTCAACAAGAGCCAGTACCGCAATGCCGAGGTGCTGGTCGCGGAGGACAATTTCGGCTGCGGCTCCAGCCGCGAGCACGCGCCCTGGGCGCTGCTGGACTTCGGGATCCGGTGCGTGATCAGCACCAGTTTCGCGGACATCTTCTATAACAACTGCTTCAAGAACGGGATCCTGCCGATCAAGGTGACCCACGAACAGCTCCGCGAACTGATGGACGACGCGTCCAAGGGCTCGAACGCCGTGCTCGAGATCGACCTGGAAGCCCAGACCATCGGCCGGCCGAACGGTGAGAACGTCTCCTTCGAGATCGACCCGCACCGCAAGCACTGCCTGCTGAACGGGCTCGACGATATCGGCCTGACGCTGCAGAAAGCGGACAAGATCGACAGCTTCGAGGCGACCCGCAAAGCGTCCTATCCCTGGGCCTAGGACCGTCGGCGGGCGTTCTCGAACGCCCGCAAGCCGGGAGGAACAACGCATTTGCTTCACCCCGACCCTTTCGCTAAGCAAGCGTCCGGGAACGGTACGATCTGCGGGAGGGCAGAACGACATGGCGTCAAACAAGAAACTGCTGGTGCTTCCGGGCGACGGCATCGGACCGGAAGTGGTCCGAGAGACTCTGCGCGTCGTCGACTGGATGGCTAAGAAGCGGTCGGTCTCTTTCGACATCGACGAAGGTCTGGTCGGGGGCGCCGCCTACGACGCCCACGGCACGCCGTTGACCGACGAGACCATGGCCGATGCGGCCCATGCGGACGCCGTGCTGTTCGGCGCCGTCGGGGGCCCGGCCTATGACGACCTGCCGTTCGAGAGCAAGCCGGAGCGGGGCCTGTTGCGCCTGCGCAAGGAAATGGACCTGTTCGCCAATCTGCGGCCCGCCATGGTGTTCCCGTCGATGGCGGAGAACTCGTCGCTGAAGCCGGAGCTGGTCGCCGGGCTCGACATCATGATCCTGCGCGAGCTGACGGGCGGCGTTTACTTCTGCGAACCGCGCGGCATCGAGACCCTGGAGGACGGGACCCGGCGCGGGTTCGACACCCAGGCGTACACGACGCCTGAGATCACCCGGATCGGGCGGGTCGCCTTCGACCTGGCCCGCAAACGACAGAAGAAGGTGACCTCGGTCGAGAAGGCCAACGTGATGATGTCGGGCGTGCTCTGGCGCGAGGTCATGACCGCCCTGCACGCGGCCGAAGGCCAGGGCCTCGAGTACGAGAACATGTTCGCCGACAATTGCGCGATGCAGTTGGTGCGCCAGCCCAAGCAGTTCGACGTCATCGTCACCGACAACCTGTTCGGCGACCTGCTGTCCGACTGTGCGGCCATGCTGACCGGCTCGCTCGGGATGCTGCCGTCGGCATCGCTGGGTGCCGAGGATCCGACCACCGGCCGGCGCCACGCGCTGTACGAGCCGGTGCACGGTTCGGCCCCGGACATCGCCGGCAAGAGCATGGCCAACCCGATCGCCGAACTGCTCTCGTTTGCCATGCTGCTGCGCTACAGCTTCGACATGGGCGAGGACGCCGACATGATCGAAAAGGCGATCGACAACGTGCTGGCCGGCGGCATTCGCACCGCCGACATCATGGCGCCGGGCAAGGCGAAGGTCTCGACCGCGACCATGACCGACAGCGTCATCAAGGAACTCGACAAGCTGGTCACGGGCTGATCGGGAGCGGATTGGGAGCAGGCCGCAAAGCCCCTTCCCAATCCGGTCCGGATTGACTATATCGGCGCCATGAACGCGATGCAGACATCTGTCGGTTTCGATCCGGCCGCCGTCCCAGTGGACGGCGCAGCGATCGCGTTCGCCACCCCGAAAACCACCACCAAGACCACCGGCTGAGGCACGGCGCCCTTCCGTTTGCGTACTTGCGATGCAGGTCCGGGGGGCGTAAACCCCGGCCGGCTGTCGCGTCTGTCGCGAAAGGAGCAGGAACATGGGCTACAGAGTTGCCGTCGTCGGCGCCACCGGTGCCGTAGGACGCGAGATGCTGACCACGCTGGCGGAACGCGAGTTCCCGGCCGACGAGGTCATCGCGCTCGCCTCCAGCCGATCGGTGGGAAAGGAAGTTTCCTACGGCGAGGACGACGTCCTGACCGTCCAGGACCTGGCGAGCTTCGACTTCTCGACAGTCGACATCGCGCTGTTCTCGGCCGGTGGGGACGTCTCGCGCGAGTTCGCGCCGAAAGCCGGGGCCGCGGGCTGCATCGTCATCGACAACAGCTCGGCGTTCCGGATGGACCCGGACGTGCCGCTGATCGTGCCGGAGGTCAATGCCCCGGCGCTTGCCCGCTACGGCAAGAAGAACATCATCGCCAACCCGAACTGCTCGACCGCGCAGCTCGTGGTCGCGCTGAAGCCGCTGCACGACACGTTCGGCCTCAAGCGGGTCGTGGTCTCGACCTACCAATCGGTCTCGGGCGCCGGGAAGCAGGGCATGGACGAGCTGTTCAACCAGACCCGGTCGGTCTACGTGAACGATCCGGTCGAACGGGAGAACTTCACCAAGCAGATCGCCTTCAACGTGATCCCGCACATCGATTCCTTCATGGATGACGGCTTCACGAAGGAGGAATGGAAGATGCGGGCGGAGACCCGCAAGATCCTCGACCCGGACATCGAACTGGTCGCCCATTGCGTCCGCGTGCCGGTGTTCATCGGCCACTCGGAGGCGGTGTTCATCGAAACCCGCAAGCCGATCGACGAGACATCGGCGCGCGAGGCGATGCAGGGTTTTCCAGGCCTGGTGATCATCGATCATCGTGCCGACGAAGGCTATGTCACGCCGGTCGAGAGCGCCGGCGAGGACCAGGTCTATGTCAGCCGGATGCGGGTCGACCCGAGCGTGAAGAACGGCCTGGTGTTCTGGTGTGTCAGCGACAACCTGCGCAAGGGTGCTGCCCTCAACGCGGTTCAGATCGCCGAGGAACTGGTCGCCAATCATCTGCAGAAGGCGGCCTGACCCGGACCTCCCCGGATACCCGATACCTGAAACACCGCGGCCAGCACCTGATGGGTGCCGGCCGTCGGTTTTCAGGCTGCGGCGCTCAGCCGGATCCGATGTCGTCGACCGCCGAAGACGGCGCCGCCACGATAGCATCGAGGTTGGCGATCAGCGCCAGGTCGAGAGTCCCGGCGCCGACGGTCGCCGCGGTTGCGACCTCCAGGCCCGCAACGCTGCGCGCCAGTGCCACCCGGGCCGAGCGGTGTTCCAGAAAATGCGACAGGAACAGAGCCGCGAACAGATCGCCGGTGCCGAAGAACGGCCGGTCGTGCCAGGGCGAGCGGGCGATCAGGTTCTCCTCGGCGGTCACGGCGATCACCGCCAGATGGTCACCATCCGGCACACCCGTCGCGACCACGACCTGAGGCCCCCACTCCAGCAGCGTCACGGCGGCGTCATGGGCGTCCTGAACGGTTTCCACGCGGTGTCCGGACAGCAACGCCAGTTCGAATGCGTTCGGCGTGATGATGGTCGCGCGCGGTACGAGATGGTCGCGAAAGACGTTCTCGATCCCCTGGCGCACGAACACGCGGCCGTGGTCGCCGATCACCGGATCGCACAGGTAGACCACATCCGGACTGGCGGTCTCGATGCCGTTCAGCACGCGTTCCAGGGCGCGGCCGGTGTCCGCTTCACCGAGATATCCCGAATAGACGCCCTCGAGGCCCTGCCAGCCGGTGTGGCGCTCGACCCCCCGAAACACCTCCGCGACCTCATGGCCCTCGAACACCCGGCCCGAGAACTTGTGGTGGCCCGGGTGGTTCGAAAAGGCGACGGTGTCGACGCGCCAGACATCGTGGCCGCGGCGTTCCAAGGTCGGCACCGCCGCGGAGTTCCCGACGTGGCCGACGGCGACTGAGGAGGACAGGGCGAGGATCGACATGGGTCTCTGATAGCCGGTTCGCGCGGTCGCGTCAGGCCCCTTCTGACCATCGCCGGAGCAGGCGTTGGCGGCGCCGCGGGAGGCGGATAGTCTCTGCCGGTCACCGCTGCCAAGAGATCGCTCATGCCCGCGCTTCCCCGTCCCCGACGATCCGTTCTGTACATGCCGGGTTCGAACCCGCGCGCGCTTGCCAAGGGTCGGACGCTCGCCTGTGATGCCATCGTCATGGATCTTGAGGATGCGGTCGCGCCGGACGCCAAGGCCGGGGCCCGCACCGCGATCGCCGCCGCCCTTGCCGAAGGCGGTTATGGCGGCCGGGAGATCCTGCTCCGGGTCAACGGCCTCGATACGCCCTGGGGTCACGATGATCTGGTGTTCGCCGCGGGCCTGCCGGTGGACGGGGTCGTGCTCTCCAAAGTCGAGAGCGGTGACGCCGTGCGCCGTGCCGAGGCCCTCATGCTCGCCCAGGAGACCGGTGAAATCCCGGCACTGTGGTGCATGTTGGAGACGCCACGGGGGGTGTTGGCGGCAACGGACATCGCCGCCGCCACCCCGCGGCTTGCCGGGTTTCTCCTCGGCACGTCCGATCTCGCCAAGGATCTGCATTGCCTGCACACCCCAGACCGGCTGCCGATGATCACGGCCATCGGCCTCTGCCTGCTCGCGGCCCGGGCCCATGGGCTGGCCATTCTCGACGGGGTCCATCTCGACCTCGACGATGCGGACGGGTTCGCCGCGAGCTGCCGCCAGGGGGTCGAACTCGGCTTTGACGGCAAGACGCTGATTCATCCGAAGACGATCGCCACCGCCAACGCCGCCTTCGCCCCCGATGCCGACGCCCTCGCCTGGGCCCGCAAGATCACCACCGCCCACGCTGCCGCATTGGCGGAGGGGAAAGGCGTCCTGCAGGTCGACGGCAAGCTGGTCGAGGCCCTGCACGTGGCCGAAGCCGGCCGCCTGATCGCGCTCGCCGATCAGATCGCCGCATTGGAGGCGGGGGCCACCGAATAGCGACGCCCTTCGACACGCCCCGGCCCCGGATTTAATCCGGGGTAATCCGGGGCTGCTCAGGACGAGGCTGAAGAGGAGGACCTCGTCCTGAACAAGGCCGCCAGGCCCGCGTCGAAGGGCGAGGGACAGCTAGCGGCAGAACGTGATCGACCCCTCGGCGCAGACACGCTTGCCGTCGATCCAGGTCGCCCCTGAGAGGTACGCCCGGAAGAAATCGGCGTCGCGCACCCGCGCCCCGGTCAGGTTGGCGCCCCTCAGGTTCGCCGACACCATGCGCGCATCGACCAGATCCGCGCCTTCCAGGGAAGCGCCCTCAAGGTCAGCCTGACTGAAGTCGGCGAACTTCAGCCGCGCGCGCTGAAAGCTCGTATTGCGCAGGTCCGCACCGATGAACCGGGCCCGGCCGGCCTCGACCTTATCGAACACCGAGCCGGCCAACTGCGCGCGGTTGAGACTGGCGTCGTTCAGATTGCCGCCGGTCAGGTCGATGCGCTCCAGCTGCACCCGATCGAAGCTGCAGCGTCGCCAGTCGACGCCGGGGCCGGGCGGATCGGTGCAGGCCGCCCGGGCCGCATCCAGAGGAACGAGCAGGAACATGAGAAGCACTGCGGTGCGCAGCATGCTGGCCTCGGACGGGTTGCGCCGGTGATTGAAGGCGAGCCTAGAGCAGATCCGCGTCATATGGAATCGCCCTTGGCGATCCATCTGACCGGTGAATCTGCTCTAACCCTATGATTCAGATCGGATTCACATGATATGTGGGGAACCAGAATGGTTCCCAAACATCATGATCCGATCTAGATCAGATCCGCGTCATATGGGATCGCCCTTGGCGATCCATCTGACCGGTGAATCTGCTCTAACCCTATGATTCAGATCGGATTCACATGATATGTGGGGAATCAGAATGGTTCCCAAACATCATGATCCGATCTAGATCAGATCCGCCTCAGATGGAATCGCCAGCCGCGCCCCATCTGCCCAGTAGTTTCGCAAGGAATGTCGGAGTTTCAAAACCCTAGCCAGTCCCCGACGGGTGATCAGGATGGCTACGATCGGGATCAGGGAAAGTAAAATCACGCGGGGGCGGGGGCCGCCGAGACTGCCATGAGCGATTGTCTTGGCACGGACTCCGCCGACATCCCGACCGCTCAACCCGCCGCCGGTCCGACTCCGTTGGGACGGTCGCTCACCCGGCGGTTCGGCGCCCCGCCCTCCCCTTGGCCCGGAGAGACGGAACGCTTGCGAAGCGGAGACCTCCGCATGAGCGACAACCCCGAAGGGCCACCACCCGAACCACGCAAGAGCGTCAACGGAACCCGATGGGACCCGTCACCGGACCCCTTCGGAACGGACCGGGCCTCTCGCGACCTTGCCTTCCGTGCCGCCGGGAGAACCCGGCTTGCCGAAGGGCGTGTGTCTCTTGAAGCCCCGCGCGATGGTCAAATCGTGTCACCGTTTCTTGGGGGTCGCAATACAAAAAACCCGCCATTACTCAATATTTTCTCGCCAGTTAGTCGGTTTCTTTATAGTCACATTTCATTCTCAACTTATCCACTAAGTTTTCCACAAGACAAGTTGGGAATAAGGAATGGGATTCTCTTTTGGACTCAGGAGGATCGCCGGAGGGATTTGCGAGGGGCGACCCTGATGCGGGGCGCCGGCCGGTCGGCCGGGTTCAACCGATGCTCGGGCGGAAAGCTCCGCAAGTCGACTTTGAGAGCGGCGGTCGATGGTCTATAAGACACCCCGAACGTGGCCGGCACCGGCCTCACGGGTGCGGCGCTGGGCTGCCGCTTCCCGAGGGGACGCCCGGTCAAGGCCCATCGGGGCAAGCTCCATCAGGGGGAAGGATGAGCGCTTCAAATCGGCCGTTGTCGCCACATCTCCAGGTTTACAAGCCGCAACTCACGAGCGTGCTGTCGATTACACACCGGGCGACCGGCGTGGCACTCGCGGCCGGCACGGTTCTGCTGGTCTGGTGGCTGTTCGCCGCCGCCGCCGGTCCGGAGGCGTTCGCCACCGTTCAGGGCTTCATGGGGTCCTGGTTCGGGTACCTGGTGCTGTTCGGCTTCACCTATGCGCTCATGTATCACCTCTGCAACGGCATCCGGCACCTGTTCTGGGATGCCGGATACGGTTTCGAGCTGGAGACCGTCTATAAGTCCGGCTGGGTGACCGTCGCCGGGTCCGTCGTTCTGACCGTGATCGCCTGGGCCATCGCCCTCGCGGCCCTGTGAGCGGAGGAGACCGGATCATGGCCGATAAATCGATGCGCTCGACCCTGGGCCGCGTCCGCCACCTGGGATCCGCCAAGGAAGGCGTTCAGCACTGGTGGATGCAGCGTGTCACCGCAATCGCCCTGGTACCGCTGGTCCTGTGGTTTGTGGTGTCGGTCGCGGGGCTGGCGGGAATGGACCACGCCGCCGCGCAGGCCTGGATCGGATCGCCCAGCGTCGCCGTGACGCTGCTGCTGCTGATTGTTGCGACCTTTTATCACGCCCAGTTGGGGATCCAGGTCGTGTTGGAGGATTATCTCCACAACGAGGGGGTCAAGCTGGCGGCTGTGATCGCGACCAAGTTCGCCGCGATCATTCTGGGTGTCGCCGGCGCTTTTGCCGTACTCAAAATCGCCTTCGGAGGCTGAGGATGTTGGAGTCCTACAAGGTCATCGACCACGAATATGACGTCGTCGTCGTCGGCGCCGGCGGTGCTGGACTTCGGGCCACCCTTGGGATGACCCTCGAAGGTCTCAAGACCGCATGCATCACCAAGGTGTTCCCGACCCGCAGTCACACGGTGGCGGCGCAGGGCGGCATCGGCGCTGCCCTCGACAACATGGGCGAAGGCGACAACTGGCGCTTCCACATGTACGACACGGTCAAGGGCTCAGACTGGCTCGGCGACCAGGACGCCATCGAGTACATGTGCCGCAACGCGATCCCGGCCGTCATCGAGCTTGAGCATTTCGGCGTGCCGTTCTCGCGCACGGAAGAGGGCAAGATCTACCAGCGTCCGTTCGGGGGTCACACGCTGAACCACGGCAAGTCGATGGCCAAGCGTGCCTGCGCGGCAGCCGACCGGACCGGCCATGCCATCCTGCACACGCTCTACCAGCAGTCGCTGCGCAACAACGCCGAGTTCTTCGTCGAGTACTTTGCCCTTGACCTGATCATGAGCGAGGAAGGCGAGTGTGTCGGCGTCATGGCGCTGAACCTCGAAGACGGCACGATCCACCGCTTCCGGGCACACCAGACGGTGCTGGCGACCGGTGGCTATGGACGCGCCTACTTCTCCTGCACCTCGGCCCATACCTGCACCGGTGACGGCAACGCCATGGTGCTGCGGGCGGGCCTGCCGCTGCAGGACATGGAATTCGTGCAGTTCCACCCGACGGGGATCTACGGCTCCGGCTGCCTGATCACCGAGGGCGCGCGCGGCGAGGGCGGCTATCTCACCAACTCCGAGGGTGAGCGCTTCATGGAGCGTTACGCCCCGACGGCCAAGGACCTGGCGTCCCGCGATGTGGTGAGCCGGGCGATGACCATCGAGATCAACGAAGGGCGCGGGGTGGGACCGGACAACGACCACATCATGCTGCACCTGGAGCACCTGGATCCGGACGTGCTGCACCAGCGCCTGCCGGGAATCTCGGAAACCGCAAAGATCTTCGCCGGCTCCGACGTCACCAAGGAGCCGATCCCGGTGTTGCCGACGGTGCACTACAACATGGGCGGCATCCCGACCAACTATCACGGCGAGGTGCTGAACCCGAGTGCCGAGAACCCAGATCGGGTGGTCCCGGGGCTGATGGCGATCGGCGAGGCGGCCTGTGTCTCGGTGCACGGCGCCAACCGGCTGGGCACCAACTCGCTGCTGGACATCGTCGTGTTCGGCCGGGCGGCAGCCCACCGCGCCGCCGAGACGGTCAAGCCGGGCGAAGGCCACAAGCCCGTGGCGGCCGGTGCCGGCGAGAACGCGATCGCCCGCCTCGACAAGGTGCGCCACGCCAAGGGCGATCTGAAGTCGGGACAGGTGCGCCTGGACATGCAGCGGGCCATGCAGACCCATGCGGCGGTGTTCCGCACCACCGAGCTGATGGACGACGGGATCAAAAAGATCCACGACGTCGCCGGCAGCTTCGGGGAGGTCGGTCTGAACGACCGGTCGCTGATCTGGAACACCGATCTGGTGGAAACCCTCGAACTCGACAACCTGATGGGCCAGGCCATCGTCACGCTGACCTCGGCATCATTGCGCGAGGAGAGCCGAGGCGCCCACGCCCACGAGGACCATCCGGACCGCGACGACGAGAACTGGATGATGCACACGGTGATGTGGCTGAACGACAAGAACGAGCACCGCGTCTCCTATCGCGACGTCCACATGAACACCCTGTCCAATGAGGTCGAGTCGATCCCGCCGGTCGCCCGCGTCTACTGACGCGTTCCGATCCGGATCATCGCAAGGCATCGCGCCGTCGAATTGCGAATCACCTGCATCGCATCACCGGCGGCGAGACGAAGAAGGATTACCGATGGCCGAGTTCACCCTGCCCGCCAACTCCAAGGTCAAGATCGGCGATACCTACAAGGCGCCGGAGGGCGCCAAGCGGATCAAGAAGTTCAAAATCTACCGCTACGACCCGGACAAAGGGGCGAACCCGCGGCTCGACACCTATGAGATCGACCTCGACGACGTGGCGCCGATGGTTCTGGACGCGCTGATCAAGATCAAAAACGAGGTCGACACCACCCTGACCTTCCGGCGGTCCTGCCGGGAGGGCATCTGTGGGTCCTGTTCGATGAACATCGACGGAACCAACACGCTTGCCTGCCTGAAGCCGATTGATGAGGTGGAAGGCGATGTGTACATCTATCCGCTGCCCCATATGCCGGTGATCAAGGACCTGGTGCCGGACCTGTCGACCCTCTATGCGCAGCTGGCCTCGGTTCAGCCCTGGCTGCAGGCCGACACACCGCCGCCGCCGAGCGAAGAGCGGCTGCAGTCGCCCGAAGAGCGGGCCAAGCTCGACGGCCTGTGGGAATGCGTCCTGTGCTTCTGCTGCTCGACCTCGTGCCCGAGCTACTGGTGGAACGGCGACCGGTATCTTGGCCCGGCGGTGCTCCTGCAGGCCTATCGCTGGATCGCCGACAGCCGTGACGAGTACACCGGTCAGCGCCTCGATGCGCTGGAGGACCCGTTCCGGCTCTACCGGTGCCACACCATCATGAACTGCACCAAGACCTGCCCCAAAGGTCTGAACCCGGCGAAGGCGATCGCCGAAATCAAGAAACTGATGGTGCTGCGCACCTGACGGCATGAACCGGCCCGCGCCGCGTATCGCGGCGTCGGGACGGTTTGCCAACCTTTCGCCCCGCAACTATGGTCGCTTCCCGGTCGACATCAGCTTCGACCGCAGGGACCGTATCATGCGCAGACTCCTGATCGCCGCTCTCAGCCTCGCCATGGTTGCCGCCGCCGGCGGCGGCGTCACCCAATCTGCCTGGGCCCAGTCCGGCACGGGCGACTCAGCCAATGGCGTGACCCGCCAGGGGCCCGCCGACGACGAAGTGATCCTGGTCCTCGAGGTCGAGGAATGGGTCGAGACGCAGTCGGCGACCGTCCGCCTTCAGGCCGATCTGGCGGTTGCTGCGGGCACCTTCGGCGCCGCCCGCGCCGATCTGCTGGAAACCCTCGACGGCTTCGGCATCGATGCGCGCTGGCGCGTGGTCGATTTCGCCAAACAGCGCGACGATGCCGGGTTCGAGCGCTGGTCGGTGACCTCGGAGGCCCGGGTTCCGGAAGCCGCGCTTGCGGACCTGTCGGCCAAGGCTGAAGCGGCAACCAAGCCGGGCCGCGCGCTGCGGGTGGCGGAAGTCGACTACTCGCCGACCCTGGCGGAGCGCGAGGCGGTGTCCGATCAGTTGCGGGGCCGCCTCTACAGTCGGATCGCCGCGGAGATCGCCAGCCTCAACCAGGCATTCGAAGACCGGAGCTTTCGCGTGCGGATGATCGACTTCACACCCTCGATCCGCCCGCAGCCCCGATTCGAGACCATGCCGCGGGCCGCCGCCCTGCAGAGTGGCGGGCCGGCGCCCCGGGCCGCCGCGCTGACCGCCGCCGAGAAGGCCGTGCTGACGGCCCGGGTCCACTTGGCGGCCAGCGTCCCGGATGAGTGAAGCCGTTGTTTGGAGCGTGAAGGAAAGAGGATGAGGCTCGCATGACGAACAAGGTTCTGATCGTCACCGGCGGATCGCGCGGCATCGGCGCAGCGGTGAGTCGCCTGGCCGCGGAGCAGGAGTGGGACGTCGCGGTCAACTTCACCCGCAACGCCGAAGCCGCCGAGGATGTGGCCGCGCGGGTGCGCGAAGCCGGACAGCGGGCGATCACGGTCAGAGGCGACATGACGCAGGAGGCCGATATCCTGCAGCTGTTCGAGCGCAGCGAGGCCGAACTCGGAGCCCTCGGCGGCCTGGTCTGCAGCGCCGGGACCACCGGCAAGATCACCCGGGTGGAAGACATGTCGACGGAAGCGATGCGCGCGGTCATCGACCTCAACGTCATCGGCCTGATGATCGCCAACCGCGAGGCGGTGCGCCGGATGTCGACCGCCCGCGGCGGGGCCGGCGGCGCCATCGTGAACCTGTCCTCGATCGCCCCGCGCATCGGCTCGCCGAACGAGTTCGTGCACTACGCCGCCTCGAAAGGCGCTGTCGACGCCTGGACCCTGGGGCTGGGCCGCGAAGTCGCCGGTGAGGGCATTCGGGTCAACGCCGTCTCACCCGGCATGATCGACACCGACATCCACGCCTCGGCCGGCGCGCCGGACCGGGCCGCCCGCCTGGGCGCCACGGTGCCGATCGGACGGGCCGGCACGGCGGACGAAGTCGCGGAAGCGGTCTGCTGGCTGCTGTCGGACGCCGCGCGCTACTGCATCGGCAGCAATCTGAGCGTGAACGGTGGCCGCTGATCTCGGTGCCTCCAGGGTGCCGCCTTCCGATACCGCGGACCGGCGACCGGTCGACCGCTACGAAGCTCTGCTGGCGGCCGGCGATCTGCAGCCGGATCCGGATCAGCGGGCGGCGGCCGAACGGCTCGATCGGCTGGCAGCGGACGTCCAGGGCTGGCGGACCCGCCCCGAGCCGACCCGCAACGTGTTCCGCCGGTTCCTGAAGAACGCCTCACCCTCCAAAGAGAAGATGCCGACCGGGGTCTACCTGTACGGTCCGGTCGGCCGCGGCAAGTCGATGCTGATGGACCTATTCTTCGAGTCCGCCGACGTCCCTCATAAGCGGCGGGTGCATTTCCACGAGTTCATGCAGGACGCCCACGGCCTGATCCACCATATCCGCCAGCGCGGCGTCGGCGGTGAGACGCCGTTCGCCCGGGCCGCCCTGGAGATCTCGCGCGAGGCCCATCTGCTGTGCTTCGACGAGATGGAGGTGCGGGACATCGCCGATGCGATGATCCTCTCGCGCCTGTTCACTGCCCTGTTCGAGCGCGGCGTCGTGGTGGTCGCAACGTCCAACCGCCATCCGGACGAACTCTATAAGAACGGTCTGCAGCGCAACCGCTTCCTGCCGTTCATCGAGCTCCTGAAGGACCAGCTCGACATCGTCGATCTCGGCGAGGGTCTCGACTACCGGCTCGACCGGCTGGTGGGCGAGCAGATCTACCTGACGCCGCCGGATGCAGCGGCGACGGCGGAGCTCGACCGGCTGTTCCATGAGATGACCGGCGGGACAGACCCGGAACCCGACACGGTCGTGGTGCATGGCCGCGACCTGGAGGTCGCCCGTGCCTGCAAAGGTGTCGCCCGTTTCGGTTTCGAAGAGCTCTGCGCCCAGCCCCTCGGTCCGGCCGATTTCCTGGCCCTGGCCAAGAAGTACCGGGCCGTTGTGGTGGATCACATTCCCGTGATGACCGACAGCATCCGCGACCAGGCCCGGCGATTCATGATGCTGATCGACGCCCTGTACGAGCGCCGGACGACTTTGGTCTGTTCGGCCGAGGCCTCTCCTAAAGAACTCTATGGCGGAAGCGATTGGGGCTTTGAGTTCGACCGGACGGTATCGCGGCTGATGGAGATGCAGTCCGCCGGCTATGTCAGCGAAGCCCATCGTCCGTGAGTCGAGGAATTTCTCGCTAACTTTTCTTAAAAACTTTACAAATATAACTCAGGAGGGCCGGCAACCCTCCGGGGGCAGCCGCCGGACGGCGCAAGACCGTCGACGGAAATGTGGGGAAGAATGCCTGACGCGAACGGTACCATTACCGGGATTGCTGATTACGATCGGGACTCGATCCATACCCTGCCGTTGTCGATTGTCCCGCTGAAGACGGCGGCCTTGTCCTCGGCCCGCCTGATCAAGAACGTCCGGCTGGAGACCCGGATCGAGGTATTCCGCGAAAAGGGGATGGGCTCCGGACAGATCGCGGTCGACGAGATCTCCGATTTCTTCAGCGGCGAGGAAGGGCTCGACGACGACGTCCAGTTGCTGCGCAGGCTCGGCAAGCTGCCCGCCTTCGACCCCTACACGCTGCGCATAGGCCTGCGTCAGGCCGGGATCGATGTGCTTGACCTTACGGCCTTTCAGCTATCCGACAGCAAGAAAGCCGAACTGATCCCGCTGATGCGCAACATCACCCGGCCGCTGATGCGCTACCTCTACGGCGATCGGGAAGCCGACGAGAACGATCTCGAGACGCTGATCCGCCGGGTCGCCAACCCGGACACCCCGGCAGTGCGGGCCCGTATTCAGAACATCGCCGATGCTCTCGACATCAGCATCGACCGTCTGCCCGACATGCTGGAGACCTACGGGGATACCTGCCTGGCTCTCACGTACTACAAGGGCTACTTCCAGTACGGATTGCCCGTGGTCGACCGGATGTTGGACTGGATGAGAGACATCGAGGACTCCAGCCTGGTGCGCCACAACGAGAGCGCCAAGCGAAACATCGTCAAGATCGAAGAGGTTCTGACCTTCGTGACGTCGTCCGTGACCCGCCGCTTCAACGGTTTCGACCGCGAGACCGTCGTCCAGTGGGACAACGTCTCGCTCGACAGCTTCAATGCCGTGCGCACACAGATCAGCAAGCACCAGCGCAGCCTAGCAGAAGTGCTGTGCGGGCTGACCGTAAAGCTGTTCGAATGGGAGGACAAATTCCCGAACGGCGGCGGCAGCCCGGAGAAGCGCCTCGACTTCATCGCCTCCGACCTGAAGCCGGGCCTGGACCGGCTTTGGTCGGCGGAGCGGCGCGCCCCGAGATTCCCCGGCTCCTGACGGCCTCGCTACTCGCCGGCCGGCGAAATCGTCCTCTCGTTCGCCCAGCGCGTGCCATTGGCCATGACGGACTGTCCGATCTCGCTGAGTTTCTGCGCCTCGGTCATGTAGTCGAGGGCCGCCTTGCGCGCCCATTCCTGCTGCATGTCCGTCACCTCGGTAAAGGTCCGGCACGTGGCGAAGGAATGGCCGAACTCCGCATCCTGACGCAGCCGGTCCGAGACGAAGCTGGTCATCTCACGGTTCAGGGTGGCGACCCCTTCCACGTATTGGCTGACGGCCTCCGACATTGCCTCGACCAGCGAACCGTTAAACGCCGCGAGGGTCGCGATATGCGCATCGGTGGTCTCGGTCCAATCCGCATCCTGCTTCGGCTTCTTTGCCATGGCTATCTCCCGTGAAGCTCTGTCCGCCCCGTCCGATGGGCCCCGTGGGCCCGGGAGAAACACCCTAACACCCCCAGAAAAAGTGACGGATTGATCCGCATCAATTCACAAAACGATAACGAGGATCATCTGACCCAAATGGCGAGTCCCGAGCATCCGGGCGCGAAACCGGGGGCGCGGGCGGTTGCCCAGGACGGCAATTCGCGCTATGCCGCATCGCACATATCTCGGGCCGTCGCCGGCCGCCTAGCCGCCGGCAGTCGCGGGATGTCCAAGCAAAGCTTGCGACAGGGGAAAACATGGCTCGCAACAAGATCGCGCTTGTTGGCGCGGGGAATATCGGTGGCACGCTGGCGCTTCTCGCCGGCCTCAAGCAGCTCGGGGATGTCGTCCTGTTCGACATCGTCGACGGCATTCCCCAGGGTAAGGCGCTCGACATCGCCGAAGCCTCCCCGGTCGAGGGGTTTGACGCCGGACTTTCGGGCACCAACGACTACAGCGACCTCAAGGACGCCGACGTCGTCATCGTCACCGCGGGCATCGCCCGCAAGCCCGGCATGAGCCGCGACGACCTGATCGGCACCAACGCCAAGGTCATGAAGTCCGTCGGCGAGGGCATCAAGGCGAACTGCCCGAACGCGTTCGTGATCTGCATCACCAACCCGCTGGACGTCATGGTCGGCCTGCTACAGGGCTATTGCGGCCTGCCCCACAACAAGGTGGTCGGCATGGCGGGCGTGCTCGACAGCGCGCGGTTCCGCTTCTTCCTCGCCGAGGAGTTCGGCGTATCGGTCGAAGATGTGACGGCCTTCGTGCTCGGTGGTCATGGCGACACCATGGTGCCGCTGACCCGGTACTCGACCGTCGCCGGCATCCCTGTGCCCGATCTGGTGAAGATGGGTTGGTCGAGCCAGGCCAAGATCGACGAGATCGTCCAGCGCACCCGTGATGGCGGCGCCGAGATCGTCGCACTGCTGAAAACCGGCTCGGCGTTCTACGCCCCGGCCAGTTCGGCGATCGCCATGGCCGAGTCCTTTCTGCTCGACAAGAAGCGGGTTCTGCCCTGTGCCGCCTATGTCGACGGCCAGTACGGGCTGGACGGGCTTTATGTCGGCGTGCCGGTGGTGATCGGCGCCGACGGCGTCGAGAAGATCGTCGAGATCGAGCTGAACGCCGACGAGAAGACGATGTTCGACAACTCCGTGGCGCACGTTCGCACGCTGAACGACGCGGCGGCCAACCTGCCCGAGTAGAAACGACCCGAGCGGGGCCGGCCCGGACCGGGCCGGTGCTGCCGGCGCGCACAGACAAAAGCGGGGAACCATGAACATTCACGAGTATCAGGCCAAGCAGTTGCTGGCCAAATACGGTGTTGCTGTGCCGAAAGGCGGCGTCGCCTTCACGCCGGACGAGGCCGTCAAGGTCGCCGAGGACCTCGGGGGTCCGGTCTGGGTCGTCAAGGCCCAGATCCATGCCGGCGGCCGCGGCAAGGGCGGCGGCGTCAAGGTCGTCAAGTCGATCGACGAGGTCCGCAGCGAAGCCGAGCGCATGCTCGGCATGACCCTGGTGACCCACCAGACCGGGCCGGAAGGCAAGGAGGTCAAGCGGGTCTATGTCGAGGACGGCAGCGACATCGCCCGGGAGCTCTATCTCTCGCTTCTGGTCGACCGGTCGTCTTCCCGGGTCACCGTGATCGCCTCGACCGAAGGCGGCATGGACATCGAGGAAGTCGCCGCCGAGACGCCCGAGAAAATCATGACCATCGCGATCGATCCGGTCACCGGACTGTCGCCGCACTACGCGCGGACGATCGCCTTCGGTCTCGGCCTCGAGGGCAAGCAGGTCGGTGCCGCCGTGAAGTTCCTGAGCGGGATCTACGACGCCTTCGTCGGCCTGGACGCCTCGCTGATGGAGATCAACCCGCTGGTGGTGACCGGCGGCGGTGACCTGATCGCCCTCGATGCCAAGATGAACTTCGACGACAACGCCCTCTACCGTCACAAGGACGTCGCGGAGATGCGCGACGAGGACGAAGAGGATCCGATGGAGCTCGAGGCCGACAAATTCGAGCTCAACTACGTCAAGCTCGACGGCTCGATCGGCTGCATGGTCAACGGCGCCGGCCTGGCCATGGCGACCATGGACATCATCAAGCTGTACGGCGGCGAGCCGGCCAACTTCCTCGATGTCGGCGGGGGCGCCACCAAGGAACGGGTGACCGCCGCCTTCAAGATCATCCTGTCCGACAAGAACGTCGAGGGGATCCTGGTGAACATCTTCGGCGGGATCATGCGCTGCGACGTGATCGCCGAGGGCGTGGTCGCCGCGGCCAAGGAAGTCAGCCTGCACGTGCCGCTGGTGGTGCGGCTCGAAGGCACCAATGTCGAGCTCGGCAAACAGATTCTGGCCGATAGCGGCCTGCCGATCGTCTCGGCCGACAACCTGGGCGACGCCGCCCAGAAAATCGTTAAAGCGGTGAAGGAGGCTGCGTGATGGCCGTTCTGATCGACGAGAACACCAAGGTCATCTGCCAGGGCTTCACCGGCAGCCAGGGCACTTTCCACAGCGAACAGGCGATCAAGTACGGCACCAAGATGGTCGGTGGCGTGACGCCCGGGAAGGGTGGCCAGACCCATCTCGACCTGCCGGTGTTCGACACCGTCGGCGAGGCGGTCGAGAAGACCGGCGCCAATGCCAGCGTGATCTATGTGCCGCCGCCGTTCGCAGGCGACTCCATCCTGGAGGCGATCGACGCCGAACTGCCGCTGGTCATCTGCATCACCGAGGGCATCCCGGTGCTCGACATGGTGCGGGTCAAGCGCGCGCTGGGCGGGTCGAAGACCCGGCTGATCGGGCCGAACTGCCCCGGCGTCATCACGCCGGACGCCTGCAAGATCGGCATCATGCCGGGCCACATCCACAAACGCGGCAAGATCGGCATCGTCTCGAAGTCGGGCACGCTGACCTACGAGGCGGTGGCCCAGACCACGGCGGCCGGGCTCGGCCAGTCGACCTGCGTGGGCATCGGGGGTGATCCGGTCAACGGCACCAGCTTCATCGACGTCCTGGAGATGTTCCTGGCCGATGACGAGACCCAGGGCATCATCATGATCGGCGAAATCGGCGGCTCGGCCGAAGAGGAAGCCGCCGAGTTCCTGAAGTCGGCTTCGGTCAAGAAACCGGTCGCCGGGTTCATCGCCGGAGTGACCGCCCCGCCGGGTCGGCGCATGGGCCACGCCGGCGCCATCATCGCCGGCGGCAAAGGCGGTGCCGGCGACAAGATCGAAGCGATGCGGTCGGCGGGAATCCGGGTTTCGGACAGTCCGGCCGCGCTCGGCGAGACGATGGTCGCCGCAATGCAGGGCTGATCGGTCACTTGGGCGGGATCGCAAGCGGTCCCGCCCTTGATCCTTCGGCAGGATAAGAGGACGATAAACTGCCGCCGTTGGTTAACGAATTCTTCGGTGGTGGTCGCGAGACTTGGCCGGATTATCGGATGGTGGATCGTTCCGCGACTGTCGGACCGCTCCGCAAGCGAGCCAGAGGCGGTGAACGCAGATGTCCATAGACTATCAGGATCTCACGTTCCTGAACGGTGCGAACGCGCCGTTCATGGCGGAACTTTTCGCGCAATACCTTGAAAATCCAGGATCGGTCGACGAAAGCTGGCGCCAGTACTTCGACGGGCTGCACGACGAGTCGACGGATGCCCGCCACGACGCCCAGGGGCCGAGCTTCTCGCCGCGCACCACCCGCATCATCGGTGCGGTCGACCCGGACGCGGCCGCCAGGAAACCGGCGGCCAAAGGTGCGGGCGGGGCGATGGCGACCGAAGACGCGCGGGCGGCAACGCTCGATTCGCTGCGCGCCATCATGCTGATCCGCGCCTATCGCATCCGCGGCCATCTCAAAGCAAAGCTCGATCCGCTCGGACTGGACGCGCCGACGCCGCATCCGGAGCTCGAGCCCGAGACCTACGGCTTCACCGACGACGACTGGGACCGGCCGATCTTCATCAACTACGTTCTCGGGCTCGAAACCACGACCCTGCGGGAGATCATGGACCTGCTCGAGGCGACCTATTGCGGGTCGATCGGCGTCGAATTCATGCACATACAGGATCCGGCCCAGAAGGCATGGATCCAGGAACGCATCGAGCAGATCCGCAACCACACCGATTTCACGCCGCGCGGCAAGCGCACCATCCTGGAGCGCCTGACGGCGGCTGAAGGTTTCGAGAAATTCCTCGCCGTGAAGTATGTCGGCACCAAGCGGTTCGGCCTGGACGGCGGCGAAGCGCTGATCCCCGCACTCGAGCAGATCCTCAAGCGCGGCAGCCAGATCGGCCTCGAGGAGGTCGTGCTGGGGATGCCGCACCGCGGCCGCCTGAACGTGCTGTGCAACTTCATGAGCAAGCCGTTCCGGGCGATCATCTCGGAGTTCCTGGGCAATCCGGCGAACCCCGAGGACGCCGGCGGTTCCGGCGACGTGAAGTACCATATGGGCGTGTCGTCCGACCGCGAGTTCGACGGCGAGAACGTGCACCTGACCCTGAACGCCAATCCGTCCCACCTGGAGATCGTGAACCCGGTCGTCCTCGGTCGGGTGCGGGCCAAGCAGCGCCAGCGCGGCGACGCCGAGCATCAGAAGGTGATGGGCATCCTGCTGCACGGCGACGCCGCCTTCGCCGGCCAGGGCGTGGTCGCCGAGACCTTCGATTTCTCCGGTCTGCGCGGCTACAAGACCGGCGGCACGATGCACATCATCGTCAACAACCAGATCGGCTTCACGACCAGCCCGCACTATTCGCGGTCCTCGCCCTATCCGACGGACGTCGCGAAGATGGTGATGGCGCCGATCTTCCACGTGAACGGGGATGATCCTGAGGCGGCCGTCCACGTCGCCCGGCTTGCCACGGAGTTCCGCCAGGAATTCAACACCGACGTGGTGTTCGACATGATCTGCTACCGGCGCTTCGGGCACAACGAAGGCGACGAGCCGACGTTCACCCAGCCGCTGATGTACCGCAAGATCGGCGCGCACAAGACCACCCGCCAGATCTACGCCGACAAGCTGGTCAGCGAGAACGTGCTGACCGCCGAAGAAGCGGACGGAATCGTCGACGAGAACAACCGGTATCTCGCCGAGGAGTTCGAGGCCGGCATGTCGTACAAGCCGAACAAGGCGGATTGGCTGGAAGGCAAATGGTCCGGGCTGAAGGTCGCCTCCGGCGATGCCCGGCGCGGATCGACCGGGATCGAGGCCGAGGAGTTGCGGCGGATCGGCGAGAAGCTTTGCGAGGTACCGGGTGATTTCGCCCTGAACCGCAAGCTCAACCGGTTCATCTCCGGCCGCAAGAAGGCGCTCGAATCCGGCGAAGGGATCGACTGGGGTCTGGGCGAGGCCCTGGCGTTCGGATCGCTGCTGACCGAAGGCTACCCGGTCCGGCTCTCCGGCCAGGACAGCCAGCGCGGCACCTTCTCGCACCGCCACTCGGTCTATATCGACCAGGAAACCGAGGCCCGGCACATCCCCCTGAACAACATCCAGGACAGGCAGGCGTTTTACGAGGTCATCGACTCGCCACTGTCGGAGGTCGGGGTGCTGGGCTTCGAATACGGCTACAGCCAGGCCGAACCGAACGCGCTGGTCTGCTGGGAGGCCCAGTTCGGCGACTTCGCCAACGGCGCCCAGGTGATCATGGACCAGTTCGTCTCCTCCGGTGAGGCCAAGTGGCTGCGGATGTCGGGTCTGGTGATGCTGCTGCCGCACGGCTACGAGGGCCAGGGCCCCGAGCATTCCTCCGCCCGGGTCGAGCGGTATCTGCAGCTCTGCGGCGAGGACAACATGCAGGTCGTGAACTGCACGACACCGGCCAACTACTTCCACGTTCTGCGCCGTCAGCTGCACCGCGATTTCCGCAAGCCGCTGATCATCATGACGCCGAAGTCCCTGCTGCGGCACAAGCTGGCGGTATCGACCCTGGAGGAGATGGGTCCGGATGCGACCTTCCACCGGGTGCTCTACGACAACGTCCAGAAATGCCCGGACGAGGACGTCAAGCGGGTCGTCCTGTGCACCGGCAAGGTCTACTACGACCTTTACGAGGAGCGCGAGAAGCGCGGAACCGACGAAGTGTTCTTCCTGCGCCTGGAGCAGATGTACCCGTTCCCGCGCAAGGCGCTGCTGCACGAGCTGTCGCGCTTCCCGCAGGCCGAGATCGTCTGGTGCCAGGAAGAGCCGGCCAACATGGGGGCCTGGACCTTCGTCGACCGGCGGCTCGAAGACGTGCTGCTTGAACTCGACGGCGCCTGCAAGCGCCCGCGCTATGTCGGCCGGCGCGAGGCGGCCTCGCCGGCGACCGGCAATGCCGGGCGCCACGCCCGCGAGCAGGCGGCGCTGGTCAACGAGGCCCTGACCCTGGACGTCGCCGGCAAGGGCCGGATGGCGGCGGAATAGACGACGCGTAGCGAAACCTGAACATCCACGGGCGAAGCGGTTCCGCTTCGCCGACCCGTGACAGAGTGAAAGACGAGAAAGGGCCACAGGCATGGCAACGGACATCACCGTTCCGGCACTCGGCGAATCCGTATCCGAGGCGACTGTCGCCAAATGGATGAAGGCGGTCGGCGACGCCGTTGCCGCCGACGAGCCGCTGGTCGAGCTGGAGACCGACAAGGTCACCCTGGAAGTGAACGCCCCGACGGCGGGTGTGCTGCAGGAGATTGCCGCGAACGAGGGCGCGGAGGTTGCGGTCGGGGCCCTGCTCGGCTCCATCGACGAGACGGCGACCGCGGCCGCGAAACCGGCGGCCCCGGCACCTAAGGCGGAAGCCCCGAAGGCCGAGGCGCCGAAACCGGCTCCGGCACCCGCCGCAGCACCAGCCCCGGCCCCCGCGCCGGCCGCGGCAGAACTCAAGCCGATGTCGCCGGCGGTACGCAAGCTGGTCGACGAGCACGACCTCGACCCGACCAGGATCAAGCCGACGGGCAAGGACGGCCGGCTGGTCAAGGAGGACGTGCTGAACGCGGTCGCCGCCGGCAATGCCAAGCGCAGCTACTCGGCGGGCCCGGGTGCAGGCCCCAGCGGCCCGCTGCCGCCGCGCCCCGAGGACCCGCGCGAAGAGCGGGTGAAGATGACGCGCCTGCGCCAGGCCATCGCCCGGCGCCTGAAGGAGGCCCAGAATACCGCCGCGATGCTGACCACCTACAACGAGGTGGACATGACCAACGTCATGGCGTTGCGCAGTGAGTACAAGGACGGGTTCGAGAAGAAGCACGGCGTGAAGCTCGGCTTCATGAGCTTCTCCGTGAAGGCCTGCATCGCCGCCCTGCAGGAGCTGCCGGCGGTCAACGCCGAGATCTACGGCGATGAGATGGTCTACAAGAACTTCTTCGACATCGGGGTCGCGGTCGGCACCCCGCAGGGCTTGGTCGTGCCGATCGTGCGCGACGCCGATAAGTTGTCGTTCGCCGGGGTCGAGCAGGCGATCAACGCGCTCGGGGTGAAGGCCCGCGACGGCAAGCTGTCGCTAGCCGAGATGCAGGGCGGCACCTTCACGATCTCGAACGGCGGTGTTTACGGCTCGCTGATGTCGATGCCGATCCTCAACCCGCCGCAGTCGGGCATTCTCGGCATGCATAAGATCCAGCCGCGCCCGGTCGCCATCGGGAACTCGGTTGAGATCCGCCCGATGATGTATCTGGCGCTGAGCTACGACCACCGGATCGTCGACGGCCGCGAGGCGGTGACGTTCCTGGTCCGGGTCAAGGAAGCGATCGAAGACCCGCGACGCCTGCTGCTGGACCTGTAGCCTCCAACCTCCGGAGATCCCATGTCAGATAAATACGATCTCGTGGTCATCGGCGGCGGGCCGGGCGGCTACGTGGCTGCCATCCGCGCCGCCCAGCTCGGCATGAAGACCGCCTGCGTGGAGAAGGGCAGCGCGCTCGGCGGGACCTGCTTGAACATCGGCTGCATTCCGTCCAAGGCTCTGCTCAATGCGTCGGAGAAGTATTCCGAGGCCGAGCACCATCTCGGCGACTTCGGCATCGAGGTCTCGGCGCCGAAGCTGAACATCAAGAAGCTGATGGCCAAGAAGACCGAGATCGTCACCGGCCTGACCGACGGCATCGCCTTCCTGTTCAAGAAGAACAAGGTCGACTGGATCCAGGGCACCGGCAAGATCACCGCCCCGGGCACGGTCGAAGTCACCCCCAGCAAGGGCCGCAAGAAGCAGACCGTCGAGTGCGAGCGGATCCTGATCGCCACCGGATCGGAATCCCTCCCGCTACCGGGTGTGGAGATCGACGAGAAGCAGATCGTCACCTCGACCGGCGCGCTGGCGCTCACCAAGGTGCCGAAGCACCTGATCGTCGTCGGGGGCGGCTATATCGGTCTCGAAATGGGATCGGTCTGGAAGCGCTTCGGCGCCGAGGTCACCGTGGTCGAGTTCCTGGACAAGATCGTGCCGACGATGGACGCCGATATCGGCAAGCGCTTCAAGCGGGTCCTGGAGAAGCAGGGCATGACCTTCAAGCTTGGCACCAAGGTGACCGGGGCGAAGAAGGCCCGGGGCTCCGTCACGCTGACCGTCGAGCCGGCGGCCGGTGGGGATCCCGAGACCCTGAAGGGCGACGTGGTGCTCGTGTCGATCGGCCGGCGCCCCTACATCGACGGGCTCGGGCTCCCGGAACTCGGCGTGGCGCTCGACGAGCGCGGCCGGATCGTCGTCGACGAGGACTACCAGACCAACGTGGCCGGGATCTACGCGATCGGCGATGCGATCCCCGGTCCGATGCTCGCCCACAAGGCCGAGGAAGACGGGGTTGCCGCCGTCGAGATCATGGCGGGGCAGTCGACCCATGTGGACTGGGATCTGGTTCCGGGGATTGTCTACACCTGGCCGGAAGTGGCCGCCGTCGGCAAGACCGAGGAACAGCTCAAGGAAGCGGGGATCGCCTACCGCAAGGGAAGCTTCCCGTTCTCCGCCAACAGCCGGGCGCGCGCCAATGCCGACAGCGAGGGCCTGGTGAAGATCCTGGCCGACGCCAAGACCGACCGGATCCTGGGCGCGCACATCATCGGCCCGGATGCCGGCTCGCTGATCCACGAGATCTGCGCGGTCATGGAGTTCGGCGGATCGGCCGAGGACGTCGCGCGGACCTGCCACGGCCACCCGACGTTGAGCGAGGCGGTCAAGGAGGCCGCGCTGGCGGTCGACGGCCGGCCGATTCACATCTGACCCGGGTGCGGGAGGGCGGCGCATTGACCCCGGACCTCCTGCGACGAACCGGCCTGTTCCTGGCGACGACTGTTGCCACGGCCCTGGTCGCGGTCGCCCTGGTCGCGGTCGCCCCGACCTCGCGGGCGGCGACCGTCGAGCAGCGGGTGCACGTCCAGGTCCGCAATGTCACCCAGGGCCAGGAACTGCGGCTCCAGGTCGCCGACCCCGGCGTGGTCGCCCTGCGGATCGCCGACATCCGCCTCGGCAGAACGGCCGAGCGGCTCGAGGACGGCGCGGTCCGCCTCGATGGCAACGCGCTGGTGATTACCACCGAACAGCCAAGGCTGAACCTGAACATCACCCTGCACGCGGTCTGCGAGGCCGCCTGCCCGGCGGTGATCGCCGGCGGGATCGAGCTGCCGCGGGCCTCCTACGCGATGCTGCGGACGGCCGTGCAGGATGTCGCGCTGACCCGCTCGGGCCCCTGGTCCCTCAAACTGAGCGACGGCTGACGCCCGCGCCCCCGTCGATGGGGCTGCCCGGATTTGTCTCCAGGACATTGTTGTCGTTGATCGGTACCGCGGGTCGCACCTAGAACGCGAGGATCGCCGACAGATCACGGAGACCCTCGCACCATGGCACCCCAGGTCGAAACGTTCGTCCCCGAAGGCAGCCCGCCGCTGATCGGGCCGTACAGCCACATCGCCAAGGCCGGCGACTTCATCACCATCGGCGGCCTCGGCGGAGTCGACCCGCAGACCGGCCAGCTCGCCGGCGACGACGTATACGCTCAGACCGTCCAGATCCTGCGGTCCTTCGACGCCATGCTGCGGACCGTCGACTCCGACCTGGTGCATGTCCTGCACATCCACGTCTTCCTGAAGGAGATGGCCGAGTTCGACCGGATGAACGAGGCCTATGTCGAGGTCATGGGCAGCCACCGCCCGGCCCGCACCGTGATCGCCGCCAAGGAACTGCCGAAACCGGGGTTCCGGGTGCTGATGAACCTGACGGCGGTGGTCCGGTCCTGAGCCACCGGCGCGCTCCGACAGCGATATCCGAATTGTCTCCAGGACATTGTTGGCGTTGATCGCCGCCGCCGGTCGGGCCTAGGTGACGTTCAGGAAGGAGCCAGCCATGCCCGAGTTTTCGACCGTGCATCGGATGACGGCCTACATGGCCTGGGCCGATGACGTGATGCTGAACAACGCCGCACAGTTCCGGAGGCCGAGCTGATGGCGCCGCGCGCCGCCTTGTTCACCAGCATCGCCGGGACGTTCGACCACATCCTCGTGGTCGGGGAGATGTTCCGCGCCCATCTGGAGGGCCGCCGCCATCCGCACACGGCCCGGCATCGCGCCGAGACCCTGGCCTTCCCGGAGGTGGCGGATCGGCTGCGGGCGATGGACGACCACTTCGTCGATCTGGCGCGGCGCTGGACCGACGCGGAGCTGGCCGAGACCGTGACCTTCGAATTCGTCGGCGGCGGCGCGGGCGCGATGACCCGCGAGGACATCCTGCTGCACCTGGTGAACCACGCGACCTATCATCGGGGATTCATCAGCACCCTGCTCTACCCCTTCAAGCTGAAGACCGCCGCCAACGACCTCACCGTGTTTCTGCGCGACGTCTGGCCGGCCAGAGTGCCGGCGAACGCTTGACCCTATACATCCGCTGAAACCGTCTTTCGCGAGCGCCTCACGAAGTTCGGTCCCGGGGTGGAGAGCGCTGACGCGACCGCGAGCTGATTCCGTGAGAGTGTCGGTCTCTCAGGCTCCACGTTAGCCTGAAACGAGCCTGGTAACGCGCTCGAGAATTCACGGCCCCATGGGGCGAAGAACGGGACGCCATGGCGCTGCAGGAAAGTGTCATCTTGGCCGGCGCGCTGGCGGGCGGCTTCGTATCGGGCCTGACCGGATTTGGCACCGGGCTGACCGTGCTTGCGTTCTGGCTGCTTGTCGTCCCGCCGAGCGTGGCGGCGCCGCTCGTCGTTCTTTGCTCGATAATCGCACAACTCCAGACCCTTCCCGCGATCTGGCGGTCCATCGATTGGCGGCGCGTGGCCCCTTTTGTCGTTGGCGGCATGGTCGGCATCCCGCTGGGTACACTCCTTCTGGTTCATGCCGAACCCGGCGAATTCAAGATGGTCGTCGGACTACTCCTACTGGTCTATTGCAGTCTGATGCTCCGTCGGCCGAGGGCTCCCGCACGCTTGCCGGAGGGTGGATGGCTGAGCGGAATGATCGGACTGGGCGGGGGCCTGCTCGGCGGCTTTGCGGGACTTTCCGGGGTTCTGCCCTCGGTTTGGGCCACCGTCCAGCGTTGGTCGAAGGATGAAGCGCGCAGCGTATTTCAGACGTTCAATCTCACCATCCTTTCCGTGTCGGTCGTCTCGATGGCGGCTCAAGGCCTCATGACGTCCGGCGTCGGAACGTTGGCGCTCTACGCCCTTCCCGGAACCGTTCTCGGCGCGTGGCTCGGACGGCGCCTGTATGCGCGGGTGAGCGACGACCGCTTCAACCGGATCATCCTGCTGGTTCTCCTGTTCGCCGGCGTCTCGCTGCTGCTCAGCGCGCTGGTGGGGCTGTTTTGATCGCGAAGAGGAGGAGTCCCTCTAGCTCTTGCTCTGTACGGCACGCGCTCTCGGATGGGCGGCGCGGTGGACGTCGAGCAGGTGGGCGGCGTCGACGTCGGTGTAGCGCTGGGTGGTCGACAGCGAGGCGTGGCCGAGCAGTTCCTGGATCGCGCGCAAGTCACCGCCGCCGGCCAGCAGGTGGGTGGCGAAGGAATGGCGCAGCGCGTGGGGGGTGGCGGTTTCCGGCAGGCCGAGCCAGCCGCGCAGGACCTGGAGACGGCCCTGGATCTGCCGCGCCCCGAGGCGCCCGCCCCGCACCCCGACGAATAGCGGCCCGTCGGGCGCGAGCACGAAGGGTACGGCGGCCAGATAGGCGTCGACGGCCTGGCGCACCACCGGCAGGACCGGGACCAGCCGGGTCTTGTCGCCCTTGCCGGTCACGGTCAGCGTCTCGCCCAGGGGTGCCACGCGGCGGTTCAAGCCCAGCGCCTCGCCGATCCGCAGGCCGCAGCCGTAGAGCAGACTGATCACGGCGGTATCGCGCGCGGCGATCCACGGCTCGTCGGTCAGGTCGCCGACGCCGGACAGCGCGTCGGCGGCCTCGCCGACCGTCAGCGCCTTCAGCACCGAGCGCGGCACGCGGGGCCCGCGCACACCGCCGATCGCGGCGTTCGCGACGTCGCCGCGTTTCTCCAGGAAGCGGAAGAAACCCCGGACCACCGACAGCGCCCGGGCGGTCGAGCTCTTCTCGAGGCCGCGCAACGCCCGCTCCGCCAGCCAGGCCCGGAAGTCCGAGGGCGCGAGCCCGGCCAGGTCCGCCGGGCCCGGCGGCCCGCCGAGATGGTGGGTCAGGAAGCCCAGAAAATCGCCGAGATCCCGGTCGTAGGCCGACAGTGTGTGCGGCGACAGCCGGCGTTCGGCCCGCAGCCAGTCCCGCCAGGCCGCGATCAGGGGCGTCAGCGGCAGGTCGTCAAATTCGCTCAGCTCGGGAGATGCAGCCACTGTCGGATCATGGTTTCCAGCGACCGGCCGAGGAAGCCGAGCAGCTCGGTCCCCTGCCCGGGCTGGAACGCGTCCGGCTTGCGCGAGCCCAGCGCCAGCAGCCCGGCCGGCGCCTGGCTGGAGGCCCGCAGGCGGCAGAGCGCCTGGCTGCGCACCAGACCCGCCGCGGAGCCGAACAGCCGCGGGTCGCCGTTGATGTCGGCGCACAGCAGCACATCCCGGTTCGGGCCGAGCATGGAGTCCACCGCCCCGCTGGAGAGCGCCCGGATGCCGGCGGCGTAGGCCTTCGGGATCGGCACGTCGCCGGCTTCGACCCCGATCGTCACGGTGTCCACGTCCAGCAGCACCGCGAGATCGGCGGTGACCGTCTGGATCATGGTCTCGAAACTGGGGGCCCGCAGGATCGACAGCACACCGTCATGGACCCGGGCCTGGATCGACTGGTTGTTGCGCGCCGTGGTGACCAGGTAGTCCTGGGCCGCGCGCAGCTTCTCATTGTCCTCGCGCAGGCGGCTGACCATGGCCTGCTGGAAGTCGACCACGTTGCCGTTCGACTGGCCCGGCGGAACCAGCACCGACAGCAGCTCCGGATGATCCACCAGGAAC
The DNA here is from genome assembly GCA_963921355.3 of Thalassobaculaceae bacterium. Taxonomy (GTDB): domain Bacteria; phylum Pseudomonadota; class Alphaproteobacteria; order Thalassobaculales; family Thalassobaculaceae; genus CAWUEZ02. The sequence continues at coordinate 1,189,046 of OZ001190.1, read as the reverse complement.
TCGGGATTGGCGCGCAGGTATTCGGCCACCCGTTCCGCCGTCAAGGCGCCGGATCCGGCGGATCGGTCCTTGCCGCGCGCCCGGGTCGGAGCGGGCCCCTTGTCGGTCATGCCGCGTCACTCTCCGGTCCGAGGATCGACTGGCCGGTCTTGGCCCAGTCGGCCAGGAACGCCTCCAGCCCTTTGTCGGTCAGGGGGTGCTTGTACATCTGGCGCAGCACGCCCGGCGGGATGGTGGCGACGTCCGCTCCCATCTTGGCGGCCTCGACCACGTGGCCCGGCCCGCGAACCGAGGCGACCAGCACCTCGGTCGAGAAATCGTAGGCGCCATAGATCTCGACGATTTCGGCGATCAGGCCCATGCCGTCGCTGCCGATGTCGTCGAGGCGGCCGACGAACGGTGAGATGAAGGCGGCCCCCACCTTGGCGGCGAGCAGGGCCTGGGCCGGCGAGAAGCACAGGGTCACGTTGACCGGGGTGCCCTCGTCCGCGAGCGCCTTGCAGGTCTTCAGCCCGTCGACGGTCAGCGGCACCTTGACCGCGATGTTCTTGTCGATCTTCGCGAGGTAGCGGCCCTCGCGCAGCATGGCCTCGTGCTCGGTCGCCGTCACTTCGGCGGAGACCGGTCCGGAGACGACATCGCAGATCTCGGCAATGACCTCGACGATACCGCGACCCGACTTGGCGATCAGGGACGGATTCGTCGTCACGCCGTCGACCAGACCCGTGGTCGCAAGCTCGCGAATCTCCGCCACATCCGCGGTATCGATGAAGAATTTCATGCCCTCGTCTCCATGTTCGGTTCTCTGGCGAGGCCTATGCGAATCACGCCCGCGAGTCTACCCCATCGCCCGATGCGCGACCACAGCCGTCGGGTTGCGGTCGGCGGTTTGTGAGGAGGTCGCGGGTCTGCATTGTGGTGTCCCGGTCGCCCCGGCACACTCGCCGTCATCCGTTGCCGAAGGATCCCCGTGGCCGACCTGCTGCCCCTCGATGAGCCGTTCGACCGCGTCAGCGTGCTGCTGCCGCTGCCGCTCGACGGCCCCTACGACTACAAGGCGCCGGTCGATCTCGCCCTGACCCGGGGCGACGTCGTCGAGGTGCCCCTCGGCAAGCGGGTGCAGGCCGGCGTGGTGCTGGGGCCGGGCAGCGACGAGGTCGCCGCCGAACGGCTGCGCGCCGTCATCCGCCGTTTCGACGTCCCCCCGCTGCCGGCGGCGGTGCTCGACCTGGTGGACTGGACCGCGGCCTGGACCCTGGCGCCGCGCGGCTCGGTGCTGCGCATGGCGGTCAGCACGCCGTCCGCCTTCGAGCCGCCGCCGCCGGCGACCCTGTACACGGCCGCGCCGGAGACCGACTGGCCGCAAAACGAGAGACTTGCCACCCCCCGTCTGACCCCGGCGCGTCGGCGCGTCCTGGCGGTGCTGGCCGAGGGCCCCCGCCTCGAACCCCGGGATCTGGCCCGCGAGGCCGCGGTCGGACCGGCGGTCCTGAAGGGCATGGTATCGGCCGGGCTGCTGGACCAGCACGCCATCGCTCCGCCCCCGCCTTTCGACCCACCGGACCCAGACCGTCCCGGCGCCCCGTTGACCGCCGAGCAGGCGGCGGCCGCCGCGACCCTGCGATCCCGGGTTGCCGCGGCGGAATTCTCGGTGACCGCGGTCGACGGCGTGACCGGATCCGGCAAGACCGAGGTCTATTTCGAGGCGATCGCCGAGGCCCTCGCCGCGGGCCGGCAGGCGCTGGTGCTGCTGCCGGAGATCGCGCTCTCGGCGGAATGGCTCGAGCGGTTTCGCGCGCGCTTCGGCGCCGACCCGGCGGTCTGGCACTCCGATCTCAAACCCCGGATCCGGCGCGAGACGTGGCGGGCGGTGGCGACCGGATCGGCAAGGGTTCTGGTCGGCGCCCGCTCGGCCCTGTTCCTGCCCTTCGCCGAGCTCGGCCTGATCGTGGTCGATGAGGAGCACGAGTCGGCCTACAAGCAGGAGGACGGCGTCCCCTACCACGCGCGCGATATGGCGGTCGTGCGGGCCCGCCTGGAGGGCGTGGCGATCGCCCTGGTCTCGGCCACGCCGAGCCTGGAGACCGTTGAGAACGTGCGCCAGGGCCGCTACAGCACGGTGCACCTGTCGGCCCGGCCGGGGGCTGCCCGGATGCCGGACGTGACCCTGGTCGACGTGCGCCGGGACGCGCCCGAGCGCGGGCGCTTCCTGTCGCCGCCCCTGCTGGCCGAGATGCGGTCGGTTCTGGAGGCCGGTGAGCAGGTGCTGCTGTTCCTGAACCGCCGGGGCTACGCGCCGCTCACCCTGTGCCGAGCCTGCGGCCACCGACTGGAGTGCCCGAACTGCACCGCCTGGCTGGTCGAGCACCGGCTGCTGGGCCGGCTGATCTGTCACCATTGCGGCTTCACCGGGCGCATGCCGCGGGCCTGCCCGAGCTGCGCGGAAGAAGACAGCTTCGTTGCCAGCGGTCCGGGGGTCGAACGGCTGGCCGAGGAGGTGCTCGACCGGTTCCCCGAGGCCCGGTTCCAGGTGGCCTCGTCCGACACATTGACCGGACCGGACAAGGCGGCCGAGTTCGTACGGTCGGTGCAGGCCCGGGAGGTCGACATCATCATCGGCACCCAGGTGGTCGCCAAGGGCCACAACTTCCCCTGGCTGACCCTGGTCGGGGTGGTCGATGCCGATCTCGGTCTCGCCGGCGGCGATCTGCGGGCCTCGGAACGCACCTACCAACTGCTGCATCAGGTGGCCGGGCGGGCCGGCCGGGCCGAGCGTCCGGGCCGCGCCATGCTGCAGACCCACGCGCCGGACTCGCCGGTCATGCAGGCGCTGGTCGATGACGACCGAGCGGCGTTCCTCGCCTATGAGAGCGCCCACCGCCAGGCGGCCGGAATGCCCCCCTACGGACGGCTGGCCGGCCTCGTGGTCTCCGCCGCCGATCCGGACCTCGCGGACCGGACCGCCCGGGCGATCGCCCGCGCCGCACCCCGGCTGGCGGGGGTCGAGATCCTGGGCCCGGCCCCGGCACCGCTGGCCCTGCTGCGCGGTCGCCACCGCCGGCGGCTTCTGGTCAAGGCCGACCGCGCGGTCAACCTGCAGCGCGTTCTGCGCGACTGGCTGGCCCCAGTGAAGCTAGAAGGGTCGGCCCGGCTGTCGGTCGATATCGATCCCTACAGCTTCCTGTAGGGACCTTCTCTCACTCTCTGATTCAGATCGGATTCACACGTGTTGGCGGAAACCAAAGGGTTTCCGACAAAACGTGATCCGATCTAGACCGTCGGCGGCTCGTCGAGCCGTACGACGATGCCGTCCAGCTCCGGGCTCGGCGGCTTGTAGTACTGCAGCACCAGCGGGTCATGGCCGGGGACGATGTGGTCCGGGCTGTCGGCCAGAATCTCCAACGTATTGAAACCGTTCATCATTTCGCCGAGGTTGTAGCAGATGATGAAGGGCGTGCGCTCACGGATGTTCATGTAGAAATGGGCACAGTCCGACGCCAGGACGACCCAGCCGCGCCGGGTCCAGACCCGCACGCACATCAGCCCGGCCGAATGGCCGCCGATGCGATGGATGCTGAGGCCCGGTGCCAGCTCGGTGTCCCCGTCATGGAACTGCACCCGTCCGCCATACACATGGCGGACCATGTCGGTGACGTGCTCGACATCGAACGGCCGGCGGATCGCCTCGAAGCACATGCAGCGGCCGGTCGCATAGGCCATCTCATCATCCTGGAGATGGAAGGTGGCCTTCGGAAAGTGCTCCTGACCGCCGGCATGGTCGTAGTGCAGGTGGGTGATGATGACGTCTTCGATCTCGGCGGCGTCGATGCCGAGCAGCGCCAGTCCCTCCGCCGGCGTGCGGTCCGGCGGAACGCCCCGCTCCGCGCCTTCGCGCTCGCCAAAGCCGGTATCGATCACCACCGTCCGCTCGGCGCTGCGGACCACCCAGATGAAATAGTCGAGCGGCATCGGCCGGTCGTGGAGATCATGGAAGATCAGGTTCTCCGACATCATCCGGTTCGCCTTGTGGGCGTACTTGATGGCGAAGACCTCGAAGATTTCGCGGTCGGACACGGTTTCCCCTCCCCTTCCCAGGGCCGCCGGAACAGGCGGCCGGGACACAGTGCCGGAGCGTCGCCCGCCGCGCGGACGGCTCCGGTTCGCTCGACGGCTATCGGGTCATGAATCGGGGATCGAAGTCCTCGCGCAGCAGCGCGAACAGCACATGATCCTGCCACTTCCCATTGATCTTGAGGTACCGGCGCGCCAGCCCTTCCTTATGGAAGCAGCACTTCTGGAGCACGCCCTGGCTGGCCTCGTTGTGGGGCAGGGTCGCGGCCTCGACCCGGTGCAGGCTGAGCCGCTCAAAGGCAAATCGGCACGCGCCGTGCACCGCCTCGGTCATGAAGCCGTGGCGTGCGAACGGGCGCCCGACCCAGTAGCCGAAGGAGCAGCTCTGGGCCACGCCGCGCCGGACGTTGCTGATCGTCAGCCCGCCGAGCAGCGCATCGTCGTCGCGCCGAAACAGGAAGAACGAGTAGCCCTGGTCGCGGGCCCAATCCTCGGCATAGCGGGCCAGACGCCGGCGAAACGCCGATCGCGTCAGGGCGTCTTCCGGCCAGGACGGCTCCCACGGCACCAGGAAATCCCGCGACAGCGCCCGCAGCTCGGCCCATTCCTGCCAGTCACTGCGCTGCGGTTGGCGCATGTAGATCCGGGGCAGCATCAGGGTCGGATCGGACCGGGACGGTGGAAACAGCGTCAGGACCAAGGCAAGGACTCCAGCCCGCGAACTACTCCCCGCATTGTCCACGGGGCGGCGCGGGCTGGCAAGGCGAAGCCGCGCGCAGGCGACACCCTCGGCCGCCGCCTCAGAAGGCTGGGCTGCCGGACAGTGAGGACGGGCCGTCGAGCGTCTCGTCGTCCTGTTCCAGCTCGATGTCCCAGTACAGGTAGTCGCGCCAGCTCTCGTGCAGATAGTTCGGCGGAAAGCCGCGCCCGCACTGTTGCAGATCGTAGGACGACGGCTGCCGGGGTGCGGTGATCGGCACCATGCCGATGTCGCGCGGCATGTGGTTGCCTTTGGACAGATTGCAGGTCCCGCAGGCCGTGACCACGTTTTCCCAGCTTGTCCGGCCGCCGCGGGACCGCGGGATCACATGGTCGAAGGTCAGGTCCTGGGTCGGAAACCGCTCGGCGCAGTACTGGCAACTGAACCGGTCGCGCAGGAAGACGTTGAACCGGGTGAATGCCGGTTTGCGCGACTGATGGATGTACTCCTTGAGCGCGATCACGCTGGGCAGCCGCATCTCGAAACTCGGGCTGCGCACGGTCGTCTCGTATTCGGAGACGATGTTCACCCGATCGAGAAAGACGGCCTTGACGGAGTCCTGCCAGGACCAGAGCGAGAGCGGAAAGTAGGAAAGCGGCCGGAAATCGGCATTCAGGACGAGCGCGGGTGCGGCGTCCGGGCCGGTCACCGCGCCCGCCTCCGCACTCTAGTGGTGCGACTGGGTTCACCGGCGGTCGGTTGGAAACCGGCGCTCCACAATATCTTGTGCGTGGATTGGTCGATCATCATTGCAATCGCCCAGAGTCGGTGAGTTCGTGCCGTATTACGCTGTGCTTATATCTATATGTTGTTACAGATTTGTGGTCGTCGCAAGGTCTGGCCGCAGCCTGCGCTAAAGCCCCAGAACCCGGCGCAGAAATGCCATCCCGATCCCTAGACCGATCTCATCAATGCCGTGGCCGAGGCCGGGGCGCGCGAACGAGTCGACGGCCACATCATCCGCCTTCAGGCCGGCCTCGGCTTCGGCCATGGCGGCGAACGGCACGATCTCGTCGTTGGTCCCGTGAATCAGCGTGACCGGCGGCCGGGCGCTGACCCCATCGCCGTCGGGATCCCCGATCAGGCGGCCGGAATAGCCGAGAATGCCGGCGACCGGCGCGCTGCGGCGCAGTGCCGTGTACAGACCGGTCATCGTGCCCTGGCTGAAGCCGACCAGCGCCACCCGATCGGCCGAGACCCCAGCCGCGGCCATTTCGGCGTCGAGAAAGGCGTTGAGGATCGGCGCGGCGCTCCGCACGCCGGCCAGCATGCTGTGCGGATCCCGGTTCTGCAGGCTGAACCATTGCCGGCCGAACGGCGCCATATCGCAGGGCTCCGGGGCGTTGGGCGACACGAAGGCGACGGTCGGCAGGACCGGCGCCCAGACAGGCGCCAGACCGATCAGGTCGTTGCCGTCGGCGCCGAGCCCGTGCAGCAGCACGACCAGCGCCTCGGGCTCGCCACCCTGGGCCGGCCCGACCCGCGGTCCATCCAATTCGGTCATCGTGTATCCCCGGTTCCACGTCAGTTGACGGAGCGGGAGCCTATAGCTAGTCCCGGACCATGACCACCGTGACCCGCTTCGCCCCCAGTCCGACCGGCCTGCTGCATCTCGGCCACGCCTATTCCGCCCTCAGGGCCGAGGCGGCGGGCGACCGTTTCCTGCTGCGCATCGAGGACATCGACGGCGCGCGCTGCCGCCCTGAGTTCGAGGCGCAGATTCTGGAGGATCTCGCCTGGCTGGGGCTGCGCTGGGAGACACCGGTGCGCCGGCAGTCGGACCATATGGACGACTATCGCGCCGCCCTGGACCGGCTGGACGCCATGGGCCTGCTCTATAAGTGTTTCCATTCGCGCCGGGAGCTCGAAGCCGCCCTGTCGGCGCCCCATGGCCTCCCCGCAGGTGGTGACGGTCCGGCAGTCACCGACACCGATCGGCTGATGGACGCGGGCGAACGCGCCCGGCGCGAGGCGGCGGGCGAGCCCTATGCCCTGCGGCTGCGGATGGCGGAGGCGCTGCGGCACACCGGGCCGCTCACCTGGACCGACCGGCGGCGCGGCCGGCAGACCGCCCGGCCCGAGCGCTTCGGCGACGTCGTCCTGGCCCGCAAGGACGTGGCCACCAGCTATCACCTGGCGGTGACTGTCGACGACGCGCTGCAGGGGATCACCCTGGTCACCCGGGGCGAGGACCTGTTCGACGCGACCGACATCCACGTTCTGCTGCAGGCCCTGCTGGAGCTGGCGACGCCCGAGTTCGAGCACCATCCGCTGATCGTCGATCCGGCGACCGGCCGCCGGTTCGCCAAACGCGACCGCTCGGTCACCCTGGCGGCACTCAGGGCCAGCGGGGCGAGCCCGCAATCGATCCGCGACCGGGTCGGCCAGGGTCTGGAGGATCAGGGGAAGGCGCTGTGCAGCCCGACGGAGAGGTCGAAATAGTCCGGATCGTCGGGGTCGACCCGCCCGGTCCGCAGCAGCCAGTCGATGATCACCAGGTTGCAGTTGTACTTGAAGCCCTGCGGCCCTTCGACGACGCCACGGGCCACGATCTCCGCGACTTCGGCCCAGGGCAGCAGCATGAACTCGGCGACCTCGCCGTCGACGGCGACCGGCACGAAATCCTCGGGCAGTTGCAGGTCGTAGGCCCAGAAGGCGTGGCGCCGCAGGCCGCCGCCGGCCGGGCCGACATCCGGGTCCGTCACCTCCATGACATAGGACACCATGCCGGTGGCGACCGCCCGGCGGGCCAGATCCTCGCCGATCCCGGCCTCCTCCTCGCATTCCTTGATCAGGTTCTCTTCGGGCGAATAGCCGACCGGATGGCCACCGGCGACCAGATTGTCGAGGGCGCCGGGGTAGGTCTTACCCAATGCCCGACGCGCGACCCACATCCGCGCGTCCGGTCCGTGACCGACGACCCCATTCAGGTGGAAGCCGCGGTTGACGATGCCGAAAGCGGTCGCCGCCGCCCGGTCGATGTCGAACACCGGTTCGGAGGCGATGGTCTCGATCACCGGATAGAGCTCGTTGCGCAAGGTGGGCAGAAGCCCGTCGGCCACCAGGGCCGCGACCGCTTCCGCCACCGCTTCGGTGCGTGCCTGCGGCGTGTCGAGCCGGGGATCCAGGTGCACCAGATCCTCGAACACATGGAACAGGCTCCCGAACCGCCGCAGTTCCAGCGACAGCGCCCGGCGCATCAGGCCGACGCGCGCCTGACCGACCCGAAACGGGATGAAGTCCGAAGGGTCGAACCGATTGCAGTGACGGATGTGGTCGAGCAGGGCCATGGTCGGGGTCGGGTCCTGGGTGTCTAGAAGACGACGGCGCCAAGCAGCAGGCCGACGACGAGGGCGAGCGCGACCGTCCAGCCCGACGGCCGGGCTGCCATCTGGGCGCGGGCCAGCCGGTCGACCGAGTCCGGGTGCAGCTTGAGCCCACCCTCGTCGACATGCTCGATGATCTGATCGGCGGCCCGGACCAGATCGGGCAACCGCTCGAGACCCCGCAGGGCCTCGGCGGCGACCCGGGCCATCTGCGCCTCGGGCCCGCGGTTCTCGCGCATCCAGGTTTCGATCAGGGGGCGCGCCAGTTCCCACATGTTGACGTTGGGATTGAGCTGACGCCCGACCCCTTCCGACACCACCATGGTCTTGTGCAGCAACAGCAGCTGGGGCTGGGCCTCCATCTCGAAGGTCTCGGCAATCCTCAAAACCTGGCCCAGCAGACGGGCGACCGATACCTCGTTCAGCGGCTTGTCCATCAACGGCTCGCCGACCGAGCGCACCGCCTGGGTGAACAGGTCCACCGACTTGCCGGCCGGCACCATGCCCATGCGGAAATGGACCTCGGCCACCGAGCGCCAGTCCCCCATGAGAAAACCGGTCAGAGTATCCGCCAGATAGTGCCGGGTCGTCATGTCCACCCGGCCCATGATCCCGAAATCGACCGGAACCAGGGTGCCGTCGGCCGTCACAAGCATGTTCCCCGGGTGCATGTCGGCATGGAAGAAGCCGTCACGGAACACCTGATTGAAGAACACGCCGGCTGACCGCGCGAGCAGCTCGGTCGGATCGAGCCCCGCCGCGTCGAGGGAGGCGGCGTCGTCGATCCGGAACCCGTCGATCCACTCGCTGGTGAGCACGCGCCGGGTGGTCCGGTCCCAGTCGATCTCGGCAATCCGGAACCCGTCATCGCCCGTGAAGTTCTCGGCAAGCTCCGACGCGGCCGCCGCCTCGAGCCGCAGGTCCAGTTCGACCTCGACCGTTTCGCGGAACACGGCGACCGCCTCCACGGGCTTGAAGCGACGACTCCACGGCAGGACGCGCTCGACGGTCTCGGCCACCCAGGAGAACAGGTCCAGGTCGCGGGCCACCGCCTCCTCGATCCCGGGGCGCAGGATCTTGACCGCCACCTCGGTGCCGTCGGCGGTCGTGGCTCGGTGCACCTGGGCGATCGAGGCCGCCGCGATCGGCGCGTCGTCGAAGGTCACGAACAGATCGCCCACCGGCTGGCCGAGCTCGACCTCGATTGTCTGGCGCGCCGCCGGCGACGGGAACGGCGGCAGCCGGTCCTGGAGCTGGGTGAGGTCGGCCGATGCCTCGTCGCCGATCAGGTCCGCCCGGGTGGCGATCGACTGACCCAGTTTCACGAAACTCGGCCCAAGCGCGACCAGGGCCGCCGCCAGCCGCTGGCCCCAGCGCCCGGAAACGGCCGGGTCGCGAAGCCGCCGTGTCAGACGGGCAATGGTGGCGGCGGTCGGCGCCTCGGCCACGGTTTCCATCGGCTCGAGCACGCCATGACGGGCCAGGACCCAGGCGATCCGCAGCAGGCGGATCAGATTGCGTGCCGAGCGGACCATGGCGCTAGAGGCGCCATCCGGAATGGATGGCCGTGATTCCCCCCGACAGGTTCCGCCACTTGACGCGCTCTAGGCCGACCCGCCGCATGCGTTCGGCCAGGTCCTGCTGGTCGGGGAACCGGCGGATACTCTCGGCCAGGTACTGGTAAGCTTCCCGGTCCTTGGCGACGACCTCACCGAGCCACGGCAGCACCCGGAAGGAATAGCCGTCGTAGATCGGGTCGAGCCAGGGCTGGGTCGGCCGGGAGAACTCGAGACACATGAACCGGCCGCCCCGCCGGAGCACCCGCGCCATCTCGGCGAGCGCCCGGTCGATCCGCGTGACGTTGCGCAGGCCGAAGGCGATCGTCACCCGATCGACGCTGGCGTCCGGCAACGGCAGGGCCTCGGCATCGCCGACCACCCACTCGATCCGGTCGGCGACGGCCGCCTCGGCCGCCCGGGCCCGCCCGACGGCGATCATCTCCGCATTGATGTCGCACACGGTGACCGGGCCACCGCCGCGGCCGCACCAGAGGGTCGCGATGTCACCGGTGCCCCCCGCGACGTCCAGCAGGGTCTGGCCGGGCCGCGGCGCCAGCCAGTCCATGAACGCCTGCTTCCACACCCGGTGGATTCCGAGGCTCATCAGGTCGTTCATCAGGTCATAGGAGCCGGCGACGTTGTCGAAGACGTCGCGCACCCGTGCCGCCTTGTCCTCGACGGCAACGGAGCTGAAGCCGAAATCGGTCACGCCGTCGCGGATCTTGGGATCCTGAGCCGAAGCTCTCCCGGGCGTTCGGTCCTTAGGGCTGTCGGGTCCTGTCATCGCCGTCAGGCTCTCATCCGTTCACTGCGACCGTTCACTGCGACCGTTGGCTTAGGCCGGAGTGTCCGCTGAATCAAGCGCGCCCGGCGATGGTGGCCTTGGCCTGGGCGCGCCACGGCGATACCGTCCGGCATCATGCCAGAGCTTCCTGAAGTCGAAACCGTAATGCGCGGCCTGACCGAGTGCCTGCAGGACCGCCAGCTGGTCAGCGTCGAGGCTCGCCGACCGGATCTGAGATGGCCGCTGCCCGCCCGCTTCGCCGAGCGGCTGAGCGGGCGCCGCGTGACCGGGCTGCGCCGGCGCGCCAAGTACATCTTCATCGACCTGGACGACGCCCAGAGCTGGATGATCCATCTCGGCATGTCCGGGCGCATGCTGATCTCCCAGGGCGCTGAACCCGAGCTCGACACCCACGACCACGTGGTGCTGCGGACCGATGACGGCACCTGGGTGCGGTTCAACGACGCCCGACGCTTCGGCATGATGGATCTCTGCCCGACCGGCGACCTGGACCGACACAAACTGATCCGGTCGATGGGCCCCGAACCCCTCGGAAACGCCTTCTCCGGCCCGGCCCTGGACGCCGCACTGGCCGGGCGGCACACCCCGATCAAGGCGGCGCTGCTGGACCAGAAGGTGGTCGCCGGTGTCGGCAACATCTACGCCTGTGAGGCGCTGTATCGGGCCAGGGTGTCGCCGCGGCGGCTGGCCCTGAATGTTCGCGGTGATCGCGCCGAACGGCTGGCGTCGGCCATCAAGGCCGTCCTGACCGAAGCGATTGCCGCCGGCGGATCGAGCCTGCGCGATCACCGCCAGGTATCGGGTGAATTGGGCTACTTCCAGCACACGTTCCGGGTTTACGATCGCGAGGGTCAGGCCTGTCAGGCGGACGGCTGCGGGGGAACCATCAAGCGCATCGTCCAGAGCGGCAGGTCGACTTTCTATTGTCCTCGTTGCCAGCGCTGAGGTAGAAGCCCGCGCCATGAAAATCCCGACGCGACGCTGGCTGGCGATGGCCGTGACCGTTCTGGCGGTCGTCCTGGCCGGGGCAGCCGGCACCGGGGCGGCGCGCGGCGACGACAGTTTTGTCAGCGGCATCGAGGATCTGCCGCTGATGCCGGGGCTGGTGAACGCCCCGGAGGCCAGCGTGACGTTCGAGGCGCTGGCCGGCCGGATCGTCGTCGCCTTCGCCGAAGGCGGCGTCAGCATGCCGGAGGTGCGCACGTTCTACGGCGCGACGCTGCCGCAACTGGGATGGGAACAGACCGCGCCGGGCCGCTGGATCCGGGCGGAGGAAGAACTGAGTTTGGACGCGGTTGTCGAAGGGGACGGTCTGGTGGTCCGCTTCGAGTTGACGCCGCGATGACCGCAAACGCCGCTGCCGACAGGACCTGCGGCGAGGGCAAGGAGAACTGACTATGGCCTACGAGACCGTCCTCGTGGAAAAACGCGGCAAGGTCGCGATCGTCACCCTGAACCGGCCGAAGGCGCTGAATGCCCTGTCCGCCCAGCTGATGGCCGAGCTTGGCCAGGCCGTGCGCGAGTTCGAGGCCGACGCCGAGGTCGGCTGCATCATCGTGACCGGCAGCGAAAAGGCGTTCGCCGCCGGCGCCGATATCAAGGAGATGCAATCCAAGACCTTCACTCAGGTCTATAGCGAGGACTTCATCACCAGCAGCTGGGAAACCCTGACCCGGATTCGCAAGCCGGTCATCGCCGCCGTCGCAGGGTATGCGCTCGGCGGCGGCTGCGAGCTGGCGATGATGTGCGACTTCATCATCGCGGCCGACAACGCGAAGTTCGGCCAGCCCGAGATCAATCTCGGGGTGATCCCCGGGGCCGGTGGCACCCAGCGTCTGACCCGGTTCGTCGGCAAATCGAAGGCGATGGACATGATCCTGACCGGCCGGATGATGGACGCCGACGAGGCCGAGCGGTCCGGACTGGTCAGCCGGGTCGTGCCGGCGGCGGATCTGATGGAAGAGGTCGTCAAGGTGGCCGAGAAGATCGCCGATCTGTCGCTGCCGTCGGTCATGATGGCCAAGGAAGCGGTGAACCGGAGCTACGAGACCACGCTCGCCGAAGGGGTCCGGTTCGAGCGCCGCATGTTCCACGCGACCTTCGCCAGCGAGGATCAGAAAGAGGGTATGGCGGCCTTCATCGAGAAGCGCCAACCGAACTTCAACAACCGCTGAACCCTGCGCAATTGCAGCGGTTGACGCATCCGGGCGGCGGGAGTATAATCCGCGCTTTCTTCGGACAAGCCGACCCAATTGAGAGACACGATGGCCAACCACGCTTCAGCCAAGAAACGCATCCGGCGCAACGCCAGCCGCGCTGAGGTCAACCATGCGCGCATCTCGCGGATCCGGACCTTCGTGAAGCGGGTCGAGAAGGCCATCGGCAGCGGCGACAAGGATGCCGCCCAGGCCGCTTTCCTGGCCGCACAGCCGGAAATGCAGCGCGGGGTGGTGAAGGGTGTCCTGCACGGCAACACCGCGGCCCGCAAGCTGTCGCGGCTCAACAAGGCCATCAAGGCGCTCAGCGCCTGATCGCCCAGCGCTGCCGCGCATCCGATAGGGCCGCCGGCTTCCAGCGGCCTTTTTTGTTGTCCGCCTGTTCTGTTGTCCGCCTGTTCTGTTGTCCGCCTGTTCTGTTGCCCGTCTGCTCTGTTGCCCGTCTGCGGGGGCCGACGCCCTTGCCCTGGGCCCTTGCCGGGCCCGCGAGCAGAACAGACGCGGCCGACCGGAGACCCGGCAAGACGCCGGAGGTCTGGCATTCAAGTAATGCAAGCATTGAAGTCCATCGCGGCCGGTTCCTGTCGTGACGGGCCGCCACACCCCGCGTTTCTCTGCACTTCTCCGCCCTGTACGGGGCCTGCCAGCACGACCCCGTTGCCGGGTCGCGATGGGATTTCACCGGTCGCCGATGGCGGGGTTGAAGGACCGTTCGCGAGGCCGTTCGGAGGCCCGATCACCCGATCTCTGGCCCGCGCGCCGCTCAATACCCACAGCAAAAATAAGCCTATAGGTGATTTGTTTCAGCCCCTACCGCGCTGAATCGTCTCGGCGAATCCTTTCCATGAAGGGGTTGCGGATTGATCCGAAAGATGGGGTTAGGAACCCGCCACAACGGGTTGAATCCGAGCGACTCTTCTGGAGTCAACTGCAGCACGTGCACGATATGTCGAAAAAAATTTGTCATAGAGTGTTCGACTCGGTTGCACCGAATCGGGACCGCGAGTACCTTACGCGTCTCAGCGCCGACTGACGAGTTGCAAAGCATAAAGGTTGAATATGACAAGTAATTCGTCACTCCGTTGGCGTGCTTTCTTTCGATGGACGAACTTACACCGCGAGAATTGCTAGTTTTACTTTTCTAGCACTTTGAAACGGTCGGGCAGGGCGACGTTTTGTCCTGACGGGGGCCTTTTGTCTTCGAAAGAACCCGATACAGGCGGCGACGCGGGGGCGTACCGTCAGTCACGTGAAGTGTCGAATCGTCGGCATTGCGGCCGGCGTTCGGAAAAAAACGAGGGACCACAACGGTGACACGGATCGGCTTGGGGAGCCAATCGGGGGAAACAAGTCTGACCGAACGGGGCGCACAGGGTGTCAGCGGCTCCGTTCACTGGTTTAAAGGACGCAGCCGGACGCGACCGGGTCTGGAGGTCGTCCATGGCTGAGGCAGGCACACGCGATGCGCTGGCGGCGCAATGGGCCCGGGTGAAAGGCCGGTTGCGCGCGGAATGCGGCGAGACCGCCTATCGTGGCTGGCTCCGGTCTCTGGTGCTGGCGCGCCGGGAGGGCGACGTCGTGGTCCTGGCCATGCCGTCCCGTTTCGAGCGCGATCGCGTCGTCACCCAGTACGGTGATCGGTTGCGGGGGCTCTGGCAGGGCGAGGATGCCAGAATCTCGACCGTTGATGTTCTGGTGGCGGCATCGCCGTCGACCGGCGAGGCACGGGACGGGACCCACTTGGCTTCCGATGGGAAGACCGAACGGACGGGTGACATGACGTCGACAGATGGCCTCGACGTGGCCTCGAAAAGCGGCCCGGCGATCCTGACCGGTCGACCGCACGGCGACGGCGCGGACGCCGCACCGACCGAGCTGGCGCCGACCGAACTGGCGAACGACATCGCGGCGATTTCCGCGCCGCTGGACGCCCGCTTCACCTTCGACAATTTCGTCACCGGCAAGCCCAACGAACTCGCCTTCGCGGCGGCCCGCCGGGTCGCCGAAAGCGAGACGGTTCCGTTCAATCCGCTGTTCCTGTACGGCGGGGTCGGCCTCGGCAAGACCCACCTGATGCACGCCATTGCCTGGGACATCCGCCAGCGCCATCCGCAGCGCAAGGTGCTCTACCTGTCGGCCGAAAAGTTCATGTACCAGTTCATCCGGGCGCTCCGGTTCCGCGACACCGTCGCCTTCAAGGACCTGTTCCGGTCGGTCGACGTGCTGATGATCGACGACGTTCAGTTCATCAGCGGCAAGGACAGCACCCAGGAGGAGTTCTTCCACACCTTCAACGCGCTGGTGGACAACAACCGTCAGGTCGTGATCTCCGCCGACAAGAGCCCGACCAATCTCGACGGCCTCGAGGAGCGGTTGCGCTCGCGGCTCGGCTGGGGTCTGGTCGCCGACATCCATCCGACCGACTACGAACTGCGCCTCGGCATTCTGCAGTCGAAGGCCGAACGCATGGCGGCGGAGATCCCGCCGAAGGTGCTGGAGTTCCTGGCCCACAAGATCAGTTCCAACGTTCGGGAACTGGAAGGGGCGATGAACCGGATCATGGCCCATTCGACCCTGGTCGGGCGCGCGATCACCCTGGAAATGGTCCAGGACGTCCTGCAGGATCTGCTGCGGGCCAATGACCGCCGGGTGACAATCGAGGAAATCCAGCGCCAGGTCGCGACCCACTACAACATCCGGATCTCGGACATGTACTCGGCGCGTCGGTCGCGAGCGATCGCCCGGCCGCGCCAGGTTGCGATGTACCTCTCCAAGCAGCTCACTCAGCGCTCGCTGCCGGAGATCGGGCGCAAGTTCGGTGGTCGCGACCACACCACGGTCATGCATGCGGTGAAAAAGGTTGATGAACTGCGGTCGACGGACCGGCATTTCGATGCCGATGTCGACCTGCTTCGACGCATGCTGGAGTCCTGATCGGCGGCCGCGCCGACAGGGCTCTTCCATGGCCGTTCCGGCCACCAAAAAACCCCTACGGCACAAGCCTTTCATGGTATAAAGGCAGACTTTCGATTCGCCGGAATGCGGGGATCGGAGGCCGCCGCCCCCAGGGGCGGCGGTGTTGTCCGATGGGAACGGCCAGCGGACACCCGGATCGGACCTCCCGATCCCCCCGTGACCGGTTCCAGAGGCATCAATCCAGGCCGAGCGAGACCATGAAGATCACCATCGACCGGGCGGCACTTCTCAAGCCGCTGGCCCATGTCCAAAGCGTCGTCGAGCGTCGGAACACCATTCCGATCCTTGCCAACGTCCTGATCCGGGCAGCGGACGGGTCGATCGCCCTGACCGCGACCGACATGGACATGGACGTTGTCGAGAAAGTGGCCTGCACCGTCGACCAGGCCGGGGCGGCAACCGTGCCGGCCCACACGCTCTACGAGATCGTCCGCAAGCTGCCGGATGGCGCCGAGGTCGAACTCGCCGTCGCCGGTGATGGGGCGCGGATGGCGATCCGGGCCAGCCGCTCGAATTTCTCGCTGCCGACCCTGCCGGTCGAGGAGTTTCCGGCGCTGTCGGGTGACGAGTTGTCGACCAACTTCCTGCTGTCGGCGGCCGATGCGAAGACCCTGATCGACCGCACCCGGTTCGCGATCTCGACCGAAGAGACCCGCTACTACCTGAACGGCATCTTCCTGCACGAAACCCAGGCCAACGGGGTTTCGGTGCTGCGGGCGGTGGCAACCGACGGCCACCGGCTGGCGCGCGTGCAGATGCCGTTGCCGGAAGGGGCGGGCGGCATGCCGTCCGTCATCGTCCCGCGCAAGGCGGTCACCGAGATCCGCAAGCTGATCGACGAAACCGACGGCGATGTGGAAGTGGGCCTGAGCGAGAACAAGCTGCGCTTCGCCTTTGCCGACACGGTGCTGACCACGAAGCTGATCGACGGGACCTTCCCGGACTACGAGCGGGTGATCCCCGACGGCAATGACAAGGTCATGCGGGTTGAGTGCGGGGTCTTCAAGAAGGCGGTCGACCGGGTCGCCACGATCTCGACCGAGAAATCCCGCTCCGTAAAGCTGGCGCTCGGCAACGGCGCGCTGACCCTGTCGGCCAACAGTCCGGACAATGCCCAGGCGACCGAGGAAGTCGATGTGGAGTACGCCAGCACGTCGATGGAGATCGGCTTCAACTCACGCTACGTCCTCGACATCGCCGACCAGATCGACGACTCGGGCAAAGCCGTGTTCCGCATGGCCGATGCGGCGTCGCCGACCATCATCACCGACGAGGCGGATGATGGGGCGCTCTACGTGTTGATGCCGATGCGGGTGTGACGACGCGCGTGACCGTTACCCACCCCCTCCCCCCGGAACCAGCCGGGCGCACCAGCGTCGCGGCCGGTCCGAAAAGCCTGACGATCGCCCGCCTGTCGCTGACCCGGTTTCGAAACTACGGCGCGACCACTCTGGAAGCCGGGGATGCTGCCGTGGTGCTGACGGGGGCGAACGGCGCCGGCAAGACCAACCTGCTGGAAGCGATTTCGTTCCTGGCCCCCGGCCGCGGGCTGCGGCGCGCCCGGCTGTCGGAGATCGACCGGCTGGAAGACTCCGGTTGCTGGGCGATCGCCGCGACCCTCGACGGCAAGCAGGGCCCGGTGCAGATCGGCACCGGCCGCGAACCGGAGTCCGAGGGTGAGCGGCGCGTGGTCCGCATTGATGGGGCTCCGGCGCGCAGCCAGGGGGCGCTGGGCGATCACGTGACCGTTTCCTGGCTGACCCCGGCCATGGACCGGCTGTTCACCGAGTCCGCCTCCGGACGCCGGCGGTTCCTGGATCGACTGGTCTACGCTTTCGACAGTGAACACGCCGGCCGGGTCAGCGCCTATGATCATGCTTGGCGCGAGCGCAACCGGCTGATCCGCGACGGGCGGCGCGAGGATGCCTGGTACGCCGCGCTCGAGGATCGGCTGGCGACCACGGGCATTGCCATCGCCGCGGCCCGCGCCTCTCTGGTCGCCCGGCTGAACCGGCTGTGCGCGGCCACGCTGCCGCCATTCCCTGCCGCCGAACTGGCGTTGGAGGGGGCGGTCGACCGCTGGCTTTCGTCGATGCCGGCGCTGGAGGCCGAGGACCGGGTCCGCCAATCCCTGGCACAGGCCCGCAGCGGCGGCGAGGATGGTGAAGGCCCGCACCGGACCGACCTCGCGGTCACCCACATCGCCAAAGCGATGCCGGCCGCGCGGTGCTCGACAGGAGAGCAGAAGGCCCTGCTGGTCGGTATTGTTCTGGCCCATGCCCGCCTGCAGGCCATCGACGAAGGTGCCGCACCCATCCTGCTGCTCGACGAAGTGGCCGCCCATCTCGACGACACGCGGCGCAGCGCCCTGTTCCAGTCCGTGCTGGACCTCGGCGGCCAGGCCTGGATGACCGGGACCGACCGCTCGACCTTCGCCCCGATCGCCGATCACGCCCGCATCGTCGACGTCGCCGACGGACAGATCCGTTCGGCGGACACCCCCCCGACTCCCGTCCCCGGAGCCTGACGTCATGGCTGACGACTCCCTTCCCGAATCCGAAAACAGCTACGACGCCGAATCGATCAAGGTCCTGCGGGGCCTCGACGCGGTGCGCAAACGCCCCGGTATGTACATCGGCGACACCGATGACGGATCGGGTCTGCATCACATGGTCTACGAAGTCGTCGACAACGCGGTCGACGAAGCGCTGGCCGGGTACTGCGACGCGGTCCGCGTCACCCTGAACGGCGACGGCTCGGTCACCGTCGAGGACAACGGCCGGGGCATTCCGGTCGACATGCATGCCGAAGAGGGGGTCTCGGCGGCCCAGGTCATCATGACCCAGCTGCACGCCGGCGGTAAGTTCGACCAGAACTCCTACAAGGTGTCCGGGGGCCTGCACGGGGTCGGCGTGTCGGTCGTGAACGCGCTGTCGGAATGGCTGGAGCTGCGGATCTGGCGCGACGGCCAGGAGCACGCCATGCGCTTTCAGCATGGCGAGCCTGATGCCGATCTTGCCGTGGTCGGCGAGGCCGCCGACCGGACCGGCACCCAGGTCACCTTCAAGCCGTCGAAAGAGACCTTCACCATGATGGAGTTCGACTTCGCGACCCTGGAGCATCGGCTGCGCGAACTCGCGTTCCTGAATTCCGGCGTGCGGATCATCATCTCCGACGAGCGCCACGGGGACCCGCTGCAGACCGACCTGCACTACGAAGGCGGCCTGGTCGCCTTCGCCGAGTATCTCGACCGGGCCCGCACCGCCCTGCACCCGACCATCTCGATGACCGGCGAACGCGACGGCGTGGTGGTGGAGCTGGCGATGGAATGGACCGACTCGTTCCACGAGACCATGCTGTGCTTCACCAACAACATTCCGCAGCGTGACGGCGGTACCCATCTGGCCGGGTTCCGGGCGGCCCTGACCCGTCAGGTCAACGGCTATGCGGCTCAGTCAGGGATCTCCAAGAAGGAGAAGGTCCAGCTGTCCGGCGACGACGCCCGTGAGGGACTGACCTGCGTGCTCTCGGTCAAGGTGCCCGATCCGAAGTTCTCGTCCCAGACCAAGGACAAACTGGTGTCCTCCGAAGTCAAGCCGGTGGTCGAGAACATCGTCGGCGAACGCCTGGAACAGTGGTTCGAGGAGCACCCGGCCGACGCCAAACGAGTCGTCACCAAGGCGTTCGAAGCCGCCGCCGCCCGCGAGGCCGCCCGCAAGGCGCGCGAGCTGACCCGGCGCAAGGGCGCGCTGGACATCGCCAACCTGCCCGGCAAGCTGGCCGACTGCCAGGAGCGCGACCCGTCCAAGGCCGAACTGTTCCTGGTCGAGGGTGACAGCGCCGGCGGCTCGGCCAAGCAGGGCCGGGACCGGCGGACCCAGGCGATCCTGCCGTTGCGCGGCAAGATCCTGAACGTCGAGCGGGCCCGGTTCGACAAGATGCTCTCGAGCCAGGAGATCGGCACCCTGATCGCCGCACTCGGGACCGGCATCGGACCGGAGGAATTCTCCATCGAGAAGATCCGCTACCACCGGATCATCATCATGACGGACGCCGATGTCGACGGCTCCCACATCCGCACCCTGCTGCTGACCTTCTTCTTCCGGCAGATGCCGGAGCTGGTCGAGCGCGGCTACCTCTACATCGCCCAGCCGCCCCTCTACCGTGTGAAACGCGGCAACGAGGAGACCTATCTCAAGGACGATCGGGCGCTGGAACGCTTTCTGATCGAAGAAGGCACCAAAGGCGGTGTTCTCACCCTGGCGTCCGGGACCCAAATCGCTGGCGCGGACCTGGCCCATCAGGGCGAGCTCGCCCGCCAGGCCCGACAGCTGGTCGAGCCCCTGGTCCGACGGCTCGGAGGCCCGGTCGTGACCGAGCAGGCGGCGGTCGCCGGGCTGCTGAACCCCGCCCTGCTGGGTGATCCCGATGCCGCGGGCGAAGCCGCCCGCTATCTCGCCCAGCGTCTCGACGCCCTGTCGGAAGAGCATGAGCGTGGCTGGTCGGGCCGGTTCGAGGAACAGACCCCGACCGGGCCGGCGATCGAGATCGAACGCACTCTGCGCGGGGTGACCGAGCGCTATCAGATCGACGGACCGCTGCTGCGCACCGCCGAAGCCCGCGCCCTGGACGAGCGGGCGGCCGAACTGCAGGACCTGTTCGCCCGGCCGGCGACGCTGGAGCACAAGGACGGGCCGCGCCCGATCCGCGGGCCCGTGGCGCTGATCGAGGCGATCTTCGAGGTCGGCCGCAAGGGTCTGACCATCAACCGCTACAAGGGTCTCGGCGAGATGAACCCGGAACAGCTCTGGGAGACCACGCTCGATCCCGACCGTCGGACCATGCTGCAGGTCAAGGTCGCCCATGCCGACGAGGCCCAGGAGGTGTTCTCGACGCTGATGGGCGACGTGGTCGAACCGCGCCGCGAGTTCATCCAGACCAACGCCCTGAAGGTCGCCAACCTGGACGTCTAGGACCGGGTCGGCTCAGGTCGGACCCGAGGCCAGGTTGCGGATATCGACGACTTCGATCTCGCGCCCTCCCTGGGGGGTGCGCACGGTGACGACATCGCCGATCTCGGCCTTCATCAACGCCTTGGCGATTGGCGAGACCCAGCTGACGTCGCCCCGTTCGGCATCAGCTTCATCGATTCCGACCAGCCGGATCGTCCGTTCGGTTTCGTTTCCGGCGGTGTCCCATTCGGCATAGGTGACCGTGGCACCGAAGAACACCCGGTCGAGATGGGCCTGTTCGGCCGGATCGACCGGCTCTGCGGTCTCGATGCGTTTGGAGAGATAGCGCAGACGCCGGTCGATCTCGCGCAGCCGTTTCTTGCCGTAGATGTAGTCGCCGTTCTCCGAGCGGTCGCCGTTGCCGGCGGCCCAGGAGACAACCTCGACGACCTTCGGCCGTTCGACCGTACGCAACTGCTTCAACTCGGACCGCAGAGCCTCCAGGCCGGCCAGCGTCACCAGATTGCGCCCGACCACCGCGTCGAGCGCTTCCTCGGCGTCGTCCTGCAGGGCCTCGGCCTCATCCTCCAGGCCTTCGGCGTCTTCCTTCACGAATGCCTTGCTCATCGGCTTATCCTGCCATGGATCCCGCTGGTAGACACGCCGCGTGACACGCCGGTCGGCCCGTCCCACACTGCACCGTCATGACCCTCGCCGAGACCGACAGCTCCGCCCTGCCCGAGGCCCGCTTCGATCGCGGCGCCCATTGGCGGGCCAAGATCGGTTACCTGCTGCTCGCCACCGAGCAGACGGTGCAGGACGACATCATGACCCTGCGCCCGGATGGTGTCGGCGTGCACACGACCCGGCTGGCGATCCCGGACAGCATCACCGTCGAGACCCTGGCCGCCCAGGCCGACCTGCTGCCCGATGCCGCCGCCCTGCTGCTGCCGGACGAGTCGCTGGACGTCGTCTGTTACGCCTGTACCTCGGGCAGTCTGGTGATCGGTGAAGACCGGGTGTTCGCCGCCTTGCAGGCCGGCCAACCGACCGCCCGGCCCAGTTCCATCATCACCGGTGTCATCAACGCCCTGCGCGCCCTCCAGGCCGCAACCCTCGTCGTCTGTACCCCGTATATCGACGCCGTGAACCACGCCGAGATCAGCTATCTGGAAGCGCGCGGGTTCCGGATCGCCCAGCTCTACGGTCTCGGGCTTGAGAAAGACAGCGACATGGTGCGCCTCGATCCGGGTTTTCTCGCGGCCTACGGCGCGGCCGCGCTGGCCCGGCACCCGGAGGCCGACGCGCTTTTCTTCAGTTGTGGGGCGCTCAGAACACTCGGTCGCGTCGAGGCGCTCGAGAACGCCGTCGGAAAACCGGTGGTGGTCAGCAATCAGGCGATGATCTGGGATTGTCTGCGCAAGGCCGGTATCGGCGACCGCATCACCGGCTACGGCCGGCTGCTCCGCGAGCACTAGGCTCCGCCGCTAGCGCCGCGGCTCAGGCGGCTCGGCGGTCCTCGTCGGGCGTGGCAACAAGGACGCGGATGGCCTCGATGAGGGCCGCCATCGAGGGCTCCTGCACCGTGCCGGGTTCGGCGTCCCGGGCAACTTCCGCCGGGGTCTTCAGCTCGATTTCGGGCATGTCGTCGAACGGCATGGCCGCTACCTCCTAATCGCGAGAGGTACAGTCTAAGGTGCCAATCCTAAAGGAAGTGTTGACGGCCCGACGGCGGTTCGCCGGATGATCCCGCGGCCATCGCTGTCCCCCAACGTTCGGCCGGTCCGCCCTAGATGATCACGCGATCGAGCAGGTCCAGGAGCTTGGCCAGATCGTCGGCCGGCAGCTTGCCATCGGACGATTTGGCGGTGTGCTGGCGCCAGACCGCGACCCCGTAGTTGAGGGCGGAGATCGACGCCGAGATATCCCAGAACAGGGTGCTCGAATCCCGCAGGAACTCGATGAACGGCTTGGCATCACCGCCGCGCACGAACAGGTCCTCATAGCTCTGGTTGTAGATCCGCAGGATCTCCGAGGCGTTCCTGAGATGGCGGGCGAAAGCGCCGGCCACCTCCTTGGCCTTGGTCTCAAGCTCGTGGCGCTGGTCCGACTTCACATAGTGCGATGGCACCGCCCCCTTGGTGTGCAGCCAGTCGGCGAAGCCCAGCATGGTGCGCTGGCTGCGCTTGTACTGGAACTCGTAGTACGTCACGCCTTTCCAGGAATAGTAGATCTCGCTGGCCTCTTCCGGGTCGATCCGGAACACCTGGGTGATCGGTGCCAGATAGTTGAGATCGTTGCCCTCCCAGAGCTTCATGATGAACTGCTCGGCGGTCTCGGCGGCCCGGGGCGAATTCGGGTCGACGACCCGTTCGGTGATCGGCCGGAACTTGGACAGGATGTACTTCTTGATCTCCTGGAACTCTTCGTCGGAGATCTCGAAATACGCTTCCGGCGCCTCAATGCCGTCGGTTTCCAGCCGATCGCGCAGCAGGAAAGGGTCGAGCGAGGGCAGCTCCTCGATCAGCTCGACCAACCGTTTATCCCGGGCAATCGACCGGCCTTCCTGCTTCATGTCGAAGCCGGTGAGTTCGAAGATGCCTTCGATGCGGCCGCGCGCCGAGCTCAGATCGAGGCTGTTGCCGCCACCGGAGATGTCCTCGACGTCAAACGGCACGTAGAGGAAGGTCGCGATATCCCCCTTCTCGACCCGCGACACCATCTCGAACGAGACGGTCTTCACCTGCCCGTTCTCCAGGATTTCCGCCGACGAACCGATGCCCGCGCCGGCGCCTGGCGGGGGTGCGGTGTCCTTGGGTCGTTTGATGAAGACGCTGTAGTTCAGGGACTTGTGATTGAACAGCAGGTCCGGCGGGTCGTCCTCCGTCGCCGCCGCCTCGACACCGCGGGTGATTTCCGCGGCATTGAAAATGCGGCTGGCGCCCGACGCCAGCGTCTCCCGAAGCGCCGGTTCCTCAGCGGCCATGATCCACGTCTTAGATAGAGTCAGTCCTTGAGCCTAAGCCCCTGCCAGGACCATAGGACCGGCGCCCGAGCGACGCAAATCCGACCGCGGCACCTGCTGGCCAAGATGTCCGCTTTTGACCTATACCCTGTCGCTCGGCGACACGGGACCGAAGGGGAGCGGTGGTGATTCGCGCACGCGTGATGGGGATGATCGCGGCGGCGGGCTGGTACCTCGGGTTCGCCGTGGGGTCGGCCATGGCGGAACCTCCGGCCCGATTCGAGAACCGGCCGACCGTCACCTTCGCCTTTGAGACCCGTGCCAATCCGCCCCGCTATCTCGGCGAGGGCACGGCCATCAACTGGGACCGCCCCGGCCTTACGCTGGACCTCCTGAAGGCGGTTGGCAAAAGACTGCGGATCAACATCGGCTTTCGCCGGCTGCCCTGGAAACGCGGGCTCTATCTCGTCGAAACCGATGAGGTCGATGGCATCTTCCACGCCAGCTACAAGCCGGAGCGCGAAGCGATCGGCGTCTACCCGAAAACCCCTGACGGGCAGGTGGACGACGCCCGCGCGATCTTCTTCCAGTCCTATGCCCTCCATGTCCTGCGCGGGTCATCGGTGACCTGGGATGGCCAGACCATCGACGGGCTCGGCGGCGCAGCGGTCGGCGCCACGGCCGGATACTCGATCGTCGGCGATCTCGAGAAGGCCGGCATCAGGGTGGAGACCGGCAAGGTGCAGGAGGTCAACCTGAACAAACTGGTCGCCGGCCGGATTGCGGCCTATGCGGAGCTTGAGAACATGGCTGCCGCCGCCATCCAACGAAATCCGGGCGCCTACGGCGATGTGGTCAAACTCGAGCCCCCCCTGCAGACCAAGGCTTACTTCCTTCTGTTGTCCAAGGGTCTGGTCGCGCGCGATCCGGACCTCGCCGAGGCGATCTGGGATACGATCGCTGTGGTCAATGCCGATCCCGGTTTCCAGATCCGCCTCGACGCCTATACGGGCGGGTCCCGGTAACCGGACATGGCATTGGACCCCCCAGAACCGCAGACGCGTGGTGCCGCAAACCAGGCACCGGATCCGCGGCGCCCGGCGATCACCCGGCGTCTGTTCCGCGCGGCGTTCCTGCTGTACCTGGCGGCGGCGGTCACGATCACCGGCATTCTGATCGGCGAAGTCTATGTGACGACACGCAACGACCTGGAACGCGAACTCTCGATCTACCAGCGCATGCTGCAGGGGGCCCTGTCGAACCCGCTCTGGTCGCTGGAGCTCGGCGATGTGGAGTCGATCGCCGCCGGCATGGTCGAAATACCCGAGATCAAGGGCGTGCTGGGCACCGACCACAACCAGCGCGCCGAACTCCTGCGTGTCGGGGTGGTTCCCGGCGAACCGGATGCCGCCGGGACCGGCCGTTGGCCCTGGATCGAGGAACCGATCACCGCCGCGTTCTTCGTCTATCACTCCCATGCCGTCGGCCGCGACCGGGTGGGCCATGTCACGCTGTACTCGAGCCGGCTGGTGGTTCTCGAGCGGGCCCGATGGCGGGTTGCCCTGCTGATCGCGACCGCGATCGTGAAGACCATCATTCTGTGGCTCATCTTCGAGCGGGTGAGCCGCTCGATCCTGGTCCGCCCCCTGACGCGGCTGACCGACGCGGCGCGGCGGACGAACATCCAGCGGCTGGAGACGGTCGAGTTCGACGCCGAGACCGCGGCCGCTGCCCGGGACACCGAGACCGAAATCCTCCGCCAGGCGTTCAACGACATGGTCGTGAAGTTGCGCAACACCCGCGCAGCGCTGGCCGAGACCAAGGCCGAGCTTGAACGCCGGGTCGAGGAACGGACCCGCGAGGTGGTCGCCAAGTCGAGCGAGACCGCCGCCGCCATGGCCCGGGTCGAGCAGTCGCGTCGCCAGGTCGCCGCGGCCCTGGAGGAGGCCGAGCGGGCGGCACACACCAAATCGGAGTTCCTGGCCCTGGTCAGCCACGAACTACGCACCCCGCTGAATTCGGTCCTCGGCTTCTCTGAACTGATCCGCCAGAATCTCGCTGAAACTCCTGAGTCCCTGGATCCACAGTCGATCGAGACCTACGTAGCCGCGATCCACGAGAGCGGGTCGCATCTGCTGACCCTGATCAACGACATCCTGGACCTGTCGCGGATCGAAGCCGGACGGATGGAAATCAATCCCGAGTGGATCGATGCCGCCGCAACGACGCGAACGGTGGTGGAGATCCTGCGCGATCCCGCAACCAAGCAGCGGCTGACCCTGGAGAGCCGGATCCCGGATGACGCGCCGGCCTTGCGTGTCGATCCGCGGCGCTACCGCCAGATGCTCATGAATCTGCTGTCGAACGCGCTGAAGTTCACCGAACCGGGCGGCGAGGTCGGCGTCGACGCGGCGATCCGTGACGATGGCTGGCTGGAGATCTCGGTGGTCGATACCGGGGTCGGGATGGGGCCCGCTGAGGTCAGCCGGGTGATGGAGCCGTTCAGCCGGGCGGGTGCCGCGCAAACCCGCTCACCAGGGGGGACCGGTCTCGGCCTGCCGCTGGTCGACCGGATGATGCAGCTGCATGGCGGCCGTCTCGCCCTGGAGAGCCAGCTCGGCAAGGGAACCCGAGCCATTCTGCGGTTCCCCCCCAACTGTCACAAATCAGCAAAAGAGCTTTAAACTCGATATTTCAGTAAGTTCATCGTATATCTTAATTAGTTGAGCGAACTAAAGATCGACGGCATGGCACGCAGCGCGCGCGGCACACCGACACACAAGAAGGCAAAACCGGCGGCCGGCTCCCGAAAGGCTGACGGCAAGAAGGCCGGCGCCAAACCGGCCGAGCGCTCCGGCGGACGGACACCGGCGCGGCGCCGGGCCGGCAAGCGACGGTCGGGCGGACGCCGAACCCTCGCCCGGCGCGGCTGGGCCGGCCGGCTGCTTCGTCATTCCCTGCGGGTCGGCTTCCTGCTGGGGTTCTGGGGGCTGATGGCGGTCGGCGGCCTGCTGGCCTGGCACGCCTACCACCTGCCGGACATCTCCGACCTCGACCACTACACCCGGCCGGGGTCGGTGCAGATGGCCGATGCCGGTGGCGCCCTGTTCGCGTCCTACGGGCCGATGCACGGCGATGCGGTGACCGTCTCGCAGATGCCGTCGCAGATGCCGTCGCACCTGCCCAACGCGGTGATCGCCATCGAGGATCGGCGGTTCCGCCAACATTTCGGAATCGATCCGATCGGCTTGGCCCGGGCGGTCTATCACAACCTGCGCGCCGGACGGGTTGTCCAGGGTGGCAGCACGCTGACCCAGCAACTGGCCAAGAACGTGTTCCTGACTCCCGACCGCAGCCTGTCCCGAAAGATCCGGGAACTGCTGCTGGCGTTCTGGCTCGAACGCACGTTCAGCAAGGACGAGATCCTGTCGATCTATCTCAACCGGGTCTATTTCGGCGCCGGCGCCTACGGGGTCGATGCGGCGGCGCGCAAGTACTTCTCCAAGACGGCGCACAGCCTGTCGCTCGGCGAGGCGGCGCTGCTGGCCGCGATGCTGAAAGGCCCGTCACGCTACAATCCCGCCAGCGCGCCGGAGCGTGCGCGAAAGCGCACGGCACTGGTTCTCGCCGCCATGGCCGAGATCGGCATGATCGACGATGCCACCGCCCGAAAGGTGGCGGCCAACCCCTATCGGCTGCGGGGGCCGGTCGGCCGCGGCGCCGGGCACCGCTACTTCTCCGACTGGGTGTACGACCAGGTCCCGGGATTCGTCGGCCGGCGGGCCAGCGACCTGTCGGTCGAGACCACGCTCGACCTGCGCCTGCAGACTCTGGCGGAACGCACGGTGACAGCGGCGCTCGCCGGAACGGCAAAACGCGGCGCACGCCAGGCGGCGCTGGTGGCGCTCGATCCGGAGACCGGTGCGGTCCGGGCCATGGTCGGCGGCGTCAGCTATCGGAAGAGCCAGTTCAACAGGGCCGTCCAGGCCCAGCGCCAGCCGGGCTCGGTCTTCAAGCCGGTGGTGTTCCTGGCGGCCCTGGAGCAGGGCTGGGCCCCGGAAGACCCCATCGACGACGGTCCGATCACGGTCGAGGGCTGGTCGCCCGGCAATTTCGATGGCCGTCACGCCGGCCGGATCTCGCTGACCCGGGCGCTCGCCGACAGCCGGAACGCCGCCACCATCCGTCTGCAGGAACGGGTCGGTCGGGCCGCGGTCCGGGATGCCGCGCGCCGGCTCGGCATCGCCCAGGGCCTCACCCGGGGGCCCAGCCTCGGCCTTGGCGTCGACGCCATGAACCCGGTCACCCTGGCGGGCGCCTACGCGGCATTCGCCAATGGCGGCCGGCCGGTGGCACCGTTCGCCGTCCGAACGGTCCGCGACACCGCCGGAACCACCCTCTACCGCCGCCAGGGATCAGGTCTGGGATCCCGGGTCTCACGCCGGGCCGCCGACGACCTGACGGCTATGTTGTCGGAGTCGGTGCGCAGCGGCACCGGGCGCGCCGCCCGGCTTGACCGGCCCGTGGCAGGCAAGACCGGAACCAGCCAAGGCTTCCGCGATGCCTGGTTTGCCGGCTACACCCCGGACCTGGTGGCCGTTGTCTGGGTCGGCAACGACGCGGGGCGCCCGATGGAGTCGGTCACCGGCGGCGGCCTTCCTGCCGAGATCTTCCAGTCCTTCATGACAGCGGCACTGAAGGGGCAGCCAAAGCGCGCCTTCTCGGGGCCGGCCTTGGAGACCCTGGCGGCAAATCCGACCCCCGATTGAGTCGGGAGCACCATAAGATCAGGCCCGGTGGCGGGCCGGCCAGACCAGAACCGCGAAGAACAGTAGGGTCAGCAATCCCGATACCGCGACACCGGTGGCCAGCGGCCGGGCGGTGCCGTCGAAGGCGTGGCCGATCGCCAGCCCGACCGCGGCCGCGATCCCCATCTGGAAGAACCCGAGCAGCGCCGACGCCGACCCGGCCATGGTCGGAAACGGACCGATCGCGCCGGCCTGGCAGTTCGGGAAGGTCAGTCCCACGCCCACCATGGCCAGGGTCTGGGGGATGACGATGGTCGCGACCGAGACCGTGCCGCTCCAGGCGAACACCGCCATCATCCCGCCGGACACGGTGGCGACGAGCCCGCCGGCGAGGATCAGCGGTTCGATGCCGAAGCGCGGGCCAAGCCGGGCTGACAGAAACGTCCCGGTCATGTAGCCGAGCACCATGGTCGCGAAACAGTAGCCGTAGAGGTCAGGTGTCAGGCCGACCACGTCGATCAGCACGAAGGCGGAGCCGGAGATGAAACAGAAGATGACGCTGTAGCAGGCCGATATGGTCGCCACGTAACCGACATAGACCCGGTGGGTCAGCAGCGCCCGGTAGTTCGCCAGCAGCCCCCGCGGCGAGGTTGCCACCGGGTCCTTGTGGGCGTTGGTTTCGTCCAGCATCAGATAGACGCCGATCAGCGCGATCAGCGAGAATCCCGTCAGCACCCAGAACACCGATTGCCAGCCGAACGCGACCTGCAGCCACCCGCCCGCGATCGGACCGATGGCCGGGGCCAGCGCCATGGCCGTGCCCATGTAGGACAGCACGGTGGCGGCCCGATCACGGCCGTAGACATCGCGCACCACGGCCCGGCCCAGCACCGGGCCGGCGCAGCAGCCGACCGCCTGCAGAATGCGGGCACCAATCAGAGCCTCAATCGTGGGAGCGAACACGCAGGCGATCGACGCCAAAACGAAGACGGCGATCGCACCGAGCAGAACCGGGCGCCGGCCGAAACGGTCCGACAGCGGCCCGTAGACCAGCATGGCGATGGCGAAAGCGACCAGGAAAGCGCTCAGGGTCAGCTGCACCGTCGCCACATCGGAGTCGAAGGCGGTTACCAGGGCCGGCAGCGACGGCAGGTACATGTCGGTCGAGATCGGACCGAAGGCGACCAGCGCGGTCAGCAGGCCCGCGACCGCAGAGCTGTCGGGACGGGGACGGTTCATGAATTCGGGCTCGAACGCGGTGGGGCCTTCGGCTTACGCGGTCGCCGGCCAGCGTGCAAGCGGCGCGGCGTACAAGCGGCGCAGGGACGATGCTCAGCCGTAGGCGTGGAGCCGGGCGCCGTGGCTCTTCAGCCAGGCCCGGTGGGTTTCGTAGTCCGGCATCAGCCGGCCCACCAGCCGCCAGAACCGCGGCGAATGGTTCATCTCAACCAGATGCGCCGCCTCATGGGCGACCACGTAGTCGAACACCGGCTCCGGCGCCAGCATCAGCCGCCAGGAGAACGACAGATCGCCCCGCGCCGAACAGCTGCCCCAGCGCGACTTGGTGTCGCGCACCGTCACCCGGCCGACCCGCCGCTCCAGCTGGTCGGCATGGGCCTTTGCCCGCGGCGTGATCCGACGCTTGGCCTCCGCCTTGAACCAGTCGGCGAGACGCCGTGGCAGGTGCTCCGCAGCACCACAGACATGCAGCTCCGCGCCGGCGTCCGGCGCATCGCTCTGCCAGACGCCGCCGCGTTGGTCTGGACGGTGGCGGACCACGTGATCGCGCCCCAGCACCGGCACCACCGCCCCCGCCTCGAAGGCGACCCGTTGCGGTAACCGGGACAGACGGGTGCGCAGCCAGCCGATGTGGCGGCGCGCGAACTCGGTGGCCAGCACGTCCGACACCCCGGCCGGCAAGACCAGCTCCGGCCCGCCGCGCACCGGATCCACCCGCAGAAGCATCCGGCTCGCGCGTTGGCTGCGCCGGGCGGCGACGGAAATCTCGGTGCCGTCGCGGTCGACCAGCAGGATCGGAGCGAGGGGCGTCTTCGACATGGTCTCAGTCTAGGTGATTCGCGCAGCCGGGTCGCGGAGCAGCAGCAGGGCTGTCACACAGGCGACTCCGCAGAAGCAGAACACCGCCGCCATGGTCACCTGGGGTGCGCCCGGAAGCACGCCGACCGCGAAGCATGCCAGCATCGCCAGACCCATCTGCGCGAAGCCCAGCAGGGCCGAGGCAGACCCTGCGATCTGCGGGTGGTTCTGCAGCGCGCCGGCCATGGCGCTCGGCAGGGCCAGCGCCATGCCGGCGAGGAACACCATCATCGGCGCGATGATCGCCGGGGTCGACAGATGCCCAACCAGCGGCGAGGCGGCCATCGCGAGGCCGGCGACGCCGCAGAAGGCGACACCGAGGCGCACCATGCGCGCCGGGCCAAACCGTGGCGTCAGCCGGGTGGCTGTCAAGCTTGCCGAGAGAAAGGCGGCGACGTTGAACAGCACCAGCAGCCCGAACGCCTGCGGCGACCAGCCCAGCGCCTCCATCAGCACGTAGGGGGTGCCGGTGGTGTAGGCCATCAGCACGCCGAACATCGTTCCGACCACGAGCAGGTACCCGACATATTGGCGGTCGCGCAGCAGCAGACTGAAATTCCGCACCATCTGGACCGGCGACAGCGCGTTGCGGACCGGGTTGCGCAGGGTCTCGGGCAGCCGGAACAGCACCAGGGCGAACAGGGTGACCCCGACCAGACCAAGCGCGAGGAAGTTGGCGCGCCAGCCGAAATGGGTTTCCAGAAACCCGCCGGCGGCGGGGGTGATTGCCGGCGACAGCGACATGGCCAAGGTGATGTAGCCCATGACCCGGGCGGTCTCGACGCCTTCGGTGGCGTCGCGCACCGTGGCCCGCGCCACCACCTGACCGGCGCAGGCACCGAGCGCCTGCAGGAACCGGAAGGCGATCAGATGCTCGATCGACTGGGCAAGGGCGCAGGCGACCCCACCCACGGCAAAGATCGCCAGCCCGATCAGCACCGTGAGCCGGCGCCCATAGCGGTCCGCGACCGGTCCCCACACCAGTTGGCTGACCGCGAAGCCGGCGAGGAAGACTGTCAGGGTCAGCTGGACGTCGGATCGTGCGGCGTCAAGGCCCTCGCCGATGGACGGCATCGACGGCAGGTAGAGGCCGAGCGACATCTGACCGAGCGCCACCATGCAGGTGAGCAGCGCGACCGATCCCGGTCGCGTCGCAACGAAAGCCGCGGAGGCCGCGCTGTTGGTCATGGGTGGGGTCCTGAGAGGGTTCGACACCGAATATGGACCCACCCAAGGATTGCGACAATGATGCCGCGGCGATAACGAAGCGCCGGGGCGCTGGCAGCGATCAGCCACCCGGTTCGCGTTGGACCTCCGCTTCGCGATGATGGCAACGGGAGTCCACTGGTGCCTGGGTCCGATCGTGCATGCCGTAGTCGCGGACCACCGCCGCGACCCGTAGACGGTAGTCTTCGAAGATTCCCTCGCGGCCGGCAGTTTGGGCCGACCGGTGGGTCGCATGGGTCAGCCAGGCTGTCAGCGCGGCTTCGTCGCGGAAGAACCCGAGGGACAGCAGCTTTTCCGGATCGCTCAGGCTTTGGAACCGCTCGATCGAGATGAACCCGTCGATCTGCTCGACCAGCGGACGCAGGGCCGCCGCCCGGTCCAGATAGGCCTCGCGGCGGCCCGGACGGGGCCGAACCTCGAACATCATGGCGATCATGGCGCCAGCTTCCGGTCATGGGGCGCTGAGGCCAGTGTGAGAAAGGTCCGGGCCTCGCGCAGGATGAAGCGCTCGCGCTGGGCGAAGGCGTAGTTCTCCCGGCCAAGCGGATCATCGCGCAGACGGGCGCGATACGCCTCGTAGGCCGCCAGGCTTTCGATCGAATAGACACCGTAGGCCAAACTCGCCGATCCCTCATGCGGCGCGAAATAGCCGATCAGGTCGGCGCCGCAGCGCGGGATCGTCTGTCCCCAGTTGCGGGCATAGGCGGTGAAGGCCTCTCGCCGGTTCGGATCGATCTCGTAACGGATGAAGCAGGTGATCATGGCGCACTCCTTTGTCGTCGGTGGGCGCAGCCTGCCGGGTCAGGCCGAGCGATGCTTCGGTGCCGGCCGTACCGTCCGGCACGCCGTCGCGCTAGGATCACGGTCAACAGGCTCAAGCCAGGAGGTACCGTCATGAGCACCCCCAACCGGATGGCAGAGATCGGCAGCCTGCTGGGCGACCCGGCGCGGGCCGCCATGCTGGGGACCCTGATGGACGGCCGGGCGCTGACCGCCGGAGAGCTTGCCCGGGTCGCCGGAGTCACCGCCCAGACCGCCAGCGGCCACCTCGCCCGGTTGAGCGCGGCCAACCTGCTGGCGGTCGAGCGGCAGGGTCGCCACCGTTATCACCGGCTGGCCTCGCCGGACGTCGCCGGGTTGATCGAGACCGTGATGCGGATCGCCGAAGTGTCGTTACCCGCGCCGCGGGCGCGGCCCCGCACCGGGCCGCGCGACGCCCAGATGCGTCTCGCCCGCACCTGCTACGACCATCTCGCCGGCGGCCTCGGGATGGCGGTCACCGACGCGCTGGTCGCGCGCGGCGTGATCCGGTTCGACGACGGGGCCGGCACCTTCACGCCAACCGGGCTGGAGCGGCTCGCCGACCTCGGCATCGCGATGGAACCTGGCCCTGCGCGCGGCGGCCGCCCACTCTGCCGACCGTGCCTGGACTGGAGCGAGCGTCGCCCGCATCTCGCCGGACGCCTGGGTGCGGCGGTCTGCAAGCACTTTCTGGACGGAAATCTGGTGGCCCGGGTCGACGGGTCGCGGGCCTTGCGGATCACACCGAAGGGACATCTCGCCCTGCGCGAGCGGTTCGGGATCACCGAACTCGGGTAGATCCGCTCCCGGTACGCGACGATCAGCCGCGCCCGGGCGTCGGTTTCGCTATCGTTCCCATGGCGCGAGCCGCTATATGGACCGTCATGAGCACCGTACTGATCGTATTTCTGCTTCTGGCCATGGCCGCCACCGTCGGCGCCCTGGTCTGGGGGCTGCTGGCCATGGCCCGCGGCGGCGAATTCAACGCCAAGTGGTCGAACACCATGATGCGCTACCGGATCCTGTTCCAGTTCGTCGCGATCGTGGTGTTCGTGATCATCCTCCTGGCGATCGGAAAGGGCTGACGTGGTCCGTCTCACAAAGATCTACACCCGCGGCGGCGACGGGG
Organism: Thalassobaculaceae bacterium; assembly: GCA_963921355.3. GTDB lineage: Bacteria > Pseudomonadota > Alphaproteobacteria > Thalassobaculales > Thalassobaculaceae > CAWUEZ02. Next base: position 1,155,414 of record OZ001190.1, on the reverse strand, counting down.
GAGAAACGTCACTGGGTGACGGCACCCGTGTCGCCAAGCACGCGCCGCGACCCACCGCCTATGGCACCGTCGACGAAGCCAATGCGGCGATCGGCATTGCCCGGCTGACGGCCGCCGCCGACGGCGGTGCCGATGCCGACGCCATGCTGGCGCGGATCCAGAACGACCTGTTCGATCTGGGCGCCGATCTCTGCACCCCGGAAGTCGAAGACCCGAAGTATCCGCTGCTCCGGATCGTGTCGGCGCAGATCGACCGGCTGGAATCCGAGATCGACGCCATGAACGCCGAGCTGCAGCCGCTGAACTCGTTCATTCTGCCTGGCGGCAAGCCGACTGCCGCCCAGCTCCATGTGGCCCGGACGGTGGCCCGGCGGGCCGAGCGCGACATCACCTTCGCGGCGACGCTGGAGCCGATCAATCCGGACGCCGTGCGCTACATCAACCGGCTCTCGGACCACCTGTTCGTGATGGCCCGATGGATCAACGACCGGGGTGCGGGCGACGTGCTCTGGGTGCCGGGCGCCAATCGCTAGCGGCACCCGGCGGCCGATTAACCCCCGGTTCGCGCCACTGACCGCCAATGTTGCGGGTGCGAACCTTGACTCGCGCCCGGCCGCTTCCTAAAGAGCCTTGTTACGCAACGATGCGGCGGCGTCGCCAAGGCCGCCTGACCCAAATCGATCGAGGAAGCCATGAAGGTACTCGTCCCCGTCAAACGGGTGATCGACTACAACGTCAAGGTCCGCGTGAAGGCGGATCAGAGCGGCGTTGAACTCGCCAACGTCAAGATGTCGATGAACCCGTTCGACGAGATCGCTGTCGAAGAGGCGATCCGGATGAAGGAAGCCGGCAAGGCGGAAGAAGTGATCGCAGTTTCGGTCGGCCCGGCCCAGGCGCAGGAGACCATCCGAACGGCGCTGGCCATGGGGGCCGATCGCGGCATTCACGTGCTGCATGACGGCGAGGTCGAACCGCTGGCCGTCGCCAAGATGCTGAAGGCGATCGCCGAGAAGGAGCAGCCGCAGATCTGCATCCTCGGCAAGCAGGCGATCGACGACGACTGCAACCAGACCGGCCAGATGCTGTCGGCCCTGCTGGGCTGGAGCCAGGCGACCTTTGCCTCCAACATCGAGGTTGGCGACGGCGAACTGTCGGTCACCCGCGAGGTCGACGGCGGGCTGGAGACCATCAAGGTCAAAGCGCCGGCGATCGTCACCACCGATCTTCGGCTGAACGAGCCGCGCTACGCCTCGCTGCCGAACATCATGAAGGCGAAGAAGAAGCCGATCGACCAGATGAGCCCGGTCGATCTTGGCGTCGACCCGAGTCCGCGTCTCGCCACCGTCAAGGTCGAGGAGCCGCCGAAGCGCCAGGGTGGCGTGAAGGTCGCCGACGTGGACGAGCTGGTTTCGAAACTCAAGAATGAAGCGAAGGTGATCTGAGATGAGCGCGCTGGTCTTCGCCGAACACACAAATGACGCGGTTTCCGCCCCGACGCTTCATGCCGTCGCGGCGGCCAGGCAGATGTCCGATGAGGTCGTTGTCCTGGTCGCCGGCCAGGGTTGCGGCGGCGCCGCAGCGGCGGCCGCCCAGATCGACGGTGTCTCGAAGGTCCTGAAGGTCGACGGCGCGGAATACGCCAACGTCCTGGCCGAGAACATCGCGCCGCTGATCGCCCAGCTGTCTGGCGGTCATTCCCACGTGGTGGCGACCGCGACCACGGTCGGCAAGAACATCATGCCGCGGGTCGCCGCCCTGCTGGACGTCGCCCAGGTCTCCGACATCATCGAGGTCGTCGACGCCGACACGTTCGTACGCCCGATCTATGCCGGCAACGCCCTGGCGACCGTGAAGTCCTCGGACGCGACCAAGGTGGTCACGGTGCGCGGCACGAATTTCGAAGCGGGGGCGGCCGAGGGCGGATCCGGCAGCGTCGAGGACGCGGCGGGCACCGGCGACCAGGGCCTGTCGAGCTGGATCGGTCAGGAGCTGTCAAAGTCGGACCGCCCGGAACTGACCAGCGCCAAAGTGGTCATCTCCGGCGGTCGGGGCATGCAGAACGGCGAGAACTTCGCCATGCTGGAAGAGATCGCCGACAAGCTGGGGGCGGCCGTCGGCGCGTCCCGGGCGGCGGTCGATGCCGGCTTCGTGCCGAACGACTATCAGGTCGGGCAGACCGGCAAGGTCGTCGCGCCGGACCTGTACATCGCGGTCGGCATCTCGGGTGCCATTCAGCACCTGGCCGGCATGAAGGACAGTAAGGTGATCGTCGCCATCAACAAGGACGAAGAGGCGCCGATCTTCCAGGTTGCCGATTACGGGCTGGTGGCCGACCTGTTCAAGGCCGTGCCGGAGCTGAGCGGCGCCCTGGATAACTGACGGCGGAACAGCACAACCGGCCGGAGGGGACATGCAGCAGATCGGCATCATCGGCGCCGGTCAGATGGGGACCGGAATCGCGCAGGTCTGCGCCGTCGCCGGCTATGACGTGCGGATGCTGGACGTGTCCGAACCGGTACTGGCGGAGTCGATCTCCTCGATCGAAGGCAACCTCGCGCGTCAGGTCGAGCGCGGCAAGCTGACCGACGACGACGCCCGGGCGGCCCTGGCGCGCATCTCGACCGGTCTGGACTACAGCCTGCTGGGCGACTGTGACCTTGTGCTGGAAGCCGCCACCGAGGACGAGGAGGTCAAACGCGACGTCCTCAAGAAACTGGTACCGCACCTCAAAGACGATGCGATCGTCGCGACCAACAGCTCGTCGCTGTCGATCACCCGGCTTGCCGCCGTGACCGACCGGCCGGGCAAGTTCGTCGGGATGCACTTCATGAACCCGGTCCCGGTGATGCAGCTGGTCGAGGTGATCCGGGCCATCCAGACCGAGCAGTCGACCTTCGAGGCGGTGCGCGGACTGGCCGAATCCCTCGGCAAGACGGTCAGCGTGGCCGAAGACTTCCCGGCCTTCATCGTCAATCGCATTCTGATGCCGATGATCAACGAGGCGGTCTACACACTCTATGCCGGGGTCGGCTCGGTCGAGAGCATCGACACCGCCCTGAAGCTTGGTGCCAACCACAAGATGGGGCCGTTCGAGCTGGCCGACTTCATCGGCCTCGACACCTGTCTCGCCATTATGCACGCCCTGCACCAGGGTCTGGCCGATGCCAAGTACCAGCCCTGCCCGCTGCTGGTGAAATACGTCGAGGCCGGCTGGCTCGGCCGCAAGACCAAGCGCGGCTTCTACGACTACCACGCACCGAAGCCGGTCCCGACGCGGTAGGTGGACTGCCTTGCTGTATGGGGACGCTCCTAGCTCGGATCACGTTGTGACGGAAACACTGTGGTTTCCGTCACAACGTGTGAATCCGATCTAAATCATAGAGTTAGAGCAGATTCACCGGTCAGATGGACCGCCGAAAGCGATTCCATCTGACACGGATCTGCTCTAGCTCAGGTCCCCGATCGACCTCACCCGCACTTCGAATACCCGCAGGCGGTGCACAGGTCGCAGCCTTCCTGGCGGATCAGCGCGACCGAGGCGCAGCGCGGGCACTGGCCGGGTGAGCCGCCGAGATTGATCACCTGCTTGGGTTCGCCGACCCCGAGATCCAGCTTCTCCTTCGGCTTCAGGAAGCCGATCGCCAGCATGTGCTCCTCGATCACATCGCCGATCGCCGCCAGCAGGGAGGGCACGTAGCGGCCCTTGACCCATTGCCCGCCGCGCGGGTCGAACACCGCCTTGAGCTCGTCGACCACGAAGCTGACATCGCCGCCGCGCCGGAACACCGCGCTGATCATGCGGGTCAGGGCCACCGTCCAGGCGAAATGCTCCATGTTCTTGGAGTTGATGAACACCTCGAACGGCCGCCGGCGGCCGTCCTGCACGATGTCGTTGACGGTGATGTAGATCGCGTGGTCGCTGTCGGCCCACTTGATCTTGTAGGTGTTGCCGGGCAGCGCGCCGGGCCGGTCCAGGGGCTGCATCAGAAGGATCACCCCGGGTTCCAGCGGATCCCCGTCAACCGCCGCCGGCGCCGCAGGTTCGGGCTCCTCGCGCTTGGTAGCCAGCACCGAGCCGGTCACCGGATTAGGCCGGTAGGTCGTGCAGCCCTTGCAGCCCATGGCATAGGCGTCGAGATAGACGCTCTTGAAGGCGTCGAAGGGGATGTCCTCGGGCACGTTGATGGTCTTGGAGATCGAGCTGTCGACGTATTTCTGCACGGCGGCCTGCATGACCACGTGGTCGCGGGGCTGGAGGCTCTGGGCGTCGACGAAGGCCTCGGTCAGCGGCGCGTCCTCGCCCTTGATGCGGCGGAACAGCCGGTAGGCGAAATCGCTCACCTCCTCGGTCTGCTTCGAGCCGTCCGGCATCAGCACCGTGCGGTCATAGGTGAAGCTGAAGACCGGCTCCAGTCCCGAGGACACGTCGTCGGCGAACAGCGAGATCGTTCCGGTCGGCGCGATCGAGGTGACCAGGGCGTTGCGGATGCCGAATTGGGCGATATCCGCTTTCAGATCGTCGTCGAGCTCGGCCACCGACTCGCCGGCCAGGAAAGGGTCGGCATCGAATAACGGGAACGGGCCTTTCTCTTTCGCCAGGTCGATAGAGGCGCGATAGGCGGCGCGGCGCAGGACCGCCATCCAGCGCTCGGTAACCATCACCGCCTCCGGCGATCCGTAGCGCAGCCCGCACATGATCAGCGCATCGGCGAGCCCGGTGACGCCGAGACCGATTCGCCGCTTGGCCTGGGCCTCGCGGCGCTGGGCCTCGAGCGGGAACCGGGAGATATCGACGACGTTGTCCATCATGCGCACGGCGACCTGGACCAGCTCGTCGAGGGCGGCCTCGTCGAGCCGGGCGTCGGCCTCGAAAGGCGCGGTGACCAGGGTGGCGAGATTCACGGAACCAAGCAGGCAGGCGCCGTAGGGCGGCAGCGGCTGCTCGCCGCACGGGTTGGTCGCGGCGATGGTCTCGCAATAGTGCAGGTTGTTCCGCCGGTTAATCCGGTCGATGAAGATCACGCCCGGTTCCGCTACGTCGTAGGTGGCGGCCATGATCTGATCCCAGAGTCCGCGCGCCTTGATCGTGCGGTAGACGGCACCATCGAAGGTCAGCTCCCAGTCCCCATCTGCCTCGACCGCCGCCATGAACGCATCGGTCACCAGAACCGACAGGTTGAACATCCGCAGCCGGACCGGGTCGCGCTTGGCCTCGACGAACGCCTCTATGTCCGGGTGGTCGCAGCGCAGGGTCGCCATCATCGCGCCCCGGCGCGAGCCGGCACTCATGATCGTGCGGCACATGGCGTCCCAGACATCCATGAACGACAGCGGCCCGGAGGCATCGGCCCCCACGCCGCGCACTTCCGCACCCCGAGGGCGGATGGTCGAGAAGTCGTATCCGATGCCGCCGCCCTGCTGCATCGTGAGGGCCGCTTCCTTGAGCGCCTCGAAGATTCCGCCCATATCGTCCGGGATCGTTCCCATGACGAAACAATTGAACAGCGTGACGGTGCGCTCGGTGCCGGCGCCAGCGACGATTCGCCCCGCCGGCAGGTACCGGAAGCCCTTGAGAGCCTCGAGAAAACGCTCCGTCCAGACCACACGCTGGTCCGGTTTCTCGGCTTCGGCCAAGGCTGCCGCGATCCGTCGCCACGTGTCCTCGATGCTCTCGTCAACCGGCGCGTCACCGCGCCTGAAGCGATACTTCATGTCCCAGATCTGCCGGCTGATCGGCGCCAGATCGTCCATTGAACGGCCTTCCCAAGAGCGTGATTTGGAGAACGAAGAGAGTACGGGCAGGCCGTCGAGACCGCAAGCACCGGGCCGGAGCGTCTTTTCGACCCGGCCTGACCAGCCTGCATTCCAGCAATCGTTGAAACGAAATGCATGCGCGGCATCGAGGGGATGTGGCAGATTGGTCGGGCGTTTACCTTAACAGCGCCGCAGACTGCAGACGCCCGATGACCACGCCCAATTCCCAACAGCCCGGCCCCTTCCTGTGGGCGGTCGCCGTCGGCGGCCTGACACTCGCCGGGATTATCGGGTCCTGGTATTGGGGGCAGTCGATCGCCGAGCAGAACCATCGGGCCTGGCTGGAGCGGGGTCGATCGGAAGCGCTCGATCTGACCTCGCAGGTCGACTCCGCGCTGGTGCAGACCGAGACCCAGGTGCGGGCGCTGTCGGTCTGGTTCGTCGGCTCGGAGCGGGTCGAACGGGAGGAGTTGCTGGCCGCCGAAACCGCCCTGCCGGCCGACGCGCTCAGCCTGACGCTGAGCAGCCTGGCCTACGCGACCGAGGTCAAGCGGCCGGACCGCCCGGCCTTCGAAAGCAGTGTCGGGGTGGGCCTGACCGTTCCCAGTGATCCCGAGTCCACGGCCCCGAGCAGCCTGGTCCACTTCCCAGTCACCCTGCCGAGCGGCAACGCGTCCGTTCTGCGGCTCGGCGCCGATCTGGTGTCGGACAACTCGTTCCGACCGGCCGTGCTCAGCGCCACGCGACTCCCGGACACCCCGATCATGAGCCCGGCTTTCAAGTACAAGGATCGCTGGACGGCGGCGTTCGCGATGGCGACGCGGAACGCCGGAGACGACGGCGTGCTGGTCGGACTGCTGGACCTGGATGAATTGTTTGACAGAACCGTCAGGGGCGGTGGCTCGGAAGGGCTGCACCTGCGTCTCGACCAGGAGGACAGCAGTTGGGGAACCACGAGCGGTCCGCAACCGATTCTCGTCCCACCGGATCTGGCGGACGAGCCGGTCGAGTCCTTCAGCTTCCGCTTCGCCCATGGTGACGCCCGGTGGCGGCTGCGCTGGGATCTGCACGCCAATTACCAGGGCGGCGTCGACAACAACCCGCCGCTGATGGCCGGCATCGGGGGCAGCGCCATCAGCCTTGGCATCGGCAGCGCCCTGATCCTGCTGTTGTTTCAGAATGCGACGATCCGGCGCCGGGTGCAGGAACGCACGGCCGAGCTTTCCGAGGCCCTGGACCTCGCCGAGCAGGGCAACCGGGCCAAGACACGGTTTCTGGCCGTTGTCGGCCACGAACTGCGCACGCCGTTGAACGCGATCATCGGGTTTGCCGAGATCCTCGTTAAGAGCCAGGCGAATGAGGCCGGTCGCGAACAGGCCACCTTCGTCATGGACAGCGGTCGGCATCTGCTCCGCCAGGTCAACGACCTGCTCGACCTGGCCCGCAGCGAGTCGGGCCAGCTGGAGCTTGAGGACGATTGCGTCGACATCAACGCCGTCGTCCACGAGGCCGTTGAGGCCCTGGCCCCCACCGCTGAGCCCAAGGAGGTTGCGTTCACCGTCGAGGTCGCGCCGGACCTCCCGGCCGTTCGCGGTGACTTCCAGCGTCTCAAGCAGATCGTGCCAAGCCTGTCCGCGAACGCATTGAGCGCGGTGTCACAGGGCGGTCAGGTCGAGGTCTCCGCCCTTGTCGACCACCAGCACGGCGGCGTCACGCTGTCGGTGACCGATGACGGCTCCGGCATGAGCGAAGAGGAGCTTTCGGCGTCGCTGCGGCTGTTCGAGCAGACCGAAGACCCGATGAACCGGCGCAACGAGGGGCTCGGCATCGGGCTGCCGCTCAGCCGACGTCTGACCGAACTGCACGGCGGTGAAATGACGATCCGCACCCGGCCCGGCCAGGGAACGACCGTCATCGTTCACCCGCCGGCGGAGCGGGTGGTCGCCGCGCTGAAAAGCTCAGCCTGACCCGACCGGTTCCATCAGCTGCTGAGTTCCGCTCCCGGACGGAGCGCTGATATCCAGCCGGTGGCAACGATGCGGACCATGGCGAACAGGTATTTCGTCCATTCGCCGGCCAGAAGGGCAAGCGTTCCCGGGTAGCGCCACCATGCGTCCAGCCTGACATCGGCCGGCACCACCGCGTGTTCGTGGATCGCCACCCCCGGCATCGCGTGCTCGAACTCCAGACGGGCCCGGGGCATGTGATAGTTCGAGGTCACGAGAATGATCGACCGCCGGTCGCCGTTCCGCATCCAGAGCCCGGTCTCCCTGGCGTTGCCGATCGTGTCGGTCGCGCCGTAACCGAGGATCAGGCAGCAGGCGATGGTTTCGGCGCTGAGATGCGGAGTGGTGGCCGCAATCAGGGCCTTCAACTCATCGGCATCGACCCGTTCGTCGACACCGCTGACGAACAGAATCGGGGCGTTCTCGGCCGCCAGCAAGGCGAACCCTGCCTCCAGCCGGCGGCTGCCGCCGGTCAGCACGACGGCCGCCTCGGCCGTTGCGGCCGTCGCCGGCGCGGCGCGCGGGAGCTGATCGACGAAGCGCAGGAACCCGACAGCCCAGGCCACGCCGCCGATCAGCGCGATTGCAACCAGCGTAAGCGCCACCCTGCGAAACGGGTGCGGGCGGACCCGACGAAAACGGTACCGACGCGCCGCCATTGTCAGGCCAGCCTCGCAAGCGAGATCAGCACCGAGATCCGGGCGGTCACCATGGCGATCACGGCGATCAGCAGCGGAACCAGGGCAAAAGCCACCCAGTCCTGCCAGCCGAGCCGCATCAGGGCGATCAGCCCGTCCAACCCGACCGAGCTTGAGTCGAGCGACCAGCGGTCGAGCGCGACCTGAAGCGCCACCAGGCTCGCAATCGCCAGAATCGCGCCGACGACCCCGCCCAGCAGGGCAAGCCGGCCGGTGTACCATTGGAACTGCCGCGCGATGTAGCCGTTGGGCGCGCCGATCAGGTGCAGGATCTCGATCTCGTCACGGTGCACGGCAAGGCCGGTCCGCACCGCGAAGACGACAACCAGCACCGCCGCCAACAGCACCACGGCCAGCACCCCGCTTGCGACGATCGTGACCGCCCGCGCGACCGAGCGGGCGTCGGCCAGCCATCGGCCATGGTCGTCGAGCGTTGTTCCCGCGGCAGCGTTCTCCAACCGCTCGCGAAGCGCTTCCAGGTTGACCGGCTGGCCAGGGTCAACCCGCACGTCGACCAGACGTGGCAGCGGCAGGGTTCCGACAAGATCAGCGCCGAGCCAGGGTTCGAGCAAACGGGACGCGACATCCCGGGGCACCGGTTCCGCGGCGATCACCCCCGGCGTGACCCGCAGCAACCGCAATACCGAATCGAGGCGCTCGCGGCCGGCTCCGGTACCGTCGGGCGGGACCTGAACCGTCAACGTGCCGGTCAGCCGGGCGTCCCAGGTGCCGACGAAGCCGCGCGCCGCCAGCGTGCCCGCGATCGCGAGCGCGGCGAGATAGACCATCACCGCCAGCAGCGTCGGGAGGAACCGGCTCGACGCATCACGCCCGAGCGCAAGATCGGCGCGCCCGAACATCACTGCGACCGCCGGGCTCCGGTGGTTTCGGCTGAGGGCGACTCCGCTGCGGGTGACCCCGCTGAGGAGGATCCTGATGCCACCGGGCGCGGGGGCGGGCGCCGGACCAGACTGGTCGACACCTGGCTGGTCACCCTGGCGTTCTCCAGGTGCAGACGGGGATAATCGAACCGGTCGACCAGCGCCTCGTTGTGCGTGGCGATCACCACGGTGGTGCCCATCTTGTGCAGTTCCTCGAACAGATAGAGCAGTCTGACCGCGATCTGGTCGTCCACATTCCCGGTCGGCTCGTCGGCCAGCAGCAGACGCGGCCGCGCGATCACCGCCCGGGCGATGGCGATGCGCTGCTGCTCCCCGCCGGACAAGGTGGCCGGCAGGGCATCCAGGTGACCGGACAGCCCGACCCAGGACAGCAGCTCCGGCACATGGGCGCGGATCACCGCCTCCCGGGTGCCGGCAATCCGGAGCGGCAGCGCGACATTGTCGAGCGCGGACAGGTGCGACAGCAGTCTGAAATCCTGAAACACGACACCGATCTGCCGCCGGAAGGCGGCCCGCTCGCGCCGGGGGATCTTCGCCGCGTCGCGGCCGAACAGTGTGACCCGGCCGGAAACCGGGCGGGCTGCAAGATACATCAGGCGCAGCAGGGTCGATTTGCCGGCGCCGCTTGGCCCGGTCAGGAAGTGGAAGGTCCCCGGCTCCAGGTTGAAGGAGACATCGCGCAGGATGACCGGTCCGCCGTCATAGCGCATGAACACGTTTTCGAACCGGACCACGGCGTTCCTCGGCAGACCGAGCCGCCACCGCAGCCGCGCGTCGGAACGTTCCGAGCGGACCGGCGCGCCGGCTCTCTTTCACGTGCGGGAGTGCATCGACCGGGACCCTTGGTGTCGGCACCGGGCGGAAACCGCTCCCGATTTGGCGCGAGTTTGGCCCAAGGCGGTGACGAAAGAAAGGCGGGCTGGCTCCGGCTCTCGACCGGGACCCCTCAGCCGTCGAGCCGGCCGGTCTGGTTGAACAGGATGCGGCGCTCCTCCGGAGTGGGGGGCGCGGCCCGGCGCCATTCCTTGCCGACATCGACACCGCGCTGGACCGCCGGCCGCTCCTTCACCGCCGCCCGCCAGCGGCGGACATTCGGGAACTCGTCCAGCGACCGCCCCAGCGGTTTCGCGATCAGCACCCAGGGCCAGCAGATCATGTCGGCGATCGAATAGTCGGCGCCCAGCAGCCATTGTCGGTCGGTCAGTCGACGCTCCAGCACTCCGAGACAGCGGTCGTACTCATTTGCGTAGCGCTGTTCGGAATAGGGGTGATCGCCTTCAGCGTAGTTGGCGAAATGGCTCAGCTGCCCCGCCATCGGCCCCTGGTTGCCGGTCTGCCAGAACAGCCACTCCAGGGCCTCCTTCTCGCCCTGCGGATCGGCGGGCATGAAACGCCCGAACTTGCGGGCGAGATAGAACATGATCGCCCCGGACTCGAAAACGCTGACCGGCGCGCCGCTGGAGCCGCCGTTATCGGGGTCGTGGTCGACGATCGCCGGCATCCGGTTGTTCGGGCTGATCGCCAGGAAATCCGCCTTGAACTGGTCGCCCTTGTAGATGTTGACGGGGATCAGGGTGTAGTCGACGCCCAACTCCTCGAGCAGGATCGACACCTTCCAGCCGTTCGGCGTCGGCCAGTAGTAGAAATCGATCATACCGGCGTCTCCGTGCGGCTCTTCGTGCGGCTCTCCGGGGCGTCCGCAGCAACACCCTCGGCGCGGAGGGTCGCTATCTCCTGCGCCGTGAACCCGGCATCGGTCAGGACGGCTTCGGTGTGCGCACCGAGCACAGGGGCGCCGCGGGTCAGATCCGTTGGGGTCTGCGAGAAGGTCGCCGCCGGCCGGGCCTGGCGCAGACGGCCCGCCTGCGGGTGGTCGAGTTCGACAACGATCCCGCTGGCCGTGACCTGGGGATGGTCGACCATCTGGCTGCGGGTCAGGACCGGCGCGCAGGGCACGTCGTGGGCCTCCAGGCGTTCCAGCCAATGGGCCGAACTGCCGCTTGCCAGAACCTCCTGGGTCAGCGTCAGCCGGTCGTCAATGTTCTCGTGGCGCAGCGCCGGGGTGGCGAACCGCGGGTCGTTCAGCCATTCCAGCCGGTCGAGGGCGCGCGCCAGCGACTCCCACTGCTTGTCGGTGTTGACCGCGACCGTGATGTGGCCATCGGTGGTCTCGTAGATCAGATCGATGAAGCTGGCGGCCGCCTCCTGGGGCAGCGGACCGTCGACGAAGGTCTGGCTGCCCATGTCCGAGTGCCAGAGGAAGTGAACGACGCTGTCCAGCATCGAGACCCGCACGTGCTGACCCTCACCGGTGCGCTCGCGGCGCAACAGGGCCGCCGTGATGGTCTGGGCCGCCGTGTAGCCGGTCATCTTGTCGGGGATGATGGTGCGCACCAGCCGGGGCCGGGCCTGGTCGGATCCGCCCTGGATCGAGGTCAGTCCCGACAGCGCATGGACCAGCGGGTCGTAGACCGGCTTCTGGGCATAGGGTCCATCGGCACCGAACCCGCTGATCGAGACGTAGACGATGGACGGGTTGGCGGCCCGGACCGCGGCCTCGCCCAGACCCATCCGCTCGATGACGCCGGGGCCGCAGGTTCTGGACGAAGGAATCGGCCCCCGCCACCAGCTTGAGGACCGTCTCGACGCCGCGCGGATCCTTCAGGTTCAGGGCGACCGATTTCTTCGAGCGGTTGTTGTTCAGAAACGATGCTGAGAACCCGCCCTGACGGTTGGCCATCGCCCGGGTGAAATCACCACCGGACGGATTCTCGACCTTGATCACTTCCGCACCCTGGTCGGCCAGCAGCATGGTCCCGAGCGGCCCGGAAACCACGCTCGTCAGATCGATGATGCGAAACCCTTCGAGCGGTCCGGCCACGGTGGGGTCCTCCAAACTTGCTGCCGAGCCGGCGGCGGCTCGGTGGCAATCAATGTGGCGCGGGCCACCATCAACGCAATGGCAACAATAGCCGGCACACAAGGAAAGACCCGTTCCCTTGCGGCACGGTTCAATCCCCGGCGGACCCCGGCTGATCCGACCAGGGGCGGACGAACCCGTCGTCGACCGGGACCTTGTAGGCCTCGGCCAGGGCGTTGGTCTGATTGAACATGCCGACGACGGCCAGCAGTTCGCCATACTGCGCGTCGGTCATGCCGAGCTTGCGCGCCGCCGCGGTGTGGCTGCGGATGCAGTAGTCACAGCCGTTGGTCGCCGAGACCGCCACCGCGATCATCTCCTTGGTCTTGGCGTCCAGGGCCCCAGGTGCCATGACCTCCTTCAATCCGGACCAGAGCCGCTTCAGCGTCGGTGGATGGGTCGCCCAGACCCGCCAGACGTTGGGCACGAAGTTGATGCCCTTGGTCGCCATGATGTCGTCGAACACGGCCTTAACCTCGGGGCTGGCCTCGGCATAGTCGACCATGGGGACGGTGGCGGGCTCAGTAGGCATGGGCGGCTCCGGTCTCGGGTGACGATCCAGCAAGTGGGACAGCACCACGCCGGCCCGTCAATGCTCTGATCCTAGGGGCGAGCCGCCCGGGCCTCGGTGTCGATCAGGGCCTGTTTGCGCGCCAACCCCCAACGATAGCCGCGCAGGGTGCCGTCGGTGCCGACCGCCCGGTGACAGGGAACGATCAGCGAAACCGGATTGTTGGCGCAGGCGGAGCCGACCGCCCGGATCGCCTTCGGCTTGCCGATCGCCGCCGCCAGTTCGGCGTAGGTTCGGGTCTCGCCCATCGGGATCGCCCGGAGCGCCTCCCAGACCTGGCGCTGAAAGGCGGTACCGCGAATATCGAGCGGCAGGGCCGCGTGCGGCGCCCGGCCCTCGAGCATCGCGGAAACCAGGGCGAGGGTCTCGCCGAGACCCGAGGGATCGGCCGCCAACATGGCGGCCGGGAAGTCGCCGCGCAGCTCCTCGATCAGCCCGGCGTCGTCATCACCGATGCCGACGAAACACACGCCGCTCTTGGTGGCGCCCACGATCAGGCGTCCGAGCGCGGTATCAGCGAAGGCATAGGCGATCACCGCCCCCGCGCCACCTTTGCCGTAGCTGGCCGGTGTCATGCCCAACTGTGCCCTCGCTTTCTCGTACAGGCGACTGGACGAACCGTAACCCGCCCCGTACAGCGCCGATGCCACACCTTCCCCCGCTTTCAGATTGTCCTTCAGACGCCCCAGGCGCCGCGCGTCCCAATACTGGCGCGGCGTGATCCCCATCACCGCTTTGAAACCGCGCTGCAGATGATAGGGGCTGAGACCGGCGGCCTCGCCGAGGGCCTTCAGACTGGGGCACTCCTCCTCCGCGCTCTCGATCGCCCGGCAGGCGGCCCGTACCGGCGTCAACCGGGGATCGGGCGGAACCGACTCGTCGGGCCGGCACCGCCGGCAGGCGCGATAGCCCGCGGTCCGGGCCTGTTCGGGCGTGCGGTAGAAGGTGACGTTCTCGCGCTTCGGCGTGCGCGACGGGCAGAACGGCCGGCAGTAGATGCCGGTGGTCCGGACCGCGACGATAAAGGCGCCGTCGGCGGCGCGGTCCCGTGCCACCACCGCGCGGTAGCGAGCGTCATCATCTGTGAGGGAAAGCGTCTCGGACATCGTCGATCTCCTGTGATCAAACTCAGCCCAACTTGACGACGGGACGCAAGGGCTTCCATCCGGTTCTTGCGACGACGGTCAATCCCAGGTCCGTGGCCCGGTTAACCCTATAAGCTGCAGGGTTGTAACATTTCTCCAGCGTCGTCAAAAGTACGCAATAAAAATGTCGTGGCCGCGAAAACACCACTAACTACGTTCTCGGCCATTAAAACTGAACCTCGCAGGGAGGGATCCTGAATGTTCGAATTTCGTAAGGTTGCCGTCGCAGCGGCCGCCGCTTTTGCCATGTCAACGGCGAGCGCCCAAGCTGCGACCGAGATCACCTGGTGGCACGCCATGGGCGGCGCCCTGGGCGAAACCGTGAACGCCATCGCCAAGGACTTCAACGCGTCCCAGAGCGATGTGGTTCTGACGCCGGTCTACAAGGGCGGCTACGAAGAGACCATGACGGCCGGCATCGCGGCCTTCCGCGCCGGCAACGCGCCGAACATCATCCAGATCTTCGACGCCGGTGCTGCCACCATCATCAACGCCAAGGGCGCGATCTATCCGGTCGCCGACCTGCTGTCGAAATACGGCGTGAACTTCAACGGTGACGACTACATCGAAGGCATCCGTAACTTTTATGCCGACTCGTCCGGCGACATGATCGGCATGCCGTTCAACTCCTCGACGCCGGTGCTGTATTACAACAAGGCCGCGCTCGAGAAAGCCGGCGTCACCCCGCCGAAAACCTGGGAAGAGTTCGAAGCCAGCGCGCCGAAGCTGAAGGCGGCCGGCTACATCGCGCTCGCCCAGAGCCACACGCCGTGGATCTTCTCCGAGAACTTCCACAGCCGGCACAACATCCCGCTCTCCGATGCCGATAACGGGTTCGACGGTGTCGCCACGAGCATCAACTACAACAACGAGCACATGCGCTACCACTTCACCAACGTGAAGGAGTGGCTGGACGCCGGCTACTACGGCTATTTCGGCACCAAATGGGCCGACAACCAGAAGCCGTTCGTCGACGAGGAAGTGGCCATGTGGCTCGGCTCGTCCGCGTCCTTCGGCGGCC
This sequence comes from Thalassobaculaceae bacterium, assembly GCA_963921355.3. Lineage (GTDB taxonomy): Bacteria > Pseudomonadota > Alphaproteobacteria > Thalassobaculales > Thalassobaculaceae > CAWUEZ02. The sequence continues at coordinate 1,140,397 of OZ001190.1, read as the reverse complement.
TAAAGAAGAGCGCCAAGTTCAAGTTCGGCACCACCCATCTGCCGTACTGGGACAAGATCGCCGGCCGCGAATACAACACCTTCATCGGCGGTGCTGCGCTGTTCGCCTTCTCCGGCAAGACCGATGCCGAATACACGGCGACCGCCCAGTTCTTCCAGTTCCTCTCCAAGCCGGAGACCAATTTCTTCTGGCACCGCGAGACCGGCTATGTGCCGATCACCTCGGCCTCCTATGACCGGGCGAAGAGCAAGGGCTACTACAACGACAACCCGGACGCCGAGGTCGGCATCATCCAGCTCTCGCAGCCGGGCGGCGACAACACCAAGGGCTATCGCCTCGGCTACTACGTGCAGATCCGCGAGGTGATGCAGCGCGAGTACGACAAGATCTTCTCGGGTGCCTCCAGCGTCGAGGACGCGTTCAAGGCGATCGAAGAAGACAGCAATAAGCTGCTGCAGCGTTTCGCACGCACCGTCAACTGACGCACCACACCGTGGGCGGACGGAAGACCAGGCTCTTCCGTCCGCCCGCTTCGTGTTTCTGCATTCTCAGAGCCCGCGATGAAGCGCCAGCAGTTTCAGCATCCGTACCTACCCTATCTGCTGGTGCTCCCGCAGATCGTCATCATTGGGATTTTCTTCGTCTGGCCGGCGGCTCAGGCGATCTACCAGTCCTTCGTGCTCGAGGATCCGTTCGGGCTCAGCAGCGAGTTCGTCTGGTTCGAGAATTACGTCGCCGTCGTCACCGACCGCCAGTACGTGGTGTCGGTCGTCTTCACCCTGGTCTTCTCGACCCTGGTGACCTTCTTCTCGATGGCGATCGCCATGCTGCTCGCGGTCAAGGCCGACGCCGTCATCAAAGGGGCCAGCGCCTACAAGGTCCTGCTGACCTGGGTGTACGCCATCGCCCCCGCCGTCGCCGGCATCATCGGCACCTTCCTGTTCACCCGGAATATCGGCCCGCTCTACAACCTGATGATCGGCGCGGGCTGGGAGTTCAACCCGCAGGTTAAGGTGTTCGACGCCGCGTTCACCGTGGTCCTGGTCTCCGTCTGGAAGCAGGTCAGCGTCAACTTCATCTATTTCCTCGCAGGCCTCCAGAGCATTCCGAACTATGTGCGCGAAGCGGCGCGGATCGACTGCCGGTCGGGATTCCGGCGGTTCTGGACGATCACCTTCCCGCTGCTGGCACCGACCGGTTTCTTTGTCCTGGTGGTCAACATCACCTACGCGTTCTTCGAAACTTTCGGCGTCATCGACACTATGACCCGCGGCTCGCCGGCCGGCGGGACCAGCACCCTGGTCTACAAGGTCTATCAGGACGGGTTCCTGGGCGCCGACCTCGGCGGATCGTCCGCGCAGTCGGTGATCCTGATGATCTTCGTGCTGGGGCTGACAGTGTTCCAGTTCCGCTTCATCGAACGAAAAATCCATTACTAGGAGCCGGGGGATGAAGCGCACTCAGATCATCGACCATCTGGTACTCCTGGCCGGGGTCCTGTTTCTTCTGATCCCGGTATGGATCACCTTCGTCTCTTCGACCCATCGGCCCGAGATTCTGTTGAACGACGGCCTGCAGTTCTGGTTCGGCGACTATTTCTGGGAGACCTATTCGACCGTCCTGTTCGAAGGCTCGGGCTATACCGGAGAGGTCAACGCTTTGCTGATGCTGCAGAACTCGATGATCCTCGGCCTCGGATTCTCGATCGGCAAAATCCTGATCTCGACCATCGCGGCCTACGCGATCGTCTATTTCCGGTTCCCGGCCGGTCCGCTGATTTTCTGGATCATCTTCTCGTCGCTGCTGCTGCCGCTGGAAGTTCGGATCATCCCGTCCTACGAGGTGGTCAGCCAGCTCGGCATGCTGAACAGCTACACTGGGCTGATTCTGCCGCTGATCGCGTCGGCGACCGCGACCTTCTTCTTCCGACAGTTCTACAAGTCCGTGCCCGACGAACTGCTGGAGTCGGCCTGGATCGACAATGCCGGACCGTTCCGGTTCTTCGTGGACATTCTGTGGCCGCTGTCGACCACCATGGTCGCGGCGATCTTCATCATCATGTTCGTGGTCGGCTGGAACCAGTACCTGTGGCCCATCCTGATGACCACCGAAGAAGGCTACTACACGGTCGTCATGGGGATCCGCCAGATCCTCAACGAGCTCGAGGGCGCCAACGTCCCGCGCTACAACGAGGCACTGGCCTTGGCCGTTCTGGCCCTGTTGCCGCCGGTGCTGGTCGTCGTGATCTTTCAGCGATGGTTCGTGAAGGGCCTCGTCGAGACGGAGAAATAGTCATGGGCCGCGTCGCTCTGGAATCGGTCGAAAAGACCTATCCGAATGGATTCAAAGCCATTCACGGCATCGATATCGACATCGCGGATGGCGAGTTCGTGGTTCTCGTCGGCCCCTCAGGCTGCGGCAAGTCCACGCTGCTGCGCATGGTCGCCGGGCTGGAAACCGTGACCGGTGGGGCGATCCGGATCGGCGATCGGGTTGTCAACGACCTGGAACCGGCGGACCGCGACATTGCCATGGTGTTCCAGAACTACGCGCTGTACCCGCACATGTCGGTCCGCGACAACATGGCCTACGGCCTGAAAAACCGGGGTTTCGACCGCGCCGAGATCGAACGTCGGGTGAACGAGGCGGCGCGCATCCTGCAGCTGGACGCCATGCTCGACCGCCGGCCGCGCCAGCTTTCGGGCGGCCAGCGTCAGCGGGTCGCGATGGGCCGGGCGATCGTCCGCGAGCCCGCGGTGTTCCTGTTCGATGAACCGCTGTCGAACCTGGACGCCAAGCTGCGGGTCCAGATGCGGGTCGAGATCAAGAAGCTGCAGCAGTCGCTCGGCACGACCAGCATCTATGTCACCCACGACCAGGTCGAGGCGATGACCATGGCCAACCGGCTGGTCGTCATGAACGCCGGTGTGGCCGAGCAGATCGGCACCCCGATCGAGGTCTACGAGAAGCCGGCCTCCACCTTCGTCGCCGGGTTCATCGGCTCACCAGCCATGAACTTCCTGTCGGCCCAGGTCGGCGACGACGGCCACACGGTTAAACTGTCCGACGGCACCACCCTGCCGCTCACCAACGGTGGCGCCGCGCCCGGCCGGCCGGTCACCCTCGGTCTGCGCCCCGAACACATGCTTCCGACGTCCGATGCCGACGGCACCCTGTCGATCGAGGTCGACCTGGTCGAGCATTTGGGCGCGGACACCCTCATTCACGGCCATTCCTCGACAGTCGACAGCGGCCTGATGACCGTGCGGCTCTCCGGTCACCACCATCTTGCGACCGGCAGCCGGGCCGCCTTCCACGCGGCTTCGGGCGAGTTGCACCTGTTCGACGCGGACGAAGGCCACCGCCTCTAGTCCGCAACCGACGCTAACTCGCAGTCGGCTCGGCGAACGCCGCTGCTGCCATCCCGACCGCGGTCCCGGCTTCCGTCATCTCCGACCAGGTCTTGTCGTCGATCGGAACGGGATGTCGGCACCGAACCCGGCCGGATCGAGGACGATCGAGAGCATGTTGTTGCAGATCGTGTCCTGATCCATGTTCTCCGGCCGCGCCGTCCCACCGGCAGTCAGGCCGGCCGCGAGGATTTCGCAGATCATCGCCAGCCCGTAGCCCTTGTGCTGGCCGAAGGACAGCATCGCCCCATAGGGCTCCTCGAAGATCACGCTCGGGTCCTCGGTCGGCCGGCCGTCCGGTCCGATCAGCGCGTCCGGCGGCGTCTGTTTGCCGCCGTAGTAGGCGACCCGGACCTTACCGTGGGCGACCCGGGAGGTCGCCATGTCGAGCACGATCATCGGCGTGTCGTCGGTCGCCGGGATTGCCGTGCAATACGGATTGGTCGAGTACTTCGCCTCGTAGCCGCCCCAGGGCGAGACATAGGGCCGATGCCCGGTGGTGTTGACGTAATGGATGGAGACCAGGCCGGCCTGCGCCGCCATTTCCCCCCAGGCGCCGATCCGGCCCATATGGTGGGTGCGCCGCAGCCCCATGATGCAGACGCCGGATTGCCGGGCCCGACCGATCGCCAACTCCATGGCTTCGCGGCAGACCGTCTGGCCGTAGCCCATGTTGCCGTCCAGAAGCAGATAGGCGCCGTTGTCGGTGACGACCGACGGTCGCGCCCCCGGCGACATCGTGCCGGCCTGCGCATTGCGGATGTAGCGGGGCGCCAGGCCGACGCCGTGGCTGTCATGGCCCATGAGGTTGGCCTCGACCAGGTTTTCGGCGACCGCCCGGGCTTCCGGCGGCGCGCTGCCGGCCCCCTGCATCATCTCGGTCACCAGATCGGTGAGGCGGTCGTGTCCGATGGTGATGGTCATGCTGTCCCCTGATCGTCGTCCTGCGGTGCGGCTTGCGCCTGAGCTTGAGCTTGCGGCGGAGCCTACACCGTCTCTATATGACCCGTCATGACCACGTCTTTGCCGTTCCTGAAGATGCACGGTCTCGGAAACGACTTCGTCGTCGTCGACGGTCGGGACCGGGACGCCACGCTCACGCTCACGCCCGCGCAGTACCGCGCGATCGGCGACCGTCGGCGCGGCATCGGCTACGACCAGTTTCTGACGATTCTGCCGCCCCGCAACGGCGGCACCGCCTATATGGCGATCCACAATCCCGACGGGTCGGAGGCCCAGGCCTGCGGCAACGGCACCCGCTGCGTCGCGTCCCTCTTGATGGCTGAGGCCGGCGACGACCATATCGCCCTCGAAACGGTTGCCGGCCGCCTGAGCTGCCGGCGCGAGGCCGACGGTCGGGTGACCTGCGACATGGGGCCGGCCGTGACCGACTGGGACCGCATTCCGATCGCCGCGGCCAGCGACACCCTGACTGTGAGCGTGCCCGCCGCCATCGCCCAGGAGGCTAGCCGCGGCGTGACCTTGGGCCCCGCCACCCTGGTCAACATCGGCAACCCCCATGCGGTGTTCTTCGTCGAGGATGCCGACGCCCTCGACATCGCGGCCCTCGGCCCACCGATCGAGGTCGACCCCCTGTTTCCGGAACGCACCAACGTCGAGTTCGTCACGCCGCTGGCGGACGGACGGCTGCGGATGCGGGTGTGGGAGCGGGGTGCCGGCATCACCCAGGCCTGCGGCTCCGGGGCGTGCGCCACCGTGGTCGCGGCAGTCCGGCGTGGTGTCCTGACCGATCGCCACGCCGCGGTGGTATTGGACGGCGGCACCCTCGACATCGTCTGGCGCACCGACGGCGGGGTCGACATGACGGGGCCGGTGGCGACCAGTTTTGCGGGAACGCTGGACTCCAGCCTCCTGGCACCGTGACCGCAGTCCGATGACCCCAGACCAATGACCCTCGTCGTCCTGGGCCGACCCGAGTTCTCCGCCACCGACCGGGCCTGGATCAGCGCCCTGCGCGACCGCCACCGGGGCGCCGTCCTCGATCCCGAGCTCGGCGCGCATATCACCCTGGTGTTTCCGACCGACGCCAGCGATGTCTCCACGGCCACCAGCCACCTGGCCACCGTCGCCGGCAGCACGGCACCGGTCGACCTGGCGTTTCGGGCGACGACACCGGTGTTCGATCCGCTGTCCAAGGAAACCTATGTCTACCTGGTGCCGGATGAAGGCAATTCGGCGCTGATCCGCCTGCACGACCGGCTCTATTCCGGACCTTTCGCCGACGAGCTGCGCCTGGATCTGCCGTATACGCCCCACGTATCGCTCGGCCGGTTCGGCGAGGCCAAGATCGCCAAGGCGCTGACCGATGATCTGAACGCCCAGGAGATCGAGATCCGCGCCCGCCTGTCGACCCTGGAGCTGTTTCAGATCCCGGCGGGAGACCGGGCACCGGAGCAGATCGCCCGCCTGGCGGAGATCACGCTGCGCGGCTAGCGGGGCTTCCGCTCGCACCCGCCGCGTGACCCCAAACCCTTGCATTCCGACGCCAGCGCGGGCATCTACCGGCCATGGCACCGCGTCAGACCACCACGGACACCCCCGCTCACCGGGTCGAGACCTTCGGCTGCCGGCTGAACGCCTATGAGAGCGAGGTCATCCGCGGGCACCTGAGCGCCGCCGGGTCCGACACACAGACCATCGTGGTCAACACCTGCGCGGTGACCGCCGAGGCCGAGCGCCAGGCCCGCCAGACCATCCGCCGGCTGATCCGCGAGAACCCCGACGCCACCGTGGCGGTGACCGGGTGCGCCGCCCAGATTGACCCGCAGGCCTACGCGGCGATCCCCGGGGTCGACCGAGTGATCGGCAACGAGGAGAAGCTGCGGGCCGAGACCTGGGACGACGACGGCGGCCCGAAGATCCTGGTCAACGACATCATGAGTGTGTCGGAAACCGCCGCTCATCTGGTCTCCGAGTTCGACGGGCGGGCCCGGGCCTTCGTCCAGGTCCAGCAGGGCTGCGACCACCGCTGCACGTTCTGCGTCATCCCCTATGGCCGCGGCAACAGCCGCTCGGTGCCGATCGGGGTGATCGTCGACCAGGTCCGCACCCTGGTCGAGAGCGGCTACCGCGAAGTGGTTCTGACCGGCGTCGACATCACCTCCTACGGCGGCGACCTGCCGGGACAACCCTCGCTCGGCCAGATGATGCGCCGCCTGCTGGCCCTGGTGCCCGAGCTCGACCGGCTGCGCCTGTCCTCGGTCGACCCGGTTGAAATCGACGAGGACATTTTCCGCCTGCTGGCCGATGAACCCCGCCTGATGCCGCACCTGCATCTGTCGCTGCAGGCCGGCGACGACATGATCCTCAAGCGCATGAAGCGCCGGCACCTGCAGGCCGACGTGATCCGGGTCGTCGAGCGCGCCCGCGTACTGCGGCCCGAAATCGCCTTCGGTGCCGACGTGATCGCCGGATTTCCGACCGAGACCGACGCCATGTTCGCCAACACGGCCAACCTGGTGCGGGATCTCGCGCTTCAGCATCTGCACATCTTCCCCTACTCACCACGGCCCGGAACCCCGGCCGCCCGCATGCCGCAGGTGCCGGGCCCGGTGCGCCGCGCGCGGGCGGCGGAACTGCGGGCGGTCGGTGCCGCCACGCTGGGCGACTGGCTGGCCGGCCGGATCGGCGCCCGTGACCGGGTGCTGGTCGAGAAAGACGGCACCGGCCGAGGCGAGAGCTTTGCCGAGACCATCATCCGTGGCGGTGCGGAGCCCGGCGACCTGGTAGATGTCGAGGTGGTTGCCCGCGACGACCAGCGTCTGATCGCCGCGCGCCGGACCCGACAGGCGGCATGAGCGATCTGAACGAGTCCCCCACCGGCAACCAAGAGGGCGATCCGGACGGCGGAGAGCACAAGGGCTGGTTCGCCCGGCTGCGCGACGGCCTGTCGAAGTCCTCGCGGCGGCTGGTGGATGGCATCTCCGGGCTATTCACCAAGCGCCGGCTGGACGACGCCACCCTGGAAGAGCTCGAGGAACTCCTGATCACCGCCGATCTCGGGGTCCAGACCGCCGCCCGTCTGACCACCAACCTGGCCCGCGAGAAGTTCGACCGGGAAGTCACCGGCGACGAGGTCCGCGAAGCCTTCGCCGCCGACATCGCCGAGATCCTTACGCCGGTCGCCCATCCCCTGGAGCCGGCCGGCACCAAGCCCTTCGTCGTGCTGATGGTCGGCGTCAACGGATCGGGCAAGACCACCACCATCGGCAAGCTCGCCCACCAGTGGCGCCGCCAGGGGCGTTCGGTGATGCTGGCCGCCGGCGACACGTTCCGCGCCGCCGCGATCGAGCAGCTGCGGGCCTGGGGTCAGCGCACCGGTTCCCCGGTCGTCGAGAAACCACACGGGTCCGACGCCGCGGCGCTCGCTTTCGACGCACTGGGCGAAGCCAAGGCCGCCGGGGTCGACATCCTGGCGATCGACACCGCCGGCCGACTGCAGAACAAGTCGCAGCTGATGGATGAGCTGGCCAAGGTCGTGCGTGTCATCAAGAAGCAGGACCCGACCGCGCCGCACGCGACCGTCCTGGTTCTAGACGGCACCGTCGGCCAGAACGCCCACGCCCAGGTCAAGGCGTTCAAGGAAATGGTCGACGTCACCGGATTGATCGTCACCAAGCTGGACGGATCGGCCCGAGGTGGTGTCGTCGTCGCCCTTGCCGAGAGCGTCGGTCTGCCGGTTCATGCGGTTGGCGTAGGAGAGACCGCCGAGGACCTTCGGCCGTTCGATCCCCGCGGTTTTGCCGACTCCCTGATGGGGATCGAGCGCTAAGCGCTCTCTGACGCCAGAACGGCCCACCGCACCTCGACTGTCGAGGCCCCGTCCACCAGGTCATCGCTGGTCGGATCGACATTCTCGAAATCGACCAGGCCGATCAGATGGTCGGCCGTCCTGCCATCCGCGCTCAACGGCAGGATCAGCCGCCGCCCCACCAGTACGTCACCTTTCGTGGGGTGCTCGCTCGCCGAGAAGTAGGCCGCCGGACCGTCCACCACCTGGCGCCAGCGCTCGCGGATGGCGCGGGCCGCCGGACCAACGAACAGGTCCTCGATGCGTGCGCCCTTGAGGCAGCGGCCGTAGCGTTGGGCGATCTCCTCGCCGGCGAGCCGGTATACGAAGTCGCCGTCCGCCAGCGCCTGGACGATGTAGACCCGCGACAGCGCCCAAGGGATGTCGACCGGGTCGATGTCGGTGTAGGCGGGCAATAAACGACCGGCGCGGCGCTCCAGCCAATAGTCCAGAAGCCGCCGAAACGGGTCCGGATCCTGGTGTCTCAGCAAGTCCTCGATGGCGATCGACATTGCGCTATGCCGGTCCGAAATACCGGGACTCCGTCGTTCATAACATCGTTTCGATAACCCAGTCCGGGGGCGTGTGACCATCGACAAACGTCTTGATGTTGATGATCACCTTTTCCCCCATCTCCAGTCTGCCCTCGATCGTCGCCGAGCCCATGTGCGGCAGCAGCACCGCGTTGTCGAGGCGCAGGAGATCATCGGCAACCTTCGGTTCGTGCTCGTAGACGTCGAGCCCGGCGCCGGCGATCCGCCGTTCCTTCAGCGCCTGGATCAGGGCGGACTGGTCGATCACCTCGCCCCGGGCGGTGTTCACGATATAGGCGTGCGGCTGCATCTGCTGGATGCGCCGCGCGTTGATCAGGTGATAGGTCGCCGGCGTGTGCGGGCAGTTCAGCGACAGGATATCCATCCGCGCCACCATCTGGTCCAGGTTGTCCCAGTAGGTCGCCTCCAGTTCCTCTTCGATATCCGGATGGACCGGCTTGCGGTTGTGATAGTGCACCGACAGCCCGAATCCCCGCGCCCGCCGGGCCACCGCCTGGCCGATCCGCCCCATCCCGACGATGCCAAGCCGCTTGCCGTGGATGCGGTGGCCGAGCATGCCGGTCGGCGACCAGCCGGTCCATTTGCCCGAGGCCATCAGCGCGGTGCCTTCCACGACCCGGCGCGGAACCGCCAGGATCAGCGCCATGGTCATGTCGGCCGTGTCCTCGGTCAGCACCCCCGGCGTATTGGTGACGGTGATGCCCCGCGTTTTGGCGGCACGCAGATCGATGTGGTCGACGCCGGTTCCGAACGACGCGATCAGCTTCAGACGGTCTCCGGCCTGCTCGATCAGACCAGCGTCGATCCGATCGGTGACGGTCGGAACCAGGACATCGCAATCGCGCACCGCCTCCTCGAGCTGGTCTCGCGTCATCGCCCGGTCGTCCAGGTTCAACTCGACGGAGAACAGCTCCATCATCCGGGTTTCGACCGAGTCGGGCAGTTTCCTCGTCACCACAACGCGTTGTTTCGTGTGCGGCATGTTCTACTCCCGATCACCGAAGAGCCTGCGATCTAGGCCGTTTTCCCCACGACCACTGGGGGTAGCAGGGACGCGTCGTCCTGTCATCACCCGGTTCCGCTTCATGCGATGACGCCTCGTCCACCCGAGCTTATATTGTAGTGACGCCCCCGAACGAACGCCATGGATAGCGCCATGATGCCGGTCATTCCGTCCCTTCCGCAGCTGGCAATGCGCGTGCTTGTGCTGGTCTGCGCCCTGGCGTTGGCCGGGATGCCGGAGCCCGGCGCGGCCGGCCGGGCGGCCGCTCAGACCGGCACGAACAGCCCGGTGCGCACGGTGGGAACCGAGACCGGCCTGCCGGTCCCCCGCTACGTGACCCTGCGCGCACGCGAGGTCAACGCGCGGACGGGACCCGGCGTGCGGTACCCTATCGAATGGGTCTTTCAACGCCCGAATCTGCCGGTCCAGGTGGTCGCCGAATTCGATACCTGGCGGAAGATCCGCGATCACGAGGGCACCGAGGGCTGGGTTCACCAGTCGATGTTGTCGGGCCGGCGGACGATCATCGTCACCGGCGCTGTCCGTCTGCTGCGCCGGGAACCGGCGGAGAGCGGCCCACCCGTGGCGCGGCTTGAACCGGGCGTCATCGGCTGGCTCGACGCGTGCGAGGACGGCTGGTGCGAGGTCGAGGTCGCCGGCATCGACGGCTGGTTGAACCGCAACGACCTGTGGGGCGTCAGTGTCGAGGAGTCGACTCAGCGCTGAGCGGAGACGGCGATCCCTCCGACCGGCGAATCGACTCTAACTTTCTGATTTAGAATGAATTCACATGTTCTGTCGGAACCCATGGGTTCCGACAGAACATGATCCGATCTAGTCGAAATCCTGCGACAGAGCCGCGATCGTCGCCGCCGACAGCTGGGTCATATGCGGATAGTTCGGATGTTTCACCCCGAGAACAACGGCTGCGTCCGGAGCCCGGAACGCCTCGACCAGAGCATCGGTGAACGGAAAGTGGAGGAACTGCACCGCCGACGCCTTGCCGTCGGCCGTGGTCCGGTCGACATCCTGTTCCGCCACGGCGACGATCTCCGCGCCACCCACCGTCAGGAAACAGGTCTCTTCGACACCACCCATGCCCGCGAGGAAGGTCTTGCGGGTCGTCGGATTGGTGATCTCGAACATCAGCGTCGCCACGAGTTCCCGACCCTTGGGAATCAGTGGGTTGTAGGCCGCCAGCTCATCGGGGATCTGCTCATCGCCACCGCGTTCGATGTAGAGCATCTCGTGCACCTGCAGCCACATCGTGTCGTAGTTCTCGAAATAGAACGTGGCATAGGGTCCGAGCGGGACGCGTCTGTCGCGCTTGATCGGCACCAGTTCGCGGCGGCGCGCCATCCGGACCTCGGCATACTCGCCCATGTCCATGATGTCGGTGCGGGTGATTTCCTTGGCCATGCCGGCTCTGTCCCTGCGGTTCACGACTCCGCCCCCGGCTGCAGCCCGTAGGCCATCGCCAGAAGCTCGATCGGGTGATGGGTGCGCGCCGGCAACGGAGCATCGTCATCGATGCGGTGCATGCCTTGGAGAATGTGCTCGGCCGCCAACGGGCAGCCCGATACCAGGTATGGGTTGGCCGACTTGCGGGCCTGTTTGGCCACCGGCCTGCCGACCTTCAAGGCCGTTTCGAAGTTGTCTTTCTTCACGCCCCAGGATCCGCCATGGCCGGAGCAACGCTCGATCACCTCGATGGCTGCGCCGGGGATCAGCTTCAGGAGCTCGGCCGTCTTCTGCCCGACGTTCTGCGCCCGAGAATGGCAGGGGATGTGGACGGTGATGCCGCCGTCGATGGCCGACAGTCCGTCCGCCAGGCCTTCCCTGCGGGCGATCTCCACCATGTACTCGTCGATATCACGGGCGGCCTGGGCGAGTGCCTGCACCTCCGGATCATCGGGCGCCAGCAGCGGCCATTGAAACTTCAGCATCAGGGCGCAGGACGGCACCAGCGCGATCACATCGTAACCGTCGGCGATCCAGGGCTTCAGCATCCGGGCGACCGCGTGGGCATTGACCGCGACCTGTTCGACATCGCCCTGCTCGAGCTGGGGCATGCCGCAGCAGGACGGGTAGACCACCTCGGTCGTGACCCCGTTATGCGCCAGAACCCGCCGCGCCGCCGCGCCAATCTCTGGATTGTTGTAGTTCGAGAAGCAGGTCGCGTAGAGCACCGCCCTGCGCCCGAAAGCCGGCGCTTCGGTATTCACCACGGGGATGTCGCTCTTCGCGCGCAGCGTCAGCGGACGGCTCTCGAAGCGCGGGATCGCCGCGTCGCGGTGGATGCCCAAGGCCGATTCCAGCAGCGGCCGCGTCGCGCGGTTCCCAGGCTTCGCCGCCCAGTTCGCCACCAGGCTGACAGCCCGAGCCATTTCGCCGTTGCGGTCGGTCTGCGCAATCTGCCGGTCGGCCCAGGGAATCCCGTGCTCGCGCATCCCGACGGCGCGATAGCGCAGCATCAGGTGCGGAAAGTCGAGGTTAAACGCGTGCGGCGGCACGTAGGGACATTTCGTCAGGAAGCACATGTCACACAGCGTGCAGGCATCCACGACCGGCCCGAAAGCCGCGCTTGAAACCGTGTCCAGTTCACCCGAATCCGACCCGTCGATCAGATCGAACAACCTGGGAAAGCTGTCGCACAGATTGAAGCAGCGTCGACAGCCATGGCAGATGTCGAAGACGCGCCGCAGTTCGTCATCGAGCAGGGCCGCGTCGTAGAAGTCGGCGTCCTGCCAGGGCACGGGATGGCGGATCGGCGCGTCCAGACTGCCTTCGGCCATGCGGGGACTCTCCTTGGCCCGAGCCGCCAACCGCAGTCGTCGTCAGTCGTCGATCGAATCCAGGGCCTTCTGAAACCGGCCGGCGTGGCTTCTCTCGGCCTTGGCCAGGGTTTCGAACCAGTCGGCGACCTCATCGAAACCCTCTTCGCGCGCCGTCCGCGCCATCCCGGGATACATGTCGGTGTACTCGTGGGTCTCACTGGCGATTGCCGCCTTCAGATTGGCCTCGGTCCGGCCGATCGGCTCGCCGGTCGCCGGGTCGCCCACTTCCTGGAGATAGTCGAGATGGCCATGGGCGTGGCCGGTTTCGCCCTCGGCGGTCGACCGGAAAACCGCCGCGATGTCGTTGTAGCCTTCAATATCAGCCTTCTGCGCGAAGTAGAGATACCGCCGATTGGCCTGGGACTCGCTCGAAAAGGCGTCTTTCAGGTTCTGTTCGGTCTTTGAACCGCTGAGCTGCGACATCGGATTCTCCACGCGACGACGGTGGGTCAGAGTGGACAACGGTGCCTGCCATCCACCCGGGTACGGCCACCGGAAAGCCCGGCAGACCATAGGGACAGCCGTACAAGCCGGTCAACTGTATTTGACCGCGTCAAAAATGAACACTAACTGTTTGATTATGTTCGTATTTGATTGAAGGTCAGGAACGGGTCCTAACGATCACGTCGACCCGTTCAACCGCCGCGCCGGCCGGCGCGTCGGGCAGCGCGCCCAGCGTGATCTGCTCGGCCGGAATATCCGTCAGCTGCCCGGAGTCGACGTCGAAGAAATGATGATGGGCTGAAACGTTGGTGTCGAAATAGGAGCGGCCGGCCTCAACCACCACTTCCCGCAAAAGTCCGGCATCCTTGAACTGGTTCAAGGTGTTGTAGACCGTAGCCAGGGACACCTGGACGCCGGAACGCTCGGCCTCGGAGTGCAGCTGTTCGGCCGTCACGTGGCGGGTTGCGCCGTCGAACAGCAGGCGCGCAAGCGACAGTCGCTGGCGGGTGGGCCGCAGTCCGGCTCCGCGCAACAGGTCCAGGGCGGCGGCGAATGGCCTTGAAGACATTCCCTTCTATCCGCACGCAGTTAGCGTTACACAGCTACAAACCGCTATTATGAAGCCGCTTCGAAGGCAACGCGCGGCCTTTGCATGCCGAGGCGCGATGTGGTTTTCTTCGTCGATGCTGACTCCCGAGAATTGAGGGGCCGGCCCGTTCTTCATTAGCAACCAGCGGCGAGGCCGGCATTGGACGTCAAGAAGCAGAGCAGCTTCTCCTACAAGGACTTACTCGATTGCGCCCACGGGAAGTTGTTCGGACCCGGCAACGCTCGGCTGCCCCTGCCGCCGATGCTGATGTTCGACCGGATCACCAACATCACCGATGAGGGTGGCGCCAACGGCAAGGGTGAAGTCGAGGCGGAGCTGGATATCAAGCCGGACCTCTGGTTCTTCCCCTGCCATTTCGAGGACGATCCGGTGATGCCCGGTTGCCTCGGCATGGATGCGCTCTGGCAGTTGCTGGGCTTTACGCTCGGTTGGCTGGGTGGCCCGGGCGCCGGGCGGGCGCTCTCGGTCGGCGAGGTCAAGTTCACCGGCCAGATCCTGCCGACCGCCAAACTGGTCAGATACCATTTGGACCTGAAGCGGGTGATCAGCCGAAAACTGTTCCTCGGCATCGCTGACGGCTGGGTGGATTCCGACGGCGAGCGCGTCTTCGAGGCGAAGGACATCCGCGTCGGCCTGATCGCCAATCCCGCCACCGCGACCGCCTGACGGAGACCGAAATGCGCCGTGTCGTCGTCACCGGAATTGGTGTCGTCTCTTCGATTGGGAACGACAAGGCGGAGGTAACCGCGTCGCTCAAAGCTGGGCGCTCAGGCATCACCTTCGCCCCGGAATACCAGGAGATGGGGTTCCGCAGCCATGTCCACGGATCGCTCAAGCTCGATCCCGCCGATCATATCGACCGCAAGCTGTTGCGTTTCATGGGCGATGGTGCGGCCTACAACTACATCGCGATGGTCGAGGCGATCGCTGACAGCGGCCTGGAGACAGAGGACGTCTCGAATCCGCGCACCGGTCTGATCATGGGGTCAGGCGGGCCGTCGACCCGCAACATGATGCAGGCCTTCGATACCGCGCGCGACAAGGGCCCGAAACGGGTGGGGCCGTACATGGTGCCGCGGGTCATGTCGTCGACAAATTCCGCAAACCTCTCGACGGTCTTCAAGATCAAGGGCCAAAGCTATTCGATCAGCTCAGCCTGCTCGACCAGCGCGCACTGCATCGGAAACGCGTCCGAACTGATCCAGCTCGGCAAGCAGGACGTGGTATTCGCCGGCGGCGGTGAAGAGCTGCACTGGACCCTGTCGGTGCTGTTCGATGCCATGGGCGCCCTGTCGTCGAAGTTCAACGACACCCCGGAACGTGCCTCTCGGGCCTATGACGCCAACCGCGACGGGTTTGTGATCGCCGGCGGCGGTGGCGTGGTGGTTCTCGAGGAGCTGGAGCACGCCAAGGCTCGGGGTGCGAAGATCTACGCTGAGATCGTCGGCTACGGCGCCACTTCCGACGGCGCCGATATGGTTGCGCCCTCCGGCGAAGGGGCGGTGCGCTGCATGCAGATGGCACTCGACGGCATCACCGAACCGGTTGACTACATCAACACCCACGGCACCAGCACCCCGGTCGGTGACCTCAAGGAGCTGGAAGCGATCTCGGAAGTGTTCCGCGGATACAACCGGGTGCCGTTCATCAGCTCGACCAAGTCGATGACCGGCCACAGCCAGGGGGCGGCCGGTGTCCACGAGGCGATCTACACCTTGCTGATGATGTCGGAGGGCTTCATCGCCCCATCGATCAACATCGAGACCCTGGAGCCGGAAGCCGGGGACCTGCCGATCGTGCAGACTCCGATGCCCGAGCAACTGATCAACCTCGCGCTCTCGAACAGCTTCGGTTTCGGAGGCACGAACGCCGTTCTCGCCCTCCGCCAGCCGGACGCCTGACCGGCCGAAACAGCCCGCCCGTCCGCCTGTCCTGGCGGTCGCCCGATGCAGGAACTGGATCTCGATGACCGACCATGCTTCCCCGCAACCGATCATGGCTGGCAAGCGCGGCCTCATCATCGGCGTCGCCAACGATCGGTCGATCGCCTGGGGGATCGCTGCTGCGGTTGCCGCCCACGGGGCGGAACTCGCGTTCACCTACCAGAACGACAGCATCCAACGTCGGGTCGAACCGCTTGCGGAATCGGTCGGCTCCAACCTGGTAATGCCCTGCGATGTCACCGATCACGCATCGCTGGACGCCGTCGCCGCACAGCTGGAAAGCCGCTGGGGCCAGCTTGATTTCGCGGTTCACGCGGTCGCCTACTCCGACAAGACGGAGCTGAAGGGCAAATACTACGACACCAGCCGCGAGAACTTCCGCAACACGATGGACATGTCCTGCTACTCGTTCACAGCCCTGGCCCAACGGACCACACCGCTGATGCGGTCCGGTGGCAGCCTGTTGACCCTGTCCTATCTCGGGGCGGAACGCAGCACACCGAACTACAACGTGATGGGGGTCGCCAAGGCGGCACTGGAGGCCAGCGTGCGCTACCTGGCCGCTGATCTCGGCCCCGACGGGGTGCGGGTCAACGCGATCTCCGCCGGTCCGATGCGGACCCTGGCGGGCTCGGCGATCGCCGATGCCCGCTACACGTTCCGGTTCGCCGAGAAGGCGGCACCGCTCGGCCGCAACGCCGCCCTGGAGGAAGTCGGCCGGGCTGGCCTGTATCTGCTGTCCGACCTGTCGTCGGGTGTGACCGGTGAAGTCATGCATGTCGACGGCGGCTTCCATTCCGTCGCCATTCCACGCGCCGACCGGGTGAACGGCCCGAGCGAGGGCTGACGCCAGGCGTTCCGCGACCGGCAATTGTGCTCTAAACCGCTGACCTAGCTTGGATTCACATGGTGTGCCGGAACCCGCAATGTTCCGGCCGCAACGGGATCCGATCTAGAGTCCCTTCAATGCCAGCGGATCGTCGGTCACGATCCCCACGACCCCCCAGTCGTAGAGCTGACGGGCCCGATCGGCGTCGTTGACGGTGAAGGTCATCGGCACCCAACCGCCATCGATGACTTGAGCGACGTGCTCCGCTGACTGCAACGAGAGCTGGTTGGGCAGCACCGCCTGGACCCCGAGGTCGGTCGCCGCCTCCCGCCAGCCTTGCGGGAACTCCCAGATCAGCAGCCCGCGCCGGTAGTCCGGTGCGACATCACGCACGACGCGCACGGCCGCCGGTTTGAACGAACTGATGAGAACGCCGTCATCGGCGGTCCAACCCTCGGCGTCGAGGGTCTCGAGAACCGCTGCCGCCGTCGACTCCTCCGCGCCGTCGTCAGGCTTTACCTCGATGTTCAGGGAAAGTCCGAGATCGCGGCACAAGCCCAGGCATTGGGCGAGCGTGGGCACCGTTTCGCCGGCAAACCGGCCGGCGTCGGGCCCGTCCGCACCGAACCAGGACCCCGCGTCGAGGCCTGTCAGTTCGGTCGAGGGTCGCGCCGCCGCCGGCCCGGTGGCCGTGGTCGTGCGGTCCAGCGTCTTGTCATGCATGAGGACGGGCACGCCGTCGGCCGCCAGTTTGGCGTCGATCTCGATCCAGCGCAGACCCGCCGCGGCCGCCGCCCGGATCGCGGCCAAGGTGTTTTCCGGGGCGAGCGTCGCCGCCCCGCGATGGCCGAGCAGCCGGGGAGAGTCAGCGAAGGGAGGACCGAAACGCGGGGCCTGCGCCATTTCGGTCCTCCCGTCCGTGCCATTCTGATCTTTCGGGCCGATCGCTCGGGCCGATCTCTCGGAGCGGTCTGGTGCCTTACTCGGCCGCTTTGGCTTCGAGGTCTTCACCGGTCTCCTGGTCGACAACCTTCATCGACAGCTTGACCTTGCCGCGGTCGTCGAAACCGATGACCTTGACCTTCACCTTGTCGCCTTCCTTGACGACTTCGGTGACGGTCTCCGGCCGCTTGTTGGCGACCAGCTGGCTGATGTGGACCAGTCCGTCACGCGGGCCGAGGAAGTTCACGAAGGCCCCGAAGTCCAGAACCTTCACGACGGTTCCGTCGTAGATCACGCCGACCTCGGGCTCCGCGACGATCGAGTGCACCCACTTGTAGGCAGCGTCCAACGCGGACTGCTCGACCGCGGCGATCTTGACCGACCCGTCGTCGTCGATGTCGATCTTTGCCCCGGTGGTGTCGCAGATCTCGCGGATCACCTTGCCGCCCGAGCCGATGACGTCGCGGATCTTGTCGACCGGGATCTTCATCGTCGTCATCTTCGGCGCGGTGTCGGAGACCCCTTCACGGGCCGCCGAGATCGCCTTCGCCATTTCGCCCAGGATGTGCAGGCGGCCGTCTTTCGCCTGATCCAGCGCGACCTGCATGATCTCCTTGGTGATGGACGTGATCTTGATGTCCATCTGCAGCGCGGTGATACCCTTGTCGGTGCCGGCGACCTTGAAGTCCATGTCGCCCAGGTGATCCTCGTCACCGAGGATGTCCGACAGCACCGCGAACTTCTCGCCTTCCTTGATCAGACCCATGGCGATGCCGGCAACCGGCCGCGGCAGTGGCACACCAGCGTCCATCAGTGACAGCGAGGTGCCGCAGACCGTCGCCATCGACGACGAGCCGTTGGATTCGGTGATCTCGGAGACCGCCCGCAGGGTGTACGGGAAGGCTTCCTTGCTCGGCAGCAGCGGCCGGATGGCCCGCCAGGCCAGCTTGCCGTGACCGATTTCGCGCCGGCCCGGCGAACCGACGCGGCCCGCTTCACCCACCGAATATGGCGGGAAGTTGTAGTGCAGCAGGAAGTGCTCGCGGTACTCGCCTTCGAGCGCGTCGATGATCTGCTCGTCCTGGCCGGTGCCGAGGGTCGCCACCACCATCGCCTGGGTCTCGCCGCGGGTGAACAGCGACGAGCCGTGGGTGCGGGGCAGCACCCCGACCTCGGCGACGATCTGGCGCACGGTCTTGGTATCGCGGCCGTCGATGCGCTGCCCGGTATCCAGAATCCGGCCCCGTACAATGTCGCTCTCGATGTCCTTGAGCAGGCCCTTGGCGGCGTCGAATTCGGACTCGTCCTCGATCGCCTCGAGCGCCTTCTCCTTGGCCGCCGAGACCTTGTTCTGGCGCTCGGTCTTGTTCGGCTCGTCATAGGCGGCGTTCAGATCCGCCTTGCCGGCCGCTTCAAGTTTGCCGCGGATGCCGTCGGCGTCGACCGAGCTCTCCGGCAGGTCCATCGGATCCTTGGCCGCCGCCTCGGCCAGTTCGATGATCGCATCGATGACCGGCTGGAAGCTCTCGTGGCCGAAGGTCACAGCACCGAGCATCACGTCCTCGGACAGCTCCGATGCCATCGACTCAACCATCAGGACGCCTTCCTGGGTCCCGGCCACCACCAGGTCCAGTTCGCTTTCCTTGGTCGCTTCCATGGACGGGTTCAGCACATACGCGCCGTCTTTGAAGCCAACCCGGGCGCCGCCGATCGGGCCGAGGAACGGCACGCCCGAGATCGTGAGCGCGGCCGAGGTGCCGACCATCGCGACGATGTCCGGATCGTTCTCGAGGTCGTGAGCCAGAACGGTGCAGATGACCTGGGTCTCGTTCTTGAAGCCTTTGACGAACAGCGGGCGGATCGGTCGGTCGATCAGGCGCGAGGTCAGCGTCTCCTTCTCGGAGGGGCGGCCTTCGCGCTTGAAGAAGCCGCCCGGAATCTTGCCGGCGGCGTAGGTCTTTTCCTGGTAATGCACGGACAGGGGAAAGAAATCGATGCCCGGCCGGGGCGTCTTCGCCGCAACAACGGTGCACAGTACGGCGGTGTCGCCATACCGGGCCAGAACCGCGCCGTCCGCCTGACGGGCCATCTTGCCGGTTTCCAGGGTCAGCGTCCGGCCGCCCCACTCGACTTCCTTGCGATAAACTTCGAACATCGTCGTCTTCCTCAACTTAATCTGCCGCAGCTCGTGTGTTCCGTTCCTGCGATGCGGCGTGCGGCCGGGACCCGGCCCGCGACGCCATCAACACGTGCGGCCGCCGACGGCGCTACGTCGGCGGCAAAACGCACTCGCACTAGCGATTAACGGAAATCGGACGCCTTCATGCGTCATGGCGCCCCTGCGGCAACCCTTCGGTTTTTCTTCCATCTTTGCGCAGACGTGACATGGCATGAACCATGCGCAGGGTCAATTGTCGGAAGCGCGAAATTGAAGGCATGCCGGTTCGCGCCGGACGGGCCGGCGCGATGGCGTGCGGTACTGTCGCGGGGGTTCGTCTCGCGCGCGAGACGAGACGTCGGGTGTCAGCGGCGGATGCCGAGACGGCCGATCAGCGTGCTGTAGCGCTCGTTGCTCTTGCGCTTCAGGTAGTCGAGCAACCGGCGACGCTGACCCACCAGCATCAGAAGGCCCCGGCGCGAGTGGAAGTCGTGCTTATGGGTCTTCATATGCTCGGTCAGGTTCACGATCCGCTCGCTCAGAATGGCGACCTGAACTTCCGGGGAGCCGGTGTCGCCTTCCTTGGTGCCGTATTCCTTGATCAGCTCGGCCTTGCGGTCCTGCGTAATCGACATCGTCCTCTCCTTCGGTCTAGAGGTTCAGCACCCGAACGGGACGAATGGCGCCGTCCTCGATCCGCGCGATCGCGACCGGGCTGACGCCGTCGGTGGCGTAGACCAGATCGCCCTCGTGCAGATCGCCGAACCGGTCCCGGTCGACCGATCGATAGACCGGAACGCCCTGACCATTGCGCAGCGACATCGCCTCTGGGCCTCTCAGGGCCAGCGCCGGGATGCCGTCCAGCGCGGTCTCAACAGGCCAAAGGTGCTCTAAAGCCGCGGGGTTATGCATCAGGGCGGACAAGGAATCCAGCGAAATCGAGCGTGCGATGTCGAATGGGCCGACGCGCAGGCGGCGGAGGTCGCGGATATGGCCATAGGTGCCAAGCGACTCCGCCAGGTCTCGTGCCAGCGCGCGCATATAGGCGCCTTTGCCCGACTGCACCTGGAACCGCGCCTCGTCCGGGCCCAAAACCTCGACCAGATCGAAGCGGAAGACCTCGATCACCCGGGATTCAAGTGCGACAGTCTCGCCTGATCGGGCAAGGTCGTAGGCGCGCGCGCCATCCACTTTGATCGCCGAATACCGCGGTGGAACCTGTTCGATCTCGCCGACAAAGGCGCCCAAGGCGGCGAGGATCGCTTCCCGGTCGGGCCGCACCGCACTGGTTGCGACGACGTCGCCTTCGGCATCGTCCGTCGACCGCGCTTCGCCCCACCGTACGGAGAACTCGTAGTCTTTCGACGCGTCCATGACGTAGGGA
This sequence comes from Thalassobaculaceae bacterium, assembly GCA_963921355.3. Classification (GTDB taxonomy): domain Bacteria; phylum Pseudomonadota; class Alphaproteobacteria; order Thalassobaculales; family Thalassobaculaceae; genus CAWUEZ02. The sequence goes on along the minus strand of OZ001190.1, from coordinate 1,119,473 downwards.
ACGGTCTTGGTGGCTTCGCCGAGCGCAACCGGAAGCACACCGGTTGCCAGCGGGTCCAGAGTGCCGGCATGTCCAGCTTTCGCGGCATCGAACACCCGACGCACCGCCGCCACGGCCTGGGTCGAGGTGACGTCGGCCGGTTTGTCCAGCAGAACCCAGCCGTGGACGGCCCGTCCGCGCCGTCTACGACTCATTGCGCTCCCCTGCCACCCCATCTGCCGCCGCCCCGTCGTCCAATTCGGCGCCGGATTCCACGTCCCGGCGCACCACCGGATCGTTCAGCAGAGCGTCCATGCGGCGCGCGGTATAGAAAGCCACATCACGCTTGAACTTGAGCCGGGGAGCGTATTTCATCCGCAACTCGCGCGCCAGCAGGCCACCGAGCCGACCCGACAGCCGGGACAGCGCGTCGAGGATGACGCGGACATCCCCGTCGACCGGCGGCACCACCCAGACGGTGGCGTTGCGCAGGTCCGGAGAGATGCTCACTTCGGACAAGGTGATGCGACCGGAGGCGAGCGCCGGCTCATGGAGTTCGCCGCGTTCCAGCATCCGTGCCAGGACCCGGCGAATCTCTTCGCCCACACGCAATTGCCGCTGGCTCGGCCCGGTTCGGGCCTCCTCGCGTCTCGACATGGTCGGGTTCCCGCGTTCAGGCACCGCCTCAGCCGGCGGACGCCTCCTGCTGAACCTGCTCGAGCGTCCGGGCGACTTCCTTCACCTCGAAGCACTCGATCTGATCGCTCTCGCGGATGTCGTCGTAGTTCTCGAACGCCATGCCGCACTCGTAGCCCTCGCGGACCTCGCGGACCTCGTCCTTGAAGCGTTTGAGGGTCTTGAGCGTGCCTTCGTGGATCACGACGTTGTCGCGCAGCAGCCGTACGTTGCAGCCGCGCTTGATGATCCCGTCGGTCACCATGCACCCGGCGACCTTGCCGACCTTGGTGATGTTGAACAACTGGCGGATCTCCGCATAGCCGATGAACTCTTCCTTGAGCTCCGGTGCCAACATGCCCGTCAGCAGGGTTTTCACGTCGTCGATCAGGTCATAGATGATCGAGTAGTAGCGGATATCCAGGCCGTCCCGGCGCGCCATGTCGCGGGCCTGCGGATTGGCGCGGACGTTGAAGCCGATGATGACGCCACCCGAGGCCGAAGCCAGCGAGATGTCCGACTCGCTGATCCCGCCAACGGCGCCATGCAGGATCCGCGGCTTGACCAGATCCGTTTCCAGCTTCTCCAGGGTCGCGCGGATCGCCTCGAGCGACCCGTGAACGTCGGTCTTGATGACCAGCGGCAATTCCTGGGCTTCGCCGGACTTGATTGCCGACAGCATCTGCTCGACCGTGCCGCGCGCACCGGCCGTCGCGCTCTTTTCGCGGATCTGGCGCTGGCGATAGTCGGCGATTTCGCGGGCCCGGCTCTCGTGCTCCACGACCACGAACTCGTCGCCGGCCGTCGGCGTGCCCTGGAGGCCGAGCACCTCGATCGGTTCACTCGGCCCGGCCGCATCGACCTGCTCGCCGCGATCGTTGATCAGGGCGCGCACCCGGCCCCATTCGGCGCCCGCCACGAACACATCGCCGGCGCGCAGGGTGCCACCCTGAACCAGCACCGTCGCCACCGACCCGCGGCCGCGCTCGACTTTCGCCTCGACCACGACACCGGCGGCCGAGCGCTCCGGATTGGCTTTCAGTTCCAGCACCTCGGACTGCAGGGAGATCGCCTCCAGCAGGGTGTCGATGCCCTCTTTGGTGATCGCCGACACATCGACGGTCTGCACATCACCGCCCATGTCCTCGACGACGATATCGTGCTGCAACAGCTCGGTGCGCACCCGCTGGGGATCCGCATCGGGCTTGTCGATCTTGTTGACCGCAACGATGACCGGAACCTCCGCCGCCTTGGCGTGGCGGATGGCTTCGATGGTCTGGGCCATGATGCCGTCATCGGCAGCGACCACCAGCACGACAATGTCGGTGACGTTGGCGCCCCGCGCCCGCATCTCGGTGAAGGCCTCGTGGCCCGGAGTGTCGATGAAGGTGATCTTGTCGCCCGACGGCACGGCAATCTGATAGGCGCCGATGTGCTGGGTGATCCCACCGGCCTCGCCGGACGCCACATCGGCCTGACGAATGGCATCCAGAAGCGAGGTCTTGCCGTGATCGACGTGGCCCATGACGGTCACCACCGGCGGCCGGGGACGCAGATCCTCGGTCTTGTCCTCTTCGCCCCGCATGCCGAGCTCGACATCGGATTCGGCGACCCGGCGGACCCGGTGCCCGAACTCCTGAACGATCAGTTCGGCGGTGTCGGCGTCGATCGTCTGGTTGATGGTCGCCATCACGCCCATCTTCATCAGGGACTTGACGACCTCGCCCGAGCGTTCGGCCATCCGGTTGGCCAGTTCCTGCACCGTGATGGTCTCGGGGATGGTCACATCGCGGACCTGCTTGGCCTGCTCGCCGCCCTCGGCGCGTTGACGGTGACGCTCGCGTTCGCGGGCGCGGCGGACCGAAGCCAGCGACCGCACGCGACCGCTGTCATCGCTCAATGCGTCGGAGATGGTCAGTTTGCCCTGACGGCGCCGGGGCTCATTGGCTCCCCGCCCGCGCGGCGTGCGCTTCGGCGCCTCGCGGGTCGTCTTGCGACGACGCTCGTCCTCTTCACTGGTCGGCTCAGCAGGCCGGTCCGCGGGCCCACCCGGCGAGGCTTCCCGCTCGAGCCGGGCGGTCGCGCGCTCGGCCGCCGCCTTGGCCTGGCGGGCCGCCTCTTCCTCGGCAAGGCGCGTCGACTCAGCCGCCTTTTCGGCCGCCTCGGCATCCTCGATCTTGCGCAACTCGTCGAGCTCGGCCTGGCGCCGATCCACCGGTGCTTCCGGAACGGCCTCGGCCTCCGGCTGCACATCCGCGGCCTCGACTTTCGGGGCCGCCACGGGGGCCGCTTCGTCGATCGGGCCGTCTTCCGGACGATCCGGGCGCCGGGCACCTTCCTGAAGCGCGCGGGTGCGCGCGGCGCGCTCCTCGGCTGTCAGCTCCCGCCCGCCTTTCGCAGCGCCGGCCTTGGCCGGTGCCGCTCCATCGCGTGCGGCCGGCGACGGCACAGCTGTCCGGCGGCGGCGCACTTCGACCTGCACCGTCTTGGAGCGCCCGTGCGAGAAGCTCTGCTTGACCTGGCCCGTCTCGACGGACTTGCCCAGGGACAGCTTTCCGCGTCCCGAGCCCAAGCTCAGCTTCTTCTTGCCATCCTGTTCGTTGGTGCTCGACATATCGTCTTTGCCCACGTCATCCATCCGTCAACGGGCAGGCCATCACTGCGTGGCGCCCTGAATACACATACCCGCCCGGTTTTCCAAGCCGGGCGCCTCACGTTCGCCCCGCAAACCTGCGAGCCGAGCGCCATCCGTTTCCAGGCGGGCGGCAAGGCCGCCGCCCGGACCCGCGGAGTCCACGAACGCGTGGACCGCATGATCCCGCCCGAAAGCCGCGGCGATCTCACCTGAACTCAGGCAGGAGACCACCGGCCGGCCCGTCGCCAGGGCCCGCAACCGGGCCCGTCCATCTTCAGCCCCGTCGGACGCTTCGACCAGGACGCCCCGGCGCTTGGCCTCAAGGGCCTGACGGACCTTGGTATGGCCGCTCACCGCCGCCCCGGACCGCCGCGCCAGCGACAAAGCCTCGACGCAGCGCCGCGCCAGCAGACCTTCCACCCGCTCGACCAGATCCGGATCGACGGTGACCGACTGCCGGGCCGCGCGCGCGAACATTCGCTTCTCGACGGCCTGGCGGAGCGTCTGCCGGTCCGCCGCAACCCAGAGGCCCCGGCCCGGCAGGCGTTCATCCACGTCCGGAACGATCACCGCCTCCGGGCCGACGACAAATCGGATCAGCCCACTGCGCGGCTGCCGCTCCCGGGTAACGAGGCACGCCCGCGTGAGTTCCGATTCACCGGACCGAGGCTCATGCCGGCTGCTCAGGATCGCTCTCCTCGCCGCCGCCGTCCACCCCGGTTTCGCCGGTGGCCTCCCCGGCGGCCTCCCCGGCGGCCTCGTCGTCGTCGAACCAGTGGGCCCGAGCGGCCATGATGATCTCGTTCGCCGTCTCTTCGTCAAACCCGGCATCCGGCAGGATCTCACGCAGCTCGTCGCTCGCCAGGTCACCCAGGTCGTCGATGGTCTTCACATCGTTTTCCCCAAGGGTCACCAGCATGCTCGGCGAGAATGCGTCGAGGGCCGCCAGTTCATCCGTCACGCCGAGTTCGACGCGCCGCGCGTCCAAGCGCTCGCGCTCGGCCTCCACGTAGTTGTAGGCCCGGGCCTGCAGTTCCTCGGCGATATCGCTGTCGAAGCCTTCGATCTCGGCCAGGTCCTCAACCGCCGTATAGGCGATCTCCTCGACCGAGGCGAAACCCTCCGCCACCAGCAGGCCGGCGATCACGTCATCGATGTCCAGGGCTTCGATGAAGGTCTCGGACCGCTGACGGAACTCCTCGCGGCGGCGATCCGACTCCTCCTGCTCGGTGAGGATGTCGATGTCCCAGCCGGTGAGCATCGATGCGAGACGGACGTTCTGGCCGCGGCGGCCGATCGCGAGCGACAGCTGCTCATCCGGAACGACCACTTCGATCCGGCCCGCTTCCTCGTCCAGCACGACCTTGGTCACCTCGGCCGGGGCCAGCGCGTTCACCACGAAAGTGGCGGGATCCTCGGACCAGGGAATGATGTCGATCTTCTCGCCCTGCAGTTCGCCGACGACGGCTTGAACGCGCGAGCCGCGCATACCGACACAGGCGCCAACCGGATCGATCGAGCTGTCGTAGGAGATCACCGCGATCTTGGCCCGCGAGCCCGGGTCGCGGGCGACCGCCTTGATATCGATGATGCCGTCATAGACCTCCGGCACCTCCTGACGGAACAGTTGGCGCATGAACTCCGGATGGGTCCGCGACAGGAAGATCTGCGGGCCGCGCTGCTCCTCGCGCACGTCCTCGATATAGGCCCGGATCCGATCGCCCTGGCGGAACGTCTCGCGCGGCAACAAGCGATCGCGCCGCAGCACCGCTTCGGCTCGCGGAATCTCGACGGTCACATTGCCGTACTCGACCCGCTTGACGACGCCGTTGATGATCTCGCCGCCACGGCCCTGATATTCCTCGAACTGGCGCTTGCGCTCGAACTCGCGGACCTTCTGAACGATCACCTGCTTGGCGGTCTGCGCGGCGATCCGGCCGAAGTCGATCGGCGGCAGCGGCTCCTCGATCACACTGCCGAGTTCCAGGGCCGGGTCGCGCTTCTTCGCCTGTTCGAGGGTGATCTCGGCGAACTCGTCCTCGATCTCCTCAACCACGGTGGTGCAGCGCTTGAGTTCGATCTCACCGGTCCGGCGATCGATCGTCGCCCGGATGTCGTGGTCCGGACCGTATTTCGAGCGACCGGCCTTCTGAATCGCCTGTTCCATGGCGATCAGCACTTCCTCGCGGTCGATGCCCTTGTCGCGGGCGACCACGTCGGCGATCTGAATCAGCTCAAGCTTCGGTTGCGTCGCGATGTCCATCCTGCCCTACATCCTTCTGCGTGCGCGCTGTTGCGCCGACCGCGATCCGGTCACTCCCCGCTCACTTCCGGAGCCCGGTTTGCCGTTGCCGCCAACAGCGCGTCCGTCATCACCAGCTTCGCCCTGGAGATTTGGTCGAACCGCAGTTCGACAAGACCTTCGGGCTCCACTTCGATCAGGATCCGTTCACCGGCCGCCACACCTTTCAGCGGGCCGCTGAACCGCTTCCTTCCATCAACCGGTTCGGCCAGGTCGACACGGGCGTCGAAACCGGCGAACCGCTCAAAATCCTTCAACCGGGTCAGGGGGCGGTCGATTCCGGGCGATGATACCTCCAGGGTGTACTCGCCAGAGATCGGGTCCTCGACATCCAGTACCGCCGACACGGTTCGGCTGATTTCCGCGCAGTCGTCGACGTTTATCGTCGATCCGTCCGCGCGTTCGGCCATGATCTGCAAGGTGGGGCGACGCCCCCCGGTCATCATGACCCTGACCAGTTCGAACCCCATCGCCTCGATCGACGGACCGACTATCCCTTCGATGCGTCGGACCTGCGCGTCCACCCTAGCGTCCTCGCCCTCTCGGGTCGCCTGGCGCCAACAAACCCATGGCACCAACAAAAAAGTGGGCCCCCGGCCCACCCCCTATCGACACACGATTGAAGATGCCCTGCTATATCCCAACACCCCTGGCGTCGCAAGTGTGCTCTACGTTCAGCCGAGCTTCCGGAACTCGAGATAGGCCGGTGGCCGACCTTCGCGCCGGGCCTTCGCTTCGTAGCGGGTTTCCGGCCAGTCCTCCGGGCGCAGGCGGAAGTCGCCCAGGCAGGTCCCGGTCCACTGCAAGCCGGGATGGGCCGTCAGCCGTGCCAGCATCCACTCCAGATACCCCGCGTCATCGGTCGCCAGCCGCAGAATGCCGCCCGGTTCCAGCAGTCGGTGCAGGGTGGATACGGTTTCGGTCTGAATGATCCGGCGCGGATGGTGACGGCGTTTCGGCCAGGGATCCGGATGCAGGACGAAGATCCGCTGGAGGCTTTCCGGCGCCAGGCGACGCAGCACGTCACCGGCGTCGTCGGGGTGAATGCGCACCGTGTCATCGGCAGCGCCCTCGAGGTGGCGCAGCAGCGATGCCACCCCGTTGACGAACGGCTCGCAGCCGACGATGCCGATACCGGGATTGCGGGTCGCCTGCCAGGCCAGATGCTCGCCGCCACCGAAGCCGATCTCCAGCCACACGGCCTCGGGGGCATGCGCAAACCAGCGCCGCGGGTCCTCAGGCTGCCCGGTCGCCGGCGGCACCAGCCGGCCGGCAAGATCGCGGTCCAGCCGGCGCTGCATGGCGGCCGCCAGGGGCCGTCCCTTGCGGCGCCCGAAAAACAGCCGCCGGTCGCCGTCACCCGAGCCCGGGCCGGCGGTCGGATCGTCGCGATGGGTCATGGACCGTTTCGGGGCGCGCCGAAGCGTGCCGTCAAAAGGCGGACTTCAGGTCGTCCACCAGATCCAGGCGCTCCCAGGTGAATCCGCCCTGGTCGTCCGGGGTCCGACCGAAATGGCCGTAGGCGGCGCTGCGCCCGTAGATCGGATTGCTGAGCGCCAGTCGCTCACGGATACCGCGCGGCGACAGGTCGACCATGTCGGAGATCACCGTCGCCAGCCGCTCCTCGTCGACCTGGCCGGTGCCCTGGGTGTTCACATACACCGACAGCGGATGCGACACGCCGATCGCATAGGACACCTGGATCGTGCATTTCTCGGCAAGCCCGGCCGCCACGACGTTCTTGGCGACCCAGCGCGCCGCATAGGCCGCCGAGCGGTCGACCTTGGTCGGATCCTTGCCGGAGAACGCGCCGCCACCGTGCGGCGCCGCGCCGCCATAGGTGTCAACGATGATCTTGCGTCCGGTCAGACCGCAGTCCCCATCCGGTCCACCGATCACGAACCGGCCCGTTGGATTGATGTAGTAGGTCGTGTCCGCGTCGATCCAGCTCTCCGGCAGGACCTCCTTGACGAACGGCAGGACGAGGTCATGCACCTCATCCTGGGACAGCTCCGCGGCATGCTGGGTCGACACCACGACCGACGTGGCGCGAACCGGTTTGCCGTTCTCGTACTGCAGGGTGACCTGGCTCTTGCTGTCCGGACCGAAGCCGGCCACGGCACCCGACTTCCGCGCCTCCGCCATCCGGCGCAGGATCTCGTGGCTGAAATGGATCGGGGCCGGCATCAGCGCATTGGTCTCGGTGCAGGCGTACCCGAACATGATGCCCTGGTCTCCCGCGCCTTCATCCTTGTTGCCGGACGCGTCGACACCCATCGCGATGTCGACGCTCTGTTCGTGCAGCAGGATGTCGATTTCCGCATCCTGCCAGTGAAAGCCGTCCTGCTCGTAACCGATGTCCTTCACGGCGGCGCGCACCGCCTGTTCCATCAGCGCGTGGTCGACACTGCTCGGTCCGCGAACCTCGCCGGCGAGAATGATCTTGTTGGTCGTCGCCAGGGTCTCACAGGCCACCCGGCTGCCCGGGTCGGCCGCCATGTAGAGATCGACGACCGTGTCCGAGATCCGGTCACAGACTTTGTCGGGATGTCCCTCAGAAACCGATTCGCTCGTGAACAGGTAGCTGGACTGGCTCAACGCATCCTCCGGATCGCTTCGATATATGTCGCTTGGGTCTCTAAAGCCGCGCTACGTGCCCGCAAGCGAAACGGCGGCCGGACGGCGGGCAGGGGATTTGGGGCGCGGTTGTGGCGCGAATGCCAGGCCGGGTCAAGCGCAAAGCCGCGCGCAACGGCCGTATGGTTGCTTGGGCCGGCGGACCGACGGCGGTGCGCTGGAACCGATCCCCGGTGCGCCCCGACAGGTCAGGTGTCGCCGCCATCCATGGCGTTGGCGACCGAGCGTGTCAGCTCATAGAGTCGGCGGCGCGCCGACTCGTCGGAGATCCGATAGTAGGCGCGCACCAACTCGATGGTCTCGCGCCGCTGCATCGGATCGTCGTCCTGCGGGCCGGGGTCGGTGGGCGGTGCGTCGTCTTCGAGATTGCTGGGCAGGTCGTCGAAGAAGTACGAGACCGGCACGGACAGAGCCTTGGCAAGCTCGAACAGCCGGCTGGCGCCGACACGGTTGGCGCCGCGCTCGTATTTCTGCACCTGTTGAAATGTTAGGCCGAGTGCGTCCCCAAGCCGTTCCTGGCTCATTCCCAACAGGGTCCGACGCAGGCGAAACCGGGCGCCGACATGGATATCGATCGGGTTTGGATTGCTGGCCGTTGGCGGACGTCCGACCCGGCGGCGTCCTGGGCGGTCGTTCGCCATGAAAGCCTCAACGTTCGTTAACCACGTTAGATGAGGCTATTGGACCATACTATTGTATTCAGTCAATGTCGGTGAGCCGATAACCCAATGGAATTCAGATCAATTCTGGGACGCTCCGCGAGCCGCTCTGGATCGCGCGTATGCTGAAATCAGGATCAGCAATACGACCATAAGGCTGAAAGGAAGGTCATGAAACACGCTGAAAGCGGTTGCAGGGAGGGCCCGCGGCAGCGTGGAGTCGATATTCCCGGTTTCCTCGACCCCAAGCTGCGCCAGAATTCGACCGACCGGATCGATGACGACGGAGATCCCGGTGTTGGCTGCGCGCACCATGGGCAGGCCCTCCTCGATGGCCCGCAGCCGGGCGATCGCCAGGTGCTGGTGCGGCCCACTATGGGGGCCGAACCAGGCGTCGTTGGTTGCGTTCAGCAGCCAGCCCGGACGGTTCTCCGGGTCGGTCACCGCCCCCGGAAAGATCACTTCATAGCAGATCAGCGGAGAGACCGGGGGCGCACCCTGGACCGGGAGCGTCCGCGGTCCCGGGCCCGGCGTGAAGTCCCTTCGGCTCTGGACGATCGGCTCGATCGGCAGCACCGAACGCAGCGGCACGTATTCGCCGAAAGGCACCAGATGGGCTTTGTCGTAGTGCCACAACTTTCCGGCCTCGGAACTGACGGCGAACAGGCTGTTGTGGACAACGATCCCGCCGTTCCGGTTCGCCGCGCGGGGTGCGCCGAAGATCAGCGAGCCGCCGGCGGGCGCCGCCCGAGCCAGGGACCGGGTGATCCGCGGATCGCGGCCAAGCAGGCGGGCAACCGCGGTTTCCGGCCAGATCACCAAGGTCGGGGTCGGCGACTCCGCCAGGCCGGGTGAGCGCACCGATCCGGCCCGATCGCCTCGGCTGAGCTCCAGGTAGCGCCCGAGATGCTCCGGCTTCAGTTGCGGGTTCCATTTGTCCGCCTGCGGGACATTGCCCTGGACAATGCGAACGACCACACCGGGCACCCGCCCCGCCGGGTCGTCGACATCCGGAACCCCGGCAACGCGGGCGGCACCCCAACCGCCAGCCGCCAGAACGAGCAGCAAGGCGAACGACGAGGCCCCAAGCCGGGCGCGGCGCGCGACGCTTCGGTCAAACCACAAGGTCGGTGCCGAGGCGACCAGGACCACGCCGACACTCAGGCCATAGGCACCGACCAGCGACGCCGGCTGCAGAAACACCAGCCAGCCGTCCAGGGTGGCGGCCGGAAGGTTCCAGGGAAAGCCTGTGGCGGTATGGCCGCGCACCCATTCGCCGGCGACGAACAGGGCGGCAAATCCGGTCCAGAGCGCGATGCCGGACCCGAAAAGCCGGTGGGCCAGGTAGCCGGCGGCGGCGGTGAACCCGGCCAGAATTGCCGGCAGGCCCAGGTTGGCGAACGGGATCAGCCAGGCGTGGGCACCGGCATTCACCAGCATCGCGTTGGCGATCCAGTGCAAGCCCACCACGTGGTAGCCGAGAGCCCAGGCCCAGGCGGCAAACGCCGCGCTTGCCGGGGTTGGCGCGCGCGCGATCGCCCCCAGCAGAACCGCGTAGCCGAACACGAACGGGGTGAGATCGAGCGGCGCCAGGCTCAGCGCGGTCGCGGCACCACCGAGTCCTGCCAGACCGGCCCGAATCCAGGGAGTCCGATCACGGAGGGGCCGGCTACTCGGCGGCACGGTTCAGGGGCGAACTCGAGGGTACGCGAACCTTGAGGCGGCGCAGCCGACGTGGGTCGGCATCCACCACCTCGAACTCGATGCCGCTGGGATGCCGGATCACTTCGCCCCGCGTCGCCACCCGTCCCGCCAGACTGAACACGAGCCCGCCGAGGGTATCGATCTCCTCGCGCTCTTCCTCGGTGAGGAACCGGCCCGCCAATTCCTCGAACTCCTCGACCGTCGCACGGGCATCGGCGATCACGGTGCCGTCGGCGCGCTCGGTGAGCTTCGGTCCCTCTTCGGCGTCGTGCTCGTCGACGATGTCGCCGACGATCTCCTCGACCAGGTCCTCGATGGTGATCAGGCCGTCGATACCGCCGTACTCGTCGACCACCAGCGCCATGTGGCGCCGGGTCATGCGCATTTCCTGAAGCAGATCCAGAGCGCGCGACGACGGTGCGACGAACAGGATTTCACGCACCAGCGCCCCGGCCGTGGTGTCCTCGCCCCGGTTGATCCGGGCGATCACATCCTTGATGTGCACCATGCCGACAACGTCATCGAGCGAACCGCGATAGACCGGTACCCGGCTGTGGGCCGCGTCGCTCATCTGGCGGGCCAGATCCTGCAGCGTCATGTCCTGGTCGACCGCGACGATGTCGGCGCGCGGCACCATCACGTCATAGGCGGTGATGTCGCGCAGTCCCAGAACGTTGCTGATGATCGCGCCCTCATGGGGATCGATCGGCGAGGCGTTTTCGCCATTCTCCTCAATCAGTTCCTCGAGCGACGCCCGCACCGCCGACGTTCCGTTGCGGCCGAGCCCGGCGGCCCGCAGCACCGTGCGCAGAGCGTCCACCAGCGGCGCGCGGTCGGACGTCTGGCCGTTCTGGGCGGTATTGTCGCTCATGCCGCCCTCTCGTCGTCATAGGGATCGGCAATCCCGAGCCCAGCCAGAATCGCCGTCTCCTGCCGCTCCATCGCGCGAGCGTCCGCATCGGCTTCGTGATCGAAGCCCAGCAGGTGGAGAACCCCGTGCACCACCAGGTGCGTCGTGTGATCGGCGAAGGGCTTGTCCTGCTCCACCGCCTCGCGGCGCACCGTCTCCAAGGCAAGCGTGATGTCGCCGAGCGGCCACGGTCCAGCCGGAGGCACATGGACGCTTGGGAACGAAAGCACGTTGGTCGAACCGGACTTCCCGCGATGGGCGACGTTGAGCGCGGCCTGCTGGTTGTCGTCGGTCAAGAGCACCGACAGTTCGACCTCACCGACCGGGCCGGCCGCCGTCAGCGTGGCGTCAACCGCCCGCGTGACAAGGGCTTCAACCTCGGGTTCAGCACTCAACCACGCAGCGGTCGGGATGCTCACGTCCAGGTCGACCGAGTCGGGTCGACTGTCAGATGTGGGGCGACTGTCGCCCTCAGGGGATGGATCGTCGTCTGTCATTTCTTCGGAGCGTCGGTCGGAAGCAACTTTCCATCGCGAGCATTGTACGCGTGCACAATGCGGGTCACCAGCGGGTGACGAACAACATCGGCGGCCGTGAATTCCAAGAATGCAACTCCCTCCACGTCATGTAGGTGATCGAGCGCATCCCGCAACCCGGACTTGTTGCCGAGCGGGAGGTCGACCTGGGAGAGATCGCCGGTCACGGCCATCCGAGAGTTCTCGCCGAGCCGGGTGAGAAACATCTTCATCTGGGTCGGCGTGGTGTTCTGGGCCTCGTCGAGGATCACATAGGCATTGGACAGGGTCCGCCCACGCATGAAGGCGAGCGGGGCGATCTCGATCTCGCCCGCGGTCAGCCGCCGTTCAACCTGTTCCGCTGGCATCATGTCGTGCAGCGCGTCGTAGAGCGGCCGCAGATAGGGGTCGACCTTCTCTTTCATGTCCCCGGGCAGGAAGCCGAGCCGCTCTCCGGCCTCGACGGCCGGGCGGGACAGGATGATCCGGTCGACCTTTTTTGCCTTCAGCATGGAGCAGGCCATCGCCACCGCGAGGTAGGTCTTGCCGGTTCCCGCCGGACCGAGGCCGAACACCAGTTCATGCTCCCAGAGCGCGCTCAGGTAGCGTCCCTGATTGGGCGAACGGGCACCGATCGGCCGCTTCCAGGTCTCGATCGCCGGATGTCCGGCGAAGGCATGGACGGTGGCCTCAGTGTCCGACGACTGGGCGTACTTCAGCGCGGCGTCGACGTCGCCCATCTCGAACGGGTAGGGATCGCGGCCCTTCCCCTTGGTCTTCTCCAGCCGGCGGTACAACGCCTCCAGCGCCGCGCGCGCGATCTCCAGCGTGTCTTCGCTGCCGAGAATGCGGATTCGGTTGCCGAAGGCTTCCAACGAGACCCCAAGCCGCTGTTCGATTCGCGCCAGGTTTCGATCATGGTCGCCGAACAGCAGCGGCAGAAGCGCATGGTCGTGGAACTCGAGCTGAACGGAACCGCTGTCGGCCGTATCTGAACTCACGCGATCTCCCTTTCGCCAAGGTGGGCCATCGGGCTGCCTTCGCCGCTTTCGGCTTCCGTCGTCACGACCTGACCGGCCAGGCTGTTGGCGCCGGCCGCCTCGATGCGGACGTCAACGATGCTGCCCAGCAACCGGTCGGGTGCCGAAGCGTGGACCGCCTGGAGCCAGGGGCCGCGCCCCAGAATCTGACCGTCGCGGTTGCCGGGCCGCTCGAACAGCACCGGCTGCACGCTGCCGACCGCGGCCTCGTTGAAGGCGCGCTGCTGGGCATTCAGAAGCTGCTGAAGCATCTCCAGCCGCTCGGCCTTGACCGACTCGGGCACCTGGTCGTCGACCGACGCCGCCGGGGTTCCCGGACGGGCGCTGTACTTGAACGAGTAGGCCTGGGCGTAAGTCACCTCGCGCACCAGACGCAGGGTGTCGGCGAAGTCCTGGTCGGTCTCGCCCGGGAATCCGACGATGAAATCCGAACTGAGGGCGAGATCCGGCCGGCCCGCGCGCAGGCGGTCGACAATGCGCCGGTAGTCGTCGGCCGAATGGCGGCGATTCATCGTGTCGAGCACCCGGTCCGAGCCGGACTGCACCGGCAGGTGCAGATACGGCATCAGGGCGGGGACCTCGCCATGGGCGGCAATCAGGTCGTCATCCATGTCCCGGGGATGGGACGTGGTGTAGCGCAGCCGCTCCAGGCCGTTGATCTCCGCCAGCGCCCGGATCAGGCGCCCCAGCCCCCAAACCCGACCGTCGAGACCATCGCCGTGATAGGCGTTGACGTTCTGCCCGAGCAGCGTGATCTCGAGCGCTCCACCGGCGACGATCCGCCGGGCCTCGGCGATGATGGCGGAAGCCGGGCGCGAGAACTCGGCACCCCGGGTGTAGGGAACGACACAGAAGGTGCAGAACTTGTCGCAGCCCTCCTGCACCGAAAGATAAGCGGCCGGCCCCTGGCTGCGGCTCTCTTCCGGAAGATGGTCGAACTTGGCTTCGGCGGGAAAGTCGGTATCGACGATGCCGGCACCCGATCCCGAAACCGAACCGGCATCCCGTCCCAGCGCGCGACTCACCAGTTCCGGCAGCCGATGGTAGGTCTGCGGACCGAAGACCAGATCAACCACCGGCGCCCGACGGATGATCTCTTCGCCTTCCGCCTGGGCCACGCATCCGGCCACACCGATCAGCACCCGCCGACCGTCTTGCTGCGCCGCCTCCTTGATCCGGCGCAGCCGGCCGAGTTCCGAGTAAACCTTCTCGGTCGCCTTTTCGCGGATATGGCAGGTGTTGAGGATAATCAGGTCGGACTCGTCGACCGATCCGCTTTCCGCATAGCCATGGGGCGCCATGACGTCCGCCATCTTGACGGAGTCGTAGACGTTCATCTGGCAACCGTATGTCTTGACGTGGATTTTCTTGGTCAACGCCACCGCCTACGAAGCGATGTCCGCGACGCCGATGGCCTTGATCGAACGCAAAGCCACACAGAACCGGTCTTGCAAAGTCGGATCAACTCCTGTCGTGCCGCCCAACCGGCGGCCCAGAACTTCTGTGGAACCTACGATTCGCAGCGCCTGAGTCAAGCAACAGTCGCATGACCGCGGGCCGCACCGGGCCCGCCGATGCGGGTCACCGTCCGGAATTGGCCCGCGCCACGCCATTCGCCACCCGTGCCTGGGCGTACTGCGCCAGCTGCTTGCGCGATCCGGCCGCCTCGATCGAGGTCGGCGCGTGGAACTCCACGACCACGGTCAGCTGGCCGAGCATCGCCAGCGTCCAGAGGTGGGGCCCGAGTTCCATATCGCCATACCAGGCGAAGAACGGTCGCAATCCGCGCCCAAGGGGAACCCCGTTCAGACGGGTATAGGCCACCGAGACCGGCTGAACCTGGAGGGGCCGGTCTCCGGGCCGCTGCTCGGCCGCCACGAACAGCGCGCTCTTGAACGGCAAGACACGGGTTCCGTCACCACTGGTGCCTTCGGGAAACAGGATCAGGTTCTCGCCCGCCTTCAAGCGGTCGCCGATCTCGTCTCCATGCCGTCCGACCGCGGTGCGGCGGCGATGAACGAAGACCGAGCGCTGCAGCTTGGCGAGCAGCCCGAACAGCGGCCAGCCCGCAACTTCCGCCTTGGCGACGAAGCAGCCGGGAATCAGCGCACCAAGAACGGTGATGTCGATATAGGACACATGGTTGGCAGCGAACAGCACCGGCCGCTCGCGGGAGCGCCGCCCGCGCACCACGACCCGGATACCGAGGATGCGCAGGCAGAGCCGGTGATAGGCCCGGGGCAGCCGCTCGGCCATGGACATCCGACAGGCGACCGCCAGAGCCTGGACCGGCATCAGGACCAGGGTCAGCGCCAGATGGACGGACAGCCGGATCACGGCCCGGGTCCGCGATCGGACCATGCCGTCACCCAGATCCAGCAAACGCCGTTCTTCTTCTTCGTCGATGTAGACCGGATCGAGACGCTTCATGGCGATGCTGGACGGGGCAGGGTCAGACGGGAGGCGACCGGTCAGGCTCACGACGGCCGGGCCTGGCGCTCGTAGTGTTTGTAGTACTTGTCGGTGACCGCATCGGTCTGAACGATCACGCAGACATCGGTGGTGTTGAACTGTCGGTCGACCACGGCCCCGTCGCCGACATAGCCACCGAGGCGCAGATAGCCTTTGATCAATGGCGGCAGCGACGCCAGACACCGTTTGGCGTCGATGGTCTCGATCGCGACCCGGTTCATCTCCACGTAGAGGTGATCGAGGGCGCGGACCCGCAGGTGCGGCGGCGCCAGATGGGCGTGGTAGAGGTAGCTGACCTGGTCGGCGAGCGCGTCCACATCGGTACCGGGCAACGAGGCGCAGCCGAACATCAGGGTGATGTCGTGGCGGAAGACGTAGGCCGCGATCCCTTTCCAAAGCAATTGCATGGTTGGCCGATTGCGGTACGCCGCATCGACGCAGGAGCGGCCCAGCTCCATGGTTTTGCCCGGGAACGCCAGAAACCGCGAGATGTCGTACTCGTCGGCCGTGTAGAAGCCGCCATGGGCTTCAGCTCGGGATCGGCGGATCAGCCGGTAGGTGCCGACCACCGCGTCCCCGCCCGACCCGCGGCCGTGGTCCAGAACCAGCAGATGGTCGGCGATCGGGTCGAAGCGATCGAAGTCTCGCTGGCGGGCCGCCATGTCCCCGACCGGCTGGGCGGCGCGCTCCTCATAAAAAACCCGGTAGCGCAGCGCCTGGGAGGCGTCGATTTCTTCGGCGTCGACCGCGAGCCGCACCTCCATGGAACCAGAGACAATCGGCGGGAACCCCGCCTCCCGCTCGGGCGAGATCGTCGGAACCGTTGACGTCGTGTCGCTCATTGACCGCAATCTGATGCCATGGGGCGCGGCTTTGTCGCCGCTGCGACGGGGCCATCGAGACCCGCTCCGGGCTGGGTCTCCATCCAGCGGGCGACGGTAGCGTCGGGTCGGCGCGCCGACAAGATGGAAACCCGGTCACGACGCCGAAGCGTCGAGCACCTTCTCCATGACCACGGCATCAACCGGCTCCGGCCGCCCGGCGGCATAGTAGCGCGCCCGTCGGGCGATCACCCGATAAGCCTGGTGTTCGTACAGGGTCCGGGCGGCCGCATTGTCAGCCGCGACGTCGAGGAGGATCTGACGACCGCCGCCGGCCCGCACGATGGCCTCGAATCCGTCCAATAGGACCCTGGCCCAGCCGTTGCGGCGGTGCTCGGCGGCGACCGCCAGGGCGATCACCTCCGCGCTGTCCGCCGCCCGCTGCCCGATCAGAAAGCCGATGATCGACTCGTCCGGGGCTGCTGCAACGAGGGTCAGTGTCGCCGGCAGCACGATCAGACGGCGCACGGAATCGGTGCTCCAGGACTGATCGAACGTTCCCTGCTGGAGTTCGGCGATGCGCGCGGCGTCCTCCGGGCCGCCCTCGCGGATTGCCGACGGCGACACCGTCAGATCCGTCATCGCACCGACGCCGGTCCGACTTCCGGCGCCCGCAGGTAGAGCGGGCGCAACTCCGTCGGGCCGTCAGCCTCGAACCGGGCGGCGGCCAGCCGGGCTACGACGGCAGCGTCG
Source organism: Thalassobaculaceae bacterium (assembly GCA_963921355.3). GTDB lineage: Bacteria > Pseudomonadota > Alphaproteobacteria > Thalassobaculales > Thalassobaculaceae > CAWUEZ02. The sequence continues at coordinate 1,102,371 of OZ001190.1, read as the reverse complement.
GGGACCCGGACCGCGGCGACGGCCTCCGCACTCAGCCGGGCAGCCTGCGCCGGAGACGTGAACGCCTCGGTCGCGTCGCCGGCGACCAGAAATGATGGGGCGAGCGCCTGCTTCGCAAGTGCGTCGAACGCCGTCACCTTTGGGGTGGTGAGCGGCACACCGTCGCGATCGAACCACTGGGCATAGGCATCGCCCCGCTTGCTGTCGATCAGCACCAGCAACGGCCGGTCGTCCTGCGCCGATCGGAGATCCTGAACCGCGTCAGCAAGCGCTTCGAGGGTGGTCACGGCCACCGTCGGTGCCGGAATCGCCACAGCCATGCCGCGTGCCGCCGACAGTCCGATTCGCACACCGGTGAAACTGCCGGGTCCGACTGTTGCCGCGATCAGGGAGATCTGCTGGTAGCGGCGATCGGCCGCCTGCAGCACGGCCTCGACCATGGGCATGAGCGCCTCTGCCTGGCCGCGCGCCATCGACAGGTGCTCACGGGCCAGAAGACGCGTATCTTCCAATACAGCGGCGGAGCATGCTCCGAGCGCGCAGTCCAAGGCGAGAACGGTCGTCATCGAGTGGCGGCCCGGACCGGAAGGACGGCAAGACTGAGGGTTGATCGAGGCATGCAGTATTTTCGTTCCAACTGGTTTCGAGTGGGCGTTGTGGCGTTGGCGACCGCCCTGGCGGTGCCGTTCGGCGCCGCCGCCGTCAAGGCATCCGACTGGGCGGTGATATTCATGTACCACCGATTCGGCGAGTCGGAATTCCCGACCAGCAACATCCGGATCGACCAGTTCGAGGCGCATCTCAAGGAACTGGACACAGGTGGCTACACCGTCCTGCCGGTTCCCGAGATACTGGAAAGTCTGCGGACCGGGGCGGAACTGCCCGACCGGACCGTCGGAATCACCATCGACGACGCCTACAAGTCGGTCTACGCCGAGGCTTGGCCGCGGCTCAAGGCCGCCGGACTGCCGTTCACCCTGTTCGTCGCGACCGATCCGATCGACCGGGGATCGCGCGGCTACATGTCGTGGGATGAAATTCGCGAACTGAAGGAGGCGGGGGTCGTTATCGGCAGCCAGACCGCGTCCCATCCCCATCTACCCGATCTCGACATCGAGACCGTGAAGGTCGAACTCGACCGGTCGTCCCAACGCATCGCCGACGAGCTGGGCGACCGGCCGGCGCTGTTTGCCTATCCCTATGGCGAGTACGGCCTGCAAATCCAGGAGGTTGTGGCCGATCGCGGCTTCGTCGCGGCCTTCGGTCAGCAATCCGGCGTCGCCAACGCCAGCAGCGACCGGTTCGGCCTGCCGCGGTTTGCCCTGAACGAGACCTACGGGGGCATCGACCGGTTCCGCCTGACCTCCAACGCCTTGCCGCTGGCCGTCAAGGACCGGGTCCCTGCGGACCTAATCCTGTGGGCGGAGAACCCGCCGGCCTTTGGCTTTACGGTGGAGGGGATGGCCAGCGCGGAGCGCGTCGACTGCTATGCGTCAGGCCAGGGCAAGACCCGGACCGAGGCGCTCGGCGACCGGGTCGAGGCGCGGCTCGCGGAGCCGTTTCCGGCAGGGCGAGCGCGGATCAACTGCACCATGCCAGGCCCGGACGGACGCTGGCACTGGTACGGCATCCAGTTCTACATCCCGCGCTGACGCTTGCCGTGACCTGGCGTCTGGGCCGCCGTCAGCCTGCGGGCTGCTCCCAGGGCCGGGTCGGCCGCAGGAACGTCGCCCCAAGATCGACCGCGTCGAAGTCGCTGAGCCGGTTCTGGTCCATGACGGTGCGAAGCTCCTCGACATAGGCTTCGCGGCGCTCGCTGTAGTGGGTCAGGAGACCGGCGAGCATCTTCGGCTTCGCGTCACGTGCCCGCGCATGTCGGAAGTCGGCATAGGTCGCATGGGTGTTCAGATTGTGCATGTAGGCGCGGACCGAATCCGACAGCGACCGGAACCGGCGGACCGAGTGCGCCGCATCCGGGGCCCCGGCGGGCGCAATTCCCTGGTCCTTCGACCAGGTCCATTGCCCGAAAAGGGCGTTGCCTTCACGGCTGAACCGGGAACGGCCCCAACCGCTCTCAACAACCGCCTGGGCCAGCGCCAGGGACGTGGGTATCTCCCGCACGCGCTTCAGCAGCTCGCCCCGCTGATCGTCGCTGAGGGCCTCGCGCAGGCTGCGGAACGGCGCCTCGTCACCTGCCACTCCGTAGCGTTGTGCCAGCGCGATCAGCCATTCCTTGTCACGGGCGGTCAGGGTTTCGCCTGTACCGGCGCGCTTGATCAGAGCGGCCGCGCGCACCTGGTCGATCTCGATTTCCCGGTTCACCCGCAGCACCAGCGGTAACACAACCCGCAGAAAGACCTGTTTGCGCCGTTCCACCGATGACAGGTCGGCAATGTCGTGCGGCAGGGCCGCGAGATACAGACGCGGGACGTCCGCCTCCCGGCTGCGGACCGCATCGAGCCGGTAGTCGGCGCGGTCGAACACCCGGACCAGGGTTGCGGTGGACGCCACCGTGAACTCGCGGCCGGCGTGGGGCATCGGCGGCGGCGTCATGACCACGGGACCGACATGCAGAGGCCGGGGCGCAATCGGCCACGTCGGCGGGTCGACGATCAGGGCGAAGAGGTTAAAGACCGCCAGGAGGCCGGCGACAACGGCGAGCAATCGGTCGGGGCGGCGCACCGGAACCGGCGTGTCAGTAATACTCCGGCAGACCACCCGCGGCCCGCACTTCGCGAACCTCCGGGATGTAGTGCCGCAGCATATTCTCGATGCCCATCTTCAGGGTCGCGGTCGAGCTCGGGCAGCCGGCGCAGGCGCCTTGCATCGTCAAGGTCACAACTCCGTCCTCGAAGCCGTGGAACACGATGTCGCCGCCGTCCATGGCGACCGCCGGGCGCACACGCGTGTCGAGCAGTTCCTTGATCTGGGAGACGACTTCCTCGTCTTCCGGCGCGACGGCGATCTCTTCCGTGGTCCCGCCGCCTTCAAGCAGCACCGGCTTGCCGGCGACGAAATGCTCCATGATCACGCCGAGCACCGCCGGCTTCATCAGGAACCATTCCTTGTCGTCACGCTTGCTGACGCTGATGAAATCGCTGGCGAGAAACACCGTGGTGACCCCGTCAACGCCGAATAGGGCCGCAGCCAGGGGCGAACCCGCCGCCGCATCCTCCTCCGACTTGAACTCCGCTGTCCCGTTCACCATAACGGTGCGACCCGGCAGGAACTTCAAGGTTGCCGGATTCGGGGTTTCTTCGGTCTGAATGAACATGCGTGCGTCTCCCGCCACCGACCCCCGCAGCCGACCTGACCGACCGGGGACGATGATTTCACAAGCGCATACTTGGGTTCCGATTGCATGACGTCAAGCCAAACGCCCCCCGATGATGCCGCCACGCCGCCACGGCTGTTGCGCGCTCTGGGGCCCCGCAACGAGGAGGCCCGTCGTCTGGTGCTCGACAAGCCGGACCATGCCGACGACATGGGAGCGCCCGGTGAGCTCGACGCGTCGATCGCCCCGCTGGACTGGCTGATCCGCTACGCCGCCGACTACACCTCGCGGCGCAGTCTGGCGCGCGACCTCGGGCGGCTGCTGGTGGCACGCGGCATGCCGTTGATGCGCATGACCTATTTCATTCGGACGCTGCACCCCCAGGCCACCGGGACATCGATCATCTGGTACCGCGATGTCGAGGAACCCCGCCAGTTCAGCGTGCTCCGGGGCATGCAGGAGACCCCGGCCTTCATCTCCAGTCCGCTGCCGCTGATTTTCCAGGGGGCCGCCGGCATCCGCCGCCGCCTGGACGACGAGAACGAGCAGGACGATTTTCCGATTCTGGCGGATCTCCGGGCCGAGGGCGCCACCGACTATGTTGCGATGCCGCTGGTCTTCTCCGACGGCGCCATCAACTTCATGACCTGGACCGCCGATCGGCCCGGCGGGTTCTCGACCGAAGAGTTGAGCGAGATCTGGGAGCTGTTGCCCGCCCTGTCGCTGCGCATGGAGGTGCTGGAACGACGCGAAGTCACCCGGCAGCTGCTGTCCGTTTGCCTCGGCCGCAACACCGGTGAGCGCATTCTGGCCGGTGAGATCGTCCGCGGTGTCGCCGAGGGCATTCGGGCGGCGATCTGGTACACCGACATCCGCGACTTCACATCCCTCTCGGACCGCCTGAGCCGGGAAGAGATCATCGACCTCCTGGACTCCTATTTCGAAGCGTCCGTACAGGCGGTCGAAGAGCGCGGCGGTGAGGTCCTGAAGTTCGTCGGCGACGGCATGCTGGCGATCTTCCCCACTGAAACCGGCTCCGAGGGCGAGGCCGCCGATGCGGATGCCTGCCGGCGGGCGCTTGCCGCGGCCCGGGATACCGTGACCCTGGTGCGGTCGCTCAACCTGCGGCGGCTGCGCGTCGACAAACCGGTGATCAACTACGGTGTGGCGCTGCATCTGGGTGAGGTCGGCTACGGCAATATCGGCGGCGCCGAGCGCCTCGACTTCACCGTGATCGGACCGGCGGTCAACCTTGCGAACCGGATCGAGGGGTTGACCCGCACGCTCGGGGTACGGGTGCTGGCATCATCGGATTTCGCCGCCGCATCCGGTGAAACGCTGACTTCTCTGCGCAGCCACGCCGTCAAAGGCCTGGACAATCTGATCGAGGTGTTCACCCCGCCGGATCTGACCTGACCGGCCGAGTCGCCGGCTCCCGTCAGGGCCTGAGGAAGCCGACCGTGTCGTAGACCTCCTGCAGGATCGGTCCGGCAATCGCCCGGGCCCGCTCGCCGCCGCTGCCCAGCACTCGGTCCATGTAGCCGGGATCGGCCGCCAGCCGCTGCATGTCGGCGCCGATCGGGCCGAGAACGGAAACCGCGAGATCCGCCAGTGCGGGCTTGAAGACCCCGAAACCCTGGCCGCCGAACTCCGCCAGAATATCATCGACCCGGCGATCGGCCAGGGCTGCGAAGATCGTCACGAGATTGCGCGCCTCGGCGCGACCGTCGAGCCCGGCGGTCTCGCTCGGCAGGGGCTCGGGATCGGTGCGGGCCTTGCGGATCTTGGACGCGATCGTGTCGGCATCGTCGGTCATGTTGATCCGCGACATGTCCGACGGGTCGGACTTGCTCATTTTCTTGGTGCCGTCGCGCAGGCTCATCACCCGGGTTGCCTCCCCCAGGATCTGCGGTTCGGGCAGCGGAAAGAAATCGACCTCGAACATCGAGTTGTAGGCCTGGGCGATATCGCGCGAGAGCTCCAGGTGCTGCTTCTGGTCGTCGCCGACGGGAACATGCGTGCCCTTGTAGGCCAGGATGTCGGCGGCCATCAGCACGGGATACACGTACAGCCCCACGGTCGCGTTCTCGCGGTCCTTGCCGGCCTTCTCCTTGAACTGGGTCATGCGGCTCAGCCATCCGACCCGGGCCACGCAGTTGAACACCCAGGCCAGCTGCGCATGCTCGGGCACCAGCGACTGGTTGAACAGAATGCAGTCCTGCGGGTCGATGCCCGACGCGATCAGGCTGGCCGCGACCTCGCGGGTGGCCTGGCGCAGTTCGCCGGGATCCTGGGGCACGGTGATCGCATGCTGGTCAACGACGCAGAAGATGCAGTCGTAGCTCTGCTCGCGCTGCAGCGAGACCCAGTTCCGGATGGCGCCCAGATAATTGCCGAGGGTCAGATTTCCGGTCGGCTGAATGCCGGAAAAGATGCGTTTCATATCGGGACCGTTTCTGCGGAATGGGGGTCAGGATCGTGCGCGGAGGGTTATCCCCGGTGGCCAGACCCAAATCAAGCCCGCCCGGATTCAGGCCCGGCGCCGCAGGCTGGCGACGAGCTCGCCCGGGCGGGCGGCCCCCAGGGCCGCGCAGCCGATGCCATACACCGCGAGCCCCCCGACGACCAGCGCCGCCAGGGCCGCAATGCCAGCGCCGGTGTTGCCGGCGATCCAGGGCTCCAGACCGCGGTGCGCCGCCCACAGCGCGGCGGCCATCGCCGCCACGGCCAGCACAATGCGCGGCACCCGCCGGCGCAGGCGGACGTCGGCGGAGAAATGGCCGCGTCGGGCCAGAATCCAGCCCAACAGCGCGACGTTCAGCCAGGATGACAAGGCGGTCGACAGGGCGATTCCGACATGGCCGAAGACCGGCATCAGGGCCGCGTTGAACGCAAGATTGGCGGCGACTGCGAGGGCGGCGACCTTGACCGGAGTCGCCGTGTCCTCGCGGGCGAAATAGCCGGGCTGGAACACCTTGATCAGTACGAAGGCCGGCAGCCCGGCCGCATAGGCGGTCAGCGCGGCGGCCGTCGCAACACTCGCCTCGGCGTCGAATTTCCCGCGCTCGAACAGCACCACGACCACCGGCTCGGCGATCACCGCCAGCGCAGCGGCGGCCGGCAGGGCCAGCAGAAGAGCAACCTCAAGCGCCCGGTTCTGGGTGTCCGCGGCCTGATCCTGGCGGTCGCCGCGGACATGGCGGGCCAGCATCGGCAGCAGCGCCGTGCCGATCGCCACCCCGACCACGCCGAGCGGCAGCTGGACCACCCGATCGGCGTAGTAGAGGTAGGAGATCGATCCCGCCGGCAGCAGTGACGCCAGCAGAATGCCGATGAAGGCGTTCACCTGGACGACGCCGGCCCCCAGCGCCGCCGGACCCATCAGCGCCAGCAGGCGGCGGATCTGCGGGGTCAGGCGCGGCCACGCGAGCCTCGGCAGGGCACCCTCCCGGCGGCAGGCGAAACCGACGAACACCGCCTGGGCAACCCCAGCCGCGGCCACCCCCCAGGCCAGCACGTGACCCGGCGTCTCCAAAGCGCCGGCGGCCAAAGCCAGGGCAGTGATCAGGATCAGGTTCAGCAGGATCGGGGCCGCCGCCATCGCCCAGAACCGGTCCAGGCTGTTCAACATGCCCCCCCAAAGCGCGACCAGCGAGATCAGCGGCAAGTACGGAAAGGTGATGCGGGTCAGCTCGACCGCCAGCTCGTAGCGCAGCGGCTCGTCGGCGAAGCCGGGCGCGAGGACCAGCACCAGCCAGGGCATGCCGACCTCCGCGATCACCAGGAATCCGAACAGGACGGCCAGCAGAACCGATTGAACCTGACCGGCGAAGGCAACGGCGGCGGCACGGCCCTGGGTCTCCACGAGACCGGCGAACATCGGGACGAACGCCACGGTCAGCGCGCCCTCCCCGGTCAGGCGGCGGAAGAAGTTCGGGATCTGAAACGCCACGAAGAACGCGTCCGCCACCGGGCCGGCGCCGACCAGGGCGGCGATCAGGACGTCGCGTACGAAGCCGGTGACCCGGCTGATCATGGTGTAGCCGCCGACCGTGGCGATGGCGCGGATCAGGGACATGGATCCCGGTGTACGTGATTCGCCGGGGCGCGCCTATGACCGGGTTTGGGCGAAATCGAGGACGGCGGTCAGCCCGGTTCGCGTCCGGAGTCGCTCGTACCCGACCCCTGCGGACGGGCCGTTTCGCCTTCAGTGGTCTCAACGTCGACGCCCAACACGGCCAGCAACCGGGTCCGGATCTCGTCGAGCTTGACCTTGCTGTCGATCTTCAGACCGAACACGTCCTTGACGTAGAAGACGTCGACGAATCGCTCCCCAAAGGTCGAGATCGAAGCCGAGTGGATCTGGACGCCGACCTGGGCGAGCGCCCGGGTCATGCGATGCAGCACGCCGGGTTCGTCGCGGGCGTTCACCTCGATCACCGTGTGGGTGACACTGGCCTTCTGGTCGATCAGGACCCGCGGCGGAACCTTGAGCACGCGGCTGCGCCGGGCGATCGCCGACTGCCGGGCCTCTATCGCCGGCGCCAGTTCCAGGGTTCCGTCGAGCATGCGTTCGATGGCCGAAGCCAGCCGCGCCAGACGGTCCGGCCGATCGAAGATCCGACGCTTGTCGTCCTGGATCATGAAAGTGTCGAGGGCCATACCGTTGGCCAGGGTGAAGATCCGCGCATCGACGATGTTGGCGCCGGCCGTGGCCATTGCGCCCGCGATCCGCGAGAACAGACCCGGGTGGTCGGCGGCATATACGGTGACCTCGGTCACCTCGCGATACGGATCCAGGCGATGCTCGACGACCAGGTGCGCGTCTTCCTGAGACGCCCGTCGAATCAGCCGGGCATGGTGCTCATGGGTCTCGGGATCAAAGGCGAGCCAGTACGGCACGTAGCCGAGGGTGAGATGCTCGTCGATCTGAGCACGCGACCAGTCGCTCAGCCGGTCGACCAGCCGCTGTTTCGCGGCCTCGACCCGGGTGCGGGTGTTTTTCGGCGACGATGCGCCGGACAGCACTTCGTCGGTCGCGTAGTACAGATCCCTCAGCAGCTGCGCCTTCCAGCCGTTCCAGACATGCGGGCCGACGCCCCGGATATCGGCGACCGTCAGCACCAGCAGCAACCTCAGACGCTCGGGCGACTGGACGATCTTGGCGAAGTCCTCGACGGTCTTGGGATCGTGGATATCGCGTTTGAAGGCGGTGTTCGACATCAACAGGTGCCAGCGGATCAGCCAGGCCACCGTATCGGTCTCCTCCTCGGTCATGCCGAGGCGCGGGCAGACCCGGCGGGCAACCCGCTCGCCGAGGACCGAATGGTCGCCGCCCCGGCCTTTGGCGATGTCGTGAAGGAACAGCGCCACATAGAGCGCCCGGCGAGACAGCACCTTGTGGACGACATCGGTGGCGATCGGGGCGATCTCGGCCAGCTCGCCGCGCTCGATGGCATGCAGCACGCCAAGGCAGACCAGCGTGTGCTCGTCGACCGTATAGATGTGGTACATGTCGAACTGCATCTGCGCGACCACCCGGCCGAAATCCGGGACGAACTTGCCGAGGACCTGAGCCTCGCTCATCCGCCGCAGAATTCTTTCCGGTCCCTTGGGGCTGGTCAGCATCTCCAGGAACAGCCGGTTGGCCACTGGGTCACGTCGCAGGTCGGCGTTGATCCGTTTCAGGTTCTGGGTGATCAGCCGCAGCGCGCGCGGGTGAATCATGAGGTCCCGCGCCTGGGCTTCGTGGAACAGACGGATGATGGTCACCGGGTCGCGTGCGAAGACGCCGTCATCGACCACCGTGATCCGGTCGCCTTCGATCTTCAGATCGCCGAGCCGCTCCTCGCCCCACAGCCGCGGCAGCCGGATCCGGCGCCAGCGGCGCTCGTGTTCGGCCTCGATCGCGGTGCACAGGATGCGGGTCAGATCGCCGACGTCCTTGGCGGTCAGATAGTAGTGCTTCATGAAGCGCTCGACGGCGACGGCGCCGGCGACGGCGCCGGCGCGGTCGGTGTAGCCCAGACGCTCGGCGATCACCGGCTGGACGTCGAACGTGAGACGCTCCTCGGGACGACCGGTCAGATAGTGAAGATGGCAGCGAATGGCCCAGAGCCGCTTCTGGGCCTGCGCAAACATGCGGGCCTCGGAGAGGTCCAGAACACCGAGCGAGACCAGTTCGGAGACGTCGTCGATTCGATAAACGTACTTCGCGATCCAGAACAGTGTGTGGAGATCGCGCAACCCCCCCTTGCCGTCCTTGATGTTGGGCTCGACGACGTAACGGCTGTCGCCCATCCGGCGATGACGGTCATCGGATTCCTGCAGCTTGTCCTCGACGAAATCGAGCGGTGAGCCGGCCGCCACTTCGGCAAAGAACCGCTGGCGCATGTCGTCGTACAGGTCCTGATCACCCCACAGGAAGCGGGACTCGAGCAGGGCGGTGCGGATGGTGAGATCGGCCTTGGCCTGGCGCACACATTCCTCGCCCGATCGCGTGGAGTGGCCGACCTTCAGACCCATGTCCCACAGCATGTAGAGCATGTACTCGACGATCTGTTCGCAGCGCGCGGTCTGCTTGTACGGCAGCAGGAACAGCAGATCGATGTCGGACTGCGGGGCCAGCTCGCCCCGGCCGTAGCCGCCGACGGCGACCACCGCGATCCGTTCCGACGTGGTCGGATTGGTGGCCGGATACTCGAACTCGGCGGCATGGATGGCGATCAGACGGATCAACTCGTCCATCAGCCAGGCCTGTCCGCGGACGCACGCCGCCCCGTCATTGCTGGCTTCGAGACGGCGCCGGATCTCGGCGGTGCCGTCGCCGAGGGCCTGTTTCATCACGGCGAGGAGGGCGGCGCGGCGGTCCATCGCGTCGTCGCGCTCCGCCGCTTCGCCGATCCTGTCGCGCAGGCCGTCGACGTCGCAGATCGCCTTGCGGTTCGGCACGCGCTTGCCCAGCACCGCGAGCTCGACGCCCGGGCGCGGGCGCCCGGTGTCGAGTCGTTCTTCCGCTTCGGCAAGTGCAGCCATCTGGCGCTCCGGATGTGATTGGGCGCACCATACGCGGGCCATGCTCCGCCGTCACGAATCCCCGCCCCGCAGCACCTTGGGGACGCGCCGCACCGCCAATCGGTCGATGGAATCGACGGGCATTGGCGGCTCGTCGTAAGCTCCGACAGAAGCTGTCGGCAAGGGGAGGTTGCCATGTCCGGAGCGTCGCCCTTCACCCCGCGCGGTGTGATCCCCGCCTGCCTCCTGCCGTTCAACGCGGATCTGGAGATCGACGAGTCCGGGTTCCGCCGGCATCTGAACGACGTTGCCTCGGTCGACGGCATCACCGCGATCACCATCAACGCCCACGCGAGCGAAGTCGCGACCTGCACGATCGCCGAACAGGAACGGGTGATGGCGATCACCCTGGACGAGGTCGGGGGCCGATTGCCGATCGTCCACGGTGTCTACGCCGACGGCTCGCATCTCGCCGCCGACATCGCCCGGCGGGCGGAGCGGCACGGCGCCAGCGCGCTGCTGGTCTTCCCACCCGGCACCCTGGCCATGGGCGGCGCCCTGCGGCCGGAGATGGCCCTGGCACATTTGGCCACCATCCGCGCCGCGACGGACCTGCCCCTGATCGTGTTCCAGTATCCGCTGTCCGGCGGTCTCGGCTATCCGGTGGAGACACTGTTGGCGATCTGCGAGGAGATCGACACCGTCGTCGCGATCAAGGACTGGTGTAACGACACCAAACAGCACGAGCGTCAGGTGCGGGCGCTGCACGCCCTGCCCCGGCGGGTCGCCGTACTGTCCACCCATTCATCATGGCTGCTGCCCTCCCTGGTGCTCGGTTGCGACGGGCTGCTGCCGGGGGCGGGCAGCGTCATCGCCGCTCTGCAGGTGGCCCTGTTCGACGCGGTGCAGGCCGGCGACCTCGACACCGCGCGGCGGATCGCCGACCGGATCTACCCGACATCGGGCGCGTTCTACGATCCGCCGTTCCTCGACATGCACAACCGCATGAAAGAAGCCCTGGTCCATCTCGGCCGTCTGGAAGCGGCCCATGTCCGGCCGCCCCTGGTCAAACTCAGCGACCGGGAGATCGCCAAGATCGCCGCCGCCATGGACGCCACCGGACTGACCGGCGAGACGGTCTACGCCAGGGTCGCGTAGCCGGCCGCCGGCCCGCCAGGGCGTGCGTAACCGAACCGCCCGCTACTGGGACGCCGCACCCTCGGCGTATTGGGCCAGGAATTCGGCGCTGGGCGGAATCGGCTTGATCACGTCGACCAGCACGCCGCTCGGATCCCGGGTGATGAAGTGGCGCTGGCCGAACGGCTCATCCCGCAACGCCAGCAGGATCGGCAGTCCGGCCGCTTCCGCGCGGCGGTATTCCGCGTCGACATCGTCGACTTCGAAGTTGATCAGCAGGCCGGACACCTGTCCGCGACCGGTTTCGGGGATGGTCTCATGGTCGCCCCGCAGGACCGCGATGTTGACCCGGCTGTCATCGCGGGACTGTAGGTGGACGTACCAGTCGCTGTCGAACATCGGGGTGAACCGGAAGTGGTCGACGTAAAACCCGGCGGTTTCGGCGACCCGGTCTGTCATGATGACCGGATAGAACTGCTGACATTTCATGGCTTTCCTCACTCCATAAAGAAACATACAGTGTGTATGTGAATGATTAGTTAACATACAGGCTGTATGTATGCAAGATCCGGCTATGCAAGACCCTACGAAGCCGCGCCCTGCCAGGCGGCGCTCCAACCGCGACCGCACTGACGCGACCCGCGCCGCCCTGCTCGCCGCCGCCCGCACCCTGTTCGTGGCGAAGGGCTATGCCGACACCGCCACCCCGGAGATCGTGGCCGCCGCGAACGTGACGCGGGGCGCGCTCTATCACCACTTCGCCGACAAGGCGGCCCTGTTCCGGGCGGTCGCGATGGACGAGGCGCACGCCGTCGCCGCCCAGATCACCCGCGACAGCTCGGCGGCTGAGGACGGCCTGGCGGCAGGGACCGAAGCCTATTTCGCGGCAATGACCGTTCCTGGACGCGCTCGCCTGCTGCTGGTCGACGGGCCCGCCGTTCTGACAGCCGAGGAGATCGATGAGATCAACCGGATCGCCGGAGCCGAAGAACTGCGAGACGGGCTATCAGCTATGGCGCCCGACCTGGCGCCGGATGTGTTGGACGCGCTGACGGACGCCCTGTCGGCGGCTTTCGACCGCGGGGCACTGGCGGTCGCCAGGGGTGCACCGGCCGAACCCTATCGTCAGGCGATGCAGCGGTTGCTCTCCGGACTGATCAGTCCGGAGTCTCGGCGAGAACCTGCTTGAGAGCATAAAGCGCGTCGAGGGCCTCGCGCGGCGTCATCTCATCGGGGGTGAGGTCGGCGAGGGCCGCCTCGACCGGTCCGGGACCCGCGGCGCGTGCCGCTCCGACAGGGCCGGTTGCGGGCAATACGGTGCTGAACAACGGCAGATCATCGACCAGGGACACGGCCGCCTTGCCCTGCTCGCCCTGTTCCAGGCGCTGAAGCACATCTTCCGCCCGCGCCACCACCGGCGCCGGCAATCCGGCCAGTTTCGCGACGTGAATCCCGTAGGACCGGTCGGCCGCACCGGGGATAACCTCGTGCAGGAAGACGATGTCGTCCTTCCATTCCTTCACCGCCATGGTGTGGCAGGACAGCCCGTCGAGCCGATCCGCCAGGGCCGTCATCTCATGGTAATGGGTGGCGAACAGCGCCCGGCAGCGGTTGGTCTCGTGCAGATGCTCGACGGTTGCCCAGGCGATCGACAGCCCGTCAAAGGTCGCCGTTCCCCGGCCGATCTCGTCCAGCACGACCAACGCCCGCGCGCCCGCCTGGTTCAGAATGGCGGCGGTCTCGACCATCTCGACCATGAAGGTGGAGCGGCCCCGGGCCAGGTCGTCAGCTGCCCCCACCCGGCTGAACAGGCGGTCTACGGCGCCGAGCCGCGCCGCGGTCGCCGGAACATAAGCCCCCATCTGCGCCAGAACGGCGATCACCGCGTTCTGGCGCAGGAAGGTCGACTTGCCGGCCATGTTCGGCCCGGTCACCAGCCAGACCCGGTCGTCCGAGCCCAACACGCAGTCGTTGGCGACGAAGGCGCCCGGACCTTCCGAGAGGCTGGCTTCGACGACCGGATGACGGCCGCCCCGGACCTCGAACCCGTACCCGTCATCGACCACCGGGCGGCACCAGTTGCGGACCACCGCCAGCTCCGCCAGTGCGGTGGCTACGTCCAGGCGGGCCAGCGCCGCCGCTGTCCGCGCGATCGCCTCGCTCGCCGCCAGCACCTCAGCCAGCAGCTTGTCGAACAGCGCCTGTTCGAGGGCGATTGCCTTGTCGGCCGCACTGGCCAGTTCGCGCTCGAGTTCGCCGAGTTCGACCGTCGTGAACCGGACCGCGTTGGCCATGGTCTGACGATGGATCAGCCCCTCGCGGTCCATCAGTTTCGGGCCGTGGCTGCTGGAGACCTCGATGAAGTACCCGAGGACGTTGTTGTGCTTGATCTTCAGTGCCGACACGCCGGTTTCCTCGGCGTACCGGCCCTGCAGGGCGGCGATCAGCCGGCGGCTGTCATCGCGCAGGGCTCGCAGCCGATCCAGGTCGGGATCGTAGTCGGAAGCGATGTAGCCGCCGTCACGGGTCAGCAGCGGCAGCTCGGCCGCCAGGGCCCGACTGAGGGTCGCCACGAGCGCCTCGTGATCGCCGAGCGCCTCGAGATCGTCGGTCACCGCGGGCGGCGGCGCCGACAGGGGTGGCGCCCGCACCGCGTCCCGGATCGGGTCGGCCTGGGACAGGGCATCCCGAATCGCCGCCAGGTCCCTCGGTCCGCCGCGCCCCAGGGTCAACCGGGACAGCGCCCTGTCGATATCCGGGCTGCGGGCCAGGATCGCGCGCACGCTCTCGCGCACCCGGTCACCTTCGACAAAGAACGTCACCGCGTCGAGCCGCGCCTCGATCTCGCCGGCATCGGTCAGGGGAGCCGCCAGCCGGCCGGCCAGCAGGCGCGCGCCGGCACCACTGACGGTGCGATCGATGGTCGCCAGCAGGCTGCCCTTGCGCTCACCACTCAGGGTGCGGGTCAGCTCCAGGTTGCGGCGGGTCGCGGCGTCGATCTCCATGGTCCCGCCAACCGACCAGCGCCTGAGCGCCGCCAACCGCGGACGACGCCCCTTCTGGGTCAGTTCCAGATAGTCGGCCACGGCGCCGGCCGCCGCGGTCTCGGCTCGGGTGAAGCTGCCGAAACCGTCCAGTGCCGCAACGCCGTACAGATCCTGCAAGCGGCGACGCCCGTTATCGCTGTCGAACCGTGCCCCCGGCAGTGGGTGGGCGCGGGAGCGGACGTCACTCAGGCCGACCTCCAGATCCGGGTCGGCGTAGAGCTTTTCGGACAGGATCAGCTCGGCCGGCGCGACCCGGGCCAGCACGGCCTCGAGATCGCCGAACGCAACCGTCTGGACCTGGAAGTCGCCGGTCGACAGATCGGCCCAGGCCAGTGCCAGCGCACCACCGGCCTCCGCCAGCGCCGCCAGGTAATTGTGCTGGCGCGAGTCCAGCAGGGTGTCCTCGGTCACCGTGCCGGCGGTGACGATCCGCACGACCTCACGACGGACGACGGCCTTGCCGCCGCGCTTCTTGGCTTCCGCCGGGTCTTCGGTCTGCTCGCACACCGCCACCCGATGACCCTGACGGATCAGCCGCGCCAGATACCCCTCGGCGCTGTGATGCGGAACCCCGCACATCGGGATCGCCTCGCCCTGATGGACGCCGCGCCGGGTCAAGGTGATGTCGAGGGCGCGGGCGGCGATCTCGGCGTCCTCGAAGAACAGCTCGTAGAAATCGCCCATCCGGTAGAACAGCAGCGCGTCGGGGTGGGCCTTCTTGACCTCGAAGTACTGCTGGAACATCGGCGTGGCACCAGCGGCCCGCGCCTCCATCACGGCACGGGTTTCGTCGATCGACTGTTCGGCTGCGGACACGCTCACCAACAAGGGCCTGAATTAGAGACGACGCCCGGAACCTAGAGCAGATCCGTGTCAGATGGAATCGCCGTTGGCGATCCATCTGAACGGTGAATCTGCTCTAACCCTTTGACCTAGATCGGATTCACACGTTTTGGGGAAACCGAGGTGTCTTCGTCAAAACGTGATCCGATCTAGAGCAAAACAAACCCGCTTGCACTCGCGCCCGCGTCAGCAGCGCGGGCGATCAACCGGCGCTTCCCGTTCGACGGCGGCAGGGCTACCTTCGAGGGGAAGGCAAGCAGCGCGTCCAGGCCACCGGCTCCGTATCGACCGGCCGGCTGAACGGGCGCGGCGGATGCACAGGGAGCGAGTATCAGACCCATGGAAACCGAAAGCCGTACGATCGCCGAAGACGCGCTGCTGTTCCACGCCAGCGGGCGCCCCGGCAAGATCGAGATCACGCCGACCAAGCCGCTGACGACCCAACGGGAGCTGTCGCTCGCCTACTCGCCGGGCGTGGCCGTGCCGTGTCTGGAGATCGAACGCGACGCCAACACGGCCTACGACTACACGAGCCGGGGCAATGTCGTCGCCGTGATCTCGAACGGAACCGCGGTTCTGGGCCTGGGCGACATCGGGGCGCTGGCGTCTAAGCCGGTCATGGAAGGCAAGGCGGTCCTGTTCAAACGGTTCGCCGATGTCGACGGCATCGACCTGGAGGTCGACACCAAGGACGTGGACGAGTTCGTCAACTGCGTGCGCTATCTCGGTCCGAGCTTCGGTGGCATCAACCTCGAGGACATCAAGGCACCGGAGTGTTTCATCATCGAACAGCGCCTCAAGGAGCTGCTCGACATTCCGGTGTTCCACGACGACCAGCATGGCACCGCGATCATCGCCGCCGCCGGTCTGATCAACGCCATGCACCTGACCGGGCGCGACATCAAGACCACCCGCCTGGTGGTGAACGGCGCCGGCGCTGCCTCGATCGCCGGGGTCGAGCTGCTCAAAGCCATGGGCATGCCGCATGACAACATCATCATCTGCGACACCCGCGGCGTGGTTTACCAGGGCCGCGAGCAAGGCATGAACCAATGGAAATCCGCCCATGCCGTGGTCACCGATCGCCGCAGCCTGGCCGAAGCCATGGACGGGGCCGATGCGTTTTTCGGGCTGTCGGTCAAAGGCGCCGTCAGCCAGGAGATGGTCCTGTCGATGGCGGACCGGCCGATCATTTTCGCGATGGCCAATCCCGACCCTGAGATCACGCCCGAGGACGTCCAGGCCGTTCGCGACGATGCCATCATCGCCACCGGCCGCTCGGACTACCCCAACCAGGTCAACAACGTCCTCGGCTTTCCATACATCTTCCGCGGAGCGCTCGACGTTCGGGCTTCCGAGATCAACCAGGACATGAAGATCGCCGCCGCCCAGGCCCTGGCCGAACTGGCCCGCGAGGATGTCCCGGACGAGGTCAATGCCGCCTATTCGGGCCGGCGCCTGCACTACGGCCCGGACTACATCATCCCGGCCCCGTTCGATCCCCGGCTCATCGTCCACGTGTCGGCGGCGGTGGCCCAGGCCGCCATGGATACCGGCGTCGCCCGCCACAGGATCGAGGATATGGAGGCCTACCGGGCGACCCTGGGGGCGCGGCTTGACCCGACCGCGGCATCGCTGCAGAGCATATTTGACCGGATTCGCAAGGAACAGCGACGGATCGTATTCGCCGAAGGGGAGGAGGAACAGACCATCCGCGCCGCTATGGCGTTCCAGGGCGGCGGCTACGGCCATCCGGTCCTGATCGGTCGCGAGGAAAGGATCCGCGAGACCATCGAGGAGCTGGGGATCGCCGGTGCCGAGAACCTGGAGATCCAGAACGCCCGGGTCTCCGAGTTCAATCAGAAATACATCGACTTCCTGTACAATCGTCTCCAGCGCAAAGGGGCGATGCAGCGCGATTGCCAGCGGATGGTCAACCAGGACCGCAACGTGTTTGCCGCGTGCATGGTCGCCATGGGTGATGCGGACGGCATGGTGACGGGCCTCACCCGCAATTTCGGGGTCGCCATGAACGACGTGACCCGGGTGATCGACTGCAAACCGAACGAAATGCTGATGACCGTCACCATGGTCATCGCCCGCGGAAGAACGGTGTTCATCGCCGACACCAACGTCAACGAATTGCCCGAGGCCGAAGCGCTGGCGGACATCGCCTGCCAGACTGCGGCGACCGCCAAAGCGTTTGGCCACGAGCCCCGGGTCGCGCTGCTGTCGTTCTCCAATTTCGGCAACCCGATGCGCGAGAAGGCGATGCGAATCCGTGAGGCCGTGGACATCCTGGACTCGCGCGATGTCGATTTCGAATACGACGGGGAGATGGCCGCCGACGTTGCCTTGGATCCGGAAGTCCGGCGGCTGTATCCGTTCTGCCGGCTGAGCGGTCCGGCCAACGTCCTGGTCATGCCGGCCCTGCACTCCGCCAACATCTCCTACAAGCTGCTGCAGCGGTTTGCTGGCGGCTCGGTGATCGGGCCGATGCTGATCGGACTGGAGAAACCGGTGCAGATCGTCCAGATGGGCGCCGGCGTCGCCGATCTGGTGCACGCGGCGGCGATTGCCGCCCACGAATCGATCATCGCCTGACGACAGCGGTCCGCCGCGGGCGCTGTCATCCGGTCCGGGATTCCGGGCCGAATCGGAGGACCTGATGGCTGACGACCGCCCGCAAGGGGAGGAGACGACCCGGTCCGCGGCGACCCCGGCGCGCGGTGCGGTCGCCCGGGCCGCGGCACTGCTCAGCCTGCCGTCAAGCGCGGTGTTCGTCACCATGGCCGGAATCGGCGTGCTGTCACCGTTGCAGGCCGGGGTCGGCATCGCCTTAAGCGTCCCGGTCATTGCCCTGATGGTGCGGCGGCACTTCCAGGAGCTGGCGATCCTGGGACAGCACCTGGACGACCGCGGACAGGCCCCTGACCTGGAAGCCGCGCTGACCGACCGCAGAGGCGCGACCTCTCTGATCGGCGACGCCGGACAGGCGGCCGATCTGGCACTGTCCCTTGAGCGGGCGGACAGCCAGCTCGTCGGCTGGGTCGAGGCGGCCCGCCAGGAGACGGCGTCGCGTGAGCGCATCATCGCGTCGATTCCGGATCCGCTGCTGGTGGTCGACGACCGCACCCGGATCGTCAGCGCCAACACGGCCGCCGAAGGCCGGTTCGGGGCCAGGATCGTCGGGCGAGACCTGTCAGCGGTCATCCGTCACCCGGACGTCCTGTCCGCCGTGCAGGCCACCCTGACCGACAGCACCTCCGGCGAAGTCGAGTTCGAGATCGCGGCGCCGATTGCGCGCACATTCAACGTCCGCATCGAAGCGCTGCCCGAGGATCCGACACGGCAGGCGGGTGCGGTGCTGCTGTTTGTCGACCTGTCGGCAGTTCGGCGCGCCGAGCAGATGCGGGTCGATTTCATCGCCAATGTCAGTCACGAGCTGCGCACGCCACTGGCCACCCTGATGGGCTTCATCGAGACCCTGCAGGGGCCGGCGCGCGACGATGGAGATGCCCACGACCGGTTCCTGGAAATCATGCGCGTGCAGGCGCTTCGGATGAGCCGACTGGTGAACGACCTGCTGTCACTCTCGCGCATCGAGACCAACGAACACACCCGGCCAACCGGCAGGGTCGATCTGGCCCGGGTCATCGACGGCGTGAAAGCGACCCTGGATCTGGAAGCCCGCCGCAAGGACATGCAGATCCAGGTCGATGTCAGACCTGACCAGACCGAGGTGATCGGCGACGAAGACGAACTGACCCAGGTCGTCCAGAACCTGCTCGACAACGCGATCAAGTACGGCAAGTCGGGCACTCTGGTCGACGTCACTGCCACTCCGGCCGAGCGCGTTCCCGCGGCCTATCCCGGGGCCCAAGACCGGGCTGTCCTGCTGTCCGTACGGGATCGCGGAGACGGCATCGAAGCCGCCCAGATTGCGCGGCTGACGGAGCGGTTCTATCGCGTCGATACGGCCCGATCGCGCGAACTCGGCGGGACCGGCCTCGGGCTGGCGATCGTCAAGCACATCGTCAGCCGCCACCGCGGAGCCCTCTCGATCGCCTCCGACCTTGGTGACGGAACGACCGTAAGCGTGTTTCTGCCCGGCACGGGTGAGGATCGAAGCGGCGGAACGGGAACCATGACCCCAGGATGACAGCTGTGTGTCGGTGTCATGGCGACCCCATCTGTAATCAAAGTTTCACACAGATGTCTTAAATCCTTGGCGGCCGATCGCTATTGGTCGCCCCAGCCAATTTCATCGCACCCGGTTCCCGGGGGTGGGGAATGGGCAGATGCGCAACCTCCCTAGCGAATGACTGGAGGAACCTCATGACTTTCTCGTTCGGCAAGGCGATCGCGGTCGCTGCGCTCGGTGTTGTCGCTGTGTCGGCGTCGGCCGAGGCTCGCGATCAGATCCGCATCGTCGGTTCGTCGACCGTGTTTCCGTTCGCCACCGTGGTCGCGGAGAACTTCGGCAAGGCATCCAGCTTCAAGACCCCTGTCATCGAATCCACCGGCTCGGGCGGCGGCCTGAAGCTGTTCTGCCAGGGTGTGGGCACCGAACACCCGGACATCACCAACGCCTCGCGCCGCATCAAGTCCTCCGAAGTCGAGCTCTGCGCCAAGAACGGTGTCGCCGACGTCACCGAGATCCGCGTCGGTTACGACGGCATCGTGCTCGGCAATGCCAAGTCGGCCCCGACCCTCGAGCTGACCCGTCAGCAGATCTTCCTGGCCCTGGCCAAGGAAGTGCCGGTCGACGGCAAGCTGGTCGCGAACCCCTACACCAAGTGGTCGGACATCGATCCGTCCCTGCCGGACACCGCGATCGAAGTGCTTGGCCCGCCGCCGACCTCCGGTACCCGCGACGCGTTCGTCGAACTGGTGATGCGCAAGGGTGCCCGCAAGTTCGAAACGCTGGCCGCCCTGCGCAAGTCCGACAAGAAGGCCTTCCGGGCCGTGTCCGACTCCATGCGGGAAGACGGCAAGTTCGTGGAAGCCGGCGAGAACGACAACCTGATCGTTCAGAAGCTGGAAGCCAACACGGCTGCCCTCGGCATCTTCGGCTTCTCGTTCCTTGACCAGAACTCCGACAAGATCCACGGCTCGATCATCGAAGGCAACGAGCCGACCTTCGAGGCCATCGCCGACGGTTCCTATCCGGTGTCGCGGTCGCTGTATTTCTACGTGAAGAACGCCCATGTCGGCGTCATTCCGGGCATGAAGGAGTACATCGCCGAGTTCACCAGCGAGAAGGCGTTCGGCGACGAAGGCTATCTGACCGACAAGGGGCTGATCCCGCAGCCGGCCGAGGAGCGCGACCGGTTCCGCAGCGCCGGTGAGAACCTGACCAAGCTGGCTCTCTGACCACCACGACGGGCCGGCGGCCGGGCGATGCTCGGCCGCCGGCTTTTCTGCCTGTGCTTTTTGGAATTGCCTTGAACCCGACGATCGCGCGTATTGCCTGACGCCACGCCGGCGCGGCCGGCACCGGTCAGAGCCGCGGCAGATACGCCTTCTCGGGGAGACCGGGACCGATGCAGACCATCATTCTGTTGCTCGCGCTGGCTGGCCTGGCGACCATCGGCTTCGTGATGGGCCGCGCCCGGTCGATCATGACCGCCGGCGGGACCCCGCGAGACCTGCATTCCCTCCCCAGCTACTACGGCTCCTACGTGGCCATCTGGATCGGCCTTCCCGCCGTCATCGTGCTGGCCGTGTGGCTGATCATTCAGCCCCAGATCGTCGACTCCATGGTGATGGGGACACTGCCAGCGGACATGGTGCAAGGCCTGTCGCCCCAGGAGTACGGGCTGCTTCTGAACGACATCACCAATGTCGCGACCGGCAACATCTCGGTTCGCGCCGACGAACCGGCAATCATCGCTGCCGCCGAAACCTACCAGTCGCTGCGCCAGACCGGGTTCATCCTGATGACCGTGGCTGTGTTCGCCGTGGGCGCCGGCGGCCTGGTTTACGCGCGCGGCAGGATCTCTCCCCACCTGCGCGCCCGGAACACGGTTGAGAGAGTCGTCAATGTTGTCCTGATCATCAGTTCAACCATCGCCATCCTGACGACGATCGGGATCGTGATGTCGCTGTTTTTCGAGAGTTTCCGGTTCTTCACCCGGGTTCCGTTCTACGAGTTCCTGTTCGGCCTGAACTGGAGCCCGCAGACCGCCCTGCGCGCCGACCAGGTCGGTTCGTCCGGCGCGTTCGGCGCGATCCCGCTGTTCGCCGGCACCCTGCTCATCACCGTCATCGCCATGCTGGTGGCCGCGCCGATCGGGTTGATGTCGGCGATCTACATGGGGGAGTACGCGGACCCACGGTTCCGCGCCGTCGCCAAGCCGATGCTCGAGGTGCTGGCCGGCATTCCGACGGTGGTCTACGGCTTCTTCGCCGCTCTGACCGTCGCCCCGTTCTTCCGGGGCCTGGGTGAGAGCCTGGGTCTGGACGTTTCCTCGGAAAGCGCGCTGGCCGCTGGTGCGGTCATGGGAATCATGATCATCCCGTTTGTGTCTTCGCTGTCCGACGATGTCATCAATGCGGTGCCGCAGTCGCTGCGCGACGGCTCCTATGGCCTGGGCGCCACCAAGTCGGAAACCATCCGATCGGTCATCATTCCAGCGGCCCTGCCGGGGATCGTCGGCGCGTTGCTGCTGGCGGTGAGCCGGGCCATCGGCGAGACCATGATCGTGGTCATGGCGGCCGGGTTGGCGGCCAACCTGACCATCAACCCGCTGGAAGCGGTCACGACCGTCACGGTGCAGATCGTCACGCTGCTGGTCGGCGACCAGGAGTTCGACAGTGCGAAGACCCTGTCCGCCTTCGCGCTCGGCCTGGTGCTGTTCTTCATCACCCTGGCCCTGAACGTGATCGCGCTCAGCGTGGTGCGCAAATACCGAGAGAAGTATGACTGACGCCACCTCCTCTCCTGCGGGCACCCCGCCCGGGCCGGCGGCCGTCAAACGGCCGGTTCTGACCGGCCCCCATCTCGCCCGGCGCTATGCCATCGAGCGCCGGTTCCGCCTGCTCGGTCTGGCCAGCATCGCCGCCGCCGGCCTGATGCTGTTGCTGCTGATCGGCAGCATCGTCTCCAAAGGCTACTCGGCGTTCTGGCAGCACTATGTGGACATCGAGGTCACCTTCAGCGCCGAAGAGCTGAACCCGGACGGCGGTGCGGTCGAAACCGACACCCTCATGAAGGCCAACTACCTCGCGCTCGCGCGCAACGCCCTGAAGGCCGAGTTCCCGGAGGCCGCGAGCAGCCGCCGCGACCGCCGTAAGCTCTACGGCATGGTTGCGGCCAACACCGACATCACCTTGCGTGACATCGTGCTGGCGGATCCGTCAGTCATCGGTACCACCGGGACAGTGAGACTCAAGCTCTCGGACGATATGGACACCTTCGCCAAGGGCTATATCGACCGGGATGTTCCAGAGTCCGACCGGCGCGTCTCGGACCTGGAGATCGGCTTGTACGACACGCTCGATCGCCAGGGCCGGATTCACGCCGCGTTCAACGCCGACTTTTTCACCCAGGGTGACAGCCGGGAGCCGGAAGAGGCGGGGATCTTCGGCGCCCTGGTCGGGTCGATCCTGACCTTGACCATCACAGTGCTTGTCTCCTTCCCGGTCGGGGTGATGGCCGCGGTCTATCTTGAGGAATTCGCGCCGAAGAACAGGCTCACCGACCTGATCGAGGTGAACATCAACAACCTCGCCGCCGTGCCGTCGATCGTCTTCGGTCTTCTGGGGCTGGCGGTGTTCCTCAACTTCTTCGGCCTGCCGCGTTCGGCGCCGCTCGCCGGCGGGTTCGTGCTGGCGCTGATGACCCTGCCGACCATCATCATCGCGGCGCGCTCGGCGCTGAAAGCGGTACCGCCGTCGATCCGCGAAGCCGCGCTTGGCCTCGGCGCCTCGCCGCTCCAGGTCGTGACCCACCACGTGCTGCCGCTCGCCATGCCCGGGATCCTCACCGGAACCATCATCGGCATGGCGCAGGCGCTGGGCGAAACCGCGCCGCTGCTCATGATCGGCATGGTCGCCTTCATCGTGGACATCCCCCAGGGCTTCACCGACCCGGCCACGGTTCTGCCGGTGCAGATCTACATCTGGGCGGACAGTCCGGAACGCGCCTTCGTCGAGCGCACATCGGCCGCGATCATGGTGCTGCTCGGTTTTCTCGTGTTGATGAATGCCATCGCCATCTTGCTGCGCAAGCGGTTCGAGCGGCGCTGGTAAAGGAGAGTTCGATGAGCGATGCAGTCCGGGCGGTGGAGGCCCCGACGACGCCCGATGCCCCGGCAGCGACCAATCGGGCCACCAAGATCGCGTCGAAGGACGTGAACGTCTTCTACGCCGACAAGCACGCACTCAAAGATGTCGAGCTCGATGTCTACGAGCATGAGGTCACGGCCCTGATCGGCCCCTCCGGATGCGGCAAGTCGACCTATCTGCGCTGCATGAACCGGATGAACGATGTGATCGACATCTGCCGGGTGACCGGATCGATCAAGCTCGACGACACCGACATCTGCAACTCGCAGCTCGACGTCGTGCAGCTTCGCGCGCGGGTCGGCATGGTGTTCCAGAAGCCGAACCCGTTTCCGAAGTCGATCTACGACAACATCGCCTACGGTCCGCGCATTCACGGCATCGCCCACACCAAGGCCGAGCTGGATGAGATCGTTCAGCGCAGCCTAGAGCGCGCCGGCCTCTGGAAGGAGGTCAACGACCGTCTGGATCAGCCCGGAACCGGCCTGTCGGGCGGCCAGCAGCAGCGCCTGTGCATTGCCCGGGCGATCGCGGTCAATCCCGAGGTCATTCTGATGGACGAACCGTGCTCCGCCCTCGACCCGATCGCCACCGCGCGGATCGAGGAGCTGATCGACGAACTCCGGGAGAACTTCACCATCGTGATCGTCACCCATTCGATGCAGCAGGCGGCCCGGGTGTCGCAGCGCACCGCGTTCTTTCACCTCGGCGACCTGATTGAAGTCGGCGAGACCGAGCAGATCTTCACCAACCCGATGGACAGCCGGACCCAGGGCTACATCACCGGTCGGTTCGGGTAGAGTGGCCGCCGTCGGCCGCCGGGCCATCACCGCTGCCATCTGGAGTGTATGACCGATGTCAGAAAGCCATATTGTTTCCTCGTATGACGATGAGCTGAACGGACTGCGTTCGGCCATTTCCGAGATGGGCGGGCTGGTGGAAGCCCAGTTGTCGAACGCGATCCAGGCGATCGCCCGGCGCGACGACGCGCTGGCCGCTCAGTGCATCGAAGCCGACAAACGCATCGACGGCATGGAAGATCAGATTGAGGCCCAGACGCTGCGGATGCTGGCCCTGCGCCAGCCGGTCGCGCAGGACCTGCGCCAGGTCCTTTCCGCGCTGCGGATCTCCCACGACCTGGAGCGGATGGGCGACTATGCGACCAACGTCGCCAAACGGGCCTCGGCGCTCTCGCAGCTGCCGGAGGTCGGCCCGATCAACGGCATCGTGCGGATGGGACGGCTGACCCACGGGGTCCTCACCGATGTCCTGGACGCCTATACCCAGGTCGATCTCGAGCGCGCCATGCGGTCCTGGGAACGCGACGAAGAAATCGACCAGATGTACACCAGCCTGTTCCGAGAGCTCCTGACCTACATGATGGAGGATCCCCGGAACATCACCGCCTGCGCGCATCTGCTGTTCGTCGCCAAGAACATCGAGCGGATCGGGGATCACGCCACCAACATCGCCGAGACCGTCTACTTCGAGGAGACCGGTGGACGACTGTCCGGCGACCGGCCGAAAGGCGACAGCAGCAGCTTCGCCGTCATGACCCCGGTCCAGCCGGAGGACCGAGGAACGGACACAGACGAGTGACTGGAAGCCGATGAAACCGCTGATCCTGATCGTCGAGGACGAGGCCCCGATTGTCACCCTGCTGCGCTACAACCTCGAGGGTGAGGGGTTCCGCGTGATCGAAGCCGGTGACGGCGAAGAGGCCATGCTGCTGGCCGTCGAGCACAAACCCGATCTGATCCTGCTGGACTGGATGCTGCCGCTGCTGTCGGGGATCGAGGCTTGCCGCCGGCTGCGCCGCGCGCCGGAGCTGAAGAACATCCCGATCATCATGCTGACCGCGCGCGGCGAGGAAGGCGATCGGGTCCGCGGCCTGAACTCCGGCGCCGACGACTACATCACCAAGCCGTTCAGTCCTGCCGAACTCATCGCCCGGGTCCGCGCCGTCCTGCGGCGGGCCAGACCGTCCACCGACGACGAACTGCTTCGCTTCGGCGACCTGACGATGGACCTGGCGGCCCACCGGGTGAAGCGCAATGACCGGGACATTCACCTCGGTCCAACCGAGTTCCGTCTGCTGCGTCACTTTCTGGAGCACCCGGGCCGGGTGTTCTCGCGCGAGCAGCTCCTGGACACGGTCTGGGGGCCGGACGTCTACGTCGAGCCGCGCACCGTGGACGTGCACATCCGGCGCCTGCGCAAGGCGCTGAACGGCGAAAACGACGACGACATGATCCGGACCGTGCGATCCGCGGGTTACGCCCTGGACGCCAACGCGATGGCCTGACAGTCCCCGATAGCCGCGACGATGCCGGCACAGATGTGCAGGCCGAGCCGGTCGCGCCGCGAAACCGAGACCTTGCCGTCGCCATGCCAGAGCGGCTCGAAGATGCGCCGCACGATCGTTCGGGTCATCGTCAACCTGCTGTCAAACGCCCTCGCTCACTCGGAGGCCGTTAGACCGATCCAGGTGTCGGCGCGGCATTGCGGGGCGTCAGGTCTTGTTTCCCTTACGGAGTCCGGCGGTGGTAAGGGAGTCCGGTCACACCCATTCCCACCGGGGTCTCCATGACAGGAATCGGCACGCGCTGGATCAACGGCCTGCAGGTCTACCTGGACCGCCGCATGCTGGTCATTCTGGTCTTCGGCTTTGCCTCCGGCCTGCCGGCCCCCCTTGTCTATTCCAATCTGTCGATCTGGCTGGTGGACAGCGGTCTCAGCCGGACCGGCATCGGCCTGTTCAGCCTCGCCACCACCGCCTATGCCATCAACTTCCTGTGGGCGCCGATGGTGGACCGCCTGCGCCTGCCGGGATTGACGACGCGGCTTGGCCGCCGGCGGGGGTGGGCGCTGTTCACCCAGGTTCTGCTGATTCTGGCCATCGTGTTCCTCGGGTTGACCGATCCGAGCCAGGACATCTCCCTGGTCGCCTTGGCCTGTGTCTTCGTCGCCTTCGTCTCGGCGACCCAGGACATTGTTATCGATGCCTATCGCATCGACATCCTACACAAGGACGAATACGGCGCCGGCTCGGCCGTTGCGATCTGGGGATGGCACATTGGCGGGACGCTCGTCGGCGGGGCTGGCGGCCTGTTCCTGGCCGATGCGATTGGCTGGAACGCCGCTTACCTGGTGCTCGCGGCCAGTCTCCTTTTCGCGGTCGCCGCCACGCTGCTGGCCGACGAGCCGGCGGTCCCCGACGCCCCCGTCACGTCGTCACCGGGCAGCGAGGACGAACCCGCCGTCGAAACGGCGCTGCGCTGGCTGCGGGAAGCCCTGATCGACCCCTTCGCCGAGTTCGTGAGCCGCCGTTGGTGGCTTCTGGTCCTGGTCTTCATCTTCGTCTTCAAGTTCGGCGACGCCCTGCTCGGACGGATGTCCGGCGTGTTCTACCGCGAGCTCGGTTTCTCCCTCACCGAGATCGCTGAGGTCACCAAGGTCTTCGGACTGGCGGCGATCTGTGTCGGCGTGTTTCTGGGCGGCCTTCTGGTCAAGGTGATCGGCATCTTCCGGGCCCTGCTGGTCGGCGGTCTGGCGGCAGCGGCGACCAACCTGATCTACGCCTATCTCGCCGGCTCCGGGCGCGATCTCGAAGTCTTCGCCTTCGCTGTCATCGCCGACAACTTCACCAGTGGCCTGGCGACGGTCGCGTTCGTGGCCTATCTCTCCAGTCTCTGCAACGTCGCCTATTCCGCGACCCAGTACGCGCTGCTGAACTCGCTGGGAAACCTCGCGCGGATCTGGTTCGCCGCGTCGGCCGGCGGCATCGTCGACAGTCTCGACGGAGACTGGGCCCTGTTCTTCACGATCACCGCCGGGGTGGCGGTTCTGGGCCTGCCCCTGCTGATCGTGCTGATGATCGTGATGCCGCGAGCTGGGGTCGTCCGGCCCTGAGCCGGGCTACCCCGCGCTTCTTCTACCCCAGACGCTCGGCAACCATCGCCTTGAGATCCGCTTCCGGACGCGCGCCGACATGGCTGATGATCTCGGCCGCGCAGATCGCACCCATCCGGCCGCAATCGACGGCGCCGCGGCCGGCGGCGTAGCCGTGCAGGTAGCCCGCGGCATACAGATCACCGGCACCGGTCGTGTCGACCACCCGCTCGACCGGCTCGGCCTCCAGCACGTGCACTTCGTCGCGATGCACGACCACCGCCCCTTTCTCGCTGCGGGTCAGGGCAGCCGTTTCGACTTCGAACCGCACCGCCTGCAGGGCATCGTCGAACCGCGCGCACTCGAACAGCGAGACCGCCTCCGCCTCGTTGGCGAACAGGATGTCGACGTGATGCTTGACCAGCTCCTGAAACTCGGCGCGGTGGCGGTCCACGCAGAACGGGTCCGACAGGCTGAGAGCGACCTTGCCGCCGGAATCGTGGGCAATCCGCGCTGCCTTGAGAAACGCCTGTTTGGCCAACGGCGGATCCCAGAGATAGCCCTCGAGATAGACGATCCCGGCCTGGGCGATCATCGCCTCGTCGACGTCATCGGGTGTCAGGTTCACGCAGGCGCCGAGATAGGTGTTCATCGACCGCTGGGCGTCCGGGGTGACCAGGACCAGACAACGGGCGGTCGGGGGACCCTCGGCGGCGGGCGCGGTGTCAAAGGTCACGCCCTGGGCGCGGATGTCATGGCGGAAAACCCCGCCGAGGGTGTCGTCGCGGACCTTTCCGACATATCCGGCCCGGCTTCCGAGCGCCGCCAGACCGGCCACCGTGTTGCCGGCCGATCCACCGGAGATCTCGATTCCCGGACCCATCGCCGCGTAAAGCGACTCCGCGCGGGCATCGTCGATCAGGGTCATGGCGCCTTTCTCCACGCTCTGATCGGCCAGGAACGCATCGTCGCAGCGGGCGATCACATCGACGATCGCATTGCCGATTCCGACGACATCGAGGGACTTGGACATTCCGGTGCTCCGCGCTGGTCGGGTGCCGGATCCCCCGGCGCCGCGATGGTGGTCGCAGACTAGAGCAAAATCCTCTCAGACGGAATCGATCTGAGGGGAACTGGAACCGGAATCAGTACGTTAGCGTCCGCGAGAGAGGTTCCCGCTCTGCCCGCCGTACCCTATAAGGGCGCGAGGACCGGCGGTGAAGCGGACCGCCACGCCGCGCGATGACCACGAGAGCGATGATGTTCGATTCGATTTCCCGAACCCTCGGCCAGCTCACCGACCCGCGGCTGCGCGGCGTCCTGGCGATGGCGGTGGCCCTCAGTCTCGGCCTGATCCTGCTGATCGGCGCCGCCGTCGGGGTGCTGTTGTCGTTGCTGGCCGCCACCGGGTTCGTCTGGCTCGACGAGGCGATCACCTGGATTGGCGCGATCGGCACCGTGGTTCTGGCGCTGGTGTTCTTTCCCGGTGCCGTCCAGGTCGTGAGCGGGCTGTTTCTCGACCGCGTGGCCGCGATCGTGGAGGACCGGCACTATCCGGACCTGCCGGCGCCGCGGGCCCAGCCGATCATGGAGATCATCTTTGAGTCTCTCAGGTTCGCGGGCCTCTCGATCGCCCTGAACCTGCTGGCGCTGCCGCTCTATCTGATCCTGCCCGGTCTCAACCTGCTGATTTTCTACGGGTTGAACGGCTTCCTTCTCGGCCGTGAGTACAGCGAGATGGTCGCCACGCGACGCCTGGACGCGGTCGAGCGCAAAGCCTTTCGGAAGGCGAATCGGGGCGCCCAGTTCGTCGGCGGCGTGGTGATCGCCGCCCTGTCGACCATTCCGATCCTGAACCTGGCAACTCCGGTCCTCGCAACCGCTTTTTCGGTCCATGAGTATGAGCGGTTGCGGCGCCGCACCATTCCAGGATAATACTGGCGGCGTAATCGCTTAGCCGATTGCGCTGAGATCGGAGTTTCCTTCATGTTTCGCCGCCGCCAACCCTCGCCGCCGCCGTCCGATGGGACCGGCGCGCCCGTCGCTGCTGCCAATACCCCAGGCAGCGAGACGGGTGGCGAGTCCGGCACCCTGAATGCGCCCGTAGCGAAAGGTCAGGCCATGTCCACTTCGACCCCGCGCACACCCGGTCAGGGCTTCGTCCCCGAGATCCCGCGCCGTTCGGCCGTCGACATCCCGGGGGCGCCCTCCCGACGCCAGCCGAACCGTGACAGCGAGGAGGGCAAACGCCTGGTCGTCGGTCGCGAAATCACCCTGTCCGGCGAGATCACCGCCTGCGACACCCTGGTCGTGGAAGGGAGTGTTCAGGCAACACTGGAGAACAGCCACAGCCTGGAGATCGCTGAGGGCGGCACCTTCAAGGGTCAGGTCCAGATCGACGACGCGACGATCGCCGGCCGGTTCGAGGGTGACCTGTCCGTGCGCGGCACCCTGTCCATCAAGTCCAGTGGCGTGGTCGACGGCAAGGTGAAGTTCGGCAAGCTCGAGATCGAGCTCGGCGGAACGGTGAAGGGTGAGATCACCCCGATAACCACCGCGGCGGAGGCCACCTGAACACGATGGGATACCGATCGCCCTCTGTCCTGGCCCTGAGCCTCTCGGCCACCCTTCTGGCGGCCTGCGTGACGCCGCAACCGCCCGCGCAAGAGGCCGCAGCACTCGACCAGCCGGTCCTGACCGCGGCGGCACCGGCGTCGGCCCAGCAGGTCTCGGCCGGCGCAGATGGGGGTCGCGCGGCGCCGGAACCGGCGGTCCAGCCGGTCGTCTATCACGACCCGAAGGAGCTGCAGGAGCTGGAGGCGGTTGAGGTCGAGGATCTGCTCGGCCCGCCGAACTACGTGCGTCATGACGACGGCGCGATCATCTGGCAGTACAATGCCCGGAAATGCGTCATGGACCTGTTCTGGTACCGGTCCCAGGCCGGCCTCTCCCTGGTCTATCTGGAGGCGCGCGGCGCCTCGGAGACCCGGTCTCTCGCTCTCGACGCCTGCCTGCAGCAGCTGCTGCGCAATCAGGCCGTCCACACCGCCAGCTGACCTCACCCCGCCGGCCCGGCCCGGTCAGGCACCGGCCTGACCAATCACCGGCCTGCCGCGTTCAGGATTGGTCCGGATCAGGGGTCTTGTCCTTGAAATTGCAGGCTGCGCGAACCGGGCAGTCCGGGCAGCGGGGCTTACGGGCCTTGCAGAGGTAGCGGCCGTGCAGGATCAGCCAATGGTGGGCATGGCGCAGATAGGCTGCAGGCACCCGCCGGAGCAGCGCCTTCTCCACAGCGAGCGGGGTCTTGCCGGCGGCCAGGCCGGTCCGGTTGGCGACCCGGAACAGATGGGTGTCGACGGCGATCGTCGGTTCTCCAAAGGCGATGTTCAGGACGACATTGGCGGTCTTGCGCCCGACCCCGGGCAGCGCTTCGAGCGCGTCGCGGTCCCGCGGCACCTCCCCGGCATACTGGTCGATCAGGATCCGGCAGAGCGCGATGACGTTCTTGGCTTTCGCATTGAACAGGCCAAGCGTGCGGATGTGCTGTTTCACCCCGTCCTCGCCCAGCGCGATCATTTTCTCGGGTGTGTCCGCGACGGGGAAAAGCCTGGCGGTGGCCTTGTTGACTCCGACATCGGTGGCCTGGGCCGACAGCACGACCGCGATCAGCAGCGTGAACGGCGTCGTCCAGTCCAGTTCGCCTTCGGGCTCGGGATTGGCGGCTTGCAGGGTCGAGAAGAAGGTTTCGACCGCCGCTTTTGACATGGCTCGGCTCATCGCGAACACCTAAATGAGTTCAGGGGCGGATGGAACCGCCGGATGCGTCAACCTGCCCGGCCAATCTGTCACGTTGACCGGACCGCGCGAACGGCGCGTATCATCGGGGAATGGCGACCCCAGGCGACAGTCCCGAGACCGGACGCGACACACGGGACGACCCCGTTGTCCTCGATCTGGTCCTGTACCCGCATCGCAGCCTGTCGAAGACCGGCTTTGCGGTTCTGATGGCCGCGATCGCCGGCTGTTCACTGGTGGTGGGAACCGCCCTTCTGATCGCCGGCGCCTGGCCGATCCTGGGCTTCCTCGGGCTCGACGTTCTGTTGATCTATGGGGCGTTCCGCCTGAGCTATCGCGCGGCACGCGCCTATGAGCGGGTCCGGCTCTCCCGCCAGGCGCTCGAAGTGCTTCAAGTCGATGCCGCCGGCCGCGCCAACCGTACGGTGTTCTCCCCGGCCTGGCTGGCCGTCGACCTGGTCGAACCCGACGAGTGGAGCAAGCGTCTGACCCTGCGCTCGGCCGGCCGTCGCCTTGAGATCGGCGCGTTCCTGGCGCCGGACGAGAAGGACGGATTGGCCGAGGCCCTGCGCACCGGGCTGCGCCGGGTGGACGCGGCCTTTCCATGAATGCGGCCTGGGCGGGTCCAGGCGGTCAGGAACGGTCCAGACCGAGCACGTCGCGCATGGTGTAGAGCCCGGGTGCCCGGCCGGCCACCCAGCGCGCCGCGGCCACCGCACCGGCCGAGAACACGGTGCGACCGGCGGCCTTGTGGGTCAGTTCTATGCGTTCGCCCGCGCCGGCGAAGATCACCGAATGGTCCCCGACCACGTCGCCGCCCCGCAGGGTCGCGAATCCGATCTCGCCGGCGGTCCGCGGGCCGGTCAGACCCTCGCGCGACAGCACAGCAACCTCCTCGAAAGCCCGGCTGCGCCCGCGTGCCGCGGCTTTTCCGAGCCCGAGCGCGGTCCCCGACGGGGCGTCGACCTTGCGGTTGTGGTGCATCTCGACGATCTCGATGTCCCACGCCTCGTCCAGAGAGCGGGCGACCTGCTCGACCACGGCCATGAGCAGGGTGACGCCGAGGCTCATGTTCGGGGCATAGACGATCGCGGTTTTCTCGGCGCACGCCGCCAGGACCGCTTCCTGATCGGGAGACAGGCCGGTCGTGCCGACGACCAGACGCGTTCCCGCCTCGCCCGCCCGGGTCGCATGCTCGACCGTCGCCTCGGGTAGGGTGAAGTCGATGGCGACGTCAGCAGCCAGCACCGGCGTGATGTCTTCGCTGACCGCGACGCCAAGATGCCCGATGGCTGCAAGCTCACCGAGATCCTGCCCGATAAAGGCGCTGCCGGGTCGGTCGGCGCCGGCCGAGACGGTCAGTCCGTCAGCCTCCGACACCGCCTTCACGACCATCCGACCCATGCGGCCCGTGCTGCCGAACACACCTACATTCAAGCCCATCAGGACATCCTCTCCCAGCCGTTCGGCGCCATCCTAACGCAAACCGTTCCCCGCGCGTCTCGTTCCTTTGAGATTCAGCTAAGAGTACTCTAATATGCAATGATTCGGCTCGATATACTGATTGGAGAACCAGCGACTTGGACGTCAGAACCCTCTGTCTCGGGGTCTTGAGCTTCGGGGAGACCAGCGGCTACGGCATCCGCCGGTCGGTGCAGGAATGGTTCGGCCATTTTGCTCAGGCGAGCCTCGGGGCGATTTACCCGGCCCTTGCCAAGGCGCTCGCCCGCGGCGAGGTCGAAGTGGTCGGGCCAGCCGACGTGGCGCTCGAGAAACGGGTCTATCGGATCACCGATCTCGGGCGCGGGGAGCTGGCCACAGCGGTCGGAGCGTGCCAGGGGGTGGAGTCCGTGCGCTCGCCGTTCCTGACGGCCATGTTTTTCGCCCATCTGATCGAGATGGACGACGTCCATCGCCTGGTCGACGAGCGTCTGGCCAATCTGCGGGGCGAGCAGCGCCGGTTGCGCGGCGTTCCGACCGGCGACCTGACCGAGGGACAGCGGTTCACGCTGCGTTACGCCCTGGCCCTGACAGCCGCCGGAATCAGCTTTCTGGAGCGCGAAGGACGGGCGATGGTCACCGCCATCGAACGGGAATACCCCGATACCGGCGCGTGACCCCTCCTTCCCAGGGTATGTCGCCGAAACCGGCGGAAACCCTGGGCACTACCGGGGTCCTACTCGCGTAGATCGTCCCAGAGTTCCTTCACACGGTCGAAAAACCCGTGGCTCTGGGGACTGGTCTTCTCGGCGCCGGCGGCGGCGCGGAACTCCTCGAGCAGGGCCTTCTGCTGATCGGTCAGATTGACCGGCGTCTCGACCGTTGCCTCGACATACATGTCACCGCGCGACGGCGAGCGAAGCACCGACATGCCCTTGCCCCGCAGCCGGAACTGGCGCCCGCTCTGAGTTCCGGACGGGATCGACAGACGGGCGCGGCTGCCCTCGATCGTCGGCACCTCGATCGCGCCGCCGAGCGACGCCGTCACCATCTCGAGCGGGACCCGGCAGAAGATGTCCGCGCCTTCGCGCTGGAAGACCGGGTGCGGATCGATGTTGAGGAAAAGGTAGAGATCACCCGGCGGCGCGCCGCGCATGCCGGCCTCGCCTTCACCGGACAGGCGGATCCGCGTGCCGTCCTCGACCCCCGCCGGAATGCTCACCGACAGGGTCTTCTCCCGGCGCTGGCGTCCGGCGCCGTCACAGGCCCGGCACGGGTTCTCGATCCGCTGACCGACCCCGCCACAACTCGGGCAGGTCCGCTCGATGGTGAAGAATCCCTGCTGGGTGCGGACCTTGCCGCGACCCCCGCAGCTGGTGCAGGTCACCGGTTTCGAGCCCGCCTCCGCGCCGGTACCCTCGCACTCGTCGCAGCTGACCGATGTCGGCACCCGGATCTCGGCCTGCTTGCCGTTGAAGGCATCCTCGAGGCTGATCGCCATGTTGTAGCGCAGGTCCGAACCGCGCCCGGAGCCGCCGGAGCGCCGGCCCACACCGCCCATGAACTCGCCGAACATCTCCTCGAAGATATCGGCGAACCCCCCGGAGAAGCCTTCGAACCCGCCGCCCGGCCGCGGACCGCCGCCCTCGAACGCCGCATGGCCGAAGCGGTCGTAGGCAGCTTTCTTCTCATCGTCCTTGAGGACGTCGTAGGCCTCGTTCAGTTCCTTGAACTTGCGCTCAGCCTCGGCGTCACCCGGGTTGCGGTCCGGGTGGTACTGCATCGCGAGCTTACGATACGCCTTCTTCAGCGCGTCCTTGTCCGCGCCGCGGTCAACGCCGAGTGTCTCGTAATAGTCTGGTTTGGCCATCGCTCGTCACCGCCCCCCGGATCCACAAGCAGAGTCCCCGACGCACCGGCGCCCGCGCCGGCGACCTCGATGGTGAGATCGCCGCGCGCGGGTCATCGGTGCACGCTGGATCAGGCGGACTTGTTGCGATCCTGGTCGTCGACTTCCTCGAAGTCAGCGTCCACGACATCGTCCGTGCTGGCGGTTTCGTCGGCCTGGCCTTCACTCGGCGCGTCGGCTTCCGGGGCCTCGGCGGCCGCTTCGTCCTGCTGCGCCTTGTACATGGCCTCGCCGAGTTTCATGGACGACTGCTGAAGCGCCTGGAGCTTGGTCTGGATCTCCTGGACGTCATCGCCTTCCATCGCGGTCTTCAACGCCTCGAGGTCGCCCTCCACCGCCGCCTTGTCCTCGGCCGAGACCTTCTCGCCGAAATCGGCCAGCGTCTTCTCGGTGGCGTGGATGGCGTTGTCGGCCTGGTTGCGCGCTTCGATCAGCTCACGCCGCTTCTTGTCTTCCTCGGCATGGGCTTCGGCCTCCTGGACCATCTTCTCGATATCGGCATCCGACAGCCCGCCGGACGCCTGGATCCGGATCTGCTGCTCCTTGCCGGTCGCCTTGTCCTTGGCCGACACGTTGACGATGCCATTGGCGTCGATGTCGAAAGTGACTTCCACCTGGGGAACACCCCGCGGCGCCGGCGGAATGCCGACCAGATCGAACTGGCCGAGCATCTTGTTGTCGGCCGCCATCTCGCGCTCGCCCTGGAAGACCCGGATGGTCACGGCGGTCTGGTTGTCCTCGGCCGTCGAGAAGGTCTGGCTCTTCTTGGTCGGGATCGTCGTGTTGCGCTCGATCAGGCGGGTGAACACACCGCCCAGGGTCTCGATGCCCAGCGACAGCGGCGTGACGTCGAGCAGGAGGACATCCTTGACCTCGCCCTTGAGGACGCCGGCCTGGATCGCCGCACCCGAGGCAACCACCTCGTCAGGGTTCACGCCACGGTTGGGATCCTTGCCGAAGAACGTCTTCACAGTCTCGATGATCTTCGGCATGCGGGTCATGCCGCCGACCAGGATCACTTCGTCGATCTCACCGGCCGACAGGCCCGCATCCTTCAGGGCCGCTTTGCAGGGTTCGATCGTGCGCTGCACCAGATCGTCGACCAGGGCCTCCAGCTTGGAGCGCGTCACCTTGATGTTCAGGTGCTTCGGCCCCGACTGGTCGGCCGTGATGAACGGCAGATTGACTTCGGTCTGCATCGAGCTCGAGAGCTCGATCTTCGCCTTCTCGGCCGCCTCCTTGAGGCGCTGCAAGGCGAGCTTATCGTTGCGCAGGTCGATGCCGTTCTCTTTCTTGAACTCCTCGGCCAGGTAGTCGATCAGCCGCTGGTCGAAATCCTCACCACCGAGGAAGGTGTCGCCGTTGGTCGACTTCACCTCGAACACGCCGTCGCCGATCTCCAGCGCCGAGACGTCGAAGGTGCCGCCGCCAAGGTCATAGACCACGATGGTGCCGGAGGATTTCTTGTCGAGACCGTAGGCGAGCGACGCCGCCGTCGGCTCGTTGATGATCCGCAGCACGTCCAGTCCGGCGATCTTGCCGGCGTCCTTGGTCGCCTGGCGCTGAGCGTCGTTGAAATAGGCCGGAACGGTGATCACCGCCTGGGAGACGGTCTCGCCGAGATAGGCCTCCGCGTCCTCCTTCAGCTTGGTCAGGATCATCGCGGAGATCTGGGCCGGGCTGTACTTGTTGCCGTCGGCTTCCACCCAGGCGTCACCGTTGTCCCCGGAGATCACGTTGTAGGGCACCAGGTCGTTGAATTTCTTGCTGGCGGCGTCGTCGGCGCGCCGGCCGATCAGACGCTTGATCGCGAACAGGGTCTTCTCGGGATTGGTCACCGCCTGACGTTTGGCGGCCTGGCCGACCAGACGCTCCCCGCCGTCGGCAAACGCGACCATCGACGGGGTCGTGCGCCCGCCTTCCGCGTTCTCGATGACTTTAGAGCTGGAGCCGTCCATGACGGCGACGCACGAGTTGGTCGTGCCGAGATCAATACCTATTACTTTACTCATTCGTACCTCTCTTCGTCGGCAGGCATGCGCGGCCCATGCGGCACCGGGCACGCCCCCTTGGGGTCGTGTTTTGCGCTGTGTCGTATATAGGCGGAGCCTCGGCCGACGCAAGCATTGCAGCCGGCCGATTCGCGCGGCACCGTGCGGCCATGATCGTCTCCGCCAGCTACAAGACGGATATCCCGGCGTTCTACGGCGACTGGTTCAACCGGCGACTGGAAGCCGGTCACGCTGACGTCCGCAATCCTTGGAGCGGCGCGCCGTTCCGGGTCCGCCTCGATCCCGACCATGCCGACGGGTTCGTGTTCTGGACCCGCAACGCCGGCCCGTTCATGCCCACACTCGAGCGTCTGCACACCGAGGGTCGGCCCTTTGTCGTGCAGATGACCGTCACCGGATATCCGCGGCCGCTCGAACGCTCGGTCATCGACGCGGAGACGGCGGCCCGCCAGATCCGCGCCCTTAGCGACCGGTTCGGCCGGCGCAGCGTGGTCTGGCGCTACGACCCGGTCCTGATCTCGGACCTGACACCGCCCGGCTTCCATCGCGATGGCGTCGCGCGGTTCGCCGAGACCGTGCGCCGTGCGGTCGACGAGGTGGTGCTGTCCTTCGCGACGGTCTACCGCAAGACCCGGGCAAACCTGGATCGCTTGGGAATCGCGTGGCGGGACCCGCCGGTCGAGGAGAAGCGCGCGCTTCTCGAAGACCTTGCGGAAGCCGCGCGTGTCCACGGGATAGCGCCGACCCTGTGCGCCCAGCCGGAACTGCTGGTCCCGGGGCTGTCCCCCGCCGCCTGCATCGATGCGGTCCGGCTCTCGGATGTGGCGGGACGGGAGATCGCGGCGCGCACCAAGGGCAACAGGCCGGGCTGCGCCTGTGCCGAATCCCGCGACATCGGCGCCTACGACACCTGCCCCCACGGCTGCGTCTATTGCTACGCGGTGTCCCGGCCGGCGACCGGCAAGGCCGGTTTCGGCGCGCACGACCCGGCGGCCGAGTCCCTCAGCCCCCGGCGCGCACCGGCGGAGTCGACCGCGACTCAGGCGGTGGTGTCGACCGACTGATGGTTTTCCGGGTTGCCGCCCTTGGCGACCCCGACCATCGCCGCGCGCAGCAACCGGTCGTGCAGCACATAGCCGGGTGCCAGGACCTCGACCACCGTACCCGCCGGCTTACCGGTATTCTCGACTTCGAACATTGCCTGGTGGAGGTTGTAGTCGAACTTCTCGCCGAGCGGGTCGATTCGCCGGATGTGGTTCTTCTCGAACGCGTCCATCAGCGATTTCACCGTCATCTCGACGCCGACGATGAGGTTCTTGACCGAGTCGTCCAGGCCGTCGCGCTCTGCCGGGGCGGCACTCACCGCCCGCCCGAGGTTGTCGATCGCGTCCAGCAGATCCTTCGCCAGATCGGCCGACGCGTACCGCCGCCACTGCTCCTTCTCGCGGTCGGTGCGGCGACGGAGGTTCTCGGAATCGGCCAGGACGCGCAGCGAATGGTCCTTCAGCTCGGCGACCTTGGCCTCCAGCTCCGCGATCCTCTGGTCGCGCGGATCGCCGAGATCGGCGACGTCTTCCAGTTCGATGTCGTCGTTGGCGAATGCGTCACTCGTCTCGGACGACGCCATCTCGTACGCGGTCTCCTCGTTCATCGAGGGATCTCCCGGGATCGCGTCGTCGCCGGGATTCTGCGGCTTGTTCGGCATCGTTCCTGCTCTTGCTAGGGCTCCCGCCGGTCCGCCGGCGCGCCATTCGACCCGCTATGTAAGGCCACCCGGTCCGGAAGAAAAGCCGTCAGCCGAGCAATCGGCCGATCAGCTTGGCGGTGTAGTCCACCATCGGGATGATCCGGGCATAGTTCATATAGGTGGGCCCGATGACGCCGATGGCACCGACCACCGACCGGGTCTGGTCGTGGTAGGGCGCGATGATCATCGAGCAGCCGGTGTTCTGGAACAGCTGGTTCTCGGTACCGATGAAGATCTGGACACCCTCGGCATGCCCGGTCGCGTCCAGCAGCCGCAGGGTGCTTTCCTTCTCCTCGAGCTGCTGGAACAGCCCGCGGATCCGCTCCAGATCCTCGTTGGCGTTGACGTCCTGCAGCAAGGCCGCCTGACCGCGCAGGATCAGGGTGGCATTCCCCGGCGCACCGCCCCAGGTCGCCAGCCCGGCCTGCACGACCCGGCTGGTCAGCTCGTCGAGCTCGGCCTTCCGGTGGGTGATCTCCTGCTCGATCTCCACCACCGCCTCGGCGACGGTGCGGCCGCTGAGCCTGGTGTTCAGGTAGTTGCTGGCCTCGATCAGCGCCGATGGCGGCAGGCCCGGCGGCAGCTCCATCACCCGGTTCTCGACCATGCCGCTGGCGGCCACCATGACCACCAAGGCCCGGTTGTTGCCGAGCGGGACGAACTTGATGTGGCGCAGGGCCCCGTCGGCCTTGGGGGACACCACGAGGCCGGCACAGCGCGACAGCCCGGCGAGCGTCGAGGATGCTTCCTCCAGCATCTCCGCGACGCTGCGGCCGGCGGCGGCGCATTTTCCGTCGATGTTCTGGCGTTCGTCCGGCGAGAGATCACCGCCGATTTCCAGCAGCCCGTCGACGAACATCCGCAGGCCGGCATCGGTCGGCAGGCGGCCGGCCGAGATATGCGGCGAAAACAGCAGTCCGGCGTCTTCCAGATCCGCCATCACGTTGCGGATGGTCGCCGGCGACAGCACAAGGCCCTGGCGCCGGGACAGGGTGCGCGATCCGACCGGCTCGCCGGTTTCGACATAGGCGTCGACGATATGGCTGAAGATCTCTCGCGACCGGTCGCCCATCGCGCTCAGCGCGTTGCCGGAGATCCGATCGGGCGGCAGGGTCGGGGGCGGGTGCTTCATCGTCCTTGGAATTTAGCCCGGAAACCTCACCACCGCCACGCCCTGCGTCCCGATGTGCCAGGTCGATCCGCCAGGAACCTGCCCGAGGACGGTCAACGCGCCACTGGGCGCCCTACTGGACGCCCCACCGGACGCCCCACTGGACGCAGCGCCGGCGGACCGCTAGCTTCCCCGCTTTCCAAGATCCGGCCTGCGCAAACGAGGGCGATATCCCATGGCTCCAGAAACTGTCACACGCCCATCCGGTCGTGCGATCGACGATCTGCGCGCCGTCCGGCTCGAACCGGGTTTCGCCAAGTACGCCGAGGGGTCCTGCCTGGCGCGCTTCGGTGACACCCATGTGCTGTGTACCGCCACGGTCGAGGAGCGCGTGCCGCCGTGGCTCAAGGGCGGCGGCAAGGGCTGGGTGACCGCCGAGTACGGGATGCTGCCGCGCTCCACCCACACCCGGACCGACCGCGAGGCCGCCCGCGGCAAACAGTCCGGCCGCACCCAGGAGATTCAGCGCCTCATCGGCAGATCATTGCGGTCCGTTACCGATCTCGCCGCGCTGGGCGAGCGTCAGGTCCGGGTCGACTGCGATGTCATCCAGGCCGATGGCGGCACTCGGACCGCCGCGATCACCGGATCCTGGGTCGCCCTGCACCAGGCGATGAAGACCCTGGAGCGGTTCGGTGCGGTGAAGTCCTTCCCCCTGGTCGACCGGGTGGCCGCGATCTCCTGCGGGATCTACAAGGGCGTGCCGGTGCTCGATCTCGACTATGCCGAGGACA
This sequence comes from Thalassobaculaceae bacterium, assembly GCA_963921355.3. Lineage (GTDB taxonomy): Bacteria > Pseudomonadota > Alphaproteobacteria > Thalassobaculales > Thalassobaculaceae > CAWUEZ02. The sequence goes on along the minus strand of OZ001190.1, from coordinate 1,062,068 downwards.
GCGACTGCGACGCAGATGCCAATTTCGTGCTGACCGCCGCCGGAACCCTGGTCGAAGTGCAGGCCACGGCCGAAGGCGATCCGTTCAGCGAACAAGCGTTCCTCGAGATGCTGCGCCTCGCCCGCAAGGGGACCACGGAACTCGCCGCCCTGCAGGCTGCCGCGGTCGGATAGCGGAGTCGACCGGGTCGATGGCACGCATCCTGAGCGAAGGGACTCTGGTCATCGCGTCCCACAATGAAGGCAAGGTGCGCGAAATCCGCGAACTGCTGGCGCCGTTCCGGCTGGAAATCCTATCCGCCGCCGAGCTCGACCTGGACGAGCCGGAAGAGACCGGCACGACATTTATTGCGAATGCGGAACTAAAGGCTCTGGCCGCCGCCCGCGCCTCCGGCAAACCGGCGCTGGCTGACGATTCAGGCTTCTGCGTGGCCGCCCTGGATGGCGACCCCGGGATCTATTCGGCCCGCTGGGCCGGCCCCGGAAAGGACTTCTCGGTAGCCATGGAGCGGGTGAATCGCGAGGTTCAGGCACGGGATTCCAACGATTCCCGCGCCTGGTTCACCTGCGCCCTGACCCTTGCCTGGCCGGACGGCACGGTGGAGAGCACAGAAGGTTTCGTATACGGAACAACTTGCTGGCCGCCCCGGGGAACCAAGGGTTTCGGCTATGATCCCATGTTCATCCCCGACGGCGAGACCCGCACCTTCAGCGAGGTCGACAGTGACTGGAAACACACGGTCAGTCATCGGGCCGAGGCGTTCCGCCAACTGGTCGCCCGGTGCTTCCGTGAACCGGCCGACTGAACCGGGAACCGGCCCGGAATCCGGCCCAGAGACCGGCCAAGAGCCTCTAGGCCTCTACGTTCATTGGCCTTTTTGCAAGGCAAAGTGCCCGTATTGCGACTTCAACAGCCATGTCAGCGGCCATGTCGACCATGACCATTGGCGGGACATGCTGCTGCGCGAACTCGAGACCATGGTGGCGCGAACCGGCAAGCGTCCGCTCTCCAGCATCTTCTTCGGCGGCGGCACCCCGTCGCTGATGGAACCCGCCACGGTGGCGGCGATCATCGACCGGGCCCAACAATTATTAACTTTCGTTAATAATATAGAGATCAGCCTGGAAGCCAACCCAACCTCCGTCGAAGCCGACCGCCTCCGCGGCTTCGCAGGCGCAAGAATCAACAGGGTTTCGCTCGGCGTGCAATCCCTCAACGATGCCGACCTACGGTTTCTCGGGCGCGAGCACACCGCCGACGAGGCGCTCGCAGCGGTCGCGGTCGCGCAGAAATGTTTTGATAACGTATCGTTTGACCTGATCTACGCCCGGCCGGAGCAGACCCCCGAGGCCTGGACGGAAGAGCTCAACCGGGCGCTGGCCCAGGGAATCGACCACATTTCGCTCTACCAGCTGACCATCGAGCCGACGACCCCGTTCTACGCCCGCCACGCCCGCGGCGAGTTCAGGGTGCCCGGTGAGGACCTCGCCGGCGCGCTGTACGATACGACCCAGCAGGTGCTGGAGGCGTCCGGGATGCCGGCCTACGAGGTCTCGAACCACGCCAGGCCGGGACGGGCCTGCGCCCACAACCTGCTGTACTGGCAGTACGGCGACTATATCGGCATCGGGCCCGGGGCCCATGGCCGGGTGTCGACCGGCGCGCCGGGTGCGACGAAATGGGCAACCCGGACCCATCGCGCGCCGAGCATCTGGCTGGACCGGGTGGCGCGCGCCGGCCACGCCCTGGTCGATGACGACGCCCTGCCACCGGCGGAAATGCGCATCGAAGCGGCGCTGATGGGGCTGCGTACCACCGAGGGGCTGCGGGCCCGGCGCAGCCATCAGCTGTTCGGCATACCGCCGACGGCGCTGTTCCAGCCCGAGGACCTCGACCCGCTGGTCGCCGGCGGTTTCCTGACGGTCGACGCCGACGGGATCAGGGCGACGCCGGACGGCCGTGCGCGTCTGGACGCGGTCACCGCGCGGTTGCTGCGGAGCGCTCCGGACCGGTTCACCCCTGAGACCGGCTGACGCCCGATCGCCTGGTTCCCGATCGCCTAGTTGATGGGGCCGGCGAAGCTCTGCGGGGCCGGATCCACCACCTCGAACCCGTCTTCGGTCAGGCGCAGGATCGCCAGTCCGCGCTGGTTGGTGCCGTCCGGCAGCAGCCGGAACAACCCGTCCGCCCCGGCAAAGCCCGAGGGCTGGGTCAGCTGCTCGACCCCGAACCCGCCCTGGTCCTGGGCGCGGGACAGCACCGCCGCCACACCGATCGCGTCATAGGCCAGCGACGCCAGACCCCGGGGGGTTTCGCCGTAGACCGACTGGTACCGCTGCACGAAGCGGGCCCGGCCGACCGGCGAAGGGGCGGCGAACCAGCCGTCGACCAGAGTCGGCTCCCGCCCCAGGCGCGGATCGGCCCAAAGCGCGGTTCCGAGGTACTTCACCTCGCGCGGATCGATGTCGTAGTAGGCCATCAGCGACGCCAGGTTCAGCACGGCAGCCCCGCCTTCAGGCACCAGAACGGCGTCATAGGGGTATGGACCGGTGGTCTCCTGACCTTCGAGCCGAGCCAGGGCGCGTATCGCGATCTCGCCCTCGGAGGCCCGAAGTTCCTCGCGCTGGCGGTCGAGCAGGGCCTTGCGGATGTCGTAATTGGCGAAGGCGCGGACCAGGTCGCGCAGGTTGGGATCGCCGACCCCGTAGGCCTGCAGGCGGGTGGTCGTCGCCCCGGCCGCCGCTGCCGCGTCGCGGGCCGCCGCCGTGGCGGTGGCACCGTAGGCATTGGTCGGGGCGATCACCCCGATCCGGTAATAGCCCTTGGCGGCCGCGAAACCCACCACCCGGCGGACCTGCTGGTCGGGCAGCAGGCCGAGGACCCAGACACCCGATCCCGCCGCCGAACGGTCGTTGGAGAAAGTCAGCACCGGAACGCCCGAGGCCCGGGCGACCGGCGCCACCGCCTTGGCCGAGGCGGCGAAGAGCGGCCCGACGATCAGCGTCGCGCCCTCGTCGATCGCCTGTTCAGCGACCCGGGCGGCGGTCGGGGCGACGGCCTGGGTGTCGTAGAACGCCAGGGCGAAATCGTCGGAGGCGAAGTCGAACAGGGCGAGCTCGGCCGCGTTGCGCAGGGCCCGGCCGTCGGCGGCGGGTGCCGCCGGCCCGGTCAGGGGCACCAGGACCGCGACCTTGGTCGGGCCGGAGGGTGCCGGAATCACCACCGGTTCCGGTTCGATCGGGGCCGGCGGCGGCCGCACGTCCAGGGTGGCCGGCGGGGGCGTGCGCGCATCGGGCTGGCTGGGTGCCGCCTGCACCTGCGGACTCGGCGCGCTGGGAAACTGCGGGGTCTGGCAGGCCGCCAGCACCAGCAGGACCGCAATGCCGAAGACGGCGCGAACCGGTGCCGTCCCAACCGGCCCGGTGCGAACCAGTTCTGGGCCACCCATAAGGAGCCTTGCGTCGCGGGTCCTTCGACGCGGCGGTGGATTGGACATCGTGTTGACCCTCTTCTGGACAGGCGGGAACGGGCCGCTGTGCGCGACGCTAGTCGACCCAAGGCCGCAAGTAAACGCGGCCAAGATGGCAAACCTGAGGCCTCCAGGGTGGAGCGCCGGCTTGCCGAACGCTGGGGCGTACGGGCGGAATTCTGGGCCGGACTGTGGCTGCGGCTGATGGGCTATCGAATCCTCGCCCATCGGCTGCGCACGCCCGTCGGCGAAATCGACCTCCTGGCGCGCCGCGGCGAGGTTCTGGTCGCGGTCGAGGTCAAGGCCCGGGCCAGCCGGCAGGCCGAGCTCGACGCCCTCTCGGTCCGGCAGCGCCAGCGAATCGCCCAGGCGTTGGACCTGATCGCCACGCGGGACCCGGAGTTGACCGGCCTCGGCCGCCGCCTCGATCTGATCGCCATCCGGCCCTGGCGCCTGCCCTGGCACTTGGCGGATGTGCACCAGGCCGGCCTGGATGGCAATCGTCACCTCGGGCGATGACGATTCGCCGCGAATCCCCTAATTAGAGGGACCTGCTGACCGACCGGAGACCTCCGTGATGGCCCTTCGACGCATGCGCATGCCCCTGTTGCTGGCCGGCCTGGCCGTTCTCGGACTCGCCGCCGCCGGGTGCACCCCCGCCGGTGTGGCCATCGGTGCCGGCGCCAGCGCGGCGACGGCCGCGCAGAAGGAGAAAGGGTTCCGCCAGTCGGTCGATGACGCCCATATCCGGATCGACCTGAACAGCGTGTTCCTCAATACCGATGTCGACCTGTACACCGCGGTCTCGTTCACCGTCGAGGAAGGGCGGGTGCTGCTGACTGGCCGTGTCCCGAACCCCGAAACCCGGGTCCAGGCGACGCGTCTTGCCTGGGGGGTCGAGGGCGTGCAGGAGGTGATCAATGAGCTGGCGATCGATGACAACTCATCGCTGACCGATCTCGGCCGCGATACCTGGATCGCCGCCCAGATCCGCTCAGCCGTGCTGCTCGACGAGCATGTCGCCTCGATCAACTATGCCTTCGATGTGGTCAATCAGACCATCTACGTCATGGGCGTCGCCCGCTCGCCGGACGAGCTCAGCCGGGTTCTGGCCCATGCCCGCGACATCCAGTACGTCCGCGGCGTCGTGGACTACGTGCGGATCGGGTCTTGAGCCCGCAGGATGCCCAAGCGGCCTTGGCGACAGCGGCCGAGGCCGGCGACGGCATCCTCGACATCGCCCAGACCGCCCTGGCCCTCTCGGTTCTGGCTAACCCGGAGCGCCCGGTCGCCGACGCGCTGGCCCATCTCGCCGAGCTCGAACAGCGGGTCCGCGCGGAGCCGGCAGCATCCCCGTCTGAGGTCCTGGAAGCCGTCCTGCACCGCGCATTCGGCTATGACGGCAACCGGGAGGACTACGAGGACCTGGCCAATGCCGACCTGGCGGCGGTGATCGAGCGCCGGCGCGGTCTGCCGGTGGCGCTCGCCATCCTGTACTGCCACACCGCCCGTGCCGCCGGCTGGCGGGCGACCGGACTCGGCTACCCGGCCCATTTCCTGGTCCGGGTCGACGGGCCGGGGGGTGCGGCCATCCTGGATCCGTTCCATGGCGGCCGCCGCCTCGAAGCCCAGGACATCCGCCGGCTGCTGCAGAATTTCGGCGCCGAGGACGCGCTGCGGGCGGACCGGGACTGGGCGGTGTCGGACCGCGACATGCTGCTGCGCCTGGAGAACAACATCCGCCTGCGCCTGAGCCAGGCCGGTGACGTCGAGGGCGCGCTGGCGGTGCTGGGCCGGATGCGGTTGCTGGCGCCGGACAAAGCCGGTCTGGCGGCCGACGAGGCGGCGACCCTGGCCCAGGCCGGCGCCTACAAGGGAGCGGTCGCGTGCCTGCGGGGATTCCTCGCGGGCCCGCACGGCGATCCGCGCGAACGCCGCGAGATCGAGAATCTTCTGAGCAGGGTGGAAAGCCGCTTGAACTGAGCGGGCCGGCGACCGATGGTCGCCGCGTCGTGGCATCGCGGAGGAAAGAACAGATGGGTCTCGAAGTCGCCATTCAGATGGACCCGATCGAGTCGGTGGACATCGCCGCCGACAGCACCTTCGCGCTGGGGCTGGAGGCCCGCCGGCGCGGCCACACGCTCTACCACTACCTGCCGCGCCACCTCAGTTTCCGCGACCGTCGGGTCACCGCCCGGGCGGCCCCGCTCGATCTGCGCGCCGTCAAGGGCGATCACTTCACCCTGGGGGAGCGCGACAGCTTCGACCTCGCCGATGTCGACGTGGTGCTGATGCGCCAGGACCCGCCCTTCGACATGTCCTACATCACCGCCACCCACGTGCTCGAGCACATCCACCCGGCGACCCTGGTGGTGAACGACCCGGCCGAGGTGCGCAACGCGCCCGAGAAGCTGTTCGTGACCCATTTCGACGGGGTGATGCCGCCGACCCTGATCACCCACGACGCCGAGGAGATCCGGCAGTTTCGCGACGAGTACAAGGACATCATCGTCAAGCCGCTGTTCGGCAACGGCGGGGCCGGCGTGTTCCACATCAAGCCGGGCGACGAGAATCTGAACGCGCTGATGGAGATGTTCACCCAGTTCTCCCGCGAGCCGGTGATCCTGCAGCAGTACCTGCCCGCCGTGCGCCAGGGCGACAAGCGGGTGATCCTGGTTGACGGCAAAGGGGTCGGCGCCATCAACCGGATCCCGGCCGAGGGGGAGGCGCGCTCCAACATGCATGTCGGCGGCCGGGCGGTGAAATGCGATATGACCCAGCGCGACCACGAAATATGCGAGATCATCGGCCCGGAGTTGAAGAAGCGCGGCCAGATCTTCGTCGGCATCGACGTGATCGGCGATTACCTCACCGAGATCAACGTGACCTCACCGACCGGCATCCAGGAACTCAGCCGCTTCGACGGCATCGACGTACCGGCGATGCTGTGGGACGCGATTGAAGCCAGACTTTAGGCGAGGCGCGGCTGTAGGCATGGACCGGCTTTAGGGAGGACCCAGCGATGCCCCCGAGCAAGCTCAACATCGTGGCGGCGGCCGATCGGCAGATCACCAAGGTCTTCGATCCGCATGTGGTCGGTGACGTCAACGAGTCCCAGGTCAAGGTCGCCAAGTTCGGCGAGACCTTCGACTGGCACGCCCACACGCATGAGGACGAAGCCTTCCTGGTGCTGCGCGGCCGGATCGCCATCGATTTCCGCGACGGCAGCGTCGAGCTCGGCGACGGCGATTTCCTGGTGGTGCCGAAGGGGGTCGAGCACCGCCCGCGGTCGCTGACGCCGGAACCGGTGGTGCTGATGGTCGAACCGGCAACCACCCTGAACACCGGCGATGCCGACAGCGACCTGACCGTTACGGATCTGAAACGGCTGGCGCCGGCCTAACTTATTCGAAGCATCGCGCCATCCACCGGGATCGCAGCCCCGTTTATGTAGCGCGCGACCGGTGATGCCAGGAACACCGCGAGGACCGCCAGGTCTTCGGGTTCGCCGAAGTAACCGGCGGGAATGAAGCGGTCGATATAGGCCTGCCGGCTTTCCGCGGTCGGGTGCAGCTTGTTGTTGATCTGCTCCGTGCTGATCCGTCCGGGCGCGATCGTGTTGACGGTCACACCCGACGGCGCCAGCTGGATCGCCAGCGCCCGCGACCAGGACTGAAGCGCCGCTTTCGCCGGGGCGGCGGCATTCGGGGACGGCGCAACCATGGCGCCGGTAACGTTGATGATGCGACCCCAGCCCCGGGTCTGCATACCAGGCGCGATCCGGGCCGTGATCAGGCGGGCCGCCACGAAATTGAGCTGGTGGGCCGCCGCCCACTGCGCCTCATCCCACGGATCCTCCATCGGGCTGGAGGCACCGGCATTGTTGAACAGCACGTCGATTGTGCCGTCCGCCATATCCAGGGCCCGGGCGGCGACCCGGTCGCAGCTCTCCTGGCTGTCGAGATCGCCGGCGACGACCATCGGCCGCGGCACCCCGGTACCGGCGATCTCGTCGGCCAGCGCGGCCAGGGCGTCTTCTCGGCGGCCGCTGAGGATCAGCGTGACGTCCTCCTTCGCGAACAGCCGGGCCGCGGCGCGACCGATGCCGGCGGTCGCCCCGGTGATCATCACGGTCTTGCCGGACAGTTGCAGGTCCATGGCAACCAAATCCTCCGAACTCTTGGGACTGCAGGATGTCCGAGAGCGTCGGCGGAAGACAGCGCGGGGAGAAGCGTCCAATTGGGCAGGAGTGAAAGGCTGGACGCCCACCACTCCAGGTCCGGACTACACCGGCGCCGCCCCGTCAAATCACCGCGGGTTGCTCTCGGCGAAACTGATCTTCTTGGCAACGTCGTCGGGACCGAACTCGACGGTCAGTGATTTGCTGACCCTCTTCAGGCTCGGCAGGGTCACGGCGAAGACATAACGGATGGCGCGGTCACCCGGCGTATCGACGACCGGGTAGGTACTTTCTCCGACCGGCTCGCCCAGGGCCCGGATCACGTCCGCACGTGTCGTCCGGCCTTCCTTAAATCCGGAGATGACCGTGTCGTCGAAGCGGGTCGAATCGGAGGAAAAGTTGCTCGAGTACTCGTAGCCGACGAGCTTGCCTTCGTGGAACTGGAAGGTCTGGGTCCGGTCAGATGCCATACCGACGAGCAATCCAGGTGCCGTCAGCGTTGTTGCGAAGCTGTAGACCCGGGACTGGATCTGTTCACCGTTCTTGAGGCTGGTGACCTTGGTATACGGTTTGCCGAGCCGTGCCGAGATCTCAGTCATCGTCGTCTGGTTCAGCACCAGTTCGCTGTTGGGGATCCGCTCGAACTGCTGTCCGGCGCATGCCACAAGCAAGACTGCGAGCACAGCCCCGGTGAGCGCCTTGAACGTTGTCGATATCACCGCTTCCTCCTGGCGGGGTGCGATCGTCCGCGGGGACGGCCTAGAAGTCATCACGCACGGTCAACGTGATCTTTCGGACCACGTCATCCGGCCCGAAGACGACGACCAGGTCTTTGCGCAGGACGGGAAATCCCCGTTTCCGGGTGTCGATCAGCCGGTAGAGATAGCCGAACCCATCCTCTTCGGGCTTTTCAACGAGCGGATAGGCGCGCCGGCCGGTGGGAGGGCCCAAGGCCTTTAAGACCTCCGCCCGCGTGGTGATACCCTCGCGAAAATCGGAGACGACGGACTCGTCGAAGTCCGTGCTCTCCGATGCGAACGTGCTCCGATACTGATGGCCGACCAGGACTCCGTCGGAAAAATAGAACCACTGGGCGCGGGCGACAGAAAGGCCCTCCGTCACTGTGTCCGTCGTATAGCTTGTCGCGTAGGCGTAGTAGAGGCCTCGGATCGTCTTGTCGTTGATTGTCTCTTCCGAGGTCTCGCGCGGCGCGCCAAGACGCTCGGTCAGGGCCGCCTCCGTGGTGCTGCCCAACACAAGATCCGCCTCGGGAACCCGCTCAAGTGCCCCAACAGTAAAGCATCCGGAGACGAGAAGGGCGAGTGCCAGCGCGCCGGCAGCGCGAAGCAGCTTGGTCATCTGGTAATCCTCTGCAGAGCGGGTGTTCAGCGGGGTCCGAGACGCCACGGTAGCATCGGCTGGCCGCGATACAACCGCCTGAAATCGCTGGAGGGGGCGCCAAGGCGCCCAGTGCGGGTCAAGGGCGGTTATGGCCTTCGCGATCCCCGATAGGCCAGCGCTTCGGCGATATGCGGCACGCCGACGGTCTCAGTAGCCTCGAGATCGGCGAGGGTCCGCGCGACCCGCAGAACCCGGTGATAGCCGCGCGCCGACAGGCCGAGGGTTTCGGCGGCGACCCGCAGCAGGTCACGCCCCTTCTCATCCGGTTCGGCGACGGCGGTCAGCAGCTCGCCATCGGCATCGGCATTGCCACGCACCCGGCCGGACGGGTCGAGGGCGGCGTAGCGCTCGGTCTGGCGCTGTCGGGCCGCGGCGACCCGCGCGGCCACGTCCGCGCTGCCCTCGGCCGGCGGCGGCAGGGCCAGATCGGCGGCCGAGACGCCGGGCACCTCGATGGTCAGGTCGAAGCGGTCGAGCAGCGGGCCGGACAGCCGGGTCTGGTAGTCGCGGCCGCAGCGGGGCGCGCGGGGGCAGTTCCGCGCCGGGTCGCCAAGATGGCCGCAGCGACACGGGTTCATCGCCGCCACCAGCTGGAAGCGGGCCGGATAGGTCAGGTGATGGTTGGCCCGGGCGATCACCGCCTCGCCGGTCTCGATCGGCTGGCGCAGCGCGTCGAGGACCGGGCGGCTGAACTCGGCGAGCTCGTCCAGAAACAGCACGCCGCCAAGGGCGAGCGAGACCTCGCCCGGCCGCGCCTTCACCCCACCACCGATCAGGGCGGCCGCCGAACAGGTGTGGTGCGCGTCCCGATAGGGACGGGCGCGGTCGATCCGGCCGTCCTTCAGGCCGCCGGCGACCGAACGGATCATCGAGATCTCCAGCGCCTCGGCCGGGGTCAGCGGCGGCAGCAGGCCGGGCAAACGCGCCGCCAGCATCGATTTGCCGGCCCCGGGCGGACCGACCATCAGCAAGCTGTGACCCCCGGCCGCCGCCACTTCCAGGGCGCGTTTCGCCGTCTCCTGGCCCTTGACGTCGCGCAGGTCCGGATAGGTGGGCGCCGCTTCGACCGCGCCCGGCGACGGGTCGGGCAGCACCTGGACACCGCGCAGGTGATTGAGCAGGGAGAGCAGGTCGGGGGCGGCAACCACCTCGATGCCGTCGGCCCAGGCCGCCTCCGAGCCGCAGGCCAGCGGACAGATCACCCCGCGCCGACCGGTCGCGGCCGCCGCCACCGCCGCCGGCAGGACCCCGGGCACCGGGGTGATCCGGCCGTCCAGCGCCAGCTCGCCAAGCACCACCCGCCCGTCCAGATCCTCGATCGCCAGCGCCCCGGTCGCCTGCAGGATGGCGAGCGCGATCGCCAGGTCGAAATGCCCGCCTTCCTTCGGCAGGTCGGCGGGCGCCAGGTTCACGACGATGCGCTTCGGCGGCAGGGCGAGGCCGAGCGCCGAGAGGGCAGCAACCACCCGCTCGCGGCTTTCGGTCACCGCCTTATCGGGCAGACCGACCAGGTTGACCCCCGGCCAGCCGCCGCTGCTGATGTGGACCTGCACGTCCACCGGCACCGTCTCGATGCCGCGAAACGCCACCGTCGCCACCCGCACCGCCATGCACCACCCCTTGCCGGATGCACGCCCCGGTTCAAACCCGGGACGCGCCAGTCCGGCTATGGCAGACGGTGAGCGGGATTGATGCTCAGCGGGTGACGACCTCGCCCTGCGGGCCGAGATAGTTGTTCCACGCGAACCAGTAGGCGATGTGGCCGGCGACCCGTGGCAGGGTTTCTCCGCTGGCCGAGGTCAGGGCCGCCTCGCTGACGGTCCAGGTCTCGCCGGCCGCCGACAGATCGCCGCCCTCGGTCATCGAAAACGTATGACGGCCGCGCTCATAGGCGCGCACGGTCCGGCCCGTCGCATCCCCGATCAGCACGATCGGCGTCTCGCCGATGCGGTCGTTGACGACCTGGCGGTCGGTGAACAGATCGAGCGCCCAGGCCTTGGCAACCCCGAACTGCCGGATGGCGTAGACGTAGTCTTTCTGCCGCAGTCGGGACTGGTCGACCCGGGCGGGGAACATCAGGTCGTCGGACGCGAAATACGCCTGATAGACCACGCCCGAGCCGTAATCCCGGCGATAGCCGGTGTTGACCGACAGGACCGTGGTCGACGGGTTGCGGGCCCGCCAGGCCCCCCAGGGCGTGATCACCACCGGCCGCTGCTTCAACTCGATGCCCGACCCCCGCAGCGGGCCCGACACCGGCTTGCCGGTGAACTGGTTCCACAGGCTCTCGGTCTGGCGGTCATACATCAGCTTGTTCGAGCGGTACAGGAACCCCGAGGTCGAGAGGATGAGGGGTTCGTCCCGGTCTTCGAGCGCGGTCTCGAACAGGATCCCCGAGCCGCACAGCGTGCAGTACGCCAGCGCCACCGGCACGCCGCCGATCACCTCGTTGAACATCTCATGCCAGCCCATGATCCGAAGCGGATAGGCCCGGACGTCGCCGTTGATCGCGACCCCGAAGACCAGATCATCGTCGCGCAGGTACTCGGCATCGGCCGCGGGTATGCGGTCCGGGTTGTCCAGCGACGGGATGCCGTCGCGGTGCACGCCGCCCCAGACCACCTCCTCGAAGCGGATGTCCATCGCCCCGTCGGCGATGTACTCGGGCTTCAGGAACGGCCGCCAGTCCGGGTCGATCAGCATGAAGACCGAGCGCTTGAACTCGTAGAAGGCCGGATGGGAGATCACCTCGGGCGATGCCTCCTGCCAGAGCATCCAGTCGGCCCAGCTTCGCCCGGGCGCCGCCCCCGTCACCCGTTCCAGCAGGTCCAGGATCGGCGGGCCCGGGTACGCGTGTAGCGGAGCGCCACGATCAACGCGGAGGCGACGTCGGGCCGACCGCGATCACCCAGGAAGGCGATGGCCTTGGTGATGTCGGTCGAGGTGCCGAACACGAAGCTCTGAAACGCCTGGAGGACCGGTTCGTAGTCGTCCTGGGCGCGCAGAGCCTGAGGTGTCAGCAGAGCCGCGGCGGCCAATAGGACCGCGCGTCGGTGAAGGGGGGCCGGCATGTTGCGCCACCTCGGTGCCTGGAAACCGGGTCCAGATCTAGCATCGCGGGCGCTGGGCGCGGTTCACGATCGCACCAACACCGCGTGAGGTCGCCTACATGAGGACTATTCCGCCGCCTTGGCGACCGACGGGCTGACGCCGATCGCCCCCTTGAAGCTGGCGGTCTCGATGACCGCATCGGTGAACAGGGCGTGGGTGCAGTCGGCGTGGTCGAAGACGGCGGCATCGAGGATCGCGCCGGACAGGTCGGCCTTCTGGAGATCGACCCCGGCGAACGAGGCCCCGGACAGGTCGGCCGGCCATTCGCGCAGCAGCTCAAGGGTCTCGGGCTTGAGGATTTGCATCGGGGTGAAGCGCGCCCGGGTCAGGGTTGCGCCATCCGCCACGACCCCCTTCATCGAGGTGCCCCGAAGGTCGGCCCGGGTCAGATCGGCACGCTCCATCCGGGCATTGGTCAGGGTCGCGAACCGGAAGGCGCATTGCTTCAGGTTCGCCCCGGTCAGATCGGCACCGGTGAAGTCGGCGGCCGAGAGATCGGCACCGGACAGATCCGCACCGGACAGATCGAGCCCGCGGAACGTTGCCCGGTCGCCTTTCCGGCCCCCGGAACTGATCCAGGCGAAGTGTCGGATCACCTTGTCCTGGATATCCGGAGCCATGTTGTCGAGGCCGGTGGCGATCGTGCAGTCGGTCAGATCGGCGCCGGACAGGTCGGCCCCGTCGAGGTTGCACGACCGAAGGTCCGAGCCGGTCAGGTCGGTGCTGGTCAGGACGGCATCGCTGAAGTTGACGCCGCGCAGATTCGAGCCGCGCAGGTCCGAACCCTGGAACGAGGTCTTGGAGAGATCCGCCTTGTTGAGGTTGACCCCGCGCATCACCGCGTCCTGGAAGGCGGCGCCCACCGCCACCACACCTGACAGGTTGGCGCCGCCGAGATTGGTGCGCACCACCTGGGCGTCGGACATGTCCGCCTTGCTGAGATCGGCGGCCTGATTGATCGTGCGGTTCATGTCTTCGATCTTGGCCGGGCGCAGGTCCGCATCGGTCAGATCGGCGGCCATCAGCTTGGCCCCCTTCAGGTTGGCGCCGCGCATATTGGCCTGCACCAGGCGGGCGCCGGCGAAATCGCACTGCTCGAGCTTGGCGGTCGAGAACATCGACGCTTCCAGATTGCAGCCGGCGAAGCTGGCGCCGCGCAGATCGGTGCCGTGAAACAGGCCGCGGCGCAGATCGCTGCCGGCCAGCATGGCACCGCGCAGGGTCTTGTGCCGGAAGTCAGCCTGGACGCCGCCGGAATACTCTTTCAGATACAGGGCATGCTTGCGGATCGACTCCGCGACATCCCAGTCCAGGTCTTGGGTTTGCTGCATGGGCACTCCGCGCCCGGGCGTCCCGGTTCCCCCACCGGGTCGGTCCGATCATCCACCGTGTGGATAGTGTGGAAAAACGCCCCCCGTCTAAAACGCCTATCTCCCGCCGCCAGGAATATGGGATCGAGATCTTAAGGAGTCAAATTTTTCAGCGAGTTAACCTTTATACCTGAAAGTCATTCACCATATTTCGCGTTGAATTCACAAGTCTGCCGCCCTTGGGGCGAGAAACCGGCCCGCCCCACTTATCCACAGTTTCTACTTATCCACAGTTTCTACTTATCCACAGGCTTCATCATCCGACCGAGATTCTGCCCGGCGAACAGGTGCAGGTGGAAATGCGGCACCTCCTGATGGGCGTCGCGGCCATGGTTGGACAGCACCCGATAGCCGTCGGCCTCGACCCCGAGATCGCGGGCGATCTTCCCGGCGGCCCGCACGAAGCCAGCGATTTCCTCGGTGCTGGCGTTCTGGGAGAAGTCGGCGAAAGAGACGTAGGCGCCCTTGGGGATCACCAGCACATGGGTCGGGGTCTGGGGCTGGATGTCGTGGAAGGCGAGGACGAACTCGTCCTCGTACACAGTCTTGTTAGGGATTTCGCCGCGCAGGATCTTGGCGAAGATGTTCTCGGGATCGTAGCTCATCGGGGGGCCTCCACGCGCAGTTTTAGCTCAGGATCAGGTTGGGCTTAGGATCGGGTTGGGGATGCGGTTTACGGCTCGGGCGGCTGATCGCCCCGGGACCGCGCCGCCTTCTCGGCCAGCCCCGACGTGCCTTCGCGCGCCTCGAGGGCCGCCCAGACCCGGGCCGGATCGAGCCCGGCGGCGGCCCACAGGACCAGCAGGTGATACAGCAGGTCGGCGCTCTCGGCGGCCAGCGCGTCGGCGTCACCTCGAACCGCCTCGATCACCGTTTCGACCGCCTCCTCGCCCAGTTTCTCGGCGGCCTTGACCGGCCCTTTGGCCAGCAGCCGCGCGGTGTAACTGGAGTCCGGGTCGGCACCCTGGCGGGCGGCGATGACGGCGGCGAGCCGGTCGAGGATGTGATCGCTCATGCGCCCTCGCGTATCGGCAGGCCGGCGGCGGCCATGGCCGCCTTGGCTTCACCGATCCTATGGGTGCCGAAATGGAAGATCGAGGCCGCCAGCACGGCACTGGCATGGCCGTCGCGCACACCCTCGACCAGGTGATCGAGGGTGCCCACACCGCCCGAGGCGATCACCGGCACCGGCACCGCGTCGGAGACCGCGCGGGTGAGCGCAATGTCGAAGCCGCTCTTGGTTCCGTCGCGGTCCATCGACGTCAGCAGGATCTCGCCGGCACCGTACTCGGCCATCCGGCGCGTCCACTCGACCGCGTCGAGGCCGGTGGCGTTGCGCCCCCCATGGGTGAAAACCTCGAACCTGTCGCCGTTCCCTGCTCCGCTCTCCGGACCGACCCGCTTGGCGTCGACGGCGACGGTGATGCACTGGCTGCCGAACTTGGTGGCGGCGGCGCGCACGAAATCCGGATCGCGCACGGCGGCGGTATTGATCGACACCTTGTCGGCGCCGGCCAGCAGAAGCTTGCGGATGTCGTCGTTGCTGCGCACGCCGCCCCCGACCGTGAGCGGCATGAAGCACTGCTCGGCGGTGCGGGCCACCACGTCGAAGATCGTGTCGCGGTTCTCGTGGCTGGCGGTGATGTCCAGGAAGCAGAGCTCGTCGGCGCCCTCGGCATCGTACAGGCGGGCCTGTTCGACCGGGTCGCCGGCGTCCACCAGGTCGACGAAATTGACCCCTTTGACCACCCGGCCGTCCTTGACGTCGAGGCACGGGATGATGCGGGCCTTAAGCACGCGGCACCTCCTGGCCCGCCAGGGCGGCGACCGCGCGGGCCACGTCGACCCGCCCGTCATACAGCGCGCGGCCGACGATCGCTCCGGCCACCCCGGCCGGCGCCAGGGCGGAAAGCGCGGTCAGGTCCGCGAGCGACGACACCCCGCCGGACGCGATCACCGGGGTCGACAGCCGCCGCGCCAGGGCCTCGGTCGCGACCAGGTTCGGGCCCTCCAGCGCGCCGTCGCGGTCGATATCGGTGAAGATCACCGCCGCCACCCCGGCATCCTCGAACCGCAGTGCCAGCTCTTCGGCGGCGATCTCGGCGGTTTCCGCCCAACCCTGCACGGCGACCTTGCCGCCGCGGGCGTCGATGCCGACGGCGATCCGGCCGGGATGGTCCCGGCAGGCGGCGATCACCAGCTCCGGGTCACGCAGCGCAACGGTGCCGAGCACGACCCGGCTGACGCCGGCCTCGAGCCAGCCGTCGATCGCCGCCCGGTCGCGAATGCCGCCACCAAGCTGCACCGGAACCTCGACGGCGGCGAGAATGCCGCGGACCGCCGCGCCGTTGACCGAGGCGCCGGCGAAGGCGCCGTCCAGATCGACGACGTGGACCCAGGCGCAGCCCGCTGACTGGAACGACGCGGCCTGGGCCGCCGGGTCGTCGCCATAGACCGTGGCCGCGGCCATGTCGCCGCGCAGCAGGCGCACGCATTGCCCGCCCTTCAGATCGATCGCCGGATACAGGATCACTCGAGATGCTCCCCATCGCCAGCTCCGTCGCCCGTCTCTTCGGATGGCCTGTGAGTGGTGTCGAGCCGCTTGTAATAGCACAGTCCACGCACATAGCCGTCGCGGACCTGGGCGTAATAGGGATGCTCGCCGAACTTCTCGAAGCCCAGCGCCTCATAGAGCCGGATGGCGGCCCGCTGGGTTTCACGCACATCCAGGTTCAGCACCCCGAACCCGGCCTCGCGGGCATGGCTCTCGGCGATCTGAACCAACTCACGGGCCAGACCGTGGCCGCGGGCCCAGGGGGCGACGAACGAGGTCGTCAGCTGGCAGGCGAAGCTCTGAGCCTCGTTGTTGCGCGGCGGGCGATGGATCTGACAGGAACCGGCGATAACCCCGTCCAGGCGGGCGACGAACAGGTCGCGCTCGGGGATCAACAGTACGCCCCGCCAATAGGCTTCCAGCGTGTGCCGGGGCGGCGGCGACAGCCAGCCGAACCCGCCGCCATCGATGATCGCGGCCTCGGCGGCATCGCACAGGTCGTTCAGGTCGGCCGCCGACAGTTCATCCAGGAACTCGACCGCGGTATGGGTCGGGCGCGTATGAGCTGAATCGGGCCGCAGATCCGGATCGTCGTTCATGGCGTCCATCCAAGGAAATTTGCGATCAGCCGCGACCCGGTTGCCTGGCTTTTCTCGGGGTGGAACTGGGTCCCCACCATGTTGTCGCGCCCGACCACAGCGGCGATCGTCCCGCCATAATCGACCTCGGCCAGGTTGAGCGCCGGATTGCCGAGCCGCATGGCGTAGGAGTGCACGAAATAGGCGTGGTTGCCGTGATCAAGACCGGACAGCACCGGGTGGTCCGCGGCGCGGATGGTCAGCGGGTTCCAGCCCATATGGGGCACCTTGCGGGGCCGGCCGTCGGCTTCCGGCGCCGGTTCGATGCGCCGGACCTCACCGTCGATCCAGTCGAAGCCCTCGGTGGTCACGTGCTCGTACCCGGCCTTGGCCATCAGCTGCATGCCGACGCAGATCCCGAGGAACGGGACGCGATCGCCGATCACCCGGCGTTCCAGCACATCGCGCAGGCCCGCGACCCGGTCCACCCCGGCCCGGCAGTCGGCGAACGCGCCGACCCCCGGCAGGACGATCCGGGCGGCCTCCGCCACCTCGCCGGGGTCGTCCGTCACGCGGATCGTGGTCGCGGCGCCGGACTCCCGGGCGGCCCGCTCGAACGCCTTGGCCGCCGAGCGCAGATTGCCGGATCCGTAGTCGATGATGGTGGTAAGGCTCATGGATCGACCGGGCTGGCTCAATCGGTCCGCAAGGCGCCCTTGGTCGAGGGCACGGCATCGGATTTGCGGGGATCGATCTCAACGGCCTGACGCAGGGCCCGGGCCAGGGCCTTGAAGCAGGTCTCGGCGATATGGTGGCTGTTCTCGCCCTTGAGCCCGTCGACATGCAGCGTCATGCCGGCCGCCTGGGCGAACGCGCGGAACCACTCGCGAAACAGTTCGGTGTCGAAACCACCGACCTTCTCCGTCGGGAAGGCCACGGTCCAGGACAGGTGCGGACGGCCGGACAGATCGAGCGCGACGCGGGTCAGGGCCTCGTCCATCGGCAGCAGGCAGGCGCCGTAGCGCGTGATGCCACGGCGTTCACCCAGCGCCTGGGCCACGGCGCCGCCGATCGCGTAGCCGCAGTCTTCGGTCGTGTGATGGGCGTCGATATGCAGGTCGCCCTCGGCCTTCAGGTCGAGGTCGATGAGGGAATGCCGGGAGAGCTGCTCCAGCATGTGATCGAGGAAGCCGATCCCGGTGGAAACGGTATACGCGCCGCTGCCGTCGAGATTGACGGTGGCGGTGATCCGGGTCTCGGTCGTGTCGCGCTCGACCGTTGCGCTTCGGCTCATTGTCCTCTCCCTGGTTCGCGGGACGGCGCGACGTTTACCAGGAAGGCCGACAGCGTGCCAGCGCCGCGCGACACGTCGCGGTTGCTTGATCTCAGATGGTGCGACATTACATTCGCCGGATCACCGGCCCGGCAGACCGGTCCGACGGCCAGATTGCACCGAAGGCCAGACTGCCCGCGGCCGCCACACCGCGACCCGAGAGTTCCGCCATGTCCAACGACCCGACCAACTGGCACGGCACGACGATCCTGTCCGTGCGCAAGGGCGGGCGCGTGGTCGTCGCCGGCGACGGCCAGGTCACCTTCGGCAACACGGTCATGAAAGCCAGTGCCCGCAAAGTGCGGCGGTTGGCCGGCGGCGACGTGATCGCCGGATTCGCCGGCGCCACCGCCGATGCCTTCACGCTGTTCGAGCGCCTGGAGGCGAAACTGGAGCAGCACCCGGGCCAGCTGACCCGGGCCTGCGTTGAACTCGCCAAGGACTGGCGCACCGACCGCTACCTGCGCCGCCTGGAAGCGATGATGGCCGTGGTCGATGCCGAGGTTTCTCTGGTGCTGAGCGGCACCGGCGATGTTCTGGAGCCGGAGGACGGACTGATCGGGATCGGTTCCGGCGGGGCGTTTGCCCTGGCGGCCGGCCGGGCGCTGGCCGACCGTGACGACATGGACGCCGAGGCGATCGCGCGGCGCGCCATGACCATCGCCGCCGATATCTGCATCTACACCAACCACAACGTGGTGCTCGAAGCGCTGTGACCGATTTTTCGCCCCGTGAGATCGTCTCGGAACTCGACCGCTTCATCATCGGCCAGCACGACGCCAAGCGCGCGGTCGCAATCGCCCTGCGCAACCGCTGGCGCAGGCGCCAGCTGACCGGCGATCTGCGCGAGGAGATCCTGCCGAAGAACATCCTGATGATCGGGCCGACCGGCGTCGGCAAGACCGAGATCGCCCGCCGACTGGCAAAACTCGCTGAGGCCCCGTTCCTGAAGGTCGAGGCGACGAAGTTCACCGAGGTCGGCTATGTCGGCCGGGATGTCGAGTCGATCATCCGCGATCTCGTGGAGTCGGCGATCGGCATGACCCGCGAGAAGATGCGGCGCGACGTCCACGCCAAGGCCGAACTGCAGGCCGAGGAGCGGGTGATCGACGCCCTGGTCGGCACCAGCGCGAGCGCCGATACCCGCCAGAAGTTCCGCAAGATGCTTCGCGAAGGCCAGCTGGCGCAGCGCGAGATCGAGATCGAGACCAGCGGCGGCGGCGGTGCCGGCTTCCCGCTGTTCGACATCCCGGGCATGCAGGGCGGCCAGATGGGCGTCATGGACCTGAATGACATGCTCGGCAAGGCGCTGGGCGGCCAGCGGCGCCAGCGGCGCATGACCGTCAGCGAGAGCTATGAGGTGCTTGTCCGCGAGGAGGCCGACAAGCTGCTGGACGAGGAGACGGTGACCCGCACGGCGATCGAGCAGGTCGAGCAGAACGGCATCGTGTTTCTCGACGAGATCGACAAGATTGCCCGCTCCGACGAGCGCGGCGGCGCCGATGTCAGCCGCGAGGGGGTACAGCGCGATCTGTTGCCGCTGATCGAGGGCACCACGGTCAACACCAAGCACGGGCCGGTGAAGACCGATTTCGTGCTGTTCATCGCGTCGGGCGCGTTTCACCTGGCCAAACCGTCCGACCTGCTGCCGGAACTGCAGGGCCGGCTGCCGATCCGGGTCGAACTCAAGCCGCTCACCCGCGATGATTTCCGCCGCATCCTGACCGAACCGGAAACCAGCCTGATCAAGCAGTACAAGGCGCTGATGGCGACCGAGGACCTGACCCTGGACTTCACCGAGTCGGCGATCGACAGCCTCGCCGACATGGCGGTCGAGGTGAACCGCACGGTGGAGAACCTGGGAGCCCGCCGGCTACACACGGTGCTGGAGAAGCTGCTCGAGGAGATCAGCTTCACCGCCTCCGACCGCAGCGGCGAGACAGTCACCGTCGACGCCGACATGGTGCAGACGCGGGTCGGCGACCTGGCCAAGGACGCCGATCTCAGCCGGTTCATCCTGTAGAGCGGCCGCCCCTCGCTCTCACCCGGCGGGTTAGAGCACCAACCAGAGGTGTCGACCGGTCCAGCGCGCCGCTGGCCTGGGCCCCGGATTAGATCCGGGGAGTGAAGGAATAAAGGGAATAAGAGGACAGCCCCCCACACCTCATACTCCCCGGGCCTGCCCCGGGGCCTAGAGCGTCGCGCGCCGGAGCGCCAACCAGAGGTCTCGAACGACCCAGCACCCTGCTGGTCTGGGCCCCAGATCAGGTCCGGGGAGTAAAGGAATAAAGGGAATAAGAGGACAGCCCCCCACACCTCATACTCCCCGGGCCTGTCCCGGGGCCTAGAGCGTCGCGCGCCGGAGCGCCAACCAGAGGTCTCGAACGACCCAGCACCCTGCTGGTCTGGGCCCCGGATCAGGTCCGGGGAGTGAAAGAGAGAGGGCAGAGTACCGGGCTTCCCGCTATTCGATCTCCCGCAGTTCGGCCAGCAGGGTGTCGAGGCGGGTGTCGTCGAGGTCCCGGATCCGGCTGGCCAGGCGGTTCACCAGCTCCGTTGCTTTCGGGCTCAGCCCGCCGGTGTCGATCGTCACCTTGGGGCTGGAGATCACCGTGAGCTGGCGCAGCTCCTCGGCTTCCTCCCAGTCGAGGTTGAGGCAGGCATTCACCAGCTCCAGAAATCCGGAGCGCGGCACGCCGCGCTTGCCGTGCTCCAGAGCCGAGAGATACGCCCCGGAGACGCCCAGCTCCGCCGCCATGGCCGCGAGGGTGAGGCCGCGGTCTTCGCGGAGCGCGCGGATGCGCTGACCGAGCGGGGTCACGCTTTGCGACTCCGATCCCGCCGCAGCAAAACGTACCAGGCCCCGTGCCCGCCATGCTCCGGTTGGGCCGGGGTGAAGCCCAGCACCCGGCCGGCATTCGGATAGTCCCGCAGCCAGCCGGCAAGCGCGCGGCGGATCACGCCGGACTCCCGGGCGTCGCCACCCCAGGAGCGGCGCTCCCAGTCGGGTCGGCCCTTGCCGGTGATGACCAGCACACAGCGACGGCCGAGCGCCTGCTGGCGGGCCAGAAACCCGTTCAGGGCGACATGGGCCTTTTCGCGCGTCAGGCCGTGCAGGTCGATCCGCGCCTCGATCGGCAGCTGGCCGCGCTTCAGACGCTGCTGCAGGCGGCGATCCATGCCCGGTGCCGCCCCGTGACGGTGGTCCGCCAGCGCCGAGGGGCCGGATTCGGGCTTCGGTGGCTGCGTTGCGCCGCGCTTGCCGGGTGGTGCCGGGCGCGCGGCCGTGTCGGGCTTGCCCTGCGGCTCCGCTGGCGTGGGCGCGCCCGGATCGAGCTCCGCTTCCGGGACCGCGTGGTCGGCGTGGCGGTCGGTTTCCACGCGCGCCGCGTCGCGCGTCACCTTGGCAAAAAGATCGATCTCGTCCCGGGTCGGCTTGCGCGATTTGCGCTTCGAGGAGTTGCTGGCACCGCCCATGACGCAGGTCCCACAGCCGGCCGCTCAGTCGGCAACCACGATCACGTGCAGGCGGCGCGGACCGTGGACGCCCATCTGGATCTTCTGTTCGATGTCGCCGGTCCGCGACGGTCCCGTGATCAGGTTGACGGTGCGCGGAATGGCGCCGGCGCCGCGCAACTGCGTCCAGGCATCCTCGAGGGGGCCGACCACCTGGCTCGCCCGCACCACCGCGATGTGGGTTTCCGGCAGGAAATTCAGCCCGGTGGGGGTTTCGCTGCCGGACACGAGCACCAACGTCCCCGTCTCGGCGACCGCCGCCAGGACTGGCGTGAGCGAGGTATCTTCCGAGCCGTCGGCCCCGCCGGTGGCGACCTCCAAGGTCGGTGTGTCCGTCCAGTCCAGCGGCGCATCTCCGCCCGCCCCGAAGGCGGGCGCCTGGGTCAGCCGGGCCGGCAGGTTTTCGCGGGTCAGGTAGCTCTGCACCGCGCTCGGCACCGCTGACATATCCCGCACTTCGTCGACACTGCAGGCAGTCTCCCGGCATTTTTCGACCAGCAGCGCAACCAGGCCGGCCCGATCCCTACCCGCCGTGCGGTCCGGGATCAGGTTGCGCACCGGCGCCGCGAGACGATCGCGGGCGGGCGCCTCCGCCTCCCCGGTCAGCGGACCCCGGCCCAGGGACTTGCGGACGGAGGCCAGAATCTGATCGCGGGCGCTCACGACCGGCCCCGTCGCCGGCGGTAGAGATCCTGGAAGGTTGGCCCTTGGGGTGCCGGCATGTCGCGCACCGATGTCCAACCTCCAGCCAGAGGCAGACTGCGGAACCGGCCTCTGAGCCGTCCGAAGCGGCCCAATACCGCCATCGCTACCTTAGTCATACCCTGGTATAGCCGCGGTCGCGTCGCCAGGGCTGTCCACACCGCCAGCCCCCACCGCGCCTTGACAGGAGACAGCCCTTTCTCGAACTCCCGCATCCGGTAGTGACGCATCATTTTGGGCAACGGAATGCGCATCGGGCAGACGGCTTCGCAGCGCCCGCAGAAGGTGGAGGCGTTGGGCAGATGGCCGGCCTCCTCGACGCCGATGAGCGACGGGGTCAGCACCGCGCCCATGGGTCCCGGATAAACCCAGCCATAGGCGTGACCACCAACCGCGGCATAGACCGGGCAATGGTTCATGCAGGCCGAACAGCGGATGCAGCGCAGCATGTCCTGGAACTCGGTCCCGAGCATGGCGCTGCGGCCGTTGTCCAGGAGGATCACGTGGAAGCCGTCCGGTCCGTCACCGTCCGCCGACCGGCGTGGGCCGGTCGAGAAGGTCGTGTACACCGACATTTCCTGGCCGGTGGCCGAGCGTGCCAGCAGCCGCAGCAAGGTGGCGGCGTCATCCAGGGTGGGCACGATCTTCTCGATGCTGGTGACCACCACATGGGTCTTGCCAAGCAGTTGGGTCAGGTCGCCATTGCCCTCATTGGTCACGATGACCGTCGAACCTGTCTCTGCAATCAAGAAGTTAGCGCCGGTAATACCGACGTCAGCCTGGAAGTAGCGGTCGCGAAGTTTCTGGCGCGCCTCGTCGGTGAAGTCGCGCGGCTCGTCCAGGGGCCGGTTCGGATCGAGATCGGTGTGGTGGCGCCGGAAGTCCTCGGCGATCTGTTCCTGGGTCACATGGATCGCCGGCGCGATGATGTGGCTCGGCGGTTCCTTGCGGAGCTGAATGATGTACTCGCCGAGATCGGTCTCGACCGGCTCGATTCCGTTGGCTTCGAGGAAGTCGTTGAGGGCGATCTCTTCGGCCACCATCGATTTGCCCTTGGTGACGGTCTTGGCGTCACGCTCCCGGCAGATCGCCAGCACCGCCTCGCGAGCCTCGGCCGGCGTGCGGCACCAGTGCACGTGGCCGCCGGCCTCGATCACCTTCTCCTCGAACCGCTCGAGATAGTAATCCAGGTGGGTCAGAACGTGGTTCTTCAGATCCCGGCCCTCATCGCACAGACCCTCGAACTCCGGCAGGCCGGCCACCGCGTGGCGGCGGCGTTCCTGAAACCCGGTCTTCAGATTGCCAAGGGCGCGCTGCAGCACCGCATCGTTCAGCGCGTCGTGGGCGTTGTCCTTGAAGCGGTGACTGGTCGCCTGCACGTCCTATCCTCCTGTCCGCCGGGTGCCGGCCGGCTCACCGATCGACGGGCCGTCCGTCATGTCAGCCAGCACCTCGGCGACATGCCGCACCTCGGTCTCCGCCCCCAGGCGCTTGAGCTTGCCCGCCATGTTCAACAGGCAGCCGAGATCGCCCGCCAGCAACGTGCCCGCCCCGGTCGCCACGATGTCCTCCGCCTTGTTGGTGACCATCTTGTCGGAAATCTCGGGGTATTTGACGCAGAACGTCCCGCCGAAGCCGCAGCAGGTCTCCGCACCGGGCAGTTCCTTGATCTGCAGGCCCGAGACGCCGGCCAGCAGGCGGCGCGGCTGGGTCTTGATCTCGAGCTCGCGCAGGCCGGAACAGCTGTCGTGATAGGTCACCGTCCCGTCGAACGCCGCCTCGACCTTGCTGACGCCGAGGACGTCGACCAGGAACGAGACCAGCTCATAGGTCCGCTTGGCCATGTGCTGGGCCCGCAACGCCATATCGGGGTCGTCTTCGAAGAGTTCGGGATAGTGCTCGCGCAGCATCCCGGCACACGAGCCCGACGGGGCCACGATGTAATCGACGCCGTCGAAGGCCTCGATGACCTGGCGGGCGATCGCCCGCGCGTCGCGGTTGTCGCCGGAATTGAACGCCGGCTGGCCGCAGCAGGTCTGCGCCTCGGGCACCACCACCGTGCAGCCGGCATCCTCCAGCAGCTTCAACGCGGCGAAACCGACCGTCGGGCGAAACAGGTCGACAAGGCAGGTGACGAACAGGCCGACGGTGGGCGGCGTCTTCGCGGAGGGATCGGCATCGGCCATGGCGGCGCGCTCGCTTCGGTCAGCGGTGATGCCTTGGGGCTAGCATGCGGGTCGAAGCGGGACAAGCGCGGCGCCGAGGGCGCCGTCCGGCGACAATGTCGCTGGCTGGCCTAAACCGGCGCTGCGGGATGTTCGCTCCGCATCAGTTGTCCGCGGCGACCACCAGCGCGTTGGGGTCGACCGTGTGGGGGAGAAGCAGCCACATCCGACCCCCGGCGGCCATGGCGCCGGCCTGAGCACCGGCCCGATCACCCGACCCCCAGAAAAAATCGCCCCGGACCGGTCCGCGGATCGCCCCGCCAGTGTCCTGGGCGATCATCAGCCGCTGCAGCCGGTTGCCCTGATCGTCGGCATAGTCGAGATCCACGAAGACCGGCACCCCAAGCGCGTGCTGCGTCCGGTCGACAGCGATCGAGCGGCCCGCGGTCAGGGCCACGCCATGCGCCCCGATCGGCCCGTCGCCCCGCAACTCCCGGAAGAAGATGTAGGACGCGTTCCGGTTCATGACGTCGACCATCCGGTCCGGGTTGGCGTTCAACCACTGGCGGATCGCCTGCATCGACATCTGCTCGCGCTGGACATGGCCCTCCTGGACCAGGTAGCGGCCGATCGCGAAGTAGATATGGCCGTTGTGACCGTCATAGCCGACCCGGGTCAGCGACCCGTCGCTCAACCGGACGAGGCCGGAGCCCTGGATATGCAGGAAAAAGGCGTCGATCGGATCGTCCAGCCAGATCAGCGGTTCGACCTTGCGGGTCAGCGAGCCGGCCTCGATGTCGGCCCGGCTGTCATAGGGTCTGAGCCGCCCGCCGTCGAGCCGGCCGGCGATGCGCTCGCCCTTCATGCTGTTCCGGAAATCCCCCAGATCGACCAGCACGAGGTCGTCCGGCCGGGGATAGACGGCAACGTCATAGGTGCTGTCCGGTGCCCGGGCACCGCGGAGTTCCGGTTCGTAATACCCGGTGAAAAGGTCGTTCTCGGGATTGCCGTCGGACGCCGTCCAGACCCGGAGCGCGCCTTCCAGCAGGCGCCGGGCTGTGGCCGCGTCATCGGCGGCGGCCGATCGCAGACCGTCACAGATCGGGCGCCAGTCCGCCACCATCCCGAATCGGGCGCTCGGGCCGACCGGGCGTGCGTCGTCGCCGCGGATCAGTCGCGGACAGGATCGGCGCAGTGCCGGGACGGCGGCTGAAACGTCGTCGGCCTGCCAGCCGGGCAGGTCGTCGAAAGAGGCCGACGACAGCACGAGGACACCATCTTCGGGCGGCGCCTCGGGGGCCGGCGCACAGGCGACGGCGAGCGAGACGATGGCCAGAGCGGCAAGCCGGCGCGGGTCCAGAGCCCCGGCCGACACCTTACTCTTCGGGAACACGGGCCGCGACGAGCTCCCAGTTCGGATCGCCAGAGCGCACATCGCGTTCGAAAGTCCAGATGTCGGTGAGGGCGTCGATCTTGTCGGGATCGCCGTCGACCACCTTGCCGTCGGCGTCGCGGGTGACCTTGACCTGCTCGGTCACGAACTCGATCGTGACCCGGGCCTCGTGTCCGTCGAGCTCGGCTTCAACGATGTCCGCGGAACGGATGGTCACGATGGTGGTTTCCTGGGTCTCGTTGGCCTGCTCGCGTTCTTCGATGGCCTGCACGAACCCGCCGTAGAGCGGCCCGGACACCAGCGCTTTGAGGGTGTCCACGTCGCCGGAGGCATACGCCTGGACAATCATCTCAAAGGCCGACTTCGCGCCGCCGGCGAACTCCGCTTCCTCGAAGTCCGGATCGACCAGCTTGATCCGCATGAGCGCGGCAGACAGCGGGTCGCGTTCCTCGAGGTCGGCGATCGCGTCTTCCTCGTCGGCGCTGCGCTCCGGTAACTGGATGACGTTGTCGTTCTCGGACTCGGTCGGTGCCGCGAACGGATCCGGCCGCTGTTTCTCGTGACCGGTTCGGCGACCCAGCACGCTGCGAAGTTTCATGATCAGAAACCCCGCGATCATCGCGTAAATCAGGATCTCCAAGAACGGAAAGCTGTTTCCCATGCCTGTCGCGCCCTCGGGTGGACCGAAGCGCACCCTCGCGTCTAGAGTGCCGCCCCGCGTGACCGGCTGGTCTCGACGGGGCTCCGAACCAATATTCGGATGTGCCGAGTAGATAGGCCCTCGAATTCCGAAGAGCAAGCATGGGCTTCCTGATCCTATTTGTCCTGATCGGAGTCCCGGTCGCCGAAATCTGGCTGATGATCGAAATCGGCGCTGAAATCGGGGCGCCGGCGACCATCGCACTGATCATCACCACCGCCGTGATCGGGACCCTCCTGTTCCGGGTCCAGGGCCTTGCCACCCTGCGCCGGGTTCAGGGGTCGCTGGCCCGGGATGAAATGCCCGTGGGCGAGTTGCTGTCAGGCTTCGGCCTGCTGCTTGCCGGGCTTCTGCTTCTGGTGCCGGGCTTTGCGACCGACCTTCTGGGACTGGTTCTGTTCATTCCGCCCGTGCGCCGCGCGCTGGCCGGCCGGTTGCTCGGAGCCGCCCGGGCGCAGGGCGGGGTGTTCGTCGACCTGGGCGGTCTGCGCGGCAGATCGCCGCAACGGCCCGGCGCTGGCGAGATCGACGGCGAATACGAGGATCTGACAGCCGGGGACGGGGATGGGCCGGCGAGCGCGGAGCCACCGGCCTCCGACCGAGCCCGGATCGATGATAAGCACCGCACGACGCGGGAGAGCTGAGGAGTCCTGGCGATGTACCTGCTGCGTCACGGGCAGAGCGAGTTCAACGTGCATTTCTCCAAGACCAGGGTCGACCCCGGCATCGAGGATCCGGCGCTGACGGCGCTTGGCCATGCCCAGGCCGAGGAGGCGGCCGACCACCTGGCGGGGCTGTCGATCCGGCGGGTTGTCGCCAGCCCGTATCGCCGTGCCCTGCAGACGGCGGCGGCCGTCGCCGCTCGACTGGGCGTTACGATCGAGATCGAGCCGCTGATCCGGGAACGCTGCTGGTTCATCTGTGACATCGGCTCACCGCTCTCCCAGCTCCGCGATGACTGGCCCGGCATCGACTTCGGCGACCTGCCGGAGCGCTGGTGGCCGGAGAACGGCGAGAGCAAGGACGACCTCGACGCACGCTGCCGGGCTTTCGCCACCAAACTTGAGAGAACCGCCGGGTGGGGAGAGACGGTCTTTGTCAGCCATTGGGGCTTCATCCGCGGTCTGACCGGACACACGGTGGACAACGGGACCGTGGTGGCGCTGGGTGCGGCGGAGCCCGCGTCTATTGTTCACACCCCCCGGTCGTGCTAGCGAACGCCGCCCAGCTGAACCCAGCGACCCGACAGAGCGGACCCAAGAGACCTCATGTCAGACACCATTACGCACGAGAGCGCCGACGCTCAGACCAGCGCGGCCGCGCCGATCCAGATCACGGCGCAGTACATCAAGGACTTCTCGTTTGAGAATCCGCGCGCACCGAATAGCCTGCGTCCGCAGTCCGAAGCGCCCCGGATCGACGTCAACGTGGACGTTCAGGCCACCAAGATGGCCAAGGACGAAGAGGTTTACGAGGTCGTTCTGAAGATTGCCGCGAACGCCAGCAGCGGGGATGAACCGATGTTCATCGCCGAGCTGACCTATGGCGGGCTGTTCATCCTGGCGGCGCCGGATGACACGGCACTTCGTGCGATGCTGCTGATCGAATGCCCGCGTCTGCTGTTCCCGTTTGCCCGGGCGATTATCGCCGACGCCACCCGCGATGGCGGATTCCCGCCGCTGCTGATCCAGCCTGTGGATTTCGTTTCGATGTACCGGCAAAGCGTCGAGAGCGGGGCGCCGGCCGCCACCGTCTGACCGGCCGAGCCTGGTCGGGCGCCGGTTCAGCCGGTGCCGCTGGAGCCCGCCGCCCAGATCGGGTCTTTGATCTTGGTGAGAAACTCCCGGTGGGCGGCCAGTTCCTCGGTCGTCGCCGCATGCGCTCTGGGCGCCCTGTACGGTCGGGAGACCGCGTTGTCCGCGGCCAATCCCGGTGCCTGACCGGCGGCCGGCCCGGCACTGTCCTCGCTTGGCACGAGCTCAGGCTGACGACCGCCGATCAGTTCCAGGTAGACCGACGCCAGGAGGTCGGCATCGAGGAGCGCGCCGTGGAGCGATCGATGACCGTTGTCGATCTCGAAACGGCGGCACAGAGCGTCGAGACTGACCAGGGCGCCCGGGTACTTGCGCCGCGCCATGGCCACCGTGTCCAAAGCCCGGGCGGCCGGCAGGGCAGGCCGTCCGACGAGCTCCAGTTCCTTGTTGATAAACCGCATGTCAAATGCCGCGTTATGGATGATCAGGCGGGCATCCCCGAGAAAGTCGAGGAGATCATCGGCGATGTCGGCGAAGACGGGATACTGGGACAGGAAGTCGATCGACAGCCCATGCACCTCGAATGCGGCCTGGGGCATGTCGCGTTCCGGATTGATGTACTGGTGAAGCGAGTTGCCCGATGGCACGTGATTCACGAGCTCGATGCAGCCGATCTCGACGATCCGGTCGCCCGTGTCCGGGTCCAGGCCCGTCGTCTCCGTATCCAGCACGATTTCCCGCATCCGGTGGTGTCTCCTCTGCGTGCCCGGTTGATCAGTCGCCTGACGTGCCGCATCGCCACCGCCCGGCCAAGACCGGTCGGGATGACCACATCGGCCCTGCAACGCTTCTCGGTGTCCGGCATCTGCTTGGCCAGAATAGCGTCGAGCCGATCGGCGGTCATCCCGGGACGGGCGAGAACCCGCTGCCGCTGGAGGAAGGCCGGCGCGCTGACCACAGCGACCAGATCACAGTGGCGATGACCGGACCCCTCGAGGAGCAGCGGCACATCGAGGACGACGACCGGCGCGCGCCGGCGTCGGCAACGGGTGAGAAACCGGCCGATACGCTGGGCGACCATCGGGTGCAGGATCGCCTCCAGGCGGCGAAGGGAAGCGCCATCAGTGAACACCCGGGCGCCGAGGGCACCACGATCGATCTCTCCGTCGCGCACCGTTTCGGGAAATGCCGCGCTGACCGGCCCGACCGCCAGCCCGCCACGGCCCATCAGGGCGTGCACTTGGGCGTCGGCATCGTGGATCGGCACGCCCAGGAACCGCAGCATCGCAGCGGTCGTGGTCTTGCCCATGCCGATCGACCCGGTAAGCCCGATGACCACGGTCACCGCGCCAATACCCCTCGAACCCGCAGAAACTCGAGCAGAGGCAGCAACGGCAGCCCCAGAACCGTGAAGTAATCGCCGTCGACCGCGGTGAACAACTGCCCGCCCAGGCCCTCCAACTGGTAGCCACCGACGGATTCGCAGACCGTGTCGCCCATGGTCTCCAGATAGCCCTCGATGAACTCCTCGCTGAGCGGACGCATGCGCATCCGCACGCTGTCGAGGGTGTGCCAGATCCGCGCGCCCGCCAGGGCAACCACGACGCCGGTGGCCAGGCGATGATCCCGTCCGGACAGTGCGGCAAGGGTCGCCCGGGCGTGGTCGCGATCGACCGGTTTCTCGAACCAGACGCCGTTGCAGTCGAGCATCTGGTCAGAACCGATCACAAGCGCTTCCGGATGACGTCGGGAAACCGACACGGCTTTCAGCTCGGCGAGCGCCACCGCGACATCGTCGGCACTTGCCCCCTCGGCGCCGAGGGACTCACGCACCGACGCCTCATCAATGCCCGGGATATCGATCTCGAAGGAAAGACCGGCATTGCGGAGCATTTCAGCGCGGAACCAGCTGCCGGATGCGAGCACAATCGGGGTCTGCGCCGCCGAGCCCGCCAACGGATCAGCCATGATCCGCCTCCCGATCCTCCAGCCGCTGCAGCACCGAGGCCGCGGTCTCCTCGATGGACCGACGGGTCACATCGATGATCGGCCAGCCGTTCTTGTTGAAGAGCTGACGCGCCTGGGAGACCTCGCGGCGCACCTGTTCAAGCGCGACATAGTCGGTCTCCTCGCGTTGCTTGAGCATCAGCACCCGATATCGGCGGACCTGTATCAGGCGGTTGGGGTCGGTGGTGAAAGCAACCACGAAGGGCCTCTTAAGACCGAACAGCTCCGTGGGCAGCGGGACGTCGGGAACAATCGGGATGTTCGCCGTCTTGTAGCCTCGGTTGGCGAGGTACAGCGATGTCGGCGTCTTCGAGGTTCGCGACACCCCGACGATGACGATGTCGGCGTCTTCGAGGTCGTGCACCAGCTGTCCGTCATCATGGGCGAGGGTATAGTCCATCGCCTCGATCCGCTGGAAATAGGCCGCATCCATCTCATGCTGTCGGCCCGGCCGCGGCGCGGACTCCCGGCCCATGAACGCCGCCAGTGCTGTCACCACGGGATCGAGCACTGGAATACAGGGGAGCTCAAGCCGGCGGCAGGCCTCTTCCAGCCGGCACCGCAATTCGGCATCCACCAGTGTGAACAGCACGGGCCCGGGATTTGTCTCCAGACCCGCGATCACCTTGTCCAAATAGCTGTTGGTCCGGACCAGAGACCAGACATGCTCCTTGGCGCGTGTACCATCGAATTGCACGAGACAGGCGCGCGCAACCTGATGGTTGGTCTCCCCCGTGGCGTCGGAAACCAGGTGGAGATGCAGAAGATCGCCGCCCTTCATCCACAATCTCGTGGGGACAACAGCCGCCGTCCTGGGCATGGATCGTGGATTGGGCGCCGGCTCCAGATTTCTTCCCGGTTCGGCCCGGATCTGTCGACCGGGTTGGCGCACCGTGGATAGGCTTGCCCCCACACTTGGACAGCCCGGCGCCGGCTTCGCGATTCAAACCTATCCACTATTTCCCCAGGTTTCATATCCGCAGAACAGGCCGGACGAGGCGCCGCTTTCGGCACCCTATACCGGTTTCCTCCCCATTGTCCGCCCGGATTAGCGGTGATCGAGCAAACTCGGGGACAGGGTGTGGAGAACCAATAATCCCCGGTTTACAATGGCCCAACCACTTCATCCCTTATTCTATAAAGAAAGAATCTAGGATATGGGTGAGTGGGTTAGCCGGCACGGAGACATTGATGACCAGCCTAGCGCTCGTAAACGCCCTGAACGGAGAGACGGCATCGAGACCGCCGATCTGGCTGATGCGGCAAGCCGGACGCTATTTGCCGGAGTATCGGGAGACACGCGCCCAGGCAGGCACCTTTGTCGATCTCTGCCTCAATCCGGAGCTTGCTTGCGAGGTGACCCTGCAGCCGATCCGGCGCTACGGGTTCGACGCTGCGATCCTGTTCTCCGACATCCTGATGGTGCCCTATGGCCTCGGCCGTCGGTTGGAGTTCCAGGAGGGCCGGGGACCGGTTCTGGATCCGTTGAACGCGGCAACCGATCTTTCGGCTTTCGACGCCGAAGCTTTCAATCTGCGCATCGGAAACGTCTACGAAACCGTCTCGCGGCTCGCCGAGAGCTTGCCCAAGGAGGAGACCTTGATCGGGTTCGCCGGGAGCCCCTGGACAGTCGCGTCCTACATGGTCGAGGGCGGCAGCAGCAAAGACTACGCCGCGCTGAAACGACTGGCCTTTGGTGACCCAGACGCGTTCGGACGGTTGATGGCACTTCTGGTGGATGCCACGGTCGAGTACCTCGACCATCAGGTACAGGCGGGCGCCCAGGTGGTGAAGCTGTTCGACAGCTGGGCCGGTGCTGCACCCGAGACGGTGTTCGAACGCGCCGTGATCGAGCCCACTGCCGAGATTGTCCGACGGCTGCGGGATCGTCACCCGACCGTCAAGATCATCGGGTTCGCCCGCGGTGCCGGCGCCATGACCCGGCCGTATGCAGCGCGCACGGGCGTCGATGGACTGGCGCTGGACAGCGGCATCCCGCTTGCGATGGCCAGCGCCCTTCAGGCGGAAATCCCGGTCCAGGGTAATCTCGATCCGATCGCGCTGGTGGCAGGCGGTGACGCCCTGCGCGCCGAGACCGACCGTATCCTCGAAGCGTTGTCGGCCGGGCCCTTCATCTTCAATCTCGGCCACGGGATCGTGCCGCAGACCCCGCCTGAGAACGTGGCGGAGCTGGTTCGCCGGGTGAAAGGCTGACCGTGGACCTGTACGGCATCGTCAAGGCGCTGCACGTCGTCAGCGTCATCGCGTGGATGGCGGGCCTGCTCTACCTGCCCCGGCTTTTCGTCTACCACGCCAGCGTCGATCCCGCGGGAGAGCCGTCGGAGACGTTCAAGACCATGGAGCGCCGGCTGTACCGGGCCATCATGAACCCGGCGATGATGGCGACCTGGATCTTCGGGCTCTGGATGCTCTGGCTGACCCCGGAATGGAAGAGTGAGGGCTGGATGCACGCCAAGCTGTTCCTCGTCCTGGTGATGACGGCGGCCCACTATGTGATGGGGCGCTGGCGGCGGCAGTTTGAGCGCGATGCGAACCAGCATGGACATCGCTATTACCGGGTGGCGAACGAGGTCCCCACGCTGATCATGGTGCTCGTGGTGTTTCTGGTGATCCTCAAGCCCTTCTGATCGAAGCCGCTTGATGATCCCCGATTGACACAATGACCCGTCTTCGGGTAAGGCCAGAGCCAGATTGCTGATAGCGATCTTCTCTTCCCCAGAACATGTGCGTGTTTTGCCGACGAGCCTCCGTTCGTCCGAGCATTCCGGAAAGCCCCGGTGGCCGCCACGCTTACTCCATGAACCCTTCCCCCGCGTAGAACCCACTCGCTAGAAATGAATCTTCAGGAACTCAAATCTAAAACCCCCGCCGATCTCCTCGCTTATGCCGAGGAACTTGAGATCGAGAACGCCAGCACCCTGCGCAAGCAGGACATGATGTTCGCGATCCTTAAGCAGTTGGCAGACAACGATGTTCCGATCTTCGGCCAGGGCGTCCTCGAAATCCTGCCCGACGGATTCGGTTTCCTGCGCGCGCCGGAGTCGAATTATCTCCCGGGACCGGACGACATCTACGTCTCGCCGAGCCAGGTGCGTCGGTTCGGGCTGCGGACCGGGGATACGGTCGAAGGCCAGATCCGTGCGCCCAAGGACGGCGAGCGCTATTTCGCGCTGCTCAAGGTCAACCAGATCAACTTCGAAGATCCCGAGGCGGTCCGCCATCGCATCAACTTCGACAACCTGACGCCGCTTTATCCGGACGAGAAGCTGAGCCTCGAGGCTGAGTTCAAGCCCGAGAACAAAGACTACACGACCCGGGTCATCGATCTGATTTCGCCGCTTGGCAAGGGCCAGCGGGCGCTGATCGTCGCGCCGCCCCGGACCGGTAAGACGGTGATGCTGCAGAACATCGCGCACGCGATTTCTGAAGGGAATCCAGAGGTTTACCTGATTGTCTTGCTGATCGACGAGCGTCCGGAAGAAGTCACCGACATGGATCGCTCGGTGAAGGGCGAAGTGATTTCCTCGACCTTCGATGAGCCGGCGTCGCGCCACGTGCAGGTCACCGAGATGGTGATTGAGAAGGCGAAACGGCTGGTCGAGCACAAACGCGATGTCGTGATCCTGCTGGATTCCATCACGCGTCTGGCCCGCGCTTACAACACGGTGGTGCCATCCTCGGGCAAGGTCCTGACCGGTGGTGTCGATGCCAACGCGCTGCAGCGGCCGAAGCGGTTCTTCGGCGCCGCCCGGAACATCGAGGAAGGCGGATCGCTGACGATCATCGCGACCGCGCTCATCGACACCGGCTCGCGCATGGACGAGGTCATCTTCGAGGAGTTCAAGGGCACCGGTAACTCGGAGCTCATTCTCGACCGCAAGCTGGCCGACAAGCGGACCTTCCCGTCCATCGACATCACCAAGTCCGGTACCCGGAAAGAGGAACTGCTGGTCGACAAGGCCACGCTATCCAAGATGTGGGTGCTGCGCCGAATCCTCATGCAGATGGGCACGGTCGACGGCATGGAGTTCCTGCTCGACAAGCTCAAGCACTCCAAGACCAATGCGGATTTCTTCGACGCGATGAACTCCTGACGTTCCGGCCGGGCGCCGTTCGGGGGATCTCAGCCGAGTCCGAGTTCAGTTCGGCGTCTGGCGCTGAGACCCTGGGCGACCAGGTGATGGGATTCGGCGATATAGGCCTGGAGATCGTCGTCGCCGAGACCCGGCGACGCGTAGTTCTGGATCCAGGAAAACCCCCGCGACGCCAGATAAGGTGCCGGCCGCAGGCCGGGCTGCTCCTTCAGAATGTCGAAGGACAGCCGGGACACCTTGAATGTGATCCAGAGGACGCCGTCCTTGCCGGATCCGGCGATCGCGAAGACCTTGCCGCCGACCTTCCAGACGTCGGAGCCTCCCCACTGGACGACGTGGCTGGTCGCCGTCAGGGAGGCGCAGAATCGGTTATAGCCCTCACGGGTCATTGCTGCGGCGGCAGGGGATGGAGGGAAGAGCGGTGCCGGGCACCGCTCTCCATGCTCTCGCGGTGTGTCACGGGATCAGGATGGTCGATCCCGTGGTCTTGCGGCCTTCGAGGTCGAGATGGGCCTGAACCGCGTCGGCCAACGCGTACTCCTGGTTGACGGCGACCTTGACCGCACCTTTGCCGACGACGTCGAAGAGGTCCGCGGCCATGGCGTCGAGATCCTCCTTCTTCGCCGTATAGGTCATCAGCGTCGGTCGGGTGAACTTCAGCGAGCCCTTCTGGGCGAAGATCCCCAGATCGACCGGCGCAATCGGCCCCGATGCCTGACCGAAGCTGACCATCATGCCGGTGGGCGCAAGGCAATCCAGGCTTTGCGGCCAGGTGTCCTTGCCGATCGAGTCGTAGACGACCGGAACCTTGGCTCCGCCGGTGATCTCGGCGACTCGCTCGACGAAGTTCTCGCGGGTGTAGACGATCGGGTGGTCGCAGCCGTTGGCCTT
Source organism: Thalassobaculaceae bacterium (assembly GCA_963921355.3). Lineage (GTDB taxonomy): Bacteria > Pseudomonadota > Alphaproteobacteria > Thalassobaculales > Thalassobaculaceae > CAWUEZ02. The sequence continues at coordinate 1,026,829 of OZ001190.1, read as the reverse complement.
GGCGAGCGCGGCCTTTTCGTCCGAACCGACCGTCCCGATCACGGTTGCGCCGAGATGCTTGGCCCATTGGCAGAGGATCAGGCCGACCCCCCCGGCCGCGGCATGGATCAGGATCGTATCCCCGGGGCCGACCCGGTATATCTGACGGATCAGGTACTGGACCGTCAGGCCCTGAAGCATCATGGCCGCCGCCATCTTGTCCTCAACCGAGGACGGGACCTTCACCACCTTGTTGACGTCAAGGTTGCGCGCCTCCGCGTAGGAGCCGGGCGGGGGAGCGGCATAGGCAACCCGGTCGCCGACCGCAATCCCGCTGACTCCGTCGCCGATCGCCGCGACGGTGCCGGCCCCTTCCATGCCGATGCCGGAGGGCAGGGGCAACGGATACAGGCCGGAGCGGTGGTAGGTGTCGATGTAGTTCAGGCCGATGGCCGTATGCTGGATCTGCACTTCGCCGGCGCCCGGGGCGGCCAGATCGACGTCCTCGAGCTTCATGACCTCGGGACCGCCGGGTTCGTGAATGCGAATCGCCTTTACCATGGGTGTCTTTCTCCGTGTCTCTGAGCCGGCATGCGGCAGTCATGGGTACGTCGCATCGGGCCGGCAGGTGAACCTGGGCTTGCGGCACCGCTGCGGTGCCGGGTGAGCGTGGATTTGCCGTGGTGGTTCAGCTCAAGTGGCTGGTGAAGAAAGCCGCGGTGCGCTGGTTCGCCAGATCGGCCGACGCCTTGTCGTAGTGCTGGCCACCCTCGCGGGCGAAAGCGTGGTCCTGGCCGGAGTATACGTGAACCGTCGCCTGGGCGTTCGCCTCCAGCACCGGAATGAAGACCTCCTGGGCCTCCTTCGGCACGAAACCGTCGTTCTCGGCGACATGGGACAGGTAGGGGTGGCCGATATTGGCCGCTTCGCCGACAAGCTCGTCGAGACCGACACCGTAGAAGCTGACATTGGCATCGGCGTCGGACCGGGTTGCCATCAGGTAGGCGAGCTTGCCGCCGAGGCAGTAGCCGACGGTCCCGACGGTGCCGGCGCAGTCCGGAAGGGCCCGCGCATGGGCGAGGGTGGCGATCAGATCCTCGACCCCCTTGTCGACATCGAATTTCTGGAACAGTTCGAACGCCTTCTGCCACTCGGCCTCGCTCTGGTCGGTGATGTCGACTCCGGGCTCAATCCGCCAGAAAATGTCTGGGCAGATCGCGATGTAGCCGGCCGCGGCATAGGCGTCGGTCAGGTCGCGCATGACCTTGTTGACCCCGAAGATCTCCTGAATGACGACGACAGCCGGTGCCGGCGTCTGGGCCGGCATGGCGATATAGGCGTTGAAGCTGCCGCCATCCTTGGCGGTGACGGTGACATAGGTCATGGGCTCTCCCTCCAGCTCTATTGTGCAGTTGGTGTCGGTCTTGATGCCTGGAGCCGTCCGTAGCCCAGAAACCGCCAGCCGGGAAGGGTCGGAATCGGCCGAAGTGCCGTTCAGAACAGGGCGCGTTGGCCGCGTTCGAGGTCGAGCAGCTGGGATTTGGTCTCGACCCCGGCTCCGCCGGAAAATCCGACCAGGCGCCCGCCGGCGCCAACCACCCGGTGACAGGGAACGACGACGGGGATCGGGTTGCGGCCGCAGGCGCCGCCGACCGCCCGGGCAACGCCGCCTGTGCGGTCCGCAAGGTCCCCGTAGGTCCAGGTCTGGCCGTAAGGGATCTCGCACATGGCCTGCCAGACACGGCGCTCGAACGCAGATCCGCCGCGGAACCGAAGGGGCAGGTCGAACGTCGTCCGCTCCCGGGCGAAATAGCCGCGGAGCTGCTCGGCCGTTTCACGTGAAACAGCATCCGCTTCCTCCGCCTCCGCGGCGTTCTCGGCGATCCAGCTGATAGCGACCAGGGCCTCGCCGTCGCTCACGAGGCGAAGCCGGCCGACGGGGCTATCCACGTCCAAGGCGGGCATAGCGCGAACTCCCTTGCTCGGCGACGTGAGGGGGCTTCCATCTTGATGTTGGTCGCCGGCTCGTCCATTACCGCGGCATCGGGCCGGCGGGAATGGCGAACCGGCAACGGACAACTGAAATGCGGACCGGGCAGAGTGTACCCGGCAGAGTGTAGGGCGATGACGGGTAGCGGGGACACCATCTTTGCGCCATCGACGGCGCCTGGCCGGGGCGCGGTCGCGGTGTTCCGGCTGTCCGGTCCCCAGGCGATCTCAGTTGTGGATCGGGTTGGCGGTCCCGTGCCGCCTCCCCGCCGGATGTCGCGGCGGCGGCTGGTGGATCCGGAGTCCGGTGCGGCGCTGGATGACGCGCTGGTCGTCGTGTTTCCGGCCCCGGCCAGCTTCACCGGCGAGGATATGGCGGAGCTGCACGTCCATGGCGGTCGGGCCGTCCGATTGGCGGTCGAGCGCGCGCTTTCGCGCCTGGCCGACGTGCGGCCGGCGGAGCCGGGGGAGTTCAGTCGTCGGGCCTTTCTGAATGACCGGATCGATCTGTCCGAGGCCGAAGGAATTCTCGATCTGGTCGACGCCGAGACGGAAGCTCAACGTGTGCAGGCGCTCGATCAGGCGTCGGGAGGGCTGGCGCAGACGATTGAGGCTTGGCGCTCGGACCTGCTGAACGTCATGGCGCGGCTCGAGGCCTATATCGACTTCCCCGACGAAGACCTTCCGCCGGACCTCGCGGCTCAGTTCCGTCGGGATCTCTCCGGCCTGTCGGAGACCATGGCGGTGGCGGTTGCCGATGGTAGTCGGGCCGAGCGGGTCCGTGACGGGTTGCGTATTGCCATATTGGGAGCGCCGAACGCCGGCAAGTCGACCCTCCTTAACTGGTTGGCAGATAGAGATGTAGCGATCGTCAGTGCGACCGCTGGGACGACTCGTGATGTCCTTGAGGTACACCTGGACATCACTGGGTACGCCGTCACGGTAGCGGATACGGCCGGACTGCGGGAAACACCGGATCTGGTGGAATCCGAGGGTGTTCGACGGGCTTTGGAGCGGGCGGAGGCGGCCGATCTGAAGCTCGTCCTGGTCGATGCGGCCGCCGGAGCGGCGGGACAGGCAGCCGTCAGCGCCCTGATCGACGACGATGCGATGGCCATTCTGAGCAAGGCCGATTTTGCCCCGGAATCCCGGGTTTCCGCGCCCTGGCGGGCTGTTTCGGTGCAGACCGGGGCGGGCATGGACGGGCTCATGGAGGCGCTGATCGCGGCGGTGGCGCAGCGGGTCGAGCGCCAAGGCGATGTCGCGCTGACTCGGTCGCGGCACCGCGTTGCCCTGCAGGACTCTGCGGACTCTGTGGCTCGCGCCTTGGCCGCGATGGCGGAGGGCGAGCCCGTGGAACTGGTGGCCGAGGACCTGAGAATGGCCGCCCAGGCGTTGGGGCGGATCGCCGGACGGGTCGATGTCGACGAGATCCTGGACCGGATCTTCGCGGAGTTCTGTCTCGGGAAGTGACCATGTTTCACGTGAAACATGCCGCCGGACGATCCGGTGGCCGCGGGTTTTGACATTCCTGGCGAGAGACCGTATCTGCCTGCCATGATGGACACTCAACCGAGCGCGCCAGACACCGCCGACGTCGTGGTGGTCGGCGGGGGCCATGCCGGCGCCGAGGCCGCCGCCGCCGCCGCGCGGCTTGGCGCCCGCACGGTGCTGGTGACCCATCGCCGCGATACCATCGGCGTCATGTCCTGCAACCCTGCGATTGGCGGGTTGGGAAAGGGGCATCTGGTGCGTGAGATCGATGCGCTGGATGGTGTGATGGCGCGGGCGATTGATCGCTCGGGCATCCAGTTCCGGATGCTGAACCGATCAAAGGGCGCGGCGGTGCGGGGACCGCGGGCCCAGGCGGATCGGGCCCTGTATCGGGCCGCGGTCCAGGCCATTCTCGGCGACATCGATGGCCTGTCGGTCCTGTCTGCCGGGGTCGACGATCTGCTGATCGCCGACAACCGATGTACCGGCGTCGTCCTCGACGATGGACGCGAGGTTCGGGCGCCGGCCGTGGTTCTGACAACGGGGACCTTTCTGCGGGGCGAAATTCATCTCGGAGACGAGCGGACCCCGGCAGGCCGCGTCGGCGACGCGCCGGCGGTGACCCTGGCGCTGACACTGGACCGTCTCGGCTTTCCACTCGGGCGTCTGAAGACCGGGACCCCGCCGCGGCTGGATGGCCGCACCATCGACTGGTCGGGTCTGGAGGTGCAGCCAGGCGACGATCCGCCGGAGCCGTTCTCCTATCTGACCGATCGCATCACCGTGCCCCAGGTGCCGTGCCACATCACCCATACGGGGCCGGCGGCCCATGCGATCATCCGCGACAACCTGCACCGGGCACCGATGTACAGCGGCCAGATCGAGGGCACTGGTCCGCGTTACTGCCCGTCGATCGAAGACAAGGTGGTGCGCTTCGCGGACAAACCGTCCCACCAGATTTTTCTGGAGCCGGAGGGTCTGGACGACCCCACGGTCTACCCGAACGGCATCTCGACCTCGCTGCCGCGGGACGTCCAGGAGGCCGTGGTCGCCAGCATCCCCGGCCTCGAGCGGGCGCGGATCCTGCAGCACGGATACGCCATCGAGTACGACTATGTGGATCCCCGCTCGCTTCTCGCGACCCTGGAGACGCGTCAGCTGCCGGGAATGTATCTGGCCGGACAGATCAACGGGACCACGGGTTACGAAGAGGCGGCCGGCCAGGGGCTGATTGCCGGGACCCATGCGGCGTTGGCGGCTGGCGGCGGCGGCACCTTCACCGTGGACCGGGCGGACGGATATCTCGGGGTCCTGGTTGATGATCTGATCACACGCGGCGCGCCGGAGCCCTATCGGATGTTCACGTCGCGGGCCGAGTACCGCCTGCGCTTGCGGGCCGACAATGCCGACACACGGCTGACGCCCCTGGGGGTCGCCGCGGGTCTGGTCGGCGGCGTGCGGCGGCAGGCCTTCGAGCAAAGGCAGACCCAGATTGATGTTTCACGTGAAACACTGACGCGGCTCGGCGGATCTCCCCAGGCGCTTGGTCGCCTCGGGTTCGAGGTCAACCACGACGGACAGCACCGGACGGCCCTGGATCTGCTGGCCTACCCGACGGTGAGTTGGGCCGATCTGGTTGCGGCGTGGCCCGACGCGTTGGGCGCCGTTCCGCCGGCGATCGCCGAGCAGCTGTCCATCGAAGCCCGGTACGCCGGCTATCTCGCCCGACAGGAGGCTGACATCCGCGCCTACCGCCGGGACGAGAGCCTGATCCTGCCGGACGATCTGGATCCGGAAACCATCGGCAGCCTGTCCTCGGAAATCCGCGCCCTGCTGCGACGGGAACAGCCGCGGACTCTGGGTCAGGCCAGCCGCCTTCCGGGCATGACGCCCGCGGCCACCATCGCCCTGCTGCGCCACGTCAAGAAGCCCGCCGCGTGACACCCGCGGAACTGCAGGCGCGTCTCGGACTCAGCGATGATCGACGGGCTGCGCTGGAAGCCTATGTGGCGCTTCTGGAAAAGTGGCAGCGCCGGATCAATCTGGTGGCGCCGGCGACTCTGCCGGCGGTGTGGAGTCGCCACATTCAGGACTCGGCGCAACTCTGGCCCATGGTTCAGGATCTTCCAGGTCCGGTGTTGGATCTGGGCAGCGGCGCCGGTTTCCCGGGGCTGGTGCTGGCGATTCTTGGCCGACCGGACGTGATTCTGGTCGACGCGGACCAACGGAAAGCCGCTTTTCTACGCGAAGTCGTGCGCGTGACGGGCGCGACAGCGCGGATCGAGGCCTGCCGAATCGAATCACTACGACCGATTCGAGCGGGTATCGTCACATCCCGGGCATTGGCGAGTGTGGATCAGATACTTCACTACGCCGAGTCATACACAGACGAATCAACAGTCTATCTCCTGCTGAAGGGAGCCCGCGCCGAGGCGAGTTGACTACCGCTCAAAACGGCTGGAAGATGCGGGTTCAGAGGATCCCCAGCGAGACAGATTCCCGGGGGGTCGTGCTGCGTCTGGAGGGCGTGACTCATGTCGGAGATCTTGCATAAAGAGGTAGTGGCGCCGCGTATTCTGGCGATCGTGAACCAGAAGGGCGGGGTGGGGAAGACGACCACGGCGGTCAATCTGGCCACGGCCATGGCGGCCTGCCGCAAACGCGTCCTGGTCATCGACCTCGATCCCCAGGGCAACGCGTCGACGGGCTTCGGCGTTCCCCGCCAGGCCCGCGACGCGGATTCCTACGCGGTGCTCATCGGCGAGGCGACGATCGCCGAGGCGGCGATCGATACAGCGGTTCCCGGCCTCGAAGTGGTGCCGGCGTCCCCCGACCTGTCCGGCGCCGAGATCGAGCTGGTCGATATGGAGGACCGGGAGTTCCGGTTGCGGGAGGCCGTCGTCCGTCATGCGGCGACGTCGCCTTACGACTACATCCTGATCGATTGCCCGCCGTCACTCGGCCTGCTGACCCTCAACGCGCTGGTGGCCGCCGACGCGGTTCTGGTGCCGCTGCAGTGTGAGTTCTACGCTCTGGAAGGGCTGTCCCAGCTGGTGCGCACCGTCGACCGGGTGCGCAAGGCCCTGAACCCGACCCTGGAGATCCAGGGCGTGGTCCTGACCATGTACGATCGCCGGAACAACCTGTCGGATCAGGTCGCCGACGACGTGCGGGCGCATTTCGGCGAGGTCGTCTACCGCACCATGATCCCGCGCAACGTCCGGGTTTCGGAAGCGCCGTCCTATGGCAAGCCGGTCATCGTCTACGACATGGCCTGCTCGGGATCGCGGGCTTATCTCGACCTCGCGCGCGAAGTGCTGTATCGCGAGCGCACGCTGGCGGCTGCGGCCTAGAGCAGATCGGGGTCAGGTATTCCGAGTCGGAGGCCGCGGGGCTTCCGACGCGGCCCGATCCGATCCAGCGGCGAGACGCGAGGGGGCGATGAGCGACGACGGGGCTAAGAGAAAGAGCACTAAGCTGGGCCGAGGCCTGTCGGCGCTTCTCGGCGAGGAGGATGACGATCAGGCGCAGCTCGAACGGCTCCGCCAGTCCCGGACTCTGCCGACAGAACGCCTCACACCGGGTCCATTCCAACCGCGCCGCCGCTTCGATTCCGAGGATCTGTCGGAGCTGGCGGAGAGCGTGCGGGAACAGGGGATCCTGCAGCCGATCCTGGTGCGCCGGGATCCGGACGACGAGACCTACCAGATCGTCGCGGGTGAACGGCGCTGGCGGGCGGCCCAGCTCGCCCAACTGCACGAAGTTCCGGTTCTCATCCGCGAGTTCGACGACCGCACGGCGATGGAGATCGCCCTGGTCGAGAACGTCCAGCGCCGGGATCTAAGCCCACTCGAGGAGGCCGACGGCTATCGGCGTCTGATCGATGAGTTCGCCCACTCCCAGGAGGAGCTCGCCCGCGCCGTCGGTAAGAGCCGGAGCCATGTGGCCAACACCATGCGGCTGCTCAACCTGCCGGATGATGTCCGGGCGCTTCTGGAGGACGGTCAGCTGACGGCCGGTCATGCCCGGGCGCTTCTGGGGATCGAGGGTGCCTCTGCCCTGGCGCGCGAGGTTGTGACCCGCAAGCTGAACGTGCGGGAGACCGAGCGTCTGGTGCAACGCGCCAAGGCCGGCGGTCCGGTCGAGGGCGAGAGCGCCGGTCCGACGAAGAAAGACGCCGACACGCGAATCCTGGAAGAGGATCTGTCTGAACGCACCGGCCTTCGGGTGAGCGTGAGCCACAACCCAAGGACCGGCGCGGGTAGTGTCGTTCTGCGCTACCGGGATCTCGACCAGCTCGATCTGATTGTGGACCGGTTGTCGACCACCCGCCTGCGTTCCGAATCGATCGAACCCTCATTGGGATCACCATCGGAACCGGCGGCCGCAGCTCATGACGATCTGGGTGCAGAGGCACCCATGACGGAGGACCTGGATCCGCAGGTCCCTCACGATGTCGACCTGCCCGTCGCCGAAAGCCCAATGTCCGAGGAACGGGAGCCCGACCCCCTGGAGCCGGTGGTTGTTGAGTCGGAAGCCCTGGAGGCTGAGGCCGACCCGGACCCCGAACCGGTCCCCGAGGAGCCCGCGGGTGCCGTCGACGATGATCCCGAATCCGGCGCTTCAGAAGATCGGACCGAAGAGCCGGCTGCAGAACCGGCGGCGGATGCCCCGGTCGATCCCGCGGAAATCCGGTGGGACTTCGACGACGACGAGGATCCCGACGATCCGCTGGTGCCCAAGGAGGGCTGAGGCCGACCCGGAGGTCCGATCAACGCCGGCGGGCCGCCTGCAGGGCCAGTCTCGCAACGTCGATCAAGGCCGTCCCGCATTCCGAAGCGTCCGGATAACCTGTTGATTTACAACGTATTTCAGCCGCACCCAGGCGGGCCAGCGCGGCGGCCAGCGCGGCTGTGTTCCAGCAGGAGGCCTGCCGCGCCAAGGCCTCGGCCGTGCGAAAGAACGGCGGCGGCCGCAAGGACTTCACCGCATCGGCGGCGGACCGGCTGGCGGCCATTCTCGCCACGACCAGGTCGAGCCGTTGGAAATAGCCCTGTGCCACACGCAACACCCGGATCGGCGACTCCCCCTGGCGGAGTGCGCGGTCGAGCGCCGGCAGAATGGCAGCCGGATTGCCGTCGGCGGCAGCCGAGCACAGCGCGTCCAGATCCAGCGCTGCGCTGTCCCCCACCGCCTCAACCGCGATGTCCAAGCCGACGGTCTGGCCCGGCCCGGCCAGCAGCGCCAGCTTCTCAAGCTCCATGCGGGTCGCCATGCGGTCGCCGCCGAGATGGTCCCGCAGGAACAGCTCGGCCTCGCCGCTGACGGTTACCCCGGTCGCCCCCAGCGTTTCGCGGATCACGCCGGTGACGTCCCGGCTGCTGTCGGCATAGCAACCGATTGCCGCGATGTCTGTCCGTTTTCCCTCGAACAGCTTGCGCAGTCCGCCCGCCGGCCGGAGCTCGCCGGCCTCAAGCAGGATCAGCGTGTCGCCGGTATCACGCTCGAGCGCGTCCAGAACCGTCCCGGCGTGTCCGTCCTTCGCGCCCCGCACCCAGACCAGCCGGCGGCCCCCCATCAGGGACTGGGCGCTCGCCTCGTCCGACAATCTGGCCGGATCGGACTCCAGGACATCCCCATCGAGGGTGGCGACATTGAAGGGATCGTCGAGGGAGTCGACCACGCTGCCGCCAAGGCTGCGCGCGAATTCCCGGATCTTTCCGGTATCCGGCCCGAACAGCAGGACGGCGCGGATATCGGCGGGGGGCTGGCGGACGAATCCGTCTACGGCCCGGGGCTGAACCTTCACCGTCCGCTAGCCGGCGGCGCGCTGGAAATAGAGGGCCAGCCGCAAACGGATGTCCTCGGCCAGCTGGGTGGTCGCACGCCGTCGGGCGTCGGCCTCCGCCTGCAGCACGGCGAACTCCGACTCGCTGATCAAAAAGCTTGCGGTGCGCTGGGCGGTTCCCCGGGTGACCGGAGCGTTGGTCTCGGCATCGACCAAGGCCCACTGTGCCTCAACCGAGAACTTCGCGAAGGTCGCCGTGTCGTCCCGCAGGATCACGATGTCGGATCGGGTCTCCTTGGCAGAGACCTCAAGACGGTAGCGCGGGTCTCGGTTCACGCCCCGGGGATTGATCCGATCCAGAAGCTCGTTGCGCAGCAGCTGTCCGAGCCGGTCGGAAATCAGCGCGACCTGGACGTCGGGAAAGCCCTGCTGGGCTGCGCGTAGCGTGTCGCGGGTGCCATATAGCGGCTGAAATCCGCAGCCCGCGAGCAGAACCGCGACAACGACGAGCCCGAGCCAGCTGGCGCCGCGGGTCATCCCCTAGGCCACCACGTTGACGATCTTGTTCGGCACCGCGATCACCTTGCGCGGATCGCGGCCGTCGAGAAGCTTGATCACGTTCGGCTGCTCCAGCGCCCGCTCGATCATGGCGTCCTTCGTCGAGTCCTTCGCCATCTCGACCGTGGCCCGCAGCTTGCCGTTGACCTGCACAGCGATGGTGACGGTTTCGTCTTCCGCCAGGCTCCGGTCCGCCTCCGGCCACTCTTCCTCCGCGAGGATGGCGGTGTGACCCAGCGTCTGCCAGAGCTCCTCACACATATGCGGCGTCATCGGCGCCAGCAACCGGACCGTGGTCTCGAAGCCGTACCGCAAGGTCCAGGCTTCTCCGGGGCCTGTCCCTTCCAGGGCGAAGATCAGGTTGGTCAGTTCGCGGACCTGGGCGACGGCGCTGTTGAAGCGGAACCGCTCGATGCTGTCGGAGACCGCCAGGATGGTCTTGTGGCAGGCCCGCACGACCTGCTCGGCCTGCGGCGACAGCGCGTCGGGTTTCGGCGTTCCGACCGGCGGCAGGGCAACCGGACACTCGGTGATGGCCCGCCAGACCCGGTTGACATACCGCCACGCCCCGTCGACGCCGGACTCGGTCCACTCGAGATCACGCTCGGGCGGGCTGTCGGACAGCATGAACAGCCGCGCCGTATCGGCACCGTAGGCGTCGATGATGTTGGCGGGGTCCACGGTGTTGCGTTTGGACTTCGACATCTTCTCGACGCGTCCGAGCGTCACCGGCGCGCCGCCCTCCAACGTCACCCACTGACCGTCTGCCTGTTTCTTGACCTCGTTGGGGTAGAGCCAGCGCCCCTCCGGCGATCTGTAGGTCTCGTGGCAGACCATGCCCTGGGTCACCAGGCCGGAGAACGGCTCGGCAATCGCCAGATAACCGCAGTCCCGCAGCGCCCGGGTGAAGAAGCGGGCGTACAGCAGGTGCAGGACCGCATGCTCAACGCCGCCGATATACTGATCGACCGCCAGCCAATAGTCGGCGGCCTCACGGGCGAACGCGGTTGAGCCGGTCGCATCGGCAAACCGCGCGAAATACCAGGACGACTCGAAGAAGGTGTCGAACGTGTCGGTTTCGCGCTGGGCGTCTCCGCCGCAGGTCGGGCAGGTCGTCTTGCGCCAGGTTGGGTGCCGTTCAAGCGGGTTGCCGGGGCTGTCGAAATCGACGTCCTCGGGCAGGGTGACGGGCAGCTGGTCCTCGGGCACCGGCACGACACCGCAGGTCCCGCAGTGGATCACCGGGATCGGGCAGCCCCAATAGCGCTGGCGCGAAACGCCCCAATCGCGCAGGCGCCAGGTGGTCGTGCTCGATCCGCGATCGGAGGTTTCCAGACGCTTTGCCGCTTCGGCCTTGGCATCATCGACGTTCCGGCCGTCGAGGAATTCGGAGTTGTAGATCGTGCCCGGGCCGACATAAGCCTCGCTCCCGACGGCGAAGGTCGCCGGATCGGCGTCGGGCGGCAGGACAACGGGAACGACGGGCAGGTCGTACTTGCGGGCGAAATCCAAGTCCCGCTGATCGTGGGCCGGGCACCCGAAAATCGCCCCTGTGCCGTATTCCATCAGCACGAAGTTGGCGACGAAGACCGGCAGGGTGCTGCCTGGGCGAAACGGGTGTTCGGCGTCTACCGGGATCCGGTAGCCCAGCTTCTCGGCCGACTCGATATCCGCCTCGCTGGTGCTCATCCGGTTGCACTCGGCGATGAAGGCCTGCAGCGCCGGGTCCTTCTCCGCCAGTTCGCCGGCCAGCGGGTGGTTCGGCGAGATCGCGCAGAAACTGGCGCCGAACAGGGTGTCGTGGCGGGTCGTGAACACCTCGAGATCGTCGTCGCGGCCGGTCAGCTTGAACCGGACCCGCGCCCCTTCCGACCGGCCGATCCAGTTGTGCTGCATCAGCCGGACCTTGTCGGGCCAGCGCTCCAGCCCGTCCAGCGCGGCCAGCAGGTCCTCGGCGTAGTGGGTGATCTTCAGGAACCACTGGTCCAGCTTGCGCTTCTCGACCGGCGCGCCGGATCGCCAGCCCTTGCCGTCGATCACCTGCTCGTTGGCAAGCACGGTGTTCTCCACCGGATCCCAGTTGACCCAGCTCTCCCGACGGTAGGCCAGGCCCGCCTTCAGGAAGTCGAGGAACATCTTCTGTTCATGGCGGTAATAGGACGGATCGCAGGTGGCGATCTCGCGCCGCCAGTCATAGCTCAGCCCCATGCCCTTGAGCTGGTCGCGCATGGCCGCGATGTTCTCGTGGGTCCATTTCGCCGGGTGCACGCCCCGCTCTATGGCGGCGTTCTCCGCCGGCAGTCCGAACGCGTCCCAGCCCATCGGGTGGAGGACGTTGAACCCCTGGGCCTTCTTATAACGCGCGACGACGTCGCCGAGGGTGTAGTTGCGGACATGCCCCATGTGGATGCGCCCGGAGGGGTAGGGGAACATCTCCAGCACGTAATACTTCGGCTTACCCGGATCGCGTTCGACCTCGAAGCATCCATGCTCGGCCCAGCGGGCCTGCCAGCGGGCCTCGGTTTCCTTAACGTTATAGCGCGCCATGCCGCACTGCTTTCGTCGCTTTGAGGGTGAAGTGCCGCGGCCTATCGGGTGGCTGTCTGCTGAATCCGGATCTGCCGGGCACGGGTCAGAATGGTGTTCTCCAGATCCTCGCCAAGACGTCCGTCAACGGCGGTGTCGCGCCATTCCCCTGACGCGGTGCGTTCCTGGCGGAACACGTTGGCGCGGATCCCGTCCGAGCGCAGGGCCCGGTCAAGGATGTAGACTGTCACCTTGAACCGCTCGCCGGTGGTGTCCGGCGGCATGTACCAGTCGGTAATGATGACGCCACCGAACGGGTCGGCGGAGTTGAGCGGCAGGAAGGACAGCGTGTCGAGAGACGCGCGCCACAGGAACGCGTTGACCGCCACGCCCCCGCCTCCGGTGCCCTGCTGCTGGGCATCGCCGCTGCTGCCCCCGAACAGGTCGAGGCCATCGGGACCGACCAGGCTCTCCTGGGTCTCGTAGGTGGGCAGGCCGTCCGGGCCGCGGCGCGGATACTCGTACTCAACCGGCGTATCGCTGCTGCAGGCCGCCACCAGCAAGGCGACCGCGGCCAGGCCAAATGCTCCGGAGCGTCGGATAGCCATGGTGAACTTCACAACCGTCATCGATCCCCTAGTGTTTAACCGCGTGGGACCCCCCGTGCAACGACCGAAACACCCCCACTGCCGGGACGGTGGCATCGTAACTCTGTGGCAAATCGGCCACATTGAGGCAGTTTTGCATCGGGGAAGTCCCCCAGTTTGTTGACGTTGCTCGGTGCTAAACGGTAGCTATGGCCCATCGGTACTGAACGATCAGGCATTCCGCTTGGTTAAATATGAATACCGTGAACCCGGATAACACCTCGAACTCGGGAGATGGGGAATGAAGAAGGTTCTTCTTGGCTCGACGGCCATCGTTGCCGCCGGCCTGATTGCGACCTCCTCCGCCATGGCTGCTGAAAAGATCCAGGCGAAGGTTGGTGGTTACATGGAGCAGTGGATTGGTTTCACCGATCAGGACGACGTCGGTACCGGCACTGACCTCTCCGGCGCTGACATCAAGTCGGACTCGGAAATCCACTTCAAGGGTTCCACGACCCTCGACAATGGCATTGAGTTCGGCATCAACGTCCAGCTCGAAGGCAACACCGACGGCGACCAGATCGACGAATCCTACCTGTTCGTCAGCGGTTCGTTCGGTGAAGTGAACCTCGGTGGCGAAAACTCCGCCATGTACAAGATGCACTATGCCCCGAGCGACTTCGGCATCGGTCTGAACTCCGGTGACCAGAACGGCTGGGTCTCGGCCGCCGGTGTTGGTGGCACGACCGGTCAGTTCCGCGGTCCGTTCGGCTCCACCTATGCTGAGCCGGGTCGGGTGAACGACGCCAACCGCATCACCTACTACTCGCCGCGCTTCAGCGGCTTCCAGATCGGTGCGTCCTACACTCCGGACAACACCGAAGACAGCAATGGCAACAACGACCGGAATTCCGGCCTGAACGACGGTTTCTCCGTTGGTGCCAACTTCAAGGGTGACTTCGGCGGCGCGTCCGTCGGCGTGTCCGGTGGCTACGGCCAGATCGACAACGGCGCTGCCGGTGGCGACGATCCGGAAGCCTACAACGTCGGCGCGACCGTTTCGTTCGGTGGCTTCGGCATCGGCGCTTCCTACGCCGAAGCTGACGACGACACCTCCGTCGGCGACATGGAAGGCTACAACCTCGGCGCCAGCTACTCGTCCGGCCCGTGGGGCGTCAGCCTGTCCTACTACAACGGTGAGCGTGACGGCGGTGGTACCGCTCTCGCCGCTGAGATGGAGACCGTCCACCTCTCCGGTAAGTACGCGCTTGGCCCGGGTGTCACCGCGGCTGCTACCCTCGGCTTCAACGACATCGAAGACGAGAGCGGCACCGGCGAAGACAACGAAGGCACGTACTTCGTCGCCGGTATCCGCCTGAGCTTCTAATCTCAGGTCCGATACTCGGAATTCGGGGGCGGCCGCATCGCGGCCGCCCCTTTTCTTTTTGTGCTGTCGACACCGTCGGGATTCGGATACCAGTGTCGTCACTTGAGCCGCTGGCCGAACACCCTGGATTCCCAACCTATGCCTCGGAACATTGTCTGGCTCGCGTCCTATCCGAAATCCGGAAATACCTGGGTGCGGCTGTTCCTGGCGGCCTATCTGACGGACGCCGAAGACCTTGACCTGAACGTTCTCGCGAAGGTCTCCCCTTCTGAGGCGAGCCGTCCGTTCTTCGAGCGTCTCGGACTGGCCGATTTCGAGGACACCGCGGCGACCTATCACTTGCGCCCGCAGGTCCAGCGGGCGATCAGTGACGAGACCAAGGGCCTTCGGTTCCTGAAGACGCACCTGGCACGGGCTTCCATCGGTACCATTCCGACAATCGACGACTCGGTGACCGCCCGCTCGGTCTATGTGGTCCGCAATCCCTTTGATGTAGCCATTTCGATGTCGCATTTCTTCGGGATCTCGGTTTCCGAGGCCGTCGACGGTCTGCTGTTCGACCAGGCGTTCCTGGCGCCCAACGATCTGGAATGTCATCAGTTTCTCGGTTCCTGGTCCGGCCATGTCGGTGGCTGGCTGACCCATGCGCAATCGCCGGTGCTGCGGGTGCGTTACGAGGACCTGCTCACGGACCCCGCCGGCGAGTTCGCCAAGATTCTCACGTTCCTGCGGATCGAGGTCGATGCCGATCGCCTGCGTCGCGCGGTCGACACGGCGTCGTTTCGCAATGCCGCATCGAAAGAGCGTGACCAGGGCTTCCGCGAGCGTCCGCCCACGGCGCAGACGTTTTTCCGGCGCGGGGAATCATACGGATTCCAGGAAGAGATGGACCCGGCGGACATCGCGAAACTCCGAGGCAATCTAGGATCCGTGCTGCAGACCCTGTATCCGGAGCTGGAGGGGACGGCGTGACATCAGGCGGCATTCTCTGGCTCGCGTCCTATCCGAAATCCGGCAACACCTGGATCCGGGTCTTCCTCGAAAACCTGTTCCGCAACGCCTCGGCGCCAGCATCGATCAATGACCTTCAGGTGGTTGCCTATGGCGATGCCCAGCCGGATCTCTATCGCGAGCTGACCCCTCAGCCGCTGGATTCGCTGGATGAGGCTGCGATCCACGGCCTGCGGCATGGCTTCCAGAGGCGGTTGGCGGAGCAGCCGGACACGGCGATCGTGAAGACCCACAACATGATCGGCGAGGTGTTCGGCGCGCCGCTGATCCATCTCGAATTCACCATGGGCGCCATCTACGTCGTCCGGAACGTGTTCGACGTCGCGGTGTCCTTCGCCAGTCACTATGGAAACTCAATCGACGAGGCGGTCGAGGGCATCAGCGCCGCGTCCATGATGACCCCGCGCACCGGGCCCGCGTTGCCCCAGTATCTCGGCTCGTGGAGCGGCCATTACAGAAGCTGGACCGGGATTCCCGGGTTTGAGCCTCTGGTTCTGCGCTACGAGGACCTGCGCGCACGCCCGTTCAAGGAGTTCAGCCGGATCGTGAAATTCCTGAAGCTTCCGGCGCCGGCGGACCGGGTCAAGCGTGCCATCCGTTTCAGCAATTTCGAAGAGGTCACCCGCCAGGAGAAGTCCCATGGCTTCAAGGAACGGGTACGCGCCGACCAGGTGTTCTTCCGCCAGGGTCGGGTCGGAGGTTGGCGTCAGCACCTCTCCGACGACCACGTCGAGGCCCTGGTCGCCGCCCATGGCGGCGTGTTGCGTGAGCTGAAGTACA
Organism: Thalassobaculaceae bacterium; assembly: GCA_963921355.3. Classification (GTDB taxonomy): domain Bacteria; phylum Pseudomonadota; class Alphaproteobacteria; order Thalassobaculales; family Thalassobaculaceae; genus CAWUEZ02. Next base: position 1,010,730 of record OZ001190.1, on the reverse strand, counting down.
TCGACAAGAATGGTTCGCCGACCGTGTAGCGCTGACCGCGGATGATTCCGCGTCGCCGCGACCACGTGTATTCAGAGAGAAAGCGAGCAGCATGTAATGGCAACAGAGAGCCTGATCTACCGCGCCCAAGAGCTTCTAAAAAAACGGGAATTCCAGACAGCGATCTCTGAACTGGAAGCCAATGAGACCCGATTCAGAGACACCATGCCGTACTGGCAGCTCCTGGCGCACGCACAGTCGGGTCTCGGCAACTTAGACGGGTCCGCTGCGGCCCTTGAACATGCCTTGCGTCTGCAACCGACGAACGGAGATCTCCTCTTCAATCTCGCGGTCACCTACTCCAAGGGTTCTCGCCCCGAGAAATCGATTCCGATCTTCCAGAATCTGCTCCGGGTTCGGCCCGATATGGCCGAGCTGCACTACAACCTGGCGATCAGCCAGAAAGCCTGCGGCAACCTGGCGGAATCGGAGCGCGCGTACCGTGAGACGATCAGACTGAACCCCTCGCTGACCGCCGCCTACCGCAATCTGGGCAATCTGCTGATCGACCTGGATCGGGCCGAGGAGGCTTTCGACGTCTATCACCGTGATTTCCTCAATCGCCGGCGCCGGGCGATCGACCCGAACGACCCGGACACCCGATCAACAACTCCGGACAAGCTCCGGCGTGATGTCGAACAGCTGGCTTTTCTGGATCAGAACAACCGGTTGGAGGGCTCGGACCGCCAGCTCATCGAGTCCTATCAGTCGGTTCTGGAGGCAATCGAGAGTTCCGGTGCCCGATCCGAGACCGCGATCTCGGAAGACCAGCTGCGATGCCTCGGCGGCGCCTACCAACGGATTCTGCACCTGGAGCCCGCCGACCGGGTCGACGGCGGCGCCCTCAATCCCGAGGTTGACTGGCAAGGCATTGAGAACGGCTACCTCACGGGCTCTCCGAAGGTTGCGGTCATCGACGACGTGCTGACCCCGGCGGCGCTCGAGGGGCTGAGACGGTTTCTGCTGCTCAGCACCATCTGGCACCGTTGGCGGTTTGCCAACGACAACGGATACCTCGGTGCCATGATGGATGACGGCTTCGATTGTCCGCTGATTCTGCAGATCGCTGAGGACCTTCGTGCGGCTCTCCCGGGACTCCTGAAGCAGCATCCCCTGCGCAAGGTCTGGGCCTTCAAGCACGCAAGAGCGCCGGAGGGTGTGCCGATCCACGCCGATTTCGCCGCCGTGAACGTTAATCTCTACGTGACCCATGACGAGGCCAATCTCGACCCTGAGACCGGCGGCCTTCTGGTATGGGACGTTGCCGCGCCGCGGGACTGGGGCTTCGAGAAATTCAATACCGACGAGGGGGCACTGCAGCGGCTGGTGGAGGAGTCGGGTGCGTCCCCGATGCGGTTTCCCCATCGCCAGAACCGGATCGTGATGTTCGACAGCGATCTCCTGCACGCCACGGACACGATGAGCTTCAAGGACGGGTACGAGAACCGGCGGATCAACGTGACCCTTCTCTTCGGAAAACGCGAAGACCGGGCGCCGTGAGAGCATGGGGGTGACGGTGCAAGGCTTGGCAGGAGGCTGACGTGTCAATGGAACCCAACAGCCTTGACGGTCATCCGGAGACCGTTCGTGAGGTGTCCGCCAACCTGGCGGAGGTCCGCGAGGCGATCTCGGCGGCCGCACGGGAGGTGGATCGGGATCCCGCCGATGTGGCCCTGGTCGCGGTCAGCAAGGTGCAGCCGCTGGACCGGGTGGAGGCGGCGCTGCAGGCCGGACATCGGGTGTTCGGCGAGAACCGGGTCCAGGAGGCCAAGGGGAAGTGGCCGGCGCTGCGGGACCGCTATCCCGATCTTGAACTGCATCTGATCGGACCGCTGCAGACGAATAAAGTGCGGGAAGCCGTCGCGCTGTGCGACGTCATTCAGACCATCGACCGCCCGAAGCTGGCGCGCGAGATCGCCAAGGAACTCACGCGCCCGGGCACACGCTTAGAGCAGTGTTATATTCAGGTTAATACCGGCGAGGAGCCGCAGAAAGCGGGGATCCTGCCCGCCGACGCGGACGCTTTCATCGCCTTGTGCCGCGACGAGTTGAACCTGCCGATCGTCGGCCTGATGTGCATTCCGCCGATCGACGACGACCCGAGCCTGCATTTCGCCCTGTTGCGCGAGGTCGCGAAACGCAACGGTCTGACAGGCCTTTCGATGGGCATGAGCGGCGACTTCGAGAGGGCCGTGGCCCTGGGTGCCACCCAGGTCCGGGTCGGCACCGCGATCTTCGGCGCACGGGTCCCTGGCTGACCCGGATCAGGCTCTGGTGCCGTCTTCGCGGAAGCCCTTCCACATCGGCGCTGAATTGGTCGCGGCGTAGTCGTCCAGCATCACGTTGAAGCTGATGCTGATTCGCTCGCCCTCAGCGTAGTTGGGGCGGACGCTGTGCCGCAGCCAGGACGGAAACAGCAGCATCCGGCCGGGCTTTGCCTCAACCTCGACCGTCGCCCGGTTCTCCGGCACCGAGCGGGTTGTCGCCGGCTGAAGCATATGGGCCTGTGGCCGCGGGTCGTGGAAGCTGATCGCGTCGGCCTCCGGTGGGATCTGCAGGTAGTAGACCGCCGAGATCAGGTTGTTGGGATGAATGTGCGGCGGGTGGAAGCTGCCCAACGGGTTGATGTTGGCCCAGCAGCCGGTGATCAGCCAGGCCCGGTCGCGGATCGCCAGGGCGTCGAGCACCGACTCGACGGCGTTGCCGACATGCGGCAGCAGACCGGCGAACTCGGCGCGCTCGTGCAGGTCGTGTGTGGTCTGCCAGGTTTCACCGGGCCGCAGCTCCGGTCGGGGCGTGAACCAGCGGTCGAGGAACGGCAGCAACTCGCCGTGGACCGCCGCGGCATCATCTTCCGGAAGGTCGAAGCCCCAGACCGGGGTGGCAAACAGGGGGAAGGTGGCGGACTTCGCGAACATCTTTCACTCCGTTGGGGCTCGCGGGTCATCGGCGAGCGCCGGCGCGATCTATATCAGCAGATCTGGAATTCGGTCCATCGCTGACCTTGTCGCCCGCCCGCGAGCGATGGGACATGGACGTGAGGACTCGATGGCCGTCAGGAATCGGCGGCGATCGTGATCACGCTGTCCGCCGCGCAGGCGGCGAGCACGGCGACAAGGTCAGCGCGCCTCAGGGCCACACATCCCTCGGTCGGAGAGAACGAGTCGGATGCGACGTGCAGGAAGATCGCGCTCCCGAGCCCGGGCTCTGGGGGATCGTCGTTGTACCCGAGATCCACGACCAGATCGTACAGCCCGTCTTCCCGCCACATCCGCTCATGGCTGCCCGAAAACGGCAGGTTCACCAGGCGGTTGTAGACCGCCGGCAGGTCCGGGTCGTCGCACCAACCGAACGTCTCGTGCAGCGGCAGAACGGGCAGACGTGTCGGCGGCGGGTCGATCCGGTCGGGCCGGAACATCAACTGGCGCAGCGGGAACCGACCGATCGGGGTACCGCCATCGCCCTCGCGCTTTACCGTGGTCAGCCCGGTCCGGCCGAGGGCGCAGCGATAGTCAATGCCGTCGAGGGTGAGCCGCCCCTCGGTGCGGCCGGGCGCGGCCCGGACCAAGAGGTGAGACATGGGGGCAATCCGAAGGGTCAGGTCCGGTCGCGAGTCTGCATCATCTCGTACTTGTCGAGGGCGCGCATCATCCACTGCGCCACATCGGTGCCGCCCTCGGCTGCCAGGGGTGTCGGGTTGCCGGACACCGCGGCGACCTTCGATCGCGTGTCGAAGGCGGCGGCACTGGTCAGCGCGCCGCCGGCAGGCGGGGCCTCGAGGGGTGTGCGGACGGCGTTGGCCCGGCGGATGAAGGAATCGAGCCGGTTGGCCTTGGTGCCAACGAAAATCTGCTGGGCGGCGGCGAACGCCGGCTCGCTGCCCGCGTCGGGGCCGTCGGCGAGTTCGGCCGGTGTCGGGACTTCGACGGCGGCCGCCACGGGTGCGGGGGCGGGGGCTGCAGGAGACTCAGCTGCGTTAGCCTGACCCGTCGTTTCGGTCGCCGCGGCCAGCAACTCCAGCTGGGCATCGGCATCGGCAGGCTCGTCACCGCCAAGCCAGGCCAGCGCGGTCTCGCCCATATCCTGGCCGGTTTCGCGCTCGGTGATCGTGTTGGCGAAGGCGGTCACCAGTCCGAACGGCCCGCCCCAGAGGGCGCCGCCGGTCATCCGCGAGGTCTCCGAAATCTCGTCGCCGGACAGGGCCCGATAGATGTTCCCGATGATCGGGATGTGATGCAGGGGATTGATGACGTCCACGAAATCGGCAAAGCCGAACTCCGCGCTGTCGCCTTCCGGTTCGGCCGACGACATCGGATCCGCTTCTCCCGAGGCTGACGCCGACGTCTTCCACCAGGTCGGCGCCTGGGGCACGGCCGTTTCCGTGACGGTCATGTAAGTCCTCCTGCCATCGACCAGGAACAAGCAAGTCCTGTGCCAGGAAAGAGGAATCAGAACTGTTTCAAACCAAAGGGTTGATCGGAAGCAAAACCGCCTGCCGGGACCCAGAGACGGGCTGGCGGCAGGGTCTGCCGGGGACCCGGCAGCTTTCGCCGATCAGATCATGTGGCCGGAGCGCTGCGCCTTGGTCTGCAGGTAGCGTTCGTTGTGCTGGTTCGACTCGAAGACATGCGGGACCCGGTCGACGACCTCGACGCCGCATCGGGCGATCTGCTCGATCTTGCTGGGGTTGTTCGTCATCAGACGGATCCGGCCGATCCCGAGCTGCCGCAGGATTTCGGCCGCGGGGTAGTAAACCCGCTCGTCATCCTCGAAGCCGAGCATGGTGTTGGCGTCGACCGTGTCGACCCCGAGGTCCTGCAGGGAATAGGCCCGCAGCTTGTTGATCAGTCCGATGTCCCGGCCCTCCTGGGCGAGGTAGAGGACCAGGCCGCCGCCAGCAGCCGCGATCTCGGCGATCGCGCCGCGGAGCTGATCCCCGCAGTCGCAACGCAGGCTGCCGAGCAGATCGCCGGTCAGACAGGCGGAATGCAACCGGACCAGGACCGGTTCGGTGGGATCCGGCTTCCCGATCTGAATGACCACGTGCTCGGTGCCGCCGTCGAGGGGCCGGAACGCGATCAGTTGGGCGTCCTCCGCGTCTGCTAGCGGCACGCTGGCCGATGCCGCGCGCACCAGTCGCCGGGCACTGGTCTCGGCATGGCTGTCGATATCCGGCGCGTCGACCAGAAGCAGGGTGCGGCCCTGGGCCCAGGCCGCCATATCGGCCGGGCGCAGGCCGGGCACGGTGGCGATGACGACGCTCGGGAGCAGGCGGGCCAGTTTGACCAGGCTGATCGCCGCGGCGGTGGCCGACTCGGCGCGCTCGGGCAGCGCCGTGATCGGCGCGTTCCGGGGGGTGGTGGTCGGGTCTGCGAGGCTCAGGATGTCGGCGACGCTGCGGGTCGGATCGATGGTGATCGAGACCGCCGGCGCATCTGTCGCCGAGCCAAGGGCGGCGGCGCGGTTGCGGCTCAAACCGAGCATCGGCGCGGAGCCGGCGATCCGGCGCAACTGGCTGAGGCTGTCTTCGGTGATCATCTCCGCGGCCGTGACCACCGACAGCCGATCCAGGTTGGCCCCGGCGCGCACCGCGACGACCCCGCCACGCCGCAGCTCGGCAATCGCCCGGTCGACGGCAAGTTGCCCGGTGGCACGAGCGAAAGACCGGTCGGACGCCGCGCCCGCATCGGGGCGGGCTGTGTCGGGGCGGGCGGCGGTGTCTGTGTCATGCGGCATGGGCGGCATATTGACCGTCGTCCGGAGCCGGTCAAGGCGCATCTTGGTGAGGCGTTGCGTCGCGACGCCAGGTCGATCACTCTCCCAGCCGGCACACCTCACCCGGACGCCCACCGGAGATCCGCATGCCCATCTTCGCCGGCTACGATCAGGAAGCGCTTGACGCTCAGTACAACAACCAGGCGAAAGTGCCGGACGTGGCCGCCATCGTCGGCCCGTGGCTGACCCGCGGCGCGGAAGCGCGTGACGCCCTGTCCTGCGACCTCGACATCGCCTATGGCGATGATCCACGTCAGCGCCTGGACGTGTTTCCTGCGGCTCGGCCCGACGCGCCGGTCCTGGCGTTCATTCACGGTGGCTACTGGCACTCGCGCGACAAGACGCTGGTGCATTTCCTGGCACCGACCTTCGTGACCGCCGACGTGTGTTTCGTCTCGATCGGCTACCGTCTCTGCCCGGAGATTACGATGGCCGACGTCTTTGCTGACGTCACCGCCGCGGTGGATTTCCTGCGGGCGAATGGTGACCAGATCGGCGGCCGGGTCGACCGGCTCCACATCGCCGGCCACTCCGCTGGCGGCCATCTGGCGGCAATGCTGTGTGGTCCGACCGGGCGGCCCGCCGGGCTGCGCGGCGGTTGCTCGGTGTCGGGCCTGCACGACCTTGAGCCGATTCGGTTGAGCTACCTGAACGCCCAGCTTCATCTCGGGCCGGAGGACGTGGCCCCGCTCAGCCCGATCCATGTTCTGCGGGACGCGCCGAAGACGCCGTCCGGCCTGCCGCCGCTGATCGCCGCGGTCGGGCTCGAGGAGGGGCCGGAATATCTCCGCCAGCGCGACGAGTTCGTCACCCTGCGCCGCCAGGCGGGGCATCCGACCCTGTCGGTTGACGTCGTCGAGGGTAACCATTTCACCGCGCTCGAAGCTTTTGCGGACCCGCATCATCCGTTGTGCCAGGCGATGCTCCGCCAGATCCTCGGGCCGAGCCTGTAGGAGGGAGCATGGCGCGCGCTCTGTTCAACGGTGCCCTGATCGCCGAGAGTGACGAGGTGGTGACCATCGAAGGGGTCGCCTATTTCCCTCCCGATTCGGTGGACTAGGCGCTTTTGGAGGAAACGGCCACACGCACCGGCTGCCCTTGGCGCGGGGTGGCGACCTACTTCACGGTCCGCGCGGCCGGGGACAGCGAGGTCGATGCCTCCTGGATCTATCAGGCCCCGAAGCGCAAGGCCCGGCGGATTGCCGGCTGGGTTGCGTTCTGGAAGCGGGTGGCGGTCGACGGCGTCGAGAGTGTGGACAACGGGACTTTGCGGTAACCTGTTGTGGTCAATGCGCATTGATCGCCAAACGCAACTGCTGGGTTACGAACATGACGACCGGACGCAAGGTACTGCTGGTAGATGACGACGATGCGCTGCGGGGCACGCTGGCGGAACAGCTGCAGCTGCATGAGGAGTTCGCCACCAGCGAGGCGCAGAACGGGGCCGAGGGATTAGAGGCCGCCAAGGCCAACACGTTCGATCTGATCCTGCTGGATGTCGGTCTTCCGGACATGGACGGGCGCGATCTCTGCCGCCTGATGCGCAAGGCCGGCGTGAAGTCCCCGGTCATCATGCTGACGGCCCAGGACTCCGACGCCGACACCATTCTCGGCCTCGATGCCGGTGCCAACGACTATGTCACCAAGCCGTTCAAGGTTGCCGTCCTGCTGGCCCGGATGCGGGCTCAGCTGCGTCAGCATGAACAGAGTGACGATGCGGTCTTCACCATCGGCCCGTATGCCTTCAAGCCCTCGGCCAAGCTGCTGGTCGACGAGGACAAGAACAAGAACCGGAAGATCCGCCTGACCGAGAAGGAGACGGCGATCCTGAAGTACCTGTATCGGGCGGGAGATCGGATGGTGAAGCGCGAGACGCTTCTGAACGAGGTCTGGGGCTACAACGCCGGGGTGACCACGCACACCCTGGAGACCCATGTCTACCGGCTCCGTCAGAAGATCGAGCCCGACCCCTCCCGGGCGGCGATCCTCGTCACCGACACCGGCGGTTACCGGCTGGTTCCCTGACCCCGGCCACCCTGGACACGTACCATCAGTCCGGGCGCAGACGGCCGGCGCGGCTCAGCCCATAGCCGAGCAGGACTGCCCCGGCGGCCGCGAGAACTGTCAGCGACCCGAAGATCGGGGGCACCAGGTCCCAGGTGCCCATCGCGATCAGGATCTGCGGCAGCAGGACCGGCCCGATCAGAACGCCCAGGTTCCGACCCGTCATGAGGATGGCAAAAGCCTCGGGCCCGGTCCGACGGGCGCCGAGGATGGTGCTCGGTAGGGCGAACAGGCAGACCGGTGTGATTCCGATCCCGACGCCGTAGACCAGGAGTGACACCACCCCGGCGCCCGGCGTCTCGACGAGCGGCGCGGTCCACCAGACCGAGGCCTGCAGGACGATCGAGGTGACCAGCATCGGCGCGATCGGCGCGCCCCTTCGGATCAGAAAGGCGCAGGTGATGCCGACCACGATCAGGGTCGCGATCGGCAGGGAATAGACGATGGCCGCCATCTGCGGGCTGAGCCCGTGCCCTTCCACAAGGAATTGCGGCAGCCAGGTCATGTAGGCGAAATACTGAGTCGACCACAGGGTGAAGATCAGCGCAGACAGGGTCAGCGCCCATCGTTCCTCGCCGGAGGCCGTCTGCCGACCTTCGGCTGGCTGGCTACGCAGGTCCAGATCGACCTCTCCCCGCGCCCGAATGACCAGCATCCAGGCGGCGAGTGCGACCGTGGCCAGCCCTGTCACCATCCAGGAAAGCCGCCATCCACCCCAAAGATCGGTGAACGGGACCAGGGCGTTCGCCAGGAGCTGTCCGACCGGTATCCAGAGGGCGGACAAGGCGATCGCGATCGGCAGATGCCGGGCCCCGGCGTTGCGGTTCGTGTAGACCGGGCCGGCGATCGCGAAGACGGCGAATGCCAGACCCTCGAGACCGCGGGACGCCAGCATGATCCAGCCGTTCTGCGGTTCGGCGAGCGCCAGCAGGTTCCCGGCCAGCGCGACCGCGAACGCCGCCATCAGGACCGGCAGGGTCCCGGCGGTCTGCAGCAGCCGGCCGAGCCCGATCGAGGCCAGCAGGCCGACCGCGGCATAGATCGACATGAAGCCGCCCGCCAGCACTTTGGGATAGGCATAGACCTCCAGCAGGCCCGGCAGCAGCGGTGGCAGCTTGAACTGCTGAAAGGCCGCCAGGACGGCGAGCAGGAAACCGAAGAGGATCGCGGTCCAGTTTGATCCGGCGGCGGGCGCCGCCGGAGAAGGCCGTGTCGGCATGAGTCGGAAGCGGTCTGTCTCAGATGGTCCGGCGGAAGGAGTCTGGGTTGGCGGTGCGTCGCCATAGTGCGCAAGCCCGCTGGCTTTCGCCAGGACCCAGCGCTTAAGCCCCTTCGTTTCTCGTATTTAGAACGTATGTTATTTGAATGGAACTGGTGGTAGGGGACTGGGCTGGGATCCCGGGCGCAGTCTCGGGCCGGCACCACAGGAGGGGTGGGTGGCAGAGCACGGCGTTGTCGTGAAAGTCTGGGGGGCGCGCGGCAGCGTCGCTTGCCCAGGGCCGCGCACTGTACGCTACGGCGGCAACACGTCCTGTGTCGAAGTGCGCTGCAGCGCGCATCGGGTGGTTTTCGACGGGGGGACCGGCATCCGCGAGCTTGGGGTCACCATGTGGGGCGAGCCGCCGAGCGCGACGGATGTGTTCCTGACCCATTTCCACATGGATCACATCAGCGGCCTGCCGTTCTTCGCGGCCGCGTACGTCCCGGAGAACGAGATCGTGTTCCGGGCCGCCCGGTTGGAGCAGCCCGTCGGCCTGCGGGAGATCCTGCACAAGATGATGTCGCCGCCGCTGTTCCCGATCCCGATCGACGCCTTCAGGGCCTGCGTGCGCTTCGAGGATTTCGCTTGCGGGGCGACCATGGAACCGCGTCCCGAAGTGACGATCGAAACCCGCGCCCTGAACCATCCGGGCGGCGCCTGCGGCTATCGGCTGACCTATGGCGGCGTCAGCATTGCCTACGTCACCGATACCGAGCATGTCCCCGGGCAGGATGACGAGAACGTGATTGCCCTGATGCGGGGTGCCGACCTGGCGTTCTACGACGCCACCTACTGCGACTCCGAATTCGCCAGCCATGTCGGATGGGGTCATTCGACCTGGCAGGAGGCGATCCGCATCGCCGACCTGGCCGAGGTCCGGACCCTGGCCCTCTTTCACCACGATCCCCGGCATCTCGACCCGGATCTGGACCGCATCGCGAGCGAAGCAGCGGCCGCGCGGCCGGGGACCATCGTCGCCCAAGAGGGCATGACCTTCGAGTTCTAGCCGGCAGCGATTCGGCAAGGGTATCGACCATTAACTCTTTGAAAAAAACGCTGGTAGCGGTTTCATCTGTCCTTGGTATTTCCAATACCGGCGTGTTTGTTTCACACCGCTATGCGGCTGCCTTGCGGGCCTCCGATCCGTATCCGGAACTGGAGGCCGTGTTCGCCGCCGCCGAACCGGCGATGCGGTCGGTGCTTGCGGCCATCGACGAGCATGGCGAGATCGTTGAGCGGTTCGACGGTGCCTCCCCTCCCGAACCGCGTTGGCAGCAGGACTGGTTTCCCGGCCTGGATGGCGCGGCGGCCTACGCCCTGGTGCGACGACACCGGCCGGCGCGAATCCTCGAGGTCGGATCCGGCCACTCCACGCGATTTCTGGCCCGCGCCGTCGCGGACGGAGGGTTTGCCTGCGAGATCCACTGCGTGGACCCGGCTCCTCGGGCCGATCTGGCCTCCCTCGATGTCAAGCTGGTCACCAAGCCGTTGCAGGACGTCGCGCTCGATGCCCTGCCCGCCCTGGCCGCGGGCGATATCCTGTTCATCGATTCAAGCCATCTGGCCCTGCCGGGCTCCGACGTCGACCGGCTGTTCAGCCGCCTGCTGCCGACATTGCCGGCGGGGGTTCTGGTGCATGTTCACGACATCTTTCTGCCGGATCCATACCCTTCCACCTGGGGCTGGCGGGTCTATTCCGAGGACCTCGTGGTGGCGGCGTGGCTGGCGGCGGGCGGGTTGGAGCCGGTGTTCGCCAGCCACTATGTGCGCAGCCGGTTGGCGGCGGAGATCGCGACGGGCGTGGCCGGGCGCATCCCGCACGCCGCAACCGCGCCCGAAAGCTCGCTGTGGGCCATCAAGCGCGCGCCGGCGTGCTGACGGGCCGCTCACGCAGATCTGAGGCGAACCGGGTCGCCCCGCTCCCTACATTCGGCTTGACCGTCGCCGCCGAAGACCCGGGTCGGTTGCTGCGGGACAGAGTGCCCGAGGTGCGGTCCGCGAACGGACAGGCGTCACCCGTGGTCGCCGGACACCGGTCCGTGCGCCTCCCATCCGGTTCTGGAGTTCGGCCATGAGCGAACCTGCATCCCCTGGTTCCAAGCCTTCGGTCTCAACGCCTCCTGACCCTGCCCCCGGTCACAAGGTCGCGGCGGTCCAGGACCAGATCGATGTGCTGCCCGAGCGGGTTCGCGAGGCGATGTCTGCCCAGCAGGATTCCAGCGAGATTCTGATTGGCTGGCTGCAGCTTGCGCTGGTCGTCGGCTTCGGATCTCTCTATGCGATATCGCCCAAGACCTTTCCGCCGGAAGCCGAGTTCCTCCCGATCCCGTGGGTGCTGGGCACCTATTTCGTGTTCACGCTGGTGCGCCTGCGTCTGGCCTATCTGCGTCGCCTGCCGGGCTGGTTCCTGTCTCTTTCGGTCGTGGCCGATGTCGCCCTCCTGCTCGGTACGATCTGGAGTTTCCACCTGCAGTACATGCAGCCGGCGGCGTTCTATCTGAAAGCGCCGACCGTCCTGTATCTGTTCATTTTCATCGCGCTCAGAACCCTGCGGTTTGAGCCGCGCTACGTCATTCTGTGCGGCGTGGCCGCATCGTTGGGATGGGTGCTGATGGTGGTCTATGCCCTGTTCCTGGACGGCATGAACTCACCGATCACCCGGGATTATGTGTTCTACCTGACCACCAACGCTGTTCTGATCGGCGCCGAGTTCGACAAGATCGTCTCCATCCTGGTAGTGACCGGCATTCTGGCGGTCGCGATCATTCGTGCCCGGCGCCTTCTGGTGCTGTCGGTGCGCGAAAGCATGGCCGCACGCGAGTTGTCCTGGTTCTTCTCGAGCGACGTGGCGGCGCGCATCACCGACCTTGACCAGGAAGTCGAGGCCGGCCGGGGCGAAGTCCGCGACGCGGCTGTGCTCAATGTCGACATGCGCGGATTCTCGCAGATGGCGACGGAAATCGCGCCGGACAATCTGATCGCGCTGCTGTCCGACTATCAGCGCCTGGTCGTACCGATCATCCAGCGCCATGGCGGCAGCATCGACAAGTTCCTGGGCGACGGCATCATGGCGACCTTCGGGGCAACCCGGCCCGTCGACCAGCCGGTGGCCGATGCCCTGCGGGCGGTCGACGCGATCGCCGAGGAGACGGCCGCCTGGTACGCCCGCCGTCGGACTGCCGGCCTGCCCGCGCCGGCGGTCGGCGCTGCGGTGGCGGCCGGACCGGTTGTGTTCGGTGCCGTCGGTGACGAAACGCGGCTGGAATACACGGTCATCGGTGCGGCCGTGAACCTGTCTGCCAAGCTCGAGAAACACACCAAAGCCGAACAGGTTCGGGCGCTGACCGACGCGGATACCTACCGGACGGGCATTGCCCAGGGATACCGGCCGAGGTCGGAGCCCGAGCCCCGATCGGGACGCACGGTGATCGGTCTGGACACGCCGGTCGATCTCATGGTCCTGGCCCGCTGACCACGGCCGCAGCGGGCCACGAAACGGGCCCGGAAATCGGACGGCTGCAACGACCGGCTGAAACGATTGGCTGGGGCGGCAGGGATCGAACCTGCGAATGGCGGTACCAAAAACCGCTGCCTTACCACTTGGCTACGCCCCAGGCGTGCCGGAACATACGCAACTCGACGCGTTTCAAGCAAGGGCGCGGTTGCGGTATGATAACGTCGTTAACGTCCTGTCCCGTCGGAGAAGCCCCGTGGCGCCTACACCTAAGGCCAAGATGCCCTGGAGCGTGAAGGGCGTGAGCCTCGATTCGCGCGAATTGGCCAAGTCCGGGGCAGCCGAACACGACTCCACGATGGGCGAGTGGCTGAGCCATGTCATCCGGCGCGTCGGTGCCGCCGAGGCGGCCGGACATCCCCTTCCGGTGCCCTCCGATGCCCCGGCGGCGCCGGAGGAGGGGATCGTCGAGGATGCGGCGCTGGTGGCCGGCGTGCACGCGCGCCTGGAGCGCAACGAAGCGCGCTTTATCGACGTGCTCGACGGGTTGGAAGATGTCGTCGAAAGACTGTCGGAGCGACTGGACCGGCTTGAGCGCCGGCTGGACCGGGAGCCGCGCTAGACGCTCACCGCGCGCTGGACGTCACTCCCGAAGCCTGCATACTGGCACGACCTGGGCCTACCAAGGGGGCATCCAACCGAGGGTGGGGGATCCATGTCGGGCGCTTCGCCGTGGAGCATAAAGGGCGTGTCTCGGGAGGACCGGGAACTCGCCAAGCAGGCTGCCACGAAATCCGGCGAGCCGATCGGTGTCTGGTTGGCGCGCCGCATCCGCGAATCGGCGGCCGGACCAACCGCCGGATCGCACTCCACCGGATCGCATGCCGCGGAGCTGCCGGGTGATGGCGGCGATCCATCCGCCGCTCCCTCGGGCATGTCGGACCCCAGCCTGAACGCCGGGTCTGATCCCAACCTGTCCGCGGCCGGCATCCCGCCGTCCGGGGACCGGAGGATGGTTGTCCGCGGCCTCGGACGCCGCGCCACGGACGTTCCGGGGTTCAATTTCGGCCCCGGTCAATGGCGGCAGGCGCGGGAGGCGCTTCAAGCCATCGAGCAGGACCGGGTCGGCGAGGGTGTCGCCGCCCTCAGGGATCGGATGCGCCGGCTGGAATCCCGCTTGGAGTCGCCGGTACCGGCGATCGACGACCTGAGCACCCGGGTCACGGAGCTGGCGGCGCGCATCGACGAGATCGTCACCCGTCTCGATGACATCGATGCCCGCGCTGCCGACAGCCGATTGACCGACCGAATCGATCGGATGGCGGTCGATGTTGAGCGACTGGACGACTTCGCCCATCGGCTGCCCCGGGATTCGGCGGCGGCTCTCGATCCGATCGAGCGTGACATGCGCCGGATTGCCGACCGTCTGCAGCTGGTCGAGGAACTGGTGCTGCCCAAGGCCCGCCAAGGCGGGTTCTTCTCCCGCCTGTTCGGGCGCAAGCGCAAGACCTGACCGTACTCCCGAAACCGCCCGAAAACAGGCGTCTTTGCGGGATATCACTACCGAGCTATACTCATGGTGCCCTCTGGTAGTGTGATGGGTTGCCGACGACATGACGGCGTGGAGTGTGAAAGGGGTCGATCAGGCGACCCGCGATATCGCGCGGCGTGCCGCCAACGCCGCCGGCATGACGATCGGCGAATGGATCGATCATGCGATCCAGAACGACGCCGCCAGCCGGGGCGTCAGCCTGACGGTTGGATCCCGCCATCCGGTCGGTGCTGCTGCCACGCCCCCGCCCGTCGGAGTCAATGCGGACACCGCTGAGGCGGTCTTCAGTCGCCTGGAGGACGGTGAGCGTCTCCTCGAGGACCGGCTGCGGCCGATCGGATTCGCCCTGAAGGAGGCCGCCGAACGCCTCGTCGCCCTCGAAAGCCATGCCCGGTCCACGGGCCCGGCAGAGGTGGCGGACGCCAGCCGGCGCCCGCTTCTCGGACACGACCTGGGCGGCGACGATGTGACCCACCAGGATGGACGACAGCAGGCAGACGCGCGGGAACGTGGCCGCGCCCTGCCCGATGGCCCGCCGGAAGGCTGGTCCCCTGAAGCCGATATCGATCGCGCCCGGTTGTCGGCGGACGCCGGCGGGGCCGCCCCGCGTCCCGAGCCGGTGGCACCAGTCCATGACTTTGAGGCTGACCCGATCGATGTATCCGCGCTCGGGCTGACGGATGTCGCTGAACGGTCTGATCGCTCCACCGGTGCCGATGCTGGAACCCGCCGCGGCCGGCGCGCAGCCCTGGCCGCGGCGGCGGTTGTGATCGTCGCCGTTTCCGGCGCGGTCGGATGGGCGGTGATGCGCCAGGGGCCGATCGACTGGCGCGCCCTGAGCGCTCAGGACGTCGCGGATCGGCTGGCGGCCACACCCGAAATTCTGCGCGCCGACGGCCGCCGACTCTGGGCCGCGCTCGACATCGAGAGCATCCTGGCGATGATCCCCGGCCTCGCACCCGACGAGTCCTCTGATACCGCACGCCCGGACGGCGCCGACGCTATGGCCCCCGCCGCCTCCTCGGGCCCCGATGACACGGTCCAAAGTGCCAGTCAGGCTGGCGAGTCCGATCCTGCGGTATCAGAAATGTCGCCGGCCCCGGCGCCCGAGACCGATGACGCTCTGGAGTCCGGACCCCAGCAGATCTCGACGCTCCGAGAGGATACAACGGCTGAAACTGGGAGTAGTCTTTCGGTAGCGCCAGCAGAAGTGCCGACTGATGACCCGCCGGTTGTGCCACCGGTGGTGGTCGTGCCTGAGGTTGTCGATCCGCGTCCGGTCGCTCCGCCACCCGCGCCGACCCTCACCGACCCCGCGCCTCGGTCCCGATCGGTTCCCCGAGGTACCGCGCCGTCCTCGTCGGCATCCTCGTCGCCCTCCTCGTCGCCCTCCTCGGCGGCGTCGACCGGCCAGCAGGCCCGGGCCGATGCCGGCGATCCTGCGGCCCAGTTCAATGTGGCGATCGCCCTGATGTCCGCGGAGCCGGCCAATCCCGCCGAAGCGGCCACCTGGTTCCGCGAGGCCGCGATCAACGGGTTGGCGGTTGCCCAGTTCAATCTCGGCGTCCTGTACGAACAGGGGCTCGGCACGGCCAAGGACGATACCCGTGCACTGCTGTGGTACCACAGCGCTGCAGAACAGAACTTCGCTCCTGCGCAACACAATCTCGGCCGCCTGTACGCGGAAGGACGGGGAATTCCCCGTTCCGATGTCGAGGCCCGCCGCTGGCTCCAGCGTGCCACCGACGGCGGGATCCCGGCGGCTCTATACGGTCTGGCGGTCCTCGAGGCGGATGTCGCGGATCGGGAGAAGCGCATGCGAACGGCCGCCGAAGCCGGCGACCCCACCGCCCAGGCGTGGTTGCGCGCCCGCACCGCCGGCGCGGATGCGGCGGCCCGTCCCGCGCCCGCCGAACCCCTGATCCTGACACCACCCGCCGGCGCTTCGCTCGTGTCCGACATCCAGCGGGCGCTGCAGGCGCGCGGCTACTATGAGGGCACGATTGACGGGATCGCCGGCCCGGTTACCCGCAGTGCCATCGCGCGTTTTCAGGCGGAGAACGGCTTGCCGGCAACCGGATTGCCGTCCACCAGCCTCCAGCGATTTCTCAACTGACCGCAGCGACCCCCCACGCGCTGAGCGGCTCGGCGTGCAGATTGCCGTCGCGCACCCACCAGTCCGGCCGGTCTCGGCCCAAGCGCAGCGCCGCTTCCCGCGCATCCCCGCGGCTGGAGAAATATCCGACCACGCACGATCCGCTGCCCGACATCCGGGCGATCCGGCAGCCAACGCAGGCCTCAAGTGCCGCGACGGCAAGCCCGACATCCGGAAGAAGGCGGACAGCCGCCGCTTCGAGATCGTTCCGGAGATCGGCCATCACCGCGACCGGATCGACGTGCAAATCGCGGATCCGGTCTTCTGGAATCGGCGCGCCAAACCCGCCGTCGCGCGCGGCAAAGACCTCCGGGGTCGACAGGCCGTGGCCGGGCCAGACCAGCACCACGGGAACGGACTGCCCGAGATCGACGGCGGAAACCCACTTGCCGATCCCCCGAACACGGCTCGGCCGCGCAGCCAGACAGACAGGGACGTCTGCTCCCAGGGCCAGAACCCCAGGATCCGCGATCAGGTCCTGGCGGACGGTTTCGCCGAGAACCGCGCGAAGGACCGCTGCCGCATCGCTGGAGCCGCCCCCGAGCCCGGCTCCCGCCGGCAGGGCCTTACGCACCGTCAACGTCCCACTGAGCGGGGCCTTCCCGCGCAATCCCGCCAGGGCCAGCGCGCGCCAGGCCAGGTTCGCGGTCGACACCGGAACATCGTCGTGCCTGTTCTGCGTCCCTTCCACCGACAGTCGGCAGCTGTCGCCGCCGACGGTCCAGCGCACCGAATCGCCGATATCGGCAAAGCCGACCAGCATATCCAGCTCATGGTAGCCATCGGCCCGACGCCCGGTGACGTGCAGCGCCAGGTTGATCTTGGCCGGGGCAAAACCCTCAACCCGCCGGGTTTCTGTGAGGTGGGCGTTCATGGGATCGGCGATGACCGGGACCGGATCAGCTCTCGGCATCCCGGGCAGCGGCGGCGGCGTCGACCGTTCTGGACTGTCGGCCAGGCAACCCGCCCTTGAGCTTGCGCTCGATCACCGAGGCCAGCGCCTCATCGGCCCCGAAATTCAAGGCCCGGCGCCATTGAAAGCGTGCCTCATACCGCCGACCGACCTGCCAGTAGGCGTCGCCGAGATGGTCGTTGATCGTGGGGTCGACCGGCCGCAACTCGACCGCCCTTTCGAGATGCACGACAGCCTCGTCGAACCGGCCCTGCCGATACATCGCCCAGCCGAGGCTGTCGACGATATAGCCGTCATTGGGGCGTAGCGACACCGCCCGCTCGATCATCTCGGTAGCGCGGTCCAGGTTGGTGCCCTGATCGACCCAGGTATAGCCGAGGTAGTTCAGAACATAGGGCTGATCGGGACGCAGCTCTAAAGCCCTCAGGAAATCCGATTCAGCCCTGGACCAGCGGGCTGCGCGCTCCAGGGCAATACCCCTTGAGTAGTACAAAGACCAATTGGCATCCGTGCCGGCCTCGATCCGCTGGAATGCCCGGTCATAGGCATCCACCGCGTCATCCCATCGTTCCTGCCCGCGGTACAGGTCTCCCAGCCGGACCAGCGGGTCCGTCAAGCGCTGGCGCGCGGCGGCGGATCCCTCAAGACGGGTGGCGGCCGCGTCGATCCGGTCAAGATCCTCCAGGCTGCTGACGGCGCGCAATTCCGCCATCAGCCCGTAGGCGGACGTGTCCGGCAGTGTGTCATAGAGCGCGAGCGCAGCTTCATGCTGGCCCCGGTCGTCCAGGATCTCCGCCACCAGCAGGGCGGCGAGGTGGAACTCTGGGTCCAGATGCAGGGCGAACCGGGCGAAAATCATCGCGATCTCGGACCGCCGATCGCGCTGCAGGGCACTGGCCAGATCGAAAAACGCCAGGGCCAATCCGTCGACCGGCGCCAGCGGCGCCCCGGCAGGCCGCCTGTCGGCGATCGCCTCGACATGGCGACGGATATCGGCCGGGTCGGCGACCCCGTTGCCGCCGCCAAGCGAGATCTCAAGCGCCGCGTCCGGCGATCCGGACCGTGCCAGGAAATCAGAGACGGTCAGCCGAATTCGCAGCGGTGGGTGCTCCAACGCGTCCAACGCGGCCTCGTACCGCGAACGCGCGAGCACCGGGTCGCCCGCCGCGTCTGCCAACATGGCCGCGTGCAGCGCGTGCAGGGCGGAAAAGCCCTCGGTGTCCCTGAGGCTTTCAACCGCGGCATCGGCCGCCGGGAGGTCACCCCGTCCGACCGCGATCCAGGCTGAAACGAGCGGCTTCAGAATGCGGTTCAGCCGGTTGTCCGGCAGCCGGTCGAGCCGTTTCTGGGCCTGCTCATAGTCGCCTTCCTGGAAGTTCCCGACCGTCAGAAAAATGTTGGCGACCGGTGCGTCACCGTTGAGAGTCGCCGCAACCTCCTCGGCCAGCTCACCGGCCGCGTCGAACTGGCCGTCGTCGAGCCGCAGCATGAAAGCCCGGCGTTTGAGTGCAAGTCCGCCCCGATCGGCGGCCAGCACCCGGTCCATCAGGGCGCTGGCCTCGCGGACGTCGCGGCTCCGGTCGGCGTGCCGGCCCGCGAGATACGCGCCGGACACCGAAATCCGATCATAATCGAGTCCGGCGGGCTGGGCAGCCGACGGCGACAGTGGCGGCAGTGGTGTTTGCTGGGTGGCGCAGGCGCTGAGGGTAACGGCCAGGAGGCCGGCCACCAGCGTCGGACGGAAGTCTCTGGAACGGCGTTTCAGCCCCACGCGACCCTCACATGTTGGGGTAGACGGGCCCGCCCCCGCCTTCGGGGACGACCCATTTGATGTTCTGGCTCGGATCTTTGATGTCACACGTTTTGCAGTGAACGCAGTTCTGCGCGTTGATCTGAAGCTTCGGGTTGTCGCCGTCCTCGTCGCGAACGATCTCGTAAACGCCCGCGGGACAGTAGCGCTGCTCCGGCGCATCGTAGAGCCGAAGATTGTAGTCCACCGGAACGCTGGCGTCCTTCAGCGTGAGATGCGCCGGCTGATTTTCCTCATGGTTGGTGTTCGACAGGAACACCGACGACAACCGATCGAAACTGACCTCGCCGTCCGGCTTCGGGTAGTCGATCGGAATCGCATGGGCGGCCGGCATCAGGGATTCGTGGTCGGCATGGTGATGCAGGGTCCACGGGGCCCGTCCGCGCAGGACCAGCGTATCCAGGGCGGAGTAGGCGAGGCCACCGAGCAGGCCCAGACGGAACGACGGCCGGATGTTGCGCACCTTGTAGAGCTCGTCCCAGACCCAGGTCTTCTTGAGCATCTCCGGATAGGCGGTGGGCTCCACACCTTGCGGCGCATCACCGCCCCGCAGCCGCTCGAAGATCGCCTCGACCGCGGTCATGCCGGATTTCATGGCGTTGTGGCTGCCCTTGATCTTGGGCACGTTGAGGAATCCGGCCGCGCAGCCGACAATCGCGCCCCCGGGAAAGGTCAGCTTCGGAATCGATTGCAGGCCCCCTTCGTTCAGCGCGCGGGCCCCGTAGGAAATCCGACGCCCGCCCTCGAAGATCGGCCGGATCGCCGGGTGCTGCTTGAAGCGCTGGAACTCCTCGAACGGCGACAGGAACGGGTTCTGGTAGTCGAGCCCGATCACGAAGCCGACAGCGACCTGGTTGTCCTCCAGGTGGTACAGGAAGGATCCGCCATAGGTGTTGCCGTCCACGGGCCATCCGATGGTGTGGACGATCCGCCCCTGGTGGTGCTTTTCGGGATCGATCTCCCAGAGCTCCTTGATCCCGATGGCATACGTCTGCGGATCGCAGTCCTTCCGCAGGTCGAAGCGCTCGAACAGGTCCTTGGTGAGTGACCCGCGGCAGCCCTCGGCGAACAGCGTGACCTTGGCATGCAGTTCCATTCCCGGCTGATAGTTGGCCGTCTGCTCGCCATCCTTGCCGATGCCCATGTCGCCGGTGGCCACGCCTTTGACGCTGCCGTCCTCGTGATACAGCACCTCGGACGCGGCGAAGCCGGGATAGATCTCGACCCCGGCGGCTTCGGCCTGCTCGCCGAGCCAGCGGCAGACATTGGCCAGGCTGACAATGTAGTTGCCATGATTGTTCATGGCCGGCGGCGTCGGCAGCCTGAGCGCGCTGCCCTTCGTCAGGAACAGGAACAGGTCTTCGGTGGCCGGTGTGTTGAGCGGCGCGCCACGCTCCTTCCAGTCCGGGAACAGCTCGTCGAGGGCCCGAGGCTCCATAACGGCGCCGGACAGGATATGGGCGCCGACCTCCGCTCCCTTCTCCAGGACAACGACGGACAGGTCGACATCGTTCTCCGCGCAGAGTTGCCGCAGCCGGATCGCCGCCGACAGGCCCGCGGGGCCCGCCCCGACAATCACGACATCGCACTCCATCGATTCGCGTTCCATGCGAAAGCTCCCGGCCGCCCCATTCCCGTCGCTCGCCCATGGTCGAGCGCTATCCGACCTGTCATATATCAGCCATGAAGCAGACTCCAGGGTCAGCGGCCCGCCGTGACCGACCGTCGCGGCAGGGCGTCGACAGGCAAGCCAGGGTTCGACGATGACAGGCGACGATCAACGGTCGACTGCAGAGGCCCTGCTGCGCTGGTACGTTGACGCCGGCGTCGACGAAGCGATTACCGATCATCCGGTTGATCACTTCAAGGCTGCCTCTCCGCCACCGACTCAAGCGCCCCGGAACACTACCACCACAGCACCTGGCATCGACCCGCCGGCGTCCCCTGACCCGATGCGGCAAGCATCACCGCCGCGGGTGGCGCCGGTCGCTCCGGATGCCCAGGTCACCCAACCTGTCCACGCCGCGCGCGAGACGGCGCGCGCCGCCGGCACGCTGGCGGAACTCGATGCCGCCGTCCGGGCATTCGAGGGCTGTCCCCTCAAGGTCACGGCCACCAACACCGTGTTTGCCGATGGCGTTCCCGGCGCGGCGGTGATGATTGTCGGCGAGGCGCCGGGCGCTGACGAGGATCGCCAGGGCAAGCCCTTCGTCGGCGTCAGCGGTCAATTGCTCGACCGGATGCTCGAGAGCGTCGGCCTGTCGCGTCAGGACAGCGTCTACATCACCAACATC
The DNA here is from genome assembly GCA_963921355.3 of Thalassobaculaceae bacterium. Classification (GTDB taxonomy): domain Bacteria; phylum Pseudomonadota; class Alphaproteobacteria; order Thalassobaculales; family Thalassobaculaceae; genus CAWUEZ02. The sequence continues at coordinate 989,413 of OZ001190.1, read as the reverse complement.
CTGCCATGGCGCCCGCCCGGGAACCGTCAACCCACTCAAGCCGAAATCGCCGTCTGCATGCCCTTCGTCGAACGTCATATCGAATTGGCGGCGCCACAGGTGCTGGTCCTGGCCGGAGGCACCTCCGCAAAGACCCTTCTGAGCCGGAAAGAGGGCATCATGCGGTTGCGCGGGAGATGGTTTGACTGGTCACCGCCGGGCGGCGGGAAGACGATTCCGGCGCTGGCGACCTATCACCCGGCATTTCTGCTCCGATCACCGGGGCAAAAATCCAATTCCTGGAAGGACTTGCTGAGCCTGAAGCGGCACCTGCAGGAAGGACCGAAAGCGGAGTAATATTCCGCTCCGCAGCGCGGCCTTGGCGGAATTTTCTTGCGATCCGGCGCCAGATGCGGCCGGATCATTGCAAAACAAGAGACCAGTGTCGCATCGGGGGGAGTTATCCACAGATTTCAGGGCTCGGGTCTGGCACTTCGCCTTGCCGATGCCCTGGAATTCGGGTTACGTCAAATCTATGGTCCCGCCACATTTCAGCCACAATCCGACTCGCCCGTCGCGACGTCACGGCAGCCTGTTCGCTTGCCTTTCGGCTGCGCTGGTCGCCCTTGTGTCTGGGGCGATGGCAAACGGCGCGCCGGCTCAAGCGCAGGAAACCGCGCTTCTTCCGCTGCCGAGCATCGATGGTTCCCGGTTGCAGGCGGCCCAGCCGCTGCCCCGTATCCTCACCCAGGCGGACGCCCGGACGTACCGGGAGATCTTCGAACTCCAGCGGGTGGGTGACCTGACCGCCGCCGACCGGCTGATTCGCCGGGTCGAGAATCAAATTCTGATGGGCCATGTCGAGGCCCAGCGCTATCTGCACCCGACCGCCTACCGGACTCCGTGGCCGGAGTTGAAGGCCTGGCTGGCGGAGTACGGCGATCACCCGGACGCCAATCGTCTCTACCGACTGGGCCTTAAGCGCAAACCGGCATCCGCCAAGGGACCGAAGCGCCCAATTCGTGGCTATCTCGGCGGCAGCGGCGCCGATGCGGTGCGCGACGCCCGGTTCTACGTGTCGCCGCGCCAGCGGTCGAACGCCGAGCAGAAGGCGGTCAACGCGATGAAGCGCAAGATCCGCCGGCTGATCCGTCAGGGTTGGCCGACGGGCGCCTTGCGTGAACTGGACGGTGCACAGGCCCGCAAGCTGTTCGATCCGGTCGAGTTCGCCGAGCAGCGCGGCAAGATCGCCAAGGCCTACTTCATCTTCGGCAAGGACCAGGAAGCGCTGCGGCTCGCCTCCAAGAGCGCGCGCGAAGCCGGCGACGAGGTCCCGGCGGTGTACTGGGCGGCCGGCATCGCCGCCTGGCGGCTTGGCGAGATCGAGCAGGCCGAAGGTCATTTCGCCAACCTGGCCCGGGCGGAGCGGGCGTCGCGGGCGCAGCGTTCGGCCGGTGCCTATTGGGCCGGGCGCGCCGCCCTGAAACTCCGCAAGCCGGCCGATTCGACGCGCTGGTTGGCCCGTGCGGCGCAGTATCCGATGACGTTCTACGGTCTTCTGGGGCGCCGGGCGCTCGGGGTAGAGATCCCGTTCGACTGGTCATTGCCCGAGATTTCCGAGCGCAAGATGGCGGCCCTGCTGAAGCACGAAGGGGCGCGCCGTGCGCTGGCGCTGATGCAGGTCGGCCAGAGCAGCCGGGCCGAACGCGAGTGGCGCAAACTCTTCCCGCGCCTGGATCCGTCCCTGCGCGAGCCGCTGATGGCGATTGCCGCCCGTCACAACATGCCGGGTCTGGCGATCCGTCTCGGCGGCATCATCCGGTTCTCGACCGGGCGCATCTACCACGCGGCGCTGTATCCGGTGCCGACCTGGGCGCCGGATGACGGCTTCCAGGTCGATCGTGCGCTGATCTACGGGATCGTCCGCCAGGAATCCGGCTTCGACCCGCGGGCCCGCTCGGGCCGGGGCGCACGCGGCCTGATGCAGCTGATGCCGCGCACCGCCAGCTACATGGACAAGGCGGACGAGCTCGACGACCGTCACGAGCTCTATGAGCCGGGGCTGAACCTCCAGCTCGGTCAGCGCTATGTCGATCACCTGATGGCGATGGAACGGGTCGAGGGCGACCTGTTCCGGCTCCTGGTCGCCTACAACGCCGGCTCGGGCAACCTGCGCAAATGGATGCGGTCGGTGTCCTATGACGATGATCCGCTGCTGTTCATCGAGTCGATCCCGTCCTGGGAGACCCGCGAGTTCATCGAAAAGGTTCTGTCCAACATCTGGATCTATCGGAACCGGCTCGGCCAGACCGCTCCGACGCTGGATCGGGTGGCGGCGGGCGACTGGGCGGTCTATCGCTCGATCGACGACCTGACCGGGTTTGAAGTCCGCAATGCCCGGTATCGATGAAACCCAGCCCTTTGTCCCGGTTCACATCGCCGTCCTGACGGTTTCCGACACCCGCTCGCTATCCGAGGACCGCTCGGGCGACACCCTGGTGGAGCGGTTGACCGCGGCCGGTCACCTTCTGGCGGATCGGGCTCTGGTGAAGGATGACCGCACGGAAATCCAGCGCCAGGTTCGGCAATGGATCGACGATGACGGGGTCGAGGTCGTGCTGGCGACGGGTGGCACGGGTCTGACCGGTCGGGACGTGACCCCGGAAGCCTTCGAGGAAATCTACGAGAAGCGGATCGACGGCTTCGGTGAGCTGTTCCGCTGGCTCAGCTTCCAGAAGATCGGCACCTCGACCATGCAGTCCCGGGCTACCGCCGGGGTGACGCGCGGCACCTACCTGTTCGCGATTCCGGGATCGACCGGCGCCTGCCGTGATGCCTGGGACGAGATCCTGGTCCACCAGCTCGACTTCCGGTTCCGGCCCTGCAATTTCGTCGAGATCCTGCCGCGCCTGCGCGAGCACGAAGGGGCCCGCGAGAAGGCCTCACCGACCGCTCCCTAACGTCTTTCTCGCGCTCCCGGTCAGTCCCCCAGCGCCTGCAGCCAGCGCACCGGCACGTGCAGGCGGAACAGCACCAGGCGCAGGATCCCGAGAACGATGTCGCGCGGGGCGCGCGACCAGTCGGCGGCGGCGACATGGGACTGGATGTCGAACAGGACGACGCGGGCGATCCCGAGTTCCCGGGCCAGCATGAGGTCCTCGCCCCGCTCGAGATCCGAGATACCGCCGAGATGTACCAGGAAGCGCCGGCGGATCACGATCCCCTGGGCCCCGCTGAACAGCGCCATGAAGCGGTTCCGCCATCGCATTCGGGAGGTAGCGGCCGGATCACCGTCGATCACCATGGGGAAGATTCCGGCGCGCTCGCGGTTGCGCTCGACGCTGGCGAACACCATCAGCGTGGCGTCCCAGCCGCGGTCGAGCACGGTTTCCGGGCGCAGCAACAGCAGCCACTCGCCGGTCGCCGCCTTCGCGCCGGCGGCGAATCGCGCGCCCCGGGTGCCAGAGTCGATGATGACCTGCGCATCATGGGCCTCGGCGACCGCGACAGTGCCGTCGTCGGAGCCGGCATCGACCACGATCACCTCCAGCTCGATGCCGCGCCGCGCCGCCGTCGCCAGCGCGCCAAGGCAGCGCTTCAGCCGGTCGGCGTCGTTGTGCGTCGTGACGACGACGCTCAACGACAGCCGGCGGGAGCCGGGGGGGCCGACCTGGGCCTGCGGATCGTCCCTGAGTGCGCGCGGTCGCTGCATGCGGGGGTCCGGGGGCATGCGGGGGTCCGGGGGCATGCGGGGGTCCGGGGGCATGCGGGGGTCTGTGGGCATGCGTCGGTCTGGGGGCTGTGCTAGACGGACCGCCATGGTAGCCGAACCCGACGCTGACCGCGTCCCTTCCGACATACTGGCCGCTGCCCTGGGACTGTCTCCCGACGCGGTCGAACCGGTCCCGGTGGCCGGGCGGGTGCATCTGCATTGGCGGGTCACCTGTCCCGACGGAGCCGTCCGGCTGATCCGGGTCCCGCGGATGAGCCATCTCGGCCTCAGCCCGCGCGCCAACCTGACTTACGCGATCGAGGCGTTTCGCCGGATGGCGCCGAGCGGATCGGTCCCGCGCCTGCATCGGGTCCTGCGGGTCAGCACCGACCTGCCCTGGGGCGCGGTGGTGGTCGACCGGATCGAGGGGGCGCCGCCCGCCTTGCCCGGCGACCTTCCGGCGATCGCCCGCGCCGTGGCGGCGATTCATCGGTTGCCGGTCCCCGATCCAGCGGGGCGGCGGCCGCTGGTCGATCCGACCGATCCGGTCGCCTATCTGCTCGGTGTGGTCCGTGAACAGCTTGCGGCGGCGGCGCCGGCCCTGGCGACGCGGATCCGAACCCTGCTCGACGAGGAGTTCGAGACAGCCCGCCGGGCCGCGGACGTCTTACCCGATCGTCCGGCGGCCACACTCACGGTGTCGGACTGCCATCCCGGCAACTTCAGGATCGTGGTCGGCGGAGAGGCCGTGCTGCTGGATGTCGAGCGGCCGACATACGACAGCCCGACGATCGATCTCGCCCATGCCAGCCTGCCGACGTCGCTGACCTGGGATCCGGCGGTGACCGGGACCGCGACACGTTCCGATATCGTCGCCTTCCACCGGGCGTGGGCGGCGGCGACGCCGCCGGCCCTGGCGGCGCGCGTCCGCCGTGACGTCCTGCTGTACCGCCGGCTGATCTGGCTGCGGACCACGACCTGGGCCTGCGCCTGGGCGCTGCGCGAGCGGGTGATCGACCGGCTGGCCGCGGGGTTGGACGACGACCCTGGCGACCTGCCGCCCTTGGCCCGGCGGCTTGCGCGTTTCATCGATCCGGCCATGATGGAACAGGCCCGGTCCGGATGGACGGGTGCCGACGCTTTCGATCCGGAGGAGCTGATCCCGTGAGCCCGAAAGTCGTGAACCTGCGCATCGAGCGTAAACGCCGCCGCCGTCAGGAGGCGGAGACGGAAGCCGCCGCGAACCGGCCCGTCACGGCCGCACCAAGGCCGAGCGCAGCCGCGACGCCAAGACCGGCGATGACGCGGTCCGCCACCTGGACGGCCACCGCCTGGACCGTCCCGACGATCCGGACTCGTGATCCGCCACGCGATTTGTTCTTGATTCGTTCTTATGCGTGCGCGACAACACCCGCATGGCCGATCCGATGGACAGTGCCGGTGCGAATGGGGCGGGCGATGACGCGGTCGACCCGGTCTGGGACGATCGCGTGCCGCCGGTGGCCCGCAAGGGCCGTGGCGCGATCTCAAACGTCACAGGGCGGTTTGAGGCGCTGACAGCCGAGGCCGTCGATGACGGCTGGGACCGCACCGCGGATCGGGACGATCCGGTGGCGACGAAACTGCGCACCACGGTCGCGGTCGACGCCAGCCGGACCGTCATCGCCCGCAACCAGTCGCCGGACCTGCCGTTCGACCGCTCGATCAATCCCTATCGCGGCTGCGAGCACGGCTGCGTCTACTGTTTCGCCCGGCCGACCCATGCCTATCTCGGGCTGTCGCCGGGTCTGGACTTCGAGACCCGGCTGTTCGCCAAACCCGACGCACCGGCGCTGCTGCGACGGGAGCTCGCGCGGAAGTCCTACATCTGCGACACGCTGGCGCTCGGGACCAACACCGACCCCTATCAGCCGGTCGAGCGGGAACGGCGCATCACCCGCGGCATCCTCGAGGTCCTGGCGGAGCACGATCACCCGGTGATGATCGTCACCAAGTCGGATCTGGTGGTCAGGGATCTCGATATCCTGGGGCCCATGGCCGCGAAGGGTCTGGCCAAGGTCGCGATCTCGGTGACCTCGCTCGACCCGTCCCTGTCCCGCAAGATGGAACCGCGCTGTCCGCATCCGGAGAAACGCCTGGCCGCGATTGCCGCCTGCGCCGAGGCCGGGGTGCCGACCGGCACGATGGTTGCGCCGATCCTGCCGGCCATCAACGACCCCGAGATCGAGGCGATCCTGGAACGGGCGGCCGCGGCTGGGGCGGAAAGTGCCTCCTGGGTCCTGTTGCGACTGCCCTTGGAGATCAAGGATCTGGTCGAGGAGTGGCTGCGCTGCCATTTCCCCGATCGGGCCGACCGGGTGCTGTCGCTGGTGCGCCAGACCCGGGGCGGGGCGCTGTACCGGGCCGAGTGGGGCAAGCGGCTGTCGGGCGAGGGGCCTTACGCCCAGATGATCGCCCAGCGCTTCAGGCTGGCCTGCCAACGTCTTGGCCTGACGCGCAGAACCGCCGGCCTCGACACAACCAGGTTCGCGGCACCCAGGCCGCCGACCCGGCAACTGGGGCTGTTTGACTGACTACCCGTGTGCCTTAAGGCAGTTAATCGGGATTCTCCTCTAAATTCATGAAACTTAAACCTTTCTGGTAGTGTTCCTCACCCTGCATGGAAACTGCCGGGCCGGTTTCAGTAGGGCCAAAATTTTTCGAGCAAAAACAAACGCTTGAACCGTAGTGCGGACAGCATGCTTCAAGCTATGACCCGCCGAGACTAGAGTGACCCATGCCCCGGCACTCCCGTTCCTCCCGCCCGACCTCCCTGCCTGATGAAAGCCTGGAAGTTGCCGCCGGGGCGCGTGAGGGCGCCATCGTTTTCGGGGTCGACGAGGTCGGTCGCGGGCCCCTGGCGGGGCCGGTGGTCGCCGGCGCCGCCTGGATCGACCTGGCCGCGCTGCCGGACGCATCGGCTGAACTGATCGCGGACAGCAAGACGTTGTCCCAGGCCCAGCGCCGGGCGGCCCTCGACGCCTGTGCACCCTACAGCGCCGTCGCCCTCGGCTGGGCCGATGTCGCTGAAATCGAGTCGACCAACATCCTGGCCGCCGCGCTGTCCGCGATGATCCGCGCGGTCACCGCCCTGGCGGAGCGGATGGGCCGCAACCCGGATCATGTCCTGGTGGACGGCAACCGGCTCCCCGTCTGGCCCCATCCCGGCCAGGCGGTGGTGCGGGGCGACTCGCGGTCGCTGTCGATTGCGCTGGCGGCAATCGCCGCCAAAGAGGCCCGCGATGGCGAGATGGCCCGCCTGGCCGAGCTCCATCCGGGATACGGCTGGGAGCGAAATGCGGGCTACGGCACCGCTGAGCATCGCGCCGCCCTGGGGCGGCTCGGGGTGACCGCCCATCACCGCCGAAGCTTCGCGCCGGTTCGCGCCCTGCTGGATTCGACCACGTCCGATTGAGGTTGCGATAGTCGGCTACCCCAAGATCTTGCGGTTACCGTCTAAGATATTGACTCTATTTAGTGATTCCTCTGGGGCCGTTGACGCGACTCGGCTGCCGTGACACGGTGGCCGCCTCGTTTTGGCACGGACGGGGGCGAAAGGTGGGAGATCGGGGGCTGCCGGCAGGACGGATCCTGGCCGGTGATTGCGTGGCGCAGTTGCGCACACTTCCGGATGCGAGCGTCGATCTGGTCTTCGCGGATCCGCCGTACAATCTGCAGCTCGGAGGCGAGCTCTACCGGCCGAACAACACCCGGGTCGATGGGGTGGATGACGACTGGGACCGGTTCGGCGGTTTCGAGGCTTATGACGCGTTTACCCGAGCCTGGCTCCGCGAATGCCGACGGGTCCTCAAGGACAGCGGAACCCTCTGGGTTATCGGCAGCTATCACAACATCTTCCGGGTCGGTGCTGTGTTGCAGGATCTGGGTTTCTGGATCCTGAACGATGTCATCTGGCGCAAGGCCAACCCGATGCCGAACTTCCGCGGCAAGCGGTTCACCAATGCCCACGAGACCCTGATCTGGGCGGCCCGCAGCGAGAACGCCCGGCGCTACACCTTCAACTACGATGCGACCAAGGCGCTGAACGACGACCAGCAGATGCGCTCGGACTGGTTCCTGCCGCTCTGCACCGGCGCGGAACGCCTGAAGGACGAGACAGGCGCCAAGGCCCACCCGACCCAGAAGCCCGAGAGCCTGCTGGCCCGGGTGATGCTGTCGTCGACCCGGCCCGGGGACGTGGTCCTGGATCCGTTTTTCGGCACCGGCACCACGGGCGCCGTCGCCAAGCGCCTCGGACGTCAGTGGATCGGGATCGAACGCGAGCCGGACTATCTGGCGATCGCGAAACGCCGGATCGCCGAGGTCGAGGCGGTGGACGATCCGCTTGCCCTGGCGCTGGCCAACCGCCGGGAGCAGCCGCGGGTGCCGTTCGGGCGTCTGATCGAGGAAGGGCTGATCCGCCCGGGCGAGGTGCTGTTCGATGCGCGGCGCCGCTGGACCGCCAAGGTCCGGGCCGACGGCCACCTGATCAGTGCCGAGCACAAGGGCTCGATCCACGCGGTCGGCGCGGCCGTGCAGGGGGCGCCGGCCTGCAACGGCTGGACATTCTGGCATGCCGAGCGCAAGGGAATGCCGGTGCCGATCGACGCTTTCCGCCAGCAGATCCGGGCACGGACGGAGGCCGCTCCGGCCTGATTGCGAAGGGCTCTAGTCCGGCCTGCGACCCGGGTCGGCCCGCACCGTGGTCAGAAGGGCCAGGCCGGCGACCAGGAACACGACGATGGTCGCCATGCCGGCCCGCTGGCTGTCGAAGGCCAGCGTGACCCAGCCCAGCAGCAGGGGACCCGCGAAATTGGTCGCCTTGCCGCTGAGCGCGAACAGTCCGAACATCTCGGCGCGCTGATCTTCCGGGGCCAGCCGGGCCATGAACGACCGGCTGGCCGTCTGGGTCGGGCCCATGAAGGTGCCGAGCGCCATGCCGATGACCCAGAACCAGGTCTTGTCCGGCGCGATCAGGGCCAGCACGCCGAACACGATGAGCCCGATCAGGGCCAGCATGATCGTGCGGCGCGGGCCGAGCCAGTCGTCGATCCAGCCGAACGCCATGGCGCCCAGTCCCGCGGTGACGTTCAGGGCGATGCCGAAGACGATGATCTCGTCGAAATCCATGCCGAAGGTGCCGGCCGCGTAGATGCCGCCGAAGGTGAACAGGGTGGTCAGGCCGTCGGCATACAGCATGCGGGCCACCAGGAAGCGGGTGACCGGCTGCGACCACCGCAGGGCGCCGATCGTCGCGCGCAGCCGCTTCAGCCCGTCGCGCACCGCCGGCCCCAGGCCCTCATGCTCGCGGGAAGCGGGTTCCGGGACCGCCAGCAGCGTCGGCAGCGCGAACACCGTGAACCAGGCCGCCACCAGCAGCGCGGTCGCGCGCACCGGCTCGGCGCTGTCAGGATCCAGGCCGAATGGCGGCGGCTCAGCGCGGATCAGCAGGAACAGGGCGGTGACCAGACAGGCCAGACCGCCGACATACCCGAGCCCCCAGCCGAGCCCGCTGATCCGGCCGACCCGGTCTTCCGGCGCGATCTCGGCCAGCATGGCGTTGTAGAACACGGTGGCGAACTCGAAGCCGATGGTGGCGATCACCACCAGGGTCAGGGCCCGGGTGATGGAGCCGGGATCGGGCTGAACGGTCCAGAGCCCGGCGGTGGCGACGATGCAGACCAGGGAGAACACGGCCAGCCAGGGTTTGCGGCGCCCGGTCCGGTCGGCGATGGCGCCCAGCGCCGGGCTCAACAGGGCGATCGCGACCGCGGCGATCGCCGTCGCATTGCCCCACAGGAAGGTGCCGGTGGTCTCGTCGGGTGCGACGGCACGGGTGAAGTATGCCGCGAACACGAAGGTGGTGATGACCGTGGGAAAGGCCGAGTTCGCCCAGTCGTAGAGGCACCAGGCCAGGACCGGCCGGGTCATGAGTTTCTCTGCCAGTGCCGCTCTCCCTGTCGCGCGCCGCCGATCCGAACAGATGCCGATCCGAACAGATGATCAGCATCTGATCGGACGCCATCTCATTGGATTGCCGTTCAACGTGCCAGCAAAGCGCGCATCTGGCCATTGGCGACCGCCAGCATGGCGAGGTCGACATGGTCGTTGGAGCGGATGTCCTCCAGCAGGCGGGTCGTGCGGTCCAGATCCTCACCCCGGGTGGCGCCCCAGGTATCGATCGCCGCATCCGGTCCGTTGGTCAGGACGCCCGCTTTCTTGCGGGCCCCCTTCTTACCGCCACCGTTCTGGGCCGCATGACCCAGGACATCCTGGGCCAGCAGGCTCTGGTGCCCGAAGAAGTCGTCGACCAGGGTCGAGACCGCCATCTTCTGCCAATAGGTGTCGGCCTCGAGGCCGCCGGCGCGGTCGCGCAGCCAGTCGAGCGCGAAGCGGGCGCCGATCTGGAAGTAGACCCGCGCCACCGTCTCGACGTCCTGGTGCGAGGCCGCCGCCAGCCGGACGATGTCACAGGCCGAGGCCAGGGCATCGAGACTGGCGATCGACTGTGCCAGGCCCTTCGGCACTTTCTGGCCGACCAGAGTCTTGGCCGCCGTCTCCAGGCTGTTGCGTTCGGTCTCGGCAAGCACGCTCTGCAGGCAGCCCGTGAGCTGGGAGACGCCGGTGGCGAATTCCTCGACATGGCTCGCGATGTCCAACGGCCGGCGGCCGTTGCGCAGGAACCAGGCGGTCTGGCGCTCGACCAGCCGCTGGATGTCGAGATGCATCCTGGTCTGCAGGGCAGCTGGGATCTTGGTGTCCAGGTCCTCGATCCCGTGCCACAGGTCGCGCAGGCCGAAGACATCGCGCACGATGGTATAGGCCCGGGCGATCTCGGCGGAATCGGCGCCGGTCTGGTCCCGGAGCGCGTTGATGAAGGTCGCCCCGACCTGGTTGATCATCGAGTTGGTGACTTTGGTCGCGATGATCTCGCGGCGCAGCGGATGGTCGGCGATCACCGATGCGTAGCGCTCGCGCAACCGCTCGGGGAAGTACAGGGCGAGGTCGTCGACCAGACGGCCGTCGTCGGGCAGGTCGCTGGCCAGCAGATCGTCGTACAGCGCCATCTTGGCATAGGCGAGCAGGACGGCGAGCTCAGGCCGGGTCAGGCCGGCACCGTCGGTCGCCCGGTCGCCCAGGGCCTCATCGTCAGGCAGGAACTCGATCCGCCGGTTGAGGCGCAGCGGGCCGCGCTCCAGATCCTGCATCAGACGGATCTGCGAGCCGAGCAGATCCAGGCCCTGGCTGCCGGCGATGGTCAGCGCCTGGGTCTGGTCGTAGTTGTCCCGCAGCACCAGATCCGCGACCTCGTCGGTCATCGCTTCCAGCAGGTTGTCCCGCGGCTTCAGGGTCATATCGCCATTGGCGACGATGGCGCCGAGCAGGATCTTGATGTTGACCTCGTGGTCCGAACAGTCGACCCCGGCCGAGTTGTCGATGGCGTCGGTGTTGAGCCTGACGCCGTGCAGGGCGGCCTCGATCCGGCCGCGCTGGGTGACGCCGAGATTGGCGCCTTCGCCGACGACCCGGGCGCCGAGCTCGCCGGCGTCGATCCGCACCGCGTCGTTGGCTCGGTCACCGGCGTCGTTGTTGGTCTCGCCGGCGGCCTTCACGTAGGTCCCGATGCCGCCGAACCACAGCAGATCGATTTCGGACTTCAGCATGGCCCGGATCAGGTCGTTCGGCGTGACGCTGTCCTCGCTCACCCCGAACGCCTTCTTGATCTCCGGCGTCAGCTTGATCGACTTGGCCGAGCGGTCGAACACGCCGCCGCCCTTGGAGATCAGCTTAGCGTTGTAGTCGGCCCAGCTGGAGCGCGGCAGCGCGAACAGCCGGGTGCGTTCGGCATAACCCTTGGCCGCATCCGGGGTCGGATCGACGAAGATGTGCAGGTGGTTGAAGGCGCCGACCAGGCGAATGTGCTCGGACAGCAGCATGCCGTTGCCGAACACGTCGCCTGACATGTCGCCGCAGCCGACCACGGTGAATTCCTCGCTCTGGGTGTCGTGGCCGAGCTCGCGGAAGTGGCGCTTGACGCTCTCCCAGGCGCCGCGCGCGGTGATCCCCATCTTCTTGTGGTCGTAGCCGGCCGACCCGCCCGACGCGAAGGCGTCGTCGAGCCAGAAGCCGTAATCCTGGGAGACACCGTTGGCGATGTCCGAGAACGTGGCCGTGCCTTTATCGGCGGCGACGACCAGATACGGATCGTCCTCGTCATAGCGGACAACGTCGACCGGGTTGACCACGCCGGACACGGCGATGTTGTCGGTGATGTCCAACAGGCCGCGCATCATCGTCTTGTAGCACTCGATGCCTTCGGCCTGATGGGCTTCGCGGCTGCCGCCGGCAGGCGGGCGCTTGACCACGAAACCGCCTTTCGAGCCGACGGGGACGATCACCGCGTTCTTGACCTGCTGGGCCTTCATCAGACCGAGGATCTCGGTGCGGAAATCCTCGCGCCGGTCGGACCAGCGGATGCCGCCGCGCGCGACCTTGCCGCCGCGCAGATGCACCGCCTCGACCCGCGGCGCGTAGACCCAGATCTCGACATGGGGGCGCGGCAGCGGCAGGCCTTCGATGGCCTGGCTGTCGAGCTTGAAGGAGATGTAGCTCTTGGCGGCGCCATCCTCTGCGGCCTGGAAGAAATTGGTCCGGAGCGTGCAGTTGATCAGGTTCAGGAAGCGCCGCAGGATCCGGTCCTGATCGAGGTTGGCGACGGAGTCCAGGCTGGCCTCGATCTTGGCCTCGATCTCGGCGGTGACCTTGCTCCGGCCGTCTTCGCGCGCCGGGTCGAACCGGGCATCGAACAGGTGGACCAGCAACCGCGCGATCGGCGCGTGTGCCAGCAGCGTCTCCTCCATGTAGTCCTGGGAGAAGGTGAAGGCGGCCTGGCGCAGGTACTTGGCGTAGGCCCGCACCACCGAGACCTGGCGCCAGGTGAGGCCGGCCGACAACACCAGGCCGTTGAACCCGTCGTTCTCCATCTCGCGCCGCCAGACGGCGCCGAAGGCTTCCTGAAACGGCCCTTTGATGGTCGAGAGATCGCACTCACCGGCGGAATCGGTGCGCAGGCGCATCTCGAAATCGTGCATCCAGATCGGCTGCTCGACGCCGCTGCCTGAGATCTCGAACGGCACTTCCGAGAGCACCCGCACACCCATGTTCTCCAGCATCGGCATAACGTCGGAGAGCGGCACCGGGGCGCCGCCGTGGAACAGCTTGAGGTGCAGCACGTCGTCTTCGACGCCGATCGGGCGGAACAGGTTCATGCCCAGCGCCTGCTCGCCGCTCAGCTCCTCCATGCGCTCGATGTCGAAGATCGCGGCGTGGGCCGAATAGGCTTCCTTGTAGGCGGTCGGGAAGGCCTGGGCGTAGACCGCCAGCAGCTTGTTGGTGCTCTCCTCTCCTTTGTCCTCCACCAGGGCATCGTGCAGCTTGTCGACCCAGCTTCGCCCGGCATCGATCAGCCGCAGCTCGAGCTCGTCGATCTCGACATGCGGGATCTCGCCGCGGGTGGTGGCGATGATGCAGTGCAGGCGGGCCAGCACGCTGTCCGACACCTGAGTGTGGAACGCCGTCGACTCGCCGTTGAAGGCGGTCTGCAGAATGGCCTGATAGCGCTGGCGCAACTCGGTCGTGTAGTGGTCGCGCGGCACGAAGATCAGGGCGCTGACGAACCGTTCGAACGGGTCACGGCGCACGAACAAGGCGGTCTTCTGGCGTTCCTGAAGGTGGAGAATGCCGATCGAAATCTCGAACAGATCGTCTTCGGTGGCCTGGAACAGCTCATCGCGGGGATAGGTCTCGAGGATGTTGACCAGGGCTTTGCCGTCATGGCTGGTCGGCCGGAACCCGGCGCGCTCGACAACCTTGTCGACCCGGCGGCGCAACAGGGGAATTTCCCTCGGACTCTGGTTGTAGGCAACCGAGGTGAACAGGCCAATGAAGCGGTGCTCGCCGACCACTTTGCCGGTCTTGTCGAAGCGTTTGACGCTGATCGAGTCCAGCGGGACCGGCCGGTGCACGGTTGAGATCTTGTTGGCCTTCATGATCAGGACCAGCGTGGGTTCCAGCAGGAACTCCCGGACGTCCTGGGGCAGGCCGCCGAGGTCGCGCAGCCCGTCGAATACCTTGACGTCGGGCTGCTGAAGGATTCCGAGGCCGCTGCCGTCGACCACATCCATGTGAGCTTTGCGGCGGGTGCCCTTGTAGTCGTAGCGCCGGTAGCCGAGGAAGGTGAAATGGTTGTCCTCGATCCAGCGCAGGAAAGCGCAGACCTCCTCGACATCGGCCTTGGCCTGGCCCTTCGGTGGGGTTGCCTCGATGTCGGCGATCACGTCGACAATGGTGGCGCGCATGGTCCGCCAGTCGGTCACCGCGGCGTGGACATCGGACAGCACCTGCTCCAGGGTCTCCTCGATCTCCGCCAGCGCCTGGCTGGAGGTCTGCTCGGAGACCTTCAGGTGCATGTAGGATTCGCCGATCGCGGCTTTCGGGCTTTGACCGGCGGGGTGCAGGGTCTCCGCCGTGCCTTTCGCCGACCGGCTGACATGCAGGATCGGATGGATTACCAGATGGACGGTCAGCTCGCGCCGGCTCATGGCCGCGGTCACGGAGTCGACCAGGAACGGCATGTCGTCGTTGACGATCTCGATGACCGTGTGCGGCGACTGCCAGCCGACTTCCTCGAAGCGGGGATTGTAGGCGCGGATCTTGGCGGTCCCCGGTTTGCGCTCCCGGCCGAAGCCCCACATGGTGATCGCCGCGCCGAACAGGTCCTCGACCTCTTCGTGCACCAGATCGTGCGGTGCGACGTTCTCGTAGAACTGCCGGAGGAAGTCCTCGGCCGCCTTCGCTTTGGTCCCGTCCAGGCGCTGGTGGACCAGAGCGCAGGCGGCTTCGATCTTCTCCGTCTTCAAGGTTTCAGTGCGGCCGCGCATGACGTTCCCCCGCTCGTTCGCCCGAACCCGACCGGCCGAGCACCGCCCGGTCAGACCCTAACCCCTTTGAATCAGGACATAGTTCGCCGCTGAATTGGTTAATTTTTTCTTGTGCTGTCGCCCAGACACCCCGGCAGAGCCGAACCGGCCGGTGCACGCTTCGTCCAGACCCATCTCGCCTGGAATCGTACAGAATCCGCGCACACTCGGAAACACCGGAGATTTGAGAGGATTACAAGCGAACAGCGCAGCCACGGCGCGGGTCCGCCGTTTATCTGGTAGGTGCTGTCTGGAAAATTGGAGCGGGCGATGAGATTCGAACTCACGACCCCAACCTTGGCAAGGTTGTGCTCTACCCCTGAGCTACGCCCGCGCTCCGTCAAGGCCGCGGATAATAGCCAGCGCGGCTCCGATTGCAAGCGCGATTCCGCAGCTCCGGTACGTTCGCTCCGGAGCTGCGCCGCGGGCTACTCCCCGGCGGTTACTTTCAGGTGGAAAACCGCCCAGGCCAGCCCGGAATCACCGTCCTCGTCCTGGCCCTCATAGCTGCCCGGCGGGAACACCAGCCAGGTCGGACCGCGGCCCCCGATTCCAAGCGGTCGGCCATCGTTCTCGATCGCCAGGATGAACGAACCACCGCTGATTTCCGCCATCGTGAACGACGGCGCGTAGCCGTCGACTGCCTGCACCAGCACCTCGCTGCCGGTGGCGCCGGCCGCATCCAGCACCGCGTCCAGGCGCGGCCCTCGTACCCGTGCGGCGACCGGCCAGTTCGGGTACTGCACCACCGCCTCGTGCTGGGGCAGGGCGGCGAGGTCCTCGCGGGTCATGGTGAACGCGGCCTCGAAAGGCTCTTCGACAACGGCGAACAGGGCGTCGCGGAATGGATCATAGGCGCCGCGGTTGGTTGTCTCGATCGCGCCGGTGACGGTCACGACGACGGGCGAGGCGGCCATGTCCGGGGCCGCCCAGGCCAGCGCGACGCTGGCGAACAAGGCGAGAAGGATGGTCAGTCGCGGCATGTCAGTCCTCATATCGGATGTGAATTCGATCGGGGATGCTGGCGTGGATCCGTTGCACTTTAGCAATGTCCGTGGGGGACCGAATCCGCTCGCGCTCTCAGGCCCAAATCGGAGCCCCGTCTGCCATTGGCAAGACGGACGCTTCCGATAGAAGACAATCCGATTTACAAACGCGGCCCGTCAAGATCGCACAGAAGGACCGTTCCATGGCCGACGCCGCCGCTGATGCCGCCGCCGACACCACCGAGCTGCCGACATCGCCCGACAGCCTGCTGGCGCGCCTGGACACCCTGGACATCGCCTTCGACCTGCATCGCCATCCGCCGCTGTTCACGGTGGAGGATTCCAAGGCGCTGCGCGGTGATCTTCCCGGTGGCCACTGCAAGAACCTCTTCCTGCGCGACAAGAAGGGCCGGATGTGGCTGGTGGTCTGCCTGGAGGACCGGGAGGTCGACCTGAAGTCGCTGGGCGGAGTGCTGGGCGGCGCACGGCTGTCCTTCGGCAGTGCCGACCGGTTGATGCGGGTGCTGGGGGTGAAGCCCGGTGCTGTGTCGCCGTTCGCGTTGCTCAATGACAACGAGCAGGCGGTCACGGTGATCCTGGACAAGGCGATGATGGCGATCAGTCCTCTCAACTATCATCCGTTGAGCAACGACATGACGATCGCGGTGACGCCGGAGGATCTGCTGAGGTTCATTGCGGCCTGCGGTCACGATCCCCAGGTTCTCGATCTGCACAGCGAATCGGCCTGATACCGCCGGAATCGCCGGCTCCCGCCCTTGTCGGGGCCGCGTGACAGTTTAGATAGTCAAGCAAGCCAAGAGGGAATGTTCGGATGGAACCGATCCTGGGAAATGCGCAGCCGATGGATCTGGCCGGTGGTGACGCCGCGATCGTGGACGCCACGACCGCGACCTTCATGACCGAGGTCGTCGATGCCTCGATGCAGCTCCCTGTCCTGGTGGATTTCTGGGCACCCTGGTGCGGGCCCTGCAAGCAGCTGACACCGGCGCTGGAATCGGCGGTCAGGAAGGCGGGCGGCGCGGTCAAGCTGGTCAAGGTCAACATCGACGAGAGCCCGGAGATCGCCCAGCAGCTCCGCATCCAGTCGATCCCGACGGTCTACGTGTTCCGCAACGGCCAGCCGGTCGACGGTTTCCAGGGTGCCGTGCCCGAGAGCGAGATCAAGGCCATGATCGGCCGGGTCACCGACGGCGGGGCCGCCTCGCCGATCGACGAGGCGCTGGCCCAGGCCGACGAGCTGCTCGAGGCGGGAGACCATCAGCAGGCCGGCGCGATCTACCAGCAGGTCGTCCAGCACGACCCGGAGAACCCGCTGGCGCTGGCCGGGCTGCTGCGCTGCCTGATCGCCGCCGGCCGCGCCGACCAGGCCGAGCAGGTGCTCGAACAGACACCCGACGCCGTCAAGGCGGACAAGGCCGTCCAGGCGGTCATCGCCCAGCTCGAACTGGCTGCCCAGGGGGCTGAGGCGCGGACCGAACTCGACGGTCTGCGCGCCAAGGTCGAAGCCGGTCCGAAGGATCACCGCTCGCGCATCGACCTGGCCGCCGCCCTCTACGCGTCCGACGACCGCGAGGGCGCGGTCGACCAGCTGCTCGAGAGCATCCGGATCGACCGGAAGTGGGAGGATGAAGCCGCCCGCAAGCAGCTGCTGAAGTACTTCGAAGCCATGGGGCCGACCGATCCGGTGACGGCCGATGCCCGCCGACAGCTGTCGGCGATCCTGTTTTCGTGACCGATGGGCCGGCAATCCCAACGGAGACCCGCAACCTGATGAGCAAGAGCCCGTTCGACCCGAGTTTCGAGGACTTGCCTGCGACCGTGCCGATTTTTCCGCTGCCGGGGGTGCTGCTGCTGCCCGGCGGCCGGCTACCGCTCAACATCTTTGAGCCGCGGTACCTGAACATGACCCGCGATGCGTTGGCCACCGACCGGCTGATCGGCATGATCCAGCCAAGTGCGGCCAGCCCGTCGAACGCGGCATCCCAGCTCTACACGGTCGGCTGCGCCGGCCGGATCACCCAGTTTTCCGAAACCGATGACGGCCGGTTCCTGATCAGCCTGACCGGCGTTTGCCGGTTCGCGGTCGAGGAGGAAGTCGCTTCGATCCGGGGGTACCGGCGGGTGGTCGCGGACTGGTCGGCCTATTCCGGCGATCTCGACGAGGAGACTGATGCCGGGTTCGACCGGGATGTCCTGATCGACCGCCTGCGCCGCTATTTCGACGTGCAGGGAATCTCGGCTGACTGGGATACCATCCAGGAAACTTCCGAAGACCGGCTGGTGACGACCCTGGCGATGGTCTGCCCGTTCGAGGCGAGCGAGAAGCAGGCGCTGCTGGAATCCGCCAATCTCAAGGATCGCGCCACCATGCTCATGGCGCTGTTGACCATGGCGGTTGCCGGCGATAGCGGGAACGATCATGCCCGACACTGACGTCAAAGGATCGGAGGTCGACCCGAAGCTGCTGGAAATCCTGGTCTGTCCGGTCACCAAGGACACGCTGACCTATGACCGCGACGCCGGCGAACTTCTGAGCCCGAAAGCCGGTCTCGCGTTTCCGATCCGTGACGGTGTGCCGATCATGCTGGTCGAAGAGGCCCGCCGTCTCGACGAGGGCGACTGATGCCGGCCCCGAATTCCACGCCGGATTCCACGCCGGATCACGCCGCCGATGGCGCCGGGGAGGACTGGCCCTCGGGGTTGAAGGTCTCACCCGACCGCCGGACCCTGAGCGTCTCGTTCGAAAGCGGCCTCGCGGTCTCGATCCCGGCCGAACTGCTGCGGGTCGAAAGCCCGTCCGCCGAAGTCCAGGGGCATAGTGCCGCGGGTAAGACCCTGGTTGCCGGCAAACGGGCGGTCACCATCGTGTCAATGGACCCGGTCGGGAACTACGCGGTGCGAATCGGCTTCGACGACGGCCACGATACCGGGCTGTTCACCTGGCGGTACCTGCGCAAACTCGGTGTCGAGGGCGATGCGATGCTCGCCGCCTATGCGGCGGAGATCGCCGCGGCCGGCCTCTCACGCGACGGTTAGCGCCCAGCGCCGCGGTCGGTTCTAGACCGGCTCGCCCTTCAACAGGCGGGGCAGCGAGCCCAGCGATCCCATGGCATGGCGGATCGCCATCCGCTTGAAGGCCGGAATGCGCTCGACCGCTGCCAGGCCGATCCGGCGGACCGCCTTGACCGGTGCGATGTCGTTGGAGAACAGCCGGGTCAGGCCGTCTGTCGCCACCACCAGGGTCATCGTGTCGAACCGGCGGCGGCGCTGGTACTCCTTCAGCACCAGCGGTCCGCCAACATCCAGGCCGAGCCGTGCCGCGTCGGCCGCGACCTCGGCCAGCACCGCGACGTCGCGCAGCCCGAGATTGAAACCCTGGCCGGCGATCGGATGGATGGCGTGGGCGGCGTCGCCGGCCAGCGCGACCCGGTCGGCCGTATAGCTCTCGGCCACGACCAGCGACAATGGATAGACCCGGCGCGGCCCAGCCGGCCTCAGCGCACCAAGCGAATCCCCGAAGCGTTCCGCCAGGGCGAGGCCGAAGGTCGTCTCGTCCAGCTCGGCGATCCGATTGGCGACCTCGGTGCGCTCGGTCCAGACCAGGGCGGATCGGTTTCCGGGCAGCGGCAGCAGGGCCAGGGGGCCGCCGGGCAGGAAGCGCTCATGGGCGACGTTCAGGTGCGGGCGCTCGTGCTCGATCGTGTCCACGATGCTGGACTGGTGGTAGTCGACCGTCGAGGTCCGGATGCCGCAGAGCGCGCGGATCCGCGATCCGCGCCCATCGGCGGCGATCACCAGCGGGGCCGACAGGCGGCGGCCGTCTTCCAGGGTCAGCTGCGCCGCCCCCGTTCCGACCTCCAGCGCCGCGGCCGATCCCGGCTCGGCGACCTGGACCAGATCCTCGTGCCCGGCGATCTGGTCGAGCAGGGACGCCTTGAGCGCGCCGTTGTCGACGATGTGGCCCATCGGCTCGTCGCCGACGGTGGCGTGGTCGTAGTGCAGGAACTGGTGCGCGCCGGCGTCGGAGACCCGGATGTCCAGAATCGGCTCGGCCCCGTCGGCCACCGCGTCCCAAGCCCCCAGCGTGGTCAGCATCCGGCGCGACGACAGCGAGATCGCTGTCGTGCGGACGTCGTTGCGTCCGGCGATGGCGACGCGCGGATCGACCCGGTCGACCAGAGTCGACGACACGCCGGCCTTGGCCAGCGCCA
Source organism: Thalassobaculaceae bacterium (assembly GCA_963921355.3). Taxonomy (GTDB): domain Bacteria; phylum Pseudomonadota; class Alphaproteobacteria; order Thalassobaculales; family Thalassobaculaceae; genus CAWUEZ02. The sequence goes on along the minus strand of OZ001190.1, from coordinate 969,486 downwards.
GGGCCATGGTGAGGCCGGAAAGCCCGGCGCCTACAACAACGGTGTCGGTCGTCATCGCTTGGTCCAATCCAGTGCCCTTCTTTCTTTCGGCGCCCGGAAACACCGAAGGAAGCCTGCCTCTGTCCTCAAACCTAGCGCAGAGGCTGCCCGAAGACATGCGTCGGGTGCCGGTGCGCGGCAAGATGGCGCGACGCCGCACAGATTGCCTAAAAGTTAGGCAATTCCTAATATCCGATTAATTTCCAGGCAAACACCTGCTTGCGATTCCGGCGGAAGCATCTTTGAGTTTCTATAACTCTTTGAAAAAAAGCGCAGTAATTGCCTGTGTGGGCGACCCGGCACGCTTCTTGAAAAAGCAGCGACCGGTCCGCGTGACGCGGCCGGCCCGTTCGGCGCGCGGGCAGTCTGGAGGCAGATCCAGACCGCTCGGACGCCGGCCGGGATTTTTTGGAGCACACAGGAATGGGGTTGGGCGGCATGAAACTCGTCATGGCCATCATCAAGCCCTTCAAGCTCGACGAAGTTCGCGAATCGCTGACCGCTCTGGGGATCCAGGGTCTCACGGTCGGTGAAGTCAAAGGCTTCGGACGGCAGAAGGGCCAAACGGAAATCTACAGAGGCGCGGAGTACTCCGTGAACTTCCTCCCGAAGGTCAAGGTCGAGGTCGTGGTGGCCGCCGACATGGTCGACCAGGTGGTGGAGCAGATTCAGAAGTCCGCCAATACCGGGCGGATCGGCGACGGCAAGATCTTCGTTCTCGACGTCGCTCGCGCGGTGCGTATCCGCACGGGCGAGTCCGACGCGGACGCGCTTTGAGCAGCGACGGGGAGCTAACAAATTTGAAAAAGTTCATGTGCTTCAGCGTGCTTGCGGTCGCGGCCTCCGTCGCCACCGTCGGTTTCGCGAAGTCGGCGTCGGCCGAGGTCTCGGTCGAAACTGCCTTTATCTTCAACACCTTCTCGTTCATCTTGCACGGCGCGCTCGTGATGTGGATGGCGGCCGGGTTCTCGATGCTCGAGGCCGGCCTGGTCCGCACCAAGAACACCACCATGCAGCTGACCAAGAACATCGCGCTCTATTCGATCGCGGGCCTGATGTACTGGGTGATCGGCTACAACCTGATGTACGCCGACGTCAGCGGTTTCTTCGGCACGCCCGGCCCGTGGTCGGCGGAAGATCCGTTCGATGCCGAGGGCGCGTTCATCGGCGACGATGCGGCGGGCTACGGTGCGGCCTCCGACTGGTTCTTCCAGATGGTGTTCGTGGCCACCGCGGCGTCGATCGTCTCCGGCACGCTGGCCGAGCGGATCAAGCTGCTGCCGTTCCTGATCTTCACGGTCATCCTGACCGGCATCCTTTACCCGATCCAGGGCTCCTGGACCTGGGGCGGCGGCTGGCTGTCGGAGGCCGGGTTCAGCGACTTCGCCGGCTCGACCTCGTGCACTCGGTGGGCGGCTGGGCGGCCCTGACCGGCGCCATCATCCTCGGCGCACGAAAGGGCAAGTACAACGCCGACGGCTCGGTCAATCCGATGCCCGGCAGCAACCTGCCGCTGGCCACGCTGGGCACGTTCATCCTGTGGATGGGCTGGTTCGGTTTCAACGGCGGCTCGCAGCTTGCCATTGGCTCGGCGGCCGACGTCGTGGCGATCGCGACGATCTACATGAATACCAACCTGGCCGCCGCGTCGGGCGTGGTGGTCGCGATCATCCTGACCGCCATCCTCTACAAGAAGGTCGACCTCACCATGGCCCTGAACGGGGCGCTGGGTGGTCTTGTCGCGATCACGGCCGAGCCGCTCGCCCCCTCGCCGTTCATGTCCGTCATCATCGGCGGCATCGGCGGCGGTCTGGTGGTGTTCGCGGTGCCGCTGCTCGACAAGCTGAAGATCGACGATGTGGTCGGTGCGATCTCGGCCCACCTGGTGGCCGGCATCTGGGGCACGATCGCGGTCGTGTTCTCCGGTGGCGACTTCGTCGCGCAGATCATGGGCATCGTCGGCATCGGCGTCTTCATGGTCGTGACCAGCGCCATCGTCTGGTTCGGCCTGAAGATGATCGTTGGCCTGCGGCCGAGCGAAGAGGACGAGGACCTCGGTCTCGACCGGGCGGAGAACGGGATGGAAGCCTATCCCGAGTTCGGCCGCGGCTCGCAGACCATCTGAACCTGAACCCGAGACGGGACCGCTCTGGCGGTCCCGTCCACGAACGCCCGCCCGCCCGGCGGAACGTTCTCTCCCTCGACTGGGCCCGGTCTCCGATCGGGCCCTTCTTTTGTGCTCAGCACCCCTATTCTCTGAGTCTCTGCTTGAAGGTTGCCCCCTAACCCCTTGTCGTATAAATTCGATCGTCGATTAGAACAAAGCCGATACAGAGGCGTGGCGTGTCCGGCGGGTGGCCGGGAACGACGGTTCAGGAGGCGGGGACGCGATGGCACGGGTGTCCGGTGGAAGCGAGCAACGGCTGTTATTGCCGGTTGAGGCAACGCGGTATCTGAAGCGCCGTGGCCAGGAACTGGCCGGTCTGCTGCTGATTGCGGTGGCGGCCGCTGTGGCGGTCGCGCTGGTCGGCTACGACTCCCAGGACCCATCCCTGAATGCGACCGGTGGCGCCGCCGGTGTCGGTGTGGTGGCCAACCCGCTCGGCTGGCCGGGCGCGGTGGTCGCCGACCTGCTGCTGCAGTCCCTGGGCGTCGTCAGCGCGGTCCTGGTGCTGGTGCCGGCGGTCTGGGGCTGGCGGATCCTGCGTCATGAGACCGTGCGGCGCTGGCCGTTGCGAATCGCCCTGCTGCCCGTGGCCGTCGCGCTGGCGTGTGCCGCGGTCGCCCTGATCACGCCGCCGGCGGCCTGGCCCCTGCGCGCCGGGCTCGGCGGGTTCCTGGGACCGCTGATGCTGTCACCGGCGGGAGCCGTCGCCCCGGCCCTGGCGCCAGTCGGCGGCCTGCTGCCGGTCGCCGGTCTCAGTGGCATCTTGGCCCTGGCGGCGGCTCTGTGGTCAGCGGGAGTCGGCGTGCTGGATGCCGCCCGCTGGAGCCTGTTGGCGGTCGGCCGGCTGTTTCGGTTTCTCTTCACCGGCGCCCGGTTGGGCGCGCGGGGAGCCCAGGCGGGGGCGCAGGCCGGCGCGCGCATCGGCGCCGGCGTTCTGCGCCGCGGCACCACGCCCCGCCGCGAGCCCGGTTTCGGGCGCGGACCGTTGGAGGACGATCGCACACCCGGTGAGCCGGAGGCGCCCGAGGGCCCGCTCGAACCGGCCGCGGATACCCCGCTACCGCCGGTGCGCGTGGGGGAACCGGCGGCCAGGCGGGTCGAGAAGCCGGCTAAACCGGCGCGCCGCCAGCCCAATCCCCAGCGCAAGCTCGACCCCGGCACCGAGGACGGCTACGTGTTTCCTGAAATCGACCTTCTGGCGGATCCCCCGGCGGTTGCCAGCGGGCCGGAGGAGGAGGCGCTGGAACAGAACGCCCGGATGCTGGAAAGCGTCCTGGCCGATTTCGGCGTCAAGGGCGCGATCGGCAAGGTCCGCTACGGCCCGGTGGTGACCCTCTACGAACTCGAGCCGGCGCCGGGCACCAAGTCGTCCCGGGTGATCGGCCTGTCCGATGATATCGCCCGGTCGATGAGCGCGGTTTCGGTGCGCGTCGCCGTGGTGCCGGGTCGCAATGTGATCGGCATCGAGTTGCCCAATGCCCGACGTGAAACCGTGTATTTCCGGGAAATCCTGGAATCGGAGTCGTTCACCGGCAACCGGCAGAAACTGGCGATCGCCCTCGGCAAAGATATCGGTGGCACGGCGGTGACCGTGGACTTGGCGCGGATGCCGCACCTGCTGATCGCCGGCACCACAGGTTCCGGTAAGTCGGTGGCGGTCAATACGATGATCCTGTCGCTGCTCTACCGTCTGCCGCCTGAGCGGTGCCGGTTCATCATGATTGACCCCAAGATGCTTGAGCTGTCGGTCTACGACGGCATCCCCCACCTGCTGTCGCCGGTGGTGACCGATCCGAAGAAGGCAGTCGTTGCCCTGAAATGGACCGTGCGGGAGATGGAAAGCCGGTACCGGGCGATGTCCAAGCTCGGGGTCCGCAACATCGACGGCTACAACGCCCGGATCGCCGACGCGATCAAGAAGGGCGAGGTGCTGAAGCGCAAGGTGCAGACCGGCTTTGATCCGGACAGCGGCCGGCCGGTGTTCGAGGAAGAGGCCCTGGATCTGGTGCCGCTGCCCTACATCGTCGTGGTGATCGACGAGGTCGCCGACCTCATGCTGGTGGCCGGTAAGGACATCGAAGGCGCGGTCCAGCGCCTTGCCCAGATGGCCCGCGCGGCGGGGATCCACGTGATCATGGCGACCCAGCGACCCTCGGTCGATGTCATCACCGGAACGATCAAGGCCAACTTCCCGACCCGGATCAGCTTCCAGGTGACCTCGAAGATCGACAGCCGCACGATTCTCGGTGAGCAGGGTGCCGAACAGCTGCTGGGCATGGGCGACATGCTGTACATGGCCGGCGGCGGACGGATCACCCGGGTGCACGGCCCGTTCTGCTCCGACGAGGAGGTCGAGGACGTGGTGCGCCACCTTAAGACTCAGGGTGAGCCGGAATACGACGAGACCATCACCGAGGATGACGACAGTCTCGGCGATCCGCTCGGGTTCTCCGGCGGCGAGGAGGCCGGATCGTCGGGTGATGAGCTCTACGACCGGGCCGTCGCGGTGGTCGCCCGTGAGGGCAAGGCCTCGACCAGCTTCATCCAGCGTCATCTGAAGATCGGCTACAACCGGGCCGCCACTCTGATCGAACGGATGGAGGCCGAAGGGGTGGTCAGCCAGGCCAATCATGTCGGCAAGCGCGAGGTCCTGGTCGGCGACCAGTCGCGCTGAGCCGGGCTGTATCGGCTGACGGGCCGGGTCGGATCCCCGCCGCCCGTATCCGCTGCCCCATAATTGCCGCTTGCCATCGCCGCCCTGACACGCCAAGTCAGCGCGATGATGCTGTCACCCTCTCTGCTGCGTGCGACCGTCGGGGCCTTGGCGCTGGCGGCGCTCTTTCTGGGGCCCGTCGCCCAGTCCCAGTCTCAAGCCCATGCCCAAGCCCAGACACCGGCCCTGAGCGCCGAGGACAGGGCGGACATCGCCCGGGTCGAGCAGTACTTCAACGGACTCTCGACCCTGCGCTCGACCTTTCTGCAGGCCAGTTCCACCGGCCATGTGGCCCGTGGCATCGTCTGGCTGTCCCGGCCCGGGCGCATGCGGTTCGAATATGCGCCGCCCTCGCCGGTGCTGATCACCGCTGACGGCTTCTGGCTGACCTACCAGGACAACGAGCTGGAGCAGACCACCCAGATCCCGCTGGGCGCGTCGCCGCTCGGCGTGCTGGTCGACGAGGACGTGTCGTTGACCGGGGACCTGGTGGTCGAGCAGATCACCCGGCAGGCGAATGTCCTGCGAGTCCGCCTGCGCCAGCGCGACGATCCCGACCAGGGCACGGTGGTTCTGGCGTTCCAGAACCGGCCGCTGTCGCTCAAGCAGTGGGTGATCACCGATTCCCAGGGCGTCGAGGTCAAGGTCTCGCTGCTGGACCCGGTTTTTGGGCTCGATCTGCCGGCATCGCTCTGGCGGCCCAATGATTTCGAAGCGCCTGCCGATCAGATCGGCCGCTAGAGCAGATTCACCGGTCAGATGGGATCGCTTTCAGCGGTCCATCTGACCGGTGAATCTGCTCTAACTCTATGATTTAGATCGGCCTAGCCTTGGCGGCGGCCGGGGGCTCCGGTCAGGGGCCGGAGCAGCAGGGCCGCCAGCCCGGTATCCGACGCCCGCTCGACCCCGATCGTCATCTCTGGCGTGCGCGGCGTCGGGCTCAGCGTCCCGAACAGCCGGTCCCACACCGACAAGGTCGTCCCGTAGTTCGAATCGGTGTCCATGCGGACCGCATGGTGATGCACCCAGTGGATCGACGGCGTGATGATCACCATCGACAGCGCCCGTTCCAGACCCCGAGGCAGGCGAAGATTGGAATGCTGGAAGATCGCGGCGACCAGCACCATCGTCTCAAAGATCAGGACCGAAGCCAGCGGAATGTCGAGCGCGATGATCACCACGGCGCGCACGCAAGCCGACAACAGAACCTCGCCGACATGGAACCGCACGGCCGAGGACGCATCCAGGAACTCGTCCAGATGGTGGATCTCGTGGAACCGCCACAACAGCGGCAGGCCGTGATTGGCGAGATGCCAAGCGTAGATCCAAAGATCGAGGATCAGCAGGTCGATCAGCAGGGACCATCCGCCGATGAGCCAATCGGGGCGCCATTCGGGGCCGAAACCGGCGGCGAGCGCGGTAAGTGGGATCACCGCCAGACGAGAGGCAACGATGTTGATGGCAAACAGGCCGGCGTTGCGGCCGATCCGGGTCCATCCGCCGCGGCGCGCCACCGCCGGCACCAGCCGTTCGGCGGCGACGATCACGATGATCCAGGCGGCAACGGCTCCCACCTTCAGGAGCGCAAGGTCGATGCTGGCGGCAATATCCTGCATCCAGCGGATATGGCATTGTCCGCCGGGCCCGCCAAGCGGCGACCGGTCGCAGGCGGCAGCAAAAGCATGGGGCAGCAACAGCATGGGGCAGGAGGGTCCGGTGAGAGGATACCTGCCGCTGGTCGGGGTGACCGCCTGTCGGGTGCAGGGGGAGAACCGGGCGATTCAGCGGGTCAGCGAAAAGTACGTGACGGCGGTCGCCGAGGTTGCCGGGGTCTGTCCCGTGTTGATTCCAGCCCTGGAGGACCCGGTCGATGTGGCCACCCTCGTTCAGCGACTGGACGGGCTGTTCCTGACCGGCAGCCCGTCCAATGTCGAGCCACAACGATACGATGGCGGAACAAGTGTGACGCCGGATGACCACGACCCGGCCCGCGACGCGGTCACCCTGTCGCTGATCCGCGCCACGGTCGCGGCGGGTGTTCCCCTGCTCGGGGTGTGCCGCGGGATCCAGGAGATCAATGTGGCCTTCGGTGGAACGCTGCTGCAGGAGGTGCATGGCGATCCGTCCAGGCTGGACCACCGGATGCGACGCGACGTGCCCTACGACCGGCGGTACCGACCGGCCCATGGCCTTTCGATCCGGGCCGGCGGTGCGCTCGAGCGGATCGCCGGTTCGGGCCCGCATCTTGTCAACTCCCTCCACGGCCAGGGCCTCGACCGGCTGGGCGACGGGGTTGTGGCGGAGGCCTGGGCGCCCGACGGGCTGGTCGAGGCGGTCTCGATCGCATCCGCCACCGGCTTTGCCCTGGCCGTGCAGTGGCATCCGGAGTGGCCGCGCCCGATTGCGGGGATCGATCGGGCGGTCTTCGAGGCTTTTGGTGCCGCCGTCAGCGCGTATGCCGCGCCCGGAGCGGATTTCGGGGCGTCGACAGCGGTTTCGTAGAAAGAGCAGAAAATCAATGGGTTATTCAGCACTACTGCTCTGGTATGCCCACCATATAAGGTCTTTGGAGGGAGCCGCGCCGCCCGTCGCGCCGTTGATCGGCAGGACCGTCGTAACCCCCTCTCGATCCTTGAAATGGCGGCCTGGGAGGTGTGAAATGGCGAGCCGGTCGTTCGGCCGTGCCGCGAATCGCCCTGGTGGCCGATTCCGGCGGATTCACCCGCGCTCTCCGTTGCCGCTCGGACTTGGAGGCACCAGCTCGGCCTCGGCCGGTAAATCTGCCGAAAAATCCAATATATTGAACCGAAAAAGGTATAGAAGATAATGAATTATGTGATACCTCAGCCGACCGTGGCAAGCGTCCCCGTTGCCGGCTCGGAGGCCCGATTCCCCGTCAGACGGGTGTTCTGCGTCGGCCGCAACTATGCGGCCCATGCCCGTGAGATGGGGCACGATCCGGACCGCGAGCCGCCGTTCTTCTTCACCAAGCCTGCGGACGCGCTTTTGAGCGACGGGGCCGACATGCCGTACCCTTCCGCGACCCAGGATCTCCACCACGAGATCGAACTCGTCGTGGCCCTCGGAAGCGGCGGATCGGAAATCCCGGTCGAGGCGGCAAACGCCTGTATCTGGGGCTACGGCGTGGGAAACGACATGACCCGCCGGGACATGCAGGGCGAAGCGAAGAAACTGGGCCGGCCCTGGGACATGGCGAAAGGATTCGACCACTCGGCGCCGATCGCCGCGCTTCATCCGATCAGCGAGACCGGTGTGCTCGAGAATCCGGCCATCTGGCTCGACGTGAACGGCACGCGCCGGCAGGAATCCACGCTTGCCGCCCTGATCTGGTCGATTCCGGAGACCATCAGCTACCTGTCCGGCCTGGTGGCTCTGGCACCGGGGGACCTGATTTTCACCGGAACTCCGGAAGGCGTTGCGGCCGCCGAGCGCGGCGACGTGCTGCACGGCCATGTCGACGGGTTGACCGATCTGCACGTAAAGCTGGTTTAGCCATGCGGATCGTCACCTGGAACATCAACTCCGTCCGGCTCCGGCTTCCGCTGGTCCTGCAGTTGCTTGAGAAGGTCCAGCCGGATGTGCTCTGCCTGCAGGAAACTAAGGCTTTGGTCGATCAGTTCCCGGCCAAGCCGATCGCCGAGGCCGGCTACTCCCACCAGGCGCTGACCGGCATGAAAGGCTACAACGGTGTCGCGATTCTCTCGCGGCGACCGATCGTGGCAACGGAAATCCGGGAATTCTGCGGCAAGCAGGATGCCCGCCACGTCGCAGCCCGGATCGACGGTGGGCCCGAGGTGCATAATTTCTACGTTCCGGCCGGTGGCGACGTCCCCGATCGCGACGCCAATGTGAAATTCGCGCACAAACTTGATTTCTTAACCGAAACAAATTCCTGGCTGACCTCAGAACGTAAAGCGTCCGATCCCATGGTGCTGGTCGGCGACCTGAACATCGCGCCGCTGGAGACCGACGTCTGGTCCCACAAGCAGCTGCTCAATGTGGTCAGCCATACGCCGATCGAGGTTGAGGCCCTGGACAGCCTGCAGCGCACCTTGGACTGGACGGATGCGGTGCGCCACGTCATTCCAGAGACCGAGCGGCTTTACACATGGTGGAGCTACCGGGCGCGGGACTGGTCGGCTGCCGACAAGGGCCGACGATTGGACCATGTCTGGGTCACGCCCCCTCTGGCCAGTTCGATACGAAATGCCAACGTTCTCCGCGACGCCCGGGGCTGGGAAAAAGCGTCGGACCACGCGCCGGTGGTGGTGGACCTCGATCTCTAGAGCAGATTCAACGGGCTAGCAGGGCGCTGGTCAGGCGGCCAGCGGCAGAAAGATCTCGGTGCGCCACTCCGTCGGCGGCAGCTCCCGGGGGTTGTTGAGGTAGATCTCGAAACAGGGCCGGTCCGCAGGTTCACGCCCGCTGGTCGGCAGCCACTCGCCGTAAAAGTAGCGGTAGGCGGCCGGCAGATCGGCGTAGGGGCCCTGATGGATCAGCGAGGCCACCGGCCCGGCCTCCACGATGCTGATCTCGATGGCGCCTTCACCCGCGACATCGGCAGCGACGGTGATCCCAGCGAAGGACCGCAGCGCGCTGGCCGGCTTGGTTTCCGGATCGTCGAAGAAGATTCCGACGGCCTGGGTGGCGGGGCCGATCAGTCCGCGCGCGCCGGCCCAGGCGAACACCAGATCAAATACCGTTCCGATATCGTTATAAGCGCCATGATGCGTGAGGCCGGCGAGGCGGAGGGCGTCGATCTGCTTTTCGGTGACCTGGTACATGTCGATGATCTCCGGGGCGTGGGGCGGCTGGCCGTGATGGGTCCGCTGGGCGCGAAAGGTGGTGGGGCTGACGCCGTAGGTGGCGGAAAATGCCCGGGTGAAGGCCTCCAGCGAGCCGTATCCGGCCGCGCTGGCGATCTTCGAAAGCGGCATGTCGGATTGCTGCAGGCCCACGGCGGCTCGATGCAGCCGCAGGCGCCGCACCGTCTGGTCCGGCGTCTCCCCCATGGTCAACCGATAGATCCGGTGGAAGTGGTAGGGAGAGAAGCAGGCGACTTCCGCCAGTCGCTGCAGGTCGAGCGGTGCTTCGAGATTGGCCCCGATATACGCGGCGACCCGATCGATGCGCGCGGCGTAGTTCTGGTCCGTTATCTTCCGTCTCATGCCGACCGGTCCAAAGCACAGGTGTCCTCTGATCCGGACCGGCACGACAGACGTGGCGCGATCCGGGATGGCTGGCTCGATGCCACGAGGACCCTAACCCGACGTTTCTGATCGAGGTTGCGGACTTGCGCCAGCGTCCCGCTATTGGCGCTCGTAGAGGAAGATGCGGCCGGGGTCGACACCGTCCGGAAGCGGCAGCGGAGCCAAGCCGGCCTGTCCGTCCAGGTTCTGGTCGCTGACCACGACGCCGCCGCTTGCCATCAGCTGCAGCACCATCGGTGCGGCCCGTGTCGCGAGGGCGCTGCTGGCCTCCCGGTCGCCGGTTCCGATGTCGAGATGTGCCACCACGGCGGTGGCGCCGAGGTCCGCGATCGCCCGGGGCAAAGTCTCGAACAGGTCCCCCAGATACAGGTTCCCGTCGGGCGGAACGCAGCTCGGGTGGGCGGCGATCTGCCGGTCAAACACGAAGATCTCGCGACCGTCGAGGATCTCGCGCATATGGTCGTAGGTCCGCCCGTTGCCGAGGCCGAATTCCAGAACGATGCCCGGCCGGTCTTCGACGTGGTGGGCAGCGAGCTCCAGGGCCGCCTTCTGAGCCTTTAGGCGGCGGATCATGCTGTCGAGGCGGCTCACGTTCCCATCTACCTCATGTTCCGGCCTGGTTCATGTTCCGGTCCGGCTCAGGGCCTCCCGCAATTGGGCGTTGGTCCGCTCGAGGCGAGCCGCCAGTTCACGCATGATTTCAATCGAGATCTGCGGGAACTCGCCGACCAGCCGGAAAAACAGCTCCTTGGTGATCCGCAGGGTCGTCAGCGTCGAGGTTGCTTCGACCGCGGCGGTCCGCGGAACGTCGCAGAGGATCGCGATTTCGCCGACCACATCCCCTTTGCCCAACTGGGCGACCTGCACTTCGCCGCCATCGGTGCGTATCCGCACCGACGCTTCGCCGTCGATGATGATGTAGGCCGCGTCACCGACATCGCCCTGTTCGAACAGTCTCTGGCCACCCTGATAGGTGAGGCGCTCCGAGGTGAAGGCGAGGAGCTTCAGCTTCGAGGGCTCGATCTTCGCAAACAGCGGAATGCGTCGAAGCAGTTCGACCTCTTCGTTGAGGCTCATCTGTTTCCTCCTGTGCTGAGGCTCCGGCCCCGGCGGCCGGCTCCCCGGTCAATGCACGGCCGGGCACCGCGAGCGGCAGCCCCGCCTTTAGCCATTGGCGGCGAACGCGCGGAACGCTGTCCCCTCCTGGTCCAGATCTGCAACCGACCCGGTTTCGGCAAGCCGCCCGCCCCGCATCAGGGCGATCCGGTCGAACATCCGGGCGATGTCGGGTTGACGGGTGGTCCAGATCACAGTGCGTCCGGTCATCGCCTCCAGAAGCTGCTCGACCAGGCGCCGTTGGGACGGCGCATCGAACGCCGCGGCGGCTTCGTTCAGGACCAGGATGTCGGGGCGGCGCAGCAGGGATCGGGCGATCCCGATCTTCTGCCGCTGAATCGCCGACAACCGGGCGCCGGCGATCCCGACCTCGAAGTCCAGACCGGCCTCGATCACGGTGTTGCGCAGGTCGAGCGCCATCAGCACGTCGGCGATGACGGCGCCCACCCGTGCGGTGCTGTCGGCCTGGCCATAGGCGACCTTGCCGAAAACGATGTTGTCCTGCAGGGAAGCGGCGGCGTTGTAGGCATCGTTCGAGAAGAACGCCACCGAACCCCGCAGATCCTCGAGCAGGTTGTCGGCAAACGCGGTCCGCGCCTCCAGGACCCGGCGCTGCAGATCGTCGTCGATCATGCCGAGGCGGTGGCGCGCGGGGATCAGGCGGAAGGGCACGGTCAGCAGGCGATTGCGGTCGGCCTCGGCCAGGCCGTCCAGTCCCATCCGTTCGACCCGGGTCAGCAGGGTCTGAAACTCCGGCAGGTCGTCCGGCGAGATGAAGCTGAATTGCGCGAAGAACTCGTGGTCGGAAGGCAGATCCGCGAACAGCTCGACCATGGTCGCCGCCACGTCCCGGCCGATCTTGATGAGATCGTCGGTCAGCCCGACCCCGTCCAGCGTCGCCTGTACGTAGGGATGGAACGCGATCGCTTCGGCGGCGAAATCCGGACCGACTGGTGTGCCGAACAGCAGGTTCTCGGCCAGCGTCGCATTGGTGTTGTAGTGGTCGGCGGCGAATGGCTCGACCAGATCTGCCAGTTTGGGATCTTCCGCCAGCTTAGCCGCAAACGCGCGCCGCGCCGACAGGATCCGCTCGGCGATGTCGGGCCGTTCCTCGGGGTCGATTGTGCCGCGTAGGCCGAGCGTGTAGCAGTCGTCGCACAGGCCGACGATGTCCAGAACCTCGATCAGGCGGCCGACAACCGCCGCCGGACAGTCGACCCCAATCGTGTCGGTGTCGACCCAGTCGCGGCCGGGATCATCCTGGGAGTTCCCCGCCTTGCCGGCGTTGTCCAAGGCTTCGCGTACCTCCGAATCGCTCCGCTCGCCGCCGAGGGGCCGATGCATCGCCCCCATCAGCAGGTTCTCGCGAATTGTCGAACTAAATACATAGGTACTCGGGCCGACATAACCTATGCGCCGGCCGGTCACGGCTTCGGGAAGGGTCAGCAGATCAAGCTCGCCGATCAAGATGCCGCCACTGGACGGCGGCAGCAGACGCGCCAGCACGGTCGCCACCGATTCCTGCCCGCCGCCACCGTCGCCGGTGAGCGCCAGGTGGGTGCCGCCGGGGACGGTGAGGTTCACCGACTCGAACAGGGACTCTCCATCATCGTCCAGCAGGCCGAGATTGCTGGTGCGCAGCTCATCCTCGAGCGCCGGAATGACCTCCGGCTCGGCGAGCTGCATCTCCTCGTCCATGATGTCCGGCAGGTCGAACTGGTCGATCACCTGCTCGTACTTGATACGGGCGTCTTCCTTGCGCTGGTAGTAGGTCAGCAGCTCTTTCCAGGGTGCGGAAATGTCTTTGTAGGCGGCCAGCACCGCGACCAGCGCGCCCAGGGTGAGGCTGCCGGTGATCACCAGATAACCGCCAATCGAATAGAAGAAGAACGGGGTCAGCTGGGCGATGAAGTTGTTGATGAACTTGATGACGAACTTGCGGCGATAGATCTCGAACCGGATGTCATAAATGCGACCGAGCTGATCGGTGAACCGCGCCAGCATCAGCCGGGCGATGTTGTTCGCGTGGACTTCCTGTACCCCCGAGATGCTTTCACCGATCCGGTCGGACAGCACGCGCACGGCCCGGACCCGCTGCTTGCCGAGATTGTTCACCCGGCGCTGAAGCTTCGGCACGATGTAGGCCTGGATCGGCGACAGCGCGATGGCGGCCAGCCCCAGGATCGGGTCCTGCACGAACATGAAGGCCAGGATTGTCAGCAGCGTCCCGCCCTGGAAGGCCGGCAGAGAGATCGAATCTCCGATGAACCCGCCCAGTGGCTCGACCTCGGCGGTCACGATCGGAATGATCTCGCCCTGGCTCACCCGGCGGAAATGCGGCAGCGGGAATCGCAGGATGCGAGAATAGAGCTCATAGCGCAGCCGACGCAGCATGAGCTCGCCCATCCGGCCGCGGTAGACGTTGATGTAGTACTTGAACCCGCCGTTGATGAAGACCAGCGCCAGGAACATCCCGGACAGGGTCCAGAGGTATTCGAGCTGGGTGAACTCGTACCCGAAGGTGACAACCGGAAACTCGGTCGACCCTTTGGCGCCGAGCGCGTCGTTGATGATCCGCTTGGGCAGGTCGAGGGAGAAATAGAGGAACGGGAACGAGATCAGCGTCAGGCTCAGCAGGACGATCTGCTGCGGCTTGGAATACCGAAAGATGAAACGATAGATCGTCGGTTCCATCGGAATTGTCGCCGCCTCCACTGCCCGCCGCATGGGGTATTCGTATGCGGTCCGGCGCGATCCTGCTGCACCGCATGATCTGGCGCAACCATTCGCCCAATCAAAAGCTTACCGTTTCTCCCCGACAGGCGATGTGCAATAGTCCGGCGCGGGAGTGCTCCGGTTCGGAGACCATACGGAAGCGGCGATAGGGCGATGACCAGATCGACGGCGCCGACGGAGGCGTCGACGGCGCGGCGCGGAACCGCCCGCGTTCTGATGTACAGCCATGACACGATGGGGCTCGGCCATCTTCGCCGGTGCCGTGCCATCGCCCATGCGCTGGTTGAGGAGAACGCCGATCTGTCGGTGCTGATCCTGTCCGGCTCTCCGATCATCGGCAGCTTCGACTTCCGAAACCGGGTCGACTTCGTCCGTATTCCCGGGGTCATCAAGCTGCGCAACGGTGACTACACCTCGCTGTCCCTGCATCTCGACATCGAGGAAACCGTCGTCCTGCGGAGCGCGATCATCCGACATACCGCCGAAGTGTTCGATCCGGACGTGTTAATCGTCGACAAGGAGCCGCTTGGCCTGCGTGGCGAGGTCAAGGACACGCTGGACATGCTGAAGGCCCGGGGAACCCCTCTGGTGCTGGACATGCGCGACGTGATGGACGAGCCTGAGCTGCTCGAACAGGAATGGGCGCGCAAGAAGGTGCTGCCGGCCCTGCAGGACCTCTATGACGAGGTCTGGGTCTATGGCCTGAGGGAGGTTTGCGATCCCTATGACGGGCTCGACATTCCGCCGGAGGTCCGCCTGAAGACTCGCTACACCGGCTATCTGCGCCGCCATGTCTCGCTGCCGGTGCCGATGACCTCGGCGTTGCCGTTCGGCGACGATCCCTTCCTGCTGGTCACCGCCGGCGGCGGGGGCGACGGCGAACCGGTGATGGACTGGGTGCTGCGCGCCTATGAATACGATCCCGAACTGCCCTATCCGGCCCTGCTGGTGCTGGGCCCCTTTATGCCCCAGAAGCAGCAGCACGAGTTCATGGAGCGTGCCGAGCGGCTCAACCGCGTCGAGGCCATCACCTTCGACAGCCGGATCGAGGCGCTGATGGCGCGCTGCGCCGGCATCGTCGCGATGGGCGGCTACAACACGTTCTGTGAGATCCTGTCCTTCGACAAACGGGCCGTGATCGTGCCCCGCACCGAGCCGCGGCTTGAACAGTACATCCGGGCCCGGCGGGCAGAGGAGCTCGGCATGGTCCGCATGCTGGTGGACGATGGTGACCGCGATCCGCGCCGGATGGCCGATGCCCTGCGCCATCTGCCGGGGCAGAAGATCCCGAGCAATGCCAGCACGCTGCCGCTGCTCGACGGATTGCGGCAGGTGGCCAACCTGACGCAGCGGTGGATCGACGGGCGCGAGACCGTTACCGACCGGCGACGTACGGCATGACGCGTCCAACTCCACGCCGGGTCGCGGTCGTGGTCAAAGGCTACCCGAGGCTCTCGGAAACCTTCATCGCCCAGGAGCTTGCCGGTCTGCAGCGCCGGGGTCTCGATTTTCGCATCGTCTCCCTGCGTCACCCGACAGATCGCGCAACCCACCCGGTGCATGACGAAATCACCGCACCGGTCGACTACCTGCCGGAGTACCTCTACCAGGAGCCGGGCCGGGTCTGGCGGGGCTGGCGACGGGTACGACGGCTTGCCGGATATGCCAGGGCCCGGTCGATCTGGCTGGCCGACCTGCGCCGCGATCCGACACCGAACCGTGTGCGGCGGTTCGGGCAGGCCTGTGTGCTGGCCGCCGAACTCGAGCCCGAGATCGACCATCTGTACGTCCATTTTCTGCACACGCCGGCCTCGGTCGCCCGGTACGCGGCCATCATGACCGGCCGACCCTGGTCGGTCTCGGCCCACGCCAAGGACATCTGGACGATCCCGGATTGGGAAAAGCGCGAGAAACTGGCCGACGCCGCCTGGGCGGTGACCTGCACCGGCGTCGGTGCCGACCACCTGGCGGCCCTGGCCCCGGACCCGTCACGGGTCGAGCTGCTCTACCACGGGCTGGACACCCGCGGGTTTCCGCCATCCACACCTCGTCCGCTGCGCGACGGCGGCGATCCGGATAACCCTGTGACCATCGTCTCGATCGGACGCGCGGTCGAGAAGAAGGGGTATGACGATCTGCTCGACGCCCTGGCGCGCCTGCCGGAGGCGATCCACTGGCGGTTTCAGCATGTCGGCGGCGGCGCGCTGTCCGGGGCGCTGAAGCGCCAGGCCGCCGATCTCGGCATCGTCGATCGGGTGACCTGGCTGGGCGCGAGACCCCGGGCGGACGTTCTGGCCCTGCTGGAGGATGCGGATCTGTTCGTTCTGGCCAGCAAGGTCGCCGGCGATGGTGACCGGGACGGCCTGCCCAATGTCCTGATGGAAGCTCAGGCGATGGCGGTTCCGGTCGTGGCGACCCGGGTTTCGGCCATCCCCGAACTGGTGGAGGACGGGGTGACCGGGCGTCTGGTGGCAACGAGCGACCCGGCGGCGCTCGCCGGCGCCATCACCGAGCTGATCCGCGATTCCCAGGGTCGGGCCGATCTGGCGCACCGGGGCTGCGCCCGTGTGCGGGATCATTTCGATGCCGATACGGGCCTGGACAGGCTGGCGCGGCGATTCGGGCTGGACCCGCTCCGCCGCCCCGACGCGGCGTGACGGTCGCTTTCTACGCCCCCCTGAAGCCGCCGGACGCGCCGACACCGTCGGGCGACCGGCGGGTCGCCCGCCTTCTGATCCAGGCGCTCAATCTGGGCGGTCGTCCGGTCGAGATCGCGGCCCGTTTGCGCACCCGCGTGGCCGATGGCGATCTGCACCGCCAGATCCGGTTTGCCGAGCTTGGTGAGCGGCTGGCCCATCGGTTCGTCGCCCGGGTGCGCGCCGGTCGCCGACCGCGTCCCGACCTCTGGATGACCTACCACCTCTACTACAAGGCCCCCGACACGATCGGGCCGCTGGTGGCCGACGCCCTGTCCATTCCCTATGTCGTCGCCGAGGCGTCGGTCGCCCACAAGCGGGCCGGCGGGCCTTGGGATCAGGGCCACCGGGCGGTTCTCTCGGCCCTGGCGCGCGCCGATCTGGTCATCGGCTTCAACCGGCGTGACCGGGTTCTGGTGACGCCGGAACTGAAGGCCGGGGCCGGGTATCTCGACCTGCCGCCGTTTCTGGATACGGCCGAACTGCCGGACCCGGCGGTCAATCCGGCTGCCGGTTCGACAGCCGATCCGACAACATGTCCCGAACTTCTGGCCGTCGGGATGATGCGGCCCGGCGACAAGACAGAATCGTTTCTTGTTCTGGCCCAAGCGATGGCCGCGGTGCCGCCGCCCTGGCGTCTCACGCTGGTCGGCGACGGTCCCAGCCGTCCGGAGATCGCGGCCTCCTTCGCCCGGTTCGGCGATCAGGTCAGGTTTGCTGGTCAGCTGGACGAGAGCGCCCTGCGCGCGTGCTACGCAGAAAGCGATCTGTTGGTCTGGCCCGCCATCAATGAAGCCTTCGGCATGGCGCTGCTCGAGGCCCAGGGGTCGGGGCTGCCGGTGGTGGCCGGAGCCGCGGGCGATGTGGCAGCGATCGTGCGCCATGGCGAGACCGGGTTGCTGGCGCCGGAGGGCGACGCGGCCGCCTTCGCGGGCGCGGTCTCGGACCTGCTGGCGGATTCCGACCGGCGGCGGGCCATGGCTCGGCTGGCGGCTTCGGTCGTCCGGCGCGACCACAGTCGGGAATCGGCGGCCGCGCGGCTCGGCGCCGCCCTCGCCGACCTGGTGCCGGAGCGTCCTGCATGCGTCTCGCCCTGATCCGCCACGGTCCGACCGACTGGAATGCCGAGAAGCGTCTGCAGGGCCGCAGCGATATCCCGTTGTCGGCGTACGGGGAAGCCGAGGTCGCGGGTTGGTCGTTGCCGGCCGAGGCTGGCGACCTGCGCTGGTTCTGCAGCCCCCTGGCACGGGCCCGGCAGACCGCCAATCTGCTGGGACTGCCGGCGCAGCCGGACCCGGTGGTAGTCGAGATGGACTTCGGCGCCTGGGAAGGCCGGCGGTTGGCTGAGATCCGGGACGAGGATCCGGCGGGCGTCGCCGCCAATGAGGCCCGCGGATTGGATCTGCAGCCGCCCGGCGGTGAGAGCCCCCGTATGGTGCAGCAACGCCTGGCGCCATGGCTGAAACGCCTAGCGTCGGAAGGAATTGACACCGGCGTCGTCACCCATAAAGGCGTCATCCGGGCCATCTTGTCGCTGGCGACCGGCTGGCCCATGCTCGGCCGGCCGCCGGTTCGCCTCGACTGGTCGGCCCTTCACCTGTTCGCACTCGACCGTTCCGGCGGCGTGAGTCTGATCCGCGCCAACCTGCTGCTGAAAGGACAGACATGAGCCGCCCCACCGTCATGCTGTACGTCCAGAACCTGCTGGGCATCGGCCACCTGCGTCGGGCCGCGGCGGTGGCCCGGGCCCTGGTCGCCGACGGCATGGACGTCGCGTTCGTGTCGGGCGGCATGCCGGTGCCGGACTTGCCGCTGGGCGGTGCCCGGCTGGTGCAGTTGCCGGCGGTTCGGACCCTGGACGACGACTTCAAGGTCCTGGTCGATGCCGAGGACCGACCAATCGACGACGCGTTCCGCGATGCGCGCCGGGATCGGCTGCTCGCATTGTTCGAGGAGCTGAAGCCCGCCGCCGTGATCACCGAGCTGTTTCCGTTCGGGCGCCGGCAGATGCGCTTCGAGCTGCTGCCTCTGCTCGGCCGGGCGCGCGCCGCCCCCTGGCGCCCGCGGGTTTTCTCGTCGATGCGCGACATCCTGGTCACCAAACCCCGGCGGGATCGCAACCAGGAGATCGTCGACACCCTGAACGCCTACTACGACGCGGCCCTGATCCACGCCGACCCTAACCTGATCACACTGGACCGGACCTTTCCGATGGTCGACCAGATCACGGTGGAGTTTCACTACACCGGGTACGTCGTGAACGCCGACGACATCGCGGTTCCGGCCGACGACCCCTCGGAGTCCGGACCGGTCCTGGTCTCGACCGGAGGCGGCGGCGTCGGCGACCGGTTCATGCCGGCGGTCGCGCGGATGATGCCGGATCTGCCGATGACCGACCGCCCCTGGCATCTGGTCACCGGACACCACATGAAGCCGGAAGCCGTCCAGGCGATCGAGGCGTGCGTGCCCGCCGGTACGCGGATCGACCGCAGCGTTCCCAACCTACCGGCGCTGATGGCCCGCTGCGCGCTCTCGATCTCGCAGGCCGGCTACAACACCTTGCTGGAACTGCTGGCGGCGCGCACCCGCGCCGTGGTCGTGCCCTACGAGGGCGGCGTGGAGACCGAACAGCGCCTGCGCGCCGACCTTCTTCAGGCGGCCGGCGCGCTCGAGGTTGTTACGGAAGCAGAATTGTCCGCCGACTCCCTCGCGGCGGCCATGGAACGGGCGCACCGGCGCCCTCGGGTGGCCGGTCCGCTGGTCGACCTGGACGGGGCTGCCCGAACGGCGTCGCTGGTGGCGGAACAGGTGCGGGCGTGACCGCGGTCGACGCGCTGCGCCGGGACCTCGATGCCTGCGCGGCACGGAACCAGCGCCTTCGGCTGTGGTGGCGGGACGATGATCTGCAGCGCCCGGGAGAGGCGCTGGACCGGCTGCTCGACGCCTTGGGCGAGCACGCCATCAGCCCCGCGCTGGCGGCGATCCCGCACGGTCTCGAACCGGCCGCCGTGGCGGCGCTGGACGGCACCTCGGCCGCGTTGTTCGTGCACGGCTGGTGCCACGCCAACCATGCTCCGGCGGACGAGAAGAAGAGCGAATTCGGACCCCATCGACCCTTGGTGGATCGCCTGGCGGAGGTTGAGCGGGCGTGGACCCGGCTGCAGTCGCTGGCCGGCGGGCGCGCGGTGAGCTGTTTCGTCCCGCCCTGGAACCGGCTGGGTGACGATCTGGCCGCGGCACTCGGGCGCACCGGAATGACGGCGTTGTCTGCCTTTGCGGCAGCCGGCAAGGCCCCGGCGAGGGCCGGCGTGCCGCGCCTCGACACCCATGTCGATCTGATCGACTGGCGCGGTGGACGCCGGGCCCTGCCGGCCGAGGCCGTCGCTGCCCAGCTTGTGAGGCACGTCGGGGTGGACGGACCGGTCGGAATCCTGTCCCATCACCGCGACACCGGCGGGCGGGACTGGGCCGAGTGGCACGGATTGTTCTCGATTCTGGGCGCGCATCCGGCGGTTCAGTGGCTGTCGCCGACCGAGGCGCTTGCGTCGGTTGGTTGCCACGGGGTGAAAAGGAGACCGCATTGACGACGCACCGCTATCCGCGCGGCGCCATTGTCGCAGACTATGCCCGGGGCGGCGTCGGCCTGGCGGTTACCGGTCTGCCCCTGGTGGCAACGCCGCTGGCCACGACGATCACGGTGATCTTCTCCGGCCTGGCAACCCTGTTCGGCATTTATGTCGTGCGCACCTGGATGCGGGCCAGCCAAGCGATCGAGATCGACGCAAGCAGCATTCGCCGGGTCGGGCCGCGGGCGCTGACAATTCCATGGGACGACATGCGCGAGTTCGAGTTGCGGTACTTCTCCACCCGGCGCGACAAGGAAGGCGGCTGGATGGAACTGAAGGTCGGCGACGGCGCACGCCGGCTGGCCATGGAGTCCTCCCTGGAAGACTTCGACACCGTGGCCCGGCATTGCTTTCTGGTGGCCCGCCGGAACGCACTTGAACTGTCGCCGACCACACAGGACAATCTGCGCGCGCTGGGACTGCTGGGGCCAGCGCAGGAGACCGCCGACACAGACACGGGATCCGACGGCGAGGGCGCAGGCCCGGCCGGCGGGCGCGAGGGGGCCTGAACTTGGATCGCACGACCCCACTTCTGCGGGTGAATGACCTGCGGATCGGTTTCGACCTGCCGGAGGGCCGGTTGATCGCCGTCGACGGCGTGAACTTCCAGATCCGCCGGGGGGCGACGGTCGCTTTGGTCGGTGAATCCGGCTCGGGCAAGTCAGTGGTCAGCCAGGCGATCATGGGCCTGTTGCCGCGTCCGGCCCGGGTGCTCGGCGGGTCGATCCTGTTCGCCGACCCGGACAAGCCGGGCACCATCACCGATATTGTCCGCCTGCCCGCCGATGGCCGCGAAATGCGGGATCTGCGCGGGGGCCGGATCTCGATCATCTTTCAGGAGCCGATGACCTCTCTGTCGCCGCTGCACACCGTCGGCGACCAGATTCGAGAAGCGCTGCTGCTGCACCGAGAGGTTTCCGGGCGTGAGGCGACGGAACTGACCCAGGACATGCTCCGGATGGTCGGTTTTCCGGATCCGGCACGCGCGCTGAAGACCTATCCGTTCGAGCTGTCGGGCGGCCTGCGCCAGCGCGCGATGATCTCGATGGCCCTGGTCTGCCGCCCGGCGCTGCTGATCGCCGATGAGCCGACCACCGCCCTCGACGTGACGATCCAGGCGCAGATTCTGCGTCTCATAAAGGACCTGCAGAGCGAGCTGCACATGGCGATGCTGATGATCACCCACGATCTCGGGGTGGTCGCCAACATCGCCGAGGAAGTGGTGGTGATGTATCGCGGCAGGATCATGGAATCCGGCGATGTCGAGGATATCTTCCGCCGGCCGCAGCACGCCTACCTGAAAGCGTTGATGGCGGCGGTGCCGCGGTTCGACATGAAACCGGGGGAACGGCTTCAGCCGCTGCGCGAGATCAAGGCGGAAACCGGCCACCTGCTGGCTGAACAGGCGGCTCCTGAACCGAACGTCGAGCAGCCGATGCTGGCGGTCGAGGGTGTGTCGAAGACCTACCGGATCCGCAAGGGGGGCTGGACCTCCGGCAGCCGGCAGACGGTCAAGGCGCTCGACGATGTGTCGTTCACCGTCAAGCAGGGCGAATGCCTCGGCCTGGTCGGGGAATCGGGCTGCGGCAAGACAACGCTGTCCAAAGTCATCATGCGCGCCCTGACGCCCGACCACGGAAAGGTGACGTTCTGCGACGGCGATGTGTCCACCGACGTGCTCGACTTGTCGGGCGAGGGGCTCACCGGGTTCCGGCGCAAGCTGCAGTTCGTATTCCAGGACCCGTTCTCATCCCTGAATCCACGGATGACGGTGTTCGACATCATCGCCGAACCGCTGGTCATTCACGGCATCGGCACCGATGCCTGGCGCCGCGAGATGGTGGCCGAACTGATGCATCTGGTCGGCCTGAACGTGCGCCACCTCAACCGCTATCCGCACAGTTTCTCCGGCGGGCAGCGCCAGCGCATCGGGATTGCCCGGGCGCTCGCACTGCGACCGCGCATGCTGATCTGCGACGAGCCGGTTTCCGCCCTCGACGTTTCGATCCAGGCACAGGTGCTCAACCTGCTGAAGGATCTGAAGGAACGCCTCGGGCTGACCTATCTTTTCGTCAGCCACAATCTGGCCGTCGTCGACTACGTGGCGGACCGGATTGCCGTGATGTGTGCCGGCCGGATCGTCGAGCTCGCCCCGCGCGAAATCCTGTTCCGCGATCCGGTCCATCCCTACACCCAGGCCCTGCTGGCGGCGGTGCCGGATCCCAACCTCGACAATCCGCTGGACTTCGACAAGGTGATGGACGGCCGCGCGTCGATCCCGTCGGCCTGGCCGGCACCGTTCACCGTCGATGATGCCCACGACCCCGCGTTCGTCGAACTCGGGGACGGCCATTTCGTGCGTGCTGACCAGAAAATACTCAAGCTGAGGCTGGCTTCATGAAGGCTGTGTCGAGGTTGATCAGAACCCTGCTCCCGGGTCAGGCAGTCTATGCCGGCGCGCTGGTGACGGCAGCGATGCTCGGCACCCCGGCCGGCGCCGCTGAACCCCCGGTGCTGGCTGATCGGGTGGGATCCGGTGCGCTGCCGGAAATGGCCGCACGGCTTCCAACCGAACCGCTGGTCGTCGATCTCGCGGACGAGAACAAGGAGCCTGGAAGCTACGGCGGCACCCTCGAGATGGTCATGGGGCGCGCCAAGGATTCACGCCAGATGGTGGTCTACGGCTACGCCCGGCTGCTCGGCTACGATCCGGCCACGTTCGAGCTGCAGCCGGACCTGGCCGCCGAGGTCATCGTCGACGCCAACCGGTCCTTCACCTTCGTGCTGCGTGAGGGCCATCGCTGGTCGGACGGAGCACCGTTCACGGCCGAGGACTTCCGCTACTTCTGGGAAGACGTCGCCAATAACGAGGAGCTGTCGCCGACCGGCCCGCCGAGCAGCCTGCTGGTGAATGGCGAGGCGCCGCTGGTCGAAATTCTGTCGTCGACCCGGGTCCGCTACAGCTGGACTCAGCCGAACCCGGATTTTCTGCCTAAATTGGCCGGCGCGCGGCCGCTCTATCTGTACCGGCCGGCGCATTACCTGAAGCGCTATCACACGCGCTATGCCGACCAGGACGAACTCAAGGCCCATGTCGAGGAAGCCCAGGCGCGCAGCTGGGCGCAGCTGCACAATCGGGCCGACAACATGTACAAGTTCGACAATCCGACCCTGCCGACCCTGCAGCCCTGGCGGGCCACCACCAAACCGCCGTCCAACCGTTTCGTGTTCGAGCGCAATCCCTACTACCACAAGGTCGACAGCACCGGCCGCCAGCTGCCGTATATCGACAAGGTGGTCTTCCAGATCGCCTCGTCGGGGCTGATCCCGGCCAAGACAGGAGCCGGGGAGAGCAGCCTGCAGGCCCGCTACCTGTCGTTCGACGACTACACCTTCCTGCGTCAGGGCGAGGAACGGGGCGGGTACGAGACCTATCTCTGGCGGACCGCCAAGGGGGCGCATGTCGCCCTCTACCCGAACCTGAACATCGAGGATCCCGAGTGGCGCGCTCTGATGCGCGACGTGCGGTTCCGGCGGGCGTTGTCGCTCGCCGTCAATCGCCGCGAGATCAACGAGGTGATCTATTTCGGCCTGGCGCTCGGCGGCAACAACACGATCCTGCCCGACTCGCCGCTGTATCGGGCGGAGTACCGGGATCGCTGGGCCGCGTTCAACCTCGAGGCCGCCAACCGGCTGCTGGATGAGATCGGCCTGACGGAGCGGAACGACCAGGGGATCCGCCTGCTGCCTGACGGTCGCCCGGCGGAGATCATCGTCGAGACCGCCGGCGAGAGCACGGAGGAGACCGACCTGCTCGAACTGCTGCACGACACCTGGGCTCGTGCCGGGATCAAGCTCTACACGCGGCCGTCGGAGCGCACGGTCTTCCGCAACCGGATCTTCGCGGGTCAGACCATGATGGCGGTCTGGTTCGGTCTCGAGAACGGCGTTCCGAGCGCCAACTCCAGCCCCAGCGAGTTCGCGCCGACCGCCCAGACCCAGTACATGTGGCCGCGCTGGGGACAGTATTACCAGACCAAGGGCAAGGCGGGTGAGGCGCCGGATCTGCCCGAGGCGACGGAGCTTCTCTCCCTCTATGACGAGTGGCGCGGCAGCCAGAGCGTCGCGGGCCGGACCGAGATCTGGCATCGTATGCTCAAGATCTGGACCGATCAGGTCTACACGATCGGGCTGGTCGCCGGCGTGCTGCAGCCGGTGGTCGTCGACCTGGAACTGCACAACGTGCCGGTCCAGGGGGTCTACAACTGGGATCCTGGCGCCCATTTCGGGATCTACCGGCCGGATACCTTCTTCCTCGGCCCGGCGCGGCCGCGCACTTCCGAAGAGGTGCTGACCGCCGCCGTTCGGGATCGGAGGTAGCCCTGTGATCGACTATCTCGCCCGCCGCCTGCTGATCATGGTGCCCACACTGGTCGCCATCAGCATCATCACCTTCATCATCATTCAGCTGCCGCCGGGCGACTACCTGTCGACCCTGATCGCCGAGATGGAGAGCCAGGGAGAGGCGGTCGATCAGGCGAAGATCGACGCGCTCAGGTCGCAATACGGTTTGGACAAGCCGTATTGGCAGCAATACGTCGTGTGGGCGTTCGGCATGCTGCAGGGCGATTTCGGCTACAGCTTCGAGTATCAGCTGCCGGTGACCGATGTGGTCGGCGATCGCGTGGCTCTGACCATTGTGCTGAACTTCACGACGATCTTCTTCATCTATCTGGTCTCGTTCCCGATCGGGATCTACTCGGCGACCCACCAGTACAGCGTCGGCGACTACTCGCTCACCTTCATCGGTTTCCTCGGGCTGGCGACGCCGAACTTCCTGCTGGCGCTGATCCTGCTGTACTTCGCCAATGTCTGGTTCGGGACCTCGATCGGCGGCCTGATGGACCCGAGCTACATCGACCAGCCGTGGACCTGGGGCAAGATCCTTTCGGTGCTCGAACATCTGTGGGTACCGGTGGTGGTGATCGGCACCGCCGGAACCGCCGCCATGATTCGCCGGCTGCGCGCCAACCTGCTGGATGAGCTTCAGAAGCAGTACGTCATCACGGCCCGGGCCAAGGGGTTGCCGCCGTTCCGGGCGCTGATGAAGTACCCGCTGCGCATGGCGCTGAACCCGTTCATCGCCGATATCGGGAACATGCTGCCCCAGGTGGTGTCCGGGTCGGCGGTCGTGGCGATGGTGCTCTCGCTGCCGACAACCGGACCGATGCTGATCGGGGCGTTGCAGAGCCAGGACATGTACCTCGCCGGATCGTTCCTGATGTTCCTGGCCATTCTGACGGTCTTCGGCATGCTGCTGTCCGATCTGGCCTTGGCCTGGCTTGATCCGCGCATCCGGCTCGGTGGGGGGACCGCGCGATGAGCGTGTCCGGCACCCCGCCACGGCCCAAGGCGCGGCATTTCGTCGACACCGCCCCGTTCGATCCGCACCAGGACGACACCCTGACGCCGGAGCAGGAACGCTACTACATGGCGTCCCAGTGGCGGATGATGTGGTGGAAGCTCAAGCGTCACCGGCTCGCCGTCGTCTGCGGCCTGTTTCTGGCGTTCCTGTATGCCTCGATCCTGATCTCCGAGCTGATCGCCCCCTACGCGCTCGCGACCCGCCACACCGACCACATCTACGCCCCGCCCCAGGGCGTGCACCTGTTCCATGACGGGCGTTTCGTCGGCCCCTATGTGTTCGGCTTCGACTACGAGCTGGATCTGCGCACCCTGAAGCGGGTCTACACGCCGAACCCGGACAAGGTGCAGCCGATCCGGTTCCTCTGCTCCGGCGATCCCTACAAGTTCTGGGGCCTGTTCGATGCCGATACCCACCTGATCTGCCCGGCCGAGGGCGGCACCCTGTTCCTGCTCGGCACCGACCGGCTGGGCCGGGACATGTTCTCGCGCATCGTCTACGGCACCCGGATCTCGCTGACCGTGGGCTTGATCGGCATCGCCGTCAGCTTCGTGCTCGGCATCGCGATCGGCGGCCTGGCCGGCTACTACGGCGGCTGGGTCGACTCCTCCGTGCAGCGGCTGATCGAGGTCATCCGGTCATTCCCGGAACTGCCTCTGTGGATGGCGCTGTCGGCGGCGCTGCCGGTGACCTGGTCACCGATCCTGGTTTATTTCGGGATCACCCTGATCCTCGGACTGCTCGACTGGACCGGACTTGCAAGAGCGGTGCGCTCGAAACTGCTCAGTCTGCGCGAGGAGGATTTCTGCGTCGCCGCCGAGCTGATGGGGGCCAAGCCGACCCGGATCATCGGCCGCCACCTGCTGCCGAGCTTCATGAGCCATCTGATTGCCTCGGCCACCCTGTCGATCCCGACCATGATCCTCGGCGAGACGGCCCTGTCCTTCCTCGGCCTCGGGCTCAGACCGCCGATCACCAGTTGGGGTGTCCTGCTCACCGAGGCCCAGAACATCAACGCCGTCGAACTGTATCCGTGGATCATGACGTCGGTGATCCCGGTGATCATGGTGGTGCTGGCGTTCAACTTCTTCGGTGACGGACTGCGCGACGCGGCGGATCCTTACAAATAAAGCTGCATCGACATTCGTCATCCCGGCGGTGCGCAGAGCCGGCCGGGACTCTGCCGTCCCATGAGGTCCCGGTCTCGACCGCTGGTCGAACCGGGATGACGTGAGGGGGTGATCCGCTTTCCACCGTCATCCCCCCGGATTAAATCCGGGGGGAGCCCGCACTCCGATGCGGGTGACGGCCGGGACCCCGCCGTCCCATGAGGTCCCGGTCTCGACCTTCCGGTCGAACCGGGATGACGGGTCCTCTCCGCCGTCATCCCGGCAGAGCGCAGCGATGGCCGGGATCCGGTCAGGCCCGCTCGGCGACGAAGACCTTGGAGAGATAGGCGGGCCGGGTGTCGACGACCCGGAAACCGGCTTCGGTGAGCAGGGCCTCGGTGCCGCCGGCGATCCAGTCGGCGTAGTAGGGCTCGTGGAACTGCTCGGGGAAGCTGCTCAGCACCGGATCCAGGAGCGGTGTGTCGCCGAGCTGCAGCGAGTCGGTCAGGACGAACCGGCCGCCCGGACTCAGGATCCGCCGGGTCTCGGCCAGGACCTGGATGCGGATCTTCTTCGGCAACTCGTGGAACAGATAGGTGGCGGTCACCAGGTCGGTCGAGGCGTCGTCCAGCGGGATGGCCTCCGCCGGGGCCTGCAGCCAGGCCGCCGCGTCGCCGCCGAGATGATCGCGGGCCCGCTCCAGGTAGGCCGGCGACAGATCGAGCCCGGTGATCTCCAGGGCCGGCGCGGCATCGCGCAGCGCCGCCACCATGGCCCCGGTACCGGTCCCGAGGTCCACGAGCCGCTTGCCCGCTCCGTCTGGGGCGCTGTTGGCACGCAGCCAATCGACGACCGGCACCACCCCCTGGCGCCGCATCGCCTGGGCCAGGCCGCAGAACAGGACCTCGACCTGGGTGTCGTACAGGGCGGCGGATTCCGCGCTCAGCCAGCCGCCGGACTGGAAATGAAAGTTCTGCAGGTAGTAGCGGGGATAGGCGTCGCGGGCTTCACCGTCGGCAAACGGCTCTTGGGCCGTCCGGGTGCGGCGGCGCAACGCCACCTTCGGCAGGTCGCGCCAGTATCCGGCGATTTCGGCCACCGCACCGGCGCGCGGCGCGGTGTCCGAGGGCACCGGATAAATGCCGCGACGCACGTTGCGGGCATCCTGGCGCATCAGCTCGAGCGCGCCCCGG
This sequence comes from Thalassobaculaceae bacterium, assembly GCA_963921355.3. Classification (GTDB taxonomy): domain Bacteria; phylum Pseudomonadota; class Alphaproteobacteria; order Thalassobaculales; family Thalassobaculaceae; genus CAWUEZ02. The sequence continues at coordinate 941,435 of OZ001190.1, read as the reverse complement.
GCCAGCGCGCCCTGGATCCGGGCGCCGGCTAGCCGCGCCCGAGGGCTCGGCCGGGTCCGCGTCGGCTCGATGCGTGAGAACCAGGCCCGGGTGGCGGCATAGTGTCCGAGATACCAGGCGATCCGGGTTCCCTGTCCAATGTCGAAGCCGACCATGGCGGCGCGGGAGGCGGCTGTGCTCATACCATCAACATGCACCGGGCGCCGGCCGCTTCAACCGATTCTTGCGGGTTCCGGTGCGCGCTCTCTTGTCGCATCCGCCGCACTATGGCACATCCGCGGCGCCAGCGGAGATCGAGCGGAACGGGGGAGAAGACCATGACCAACTACCGGACCCTGGAGGGGGCCGACGTTGCGGGCAAGCGCGTGCTGCTGCGCCTCGATCTCAACGTGCCGATGAAGGACGGCCGGGTGACCGACGCCACCCGCATCGAGCGCGCCGCGCCGACCGTCGCCGAGTTGAGCCGCAACGGCGCGCGGGTCATCGTCGTGTCGCATTATGGCCGGCCTAAAGGGGCGCGGGTTGCGGACATGTCGCTGCGGCCCATTGTCGACCCGCTGACCGCTGCCGTCGGCCGGCCGGTGGCGTTTGCGGAGGACTGCATCGGCCCGGCGGCGGAGGCGGCGGTGGCGGCGCTGAGCGACGGCGATGTCGTGCTGCTGGAGAACCTGCGCTTTCACCCGGGCGAAGAAGCCAATGACGCGGCTTTCGCCGACGCCCTGGCGGCACTCGGCGATCTCTATGTGAATGACGCGTTCTCCGCCGCCCACCGCGCCCACGGCTCGATCGACGGTGTCGCCCGGCGGCTGCCGGCCCGCGCCGGGCGCCTCATGCAGGCCGAACTGGAAGCCCTGACCCGGGCGCTGGAACAACCGGAGCGCCCGGTCGCGGCCGTGGTCGGCGGCGCCAAGGTCAGCACCAAGCTCGACCTGCTGGCCAATCTGGTTGCCAAGGTCGACGTCCTGGCGATCGGCGGCGGCATGGCGAACACGTTCCTGTTCGCCGATGGCGTGGAGATCGGCCGCTCGCTCGCCGAACGGGATCTGGCGGAGACGGCGCGTGACATCACCGCCAAGGCGGCCGCGTCGGGCTGCGAGATCGTGCTCGCCCTGGATGCCGTGGTCGCCGACACCCTGGCAGCCGGGGTCGCCACAGCCACGGTCGACGTCGCCGCGGTCCCAGGCGAACAGATGATCCTGGATGTCGGACCGCGCAGCGTCGCCGCGATCGGCGATCGGCTGGCGACCTGCAAGACCGTGTTGTGGAACGGCCCGCTGGGCGCCTTCGAAGTGCCGCCATTCGATGCCGGCACCAATGCCCTGGCCCGGATCGCCGCCGATCTCACGGATCGCGGGCAGATCCTGTCGGTGGCCGGTGGTGGCGATACCGTGGCGGCGCTCGCCCACGCCGGGGTGTTGGAGCGGTTCTCCTATGTTTCCACCGCTGGTGGTGCCTTCCTGGAATGGCTGGAAGGCAAGGATCTGCCGGGCGTCGCTGTTCTGAAATCGTGAGCGCTGTCGTGCCGCGATTCCCTGTGGATATCTTCGCCCGGATCGTTGCGTTTCGGTGACAGTTCGCCTATCCCAACCGAACCGGCCGCTACGAGCCGGATCTATGGAAAAGGAGAGGAAACGGTGGGCATCCACGGCGCGCATGCCAGTCGCTTTGGACTGGATCAGCACGGCCTCACACACTTGGCGGACATCCATTGGAACCTCGGCCCGGCCGAGTTGACGGAATATGCGATCCGCCGGGGCGAAGGCGCCCTGTCCGCCGACGGTGCCATCGTGGTGGCGACCGGCGAGCACACGGGCCGGTCGCCGAAGGACCGGTCCATCGTGCGCGATGCGACCACGGCGAGCACGGTCGATTGGGGCGCGATCAACCAGCCGATCGACCGCTCGGTGTTTGACGCGATGTACGCCCGCGTCCAGGCCTACTACCTCGGCCGCGATGCCTTCGTGCTCGACTGCTATGCCGGGGCCGACCCGACCTACCGCCTGCCGGTGCGGGTGGTGACCGAGACCGCCTGGCAGAACCTGTTCGCCCGCAACATGTTCATCCGTCCGCCGGTCGAGGACCTGCAGGGGTTTGAGCCGTCCTTCACGATCCTGCATGCTCCGGGCCTTGCGGCCCGCGGCGAGCAGGACGGGGTGCGGTCCTCGACCTTCATCCTGGTCGACTTCGATCGTCGGATGATCCTGATCGGCGGCAGTTCCTATGCCGGCGAGATCAAGAAATCGATCTTCGGAGTTCTGAACTACCTGCTGCCGGACCGTGGCGTGATGCCGATGCACTGTTCGGCCAACATCGGTCCCAAAGGGGATTCGGCGATCTTCTTCGGCCTGTCGGGGACCGGGAAGACGACCCTGTCGGCGGACGGGTCGCGGACCCTGATCGGGGACGACGAGCACGGCTGGTCCGACAACGGCATCTTCAACTTCGAGGGCGGTTGCTACGCCAAGGTGATCCGCCTGTCCGAGGCGGCCGAACCCGAGATCTGGTCGGCCACCCACCGGTTCGGCACGGTGCTGGAGAACGTGGTCATGGATGCGGTCAACCGGCGGCTGAACCTGGATGACGACCGCCTGACCGAGAACACCCGGGCGTGCTATCCGATCGACTTCATCCCCAACACCAGCGCCGACGGCATGGCCGGCCATCCGGTGAACGTGGTGATGCTGACGGCGGATGCGTTCGGCGTGCTGCCGCCGATCGCCCGGCTGACGCCGGAACAGGCGATGTATCACTTCCTGTCGGGATACACCGCGCGGGTCGCGGGGACCGAGAAAGGCGTGACCGAGCCGCAGGCGACCTTCTCGACCTGTTTCGAGGCACCGTTCATGCCGCGCCATCCGAGCGTCTATGGCGAGATGCTGCGCGAGCGGATCGCCCGGCACGGGGCGACCTGCTGGCTGGTCAACACCGGCTGGTCCGGTGGCCGGGCCGGCGCCGGCGGCGAGCGTATGAAGATCGCCTATACACGGGCGATGGTGCGGGCCGCCCTCGACGGGCGTCTGGGGGATGCGCCGGTGCACCCCGATGGCCAGTTCGGTCTGCTGGTGCCGGAAGCCTGTCCCGACGTGCCGAGCGAAGTACTGAAGCCGCGGGGCGTGTGGCGCGATACCGGCGCCTACGACACCACGGCGACCGAGCTGCGCGGCCGGTTCGAAGAGAATTTCAAGCCGTTCGAAGCCTTCGTCGACGATCGGATCAAGGCCGCCGGGGTGCGCCGGGCCGCCTGATCGGCTTCACATGTTTTGACGGAAACCGGAGTGTTTCCGTCAAAACATGATCCGCTCTAGCGGCGCCCCTTCTCACCGACCTTGGTCAGCACCTGGGCGAGGTCGTCGGACAGGGTGTTGCCGAGCCGGACCACGTCCACGCCTTCGGGCAGGTCGGACAGTTCGGCGTGGCCCTTGTCGAAGGACGTGACGACGGCGGCGGTGATCTTCCTGGTACCCCGCATGCCGTTCAGGACGCGGACCAGATCGCTGCCGGACATGGCTTCCAGCACGGCGGAGGTCAGAACCAGATCAGGCTGTTCCAGCGACGCCAGACGGCGGCGTCGAACGGATCGCGGCACTGCTGGGTGCGAAACCTGCAATTCGCAAGTTCGCGGGCCAGCATGGCGCCCATGGTGCGTGCGCGGACCACAACCATGGCCCGGCCCGGGTTCGCGGTGACGCTCTCGGGATCGAACTCGTGGTGCAGCGGCAGCATCCGCAGGATCTCACCGGCGCGTTCCGGGCCGCAGTCCCGGCCCTGGTCGATCAGGTCGCTCAGCACATCGACGAACCGCTGGTACTCGGCGACCGGGAGCTCGGCGCCGTTCGCGGTCTCCGCCATGAAGTCCTCAAACCGCTCGGACACAAGGCCGGCCGTCGAGAATCCGAAATTGCTCGCCGAGCCCTTGATGTTGTGAACCTCGCGGGACAACGACATCATCGCGTCCCGCACCGAACCGTCCTTGGCCCCGATGTTGGTCAGCGCGACCTGCATCCGGGCGATCCTGTCGGCCGCATCGTCGATGAATTCCTGGGATAGTTTGGCGGCAATATCGTCGATCAGGGACATGGTTCGGGGCTTCCAGGGTTGTTTCGAGCCCCGCACTAACACCGAGACCCGTAAAATTTGAGTTAATTCGCCAGCAATCTGGCTATCCTTTGGCGAGGTTTCCGATCACGTTGGCAACCAGGCGGGCGGCAACCTGCGCCGCCTGCCCGTCCTTGTCGCGCTCCGCGACGAACTCGACAAGGTCGAAGGCCCGCAGCCGCGCCTTCGACGCCACGGCGGCAATGATCTCGATCGCCTGGGTGTAGGTGAGCCCTCCCGGCGTCGGTGCGCCGACCGCGGGCATGAATGTGGGGTCAAGGCCGTCGCAGTCCAGGGTGATCACGCAGTTGCCATCGGTCGGCAACTGGTCGACCACCGCAGCCAGACCGTCGCGGTGCAGGGCGCGCGCGGTGATGATCTCGGCGCCCCAGGCCTGAGCGATCTCGACCTCCTCGCGGCGCGCGGATCCGAGGCCGCGGATGCCGATCTGGATGATCCGCTCGACATGTGGCAGTTCGGAGGCCCGGCGCATGGTGCTGGAATAGCCGAACGGCTCGCCATAGCGCTCGTCCCGCCAGTCGATGTGAGCGTCGATCTGCACCACCGTCAACGGACCGAGCGGTTCCAGCGCCTCGAAGAACGGGATCGGCACCGAGTCGTCGCCGCCGAGCATGAGCGGCACCGCGTCGGCCACGACCACCCGTTCGGTGAAGGCACGAATCGCCGCGCGGTTGCCGGCGCCGTCCAGGGGCGAGGTCGCCAGATTGCCGGCATCCAGCACGCGGAACCCGCGCTCGCCCAGCAGTGACCCGTCGAAATCGAAATCCCAGTGTGCGGCCCAGGCCGCGTCGTCGCGGCTGGCGGCGCGGATCGCCCCGGGCGTTTCTGCATGGCGCCCGTTGTCCTCATCCGGATAGGGCGTCCCGTGCGGGGCTCCGAACAGAACGGCGTCGGCGCCGGCGAGGTCCAGATCGTTCTCCGCGCCTTCGAAGGGCGGGCTGGCGGCCAGGCTGTCCGGGCTCATGACATCAGTGGGCCTCGGCCCAGCTGGCGCCCCAGCCGGCATCCGCCACCAGCGGAACCGACAGGTTCAGGGTCGGCGCGGCCGCCCCCTCCATGACCTCACGGACCAGGCTGGCGGTCCGTTCGACCTCGTCTTCCGGTACCTCGAACAGCAGTTCGTCATGGACCTGCAACAGCATGCGGGCGTTGGAGCCCGCCCGGTCCAGGGCGGCGGGCAGACGTACCATCGCCCGCTTGATGATATCCGCGGCCGTGCCCTGGATCGGGGCGTTGATGGCGGCGCGCTCGCCGAAGTTCCGCTGCGCCGGGTTTTTCTCGCGGACGGCGCGGATGTGCACCTTGCGGCCGAACCGGGTCTCGACATAGCCGGTCTCGTGGGCCCGCTTCTTCATGGCGTCCATGTAGTCCCGGATCCCGGGGAAGCGCTCGAAATAGGCATCGATATAGGCCTGGGCCTCACCCTGGGCGATGCCGAGCTGGCGGGCGAGCCCGAAGCCGGAGATCCCATAGATGATCCCGAAATTGATCGCCTTGGCCTTGCGGCGCGTGTCCGGCGTCATCTCATCGAGCGGAATCCCGAACACCTCGGAGGCGGTCTGGGCATGGATGTCGACCCCGTCGCGGAAGGCCGCGCGCATGGTCTCCAGCCCGGCGATGTCGGCCACCAGGCGCAGCTCAATCTGCGAGTAGTCGACCGACAGCAGCACGTGGCCCGGTTCGGCGACGAAGGCGGTGCGGATCTTGCGGCCCTCTTCGGTGCGGATCGGGATGTTCTGCAGGTTCGGGTCGTTGGAGGACAGCCGGCCGGTCGCCGCCCCCACCATCGAATAGGAGGTGTGGACCCGCCGGGTCTCGGGATTGATCTCGTCGACCAGGGCGTCGGTATAGGTCGATTTCAGCTTCGAGATCTGCCGGTAGTCCAGGACTTTTCCGGCAAGCTCGATGCCTTGGGCGGCCAGGCCCTCCAGCACGTCGGCGCCGGTCGAGTAGGCGCCGGTCTTGCCTTTCTTGCCGCCCGCCAGCCCCATCTTGTCGAACAGGATCTCACCTAGCTGTTTCGGCGAGCCGACATTGAAGCTCTCGCCGGCCAGCGTGTGGATCTCACTTTCAAGCGCCACCATGCGCTTGGCGAAGTCGGCCGACATGTCGTTCAGGATCTGCGGGTCGACCCGGATCCCGTTGCCCTCCATCTCGACCAGCACCGGAATCAAGGGCCGCTCGAGGGTCTCGTAGACCGTGGTCATGTGATCCTCGACCAGGCGCGGCCGCAGCTGAGCGTGCAGCCGCCAGGTCATGTCGGCGTCCTCGGCGGCGTAGTCGCGGGCCTTGTCGAGCCCCACCTCGGCGAACGAGATCTGGCTCTTGCCTTTGCCGCAGACCTCTTCGTACTTGATGTTGGTGTGCTCGAAATGCAGCTGCGACAGCTCGTCCAGCCCGTGGCCGTGCAGACCGCCCTCCAGCACGTAGGACGCGCACATGGTGTCGTCCAGGGGCGCAACCGCGACGGCGCCGTTCGCCGGCCGGCTCAGCACCAGGCAATCGTATTTGGCGTTGTGGGCGACCTTGAGGACCGCGGGGTTCTCCAGCAAGGGCTTCAGCACCGCGATCGCCGCGTCGAACGGGATTTGCTCGGGCACATCCTCGCCGCCCGGCGCATCCAGCAGCTCGCCCAGCAACTCGCCCTGCGCCTGACGGCCGACATGGCGCAGTGGGATGTAGCAGGCCCGGCCCGGGCCGAGCGCCAGCGACACGCCGATGAGCTGCGCGCGCATGGCGTTGAGCGAAGAGGTCTCGGTGTCGAACGCGACCACGCCCTGGGCTTCCGCCTCGGCCACCCAGCGCCGCAATGCGTCGAGTTCGGTGACCAACTCGTAAGACGCCTCGGCACCGCCGGGCGCGGCCAGGGCCAGTGCCGCCGGCCCGCTGCCGGACGCCTGTCCGGCTTCGCTCTCGAACCGCGCGATCAGCCGCTTGAAAGCCTGTTCGCGCAGGAACGGCAGGGCCGTTTCGGGGTCGATATGTTTGACCGCGAGCGCTTGCAGCGTTTCCGGCACCGCCACGTCGTCTTTCAGGGTGACCAGCTGCTTCGAAATCCGGGCGAGCTCGGCGTTCTCGATCAGATTCTGGCGGCGTTTCGGCTGTCTGATCTCCTCCGCCCGCGCCAGCAGGGTTTCCAGATCACCGTATTCCCCGATTAGCTGGGCCGCGGTCTTGACGCCGATTCCGGGCACGCCGGGGACATTGTCGACGCTGTCGCCGGCCAGGGCCTGCACGTCGACCACCTTGTCAGGATTGACGCCGAACTTCTCGAGCACCTGGTCCCGGCCGATCGGGATGTTCTTCATCGGGTCGAACATGTCGACGCCGTTGGTCACCAGCTGCATCAGGTCCTTGTCGGAGGACACGATCGTCACCCGCCAGCCTTTCTCGCGGGCCTGGCGGGCGTAGGTCGCGATGATGTCGTCGGCCTCGTAGCCGTCCATCTCGATGCAGGGCGCGTTGACCGCCCGGGTCGCCTCGCGGATCAGCGGGAACTGGGGCACCAGGTCTTCCGGCGCATCCGGACGCTGGGCCTTGTAGTCGGGGTAGATCTCGTTGCGGAAGCTTACGCGGGCGGCATCGAAGATCACCGCCATGTGGTCGGCGTCCATGTCGTCGATCAGCTTGATCAGCATGTTGGTGAAACCGAACACGGCGTTCACCGGCGTGCCGTCCGGCCGGGTCATCGGCGGCAGGGCGTGATAGGCGCGGAAGATGTAGCCGGAGCCGTCGACCAGGTAGAGATGCGGTTGGCTGGACTCGGCAGAAGACTGGGCGTCGGAGACGGCGTCGGCGGGCATGGCTGATCCAAGGTCAGAGACGGTCTTCGTGGACTGTAGCGAACGGCACGGCGTGGGCAAGCGGGATCCCTGATAACGCAGGCGTTATCCAAAGCCGCGCGACCGCCCCTGGGCCGGGCGGCGACAATCCCCATATGGCCGGAAACGGATGAACGCGGAGGACCCTTTCGATGTCGCAGACCCTGACCCGCCGGGCCGCACTGAAAGCCATCCTGACTGCCACCGTGGCCGCGCCGACCCTCGCCCTCCTGCCGGACACGGCCCGGGCGTCGAGCGCGGAGGTCTATACCGGGTTCCTGTCAGATCTGGCGGTCGGTGGCTATGACCCGGTCGCCTATTTCTCAGAGGGCCGGCCGGTCGAAGGCAGCGAGGCGTTTGAACTGGAACATCGCGGTGCCACCTGGCGGTTCGCCTCGGCCACCAACCGCGATGCCTTCCGCGCCGATCCCGACCGCTACGCGCCGCAATACGGCGGGTACTGCGCCTGGGCTGTCTCCCAGGGCTACAGGGCCAAAGGCGACCCGGCGCATTGGAAGGTGGTCGATGGCCGCCTGTACCTGAACTACAACGGCGACGTTCAGCGCCGCTGGGAGCAGGACATCCCCGGCAACATCCGCGCCGCCGACATCAACTGGCCCGGTGTTCTGGATTGAACCTGAGTGTTGGATTAGAGCAGATCCGTGTCAGATGGAATCGCTTTCGGCGGTCCATCTGACCGGTGAATCTGCTCTAACTCTATGATTTAGATCGGATTCACACGTTGTGACGGAAACCACAGTGTTTCCGTCACAACGTGATCCGATCTAGACCGGCGTCCTGGATTGACGGTCAGGCCGCCTGGTCGTCTTCGCCGGGGTCGACCATGACGTAGGTGCGCGAGCAGTAGGGGCAGACCACCTTGTGCTCGTCCTCGGGGATCTCGAGGAAGACCCGCGGGTGGCCGAGCGGCCCGTTGCCGCCGTCGCAGGCAACCCGATGGGTGGTGACCTCGATGGTTTCGAAGGCGTCCGCCATGTCCGCTCCCCCGCTTCGTCGACTCTCAGGGCCGTCCCGTTGCCCGAAGTCTCAGGCTCGGTTGTCGGCGCTGCGGCAGGATGATACGCACGGTCGCGGTGACCGCAAGAATTTGCTGGATTGATGCGCCCGACTTTCCGTCTGCCGATCCCGATCATTGCCGGAGTCCTGATGGTCGTTCTCCCGGCGGTTGGCGGCTGTGCGCCCACCGTGATGCGCGGCGGGTCCGAGGCCGTCGAACCCGTGTTGGTGGCGGCCCCGGTCGCGGTCATGGACGACGGGGTGCGGCTGCCGCTCCGGGTGTTCCGCCCCGCGGGCGAGCCGGTCGCCGGCGTCGTCGCCCTGCACGGCTTCGGGGATTATTCCAACGCCTTTGCCGATCTCGGCCCGGCGCTGGCGGAGGCGGGAATCGTGGTCTGGGCGCCGGACCAACGCGGCTTCGGGCGCGGACCCGGCCGGCGCTACTGGCACGGGGCGGAGCGCATGGCCCGCGACGCCGAGACCCTGGTCCGGCTGGCCAAAGCCGAACTGCCCGGTCGACCGGTCTATCTGTTGGGCGAGAGCATGGGCGGGGCCGTCGCCCTGGTGGCGCTGGCGGCTCCCGACTCCGCCGCCGACGGGGCGGTTCTGTCGGCACCGGCGGTCTGGGGTCGGGACTGGATGCCGCCGCCGCAGGACTGGGGGCTTGAGATCCTGGCCCACACCATGCCCTGGCTGCCGCTCGAGCCGCGCGGGATCCGCGTCAAGCCGACCGACAATGTCGCGGTGCTGAAGGCGTTGGCGAAAGACCCGTTGTTCATCAAGCGCCCGCGGGTGGACGCGGTGCACGGGCTGGTCGGCCTGATGGACGCGGCCCAGCATGCGGCCCCGGACATCCGGCGCCCCCTCCTGGTGCTGTATGGGGCCCGGGACGATTTGATTCCGCGCCGCCCGACCTGCGGGCTGCTTGCGGCCCTGCCGGCCGACCAGACCCGGGTGGCCCTCTACGCCAACGGTTTCCACATGCTGTTCCGGGATCTGAACGGGGCGGCGGTCACCGGCGACATCGCCGCCTGGACCGCCGACCAGACGGCGGCTCTGCCTTCCGGCGAAGAGGCCGTTGACGGTGACCGGTCGGCATTCTGCGCGGCCGGATGAGCGTGCCGGGATGAAAGTGGCGGGGTAGCGGCTTCGCGTCAGTCCGCGATGCCGGCCAGCCGCCGGCCGGCGATGTAGCCGAAGGTCATCGCGGGGCCCAGCGTGATGCCGCCGCCCGGGTAGTTGCCGCCCATGATCGAGGCGTTGTCGTTGCCGACGGCAAACAGGCCGGGGATCGGCTTCCCGTCGCCGTCCAGCGCCTGGGCGTTCGCGTCGGTGCGGATACCGGCGAAGGTGCCGAGGTCGCCGACCACCACCTCGACCGCGTAGTAGGGCGGGGTGTCGAGTGGGTGGACGCAGGGGTTCGGCGTAATCTCCGGGTCGCCCTGGAACCGGTTGTAGGCGGTAGAGCCTTTGGCGAAGTCGGGGTCCTCGCCCTGGGCCGCTGGGCCGTTGAACCGGGTGACGGACTCCTCGAAGGTCCGGGCGTCGACCCCGATGGCGTGGGCTAGCTCGGCGAGCGAGCGCCCGCGCGTCAGGTAGCCCGAGCGCAGATGCGGTGCCAGGGGCAGGGGGAAGGGCTTCACGAATCCAAGCCCGTACTTGCGGATCGCGCGATGGTCGGTGACCAGCCAGCCCCGGACCTCGTCGCCCTGCTGGTCCGCCGGAAGATCCGAGCAGGCCTTGACCAGGGCTTGGATGAAGTCGTGGTAGGAGTTGCCCTCGTTCACGAACCGCCGGCCGCTTGGGGCGACGGCGATCACCCCCGGTTTGGCGCGGTCGATGAAGTGCGGGAAGGTGCCGGTGCTGCCGTCCGGCCAGGGCACCCGCGAGATCGGCACCCAGGCCGCCGCGTTCGGCAGGCTCTCGTCCACGCCGGCGCCCGCCGCCTGGGCCAGCCGCAGGCCGTCGCCGGTGTTGCCGGGCGGGGCCGGCGAGTGGTGCTCGGCCCCGGTCGGGGCGTGCGGAAACAGCCGCCGGCGACGCTCGGGGTCCTGGGGAAACCCACCCGAGGCCAGCACCACGCCGCGCCGAGCGGCGACCCGGGTGCGCGTGCCGTCGCGGTCGATCACCGCGCCGGTGACGGCACCTTCGGCGTCCACCAGCAGTTCGACCGCCGGCGCTCGGGTCCAAAGCGCCACACCGCGGTCGAAGGCGGATTTCGCCAGGCGCCCGGCCAGCGCGTTGCCGTTGGTCAGCCGCATCGACCGGCCCTTGGTGGCGACGTCGAGGGCATGGGCGGCCAGGCGCTTGGCGACGAAACCGGCTGAGGTCAGGGACTTGGTGACGTTGAAGAAGTGCAGCAGCTCCTTGCCGGAGCCGATCATCATGCCGACGAAGGTGATCTCCCTGAGCGGCGGGCGCAGCCGCTGGATCTCGGCACCAAGAGCGTTGCCGTCGAACGGGGCGGCGCAGATCGAGCGCCCACCATCGGTGCCCCCCGGAGCGGTCGGGTGGTAGTCGGCGAAGGCGGTGCCGGTGACGAAATCGACCTCGGTCTCGCGTTCGAAGAAGTCGACCATCTTCGGCCCGGTTTCCAGGAACGCGTCGACCCTTTCGCCATCGAAATGGTTGCCGGCCTCATGCTGCAGGTAGGTGCGGGCGGCTTGAAGCGAATCGGTCACGCCCTCGCGGGCCGACGGCCCGTTGCACGGGATCCACAGCCAACCGCCGGACCGCGCGGTGGTGCCGCCGAATTCCGCCTCCTTTTCCGCGACCAGGACCTCCAGCCCGTGATGGGCCGCGGTCACCGCCGCCGTCAGGCCACCCGCACCCGATCCGACCACCAGCACATCGCAGGTGTGGGTGGCGGCCGTATCGGGGGTGGTCTGCTCGGTTTCCTGGACGGTCTCGGCTGTGGACACGGGGTGCTCCGGTCGGGCGGTGGATCCTGCTGCGACTGTGCGGCAGCGTCCCCCGGGCGACAACCCGCGACCCGACGCGAGGCTTGCTTAAACCGGCCCGCGACGATAGTGTCCGGCCGCGCTGCACCCGTAGCTCAGCTGGATAGAGTGCTGCCCTCCGAAGGCAGAGGTCACAGGTTCGAATCCTGTCGGGTGCGCCACTCTTTCCCCCTCGATGACACGCATCCTTGCGGTGCCTGCCCTCAGGCATTTTCCCTCGTCCATCAGGAATCCGATCCGAATGGCCTCCGGGAGCGTGCCTACGGCAAGAGGCACATGTTCGAGTGGAAGAGGGAGCGTCCCTGACGCTGGCATCGCTGTCCGCATCAACGGTCGGTGAGGGTCGCGGCAGACAGTGGAATCGAGGAAATCGATTGGCCAGAAGGGGCCAATGAGCGAACCGCGCCCCTGGCTTCATGTCCGCCGCGCCTGGGTCTCGCGACCGGCTAGCCGGACACGTCGAAACGCCGGTTGTTCTCTATCGGTTAAAATCCAAGTAAAATGAGCATCGAATGCGAGGGTGGCGGGGACTACGCAAAACTACGGACAATTGAAAAACGTTCAGAATCCTGGGCAGAGTTAACCTCTTGGCAAGCTTATCCGCCGACCCTCCGCCGAATGGCATGCGCGCATAAGAAATGGGCCGTGGGGGTGTGTATGAGAGTCGTGATCGCGCTGGCGATGCTGATTCTGGCGCTGGGCTCACCGTCGCCCGCACAGGCGGCCGATCAGAGGACGCTGGATTCCGACAAGTTCGGCGTGTTCCCCTACCTCTCGGCCATCCGTCTGGACAAGATCTACGCGCCGGTCACAGGCGAGCTCTCGAAAAACCTGGGCCGCAAAGTCAGATTCCGGACATCGTCTACATTCGAGAAGTTCCTCGCCAATATCAAAGCCGAGGACTACGACATCGCGCTGATCCAGCCGTTCTGGTATCCGGTCGCGGTCGATCAACACGGCTACCTTCCGTTGCTGAGAACGGAAGAGCCCTTCGTGTCCTTGGTCATGGTGCTGGAGGACAGCGCCCTCAGAACCCTCGATGACCTGAGGGGCGAGGTTGTTGCGACGCCTCCGGCCTTTGTTCCGGTCGTGCATATGGCCAGGTCGGCCCTCATCGAGCGCGGCCTTGTGCCCAGAGAGAACGTCACCCTGCGCGCGTACAAATCGGTGGATTCCTGCTTTCACCAGGTGGTCATCGGCGAGGCGAGTGCCTGCGTTACGCCCCCATTCGCTTTCCGTTCCGTGGAGAAATCGATGGGAGTGAAGTTCAGAACGCTTCTCGAAACGCCGGGCATTCCGAACCTGGCTTTGGTGGTCCATCCGCGTGTTCCAGAACAGGATCGTGACCGGATCAAACAAGCCATCCTGTCATGGTCAGACACGGAGTCGGGCCAGGCTCTGCTCGGCAATATGCAGACGAAGAAGTTCAGATAGATTGTTGATTCCGAATACGATGCCGTTCGCGCGCTGCTGAAGAAGGCTCAGTAGAGGTGTTCTCCGACCTGAGTCTCAAGTACCGCATCGCCATCGTCATTTTCGTCCTGGAAGCGGTTTTGATGTTTCTGGTCCTTCAATCCACCTTGGGCCAGTCTTATAAAGAGTCTTATAAGCAAATTAGAAATAATGAGAATGCGATCATCGAACTGGTGAGCGGTATAAGCAGAATTTCTCCGATTACCGAAGAATACGCCGAATTACAGCCTTATATAGAGCAGCTTGTCGCAGGTACAGAAGCAACACGTTTCTCGCTTGCGGACGCTGATCGGATCGTTGTCGCCAGTTCAATACCGTCCGATATCGGCAACCCGCTGCCAGACCGGGAAGACCGCCAAAGCTATCACTGGCGCACCCAGGAGATCACGACTGGCGTGGAGCTTGTCGGCGTTCTTGCCGTCGAGTTCTCAACCGAGGCCCTCGAGGCCGCCTACAACGATGCCCGGACCTTCGGCATACAGGTAGCGTTGACGGGCATGATCGTCATTGCCGCCGTCGGCGTTCTGGTCGGTTTCCTGCTCACCCGGCGTCTGGCGAGAATCACCGAAGCTGCCCAGCGCCTTTCCGATGGTGATTTCAGCGCAAAGACAAACATAAGATCCCGCGACGAGCTCGGAACGCTCGCCGCGACCTTCGATGATATGGCGCAGCATCTTGCGGAAAAAGATGAGCAAATCAGAGAGCAACTATCCGAACTAAGGGACAGCGAAGAGAAATTCAGACAGCTTTCGGAGAATACGCGAGATGTCTATTGGCTTCGCTCCCTCGATCTGACGGAAATATATTATGTCAGCCCGTCTTTCGACCATGTCTGGGGTCATAGTCGCGAGGACCTGCGAAAGAACCCGTCAATCTGGATCGACTCCATCCACCCCGAAGACCGTCAGGCCGTGATTGATGATGTGGCGTTGAAAAGCGAAGGCCGCTTCTCGAACCCGTCTCTGCCGCTTTACCGGATCATTCGCCCGGACGGGGAGATCCGTTGGATCAGGGCCCGTGCCTTTCCGGTGCTCGATGGCGATGGGAACCCCTACCGGATCGCGGGCATCGCTGAGGATATCACTGACCGGAGACAGGCTGAGCAGGACAGGGAAGCCGCTTTGGTCGCCGCCGAGTCCGCGAATCAGGCCAAGACCGAGTTCCTGGCAACGATGAGCCATGAGTTCCGTACGCCGTTGAACGCGATCCTCGGATTCAGCGAGATCCTCTGTACTCAGTACTTTGGCCCCTTGGGGTCCAAGAAATACGAAGGCTACGCCAAAGACATCCACGCCAGCGGGGAGCTCATGCTTGGGCTGGTGAACGACATTCTCGACGTTTCGGCCATCGAGGCGGGCAAGCTTGCGCTGGTCATGGAGGCTGTGGAGCTGAATCAGGCCTTGAAGGACTGCATCCGCAGTTTTGAACAGGCGGCTGGAGAGAAGGCCTTGAGCATTTCTCTCGTCACACAGCAGAAGAAGCATTTTGCCTGGACTGACAAACGATCCGTGATCCAGATCGTGAACAACCTGATGTCCAATGCGGTCAAGTTCACTGGGTCGGACGGTGAGATAAGGATCTCCGTCGCCGATGAAGGCGATCGCGTTTCTATTGCCGTCACCGACACCGGCGCGGGAATTCCGCACGACCGGTTGACCAGCGTGACGGATCCCTTCACCCGAGTTCAATCCAGCCCGCATGTGACTCAGGAGGGAACGGGCCTTGGATTGTTCATCGTCAAGACCCTCATCGAGAACCAGAACGGCTCGCTTCACATCGACAGCGACGTCGGCAAAGGAACTACCGTAACCGTGGAGTTCCCGGCGTGGCGGCCAGGACAGGGATCACTGGCCAAACAGGAGGAGCTTGAACTGAGTCCCCGCGACGCTGGCCAGTGACCGACCCTATTGCCCTGCCGAGTAACCGATGTTGACGATCAGCTCCGCTCCGCCCGGATCTGGCGCACCGGCCGGCCGGAGATGCCCCAGTTGTCGAGCGGCACCTCGTCAATCACGACGAAGGTGGTCTCCGGTTTCTTGTTCAGGACCCGCCGGAGCAGGGCCGTGACACCGTCGATCAGCGCCGCTTTCTCCTCAGCGGTCGGTCCGGTGCCGTCCGGGCCGCCCTCGCGGGTGACCTTGATGTTCACATAGCGCATGGCTCAGTCCTTCCGGTCGACATGGGTGAACACCTTGGTGATGACCTTCCAGCCGTCCTCGGTCCGGATCAGGGTCAGCAGGTCCTGGTAGTCGCGGCCGAGCATGGTCATGCGGGCTTCGACGATGCCGATCTGGTCGCCTTTCAGGGTGATCCGGTCGATCGAGTCCTGGCGTGGATCGCCGCGCGAGGAGGGAGACGTTCGGGCGCCTATGCGGGCCATGTAGGCCTCAAAGTCCAGAAACTCATGGTTTCCAGGGGTGGCGTTCACATAGGCCAGGTTCGGGTGGAACACGGTGCGCAGGACCGTGCTGTCGGCTTCGTACAGCCCGTCAGCGTAGCGCTGCATCAGGTTGCTGATGTCGATGCTGTCGGCGTCGCCCATCACAGCAGCCCCTCGGCCCGCATCGCTGCCTGCGTGGCGGGACGGCTGCGGATCCGCGCCACATAGGCGGCGAGGTTCGGCCAGCCGGTCAGGTCGATGTCCTTGAAACCCGACCACAGCGCCAGCACGAAGGTGTATGCGTCGGCGGCCGAAAAGCGGTTCTCGACCAGAAACTCCCGTCCGTCAGACAGCACCTGTTCAAGGTAGTCGAATTTGACCGCCACGTTGCCCCGCGCCTCCGCTTGCCGGGCCTCGCTGGCGCCCTCGGCGAACAGGGGGCCCCAGGCCTTGTGAAGCTCGGCGGATGCGAAGTTCAGAAACTGCTGGAGACGCGCCCGCGCGATCGACCCTGGGGCCGGCGCGAACGCCGTCGCGCTGTGCGTATCGGCGATGTACTGCAGGATCGCCGCCCCTTCGGTGAGGTGGACACCCTCGGCGATCTCGAGTGCCGGCACGTAGCCGTTCGGGTTGGTGTCGCGGTAGTCGAGGCCTGAGGCGCTGCGTTTCGCTTCCGTATCGACGGCCTCGGTCTCGAAATCGGCGCCGACCTCGTACAGCATGATGTGGCTGGCCAGCGAGCAGGCGCCCGGTTTGTAGAAGAGTCTCATCGGGGTCTCCGTTTCGGATGGTGTGGGGTGAAGCGGAGATAGCGACGCGTATGAACGATTGATAATATCGAGTTTTCTTCTTAATGATCTCAGTTATCGATCATTATGGACTCGGCGCATGACCCTCGACCAGCTCGTTGCCTTGGATGCGATCGTAGCGGCGGGGACGTTTCGCGGCGCGGCGGAGCGCCTGAACAAGGCGCAGTCCGCCGTCAGCCATCAGATCCGCAAGCTCGAGGACGAGCTTACTTTCGAGCTGTTCTCGCGGGATGCCTATCGGCCGCGGTTGACCGCCCGTGGCGAGGCGTTCTTCCGCGAAGCCACCCGGGTTCTGCAGCAGATGCGCGCGCTGCAGACCACCGCTCTGGGGTTGCGCGGGGCGCAGGAGCCGGTCGTGCGGATCGCCATCACGGCGACCATGTCTCTTGCACCGCTCCTGGAAATCCTGGGCCGGGTCGGCCGGGACAATCCCGGCACGAACCTCCAGGTGGCGAGCGAGATGATGGGCGGGCCTCTGGCGCGGTTGATGGCGGGGGAGGCGGACCTGATTGTTGCCGGCCTCGACGGCGTGCCGGCGGACCAGGTGGAAACCCTGCCGGTCGGAGAGGTCGCCATCCGTCCGGTCGCCCACCGCGATTTTCCCGCGGCCCGTCAACCCGGCCTGCGCGCGCGCAGCGAGATGCAGGCCTATGTTCAGGTGGTCGTCGCCGGCACGGACGGAGGCCTACGAGCAGAGCCGCGACTTGCTGGCGGGGGGCAGCGGTGGACGGTCTCGGATTTCGAGGCCAAGAAGGCGATCATCGCGGCGGGTCTCGGCTGGGGCGGCATGCCCGAGCACATGATCGACGCCGACCTGGCGAGCGGGAAACTCGTCGCCCTGAGCGTCGAGGGTTTTCCGCCCCGCCACACCGAGATCTTCGCCATCCGCCGACGGGATCGGGCGATGGGACGTGTGATGTCCGAGCTCTGGGCGGCGCTGCAGACGGGATCCGGCGGCGCGTCCAGCTCTGAGGACCAGGGCTGATCCTTGTCGGATCTACCCCTCTGATCTGATCTGGAGGACTTCGCCGACGTCGATCCGGTTGCCGTCGGCGTCGGCAAAGACGAAGGACCGCAGCCCGAACTCCTCATTGCGGATGCCCTTGATGATCCTGAGGCCGTGTGCCTGGCAGCGGGCATAAACCTCCGCGGCATCCGAGACGATCATATGGGCGACGTTGTGGGGCGGCGCCTTGTGGTTGGCCTGCCTTGTCAGATGCAGCTCCGCCTGGTCTTTCTCGAGGATCATGAACCCGACGGGATCGCCGTTCTCGAAGGTCTTCTCAAAGCCGAACACAGCGCGATACGTCGCGTACGCGGCCTGAATATCCCGCACGGCAAGCGTCGCGGCGACGCGTCCCAGACGCACGGTGGGTGATGTCGGTGCCATGGATGTCTGCCCCAGGATTGCTCGCGACCGGGAGAGCCCCGGCCGCTGCCGGCTGCTACAGCGCTCTCATCGTTCAGGGCGGTGCCTGCCAAATGGCTAGCATGGGCGGGCAGGCGGCTCAACAGATCGGGGGCCACGGGATCGCTCCCGCTGCACCGCGCCGCGCGGCCCGGTGACCCGCCGCGTGAAACTCCCGAGAACGCCTGTGGGCTGCGGACGGACCCGGTCTAAAACAGAACCTTGGCCGAGACCGACAGGATGTTGATCGAGCTGTCGTACTCACCGCTCACA
Source organism: Thalassobaculaceae bacterium (assembly GCA_963921355.3). GTDB lineage: Bacteria > Pseudomonadota > Alphaproteobacteria > Thalassobaculales > Thalassobaculaceae > CAWUEZ02. Next base: position 923,178 of record OZ001190.1, on the reverse strand, counting down.
TTGCCGCGGAAGGTGCTGCCGACATCCGATGTGCTGAGGTCCAGCTCCGGCTCGTCGACGAAGATGTGGGTGTAGGTGGCGCTCACCGACAGCCACGGCTTGGGGTCGTACGAGACGCCGCCGGAGATCCAGTAGCGGTCGGAATCCGGGATCCGTGGTGTGCGGGTTCTGGTTTCGAGCGGGGCTTCGTCGTAGGCGACACCGGCGCGGAAGGTCCACGGCGTGTCCGCTGGCTGGTAGGTGGCGCCGAGGGCGGCGAACCAGGTGTCCTCCCAGTCCTCCTCGGTGACGCTGTCGCTCTGGGCCGGGTTATCGAAGACGATCCGCAACTCCTCGAATGTGCTCCACTCGGTCCAGTCGAGTCCGCCCATGACCGTCCACTCGTCGTCGATCCGCTGGCGCAGGCCGATCGAAACGGAGGCCGGCGTCTTGAACATCGCCCGCCCACCGGTGTCGACGAATGAGCCGGTCGCCGCCGAGACGGTGGCGCCGACACCACTATCCCCGAGGCGGAATTCGGAGTCGCCGTCGAGGGTGTGTTTCACCGACGAGCGATAGGAGATGCCGATCTGGGTGCCGGTCAGCGGTTCCAGCACCGCACCCAGGCTGTAGCCGTATCCGATATCGTCGCCGGTCAGCTTGCCGAACCCGTCCTGGGCCTGGCTGCCCGGACTGGCGCCGGAGACCCCAAGTGCTGCGCCGATCGAGCCGAAATCGATGGCGTTGCTGAGTTCTGCGTCGGCGTATTGCACCTGGACACCGGCTCCGAGCGACAGCCAGTCGGTGGGCTGGTAGGCCACCTGAGGCGAGATGTTGACGGTCAGCAGCTCCGACCGAACCGCGTGATAGCGCCCGACCCAGCTGCGGTCGTAGGAGGTCGCAAGACCGAATGGAACGTTGACGGAAAGCCCCAACCGCCAGTCCTCGGCGGGCTGATACATCGCGTAGATCGCCGGCACGACCGCATCCTCGCCGATATCGTTGGTCGAGGTGCTGCCGCCATTCGAGTTTCCGAGAAAGGTTGTGCCTGAGCCGTTCTCGAACTCCGCCTCGGGGGCGATGTAGCTGACATGGAACGATGTCTGGTTACCCGAATACTGGGTCATCGTCGCCGGGTTGAAGAACATGGTGCTGATATCTTCGCCACCGGCCGCCACGCCGGCGAACGCGTTGCCCTGCGCCGTGGTGCTCTGTTCGCGGAGCTGATAGCCGGACGCCCAGGCGGCTCCCGACAGGGCGGGCAGCAGCACGACCCCGAGCACAAGTGACCGGCCGGCGGTGCCGCGCCGCCGTTGATTCCGAATGAGCATTCCACCCCCCGTCAGACAGGCCGTCCTGGCGTCTCGGCGGGAGATCCGGATCGGCGCTCTTATGTCACTGATCGTTCCTGCATTTGGCCGTGCGGTCAAATAGAGCAAAATCCGTTCAGCCTGAATCGGTCTGAACGATGGATTTTACTCTATTTCAATATCTTAGAGGCTGATTCACCGATCAGATCGGTTCGATCTGATCTGCTCTAGCGCGCGACCGGCCAGACAACCGCGACGGGGCAACAGGGTTCTTTGTCTAGAACGCGTCTTCCGGCAGGGCCATCAGCGGGTCCTTGCCGGCCATGACGCGGGCGAACAGGGTGCCGCTTTCCGGCAGCACCCAGGCGAAGTAGAACTTCGCGGTCGCCAGCTTGGCGGCATGGAAGCCGCTGCCCTCGGCGGCCCTGGCCTGACACAGGGCGGCAGTCTCCGCCCAGATCTGGCCCAGCGCGACCAGGGCGAACAGCCGGAGATAGTCGGAGGCGGCGGCCGCCGCCTGTTCCGGATCGCCGAGGCCGCGCGACGCGATCACCGCCGTCGCCTGCTGCAGGCGCCCGGCCGCCTTGCCGAGGACGGCTGCGATCTCGGCCATCTGCGGGTCGTCGCCCCAGCCGTTCAGCTTTTCGGTCAGGGGGTGGAAGAACCGCCGCAGCAGCCGGCCGTTGTGCAGGCCGAGCTTGCGGCCCACCAGGTCCAGGGCCTGGATCCCATTGGTGCCCTCGTAGAGCTGGGTGATGCGGGCGTCGCGCACGGTCTGCTCGATGCCCCATTCCTTGATGTAGCCATGGCCGCCGAACACCTGCAGAGCGTGGTTGGCGGCGGTGAAACCGTGATCGGTGCAGAACGACTTGATCACCGGCGTCAGCAGCGCCACCAGGTCGTCGGCCGCCGCGCGCTCGGCCGGGTCGCCGTGGCGCTCAGCCCGGTCGAGGGCCATGGCGGTGCGCACCACCAAGGCCCGCGCCGCCTCGTTCACGGCCTTCATGGACAGCAGGTTCCGGCGCACGTCGGGATGCACGATGATCGCGTCGGCCGGTTGGTCGGGGGCGTCGACGCCGGCCACCGAGCGGCCCTGGCGCCGGTCGCGCGCATAGGCAGCGCCGGTCTGATAGGCGGCCTCCGCCAGGCCCAGGCCCTGGATGCCGACACCGAGCCGGGCGGCGTTCATCATCGTGAACATGGCGCGCATTCCGCCATGGGGCTCGCCGATCAGCTCGCCGAGGGCGCCGTCAAAGTTCATGACGCAGGTCGCCGACGCCTTGATCCCCATCTTGTGCTCGATCGAGCCGCAGCGCACCCCGTTGCGGGTGCCCAGCGACCCGTCCGGCGCCACCAGGATCTTCGGCACAACGAACAGCGAGATGCCCTTGATGCCCGGCGGGGCATCGGGCAATCGCGCCAGGACCAGATGGACGATGTTCTCCGTCAGGTCGTGCTCACCGGCGGAAATGAAGATCTTCGTGCCGGTGATCTGCCAGCTCCCATCCCCGGCGGGCTCCGCCTTGGAGCGGATCAGGCCGAGATCGGTGCCGCATTGCGGTTCCGTCAGACACATGGTGCCCGCCCATTCGCCGCTGGCGAGCTTCGGCAGGTAGGTCGCCTGCTGCTCGGCGTTGCCGTGGCGGTCGATGGCGTCATAGGCGCCGCGGCTCAGGCCCGGATACATGCCGAACGCCATGTTGGTCGCCGACACCATCTCGTTCAGGACGAACTGCAGCGTGTTCGGCAGCCCCTGTCCGCTGTGCTCAGGATGGCAGGACACACCCGTCCAACCGCCTTCGGCGAAGGCTCTGTAGGCCTCGGGAAAGCCCTTCGGCGTGCGAACCACTCCGTTCTCGTAGTGGCAGCCTTCGTCATCGCCGGGTTGGTTCAGGGGCAGCAGTTCGTTGACACAGAACTTGGCGGCCTCGTCGAGAACGGCTTCCACCAGATCGCGGCTGACCTCCTCGTGGCCGGGCAGGGCGGCGGTATCGCCCTCAAAGTCGTTCAGCTCATAGAGCGCGAACCGGATGTCATCGAGGGGTGCTGCATAGGTCATCATATCGATCGCTCCTGTGCGCCTAGTTGCGCAGCGGCTTGCCGGTTTCCAAGAGATGCTCCATGCGCGCGAGGGTCGGTTCGCTGCGCACCAGACGCATGAAGGCGGCCCGCTCGAGGGTCAGGATTTCGTCCTCGCCGAGCGGTTCGGTCTGGTCGGCGTCCTGGCCGCCGGTCAGCACGCCCGCCAGCTCACCCGCCACCACCCTGTCATGGCGGGTCAGCAGGCCCTTCGCATCAAGGTCGTGGAGCGCGAAGCCGAGGGCGGCGCGGCCGCTCGGCCCGGGCAGTGTCAAGCTGCGGGGCTCGGGCGGCCGGTAGCCGTCGACCAGCGACAGCGCCCTGGCCTTGGCCTCCGCTAGCAGGCGCTCGCGGTTGAAGGTGATGCCATCGTCGGTCCGAAGAAATCCGAGTTCCCTGGCCTCGAAGGCCGACTTCGCGACCTTGGCCATGCCGACCGTCTCGAAGGCCTGGACCACCGGCGGCATCGGGCCGCGCGGACGCCTGGGGTCATCGGCCAGGCGGCCCAGCAGCTCGAGACAGCCGCCTCAGGCGGGCACGATCCCGGCCCCGGCCTCGACCAGGCCCATATAGGTTTCGGCATGGGCCTGCACCGCATCGGCGGCCATCGCCAGCTCGCAGCCGCCGCCGAGCGCCAGGCCCGCTGTGGCGGCGACCACAGGGAATGGTGCGTGGCGCAGGGCCCGATAGGTCTGCTGGCCGAGGGCGATCTGGCGTTCCAGCTCGTCCCACATCGCCAGATTGGCGGCGAACAGGCCGAGGCCCAGGTTAGCGCCGGCGGAGAAGTTGCTGGCGTCGGTGTAGATGACCAGCGCGACATGGTGCTGCGGCACGCGCGCGATTGTGCGGCCGATCAGGGCCATCACGTCGCCGTCCAGCACGTTCAGCTTGGTGTGCACTTCCAGGCACAAGACGCCGTCACCGAGATCCCACAGGCTGGCCGATCCGTTGCCGTCGACCCGCGCGCCGTGGCGTTTGATGTCGTCGAGGGCCAGCACGCCGTCCGGGCGGGTCACCGGCCGGTAGCTGCCGTCCGGCTGCAGGGCTTCGCGCCGGCTGTCGGCATCGCGATAGAACCCGCCGCCGGCCGCCGCGGTCTGCAGCAGTGGCGGCACCACGATGCCCAGCCCCTGCAGCAGGCTGATCAGATTCAGCGGGCCGATCCGGTCGACCAGCTCAAACGGGCCGTACTTCCAGTTGTAGCCGAGACGCATGGCGCGGTCGGCCGCCTCGATGTCCTCCGCCACCTCAGGCACCAGACCGATCGCATAGGCCAGGGTGCGGCCCAGAACGTCGCGGGCGTAGGCGCCACCACGATCCTGGGCCATCAGCAGCGCGCCGGGCCCGCCCTGCTTGGCGGCATCCAGGCTGGCCAGCGCCGGTTTCCGGACCGCGCGATAGGTGCCGGTCGTCAGATCCACGACCTGTTTGGTCTTGGCACCGCCGTCGCGCAGCAGCCGGTAGAACCCGCCCTTGCCCTTCCGTCCGGTGTAGCCGTCGGCGATCATCCGGCCGAGCAGGGGAAATCGCGGCGCACCGCGTTGAACCCGTCCTCGGGCGCCAGGGCGGCCGTCAGGCCGGCGTCCACATAGGGCACCAGGTCGAGCCCGACCAGATCCAGCATCCCGAAGATACCGGTCTTCGGAAAGCCGAACGGGCGGCCCATGATGGCGTCGGCCTCTTCGACCGAGAGCCCGTAGTCGATCGCGCTACCGATCGCCGCCTGGGTCCAGAAGGCCCCGATCCGGTTGGCGATGAAGCCCGGGGTGTCCTTGCAGACCACGACTCCCTTGCCGAGCTGTCGGTCTGCGAAACCGGTGATCGCGGCCGTCGCTTCGGCGCGGGTGTGCGGCCCCGGCACGATCTCGAGCAGGCGCATGTAGCGCGGCGGATTGAAGAAGTGGGTGACCAGGAAGTCCCGGCAGAAGCTCTCGGGAAGCCCGCCGGTCAAGGCGGCGAGCGGCAGGGTCGACGTGTTGGAGGAGACGATCGCACCGGGTTTGCGCACCGCCTCGATCCGTCGATAGAGGTCCTGCTTGACGTCGAGACGTTCGATGACCGCCTCGACGATCCAGTCGCACTCGGCCAGCAGCGCCAGGTCGTCGTCCAGATTGCCGGGTGTCACCAGCCGGGCGGCGCGATTGGTCATGAACGGCGCGGGATCGGCCTTCAGCATCTTCTGCACGGCCTGGCGGGCGATCGTGCTGCGATCGGCGGCGCCGTCCGGCACGATGTCCAGCAGCACGACCGGCACGCCGGCGTTGGCGATCTGGGCAGCGATGCCTGCCCCCATCTGCCCGGCGCCGATCACGGCCGCTTTTCTGATGCCGTCAGTTGCGATCTCTCGGGTCGCCATCACGCCGCCTCCAGCACGGTGGCAATGCCCTGGCCGCCGCCGATGCACTGGGTCGCCAGCGCGTACCGCCCGCCGGTGCGCTTCAGCAGCTGGGCGGCCTTGCCGGTGATCCGGGCCCCGGTGGCGCCCAGAGGATGGCCGAGCGCGATGGCGCCGCCGTCGACGTTCACCCGGGCCGGATCGAGCCCCAGCTCGTCAATGCACGCCAGCGCCTGGGCGGCGAATGCCTCGTTCAGCTCGATCACATCCAGGTCCCCGACATCGAGGCCGGCGCGCTGCAGGGCCTTGCGGGTGGCAGCAACGGGGCCGATGCCCATGACTTCCGGATCGCAGCCGGCCACCGAGATCGCCCGCACACGGGCCAGGACCGGCAGGTCGTTGGCTTTGGCGTAATCCTCTTCGGCGATCAGGACGGCGGCGGCTCCGTCGGTCAGGGGCGACGAACTCCCGGCGGTCACGCTGCCGCACGCACGAAAAGCGGGATCAAGGCCGGCGAGAACTTCGGCGCTGGTTTCCGGCCGCACGCATCCATCGGTCTCGACCCGTCCCTTGCCGGTGTCGATCGGGATCACTTCGTCCGCGAAACGACCTTCGGTCTGGGCCGTTGTCGCCTTCTGGTGACTGTCCGCCGCGAAGGCGTCCTGGCGCGCGCGGGTGACCTGATGCCGCTCGGCGACGGTCTCGGCCGTCTCGCCCATGGACATGTAGGCCTGGGGAAAGCGCTCCGCGAGGCCGGGATGCATCACCGGATTGAAGCCCGGGATCGGCACCCGGGTCATCGATTCCACGCCGGCGCAGACGAACGCGTCGCCGGCCCCCATCCGGATCGCTCCGGCGGCCGTATGCACCGACTGCATCGACGACCCGCAGAACCGGTTAATCGTTGCGGCGCTGATCTGACGCGGCAGTTCAGCCAGAAACCCGATCAGACGGGCGACATTCAGGCCCTGCTCGGCCTCCGGGAACGCGCAGCCGACGATCAGGTCCTCGATGTCGTTGGCGGGCACGCCCGTGCGGTCGACCAGCCCCCGGACGACCTGGGCCGCCATCTCGTCGGGCCGGACCCTTGCGAGGTCGCCCTTGCCGGCGAAGTGGAATGGCGAGCGGGCGTAGCCCGCGACTACGACTTGTCTGTCCACCTGGTGTCCCCTTTCGCGGTTTGCTGGGTGGGTTGTCCGTCGCCGGTCGGGGTCGACGGGTTCGAGGCGGTGCTTTCGCCCTTGGTCTGAAGGTGGGCGTGCGCCATCTCGCGGATCTCGCGCAACTCGATGAGGGTGGCGTCGATGTCGCGGCGCTGCTGTTCAAGCTGGTCGATCCGGTCTTCGACCCGGCTGGCGATCACCCGGGCCTGCTCCACCTGGTCGCGGTCTCCGTCGTAGAGGTCCAGCCACTCACTGATTTCACGCAACGAGAACCCGAGTCGCTTGCCGCGCAGGATCAGGATCAGCCGCCCCCGGTCGCGATGGGTGTAGACCCGGGTGTTTCCCGCCCGTTGCGGCTTGATCAGGCCTTTGTCCTCGTAGAACCGGATGGCCCGGGCGGTGATGCCCAGGTCGCGGGCGAGTTCGGTCACGGTGTAGAGGCGATCCGTCATCGTCTTTGTCCCCTGCTGAACGGCACTGTCCTTGGGCGACAACGTAATCAAGTTAACGTAATGGTCAACTTGCGGCATCAGTTTGCGATTCGGGTGATGTCCCAACACAACCTGCTTGTCCTTATCAGTCTTCGGTTCGGTCTTCGGCCTTGGCCTCTGGGCCCGCCGGTCAGGCGGCGGACACGTGAGACGCCGCGTCTTCGGCGGCGCGCTTGTCCAGCTCCTCGGCGACCAATTCCTTCTTCGAGAGCTTGCCAATCAGGGTCTTCGGCAAGGAGTCGCGGAATTCGATCTCGCGCGGCATCTCGATCGGGGAGAGCTTCGGCCGCAGGAAGGCCCGCAGCTCAGCCTCGGAGACCGTGCGGCCGTCCTTGGCGCGCACGAACGCCTTGGCGATCTGGCCGCATTTCTCGTCGGGAAGCCCGACCACCGTCACCTCAGCGACGGCATCGTGCTGGTAGATCGCCTCTTCGATGTTGCGCGGGTACACGTTGTAGCCGTTGGTCAGGATCACGTCCTTGAGCCGGTCGATCAGGAACACGAACCCGTCATCATCGACATAGCCAACGTCTCCGGTGTGCAGGCGGCCGTTGCGCAGGGTCTTGGCGGTTTCTTCCGGGCGTTGCCAGTAGCCCTGCATGACCTGCGGGCCGACAATGCAGACCTCACCGGGCAACCCGGGCGGCGTGATGATTCCGGGATCCGCCGATCGACGCGTCCTTGGCCCGCCCATCGACCGGATTGCAGGTGCAGACCGGCGAGGCCTCGCTCAATCCGTACCCCTCGACCACTACGCAGCCGGTCTTGCCCTCGAACGCGTGCTTGACTTCGACCGGGAGCGGCGCCCCGCCGGAGATGCAGAACGACAGGGACGACAGGTCATAGCGGGCAAGCGTGGGGCACTGGTTGATCGCGTTCAGCAACGTCGGAACGACCGGGAACTTGTCAGGGCGTTTCTTGTGGATGGTCTTCAGGACCTCGGTCAGGTCGAAGCGCGGCAACAGCACCATCGCCCCGGCCACACCGACCGAGAAATTCATCACCACGGTCATCGCAAAGACGTGGAACAGCGGCAGCACGCCAAGCACCCGCTCCTCGCCGATCCGCACGCCCGGATAACACGCGGTGACCTGCGCCCGGTTGGCGGTCAGATTGGCGTGGCTGAGCATCGCGCCCTTGGAGATCCCGGTGGTGCCGCCGGTGTATTGCAGGACGGCGATGTCCCGGACCGGGTCGATCGCGACGGGGTCGGGATTGCCGGCATTGGCAATCAGCTGCGCGTACCAGACGAAAGCGTCCGATTTCGGCGGTCGCGTCAGGTCCTGGCGCCGGAACAGCGAGAACAGGATGCGCTTGCGCGGTGGCAGGGCAGCGGCCATCGGACAGACGACCACCTGCTCGAGACCGGTCTCTTCAAGCGCCCGGGCCGCCTTCGGCAGCAGCAGCTTCAGGTCCATGGTCACCAGAATACGGGTGCCTGAGTCGCGGACCTGACGACACACTTCCTCTTCCGCATAGAGCGGGTTGAAGTTGACGATAATGCCGCCGACCTTCGAGATCGCGTAGTAGAAGATCACGAAGTAGGGGCTGTTCGGCAGGAACAGCTCGACCCGGTCGCCCTTGCGGACTCCCATATCCTGCAGGCCGCGGGCCGCTCGATCGACCAGGCGGCCGATCTCGCCATAGGAGTAGTGGCGGTCCAGGAAGTCGTCACAGAGCGCGTCGCCATACTGGGCAACGGCGCGGTCGAGGGCGGCTGCCAAGGGTTCCTGGTTCATCGCTGTCGGATCAGCAGGGGTCACGGCCGTCATCCCGTCGCCCACGCGCTAGAACCGGATCCGGGCCGAGACCGACACGATATCGATCGAGGTCTCGTACTCGCCGTTCAAATCGCCGCGGAAGGTGTTGCCGACATCCGAGGCACTCAGATCCAGTTCCGCGTCATCCACAAAGATATGGGTATAGGTGGCGCTGACGGAAAGCCACGGCTTGGGATCGTAGGACACGCCGCCGGAGATCCAGTAGCGGTCGGCGTCCGGAATCCGCGGCGTCCGGGTGCGGGTGCTGAGCGGCGCTTCGTCGTAGGCGACACCGGCGCGGAAGGTCCAGGGCGTGTCGAGCGGCTTGTAGGTGGCGCCGAGCGCGGCGAACCAGGTGTCGTCCCAATCCTCCTCGGTGACGCTGTCGGACTGGGCCGGATTGTCGAAGACGATCCGCAGTTCCTCGAACGTGCTCCATTCCGTCCAGTCGAGCTCGCCCATCACGGTCCACTCGTCGTCGATGCGTTGGCGCAGGCCGATCGACACCGAGGCCGGTGTCTTGAACGAGGCCCGGGCGCCGGTGTCGACGAAACCGCCGGTCGCGGCCGAGATGGTGCTGCCGACGCCGCTGGATCCGAGGTCGAACTCAGCGTCACCGTCGAGGGTGTGCTTGATCTCCGAGCGATAGGAGACACCGATCTGGGTGCCGGTCAGCGGCTCCAGCACCGCACCCAGGCTGTAGCCGTAGCCCCAGTCATCACCGGTGACTTCGCCAAACCCGTCCTGGGCCTGGCTGCCCGGGCTTGCGCCGGACACGCCGAGTGCGGCACCGATCGTGCCGAAGTCGACCGCGTTGCTGAGTTCCGCGTCGGCGTACTGGGCCTGCACGCCGGCCCCGAGCGACAGCCATTTGGTGGGCTGGTAGGCGACCTGCGGAGAGATGTTGGCGGTGGTCAGCTCGGACCGCACCGAATGATAACGCCCGACCCAGCTGCGGTCGTACGACGTCGCCAGCCCGAACGGCGCGTTCAGGGACAGCCCGAGGCGCCAGTCCTCGGCGGGCTGATACATGGCGTAGATCGATGGCAGGAAGGCGTCTTCGCCGATGTCGTCGGTCGACGTGTTGCCGGCGATCGGGGTCCCGATCGTCGTCGCGGCCGAGCCATCCTCGAACTCGGACTGGGGCGCGATATAGCTGAGATGGAAGGACGTCTGATTGCCCGTGAACTGGGTCATCGTGGCCGGGTTGAAGAACATCGTGCTGATGTCCTCTCCACCCGCGGCGACCCCGGCGAAGGCGTTGCCCTGAGCCGTGGTGCTCTGCTCGCGGAGCTGAAATCCGGAGGCCCAGGCTGTATGGGAAAGCACGGGGACGAGTGCAGCACCCAGAAGAAGGGCGCGGATCATGCCGTCGCGATGGGTCTTGGTTTGGCTGCTCATTGCTTCCTCCCGGGGACGCCGGTCTTCTTGTTGTCGTCTGCAGTCGCGCGTGCGGGAGATATCCGTTCGCAGCGAAAGCGCCTCGGCCTCTTCACTGGAGACCTCCGGCGGGCTGATGTGTGACTAATGGTTCATACGATAACGTATACGTTAACTATATTCCTTATAAGAGATCTACGCAGCGTCACTCAGCGTTTGAGAACACCGTTAATTATCTGATGTAAAAATTAATTTGGCGTTTCAGCCCGGCGCGCCAAAATGGTCGATCACGGCTGCCAGCGGTCTGGCGGACAGATCCGAGATCGCCACGTAGGTCAGTCCGTCCCGCGACCAGAACGCGGAAACCAGGCCATCCTCACGCGACAGAATCACCTCTGCCGAGTCGCCCGGGACATCCAGTCCGTGCGATTGGGTGACGTAGAGCGCGACGGTCCCCGCATCACCGCGATAGGCAAAAAACGCCACTCGGCGCCCCAGAAACGAACACAGCCGTCCGCCGACGAGGGACAGGCCCGGCGGGCCGGCCACCCGATCGGGAACGTCGAAATCCACCCTACCCATCATCCAGCGATAGACGCCGGCAGGGCTGTCCGACGCAACATCAAGCTGGGCGCCGGCCTGACGGAACTCGGTGAAGTCGCGCGCGGTCTCCGACAGGACCGCCGCCAATCCCGGGGTCGGTTCCAAAAGCCGGTACGCACCCGTAACGAACGCGCCGGCCAGCGCCGCCGCGACGCCCCACCTTAGCGCCGCCCGGCGACCGCTCGATCGTGGCGATGCGACACCCGGCTCAGGCCGGCCGTGAACATCGATCTGCCGGCGGACACCCGCCCAGAGGCGATCCTCGGACGGGGCGTCGCTGGGATGTCGGCGCAGGCGCGTGTCCAGATCGCGGAGCGCCCGTTCGTAACGGGTGCAGGCGAGGCAATGGTCGAGATGATGGCGCACGGCGGCGGCTTCCGCCGGATCGGCCGCCCCGTCGAGCAGGGCCGATAGGCTGTCGCGTACTTCCTCGCACAGCAGATCGGGTCCATCGAACCGGGTCATCGCAGACGGCCCTCCCGGCTGTCGGCGGCAGAGGATGGGGCGCCTGAGGATGGGGCGCCTGAGGATGGGGCTGACCCCTCAATGACCCGCAGTCCGAACTCGCGGGTCGCCGCATGCTCTACCAGGACCCTTTGGAGGTGCTGGCGCCCGCGGCTCAGGCGCGAGCGGACCGTACCCACCGGACAACGCGCGATGTCAGCGATCTCCTGATAGGAATGGCCCTCGATCAGGGCGAGAGAAACAACCATGCGGATCTCAGGCGACAGACCCTGAAGCGCCTCCAGGACGGCGTTCTGGAACTCTTTGCGGATCAGGGCGACCTCGGGACTGCCTGTCGCCGACCCACCCGGGTCGGCGGTCACCTCCGCCACCGTGTCGAGCGGTACCTGAACTCCGGCGGTCCGCTGGCGCCGCAAATGGTCGGTGCAAAGATTCACCAGAATCCGAAAAAGCCATGCCCGGTAGTTAGTTCCGGATTAGAAACGATCAAACGCGGCATAGGCTTTCAGGCAGGCTTCCTGGGTCAGTTCGTCTGCGGCCGATCGGTCGCCGGTCATGCGGAGCGCAGTCCGCCAGAGCGCCCCGATATGCGGACGCGTCAGGCGCTCGAACGCGCTGTCGTCGCGCGACCGCTCCCAGAACCGCCACAGGGTCATCTGTCACAAACTCCCATCACCCCGCCAGAACGCGGTCGGCCGCCAAAAGTTCCAGCACGCCACAAGGTTGATCGAAACAGGCTCCCGGTCTCTTTACGCCCGCGTGAACGGGGTGAACGGAATCGTCTCCGGTGCGTTGTAGTGAACCAGCGCCTGCCAACCTGGGGGCGGTCACGGCCGGAGAGACGACGTCATGAAGCGCAAGAAGACAAATCAAAGACCTGCCAAGCCCCGGCCGGCGTCTGCCGAACAGCAGGGTCGATCCGAAGGCCCGACGAACGTCCAGCGCCGGGCGTTTCTCAACACTCTGCAGTTCGGTGCGCTCGGTGTGATCGCGGTGGGGGGGCTTGGGTGGTTCGTGGCCTCAGAGGTTCAGGCCAATGCCCGCGAGCACGACCTCAGCCGGATCGGCAACGGCATTCCGGCCGTGGTTCAGATCCACGACCCGCAATGCCCGCGATGCACGGCGTTGCAGCGCGAGGCCCGAGACGCGCTGGATGCCTTCGACTCCGCTGAGCTCCAGTACATTGTCGCGAATATCCGGACGTCGGAAGGACGCGCCTTCGCCGGCCAGCACCAGGTGGGTCACGTCACCTTGCTTCTGTTCGACGGCAACGGCCAACGCCGGCGGGTGCTGGCGGGCCCGAACCAGGCGGCGACGTTGGAGCGGGCGTTCCGCGCACATCTGGCCGCGGAGGGCGCAGGCTAGAGTGGCGCGGCGCCCGCGTCTAAAAACGCTGTCGCCGGAATCCTGTTAGAGTCGGCGGCCTCTCAGGTACCGGGTCGCGGGTTGTGCTCCGTTGCCAGGCCGGAGAGATCAACCGCCCGGATGGCGGGGGCTGGACCAGTCGCTTCGATCGGGAGATGGGAGAAGCGTAGTTGGGGACAGGGGCCGCTGGTCCACCCGACCCCGTCCAGAAAGGGTAAGCCGCGCAGTGTGAAGAGCCGGTTAATGGGCCGGGGAACTCAGGGGCAGGATCAGGCCGCCCGATACACTCCGTAGAGCACCTTGATCCGGTCCGCGAAGTCCGGGTTGCCGGGAAGATAGGGCATCGGCTCGGACAGATGCACCCGCGACCAGCCATGCTCGCGCTGCAGGCGCTCGAGGATCTCCGGATAACCGCGGCTCTCGTGCAGGTCGGCGCGCGAGGTGAACACGGCCACGCCGCTGGGCCGCAGGATCCGGATCCACTCCCTGAACAGCGGCTCGACCTCGATATAAGTGGGCACCCCGCAGCACAGGACGCCGTCCACCGAGTTGTCTTCCAGATCCAATGGGGCGTTGAGATCGGCTTCCTCAAGCCGGTCATAAACGCCTTTCGCGCGGGCGATCTCCAGACTGGCTGCCGAGGCGTCCAGTCCGATGAGTTCCCCTGTGGCGCCGGCATTGCGCAGCGCCTGACCGGTCAGCCCGGTCCCACAGCCGCAATCCACGAGCCGGCCCCGGAAGAAGCGCTGGAGGTGACCAGCCAGCAGACGGGCGCCATGGCCCGGCGCCTCGTAGCCCCAGGCCTTCAATTGTGCGTCGTAACCTTCGGCTCAGGCGTCGTAGGCGTCCGCATTCTCGCCGGCATTGAGCGGCACGGCGCCGTCGGCGCGAATGATGCGGTCGTGGACGGCCATGGTCAGATCAGCTCTTGCTCGGCTCGAAGTCGTTCCAGGCGACGGCCTCGAGTTCTGGTTCACCATTCTTGCAGTCGCGCTCGCGGACCTGCAAGTACGCGGCCTTCTGGGCCGTATAGCAATCGATCCGCCCCTCGTTGATGGCGTCCACGCTGTCGCGGATGTCGAAATACGCCACGGTCCCGTCGGCGGCCTGGTAGGCGGACACATGCTGATCGATGCCAGGGCCGGCGACGCCCTTGGTCGCCGCGGCTTGGCCAACCGTCGCCCCCGCGTCCGTCAGGGTCGAGGGCCCCAGGATCGGCAGCACGATGTAAGGACCGGCCGGCACGCCCCAGGCGCAAACCGCCTGGGCCAGGGTCTCGGGTCGGGAGGTCAGCCCACCCTCGCCGGCGACGTCGCGAGTCCCGGCCAGGCCGATGGTCGAGTTGGTGATGAACCGGCCGGTCGCGTTCAGCGCGTTCACCGCGTCGCCCTGCAGGGTCGACGACACGACGGTGACCGGTTCGCGCAGGTTGCTGAAGAAATTGGAGACTCCTTCCTGCACCGGTTCCGGGGTGATCTCACGGTAGGCGTCGTGTACCGGATTGATCACGTTCTCCCGCAGGGCCTCGTTGAAGGCGAAGGTTGCCCTGTTCAGTTCCTCGCCTTCGGTGGAACAGGCCCCCAGCGCCATCACTGCGGCCAAGCACCGCGAAAGTCGGCCGAACCGCGTCATGTTATCCCCCGCGTTTGCAGTCGATCGCGGTGCAGCCTGGCGAAAAACGGCTGCGAGTCGACCGCCGCCCGGGGCTCGATCAGGGGCTGGAGGGTTTCGCTGCGCCCGCTATGATCGCAGCAAGCTCAATAACAAATCCGGGAGGACCACCGCCACGTCGATGCGGGCGATAGGGAACGGGCCACGGGCCAGGATCACCAACGGACTGGCCGGCCTGAGGACAGGTCTGGCGGCAGTGCTTGTTGCAGGCACCCTCGTGTTCGGGGCTGGACTTGCCCAGGCGGCGGACACCATCAAGGTCGGCGCGCTGCGGTTCACTTCGCATTCCGCGAGTTTCATCGCCTTCGAGCGCGGATACTTCAAGGAAGCCGGTCTGAATGTCGAGTTCGAGTTTTTCCAGGCGGCACAACCCATGGCCGTCGCCATCGCCTCCGGCGACATCGACTACGGGATCACGGCCGTCACCGGCGGGCTGATCAATCTGGCCGACAAAGGGGCGGTGAAGGTCATCGGCGGTGTCCTGCACGAGGAGGAGGGGATCGACGGATCGGCGATCATCGTCTCGGACGCGGCCTTCAAGGACGGCGTCACCTCGCCCGACAAGCTTGCCGGCCGAAGCTTCGCGATCACCCAGACGGGATCCTCTTTCCACTACATGGCGGCGCGGATTGCCGAAAAGGAAGGCATCGCCATGGACCAGATCACCCTGCGCCCGCTGCAGAAGGTTGGGAACATCATCGGCGCGATGAAGTCCGGTCAGGTCGATGCCTGGGCGATCGTTCCGCACATCGCCAAGGCCCTGGCCGAGGGTGGTGCGGTTCACATCATCGGCTGGGTCAACGACTACGCGCCGGACTACCAGGTGACGACCGTATTCACCTCGGCCGAGACGGCGGCCGAAAAGCGCGATCAGACGGAACGGTTCCTGAAGGCCTTTTCGCGGGGTGCGGCTGACTTCAACGCCGCCCTGGTGGACAAGACAGCCGGTGAAGCGGAAGCCGAAGCCGTCACGCAGCTGATCCACAAATACGTCTATACCAACCGGCCCTACGAGAAGGCGGCACCCTCGATCCGCAATGGGGCCATGCGGCTGAACGCGGACGCCCGTCTGAATGTCTCCAACGTCGCGGCCCAGCTCGACTGGTTCAAGGCGGAAGGACTGGTCAAGGGGGATATCGGGATCGACGGTCTCGTCGACTCGAGCTACGTCGAGACGTACTAGGAACCGGTCGCGGACCGGACGGACGGGACCGGCGTCGTGGAGCTCCGGATCGCCGGCCTGACGCACCGCTACGGTCAGGTCGAGGTGTTGCGCGGCCTCGACTTCGCGGTTCCGTCCGGCCGCATCGTCTGCATCGTCGGGCCCTCGGGCTGCGGCAAGTCGACTCTGTTGCGGCTGATCGGCGGTCTGGAGCAACCGACCGATGGACAGGTCCTGCAGATCGGCGACCCGCCGGCGGAGCTAGCTGAAGAACCGTCGGATCAGCTCCATCGCCAGGACCGCCAGGCTGACGGCAGCGCCGAGCGGCGGCAGCCAGACCGGCAGGTTGGGGGCTTCAGCCGGCGGCGGACCGCGTCGTTTCAGTTGCTACAGCGCCAGATTGCACAGCGCGAAGATCGCCAGGTTCACCAGCGAGGTCGTACCGGCCAGGGCCGCGATTGGAAACGATACCGCGAGCAGGAAGATGATCGAGACCACGATGACGGTCGCGACAACCGGCGTTCGTGTCATCGGGTTGACCCGGCCGAGCCCTTGCGGCAGCGCGCCCTGGCGGGACAGTCCGAACAGCACCCGCGAAGCCATGACCATCTGGACGAGAACGCCGTTGACGGTCGCCAGGATGGCGATCGCGCCCAGCACCCTGGGATCGCCCCCACCAGCTTCGAAAACCACGGAAAGCGGTGCCTCGGAACCGGCCAGCCGGTCGAGTGGAATCACCGACAGCGCTGCGACGGCAACCGCCAGATACAGGAAGCCGGCGACCGCCAGGGTCATCACGATCGCAATTGGAATATTGCGCGCGGGTCGCTTCACCTCTTCGGCGACGTTGACCATGTCTTCAAAGCCAATGAAGGCGTAGAACGCCAGGATGGCGCTCGCGAACAGGCCGACGACCGGCAACGGAGTCGACGGCGCGGCGATCTCGGCCAGCGGGAGGCCGGCGGTCGTCTCGGAGGTCACGCCGACCCCGATCACCAGCGCCAGGCCGACAATTTCGACCACGGTCAGGGCCGCGGCGGCACTGGTCGACTCGGTGATGCCCCAAACCGCCAGACCGCCGAGGCCGAGACAGAGGACCGCGGCGACGACGATCGGCGAGACGTCGATGAAGGTCCGGACATAGCCGGCACTGCCGACCACGATGCCGGCGGCCGAGATGATGCCCGCGGCGGCGACCAGCAGGCCGATCGTCAGCGACAGGGCTGGCGACTGGAATGCCTCACGCACGTAGAGGGCTTCGCCGGCGCTACGCGGCAGACGGGCGGCCAGTTCGGCGAACGACAGTGCCGTGAGGCCGGCCAGAACTGCGGCCAGCAGAAAGCCGTAGGCAGTCCAGGGTCCGGCAACCAGTGCGACCTCACCGATCAGCACGTAGATCCCGGCACCGATCGTCGTGCCGACCCCGTACAGGGTGAGCAGCACGGGACCGAGGCTGCGTTTCAGCGCGGTTGGCGGGGTGGTGTCCGGATCAGAGGCCGGGCCAGGGGGCGGTTCTGCGGGGGTGCTCATAGTACCAGTCTGGCCGCGATGTCGCCCGGTGTCCCTGAACTAAGTCAAAAAATCGTCGAACGGGCCGTTGTCTAGGCGAGCGGAATGATCTCGACCGGGGCGGCATCTTCCGCTTCGCTGGCCCCGGGCTGACGATTCCAGTCGGCGTGACCGCGCACCCCGCCTTGGGTGCGTACGGCGGCGACGGCCGCCAGGTCGACATTGCCATACACCCATCCTGGCTGATCGGCCGCCCCCTCGGCGATGATGCCGCTCTCCGGAAGCCCGCTATCGGACGGTACGTAGATCCCGGCGCACCCGTGATTTCGGTCGAGGGCCGGCGACCAGGGGGCGTCGCCGACCGTCGGGCTTGTGACGACCGTGACCTGATTCTCCAGTGCGCGCGCCCGGGCCGCCACCCGGACCCGGGCCGCGCCGGCTGGGGTATCGGTGGCGCTGGGCACCAGAATGATCTCGGCACCGGCGACGACCATGGCGCGCACGATCAGAGGGAATTCGCCGTCGTAGCAGATCGCCACGCCGATCCGGCCGAGCGCGGTATCGAAGACACGGGCGGTCTGGTCCCCTTCAATGCCCCAGATCTCTCGCTCCCAGGGCGTCATGATCCGTTTGTCCTGGATCCCGACATCGCCGCCGGGGGCGAACAGCCGCGCCCGGTTCACAGCACGGCGGGACTGCCCCGGCGGCCGGGTCGGCAGGCTGGCCGCCAGAATATGGACCCGGTAGCGCTTGGCCAAAGCGACGTGATGGGCGTCCACACGGGGCTGCAGCGCGGCGACGGTATCGATCTGGACGGCGAGATCGCGTTCTGCGTCTTCGCCGGCGATCGATGCGACCTCCAGGCCGGCATATTCCGGGAAAACCAGCAGGTCGGCGCCGCGTTCCGCCGCCTCACGGGTCCAGGCTTCCATGCCGTCCGCCCAGGCCTCGAACGACCGCGGTCGGCCGATCGGGAACTGGGCGGCGGCGATCGACAGATCGGTCGCTCTCCCGGTCATAGGGGCTTGGTCCAGATCTGCATCGGTTTCTTCGTTTCGGATGTCTCGCCGATGTCGGTCCAGGCGAATTCCGCCACCGCGCCGGCCAGAGGCGTGTATCCGAAGTGGCGCCAGACCGGATCCAGCGGTCGGTCGTCTCCGGGTCGAAGCGGGTGATCCGACGGGCGGACGACGCCGCAGAACATGATGGTCGAGAACCCCCCGTTCCGGGCATGGGCCTCACGTTCGACGAAGAACCGGCGGTACAGTCCCTGGCCACGGTATGCTGGCCTCAGAACGGTCTCGGCGCAGTAGAAGACGGAGGCTGGATCGAGACCGGCCTCCGCCAGCGGGGAGGCGAACTCGGCGTGCTCGTGGATCAGCGGCAGACCGGTGGACGCGCCGACCAGGATCCCGTCGACGTCCGCGGCCACCAGGACGGCGCCCTCGGATGCCGCAAACCCCTCCAGGTAGCGCTTCTCGTAGTCGAGGTTGCCGTCATAGAGGTAGGGCCAGGCCCGGAAAACCTCGATTCGCAGCCGGGCAAGACCGGCGATGGCGCCGGCAATCGCGTCGCGACCCCGCAGAACCTCCAGGCGGGGGCCCGAGTCCGTCATCGGCCCATCCTCTCGCCTTCCTGTCGAAAAAGCCGCCGACCACGAAAGCAAGCGGCCGGCCCGAACGGTGTCGGCCGGCCGCCGGCGCGGTCTCGCATGAAGACTGTCGCTTAGTTCGACGCGTCCCGGATGTAGGCGATGACATCGGCCCGATCCTGGGCCTTCTTCAGGCCGGGGAACGCCATGCGCGTGCCCTTGAGGAACTTCTTCGGGTTCTCGAGATAAGCGTCGAGATTCTCCTCGGTCCAGGTCACATCGGAACCGGCCATGGCCTTGGAGTACTTGAACCCGTCGACGCCGCCGGCCGCCCGGCCGATCACGCCGGTCAGGTGCGGGCCGACCCGGTTCTGTTCCTTGCCGACCACGTGGCAGGCCTGGCACTTGCGGAAGACTTTCTTGCCTTTGGCCGGATCGCCTTCGGCGAAAGCGACCGGTGCGGCGACCACCACAAGGCCGAGCCCAAGGACGGCGGCGCGCAGAGCAGTGCTGAACATTCCATTCTCCCTCAGTGTGATCCTCTGTGTGCGGTCCGATTCTGAGATCGGGATCTTGGGTCCTCAGAACGCCACGGCTCTGTCCGTCGATGCGACCAAGGCAACGCGATCAGAGCTTAAAATGAACCTTTAGAAGCGTAGAGCAACCCACGAATCGTTGAAA
This sequence comes from Thalassobaculaceae bacterium, assembly GCA_963921355.3. Lineage (GTDB taxonomy): Bacteria > Pseudomonadota > Alphaproteobacteria > Thalassobaculales > Thalassobaculaceae > CAWUEZ02. The sequence goes on along the minus strand of OZ001190.1, from coordinate 903,634 downwards.
CGCCGGGATGTGATCGCGTGTCGCACGGCTCCGGGTCAATAGCCCCGCTTCAGCAGGGCGTTCATCATGTGGGTGACGATCAGCGCCCGCGGCTCGACCGGGGTCCAGGATCCATCGTTCGTCGTCTCCAGCGCCTGCGCCTGCCAGTCCGACAGCTCCCGGCTGGCTTCTTCCAGCGACATGACCCGGCGCGAGACCTTGCCCGCCAGCAGGCCGGCCTGGAAATCGATGTCCGGATGGATCCGCTGTGTCTTCCCGGCGTCCGCCATTGTCAGCCCCTCTTGACCACCCGTGCGAGAGGTCCTACCTCGCCCCCGGTTCGGGCGCATCCAGTCCCCGAAAGCGGTGGGAGAATAGATGTGGCGATCCAGACCTGGCGCGAGAAGGCAAAAGTGTGGATCGAATCGCCGCGGATCCAGGCTGGCGTGACCGCTCTGATCGTGCTGAACGCGGTGACCTTGGGCCTGGAGACCAGCGATACCGCCATGGCGGCCGCCGGACCGGTTCTGGTGACCTTGGATCGGGCGATCCTGGCGGTGTTCGTGGCGGAGATTGCGGTCAAGCTGTTCGGCCATGGCCTGCGGTTCTGGCGCGATCCCTGGAACATCTTCGATTTCCTGGTGGTCGGCATTGCGCTGTTTCCCGCCAGTGGGCCGCTTTCGGTCCTGCGCGCCTTTCGCATTCTCAGGGTCCTGCGCCTCGTCTCCGTGGTGCCGTCCCTGCGCCGGGTTGTCGGGGCCCTGCTTCACGCGATTCCGGGGATGGGCTCCGTGGTGATGCTGCTGGGCGTTGTCTATTACGTGTTCGCGGTGATGGCGACCAAGCTGTTCGGCGCCAGCTTTCCGGACTGGTTCGGCAGCATCGGTGCGTCCTCCTACACGCTCTTCCAGATCATGACCCTGGAGAGCTGGTCCATGGGGATCGTCCGCCCGGTGATGGAGGCGTTTCCCATCGCCTGGGCCTTCTTCGTGCCGTTTATTCTGATCACCTCGTTCGCGGTGCTGAACCTGTTCATCGGGATCATCGTCGACGCCATGCAGTCCCACGCCCAGGCAGAGGAAGACCTAAAACACGCCGACGAGCCCACGGTGGTCGACCTGATGGCTGAAATCCGGGCGCTGCGGGCGGAGGTGGCGCGGCTGCGGCCGGCTGGGGGTCCCGGGGCGGCCGGCGGTGACCGCAGCGGCGAGCCCTGATATCGACACCGGACTCTGACGGCGGCGCCGTCTATCGACTGTTTGACGCCGCCGCGCCAAACACTATAGTCGCGGCCGCGCGGGCGTAGTTCAAAGGCTAGAACCTCAGCCTTCCAAGCTGATGATGCCGGTTCGATTCCGGTCGCCCGCTCCATCGACCGCCAAGCCTGAACGTGCCTGGCGGCCGAGAAACCGATCAGTCGGAATTCTATCAGTCGAACAGCGCGTCGATATCCGTCTGGCTGAGGCCCTGGCCGGACATGGCCGGACCGTTCAGCAGGGACTCGTCGTCCTCGTCCGCCTCGCCGGCTTCCTCGCCTTCGATCGGCTCGGAAAGGTCGATATCCTGGAACGCCTCGAGTCCCCAGATGTCGATCATCGAGATGACTTTGCTTTCGATGAAGCGCAGGGTCTTCACGACCTGGGTCACCCGCTGGCCGGTCAGGTCCTGGAACGCGCAGGCCTCGATGATCTCGATCAGCTTCTCGCTCGCCTGATCGATCAGGGGGGCGACGTCGGGATCCTCCACCGTCTGGGCGTGGATCTCCTTCAGGAGCTTCTCCACGTCGTCGATGGCCGACATGATGTCGTTGGTGGCCTCTTCGGTCGACTTCGTGATCTCTTTGAGCTGGCTGGAAGCCTTCTCGACCTCGTCGGTCCCGTCGACGGGGTTCTTGATCGCGGCGATCTGCATCTTGGCGCGGCCGATGGTGCGGACCATCTGCGCGACCTCAAGACGGACATCGCGACGCATGTCGGTGTCGTCCGCTTCGGTGTCCGGCTCAATGCCTTTCAGCGAGGCGACTTCGGCGCGCAGGGCGGCGATCTCGCTCAGGACCTTCTCAAGGCCCTCGTCGCTCACCGGCGCGCTCGCGCTCGGGGAATTCGCGTTGGCGCCGTCGTAAAGCTGCACGCCGACCTGGCCACGTCGCTCGATCGAAAACAGCCGCGGTTGTTTATGGGGCATCATCCTTACCTCTCCCAGCGTGGCTCTCTAGCCTGCCGACAGCCTGACCCGTTGATGTAAAAAATCCGTTAAGCGTGTTCAGGGCGCCATCGCGACCGGATTTCGCCAGCGGTCTGGCCCGCGACCGTCGGGTGCACCGGGGCGTGCGTTCGGCGCCGAACGTCAGCGGCTGTGTGATCGCGCCGGGTCAAGAGCCGGTGATGGCTCCGGGTGTTAACGATCTGGCTAGCAAATTGGTCGTGTAATGCGGACACGGGAATTCGGCCGCCCGATCGCCACTGCCCGACTGCCTACGAGGATAAAGGACATGACTGCTGCCGTGGCGCCTCTCGACTCCCAAGACAAGCTCGATCCGAACACCCATTTCGTGTTCTCGCACCGGGTGTTTGACCTGCCGGATGCGCGCTTCGAGCTGAACGGTCGGGAACGGTCGCCGGTGATGCGGGTGCTGATCGGCGACATCGAGGCGGTGATCCCGATCGATGACGTCGCGACTGAGTTCAACATCGTTCCGGATTCGACCGACGGCAAGCTGCTGGTCACCGTTTCCAACAGCTTGAAATACGTCAAAGACATTAGGCCGGGTGACAGCATCCCGACGGAGCTGCTGGACGGAACGGCGTCCTGGCGGGTCGAGGAACACCACCGCGAGCTTGCCAAGAACCGGCTGATGGTCCAGGTCGCGACCTGGCTGACCGGGAATGAAGCGGTGGTTCAGGACGTCGCCGAGCTGCGGCGCTTGTCGACCGATGGGAAGATGCAGCATCAAGTCCGCGACGGCGTCTCCAAGATCGCCGAGACCATCGGTCTCGGACGGGACTCGCGTGACGAAGTGCTCGACATGATCGATCGGTTCGCCCGCGAGCTCTGCTATCTTGAAGGTCTGCGCGACCGCTACAACGCGGCCCGCGCGATCGCCGGAAAACTGAACCGGGTCGGCAAGCTCTACAAGGAAGACAAGCACTTCTACGAAGAGATCCGGCGCGCCAGCATTCTGCTGCGCCCGGCGATCGCGGGGTTCTCGGACCTGTTCGACCAGGCCGACGCTCAGACGTCCGAGATCGTGGCGATCCTGAAGACCTACGACGCGATGGTGAAATTCATCCGCGAGACCCGCGACGAGCTGCACCAGCGACTGATCATCTGGGACGAGATCATCGCGATCTGGGACATCAACGTCGAGCGGCGCAACGACCGCATCCGGGACTCGGTGCGCGACACCTATCGCTTCCTCGCCTTTCATTTCCCGCAGACCCAGGACTGGATCTGACCCAGGACTGGTTCCGAGCCGGATCAGCGGCGACGCAGGACCAGGAACAACCGACGGAACGGGAACACGGTGCGGCCATCCGCCAGGGGCGGATAGGCGGCCTGCACCCGTGCCCGGTAGGCGGCTTCGAACCCGTCACGGTCATCGCCGGACAGGGCGTCCAGAAACGGCCGCAGCCAGGTTCCCCGGGTCCATTGGGCGACCGGGTTCTCGCCGGTCAGAATCTGGATGTAGTCGGTTTCCCAGACATCAATATGGTCGGCCTGAGCGGAGAGCAGGTCGATATAGACCTGCGGAGCGTGGGTCGGCGGGGGCTTCAGCAGCGGGGCAAGCCAGGCGTGCTAGGGCCCGTCCGCTGCCGCCTCGGCGACCGCGGTGTGGGAAGGTTCACCGAAGTTTCGCGGCATCTGAACCGCCATCCAGCCGCCAGGGGCCAGCTGCTCGAACAGGCGCAGGAACAGACTGTGGTGGTCGTCCAGCCAATGCAGCGCGGCGTTCGAATACAACACGTCGAGGTCGCTGCCCCCGGGGCCCTTTGCGGCCGACCAGCTCGCCGCCTCGCCGTCCTCGAACGTCAGGTCCGGATGATCAGCGCGGGCGCGTGCCAGCATGTCCGGGGATGGATCGATCCCGGTAACCCGGGCCGTCGGCCACCTGTCGGCGAGCAGCCGCGTGACGTTGCCGGGACCGCAACCAAGATCAACCACCTGTCGCGGAGCCGCGGATCCGATTCGGGCCAGCAGATCGATGGCGGGACGGGCCCGGTGATCGGCAAACTTCAGGTATTCGGCAGTATCCCAGGACATGGCATATCGTGTTGAGGGGGCGACTGCGGTGGAGTGCGCTACGCTTGCGCGGCAAAGCGAAGCCGAAGAGTGGTGGGTAGACAGTCGAGGTACCATGAGCGATCAGGGCCGGTCAGGCTCCCCACCGGCGGACTTCCCTCCAGAAAACGGTCATGACGGCATCGCCAAGCCGATCGCCGAACATGCCGCCGGGCATGAATTCCCGCGAGACGAGCGGCCCGCGTCGCTCAGGCTTCGCAAGCTCAGCCAGCGCGAGGTCGACGCCATCGTCCAACAGCACGACCAGTTTGTGCGCGGGCGGACGGGCGGAGCCCGCGCCAGTTTTGCCGGTTGCGAGATGTCCTATCTCTCGCTGGCCGGCGTGGACCTGTCCGGGGCCGACTTCTTCGGCGCCAGTCTGGCACACTCGGATCTGCGCGAGATGACGCTGCGCAACGCCAACCTGTTTGCCTGTGACCTGCGGCACACCGATCTGCGCAACTCCGATCTGTCCCGGGCCGATCTGCGTGGTGCCTGCCTGCGTGGCGCCAACCTGACCGACGTGGTGCTGCACGAAGCGGATCTGCGCGACGGTGTTCTGCTGAAACCGGACGAACGGGGCAATCTGGTGGCCGCCGGTTTCGACACGACGTCCACCGACGCTGCGACGGCGACCGCGATCAGGGCGGACTTCTCGAACGCCAAGATGTCGAACGCGTTCGTGGTTCAGACTGATCTGACCGACGCCAACCTTCGCAATGTGCGGCTGTATCGCGCCGATCTCAGCCACGCCAACCTGACCGGCAGCAATCTCGAGGGCGCCGACCTGACCGAGGCGAACCTGACGGGGGCCATCCTGCACGGCGCCGTTCTCTACAACGCGATCTTCTCGAGCACGACCCTGACCGACGCCGATCTGGCGGGGGCGGCGTTCTCCAACATGGATCGGGATGCCCCGCATTTCCGCGACGCCCGTCTTCCCAAGGTGCTCGACGCCCTTGGCCCGGAGATGCGCACCATGGGGATCGCCCACGATGCCTGGATCCGGTCATCGGGCCGCGAGGGCCAGCGTGCTGATCTCGGCCGGCGTGACGCCAGTGGCCAGTCGCTCGCGGGGTTGAACCTGTCGGCAGCGGGCATGGAGTTCGTCGTGCTGGTGGATTGCGACCTGACGCGTATGGAACTGCTGATGGCCGACATCTCTTTCGGCAATCTTCGCAACGCCGATCTGTCGAATGCCGATATGCGGGGCGTGACCCTGCGTCGGGCCAATCTCACCGGCGCTGATCTCACCGGGGCCAGATTGGGACCGATCAACATCATCGGCTCGAACGTCCAGCGTTGGACGGCCCATCTCGAGCATGTGCGTCTGGAGCGCGCCAAGCTGCGGGGCGCCGATCTGTCCTTTGCGTCGATGAGCCATGCCGACCTCTCGGGCGCCGATCTCAGGGACGCGGTTCTGCGGGGGGCGGATCTGCAGGACGCGATCCTGACCGATGCCGACCTGCGGGGGGCCGACATCCGCGACGCCGACTTTCGAGGGGCAACGGACTTCCAGCCGTGACCCCGGTCGAGTCAGGGGATGTCGATCCCGAAGCCTCCGAAGGCAACGAAGGCGCGGACCGGGCACCCGAGGTCACCCGTGCGGTGACCCGGGGCGTGGCTCGTCAGTTCGAAGATCTCGGTTGGGCGGTGGTCGCGGAGGTGGCGCTGGCCAATGGCCGCCGAGCCGACCTTATCGCGCTTGGCGATAACGGCACGATCCGCATCGTCGAGGTCAAGTCGGGCCTGCCGGATTTCCTGTCCGACCAGATCACGGAGCGGGCGGATCAGGGCGAATGTGCCCCGCTGGTAGGGCGTGTCGGCCCCGTCGATCCGGGCCTCGGACGCCAGCTCGTAGCTGTCCAGATCGGCGTCGAGATCGACCGGCCAGGCCGCGGTGGCGAGGACCTTCGGACACATCTGCTTGGAGACCGCGATCGAGTAGGTCTCGACCTTGCGGTCGGTGTGGTCGGAGCCGACAGTCAGGAACAGCCCCTGTTCGCAGGCGACCAGCACGGGCTCGACTTCGCCGGAACTCTCGGAGCCCAGAACCTGGATACGCTCGGCCTGGGTCAGCTGCTCGGCCGAGACCCGGTAGAACAGCGGCACCGTGCTCGGCCCCGGAACCCCGATCGCCGCCAGTTCCTCGATATGGTGGTCGATGGCCGCGCGATCGCGGCCGGTCCATCCCGCCACTACACAGGCCGTCACCGGCACCGTCAGTGGCCCGTCCGGCGTCTCGAACTGCAGTATGCGCTCCGCCATCTGTCGCTTCCGCCCCCGCTCCCGTTTATGGGTGAGCTGCGACGATACCGCCGCGACCGGCGCTGTAAAGCCGCGGTGTCGGCATCGCTGTCGGCCTACGAAAACGCCTGTGATCGACGGTCAGCCGGACTAGGCTGCACCATGGACTCGCCACCACCCGAGCCGAGGGGCGCCCCGCCGAACCTTCGCCGCGACGCGCTGCGGGCGATCCTGTTCATGACGCTGGCGATCAACCTGTTCCCGTTCATGAACGTCGCCGCCAAGTTCCTGTCGGAGAGCTATCCGACGGGCCAGGTCGTGTGGGCGCGCTATGCCGGCCATCTGATCTTCGTGCTGGTCATGTTCATGCCGCGCCGCGGCCTGTCCCTGCTGAAGGCGAGCAGACCCGGCATCCATGTCGCCCGATCGGTGCTGATGTTCCTGTCGACGATCTGCTTCTTCTCGGCATTGCGCTGGATCGACGTGCCGACGGCGAGTTCGATCAACTTCACCTCGCCGCTGATCGTCACCGCGCTCGCCGCCCCGATCCTCGGCGAGATGGTGGGCCTGCGGCGCTGGACGGCGGTCGCCTTCGGTTTCGCCGGCGCGCTGATCATCATCCGGCCCGGCGGTGCGGAGACCCATTGGGCGATGCTGCTGGTGCTCGGCACGGCGTTCAGCTACGCGACCTATCAGATCGTCACCCGCAAGTTCGCCGCGGCCGATCCACCGGAGACCTCGATCACCTACATCTCCTTCGTCGGGGCGCTGCTCTCCACCCTGGCCCTGCCGTTCTTCTTCGTATGGCCGACCTCGATCCTCGACACGGCGTTGTTCGCGCTGCTCGGATTCATCGGCGGGCTCGGCCACTATTTCGTTATCCGGGCCTTCCAGCTGGGCGAGGCGTCGGTCCTGGCACCGTTCAACTACGGCCAGCTGTTGATGGCGATCGCGCTGAGCTACCTGGTGTTCGGCACGTTCCCGGACCTGTGGACGTTCGTCGGTGCGGGCATCATCGTCGCCAGCGGGCTCTACATCACCTACCGGGAAAGCGGGCCGCGCAGCCCGCCATCATCCTGAAGGCCAGGACGGCGTCGCGACCTCCGCCCGAAGCGCCTCGGCGACCGAGGCGAGCAGAGGGCGCCAGGGCTCGACCTGCGTCTTGCGAAAGCTCCGGACACTTGGAAACCCGGGAAAGCGGTCGGTCCCGTACTCCAGGAAGACCGGCGTGTTGTACATCAGCCAGACCGGCTTCCCGAGGGAGGCGGCAAGCCATCCGACCGTGCTCGACGGACAGATGACCAGATCCAGGGCCGCGATCAACGCCAGCACCCCGTCGATATCGTCGGTGGTGTCGAGATCGGGAATGATCGCCACCGGGACGCCGGTGTCGGCGAGCTCCTGGCGCCAGCCGACGCCGTATTGCAGGGAGACGAACTGCGCGCCGGCAACCTTGAACACTTGTTCGAAAGGGGCCAGGCCAGGATAGTGCGGCAGGCGAAAGGTGGTCAGGCGCCGGCTGCGCCAGGCCACTCCGACCTTGGGACCGGGCGGCAACGCATCCAGGTGGGCCCGCATTTCCGCGACCCGGTCCGGATCGGGCACCAGCCAAGGGCCCGCCGCCGCGTCGGCCTGTGCCACGGTGCCGCGGCACCGCGCCATCAGCGCCGCGCCGTCGATGTAGTAGTCGAGCGACCAGTCCGCCGGCACCCACTCGTAGCCGTGCTCCGGCCGTGCCGGGACTCCGGTGCGGTGGTAGGCAAGCACCAGCGCATCGGGGAAACTGCGGCGCATCAGCGCGACGATGCGCTGATCACACTCGATCACCAGACGGCCGACATCCTGGGCCAACTGCTTGAAACAGGCGGCATGCAGAAGTTCATCGCCGACCCCCTGGTCGGCGCCGACGAGGATCGAGGCCTCGGATGCCGGCTGAGCCTTCCACAGATGGAGACCGTCCGGCCGCCGCACAGATCCGCTCTTCATGCGAATCCACTGGTAGTATTGCCATCCGTCAGCCATGTCCCCGGCGGCGAGCAGCTGGATGCCGAGACGGAACCGGTAGTGGGGTTCGCCGGGTGCGATTTCCAGCGCCCGCCGCATCCAGGAGATCGCCGTTTGCAGATCACCGGCGGCAAATGCGGCCTCCGACAACCCGGCGAAGGCCGACGACAGATCGGGACGAACGCAACTGGCCCGATGAAACATACGGACCGCCTCGTCAATCCGCAGCCGGGCCACCTCCAGATAGCCGCAGTGATTGTAGGCCTCGGCCGTGGCCGGATGGGCGATCGCCGCGGCGTGAAAGATGTCACGGGCCCGCTCCCCCTGTTCCAGATCGATCAGAACCAGGCCGAGGGCAACCAGGTTGGCGGCATTCAACGGGTCCACGGCCCGCGCCCGGCGGCGCCACCGAAGGCTGTCGGCATGATCGGAGCGGCTATGAACGTGGTTGCTCAGCCGGCCGAGCGCCTCGACGTGAGCGGGATCCAGCACCAACGCCCGCCGCATCAGTGCGATACCTTCCGCTGTTTGGTCTTTGGCCGCGAGAATCCCCCCCAGGCTCGCCAGGGTCTCGACCCGCACCGGGTCTAGATTCATCGCAGCCTGATACGCGTCGGCCGCCTCATCGATGCGCTCAAGCGCCTGGAGGACAACCGCCAGGTTGTGATGGAAGGCGGGATCCTTCGGCTGGCGCTCAACCGCCGCGCGGATCAGGCGCTCCGCGTCTTCCGACTTTCCGAGTTGGTGGAATGCAGTACCCGCGAGATGCAGCAGATCGGGGTGGTCCGGATTGCCCCGCAGCAGAACGCCATAGAGACCGGCTGCGGCCCCGGGATTACCGGCCGCCTGAAGCGCGAGGGCGCGTTCCAAGATCTCCTGGGGTGAAGCCATGTCAGGCGTCGAGACCGCCTTCGACCATATCCGCCGCCAGCGGTTCGCCGCGCTTCAGATCCCGGGCGGCGCGCCTTCCGATCACCGCGTCGAGATGCTTCGGCGCCAATCCAAGGCTGGGACGGATTGACCGGACGTTCGACGGCGTCAGCTCGTCGCCCGCCGACACGTCGGCCACGACGTACAGCGAGCGTCGGAACTTCAGGCCGGCCTCCTCGGACCGGGTCGGCCGATAGGCCGGCGCCCCGAGTGCCGCATGTGCCATCCGGGTATCACGGACCAGCCGTTCGAGCTCCGGCGGTTCCAGCGAAAACGCGCTGTCGACCCCGCCATCGGCGCGGGCCAGCGTCACATGCTTCTCAATCACGCATGCCCCCATGCCGACGGCCAGGGTCGCGACCGTGGTGTCCATGGTGTGGTCCGACAGCCCGGTCACCACGTCCAGCCGGTCGGCGAGATCGGCGATGGTTCGCAGGTTGGCTTCCTCCGGCGGAGTCGGGTAGGCACTGACGCAATGCAGAACGACAATCTGCTCGGCACCTCCGGCGCGCGCTGCGTCCACCGCCGCGACGATCTCTTCCAGGTTCGCCATGCCGGTCGAGATGATCATCGGCTTGCCGGCACGCGCCACCCGACGGATCAGCCCGACATCAACGATCTCCGGCGAGGCGATCTTGTAGGCCGGGACATCCAGGCTCTCCAGCAGGTCGACCGCCGTCGGGTCGAAAGGCGCCGAGAACACGGTGATCCCGATCTCGCGAGCGCGCGCGAAGATCGGGGCATGCCAGTCCCATGGGGTGTGGGCTTCCTGATAGAGTTCGTACAGCCGTCGCCCGTCCCAGAGCCCGCCCTCGATCAGGAATTCCGGGCCGTCGTGGTCGAGGGTGATGGTATCGGCTGTGTAGGTCTGCAGCTTGACGGCGTCGGCGCCGGCGGCCTTGGCAACCTCCAGGATCCGAAACGCCCGGTTGATATCACCGTTGTGATTGCCCGACATCTCGGCGATCACGTAGGGCGGCTGATCGGGGCCGATCCGGCGGCCCGCTATGCTAATATCCGCTGGCACGCGCATCCTCCGCCAGGAAGCTCCGATTGACCCTGCCGTCGCAAGATACCGTAGCCACGTCGGGATTAGAAGCAGTGCCGGCGGTTCCCGACCTGTCGGGCCGGCACCTGACGATCCGGAGCGACGGCGACTCGCAGATCGGAACCGGCCACGCGATGCGCTGCCTGGCGGTCGCCCGGGGTTGGATCGCCGCCGGCGGAACCGTCCGACTGGCCTGCACATCGCTCTCGCCCGCCTTGTCCGACCGCTACGCCGCCAGCGGCGTTGGCGTCGACACCCGCGCCACCTGGCCTGCGGAGGCGGTCGTCGCGGGAGCGGACACCGTGCTGGCCGACAGCCCCTATGTCGACGACGACGCGCTCCACGCCATCGGCGCGGCGGCGCCGCTCCTGGTCATGATCGACGATTCTGGGGCCCGGCAGCACTATCCCGGCGGCATCCTGGTCAACCAGAACGCCCATGCGGATCCGGCACTCTATCGGAGCAAGACCGAGGCGGAGCTCTGTCTCGGCACCGCCTGGTGCCTGCTGCGCCCGGAGTTTGCGCCGAACCGGAAGGCGGCCAAAGCCAATCCGCCGACACTGCGGTCGATTCTGGTGATGATGGGCGGCGCCGACCCGCACGGGCACAGCGGCACACTGCTGACCGGCGTCGCCAAGGCGGCCGCCACGCTGACGCCCGCGCCGGGCATCGTGCTGCTGGTGGGAGCAGCCAATCCCGAGATCGGGGCGCTGCGCCGGCAGGCAGCGGCCGCAGGCACCGACGTCTCGATCCGCCACGACGTCCAGGACATGCCGGCACTTCTGGCGGCGGCCGACCTCGCCGTCTCCGCCGCCGGCTCGACGGTATGGGAACTCGCCGTCATCGGCACACCGATGGTGCTCGGCGCCCAGAACGATACCGAGACCGGCCCGGCCGCGGCGATGGCCGATCGGGGGGCCGCCGTCTATCTCGGACGATTCGAAGCGATGTCCGAGGCATCGCTGATCGCGGCCGTGACGGCCCTGGCCCGGGACCCGGCCCGACGCGCCGCGATGAGTGCGGCCGGCCGCGCCCAGGTCGACGGGTACGGCGTCGACCGCCTGCTGGCGACTGTGGCGCAACGGCTTCCCCCTGCTCAGGGTGAGAGCCGGTAGATCAGGAACTCACCATCTCGATCTGCCGGTGTGAAGCCGCAACGCTCAAAGGCCCCGCGGCTGGCGGCATTATCCGCCCGGATCATCGCTTCGATCGCCGCGGTCGGCCACACCTCCACAGTGCCGAGAACCGCGGCGCGGATCATCTCGGTGCCCAGGCCCTGACCACGTCGTTCCTGGGAGACGGTGATCGAGATCTCCACCCGATCCCCGTCAGCCCGATCCCCATCAACCAGGGCCGCCGAGACGGTTCCCAGCTTGTGACCGCCCTGCTCGGCGATCCAGATGCGGTGATTCGGGTCATCCAGAGCCCGCGCCAGCCAGGCTTCGTGTTCCTTGGCCGCGATGACGGCGGTGTTTCGGGAGTGCGCTCTGGTCGCCGGATCGTTGCGCCACCCGAGCAAATCCGCCGAGTCCGACGGAGTCACCGCCCGGAGGGTCAGCCGAGAAGAGGTCTTCATGGCGCCACAGTATCCCAACCGCCCAGCAACGACGACGGGCGCATGCTACCGTTTTTTCCACAGGATCGAGGTTTCCCATGGCGGTCGCAGGCATCATCCAGGCCCGAATGACATCGACCCGTCTTCCGGGCAAGGTTCTGCTGCGCGCCGCGGGACGGGAGATGCTCGCCCATCAGGTCGACCGGGTGCGCCGGGCCCGCCGGCTCACGGCGGTTTGTATCGCCACAACGACAAACGCCACCGACGACCCGGTCGCCGAGCTTGCGGCCCGCGAAGGCGTGTTCGTGACGCGGGGATCGGAAACCGACGTGCTGGGGCGGGTCTTCGCGGCGGCGGAACAACTCGGTGCCGACACCGTCGTGCGCCTGACCGGCGACTGCCCGCTGAGTGACCCCGAGCTGATCGACGCCGTTGTCGACCGGTTTCTGACCGCCGATCCGCCTGTGGCCTACGCCTCCAACAGCATTCCGCGGACATGGCCCATCGGCCTGGATGTGGAGGTGGCGTCCATGGCTGCGCTGACCATCGCCCATCGCGAGGCGACCGACCCCTATGACCGCGAACACGTCACCCCGTTCCTCTACAGGAATCCGGACCGGTTTCGGATGATCGGCTTGCCGGCTCCCCGGAATCTCGGCGCCGAGCGCTGGACTCTCGACGAGCCGGCCGACTTCGAATTCCTCACCAAAGTCCTGGAGGCCCTGTTGCCCGAGAACCCGAACTTCGGCTGGCAGGACGTGATGGCGGTATTGGCGAAGCATCCGGAATGGCGGACGATCAACGCCAGTGTCGGACAGAAGCTGCGTCGCTACGAAGGGGCGGTCGAAGGAAATGGCGATGACTGAAGACTGGCGGACGGAACAGGAAGCGTTCTGGAGCGGCGCCTTCGGCGACGACTATGCCGAGCGCAACCGAAGCGAAAGCCTGCTGGCGTCGCGCACCCATCTGCTGTCATCAGCCCTGAGCCGGGCCGGAAGCGTCGGATCGGCGATCGAGTTCGGGCCGAATATCGGCCTGAACCTGTTGGCCCTGCGACACCTGGTGCCCCAGATCGACCTGGCTGCGGTCGAGATCAACGCCAAGGCCGTCGAAACCCTGAAGCGGATCCCGGATCTCGAGATCCATCACGGCTCGATCCTGGAGCGCCACGCCACCCGGACCTACGATCTCGCCTTCTGTTCAGGCGTACTGATCCACATCGCGCCCGACGCACTGCCCGCGGTTTACGACAACCTGTACGGCGCGTCGCACCGTCTGATCCTGCTGGCCGAGTACTACAATCCGGAACCGGTCGCGATCCCCTATCGCGGTCATGCCGACCGCCTGTTCAAACGGGATTTCGCCGGCGACATGCTGGATCGGTTCGCTGATCTGCGCCTGGTCGACTACCGCTTTCACTACCGTCGCGATGCGCTGTTCCTGGCCGACGACATGACGTGGTTCCTGCTGGAGAAACGTGGCGCCTGAGTCTGCTGCGCCTGAGTCTGCTGCGTCTGAGTCTGGCGCAGACGCCGTCAGATGATCTCGAAATACCGGCCGAGTTCCCAGTCCGTCACATTTCGACGGTACTCGCGTTCTTCCCAGAGCCGGGTTGCCGCGCAGTGATCGACGAAGCCGTCGCCGAACAGGTCCCGGGCCGCCTTCGACCGCTGCAGCCGCCCCGCCGCCTCGGCCAGACTGGTCGGCAGAACGGACCGCGCGGGAAACCGCTTCTCATAGGCATTGCCGACCACGGGATCGCCCGGCTCGATCCGGTTCTCGACCCCCCACAGCCCCGAGCCGATGGCTGCCGCCAGCGCCAGATAGGGATTGGCGTCGGCCGCCGCGACCCGGTACTCGACCCGCTGGGCCTTGGCGCTGCCGCCGATCGCGCGGATCGCCGCCGTCCGGTTGTCGATCGCCCAGTTTGAATGGGTCGGCGCCCAGAAGCCCGGGATCAGACGGGTATAGGCGTTGACCGTCGACGCGGTCATCGCCAGCAGTTCGGGCATCAACGCCTGCTGACCGCCGATGAACCACCGCATGGTGTCGGAGATCTCGCGGGTCTGAGCCGGATCGTGGAACACCGGCGTGCCCTCGCGGTCGGTCAACGACACATGCATGTGCCCGGACTGTCCCGGATAGTCCATCGACCACTTGGCCATGAAGGTCGCCAGGATGTCGTGGCGCTGAAAGAATACCTTGGCGAAGGTCTTGAACAGGGCCGCCCGGTCCGCGGCCTCCAGTGCGTCGCTGACCTTGATGGCGGCTTCCATCACCCCGGGGCCGGTCTCGGTGTGCAGGCCCTCCAGCGGCATGTCCATCAGCTCGCACATCTCGAGCAGCATCAGGTGCAGATCGGCATGCACAGACGAGCGCAACCCGGAGTAACCGAAGAACCCGGGCGTCAGGGGCTTCAGGTTCCGATACCCCTTCTCGCGGATCGAATGCGGTGTTTCGTCGAACAGAAAGAACTCGTACTCGGCCGCCGCGCGCACCCCGAAACCGAGACTGTCGGCGCGATCGAGCACCCGGCACAGCGTGCCGCGCGGGCACACGGCTTCCCATTTCCCGGCGAACTCGCCCAGCACCAGGACCATCTCCGGCTCGAAGGCGACGTCGCGGGCGGTCTGCGGCAGCAGCCGGACCTCGGCATCCGGATACCCGGTGTGCCAGCCGGTGACGGCGACCGGCGGGTCCTCATAGAGCTGATCGTTGCTGTCCCAGCCGAGCACCACATCGCAGAACCCGAACCCGCCGCTGAGCGCACTCGCGAATTTGTCCCGGGCCATCCACTTGCCGCGGAAGATCCCGTCGACGTCGAACACGCCGACTTTCACGTGGCCGAGCGCGCGGTCGTCGACAAGGCGCAGCACATCCTGCGCGGTTTTGACCTGGCTCGGTTCCATGCGCAAAACTCCCATCCGGTTTTCGTCGGCGACCTTAGATCGGATCATGTTCTATCGGAAACGCCGGTGCTTCCGATAGAACATGTGAATCCGATCGATATCAAAGGAGTAGAGCAGATTCACCGGCAGAAGAATCACCGAAGGCGATTCCATCCGACGCGGATCTGCTCAAGCGGCTGCCACGGCCATATCGCGGCGGATTGACCCCCCAACAGGAAACGGAGCGGAGTATGGCAGAGGATCTCGCGGACCGGCTTCTGAGGTGCTACGCCAGCGCGGTCCACGACGTGCTGCGGGTCATGGGACACGGCAACCAGGTTTTGCCCCCCACCATCCGCGCCCTGGACCCGACGAAACGGATCGCCGGTGAGATCTTCACGATTTCAGGCCACATCGACCAGACGCTCTCGCGCCACGAGACGCTGCTGCGGTGGAGCCGCGTGCTGTCCCGCGTCCCCGGAGGCAAAGTGCTGGTCTGCCAGCCCAACACCAAGGCGGTCGCCCTGATGGGCGAGTTGTCCGCCCAGGCCCTGGGGGTGAAGCAGACCCGCGGCTACGTGGTCGACGGCCACTGCCGCGACACCGATTTCATTCTGGAGATGGGCTTCCCGGTATTCTGCGAACTGACCACCCCCGCCGACATCGTGGAACGCTGGACCTACGTCACGCTCGGCGAACCGATCACCATCGGCAGCGTGACGATCCGGTCCGGTGACTGGCTGATCGGCGACCGCGACGGCGTCGTCATCATTCCGGGTGAGATCGCCGAGGACGTGACGACCGAGACCGAAAAGGTGGTGTCGACCGAAGGCGACATGCGCAAGGCCATTCTCGACGGTATGGATCCGGAAGAGGCCTATCTGGCTTTCGGCAAGTTCTGAGGCGGACGCCGGCCCCGGTCAGTGGGTGGTGCCGAACAGCCGGTCACCGGCGTCGCCAAGCCCGGGAACGATATAGGCGTTCTCGTTGAGCCGGTCGTCGAGGCCGGCGACATAGACCGGGACGTCCGGGTGGCTCTTGTGGAACCGCCGCACGCCTTCCGGGGCGGCGACCAGCGCCATGAACCGAATGCGCGAGTCCGGGACCCCGTGCTTGTTCAGGACGTCTGCCGCGTGGCTGGCGGAGTTTCCGGTCGCCAGCATCGGATCGACCAGGACGAAGATCCGCTCTTCCGCCGCCGGCAGCTTGACCAGGTATTCGACCGGTTCCTTGGTGACGGGATCCCGGTACAGGCCGACATGCCCTTCATAGGCGGTCGGCAACAGTTCCCGCAGGCCGTCCACCATCCCCAGCCCGGCCCGCAGAACCCCGACCATGACAAGCCGGCTCTCGCTCAACGTGGGCGCCTGCATGGGAGCGACCGGGGTCTCGATGTCGCGGGTCGTCGTCGCCAGCGGCCGGGTGACCTCATAGCCGAGCAGCAGCGCGATCTCCTTCAGCAGCACCCGGAACTTGGATGTGGAGGTGTCCTTCTCACGCATGATCGTCAGCTTGTGCTGAACCAGCGGATGGTCGACGACGAACAGGTTCGGGAAATCGGGATGGGCGTTCATGGCGCTCTCACGTCGGGACGGATGACAGGATCTTGCCAACCGGCATACCTGGAATGCCGAAGAATGGAAACTGAATCGCCATCGACCGAAAGATCGGCGCGCTCTCGGGCCTTCCGTCGACGTGGAGCCGGTTCCTCACCGGTGCTCAGTTCGATTCGGACAGAACGGATCTTTCGCCGGCGCAGACATGAAAACGCCCGCTCAGCGAAGCGAGCGGGCGCCACGGACGAGGCGGTGATGGGTGCCGATCAGGCGGCAGCCTTGGCAGCCGCCTTCGCTTCCGCGCTCAGGACCCGCTTCTTGAGGCGCCGCGCATCGGCCGTCAGCTCGGACGCCCGCGCCGACTTCAGGAACGAGTCCAGTCCGCCCCGATGTTCCACGGTCCGCAGCGCCTGCGCCGACAGCTTCAGGCGAACCATCTCGCCCAACGCATCGGACAGCAGCGACGTTTCCTGCAGGTTGGGCAGGAAGCGACGACGGGACCGGTTGTTCGCGTGGCTGACATTGTTGCCGGCGAGCACGCCTTTTCCGGTCAGTTGGCAGCGACGAGCCATGGATCCGTTCCTCAAACCCCGGGACCTGCGCCTCGCCTCTCGGGGGCGTCAGGTCGACAAAACTGTTGGCAATAGCGTCACACCGGCGACGCGAGGGCAGGGATATACGGCAGCAGACGCCCAGCGTCAAGTCGGATGCCGGGAAGGCTGCGGTGTCTTCGCCTAGCTGGCGTCCTCATAGGCCATGGGCGGCAACATCGGCCCCGCCCGCACACTGGGCCCGGCCAGCACCATCTTGGACGTGACCGGTGAGGACAGGACGATCGACGTCGTGGTCTCCCCATAGGTGCGCAATTGAGCGATCACGTGTTCAAGGTGCACCATCGACGAGACGATCACCTTGATCATGTAGCTGTCCTGACCCGTGATGTGATGGCACTCAAGCACCTCGGACAGCGTATGCGCGACGGTGGCGATCCGTGCGTGATGCTCACCCTGGGTCTTCAGGTGAACGAAGGCCATCGTCGGATAGCCGAGCTTGGAGGGATCGACCATGGCCCGGTAGCCGGTGATCACGCCGGTATCCTCCATACGGCGGACCCGTTCGGCGATCGCCGGCGACGACAGACCGACCCTTCGGCCAAGTTCGCTATAGGAGAGGCGCGCGTCCTCCTGCAGAACCCGCAGCAGCTGCCAGCCCACCTTGTCCAGTTGTGGATCGATCTCGCCCGCCATGTTTTCGGTTCCGGTTAGTTGAGCCGCACTGAAGGATCTTGGTAGATATTTTCAATGAATTTCAATCTGTTGAGACGATACGCCATTCTGTTGACACTCACAAGCGCGGACCGACGGAGCCGCCAGGCGGGTTCTCGAGTTCAAGCATTTCGATTCTTCCTTAGCGCGCAAATCTGATTGTCAATTGCACTGCCGGTGGTGCCATGCAATCGTCCGTCGACGGGATCGGACCTGGCTGTGCCGGGGCAGCCATATCAACAGGCGCTGAGAGGAAGAATGGGGGAGGCTCAGAGCCGACAGCGGCGCAACATCACCCTGGGGGAACGCCGGACCAGCGTCAGCCTCGAGACCCAGATCTGGAACGGCCTCAATGACATCTGCCGGCGTGAGTCGCTGAGCGTCGACGAACTCTGCCGCGCGGTCGAGGCCAGACGGGTCAGTTCCTCCATGTCGTCCGCCTTGCGGGTGTTTCTGCTGACCTATTTCCGATACGTGATCGACGTCCTGGAAGGCCGCGACGCCCCGCCCCCCGGGGGCGGAAGCGGGGGCGTTCGCGCATCCAGCACTCTGGCGGGGGCGCTCAAGCGCTTTCACAGCGAGCAGAGGATCTCCGCCGGCGCCGATTGACGGGTCACCAGTGCAGCCGCTCTGCGACGTGGCCCGGAACCGGCCCCGGCTCGGCCAGGAAATTCCGCACCGCATCCTCATCCATGGCGCCGTCGCGGATCAGCCGTTCCCGGTGAATGCCATCCGCCAGCATCAGCGAGCCCGCCCCGGCGGCAACGGCACCGGCCACGTCGGTGCCCCGGTTGTCGCCGACCATCAGCAACTGCGCCATCGGCACCCCGAGCAGCGCGGCGACCCGGTCGAACACAGGTGCATGGGGTTTGCCGTGGTAGTGGACCGTGCCGCCGATCTCCTCGTAGCGGGCGGCGAGCGCACCGGCATGGATCTTCAGGCGTCCCTGATCGTAGACCGCATGGTCGGGATTGGCGCAGATCATCGGCAGCGACAATCCAAGGGCTTCGGACAGCACCGCCTCGTAGTCGGCAACCGTATCGGCTTCGCTGGCCGGGCCGGCATTCAGAATCCAGTCGGCCTGATCGAGGCGGTCGACGGTCTCAAAAGCGGTTCCGGGCAGGATGTCGGCGAACCGATGCGGCGCGAAGGTGAACACTCGCATGCCGAGGGCGGCATGAAAGGTCTCGGTACGCTCCATCAGGTGGCGCCGCGCCTCTCCGCCCGACGTCACGATCTCCAGGTAGAGGTCGGGGCCGATGCCGAGATTGGTGAGGCGCTCCGCCACCACCGACGGCTGGCGCGGTGAGTTCGACAGCACGGCAACCGGCACGTTGCGCTCGGCGAGGTTCTCCATGACGGCCCGGGCGTCGGGAAACACCTCGCCGCCGTCATAGATCGTGCCCCACACGTCGAGCACCCAGGCCGAGTACTGCTCGGTCAGACCGGCAACGCCGTTGCGCAAGATCGTCGTCATGGAGTTCCGCCACCGCTGGTGTTGTCGGCCTAGGCCTGGGAGTCCTGGACGAGGGGCCGCGGTTCGCCGAACAGGAAGCCCTGCCCGAAATCGACCTTCAGTTCGAGCAGATCCAGCAGCATATCTTCGCTTTCGATCTTCTCGACGATGAGGTCCATCGCACTTCGGTCCAGCGCCCCTTTGAAAGAGCGCATATCGAGAACCGGATCCTCGCCACGCGCCATCTCATGCAGCAGATGGGCATTCAGCTTCAAGTACCGAAATCCCTGGCCGGCGAGATCTTCGAGATCGACGTCCAGATCGGTCACCTGGTCGAGCGAGAACCGGTAGCCGCAGCCCCGCAGCCGTTCCAGGTTCATCCGGGTCATATAGTCCCCGGCGGCAATGCTCGGCTGATCGAATTCGAAGATCAGGGTCTCGGCCAACTGCCGGTTCTCGGCCATGAAGGCGATGAAGTCCTGGAAGAAGTCGGCATCGGTCAGCGACGCGTTCGAGATATTGCAGAAGAATCCGACATCGAGATGGTCGCGCCGCGCCCGACGCACCAGTTGCACGCACCGCACCAGCAGGAGGTTGTCGATGGCGGCGACCAACCCGGCCCGCTCGGCGACCGGGATGTACTGCTCAGGGCTGATGACACCGCCATCGACCAACGCGATCCGCGAGAAGCACTCGTAGAACTGGCGCTTGCGCTGGGGCAGGCTGACGACGGGCTGGAGATAGAGTTCCACCCGCTCATCCCTGAGCGCGGTCTCGATCGCCGCCAGCAGGTCGTCGTCGGCCAGCGTGACCACCGGCTGACCGCCGGCGGTGGTCGGTGGCGCCGCGGGCGCGGCTGCGGGTGTCTTGGCAGGTGCTGACTTGCCGCCCGCCGCCGCCACCCGCCGTTCGGCAAACTGCTTGAGCAGTCCGTGCAGGACCTTCAGTTCGCCCGACAGTTTCTCGGCATCCGGCATGCTGTCGACGCGGGCGCGCATGGTTTCGAGGTCGGCACGGGTGGCCTGGAGCTGCTCCTGAAGATCCGCGAACCGTCGTGTCAGTTCCCGGAACCCGCGCTCGAACCGGCGCGCCCGCAGCAGCTGGGCGGCCAGCAGATGGACCAGAACCGCGGCGGCCGCGATCGGCAGCCCGACGACCGGTGCCGGCGCGAGCCCGTAGGTCGCCGCCGCGACCCCGGCGCCGGCAGACGCAGCGATGTACGCCAGCGCGATCACCACATGTCCGAGAATGGATACGCTCCCTCAGTTGCGCGCGACATCCGCCGCATCGACACCAACCGCCTGTTCGACGCTGGAGAGACCGTCAGCGGCCAGCCGGGCCGCCAGATCATCGCGGATGCGCCGGAACAACCCTGGTCCGTTATACACCAGCGCCGTGTAGAGCTGCACCAGTCGGGCCCCGGCCCGGAGCTTGGCATAGGCCGTAGCACCGTCCTCGACACCGCCGACGCCTACCAGAACCAGCCGGTCCCCGGCCAGCAGATGCGCCCGGGCGAGCAGCCGGGTCGACGAGTCGAACAGTGGCCGGCCGGAGAGCCCACCGGTCTCGCCACGGGCACTGCCGCGCAGCGACTCGGGTCGGTCCACCGTGGTGTTGGAGATGATCAGGCCATGAATGCCGGCCGCGAGCGCGGTCTCGACGATCGCCTCGAGCTGCCCGTCGGCCAGATCCGGGGCGATCTTCAACAGGATCGGCGGACCATCGCTTTCGCAGGCCTCCTGACGGGCATCGATGACCGCGTCCAGCAGCGCACCCAAGGCGCCCGCCCCCTGGAGATCGCGCAGCCCCGGGGTGTTGGGCGACGACACGTTGACGGTCAGGTAGTCCGCCAGGGGGGCCAGCATGCGCACCCCGAAGCGGTAGTCGTCGATGGGATCCGGCGTGTCCTTATTGGCGCCGACATTGATTCCGACAATGCCCGAGCGCCGGTGATGGCGGGCCAGCCGGGTCGCCGCGGCATCGAGACCGTCGTTGTTGAAACCGTTGCGGTTGATCACTGCCGCATCCTCGGGCAGCCGGAACAGCCGCGGCCGCGGGTTGCCCGGCTGCGACCGGGGGGTCACCGTCCCGACCTCCACCGCGCCGACACCCAGTTGCAGCAGCCCGTGCCAGCATTCCGCACTCTTGTCGAAGCCGGCGGCCATGCAGACCGGGTGTGGGAAGGTCAGCCCGAAGAGTGTCTGGCGCAGGCTGTCCGGAGCCGGCGTGCGGTCGACCGGACCGAAGCCGGCCGCAAGCCCGCGCACGGTCAGACGGTGCGCGGTCTCCGGATCGAGGCCACGCAGCAGGGGCATCGCAAGGTCGAACAGGTTCATTGTCTGGCGTAAAGGACGCGTCGGTCTCTGCAGGTGTTATCCGCACTGTCGGGACCATAGCCGCCCCGGTCAATGGCATCGAGCCGGTATGACCGAGTGGAAGGACCGCAGCCTGCCGGTTGTGACCAACTGAGGATCGACGGACCGGGGGTTCGGCGGTGCCGCACCCCGTTGGATACCGCAACGGCCCGCAGGCGCACCGCTTCCGGGCCATTTGCGATCCGGCAAAACACGTACGCAATAATCGGTACGAAAAATATCTCAAAATCAGTAGGTTAGCGTCCGCACAGACGTCGGCGTTAACGGCATTTTCATCGCATTCGGGATAAATTCGGTCCGCTTATTCGTGGGGGAGCGACAGTTCATGAAGGAATTCGCACGTTTTGCCCATTCCGAGGGTCAAGGACTGTCGGTCATCCAGGAACCGGATCTGCGCCGGATCGCCGACTACTGGGCCGGCTTGCGCCAGGGACGCATCATGCCGGGCCGCCGCCAGGTCGATCCCGTCGACATCCCCTGGGCCCTGTCCCGGTTCTTCCTGGTCGACTACGAGCGCGAGACCGAGACCTATCGCTAACGGGTCGCCGGCGCCGAGGTAGAGCAGATCTTCTTCCGCTTTTCCGGCCGCCATTCGATGCGGGACGTCACCCTGCACGAGATGCTGCCTCCGGAACCCGCCGCCGCGGTTCATGAACGCTGGCGTCCCCTGGCCGAGCACGGCCACATCATCTATATGCGCGGCCAGGTCTATGTCGCCGCCGAAAGGGTTCCCGTCGGTGCCCGCATCATGCTGCCGCTGTGCGATGGCGACCATGGCCGCCCAACCGGTCTTATCGGCCTGACCGACTGCGACTGGGTGGCGGCCCGCGACTTCAAGTGCGAGCCGCACCTGGACATCACCTATATCCCGCTGGCCGAGATCGACGGCGCAGCGACGGATCTGGCCGGCGCCGCCTGAGCGTCGGCAGCACGGCAGACTGCTGTCATCAAGCACGACGACGCGTTGGCAACCGCAGGGGACGCGGGCTAAGGTCAGGGCACGGTTTTCACAGCGATCCCGGAGCTTGCAATGGCCGCCACCCCCAAGGCGCACACCTATGTCGACGACGGCTCGTGGCATGAAGGCAACCCGATGCTGCTGGGCCCGATGACCCAGTCAACCTGGCTCGGCTCCCTGGTGTTCGACGGCGCCCGGGCCTTCGAGGGCGTGATCCCGGACATCGAGCAGCACTGCGCGCGGGCCTGCGAAAGTGCGCGAAAGATGATGCTGGAGCCGAAGATCCGGCCCGAGGAGATCGTCGAACTGGTCAAGGACGGAGTCGCGAAGTTCTCCGGCGAGACCGCGCTCTACATCAAGCCGATGTTCTGGGCCGACAGCGGCTGGATCTATCCCGACCCGGACAGCACCCGCTTTGCCCTCAACATCTTCGAGAGTGCCTTGCCCGACGCCAGCGGTTTCAGCGTGACCGTCTCGGACAAGACCCGCCCCGCGCCGAACATGGCACCCACCGACGCCAAGGCGGCGTGCCTGTATGCCAATGCCGGCCGGGCGCTGAAGACGGCGAACGATGCCGGTTTCGGCAACGCCGTGATCCTGGACCCGATCGGCAACGTGGCCGAGTTCGCCACCGCCAACCTATTCTACGCCAAGGACGGCGTGGTCCACACGCCGATCCCGAACGGGACATTCCTGAACGGCATCACCCGCCAGCGGGTGATTTCGCTGCTGCGCAAGGCCGGCTACACGGTGCATGAGCGTGTCGTCACCGTTGGAGAACTGGTGGAAGCCGACGAGATCTTCTCCTCCGGCAACCACGGCAAGGTCCAAACGGTGAACCGGATCGAGGACCGCGACCTGCAACCGGGTCCGATCGCCGCCAAGGCGAAGGAGATGTACTGGGCCTTCGCCCACGGCGACGCCTAGGCGGCGTCGACGGGGCCGGCCGTGACCTTCACCGTTGCCGGGCTGTGCCGGCGCACCGGCCAGTTCGGGGTGGCGCTCGCGACCTCGTCGATCGGTGCCGGCGGCCGCTGTCCGCATGTCGATCCGGCCCACGGCCTGGTGGTGAGCCAGGCGCGGACCGATCCGCGGCTCGGGCCGCTGGGTCTGGATCAGCTGCGGGCCGGCAAGTCCGCGGAAGAAACCATCAAGGCGGTCACCGCGTCGACCGAACACCGCCATTGGCGGCAACTGGGGGTTCTGACGCCGACCGGTGACGCCGCGATCTGGACCGGGGCCGACGTCGCCCCGCCAGCCGACGGTCTGATCCTCGGCGACGGGCTGGTCATCGGCAACTGGGTGGCCAGCGAAGCGGTGATCGCCGCCATCGCCGCCGGCTTCGAGACCGATCCCATCGCCCCTCTGGTCGACCGGTTGATCGCCGGCATCGCCGAGGGTGACCCGGCCGGGGGCGAGCTGGACCCGTTGCAGTCGGCGGCCGTGATCGTGTGCGATCCGCTGTATGAGTTCCCGATCGTCGACCTGCGCGTCGACGCCTCGAACCGGCCGATCGCCGATCTCACAGCGATCTCGGTGCGCTGGGCAGCGATCATGGAAGGCTATCTGCAACGCGCGATCGCACCGGACCAGGCGCCCGACACCCGCAAGCTGGAGGGCCACGGGTGAGAGCGGTGATCGCCGTCGCCCTGCTGGCGGTCCTCGCCGCCTGCTCGGGCTTCCAGCAGGCCCGCGAGATGACGCCCCAGGAGCTGGCCGGCCAGAGCGACGCCTGGATCTGCGACCATCTCGCGACCTTCGCCTACAAGGGCCGGATCCCCGATGCCTGGGAGAGCGAGGCGCTGCGCCGCAACCTCACGGGCTGTATCGAGCAGGGTCTGAAGCGCCGGGCCGAGGACCGCAAGCTCGACCGCCGGCGCCGCGCCCTCTGCCCGGACGGTGCGGCGACACAGGATTCGCGGTGCTGGTAAGTGCCGCCCTTCGCGATGTCCCGGCCGTCGCTCCGCTCCGCCGGGATGACGAATGTTTGGCCCGTCATCCCGGTTCGACCACAGGTCGAGACCGGGACCTCGCGAGGGTTGCCGGGACCCGGCCGCTCTAAGCTGCCAGGTCCTCGCCTTTCAGCGCCTTGTCGATCAGGGCGACCGACTCCTCGAGCCCGTACAACGCGACGAACGAGCCGAAGCGCGGGCCCTGGGACTGGCCCAGCAGCACCTCGTACAGCGCCTTGAACCAGTCACGCAGGTTCTCGAACGGGTGGCGCTTGCCGACCTCGTAGACCTCGGTCTGGATGTCCTCGGCGGATGTGCCCGCCGGCAGCTTCTGGAGCGACGCCTTCAGCTCCTCGAGCGCGGCGCGCTCGGTGTCGGTGGGCGCGCGGTACTGTTTGGCCGGGCGGACAAAGTCCTGGTAGTAGCGCACCGCGTAGCCGACCAGGGTGTCGAGCAGCGGGTTCGCCTCGGGCGTGGCGTCCGGCGCGTAGCGACTGACATAGCCCCAGACCACGTCCTTGCCCTCGGCATGGCACACGCTGGCGAGATTCAGCAGCAGAGAGAACGACAGCCCCGAGCGCTCGGGTGCAGGGGGCTGGCCGTGGTGCAGGTGCCAGACCGGGTTCTCCAGGCGCCTGTCGGTCTCCTCGTCCGGGAATTTGGAGAGAAAGGTCACGTAGTCGTCGACCGCCTTGGGGATGACGTCGAAATACAGCCGCTTGGCCCGGCGTGGCTGCTGGTACATGAACAGCCCCAGGCTCTCGGGCGGCCCGTAGGTCAGCCATTCCTCGACCGACAGCCCGTTGCCCTTGGACTTCGAGATCTTCTGACCGTCCTGGTCCAGGAACAGCTCGTAGTTGAAGCCTTCCGGCGGCCGGCCACCGAGGATCTTGACGATCTGCGACGACAGCTTGACGGAGTCGATCAGGTCCTTGCCGGACATCTCATAGTCGACGCCAAGCGCGTACCAGCGCATCGCCCAGTCGCACTTCCACTGCAGCTTGCAGGCCCCGCCGGTAACGGGCACCGTAACCCGCTCGCCGGTTTCGGGGTCGTCGTAGGACACCGTCCCGGCCTCGACGTCGCGGTCGACGATCGGCTCCTGCAGGACGATACCGGTGCGCGGGCAGACCGGCAGGAAAGGCGAATAGGTGGCGCGCCGCTCCGGCCCCAAGGTCGGCAGCACGACGGCCATGACCGCGTCGTAGTTGCGCAGCACCTGCATCAAGGCGTCGTCGAACAGGCCGGAGGTGTAGCACTCGGTCGCCGAATAGAACTCATACTCGAAGCCGAAACTGTCCAGAAAGCCGCGCAGCCGGTCGTTGTTGTGGTGGCCGAAGCTCTCGTGGGTCCCGAACGGATCCGGCACCCGGGTCAGCGGCTTGTTCAGGTACCCGGCCAACATCTCCTGGTTGGGCACGTTGTCCGGCACCTTGCGCAGGCCGTCCATGTCGTCGGAAAAGGCGACCAGCTTGGTCGGCACGCCGCTCAGCCGCTCGAAGGCCCGGCGCACCATGGTGGTGCGCGCCACCTCGCCGAAGGTGCCGATATGCGGCAGGCCGGACGGGCCGTAACCGGTCTCGAGCAGGACGTAGCCCTTTTCCGGGGGGGCGTCCTGGTACCGCGCGACCAGTTTGCGGGCTTCCTCGAACGGCCAGGCGCGGGCGTTCTCGGCAAGCGGGCGCAGCGGGTCGGCGGACATTTCGGCCTCCTGAGGGGCTAAGGAAAAAGCGCGCGGAAGCTAGTGCCCCCGCGCGCTCGCGTCAATGAAGGCCCAGCGTCAGTTGTTGGAACAGGTAGCTGGCGGGGTGCCTCCCCATTCGATGATCACCAGACCGTCGGCGCCAGCCCCACCAGCTCGCTTTGCGTCCTGAACAATCCCGTTGCCGCCAGCGCCGCCGCCGCCGTAACCCTTGCCACCCGTCGCCGTCCCCGCGGCATTGTCCTCACCCTCGACAAGCCGTGTTGCGAGCAGGACGCCTCCACCGCCACCGCCGCCGGTGGATCGGCCATTGCTCGTTCCTGCCGCACCGCCCATGACACGATGCTTGAGGAACTTGCAGAACGCGCCGGCGAAGTCTCTCCACCCTTGACCGACACCGCCGACGTGGCGGTCTCCATCCCCTGAGCCCGAACTTCCGTCTGTTCCCCCCATCAAATCCGTTGGCGCCACCGCCGGAGCCACCCGCGCCGCCGGGCAGATTCCTGCCGCGCCCTCCGGTCCCGCCTTCCGCCTTCAGGTCCACCGTCTGGCCGTCCGACGATCGGACCGTTGTCCAATCCCCGTTCTTACCGGCGTTCTTTTCATCAGATCCCCTGTGATGGGTACCGCCCGCGCCGCCGCCGCCGACAGCAATGGTCAAAACATCCCCCGCCTTCAGCGGGACCAATGCGTACTCGACCAAACCGGAACCGCCGCCGCCGCCTTCGTCGGCAGAGCCGCCACCGCCGCCGCCGACCATCAGGATGCGGTAATTGCCGGCATGGGGCGCCGTCCAGACCGTCGACTTACTGGTATCGGTGAAGTCCTTCTCCTCGGGCGGAGAGCCGGCGACCCGCCATACCGGCGGCGTTCCAGTCGCGCAGGGCGAGAGGACGGCCACTTTTTTCACCCCGTCCACCGCCAGACACTCGCTGGCGGACAGCAGTCTGATCGTCCCGCTCGGAACGTTTCCTGCGCCCCCGGAGTCCTGGCCCCAGTAGAAACGATTGTGACGCACGATAGAGCTGTCGCAGGCCTTCAGCGACATCGTCCTTTGGAAGTGGCCGGTGGAATCGGGCGGATTGGTCAGACATAGCCGGGTCGTGCCGGCAGGCGGGGTCTGGTCGGACGACGGTACGTAGATGATCTGCGCCAGGCCGGTCTGTTTCGACCACCCCTCGATCGACCAACCGGGCGGATCCACGCAATCCATTGGCACAACAGCATCCCCCGCCTTGCCGGACCCTTTGATGCCGAGACAGGTTTTCGTTGCTGGCGACGACCCCTGACCAACGATCTCAATGACCCGGTTGGTGAAGTCTTGGGTCGTGGACGGCGTTGCCATCGTCCAGATCTGTGTGGCTGCATCGCAGGTCGCGACTTTCATCGGCAGGCCTTGCGGATTCGACCCGGCATTCGGCGCCACGCAGTCCACGGGCCGGCCGACCAGCTTGATCGTACCGTCGAACTTCCCGTTCTTCTTCGTCCACGCCCATTCCTGATTTACCGGGACGCCGTGGCACCACCACAGCTTCAGTTTGTAAATGTCGCGCGCATGGGGCGCGGTATCTACGTCGAGGCAGAGCTGGTGATTGCCGACCACCGTTCCGTAGGCGATCTTGGTTTTCGTCGCTCCGGTATCGACAACCGTCCAGGTCGGGGCGTCCGCGCAATCCACCATGGTCGTACCACCGTGCTCCAGCGGGGGGCCCAGGGTTGCCAGACACCAGACTTTATCGTCACCGGCGTTCTGACCCTTGACGGTGATCTGGATCTTGCCCGACTGGCTCGCCGACAACGTCGGCCCGGCGCTTGCCAATACTCCCAGGACGGACAGACACAGCGCCCCAACGATCCGGCGGAACTCGTTGCGGTTTGCAAAGCACGTGGTCATCGGCGTTTCTCCCATCCAATGAAACCGGCCTGCCGCGGGAGCCCGGCCGCCGTTGCGGTTGAGAGAGACACTTGCCGACAGAAACACGGGAGGCGGATTTGGAAACCCGTTTCTGGGCTCTCTTCCCACTCCACTCCGACGGAAGGGACCAGGGGCATATCGCCCAATCCTGATCCGTCGGACTCGCAAGGCCTTCTGCCGTCGATCCCCCTCTCCACCGGGAATGCTGACGGAGCCGGCAAGCGGTTTCAACGCATCCGCTTAAAACCTTGCCGGGAAAATTTTCACCAGATTGTGCGGGAGACTATGTCAGCTTGCGAAGAAGATCCAAGAAGCGGCGTTGTTCCTCGGTATCGAGCGGCGCCAGTGTCGCCTCGGACACCCCGGCCGCCGCGGCGGTCAGATCGCGCACCAGGGCCTCGCCCTGCGGAGACAGGAGCAGACGGGTCCGGCGCCGATCATCCGGATCGGACTCGCGCGCAATCAGGCCGCGCTGCTCGAGCCGCCGGATGACGCCCTGGATAGTCGCCGGATCCATGGCGGTCAGCCGACCGAGCGCGTTCTGGCTGGCGGCCCCTTCCTCGGCGAGCTTCGCCAGCGCCGCCCACTGGGTCGGCGTCAGCCCGGCTTTCTCGAAAGCCTCGAGGAAGATCTGGGTGGCCCGCTGGTGGGCGCGGCGGAGCAGGTGTCCGATCTGGTCCTGCAGTACGTAGCCGCGGCCCGCCATCGTGCGTCAGCTGTCTGCCGCCTGCGCTTCGGCGGCTTTGACCACCTTGGGCGGCAGCGCCAGCTTGATGTGCAGATCCCGCAGCTGTTCGGGTCGCACTTCGCCCGGCGCGTTCATCATCAGATCTTCGGCGCGCTGGTTCATCGGGAACAGAATAACCTCACGCAGGTTGTGCTCGCCAGCCAGCAGCATCACGATCCGGTCAATGCCGGGCGCGATGCCGCCATGGGGCGGGGCACCGAACTTGAATGCGTTGATCATGCCCGCGAACTTGTCGTCGACCACCTCCGGCCCGTAGCCGGCGATCTCGAACGCCTTGTACATGATGTCGGGCCGGTGGTTCCGGATGGCGCCGGAAGAGAGCTCCACCCCGTTGCAAACCACGTCGTACTGGTAGGCCAGGATATCCAGCGGATCCATGGTCTCCAGCGCCTCCAGCCCGCCCTGGGGTATGGAGAACGGGTTGTGGGAGAAGTCGATTACGCCGCTGTCCTCGTCGGCCTCGTACATCGGGAAATCGACGATCCAGCAGAGCTTGAACACCCCCTGCTCGATGAGGTCGAGATCCGACCCGAGCTTCAGGCGGGCCTGGCCGGCGAGCTTGGCGGCCGGCAGTTCCTTGCCGGCGGAGAAGAACACCGCGTCGCCGTCGCCCATGCCGGTCAGCCGCTTGATCTCCTCAATCTTGTCGGCCGACAGCCGGTTGGCGATCGGCCCCCGGGCCTCGCCGTCACCGAAGATCATGTAACCCATGCCGGGCGCGCCCTGTTCCTGGGCCCAGGAGTTCATGCGGTCGCAGATCGCCCGGGAGCCGCATTTCGGCCCCGGCACCGCACGCACGACCCCGCCGTCCTCGACCACCCGCGCGAAGATCGCGAAGTCGGAGCCGCGGAAGATCTCGGTGACGTCGGAGATTTCGATCGGAATCCGCAGATCCGGCTTGTCGGTTCCATATTTCAGCATCGCCTCGCGGAACGGGATGCGCGGGAACGGGTCCGGCACGGTCCAGTCGGAGAACTCGCGGAACACGCCGGCCAGCACCGGCTCGACGGCGGCGAACACGTCCTCCTGCTCGACGAAGCTCATCTCCAGGTCGAGCTGATAGAACTCGCCGGGGCTGCGGTCGGCCCGGCTGTCCTCATCTCGGAAGCAGGGGGCGATCTGGAAGTACCGGTCGAAGCCGGAAACCATGATCAGCTGCTTGAACTGCTGGGGCGCCTGGGGCAACGCGTAGAACTTGCCGGGATGCAGGCGCGAGGGCACCAGGAAGTCACGGGCCCCTTCCGGCGACGATGCGGTCAGGATCGGCGTCTGGAACTCGGTGAAGCCCTGCTCGATCATCCGCCGCCGGATCGAGGCAATGACCGACGCCCGCAGCATGATGTTGCGGTGAACCCGCTCGCGCCGCAGATCGAGATAGCGGTAGCGCAGGCGGGTCTCCTCGCCGGCGTCCTCTTCGGAATTGACCTGCAGCGGAACCTGGTCGGCCGAGGAGAGCACTTCGAAGCTGTCGATCCGCACCTCGACATGGCCGGTCGGCAGCCGCGTGTTCACGGTATCGTCGCTACGCTTCACCACTCGTCCGGTGATGCAGACCACGCTCTCGAGCCGGTATTTCTCGACCTCCTGAAACGCCGGATCCTCGACGTCGGTCACGCACTGGGTGATGCCGTAGTGATCCCGCAGGTCGATGAAGACGAGCTGTCCGTGATCGCGCCGGCGGTGAATCCAGCCCGAGAGGCGGACGGTCTCGCCAACATTGGGTTCGCGGAGCTCTGAACAGGTATGGGTGCGGTAGCGGTGCATGGCTTCGTCAGACCAGTGGTCGCAAGGTGATAGGGCGGGCGTGGGCAACAGCCGCGCCACCTCGCATGCGGCGCCCCGGAGGTCAAGAGAAAGGCCCATTGACGATCCATGGACAGCCCGGCGCCGATCCATGGACAGGTCGGGTCAGGGCCGTGGAGCGCGCTCCCGCATCAGCAGCACCGTCGTGGCCACACACACCGCGAAGGCGATCACCAGGGCCAGGAAGCCGTCATGATAGGCGAGTTCCCTGGCCTGCAGGCTCAGCAGGTCGGCAATGTAGGCGAGCGCGATGTCATCGCGGGCCTCCTCCGGCACGCCGGCCGCCAGCAGGCGGTCCCCGATTTCCGCCATCAGCCGCGAGAGAGTGGCGTTGTCGGCCGTCTGGGTCGCCAGCAGGTCCTGCCCGTGACCGGCGATCCGGGCATCGATCAGCAGGGCCAGGGCGTTGACCCCGACCGCGGCGCCGGTCATCCGGATGAAGTTGAGGGTGCCGGAGGCCGAGGGGATCAGCGCGCGCGGCACGGCCGACATGGCGGCGTAGTTCAGGGACGGTATGACGATGCCGAGACCGACCCGGCCGAAGGCGACGGCCATGGCCAGCGCCCAGAAACCGGCCCCGAGCTGGGCGTCGGTCAGCCACCAGCAGGAAATTCCAAAGGCCGCAAGGCCGACCGAGATCGTGTAGACTGGCGGCAGCCGCTGGGCCAGCCGCCCGGCGATCGGAAAGGTCATCATCGCCGCCAACCCGCCGGGCAGAAGCATCAGTCCGGCCTTGGTGGCGGTGAAGCCCTGAACCGTCTGAACCATGAGCGGGACCAGAAACAGAGTTCCGTACATCCCGGCCCCGAACACAAAGGCCACCACCGCCGAGGCGCTGTACCGCCAGATCGAGAACAGCCGGAGCTGAATCAGTGGATGCTCGCTGCCGGTTTCCCGGAACAGGAAGAAGGCGAAGCAGACCGCCGAACCGAACAGCAGCGGGAAGGTGCCGCGGTCGTCCCAGCCTTCGCGCTGGCCATGGGTGATCCCGACCAGAAACAGCAGAATGGTGCCGGCGATGGCGACAAGACTGAGAATGTTCAGGCGTGACCGGATCGCCAGCGGGTCGCGCCCCGGCAGATACAGGAAGGCCAAGACAGCCGACATCAGCATGACCGGAACCGGTGCCGAGAGCACCCAGCGCCAACTCGCCTGATCGACGATCAGGCCGCCGAGAGTCGGCCCGATCGTCGGCCCCAGCACGATGCCCATGCCGAACCACCCCATGGCCCGCCCGCGCTCATGCTCGGGATAGACCAGGAACACGGTGCTCATCGCCAGCGGTTGAATGACACCGGCGCACAGCCCCTGAAACACCCGCGCCACCACCAGGCCGCCGTATCCGGGCGAGATCTGCCCCGCCACCGATGCGACGGAGAACACTGCCACGGCTGCCAGAAACACCGCCTTCGGGCCGTAGCGGGCGACCAGCCAGGCGTTCAGCAGCATCGACACGGTCATCGATGCCAGGAAGCCGGTAGACATCCAGTGGGCCTGGTCATCGCCGATCCCGAACGCGCCCATGATGTCCGGAACGGCGACATTCACCATGGTCGACGACATGATCATCGAGATCATCGCGGTCATGGTCGCCAGCGTGACCCCGAGCTTGTTGACGGCAGGGTCGATCGTGTCGGCGGTCGCTGTCGCCATCGCCGGTTAAAACGGCCAGTAGCCGTCGCTGGGCGCGTCGATGCGCACTTCGACCATCATCCCGGGCTTCAGGCGACCGTCGTCGGACTCGACGGCAATGCGAACCTCGAGCCGCTGGGTGACCTTGGTGAACGTCCCGGACTCGTTCAGGCGGGGCAGCAGCGCATACTGACTGTTGGCGGCATCGGCGATCCGCGCGATCTGGCCCAGAAAGGTCTCGCCCGGATAGGCGTCGACGCCGATCTCGACCGGCTGTCCCACCGCCAACCGGCCGATCTCGGTCTCGCGGACATTGGCCTCGACCCAGATCGCGTCCGGATCGTGCACCGACATCAGGCGCTGGCCTTCGGCGACGAACTCCCCCGCCTCGACAAAGGCCCGGCCGATGACGCCGTCGATCGGGCTGACCAGGGTGCGGTTCGACAGATCGACCTGCAGGCGTTCGCGCCGCGCCGCGATCTCCGCCAGGGCGGCACTGAGGCGATCCCGGTCCGCCTCTTTGATGGCGATCTCGGCCAGTTCGGCCCGCGCTTCGGCCACCCCCGCCCGCGCGGTCTCCACCTCCGCCCGGGCGCGGCTCAGTTCCTGGCGAGCCTTCAGGAAGTCGGTACGGGCGCGATCCAGGCGCGCCGTCGACGCCGCACCGGTTGCTGACAGCGAGCGGGCGCGCTCGAAATCGGATGCCGCGAAGCCGAGCTCGTGTTCGAACACGTCGACGGTCGTCACCGCCTCCTCCAGACGGGCCGTCGCACTGCGGATGCGGCTGTCGGCCAGTGTGCGGATCAGGGCCGTTTCAGCGTCCAGCCGGCCGAGTTCGGCCAGCAACCGCGCCTGTTCGGCATCCGTCTCTTCGATCAACAGCACAACGGCGCGATCGTCGACCTGGGCCAGCACCTGGCCGCGGGTCACCCGATCACCGGCGTCGACCGGACGGGCCATCAGCCGACCGTCGGTCTCGCTGGCGATGTCGACAAGATCCGCCCGCACCCGCGCGTCGGTCTCGCTCACATAAAGCAGAGCACCGCGGGTCCAGGTCCAGGCAGCGATCGCCAGGCCGGTGAGAACCAGAATGATGGCGGCAAGGCGCAACCACCGCCGCGGGCCGGCGGTGTGCCGTGTCGCGGGTTCCGGCGCCGGGGACCCGACCGTGGCCTGTTCGACCGACGGTGCGGCGGCGCCGGGACGGGCGGGTACCTGGTTCATGGCCTAGGCCTCATGGGCTCAGTGTCGATGAATTGCCGATCCCTGGCAAACGCTCGCCCCGGCCCTACTTACCGTTCTGGTCAACCGACCTGGGGGGCGCGGAAAGCGATCGGCTGGCGGTCGTTTCATGCCCGTCTGTGGGGGTGTGCACGAATCATTGGCTTTACGTACAAACCCTCCTGGGTATATTCGCCCCGCTAGAAGGCCCGGTTTTCCCGGTCTTTCAGGTGACGTACCGTCCCGGATTGAGCTTTAGAAGAGCAGGGAGCTAACGAACATGAAACGTCGTGAATTTATCAAGAACGCGGGTGTTGCCGCGGTCGGCGGTGTTGCCGCCTCGACCATGCTGGCAGCACCGGCGATCGCGCAGCAGCGCATCGAGATGGTCATCGTTTCCACCTGGCCGCGCGACTTCCCGGGTCTCGGCACCGGCGCCCAGCGCCTGTCCCAGCGCATCCAGGACGTCTCCGACGGCCGGATTCAGGTCCAGTACTTCGCCGCGGGCGAGCGTGTCGGCGCCTTTGACGTGTTCGACGAAGTCGCCTCGGGCAACGCGCAGGCGTACCACGCCGCCGACTACTACTGGAAAGGCAAGCATCCGGGCTGGGCGTTCTTCACCTCGGTGCCGTTCGGCCTGACTGAGAACGAACTCAGCGCCTGGATCCGCTTCATGGGTGGCCAGGAGCTTTGGGACGAGCTGGCCGGTGAGTTCGGCCTCAAGTGCATCGCGGCCGGCAACACCGGCGTGCAGATGGGCGGCTGGTTCAACAAGGAGATCAACTTCGCCGACGACCTCAAGGGCCTGAAGATGCGTATCCCGGGCCTGGGTGGCGACGTCATGGCGAAGCTGGGCGCCTCGCCGGTGTCCCTGCCGGGCGGCCAGATTTACGAGAACCTGGTTTCCGGTGCCATCGACGCGACCGAGTGGGTCGGCCCGTGGAACGACTACTTCCTGAAGTTCTACGAAGCTGCGCAGTACTACTACTATCCGGGCATGCACGAGCCGGGCGGGTTCCTGTCGCTGGGCATGAACAAGGACTGGTGGGAAGGCCTGTCGCCGGCCGATCAGCTGCTGATCCAGGCCTGCGCCGGTCAGGAAACCGACATGCTGATGGCGGAATACAACGCCAACAACGGTCGCTTCCTCGCACGCCTGACCAACGAGCACGGCGTCGAGCTGCGCGAGTTCAACGACGACGTCTACGACGCGTTCGGTGAAGCGTCGGCCGAAGTCTACGAAGAGGCCCGCGCCCACAGCGACCTGGCCAACCGGATCTTCGAGAGCTTCACCGTCGCCCGCCGCGACGTTGGTGCCTGGATGAACCTGTCGGAAGGCGCCTACTACGCCCAGCGCAACCGCGTCCTGGGCCTGTAAGGGGACCCTGAAACGAGCGGCCCGGCCGATGCGCAAGCGTCGGCCGGGCCCTTGTTGCTCGTTCTGTTCGGCGGTTCCGCTCAACGGAAGCCGCCGCCCTGATTCAAGGAATCGGTATGAGCACGGCTTCGGACGGCGCCTATTCGAGCGCGACTGCAAGCCATGGCCAGCGGCCGTGGACCGTTCAGTTTCGGATGCTGGGCTGGATCAGCGTGGCGCTGACCTTCGCCTACACCATCAACAACTTCCTCAGCTTCTGGCTGGACTGGCCGGGGGTCCTGGCGTTCCTGTCCGGGGTCGGCGTCGTTTCCGACAGTGCCGCGAAGCCCGCTGAAGGCGCTGCCTTCACGCTCGGCGCCCTGCAGTTCCTCGTCTATGTCATCGCCGTCGCTCTGGCCGCCGGCTTCGCGGCGCGCACGCCGGACCGCTCGCTGCGCGATGATTCCGCGCGCATGATCGCGATCGTCAACTACATCATCCGGGCCGCGTTCTGGGCGGTCCTGCTGATCGGTCTGGCGGATGCGGTGATCTCGTTCATGCGGGTCGAGAACCTGCTCGAGGTCACCGTCGGCGCAGACCTGGCCACCGAGCTCGGCCGCTCGCGGTTCCGCGGGCCCTTTGTCCACACACCGCTGCTGATCCTGTCGCTGCTGATCGCCGCGCGCAGCCGCACCCTCGGGTTCCACTGGCTGGCCCTGCTGGTCGTTGCGTCCGAGCTGTTCATCGTTCTCACCCGCTTCGTGTTCTCGTACGAGCAGGCCTTCCAGGGCGACCTGGTCCGGTTCTGGTACGGCGCGCTGTTCCTGTTTGCCAGCGCTTACACGCTGTTCGAAGACGGCCACGTTCGGGTCGACGTGGTCTATGCCGGGCTGTCGGAAGAGACCAAGGGGCTGATCAACGCCATCGGATGCGTGCTCCTGGGAATCACCATGTGCTGGACGATCATGATCTTCGGCATGTGGAGCAAATCCAGCATCATCAACAGCGCGCTGCTCGCCTATGAGGTCTCGCAGTCCGGCTTTGGCATGTACGTGAAGTACTGGATGGCCGGATTCCTGGCGATCTTCGCGGTCACCATGAACATCCAGTTCACCGGCTACGCGCTGGAGAGCATTGCCGACTACCGAAGCGAGCCGGGCAAACGAACGAAAGCCGAGAGCTCCGGCCACTGACACCCGGGACCCGTACCGAAGAACCGGACCCCCTTAGAACCGAGACGTCATGGAAATCCTCTTCGTTGCCCTTCTCGTTCTGCTGATGGCCGGCGCGCTTGCGTCCGGGTTTCCCGTCGCTTTTGCCCTGCCGGGATCGGCCATCCTGACGATCCTGGCCGCGGCCGTGAGCGGCGCGATTTTCGCCGGCGATACGGACGCGTTTTTCGCCCAGGGCGGACCAGGCAACTGGTTGAGCGCGGGTGTTACGAATTTCCGTGGGATTTATTGGGAAGTCGAACGCGACACGCTGATCGCGATTCCGCTGTTCGTGTTCATGGGGATCATGCTTCAGCGCTCCAAGATCGCCGAAGACCTCCTGGTGTCGATGGCCCAGTTGTTCGGCCCGGTGCGCGGGGGACTGGGGATTTCGGTGGTCTTCGTCGGCGCGTTGCTGGCGGCAACCACGGGCATTCTGGGCGCGACGGTGGTCGCGATGGGCCTGATCTCGCTGCCGGCCATGATGCGGAACGGCTACGCCAACTGGCTGTCGACCGGCACGATCGCCGCCTCTGGGACCCTGGGACAGATCATCCCACCATCGATCGTGCTCATCATCCTTGCCGACCAGCTCTCGAACGCGGTCGATCAGGCGAGCGCCGGGCGCACCAACCTGTTCAAGGACAGCACCGGCGAATTCTCGATGCCGAGCGAGTTCGGCGTCACGTCGACCAGTGCCGGCGACATGTTCATGGGCGCGCTGATTCCGGGTCTGGTCCTGGTCGGCCTGTACATGGCGTTCATCTTCGTCGTCGCGTTCATCCGTCGCGACATCGCCCCGCCGGTGCCTTTCGAAGGGCAGTACGACCGACGCTTCGCCTATAAGGTCGCGCTGGCGCTGGTGCCACCGCTGACCCTGATCTTCGTCGTTCTGGGCTCGATCATCACCGGCATCGCGACCGTCAACCAGGCCGGCGCCATCGGCGCGGTTGGCGCCATGGTGATGGCCGGCTATCGCCTGTACGAAGGCCGCAAGGGCGCCTTCTTGCCCGCCATCATGGCCGGTGCGGCGGTCATCGCCATTCTGTTCATCACCTCGTCCTACGACGTCAACGTCCGCGCCATCAACACCACCTCCGACGCCGTCGGCGTCACGCTGGCCAGCATCGCGGTCGTGGTGTTCCTGGTCGCCGTCGTCTGGAGCGGCTGGCGGACGCTGGTCACCGAGAACACCCTGAACGGGGTGATGATGGAGACGGCGAAGACGACCTCGCTGGTGTTCATCATTCTGCTCGGCGCGGCGATGCTGACCGCGGCGTTCCGCGCCTTCGGTGGCGAGGAACTGGTCAAGGAGTTCCTGCAGGGCCTGCCGGGCGGGTTCTGGGCGCAGTTCGTCATCGTCATGGTGGTGATCTTCCTGCTCGGCTTCTTCCTGGACTTCATCGAGATCGCCGTCGTCGTGGTGCCGATCGTCGCCCCGATCCTGCTGGCCGACCCGTCGGCCAACATCACGGCCGTCTGGCTCGGCGTCATGATCGGCCTGAACATCCAGACGTCATTCCTCACGCCGCCCTTCGGCTTCGCGCTGTTCTACCTGCGCGGCGTGGCACCGGCCGCGGTCAAGACCGTGCAGATGTACAAGGGCGTCGTGCCGTTCATCGCATTGCAGCTGCTAGCCCTGGTGATCGTGGGCCTGAACCCGCCGCTGGTGAACTACCTGCCGACCCGGATCTCGCTGCTTGCCGAAACCGCACCTCCGCCGGCCAATCCGAGGCTGCAGGCCTGTATCGAGGACTATATCGCCGGGCGGTTCGAGACCGACGGCGATGCGATACGCGGCGCGATCGCGACGGCGCGTGGTTGGGATCTCAGCACCGTGCCCGACGGCGTGCGCGGCGACATCGAAAAGGCGCTGGGGAACGCGGAGAAGTCGATCGATATGCTGGCGACGGCGCGGGGCACCTCGGCCACCATCGCGACGGCGGCGATCGACTACCGGCCGGTGCGCGCCGGAGTCCGGCGGATCGAAGCCGACCTGCGCAAAACCGGCGCCGAACTCGAGGCCGATACCCGTCTGGTCGGGCAGCTTGAGCGCCAGTCCCCCGACGAGGTCGAGCAGATCCAGGAGCTGCGCGACCGCATCGCGCGTCTGACCGAAGAACAAGCCGCCCTGCAGACCCGGATCCCGGCCGAATGGGAAGACACCCGCAAGGCCTTCGCGAAACTGCTGACCGACGAGAAGCGGGCCTTCGGCATCTACCGCCGCACCGTCGACCAGGCCTATGAACCGATCCTGGCGTTGATGAAGACCCTGGAAGGCGGTGCCACCTTGCAGGCCCTGCGGGCGGACATCGCGGGGCTGGCCGACATGATCAACTCGGCCGAGGCCGCCGAGGTCGAAGAGGCGATCAAGGCGATGGAGAGCCGGATCGGTGAGGTCGAAGCCGCCGGCGACATCCGGTCTGCGCTTTCCAAGGCGCGGCGGGCGATGCGCACCCGTGGCTCGACACCGCCCGATCCAGCCAAGGCACTGGAGGAGCACGCGGCGGCCATGGCGGTGCTGGATACCGAGATCGCCTGGCGAACCGCGGCCGCGGCCGCTCTGCTGCCGCAGGTCCAGGCCTACGAACAGGCGATCGCCGATACCATCGGTCTGCGCCAACAGAAGAAGCTGCCTCGCGATGTCGCCCTGTTCGTCGCCTCGTGCCGCTCCTCGCACAAGGACATTTCGTTGAGCTTCTAGCCACGGGCGTTGGGGGAAAAGCCGCCATGGGATCACGGTTCATCGAGATCGACGGCGGCGCCCTGCATGTCAGGACCGACGGGCCGCCAGAGAGACCGGCCCTGGTGTTCGCCAACTCGCTCGGCACCGATCTGCGGATCTGGGACACCGTGGTCGACGGGCTGGCCGACAGCTGGTTCTGCGTGCGGATGGACAAGCGCGGCCACGGTCTGTCCGCGCTCGGGGACGCGCCGGTCACGATAGACCGGTTGGCCACCGACGTGCTCGGCGTCCTCGACGACTTCGCCATCGGCTCGGCCGCGATGGTCGGTGTTTCCATCGGCGGCTTGATCGCCCAGGCCACCTACCACCTGCGGCCGGAGCGGTTCCTCGCCCTCATGCTTTGCGATACCGCGGACCGGATCGGCTCAGTGGAGATGTGGGATCAGCGTATCGAGGCGCTGACGGCCAGCGGGCTCGAGGCCATGGCCGATGAGATCCTGGCGCGCTGGTTCGCCCCGGTGTTTCACGCCGAACGTCCGGTCGACCTGGCCGGCTACCGGTCCATGCTGACCCGAACCCCGATGGCGGGGTATCTCGCCGCCTGCCGGGCCCTGCGGGATACCGATCTGAGTGCGAGAACCGCGACGATACAGGTCCCGACCCTGGTCGTGTGCGGGGCTGAGGATGGCGCCACACCGCCTGACCTCGTTTCCGCCTTTGCGGCCCGCATCCCGAACGCCCGCTATGAGGAGTTGGCCTCGGTGGCCCACCTGCCTAGCATTGAAGCGCCCCAGAAGACGCTGTCACTCCTGGAGGGGTTGCTGAAGGAGGCAGGCCAT
The DNA here is from genome assembly GCA_963921355.3 of Thalassobaculaceae bacterium. GTDB lineage: Bacteria > Pseudomonadota > Alphaproteobacteria > Thalassobaculales > Thalassobaculaceae > CAWUEZ02. Next base: position 864,029 of record OZ001190.1, on the reverse strand, counting down.
GGATGACCCGATCGCACCCAGGGACTGGAGCGCACATCCGCCGCTGATCTATCCGGACTACAAGTCGACGGTCCGCCGGGGTCCGACCAAACCGCTGGTCCCCCTGCAGCATTCGCTTTCAGAAAGGACCGGCCCGGTCTACGGCCATGACGCCGTCGGCCCATTGGATCATGACCTGACCAGAAATTCGGTCCGCAACGGCGAGCCGCTCGGCGAGCGGATCGTCGTCACCGGCACGGTCATGGACGAAGCCGGGCGCCCGCAGCCGAACACCCTGATCGAGATCTGGCAGGCCAATGCCGCTGGCCGCTACGTGCACATCGTCGATCAGCACGCTGCCCCGCTGGATCCCAACTTCCTCGGCGCCGGGAGGGCCGTCACCGACGAGGCCGGGCGCTATCGCTTCTACACGATCAAGCCCGGCGCCTATCCGTGGGGCAACCACAGCAACGCCTGGCGGCCGAACCATATCCATTTTTCGCTGTTCGGCCCGAGCTTCGCGAGCCGGCTGGTCACCCAGATGTACTTCCCGGGCGACCCGCTGCTCGATCTCGACCCGATCTTTCACGGAACCCCGCAAGCCGCCCGCGAGCGCCTGATCGGCCGGTTCTCCATCGACGTGACCGAGGAAGGCTTCGCCCTCGGCTATGTCTTCGACTTTGTCCTGCGCGGACCGATGGCCACCCCGGTCGAGGGGCAACCATGACCCGGTTCGCCCAAACCCCGTCACAGACCGCGGGGCCATTCTTCGCCTACGGACTGACCCCCGGCCAGTACGGCTACCCGTTCGCCGCTTTCGCCGATGGCACCATGGCCGACGAAACCATCGAAGGAGAGCGGGTCCGCCTGGTCGGCCGTATCCTGGACGGCGACGGGGCCGCCATCCCCGACGCGATGGTCGAGGTCTGGCAGGCCGACGCACAGGGCCGCTACGCCCACCCGGCCGACGGCCGCGGCACCAACACCGGGTTCACCGGGTTCGGTCGCTTCGGCACCGGGACCGACCCGCAGTCGCGGTTTGTATTCGACACCATCAAACCCGGCGCGGCAGCCGACGGATCGGCGCCGCACCTGAACCTCATCGTGTTCATGCGCGGCCTGTTGAGCCACGTCTACACCCGGGTCTACTTCGAAGACGAGGCCGATGCCAACGCGGCCGATCCGGTGCTGTCCGCGGTCGAGCCGGAGCGCCGTCATACCCTGATCGCCACCCGCCAGGATGCGACCTACACCTTCGACATCCACATGCAGGGCCCCGACGAAACCGTATTCTTCGACGTCTGATCGGCCGGCCAGATCAGAGCCTGCAACGAAAAACCCCCGCCGGCGGACCGGCGGGGGTTTGTTTGATGGCGTGAGGCCTAGAGTCTGATCCGATTAGATCGGTGAGTCAGTCTCTAAAACATTGAAGTAGAGCAAAATTCACCGTTCAGACCGATTCCGTCTGAACGGACTTCGCTCTGGACCTCAGGCGGCCGACAGGTTGCCGGCGAACACCTTGTTGCGCCGCGGGTCGTTCTGCAGCTCATAGTTCACCTTCTGGCCTTCGTTCAGGCCGGACATGCCGGACTGCTCGACGGCGCTGATGTGGACGAACACGTCCGCACCACCATCTTCGGGTTCAATGAAGCCGTAACCCTTGGTCGCGTTGAACCATTTCACGGTACCGACTGCCATAACGTCTCTCCTTCTCTTTGACGTTGAACGGTTGGATTGGCGTCACGCCCGAACGGGCTGTTGCTGGCGCGACGAATTCTTGTGATGCGGGGGCCGGCGGCGGCGCCCTTTGGTGGTCCGGGCAACGCCGGCGTCGAGCGCTTCGGCGCGGTCGTCCCTCGGCGTGGCATGGCCGCGACGCTGCGCGCCGTGACCCTTGCCCGGCATGCTCTTGCCCTGCATGCCCTTTGCGGCCCCACCGTTGCGGCCATTGCGGCGGCGGCGATTGCCGCGGTTGGCCGGCTTCGACGCCTCGGCGGTCGCCTCGATCGGCTTACCGGTGATCAGCGACCGGCCGATGAGTCTCTCGATATCGGTCAGCAGCGGCCGTTCGGCCGGGTCGACCAGCGAGATCGCCACACCGTCGGTTCCGGCGCGCGCGGTACGTCCGATGCGATGCACGTAGGATTCCGGCACGTTCGGAAGTTCGTAGTTCACCACGTGGCTGACCGCGTCGACATCGATGCCGCGGGCCGCGATGTCGGTCGCCACCATGATCTGTGCCCGACCGCGCTTGAAGTCCTGCAACGCACGCTCGCGCTGGCCCTGGCTCTTGTCGCCGTGGATGGCCACGGTGGCCAGACCGGCAGCGTCCAGATGCTTGCAGACCCGGTCCGCACCGCGTTTGGTGCGGGTAAACACGATCGCTCGGGTGACCGCCTCTTCCGCCAGCAGCTCAGCCAGTACCTTGCGCTTGGCGGCCGCCGGCACGGTGATCACGCTCTGGGCGATCCGCTCGATCGGGGTCGCCGCCGGTGCCACCGAGACCTCGACCGGATCGGCCAGGAAGTCGTCGGCCAGGGCCCGGATCTGGGCCGGCATCGTCGCCGAGAACAGCACCGTCTGGCGGGATTTCGGGGTCGCGGTCAGGATCCTGCGCACCGCCGGCATGAAGCCGAGATCCAGCATCTGATCCGCTTCGTCGAGCACCACGGCCGCGACGTCGTTGAGCCGGATGGCCCCGGTCGAGACGTGGTCCAGCAGACGGCCCGGCGTGGCGATCAGAATGTCGAGGCCACCGGCGCAGGCGCGGATCTGCGGGCCCGGCTTCGCACCGCCGACAACGACGGTGGACCGGATCTTGAGGTTCCGGCCATAGCGGCGCACCGCATCGCCGATCTGGGCAGTGAGTTCGCGCGTCGGTGACAGGATCAGGATCCGCGCACCCTTGGCCGGCGCGCGGCCGCCGAGGCCGCGCAGCCGGTGCAGCAGCGGCAGGACGAAAGCGGCCGTCTTGCCGGTGCCGGTCTGGGCGATGCCGATCACGTCGTGCCCTTTGAGCACGGCGGGGATCGCTTTTTCCTGGATCGGGGTCGGAGTGTCGTAACCCTCGGCGTCTACCGCTCTGAGGATTGGCTCGGCAATGCCGAGGTCTCTAAATAGCGTCAAAGTCAGTCTTTCGTGGGCGACGGACCATAGACCCGTCGCAATCAATCGTTATCTCTCTAGCAAGCGTGCGCGGAACAGCCGGCCTATGAAGCGCCCTCAAACCGAGCGCGTGATGTGATGAAGTACCGCGTATCGAGGCCGTCCATCCGAGAGCGCCGCCGTTGCCAAATCTGGAAAGTCCACGCGCGGCGCCTTCTCTTGCGACGCAACGTGGCCATTGGCACTTAAGATTCAAGGGAAATTTTCGTGTCACTGCAATCAGTAGCCGGCACCGTGGCCGTCCTGCAACGGGCCATCGACCCCGTCGGTAGACTGATCTTGCGATCTTCGGTCGAGGACGGCGGAAGGCCTTGCCGCGCACTGTGAGGGTCGGGACGATCGGTTGCGGCATATCGGTCCTCACGATCATCGACACGGAGAAACGGCATGGCGGTGCTGGGGCGGGACACGGGCACTATCCACGACGAGGACCGGCCGGCCTGGCGCGGGCCGGGGCCGCGTCCGATCCGGTGGAGCGCCTGGTACCCGACGGATGATCCAGTCTCTGCCGTCGCCACTGGGCCACGCGACCTGTTCCGTTCCGCTCCAGGTGCATGGGGCGGAGAGGTCAGCGGCACGCAGCATCGCTGGCCCGTCGTTCTGCTGTCCCACGGCACCGGTGGCGAGGCCCGCGGCCTGGACTGGCTGGGCAGCAGCCGGCTCGCCGCCTCCGGTTACATCTGTCTCGGCGTCAGCCACCACGGCAACTGCGCGGGGGAGCCCTATCTGGCCGAGGGCTCCGCCTGCTGGTGGGAACGGGCGCGGGATCTGACGGTCCTGCTGGACCACCTGAGCAAGGCGCCGCGATGGCGGGGGCAGCTGGATCTGGAGCAGGTGTTCGCCGCCGGGTTCTCCCTCGGCGGCTATACGGTGCTGGCGCTGGCCGGCACCCGCACCTCGATGGCGAGGTTCCTCAAGTGGCTTGAGGCGACCCCCAAGATGGGTGCCGGGCCCCGGGAGTTCCCGGACCTCGGCGATCAGATCGCTCGGCTGCACGAGACATCACCGGTGTTTCGGGCGTCCTGGGAACGGGCAAGCGCCGACTACACCGACCCGCGGGTGCGCGCTGTGGCCGCCTTTGCCCCCGCACCGCCGGTGCGCGGATTCGAGCCCGCCAGCGTCGGCGCGCTGACGCTTCCGGTCGGCATCATGGTCGGTGGCGCCGATCGCGAGGCGCCGGCCGATCTCTGTTCCGAGTGGCTGGTCCGGCAGAACCCGAACTTCCGCCTGGCACTCCTTGGCAAGTCGGTCGGGCACTACGTATTCTTGAACGAGGCGACCGAGTACGGCCGCCTCGAAGCCCCGGAGATCTGTGTGGACGCCCCCGACGTGAACCGTGCCGACATCCATGACCGCGCCGCCGGCTTCGCCGAGGAGATCTTCCGCGCCGCAGTCCACACCCCCGCCCAAACCTCTTGATGACCCCAGCACCGACCCTGATCGCCGACCTCGGCGGCACTTCCCTGCGATTCGCCCTGTCCACCGATGGATCGGCCGACCAGGAAGCCGATCTCGACGCCGACGCCTTCACCGACCTGCCTGCAGCCGTCGCGGCGTATCTTGAGCGCCACGCCCCCGGCCATATACCCCGCCGCGCGATCTTCGCGGTCGCCGGGCCGCAGGACGGCAAGACCATTGTCTTCACCAACCGGCCCTGGTCGACGCCCGTTGCCGATATCAAGCACCGCTTCGGTTTCGAGAGCCTGGAGGTGGTCAACGACTTCGCGGCCCTCGCCATGTCGCTGCCGTATCTGAGCTAGGCCGATCGGGTTTCGGTCGGGCCGGACCGACCCCGGCGCAAGGCACCGATGGCGGTGGTCGGCCCCGGCACCGGGCTCGGCGTCGCCGGGCTTTTGCCGAAGGGGGCGGGCTGGCGGGCGGTGCCCGGTGAAGGCGGGCACGCCACCCTCGGCGCGCGCACCGATCTCGAGTCCGAAGTCCTCGCGGTCCTGCGCCGGCGCTACGACCACGTGTCGGCGGAACGGGTGCTGTCCGGCCAAGGGCTCTGCGACCTGCATCAGGCCCTGTGCACGGTCCGCGGCCAGCCGACGACGGAGCTCGCGGCCGATGCGGTGACGACACAGGCGGTCGACGATCCGCTCTGCGCCGACACTGTCGGCCTGTTCACCGATTTCCTGGCCACCGTGGCGAGCGACGTCGCCCTGGTTTTCGACGCCGACGGCGGCGTGTTCATCGGCGGCGGCATCGTGCCCCGGCTCGGGGCGCTGTTCGATGCCGAGCGGTTCCGCGCGCGGTTCATCGACAAGGGCCGGTTCTCCGGCCATTGCGACGCGATGCCAACCCACCTGATCACCCACCCCTATCCGGGTCTGGTCGGCCTGGCGCACGCCCCCCTCGCCGCTTTGGACACATCCGTTTAGGCCGAGGGATCTAAGCGTCAGCGAAATGGGTCGACGCAGCAGAAACTGACGCGCCGGCGCGTCAGCGCTTGGCCCTTGCGGCTCACACCACTCGACAGGTGCCGCTCAGAATCAACCAGTTGAATGCGATACCGAGCAGACTCGTCAGCAACAGGCTTCGCAGGCTCAGGCCCCGGTATCCGTGTCCAAGCCAGACGAGCAGCGGCCAGTCGATTCGCGCCCAGAGAAAGCCCAGGAGCGACAGGACCAGATACCCGGCACCGTAGATGGTGATAGCGAATGCGAACCCGATGTCGTCGCAGCGAAACACGGGTTCAACCGCGTCGCCGATACCGAACCATGGCGCGCGCCAGGCAAGCGAATACAGGGTCATGTAGGTGACGGCGGTTACGACGACCCCGACGGCTAGATAGGCGAGCAGGGCCGGCACCACCGGGGTGCTGGCTTTCAACGGTGGCAGGTCGTCTCGCGAGCGGGCCAGAGTGCCACCGAGAAACATGAGATGGACTGCCCCTCCGACGAGGAGGGCAATGACGATGATGGGGAACCAGAACTGCATCAACGTGTTTGCCTCACGCCGTTCAGCACACCGCCAGAGTAAGAAGCAGGAACGAAATTCCGAGCGCGCCGGCGAGCACGGAACTGCGGGCGATGAACCCTCGGGTTCCGTTGCCGCACCTGATCATCCATCGCGGCTCGGCAGCTGCGACGAAGAAACCGAGGACCCACGCGGCGAGCCACACGGGACCCAGGAAGGTGACGGCAATCGGAAACCCGTACTCGTCACACGCGAGACGTAGGTAGATCTGCACGGCGAGGGTCCACGCGACGATGCCTATGGGGATCGTCACGAGCGCGTACAGCCAGATCCCGGGGCTGGTATCGACGGGTCGCGGGTCGTCCATGACGGCGACTATGCCCGCCATCCCGGCACCGAACAAACAGTCGTTCGCTTGGACCGCACACTTCGTTAAGGTTGCGCTCGCCTGAAATCGCTCGCGCGGTTTCGGACAGAACTGGAGCGCCCCGCGATGCCCGACGGCCCGAACTCCATGCTGACCCCGGCCGACCTGGCGGCCATCGATCGCCACGTCACGCACTATCGGCTGTGGTTCGCCGAGCGCGATCTGCGCGCCGTTCGGTCGAGTGATCTGCGGACCTTCACCCAGCGCCGTCTTCAGCTCGGCTGGCGCGAGAACGACTACGTCAATCCGGCCTTCCATCCGCGCACCAGCATTGTGCCGCCGGGGACCGGTTTCTGGCTGGCGATCGCGACGAATGACGGCACCGAGATCGCCTGTGTGGCGACCCGGTATTTCGACGACGCGAGCCTCACGGGGCTGTTCCGGACACGTCGGATCTGGGACCAGGCGCGCGCGGCCCGCGAGCGTCCTGCCCCCGTCGAGACCGACTGGGCGCCGATCGCCGACGAGGCGGTGGGCCGGCTCGCGACCCATGGCGGCCTGACGGTCGACAGGGCCTGGACGGGCCGCGGGATCGGCACGCGGTTGGTGCGGCTGATCCGGGCGATGTCGTTGCGCGAGTGGGGCCAGGACTGGAACTTCGGATCCGTCGCCGACGCGCTCTTTGAGCGGAGCTTTCAGATCCGGCGCTACGGCTACCGGCGCACCTTCGACAGCTTCACGGTGAAGCCGGACTGGGGCCCACGGCACGACCGCGAGTACATCTCGCTGATCAGTCGGACCGAGATGATCGAGGAGTACGCGGGCGATCCTCTCGAGGTAGAGCGGATGTTCGATCGGGCGCCCAAAGCCCTGTAGCTTGAGCAAGCCGCTCCGGCGGCCGAGAGGCCGTCAGGCAGGGGCGACCAGTCGATGCGCGCACCAGGCGAGCGAGAACAGGATCATTTGGGTCGCGGCGGTCACCACAAACGCGACGGCCAGGTAGGCGCGGAGGCCCGGCACCACCGAGGCGCTGGCTGTCAATGGTGGCAGGTCGTCTCGCGAGTGGGCCAGAGTGCCACCCAGAAACAGGAGATGGGCCGCCCCCGACGAGCAAGGCAATGACGATGATAGGTACCCAGAGTTCAAGCACCCGCACCTCTCGCAACAACCGCCACGCGTAACCCCTCGACTGTGCCAGCGCCTCAGGTGGATCTCCAGGCCCCCTCGCCGCTTTGGACACTTCTGTCTAGATATCGCCGGAAACTTGTCATAGCGTTCCCCCGAGCGCGCGATCGGGGAGGTCGGGATGAAGTCCCATTACCGTGCGATGGTCATCGGAGGCGGCGTCGTCGGCGCCAGCGTGCTGTACCACCTGACCAAGTTCGGCTGGACCGACATCGCGCTGATCGAGCGTTCGGAACTGACCGCAGGCTCGACCTGGCATGCCGCCGCCGGCTTCCATCCGCTGAACGCCGATCCCAACATCGCCGCCCTGCAGGCCTACACGATCAACCTGTACAAGGAGATCCAGGAGGAGAGCGGCCAGGATGTCGGCGTGCACATGACCGGCGGGGTCAGCATCGCCTCGGCCCCCGAGCGCTGGGAGTGGCTGCAGGCCGCCTGGGCGATCTTCCAGACCATGGGCATCGAGGACGCGCGCCTGCTGACACCCGACGAGATCCGTGAGCTCAACCCGATCGCCGATGTCAGCGACGTCATCGGCGGGCTGTACGACCCGAACGAGGGTCATCTCGACCCCTACGGCACCACCCACGCCTATGCCGGCGCCGCCAAGAAACGCGGGGCCGACGTCATCCTGCGCAATAGGGTGATCGAACTGCATCCGCGCCCCGAGGGCGGCTGGGACCTGGTCACCGAGCAGGGCACCATTGTCGCCGAGCACGTCGTGAACGCCGCCGGCCTGTGGGCCAAACAGGTCGGCCTGATGGCCGGCATCGACCTGCCGGTCACCCCGATGGAGCACCACTACCTGGTCACCGAGCCGATCGCCGAGCTCGAGGGTCGCGAGCGCGAGATGTGCATGCTCACCGACCTCGAGGGCTTCACCTATTCCCGCCAGGAGCGCGGCGGCCTGCTGCTCGGGGTCTACGAGCTGACGCCCAAGCACTGGAACATGGAAGGGGCCCCCTGGGACTACGGGATGGATCTGATCCCGGAGGACATCGACCGGATCTCCCCCGAGCTGGCCAAGGGGTTCGAACGTTACCCCTGCCTGAACGATGTCGGCATCCGGCGCTGGGTGAACGGCGCCTTCACCTTCGCGCCCGACGGCAACCCGCTGGTCGGCCCGGTGCCGGGCGTGCCGAATTACTGGCTCGCCTGCGGGGTGATGGCCGGGTTCAGCCAGGGCGGCGGGGTCGGCAAGTCGCTGGCCGAATGGATGATTCACGGTGAGCCGGAAGAGGACGTGTTCGGCATGGACATCGCCCGGTTCGGGCGGTTTGCCTTGAATCGGCGGTACCTGCGCGAGACCACCGGGCAGTTCTATTCCCGGCGCTTCGTCATGGCCTACCCGAACGAGCAGTTGCCGGCCGGTCGGCCCCTGCGCGTATCGCCGAGCCACGATGCCCATGCCGCCGCCGGCGCGCGGTTCGGCCTGAACTGGGGGCTGGAGACACCGATCTTCTTCGCACCGAGCCCTAACTTCGAGGAGACCCCGACTCTCAAACGCTCAAACGCCTTCGAGGTCGTGGCCGGCGAGTGCAAGGCGACCCGCGAGGCCGCCGCCCTGCTCGATACCACCGGGTACTCGCGCTACGAGGTCACCGGACCGGGTGCGCAGCGCTGGCTCGGCCGGCTGTTGGCCTCGCGCCTGCCGAGCGTGGGCCGGGCCCGCCTCGCCCCGATGCTGTCGCCCAAGGGGCGGTTGATGGGCGACCTCACCGTCTTCAACTGGGACGGCGAAACCTTCTGGATCATGGGGTCCTACTACCTGCGCCAATGGCACATGCGCTGGTTCGAGAGCCAGATCGACAGCGACATCAGCGTGCGGGACATCTCCGACGCCTGGACCGGCTGGCTGGTCTCGGGGCCGAACGCCCGCGCCATCCTCGAGCCGCTGATCGGCACCGACTCGCTGGCCCATGAGGACTTCCGATTCATGGCCTGCCGGGAGATGGATGTCGGCCTGGTGCGGGCCAAAGTCGGACGGCTCTCGGTACTCGGCGAACTCGGCTACGAGATCAACGTCCCCGCCGCCGAACACCGGATGCTGCGCGACGCCCTGGTCGAGGTCGGGCGCGATCTCGGGCTCAGGGATGTCGGTGGTTATGCCGCCAATTCGCTGCGGCTGGAGAAGAGCTACGGTATCTGGTCGAAGGAATTCACCCAGGGCTACACGCCCGGCATGACCGGGCTCGACCGCTGGATCGCCTTCGATAAGGGCTATTTCGTCGGCCGCGACGCCGCGCTCAAGGAGAAGGAGACCGGGTCGGCGCCGCAGCGGCTGGTGACCCTGGACATCCAGGCCGAGGATGCCGAGGCCGGCGGGTTCGAGCCGATCTGGGTCGGCGACCGCCGGGTCGGTTTCATCACCTCGGGCGGTTACGGCCACACGGTGGGCAAGAGCCTGGCCATGGCGCTGGTCGCGCCGGACGTGGCGGCGGTCGGCACCGCCGTCGACGTCCATGTGGTCGGTGTCAAACGCGCGGCGATGGTGATCGCCGACTCGCCCCACGACCCGAGCGGCGCGCGATTGCGAAACTAGGGAGGAGACGGTGTCCGAACGAGTACGACGAAGGCGACGGGGAGCTGAAGAGACCGCGCCGCGGCCGGCCCGCAGCGCGGCTTACCGCCAGTTGACGAACCGGTTCATCCGCCAGCCGGCGTTCACTGAGGACCGGGTGGCGGCGATGCACGACACAGCACTCCGCGTGCTCGAGGAGCTGGGGATCAAGGTTCTGAACGACGAGGCCCGCGAGCGTTTCCGCGCCGCCGGCGCCTCGGTCGACAGCGAAGGGCTTGTGCGGCTGGATCGCGGGATGGTCGAGGCGGCGATCGCCACAGCACCCTCAACCATCGAGTTCGGCGGCGGCATACCGGAGCACGATGTGACCGTCGGCGGCGACCGCATCGCCTTCGTCGGTGTCGGCGGCCCGCCGCACATCTCGGACCTTGATCACGGCAAGCGGCCGGGAACCCTGGTCGACGCCGAGAACCTGATGCGCCTGTCGCAGCATTTCGACGCCATCCACGTCCTGTCGCCCAATGTCGAGCCGCAGGACATACCGACCGAGATCCGCCACCTGGACGTTTCCCATGCGCAGTTGACGCTCAGCACCAAACCGCCCTTCGTCTACGCGCGCGGTGCCGGTCAGACCCACGACTGCTTAGAGATGATCCGGATCGCCCGTGGTGTCGATGCCGAGCAGTTCGCCGAACGTCCCTACTGCTACACGGTGATCAACACCAACTCGCCCCGCCAGCTCGACATTCCGATGTGCCAGGGGATCATGGATTTCGCCGCGGCGGGCCAGCCGTCCCTGATCACCCCGTTCACCCTGTCCGGGGCCATGGCGCCGGTGACCGTCGCCGGCGCCCTGACCCTGGCCCATGCCGAGGCGCTGTCCGGCCTGACGCTGGCGCAGATCGTGCGGCCGGGCGCGCCGGTGATCTACGGATCCTTCACGTCCAACGTCGATATGAAATCCGGATCACCTGCCTTCGGCACGCCCGAGTTCGTCAAAGGGGCGTTTGGCGCCGGCCAGCTCGCGCGCCACATCGACGTGCCGTGGCGCGGCTCGGTCGGCACCGCCTCGAACGCGGCCGACGAACAGGGCGCCTACGAGACCCTGATGTCGATGTGGGGCAACGTGTTGGGGGGTGCGCATCTCTGGCTGCATGCCGCCGGCTGGATCGAGGGCGGCCTGACGGCCTCGATGGAGAAGTTCATCCTCGATATCGAGATGTTGCAGATCATCTGCGAGGCGCTGCAGCCGCTGCCGGCCGCCGACGACGACATCGGTTTCGACGCCATCGCCGAAGTGGCGCCCGGCGGCCATTTCTTCTCGGCCGCCCACACCATGAGCCGGTACCAGACCGCATTCTACGAACCGCTGGTCTCCGACTGGCGGAACTTCGGACAGTGGACCGAAGCCGGCGGCGAAGTGGCGTCCCAGCGCGCCAACCGCATCTGGAAGCAGGTGCTGGCGGAGTTCGAGGCGCCAGCGCTCGACCCGGCCGTGCGCGAAGCCCTGGACGCCTTCGTCACCCGCCGCAAGGCCGAAGGCGGCGCGCCTCCCGTCTCCTGAACCAGCAGCCTATTGAGCCGATCAACCCGCATCACAAGGATCCCGCACCATGGCCAGAACCGCAGACGCAATCATCATCGGCGCCGGTGTGATCGGTGCCGCCGTCGCGTTCGAACTCGCGAAACTGGGCTGGAAGACCCTGACCGTCGACCGCAACGGTCAGGCGGGTCACGGCTCGACCGCCGGGTCCTGCGCGATCATCCGCATGCACTACTCGACCCTGGACGGGACCGCCTTCGCCTGGGAGGGCTACCACTACTGGCGGGACTGGACCGACTACCTCGAGGTGACGCCGGAGTCCGGCCTGGTGACCTTCCGCGAAACCGGCTGCCTGGTGATGAAGACCGAGGGCAACAGCTACCTCGCCCGGCACATGGAGCACTCCCGCGCCCTCGACTGCCCGTTCGAGGAATGGTCGCCGGAGACCATCACCGCCCGTCTGCCGGGCTACGACACCCAGCTGTTCCATCCGCCCAAGCGCGGCGACGACCCGGCCTTCGGCCAGCCGACCGGCGGCTCCCTGCGCGGCGGGGTATTCTGGCCGAACGGCGGCTACGTGACCGACCCCGCCCTGTCGGCCGCCAACCTGGCAGACGCCGCGGCCGCCAAGGGTGCGGAGTTCCTCTATGGCGCCACCGTGACCGAGATCCTGACGGCGGGCGGGCGCACCTCCGGCGTGAAACTGGCCAGCGGTGAGGAACTGCACGCCCCTGTGGTGATCAATGTCGCCGGGCCGGCCTCCTCCCGGATCAACGAGATGGCCGGCGTGACCGGCGATATGACGATCTCGACCCGGGCCCTGCGCCAGGAAGTGGTCCATGTCCCGGCCCCCGAAGGGCTCGACTTCGAGAACCAGGGCTTCGTGCTGTCGGACAGCGACATCGCCGTCTACTGCCGCCCGGAACATGGCAACAACATCCTGGTCGGCAGCGAGGACCCGCCCTGCGACGGCCATATCTGGGTCGACGACGACACCGACTACGACCGGGAGTTCACCGAGCAGTGGCGCACCCAGGCCCTGCGCTACGCCCAGCGCCTGCCGACCCTGGGCATTCCGAGCCGCATGAAGGGCGTAGTCGACCTGTATGACGTCACCGACGACTGGATTCCGATCTACGACCGCTCCAGTCTCGACGGCTTCTACATGGCCTGCGGCACCAGCGGGAACCAGTTCAAGAACGCGCCGATCGCCGGCAAGATGATGGCCGCCCTGGTCGCCTATGGTGAGGCCGGCAACGACCACGATGTCCAGCCGTTGCAGTTCCGCCTGCCCTATATCGGCCGCGACATCGATGTCGGCTTCTATTCCCGAAAGCGGCCGATCAACCGGGAAAGCAGCTTCTCGGTGCTGGGCTGAGGGCGGCGGTTTGACCGACGCCGCGCGCAGCGAGCCGCCCGCCCACACCAAGGTCACCCGCGAGGAGTGGCTGCAGGCCGCCCTCGACACCCTGATCGAGGACGGCGTCGACCGCGTCAAGATTCTGAACCTCGCGACCCGTCTGCAGGTCTCGCGCTCCAGCTTCTACTGGTACTTCAAGGACCGCCGGGAACTGCTCGACACCCTGCTGGACCACTGGCGCCAGACCAACACGCGGGCGATCGCCGAGCAGGCGGCCCTGCCGTCGCAGACCATCACCGAAGGGATTATCCACGTCTTCCGGTGCTGGGTCGACGAACGCCTGTTCGACCCCCGTCTGGACTTCGCGATCCGCGAATGGGCGCGGCGCTCCAGCCGGGTCCGCCAGATCCTGGACGCCGCCGACGACGAACGGGTCCGGGTCATAGCCGGCCTGTTCGAACGCCACGGCTTCGAGCCGACCGAGGCCTTCGTGCGGGCCCGCGTGCTGTATTTCATGCAGATCGGCTACTACGCCCTCGATCTCGGGGAATCCCTGCCCCAGCGCCAGGCCCTGGCCCGGCACTACCTCAAGTGCTTCTCCGGCCAGGATCCCCGGCCCGAGGAACTGACCGAGTTCTTCGACTGGACCGAACGGGCGGTGCCGGGCGGGTAGATTCAATCGGACCCTCAACTGCTCCCCCTCCATGTACTCCCCGGGCTTGACCCGGGGCCTAGAGTTCAGCGTGTTGGAGCGGCCACAAGAACCCCCAAGCGCTCCAACATGCCGCCGGTCTAGGCCCCGGGTCAGGCCCGGGGAGTGAAGGGTGAAATAGCGAGGCTCAGCAGGTACTTTTGCCTTCGCGTTTCGGCGCTTATCGTTGGCGCCGCGATTTGCCATGTTCGCGACAAAGAATACCGGATTGGGGAGGAACACATGGATCTGGGTCTGGCGGGCAAGACCGCGTTGATCACCGGCGCGTCAAAGGGCATCGGGCGCGGTGTCGCCGACAGCCTGGCCGCCGAAGGCTGCGCCCTGCGCCTGGTGGCGCGATCTGCAGAAATGCTGGAGAGCGCGGCCGACGCGCTACGCGATGCCCATGGCGTGCCGGTCTCGATCCACCCCTGCGACATCACCGAGGACGGCGCGATCGACGCGCTTGCCGACGCCGGCATTCCGGACATCCTGGTCAACAATGCCGGCGCCATCCCGGCCGGCGACGTTGAGGCCATGGTCGAGGATCGCTGGCGGGAGGCCTGGGAGCTCAAGGTCTTCGGCTACATCAACATGACCCGACGGTTCTTCGCGGCGATGCGAGAACGCGGCCACGGGGTGATCTGCAACGTCACGGGGCTCGCCGCCGACAAGCCGGACTTCAACTACGTCGCCGGTACCACCGGCAATGCCGGGCTCAATGCCTTCACCCGGGCAATCGGCGGGGTCAGTCTGGAGTACGGGGTCCGGGTCTTCGCGGTCAGCCCCGGCCCGGTCCAGACCGAACGTTTGATCGGCTTGCTGAAGACCCGCGCCAAACAGGATACCGGCTCCGAAGACGGCTGGCAGAGCTATATGGGCGGGATGCCGATGCAGCGCGCCGCCACGGTCCCCGAGGTCGCCGATACCGTCGCCTTCCTGGTTTCGGACCGGGCGTCCTATATCAGCGGCACGGTGCTGACCATCGATGGCGGCCACGGCTCGCGCGGCGGCAGTTTCAGCAACAAGTAATCCAAGACGCCGACCACAGGCGCGGGAGGAAACCACCATGCCCTTCGACTTCTCACCGCTGTTGAACCCGAAACTGCCGGCGGCGGCCGGACGCTGGTCCGGCTTTCCCGCCTACAACTTCGTGGGCGGTCACAATGACGGCGCCGGCGTGCCCGCCGACCTGCTGAGCGCGGCGGCCGAGCGGGTCCTGAAGCGCGAGGGCGCGACGCTCGCCACCTATGGTCTGGAGAGCGGGCCGCTCGGCTACCGCCCGCTGCGCGAGGCGGTCGCCGCCATGCTGGGGCGCCGGGCGAAGATGCCGACCGATCCGGACGAGATCCTGGTCACCTCAGGGTCGTTGCAGGCGCTCGACCTGGTCTACGACGCCCTGCTGGAACCAGGCGACACCGTCGTGCTCGAAGAAGCCTGCTACGGCGGCGCGATGGGCCGGCTGCGCAAACGCGGCGTCGACTACGTCGGCGTCCCCGGCGACGACGACGGCATGCGCATGGACGCGCTGGCGGAAACCCTCGACCGGCTGAAGACCGAGGGAAAACGGGTCAAGTTCATCTACACGATCCCGACCGTCCAGAACCCGACCGGCACCGTGATGTCCGAGGACCGGCGCCGGGCCATGCTGGACATCGCGGCGCGTCATGGCATCGCCATCTTCGAGGACGACTGCTACTGCGACCTGATCTTTGACGGCGCCTATGCCGGCGACGCCCGGCCACCGGCGATCCGCGCCCTCGATAGCGACGGGCGGGTGATCTACTGCGGCTCATTCTCGAAGTCGATCGCCCCGGCGCTCAGGGTCGGCTACATCGTCGCCGACTGGCCGGTGCTGAGCCGGATCCTGCCGCTCAAGACCGACGGCGGCACCGGTGCGGTTGAACAGATGCTGATGGCCGAGTTCGCCGACTTTTTCGACGCTCACCTGGCGACGTTGAACCGGACCCTCAAAGCCAAGGCCGATACTCTGGTCGAGGCGCTGGAGACCGAATTCGGAACCACGGCCGAGTTCGAGCGCCCGATCGGCGGGATCTTCCTATGGGTCACCCTGCCGGCCGAGGTCGACACCACCCGCCTCGCCCAGGCCGCCGCCGCCCAGGGCGTTGCGATCAACCCCGGGGCCGAATGGTCGGCCGACGCCGAGGCCGGCCGCCGGCGGATTCGGATCTGTTTCGCCAATCCCGCGATCGACACGATACGCGAGGGCGTGGCCAAACTCGCCGAGATCTGCCATCAGGAGTTCGGCGTACCGGTCCGCAGCGGCAATATCGAGCGGACCTAAGGCGTTAAGACTGGAAACGGACCGACGAGACCCGATGCCGATCAAGATCCCCGACGACCTACCGGCCCGCGCCACGCTCGAGCAGGAAGGCGTGATGGTGATGCGCGAAGCCGATGCCGTGCGCCAGGACATCCGGCCGATGCGCATCGGCCTGCTCAACCTGATGCCGAACAAGATCCGCACCGAGACCCAGATCGCGCGGCTGCTCGGCTCGACGCCGCTGCAGGTCGAGCTGACCCTGGTGAAGATCACCCATCACGTCGCCCGCAACACGCCGAGCGATCACATCATCTCGTTCTACCGCACCTGGGAAGACGTCCAGGACGAGCGCTTCGACGGCTTCATCGTCACCGGCGCGCCGATCGAGACCCTGGAGTTCGAGGACGTCACCTATTGGGACGAGCTGCGCCGGATCTTCGACTGGACCCAGACCAACGTCCACCACTGCTTCAACATCTGCTGGGGCGCCCAGGCCGCCCTGCACCATTTCCTCGGCGTGCCCAAGCACACCCTCGACGCCAAGGCGTTCGGGGTGTTCCGCCACCGGAACCTCGCGCCGGCCTCGCCCTACCTGCGGGGCTTCTCGGACGATTTCTCGATTCCCGTCTCGCGCTGGACGGAAGTGCGGCGCGAGGACCTGCCGGCCGACGAGGGCCTCACGGTGCTGATGGAGTCGGACGAGGCGGGCCTCTGCCTGGTCGACGACCCGGCGCACCGCTCGCTGCACATGTTCAACCACATCGAATACGACTCGCAGTCGCTCGGCGATGAGTACCATCGCGACGTGGCTGCCCAGACCCCGATCGCGATCCCGCGCAACTACTTCCCCGGCGACAACCCGGACCGCGAACCCCAGAACCGGTGGCGCAGCCAGGCCCACCTGCTGTTCGGCAACTGGATCAACCAGCTTTACCAGACCACCCCGTTCGACCTGGCCGAGATCGGCAGGGAGTAGGGCTCAGACCGCTACCTCTTGAGCAGAGCAGGAGAAGAGATGCTGTTCGTCAGGGTGGCTCTCCACGGATCCCTGATTGCTGCACTGACCGTTGTGACCCAGTTGGGCGGCATCGCATGGGCGATCGCCCTGCTGACTAGCAGGAAGCTGCTGACCTTCGTAGCCGCCTATGCGGTGCTTTGGCTTGGCGCGACCTTGACAGCACCGATGGCAGGTCGTGTTCCGATGCCGTGCGCGAGCGCTGGTCCGACGGTGATGCAGTCCTGGCTCTACTGCGGCCTGAACCGTCACTATGCGTCGCCTGAACTCAAACAGACGCTGGAAGACCTCGGTACAGCCATGGATGACCGGTTTCCAGGGACCAGGACACTGGTTCTGGACGCGAATTTCCCGTTCCTCGACGGCTTTCGGCTGCTCCCGCACCGGTCGCATGACGACGGGGAGAAAGCCGACCTCGCCTTCTTTTACCAGAACGAGATCGGGTATCTGCCGGGAGCCACCCGCTCCCCGATCGGATACTTCGCGTTCGAGCAGGGACCGAGCGCATGCCCGCAGGTGTGGCCTACCTTTCGGTGGGACTTGGAGTTCCTGCAACCGCTCTGGCCGGACTATGGCGTCGAGCCCCAGCGGATGCGGTTCGCGCTCAACTGGCTGGCTGGAGACCCTCGGGTCGGGAAGATCTTCCTGGAACCCCATCTTCGGGACCAGCTGGGCGTCTCGGACCCGAAAGTGCGGTTTCAAGGCTGCAATGCCGCCCGGCACGACGACCACATCCACATTCAGCAGTGACCTGTAGCGCCCTTCGAGGTCCCGGCCGTCGCTACACTCCGCCGGGATGACGAGGGTGTGGAGCTAGGTGAAGGGCGCCCTTCGAGGTCCCGGGCTTGGCCTGCGGCCAACCCGGGATGACGACACCAAACCCCGTCATCCCGGTTCGACCGACAGGTCGAGACCGGGACCCCGCCATGCAACTATCAAGGGCGCCCTTCGACACACCCCGGCGCAAGGCCGGGGCTGCTCAGGACGAGGTCGGTTTGTTTGGCCTCGCCCTGAGCAGCCCCCGGACGCGATCCGGGGGCGTGTCGAAGGGCCGCTCAGGCGTCCATTTTGAGGGCGGCGATGAAGGCGGATTGCGGGATTTCGACCTGGCCGAACTGCCGCATCTTCTTCTTGCCTTCCTTCTGCTTCTCCAGAAGCTTCTTCTTCCGCGTGATGTCGCCGCCGTAGCACTTGGCGGTGACGTCCTTGCGCATCGCGCTGACGGTCTCGCGGGCGATCACCTTGCCACCGATGGCGGCCTGGATGGCGATCTTGAACAGCTGGCGCGGGATCAGTTCCTTGAGCCGCGAGCACATGGCCCGGCCCCGGGACTCCGACTGGCTACGGTGGACGATCATCGACAGCGCGTCGACCGGCTCGGCATTCACCAGGATCGCCAGCTTGACCAGGTCGCTCTCGGTGTAGCCGTCCATCTGGTAGTCGAAGCTGGCATAGCCGCGCGAGATCGACTTCAGCCGGTCGCAGAAATCGAACACCACCTCGTTGAGCGGCAGGCGATAGACCACCATCGCCCGCGACCCGGCATAGGTCAGTTCGACCTGCTCGCCCCGGCGCTCGGTGCACAGCGACAGCACCGGCCCGAGATAGTCGTCGGGCACGAAGATCGTCGCCTTGATCCACGGCTCCTCGATGAAGTCGATCTTCATCACGTCCGGCATGTCGGCCGGGTTGTGCAGCTCCAGCAGCTCGCCGTTGGTCTGGTGGATCTTGTAGATCACGCTGGGTGCGGTGGTGATCAGATCGAGATCGAACTCGCGCTCCAGGCGTTCCTGAATGATCTCCAGATGCAGCAGGCCGAGGAAGCCGCAACGGAACCCGAAACCGAGCGCCGCCGAGGTCTCGGCCTCGAACTGGAAGCTGGCGTCGTTCAGCCGCAGCTTCTCAAGACTGTCGCGCAGGTCCTCGAAATCGGCCGCGTCGACCGGGAACATGCCGCAGAACACCACCGGCACGCTCGGCTTGAAGCCGGCGAGCGCGGTCCCGGTCGGCCGGCGCTCCTCGGTGAACGTGTCCCCGACCTGGGTGTCGGCGACGGTCTTGATGCTGGCGTTGATAAAGCCGACCTCGCCAGGGCCCAGCGCGTCGACCGCCAGCCCCTTGGGTGTGAGCACCCCGACCCGCTCGACCAGGTGGACCGCCCCGGTCTGCATCATCTTGATCTTCTGACCCTTCTTGAGAGCCCCGTCGTGGACGCGCACGAGACAGGTCACGCCGAGATAGGTGTCGTACCAGCTGTCGACCAGCATCGCCTTCAGCGGTGCCTCCCGGTCGCCCTTCGGCGGCGGCAGCCGCTCGATGATGGCTTCCAGCAATCCGTCCACCCCGAGCCCGGTCTTCGCCGAGATCATGATCGCATCCGACGCGTCGAGCCCGATCACGTCCTCGATCTGCTCCTGCACCCGCTCGGGCTCCGCGGCCGGCAGGTCGACCTTGTTGAGCACCGGGATGATCTCGTGATCGGCGTCGATCGCCTGGTAGACGTTGGCCAGGGTCTGCGCCTCGACGCCCTGGGCGGCATCGACCACGAGGATCGAGCCCTCGCAGGCCGCCAGCGACCGGCTGACCTCGTAGGCGAAGTCGACATGGCCGGGGGTGTCGATCAGGTTGAGCGTGTAGCGCTGGCCGTCCTTGGCGTCGTAGATCAGCCGGACGGTCTGGGCCTTGATGGTGATGCCCCGCTCGCGCTCGATATCCATCGAGTCGAGCACCTGTTCCTTCATCTCGCGATCGGTCAGGCCGCCGCACATCTGGATCAGCCGGTCCGCCAGGGTCGACTTGCCGTGATCGATGTGCGCGATGATCGCGAAATTGCGGATATGCGAGAGGTCCGTGGTCATGGCGCGGGGTTATGCCCGAATTCACACGATATGGGTAGGGGTAGTGCGGTCGCAGGCCCGATGGCGCGGATGTCTTCACCAACGGCCATGACAGTCCTACGATGCGAAGGGAAATAGGACGTTCGTCCGCGAGGAGAACCGCCGTGACCGCCCAGACAGCCCTGGCCGCCCAGACCGTGCCGAAACCGCGATTGAGCGACGCCGAGATCGCTCAATACCACGACCGCGGCTACGTGATTCCGCAATGGCGGCTACCGGAAGGTCTATTGACCGAGATGCGCGAGGCCCTCGAGGTCCTGATGGCGGCCAATGCGGATGTCAGCCGCGACAGCATGTTCTGCCCGCACATTCCGGCCGGCGGCACCCAGGGCCTGCAAGGATCGGGGGCCTGGCTGGACTTCGCCCGGATCCCGGAGGTGCTCGACATGGTCGGCCAGCTGATCGGGCCGGATTTCCTGTTGTGGGGCACCACCGTCTTCGGCAAGCCGGCCGGTACCGGCAAGCGGGTCCCGTGGCACCAGGACGGCGAGTACTGGCCGATCCGGCCGCTGGCCACCTGTTCCGCCTGGATCGCGCTGGACGACGCAACGCCGGAGAACGGCTGCCTGCGGGTGATTCCCGGCTCCCACAAACAGCAGCGGTTGCGCGACCACTCGCGCAATGACGGCGACGATCTGGCCCTGAACCAGGAGCTCGACGCCCACGAATACGACGAGGCCGAGGCCGTCGACATCGTGCTCGAGGCCGGGCAGATCTCCCTGCATGACGTTTACCTGATCCACGGATCGGAGCCGAACCGCTCGACCCGCCGGCGGGCCGGCTATGTCTGCCGCTACATGCCCACCACGTCGCATTTCGACCGCGATCTCGGCCGCGCGTTGCAGGCGCGCGGCTCCCCGGTCGATTTCGCCGGGCGGGCGCTGTGGCTGATGCGCGGCCGCGACGTGTGCGGCCAGAACGATTTCACGATCGGACATTAAGGATCGAGACATGAACCAGATGGCAACTTCCGACCCGGTGCAGGGCGACATCGTTCAGACCCTGCGGGTCGACCTCGCCTGCGCGCTGCGCTGGGCCGCGCGGATGGGGCTGAACGAGGGCGTCGACAACCACTTCTCGGCTGCCGTGCCGGAGCCCGACGGCTCGATCAAGGGCGACAAGTTCCTGATCAACCCGTTCGGCTGGCACTGGTCGGAGATCACCGCCTCGTCGCTGGTGCTGTGCGACGTCGACGGCACCGTGCTGGAAGGGACCGAGACCGTCGAGACCACGGCGTTCTGCATCCACTCGCGCATCCACATCAACCACCCGGACGCGGCGGTGGTGCTGCACACCCACCAGCCCTACGGCACCGCGCTCACGCTGATCGAGGGCGGGCGGCTAGAGATGGTCGAGCAGAACGCCCTGATGTTCGACGACCGCATCGCCTATGACGACGACTACGAGGGACTGGCGCTCGCCAACGAAGAGGGCGACCGGATGGCGGTGCAGATGGACGGCAAGCCGATCCTGATGCTGGCGTCCCACGGTGTCATGGTGACCGGACCGAGCGTCGCCGACGCCTTCAACGATCTCTACTACCTGGAGCGCGCGGCCATGTTCCAGGTTCACGCCAAGTCCACCGGCGGCAAGCTGCGCAAGATCGGCGACAACGTGCGGGCCCGGGTGAAGGGCCAGATGGAGACCGAACGGCCCGCCGTTGCCGACCGCCATTTCACCGCCCTGCGGCGGATCCTCGACCGCGAGGAGCCGGCCTACAGGGCCTGAAGCGGCGATTTACACCGTCACATCCAGGTGCCGACCAGGGTCACCGGTTCGGCCCCGGTGCCGAGCTTGAAGCGCGTCACCCCGGGCATCGCCGCATCGATGCCGCCGATGTCGAGGGTGCGGACCCCGTCGGCCGACAGGCGCTTGATCCCTTCCCAGACCAGCAGGTTGTGGGCGTTGGCCGCGCGACCCTCGGGACTTGTCCAGGCGATCTGATAGGTCGCGGAGAAGCCGTGGCGCAGGAACAGGACGCCTGCCAGCGGGTCCCATCCGCGTTCGGCCTGGAGCAGCAACACGTCGCGCGGCCGCGGCGAGCAGATCGCGAGCGCGGCCGTGAACGCGCCGGTCGGCGCGCGCAGGCGCCGGCGCCGGCGGTGCCCGTCATGGCGTTCCAGCAGCCATTGCAGGGCCGGCCCTTCATGGGCGTCGCGGATCCGCAGCTTCTCCGCCTCAGCGCGCACCAGCTGGTTGCGCCATTTCTGGTGCAGGCCTTTGCGTAGCGCCTCGGACCGCACCGTCAGGTCGAGCCAGGCGGTGGAATAGCCGGTGACCGTCCGCTTAAGTCCGAGCGCCTGCATGCGCGCCCGCGCCGCCTCGCTGTCGGGCAGTTCCGGGCTGAAGAATAACCAGTTCAGCTTGGCCATCGGCCAGCGGTCCTTCAGCAGGTGAAACACCGCGTCGCGTTCATCGGTATCGAGGTCGCGCAGAAAAACCGGGCCGCGCACGATCTTCGCCAGCCGCGCCGCGCCGGCCAGCGACCATTCCAACGCCTGGGCGATGGCAACCGGCTTGCCGTCGCGGGTGAACACGCCCCGGGTCGGCCGGTAGCTGGATCCGGCCGCCACCGCATCGCCATAGGCCCAGGACTGCTCAAGGGGCGCGCGATCGACGGCGGCGTGCAGGTCCATCCACTGCCGGGTCTCCACACCGTCCCAGGTCAGGTTGATACCGGCGCGCTCACCACCCGACCGCCCGGCCGGCCCTTTGCGGCGTTTCGGCGCCCCCTTCTGTTTCTCTCTGCGTCGTGCGGCCATGGGTGTTCCGTCCGGTCTCGATCACCGCCAGAGCAGATCCGCGTCAGATGGGATCGCTTTCGGCGATCCATCTGGCCGGTGAATCTGCTCTGATTCAATGATCTAGATCGGATTCACATGCTAGCTCGGAAACCAACATGTTTCCGAGATGGCATGATCCGATCTAGTCTTTCGCGCGTGTTCTCAGTGTTCAAGAAGCCCATTCGGGTCCATGGCCACACCGTCCCCGCGCGCCGGTTCACGGGCTGGGCCCTGCTTTATGCGCTGCTGTTCATCGGCGTGCCGGTGACCCTGCTCGGGGCGGGTCTGGATCTGGTCGGCTGGGCCGTCACCGTGCAGCTGTTCGGCGCCGAGTGCTACGGAATCGGCTGCCTATTCTGAGGCTTCCCCATCCCGGGGGTGCGGCAGGTCGATCCCAGCCAGTTTCTGGAACACCTTGATGACCGCGCTGTCGTCCTCGCGGCCGAGGCCGGCGGCGGCGGCGGCCAGGAACTGCTGGTGGGCGGCGGCGGTCAGCGGCAGCGGGAAGGTGTGCCGCTTGCCGGTCTCGAGCACGATCCCGAGATCCTTGAAGAAGATGTCGACAGCACTCTTCGGCGTGTAGTCCCCGTCCAGGATGTGCGGAACCCGGTTGTTGAACATCCAGGATGCCCCGGCCGAGCCGGAGATCACGTCGAACAGGGCCTGCGGCTCGACCCCGGCACGGATGCCCAGCGCCATCGCCTCGCTGGCGGCGGCAATATGAACGCCCGCCAGCAGCTGGTTGATCGTCTTGACCGTCGAGCCGATGCCATGGGCGGCGCCGAGCCGATGAACGGTCTTGGCAATCGCATCCAGAACGGGAGCCGCCCGGTCGAAGGCGATATCGGGCCCGGAGGCCATGATCGACAGCTCGCCGGTCTCAGCCCCGACAGCACCGCCGGAAACCGGTGCATCGATCATCAGCACGCCGTGGTCCAGCAGGTCCTGGCCGAGGGCGATAGACTCGCTCGCCGGCACCGTGGCGCTGGCGATCACCACGCCGCCCTCGCCCATCCGGGGCGCCGCGCCGGCTTCGCCCAGCAGGACCGAGCGGGTCTGCTCGGCGTTGACCACCAGGACGATCACCACATCGGCCCGCCGGCCGAGCTCGGCCGGGCTGGTGGCCCAGCGCCCGCCGGCCGCTTCAAGCGCCTCTCGGGGCGTGTCGACCACGTCGCAGCCCCAGGTCTCGATGCCGACCCGCCGCAGCGAGCGGGCCACCCCCATTCCCATGGATCCGAGACCGATCACCCCGGCGGTCATGCTGTCCGTCATGCTGTTCTCCGAGACTACCTGTGTGGAGCGGCGTGCCGGCTACAAGGACTCCGCCAGACGCAGGAACATGTGCACCGCCGTGACGCCCAAGAATAGCGCGAAGGCGCGCCGCAGCCAGACCCGGTTGAGGCTGTGGGCGATCCGCGCCCCATAGGGCGCCATCAGCGACGACAGCGGGAAAATCAGGAAGAAGCCGATCACGTTGACGTAGCCGATCGAAAACGGCGGCCGGTTGTCGACACCCCACCCGGCCAGCGCGAACCCGATCACGCCCGGGATCGCGATCGGCAACCCCAACGCGGCGGCGGTCCCGACGGCACGGTGGATCGGATAGTTGAAGGCCGAAAGGGTCGGCACGGTCAGCGTCCCGCCGCCGATGCCCATGGTGACGGAGAAGCCGCCGATGAAGAACGACAACAGGGCGTTGACGGCCTTCGCACCCGGCAGGTGGTCGGCGACCTTCAGGCCCTCGCGGCTCGCCATGTTGAGGGCGACCAGCGTGGCGACCACGGCGAAGATCGCCGTCAGCACCCAGCCCTTGAACTGGCTGGCCAGAACGGTGCCGATGATCGCCCCGACCAGCGCCCAGACCGCCCAGGTCTTTAGCAGGTCGGTGTCGACCGTGCCCTTCTTGAAATGGGCGCGCATCGAAAAGATCGAGGTCGGGACGATGGTCGCGAGCGAGGTGCCGATCGCCATGTGCATGGCGGTTTCCAGCGGCAGCTCGAGCACGCCGAACATGTGGAACAGCACCGGCACGATCACGATGCCGCCGCCGACACCGAGCATCCCGGCGAGCAGGCCGGCGATCGCACCGGTGAACATCAGCACCAGGATCGACGGCAGATAGGCGGCAAGCAGGGCCGCGAACTCGGGCATGCTGGGCTCCTCGGCAAGGGAGCGTGTTCCTAACCCCAGAGGCTGTGGGGAAAAAGTGCCCCACCGGCACGGCTGTGGTCGGCATACGGGACGGATTTACCAAGCAGCGGCCCTTCTTCCCGGTGGCGCCTGCACACCACACCATTCCTCCCCGGACCTGATCCGGGGCCCAGGGCGGCGCGCGCTGAAGCGCTTCAGGCAACTCGTCAGAGCTCCAGCTGCTCCAATCCTAGGCCCCGGATCAGGTCCGGGGAGGGATGATAAGGTCCCCTAAACCAATCCGCCGTTGACGTGGATCAGCTGGCCGGTGACGTAGCTCGCCTCGGCCGAAAGCAGGAAGCCGATGGCGGCCGCCACCTCATCCGGCGTTCCGAGGCGCCCCATCGGAATCTGATCGGTGACCTTGGTCGCAACATCCGCCGCGACCGCGCGATGGGTTCCGGGGTCCTTCTGGATGAAGCCGGGAACCACCGCGTTGACCGTGATCCCCTCGCCCGCCAGCTCGAAGGCAAGCGCGCGGACATGGGTCTCGAGCGCCGCCTTGGCGGCGGAGGTTGCCGGAAACGCCATCACGCCGGGGCGGAAGACGTGGGGGCCGAAGGCGGAAACGGCGACAATCCGCCCGCCAGAATCCCGGGCCGATCCGGCGCGGATGGCCGGCACGGCGGCCTGGGCGATCAGCGCGAAGGACCGGGCGATCGCCTGCGCCGGTTCATCGAGCTGCTCCAGGGTGGAGTCGAGCAGCGGCACCTGTTTCGCCCAACCGGCATTGGCCACCACGGCGTCCAGACCGTCGAACTCCGTGACGGCCCGCTCGACCAGCCGGCGCGGCAGTTCCGGATCGCTGAGGTCACCGAGCACCGTTTCGACGGCCGCACCCCGATCGCGGACCTGATCGGAAACGGCCGCAAGCATGTCGGCGTTCTTGCGGGTGTGCAGCACCAGACTGACACCCGGTGCGGCGAGGCGGCGGGCGACCGCGGCGCCGATCCCGCTGGCGGCTCCGGTGATCAGCAGCCGCTTGGGCAGGTCGGTCATCGCGGTCCCCACTTTGATCAGGATCTAACCAAACGCGTAGGCGTCCATGGCGAGAATAGAGAAGGTCGTGCTGGCATGCATCCGTCGACCGGGGCCACCACCCGCGCCCATCGCCGCGAACAAGGGCAGCAGGTGCTCGTCGGTCGGGTGATTGCGGACCGCCTCGGGCGCCCGGGTGCGATAGGCGATCAGATCGTCCTCGCGACCGTCCTCGATAGCCTGGGCGGTCCAGTCGACGAAGGACTCGACCCAGTCCGGCGCCGTCGCATCCCGCGACCCGCGGCCCCGGAACTCGGCCAGGTTGTGGGTAAACGAGCCCGACCCGACGATCAGCACGCCATCGTGCCGCAGCGGACCCAGCGCGGCCCCGAGCCGGCGATGATGGTCGGGGCCCGCCTCCGGAACGACGGAGACGGCGACAATCGGGATATCGGCCTCGGGATACATCAGCGACAGCGGCACCCAGATCCCGTGATCCAGGCCCCAGCTCTGGTCGCGCTCGACGTCGAGCCCGGCCGCGCGGACCAGGTCGACGACCGCGCCCGCCAGTTGCGGATCGCCGGGTGCCGGGTACTCGATTTCGTACAGGGCGTCGGGGAACCCCCGGAAGTCGTGGATCATGCGGGGCCGGGCGGCATCGTTCACCTTCACGCCGCGCGCCTCGTAGTGGGCACTGATCACCACGATCGCCCTCGGTCTCGGCAGATCGGCGCCAAGGCCGCTCAGGAACATTCGCGCCGGCACGTCGTCAAAGACCAGGGTCGGCGCGCCGTGGCTCACGAAGATCGCGGGCAGGTCCGTCATCATCGCTCTCCTGACATGTCATATGAAGACGGGCCCGGCGGGTAAGCCACCGGGCCCTGGGCAATCGGATAATTCAGGCGGACTTGGCCCGCAGGCTCTGGGGCAGCGGCAGCTTCACCGCATGGGCGCCGTCGCCCAGCAGGGCCTGGACGAACATCAGCACCGTCCACATCGCCGGGAACTCCCAGCCGGCCGGCAGGTGCTGGAGGGTGGCGCCGACCATGATGGGCACCAGGGCGAGGGCGACGTAGCGGGTGTAGACGCCGGCGATCAGCGCGATGCCACCGGCGATTTCGCCAAGAATGACCAGATAGGCGAAGAAGCCGGGATAGCCGACGCTCTCGAAGAAGCCGACGGTGCCGGCGACCGTGAACACGAAGACCTTCAGGAACAGGCCGTGGGCAAGAAACGCGACGCCCAGGGTGACGCGCAGCAGCAGGGCGGCGTACGGGGCGGTACGGGTATCGATCATGGGTTTGTCCTCCATCTCCAACCGGGTATCTCGAACCGGGCGGGGATCCCCCGCCGTGACTGGGGAAGACTTATGGTGTCGATTTCGGAAAATAATTCGCGTGATATGAAAAATATTGTCTCATATTATTAAATAATGGATCGGTTCGCCCACCTTGAGACCTTCATCGCGGTCGCCGACGCCGAGAGCTTCACGGTCGCCGCCTCCAGCCTCGGCCTGTCTCGGGCCATGGTGAGCAAACATGTGCAGGCGCTCGAGGACCGGCTCGGCGCACGGCTGCTGGAGCGCACCACACGGCGGGTCCGGTTGACCGACGCCGGACGGCGTTATCTGGACCGGGCACGGCGCCTGATCGCTGATTTCGACGAGGCGGAGTTTGAAGCGCGTGGCGAACGGGCGGCCCCGCGCGGCACCCTGCGCGTCAACGGACCCGTGTCGTTCTCGCGCACTCATCTGGCGGCCGCGATCCCCGGTTTTCTGGCGCGCCACCCGGATGTGACCGTCGATCTGACCGTCAACGACCGGGTTGTCGACCTGCTGGAAGAGGGGTACGACGTCGCGATCCGGATCGGCCGGTTGGCCGACTCGACCCTCGTGGCCCGTCGGCTGGCGCCCGTCGCCCTGCACCTAGCAGCGTCACCCGAGTACCTGAACGCCCGACCCACCCCGCACCACCCCGATCACCTGGCGCACCATGCCTGTCTCGGATACGCCTATTCCGGGGACGGCGGGGTCTGGGGGTTCTCCGGGCCCGACGGCGCTGAGGCGGCGATCGCGCCCCAGGGCCCGTTCACCGCCAACAACGGCGAGATCCTGACCGAAGCCGCTCTCGGCGGCGCCGGGATCGTCCTGCAGCCCGACTTCGTCCTCGGTTCCTATTTCGCCGCCGGGACACTGGTCCGCCTGCTGCCCGACTGGCAGCATCCGGAGCTGGCGGTGCATGCGGTTCACCACCAGAGCCGATATGTCGCCGCCAAAATCCGGACGTTCATCGACCACCTCGCAGAGGCTTGGCGACCGGTGCCGTGGCGGATCAACTGACGCCGGGCTGCCGACGGGTCAGTGCTGCCAGCTCGGCCGTGCCCGCATCGCAGCCTCCCAACGTTTGACATGGGTGAGGCCTTCAGGAACCGACTGGCCGGCGAACCCGCAGATCATCAGCGCGGCGATCCCGGTGATATCGGCGATTGAGAAGCTGTCGTCGCAGACATAGGTGCGACCGTCGGAGAGTTCCTGATCGAGCCACGCCCATTTCCGGTCCAGCAGCCGCAACTGGGTTTCGGCATAGCTCGGCACCTGCTCTATCCGGTCGGCGAAAAACTGGAAGGTGTGGAGTCCGACCTGACCGATCGGCCCCATGATCTGCTGCTCGATGCGCCGGTTCCACATCTCGATCCGGCCGACGTGCTGTGGTGTCGTCCCGGTCAGCGGCGTGTCCGGGTGCAGCGCGTCCAGGTAACGGCAGATGGCGACGCTTTCAGCCAGGTACGAGCCGTCGTCGAGCTCCAGAATCGGAACCTGACCGAGGGAGTTCTTCTTCAGGAACTCCGGCCGGCCGGCCTCGCCGGATAGGAGATCGACCGTCTCGGTCGGAATCCGGAGACCCTTCTCCGCCAGGAAAACCTGGACCCGCAGCGGGTTGGGCGCGTCGTAACTGTAAAGCTTCATGGTATCGGCCTTTCCAAATTATGAACCATCTGGTTGACTAAAAGACAGATCCCACATACAGTCAACCAAATAGTTGAGTATTGGTTTTCGCCATGAACAACCTCGATCAGACCTTCGCCGCACTCGGAGACGGCACCCGCCGCGCCATCCTGGCGCGCCTGACCCTCGGCGAGACGTCGCTGTCGGAAATTGCCGGCCCCTTCGACATGTCGCAGACCGCCGTCTCCAAACATGTCCGGGTCCTGTCGGATGCCGGCCTGGTGACCGTCACCAAACGCGGGCGGACCAGGTACTGCCGCTTGGAGGCGGCACCGATGAAGCAAGCCGCGGAATGGCTCGAAACCTACCAGGCCTTCTGGGAGAGCCAGTTTGACGCTCTGGCCACATTTCTGAAGGACGAGGCATGACACTTGCGTTCCTGAAATCCCCGACAGGCGAAGACCCGGTGATTGTCGAGGGGATGTTCAAGGCCAGCCCGGAGCGGATGTTTCGGGCCTGGACCCGGCCGGAAGAAGTCGTGATCTGGTTCAAGAAAGGCCTCGGTCGCCTGGAGAGCGCCGATATCGACCTGCGGATTGGCGGCCGGTGGCGGTTCTCCTACGCGATGACCGATGGTCGTCGCGACACGCTGCTCGGACGCTACCTGGCCATCGACCCCGGGCGACGCTTGGAGTTCAGCTGGACCCATGAGGTAGCCCGGGAACTCGGCGCCACCGAGACGTCGCGCGAATCCCATGTGACCGTGACCTTCACGCCATCCGAGGTCGGAACCCGGATGCGGTTGGTGCACGCCGGAATCGCGCGCGAAGACGCCCGTCTCGGCGTCAGTGGCGGGTGGAGCGATTCCTTTGCCCGCATCAGCGCCGCCCTCGAGGATCAGGCAACGCCGTCGCTGTCCGCGACGACTCCGGAGCAGTGAGGAAGCCCATGCCCCAAATGCCCATCACCGATCGCGAAAGCTGGCGTCGAGCGCGCACGGCGCTGCTGGCGGAAGAGAAAGCGTTCACGGCGGCACGCGACCGGTTGAGCGCAGCCCGACGGGCGCTGCCGCTGGTCCGGGTTGACACCCCCTACACGTTCGACACCGAAGCCGGCCCCCAGAGCCTCGCCGACCTGTTCGCAGGACGCGGACAGCTGATCGTCTACCACTTCATGTTCGCGCCGGACTGGCAGGAAGGCTGCCCGAGCTGCTCGTTCTGGGCCGACAGCTTCAACGGTGTCGACGTTCACCTTGCGGCCAGGGATACGGCGTTCGTCTGCGTCTCCAACGCCCCTCTTGCCCGCCTGCTGGCGTATCGGGACCGGATGGGCTGGAGCTTCCAGTGGGTCTCTGCCCGCGATTCTGTCTTCAGCGTGGATTTCGGCGTGACCTTCCCCGACGCCGCACCGGGTCCCCACGGCGGCTACAACTACACCGATCAGGCCCGCATGGAGGAGTTGCCCGGGGTCAGCGTCTTCACCCGGCTGCGCGACGGCGGAGTCGCGCACAGCTACTCGACCTAAGCCCGCGGCCTCGACCTGCTCAACACGGCCTACAACCTGCTCGATCTCACGCCGGCGGGGCGCGACGAGGACGCCCTCGCCTTTCCCATGGCCTGGGTCCGCCGGCGCGATCAGTACTGATGGCTCTCCGCCGGTGGCGGATGTTTCCAGCCAAGGTCCTTGTCGCCAACCAGATTGCTGTCCACAGTCGGGCCATGAGATCAAAGCGCGACATCGACTACGACAGTCTGCTGCCGAGCCGGACCTTCAAAGGCGTCAGCTCCTTCGTCCATGACCGCGAGAAATTCGATGAAGGTGTCCGCCTGATACGCGAAAGCGTGCCCGCGAAGTTTGCGTTCTTCCAGGGCGACGACATGATCGCGTGGGGACGGACCATGAGCTTCCTGGACGATCCGGTCGTCAGTGAAGACCTCAAGGGCGGCCGGATGACGAAACCCGACTCCCGCATTGTCTGGCGAACCTACATCCTGGCAAACCTCGCCAAGGCGTGCATTGCGTTGGGGGGCGATCTCATGGAGGTCGGCTGCTATGCCGGACGCACCGCCGAGAAGCTCGTCCGACGCCTCGATCTCTCTAAGACCGGACGGACCTACTGGCTGTACGACCTGTTCGACCCGCAACCCGGAGACGGACACATCGAACAGGAACACCACGGAGCGGATCTGTACGAGAGCGTCCGGGAACGCTTCGCGGACCACGACTTCGTGCGGGTGGTTCGCGGCCGGGTACCGGATGTGCTGTCGGAGCAGGGCCCGGAGCGCGTGTGTTTCGCCCATGTCGACCTGAACAACCCGGAAGCCGAAGTCGGCGCGCTCGAGTGGATCATTCCCAGAATGGCGCCAGGCGGCATGATCCTTCTGGACGACTACGGCTGGCTGCCGCTGTCGAACCAGAAGAAGGCGATCGACGCACATCTCGCGCCCAGCGGCCGCGAGGTCATCGAGCTCCCGACCGGCCAGGGCCTGTTGATCGTAAGTTAGGGCACACTGCGGGCCCGAATTCCGCTCGGATCAGGCGTGACCGGCGTCGCTGGAGAGCAATGATGCGTCGATGCCGAGCTTGGCCAGTGCCTGGTCCCATTTGTCATCAAGCTCGGCGTTGAACAGCAGTTCGGGATCACAGTCCACCGACAGCCAGGCGTTCTCCTGGATTTCGCCATCGAGCTGACCCGGCCCCCAGCCCGCATAGCCTAGCGTGAGAAGACTGGACCGCGGTCCCGTCCCGCAGGCGATGTCGCGCAGGATCTCGACCGTCGCGGTCAGTGCCAGGTCGTCGGTCAGCTGCATGCTGTCGTCGCGCAGGTAATCCGCGCTGTGCAGAACGAACCCGCGACCGGTTTCGACCGGACCCCCGAACTGGATCCGCGGCAGCCGGCTGTCGTCGACCGGCGTCGACTGCAGGTCGAGTTCCTCCAGCAGATCGCGGAACTTGATCGAGCCCACGAGCCGGTTGATCACCAGCCCCATCGCCCCTTCGGCGTTGTGCACGCACATGTAGATCACCGTGCGCGCAAACCGCGGGTCTTGCATCGCCGGCATCGCGATCAGCAGTTGGCCCGTGAGGTAGCCCTTCTGGTCGTCATCCGGGTCGTCCTGCGACACCATGACCGTGCCTCCTCGCTGGCTTCGCCCCAAATCGCGACGTTTGGTCCCGCATTTGTGACGAAAAAGCCCAACACCCGTTACTATATTGCGGCTGACCCTGGATTTGAAAGTGACCCTGCGCCCGCCATGATGTTTCGCGCTCTGTTGATCGCCCTCGGTGCCTGGGCCGGCGCCTGGATCGCCCTTGCCCCGGCAATGGCGGAGGCGCGGCCGGCGTCGGACTGGGCACGGACCGAGTTTGCCGACATGCGGCTGATCTCGGCGGTGGCCGGCACCGAAGCCCGGAGCGACGTGCCACTCGGCCTCGAGTTCCGTCTCGCCGAGGGGTGGAAGGTCTACTGGCGCTCGGCCGGTGATGCCGGCTACCCGCCCCAGATCGAGTGGGACGGTTCCGCCAATCTGGTCGCCACCGAGACGGCCTATCCGGTTCCCCATCGGTTCTCGCTGTTCGGGCTGGAGACTTTCGGCTACGAGGATACCGTCGTCTACCCGATCACCGCCCGGCTGGCGGAACCGGGCGCTCCGGTCGACGTCCGCGCGGCGGTCAACGCGCTGGTCTGCAGCGAGATCTGTGTTCCGCTGGAAGCCACACTGTCCCTGGCGTTGCCGGCGGGTCCGGCGGCGCCGACCGCGTTCACCCAGCTACTGGAGAAATGGGTCTCGCAGGTTCCCCGGGACCTGCCCGGGATCGGCCTGGCGGTGACGGCCGCCAGTGTCAGCGGCGATGCCGAGACCCCGACGCTGCATCTCGCCATTCGCTCGGACGAACCTCTGACCGCCCTCGATGTCTTTCCCGAGGGACCGGAGGGCCTGTCCTTCGGCAAGCCGACGATCAGCCAGTCCGAGGGCGGGCTGACGGCGGCGGTTTCCGTCCCCGTCGGGACGCGCGACGGCGTCCAGTTGACCGGCACCGACCTGCGCCTGACGCTGGTCGACGGTCGGCGCTTCGTCGAACGCCCGCTCACCGTCAGCCAGGTGTCGATCACACCGTCCGGCAGCGCCACCGACGCATCGCTCCTGGTCATTCTCGGGTTTGCCCTGATCGGCGGCCTGATCCTCAACCTGATGCCCTGCGTGCTGCCGGTGCTGTCCCTGAAACTGGTATCGGTGGTCGGCTACGGCGGCGCGGACCGCCGGGTGATCCGGCTGGGCTTTCTCGCCTCGGCGGCCGGAATCGTTTTCTCCTTCATGGTCCTGGCCGGCGCGATCGCCGCACTCAAGGCCGCCGGGGTGGCGGTCGGCTGGGGCGTTCAGTTCCAGCAACCGCTGTTCCTCGCCTTCATGGCGTCGGTGGTGCTGCTGTTCGCCGCCAACCTGCGGGGATGGTTCGAGATCCCGCTGCCCCGGTCGTTTGCCAGCCTGGGCGAACGCCTGCCGGCGGAGAACCCGACCGGTCCGAAGGGGCCGGCGGGCCATTTCCTGACCGGGGCCTTTGCCGCGTTGCTCGCCACGCCATGCTCGGCCCCGTTCCTGGG
This sequence comes from Thalassobaculaceae bacterium, assembly GCA_963921355.3. Lineage (GTDB taxonomy): Bacteria > Pseudomonadota > Alphaproteobacteria > Thalassobaculales > Thalassobaculaceae > CAWUEZ02. The sequence goes on along the minus strand of OZ001190.1, from coordinate 830,602 downwards.
CACCGCGATCGGCTTCGCGCTGTCCCGCGGCACCCCGGAAATCGTGGCGGTGTTCGCAGCACTCGGCATCGGCCTTGCCCTGCCATATCTGGTGGTCGCCGCCGCTCCGGGCGTCGCCCGGGCTTTGCCGCGACCGGGTCCGTGGATGGTCACGGTGAAGCGTGTTCTGGCGCTCGCGCTGGTCGGGACCGGGATCTGGCTGCTGACCGTCCTGGCGGCCCAGACCGGCCAGATGATCGCGATCGCCGTCGCCGGGCTGTTCCTAGCCGCCGCGGTTGTTCTGGCAACGGCCCGCCGCATCGGTCGGGCCGCGGCGGTTCCCACAGGTGTCGTCGTGGTGGTGGCCAGTCTGGTTCTGGCCGGATTCGGCCAGCGGCCCTCGAGCGAGGCGCCGGCCGGTCAGGCTTCCGCCGTCACGGCCGAGGCGGTGTCCTGGCAGGCCTTCTCGCTCGGGGATATCGGGCTGCGGGTCGCGGCCGGCGAGGTCATCCTGGTCGACGTGACGGCGGATTGGTGCATCACCTGCCAGGTGAACAAGCGCCTGGTGCTCGACCGCGACCCGGTAGCCGGTCTGCTGGCGGATGGGTCCGTGACGCCGGTCCGCGCCGACTGGACCAATCCGGATCCTGTGATCGCCGACTATCTGGCCAGTTTCGGGCGCTATGGCATCCCGTTCAACGTCATCTACGGGCCCGGCGCGCCGCAGGGCATCCCCCTTCCGGAACTGCTGACCACCGACGCGGTCCTGGCCGCGATCGAACAGGCGCGACCGGGCGAGAAAACGGCACGCTTGGACTCTCGCCAGAAGGCGCCTATTTAACCTCCGTCATTTCAAGGGGACGGGGTCTCCGTCCTCTCTTCACCCACGGAGGCAAGGCGATGAGCATCAGTGTTGGCGACAAGATTCCGGACGTTGGCCTGCAGCATAAGACGGCGGACGGGATCGACACCCTGACCCCCGACACCCTGTTCGCCGGCAAAAAGGTCGTTCTGTTCGCGGTGCCGGGCGCCTTTACGCCGACCTGCTCCGCCCAGCATGTCCCGAGCTTCGTCAAGAACGCCGCCGCGCTGAAGGCCAAGGGCGTCGACACCATCGCCTGTGTTTCGGTGAACGATCCGTTCGTCATGGAAGCCTGGGGCAAGGACCAGGGCGCCGACGACAATGTCATGATGCTGGCCGATGGCAGCGCCAAGTTCGCCCAGGCGATCGGCCTGGAACTGGACCTGATCGAGCGCGGCCTCGGCATGCGCTCCCAGCGCTATGCGATGGTGGTCGAAGACGGCGTGGTCAAGAACCTGTTCGTCGAAGAGGCCGGCGCCTACGACGTGTCGAGCGCCGAGAACGTGCTGGCCAATCTCTAAATCGGATCTGCTCCAGGTCCGGACGACCCTGGATCCGGAGCGTCAGACGATGCCCTTCTCGCGATAGGGCGCGTTGTTCGGAACCCTCGACCAGCCGAAACAGGTGAGGTCGAGGGTCTCGAACCCTCTCTTCAGGATCAGCTCGGTCAGCGCCCGGCCGGTCGCCGGCGCGTGCATGATGCCGTGGCCGGAAAACCCGGTCGCCAGATAGACATCGGCGTGCGGGCCGTCCGCCGCCAGCGGGCCGATCAGCGGCGAGTAATCCAGGATGCTGCGCGCATAGTGGCCCCGCCAGGATCCGGTGAGCCGGAGCCGCTCCATCTTCGGAATCCGCCGCGCCAGAGCCGGCCACACCACCCGCTCGAACCGCTCGGGGTCGAGGTCGAACTGCCAGCCCGCCGGCTCCGACCAGTCGGGGATGCCGCCGACGAACCCGGCTCCTTCGGGGCGGATGGCAAGGTCGCTTTCGGTCTTCAGGAACGGCAAGGGCTCGATCTCGTCCTCCGCCTGGAAGACGTAGCTTTCCCGCGACATCGGCTCGACCGGCAGATCGACACCGATCATAGCCGCCACGTCGCGCGACCAGGCCCCGCACGCCAGGACCACGACATCGGCCGTGACCGATGTCCCCGCCGCCAGATCCAGGCGCTGGGGCGCGCCGCCATCCGCCTGCCAGCCCGTGACCTCGCCGTTCACGTACTCGGCGCCGAGACCCTTCGCCTTGGCCCGGAACCCCATCAGGGCCGCGTACGGGTCGATACAGGCATCGTTCGGCGAGTAGACGCCGAGCTCGACATCGTCGACCGCGACCGACGGAAACAGGGTCTGGATCTGTTGCGGGTCGAGCAGCTCCGCCTCAACGCCGTTGGCGGTTTGGGTGTGGAAATTCGCTTCCATCTGGGCCGCCCCGCCCTGGTCCGACAGAAACAGATAGCCCTGGCGGCGGAAACCGATCTCCGCCGGCGTGCCGTCCACCGCCATCCTATCCGCGAAGCCGGCGTAGAAATCCCGGCCATAGCGCGCCATCGCGATATTCTCGGGCAGGCTGAACAGCAGGCGGATGCCGCCGTTGGCCCGGGGGGTGGCGGCGAACTCATAGGTCGGGTCGCGCTCGATCACCACAACCCGCCCGGCACGACCGGTCGCCGCCAGGTGATAGGCAATGCTGGATCCGATGATCCCGCCGCCCAGGATCGCGATATCCGCCTTCATCCGTTACTCCGAGGGATCCAGAACCGTGCGCATCTCGCCCTGGCCGGCCCCGATCGCGACGTCGACCTCGATCGTGACGACCGGCCCGGCGGCGGCCCGGAACACCGCATCGGACAGCGGAACGACAACCGCCCCCTCCGAGACGATGATTTCGCCGCCGAGCCGGATGGTGACCTGGTCGGGGGATACCGGCTCGGTCGACGTGCCGACCGCCGCCAGAACGCACCCGACGGCCGGGATGTCCGCCGCGCCCAGGTCCTCGCGGGCGATCATGCGTCGCACCAGCAGGGACCGGGTGACCGAACGGGCGATGTGCCGCGCGGACACGTTGCCGACGGCACCGATGACGGAGACCTCCAGCAGCTTTCCGTCCCCGCGGGCATCGTCGAGCATCGAACTCGCCATTTCTCGGGTCAGGCTGCGCAGAGCGTCGCGGAAGGCGCGGTAGTCGCCGCCGGCGGGGTCAGTGACCGGCTCGTGGCCGGCTGCCCCGGTGGCGAAGGCCAGCATCGTGTCGTTGGTCGACGTGGTCTCGTCGACCGAGATCAGGTCGTAGCTGGACCCGGACGCATCGCGCAGTAGGGCGTCCAGGATGTCCGTGGGCAGGGCCGCGTCGGTGACGATGAAACTGATCGTGGTCGCCATGTTCGGCGCGATCATCCGCGTGCCCTTGGTCAGGCCGTGCAGGGTGACCGTGGCGCCGCCGATCGAAAGCGACCGGGTTGCCGCCTTCGGCCACCGGTCTGTCGTCATCATCGCCCGGGCGGCGTCCCCGAACCCGCCGGGGGCCAACCGGGTGGCCATCGCGTCGATCTCGGCCAGCACCACCTCGGCCGGCAGCGGGTCGCCGATCCGGCCCGTCGAGCAGATCAGAACGCTCTCGGGTGCGCAGTTCAGCGCCGCGGCCGCGCGGGCTGCCGATTGGCGCACCAGCTCATGCCCCTGGGGGCCGGTGTAGCAGTTGGCGTTTCCGGCGTTGAAGACCAAACCGCACGGGACGGCACCCGATCGGACGCGGGCCTTGGTCCAGCGCACTGGTGCCGCCGGCGTGGTCGACCGCGTGAACACGCCGGCAACGGTCGTACCGGGATCGAACGCCATCATCATCATGTCCGGCCGACCGGTATAGCCGGTTCCGGACTCCGCGGTGGCGGTCCGGATCCCTGTGATCGGGGTCATCTCGGGCAGTTCATTCGCCATATCTGCCATCCTTGTGGAGCGGAGTCTCGGCGGCGCTCAGGCCAGCGCCAGCAATCTAATCAGGCTGGCGCCGAGCGCCAGGACGGCGATCACACTCAGGTAGCGCCGCAGCACGCCGTACCATTCCGGAAACCAGCCCAGGGTCACGGCTCGCCGATCGGTCAGATAGGCCGCCAGGAGGCCGATCACCAGGATGGCGATCGACAGATCCGAGGCGGCCAGTGCCGCGGTCCAGGCCAGCAAGGACGGCATCACGCTCCAGCCGAGCGGTCCCCAGAGCGGCCGGTCGGTGTCCTCGGCCAACGCCCGGCCCCAATGCACCGCGCCCAGAAACGACAGGATCATGCAGCCATAGAGGACCTGGGCATTGAGCACGTACAGCCACCAGGTCGAGGTCGGCTCGAACGCCCAGGCCCCCAGCCCACCGGCCACGAACGGGATCAGCCCCGCGAAGCCGAGGGCTCTGGCCGGTGCGGGGACATCGCTCAAGGTCGCCATGTTCACTCCCGGGTCAGCGGTCTCGTCTGCACTGCATCGATCTGATATCACGCGGATCACGGCATCAGATAGGGAGAGCGTGAACCATGGCGATGGACCTGCAGGGCAAAGGTGCGCTGGTCACCGGTGGCGGCAGCGGCCTGGGGGCGGCGACGGCACGGGCATTGGCCGACCGCGGAGCGCGGGTCGCGCTGCTGGATGTGAACATGGACGCGGCCCGCGCGACCGCCGAGGCAATCGGTGGTCGCGCCATTGCCTGCGACGTCGCCGGCTCGGACTCCGCTGAAGCGGCCCTCGCCGAGGCCCGGGAAGCCCATGGACCGGCGCGGGTCCTGGTGAACTGTGCTGGAATCGCACCGGCAAAACGGATTGTCGGCCGCGGCGGGCCGATGGCGTTGGAGGACTTCAAACGGGTGATCGACGTCAACCTGGTCGGGACCTTCAACATGATCCGGCTCGCCGGTGCCGAGATGGCGGCGGGCGAGCCCGGCGACGAGGGCCAGCGGGGGGTGATCGTTTCAACCGCCAGCGTCGCCGCGTTCGAAGGGCAGATCGGTCAGTCGGCCTACTCGGCCTCAAAAGGCGGGGTCCACGCTCTCACCCTGGTCGCTGCCCGGGAGTTCGCCAAGGACGGGATCCGCGCCTGCGCCATCGCACCGGGCATTTTCGGCACACCGATGGTGTTGGGCATGCCCCAGGAGGTTCAGGACAGCCTAGCCGCCCAGATCCCGTTTCCCTCCCGGTTCGGGCGACCCGAGGAATTCGCCGCCATGGCGATGGCGATCGTCGACAACCCTATGCTGAACGGCGAGACGATCCGGCTGGACGGCGCGATCCGGATGGGACCACGCTGAGCGCCCAGACCCTATTCCATGTTGGCGAGGCCGGTGGCGGAGGCCGCCTCGTCCATGAACCTGGCGAGTTCGACATCGAGCTCGGTCAGGCCACCTTCGGAGTGGGTCGTCAGCGTCACGTCGACCCGGGCGTAGACATTCGTCCATTCCGGGTGGTGCACCAGGGATTCGGCCTTGATCGCCACCCTGGACATCCAGGCGAACGCCGCATCGAAGGTATCGAACCAGAACGTCTTGGAGATCGCATCGCGCTCCGGGTCCTCAACCCAACCGTCCAGTTCCTTGAGAACGGTCTCGCGGGCTTCAGCACTCAGCTTCTCAGGCATAACGATCTCCGGCATCTCCCAGTGGGGAAGGTTCTACCACGACCTGCGGGATTGATCAGGCTTCACAAAACCGTGGCCGGCTACCGGGCCACCCAGCCCCCATCGACGGACAGCGCGGCGCCGGTGATCGACGATGCGCTGTCACCGGCCAGGAAGACCGTCAGGGCGCCGAGATCGCCGATCTCCACGAACTTCTTGGTCGGTTGGCTGGCCAGGATGATGTCGCGCACGACCTGTTCTTCGGACATTTCGTTGGCAGCCGCCTGCTCACCGATCTGCCCCTCGACCAAGGGGGTCTTCACGAAGCCCGGACAGATCGCATTGCAGGTGATCCCGGTCTCGGCGGTCTCGAGAGCCACGACCTTGGTCAGCCCCACCACCCCGTGCTTGGCGGCGACATAGGCGGACTTGAAGGGCGACGCGACAAGGCCGTGGGCCGAAGCGATGTTGATGATTCGGCCCCAGCCCCGATCCTTCATGCTGGGCAGTGCTGCCTTGATCGCGTAGAAGTTGGACGAGAGGTTCAAGGCGAGGATCAGTTCCCAGCGATCCTCCGGAAAATCCTCGACCGGCGATACGGTCTGAATGCCAACGTTGTTGACCAGGATGTCGACCTGGCCGAGAGCGGCTTCGGCATCGGCGATCAGCTGCTTGGTCTGGGCACCATCGGTCAAGTCGGCGCCGGAAAAGGTCACCTTGACCCCATGCGCGCTTTCCAGACCGGCCCGGATCGTCTCGATTTCTCCGGCGTCACCGAAACCGTTGAGCATGATGTCGCTGCCGGCGGCAGCGAGCGCGGTGGCGATACCGAGCCCGATACCACTGGTGGAGCCGGTGATAACGGCGCTCTTGCCTGCGAGGCTCATGGGGCAGTCTCCGAATGGGAAGCGGAACAATCGGCCGACATGTACGTTGCAGCGCACAATTACGTCAATGCGGCCCATCAATCCGGCCCGGTCGGTGCGGTGGTGCCTTGCCGCGAGCCGGCGGCCGGGCCGATGCGCGAACTTTCCCTGAAGGGTCTATGGGTCTATAGCTGCGGCATGTGTGCACAGAGAGCCCGCCCCGGAATCCTTGCGCCGAGCATCGACGAGGTCGCCGCTCTTGCAGAGGATGCGTTGTCGAATGTTCCGAGCGAGTTGCTGAAGCCGCTCTCGGGACTTGCCATTCTCGTCGAGGACTTTCCCGATGAGGAAGTCTGTGAGGCGATGGACCTGGAAACGCCGTTCGATCTTCTCGGACTCTATCAGGGCGTTCCCCTCGGCCATCGCTCAACCGGCGAGACACCCGCCGATCTCGACCGGGTGTTCCTGTTCCGCCGTCCGATCCTGGACTATTGGATCGAGAGCGGCGACGACCTCTACACCGTCGTACGGCACGTCCTGATCCACGAGATCGGCCACCACTACGGCTACAGCGACGCCGAGATGGAGGACCTGGAACGCCGGGCCGACGAGGACGAGGCGACCTGGCCGGCAGGTACCGCCTAACCGTGCGGCCCGATGGTCCGGCTGGACAACCGACGGGAACGGCCTAAATCAATTTAAGGGAAAAGCTGTTCGACCTGGGCATCACTCAGAAAGAGGAGGAGACCCATGCCGAGGCGTCTTCTTGTCGCCGCCGAGATCGTCCGGGACGCCGCCGCCGCGCAGAGCGCGTCCGAGCGGTCGGAACTCGAAGCCCTGGCGGCCGAGATCGCCGGCTCACGCGGTATCGAACTGCAGGGCCTTACCCAATTCGACACATTGCTGGGCGCAATCCGGCGGATCGCCGCCGCGGTCGACCCTGAATCGACCACCCTGCCGTCGGAGCGTTCTCTCGATCATTGACCGCATCCCCGGCGCGGCACCGATCTCCATCAGTCCGGGATCCGATCGAGCGGCGACACGATTGCGAAGCGGTCAGCGAGGCCCGCCAGGACCGCCCGGTGCAAGTCGGCAGCCGACAAAGCCGGACCGCCGGTCGGATCCGGCAGCGCGCGGGTTCCGGAAGCGTCCGAAACCACGACGCTATTGAACCCGAGATCGAGGGCGCAGCGGGCCGTGGAACTGACGCACATATGGGTCATGAACCCGGCGAAGATCACGGTCTCCAGACCCAGGTCACGTAAGGTCGACTCAAGCTCGGTGCCGGCGAACGCGTTCGGCAGACCCTTCTCGATCACCGCTTCGCTGCCGACCGGTGCGACCCGATCGACGATCGCGCCGCGGTCCGCGTCCCGGTCAAAGGGGCCACCGGCCCGGCCCTTATGGGCGATATGCACGATCGGCCGGCCGGCTTGACGGGCCCGGTCCAGAAGGACGGCAATCCGATCCAGGGCGGGATTGACATCGGGCAAGGCAAGCGGGCCTTCGACATACTCGTTCTGGGCGTCGATCACGACGATGCCGCAGGTCGACAGGGGCGCTGGATTGAGATCGGCGCCGGCCATCTGCAGCAGGGTCTTCGGCTCGGACATGGCATTTCCTTCACGTGCGGGTCCCGATGAGAATAGGGCCCAACCTATGGGTCCCGCCTCCGAATCTGAACCCGGGCCGGCGCGAATGATCCCCTGCCGATGAGCCCACAATCGGCCAGTCCCCGGAGGACTTGCCTGACCGGAGCCGACCCGAATTGCCGAGACCGCCGGTGCGCGGCACACTGGCCGCGCCACCACAATGAGACGATCTATGATCACCGAGAGCGTCCTCGACAAGCTGCGCGGCAGCAGCACCGCGACCGTGTCCATGCAGCTGCTGAAGCGCGGGATCCGGCACGCCTCGATCGGCGGCGTGAAGCCGCTGTCCGCCGGTCAGGGCTGCATCGTCGGCGCGGCGTATACCTTGCGCTTTCTCCCCTTGCGCGAAGACCTGTCGGACCCGGCCGTGCTGGGCGCCCCGGGCTACGGGCCGCGGGTGGCGATCGAAGAGTGCCCGCCGGGTGCGGTCATGGTGGTCGAGGCGCGGGGCGTCACCAGCACCGGCACCATCGGGGATATCCTGTCGGCCCGCCTGGCCAGGCGCGGCGTCGCCGGTCTTGTCGTCGACGGTGCGGTCCGCGACGCATCAGGGGTCGCGCAGTCAGGCCTGCCGGTCTGGTGCCTGGGCAGCGCGCCGCCGGCAAGCCTCACCGAACTCTCGGGCGGGCCGGTTAAGGGCCCGGTGGCCTGTGGCGGTGTTACGGTCTTTCCGGGTGACGTGATCATCTGCGACGGTGACGGTGCGGTGGTCATCCCGGTTGATCTTGTCGCCGAACTCGCCGATGACGCGGTCGAGCAGGACCTGTTCGAAGGATGGGTTCAGGCCCGGGTGGCGGAGGGACGACCGACCATCGGCCTCTATCCGCCCAACGCCGAGACCCGCGCCGAGTACGAGGCCTGGCGCGTGTCGCACCGCGCAGACACAGAAGGGAACAACCGCTGATGACGATGGATGCCGAGGCCATACTGGGCCGTCTCGCCGACGCCGCCATGGCCGCTGCCGACCCGGCGACCTGCCTGCCGCCCGCCCTGGCACCGCTTCTGGCGGAAGAGGCGCCGGGCCGCACGGTCGTGGTGGGGGCCGGCAAGGCCGCCGCGTCGATGGCGGCAGCGGTCGAAACCGCATGGTCCGATGCATCCCTGCCGGACACCCTAGAGGGCCTGGTGATCACCCGCTACGGCCATGGCTGCCCGACCAACCGGATCCGCGTGGTCGAGGCCTCCCATCCGGTTCCGGACGCCGCCGGCCGGGCGGCCGCGGCTGAGCTGCTGGCTCTGGTCGAGGGCCTGACTGCCGACGACCGGGTCATCGCGCTGATTTCCGGCGGCGGCTCCGCCTTGCTGAGCCTGCCCTGTGCCGGCGTGTCCCTGGACGACAAGCGCGCCGTCACCGCTGCGCTGCTGAAAAGCGGGGCGACGATCCATGAGATGAACGCGGTCCGCAAACACCTGTCGGCGATCAAGGGCGGGCGCCTGGCCGCCGCCGCCTCCCCCGCCGCGGTGCACGCCTTCCTGATCTCCGACGTGCCCGGTGACGATCCGGATGTCATCGCCTCCGGGCCGACCGTTCCCGACACCAGCACCCTGGCGGACGCCCGGGGCGTCCTGGCCAAATACGCCATCGCCCCGCCGGAGGCCGTGCAACGCGCCCTGGAAGACCCCCGGAACGAAACCCCGAAACCGGGCAGCCCGGAGCTCGCAAAGGCGACTGTGACCATGGCTGCACGGCCCCAGGCCTCCCTGGAGGCGGCCGCCCAGGTGGCCCGGGACCACGGCATCACCCCGGTGATCCTCGGGGATGCGATCGAGGGCGAAGCGCGCGACGTCGCGACGGTGATGGCGGGTATCGCGGCGCAAGTCGCGCGGCACGGCCAGCCGGCCTCGGCACCGACGGTCCTGCTGTCCGGCGGGGAAACGACCGTGACCGTGCGGGGCTCCGGGCGCGGCGGCCGCAACGCCGAGTTCCTGTGCGCCTTCGCCGTGGCGGTCCGCGACCGGTTGCCCGATCTCGCCCCTCGGATCGGCGCGCTGGCGTGTGATACCGACGGCATCGATGGCACCGAGGACAACGCGGGCGCCCTGTTCCTTCCGGGTGACCTCGATCGCGCGGTTGCGGATGGCGTGAACTTCGCGGACCGGCTCGCCGACAACGACGGCTACGGCGCCTTCGCAGCGCTCGGCCGGCTGATGATCACCGGCCCGACCCTGACCAATGTGAACGATTTCCGGGCCATCCTGATCGACCGCGCCTAGAACCTGTGAATCCGGTCTCTCCGGAAACTCCCCGCGGGAAAAAGCGAAGCGATCGCCAGGGAACACCCCGGCGATCGCCCCAGGCGCGTCAAGGTGGATCCGGTCCCACATGCGCCAGACATGCCTTTTGCCACATGTCGGCCCGGCCCGCGTCTACGGGTTTTCCGAAGGCCGGGAACCGCGCCCGTCTCCCGGGCGGGACATCCAGCCCTCACCCATACGACAAATTATCTCAAGTGTTATTCAATCATTTATAGTTTAACTCCAGTATGCGCACGGACGAGTCGGCACGGATTTAGCGAATCTCTCCCGATGACAACCACAATAACTCACACTGAATTCAAACACTTCTTCGCACCTCTAGGTCTGGGGAGCTTTGTAGCTCACGACACCACATCTGGTACCCAAACGTGTATGGAGAGGTGGAACATGGACGTCGCATTCTATGAATCGATCAACGCTCAGATCAGCCACCATCTGGAGAACATCGAAGCTCAGCAGGTCTCGGTCGAGATGTCGGACGACATGCTGGCGTTCAAGGCGGCCCACGAAGGCCTGAAAGGACCAGTGCATCCGACTCTGGACGTCGACGCCTCGACGATCACGCCCGGAACGGCCCGGTGGCTCTGCCTCAAGGCAAGGAGACATGCCGGATCGAACAGTATCGGAATCATCGCGTGCCGGATCTTCGACAACACCGACCTCGCCCATCTGTTCCATTCCCGCGTCATCTGGGGCGATCGACGGCATGCGGAGCAGCTCTCGGTGGTCGAGCCGATCCGCCACGACTGGAATGCGGATCTATCGGCGGTCCGCGGCCGGCTGGTCTATGGCGGCGGGGCGTTCCTTGACAGGGGTTTCAAGGGGAACGAACTGGGCCGGTCAATGGCAGCCCTGATGCATGCGGTCTGCATGCGCGTCTGGAACCCGGATTTCCTGTTCAACATGATGAAAGCGGACAAACTCGGGACCAAAGTGCCGCCTGAGCGCTTCGGCTACCGCCACAGCGCCATCATCTTCGATCCGCAGACGCAGCCGGACTGGGGCCCGATGAACGCCCACAAACTGGTCAACTGGAAGAGTCGGGCGGAGGAGATGCAGAATTATCCTGGGGTCCAAACCGCCGCCTGAGGGCGATCCGGTCGGCCCCGGGTCGCCAGTACTCGACCTTGATCTTCGACACCATCAGCCCTTCATCCAGGCAGGGCCACGTGGCATTGCGGAACACGATCCGATCGCTCAGGCGGCTGAAGCTGTGAAACATGTCGCGGGATCGCGCGGCGTTGTTCGTCATGCAATCGAGCAGATCCTTGGCGACGAACTTGCCGTAGCCCGGGCTGGGGTTGTCGATGAATCGCATGCCGGTCTTGTTGAGACCGTAGGTGTCGATCATGCCCTGTGAGAAACGCAGGACCCGAAACTTGAACGGATCGCCGCTGGAGACGTCGATCGTCGACACCCATGGATCCTCCAGGGCCCGGTCGATGAAATGCGCGTCGGACGATCGTGTCTCCCACAGCAGGGTATCGCTGCCGAACTCCAGCGAGGTCAAAGGATCGACCCATCGCCGGTAGACGAAGCCGTTTGACGTCAGGACCGACCGGCACCCGTACACCCGCTTGGGCTGCCAGGCCGGGTGGCTGTACAAGGCGCGCTCCAACCGAAACAGTGTCGTGATGTTCTTGACGTACCAATCGGGCTTGCGGATATCGCGAATGGTCCAGTCGCTGGAGAGGCCGGCGAGTTCCGACAGCTTGGCGGGCGTCATCTCCGGGACCTGAGCCATGAACCGCTTCAGGTCGTAGAGCAGGATGGCCGCCATCGCCTCGACCTCATTCTCGACCCGCCGATAGTTATCCACAGACCTATCGGCGGATTCGTGATTTTGCTCAAGGACATCGCGGTTGCGCACGGCCACCATCTACTAAGTGTCACCCTGAGGACATGTTCAACGAATGGCACCCATGCCGTCAAACACGAACGCGGGCCGGAAATCCCCCATCGGCGACCACAATGCGTTCAACGGCAGCCTGCTTCAAGAAGCCACCGATTCGCCCTGGGGAGTGCCTGCCAAATGAAGATCAAGAATGACCTGAAGATCGACGCCCGCGGGACGGGTCGACTGTGTCCGCCGACCGCAGGAACCACGGGTCATCCCCTGGTCTGCGAACTGGATGCAGCGTCAGCCGCCTTCGACGATCTGCGCCAACGACGTGACGCTCTGGCCGACGATATGCCGGGCGTCGATGTGATCGACACCGTCCTCCAACGTTGCCAAGAACGTCTGCATGCGGCCGAACACGACGTTGCCTCCTGCTGGGACCGCCAGCCGGATCTGCTCAGGGCCCAAGCCAGACTCATGACCCATGCGCTGATCGCCGCCGGCGCCGCGGCGCCGGCGCTGGACGAGTAGCGGGCCGCGCCCCGGGGCGGTAGCCTACCTCTCCGAGAACATCGCCTGGGACACCACCGTTGCAAATCAGAGCTGCCGTCCTGCGAGAGGTTGCGGCCACTCCGCCCTATGCCGCCAGCTGCCCGATCGCGATCGAGGACCTGACCCTGGCCCCGCCAGAGGCCGGCGAGTTGGTCGTGCGGATCGCCGGCGCCGGGCTCTGCCACTCCGATCTGTCGGTTATAAACGGCAGCCGACCGAGGCCGCTGCCCGTCGCCCTCGGCCATGAGGGTGCTGGAGAGGTGGTCGACGTCGGCAGAGGCGTGCGTGATGTCCGCCCCGGTGATCCGGTGGTCTTTCAGTTCTCGGCCAGCTGTGGGCGATGTGTGCGTTGTCTGGAAGGCCGCCCTCAGATCTGCCAGACGCACGCTGCAGCCCGCGCCAAAGGAGAGCTGATGGGCGGCGGCAAACGGCTCACCGATGCTGCCGGCCACCCCGTCAACCACCAGTCCGGCGTGTCCTGTTTCGCGGAATTCGCGGTGGTGGACCGGGGATCGGTCGTGGTGATCGACCGCGACATTCCGCTTGAGACCGCCGCGCTCTTCGGCTGCGCGGTCATGACCGGCGTCGGTGCGGCGTTGAACGCGGCCCGGACAGCCCCCGGCGACACGGTCGCGGTGATTGGCCTCGGCGGCGTGGGACTGTCGGCCATGCTGGGCGCCATGCTCGGGGGCGCTGCCCAGGTCATCGCGATCGACGTAAACCCGGACAAGCTGGGTCTCGCCCGGCAGCTCGGCGCCGACCACACGATCGATGCGCGCGATCCGGATCATGTCCAGCAGGTTCTCGACCTGACCGGTGGCGGATGTGATGTGGCGCTCGAGGGAGCGGGCGTGATCGCGGCTCTGGAGACCGGATACGCGGTGCTGAGAACCGGCGGCCAACTGGTCACCGTCGGCCTGTCGCCGGCCGGCCAGACTTTCGCCATCCCCGCCGCCGACCTGGTATCGCGGGAAATCAGCGTACGGGGCAGCTATATGGGGTCCTGTGTGCCGGTCCGGGATATCCCGAAATACCTCGACGCGTTCCGTCAGGGCCGGCTGCCGATCGATCGGCTGATCGACGGCACGATTGGGTTTGAGGACATCAACGCGGGGTTCGATCGACTGGCGTCCGGGAACGCGGTCCGCCAGATCCTGACGCCGCACGCCACCGGATCCTGAACGCCGAATAAAAAACTGCCGGGAACTTTCGTTCCCGGCAAGTTGAACAGGGAGGCTTCACGTCTGGGAGACGTAGGATCCCGAGGGACCCTGCTCCGGGCGGGGGGCCCGGAGGAGGATGTTGCATCGCAACATCAACTGAACAACAATAAGTCGTATGCACACTGACGACCATCCCTTTTTTTCAGTGCGGATATGCGTTTTTTGCATAGCTCGCCCGGCGGGGCCATTAAAACTGAGACTTTGCAACCTCTTGGATGAGGAAGTCTCGAAGCACCATGATGCGTTTTGAGTGCCGAAGCTCCTCCGGATACACGAAATACGTGGGTACTGGCGGACCTTCGAGATCGGGAAGTACGCGAATCAGGCTCACATCCTCCCGTGCCATGTAGTCCGGCAATGCTGCGATGCCGAGCCCGGTCTGCACCGCACGGAAGATGCCGAAATAGTCGTTCATCCGAACAATGTTGCTTTCCGTCCCTCGCCGGGCGACGACCCTGCGGCCGGCTACTCGGCGGCCACCCGGGTCGCGTCATCCAGTTCTGCGACGTACTTCTCAGCTTCGAGCGCCGCCATGCAGCCCATGCCGGCGGCGGTCACCGCCTGACGGTACACCTTGTCGACGCAGTCTCCCGCCGCGAACACCCCGGGAACCGTGGTTCGCGTCGTGCCGGCTTCGGTCAGCAGGTAGCCCTCGCCATCGCTGTCCACCGTGTCGCGGAACGGCGCCGTGGCGGGATCGTGCCCGATGGCCACGAACAGCCCTTCGGCGGCCAGATCCTGGGTTTCGCCGGTCTTCACGTTCTTCAGCCGGACCCCCTCAACACCGTCCATCGGACCGTCGCCGCCCGTCACTTCATCGACGACGTGGTCCCACACCACGTTGACCTTAGGGTTCCGGAACAGCCGGTCCTGCATGATCTTCTCGGCGCGCAGGCTGTCGCGGCGGTGCACCAGGGTCACGGATTTGCAGATATTGGCCAGGTACAGGGCCTCCTCGACCGCCGTGTTGCCGCCGCCGACCACGACCACGTCCTTCTCCCGGTAGAAGAAGCCGTCGCAGGTGGCGCAGGCCGACACCCCGCGGCCGTTGAACTTCTGCTCGCTGTCGAGCCCGAGCCAGCGCGCCTGGGCGCCGGTCGCGATGATGACGGCATCCGCGAGGTAAACGTCGCCCTGGTCCGTCCTGCAGGTCAGCGGTCGGGTCGAGAAATCAACCTCGGTGACGATGTCGTAGACGATCTGCGTGCCGACATGCTCGGCCTGCTTCTGCATCTGCTCCATCAGCCAGGGCCCCTGGATGACGTCGGCGAAGCCGGGGTAGTTCTCGACATCGGTGGTGATCGTCATCTGCCCGCCGGGCTGCAGGCCCGCCAGCAGGACCGGCGACAGGTTGGCGCGCGCCGTGTAGATGCCCGCGGTCAGTCCTGCCGCGCCGGCCCCGACGATCAGAACCTTGACCCGATGCTCCGCCATTTCCGTCTCCTCGCCTAGTGGTCTGGTCGAAACGTCTGGTACCCAGACGTTTCGTGAATCAGCCCACACACTCAATAACGTCGTGGAGCGATTCACCGAACGGATGGGACCCATCCGTTCGGATCGCGCCACGCGATCCCCCCCAGCCGGGGAGACTGCCAACATAGGGACGGCGCCGCAGGCTCTCAACCGCGGAGCCGACATCATCGTCATGCCGTTGCGTCATCAGCCATTCTGCGCATCGCAGCCGCATCCAGACGCCAGTTCACGGTGCGGTCCCGGCGCTCGACACCGAGCGACTCGTACAGCCGGATGGCCGCCGTGTTGCCGTCGAATGCCGTCCAGTCGATGCGCACCGCGCCGCGTTCAAGCGCCAGACGGCAGAGTGCACGCAGCAGGTTGCGCCCGATCCCCTGGCTGCGGCGCGCCTCGGTGACGCTGAGGGATTTGATGAACAGGGTCGGCAACAGCCGGTCCCCCGGGAACAAAGTGCCAAAGAACAGGGCACCGACGGGCGTGTCGCCCTCTTCGGCGATCAGCACCTCGACCGGCCGGCCGGGTCCGAGGCCGATCGCATCGATCCGCGCGGCCGTCGTCTCGACCGGCTCGTCGACCGGTGGACCGCCAAGGTCGTCATTCGACATGTGGGCAAGGCGCGCGACGATCGCCGAATCCTCCGCGCCAGCCTCCCGAATCCTGACCAACCAAGCCTCCCCTGATCGGATCTTCGTCTAGGCGGAGCCGGACGGCGACGCGGCCCGACGGGCGGCCAGCTTCTCTGCCAGCAGGGCGCCGACCCGTTCGGTTTCACGCAAGGGCGCGTAGCTCCAGTTTTCCAGCCGCCCATCGAACGTCCGGGTGTACCCGGCATCCCGCAACGCGCGGTGAAACGACCCAAGCCGTCCCGTCTCCGCGCCGAGGGAGGCCACGTGCACGGGCTTTCCGGTCGCGCAGGCCTCCGAGACCATATTGACGGAATCCGACGTCACCACGATCGCATCGGCCAAGTGCAGGAATCCAAGATACGGATTGGCGCCATCGCCGGTCCAGATCCGGCTCGACAGGCCTGCCAGGCCGTCGGTCAGCGCCTGGCGGGTGGCGTCATCCGTCCGGCGCGATGTCACCACCAGGAGCGCGCCGCCGGTCGTGGCGGACAAGGTTCTCAACTGGTCGACGAACACCGCCACCCGGTCCGCGGTGAAGTGGTATCGCCGGTTGGCCCCGCCGACATTGACCGCGATCCAGGGCCGCGGCAGCGACGCGATCTCGGCGCCCCACGCCTCGCCCGCGGCCGCCATCGTCTCCGCGTCGTGGGCATTCAAGGCTCCAACGGTCGTGACCACGTTCGGCCCGCGCGAGGGGTCGTGCTTCGGAATGATCAGCATGTCGAAAGCCGACGGGTCGATCCTGGGATCCTGGATATGGGCCAGGAACGGGCGTCCTCCCGCGAGCCGTCGCACCGCCAACGCGGCCCCGGCGGTGCGCCGACCGCAGGAGATGACAACGTCCGGCCACGGCGGCTCGATGGCGTCGCCGCCGGCCGTCGCGCCGATCCCAGGCAACCGCCCCGCCGACGGCAGGGCACGCAGAAGCAGTCGCGGATGGATCTGCTTGGTCAGTGGCGCGAGGCCCGCTGCCTTGGCGAGACCGAGGCACTGCACGCGCATTCCGGCCGTGCCGTCGGTCAGGATCCAGCAGAGCATGTCGCTGAGGTCAGGAAGCTGGGTGTGAGCCAACATTGGAAATAATATGTCAGAAAAATGTAATGATCTTGCGCATCTGGAGCGAATCGCCTATGTTTCGCACCCTCGGCTCCGGCGCGAGTTGTTGCCCCCTTTGCCCATTCAGGAGTTCCGAATGCGCCGCGTCAAACTGGACCGCATCGATCGCCGCATTTTGCGCGATCTGCAGGACAACGGCCGCATGACCAATGTGGAACTGGCCAACCGGGCCGGGATCTCCGCGCCACCGTGCCTGCGCCGGGTGCGCGCCCTGGAAGAAGCCGGGTACATCCGGGGCTACCATGCCGACATCTCCCCCGAACATCTGGGCTTCACTGTGACCATCTTCGCCCATGTCGGCCTGACCAGCCAAGCCGAGGCTGATCTTGCCCGCTTCGAAGAGACGGTTTCGCAATGGCCGGAGGTCCGGGAGTGCCACATGCTGATGGGCGAGGCGGACTTCCTGCTGAAGATCGTGGCCCGTGACTGGGATGCGTTTCAGCGGTTTCTCACATCCCGGCTGACACCGGCGCCCCTGGTGTCGAACGTGAAAACAGCACTGGTGATCCGCAACAAGAAGCGGCTGCCCGGGGTTCCGATCGACGAAACGCCGGATGACGATGACCACGAGGACGACGGCGACACCGCCAACTAGGCCGCCGGATCCCGCCCTCGGGGCCGGTTCACCTCGGCGAGGATACGCCGCTTCACATCAGTGGATGGCGATCGACAGGATCTCGAAGCTCTTCGAACCGCGTGGCGTCGTGACCTCGACGGAGTCACCAACCTTCTTGCCGATCAGGGCCCGGGCGATCGGCGACGAGGTCGAGATCAGCCCCTTGGCGATGTCTGCCTCGTAAGGCCCGACGATCGTGTACTCGGTTTCCTCGTCGGTCTCCTCGTCGGCAACTTCCACCGTCACGCCGAACGTCACGGTCTCGCCCTTGAGCTTGCGCGGGTCGATCACCTCGCAGCGGCTGATCACGTCCTCAAGTTCGGCGACGCGGCCTTCGATGAAGCTCTGGCGCTCGCGCGCGGCGTGGTACTCCGCGTTCTCAGACAGGTCGCCATGCTCGCGCGCCTCGGCAATCGCCTTGATGACGGCCGGCCGCTCGACCGACTTCAACTGCTTCAGCTCTTCTTGCAAACGGGCGTGACCGTCTGCGG
This sequence comes from Thalassobaculaceae bacterium, assembly GCA_963921355.3. GTDB lineage: Bacteria > Pseudomonadota > Alphaproteobacteria > Thalassobaculales > Thalassobaculaceae > CAWUEZ02. Next base: position 812,460 of record OZ001190.1, on the reverse strand, counting down.
TCATAGGCACTTTTTCCATCGGCTCGCCGCCTGATCAAACCTCACCTCTCATCCGTTCCGGACGCCGGATAGCCCAGCCTGGATCGGAACACGATCCCCGCGAGACAGCCCCGTCAGTCTCAGAACGATCCGACGAGGTAGGTCTGAAGGGGCGTCACTTCAAGGTGTCCGCCGCGCAACGCCTCGATCGCTCTGACCGCCGCGCGCGCCCCTTCCACGGTCGTGTAATAGGGAATGTTGTGCGTTAGGGCGGTGTGACGCAAGCTGAAACTGTCCCGGATGGCTTGCGCACCTTCGGTCGTGTTGATCACCAGATCGACGTGGCCGGACAGCATGTTGTCGACGATATGGGGTCGGCCCTCGAGGACTTTTTTCACCCGGTGACTGTCGATTCCGGCGGCTTTCAGAGCATCCGCCGTGCCGGCGGTTGCCATCAGGGAAAAGCCGACCGATTGCAGGGTGCGGGCGATCTCGACCAGAGCCGATTTGTCGCTGTCCTTGACCGACACGAACACCGTGCCGCGGTCCGGGAGGACCGTGCCTCCGGCCACCTGGGACTTGGCGAAGGCCCGGGCAAATCCCCGATCGATGCCCATCACCTCGCCGGTCGACTTCATTTCCGGACCAAGAATGATGTCGCTGCCCGGGAACCGGGCGAACGGGAACACCGCTTCCTTGACCGCGACATGGTCCGGGTCGCGGTCCGGCAGCGCGAAGTCCGCCAGCTTCTCGCCGGCCATCACCCGGCTGGCGATCTTGGCGATCGCCACGCCCGTCGCCTTGGCGACGAACGGCACCGTCCGGCTGGCGCGCGGGTTGACCTCCAGGATGAACACCTCATCGCCCTTGACGGCGAACTGGACGTTCATCAGTCCGATCACGTTGAGGCCCCGCGCCAGCATCGCCGCCTGGCGCTTGACCTCGTCGATCACATCCGGCTCGAGCGATACCGGCGGCAGGGAACAGGCGCTGTCGCCCGAGTGGATCCCCGCCTCCTCGATATGTTCCATGACCCCGGCGATGAAAACATCGGTGCCGTCGGCCACCGCATCGACATCGATCTCGGTCGCCTGGCGCAGGAAGCTGTCGATCAGAACCGGGTTGTTGCCCGAGACGACCACCGCCTCGCGCATGTAGCGACGCAGCCCGTCCGGATCGTGGACGATCTCCATGGCCCGCCCCCCCAGCACGTAAGACGGGCGGATCACCACCGGGTAGCCGATCTCCTCGGCAATCCCCTCGGCCTGGTCGGAAGACGTCGCGGTCCCGTTGTGCGGCTGGCGCAGTTCAAGGCGTTGCAGCAGCTTCTGAAAACGCTCGCGGTCCTCGGCCAAATCGATGGCGTCGGGTGAGGTGCCGAGGATCGGAATCTGCGCTTCTTCCAGCGCCGCCGCCAGCTTCAGCGGGGTCTGTCCGCCGAACTGAACGATGACCCCGAGCACGGTCCCCCTGGAGCGCTCGACCTCGACCAGCTCGATCACATCCTCGGCCGTCAACGGCTCGAAATACAGCCGGTCGGAGGTGTCGTAGTCGGTCGACACGGTTTCCGGGTTGCAGTTGACCATGATGGTCTCGAAGCCGGCCTCCGACAGGGCGTAGGCGGCGTGCACGCAGCAATAGTCGAACTCGATGCCCTGGCCGATCCGGTTCGGCCCGCCGCCGAGGATCACGACCTTGCGGGCATCGCTCGGGTCGGCCTCATTCTCGGCCGACTGCCCGCCGATCCCGGTTTCGTAGGTCGAGTACATGTACGGGGTCTGGGACGGGATCTCTGCCGCGCAAGTGTCGATCCGCTTGTAGACCGGGCGCACGCCGAGCCCGCGCCGCCGGCCGGCGACCACACCCTCGTCGTGATCGGTCAGGTCGGCCAGGCGCGCATCGGAGAAACCAAGCCCCTTCACCGTCAGCCAGCCGGCCGGGTCATGGGGCAGGCCATCGGCCACCAGGCTCTCTTCCGCCGCGATGATCTCGGCGATCCGTTCCAGGAACCAGAGATCGACGTGACAGGCCCGGTACACCTCGTCGACGCTGAGGCCGACCCGCAACGCCTGGGCCACCTTCAGCAGCCGATCGGAGGTCGGCTCGGTGAGTTCCGCCACCACCGCCTGGTGGTCGACCTCGCCGTCCTGGGCGCCCTTGAGCGCGACCGGGTCCAGTCCCGACAGTCCGGTTTCCAGCCCGCGCAGCGCCTTCTGCAGGGACTCCGCGAAGGTGCGGCCGATCGCCATCACCTCGCCGACCGACTTCATCGACGTCGTCAGCCGGGCGTCGGCGCCGGGGAACTTCTCGAAGGTGAAGCGCGGGATCTTGGTGACGACATAGTCGATCGTCGGCTCGAAGCTCGCCGGCGTGACCCCGGTAATATCGTTGTCGAGCTCGTCCAGGGTGTAGCCGACCGCCAGCTTGGCGGCGATCTTGGCGATTGGAAACCCGGTCGCCTTCGACGCCAGCGCCGATGACCGCGAGACCCGGGGATTCATCTCGATCACGATCTGGCGGCCGGTCGCCGGGTCGATGGCGAACTGCACGTTCGACCCGCCGGTCTCGACCCCGATCTCGCGCAGCACCGCGATCGAGGCGTTGCGCATGCGCTGGTATTCCTTGTCGGTCAGGGTGAGCGCCGGCGCGACGGTGATGCTGTCGCCAGTGTGCACGCCCATCGGATCGACGTTCTCGATCGAGCAGACGATGATGCAGTTGTCCGCGCGGTCGCGGATCACCTCCATCTCGAACTCCTTCCAGCCGAGCACGCTCTCCTCGATGAGCACCTCGCTGGACGGCGACAGCCGCAGACCGTTGCGCACGATCTGCTCGAATTCCTCGCGGTTGTAGGCGATGCCCCCACCCTGGCCGCCGAGCGTGTAGGACGGCCGGATGATCGCCGGCAGGCCGACATGGTCGAGCGCCTCGGCGGCATCGGCGAAATCATTGATCAGCCGCGAGCGCGGCGTGTCGAGCGCGATCGCGGTCATCGCCTCGCGGAACTGCTGGCGGTCCTCGGCCTTTTCGATGGCGGTCAGGTCGGCGCCGATCAGTTCGACCCCGAACTTCTCGAGCGTGCCGTCATGGGAGAGCGCGCGCGCCGTGTTCAGGGCGGTCTGCCCGCCCATGGTCGGCAACAGCGCGTCCGGGCGCTCGCGCTCGATCACCCGGGCGACGATCTCCGGCGTGATCGGCTCGACATAGGTCGCGTCCGCCAGGCCCGGGTCGGTCATGATGGTCGCCGGGTTCGAGTTCACCAGGATCACCCGGTAGCCCTCGTCCTTCAGCGCCTTGCAGGCCTGGGTGCCGGAATAGTCGAACTCGCAGGCCTGACCGATGACGATCGGGCCGGCGCCGATGATGAGGATGCTCTGGATGTCGGTGCGTTTGGGCATCAGCCGAGGAGCTCCCGGAACCGCGCGAAGAGATAGTGGCTGTCCATCGGCCCGGGCGAGGCCTCCGGATGGTACTGGACGCTGAAGATCGGTTTGCCCTCGACTCGGATGCCTTCGACCGTGCCGTCGAACAGCGAGCGGTGGGTCACGGTCACCGTGTCGGGCAGCGACGCCTCCTTGACCACGAAGCCGTGGTTCTGGCTGGTGATCTCGACCTTGCCGGTCTCCAGGTCCTTGACCGGATGGTTCGCGCCCCGGTGGCCCATATGCATCTTCTCGGTCTCCGCGCCCAAGGCCAGCGCCAGCATCTGGTGGCCGAGGCAGATGCCGAAGATCGGCTTGCCGCTGTCGATCAGGGTGCGCAGTTCCGGCACGGCATAGACGCCGGTGGCCGCCGGGTCGCCCGGGCCGTTGGCGAGAAAGATACCGTCGGGGGCGAGATCCAGAACTTCCTGGGCGGTCGCGGTCGCCGGCACGACCGTGACCCGGCAGCCCTGGGCCGCCAGGTTGCGCAGGATGTTGCGCTTGGCCCCGTAGTCGATCGCGACCACGTGCTTCGCCGGCGCCGCCAGGGCGCCGTAGCCGTCGCCCTGGCCGTCATCGGCGAACGACCACAGGGTCTGATCCCAGTGATAGGTCTGGGTGCAGGACACGGTCTTGGCCAGATCCATCCCCTCGAGCCCCGGCCAGTCGGCGGCGAGCTGGCGCAGGGCCGCGAGATCGAACTTGCCGTCGGGTGCGTGGCAGAGCGCGCCGTGGGGCGCGCCGGCGTCGCGGATGCGTCGGGTCAGGCGCCGGGTGTCGACGCCTGCCTGGCCCGGCAGGTCGTGGGACCGCAGCCAGTCATCGAGCGAGCGCTGGGCGCGATAGTTCGACGCGGCGGTGATGTCGGCCCGCAGGATGCAGCCGAGCGAAGCCGGCGTGGTCGTCTCGTGGTCATCGGCATTGGCGCCGACATTGCCCACATGGGGAAAGGTGAAGGTGATGATCTGGCCGGCATAGGACGGGTCGGTCAGGATCTCCTGGTAGCCGGTCATCGAGGTGTTGAACACGACCTCGCCGACCCGGGTGACCGCCGCCCCGAAGCCGCGTCCGAAAATCGCCGTTCCGTCGGCCAGGACCAGAACGGCGGTCGCTCCCGCCGGAATCTCGGTGTCGGTTTCGGCGGTCGCGGCGGGGTCGGGCATGGGCATCTCCGATGGCCGGGTCGTCCGTAGAGCCCGCAGGCGAAAGACGCGCCGAGTTTTCGGCGCACGCAAAGGAGCTTACGATAGGTAAATTGGCGGGTTGATACGCGAGGATGGGGACATCGTCAAGCAACTTGTCCTTAAAGAAACTGTTTGAATTCAATATCTTGGCGATTCTCGGGAGTCATTGCACCCTGCATTCGGATCGTCTATGGTCCGCCCTCCAAGCTCGGCGGTGGCACCAGCCGGCCGACGAGCCCGACGGGGACGGGCGACGAAGCTGGCGCCGCTGTCAGGCGGTTACGGATTTATCGGTTTCTGGGGAGAAACTGAATGTTGCGCGAACAGCTCAAGACAGCGTTGAAGGACGCCATGCTCGCCAAGGACGCGCGGGCGGTGGCGACCGTTCGACTGATCACCGCGGCCCTCAAGGACCGCGATATCGCCGCGCGCGATAAAGGCAACACCGACGGTATAGCCGACGATGAAGTGCTGTCGATGCTGGCCACGATGGTCAAGCAGCGGCAGGAGTCGATCCGACTCTATGAGGAAGGCGGTCGCTGCGAACTCGCCACTCAGGAGCAGGAGGAGATCGACATCATCCGCCGGTTCATGCCGAGCCAGCTCGAAGGCAGCGATCTGATGACGACGATCGATGCCACGATCCGCGAGATCGGCGCGAATGATCTCAAGGACATGGGTCGGATCATGGCGACGCTGAAGCAGCGCTATCCGGGCCGGATGGATTTCTCCAAAGCCTCGGGCATCGTCCGCCAGCACCTGGTCTAGAACGCAGATCCGACAGCTGGGTCCCGGGCGTCGCTACGCTCCCCCGGGATGACGTTTTAGCAGCGCAGCCCTGCAAACACCGTCATCCCGGTTCCGCCGTAAGGCGGAGACCGGGACCTTCGGTGTCCGTCCGTCGCGAGGTCACGGGCGTCGCTGTGCCCCCCGGGATGACGCTGGAAACCTCCACACACCCGTCATCCCGGTTCGCCCTTCAGGCCGAGACCGGGAGCCCGGTCGGCACGAACGCTGCGAGGTCCCGGGCGTCGCTGTGCCCCCCGGGATGACGCTGGAAACTTCCACACACCCGTCATCCCGGTTCGGCCGTCAGGCCGAGACCGGGACCTCGGTGTGCCGGGCGGGCCGGCTTACTTCGCTCCCGCCGTCTCGCGGTGTTCGACCACCTTGTCCGCCAGGCGGCCGGTGAGTTCCGCCAGGTGGTCGAAGTGCCACGTATAGAACGCCATGCCCTGGCTCTGGGCGCGCAGTTCCTGGATCAGGTTGTGCATCTCCGCCTCCGGCAGATACGCCGTCACCTCATCCCAGCCGGGCCAGCTCTCCTTGGCATCGAAGCCGAGGATCTGGCCGCGGCGGCTCGACAGGATGCCGTGGACCCGGTTGGTCACTTCGGACGGTACGGCAATCGCAACCTGATGGATCGGCTCGAGCAGGACGGGGCCCGCCTTGGACAGCGCCTCGCTCAACCCTGAGCGGGCGGCGATCTTGAAGGCCATGTCCGAGCTGTCGACCGAATGGTGCTGGCCGTCAGTCAGGGTGACCTTGACGTCGACCACTGGGAACCCGAGCGGACCCCGCTTGCAGCCCTCCCGACACCCTTCTTCGACCGCCGGAATGTAGTTCCGCGGCACCGCTCCGCCGACGACGGTCTCGGCAAACTCAAAGCCCTGCCCGCGCGACAGCGGCTCCACCGTGATCCGGATGTCGGCGAACTGGCCGTGACCGCCGGACTGCTTCTTGTGGCGCGAGTGCTCGTCGACGCGCTGGCGAATGGTCTCGCGATACGCCACCGACGGTTCGGACAGTTCGACATCGAGTTTGAAGCGGTTGCGCAGGCGGTCGGCAACGACCCGGAGATGGGTGTCGCCCTGCCCCCAGAGCGTCAGTTCCCCCAGTTCCTGATCGTGTTTGACCAGCAGGGACGGATCTTCTTCGGCGAGTTTGGTCAGCGCCCCGGAGAGCTTGACCTCGTCGTTGCGTTCCGCCACCTGCAGCGCGCGGGCGTAGACTGGCTGCGGGACTTCCGGCCAGGACAGGCCCTCATCGGGCAGCCCCCCCTCCGCCGTCAGCACATCGCCGGTCAGGATCGGGTCCATCCGCCCGAAGGCCACCACATCTCCGGCCTTGGCCTGTCCGGCCTTGTCGAGCTTGGCGCCGGTGACCTGATAGATCCCCGACACCTTCGCTCCGTTGAGCATTTCGCCGTCCTTGACGGTGCCGCGCCACACCCGGACATGGGACAGCTTGCCCATATGCGGGGCGTGCACGGTTCGGAAGACCTGGGCCATAGCCTCGTCCCGGACATCGATACCCCGCCGCTCAACGGTCGCCGCATGATCCGGCGTCTCATGGCGCAGAAACTTGAGCAATCGCTGGATGCCGTGATCGTGCTCACCCGCGCCGAGCAGCACCGGGACCAGCAGATCCGCCCGCAGCGTGTCGCTCAGGTGGGCGTAAACGTCCTTCTTGTCCGGATCGATCTCCTCAAGCAGTTGCTCGAGCAACGCGTCATCGAAATCGGCGAGCGTCTCCAGCAGCTCCGCTCGGGCTTCGGCTTCGCGGTCGGCGACGGAACTCGGCAACTCGATCAACGCTGACGGCTCGCCCTCGCGATACTGGTAGGCACGCTCGCTGACCAGATCGACGTAGCCGGTGACCTGTTCGTCGTCGCGGATCGGAACCTGCCGGAGCGCCAATGGGCGGGCGGAAAAGCCCTGAAGGGTCGACAGCAGGTCGCGCACCCGCTCGCCGGCCTGGTCCATCTTGTTGATCAGGACGGCGTGCGGAATGTCGTGGTCGTCGAGGAATTTCAGAATGGGGCCGGCCGCCGCGGCCTTGGCCATTTCGGGCTCGACAACGACGATCGCGACGTCGGCGATCATCGCCGCATGGCGCGCGTCCAGCGAAAACTCGATCCCCCCGGGCGTGTCGATGAACGTCCACTCATCGCCAAGATACGTTCCGTGACCGATGGACGGTTCGGTGCTGGCGCCTCGATCGCGCGCTTCAGGCGCGGTGTCGCCGACCGTGTTGCCGTCCTTGACTGTGCCCTTGCGCTCGACCGCGCCAGTCGCTTGCAGCAGAGCTTCGAACAGGCTGGTCTTACCGGATTGATACGGTCCGAGAATTGCGGCGCATCGGGTCGCGCCGCCTGGTTCTCTGCCCGCCGATCCTTTGCCGTTCGCGCCGGTGTCTGCTCCCATCGTAGCCTCCCACTCGTTGGCCCGGGATCGTTGAGTTCCCCCAGGTTCGAGTGGGGGCGTCCCGGGTCGCATGTGCCCGTGGTCGCCCCGAGGGCCCGTTGGCGCACGCCGGGACGACCGGCGTTAGGCGGGTATCTTCGGACGCCGCAAGCTGAGGTGGCAAGCCGATTCACGCCACCAGCCAACGAATCTTGCCGGGCCATGAATCGATACGGCCCCGCCGAAGCGGGGCCGTCGAGGATGACGGGATAGAGATCGAACGCCGTCAGGTCAGGCTGCCGCAGAACCGCTGGATGCGGCGGCAGGCTTCCTCCAGCAGCTCGGTGGACGTGGCGTAGGAGATGCGGAAATGCGGCGACAGCCCGAAGGCCTCGCCCTGCACCGCCGCCACGCCTTCGCTTTCCAGCAGCGCCGTCACGAACGCCCCATCGCTGTCGATCACCTTGCCGTCGGGCGTGGACTTTCCGATGCAGCCCTTGACCGACGGATAGACGTAGAACGCCCCTTCCGGCGTCGGGCAGTCGATCCCTTTGGCCTGGTTCAGCATCGACACCACAAGGTCGCGACGCTCTTTGAACACCTTGTTGTTCTCGGCGATGAAGCCGTGGTCACCGTTCAGGGCCGCGACCGAGGCGGCCTGGCTGATCGAGGACGGATTCGAGGTCGACTGGGACTGGATGTCGGTCATCGCCTTGATGAGGTTCGCCGGACCGCCGGCGTACCCGATCCGCCAGCCGGTCATGCAATAGGCTTTCGAGACCCCGTTTACCGTGAGCGTGCGGTCCTTCAGGGCGGGCTCGACCTCAGCCGGCGTACAGAACTCGAAATCGTCGTAGACAAGATGCTCATACATGTCGTCGGTCATCACCCAGACATGCGGGTGGCGCAGCAGCACATCGGTGATCTTCTTCATGTCCGCGCGGGTGTACCCGGCACCGGTCGGGTTCGACGGCGAATTCAGGATCAACCACTTGGTCTTCGCCGTGATCGCCTTCTCCAGCGCGTCGGGCTGCAGCTTGAAGCCGGTTTCCTGCGGGCAGTCGACGATCACCGGCGTGCCTTCGGCAAGGATCGCCATGTCCGGATAGCTGACCCAGAAGGGCGCCGGAATGATGACCTCGTCGCCCGGGTCCAGAGTCGCCATGAAGGCGTTGTACAGGACCTGCTTGCCGCCGGTGCCCACCACCACCTCGGTGGGCTTGTAGTCGAGGCCGTTGTCGCGTTTGAACTTCTGGCAGATCGCGTCCTTCAGTTCCGCCGTCCCGCCGACCGCCGTGTACTTGGTATCACCGGCATCAATCGCCGCCTTGGCGGCCGCCTTGATGTGGTCGGGGGTGTCGAAATCCGGTTCACCGGCGCCAAGCCCGATGACGTCATGGCCGGCCGCCTTCAGGTCGCGGGCCTTGGTGCTGACGGCGATCGTCGGTGACGGTTTGACGCGGCTCAGCCGCTCGGCAAGGATGCCCATCATTACCCCCGGAAAAAGCAGAGAAATCGGCGGTTCGAAAACCGCCGGCCAAGCTACGCTTCTGACCCCGACAGCGCAAGCCGCTGTACCGGTAAATCGCGGCGTTCCGAGCAAAAGAGAACGGGCCGGTCAGAGACCGGCCCGCCCTGGTGTTCCGAACCGGGGGGACCGGTTACGGAAGCTGCTCGACATTGACGCCGACGGTGATCGCGCCGATCGCCTTGCCGGTCGCCGGGTCGACGATCGTCAGGTTGGCCTGGCTCTGGAACTGCTGGCTCGAGTCATCGAACTCAACCTCATCGATGAACACGGCGTCCGGGCCGGTCGCGTAGGTCTTCTTCCACTTGGCTTCGTCGCCCTGCATGTAGTCGGAGGTGACGTCGCTCTGGCCGACATTCAGGCCCTTGGCGTCCATGATGAAGATCTCGGAGAACAGGCCGCCGGCCTCGTCCTTCTTGGACTTCAGCAGCGCGGAAACGCTGTTGGAGAGAACCTTGTCGACCAGCGGGCCGCTGCCCGACTTGGCTTCGGCGCGCCACTGCTTGTCGAGAGCGTCGATATCGCCCTCACCCAGGCCGGCGGTTTCAGCGTTCTGCGCCTTGATGGCTTCGACGATCGCCGGATCGCTCAGCCACGGCTTGACCTGGCTGTTGATCACCTCGGTGATCTGCGGGGCGAAATCGTTGGCGGCGGCGGAACCCGCCATGAGGGCCGACGCGGCGACGGCCAGAACGGTCATCTTGACTGCTTTGTACATGGTACTTCGGACTCCTCTCCATCCGGCAAGACTACGGTGTCCATGCGCCGGTTCCACGAAACGATGAGAGAAATGACCTGGAATACTTAAACAATAGTTACCAAACCGCAAGAAACCGTTTTCATAAAATCCAATATAAATCCCAAATTACTTTTAAGAAACTTCACTTAAGCAGTTTTACGTAGCCGATAACTTCGAGCTACATAGTTTTTTTACCAATTACCTATAAACCCCGGCACAGACACATCGCTCCGAGGGGGAAACACCATGAAGATCTCGACGCGGATTGCCGCAGGTTTCGCCGGGATGGTGGGCATCACGCTGGTCTTGGGGACCACCGGATGGCTCGGCCTCGACCGCTATTCCAACCAGGTGGCCAGCGCGGACCGTGTCTCGAGCGTGAACCAGCTGGTCCAGAACGCCCAGCTTTCCGCCGCCCGGTTCCAGGCCCATGGGGATGGTGTCTATCAGACCGAGGTCACCAGCCGCCTGACCGAGGCGCGCGACCTGGCCATGGCCATCGGCCAGGAGGAGACCGCCGCGACCATCGCCACCCTGGAGGGAGCCTTCGGCGAACTCGTCGCCGCCGGCGAAGACGCAAAGAAGCAGACCACGCGCAGCAAACTCAGCAGCAGACAGCTGAGCGCTGTCGTCAAAGAGATCCGAACCTTCCAGGACCAGCGAGGCGCCGAGCTTCAAGCCGAGCGCACGGCCGCGCTCGACGTTCAGGCAAAGCGCAGCGAGGTTGGCAAGCTGATCGAGAACCTCATCCGCGCGACACTGACCGCGCGCCGGGACGAGGCCGTGTTCCTGCGGACCCGCGCCGCCGAAGACGCGGAGCCGGTCCGCGACGCCATGAAGACTATGTTCCTGACCGCCGTGAAGCTGAAGCGCGCAACCAAAGGAACCGACGACGAGAAGGCCGTCGGGCTGCTCGCCCAGTCCGTCGGCAAGTACCGCTCCGCCTTCGAAGAAATGGCCGAGGCGGTTGCCACCTTCGGCGATACCAGCGAACCCCAGAAAGCTCTGGCGGCCAACTCGAAGCGCATCGGCGCCTTCGGCAACGCTCTGGAACGTAAACAAGCGAAAGCTTACGACGAGGCCACCGCGGCTGCCGATCAGGCGGTTGCCGAGGCCCAGCGCGCCGCCATGATCTCCGAGCAGGCAGGTGCGCTGCTGATCGCCGTCGGACAGATGGAAGCCGACCTCGCGAACGTGCTCGGCAGCGACGCTGACCCCAAGGCCGTCGCGGCCTTCCAGGCGGCTCTTGGTGAGGCTCAGACCGTTCTGGCGACACTGTCCAACGCCATTCCCGATGACGAAAGCCTCGGAAAGCTGACGTCCCTTATGTAGGTGAAGGAGGCCGCCTTCGCAGCTCTCGTCGAGTCCCTGAACGCCCGCACGGCTGCCTCCGACGCCATGGCCGCGTCCGCCCTTTCGGTCTCCGATCAGGTGACCGCTTCGGTCGCCACCTCGCTGGAGGCGCGCAAGGCCGACCAGACGCTCGCCAACACGCTGATGATCGCGGCAACGATCGGCGCCGCCCTGGTGGCCGTTCTGCTGGCCGTTTTGATCGGGCGCAGCATCGCGACGCCGATCCGGTCGATGACCCAGGCGATGGAGCGTCTGGCCGCCGACGATCTCGACACCGAGATCCCCGGCCGCGACCGCTCCGATGAGATCGCCGACATGGCCCGGACGGTGCAGGTGTTCAAGGAGAACGCCGAGCGTGTCCGCGGCCTGGAGCAGGAGAAGGTCGAGGCCGACCGACGGGCCGCCGAGGAGAAGCGCCGGGCGATGGAAGAACTCGCCAACGGCTTCGAGTCCTCGGTCGGCAAGGTCGTGGCCTCGCTGACAACCCAGGTCACCGGCGTGCGCGAGCGGGCCGAAGTCATGGCCGACGCGTCGCGGACCGCCGTGAGCCAGGCCTCCGGCGTATCCGAAGCCTCCCAGCAGTCGAGCTCGAACGTCCAGGCCGTCTCCGCAGCGGCGGAAGAGCTTGCCGCCTCGACCGGCGAGATCGGCAGCCAGGTGGCACGAGCCGCCGAAATGGCCCGCAAGTCGAGTGAAGAGGCCATCCGCGGCAATGCACGGATCACCGCGCTCGCCGAAGCATCGCGCAAGATCGGCGACGTCATCACGCTGATCCAGGACATCGCCGAGCAGACCAACCTGCTGGCCCTGAACGCGACCATCGAGGCCGCCCGCGCCGGTGAAGCCGGCAAGGGCTTCGCCGTCGTGGCGACCGAGGTGAAGAGCCTGGCCGATCAGACCGGCAAGGCGACGGAGGAAATCCGCCAGCAGATCGACCAGATGCAGGAAGCCAGCGGCGAAGCCGTGACTGCCATCGAAACGATCGCTACCGGTGTTTCAGAACTGGACGAGATGAACGCAACCATCGCCGCCGCCGTCGAAGAACAGACCGCGACGACGACCGAGATCGCGCGCAACACCCAGGAAGCCGCTCAGGGCACCTCGACCGTATCCAGCGGGATCGCCGATGTCAGCGAGGCGTCCAACACCACCGGCAACACGGCGACGGAGGTGCTCGACACCTGTCGCAGCCTGTCCGACGCCATGTCGAAGCTCCAGGGTGAGGTCGGCGGCTTCCTTGATCGGGTCCGGGCCGCCTGACGCCTTCTCAACATGCCGAACACCGGCCGCCCCTTCGGACTTCCGGAGGGGCGGTCGTGCTTTTGAACCCTGGGCGGTGCAGCGGCGCGCCGGTCAGTGCAGCCGCGCGCCGTTCGGGACCGTCAGGTCGGGGGCGATCAGAACAACGGCGCCGTCCGGATCGGCGAAGCCGAGAGTCAGCACTTCGCTCATGAACGGTCCGATCTGGCGCGGCGTGAAGTTGACCACCGCCGCCACCTGGCGGCCCTTCAGGGAATCCGGCGAATAGTGGGTGGTGATCTGTGCCGATGTCTTCTTCACGCCGAGATCGGACCCGAAGTCGATCCAAAGTTTGAAGGCCGGTTTGCGGGCTTCGGGAAACGGCTGCGCGTCGACGACGGTGCCGACCCGAATGTCGACCTTCATGAAGTCGTCGAAGGTGATCTCGGGTGCGATTTCGTCGGTCATGATGCTGCTCCGCTGTTGGTGCCCGGGCTCGGTCAACGTGCTCAGGCGCCTAACACGCCGTACGCGCCGTGGACAAGCTGAGCCGGAAAACGCAAAGGGCCGCCCGGATGCCCGGACGGCCCTTTGTTCTGTCCCCGTCAGGGACGAGTGTTACTTCTTGGTCTTCTCGACGGCGGTCTTCACTTCGTCGAGGGATTCCATGATCCGCTTGTTGATGATGTTCGACGCCTCGGCGTTCGACTTCGCCACCATCTCCTGCAGTTCCTTCAGGTTCGACAGGGCCTGTTCCAGCGTCTTCTTCGCGATGTCGGCCTGCTGGGCCACCTTCTCTTCCGGCGCGCCCTGGGTGCCCATCGTCTGCAGGGTGCCCTGAACCTCGGCGACCGCCTGCTGAGCGATCTCAGCCTGCCGCTTCATGATGGCCTGGAAACCCTCGGCCGCGACCTGGTTGGCCTGCGCAATCGCGTCGAAATTCCTCTTGTGGGCGGCAACAATGCCGTCAACGTCGAAGTTCGGAACCTTGAACTCGCCCATCATCTTCTGGACGTCGAAATCCATGAACGGGTTTTTGAATTCGGTCATTTCTTGTCTCCTCTCGTCCGGCTGGACATCCGGCTCCACGCAGCGGTCGTTTGCTGCACCGCACAATTACCGCGTCTAAATGACGCGCGGCTACCGGACTGTCAAACGAATTGTGCGCCGCACAACGAAACCACTCAAAGAGGTGCCTGGCGGGATCTCCCGAGGTCTTTAGCGGGCCGCCTGGTTCTGTCGGGTGCGTTCGATCAGATCCAGGACACCGTCGACGGCGGCGGTCGCGATCGGCAACGCAACGGGCCCCCAGTTCCGATCGAGATAGCCCGGCGGAACGGTGTTCTGTTGGTCCACGGTGCCGAGTTCCCGGCCCTGAGCGTCCATCACCACCCAGGCGACAGACACCAGGTCCATGCCAGACTCCAGGCGCTCGACCGTGACCTCGCCCTGAATCGCGTGGCCGTCCGGCGGCAGGTCTCCGGTGACCAGGACATCGGCGCGATCCAGGGCCTGTCCGATCGCCCGGAACAGAAGGTCGTTGCCGTTGCCGGGGGCACCGCCGACCCCGAAGACGGTCACCGCAATCTGGTCTTCCGGCGGCCCGGGCACCACCGGTTCCGGTATCACCCAGGCCGCCACCGAGGCGATCGACTCGGCGAAACGATCATCGTTGGCGATTGCGTCAACACGCTCTCCGACGATGACACCGTCCGGACGGCTGAGCGTCCATGTCACCTCGAGAGCGCCGGACGGCAACCGATGCCCGGCACTGGTCAGAATCAGACTGGACCGGTTCGACGCCTTGGAACTCGCGGCGACCCCGCGCTTTTGCAGTGCCTCGACTGTCATCTCGGTCAGCAAATCCGCGGTCTCGTCGTCGACGCCGATGATCGGCCACACCATGACACCTTCGGTCGCCGGCGCGATCAGAAACGAGGCCCGCCGGAGATCGGCGTGGTCCTTGGCAAAGGGCTGCGGCAATTGTCCGCAACCCGCCGTCGCCAGAGCCAGCGACACGAGCAGCACGGCAGCGGCCAGCGGATTCCGAAGCGTGTTCAAGCGATGCAACTCACCAGCAGTCCGAGCAAGAGGAAGGCCAGAAAGATCCAGAGATGCGGCATCCCTCGATATGACCAAACCAGCGCTACTTGGCAACGAGTTCCAGCGGCATTGTGGAAAGCCGCTCGGGCTCGCCGTCGGCAACGATGACGGTCTCCCCCAAGGTCATCGCCAGCTGGGCCTCGCTGTCCACCAGAATCATGTGCAGAAAGAAAACCATGCCGGGAGCCGCCGCGACCGGATTGCCGTGATAGAACATCGGATAGTCCATCCAGATCGGCGCGAACACCGCTCCCAGCGAATAGCCACAGGCGTTGAGCCTAGCGTGGCGCATCCCGCGGGCATCCATCACCCGGGCATGGGCGTCGAATACCTCGCCGATTGGCCGCCCCGGACGCAGCGCGTCCTTGCACGCCTGGAGGGCCTCGACGCAGGCATCGAACATGCGGTGCTGGTGATCGGGAACCGGGCCGACCGGAATCGTCCGCATCAAACACGCGTGGTAGTGCCGGTAGGCCCCGGCAAACTCCAAAGTCAGTTGATCCTTGTTCTGCAGTGTTTTGCGGCCAGAGAAATAGCGGCAGAGCAGCGCGTCACCACCCGAGCCGATGATGAACTCGTTCCCCGGGTAGTCGCCGCCGCCTTTGAAAACAGCACCCTGCATCGCCGCCAGGATCTCGCCCTCGTCGACGCCCGGACCGGTAAGGCGATGAGCCTCGCGCAACGCATCGTCGGCAAGTTCGGCCGCCCGCCTGACATAAGCGAGTTCGGCCGGGGACTTAACGAGGCGCAGGGACGAGACAACTTCGGAGCTGTCTTCGAGGCGGACAAAGCCATCCAGGGCGGCGTCCAGGCGCTTGCCGTTGCGGGCATTGAGCCCGTAGGCGTCATACTCGACCCCAAGACGATGCCCGCGGGCGCCGAGCGAGTCCAAGAGATCCCGCAGATCGTCGGCCGGGGTCGCCCCGTCCCTGTCGACCCAGATCCGAATGTCCTCGATCAGCGAGGTGTTCTGAGCCTGGCGCAGGTCGGGTGCGCGAGTCAGCAGGACAAGTCGCCCATCGGCACCGAGATAGAGGCACTGAAAGAAACAGAAACCGAACGTGTCGTATCCGGTCAGCCAGAACATGCTCTCCTGGCGGAACATGAGCAGCCCGTCGAGCCCCGCCGCAGCCATGGCGGACAGGGTCTTGTGCCGGCGGTCGTCAAACTCCGCCCGATCGAAATGCAATGCCATGCCCCTCTCCCTGACCGTTCTCCTGCGACCGCTTGCCTGAGGTGGCCCCGAACCCTGAACGGTGGACGGTTCTAGGGGCCGAGCGAGATCGCCGATAACTGCCGTCCGTAGTCGCGTTCGCCGCGCTGGCGCGAGCGGCGGTAGCTGAAGAAGTTGGCCTCGTCCTGGCAGGTGTCGCCGTCCAACCGCAAGACCTCGCCGAGCCCGAGGCGCGACAGGCGGGAGACCACATAGCCTGAGAGGTCGAACATGAAGTGCCCGTCGCGCGTCGCACGCTCGAAGAACCGGCCATTGGCCGCTTCCTGTTCCAGGAACGGGGCCGGAAACTCGGGGCCGACCTCGTAGGATGCGACTCCGATACAGGGGCCGACCGCCGCCTTGATCCCGTCGGGGCGCACGCCGAGGTCGATCATCGCGTCGACGGTCGCTTCACAGACCCCGCCAAGCGCGCCCCGCCAACCTGCATGGGCCGCCGCCACGACCCCATCCTGGGGTGCGGCGAACAGGACCGGCGCACAATCGGCCGCCAATACGCCCAGCACCACGCCCCGGCGCACCGTGACCAGGGCATCCGCCTCCCGCTTCTCATCCGGCGTGGAGTCCTCGTCGATCAAAGCGACGGCGCTGGAGTGGGTCTGATGATTCGTGAACAACACACCCGGCGGCAGGTCGAGCGCGGCTACGGCGCGCGCCCGGTTGGCCGTGACCATGGATCTGTCATCACCCGAGCCGAGTCCGCAGTTCAACGACGTGTACAGACCGCCGCTCACCCCGCCCCGGCGCGTGAAGAACGCGTGGACGACGCCGTTCTCATCAAAGCTGTCGATCTGGATCAACGGGTCGATCTCACCGTCTGGACTCGAGGATCAGCCGGCGAGCCCGCTTTCGAAACCGGGGGGCGCCGGCGCGCCTGGGCCTGTCCAGGCGGCAACCTTGAACAGGGTGCCCATTTCGTCGGGACCGATCAAGCGGGCCTTGGCGCCGGCGATCGTCTCCTGGGTCGGTGCATCGGCACCGGCCATCAGCCGGTCGGCCCGAGCGTCGATGCCAAGAGCCGTCAGAAACTGCGCCTGGGTCGTCGGCCCGAAGACGCACCCGCCCGCCTGCGACACGACGCGGCCCAGAGCCGCGAAGTCGACATGGGACGTGAGGTCCGCCGCTCCGAGGGTCTCGAGAACCGGGACGGGCTGATGTCCACGCACCGCCTGCAACGTGTCGCCGGGGGCACTCGGCGCGTAGCCGTAGTCGACGACCACGGCAGCACCACCATGATCGACCAGTCGGCGCGCGATTTCCCGGGCGATGGACAGACCGGCGGGGCAGAGTTCCGCAACGTCACCAGGGGCGGCAGCCGTTGTCACCGCCTGGTCCACCAGAACGCCCTGCGGCGCCGGCCGGGCCGACACCACCCAGGCCATGTCACCGGATTCAGGGTGCATGGCCAACCGCCGCTCGCACCAGGCTCCCGGCGCGCGCACCAACTGCAGGATCGGCAGCGCATCGAAGAACTCATTGGCGATCACGATCGTCGGACCGTCCGGCACCGTCGAAAGGTCGGCGTGCCAGGTGGGTGCGAAGCCTTCCAGGGCCCGGGCCTGCAGGGAGCGAAGGGTCGCGCTCACCTCGACCAGATGGATTTCGGTCGCGGCCGTGAAATCCGGCAAGGCGCCGGCGGCCCGCATGGCATCGGCCATAAGAGTTCCACGGCCCGGGCCGAGCTCGACGAGACGGACCTTGGCGGGGGCGCCGATCTGCTGCCAGACCACCGCCGCCCACAGACCGATCAGTTCGCCGAACATCTGGCTGATCTCGGGGGCGGTGATGAAGTCGCCCGAGACGCCGAACGGATCGCGTGTGGCGTAGTAGCCGAAGGTCGGATGGGTCAGGGCATCCGCCATCACGTCCTGGACCGACAGCGGACCTTCGACCGCGATCCGGCGGCGCAGGTGGTCCGTCAGGCTCACCGCCGGTCCGTGGCTTGCGGGGGACGGGCCAGCGCCCGGCCGATCATCCAGAGGCCGAACACGATCATCGGCAGGCTGAGCAGCTGTCCCATGGTCACGAACGAGACCAGGAAGCCGATATGGGCATCCGGCTCTCGGAAGAATTCGACGATCGACCGAAAAGCACCGTACCCGATGAAGAAGGCCCCGATCACGATCCCCGGCCGGGCGCGGATCGACGGTTGGCGGGCCAGCAGCCACAGGATGACGAACAGCACCGCGCCTTCCAGGATCGCCTCATAGAGTTGCGAGGGATGACGCGGCTCTGGACCGCCATTGGGAAACACCATGGCCCAGGGGACATCCGAGGCGACCCGGCCAAACAGCTCACCGTTGATGAAGTTCGCCAGCCGCCCGAACAGCAGACCGATCGGCGCTGCGGCCGCGACGATGTCGCCGACCGCCAGCATCGGCGCCCCGACCCGCTGGGCGAACAGGATGACCGCGACCACCACCCCCAGCAGGCCGCCATGGAAGGCCATGCCACCCTGCCAGACCATGAGGATCTCCAGCGGGTGAGTGAGATAGTAGGCCGGGTTGTAGAACAACGCGTAGCCGAGCCGCCCGCCGATGACGATGCCGAGCGTGGCGTACAGCACCAGGTCGTCGAACAGCTTGGCTTCGAAATAGATCGGCTGTCGCCGGGCGAGCCATAGGGCATAGCGCCAGCCCAGCAAAATGCCCGCGATGTAGGCCAGGGCATACCAGCGGATGGCAAACGGCCCGATAGAGACGATCACCGGGTCGATGGCAGGGAACGGGATCGCGGGCAGCACCGCGGCAGCGGGAGTCAGGACAGAGAGCATCGGCGCCTATCGATAAGGGTCGTCGCTGGTCAGGAAGCCTTTCACATAGCGGCGCACACCCTCTTCCAGGGGCGTGAACTGTCCCGGATACCCGGTTTCCCGCAGCCGTTCCATGCGCGCTTGGGTGAAGTACTGGTAGCGGTCCCGAATCGCCTCGGGCATGTCGATGTAGTCGATCCGAGGATCCTGGCCGAGGGCCGCGAAGACCGCATGGGCCAGGTCGGCGAAGCTGCGGGCCGCCCCGGTCCCGAGGTTGAACAGGCCGTTCACCCTTGGTGTCTCGAGCAGCCAGAGCATGACCCGCACGCAATCGTCGACATAGACGAAATCCCGAAGCTGGCCGCCATCCGCGTAGTCGGGATGGTGGGACTTGAAGAGCTTCGCCGTCTCGCCAGCCAGGATCTTCGGCGTGATCTGAGCGACCACGCTTTTCATCGATCCCTTGTGGTACTCATTCGGGCCATAGACGTTGAAGAACTTCAGGCCGGCCCACTGGGGCGGATGCACGCCGCTGGCCGCCAGACGGACCGCGCGGCGATCGAACAGATGTTTCGACCAGCCATACGGATTCAACGGCCGAAGCGTCGCCAGCGCCTCCGGACGCATGTCGTCGTCGAAACCGTCACTGCCATCCCCGTAGCTTGCCGCTGAAGACGCATAGATCAGCCGCGTGCGGTTCTCGGCGCACCAGTGCCATAGCCGCATCGGCAGTGTCAGGTTTTCGCGCACGATCAGGTCGGCATCGGTCTCGGTTGTCGACGAGATCGCGCCGAGATGAAAGATCGCCTCAACGTCGCCGCGGTGACGTTCCAGGAGGTCGAAAAGCCCGTCCGGCTCAACCAGTTCGGCGAGCTCACGCTTGGCGATGTTGCGCCATTTGTCACCGGTTCCAAGCCGGTCGACGACCACGATGTCGCCGCCGATGGCTTCTTCCAGTCCGGCAACGAGATTGGAGCCGATGAACCCGGCTCCACCGGTGACAATGATCATGGCGATGGCCGCCCCTTCGTTGCCGTCTCGTCACAGCCCGGGATCCAGCGAACCCCGACGCCGCGCAAAGCTACACCAGTCAGCGCGGTCAGTCGCCGGCTCCGCTACGCGGCGGCCGGACGCACCAACGCACAGATCCTTGATCGGCGTGACGGTCGGTGACATATCCAAAAAAAACAGAGGTGTGCAAATGCAAACGCGAAGTCGTCTGTTCGATGATCTGGCCCGCATGGCCAATGGCGCGCTCAGCGCCGCGTCGGGGGTGCGCACCGAAGTCCAGCAGCTGGTGAATCAGCAGTTCGAACGGTTCATCGCCGACCGCGACCTTGTCACCCGCGAGGAGTTCGAAGCGGTTGAAGCCATGGCGGCCAAGGCACGTCAGGCACAGGACGCGCTCGAAGCCCGGGTCAAGGAACTGGAGGCCAAACTCGCCGACAGCGCGCCGGCGAAGACGGCCTCGGCCAAGAGCGCCCGGGCCAAGACCGCCCCGAAACGCAAGGCCGCAACCGGCGACCGGCGGCGGGGTGCGACAACGGCGCGGCGCAGCACCGGGCGGTCCCGCAAGAGCGAGGAAACGCCGGGCAAGGACGAGTGATTCGCGCCCTCCGACAGCGAGTCGCAGAATCACGTCGGGATCGGTGAAACCGAACGGTCACATTTCCCGATCCCAATTCTCTCTGGATTTCAAAGCGTTCACCGGAATTGCTAATCCTAGGCATGAATCTCGCGTGAACCACAAAATCTAGTGTTGAACCGCTGAGTCCAGTTTGTGACTCTAGTGCTCGTGGTGATTCGGCGGCCTACACCACAAGATGTGGCCGGCCAGACCTAGCCCGTCGGCCAGTCGCCCTCTCCCGGCCGCCCCGACGCGCCGGCCCGCGCGCCAAAGGGGGAAGCACCCGACATGTCGGTTACCTATGTCGACACTGCCGTTGTCCATCAGAACCCGCTGGATCTGCTTGAGGAGTTGGTTGGAGCCAATGACTGGGCCTTTGACCGGGCCAGCCTTGATGAACTCGCCGTGGAGATCTCCGGTCGGTGGTGCGACTATCGCCTGTACTTCCTCTGGCAGGAGGACATGGGCGCCCTGCATTTCTCGTGCCTTCTCGAGAGCCGGGTTCCGGTTGAAAAACGCCGTGAGGTGAGTGTTCTCCTGGCCCTGCTGAACGAAAAACTCTGGCTCGGACACTTCGATCTGTCGTCCGATGACGGCACGCCGATGTATCGCCACACCATGCTCACCCGAGGCGCCGGCGGCGTTTCCGTCGAGCAGATGGAGGATCTGGTGGAGGTCGCGCTGAACGAGGCCGAGCGGTTCTTCCCGGCATTCCAGTTCGTGATCTGGGGTGGCAAGTCGGCGGAAGAGGCGGTCGCCGCTTCCATGTTGGACGTCGCCGGAGAGGCATGACCCTATGACCCGCCCCCTCGTGCTCATCGGCTGCGGCAAGATGGGCGGCGCGATGCTGGCCGGCTGGCTCGACACCGAAGAGGCAGCCGGCGGTGTCCATGTCGTCGAGCCCCACGCGGCCTCCATGGGGGACCTCGCCGCTCGGGCGGGGGTCATGACCCATGCCCGGGCGGAAGACCTGCCCGGCGACCTGCACCCGGCAGCCGTCGTGCTTGCCGTCAAGCCGCAGACGATGGACGACGCGTTGGTTCCCTTGGCGCCCCTGGCGGCAACGGGGGCCTATTTCCTGTCGATCGCCGCCGGCAAACCGCTCAGCTACTTCGAGGACCGGCTCGGCGCATCAACCCCGATTGTCCGGGCCATGCCGAACACACCAGCGGCCGTCGGCCGGGGGATTACGGCCTACGTTGCCAATGGAACCGTCACGCCGGACCAGAAGGCGCAGGCCCATCGGCTACTGGAAGCGGTAGGAGAAGCCGTCGAAGCCGACGACGAAAGCTGGATCGATGCGGTCACCGCGCTGTCGGGTGGCGGCCCGGCCTACGTCTTTCTCCTGATTGAGGCGCTGGCGGCGGCGGGGGTCCGGTCGGGACTGCCCGAGGAGTTCGCGATGCGCCTCGCCCGCGCGACGGTTTCCGGGTCCGGCGAGCTGGCTCGCCAGTCGAGCGAACCCGCCGCGCAGTTGAGGATCAACGTCACCAGCCCCGGCGGGACGACGGCGGAGGCGCTCAAGGTGCTGATGGATCCACAATCCGGAATCCAGCCGATCTTCGACCGGGCGATCGCGGCGGCGACCGCCCGATCCAAGGAACTCGCCGGCTGACGGCCATCTCGGGGCGACAGAGTGCACCGGACTTGATGGCGTCCCCGCTGCGTCCATATCCAAGGCCATGAGCGAAACCGAAACACCTCCCGACACCACGCCTGCGGCCTCTGACCTGCTGGCGCGCGCTGCCCTCGAGATCGCCGCCGAAAGCGGCTGGTCGGCGGTGACGGTTGCCAGTGCCGCCGAGCGCGCCGGCCTGGATCGCCTCGCCGCGCGCCGAACGGTGCGATGCAAGGCCGGATTGCTGGCCTGCATCGCCGACCGGGTCGACGCTGGGATGTGCGAGGGTCTGGACGAAGACGCCACCGACCCGGAGATCCCGGTTCGCGACCGCCTGTTCGAGGCGCTGATGGCCAGACTCGACGTGCTGGCGGCCGACCGGCCAGCCTATACCGCAATCCTGGACGGACTGCCGCGGGACCCGGCGACCGCGCTGGCCACTCTGCCCAGTCTCGGGCGATCGATGGCACGCACGCTCGAGGCCGTGGGCGAACGGGCGGCACCGCCGATCGGCCCGCTCAAGGTGAAGGGCCTGGCCGTGGTCTGGCTGGCAACCCTTCGAGTCTGGCGCGGGGATGACAGCGACGACATGGCGGCAACCATGAAGGCGCTGGACGGCTATCTGGCGCGGGCGGAGGAACTGGCGAACAGCTTCCTATCCGGGCCGGGAACCGGCCGGGAACAGGCCCCATCGTAACGAAACCGACTTCTAACTTGCGGCTCTCAAGGCCGCTGGGTAAGGTCCCCGCGCCCCGGCAGACTCCTCTCGCGATGCCGCCGTCGCTACCAATTCGGTCCGTACATGTCGACACGCGCCCCGAAGATCCTGGCCTGCAACTCAAACAGGCCCCTGGCCGAGGCCATTTCCGCTTATCTGAACCTCCCGATGACGAAGGCTGACGTTCGACGGTTCTCCGACATGGAGGTGTTCGTCGAAATCCAGGAGAACGTCCGCGGCGAGGACGTGTTCGTCATCCAGTCGACGAGCTATCCCGCCAACGACAACCTGATGGAACTGCTGGTCACGCTGGACGCGCTTCGCCGCGGGTCGGCGCGCCGGGTGACGGCCGTCATCCCCTATTTCGGATACGCGCGCCAGGATCGCAAGTCCGGCCCGCGGACGCCGATTTCGGCGAAGCTGGTCGCCAACCTCATCACCAAGGCCGGCGCGGACAGGGTTCTCACCATTGACCTGCATGCCGGCCAGATTCAGGGCTTCTTCGACATCCCGACGGACAACCTGTTCGCAGCCCCGGTGTTTATCGAGGACATCAAGGCGCGATACGGCGATGAACCGCTGGTGATCGTTTCCCCTGATGTGGGCGGTGTCGTCCGGGCCCGGGCCATCGCCCGGCGGATCGAGGCGGATCTGGCGATCATCGACAAGCGGCGCGAGCGCGCCGGCGTTTCAGAGGTGATGAACATCATCGGCGCCGTCGACGGCCGCCGCTGCGTCCTGGTCGACGACATCGTCGACAGCGGCGGCACGCTGTGCAACGCCGCCGAGGCGCTGATCGAGGCGGGCGCGACCTCGGCCGATGCCTACATCACCCACGGTGTACTGTCCGGGGGTGCGGTGGCGCGGGTCACGTCCTCGCCGCTGACATCCCTTGTGGCCACTGATTCCATCCAGACCACTGAGGCCGTTCGGGTCGCGCACAACATCCGCAAGCTGACGGTGGCGCCGCTGCTCGGCGAAGCGATCCAGCGGATCAGCGAGGAACGCTCGGTTTCGACCCTGTTCAACTAGCCCCCTCAGAAGTTCCCGACCCGCAACCCATCCGGACACCCCCGGAATCGCGCGACTGGGGCCCGATTCCGCTGGTCATTTCCCTGCGTCTGGGGTATGAACCGCGCCCTATCCGCCCGGCACCCCTGGAGGCCGGGCTCTCTTATGAGGAGAAAGCGCATGTCGGACGTTTCGACGTTGAACGCCCGCACGCGCGACCGGGTCGGTAAGGGGTCCGCCCGGGCGACGCGTCGCGAGGGGTTCGTCCCCGCCGTAATCTACGGCGACAAGAAAGATCCACTCCCGATTTCGATTGAGCTTCGGGAACTGACCAAGCTCCTGAGCAAGCCCGGGTTCTTCTCGCAGCTGCTCGACCTCAAGGTCGATGGCAAGGACCACCGGGTCCTGCCCCGCGACCTGCAGCAGCATCCGGTGACCGACACCGCCTGGCATGTTGACTTCCTTCGGGTATCGGCGACCAGCCAGCTGACGGTCGACGTTCCGGTCGAATTCGTGAACGAAGACGACTCGCCGGGCCTGCGCCGCGGCGGCGTGCTGAACGTGGTCCGCTACACGGTCGAAATGAGCTGCCGGGCCGACGCCATCCCCGAGAAGCTGACAGTCGACCTGTCGGGTCTCGACATCGGCGACTCCCTCCACATTTCGGCAGTCAACCTGCCGGAAGGCGCAACCCCGACGATCGACGATCGTGACTTCACGGTCGCCACGATCGCGGCACCGACCGTGGTGGCCGACGAGGCTGCCGAAGAGACCGCGGCGGCCGAAGAGGCCAAAGCCGAAGAGGCCGGCGAAGAAGCCGCCGACGAGGCGAGCGAGGACGAAGACGCGGGCTGAGACCAGATCTCTCAGCCCTGACGACCCTGACGCCCGCAGCCCCGGCTGCGGGCGTCGCCATGTTTCGGAATGGAAGCCCGTGCCGGAACTGACGCGTTCCATCTCCATCGGGATCCCACGCTGATGCTGTTGTTCGCAGGACTCGGCAATCCAGGACCGAAATACGAGAACAACCGCCACAACATCGGCTTTCTGGCGGTCGACGAGATCGTGCGACAGCACGGTTTCGGTCCCTGGCGCAGTCGCTTCCAGGGCCTGGCCAGCGAAGGGGTGATAGCCGGTGTGAAGGTGCTCGTCCTCAAGCCGATGACTTATATGAATGAGAGCGGCCGGTCTGTCGGAGAGGCGGTCCGGTTCTTCAAACTGCCGATCGACGCGGTGACGGTGTTCTACGACGAACTCGACCTGGCGCCCGGCAAGATGCGCTTGAAGCGTGGTGGCGGGTCGGGCGGCCACAACGGCATCCGCGACATCGACCGCCACATCGACAAGAACTACCGGCGGGTCCGACTGGGGATCGGCCATCCCGGTGACAAGGATCGGGTGCACGGTTACGTGCTGTCGGATTTTGCCAAGGTCGAGCGGACGGCGTGGCTGGAGCGCCTGCTCGACGCCGTCGCGCGCGACGTCGGCGATCTGGTCAAGGACGATGAGAGCCGGTACATGAGCCGCGTTGCCCACGCTGTGTTCCCACCGCCTCCCAAACCGGCTAAACCCGCGCCGGATCCCAAAGACGAGACATCCAAAGACGGAGTGTGAGCCTATGGGCTTCAACTGCGACATCGTCGGCCTGCCGAATGTCGGCAAATCGACCCTGTTCAACGCCCTGACCGCGACGGCTGCGGCGGAAGCCGCCAACTACCCTTTCTGCACGATCGAACCCAACACGGGACGGGTCTCGGTACCGGATCCACGGCTCGACGACCTGGCGGTCCTGGCCAAGTCCGCCAAGGTTCTGCCGACCCAGATCGAATTCGTGGACATCGCCGGGCTGGTCCGGGGTGCCAGCAAGGGTGAAGGCCTCGGCAACCAGTTCCTGGCCAACATTCGTGAAACCGACGCCATCGTCCATGTGCTGCGCTGCTTCGAGGGCGAGGTCACCCATGTCGACGGATCCGTCGATCCGGTTCGTGACGCGGAAACCGTCGAGACCGAATTGATGCTGGCCGATCTCGAAAGCCTGGAGAAACGCATCCCGGCGCTTGAGAAAAAGGCCCGGGGCCAGGACAAGGAAGCCAAGGCGCTGCTGCCGCTGATGAACCGGGTCGCCGATCTCCTCAGGGACGGCAAACCGGTGCGCGTCCTGTTCGATAAACTCGACGCCGGGGATCGGCGCCAGGTCCGGCAGATGCAGCTGCTCACGGCGAAGCCGGTGCTTTATGTCTGCAATGTCGACGAGTCCGAAGCGGCCACCGGCAACGCCCTGTCAGCCATGGTCGCCGAGAAGGCTGCCCGCGAAGGCGCGGAGGCCGTCATCATCTCGGCCGCCATCGAGGCCGAGATCGCGCAGTTGAGCGATGCCGACGAGAAACAGGAATTCCTCGATTCCCTGGGCCTGGAGGAGCCCGGGCTGGCCCGGCTGATCCGCGCCGGCTACCGGTTGCTCGATCTTCTGACGTTCTTCACGGCGGGCCCGAAGGAGGCTCGCGCCTGGACCGTGCGCCGTGGTTCCAAGGCTCCGCAGGCCGCGGGCGCGATCCACACCGACTTCGAACGCGGGTTCATTCGTGCCGAGACCATCTCCTACGCCGACTACGTGGCGACCGGCGGTGAACAGGGCGCCAAGGATGCCGGCAAGATGCGGGTGGAAGGGGCCGAGTACGTCGTGCAGGATGGCGACGTCTTTCACTTCCGCTTCAACGTCTGATCAGCCAGCTTCCGGGGGGAAACACAATGGCCGAAACGATCAAGCTCACCGCAGCCGACGGTCATGAATTCGCCGCATACCTCGCCCAGCCGGAGGGCCGGCCCAAGGGCGGCCTGGTGGTGATCCAGGAGATCTTCGGCGTGAACGGCCATATGCGGCGGGTTGCCGACGGGTTCGCGGCTGACGGCTATCTGGCGATCGCCCCGGCGCTGTACGACCGGGATCGGCCGGGAATCGAACTCGGTTACGACGAGGACGACGTCACCGAAGGCCGTGAGATCCGGGCCCGAGTCGGAAACGATGATCCGCTGAAGGATATCGCCGCCGCCGCCGCCGCCGAGCGCTCCGCCGGCAAGGTCGGGATCGTCGGCTATTGCTGGGGTGGAACCCTCACCTGGCTGTCCGCCACCCAACTCGACGGCTTTGCCGCCGCGTCGAGCTACTATGGTGGTGGGATCGGCGGTCTTGCCGCCGAGCAGCCCCGTTGCCCGGTGATCTTCCATTTCGGTGAGCAGGACCACGCGATCCCGATGGAGGAGGTGGACAAGGTCCGCACCCACCATCCCGCCCTGCCGATCCATGTCTATCCGGCGGGCCACGGATTCAATTGCGACGAACGGGGCAGCTACGAGCCCAAGAGCGCGGAAATCGCGCGCGAACGCACGCTGGCTTTCTTCAACCAGCACCTGGGCTGACACGCATCGCCCTGACGACGCGTTGATCGAGTCAGGGCGGTCCAGTCAGGGCGATCCCTCCCGCGCGGGCCCGGCCGCCGCCACGGCGGAATCCCGGACCGCTTCGGCGATCATTTCCGCAACGTCAGGGTCCAGGACCGCGCGCGCCACCACCAGTCCCCCGATAAGGGCTGCCAGCATTCCCCAGGCACGGGCGATCCTCTGGTCAAGGTCGCCACCCTGGAGCCCGTCCGCAATCAGGCCGGCGATCCGGTGCATCCTTGCCTCGTAGGCGGCGTGGACCTCCGGTCGCGCACGCACGACCTCGGCCGACAGCGCGGCCATCGCGCATCCGCCCGCCAGATCTTCGCGGTGCGCGCGCCCGAGGTAATACTCGGCAAACGTCCGCACCCAACCGGATCCGAAGTCCCGCCGGTACTTGGGAATGGCCTCGATCACGTCGTCGAGACCGGCAGCCAGGGCCGCATCGAACGCAGCGTCCTTTGAGCCGAAATGCGCGTAGAGCGCACCCGATGTCACCCCCGCGGACTTGGCGATCCCGTCTACGCCGATACCGGCGTAGCCATGGCTGCGGAAACACCGTCCGGCCGCGTCCAGCATGCGTTGCCGGGTTTTCTCCTTCTTCGTGGGTGTTTCGGACATTCAGATCTCCAGAATATAACGATCGTTATTTTTTCCTTGACGGCGAGACGGATGCCGCATAGGTATCGTTGATAACCATCGTTATATTTATTTCACGTCCCCACCGCAACGCCGCACCGAAGGTTCGGGCGGCGAAGACCAGGAGACAGCAAAGTGATCAGGAACCTCGGATACGCGGCGTTCATCGCCGCCGCCATCGCCGGCAGCCCGCTGTCCGGCGCCGCTGCCGCGCCTGTGGAATGCCTGCCGATCGGCGGCCTCGGAATGCTGAATTTCGTTCCCGAGAATGACGGGACGATGACGATCGTTGCCGCCCTGACAGGCAGCGTCGCATCGGCCACCGGCACGATCACCGATCAGCGCGAGACCCCGAACGGCCTCGAAATGGACATGGAGCACTTCTTCATGTCCGACGACGGCGGCTTCATGCACACCAAGGACGTCGCGGTCCTGTCGCGGGTCGCCGGCAGGGCGGATCGCTACATGATCGAGATCACCTACGACGTCCAGGAGCCGAGCACCTCCGGTCCGCTGGAGGGCTATGGCGGCCAGTTCAAGAGCTACGGATTGGTCGACCTGGAGAACCGCCAGGGGCTCATCCGATACAGCGGCGAGATCTGCAGATAGCCTTCGGCGCGCCACAAGAACAGCGCCTGTTCATCAGCTCCCGGCGGTCGAGGACCGTCGGGAGTGTTGCTTCGACGAAGGGCAGCGGACCAAGGTCCACCGCCGGTCCGTCAAGGCCGGCGGATCCGCGCTAGGCCCTCCTCGGCGCCCTGGTGCCTGGCATCCAGGGCCAGGCACTGCCGCCAGCACACCTCGGCCTCTTCAGGACTGCCCAGCTCCTCGAACGCATTGCCGAGGCCATACCAGGGCTCGGCGTTGAGAGGATCGACGAAGATGGCCCGGCGCAGGGCGTCGACGCACTGGTTCCACCAGCCGGCCCGGGCGCAGACCTTGGCCAGGTGAAACAGATAGGTGAACTCGTTGGGGTCAATGACCAAGGCGCGCCCGATCAATTCCGCCGCTTCGCTCGGTCGGTTGTTGTCGAGGGCGAGAACGGACTTCACGTTGAGCGTGCGCGCGTCGTCGGGTTTGTCGGCGGTGACCCGGTTGTAGAGTCCTTCGAGCCGCCCGATACCGTCGCCGCGCCCCATCGCGGCCTACCCCCTGAGCACGCGGCCGGCGACCGCGTCCAGCTTGGCGACCAGATCGGGATCCCGCACCTCCGGGTGCGTGATCAGCGCATAGTCGAGCGCCCGGTCGCCGCCCTGCTCGTCGACCAGCGGCCGGTCGAACAGCTTGGGCGCCACGGCGCGGAACAGGGCCCGGGCGTGTTCCGCATTCTCGGTCAGGACCTTGACCACCGCGTCGACCGTGACGTGATCATGGTCGGGATGCCAGCAGTCGTAGTCGGTCACCATCGCGACGGTCGCGTAGGGGATTTCGGCTTCCCGCGCGAGCTTCGCTTCCGGCATGTTGGTCATGCCGATCACATCGGCATTCCAGGACCGGTACAGGAACGATTCCGCCTGGGTCGAGAACTGCGGGCCTTCCATGGTCACGTAGGTCCCGCCTTTCGTGTACGGCAGACCGAGGTCGCCGCAACTGGCGGCCAGGGCGTCGACCAGCCGGGCGCTGACCGGGTGCGCCATCGAGACATGGGCGACACAGCCGGTGCCGAAGAACGACTTCTCCCGACTGAAGGTCCGATCGATGAACTGGTCGATCAGGACAAAGTGACCGGGCGCGTACTCCGCTTTGAGAGAGCCGACAGCGGAGACCGAGATGATGTCGGTCACGCCAACGCGCTTCATGGCGTCGATGTTGGCGCGGTAGTTGATCTTTGTCGGACTGTAGCGGTGGCCGCGGCCGTGACGCGGCAGAAAAACCAGTGGCTGGCCATCGAGGTCACCGAACAGCAACTGGTCGGACGGGAACCCGAATGACGACTCGACCGTCTCCCAGCGCGTGTTGTCCAGGCCGTCGATGTTGTATACGCCACTCCCGCCGATCACACCGACGAGGGCCTTTCGCGTTTCAGTCATGATCAATCCGTCGTCGGCCTGTGAGAAAGGGTTCCTTCACGTATAGCGCGCCGGCCCCGAAACGCGAAAGGCCGCGGACGAACCGCGGCCTCGCAACATAGTGCTGTCACTGAGATCAGTGAACGTCCGCCCAGATCTTACGCTTGGTGGCGTAGAGCAGACCGGTGAACACAATCAGGAACAGGATCGTCATCACACCCGCCGTCTTGCGCTGCTCCATCTCCGGCTCCGCCGCCCAGGCCAGGAAGGTCGTCAGATCCTCCGCCTGCTGCTCGATGGTCGCCGGCGTGCCGTCGGCGTACTCGACGTCGTCACCCCAGAGCGGCTGCCCCATGGCGATCTGGTGGCCGGAGAAGTAGGCGTTGTAGTTCATCCCCTCCATCAGAGTGAAATCAGCCGGCGGGTCCACGTATCCGACCAGCAGAGCGCGCAGGTAGTTGGCGCCGTCCGGGCGCGCCTTCACGATCAGCGACAGATCCGGCGGGTAGGCCCCGTTGTTGGCAAAGCGCGCCGCCTGCTCGTTCGGGTAGGGGTTGGCGAACCGGTCGGCCGGAATGCCCGGGCGCTCGAACTTCTCACCTTCGTCGTTCGGACCGTCGACGATGATCGCTTCGGCCGCAACCGCCTTGATCTCGTCCTCGTTGTAGCCGAGGGCAGCAAGGTTGCGGTAGGCGATATAGTCGAGGCCGTGACAGGCGGCACAGACGTTCTGGTAGACCTGGAAGCCGCGCTGAAGTGCTGCCCGATCGAACGTCCCGAAAACCCCGGAGAACGACCAGTCGTGCTGCGGCAGGTCGATGGCCGGCCCCGCCGCATTGGCGTCCGGAGCAACCGCCGTGGCGCCCAGGGACAAGGCCAGGGCAGCGGCGGCAACGGTGGTTTTGATACGACCCAACATCAGGCTTTCTCCCTCGGCGCTGCGGTCGCCCCGGCGAATCCGGCGCCGCCGCCGATCACCGGTTCGCTGATCGACTTTGGTAGCGGTTTTGGTGTTTCGAAAATGCTCAGGGCCGGCAGGATCACCAGGAAGTGGGCGAAGTAGTAGACCGTGCCGATCTGGGCGCCGAGCACATAGAGGCCTTCGGCCGGCTTCGCCCCCAGCCATGTGAGGAAGACGACGTCGACCACCAGAACCCAGAAGAACAGCTTGAAGAGCGGGCGGAACTGGCCGCTGCGCACCGGCGAGCGGTCGAGCCACGGCAGGATGAACAGCACCGCGATCGCGCCGAACATCAGCAGCACGCCGCCGAGCTTGTCCGGCACCGCACGCAGGATCGCGTAGAACGGCAGGAAGTACCATTCCGGCACGATGTGGGCCGGCGTGACCAGCGGGTTGGCCGGAATGTAGTTGTCCGGGTGCCCGAGGAAGTTCGGCGCGAAGAACACGAAGGCGCAGAAGAAGATCAGGAACACCCCGAGCCCGAACGCGTCCTTGACCGTGTAGTACGGATGGAACGGGATCTGGTCCTTGCCGCTCTTGACGTCGACGCCGAGCGGGTTGTTGGACCCGAAGCGGTGCAGCGCCACCAGGTGCAGCACGACCACGCCGACGATCACGAACGGCAGCAGATAGTGCAGCGAGAAGAAGCGGTTCAGTGTCGCGTTGTCGACCGCGAAACCGCCCCACAGCCAAGTGACGATGGCTTCGCCGAAGATCGGAATGGCCGAAAACAGGTTTGTGATGACCGTGGCGCCCCAGAAGCTCATCTGGCCCCACGGCAGGACGTAGCCCATGAAGGCGGTTGCCATCATCAGCAGCATGATCACCACGCCCAGCATCCAGAGCACTTCGCGAGGCGCCTTATAGGAGCCGTAGTAAAGGCCGCGGAAGATGTGGATGTAGACGACGATGAAGAAGAAGCTGGCACCGTTCATATGGATGTAGCGGATCAGCCAGCCGTAGTTCACGTCACGCATGATCCGCTCGACGCTCGCGAACGCGTAGTCGACATGCGGCGTGTAGTGCATCGCCAGGACAATGCCCGAGACGATCATGATGACCAGGGCGATGCCGGCGAGCGATCCGAAGTTCCACCAGTAGCTCAGGTTCTTCGGCGTCGGGTACTCGTTCATTTCATGGTCCATGAACGAGAAAATCGGCAGGCGATGATCGATCCACCGCACCACCGGGTTTGAGAACTTGGCTGCCATAGCTCGGCGCTCCCCCTTAGCCGATCCTGACGACGGAATCGGAAATGTACTGATAGTCCGGCACGGGCAGGTTGCTGGGCGCCGGGCCCTTACGAATCCGACCGGATGTGTCGTAGTGCGACCCGTGGCAGGGGCAGAACCAACCGCCGTAGTCACCCTTTGGATCGGACACTTTCTGGCCTAGCGGCACGCACCCGAGGTGGGTGCAGATACCGACGAGCACGAGGTATTCCGGCTTCTCAGCGCGGGCACTGTCAGCCTGCGGGTCCGGCAGCGCATCCAGCGGGGTTTCCTCCGCCTCGGCGATTTCCTCGGCCGTGCGATGACGCACGAAGACCGGCTTGCCACGCCACGTCAGCGTCACCGACTGGCCCTCTTCCACTGTCGAGACATCGAACTCGATGCTCGCCAGCGCGAGGGTATCGGCCGCCGGGTTCA
The DNA here is from genome assembly GCA_963921355.3 of Thalassobaculaceae bacterium. Lineage (GTDB taxonomy): Bacteria > Pseudomonadota > Alphaproteobacteria > Thalassobaculales > Thalassobaculaceae > CAWUEZ02. The sequence continues at coordinate 780,075 of OZ001190.1, read as the reverse complement.
TCTGGTCGATGAACGGCCAGGCGGCACAGCCGACGCCGACAGCGCCGACGGCGCTGGTCGCAATGATCAGAAAGTCGCGGCGGGACTCGCCATCATGGGTCTCGGCCATGGTCTCCAAACCTCACGTTCATGCAGGGGCCGTTTTCGTACGCATGTACTTGCAGATCTTAGCCCAGAAACTGTCCTTACGGCTCGCGCCGGAAACGCGGCAGGCTGTCGCAAGACAAACCCGCACAGGCGGCAAGCGTATAGCGCAGGGTTCCGGCTTTTGCAAAACATCCGCGCGGGGTTAGATGCGACCATGCGTCTCGTGCTCTATCAGCCCGACATCCCCCAGAACACCGGAACGATGCTGCGACTCGCAGCTTGTCTGGGTGTTGGCGTCGACATCATCGAACCGTGCGGCTTCGTATGGTCGGAGCCGCGGCTCCGGCGTGCCGGCATGGACTATCTGGACCTGGCCTCGGTTCGACGGCACGCGTCCTGGGCTGCCTTCCTGAAGGACTGCCAGGATGGTCGGCTGGTCCTGACCACCACGCAGGCGGAGCATCCGCTCGAGACCATGCGGTTCCTTCCTTCGGATCGGCTGATTCTGGGCCAGGAGAGCGCCGGCGTTCCGCAGCCGGTTCACGATCGGGCCGACGCGCGGATTCGCATTCCGATGGTCGATGGCGCCCGATCGCTGAACGTCGCGGTGGCGGCCGCCATGGTCCTTGGCGAAGCGCTGCGGCAGACCGGCCAGTTTCCCGGCCCTTCCTGAAACCACGGCTCGTCGCGCTGCCTGATCTTCAGGCGCTCGCCGGGGCCCGGCCTTCAGCAAATGATCCGTCGAGGGACTTGGCGCGCTTGAGGGCGCTGCTCTCGAAAACCGCATCCAACAGGTCGACCCCGTTCAGGACCGCGCCGGTCAGGTCGACATCGGTCAGATCGGCGCCGACGAAGCGGGCGTTCATCTGGCGCCCGGACTTCTGGCCATCGGCCAGCAGGATTTCCGCCGCACTCATCTGCGCCCCGACGAACGACGCCCGCCGGACCGTGGCGCGGGACAGGTCCGCACCGGTCAGTTGAGCGCAGAAGAAATTGGCGTCGGACAGGTCGGCACCGACGAAGGACGTCAGCATCAGATCGGATCCCATGAACTGCGCTCCCTGGAGCGCGCAGCGCTCGAAGGAGGCGCCCCGCACATCGGCACCGGAGAAATCCAGCCCCGCGCAATCCATCGCGTACAGGATGGCTCTGATCCCGCGCCGACCGTTGCTGGAGATCCAGGTCTGGTGGTCATCAAGAATCCGCGCCACGTCATCGGGCAGTTCCCGACAGGTGTCGTCGTCGACCGCACCGGAGAACTTCGCCCCCCAGGTGTCGCAGCTCGACAGATCGACCCCGCGCAGGTCAGCGTCCCGCAGATCCGTTCCCTCAAGCCGTGCCCCATCAAGCTTGGCACCAACCAGTGATGCAAAGCGGAGGTTGCAGTTTCTGAGGTCGGCCCCACTGAGATCGGCGCCGGAGAGATTGGCGCGCTGAACATCCGAATCCTTGAACTGGGCCAGACGGGAGCGGGCACCTGACAGGGCCGCGACCTCCATTCGGGCGCCGGTGAAGTCGGCGCCATCCAGGTCGGCGTTCGAGAAGTTGGCGGCTCGGTCGGTCAGCGTGTTCCAGCTTTCGAGCCGACCGGGTCGCAGATCAGCGCCGGCGAACACGGCACCCCGCAGGTCCGCCATCGCGAAGTTCGCGCCCCGCAGGTCGGCATTGTCAAACCGCGTGCTTCGGCAGTTCGTCATGGCGAAATCGCAGCCGAACAGGTCAGCCCGGCCGAAATTGCTCCGGTCGAGCCGGGCCTTCACGAAGCTCGAGCCCGTGAAGATTCCGCGTTCCAGGTTGAAGGCCACGATCACCGCGCCGTCGAGGTCGCGCCCGCGCAGGGACGCGGAGCGCCCACCGGCCCGTCCGAGCAGGAACTCGGAATGACTCAGGATCTCAGGCTTAAGATCGATCGGGACCTGCAAATCGGCAGGAAACTTCATCGGTGACGCCTTGGCCTCTGACAGAAGGGCCGATGCGGCTCGGGGCAGCACTTCGGCTCTCGCTCCTGTCTACGCCCAAGACGTCAACGCTCCATTAAAGGGAACGGTTAACGGATACTCTTTCTGCAGGAACGTTCAGTTACTAGGGAAGCCGTCCCCCAGATCCCAGAACAGCCCCGTCATCATCAGCAACCCTTCACGCATCAGATGTGGCAGCACGTGCTCGTTCGGCGCATGCTGCGAACACCCCGTGTAGCTGTGCGGAACCCACACGGTCGGCATGCCGATGACGTTCAGGAAAATGTCGTTGGGCAGCGACCCGCCGGCATTGGGGATGACGGTGGGGCGTGCCCCCAGCGTGCGTTCGATCGACGCGACGACCCAGGGCACCGCCGGATGATCCGGGTCTAGCCGCGACGCCCGCAGCATCGACTGCCGGGCCGGTTCGACCATGATGTCGCCGAAGCCGTTGGCGGCGAAGTGCTCGCGGATGGTCGGCAGGAACACATCGGGATCGGTGTCGACGACAAACCGGATCTGGCAGATCGCTTCGGCGAACGGCGGTACGGCATTCTGCGGTTTCTCGGGATCGCCGGTGATGAAGGACAGCACCTCGAACGTGTTCCAGCCGAACACCTTCTCGGCCGCCGACAGGCCGGGCTCCCCCCACCAGGGATCGATATCCGGGTCGTCAGGACCCGAAACAACCTCGACCTGCGCCAAGGCGTCACGCACCGAGTTCTTGATATGCGCCGGCTTCAATGCCGGGTGCCGGATCTGCCCTTGGGGGCCGACCAGCGTGGTGATGGCATGCATGAGCACGATCGCCGGATTCGCCAGCAGGCCGCCCCAGTTGCCGGAATGGTGACCACCCTCGCGGTACTCCAGGCGCATGCGGATGTTGAGACCGCCGCGGGTGCCGAGCTTGATGTTCGGTCCTTCGGTCGAAAACCGCGGCCCGTCAGACGCGATCAGCAGGTCGGCGCGCAGCATCTCGCGGTTCGCCTCGCAGAACTCGCGCAGACCGGGCGAGCCCATCTCCTCGGCCATCTCGATCAGAAAGGTGACGTTGTAGCCGAGCCGCCCGCGCGCCTCGATCACGTGGCGCAGGGCTTCCATGTTGATCGCGTGCTGACCCTTGTTGTCCGCCGTACCGCGGCCGTACCAGCGCTCCCCCTTGTCGGTCTCGGCAACCTCCATGGTCCAGGGATCGCGCCCGCCCTCCCAACGTCCCTCCTCGCCGGGAACGGTGTCCCCATGCCCGTAGCAGAACAGCGTCGGCAGGTCCGGGGCCTCGATCCGCTTGGCCACCAGGAAAGGGGCACGATCGAGCGCGGCGTTCGGGTGGATCTCGACCTCGAAGCCCATTGCCTCGAACCGCGTGCGCATCAGCTCGTCGAGATAGGTCATCAGGTCGGGGCGGTGCTCCTCTTCCCGGCTCGAAGTCGGCACGCGGACGCGTTCCGCCAGTTCGGCGCGGAACCCGCCCTCATCGAAATACCGTTCCACCGCCTCAAGGGCCGCCTCGCGCGTACTCATGATCGCTCTCCGGATTGATGACCGGCCGAGCATAGGCGGCGTGCCGGGTGCGCGGAAGCCGTCCGAGCAGTACAGTCCGTCGCATGGACTTCGCCGATATCAGCGCGGCCGCCGTCGCGGTCCTCACCGAGCGCGACCCCCGGCAGAAGGCCGCCATCAGCCAGCGGGCCGCCGGTCTCTGGCGGCGCGGCGCGCTGAGTCACGCGCACAGCGCTCTCCCGCCGGACCGACCGGGGCGGCCGGATGCACCGCCCCTGCTTCCGCCCGGGCGCGTGAAGAAGCGCAAGATCACGGCCAGCCCACGGGGCCGGATCGCCCTGCTGCACGCGCTCGCCCATATTGAGCTGAATGCGATCGATCTCGCCTGGGACGCGGTGGTCCGGTTCCCGGCGGTCGGATTCCCCGCCGCCTATATCGACGATTGGGTCGGCGTCGGTGACGACGAATCCAAGCACTTTCTCCTGCTTGCGGACCGGCTTGCTGCCTTGGGTTCGGTCTATGGTGCCCTGCCGGCCCATGACGGACTCTGGCAGGCTGCCGAAGAGACCGCCGACGACCCGTTGGCCCGCCACGCGATCGTTCCCCTGGTCCTCGAGGCCCGCGGCCTTGATGTGACCCCGGCCATGGTCGCCAAACTGCGGGAGGTCGGTGACGATCCGTCGGCCGATATCCTTCAGATAATCTATGATGACGAGATCGGTCACGTCGCCGTCGGCAAGCGCTGGTTCGACCATCTGTGCGACGAGGGCGACCGTGATCCGGTGACGACCTGGCAGTCGATCGTGCGGACCCGCTTCAAAGGTGGCGTCAAGCCGCCCTTCAACATTTCCGGGGATAAGAGTGTATCCAGGTTTCCCGCGGGCTCCCGGCGGGTTGTCGGGGGTTTGTGTCGGGGAGGACCCCACCCCCGGGGGTCGAAATGTGGGCCAAATGGACCTCGGGGGGCCTGGGGGATAGGGGGGAAATCCTAGTTGGCCGCCGCGGATGATCCTGCCTGAGAAATCAGTGGGTTATCTCAAACTTAGGTCCGGTCCGGTATTAACGGACAACGAATGTCCCCCATTGGAGAGCTAAGGGGGTTCCTAATAGGGATACCTATAGGGATACCTATGGGAGACACCTAATAGGGTTATTAAGATATTGAGATACCTATAGGGACCCCAATGGGTCACCACGAGGACCCCACCAGTCGACCACAGGGACCCCACAGGGGCCTCACAGGGCGACCACAGGGGCCCATTGGGGTCCAGGGTCTGGGGGATATCCCCATCACACCCCACCCCACATGGGCCACCGTGTAGGCCCGGTCGGTTCCCCATGGGCCGCCACTACGAGACCACCACCGCCACCGATGTGTCCTCAGGAGAACCTATCATGACCTGTCTGACCAACAGCGAGACCGCTGAGGGGGCCGCCAACGCGGCACTCGATAAGGCCCTACCCGCCCGAGCCCGCCTCCCTGTTCGCTCCATACAGGGGGCAATAGGGGCTGTGGGGCCGGTGGGGTCTCCTACCTCGGCGTTGACGAAAAAAATTTCATGGCGCCTTTATAAATGCGAAATCCGCTACTTACCTATACGCTGTCGACGGGGCGAACACCCAGAGACCACGGCCTAGGGATCGGGCCACGGCATATAGAACGATCCCCGGACACCCTGGGGTGAGGCTCGAACGGCTGTCGTAGTGCGTGACATCGCACTACGACGGAAGCGACGGGGCAGCGTCAGGGTGGTCGTATCGCGGACCAATCGGCGCAGCCGGTGACGCCGCGATCTGGTGACGTCAATAAGAACCCCTTGGATCGCCCAGGGGGTTCTCATGGACGCCACACGAACCTAACACTAGGAGAGAGACATTAAACGCAAATCCAACACCCGCGACTACCGGATCACCGAAGACATCATGATCGCCTATCTGGACAAGAAGCGGGAACTGGATAACACCCCCCCGCGGATCATCGCTTACCGCGACGGTGCGGTGGCCTACGCCGCGGCCTAACATGGCGGTCGGTGGTAAGCCGCGGCCGGTGCCTCGGCGCTTCCCTCTAAACCACCCGTATAGGAAACCCAGCCCGGTCCCGGGGGATCTCTGGCGACCGACGTGGTTGGTAGACGAGATTATCCGTATAGCGGAAAAAACCAAAACCAAGGAGGAGTAACACCCAGATATCCAATATAGACCGCTGGGGTCTGTAGCTTTAGGATTAGAGAAACCCGATGTAAGGGAGGTATGAGGAGATGGCGAGTAAGACTCACAGATCCACGCACACTGCCCGGAAGCTGAGAAAGGCGATCGGTATTTACCTTCAAAGGCTACGGCAGCAGGCGGGCTTCACCCAACTCCAGGTAGCGGAGCAGATGGGCTACCAGTATTTCACCTTCGTCGCTCAGATTGAGCACGGCCGGTCCCGGGTACCCCCGGATGACTGGACCTCTTGGGCGGTCCTCTACAAACAGGACCCCCAGACCTTCTCGAGAAGGCTCTTGATGCACTACGACCCGCATGTCTATAAGGCGTGCTTCAGTCAGGGGGCATCGGGGAATGACGACGAGAGTAGCTAAACCCACCACCCTGATAAGTACGAGAAGGGCGGCATGAGTATCTACAGACGCGGGCGCATCTTCCACTACGATTTCGAGGAGGGGGCCGGCGGTACTGGGGGTCGACTAAGGAGACCAGCCGCCGCGCGGCGGAGATGGTGGTCAACGCCAAGCGGGTCGAACTCAGGACCCGCGCGGCTGCCGAGGGGGGCCGTGAGGAGGGCACGCTCGTAAAGACCCTTAAGGAGGTCGTTGACCTCTACGAGAAGGAGATCATGCCGACCCGCCGGAGCGACGCCCCCTACTACTCCCACCGACGAGCGATGAGGTACCTGGGGGAGGGCGCCCCGTTCCACGAACTGACTCGCCCCGCGTTAAACCGCATGTCTGCCGACCTGCAGAAGCGGGGGGTGCCCCCGAACACAATCCGCGTCGATCTCGCCCGGATCACCGCCCTCCAGAACTTCATCAAGAACTATCACCCCCACATCCGGCTCCCCTCGACCCGGGGCAAGCTGAACCGCCCAAAGGCCACCCGGAAGATCAGGGTGCTGCGGTCCACTGAGGAGGAGCGGGCGCTGTTCTCCGCCCTACAGGGAGCGAACGCCCCCCGATCCGCTCGGCTGGCCGCGGTCCTGCTGGACACCGGTCTTCGGGTGGGGGAGGCGGTTAAACTCACCTGGGACTGCGTCTACTGGGATGAAAAGATGCTTCGGGTATACTGGGATAAGACGGAGACCACCACCTCGGTCCCCCTCACTGATCGGGCCCTGGAGGCCCTCAACGAGGCCCGGGCGTCCGTCCCCCAGTCCTGCCCCTGGATCTTCCCCCTGGAGGACCTGTCGGGACCAATGAGTCGACAGGACAGCACCTTGAGGGGGGCTATAGAGGCCGCCGGCCTGAACGATGACCATCTGGTTCGCCGGTTTGGGAAGTTCACGCCGCACTCGTTCCGACACACCTACGCCACCCGCCTGATCCGGGCGGGGGTCAACCCGGTGGTGGTTCAGCGTCTGATGGGGCACTCCACCATCCAGACCACCATGATATACGTACACCTCTTCGAGGAAGACGGGGTGGACGCGGCGCGGGCCGCCCTGAACGCCCTGAGTCGACAGAACACAGAGAGCCCCGACACGGCTCCCAACATGCCCCACACAACAAACCGTCCGGGGGGGTTAGGTGGACTGCAAAAGGGGGGACGGATCGGGGTTGGGACATATCCCATCCCCATTTCGACCAGGAAGTGAGGCGACTACACGGACTTTTGCGACGAGTTCTATTTCGCGGTCTCGCCGGAGTTTCCGAGCGAACGTCTGCCAGGCCCCGAGATCTGCGGTCTCATCGTCGCGGATGCCTGGGGAGCGGAGATCGTCCGCCCCGCGCCGGTCTGCCGCCTGTCGGCGGCCCGCCGCAAGGCGGTGACCCTGCGCCTGGCGCGGGCTGCGGCCCAACGTCTGCGCGCCCTTCAGGACCCCCGGATCTGATCTCGGCCGGGGGGGCTGCGAGTAGGGTGCTGTGGCAGTAAAACGACATGCCAGTTATGACAATATATCGCTTGAGAAAAATTAATATCGGCATTTAGGAACTTTTAGTTCCAAGAAGGAACGAAGTAGCTGCGATTTTGGTCAGTTCTCCTGACCAGTTGGCCGGACTATCTTGGGTTTCATCAGGCGACGGATTGTCCGCCGCTTTCGACCCGGAGGCCGACATGGACACCATCGATTTTGCCAAGACCACGATCTCCTACACCCTGGGCTGGGCCATGATCGCCCTGGTCGCCGTCGCTGGCGCGCTCTGAGAGCAGGAAAGACCGACGCTGGCCGACCTGACGGTTGGCCGGCCGGTCGGTGACAACCGCGGGCGGGCTAAAGCAGATCCGTGTCAGATGGAATCGCCGAAGGCGATTCATCAGGCCAGTCAATCTGCTCTAACTCTCTGATTTAGATTGGATTCACACGTTTCGCCGAACCCAGGGCGTTTCCGTCCAAACGTGATCCGATCTAGGCGCCCGCGATCCGGGACACGGTCGACGAGGTGCTGTGTCCTGCGGCGAGATCCGCCAGCAGCACGCGTCCCCCATAGGACTGGACCAGATCGGCGCCGACGACCCGGTCCACCGTGTAGTCCGCCCCTTTGACCAGCAGGTCGGGCCGCAGGGCCTCGAGGACCGCGAGCGGTGTGTCCTCCGCGAAAATCACCACCAGATCGACGGATGCGAGCGAGCCCAGAACGAGGGCGCGTGCCGCGTCGTTCTGAATCGGCCGGTTCTCCCCCTTCAGCCGCTTGACCGACGCATCGCTGTTGATGGCCACAACCAGGCGGTCGCACTGGGATTTGGCCTGCCGGAGCAGTGAGATATGCCCGGGGTGCAGCAGATCGAACACACCGTTGGTGAAACCGATCTTCAGGCCCGCTTCGCGCCATCCGGATACCACGCTGCGCGCGGTCTCCAGCGTGCTGGTCTTGGCCTCGCCGACGGTGCGCTCGTTGCGGCGCAGGACGGCGGCCATCTCGGCAGCACTTGCCGTGGCGGTCCCCATCTTGGCGACGACGATGCCGGCTGCGGTGTTGGCAAGCCGACAGGCGTCCTCGATGCCGATCCCGGCACCGAGCGCGGCGGCGACCGTCGCGGCAACCGTGTCGCCGGCGCCGGAGACGTCGTAGACCTCCCGGGCGGTGGCGGTCAGATGGACCGGGGCGTCGGGCTCGCCGTCCTGGACCAGGGTCATGCCGTGCTGGCTGCGGGTTACCAGCACCGCCTTCACTCCGCTGGCGTCGATCAGCGCCCTGGCGGCGGCGACCACGCCGGTATCGTCGGTGGCCGGCAGCCGGGTGGCCTCCATCAATTCCCGCCGGTTCGGGGTCACCAGACTCGCTCCGGCGTAGCCGGAATAGTCGTTGCCCTTCGGGTCGATCACCACCGGAACGTCACGGTCTCCGGCGGCGTCGATCAGGGCCCGGACGACCCGGTCGGTCAGGATCCCCTTGCCGTAGTCGGACAGGATCAGGGCGTTGGCCTGATCGAGATCCGCCACCGCCCGCCCAATTACGTCGTCCTCGGCCGGCCGGTCGATCGTCGCCGCGCGCTCGCGGTCGGCCCGCATCATCTGCTGGCCGCCGGCGATGTAGCGCGTTTTGATGGTGGTCGGGCGATCGTCGTCCTCGATCAGATGGCTCTCGACCTCCAGGTCCTGGCGCAGCAACTCCTTGATTTCCCGCGCCTGCTGGTCGCGTCCGACCAGCGAGACCAGGCACACCGACGCGCCCAGGGCCCGCAGGTTGCGGGTCACGTTTCCGACCCCGCCGAGCATCACCTCTTCGCGGTCGATCCGCAGCACCGGCACCGGCGCCTCCGGTGAGATCCGGTCGACCGCGCCGTAGACGAAGCGGTCGAGCATCAGGTCACCGACAGCCAGAACCCGGATACCCGCCAGACGCTCAACCAGCGAGGCCAGGAAGGAATCGTCCGTCATGGCGCGGTCACCAGGCCGAGTTCGGTCTCGAGCGCCCCGCACAGCGCGTGGCCGATAAGGATGTGCATCTCCTGAATCCGGTTGGTCGCCGTCGACGGGACCGAGACGACGATATCGGCCAGCGGCTCGACGGCATCCCGATTGGCGCCGGTGAAGACAACCGTCGTCAGGCCGAGGTCGCGTGCGGTCTCCAGCGCCTTCAGAACGTTCGGCGAGCGGCCGGAGGTCGACAGCCCGATCGCGACGTCGCCGGGCCGGCCAAGGGCCTCGATCTGGCGCGAGAATATCCGCTCGATTCCGAGATCGTTGCCGCCCGCCGTCAGTGCCGACGTGTCGGTGGTGAGGGCCAACCCGGCAATTGCTGCCCGGTCACCGATGTAGCGCACCACCAGTTCGGTCGCCAGATGCTGGGCATCGGCGGCGCTGCCGCCATTGCCGAAGAACATCAGCTTGCCACCGGCCCTAAGACTTCGTGAACAACTGTTAACCAAAACTGGAAATATTTGTTCAACCGCGAGTCGGGTCGCGCCGACGATCTCCGCGTGATCAGAAAAATCTTTTTCAAACAGAGAGATAGCGTTCATTCCACGCCTCTTGAATGCGCATTTTTGCCGGCATTTCGGGGACCGTTTACGGCGATCGGTTTACTCCGTCGTTAATACAATTCCAAGGGTCGAGAATCATTCAACAAAACATGAAAAAATATCAGGTACCAAATATTTGCATAAAAATTGCGGAGGTTCGGCTGAGGGAGTAGATAGTGGGGCTCAGGGGGGAGAAACCTACCCATGGTCGACTTGTCTGGAACCGCCGGTGACGACACCCTTTTCGGGGGCAGTGTCAATGACACGCTCTTCGGCGGTGACGGTAATGATTTTCTGGATGGCCGCGAAGGCAATGACGTCCTTTTGGGCGGCCTCGGCGATGACCTGATCGAAGGGTCCGCGGGCAACACGTTTGACTTCAATCAGCCGACTGGAGACGACCTGCTTTCGGGCGGGCTCGGCGCCGATACCCTGCGCGGTGGCGGCGGCAACGATATCTACGTCTACAACCGCGGCGACGGCGCCGACGAGATTCAGGATTACTACTTCTACCACTACCGCAGTCCGCTCAACGCAAGCCAGTCGATCAGCGACCCGGAGGAGCGGGACGGCGGGATCGACACCCTGCGCTTCGGCGCCGGCATCGCCCGTGAGGACCTGCTGGTCTCGATCGACGGGTCAGACCTGATCATCGCCCTGCGCGACGGGGACACCGAACTCGACCAAAGGCGACAAACGGGTTGCCGGTGGCGATGGCAACGACGTCGTCCAGTCCGGCAGCGGAACCGACGACCTGTCAGGCGGTGCCGGGTCCGACAGCGTTTCGGCCGGTGCCGGCGCCGACACGGTCTCGGGCGGTGCAGGCAACGACACGCTGGACGGCGGCGCCGGCGAAGATTTGATCCTCGGGGGTGACAGCGACGACGAGTTGCGCGGTTCGGCGGGCGAGATCGGCTCGTACAACCAGGAGGCCTTCGCTGACACGCTGTCGGGCGGCGCGGGCGACGACCGGATGCGTGGCGGCGGTGGGGACGACACCTACCTGTTCGATCAGGGCGACGGCCAGGACACCATCCACGACGAGTACTACGACCATCATCGCAGCGGACTCGGTCATATCGACAACCCGGTCCTGAAGGATGGCGGCGCCGACCGGATCCGCTTCGGCGACGGCATCAGCCAGAACGACGTCTGGATCAACCTTGAGGGTGACGATCTGCAGATCGGCATTCGCTCGGGCTCGAGCGATCTGACCGAACTGGATGACGTCATCACCGTCGAAGACTGGCGGACCGCTGAACGCCGCGTCGAGACTCTGGAGTTCGGCGACGGTGAGATGTCGGTAACCGACATGCTCCACTCACTCAGCGGGACTGCTGGCGACGACGTCCTGAACTGGGCCGAGTCGTCGGTCAACTACGATGGTGGCGGCGGCAACGACACCGTGTCCCTGGGCGAGGCCAGCGATACGGTCCGCGGTGGTGCCGGTGACGACTCGATCAATGCCAGCGATGGTGACGACTCGATTCTGGGCGAGGACGGGAACGACTCGATTCTGGGTCAGAGCGGGGCCGACAACCTGTTCGGCGGCGACGGCGCCGACACCATCGACGGCGGCGACGGCAACGACCTGATTTCCGGCGGCGCCGGCGACGATGTTCTGTTGGGCAGCGGCGGCATTCGCATGTCCCGCTTCAACGAGGAACCGGGTGACGACACGCTGGTCGGCGGCGGCGGCGACGACTCGCTGCGCGGCGGTGGCGGCGACGACCTCTACCAGTACGGCTCAGGCGACGGGCGCGACACGATCGCCGACGAATACTGGTACATGTACCGCAGCCCGCTCGGTTCCACGCCGGGTCCGATTCTCGAGTTCGGCGGCATCGACACGCTCGAGCTGACCGATCTCAATGTCGACGATGTCACCTTCTGGCTCGACGGGTCGACCCTCTGGATGGGCGCATCGGATGGCGAGGCATCCTGGGATGGCATCTCCGACATGGTGGAGATGCTGGACTGGACCGACACGGTCCGCACGATCGAGAACATCGAATTCAGCGACGGCAGCACGCTCAACAATGTCACCGTCAGGACGGTCGGTGCCGCGGCCACGGCCGGCGATGACACCATCGAGTTCGACAATCTCGGCATGCGGATCGATGCCGGTTCCGGCGACGATTCCGTGGCCAGCGGCGGCGGCCGCGATTACCTCGACAGCGGGTCCGGGAGCGACAGCCTGTCCGGCGGCGCGGACGACGACACCGTCCTGGGCGGCGACGGCGACGATGTGATCGATGGCGGTGACGGCAGCGACCGCATTGATGGTGGCGACGGCGCCGATACCCTGGCCGGCGGTGACGGATCAGATACCTTCGTCGCCGGTGACGGTGATGTGGTCACCGATTACGACGCCGATGCGGATGTCCTGCGCTTCGAAGGGGCGGCGCTCAGCGACGACGCCGTGACCGTCGAGCAGAGCGAGGACGGCTCGGTTGCCCAGGTGTCGATCGATACCGACGGGGACGGTGCCGGTGACATCAGCTTCACGGTTTCCGGGGACTATAACGTTGCCGCAACGAGCTCGGAGACCGGCGAGGACGGCGAAACCTATACCGACATCTCCCTGGGTCTCGAGGGCGCTCTCACGCTCAGCGGCGGCCTTGGCGCGGATACGCTGTCGGGCGGCGGCGCCAACGACGTGATTTTCGGCGCGCCGGGCGATGACAGCCTCGACGGCGCCGGGGGCGACGATTCCGTCTCCGGCGGGGCGGGCAATGATTCGATCGATGGCGGGTCCGGCGGCGATACGCTCTCCGGCAATTCCGGTGACGACACGATTGCCGGCGGCGACGGCAACGACAGCATCGATGCGGGCAGTGGCGCCGACAATGCCGACGGCGGTGCGGGTGACGACACGATCGCCGGTGGCGACGACAACGACTCGATCGACGGCGGTACGGGTGACGACACCGTATCGGGCAATGCTGGTGAAGACACCCTGACCGGCGGCGACGGCAATGACAGCGTCGATGGCGGGACCGGTGACGACACGGTGTCGGGCAACGCTGGTGAGGACACGGTTGCCGGCGGTGACGGCAACGACAGCGTCGACGGTGGCGCCAGCGACGACACGGTGTCCGGCGACGGCGGCAATGACACGGTTGCTGGTGGCGACGGCAATGACAGCGTCGATGGCGGGGCCGGCGACGACACGGTGTCCGGCAACGAGGGCAACGACACGGTCGCCGGCGGTGACGGCAACGACAGCGTCGACGGCGGCGCCAGCGACGACACGGTGTCCGGCGACGGCGGCAATGACACGGTTGCCGGTGGCGACGGCAATGACAGCGTCGACGGTGGGACCGGTGACGACACCGTTTCGGGGAATGCCGGTGAGGACACGGTTGCCGGCGGCGACGGCGATGACAGCGTCGATGGTGGGTCCGGGAACGACACGGTTTCGGGCGACGACGGCGCCGATACGGTTGCCGGTGGCGACGGCAATGACAGCGTCGACGGCGGTGACGGTGACGACACGGTCGCCGGCGGTAACGGCGATGACAGCGTCGACGGCGGGTCCGGCGACGACACGGTGTCCGGCGACGACGGTGCCGACACGGTTGCCGGTGGCGACGGCAATGACAGCGTCGATGGCGGCGCCGGCGACGACACCGTGTCCGGCGGAGCTGGTGACGACACGGTTGCCGGCGGTGACGGCAACGACAGCGTCGATGGTGGCGATGGTGCCGATACCGCATCCGGTGGTGCCGGCGACGATACGATCGCGGGCGGCAGTGACAATGATTCCCTGTCGGGCGGCGACGGCAACGATGCGATCGACGGTGGCAGCGGCGACGACACGCTGTTCGGGAATGCCGGTGACGACACTCTGACGGGCGCATCCGGTGCGGATTCGGCGGACGGCGGTGACGGCAACGATCTGCTGGTCGGCGGTGACGGCAACGACACCATGAACGGCGGCGGCGCCAACGATACGGTTCTGGGCGGGGCTGGCGAGGACTCGCTGCTCGGCGATGACGGCGCGAATACCGAGAACCAGACGCTGACCGGCGGCGATGGTGACGATGTTTTGAGCGGCGCCGGCGGCAATGACGTGATCACCGGCGGCGATGTCAACGACAGCCTGAGCGGCGCCGCCGCCGCGGACAGCGTGTCCGGCGGTGCGGGTGATGACCAGCTTCAGGGCGGCCAAGGCGAAGACCAGCTCTCCGGCGGGTCAGGCAACGATACGGTCGCGGGCGATGACGGCCGCGACACCTTGGCCGGCGGTTCGGGTGACGATCAGCTTTCAGGTGGAGCCGGCGACGACCTGCTGGATGGGGGCGACGGCACGGATACCTTGACGGGCGGCGCCGGAGCGGATCGTTTCCTGGTCGGCGACGGTGACCGGATCGCCGATCTGGATTCCCTTGATGACGTGCGGTTGCAGGGATCGCAGGTCGATGAGTCGGCTGTCACGTTGACCCGGTCGCCGACCGGCGAAACCACCGAGGTCGCCGTCGATACCGACGGGGATGGCGCGGCCAACGTGACGTTCACGGTTTCCGGAGACCAGGCGCTGGGCGGTGTGCTGACGGGAACCGATGGCGATGGCATCGGATTCACCCGCTTCCTGTTCGAGCCGGCGACCGGCCCATTGCCGGCGGCCGACACGGTATCCGGCGGAGCCGGTGACGATACCGTTGCGGGCGGCGCCGGTGACGACACCACGAGCGGCGGCGACGATACGACGGCGGGTGGCGACGACACCACGAGCGGCGGCGACGACACGACGGCGGGTGGCGACGACACCACGAGCGGCGGTGATGACACGACTTCGGGTGGCGACGACACCACGAGCGGCGGCGACGACACGACCTCTGGTGGCGACGACACCACGAGCGGCGGTGACGACACGACGGCGGGTGGCGATGACGCCACGAGCGGCGGTGACGACACGACCTCGGGCGGTGACGACACCACGAGCGGCGGCGATGACACGACGTCGGGTGGCGATGACACCACGAGCGGCGGTGACGACACGACGTCGGGTGGCGATGACACCACGAGCGGCGGTGACGACACGACCTCGGGCGGCGACGACACCACGAGCGGCGGCGATGACACGACCTCCGGCGGTGACGACACCACGAGCGGCGGCGATGACACGACCTCGGGCGGCGACGACACCACGAGCGGCGGCGATGACACGACCTCGGGCGGTGACGACACCACGAGCGGCGGCGATGACACGACCTCGGGCGGTGACGACACCACGAGCGGCGGCGCCGACTCCGACCTGCTGAATGGTGGCAATGACGCCGATCAGCTGTCCGGTGGTGACGGTGACGACACGCTGTCTGGTGGTGCGGGCAACGACGCCCTGTCCGGCGGTGCCGGCACAGATGATCTGTCCGGGGGCAGCGGCGACGACACGCTGGACGGCGGCGACGAATCCGACACCCTGTCCGGCGGCGATGGGGCGGATGTTCTCCAGGGTGGCTCGGGCGCCGACGCCCTGTCCGGCGGCAGCGACGGCTACCAGTTGCAGGGCGGCGAGGGCGGTGATTCCGTCTTCGGCGGCGACGGTGACGACACCGTGTCCGGCGGCGCTGGCGATGACACCGTCGAAGGTGGTGAAGGCGCCGACCGGTTGTTCGGTGGCGCCGGCAACGACCTGTTGGATGGCGACGCCGGCGCGGACACCCAAGTGGGTGGCGACGGCAGCGACACATTCGTGGCCGGTGACGGAGATTTCCTCGCCGACTACGCGAGCGACGATACGATCCGCATCCAAGGCCAGCAGCTCGACGCCTCGGCCTTTGCGGTGAGCAATGACGGGACCAACGCCACGATCGGGGTCGATACCGATGGTGATGGTGCTGCGATCTGACCTTTACCGTGCTGGGGACCGCGGCGATGCGACGGTCACGGTCGGTATCGATGATGACGGCAACGACTTTACGGATGTCAGCGGCGAAGACGGCAACCGACACGCTGAGCGGCGGCGACGGCAACGACACGCTGAGCGGCGGCGACGGCAACGACACTCTGAGCGGCGGCGACGGCAACGACACGCTGAGCGGCGGTGACGGCAACGACACGCTGCCGGATGGCACCCTGATCGGCACCCCGGACATGGACACCCTGTCGGGCGGCGCCGACAACGATGTGATCATCGCTCTGGAGTCGAGCGACATCGCCCTCGGCGGCGACGGCGACGACACGATCTCCGGCGGTGATGGTGGCGACCTCCTGTTTGGCGAGGACGGCAACGATCTTCTGTCCGGTGGCGATGGCTACGACACGCTGGAGGGCGGCGACGGGAACGATGCGCTGTCCGGCGGCGATGGCGGCGACCGGCTCAGCGGCCAGGACGGGGACGATCTGGTCGACGCGGGCGACGGCGACGACAGCGCCTGGGGTGGCGATGGCAACGACACGCTGGTCGGCGGCGACGGCAAGGACTCGCTGGTCGGCGGCGACGGCGATGATGAGCTTGCCGGCGGTGACGGCAAGGATCGCCTGGCGGGCGGCGATGGTGCTGACCGGCTGTCCGGCGGTGACGGTGCTGACCAGCTCAGCGGGGGCGCCAGCGCGGACACCCTGCGGGGCGGTGACGGTGCGGATTGGGCGTTCGGCGGCCAGGGTGAAGACCTGCTTTCGGGCGGCGATGGCGGCGACTTCCTGTTCGGCGGCAGCGGCAATGACACCTTCCAGGGCACGCTCGGCGATCTGGCTGGCGATCTGATCGGCGACTACACGGACGGCGACGTGATCCGCATTGCCGGACTGACCGACACGGCCACGCCGGTTTCAGTCACCCCGTCCGGCGGCATGACCACCGTTGCGATCGGCGATGACGGCACGGGCAACCCCGTCGCGACCTTCACAGTCTCCGGCGAATTCTCGGCCGGTGAACTGGAGACCGACGGCGGTGGCGTGATCCTGCGTCTCGGCGACGCGGTCGTCGATCCGTTCGGAGCGACCGAATTCGACGATACCCTGCGGGGGACCACCGGCGACGATAGCATCGACGCGCTGGCGGGTGACGATCTGGTTCGGGCGCTTGGGGGCGACGACACGGTTCTGGGCCGCGACGGCGCCGACCACATCCTGGGCCAGGCGGGCAGCGACGCCCTGTCCGGCGGGGCCGGCAATGACACCCTGCGCGGCGGCAGCGAAGAAGATACGGTTTCCGGTGGTGCCGGCGACGACCGGTTGAGCGGCGGCACCGGCAACGACGCGATCGTCGGCAATGACGGTGCCGACCTCCTGCGGGGCAACCAGGGCGACGACCTGCTGTCCGGCGGCGACGGCAACGACACCCTGCACGGCGGCAGCGATGAAGACTCGCTGTCCGGTGGTGCTGGCGAAGACGTTCTGAACGGTGGCACGGGCAACGATACGGTCGCCGGCGGCGGCGATGCCGACCACCTGCGTGGCCATCGGGGCGACGACCTGCTGTCCGGCGGCTCCGGCAACGACACGCTCGGCGGCGATGACGGCGACGACACCCTGTTGGGCGGCGATGGCGACGATCGTCTGAACGGCGGTCGTGGGGCCGATCTGCTGCGGGGTGGCGACGGCAACGACACCCTGTCCGGTCGGGATCAGGCCGACACCCTGTCGGGCGGTGCCGGCGACGACAGTCTGCGCGGATCGCGTGCCGATGACCTGCTGTCGGGTGGCACCGGTAACGACGTCCTGCGCGGCGGCGGTGGCAACGATCTCCTGGATGCCGGGTCGGGCGACGACACCCTGGCCGGTGGCAATGACGCTGATACCATGCTGGGCGGTGACGACGACGACAGCCTGCGCGGCAATGGCGGCGCCGATCTGATGCAGGGCGGCGACGGCGCCGACTCGATCCATGCCGGGCGCGGCGATGACAGCGTTTCCGGTGGTGCCGGCAACGACACCCTGATTGGCGGCGGCGGCAACGACGCGCTGTCCGGCGGTGCCGGGGACGACTCCCTGCGCGGCCATCGCAACGACGACACCCTGGTCGGTGGTGACGGGGCCGACAGCCTGGCCGGCAGCCATAGCACCGATCTGCTGAAGGGCGGCGGTGACGATGACCTGCTGAAGGGCGGCCGCGACGCCGACATTCTCTCCGGCGGGGCCGGCGCCGATACGATCTCCGGCGGCGCCGGTGCGGATACGCTGGCCGGGGGTGACGGCGCTGACGTCTTCGCGGGCCATCGCAACCATCTCCAGGGCGACCGGATCACCGACTTCGATGAAGACGACGTGGTCCGCGTCAGCGGGGTCAATCCGAACCGTCTCCAGGTTCAGCTTTCGACGACCGACGACGTCACCACTGTCAGCCTTGATCGCAACGGCGACGGTGTCGCCGAGACCAGCTTCCAGGTGGACGGAGTCTTCGACAGCGCGACCGTCACCGCCGGTGAGGGCAATGTCGCCGACATCTCGCTCAAGGCGTCGACGCTCGAGAAACTGACCCTGACTGCAATGGGCAAGGTCGATCTCGACGGCGACGGTGACTACGAGCAGGTCTGGCGCCTGCGCAATCCGAACGACGAGACCATCGAAGCGACCGCCGACCTCTACGGGGTCGACGATCCCCAGGACGGTCCGGTTTCGGCCCCGCCGAGGGACAGCTTCTTCTGGAGCGAGGCCGGCAGCGGCACCATGGTCGTGCGCTACGACCTGAACGGTGCCGCCCGCCAGGAGACCAAGGCGTCGAACCCGAATGCCGCCGATATGGACTACCTCGAGGGCGCCGGGTTCGAGAATCCGTTCGCCGGTGGTTCGCTGACCGGAACCGAGGGTGACGACACCCTGGTCGGCACGGACGCCGCGGACGAGATGGCGGGTCTGGGTGGCGACGACCACATCACCGGCGGGGGCGGCGCCGATACGATCTCCGGCGGGGCTGGAAACGACACCCTGATCGGCGACGGCGGCGGCACGGATGACGGCGAGGCGGCGCCCATCAGCATCGACGGCTCGAACTTCGCCGATACCGACAGCGGTTTCTCGATCACCGGCCGCAAGATCGTCGACGGTGCGCTGAGCGATCCGATCGTCGACCATGTGTCGACCTCGGGCGACCGGATCGGCGTCGACGGCGCGACTGGCGGTCCGTCGGTGCAGCTCGGCTATGACGCCAGCGCCGGCCTGTCCGAACAGCTCATCGTCAACCTCGACAGTCCGGCGCAGTCGGCGACGGTCGACATCGACCGCCTGTTCCCGAACGAGGGCAGCGGCGGTGAGGTCGGTCACTGGGCCGTCTACAAGGATGGGGCGCTGGTCGACGAGGGCGACATCTTCGCCACCCACGGGATCACGGCCAACGTCTCGATCGACCCGGGCACGACCTTCGACAAGCTGGTGTTCACCGCCCTGCCCTATGGCGGCGTGTCCCAGACCACGACCGGCGACAGCAGCGACTACCTGATCAAGAACATCTCGGTCACGCCGGCCCCGGCCAACCAGGGTGATGGCAACGACCTGCTGATCGGTGGTGGTGGCAGTGACGTGCTGTCCGGTGGCGCGGGTGACGACACGCTGATCGGCGATGGTGGTGGCGACGGTCCGGCACCGACGCCCTTCGAAATCGACGGGTCGAATTTCGATGACACGGGTTCAGGGTTCTCGATCCTGGGCCGCAGGATCGTCGACGGCTCACTGAGCGACCCGAGCGTCGATCATGTCTCGACCTCGGGTGACCGGCTCGGTGTCGATGGCTTCACCGGCGGTCCGTCGGTGCAGCTTGGCTATGACGCCAGTGCCGGCCTGTCCGAACAGCTGATCGTCAACCTCGACAATCCGGCCCAGTCGGCGAATATCGACATCGACCGCCTGTTCCCGAACGAGGGCAGCGGTGGCGAGGTCGGCCATTGGGCGGCTTACAGCAACGGCGTGCTGGTCGATGAAGGTGACATCTTCGCCACCCATGGGATCACGGCCAACGTCTCGATTGATCCGGGCACGACCTTCGACAAACTGGTGTTCACCGCTCTCCCCTATGGCGGCGTGTCCCAGACCGGCACGGGCGACAGCAGCGATTACCTGATCAAGAACATCTCGGTCACGCCGGCCCCGGTCGAGCCTGGCGCCGGCGACCTGCTGGTCGGTGGCGAGGGCAACGACGTACTCTCCGGCGGGCAGGGTGCGGATACGCTGTCGGGCGGCCTTGGCAGCGACGCACTGTCCGGCGGGGCCGGCAATGACGCCCTGTTCGGTGGTGCCGGCGACACCAGCCTGGTCGGTGGCGACGGCTTCGACACCCTTTATATAGACAGCATCGACGACCTGGACGGCGTCGAGGTGCGGGAAATCGAGCAGTTGGTGATCGGCGGCGACGCCGGGCCCGCTGCCGGTGCCAATCTGCTGATCAATGCCGATTTCGAGAACACCCCGTCGCTGAACCACGGCAGCTGGGGCACCTTCACCGAGATCGAGGGCTGGATTGCCGAGGATGCGACGCCCCTGGTAATCGGTACGGCGCCGATCGAGATCAAGCAGGGCCGCCATGGCGGTGTGCCTGAGAGCCCGGACGGCTGGTCCGGCTCGAACAAGGTTCTCGAGCTCGACAGCCATGCCGAACTGGGTGGCAGCCCGGGCGACACCAACGCCCAGGTGACCCAGTCGTTCGTGGTCCAGAGCGCCGGGGTACACGCCCTGTCCTTCGACTTCGCGGCCCGCCAGCGCGGCAGCCAGATTTCCGAGACCAGCGAGTTCCGCATCGAGATCGACGGCCAGACCGTCTACACGCAGTCCGGCGCGGTGAAGGAATGGCACAGCGACTGGCTGAGCGTGAACCTGGACGTCGGCCGGCACACGATCTCGTTCATCGGCGACGATGCGGACGGAACGTCCGACACCTACGGTGCGTTGATCGACAACGTTGAACTGGTGCTTGGTGCCGCCCCGGTCCGCGACCTGCTATCGCCGCTGCCCGCATCGACGGACGGTGGATCCGTGGTCGCGTTCACGGGCGCGGACGGCGTCGTGCGGGCGGTTGGCATCGATCTGGCCGACGGGCCGACGGTTCTTGAAACCACCGCCCTGGCAGGCAGCGAGCGGGTGCTCGGTCGTGGCGACTTCGATGCCGATGGCCAGGCGGATGATCTGCTGGTTCAAGACACCGCCGGTGGCGGGGCCCGTGTGGTCGCCGTTGACGGCAACGGCATCAGCGACGGTGGGACCCAATCGGGCCTTCCGGCCGATGCGACGGTGTCGGCGATCGGTGATTTCGACGGCGACGGCCGCGACGACTTGCTGCTGGCCGGAGACGCCAACTCGGTCTCCGTCTGGGCTTTGGGCGGTGATGGCCAGGCGACCGCCGGTTTGACGCGCACTGTGGATGCCGATTGGGCGGTTGCAGCGACTGGCGATTTCGACGGCGACGGGGCGACCGATCTGCTCTGGCGTGATGGCGCGTCCGGTGATCTGACCGTGTGGACGCAGATCACCGATCCACAAGGGCCGTCCGAGGGTGATGCGCTCGCACTCGGTGCCGGCACGGAAGTCCTGGCGGCGGCCGACTTCACCGGCGACAACAGCGACGATCTGTTGGTGCGAGACTCCTCGGGTGCGGTCTCGGTTCTGGAGATGGACGGCGCCGAGGTCGACTCCAGCACGTCGGTCTGGAACGTGGACCCGAACTGGACGGTGGACGCGGTCGAGGATGTCGACGGCGACGGCGACACGGATATCGTCTGGCGGTCGACCGACGCGCTGACGATCTGGCAGATGGACTCAGTCTCGCTCGAGATCACCAAGGATCTGGCGGTCGACAGCACCTGGAGCCTGGCCGATGTCGCCCAGGTCGAGGCGGGCGGGGCGCAGGAACTGGTTCTGCAGCATCAGGACGGGCGGATCGGCGTGATCGACCTGGACGGCGAGAGCCCCGAGTTCGAGGTCGTCGGCAACGTTCCGCAGGACTGGACGTTGATCTGACCGCCCGGCGGCTAAATCGTTGAATGAAACACTGTCCCAGGCCGACCCGCATCGGTGATAGGTCCAGCATGCCGCGTGGCGTGGATTGCCGATGGAAGAGCGAAATCGACCTGAAGCTCAACGTCTAACTGATTGACTTTAAGAGACTTTCTCAAGTATGATCGGGATCGGCGGTTTCGCTCGTGAGTGCGAAGGCCTATAGGAACCGGTACGGGTATTTGGTCGAGTATTCGTCTTAACGCCGCGTTTACGTTTTACGACCGTAATGTTAGCGTAATTTGGGGTGTGCCCGTCGAGCGCGACAGGGGCGTATGAGATCAGCAGACGACAGGGCAGCCATGGCGCTCAGCCAAGTTCAGAACAGATCGCGCGGACCGAGTCAGGAATATCTCCTGCTCGACTACCTGCAGAGATTGGGCCGCAATCTCGAAGGTCGTATGGCGGTTCATATCCATCTGTCGCGCCTGCGCCCCCAGAACCGCCAGGACCACCATATCCGGATCGCCGCGGCGACTTTCGAAGGCATGGTGAACAATTACGAGGGGCAGATTTTCATCCTCTCGAACTCCGACCTGTTCTTCATCTGCAAGGACGCCGCGATCGAGGACATCGACGCGGCAATCATGAAGGTCCGCTACCTGTTCACCGAGGACCCGCTCAGCCAGGGCGACGAGGAAGAGGACCTGGTGCGGTTCTGCACGTGGTTCAACGTCGAGACCCAGCACGACGAGTTGCTCGACCTCGTGAAGTCGATGCACCGGGAACGGGAGGGCAAAGCGCGTCTGGCGGTCGCCAGCGAAAAGGGCGTCCAGAAGCAGAAGGGGTCACGCAAGTCGCTCGACCCCGAACAGCTCGGCAAGCTGGAGAATTTCCTGCGGCGTGCCGACCTCTCCAATCTGATGCGCCGGCAGCCGGTCTGCGCGATCACGCCGGGCAACATGAACCCGCAGCCGGTGCTTCGCGAGCTGTACATCTCGATCGCCGATCTCCAGCAGTCCGTGCTGCCGGAGTTCGATCTGGCGTCGAACCTGTGGCTGTTCCAGCACCTGACCCAGACGCTGGACTCCCGGATGCTGTCGATGCTGGTCCGAAACGATGACAGTTCGATCGCCAGTTCCTTCAGCATCAACCTGAACGTCCAGACGATTCTGTCGCCGCCGTTCCTGAACTTCGACAGTTCCCTGAAGGCGATCGCGCGCGGCACCGTGGTGATCGAGCTCCAGAAGATCGACATCTTCGGCGATATGGGCGCTTACATGTTCGCGCGCGATTTCATGCGCGAGCGTGGCTACCGGATCTGCCTCGACGGACTCGACCACCTGACGCTTCAGTTCATCGACCGTGAGCGTCTAGGGCTGGATCTGCTCAAGCTGATCTGGTCACCCGACATGGCGGACGATCTGTCCGGAAGCCGGACCCAGGAACTGAAAGATCACATCGACCGGTGCGGCCGCGCCCGCATCATCCTGAGCCGTTGCGACAGCGACGAGGCGATCCGCTTCGGCCAGGCGCTCGGGATCACGATGTTTCAGGGTCGGTATGTCGACAAACTGCTGACTCAGGAAGGCCGCGTCGCCTGATCCTGCGTTGCCGGGTGTCCGGATTCGGGAATCAGTCCCGAGGAGCGTGCTTGGCCAGGATCCGCTGCAGGGTGCGGCGGTGCATTTTCAGGCGCCTGGCCGTCTCCGAGACATTGCGGTCGCACTGTTCATAGACTCGCTGAATGTGCTCCCAACGCACCCGGTCCGCTGACATCGGATTCTCCGGGGGCGGTGGCAGGGAGTCGGAATGGTCGAGCAGGGCGGCCGTAATCGCATCGGCGTCAGCCGGTTTCGGAAGATAGTCGACGACCCCGGCTTTCACGGCCGCCACCGCACTTGCGATGTTGCCGTAGCCCGTAAGCATGATGATCCGCGCCTCGCCGCGCGCTTCACGCAAGGCCCGCACGATGTCGAGGCCGTTTCCGTCGGTCAGACGCAGGTCCAGAATGGCGTAGGCGGGGCGGCTGCGCCGCGCCAGTTCCATGCCTTCCGCGGCCGTCTCCGCGAGATGGACGACGAAGCCGCGCCGTTCCATGGCGCGCCCGAGACGGTTCCGCAACGGCGCGTCGTCATCGACGATCAGAAGCGAGTTGTCCGCCCCGGCCGGCGCGGTCAGGGTCTTCGTGTCGGTCTGTTCGGCTACCATGATCATGCCGGTTCATACGTAGCCTGAAGCCCATTGGATTACCGGTGGCGTTCTGCGGGGGCCGTCTGGTCTCCCCTCAGCACACCGTCCGGCCACGATACGACGACGCGGGCACCGCCTTCCTTGCGGTTGGCGAAGTCTACTGTCGCGCCGGTTCGCGCGAGAAGGGTGATCGCGATGAACACCCCGAGTCCCATATGCCCGTCCTCGTAGGCTCGACCGGAGACATAGGGTTCCCCGAGGCGAGATAACAGGGTCACGGGAAAACCGGGGCCATCGTCCTCGATCGTAATGGTCAAGGACCGCTCGCCCACCAGCACGGCGACCTCTACCGTGGCCGAGGCGAACTGGACGGCGTTCTGGATGATTGCTCCGATCCCGTGCAGCAGTTCGGGGCTGCGGGGAATCACCGGGACGTGCGGGTCCTCGGCCGCCTCCGTCCCGGCCGTTTCGGCTTGGTCGGAGTCCTGAACTTCGACGATGACGGCGATGTCGTCGCGCTGGTGCGGGGCGGCCGCCTCCTCGACCAGCAGGTCGACCGGCACGTCGGCAAAGGGCTGTCCGGCATCGGGGACCGGATCGCGTCCCAGGCTGGCCAGGATATCCCGGCAGCGCTGGGTCTCCGAGAGCAGCAGCTTGGCATCCTCGGCGGCATCGCTGTCGGCGGGCAGCTCCCGGGCCAGCTCCCGGGCCACCACGGCGATCGTTGCCAGCGGGCTCCCGAGCTCGTGGGCGGCAGCCGACGCGATCCCGCCCATGGCGGCCAGTCGTTGCTCGCGGGCGAGCGCTTGTTGGGTCGCGGCCAGCGCGGTCGACAGCTGGCGTGCTTCTTCCGCCACCCACCAGGCGTAGGCCGCATTGAAGATCAGCGCCACCACCAGGGCGCACCAGATCCCGGTGACGTAAAGCGGGGGCAGGCGGAAACTCTCTTCCGACCAGGGCAGGGGCAGGTGGGTCACCGCCAGCCCGGTGGCGCAGAGCAGTGCGAGCAGGCAGAGATTCACCGTCGAGCGCCGACCGAGGATGGTCGCCGACACGGTGACCGGGGCCAGCATCATCAGAGCGAAGGGGTTCTCCAGCCCCCCGGTCAGGAACAGGAGCAGCGACAGCTGAATGATGTCGAACGCGAGGTAGAAGCCGGCCTCGCTCTCGCCCAACCGTTCGCGGCCCTGGTGGCGGAACTGGAGCCGCAGGTTGAGCCCGGCGGAGACCGCGACGACCATCAGGGCCAGCGCCATCGGCAGCGGCGATCCGAGACCGAAGGCGACCATCACCAGTGCGGCCAGCTGCCCCGCCAGCGCAATCCAGCGGATCATCACCAGGGTGCGCACGCTGATGGTGCGACCGGGAGCCGGCCGGATCGGATCGAGCGAGTCGTGGACCAGGGTCATGGTGCGAAGATGGACGCCCGCGTCGGGAGTTTCCAGCGCTGGATGACGATCGGTCGTCCCGTCAGCGGCGGCGGCCTGCGGTCGTCAACCGCCCGGACCGGATACCCCGGCATCGGCGAAGGTGGCCATGCCGGCATGACATTCGGCGGCCGCCCGCAGCACGCCGATGGCGAGGGTCGCGCCCGATCCTTCGCCAAGGCGCATGGCGAAATCGAACAGCGGCTCCTTGTCCAGGATCGACAGCAGCCGGCCGTGTCCCGGCTCGACAGAGCGGTGGGCGACCAGGCAATGGTCGAGCGCGGTCGGATCGGCCTTCCAGAGGGCGGCGGCCGCAACCGTGCAGGCGAAACCATCCAGCACCACCGGCGTGCGGGCCAGGCGCGCCGCCATCACCGCCCCGGCGATCGCTGCCAGCTCGTGGCCGCCGAGGGCCGCCAGAATGTCGAGCGGATCCGCGCCAGCTCCGTGGCGCGCAACGCCTGCCGCGACCGCCTCGGTCTTGCGGGCAAGCGCCTCGCCGGTCACGCCCGTACCGCGGCCGACCCAGTCATTCGCGTCGCCGCCGAACAGGGCGCAGGCCATGGCCGCGGCGGAGGTGGTGTTGGCGATCCCCATTTCGCCGAGGCACAGCACGTCCAGGTTCGGCTCCACCGCCATCATCCCGTAGGCCATGGCGCGGGCGCACTCCTCGTCCGTCATCGCCGGGCCTTCGGTGAAGTCCCGGGTCGGCTGCTCGAGCGCCATCTCGTAGACGCGGAGATCGGCGTCGAACGCCTTGCAGAGCTGATTGACCGCCGCCCCCCCGGCCACGAAGTTCTGCACCATCTGCGCGGTGACCTCGGCCGGATAGGCGGAAACGCCGCGCGCGGCGACTCCATGGTTGCCGGCGAAGACGGCGGTGCGCGGATGAGCCATACGCGGCGGATGGCGGCCCTGCCAGGTGCACAGCCAGGCGGCCAGTTCCTCAAGGCGCCCCAGTGCGCCGCGTGGCTTGGTCAGTTGGGCTTCGCGCTGGGCGGCCTGTGTCCCGGCTTCGAGGTCGGGGCCCGGAAGCTCCAGGAACAGGGCGCGGATTTCTTCCAGCGACGCGTCATTGGGGTCGAACGTGGTGGACATGAGACCTCGGGCTTGCAGCCGTGTTCAGGGTTGCCGGGCGCGCCCCGCCGCATCGGGGATTGCTTTGTTGCAGGCAACGCTATACGCGCAGCGCATGGAAGAAGCCACCAGCCTCCGAATGGTGCGGCCCCGATGACCGATGAGCCTCCGAGGGACGGATCTTCAGCCGGCGCCGGATTCGGCGGCCCCTCGCGCCTTTGGCGCGACGACTTGATGCTGGCGATCACGTTTCTGACCCGGCTTCCCCGGATAGATGGCTTGGGGATTGGGCCCCCGACCGGCGACAGGCCATTGATGGCGGCGAGCTGGGCCTTTCCATTGGTCGGCCTGTTGGTCGGTGTTCTGGGTGCCCTGGCCCTTACGGTGGCTCAGGCGGTGGGCCTGCCGGACACTCTGGCGGTCATCGTCGCGGTGGCCGCCGCGGCCCTGCTGACCGGGGCGCTGCACGAGGACGGCCTGGCCGACTTCGTCGACGGCGTCGGGGGCGGCCGGGATCCGGCGGCCAAGATCCGCATCATGCGTGACAGCCGGATCGGAACCTATGGGGTGGTCACCCTGATCCTGGTTCTGGCGGCCAAGATCGAAGCCCTGGTCCTGGCCGGAGATGAGGGGGTCGCCGCGCTGATGGTGGCGCACGTGCTGGGCCGCGCGGTGATTCCGGCCGTGGCCTGGGCCCTGCCGTTCGCCGCCGAGGACGGGTTGGCGCGCCTGGCGGGTCGACCGGGCCGGGCCGGCGCGCTGTGGTCCGTCGGCCTCGCGCTCGCTCTGGCCCTGGCCCTGCTGCCCGCCGGCTTCGGTCTGATTGCCGCGGCGGCGGCGGTGGCCGCGGCTGCGGTGGTCGGATGGCTGGCCCGCCGGTACATCGGCGGCATGACCGGTGATGTCCTCGGCGCCGCCGAGCAGGCAGCCGAACTCGCCGCTCTGGTGGCGGTCGCCGCCTGTCTTTCAGCGTTCTGACCCTCAGGAGAAGCTCGAATGGTTGCGATGACCCGCTGGTGGCTGGTGCGTCATGCCCCGTTGATCAATCCGGACGGTCTGGTCTACGGTCAGCACGACATCGCATGCGACGTGTCCGACGACCGGGTGTTTGCTTCCGTCGCCCGGCTGCTGCCGGCTGACGCGGTCTGGCTGCAGAGTCCGCTGTCGCGCACCCGCGAGACCGCCGCCGCCCTAAGGCGCGCAGGCGCCAGCGGCGATCCTGTGGTCGACGAGCCGCGGCTGATGGAGCAGTCCTTCGGCGATTGGCAGGGGCAGAATCGGGCGGCGATCCGAGCGCGCCATCCGGAGGTCTATCGCCGGTTCTGGCTGGCGCCGGCCGAGGAACGGCCGCCGGGCGGTGAGAGCTTCGTGGACGTCGTTGCCCGGGTAACAGGCGCTGTCGAGGAGTGGTGCGCGCGGCTTCCGGACCGCGACGTCGTCGCCGTCATGCACGGTGGCTCGATCCGAGCGGCGCTAGCCCACGCGCTTGGACTGGCACCGGCCTCCGCCCTGTCATTTCATGTCGATACCGTATCGATGACCCGAATCGACTTCTATGCCGACGGTCAGGCCGGCATCGGCTTCATCAACGCAACTCCCTGGCGTTTCTGAAGAAATCGGGCGGGTTCAGAATCGAGTCCACCCAATCAATCGCTACGTCGACCGACCGGGCCGGGACGTCCCCCCGGTCGATCGGACGCCGGATCATGACGATGGGAAGGTCCAGCGCGCGCGCGGCATGAACCAGGGGTGCGTCGGCCGCGGCGCCGGTCGCCCGCATCACCACGGCCTGCGCCTGACAGCGCCGCAGCAGCGCGGTGTCCCCGGCAATGCTGTAGGGCGGCGGGATCACACAGGGTTCGAACCTGGGCGGCAACGACCATTGCGCCGGGTTTCTGGACAGGCGGGTCGGGAACCTGAGGCCACCGACGGTTTCGAAGGCGGCGACATCGCTGGGCGGCAGCCACAGCAGAGCGGTGCGCGCCACGGATGCGACCGCGTTGACCGCACCGGCAAGGTCGCGCACCTCGACCCAGCGGTCCAGCGGGTGGCGTTCCCAGCCCCTCGGCCGGAAGGCCAGCCGCGGCAGACCGGCCTTGCGGGTACTGGCCCGCACCGCCCGGATCGTATCAAGCGCGAACGGATCCAGGCCGTCGACCACCGCCTCGACCGAGCCGATCGTGGTGTCCGCCACCCGGTCCACCAGACAACCGCGCGGTGGGCGGAGACCCGCGGACAGCGTGACCGCGACGGTCAGGCGTGGCGCGAACACCTCGGCCAGGGTCTCCGCCAGCCGGCGGGACTCGTCGGTGCCGACGAACACCCGGATGGTCTGTTCTTGCGACATGGATGGAACGCTACGCCGCCGGCCGCGTTTCAGCAATCAGCGGCGGTAACCGGTCTGCGACATCTCGAAGCTTTGATGTTTCCGGCCGATTCCCATATGCCACGCTCTAGGGCGCAGTACGGGTACAGAGGTCTCGAGAATGTCCAGTCGCATGTTCTTCTTCACCGTCACGTTGCTGACCGCAGCGCTGGTCGCGACGGTCACTGCCGGCTACTTCGTCTGGCAGAGCCGGCCGGGGACGGGAACGGTCGAGATCGGCGGGCCGTACACGTTGACCGACCACACCGGTCGCGCGGTGACGCAGGAGAGCTACGCCGGGCGCTGGCAGCTCGTGTTCTTCGGGTACACCTTCTGCCCGGACTTCTGCCCGGCGACCCTTTCGACAGTGACGGCCGCCATGGACTCGCTGGGCCCCGCGGGCGACAAGATCACGCCGATCTTCATCACCGTCGACCCCGAACGCGACACGGTTGAGCAGATGGCGGCCTATCACGAGCATTTCCATCCGAGCTTTCAGATGCTGACCGGTACGCCCGAGCAGATCGCCGCCGTCGCGCGGGCCTATCGGGTCTACTACGCCAAGGCGGAAAGCGAGCAGTACACCGACTATCTGATGGACCACTCGACCATCACCTACCTGATGGACCCGCAGGGTCGCTACGCCGCGCATTTCAGCCATGGCACCGAACCGGAGGCGCTCGCCCGGCAGCTGAGAGAGCATGTCGGCGGCTGATTTCCGCACGATATTGCCCGTAACGATCTGAAAAAGAAAAAACTATCCCGCCGGCGCCGGTTTGGTCTCTGCGCCGTTCGGTCCAAGGCCGAGGCCGCTTGATCGCCCTCGGCCGCGCGATTATGGTGCCGGCCCTATCGAGAACCTCCGGAGGATACCCATGGGCGAACGGATCACCGGCGTTATGGCTGCGGGCCTGACCGCATTCCGTGACGACATTTCCATCGATGTGGACGGCACCCTGGCGCACACGAAGTGGCTGCTGGCGAACGGATGCGACGGGGTTCTGCTGTTCGGCACGACCGGAGAAGCCAACTCGCTGTCGGTCGACGAGCGCCTGGCCTTCCTGGATGCGCTCGGAGCGTCCGACCTGCCGAAGGACCGGCTGATGATCGGCACCGGCTGCTGCGCCCTTCCGGAAACGGTGGCATTGACCCGCAAGACCCTGGAGATCGGGATCGAGTCGGCCCTGATGCTGCCGCCGTTCTACTACAAGAACCCGAGCGATGACGGCCTCTACGCGCATTTCGCACGGACCCTGGAGGCGGTCGGTGACAGCCGGCTCAAATTCTACCTGTATCATTTCCCTCAGATGTCGGCGGTGCCGTTCAGCCATGACCTGATCGAGCGTCTCCTGAAGGACTTCCCGGGCACGTTCTGCGGGGTCAAGGACAGCTCCGGCGATTTCGAGAACATGAAGGCCATGGCCGAGCGGTTCGATGGCTTCGACGTGTTCGCCGGCACCGAGCGCTATCTGCTCGACATTCTGCGCGCCGGCGGCGTCGGTACGATCACCGCCACCGGTAACTGCACCTCCGTCATGTGCGGCGCTGTTTACGCTGCCTGGAGGGCGGGTGCGAGCGATGCCGACGGCCTGCAGGAGCAGCTGACTGCCCAGCGGCTGGCCCTTCAGGCCTATCCGGCGGCGGCGGCACTGAAGGAACTGCTGGCGCGCGAAAGCGGCAAGGCGGCGTGGCGCAACGTGCGGGCACCATTTCTGCCGTTGCCGGCCGACAAGGCCGAGCAACTGGTCGCCGACATGGCGAAGGTGGACTTCCGGCTGCCCGCGATGGCGGCCTGACCGTCCGCTTCAGGGGACAGGTGCCGCGGCGGACATAGAGGTCCGTCGCGGCAGTCCCGGCCGGAACTGGCGACACCGGGACCGCCGGTGCGGCCGCTCAGCGATTGTGGTGGTGCACCAGATACACGCCGGCGAACACCAGGCCGACGGTTGCCCAGAGCCAGGGGGACGGGACTTCGGCGAACACAACGAAGCCCCATAGCAGGCCGAACACGTTGACGATGTAGCCGACCTGGCTGACGTAGACCGGCCCTGCCCGGTCGATGATCTCGAAATACAGAACATAGGCGATGCAGGTGATCACGATCTGCCCGGCCATCGCGCTATCGGCGGGTGTGATCCCATCGGCGAACAGCGGGCGGAACGTGCCGGTCGCCAACATCACCGGCAGCAGCATGATCGAGGCCGCGGTGACCAGACCCCAGGCCGCCGCCAGAGACGGTGTGCCGGGCGGGCGCAGACGGGCCGCCAGGATCGTGCTGGTGGCGTAGAGCACCGGCGTGATCATGGCCACCGGGACCCAGGCCGCGGCGCTGGGATCCGGCAGGCTGGCGGTCGGCCCGATCAGCAGCAGCACCCCGACGGCGCCGAAGGAAAGACCGCACAGTGCCCAGAAGCTGAAGCGCTGGTCGCCCAGCGCCACCGCCATCGCGAAGGTCATCAGCGGCACTGTCGTCACCAGGGTCGCCAGCACGCCGGCCGGCAGGTACTGCGCCGTCATCACGATGTTGACGTTGGGCAGGGCCAGACCCGCCAGGCCGGTGGCACAGTAGAGCAGCAGGTGGCGCCGGCCGGTCGGCAGCCGGATGCCGGCGCGCCGGCACATCAGAAACAGGAACAGCGATGCCCCGGTCGACTGCCACCAGGCGTAGGCGATCGGATTGACCCCGCCGGTGACCGCGAGCTTGGAGAGCGAGAACGACAATCCCCAGAGGTTGCCGAGCATCAGCAGCAGCAGAAGCGGAATCCGGTTGCGGTGCATGTCGTCGCGCATCCGGTTTGGCCTCTCAGAACGGCCAGGCGATCGGGATCAGCCAGACCCCCAGCCCGACCAGCAGAACCTCAAGCGGCAGGCCCATGCGCCAGTAGTCGCCGAACCGGTAGCCGCCCGGACCCATCACCAGCAAATTGTTCTGGTGGCCGATCGGGGTCAGGAAGGCCGAGGACGCGCCGACCGCGACGGCCATCAGCATCGGGTCGGGGCTGACCTGAACCGACTGCGCCAGGGCGACGCTGATCGGCGCCATCACCACCGCGGTGGCGGCATTGTTCATGATGTCGCTCAGCGTCATCGTCACGATCAGCACCAGGGCGAGCAGCAGGTGTGCGCTGGCATCCCCGGCCAGGGCGGCGATTCCGCCGCCGATCAGCCCTGCCGTTCCGGTGGTCACGATGGCAGCGCCCACGGGGATCATCGCCGCCAGCAGCACGACGACCTGCCAGTCGACGGCCTCGTACACTTCGCGCATGGTGATGACCCGGGCCAGCACCATGGCGACCAGACCACCGGTCAGGGCGATCGCCGCCGGCAGCACCCCCGAAACCGTCGCCAGGATCGCAGCGCCGAACAGGACCAGCGGCACGAACGCCCGCTGAGGCTCGAGAGCCAACTTGCGTTCGGCCAGGGGCAGACAGCCGAGCGCCCGCACGGTGTCCGACAGCTGATCGCGTGAACCCTGCAGCAGCACGACGTCGCCGGCCCGAAACCGAACGTCGCGCAGCCGCCCGGCGATCCGCTCACCGGCCCGGGCCACCGCCAGCAGATTGATCCCGTAGCGCGAACGCAACTGCGTGGTCAGGGCCGATCGGCCCTCGATCCAGGACCGTGGCGGCACCACCGCCTCGATCGTGGTCAACGCGGCCCGGTCGATCGGTCCGGCGCTGTCCTCGTTCTCCAGCTGCTTGGCCGCCACCAGGGTCAGGCCCTGGGCAACCAGCCCCTCGATCGCCTCGGTCTCGCCATGCACCAGCAGCACATCACCGGCCTGCAGCCTGGCGTGGCGCAGGCGGCGGATCACCCGGGTGCGGCCCCGCACGATGGCGTCCACATGGGGCGCCGGTTCCTGGCCTTCGATCAACTCGTCCAGGGTCAGGCCGATCGCCTTCGCATCCTCTGGAACCAGCACCTCGGTCAGGTAGCCCTCGATATCGAACGGGCTGTCGCTTCCGGGTGCGGCACTCGCCGACGCGGGCAGCAGTCGCCAGCCGACCGCCACCACGAAGACAATGCCGGCACAGGCCAGCGGAAACCCGACCCAGGCGAAATCGAACAGGGCGAACGACGTCCCCGTGACCTCCCGGCGGTAGTCCGCGATCAGCACATTGGGCGGTGTCCCGATCAGCGTGACCAGGCCGCCCAGGATCGTCGCGAACGACAGCGGCATCAGGACCAGGGCCGGCGCGTAGCCGGTACGCCGGGCCATCGACAGGGCGACCGGCATCAGCAATGCCAGAGCACCGACATTGTTCATGAACCCCGACATGGTGCCGCCGAGCGCCGACAGCGCTCCGAGCTGAACGATCCGACCGTGGACAACCCGCTCGATCCTCGCCGCCATCAGGTCGACCAGGCCCGAGCGGGCCAGCGCGGATGAGATCGCCAGGACGGCGGCAACCGTGATCACCGCCGGGTGACCGAACCCGGAGAACGCTTCGGCCGCCGGTACCAGGCCCAGAAGGACGGCGGCCACCAGGGCCGCCAGGGCGACGATGTCGACCCGCCAGCGTCCCCAGATGAACAGCGCGACAACCGCGGTCAGCAGGGTAAGTGTGGCGACTTGATCAGGGGCCATCGTGAACTGGAGCTCTTGCGATCAAAGGCTGTGATACACCGAGAGCGCCGGGTTGATCCAATCTGATCCGCTGGCCGATTCGGGGGCCGATGCGATCAGTCGATCACGATCACATCGGTGCCGGGCGGGTCGGCGAACAGTTCCGCGACCCAGTCCCCTCTGCAGTCCAGGATCCGGCGCTGATTCAGATATCCCTTGTCGGTGATCTCGCCGGCATCAACCGAGGGCGGATCGGTCAGCACCAGGGCCCGGGCGACCCGCGTGCTGGATCTGGGATTGTCCGCGTTGTGCCGGCGCAGCCCGGTTTGGATCGCCTCGATGACGTCGATCCCTTGGCCGCCGGTGTCGGGAGGGCCGAAGACCAGGATGCCGATCTCGGACCGGTCGTGCCCGGCGATGACCAGATCGCTGATGGCACTGCCGCCGGCGCTGATCAGGGCGAGGCGAAGAGCGCCGGCGCTGACCCAGGTCCCGCTCGACAGTTTAAAGTCCTCGGCCAGGCGCCCGTCGAAAGCAATGCCGCGGTTCGGATCGCCCGGGTCGGCCAGCCGACCGGCATCGCCGGTCAGGAAATAGCCCTCCGGATCGAACGCTTGACCGGTCAGGTCGGGACGCCCGGCGTAGCCCGGCGTCACCGCCGGCCCGCGGATGGCGATTTCATGCTTGTCCCCGGCGGGGATCAGCTTCATCTCGACGCCGGGCACCGGTACTCCGACGGTATCGGCGCGCTCCAGAGGAAAGTGGGCCGCCAGCGCCAGGGGCGCGGTCTCCGTCGCGCCGTAGCAGGTCGTCAGGACCGGGCGGTCTCCGGTGGCGGTCATAGCGAGACGCTCGATGCGCTGCCAGAGGCTCGCCGGCAGGCTGGCGCCGGCATAGAACACCAGGTCGAGATCGGCGAACAGGTGATCCCGCAGGGCCGGATCCCGTTCCAACTCCGGCAACAGCATGTCCAGGCCGCGGGGGACGTTGAAGTGCAGGGTCGGTGACAGCGAGCGCAGGTTCTCGACGGTGCGTGCGATGCCGTGGGGCGTGGGTCGCCCGTCATCGATGTAGAGGGTGCCGCCGTAGGTGGCGGCGAGACCCAGGTTCTGGCTGCCGCCGAACGTGTGGCTCCAGGGAAGCCAGTCCAGGAAAATCGGTGGCCGCTCCCGCAGGAACGGCCAGATCTGGCCGAGCATGGCCTGGTTCGCGGTCAGCATCCCGTGGGTCGTGATCACGCCTTTCGGCACGCCGGTCGACCCCGACGTGAACAGCAGTTTCGCCGTCGCGGTGCGCGCCACCGGCGGCGGCACCTCCGGATCACCGGAATCGAGTGTGGCGAGATCTCCGAGGAATGTTGCCGCTCCGAAATCAACCGCCTGGCGCGCGGCGGTGAAGCGGTCCAGACCGGCAGCCAGGACCAGGTCCGGCGCGACCGTACTGACGATGGCACCGAGCTTGGCGAAGTCGCGCGATAACAGGGCATAGGCCGGTGAGACCGGACAGAAGGGCACGCCGGCGCGGAAGGCGCCGAACATCAGCAGCGCCTGGTCGATGGAGTTCTCCGACAGGCACATCACGCTCCGGATCCGGTGGGTGCGGAGATACCCGGCGACCGCCATGCTGATGCGCCGGGTCTCGGTGAAGCTGATCCTCCGCCAGCCGTTGCCGCTGCGCTCTGCAAGGAACGGGCGCTCCGGCGCCGCCTGGGCCCAATGCTCCAGAGCGCTGTACAGAGTGTCCGGATGGTCGGCCAACGGCACCCGGGAGCGGAGCCGGAAGGTGCCGTCGGGGAGCCGGTCGACGGCGATGTCGGGCTTGGCGAACCGGGCGCGGGACGTCATCCCACGGTGTTTATCCCATGGTGTTGATCACCGCCAGGAACCGGGCGCCGAACTTCTCGAGCTTGGCCTCGCCGACGCCATGAATCTCGGCGAAACCGGCCAGCGTCGTCGGCCGGCGCTCGGCCAGTTCGACCAGCGAGCGGTCATGCAGCACGGTGTAAGGCGGCAGCGAGAGCTCGCGAGCGATGGTCAGGCGCTCCGCCTTCAGCCGGGCGAAGAGGGAGGCGTTCTCGGGCGAGACGTCCCGGCGGGCCTGGGTCGCGGTCCGGGGGCCCTTCTTGGTCCGGGTGGGGCGGCGCAGGACCACCGTCTCCTCGCCTTTGAGCACCGGCCGCCCGGACTCGCCGACCATCAGACCGCCATAGCCTGCCGAATCGATCGCGATGACGCCGCTGGCGGTCAGCTGGCGGACCACGGACCGCCAGCCGTCGCGGTCAAACTCGGTGCCGATCGCGAATGTCGGCAGCGCGTCGTGGCCATGGCGCTGCACCGCTTCGGTACGACCGCCGACCAGGATGTCGACGATGTGCCCGGCTCCGAACCGCTGACCGGTCCGCAGGATCGCGGACAGCACTTTCTGGGCCGGGACCGTGCCGTCGATGCACTCCGGCGGCTCGCGGCAGGTGTCGCAGTTGCCGCACCGCGTTTCCAGGGTCTCGCCCAGCGTGGCCAGCAACGCCTGGCGCCGGCATCCGGCGGTCTCGCAAATTCCGAGCAAGGCGTTGAGGCGGCGATGCTCGACCCGGAGCTGGTCGTCACTCGCCCCGCTTTCGTCGATGAACCGGCGACGCTGGCGGATATCCGCGAGGCCGTAGAGCATGTGGACGGTGGTTGGTGCGCCGTCCCGTCCGGCACGGCCGATTTCCTGATAATATGCCTCGACCGACCCGGGGACGTCGGTGTGGAAGACGAACCGGACATCGGGTTTGTCGATGCCCATGCCGAAGGCGATGGTCGCGCAGACCACGATGCCCTCGTCGTTGACGAAGCGTTCCTGGTTGGCGGCCCGGACCTCCGGGTCGAGCCCGGCATGGTAGGGGATCGCCTCGAAGCCCTTTGCCGCCAGCGTCGCTGCGGTCTCCTCGGTCGCCCGTCGGGACAGGCAGTAGACGATCCCGCTCTCTCCGCGGTGCTGTTCGAGAAAGTCGAGAAGCTGCCGGCTCGGATTGCGTTTCTCCGAGATCCGGATGTCCAGGTTCGGACGGTCGAAACCGAAGACGAAAACCTCGGCGTCGCCGCAACAGAGCTGGTCGACGATGTCACGCCGGGTGGCGGCATCGGCGGTGGCGGTGAAGGCGGCGATCGGCACGCCGGCCAGCCGCTCGCGGACCCGGGCCAGCGCCAGGTACTCGGGCCGGAAGGCGTGGCCCCATTGGCTGATGCAATGGGCCTCGTCGACCACCAGCCGCTGCACGCCGATGGCCGCAAGCTCGTCGAGAATGCCGTCGAGGGCGAGGCGCTCGGGCGCGATGTACAGCAGGCTGAGCGTGCCCTCCCTTGCCTGGCGCCAGGCGTCGGCGGTCTTCTCGCGCGGCTGCGCGGAATGCATGGCGGCGGCGGCGACACCCTGCAGACGCAGGCTGCGGACCTGATCGTCCATCAGCGCGATCAGCGGCGACACCACCACCGTGAGACCGCCTTCCATCACCGCCGGCAGCTGAAAGCACAGGGACTTCCCCGCCCCGGTCGGCATGACCGCGACGGTGTCCCGGCCGGCCAGCAGACTGGCGATCACGGTTTCCTGACCAGGTCTGAACGTTTCGAAGCCGAACGTACTGCGCAAGGCGCTGTGCGGACAGGGCTCGGCGCCTGGGGAGAGCGGCGAGGATGGGGGCGGGACCAAGTCTAAGGACATCCCACCCGCATAGCATCGCCGCCCCCCGGGGTCACCGCCGCGCCCGGGAGCCGGGGAATTGCGTGGATTGCCGGGGCGCGACCGGCGCGGCCGAGGGGTCGAATCGCCGTCAGCCGCGGCCGACGAACGGCATCTTGGTGGCCATCACGGTCAAGGTCAGGATGTTCGCGTCCAGCGGCAGACTGGCCATGTGCACGATCGCGTCGGCGACGTGGTCGGCGTCCATCATCGCTTCCGCCTGGATCTCGCCGTTGGCCTGCTTGACACCGGTTTTCATGCGCGCGGCCAACTCGGTCTCGGCATTGCCGACATCGATCTGACCGACCCCGATGTTGTATTTGCGCCCGTCGAGCGCCGCGGTCTTGGTCAGGCCGCTCACCGCGTGTTTGGTCGCGGTATAGGGGATGCTGTCGGGTCGGGGCGCATGGGCGGAGATCGACCCGTTGTTGATGATGCGCCCGCCCAGCGGATCCTGGTCCTTCATGACCCGGAAAGCCTCGCGGAGCACCCAGAACGCGCCGGTCAGGTTGACATCGACCACGGCCCGCCACTGGTCGTCGGTCAGATCCTCCATCGGGATGCCCGGCGCGTTCATGCCCGCATTGTTGAACACCACGTCAACCCGTCCGAACGCGGCCGTTGTTGCATCGAACAGGGCCTTCACACCGGCGCTGTCGGTGACGTCGGTCGGCACCGGCAGGGCGCGACCGCTGGCGGCACCGGCTTCGCTCTTGGTCTGCTCCAGGGCATCGGCACGGCGGCCTGCGAGGGCAACGGAGTAGCCCGCCGCCAGCAGCGCCAGCGCACTGCGTTTGCCGATCCCGGATCCAGCACCTGTGACGATGGCGGTCTTGCCGTTGCTCATTGGGTTCCTCCGCAGGTCTCTGTTTCCGGGCGACCGTACGCGGTGCCCGCGAACAATGGAACTATCGACAATGGAACTGCTGCCAGCCGCCTCGACAGGTGATGAACCGTCGCTTTGGCCGTTATCCGTGGGCGGGCTATACTCCCGGCCGCACGGAACCGAGGGGTGGTATGCACGTCAAGTGCCCGAAATGTGAGCAAGGCTTCAAGGTCCCCGACAAGGCGCTTGGCGCCAAGGGACGCAAACTCAAGTGCAGCAACTGCGAGCATCAGTGGTTCCAGAAGCCGATCCCCAAGCGCGCCGCGCCGAAGAAGGAGAAGCCGGCAGCGGCGGAACCTGTCGAGGAAGCGGCGGCCGACGAGGAGCCGCCGGCCGAGGCGGCAGCCGAAGCGGAGCCGCTGGACGAGGGCGAGTCCGCGGAGGCGGCGGAGGGCGACGACGAGGCGATCGATCCCCCGCCGTTGGGCGACGTCTCCGGGTTCCGCGGTTTCCAGGCGCGCAAGGCGGAGAAAAAGTCCCGGCCGATCGCCCTCTATGTGCTGGTGGCCTTGGCCGTGCTGATTCCCGCCGGCTTGCTCGGTGCGCGGACCAGTCTCGTGCCCGCCTGGCCGCCCAGTGCCCTGCTCTATGACACCATCGGCCTGCACGTCCCGGTCCCCGGTGAGGACCTGGTGCTGCAGAACGTGCATGTGCACCGCCGCCAGGAGGGCACGGTCGAGGTCCTGGTGGTCGCCGGCGAGATCCGCAACCCGACGGAAACCCTGGTCAGCCTGCTGTCGGTTCGCGCCACCATTCTCGGCGCGGACGGGACCGAGCTGACGAGCTGGTTGATCGTGCCGGACACCTACCAGCTGCTGCCGGACGAGAAGACCCCGTTCACCTCGGAGTTCTCGAACTCCGTGCCCGGTGCGGGGCAGGTCCACGTGACCTTCACCGATGAGCGTCCGGCCGCCGGCCTTGGCTACTGACGGGCGGTTTCGCATTGCGTGACGCGGACGAACAGGGTCCGTGTCCGCTGTGCGGGCGCGCGATGGTTGCCGGACCGAGCGTCAATCGGCATCACTGGGTGCCCAGGAGCCGCGGTGGCCGTGTGGCCGAGCCGATCCACACGATCTGCCACCGCAAGATCCATGCGCTGTTCGACGAGCGGACGCTGGCCGCGTCCTACGACACGGCGGACAAGCTGCGGGACCATCCGGAGGTCGCCCGGTTCCTGATCTGGGTCGCGAACAAACCGCCGACCTTCACAAGCCGTCACCGGAGCAGCCGGCGGCGGTGGCGCCCCGCCACGCGCCGCTGCCGCCTAGTATAGGTTGTTCTTCAGCGAATCCTGGATCCGGGCTTCCGCCGCCTCGACGTCGACGCCCTGGACCTGATCCGCGATCATCTGGCCGAGGGGCGGCAGGGTCGACCGCTCGACCCGGTAGTCGTCCTGCCAGAGCCTGCTGCGCACCAGCGCCTTGGCGCAGTGCAGATAGACCTGCTCGACGGCGACCAGGATCCCGCTCTTCGGCAGCCGCTCTCGAACAGCCGTTGGCGCCAGAACTTCGTGGTCGGACACGATGCGGGCGCGGCCGTTCACCCGCAGCGTTTCATTGACCCCCGGCACCATGAACAACAGACCGACCCCGTCGTGGTGGAAGATGTTGCTCAAAGTGTCGAGACGGTTGTTGCCCGGCCGATCGGGGATCAGCAGCGTGCGATCATCCAGCACCAGAACGAATCCGGGGGCGTCGCCCTTGGGGGAAACGTCTCCCAGGCCGTCGGCGCCCTGGCTGGCAATATCCAGAAACGGCGCCAGGGCGATGAAGTGACGGGCATGGCGATCGAGATGATCGATCTCTTTGCGAGTGGCAAGATCGCTTGCGTCACCATAGGTTGCTCGGAGCGTTTCGATGCTCTCGAATGCCTCCATTGATCTCTGGTCCTCCCCGATCCTGTGCCTTCCCTGCGGCTTTGCGACTGAGCTAGACTTGCGCCGTTCAGGACTCGGCGGCATGGCAGTTGCGGCGATACGATAGGGGCGCGATGGCGCAGTCCACAACGACCAAACTCACCCGGCTGATGGAAGGCGTGCTGGTCCGCTTCGACTATGACGGCCTTCTCAGCTTGGTGGTTGAGCCCGATGAAGACAATCGGCAAGCCCTGATGCGCACGCTGTCGGAGCTCGGGTTGCCCTATCCTCTTGAGGCGGCGAATGCGGCGGCCGCCCTGTACGCGGCCGAGGAGATCGTGCCGACCTTCATCATTCTCGATTCCCGCCTGGAGGGGCCGGACGGCACCGACGGGCTCGAACTGCTCCAGCGGGTTCGCGAGGACGCGACAACGCTTCCGGCCGACATCCCGGTGATTCTGCTGTCCGGCTCGGCGGGGGACTTCACGGTGCAGGAGGCCAAACGCCTCGGCGTGGATGCGCTGCTGACCAAGCCGGTGCCCGCCAAACGCCTGCAGAACCGGGTCAACGGCCTGCTGATGCGCCGGTTTCCCGACCGGGTGACCTGGGGAACCTAGTGGTGCGATCCGAACGGATGAATTCCATCCGTTCGGTGAATCGCCGCACCATGATATAGAATATGTGGGCTGATTCACGAAACGTTGGGGTATCAAACGTTTCGATCAGACCACTAGCCGGCCGGCGGAGACAGCTGTGGATCGTGCCCCCCTGGCCGGAGCCCCGAAGGACGACGGCTTTCGCATGCCGGGGGAGTTCGAGCCCCATGCCGGCACCTGGATGCTGTGGCCCGAGCGCCCCTCGACCTGGCGCCTTGACGCCGAGCTGGCCGAACACGCCTTTGCCGCTGTGGCCGCGGCGATTGCCGGCTGCGAACCGGTGACGGTCGGCGTTTCCGCCGGCCGGATGGCGCGGGCAACGGCCCTGCTGCCGCCCGAGGTCCGGGTCGTCGCGGTCGCTAGCGACGATTGCTGGATGCGCGATGTCGGCCCGACCGTACTGGTTGACGCCGCGGGCGCACGCCGCGCCGTCGACTGGACCTTCAACGCCTGGGGCGGGCAGGTGCACGGTCTCTATGCCGATTGGGCGGCGGACGACCGCGTGGCGGCGACCGTTGCGCAAGCGGAAGGGTTGCCGTGGTACCGGGCGCCGCTGATCCAGGAAGGCGGCGGTCTGCATTCGGACGGCCGCGGCACGCTCTTCGTCACCGAGGAATGTGTCCTGAGTGCGGGACGCAACGGCCCACGGGGCAAGGACTGGGCGGAGTCCATGCTGCGGGCCTATACCGGCGCCGAGAAGATTGTCTGGCTGCCGCTCGGCGTTTTCGAGGATGAGACGACCGGGCATGTCGACAACCTGATCCACGTACCGGCTCCGGGGCTGGTGCTCCTGAACTGGTGCAACGACCCCGATGATCCCCAGTACCCGCGGTCGCGGGCGGCCCTGGAGGGGCTGCGCGCGGCCCGGGATGGCACCGGCGCCCCGTTCGACATCCGCCTGCTGCCCATGCCGGGCCCGCTGTATCTGAGCGCGGACGAGGCCGCCGGACTGGCGGTCGAACCGGGGGCGAAACGTCGCCGGCCCGGCGACCGTCTCGCCGGATCCTATGTAAATTTCTACCTCGCCAACGGCTGTGTTCTGGTGCCGCTGCTCGATCCGCGGACCGATGACGACGCCTGCCGGATCATCGCCGAAGCCCTGCCCGACCGCCGGCTGGTCGGCATTCCGGCCCGCGAGATTCTGCTCGGCGGCGGCAACATACATTGTATCACCCAGCAGATTCCGGCGGCGCCGGGCTGAACCTTGATCGGCCTGCCGGTCCAAAAAGTCTCCACAAGCGACTGGCATTCCTGGCGAACGGTGCTATCTTCCGCGGCTTCCAGATTCCCAGTTCTTCAAAGACCCTCAGGAGCCGAACCGATGGCCCCCGATTCCGTCGCCGCGCGACCCAATGTCCCGCTGAAGCGTGGACGTAAGTTCCTGAACACGCCCGGGCCGACCAACGTGCCCCAGCGGGTGCTCAACGCCATGCATCGCAACACCATGGATCTGAGCGATCCGGAGTTCGTTGAGACAGCGGTCGAGGCGTTCGAGGGGCTGCGTCGGGTTGTTCAGACCGAGGGCGAACTCTTCACCTACATCTCCAACGGCCACGGAGCCTGGGAAGCGGCCCTGGTCAACGTCCTGCGGCCCGGTGACGTCGCCCTGGTGCCAGAGAGCGGGCACTTCTCGGGCAGTTGGACCGACATGGCGGAAGCCCTCGGGATCGTCATTCAGACCGTGCCCGGCAGTTGGCGCGAAGCGCTGTACCCGGCAGCCGTCGGTCAGGCCCTGGCGGATGACAAGGAGCGACGGATCAAGGCGGTGCTGCTGGTTCATACCGATACCGGAACGTCGATCACGTCGGATGTGCCCGCCGTGCGCCGGGCGATGACCGATGCCGGTCACCCGGCCCTGCTGATGGTCGACACGATCGCCTCGCTCGCCACCACCGAGTACCGAATGGACGAGTGGGGGGCGGACGTCACCATCGCGGCCTCTCAGAAGGGGCTGATGATGGCGCCGGGCCTCGGTTTCGTGGCCGCGAGCGAAAAGGCCATCAGGCAGCACCAGTCGATCGAACACCACCGGCGCTACTGGGACTGGACGCCGCGCATGAAAGGCCCGGGTTACCGGACTTTTTGCGGGACCGCCCCTCAGCTCCACATCTTCGGGTTGCGCGAGGGTCTGCGGATCCTGTTCGAGGAGGGCCTGGAGCGCTGCTTCGAGCGTCACCGGGTGCTGTCGACTGCGACCCACAAGGCGGTCGAGGTCTGGTCCGGCGCCGGCGCGCTGGAGCTGAACGCCCGAATTCCGGAACAGCGGTCGGTCGGTGTGACCACGATTCGCACCGCCGAGGGGATCGACGCCAATGCGATCCGCGACATCTGTCGGGACGAGATGATGGTCGGTCTCGGCGGCGGGCTCGGTCAGCTCGGCGGTACCGCGTTCCGGATCGGCCATATGGGCGATATGAACGCACCGATGTTGTACGGCGCGCTCGCCAGTGTGGAGTCGACGCTCAACTATCTCGACGTGCCCTACACCCCGGGCGGCGTGACGGCGGCCGTCGAGTACGTCACCGCCTACAAGAAAGCCAACGGCGCCACCACGTTCTGAGTCATCGCGTTCTGATGGCGGTGCGACCCGTCAGGCGCTGAGCGCCAGCACGGGGTCGAACCGCGTCATATCGTCGAAGGTGCAGAGCGTCGGCGTGCCGACGGTGATCTCCGGCGCCTGCCCGCGCAGGCGCTCGAGCAGCCGCAGATTGGCGTGCGCCAACCTGTCCGCCGCTGGCCGGTCGAGCCAGCGGATCTGATAGCTCAGCGAGATGTGGAACCGGTAGCCGGCGTGGTTCGGCTTGCTGTGTCGCAATCGCTCCGAAAGCAGGTCCCTGGCGTCCCGCAGGTCGCGTTCATCGGCCTCGGACCGGCCGCGCATCACCAGGACCGAGCCGCCCCGCGGACTGCAGAGCAGGGCGTCGGGCACCAGCCGGAACTGGGCCGGCAGCTGCACGCCCGAAAGGCGTTCCATGAAGGCCTCGGTGACCGTGTCGAGCGGCATGTCGAGCGGCAGGTCCCGCGGCCAGCGTTCAGGCGTGCGTTCGGGATCGTTGATCCCCTCGAACAAGGTCATGTGCAGGCTCGACGGTGGCAGAAAGGCGAACGGGTCGGCGAACGGCGCCTCCATCAGGCCCGTCTGGACCGCGACGAGCGCGTCGAACAGGGCCGTGTTCTCAGGCACCGCACAGATGACGGTGTTGCCGGCGAAGCGCCGTACCGACCCATCGGCGTTGAACTTCCGGCCGACCGCATAGGGCGCGTCGTTACCGTCCCCCAGCGTGTGGTCGGCGCCTGCCGGATAGGGGTCGACTGCCGGTGCTCCCGCGCGGCTCACGACGCCGCCATCCCGGCCGGGTCCCCGGCCATGCGGTCATCCGAGTCGGCTTCCAGTTCGGCCAAGAGCGCCTCGAGCGCCGGATCGCGCAGCCCCATCTCCTGGATATGA
Organism: Thalassobaculaceae bacterium; assembly: GCA_963921355.3. GTDB lineage: Bacteria > Pseudomonadota > Alphaproteobacteria > Thalassobaculales > Thalassobaculaceae > CAWUEZ02. Next base: position 735,850 of record OZ001190.1, on the reverse strand, counting down.
CGCACGGTCGAGCGCACGCAGTCGGCATTGTGGCCGGAGATGCCCCGGGCGTCGGAGACGATGGCCGCCTGCTGGCGGATGGTGAGATCGCCGGCGTAGTCCGGCAGGCGCCGATCCACCGTGTAGGCGATGGCCGGCACCCGGCTCGGGTGGCCGACAAGATCGATCGTGACGGTGGCGCGGCGGTAGACCGGGTAGTGTGCCGTCTCGCGCTCATGCAGATAGGCGAGTGTCTCGGCGACCGCCTCGGGCGCCACCCGATAGGCCGCTCCCCGGCAGGACCCGCCCCGGTCGAGCCCCATCACCAGACCAGGTCGGTCGTCGGTGCCGCGATGGTGGCGGGAGACCACGCACAGCCGACGGCGATAGCCGCGCAGCAGGGCCTCGGCGCGCTCGACATGCTCGAAGCCCGGGCGCCACATCAGCGACCCGTATCCGAACACCCAGACTCCGCTCTCGCCCATCACACCGGCGTCATCGATCGCCGGTTTCGGGATCGGTCGACTTGTCGTCCCCATGGTCGGATCCTTATGCTCCCGCGCTCCAGGAGGTAAGGCTTAGCGATGTCGACCGCAAGTGATGCCGGCCCGCCGCGCGGCCGCAGGTTCTGGGCGATGATCGCCTTCGCCGGGTTGGCTTTCGCGGCGATCGGCTGGACCATCGCGTGGATCCTGCTGGCCTTGCATCTGCGGACCGGGATCGACAATTGGATGGATGCCCGCCGTGCTCAGGGGGAGATGCTGGTTCATGGCGACCAGACCCTCGGCGGCTTCCCGTTCGCGATCCGGTTCGCTTTCGAGAACGTCGAATGGCGACGGGTCGACGGATCCCGCACGCTGTCCGCCGGCGCCGACCGGTTGCGCGTTGCCGCCGACGCGCTGTCGCCGACCCGGCTCGACCTTCACGCCGCCGGCGCGGTGTCGGTGCGCTGGGAGTCGCCGTTCCTGGAAGGGCGGATGACCACAACCGAGGCCGGCGGTTGGGTTGATCTGGCGGCGGCGCCGGTCGACCGGGTGGCGGTGGATCTCACCGGGGTCACCGGTTTCGATCGCGCGGGCGCGGTGATTGCCCGGGCCGATCGCCTGTCCGTGGTCGTCGACCCGACGCCTCCGCCGCGGCCCGCCAGCCCAGGCTCGGTACCCGAGAGCCTGATCCTGCTGCTCACGGTCGACGCCCTTGAGCATGCGGAAACCGCCGCCCTGCGCCTGCCCTTTGAAGGCCCGGCGGACGCTTCGCTGAGCGCCACAGTGCGGGGACCTCTGCCGCTGGACATCGATCCGGTCGAACTGGCGTTGTGGCGGGACGCCGGTGGTGTCGTCGATATCGACCGGCTGCGCATCGGGTGGAAGCCGCTCGACCTGACCGCCGACGGCACTCTGACCCTGGATGGCCTGATGCGGCCGGAAGGGGCGGCCACCGCCGAGATCCGGGGCCTGCCCGCGACCATCGACCGGTCGGTCGACATGGGCCTGCTGGCGCCGGGGCTTGCATCCCTGCTGAAGCTGGCGACCGTCGCGTTCTCGGGCAACAGTCGCAATGGTGGCGGCCGGGCCGTGCGCGCGCCGCTGACCCTTCAGGATGGGCGGTTCTCCATCGGCCCGGTGGCGGTCGCGCGGGTGGCACCGCTGGTGCGGTGACCGGGTCGGGTCAGTTCTTGGTGCCGGTGGAGCCGGACCCGTTGCCGTTGCCACCTTCGGGGAACGGCTTGTCCTGCTTGGCCTCGATCACCCCCTGGCGCACCTCGCGCGTCCGCGAGAACAGGTCCTGCAGTTTGTCGCCTTCGCCCCAGCGAATCGCCCGCTGCAGGTAGGTCAGGTCCTCGTTGAAGCGCTGCAGCATCTCGAGCACCGCCTCGCGGTTGTTGAGGAACACGTCGCGCCACATGATCGGGTTCGACCCCGCGATCCGCGTGAAGTCCCGGAATCCACCGGCCGAGAACCGGATCACGTCGCGTTGCTCCTGACCCTCCAGGTCGAACGCGGTCCCGACGATCGTGTAGGCGATCAGGTGCGGCAAATGCGATGTCACGGCCAGCACCTTGTCGTGGTACTCCGCGCCCATCTCCTCGACGATCGCCCCACAGCGCTCCCAAAGACCGCGAACGGTCTCGACCGCCTCGGCGTCGGTGTCGTGTTCCGGTGTCAGCACCCAGTAACGCCCGACGAAAAGATCGGCCGATCCGGCGTCCGGGCCGGACTTCTCGGTACCGGCAATCGGATGGCCGGGAACAAAGCTCACGCCTTCATGCAGGTGGGGCGAGACGGCGGCAACCACCGCGCTCTTCACCGAGCCGACATCGGTCACGATGGCGCCCGGCTTGAGATGCGGCGCCATGGCCTTGGCGATGGCGCCATAGGTGCCGATCGGCGTGCAGATGACGACGACATCGGCACCCGCCACCGCCTGGGATGGGGCTTCGTGGTAGGCGTCGGCGAGTCCCAGGGCCTCAGCCCGCCGCAGGGCTTCGCCGGAGAGATCGGCCGCGACCACGCTCTCTATCGCCGCGTATTTCCTGACCGCCCGGGCGATCGACGACCCCAGATTGCCGATCCCGATGATCGCCAGCCGGCCGACAAGAGGGCCTGAATCCCTATCCGTCGCTGCCATTGAGAAACTCCGTCAGCGCCTGGACCACGGTCCGGTTCTCGTCCTCCTGTCCGACTGACAGCCGGATGTAGGACGGTTGGCCGTAATCGGTCATGTTGCGCACCAGGATACCCCGCTCCGCCAGGAATTCACGCGCCGCCTGGGCGTTCTTTTCGCCCTCCGGGAACTTCACGATGAAGAAGTTCGCGACCGAAGGTTCCGGCTCCAGCCCGAGCTTGCGGAATTCCTCCTGCAGCCAGGGCAGCCAGGCGGCGTTGTGGGCGATGGACTTGTCGTAGAACTCCTGGTCCTCGACCGCGGCGACGCCTGCGGCGAGCGCCGGATAGTTCACGCCGTAGGGCGGCTTGATCGAGTACAGCACGTCGGCAACAGGCTTCGGGCAGTAGGCCCACCCCAGCCGCAGCCCGGCCATGCCATACATCTTCGAGAAGGTGCGCAGCATGACCGTGTTGTCGGTCTCCTCCACAAGTTCGATCCCGGCCGTGTAGTCGTTGCGCTGGACGTACTCGGCATAGGCGCTGTCCAGCACCAGCAGGACGCCATCGGGCAGCGCCGCGCGCAGCCGGCGGACCTCATCGGTCGAGACGTGGGTGCCGGTCGGATTGTTGGGGTTGGCCAGGAACACAACCTTGGTCCTGTCCGTGACCTTCGACAGTATGGCGTCGACGCTGGCGGTGAAGCCGTCATCCGGGGCGGCGACCGGCACGCCGCCGGCGACTTTGGCGGCGATCGGGAACAGCAGGAAGCTGTACTGGGTGTGGATCACCTCGTCCCCGGGCTCGACATAGGCCTGGCACAGCGCCTGAATCAGTTCATCCGACCCGCATCCCAGCACGATCCGCGCGGCGTCGACGCCGTGACGCGCCGCGATCGCCTGGATCAGCCCGGAAGCGTCGACCGGCGGATAGCGATGAATTTGTCCGGCCACGCTCGCCATGGCGGCCATCGCCTTGGGCGACGGGCCAAGCGCCCCTTCGTTCAGGTTCATCCGGATCACCTTCTTGATGCCCGGCGGGTTCAGCGCGGGCTTGTAGGCGACCAGATCGGCAATCGACGATTTCGGAGCGACGCTGGGCATCGATCTCTCCTTGAGACGGAATAGTGATTGTCAGTGGGTGTAGGGGCGGGCGTAGGCGCCGATCGAGACGGATCCCTGGGGGAGCGCGTCACCGTCGACGTAACCGTCGACCGCGATCAGCGCCCATCTATGGCTAGCGTGCTCGGCGGAATCGAGCACTTGATGCCCGGCCGGCACCGCGTCCGGCGATCGGGTCGCGTACAGCGTAATGTCGTCGCCCGAGGGGTCCGGGTCCTGGGCGGCCACGCCGAAGGCGGGGCACGGCGAGGTCTCGAAAAACGGGAGCCGCGCGATGACGCGCGGCTTCGGATTCGGACGGGTCGTGTCGAGCAGCAGTGGCCACCAACGCCAGCGCGGATCGGCGACATCGGGCAGGACCGCGAGCGTGGCCCGGCCATTGATGACGTCGGCGATGGCAGCGTCAGCGCTCTCTGCAATGGTCACCTGGGTGGAAACACCGCCGCGGTCGCGGGCGATCTCGACCAGGCTCTCGGCGCCGGCGGGGGCGAAAACGACGGTGCGGGGATCGATCTGACGGGCCAGGTTGGCCCCCAGGATCTCGCGCCAGATCCGCTCGATCACTGGGGCTGGAAGATCGTCGCTGCGCTGGGCGATCAGCCGGCGCAGGATCGCCGCTTCGCGCCCCGGCCGAAGGTAAGGTCCGGCCAGGTCGCCTTTGGCCGCGGCCACGCGCCGACCGATCGCAATCCGACGGTCGAGCAGCGCCAGCAGCTCGTCGTCGATGCGGTCGATCTCGGCCCGCAGCTGGGCCAGCGAAGGGGCGGCGTCCGCCATGCGGCGTTTCCTTGGGGTCATCGAAACCGCACACAGGTATCGGAGCGACCGTCGGAAGGCAAGCTGAGAGCGGGCCTCGGACGATGGACGACCGCGGCGTGCGGCGAAATTCAGGATCTTTTGTACAAAAACGTTCAGCCAGCCGGTACGTTTGTCCCATTCACAAGAAAAACAGTCCGCGAACAGGGGAGACCATCGCTATGAAAACACACGGCAAGACGCAGTTTGACCGGCGCCAGGTGCTGCAGATCGGCGCCGCCGCCGGCGTCGCGGCCAGCCTGCCGCTCGGTTCCGCGCGCGCCGCGCCCAAGAAGGGCGGGACGATGAAGGTCGCCAAGGCCCACGGCCAGACCACCGATACGCTCGATCCGGGGACGTCGGAAAACGGCTTCACCAACCCGATGCTGCAGACCGTCCACGGCTACCTGACCGAGGTCGGCAAGGACGGCTCGCTGCAGCCCAATGTGGCGGAAAGCTGGGAAGCCAACGACGCCGCGTCCGAGTGGACCTTCAAGATCCGCAAGGGCATGACCTTCCACAACGGCCGCGAGGTGACCGCCGACGATGTGATCGCCGCCATCAACCACCACCGCGGCGAGGACTCGACCTCGGCGGCGAAGCCGATCGTCGCGCCGATCCAGGAGATCAAGAAAGGCGACAGCCACACGGTCACCTTCGTGCTGGATGGCGGCAATGCCGACTTCCCGTTCGTGCTCAGCGACTATCACCTGTCCATCGGTCCGGCGAAGGACGGCAAACTCGACTGGCGGTCGGGCGTGGGCTGCGGCAGTTACAAGCTGGCCAATTTCGAGGCCGGCGTGCGGGCCGACTTCGAGCGTTATGACGATCACTGGGACAGCAATCGCGGCTGGTTCGATGCGGTCGAAATGCTCGCGGTCATCGACATCAACGCCCGCACCACCGCCCTGGTTTCGGGCGAAGTGCACGCGATCGACCGCGTCGACCTGAAGACTTCCGGGCTGCTCAAGCGCAATCCGAAGATCAAGATCAATTCGGTGCCGGGCACCCAGCACTACACCTTCGCGATGGACACACGGGCGGCACCCTATAACGACCCGAATGTCCGGCGCGCCCTGAAGCACGCCGTCAATCGTGAGGAACTGGTCGAGAAAATCCTGTTCGGCTACGGCGCCGTCGGTAACGACCACCCGATCGGGTCCGGTCAGCGCTACTACAACAAGGATCTGGAGCAGACCGCCTACGATCCGGACAAGGCGAAGTTCTACCTGAAGCAGGCCGGCCTGACCTCGGTCGATGTCAGCCTGTCGGCGGCCGACGCGGCGTTCAGCGGCGCGGTCGACGCCGCGGTCCTGTACCAGAACTCGGCCAAGGCGGCCGGCATCAACCTCAAACCGGTGCGCGAGCCGAATGACGGCTACTGGTCGGATGTCTGGATGAAGAAGCCGTGGACCGCTGTCTACTGGGGCGGGCGTCCGGTCGAAGACCAGATGTTCTCCACCGCCTACGCCGCCGGCGCCGCCTGGAACGATTAGTTCTGGGACAACAAGCGGTTCAACGAGCTGCTGGTGACCGCGCGCTCCGAGCTCGACGACGATAAGCGCCGGGCGATGTACTACGAGATGCAGGCGATTCTGCGCGACGACGGGGGCGTGGTAATCCCGATGTTCGCGTCCTATGTCTTCGCGACCCAGACCAATGTCGAGACCGGCGATCAGATCGGTTCGAACTAGGATATGGACGGCGAGCGCTGGATGGAGCGCTGGTGGTTCAGCTGATCTGATCTGAACCACGCGTGACAAGTTGCGCCCGCGCCGGACATCACCGGCGCGGGCGTTTTCGTCTTGATTTTGTTTCAGGTCTATTGCAGGTTTCGTTTCAGCTCAGTTGCGACGCTCTGATGGTGACTGATCAAGACTGTCAATCGAGAGCGTCCTTTATGATTTCTTCATAAAAACTTCAGGATTCCAGGATCTGCGCTCCTTACGTGACGTCGGGACGGGATGCATTGCGTGTCCCGGCTCAGACCCCGCTCAAGGAGACCAAGATGACCACCACCTCCCAGACCACGACCGTCAGCAACGGCGTCAATGTCGAGGCCCTGCTCGGCGCCCGCGAAGCGATCACCGCCGCCCCGGCGGCCGGCCAGTTCACCTGGCGCGCCCGCTGCGCCTGGGTCGACGGCGTACACAGCAGCTCCACCTGCGAGGGGTTCTACGGCCTCGGCGACGAACAGGCCCGCAGCGCCCCGCACACGATCGATGCTGACCATCCGGAGCAGTTCGCAGCCGAAGACAACGGCCCGACCCCGGTGGAGATCGTACTGTCGGGTCTGGCCAGCTGTCTGACCGCCGGCGTCGCCGCGGTCGCCCAGAACCGGGGCATCCAGCTCAAGTCGGTTCAGGCCACGGTCGAGGGCGACATGGATATGGCCGGCATCCTCGGGATCGATTCCGATGTTCGGATCGGTTTCAGCGCGATCCGGGTCCGCTTCGAGATCGACGCCGATGCCTCGTCTGAAGACATCGCCGGCCTGGTCTCCCAGTCCCAGAAGCGGTCGGCGGTGTTCGACATCATCACCAACCCGACCAACGTGCACGTCACGGTCGGCTGACCGGTCCGGCACAAAACCCACATAGGAGCGAGCGTCGTGAAAACCGTAACGACCGTCGTCATCGGCGCCGGCCAGGCCGGGCTCGCCATGAGCCGTGAGCTGTCCCGCCGGGCCATCGATCACGTGGTCATCGACCGCGGCGAGGTTGGCGAAGCCTGGCGCCGCCACCGGTGGGACAGCCTGCGTCTGCTCACCCCGAACTGGGCGAATGCCCTGCCCGGGGCCCCGTATCGGGGCCCCGATCCGCATGGCTACATGCGGGTATCGGAGCTGATCGCCCGGTTCGACGACTATGCCGCCGCTATTTCCGCGCCGGTGCAGGGGGACACGACCGTGCATCGTGTGCATGGCAGCGAAGGCGATTACCGCATCGAGACCAGCCAGGGCCCGTTCCGGTGTGCGAGCCTGGTGCTGGCGACCGGCGGCTGCGCCCGGCCCCGGGTGCCGGGTGTCGCCGAAGTCATGCCGCCCGGGGTCTTTCAGTCGACCTCCCTGCACTACAAGCGACCGGACGATCTGCCCCCGGGGGGAGTCCTGGTGGTCGGGGCTTCGGCCTCCGGCGCCCAGCTCACCCGCGAGATCCAGGCCTCCGGCCGGCCGGTTACCTTGGCGGTCGGATCGCATATCCGGTTGCCGCGCAGCTACCGGGGACGAGACATTGAGTGGTGGCTCGACATGGTCGGTGCCTTGGATGAGCGCTTCGATGCGGTCGAAAACCTGGAACGGGCGCGCCGCACCCCGTCTCCGCAACTGATCGGCGGCCCGGATCCGGTCGACCTGAATGCCCTGCAGGAACTCGGTGTCGAGGTCGTCGGCAAACTGGCGGGCATTCGCGACGGCCAGGCACTGTTCTCAGGCGGGCTCGCCAGCGCCGTGGCCTCGGCCGACCTCAAGATGGTCCGGCTGCTGGACGCCGTCGATGGCTGGGTCAAGGCGCGGTTTCTCAACGACATCCTGCCGCCGCCCCACCGCCCAGCGCCGACCCGCCTGCCGGAAAACCCGGTCCTGAACCGCAGCCTGATCGATGGCGGGATCCGCTCGGTCCTCTGGGCGACCGGTTACCGGCCGGACTTCTCCTGGCTGGAGCTGCCGGTCTTCGACCCGCGCGGCCGCCTGCGGCACCGTGGTGGCGTCGTCGACGTGCCGGGGGTCTACGCGCTCGGGCTGCGGTTCCTGCGTCGCCGCCGATCGCATCAGATCTCCGGGGTCGGCGACGACGCCCGTGACCTGGCGGACCATCTGGCGCAGCACCTGGCGGGGGCCAGGGCGGCGTAGGGCGGGAAGCGAAGGTTCAGGCGATCAGATCACCGGTTGCCAGAACCCGGTTCTTGATCAGCGGACCGGCATAGTCGAGGAAATCGGCCATGAAGTCGGCATTCTTGTGCTCCTCGAAGGCATCCGCATCCTTGTAGACCTCCCACAGATGAAAGGAGCCCGGCGCCTCATGGTCCCGGCTGACCGAGAACCCGAGACATCCGGACTGGGTCAGGCTGTTGCTGGCGTGTTGTTTGACGCGCTCAGCGAAGGCGTCGGCGTCGGCCGGGTCGACGACCAGGTTCACGGCAACGATGTACATGCGGGCTCTCCCTCGGAGTTCTTGCTGACCAGCGATCGCGGCTGCGAGGCGACGGGTGCGCGGCTGGGCACGGGGATCAGCTCCCGGGCCCGGGCCAGGACGCGCTTGCGGTCGGCGCGCACCGCATAGACCTGCTTCTGAGCTTCCATCACCGCCACACCAGCGAAGGTGGTGAACCACCGCTCGCCCAGCCGCTCGATCGCCGGGGCCGAGCGGATCAGGACACCGGAGGTGGAGGGTGGCGTGAACAGCGCGTTGATGGTGCGGGTCGGGGTAAACCGGGTCTGTCGGAGCAGCCGGGACAGCTGTCCCACCGTATAGGGCTGGCCGTGTCCGAACGGCGTTTTGTCGAACCGCGCCCACAGGCCGCGCCGGTTGGGGGCGATCATCAGCAGCCGGCCGTTGGCCGTCAGCACCCGCCAGAGTTCGGCCATCATGGCACTGCGCTGCTCGGTTCCCTCCAGCGCATGGACCACGATGATCCGGTCGATCGAGGAATCCTCCAACGGCAGCTCGCCCTCGTCCACCAGGGCCGCCAGGTTCGGCCCGTCATGGGGCCAGTGCAGGACGCCCTGTTGAGCCGGCATGAACGCCATCATGCGCTCGACCTCGCCACGGAACGGTCGCAGGTAGGGCACGGAATAGCCCACACCGAGCAACGACTGGCCTCTCAGGTCCGGCCACAGGGCGCGCACCCGCCGGCGGATCATCCGGCGCGCCAGATGACCGAGCGGCGACTGGTAGAAATCCCTGAGATCGACAGCGTCGCTGAACATGGCCGGGAGCTTAACCGCTGCGGCTCTATTGCGCTATGGGCCCCCTTCGACAGGCCCGGACGAGACCCGGGGCAGCTCAGGATGAGGTCAACAAACAGAACCTCGCCCTGAGCAGGGCCCCGGACTTGATCCGGGGCGCGTGTCTAAGGGCTAGAGCGCGGTTTCGGCCATCGACAGGATCAGCGACCATTGGGCGTCGGTCACCGGCACCACCGAGAGCCGAGACTGACGGACCAGGGCGAAATCCTCGAGCCGGGGTTCGGCCTTGATGTCGGCCAGGGTGACCGGCTTGTCGACCGCCTTGACGGCTTTGACGGTGACCATGCCTAAGCGACCGGACGCGTCCGTCGGATCGGGGTGGTACTCCTCGATCACCTCGACGACGCCGACGATCTGCTTCTCGTTGACCGAGTGGTAGAAGAAGCCGCGGTCACCGACCTTCATCGCCTTCATGTTGTTGGAGGCCTGGTAGTTGCGCACGCCGTCCCAGCCTTCGCCGACGGCACCCTTTTTCACCTGATCGTCCCAGGACCAGGTTCCCGGCTCCGATTTGAACAGCCAATACGCCATCGTTTTCCTCTCGTAACAGTCTTCGTAAGCGGTCGTGCGGTCAGGCTTTGGCCCGTCCCGCCCCGGCGGCCGGTGCGGCGTCGGGGTCCAGAGGCCAGCGGGGCCGGGGCCGGAAGTCGAGCGGGTCGGTCAGGCCACGCTGCAGGCGCTCCTGGCCGGCCCAGGCGATCATCGCCGCATTGTCGGTGCAGAGCGCGGGCGGCGGGGCCACGAAGGCCATGTCGTGCCGTTCGGCGAGCCCCAGCAGCGCGCCACGGATCGTGCGGTTGGCGGCGACCCCGCCGGCGACGACCAGGGCCGTCGGTTCCGGACACTGTCCTTCGGACAGAAGGCCGATGGCCCGGTTGGTGCGGTCGACCAGAGAGGCTGCCACCGCAGCCTGGAAACCGGCGGCGAGATCGCTGCGGGCCTGACCGTCGATGCCGCCGCCCCCCTGGGTCTGAGACAGGAGGTCGACCTGGCGGCGCACCGCGGTCTTGAGACCGGAAAAAGAGAAATCGCAGCCGGCCCGGCCGATCATCGGGCGCGGCAGCTCGAACCGGCCGGGATCGCCGCCCTCCGCGGCGCGTTCGACGGCGGGTCCGCCAGGATAGCCGAGCCCGAGCAGCTTCGCGGTCTTGTCGAAGGCCTCACCGACGGCGTCGTCGATTGTGGTCCCGAGCCGACGGTACTGGGCGACGTCCTCGACCAGCAGGAGCTGGCAGTGCCCACCGGAGACCAGCAGCAGCAGATAGGGGAAGGCCACGTCGTCGGTCAACCGCGCGGTCAGCGCATGGCCTTCCAGATGGTTGACCGCTAGGAACGGCAGGCCGTGGACCGCGGCGACCGCCTTGGCCAGGGTGGCGCCGACCAGGACGCCGCCGATCAGACCCGGTCCGGCCGTGGCGGCGACGCCGGACAGCGCGTCGTAGCCGACCGCCGCCTCGGTCATGGCGCGCGCGACGATGGCGTCGAGATGGTCGAGATGGGCGCGGGCCGCGATTTCGGGTACCACGCCGCCATAGGCGCGATGGTCATCGAGCTGGCTCAGCACGACATTCGACAGGATCCGGCGCTGACCATCGACGACCGCGGCGGCGGTTTCGTCGCAGCTGGTTTCTATCCCCAGAATGAGTAGGTTAGAGTGCACCCGGGTGGTCTCCTCTCGTCGATCGCCTCCGTCTACACGAAACCGGCTGCGAAAACACGACCATGTCCGCCAAGATCGTTCTCGGCTCGCGCGGGTCCGCGCTTGCTCTGGCCCAGACCCGTGAAACCCGTGACCGCCTGATTGCGGCGTGGCCGGAACTGGGGGAGCCCGGCGCCATCGAGATCCGTACGGTCAAGACGACCGGCGATGTGGTGCGCGACCGTCCGCTGGCGGAGTTGGGGGGCAAGGGGCTGTTCATCAAGGAGGTCGAGGCGGTTCTGACCGGCGGCGAGATCGACGCGGCGGTGCATTCCATGAAGGACATGGAAACGACCATGGCGGATGGGACGGTTCTCGCCGCCGTCCTGCCGCGCGAGGATCCGCGCGACGCCTTCGTTTCCCCCCATGCCGACAGTTTCGACACCCTGCCCCAGGGTGCGCGGATCGGCACGGCGTCGGTGCGCCGGGCGGCGCTGGTCCTGAACCGACGGCCCAACCTCAAGGTCGTGATGTTCCGCGGCAATGTCGACACCCGCCTGCGCAAGCTCGCCGACGGCGAGGCCGACGCCACATTCCTCGCGGTCTGCGGACTTAAGCGTCTCAACATGGCCCATGTCATTACGCGGGTCATGGAACGCGACGAGTTTCCGCCGCCGGTCAGCCAAGGGGCGATCGGCATCCAGAGTCGCGAAGGCAGCGCCTCGGCCCGCGATGCCGATATCCGTCGCTGGTTGTCGGCGCTCGACGACCCGCCGAGCCGGCACCGGGTCACCGCCGAACGGGCAATGCTGGCGGCGCTGGACGGGTCCTGTCGGACCCCGATCTCCGGTCACGCGGTCCTGGAAGGCGACCGGCTCAGCCTGGACGGGCTGGTGCTGTCCCTTGACGGTCGTCAGAGCCATGCGGGGACCGGTGCGGCCGGTCCGGATGATGCCTCGGACCTTGGCCGTTCGGTCGGTGAGGACATCCTGTCGCGCTGCGGCCGCGATTTTCTCGCCTGAGGACCGGGAAGTGATGAACGGCGGGCCGGTGATCCGCCGGGTCCTCGTCACCCGGCCCGCCGAGACATCGGCCGAACTCGCCCGGCTCCTCGCCGCCCGGGACATTGAGGCCGTCATTGCCCCGATGCTGGCGATCGAGCCGGTCGTTCCGTCTTCGCAACCGTCGGAAAGCACCCAGGCGGCGCTGGTGACCAGCGCCAATGCGGTAGCGGGCCTGGCGTCCCTCGACCTGTCCCACGACCTGCCGGTCTATGCCGTCGGCGATGCAACGGCTGCCGCCGTTCGCGAACAGGGCTTTACCCGGGTGGCCACGGCGGCGGGCGCCGGAGAGGACCTGGTCGCCCTGGTTCGGGCGCGGCTGTCGCCGGCGGCCGGGCCGCTGGTCTGGGTCGCTGGTGAGGCGGTCAGCGTGCCGGTTGACGATCGGCTCCGCGCCTCCGGTTTCCGGGTCGATCGGATCGTGGTCTACCGCAGCCTGGCGGCGGATCGCCTGCCGCCCGAGGCGACCCGCGCGCTGGTCGACGGCGGCGTCGACGCGGTCCTGTTTTTCTCTCCCCGCACGGCGGAGGCCTTTGCTAGGCTGGCCCGCAGAGACGGTCTGGACGGGGCCTGTGCCCGCCTGTCGGCCCATTGCATCAGCGACGCGGTCGCCGGTGCGGCGTCGTCCTTGCCGTGGCGCGCGGTGCATGTGGCAGCATCACCGACAAGAGACGATCTGCTCAGAACGCTGGTGTCGACGACGGCACCGGGTGACGAAGGATGAGAGGCACCGATGGCCAGAAAGCCGAAGGGCGGGGACCAGAAGGGCGCGGAACCGACCGGCGTGGATCCCGAGGCTCTGGATCCCAAGGGTGTGGATGCCGCCGAAACGGCAGCCGGTGAAGGCGGGGCGGCCGAGGCCCTCAAGCCCGATCCGGAGTCGGGAGAGTCCGAGCAGGCACCAGCCGAAGAGATCTCTGGCGAAGAGACAGCCACCGGAGAGAGCTCCACGGAGGACATCTCCGGCGACGGCACGTCCCCCGAGCAGACGGCCGCCGAGACGGCGGAGACCCTGAGCGGGGATGCCGGCGAGGACCATGTTGCCGGTGGCGAGGCGGACGATCAGCTTGCCGACCCGGAGGAGGGCCCGTGGGCGCGCGGGACCGACTCCCAGCCCGAGCCGGATCCCTCGGAACCGCCGGCTGAATCGGCATCGGCTGAGTCGCCATCCGCTGAGCCGTCAACGGCGGCCGCGGCCGCGTCGGGGGCCCGGGCTGCGCGGTCGTCTGGCGGTGGCCGACGGGTCGTCGCCTGGCTGATCGTGCTGGTTCTGGTCGTCGGCGGCGGCTACGCGACCTACCCGATGTGGCGCGAAGCGGCGGTGCCCTATGCCGAAATGGCGGGCGTCGAACTGCCGGCCGTTCCCGCCTTCAATCTGGTGGAGACGTTGCAGCCGGCCGCGGCCACCGCGCCAACCGAAGACCCGGCGGCTGAAGATAAGGCCGCCGATACCGGCGCGGCCGAGCCGAAGACCGCGGAACAGGATACCGCCGTGTCCGCATCCACAGCGTCGGCGCCCGCGGCGTTGGAAGCTTCCGCGCCGCAGCCGGCCGCCGTTCCGGCTGAACTGGCGGAGCGCCTGGCGGATGTCGAAGCGGCGGTTGACCGGCTCAGCGGCGCGGCCGACAGCGTTCCGCCCCGGGTTTCCGCCGATCTCTCGGGACTCGAGGCCCGGCTGTCGAGCCTGGAATCGAAGCTTGCCACCATGGCCGATGAAATGGCGATCGTGCGTCAGGGCTTGGGCGAAGTCGAAGGAACCGACGGGGTCGGCGCCCTAGCGGCCGACCTTTCGGCCCGGCTGCAGGCGCTGACCGAGCGTCTGGAAGCGGTGAAGGCCGCGCCGGCGGCGCCGACCGTCGATCCCGGCCGCCTGGATGACTTGGATGGCCGGATCGGCGCCTTGGAGGCGACGGAGGCCGGGGACATCGCCGAGGTGAAGGCGCAACTGGAGGCCGTGGCAGCGGCGCAGACCCAGTTGGAGGACCGCATTGCCGAGGTGCGCGACACTCGCGAGCAAGCTGGTGCCTTTCTACTGGCCGTTAACCAACTGGCGGCGGTGACCGGTGCCTCCGGTGGATTTCAGGCGGAACTCGACGCCGTGCGGGTGACCGCCGGCACCGGGTCGGAGGTGGCCGCGGCCCTGGAGCAGCTTGCCGCCGCAGCCGAAGGAGTGGCGTCGCGGGCCGATCTCCGGTCCCGTTTTCCGGCGGTTGCCGCCGCTGCTGTCGATGCGTCGGTCGTCGGGACCGGTGATGGCGTGGTCGGGACAGCGCTGCTGCGGATCGCCTCTCTGGTGACGGTCCGGCGCACCGAAACCGAGGGCGGCGACGATATCGACTCCCTTCTGAACCGGGCTGAGGCCGGACTCGATGCCGGCGACCTTGAGGGTGCGGTGGCTGCGCTTTCGGCCCTGGGCGGTGACGCCGGCGCGGCGGTGGCGCCCTGGCTGGCAGCGGCGCAGGAGCGCCTCGCGGTCGATGCGGCGGTCCGGAGCCTGCAGGCTCAGGCGCTGGCCGCGGTCTCGGGGGGCTGATCCATGCGCCGTTCGCTGATCTATCTGGTGAAGCTGGGGATCGCCGTCGCGGTGGCGATCTGGCTGGTGGAGAATCCGGGCGCCCTGCGGGTTGACTGGCTCGGGTGGCGGATCGACACATCCTTCGCGCTGTTCCTGGTGGTGGCCGGGGTCCTGGTGTGGCTGGCGGTGGTCGGTATGCGGGCCGCCCTGGCGACGGTGACCGCGCCCGGCGCGTTCTTCCGCGGGCGTGCCGAACGTCGTCACGATCGCGGGTACCGCGCCCTGGTTCAGGGCATGACGGCGGTGGCCGTCGGTGATGCCGACGAGGCCCGGCGCCTGGCCCAGGAAGCGGACCGGCTGCTGAAAGATCCGTCGCTGACACGCCTGCTGTCGGCCCAGGCGGCGGCGCTGAACGGCGACGCGGCGGCGGCCGCCAAGTACTTTGCCGCCCTGCGCGACAATGAGGAGACAGCGTTCCTTGGTCTGGTCGGGCTGATGCGCCAGGCGATCTCGCGCGGGGATGAGGCCCATGCTCTCGAACTGGCCGAGGAGGCTCACAAGCTGCGGCCGGACGCCACCCTGGTGGCGACCACACGGCTGTACGGCCTGGCCCGCGCCCGGCGCTGGTTCGATGCCCAGGTGGCCCTGTTCGATGCGGTCAAACGCGGTCAGGTCGAGCGGCCGCTCGGCCGTCATCACCGTGCGGCTCTGCTGATCGAGCGCGCGCGCGAGTCGTCAGATCCGAAGGAAGCGCTGGAGCTGGCGGGCAAGGCCCGGGAGTCGGTTGCCGAGTTCGTGCCGGCGCTGGTCGCCGAGGCACGCCTGACCTTTGAGTCCGGTCGCCGCGAGCGGGCCAAGCGGCTGTTGCAGGACGCCTGGGCGATCGCGCCCCATCCGGAGTTGGTGGAGGTCTGGCGTGACCTGCTGCGCGCGGAGACTCCGGCGATGGTGTTCCGAACGGTTCAGTCGATGGCGGCGCAGAAGCCGGACCATCCCGAAAGCCGGCTGGCGATTGCCGAGACCGCGCTGGCGGCCGAGTTCTGGGGCGAGGCCCGGGCCCAGCTGTCGGCGCTCTCCGATGAGGAAACCGGCCCGCGGGCCTGCCGTCTCTGGGCGCGGCTCGAGGAGGGTGAAAACGAGGACCAGGCGGCCGCGCGACGCTGGCTCGAACGGGCGGCGAGCAGCGGCGCGGATGCGGCCTGGACCTGCGGGACATGCGGTGCCGTCTCCGCTGCCTGGTCGGTAGTATGCGGCAACTGCGAGGCGTTCGACACGGTGGACTGGGTTCGACCGCCACGCTTCTCGATGCTGCCTGTGGGCTCCGAGGAAGATCCGGATCAGGACGGTGACGGGGTGGTCGTGGACCTCGATCCGACACCGGCCGAGTCGCGACCGGCGAGTGCCGCCTGACGGCTTTTTCCGTACGCGGCCAGGGTTTGCGACTCGCGGGTTAAGGATCTACTTACGTTTTTTCTGGTATTTTGGCTGCTGATTTAATAGAATTCGATCTATTCGGTGAGAAAGCCGATCGTTAGAAGGGAACTGAATGCATCCGTGGGGGCGGGCATTCGTGGTCCAGAAGGGACGAGAGAATGGTCGCGCTAACCGACGTAGCGGCCCCACTTCAGGCCTTAGGGCGAACCGAGCCGCAGCCGTTCGCAGACGGCACCTCTGTACAATCCGCAAGGACTCCTGCAACGCGTCCTGACGCGCCCGCTGCTGCGTCCGGACCGTCCTCCCGACCCTTTGTGCCGGGGGATCCGGCCTATCTGACCGTCGAGCCGGACGGGCGCGACGATATCGGTTTCCTCGACCGCTTGCGCGATGCGATTGCCCGCGTCGCCTCGAATTTCGCGTCGGGCGATGCTCTTGCCCAGTCCGTCGAACGGGTCGTCTCGGAGGTTAGCGACGCGCTGGAAGGGGGCGGCGGCTCGGCCTCGGTGACCGGCGTCCAGCTCCGGATTTCGTCGATCGACGTCGCTTTCACCGATGACGCCTCCGGCACCTCAGCCTTCGCGTCGGTTCGCCAGTTCGCGCTCGAGGTTTCGGTCGCGCGCGGTGACGCCGTCGCCGCCGAGGATGTGCGGGTGTTCACGGCCGAAGGCCGCTCCGCCGGCCTGTCGGTCACCGACGTCCGCGCCGGCTTCACCGGCGGCGTCTACCGCCGGGTCGAGACCGGCGGCGGGGACTCCGCCCTCAGCGAGCAGGCCCGCGAGCGCCTGGAAGCCGCCCGCGCCGGGCTTGAGCGGGTCCGTGCGGTCCAGGATGCCCTGTCGGCGTTCCGTGACGGCAATGAAGCGCCGCTGCGCGAGCTGTTCGAAGGCGACAGCGCGATCGGCCAGGTCTTTCCCGGGAGCGGACCGCTCGCCCTGAACTCATAGCCTCTCGGTGTGTACCCCGATTGCGAGGCCGCGCTTGCATCCCGGCGCGATCCTCCGTATCTACACCCGGTCTGACGACTGCCGGGCCCACTGGCAGTCCCGGGGCCGCAATAGCTCAGATGGTAGAGCAACGCATTCGTAATGCGTGGGTCGGGGGTTCAAGTCCCTCTTGCGGCACCACTTCCAACTGACACCATGCTGACTTTATCGCGCCAACAAACCTGATTTCCGCCGTTCTCACGTCGACGGCTTGCCCAGAGGCGCCCGACCGCTCACAGAGCATGGATCGAGCCAGGCCCGGCGAGCGGTTCCGTTGATTCCTTTGTGCGAACCGACGTCACAGCGGGGTTGCAATCCCCCCGGAGCCGCGATGCGGCCAGTCTGCACGCGGATGGCGCGCCTGCAGTTGACCCCCTATTCAGCCCATTCTAAAAAGATTGTTCAAAGTTCTACACGGGTTGAAAATTTTACTAACGTGTCAAAAGTTAATTTCTATGAGAGTAAGACTCGGGATCTGCCGCGCCGGATATATAGGAATCTGGCTGAAGAAATTCGACATCCCGATATTTCGAATGAGAATCGCACTCATTTAATCGAGGATTTTATAAACAACATACAGGAGAATTATAAATCCAATGACTTTCTGAGGCTCCGGCCCATTGTCCAGATTTTTTGAGGGATGTCCTGGATGATATGGAGTACAAGCGGATTGAACACGCTCTCTCCTCATTGAGAAAAAAGCGACATAAAAAACCATTTTTGCTGTATCCTGGATGCTCTGATGAAATCTCATTTCATCAAAATTTTCTTGATAGTGTGTTTGAAAGTACTCCGATTTCACTTATCTCAAAAGACACCAAGGTTTTTACAATAGATTCTTGTTTTGCAGTGAATGTTAAACATTATCTTTCCGATTTAGGGTTCAGTGCAGAAACATTTCGGAGGTCCGAAGAGATTAACTCAGTATTTTCGAATTTATTGCTATTGGAAGCTTCGCGTCTCCCGGAAACAGATCAGATAGCGTACATCAGCGATTGTTATAGTCAGTTTGTCGGTCAGTTCGATTTGACGGAAGGTATAGAATACGAACAGCAGCAACTTAGAAATCTTTATGTATCAATGGCAGATTCGAACATTATTGTTTTGACTCTTGGTAATACAATCGAAGGGTATCTGAATAATTCTTTCAGGTCAGTGTCGAAATATCTGACAATTCCGAACGTTTTTCCTCGGTTTCTGCAGGTGTTTCAATCTCAGAACGTCAAACACCAAGTCAAAGCTCTGCGTATTCTGAAGTCGCGAGGCGGTGATTTCCGACTGGGAACCTCCGCAGAAGTCGGGAAAGCGCTCGCTGCGCTGATCGATGTCATCTTCGAGATCAACCCGTCGGCACATCTGGTCATCACGGTGTCGCCCGTGCCGGTGATCAACGCCATGGGACTGGACAATCGCGGTGGATTGGGCCCGATTGAAATCGATTGCCAGACCAAGACCACGCTTCGGTCCAGTCTCGGAGAGGTCCTGCTGGAGCGGGGCGATGACCGAGTGCACTACTTCCCGTCGTTCGAGATTGTCCGCTGGATCGGATCAAACCTGCCGGGTTCAGCGTTCGGAGATGAAGACGCGGCAAGCGGTCACGTTTCCCAAGCGCTGTTGGATGCGATCTACGGGTTCTTCGTGCGCAAATACGCGGTCGACGGCTCTGCATCGTAGCGCCCTCAACCGCTGAGCCGGGCTTTGGTTCGATCAGATCGAAGCAACCTGCTCGGTCGATTGCGCTCCGGGACCCGGCGGGATTGGTCTATCGAGCTGTCCGCCAGCCGGCTTGCCCCGACCTTCTTCACCCCTGCTGCGGCACCCCTCAACTCTCCGTCTGTGCCGCCACCGTCAGGATCGTCGCGTACTCGCCGTTGGCCCTGAGGCCGTCGCGGATCTCCGCCAGCGCGCGGTCGCCCAAGCCGACCCCGACGAACAGCCGCACATACCGGCCTGAGACCGTCTCGACCGGGGTCAGGGTTGGGGTCAGTTTGCCGAGCAGGATCGGGTAACGGTCGCGCAGCGTCTCCCAGCCGACCAGGGCGGACTGCTGGCGGCGGTAGCTGGCGACGTGCATGCCTTTCGCCCCCTCGACGACCGCCGGCACGACCAGCTGGCGGGTGCGCAGCTCAAGCCGCTCCAGGCGTGCCCGGAACACGGCATCGGTGTTGCGCCTCGCTGACTGAATGTCGGCAATGGCGGCGATCAAGGCGGTCAGGTCGTGCTTCAGGTTCTCCAGTTCGTTGGGATCGGCGGGTGGCACGAAAACCGTCGGTGAATTCGGCGCTGGTGCGGGCGCCGGCTGTGATGGAGGTGCGGGCGGGGGCACGGCGCTCGTCGGTTCCGGTTGATCCGCGTCGCTTCCCGCTGGCACCAAGGTGATCGGACGGGAAACCGGCGGCGGACCGGGTTCGGATGCCGGCTCGTTCTGGCTCGACAACGACCGGTCGGTCTCCACATAGCCAGCCGTGGCCGGCGTGCGCCGCCTGATCTCGTCGATCCGGTTGCTGATCGCGGTGGTCTTGCGCTCCAGCGCCGCCAGGCGCTCAGCGAGCGCGCGTTGGTCGGTGAGCATGGTTTCAGTCCGGCGCTCGATGAACCGGGTCTGCCAGTTGCGCTCGCGCTCGAGCGCCCGTTGAACGGCCGCGTCGACCTCGGCGCGCAGCACCGACTCGTCCGGTTCGAAGACGGCGCCGGTGCCGCAGGCAGCGAGCGACACGCAGGCCAGGGCGCCGAGCCCTCCCCACACCCTCGATCGTCCCGGATTCCAACGCTTTTGCACGAATCGGATTTTATCAAACCGGCGGAGTCCGGGACAGCCGCACGACCCGAGGGGCTATTTGCGTTTCGCTTTCTTCGCTGCAGCTCTGCTCGCCGCCCGCTTCTTCGGGGCCGGCTTGGCAGTTGCAGGGGCAGCGGGAGCGCGCTCGGAGACGCCGGTCCGGAACGCCTCGACGTCGCTCGCCATGCCGGCGCGCAGCAGATAGGCGTCGGCCAGGCCGGCGACAAAGGTGTAGCCGTCGGCCACCAGATCGACCAGGGATCTGCCCGGCCGCGGGATTGTTCCGAGCGGCTTGCCGGTCCTGCGCACGGCCTTCTCCGCCTTGGCGATCTGGGCAGCGACCTTCGGGTCGCCGGACTGTTCCAACAGGCCAAGGTCGCCGGACAGATCGGCGACGCCGATGAACACCAGGTCGACACCCGGTACGGCAGCGATCTTCTCGGCATTGCGGATCGCCTGTGCCGACTCGATCTGCACACAGATCAGCAGCTCGTCATTGGCGCGCCGGGCGTAGTCCGCCGCCGCGCCATAGCCTGAGGCCCGCACCGTCGGGGCGGAGTAGCCGCGCCGACCCTGGGGCGGGTACCGGCAGGCCTCGACGACCGCCTTGGCGTCGGCAACCGTGTGCACCATGGGCACCATCACCGCCTCGGCGCCGGCATCGAGGATCCGCTTCAGGTAGTCCCCGTCGTTACCCGGGGCACGCACCATGCAGGTCGCGGTCCCGGCCTGGGCCGCACGCAGGCTCTGGATCGTCGTCTCGATCGCGCCTGGACCGTGCTCGTTGTCGAGGATCAGGAAATCATAGCCGACCAGGCTGGCGATCTCGGCGATCGATGGTTCGGCCAGCTGCAACCAGGCACCCAGCGACGGTTCTCCGGACGCCAGCCGGCGCTTCAGCGTGTTATCGCGAAACATCGATCCCCCAACTCTCCCGCCATTCGGTCTTGCCGAAGCGAAGCATGCGGCCGATACCGACGCAACGGCGACAACGACCAGGCAGATGGCGCCGACACCGGTAGCAGGCGACTCGGTATGCGGATCGCGACCCTGAACACCTGGAAGAACACGCCTCCCTACCGGCGCCGGCTGGCGGCGGCCTGTGCCGCGCTCGAGGCGGCAAGGCCCGACATCGTTCTGCTGCAGGAAGTATTCGCCGGCGGTGAGGCCGATACGGCGGCCTGGCTGGCGGCCGGGCTGGGATTGCGGCTGGCGGCGGTCCCAAACCGGCGCAAGCCGCGCGACCACGAGGGCGCAAGCGTCGACAGCACGAACGGTCTGGCGGTGCTGTCCCGACACGGAGTCGACGAGACCAGCCTCATGGCGCTGCCACCCCATCCGCGGGACCCGGAGCGGATCGCCCAGCTGACGCGGATCGGCGCGGTCACGGTTGTCAACCTGCACCTGACCCATATCGAGGATGCGGACGAAGCGCGCGCCGCCCAGATCACTGCCGTTCTGTCCGCCGTGCCGGCATCCGGGCCGGTGGTCATCGGCGGCGACTTCAACGCCACACCGGATGCGCCGGCGATCGCGGCCATGGCGGCGGCCGGGTATTGCGACCTGGCCGGTGATGGTCCCTTCCCGACCTGTGGGGGGCGCCGTCTCGACTATCTGTTCGCCCGCGATCTGCCACTGGACGGCCTGTCCGTCACGCCGGTCGGCGACCGTCCGCATGACGGCGTCCTGGCCAGCGATCATATCGGCGTGCTCGCGGCCCTCAGCGACGAGGCTTGACCCGCATCGCCGGCGCCCAGTACAGCGATCGGAAGGTGCGATCTGCGCACCCGAGGAGCCCCCATGTCCACCATCGCCGTGCCGGATCGGACCGCCTTCTGGGCCGAAGTGCGCGCGACCGTGTCGCTTTCGGTACCGATCGCGCTGACGCAGCTGGCGCAGATGGGCCTGCAGACCACCGACGTGGTGATGACAGGGTGGTTGGGCCCGACGGCGCTGGCGGCCGGACAGCTTGGCCACAGCCTGTTCTTCCCGATGTTCGTCACCCTGCTCGGCATGCTGTTCGCGACCGCGGCGATGTTCGCCCAGGAACTGGGGGCCCGGCGCTACAAGGGGGTGCGCCGGACGTTTCGGCAGGGGTTCTGGCTGATCCTCACCATGACCGGGCCCGCGCTGCTCTATTTCGCCCACGCCGAGGAGATCCTGCTGGCCATGGGCCAGGACCCGGCCCTGGCGGCGAACGCCCAGCGCTACGCCGACGGGGCGATGTGGGCCCTGCCGTTCATGGCCGGGTTCGGGTTGCTCCGGAACTTCATCGCCGCCCATTCGCGTCCGCGTCCGGCCCTCTGGCTGCTGGCCATCGGACTGCCGGTCAATGCGCTGGCCGACTACGCCCTGATGTTCGGCCATTTCGGGCTGCCCCGCCTCGAACTGTTCGGTCTCGGACTGGCCACGGCGGTGGTGCAGGCGCTGATGTTCTTCGCCCTGTTGCTCGTGGTCCTCCGGGATCGAAAGTACCGCCGGTATCGCCTGCTGGTGCGGTTCTGGAAGCCGGACTGGCCGCGCTACCGCGAGCTCTGGACGGTCGGCTTCCCGATCGGGCTCACCAAACTGGCGGAGGCCGGCCTGTTCGCCGGTTCCGGCTTTATGATCGGGCTGATCGGCGTCGACCAGCTGGCCGGGCACGCCGTCGCGCTGCAATACGCCTCGATCGGCTTCATGATTCCGTTTGGCGTTGCCCAGGCGGCGACGGTGCGGGTCGGGCTCGCGGTCGGCCGCTCGGATCCGGTTGGCGCCTGGCGGGCCGGCACCGTGGCCCAGATCGTCGGCGTCGTCGTCATGCTGCCCTCGGCCGTCATTCTGCTGACCGCCGGTCGGTCGCTGGCTGCCCTGTTCCTGGATATCGGTGACCCGGTCGAGGCGGCGGCCGTCGGTTATGCCGTGGTGTTCCTGGCGATCGCCGGAGTGTTCCAGTTCGCCGATGGCGGCCAAGCGGTGACGGCGGGTGTGCTGCGCGGCTTCAAGGACACCCGCGTGCCGATGTTGATCGCCCTGGTCGGCTACTGGGCCGGCGGCATCGGTGGGGCGGTCACCCTCGCCTTCGGGCTCGGGTTCGGGGGCGCCGGTGTGTGGTGGGGCCTGGCGTTCGGCCTGTTCGCGGTGTGGGGGGCCCTGATCCTGCGCTTCCGCAAGGTGGCGGGCCGGCTGATGGCCCAGCCGCCTGTCCAGTCGTCGATCAAGTCGGGCTCTGGTCCGATCTAGCGGCTGATCTTCTCGATGCGCCAGCGCGAGTGGGCGTCGTCGACGCTCTCCCAGGCCTTCTGCTGCCAGACGGCTTTCGCGGCCTCATAGTCCGGGTAGGGACCGAGTTTCTGCTCGGGCGAGCCGTCGGCGGTTTCGGTGAAGTCGGTCGACTTGTAGACCCCACCGACCACCCAGAACTCGGTCGCCTCCTCGTTCAGGATCCGGTAGCGCACATGGGCGTCGTCGACATGCTGCCAGGCCAGCTTGCCCCAGACCGATTTCGCGGTCTCGTAGTCGTCGAACGGGCCGATCTTCTTTTCGGCGTCGCCACCGACGATGTTGGTGAAGCTCGTATCGGTGTACTCGCCGCCGATCACCCAGTAGACCATGCCACCCTCCATCCGCCGTTCAGACCCGAATCGCGCCCGAATCCCTATAACGAAGCCCACGCACTCCATCAACGTCCGGCCGTCAAACCCCTCGGCAGCCCTGGGCCGCGTGCGAGCCGCTGGGAGCCGGCGATACGGCGAAGTAGATTGACGCCGCCATGGCCCGTGAGGATTCAACCATCGCCGCCGCCGCCGGGCCGGTCACCCCCCTGAAGCAGCGCCTGGTGCTGGCGACGACCGTTCTCGGTTCGAGCCTCGCCTTCATCGACGGATCGGTCGTGCACGTGGCGCTTGCCGACATGCAGCGCTCGCTCGGGGCCAGCGTCGGCGACCTGCAGTGGATCTCCAACGGGTACATGCTGTGTCTCGGCGCGTTGCTGCTGCTGGGTGGGGCGCTTGGCGATCGGATCGGCCGGCGCCTGGTGTTTCAGTGGGGAGCGGCGATCTTCGCGGTCACCAGCGTGGTCTGTGCCTTGGCCGAGACGGCGACCGTGCTGATTCTGGCACGCGCGGTTCAGGGGATCGGGGCCGCCCTGCTGGTGCCGAACAGTCTGGCGATCCTGGCTGCGGCCCATCCGCGAGAGACCCGGGGACGGGCGATCGGGGCGTGGTCGGCCTTCGCCGCCGTCACGTCGGCCGGCGGCCCGGTGCTCGGCGGCTGGCTGGTCGACCAGTTCGGCTGGGCGGCGGTGTTCTGGATCAACCCGCCGATCGCCGCGGTCACGATGGCGCTGGCCTGGTTTTCGGTGACCGAAACCCGCGACCCGACGGCGCGCGGTGCCCTCGACTGGCCGGGGGCGGTCCTGGCGGTGCTGGGCCTCGGCCTGGTCTGCTATGCGCTGATCGCGCTTGGCGAGGCCGAGATCGGCCCGCTGACCGCTTTGGTCGCCGGGGTCCTCGGGGTCCTGGCGCTGGCCCTGTTCGTTCGGGTCGAAGCCCGTAGCGGGGCGCCGCTGATGCCGCTGGAGCTGTTCCGCCGCCGCGATTTCGCCGCCGCCAACCTGCTGACCGTATTGCTGTACGGCGCCCTCGGGGCGGCGGTGTTCCTGTTTCCCTTCGCCCTGATCCGCCTGCATGGATACACCGCGACCGAGGCCGGGGCGGCTTTCCTGCCGTTTCCGATCGTGCTGTTTCTGCTGTCCCGGTGGGGCGGCACCCTGATCGACCGGTATGGAGCCCGCCTGCCGCTCGCGCTCGGCCCGGTGATCGCCGCCGTCGGTCTCGCCCTGGTGGCTCTCCCAACCACAGGCTCGCCTTACTGGGCGACCCTCCTGCCCGGGGTCGTGGTGCTCGGCATCGGGATGGCGATCTGCATTCCGCCCCTGACGACCAATGTGATGAACGCCGTCGAAGACAGCCACGCCGGGATTGCCTCGGGCGTCAACAACGCGGCCAGCCGGATCGCCGGTCTGGTATCGGTGGCGGCGGTCGGCCCGCTGCTGGTGCTGACCTTCGCCTGGCTGCTTGAGCCGGCGCTCGTCGAGGTCGCGATGCCCGAGGCGGTGCGGACGCGGATTGCCGCCGATCCTGGCCAGCTGGCCGACTTGGCGCCGCCGCCCGGCGCCGGCGCGGCCGGCGAAGCGATCGTCGCCGCCGCCCGGGTTGCCCTGATCGATGCCTTTCGGGTCGCAGTTCTCGGCCTGGCGGCGCTGGCCCTGCTCTCTGGCCTGGTTGCCGCCATTGCCTATTCGAAACGGGCCCGTTGAGCCGGGCTTTCTGCAAGGGCTATGGGCAACACGCGTTGCCGCTCTGGACCGGCGGGCAGGGCACTGTGGCGTAGGAGCAGAACACGCAGCAGTCGCCGGGCTTCGGCTTGAGCACGGCGCCGCAGCCACCGCAGTCGTAGAAGTACTGGCAGGCGTCGGTCGGCATCGTCTCGGTCGCACGATGGCCGCAGAGCGGGCAGGTCAGGGTCGAGGTCAGCTCGATGTCGGTCGCTTCATGATCCACAGACCCACTCCCATAATCGCGATCCCGGCGCCGAGCACCGCGAACAGCACCGGGTCGAGCCCCCCGACCAGCGCCCCGAGGCCGAGCGCGCCCAGCGCGATCACCAGCACCGGCGTGAAACAGCAGATGGCCGCGACCAGCGTGCTTACCGCCCCGGCCAGAAACAGGCGTTTGCCAAGCATGGTCGAAACGATATCAGACAGGCCGTGGCGAAGGTCACCGGCCCCGTCTTACCCCACGACATTGTGTTCGGGGCCGAGGGGGAATCCGGTGATGTTGTCGGCGCCGTCCTCGGTCACCACGAGGGTGTCGTGCTCGCGGTAGCCGCCGGCGCCGGGCTCGCCCTCGGGGATCATGATCATCGGTTCCATCGACACCACCATGCCGGGCTCGAGCACGGTCTCGATATCCTCGCGCAGCTCCAGCCCGGCTTCCCGGCCGTAGTAATGGGAGAGCACGCCGAACGAGTGGCCGTAGCCGAAGGTCCGGTGTTTCAGGACCCCGTGGCGCTCATAGATCTTGTTCAGGGCATGGGCGATGTCGCAGCAGCGCGCGCTCGGCCGGATCATCTCAAGGCCGGCATAGTGGACCTCCAGGTTGATGTCCCAGTAGCGCCGGTGGGCATCCGGCACCGTGCCCGCGAACAGGGTGCGCTCCAGCGCTGTGTAGTAGCCGGCGATCATCGGAAAGCAGTTCAGGGACAGGATGTCGCCCTGGCGGATACGCCGGCTGGTGACCGGATTGTGGGCGCCGTCGGTGTTGATGCCGGACTGGAACCAGGTCCAGGTGTCCATCAGTTCGGCATCCGGGAACTCGACGGCGATCGCGCGCACCATCGCCCCGGTGGCGTGTTGGGCGACCTCGTATTCCGGCACGTCGACGGCGATCGCCTCGACGCAGGCGGCCCCGCCGATGTCGGCGATCCGTGCGCCCGCCCGGATCAGAGCAATTTCCTCGCCGGACTTGACCATGCGCTGGCGCATGCTGTCGGCAGCGATGTCCTCGAAGACGGCCTCGGGGAACGCCTCGCCGAGCAGGCGACGGGTATCGAGGTCGACATGGTCAAACTCGATGCCCACCCTGCGGACACCCGGCAGCAGGGTCTGAAGCGCGTGGAACCAATTGTCGCGCTGCCAGTCGGTGTAGACCAGGTTGTCGCCGACCGTCCGGCGCCAGGGCTGGCCGGCGTCGATGTTGGCGCTGACCGTGGTCGCCGCCTCCGGCGTCACCACCAGGGCATAGCGGCGCCCGAACCGGCAGTACAGGAAATCGGCGTAGTAGTTGATCGCGTGATAGGAGGTCAGGATCGCCGCATCGAGACCGCGCTCGGCCAGGATCGCCCGCAGTCCGCTCTGCCGCCGGCCCATCTCCGCGGCGGAGAACGTGTTCGCGGCCTTGTCGCCGTTGTGAATGGTCTTCAGTCTTTCCAGGTCCTGCATCATCTGTTCTCCCCCGCGGGCGCATGCTTGCGCCGAACGCTCTGGCGCTCTATCTCAGCCCGACGCCCCCGTCGAGGGCAAAGCCGCCCCCGGCCGCTTCTCTGGTCGCCGCCACTGACCGCCGCCACTGACTGATGGAAACCGATGCTCGATCTCGCTCCTCTCGATCTCCTGGACGATCTGCTGACCCGCGCCAAGCGCGCCGGCGCCGACGCGGCGGACACGATACTCGCGCGAGGGACCTCGCAATCGGTCTCGCAGCGCCTCGGCAAGCCGGAATCGGTCGAACGCTCCGAAGGCCAGGATCTGGGCTTGCGGGTGTTCGTCGGTCGCCGGCAGGCGATGGTGGCGACCACGGACTTCAACCCGGACGCCCTCGACGACATGGTCGCCCGCGCAGTGGCGATGGCCCGGGTCGCGCCGGAGGACGACTATGCCGGCCTGGCGGACGCAGGTCAGATCGTGCACGACTGGCCGGCCATCGACATGTTCGATCCGACCGAACCGAGTGCCGAGGCTATGGTCGAGCGTGCGCGCACCGTCGAGGACGCCGCCCGATCGGTGGAGGGTGTCACGAATTCCGAAGGCGGCGAGGCGGGCTGGGGGGTGACCGACGTCACACTGGCGGCCAGCAACGGGTTCTCCGGCGGCTACCGGCGCTCGGGGTTCTCAATTGGTGTCTCCGTCCTCGCCGGGACCGGTCAGAAAATGGAGCGGGACTACGAGTACTCCTCCAAGGTGTTCGACGGCGATCTCGACGACCCGGCTGAAATCGGCCGCAAGGCCGGCGAGCGCACGGTCAAGCGCCTGAACCCCCAGCGCCCGACCACGGCCACCCGCCCGGTGGTGTTCGATCCCCGGGTCTCGCGATCGCTGGTCAGCCATCTGGCGCAAGCCATCAACGGCAGTGCGATCGCGCGCGGGACCAGCTTTCTGAAGGACGATATGGGCGCGCAGCTTTTCCGGCCGGAGATCCGGATCGTTGACGATCCGCACCGGCCACGGGGCTTCCGCTCCAAGCCGTTCGACGCCGAGGGCCTGGCCACCGCGCCGCGCACCGTCATCGATGGGGGCCGGCTGACGACCTGGATCCTGGATCTGGCCACGGCCCGGCAGCTTGGTCTTGAAAGCACCGCCAACGCGGCCCGAGGTGCGGGTTCCGCGCCGAGCCCGAGCGTCAGCAATTTCTATCTGGACGCCGGCACGGTCTCGCCCGAAGAGTTGATCGCCGACATCGAGGACGGCTTCTATGTGACCGAGATGATGGGCACCAGCGTCAACCTCGTGACCGGCGATTACAGCCGGGGTGCCGCCGGGTTCTGGATCGAGAAGGGCGAGATCACCTATCCGGTATCGGAGATGACCGTGGCCGGGCATCTGCGCGACATGTTCGCGTCGATGGCGCCCGCCGACGATCTTGAGTTCCGATACGGCATGGACGCTCCGACCGTGCGGATAGACGGCCTGCTGGTCGGCGGGGCCGACGCCTGAGCCGCCGGTCCGGCGGGCGCGCGGCCCGGGCCGGGCGGCTCGCAAAGACGTGAAGACGCGGGTCTCGCGCCCCGGCCGGTCATTACCCATCTAAGCGGTAAGGAAACGAACCGCTCGGCGCAAACGTTGCCGAGCCGGAAGGGAGTTCGACATGCGGCATACATCCGCACTGCTCCGACTCTCCCTGGCCGCGGCCCTGGTCGCGCTCGGAACCCTGGTGTTCTCATCCGGGTCCGGGACCACCGCCCCGACCATCGAGACGTCGGTATCCAGCCGCGACGGAGTCGCGATCAGTGGATTCGATCCGGTCGCCTACTTCACCGACCGGGAGCCGGTTGCCGGATCGGCCACCTATGCGGTGCGCTGGCGCGGCACCGTCTGGCACTTTACGTCGGCCGAGAACGCGCGGCTGTTCCGGAGCGAGCCCGAGCGTTTTGCCCCGCAATACGGCGGCTACAGCGTCTACGGCATGTCACGCGCGCGGGCGTATCGGGCCAATCCGCGGGTATTCGATATCATCGACGGCAAGCTCTACCTGTCGCGCAACAGCCGGGTCCGCGAGATCTGGCAGCGCAATCCGAAGGGCTATATCGGGTCGGCCGACAGCCAGTGGGCACGGGTCGGTATGTCCGAGGCGGGCATGTCGGAGGCCCCGAACCAGCTGGTGCGCTGACGGGATCTCAAAGTGCAGGGACGGGGCGACCCGTCCCTGTGCTTTCGGGACGTTTCGGTCAAGTTGCCGGAATCATCTGTAGTGCGGTCTCCAGGGCGATGGAATGCACAGCGGTAACTGCCCCCCGGACATGTGTCGTCGAGTTCATCTGACGCCACTCCGCAATGCGGAAATACGGATGATCGGCGGCATCCTGTAGTGCAATGATGGCGACTGGGCGGAAAGGTGTACCGCTCTGGTGAGCGGTACCCAGCTGTCCTTTGCCGTCTGACACAACCCGATGACCGTGACGATCCCAAGCCCGCTCCACGTCGCCATCGTGACCGACGCCTGGTATCCGCAGGTCAACGGCGTGGTCCGGACGCTCGCCAGCAACGGCGAGGAACTGCGGGCCATGGGCCACCGGGTGACCTTCGTGACCCCGGACCAGTTCCGCTCGATCCCGTGCCCGACCTATCCGGAGATCCGGCTCGCCCTGTTTCCCGATCGCAAGGTTGCGCGCCTTCTCGACGCCGCCCGTCCCGGCGCGATTCACATCGCGACCGAAGGGCCGCTCGGCCATGCCGCCCGGCGCTACTGCCTGGAACGCGGGCTGCCCTTCACCACCGCCTATCACACCAGGTTCCCGGAATACGTTCATGCCCGGACCCGGATTCCGGTGTCCTGGAGCTACCGGGTGATGCGGCGGTTCCACGCCAAATCGAGCGGTGTAATGGTGGCGACCGGGTCCTTGCGCCGCGAGCTCGAGGCCAATGGTTTCGCCAACATCCGCGACTGGACGCGCGGCGTCGACATGTCGCTGTTCTACCCGCGACCGCCCATCCTTGATCTGCCACGGCCGATCCTGATGTATGTCGGCCGGGTGGCGGTGGAGAAGAATATCGGCGCGTTCCTGTCCCTCGACCACCCGGGCACCAAGGTGGTGGTCGGCGATGGGCCGCAGCGTGCCGAACTCGAACGCAGCTATCCCGACGTGATGTTCGTCGGCCCGAAGCAAGGCGAGGATCTGGCGGCGCACTATGCGTCTGGCGACGTGTTCGTGTTTCCGAGCCGCACGGACACCTTCGGGCTGGTCCTGATCGAGGCGCTGGCGAGTGGCGTGCCGGTCGCCGCCTATCCGGTTCCGGGGCCGCTTGATGTGATCGCCGAGAGTGGCGCCGGCGTGTTGGACAATGATCTGGCCAAGGCGGTGGCGGGCGCTCTCGAGATCGACCGCAAGAGGGCCCGCGAACGAGGCCTGTCCTTCACCTGGCGGCGCTGTGCCGAGATGTTCATCGACAACCTGCAGCCCTTCGATCCCGACGCTGCCGGCGCCAAGGCAGCCTGAACCTGCTTCAGGCGGCCGCTCCGGGGGTTCCGTCGCCCTGGTATGCCCCTCGATTGGTCCAGAGAACGACGACATAGGTGGCGAGTCCGAGAATCGCGAATCCGAGGATCAGCGGGGCCACCGTGCCGTCGAACCGCTGTCCGATCAGCGCTGCGAGTGGCAGTGAAACGAACGTCGCCAACGATCCGACGAAGGCGGCACCCAGCCCGGCCATGTGGTCGAGCGGCTCGAGCGAGAGCGCGTTGAGGTTTCCGAAGATGATCCCGACGCAGAAGAACGCCGACAACTGCCAGGCCAGGAACGCCGCCAAGGGCGGAATCCCGGCATAGGACGGCAGGATCAGCCAGAAACCGAAAGACAGAGCGGTAAGCGTCACCAGGGCCGCCCAGGTTAGCTTGCGCATGCCGAGACGCATCACCAGCGAGGCGTTGAGCAGCGACGCCACGCCGAGCGAGGCGGCGGCCAGCGCGAAATAGGCCGCGAACAGGTCCCCGACCCCGAACACACCCTCGAAGATCTGCTGGGTGGAGCCGAGGTAGCCGATGAAAGCGCCGTAGATCAGCCCGGTTGCGATCGTATAGCCGAAGGCGACCCGCGTTCCGAAGATCTCGACAACTCCCCGGCCGATGGAACTGAGCCGAAACGCGCGTCGTTCTGCCGGCGCCAGCGTCTCCGGCTGACGGGCCCCGAACCAGAGAGAGACAGCGATCCCCAGCACCGCCAGGCCTGCGAACGTAAGCCGCCATCCGCCGAGATGGATCAGCCCCTGTCCGAGCGCGGGGGCAATGATCGGGACCATGATGAAGACCGCCAGCACGATCGACATGACCCGGGCCATGGCCCGTCCCTCGTACTCGTCGCGCACCAGCGCCACGGTAACGATCCGCGGCGCGGCGGCCCCCAGCCCCTGGAGCACGCGGCCTGCAAGCATCAGGGCCCAGCTGTCGGTCGTCATCGAGATCACGCAGCCGAGGACGAAGACCCCGTAGCCCGCATAGATCACCGGCTTGCGGCCGAAACTGTCGGACAGCGGACCGACGAGAAGCTGCCCCGCGGCCATGCCGAGGAAGAACGCCGTCACCACCAGGTGGACGTCGTTCGGATCGCTCGCCCCGAGCGCCATTCCGATCACGTCCAGTGCCGGCAGCATCACGTCCGTCGCCATCGCGCCGATCGAGATCAGCACCGCCAGCAGGACAACATACCCCGCGGACGGCAGCCGCTGCCCCTGATCGCGTGCCATGGACCCGGGGCGCCTCAGTCCTTCAGAAAGAAGTCGATGGTGGAAACCACACGCACCCGCTTTTCGATCGCACCATCCGGGTTGCTGTAGGCGACGGCGGTGCGCGGCCCGATGGTGAACACGCCCTGGTTGGCGCGCCGGATCGCGCCGACCGTACTCGCGCTGTCCGCGGCGAACCGCTCGGCCCCTTGGCGTGCCGCCCGGGTGGCCTCGGCGATCATGTCGGGTTTGATGTCGTTCAGGCGCGTGAAGGCGTATGCCGGCCCGCCGGTGTCGGCGAAAGCCACGCCCATCTTCACCAGCTCCCCGATCCGCGCGCTGGCCGCCGCGACCCCGGCCACGTCCTCGGTGCGTATGGTCACGGTCTGGGCCAGAATGTACCGGGCCTTGTCGACTCCGTCCGGCCGGTAGGACTGGGCGAGCAGGTCCGTCACCTCGACGCGACCTCGATCGATCGCCGCCTGGCTCAGCCCCTCGCCGATCAGGAATACGATGAGGGCGTCGACCGACTGTTCCAGCCGGGACTGGGCGGCCCCGAGATCGTCGCCGGTCTCGGTGATCCGCACCGGCCAGACCGCCAGGTCGGCGGTGACGTCGCGTTCCGCGACACCCTTTACGGTGACGTAACGGTCGTCGGCGCGGCCGTCGCGAAACCCGTCACCGACGAATTTGCCGCCCACGGCGATGCCCACCGCGAGAACGACCGACGCGAGCAGGGTTGCGATATGGCGCAGCTGATCCGGCATTCCTGCTCACCTTTCAACGCGTTGTGTGCGTTTGCAGGCGCGCATCATAGGCCGTCAATTGTGACGGGTGTTAGGCCTGACCGCGGCAGGCGCGGTTGGCCAGGAACGGGAACAGCGTCAGTGCCTGGCGTCAGTGTTTCGCCTGGGCGTCGAAGGCGGCCTTCTGGTCGGCCGTCGCTTCCGTCTGATGCTTGGCCTTCCACTCGCTGTAGGGCATGCCGTAGACGATCTCACGGGCCTGCTCGTAGTCGAGACCCACGCCCTTCTCCTCGGCCGCCGCGCGGTACCATTTCGACAGGCAGTTGCGGCAGAAGCCGGCCAGATTCATAAGATCGATGTTCTGGACGTCGGTCCGGTCGCGCAGGTGGTCGACCAGGGTGCGGAAGGCCGCGGCTTCGAGCTCTGTGCGGGTCTGGTCGTCGAGAGGGGGAAGGTCGGACATGGCCGATGCTCCAACGGTTGCCTTTGGATCGAATATCGGGTGCCGTGTCTGCTTGCGCTAGTGGTGCGATCCGAACGGATGAGTCCCATCCGTTCGGTGAATCGCCCCACCACGGCGTTGAATACGTGGGCTGATTCACGAAACGTTTGGATACCAAACGTTTCGATCAGACCACTAGTGGGGGAGCCCGCTCCGCAGCAATTCCGCAAGCGCATCGCCGAACCGGGCCGCCCACAGCGACGCTCCCGCATCGTCGGCCACCAGATCCTGGCGGAACTCCACCGTGACGTTGTGCAAATGGCGGCGCTCACCGTGGACCGGAACCGTGTAACCGATCGGCGAACCGCCGGAATAGGGCTGGTTGGCGCCCACGCACAGCTCGGGATTCAGGGCGCGGAAGCGCTCAAGCATCACCGCGCTCGCCCGGTCGTCGTCGCCCCACAGGAAGCCGATTTCCCACGGCCGCTCCGGGCCGCCGCTGCGCAGGGCCGGGGTGAAGCTGTGCAGGGCCACCAGAAGCGGCGGCGCGCCACCGGCGATCATCCGGTCCAAAGTTTCGGCGACGGCCTGGTGATAGGGGTGGAACAGCGCCTCGTAGCGGGCCCGACGGTCCTCGTCGGTGAGGCCCGCATTGCCGGGCACCACTGTGCCGTCGGCGATCTCCGGAATGGAGTCGCGGGTATAGGGATGGCGGTTGCAATCGCAGATCAGCCTCGAGTAGCCGGTCGCGATCAGCGGCGCGTCGAAACGCGCGCTCAGCAGGCGGGCGATGCGGGCGATGCCGATGTCGTAGGCGATGTGACGGAGACGTTCGTCGGGCGGCAGGCCCAGGTTGTCCAGGGCCTCGGGGAAGGCGTTGGCGTCGTGGTCCGAGACCAACAGGATGGGTGAGGCGCCGCGGTCGTTCAGGACGTGCACCGGCGGCGGATCGGCAGCGGTGAGGAGGGACATGGCTCGCGAAGATGGCGAGAAATCCGAGCCAGTCAAGCCGCTTGGCGCGCCGGGGATCGACGCGGTATCTAGAGCAGATCCGTGTCAGATGGAATCGCCGCCGGCGATCCATCAGACCGGTGAATCTGCTCTGATTCTATGATTTAGATCGGATTCACATGGTCTGTCGGAAACCTGAGTGTTTCCGACAGACCATGATCCGATCTAAGGGCTCATCCAATCGTTGCCGAGGCGGAATTGCGCGTACTGTTCGGATGGGAGTTCGGAGCCGGTCTCGGCCATGTGACGCGCTTTCGGCCGATCGCCGAACGATTGTCGGCGCAGGGAGCCGAGGTGCTCTGCGCCCTTCAGGAGCTGCGCCGGGCGGATGCCTTCAACGATCGGTCGACTGGCGCCCCGTTTCCCGGCGTTCGGGTGATTCAGGCGCCGCGCAATGTCATTCCCAACGACCCCAAGCTGCGCCAGGTGCCGACCGACAGTCTGGCCGACATCTTCACCCTGATCCGGTTCGGCGACCCGCAGGCGCTGGCCCGCCGGATCGCGGACTGGCGGGCGCTGATCTCGGATTTCGCGCCGGACGTGGTGATCGGCGACTTCGCCCCGTCCCTGATGCTGGCAGCGCGCGGCCGGGTGCCCAGGATCGCGATCGGCAACGGCTACACCACCCCGCCGTCGGGGCGGGTCCTGCCGCCGATCCGGCCCTGGCAGACCGAGCTGGCGGAGTTCAGTATCGCCCATGAGCAGACCCTTCTCGAGCAGATCAACGGGGTGCTGAGCACCCTGGGTGATCCGCCGATCGGCCATCTGGCGGACGCCCTGAACGGCGACGAGAGCTTCGTCTTCACCCTGAGTCTGGTCGATCCCTACGCGGCCCACCGCACGACGGCGACGTGGGCACCGTTCAACATGCCGACCGGCATCCGGCCGAAGCCGTTGTCCGCGCGCCGGGCCCGCAGCGTCTTCCTGTACCTGCCCAAGGGCCACACCTTGTGGGAGATGGCGTTCGATGCTCTGGCAGCGGCCGATGTCGACGGCGAGGCTTTCATCTCCGATCTGGCGCCGGAGATCGCGGCCGCCCGGGATGGCGCCGGCGTGACGTTGCACCGCAGCCCACAGGACTTCGCCACGCTGCTGCCGTCCCTGCGGCTGGTCGTGCATCATGGCGGGCTGTCGACAGCGGTTGCCGCGCTCCTGGCGGGCACCCCGCAACTGATCCTGCCCTGGAATCTGGAGCATCTGGTGACCGCCCAGGGGGTCGCGAAGACCGGCGGCACAGAAGTGGTGCCGCCGAACCGCCGCGATCAGCGCAGCCTGACAAACGCGATGAACTACCTTGCCGGCGACAAAGCCATCGCCAAACGGGCACTGGCGGCAGCCAGAACGGTCGACCTCGGCGACCCCGAGGCCGGGATCACCGCGATGCTGGACTCGATCCGATCCTGCACGGCACCGGGCTGAGCCCCTTCAGTCTCAGGCTGCGCCGTCGGTATTGGCCTCGGTCTGCAGTTGCGTATAGCGCTCCAGTCCGATCCGGTCGATCAGGGAGAGCTGGGTTTCCAGGTAGTCGACATGCTCTTCCTCGTTGTCGAGGATCTTCTGGAACAGATCGCGGCTGACGTAGTCGCGGATCGACTCGGCATACCCGACGGCGTCGCGCAGCTCGGGAATGGCCTGTTCCTCGATCTT
Organism: Thalassobaculaceae bacterium; assembly: GCA_963921355.3. Lineage (GTDB taxonomy): Bacteria > Pseudomonadota > Alphaproteobacteria > Thalassobaculales > Thalassobaculaceae > CAWUEZ02. The sequence continues at coordinate 700,434 of OZ001190.1, read as the reverse complement.
GAGGTCGCATTCCAGGATCTCGCGCACCGACTCGCCGATCCGGAGCTTGTTTAGCTCCTGCAGGTTCGGCAGGCCCTCCAGGAACAGGATGCGCTTAATCAGCCAGTCCGCGTGTTCCATCTCTTCGATGGATTCCTTGTATTCGTACTGGGCCAGCTTGGACACGCCCCAGTCCGCCAGGATGCGGGAATGCAGGAAGTACTGGTTGATCGCCGTCAGCTCGTTCTTGAGGATGCGATTCATATGTTCGATGACAGTCTTGTCGCCCTTCATGTCCGCCTCCGTTGACTGAGTACCCACCGATATACCCCGCTCTTCGGTGACGACAAGGAATAATCTCAACGATTTCAAGAGATTGAGAATGAGTTGCAGTCTTGTTTGCCTGCCGGGCTTCATGTGCGACAGGGCGCTGTTTGAGGCCTTCGAGACCGCGCTCTCGAAGCGCACGGGTGCCGCCGTCTCCCCGCATCACGGCGACGTCTACAGCGACCCGTCGGTCGCGGGGATGGCGGCGCGGGTCCTGGCCGAAGCGCCGGACCGGTTCGCGCTGCTCGGGTTCTCGATGGGCGGATTCGTCGCCCGCGAAATCGCGCTCACTGCACCGGAGCGGGTGAGCGCATTGGTTCTGGTGGCGACCTCGGCACGGGCCACGTCGGCGCAAGAGCAGGCGCGCAAGCGTGAGATCCTCGACCAGGTGCGGGCCACCGGCTTCAAGGGGATGTCGCGGCGGGCGCTCCAGCGCTCGATCCACCCGGATCACCCCGACCGCGATCACCTCGTCGACCAACTCGCCGCCATGGGCACGCGGCTCGGCGGCGCGGTTTTGGCGAACCAGATTCAGGCGGTCCGCGAGGATGGTCATGTCGCCCTGGCCCGGATCGCGATCCCGAGCCTGGTGATTGCCGGCCGAGATGATGCGCTGCGTCCACTCGTCGAAGTCGAGGCCCTGGCACGCGGCCTGCCCGATGCCCGATTCACCGTGCTGGAGGGGTGCGGCCACATGGTTCCGCTGGAACAGCCGAATGCGCTCGCCGCCCAGGTTTCAGGTTTTCTAGAAGAGATTGGCGCCGCTCAGGCGTAGGCAGGTTCGAGTTCCGCGCCGCCGGCGGCAGCCTGCCGCTCGTCCAGCAACTCGCGGATGATGTCCTTGCACTTTCCGCATTGCGGAGCCGCGCCCAAAGCCTTGTAAACCTGGGCCGGGGTCGCCGCACCGTCATCGATCGCCTGGCCGACGGCGCCACAGTTCAGCGCGTTGCAAATGCAGATATACATGGTCACTCCCGATGCGTCGTCGCCACCATCCTGCTAATGAGAATGACTGTCAATAGCGGGATATACGGACCCTGTCATTGAGCCAGATCAAGTTCTGGAGACAGCACGGCAGAAGCCGTGCCAGACACGGGCGGGGAGTGGATTTCAGGGGTCTCCGGGGACGCCGTAGCTGGGGGCGCTGGCCGGATCCAGGGCTCGGGTGACATAGGCGTTCATCTCCGGTTTCCAGCGCTCCCACAAGGCGGCCAGGGCTGCGACCGGATCGTCGTCGTAGTCGACACGCAGGTCAGCGATCGGCCAGGAGACGTCGGAATGGATCACCAGGCCCGCGGACTTCACCGGACCCGCCTCGCCGCCGGCCCCAAGACCCGCATACAGGGCGCCGATCAGGCGGTCGCCGAACGGCCGGTGCTCGCTGGTCTCATAGGCATGGACCATGGCGGACGGCACGTGCGGGCCGGCCAGCAGATTGCTGGCCGCGACGCAGTTCACCCCCTCCGCGGTCGCGTGCTCGCCGAGGGTCCGTTTGCCGCTGAACGAGGCCGTCCCGCCTTCGATGTCGATCAGCGCCAACTGGCGGTAGCCGATGTCGGGCGTCGTCTGGATCAGCCGCTGGAGGGCCGTCGTGGCCGGCAGCCCTCCCGCCATCAGATCCAGGCCCTGCGGGCCAAGCCGGGGGTCCGTGATGTTCTGGGTTGCCACCGCGCCGACCTTGGCGCGGGCGAACGCGCACCGGGCGGCGACCGCGGTCGAGGACGACGTCACGGCCACGCCGAACGCCCCGATGATCGTGCACCGGGCAATCAGGGAAAATGTCACGAGACCCTCCGAACGGTCGCGACAGGCACTGGGTGAAACGCTATACCGCGGGCCTTATATCGACAACGAGGCCAGGAAGGCGGCCGGGGAAAGCGGGGGACAGTATGCGGATTGCCGTGGTCGGAGCCGGCGCGGTCGGCGGGTTCATCGCCGGACATCTCGCGCGGGCCGGAACATCCGTCGCCGTCCTCGCCCGCGGCGCCCATCTCGCCGCCATGCGGGAGCGGGGCCTCACCGTGGAAAGCCGGGGAGAGCGTTGGACCGTTCCGGTCGAGGCCAGTGACCGGGCCGACGATCTCGGCACCGCCGATGCCGTGGTGGTGACCGCCAAGGGTCCCTCGCTGCCGGCGATTGCCGCCGCGGCTGTCCCGCTGCTCGGAGCCGAGACCCCGATGGTCTGCGCGATGAACGGCATTCCCTGGTGGTACAATCACCGCCGTTCGGGGGCCGACGAGACGGCGATCGAACGGATCGATCCGAACGGACGGTTGTGGACCGGGATCGGCCCCGACCGCGCCATCGGGTGCGTCATCGACTGCCCGAGTGAGGTTGTCGAGCCGGGCACGGTGCGCCACAACGCCCCCCGGCCCGGGAGCTTCGCCATGGGCGAACCGGACGGCGAGGCCAGTGACCGTTTGCGGGCTATCGCCGACGCGTTCGAAGCGGCGGGCATGGAAGCACCGGTTACCTCCAACATTCGTCACGCGATCTGGAGCAAGCTGCTGGTCAACATCTCGCGCTCGCCGCTGGGGGTGCTGACCGGTGCCACCGAACGGGCGATGGCCGAGAATCCGGAGACCCTGGCAGTGACGCTCGCGATCATGCGCGAGGCCCAGGCGGTCGCCGGCGCCCACGGCATCGAAGTCGAGATCGACGAGGCGGGCCAGAGCGATCCGGCCCGGCGGTCGGCCCACCGCTCGTCGATGCTGCAGGATTGGGATCTTGGCCGGCCGATGGAAGTCGACGGCATCGTGACCGTCGTCCAGGATTTCGCCCGCGCCGCCGGGATCGTCACTCCGGTGCTGGATACGGTCTCGGCCCTGTTGCGCGAAAAGGCCCGGCAATCCGCAGCTTGATCGTGCGTCAGAAGAACTTGTTGGGCCGCAGGAAGGTGCCGAGCAGCACCGCACCATTGCGCGAGCGCGCGACGTGGCGCGACCCGGCCGGCCGCCAGACGAAATTGCCGGCCGTGACCTCTCCCTCCTCGTCCTCGATCGAGCCCTCGAGCACGAAGGTCTGCTCGATCTCGGTATGCTCGTGCAGCGGCAGCTCTGATCCCGGGGCCCATTTGAACAGGGCGGTGAGCAGGCCGCTGTCCTCGTCGCGCAGCAGGACCTTCCATTCGACGCCCGGATAGGGGGTGGGCTCCCACGGCAGGGTGTCGACATCGACATAGCGCGATGCCAGCGCGTCCAGGCCGGCGTGGGCGGCGGCGTTCGGTGTATGGGCGGTCATCGACTCCTCCTCGCGGGTCCCGGCTAGGGCTCTGAACGGTCCGTCGGGATCACCGCCACAACGTCGATCTCCATCAGCCATTCGGGCTTGGCGAGGCCGGCAACAATGAGCCCGGTCGACACCGGGTAGACGCCCTTCAGCCAACGCCCGACGGTCCGGTAGACCGGCTCGCGGTGAGCACGATCGGTGATGTAGATCGTGATCTTGACCACATCGTCGAGCCGCGCGCCGGCCTCGCGCAAGAGGGTATCGACATTGCGCATGGCCTGATCGGCCTGGGCCGCGGGGTCGTCTCCGCCGACCAGGGTTCCGTCGAAATCGGTACCGACCTGGCCGCGCAGGTAGACCGTGCCGTTGGCGACGACGGCCTGGCACAGATCGTTGTCCAGCGTCTGGTCGGGATAGGTGTCGCGGGTGTTGAACTTGCGCAAGCGGCGGTGGCTCATTGCGCGCTCTCCCGGGGCGAATGGTGATTGTTTCGGAGGCGATTGTTTCGTCTGGATGCGCCGGTCGCAAGGGCGGAGGCCCGGGGCCGGGTTGGGTGCGATCACAGAGGCGGCGGCGTCAGACCGGCTTCGGGAAGTGTTGTAGCCAGGTCGTGGTCCGCTCCTGGTCGCGGGCCTCGTATTCCTGTATGGCCCGGTCGATGTCGGTTGCGGTCAAGCCTTCACGACCCTCGCCGATTTCCGTGAGGCGCATCGTGTACCAGGCGGTGACGCCTCCTTCGGGCGGATCGGTGAAGCGGGGAAACGCCGGCTCGGACAGCCGGCCCGACTGCCACAGGGTCGGCAGCGACGGCTCCAGCGCCAGCGCGCGGGCGAGACCGACGACGTCGCACGCGCCTTCTGCGATCGCGTCCGCGCACTGTTTCAGCGTCTTGAACCCGCCGGTCAGCATCAGGGGCTTCGTCGTCACCCGGCGTGCCCGCGTCGCGAAGCTGAGGAAGTACGGCCCTTTTCCGGCGTTGTCAGAAGCGGACCGGGCGCCGGGGAAGTAGGTGCCGCCGCTGATGTCGATCAGGTCGACGCCCGTTTCCTCCAGGGCCGCGACGACGCTGAGGGCGTCCGCTTCGTTCAGGCCGCCCTCCAGCTGGTCGGTCGAGTTCAACTTCACGCCGATCGGATAGGCGGGACCGACCGCCGCGCGAACCGCCTGGATCACCTCCAGGAGCAGCCGCATTCGTCCGGCGATGGTGCTGCCGTACCCGTCACCCCGCGTGTTGAACAGCGGCGAGAGAAACTGGCTGAGCAGAAAGCCGTGCGCGGCATGGACCTGGACACCGCCGAAGCCGAGGTCCCGGGCCAGCCGGGCGGTGCGGGCGAAGGCCGCGGGCAGCGCCCGGATCTCCGCCGGGGTGAGGGCCTCGCAGCGCAACCCGGGCAGATCCAGGGCACTCGGCCCCTTGGGCGTGCTGGTCGGTGGATAGGCCATCGCGCCCGCGTGCCCGAGCTGCATCCAGATCTGGGTGTCATGCGCCGAGCCGGCTGCCGCGAGTGCCTTGAACGGTGCCGGGTCCGCCTTTTCGTCGAGGACGAGGTTGCCGGGCTTCTCGGCGAAGGCCGGGTTGCCCTGGACCTCCCCGATGATCGTCAGGGCGGCGCCGCCTTCCGCCCATTGCCGGTAGAGGTCGATCTGAGCGGCTGTCGGATGCCCGGTACCGTCCGCCAGCGAGTCCGACATCGCCGACTTCGCGATGCGGTTCTTCAGAACCGCGCCGCAGGGCAGTTCCAGAGGCTGAAACAGTGCCCGGTGGCCGTCGGTCATCACCGTGGACCGGATGCCCTTGGGGTTGGCCGCCAGTCCGGGGGGGCCATCTCGAACCCGTCGAACGAGAACCCTGGCGCCACGGTGCAGCCGCAAAGCGTCCAGGCGCCCAGGCTTTCCGCGGTCTGCCACCAGTTCGGCGGCACGACCACATGCGGCTTCTGACCAGACAGAACGTCACTGCCGAGGGTATGGGCCTCGGCGTCGTGACCGTTCGGCGACAGGGTCAGCGCCAGCGGCGCGCCGGCATAGTGGTGCCAGATCTCGGTCGCGTCGGTGACCCGGTGCCAGGCCGAGAGCTCACCGACGCTCAGCAGATAGTAGATCTGGGTCACCGCGCTTCGACCGCCGTCGCTCGCGGGATCCCTGAACGTCTCTCGATACCAGCCGCCCTCGGGATGGGCCTGCAGCCCGAGGGTCTCGACCAGACGGGCCGCCTCGACGGGCAGGCTCATCCGACCGGCTGGGTAGCCTGCATCGACGGCCGGGCGGCGAAGCTCTCGTACCATTTGGCCAGGGTCGGGCGGCTGCTGCGCCAGTCCTTCTGCGGGAAGCGGAAATCCAGATAGCCGAGCGCGCAGGCGACCGCGATCGTGCCGATATCCACCCGGTCACCGAACGATCCGGACCAGCCTTCAAACGCGTCGAGTGCGCCGTCGATCTTGCCGTTCTGGGCGTCGAGCCAGGGCTGGAAGTGCAGCTCCTCGGGGCGGATGCGCCCCTCGTAGATCACCAGCAGGGCGGCATCGAGCAGGCCGTCGGCGGCGGCCTGCAGGCGCAGGGCCTCCCAGCGGGCGGGGCCGACCTCGGGAAACATCTTCGGGCCCGAGTGCTGGCTGTCCAGGTACTCGCAGATCACCGGCGAGTCGAAATGCGCGAACCCGTCGGCGTCGATCAGGGCCGGGATCTTCTTGACCGGGTTCGCCTTGGCGACGTCTTCATGGGGCTGAGCCGGGGCCGTGGCGACGGTCGCGATGTCGATGCGATCGGCCAGACCGGTCTCGTGCACCATCACCATGACCTTGCGGACATAAGGGGACGCGGGCGCATGCAGCAGCTTCATGGGGGGGAATCCTCAGACGGGTTGGAACGCGGGTTCAGAAATTGTCCTTGCCCTGGCGGATGGCGGCGAAGACGGCCACCGGCGCCTCGCCGGCCTTGCCGACGGCGGCGGCGATCGCTGGATCGTCGGCCCGCAGGAACGGGTTGATCGCCTTCTCCTGGCCCAGCAGCGAAGGCACCGTCGGCTGACCGTCGGCCCGCAGTCGCTCGATCTCGTCGGCCCGGGCCTTCAGGGCCGGATTGTCGCCGTCGATCGACAGGGCGAATTTGGCATTGGAACTGGTGTATTCGTGGCCGCAATAAACCCGGGTGGCATCGGGAAGATCCCGCAGTTTCGACAGTGACGTCCAGAACTGCTCCGGCGTGCCTTCGAACATCCGCCCGCAGCCGAGCGCGAACAGGGTATCGCCGCAGAACAGCGCATCGCTGTCGGCGAAATAGAACGCGATGTGTCCCGAGGTGTGGCCCGGAGTCTCGTAGACGGCCGCGGCGTGACCGGCGAAATCGTAGCTGTCACCCTCGGCGACGGTGACGTCCATGTCGTCGATCCGCGCGGCCTCGGCCTTCGGGCCGACCAGCGTGGCGTTGTACTTGGTCTTCAGCGCGGTGTTGCCGTCGATATGGTCGGCATGGTGATGGCTGTTGAGGATGTGCGTCAGCGTCCAGCCGCGCTCCGCCAATGCCGCCTCGACCGGGGCCGCCTCGCCCGGATCGACCACGGCGGTGGCGCCGGTTGCCTGGTCGTGCAGCAGGTAGACGTAGTTGTCGGACAGGGCCGGAACGAGAACGATGTCGAGCGGTGCCATCGGCGGACTCCTCGCGGGCTTGCGATCGGTGGGAGCATGTGAGCGTCGACGCGGGGGTCGACAACGCCGCTGAAACTAGCACTAACATCCAGACGTCACCAACGCCGATCCCGCACCATTCCCTGCGTCCGGAGGACCCTATGAAGATCGCTGCCGTCGAGGCCATTCCGCTGCGCATTCCGTTCACCGCCGCCGCCGCAGGGGGCCCCTGGGCCGGCAGCTGGGCGCAGCTGGACACCTGCCTGGTCAAGGTCACCACCGACACCGGTGTCGTCGGCTGGGGCGACGCCTTCGCCTATCACTGCCTGGAGGCGGTGAGCGCGGCGGTCGAACACATGATCGCGCCGGCAGTGATCGGCGAGGACGCGACCGACATCGCCGGTCTGAACCACCGGCTGCAGCAGCGTATGCACCTGTTCGGCCGGCATGGGATCACGATCTTCGCGATCTCGGGTCTGGATCTGGCGCTTTGGGACATCGCCGGCAAGGCCAGCGGCCTGCCGCTGGCGACCCTGCTTGGCGGCAGTCTCTCGGCGCGCCTGCCGGCCTATTCATCCCTGTTCATCCTGCGCGATGTCGACGCGGTCACCGCCGACGTTACCCGGTCGCTGGAGGAGGGGTATCGCCACATCAAGCTGCACGAGGTTGCCGTGCCCGAGGTCGCCGCTGCACGGGAGGCGGCCGGCGACGCCATCCCGATCATGGTCGACACCAACTGCCCCTGGACCCCGGACGAGGCCCGCCGCATGGCGGTCGAACTCGACGCCTACGATCTGTTCTGGCTGGAGGAGCCGATCTTTCCGCCCGAGGATTTCGACTCGCTGGCCCATCTGCGGCGCGAGACAGGCGTGCCGATTGCCGCTGGTGAGAACTGGTGCACCGCCATGATGTTCGGCCAGGCGGTGCGGGCAGGTGCCATCGATTTCGCGCAACCGAGCGTCACCAAAGTCGGCGGCATCACGGAGTTCCGCAAGACGGCCGCGCTCTGCGAGGCGGCGGGCGTCCAGGTCATGCCACACTCGCCCTATTTCGGGCCCGGTTTCCTGGCGACCCTGCATCTGGCGGCGGCGATGCCCAATCCGGGCCTGATAGAGCGCTTCTACGTGGCGCCCGAGGCGATGCTTTACGGCGGTTGGCTGGATCCGGTCGACGGGTTCTTTGCGGTTCCCGACGGGCCCGGCGTCGGCCCCGAGCCGGATCCCGAGGTGATCAAAGAGTATCGAGTGACCTGATCAGTCGGCCATCCGGCGCCAGGTCGACCCTTCGCCCGCGAAGTTGAACGCGTCGGGGTGCAGGATGCCGGCCAGGATCTCGATCGAGGCCACCAGCCGGGGGCCGGGGCGGTTGAAATAGCCGTGCCCATCCACCGCCCACACGCGCCCCTCGCGCACGGCACGGGTTCCGGCAATCGTCGGTCGGGCGAGGAAGTCGCGACCCTCGCTCACCGTTCTTTCCAGGTCGAAGCCGCAGGGCATCAGGACCATGATGTCGGCATCCGCCTTGGCGATCGCCGACAGGGTCGTGAAGGCGGAGTGTGCGCCGGGTTCGGCCAGGACCGCGTCGCCGCCGGCAATGGCAACCATCTCCGGCACCCAGTTGCCCGCCACCATCGGCGGGTCGAACCATTCGATGCAGGCGACGCCGGGGCGCGTTTCCAGCCCGGCGGCCCGCGCCGACAGGATAGCAGTGCGTTCGCGGGCCTGTTCGGCAATCTCGCGCCCGGCCCAGCCGAGGTCGAGGGCCTCGCCGATCGTTCCGAAACTGTCCCAGACATCCTGCAGGGTGTCCGGCGCCAGCGAGACGACGGTCGGCGGCTGCCCGATCCACTCGGCCAGTGCGGCGGCGAGATCGGCATCGCTGACTGCACAAGCGGCGCACTGGTGCTGGGTCAGGATCACGTCGGGGCGGACGGCCCGCAGCCGCTCCGCGTCGACCTTGAAGACCGAGAGCGCGCGCTCTATCAAGGTCACGATATCCTTGTGGATTGCGCGTGACGGCTTGGCCGGATCGATGCGGGCGCGGGTCAGGACCGGAACGCCCGCCACGTCGGCCGGGAAATCGCACTCGTGGCTGCGGCCGACCAGGTTTCCGGTCAGTCCCAGGGCAGCGACAACCTCGGTTGTGCTGGGCAGCAGGGAGACGATGCGCGGAGCGGTCACGGCAGGGTTTCACCTGCGGCCGACGCTTCCCGTCGCTCACGGTGGATCAGCCAGAGATTGCGGCTGTAGATGAACAGCCCGGTCGCCTGGCCGAGGATGAACACCGGATCCTGGCGCCACAGCGCGTAGATGAACAGGGTCGAGCCACCGGCAATCGAGAAGTACCAGAACGCGATCGGAATCACGCTGCGTTTGTTGATCTCGCTCTTCAGCCACTGAATGATGAAGCGCATCGCGAACAGGGCCTGACCGGCGAATCCGACGGTCAGCATGACCTTCTCTTCGGTCGAGAGGTTCAGGAAGGCGTCTAGCATACGTCGTCTGCTCCTGTTCGCTGCGCCGGTTCGCCCCCGGTCAATTCGCCGACCGTCAGGTCACGGTGCGCGCGGCGCATCAGCCACATAACACCCAAGAGATCCGGAATGCCAACCGCAAGCCGGTCGAAGATGCGGTACTTCGAGGTTCCGGTCTGCCGGGGCCGATGGTTGACTGGGACGACGATCACCTGCGCGCCCTCGCGCTTGGCCAGCGCCGGCAGGAAGCGATGCATGTGGTCGAAATACGGCAGCCGCAGGAACAGGGTACGTTGGTAGAGCTTCAACGAGCACCCTGTGTCGGGGTTGTCATCCCCCAGCAGCGAGCCCCGCAGGGCATTGGCGATCCGCGAGGCCTGGCGCTTGGTCCAGGTGTCACGCCGGTTCACCCGATGCCCGGTGACCATCACGGCCCGGTCGCGCCCGTCGGTCTTCGTCGCGGCGTGCCAGGCGTCGAGCAGGGTGGGGATGTCAGCCGGGTCGTTCTGACCGTCGCCGTCCAAAGTTACGATGAGGCTTCCCGCGGCGGCAGAAACGCCGCTGCGCAGCGCCGCACTCTGGCCGGCGCGGCGGGAATGCCGAATCACCCGCAGGTCGTCACCCTCGCCCTGTTTGGCCAGGATCGCGTCACCGGTACCATCGGTGGAGCGGTCGTCGACGAACACGATCTCAAATCGGCAGACCGGCACCAGGGCGCTGCGGATCTCGTCGATCAGCGGACCCACATTGCCTGACTCGTTAAGGACCGGGACGACGACCGACAGCAGGGGAGGTTCGGAGGTCTCGGCCGGCGCGGCGGGGATGTCCGGCACGGGCGTCTTCTTCTTCGATGGCGCGGTGGCGCCCCTGATAGCCCCCCAGGGGCCTGGACTTCAAGGACGTTGACGGTCTGTCTCCCGGGCCGCCGGGTGCCGAACGCCAGTTCCCGGCGGATTCCGCAACAATCCGTAGTTGGCGCCGCGTAACGGAATCGGATCAGTTCCGCCCGGCGGTCATCAGGCCGCGGGCGATCACGCCGGCTTGAATCTCCGCCGCCCCCTCGAAGATGTTCAGGATGCGGGCGTCGCAGAGCACCCGGCTGATCGGGTATTCGAGCGCATAGCCGTTTCCGCCGTGGATCTGCAGGCTGTCGTCGGCCGAGGCCCAGGCCACCCGGGCGGCCAGCAGTTTCGCCATTCCCGCCTCGATGTCGCAGCGCCGGTCGCTGTCCTTCTCCCGCGCCGCGTGGAGGGTCAGCGCCCGGGCGGCGGCGATCTCCGCCGCCATTCGGGCCAGCTTGTTGGCGACACGCGGGAACCGGGAGAGCTCGACCCCGAACTGCACTCTTTCGGTTGCGTAACGAAGACCGAGCTCGAGGGCGGATTAGGCGACGCCGATGGCCCGGGCCGCCGTCTGGATGCGGGCACTCTCAAACGTGGCCATCAGGTGTTTGAAGCCCTGGCCGGTCTCGCCGCCCAACAGCGCATCCTCCGGCACGTCGAAACCCTCGAAGGCGATCTCGTACTCCTTCATGCCGCGATACCCGAGCACCGGGATCTCGCCGCCGCGCATGCCGGCAGCCGGAAACGGATCGCTGTCGGTGCCACGCGGTTTCTCGGCCAGCAGCATGCTCAGGCCCCGATATCCGGGTTCATCCGGATCGGTCCGCACCAGCAGGGTCATCAGATCGGTGCGGGCGGCGTGGGTGATCCAGGTCTTCGATCCGGTCACCCGCCAGCCGCCGGCGGTTCGCTCGGCCCGGCTCTTCAGGTGTGCCAGGTCGGAGCCGATCGCGGGCTCGGTGAACACGGCGGTCGGCAGGATCTCGCCGGACGCGATCCGCGGCAGCCAGCGGCGCTGCTGTTCGGGGGTGCCGCCGATCCGGATCAACTCAGCGGCGATTTCGGACCGTGTGCCGAGGGACCCGACGCCGATATAGGCCCGGCTGAGGGTTTCGGAGACCACGACCATCGCCTCCTTGCCCATGCCGAGCCCGCCGAACGCTTCCGGAATGGTCAGACCGAAGGTGCCGAGTTCGGCCATCGCCTCGACAACCTCCATCGGGATCAGCGCGTCTTCCAGATGCCAGCTGTGGGCGAAGGGTTCGACCCGGTCGGCGGCGAAACGCCGGAACTGATCGCGGACCATCACCAGGGTCTCGTCGAGGCCGTGATCGCCGAACGCGTCTGGATCGTTCGATCCCAGTGCCAGGATCAGGCGGTCGACCAGGGCGGCCTTGCGCTCCGGCGTGTTGGCCCGCCGCATCAGCGTCTCGCAGGCCTCTGAGCGCAGGGGCGCCAGGTCGGCCGGCTCCAGCCCAAGGTCCTGGGGCCGGGCGATTTCCGTCTGCGCCATCGGCAGCCCGCCAAGCATCTGGGAGAGATATTCGCCGGCTACGACGCCGAGGATCAGGTGCTCGGTCTCGCCGGCTCGCCCCACGGCCGCCAGCTCTTCGACCCAATCGGTGGTGCGCCGCAGGGCTTCAACCGTCGTGGCGAGCCACGCGACACCGTGGGCCGCGGTCTGGTCGCGCTCCAAGAGGGTCGAATCGATCCGACCGTCTCGGCTGACACGCTCGGTCAGGCGCAGGCGGGCGGTGTCCGCGACGATCGCCGCGGCCTGCGCGGCCTCGCGCGCCAGCGCAAGGGTGTCGTACTGCGAAGTAGTGCTCTCGAGCGGCACGGCAGCCATGGCTCTCCCCAATGAGCTCTGTGTTTTCTGATGTTTGCATCAAAATGGTGTCAAATTCCGCGAACGTCCACCCGGACAACCCCAGAAATTCAGAGTGTTTGTTAACTCTTCCCCTTAACCCTTTGTTAATATTCGATGAGCAAACGGAATGTTCTCGGTCGATGAAACCGCAATTGCGGTTGCATCGCCTGATTTCGGGCCTTAGGATGGCGCCGTTGAAACTAGATAGTGTGTTTCTTTCCCGCCAACCCACGACATGGAGCCGGTGTGCCAGACGCGGCAGGAACTAGCCCTGGGGCTAATTATTCACAAAAAAAGAGTTCCGGGACGGTTGGCGTGTCTTACGTCATCTCGTGCTCGAGCCGCTTTCGAGATCAGGTTCTGAACCTCGCCGAGCGCCGCAAATCGAGCCCCGCCGACCTCGCGCGGGCGGTTCTTCTGCTGGTGCCGGCAGAGACTCTGGCACGGTTGCCCGACCCGGGGGAGCCCGAGCCCCAGGATCGGGAACGGGTGGAGCTCCGTTCGGGGGCGTCGCGCGGTCGCGTTCTCAAGCGCAAACCGCGTTTGCAGATGCGCCTGCCCGCGGGCTATGGGCACGCTGAACTGCGGCGCGCCCTGGCGCTGGCATTGTCGATGGAGTCGGGGGAATCCGAAATCTCCGTGGTGACGCCGTCCGATCGCAAGGCCGAGGCCGCCGTCGAGAAGGCGCGGGACGACCTCAGCGCGGAGAACGCCACCCTCAGGTCGCTGATCGACGATCTGGCAACCCCGATCCTGGCCAAGGGCATTCAAACCCGTGGGGATGCGCTGTTCGTGCTTGGCTTACCACCGACAACCATCGCCGATCGGTCAGCCGTCCGGCAACGCTGGCGCCGCCTCGCGATGATCTACCACCCCGACAGCGCCTTCGGGGACCACGAGCGCATGACCCAACTCAACGAAGCTCTCGAGCGGCTCACGCAATAATCTTTCGCGACGGTTGACAGGCCGCCGGCGCTCCCACAGCGTCGGCGCCATGAGAGACGCACTCCACATGCGGGCACTCCGCATCGCGCGGCGAATTAGCCGCCCGGTCCTCGTCGAGGGCCGGGACAGGCACGTTCGTCCGTTCGATATCGCTGGAGATCTCTCATGCTCGCTGAGCCACTGACCCCGCAACAGGGTCTCAAGTCTTCCACTACCGTTTCCGTCGCCGCTGCCCAGGGCCCGCTGGTGGCGTGTTTCTCGATCACCGCGACCGCGGATCCGTCGGTCATGCCCCGGGTGCTCGAACTGTTCGCCAAGCGCGGACTGATCCCCAGCCGCTGGCATAGCGATCTCGGCGGCCGCCGCCGGGATGAACTGATGATCGATCTTCAGGTCGAGGGTCTGGACCGGGCCAAGGCCGACCTGATCGCCCACGCGATGCGCCAGATGGTGCCGGTACTCAGCGTGCTGACCAGCGAGAAGAGCTACGCCTGAAGCCGGTCCGCCCGGACCCGGGTCAGCAACGTATCGACGAAGGCCGGCACCAGGGCCGTTGCCGGTCCGTGCCGCGCCTCGTCGAACCCGCTGACCCCGGATGACGGTTCCAGGCTCAGCTCGATGGTATGGGCGCCGGCGACCTGACGGGCTTCCTGGACGAAGCCGGCCGCCGGGTAAACGTTGCCGGACGTTCCGATCGAAAGAAACAGCCCGCAACGGGCGAGGGCGGCGTAGATCCGCTCCATCTCGTAGGGCATCTCTCCGAACCAGACGACATCCGGCCGCATCCCGCCGCTGCCCGCGCAGGATGGGCAGGCGGTTTCGGTCGACAGGTCCTGGCGCCACGGCGTAACGGCGTCGCACAGCGTACAGCGCGCCTTCAGCATCTCGCCGTGCATGTGAATCAGCCGCTTGGAGCCGGCGCGCTCGTGCAGGTCGTCGATGTTCTGGGTGACCAGCAGGACGTCCCCCGGCCAGGCCTGTTCAAGCTTCGCCAGCGCGACATGGGCGGCATTCGGTTGAACCGCGGGGTTCAGGAGCCCGCCGCGCCGGGCGTTGTAGAAGTCATGCACCCGCGCCGGATCACGCGAGAACGCTTCCGGCGTGGCGACATCCTCGATCCGCACCTGCGCCCAGATTCCGTCGGCGTCACGGAATGTGTCCAGACCGGATTCCTTTGAGATTCCGGCACCGGTCAGGATCACGATCGCCGAGTCGGGCGCCAGGTCTTCGAGGGGCGAAACTGTCATCGCAGATCCGGAGCAGTCTTGTGTGCGGCGCAACATAGAGCAAGTTCGACCTGATTGGAAAGGATTCAGGCCGAAGCACAAACCTCTGAAAAAATGAGGGTTTAGACGAGACGTTCCGGACCGTTCAGGCGTCGGGCTCGTGCCAACCGCTGGTCTCGACATCCGGCAGCGTGTCGAGCGCCACATCGAACACCGGCTCGTAATCCGGACCCGCGGCGGAAAGCCGGCTGTTGAACAGCGTCACCGATCCGGCCTCGAATGGCGCCAACTGGGGGCGTGGCGCGGCCTCCAACCACCGTCCGACAGCCTCGGCGCTCCCGTTCGCCCCGAACCGGGCCAGGGTGACATGCGGGGTGAAGCGGCGGGTTTCGGGGGCAAACCCGGCGGCCCGGCAGACGGCCTCGATCCGGCGCTGCAGATCACCGAGCGCCGGCGAGAGCGCGACGCTGATCCACAAGGATGTGGGCCGGTTTCTGCGTTCGAAATGGCCGAACCCGTCAAACCGGATGGTAACCGCCGGGCCCGAAACCGTCGCCAGTGCTTCGATCAGGTCACCGGTCTCGGCGTTGGATGCCGCCCCCACGAACCGCAGGGTCAGGTGCAGGTTGTCGATATCGACCCAGCGCGCGTCCGCCAGACCGGACTGCAGATCGCCGAGCGCGTCCTTGGTGTCCTCGGGAAGGTCGATCGCGATGAAGAGGCGGGACACGGATGGCGGTCGGCGCGGTTGAGCGAGATGGAAGTCAGGGTCCGGGATTCGAAATCCTGGCGTGGACCGAGTCAATCGCCGCCACCACATCGTCCGACAGAGTCACCTCCAGACTGGCGATGTTGGCTTTCAACTGCTCCAACGTCGTGGCGCCGATGATGTTCGACGTCAGGAACCGCTGGGTGTTGATGAAAGCGAGGGCCATCTGCGCCGGGTCCAGCCCGTGGTCGCGGGCGATCGCGACATACTCGGACGTCGCCTGCTGGGCCGGCGGGTTGGTGTATCGTCCGAAGTTGCCGGCAAACAGGGTCATCCGCGCGCCGGCCGGCTTGTTTCCGCCTTCGTACTTCCCGGTGAGCCAGCCGCCCGCCAGCGGCGAGTAGGCGAGCAGACCGATATCCTCGCGGATCGCGACTTCGGCGGCACCGACTTCGAATGACCGGTTCAGAAGATTGTAGGGGTTCTGTACGGAGGCGACGCGCGGCTGTCCCCCGCCGTTCGCGGCCTGGGCGAAGGCCATCATTCCCCAGGCCGTCTCGTTGGACAGGCCGATATGCCGGATCTTGCCGGCGCTCACGAGGTCGGCCAGGACGTCCAGCTGCTCTTCGATCGGTGTAACCTGTTCGTCGTCCTGATGTACGTAGCCGAGCTTACCGAAGGAGTTCACCGACCGCTCCGGCCAGTGCAGCTGATACAGGTCGATGTAGTCGGTCTGCAGCCGGCGCAGACTGTCCTCGACGGCCTGAACCAGATTGCGCCGGTCGAACCGCGGGCTGCCGTCGCGGACATGCCTGAACCGTTCCCCCGGGCCGACCGCCTTGGTGGCCAGGATCACCTTGTCGCGGTTCCCACGCGCCGCGAACCAGGTGCCGATGATCTCCTCGGTCCGCCCATAGGTCTCCGCGCGTGGCGGCACGGAGTACATCTCGGCGGTGTCGAAGAAATTGATTCCCCGATCGAGCGCGAGGTCCATCTGTTCATGACCCTCGGCCTCGGTGTTCTGCTCGCCGAAGGTCATGGTGCCGAGACAGATGAGGCTCACGTCCAGGCCTGTCCGGCCCAGCGGTCGGTATTGCATGCGAATCTCCTCGGGGAACTACGACGGCAAGAGGGCGGGTGATAGCCTATGGCCCCGGGCGACGGCAACCCGGGCGGCCGTTTGGCTGGCTCAGCCGCGTCCCACCTCGGCGATCAGGTTTTCCAGGTCCGGCATGATCCGACGCACGATCTCGTCCACGCCGCGGGCGTTGGGGTGAATGCCGTCGGGCTGGTTCAGGTCGGGCTCGGCCGCCACGCCTTCGAGAAAGAACGGGTAGTAGATGACCTCGTACTCCTGTGCGAGATCGTCGAACACCTCCCTGAAGGCATTGCCGTACTCGCGACCCATGTTCGGCGGGGCGAACATGCCGGTGAACAGGACCGGGATGTCGCGTTCCGCCAGGCTTTTCAGGATGGTCTCCAGATTCCGGCGGGTGTCCTCCGGCGAGATGCCCCGCAATCCGTCATTGCCGCCGAGTTCGACGATGGCGGCGTCGGGTCCTTCGGCCAGAGACCAGCCGATCCGGGCGGCGCCGCCCGCCGTGGTATCGCCGGAAACCCCTGCATTGACGACGCGGACGTGGTATCCGCGGCTGCGCAGGGCGGATTCAATTCGGCTCGGAAACGATTCCGCCTCGGGCAATCCGTAACCGGCCATCAGCGAGTCCCCGAAGCCGAGAATCCTGATAGGTTCGGCGCGGGCGCCATCCAGTGCGGCGGCCAGCATGATCCAGCAAACCGCAATCGCCGTAACCAGGGCGTTGATCGCTGCGCGGCAGCGCCCATATCGAGCGCGTATGCCGGAGTCCGGGAAACCATTGGAAGGCGCCACGATGTCCTCGCTCTCAGTTGATCCGTCGGTCCGGCCGGGCGGCACCGACGCAATGGTGCGTCTTTCCGATGTGACCCTGAACCTGAGAAGCGCGGCGGGCGAGGTCAATGTCCTGCGTGGAATTGATCTGTCGGTTGCCGCCGGCGAGACGGTCGGGCTGGTCGGTCCTTCGGGAGCCGGGAAGTCGACGCTGATGATGGTCACCGCCGGCCTGGAGAACCCAAGCACCGGCGGCGTTACTGTGGCCGGCCGGGATCTGGTCGGTCTGGACGAGGACTCGCTCGCCCGCTTTCGGCGCGATGCGGTCGGCATCGTGTTCCAGGCCTTCCGTCTGGTGCCGACCATGTCGGCGCTTGAGAACGTAGCTGTTCCGCTCGAACTGGCCGGGTACCGAGGCGCCTTTGAGGCTGCCGCCGAGGCGTTGGAGCGGGTCGGCCTGGACCACCGGCTCGATCACTATCCCGAACAGATGTCCGGCGGCGAACAGCAAAGGGTCGCCATCGCCCGTGCCTTCGTGGCCAAGCCCAAGCTGCTGCTGGCGGACGAGCCGACGGAGAACCTCGACGGCAAGACCGGCGAGCAGATCATCGAGCTCCTGTTCGGCCTGGCACGCGACGAAGGAACCACTCTGCTGCTGATCACCCATGATATGGGTCTTGCCGGTCGTTGCGATCGGATCGTGAGCATCGCCGACGGCTGCATTGTCGACGATACCCGGACCCGCCCGACCGCCGATCAGGCGGCGGAGTAGCCCATGCGCACCGGCCCTCTGGCTCTTCGCCTGGCCCGCCGCGAACTCCGAACCGGGTTGAAGGGGTTCCGCATCTTCCTCGCCTGTCTCGCGCTCGGCGTGGCGGCCATCGCGGCCGTGGGTTCCGTATCGTCGGCCATGCTGTTGGGACTGGAAGGCGATGCGCGGCGCCTGTTGGGCGGCGACGCCGCTTTTCGAATCGTGCATCGGCCGGCGCAGCCGGCGCAAATCGAGCACTTCGAGTCATCGGGTGAACTGTCGTCGATCGTCTCGATGCGCGCGATGGCGCGAACCGTCGACGGTGAGAAACGGTCGCTGGTCGAGCTCAAGGGTGTCGACGACGCCTATCCCCTGGTCGGCGAGGTCATCCTCGATCGCGATCTCGACCTGGAAGCGGCCCTTGCCAACCGTGACGGCCGGTTTGGGGCGGTAGCGGAAGAGAGTCTGGCCCGCCGGCTCGGTCTGTCAGTCGGTGATCCGTTGCGCCTTGGGGATGCGACCCTGGAGCTGCGCGCCCTGATCACCCATGCACCCGACCGTCTGGTCAACTTCGCCAGCTTCGGCCCGCGTCTGATGGTCGCCGATGCCGCCCTGCCGGAGACAGGGCTGGTTCAGGTTGGCTCGCTGATCCGCCACTTCTATCGGGTCGTTCTGAACCCGGGGATCAACCGCCAGGCCTGGCTGGCCGACATCGCGCAGCGGTTTCCGGACGCCGGCTGGCGTATCAGTTCGCTGGAGAACGCGACACCGGGCTACGACACGTTCGTGGACCGGGTCACCCTGTTCCTGACCCTGGTCGGCCTGACCGCGCTGCTGGTCGGCGGCGTCGGTGTCGCCATGGCCGTGCGCAGCTATCTGGACGGTAAGACCGAGACGGTGGCCACCCTGAAATGTCTCGGGGCCCCGAGCGGTCTGGTCTTCCGGACCTATCTCGCCGTGGTGATGATCTTGGCTGCCGTCGGCACGGCGATCGGACTGGTCATCGGGGCCCTCGGGCCGGTTCTGGCCGCCAAGTTCGCCGCACCATTGCTTCCGTTCACGGTCCCGGTCGCGGTCTATCCCGGCCCACTGGCGCTGGCGGCGGTGTTCGGCCTGTTGACGGCGCTCGCATTCTCTCTCTGGTCGTTGGGCAGAGCCGGTGACATCAAGGCCGCTCAATTGTTCCGTGCCGCCGTCACGCCGCTCGCCGGTCGGCCCCGACTGGCCTATCTGATCGCTCTGGCTGTGGCGGTATCGGTGCTCTGCGCCCTCGCCATCTTCACCGCGACGGACCGCATGCTGGCGGCCTGGTTCATCGTCGGTTCGGCCGGCGCCGTCCTGCTGTTCCTGGGGGCGTCCTGGCTGATCATGGCGGCGGCCCGCCGGGCCGGTCGGCCGCGCGACCCGGAGCTTCGCATCGCGCTCGCCAATCTGCATCGCCCCGGCGCACCGACACCGGGCATCGTGCTGGCCCTCGGGCTCGGCCTGACCGTCCTGATGACGATCGCCCTGATCCAGGCCAATCTCTCGCGCCAGGTCGGAGAACGCATTCCAGAAGCGGCGCCGGCCTATTTCTTCATCGACATTCAGCCCCACCAGCACGACGCGTTCCGCGACATCCTGGCCACGATCGACGGCGTCGGCGATGTCCAGACGACGCCGATGGTGCGCGGTCGAATCACCCATCTGAACGGCGTCCCGGCCGACCAGGCGGTCGTCGACCCCGGTTCCGCCTGGGCCCTGCGCGGCGATCGCGGGCTGACCTACTCGGCGACCCCGCCACCGAACAGCGAAGTCGTGGCCGGCACCTGGTGGGCTAGGGATTACTCCGGTCCGCCGCTGGTGTCGTTCGATGAGAACCTGGCGGCCGGTCTCGGGGTGGATATCGGCGATACCATCACCCTGAACATCCTAGGTCGCCCGATCACCGTGACGATCGGCAATCTTCGCAAGATCGACTGGGGGTCGCTCGGCATGAACTTCACGTTCGTGTTCGCGCCCGGCACCCTCGAGGCGGCCCCGCACAGCATCATCGCGACCGTTCACGTCGACGATCCGGACGCCGAAGCCGTCGTGCAGCGAGCCGTGACCGATGCCTTCGCCAACGTGACCGCAATTCGTGTCCGGGACGCCCTCGACGCCGCGAACCGCATTCTGACGGCCGTCTCCGTGGCGGTGAGGGCCACCGCCGCCGTGACCCTGATCGCGGGAACACTGGTCCTGGCCGGCGCGGTGGCGGCCGGTCACGCACGCCGGGTCCGCGACGCTGTCGTCCTCAAGGTCCTCGGGGCGACCCGCTGGCGGATCGTGAAGGCATATGTCCTGGAGTACGGTTTGCTCGGGCTGGCGACCGCTGTGATCGCTTCGCTGATCGGCTCGATCGCCGCCTCGGCGGTCGTGATCGAGGTGATGCGGGGTGACTTCGTGCTGCCGCCGATCACGCTCGCGACCACGGCGGCGCTGGCGATGACCATCACGATCGTCCTTGGCTTCGTGGAAACCTGGCAGGCCCTTGGCCAACGGCCCGCCCCGATGCTCCGCAACGAATAGTGCCTGGAGCCTCTTTGGCGCCGCCCGTTAACTGATTGTTAGATGCGCCGGTGCCACTGTCATGCCGAGAGCGGACAGGCGGGTTCAATGACGCACATCAGGACGAAGGATTGGCCGGATGCAGAACAGCGTTCCAGCCTGGAAGGCGTCTCGCTCGGCGCGTTGATTGCGCCGCTGGAACAGCCGGTCCTGGTCCTGCGCCCCGAGAACAACGAACTGGTCTGCGTTGCCGCCAATGGGGCGGCCCGCGACCTCTTGATCACTCCCGGTACGGATCCCGTCGGGCGCCTGGCCGCAGAGGCCCTGGTCGCCGAGGCGGCCCCTCTGCTGGCGGCGACCCGGGAGAGCTTGCTGAGCGGTGCCGAGCGCACGGCCAGGTTTGCCCTGCCGCACGAGAATGCCGCCGACGAACTGGTTGCGGCGCGCATCGTCCCGTTCGAGGACGCGGCCATTTGGTATATGACGTGCGGACAGAGCGCGACGCGCGACGCGCACCGGATCGAAGCCTTGGAAGCGCGCGCGGCTCAGGCCGAGTCTCGGACCGCGTCAATCCTCGATACCGTCCCCCTGTATTTCTTTCTGCATGACCGTGATGACCGGCTGGTGATGGCCAATGACGCGTGGCTTTCGGCCATGGGTTTCAACAGCATGGAAGAGGTGGTGGGCTGCACCTATGAGGATCTGCTGGCGCGCCGAATTGGCCGGATCGACTTCCGGGCCGCCGGGTTCGAGACCGCCCAGGCGTATATGGATCAGTGGCGTCAACTGCGGGACCACCAGTCCTCCGATCCCATGCTGGTGCCGCTTGTCGACGGCCGGATCCTGCTTGGCTACACACGCTGGACCGACGCTGGCGAGCGTGTCGGCGGCGGCATAGATGTCACCGAACTGGAACGTCACCGCCAGATGATGGACGAGGCCGTCGAGGCGATCGACCAGGTCTTCGCCCTGTTCGACCGCGACGACCGGTTGGTCGCCTGGAACCGCAAACTGGTGGTGCTGGCCCGCGACCAGGCGATGCGCGAAGGCCTTGTCTATGAACAGGTTGCACGCGCGATTGGTGACAGCTGCATTCGGTTGACCACCGTCTCCGGCGTCCCGATGGATCCGGCGGAATGGGGCCTGCGCGACAGCACGGCAACCGACCGCTTCGAGTTGGAGGCGGTCGCCGCCAATGGCCGCACTTTTCATATTTACGAGCGTCAGACCCAGGAGGGCGGACGTGTCATCATCGGCCACGACATCACCGAGCTGAAGGGCCACCAGTTGGCGCTCGAGTGTCGGGTCGACGATCTGGCCCGGGCCCGGCGCGAGGCCGAGCACCATGCCGACCGCGCCACGTCGATGACGCGGCTGTTGCGTGAGGAGAAGGAACGGGCCGAGACCGCGAGCCGCAGCAAGTCGCAGTTTCTGGCCAACATGAGCCATGAGCTCAGGACTCCGCTGAACGCCATCATCGGGTTCTCGGAGATTCTCAAGAACGAGGCGTTCGGGCCGCTTGGCCAGGCGCGCTATCGCGAGTATGCCGACGACATCTACACCAGCGGCTTTCACCTGCTGAGCCTGATCAACGATGTGCTGGACATGTCGAAGATCGAGGCGGGCAAGTATCAGCCGAATCGTCAGCGGGAAACCATGGCGAGCCTTGTTCGAGACGTGCGCCGGATGATCCAGGGCCGTGCCGAGGAGGCGAAGCTTATCCTGCGCGTGGACCTGCCGGCGGAAGACTTCGTCGCCGATATCGATCGCCGCGCCGTCAAACAGGTCCTCATCAACCTGTTGGCGAACGCGATTCGGTTCACCCATGCGGGTGGAACCGTGTCTTTGGTGGTCCGTGATCTCGCCGAGGATGTCGAGTTCCGGGTTGTCGATACGGGTATCGGCATCCCCGCAGAGGAGCGCGACCGCCTGCTCGAGCCTTTCGAGCAACTGGCGAACACCAGCCAGCGCGGACAGGAAGGCACCGGGCTTGGTCTGTCGCTGTCGAAGGCACTGGTCGAAGCCCATCAGGGCAGCCTGACAATCGACAGCACGGTCGGCGTCGGAACGTCCGTTTCCGTTATTCTCCCGAAACATGTTCGGGACAGCGATTCGCCTAAACCGTGAGATTTACGTATCGTTAACCAATACCGACAACACTACGACGCACGGATGTCCAAAGGCGAATTAGGTCGGCGTGTCCGCCACGTCAGTGAGTATCGATCCGAGCGATGCGTCGCCGCCGGACCTCGGCGCCATTGCCGCGCTTGTGGACGCCACCATGCTCGGTGCCGTCGCACTCGATATTCGGCGCGGGAATGACGGCCGAGTCGCCGATGCGATTTGTCTCGATGCCACGCCCGGCGCCTGCCGCCTCCTGATGGTGTCGCAGGCTGACATCCTGCATCGCAGTTTCCTGCCCGTCCTGGCCCGCTGGACCGGTGGCGATCCCAAAGCCGCCCTGGCCCGTGCTCTGTCCGGCGAAACCGTCGACGGCTCGGTCGATCGAATGACCGGACGCAGTGATGGCTCGGTATCCCGAGCCCGCCTCACCCGTTCCGGCCGGGGCGTCATCGTCCTGTTTGCGGAGGTGACCGCGGAGGTCGGGGCCTCGACACGGGCTGCCGACTGGCAGGAGCGGGCCGAAATTGCCGAACAGCAATTGGTCGATCTGCACGGTGCCGATCCGGATCCGGTCGCCCTGTTCGATGCCGAGGACCGCCTGGTTCTCTGCAACGACTCCTGGGCTGAGATGTCCGGTCTGAAGCCGCAGGACGATCTGCTGGGCCGGCGTTTTGAAGACCTCGTCACGGAAATGCGCACCAGTGGCTGCTGGAAGGACGTGCCCGCGAAGGCCGCGGAGGTCCTCCTGGAACTGCGGCTCGACAGCCACCAGCGGGCGAGTGGCGCGCCGGTCGAATTCCCGGGGCTCGGCGGTCGGACTTTCCGGGTCAGCGAACGGCGCACCGCGGCGGGCGGTGTCGTCTGCCGTGCGACCGAAAGCACTGGGCCCGCGGATCAACGCCAGCTTCTGTTCCGCGCCATTGAATCGATCGACCAGGCCCTGGCCCTCTACGACCGCGACGACCGCCTGGTCATCTGGAACTCGCGCTACGCCGAAGCGGTCGGCGCGAACGCGATCCGCCCGGGAATGACCTTCAGCGAGGCCGCTGCCCGGATCTCCAAGAGTACGATCGCCATGACCACGCGGGATGGCAGGCCGATCGAGCCGGTCGACCGCATCGCTTTCCATCAGTCGGGGTCCGGAACCTTCGAGTTTGAACGCTGGCATGCGGACGGAACCGTCTCGGTGGTGCGCGAGCGCCGGATGCCCGACGGCTGGATCGCTGTGACCGGATCGCCGATCACGGCGCTCAAGATCAAGGAGGCGGCTCTCGAAGATCAGGTCAGCGAGCTCGACTCGGCGCGCGCGGAAGCCGAGCGGCACGCCGATCATCTGGCGGAGGCCACCCGGCAGCTCACCCAGGAGAAGGAACGGGCGGAAGCGGCAAACCGCACGAAGTCACGCTTCCTGGCCAATATGAGCCACGAGCTCCGCACGCCATTGAACGCCATCCTCGGGTTTTCCGAGATGATCAAGGGCGAGACGTTCGGACCCCTCGGGAGCCCGCGCTATGGCGACTACGCCGAGGACATCCATGCCAGCGGTCGCCATCTGCTGAGCCTGATCAACGACATCCTGGACATGTCGAAGATCGAAGCCGGCAAGTACCGCCTGGCCAAGGAAAGCGTGTCGCTGGCCAGCGTGATCGCATCCGTCGCCC
This sequence comes from Thalassobaculaceae bacterium, assembly GCA_963921355.3. GTDB lineage: Bacteria > Pseudomonadota > Alphaproteobacteria > Thalassobaculales > Thalassobaculaceae > CAWUEZ02. The sequence goes on along the minus strand of OZ001190.1, from coordinate 676,277 downwards.
GAATGGTGCGGGGGCGCGCCGACGAGGCCGATCTGTTGCTCACCATCGACTCGGTGGCGGATGATCTTCGCATCAGCATCGACGCACGGGCGGTGAAGCAGGTTCTGATCAACCTGCTGACCAACGCCATCAAGTTCACCCCGGCCGGCGGATTCGTCGAGCTGGACTGCAGCATCGAGGGCGCCGCCGCCATCATCAGCGTCCGTGACAGCGGGATCAGGATCGACCCGGAAGAGATCCCGAGGTTGCTGCATCCATTCGAACAGACGCAGAGCGGCGACCAGCGCAGCGCCGAAGGCACGGGACTCGGCCTGCCGCTCAGCCACGCTCTGGTCGAGTTGCATGGCGGTACCATGACGATCGACAGCGCGCTCGGCGCCGGAACCTGCGTTACCGTCGTCCTGCCGCTGGAATGACCGCCGGTCCGCTTGTCGTCCCCTCTTGCCGCCCCCTCTTGCCGTTGGCCGCCGCCTCCCATACAACCCGGCCCTTGACGTGACATGACGTTGCGTGACGCGCCGGCGCCCGCCGGCGGACCATTCCTGTCGGGGGGCTCCATGGCCAACAGCGCATCCATCGAAAAAGTCGTTCTCGCCTATTCCGGTGGACTGGACACCTCGATCATCCTGCGTTGGCTGCAGGACACCTATCAGTGCGAGGTGGTGACATTCACCGCCGATTTGGGCCAGGGCGAGGATCTCGAGCCGGCGCGCGAGAAGGCCCGGATGCTGGGGGTCAAGGAGATCTTCGTCGAAGACCTGCGCGAGGAATTCGTGCGCGACTTCGTGTTTCCGATGTTCCGGGCCAACACGGTCTACGAGGGCACGTACCTGCTGGGCACGTCGATCGCCCGGCCGCTGATCGCCAAGCGCCAGATCGAGATCGCCGAACAGACCGGTGCCGACGCCGTGGCCCACGGCGCCACGGGCAAAGGCAACGATCAGGTCCGGTTCGAGCTCGGCTATTACGCCCTGAAACCCGATATCAAGATCATTGCGCCATGGCGGGAGTGGGACCTGACCTCGCGGACCGCCCTGATCGACTTCGCCGAGAAGCATCAGATCCCGATCGCCAAGGACAAGCGGGGAGAAGCTCCGTTCTCGGTCGATGCCAACCTGCTACACGCGTCCAGCGAGGGCAAGGTGCTGGAGGATCCGTGGGCGGAGCCCGGCGACTACATCTGGTCCCGCACGCTGTCGCCGGAGGAGGCTTCCAACATCCCGGCCGTCGTCGAGATCGGCTTCGAGAACGGCGACCCCGTCTCGATCGACGGTGAAGCGCTGTCGCCGGCAACCCTGCTGACACGGCTCAACCAACTCGGCCATGACCACGGGATCGGGCGCCTCGATCTGGTGGAGAACCGGTTCGTCGGCATGAAGAACCGGGGTCTCTATGAGACTCCGGGCGGCACCATCCTGCACGTCGCCCACCGGGCGATGGAAAGCGTGACCCTCGACCGCGGCATGACGCATCTCAAGGACGAGCTGATGCCGCGCTATGCGACCCTGATCTACAACGGGTTCTGGTTTTCGCCGGAACGTCAGATGCTGCAGACCGCCATCGACTACAGCCAGCAGAACGTCAGCGGTCGGGTGCGCCTGAAGCTCTACAAGGGCAACACCATCGTCGTCGGCCGGGATTCCGCATCCAGCCTGTACTCGGCCGATTGGGTGACCTTCGAGGAGAGCGCGGTCGCGGACTACGACCACGCCGATGCCGAGGGGTTCATCAAACTGAACGCCCTGCGGCTGCGTCTGAAGAAGATGCTTCAGGGATAAGGTTGGCGGACGGCGGCCTCAGCCGCCCCAGGTCCGCTCCAGCACCCGGGTCCAGTTTTCGTGGGCCAGCTTGCGCATCAGCCCGTCGTCGACCCCGTGGCTGCGCATGGCCTCACGCAGGGTCGGCAGGCCGGCGACATCACCGATCGCCCCGGGGATCATGGCGCCGTCGAAGTCCGATCCGAGGCCGACACCGTCTTCGCCGACATGCTCGAGCAGATGATCGAGATGGCTCAGCACGTCGTCGAGTCCGGTCTGCGCGTTCATCTGGCCGTCGGCCCGCAGGAAGCAGGTCGCCAGGTTAATGCCGACCATGCCGCCGGACTCGCCAATGGCCGCCAGTTGCCGATCGGTCAGATTGCGGCTGTTGGCGCAGAGCGCATGCGCATTCGAGTGGGTGGCCACCAGAGGGGCGTCGCTGATCTTGGCGACGTCCCAGAAACCGGCTTCGTTGAGGTGTGAGAGGTCGATCATCACCCCAAGGGCGTTGCAGTGTCGCACCAACTCGCGGCCAAGGTCGGTGAGGCCGGGGCCGGTGTCCGGCGCCGCCGGAAACCGGAACGGCACGCCGTGGGCGAACAGGGTGTGCCGGCTCCACACCGGGCCGATCGACCGCAGACCGGCGGCGTAAAGGACTTCAAGCGACCGGAACTCGGAATCGATGGCTTCCGCGCCCTCGATGTGCAGGACCGCCGCGACGCTGCCGCGCGCCATGCAGTCCCTGATCTCGGCGGCGGTCCGACAGATCGTGAGAGCCCCCTGGGACCGTTTTTCGATCTGGAACAGCAACCCCATCATCTCGAGGGCGACCGGCAGCGCGTCGGAGATATCGACCGGATCGGGCAGCGGCAGGTCGTAGGACTCGCCCTGCATGGCGTCCGTCAGGCCGCCGAGTTCGGATTTGGGTGAGGGCACGAAGACGGCGAAGAACCCGCCGCCGAACCCCCCCGCCTGCATGCGCGGGAGATCGAGGTGGCCGGCGCCGTCACCGTCCACAAACTGGGCGTCGGCGTCGCGGGCGCGTTTGTTGTAGAGCCGCAACAGGACGTCGTTGTGGCCGTCGAAGATCGGAGGGTCGGCCAGGGAAGGGTCTGAGGAGGGGTCTGGGGAGGTGGTCATCGGTCACCAGCGTCTGACGGATCGCAGACGGCTAGCCTAGAGCGTATCCAGGTCCGGCGGAACCGCTCTAGCCCGGGTGCGGCCAGACCCCGGCGTAGTAGGGGTGCAGCCCGTAGAGGGCGACCCAAACCGCGAGCCCGAGCGCGATGCGCTTCCAGCCGATTCCGGCGAGGTCGAAGCGCGTGCGGCGTTGCAGAATCGCCACGAACGGCACGATCGACGTGGTCATGGCGACGGGTCCCCAGGCGCTGTCGACCTTGCGGGGCAACTTGGCGTCCAGCAGCGGTATGCCGACGAAGGACAGGATCGCGATGCCGCCGAACAGCAGGATGCCGGCGAGATCGCCGTTCGAGGCCAGATGGCCGATCGACCAGAGGCCCGTGCCCCACAGGAACGGGTGGCGTGTGACCGTCAGGATACCGGGAAGCTCCCTGGGCTCGCTGAGCATGCTCTCGCCGCCGACCGAGGTCGGGCTGCGGGTCGTGATGCCGGCCACCAGCAGCAGGCAGGCGATCGGCATCAACGCGTTCGGAATCCATCCGGTCATCGGGCCCGGGACCCAGACTTCGACATAGGGTGCCGCGCCGTAGGCGAGGAGCATCCAGACCAGCGCCGCCAGCATGAGCAGGGCGTAGAGCCCGCGGAACCGCTCTTCACCCAATCGCTCGACGACACGGTCCCGGATCGGCGCCGATGACAGCGCGAAATGGCCTCCGGTGAATGCCAGAACGCCGATTACGAGAGCATCAATCGTTCCGAGCATTCCGAGGTGGTCCTTTCGGCTCAGGCCAGTATGGTAGCTATATGGCACCCGCGCGCGAAGACGCAACGACCGAGTCGGATCGATTGTCCGCCCTGATCCTGAAGCTGTGCACCGAACGCGGTGCCGGCAAGTCGATCTGTCCCTCGGAGGTCGCGCGGGCGGCGGCCGGCGACCCGGGCAACCCGGCAGCCTGGCGGCCGCTGATTAGAGCGGTTCGCGCGGCCGCCGCGAGCCTGCAGGATGACGGACGGATCCGGGTGCTGCGCAAGGGCAAACCGGTGGACATACGGACCGTGAAAGGCGTGATCCGGCTGGCGCTGGCGGAATAGACCGGGGTGGGAGCCCCGGCCGAGGCCGGGTTTACATATCTGGAACGGCGATACCGCGGCGGCGGCAGGCCGCTTCGACGGTGTTGCGCAACAGACAGGCTATGGTCATCGGGCCGACGCCGCCGGGGACCGGCGTGATGGCGCCGGCGACAGCGACCGCGCTGTCGCAGGCCACGTCGCCGACCAGCCTGGTCTTGCCCTCGCCCTTCTCCGGTGCCGGCACCCGGTTGATACCGACATCGATGACCGTGGCGCCGGGCTTGATCCAATCGCCCTCGACCATCTCCGGCCGACCTACGGCAGCCACCACGATGTCGCCCTGGCGGACCATCGCCGGCAGATCGCGGGTGCGCGAGTGGGCCACGGTCACCGTGCAGTTGGCGCCCAGCAGGAGCTGGGCCATCGGCTTGCCGACAATGTTCGATCGGCCGACGACGACGGCATGCTTGCCGGAGAGATCGCCGAGCCAATCCTGCAAGAGCAAAAGGCAGCCGAGCGGCGTACAAGGGACCAGAGCCGCGCCCCCGGTCGCCAGGCGTCCGGCGTTCACCACGTGGAATCCGTCCACATCCTTCGCCGGATCGATCGCGTCCAGGACGGCCTGGGCGTTGATCTGGGCCGGCAGGGGCAGTTGAACAAGGATGCCGTCGACACCGTCATCGGCGTTGAGCTGGGCGATCAGGGCAAGCAGATCGGCCTCGGACGTGCCGGCATCGAGCCGATGCTCGATCGACTTCATGCCGCACTCGACCGTCTGCTTGGCCTTGTTGCGCACGTAGACCTGGCTTGCCGGATCCTCGCCGACCAGCACCACAGCGAGACCCGGGGTCACGCCTTGGCTCTCGCCGAGGGCGGCGACTGCGGCGCCGACCCGCTGACGCAGACTGGCGGCGAACGCTTTGCCGTCGATGATCTTGTCCGGGTATCCGTCCATTGTCCTGCAGCCCCCTTACAGACCCGACCGCCGGGCCGGCGGCGGCCCCTTTGGCGCGCCCATGCTCCGGGATTGCCAGGGACGCGACTTGTAGCCAGGCGACATCGGCTTCGCCGCGTGCGACACCGTTCCCGGTCCGCCGCCGAGCGACGTATTGGCGATCGGCGGCCCTGTTCGTTTGTTCTCAGCCGACGGTGAGCTCACCCAGCAGATTCACGCCAAACTGCAGCAGCAGAACCAGCACGACCGGTGAAATGTCGATGCCACCGAGGTCCGGCATGATGCTGCGGATCGGCCGCAACATCGGCTCGAACAGCCGAGACAGGAATGTCATCACGACCTGGACCACGCGGTTGTACGGGTTGACCACGCCGAACTTCGTCAGGATGTCGATGACGATGTAGACGAACAGACCGATCGTGAGGAGGTACACGACCTGACTGATGAGGTTGACGATCGAAACCATGGGCCCATGCCGCTAGTGAACTCGGGGTGTTGAACTCGGGGCAGAAGGTAACGGCAGGCCGGTGTCCGAACAAGCGCTCCCGGTATCGGGGCCGGACGAGCTCAGGCGGCAGCCGCCGGGACCAGATCAACGAAATCGCCGGGTGTCCCGAAGCCAAGGTCCACGAAGAACCGCTCCCGCAGATTGGCGTGCCGCAACTGGAGGTCGGGACCGGACCAGTTCTCCGCCGCATCGAACGGCTGATCGACGAACAGCAGGTACGAGGCGCGGATGTCGTCGCGATGCTCGAACAAGGGGATGCCGATCGCCTCGCAGGCGGCCCGGCGTCCCGACCCGAAGGTCTGTTCGGTCCTGACCGCCATGGCGCACGGCCATTGGGCGCAGACATGAAAGGCCTGCAGCGCCAGGTTCCGGCGCGATTCCGGCACGTAATCGAGATAGGACCTTCCTGTCGGGTTCCGGTCGAACCGGTGCTTGATGGTCTCGCCGACCAGCCGGTAGACCACATCTTCGCGGTCCCGCACATCGTACAGGGTGACGAACCGAAGCCACCTACCGAGTGCGGTCGGATCGAAGTCGCACTTGCGGATGCGCGATCCGCCGAGTTGGGCACTGTGATCCTCGAACGCGGTCGCCAGCGCGCGGGTCCCAGGCGAGCGCAGGCGCAGAATCGCCTGGTCCAACCCGTTGAGCGACATGGCGGCCTGCTCGATCCAGGGTTCGCTGTTCATTGTATCCGGCATGTGTGGTGGTCTCGGTCCCTTCAAGCGGGGCGACACTGCCACGAAACCGTTAAAATTGTTTGTAGGAAGCCGGAGTTCGCCGAGGGTTGATCGACTGTGATCGGCGCTCGAAGCGATGCGCGTTCAAAGCTTGCAATGGGGGGGCAACCGATCTTATACAGGGCGCCCCAGAGCAAGGCGTTTCAACGCTTTCTGGCCGGTGGGGCCGTAGCTCAGCTGGGAGAGCGTCGCGTTCGCAATGCGAAGGTCGGGAGTTCGATCCTCCTCGGCTCCACCAAAACCTCCTCATTCACCATGCACCGACAGAGAAGCCGGACCAGCCGCCGCGGCCTGGGCGCGCAGCGTGCCTGGCTGTTCGCGAGGGGCAACCGTGGTCATCGGCACAAAATGCTGTCATCGGCTCGGTCTTCGGCGGATTGTGCCGGATGGGTCGACAGAACGAACTCACATCCCGGCGAAACTCCCTACCTTTGAGCGACCCTCCTTGAGGGAAGGATGCTGACGCCCCGGCGCTCAACTCCGGACACACGCCAGGACCTGGAAGGACGAGACGATGAAGCTGACCGACTTCAAAGCCCTGACATTCGATGTCTACGGGACGCTGATCGACTGGGAAACCGGCATGGTCACCGGTCTCAAACCGCTGACCGACAAGGTGAGCCACAGCCTGACCCGCGACGAGATCCTCGAGGCGCATGCCTACTACGAGTCGACGACCCAGCGATGGACCCCAGCCAAGAAGTACTTCGAACTGCTGCCTGTCGTGTACCGGCGCCTGGCCGAGGAGTGGGGGGTCGACGTCAGTTGGGAAGAGTGCCAGGCATACGGCCTGTCCGTGCGTCAGTGGCCGGCCTTCGATGACAGCCGGGAGGCGCTGGCCTATCTCAATCAGCACTACAAGCTGGTCGTTCTGACCAACACCGACAATCTCAGCTTTCAGGGCTCGAACGCGCGTCTCGGCGTGCACTTTGACGGCGTCTATACGGCCGAGGATGTCGGCAGCTACAAGCCGGCGGATCGGAATTTCGACTACATGCTGGAAGCCCTCGCGCGGCGGGGCATCGCCAAGCATGAAATCCTGCACACTGCCGAGAGCATGTTCCACGATCATGCCCCCGCCAACAGGCACGGGTTGGCCAATTGCTGGATCTACCGCCGGCACGATCAGACAGGCTTCGGTGCCACGATGAATCCCGGCGAAATGCCGAAATATGACTTCCAATTCAACAGCATGATGGACATGGCAGAAGCCCATCGAGCAGAATTGGCGGGCTGACAGGGGCGAGGAAAGACCATGGTGGGGATGCCGAAGCTCGACCGCATCGACATCAACATTCTTTCCACCCTCCAGTCGCAGGGCAACATCAGCAACGTCAATCTGTCGGCGGCAGTGGGACTGTCCCCCAGCCCCTGCCTGCAAAGGGTCAAGCGCCTGGAGAAAGCCGGGTACATTCAGAACTACCGGGCGGTTCTCAACCTCAGAAAACTGACCGATCACGTGACGGTCTTCACTGAGGTCACGCTTTCCGAGCACCGGCGCAAGGATTTCATGAAGTTCGAAGCCGCGATCAGCCAACATGACAATGTGATCGAATGTCACCTGCTGAGCGGCGGTTATGACTACCTGCTCAAGTTTGTGACGCGAGGGGTCGCCCAGTATCAGGAAATCATAGAAGATCTGCTGGACCGTAATCTCGGCATCGACAAGTACTTCTCCTATGTCGTCATCAAATCGGTCGTGGAGAAGAACGCTGTCCCGGTTCATGATTTGATGGTCCGGGATTAGCCGCGCGGCCCGCATCTCTCTCGGCTTTGAAAACCTGCAAGACAGCGGTATCGGCTGTGTGAACCTCTGCGATACGGGATGCCATTATGATCCTGCGAGAAGATGACCTGACCGACCGCGCGGTCCTCGATCTGCTTGCGCGTCACCAACACTTCACCGCCGGAGAATCGCCGCCCGAAAGCTGCCATGCCCTCGACCTTGACGGGCTTCGGCAGTCGGATGTCACCGTCTGGACGGCCTGGGACGAGGCAGACCTGCTGGGCATCGGGGCGTTGAAGCAGATCGATCCGGGTCATGGCGAGATCAAGTCGATGCACACCGCTGAGCGCCACCGTGGCCGCGGCGTGGCGGCGGCCATCCTGTCGATGATCATCGATGAGGCCCGTCGCAGGTCCTATGGTCGCCTCAGTCTCGAAACCGGCTCCATGGCGGCCTTCGCGTCTGCCCGCGATCTGTACGGCCGGCACGGGTTCGTGGCCTGTCCTCCTTTTGCCGCCTATGTCCACGACCCGAACAGCGTCTTTATGACACTGCAGCTGCCCGGTGCAATGCCGGGGCGATGACGAGCAAAGGTAGATTCCAGCGTTTTTCTTTCAGCTTTTGATTGTTCTCCGGGCAGCTGCGCATCTCCCCGTCGAGCCTGTGCACAGATCTGCGCCGGCGCACGTTAGGAGGCCCAACCTGCGGATTGGGGCTGCCACCAGGAATGCGCTAGTATGGCGCGCGTTCTGAAGTCGGGCATCGGGGACGAGGTTGGATTGATGGACCTAGCGCAGTTCGGCGTGCCGTTCTGGGCGACCTTGCTGCTGGCCTGCGTCGCCCTGGGCGTCGCAGCGGTTATTGCCCGGCGATGGCGGCGGGCTCAGGCTGCACTCCTGGACTCCGCCGAGCAGGTTGACCGGCTGGAGGCCTTCGTCGCCGCGTCCTCCGACTGGACATGGGAGCATGATGCCGATCTGCGCTTCACGTTCATTTCGGACTCGATCCAGGCGGTTTTGGGCATTCCGGCGGCGGACTGCATCGGCAAGACGCGGTGGGAGCTGCTGCCGGATGCCATGAGCGCCAGTACCCTGGCGACGCATCGCGCGATCCTGGAGCGACATGAGCCGTTTCGCGACCTGCACCAGTCGATCGTCACGGCCGACGGGTCGGAGCGCCACTACACCCTGGACGGCGATCCGGTATTCGACCGTCAAGGTCGGTTTCGAGGCTATCGGGGCGTCGGACGCGACGTTACCCGCCTGACGCGCGTGGAACGCGCCGCCGCTGATACCCGCGAGCGCTTCATGAGCGCGATCGACGCGCGCTCCGAGGGCATTTCGTTCTGGGATCCGGACGGGCACCTGCGGTTCTTCAACTCCGCATTTCTGGAACTGTCGCCCGGCAGCGAGGCCTATCTGCATGAGGGCACCCATTTCGACGAGTACGTGCGCGGCAGCGTCTACAACGGCGCCATCAACGACGCCGTCGGGCGCGAGGAGGAGTGGATCGCCGAACGCATCGCCCGTCGTGCGGCCGCCCCGTCGACCTTCGAGGTTCGGCGCGGGGATCGATCGCTCCAGGCCACCGAATTCCGAACCGCCGACGGCTGGATCCTGCACACTGCCTACGACATCACCGAGGTGAAGATGCGCGAGGCAGCCCTGCGCCAGGCGGTGGCCGATGCGGAGATCGCGAACCGGGCGAAGCTGGAGTTCCTGGCCGTGATGAGCCATGAGTTGCGCACCCCTCTGAACGCGATCATCGGCTTTTCCGACGTGATCCGGAACCAGGTGCTCGGCGAGGAAATGGACACCTACGCCCGCTATGCCGACCACATCCACGAGTCCGGAACGCATCTTCTGGCACTGATCACCGACCTGCTCGACGTGGCCCGCATTGAGGCCGGTCGCCTGGAGCTGGAGGAATCCGAGTTCAGTCTCCTGCAGCTGACGGAGGAATGCCTTCGGATGCTGCGGGTCCGGGCCGACGACAAGGATGTTGTGCTGAACCTGGATGTGTCCGATCCGAGCGTCGGCCTGCGGGCCGATCGCCGGGCGGTCAAGCAGATCATCCTCAACCTGCTGTCCAATGCCATCAAGTTCACCGAAGCCGGGGGCCGGGTCCGGGTCCGGTTCGCGGTCGAAGACGATACGGGTGTTGCCATGTCGGTCGCCGATACCGGCATCGGCATCCCCTTGGATCAGCAGGAGGCGATCTTCAGACCCTTCGAGCAACTCGAGAACGCCCACACCCGTCGGCACGACGGTACCGGTCTCGGGTTGTTCATCACCCGCAACCTGGTCGAGGCCCATGGCGGCAAGATTCGTCTGGAAAGCGAAATCGGGGTGGGTACCACGGTGACGGTGGTCTTCACCGATGACCGTCTGGTTGAGATCCCCGGGATGGTGTCGGCCGCGGCGGTGAAGTGACGGGCGCCGCCGTGACGGGCGGTGAGGGGATCGACAAAGACCGTGGCGGTCGTGCCATTAGTCTCCGATCTGCGACCGCCGGATCCGGGCATCCTCCCGGCTATAGACATCCGGGTTGAGATCGATGCCGAGGCCGGGTCCGTCCGGAGCCCGGATCCGGCCTGACTCGACCGGCGGCAAGGCGGTCACCAATTCGCCGTACCAGCCGTAGTAGAAAGCCCGGACCATCTCCTGGATGGCGCAATTGCGGGCATGCAGGGCCAGATGGGTCGACGCCGTCAGCGCTACCGGTCCGGTGCAGTCGTGGAACGCGACCGGCACGTGCCAGGCGTCGCACAGGGTGGCGATCTTGCGCCCCTCGGTCAGGCCGCCGCACCAGGTGAGGTCGGCGATGATCACGCTCAGACAGTCGAGCGCGACCAGGGACCGGAAATCGGCCTTGCCGCCGCGGGTTTCGCCAACGGCGATCGGCGACCGGGTCGAACGCGCCACCTCGCCGAGCGAGTCGAGATGATCCATGAAGACCGGGTCCTCGACCCAGAACGGATCGATGTCCTCCAGTGCGCGGGTGATCTGCACGGCGCTTGGCCGGTTCCACAGCGAATGCAGCTCGGCCATGATCTCGATGCGGTCGCCCACTGCTGCGCGGATCTTCTCGAACGGCGCGAGGCCTTGCTTCAGGTCGGCGGCGGAGATGGTCTGACCGTGGCTGGCCTCCGCCGCGTAGTCGAACGGCCAGATCTTCATCGCCGTGATGCCCATCTCGAGCAGCGAATGGGCGAGCTCGTCGGCGCGGTTCAGGAAGGCGTCGAGGTCCTCGTAGGGCCCTTCATTGCCGTCGAGCCCGAAATTCGCCGTTCCCTGCACCGGTTTGGACCGCACGTAGCGATAGCCGGCACAGGTGTTGTAGACTCGGATGTCGTCGCGCACCGCGCCGCCCAGCAGCTGGTGGATCGGCAGGCCGCTGGCCCGGCCCCAGAGATCCCAGAGCGCGATGTCGACGGCGGATCGGCCGCGCTGCTCGGCCCCGGCACCGGTAAAGCCGACATAGCCGATCATCTCGCCGTGGTGGCGTTCGATCTTCAGCGGATCCTTGCCCAGCAGATAGGGGGCGATGATGGCGTGGATATGGGCCTCCGCCGATTGCGCCCCGTAGAACGTCTCGCCGAGACCGGTCAGTCCTTCGTCGGTCTCGACCTGAACCCAGAGGAGATTGGGGAACTCGTCCAGGCGCAGGGTCTGCAGGGCGGTTATCTTCACGCCGGTGGGCCTTTCAGCTCCACCCCGTTGCCATCGGGGTCGCGCAGGTAGATCGACGGGCCGTCGCCGTCAGCGCCGAACCGGGTTCGCGCCTCTTCCGTCTCCACGCTGTGGGCGGTGAAATGCGCCCGGATCGCGGCCTCGTCGAACGCCGGCACCTTCAGGGCAACGTGGTCGACATTGGGAGAATCGCCGGGCGGCGGGCCGCCGGCGGCCCCGAGCTTGCCCGCCATGTCGACCAGGTCGATCATCGACCCGCCGGCGTCGAGGTGCCAGAGACCCAGCGGTTCGTTGTGCTTGGCGACCGGACAGCCCAGCACGTTGCGGTAGAAGCGCAGCATGGCCTCGATGTCCTTGGCCCGGATGACCACGTGATCGACGCCGGCGAGGGTGAAAGGTGAGTCGGTCATGGGCGTTCCTTTCAGCATTGGACAGTGTCGGGCGCAGCTAGTGCGTCCGGCCAGTCGCGAACACCGCCACCCAGAGGTGGGGCAACGTCTTGCTGCGATACTGAAGCGGACCGGCCCGATAGGCCACCCCCAGCGCATGGAAGCGGGCGTCGTACAGGATCCGGGCGTGGGGCGGACTGGCGGCCCAACCGGCGACGGCGTCGACCGCTGTGGGCTGGCCGATTGCCAGGGTTTCTGCGATGGCGGCGAAGCGATACCCGGCCGCGTGCGCCCGGTCGCCCACCGATCGGCCGTCGGACCCGCTGTGGGCGAAGAACCGATGCGCGATCATGTCGTCGGCATGGTCCTGCGCCACCCTCATAAGTCTGTCATCGATCTGAACAGGCTGCAGATTGCGGTGTTGGCGGGCTCGATTGATGGCGGCGCCGAGGTCCACCAGCATCTGGTCGGACCGGGCCGGTCCGGCGATGCCTGGCAGGGGCGCCAAGACCAGAACCAGGAGGACAACCGACCAAACCGCGGTCCCCCGCATCTGCCGACGGCCCGGCTACGGGATCACTTTTATGTCGCGGAATTCCTGGAAGATCCGCAGGAACATCTCGTCGCTGCGCAGACAGTCGTGGAAACCGTGCAGGCGCAGTTTCAGGGTGTCGGTCATGACGTCCCAATCGGTCCCGAAGACGTAATCGGCGAACGGCCAGGCGGCGATGTCGGCATAAGCGATCTTCTGCAGGCCGTATTTCTCGACCATGGAATCCCAGAGCGGGCCCTTGTCGGCCATGAAGTCGGTCAGGGAGATCGTCTGGACGTCGCCGACCTCCATGTCGAAGAACCGGGCGAACTGGCCCCAGACGTTCTTCCAGCGGAAGAAGTCACCGTTGGTGATGTTGAAGGCCTGGTTGGCGGCCTGGTCATCGGTGCCGCACCACACCATGGCGTTGGCCAGGTGCTGGTTGTCGCAGACCTGGTAGATCGCCTCCCAGGCGCCGCGCTTGCCGGGGAAGCGCAGGGGCAAGCCCAGTTCCTTGGAGATTGCCGCGTAGACCGCGATGCAGGTCGTGATGTTCATCGGGTTGCCCAGCGCGAAGCCGCACACCGTCTGCGGACGCAGCGCCGACATGGTCCAGGACCGACCCGCCTGCGCCGCATTCTTCTGGGCGTCCCGCAGCCACATCTCCTGGTCGTAGTAGAAGTTGGGCAGCATGTGTGGCGGATCGTCCTCGCGCGCCGGCGTCTTGAACGGCCCGAGATGGGAGCCGTACCACTTGTTGCCCTCAACCAGATGAACGTGGCGCAGGCCGGGTGCGGCGGCGACGATCGGCTCGACCGAATTCACCAGCATTGCGAGGTTGGGGGCACTGTGCTCGGCCCAGGTCGGCCGTGCCTGGAAGGCGGCGTAGTAGATGTGAGTGACGTCGGTGAGGCCGCCGAGCTTGGCCTCGGCATCGGCCCGGTCCAGCAGGTCGACGGAGATGTAGTCCGCCGGGCTGTCGAAATCCGGTGACCGGCGCGACAGACCGATGATGTCCCAATCGCCGCGCCGTCCGAGATCCTCGATCAGTTTGCGCCCGATCACGCCGAGCGCCCCGACCACCACCGCCTTCTTCCTGTCCGCCATCCTGCCCTCCCGGTTGTTCGAGGGCATGGTCGGTAGCGCGGCGCCGGCGGTCAACCGGTGAACGGCCGCACCCGGTGCCGGGCGCCGGATGCGGCCGGAGTGTCTGGCGTCGGGTTACTGCACGGCGGCGATGCCGAGCGGCACCGAGAACCGCTCACACCACAGGATCACCGTGTCGTAGTTCGATCCGTCGATGCCGGCGGGCAGTTTGTAGGACTGGGCGCCGGTGTTGGAGCGCAGGTTCTCGACCGACTTGGTCTTGTCGACCTTGCCGCCGCGGGCAAGCGACAGTTTCGGATCCGGCGCGCCGTCGAACCAGAAATCCGATGCCACCTCGACATAGTAACCGTCGGCCTTCTTGACGATCTTGGCGGTGCCCTTGGTCACATGATTGCTGGCGCCGGTGAAGCTGCCGGATTTGTCGGCGGCGTCGGCCGTCGGCACACCGACGGTCAGGAGAAACAGCGCGAGAATGGCGGTCGTGAGGCGAAGCATGGTGGGGGCTCCTCTGAGAGATGGGGGCGGACCGACCCGCCCGATCAGAGGGCTGATTCCGGAGCGGCGCGCTTGATTACACCCCATCGCGGGAATGTGAGGCGTTCACCGACAGTCTAGCGTCGTTCCTCGCCAGGTCCGCTGCCCGAGCCCCCGGACTGTTGGCGTTCGACGACCGCTTTGGCCAGACGCTCCAGCCCGGCGTCCGGAATCGCCAGGTCCCGAAGGTGTTCCACCGTGTTGAAGAGATACTCGCTGCACGGTCCGAGAAACCCGCCGGCCCGTGCGAGGACATCGGCGACCTCGCTTTCCGTCAGGTCGCCGGCGTAGCGGTCGTGGCGCCGGTTGATCACGAAACCGATGGCATCAACGCTGCCCTCCGGCCCGCTGGCCCGAAGCCAACGGGGTACATAGGCGTCGGTAACCATCTCCCGGCGCCAGACGATGTCCAACTCGCTGGCGACCCGGTCCTTGGGAATGCGAAAGGCGACGCCGCGGCAGCAGCCGCCCCGGTCGAGGCCGAGAACCAGGCCCGGCAGGTCGGGCGTGCCGCGGCCGAGATGGGTGCGCAGACAGAACCGGCGATGGTAGCCGCGCACCGTCAGGCATCGCTTCTCGGCGTATTCGATGGCGGGGTTCCAGATCAGCGAGCCATAGCCGAACAGCCAGACGTCGCCCGTGGGTGCGCCGGCCTCCGGGAACATGGCGGCCCGTGAGGCGGCCAGTTGATCGTCCGTCAGGGTTTCGAACGACGCGTCATAGCGCGCGATCAGTTCGCGGATCTTGCCGGTCCGCAGGGACTCGCGGGTCAGATCGACGGTAAAGGGGACATCGGTTGGAGGCTCGGACCTGAACACCGCAGAACCGGAACTGGCAATAATCTAGCCCGGTCATCGCCAAATCCAAAAACAAAACGCCGGAACAGCATCCGTGCCGCCATGGCACCACGTCGCCCGGAAATCACTCCATGCTGCTCATCCATTCGTCACAGAGCTTCTCTCCGATCTGGCAGTCGACTTCCGTGATCGGCGTGCCGCCGCCATCGGTCCATTGGGCGGGAATCACCCGGGCCGGCCGACCCTCGGGTTGCCACTCCCCCGGTTGCCGGCCGGCGATCTCCAGGATCAGCTTGCGGCGGATGGCATCGGCGAACTTGCCCGGGTCCTGGACGGTGACGATGAAGGCGCCGAACCCGCCGATCACGCATTCCTCGTAGTAGAGGTCGAGATCACCGACATCGAAGAACCCGCTCGCATAACCGGTCTTCAGCATGATCGGCAGACCGTTGATGGTGATTCCCCGGTCCAGCACGGCGTCCCGGGCCGCGACCACCAGAACGCCCTGATTGTTCGGCCCGTCGCCCGAGATGTCGATGACCCGGCGTTTGCTCGTGAAGTCCGGACCATCGAACAACGTGGCGGTGAACCGCAGAGCATCGCTGATGGAGGTCCGTCGGCGCCGCTCCAACGGAATGGCGGCCAGACGAGCAGCCATATCCTCCGCACTCCGGCGGCCGTCGACCAGGGTCCAGGGGATGAGCACGTTCTGCAGGCCCTGGCCCGCCCATTCGACGTAGGTGACGGCAATCCTGCCGAGCGGACCGGTCTCGATCGCGCGCAGGACACCGGGGTCGCGCAGTGCCGCGACGTAGCCGGCACGCTGCAGGCGTTGCTCGTCCTCGTCCATCGAGCGGGAGATGTCGACTGCGAGAACCAGCTGCAGGTCGACGGCCATCTGTGCGGCGGCGCCGACCGGCATCAGGGTCGCCAGCACTGCCGTCAGCAGCGCGACCGCGCGGGTCCGAAGGTTCCTGACCCGCGGCGCGTTCAATAGCCGAGCCTCGGCCGGACCCGATTGCGCAGCGGCTTGCCGTCGATCAGGCGGGAGAGGTTGTCGAACACCAGATCGAGGGTCTTGGGGATGTAGCTGGTGTCATCGTCGGAGGAGACGTGCAGGGTGATGATCAGATTCGGGACATCCCAGAGGGGGGAGGCGGCCGGCAGCGGCTCGGGTTCATGGACGTCGAGCACGGCCCCGCCCAGCCGTCCATCGACCAGCCGTTGCGCCAACGCATCGTAGTCGACGACCGGCGCCCGGCCGAAATTGATCAGTCCGGCACCGGGCTTCATCGCGTCGAGCGCTGTCGCGTCAATCAGATGGCGGGTCTCCTCGGTCATCGGCAGCGCCACGTGGACGAAGTCCGCCTCGGACAGGACCTCATGCAGTCGGTCGGGGCCGACCATGCGATCGACGTGACGGCGACCGCGTCCGCCGCGGCGCACACCGAGCACCCGCAGCCCGGCGGTCTTGAAGGCCCGGGCGGCGGCATGGCCCATCTCCCCGACGCCGACCACCGCGACGGTCTTGCCGGCCACCGGTGTTGCGAAGGCCGGCGCCCACCGCCGGGCCCGCTGGTCGCTGACATAGGCTGGAATGCGGTTGTTCAGCATCAGCACGGCCATCAGTGCCGACTCCGCCGTCTTCTCGGCGTGAACCCCGCGGTTGTTGGTTAACGTGACACCCGGCGGCAGCCAGTCGAGGGGGCGCAGATGTTCCACACCGGCGCCGATCACATGGATCCATTTCAGGGCGGGTGCGCGCCGGGCGAGGTCATCGGTAGGCAGATCCCAGGTCACAAGGGCGTGCGCGGTCCGCATCGACTCCTCAAAGCGATCCAGGTCCCGGTCGATCAGGCTGTCGATCCGGTCGGCGATGCCGGGATGGCGGGCGGCGGCCTCGGCCAGTCGCTCCGGTGTGATGCGAAACACCAGCTCGCCGGCACGGTTGTTCTTGATGTGCAGACGCACCCGCTCGAGACCCGTCACCCTGTTCTCCCTGTCACCGTGTCGCCATGGTAGATCTGCGGGAAAGTTCTCTGCGACGGAACTCTGCCGGCCCGGCGATCGACGCCGGGCCGTTGTCCCGTCGCCCGCATTGGTGCCGACAGCATGACCGCTCCTTCTGGCTCTTCCAACACCCGGTTTGACGGCACGAAGTCCGATGGCGGGCGTCCGGCGCCCGATCGATCGGACCGCGTGGTGCTCGGCATCGTCCTGATGCTGGCCTCGGTGGCTCTTCTGCCGTTCATGGAGGGGTTGGCGAAGGACATGACCGACCGGTTCTCGGTCGTCCAGATCGTGTTTGCCCGCTTCGCCTTTCAGTGCGTGATCATTCTGCCGTTGGCGGCATGGCGACATGCGGATGCGCTCCGCCGGCCGGCCCGTCCGGCGCTGCAGATCGCGCGTGGGGCCAGCATTGTCGGAGCGACGGCGTTGTTCTATTCGGCCCTGGTTACGATGCCGCTTGCCGATGCCCTGGCGCTGCTGTTCGTCGCACCCCTGATCGTGACGGCGCTTTCCGGGTTGGTGTTGGGCGAGACTGTCACGCCCCGGCTCTGGATCGCTGTTCTTGTCGGATTCCTCGGGGTCGTGGTCATGCTCCGCCCGGGCTTCGGTGTGTTTCAGGTAGCCGGGCTGCTGGCCCTGGCCGGAGGTGCCTGTGTGGCCGCCTATGCCCTGCTCACCCGGCATTTGAGCTTTGCCGCGCCGCCGCTGGTGACGCTGGCGATCACGTCGGTGGTCGGTGCGGTCGCGGCCGGGGCTGCATTGCCGGCGGTGTGGGTGATGCCGGATCCCGCGGACTGGGCGCGGATGGCGGCGATGGGGGGGATCTCGGCGGTCGGACACTACCTGATGATCCGGGCATTCGAGCATGCGCCGGCGGCCGTGGTCTCGCCGTTCATCTACGCTGAGCTCGTGATGGCCACGGTGGTCGGGTATCTGTGGTTCGGAGATTTCCCGGATGGGCTGACCTGGCTCGGCATCGCCATCCTGGTCGCCAGCTGTCTGTTCATCTCTCTGCAGGATCGTCCGACACGGCGCGAGCAATCTGACTAGAGTCCTGGGGGCGCCGCCGCCGTGGTCACCGCCTCGGTCACCCCTGCGGCAACGGGCGTCCCTTGACCTTCGATGCCGATATCCGATTCGACCGCCTGACCCCGCAGGTCGACCTTCGTGTCGTGATCGACACAGCCTCCATCGACACCGGTGGTGACGACCGCGACAAGGAAGCGTGCGGACCGGCGTACCTCGCAACGGACAGCCACCCACGCGCGATCTTCGAAGCCGGCGACGTTACGGGAGCGGACGGCCGTTTCGAGGCGCGGGGAACCCTCACCATCTAGGGGATCTCCCGGCCCGCCGTGCAGCTGTTCACCCTGCATGTCGACGGCGATGTCGCCCGGGCCGAGAGTGAATTGATGGTGGATCGCCAAAGTTTCCAGGTCGGGACCGGCAATTGGGCGACCCATGGGGTCATCGGCGACGCGGTCGCCATTCGGGTCTCGGTGACGGCAACGCGGATGCCATGACGCACCAGCGTTTAGATCGTCTTAGGATTTCTGCCCTACAACCGGGAGTCGGCGAGGTGCGACCTGGCCGGTGCACGGCGGCAACCGATCGGGGTCACCGGGTGCTGGTCGCGAGTGTGTAACCCTCGCCGGGCGGCGGAACGATGATTTGGTTTTGCGGCGGTTTCCCTGTATTCGGATTCCGAGGCGGCGACTTTCGGTGGAATGGTGGGTGGCCCGGTAGCACATGGCGGAAAAGATCGATTTCTCCAAGGTGAGCTTTCTGATCGTTGATCAGAACCGGCTTTCCACACAGTTGCTGCGGGACATCCTGGCGATGCTGGAGGTGACCCGGGTCCGCAGCGTGACGTCTGTCGAGCGGGCTCGGCGTGCGCTGCGCCAGGACCTCGTCGATATCGTCATTACCGAATGTCACATGGACGACGAGTCCGGGATCGACCTGATCGATTGGGTCCGCAACAGCTCCGACTCGCCGGATCGCATGATCCCGATCATCATGCTGACTGCGAACTCCGAACAGGAATTCGTCGTGCGGGCTCGCGACAAGGGTGTCACGGAGTTTCTGGCGAAGCCGTTCAATGTCGAGGGTCTGTATCGGCGTCTGGTGTCGGTGATCGCCCGTCCTCGGGCATTCGTGAACGCCGAGGAGTACTTCGGACCGGACCGGCGCCGGCGCCAGGTACCGTTCAACGGTCCTAACCGCCGCGACGCGGGCTAGCGGTTAATCGGACGGACGACAGTGGCAAAGCGCGCACAGATCATCCCGCCGCGCTCGGATCTGCGGCGCAAGGCGGTCAACCGGACCAAGGGTTTCGACCTCAAGCTCACGCCCGAGACCCTGAGAAAGCTGACCGAGGTCGTCCATCGGGCACATGACGACTTCACGAGCGATATCTCCCAGCGCCTGGTGGCCATGCGGGATATCCTCGACTTCGTGCGCGCGGACGACAGCCTGGAAGCGGGGCGGGTCGGCCTTGCGCGGCTCTACGCGGACTCCCTGGAAATCAAGGGCGCCGGCGGGACAATCGGATATGACCTGCTGACGTTGATCGGCAAATCCCTGAACGATTTCGTCGGCCGGCTGACGGTGCTCGAAGAGACGGAGATGCGGGTCATCGAACTGCACATCGACGCCCTTTACGTGGTTCTGGCCAACCGCATCAAGGGTGCCGGCGGAGAGATCGAGGGCGAGGTGGTCGACGCCTTCCGGGCCCTGAACGCGAAATTCGCCGGCGTCCGGTCGCCTACATGACAAGTTAACGTTTCGCCCTGTATCCTCCTCGAAGCATTGGTTCGGAGGTGCGCGGATGTCGGATATCGATCCTTTGGATCGCCGGGCTCTTGGGGTGCTGTCGCAGACTGTCGGCGCCGAGCTTGGAACGGGCAGCATCGTCGCCCGCGAGGTCAACCGCGCGTTCCGTTCGGGGCGCCGGGCCGATCTCAGAACAGCGTCCGCGGCCTTCGACGCGCTCCCTGGATGGCAGCGTTCGACGATCGGACAGGCGTCTGTGCGTCAGGCGCATCAGCTGAAGGCCCAGGAAAGACAGCGCCCGCGCGATACCCGCAGGGCGGGGCTCGTCGACACGGCGCGCGACTGGCGACAGCTGGGGGACGAGAGCGATCGTGTCGTGATCCCGTCACCGCCACGGTTCCTCAAGCCCAAGCCCACGCGCTGAAAAGCGACGTGAACGCCGGCGCGTGTTGGCACGTGCCGTGATTCGGACTGGCCGGGGCGGCCAAAATGCCACATGATGTGCAGGGACGCTTGAGAGCGACCGGATGGGGGGCGGTCAGGCCTGTTCGAGCCGGCGAGCCCGGCTCCGTGGAGCCTGGGGTATCACTTGCTCGCGACGTGAAGACCGGTTAGGTACGAGCCTTGCAGCGCAGCCCCTGTGACGCTTCCGGTTGAAGGATTCGTGGGGCGGGCGCCCTAGGATAGGATAAAGCCATGCGTGGCAGAGGCTCGGCAGTCGAGCAGCGGCCGTCCGTTGTGGAGCACTTCGCGAAGGAGTTCTCGCGATTTCTCAACAACGTTCAGAACAACGAAGTTGACCTGCTTGGATCGTTCCTGATCGAGAACGAGTGGGAGAACTATCGCAAGGACGCCGAGGAAGTGATCGAGTCCTTGCAGTTGGCCGGGTTCGCGATCGTGCCGACCATGCCGACGGAAGCCATGGTTCAGGCCGCTGACCAGACCCTGTCACAAGGGCTCATGGGCTCGGGCTCGGCGAACTACGTGAACGCCGTCTGGAGCGCGATGCTGACCGAGTGGACGGAAACCCGGAACTCGAACCTGATCCTCGACATCTTCTCGATGGCGCTGTCCCGCGCGTCCAACCCGAGCAAACGGGATGTCGGCAAGATCGACTCCTCTTTCCAGAGGTTCCGTAAGCAGAGCCAGGACATCCTGTCGGGCCTGGAGAAGACCGGCCTGCTGGTCGCGCCGGACGAGGCCGCGCCGAACATGGTCAGCGCCGGGGTCGCGGAAACTGCCGAGCACCGGTCGCGTACAAACCAGAAGATCGGCGCCGATCCCACCTACATCGCCAGCCTGTACGGCAACATGGTCAAGGCACGGCCGGAGTAGATCGACTCCTGTCCCGGCGGGACAGGTGGCTCCAGTCTGGATCAGAGAATTCGGAGTAACTCGACCGGCGACACCGCCGGTCGATCGCGTTTGGCGGCCAGCCGTTCGATGCCTATCCGCTCGGTTTGCGCCGATAGGCCGACGCCAGCAGGGTAACCGCCTGCTTGTGCCGCGCGCTGCCCTGGCGCGGTGGTGCTGCCGTCTGGCGGACACTGGACATGGTCTGGCCGCGGGTTGACCCGATGGCGGCCAGCAGATCCGTCTCCTTGATTGCCGAACTGCGACGCTTTCGCTTCTGTGCCCCGACCTGACGGCCGTCTGACCCTTGTGTGGCGCGTTGGATCGCCAGGGCGGCGAGGTTGTTCATGATGGGCCCGGTCAGGGCCCGATAGAGCTGTTCGTCCGCATCCGCCCAGACCCGCAGCAGCAGAGCGGCCTCGTGCCGGTTGCCGTCGGCGGCTTCGACAGCCTCAAGCGCCTTCTTGGTGACGTAGTCCTGTCCTCGAGCCATCGGCTGCCTCCTGGCCTGGACCGTCGGCGGACCGCCCCGTGTTCCGCAGCCCGGTCGATCACACATCGCCGTGTTCAGCGGGCGATCTGCCCTGGACTGGTCATGATCCAGGTATAGATGTCAGAGATTACCAAGCTTTTGGCTGGACGACACGCTGCCCGTGGACGCCGGCCGGGGGGACGGCGCCGTCGCCGCCACCCGACAGAGAGGTGACAGCATGCACCGACTCGTTTTGATTGCAGCCTTTCTTGCGGCCGTCGGGCTCGCGCCGGTGAGCGTGGCCCAGCAGAATCCCTTGAATGCCGTTGTCGGCGTTGAGAGTGCGGTACCGCCGGACGCCCGAACGGCACGGTCGCTCGGCACCGAGCGCGCCGGTGGAGGCGTTCTGATCGATTCCGATGGTCTGATCCTGACCATCGGCTATCTGGTGATGGAGTTGACGGAGATCTGGGTCACCGATTCGGAAGCGAATCGAGTCCCCGCCGAGATGGTCGCCTACGACCACGAGACCGGGTTCGGCCTGGTCCGGGCCCAGGGCAATCTGATCGCGCAGCCTGTCAGATTGGGCCGGCCGGCGGGCGTTGCCGTTGGCAACACCCTGATGGCGGCCGGTCCCGGATTGGCGCGTCCGACGGTGGTGATCGACAAGGCGCCGTTTGCCGGCGGCTGGGAGTACCTCCTGGAAGACGCCCTGTACACGTCGCCGCCGATTCCGAATTTCGGGGGTGCCGCCTTGTTCGACGCCGACGGCCGGCTGGTCGGCATCGGCTCGCTGGTGCTCGGGGATGCGGCCGGCAGCGGGCTGCCGGGCAACATGTACGTGCCGGTCGACCTGCTGCTGCCGATCCTGGGCGATCTGCTGGCCTTTGGCCGCTCAACCTCGCCGGCGCAGCCGTGGATCGGCCTGTACCCGAATGAGGTTGAAGGGGCGCTCGTGGTCGGCCGGGTGGCCCGTGACGGGCCCGCGGAGAATGCCGGGATCGGGCCTGGCGACGTCATCCTCGGCGTCGGCGACGAGCCGGTCGAGGAAATGGAGGGTCTGTGGCGCAAGGTCCGGGCGCTCGGCGATGCCGGGGTCGAGATGCCGTTGAAGGTCCTCGGCCAGGACGGCGTTCGGGACGTCGTTCTAGAGTCCCGGGACCGGCGCTCCTGGCTGAAGCTGCAGCGCAGCTACTGATCGCTAGATCGGATCACGTTTTGTCGGAAACCCTTTGGTTTCCGCCAACACGTGTGAATCCGATCTGAATCAGAGAGTTAGATCGGGTTCACCGGTCAGATGGATCGCCCATGGAGATTCCATCTGACACGGATCTGATCTAGCCGGCGGCTCGGGACTGCAGATCCTGGGCCAGCGCATCGGGGATCGTGATGGACTGGGCCGCCGCGGCGCGGCGGGCAAGCCGGCTGTCGCCGGGCAGCCGCGTGCCCTCCTGCCGGAGGATCTCGGTGAACATCTCTTCAGCCCTCGCTGCGAAGCCGGCCCCGCCGCCGAAGGCCTTGGGGTCCATCACCAGGATCAGGTGACCGATCGCCGGCGGCGCGCCGGTCGGCTCGAAGAACGACGATCCCTGATAGCCGAAGTTTGACCCGGTCAGCGCCCCGCACAGCAGTTCGACCATAAGACCGAGGGCAGCCCCCTTGGCGCCGGCGCTGCGACCACCGAGCGGCGCCATCGAGCCGGCAAGCGCCGCCTTGGCGTCGGTAGTCGCCTGGCCGTCGGCGTCCAACGCCCAATCGTCGGGGATCGGGTCACCGGCATTGGCCGCCAGCACCACCTTGCCGCGGGCGACGGTGGAAACCGAGAGATCGATGACCAGCGGTGACCGGCCATCGGTGCGCGGACAGGCAAAGGCGATCGGGTTGGTGCCATAGAGCGCCGTCTTGCCGCCCCAGGGCGCGATTGCTGCGGGCGTGTTCGAGAATGCGATGGCGACCAGCCCACGGTCGGCGGCGTCCTCGACATGATGACCGGCCACGCCGAAATGGTGGCTGTTGCGGATCGAGACCGCGACGATACCGGTTTCGGCCACGACATCCGCCGCCGTCTCGAGGCCGAGCTGGATCGCCGGAAAGGCAAAACCGATCCGGCTGTCGACGTCGAGAACGGCCGCGGCACTCCGGGTCAGGTCCGGTCGGGCATGGCCGTCGACCTTGCCGCACTTGGCCTGTTCGGCGTAGGGCGGAACCCGGGCCACCCCATGGCTGGAGATGCCGTCGGCCTCGGCCCGGACCAGGGCGCCGGCGACGGTGGCGGCGATATCGGGTGCCACGTTCGAGCGGACAAAGGCTTCGGCGATGAGCGCGCGCAGGTCGTCGGGAGCGAAGGTCGCCACGGGAATCCTCTCCGGCGGGTGGGTCTTTTGGATTTCATACCGGCTCTACCACCTGTCGCGCCAGGGCGCGACGATAGTCTCATTGAATCGGCACGGACTCGCTCGGGTTGGCCGGGTTAGCATCGCTCAGAGCCAAGGCGCTGCGGTGCGGTCTCGCCTGCATCGGCGGCGCGATCCAGTGGAGGACCCCATGACCTTGAAACTCGGCGATACCGCCCCTGACTTCACCGCCCAGACCACCGAGGGCCAGATCAGCTTTCATGATTGGATCGGCGACAGCTGGTGCGTCCTGTTCTCGCACCCCAAGGACTTCACCCCGGTCTGCACGACCGAGCTCGGCTACATGGCCAAACTCAAGCCGGAGTTCGAGAAGCGCAATGCCAAGATCATCGGCCTGAGTGTCGATCCGGTCGACAACCACGCCAAATGGGCCATCGACATCGAGGAGACCCAGGGCGCGAAGCCGAACTATCCGATGATCGGCGACACCGATCTGGCGGTCTCCAAGCTGTACAGCATGCTGCCGGCCGGCGCCGGCGAGAGCTCCGAAGGCCGCACGGCCGTCGATAACATGACGGTCCGCAACGTCTTCGTGATCGGCCCGGACAAGAAGATCAAACTGATCATTGTCTACCCGATGAGCACCGGCCGGAACTTCGACGAGATCCTGCGGGTGCTGGACTCCCTGCAACTGACAGCCAAGCACCAGGTGGCCACCCCGGTCAACTGGCAGCACGGCCAGGAAGTGATCATCGTTCCGGCGCTGAACGACGAGGCCGCCAAGGAGAAGTTCCCGGGAGGCTGGCGGGCCGAGAAGCCCTATCTGCGCTACGTTCCGCAGCCGAACTGACCAGTACCCAGAGTGCCTTGTGAGGGCGCCGCTAGACGGCGCCCAGTCCGCGCAGCGCTGCCTCGATCGCGGCCCTCTGGCGATCGCTGGCCGGGGCCATCGGTTGCCGCGGCGCGCCCGAGGGGACCCCTTGCAGGGCCTGGGCGTATTTCGTGGCGGCGGGGAGATTGTCGTGGGGCATCAATGCGTTCCACAACCGCAGCAGTTTGCCGTGGAGGTCGAGGGCGGCGCCGTGGTCGCTGTCCTTGACGGCGTCCCACAACGCGACGGACGCACCGGGTGCGGCCGACAGGATGGCGGCGATCGAGCCGTGAGCGCCCAGCGTATAGGACGGGTACATCAGCGCATCGACCGCGCTGAAGATCCGCTTGCCCGGTTTGACGTCCATCATCAGGTCGGCGAACAGCTTGAGGTCGCCGGCGGACTGCTTCACGCCGATCACCTCGGGGACCTCGTCCATGATGCGCAGCAGCAGGGCCGGCGACAGGTAGGTCCAGGGCACGACGTTGTAGATGATGATCTGCTGGCCGGTTTCCCCGGCCATGGTGCGGAAATGCTCGACCATATCGTCGTCGCCCGGCCGGAACAGGTAGTGGACCGGTGTGACCTGCAGGGCCGCCGCCCCGAGATCGGCGACAAGCCGGCCGCGCCGCACCGCTTCACGGGTGCTGTCGCAGATGATGCCGGCGATGATCGGTGCCCTTCCGTCGGTAGCGTCGATCGCCGCAGCCAGCAGATCGCGGGTTTCCTCGGCGTCCAGGGTGTGGCCTTCGCCGGTCGAGCCGCCGACGGCGACGCCGCGCGCGCCCTCCTCGATCAGCCAGTCGATCTGGCGGGCGGCGGCGGCGAAGTCGATCGCGCCGCCGGCGTCGAACGGTGTGGTGGACGGGGGAATGACGCCGGAAAGCTCAGTCATGGTTTCCTCCTGGACGCGGTCCTGTCCGGCCTCGGTTCGGGCCGGTTGCGCTTAGAGTTCCACCAATTGGCCGTCGTCGCCAAGCCGGCAAGCGCACTCCGCCGTCCGGCTGTCGGGAACCCGGGCCCATGATCTCCCGGAAACCGACGGTTCTCGTCGTCGGCGCCTCGGGTGTGATCGGCGGCAACCACGTCGCCCGCCTCGCCGGTCGCGACGATGTCGACGTCATCGCCCTGGCGCGGCGCCCGCCGGACAGCGCCGCCGCCAACGTGGCCCCCCTGCCCCTCGACCTGCTGGCCGAGGATCATGGGGGTGTCGGTGCTGGTCTGACCGCGGTGTCCCATCTCGTCTACGCGGCCTACATCGACGCACCGGACTGGCAGGCCCAGCGCGCACCCAATCTGAAACTGTTCCAGGCCGCGCTGGATCTGGCGGCGAGGCACTGTCCGGCGCTGCGCCATGTCACCCTGCTCCAGGGCATGAAGGCCTATGGCAGCCATCTCGGACCGTTCAAGACGCCGGCCAAGGAGAGCGACCCGCGCCTGTCCCAGGGTCATTTCTACGACGACCAGGAAGACGCGCTGCGCGCCGGCGCCCTGCGGTCGGGCTGGACCTGGACCGCGCTGCGGCCGCATGTGGTGGTCGGGCCGGCCCGGCGATCGCCGCAGAACCTGATCGCCGTGCTGGCGGTGTATGCCGCGCTGGAGAAGGCCGCCGGGCGGGTGTTGTCCTTTCCCGGACCGGCGGCGGCGTTCGACGCGGTCTATCAGGCGACCGATGCCGACCTGCTGTCGCGGGCGATTGAGTGGGCGGGGACGAGCGACAGGACCCACGGCGAGGTGTTCAACATCACCAACGGCGACTTCTTTCGGTGGCGCAACGTCTGGCCCCTCTTGGCCGAGGTCTTCGAGATGCCGGATGCCGGGCCCGAACCGCGGCGGCTGTCGGATACCATTGCCGATGCCGACGCGCGATGGTCGGCATTGGTGACGCAGCACGGACTGGAGGCCAACCGGCTTGCAGACCTGGTGTCCTGGTCGTTCGCCGACTACGTGTTCAACACCACGTGGGACGTCATGGCCGATACCCTGAAGTGCCGTCAGGCCGGGTTCCTGGAGTTCGTCGACAGTGAACGGATGCTGGTGGATCGGCTGACCGAGATGCGGCGGCGGGCACTGGTGCCCTGAGCCGGCGCGCCGTCCCGCCCCCGATTTTCTCTGAGCCGGATCTGCTGTAGGGTCCGGAACGGTCAGAAGAGGGGGAGCAGATCGGTGCCGCACACGGTGATCGTCGCCAACCACTACCAGAACGAAAACTGCCATCCGGACGGCAAGATCAAGGTCGGCATCGGCGCCGACAGTGCCTGGCGGTGGGAGCGGCTGGACAATGCCAAACGCCTTTATGCCGGGGCCCGGGCGGCTGGGGTCCCGATCGTCCATGTCCGTCTGGCAGTGGATCCCGACTACCGGGGTGTGGTCGTCAACACCACGCTGATCCGAGAGTGGGTGGCGCTCGGTGCCTGGCGCGAGGGCACCTGGGGGGTGGAGTTCGTCGACGGCCTCGGTCCCGAGGCGGATGAGTTCGTTGTCACCCATACCCGCAACAGCGCGTTTCACAACTCGACGCTGGAGGAAGTCCTGTTTTCGCTCGGCGCGCGCCGGCTGATCTGCTGCGGCGTGTCGACCGCCTATGCCGTCGAAGGCACGGTCCGGCACGCCAGCGACATCGGATACGACCTCGTCGTGGCGAGCGATGCCTGTTCCACCGCGACCCAGGAACAGCATCAGGCGGCGCTCAACGCCATGGCCGTGCTGGCGGAAATCAAGACGGTGGACGACCTGCTGGCCGAGTTCGCGGCGGGCGGCTGACGATGGCATCGGGCACGATGCGCACTCAGGTCGGGATCGTCGGCAGCGGTCCGGCGGGCCTGTTGCTGGGCCAGCTGCTGCATCGCGCCGGCATCGACGCGGTCATCGTCGAGCATCGATCACGCGACCATGTCGAAGGGCGCATCCGGGCAGGGGTGCTGGAGCAGGGCACCGTCGACCTGCTGATCGAGGCCGGGGTCGGGGACCGGCTGCGGGCCGAGGGTCTGGTCCACACAGGTTTCGACATCGCGATCGACGGCGCGCGTCACCGCATCGATCTCGCGGCACTCGCCGGCGGCCGGACCGTGACGGTCTACGGCCAGACCGAGGTGACGAAGGACCTGATCGCCGCCCGGCTGGCCGCCGGCCTGCCGCTGATCTTCGAGGCGGCGGCGACAGCGGTGCATGACGTCGACACCGACCGGCCGCGGATCACCTATGAAAAAGCCGGCGAGACCCACACCATCGCCTGCGATGTGATCGCCGGCTGCGACGGGTTTCACGGCATCTGCCGCCAGGCGATCCCGAGCGCGGTGCTGAAGGTCTACGTGGAGGTGTATCCGTTCGGCTGGCTCGGCATTCTGGCCGATGTCCCGCCGGTGAGCCACGAACTGATCTATGCCACCCATCCCGACGGGTTCGCGCTTGCCAGCATGCGCAGCGAGACGCGCAGCCGGTACTACATCCAGTGCCCGCTGGGCACCCGGGTTGAGGACTGGCCGGATGACCGGCTCTGGGCGGCGCTCCGCACCCGGTTCGGTGAGACCACCGCGGCCGCCATGCAGACCGGTCCCGCGATCGAGAAGAGCGTGGCGTCGCTGCGCAGCTTCGTTGCCGAGCCGATGCGTCATGGCCGGCTGTTCCTGGCCGGCGACGCCGCCCACATCGTGCCGCCAACGGGCGCGAAGGGTCTGAATCTGGCGGCGTCCGATGTGCGGATGCTGTCCTGGGCGCTGGAGGACTTGTTCAATGCCGGATCCACGGCCGGCATCGATGGCTACAGCGCGGCCTGCCTCGCCCGGATCTGGAAGGTTCAGCGGTTCTCCTGGTGGTTCTCGACCCAGCTGCACAACTTCGACAACGAGGACGCGTTCGAACGGCGCGTTCACCGCGCCGAGCTCGCCTATCTCATCGAGTTCGAGTCCGCCCGCCGCACCCTGGCGGAGAACTACGTTGGTCTGCCGTTCCAGGACCCGCGGACGGGGTCGGTGTAGGGGTCAGCCGCCAGGTCACCTGAGCCACTACCGATATCCACTCCCCGGCCTCGCGCCGGGGCCCAGGACTGGGATCGTTGCGTCGTTACCGTGAATCCCGAGACGTTCCGGTGAGCGGAACTCTGGACCCCGGCGCAAGGCCGGGGAGTGAAGGGGGAGATTGCATTGACCGCGACGCCTTGTCAGGCCGCGGTGTGGGCGCTTTGATGCGAGGCCACCCCGCCAGCGTGAGACCGGCCATGCCCGCATCCGACCTGATCCGAAAGACCGCAACCGAAGTCGTTGCGCTGCTGAAGTCCAGAGAGGTCCACCCCGGTGATCTGCTCGACGCCCTGGAGGCCCGGATCTCTGAGGTCGACGGGACCATTAACGCGCTGCCGACCCTGTGTATCGACCGCGCCCGGGCGCGGGCAGCGGATGCCGACACGGACAATCTGTTGGCCGGCCTGCCGGTCGCGATCAAGGACCTTGTGGCCGTCGAGGGCGTGCGCACGACCTTCGGATCGCCGATCTTTGCCGACAACGTGCCTGAGCAGTCCGACATTCTGGTCGAGACGCTCGAGGCCGAAGGGGCGCTGATCTACGCCAAGGCCAACACGCCCGAGTTCGGCGCCGGCGCCAATACCTTCAACGAAGTGTTCGGCCGCACGGTCAACCCCTGGAACACCAGCCGCAGTGTTGCGGGCTCCTCGGGCGGGTCGGCGGCGGCGCTCGCATCCGGCACGGCATGGCTCGCCTCGGGCTCGGATCTCGGCGGCAGCCTGCGCAACCCGGCCAGTTTCTGCGGCATCGTCGGCTTCCGACCGAGCCCCGGCCGGGTCGCCCATGGTCCGGCCGACCTGCCGTTCATGAGCATGTCGGTCGAGGGGCCGATGGCGCGGACGGTGCCCGACGTCGCCCTGTTCCTCGACGCCATGGCGGGTCAGCATCCGGTGGATCCGCTGTCGCTCGCCCGACCGGCGGAGAGCTTTCGCGACGCCGTCGCGGCCCGGCGCAAGCCGGCGCGGGTCGCGTTCAGCCCGGACCTCGGCGGCATCACGCCGGTCGACCCCGAGGTGGCGCGGGTCGTCGAGCAGGCGGCCCGGGTTTTCGAGGATCTCGGCTGCACGGTGGTCGAGGCCTCGCCGGACTTCCGCGACGTTCAGATGATCTTCCAGACCCTGCGCGCGGTGCAGTTCGCCGCCTCGAAGAAAGCGCTGCTGGAGAGCCATCGCGACCAGCTCAAGCCCGAGGTGATCTGGAACATCGAGAAGGGGCTGGCGCTCGGTATGGACGAGATCGCCCGGGCCGAATTGGCGCGCGGCCAGCTTTACCATCGGGTCGAGCAGTTCTTCCGCGACCACGACCTGCTGCTCTCGCCGGCCACCATCGTACCGCCCTATCCGGTCGAGCACCGCTATGTCGAGGAATGCAACGGCCACAGCTTCTCGAACTACATCGAGTGGTGCACCGTCGCCTACGCGATCACGTGTTCGAGCTGCCCGGCCCTGTCGGTGCCGGCCGGCTTCACCGACGATGGTCTGCCGGTCGGCCTGCAGATCGTCGGCAAGCCGCGCGGCGAGGCCGACCTCCTGAGTGCCGCCGCCCTCTACGAGGAAGCCGCTACGGTTCCGTTGGGTATCCCGATCGACCCTCGGGGGTGACCTGATCGGTTAGAACGCTCAATTTTGCTCTATTTCAATACCTTAGAGACTGATTCACCGATCAGATCGGTTCGATCTGACCGGATCAGGCTCTAGCGGCGCCCTTCGACATGCCCGGATTTCATCCGGGCTGCTCAGGACGAGGTCAAAACACTCTACCTCGCCCTGAGCAGCCGCGGCTTCGAGCCGGGGCGTATCAAGGTTACCGCTTATTTCTCTGCACCTCCCGGGCCTGACCCGGGACCTAGGGGCGGACACTGCTGGAGCGTTGAGCTTTGGCCGCAAACGTTCCAGCACCATCCATCCTGGGTCCCGGGACAGGTCCAGGAAGTGCAATATCTTGGGTGGTGACCTACTCGAAGCTCACCGTGACCGAGCCGAGCGGACCGAAATCGGCGACCACGGTCTCGTCCGGCTTGGCCGGGTAGGGCGGGGTGGTCGATCCGGTGGTCACGTAGTCGCCGGCGCGGATCGTCTTGCCGTGCTTGGCGATTTCGTTGACCAGCCAGGCGGTGACGGCGAACGGCCCGCCCTCGACGTTGCTGCCCTTGCCCTCGCGCACGGGCTCTCCGCCGGCGGTCAGGGTGACGGCCAGGTCCATGAGATTGAGGTCGGTGCCGCCATCGGCCGGCGCGCCCTTGATCCAGGCGCCGTGCGCGCCGTCGTCGGCGATCAGGTTGGCGCCGCCCGCCTTGGTCCAGCCCTCGCCGAACGGCGTGTCGACGATCTCGATCGCCGGCAGCACGGCGTCGACGGCGGCGCGGACGTCGGCCTCGGTCACCGTGCCGGCCGTGCCGTCCAAGGGGGATCCGAAGCGCAGGGCGATCTCCGGCTCGATCACCCGGATGTACAGATCCTTGCCGGCGAAGGTGCTCGGCGCGTCGGAGGTCATGGTCGACAGAAGCACGCCCCAGAACATGTCAGGGAGACCCAGCAGATCACGCGCGCCTGGGTTGGTGGCGCCGATCTTGTAACCGATCGGCGCCGCGCCACCGGCCGCACGGGCATCGATCACGGCCGCCTGGATCGCATAGCCGTCGGCGAGGGTCTGTGGACGCTCGCCGTCGGGCAGGGCGGTCAGAGTCGCCTTGCGGGCCCGGTGGTCCAGGAGGGTGCGGGCCGCGGGGGCCGGGTCGAATGCCATGTCTGCTCCTTCAGATCTCGAGTGCGGGCCCTTGCTACGACGGGGCCACCCGCCGGGTAAAGAACAGATCCCCGGCCGAGACGGCCCGGACGCCGTCCTGGGGCGTTTCAATCAGCGCCCGCCCCTGGTCGTCCAGACCGCGCAGGACCCCGGTCACGTTCTGGTCGGGATCGTCCGACAGCCGGGCGACGATCGGCTCGCCGATGCCGACCAGGTGGCGCAGCATCTCGGCGCGCGCCCAGGCGAGGCCACCGCCGAGATAATCGGCGAACCGTCCGGTGAAGGCTCGGGTGAGGTCGGTGACCGCCCGGTCGCGGTCGACATCCTCCGCACCGCACTCCCTGAGCGATGTCGCGGCATAGATCAGGTTTCCTGACGGTGCGGAGACCAGGTTGACCCCGATTCCCGTCACCACCCAGGGTCGCCGGTCGGTCTCACCGCTTTCCAGCAGGATGCCCGCCACCTTGGCACCGTCGACCAGAACGTCGTTCGGCCATTTGAGGCCGATCGGGGCGTCAGGGAGGCGGGTCCGGGCCAGGTCGAGGACCGCGAGGGCCGCGACCATCGAGAGCCCCCAGACCGGCGGCCAGTCGGGTGCGGGATAGTGCAGCATCGACCAGTAGAGATTACCGGCCGGGCTCGACCAGGCGCGCCCACGGCGCCCGATTCCGGCGGTCTGGACCCGCGCCGTGACGGTCGTGCCGTCGGGCGCGCCCTCGGCGATTCGGCGTTTGGCCTCGGCATTGGTGCCGTCCACGGAGTCCAGATCGATGAGTGTTGGTGTCGCCATGTTGCGCTGCGTGGCATGGCGCGTCGACGCGCGCAAGAGCCTTGCTTGAGGCGTTGCCAGCCGGACTGTATAGTCCCCCGCGACGAATTCCGCGGTGCAGCATCACGGAACCGCCGAGGGTAGAGGGGTGACGATGACCGAGATGAATCAGTACTTCCTGGAGGACCTGGAAGTCGGCATGACCGCCGACTACGAACGCGTGGTGACCGAAGACATGATCACCAGCTTCGCCGACGTCTCCGGGGACAACAATCCGCTGCACCTCGACGAGGACTACGCCAAGTCCACGATGTTCAACGGACGGATCGCCCACGGCATTCTCGGGGCATCCTTCATCTCGAAGATCTTCGGAACCGTGATGCCGGGAAAGGGGTCGGTCTACATCTCCCAGACCCTGCGGTTCATCGCACCGGTGCGGATCGGCGATATGGTGACGACCACGGTCGAGGTCTCCGACATCGTCCCGAAGAAGAAACGGGTCGCTTTCCACTCCAAGTGCCGTGTCGGCCGCACGGTCGTGATCGACGGTGACGCCCTGATCCTGGTTCCGTCGCGCGCCGCTGCCCAGGCGGCTTAAGGCTTCCCATGGAGACGCTGCGCTCGCTTGACGCCGTCGAGGCACGTCATCGCGGGGCGGTTGCGGCGATCGGCAACTTCGACGGCATCCATCTCGGCCACCGCGCCGTGATCGGCGAAGCCGCGCGGCTGGCGGGGGACCTGCATGCACCGATGGCGGTGGTCACGTTCGAGCCGCATCCGCGCCAGTTCTTCCAGGCCAATCTCGACCCGTTCCGCCTGACCACGAGCGTCGGCCGGGCGACCCGGCTGGAAGACCTCGGTGTCGACTTTCTGTTCGAGATCCCATTCAACCGGGCGTTTGCCGAACTCAGCGCCGAAGCCTTCATCGACGAGGTCCTGCACGACCGCCTCGGTCTGCGTCACGTGGTCATAGGCTACGACTTCAACTTCGGCCATCGCCGGCGCGGCACACCGGACATGCTGGTCGAGCGCGCCCGGGCACACGGGTTTGCGGCCACGAAGGTGGCGGCCGTCCATGAGAGCGACGGGGCAGTCTATTCGTCGTCGCGGATCCGCCAGTGCCTGATGGAGGGCGACCCGCGCGGAGCGGCGTCGCTGCTCGGCGCAC
The DNA here is from genome assembly GCA_963921355.3 of Thalassobaculaceae bacterium. GTDB lineage: Bacteria > Pseudomonadota > Alphaproteobacteria > Thalassobaculales > Thalassobaculaceae > CAWUEZ02. The sequence goes on along the minus strand of OZ001190.1, from coordinate 642,793 downwards.
CCTGGGAGATCGCGGCGACGGTCGAAGAGGGTGACAAACGCGGGCGCACCATCGGCTTCCCGACCGCCAACCTGCGGCTTGGTGATCTGGTGTGCCCGCGGCTCGGCGTCTATGCGGTGCGCGCCATGCTGACCGAAGGTGACGGCGCTGGTGTCTGGATGACCGGTGTCGCCAATCTCGGGGTGCGTCCGACGGTCAATGACCGTGGCGTTCTGCTCGAAGTTCACCTGTTCGACCGGGAACTCGAGCTCTATGGACGTCCCCTTCGCGTCAGGCTTGTTGACTTTATCCGGCCGGAGCGGAAGTTTGGCGGCCTTGATGAGTTGACGGCGCAGATTGCGGCGGATGCGGCTCTGGCGCGGGAGCTGCTCGGACACTGAGACCGAGCCCCTATTGAGACGGACGTTCGAGATGACCACGGACTACAAGAGCACGGTGTTTCTGCCGAAGACGGACTTTCCCATGCGGGCGGGCTTGCCCAAGCGCGAGCCGGAGATTCTCGCCTGGTGGAAGGAGATCGATCTCGACCGTCGCATCCGTGAGGTCCGGGCCGGTGCCGAGCCGTTCATCCTGCATGATGGCCCGCCCTACGCGAACGGCCACCTGCATATGGGCCACGCGCTGAACAAGATCCTCAAGGATCTGGTGAACCGGACCCAGCACATGGCCGGCAAGCGCACTCACTACGTGCCGGGCTGGGACTGCCATGGCCTGCCGATCGAATGGAAGATCGAGGAGGATTACCGGGCCAAGGGCAAGGACAAGGACGCGGTTCCGGTGGTCGAGTTCCGGCGCGAGTGCCGCGAGTTCGCCGACAAGTGGATCGACACCCAGCGCGACGAGTTCCGCCGTCTGGGCGTCACCGGCGACTGGGACAACTACTACACCACCATGACCTTCGCGGCCGAGGCGCAGATCGCGCGCGAGATCGGCAAGTTCCTGATGGACGGCAGCCTCTACAAGGGCGCGAAACCGGTCATGTGGTCGGTTGTCGAGAAGACCGCACTGGCCGACGCCGAGGTCGAGTATCACGAGCACACCTCGACGACGATCCACGTACGCTTCCCGGTGATCAAGCCGGGCCACCCCGCCCTCGATGGGGCGGCGATCGTGATCTGGACCACCACCCCCTGGACCATGCCGGGCAACCGGGCGGTCGCCTATGGCGAGGAGATCGACTACGTGGTCGTCGAGCCGACCGAGGTTGCCGAGAACAGCCTCGCCAAGACCGGCGAGCGGCTGGTGGTTGCGCGCTCGCTGCTGGAGGACGTCAAGAGCCAGTGCCGGATCGAAGCCCTGGTCGAGCACGCCAGCCTCAAGGGATCGGACCTCGCCGGGACGATCTGCGCCCACCCGCTGCGCGGTCACGGCTACGACTACGATGTTCCGGCGCTGGCGGCGGAATTCGCCACCGACGACCAGGGCACGGGCTTCGTCCACATCGCGCCGGGCCACGGCGCTGACGACTTCGAACTCGGCCGGGAGCACGATCTGGAAGTGCCGCAGACGGTGGCCGATGACGGTGTGTTCTACGACCACGTGCCGCTGGTCGCGGGCATGAACGTGCTCGACGACAACATGAAGATCGCCGCCATCATCCGCGACCTCGGCGGTCTGGTGGCGCGCGGCAAGCTCAAACACTCCTATCCGCATTCCTGGCGCTCCAAGGCGCCGCTGATCTTCCGCAATACCGCCCAGTGGTTCATCTCGATGGAGACCCGGGACCTGCGTGAGAAGGCCCTGAAGGCGATCGACGAGACCCGGTTCGTTCCGGCGGCGGGGCAGAGCCGGCTGCGCGGCATGATCGAGACCCGGCCCGACTGGTGCATCAGCCGCCAGCGTGCCTGGGGCGTGCCGATCCCGGTTTTCGTGGAGAAGCGCACCGGCGAACCGCTGCGTGACCAGGCGGTGCTCGACCGGGTCGCCGAGGCCTTCGAAGCCGAAGGTGCGGACGCCTGGTTCTCGAGCCCGCCGGCCCGGTTCCTTGGCAACGACTACAACGCCGACGATTACGAACAGGTGTCGGACATCGCCGATGTCTGGTTCGACAGCGGCTCGACCCATGCCTTCGTGCTCGAGGGCAACGACGATCTGACCTGGCCGGCCGCGCTGTATCTCGAAGGTTCGGATCAGCACCGGGGCTGGTTCCATTCCTCCCTGCTGGTCGGGACCGGCACCCGCGGCCGCGCGCCCTACGAGGCGGTTCTGACCCATGGGTTCATCAACGACGAGCACGGCCGCAAGATGTCCAAGTCCCTGGGCAACGGGGTCGATCCGTTGGAGGTGATCGAGCAGAGCGGCGCCGACATCCTGCGGATATGGGTCGTGAGCTCCGACTTCACCGAGGATCTACGGGTCGGGCCGGGCATTCTCAAGCACACGGTCGACCACTATCGCCGGCTGCGGAACACCCTGCGCTACGTGCTGGGGGCGCTCGACGGTTGGAGTGAGGCCGAGGCGCTTCCGCGTGAACGCATGCCGGAGCTTGAGCGCTGGGTGCTGCATCGGATCTCTGAGATCGACGCGACCGTGCGGCGCTGCACCGACGATTTCGACTTCCACACCATGTTCCTGACCCTGCACCAGTTCTGCGCGGTCGATCTGTCGGCGTTCTACTTCGACATCCGCAAGGACTCGCTGTACTGCGATGCGCCGACCAGCGACCACCGCCGGGCGGCGCGTACGGTGATGGCCAAACTGTTCGATTGCCTGACGGCCTGGCTGGCGCCGATCACCTGCTTTACCGCCGAGGAGGCCTGGCGGGCGCAGCACGGTGGAGCGGCGGACTCGGTCCACCTCCAGAGCTATCCGACGATTCCCGCCGAATGGCGCGACAACGCTTTGGCCGCGAAGTGGTCGACGATCCGCACCGTGCGTCGGGTGGTGACCGGCGCGCTCGAGCTCGAACGGGCCGAGAAGCGGATCGGATCATCGCTCCAGGCCCATCCGACCGTGCATCTGCCGAGCGATCAGAAGGTGGCGTTCGAGGGGCTTGATGCCGCTGAGATCTTCATCACCTCCGCCGTCACCCTGACCGAGGCACCGGCGCCGGAACAGGCCTTTCGCCTCGACGACGTGCCCGGTGTCGCGATGGTGCCAGGCCTGGCTGATGGGGCGAAGTGCGAGCGCTGCTGGAAAGTGCTGCCGGAGGTCGCGGTTGGCGAACCGATCTGTGACCGCTGCTCCGAGGCGGTTGCCGGCATGGTCGACGCCGCCGAGTAGGGGCCGGGAGTGACCGGCGCTTTGAGACGCGGCCTGGTGGTGGCCGCGGTCGTTCTGGTCGCCGATCAGCTCACCAAGCTGTGGGCAATGGCCACCGTGTTCGATCCGCCCCGGCGCCTGCAGGTCTTCGACATGCTCGACATCGTTCCGGTGTGGAACCGTGGGGTCAGCTTCGGCCTGCTGTCGAGCGAGTCGCCCTGGGCGCCCTGGTTGTTGAGCGGATTCGCCCTCGTGGTCTGCGTTCTCCTGGGATGCTGGCTGCTGCAGGCGCGGACCTGGCCGCTGGTCATCGGTCTCGGTGCCGTCATCGGTGGCGCGATCGGCAATGTCGTGGACCGGGTGCGCTTCGGGGCCGTCGTCGACTTCATCGATGTGCACTATGCCGGTTGGCATTGGCCGGCCTTCAATATTGCGGATTCTGCGATTACCTTAGGGGTGGGCCTGTTGCTGCTCGACGCGTTCGGGGTCGGCGGGCAGAAGGCTGAGAGAGGACAAGGGACCGATGGGTAAGTTGGTTGGCTCGCAGCGCCCCGGGCGGAGGCTGGGACCCGCCGTCGCTGCGGTTGGACTGGCAGTGACGCTCGGCGCCTGCGGTTCACTGAGCGATGCCCTCGGTCAGGGCAAGAACCCACCGGACGAGTTTCAGGTGGTGGCCCGGGCGCCGCTGTCGCTGCCGCCGAATTACGATCTGCGCCCGCCGCGTCCGGGGGCGCCGCGTCCCCAGGAGCGTTCCGCCACCGAAGCGGCGGCGGAACGGATCCTCGGGCGCCCCGCGCGCGCGACATCCGGGAATGCCGGCCCGGCCATCGCGGCGGCCCCGGCAGCCCCGGTGTCCGTCAGTTCGGTCGGTGAGGCCAAGTTCCGCCAGCAACTCGGGCTTGATCAGGCCCAGGTTGATATCCGCTCGATCGTCGATCAGGAAACCGCCGCCTTCGTCTACGAGACCCAGTATCCGATCGATTATCTGCTGTTCTGGAAGGAGGACCCGCCACCCGGCATCCTCCTGGATGCCCGCCAGGAGCAGCAGCGGCTTCGGGAGAACGCGGCACTCGGCCGGAGTCCCTCCGATGGGGAGCTTCCGACCATCGAACGGCGGCGCGGTGGGCTGCTTGACGGGCTTTTTTGATCACACACCCGTTCTTGGTGTTTGACGAAGCCCCTGGCCACCGCCATCTGAAGGACAGCTGAAACCAACGCGGAGGTCGGGACGATGCGGATCGCATCGGCCGTGAGCCGACTGGCGCTCGTTATTGCCGTTGCTGCCACGGTGTCTGTGGGCCTCGTGTCCGTGGGGATGTCCACGGGTGCGCGGGCCGCCGTCTTCGAACCGAAGACCTTCACGCTCGACAACGGGTTGGAAGTGGTCGTCATCGAGAACGACCGGGTGCCTGTCGTCAGCCATATGGTCTGGTACAAGGTCGGGTCCGCCGACGAGCCGCGGGGCAAGTCCGGGATCGCCCATTTCCTCGAACACCTGATGTTCAAGGGCACCGAGACGATCGAACCGGGCGGATTCTCCGACATCATCCGGGCGATCGGCGGCCGTGAGAACGCGTTCACGTCCTACGACTACACCGGCTACTACCAGAATGTGGCGCGCGAGGATCTCGGCCGGATGATGGAGCTCGAAGCCGACCGCATGGTCAATCTCCGTCTCACCGACGAACTGGTCGCGCCGGAACTGGACGTCGTGCTCGAGGAACGACGCTCACGGGTCGACAACAGCCCCGGTTCCCTGCACTGGGAGCAGGTCAACGCCGCAACCTATCTGTCCTATCCGTATCGGATCCCGGTGATCGGGTGGGAGACCGAGATCCGGGCGCTGACACGCCAGGATGCGCTCGACTTCTACGAGGACTGGTATGCGCCCAACAACGCCGTGCTCGTGGTCGCCGGTGACGTCACCGTCGACGAGGTGCGCAAGCTTGCCGAGCGGACCTACGGCGTGATCCCGGCCCGCCCGGTCCCGGACCGGATTGCGCTCAGAGGCTCGGAGCCGCCGCAGCTTGCGGCCCGGCGGGTCGAAGGGACGAACCCACGGGTCGATCAGCCGAGCTGGTCACGGCGCTGGCTGGCGCCGGGCCGTGTCTGGGGCGATGCCGCGCTTATCAGCCCCCTGGAAGTGGCGGCGGAGATCCTCGGCGGCGGATCCACCAGCCGTCTGTACCGGTCACTCGTGATCGATCAGGCCTTGGCGGTGTCAGCGGGGGCCGGGTATTCCGCGGGCGGGCTCGGGCCGCAGGGTTTTGTGGTCTACGCGAGCCCCCGGGCCGACGTCTCGATCGCGGATCTTGAGCAGGCGGTGGACGGCGAACTCGATCACCTGCTGAGCGAAGGCGTCACGGATGAGGAAGTCGCCTCGGCGATCACCCGGATGGAGCGGGCGGCGATCTTCGCGCGCGACGACTCCCTGGCGCCGGCCCGGCTGTTCGGTGCTGAACTGGCCTCGGGCGGGACGATTGCCGACATCGAGGACTGGCCGGAACGGATCGCCGGGGTGACGCCCGAGGCGGTCAATGCCGCGCTGCGTGCCATCCTGGTGCCACAACGGTCCGTCACCAGCATCCTCCGTCCCGAGCCCGCCAGTTGAGGCCCGCCATGCGCAAGCATCTGATCGTCGCCGTCGCCGTCGTCCTGCTGGCCCCGGCGCTGCTGGTTCCCGGGCTGGCCCGGGCGCTCGAGATCACCCGGGTGACGAGTCCGGGTGGGATCGAGGCCTGGCTGGTGGAGGATCACAGGAACCCGATCCTGACCCTGACCTTCTCGTTCCGCGGGGGTGAATCTTCCGATCCGGCCGGTAAGGAAGGCCGGGCCCGGATGGTGGCGGGACTGCTGGACGAAGGGGCCGGCGATCTCGACTCGATCGCGTTCCAGAAATCCCTGGCCGACAACTCGATCAGCCTCGGCTTCCGCAGCCGAGCCGATCGGTTCAACGGGTCGCTGACAACCCTGACCGAGACCCGGGATGCCGCGGTCGAGTTGCTGCGCCTGGCGGTCTCGGCGCCGCGCTTCGATGACGAGCCGGTGGCCCGGATCCGGGCGCAGATCGAAGCGTCTCTGCGCCGCGACCTGCAGCAGCCGCGCACCATCGCGGGCCGGGCCTGGTGGTCCGCCAACTTCCCCGACCACCCCTATGGCCGGTCCGGGGACGGAACACTGGACAGCGTGGCGGCCATCACCCGCGACGATCTCGTCGGCTTCGTCGCCGATACCCTGGCGCGCGACAGCCTGCTGGTCTCCGCCGTCGGGGACATCACAGCGGAGGAACTCGGCGTACTGCTGGACCAGGCGTTCGGCGCGCTGCCGGCGACTGCCGCCGTCGCCGAGACCCTTGACCGGGCCCCGGCCCTGCAGGGTGAGACCCTGGTCATCGAGACCGAGATTCCGCAGTCGGTCGTCACGTTCGGTCAGCCGGGCCTGGCCCGCGAGGACCCGGACTGGTACGCCGCCAGTCTCTTGAACCGGGTTATGGCCGGTGGATTCGGATCGCGCCTGACGACCGAGATCCGCGAGAAGCGCGGACTGGTCTACGGGGTCTGGGCCTACCTGCTGCCGCTCGACCATGCGCCGCTGATGATGGGCGGTCTCGCCACCCAGAACGCCCGGGTCGCGGAGTCGATCGACCTGGTGCGGCAGGAGTGGCAGCGGATGGCCGCCGACGGTCCGACCGCCGAGGAACTGGAGACCGCCCGGACCTATACGCTCGGATCGTTTCCGTTGAACCTCACCGATTCGGACGGGGTCGCCTCAATTCTGCTGTCGATGCAGGAAGGCGATCTGGCGATCGACTACCTCGACAACCGGCGCGCACTGTTCGAGGCGGTGACCCTTGAGGACGCCCGCCGGGTGGCCCGAGAGCTTTACAAACCGGAGGCTCTGACTGTGGTGGTCGTCGGCAAGCCCGAAGGGATCACGCCGACGCGTCCGGCACCGGGCGGTTGATCCGCCCGGCATCGGATGACGCACGCGGCACCGATCGGCTACCCTTGAGGTCATAGTCTTCGCGCAGCGGGTGCGGAGCCACGGGTCGCGTCGCATGCTCCACGAACTGCCGATCGCCGTCGATGCCGACGCTTGCTTTGCCGAGCGGGTGGAGGCCGGCCTGTCCCGAGATGTCTTTGGCGCCATGGCGGAGTCCGCCGACGCGGCGCTCGCCTGGATTCGGGACCGGCGGGGTGACGGTACGCTGCCGTTGCTGGCACTGCCCGGCCGGCGCGACGACATCCTCGCCTGGCGGCCGATCGTCGATCGCTACCGCGCCCTGCACGACGATGTGGTCGTGCTCGGCGTCGGCGGGTCGTCCCTCGGCGGGGCGACGCTCTGCGCGCTGGTGGACGGTGGCGGCAACGGTGCCGCGATGCGCGGTCCGCGGGTGCACTTTCTCGACAACATCGACCCGGGCGGTTTCGACGCCGCCCTCGCCCGCCTCGATCTCGCGCGCACCGGATTCGTGGTGATCTCGAAGTCGGGGTCGACCGCCGAGACCATGATCCAAACCCTGGTCGTGCTCGACCGGCTCACCGAGCGGCTGGGCGCGGAGAACCTGGCTACCCACGTAACCTGCATTGCCGAGGCGACGGACAATCCACTGCGGCGGATCGCCGCCGCCCACGGCCTGTTCTGTCTCGACCACGACCCGGATATCGGGGGGCGGTACTCGGCGCTGTCGGTCACCGGGTTGTTGCCGGCGGCGATCGCCGGGGTTGACGTGGAAGCCGTGCGCGTCGGCGCCGGCGCCGTGCTCGACGCCGCCACCGGCGGCAGCCGGGGCCTGGAGGCCGCACCGGTGGCCGGGGCCGCCCTGGCACTCGGTCTCGCCCGGTCCCGGGGGATCAACCAGACGGTTTTGCTGCCCTATGTCGACCGGCTCGACCGGCTGTCGTTCTGGTTCCGCCAGCTCTGGGCCGAGAGCCTCGGCAAGGAGGGCCACGGGACCACTCCGATCAACGCGCTCGGGGCGATCGACCAACACAGCCAGCTGCAGCTCTATCTCGCCGGACCCCGGGACAAGATGTTTACCGTCCTGGCCAGTGATCCGCGCGGCCGCGGCGGGCGCGCCCGGGCCGAGATCGCCGGTCCGGCGGCGCAGCCTCTGGACTACCTGATCGGCCGGACCATGGGCGACCTGATGGCCGCCGAACAGCAGGCCACGATCGACACCCTGATCGCCAACGGCTGCCCGACCCGGGTGATCCGGTTCCCGGCGGTGAACGAGGAGGTCCTGGGCGCGCTGATGATGCATTTCTTCCTGGAGACCATCGCCGCCGCCCGGATGCTCGGCATCGACGCGTTCGATCAGCCGGCGGTCGAGGAAGGCAAGGTCCTGGCGCGCCGGTTCCTCAAGGACTCCGCGCCATGAGCGCGGTCGAGGCGGACCGCGGACCGGTCCTGCGCCGGCTGCCGGAGACCCTGGTCAACCAGATCGCCGCCGGTGAGGTGGTCGAGCGGCCGGCGAGCGCGCTCAAGGAACTGGTCGAGAACGCTCTGGATGCCGGGGCGTCCCGGATCGACATCGTGCTGCGCGACGGCGGGCGGACCCTGATCCAGGTCTCCGACGACGGGTGTGGCATGGACCCCGACGACCTGGTTCTGGCGGTCGAGCGCCACGCCACCTCCAAACTGCCCGACGACGACCTGACCCACATCGCCACGCTCGGCTTCCGGGGCGAGGCCCTGCCGTCGATCGGGGCTGTCAGCCGGCTGACCATCACCGCGCGCCGGGCGGGGGCGCCGAGCGCCTGGCGGATCGCTGTCGAGGGCGGACGGGTGGGCGCGCCGGAACCGGCGGCGCTCACCGCCGGCACAAGGGTCGAGGTCCGTGACCTGTTCTACGCCACCCCGGCCCGCCTCAAGTTCCTGAAGGCCGCGCGCACCGAGCAATCCCATGCGGTGGAGATCGTCCAGCGGCTCGCCATGGCCCATCCGTCGGTCGCCTTCTCGCTGTCGGACGGCAGCCGGCGGGTGGTCGACCTGGCCGCCGCCCAGGGGGAGCTGTTTCCCGCGCGCCTCGCCCGGCTCGGCGCGGTTATGGGCCGCGACTTCGAAGACAACGCGGTGGCGATCGATGCCGAACGGGCGGGATACCGGCTGACCGGCCATGCCGGGCTGCCGACCCTGCACCGGCGCACCAGCGCCCAGCAGTTCCTGTTCGTCAACGGCCGGCCGGTGCGCGACAAGCTGCTGCTGGGGGCGGTGCGCGGCGCCTACATGGACTTCGTCGCGGCCAATCGCCATCCGATGCTGGCGCTGTTTCTCGAGCTGCCGGCCGACGAGGTCGACGTCAATGTCCACCCGGCCAAGACCGAGGTGCGGTTCCGCGACCCGGGCCTGGTTCGCGGCCTGATCGTCGGTGCGCTGAAACACGCCCTGGCCGAGGCCGGCCACCGGGCCTCGACCACCGTCGGGGCAGCAACGCTGGGCGCCTTCCGTCCGGGCGGCGAGACCACGCCGGCTTTGCATACCGGTCGGACCGCCGCTTGGGCCCACCACACGCCGGCCGCGGTGCCGCGCGGATTGGCCGAGGCCCAGGCTGGCTACCAGGCGCCAATGCAGGCCGCGGCGGGACGGTTGGACTTCGGTGCCGCCCCGGCCGCCAGGGTCGAGGCGCCGGCGGGGGTTGCCGACGACGCCACGGCCCATCCCCTGGGGGCGGCCAAGGCCCAGGTGCACGCCAACTACATCATCGCCCAGACCGAGGACGGGCTGGTCATCGTCGACCAGCATGCCGCCCATGAACGCCTGGTCTACGAGCGCATGAAGGCCGCCCTGGCGGCCGACGGCGTGGCCCGTCAGGCCCTGCTGCTGCCGGAGGTGGTCGAGCTCGACGAGGCCGCGGTCGGCCGGCTGGTCAGCCGGGCCGAGGAACTGGCCGAACTCGGGCTGGTGCTGGAGGGCTTTGGCCCGGGCGCGGTCGTCGTGCGCGAGGTGCCGGCCCTGCTCGGCCAGACCGATGCCGCCGCCCTGGTCCGCGATCTGGCGGAGGATCTGGCGGAGAGCGACGCGGCGCTGTCGCTGCAGGACCGGCTGGCCGATGTCTGCAGCACCATGGCCTGCCATGGGTCGGTGCGCTCCGGCCGGCGGCTGACCGCGGAGGAGATGAACGCGGTGCTGCGCCAGATGGAGGCGACCCCCCATGCCGGCCAGTGCAACCACGGCCGCCCGACCTATGTTGAGCTCAAGCTCGCCGATATCGAGAAACTGTTCGGCCGGCGCTAGAGCAGATCCGTGTCAGATGGAATCGCCGCCGGCGATCCATCTGACCGGTGAATCTGCTCTAACTCTATAGTTCAGATCGGATTCACACGTGTTGGCGGAAACCAAAAGTTTCCGACAAGACGTGATCCGATCTAGATCCGGCCCTTCGACACGGGCCTACCGGCCCTGCTCAGGGCGAGGTCAAAAGGGGTTCCTCGTCCTGAGCAGCGCCCCGGACCTGATCCGGGGTGCGTGTCAAAGGGCGCCCACAGATCCGGGGAACCGACGGACCTCATCCTGAGCAGCCCGGATGCAGTCCGGGCGTGTCGAAGGGCGCTTCTCAGGTCCCGGCCGTCGCGCAGGCTCCCCCCGGATTTAATCCGGGGGGATGACGGTTTTGGGAACGCACGGCATACACTCCGCGTCATCCCGGTTCGACCGTCAGGTCGAGACCGGGGCCTTGTTACATCCCGTGATAGCGCCTGAACCACTCGACGAAGCGCGGAATGCCGTCCTCGATCGGCGTGGTCGGTCGGAACCCGAGGTCGCGGGTGCTGGCGTCGATGTCGGCATAGGTCTCCAGCACGTCGCCCGGCTGCATCGGTTTCAGGATCAGTTCGGCGTCGCGCCCGCAGGCCTTCTCGATCACCCGGATGTAGTCCAGCAGGGCGACCGGCTGGTGGTTGCCGAGGTTGTAGACGGCGACCGGCGGCTCCCCATCCTCGCCAACCGGTGGCCGGTCGAGGGCGGCCAGCACCCCGGCGACGATGTCGTCGATATAGGTGAAGTCGCGCCGCATCTCGCCGTTGTTGAACACCTCGATCGGCGTTCCCTTCAGGATCCGTTCGGTGAACAGCCAGGGCGACATGTCGGGCCGGCCCCAGGGTCCGTAGACCGTAAAGAACCGCAGCCCGGTCATCGGGATGGCGTACAGGCTGGCATAGCTGTAGCTCATCACCTCGCCCGCCTTCTTGGTCGCACCGTAGAGCGAGACCGGCCGGTCGACCCTGTCCTCGACCGAGAACGGGATGTCACGGTTGGCACCGTAGACGCTGGAGGACGAGGCGTAGACGAAATGCTTGAGACCCCCGTCCATGCGCCCGCCGTCTGTGTGCTGCCGGGCCATCCGTCGCCGCGCCATGTCCATCATTGCGAGATGGCCGACCAGGTTGGCCTGGGCGTAGTCGAACGGTTCTTTCAGCGAGTAGCGCACGCCGGCCTGGGCACCGAGGTGGACGATCCGGTCGATCTCGGGATGATCGGTGTCGAACGCCTCGAGCGCGGCGCGGTCGGCGAAGTCCACCTCCTCGAAGCGGAAGCCGTTGCGGCCCTGCAGCGTTTCCAGCCGGGCCCGCTTCAGGGCCGGGTCGTAATACGGGTTCAGGTTGTCGATCCCGATCACGGTTTCACCCCGGTCGAGCAGGGCGCGCGCGGTGTGCATGCCGATGAAGCCGGCAACGCCGGTGACGAGGACGGTCATGGGTCGCGTCGGTCCGTGCAGGTGACGGGAAAGGCCGGGCCCTGCTTACCCGTTGCCCGCGGATTGATCAAATGCCCGCCGGATCAGATGCACCGGGCTGCCCTATCGTTGCCTAGGATGAAAGGTGCAGATGCTCAACCACCGGATTGCCCTGGGCCCGGGGTTGTGCCTTTCTGAGCCCAACACAGGTTGGCGCGTTGATAAATAGGTCAGCATAGCTTACCTTTATTTCCAGAGCCCGCGCGCCATCTCAACTAGCGGCGAAATGACGGGCCGGGAGGCATACATGGCTGAGTCGCACGGGTCCCTGGCGACGGTTTCGCTCGACGACAAGTACACCCTGGACACAGGCCGGATCTTCCTGACCGGGGTCCAGGCCCTGGTGCGCCTGCCGCTGCTGCAGCGCCGCCGCGACCTGGCGGCCGGCCACAACACGGCGACCTTCATCTCCGGCTACCGGGGCTCGCCGCTCGGCGGCTATGATCAGCAGCTCTGGCGGGCCGGCAAGCTCCTGCAAGAGCATCATGTCCGCTTCCAGCCCGGCGTGAACGAGGAGCTGGCGGCGACCGCGGTCTGGGGCTCGCAGCAGCCCGGCCTGTTCGAGGGCGCGAAATACGACGGCGTGGTCGGGCTCTGGTACGGCAAGGGGCCGGGTGTCGACCGCTCCGGCGACGTCTTCAAGCACGGCAATTTCGCCGGCACATCGCCGCTCGGCGGCGTGCTGGTGTTCGCCGGCGACGACCATGTGGCCAAATCCTCGACGGTCCCGCATCAGAGCGAGTTCGCCTTCGTTGACGCCTCGATGCCGGTGCTGAACCCGGCGGGCGTCCAGGACACCATCGATTTCGGCCTGCTGGGCATCGCGCTCAGCCGGTTCTCCGGCTGCTGGATCGGCTTCAAGACCACGGCCGAGATCATGGACAGCACCGCCTCGGTCGAAGCCGATCCCGGCGCGGTCGCGGTGACGATCCCGGATGTCGCGATGCCGGCGGGCGGGCTCAACATCCGCTGGCCGGACGAGTGGCTGGAGCAGGAGGAACGGCTTCAGGACTTCAAGCTGCCGGCGGTGCGCGCCTTCGCCCGGGCCAACGCCTTCGACCGGGTGGTGATCGACAGCGACCGGCCGCGCCTGGTCATCGTCACCACCGGCAAGTCCTATCTCGATGTGCGCCAGGCCCTCGACGATCTCGGCATCGACGCGGCACTCGCCCGCGAGATCGGGCTCAGGGTCTACAAGGTCGGCATGACCTGGCCGCTCGAGCCGGACGGGGCGATCGCCGCCTGCGCCGGTGCCGAGAAGGTGCTGGTGGTCGAGGAGAAGCGGCCGCTGATCGAAAGCCAGCTCAAGGAAATCCTCTACGATCTGCCGGAGGGCCAGCGCCCGCGCATCGAGGGCAAGCGCGACCTGGACGGCAAGCCGCTGTTCCGGGTCAACGGCGAGCTGTTCGCCAACGAGATCGCGCTCGCCATTGCCGACCGGCTGCTCGCCTTCGCCGATCTCGACCGCCTGAAGGCGCGCCGGGCGGTCGTCCTGCAACGTATGGAGTCGCTGACGGCCAAGCCGTCCGACTTCGCGCGCACCCCGTATTTCTGCTCGGGCTGTCCGCACAACACCTCGACCCGGGTGCCCGAGGGCTCGCGGGCGGTGGCCGGCATCGGCTGCCACTTCATGGCGTCCTGGATGCCCGAGCGCCACACCGAGACCTTCACCCAGATGGGCGGCGAGGGTGTCCCGTGGGTCGGCCAGGCGCCGTTCACCAAGACCCCGCACGTGTTCGCCAATCTCGGCGACGGGACCTACAACCACTCCGGCTCGATGGCGATCCGCATGGCGGTCGCCGCCAAGGCCAACATCACCTACAAGATCCTGTTCAACGATGCGGTCGCCATGACCGGCGGTCAGCCGTCGGACAATCAGCTCACCCCCTGGGCGATCGCCCAGCAGGTGGCGGCCGAAGGGGTGGCGCGGATCGACGTGGTCACCGACGATCCGGACAAGTACTCCTCCGACGGCATCTGGCCGGCGGGTGCGAAGGTTCATCACCGCGACGAGCTGGACACTGTCCAACGCGACCTGCGCGAGACGCCGGGGGTCACGGTGCTGATCTACGACCAGACCTGTGCCGCCGAGAAGCGTCGGCGCCGCAAGCGCGGCCTGATGGAGGATCCGAACAAGCGGATCTTCATCAATGACCTGGTCTGCGAGGGTTGTGGCGACTGCGGCGTGCAGTCGAACTGCGTGTCGATTGTGCCGCTGGAGACCGAGTTTGGCCGCAAGCGCCAGATCGACCAGTCGACCTGCAACAAGGACTATTCCTGCGTGAAGGGCTTCTGCCCGAGCTTCGTCAACGTGATCGGTGGCAAGCCACGCAAGAGTGCGGCCGACGCGCCGAAGGCTGGCGATGGCCTGCCTGCCGTGTTCGAGGTGCTGCCGGACCCGGAGCTGCCGGGTCTGGACGAGCCCTACGGCATCCTGGTGACCGGGATCGGCGGCACCGGGGTGGTGACCATCGGCGCCCTGCTCGGCATGGCGGCCCATCTGGAAGGCAAGGGGACGAGCATCCTCGACATGACCGGTCTCGCCCAGAAGGGCGGTGCGGTGATCAGTCACGTCAAGGTCGCGGCCTCGCCGGACGCGGTGCATGCGCCACGGATCGCCACCGGCTCGGCCGACCTGGTGCTGGCCTGTGATATCGCCACCGCCGTTTCCAAGGACGGGCTGGCGGCGATGAGCCGCGAGCGCACCCATGCCGTGGTCAACACCCAGGAGACCATGACCGGGCGCTTCACCCAGCTGCCGGACATGCAGTTCCCGGGCGAGAGCATGCGCCAGCAGATCCGCGCCATGGCGGGCGACAATTCGACCGACTTCATCGATGCCAACCGGATCGCCACCCGGCTGCTCGGGGATTCCATCGCCTCGAACCTGTTCATGCTGGGCTTCGCTTACCAGAAGGGCCTGGTGCCGCTGTCGGCGGCGGCGATCGAGGGGGCGATCGAGCTCAATGCGGTCGCCATCGAGTTCAACAAGCAGGCCTTCCTGTGGGGCCGTCGGGCCGCCCAAGACCGCGAGGCGGTCCAGCGCCTGACCGCCCCGAAGGCCGAGACCCCGGCGAAGACCGACATCGCGACAACGCTCGAGGACATCGTCGCTCGCCGGGTCACCTTCCTGACCGACTACCAGGACGCCGCCTATGCGGCCCGCTACCAGGCCCTGGTCGACACTGTCGCGGCGGCCGAACAGCGGACGGTGCCCGGGACCGACGCGCTGGCCCGCGCCGTCGCGCGCTACGCCTTCAAGTTGATGGCGATCAAGGACGAGTACGAGGTTGCCCGGCTCTACACCGACGGCAGCTTCCAGAAGAAGCTGACCGACGCTTTCGAGGGCGATTTCAAGCTGCAGTTCAACCTCGCACCACCGCTGTTCGCGCCGCGCGATCCCGAGACCGGGAAGCTGCAGAAAATGACCTTCGGGCCGTGGATGATGTCGGCCTTCCGCCTGCTCGCCCGCTTCAAGGGCCTGCGCGGCGGGTCGCTGGACATCTTCGGGCGGACCGAGGAGCGTCGCATGGAACGCCGCCTGCGCGAGGAGTACATCGCGCGGATCGAGGGCCTGCTCGCCGGTCTGACCGCCGACACCCACCCGATCGCCGTCGAACTCGCTATGGTGCCGGAACAGATCCGCGGCTACGGCCACGTCAAGGAAGCCCACGTCGCCCGCGCCGAAGCCCGCACCAAGACGCTCGAGGCCCAGCTCCGCGACCCGGCCGCGGCGAAAGCGGCGGCGGAGTAGGGGCGTACCGGGGTCCCGGTCTCGGCCTTGCGGCCGAACCGGGATGACGGGACGGGCTGCGGCTCCTTCTCTATCGTCATCCCGGTTCGACCAGCGGTCGAGACCGGGACCTGGTCGATCGTTCGCCGCTACCCCGCCAGATACGTCCGCTGCGCCGCCTTGGTCAGGCCTTTGGCGACGGCGGAAAACGGATCGGCGGGGACCAGGCGGGCGTCCGGCAGCCGGTCGAGGATGGCGCGGCGCATGCCGGGCAGCAGGGTTGATCCACCGGTCAGGACCGCATGATCGACGGCCGACGGTGGGACCCCGGCGATCTCCAGGGTGTGGGCGGCCGCCGTTCCGACCCGGGACAGGGGAGCTTCGAAGTGCTGCGACAGCGCTGCCTGGTCGACGTCGACCGCCGGCAGGTCGGTGAGATCCGGAAAGTCGACGGTAGCAGTCGACTGGTCGCTGAGCGCGATCTTGACCCGCTCGACGGCGGTCGCCAGCCGGTGGCCGAGCTGACGGTCGAGGATCTCGACAAGCCGGGCGATCTTGGCGGGCTCGAGCGCCTGGTGCAGCACGTCGCGGACCTCGCGGCGGGTGGCGGGCGCGTAGCAGAAATGGATTTTCTGCCAGGTCGCCAACTCGCTGAAATAGATCGGCGGTACCGGCAGGATGACGTCGGAGGTGAGCGCGCGCATCTCGGAGCCGTAGCCGAAACTCGGCATCATCGCCTTGAGGGACAGGCGCTTGTCGAGATCGGTGCCGCCGACATGCACCCCGTGTGTGGCCAGGATGTCGAAGCTGCCGCCCGGCGACCGGCGGGCCAGCGTGAAGTCTGATGTGCCGCCGCCGATATCGGCAACGAGGACGGTGGTGGCATCCGTCATGCTGTCTTCGGCGTCGATCAGGGCGGCGACCGGCTCGAAGACGAACCGCACGTCCTGGAACCCCGCCTCTTCGAGGACCTCGCGCAGCAGCGCCTCGGCGGCGGCGTCGCGATCGTCGTCCTCATCGACGAAACGCACCGGCCGGCCGGCCACCAGACGGGAGACCTCGCCCTCGGCCGCGCGTTCGACGCTCCACTTCAGTTCCTCCGGGTAACTACCCCCGGCGGGGTGGGCTACGCTACTGAGATCCACAATGTCTCTGGCTGGCTGTACGGGTCTTCCCCGAGTGGAGGTTCCGTTGGTATCCACCCCGTCGGTGACGAGGATTTCCTGATCCAGGGCCCCACTCGAGGTCAGTGGTTCAACCCCGCGTACCCCAGTGCTCTCCCACAGGATTACCCTTTAGGGTTCGCTAAGAACGATACGCCTCACAACGGGTCTATCTCCGTGATTGGCCCCGGGGGGATCCTCGAGGGAGCCGAGGGGACTATCCAAGATGGAGCCCGATATGGTCTGAGTGAGGCCGGTGCGCTGGTCAAGTGGACCTCGAGCTCAAACTATTACTACACGGGGAGCGGTCCCGGCGCCGTTGTCGGGGTGGGATTATCAGGTAACCGGCTTGCCGTCGGGTACCGAGTGGTTGAGCAAGTCGCCCTCCTGGAAGACGTGTAAACCGCACACGCATCAAACCCTAGAGGAGGTCAGATATGACAAACCCAGACCGGGGGATCCTCCTCGACATGCATCGAACCGTAGGGCGTATCGAAGCTAAAGTTGAGGGAGTATCCACACGCGTCGACGATCACGGCGTTAAAATTAACATGGTCGAACTCGCCCAGGCCCGCATTATCAGACTGGGGGGCTTTGGGGCCGGTCTCGCCGCCGCCGTGGCGGGCGCTCTAAGCTGGTTGATCAGCTGGATTAGATACGGGGATTTCTTCTCATGATCCCCGCCATCCTCGCAGTCGCTGGGCCTCTGATCGACAAGGCCCTCGATTTCATCCCTAACCAGAACGAGCGGGCCCGCGCCAAGGAGCAGATGGAGTCCGCCGTCCTGGCAGCCGCCAACACAGCCCAGGAGCTGCAGCTCAAGATCAACCTCGCGGAGGCCGGCCACAGGTCGGTCTTCGTCGCGGGGTGGCGGCCGTTCATCGGCTGGGTCTGTGGCCTGGGCTTCCTCTGGGAGTTCCTGGCGTATCCACTGCTCAACTGGGCGGCCCTCTCGGGTCTGATGGGGGCGGACATTGCGATCCCCGTTCTGCCGACCAATGGGAACCTGCTGGAGCTCACCCTCGGGATGCTCGGTATGGGCGCCCTGAGGTCCTGGGAGAAGTCCCGGGGGATCGCTACCACTAACATCACAACCAAGGAGTAACCCATGGGAAACATCGTTGGTGCCATCATCGGCCTGCTGATCCTCGGCACGACTGCCTATGTCATCTATAAGCGCAAAGGTGAGAAGGTTGTCGCACGCGTTAAGGACACCACGGCTGACCTCAAAGCGAAGGCGTCTACCCTGCGTGGCAAGGTGGTCGGCCTCAAGGCTCGCGCCTTGAAAGCCAAGGAGACCGCTCGTGAGCTCCTCGGCTGACCTCAAGGACCGCCTGTTCCACGCCATTGATATCGGCCTGGAGCACGAGGACCCGGACGTGGTGGCGAAGTTCGCCGGTCACGCCCTGGCCTTCCTACGCATGTTCCCCGTCCCCGTGGATGAGGAGAGCGTGTTCAAGGGTCCAACCATAGGCGCTCTCGCTAAGTACGTCCAGCCGGGAGGCCAGGCGTAACGCTCAGCGCCCCGATAGGGACACACCTGGTTCCCCTGAGGCCCCCTGTGGATCTCGCTATGCCCCTGTATCGCCCTCTGAGGCGCTCTCAGGGCCTTCAGGGTTTCCAGGTGTGTGTCCACCCCCAGGGGACCCGCTATAGGCTCTGAAGGGTCCCTCTATGGGCCGCTACGGGCATGTCTGGGTATAGACCCCGGGGGACCCCTGTGGGCCCCTATAGGGCTATCTATATATGCATAGCCCTCTAAGCCCCTACGAGGGCCCTACAGGCCCTTCAGGATCTCCGGTAGGTATGCCAGAGACCCCCTGGAGGCCCTGAGAGGGCCCTTTCTGCCCCGCCGCGGGGCCTTCTACAGTGGAGTTCCCAGATGCAATATTACGACGGCTGGTGGCGGGACCATGTGGATCCCCGCGCGCACCACCTGTACGACGATTTCAAGGAGTTCCTGAAGGCGGTGTGGGACCACCTGGGCCTACCGGTCCCGACCCCCCGCCAGCTAGAGATCGCCGACTACCTCCAGGGCCTCGACGAGGAAGGCCAGCAGCGGGCCGCGGCGGACACCGGGCGGACCTCGATCATCATGGCGTTCCGTGGGATCGGGAAGTCATATGTGACGGCGGCGTTCGTCCTGTGGCGCCTCCTGCGGAACCCGAGGGACGAGAAGGTCCTGGTGGTCTCCGCCACGGGGACCAAGGCGAAGCAGTTCGTGTCCCAGGTCAAGACCGTCCTCAACACCATGGACCTCCTGGCCCACCTGCGGCCCCGATCGGACCAGCGGGATCAGGCGTCGGAGTTCGACGTGGACGGCGCCTCGATCTCCCAGTCGGCCTCCCTGAGGGCCGTGGGGATCACCGGTCAGATCACTGGTGGCCGCGCCACGCTGATCATCGCCGACGACATCGAGATCCCCGACAACAGCCGCACCGAGGACGCCCGAGAGTTGCTCCTGGAACTGACCAAGGAGTTCTCCGCGGTGAAGGTGCAGGAGATGTACGCGGCCGATGGGACCCTGACCCAGCGGGGCGGAGACATCATCTACCTGGGGACGCCCCAGACGCTGGAGACCATCTACCGCCGTCGGATCATCGAGAACGGCTACGACTGCCTGTGCATCCCCGCTCGGGTCCCCGATGAGGACCGCCTGGAGAACTACATGCTCCGTCGGGAGGATGGATCCGTCATCCACATCCTGTCGCCGGCAGTCGCCGAGATGGCCGCGGCCGGCCGACACGGGAAGCTGGCCGACCGTGGTATGTTCACCGAGGCCAACATCCGGTCCCGTGAAGCCAACGGCCGGTCCTGGTTCATGCTCCAGTACATGCTCGACACGTCCCTGTCGGACGCCGAGTTGTACCCCCTGAAGCAGAACGACCTGATCGTCATGCCCCTGGGGACCTCCAAGGCCCCCGTTACGATCCAGTGGGGTCTCGACAGCGACAAGGGGAACGTCGTCAAGGACATCCCGAACCTAGGGTTCTCCGGGGACCACTTCATGCGGCCTCTGTTCATCGACACCGAGTGGCGGGCCTACGAGCACTCGCTGTGCTTCGTGGACCCCTCGGGCCGCGGAAAGGACGAGACCGCCTGGACCATCGTCAAGTACCTGGTCGGGACGATCTTCATCGTGTCCAACCGGGGCTTCCTGGGGGACACCATGGTGGCCGCAAAGGCGATCGCTGAGGACTGCAAGAAGCACGGGGTGACCAACCTGGAGATCAAACCCAACTTCGCCCCCGGGGTCTGGATCGTGGCGACCCGTCGGGTCTTCGAGACCATCAACCCTGGAATGGGGGTGAAGGAGAGTGAGTGGGCGTCGACCCAGAAGGAGCAGCGGATCATCGACACCCTGGAGCCGGCCCTCAACAGCCACCGCTTGGTGATCGACGAGGGCGTCCTCCGGGCCGACACGAAAACAGACCAGCCCCGCGAGTACAGCCTGATGTACCAGATGACCCACATCACGAGAGACCGTGGGTCCCTGAAGAAGGACGACCGGCTGGACAGCCAAAGGCTACGGCAGCAGGCGGGCTTCACCCAACTCCAGGTAGCGGAGCAGATGGGCTACCAGTATTTCACCTTCGTCGCTCAGATTGAGCACGGCCGGTCCCGGGTACCCCCGGATGACTGGACCTCTTGGGCGGTCCTCTACAAACAGGACCCCCAGACCTTCTCGAGAAGGCTCTTGATGCACTACGACCCGCATGTCTATAAGGCGTGCTTCAGTCAGGGGGCATCGGGGAATGACGACGAGAGTAGCTAAACCCACCACCCTGATAAGTACGAGAAGGGCGGCATGAGTATCTACAGACGCGGGCGCATCTTCCACTACGATTTCGAGGAGGGGGCCGGCGGTACTGGGGGTCGACTAAGGAGACCAGCCGCCGCGCGGCGGAGATGGTGGTCAACGCCAAGCGGGTCGAACTCAGGACCCGCGCGGCTGCCGAGGGGGGCCGTGAGGAGGGCACGCTCGTAAAGACCCTTAAGGAGGTCGTTGACCTCTACGAGAAGGAGATCATGCCGACCCGCCGGAGCGACGCCCCCTACTACTCCCACCGACGAGCGATGAGGTACCTGGGGGAGGGCGCCCCGTTCCACGAACTGACTCGCCCCGCGTTAAACCGCATGTCTGCCGACCTGCAGAAGCGGGGGGTGCCCCCGAACACAATCCGCGTCGATCTCGCCCGGATCACCGCCCTCCAGAACTTCATCAAGAACTATCACCCCCACATCCGGCTCCCCTCGACCCGGGGCAAGCTGAACCGCCCAAAGGCCACCCGGAAGATCAGGGTGCTGCGGTCCACTGAGGAGGAGCGGGCGCTGTTCTCCGCCCTACAGGGAGCGAACGCCCCCCGATCCGCTCGGCTGGCCGCGGTCCTGCTGGACACCGGTCTTCGGGTGGGGGAGGCGGTTAAACTCACCTGGGACTGCGTCTACTGGGATGAAAAGATGCTTCGGGTATACTGGGATAAGACGGAGACCACCACCTCGGTCCCCCTCACTGATCGGGCCCTGGAGGCCCTCAACGAGGCCCGGGCGTCCGTCCCCCAGTCCTGCCCCTGGATCTTCCCCCTGGAGGACCTGTCGGGACCAATGAGTCGACAGGACAGCACCTTGAGGGGGGCTATAGAGGCCGCCGGCCTGAACGATGACCATCTGGTTCGCCGGTTTGGGAAGTTCACGCCGCACTCGTTCCGACACACCTACGCCACCCGCCTGATCCGGGCGGGGGTCAACCCGGTGGTGGTTCAGCGTCTGATGGGGCACTCCACCATCCAGACCACCATGATATACGTACACCTCTTCGAGGAAGACGGGGTGGACGCGGCGCGGGCCGCCCTGAACGCCCTGAGTCGACAGAACACAGAGAGCCCCGACACGGCTCCCAACATGCCCCACACAACAAACCGTCCGGGGGGGTTAGGTGGACTGCAAAAGGGGGGACGGATCGGGGTTGGGACATATCCCATCCCCATTCCTCCAGGAACCGCATCAGCAGGCGCCGGAACGCCCAGGACCGGCCGCCCATCCGGGTCGATTCGTCGACCAGGCTGGTTCCGAGCAGGCTCTTGAGCGCCCGCAGATAACGGCCCTCATGGCCTTCCAGGAACCGGGCCTCGGCCTCGTGGCCGCAGACCAGCTTCGCCTCTTCGTCGTCGTAGAACAGGGCCGTGGGGACCGACTCCGCACCCGTTTCGAACCGGTGCAGCCGCATGGTGTCGGCGGTCGCGAAGCCGATCGCCGAGTTCGACGTCCCGAAATCCAGTCCGGCAACCACGGCGGTCATGGGTCCGCGCCCTCTTTCTTCGTCATCCCGGCGGAGCGGAGTGACGGCCGGGACCCGGCGACCACGGGAGGTCCCGGTCTCTCCCTTCGGACGAACCGGGATGACGGAAAGGCGTGCACAATCGTCATCCCGGCGGAGCGAAGTGGCGGCCGGGATCCGGCGGCCAAAAGAGGTCCCGGTCTCGGCCTATGCCGAACCGGGATGACGGTGGTTCAGTCGATGCCGAGAGCCCGCTTGTAGACTTCGAGCAGGGTCTCCTCCTCGGCCCGGTCGTCGCGGTCCATGCGGCGCAGTTTCAGCACCTGGCGCATGATCTTGACGTCGTAGCCGGTGGCCTTGGCTTCGGCGAACACCTCGCGGATGTCGGCCATCAGGGCCTGCTTCTCCTCCTCCAGGCGTTCGATCCGTTCGATGAAGGAGCGCAGCTGGCCGACATTGACGCCGCCGACGGTTGTCGCTTCGGAAACGCTCTCGGTTGCGGTTTCGTGCGCCGTCACATCGGACATCGGGGCGTCGGACATCGGGGCCTCGTTTGCTTTCGCGGAAGGAATCAGAAGGGGGCGGACCCTAGCGGTACACCCGCTTCGGTTCAAGCTTGACGTGGCATGAACAAAAATAGAACATCTGCGCCCGTTGAGAGCAGGAGGCGGCAATGCTGGCGACCATGATCTCCGACCCCACCGACCCCGTCCGCGCGCTTTGGGAGCGCATGAACCACCGGGATTGGCCGGGGGTCGGTCGGCTGCTCGACGGCGGTTTCCAGGCACTCTGGCCGCAGACCGGCGAGCGGATCCCGAGCCCGGACCACTATGTCGGTCTCAACCGGACCTATCCGGGTGATTGGCGCATCACCGTGCGGTCGGTCGATGCGACGGCCGAGGGCGCGGTCGCGCGCATCCACATCACCAACGGCGAGGAGGAGCTGTACGGCATCGGCTTCTACCGGGTGATGGGCGGCAAGATCCTGTCGGCCGAGGAGTACTTCGCCGATTCCGGAACCCCGCCCTACGACCGTTCCGAATGGGTCGAGCGGATTTAGGAACTCTAGCTTTTTCCGCTCCCCGGACTCGATCCGGGGCCCAGGGCGCGGCGCACTGAGCCTTCCCAGGGGTCTCGGCGACACTCCAGCGCTTCATGTTCTAGGTCCCGGGATAAGACCGGGAATACGGGTGTGGGGTTTGCCGAACCGCTAGAGCGTTCCCTTGAACACCGGTTGCCGCTTGTTCAGGAACGCGTCCAGACCCTCCTGGGCATCGGGTTCCATCGCGGACGTCGTGATCGCCGCACCTTCCCGGGCCATCTGGGTCTCGAAGGGCGTTTCGAAACTCTCGACCAGCAGCCGCCGGGCGCGGCCGTATGCGCGGGTCGGCCCGGCCGCCAGCCGGCGGGCGGCCTGCTCGGCGGTCGACAGCAGATCGTCATCCGGCACGACGGCGGTGACGATGCCCCAGTCCAGGGCCTCCGCCGCGCTGAGACGCCGGTTGGTCAGCGTCATCTCCTGGGCCCGACGCAGTCCGACCACCCGGGGCAGCAGGAAAGTCGAGCCGCCGTCGGGGGATAGTCCTGCGGCGGTGTAGGCCATGGCGAACTTCGTGCTCTCGCCGGCATAGACCAGGTCGCCCAGCAGACTGAGCGACAGGCCGGCCCCAGCCGCCGCGCCCTGGACGGCGATGACCAACGGCGGGTCCATGCGGGCGAGCGCCGAACAGGCCGCGTGCAGCGCGGCGGCGGTCTCGTGCAGCATGACCCCGACGCCGTCGCCTGCCCCTTTGAAGACCTTGAGGTCACCGCCGACACAGAAGGTCTTGCCGGCCCCGGTCATCAGCACGGCGCGAATGCCGGGGTCCGAGGCGCAGCGCGCAGCCGCCTCCAGCAGGCCCTTGCCGAACTCCGGCGTGATCGCGTTGCCGGCGTCGGGCCGGTTCAATGTCAGCCGGGCCAGCCCGTCGTCGACGGTCAGCGTCACCGGATGGTCGGTCATGTCGTCCTCCCCGCGGGTGTGCGAAACGGTCAGAAATCCAGATCCGCGTAATGCTTGGCCGGCCGCAGGCCCGGGACACTGTCGGCCAGCAGGGACCGGAAGGACGGGCGGGACTTGACCCGCGCATACCATTCCTTGGCCTCCGCCTTATTCTCCCACGGCACATCGCCGAGGTAGTCGACACAGGAGAGGTGCGCCGCCGCGGCCAGGTCGGCCAGTGAGAACCGGTCGCCGGCCAGCCAGGTGCGCCGCTCGGCCAGCCAGGCGATGTAGTTCAGATGGATCTGCAGATTTGCGTGGCCGGCCCGGATCGCCTCGCTCGAAGGCTCGCCGGTCTCCAGGAACCGTTTCATGACCTTCTCGCCGACCAGGAACTCACCGACCTCGTGCTCGAACTTGCCGTTGAACCACGCGACCAGCCGACGGATCTCGGCCCGGTCCGCGGCGTCTCCCGGCAGCAGCGGAACGTCCGGGGCGGTCTCCTCAAGATACTCGGCGATGGCCGTCGCGCCGGCGATGGTGCTGCCGTCGTCCTCGACCAACACGGGGACTTCGCCGGACGGATTGATCGCCAGGAACTCGGCCCGCCGCTCCCACACCGGCTCGGGTTTGAGGTGCACCTCCAGCCGTTTCTCGGCGAGGGCGAGACGGATCAGCCGCGACGGGGCGGAGAGGGCAAGATGGTAGAGGGTGCGCATGCCGGGTCCAGGCGTTGCCACGGGTCGGGCGAGCCTAGAGCAGATCCGGGTCAGATAGAATCGCTTTCGGGGATCCATCTGACCGGTGAATCTGCTCTAACTCTTTGATTTAGATCGGATTCACGCGTTGCGCCGGAAACCAGAGTGTTTCCGTCAGACCATGATCCGATCTAAAGCAAGTTGTCACCGGGCGAAATCGGCCCGATCACGGGTTTTCGCGTCAAGGGCGCAATGACGTGGGCGCGGCGGGACCCGAAGGGTCGGAGGCGCCATTCTCGGACCCGACGAGCAGGCGGCCGGCCGGTGCCATGCCGTCCCGGTCGACGCCGAAATAGACCGTCGTGTGCGGGAACGGGATCTCGATGTTCTCGGCGTCGAAGCGCTTCTTGATGCGGCGCAGGAACTCGCGCTGCACGCCCCATTGCTTCATCGGCGGTGTCTTGATTCGCGCCCGGATCACGACCGCGCTGTCGGCGAGCGCGTTGACGCCCATGATCTCGATCGGCTCGAGGAACTGTTCCGACCATTCGGGGTCGGCCTGCATCTCGTCGCCGGTGCTGCGAATCACCTCGGCGACCGTGTCGGTGTCCTCGCGATAGGCAACCCCGAGATCCAGTACCGCATAGGAGAAATCCTTGGTCAGGTTGACCACGGTCGTCACGTCGCCGAACGGAACCACGTGCACGGCGCCGGACAGGTCGCGCAGGCGGATGGTGCGGATCGAGAGATCTTCGACGACACCGGTATGGCCACCGGCTGTGACCACGTCGCCGACCGCGACGGTATCCTCGATCAGGATGAACAGGCCGGTGATCACATCGCGGACCAGGGCTTGGGAGCCGAAGCCGACGGCGAGACCCACCACGCCGGCACCGGCCAGCAGTGGGGCGATGTTGATGCCGACTTCGGACAGGATGATCAGCCCGCCGAAGACGAACAGGCCGATCATGATCGTGCGCCGCAGCAGAGGCAGCAGGGTCCTGGCACGACTGCTGGCCTCTCGCGGGCTGCCGTCCGGGTGGGTGCCGGACAGGGCTCGCCCGATGGCGCTGGCCGTCAGTTCCCAGGCCAGAACCCCCAGAATCAGAACCAGGGCGATGGTCCCGGCCGACCGCAGAATGGCCGCTTCGGTTTCTGGGTCGAGAGCCTCCAGCAGGCCGGTATCCCAGGCTTCGAGAACGGTGATTGCTGCGACCACCCCGATCACCACGTCGATCGCACGCTTGAGTGTAGGTCGGTAGAGACTTGACCGGGCCCTCAGCCCGGGAAACCGTCGCTCGAGCTCTTCATCCACATCGAAGAAGCGATCCAGTGCCCGACCGGTCAGATGGGCGGCGGCCACGGCGACGATCAGGGCGGCTGCGGTGATGGCGGTTGCCCTGACCATGAAAAGAAAGCCGTCCTGGGCGCCGGAAACGAAAATCCCGAACCCGATCAGGACGTAAAGGCTGGCCAGAAGGCTCCAGATCTCGGCAAACCGGCGGCGTGCCGGGCCCGACCCGTCACCGCGGATCACCGTGCGCACCGTCGGGCGCAGTTGGTGCACGAGGATCAGCACGAGACCGGCGAAGACCCCAGCGGCGGCGACTTCGAGGGCCTTGGCGCCGGCTGGCCCGGCGCCGAGCGGCACCGCCGTCCGCGTCAGGACAAAGCCGGTCACACCGACCGCGCTCAGGCGCAGGATCCAGACATAGAGATAGGCCGCCATCTCGTCGGCCAGGCGCAAAGGTCTGAGATGGGGCGCGTAGGGCGCGAGTACGAGGCGGGCGATCGCGCCGATGCCGGTATGCACGGCGATCGCGATGATCAACAGTTGCGCGATCTCGCCGGCTGCTGGGCCCTGGGGAACCACAGCCAGGACCGCCCAGCCGGCGCCGAGTACGGCGGCGACCGTGAACGCTTCGAGCAGGCTGCGGGTGACGGCAACGAACAAACGGCCCTGCAGGGACTGCGGCACCTGGTCGCGCAGCTTCCGCACCGATCCCGCAAGCAGCAGGCCGGTCGCCCAGCGCGCGATCAGCGCGACGAGAATCGGCAGGGCAAGGCCGACGGTGGCAATCTCGAGCCAAAAGGAACGCCGGTCGGGATCGTTGATCTGCTCCTCGAACCAGTCCGGCAGGTTCTGTACCGCCGCTATGGCATCGAGAACCCGGTCGACCACCGTCTGGATCCGATCCGTCTGGTCTGCGACCAGTGTCGAGATCTCCTTTCCGATGCGCTGGTTGGCGGCCGACCCGGAGGACACCGGACCCGTCGCGGCGTTGGGTTGCGCCGCATCCTGCCCGCGGACGCTCTGGGCTCCGGTGTCGCTCTGCGCTTGGAGCAGCAGCCGAAGCTCCGTCAGCAGGCGTGCACGCCGTTCCGGGTCCTCGAGTGTCTCGATGAGCCGCTCAAGTTCCGCCGAGTCCCCGGCCGTTGCGGGCACCTGCTCCTGGGCGCTCGCGGACGGGGCGTACAGCGTCAGCAGACTGACGAACAGGGCGGCGATCAGGGACCGCATCGAGATCTCTTCAAACCGTGAATCG
This sequence comes from Thalassobaculaceae bacterium, assembly GCA_963921355.3. Lineage (GTDB taxonomy): Bacteria > Pseudomonadota > Alphaproteobacteria > Thalassobaculales > Thalassobaculaceae > CAWUEZ02. Next base: position 615,459 of record OZ001190.1, on the reverse strand, counting down.
CAGCGCCATCAAACCCATGGCGCGTGCGGGCGGTCAACCAGCTTGGCACTCGGGTGCTGTTACCAGGCGGCGGGCGCGGACCTCAGCGCGGTCGCCGGATGATCCCAATGGACCGGAACACCGTCGATCGCCAGCGGGGCGCGCAGCCGCCGTGCCGGTCCCCAACTCGTCTGTTCGATGTCCGGCGCCACGTCATCCGCCGTCTCCGGTGCCAACGGTGCGTCGGCCGCATGCGGCCGATGGGCGGCCAGAAGACCGGCGGTCCGGGCCAGCGACAGGCGGGCGCGGAGCGTCCGGCCGGTCGATCGCTTCTCGACGATGCCCCGACCGACGGCGGCGGCGAGCAGGTATCCCGTGGCATGGTCCAGCGCCTGAACCGGCAGCGGAGTCGGTTTCGCCGCCCCGCTCTCGACCATACCGGCATGGGCGATTCCGGCACTCATCTGCACCAGGCTGTCGAAACCGCGCCGCGCCGCCCAGGATCCGGTCCAGCCATAGGCGTCCAGGCAGACATCGATCAGACCCGGGTTCAGGGTCCGTCGCCGCTCGAATCCGAGGCCCATCGCCTCCAGGGCGTCGCCGCGATAACCGTGCAGGAACACGTCGGCTTCCGCCAGCAGCCCTTCGAAGATCTGTCGATCGTCGGCTTCCCGCAGGTCGAGCCCGGCGCAGCGCTTGCCCAACGCCACCTCCTGCACGACCCCGGTCTCTTCCCACCAGGGCGGGTCGATGCGCAGGACGTCGGCGCCGAACCCGGCCAGGAACCGGCCGGCGACCGGGCCGGCCAGGACACGGGTGCAGTCGAGTATTCTGATTCCGGCCAGCGGCCGGTCGGCGCGGATCGCGCGGTCGTCGACGTGGCCCGGCGCCCAGTCCAGGCGCATAAGCGGTTCGGCGGCGACGGCGGCCCCCTGGGGATGGTCCGCCCAGGCTTCGAGCGACCGCATTTCCGCCGCACAGCCGTTCTCGCCGACGATCGCTGTTTCGAGGGCCCGCGCGTCCCACTGGGCGACGGCCTGCGCCATGCCCTCGCGCTCGCTTTGCGGACCGAGCACCCGCTCGGCGGCGGCGCGGTGGTGGGGGGCGTTGGTGTGCAGCCGGATCCAGCCGTCCTTGGTCGCATAGTCGCCGGCGACCGGGTCCCAGACGCTGCCGATCTCCCAGCCGTCGGGCCGCAGGGTCCAGGCGAACCAGAACGAGGCCAGGCGCCGGTCGACGCTGAGCGCCGGCCGGGTGGCGCCGGCCTGGGCGGCCAGGCTTGCCACTTCCGCCCCGGCAGCGGCGACGCTGGCGACAGCGAGATCGGTCACGGCGAAGACAGATGGCAGGCCGCCGGCACCGGTGACGTCGGTGGCGGGCGGCATGGGGTCACCCAGGGCGGTCGCGATGTCCCGGGCGAAATCGGAAACCCGTGTCATGAACGGTCCTCGCTGTTGGTTGGATCCGATCCTGACTCCAATAGGTGAGGAAACCCGCGGCGATCAACACGGATTCGGTTGCCCTTAGGTCAACCGACAGCGTCCGGCTTCCGCCCGATGCAGGCGATGCTCAGACGTTGGAAAGCGCGGCCGTCGCCCGTGGCCAGCCGCCCCACATCGACCAGACCGCAGTCCTTCAGCCATGTTTCCGCATCGTCGGGTTGCACCATGTGGGTGTGCCATTTCAGGTGAATATAGAAGCCCAGGAGCGTGCGACGGGTCAGGCAGACGATCACGTGACCGCCGGGCCGGACGACGCGGTGCATTTCGGCAAGGGCAGCCGCCGGATCCGGCAGATGGTCGAGCAGATGGGCCGCCATGACGATGTCGAAGGTCCCGTCGTCATAGGGCAGGGCGCCCACGTCTGCGCACCGGAGATCGGCGTCCAGCCCGCGGTGCTTCAGGTGGCGGTCGGCCTCGTCGAGCATGGCGGGCGAGAGATCGATCCCGTTGAGCTGCACCGCGCCGGGAACAACCTGTGCCAGGGCGCAGGACAGGGCGCCGGATCCGATGCCGCAATCGAGGGCGTGCAGCGACGCCGGGCCGGTCTGGACCCCGGCGTCATGGATTGCGTTGGCCAGCAGGGTTTCGTAGGCGCGCGGCACGTCGAGCCGCGCGATCGTGCGGGCCCAGTTGCCTGCCGCGCGATCGTAGCGCTGGACCAGCTCCGGTACGCTCATCGGGCGACGATGCAGCGACACCTGCCAGGACCCGAGCCAGGCGGCGAACACCGGTATCCGCTGCTCCCCCGCGGGCGGCGGCAGAAGGGCGGCGGTTCGCGTCATCGGCCGGGCTTGCGGGCGACGATGAAGACGGCCTTGCGCGCGCCGGGCTGCCACCGGCGCTCGATCACAAAGCCCGCGGACGTAAGCGCCTGCTCCAGGACTCCGACCCTGAAGATCGCAATGAACGGCAGCAGGCCGAGCCACCGGCCAATCGGCGCGATCGGCCTGAACCACGGCACCATGTCGGCGATGCAGGGGGTGCTGGAGATGAACACGCCGCCGGGCTTCAGGAGCTCGAAGACCTTCGCGATGGCGGCGTCGCGGTCTCGCAGCAGATGCAGGATGCTGAGCCCGAGGACGACATCGAATCCGGCTTCGGGGGCCGACAGATCCTCGATGCTCGCGCACTGGAACGTGACGTTGCCGATCCCGGCCGACCGGGCCTTGGCTTCGGCGATCTCGATCATCCGCGGTGACAGGTCGGTGGCCAGGATGGTGGCGACATGAGGCGCGTGGACCAGCGCCGTCGATCCGGTGCCGCAGCCGAACTCGAGAACGGTCGACTCGGGATCGAGGTATTCACGGGTGATCCGCAGTTTCTCCTGGTAGGCGGCCTCGTCGGGCACCGGCCGTTTGGCATAGCCGTCGGCATGTCGGTCCCAGAATCGGGCTTCGGGTCTTGGGGGCATGGTCTGGAGTCCGATCGTGCTCATGGGGGCCGGTCATTCCGCGCGGGTGGATTTATCCTGTGGTCGGAGGCTGTCTTATCTCCTCTGAAACTGAATAGAAATTGACGAATTTTGCCTGTTTGATATTCAGATTTGCATGGATTGGCGATCGGTCACCTTCGACTGGAACCGCGCGCGGGCGTTTCTCGTCACCGCGGAAGAGGGCTCGCTATCGGCGGCGGCCCGCGCGCTCGGGATGACCCAGCCGACGCTCGGACGTCAGGTCAATGCGCTCGAGGAGGAACTGGGCGTGGCGCTGTTCGACCGGGTCGGCCGTGGCCTCGTGCTCACGCCAAGTGGCCTGGAGCTGGTCGACCATGTCCGCGCCATGGGCGAGGCGGCGAGCCGCGTCTCGCTGACCGCGTCGGGCCAATCCCAGTCGGTCGAGGGAACGGTCCGAATCACCGCCACCGATGTCGGCGCGGCCTTCGTGCTGCCCGGGATCATCGCCGACCTCCGCGCGGTCGAACCCGGGATCGAGTTCGAGATCGTCGCGACCAACACCGTTCAGGACCTGCGCCGGCGCGAGGCCGATATCGCGATCCGCAGCGTCCGGCCGACGGATCCGGATCTGATCGCCCGCAAGGTGCGGGACGACACGGCCCGCCTCTACGCATCCCACGACTATTTGGACCGAGTCGGCGGCTTCAACGGTCCCGACGACATTGTCCGGGCCAGCTTTGTCGGCTTCGAAGACAACAAACCCTATTTGGACGGGTTGAACGCCATGGGTCTCGCCGTGACCGACAGCCACTTCCCGGTGCGCACCGCCAGTCTGCTGGTGCACTGGGAACTAACCAAGCGGGGTCTCGGGATCGGCGTGATGATGACCGATGTCGGCGACCACGAGCCGTTGGTGCGGCGGGCGGCACCCTGGCTCACCCCGTTTCCCACCGAGCTCTGGCTGGTCGCCCACCGGGAGGTCAACACCAGTCGGCGGGTCCGCCTGGTGTTCGATTGGCTGGCCGAGGCCCTGGCGGTTTGGGAACCTCGCCCGGCACCGGGCGGGCCCTGACCTCAGTCCATGCCCGGTTCGACGATCTTCTCGACGGCGCCGCCGCCCTCGACCCAGTCCTTGAAGCCGCCGAGGTTGCGGACGTCCTTGTAACCGAGGTCCTGGAGGGTCTTGCCGGCCAGGGCCGACCGCCCGCCGGACGCGCAGTACAGGACCACGGTGCGGTCGCGATCGAACGCCGCATCGTAGTAGGGCGACTCCGGATCGGCGCGGAATTCGAGCATGCCGCGCGAGACATGCAGGGCGCCGGGCACCTTTCCGGCCGCTTCCAGTTCCGGGGCATCGCGCACGTCGACGACCAGGACGCTGCCGCTGTCGAGCAGGGCCTTGGTCTCATCGGGCGAGATACGGGGGACGGCGGCATTGGCAGCCGCCAGCATGTCTTTGACGGTGGTGGTCATGGTTGGGCTCCTGAGGTCAGTTGCCCGATCCTAGGCCAGGACCCGGTGGGAGGTAACCGGACTTGCGGTCAAGTTTTCCGCTCGAACAGGATTCCAGGAAGCGGCTTCAGCGCACGAAGTCGTAGGGCTGAACCCGCCGCATGCCGTCGTCCAGCCTGAGACGGTGGTTGACCGGCGGATGGGCGCGCTGGGTGCAGTCCAGGCGCTCGCAGACCCGGCAGCTGATGCCGGCCGGCGTTGCCTCGGGGCGTTTGCGCATGTCGAGCCCGTCGGCATGGACGAGGTGCTTGGCGTCCTTCCAGTCGCAGCCCAGGGCCACGGCGTAACGGGGCTGGAGCGGGTCCCGTCCGCCACCCATCACGTCCAGGGTGCGGGCGACGATGAACAGGGTGGTGTCGTCCGGCAGCCGCGCGATCTGGGTCTGCAGCTGGCCGGGCGTGCGGAACACATCATGGACAGCGAGCCGCGGACAGGTGCCGCCGAACCGGGCGAACTGGTAGCCGCCACCGGACAGGCGCTTCGAGATGTTGCCGGCGTTGTCGACCTTCAGGAAGAAGAACGGCACGCCGCGGGCTCCACCGCGCTGCATCGTGGTGAGCCGGTGGCAGACCTGTTCGATGCTGGCGCCGAATCGGCGGCGCAGCAGTTCGATGTCGTAGCGCAGGTCCTGGGCGGCTTTCAGGAACTGGTCGTAGGGCATCATCAGCGCCCCGGCATAGTACGAGGCCAGGGTCGCCCGCAGCAGTCCACGGGCTTCGTCGCTGGACAGCGAGGCCCGCGCCACCTCGCGGTCGAGCAGGTCGCGCTGGGTGATCAGGGCGAACTGCACGCCGAGATGGAAGGTCCGCGCCGAGACCAGCAGCGATTCCGAAATCAGGATCCGGCGGCGGTGGTAGTCCCAGCGCCGCAGGGTATCGCCCATGACCTCCGTCGGCATGATCCGTACGCCGATACTGTGGGCTGTCTGGATATGGGCGCGCAGTCCGGCGAACAGGGCGTCGCGGTCGAGCGCGGCCTCCGCCCAAAGGTCTTCGGCGGCACGCTCCAGGGCGTCGAAGTGGTTGTTCTCGGCCTGCAGGAAGTCGCGCACCTCCTCCAGCGGCGCGATCGTCGCCGACGGATGCAGCGCCCCGTCATCGCCGTCGCGATGGGCAAGGGCCTGGGCGTTCTCCCACAGCTGGCGATAGGCTTCGTACAGGCTCAGCATGCCCTGCGCGGCCGCCGGCGCCGCCGACACCAGCTCGCGGATCTCCCGTTCGGAGATCTTCTGGTCGTCGAACAGCGGATCGCCGAACACCTCGGCCAGGCCGGCCGCCAGCCGCTGGTCATCATCCTCGGCGAAGGCCTTCAGATCGATCTCGAAGGCCTGGCCGAGCTTGAAGAGCAGCGGCACCGTAACCGGGCGCTGGTTGTGTTCGATCAGGTTCAGGTAACTCGGGGAGATGCCGATCTGTGCGGCCATCTCGGTCTGGCTCAGGCCCGTATCCATGCGAAAGCGCCGGACCTTGTGTCCGAGCATCGCCTTACGGTCCAGGCTTTCCATCATGTGTCGCCGTCCCTTTGGTCCGCCCAGAGTGTATCCAGCGTCTTTCGCGGATGCGAACCTTTTACGAAATTTACCAAACCGCCTCAGTGGATTTTACAAGATCGACACTGTTACTTATTTTCAAACAATGACTTATGGACGGGCGAATTCGAAGCCTTTTACGGTCACCTCACATTGCGGCGCACAACGACCGCGCAATTCGGATCGAGGGAAAGGACCGGAAGAATGAGTGATCGCATTGAGGACCATGTGCAGGCGCCCGAAGGTCGCTACGACGGAATTCGCCGCGACTACACGGTTGAGGACGTCCGCAGGCTGTCTGGCTCGGTGCGCATTGAGCACACCCTGGCCCGGCGCGGCGCCGAGCGTCTCTGGCAGCTCCTGAACTCCGAACCTTACGTCAACACCCTCGGCGCCCTGACCGGCAATCAGGCCATGCAGCAGGTCAAGGCCGGGCTGAAGGCGATCTACCTGTCCGGGTGGCAGGTGGCGGCCGACGCCAACAGCGCCGGCGCCATGTACCCCGACCAGAGCCTTTATCCGGTCAATTCCGGACCGGAACTGGTGCGCCGCATCAACAACACCTTCATGCGGGCCGACCAGATCCAGACCATGGAAGGCAGTGGCGACACCGATTGGTTCGCCCCGATCGTGGCCGATGCCGAGGCCGGTTTCGGCGGCGCGCTGAACGCCTTTGAACTCGCCAAGGCCTATATCGAGGCCGGTGCCGCCGGGATCCACTTCGAGGATCAGCTGGCGTCCGAGAAAAAGTGCGGACACATGGGCGGCAAGGTGCTGATCCCGGTTCAGCAGCACATCGCCACCCTGAATGCAGCCCGCCTGGCGGCCGATGTCATGGGCACGCCGACCCTGGTGATCTGCCGCACCGACGCCGAGAGCGCCAAGCTGATCACCTCCGACGTCGACGAGCGGGACCATCCGTTCCTGACCGGTGAGCGTACCGCCGAGGGCTTCTACCGCCTGAAGGACGGCACCAGCTTCGAGCGCTGCGTCGCCCGCGGGCTGGCCTACGCGCCGTACTCGGATCTGCTGTGGATGGAGACCTCCACGCCGAACCTGGATCAGGCGCGTCAGTTCGCCGAGGCGATCCGGTCCGAGTTCCCGGATCAGATGCTGGCCTACAACTGCTCGCCCTCGTTCAACTGGACGGCCAATCTGGACCGCGATGACATCGCCCGGTTCCAGCGCGAGATCGGCGCCATGGGCTACAAGTTCCAGTTCGTGACCCTGGCCGGCTTCCACAGCCTGAACCACGGCATGTTCGAACTGGCCCGCGGTTACCGCGAGCGGGGCATGGCGGCCTATTCCGTGCTGCAGGACGCCGAGTTCGCCAGCGAGGTCAACGGCTACACCGCGACCCGCCACCAGCGCGAGGTGGGAACCGGGTACTTCGACGCCGTCTCCGTCGCCATCAAGGGCGGGGCGTCGTCGACCACAGCGCTCGCCGACAGCACCGAAGCGGCGCAGTTCAAAAAAGACGTGCCGTTGCAAAGCGCGGCGGAATAGCGGTCCGAGTAAGGGAGAAAAGCCATGTCAGATCAGCGCTATTGGGTGATCGGCGGAGAGTACGCCAACACGACATTCGACCAGGTGGTCGAGGGGACCGAGCGGATCCTGGGACCGTTCGGCTGCCCGAAGGAGGCCCATCGGGCCTGGGAGACGATCGCGGTCGAAACCCGCAGCATCTGCCTCGCCAGGTTCACGGTCGTGCGTGAGGGCGCGCGGGCCTGACCTCAGGCCTCATTCCCGAGGGAAAACGGCAAGGCCGGACCGGCAACGGTTCGGCCTTCGCCTGTTGGGACCGTGTGCCTGGCCTGTGCGGACGCCCGTCGGTGGTCGATCCGGCCGATAAAGCGCTCCGCCCGCGGCAGGGCAGGGAACAAGTACTGGTCGGGACCGAGCATCTTGCGCCGGTTCAGCTCGGCGGTGTCGAGCAGGTCAAAGTCGACCGTCTCCAAGGTGCAGCGCCATCCGTTGTACCGGCGAGACCAACCCCTCTCCTGGTGCTCCAGCAACCGGCGCCGGGCCGAATAGCCGTGGTAGTCGAAGGCGATCTCGCCATCGGTGACATAGACATGGGTGCCGGCGAACGGTTCGCACGGGACGATACGCTCCGCCCAGAAACCCGTCAGTGGTGGGCGCTGGAGATAGGCGCCGGCCAGGATGTGGCAGGCGCCGTGGCCGAAGAAGATCGGATCGGGCAGGGCCCAACGCCGCTCGGGGTCGCGTTTGACGCCGGGCTTGAGGATGTACATGCGCGCCAGTCTAAAGCGAAATCCGTTCAGAAAGAGCCTGCCTGAACGGTGGATTTCGCTCTGTTTTAGCGTTCTAGAGACTGATTCACCGCTCAGATCAGCTCGATCTGAGCGAATCAGGCTCTAAGAGAGCGCTTTGCCGATGGCGACGACCGCCAGGACCGTCAGCAGGACCAGGGCGGCCCGCTTCACCATCGACGGGTCGGTGACCCCGTAGAGGCGGCGCCCGACCAGAACGGCGATCTCCACGACCGGGGCCAGCAAAAGCGCCTGCCAGAACACGACCGTGTCGAGCACACCGAAGCCCATAAGGGCGGCCATGGCGACCAGGTCGGTGAACAGGAAGAAGGCAACCGCCGTTGCCCGCAAGGTGGCGACCGGAAGGGGCGAGGACAGATAGAGCAGGATGACCGGGGGACCTGGCATGCCCATGGCGCCGGACATCAGGCCGGCCACCACGCCGGTGCCCCCCAGCAGGGCCGTTCCAGGCGGTCGCACGAGCGACAAACCTTTGGCGATGGACACGACGGCGATCAGGACAACAATGCCGATCGCCAGCCGCATGGTATCGGTGTCAATCGACGCCAACAGCCAGGCACCGAGCGGGATCGCCGGGGCGGCGGCGAGGATCAGGATCAGGGCGCCGCGCCGGTCGACGTCGCTCCGCACCGCCGGAAGCATCCGCACTCCCGCGAGGATGTCCAGCAGCAGGGCGATCGGGACGATGGCCACCGGGGCCAGGAAAAGGCTGGAAGCGGTAACGACGATCAGCGGAAAGCCGAATCCGGTGAACCCGCGCACCACGCCGGCGACGAAACAGATCCCGGCGACCAGCGCCCAGATCCCGGCGGACCAACCGAACAGCTCACCTTCAAGGCTCATCCGATCCTGACCCGGCGACCATCTGCCGCGCCGGAACCCCATCGATGGCCCCTCCGCGGCTGGAGAAGCCGATCATCATCTGCCGGGAGCGCTTCCAGGGCGCCGGCCCGCAGTTCGCAGACCTGGAACCAACCGGAGCGAACCGGCCCGGGCAGGGTGAAGCCGAACGGGGCTGCCGGCCGGAACCCGAAGGGCTCGTAGTATTCCGGCTCCCCCGAGACCAGGCAAAGGTTCCAACCCTGGTCGCAGGCCGTTTGCAGACCGTGGCGGACCAGGGCGCGTCCGATGCCCCGGCCGCGCAGGTCCGGCCGTACCGCGAGCGGCCCCAGCAGCAGAGCGCTGGCCGTGCCCGCGCCATCAACCGGCCAGAACCGCAGGGTGGCCAGCAGATCGCCGTGGGCGCGATCCGCGCCCGGGTCGGTGGTGACGCGGGTGGCGACAAAGGCAAGGCCCTCGGCCATGGCACCGCGGCGCAGTTGCCAAACCGTACGGGACAGCCGATCGGGGCCGAACCCGAGATCGTTGAGCGATTCGACGCCTGTGGCGTCGCCTGGAGTTTCTGCGCGGATGATGAACATGGGGTGCGACCTTGGCCGAAGAGGGAGGACGGAAGCCCGCCCCGGTCGACCGGCGCGGGTGGATCAGACGCGTCGTCGCGTCTGTCGTCGTCGCTCCACTCGTCGGCTGCGGTCGATCATCACGTCAAATCCCTACCCGGTTCGGGTTCACTACCGGAAACCCGGCCCAGGTGCCATACGATTCTGGAGCCAGCCGGTTTTTTCCCCGGACCCAAGGCGTTACGCCGTCGCCAGCGCCCGCGCGGCCTGCGCCAGATCGCGAATACGATCCCAGTCGCCGGCCCGGATGGCATCGCCGGGTGCAGGGAAGCTGCCGCCGACGCACAGCACGTTGCCGAGCCGCAGATAGTCGCCCGCGGAATCGGCGCTGATTCCCCCGGTCGGGCAGAATGCCAGGTCCGGGAGGACCGGACGGATCTGATCGAGGATGGCCGGTCCTCCCGCCGGTTTGGCCGGGAAGAACTTGAGGGTGTCGAAACCGGCGCGGCGGGCCGCCATCGCTTCCGACACCGTCTGGATCCCCGGCAGCAGGGGCAGGCCCTGGGCGACCACCTTGTCGGCCAGATACAGATCAAGACCCGGCGAGACCGCGAACTGGGCCCCGGCGTCGAGCACCACGGCGATCTGGGGTTCATCGAGCAGGGTCCCGACACCCACCAGCATCTCGGGCACCTCGCGGCGGATCCGGCGCACGGCGTCGATCGCCGCCGGGGTGCGCAGGGTCACCTCGATCACGTCGATCCCGCCGGCGCTGTCGGCATCCTCGATCGTCACGACCGGAATGACCGGTCCCCGCGTCAGAACATCACGTACCGCCTGGGTCATGCGCCGAACATCTCCGCGGCGCGCCGGTTGATCTCCGACTCCGTCACGTCCTCGACATGGGTGGCGAGCATCCAGAGATGGCCGAACGGATCGCGCAGCTCGGCCATGCGGTCGCCCCAGAACATGTCCTCCGGCGCCCGCAGGACAGTTGCTCCGCCCGCAGCGCATTCCGCGGCTGCGGCATCCACGTCCTCGACATAGAGCATCAGTTTCGATGACGGCAGCTGGTCGGCGATCGGGGCACGGGTGCCCCAGTCTGGATAAGCCTGGCTCAGCATCAGCGACTGGCCGTTGATCTGCACCTCGCCGTGCATCAGACCGTGGCCGTCCGGGCCGGGCATGCGCATCAGCTCGATTCCGCCGAGATAGCGGCAGTACCAGTCCATGGCGGCCGGGCCATCATCGACGAACAGATATGGAAGCGCTCCCGCCATTCCGGAGGGAATGGGCTGCGTGGCCATGAGTCGGTCTCCTCAAAAACGGGGTCGGTACAGGCTAGCTGCGTCGGCCGGGGGCAACAAGCGACGCTTGTATGACGGGTGCCGGTTTGCGGCGCCCTTGCGCGGGACAGGGGCGACGTACTATATCGAGGGCGGAAGGCTGGCGCGGACGGGCTCCTCGCCAACCCGGTCAGGTCCGGAAGGAAGCAGCCGTAACGAGTTTCGGTCCGGGTCGCTGCCAGTCTTCCACCGCTCATTCAAACGATCGTAGTTTGCGCATCCGGTGCGGCTTCCGCCGACCGATCAGCCGCCCTATGATCGCGCCATGACCGACACAGCCGATCCCGCCGCCCAGCCAGCGTCAGTCTCCGAAGCCGGCGAATACCGGGTGCTCGCCCGCAAGTACCGGCCCCAGACCTTTGACGATCTGCTCGGCCAGGGCGCGCTGGTGCGGACTCTCAAGAACGCCTTCGAACAGAACCGTGTCCACCATGCGTTCGTGCTGACCGGCGTTCGCGGGGTCGGCAAGACGACCACCGCCCGGATCATCGCCAAGGGGCTGAACTGCATCGGGCCGGACGGCACTGGCGGGCCGACGATGCAGCCCTGCGGTGTCTGCGACAATTGTCGGGCGATCACCGAGGATCGCCACGTCGACGTTCTGGAGATGGACGCCGCCTCCCATACCGGTGTCGGCGATATTCGCGAGCTGATCGAGAACATCCGCTACCGACCGGTATCGGCACGGTACAAAGTCTACATCATCGACGAAATGCATATGCTGTCGAACGCCGCCTTCAACGCGTTGCTGAAGACGCTCGAAGAGCCGCCGGAGCATGCCAAGTTCATCTTCGCGACGACCGAGATCCGCAAGGTTCCGATCACCGTCCTGTCGCGCTGCCAGCGGTTCGATCTGCGCCGGATCGATATCGCGCAGCTCATCGAGCTGTTCCAAAAGGTGTGCGGATCGGAAGGCGTCGTGGCCGAAGAGGAAGCGCTGCGGATGATCGCCCGGGCGGCCGATGGGTCGGCGCGCGACGGCCTGTCGATCCTCGATCAGGCGGTGGCGCTGTCGAGCGGCCCGGTGACGGCCGAGCAGGTCGCCGACATGCTGGGGCTGGTCGACCGAAACGGGATCTACGACCTGTTCGAGGACCTGATGGCCGGCCGGATCGCCGCGGCGCTTGACCGGCTCACCGACCTGCATGCCGGCGGCGCGGATCCTCTGGTCGTTATTCAGGATCTCATGGACCTCACCCATGGGGTGACGCGCATGAAGGCGGCCCCGCAGGCGGCGGGCGCCAACGACCTGTCGGAGGCCGAACGGGACCGCGGGCGGGCGCTCGCCGACCGCTTGCCTGTTCCGGCCCTGACCCGGGCCTGGCAGATGCTGAGCAAGGGGATCGCCGAGGTACAGGGGGCGCCGGTCCCGATCGACGCCGCCGAGATGGTGCTGATCCGCCTTGCCTACAGTGCGGATCTGCCGGATCCGGCGGATCTGGTGCGGATCCTGACCGACCGTCCGCTGTCCGCATCCGGCCCAACGTCGACCGGCGCGTCCGCATCCGGCGTATCTGCGGCGTCTACCGGTCCGGCGATGGGCTCTGGGGAGGCGCCGGCACGCCCCCCGGCGCCGGTTCAGGCGCCGGCCGAGCCGCAACCGCCCGAGCCATCCTCTGAACCGCTGTCCGAAGCACTCACGGAACCGGCCGCCCCCGATGTGTCCGCCGGGCCACCGCAGAGCTTGGAAGACACCGCACCGCATCAAAACGCGCCCGAGGCGGATGCGGTTCCGGCCTTCATCACCGAAGGCCCGCCGCCGGTCGAGCTGGAGGCCGAACTCGATGGCGATCCGGAGGACGGGATCGACCCGGTTCCGAGCGATTTCGTCGGAGTCGCGGACCTGGCGTTTCGCCGCGGTGAGGCCATTCTGTCGGCCCAGCTGGTGAACGCGGTTCATTGTGTCGCCTTCGAACCCGGGCGCCTGATCATTCGACCGGAAGCCGGCACCGACCCCCGGATCGCCGCCCAACTGGCCGCCCATCTGCCGCACTGGACCGGGCGGGACTGGATGGTCGAGATTTCCGAGGACGAGGGGGCGCCGACGCTGCGGGCCCAGCGTGCTGCCGCCCTGGCGGAAGTGCACGCCAAGGCCGCCCAGGATCCGGTGGTGGCCAAGGCCCTCGAACTGTTCCCCGGCGCGACGATTGAACGGGTGGTCGACACCGCTACGTCGGCGCCGACGGATCCCGAACCGGATGAAACCGAACTCCCGCGCCGTGCGGGTCAAGCAAGTGAGGGTTAGGCGAATGAGGGCTGGATCATGAAAAACCTCGGCCAGATGATGAAGCAGGCCCAGGAAATGCAGTCCCGCATGCAGGATATGCAGGACAAGCTCGAGCAGATGGAGATCGAGGGAACATCCGGCGGCGGCATGGTCCGGTTGACCATGACCGCGAAGGGCGCAGCGCGCGGGCTGTCGATCGATCCGACCCTGCTTGAGGCCAAGGACGCCGAGATGCTCGAGGATCTGATCGTCGCCGCCATCAACGATGCCAAGGCCAAGGCGGAAGCCGTGGCGGCGGATGAGATGAAGGAACTGACCGGCGGCCTGCCCCTGCCGCCGGGCTTCAAACTGCCGTTCTGACCCGGGGCACGGACCGTCGACCATGGCAGCCGGTGATCTGGATCGGGTGATGCAACTGCTCGCCAAGCTGCCCGGGCTCGGCCCCCGATCGGCTCGGCGCGCGGTGCTGCACCTGATGAAGCGGCGGGAAGCGCTGATGGTCCCCCTGGCCGACGCCCTGGCGGCGGCCGCGGACTCGATCCGGACCTGCTCGGTCTGCGGCAACTTCGATACCGTCGATCCGTGCGCGATCTGTCAGGATGAACGCCGGGATCCGTCGACCATCTGCGTGGTTGAGGATGTCGGTGATGTATGGGCACTGGAACGGGCCGCCGCCTTTAAAGGCCGGTATCACGTGCTTGGCGGTGTGCTATCGGCGCTCGACGGCGTCGGCCCGGAGGATCTCAACGTCGACACCCTCGTGGCGCGCGCTGGTGAACCGGCGGTGACCGAGGTGATCCTGGCGATGAACGCCACGGTCGACGGCCAGACGACGGCCCACTATGTCGCCGACCGCCTGGCCGCATGCGGGGTAAGAATCTCCCGTCTGGCGCACGGTGTTCCGGTCGGCGGTGAACTGGACTATCTGGACGACGGCACCCTGTCACAGGCCCTCCGGGCGCGGCAGTCGGTCGGGCCGGGTTCGTAGTGTGATGCGGCAGTTCTGTGTCCCGATTTATGCGAGCTTGTTCAGATGCACTCTCGATCGGGATACCGGGCCGAACCGTCGTTGACAGGCTGCGCTGGAGCTTATATACACCCTCGCTCGTTCCGAGCATCAGATGTCGACGTGACGGAGGCTTCCCGTGAAGCGCACCTATCAACCGAGCGTTCTCGTCCGCAAGCGCCGCCACGGCTTTCGCTCCCGCATGGCCACCGTCGGTGGTCGCCGCGTGATCCGCGCCCGCCGCGCGAAGGGGCGTAAGCGTCTGTCCGCCTGAACCCCAGCCGAGTGCCGGAGGTGACGATATGCGCGCGTCCGGCTCGAAGGTTCTCGCGACCCTTCCGACCCGCAGTGATTTTCTCCGCGCCGCCAGCGCCCGCAAGGCGGTGACGCCCGGACTCGTTCTGCAAATGCGCCATCGGCGCGATGACGAAACCGATCTCGGTTCCGCACCCAGGGTCGGCTACGCGGCCAGCCGCAAGGTCGGTGGTGCGGTGGTTCGCAACCGTGCCCGCAGGCGCCTCAGGGCAGCCGTTCACGATGTGCTGTCCGCGCGGGCGCAGCCGGGTTGCGACTACGTGCTCATCGCCCGTGCCGGAACCGCCGGTCGGCCCTATGCCCTGCTCCTGGAAGATCTCGCGACAGCGCTCGACAAGGTCGAGCGCGCCCGGGCCCAGCCCAAGCGTCGGCTGACATGACAAGAATCCTGCAGCGCACCGCGCGGTCGGTTGTTAAGGCCCCGATTTACCTCTACCGGTATGTCTTGTCGCCGTTTTGCTGGGGCGTTTGCCGCTATCAGCCAAGCTGTTCGAGCTACGCTTTGGAGGCCGTGGAGACACACGGGGTCTTGCAAGGTGGCTGGCTAGCCCTTAGACGCATCGCACGATGCCATCCCTGGGGTGGCGCCGGGCTGGATCCGGTCCCACCTCTGGCGGGCCGCGATCCGCAGGCCATGACGACATATCCGACCCGCCGCAGCACCGACGGAAACGTTCGATGACCGAACAGAAGAACCTGATCCTGGCGATTGCCCTCTCCATTCTGATCCTGGTGGGCTTTCAAGTGCTGTTCCCGCCGCCGGTGCCCGAGCCCCAGCCGACGGACACCGCGGCATCGCAAGGCACCGCGCCCGGTGACACCAGCACGGCCCCGACTCCGTCGACCGGCGCACCGGCAGCGATCCTGCCGGGGACGGCGCCGGGCGTCGAACAGGACCGCACCGCGGCGCTGACCGCCATGCCCCGGATCCCGGTTCGCACGCCGACGATCACCGGGTCGATCGCCACGGTCGGGGCCCGGATCGACGACGTTATTCTGACCCAGTATCGCCAGACCCAGGAACCGGACAGCGACCTGATCCATCTGCTCGAGCCGACCAACCTGGACAAGCCGTACTACGCGGAGTTCGGATGGGTGTCCGCGCCCAATGTCGAGGTCGAACTGCCGGGTGCGACCACGCCCTGGACCGCCGACGGCAGCGAACTGACCCCGAGCTCTCCGGTCACGCTCTCCTGGACCAACAGCCAGGGCCTGACCTTCACGCGCACCATCGCCATCGACGACGGCTACATGTTCACCGTCACTGACACCGTGGCGAACAACAGCGCCCAGGCCTACACGCTGTTCCCCTACGGCCTGATCAGCCGGGGCGGCACACCCGAAACCACAGGTTTCTACATCCTTCACGAAGGCCCGCTCGGCGTGTTCGAGGGCACACTGACCGAGGTCGACTACGACGACCTTCAGGAGGATGGCGGCAGCGAACTGGCGTCGCCGGGCGGCTGGATCGGGATTACCGACAAGTACTGGCTCGCCGCGCTGGTGCCCGACCAGGATCAGACCTGGACCTATAATTTCCGGCACTCGATCCGCAATCAGGACGATCGCTATCAGGTCGACTATCTCGGTGGCGGGACCGAGCTGGCGGCCGGTGCGCAGATGACCTCGGAGTCCCGGCTGTTCGCCGGTGCCAAGCTGGTCACCCTGCTGGACCGCTACGAGACCGAGTACGGCATCACCAATTTCGATCTGGCGATCGACTTCGGCTGGTTCTACTTCCTGACCAAACCGTTCTTCTTCGCGCTGGCCTGGCTGAACGGAGTGATGGGGAATTTCGGGCTGGCGATCCTCGCGTTCACCGTGGCGATCAAGCTGGTGTTCTTCCCGCTCGCCAACAAATCCTACAAGTCGATGGCGAAGATGAAGGAGCTGACGCCGAAGCTTCAGGAGATGCGCGAGAAGTACGGCGATGACCGTCAGCGCCTGAATGAAGAGATGATGGCGCTCTACAAGCGCGAGAAGGTCAATCCGGCGGCCGGGTGTCTGCCGATCGTCGTTCAGATCCCGGTGTTCTTCGCGCTCTACAAAGTGCTGTTCGTCAACATCGAGATGCGCCACGCACCGTTCTACGGTTGGATTCAGGATCTGTCGGCGCCGGATCCGACGACCCTGTTCAACCTGTTCGGCGTGATCCCATGGGACCCGCCGCAGATCCTGATGATCGGCGCCTGGCCGGTGCTCATGGGCCTGACGATGTTCCTGCAGCAGAAGCTGAACCCGCAGCCGGCGGACCCGATCCAGGCCAAGGTGTTCCTGTTCCTGCCGCTGATGTTCACCTTCCTGCTCTCCCAGTTTGCCGCCGGGCTGGTGATCTACTGGACCTGGAACAACCTGCTGTCGATCCTCCAGCAGTGGGTCATCATGAAGCGGATGGGCGTGAAGAACGCGCTCGCCTGAGGCCGCGACGGTGACACCGGCGCCATGACCGACGATATCGACCAGCCGTCCGCCGCCGATCTGGAGGCCGCCCGGGTGCTGTTCGCCGGTGAGTGCCGTTTCGTGGCGGCATCGGCAACAGTGCCGCAGTTGCCGCCGGAAACCCTGGCGGAAGTGGCTTTCGCCGGGCGCTCCAATGTGGGCAAGTCCAGCCTCGTCAACGCGCTCACCGGCCGGCGGACCCTGGCCCGCACATCCAACACGCCGGGCCGTACCCAGGAGGTGATCTTCTTCGACCTCGCCGGGCGGCTGATGCTGGTCGACCTGCCGGGCTATGGCTATGCCAAGGTCTCCAAGGCCAAGCAGGCGATCTGGACCGACACGCTGACCCGCTACCTTCGGGGCCGCACGACGCTGGCGCGGGTCAACCTGCTGATCGACAGCCGTCATGGCCTGAAGGACAGCGATCAGGTCGCCATGGACCTGCTGGATGAGGCGGCGGTCTCCTATCAGATCGTGCTGACCAAGGCCGACAAGCCGAAATCGCCGGAACTGGCGGCGATGGTCGAGCGCACGGCGACGGCGCTGGCCCGCCGGCCGGCGGCCCATCCGGTGATCCAGGCGACCAGTGCGGTCACCGGCGCCGGCATTCCGGAACTGCGCGCCGAAATCGCCCGGTTCGCGGTGGCGCGCCCTTCGACACGCCCGGACTGAGTCCGGGCTGCTCAGGGCGAGGTCAGAGAGTATCGCCTCGTCCTGAGCAGCCCCGCCCCGGATCAGATCCGGGGTTGAGCCGGGGCGTGTCGAAGGGCGTCTCCCCTTTGCCTTACGTGCAGCCCCTCTCTATAACCGCCCTTCGCACCAACGGAGCGGTCCATGACGACGAAAACCATCGACCTGAAGCGGCGGGCCGAATGGCTCTCCAAAGCCGGAATTCTGACCGAAGCGCTGCCCTTCATGCGCCGCTACTCCGGCAAGACGGTCGTGATCAAGTACGGCGGGCACGCCATGGGCGACGACGCGTTGGCGCTCGAGTTCGCCGCCGACATGGTGCTATTGCAGCAGGTCGGGATGAACCCGATCGTCGTCCATGGCGGCGGCCCGCAGATCGGCAAGATGCTCGAGCGGCTGGCGATCACCAGCAACTTCGTGGACGGCCTGCGGGTCACCGATCAGGCGACCGTTGAGATCGTCGAGATGGTGCTTTCGGGCGCCATCAACAAAGGCATCGTGGCAGCCATCAACCAGGCGGGCGGCCGGGCGCTGGGTCTGTCCGGCAAGGATGGCGGCCTGATCCGCGCCACCAAGCTGCGCCGCACCAAGGTCGATCCGGACAGCAACATCGAGAAGGTCCTCGACCTCGGGTTCGTGGGCGAGCCGACCGATGTCGACGGATCGCTTCTGACCTCGCTGGTGTCCCAGGTTCTGATCCCGGTGGTGGCACCGATCGGCCTCGGGCCGGCGGGCGAGACCTTCAACATCAATGCCGACACCGCCGCCGGTTCAGTGGCCGCGGCGGTCGACGCCAGCCGGTTCCTGCTGTTGACCGATGTCGAGGGCGTGCTCGATAAGGACGGCCGGTTGATCCCGGAACTCACCGTCAATCAGGCCCGCGATCTGATCGCCGACGGCACGATTTCCGGCGGCATGATACCGAAGATCGAAACCTGCATCGCCGCGGTCGAAGGCGGCGCCGAGGGTGCGGTGATCATCGACGGCCGAGTGCGCCACGGGGTCCTGCTGGAACTGTTCACCAGCCACGGCATGGGGACCTGGATCCGCGGCGACCGCGGCGCCTAGAGCAGATCCGATCTAGCCGCCTTCGACGCCGTCGAAGACGTCGAGTTGCCAGGTCATGTCTTCTTCCGACATCGGGTACCGGCCGCCGGATTTCGGCCGCACCACGTCGCGGTCTTCGATATAGGCCAGCCGGCGCTGCAGCTGATCGGCAAACGCCATCGACAGCCCGGCCTTCCACGAGAGCGCGGTCACGGCTTTCGGGCTGTCCGAATTCAGGATCGCGTGGACCACCGACTCCTTGAAACCGGTCCGCACCGCCAGGCTGGCGATCACCGAGGCGCGCCGACCCGAGACCAGGGCCTGGTTCAGTTCGTCCTCGGAAAGGATGTCGGTCTTGGTCTGGGGCTGCCCCGTTGTATCGCTGTCCAGCCGCTGGGCCATCGCCGCTTCGAGCTGGGCCGAGGTTTCGGGGTCGAGATCGGTCCGGCGGGACAGTTCCTGGACCAGGGCGTGGGCGACGAACTGGGACAGCCGACCGACCTGACGGGCGGCAAGTTTCGGCCGCGCCACCAGCGGCGCATGCCAGGACTGCTTCTTCGGCGCCTCTTCGATCAGGCGGTCCAGGGTCTCCTCACGGATCTGCGCCGAGTCGTTGCCCAGCAGCACGGCGATCGCATCATCATCACCGCTGGTGGCGATGGCGTCGGTGACCCTGGTCGACACACCCTGCCGGCGCGAGATCGCGCTGACCGACCCGGCTGCCGCCGGCGCTTTGACGATCTCGACCAGCACCTCGTCCGACAGCAGGCTGGAATGTTCGAGGATCGGTCCCGCGACCTCGATGGCGGTGTCCCGGGCCAGGACTTCGATCACGCCGGTCACCACTTCGGCCGGCGCGGAATCAACGTCCTTGATCGAGTCCGCCAACTGGGCCCGCACCTTGGCCGCGGTGTCGAGCGCCAGGGTCTCGAGCACGCTGAGGGTGAGGACCTTATGCTGCTTGCGCCGCTCGTCGGTCATGTCGGGCGACAGCACGCCGAGCTTTTCGGCGACCGCCCCGCGCACCCCCTCATCGTCGTCGCGGGCCAGGAAGTCGTCGGCCTGACGCGGCGTGTTGATGTTGCCGGCGACGGCCCGGCGGACATGCGCCTCGGAATCCTCGGCCAGGAAGAACAGCAGCTCGGGCGGCACGTCACTGCGCATCGCCAGCGCCCGACGCTCGGTGAGGTCGCCGGTGCGGGCGATCTCCATCACCTGGGCCATGTCTTTCTTGTCGGCTGATTGGTCGGCAGAACGACGGCGCGGAACGGGTTTGGTCACGACTTCCTACCTAACGAGACGCGTCCGAAGAGGACTGCTGCTGGGCGGCCATGTCGGGACTGGAGATCCGGTACCAGCCTTTGCCACCGTGTTTGGCTTCGTACATCACGGCATCGGCCCGCTCAATCAGGTGTTCCCGAGACTCGCCTGATCCCGGGGCGAACACCGCCATCCCGATCGACAGCCCGACCGGATAGTCCGGACTGCCGGAGTAGGTCAGCAGTTCCTTGCCGGTTTCGATGATCCCCTCGGCGCGGGACGGGGCCAGGTCGGCATCGACGGCTTCCATCCAGAGCGCGAACTCGTCACCGCCGAGACGGGCGACAATGTCCTGGGGGCCGGCCTGGCGCTTCAGTATGTCCGACAGGTGGATCAAGGCCTGGTCCCCGACCTGGTGACCGCGGGTGTCGTTGACCTTCTTGAAGTTGTCCAGGTCGACATAGGTCAGCACCCCCGGGGTCGACTGCTCCGAGGCCAGGCGCTTGCTGATGGCGTCGTCAAAGGCACGGCGGTTCAGCAGTCCGGTCATGGCATCGGTGCTGGACAGGCGCTCAAGATGCTGATGGGCCGCCGCCTGATGGAGGGCGATTCCCAGCTGGTCCGACAGGTCGGCGAGCAGCCGGGTCTCCCGCTCGCTCCACTCGGCTGTCTCGCCATTGCGCCAGAGCACGACGGCCCCGTTGATCTCATGGTGGTGGGACAGCTGGTGGGCAAGCACCGCGCCGATCTCGAACATGTCGACCACCGGTTCACGACGGTCGGTGATGGCCTCGCGCACCGCCTCCAGGATTCCCTCCGGCAACGCGCCGCCGACCGAAGCGGCCAGGGTCAGGCCGGTGCCGGGCAGGATCCGAAAAACCGAACAGCTGTCGGCTTCGACCCCGCGGAAAACCGCTTCCGCCGCCGCCTCGAGCATGCGATCCGGATCGGTCTCGTCCCGGATCGCGCGCATCATGAAAGCGGTCAGCCGTTGCCGGGCGCCGGCGCGGGCGAGGTCCAGGTCGCGCTGGCGCTCGTGCGTCACGTCACGGCACACACCCCGCGCGCCCTGCCAGGTACCGTCAGCCGTATAGAGCGGGGCGGCGGCGATCTCGAGCCGCGCTTCGGAGCCGTCGGCGCAGCGGAACCCGATCTCCACGCCGTCGCAGGCCTCGCGCGCGACGAACGGGCTCTCGACGGTCGTCCCGGCGGCAATCATCAGAAAGCCGTCGGCCCGCCGGCCGATCAGGTCGTCGGCGTCCCAGCCGAGGCCGCCCTGGGGGGAGATGAAGGCGAACTTGCCATCGCCATCGGTTTCCCAGGCCAGGTCAGCCGAAATCTCGACGAGATCCTTGTAGCGCTGGCGCGAGTCAACCAGCGCCGAGCGCAGATTGCGGTCGACCGAGACGTCGCGGGCCTGCACCAGGACGCTGCCGTCGTCGCCGACCGGTAAGGCCGAGTAGCTGGTGGTGCCGGCGTCGCCGTTGCTGATCACGGCGGATACGCCGCGTCCTTCGGCGCGCGCTTCGGTGGTCAGCCGGTTCAGATCATCGCGCCTTGCCGGGTCGACGGCGAGGTCGGCGCCTGCCAGATTGCGCGCGACCACGGTGTCGGCGCCGTCGAGCAGCAGGACCGGCTCATCCGCCATGGCGAAGGCGCCGGCCTTGATCAGGTTCGTGAGCGCGTCGCGATCATTCATCTCGTGTCGGGCCGTCGCACTGATGGAGGGGTTTCCGTCGATCGTCTTTTACCGGTGTCCACCGATTGCCCGACGTATTGTACGCCTTAGATTGAAGGAATGATGAACGACATAGCATCAAATCGAGATAACTTCGATCCATCCGGCGTCGATGTCTGGGTCTTCGACCTGGACAACACCCTGTATCCTGCGCGTTCCAACCTGTTCGTGTCGGTCGCCGCCCGCATGACGGAATTCATCAAGGCGCGGTTTGATCTCGAGCACGAGCCGGCCCGCGAACTGCAGCGCGATCTGTTCAGACGACACGGTACGACCCTGCGGGGCCTGATGACCGAGCACGGTGTCGATCCCGCGCCGTTCCTGGACTTCGTGCACGACATCGACGTCAGCCCGATCGAGCCGTCGCCGGAACTCGACGCCCTGCTGGCGCGGCTTCCCGGGCGCAAGGTGATCTACACCAACGGCTCGGTCGCCCATGCCGACCGGGTCACCCGGCGGCTCGGGGTGGGGCGGCATTTCGACCATGTCTTCGACATCGTGGCGTCCGGCTTCGTGCCGAAACCCGACCCCCGGCCCTACGGCAAACTGCTCGAGGTTGCCGGGATCCAGCCGGACCGTGCCGTCATGATCGAGGACCTGGCCAAGAACCTGGTGCCTGCTGCCGATCTCGGCATGCGCACCGTATGGCTGAAGTCGGAGTTTGACTGGGCCGTCGACGGGGCGGACCAGCCTCACGTGCATCATGTGGCCGAGGACGTGGTCACGTTCCTGAACACGGTTCTGGACGGCCGGTGACGGCGGGAGGGCGCGCTCCTTCGCGGGCGCTATTGCCGCCGCGTTGACAGGGTTGCGACCCCCGGCCATTGTGCGGCCGTTCTGACGTTCGGGCTTTCTTCACAAGGGTATACCGCATGACCACGAGCCAGTTGGAAAGCGTCATCGACGCCGCTTGGGAACAACGTGACGAGATCTCCGTCGCGACCCGGGGAGAGGTGAGGGACGCCGTCGAGGAGACACTGGACGGCCTGGACAACGGCAGCCTGCGGGTCGCCACCCCCAAGGGCGACCACCAGTGGACCGTGAACCAGTGGGTGAAGAAAGCGGTGCTGCTGTCGTTTCGCCTGAACGACATGTCGGTCGTGCCCGGCGGTCCGGAAGATGGTGAGCGCGGTCCTGCCGTGTGGTGGGACAAGGTGCCCTCCAAATTCGCCGGCTGGGGTGAAAACCGGTTCCGCGACGCCGGATTCCGCGCCGTTCCGAACTGCGTGGTGCGCCGCTCGGCCTATATCGCGCCGGGGGTGGTCCTGATGCCGAGCTTCGTGAACCTGGGTGCCTATGTCGACAGCGGCACCATGGTTGATACCTGGGCGACCGTCGGGTCCTGCGCCCAGGTCGGCAAGAACGTACACCTCTCGGGTGGTGTGGGTCTCGGCGGGGTGCTGGAGCCGCTGCAGGCCGACCCGGTGATCATCGAGGACGACTGTTTCATCGGGGCCCGCAGCGAAGTGGTCGAAGGGGTGATCGTCGAGACCGGCGCTGTGCTGTCGATGGGTGTGTTCATCTCCAAGTCGACGCGGATCATCAACCGGGACACCGGCGAGATCCACATGGGCCGGGTGCCGGCCTATTCGGTCGTGGTGCCGGGTTCCCTGCCGGGCAAGCCGCTGCCCGACGGTTCACCAGGTCCGGCGCTGTCCTGCGCCGTCATCGTCAAGCAGGTCGACGCCCAGACCCGGGCCAAGACGTCCATCAACGATCTGCTGCGCGATTGAGATACCGATAGAGATACCGGGACCCATGGTGACGGCCGCCGCCGCCGGGGCCGGGCTCGATCCCGTCGAGATCGCCGGCCGTCTGATCCGCTGCCCGAGCGTCACGCCGGTCGAAGGCGGCGCGCTCGATCTGCTTCAGGAGCTGCTGGAACCGCTCGGTTTCACCTGCCACCGGCTGCGGTTCTCCGAGCCTGACAGCGACCCGGTCGACAACCTCTACGCCCGGCGGGGCACCGGCGGTCCGCATTTCTGCTTTGCCGGCCACACCGATGTCGTGCCGGTCGGCGACCGCGACGCCTGGCGTCGGGATCCTTTCGCCGGCGCGGTCGAGGACGCGCGGCTGTGGGGCCGTGGGGCGGCCGACATGAAAGGGGCGATCGCGGCCTTCGTCGCGGCGGTGGACCGGTATCTCGGCGAAGCGTCCCCCGAGGGGCGTGACGCCGGTGGACTGAATGACGCGTCGATCAGCCTGCTGATCACCGGTGACGAGGAAGGTCCGGCCGTGAACGGCACGACCAAGGTCCTCGACTGGATGGCCGAACACGACGAGATCCCTGATGTCTGCGTTGTCGGCGAGCCGACCAACCCGAACGACTTCGGCGAGATGATGAAGATCGGCCGGCGCGGCAGCTTCACCGGCTATCTCACGGTCCAGGGGACCCAGGGGCACGTCGCCTATCCGCATCTGGCGGAGAACCCGATCCATGGGCTGGTGCGTCTGCTGGAACCGTTCGTCGGCGGTACCCTCGACGAGGGCACCGACCATTTTCCGCCGACCACGCTGTCGGTCACGACGATTGACGTCGGCAATCCGGCTACCAATGTGATCCCCCAGGCGGCGACGGCGGTGTTCAACGTGCGGTTCAACGACGCTCATTCCTCGGGATCCCTGGAGACGATGTTCCGTCAGAGCTTCGACCAGAAGGGCGTGCGCTATGATCTGCGCACCGCGTGTTCCGGCGAGAGCTTCGTGACCGAGCCCGGGACCCTGTCGGACCTGCTTTCGGCCGCGGTCGAGGAGGTGACGGGACGGCGCCCGGAGCTCAGCACGACCGGCGGCACCTCCGATGCCCGGTTCATTCGCCGGGTCTGTCCTGTCGTCGAGTTCGGTCTTGTCGGTCAGACCATGCACAAGGTCGACGAGAACGTGGCCGTAACCGATATTGAGAAACTGACCGCTGTCTACACGACCGTGCTTCGCCGCTTTTTCGCAGGGTGACGCCATGGCCCTTCCCGCTCCCCCGTCCCATGCGGAGATCGTTTCCTCCGGCTTCGGAACCTGGCGGCTGTTCATCGGTGATTCCACCGCGCTGAGCTATTTCGGCAGCGGCAGCGCCGGGTTCTGGCGTGCGTGCTGGGCGCTGGCCGCGGTGCTGCCGCTCAGCGTCATCCTCTATCTGCTGCGACCGGATGGGACGATCACGGTCGGCGGCCTGCTCGGGTGGTCTGTGGCCATCGTCATCGCGTGGTACGGCTTTGCCCTGGCGGTGCACTACGTGGTCCCGGTGATCGACCGCGACGAACGGTACTTCGACTACATGATCGCCGAGTACTGGTCATCGGTTCCGGCGTTGGTGGTGCAGGTGGTGGCACTCGCGCTTGCGGTCTCGGGCCTGTTCTCCGAAGCCGTGTCAAACGCGATCAACGTTGCCGCCTTTGGCGCCACCCTGTGGTTGCGTGCGCAGGTCATCCGGATCGCCCTGGACGTGAACTGGGGCATGACGATCGGTCTCGTCATCGCCTACCTGATGTTCGAGGGCGTGGTCCTGACCCTGTTCGCGCGCGGCGTCTAGCCCCTGATCCGTTAGGGCGGTCTCGCCTCAGCCGGTCCCCGGGAGCCTTGCGGTGACCTGGATCTCGATCTTCATCGCGGGATCGATCAACTCTGCCTGGATCATCATGGCGGCGGGTCTGGCGGTGGCGAAAGCGCGGCGCAGGGCCGGCCAGCAGGCCTCGAAATCATTGCGGTCCGGCAGCACGTAGATGACCCGCACCACGTCGTCGAAACTGGCCCCGGCCTCGCCGAGGGCGTCCGCCACGTTGGCGAGGCACTGCTCCACCTGATCCTCGACCGTCTCGGCGACGGTCATGGTGGTGTAGTCGGTCCCGGTGGTCCCGGAGACGAAGACCCAGTCGCCGTCGACCACGGCGCGGCTGTAACCGATCTGCTCTTCGAAGCGCGAACCCGAGCTGATCCGCCGGCGTTCGGTCATGCCGGTAACGCGCCGGTCTGGACGTAACGCAGGATGTCGACGACCTGCTCGGGCTGCTCGGCGACGGCGAGTGCTGCGGCATCCACTTCCTTCAGCGCGTGGGCATGGTCGGCGCCATGCACCACCACGATCGGCGTCCCGAGCGCTGCGGCGTAGCCGGCATCGAAGGCGGCGTTCCACTGTTTGTACTTCTCGCCGAACCGGACAACGACCACGTCGGCCTGCTCGATCAGCGTCCGGGTGCGGATGGCGTTCAGCTTGGCGCCTTTGTGGTCCTTCCAGAACGAGGCGGATTCGGCACCGAGGATCGTCACCCCGCAATCGTCGCTGGCATCATGGTCCGTTACAGGTGCCGTGAACTCGATGTCGAGCCCGGCGGACTCGGCGCCGCGGGCGATCACGTCGCGCCAGTCGGTGTGGATTTCGCCGGAAAGATAAACGGTGAGTGTCGACATGGGCTGCCTCCGCTGGTGTCCCGATCGAGAGGTTCGATTAAACGAACTTCTCGCGAGTCGGTACACGCACTTGCTAGGAGCCAGAATGAGTCAGCTTCCGTGATTCACCGTTGGGAAACACTGAATCACGGAACCATCACGCCGGCTCGGGAGAAGCGGCGATAGCACATTCCCACCTGTCGGTCAGGTCTTGTTGCGGACCAGTACCGCGTGGCCCGCTTCAATCCGGGTCGTTGACGCAGCGCACCGGTCGGTCGAAATAACTTGTCTCGCTGCACCGCGGTCCGAAGAACGCGTCGGCATGATGGAAGATGTTCCGTCCGGTCGTGGCGTTCGGGACCGTCAGGGCGGCCGCCCCGCTCCAGACGTACGGATTGCAGCCGTTCAGCGCGCCCAGCAGGAGGGCGGCCGCGACGAGCCGTGTGGCGGGTCGAGAGAGCATTAATGAACCTCCGAATTTCTTTCGGCTTTGCCGACGATTCCGTTCAAGCAATTTCCGCGCCATTCTGGCGTGACCGCACTATAGCGTGGGTGACACCTGTCGCCAATCGATCTTGCCATCCGTCGGCTTGAGTCCCTTTTCCGAAGCGGCCGGCCCCCCTATGTTCCCCACGAGGCGTGGCACGCACTGGAGACTCCGAGCCCATGAAGACAATCGACCTGTTGCTGACCCGCCGGTCCGTCGTTGCCAAGAACCTTGAAGAACCGGGGCCGAGCGATGCCGAACTTGAGGCCATCCTGGCGGCCGGAATCCGGGTGCCCGATCACGGCAAGCTCGGTCCGTGGCGGATCCAGGTGCTCAAGAAACCGGGCCAGGCGGCCCTGGGGGACGTGTTTGCCAGGGTGTTCGCGGCCGATAACCCCGAGGCCGAGAACCGCCAGGTCGAGATTGAGCGTCAGCGGCCGCAACGCGCGCCAATCCTGCTCGCGGTGACCGCCCGGGTCGATCCGTTGCATCCGAAGATTCCCGAACTGGAACAGCGCCTGTCCGGCGGCGCGCTCTGCCAGAACCTTCTGATCGCCAGCCATGCCAGTGGCTACGCTGCCCAGTGGCTGACCGAATGGCCGGCTTTCCACGACGACATCAAGCGCGCGCTTGGCCACGGGACGGACACGGACATCATCGGGTTCGTCT
Source organism: Thalassobaculaceae bacterium (assembly GCA_963921355.3). Lineage (GTDB taxonomy): Bacteria > Pseudomonadota > Alphaproteobacteria > Thalassobaculales > Thalassobaculaceae > CAWUEZ02. The sequence continues at coordinate 588,247 of OZ001190.1, read as the reverse complement.
ATATCGGGACACCGGTTGAGCAGCCGAGCGAGCGCGGCCGCCCGACCCTGGATCAGGTGGTCAGCGAATGGACCGGCCCGACGGCCGCGTGACCCGGACCAATACCCCGAGTCACGTGTCGTCGCGGCCCGCAAACCGGCGCCGGGTTTCGGCGAACTGCCGCAGCTTGGCGTCGACCAGGGCGTTGATGGTGTCGGCGGGATAGGCGCCATCTTCGTTCCGGTCGCCGGCCGCCCGGCCGGTCAGGATCTCGATGCCCTCCGCAATTGTCGAAACCGCCCAGACCCGGAACTGGCCGGCGCGCACCGCGTCGCGCACCTCGGCCTTGAGCATCAGGTTGGCGACATTGGCCGCCGGGATCATCACGCCCTGGCGGCCGGTCAAGCCGCGCTCGGCGCAGATGTCGAAATAGCCCTCGATCTTCTCGTTGACCCCGCCGATCGCCTGGACCTGGCCCATCTGGTTGACCGAGCCGGTGACCGCGATGCCCTGATCGATCGGAACCCCGGACAGCGCCGACAACAGCGCGTAGAGCTCGGTCGATGACGCGCTGTCGCCGTCGACGCCACCGTAGGACTGCTCGAACACCAGGCTCGCCTGCAGCGATGTCGGGACATCGGTGGCGTAGGTCGCTGCCAGATACCCCTGGAGAATGAGGACACCTTTGGTGTGCAGGGGGCCGCCGAGATCAACCTCGCGTTCGATGTCGACCACTTTGCCGGTGCCCACGCGCACCCTTGCGGTGATCCGGCTCGGCCGCCCGAAAGCGTGGGTCCCGATCTGCAGCACGCTGAGCCCGTTCACCTGTCCGACGGTGGATCCGTCGGTGTCGATCAGCACGGATTCGCGCAGGATCTGCTCACGCAGCCGACTTTCGATCCGGTCCGAGCGTCGACGGTGCGCCGCCAGCGCATCCTCGACATCGGCCAGCCGGATCACTTTGTGATCGCGATCGCGGCCAACATAGTCCGCCTCGCGCAGCAGGTCGGCGATCAATCCGACCCGGGCGGTCACGCGCTCGGCGTCAGAGACCAGCCGGGAACAGTGCTCGATCACCGGTTCGACGGCCCGGCGATCGAAGGGCCGCATTTTCTCGCGTTGCTGGATGGTGGCGATCAGCCGCGCGTACAGGGCATCGTGCTCGGCATCGCGGTCCATGATGTCGTCGAAATCGGCGATCACCTTGACCAGATCCCCGAAGTCCGGATCGAGCGACGCCATCATCTGCATCAGCCGGTGGTCGCCGAACAGGACCAGCTTGACCGACAGCGGGATCGGCGCGGGTTGTATGGAGACCGCCAGCGCCGTCGTGGCGGCCTCGGCCGGACCCTCGATGGTGACCTTGGCGCTGTAGAGCGCGCGCTTCAACGCTTCCCACGCATAGGGTTGTCCAACCAGTTTGAGAGCATCGATCAACAGATAGCCGCCGTTGGCGCGGTGCAGGGCGCCGGGACGGATCAGCGTGAAGTCGGTGAGCATCGAGCCCATCTGCGAGCGATACTCGATCCGCCCGATCAGGCGCCCGAGGGTCGGGTGGTCCTCCATGACCACCGGTGCCCCGCCGTCCCGGTCGTTGGCGACGAAGACATTGACCCTGTAGCGGCGCAGCTGGTCGCCGTTCTGGCCGGGCTCTTTCGGAGCATCCTGTTGCGGAGCCTCGCCGGATTTGTGGGCGAACAGGGCAATGTTGTCGATCAGGTCGTCGCGCAGCGCGGTGAGCCAGGCATCGAGCGCGGGCGTCATGGCCAGACCCTCGCGCACGTCTGCCACCTCCGCCTCCACCAGATCCTGGGCCACCGTGGCGTTCAGGGCACGGACTTCGTTCTGGCGGTCCCGCTCGATCAGGGGCGCCTGGCGGACGACGTCCTTCAACTGCTCCTGAATCGCTTCGATGTCCTTCTGAAGCCGCTGGCGGCGGACCTCGGGCAGGGCGTTGAACTTCTCGGCCACCATCGGCTTGCCGTCATCGACCGGGGCGACCGCCAGGCCATGCTCTGTGCGCACGATGATCAGCTCGCGTTCCTGGGCGGCTTCCGCGATCGCCTTGAAGGCATGCTCGCCGCGCTCGGCGAAGCTCTTGTCGATGGCCTCGCGCCGGGCGCGATAGTCCTCGCCCTCGAGCACCGCGGCCACGGAGGCCTGCAGGTCGGTGATCAGCTGGTCGAGCCGATGCGCGAGTTCCTGGCCGAAGCCCGGCGGGAGTTCCAGCGCGGTCGCCTTGTGGCTGTCGCTGAAATCGTGGACGTAGACCCAGTCGCTGGGCGCGGGGAAACTGCGGGCGCGATCCGTCAGATAGTCCCGGACGGCGGTGTGCTTGCCGGAGCCCTTCGGGCCGACCACGAACAGGTTGTAGCCGCGGGCGCGCATCCGGGCAGCGAACCGGACCGCGTCCAGGGCCCGCTCCTGACCGACCAGGGTCGCCACCGTCTCCAGGTCCTTCGTGGTCTTGAACTCGAGCACCGACAGGTCGGTCGGCCGATACAGGGCGTCCGGGGAAAGCGGGTCGAGCGGCATCCTGCACCTCGGCGGTCACGGATCACCGGCGTATTCGACACAGCCTTGGGCGCTCTGTCGAGACGGACTGTCATCAACCCTGCGCTGACCGTCGCGCAACGTTTGCAGGGCTCGACGCCGCCGGTGCATCCGGGTGTAATGACGCCCTTGCTTTCGCCGAGGGGTCCCCCATGCCGTATGCCGAGATAAACGGAATTCAGCTGTATTACGAGGTGTCCGGTCAGCCGGACGGCCCGCCGATCCTGTTCTCGAATTCCCTGGCCTCGAACCTGCACATGTGGGACCCGCAGATGCCGGCTTTCGAGAAGCACTTCCGTGTGATCCGCTACGACAGCCGCGGTCATGGCCGTTCCGACGCCCCGGAAAGGCCGTACACGATCGAAATGCTGGTCGATGATGCGGTCGGCCTGCTCGATCATCTCGGCATCGACAAGGCGGATTTCTGCGGATTGTCGAAAGGCGGTATGGTCGGCCAGCGACTGGCGACCCTGCACCCCGAGCGGGTCGACCGGTTGGTCGCCTGCGATACCGCCTGCTACATGGGGCCGGCTGACCTGTGGGAGGGCCGGATCGACACGGCCACGGAAAAGGGCATGGCCGGGGTCGTGGACGGGACCATAGACCGCTGGTTCACCAGGGCGTTTCAGGACAGCGACCCCGGTGCCGTCAGCAAGGTCCGGAACATGATCCTGAACACGCCGGTGACCGGGTTTGTCGGGTGCTGCCGGGCGATCCAGGCGATGGATCAGCGCGAGACCATCCAGGCGATCACCGCGCCGACCCTGGTGGTGGTCGGGGCCGACGATCCGGGCACCACCCCGGACGCGGCCCGCGACATACAGGCCCGGATCGCCGGCGCCCACCTGACCATCCTGCCGGACGCGGCACACCTGTCGAACATCGAGCAGGAGGCCCTGTTCGACAACGCGGTGCTGTCGTTCCTCGGCAAGGTCTAGAGCAGATTCGTGTCAGATGGAATCGCCGTTGGCGGTCCATCTGACCGGTGACTCTGCTCTAACTCTATGATTCAGATCGGATTCACACGTTGTGACGGAAACCAGGGTGTTTCCGTCACAACGTGATCCGATCTAGAGGCGGAGGCAGACCGCTTCAATCACCCAGCACCCTGTCCTCCGCGTGGCTGGCGAGTCGCTCTGAGACACGTTGCGTGACGGTTGGCAGGCACGTGTTCAGGGGCTGGTCGATTCCATAGGCGGTCAGCGTGAACTTGAGGGGAGCCTGTTCAGCCCACAGCGCCTCTGCCTGGTCGGCGCTGAACAGTTTCGCGGGCGCGCCGACGGCAACCCAACCGATCGGCACGACGCTGTCGGGCGCCAGCTCGGTGTTGACATGGACCACCCCGTGGATCCGTACCACGGACCGGGTGCCGATCGTACTGTTGTGAAAGATCGACGTGCCCGTCGCCAGGAAGACCTCATCCTCGACGGTGGCGCTGACAATGTGCGCTGTTGGTCCGATCAGAACGCTTGAACCGATCCGACAATCAGCCGTCGTGGCCCGGACGACCGCGTTCTGCATGATGATTGTGTTGCGGCCGATGTCGATGGCTCCGCTTTCGGCGACCACGCGCGCGCCATGCATGATCCGCGCGCCGGCCCCGATCCGCACGTTGCCGCAGATCGTCGCGTCCGGCGCGACGAAGGCCTCCGGATGGATGTCCGGGGATCGTCCGTTGTGTGAGAGAATCACGGTGGTGCCGCGGATGGTCCATCCGCCTCGATCTCGGTCGCCCGACGGTCGATCGGGCAGGCGTCGCCGAAGCAAGCATCATGGTCGCAGTAGCGGCAGGTTGTTCGAGCGTGGTCGCGGCCCTCGGTGCCGGCGGCCATCAGTTTCTCGATCAGCAGCCCGAATGCCCGCCGTTCCTCGTCTCGGAGCGTGGACAGCAGATCCTCGGTGACCGCCAACCGGTCCGCCTGCAGTTTCCCGGCGCGGGCTTTCCCGAGCTCGGTGAGTGCCGCGGAAACGAACTTGCCGGTGCGGTCGCCGCGCATGACCAGGCCGCGTGCGACCAGGCCATCGATCAATCGTGTGGCGGTCGGTTGGCTGGTCCCGACGATCCGTGCAACCGCCGAGACGCCCAGAGGTCCACGGCATTGCAGTGTCAGCAAGACCGAGGCGGAGCGGGGGGAGAGGTCACCGAATCCGTGTTCGATGCGGTCCCCGAGCAGCGTCACCAGTGCGGCTAGATGGTTGGCTATCAACATATGCATAGGCTATGCAAATGATTTCCAGCCGTCAACCCACCCGCCGGGGCACTTGACCTCGCGTGCCGCTTGTGGCTCAACTCCCGGCATGATGTTTGGAACCCGCGCGCTCGGCCTACGACTTATTTGCCCGGCTCTCTAAGAGAGACCGGGACAGATTCGTTCGCCCACGCGTCCACACCAGGTTCCAGAGGCCGATCATGATCGGCACCCCTAGTCCGACAGCTGCCTACGACCGCGCCGCGTATTCCCCGCGCGATGTCGTTCGGCGTGACCGCGCGACGGCGATCCGACACGGACAGTCATGACAGGAACAAGACCCGCCCGCCTGCGCGCGGTTGCGGATCCCAGGAGAGTAAGATGCTGAACCGCATGCCCATCGACAAATACCGATCCTATCCGACCGTCGCCCTGGCCGACCGAACCTGGCCGGGCCGGGTGATCGACAAGGCGCCGATCTGGTGCTCGGTCGATCTCCGCGACGGCAACCAGGCCCTGGTCGACCCCATGGACGGGCCGCGCAAGCGGCGCATGTGGGACACCCTGGTCGGGATGGGTTTCAAGGAGATCGAGGCCGGATTTCCGTCGGCCTCGGAGACCGACTTCAATTTCATCCGCCAGCTGATCGAAGAGGGCCGGATCCCCGACGGGGTGACGATCCAGGTGCTGACCCAGGCCCGGGAACATCTGGTCCAGCGCACCCTGGAGAGCCTGGTGGGTGCGAAGGACGTGATCGTCCACCTCTACAACTCGACCTCCGAGCTGCAGCGCCGGGTGGTGTTTCAGGAGGATCAGGCCGGGGTCAAGAAGATCGCGACCGACGGCGCCGAGATGGTCAAGTCCCGGCTCGACATCCTGAAGGACAGCAACGTCACCCTGCAGTACTCGCCCGAGAGCTTCACCGGCACCGAACTGGACTACGCGCTCGAGGTCTGCGAGGCGGTGATGGACGTCTGGATGCCGGTCACCGACAACAAGGTGATCATCAACCTGCCGTCGACCGTCGAGATGTCGACCCCCAACATCTACGCCGACCAGATCGAGTGGATGCACCGCAATTTCACCCGCCGGGACCGCATGATCCTGTCGGTCCACCCGCACAACGATCGCGGCACCGGTGTGGCGGCGACTGAACTTGCGGTCATGGCGGGCGCGGACCGGGTTGAAGGGACGCTGTTCGGCAATGGCGAGCGGACCGGCAATGTCGACATCGTCACCCTGGGCCTGAACCTGATGACCCAGGGGGTCGATCCGCAGCTCGACTTCTCCGACATCAACGGGCTGATGGAAACGGCGGAATACTGCAACCAGCTGCCGATCCACCCGCGTCATCCCTATGCGGGCGAACTGGTGCATACCGCGTTCTCGGGCTCCCACCAGGATGCGATCAACAAGGGCATGAAGGCGATCCGCACCGCCAACACCCCGGTCTGGGAAGTGCCCTACCTGCCGATCGATCCCAAGGATATCGGCCGCGACTACGAAGCCGTGATCCGGGTCAATTCCCAGTCCGGCAAGGGCGGCATCGCCTATGTGCTGGAGACCGACCATCAGATCCGGCTGCCGAAGGAATGGCAGGCCCAGTTCAGCCAGGTGATCCAGCGGCTGACCGATGCGACGTCGCGCGAGATCTCCAGCCAGGAGATCTGGGAGGCGTTCGAGACCGAGTACGTCTCGCAGCCGACCGGCCGCTTCGAACTCCTCAGCTTCGAGGCCGCCCGCGTGCCGGACTCCAACCAGACCGTGCGGATCGATGCGGTGGTCCGCGCCGACGGCAAGGAGCAGCACCTGGTGGAAGAGGGCAACGGCCCGGTCAACGCCTTCTCCAAGGCCATGCGCGAGACGTTCGGCCTCAAGTTCCGGCTCAAGGACTATGTCGAGCACACCCGCTCCGTCGGGTCGGACGCCGAGGCCGCCGCCTATATCGAGCTGAAGGCCCCGGATGAGGACGGTGAGAGCGTGTTCGGCGTCGGGATTGACACCGACATCACCCTGGCGCCGCTCAAGGCGGTGGTGAGCGCCTGCAACCGGCTCTAGATCGGATCACGTTGTGACGGAAACACAGGGTTTCCGTCACAACGTGTGAATCCGATCTAAATCAGAGAGTTAGAGCAGATTCACCGGTCAGATGGACCGCCGAAAGCGATTCCATCTGACACGGATCTGTTCTAGGCGTGCATTCTGCCCTTCGACACGGGCCTGACGGCCCTGCTCAGGGCGAGGTATTCAATCTGACCTCGTCCTGAGCAGCGGCGCAGCCGCATGTCGAAGGGCGTTTACGCCGGCGTGTCCGCAAGCGAGCGCATCGTGACTGGCGACGGAAGCGGCGGGCGCGCACGTTAGAGGAAGCAGCGAACGTTCCGGCGGCCCGCGCGGCCCCTCGCCTCGCCGGACGTCTGGTCTTCGGTTGTCCGAACATCAGGCAGCGTTCGCCGTGTAGAGCCGGGCCGGTCCGCCGACATTGACCCCCCAAGGCGGACCGGCCCACACCACCGTTCTCCGACCGCGCCACCCCGCGACTTGCCAAGCGATCCTGGGTCCGCTCATCTACCCGGATGATCTCCATCACCCATGGAGCGTGGGAGGACGCCCCCAGGCCGGTCGCCGCCGACCATCTGATCTGTGCCATCGGCGATGTCCACGGCCGCGCCGATCTGCTTGAACCGCTGCTGGAGGCGCTGGCCGATGACGTGCGGGCACCGGGTGTCGACCGGGCGAGCTGTGTTTTCCTCGGCGACCTCATCGACCGAGGCCCGCAGATCCGCGACACCCTTGGTCTGGGGGCCGGCGGGCTGGAGATGTTCTGCGACGGTCGGGTGCCGGTCGAGGACGTGCTGATTCTCGGCAATCACGATGCCTGGCTGAAAGCGGCGCTGGAGGACCGGCTGCTGATCGGTGACCTGCAGATCTGGCGAGCCAACGGCGGCATCGAGACCTGGCATGATTTCGGTCTCGCCGCCGCCGATCGCCCCGACCGGATCGTCGATGGCTTGCGTCAGGTCATGCCCGATATCGTGACCGAGGCGGTTGCCCGGATGGTGCCGATGCACCAGATCGGCCAGTACGTCTTCGTTCATGGCGGGCTGGATCCGCGCCGGCCGTTTGAGGACCAGCCCGAAGAGGTCGTGACCTGGGTCCGCGACCCGTTCCTGAATCCGGACCCTGGTTGGCCGTTCGAGGTCGTGGTCGTGCACGGCCATACCCCGGAAGAGCCCTACGAGGAGCCCACCGTGCGCGCGCACCGGATCAACCTGGACACCGCCGCGGTGATGACCGGTGTGCTGACCGCGGTGCAGCTGCGCAACGACCGCATGCGCTTCGTTCAGGCCCGGGGGTGAATCTGATCAAGGCACCACTAACTGATCCTTCCCGGCCTTGCCCCGGATTAAATCCGGGGCGGGACCTAGGGTGAAGCGTGCCGAGGGGCCGTGATCGCAGGAGGTCCCGGGCTCGACCCGGGATGACGGCGTGGCGTGATCTCCTCTCTCGTCATCCCGGCGGCGCGCAGCGGCGGCCGGGACCTCGAGGACGCTAATCCTGTTCTGGCGGGTCACGCCCGCAGCGTACCGCCGGTGTGTTTCTGGACGGCGGCCACGATCTTGGCGGACACCGCCTCGATCTCGTCATCGGTCAGGGTGGCCTGGGTCGGCTGCAGGGTGACCTCGATCGCGATCGACTTGGCCTCCGCCGCCACGCCGGGTCCGCGGTACTCGTCGAACACGTGGACCCCGTCGATCAGCGCCTTGTCGGCGCCCGCGGCGGCCCGGCTAACCTTCTCGACCGGGGTTTCGGCGTCGACCACGAAGGCGAAGTCACGCTTCACCGGCTGGAACGGGTTGCGCGCCAGCAGCGGGCGTTGCGGGCCCTTTTTCTTCGGACTCGGAACCGCGTCGAGCATCACCTCGAACGCCACGGCCGGGCCGCGCAGGTCGAAGGCGCTGAGGATCCGCGGGTGGATCTCCCCGAACCGGGCCAGCACTTTGGGACCGAGACGCAGGCATCCGGAGCGTCCGGGATGGTACCAGTCCGGCGCATCGGTCGAGACCTGCAGGTTGCCTGCCGGCGCCTCCAGCACTTCCAGGAGCTCGATGGCGTCCGCCTTGGCGTCGAACAGGTCCACCGGCCGGTCGGCCTGGCGCCAGTCCCGCGCGCCGGTCTGGCCGTGGCGCAGGCCGACCGCGGTCCAGGACTGATCGTCCGGCCGGTCACCGGCATAGGCCGGTCCGACCTCGAACATGGCCAGGTCCGGGTATCCCTGGTTGGCGTTACGCGCCGCCGCCGCCAGCAGGTTCGGCAGGATCGACGGACGCATGGTGTCGAGATCGGCACTGATCGGGTTGACCAGCTTGAGCTCCGCCTGACCGCCACCGAACAGCGCGGCCTGCTCGCCCGGCAGGAAGGAGAAGGTGATGGCCTCCATCATGCCACGCCCGGCCAGCGCGCGCTTGGCCAGGCGGCGGCGGTTCTGGTCGGGCGTCAGCGCCGCATGTCCGACCACCGATGTGAGGTCCAGCGAAACCGGCTCGATGCGGTCGTAGCCGAAGACGCGGACCACCTCTTCAACCAGATCAGCCTCGCCTTCGACATCGCCGCGCCAGGGCGGCGGGATGACGGTCAGCTGCTCGCCGCCGCCGGACACCTCGAAGCCGAGGGCGGTGAGGATGCGGACGGCCTCGTCCGCCGGGACCTCGACGCCGCACAGCTCGGCGATCCGCGCCGGCCGCAGGCTCAGGTCGCGCCGCCACGCCGGCTCATCGCCGGTGACGGTCACGTGGCTGGCTTCCCCGCCGCAGATTTCCAGCACCAGCCGGGCGGCCACTTCGGCTCCCCACCAGGGGCCTGTCTGATCGAGGCCGCGCTCGAAGCGGAAGCGGGCGTCGGACAGCAGGCCGAGTTTGCGTCCGGTCGCAGCCACCGAATTCGGATCGAAGATCGCGATCTCCAGGAACATGTCGGTGGTCTCGTCGCCGACACCGGTGCGCTCGCCGCCCATGACGCCGGCCAGGTCGTCGACCCCGTGGGCGTCACCGATCACGATCATCTCGTCGTCGAAGGCGTACTCGCGGCCGTTCAGCGCGAGGTAGCTCTCGCCCGGTTTGGCGAGGCGGATCACCAGGTCGCCGTCGACCTTGGCCGCATCATAGGCGTGCAGCGGCCGGCCGAGATCCAGCATCACGTAGTTGGTGATGTCGACCAGGGCCGAGATCGGCCGCAGGCCCACGGCGCGCAGCCGGTCCTGCATCCAGGACGGCGACGGCCCGTTCTTCACGCCGCGGAAATAGCGCCCGCTGACCGCCGGACACAGGTGCTTCTGGTCCTCCGGCAGGTCGACCACGAAGCGCATCGGGCTGTCGAAGCTGCCGGGGACCGGCGAGGTGTCGAGCGGCTTCAGCGTGCCAAGGCCGGCGGCCGCCAGATCGCGGGCGATGCCGCGCACCCCAAGGCAGTCGGCGCGGTCCGGCGTGATGGCGATGTCGATCACCGGATCGTTCAGGCCGGCAAACTCCGCATAGGGCTGACCGACCGGGGCGTCCTCGGGCAGGTCGATGATGCCCTCGTGGTCGTCGCTGAGGCCGAGCTCTCGCTCGGACAGCAGCATGCCGTTGCTTTCCTCGCCCCGGATCTTGCCGGCCTTCAGGTTCAGGTCGGTGCCGGGGATGTAGCTGCCCGACGGGGCGAACACGCCCTTCATGCCTGTGCGCGCGTTGGGCGCGCCGCAGACCACCTGGACCTCCGTCCCGTCGCCGGGATCGACCCGGCAGACCCGCAGACGATCGGCGTTGGGATGCTGCACCGCCTCGATCACCCGGGCGACCCGGAACGGCGCGAAGGCGGCGGCCCGGTCCTCGACCGATTCCAGTTCGAGACCCAGCATGGTCAGCCGGTCGGTGATCTCCTGCAGGCTCGCCTCGGTGTCGAGGTGATCCTTCAGCCAGTTGAGGGTGAACTTCATGGCTTACAGGCCTCCGGCGATCGACGGCTGGGCGATCGGCACGAAGCCGTAGTGACGCATCCAGCGCAGGTCGCTGTCGTAGAACGGGCGGAGATCGGGAATGCCGTATTTCAGCATGGCGATGCGCTCGATCCCCATGCCGAAGGCGAAGCCCTGGTATTCGTTCGGATCGATGCCGGCGTAGCGCAGCACGTTCGGGTGCACCATGCCGGAGCCGAGGATTTCCAGCCAGTCACCGCCATCGCCGATGGTCAGGCCGCCGCCGGCGCGCGAACAGCCGATATCGACCTCGGCCGAGGGTTCGGTGAACGGGAAGTAGGATGGCCGGAACCGCACCGGCAGATTGTCGATCCCGAAGAACGCCCGGCAGAAGTCGATCAGGCAGCCCTTGAGGTGACCCATGTGGCTGGTCTTGTCGATCACCAGGCCTTCGACCTGATGGAACATCGGCGAGTGGGTCGCGTCATGGTCGGAGCGATAGGTCCGCCCCGGCACGATGATGCGGATCGGCGGTTCCTGGCTCTCCATGGTCCGGGTCTGAACCGGGCTGGTATGGGTGCGCAGCAGCTTGCGATGACCGTCGGCGTCCGGGGTCAGATAGAAGGTGTCGTGGTCCTGGCGGGCAGGATGGTCCGGCGGGAAGTTGAGCGATTCGAAGTTGTAGTAGTCGGTCTCGATGTCCGGCCCTTCGGCGACGACGAAACCCATTTCCGCGAAGATCGCGGTCAGTTCGTCGATGGTCTGGGTGATCGGGTGGATGCGGCCGCGCATCTCCGGGCGCACCGGCAGCGACACATCGACCCGTTCCTCCAGCAGACGGCTGTCGAGGGCGGCTGCCGAAAGCGCACTCTTGCGGGCGTCCAGCGCATCGGCGACCGCGTCCTTGACGGCGTTCAGCGCCTGTCCGGCGGTGCGCCGCGCGTCCGGGTCGAGCTGACCCAGGGTCTTCATCTCGGCGGTCAGCCGCCCTCTCTTGCCGAGCACGGCGATCCGGACCTGTTCCAGGGCCTCCAGGTCGCCGGCACCATCGACTTCCGCCAACAGCTCGGTGCGCAGGGTCTCGACGTTGTCCATCTCGTCTCCGTCCGTTCCATCCGCTCACTCGCGACATGCGGATGCGGGCGCCGTTTTAGCGGCTCGCGGCCCTGAATGCGAGCCCCGTAGCAGCCAAGCGAGTGGGGGTGGCGGAGCTTACTCGGCGGGTTCCTCGGCTGGTTTGGCTTTCTCCGGCTTCGGGGCGAAGCCGAGGCGGGCCTTCACCGTCTCGCGGAGGTACTGGAACACCACGTAGAGCATGGGGATCAGGAAGATACCGATCGTCGAGGCGGCCAGCATGCCGCCGAACACGCCGGTGCCAACCGCCTTCTGTGTCGCTTCACCCGCTCCGCTGGCGAACACCAGCGGCAGCAGGCCGAGCAGGAACGAGACCGCGGTCATCAGAACGGCGCGAATTCGAAGCCGGGCGGACGTGCGCGCGGCATCGATGATGCTGAGCCCGTTGGAACGTTGTTCCATGGCGAACTCGACGATCAGGATCGCGTTCTTCGACGCGAGACCGATCAGGAGCACCAGGCCGATCTGGGCATCGACGTCGTTGGAGAGGCCGGTTACCCACACCGCGGCCAGGGCACCGGTGATGCCGATCACCACCGACAGCAGAACGGCGGCCGGCATGCTCCAACTCTCGTACAGCCCGACCAGAAACAGGTAACCGAACACCACGGCGAGGGCCAAAGCGACGATGGTCTGGCTGCCCGCCAGCTTTTCCTGGAAGGCGGTGCCGGTCCAGGCGAAGCTGAACCCGTCCGGCAGGGTCTCCGCCGACACCCGCTCCATGGCGTTGAGCCCGTCGCCGGAACTGAAGCCCGGGGCCGGCGCCCCGTTGACCGTCACGCTCTGCTGATTGTTGTAGCGGACGATGGCTTGCGGAGCGACGATCAGCCGGGTGTCGACCAGGCTGCGCAGCGGCACCATGGCGCCGTCGGCGTTGCGCACATGGATCCGGCCGATGTCCTCGATGCTGGCGCGGTCGACACCCTCGCCCTGGATGTTCACCTGCCAGGTTTTGCCGAACCGGTTGAAGTCGTTGACGTACAGGCTGCCGAGCGTGGCCTGCAGGGCGGTGAAGATGTCGTTGATCTCCACACCCAGGGTCCGCGCCTTCTCGCGGTCGATGTCCAGGTCGATCAGCGGCGTCTTGTTGGACCAGAGCGTGAAGGCGTAGCCGAGTTCCGGCGCCTCGTTCGCATTGACCAGCAGGCCGCGCAGGGCCTGAGCCATCTCTTCGGTCGGCCGTCCGGCGAGGTCCAGCAACTGGTACTCGAACCCGCCGGCATTGCCGAGACCGGAGATCGGGGGCAGGTTGAACAGCGAGATCGTGGCCCCGGGGATAGCGAGCATCTGGGCCTGCATGCGATCCAGGGTTGCCCGAACCTTGAGCTCTGTTTCCGCGCGCTCCTCGAATGGTTTGAGGCGGCCGATGATCACGGCGTTGTTCGACTGCGCCAGGCTGTTCAGCAGGCTGTAGCCGATGATGGTCAGGGTCTCCGCCACGGCGGGATCCTTGCCGGCGATCTCCTCGACCTCGCGCACAATCGCCGAGGTGCGGGCGACGGACGCCCCTTCCGGCAGCTGGATCTCACCCATGAACAGGCCCTGATCCTCTTCCGGCAGGAAGCTCGACGGCGTGGTGCTGAACAGCACTGTGGTGGCGAAGATCAGGCCTATGACCACGGCCAGGCCGACGACCGAGAACCGGATGATCCGGTCGACGATCCAGGAATAGCCGTCGGTGACATTGTCGATCCGGTTCAGCATGAAGCGGATCGGCCCGATCGGCTTCTCGCCCCGCTTCAGGATCATGGCGCAGACCGCCGGGCTGAGAGTCAGGGCGTTCAGCGACGAGATCGCCACCGAGAACGAAATGACCACCGCGAACTGCTGGAATAGTGACCCGACGATGCCCGGGATGAAGCCGACCGGAATGAACACCGACAGCAGCACCAGGGCCAGCAGAGAGACGGTGTTGATGGTCACGCCCATGGCGGCCATGGCGGCGAAGGTGCCGATCAGCGACACCGGGATAGCGAGCGCCGGCACGACTGTCGCCCGCAGCGATCCCATGAAGATGAAAGTGACCAGCACCACGAGGGCGAAGGCGACGATCAGCGAGATGAAGACGTTGTCGATGCTGGCCTGGACGAACAGGGTGGTATCGTAGGTCAGCGAGTATTCGAGGTCGTCGGGAAACCGCTCGGCCAGGCGCGCCATTTCGGCGCTGGCCGCTTCGGCGGTGGCGATGGCATTGGCGCCAGGCAGGCCGTAGATCGCCACGCCGGAGGATTCCCCGCCGTTCAACCGGGTGAACACGTCGGCGTTCTTGGCCCCGAGCTCGATCCGGGCGACATCCTTGAGGCGCAGGATCGAGCCGTCGGTGCCTGCGCGGATGATGATGTTCTCGAACTCTTCAACCTCGATCAGCCGGCCCTGGGTGGTCAGGTTGAACTGCAGGGAGACGTCGTCGCTGATCGGCTGGGCGCCGATCCGGCCGACCGCCGCCTGGATATTCTGGGAGCGGATCGCCGAGACGATGTCCGTGGGGTCAGATCGAGGGCGGTCAGCCGGTCCGTCTCGAACCAGATCCGCATCGAGTAGTCCTGCAGGCCGAACAGGGTGGCGTCACCGACCCCCGGGATCCGGCGCAGCGCGTCGATGATGTTGATGTTGACGTAGTTGTTCAGGAACAGGGAATCGTAGGTGCCGTTCGGCGAGTACAGGGTGAAAACCTGCAAGAGCGCCGTCGACTTTTTCTGCACCGCCAGGCCCTGACGCTGAACCTCCTCGGGCAGGGACGGGGTGGCCAGCGACGTCCGGTTCTGGGTGTTGACGGTGTTGAGGTCGGGGTCGGAGCCGACGGCGAAACTGACGTTGAGCGTGTAGGTCCCGTCGTTGCCGCTCGTCGACTTCATGTAGATCATGTCTTCGACGCCGTTGATTTCGGCCTCGAGCGGCTGGGCGATCGTCTGCTCCACCACTTCGGCATTGGCGCCGGGATAGGTGGCGGACACCGACACCTGCGGCGGCACGATGTCGGGAAACTGCTCGACCGGCAGGGCGCGCTGGGCAATCAGTCCGGCGATCGAGATCACCAGGGAGATCACGATCGCCAACCGCGGCCGGCGGACGAAAATCGCGGAGATCATGGTGCGGTCAGCTGCCGGCCTGGGGCGTGGCGCTGACTTTGATGCCGGCCCGTACCTTGAGCAGCCCGTCGGTGATCACCCGGTCGCCTGGCTTCAGCCCGTCTTTGATGGCGACGTCGGTGCCGAACTGCTGGCCCATCGTCACCACCCGCTGTTCGACCGTGTCCTCGGCGCCGACCAGCATAACGAAGCTGCCGCGCTGATCGACGCTGACGGCCGTTCGCGGGATCACCAGCGCGGTCTCGGGCTCCTTGAGCTCCAGCTGGGCAATGACGACCTGCCCGTCGACCAGGATGCCGTCCGGGTTCGGAATCGTCCCGCGCATCGCAATGGTGTCGGTCGTGGCGTCGACCTGAACGTCGCTGAAGTCGAGGGATCCGACCGCGTCGTACAGCGTGTCGTCCGAGAGGCGGACCCGCAGGTTCACATAGCCGAGGCCCTCGCGCGCGGTTCCCAGCTGGTCCGCGGCGACCATGCGCCGCAATGCCAGAAGGGCCTTCTCGGCGACGTTGAAGCTGATGTAGATCGGGTCCCTCTTGACCACGGTGGCCAGCACCCCGGTTTCCGTTGAGACCAGGTTGCCGGTCTTGACTGCGGCGCGGCCGATCCGCCCGTCAATCGGCGAGACGATCGCGGTGTAATCGTAGGTGATCCGATCCTGTTCCAGGGCGGCCTGGGCCTGGGCGACGGAGGCCTGGGCCACCAGATAGGCAGCCCGTCGCTCATCGACCGTGGCGCGCGGGATGTTGCCGTTCTTGACCAGCTGCTCGGCCCGCTCGAACTGGACCCGGGCGTTCTCCTCATCCGCCTGGGCCGCCTGCAGGTTGGCCTCGACCCACTGGACCTGAGCAGCAAAGGTCGCCTGCTCAATCATGAACAGCAGGTCACCAGCCTGGACTTCGGCGCCGTCCTCGAACAGCTGGCGCTCGAGAAAGCCGGTCACCCGGGCGCGCAGGTCGACCCGTTGGACCGCCTCGGCCCGGCCGACGAACTTGAAGGACGGGGTCACGTCCTTCTCGACGGCCTCGACATAAGATACCGCCGGCACTTTGAGCGATCGCTGCGGCTGGTCCCAGCAGGCAGGCGAGAAGGCCGACAAGGCCCGTCAGGCTGCGCATCCGTGATCTCCCGTTCTTCCGTGCCGTCTGTCTCGTTGATGCGGACAGCCACTGGCGGGGCATCAAAACGGGTTTCCACAGGCCGGTCCAGATGGATTTCTGCCGCACCAAACCCCGGTGGCCGATGCAAAAAAGGCCGGTCTCTCAACCGGCCTTTCTCAATTCTCAGCGATCGGCGTTTCGCCGTGGGCGGGTCAGCCCTTCAGCGCGGCCTCGGCCTGATCGACGATCTGCTTGAACGCGTCCGGCTCGTGGATGGCCAGATCCGAGAGAACCTTGCGGTCGAGATCGATGCCGGCCAGCTTGAGGCCGTTCATGAACCGGGAATAGGTCATGCCGTACTGGCGCACACCGGCGTTGATCCGCTGGATCCAGAGCGCGCGGAAATCGCGCTTGCGCGTGCGGCGGTCGCGATAGGCGTACTGCCCCGCTTTCTCGACGGCCTGAACGGCGACCCGGAAGACGTTCTTGCGGCGGCCGTAATAGCCCTTGGCTTTGTCGACGACCTTCTTGTGACGGGCGTGCGCGGTGACGCCCCGTTTAACGCGTGCCATTGATCGCCTCTCCTCAGCTGTACGGCATGAACCGCTTGACGATCTTCTGGTCGGCCTCGGCCAACATGAAGGTCCCGCGGGCCTGTCGTTTCATCTTCTGGGAACGGCGGCGCAGCATGTGGCGCTTGTAGGCGACATTGCCCCGGACCTTGCCCGAGCCGGTCACCCGAAAGCGGCCTTTGACGCTGCTTTTGGTCTTCATCTTGGGCATTTCATCGCTCCTTCGTCGGTCTTGATGTGTTGTCGTTTTCGACAGCTCACCGGCCGGGCAGCCCATTTCGCCCGGACGCGATGGTCCGCTCCGCCGGCGGACCGGCGGACGGAACGCGGGGATATACAGCCAAGCGGCCCCGGTGACAAGGGTTGCTGCTGTTCCCCAAACAACACTCCCCGGGCTTTTGCCCCGGGGCCTAGAGTGGCCACGCGCTGAGACGTCCGCGGACTATAAAGATCGTTCCTGCACGCCGCTGGTCTGGGCCCCGGGGCACGCCCGGGGAGTGAGTAGAGGAAGATCCACTGGAAACCCGCTACCCGTTCTTCTTCTTGAAGTGTTTGCGCAGCTGTTCGCAGGCGTCGGGGCGGTCGACCGCCGGAAAGCCGCGACGCCAGTCGAACGGCCCGCTGTCGGTGGCGCCCTCGGTCGCGGCGACCGTGGCGATCCGGGCATCGGGGCGCAGGCGTTTGAGGAATACCGGGACGCCGACATCGTCGCGGACATGGCCGCGCCCGGCGATCAGGACAACGCCGTCAGGCGCCCACTCCAAGGCCTCCACCATGGCGGCCGCCATCGAGGCGTCGCGCGCCACCTGAACGTCGACCATCGGTTCCAGGTGATCCCGGGGCATCAGTTCGCAATGGCCGTAGTAGACCGCATCGGCCTGGAATTCCCGCAGGCTCGCCGGCAGGGCGGCGGTCAGTCCCCAGGTGGCGAGGCGTGTGTCACCCAGCGCCTGGAGCCCACCGCCGCCGACGGCGCGGGTGCGGTCGCGTTCCAGGTTGCCGGCGACCATGGGCAGGCCGGCCCGGGTAGCCACTTCGGCGATCGGGCGGTAGAGCGCCCAGTCCGGCCAGCCGCTGGTGTCCCAGCCGACGGCGTCGGCAAACCGTCGGGGTCGCCGCGACGCGGGCCGGCGGCCCAGGCGTCGATCTCCGCCTGCCGGTCGCGGTCGACCATCTCCCAGACCACGGCGGGGCGCCGGCCGGCCTCGACGATGCCATCCAGCAGGTCGGCCTGGGCCGCATGATGATGCGGGTTGTCGTGGGTCTCGCCCAGCAGCACGAAGTCGGCGGCCACGAGATCGGCGACCACGGCGGTGCGGTTGGCGGTGTGGCCGTCCCGCGCCGTCCACCACTCGGTCGCCGCCGCCGGCCCGGCGCCTGTCACGGCCAATGGGATGCACAGTGCGAGGGCGCACAGAAGGAATAGCTGTCTCATGAAGCTACACATGGGGCGCTCACGCCGTCCGCATACCCCAACGGAGATAAGGTCGCACCGCACCATCGACCCGGGCTGTCACAATCCGCTGGGCGAAGCCGGCGCGGGCGGCTTCATGCACGACCTCGGTCACGCCCGGTGCCGGATCGCCGAGGCTGAACGCCTCCTCGACCGCGCGCCCGGCCATCAGCGGGTGCGGCGGCAGTCCGAGCAGCTTCAAGATCGTCTGCGCCACGTCGACCGTGCCGCTCGGCGTCGTGACCTCGACTCCCTTGCGGAACGCCTCGCCGCCGAAGAACAGGCAGTGGTTCAGCTCGACTTTGTGCAGGCCCCCATGCATGCCCCCGCCGAGCGGGATGTCCGGGTTGTCCGCCAGGGCCACGCCGGGCAGGCCGGCCTCTGAGTCCGCATCCCGGGCGCGCAGCGTGAAAGCGACGTCGCCGGCGCGGGCGTGGTCGAGGTTCACCGTCGACAAGGGCAGGGTGCCGGCCTCAGGGTCGGCGTTGCGCGCCAGGATCGGCCCGCACCAGTCGTGGTCCTGCAGCACCGCGACCAGACGGTCGATCAGGGCGGGGTCGCGGTCGCGCACGGCGATATGGGCGGAGTAGCCCGGTTTCAGGGCGTAGTCGGTGTCCACATCCAGTGCCGGACCGACGGCGAGCCCGGCGCCGCGCAGGTCGGCGGCGACGTCGATCTGCCCCTCGACCGTCACATGGCCGTGGTCGGACATGGCGATGATGTTCCAGCCCTTGTCCCGGCCTTCGGCGCGCCACCAGTCGAGGATCCGTCCGAAGCCGGCATCGACCGCCGCGATCGCGGTGTCGGAGTCGCCGCTGGCCACCCCCCGGTAGTGATAGGAGAGATCCGGCTCGTTGAGCCACAGGACGCAGACATCCGGGGCGTGGTCCGGCAGCACATGGTCCAGCAGGACGCGCACCGCCCAGTCGGCGACACCGACATTGGGAAACGCCTGCTCGGGCGGCCGTCCGAATCGCTGCACCACCTCGGCGTACCGGGCGGCGGGTGTCGAGATCGCGTCGCCCCAGATCGACAGCACCGGCTGGTTCAGCTCAGGCGCGCGGCCGGCCAGCAGGCGCGCATTGCCGACTTTGCCGGTGGTGAGCACAGCGAACTTGCGTCCCGCTCCCCACAGAATCTCGCTCAGATGGGCGGCGCCGATCAGCCGGCCGTAGGCGCGCTCGGCGGCGCGCATGCGCGCATCGTCGGAGGTGTCCATCGCCGACGCGAACCCCAGACGCGGGTCGTAGAAGGCGTTCGCCATGATCCCGTGACCGGCCGGTGGGTGTCCGGTCATGACGGTGGTCACCTGGACCCGGGTTTCGCTGGGGAAGGCCGACGCGGTGTTGGCCACCCGCACACCGGCCTCGACGAACCCGTGAATGTTCGGGGCGCGGTTCGGGGTGACATGGTCGGGACGCAGGCCGTCGAAAACGACGACCAGGGCTTTCGGCGCAGGCATGGAGACCTCGGGTGGGCGAAGAGGGCTGCCAGGATAGGGCCCACGATGCTGTCCCGGAAGGGGTCGTTGGGTGACACCTTTCGCCTGTCGCCCTTCGACACGCCCTTCGGGCTGCTCTGGGCGAGGTAGAAAAAGAATACCTCGTCCTGAGCAGCCACGGCTCTTAGCCGGGGCATGTCGAAGGGCGAAAGGCGAAGGGCGGTCGAGGAAGGATTACTGACCGGCGTCGGAGTTCGACTTCAGGCTGGCCAGCGCCTCGCGCGCCGTGGTCAGGAGCTGGCGCTCGCGCTCGGTGTCGATCGAGATCGACGCGGTCATCCCGGCGCGCAAGGGCGGCCTTCCGTCGACCGTTTCCAGGTCGATCCGGACCGGGACCCGCTGAACCACTTTGACCCAGTTGCCCGTAGCGTTCTGGGGCGGCAGAACCGCGAACTCCGCCCCGGTCGCAGGCGCGATCGACGAGATCCGGGCCGACCAGTCGAGGTCCGGATAGGCGTCTACGGTCACCGTCACCGCCTGGCCCTCGCGGACATGGGTCAGCTGGGTTTCCTTGAGGTTGGCCACCACCCAGGTCTGGTCGACCTGAATCAGCCCGAAGGCGGGATCGCCTTCCTCCAGCCACTCGCCCGCCTCCAGGCGAACCTGGGTGACGATGCCGTCGGAGGCGGCGCGGATTTCGGTGTAGCCGAGCCGCAGTTCGGCGAGCTCGCGGTCGGCCAGCGCCTCCAGGAACTTCGGGTGCAGCTCGACGGCCCGTTCCGGATCGCCGCCGAGTTCGGCCAGGACGGAACGGACCTTCTCCTGCAGGGCGCGCACCCGCTGGTACGACGATGCCAGTTCGAATTCGGCCTCATCGAGCTGGGCCGTCGTGGTCACACCGCGCCGGGCCAGCTCGCGCTGACGTTCGGCCTCGCGGGTGTGATAGCCGACCGACTCGCGGGCCTCGGCGATCTCGGCCTGGACCTGGCGGTATTCGGCACGGGTCGCCTCGATCTCCTGCCGCGCGGTTTCCATCCGCGCTTCGGCCAGCTGCAGTGCCAGCCAGTGCGGGTCGGGATCCAGGCGGAACAGCAGATCGCCGGCGGAGACCCGCTGGTTGTTGCGCACGTTGACCTCGACCACCCGGCCGTCCAGGTCGGTCGACACCGCCACGATATGGGCCTTCACATAGGCGTTGTCGGTGGTTACGAACCGGCCGGTGACAGCATAGAGATAGGACCCGGCGATCAGTGCTGCCGCCGGGATCAGCACCAACAGGATCAGCTGCTGCAGCCAGCGGCAGCGTCGGCGCCGGCGCGGCAACCCTTCGGATCTCAGACCGTCGGATTTGACGACCGGGGCTTCCTCCTTCGGGACAACCGTCTTGCCGGTCTCCTCAGTCATCGGCGGCCTCCAGGGCGGTTTCCGCCTGGGGGGGTGCCGGACCGGCCAGCTCGTCGAAGGCGTGTAGGTTGGCCTTGATTTTCAGCAGCGTGTCGATGAACGCCTCGTGCTCGCCGCGCGACAGACCCTTCATCGCATCACTGCGCACGTCGGCGGCGATGTCGCGCAGGTCGCGCATGAGTTCCTGGACCGTCTCGGTCAGCACGACCCGCTTAATCCGGCGGTCGACCGGGTCCGGGCGGCGCTCGATCCAGCCTTTCTCCTCCAACCGGTCCAGCAGCCGGCCGAGAGTCGCCTTCTCCAGATCCATGAAGGCGGCCAGTTCGGACTGGGTGACGCCTTCCTTGGCGTACAGGGCCGTCAGCACCCACCACTGCGACCGGGTCAGCCCAAGCTCTTTGCCGCGCCGGTCGAAGGCGACGCGCATCAGTCGGGCGATATCGTGTATCAGGAACCCGAAATTCCGGTGGAGATCGGTCCGGTCCATAGCCGGCGGAATATAGTTGCCATGGCAACGGTTGCCAAGCCGATCATTGCATCATGCCTGCCCGTCACCGCATCGCAGCCGTGCCGGGTTGGCGCTTAATCCCGACTCTTGAACCCGCTATCATCCAACCTAAAGTATTGACGGCAAACCTGGACACGACCCGGGCGCCTGACGAGGGCAGGAGACATCCGATGGCGGAAACATCGTGGGCTTCGCGCCCGACATCGCCTGATATTGATCCGATCTGGTCGTCGCTGCGGGCCGACGCCCAAAGCACGGCCGAGGCGGAACCGGCGCTGGCCAGTTTCCTGCAGGCGACGGTGCTGGCCCATGACACGCTGGAACACGCGCTGGCGTTCCACATTTCCCAGAAACTGGGTTCGGAGGCGATCACCGCGCTGTCGCTGCGCCAGACCATCGACCAGGCGGTGCACGGAGTGCCCGAGATCGGGGCGGCGGTCCGGGCCGATCTGTCGGCGGTGTTCGAACGCGATCCCGCCTGCACCGGCTATCTGGAGCCGTTCCTGTACTTCAAGGGCTTCCTGGCGATCCAGGCCTACCGGGTTGCCCACTGGCTGTGGAATCACGATCGCCAGGCCCTCGCCCTCTACCTGCAGGCCCGGACCTCCGAGGTGCTGGGCGCCGACATCCACCCGGCCGCCCGGATCGGGCGGGGGATCATGATCGACCATGCCACCGGGGTTGTGGTCGGCGAGACCGCCGTTGTCGAAGACGAGGTTTCGATGCTGCACGGTGTCACCTTGGGCGGTACCGGCAAGGAGGGCGGCGACCGTCACCCGAAGATCCGCCGCGGTGCGCTGCTGGGCGCCTACGCGACGGTGCTCGGCAACATCGAGGTCGGCCAGTGCTCGCGGGTCGGGGCCGGCAGCGTGGTGCTGGAGAACGTGCCCGCCAACACCACCGTTGCCGGGGTTCCCGCCAAGGTGGTGGGTGCGGGCGGTTGCGAGCATCCGGCGCTGTCGATGGATCAGAACTTCTCGGACTGAGTCATCACGGACTGGACCATCACGGAGTGGCCGCCGCCGGCTGGGTCCGCCGCAGTGCGGCGACGAACAGCAGGCCGGTCGCGAACATGATCAGGCTGTAGGTTGCGGCCGGCACGGTCGCCAGACCGCCGCCGAACAGCAGGGTGGCTACGGTGATGGCCAGCGTGCCGTTCTGCAGCCCGCATTCCAGCGAAATGGCGATCCGTTGCCGCGCGCCCGTCGCGAGCAGTCCCGCCAGGGCGAAAGCGAGCGCCATCATCACCACGTTCAGGGTCAGGGTGACCAGTCCGGCCTGGGCGAAGTAGCTCGTGATGTTGGCGCGTTCCTGGAAGATGGCGCCGGCCAGGACGACCACGAACAGCACGGTCGACAGGTGGCGGGCAGCCGGTTCGATCTTCAATGCGGTTGGTTCGGCGAACCGCCGCACCGCCAGCCCCAGCAGAACCGGCACGGTCACGATGGCGAAGACGCTGAGCGCGGTCCGTGTGACGGAGACGTCCGCACCGACCGGGCTGCCGATGAGGTGGGCGTAGGCGGCCACGACGATGATCGGGATGGTGACGACGCTGAGCAGGCTCGTCACCGCGGTCAGCGAGATCGACAGGGCGACGTCACCGCGGGCGAAGGCCGTCAGGATGTTCGACGTCACGCCGCCCGGCGCGGCCGCGATGATCATCAGTCCCAGCGCCAGTTCGGGCGGCATCGGCCAGACGGAGACGAGGGCGAAGGTGGTCAGCGGCAGCAGCACCATCTGGGAGAGCGCGCCGACCAGGAAGTCCCGGGGTCGCCGTGCCACCCGGGCGAAGTCTTCGACCGTCAGGCCGATCCCCAGCGAGAACATGATGAACGCGAGCGCCAGGGGCAGGAAGATGTCGGTGACAAGTCCCATGGGAACTCCGGGAGATGGGGTGATCGGGCGAGACGCGGCGGAGCTTAGACCATCAGCGCGCGTCGGAGAATCCGTGATGGACGGGTAGCAGGCTTTGCCAGACTTCGACGGTCCGTGGGCTGACAGCCGAGGGTCCCAGATCTCGGGCGACCCGGAGAACGGCGCGTTGCAGCGCACGTGCCTCTTCCGGCAGCCCGAGCAGATCCAGGGACTGGATGATCCGCGACAGCCGTAGATGGTTGTGGTTCCCGGGCCGTGCCCAGGCCGCCGAACGGGCGGCGAAACCGCCACCCCGGCCGATCTCGAGCCCGTCCCGCCGGAAGCCGTAGAAGGCCAGCATCAGGTCGAGCGATCGCCGCAGCCGCGCCTGCAGGTCCGCGGATTCCGCAAAACCGCTGACGACGGCCGCCGTGACCAGCGGCGCCGCCGGATTGAACCGGCTCGCCACCGCCAGCGGGAAGAGCCACTGGATGAAGTCGTGGTGATATTCGAGGGCGGTCTGGTCAAAACCCCAGACCTCGTCGATCCGACGCCCGGCGCCGTCGGTGCCGGTACCGGCATAGAAGGCCAGGATCGGATCGTCGTCGGTGTCGCGCATCGGGGCCGCCTCCGGAAATTGCGGCAACTCTAGCGGCAACTCTAGACGCAATCGGCGCATCGGGGGCATGCGCTGATCGTGTGTTGTCTTCCCGTCATTCTTGTCCTGGCACGTGCCTCGGGCACGGTCTGGGCTATACTGCCGTCCTGGACGAAGCGCGGGTGATTCCACGGGAGGAGAACCGCCATGAATGCGAAAGCCGTCCGAACCCTGCAACGCATCCTGACCGAGGACGGTCGCTACGCGGGACCGATGAACGGGACCCGGGACACGGCCACCACCGCGGCGGTGAACGCGATGATCGCCGCGCGGTCGGCCGAGCTGTCGACCGATCCCCGGACCTGGTCGGCGCGCCGCCGCGCCATCGCCTGCCTGCAGCTTGGCTGCAAGGACCGGAATATCTCCGCCGGCCCGGCCGACGGACTCTGGGGAACCCGAACTGACTCCGGCTACGAGGAACTGGTGGTGCTGTTCGAGACCGGGAGCCGCCCGGTGCCCTGGCGCGATCGCGCACCGTCGACCGCCAACCCGAACAGCTGGCCGACCCAGAACGAGGATGACATCCGGGCGTTCTTCGGTCCGCCGAGCGATGCCGGGCTGGTGCTGGTCCGCTGCCCCTGGCAACTGGCGCTGGCCTGGAACACCCGCACCAAAACCCGCAACATCCGATGCCATCCGCGTGTGGCCGACAGCCTGGCCCGGGTCCTGGACCGGGTTCACACGACCTATGGCGAAGCGCGGATCCAGGAACTGCGCCTGCATCTCTATGGCGGCTGCTACAACAACCGGGCCATGCGCGGTGGCACCCGGCTCTCCACCCATGCCTGGGGCATCGCCATCGACTGGGATCCGGCGCACAACAAGCTGCGCTGGGGACGGGACCGGGCGACCCTGTCGGCCGACGCCTACGAGCCCTGGTGGCAGGCCTGGGAGGACGAGGGCTGGGTCAGCCTCGGGCGGGAACGGAACTTCGACTGGATGCATGTCCAGGCGGTGCGGCTGGGATAGCTGAACGGATCGTCCAAGGCCCGGAGAAGGAGAATCCCGCGATGTCCAACCGGAACTGGCATATCGGCGCGATCGGGGCCGACGAGGCCTGGCGCATGTTGGCGGACCCGGGCACCGGAGAGATCGACTACAAGGATGTCCGGATCGCCCATGTCGACACCGGCTACACCGAGCATCCGGTGTTCGGCCCCTGGAACGGCGAGCCGAACAGCGTGATCACCGACCAGTGGACCAATTTCATCGAGACCGACCGGCGCGAGCCGGCCGATCCGATGGACTATAAGGGCTTCCCCGGCCACGGGACGCGGATCGGCAGCGTGATGTACGGCAACCTGCCGGGCGAGCTGCGCGGGGTGGCGCCGGACTGCCCGGTGGTGCCCTACCGGGCGACCAACACGGTGGTGCTGTCGCGGTTCATCAACCGGCATACCAAGGCGATCGGCAAGGCGATCCGCCATGCCGTCGACCAGACCGGCTGCTCGGTCGTCTCGATGTCGCTCGGCACGCCCGGAATCCCGTTCGGCAAGCCGGAGAAGAACATGGGGCGGGCGGTCGACCATGCCTATGACAGCGGGGTGATCGTGGTCGCGGCGTCGGGCAACAACGTCTCCGACCACGTGACCTATCCCGGCAAGTACTTCCGCAGCATCTGCGCCGGCGGCATCAAGCCGGACCGCACGATCTGGCGCGAGCACGACGACGATGTGCGCAAGTTCATCGACATCTTCGCCCCGGCCGACGAGATCTTCCGGGCCAATTCCCGGTTATCGAATGGCCGCGTGGAGCCCGGCGATTACCGCGATGACGGCGACGGAACCTCCTACGCGACGGCCTGCACGGCAGCGGCCGCCGCGCTCTGGCTGGCCCATCGGGGCGACGACCTGGACGACCTCTACCCGGATCCATGGATGCGGATCGAGGCGTTCCGGAAACTGCTGATGGAGACCGCCTCGCCCCTGAGTGAGCCCCGGCCGGGGATCCGGACAGGCATTCTCAACCTTCCGGAACTGCTGAAGCGGGATCTGCCGGCGCCGCAAGAACTGGAATACGAGGAGCGCAAAGCGGTCAGGCAGTTCGCCTGAAGCCTCGGTTCACTGCGATCTTGGTGCCCCCGGTCCGACTCGAACGGACACTCCCTTGCGGGAAACAGATTTTGAGTCTGTCGCGTCTACCAATTCCGCCACGGGGGCCCGGGGCGTGCGGGCGCCACTATGGCGAGGTGGCGAGTCCGGGTCAATCGCGCGGCGGTGCGCGCTTCTGCTAGTGCAGAAACGCCAGCAGGACGTAGCGTTCGCCGCGGGTCACCGGCCGCGCTTCGTGCAGCAGCGAGCACGAGAACACCACCGCGTCGCCCGGCCCCGGCCGATAACCGATATCCCCGAACTCCGGGAACACCAGATGGCCGCCATCGTAGTCGGCACCGGGGTCCGAGCCGCCGGCGTTCAGGTTCAGGGTGACGGCGAACCGCCGGGTCTGGGTCGCCTGGGTGGTGTTGTCCCGGTGGGCGCGGAAGTGCCCGCCCTCCTCGGCCATGTAGCGCACGATCTTGAATTCCTCGTGGCGCTGGATCGGGCAGTGGGTGGCCTTCTGGATCTCGGGGATCAGCCGGCGGGCAAAGATGTGCTCGATCGCCTTCTCCAGCTGGCTGCGGGTGGCGATCACATGGTCGCGCCGCACCTTGACCTCGGCATCCTGAAGCAGCAGGGACTCGCCCTTGACGTTCTGCATGAACCCCGACGGCTGATTGCCCTCATGGTCGTGAATGTGGCGCAGCCACCGGCACCAGTCCGGCGACAGGACCCGCGGCACCAGGATCACGGGCGCCTGGGTCCCAGCGCCTTCGCGGAACCCGGGGTCCGCAAGGGCGCGGGCCCGGGCGAGCACCTGGTCCAGGTGGTCCTCCAGGGCCGCGCCCGCACTCGGCAGAACGGCGGCGATCCGGGTTCCGCGGTCGATCACCACGGTCCCCGGACCCTTGAGCTCCACGTTGTGCGCCAGGGCGCCCGGTTCGTCGGACAGCACCTCGATGTCGAGATCGTGCTTCTTGACCAGGGCCAGGTTCTGCACCGGGGTCGATCGCCGCACCAGGTAGAGATCGGCCCCGGCCTCGGCAAAGACGGTTCGCCGGGCCTGCAGCGCCAGGGCAGTGGCATCCGGATCGCCGCCGGAGTCGCCGCCCCCGTCGAGACAGTGCAACACCGCCGTGCGACCGGCCATGCGGCTCGGCGGTTTCGAACGGCCATCGGGTCGTTTCAGGTCGATCAGCGGCGCCGTGTCGGCGACGTCGAACCAGGGATGCAGGGGCGGTCTTTCCATGGGGCGCCATGATGGCGACGGCCCCGTCTCCCTGCAACCGGCCCTGCAACCGCCCGGCCGCGCGCGCTTGCCGCCGCCGCGCACCCCTGCTATCCGGGCGCGGTCCGCCGCCCCGCCCCGCCCCCGACGCGATGCTCGCCGATGCTGCGCCCGTTCTACGACTGGACCTTGCGAGTCTCCGGCCACCGCCATGCCGAGCGCTGGCTGGCCGCGGTGTCGTTCATCGAAAGCTCGGTGTTCCCGATCCCGCCGGACGTGATGATCGTGCCGATGGTCCTGGCCGACCGGGCCCGGGCCTGGCGCATCGCCCTGGTGGCGACCCTGGCCTCGGTGGCGGGCGGCGTGTTCGGTTACGCCATCGGCAGCCTGTTCTTCGAAGCGCTCGGCCAGCCGATCCTGAATCTGTACGGCTATGCCGAGAAGTTCACCTCGTTCGCCGACCGCTACAATGAATGGGGCGCGTGGATCGTCTTCGGGGCCGGGGTCACGCCGTTCCCCTACAAGGTGATCACCATCGCCAGCGGTGTCACCCGGCTCGATCTTCTGGTGTTCGTCATCGCGTCGGTGCTGGCGCGCGGCCTGCGGTTCTTCCTGGTCGCCGGGCTGCTGTGGTATTTCGGACCCCTGATCCGCCGCCTGCTAGAACGTCGGCTCGGGTTGATCACGATCATCTTCTTCGTGTTGCTGTTCGGCGGATTCGTGGCGATCAAATGGTTGCTGTAGTACCCCTCCAAGCCCCGGCCATCGTCGTTGGCGCCTCGGCGCTGGCCTTGGCGACGGCCCTGGTTTCCCAATACGGCTTCGACCTGCAGCCCTGCGTGCTGTGCATCTGGCAGCGCTGGCCCTATGTCGCCGCGATCCTGCTCGGCGGCCTGGCGGTTGTCGCCCGCTCCCGCCCGGTTCTGGCCACGGTTCTGACCGGGTTGGCGGTCGGGGCGGTGCTCGCGTCCGGCGGGATCGGGGCGTTCCACGTCGGCGTCGAGCAGGGCTGGTGGGAGGGTACCGCCGGCTGCGGCTCGGTTTCCGCGACCGACGATCTCGCCACGCTCAGGGCCCAGATCATGAACGCGCCGATCGTGCGCTGCGACGAGGTCGCGTTCGCGTTCCTCGGGATTTCGATGGCGGGTTGGAACGCGCTGTTCGCCGCAGGGGTTGCAGCGCTCGCCGGCCGCGCCATGCTTAAGGGATAAGACTGTCGAGGCGGGACTGACCCCGCCACCAAAGGAGATCATGCGCCCATGACCGAGCGCCGAGACGAGACCGAGCCGCGCCGCGTTCTGCCGGGCGACCTGTCCAAGGACGAGCTGATCGACCGCATCGTCCGGGTCGACCATGCCGGCGAGTTCGGGGCCCAGCGGATCTATGCCGGCCAGCTTGCCGTGCTCGGGCGCCATCCGAGTGCGAAGACGATCCGGCACATGAAGGCCCAGGAGGAGCGTCACCTGGCCGCGTTCGAGAAGCTGATCGTCGAGCGTCGCGTCCGTCCGACCGTTCTGCACCCGCTCTGGCATGTGGCCGGGTTCGCGCTGGGGGCCGGCACCGCCCTGCTTGGCGAGAAGGCGGCGATGGCCTGCACGATCGCGGTCGAGGAGGTCATCGACGACCACTACCGGCGCCAGGCCGAGGCGCTCGATGAGGACGAGGCAGAGCTCAAGGCCACGATCGAGGAGTTCCGCGCCGAAGAGGAAGAACATCGCGATATCGGCAAGGATCACGGCGGCGAGGACGCGATCGGCTATCCGGTGATGCGCGCCGCCATCCGGGCCGGCTCACGCGCCGCGATCTGGCTCAGCGAACGGTTCTAGTTCACAGGGGACTGCGCCCTTCGACACGCCCCGGATTAACCCCGGATCAAATCGGTGGCGGGGCTGCTCAGGGCGAGGTCTTACTATGAACCTCATCGTGAGCAGCCCCGGAACTTGTTTCAGGGGCGTGTCGAACGACCTACCACCCCTCCGACCCGGGTGCTCCCTTGATCGGTCCGGTGACCCGGTCCAGGACCCAGCCGCCGTAGTAGCCGCCGGGCTGGGGTCGGGCCCGTTCGCCGGATACGAAACAGCCGTCGCCGTCCCGCGCCGAGATCGCGCCGGGATAGATCGAGACCATGTCGGCCAGCCGGCCATAGTTCGGGTCGAGATCGTCGAGCGGATCGGGATAGCGGTAGGCGGCCTGGCGGGCGCGCTGACCGTCCCAGGCCAGGTCGTAGTAGACGCAGGCCCCCTTCCATTCGCAGATCGTCCAGCCGTCCAGGGGAACCAGCGCGCCTTCGGGGAAGCAGGTCAAGGGCAGGTAGTAGACCGGCGCCCCGGCGGTCTCGCACATCCGCCAGGCGGCATTGGTCTCTGCCAGGGCGGCGCCGTTGAAGACCACCGACACCGGCTCGTTGACCGGTTCGAACCGTGGTGGACGCGGGTAGTCCCAGACGGATTCCTGCCCCGGCCCCGGCACCTCGATCTTCAATCCCGGCGGGGGCGGTCCCCATTTTCGCCGCGCATCGGCGACAGCGCCGAGGAGGACGGATCTGGACGGTGGGGCGGGCATGGCGGGTCTCCCGGTCGCGGACCCCACCACGATATTGAATATGTGGGCTGATTCACGAAACGTTTGGATATCAAGCGTTCCGATCGGACCACTCGTGGTGCGATCCGAACGGATGAGTCCCATCTGTTCGGTGAATCGCCCCACCACGTTCTTGAGTATGTGGGCTGATTCACGGAACGTTTGGATACCAAACGTTCCGATCAGACCACTAGCGACATAGGTTCCGGCGCGGCGTTGGCCAGCCATGCCACGGCCGGACTGGCATGCTAGAAGATCGCAAAGCGTCCTCGACAAGCTTATTCGACAAGGGTCGACCATCCGTGCAGCCGTCCGCTTCCGCCCCATGTTGAAGGCGTTCCAGAAGAGCGATGCCGGCCTGACCATCCTGTCGTGGATCGTCGGTCTCTACATCCGGCTGCTGCGGGTCAGCATCCGGCTCGAACGCGATCTCGACCCGCAGGCGGCTGACCTGATTGCCGGTGAGGCGCCCATCATCGGGGCGTTCTGGCACAACCGGCTGGCCCTGATCACGGCGGCCTGGCCGCGCGGCAAGCCGCTCGCCATGGTGCAGTCCGAGCACGGCGACAGCCGGCTGCTTGGCAACGCGCTTGCGGACTACGTCACCCGCCCGGTCTACGGGTCGACGCGGCGCAATCCGCTCGGCGCGTTCCGGGGGATGCTGAAGGCGCTCAGCGACGGGCTGAGCGTGGGGATCACGCCGGACGGCCCGCGCGGTCCGCGCATGCGCTGCCAGAGCGGTGTGATCCGGGCGGCAAGGCGCAGCGGACGCCCGATCCTGCCCGTGGCCTGGAGCACCGCGCCGCGTGTGGTTGCCGGCTCCTGGGATCGCTTTCTCGTGCCGTTGCCGTTCACTCGGGGAGTCATTCTGATTGGCGCCCCGATCTGGATTCCCGCCGAGGACGAGGACATCGAGCACTGGCGATCCCGGGTCGAAGACGCCCTGACCGCCCTGACCGACGAAGCCGACCGCCGGGTCGGCCAACCGGCCATCGCGCCTGCCGGCCCTCCTGCCGGTCCTCCTGCTGCTCCTCGGGGCGAGGCCATCTCATGATCCTCTCGGGTTACAAGGCGCTGGCGACCTTGCTGGGCCCGGTCATCGATCTGTATCTCGCCCGGCGTGCCGGCCGCGGCAAGGAAAGCCCGGCGCGGATCGGTGAGCGCCGGGGGATCGCGAGTGCCGCGCGGCCGGACGGGGCGGTCATCTGGCTGCATGCCGCCAGTGTCGGCGAGGCGACCGGGTTGCTGCCGCTGATCGAAACCCTGGACCGCGAGCGGCCCGATCTCCACCTGCTGGTGACGACCGGCACCGTGACCTCCGCCGAGGCGATGGCGCGGCGGCTTCCCGCCGGCGTCCTTCACCAGTTCGTGCCGGTGGACCGGCCGGCCTGGGTCCGTCGGTTCCTGGACCATTGGCGCCCGGCGACCGCGGTCTGGATGGAATCCGACCTCTGGCCGACCCTGGTGACCGAGACCCGGGCCCGGGGGACGCCGATCGTGCTCGTCGATGCCCGTCTGTCGGACGGCAGTTTCGCGCGTTGGCGCCGGCTCGGCGGCCTTGCGCGGCCGCTGTTCCGATGCCTGGACCTGGTCCTGGCGTCGAGTTCCGATCAGGCGGAGCGATTTCTGGCCCTGGGGTGTGGTGATGTGCGCCAGGTCGCCAATCTGAAAGCGGCGGCTGCTGTGCCCCCGATCGACCGCGATGCGGTGTCGGAGCTTGAGCGGATGATCGGCGGGCGGCCGGCCTGGTTGGCGGCCAACACTCATCCGGGCGAGGATACGGTGGTGCTTGACGCCCACGCGATCCTCGCGGACGCGCGGCCCGACCTGCTGACGGTGATCGCGCCCCGCCATGCGGCCCGCGGGCCGGAGATCGCGGCCCTCTGCGAGGATCGGGGGCTGACCTGCGCGTGGCGGTCGCGAAGTGAGACAGTTGATGATGGCGTCGGCGTCTACATCGCCGACACCATGGGCGAGATGCCGGCCCTCTACGCCGCGATCCCGGTCACCTTTCTGGCGGGCTCGCTGGTGCCGGTCGGTGGCCACAATCCCGTGGAACCGGCGCACTGCGGAACGGCGTTGCTGTTCGGCCCGTCGATCCCGAACAACCGGGACGCGGCCGACGCCCTGCTGGCAGCCGGGGCTGCCCGGGAGGTCGCCGACGCCGGCACCCTCGCCGAGTCTGTCGCCACCCTGTTGGCGGATCCGGCCTGTCGATCGGCCATGGCCGAAGCGGGACAGGAGGTGGCGGCCGGCGGTCGGGACGGGCTCGCCCGGCTCCTGACTGCCATTGACCCGTATCTTCCCGACCAGCAGGGGGAGGCGTGATGAAGGCGCCGGCGTTCTGGTGGTCCGGGGGCTGGCCGGCGGCGGCGTTGAGGCCGCTCGCCCTTCTTTGGCGGGTCGCAGGCGCCGCGCGGTCGCTGGTCACCCGGCGCTATCACCCCAAGGTTCCCCTGATCTGCGTCGGCAACGCCGTCGTCGGCGGTGCGGGCAAGACACCGGTGACGATGGCGCTGGCGGCCGACCTGGTCGCGCGCGGCCGGCGGGTCGGCCTGCTGTCGCGTGGTTATGGCGGGACGCTCTCCGGTCCGGTTCAGGTCGATCCGTCCCGGCATCGCGCGGCGGATGTGGGCGACGAGCCGCTGTTGCTGGCGGCGCTCGGGCCGACCGTGGTCGCACACGATCGCGCGGCCGGCGCCCGCGCCCTGGAAGCGCTCGGCGTCGATGCGATCGTGATGGATGACGGACTTCAGAACCCGGGAATCGCCCCGGGTCTGTCGCTGCTGGTGGTGGACGGGGGCGTGGGCTTCGGCAACGGTCTGATCGTCCCCGCCGGGCCGTTGCGGGAGCCGCTCGCCGCCGCCCTGGACAAGGTCGCGGCGGTGGTCGTGGTCGGTGCCGACCGGGCCGGTGTAGAGGCGGCCGTGGCCGGGCGCCGCCCGGTTCTGGGCGCGCGGCTGGAGCCGACGGCATCAGCGCTCGAGCTGTCCGGCCGGAGAGTCCTGGGGTTCGCCGGCATCGGCCGGCCGGAGAAGTTCAGGGAGACCCTGGTCGAGATCGGCGCCGAGATCGCGGGCTTTGAGGCTTTTCCCGACCACCATGCCTTCACGCCGGATCAGATCATGGAACTGGTCGAACGGGCCGCGTCGCTGGATGCGGAACCGGTCACCACGTCCAAGGATGCGTGTCGCCTGCCGGTCGAGGCCCGCGCCATGGTGACAGCGGTCGACGTATCCGTTGTGTGGCGCAATCCAGCGGCGGTCGCGGCCCTGCTGGATCAGCCGCTCGGCATCGGCGGCACCAGGTAGGCCGGGTCGAGCCGGCGCTGGAACCAGTTGATCCGCCAATCCAGATGCGGGCCGGTTGCGCGTCCGGTCGCGCCGACCGTCCCGATCATCTCGCCCTGACGCAGCCGATCGCCGACGGCCACGTCCACCTTGTCGAGATGGATGAAGGTGCTGGACAGCCCGTGGCCATGGTCGAGGATGACCGTCCCGCCGGTGAAATAGTGGTCGGTGGCCGCCAGGGTGATGTCGCCATCGGCCGGGGCCACGACCGGCGTCCCCGTCGGTGCGGCGATGTCGATGCCGTAATGCGGCTGCCGGGGCTGGCCGTTCAGGATCCGCTGGCTTCCGTACACGCCGCTGATCCGGCCGGTCGCCGGCCAGATGAAGCCTGACAGGAAGTCGGGCCGATCTCGGTCGGTCGCACGGGCCGCCCTGACCTCGGCCGCATCGCTGCGGATCCGCGCCAGGGTCTCAGGCGGTGGGGTGACCATCTTCGGTGGCAGTCCGTCGATCCGTTGGACCTTGAAGCTGCGCTGGGCCACCGAAAGAGCGCGTTGCTCGCTCTGTCCGTCCGGGCGCTCGATCACCAGGAGCGCGGTCTCGGCGGCATCGCGATGGAATCCGAAGACGAAGTGCCCGTCGGCCGCAACCCGCACCGGCAGCCCGTCGACGGTCAGGCGTGTGCCGGGGTCGGTGGTCCCGAACACCACGCCGCCCTGAGCGAGCGTCCCGTTCAGGACCGTTTCCGCCCGGCCGCCGGCGGCGAACAGGCAGGCGGCCAGCACGAGCCCCACGAGGCGCATCAGAACAGCGACTCCTGGGTCGGGGCCGAGCTCTTGCCTTTGCCGGTGGAGGATCGGGTCGGCTTCTGCGGCGCCGGCTGCGTCGGGGTCTCGCTGCCGATCACCGCGGCGGCCTCGCCATCGCGGAACTGCAGGGAGACCCGCTGGCCGTCGTGGGTCCCGGCGGCCGACTGTACCGGCTTTCCGTCGGCGTCCCGGACCAGGACGAACCCCCGGTCGAGCACCCGTTCGAAGGAGTTCGCGCGCAGCACCCGGTCCAGGGCGTCCAACCGGTCGCCGGTGTCGCGCAGGCGGCGTGCCAGGGACTGATGGGCCACTCCGCCGATGCGATCGAGATCCCGCACCCCGTCGCCGATGGCACGCTCGATCGCGGTCAGACGGAGGCCGCGGGCAATCGTGTCGAAACGCCCTTGTGTGCGGGCCAGAACATCGCCGGGCGAGGGGATGCGGCGCTGAACCCGGAAGCCGAGCCGGTCGAGCAGGGCGGTCATGCGGCCCTGTGCGGTATCCACCGCGTAGTCCAGGCGCTGCTGTGCCTGTTCGATGCGGGCCGCCGGATCGCCGAGCCCCCGGGCCAGCCCGCTCAGAATGGTCCGACCTTCCGTCAGGCGCCGGGCGATCGCGTTCGCCAGGCGCCCGGTATCCTCGGCGATGCGGGCGATCAGGTCGGTTCTGACCGGCACGGCCATCTCCGCGGCCGCGGTCGGCGTTGGCGCACGACGGTCACTGGCAAAGTCGATCAGCGTGGTATCGGTCTCGTGGCCAACCGCCGAGATCAAGGGAATGCCGGAGGCCGCAGCGGCCCGCACGACCTCCTCCTCGTTGAAGGCCCAGAGGTCTTCGAGGCTGCCGCCGCCGCGGGCCACGATCAGCAGGTCCGGGCGTCGTACCGTCTCGGACTCCGGCGCCAGCGCGTTGAACCCCGCGATCGCCCGCGCGATCTGTTCCTTGGCGCCCTCACCCTGGACCAGGACCGGCCAGACGATGACGTGGACGGGAAACCGATCCGACAGCCGATGCAGGATGTCCCGGATCACAGCACCGGTCGGTGAGGTGATAACCCCGATCACGGCCGGCAGGAACGGAATCGGTTGTTTGCGCTCGGTATCGAACAGCCCTTCGGCGGCCAGCCGCCGGCGCCGGTCCTCCAGCAGTTTGAGCAGCGCGCCTTCGCCGGCGAGTTCCAACTGCTCGATCACCATCTGGTACTTCGAACGGCCGGGATAGGTCGTCAGCTTGCCGGTGGCGATCACCTCCATGCCCTCCTCGGGCTGGATCGACAGGCGTTGGGCGGAACCGCGCCAGCACACGCCGTCGAGCACCGCCGACTCGTCCTTCAGGGTCAGATAGAGATGCCCGGAACCGGCCCGTGTCGGGCGCGACACCTCGCCGCGCACGCGCACGCGCTCGAAGCTGGACTCCACGGTCCGCTTCACCGCCTGGCTGATCTCGGCGACGGTGAACTCCGGCAGGTTGCCCGGGCCGTCCTTGGCTGCTGCGCCATCTTGCATGGCGTCAATCTATGCTACACACCGCGGCCTGTGAACGCGGCCAGTGAACGCGTTCTAACGAGAGGGGTGAGCGGATGCGCGTGTTGGTGGTCGGATCGGGCGGGCGCGAGCACGCCTTGTGCTGGGCAATTGCCGCCTCGCCCCTGGTGACCGCGCTGTATTGCGCGCCCGGCAATGCCGGCATCGCCCGTGAGGCGACCTGCATCGACATCCCGGTCCACGACCTGGGTGGGCTGGTTCGGTTCGCCGTCGATCAGCGAATCGATCTGGTCGTTGTCGGTCCGGAGGCACCGCTGGTGGCCGGTCTGGTCGACCGCCTGCAGGACGCTGGAATAAAGGCGTTCGGACCGAGCGCTGCGGCCGCTGTACTCGAAGGCTCGAAAGCCTTCACCAAGGATTTCTGCATCCGCCACGGCATTCCGACCGCCGCCTATGGCCGGTTTACCGACCCGGAGGCGGCCAAGGCCTACATTCGCCGCGAGGGTGCACCGATCGTCGTCAAGGCGGACGGGCTGGCCGCCGGCAAAGGCGTTGTGGTCGCCGAAACCGTTGGCGAGGCCGAAGCGGCCGTCGACGCCATGATGGCCGAACGGGCATTCGGTGAAGCCGGGGCGGAGATCGTCGTGGAGGAGTGCCTGGTCGGAGAGGAGGCCAGCTTCTTCGCGTTGACCGACGGCGGGGCCATCCTGCCGCTGGGCGGCGCCCAGGACCACAAGCGGGTCGGCGACGGCGACACCGGACCCAATACCGGTGGGATGGGGGCTTACGCTCCGGCGCCGGTCGTCGATGCCGCCATGGCTGACCGGATTGTGCAGGAGATCATCGCGCCGACCGTGGCCGGCATGGCGTCGGAAGGCCGCCCGTTTCGGGGCGTGCTGTTTGCCGGCCTGATGATCACGGCCGAGGGACCGAAGCTGATCGAGTACAACGTGCGCTTCGGCGACCCGGAATGCCAGGCACTGATGCTGCGGGTGAAAAGCGATTTCCTGGCAGCCCTGGTCGCCGCCGTGGACGGCCAGCTCGACCATTTCGACCTGCGCTGGTTCGACCGGACGGCGCTCTGCGTGGTGATGGCGGCCGAGGGCTATCCCGGCGCGTATCGCAAGGACACGGTCATTTCCGGGGCCGAGGCGGCGGAATCCGATGATGTCGTCGTCTTCCATGCCGGTACGGCAAAAGGCGAGGACGGAACGCTGCGGGCAATCGGCGGTCGGGTCCTCGGGGTGACCGCCCTCGGAGCCGATGCGGCAGAGGCGCGGTCGCGGGCCTATACCGCGGTTGACATCATCGATTGGCCTGATGGCTTCTGCCGTCGCGACATCGGTTGGCGTGCTCTGGAGGCCGGTGGCGGCTGACCGGTAGCACCTTCGCGACGCGCCGAACCGCTGCAGCGAGGGCTCCCGATCGGTTCGGCGCGATCACATCCGATCAGGGTCCAGCGCGGCTCACTCCATCGGTTTCGGCAGGATCTCCTGCTTCAGAGCCGCCCAGTCCCAGCCGACAACCGAGTGGCGATGCAGGCCCTCCGGCAGGTTGGTGGTCGCGGTCGAGCCGGCAACCAGGACGCCGACCAGACGCAAGTTCGCGCGTTTCGCGAATTTGACCTCTTCGTTGACGTTCCGGCTGACGCCCGACATGGGCGTGACAAGGACCAGGGCCACTTTGGCCACCCGCATCCGCTCGGTGACGACGAGCTCCTTGTGGCGCGGATCGATGTCTTCGCGCTTGGAGACCCCGGTTACCGTCACGGGCCACCTCTGCTCGGCCAGCTCGTGCAGAAACCGACGGGCCGTCAGGCGCTCGCGCTCCAGGTCGAAGACTACGTGGATCGGGGTCGTTTTCTCGGGCATCGGATCAACCATTCCGTCATTTTTCTTCCGACGGCAGCACGGAAATTAAGAGAGTTTTAGGGCTTTCCAGCAACGCTGAGAGCGGAATTTCTTCTGCGGGTTTTCAACGATGCGGCGCACCCAAGTCGAGGTGACCAAGCAAAGGTCGGCGGCAACGCGTCCTGATTCGGATCAGGACCTACAGTCGTTTCTGGATTCCGTCGAGACAAACCTGCAATACGCCTTCCAGCCGATCGTCAGTGTGGATACCGGAATCGCCCATGGCTACGAAGCCCTGTTGCGGGGCGTCGAGCGTTTGGGCGCGGCTTCCATCCCGGCTTTCTTCGACGACGTCCACGACCGCGGGTGGCTGTCCGACGTCGATCGGGTGCTGCTTCGAAAGGCACTGCGGGCCGTCAGGACCCTGCCGAGTGAGACGGCGCGCCTGTTCTTCAACGTCGACGCCAGGTTGCTGTCCCAGGGCGCGCCCTTTGTCGATGAGATCGTTCGCGAACTGGCGGCAAATGACATCGATCCGGAGCGCTTCTGCCTCGAAATCCCGGAGTCCCAGGACGTGGTGACCGGGGATACAGCCGTCGATGCGTTTCATCGGCTGAATGCCGCCGGCGCCCACCTCGCACTGGACGATTTCGGGCAGGGGTATTCGCGGCTCCGCCTGATCCACGAGTTGGCCCCGCACTACGTCAAAGTCGACCGCTATTTCATCGAGGGCGTTCACTCAGAGCCCAAGAAGCGGTTGTTCCTGTCGCGGTTGGTCGATGTGATGCACGTGTTCGGCATCCGAATGGTGGCGGAGGGTGTTGAGACCGAGGAGGAGTTCAGAGCCTGCAGGGATCTCGGCTTCGACATGGTCCAGGGCTACCTGATCCAGCGACCGACGCAGGACGTGGACCATGTGCTCTCGGTCTATCCGGGTGTGGCGAAGCTGAACAGGCGAGAGCGCCGTAACCGCTCGACCGATATGTCGCTGGTGCGCAGCCAGATGGAGGAGCTGCCGGCGCTGGCGATCGATCTGCCGATGATCGAGGTGTTCGAAGCATTCCGTCGCAACCGCCACATCTCGGTGTTTCCCGTCATCGACGAGGTCCGCGCGCCGGTCGGCGTGGTGCGCGACAGCGATC
Source organism: Thalassobaculaceae bacterium (assembly GCA_963921355.3). Taxonomy (GTDB): domain Bacteria; phylum Pseudomonadota; class Alphaproteobacteria; order Thalassobaculales; family Thalassobaculaceae; genus CAWUEZ02. Next base: position 549,941 of record OZ001190.1, on the reverse strand, counting down.
TCAAGGCCTATGCCTTTTCGCCCTACGGCCGCGAGCTGATGGTCAACAAGGCCTTCGGGCTGCGGTTGCGCGACCTGGTCGAGCCTTGTCCGACGGCGAGCATCGACATGCCGATCGAGAAGATCCTCGAGATCTTCGCCCACCGATCGGATGCGCCGGGACTCCTGTTGGCCGAGCAGGGCCGATACGTCGGCTTCTTGAATTCGACCGCGCTTCTCAAGGTTCTGCACGAAAAAACCGTCGCGGCGGCCCGTGACCAGAACCCCCTGACCCGACTGCCGGGCAACCTGTCGATCCAGGACTGGGTCCTCGACGCCATACCGGACCGGTCCTCGAGTTTTGTTCTGGCCTATTTCGACTTCGACAGCTTCAAGCCGTTCAACGACACCTACGGATTCCGCAATGGCGACTGGGCCATCCAGTTGTTCGCCGAACTGCTGCAAAAGCGCTTCACGGGTGAGGGTGTTTTCATAGGCCATATCGGTGGCGACGATTTCTTCGCCGGCTTCCGCGCCGAACATCCCGGCGAGGTCGCCAGCCATGTCGCCGAGCTCGTGGCGCAGTTCGCGTTCGAGGTTGAGAGCTTCTACGACGCCGCCACCCGAGAGCGCGGTTACATCGAGGCCAGAGGCCGCGACGGTGAGCTGCGTCGGTTCGGGTGCCTGACCTGCAGCGTTGGCCTGCTGGCCCTGCCGGCCGACCGCGCCGACCTCGGGGCGGACACCGTGATGGACGAGGTGGCACGTCTCAAGAAACAGGCGAAGCTGCGGTCTTCGGGCATCGCGGTATCCACTCTTCGCTAGCCCGGGTCCACACCATAAAGTCAGAGCGGGGTCAGCGCTGCGGCCCTGTCACCGTCTTTCATGAAAGAACCGGCGCAGGAGGTCTCCGGCGGCCCGCTCTTCGACGCCGCCGACGGTTTCCGGTCGGTGGTGACAGGTCGGCTGCTGGAAGATCCGGGGGCCGTGTTCGACGCCGCCGCCTTTTGGGTCGTAGGCCCCGAACACCAGACGCCGGATCCGGGCGTGCGCAATCGCCTGGGCGCACATCGCGCAGGGCTCCAGGGTGACGTACAGATCGCAGTCGGTCAGGCGGGGAGTGCCGAGCCGCTTGGCGGCCGCGCGCAGGGCCAGAATCTCGGCATGGCCACTGGGGTCCGGTGGCGTTTCCACCCGATTGTGGGCGACGGCCAGCACAGTTCCCTCGGCGTCGACAATGACGGCGCCAACCGGGACTTCCCCGGCGGCGGCGGCGAGGCCAGCCTGCTCCAGGGCCAGCGACATCGGGCTCGCCGGTTGGTGGCGCTTGGTGCTCATGGGCGCGGCATAGGCTGATTTCCGATGGCTGTCGATGGCCTGGGTTCGCCGGTGGATCAGATTGCATGGTCCGCGGCCGCGCGCTACATGCTCGACGATGACCTCCCCTGCGAAGCCTCGTTCCGCCAAACCCCGCCCCGCTAAACCGAAACCGCTGCGCAGTTCCAGCGAGCTGGCGGAACTGTTCGCCGACGCCCGAAAGCCGGAGCGGATCGCCAAGCGGCTGGCCCGCGCCGGGCTGTGCTCGCGTCGCGATGCCGAGCGCTGGATCGCCGACGACCGTGTCAGCGTCGACGGAACTGTCCTGGACAGTCCCGCTGTCACGGTGACGGAAAGCAGCGTGATCCTGGTAGACGGCAATCCGATCCCGACCATCGAGCAGCCACGGCTCTGGCGGTATCACAAGGCTCGCGGCACAGTGACCACCAACCGGGATCCGGAAGGCCGCCGCACGGTTTTCGATACCCTGCCGGCGGACCTGCCCCGGGTGGTGTCGGTCGGCCGCCTGGATGTCGACAGCGAGGGTTTGCTGCTGCTGACCAATGACGGCGCCCTGGCCCGCCATCTGGAGCTGCCGTCGACCGGCTGGACCCGGCGCTACCGCGTTCGCGTGTTCGGTGCCCTCGACGAAGCCGCTCTCGCCGCCCTGAAACGCGGCATCACCGTCGACGGCACCGCCTATGGGCCAATTGAGGTGTCCGTCGACCGGGCAAGCCGCACGAACTCCTGGCTGACGGTCGGCCTGCGCGAAGGCAAGAACCGGGAAATCCGCCGGCTCATGGAACATCTCGGCTTAACGGTCAGCCGGCTGATCCGGGTCTCCTACGGGCCCTTTCAACTGGGTGACATTGCGCCCGGCGCTGTCGAGGAAGTGAAAACCCGGGTTCTCAAAGGTCAGCTCGGCCTTGATCACGGCGACAGCGAGTGTCGGGCCAAAGCCAAGCCGAAGCGGACCGGGACCCGGCCGCCAACCAGGACCGATAAGGCCGCCAAGACCGGCAAGCGGTCGGATTCCATCGGCTCGAAGACTTCAGACCAGGCACGTCCTGGCAAACGGGAAGCACGCCATGCGGATCGTCGCCGGAAAGCACCGCGGCGCTAAACTCTCCGCCCCGGAGGGTCTCGACGTGCGGCCGACGCCCGAGCGCGCCCGTGAGGCCGTATTCAGCATGCTCGAAAGCGGTCGGTTCGGTCCCGGATTTCGGGACGCGCTGGTCCTCGACCTGTTCGCCGGAACCGGCGCGCTCGGTCTCGAGGCGCTGTCGCGGGGGGCCGACCGGGTCGTCCTGATCGACACCCACCCCTCGGCCCTGGATGCGCTGCGCGCCAATGTCGCCAAGCTGAAGGCCGGGGGGCGCGCGCAGGTCCAGTCCGGTGATGCGACCCGCCTGCACGAGCGCGCGCCGGGGCCGGCCGGTGTGGTCTTCATGGACCCGCCCTACGGGTCCGGCGCCTGGGCGCCGGCCCTGGAGGCGGCCCGCGCAACCGGCTGGATCGACCCGGATACGGTCGTCGTGGTTGAGGTCGATCGCCGGGAAGCGGTCGAACCTCCGAACGGCTTCGAGGTGCTGGACGACCGAAACTACGGCCGCAGTCGGATCGTGGTGCTGGCACTCACCGCGGACTGACGACCGGCCGCTTCAGCCGGTCTCCATGGGCAGGCTGTCATCCGTCACCCATTCCGAAAGCGAGGCGTCGTACAGGGCAACATCGCTCTTGCCGAGGCGTGTGAGCCAGAAGGTGGTGACCGACGCGGCGATCCCGCCGCCGCAATACGGTACCACCCGCTTGGCCTCCATCGCGCCGGCAGCGGCGAGCACCGCTCGGATCGCTTCGGCCGAAAGAAACGCGCCGGTTTCCGGATCCAGCAGATCGCGCGACGGCGCGTTGGTCGAACCGGCGATCCGGCCGGGGCGCCCGTAGTGCGGGCCTTCCCCGCGATGCTGTTCGGCGGACAGCGCGTTGACCACGACGGTATCCGGATCGTCGATGGCCGCGCGGACGGCATCTCGTCCGACCACCAGGTCCGGCCGGGGATCGGCGCGCAGGGTGGCCGGGGTGAGGGTGACGTCACCGGCTTCCACCAGCCGACCCTCGGCCCGCCACTTCTTCAGGCCGCCATCCAGAACCGCCGCGTTGTCGACCCCGATGACCCTGAGCATCCACCAGAACCGGGTCGCCCAGCTCGGGTTGTCGGCGGCGTAGAGGACGACCGCGTCGCCCGCACCGAGACCGTGGGCGGCGAACTGGCCGGCCAGGGTGTCGGGGTCCGGCATCGTGAAGCGGAACCGGCCCGCGGGGTCGGAGAAGGCGTCGGTGATGTCGAGAAAGCCGGCCCCCGGGATATGCGCTTCACGATAGGCGCTCAGGCCGCTTTCCGCCCGCAATGTGGTCTTCGGATCGGGTACCAGAAAGCAGGTGCAATCGAAGATCCGCAGGCCCTCGGCCCCCAGATTGTCGGCCAGCCAGCCGGTCGAGACCAGCGTGTCCGGCAGGCTTATGGCGCTTGATCCTGGCATCGTCCACATGCTCCCCTGAAGATCCCGGCGGCGCCGTCTCGCGCCGCGTCTCACCGGACTTTATCGGATGCCGTTCGTCGCACAAATGCGGGCCGCGCTTGAAGCCGTGCCTCGAAACGTCCAGGGCATGTTCTGGATCGTGGCATCCGGTCTGATCTTCTCCTGCTTCATGGCGCTGGTCCGATGGGTGGGGTCGACCATGGACCCGATCCAGACCTCGTTCCTGCGCTATGCGTTCGGGCTGTTCTTCCTGTTGCCGTTCTTTGTGAAACTGCAGGTGGCGGACCTGCGGGCCGTCAGCTGGAAGCTGCATCTTCTGCGCGGCGTGCTGCACGGCACCGGGGTGATGCTCTGGTTCTACGCCATGAGCCGGATCCCGTTGGCGGAGGTGACCGCCATCGGCTTCACCGCTCCGGTTTTCGCCACCGTCGGGGCGGCTCTGTTCCTGGGAGAACGGATCCGGTTGCCCCGGATCACCGCGGTCGTGGTCGGCCTGATGGGCGCGCTGCTGATCGTGCGGCCTGGTTTCGTGGACGTCGACCCGGGGGTTCTCGCCATGCTGATCGCGGCACCCATCTTCGCCGGCTCGGATCTGGTGGCCAAGGCCTTGACCCGGCGCGAGAGCGGGCCGGCGGTCGTCGCTTATCTGTCGATTGTCGTGACGATCGTGACGTTCGGTCCGGCGCTGGCCGTCTGGCGCTGGCCGACGGTGGAGGAGTGGGTGCTGGTCATCGTCATCTCCGGTCTTGCCACCCTCGGCCATCTGCTGATGACCCAGGGGTTCAAGGTCGGCGAAATCTCCGCGATCGCGCCGGCGCGCTACATCCAGCTGCTGTGGTCGGCGCTGATCGGCTACGTGCTTTTCGCGGAAGTGCCGGAGGTGTGGACCTGGGCAGGGGCGGCGATCATCGTGGCGGCCGCGCTCTACATCGCACGGCGCGAGGCGTTGGCCCGGGAACGCGGGCGTCAGACCGTGGAGGCCGCCCAGTCGAGCTCGACGAACACCGGGTAGTGGTCGGACCCGACCGCGTCGCCGATCCAGCTCGCGGTCACCCGGGAGGCGACATCCGGACTGGCCAGCAGGTGGTCGATCTTGTAGCGGGTCTCGGCACCGTGGTGGGTCGAGGCGGCGAACGGGTCATGACCGGCGGCCGCGTAGGTGTCGATCAGCTGGTCGGCGCGCCGCAGCCGGCCGCGATGCGGATCCAGTTCACCGCAAAGCACCGCGTATTCCGGCGAGTCCGGCGTGCAGTTGAAGTCACCGCCCACCAGCGCGGCTGCCGGCATGGTCATGGGCGGCAGATCGGGGGCCCAGTCCGGCGCCGGCATGCCGTCGAACGGTCTGCCATCGACCCTGGCGCGGGCGACGAAGTCGTGCAGTGCCGCCACCTGAGGCAGCCGCTGGCCCGGTGACACGTGGGACATATGGACGGAGTAGGCGCGGAGTCCGCCGTTCGGGGCATCGATCACCGCCTCGACGACGCAGCGCTGGATATCCCGGACCTCCGGCAGGGCCGGTTTCGGCAGCAGTTGGGTGCGCGAGGAGAGGATCGGCCAGCGGCTGGCCACCAGATTGCCGAAGGTCTTGCGGCGATTGATGACCCGCCCGTCCTGGACGGTACTTGCGTCCACGTCGAGCCCCGACCCATAGACGACATGGCGGTTCAGCCTGTCGGTCAGGTCGGCGACCTGATCGACGCCGTCATCCCGCGTCCAGTACTGGCCGACCTCCTGCAGCAGGATGATGTCGGCGTCGGCGACGGTGTCGACGATGCGCTGCAGGTCAGTGCGGCCGTCCTGTCCGAGGCCGTACTGGATGTTGTAGCTCGCGACGGTGAGGCGCATGGCGATCGACTGTGGTTGTGAGGAGGAGGGGGCTCGGCGGCAGCGCCGCCATCCTGGCGGTCGCTGACGATCCTGTGAAGGCTTAAGCCGGCGGCGGCCGAAGTCTTGCCGATGGCTGCAAAGTGTCGAACTCTCACGCCATGCGGGCGTTTTCAATCCTTCTGTGTTTGCTGCTGCTTCCGGCTTTGGCCGGGTGTTACCTGTCGCGGTCCGCCGACCGGCCTGACGAACTCGCCAGGACCTGGGACGGGGCCACGGTCGTGGTGCCGTTCTCGCGCGGTGATCCGGGCTATCGCGACGTGTCCGGTGAGATGGCGAATGTGGAGGCGGCGCTGCTGGCGGCGGACGACGCCCCCCAGCTGCCGCTGGTGGTGTTTCTGCACGGCTGCAACGGTTTGCATTGGGGGTACCGGGTCGATCTCGAGTTCCTCGCCGGCAACGGGTATGCGGTCATCGCGCCGGACAGCTTCTCCCGGGACTACAAGCCGCGCAGCTGCGACTGGCGCTCGAAGTCCGCGGGCTCACATCCGGGCGTCATCGGCTTCCGCCTGGCGGAGGCCGAGCATGCGGTCGAGCGGGCGCGCCGGTTTCCTTGGGTCGACCCGGACTGGATCGTCCTGATGGGCCAGAGCGAAGGCGGCCTGACGACGGCCAACTACACCGGTGATGGACTGGTCGCCCGGGTCATTCTGGGATGGACCTGCCAGATCCCCTGGCCGCCGCTGTGGGGATTGCGGGGCGACCGTGACACTCCCGTACTCTCTGTGGTCAGCGCCCGCGACCGCTGGTTCGACCGCTGGTTCCTGCGCGGAGATTGCGGGCAGGACATGGAGGGCTTCGTCGACGCGACGTCGGTGGTGCTCGACAACACCACCCATCACGTCATGCGTCTGTCCGAGGCCCGGGAGGCCGTCGCCGGATTCCTGGCTAAAGTGGCGCCGTCACCGACCCTGACGGCCCGGTGCGCGCCAAGATCGGCGGTGTGCTGACGGTGTGCCGCCCCCACAGCGGGCGGTTCAGCGTGGTGCGGGCGGGGCAACGCCCAGGCTCGTCGCCCATTTGCCGAGACCGTCGATGATCCCGGGATAGAGCTCCACGCCGTCGCGCAAGGCCGCGCGTTTGCGCGCCAGGGCACCGTCCCCCGGCAGGCGGACCGATGCAACGCCCGGACGCGGCGGATTGGATCGGCAGAGTTCCGCCAGGTGGTCCGTCTGCCGCGTGAAGGCGTCGCTTCCCGCAAAGGCTGACGGGTCCTGGACCTGCACCCAGACACCCGCACCCCATCCCTCCGGTGGGTCGGCCCGGCCATGGCCGGGCAGGGCCTGGGTCAGGCTTTCCACCATCAGGGCCAGTCCGTAGCCTTTGTGGCCATGGTCGAGTCCGCCGATCGGCAGGATCGAACCGGGAGGGTCGCTGAACAGCACTCCGGGGTCGCGGGACGGGTTTCCATCGTTGTCCAACAGCCAGAAATGCTCGAGGTGGCGTCCCTCGGAATGCAGCCGACCGGTCAGACCATTGGTCGTGATGGAGGCCGAGACATCGATCAGGATCGGGTCGGCCGCGGTCGGAATGCCGACCGCGATCGGATCCGGGGTGAAGGCCGGTCGACGGCCGCCGAACGGGGCGACGCTGGCAACCGACGGATCGGAGCTGGCAAGGGTCACCATCATGCCATGGCGGGTCGCCCGTTCCAGGAAGGCCGCGAGGCAGGCGATATGGTGAGACCGCCGGATCGCAACCGTACAGGTGCCGTAGGTCCGGGCGCGGTCAACCGCCAGGTCGATTGCGGACGCGGTCAACCAGACCCCTGACAGCCTTCGGCCGTCCCAGGTCACGACTGCCCCGCGATCCGACAGGGTTTCCGGCTCTCCGGTCGCCGTCATGCCGCCATTGGCCAGGGCGCCGAGATAGGCCGGGACCAGTTGCAGACCGTGAGTGGTGTGGCCCATGAGGTCGGCCTCGACCATCAGCGGCGCGACCACCGCAGCCTGGTCTGCGTCGAGCCCGCCGGCGGCGAACAGGGCCTCGGCGTAGCGGATCAGGTCGTCGGCGTCGTAGCGATCGGTCATCTGCCGGTCCTTGTTATGTGCGTTTGAGCCTAAGGCAGTCGGGTCTGGATGCCGCTCAGGCTAGCGGTGTCGAACGGCGCCGAGCAATGCGGTGTTGCCGTGAAGGTGCAGGATCTGCATCGCGCAGCCCAGCTCGGCGAACCATGTCTGATAGTCGGCGAGGCTGGCTGGGCGGTTGGTGTCCGAGAGGTCGGCCCGATAGGCGTCGAAGCTCTCGGCCGTCCGCATCGCTGCCCCGTGGATCCGCTCGATCCGGGACCAGATGGCACGCTGCAGGCCAAAGGTCTCCGCCTCGGTCAGCCGGATGCGGTCATAGAGGAGGATGGCGCCCTCGGCATCCAGTCGGTCGACGGACCATGAGAGCACGGCGCGCTTGTCGTCGTCGGACAGGTCGTGAAACGTCAGGGCGCTGGCAACTACTTTTGCGGTCTCGACCGGCGGTGTCACGGCCTCGATCTTCGACAGATCACCTTCCAGAAACGCGGCGCGCCCTTCGAAGCGTTGGCGCGCCGCGGTCAGGGATTCCGGGTTGCGATCGACCCCGATGATCCGGATGTCCGGACGTGCCTGCAACAGCAGATGGGCCAGATATCCGGTTCCGCAGCCGAGATCGATCAGGACCTCGCCGGCGCCGAGCACGCGGTTTGCACAGGCGACCAGGATGTCGAGCTGCTCGCCGCGGGTCGGATGACTGCGGATCGGATCATCCATGATACGGGCCCGGTCGGGCGTCGGGGCCCCGGCGATCGAGGGCCTGCGGACGATGTCGAATCTGAGGCCCGGCAGCCAGTTTTGCCTTGATTTTAGATAAATTTTTATGTAAATGCATAATACCAATGATCCTTCAGAAAGAGGGAATGACAATGACCAGAATGGTAACGAATAAGGCTTTTGCCCTTCTATCTCAATCAGTTGCCGACATCGTCGGCAACGAAACCAAGATCGCGACGGCTTTGATGCGGGCCATCAACAGTGGAAGCTCGGTCGATATGATGATGGCGCAATCGTCCTTCGAGGATCTCGATGTGGCGACCCGGCGGCAGATTCACGGCCATGCCATGCGGCTGGCCGACACCGTTCATTGATGTTCGATCTTTGAGTTTGCCTTGCGTCGAGGGATCCCCCACCCCCGCGGCGCCGTTTCCCCGGCCGGGCCTTCAGGGCCGGTCGGGGGAACTTAATCTCTGCCAGATCAAGAGACGCAGACTCCGGCTCAGAACCGGTTGTCAGCCCTTGTCGGCGGCCGGTGCATTGCGGCCAAGATCGCAATAGCACCGCTCGGCCCCGGGGTGCAGGGGCACGTTGACCCCGTCGAGTGCGTTGTCGAGGCGGATCTGCTGTCCCGTCGGATGGCCCCCGTCGAGCAGCGTACGGGTCGCTTCATTCCACAATGCCCGGCAGATCTCGTAGACCAGATCCGCCGGGGCGGCGTCGGTGGTGACCCATTGCGCGGTTACCCCGAATGTCGGAATGGCAGGCTGGTCGTCTCCGTAGACACCGGCCGCAAGCGGCGCGCGCGATAGGAACGGGTGCTTGGCCAGAAGTGTGTCGACCGCCGGACCGTCCAGCGGGACCAGTTCGACAATGCCATCCCGCAGCAGATCGGCAACCGCGTAGGTCGGGACGCCCGCGGTGATGAAGAACCCGTCGAGTTGGCCACGTTCGATCAGCGACGCGGCCGGTCCGGGCTTCAGATACTCGGCGATCACACCGCCTTCGCCGATCCCGGCCGCATCCAGAAGATCGCGGGCCAGCAGCAGTGTCCCCGATCCCGGTTCATCCAGCGAGATGCGGCGGCCGCGCAGATCCTCGAGCGACCGGATTCCGCTGCCCTTGGCGACCACCAGCTGCATACGCTCGGCATACAGGCTGGCGATCACCCGCAGCCCGGTCATGGGCTGACGGCCATCGAACGCCCCGGTTCCGGTATAGGCGGCGTGCACGACATCCGACTGGGCAAACCCGGAATCCAGGGCCCCGGAGGCGGTGTCCTCAACATTGGCGACCGATCCGTTCGACGACACGGCGATCGCGATCAGCCCGGCAACACCGCAACTGCCGCCGGCCTCGCAGGCCCGGGATCCCGGAGGGCTGGAGATCGCATTGCTGACGATCGCACCGATTGGGTAGTAGGTTCCGTTAACACCCCCGGTGCCGATGCGAAAGAAAGTCGGAGCCTGGGCGGCGACCGGTACCGTCAGCGCGAGGACCAGGATCGCGCCGAATATCGTTCGGAATACCGCGGCCATTCTGTCCGCCCTTCACTCTCAGGTTATGTGCTGTTGGTCAGATAGTAGCGGATCAGCGCGTGCGCCTCATCGGAATTCCACTCGGCGTCGCCGAGCAGACGGCCGCGCACCATGCCGTCGGCATCGATCAGCACGGTGGTTGGAAGACCGGTCGCGCCCAATTCCCTGGCGAGGGCCCCTTTCGGGTCGGCCGCCGACTGCAACCGTCCAACGCCGAGGTCCTTCAGGAACGGTTGCGCCACCTCCAGGCCTTTGCGGTCAATCGAAATCACCACGACCTCGAACCCGGGCCCGCCCAACGCGCCCTGCAGCGCGTCAAGCGCCGGCAACTCCTTGACGCAGGGCGCACACCAGGTCGCCCAGAAATTGACCAGAACGGTCCGCCCGTCATAGGCATCGAGGTTGATGCTGGTGCCGTCCGCCGCTAGGAAGTCGGTCTTCGGGGCCGGTTGCGGCTCGGCGAACGGTTCCCAGCCGCCATAGCCGCCTGAGAAGGTGGGCGGTCCCGACGCCGACGCAAGCGAGAGGACCCCTATGGCAATGACCGCCGCCACCAGCGCCCCGGCGCCGGCGAGGCGAACCGGTGACCAAGAGGCGAGTGACCCGAGTAACGCCATGACTGAACCTTCTTCCGCGAACACCATGTGGGGCGGCCGTTTCGCCGCCGGACCTGCCGATGCGATGGAAAGGATCAATCCGTCCATCGATTTTGACCGCCGGTTCTGGCGCGAGGACATCCTCGGCTCGAAAGCCCATGCCGAAATGCTCGTCGCAACCGGGATTCTTACCCAGGAAGATGGGGAGGCGATCCAGGCCGGTCTAGATGAGATCTGGGCGGAGATCGAGTCCGGGGCGTTCAAATTCTCGCGTGCGCTCGAGGACATTCACTTGAACGTCGAGAACCGGTTGCGCGAGAAGATCGGCGATGCGGCCGGACGGCTGCACACGGGCCGGTCGCGCAATGACCAGGTCGCCACCGACATGAAGCTCTGGACCCGGGGGGCGATCGACGCGCTCGACCGGGAGCTGCGGGATCTTCAGGAGGCGCTGATCGATCAGGCCGATCGGCACGCGGCAACCATCATGCCCGGGTTCACCCATCTGCAGCCGGCGCAGCCGGTGACGTTCGGCCACCACATGCTGGCCTATGTGGAGATGATCGGCCGTGACCGCGGCCGGCTTGCCGACGCTCGGCGCCGGCTGAACGAGTCGCCGCTCGGAGCGGCGGCCCTCGCCGGGACGCCATTCCCGATCGACCGTGCCATGACGGCGGCGGCGCTCGGCTTCGATCGGCCGGCGGCGAATTCGCTGGATGCGGTATCCGACCGCGACTTCGTGCTCGAGGTGCTGGCCGCCGCCGGGATCTGCGCTGTCCACCTGTCGCGGCTGGCCGAGGAGCTGGTGATCTGGACCAGCGTCCAGTTCCGTTTCGTTACCTTGTCGGATGCCTTCACGACCGGCAGTTCGATCATGCCGCAGAAACGCAACGCCGACGGAGCCGAACTGGTGCGCGGCAAGTCCGGGCGCGTGCTCGGCGCCTTCACGGCGATCGCCGTGGTCCTCAAAGGCCTGCCGCTGGCTTACGGCAAGGACATGCAGGAAGACAAGGAGCCGGTATTTGACGCGATCGACAGCCTCGGCCTCTGCGTTGCCGCGACCACCGGAATGATCCGCGACCTGGCGGTCAATGGGGACGCCACGCGGCGGGCCGTCGACGCCGGATTCCCGACGGCAACGGATCTGGCGGACTGGCTGGTCCGCGAAGCCGGGTTGCCGTTCCGCGACGCCCACCACGTGACCGGGCGTCTGGTGAAGGCGGCGGAAGAGCGCGGTTGCGGGCTGGATGCCCTGCCGCTCGACGTGATGCAGACAGAGCATCCGGCCATTGACGACCGGATCTACCCGGTCCTGTCGGTCGAGGCGTCCGTCAATGCCCGGACCAGTTTCGGCGGGACGGCGCCGGAGCGGGTGCGTGAACAGGTCGCAGCCGCGCGCAAACGCTTTCTTGCGGGAGGAGACGGATGATGCACACGACGCGTCGGCGACTGGCGGCTGTGTTCCTGCTGCTCGGAGTTCTGGCGGTTGCGGGCCCGATCGCCTGCGGAAAGCGCGGCGATCCGAAGCCGCCCGAAGGGGCACCCTCCACCCACCCGCGCAGCTACCCGACGGGCTGAAACCACGCCGGCAGGAGGGTTTCTCGCGAGTGTGAATCCGCCGAGGATGTGACCGGCGAGGGGTTGACCGGGTCCAACCGTGACCCGACACTCTTTGCAGACCGGTCGACAGCCGGCCCCGGATCGCGGGGCACTGCCGAAGGGGGGCCACGGTAGGCGGTAAGGCGATCGGACCCGCATCGGCGGAGGTTGATGGTGCCTACCCCCCTGTCTGCGAAGGATGCCCGGCCCGCCGCCGCGCCCAAGGCCGGCCTGCCGTCGTCCCGATTGACCGGAAAACTGGTGCTCGCGCGCGCGGTTCTGCAGTGGGAACGGCTGTGGTCTTCGGTCTGGCCGGCGCTTGCCCTTCTGGCGGCGTTCCTGGCGCTTGCCCTCATCGGCGTGCCGAGCTGGATCGGCGAGGTGACCCGAGGCTGGGGACACCTTGCTCTCCTGATCGCGATCGGCGGCCTGTTCCTTTGGACGGTCAGGCGCGGTCTTGTGCGCTGGAATCCGGCCACCGGCGACGACGCTGTGCGCCGCCTGGAGCGTGACAGCGGGCTCGATCATCGCCCGGTCAGCACGCTGATCGATACGCCGGCCGGCAGTGGGAGCGATCCGCTGGCCCGGGCCGTCTGGAAAGCCCACCAGGATCGCCTGGCGGCGCGGCTGCGGGGATTGAAGGTGGCGCCGCCGGAGCCGAGCATGGCCGTCCTCGACCGGTTCGGGCTGCGGGCGGCACTCGCCCTAGCGCTGGTGGTCGGCCTGGCGGTTGCGACCCCGGACCCGGCCGCGCGAGTGACCGCGGCACTGTTGCCGCAGCTCAAGCCGCTGCACGACGTACCGCCGCCGACTCTGGACGTGTGGATCAATCCGCCAGTCTACACCGGACAGGTTCCATTGCTTCTGGCCCGGGCCAATGAACAGCCGGGGACCGGGCGGAACGAAGCCGCCGCCGAGGCGGCGGCGCTGCCCGGCGCGGCGACCGGGCGCCTGGCGGTTCCGGTCGGTTCGACCCTGCTGGCAAAGGTGAACGGCGGCGAAGGGGTCCCGGTTCTGACGATTGAGCGCGCGGACATGCCGGCTGAAGTGGCGTTCGAGACCGTGGCGCCGCGTGCCCACCAGATCGAGCTTGAGATCACCGAGGGTACGGCCCTGGCGGTTCGTCAGGACGGCGAGGATCTGGCCGCCTGGACGATCACGGTCGTCCCCGACCTGAAGCCGACTGTCGCTCTCGCCGAACCGCCCTCCTCGACCGAACGATCCGCCCTGATGATCCACTACACGGCGGCCGACGACTACGGCGTGGATGCCGTGGAAGCTCAGATCAGACGCCTCGACTCAACTGGGAATCCGACGGCGGAAGAGGCCATCGTGCTGCCGCTGACACTGCCCGGCGTGGCGCCGGAGGCCATCGACGCCAAGGATTTCCACGACCTGACCCCGCATCCCTGGGCCGGTCAGCCGGTTCAGATCGAGCTTGTCGCCCGGGATGAAGCGGATCAGGAGGGGCGCAGCCAGTCGCTGCGAATCATGCTGCCGGAACGCCAGTTCACCCATCCGGTGGCGCGCGCCATCATCGAGCAGCGCAAGCGCCTGACGATCGAGCCAGACGAGAAGGCGGATATCGCCCAGGTCCTCATGTCGATCGCGGTGCGGCCCCATCACTACTACGACGATATCGTGACCTTCCTGGCCTTGCGCACCGCGGCCGGGCGACTGGTTCTGAACGACGTCGGCGAGCCGATGATCGGTGCGGTTCAGAAACTGCTCTGGGATACCGCGCTGCGTGTCGAGGACGGCGAACTGTCGCTTGCGGCCCGTGAGTTGCGCGAGCTTGAGCGCCGGATCATGGACCTGCTGGCCCAGGAGGACATCGACGAAGCTGAGCTCGAACAGCTTCTGAACGAGCTCCGCGAGGCCATCGACAAGTTCCTGCAGGCGATGGCCGAGCAGATGGAACAGATGATGCAGCAGGATGGCGGCGAGACGGCGGAGCAGATGGAACCGATCGATCCGAGCCGGGTGCTGCAGCGCCAGGACCTGATGGACATGGTTGAGCGGGCGCGCGAAATGATGAAGGCCGGTGCCAAGGATGCCGCCCGGCAGATGCTCTCCCAACTGCGCGAGATGATGGAGAACCTGCGGGCCGGCCGGCCGCAGCTGATGTCGCCGGAACAGCTCGCGGCGCGGGAGATGATGCGCCAGCTTCAGGACCTGGCGGAGCAGCAGCAGCGGCTGATGGACGAGTCCTTCAAGCTCCATCAGGACGGCAACCAGCAGCGCCAGGGAAACCAGCAGCGCCAGGGGAACCAGCCCTTCGGCCAACGCCCCGGCCAACCGCGCCAAGGCAACCAGTTCGGTCAACGACCCGGTCAACGCGGGCAGATGCCGGGGCAGATGGGCCAGCAGCAGGGCCAGCCCGGCCAGCCGACCCAGGGTCTGGAAGGCCTGTCGGCGGAACAGCTCGCGCAGATGCAGGAGGAACTGCGCCGCCAGCTCGGTGAGTTCATGCGCAAACTCGGCGAGGGTATGGGACAGATTCCGCAGCCGTTCGGTGAGGCGGAGCGCGCCATGAAGGATGCGGCCGATGCGCTCGGCAACGCCCAGCCAGGCGAGGCGGTCGGCCCGCAGGGTGATGCGATCGAACGTCTGCAGGACGGCGCCCAGGCGCTGTCCGAAGCGATGCGCCAGCAGCAGCAGGCCGGCGGTGGCCAATCCCCCGATCCCAATGCCCAGGGCCAGGCCCGCGACGGCGAGCGCCGTGATCCGTTGCGCGACGACCGGCGGAACAACGGTATGGCGGTAGTCGAGGAGGGCGTGAAGGTACCGACGGAGAGCGACCTGCAGCGCGCCCGGCGGATCTTCGACGAACTGCGTCGGCGCTTGGGTGAGCAGGAACGGCCGACCCTGGAGCTCGACTACATCGATCGCTTGCTCAAGCGCTTCTGACGCGAACGGTGACAGCGGCCGCCCCAGCGCCTATGTGAGAGGAGGCGAGACCGGGGCAGGAGCAGCAGGATGGCACGGCCGGAAATCGATTGGGACGACGACTACTCGGCGTCGCGCCGACGTCTACTGCCCCGCCGGGGTGTGGCCCGGATCAGCGGGCTGACCCTGATCGGCCTGATCGTGGCCGTGATCCTGTACTACGCGGTCGGCATGGTCGTGATGCATCGGGTCGATGACGACATCGACTTCCAGGCGCGTGACGTTCCGCCGGGCGCCAGCCGGGCCGTCGCCCTGTCCGCCGATCTGATAACCCGCGAGGTTGATGACTATTTCTGGGTCGCCAACGACCCGTTCTTCTATCCGTCGACCCTGCTGGACAACATGCCGAGCTATCAGCAGGGCATCATCTACGCGCTGTCGCGCTTCGCCATCGAGATGTCGGACCAGATCGGCCGGACCCGGGGGTCATCGGAGGTGGATCCGGATCTGGACAAGGCGGCCGGCCTGCTCAAGTACCCCGGCAATGTCTGGATCTTCGATTTGTCCACTTCCCTGCTGCCGACCGCCTCTTCGGAGGGGCAGTATCGCTCCGCGGTGCGGTCGCTGCGTGCCTACAACGACCGCCTGGCCGCTGGACAGGCGATCTTCGAGGGCCGCGCCGACAACCTGCTGGCGACCCTGGACCGGATTGCCGCCGATCTGGGCTCGGCTTCGGCGACCATCGACCAGCATCTGGCCAAGCCGCGGCCGCTGATCATGGACACCAAGGTCGATGACATCTTCTACGCCGCCAAGGGGCGTCTGTACGGCTACTATCTGTTGCTCCGCGAGCTCGGGCAGGATTTCGAGACGGTTGTCCAGGACCGCCAATTGGCTTCGGCCTGGCAACAGATGCTGGCCTCGCTGAGGCAGGCGGCGATCCTGGATCCGCTGGTCGTGATGAACGGCGCCCCGGACGGCGCGTACTTCCCGAGCCATCTGGCGGTGCAGGGATTCTACCTGCTGCGTGCCAGGACGCAGCTCCGCGAGATCACCAACATCCTGCAGAAGTAGATCCGGTTAGAACGGGATCCCGGGGGCGTCAGGCCAGGATTTCGAGCTGGTCGGGCCGGGCTCCGCCGGCCGCCCGATCGACGGTTTCCTGGACGCTGCGATAGGTTTGCGCCGCCTCTTCGGCCGCCCGGTTGCCGGGCGGGGCGGCGCCATCGGCGGTTTGCTGGCCGATCGCTTGTGCCAGAAATCCGCTCGACGGCCGGTCGCCCAGGAAGGGCCGTGCCGTGAGGTCCCGTCGATTGAGGAAAGGATTGCTGCGCTCGTTGGTCGCGGTAACCGGAACCGCGACCGCTTCCACCCGAGACTGGGTTCTACGGAACTGTGCGTCGGGCCGCTCCTGGGCCGCCGCTTCGCTCCGATCCCGGGCGACCACCGAGCGTGTATCGGCCAGCACCGGAAGGTTTATCCCCGGGGGCTGGCCGGGGGCCGCCGAGAGGCGAGACCATGGGTCCCGATCTCCAACTGTGACCTCGATCTCAGTCTAGACGGGCTGCCGAAAGTGAACAGGCAAAAATGGATTAACTGTTTAAGTGATTGAGCCTATGGAGTTTCGAATCAGTCTTTCTGACGGCTCGAAATGGTGCCGGAGCTCAGTTCAACCAATTGGCGCTGCAGCGTCTCGAGTTGCGTCTGCAGGTCGCGAACGGCGGTCGCCGTATCGGCGGACCGGTCGTCGCCGGCGGCATGCGGCTTGTCCTCGCCGTTCTTGTCGGGAGTCGGCTGGAACATCCGCATGGCCTGTTCCATCATCGCCAGGTTGCGCTTGGTCATGTCCTCGAAGGATCCGAACGGGTACATCCCGCCGAACGCCTCCTTCATGTAGCTGCGCATGCGTTCCTGGTTCTCGGCGAACGTCGCCATGGACGATTCCAGATACCCCGGTACGACCATCTGCAAATTGTCGCCATAGAAGCTGATCAACTGGCGCAGGAAGCCGATCGGCAGCAGGTTCTGCCCCTTGGCCTCCTCCTCGACGATGATCTGGGTCAGCACCGCGCGCGTGATGTCCTCGCCGGTCTTGGCGTCATAGACCACGAACTCCACGCCGTCCTTCACCATCTGGCACAGATGGTCGAGGGTGACGTAGCTGCTGGTGGCGGTGTTGTAGAGACGCCGGTTGGCGTATTTCTTGATCGTGACGGTCTTGTTGTCCGGATCGGCCTTCCCGGCTGCTCTTTTGCCGCCGGCTCTGCCGCTGCCGGACGCCCGGGTGGAGGCCCCCTTGGATGGTTCCGCCATGGCTTCGGATCTCGCTTCCGGTCTGTCTCTGATGGACTCAGAGTGCGCCGGTCGTTTTTGCTTTGCAACGCTGAATGTCCTCAACCCCAGGAACAGCCCCGCTTTGAGCCATGCGGCGACGCGGAAACAAGGGGGATACGCGCGTTGGGATCCCTTGGCCGGTCGCGGCCGCCGTGAGATAGTGCGCCACGATGAGCGGACCCAACGACAGACCAGACGACAGCGCCGGCGGTCCGGCCGCTCCGGACGCGCAGGATCTCGCGCGGCGGTTCGTCGATCTCTGGCAGAGCCAACTGCAGGCCATGGCGACCGATCCCGAGGTGGCCGACGCCATGCGGCGCTGGGGTGCCCTGTGGACCGGCCGTGGAATGGCCCCCGCTCGCCCGACCCCGACCGTGCGATGCCGGATGGCCTGCAACCGGGCTACGCACGCGAGCCCCGCTCGGCCTATGATGCCCGCCATGACGCCGCCGCCGACCTCGCACGCCCCGCATCCTCACCACCCACGGCCGGGGCCGCGCCCGCTGCCCCTGTATCTGACGACAGCGGCAACGACCTGGCTGTCGTCCTACGCGAGCTCCATCGCCTGGAGGAGCGGATCGCTCGACTGGAAGCCCGGCTTGAGCGAGACGGCGGCGAACCTGAAGTCCCAGCTCGACGCTCTGGAAGCCGCAAGAGCCGCGCACGAAGCTGACGCTCCGTCTTTCGACGCCAGCTTTGATGCGGCCGTCGACGCCGAGATCCGTCACCGCCTCGATCGGTTCATCGCCGGGATCGAACGCTATCGCACGCATCCGTATTGCCGCGATGTCGGCCAGCCGGCGGTGTGCTGGAAGGAAGGGTCGACCCGGCTGTTGGACTTCGCGACGGTGACCCAGGCGCGGGACGCCCGACGACCGGTCCTCGTCGTGCCATCCCTGATCAACCGCGGCTACGTTCTGGATCTCACCGAGCAGCGCTCGTTGCTGCGCCACCTGGCGGCACACGGCTACCGACCGTTCCTGGTCGAATGGGGATTTCCCGGCGAGGCGGAACGCGCCTTCACCATGACCGACTATGTCGCCGGTCGCCTCGAGGCGGCGCTCGAGGCGGTGCTGACGATCACCGGTGAGCGTCCGGCCGTGCTCGGTTACTGCATGGGCGGTTTGCTGGCGCTCGCCCTCGCCCAGCGCCGGGCCCGCGAGACCGGACCGCTGGTCCTGCTCGCCACACCGTTCGACTTCGGGGCCGATGCGCCGCCGGTCGCGGCCGGGCTACCGGCGGCGGAACCCTGGTTGGGCCCATCGATCGACGCGCTCGGCTGGCTGCCGACGGACTGGATCCAGGCGCTGTTTTTCGCCCTCGATCCCCTGCTGGTGATCAACAAGTTCCTGCGATTTGCCGCGGTCGACGGCGAGAGCCCGGAAGCGGCGGAGTTCGTGGCACTGGAGGACTGGCTGAATGACGGCGTTCCGTTGGCGGCACCGGTGGCGCGCGAGGCCTTGTTCGACTGGTATGGCCGAAACACGCCGATGTCCGGAGACTGGCGTATTGCTGGTCGCCCGATCGTGCCGGAGACCCTGACCAAGCCGGCCCTGGCGATGGTGCCGGCACGTGACCGGATCGTCCCGCCGGCGTCGGCCCGCGCGCTTGCCGAACGCTTGCCCAACGCGACGCGGGCGGATATTGCGCTCGGCCATATCGGCATGGTGGTCAGCGCCGGCGCGCCGAAACGGGCCTGGGCCACCCTGCGCGCCTGGATGGACGAAACCTGGGGGGAAACGCCGCAATGAATCAAGGGATCGCGGAGCCGGATCTGGCTGCCACGCGGGAGGACTTCCATGTTCTTCATGAGGTCGTCAAACGCGCGCGCACGGTCCTTGATCGCAATATCTGGGACTATCTGCGCGGCGGCACCGAGAGCGAGACGACCGTGAAGCGCAACCGGATGGCGTTCGACAGGATCGCCTTCCGGCCGCGGGTTCTGCGGGACATGCGGGAGATCGACACCTCCGGCCGGTTCCTCGGACGGCCGATCGCCCTGCCGGTTCTGCTGTGCCCGATCGGCAGCCTTGAGAGTTTCGCCCCTTCCGGCCCGGTCGAGGCGATGCGCGCGGCGACCCATGCTCAGGTGCCGCTGTTCCTGTCCTCGGTGGGCACCGTTCCGCTGGAGGATGTCGCCCGGATCGAGGGCGGCGTGAAGGTGTTCTGCCTCTACAAACGGGGCGACGATGCGTGGCTCGACGACGTCGTGGCCCGGGCCGTCGACCACGGCTACGACGCCTTCGCGCTGACGGTCGACAGCGCTTGGTACAGCCGGCGGGAACGCGATATGGCCAACCGGTTCGTCAAACCCTGGCGGCAGGTTCCCGGCATGGACTGGCAGAAGGCGCTGAACTGGACGGATGTCGCCCGGTTCAAGGAAACCCACGACATCAAGCTGATCCTCAAGGGCATCGCCACCGCCGAGGATGCCCGGCTGGCCGTCGAGCATGGCGCGGACATGATCTATGTCTCCAACCACGGGGGGCGCCAGCTCGACCACGGGCTCGGCGCCCTCGATGTGCTGCCCGAAGTCGTCGACGCGGTCGCCGGCCGGGCCGAAATCGCTGTCGACGGCGGCGTGACACGGGGTTCCGACATCGTCAAGGCCCGCGCCCTTGGCGCTGACGTGGTCGGGATCGGCCGCCTGCTGTGCTGCGGACTGGCGGCCGGCGGTGCTGCGGGTGTGGTGCGGGTCCTGGAACTGCTCCAGGAGGAAGTGCGGATCGATCTCGGCCTGCTCGGCGCCCACGGCTTCGACGATCTGGACGCGAGCTATGTGACCCGTGCGGAGCCGGTCGATGCCCCGCATGTCTGGAGCCAGTACCCGTTGCTGGCCGCCGACGAACATACCTATTGAACGCGCCGGAGTTGATCCATATCAGGGTTGCCAACGGGCTGTTGTGGCAAAATCGCCGCACCCCTATGTTGGCGCGTGGGGACCGGCTCAAGTCCCAAGAGATTCCGCACCGCGGGCGACCTGCTGCCCGTGGTTTCCGCACTGCTGACGAACTCATCGACGAGGAGAGACCGAAATGACCGAGGTCGTGATCGCCGGAGCCGCCCGGACGCCGGTCGGCGCCTTCAACGGCGCCCTGAGCACCGTTTCCGCCAGCTATCTCGGCGAGATTGCCGTTCGGGAGGCGATTTCCCGGGCCAAGACCGATCCGGGCGAGGTGGACGAGGTTGTTCTGGGCCAGATCCTCACCGCGGCCCAGGGCCAGAATCCGGCACGTCAGGCAGCGGTGAACGCCGGCATCCCGGTCGAGCGGACCGCCTACGGCATCAACCAGCTCTGCGGCTCCGGGCTGCGGGCGGTGGCGCTCGGCTATCAGGCGATCAAACTCGGCGATGCCAAGGTCATGGTCTGCGGCGGCCAGGAGAGCATGAGCCAGGCCCCGCACGCCCAGTATCTGCGCGCCGGCCAGCGCATGGGCGATTTCCAGATGGTCGACACCATGATCAAGGACGGCCTGTGGGACGCCTTCAACGGCTATCACATGGGCACGACCGCCGAGAACGTGGCCGAGAAGTTCCAGATCACCCGCGAGGAGCAGGACGCCTTCGCGCTGGCCAGCCAGCAGAAGGCCGCCGCGGCGCTGGCCTCCGGCCGGTTCAAGGACGAGGTCGTCCCGGTCACGATCAAGACCCGCAGGGGCGAGACCGTGGTCGATGTCGACGAGTATCCGAAGCCGGACACCACCAACGAGACCCTGGCCAAGCTGCGCCCGGCCTTCCAGCGCGACGGCGGCACAGTCACCGCCGGCAACGCGTCCGGCATCAATGACGGGGCGGCAGCTGTTGTGCTGATGAGCGCCGACGACGCCGCGGCGCGCGGGGTGGCCCCGCTGGCCCGCATCGTGTCCTGGGCCACGGCCGGCGTCGATCCCGCCATCATGGGGACCGGCCCGATCCCGGCCAGTCAGAAGGCGCTCGAGAAAGCCGGCTGGAGCAAGGACGACCTGGACCTGATCGAGGCCAACGAGGCCTTCGCGGCCCAGGCCTGCGCGGTCAACAAGGGTCTCGGCTGGGACACCGACAAGGTCAACGTGAACGGTGGCGCGATCGCGATCGGTCATCCGGTCGGTGCCTCGGGCGCCCGGGTCCTGGTGACCCTGTTGCACGAAATGCAGAAGCGCGACGCCAAGAAGGCGCTGGCGACCCTGTGCATCGGCGGCGGCATGGGTGTGGCCATGTGCGTCGAGCGCGACTGACCGGTCGGTTCGTGCAACCATAGTGATTGATGATCGGCGGCGTCCGCGCCGCCGGTCTACCTGACGCGGGCGAGAGATCCGCCGGGTTGGGGGCAACGCCAAGAGTAGGAGACTGGAATATGGCACGAGTGGCACTGGTCACGGGGGGTACCCGGGGTATCGGCGAGGCGATCTGCGTGGCTCTGCAGGACGCTGGGTGCAAGGTCGCGGCGAACTACGCCGGCAATGACGAGCGGGCGCGCGAATTCACCGCACGCACGGGCATTCCGGCCTTCAAATGGGACGTTTCCGACTTCGCGGCCTGCCAGGATGGGGTTGCCAAGGTCGAGGCCGAGGTCGGCCCGGTCGACATTCTGGTCAACAATGCCGGCATCACCCGCGACGGCACCATCCACAAGATGGACCACGACTCCTGGCAGGCGGTGATCGATACCAACCTCGGCTCCTGCTTCAACATGTGCCGCAACGTGATCGAAGGCATGCGGGCGCGGAAGTTCGGCCGGATCGTCAACATCGGGTCGATCAACGGTCAGGCCGGTCAGTACGGCCAGGTCAACTACGCCGCCGCGAAGTCCGGGATCCATGGCTTCACCAAGGCGCTCGCCCAGGAAGGCGCGCGGGCCGGGATCACGGTCAATGCCATCGCGCCGGGCTATATCGACACCGACATGGTGGCGGCGGTGCCCGATGACGTGCTCGAGAAGATCAAGGCGCGGATCCCGGTAGGCCGGCTCGGTCAGGCCTCGGAGATCGCCCGCGGCGTCGCCTTCCTGGTCGCCGAGGAGGGTGGTTTCATCACCGGTTCGACCCTGAGCATCAACGGCGGCCAGCACATGTACTGATGCGACGGTGCCCGGGCGCGCCCGGGCCTGTCTCCCGTTTTGAGGCCCTTCGACACGCCCTACGGGCTGCTCAGGGCGAGGTCAAAAGAAGAAACCTCGTCCTGAGCAGGGGCCCGCCCCGGATTTAATCCGGGGTTGATCCGGGACCCGTGTCGAAGGGCCTATCCCTTGCCCTCGACGTATTTCCGCAGCACCGCGACGACGTCGGCCGGTTCCTGTCGGACCCGGTAGTCCGGGTCGGCGAACACGTCCAGCACGGTGCCGTCCGGGGCCAGTACGAAATTGCCGGGGATCGGCAGTTCCCAACTGTCGTCGCCGTTTGAGCGTTCGAGATCCAGCCCGATCTTGGCGTAGAAGCCGCGGACCCGCTCCGGCAGTTGCCACACCAGCCCGTATTGCCGGGCGACCGTGTTGCCGACATCGGACAGCACCTCGAACGCCAGGTCATGCTTCTCCTGCATGGTGACCATCTGGTCCGGCACCTCTGGGGTGATCGCCACCATCTCAGCTCCCAGCCCGCGGATCTCGTCGAGCACGCCCATCAGGGCGCGCACCTCGACATTGCAGTAGGAACACCACGCACCGCGATAGAACTTGACCACCAATGGTCCCCGGGCCAGCAGATCGGCCCTGGAAACGGTACTTCCGAGAGCGTTCGGCAGGGCGAAGCCCGGCGCGGCGTCCCCGATCTTCAGGACCCGGTCGCGGATGCCGGTGGCCGACAGATCGGCGATCGAGCTGTCGATCACCCCCCAGTCATCGTCGGAAAGCACCTTGCGGCGCTCAGCCGTGTTGGCGGCCAGTTGGTCGGCAAGCGTTGTCATCGCGTTTCTCCGTTTGGCGATCCGGGTGATGCTCGGACTGGCGCCCAGGGTCTCCGGGATCGCCCGCGCGCGCCAGCGCGATTGGGTCACGACTGCGTTTCCCGCCCTTGGCGATGGCCGCCGCGCTCCCCAATATGATGCCCATGAATGTCGATGCCCGCATAGCGGCCAAGCGCGCGAAACTGGTTGCCGAGAAGGAACGCTGGGCGCGTGACCGCAAGGGGTTCGCGCCGCGTGCCACGGCCAGTTCGCCGAAGCTGCCGCCGGGTCAGCATCTTGTGCGCGACTGGCCCGTGCTCGACCTTGGCACCCATCCGAACCTGCCCGCCAAGGACTGGCGGCTGTCGGTCGAGGGTCTGGTTGACGTCCCGACCGTCTTCACCCACCACGACCTGACGTTGATTCCGCGGACCGAGCGAACGGTCGACATCCACTGTGTAACGTCGTGGTCGCGCCTGGGCGACCGGTTCGGCGGCGTCGCCACCCGCGACCTGCTGGCGGAAGTCCGTCCCCGCGACGAAGCCCGGTTCGTGCTGATCAAGTCCTATGACGGCTACACCGTGAACCTGCCCGTCGACTATCTGCATGAGGATGACAGCCTGCTGGCGACCGACTGGAACGGTGCGCCATTGAGTCGCGACCACGGTGGCCCGGTTCGACTGGTGGTGCCGGCGCTCTATTTCTGGAAGAGCGCGAAGTGGATCCGATCGATCCGGTTCGTGGAACGTGACATCAAGGGATTCTGGGAATCGCGCGGCTATCACATGCTGGGCGATCCGTGGAAGGAGCAGCGCTATGCTTAACCTCTCGGGCCGGCCGGCGGGCGGCCGGCAGGTGGCGATCTTCGCTCTGCTGGCGGCTGTTCTCCTGGCCTTCGGTGGCGGCCCGGCGCGGGCTGAAACCGGTCCTGCGCACGCGTTCTCGTTCACCTCGATCGACGGCGAGCCGCTGCCGATGGCGCAGTTCGCGGGCAAGGCGGTATTGGTCGTGAACACCGCGTCGCGCTGCGGTTTCACCCCGCAATACGAGGGTCTGCAGAGCCTATGGGAGCGCTATCGCGACCGGGGCCTGGTGGTGCTCGGGGTGCCTTCCAACGATTTCCGCGGCCAGGAGCCCGGCACCGAAGCCGAGATCAAGGCGTTCTGCGAGGTCCATTTCGCCGTCGATTTCCCGATGACGGAGAAGCAGGCGGTGATCGGTGCCGGCGCCCACCCGTTCTATCGCTGGGCGGCTGCAACCGGAGGCCGGGCGCAGACGCCACGCTGGAATTTCCACAAGTATCTGGTCGCGCCGGACGGCAGCCTCGCGGGAGCAATTCCGACCCAGGTGGCGCCCACACACCCGGATGTGATTGCGGCAATCGAGACCGTTCTGCCCGAGTGAAATCCAGGGCTGAGACCCTATTGCCCGGGCGACGGCCCGGCCCATCACGGCCATCTGATCGTTTTCGGCGACAATAGGGGCTAGAATCAGCTATCCGATGGTCGGGTCCGAAAGGGCTGTCGCAGAGCAAGCGCGCGCGGTGCAGGAGAGCCGAATGGTGACGGCGATGCTTCGGGTTATGGTTCTGGCGCTGGCATTGGCGGTGCCTGGGACCGCGCTGGCGATCGGTGGGCTGGAGAGCAAGACACCGAACCAGACGGTTGATGCCGACTACGAAAAAGCGGTCGGCTTGATCTGGGTCGAGGCCTATGGCGAGGCGATCCCGCTGCTGCAGGCGACCCTGAAGCGCAATCCCAACGACGCCAACGCCTGGAACTACCTCGGATTTGCCACCCGCAAGCTCGGGGATTTCGAGGCGGCGGAGCGACATTACGGAAACGCGTTGCGGCTCGATCCGGGCCATGTCGAGGCGATGGAGTATCTCGGCGAGCTGTACCTGGAGACCGACCGGCCAGCCGAGGCGAAAGCGTTGCTCGCGCGCATCGCGATGTTGTGCCCGGATGGGTGCGAAGCCCTCGATGAGCTGACGAAGGCCATCGAACTCGCTGAAAACAAACAGTAAAAATTTTTTCTGGAAAACCCTGTTGACCGCCGCTGCGGCCGCGGTTAACGCTTTTGACGGCGCCGATTTGAGGCTCAGCTTGCGGGGGCGCCTTACAAATATCCGCTAAAGCGAGTGGGTCGGAGGCCCGTCGCTTGCTGCGCCGGGCTTTTTTCATGCCCGGCCTGCAGGCGCGCCCTCCTTCCGACGAGTGAACCAGAGCCTCCTAACCCAAGAGGTGGTCTCTGGCCCCTCGACGTGAAGGAGTGAAACCGATGACTATCACCAAACGCACCCTGCTTGGCGGCCTGGCCGCGCTTGCCGCCACCATCGGCCTGACGGCTTCCCCCGTCCCCGGTCTCGCGGCCGATCTGCCGGACCGCATCACGGTCGACTACGCCTACTACAACCCGGTCAGTCTGCTGCTGAAGAAGAAGGGTTGGATCGAGGAGGAGTTCGCCCGTGACGACGTCGACGTCCGTTGGGTCCTGTCGCTCGGATCCAACAAGGCGCTCGAGTTCCTGAACGGGTCCAGCGTCGACTTCGGATCCACCGCCGGCGCCGCCTCGGTGATCGGCCGGGCCAACGGCATTCCGATCAAGTCGATCTACGCCTACTCCAAGCCGGAATGGACGGCCCTGGTCACCCGCGGCGACACGGGAATTACCCGCATCGAGGACCTGAAGGGCAAGCGGGTCGCTGTGACCCGCGGCACCGACCCGCACATTTTCCTGCTGCCGGCGCTCGACAGCGTCGGCCTGACCGAGAAGGACATCAAGGTCGTGCTGCTGCAGCATCCGGACGGCTATCGGGCGCTGGCCGCCGGACAGGTCGATGCCTGGGCCGGTCTCGATCCGCACATGGCCAAAGCGGAACTTGAGGGTGGGGCAAAGCTGTTCTTCCGCAACGCCGACCTCAACACCTACGGCATCCTCAACGTCCGCGAGGACTTCGCCACCAAGCATCCCGACGTGATCCGCCGGGTCCTGAAGGTCTACGAGAAGGGCCGGCAATACGCGCTGACCCATCCCGATGAGCTGCGGGCGGTGCTGGTCGATGCGGTCAAGCTGTCGGATGCGGTGGCCGAACGCCAGCTGAGCGAACGCACCGATCTGTCTGAGCCGGCCATCGGTACGGCGCACCGCGGGACCTTCCTGGCGGCGGGTGACATCCTGCAGAAGATCGGCGTCATCAAGCCAGAGGTCTCGGTGACCGAGGTGGTCGACACCCTGATCGACACCCGGTTCCTCGAAGACGCCACCCGCCTGACCAACTGATCCGGTCATGGCGCTCATCGACACCATCGCCGGCCGGATCCCGGCGGCGCGGAAAGGGGAGGCGGCGGATGCCGCCTCCCGCTTCGCCATTCTGGTCTGGTTTCGTCGGCTGGTTTCCGGCTGGCTCGGCTTGGCCGTGCCTTTGGTCCTGCTGGCCGCATGGCAGACCCTGTCCTTACTCGGTGTGTTCCAGCCGACCCTGGTCCCGCCGCCGGCCGAGGTGCTGCGCGAGGTCGGTCTGCTCGTCGACGACGGCACGCTGGTCGAGCACATCGCCGTTACCGGCGGCCGGGTCGGCTTCGGCTTCTTCTGGGGCGTGCTGGCGGCGACCGTGCTCGGCGTGCTGACCGGCCAGTCCCGGCTCGCCCGCGCTCTGCTCGACCCGACCTTGCAGGCGCTCAAGGCGGTTCCATCACTGGCCTGGGTGCCCCTGTTCATCCTGTGGTTCGGGATCTTCGAGACCTCGAAGGTCACCCTGATCGCCGTCGGCGTGTTCTTCCCGGTCTACCTCAACCTGATGACGGCGATCCGCCAGACCGACCGGCGCCTAGTCGAAGTCGCCCGGATCAATGGCCTGTCGACCTGGCGCACGGTGCGTTACGTCCTGCTGCCGGGAACCCTGCCGGCCTATGTCACCGGCCTGCGCGGCGGTCTGGCGCTGGGCTGGATGTTCGTCATCGCCGCCGAACTGATGGGGGCGAGCGAGGGCCTCGGCTTTCTGATGGTCGACGGCCAGATGACCGGCCGCCCCGCCCTGATCATCGCCAGCCTGATCCTGTTCGCGATCGCCGGAAAGATCTCCGACCGGCTCCTCGCGGCGGCCGCCGCTCCCTGGCTCGGCTGGCAGGACAGTCTGGAAACCCTGGAGGAAAGGGACCGCGATGCTTGATGTTCAGGCGGTTGAACGACGGTTCACCGGCCGCGGCCCGGACCCGGTGACGGCGCTTGGCGGCGTCGACCTGACGATTGGTGAGCACGAGATCGTCGCCCTGATCGGGGCCAGCGGATGCGGCAAGTCGACCCTGCTGCGGATCCTCTCGGGCCTCGACCGGCCAAGCGGAGGGCAGGTTGCCCTCGACGGCTGCGGGCTGGTGGGACCGACGCCGGAGATCGCCATGGTGTTCCAGGAACCGCGCCTGATGCCCTGGTTGACGGTGCGCGAGAACATCCGGCTAGCGCTGCTGGATCTGACGCGCGCCGACCAGGACGCCCGGATCGCCGAAGTTCTGGAGCGGGTCGGTCTCGGGGACGCGGCCGGCCTGTGGCCGCGCCAGCTCTCGGGCGGCATGGCCCAGCGTGTGGCGATCGCCCGCGCCCTCGCGCGGCGGCCCGCGATTCTGCTGATGGACGAGCCGTTCAGCGCCCTCGACGCCTTCACCAAGGCCAGTCTCCAGGACCATGTTCTGGATCTGTGGCGTGATGCCCGGTTCACCCTGGTTCTGGTCACCCACGATCTGGAGGAGGCGGCCTATCTCGCCGACCGGGTGGTTGTGATGAAACCGGGACCGGGTCGGATTGCCGCCGAGGTTCCGGTCGCCCTCGCCCACCGCCGCGACCGCACCGGCCCCGACCTGCTCGCGGTCAAGCGGCAGCTGGCGGGATTGTTGTGAGTTTCCTGTGGCTCTCCTCCAAACTCACTCCCCGGGCGTGACCCGGGGCCTAGGGTGGAGGGTGCTGGACCTTCCACCAGAGCACTCCAGCGTTCCAGCACGCTGCAGTTCTAGGCCCCGGGTCAGGCCCGGGGAGTGAGAAAAGGGAAGCGGTGTAATTGCCTTACCCAGCCCGGTTCACCCGTTCGCGCCAGGCGAGCAGCACCGCACCGGCGACGATCAGGGCGGCACCCAGGATCGACAGGCTGGTCGGTGCGACCGCGAATACGGCGGCATCATAGAGCGCGGCGAACACCAGGGTGGCGTAGAAGAACGGCATCACGAAACTGGCGTCGGCCCGCTTCATGGCCTGCAGGAACAGGCTTTGGGCGGTGACCATCACCAGGCCGATCGCGACCAGAAGGCCCCACTGCGCCGGCGTCGGCCAGACCCAGACCGTGGTGGCGACCGCCACCGCCACGACGGCACCGATCGTGTTGTTGACGAACAGAATCCGGATCGGCGGCTCGCCCTGGCCGTCGGCGCCGCCGGTCAGCTTCTTCACGAAGATCACCTCGAAGGCCCCGAACAGGGCGGCGGCGAGCGCGATCAGGGCAGCCGGCTGGAACGCGGCCATGCCCGGGCGGATCAGCACCAGGGCGCCAAGGACCGCCAGCACCGCCGCCCCCCAGCGCCACGGGCCGACCCGCTCGCCGAGCAGGGGGATCGCAAGGACCATGGCGATCAGCGGGTTGAGGAAACTGATGGCGGTCGCGTCGGCCAGCGGCATCAGCGCGGCGGCCGTGAAAATGCAGCTCACCGTCGCCCAGCCGGAGATCGCCCGGGCCGCGTGCATGCGCCAGTTGGCGCCGGCGAAGCCGGGGCGCAGGGCCAGCACGATCGGCACCAGGGCGATCCAGGCGAACACGAACCGGCCGGCGCTGACCATCAGCCCCGGCAGCGGTTCGCCCAGCAGGGTCTGGCCCAGCACTTTGGCGATCAGGGTGGTCGCCGCGACCAGGGCCGCCGCCGCCAGCATGAACAGGGCGGCCGCGGTGGTCACAGAAGGGCTAGACGGCACCCTTGCCCTTCTCGGCGGCGATCTCGGATTCGCTCAGGCCCAGCACCTCGGCCAGGACTTCGTCCGTGTGCTGGCCCAGGGTCGGCGGAGCATGGCGATAGTGCACCGGGGTCTTGGACAGCTTCACCGGGTTGGCGATCAGCGGCACCGTACCGGCGCCGGCCGACGGGTGCGGCAGGTCGATGCGCATGCCGCGGGATTGGACCTGCGGGTCTTCGAACACCCGGTCGATGGTGTTCACCGGCCCGCACGGCACCTTCGCCGCTTCCAGGGCGTCAACCCATTCGTCGGTCGACTTGGCGGCCATGTATGCCGGGATCGCCGCATACAGGGCGTCGCGGTTCTGCAGTCGCAGCGGGTTGGTCGCGAATCGCGGATCGGTCTTCAGATCCTCCGCCCCGGCGACGGCGCACCAGTCCTGGAACTGCCGGTCGTTGCCGCAGGCCAGGATCACATGGCCGTCGCTGGTCGCGAACACCTTGTAGGGCACGATGTTCGGATGCTCATTGCCGAGCGGCTGCGGCACCTGGCCCGAGACCAGGTAGTTGGTCCCCTCGTTGATCAGCCACGCCACCTGGGTGTCGAGCAGGCAGACGTCGATGTGCTGGCCCTCGCCGGTGCGGTCGCGGTGGCGGAGCGCCGCCAGGATGTTGGTGGCCGCGTACATGCCGCACATCACGTCGGCGATGCCGACCCCGACCTTGACCGGTTCGACCCCGGGGGTTCCGGTGATCGACATGATCCCGCCCATCCCCTGGGCCAGGAAATCGTAGCCCGGACGTTTGGCGTACGGCCCGGTCTGCCCGAACCCGGTGACCGAGCAGTAGACCAGGCGTGGGAACTCGTCCTTGAGCTGGTCGTAGCCGAGTCCGAGCTTGGCCAGCGAGCCGACCTTGAAGTTCTCGACCAGCACGTCGCACTCGGCGATCAGCCGTTTGGCCAGCGCGATCCCATCCGGGCTGGCGAGGTCGATGGTCACCGACCGCTTGGAGCGGTTGGCGCACAGGTAGTAAGCGCTCTCGGTCGTGTCCTCGCCATCATGGCCTTTGACATAGGGCGGCCCCCAGGTCCGGGTGTCGTCCCCCTGACCCGGGCGTTCGATTTTGATCACGTCGGCGCCGAGATCCCCCAGCAGCTGGGTCGCGGTCGGGCCGGCGAGGATGCGCGACAGGTCGAAGATCCGGACACCGTCGAGGGGAAGGGCGGAGGGGGTAGCGGACATGACGCAAACTTTCGCGAGAGGATTACGGGGGGCTCTAGCGGGTGAGGGGGCGGATCGCGTCCTCGCGGGGCGCGGTCGATGCCACGGAGTCTAGGGCATCGTAGGCGTCCGACCAGGCGGCGACGGTCGGGTAGCGGTCGCGCCAGTTGGGCACCAGGTCGTACAGCCGGATCATGCCGAGCCCGGCGACCACGCACAGGGTGTCGAAACTGATCGGCGGCCTGCCCTCGGGAACCGCCAGCGTCGCATCGAGATGAGCGAGGTAGCGCCGAATCTGCGCCTCCTCGGCGGCCAGCATCGCCGCCGAGCGGACACCCGGCGGCCGACGGACCTCACGGGCCCAGACGGTGGCTGCGTCCAGGAATGCCAGCGACTGGGCCTCGGCGGCGACCGCCGCCCAGTCGCCATAGGGGGCGACGGTCTGACGGCCGGCCTTCTCATCGAGATAGGCGCAGATGTGGCGCCCCTCGGTCAGCATGAGGTCGTCGTCGACCAACAGCGGTACCCGGCCGAGCGGCGACATGCCGAGGATCGGGCTGTCGGGCGTGCGCAGCGGCACCCAGTCGAGCTCCAGCGCGTCGCCAAGCCCGCCTTCGATGGCGGTGATCCGACACATCCGGGCATAGGGGGAGTTCGGGGTGTAATAGAGCTTCATGGGCGTTGCATTCCCCGTCTGGTGTCTCGCTTGATACCTGCCCTTCGACATGCCCCGGATTAAATCCGGGGTTGCTTCGGGGGCGTGTCGAAGGACGCGTCGCAGGGCTAGGCCTTGACCCCACTCATAATGATGTGGCCGGCCTTCATCCAGTGGACATCGACCCGCCTGAACCCGACGGCGCGCAGCCAGTCTAGCATGTCGGCGACCCCGGAGGGCTGGTCGACCGGGTCCGGCTTGGTCAACCGGTAGTGATTCCAACCTTCCGCATGGAACCGCTCGAAACCCGCGAGCGAGCCGTCGGTGTCGAGGGCCCGACGTCGGGTCTCGGCGTCCCAGGCGTCGGCGGCCAGCGCCCGGCCGCGGTCGGTCGTCGGCTCGATCAGGTCGGCCATCACGAACACGCCGCCGGCGGAAAGGGCCGCGTGGATGTCGGCGAACAGGCTGCGCTTGCCGTCCCCGTCCAGATGGTGGATCGCCAGTGAGGAGACCACCGCGTGCAGCGGTTCCGCCGGCCGTCGCCACCCGGTCTCGGCGATATCGATCTGTCGGGTCTGGATCCGGTCCGCCGAACCGCTGACGCGGGTCCGCGTCGCCGCCAACATGCTGTCGGATCCGTCGAGCGCGATCACCTGCATGGACGGGAACCGCTGCAGCAGCGCGGCGGTCAGCTCGCCGCCGCCACAGCAGACGTCCATGGCCCAGGCAGCGCCAGCGGGTTCCGGGATCAGCGCCAGGATCGTCTCGATCTGGGTCTCGCGTTCCGGGACGGCGTAGTGCGACAGGTCGCGGAAGACGGCGCTGGTTTCTTCGGTCCAGCCGTCATCCGCGCTGCGGTCAGCAGGCATCAGATCCGGCCGTCGTAGCTCTGGCGGTCGATCCGGCAGGCGCAGACCGTGAAGGTGTCGGCTGCCAGGCCTTCGGTCACGGCCTGCTCCAGGCTGGCCCGGTCCTTGCAGACCACGCCCCGCCCGCCCAGCACCTTGGCCAGGCTGGCGAAGTCGGTCTCGGCGAAGTCGACGCCGGCGTTCTCGAACGTCATCGACCGCTGCTTCATCTCGATCAGCGCCAGCGACGCGTCGACGAACACCACGACCACCACCGGCACTCCGGTGTCGCGCAGGGTCACCAGCTCGCCGAGGATCATCTCCAACCCGGCGTCACCGGTAAACGCGACCACGCCGCGATTGGGGGCGGCCATTTTGGCGCCGATCGCCAACGGCAGGGCGCAGCCCATGGTGCAGAGCCCGGTCGACTGCAGCACGGCATGGGGCACGAAGCTCTCCCAGACCTGGCTCGCCAGGATCCGGTGGGCACCGCTGTCGATGGTGATCACGCCGTCGCGCGGCAGCGCCTTGCGCACCGTGGTGACGATGGCGGCGGGGCCCCAGGCCTCGTTCTGGCCATAGGCGCCGGCCAGCGCCTCGCGCGCCGCCTGGGGCGCGCCGCTCGGCCAGCGGATCCCCTTCGGCGTCACGCCATCACCGAGTGCCGCCAGGGTTTTGCCGACATGGCCGACGAAGCCGATTGTCGCCTGATGCATA
Source organism: Thalassobaculaceae bacterium (assembly GCA_963921355.3). GTDB lineage: Bacteria > Pseudomonadota > Alphaproteobacteria > Thalassobaculales > Thalassobaculaceae > CAWUEZ02. The sequence goes on along the minus strand of OZ001190.1, from coordinate 517,293 downwards.
TAGGCGGTGTTCGGGGCGGCGGTGATGTCGATCACCCGCTGGGTCGCCGGATTCCAGATCTCGCGCCAGCCGATCCGCATCTCGATCGGGTCGTATCCCGCCAGCAGAACCAGGTCGGCGTCCTTCAGCAGCGGCAGCAGCTGCTTGTCGGCGACCGGTGACAGACCCGCCCCGCCAAGCGAGATCGGGCTGTCGTCGGGAACCACGCCCTTGGCCTTGTAGGTCGCGACCGTCGGAATCCGGAACTGCTCGGCAAAGGCCTGGACCTGCTCGGCGCAGTCCTGGGTCACGGCATCGAGACCGACCACCATGATCGGGCGCTCGGCCTCTGCGAGCCAGGTGCGCGCGGTCTCCCAGTCGGGGCCGGGTGCCGGCACGGCGTCGAGGGTCGGTGCCCGCCGGGTCGGGGTCTGCGGAGCCGGAACTTCGGCCGCCGCCACCGAGATCGGCAGGTCGAGATGGACCGGGCCCGGGCGCTGGTCGAGCGCAATGGCAACCGCCTTGTCGGCGAGCGCGTCCACCGCCCCGGCGGTGACCCGAAAGCTCGCCTTGGTGATCGGCCGGAACACCTGCTGGTGGTCGAAGACCTGGTGGTTGTAGGTGACCGCCTCGTCCTCGTCGACGCAGCCGGTGATGACGATCAGCGGCACCCGGTCCTGCTCGGCATTGGCGGCCACGTTCACGGCATTGGCGGCACCCGGGCCGACGGTCGCAACCAGAATGCCGGGCGCGCCGGTCATGTGATGCACGCCCTCGGCCATGAAGCCGGCGGCGTTCTCGTGCTTGGCCAGAATGAACCGGATGCCGGCCCGTTCCAGGGCGTCGACGATGGTCAGGACCTCGCCGCCGGGAATGCCGAAAGCGTGACGACAACCGGCTTCGTAGAGGCGGCGGGCCAGCAGGTCCGCCGCGCGAACCATCTCAGTCATGTAGGCGAACTCACTCGGCGGCTTGGATACGGGTAGGGGTCTCGGCTTCCGCCAGTTTCAGATGGCCGTCACGGGTCTGCGGCAGTTTGCGCTCCAGCAGGCGCGACGCGACGACGGTGCGCAGAATCTGGGCGGTGCCGCCGCCGATCGTGAACATCCGCGCGTCGCGCTGGATCCGCTCCATCGGCCAGTTCCGGGAGTAGCCGCGGGCGCCGTGGATCTGCAGGGCGTCGGTCGTGACCTTGATGGCCATTTCCGAGGCGAAGATCTTCGACTGGGCGGCTGCCAGGCTGTCGGGGAACGGGTTGCCCTGGACGCCCTCGGTCCCGGCCGCCCGCCAGATCAGGGCGCGGGCCGCCTCGATCTGCACGCTCATATCCGCCAGCATCCACTGCAGGCCCTGGAATTCGGCGATCGGCCGACCGAACTGCTCGCGCTCCTTGGCGAAGTCGAGGGCCCGGCGGTAGGCGCCTTCAGCCAGGCCCAGCGCCACCGTGCCCGCGCCCACGCGCTGGGCGTTGTAGGCGTTCATCAGATCGGCGAAACCCCGCTTCAGGCCGCTCGGTGGCATGACCAGCCGGTCGGCCGACAGGGCGAGGTCGCGGAAATGCACTTCGGTCTCGGGGATGCCGCGCAGGCCCATGGTGGGCTCGCGTGTGCCGATGAGCAGGCCGTCATCCTGGTCGCGGAAGGCCAGGAACCCGCCGATGCCGAGTTCGGTCCCGGCCTCGTCGAACACCCGGGCGAAGATCAGGTGAAGGCGCGACACACCACCGCCGGTGATCCAGTGCTTGGTCCCGTTCAGCACGTAGGTGTCGCCGCGTTTGTCGGCCCGGGTGGTCATCTGGGTTGCCGCCGATCCGGCATCGGGCTCGGTGATGCAGATCGCCGGCTTGTCACCCGACAGGACGTGCTCGGCCGCCAGCTTCCGCTGGGCGTCCGTGCCATATTGCAGCAAGGCGGAGATCGCCCCCATGTTGCCTTCGACGACGATCCGGCCGGTGACGCCGCACTGGGCCGCCATCTCTTCGATCACCAGCACCACGTCCAGGAAACTGTGACCCGGGCCGCCGAGTTCCGCCGGCACGGTCATGCCCATGAACCCGGCCTCGGTCAGCGCCTTCACGTTCTCCCAGGGATACTGCTCGCTGCGGTCGACCTCGGCGGCACGGGGCGCGATCACCTGCTCGGCAAGCTCACGGGCACGGGCGCGCAGCGCTTCCTGTGCCGGGGTCAGTCCAAAGCTCATCGATCATCCTCCCGCAGCATTTCTTTTCCCCACCGCTATCGGGAGCGGCGCGATCACGAAACGGTGATGATGGTGCGCCCCGTATGAACTTAAGACAAGCGAATAATCTTGATACACAAAATCAAATAATCTTAAGATACGCCATGAACATCCGCCATCTGGAGACCCTGCTGGCCGCTGCCGACAGCGGTAGTTTCGCCGCCGCCGCCGACCGTGTCGGCGTTACCCAGTCGGCGGTCTCCATGCAGATGAAGGCATTGGAGGATGAGCTCGGAACGGCGCTGTTCGACCGCACCCGCCGCCCACCCGCCCTGAACGAGACCGCCGACACCCTGCTGCCGCGGATCCGCGATCTGGTGCGGTTGGCCGAGGAGATCCAGGCGGTGGCGGCCGGTGGGACCGTGCGCGGGCGGCTGCGGCTCGGGATCATTCCGACCGCTGCCACCGGCCTTGTCCCCGACGCGCTCGCCCGTCTGGCCGAGCGCGCGCCCGATCTGCGGATCCGGGTCGAGTCCGGCCTGTCGGCGGATCTGGTGCGTCGCGTCGCCCAGGGGGCGCTCGACGCCGCGGTCGTCACCGAGACCCCGCGGCTGGAGCGGGGGCTGGTCCTGAAGCCGGTACTGGATGAACCGCTGGTCGTTGCGGCACCGGCCTCCGCCGTCGGCGCGCGCGACCGCGACCTGCTGCGGACCCTGCCGTTCGTGCGCTTCAACCGGCGCACCGGCGTCGGGCGGGTGATTGACGGCGCGTTGCGCCAGCGCCGGATAGCCGTGGTCGAAGCGATGGAGCTGGATTCGATAGAGGCGATCCTCGCCATGGTCGAGCGTGGGCTCGGTGTGGCGGTGGCACCGGCCGGCTCGATCACGCCGGCGCTTGCCGATCGGCTGCGCGTGGTGCCGTTCGGCGACCCTCAGGCGGTGCGTCGGGTCGGGCTGATCGAACGCGAACGTGGTGCGCGCAACCCGATGACCGCGCCCCTGCTCGAGGCGTTACGCGAGGCGGGACGCCCTTAATCCATCTGCGACCCCCAAGTTTCGTATTCCCGCCCCAGATTTAATCCGGGGTTGGGCCGGCGCCGGAGCCCAGGGATCAGCGCGCTGAGGCGATCGGGCTGTTGCGTCCACGCTCCAGCGCGCTGGCAGTCTGGGTCCCGGCACAAGGCCGGGAAGTGCGGGAGCTTGAACGGCAAACCCCGTCATCCCGGCGGAGCAGCGCGACGGCCGGGACCTGGCGGGTGCAGGGGGTCCCGGTCTCGACCAAGGCTCGAACCGGGATGACGTGCGGGTTCCGCCGGGATGACGTCGGGGCTGCGCTCGCCTATACCCGCAGCCCATGCATGTCCTTTCCCTCCCCGATCCCGGCCTTTTGCTCCTCGTCGTTCTCGCTTTCGCTGTCGCGGGGGCGATCAAAGGGGTTGTCGGGCTCGGGCTGCCGACGATCTCGGCGGCGATCATGGCCAGTGTCGTCGATCTGCGCACCGCCGTCGGGATCCTGATCATCCCGCTGCTCGTCACCAATCTCTGGCAGGTGATCCAGGTCGGCGCCATGGGCGCGCTGGCCCGGCGCTTCGGCGTGCTCAACGCCGCGGCGGCGGTCGGTTTGTGGTTCGGCACCGAGATCCTGTTCGCCGTCGATCCGCGCTGGATGCAGCTCGGTCTCGGCTGTCTGCTGATCGCGAATGCGCTGTTTCAGGTGCTCGGCACCATTCCGGTCGTTCCGCGCCGCAGCGAGGCGGCGTTGGCCGTGCCGGTCGGGCTGGTCTCCGGGATCATCGGCGGGATGACCGGCAGCCAGGGCATCGTGATCGCCGTCTACCTCGCCAGCCTCAGCCTGACCCGCGATGAGTACGTGCAGGGCATCGGCCTGTCGTTCTTCCTGACCGGCCTGGTCTGGGTCGTGGCGATCGCCGCCAATGGCGGCATCACCCAGGAGACACTGCCGCTCTCTCTGGCGGCCCTGGCGGCGGCCCTGGCGGCGATGGCGCTCGGCACCCGGGTGCGCCGGTTCCTGCCGCAGACCCGGTTCCGTCAGGCGGTCTTCCTGGCCATGGTCCCGATGGGGGTGAACCTGATCCGCAAGGCGGTGCTGGGCTGACTCGAGCCTACGCCGTTCCCTCGAAGCAGACGTTCTCCAGCGGGGCCCCCTCGGCGGGCCGGTCTGGGTCCCGGCGCTAGTCCGGGAAGTCGCGGTTTGTACGGACCGGGATTTCTATGCCCCGTCATCCCGGTTCGACCCTCCGGTCGAGACCGGGACCTCCCGCGGCCTCCGGGTCCCGGCCGTCACCCGCATCGTCGTGCGGGTTCCCCCCGGATTTAATCCGGGGGGATGACGTGTGGAGGTGCGAGCCTGCGATTCCCTAGATCGGATCACGTTTTGACGGAAACACCCTGGTTTTCGGCGAAGCGTGTGAATCCGATCTAAATCATCGAGTTAGAGCAGATTCACCGGTCAGATGGATCGCCTTTGGCGATTCCATCTGACACGGATCTGCTCTAGGCCGTCCCCTCGAAGCAGATGTTCTCGAGGTCGCTGCCTTCGGCGAACCGGTCGAGCTGCTTGGCCACGAACAGCCAGCGCCGCGTGGTCATCGGCTCGGTCCAGGCCGAGTTGTGCGGCGACAGGATGACGTTGTCGAGCTTCTGGAACGGGAACCGCGAGGGCCACGGGTTTGGGTCGTCCTTGGACGGGTAGACGTACCAGACGTCGATGATGCCGCCGCGGATCCGCTTCGAGGACAGCGCCTCATAGAGGGCGGCCTCGTCGATCACCTCGCCGCGGCCGACATTGCAGATCACCGCGTCGGATTTCATGGCTTTGAACTGGTCGGCGCCGATCATCCCGCGGGTGGATTCGTCCAGCGGCGCGCAGACGATCACGAAGTCGCTCTCCGCCAGCAGCCGGTCGAGGCCGTCCTCGACGGTCCAGTAGGCGTCGACCAGGTCGCCCTCGTCGCGCACGGTTCGGCTGACCGCCACCACCCGCATGTCGAACGCCTTGCAGCGCCGGGCGACCTCGCGGCCGATATGACCGTAGCTGACGATGCCGACGGTGGCGCCCCGCATCTCGCGGTGCATCGGCCCGCCCGAGATCGAGCGGCCGTTGTAGGACTTCTCCACCATCATCGGGTGGGAGTCGCGCATAAGCTCGACCTGGAACTCCAGCATGCCCAGCAGGATGTGCTCGGCGATCGTCGTCTCGTGCTCGTGGGTGTTGCAGAACAGCACCCCCTTCGGCAGGTCGTCCGGGGTGATCCAGTCGTAGCCGGTGAACGGGATCTGATAGAGCTTGAGCCGGTTCGACGCCGGGACCTTCTCACGTGAGCCGCCGACCAGGACGTCGGCCTCGGGGATCACCTTCTTGAACCGCTCGGGCTCCTCGGTCGGGTCGCAGGACACGAACCGGAAGTCGGTGCGGGTGTTCTCCGCCAGGAAGTCGGCACGGCGGATGGAGTTCTTACCGATCAGCAGAACGGTGGGCTGCGCGCTCACGATGGGCCTCATTGGTGAAGGGGCGGACGGATGTCTGTGCCAGCAGGAGTGCCTGCGGCGAACAGAACTTGTGTGGGTCGTTGGGCTTTGTCTAGCCTTTCACCACAAATCTCTGACAGCCGCGGCCGGTTTCCGCGCGCGGCGGAGGATCACGACCATGCCCGACGGGATGGACCCGAACGCCGATTGGGTCGGCTTCGAACGCAAGACCATGACCAAGGGGGCCGTCGCCTGCGGCAATCCCGACGCCGCTGCCGTCGGGGTCGAGGTTCTGGAGAACGGCGGCAACGCGGTCGACGCGGTGATCGCCACGGCCTTCGCCATGGGCGTGGTGGAGCCGCTCGACAGCGGGCTCGGAGCCGGCGGGTTCATGACCCTGCACCACGCCCCGAGCGGGACGACCACCACGCTGGATTTCATCGGCAGCGCCCCGGCGGCGGCCCGCTACAGCCTGTACCAGGCGGTGGACCCGCTGGGCGACTACACCATCAAGGTCAAGGACCGGGCGAACGAGATCGGGCACCGCTCGGTCGCGGTCCCGGGGGCCGCGTCCGGTCTCTGCCGGGCGGCCGAGGACTATGGCCGCCTGCCGCTCGCCGAGATCATGGCGCCGGCGATCCGGCTCGGTCGGAACGGCTTCCGGGTGGCGCCCAAGGCGGCGCTGCGGATGAGCCGGTCGGCCGACAACCTCGCGCACACGCCGGCGACGGCGGCGATGCTGCTCAAGGCGGACGGATCGCTGTACGAGGCCGGCGACGAGATGCGGATGGCCGACTACGCCGACAGCCTCGAGCAGGTGGCTGCGCATGGCTCCCGGGCATTCTACGAAGGCGACCTCGCCGCCCGCATCGCCGATGACATGGCGGCGAACGGCGGCTTCATGACCGCCGACGATCTGGCGAGCTACCGCACGATGCGCCGCGCGCCGGCCGTTGGCGACTATCACGGCCGGCGGATCGCCACCGTCGGACCGCCTTCGACCGGGTTCATGGTGGCCCGCGGTCTGGCGGCCCTCGACGCCGCCGGCGTACCGGACGAGTCCCTGGCCCGCGCCCGGGCCCTGGCCCGCGCCATGCTCGACACCTTCGCCAGCCGCCGTCTCGGCCTCGGCGACCCGGGGTTCGTCCCGGTCCCGAGCGAGAGTGCCGAGACCACCAGCCTGAGCGCCTTCGACGTCGCGGGCAGTGCCGCCTGCATCACCTTCTCCAACAACAACCATTCCGGCGTTGCCGTGCCAGGGACCGGCATTCTGCTGAACAACCAGATGCGGCTGTTCCATGCCTGGGAGGGCAGCCCGAACTCGATCCAGGGCGGCAAACGGCCGGCCTCGTCGATGATGCCGACCCTGGTGTTCGACGGCACCCGGGCTGCGATGGCGATCGGCGCCTCCGGGGCGACCCGGATCGTCACCGCCCTGATGCAGATCCTGTTTCACCACCTCGGCCGCGGCCTGCCCCTGGAACGGGCGGTTCGGGAGCCGCGCCTGCACGCCGAGGAAGACGTGATGATGTGCGATCCGGACATGGCCGAAATCGCCGGGACCGTGGCCGGCGAGCTCGGCCTAACCCTGACCGCGCTCAAGGTTCGCGACCCGATGATGGCGGTCTGCCAGACCATCGCGGTCGAGGCCGACGGCACCGCGGTCGCCGTCGGCGACCCGCGCGCCCGGGCCCAGGGTCGGGTGGTCTAGAGCCCATGGCGGCCCACTGCGATCTCTGCCAGGGAACCGGGCGTCTGGTCTACGGGAGCGCGGAAGGCCAGACCTGCCCCTCATGCCGTGGAACCGGCACGGCGCCTCCGGGGCGTTGGGGGCTGGTTCAGAAGATCATTCCGCTGGTTCTCTTTGCCGCCCTGGCTGTGGCCGCCGGATACTGGTTCAACTAGGCAGATGACTGGAGGCATTCAGTGACCAGCGGCGGACCCGACGCGACCTACTTCGCCCATCTCGAGGCCAGGGACTGGCGGCTGCAGCGCTGCCGATCCTGCAGCGTGTATGTGTTTCAGCCGCGGGTGATGTGCCCGAACTGCGGCGCTGACGGGTTCGAGTGGGTGACGCCGACGGGCCTGGGGAGCGTGTACTCGACCACAGTGATCCGCCGACGGGCCGAGCAGGGCGGCGATTACAACGTCTGCCTGGTCGAACTCGAGGAAGGCGTGCGGATGATGAGCCGGGTCGAGGGGATCGCCCCCGAGGACGTCACCATCGGCATGGCGGTGACCGCGCGGCTCACCGAACAGGACGGCCAGACCGTCGTGGTGTTCGATCCGGCACCGGGAGGGGCGTCATGACCTGGTCGCTGCGCGGACGGAGTGCGATTGTCGGGGCCGCCACCGCCCATCTCGGCGAGGCGCCAGGCTTCAGCCATATGGAGATTGCCGCCGATGCCGCCCGGGCCGCGCTGGCCGATGTCGGGCTGACGCTGAAGGATGTCGACGGGCTGTTCGCGGTCTCGATGCACGCGGTGTTTCCGGCCCTGACCTACGCCGAGTATCTCGGCATCGAACCACGCTTCACCGAGGCGACCATCGTCGGCGGCTCGTCGGCGGTGATCCAGATGCAGCATGCCGCACTGGCGCTGGAGAACGGGCTCTGCGACGTCGCGCTGATCGTCTACGGCTCGAACCAGCGCACCGCGTCGGGGCGCCTGCACTCGCCCTCGGGCATGGAGAACCTGCCCTACGAGAAACCTTACGGACTGCGGGCGCCGATCGCCGGCTACGCCATGTCGGCGGCCCGGCATATGTACGAGTACGGCACCACCCGCGAGCAGCTGGCCGAGGTGGCGGTGGCGGCGCGGATGTGGGCAGCGATGAACGACGAGGCTTTCCACCGCGACCCGCTTAGCGTTGAGGACGTGCTGGCCTCGCGCATGGTCTGCGACCCGCTGTCGGTGCGCGACTGCTGTCTGGTGACCGATGGCGGCGGGGCGGTGGTGATGACCCGGGCCGAGCGGGCCCGGGACCTGCCGCGCGACCCGGTCTACCTGCTCGGCTGTGCCGGCGGCCACACCCACCGCCAGTATTCGATGATGCCGTCGCTGACCACCACGGCGGCGGTGCAGAGCGGGCGCGAGGCCTTCGCCATGGCCGGGCTGACGCCGGGTGATGTCGACGTGGTCCAGCTCTACGACGCCTTCACCATCAACGCGGTGATGTTGCTGGAGGATCTTGGCTTCTGTGAAAAGGGCGAGGGCGGGGCCTATGTCGGCGACGGCCGGCTGCGGCCGGGCGGAGCGCTGCCGTTCAACACCTATGGCGGCGGGCTGTCCTGCACCCATCCGGGCATGCTCGGGATTTTCACCACGGTCGAGGCCGTGCGTCAGCTGCGCGGTGAGTGCGGCGCCCGCCAGGTCGCCGACGCCACGATCGCGCTCGCCCACGGCAATGGCGGCATGTTCGCGCACGAGTCGACAGCACTGCTGGCAACGGCGGCCGCCCTCTGATGCTGGCGCTGATCCTCGGCGGGGCGCGCTCCGGCAAGTCGCGCCGGGCGGAGGCCCTCGCCGCTGAAAGTGGAGCCGAGATCGTCTACCTGGCCACCGCCGAGGCGATCGACGACGAGATGGCGGCCCGCATCGCCCGCCACCGCGCCGACCGCGCGGATCGCGGCTGGACGACGGTGGAGGAACCGCTGGATCTGGCGACGGCGCTGGCCCGCGAGGCGCGGCCGGGCCGGGTGGTCATCGTCGAATGCCTGACCACCTGGCTGACCAACGTGATGGTCCATAACCGCGATGTGGAGGCCGCCTGCGGCGGGTTGCTGGGCTGGGCCGACGCGCCGGGCGGGCCGGCCGTCCTGGTCGCCAACGAGGTCGGCCTCGGCATCGTGCCCGAGCACAAGCTGGCCCGCGATTTCCGCGATGCGGCCGGCCGCCTGCACCAGGACCTGGCGGCCCGCGCCGACTGGGTCGAGCTGGTCGTCGCCGGGATCCCGATGGTGGTGAAGGGCGGGTAGGGTGCTCTCCAGATACGCAGAACTAACCAAAGCGTATTCCCGGCCTCGTGCCGGGACCCAGGCCGTCAATCTGCGGGAACAGTCCAAGGCAATCGACCAAACCACAGCGCGCTCCATTCTAGGTCCCGGCACGAGGCCGGGAATACAGATGTGGTGAAGCGGGACATCTACGGTAAACCGTATCCCCGCCCCGGGGGGCCGCGCGCTGCGGTGCGCGCGATCGACTCTGCATATTTGTTGATCAGCGCCGCCCGTTGGTTGAGCAGAGTCGGTGCCAATCGAGCCGCCAAAAGCCCGCATATCCGGGCATTCACCGTTTGGCACGCATCCTGCAAAGCAACATGAAAATCGCGACCCCGAGCTGCCCTGGCGCGGAGTCGAGCGGTGACGACAATAAACCTGCACGGAACGGGGCGTGGGGACGACGGGATCCGATATTGAACTGGTCGCACTGACCAAGCGTTTCGACGCCACCGAGGCGGTGCGCGCGATCGACCTGCGGATCCCCGGATCCACCTACTGCTGTCTGCTCGGCCCGTCGGGCTGCGGTAAGACGACGACCCTGCGGATGATCGCCGGCCACGAGACGGCGACCGCCGGCGACGTGCTGATCGGCAGCGAGAACATCACCGACCTCGTGCCCGCCCGGCGCGGTACGGCGATGATGTTCCAGAACTACGCGCTGTTTCCGCACCTGAGCTGCCTCGACAATGTCGCCTTCAGCCTGCGCATGCGCGGCGACGGCAAATCCGAACGCCGGGCGGCCGCGCTCGACTACCTCAAGCTCGTCGAGATGGACCAGCATCCCGGCCGGCTGCCGAGCCAGCTTTCGGGCGGCCAGCAGCAGCGCGTCGCCCTGGCCCGCGCCCTGGTTACCAAACCCGAGGTCCTGCTGTTGGACGAGCCGCTGTCGGCGCTCGATCCCTTCCTGCGGGTGCGCATGCGCGAGGAGCTTAAACGCCTGCAGACCGAGCTCGGGATCAGCTTCATCCACGTGACCCACAGCCAGGAGGAGGCGATGGCGTTGGCCGACCTCGTGGTGGTGATGAATGACGGTCAGATCGAGCAGGTCGGGTCACCGCGCGAGATCTTCGAGCGTCCGGCCAACGTGTTCGTCGCCCGGTTCATTGGCGGCCACAACATCCTGAGTGGGACCGTGAGCGCCCGGGAGGCCGGCCAGGCGATTGTGGTCGGCGACGGCGGCATCCGCTTTGCGCTGCCAACCGACGGGCTGACGGTCGGTGACAGCGTCGCCGTCGCGATCCGGTCCGACAAGATTCAGCTCAGCCCCGCCGACATGCGCCTCAAGGCTGTCGGCGACGACAGCGGTGCGGCTGACACGCCCGCCTTCAACGGCATGGCGACCTCGATCGTGTCGATCGAGTACCTCGGCCTCTGGGTCAAGCTGCGCCTGGACGTTCCAGGTGCCGGAGACTTCACCGTCTCCCTGCCCGATCGCGACTTTTTCACCCAGAACCTCAGCGTCGGCGATGCCGTACGCGCGGCGTGGAGTCCGTCCGATCTGCACTGGTTGAGTGCGGAGCGGAGGGGCATCTAGCAAGGAGGTTTACGATGACCAAGAACAAGAAACCCGACACCGAGACCAAGGGTGTTCTCGCCAGGACCGTGTCCCGGCGATCGGTACTCAAAGGGACCGCGGCGGGGGCGGTCGCAGGCGCCGGCCTGATCACCGGCGCGCCGTTCGTTCACGCGAGCGACCCGATCACGCTCAGGATCGCCGGTACCGGCGTGAACCAGTTCAAGGAACTGGCCGACAAGGCCAAGGAGGATCTCGGCTTCACCATCCAGTACACCTCGCTCACCTCCGACGACGTGGTGAAGCGGGCGGTGACCCAGCCGACCTCTTTCGACATGCTCGATTCCGAGTACTGGATGCTCAAGAAGATCGTGCCGAGCGGCAAGCTGAAGGGCATGGACGTCACGAAGATCAAGTACTACGACCAGATCGTCCCGATCTTCACCAAGGGCGCGCTGCCGGATGGAACCAAGATGTCCCGCCAGGGCATCGCGCCGATCAAGGTCAGCTATCTCGAAGCGGAAGAGTCGACCAAGTTCGCGGCCGAGCCCAGCCAGTACATGACCCTGATCCCGACGGTCTACAACGCCGACACGCTCGGCATCCGTCCCGATCTGATCAATCGCCCGATCGGCTCCTGGGCCGAACTGCTGAACTCCGAATTCAAGGGCAAGGCGTCGATCCTGAACATCCCCTCCATCGGCATCATGGATGCCGCGATGGTTTGTGAAGCGTCCGGATTCGTCAGCTATGGCGACAAGGGCAACATGACCAAGGTCGAAATCGACGCCACCATGAAGGTGCTGACCGAGGCCAAGAAGGACGGCCAGTTCCGGGCCTTCTGGAAGGAGTTCAACGAGAGCGTCAACCTCATGGCGTCTGGTGAGGTCATCATCCAGTCCATGTGGTCGCCCGCCGTTACCAAGGTCCGCTCCATGGGCGTGCCCTGCATCTATCAGCCGCTGAAGGAGGGCTATCGCGCCTGGGCCGGCGGCCTGGGACTGCCGTCGCACCTCGAGGGCAGGACGCTGGATGCGGCCTACGAGTTCATCAACTGGTACATGTCCGGCTGGACCGGCGCGTTCCTGAACCGCCAGGGCTACTACACCGCCGTGCTGGAGACCGCGAAGCCGTACATGTCCGAGGACGAATGGGGCTTCTGGATGGAAGGCAAGACGGCGCAGTCCGACATTGTGAGCCCGACCGGCCAGAAGATCGAACCCGCCGGCGCCGTCCGCGACGGCGGCTCGTTCTGGGACCGCATGGGCAACGTGACGGTCTGGAACACCGTGATGGACGAGGACCGCTACATGGTCCGCAAGTGGAACGAGTTCATCGCCGCCTGACCCGACTGACGATCCCGGGCCGGTTTCGCGACCGGCCCGGGCTCTGTGCCGACCGGCAACCGAGAGCCCGACCAGATGCAGCCTCGACGCCAGCTTTTCTCATATCTGCAGGCAGCACCGCTGAGCGCGGTGTTCCTCGTGTTCTTCGTGCTGCCGATCGCGATGGTCGTCGTGGTCAGCTTCTTCGACTACCAGACCTATCAGATCCTGATTCCCGATTTCGCCTTCGTGAACTACGTCGACGTGTTCACCGCCGAGGTGACCTACAACACCTACCTGATCACCCTGAAGTTCAGCCTGATCGTCTGGGCGATCACCTTGGTGCTCGGCTTCACCATCGCCTATTTCCTGGCCTTTCACGTCCGTACCCTGACGTTCCAGATCGTGCTGTTTCTGCTGTGCACGATTCCGTTCTGGACCTCGATCGTGATCCGCATGATCGCCTGGATCCCGCTGCTGGGGCGCAACGGCCTGGTCAACAAGGCGCTGGTCGGACTCGGCATCGTCGACGCACCGCTGGAATGGCTGCTGTTCAGCGAGTTCGCGGTGATCGTCGGCTATGTCCACCTGTACACGCTGTTCATGATCGTGCCGATCTTCAACTCGATGATGCGGATCGACCGACGGCTGCTGGAGGCCGCGGTCGACGGCGGCGCGACCGGGTGGCAGACGGTCTGGCACGTGGTGATCCCGCTTTGCAAACCCGGCATCGCCATCGGCTCGATCTTCGTGATCGCCATGGTCATGGGCGACTTCGTGACTGTGAACGTGCTCGGCGGAGGTCAGGTCGCCTCGGTCGGCAAGGCGATCTCGACCGAGCTGTCCTACCTGCAGTTCCCGCCCGCCGCCGCCAACGCCATGGTGCTGCTCGGCGTCGTGATCCTGTTGATCATGGTGCTGATGCGGTTCGCCGACGTGCGCAAGGAGCTGTGAGATGCAGCGTGGTGCGCGGCCCCGCAGCTTCTATGTGCTGGCAACCGTGTTCGGTGCCTTCGTGCTGTTCCTCTACGGCCCGATGCTGGCGGTGATTCTGCTGGCCTTCCAGGGCCCAGATGGCGGCCTGACCTTCCCGATGAACGGGGTATCGCTGCACTGGTTCGCCGACATCTTCCGCCCGCAGTCGATCGGCGACATCTGGGGCTCTTTCGGCCGGTCGTTTCAGCTCGGGCTGATCGTCATGGTTCTCACCGTGGTGATCGCCTTCCTGGCGGGCCTGGCGTTCCGCACCCGTTTTCGCGGCAGCGGTGTGCTGTTCTACATCGTGATCGCCAGCCTGATCATGCCGTCCATCGTGGTCAGCCTCGGCATCGGCTCGATGTTCGAGCTGCTGGGGATCGAGCGGACCTGGTGGAGCTCCGCGCTCGGCGCGCACCTGACCTGGACCCTGCCGTTCGGGCTCCTGATCATGTTCGCGGTCTTCAACCGGTTCGATCCGGCCTACGAGGAGGCCGCGCGGGATCTCGGCGCCGACGGCCGGCAGACCGTGCGCTTCGTGGTGCTGCCGATCGTGGCGCCCAGCCTGATCGGCGTCGCCCTGTTCGGCTTCACCCTGTCCTATGACGAGATCGCCCGGACCTCGCAGTCGGTCGGTGCGCTGAACACCCTGCCGCTCGAGCTCCAGGCCATGCAGACCAACGTCACCACCCCGGTGATCTACGCCCTCGGCGCCTACACCACCGCCCTGTCGCTGGTGGTTATCGCAACCTGCCTCGGCCTTGTCGCGCTGTTCCGCTGGCGCCAGCGGCGCCTTGGCTCCGACGCCGGCAAAGGACTGGTGTAGCCGTCATGCGCATTCTGGTCGTCAATCCCAACACCACCGCGTCGATGACCGACAAGATCCGCGACACCGCTGTCGCCATCGCCGCGCCGGGGACCGAGATCGTTGCGGTCAATCCGGCCGACGGACCCGTCAGCATCGAAGGCCATTATGACGAGGTCTACTGCCTGCCCGGCCTGCTGGAGGAGACCCGCAAGGGTGTCGCGGCCGGGGCCGACGCCGTGGTGGTCGCCTGCTTCGATGATCCGGGACTGGATGCCTGCCGCGAAATGGTCGCCGTACCGGTCCTCGGGATCTGCGAGGCCGCGATGGCGGCCGCCTCGATGGTCGGTCACGGCTTCTCGGTGGTCACCACGCTGCCCCGGGCCGTCCCGATCATGGAGGCGCTGGCGCTGCGCTACGGGTTTGAGCGCCAGTGTCGACGGGTCCGGGCCGCCGCGATTCCGGTCCTGGCCCTGGAAGAGGACGGCGACGCGGCGGCGGCCAAGGTGCGCAGCGAGGTCCTGGCCGCGATCGAGGAGGACGGCGCCGAGGCGGTTCTGCTCGGCTGCGCCGGCATGACCGACCTGGCCGACGCCCTGAGCCGGGAGACCGGCGTGCCGGTGATCGACGGGGTCGCCGCCGCCGTGAAGTTCGCCGAAGCCCTGGTCGGCCTCGGCATCACGACCTGCAAGCGCGGCGGCTACGCCTACCCGCGCGCCAAAACCTACACCGGGACGCTGGCCAGCGCGGCCCCGCCGGACAGACCATGGGACAGGTCACCTTGAACACCGAGCCGGGGAGGGCCAGGCCGTGCAGCTGATTGGCGTCGATGTCGGAGGAACCTTCACCGATCTGGTGTTCACCGATACCGAAACCGGCGACACCACGATCCACAAGACGCCGACCACACCGGACGACCCGTCTCGGGGGGTGATCGCCGGGGCGCTCGAACTCTGCCACCGCCAGGGCGTCGATCCGGGGGCGATCGACCACCTGCTGCACGGCACCACGATCGCGACCAACGCGGTGCTGGAATACGACGGTGCCGTTA
Source organism: Thalassobaculaceae bacterium (assembly GCA_963921355.3). GTDB lineage: Bacteria > Pseudomonadota > Alphaproteobacteria > Thalassobaculales > Thalassobaculaceae > CAWUEZ02. The sequence continues at coordinate 501,979 of OZ001190.1, read as the reverse complement.
CCGGGATGATCACCACCGAGGGCTATCGCGACATCCTGCATATCGGTCGCCACCAGCGCCTGCAGCACTACTCGATCATGCAGGAGATCCCCTGGCAGGACCGCCCGCTGGTGTGCCGCCGCCACCGCAAGACGGTGCGCGAGCGGCTGGTGCCACCATCGGGCGACGTCCTGCACACGCTGGATGAGGATGCGGTCCGCCAGGCGGCCCGGGACCTGAAGGCGGCCGGGGTGCAGGCGATCGCAGTCTGCTTTCTGTTCTCCTACCTCGACTCGGTCCATGAAGAGCGGGCCCGGGCCATCGTGCTCGAGGAGTATCCCGACTGTTTCGTGACGACCTCGTCGTCCGTGTCGCCGCAATTCCGCGAGTTCGAGCGGTTCACCACGGCGGCGATGAACGCCTTCATCGGTCCGAAGGTCCGGGACTACGTCGCCCATCTCGAGTCCAGCATGGGCGGGAGCGGGATCGGCTCCGACCTGCACGTCATGGGGTCCAACGGCGGGGCGGCGACCGCGACGATGGTGGCCGACAAGCCGATCCTCACGCTGCTGTCGGGCCCGGCGGCCGGCGTCCTGGGCGGGGCGTGGAGCGGCGCGCTGTCGGGCCACGACAACCTGATCACCTTCGATGTCGGCGGAACGTCGGCGGATATCGGCATCGTCGTCGACGGGGCGTTTGCCGAAGCGACCGCCCGCGATACCTGGATCGGCGGCTACCCCGTGCTCGCGCCGATGATCGACATCCACACGATTGGCGCCGGCGGCGGATCCATCGCCGCCACCGATGGCGGCGGGGCGTTCCGGGTCGGCCCGCGCAGCGCCGGTGCCCGCCCGGGTCCGGCCGCCTACGGCCATGGCGGCGACCAGCCGACGGTCACGGACGCTCATGTGGTGCTCGGCCGGCTCGACCCTGGCAATTTTCTCGGCGGCGAGATGTCCCTCGATACCGGTGCGGCGCGCCGGGTCATCTCAGCTCTGGCGGACCAACTGGGTATGGGGGTTGAGGAGACGGCCAGCGGGATCCTGACCATCATCAACGCCAACATGGCGAACGCGATCCGCTCGCGCACCGTGCAGAAGGGCCTGGATCCGCGCGACTTCGTGCTGGTGGCGTTCGGCGGGGCGGGCCCGCTGCACGCGGTCGACGTCGCCGACGTGCTGGACATTCCGACTGTTCTGGTGCCGGCCTATCCCGGCATCACCTCGGCGGTCGGTCTGCTGACCACGGATCTGAAATACGACGCCATCCGCACCGCATTCCAGGTCAGCGACGCGGTCGATGCACGCCGTCTCGACAGCGATTTCGCCGCTATGGAGGCGCAACTCGCCGAGCAACTGCGCTCCGACGGGGTCGACCCCGCCTCGGTCGGGTTCCGGCGAGCCGGTGATCTGCGCTACGTCGGCCAGGGCTACGAACTGCGCGTCGCCTTTCCCGAGGGGGCCATGACGCCAGATGCCCTGGCCGGTGTCTTCCAGGCCTTCGCCGATGCCCATATCGCCGAGTACGGCCACGCCTTTGCCGACAGCCCTATCGAGATCGTCAATGTCCGCGTCACCGCCCGTGGCGAGGTCGCCAAGATCGCCGCCCCTGACGTCAAGGGCGGCGCGGATATCGCGACGGCGACGGTGCGCACCGGCGACTGTGTCTTCGCCACCGACGGCGGTTTGCGGCGCTACCCGACGCCGTTCATCGACCGTTTCGCGCCGCCGATCGACGCCGAGGTGGTCGGGCCCGCGGTGTTCCTGCAGACCGACACCACCACGGTGGTGCCGCCGGGCTGGACCGCCCGGATGGACGCCCAGGGCAACCTGCTGATCGAGAAGGGAGCACCGTCATGAGCGCCGCCGCCGAAACCGAAGCGCCGCCGGCCATCGATCCGGTGACCGTCGCGGTGATCCAGAGGGCGCTGGAGAACATCGCGGTGGAGATGGGCTACCGCCTGATGCGCATGTCGTATTCCTCGATCATCCGGGAGTCCGAGGATTTCGGCGCCGGTCTGGTCGATGCCCAGGGCAGGGGCCTGGCGGAATCCGCCCAGTCCACTCCGCTGCAGTCGGGGCCGATCCCGGGCTACATCCAGGGCATCAACCGGATCATGGCCGAGCGCGGAGAGACGGTGCGCCCGGGCGACGTGATCATGCATAACGACGCTTACTCCGGCGCCAGTCACGGCCCCGACGTTGCGTTCATGGTGCCGATCTTCCATGCCGACCGCCTGGTCGCCTGGGCCGGGACCACCGCCCACCATCTGGATATCGGCGCGTTGACCCCGGGCAGTTGCGGGATCGTCGACGCCATCGACGCCTACGCCGAAGGTCTGCAGTTCAAGGCGATCAAGGTCTATGACGCGGGTCGCAAGGTCGAACCGGTCTGGCACGTGCTGCGTGACAACATCCGGGTCTCCGACCTGGTGGTCGGCGATATGGAAGCGCAGATCGCTGCCGCGCGGATCGGTGCCGAGCGCTTCGAAGCCCTGATCGCCCGGTATGGGATCGACACCCTGGAGGCGGCGTGCGAAGGCGCGATGGACCACGCCGAGCGGCTGATGCGCGGCGCGATCACCGCCTTGCCGGACGGCGACTATGCCGTCACCACCTACATCGACGGCTTTCTGGACGCGGCGGAAGCGCGCAAGAAGGAGCTGCCGATCGCTGTCACGCTTCGGGTGCGCGGGGACGAGATCGAGGTCGATCTGACCGGCACCGCGGACCAGGTCGATGATGCGCCGATCAACATGCCGCTGGTCGGCACCGCGGACATCGCGATCTGGCTGACCATCCGCTCGGTCCTGCTCGACACCGCGGTCCACGGGCACATCCCGGTCAATGACGGACTGACCCGTCCGATCAAGATCCACGCACCGCTGGGGTGCCTCGCCAATCCGGTGTTCCCGGCGCCGACCATCGCGCGGTTCTGCCCCGGCAACCAGTTGGCGGACACCGTGATGAAGGCGCTGGCCCAGGCGACCCCGCACCAGGTCTCGGCGGGCATCGGGAACCTGAAGGTGATCGCGTTCTCCGGTCTGCGGAACGGCCGGCACTGGGTGCATATGGAGATCTTCGAGGGCAGCTATGGCGGCCGGTACGGCCGCGACGGCATGGACGCCGTCGACACGCTGTACGCCAACACGCGGAACAACCCGATCGAGGACATCGAGACCCACCTGCCGCTCCGGGTCTCGCGCTACGAGTTGCGCGAGGACGCGGTCGGGGCCGGCCGCTGGCGCGGCGGGCTCGGCTCGATCCGCGAGTTCGAATACCTGGTCGACGGAGGGGCTTCCGTCGAGGGTGAGGGTCACGGCTTCGCGCCGTGGGGCTTCGATGGCGGCGGATCCGGCACCCCCGCGCGCCTCCAGTTGCATGCGCAGTCCGGTGGCACCCGCGACCTGCCGTCAAAGGTCTCGCATATGCGCATCGCCAAGGGCGACCGCTTCCAGTGCCAAGGGCCGGCGGGTGGCGGGTATGGCGATCCTCTGGCGCGCGCGCCCGACGACGTCCAGGCCGATGTCCTTGATGACCTGATCAGCATCGAGACGGCGGCGCGGGACTACCGGGTCGTGGTCTCCGAGGACGGGATGCTGGACACGGCCGCGACGGAGCTATTGCGAACGCAGGGCTGAGCAACATCGTTCCAGCGGCCCGGGGCGGCCGGGTCGAACTGGTGGTCGCCGGATTCCGATGGTGGTGAAGGTGGGGTAGCGTGCCCTCTAGATACGCTGAACTAACCTGAGCGTATTCCCGGCCCTGAGCCGGGACCAAGGAATGGAACGCGCTGGGGTTTGGTCGATTGCCCTCGATCGTCCCAGCGGATTGCTAGTCTAGGTCCCGGCTCAGGGCCGGGAATACAAGCAGGGTGGATCCAACGTATAGGGGCCCCCTTGCCAAGCGGGCGGTTCTGGCTACCTTCGCGGCCATGTCCGAGTCCCTTACGTTGTTCGAGAAGATCTGGCGCGCCCACACCGTGACGGCGCGCGACGACGGCCAGACCCTGCTGTGGATCGACCGTCACCTGTGCCATGAAGGCTCGTTTCACGCCTTCGACAAGCTGCAGCGCGCCGGCCGGCCGGTGCGGCGGCCCGATCTCACCTTCGCGATCGCCGATCACTACGTGCCGACCCGCGACCGGTCGGCGGGCGCCAGCGACCCCGAGATCGCCACCATGATCCGGCTGCTCGACAGCAACGCCGCCGACAACGGCATCCGGCTGTTCGGGCTCGACGACCCGGACCAGGGGATCGTTCATGTGGTGGGGCCGGAGCTTGGTCTGACCCAGCCGGGGATCACCCTGGTCTGCGGCGACAGCCACACGTCGACCCATGGCGCGTTCGGCGCGCTTGCCTTCGGGATCGGGGCGTCGGAAGTCAGCCACGTGCTCGCCACCCAGAGCCTCTGGCAGAGACGACCGAAAACCCTGCGGATCACCGTCGACGGCACGTTGGGCGCCCATGTCTCGGCCAAGGACCTGATCCTGGCGATCATCGCCGAGATCGGGGCAGACGGGGCGGCCGGACATGTCATTGAGTACGACGGGACCGCGATCCGCGCACTGTCCATGGAAGCCCGGATGACCGTCTGCAACATGTCGATCGAGGCCGGCGGGCGTGCCGGCATGATCGCACCGGACGACACCACCTTCGCCTGGCTGCACGGCCGCCGCTATGCGCCGACCGGCGCCGACTGGGAGGCGGCGGTGGCCTCCTGGCGCGACCTGCACGGCGATGACGGTGCGGTTTTTGATCGCGAGGTCCGCCTGGACGGGGCCGCCGTCGCCCCGACCGTGACCTGGGGCACCAGCCCGGAGCACGCCCTGGCGGTCACCGACCGCGTCCCCGATCCGGCGGCGGAAGCCGATGGCGGGCGCCGCGCGACCCTGGAGAAGGCGCTGGACTATATGGACCTGCGGCCCGGCACACCCCTGACCGACGTGGTGATCGACCGGGTGTTCATCGGGTCCTGCACCAATGCCCGGATCGAGGACCTGCGTTCGGCGGCCGACGTCCTGACCGACCGCCGCACCACCGTGCCGACCATGGTCGTTCCCGGGTCGTCGGCGGTGAAACGCCAGGCCGAGGCCGAGGGGCTGGACCGGGTCTTCACCGCGGCCGGTGCCGAGTGGCTGGACTCCGGGTGTTCGATGTGTGCGGCCACAAACGGCGACATGGTGCCGCCGGGCGAGCGCTGCGCGTCGACCACCAACCGGAACTTCCGCGGGCGCCAGGGCCCCGGGGCTCGCACCCATCTGATGAGCCCGGCCATGGCGGCGGCGGCGGCCGTGACCGGCCGGATTACCGATGTGCGCCGGATCGGAGAGCGGGCATGAGGCCGTTCACGACTCTGACGGCACCGGCGGTGCCGCTGCGGCTCGCCAATGTCGATACCGACCAGCTTCTGCCCGGCCGCTTCCTGCGCAAGCCGCGCTCCGACGGCTACGACAATTACCTGTTCCACGACCTGCGCCGCGATGACGACGGGTCGCTGCGGCCGGACTTCGTGCTGAACCAGCCCGCCTATCAGGCGGCGCCGATCCTGGTCGCGGATCGCAATTTCGGTGGCGGATCAAGCCGGGAGGGGGCGGTCTACGCCCTGGCGGATGCCGGCTTCCGCTGCATCATCGCGCCGAGCTTCGGAGATATCTTCCGCTCCAACGCCGCCAAGAACGGAGTGTTGCCGGTGGTCCTGCCGATCGAGGCGATCGAGCGGATCTGGGCCATGGCCGAGGCCGACCCGGCGGCTCCCTTGAGCGTCGATCTGGAACAGCAATCGGTGCGGATCGCCAACGAGGCCGAGCCCTTCCGCTTCGAGATCGATGCTTTCGTGAAGGAATGCCTGCTGGCCGGCCGCGACGACATCGATCTGACCCTGGTCCATGCCGACACTTTGGACGCCTTCGAGGGCGACTACGGGACACGCTTTCCCTGGCGTCGGCCGGCGACGGCGGACTGACCCGCCGCCCGGCCTGCCAACTTCTTAGCCGCCAACTCCTGACAACACTGGCGTTTTCAGAAGAACGTCCATTCGCCGGTCAGGGAGTGGACGCGAAACATTGATAACGTGTACGCGACAATCACCATCGCGAATGCAACAGGTCCGAGCATAGGGGTCCCGGCACCCGCGACGACCTCCCAGACAAAGGCGGCGACGGCGATCGGTGTGCCGATCCAGGTCGCTACCTTCAATCGCCGTCGGGCGACGATTTCGGCGTGACGGCGTTGTGTGAAGACCCTCCGTTTCACCGGTCTGCCTTTCGTTCTGAAATAAAAAATTCTATTGCACATTACATTAGGAAGCTCTAAGTTGGAAGTGCTTTCGGATCGGGGCATGTCCCCCTCTCCCCACCTGATGCCCCGTCCGGGACGCGAACGTCAGAAGGCCTGAGAGAGACCCTCTCAGGCCTTCAGTCGTTTCTGGAAGAAAATTCAGTGACTTATACGGTTAACCAAGGCGTCCCTGCCCGGGGATGTCCCCGGATGAATTGTGGGATAGGGTGGGTGTCCCGCCCCGCTACGCCCACCTTTCGATCGGTTTCAAAGCATGTCGTCGACCCGATCCGATCCGATTGAGCCGCGCAATACCTATGCGCGTGTTTGGGCGCTCGCCTGGCCGTTAATCCTGTCCAATCTGACGGTGCCGCTGGTCGGCGCCGCCGATACGGCGGTGGTGGGACATCTCGACGATCCGGCCTTCATCGGTGGGGTCGCGCTCGGGACTCTGGTGTTCAACTACGTCTACTGGGCGTTTGGTTTCCTGCGCATGGGCACGACCGGTCTGGTGTCTCAAGCGGTCGGTGCGCGCAATCCGGACGAGGCACGCGCCCTGCTGGCCCGGGCCATGGTGCTGGCGGGGGTGTTCGGCGGCGCGGTGGCGCTCGCCCGTGGGCCGATCGGCGATTTTGCGCTCACCTGGCTCGGCGGCACCGAGGCGGTTCAGGGCCACGCGGCGGAGTACTTCTCGATCCGCGCAATCGCCGCACCCCTCGCACTCGCCAATCAGGGCCTGCTGGGCTGGTTCCTGGGCATGCAGAACGCCCGCTATGGGCTCATCCAGCAGGTGGTCGTCAACGGCATCAACGTCGTTCTCGACGTCGTCCTGGTGTTCGGGGTCGGCATGGATGTCGACGGTGTGGCCTGGGCAGCGGTGATCGGCCAGACGGTCGGACTCATGGTCGGGTTGGCTTTGGCGCGCCGCCTGCTTGATGCGTCCGGCGGCCGGTTCGACCGGCGGCGGATTCTCGACTGGCGGCGGCTGCGCGACATGATGGCCGTGAATGGCGACATCTTCGTGCGCACGGTCAGCCTGCTGACCGGCTCGGCCTTCTTCATGAGCTGGTCGGCCTCGCTCGGCGAGATCACCCTGGCCGCCAATGCCGTCCTGATGATCTTCCAGATGGTGGCGGCTTTCGGCCTGGACGGATTCGCCCACGCCACCGAGGCCCTTGTGGGCCGTTCCGTCGGCGCCCGGGACCGCCGGCAGCTGGACGCGGTGGTGCGGGCCGGCACGGTCTGCGCGGCCGCTGTCGGTGTCGGGGTTTCGGCGACGTATCTGCTGGTGGGGGGCTGGATGATCGACGGGCTGACCGGGATCGAGACGGTCCGGGCGACCGCCGACCAGTACCTGCTCTGGGCGATGGTATTGCCAGTGATTTCGGTGTGGGCGTTCCAGCTAGACGGGATCTTCATCGGCGCGACCCGGACCGCTGAGATGCGCAACGCCATGCTGGCATCGCTCGCGATCTTCCTGGCGGCCGGTTGGCCCCTGGCCACCGCCTTCGGCAACCACGGTCTTTGGGCGGCCTATCTCGTGTTCATGAGCGCGCGGGCCATCACGCTCTACGCCTACTACCCTCGGGTTCGCGCCCTGGCGGGGCCGGCTGCTGGCTGAAGAGGTCGTCCATGATGCGTGCGGTCGCGCCGAGAGCGAAGACGTCGGATTCGCGAGAGACAGAACAGGCTCTGTGAGATCAGCTGGGGGTACGACGGATCCGGAGGGCCGCCTTATGGACTACACCGACCTTATCGATCTCTCACGGTATCCGATCGATCGCCCCGGCCCGGCCCTGGCCGAGCGGGTCGCCGAGGCCCGCCGGGAAATGGCCCAGGATGGATGCGCGGTGCTGCGCGGTTTCCTGACCGCGCCAGGAGTGTCGCTGCTGGCCGAGGAGGCCGACCGCACCGCGGTCCACGCCCACCGGACCTTCTCGCGTACGAATGCGTATTTCACCGAGGACGACCCCAGCCTGCCGGTGATGCACCCGAAACGGCGGTTTTTCGATCGCTCCAATGCCTTTGTTCCGGCCGACAATTTCGCGCCGGATGGTGCGCTTCGGATGGTTCACGATGCACCGGGCTTCGATGCCTTCATCCGCGACTGTCTGCAGGAGCAAGCGTTCTTTCGCTATGCCGACCCGCTGGCGGACGTGATCGTCAACTTGGCGGAAGAAGGCCCCGGCTTTCCCTGGCATTTCGATACAAACAACTTCACCGTGACGCTCGCCATTCAGAATGCCGAGTAAGGCGGTGCTTTCGAATACGCGCCCGCGATCCGAAACCACGCGGGCAACGAGAACTTCGACGAAGTGGCCCGTGTCCTGGACGGGACGTCTGACCAGGTCCGCACACTGCATCTCGAACCCGGAGACCTTCAGCTATTTCGGGGGCGCTACAGTCTCCACCGGGTCGCACCCCTCTTCGGAGCCCGCCCGCGCTACGTCGCAATCCTGTCCTATGTCGAGGAACCGGACATGGTGGCGACACCGGAGCGTGCCCAGCAATTGTATGGACGAGCCCTACCGGTCCATTTCGAGCGGGCGGACCGGCGCGCGGACACGCTGATCGACTAGATCGAATCCCGGCTGTCAGTCCAGGATCTAGAGCAGATCCGTGTCAGATGGAATCGCCGTTGGCGGTCCATCTGACAGGTGAATCTGCTCTAACTCTATGATTTAGATCGGATTCACATGTTGTGCCGGAAACCAGAGTGTTTCCGTCAAAACATGATCCGATCTAGAACTCCGCCGAGTCGATCACCATCGGCTCGTGCTCGGCGGCCTCGACCCAGGTCCGCATCGCCTCATCGGCCCAGATCGCGTCGGCATAGGCCTGTTCGGTCTCGCCGAGGTCGACCTCGAAGGTACGGAAACGGCTGACCACCGGGGCATACATGGCATCAGCCACGGTGAATCCGCCGAACAGGTACGGACCGTCGGCGGCAAAGCGGTCCCGGCACATCCGCCAGATCGCCTTGATGCGGTCGATGTCCTTCTGGACCCCGGGCTTCCGCCCTTCGCCCGGGAAGCGTGATCGCATGTTCATCGGCATGTGGGTGCGCAGCGCGCTGAAGCCGCTGTGCATCTCGGCCGAAATCGCCCGTGCCAGGGCCCGTGCCTCAAGGTTCTCGGGCCACAACCGGGCCTGTGGTGCGATGTCCGCCATGTACTCGCCGATCGCCAGGCTGTCCCAGACCGACAGATCCCCGTGGATCAGGCAGGGTACCCGTCCCGAGGGCGAGTGCTTCAGCAGTTCGGCCTTGTAGCCCGGCACATCCAGGGGCAGCAGCACCTCCTTCGGCGTGAAGCCGGCGTGCTGAACCACCAGCCAGGCGCGCAGTGATCAGCTCGAGTAGTTCTTGTTGCCGATGACCAGCGTCATGTCGGACATGACCGACCCCTTTGCATCCCGGTGGTCCCCATTCGCACCCTGCGACCCTATCGCGAGACGGTGGCGCTCGCTTGTACCGATTGCACTTCCGCGAGTATATCCGAAAGCGAACGCGCCGATCCGCCTGGACTGTGAGCATGCACCGCCCGGGCGTGAAACAAGGGTCGGCGGCCCGACTTGCACCCTGCTCTGCCTCAGGAGGATACGCCGTGGCCTTCAACCTTGTCGCCCGCGCCACCACCGGGACGATTCCCATCACGCCGGTCACCGCGGCGAGCCTCGAGGCCTGGGCCGTCGATGCGGAGACCGGCGTTAAGACCTGGATCGCGTCAACCGGGTTCAAAGGCAAAGTCGGCGAGATCTCCCTGGTGCCGGACAGCGGCGGCCAGCTCTGCCGGGTCCTGCTGGGGGTCGAGAGCCTGACGCATACCGGCACCTGGGACTATGCGGGCCTGCCCGGCGCGCTGCCCGCCGGACGCTACGCGATCGACGCCGATCTGACCCCGGCCGACGCGACCCGGGCAGCGACCGGCTGGGCGCTGGCCACCTATCGGTTCACCCGCTACACCGCGATGGCCGAAGTCGAGGCCGAGCTGGTCTGGCCGAAGGCGGCCGATCGCGACTATGTCGAGAACGCGGCGGCGGCAACAGGTCTGGCCCGCGACCTGATCAACACGCCGGGCTCCGACCTGCGCCCGAGCGAGCTGGCGGATGCCGCAAAGGCCCTCGCCAAGGAGTTCAAAGCCAAGATCTCGGTCCTGGTCGGCGATCAGCTGCTGAAGAAGAACTACCCAACCATCCATGCCGTCGGGCGGGGAGCCGACGACGCGCCGCGCCTGATCGACATCACCTGGGGCAAGGCCACGGACCCGAAGGTCACCCTGGTCGGCAAAGGGGTGTGCTTCGACACCGGCGGCTACGACCTGAAGCCGTCCAACGGCATGCTGCTGATGAAGAAGGATATGGGAGGATCCGCGCAGGTCCTTGCGCTTGCGCGGATGATCATGGTGGCGGGATTGCCGGTGCGCCTGCGTGTCCTGGTTCCGGCGGTCATGAACATGGTGTCCGGCAATGCGTTTCTGCCGATGGACATCATCAAGACCCGAAAGGGCACGACCGTCGAGATCGGCAACACCGACGCGGAAGGCCGCCTGGTACTGTGCGACGCCTTGGACGAAGCGATGACCGAGAGCCCGGATCTGGTGATCGATTTCGCCACTTTGACGGGAGCGGCCCGGGTCGCCCTGGGCCCCGAACTGCCGGCCATGTTCTGCAACGACGAAACGGTCGCTGCCGACCTGCTGCGCCATGGCGTCGAGCAGGAGGACCCGCTGTGGCGGCTGCCTTTGCACCAACCCTACAAGGCGATGCTGAAGACCAAGATCGCGGATCTGTCGAACACAGGCAGCGGACCGTTCGCCGGCGCGATCACGGCAGCCCTGTTTCTCGAGCATTTCGTTTCGTCCTCGATTCCCTGGATTCATGTCGACCTGATCGCCTGGAATCCCAAGGAACGGCCCGGTCGGCCCGAGGGCGGCGAGGCCCAGGGCGTGCGGGCGGCGTTCCGTTTGATTGAAAATCGCTACAAAGGGTGATGCAGGCACCGTTCCCGCTTTTCCTTCCGGTCTCGAATCGGTAGTGTCAATCCGGCTGCGAAACGAAGGCCTGCCACATCGAAGCTGGGGGGAAGGGGAGCCCGAACCGATCGATGCACCGCTCCGATCATCAACATCGTGTGCTCAATCTGTGGCGTCAGGCCACGCTGGCCAGCGTTCGGCGTGACGGGCCCGATCTGACCGCCCGGCAGATGGCGCTCCTGCTGTCGGTGTATCTGACCAGCCCACCGCATACCGTCCGCGGCCTGGCCAGCATCCTCAACGTCTCCAAACCGGCGGTGACGCGCGCCTTGGACCGGCTGTGCGCACTCGGTTTCCTGAGACGCAAGGTCGACGACAGCGACCGCCGCAGCGTGCTGGTTCAGCGGACGGTCAAAGGCTCGGTTTTCCTCTCCGAATTCGCCGGACTGATTCTGGACGCCGAAGCGGCGCCTGAGGAAACGGAAGAGGCGGTCTGACGGAGCACCGGCAGCGCCGGCTGTCGGGCCCGGAATTCCGCTATTGAGCGACGTCCAGCGCCTCCAGCTGGGCGCGGGCGACATCCGCCGCCCGTCCGTTGGGGACCAGGCGTAGAACCGTCAGCCAGGCGGTGCGCGCGCCCTCCCTGTCACCGGCCTTGCGCGCCAGCACTCCGCGCTCGAGCCAGACCTCCGGGTGATCGCCGTCGAGCGCCAAAGCCCGGTCGAGGTCGTCAGACGCCAGATCCAGGACATCCAGGGAGCGGTAGGCGACCGCCCTGTAGAGGTAGATCTCGGGGTCGGGAACGCCGAAATCCAGCGCGGCGTCGAGATCCTCGATGGCTTCCCAGTACTGTTTCAGACCCAGTCGGGTGATCGCACGGTCGATGCGGATCTCCGGATCTTCCGGCAGGGCGGTGACAACCAGCGACTGCAGGCGCTCCGCCCGCTCCGCGCGGCCGGCGAGCAGCCAGGCTTGAGCCGCCTGGGTCAGCAGCCCGATGCGCAGGTCCTGGCGGGAGTCCTCGACCTCGGTTGCCAGGCGTTCCAACCGGCTCGCACCTTCCGCGAACGCCTTGAGGGAGATCAGGGCAACCGCCGCGCAATGGCGTGCCGGCAGCCCGCCGCCGGCCTCGAACCACCTGAGCGCCTCGTCATAGGCGGCTTGCGGCTGATTGCGCGCCTCGACCAGACAGCGCCCGTAAATCGCGGCCTGGGCCGGGTCCGACGTCGCCTGCGGAGGAGGGCCTGACTGCGCGGCTACCGGCGCACTCAGCAACAGGAATCCGGCAATGGCGGGGCCGAGCAGGTTAACCTTCGGGTAATCCCTGGTGTGGGATACTGACTGTATGATGACCGCACCTGCATCGAACAACGACTCGATCCCGGCGGAGGACGAGTCCCGTATGACCGACGCCACGGCGGCGCAGCTGCGCGAGGTCGCGCACGAACTGCGCAATCCGCTGAACGCGCTCACGGCCATCATGGAGGTGATGAAGGACGAGCGGTTCGGCCCGCTCGGCGACCCGAAATACGGCGAGTACGCAACCCTCGCCCACCAGGCCACCGGCCGCATGCTGTCACTCTGCGAGCGGCTGCTGGTTTCGGGACACGAAGATGCGCTGGCCGACGACCGTTCGGCGGTCATCGAGGTCCTGACCAGCACGGTTGAGCTGTACCGTGCCATGGCGGACGCCCGGGGCGTGGCGCTTGAACTCGACATCGCCGAAGACATGCCGGAGCTGCGGATCAATACCGAAGCCCTGACTATCGTCCTGAACAACCTGATCACCAATGCGATCAAGTTCACGCCGCGCGGCGGCCGCGTGTCGGTGATGGCCCGGCGGCAACCGATGGACAATGTGGCGGTGTTCGTGGTCAGCGATACGGGCATCGGCATGGAGGCGGAAGAACTCGCCCGCCAGATGCGGCCGAACGACAGCGCCCTTGCCGGCAGCGTCGGTGTCCACGGCGATCTGGGCTCCGGCATGGGACTCAACATGGTCCGTCAGGTCCTGGTCCGCATGGGCGGCACGCTGGAATTGCGTTCGCGACAGGGCGTCGGCACCTGCGCCATCATCCGGTTGCCGCAGTAGCGCGCGGACCTAAAACCAACGTCCCAGGCCACTAGGCGCCGGCCAGCTCTGCGACCGCCGCCTCCAGCAGACCCAGATCGCGGGCGGTCGACAGCCGGTGGTCGCCGTCTTTAACCAGGTGGACTTCCACATCATCGCTTTCCAGACGGTCGGCCAGCAGCAGCGACAGGCGGTGCGGGACGTCGGCGTCCCGCATGCCGTGCAGCAGGCGGACCGGAACTGAGATCGGGATCGGGGCCCGCAGCAGCAGGTGCTGCCGGCCCTCCTCGATCAGGTCCATGGTGATGGCGTAGGGCTCGTCGGAATAGTCCGAGGGCTCGCGGTGGATGCGCTCGGCCCGGAGGGTCTCACGGACTTCCTCGTCGAACTCCGCCCACATCAGGTCCTCTGTGAAATCCGGCGCTGCGGCAACGCCGACCAGCCCCGCCACGCGTTCCGGTCTGGCCAGGGCGAGGAGCAGGGCGATCCACCCGCCCATCGACGATCCGACAATCACCTGTGGCCCGGTGGCGACGGCGTCGAGCACGGCGAGAGCGTCGTCGCGCCAGCGGCCGATCGTCCCATCGGTAAACGCCCCGGAGGAACTGCCGTGACCCGAATAATCGAACCGGGTGAAGGATCGGCCCGTCCGCGCCGCGTATCCGTCCAGCGCCATCGCCTTCGTGCCCGTCATGTCGGACATAAAGCCGCCGCAGAAGAGAATTCCGGGTGTTTCGCCCGTGCGATGGCAGAAGGCGATCCGGTCGCCGGCAGGCGAGGACAGGAAAGCGGGTTCGCCGGGCTGTGACGCGTGCGTCATTGTGCTAGGGTCTCCCCGTTTTTTGGACCAAGACGTGGGCTGGATTCGCCGTTGACCGAGCCGCTTGAGGCCGGCGCGACACTCGCGCCCGATCCTAACACCGTCGCCGGGGATTTCGAGGCGTTCCGACCGGGTCAGTCGGACGGACCGCCGACGGTGATTCAGTTGCTGCCCGCCATGATCTCCGGCGGCGTCGAGCGCGGCACCGTCGATGTGGCCGGCGCGCTGGTCGATGCCGGCTGGCGGTCGCTTGTGGTCTCCAACGGCGGCCCGATGGTGCGGGAACTCGAACGGGTCGGCGCCACCCATATCGAGCTGCCGATCCACAGCAAGAACCCGCTGTACTGGCGGGCCAATTTCGACGCCTTGGTGGACCTGTTCCATCGTGAGCAGGTCGATGTGGTTCACGCCCGCTCGCGGATCCCCGCCTGGTTGGGATGGCGGGCGGCGCGGCGCAACCAGCTGCCGTTCGTGACCACGTTTCATCAGCGACCGGCCGCGTCGAACGCGATCAAGCGGTTCTACAATTCGGTCATGGTGCGGGGGGATCGGGTGATCGCCATCTCGCACCATGTTGCCGACCGCCTGCTCGCCGATTACGGCCTGGACGAGGCGCGGCTGCGGGTTATTCCGAGGGGGGTCGATGTCGATCTGTTCGACCCCGACCGCGTCCCCGCCGAACGCCTGGTCCGGCTGGTCAACAAATGGCGGCTGCCGGACGGCGTGCCGATCGTGATGATGCCGGCCCGGGTGACCGGCTGGAAAGGCCATGGCCTGTTGCTGGAGGCGCTTGCCCAGCTTGAGACCGGATCGTTCCACTGCCTGTTCGTCGGTGACGACAGCGGTCACCCTGCGGCGAAGGCGGCGCTGGAGGCCCAGGCCCAGGCAGCCGGCCTGGCCCCGTACGTGCACTTTGTCGGGCGCACCGACGACATGCCGGCGGCCTACAAGCTGGCCGATGTGGTGGTGTCCGCCAGCCTGGATCCTGAGCCCTTCGGACGGGTCATGATCGAGGCTCAGGCGATGGGGCGCCCGATCGTTGCCGCCGACCATGGCGGGGCGAGCGAGACGGTGATCGAAGGCGAGACCGGGTGGCTGGTGCCACCCGGAGATGCCGGTGCGCTAGCCCATGGCATCCGGGTCGCGCTGGCGTTGGACGAGGCGACACGGGCACGCCTGGCCGCGAAAGCCATGGCCCATACCCGAACTCACTTCTCACGCTACCAGATGTGCGCGCGGACCCTGGCGGTGTACACCGAGATCCTCGACGAGCGGCAGCGAACGTCCGAATGACCGAACGGATTCTGGTGATCAAGCTGGGCGCGCTCGGCGATTTCCTGTTCGCGCTTGGTCCGATGCAGGCGATCCGTCGCCACCATCCTGAAGCCGAACTGGTTCTGCTGACCCGGCCGGCGTATCGCGATCTGGCGTCATCGAGCGGTCTGTTCGACGAGATCTGGGACGATACTGCGCCGCGGTTCAATCCGCTGGCGTGGCTGGCGCTTGCCCGTCGGCTGCGCGGCGGCGGTTTCAGCAGGGTCTACGACCTCCAGACCTCGGATCGGAGTGCTGCGTACTTCCGGATGTTCCGCGGTACGTCGATGCCGGAATGGTCGGGCAAGGTGCGCGGGGCCAGTCACCGCCACGTCTACCCGGAACCTCACCGCCTTCATACGGTCGATCGCCAGCGCGCGCAGCTCGCCGTGGCGGGCGTGGCGCCGGTTGGGCTGTCGGACCTCGGTTTTCTCGACGCCGACGTGTCGGCGCTGGTGCCGGCGGACCCCTTCGCCGCCCTGATCCCGGGGGCGTCCCCCGAACGGCCGGCAAAACGCTGGCCCGTCGAGCACTATGCGTCGGTGGCGCGACGGTTGGCGGAACGCGGGCTGATCCCGGTCGTCATCGGCGGTTCGGGTGAGCGTGGCTTCGCCACAGACATATCGGCGGCCGAGCCGTCTTCCATCGACCTGACCGGGCGGACGGTCCTCGGTGACCTCGCGGCGATCGCTCGGCGCTGTACGCTGGCGATCGGAAACGATACCGGCCCGACCCATCTGATGGCGCTGGCCGGCGCACCGACCCTGGCATTGTTCTCCGCTGACAGCGACCCGGAACGCACGGGCCCCCGGGGGCCGGCGACCCGTCATCTGCAACGTGATCCATTGGCCGATCTTGGGGTCGACGCGGTGGTCGAGGCGGTGGAGGATTGGCTCCCGACGAAGCGGGAAAGCCAGACGTAGGGAGACGAAGCGTGACGCACACACCGTTGGATCCCGCCGGGATGGCGGTCATGGGCACTCCGAACTACACCCACGCCATGGTCACCGAAGGGGTCGGCCGCTGGCTGCACATTGCCGGCCAGGTCGGTGTCACGGCCGACGGCGAGACGGCGGACGGCACCCTCGGCCAATGCCGCCAGGCATTCGCCAATATCGGCATGCTGCTGGAGGCGGCCGGCATGACTCGCGACGATGTCGCGCACCTGCGGATCTATCTGATCGACCGGGACGACATCCTGGCGTTGCGGCAGGCCCGAACGGAGTTCTTCGGCACCGAGAAACTCATCCCGAGCACGCTGGTCCTGGTGTCGGGACTGGTCAAACCAGAGTGGCGCGTGGAGCTCGAGATCGTCGCCGCCCGGTGAGCGGCATCGATCACCACGCGACCCAATGACAGGAGGGCGCTTTGGCCAAGACCACCCATGATCCGGATACCGTCCCCAATCTCGGGATCGCGACTTTCACCCAGGGCCTGATGGTCGAGGGCGTGAAGGACTGGTTGCTGCTGTCGGGCCAGGTCGGGTTGAAACCGGATGGCACGCTGGCCGGCGACACCGCGGCCCAGATCGAGCAGTGCTACGCCAACATCGCCAACCTGCTGGCGGATGCCGGACTCGGCGTCGACGATATCGTGTTCCTGCGGTTCTACCTCACCGATCCTGCCGACATCCCGACCCTGCGGGCGGCCCGCGGCCGTTTCCTAGGGGATCGCAAGGTCCCCAGCACCCTGCTGGTGATCTCAGCCCTCGCCAACCCCGACTTCACGGTCGAGATCGAGGCGGTGGCGGCACGCACCTGAGATTGGTGAAGACCCGCAGCCTCGCCCTCGCTCAGGTCTCGCCGAACAGGAAGGCCAGCAGCGCGAATCGCCGGCCACTGCGCATGGCCTGGACCTCGTGCAACAACGAGCATGAGAATACGATCGCGGCCCCCGCCGGCGGCTTGTAGGTCGCCTCGGAGAACTCCGGAAAGGCGAGCTCCGCACCCTCGTAGTCGTCGCTGTTCAGGTTGATCGTCACCGCGAAGCGCCGGTGGGCGACAAACGGCAGCGTGTTGTCCCGGTGACCATGCTTGGAGCCTCCCCGCGCACCTTCGTAGCAGGCGATGCGATAGCGCTCATGGCGGGTGACCTTGTAGTTGAAGGCGCGCTGGATCTCCGGAATCAGCCGGGGTCCGATCCGCGAGTCAATGAATCCGTTGGTCTGCTGGGAACAGACCCAATGGTCGATCCGGTCGTTGCGGCCGTATTCCGGGATCCGCATCTTGCAGTCCGTGGTCCGCCCTTCCAGCTGATTGTGCCCCGGCTCGACGAACTCCTGGCCCTGGAGCGCGTAGATGTTGATCAGGCGCTGGCAGTCGGCCTCGTTCATCACGTCCGGCACGATCAGGACCGGCGGATGCATGGCCGGAACCCCGTCGGCCCGGCGTCCGTCCGCCACCGGACGGATTCGCGCGAGACAGGCGTCGGCAGGATCGCCGTCTTCGGGACCGAAACGAGCCAGCAGGTGCTGGTTCGGGCCGACGATCAGGACGCTGAACCCGTCGTCGGCGGATCGCACGAGACCGGCGAGCTGGCCGCCGGTGCCGTCGGCATCGATGATCAGCGGGAACGGAAACTCGCCAGGGATGTCGGCCGGGACCACAAGCCGAACGCGCGCCCCAAGGGCGTCGAAGGCGTCGCGCTCGCGGGTGAACCCGGCCAGCGCCTCGGCGCCCGCTTCGGCGCTTCGGGCGAAGATCAGGACGTGGAAGTGGCCCGACTCTTCATCGGCGTGGACGTCGAAAGGTTGACCGTTGCGGCGCTTGAGGGGCCAGCGTGGGACGATGTCGCCGATATCGATCGGGGCGTCGGAGGTCATCTGGGCGGTCACGGGCGGCTGCTCGTCGGTTGGGTCGCAGGTTGGCGGAGTGAACCTTGCCGCGCCGAAGGGTGCAAGTGTCGTCTGTCGGCCTGAGCCCGTGCAGCGTGAACCCTTGCGGCCCGGGGGCACCCGCGTTACATAGCCCGAACTCGTCACCGAAGCGGATAGACCCATGCGCTGCACGCGCGAGCTGACTACTGGGCCGTCTCGGACGCAGCGCGTCTGAGGCGGCGACTTGGGCGGACGTCCGGGCAAGACCGGTCGTGCCGCCATCCCGTGTCCGCTCATCCGTTTCGCCGAAGAGAGTTACCATGCCCGCGATTACCCTTCCTGATGGCTCCGTGCGCTCGTACGACGCCCCGGTCACGCCGGCGGCGGTGGCCGCCGATATCGGTCCCGGCCTGGCCAAGGCCGCTTTCGTCGCCGAGGTCGATGGCGCCCTGGTCGACCTGAATCATGAAATCAGCCAGGACGCGGCCCTGGGCCTGATCACCCGCAACGATCCACGGGCGCTGGAACACATCCGCCACGATTGCGCCCACGTCCTGGCCGAAGCCGTTCTGGAGCTGTATCCGGAGGCGCAGGTTACGATCGGCCCGTCGATCGAGACCGGTTTCTACTACGACTTCTATCGCGAGCAGCCGTTCACGCCGGACGATCTGGAGAAGATCGAGGCCCGGATGCACGAGATCGTCGACCGCGACGAGGAGATCACGCGCGAGGAGTGGACCCGCGACCAGGCGGTGGCGCATTACAAGGCCACGAACGAGCCGTTCAAGGTCGAGCTGACGGAGGCGATTCCCGCAGGTGAGACGATCAGCTTCTACCGCCAGGGCGGTTTCCTCGACCTGTGCCGCGGCCCCCACGGGCCGTCGACGAAGACGATTGGCCATGCCTTCAAGCTGATGCGGGTGGCCGGCGCCTACTGGCGCGGTGACAGCAACCGAGAGGTTCTGCAGCGGATCTATGGAACCGCCTTCGGCGATGAGAAGGCGCTGAAGGCCCACCTGACGATGCTGGAGGAAGCCGAGAAGCGGGACCATCGCCGGCTGGGCCGCGAACTCGACCTGTTCCACATCCAGGAGGAGGCCGTCGGCTCGGTGTTCTGGCACCCGCACGGCTGGACTCTGTACCGCGAGATCGAGCAGTACATCCGGCGCCGGCTAGACGCCGGTGGCTACCAGGAGATCAAGACGCCGCAGCTGATCGACCGTTCGCTGTGGGAAGCGTCCGGCCACTGGGAAAAGTTCCGCGAGCACATGTTCACGGCCGACTCCGAGGACGACCGCGTTCTGGCGCTCAAGCCGATGAACTGTCCGGGCCACGTCCAGGTCTACAAGCAGGGCGTCAAATCCTACCGCGACCTGCCCCTGCGCCTGGCGGAGTTCGGCTCGTGCCACCGCAACGAGCCGTCGGGGGCCCTGCACGGCATCATGCGGGTGCGGGGATTTACCCAGGACGACGCTCATATCTTCTGCACCGAAGACCAGATCACCGAGGAGAGCATTTGGTTCTGCGACCTGCTGAAGTCGATCTACGCGGATTTCGGCTTTGAGGACATCCGCATCAAGTTCTCCGACCGCCCCGAGGTGCGGGCCGGCGAGGATGCGGTCTGGGACCGGGCGGAGGCGGCGCTGGACGAGGCCTGCAAGGCGGCCGGTCTGGACACTTCCCTGAATCCGGGTGAAGGCGCGTTCTACGGACCCAAGCTCGAGTTCGTCCTGCGCGATGCCATCGGACGCGACTGGCAATGCGGTACGTTGCAGGTCGACTTCGTCCTGCCGGATCGCCTGGACGCGACCTATGTCGCCGAGAGCGGAGAGCGCAAGCGGCCCGTCATGCTGCACCGGGCGATCCTCGGGTCGATGGAACGGTGGATCGGCATTCTGATCGAGCAGTATGCCGGTCGGTTCCCGCTTTGGCTGGCGCCGGTGCAGGTCGTGGTCGCGACCATCACCAACGATGCCGACGGCTATGCGCGCGAGGTTGCGGCCGCCTGCAAGGCGGCGGGCCTGCGTGTGGCGCTCGATCTCAGGAACGAGAAGATCAATTACAAGGTGCGTGAGCACTCCGAGGCGAAAGTACCGGCGCTGCTTGTGGTCGGTGCCCGCGAGGCCGATGGCCGGAACGTCGCGCTGCGCCGACTCGGCGGCAAGGCTCAGGAAATCCTTGCTCTCGACGACGCGGTTCATAGACTGAAGACTGAAGCGCTGCCGCCGGACGGCGGCGCCTAGACGGCATAGAGGAGGTAACCTATCGCCAGACCACTCTTTAACACGACGCCGCCGCAGAAAGACGGCCCACGGGTAAACCGCGACATTCGCGTCCCGCGCGTGCGGTGCGTCGCCCCGGACGGGGAGATGCTGGGCGTGCTGAGCCTAGACGAAGCTATGGACCGGGCTGACGACTTCGGCCTCGACCTCGTTGAGGTTTCACCGAACGCGGATCCGCCGGTCTGTAAGATCCTCGACTACGGCAAGTTCAAGTACGAAGCTCAGAAAAAGAAGAACGAAGCCAAGAAGAAGCAGAAGGTTATCGAGGTCAAAGAGATCAAGATGCGCCCGAACATCGACGAGCACGACTATCAGACCAAGATGCGCAACGTGAACCGGTTCCTCGGCGACGGCGACAAGGTCAAGCTGACCATGCGCTTTCGCGGCCGGGAGATGGCGCACCAGGAGATCGGGCTGAACGTGCTGAAGCGCATCCAGGCAGAGCTGGATGAGATCGCCAAGGTCGAAGCGCATCCGAAGCTCGAGGGCCGGCAGATGGTGATGGTGGTGGCGCCGCGCTAGAGCAGAATCCGTTCAGACGGAATCGGTCTGAACGGTGAATTTTGCTCTATTTCAATCTCTTAGAGACTGATTCACCGACCAGATCGTTGCGGTCTGATCAGATCAGGCTCTAGGCCGCGCCACCGGCATTTCAGGGCCACCGGTTCCGCACTCTTCATCCAGAACCTATGAGCGTCCGCCGACGCAAAGAAATCGTGTCGGCGGATCTGATCTGTATGGGCCTGTTCAGGCTGAACGCACGCGGCGGCGCGGCAGCAGGTGTCGCAGGAGCGCCGCCACGACGAAGTGCAGAGCCCAGGCGATGGCAAGGCCGATCCCGCCCCACCGGGGATCGACGGAGAGGCCCGGCCGCCAGTCCCGGTAGGCGTTGGCGAGGATTTCGGCGTCCGGATCGCGCATCAGAACGACCGGACGTGCCCACGGTCCGGCGGCGGACAGCGCCGTCGCCCTGGCCGCGAGCGAGCGAGACCGTGCCACCGCGCTCTGGATCTCCCGGCCAGTGGCCTGGAACACCGGGTCGTCGCTGTCCAGGTGACGGGCGAGATAGGCACTGAACGACAGTCCTTGTCCGACGGCCGCTGCCTCGAAGCCCTGGACCTGCCGCCGCGCCTCGTCGAGCGCGCCGCCCAGTCTCTGGGCGTAGGCGTCGACAAAGGACGGCACCTGGGACCCGGCCATCAGGCCGGCGATCACGGTGGCCAGGAGAACGAGATCGCGCAGCAACCGCACGTCAGTCGAACCCGCGGAACGGCATGTCGGAGGGGCGGCGGATCCAGTTCCCGGCGTGCCAGACGGCAGCGCCGTCGACGATGTGCAGGGTGTAGGCCATGCGCGAACGCGGTGACCGGTTCGGCGCGCTGCCGTGGGGCAGGAGTCCGTGCAGGGCGATGATCGTCCCCCGGCGGGCCAGCAGGGGCACGAAACGGTCCGTGTCGAACGGCGTGTCGTCGAGGGTCTCCATGGCGAGACCGCCACCCTGGTCGAGGAAGCGCTGGCGCAACGGTCCGACATGGCCGCCCGGCACGGCGAGCAGACATCCGTTGCTCTCGTCGGCGTCCTCCAGGGCCAGCCAGAAACCGATGACCGACGGCGGGTCGGTGACCAGGAAGCTGGCATCCTGGTGGGGGACGACCTCGCCGCCGATTCCGGGCGGTTTCCAGATCACCATGGATTGGATCAGGCGCGGGTCCTCGACCGAAAGGATGTCGGACAGCCGCGCGATGACAGGGGCCCGCGACACCCGGGCGAAGACCGGATCGAGGTCATGCATGGCATGGCCGATCTTGTGGACGGCCTGCGCCTTGTCAACGGTCAGACGGCCGTCCTCGGCCACCGCATCCTGTTCGACGAACACCCGGATCTTGTCACCGGACTCGCGGAAATAGGCATCCGCCGCGTGGCGCGGCGCGGTCGTGGAGAAGACGCTGCGGGCGCTGTCCGGGTCCCAGTCGTCGACGCCCCCCATCGACCGGTCGATCAGGGCCTGGCAGTCCTCGTCCGCGATCGCATCCTCGATCACCAGCAGACCGTCGCGGTCGAACGCAAGGCGCATGGCGCCCGGATCGCTCTCCGGCGTGAATCGCGCGATCAAGACACTGCTCCAAGGACATCGCGGCCGTGATCGCCGCCGGCCAGTCCGAGATGGGCGGCGAGGGTGGCGCCGACATCGGTGAAGTCCATCCGGCCGATCTCGCCGGAGCGAACCTCCGGTCCGGCGAACAGGACCGGGACCTGCTCGCGGGTGTGGTCAGTGCCTCGCCAGGTCGGGTCGCAACCATGGTCGGCGGTCAGCACCAGCAGGTCGCCCCGCCGCAGGCGGTCCAGCAGATCCGGCAAACGCCGGTCGAAGGCCTCCAGGGCGGCGGCATAGCCGGCGACATCGCGGCGGTGACCGAACAGCGTGTCGAAGTCGACGAAGTTCGCCACTGTCAGTACTCCGTCCTCCGGGCGGTCGATGACCGACATCAGCGCCTCGTAGACACCGTCGTTCCCGGCCGCCTTGATTTCCTCGCCGGTACCGGCATGGGCGAAGATGTCACCGATCTTGCCGATCGAGATCACGGTGCCGCCGGCGTCGGCATGGCGCTGCAGCAGGGTTGGCGCCGGTGGCGGCACCGCCAGGTCCTTGCGGTTCGCCGTTCGGGTGAACCCCGCTTCCGGCGTGCCCACGAACGGCCGGGCGATGACCCGGCCGACCGTATCCGGCACCAGCGAGCGGGCGATCCGACAGACCGCGTACAGCCGGTCCAGGCCGAAGCTCTCCTCATGGGCGGCGATCTGCACCACGCTGTCGGCCGAGGTGTAGAGGATCGGCCTGCCGCTCTCCATATGGGCCGCCCCTAGGTCCGCGATGATCGCGGTGCCGCTGGCATGGCAGTCGCCCAGAACCCCCGGCAGGCCGGCTTCGCGGATCAGGGCGTGGGTGAAATCGGAGGGGAAGGTCGGAACGGTGTCGGGATAGTAGGTCCAGTCGAAGCTGACCGGCACACCGGCCAGTTCCCAGTGGCCGCTTGGCGTGTCCTTGCCCCGGCTGACCTCGACCGCGTGGCCCCAGGCCCCCGCCGCGGCCCGGTCGGCTTCGAGGCCGGTCGGTTCCGATCCGCTGGCGCCCCGGTGGGCGGCGCCGAGGCCGAGGCCAAGCAGCGTCGGCACCGCCAGGGGGCCAGAGCGTCCCTGGCCGTCGCCGGCACCGGCCGCGCAGGCCTCGGCGATGTGGCCGAGGGTGTCGGCGCCCTGGTCGGAGAACCGTTCCGCGTCTGGCGCCCCACCGATGCCCACCGAATCCAGGACAACGAAGAACGCGCGGCTCATGACGGCGGGACCTCGCGCCGTTCAATGACCGCGGCACCCGCGGCACCCGGTGTGTCGCCGATCACGAACGCCGTGCGGATCAAGGCCGCGGCCTTCTCGAAACCGGCTTCGTCGCGCGCATGCACAACACCGATCGGCCGGTCGGGACCGACGGCATCACCGATCCCGGCGAGCGATGCGAGACCGACGGCCGGATCGATGCTGTCCTGCGGCCGGCGCCGTCCGCCGCCAAGCTCGATGACCGCCAGGCCGAGGCTCCGGGCGTCGATCTTCTGCACAAAACCCGGTGAATCGGGTTGGACCGCGCGTCCGATCGGCGCGGTGGCGAGGTAGCTTTCCGGCCGCTCGACGAGGTCGGCCGGGCCACCGAGCGCGGTGACCATGCGGGCGAAGACTTCGGTCGCATGGCCGGTTTCGAGGGCGGCGGAGGCCCTGGCATGGCCGTCCGACAGGGTCGGCGCCAGCTGCCCGAGGACCAGCATCTCGGCGGCGAGTGCGATGGTCACGTCCAAAGTGCGCGGATCCCGCGTTCGGCCGGTCATCAAATCGATCGCATCCGACACCTCGAGCGCGTTGCCGGCGGTCTGGCCAAGCGCCTGATTCATGTCGGTGATCAGCGCCGTCGTCGGCAATCCGGCGCGCGATGCGGTCTCGGCCAGCGAATCCGCCAGCTCGCGCGCGTCGTCCAGGGTGGTCATGAACGCGCCGGTTCCGATCTTGACGTCCATCACCAGGGACTCGAGGCCGGCGGCGAGCTTCTTCGACAGGATCGATGCGGTGATCAGCGCCGAGGACTCCACCGTCGCGGTCACGTCCCGGATCGCGTAGAGCCGACGGTCCGCCGGGGCCAACTCGTCGGTCTGTCCGATGATTGCGCACCCGATGCTGGCCACGACCTCGCGAAACTGGTCCAGGTCCGGCGTCGACCGGTATCCGGGAATCGCGTCCAGCTTGTCGAGGGTGCCGCCCGTATGGCCGAGACCGCGGCCCGAGATCATCGGGACAAAACCGCCGCAGGCGGCGACAATCGGGGCCAGCATCAGGCTGACCTTATCCCCGATCCCGCCGGTCGAATGCTTGTCCAGGACCGGACCGTCCAGATGGGACCAGTTGAGCACGGTTCCACTGTCGGCCATGGCACGGGTCAGGGCGGCGCGTTCCTCGGCATTCATGTCGTTGAAGAACACGGCCATCGCCAAGGCCGAGGCCTGGGATTCGGCGATCGACCCGTCGGTCAGGCCGGCGATGAAGGCCGCGATATCGGGGGCGGACAGGGCGTTGCCGTCCCGCTTCGCGCGAATGACTTCCTGGGGCAGCACGGTCGCTTCGTCCTCACGTTCCGGCGCTGTCCGCCGGTCTGTTCACCCGGTCAAGCATCACCCGTCGTAGAGAGGACGGCAAGGGGACCGGTCAGTGCCGGAAATGCCGCATGCCAGTGAAGACCATGGCGATGTCCCGGGCGTCGGCGGCGGCGATCACTTCCTCGTCGCGGATCGAACCGCCGGGCTGGATGATGGCCGTCGCCCCGGCCTCGGCCACAGTGATCAGACCGTCGGGGAACGGGAAGAAGGCGTCGGAGGCGGCCGCTGAGCCGATGGTGCGGGGCTCATCCCAACCGGCGGCCTCGGCGGCCTCGCGTGCTTTCTGGGCGGCGATGCGGGCGGAATCCACCCGGCTCATCTGACCGGCACCGATGCCGGCGGTGGCGCCGTCCTTGACGTAGACGATCGTGTTCGACTTCACGTGCTTGGCGATCCGGAACGCGAGCAGCAGATCCGCCATCTCGGCCTCGGTCGGTGCCCGCTTGGTGACAACCTTCAACGCGCTCTCGGCGACCCGGCCGGCATCGCGGGACTGAACGAGCAGGCCGCCGGCGAGGTTCTTCAGCGCCAACCCCGGCGCCACCGGATCCGGCAGGGTTCCGGTCCGCAGCAGGGTGCGGGCGTTCTTCTTGCCGGCGAACACCGCGATCGCCGCGTCGTCGAATTCCGGCGCGATGATGACCTCGGTGAAGATCTTTCCGATCTTCTCGGCCGTCTCGCCGTCCAGAGGCCGGTTGACGGCGACGATGCCGCCATAGGCGCTGACCGGATCGCAGGCGAGGGCCGAATCCCAGGCCGCGCTCAGGCTGGCGGCGACGGCGACCCCGCAGGGGTTGGCATGCTTGATGATGGCGACCGCCGGGTCGTCCAACTCGGCGGCCAGTTCGTAGGCGGCGTCGGTGTCGTTGAGGTTGTTGTAGCTGACCGGTTTGCCCATCAGCTGCTCCGCGGTCGCGACTCCGGGACGGGCATCAACGGTCTTGTAGAACGCCGCCTCCTGGTGCGGGTTCTCGCCGTAGCGCAGAATCTGGGGGCTGGATCCGGCGACGGTGATGCGGCGCGGAAAGGCCTCGCCAGTCTCACCCGCGAGCCAACCGGCGATGGCGGCGTCATAGGCGGCCGTCCGGCCATAGGCGATCCCGGCCAGTTTCTGCCGCAGCGCCCGGCTGGTGGCGCCGCCGTGGCTGTCCAGATCCTCCAGCACGGTCGCGTAGTCTTCGACATCGACCACCACGGCGACGAAGTCGTGGTTCTTGGAAGCCGCCCGGATCATGGCGGGGCCGCCGATGTCGATGTTCTCGACGGTTTCGTCGTAGCCGGCACCCCGGGCCCGGGTTTCCTCGAACGGGTAGAGGTTGACCACCAGCAGGTCGATCGGACCGATCCCGTGTTCCGCCATGGCGGCGACATGGGCGTCATCATCGCGGCGCCCGAGCAAACCGCCGTGGATCACCGGATGGAGAGTCTTCACCCGGCCGTCCATGATCTCGGGAAAGCCGGTGCGGTCGGCGACTTCAATCACCGGAATGCCCGCCTCGCTGAGGGTCCGTGCCGTGCCGCCGGTCGACAGGATCTCGACGCCCCGGTCCGCAAGGGCGCGCGCGAAGTCGGTCAGGCCCGTCTTATCGGAGACCGAGATCAATGCGCGGGCGACGGGGACCAGATCGGGTGCAGCCATGGGCGGGGCGGCCTCTGTTCAAGGAAGGGGACGCGCGCTTATCTCCGCTGCGGGCCTGCGGGTCAACCGGCCAGCAGCACGCGAGCCCCGTGCAGTCCCGCTGCGACCCCGGCGCCGAGCAGCGCCGCCCGGCCAGGCGGCCGGTAACCGTGGCCGGCGAGCGCGGTCTGAACCAGCAGCACCCAGATGGTGGCGCCGCGCAGGCGTGCGCCCAGGCCCGCATCCGACCAGACGGCCATGTCGGCCAGCAGTCGGCCGATATCAGGCAGGCCGATGACCCATTGGGCCGGCAGGCCGGGAATCACGATCTGGTAGTAGGCGTAGAAGATCTGGAAGGACAGTTCGACGGCGATCACCGCCAGGACCGCAGTGAGCGGAAGGTCGATGGCCAGGCGGTGCCAGTACGGGCTGAGGCGGTTGCTCAGCCAGCGGGATTTCAGGCCGTTCGCCGCACAGGCGAGGGCGGCGAGGCTGACGGACAGAGCGGCGAGTCCGAACTGAGCCGACACCGTCAGGGTCGAGAATCCCCCGGGATCCGTACCGGCGACGGCGCCGGTCAGGAAACCCGGCATCGCCAGGACCAGGGCCGTCAGCAGGCCGAGTCCCAGCACCCCGTCGCGAAGGAAGCCGGCATGATGGAGACGGTTGAGGACGTGGGCGCCGGCTGCGCACCACAGCGCGGTCGAGGCGATGGTGGCCAGGGGGGCGATCAAAGGGGCGATCAGAACGGCAGCCATCGCATCGCGGTTCAGGGCACGCGATCGTCGCGCGGGGCGACCGGAGGTGCGCGATCGACCGCCGTGGACGGCGGACTCTCGGGCAACCGGCCTTCTTTCTTCAGCCGGGCTTCCCGGATCCCGATATAGGTCGCGCTGCCGAAGATCATGGCGCCGCCGATCCAGGTCCAGAGGTCGGGGACTTCGCCGAACAGCGTGTAACCGATCGCCGCTGCCCACAGCAGCTTCGAGAAGTCCACGGGAAGGACCGCGGACGCGTCGGCCAGCTTGAACGATTGGTTCATCGCCGTCTGCGCGATGGTGCCGATCACGCCGATGGCGGCCAGCCAGATCAGTTGCTCAAGTGACGGCCAGACCCAGAACGGCAGGGCCGCGACCAGACAGACCGGCGACAGGAAGATCGACGCATAGGCGGTGATCGTCACGCTGGATTCGGTCCGGGTCAGCACCTTGATGATCATCAGCGCGACCGCCCAGACCACGGACGACCCCAGAACCAGCAACGGTCCGAGCCCGACCTCGATAACGCCTGGTCGCAGGATGACCATGGCGCCGACGAAGCCGAGGATGATCGCGGTCCAGCGCCGGAGACGCACGACCTCACCCAGGAACAGCATCGCCAGCAGGGTGGCGAACAGCGGGGCGGTGAACCCGAGGGCCGCCACCGTCGCCAGCGGCGTGATCGCCAGACTGTAAAAGAACATCAGCATGGCGCCGGCGTTCAGGGCACCTCGGATCCCGAACAACCGAAGCTTGGTGGTGACCAGCGGCGCCCAGCCGTCCCGCAGGAAGATGGGGGCCAGGGCGACGAAGCCGAAGACCACTCGGAAAAAGGCGATCTCGAAGGGATGCATGTCGCTGCTGACATGGCGGATACCGGCATGCATCACGCTGAAGGCGGCGGCAGCGATGGCCATCATCAGGATGCCGGCAAGGGGCCCGGCCAGGGCCCGGCGCAACCCGCTTTGGGGATCAGCCACGGTCGGTCGTCTGAAGCTTGTTTGCCGCTGCGGTCATCCGCTTTCGGCCACCGGTCGCGGAGATGGGCTGCCCTCGTACTCCGGCACCATGCGGCCCAGCACATCTGTCGTCGCGGCGGTGGACCTGGCCCGTGCCGACGCTTCGAGGTCGTCAAGGCCGCGCTCGATCAGCGCCAGATCCGACGTCCGCGGCCGGGCCCGTTGGATCGCGGGGATCGCGGTTGCCTCAAGCGCCTCGCCGCCGTGGAAGAGTTCCTCGTGGAGTTTCTCGCCCGGTCGCAACCCGGTGAAAACGATGGCAACGTCCTTGTCCGGTTCCAGTCCGGCCAGGCGGATCATCTGTCGGGCGAGGTCGACGATGCGGACCGGTTCCCCCATGTCGAGTACGGTGATGCCGCCGCGCTCGCGATCCTCGGTGGTCTCCAGGGCGGCGGCCTGAAGAACCAGTTCGACCGCTTCGCGTACGGTCATGAAATACCGGGTGATGTCGGGATGGGTGACGGTGAGCGGGCCGCCCCGCTCGAGCTGACGCTGGAACAGCGGCACGACCGAGCCGGTCGACCCCAGGACATTGCCGAACCGGGTGGTGACGAATCTTGTGCCGCCTTCGACGTCCATCGCCTGACAATAGGCTTCGGCCAGGCGCTTGGTTGCCCCCATCACGTTGGTGGGATTGACGGCCTTGTCCGTGGAAATCAGCACCAGGGTATCGACCCCAGCGGCACGCGCCGCATCCGCGACGATCCGCGTGCCGATCGCATTGGTCAGAACCGCGTCGTCGACATTCGCCTCCATCAGCGGAACATGTTTCAGCGCGGCGGCATGGAACACGATGTCCGGTCGGCAGGCGGCGATGGCCTGCTCGACCCGGGCGCGGTCCCGGACGTCGCCGATCATCGAAGAACGGTCGACATCCGGCTGGGTCTCGGACAACTCGAGGTCGATCCGGTAGAGCGCATACTCTGACTGGTCCAGGAGCGCGATATGGGCGGGCGCCAGATGCGCGATCTGGCGTGACAGTTCGGCGCCGATCGTTCCGCCGGCCCCGGTGACCAGAACCCGCCGGCCGGCCAGCAACCGTTGCATAGCGGCGCGGTCCAGTGTCGCTTGCGGGCGGCCCAGCACGTCCTCGACATTGATGGGTCGCAGCGCCATGGGCCCGTCGGCCGGGCTCTCAAGCGCGCTCAAGGTCGGCATCCGGCTCACCGGGATGCCGAGGCGATCGGCCTGATCGACCACGTCGCGAACCAGAGCACCGTCCATATGCCGCCGGGTCACGACGATCCGCTGGGGACGCTGGCCCTGGCGGTCCAGGTCGTCGGCAACCCGCTCGAGATCGGAGAGATCGCCGAGCACGGGAACGCCGCGAATCCGCCGCCCGGTTCGAGTGTCGCGGTCGTCGACGATGGCCGCCACGCGATAGGGGGCATCGTGTCCGCGCGACATCTCGCGGATGAACAGATCGGCACCGTCGCCGGCGCCAACCAGGAGAACGGGAACGCGGTTCTGGGCGTTGCGTTCGAACAGCGCGGCAAGCGTACCGTCCTTGCTGAAGCGGTAGGCGACGCGCGGCAGGGCGAGCAATCCGGTGAGGAGCGCGAACTCGATCAGCAGGAATGACCGCGGCAGGTCCTCCAGCCGGGTGACGGCGAACTGGATGACCAGGAACACGGCAATGATCAGCGCCACGGCGCGGACAATGCGCGCGAGGTCGCCGACCGAGGTGTAGCGCCAGACGGCGGTGTCGAGGCGAACCATCAGGAACACCGCGACCGCCGTCACCGTAAAGACGCCCGCGCCGAACTCGACAACCTGGTCGGGCCACCCGGCTATTTCGTCGCCGAGTCGCAGATACAGCGCGAGCGGAAAGGAAAGCGCTGCCAGCACGGTGTCGTGGGCGATGATCAGCAGGGAGCGGCGAAAAGCGCGGGACGTCATGCGGTCAACATATGCAAATCGCCCGGTCCGGGACTCGCAGGAACTGAAACCACCCTGGGCACAAGGATCACTTTAGCACGGGGTTCCCGGAGGTCCGCCATCGAGAAGCGGATCCGGCCCGAGGACTACTGCGTCGGCCATGGCGGTGTCCGGATCGATGGCGGACGTCCATCCCAGGGTTTGGCGGATCGCGGTGTCGTCGAACGCGTAGGAGTCGACCAGCCGTCGGGCGGCCTCGGGACCCCAGCGGGCGGCGCACAGCCGACGCAGAACCGCGCCGGGAATCGGCAACACGAGCGCCCGTCGGTTGAGCGCCTTCAGGATCCGACGAGTCAAGACACCGGTGGACTCCGGCGCCCCGTCGGTCACGAGGAAGGTGCGTCCCGCAGCCTGGCTCCGCTCGACGCAGGCGATGAGGGCGCTGACAAGGTTGGTGCGGTGAACGAAGGAGCGGCGGTTGCCGCTGTATCCGAGCGGCAGGATCGGCGGCGCGGTGCGCAGCAAGTCGATCATCTGGCGGATATTGCCGGCGCTGCCGCGCCCGTAAATGGCCGGCGAGCGGATCACCACTCCCTCGACCGGTCCCTCCAGCACCAGTTTCTCCGCGGCCAACTTCACCGCACATGGGCGTCCTGGGGCTGCGGGAGGACGGTCTCGTCCGCACCGTCCGGACCGGTCACCTCGCCCATCGCCTTGACCGAGCTGACGAACACGATCCGGCGCACACCGGCCACCCCCGCCGCTTGCAGCAGTCGCTCGGTCCCCGCAACGATCACCCGTGCGCCCCTGCCATCCGGGTCGCCCGGGGGAACGCCAGGATCGGCGAGGTGCACGATCGTCTCGATGCCGCCGAGGGCTGATTCCAAGGCAGTGTCCGGTCCGATGTCGCCGACCGTGACCGCGCGGTCGTGCCAGTGGGCCGGCAGCCGGTCGGTGGTGCGCACGGCGGCACGCACCACGTGTCCGGCCCGCTCCAGGTCCTGCAGCAGGGCGCGGCCGACATAGCCGGTGGCTCCGGTGACGAGAACAGTCGTCACGCCTGCCGGCCTTCGGCTTGCCCGATCCGGGACAGGAACCGGATGGCGACGACCGTAACGCCGACGCCGAGGATCAGGGCCGGGACCGGTTGAAGGGTCGAGGTGGCGGTGGCGAGCGCAATGAGCACGATGTTCACGCCGGTGATCAGCAGACACACGCGGGCGTGGCTCCAACCGCCCTGAACCGCGCGCTGGTAGGCGTGTTCCCGGTGGGCCTCTGTCGGGCGTTTGCCCTGGACTAGGCGCCGCGCCAGGGTGACGGTCGCATCGATCTCGAAGACCAGTGGCAGCAGGATTGCGGCTGCCAGGGCCGTGCCGTTGCCGGTGTCGTTGCCGGCCATGGCGATCAGCATGAAACCGATCAGATAGCCGACGGGTACGCTGCCCGCGTCGCCCAGAAAGATGCGGGCGGGGTGCCAGTTCCAGATCAGGAAACCGACCGTCGCCGACGCGACGAGCAGGCTGGGGATGGCGAAGCTGGCCGGTGCGATGGCGACCACCGTCAGCCCCGAGACGCCGACCCCGATCGCGATTGTCTCGACGCCGACGATGCCGTCGATCCCATCCATGAAGTTGTAGAGATTGATGAACCAGAGCCAGGCGAGTGCGGTGATCGGCAGGTCGAGCACCGGCGGCAGGAAAGCCGCGAAAGCGCCCGTGCCACCTGTTGCCCAGAGACCGAGGCCGACGGCGGCGGCATGGCCGCTGAGTCGGACGGAGGCGGGCAGAGACCGGATGTCGTCGGCAAAGGACAGGATAGCCAGACCGATGGCGCCGACGACCGGAGCGCCCCAGAGCACGATGTCCTGTCCGGTGGACAGTGCCCAGATCAGCCAGGTGACCGCGATGGCGGCAACGACCGCCAGGCCGCCGCCGCGCGGAATCGGCACCGAATGACTCGATCGGTCGTTTGGCAGATCCAGAACGGCACGGCGGCGCAGGGTCCCAAGCAGCAGCCATGTCCCGACGCAGGACAGGATCAACGCGGCGAACACGAGACTGATGGGGAACAGCATTGGGCAGGCTTATACACACCCCGGAATGGCCGAGATAGATGCTGATCGGCTCTCGGGACCATCGCCGAGCGGACCTCGTCAGGCGGTGCGTCGATCCTCCCGGCGCAGACCCCATTTGATCGAGACCGACTCCGCCTCCCGAACGCTGTCTAGCGGAACGGTGATCACCAGTTGCCGGGTGCGTTGCATTCGACCTCTCTGACCGAAGTACACGCTCTCGTTCAACGCGAGGCGCCCGCCAGAGGAGCGCAGACGCCAGCCCGCGCCGGAAGGTGTCCGCAGCAACGCCGCGTTCCCGTTCTGCACCAGCGACGCCGAGATTCTGGGATGCAGGTGAAACCGGATCGCCGCCTCGACCGGCCGCTGGCCCGGCCCGCCGGTATAGCTGACGGTGTCTTCGCCGCGCAGATCGTCACCCCCGGCCGCCAGATACAGGCGCCGGCGGTGCAGGACCGAATGACTGTCCCGGTAACCGTCGTGTTCGGCTTCCAACCAGACGGAGCCTTCGGCCTCCCAGCGCTCCTGTCGGACGGCGGTGACATGGCGTCCCAAGCTGCCGTCGGACCGGATTTCCGATGTGTTCGTGTCATCGATCACCAGGGTCGAGTGGGCGGCCGACGCCCGCAGGGCGGTCTCCCAGCGCAGATCGCCTGGAGCGGCGCCGCAATTGACGATAAGACGCTCGCGTCCCACGGAAAGCTCGAAGGCCAGCGTTCCCGCATGGGCCATGCCGTCGGCCCCGGTCGCAGCGCCGGCATCGACGATCACGATCGAGCGGCCGGCGGTCATCCGTTCGATCCCGATATCCGGTGCGGAGACGGCGGCCCGGGCCTTTGATTCAGTCCGCGCGATCAGGGCGTCCAACCGCCAGACCTGTCCTTCTACGGCGCCGTTGAACAGGGCCAGCCCGCCGTCGCCGTGACGCAGCATCCGAAGAACTCCGGTCATGTCCTGGATTGCCTTGTCGAGGATCGCCGGCGGATCCCGGTCGGCGGCACGCAGCGCTGCACGTACATCGACCAGGGCCGCGAGGACATCGGCCTGAATCGTCGGGGCGCGGGATCGATGGCCGCCATCGCCCAGAACCTGCGCGTCGATCGCGGCGGCCAGCTGGTCCGTCAGCGACTTCAGGACGTCCTCGGTCGCGCCGAGCGCAACCGATGCGATGATGGCGCCCCGTATTGTCTCGAACTGCTCAGGGCCCTGTGGGCTGGACGAGATGGCCGAGAGCAGATGGCGGTGTTGGCGCGCCAGGCTGTCGAGGACTGCCGTGCGGAAGGAGTCGTCGGCGGATTCGCCGAAGAAGCCGAACATACCGATCCAGGCGGCGAGACGGGCACCCAGCAGGTCCGGCCGCCAGGCGTGGCGGTGCCAGCGATCGTGCCGGTCGAGCCAGGCGCCAATGAGATCCCGCGCCCGGCGCCGGGCCGCGTCACCGCCGAGATCCCGAAGATCCCGCAGCCATTCGAACCGGTGCAGACCGTCCGCCATGTGGGGGGGCAGGGAGTCCTGGGTCCAGGGATCGGCGCCAAGGGTCGATGATGTGGCACCGAATGAGAAGGTGCCTTCCAGAATCTCCCGGCCGCCATCAGGGTCGCCGGGCCAGGCATCGGTCAGGGTGACCGCGAAATCCTCGGGTGCCGGACCTGCGATCCGCCAACGATGCAGCGGCGAGGCGAAATAGGCGTCGCGCATCCGCGCCGACAGTCCCCGCCCGTTGCTCATCGCATCCTCTATCCTGTCCCTGCCGATCCGAGTGCCTCTGCGTCAGCTCCCGGATGCGGCTTTGATTGCGGCGATGTTGGTTGCATACGCAGAAGGACCGCCGGCGAAGGTCGCCGTGCCGGCCACCAGGACGTCGGCGCCGGCCGCAGTCACTCGCGGTGCCGTCGCCGGTGTAACGCCACCATCAACTTCCAGCCGGATATCGCGTCCGCTGCGGTCGATCCGCGCGCGGGCGGCCGCGATCTTGTCGAGCTGGGTCTCGATGAAGGCCTGGCCCCCGAAACCCGGATTGACGGTCATGACCAGGATCAGGTCCACCAGGTCCATGACGTTGTCCAGGGCCTCGACCGGTGTTCCCGGATTGAGGGCGATCCCCGCTTTGGCGCCCAGCGATCGGATCAGTTGCAGGGTCCGGTGCACGTGAGGGCCGGCCTCCGGGTGAACCGTGACGATGTCGGCGCCGGCGTCCACGAACACGGCCACATAGGGATCGGCAGGAGCGATCATCAGGTGCACGTCGAACGGCTTGTCGGTGTGCGGACGCAGCGCCTTCACGACCGCCGGTCCGATCGTGATGTTCGGCACGAAATGGCCGTCCATGACATCGACGTGGATCCAGTCGGCGCCGGCGGCGTCGACGGCGCGCACCTCCTCACCGAGCTTCGCGAAGTCGGCGGAAAGGATGGACGGGGCGATCAGAGCTGAATTGGCCATGACGGGTCGGTATCAGGTTGCGGGATGGCCATCAAGCATCGCCCGTCCGGATCAGCCGGCACGCGAAGAACCCGTCGATGCCGCCAAGCTCCGGGATCATGTCGGGCCGGGTTCGGAGATCCCCTTCCGGCGTTACCGCGGCGCTCAGACCGCTGACCTCGCTTGCGGAGATGGGGGCCCGCTTGACCGCCGGGTTGCGCGCCAGCAGGGCGGTGATGCGCTCCGGTCCTTCCGCCGGTTCCAGCGAACAGGTGCAGAACACGATCCGACCACCCGGTTTGACCATGGTGACCGCTGCATCGAGCAGCCGGTCCTGGAGCGCGCTCAGCTTCGCGATGTCGTCGCGGCTCTTGTTCCAGGGAATGTCCGGATGGCGCCGGATCGTTCCAGTGGCCGAGCACGGGGCGTCGAGCAGGACGGCATCGACGGGCTCGGGCGGGCGCCAGCTCGTCGCGTCGGCGGCCACGGTGGCGGCGGCCAGTGAAAGCCGTGCCAGGTTCTGCTCAAGCCGGGCGATCCGGGGCCGGGATCGGTCGACCGCGATCACCTTGGCCCCGGCGGCGACCAGCTGCGCGGTCTTGCCGCCCGGGGCGGCGCAAAGATCGACAACCGTCTCACCCGGTTTGGCGTCGAGCAGTCCGGCGGGCAGGGCCGCCGCCATGTCCTGGATCCACCACGCGCCTTGGTCGAAGCCGGGCAGACCATCGACCCGCCCGCCCTCGGTGCGTCGCAAGGAGCCTGTCGGCAGAACGCTTGCCTTCAGCCGCTCGGCCCACTCCGGCGCATCCGCCTTCACCGTGATGTCCAACGGCGGTTCGACCAACAGCGCTGCGGCCATCGCTTCCGCCGTCTCGGCGCCATAGGCGTCGACCCAGCCCTCGGCGAGCCAGGCGGGCAGGGCTTCCAAGGCGGGACGTTCGGCGATCCGGTCCCGGGCCTCACGGTCGAGCCGCCGCAGAATGGCGTTGGTCAGCCTGGCGAACTTGTCATGCCCGCGCGAGCGCACCAGGGTCACCGCGCTGTCCACGGCGGCATGAGGGGCAACACCCAGGACCAGCAGTTCGGTGGCGGCGATCCGAAGCACGTCGCGGACGGCGGATGCCTTCTGAGGCAACGGCTGGTCCAGGCAACTGTCGACCAACCGGTCGACGTGGCCGAGCCGCCGCAGCGTCGTTGCCACCAGAGTGCGGGCAAACCCGCGATCGCGTTCCGGCAGCTTGGCAAGGCCGTCATGGGCCTTCAGGGCGTCATCCAGCGGTGTCTTCTTCGCCAGCACAGCACGCAGCAGGTCGAAGGCGACGCTGCGCGCGGCGGATACCCTGTGTTCGGTCATGCGGCGGTTTGAGCACGCCCGGCCGGCCGCTCCAAGCGGGAAATACGCCGGAGAGCGTGTGGGGTCAGCCCCAGGGCCTGGCGGTCCCGCCGGACTGGCCGGCCATCGCCATCAGCCGATCAATCCGGTCCTGCATCCGCGGGTGGGTCGAGAACAGGCTGTCGACCCGGTGGGCGTGCAGCGGGTTCACGATGAACAGATGCGCGGTCGCCGGATTGTTCTCGGCGGCATGATTGTCGATCCGGCGCGCACCCTCTTCGAGTTTGCGCAGGGCCGAGGCCAGCCAGAGCGGCCGGCCGCAGATCTCCGCACCGAGCTTGTCGGCATCGAACTCCCGGGCCCGGCTGATCGCCATCTGAACCAGGGTGGCCGCCAGCGGGGCGAGGATCGCCATCGCCAGCACCCCGACGATTCCCATCGGGCTGTTGCGATTGCCGCCGAACATCGACGTCCACATCGCCATGTTGGCCAGCATGGAGACCGCGCCCGCGATTGTCGCGGTGATCGTCATGATCAGAGTGTCGCGGTTCTTCACATGGGCCAGTTCATGCGCCATGACGCCCGCGATTTCCTCGTGGCTGAGGCGCCGGAGCAGTCCGGTGGTGGCCGCGACCGCCGCATTCTCGGGGTTCCGGCCGGTGGCGAACGCGTTCGGCTGGTCCTGGTCGATCAGGTAGACCTTCGGCATCGGCAGGTCCGCGCGCACGGCCATCTGCTCGATCATGTCGCGGAACCAGGGCAGGTCGCTGCGGGAGATCGCCCGCGCGCCGTGCATCCGCAGCACGATCTTGTCGGAGTTCCAGTAGGCGAACGCATTCATGGCGCCGGCAATCACCAGCGCCAGCACCATGCCGCCTTCTCCGCCGAGGCCATAGCCGACGACCATGAAGAGCGCCGTCAGGGCGGCGATCATCAGGCCGACACGAAACGTGTTCATCGTCACCTGTCTGCGTTGTCGATACCGGTCAACAGGTGAGCGTGTCGCGGTCCGGCTTCAAGATCTGGCCGGGCGGCGTCGCAGGACCTATATCTTCGCAATGACCACGCCCCGAAAATCGCCGTTCAAGGAAGTGGCGACCCCCCAGGCGAAGCCGGCTTCCACGGCTGAGGAACCTGCCGCGGAGGAGGCCGGGCCGTCTTCGGACCCGTCCGCCGAGCCGGCGGCCTCGCCCACCGTCCCGGCGAAACTCGATCCCCGGGCCGCTGCCAAGGATCTGCCGCCGGAACGCGGCGGATACCAGGGGCCGGAGCCGACCCGCTACGGCGACTGGGAGCACAAGGGCCGCGTGACGGATTTCTGACCTCTCCGGGCGTTTGGCTCTGTGAAACACC
This sequence comes from Thalassobaculaceae bacterium, assembly GCA_963921355.3. Lineage (GTDB taxonomy): Bacteria > Pseudomonadota > Alphaproteobacteria > Thalassobaculales > Thalassobaculaceae > CAWUEZ02. The sequence goes on along the minus strand of OZ001190.1, from coordinate 464,303 downwards.
CGTCCGAACCGCGTAGGGTCCCGGCAAACGCTGCACGGGAGGATGATGATGGGTGGGCTCAGGGACAAACTGCAGGCCGGCAAGCTGCTGACGGCGCCGGGTGTGTTCGATGGGATCTCGGTGCGACTGGCCGACCGGCTCGGCTTCGATGCGCTGTACATGACCGGCTACGGTACGGTCGCCTCCCATCTCGGGCTGCCGGATGCCGGGCTCGCCTCGTACCGGGACATGGTCGACCGGGTCCGGGTGTTTGCCGGGCTCGCCAGCACACCGATGGTCGCCGATGGCGACACCGGTTACGGCGGGCTGTTGAATGTCGAGCATACGGTCAAAGGCTACGAGCAGGCGGGCGCTGCCGCGATCCAGCTCGAGGACCAGGAGTTTCCCAAGAAGTGCGGCCATACGCCGGGTCGCCGGGTGATCCCCATCGATCAGGCCGCAGCCAAGGTCAGGGTGGCGGCCGAAGCCCGGGACAGCGACGATTTTCTGATCATCGCCCGGACCGATGCGCGCACCGGCTACGGGCTCGACGAGGCCCTGCGCCGGGCCGATGCCTTCGCTGAAGCCGGCGCCGACATCCTTTTCATCGAGGCACCGGAATCGGTCGACGAGATGGCCGAAATCGGCCGGCGCTTCGATCTGCCACTGCTGGTGAATGTGGTCGATGGCGGCAAGACCCCGGTGCTGTCGGCGGCCGAGTACCTCGACCTCGGCTATCGGATGGCGATCTTTCCGGCGACCGGATTTCTGGCGGTCGGCGCCGCCCTCAACTCGGTCTACGGCACGCTGAAGGAGAAGGGCGCCAGCGATCGCCTGGAAGCACCCCTCGACGATTTCATGGATTTCTCCCGCGCCATGGGCTTCGAGGACGTCTGGCGGTTCGAACGCGAGCACGCCGATCTGGAAGCCGCGGAATAGGGGCGCGTAGCTGCCGCCGGCCGGGAGTCAGGGAGTCGCCAGGCGCTGGAACTGGCCCGGGGTCATCTGAAACGCCTTGTGGAACGCCGCGACGAAGGCGCTGGAACTGGCATAGCCGGCATCGAAGGCGATATCGGTTACCCGCGCTCCGGTCAGCAAGCGTTCGGCGGCGGCCGCCAGGGCCAGGTAGCGCCGCCAGTCCCGATAGGTCAGGCCGGTTTCGGCTTGCACCCGCCGCCTGAGGGTGCGGGGGCTGATGGCCAGCAGATCGCCCCATTCCTCGATGCTGCGTGGGTCGCCGGGATCCGCCGACACCGCATCGGCGATGGTCGCGACGGCCGGGTCCGCCGGCCGAGGCAGGCGCACGCTGATCCCCGGTGCCGGTCGAACCAGCGCCAGAGCGGCGTTGGCGACGGTCGTCCAGGCCCTGTCGAGCCGGTCCTGATCGTAGGTCTCGGCAAGCCAGGTCACCATGTCGGCCAGTGGCGTGCCCTGTTCCACCGCGCTTGGTCGTTCGGGCAGGGCGCCGGCGGTGTCCGGTCGGACGTAGAGGCTGCGCATCAGCCGCTCCTCGGGAGCAAGCGAGCGATGGGGCGTGCCGGCTGGCAGCCACAGCACACTGCCGCGCGGCACCAGCCAGACCCGTTCAGGCGTCTCCACCCGCATCACGCGGGCCAGGGTCAAAGCCAGTTGGCCCCGGTCATGGGTGTGCCAGGGCACGCTGGCACCTGGGGCGAACGACGCGGCGTGACCGATCACCGGTGTGTCTGATTCGACATGGCCGCTGACCGGATCCTTCGCATCTGCAGGTGCGGGGGCAGGCCTGTCGTGTCCACTCGGCGACATTCGATGTCCGCTCGTCCGGTATCCAGCTCTTGAATAGGGGCTTACTGTAGCACGCGTTGAGCGCACTCGGAGGAAGCGAGGGATGGCGACCACGGCAGCAGATCGGATCGGTGATTCCGCGCTGGCGGAGAAGCTTCGACGGGCAGTTGAAGGTGACGTCCGGTTCGACCGGTTCACCCGCGGGCGCTACGCGACCGATGCGTCGATCTATCAGGTCGAACCGGTCGGTGTCGTCGTGCCGAAAACCGAAGACGACCTGCGCGCCGCCGTCGCCATCGCCGATGAGGAGGGTGTGCCGGTCCTGCCGCGCGGCGGTGGGACGTCACAATGCGGTCAGACGGTCAACACGGCCCTGGTGCTCGACTGCACCCGCCACCTGAACCGGGTGGTCGGCTTCGACGCGGACAGCCAGGAAGTCACCGTGCAGCCGGGCATCGTGCTGGATCACCTGAACGGCTGGCTGAAACAGCACGGCCGCCTGTTCCCGGTCGACGTCTCCACCGCATCGCGTGCCACCATCGGCGGCATGACCGCGAACAACTCCTGCGGCGGCCGCTCGATCCACTACGGAATCATGGTCGACAACGTGGTGGCGGTCGACGCGATCCTGATGGACGGCACCGAGGCTCGGTTCGACCGGGTGCCGGGCAATCTGGGTGAGCTGTCAGGGCCGGCCCGTTACCGGGACCTGGTGCAGCAGATCCGCGCCATCGCCGAACGCGAGCAGGCCGAGATCGATTCCCGGATCCCGAAGATGATGCGCCGGGTTGGCGGCTACAACCTGGATCGCGTGGTCCAGCGCGACGACCGCGGCGGCCACAACATGGCCTCTTTGCTGGTCGGCTCGGAAGGCACGCTCGCCCTGTCCCGTCAGATCCGGCTGGTCACCCACGCGGTGCCGCGCCACCGGGTGGTGGGGGTCTGTCACTTCCCGACCTTTCGCGAGGCGATGGAAAACACCCGTCACCTGGTGACCCTGAAGCCGATGGGCGTGGAACTGATCGACCGGACGATGATCGATCTGGCCCGCGAGATCCCGATGTTCCGGCCGACCGTCGAGCGGTTCGTGCGCGGCAAACCCGACGCGTTGCTGCTTGTCGAGTTCGCCGGCGAAGCGTTGGATCCGCTGCTGGCCAAGCTCGCGGACCTCGAGACCATGATGGCGGATCTCGGCTTTCCCGGCGCCGTGGTCCGGGCCGAAGATCCGGCCTTCCAGGCGCAGATCGCCGAGGTGAGGAAGTCGGGCCTGAACATCATGATGTCCATGAAGGGTGACGGAAAACCGGTCTCCTTCATCGAGGACTGTGCGGTCCCGCTGGAGCATCTGGCGGACTACACGTCGCGGCTGACCGAGGTGTTCGAGAAGCACGGGACCAAGGGCACGTGGTACGCCCATGCCTCGGTCGGAACCCTGCATGTCCGACCGGTCCTGAACATGAAGGACGGCGGCGACGTTCGGAAAATGCGCGAGATCGCCGAGGAAGCCTTCGCCATGGTGCGGGAGTACAAGGGCTCCCACTCCGGCGAGCACGGCGACGGCATCGTGCGCTCGGAGTTCCACCGCAAGATGTTCGGCGACCGGGTGGTCGACGCCTTCGCCGAGGTCAAATCGGCTTTCGATCCGAAGGGCCTGATGAACCCGGGTCGGATCGTCGACCCGCCGAAAATGGACGATCGCAGCCTGTTCCGGTTCAAGCCCGACTACCATGCGGTCAATCCCGAGACCCGCTTCGACTGGTCGGCCTGGGGCGGCCTCTCCGGCGCGGTCGAGATGTGCAACAACAACGGGGCCTGCCGAAAACGGGATCCCGGCGTCATGTGCCCGAGCTTCCGGGCGACCGGCGACGAGCAGCACCTGGTGCGGGGCCGGGCCAATACGCTGCGCCTGGCGCTGTCCGGACAGTTGGGCGAGGACGCCCTGACCGATCCCGCCATGAAGGCGACCCTCGACCTGTGTGTCGGCTGCAAGGGCTGCAAGCGCGAATGCCCGACCGGTGTCGACATGGCCAAGATGAAGACCGAGGTGCTCGGCCAGTACGTGGCGCGCCACGGCCTCAGCCTCAAAGACCGCCTGATCGCCGAGATGCCGCGCTATGCTGAGGCGGCGTCCAGGCTCCATTTCCTGGCGAACCTGCGCGACGCCGTGCCCGGGGCGGCCTGGTTGAGCGAGAAGCTGCTCGGCTTCGCGCGCGGGCGTACGCTGCCGCAGTGGTCCGGCGCGCCGTTCCGCGGCAGTGAGGTGGAGAACGAGACCGTCGCCGAGGGCCGCGAGGTCGTGCTGTTCGCCGACACGTTCAACATGTACTTCGAGCCAGAGAACCTGCGCGCCGCCGTCGCCGTGCTGCAGGCCGCGGGCTACGCGGTCCATGTCCTCGATCCGGTCGCCGAGGGCGGCCGGCACCTGTGCTGCGGGCGTACCTATCTGGCGACCGGTCTGATCGACAGGGCGGAGGCGGAGATGACGCGGCTCGCCGAGGCGTTCGCACCGTTCGCCGACCGGGGCGTGCCGATCATCGGCCTGGAGCCGTCCTGTCTGTTCACACTCAAGGACGAGCTGCCCTCGCTGCTGCGGGACCGCGCTGGCCGGGTGCCGGAGATGGCGATGCTGTTCGAGGAATTCCTGGCCCGCGAGGCCGAAGCCGGACGTCTGGGCGACCTTGCCCTGAAGCCGGTCGCTGGCCGGGCCCTGGTGCACGGCCACTGCCACCAGAAGGCCTTTGCCGCGATGGGGGCGGTCGAACGGACCCTGCACCTGATTCCCGAGCTCGAGGTCGGTGTCATCGAGTCGAGCTGCTGCGGGATGGCCGGCGCCTTCGGCTATGAGGCCGAGCACCACGAGGTCTCCATGAAGATGGCCGAGCTGTCGCTGCTGCCGGCGGTACGCGCCGCGGACGGGGACACCCTGATCGTCGCCGACGGCACCAGTTGCCGTCATCAGATTCACGACGGTGCGGCGCGCGATGCGATCCATGTCGCGCGCGTTCTGGAGCGGGCGCTTTCGTGACCGCGTCAACGACTGACTGTTTCCATCCCTGAGGAGGACGTTCCGATGGCGCATCGCGCCGGCCCCCACTTCCTGCAGATCCCCGGCCCGTCGAACGTGCCGGGCCGGATCCTGCGGGCAATTGAAAAGCCGACGATCGATCACCGTGGACCCGAGTTCCAGGATCTGGCCAAGGAAGTCCTCGAGAAGGTGAAGCCGATCTTCAAGACCAAGAACCCGGTGATCATCTTCCCGAGTTCCGGAACCGGCGCCTGGGAGGCCGCCCTGGTCAACACCCTGTCGCCGGGTGACCGGGTGCTGATGTTCGAGACCGGGCAGTTCTCCACCCTGTGGCACGAACTGGCGACGCGGATCGGCCTGGTGCCCGAGGTGATCGCCGGCGACTGGCGCCGCGGCGTCGATCCGTCGGCAATCGAGGACCGCCTGCGCCGGGATACCGCGCGCGAGATCAAGGCGGTCTGCGTCGTCCACAACGAGACCTCGACCGGGGTTACGTCGCGGATCCCCGAAGTTCGGGCGGCAATCGATGCCGCGGGACATCCGGCGCTGTTCATGGTCGACACGATCTCGGGGCTCGCCTCGGCCGATCTGCGCCACGACGAGTGGGGGATCGACGTCACCATCACCGGCTCGCAGAAGGGCCTGATGCTGCCGCCGGGCCTCGGCTTCAACGCCGTCAGCGACAAGGCGATCGCGGCGTCGAAGACGTCGAGTTCGATCCGCTCCTATTGGGACTGGTCGAGCCAGCTCGGCCAGAACCCGTCCGGGAACTTTCCCTACACGCCGGCGACCAACCTGCTCTACGGGCTGAAGGAAGCCTGCGACATGCTGATGGAGGAGGGGTTGGACAATGTGTTCGCCCGCCATGAGCGCCATGCCGAGGCGACCCGCCGCGCGGTCACGCACTGGGGACTGGAGATCCAGTGCCTGGAAACCCGGGAATACTCGCCGGTCCTGACCGGTGTGGTCATGCCCGACGGTCACGACGCCGACGCGGTCCGCAAGATCATCCTCGACAAGTTCGACATGTCGCTGGGCGCCGGCCTCGGCAAGGTCAAGGGGAAGATGTTCCGGATCGGCCACTTGGGCGATTTCAACGACCTGATGCTGTGCGGCACCTTGTCGGGATGTGAGATGGGTCTGCGCCTGGCGGGCGTGCCGATCGAGACCGGGGGCGTCCAGGCGGCGTTGGACTATCTGGCCGGCAACGCCTGATCAGATCTACCCTAGCCGAGCAGCAGGGCGCCGGCGGCGAAACTGGCAGTCCCCGCCGCAATCCCCGCAAGCAGGCTGCGGCGGGCGAGGAAGAAGGCGGCGAGCGCGATGCCGGCCGCACCCAGGCGGATCGTCAGGTCCACCGAGGCGAGACCGCCGGTCGGCAAGATCAGGAGACGTGTCAGCAGGCCGGCGAGGACGGCGTAGGACGCGAGCGAGAACCATCGGAAGACAGCGCCTTCCGTATTGATCCGGTGGGTCAGGAGGGCACCAAGGGCCCGCCATGCGAAGGTGGCGACGACGGCGATGGAAACCGCCAGGGCTGCCGACAGGGGAATGCCGAACCCGGTCAGCATTTGTCGCTGGTCAGGAAGCCGACTGTCCCACCAACGATCCCCGTCAGGATCAGGCCGGTGTCGGGAAAGGCGAGGTTGATCGGGATGCCGGCGACGACGCCGGTGGCGACGGCGACCAGTGCACCGCGGCCGCGGATGTCCGCCAGCAGAAGCAGGAAGAAACAGGCGTTGATGAACAGCAGCGAGAGCGCGAACGGCTTCGGCAATTCGGCGGCGGCATAGGCACCGATTGCGGTCGCGGTTGCGGCGATCGCCATGCAAGTGCCGGCGAAGCCGGTGTGGTAGCCGAGGCGGGCGGGCTTCGCCTCGGGCGCAGCGGTCCGCATCACGAACGCCCAGGAGGTTGCCGACATCAGATGGGACTGCGCCAGGCGCGCAGGGGTCGAGCGTGCGCCGAGGGTGGGCAGCAGGGCGACCGCCATCGGGAAGAACCGCATGTTGGCCATGGCGACGGCGATCGCGATTGCCACGAGATCGGCGCCGGCGGCGTAGAGTTCGGCCATCACGATCTGGCCCGGCAGACCCCAGACCAGAACAGTCGACAGCACAGCCAGTCCGCCGCCGATACCGGTATCGTGGGCGAGCGCGCCGTATCCGGTCATGCTGCCGAACAGAACCAGGGCCGGCAGTCCCAGGGCATGGCCGGCTCCCTGGGCCAATCCGCCCTTGAACGCCTCCGGTTTCGTGGTCGCCTTCACGGGGTCACCGCCCTCAAGGGTTGTGTGGACCACAATAGCGGGCTCTTGCTGGCGGCGTCCGGTCAAAAACACCTGCAATCGGTCGCCTGGTCCGCTAGTGTAGCCGCCACGCTCCCGGGTTAAGAGGGGCGACGACAGGCTTGAGAGCTGGGAGTTAGGGATGGACGACAAGCGTCTCATCGAGGTCAACGATCTGCGCGTTTACTTTCCGCTGGAAGACCGCACCGTCAAAGCGGTCGACGGCGTCTCCTGGCACATCGACAAAGGCGAAACTCTGGCCGTGGTCGGTGAGTCCGGGTCCGGCAAGTCGGTGACCGCCATGTCGATCATGCGCCTTACCGACAATATGGGCGGCCGCATTCCGACTGGCGATATCAAGTTCCGCCAGCCCAAGGGCGACGTCGTCGACATCGTTCAGCAGACGCCGGCAGAAATGCGGGCGATCCGCGGCAACGACGTGTCGATGATCTTCCAGGAGCCGATGACGTCCCTGAACCCGGTGTTCACCGTCGGGTTCCAGATCGCCGAGGCGATCATGCTGCACCAGGGCAAGACCGAGGAGCAGGCCCTGCAGCAGGCGCTGGAGATGCTCAAGCTGGTTCGTATTCCGGAACCGGAGAAGCAGCTCACCCAGTATCCGCACCAGCTCTCGGGCGGGATGCGCCAGCGCGTGATGATCGCCATGGCGCTGTCGTGCCGGCCGAGCCTGCTGATCGCGGACGAACCGACGACCGCGCTCGACGTGACGATCCAGGCCCAGATCCTGGACCTCATCAAGATGCTGCAGAACGCGATCGGCATGTCGGTGATGTTCATCACCCACGACATGGGCGTGGTTGCCGAGGTCGCTGATCGGGTCGTCGTGATGCTGCGCGGCAAGAAGGTCGAGGAAGGCCCGGCGGAAGAGATCTTCAAGAACCCGCAGCACCCTTACACCAAGGCGCTGCTGGCGGCGGTGCCGCGGCTCGGGTCGATGACCGGACACAAGATGCCGATGAAGTTCGCCAATGTGGACGTCAACCGGGCCGAGGGCGACGAGGTCAAGGAAACGCTCGACAGCGACGACACCGCGCTGGAGATCCGCGACACGGTGCGGCGCGACGAGGGACCGCTGCTGAAGGTGAACGGGTTGACCACCCGCTTCGACATCCGAAGCGGTCTGTTCGGGCGCGCCGGCGGCCGCGTGCACGCGGTTGAGAACGTGTCCTTCGAACTGCTGCCGGGCGAGACCCTGGCGCTGGTCGGCGAGTCCGGCTGCGGCAAGTCGACCACCGGGCGCAGCATCATCCGCCTGGTCGAGCCGACCCGTGGATCAGTGGTGTTCGAAGGCAAGGAGATGAACAACCTGTCGCCGGCCGAAATGCGCCCGCTGCGCCGTGACATGCAGATGATCTTCCAGGACCCGTTCGCCTCGCTGAACCCGCGTATGACCGCCGGCGACGCGATCGCCGAGCCGATGATCGTGCACGGCCTGCACCGCGGATCAGACGCCCAGGACAAGGTGGTCGATCTGCTGCGCCGGGTCGGCCTCGATGCCGAGCATGCCGGGCGCTATCCGCACGAGTTCTCCGGCGGCCAGCGCCAGCGCCTCTGTATCGCCCGCGCGCTCGGGCTCAATCCCAAGCTGATCATCGCCGACGAAGCGGTCTCCGCCCTGGACGTGTCGATCCAGGCCCAGGTCGTGAACCTGATGATGGATCTGCAGCAGGAACTCGGCCTCGCCTACCTGTTCATCAGCCACGACATGGCGGTGGTGGAGCGGGTCAGCCACCGGATCGCGGTGATGTATCTCGGCGAGATCGTCGAGATCGGCCCGCGTGACGCGATCTTCGAGAACCCGCAGCACGCTTACACCAAGAAGCTGATGTCGGCGGTGCCGATCGCCGATCCGACCAAGCGCAAGCGGGAACTGAAGCTGATGACCGACGAGATCCCGAGCCCGGTGAAGCCGGTCGGCTACGAGCCGCCCGAGCGCCGCTACTTCGAGGTGTCCCCGGGCCACATGGTCCAGGAGGCCCAGGACGTCGCCGCCGCGGCCGCGTGATCTGAGTTCCGCTAAGTTCCAAGCAAGGGTCCCGGATTCGCGTCCGGGGCCCTTTTTCTTCTTCCCCGGGCTCTCGCCCCGGGGCCCAGGGCAGCGGCTTGCTGGGGCGCTCTCGGCGATCGTGCTGCGTTCCAGCCCCCGGTGGCCCTGGGTCCCGGATCAGGTCCGGGAAGGAGGGTTTGAGCACGGTTCCCTGGGCCCTGGGCCTGGTCCAGTGGGTAAAAGAAAAAGGGCCCCGAAACCGGGGCCCTTTGATGGGTTTGGAACCTGCGGCCGCTTACTGCGAGCGCAGCCGCGGGTCCAGGGCGTCGCGCACCGCGTCGCCGAACAGGTTGAAGCCGAACACCGCGATGGTGATGGCGAGGCCCGGGAAGATCGGCACCCAGGGCGCGCTCTCGGCGTACTCCTCGGCCCCACCCTGCAGCATCAGGCCCCAGGCCGGGGTCGGTTCCTGCACGCCGAGCCCGAGATAGGACAGCGACGCTTCCAGCAGGATCGCCTCGCCGAGGAAGGCGGTCAGCATGATCAGGAAGGGCGCCACCACGTTCGGGGCGATGTGCTTGAAGATGATCCGCGCACTGCCGTAACCGATCGAGCGGGCGGCATCGATGTAAGGCATCTCGCGGACCGCCAGTGCACTGGCCCGCACCACCCGCGCACAGCGTGGGATGAACGGGATGGTGATGGCGATGATCACCTTCTCGGTACCGGTGCCGAAGATCGCGACGATCGCCAGCGCCATGATGATCAGCGGGAACGCCATGAAGACGTCGATGATCCGCTGGACGATCAGGTCGAAATAGCCGCCGAAATAGGCGCTGGCAACGCCGAGCACCAGGCCCGCGAAGGAGCCGATGATGGCGGCGGTGAACCCGACCAGGAGAGCTGTCCGCGCGCCGTATATGATGCGTGAAAACAGGTCACGGCCGAACTGGTCGGTGCCGAGCAGGAAGAGCCCCTCTTCCATTTGGCTGGCCGATCCCGGCGGCACCAGCATATCGGCGAAGTTGCTGGCTTCCGGATCGAAGGGGGCGAGCAGCGGTGCGAACACCGCCATGAAGATCATCAACAACACCACGATGCCACCGGCGAAGCCGAGCGGCTGCTTGCGCGCAAGGCGGCCGATCCGCTGGGCGATCGTCTTGCGCGGCGGGAGGGTATTGGACTCGATGCTGATATCGGGGGTGGTCATCGCCAGGCCTCCCTTAATTGTAGCGGATACGCGGGTCGAGCCACGCGTACATCAGGTCGACCATGAAGTTGACCAGGACGAAGATGGCCACGACCAGCATGACCAGCGCCTGGGTCAGCGTGTAGTCGGACTGGGTGACTGATTCGACAAACAGCTTGCCGAGGCCGTTCAGGTTGAAGACCTGCTCGGTGACGACCAGCCCGCCCATCAGGAAGGCGAACTCGATCCCGATGATGGTGACCACCGGCAGCATCGCGTTCTTCAGTGCGTGCTTGTTGACGATCACCTTCTCCAGCAGGCCTTTGGCCCGGGCGGTGCGCACATAGTCCTCCCGCAGCACCTCCAGCATGGCCGAGCGGGTCATGCGGGTGGCGACGGCGGAGTACCGGTAGCCGGTGGCGAGCGCCGGCCAGATCAGCTGGCTGAGGTTGTACATCGGGTCCTGCCAGACCGGCACGTAGTCGATCGGTGGCATCCAGGGTCGACCGAACCAGGCCTGGGTCGATATCAGCAGGCCCAGGATGATCAGGATCCCAAGCCAGAACGATGGCATGGCGATCCCGGCGATACTGAAGGCGCGTACCACGTAATCGACGCCGGTGTTCTGCTTGGCCGCCGAGATCACGCCGAGCGGCAGGGCGATGACGATCGACACCACCGTCGCCATGATCGCGACCTGCAGCGACAGGCCGAAGCGGATGGCGATCTCCTCGGTCACCGGCTGGGACGTCCACATGGACACACCGAGATCGAAGGTGAAGAAGCCGATCATGTAGTCGAAGAACTGAACGTAGATTGGCAGGTGCAGGCCGAGCCGCTCCTGGCACTGTCGGATCTGCTCGGGGTCGGCATAGGAGCCCTCGCCGCCGAAGCGCAGCAGGCAGACATCGCCCGGCACCAGCCGCAGCAGCAGGAAAACCAGGATCGCCGCCCCGATCAATGTCGGTAGCAGGATCAACAGGCGCTTGACGATGTAGCTGTACATCTCTCGCGTCGCTTTCTTATCGGTAAATGGCTAAACGACCGCCCCGATCCACGGGGGAACCGGGGCGGTCAATGCATCCGCGTCAGCCGGTCAGTTGCCGAGCTGCGCCTTGTACTCCGCCTGGTCGATCCAGATGTTCTCGAGCGACTGGTTCAGGTAGTGGCTCGGAGCGATCTTCCAGCCCTGCACGTAGGAGCGGTACGGGTTGATCTTGTACCACCACAGCGTGATGAACTGGGACGCCAGGTCGTTCAGGACCCGCTTCTCGTAAGCGGCGAACAGCTCGCGCTGCTTGGCTTCGTCGCCGGTCTGCAGCAGCTCGTTGTAGATGTCCTCAAGCTGCTGGTCCTCGAAGTCGGCGTAGTTCGCCCCACCCGACGGCAGGAACTTCGAGATGTCCGCGATCGGGTTCACCACCGCCTGGCAGTTGAAGTCGATCGAGACGTCGAAGTCCTTCTTCTTGCGCAGGGTCGCGTAGAACGGCGTCGACGGCTGGACCCACTGGTCCACGTCCAGGCCGATCCGCTTCCACTGGTCGATCAGCCAGGTACCGACCACCTTGTACGGCTGGTCCACACCGCGGTTGTGCAGGGTGAACTTCAGGTTCTCGTGGCCGGCTTCCTTGAGCAGCTTCTTCGCCATCTCGCGGTTGGCCTTCACGTCCTTGCCGTAGCCGATGATGTTCTGCTCGAGATACTCCGGCGACGAGGAGATCGGGTGGCCCGGGAAACCGATGCCGCCCACCGTCTTCACGATGGCGATCTGCGACAGGTACTTGGAGCCGCCCTGGCGGTCGATCGCCAGCGACAGCGCCTGACGGACCTTCGGATCGTCAAACGGCTTCACCTTGTGGTTCGGGGTGACCAGCAGCACGCAGTTCCAGTCGCTTTCCTGGACCGTGATGTCGTCGCCCAGCGCCTTGACCAGGTCGTCACGGGCCTTCGGCGGGAAGCCGCGGAACTCGATATCGGCCTGACCGCCGCGGATCGCCTGCAGGCGGACCGACATCTTCGGTGCCGAGATCGCGCGGAAGCCATCCAGGTACGGCTTGCCATCATGGTAGTAGTTCGGGTTCTTCTTGCCCGACACGTGGCTGCCCTGGACGTGCTCGACGAAGTGGAACGGGCCGGTGCCGTTGATGTTGGTCTGGTGCCAGGAGTAGCCCTTCTCGTCGAGGTCCTTCTTCGCGTAGACGAAGTTGAACGGCATGGCGACCGATGGCAGGAACGTGCCCGACGCGAACTTCAGATTGAAGACCACGGTCTCGTCGTCCGGGGCCTCGATCGAGTCGATCATCTTGAAGTAGGCCTTGCGGTTCGACGCCACCCCTTCCGGCGGGAAGGCGATCTTGTCGAACGTCGCCTTGACGTCGGCCGCGGTCAGCGGCGTGCCGTCCTGGAACGTCACACCCTTGCGGATCTTGAAGGTGTATTTCTTACCGCCGTCGGTCGCTGCCGGCACGTCACCGACGCACAGGTCGCAGACGAAATCGGTCGGCGAGGACGGGTTGTCCGGATTGATCCGGATCAGCAGGCTGTAGAACGGCCGGATCGGGTGGATCATGCCGAACGTGGACTCGATATGCGCGTCGTAAGACGGGATCTTCGAGCCCACGACAACGCGCAGCTCGCCCCCGTACTCAGGCGTGGCGGCTTTCACCGAGCTCGCACCGACCGCGAGGGCCGAGCCGAGCACGACCGAGGCCGCGACGCGGGACAGACGTGACTTCATAGGGTCGTCTCCTTCCCAAACAGGACAGGGCCGGGACCGGACCAGCGGTCCACGGCCGGGTTCAGTTGGGGACGCCGACTCACGCCGCTCGCGCGTCGCTTGCCAACTCCCGAGTTTATGGTCGGGATGCGAAGCATTACCGCTATTCCTCCCGTCCCTGTGTTGGTCCGGCGTTGTTGAGACCGCCGGTTGATGCGCTCTTAGACGCTTGTATACAGTTCCATGACGGCGACTGGGGGTCAAGCAATCACCCCCCGAACAAACCACCAATTACCGTTACACCACGTGGGGAAAGTTACATGTCGGCAACCGAGGTGAAGGCGCTGGTTTTCGACGTGTTCGGAACCGTCGTCGACTGGCGGACCAGCGTGGCGCGCGAAGTGCGGGAGCTGGCGGCGGCCAAGGGCTGGGATGTCGACGGCCATGCCTTCGCCGACCGCTGGCGCGGCCTCTACCAACCGTCCATGCGCCCGGTGCGCCGGGGCGAGGCGCCGTACCGCCGGCTCGACGACCTGCATCGCGAGAGCCTTAAGACCGTGCTCGGCGAGTTCGACCTCGATCTCGCGGATCCGGACGAGCTCGAGCACCTGAATCGGGCCTGGCACCGGCTCAGCCCCTGGCCCGACAGCGTGCCCGGGCTGACCCGCCTGAAGACCCGGTTCATCATTGCCACCATGTCGAATGGCAACGTCTCACTGATGGTCAACATGGCGAAGAACGCCGGCCTGCCCTGGGACATGATCCTGGGGGCCGAACCGGCGCGGAACTACAAGCCGAAACGGGAAGTCTACCTGACCGGCGCCGACTGGCTCGACCTCGAACCGGCAGAGGTGATGATGGTGGCGGCCCACAACCACGACCTGGAAGCCGCCCGAAGGCTCGGTTTCCGCACCGCCTTCATCGCCCGGCCGACCGAGTACGGACCGCATCAGGACAAGGACTTCCAGGCCGAAAGCGACTGGGACCACATCGTCGACAGCATGCAGGAACTGGCCGACCAGCTCGGCTGCTGAGGGAGGACCACATGTCCGCGCCGACCGTCATCGAGCGTTTCGCCGATTTCGCCGCTGCTCTTGAGAGTCAGGATCTGTCGCCGGAGATCCGCCACCACGCGGTGCGCGCCATCGTCGACTGGTTCGCCGCCGCCGTGCCCGGCGGGGTGATGGCGCCGGCGACCCTGGTGACCGCCGCCCTCGACGACCAGGCTGGGACCGGCCCCGCCTCGCTGCTGCCGTCGGGACAGCGGGCCGCCGTCCAGACCGCGGCTCTGGTCAACGGCACCGCCGCCCATACCGTCGAGTTCGACGACATCTTCCGCGACGGGCTGTATCACCCGGGCGCGCCGACCATCGCGGCCGCCCTGGCCGCCGCTGAACGCGCCGGGGCGGATGGCGAGGCCCTGATCCTGGGGGTGGTCGCCGGCTACGAGGTCTCGAACCGGATCGCGGTCGCGGTCAATCCGCGCCATTACGACCACTGGCACACCACGGCGACGGTCGGTTGTTTCGGCGCCGCCGTCGCCGCCGCCTCGATTCTCGGCCTCGACCGTCACCAGACCGCCCACGCGCTGGCCACTGCTGCCACCATGGCGGCCGGGCTGCAGCAGGCGTTCCGGGCCGACGCCATGAGCAAGCCGCTGCACAGCGGTCGGGCGGCCGAGACCGGTGTGCTGGCGGCCCGGCTGGCGGCCCAGGGCGTCACCGGGGCGCTGGATGCGCTGGAGGGGCCGCGCGGCTTCGGCGCCGCCATGAGCGGGCCGGATGTCGACTGGGAAGCCGGGCTGGCCACACTTGGCACGGACTGGACGTTCACCCGCACCACCTTCAAGAACCACGCCGCCTGCGGCCATGTGCACGCCGCCGTCGACGCGGTGGCGGCGCTGGCCGCCGAGCACGGCCTGACCCCCGACACGGTTACGAAGATCGAGGTCGCCTCCTACGCCAAATCGCTGGAGATCTGCGGCAACGCCGATCCGGCGACCGCTTTCGAGGCCAAGTTCAGCCTGCCCTACTGTGTCGGCGCCCAGCTGGCGCTCGGCTCCGTGCGGCGCGCGGCTTTCGAGGACGCGGCCCTGGCCGACCCGACGGTCCGCGCGGTCGCCGCCAAGGTCGCGCAGAGCGTCGACCCCGACTGCGAGGCGGCGTTCCCGCGCGCCCGCTCCGCCCGGGTGGCGATCACCACCGCCGACGGCCGCCGGCTCGAGCGGTTCGCGCCGACCCGCAAGGGCGATCCCGACAACCCGCTGACCGACGGCGAACTCGACGCCAAGTTCCATGAGCTTGCCGGCCCGGTGCTGGGGGGCGACGGAGCGGCCGCGCTGCTGGCCCGGCTGCGCGGCCTCGGCGCCGGGACCCGGATCGCCGACCTCATGGGCCCGGCCCTGCCCGCCGCCGCCGAGTAGCCTCAACGCCTGCAATGACCAGCGGGCCGGCGGGTGGTCGGTCCGCGCGAACCCTCTTCGGAGCCTTCGATGGAATCCCTGTTCGACGATCTCCTGAGCCCGGAACAGCTGCAGTTCCGCGACGCCGTGCGCGGCTTTGCCGAGCGTCACCTGGCGGCCGACCGGCTGGCCCGGGCGCACCGGGCGGAGTTCCCGTTCGACGTCGCCAGGCTGATGGCGGAGCAGGGGCTGCTCGGCATCACCTTCGCCGAGGCCGATGGCGGCATGGGCGGTACTCTGATGGACGCGATCATCGCCATCGAGACCGTGGCCGCGGTCTGCCCGCGCTCGGCCGATGTGGTCCAGGCCGGCAATTTCGGGCCGATCCGCACCTTCGTCGAATACGCCACCGACGACCAGAAGACGCGCTACCTCGGCCCCCTGCTGGCCGGCGAGGCGACGATTTCGGTCGGCATGAGCGAGCCCGAGGCCGGCTCCGCCGTTACCGAGCTGAAGACCACCGCGACGGCCGACGGCGACGGGTTCCGGATCAACGGCTCCAAGGTGTTCTCTTCCCACAGCGCCGATTCCAACCTGTTCCTGATCTATGTGCGCTACGGCCCCGGCACCGACGGCATCGGCTCGGTGCTGATCGAGCGCGGGGCCGAGGGGTTCACGCTCGGCCAGCCGAGCCGCTATGTCGGCGGCGACGACTGGTGCCAGCTGTATTTCGAAGACGTGTACGTGGCCCCCGAGAACGTCCTGCTGCGCGAGGGCGGATTCAAGAAGCAGATCGCCGCGTTCAACATCGAGCGGCTCGGCAATTCGGCCCGCGCGCTGGCCTTCGGGCGCCACGCCTTCGCGATCGCCCGCGACCATGCCGAGACCCGGGTGCAGTTCGGCCGGCCGCTGGCCGAGTTCCAGGGCCTGCAGTGGAAGTTCGCCGAAGCGGCGGCGCGCATGGAGGCGGCCCAGCTGATGCTGTACCGGGTCGCCCAGCGCGCCTCCGAACGCCTGCCGAGCGCCTATGAGACCGCGCTGGTGAAGTATCTCTGCAACGAGGCCGGGTTCTTCGCCGCCAACGAGGCGATGCAGGTGCTGGGCGGGCTCGGCTACACCCAGGAAAGCCTGGTCGAGTACTGCTGGCGCCGGGCCCGGGGCTGGCAGATCGCCGGCGGCAGCCTCGAGATGATGAAGAACCGGATCGCCGAGGGCGTGTTCGGCCGCCGGTTCTCCCAGCGCCCGCCCAAACCCGCCCAATGAGCCCAGCATGACCGAACCCGCCGCCTGGCTGGAGGCGCTGGTCCGCCCGCGCACCGTCGCGGTGGTCGGTGCCTCCGACGACCCGAAGAAGGATGCCGCGAGGCCGCTGCGCTTCCTGCGCCGCCACGGCTTTGCCGGCGCGGTCTGGCCGGTCAACCCGCGCCGCGACACCGTGCTGGGCGAGCGTGCCTGGCCCGAACTCGCCGCCCTGCCGGCGGTGCCTGAGCATGTCTACATCGTCACCGCCGCCGAACGGGTCGAGGCCCAGGTTGCCGAGGCCGCCCGGCTCGGGGTCAAGGTCGCCACCGTGCTGGCCGACGGCTTCGCCGAGGCCGGGCCGGCGGGGGCGGCGGCCCAGGCCCGGCTGGTCGAAGTCTCGGCATCCGGCGGCCTGCGGCTGCTCGGGCCCAACAGCATGGGGGTCGCCAATTCGGTCGACCGCACGCCGTTCACCACCAACGCCGCCTGGGAGACCGACACGCTGGTTCCCGGCCGGCTGATGGCGCTCTCCCAGTCCGGCTCGCTGATCGGCACCCTGCTGTCGCGGGGGGCGGCGCGCGGCATCGGCTTCCACAGCCTGATCTCGCTCGGCAACGAGGCCGATCTCGATGTCGGGGCGATCGGCGCGGCGGCCTGCGCCCTCGACGGGGTCGACGCCTTCCTGCTGTTCCTGGAAACCATCCGCCGCCCGGAGCGGGTCGAGGCCTTCGCCCGGGCCGCCCACGCCGCCGGCAAGCCGATCATCGCCTACAAGCTCGGCCGTTCGCCCGAGGCTCAGGCCCTGGCGGTCTCCCACACCGGCGCCCTGGTCGGCTCCGATGCCGCGGCGGATGCCTTCTTCCGCGACCTCGGCATCCTGCGGGTCGACCAGTTCGAGGCCCTGCTGGAACTGCCGGCCCTGCTGCGCGGCCGACGCCCGGACCCGGCCCGCGCCGCCAAGCCCGTCGCGGTGGTTACCACCACCGGCGGCGGCGGCGCGATGGCGGTCGACCGGCTGGGGGCGGCCGGGCTGGCGGTGGCCGGCGCGTCCGACACGCTGCGCGCCAAGGTCGAAGCCGAGGTCGGGTTGGCGCTGAAACCGGCCCGGCTGATCGACGTGACCCTGGCGGGTGCCCGCTACGAGGTCATGAAATCACTGCTCGACGGGCTGCTGGCCGAGGACGCCCACGGGGCCGTGGTCGCCGCCATCGGCTCGTCGGCCCAGTTCCTGCCGGAGCGCGCGGTGCAGCCGATTGTCGATTGTGCGGGGCACCCGACGCCGATCGCCGCGGCCCCGCTGCCCCAGGCCGACCGGGCGCTGGGCATGCTGGCCGAGGCCGGGATCGCCGGCTTCCGCACGGTCGAATCCATGGCCGACGCGATGCGCGCCTTCCTCGCCTGGAGCGGTCCGAGGGACCGGCCGGCCGGGCCGGTGCCGGATCTTTCCGGCGCGCCCGGGGAGAGCACGGTGCTGGATGAGGCCGCCGGGCTCGACCTGCTGGACCGGCTCGGGGTGGCGACGGTCGGACGCACCGTTCTCGGGCCGGAGCGGTCGGTCCCGGACGGGCTGACCTACCCGGTGGCCTTGAAGGCGCTCAGCGCCGACCTGCCGCACAAGACCGAGGCGGGCGCGGTGGCGCTGGGGTTGGAGACCCCCGAGGACCTCGCCGCCGCCATCGCCGCCATGCGGGCGCGGCTGGCCGAGACCGCGCCGGGGGCGCGGATTACCGGTTGGCTGGTGCAGGAGATGGTCGCCGGCTTGGGTGAGGCGCTGATCGGCTACCGCGTCGACCCGGAGGTCGGGCCGATCGTGACCGTCGCCGCCGGCGGCATCTTCGCCGAGCTTTACGAGGACGCCGCCGTGCGCACCGCCCCGGTCGATACCGCCACCGCCCGGGACATGGTGGCCGAGGTCACCGGGCTGAAAGCGCTCGCCGGCTGGCGGGGCCGCCCGAAAGGTGCGCTCGACGCGCTCGCCGAGGCGCTGGCCGCGCTCTCCACCCTCGCCCTGGACCCCGACCGCCGCATCGCCGAGGCGGAAGCCAATCCGGTCATCATCAGTGCGGACCAGGCGGTCGCGGTGGATGCGTTGGTGCGTCCTTCGACACCCCCGGATTAAATCCGGGGTGCTCAGGATGAGGCGACCCCCAATACACACATTCCTTCCCGCCCCGCCCCGGACCTGATCCGGGGTCAATCCGGGGGTGCGCCTGCGAGCGAGGAATTGAAGATTCCACCCCTTTCACTTCCCGGGCTATTGCCCCGGGACCTAGAATGGGAGCGTGCTGGAACGTTTTCCAGAGCGCTGCAACGACCCATCACGCTGCCATCCTGGGCCCCGGATCAGGTCCGGGGAGGAAGTGAGTAGAGGAGCGGCGACCCTACCGGCTCGCGAGTGTGGTGCGCTCGCGGGCCAGCGCCAGGCGGCGGTCGATCTCGGGGATGCCGGCCAGCAGGGTCTCGAGGTCCTTGCCCTTCAGCTTCTCGCCGGCCGGGAGCTTGACGCTCATCGGGTTCTTCTGGCGGTTGTTGATCAGCACCTCGTAGTGCAGGTGCGGACCCGTGGAACGCCCTGTCGAGCCGACATAGCCGATGATGTCGCCCTGCTTGACCCGGGCGCCGACCTTGGTGCCGCGGGCGTATTTGTGCAGGTGGGCGTAGGCGGTCTTGATCGTCGAGTTGTGGCGGATCC
>OZ001190.1:0-440000 GCA_963921355.3 Thalassobaculaceae bacterium | reverse complement strand
GGCCAATCAAACTCGGAGATAGCTGGTTCTCCGCGAAAGCTATTTAGGTAGCGCGTCGTGTGATTACCGCCGGGGGTAGAGCACTGGATGGGCTAGGGGGGCGCGAGCCTTACCAAACCTAACCAAACTCCGAATACCGGTGAGTACAGCACGGCAGACAGTCCATGGGTGCTAAGGTCCATGGACAAGAGGGAAACAGCCCAGACCTCCAGCTAAGGCCCCCAAGTGGCGGCTAAGTGGGAAAGGATGTGGGAAGGCCAAGACAACCAGGAGGTTGGCTTAGAAGCAGCCATCCTTTAAAGAAAGCGTAATAGCTCACTGGTCTAGATAAGCCGGCCTGCGCCGAAGATGTACCGGGGCTCAAGCCGCCCGCCGAAGCTGAGGATGCATGCTTATGCATGCGTGGTAGCGGAGCGTTCCGTAAGCCTGCGAAGGGAGAGTGTGAGCTTTCCTGGAGGTATCGGAAGTGAGAATGCTGACATGAGTAGCGACAAAGAGTGTGAGAAACACTCTCGCCGTAAACCCAAGGGTTCCTGCGCAAGGCTAATCCGCGCAGGGTGAGTCGGCCCCTAAGGCGAGGGCGAAAGCCGTAGCCGATGGGAATCAGGTTAATATTCCTGAACCTGGTGGTAGTGACGAACGCCGGAAGTAGTCTCCTCTTACTGGATTGAGGGGGCTGCCTGGGCGTTCCAGGAAATAGCTCCACCGTTAAGACCGTACCCGAAACCGACACAGGTGGGTTGGTAGAGAATACCGAGGCGCTTGAGGGAACTATGTTGAAGGAACTCGGCAAAATGCCCCCGTAACTTCGGGAGAAGGGGGACCTCTCATTGGGCAACCAGTGGGGGGTGGCACAGAGTAGGGGGTGGCGACTGTTTACTAAAAACACAGGGCTCTGCGAAGTCTTCCAGACGACGTATAGGGTCTGACGCCTGCCCGGTGCCGGAAGGTTAAGAGGAGAGGTGAGAGCTTTGAATCGAAGCCCCGGTAAACGGCGGCCGTAACTATAACGGTCCTAAGGTAGCGAAATTCCTTGTCGGGTAAGTTCCGACCTGCACGAATGGCGTAACGACTTCCCCGCTGTCTCCAACATAGGCTCAGCGAAATTGAATTCTCCGTGAAGATGCGGAGTACCCGCGGTCAGACGGAAAGACCCCGTGCACCTTTACTACAGCTTTGCAGTGGCATCAGAAGGTGAATGTGTAGGATAGGCGGGAGGCTTTGAAGCACCGGCGCCAGTTGGTGTGGAGCCATCCTTGAAATACCGCCCTTTGATTTTTTGATGTCTAACCGCGGTCCGTTATCCGGATCCGGGACCCTGCATGGCGGGTAGTTTGACTGGGGCGGTCGCCTCCCAAAGAGTAACGGAGGCGCACGATGGTAGGCTCAAGCTGGTCGGACATCAGCTGACGAGTGCAATGGCATAAGCCTGCCTGACTGCGAGGCCGACGGGCCGAGCAGAGACGAAAGTCGGTCATAGTGATCCGGTGGTCCCGCGTGGAAGGGCCATCGCTCAACGGATAAAAGGTACGCCGGGGATAACAGGCTGATACCCCCCAAGAGTCCACATCGACGGGGGTGTTTGGCACCTCGATGTCGGCTCATCACATCCTGGGGCTGGAGCAGGTCCCAAGGGTTCGGCTGTTCGCCGATTAAAGTGGTACGTGAGCTGGGTTTAGAACGTCGTGAGACAGTTCGGTCCCTATCTGCCGTGGGTGTTCGAGACTTGAGAGGAGCTGTCCCTAGTACGAGAGGACCGGGATGGACGCACCTCTGGTGGACCGGTTGTGGCGCCAGCCGCACCGCCGGGTAGCTAAGTGCGGACGGGATAACCGCTGAAAGCATCTAAGCGGGAAGCCCCCCTCGAAACCAGGTCTCGCCGAGAACCGTGGAAGACCACCACGTCGATAGGCTGGAGGTGGAAGCGTGGTAACACGTGAAGCTGACCAGTACTAATCGTTCGATCGGCTTGATCGATCACACCCGCAACTCCCAAAGTCGCAAGACCAAGGGAACAAGCTGCGGCCCCGCCTCCGACGATAAACGCCCGAAACAGGCGTCGTCACAGAGCGCGAACCGAACAGCGGTTCAGACAGCACTGACACAACAAACACAGACCCCAAAACCTGCCCGATCGTTGAGCCGCCAGGCGAAACGTGAATCGGCCAGGCAAAATAAACATCGTCTGGCTCTATGACCTGGTGGTCATAGCGAGGGACCCGCACCCGATCCCATCCCGAACTCGGCCGTGAAAGCCCTCTGCGCCAATGGTACTGCGTCTTAAGGCGTGGGAGAGTAGGTCGCCGCCAGGTCTTATAACCAGACGATAATATCCGGATACAAAACACGCTCGCACCAAACCAAGCACCTCACCCGCGGGGTGGAGCAGCCCGGTAGCTCGTCAGGCTCATAACCTGAAGGTCGCAGGTTCAAATCCTGCCCCCGCAACCAAACGCGAGACTAAGAAAAGCCGTCCAAACGGGTGGCTTTCTTTATGTTGCAGCTTTGCCCCGGACAAGCGCAAGCGCAGAGCCGGGGCCCAGACGGAACCCTCCCTGGATCCTCGCTCAAGCCGAGGACGCGAGCCTCGCTAGGCTCACGTCCGTTCGCCAACCAAAGCTACGCGTCCTGCCCCGATATCCGAACTGGGCGCAGGAAGATCTAGCATGACAAAACTGTGCCCGTGCATCTAACTCAAATAAAAAACCAGAAATGATCGTCATAGAATTTTCGTATATAGTGAAAAAAGCATGCAAAAAAATCAATCCGAGATAACTAGGAGTTGATCAACAATTCTCAATTCTTCGATCGTCCCTTCGGAGAAATCTAGAAGAAACTGAAGCCAAGACGCCTTGGACCCAGTTCTTGGTGTTTCCGCAATTTCGAACCCGGTTCCCAGCGGGCCCGCTGTTTTTGTAAAGAAACCTCATGCAATAAAACCATTTAAAAGGCTCTCTTTATTCCTCTCTTTCAGAAATTCCGAAAGTCTAACCTTATCGTCATTCTTCAGTGTATCTTGGTCGAAATTTTCCAATGTATCCAATAGTGTATGAACGAAAGGGCGTCGAAGGAGAACGATATGGCCATTCTTCGCTTCTCCCCGCTCCAGAAGAACGGTTGCTATATTATCTGCATCTATCTTGAGTTTTTGGAAACTCGTACCGGAGTCCGATTTAACTCGGACCCACTTGTTAATAGCTACGTCCACGCCCATCATCGGGGGGACGGCCAGCCCGACTCGGCCTAAATCACTAATGGGCTGGCGCTGCATCTCCTGTGCGTATAATGGTCGAAGCGTCCCAGAATGATTGTATGTTGGATCCTCTTTCAGTGATCCAGAACCGTCAATTGGAAACGTCAAAAGGTCTTTTGGGTTCCATTTAAGGCTGTATGGTTTGCCGTTTCGAAATATAAGATGATCGGATGATGTGCTGTCCTGATCGAACGGACGTAACTCTCCACCCATAGTTAATAATTGTTTCACCTTCGCTTTCCCCTTGCGAACAACGAGGTCGCAGTCGGGAGTAACGATCGCCCGTACGGACTTTCCTTTTGATGCAACATAGATATCTCCCAGGGCGTTCCGTCTGGAAGGCCGAGAATTATGGTCATCGATTCTAACCCGATGAAAAACTGTGGCCATGCGCACAGAGGGACCTTCGAACGCGCCCTCAATTCCTTTACTCAGTTCCGGATTGTCTAGTGATTCAAGAGATTCATCCTTCCAATCTACGTGCTCATCGATCAATGCCTTCAGGTTTTCACCGAACATCCACTCCAAATAGTCACTCATTCGTTGGCCTTCGGACGTAAGTCGAAATCGCAACAAGTACGCGAAGTCCTTGGGCTCAAAGTTTCCTATCTCTCTTAGCATTGCTGTCAGTGCGTCTTCAGCGCCTCTGCGCAATGTTGTTAAAGCCCGCTAAAGAATCTGGCCGAAAATAAACCCCTGGCTCGTATCGAGTAATGCGTCAACTGCCTCGTTTTGAATACGTAGAGAGTGATCAGCTTTCTGGACCAAGCCTTTTTGCAAGAAGCGACTACGAAGCGCGAGCACTCTATTTCCATCGGGGTCTACCTCGGATCAAAATTGATTTGCTGTTTTTTCAAAACCCTTGGAAGACATCAACACAATTGCGGGATAGTCTCTATCTCGCAATTCGAGAAGTCGTTTCAATAAATCAATAGATTGTTTTCTAGCCTTACGTTCCTTATGTGCTGCGGTGCTAGACCCAGGTGAGACGTTATCGCTTGAAAAGTAATCCAAAAATACTACATAAGGAACTGTATCGCGATATACTTGTTCTCAATCGTTCAGTCCCGCATAATAAATATCTAGATCCTTCCCGCACTTCTTGAGGAGGAGGTCTATGGGTTGCAAGACATTAAGGGTAGCCCCCTTTAGAATTTCGCAATGGCCACCTGGATCGAATTTTTTTTCACGGGTATCGACGAATTTTCTGTAGAGAACTGCAACAGCATCGTTAAGTGGGTCGTATTCGAGGGCACTATCGAGTGCAGCTTCGCTAGCAGAGTCAATTTGATCACTCGTTAAACTAGCTGCAATGCATGTGTCTCGACCACTTGTCGATTCAAAGTAGTCTATCAGCGTTCTCAGTGTCTCGTACTGTAGGGCCGGAACGTCGTAACCGTCATTGATCAACAACACGCGTTGGATGCCGTTTGATTTGAACGCTTCGATAATCCGCCGCTCGTGTCTCATGTTGCTCCCATGTCCAGTACAAACATGTTAATTCGCCCCGACCGAATTCGACCCTCCTCTCCATCCATTTGGAGCTTCCAGCCATGGTACTCTGCTAGGTCGCGAGAAATATAAAGCCCAAGACAACGGCCCTGCCCCACCGGTTTGGTAGTTATGAATGGTTGGAAGATTCGCTCACGTCTATCGATAGGAACGCCGGTACCATTGTCCTCAATGGTAAGGCACTCGTCATTTGGGTTGAGAATCAGCTCAAGCCGGGGCTTGAAGCTGGGCTCATACTGCTTCTGCTGCTTCAACCAATACGCGGCGTTCACGATGAGGTTCTTCAGTATCTGGATGATCATGCCCCGAACCGCCTTGATTTGGTAGGGTCTATCGGAGGGCTCGAAACTGATTTCGATCTTGTGTCTTTCGAATTCCTTGGCGTGGTTCGATAAAATACTGGCTATAAGATCCGATAGATCGAACGTCGATTTAGTCTGACGTTTCTCACCTGTGATTTCATCGAACGCTGCTATTTTTGTATGAAAAGTTTTAAGTTGGAAAAGCAGAAAGTCGATTAGTTATCGTTGAATTCGGCCTTTACCAACCGAATCTATCGTGTGCACTACGGCCCGCTCGAGTTTATGAAAAATGAATTCAGTCATTAGGCCAATACCAGCGAGATATACGAATTTCTCTCTTTCGTCACTGGCCGCTTGGATAATTTCACAAATACGTTCTACGAGGTCTTCAGATAAATCACAAAGAGAGGCTATACTAGTATTTAGTTCTTCAAGATAAATTGAAGGATTATCTCCAACATCATTTCGTAGCCGTTCTAGCGCCGCTTCTACCTTGCGCCGTGTTGCGGAAACTTTACTCGTTTCGAGCTCAGCAGCCCTGCGTTCAATTTTCTCAATTGCGTCCGCGTCGTTGATAAGGCCCCGCATCTCAGAGTGCACTACCCACATGAGCATTTTTCTGAGCGCGTCGACGACGTCATTTTGGATTAGGCCTTCTCGGTTTGTCTGTTCGCTAAGAAAAGCGTGCGGCGTTTCAAGCGAAACTCGACCAATCATCTGTTGTCGATTGAGTTTAAATCCTTTCACGCCAAACGCTTCTTCGTCGAGAAAGAGCCAGTCATCAACCGGGTCGCCATATGGAAGAATTCTATATCCATGTCGATAGAGCATGGGGCCGCCGCTCCAATGCGAGATTTCTCGACGAGTTTGGGTTGCATTTTGCGAGAGACCATCAATGGCTTCTGCAATTCGGCGATTGAACCAATATATGTCGCAGCTAAATCGACCAAGTTTCTTAAAGGCGGATGGCCGTACAGGAATTAGGCGGAATGCGGCGTGCCCTCGCTTTGCTCGGCGCTTAATTGCATTTTGCGCGAGAGAATATACTTCGGCGCCACTTTGGTTTATTTCAATTCTACGGTGTCGTAATCGGTAATGAACGAACCCTGTGAGCTTAGGCTCATCATCTTCTACCCAGAAATCCACATGGCAAACTGCATGTGCTGAATCGAGTAGCTCTTTCGGAATTGACGGTATTTGTACCCGGGCACCGTTATGGCGCGGAACAATCAGGCGGCTTGCTTTGCCTGATTCGAACGGGTCTATCATACGAGCAATTCGACCTTGGAATACATCGGAGAATCGGGGTGCATCCCGCTCCGCCAGAAGGTCAGATATTACAATGCTTGTTCCAGATTCCTCTGGGTCATGCTTCTCTTCGCCAATTACAGGTTCGAATTTGATATCTTGAATTCTGTAATTTGTACTATAAGAAATTAAACTTTAGTTAATTGCGAAAATATTGCAATTCAATTGCGTTTTTCGTGTGGTTTGAACTTTTAGTCTTTCGCCGAGGCGCATTGTCTACAATCGGCAAATACCTTTGTCTCCAAGGTTGGTGGCGCCAAGTTCGTTTTTCGTTCTTCGGAAACGAGTGCTAATTCGGGTAAAAAAATATTGTTTAAATCATGTAACGACATGCCATTCCCGTAGTCCCGCACCTCTATGGTGTTCTTATTCTTATAGAAAAATTTCAAAATACCGGTGAATTGTGCATTCGTCTCGGACAACCTCAAGGATTTGACCAATCGAACCGATTCAGAGTGATGAGGATCAATAAATTATCTTCTCAAGAGGTCAATAGCTTCTCGAGGAGATATGTTTTCTTCTGCTATTTGGTCGATTATATCTTTGTACGCGCTATTTGTGAGCAGAATATGCGCAGAAATCGCAATTTTCGGCGATTTTGCATCGACGGAATTTTTGATTAGCTCATATAGAGCGACTTCATCGGTGCTAATTAGCTCTCGGCCCAGTTCCAGAATCGTTCGAGGATCAAATGTGAAGGTCATCGACTGATGCTCAAAGTGTACAAATCGCACATGCATCGGTTTCATTGATGTCGGTTCCGTCACTGAACACTTCGGAGAGTGTTAAGTCCGCTCCGAGGGCTTCTTGTCGTTTCCGGCGACGTTGATGTTCATCCTTGATCGCCTGGACCCGTTCAGGCTTCTCAAGGTCTGCGAGGCTCTCACCCTCTGCCCAAGTGAACGTGTTACCACTTCCCTCGTACGGCCGTTCATACTTCTTCGCTTCTTCGTAGAGGTGCGGGTATTTTTCATTTAAGTGAACCCACTCGATTCTCTGTTGATAGAAACAGAAAAAACACCCTGAACGGCTGCGGCCCCATTCCGTGTATGGGGGCATACCCACACCGGAAGACCGAAGGATCTCTTCGATGTCGGGTAGCTTCAGGCCGTCATCCTGAAACGGGTAAACGGGGGTGATGTTCGGTTTGTGGCTGATGTATCCGGCACGGTTTTCATCCGCCCGGAGGCCAACATAGTTGAGTACAGGGTCGGTTCCCGCGAATTCCTCGAAGGGCTTCAGCTTGAGCATCTTCGTGCACCACCGACGGTGGTTCGACGGGATCATGCCTCCATAGACGTCATACCAGTGATCAAAGCCCAGCTCTGCATTCAAGCGATGAATCTTCTTGCCGAGATAGTCTTCGATCCGCTCCAGGTAGGCGTATGTCTCAGGAAGTTCCTTTCGCGTATCGGAGAAAATGTACTCCATGTTGGGTACGCGCTCGCGCATATAAAGGGCGAGGGCCGCTGAATCCTTGCCCCCCGACAGACTGAGGATGTGCCGAACTTCCGTCATTCCGAGTTCTCCTCGGTCTTTTGCCACGTCGTCAAATCCGCTACCAATTCAGCGATGATCGCGTCGGCATCTGTCCGTTCGGACAGAATTGCTCGGATCTTCTTCACGGCCAAATCTCGGTCGCGCGATTTGCGCTGATGTCTAACCTATATAGAGCGCTCTGTTCCATCAGTTGCTGTGAGGTGAACCCCGGCCACGGTGGAGTGCTTGGTCGCAGATATTCTGGTAAGGGCTAACCAGCGGGCAAGATGTTGTGCTAGTTCACGGACCTCGAATGTGAACCGGTCGAGGGATTGATCATCCCAACTCGTAAGACGTTTACCGGAAAGCAGGCTAGCAACGCTGTCTATCCAGGCGTCCGGACTGAGGTCGTTGTTCAAAGCGCGGTCAACGAAGGCTCTCAGTCTGTAGTCGGTCAGCTGGAGAATGTGACGACTGTAATCTTGATGGATCTGCTGTCTGAGTTCCTCAACGCTATGAACCGAGAATGCGCCCAGCGTGGATTGCTCCACCTGGCGGCGAAGCCGAGGTTCCGAGCCCGCCAGTTCTAAAAGTGCGACATTCAATCGCTCGAGCAACAGTTCGGCATCAAGCCCCCCATCGTCGCTGAGCGCTCCGACTGATCTCGGGAGCTCCATGAACAGAAGGTCAACTGGTTCCTTGGCCTTGCGCAGTGCTGCGCGAACCGCTTGGGCAAGTGGAGAAATTGAACCTGTTTTCAGGGCGAATTCTGGCAGCGCGTTGAACCAGAGGTAAATCTCCCGGACGATCTGTTTGAGCGATGTTTCTGGGCGAGATGACGAGTCCCAGATCTCCAACCGTGACGCTAGCGCCTCCAGTACCCGTTCCCGTTCTCCGACGTCACCGATGTGCCGTAGTGAGAAATTCGCCGCAGTCTTACCTAGCCGCATGAAATGCGCTGGCGTGATGTCAGTTTGGAACGTCCCTCTCTCCATCAAGGCAATGTCGCGGCGGTTCACCAACATGTAGGCGGCGATGATCAGCAGAGCTGGTCCAGCAGGTAGTCCGTATGGTGGTTGCGCGAGGTCCGAAATCACCTCATCGAACCTCATGGTCCCTCGTTCTTGAAGCAAGCTCTCTATCCGGTTCCAAACCGGTCCCCATCTCATGGGATCACGACCGGAAGGAGGATAGAAACCGAGTACAGCATCCTGTTCGCGATGGAGGCCGGACGCGTGAAAGAGCGTCAGGTAGATCGTGCGCTCAGGCGGCGCCCCTTCCATGCCCAGATAGGGTTCAGAAGCTCTCGCGAGCATTAGCTCTAGTAGTCGGGTTCGAGCTGCGGCAATGGCGGTTGACAGTTGGTCGATTGATGAGTTCGTTTCTCAGGCGCGGTGCAGATTTGAAAGCTTGATCACATGCGTCGCTGAGCCGTCGACTCAGGTCGCGCTTCGAGCCCACTTCGACAACTTCACCGTTTTGAACCCATGTGCCATTTGGACTCCAGTAGGCCTGAGACGTTGGGGAAAAGCTCTCCTCCAATGAACTTCGGGCAGCCAGCATCCGACGATCGACTTCGCCCTTTGCGAGACTATCGATTCTGAGCTCTTCGCACTCGTCGCTCACCCATTGCCAAAGCGTGAGATCGTACGCGACAGCTAGGTCGACGGGGCGGACCCGCCTCAAGCTGTAGAGGCAGAGTGGGCCGGCTTCTTTAGAGGCGCTTCGGGCCGCGTCAACGCTCGTTTGTAAGTCCTCATCTGGGTGGACAGGAACAATGCGTATCCACCCATCGGAATTCGTACGGGGACCTTCGTCTTCGCTCGTGACGATGCCGAAGGTCCGCAGATGACCCGTCTCGTGGTAGTGGCGATGAGCAACCAGGTTACGGGCGCACTGGCCCGAAAGCTGGAAGCCGCTAATCCGGCGGAGTGGGTCTACGGCCCGTTTGGCTTTTTCAAACCAAGCTTCCAAATCGACGCTGGAATTTGACCAGAGACTGTACTCGTCGCGTGCTGTCCACTTGTGCACCAGACGCTGGTCAGCAAGCTCTTGCAAGCGCTCTTCAACATCCTGCTGCTTCAGATCCAGCGACCAACTTAGGCACTCAGAGTTTGCCTGCAGCCCTGGTACTGGTTCCAAGATCCCGATGAGTGCCAGAGCCTTCAGGATTGAACGGGTCGCCTCGTCGAACGAGGCCGCTAGAGCCAATGCATCCAGTGCGAGATGCCAACGCCTCTCGCGATCGGGCGATCTGAAACGAATATCACTGTGTGCCGCGAGGTAGTCGTACAGCTTGTCGATTCTGTACCACTCATCGGCGCTGTAGTGCGCCTCGCCGATGTATCTCTGTAGTCCGGCAGGCTCATATGATTGAAGAAAGCTGAATACGGATCGCTCGTGTTGGCCTATGCGGCGTGAGACGGCCGTTAAGCACGCAATCGTCACGGGGTGGAGCGGATACAGCGTTTTCGCGACATCGCGAAGGATGGTGGCGGGAATTCTGAAGAATCCGCGAGCTCCAGCCTCAGCAAACACGCGTTCTGCAGATCGTGTAACACCATGTGTATGAGGTTTCTTGGGGGCCAGGGCTTCCGATAGAAGAAACAGAGATTGCTCTGTCGGTTCGTAGAATGTGATCTCTTCGTACCGTTCAGCGGAGCGATTCCACTCGCTTTCCATCCAGTCGCCAAGACCGACGACATAGTCGTCAAATCGGTTGTGGAGGAGGCCAATGACAGCCAATCGATCACCGGGTCCGCTCGCTAGCTCCGCTAATTGCTGAAAGACCGAAGGATCTTCTGTGGAAGGGTTTGCAGCCGCGTACTCGACAAACCGTCCCATTTCATCGATCAGAAGGAGGATCCCTCGCCTGCGCTCAGATCGAAGGTGGGCAGCTAAAGAGCTAAGGAGCTCGAGAGCCGGACGAATGTCACGGTCTCCGCTCTCTCGCGCCAACAGCAGGGCATTCGCCGCCTCTTGAAAATGTTCATGTTCCAGTGGAGCGCCGGGAGAGCATGCACCTCGAAGTGTTCTCAATAGTTCGTCCGCGAAACTTGTTCGGCGTCCAACGAGAACAACAGGTTCAAAGGAGGGAACTGGGCCCGACACAGATCCGGCCACTTTCGTGGCAGCTGGCTCAGACAGATCGCCTTCGGAGAACAACTGAGCCAGCAGAACGGCAAAAGAGGATTTCCCCGAACCGTACGGACCGGTCACCCGGAAAGCCCGTTGGGTCGAAGTTGGCGCCAGCGCCCTTACGACTCTTTGGAGAGCATCGTTTGCTGACGGGGTCAGTATGTACCCGTCCAATGCGTCTGGGTCGGTGTAGTCGCGCGCAAGATCGACAGCGCGCACATATCGTCGCGCGATTCCAATCCGCTCAGCGATCAATGCGCCGGCCATGCGATCTCCTCTAGTTCCAAAAGCGCATCGCCGGTCGCGACGAGGTTTACACCACCTGCGCCGTCTTCACTGAGTTCCAGCTGCGTCGCCTGAGCGCAGAGATCTTCGAGCAGTTGGAACAGTGAGACTTCACTAAGTCGAAACACTGTTCCAGGCCCCCGCCGGTCTAGGAGCATTCTCCTGAGTGACAGTGTGCGATCGGCCCGCGCACTGCCTGACCAGAAGTCATGAACTGCGAAGGCGAGGCCCCTGATGTCGAGATCCGGGCGCTGTCGCCGCGTCAAGTGAACAACAGGCTTCCCGCCCGATGTTCCGGTGCTAAGCAGTCCGAGCTCCCCAAACGGACAACCAAGGGACTCTTCGGGAGCCCCGCTGGCGTCCTGATTGGTCGCGGCATACGTCTTCGTCAGAATATCGACATGTGCATTGGCGGTTCCGTCGGTGATCGGCCCGCGTACTGAGAGTGCGCGGGCCTTTACGCGTTCAACCAGTTGCTCCCTTAGGACTTCTGGATCCACGGTTTCCTGTAAAGCCACAACCCAAGCGCCCAAGCCCGCATGGACAGTAGCGTTCCAGTGCAGCCGCTAAAGCGATCCAGGGTCTTCGAGGTAAGGGTCCAAACCATGCTCAGGGTCCAAAAGACGTTTGGCAAAGCCGGTCGTTTGGATCGACTTCCCTAAGACGGTTGTCAGGCCAAGCGCGTCTCCCCAAAACCGGATCGACTTGACCATGTTGCGGCCTAAACCAAGCGTCAGAATGGCACGCTCATCGCTCGAGAAGAGGTCGGGATCCTCTGTCGCTGCCTCATAGAGCTTGGGAAGCCAGCCGTAGCGGACGGCAAATGACTCGTGGCCGGAGAACACACGAGCGTGTCCGCTATCCGGTTGCCAGCCGTCCTCGTGTCTCGGTGTTGTTCGATCTTTCACGCGCTCACTCTGATTTCGCTTCTGCTTTGACCAACGCACTCTCGTGCCGCTCTGCCGATTGCTGTCGCTGCATTGTCGATGTCGGTCACAGTGGTCGTCCGACCAAGTCCGATCCGGATAGCGCCTTCGAGCCTTTCCTCGCCGATGCCAATTGCTCGAAGAACGCGCGATGGTTCGATTGCTCCCGAGGAGCATGCTGATCCCGTTGAGAGAGAGAGTTCGGGAACCCGCGCCAACAACTCATCACTATTGACGCCGGGAACACTAATGTTGAGATTGTGGGGCACGCGCTTTGCTGTCGATCCATTGATCGCAAACGAGCCGACCTCCGCATGCAGACGTTCAATCAATCGATCGGCCAGGTTGGCAACGTGGCGCGCATCGTCCTCACGTTCTGCGACCGCGAGCCGGCACGCCTCACCAAGCCCCACGCATAGAGCCACCGGAACTGTTCCGGGCCGCACGCCTCTCTCTTGACCGCCTCCGGTCGCGAGTGGTCGGAGAGACTGAAGAGCATCGCCGCATGCGATCAAGGCACCGATACCCTGCGGTCCATAGATCTTGTGGCCGGACAGCGTGGCGATATCGAAGTGCTCTTCCGCTCTCAGCGGAATTCGCCCGACTGCTTGCGCGGCGTCCGTGTGGAACCTCGTTCCGACATGGCGAGAGAGTACTGCAATCTCGCTGAGCGGCTGGATCGTACCAATCTCGTTGTTAACGGCCATGATTGAGACGAGGTCGGGTTTTTGATCGAGGGCCCGCTCCAAGTCGTCCATGTCGATCAGACCGTCCTCGTCGACACGAACCACTTCCACGTCAGCGCCTTGACCTTCCAGCCATTTGGCGGTCTCAGAAACACAAGGGTGCTCGATCGCTGAGATGACCAATCGGCCACTGCTTGGAACAAGGTTGCGGAGGACGATGTTCACGCTCTCGGTTGCGCCAGATGTAAAGACAACGTCGCCGGCCTTGCCGTGCAGTGCCTCGGCAACCTTCTCTCGTGCGAGCTCGACCGCGTCGTGCGCATCCCGACCGGGCGAGTTTTCAATAGCGTGTGGATTTGAGGGTGATCTGAGCCAGGGCAGCATCGCTTCCAACACACGCGGATCGAGAGGTGTGCTGGCTTGGAAATCCAGATAGATGGGGTCCATCACGCTTCCCTCGACCGGAATGCACTGCCTGCACTCCTCACCCGTGCTTTAACGAATCGGCCGCGCTTGGCTCTGGGCAGCAGTTACCACCTGCATGGGTCCTCGAGAGAAAGCAGCGGCTTTCCGCCAGATTTGCCCAAACGGCCAACAGGTAGCAGCGCTGTCGAACTCGCACTCGACCGATTCTCACCGACAGAGACCGACTTCTCAAGGAGCCGGTTCCAAGTCAGTGTTAGCATATGGTCGCTGAAAGGTTGAATACCTTGAGAGTGCCACAGCGGGAGAACAGCTACCTAACCCGAGAATCTGCATATGCAGCGACCGATCACCTATATGAAATGGGTGAACTCGGTTTCGGTAGAGCCCCGGTCGTCTAGCGCTCCCTGCCATCGTTCATGTAGTTACCTTTTCCGGGGAATATGTTCCGGATGCCGCCAACTGGATCAGGAACGTCGCCTCGACGTCTCGGAATCACGTGGAAATGTAGCTGGTCGATGGTTTGCCCAGCGGCCTGACCTTGGTTCACCCCAACATTGAAACCTTCCGCCCCGTGACCGGTGAGCTGCCTCTTTGTGCTCTCGATGAGCTCGAAGCAGCCGAGCAACTCATTCTGAGAGAGCTGATCGGTTGATGTGACCGCGCGTTTGGGGACAATCAGCGTGTGACCGGTCGACAGAGGGTATGCGTCACGAACGGCGAATGCGTGTTCATTCTCGTCCTCCCAGCGTGTTGGATCGTGGAACGGCGAGATTGCGGTGGGCTTCGGTTCTTGAGGCTTCTCCATGAAAGCAACTCTAGCTCTGGTCACAGTTTCAGTCTCTCGTTTCGGTTCTTGGTGATCTGAAGTAGGTAAGGTGGCCTTAAATCACGCATCTTCGGCGCAGTTTCTATCTGTCTTCGGAAGGTCGGTATATGGAAGACAATGAAGGCGTTCGGTTGACGAAATCAGAGAATGCAACGGTCGATTGGATCTTTGGTCCCTATTTCTCTGGACTGTATGTTCTACTCGACAGCAATCGAAGCTATCTCAATCAAGGGATCACGTGGTCCATCGGTATACTTACAGCCGTTATTCTTTTTATTTTAACATATGTTTCTCCGCTTCTTAATATAAAAGACAGCGCAGGCAATGTCGTTGGGCGTAGTTTTGATGTGTTGCCAAATAATATTGCAACAGCGGATACGCTGATATTGGCGACTGCACTGAGTGTGGCTTGCACATTCATTGCCAATTTCATGTCTAGATTAATGAAGGGGTACCTTAATATTATATGATATTCGGCGTTGTATTCATGTTGCATTAGAGTGGCGTCAAAGAAATCTGATTTAGAATCTGTAGATGTTCAAGAGATTTCATGTAAAATTAAACAATACGATGGTGATTTTTGTCCTCTTATTGTATTTTTTAAGGTATTTTTGAAAATGATTACCGAATTAGGTTACAATTTATTTTTCATTATACTGATAATATTGTATATTTTGTTGTTTTTTGCAAGATTAGATTTAATACAAAGATTCGAAAATATTTTGTTTTGGTTTGTTTTTTTTAATAGAGCCTATTTGGGTGATGTTTAAGTTATTCTGTCTTGGTAAATTAAGCTACTTTAATTTTTGTCAATATCAGAAAATTTTATGGAGTGAAGCAGAGAAGAAAAAATAAAATTAGATTGATATTGATCGTACAATCAATTCTATTTAAAGAACTGTTCATTTTTTGTGCAGGGCTTTCTGTATCTCCTTTCTATGGATGATGAGGCCCGCTGAGAGGAAAGTGCCGGGAGCTCTTCTTCGGCTGACGTCAACCGTTCCAGCACTCTCGCGGTCTAGGCCCCGGGTCGTGCCCGGGAATACGAGGACGGGCAAGCCCCGGGATACGCCAAGGGGATCAGGGAATAGGCCGAGGCTTCACCCCACCCCACCCCTCACGCATTCCGGTTGATCGCCACCGCCCGCAGTTTGTCGCAGTACTGGTCCATCCCGTGATACAGGTCGATCCGGTCCGGCCGGGTGCGTTGCGATGCCACCGCCTCGTCCTTCACCGGCGTCACCAGGAACATCCGCACATAGCGATACAGCCGGCCGGCGCTCGAGATCCCCGGCTGAATGCGGAAGCTCGCCGGGTAGGCGCCGTTCACCGCATTGGCGAAGGGCAGGTATTTCATGTCGCCGTAGTGCCGGAAATCCTGCTGGCGCACCAGGATGCCGACCAGCCGGTCGAGCACCCCGCCCCAGGGGATGACGGCGGAGAGAAATCGGGTCGCGTGCTTCAGGCCCGAGATCACAGCGCCCGAGGGCGGCACGAAGGGCACCGGGTCGGCGGCGTTGACGATGCGGTAGATCGGCGTGCGGAACCAGCCGAGCAAGCCGGTGTCGCCGACCCGCGGCGCGCCGAAGGTGTAGCAGGCCGCCAGGCGTTTGGAGCTGAGATACCAGGTGGCGACCACGGCCAGCGCGCCGCCGAGCGAGTGGCCGGTCACGAACAGCGGCAGCGCGACGACGTCCTTCGCCTCAAGCCGTTTGCGGATCTCCGGTTCGGCCGACTGGAACGCGTCGTGGAACCCCCGATGCATGTTGCCGATCTGGCCGGTGTTGGTCTGCGGGTTGGCGATCGGCGCCGGCGAGGCCCTGATGTTGGTCAACCAGTCGCGCACCTGCTGGGTGCCGCGGAAGCAGAGCACGGCGAAGGCCGGCTCGGTCGCCGTCGCCTCGCGCATCACCACCATGGCCTGGGTGTCGGTCTCCGGCACGTGGATCGGCGCGTCGCCGACCAGGGTGAACCCGCCGACCTTCAGCGCCGCCTTCAGCACATCGTTGTCGGTCTTGCCGGTGCGCCGGCCGACCCCGGCCAGGGTCAAGGCGAGGTCCTGCAGCCGCTTGCGGATCTCGCCGGCGTCGACGCCGGTGCCGGCGGCGAGGGCTGCCAGCTCCTCAGCCAGCTTCATCAGCACATCGTCCGACTCCTCGTCGAAGCGCTCGTACACGATCGCCGAGAGCAGCGCTATCATCCACGCCATGCGGTCGCTGTAGGCCGCCCGCTTCGCCGGGACGCTGAGTTCGGCGAGCTTGGTGAAATGGCTGTCGGTCTGGTGACTCATTGCGCGCCTCCCCCGTCTACGGTGTCGCGAAAATAGCGTAGGGAATTCTTTCCATAGGGCGAAGGGGAGAGTGGGGGCTTTCCCCACCTGTTATTTCCCTCCTTCCCGGCCTCGCGCCGGGACCCAGACCGACAACGGGCTGGTGAGCTGTCCAGAGCTCACAAACTCCTCAGCGCGGTGCTTACCTGGGTCCCGGCTCAAAGGCCGGGAAGGAGTTGAGTGTTGGGGGGAGGCCCGGGAAGGATTTGGGTGGAGGCACCGAGAGGCGCGCCGGCGCACCCGCACACCCCCCGCCGCTTTCCGAAATTGACGCCGCCGCAGCCACGGCGCGACAGTGACGGGTCGCGTTGCCGCGGCGAGCCCCGCGCAGCTTGGAGAGCCCCCACGATGTCCGACCAGACTCCGATCTCTCCCCCGATCTCACTCTGGGACCGCTCGGCCGAGGAGCCGGACCACCGAGATTCCGGCCAGTCGTTCGGCGGCACCCCCGTCGATGTCGCCATCGTCGGCGGCGGCTTCACCGGCCTGTCGACGGCGCTGCACTGCGCCGAGCGCGGCCTGTCCGCCCATGTGCTGGAGGCCGAGCAGATCGGCTTCGGCGGCTCTGGGCGTAATGCCGGGCTGGTCAACGCCGCCGCCTGGCTGCCACCCCAGGACGTGCGCCGGATCCTCGGCGAGGAGCATGGCAGCCGCTTCGTCTCCGAGTTCAGCCGGGCGCCGGAATACGTCTTCTCGCTGATCGAAAAGCACCAGATCCGCTGCGAGGTGACGCGCACCGGCACCATCCATGCCGCCCACGGGCCCGCCGGCCTCGAAGGCCTGCAGGGCCGTAAGGCCGAATGGGACCGGCTGGGTGAGCCGGTCGACCTCTTGTCCCGCGCGGAGGTGTCGGCGCTGATCGGCTCCGACGCCTTCCACGGCGGCCTGGTCGACCACCGCGCCGGCACCATCAACCCGATGGGCTATTGCCGCGGCCTGGCCCGGGCGGCGCGCGGGGCCGGGGCCGAGATCAGCACCGGCGTGCGCGCCACCGGGCTCTCGCGGGACGGCGATCTCTGGCAGGTCGCGACCGACCGCGGCACGCTCACCGCCCGCGCCGTGGTGCTCGGCACCAACGCCTATACCGACACGCTGTGGCCCGGGCTCAAGGACACGTTCACTCCGATCCACTACTTCCAGCTGGCCACATCCCCGCTCGGCCCCGAGGCCGCCCGCATCCTGCCCGAGCGCCAGGGGTTGTGGGACACCGGGCGGATCATGTTCAGCCTGCGCCGCGACGCCGCCGACCGGCTGATCATCGGCTCCATGGGCACGGTGATCGGCGATACCGAAAGCGGGCTCTCGCAGCGTTGGGCCCGGGCGCAGATCAAGCGGATCTTCCCGTTCCTCGGGCCGGTGGCGTTCGAGGAGGCCTGGCACGGCCGCATCGCCATGACGCCGGACCACCTGCCGCGCATCCACGCGCTGGCCGACACCCTCTACACGCCGATCGGCTACAACGGCCGCGGCATCACCACCGGCACCGTGTTCGGCCGGGCCATGGCCGAGCTGCTGACCGGCGCCGGGCCGGAGACCCTGCCGATCCCGATGAGCGGGGTGAAACGGGTGGCGAGCGCACCGGTGATGGCCGGGCTGATGCAGGCGGCGTTTACGGCCAACCAGATGATCAGGAGTCTGTAGGGCCCTCCTTTTCTATTTCCTTCCCGGGCATGGACCCGGGATCCAGAGCTGGGAGCGCTGAGGAGAACGAGTATTCTGGAAAGCGTTCCAGCACGCGGACCTCTGGGTCCCGGCCCCGGACTAAATCCGGGGCCGGGAAGGAATTTGAGGGGGGCGAGTTCAGGATCGCGAGAAACAGAATGGGGAGACCACCATGACCGACCGACCGCTGGCTTTGGTGACCGGGGGTGCCCAGGGTATCGGCTATGCCTGCGCCGAGGCGTTGGCCGAGGACGGGGCGCGGGTGGTGCTGGCCGACATCAACGCGGACGGCGTGGCGGCGGCGGCCGAGAAACTCGGCGGCGGCGCCGTCGGCCTGGCCTGCGATCTCGGTGACGTGGCCGCGGTCCAGGGCCTGTTCGACACCATCGAGGCGGAGCACGGGCCGGTCTCGATCCTGGTGAACAACGCCGGCGTCGCGCTGCCCGGCGATTTCCTCGACTACGCCATCGAGGATTTCGACCGGGTGCTGAACGTCAACCTGCGCGGCGCCTTCGTCGCCTTGCAGCGCGCCGCCAAATCCATGGTCGCCCACGGAATCGAGGGCGCGGTGATCAACATGTCGTCGATCAACGCCCAGGTGGCGATCCCGGCGATCCCGGCCTATTGCGCCTCCAAGGGCGGGATCATGCAGCTGACCAAGGCGGCGGCCCTGGCGCTGGCCCCGCACAACATCCGGGTCAACGCCGTCGGCCCGGGCTCGATCGACACCGCCATGCTGGCCGGCATCAACGCCAACC
Organism: Thalassobaculaceae bacterium; assembly: GCA_963921355.3. Lineage (GTDB taxonomy): Bacteria > Pseudomonadota > Alphaproteobacteria > Thalassobaculales > Thalassobaculaceae > CAWUEZ02. Next base: position 421,110 of record OZ001190.1, on the reverse strand, counting down.
CCGAGGCGATGAAGATGGTGATGTCGCGCACCCCCTGCAGCGCATCGGCACCCCGCGCGAGATCGCCGACACAGTGGCCTTCCTGGCCAGCAAAAAGGCGAGCTACATCACCGGCGAGACGATCTACGTCGATGGCGGAAGGTTGGGGCTGAACTACACGGTGTGAGTGGAGGCGGAACGCCGAAGTCCCTTTCCACTATCTCCTTCCCGCCCCGGATTAAATCCGGGGCGGGACCCAGAGCTAGGAGCGCTGAGGAGAACGAGTTCTCTGGAAAGCGTTCCAGTGCGCGGACCCCTGGGTCCCGGCCCGCCCCTGATCGGGGGCGGGCCGGGAAGTGCAAGAAGGTAGGGTTGGAGCCTGGATGCGAGTTGAAGGGCGTTCTCCCTTTCTTTCCTTCCCGGCCCCCGCCCCGGATTCAATCCGAGGTTAATCCGGGGGCGCCGGGACCCAGAGCTAGGAGCGCTGAGGAGAAGGAGAGCTCTGGAAAGCGTTCCAGCACGCGGACCCCTGGGTCCCGGCTCGAGAGGCCGGGAAGGAACATGAGGGCAGCGGCGGCCGTTCAGTTCTCCGTCATCCCGCCGATTTCGGTATCTTCGCGGACCCGAAACACCATAGTCTCCGCAGCTTGAACCCGCCTTTCTCCTCTTCGTCATGAAGCCACTCACCGTGATCGGGCCCCCGTCATCACCCTCGACAAGAACCGAAGCGCGCCCGCGCTTGACGCCGGGATCCCGTCACCGGGACCCGTTGCGACGCCCGAACAGGCCCGATCCTGGGCCGCGGTGGCCAAACGGCATGCCGAACCGGAACCGCTGCGCAGCGTCCTGCAGCTGCTGATCACGGCGGCGGCGCTGGCCGGGCTTTGGACGGCCATGATGGCCGCGGTGCACGACGCCACCTGGCTGACGCTGATCCTGACGGTGCCGGCGGCGGCGTTCACGGTCCGGCTGTTCGTGATCCAGCACGATTGCGGCCACCGCTCGTTCTTCCGCGCGCGCTGGCTCAACGACGTGCTGGGGGCGGTGATCGGGGTGATCACCCTCACGCCGCATGCCTATTGGCGCAAGGCCCACAACATCCACCATGCCAGCTGCGGCAACCTCAAGCACCGCGGCATCGGCGACATCAGCCTGCTGACGGTCGCGGAATACGAAGGACTGCCGCGGTGGAAGCGGCTCGGTTACCGGATCTACCGCCACCCGCTGATGATTCTGGGGATCGGGCCGGCCTATGTGTTCATCGTCAAGTTCCGCCTGCCGCTGGACCTGCTCCGCCGCGACCCCACGCTGCTGGTCAGCGTGATGGGCACCAATCTGGCGATCGCCGCCGCCCTCGGTGCGGCCGGCTACGCCTTCGGGTTCGCCGAGGTGCTGATGGTCTACCTGCCGACCATCCTGCTCTCCTCGGCCATCGGGGTCTGGCTGTTCTACGTCCAGCACCAGTTCGAGCACACCGACTGGCGCCCGCACGAGGCCTGGAACTTCCACGAGGCCTCGGTCCGGCACAGCAGCTTCTACGACCTGCCGAGGCCGCTCGGATGGCTGACCGGACATATCGGGCTGCACCACATCCACCATCTGTCGTGCCGGATCCCGAACTACCGCCTGAACGCCTGTCTCGACGACCTGCCGGATTTGAAGACCATCAACCGCATTTCCCTCTGGGAGAGCCTGTCCTGCATGCGCCTCGCGCTCTGGGACGAAGCCGCCGGGCGGCTGATCCCGTTCCGGGACCGCCCGCGGGCGCCCGCCACCGTGTAGCGGTCCGGACCTCGTTCCTTCTACTTCCTTCCCGGGCGTAGACCCGGGACCCAGGAGTCCGTGCGCTGGAGCGCCAACCAGAGCGCACCTTCTCCTCAGCGCTCAAAACTCTGGGTCCCGGCTCCTCACTTCGTTCGGGCCGGGAAGGAATTTGAGGGGGGGGGTGAGGAGATGGGTCGGTGCTTCCCCCACTTCCACCCTAGCCGCCGCCCGGCCCGGCCGTGTTAACCTTGTCCACCGCCGGGAGCTCTGAGGGGGACCCATGGCCGACCTGTCGGCGTGGCTCGACGCGCACGGGCTCGCCAAACATGCCGAAACGCTTGCCGAGAACGACATCGACCTGGACGTGGTCGCCGACCTCACCGAGGCCGACCTGCGTGAGCTCGGCCTGTCGCTCGGCGACCGCAAGCGGTTTTTGGCGGCAATCGCCAATCTCCCGAAGCTCCTGCAGATTCCCGCCGCCAGGTCACCGTGCTGTTCGCCGACCTGTCGGGCTTCACCGCGCTGTCCTCCCGGCTCGACCCGGAGGAGGTGCACGCCCTGCTGCAGCGCTACTTCGCGGTGGTCGACGAGACCGTCCACGCCTATGGCGGTTCGATCGACAAGCATATCGGCGACGCCGTCATGGCGGTGTTCGGCGCGCCGACCACCCATACCGACGACCCGGAGCGCGCGGTCCGGACAGCACTCGAGGTCCACCGCCGTCTCGCCGATTTCACCCCGCCGCTGACGGCGAATATCGGCATCGCCAGCGGCCAGGTGGTCGCCAGCCGCACCGGCTCGGCCGCCTTCGACGAGTACACCGTCACCGGCGCCTCGGTGAACCTGGCGAGCCGGCTGCAGGACCTGGCCGGCCCGGGCGACACCCTGATCGCCGACGCCGTGCAGTCGGCGCTCAGCACCGCCGTCGTGTCGCAGGCGGCCGGCGAGGCGACGGTCAAAGGCTTCGACACCCCGGTGCGGGTCTGGAAGGTGCTGCACACCGACGGGGCGACCGCCGAATGCCAGGACCAGGATGCCCGACCCTTCGTCGGCCGCGGTCGCGAGCTGCGCCAGCTGACCGGGGTGCTGGAGGAGACGGTGGAGACCGGCACCGGCCAGGCGGTGCTGCTGCGCGGTGAGCCCGGGATCGGCAAGACCAGCCTGGTCGACCGGTTCCAGGCGGCGGCCGAGGGCCTGGGCTTTCGCTGCCACAAGGGCCTGGTGCTGGATTTCGGCGCCGGCAAGGGCCGCGAGGCGATCCCCGCCCTGGTGCGCAGTCTGATCGGCATCGCCCCCGGTACCGGAAAGGCCGCGCGGCGCGCGGCGGCCGACACCGCACTGGCCGAGGGGATGCTCAACTCCGGCGACGAAGTCCACCTGAACGACCTGCTCGACCTGCCCCAGCCCCCCGCCTTGCGCGAGGCCCGCGCCGCCATGGACCACGCCACCCGAATGGGCGGAACGGCGCGCACCGTCGCCTCCCTGGTGGCGGCGGCCGCCGCCCGCGACCCGGTGCTGATCTGCATCGAGGACGTCCATTGGGCCGATCCGGTGCTGCTCGACCGGCTGGCGGCGATCGCCGAGGCGCTGCCGTCCTGCCGGGCGGCGATGGTGATGACCAGCCGGGTCGAGGGTGACCCGATCGATGCCGGCTGGCGGGCCCGCACACGGGGCTGCGCGCTGACCACGATCGAGCTCGGGCCGCTGTCGGACGCCGATGCCGCCGACCTCGCGGCGAGGTATCTCGAGGCCAAAACCGCGCTGGCCCAGGCCTGTGTCGAGCGGGCGGCCGGCAACCCGCTGTTCCTCGACCAGCTGCTGCGCAACGCCGAGGAGGGGGCGGAGAAGGATGTCCCCGGCTCGGTCCAGAGCATCGTCCAGGCCCGGCTCGACCACTTGGACGCCGGCGACCGCGCCGCCGTGCAGGCCGCCGCCGTGCTCGGCCAGCGTTTCCAGGCCGAAACCGTCGCCGCCATGACCGGCGATACCGCCTTCGACGGCGCCTCGCTGGTCGACCATCAGCTGGTCCGGCCCGAGGGCGACGGCTTCCTGTTCCACCACGCCCTGGTGCGCGACGGGGTCTACGCCACCCTGCTGCGCGGCCCGCGCCAGGACCTGCACGCCAAGGCCGCCCAGTGGTTCGACGGCCGCGACGCCACCCTCCACGCCCGCCACCTGGAAGCGGCGGGCGATCCCGGGGCCGGCGCGGCGTACCGGGTCGCGGCCCGGGACGAGGTTGACGCGCTGCACTACGGTGCCGCGCGCGGGTTGGCGGAAAGCGCGCTGCGGCTGGCCGGCGACAAACCGGCAAGGGTCGCCGCCCTGTGCCTGAAGGGCGAGGTGCTCGACCTGATGGGCGAAAGTGCGGAGGTCGATCGCCTGCTTCGAGGCGGCGCTGGAGGATGCCGAGGGCGATGCCGAGCGGCTGACCTGCCGCCTCGGTCTCGCCGCCGGCATGCGGATCCTCGACCGCTTCGACGAGGCGTTCGCGCAGTTGGACGAGGCCGAGACGCTGGCCACCGCGCTCGGCGCCCGCGACCGGCTGGCCCAGATCTTCTCCCTGCGCGGCAACCTGAACTTCCCGCTGGGGCGCACCGCGGAATGCATGGCGGCTCACGAACAGGCGCTGGAGCATGCCCGCGCCGCCGGCAGCGAGGCCTTTGAGGTCCAGGCGCTGGGCGGCCTCGCCGATGCCTGCTACGCCCAGAGCCGGATCCTCAGTGCCGAGCGCTATTTCACCGACTGCGTGACTCGGGCCCGGGCGGCGGGCCTGGCGCGGATCGCCACCGCCAACGCGCCGATGATCGGCTGGACCTGGCTGCTGGCCGGCGATTTCAACGGCAGCCGCACCGCCCTCGACGAGGCCCAGGCCCTGGCGGTGGCGTCGGGCAACGACCGGGCGATGATCATCGTGCTGAACGGGCGGTCCTACCTGTCGCTGGAGACCGGCGACCTCGAGGCCGCCGAGGCGGAAAGCCTGGAGATCATCCGGCTCAGCGAGCAGCTCGCCTCCGACCGGTTTCTGTCCTACGGCTGCGCCATGCTGGCCCAGGTCCACCAGGCGCGCGGCGAGCTCGAGGCGGCGCGGGCGGCGGCGGATCGCGGGCTGAAGGCGGCCGAGGGCTCGGCCGTCGGCTTCGTCGGGCCCTGGCTGCTGGCCGTGGCCGCCCGGATCGTCGCCGACCCGGACCAGGCGGAGGCCTATCTCGCCAAGGGTGAGAGCGTGGTCGAAACCGGCGCCGTCGCCCACACCCATATCGGCTACCGCCGCGCGGCGATCGACTACGCGCTGACGCACGGCCAGTGGGACCGGGCCGAGCACCACGCCGATGCCCTGGCGGCGCATATCGGCGACGAGGTGACGCCGTGGAGCGACTACCTCGTCACCCGCGCCCGGGCGCTCGACCGCTGTGCGGCGTATGAGGAGAAGCAGGGGCTCACCGCTTCTTCAACCCTCACTTCCCGGGCATAGCCCCGGGACCCAGAGTGGCGGCGTGCTGGAGCGCTATTCAGAGATTCCCTTCTCCTCAGCGCTCCCAGCTCTAGGCCCCGGACCCCGGATTAAATCCGGGGCGGCAAGTGAAGTGTTATGATCGCTCGACGTATTGCCCCGCCTCATCCTGAGCAGCCCGCCGGGGTTGATCCGGGGCCGTGTCAAAGGGCGACCTCTTCCCCAGGCGCTGGGATATGAGCTGGCTATCGCGCGGTATCCCCTTCTCCACACTTCCCGGCCTCGAGCCGGGACCCAGAGTAGCGGCGTGCTGAGGAGAAGGTGCGCTCTGGAGAACGTTCCAGCGCGCTGAATCCTAGGTCCCGGCGCAAGAGGCCAGGAAAGAATATTTTGGGGCGATCGGCGCGCCTCTTACAACGCCTCCGCGCGGTGCAGGTTCGGCGTCATGTCGACCCAAGCGCTTTCCACCGTTCCGTTGTGCAGGCCCACCGTGTGGAAGTGGAAGCCGGGACCCGGATGATCCGGCGGGTCGGAGCGCAGGGTGGCGGTGGTGCTGAAGCCGGCGAGGCCGAGCAGCAGGCGGCGGCCCTGGCGGGTCACCGGCAGCAGCAGGCGCTCGAACTCCATGAACTCGCGCTGCGGCAGCACGATGCTGCCCTTGAACAGGCAGGGCTGGCCTTCGAACACGCCATGGAAATAGGGGGCGACCACCTGGTAGGAGGCGGCCGGCACCACCTCGTCGAGATGGCGGCCGGTGAGCTGGCTGCCGAACAGCCGGTTCACGTTCTCCCCCGCCACCCGGTAGCGCAGGCGGGCCCCGTCGCGCTCCAGCAGGTAAAGGAACGGCAGCAGCCTCGGCACGTCGACCGGATCGAACTCCGGAAACCCGGGATCGGCGCCCTGGGCGCCGGCATAGGCGGCGACCCCCCAGTGCCGGGCCAGCCGCAGGCTTTCCTCGAAACGGCCGATCCGGGTCACCAGGTCGGTCAGGGGGGTGGTGTCCATCGCTATCCTTCCGGTCAGGCCGTATTTGATCGGGCGGCTCAGGCGGCCGCGGCGCGCAGCATGTTCGGCATCACCGAGACGCAGCTGGTATCCACCACCCCGGTCGCCAGCTCGACCGTGTGGAAGTGGAAACCGGGCCCGGGGTCCGGCGGCGGGTCGGCGCGCAGGGTGGCGGAGCCGGAGAAGCTGGCGACGCTCAGCAGCAGGCGGCGTCCGCCCCGGGTCACCGGCAGCAGGATGCGCTCGAACTCGATGCTGGCTTCCTCGGGCAGGGTGATCGTGCCCTTGAACAGGCAGGGCCGCGGGTTGAACGCCCGGTAGAAATACGGGGCGATCATCCGGTAGGACTCCGCCGGCACCACCTCGTCGAGATGACGCCCGGTGTGCTGAACCGCGAACAGCCGGCCGACGGCGTCGCCGGTCAGGCGGTAGCGCAGCCGGTTGCCGGTGCGCTCCAGCAGCGACAGGCCGGCGGCGAGCTCCGGGGTGTCCTCGGGATCGAAGTCGGGAAAGCCGGGATCGGAACTGGTCGCCGCGTCGTTCGCCGCCGCGGCCCAATGGGCGGTGATCTCAAGGCTCTCCTGGAAGCGGCCGATACGCTCGACCAGAGCGGTCAATGGGGTGATGTGCATCGGTCACCTCTCAGGTTGGGACCGATCCCAGGATGCGGGGGAAGTATCTAAAATCCGGTTAATTGGTGTTCGGCCCTTCGACACGCCCCGGCCCCGGATTAAATCCGGGGCCGGGGCTGCTCAGGGCGAGGTCGAGAGAAACAACCTCGTCCTGAGCAGGGCCGGAGGCCCGTGTCGAAGGGCGGCCAAGACTGGTCCGGTCGTGCGGAACGGCCTATGACAGACCCGCACCACAGACCTGGAAGCCCCCATGCCCCCGATCATCGGCGTCACCACCTACGGCCGGTTCGAGCACGAGCTGAAGAGCACCCATTACGACAGCCTGTACCCGCTGCCGGCCGCCTATGCCGACGGGATCCGCCGGGCCGGCGGGGTGGCGGTGATGCTGCCGCCGGGCGAGGGGCTGTTCCCGGCGGTGCTCGACCGGCTCGACGGCATCATCTTCTCCGGCGGCACCGACATCGACCCGGCGCGCTATGGCGGCAACGCGGAACACCCGGAACTCGGCGCGCTCGACGCCGAGCGTGACCGGGCCGAGATCGAGGGGGTGCGGGCGGCGCTCGAACGCCCGGACCTACCGATCCTCTGCATCTGCCGGGGCCTGCAGGTGCTGAACGTGGCCCGCGGCGGCAGCCTGGTCGAACACGTGCCCGATCTCGACCACGGCGACCTGCACCGCAGCGATTTCGGCCACTGGATTCTGCACGAAGCCGAGGTGGTGGCGGGCTCGCGCCTGGCCGAGGCCTTGGGCGGCCAGGTCCCGAACGGCACCTCAGGCCACCATCAGGCGATCCGCGCGATCGGCGATAACCTGGAGGTTACCGCCACCGCCCCCGACGGGGTGGTCGAGGCGCTCGAGGCGACCGACCATCCCTGGTGCGTGGCGGTGCAATGGCACCCGGAAATGACCGCCGACCGCGACCCGGTGCAGCAGCGCCTGTTCGACGCATTGGTTGAGAGGGCGGGGGGAGGGTAAGCGCCCTTCGTTAACCCCTCACTTCACTTCCCGGGCACTCAGTTTCCTTCCCGGCCTCTTGCGCCGGGACCCAGAGATCAACGTGCTGGAGCGTTTTCGCGAGGATCCCAATTCTCCAGCACGCTGCTGGTCTGGGTCCCGGCGCAACCCCGGATTAACCCCGGACTGAATCCGGGGCGGGGCCGGGAAGTGAAGTGTTTTTAGAGCGCAGCCGCTTCGAGAACCTCACCCGGCGCCGCATCCCCATCCAGCGCCATCGCCTTCAACACCGCTGCCTTCTCCGCCCCCAGTACGGGTTCCGTGAGCGCGTCGAACTTGGCGCTGAGCTTGGCTTCCTGGTCGTCGAGATCGGTCGCCGGCACCGCGGTGTCGTGGGTGCACACCAGGGTCTCGCCGTCGACGGTCTCCAGCGTGACCACGGCCAGGGTCGCCTGCTCGCGCGGCAGGTCGACCGGCTCCACCGTGATCTTGCGGCGCAGCGCCACCAGGGCCGGGTCATGGGCCACGGCCTCGCAATACGTGCTGATCGCCGCGGTGTCGCGGCCGGCAAGCGCCAGCGCGGCCGTGTGGCGCAGGCTGAACTTGATCTCGAGCCCGCTCTCCGGCTCGGGGATGTTGCACATCCGCAGATGCCCGCGATGGACCCTGAGCGTGACGGCGCGCACCCGCTCCGGCGTGATCCCGTGCTCGGCGCGCAGGCGTCCACAGGCCTCGATGCTGGAATGGGTCATGTAGCAGGCGGCGTGGTACTTGAAGAGGTTCTGCTCGATCAGATACGGATCCGCCGGCCCGCGGGTCACCGGTGCCGGCACGGCGTCCGGCGCCTGGGTCTCCCAGAACCCCTGGGCGCATTCCAGCGCGTCGTCGCGGGTGGTGAAACCGCGCGCCGCCAGCCTGGCGGCGAGGTGGCCGCTCTGGGCGGCGCGGCCGGCATGCAGCGGCTTCGCCATGGTGCCGAACATCGACTTGATCCCGGCCGCCATGGTGGCGGCGAGGCCCGGCGCATGGGCGGTCCGCTCGGCGTCGAGGCCGAGCAGGTGGCAGACCCCGGCCGCCGCCCCGAAGGTGCCGACCGTGGCCGTCGCGTGGAAGCCGGTGTCGTAGTGGCCGTCGCCGGTCATGCCGCCGACCAGGCAGGCGGCCTCGTAGCCGACCGTGAAGGAGGCGAGCACGTCCTCAAGCGACTTGCCCTCGACGGCGACCGCGGTTAGCACCGCCGGCAGCACCGCCACCGTCGGGTGGCCATGCATGGTGCGGTTGACGTCATCGAAATCCAGCGCGTGACCGGCGGCACCGTTGACCAGGATCGCCCAGGACGGGCTGAGGCGTTCGCTCCGGCCGGCGAGCGCGATCGCCCCGGTTCCGCCATCCGCCAGCGCCTCGGCCGCCAGGATCTCGACCAGCGGATCGCCGGCCCCAGCCGCCGTCACCGCCAGCCAGTCCAGGAGACAATGCCGGGCCCAGCGTCGGGTCCGGGCGTCGATGGCCGCACCCGGGGTCGCGGCGATCCAGGCCGCCAGCTCGCGGGTCGGATGCAGGGTGTCGGCTGTGGTGTCAAACGCATGGGCCATGCCGGGCCTCCCGGTCGGATCGGGGTGTGGCGGGTATGGTAGGCGGGTTGGCAGGGAACGGACAGGTGGTTCCCTACTTCATCGCCTTCCCGCCCCGCCCCGGATTTAATCCGGGGTTAATCCGGGGTTGAGCCGGGACCCAGGCAAGCAACGTGCTGAGGAATTTGGGCCCTCTGGAAAGCGCTCCAGCGCGTTGAACTCTAGGTCCCGGCTCAGGGCCGGGAAGTGCAGTTAGGGTTCGGGGAGCGGTCGGGTCGCACGCCCCCAATCCCCCCGCTATGCTGGCAATTCCCGACCCCCCTCGAGGAGCCTTCCCCCATGACAGCCGAAACCGCCACGTCGCCGGACGCGGTGCAGGAGGCCGAGAACCGGTTCACCGACGCGGCCCTCGCCCGCCACAAGCGCGAGGGCATGGAGCTCGCGGTGCGCGCACGCTGGATCGCGCTGGCGGTGATCGCCGTGATGCTGCCGTTCATCATGCCCGACCTGTCTGTCCTGTACTACGAGGCGCTGCTGGCGATCCTGGCCTTCAACGCCTGGCTGCAGCGCCGGGTCGCCAAGGTCGGACGCTCGCGCGCCGAGGCGCTGGTGCTGGTGGCCGACCTGGTGGTCATGACGCTGGCCATCGTGGTGCCGAACCCGTTCGACCCGGAGAATTGGCCGCTGACCATGCAGTTCCGCTGGGGCGGCTTCCGGTACTTCTACGTCCTGCTGGCGGCGGCGGTGCTGGCCTATCACTGGCGCACGCTGATGTTCATGGGCTGGGTGACCCTGTTCCTGTGGGGCGGGTCGGTCGCGCTCGTGGTGTTCTGGGCCGCCACGGACCCGGCCTTGACCGCGGCGGCCGGGACGGCGTTCGGGGCCGGCAGCGCGCTCGCCGAGATCATGGATCCGAACAACCCGATGATCAATGTGCGGGTCCAGGAGATCGTGGTGTTCCTGCTGGTGACCGCCACGCTGGCGGTGTCGGTGCGGCGCTTCGACCGCTTGCTGCGCGAGCATGCCGGGATCGAGCGCGAGCGGGCCAACCTGGCGCGCTACTTCTCGCCGAACGTGGTCGACTCCCTGTCGCAGAACGACGAGCCGCTGAAGCGGATCCGGACCCAGGACGTGGCGGTGCTGTTCGTCGACATCGTCGGCTTCACCGGCTACGCCGCCGGCCGCGACCCGCAGGCGGTGATCGCCACCCTGCGCGCCTTCCACCAGCGCATGGAGGCGGCGGTTTTCGCCCACGGCGGCACGCTGGACAAGTACCTCGGGGACGGGCTGATGGCGACCTTCGGCACCCCGGTGGCCGGGCCGGCCGATGCCCGCAACGCGCTGGCCTGCGGCGAGGCCATGCTGTCGGCGGTTGAGGAATGGAACGCCGAACGTGCCGGCAGCGGCGAGCCGGAGATCCGCGCCAGTGTCGGCGTGCATTACGGGCCGGCGGTGCTCGGCGATATCGGTGCTAACCGGCTGGAGTTCGCGGTGATCGGCAACACGGTCAACGTCGCCAGTCGGGTCGAGGCCCTGACCCGCCCGCTGCACGCGCGCCTCGCGGTCACCGACGACCTGCTGCGCCGGGTGCGGGAGGAGGGGCCGGACAAGGGGGTGGCGGAGCCGGAACTCGACCGTCTGGCCCGGCACGACGACCAGGAGATTCGCGGCCTCGACGACCGGATCACGGTGTGGACGCTGTCGTAGCCAGCCTTCGCTCTTCGCCCTTCGACACGTCCTTCGGACTGCTCAGGACGAGGTCCTCCAATTCAGACCTCGTCCTGAGCAGCGGCGTAGCCGCGTGTCGAAGGACGGGCGTGTCGAAGGGCGCGGACCTCGCCCCCGTCGCGCGCTTTCAGCTAGGCTGGCGGTTGCACCGATCTGGAGGGTCCGATGACACGCGGCGCAACCCGGGGCATCGTCGTCTGCCCGCAGCCGCGCGCGGCGGATGTCGGGCGGGACATCCTGGCCCGAGGCGGCCCGCGCGGTGTTCCAGGGCTTCCGCTCGGCGGCCGGCGAGGACATGGTGCTGGACAAGAACGTGTTCATTGAGCGGGTTCTGCCAGGCTCGATCCTGCGTGCCCTCGACGCCGACGAGATGGCCGAATACCGCCGCCCGTTCCTGGAGCCCGGCGAGGGCCGCCGGCCGACCCTGACCTGGCCGCGGCAGATCCCGATCGCGGGAGAGCCGGCCGACGTGGTGCAGATCGTCGCCGACTACGCCGCCTGGCTGTCGGAGTCACCTGTCCCGAAACTGTTCGTCAACGCCGAGCCGGGGGCGATCATGACCGGGGCGGTGCGGGACTTCGTGCGGACCTGGCCGAACCTGCGCGAGGTCACCGTCGCCGGCAGCCACTTCATCCAGGAGGATTCGCCGGACGCCATCGGGCGGGCGATCGCCGACTGGCTGCCAGGCTAGCCGCGGGCGGGGAGGGGATCCGATGACGGAGCCACGTATGATCATCGACGGCTGCCAGTACGCCAACTTCTCGGAGAAGATCTTTCGCGAGATGCGGGCCGGCGAGGTCGCCTGCGTCCACGTGACGATCTGCTACCACGAGGACTTCCGCGAGACGGTCGAGAATGTCATCGCCTGGAACCGGTGGTTCGAGCGCTATCCGGATCTGATCGTCCCGGCCCGGACCGCGGAGGATGTCCGGCGCGCCCAGCAGGACGGTCGGACCGCCATCGTGTTCGGCCTCCAGAACTGCTCGCCGATCGAGGACGATATCGGGCTGATCGAGGTCTGCCACCAAATCGGCATCCGCTTTATGCAGCTCAGCTACAACAACCAGTCCCTGCTGGCGACCGGATGCTACGAGGCCGAGGATCCGGGAATCACCCGCATGGGCCGCCAGGCGATCCGCGAGATGAACCGGGTCGGGCTTGTGGTCGACATGAGCCATTCGGCCGAGCGCTCGACCTTGGAGGCGATCGAGCTCTCCGAGCGGCCGATCGCCATCACCCACGCCAATCCCCATGCCTGGCACCCGGCGATCCGCAACAAGTCGGAAACCGTGCTGCGGGCGCTCGGCGAGAGCGGCGGGATGCTCGGCTTCTCGATGTACCCCCACCACCTGGCCGGGGGGTCGGACTGCACGCTGGACGCGTTCTGCCGGATGATCGCCGACACCGCCGAGCTCATGGGGGTGGAGCGTATCGGTTTCGGCAGCGATCTCTGCCAGGATCAGCCCGACAGCGTGGTCGAATGGATGCGGGTCGGCACCTGGACCCGGGACATTGACTACGGCGAAGGGTCCGCGGCACTGGCCGGGTTCCCGCCACAGCCCGGCTGGTTTCGCACCAACCGCGACTTCCCGGGACTGGCCGGGGGCCTCGCCGCGGTCGGTTTCAGTGCGCAAGAGGTCGACCGGATCATGGGGCTGAACTGGCTCGATTTCTTCGAGCGTTCTTTCGGTCCGCCGCAATGACCGCGCCGAACCCCGCCGCGGCCTCTTTGGTCCCGGCCGTGGCGTTGCGCGGACCGGAGATGGTGATGCGGCTGTCGCGCATGGGCGCGTTCTTCGCCACCCGGCTCAGCTTCATGTGCAGCCTGATCCGCCGCCTGCACGTCGAGGGTGCGGTGGTCCGGCGCACCCTCTGGGAGATCGACGACGACGGCTACGGTCGCGCCGTCTACAGCGTGCCGCTCGGCGGCCAAGACTACAGTCTGGTCGCGTTCTCGACCCCACTGACGCCAGATCAGCGGACCGACCGGGTGATCGCGGAAGCCTGAGATACGACCTACGCGCTGTTCGACGGTACCCCGTCAGCCGATGACCTGGACCGGTTGGCCGGCGTCGTCCCGCTGCAGGAGGCCGGCCGCTGCCAGGCCAGCGAACTGGTCCTCAGCCGGGCGAACCGCAGCGTCCGGCTGTTCGATCATGTAGTCGAGCAACTGTCCCAGGGCCGTCAGCCCGATCGCGACCGGCTGGCCGCGACCGGCTACCTGATGCGCACCACCGCGGTTTACGGCAACGGCAAGTTCGGCATCGCCGACCGTCACCGGATCGCCGACCGGCCGGCCTTGGCGCTGCCGTTCCAGGCCGAGATGTTCACGGTCTGGCTGATCCGCGGCTTCACCCTCGATCTGGTCGAGCACGTCGCCAGGGTCCGCGATCCGGAACGTGCGGTCGCGCTGGCGCCGGCGCTCCGCCGCCATCTCGGGATCGGCAATTCGACCGGACTCGGTATGGCGCCGTTCCTGGTCAATCACCCCAGCCTTCTAAACAACTGGATGCGGGCCCGGGAGACGGCGCTTGCCCGGGTGCGGGCGGTCGATCACGCCACCCCTGACGAGGCCGCCCGGTTCCTGGCTCTGCTGGCGCGGGTGCGTCGCCATGTCGGTGACTGGCAGGTCGACGACGTCCGTCAGCAGGCGCGGATCGAGATCCTGCGCAATGAGCTCGGTGCGGTGGCGGACCTGGCGACGGAGTCCTGGCTGGCCCTGCCGGCGCCCTGGGACCGGCTGATCGCGGCGTCCGACGCCTGGTCCGAGGAGTGCCAGGAACTGCTGGTTTCCCTGGTTCTGGAACCTCAGGGTGCCCGGATCGATGACCTGGCGGCGACCATGTCCAGCGCCGGCGAGGCGTCGTTGAACCCGTCGATGACGGTGGATCGGCTGTCCCGGATCGCCGATGCGGCATACGGCTGGGCCGGGTCGGTCGACTTCGACGATCCCGCCGAAACCGCCCGGTTCTGGTACGTCTCGGCCGAGAAGCTGGAGCCCCGGCTGGGCGAGCGCCGCGAGGAGCCCGGTGCCGACCGGGAGCTGCCGCTCGACATCGCCCGCCAGGCCCGGGCGCTGCGGGCGGCGCTTGCGACCGCCGATCCTAGCGAAACGGTGGCGGCGTTCGTTCTGCGCCATCCCGACCTGCGCGCCATCGTCCGGCGCGCCCAGGCGGCGATTGACCAGCCCTACGCGGAGATCCGTGACAACCTGATCGCGGCCGACTGCCTGCCGATCGACATGCTGCGGTGCAAGCTCTCGTTCTTCGGCGCGTCGAAGTTCGACCCCAAGTCCGATCGATGGACCCGGATTGTGTTGTTTCAGGGAGCGCCGGGACTGGACGACATCGCGACCCGGGATCCGGACGACTGGTGTTTTCCGGTGCTGGAAGACGACATGGACCCGTCAACGTGCATGTCTCCCTGAACGAGTTTCAGGCCACGGCGGCCAAGGCGGCGGTCGGTGCCGGCCTGCCGTCGGGGCTGGCCGCCAGCGTGGCTGCCGCCGCCGGCTGGCTCGCCGTGCGCCGCCTGCCGGGGCTGCAGGTGCTCCTTGCTGCCAGCGATCCGGCCTTCACCGACGGGGATCTTCCGGCGCCGGCCGAGTGCCGGGCCGGCCTCTGGGTGTTTCCGGACGCACGGGCCGTGGTTGCGGGTCCGTCGGCGGTCGACCTGATGCTGGCCGATCCGACCGTGGAGGTGCTGCTCGACCGTCTCGATGTTCCGTTGCTGATCGTCGGATTGGCGGGGGCGGCGCTTGCCGGCGCCGGGGCCCACCTGCAGGGGATTGCTGTCGGGTTTGAGGGCGGGGGAACCGCGCGGGTTTCGGCCCGCGCGGTGCTGACGGACCGGGCGGTCCCCGCGTCTGCGCGGACGCTCACGCTCCGCCGCTGCACCCTTCTTGAGAACGAGCCGTCGACCGGACTGCCGAGCCAGGGGGTCGAGATTGATCGATGCGTCTGGCAGCAGGCCCAGACCTTGGCGGCCCGGACCTATGTGCCGGAGGATCCGCTGTCCCGGGCGCGCGGGGCGGGCGCCGGGGCCATCGACAACGAGTGAACCGGCGCGGGATGGGCGACGTGGCCGGTGAGGCGGGCCACCGGACCCGCCTCACCTTGAATGATCAGCTGTAGCGATACGGCCGGCCGGCTTTCTGCATGTCGGCGTTGTACTTGCGCAGGATCTCGATGACCTTCGCCTTGGTCTCGCTCTCGGCGGCGATCTCGTCCCAGAACTTGACGGCGGCGTTCTCGACCTGTGCCCATTCGGCGTCGGGGATCGAGGTCAGCTTCATTTTGGTGCCGTTCACCCGCAGGCTGGCTTCGCCGCCCCAGTACCACCACTGGCGATAGTAGTGCGACTGGTCCATGGCCATCTGCAACATGACCTTGAGGTGTTCGGGCAGTTCGTTCCAGCGGTCCATGTTGGCGAAGAACGAGCCCGCCCAGGCGCCTGAAATGTTGTTGGTCAGGAAGTAGTTCGTCACGTCGGCCCAGCCGACCGTGTAGTCCTCGGTGATGCCGGACCAGGCGATGCCGTCGAGCTCGCCGGTCTGCACCGCCACCTCGATGTCCTCCCAGGGCAGGGTGACAGGCACCACGCCGAACTGGGCGAGGAACCGGCCCGCCGTCGGGAAGGTGAAGACCCGTTTGCCTTTCAGATCGTCCAGCGAGTTGATCGGATCCTTGGTGGCGAAGTGACAGGGGTCCCAGGCCCCGGCCGAGATGTGCTTGACCCCGACCTTGGAGTACTCGGCGTCCCAGATCTCGTTCAGGCCGTATTGGTTGAACAGCACCGGCACATCCAGGGAGTAGCGCGAGGCGAACGGGAAGTAGCCGCCGAAAACGGTGACCTCGGTCGGCGACGCCATGGAGTCGTCATCGGACTGCACCGCGTCGATCGTGCCCTTCTGCATTGCCCGGAACAGCTCGCCGGTCGGCACCAGCTGATCGGCGAAGAACAGCTCGATCTCCATCTGCCCTGCGGCGGCGGTGTTGAACATGTCGATCGCCGGTTTGATGACGTGCTCGGCCAGCGCGGGACCGGCATAGGTCTGCATGCGCCATTTGATGGTCGACTGGGCAATTGCCGGCGTGGCGAGGCCGGCGGCGGCGACCGGTGCGGCGGCTGCTGCACCGAGGAACTTGCGTCTGCTTGTCATGTCGTCCTCCTTGTTCTGGTGGCTATGCTTTCGTCTCGAATTCCTCCCTATTCCGGGTTGTTGTCATCTGCCGTAAACGGTCTGCGGCAACCAAAGCGCGATCTCCGGAAACACCATGATAACGGCAAGACAGACGGCCATGACCAGCACGAACGGAATGATCGAGGTGTAGATATCGCGCAGGCCGATCTCGGGCGGTGCCATCGCCCGCATCAGGAACAGATTGTAGCCGAACGGCGGCGTCATATAAGCGATCTGGGTGGTGATCGTGTACAGCACGCCATACCAGATCAGGTCGAACCCCAGCGCCTTGACCAGCGGGACGTAGAGGGGGGCGACGATGACCAGCATGGCGGTGTCGTCGAGGGAGGTTCCCATCAGGATGAAGCTGAGCTGCATCAGAATGAGAATCACCCAAGGGTTGAGGCCCAGATGCTCGGTGAACAGGGCATCGATCGCCTTGACGGCGCCCAGGCCGTCGAACACCGCCCCGAAGCCCAGCGCGGCCAGGATGATCCACATGAACATGCAGCTGATGGCCAGGGTCTGACGGACCGACATCTCGAACACCGCCCGGGTCATGCGGCCTTTCAGCACGGCGGCCAGGAACGCCGTCATCGCGCCGATGGCCGAACTCTCGACCAGCGAGGTCCAGCCGTTGACGAACGGCACCATCATCGCGGCGAAGATCCCGACCGGCAGCAACCCGGCGCGCAGGAGGGCGAGCTTCTCGCCGAGCGGCAAGGCCCGGGCGTCGTCCTTCAGCGCCGGACCCAGTTCCGGCTGCAGGCGGCAGCGGATCGCGATGTAGACGATGAACATGGCCGCCATCAGCAGGCCCGGCGCGACGCCGGCGAGCCAGAGCTGGCCGACCGGCTGGCGGGCGATCATCGCGTAGAGCACCAGCACGACCGACGGAGGAACCAGGATTCCGAGTGACGATCCGGCCTGGATCAGGCCGGTGACCATTCGCTTGTCGTAGCCGCGGCGCAGCAGTTCCGGCAGGGCGATCGTGGCGCCGATGGTCATGCCCGCGACCGACAGGCCGTTCATCGCCGAGATCAATACCATCAGGCCGATCGTGCCGATCGCCAGGCCGCCGTTGATCGGCCCCATCCAGACATGGAACATCCGGTAGAGATCGTCGGCGATCTTCGACTCGCTGAGCACATAGCCCATGAAGATGAACATCGGCAGGGTCAGCAGCGGGTACCATTTCATCAGCTTCATGGCGGCCGAGAACGGGATGTCCGAACCGCCGGTTCCCCACAGCGCCAGGGCGGCGATCGAGGCAACCGCCCCGATGGCCCCGAACACCCGCTGCCCGGTGGTGAGCATCAGCAGCATCGCCGCGAACATCAGAAAGGCGATCAGCTCGTAGGACATCAGGCGGTCTCTCCGTCGCCGGCCAGGCCGAGGTCGATGCCGCGCAACCGCGCGATGTCCTTGATCAGCTCCGAGACCGCCTGCATCAGCATCAGCGAGAACCCGACGCACATCAGGATCTTGATCGGCCACAGCAGGGGTCGCCAGGCGGTCGGGCTGCGCTCGTTGTACTGCAGCGAGTAGCTGGTCGAGTCGACCGCGCCGTAGAGCAGGACGCCGAGATAGAAGATCAGGAAGAACACGGTGACAGCATCGAACACCGCTTTTCGCCGTGGGCTCCAGGCGCCGTAGAACAGGTCCATACGGACGTTGGACCCGAGCTGGATCGAGTACGGCCCGCCCAGGATGTAGTAGGTGACCATGGCGAACTGCGCCATCTCCAGGGTCCAGAGCGATGGCAGGAAGAAGGTCTTGGAGATCGACGACCAGAGCAGGATGCCGACCATGACGAAGATGCCGTACATGACGACCCGGCCGATCTGGTGGTTCACCGCATCAACAACGCGCACGTACCCCCGAATCAGCCCGATCACGGCGCGGCGCCCCCTGTGGCGGCGCAGCCGTTCTTGCTGCCGGTGCGATCACCGACTCCGATATCCAGCATCTTCAGCCCCGCCGCGGTTCCAACCCCGTCGGCCGACAGCGTATGGTTGACCGCAGGGCGGGGTCCAGCGCCAACGGCACGGTCCCGGTCTGCGCGGCGCCGTAGTCGGGGACTGGGTGCCGCGGTTGATCTCGCTCATGTCGCAGAATTGCGTCCTGTGCGAAGTGTGTACGACCCTGAACCGCTTGCGATCGAGGAGGTCCGACGGTGGTCGCCAAATTCGGGAGCCCGTGCGCCATTCCGGCCGCTCGGCTCGACGACCTGCTGAGCGTCCTTCAGCGGCAAGGCTATGCCTTGTGGGGTACGCGGGAACGGGACGGCGTGCTCGAGGCCGGACCGCTGACGGGGGCCGGCGATCTGCCGCGAGGTCGGATCGACCTGGCGGAGGCCGGCACCGTGCGGCTCGTCGACGGGCCCCGCGATGCCTATTTCGACCACACCCTGGCAGCCCAGGGGCTGAAGCGTCTGGTGGCGCCACCGAGCGAGAAGCTGTTCGAGAGTTCGGCGGACCTCTCGGTCCATGAGACTCCGGTCGAGAACCAGCCAACGGCCGTGATCGGGGTCCGCCCGTGCGAGCTGGCGGCCCTGGAAACCCTGGCGACGGTGTTCGAGGCCGGCCCCGTCGCCGACGCCCGCTTCCACAAACGGCGCGCCGACCTGTTCCTGGTCGCGGTCAATTGCGGTCGTCCGGCGGCCACCTGTTTCTGCGCCTCCATGGAAACCGGTCCGCGCGCCGATGACGGCTACGATCTGGTGCTCGACGAACTGATCGACGCCGGCCGACACCTGTTCATCGTGACCCCGGGCAGTGGGCGTGGGGCGGCGGTGCTGGCCGACCTCGAAGCACGGCCGGCTGAGCCGAAGGAACTGGCGGCGGCCCAGGCCGCTTCCAGGGCCTGCGCCGCCGCCCAGGAGCGGCGCATGGTCGACGGTGTCGAGGGGTTGTTGAAGCGCAGCTATGATCATCCCCACTGGCAACGGGTCGCGGATCGCTGCCTGAGCTGCGCCAACTGCACGATGGTCTGTCCGACCTGTTTCTGCTCGACGACGGAGGACCGGTCCTCGCCGACCGGAGGCGACGCCGAGCGCTGGCGGCGCTGGGACAGCTGCTTCAGCCTCGACTTCAGTTACCTGCACGGCGGGGCTGTGCGGACCGAGACCGCATCCCGCTATCGCCAGTGGATCACGCACAAGCTGGCCCATTGGCATGATCAGTTCGGCTCGTCCGGCTGCGTGGGGTGCGGGCGCTGCATCGCCTGGTGCCCGGTCGGCATCGACATTACGGCCGAGGCCGCCGTCCTCGCCGCGACGGAGGAGGTCCAAGATGGCTGACGGCAAGATGAAAACAATGGCCGACATTCTGGCGGGCCATCCCCTGTTCGCCGGACTCGCCCCCCAGATCACGGACCTGCTCGGCGGTTGCGCCGGCAATGTGCACTTCCCGGCCGGCCACTATCTGTTCAAGGAGGATGACCGGGCCGACACGTTCTACCTGCTGCGCGCCGGGGACGTTGCCCTGGAACAGCGCATGCCGGGGCGCGGAAGGTTGACGGTGCAGACACTGCACGCCGGGCAGGTCGCCGGTGCTTCCTGGATTCTTCCGCCCTACCGGTGGCGCTTCGATGCCCGAGCCGTTGATGACGTTCGCGCCACCGGAATCGATGCGGCCTGCCTGCGGGCGAAATGCGATGCCGATCCGGTGATCGGCTATCAGGTGCTGCAGCGGTTTCTGCCGATCGTCGCCGAGCGTCTGCAGTCGACACGGTTGCGGCTGATCGATCTGTATGCGCCGCCGTCGGAGGTCGGGCGCGCCCTATGAACGAGACGGCCAGCCAACCGCCCGTTACAGGAGAGGCCGGCATGTCCATGGTGCCGCGGCCGTTCCTGGTCCGTCGCCGCGTGGAGGAGATGCCGGGCTGCGTCACGCTCGAGCTGGAACCCTGCGACGGCGGAGCGGCGCCGTTCGCGCCCGGTCAGTTCACCATGCTCTACGTCCCCGCGGTCGGCGAGATCGCCGTCAGCATTTCCGGCGACCCGACACAGACGGATTGCCTGGTTCAAACCATCCGGGCGGTCGGACCGGTCTCGCGCGCCGTCTGTGCCAAGGCCGAGGGCGAGCGGATCGGCGTCCGCGGCCCGCTGGGGCGGGGCTGGCCGGTCGAAGCCGCGCTCGGCAAGCACCTCGTGATCGTCGCAGGCGGTGTCGGCCTGGCCCCGGTGCGGCCGGTGCTGCTCTGGGCACTGGCGAACCGGGAGCGGCTGTCCGGGCTGTCGCTGGTCTATGGCACCCGGTCTCCGGACCAGGTTCTGTTCGCGTCCGAGCTTCTCGGTTGGTCCAGCAATGATGCTCTAAGGGTCGCGGTCTCGGTCGATCGGGCGGAGGACGGTTGGGCCGGCCATGTCGGCGTGGTGACCGATCTGATCCCGGGCGTTCTCGATTCTCCGACGGAGACCGTCGCCATGGTGTGCGGCCCGGAAATCATGATGCGGTTCGCGGCCCAGGCGCTCGACGCCGAGGGTGTACCGGCGGGCTCGATTCATCTGTCGATGGAGCGCAACATGAAGTGCGGCATCGGCTGGTGCGGGCACTGTCAGCTCGGTCCCCACCTGCTGTGCCGGGATGGGCCGGTGCTGGCCTATCCCGAGGTTCGGGATCTGATGGCCGTCTGGGAGTTGTAGCCCTGAGAGTTGTAGCGATGAAGCCGAGGCTGGCCGTTTGGAAGTTCTCAAGCTGTGATGGCTGTCAGCTCACCCTGCTCGACTGCGAGGATGAGCTCCTGGCGCTCGCCTAGACCGTCGAGATCAGCCATTTTCTGGAAGCCTCCCGGCGGGTGCGGCCCGGCCCATATGACATCTCGCTGGTCGAGGGGTCGATCTCGACACGCGAAGAGCTTGAGCGGATCCAGCAGGTCAGGCAGGACAGCCGGATATTGGTGACCATCGGGGCCTGCGCGACGGCCGGCGGCATCCAGGCGCTGCGCAACACACGGGATCATGCTGAGCTGAAGGCCGCGGTCTATCCGACGCCGTCCTTCATCGACGCCCTCGACACGTCCACCCCGATTGCGGACCACGTTCACGTCGACCATGAACTGCGCGGGTGTCCGATCGACAAAGGCCAGCTGCTGGAGACAATCGCCGCCCTCATTGCCGGCCGTCGGCCGGTCATTCCCGACTACAGCCAGTGCGCCGAATGCAAACTGGCCGGAACCGCCTGTGTCATGGTCACCCATGGCACGCCTTGTCTGGGGCCGGTGACCCAGGGCGGGTGCGGCAACCTTTGCCCCCGGATCGGGCGCGGCTGCTACGGGTGTTTCGGACCGAAGGAAGGCGCCAACGTGCGGGCCCTGGCCGACCAGCTGTCGACCCTTGGCGTTGATCCGGCGGAGATCCGGGATCTGCTGTCCAGCTTCACCGCGGCCGCTCCTGCGTTTGCCGAGGAAAGCCGCCGTCATGGCTGAAGGTACCCGTGTCCTCCAGGTTGACGCCCTGGCCCGGGTTGAGGGCGAGGGCCGCTTCAAGGTCCGGCTCGAAGGCAATCGGGTCGTAGAGTCCCAGTTCGCGATCTTTGAGCCGCCGCGCTATTTCGAAGCTCTGCTGCGCGGCCGTTCGTTCCGGGACGCGCCCGACATTACGTCAAGAATCTGCGGGATCTGTCCGATCGCCTACATCGTGGGCGCAAGCAAGGCGATGGAATCCGCGCTTGGCTGGGAGATTCCCGCAGCGATCACCGATCTGCGCCGGCTGATCTACTGCGGCGAATGGATCCAGAGTCACGTGCTGCACACTCACCTGCTGCATGCCCCGGACTTTCTCGGACTGGCGGATTCGCTGGAACTGGCGAAGGTCGACCGCTCGCTGGTCGAAAACGCGCTCGCCGCCAAGCGCACCGGAAACCGGTTGATGGAGGTCATCGGCGGGCGCAGCGTGCATCCGGTGAACACCCGGGTCGGCGGGTTCTTCAAGGCGCCGCCGGAAGATGCCGTGCGGGCGCTGGTCCCGGAGCTGGAGGCCGGCGAGGCGATGTCGATCGCCGCCCTCGAGCGGTTTGCGGCGTTCGATTATCCGGATCTGGAGATGGACACCCTCTTCGTCGCGCTGCGCGACGACCACGATTACCCGATCGATGAAGGCCGGATCGTCTCGTCCGCCGGCCTCGATATTCCGGTCGAGGCGTTCGCCGAGCATTTCGAGGAACATCAGGTCCCGCACTCGAACGCCCTGCAGGCGGCGACCGCGGAGGGCGGACGCTATCTCGTCGGCCCGTTGGCCCGGTTCAATCTCAATGCCGACCGGTTGCCTGGCGACATTCTGGCCATGGCCGAACGGGCTGGCCTTGTCCCAGGCTGCCGCAACCCGTTCCGCAGTCTGCTGGCGCGCAGGTCGAGATCGTCTACGCGTTTCGCGAGGCGGCCCGTCTGGCCCGGTCCTATGCTCCGCCGGATCCGGCGTTCGTGGACTTGCCTGTACGTGCCGGCACCGGCCACGGCATAACCGAAGCGCCGCGCGGGATCTGCTACCACCGCTATACGGTCGAAGAGGACGGGGCGATTGCCTCCGCCACGATCGTCCCGCCGACTTCCCAAAACCAGGCGCAAATCGAACGCGATCTGGTCGAGACGGTCGAACGCTACCAGGCCCTGGACGACGACGCGCTGCAATGGCGCTGCGAGCAGGCGATCCGGAACTACGATCCGTGCATCTCCTGCGCCACCCACTTTCTGACCCTGGACATCACCCGTGACTGAAGGATTCCGGGTCATCGGCGTCGGCCAGACCGAGCGCGGGGATGACGCCGTCGGGCCGCTGGTGGCCGAGTCTCTCCGGGCCCGGGGGATCGACGCCGTTGCGCACCAGGGCGACGGCACCGGCCTGCTGGATCTGTGGGCGGGAGTCGCGGTCTGCGTGGTCGTCGATGCGGTTGCCGGTGGCGGCGCACCGGGAACGCTGCATGTCTTCGTCGATCCCGAAGACGGTGTGCTGGCGCGACTCGGATTCGTGCATTCGACGCACCGGATCGGGCTGCCGGAGGCGCTGGCGCTGGGGCGGGCGCTGGGTCACCTGCCGGATCATCTCGTCGTCGTCGGCGTTTCCGGCACCCGCTTCGATGTCGGCGGCGGGCTCTCGGAAGGCGTGGCCGCCGCGGCCGCGGAACTGGCCGACACGCTGGCCAGATCGGGTGATACGCCGGAGGCCATAGCGGCGTGTTTGCTGGCAGAGGGTCAATCCGGTTCGCCCCGCGCCACGTCAGTGCTAAAACCCGCCATCGCCGTTCGGCCCCAATGATCTAGATCTGTCGTCGCCGGCTGCGATCCGCGCCGCTTGCGTCGCGGAGCACCGGTATCCCGAAGCACTCCTCGGCTGGTTCCTGCCATGGTCCTTCACGTCGCACTGACCCATTCGACCCACTATCGCTATGACCGGCCGGTTGCGCTGGGCCTGCAGATCATCCGCCTGCGGCCGGCGCCGCACTCGCGGACACCGATCCTGAGCTATGCGCTGAAGATCACGCCGGCCAATCACTTCCTGAACTGGCAGCAGGACCCCCAGGGCAACCACCTGGCCCGCGTGGTGTTCCCCGACAAGACCGAGGAGTTCCGGATCGACGTCGACCTGGTTGCCGATATGCCGGTGATCAATCCGTTCGATTTCTTCCTGGAGCCGGAAGCGGAGACCTTCCCGTTCAACTACGCGCCGTGGCTGGCCCACGAGCTGCGACCCTATCTCGAGACCGAGCCGGTCGGCCCGCGGGTCCAGGCCTGGCTGGATCAGGTGCCGCGCGAGGAGACCCCGACCGTCGACTACATCGTGGCGCTCAACCAGCGTCTCCAGGAGGACATCTCCTACGTCATCCGAATGGAGCCGGGAATCCAGGGCTGTGAGGAGACCCTCGAGCTTGGCCGCGGCTCATGCCGGGACAGCGCCTGGGTGCTGGTGCAGATCCTGCGCAATCTCGGACTCGCCGCCCGGTTTGCGTCCGGCTACCTGATTCAGTTGAAGCCCGACGTGAAACCGCTGGATGGTCCGGCAGGCACGGATGAGGACTTCACCGACCTGCACGCCTGGGCGGAGGTTTATCTGCCCGGTGCGGGATGGGTCGGTCTGGACCCGACCTCGGGCCTGCTGACCGGTGAGGGTCATATCCCGCTGTGTTGCACACCGAATCCGCAGAGTGCTGCCCCGGTCACCGGGATGGTCGGGCCGGCCGAGACCAGCTTCGACTTCGCCATGTCGATCCAACGGATCCGAGAGACCGTGCGGGTCACCAAACCCTACAGCGATGCCCAGTGGGCCGAGATCGATGCGCTCGGCATGCAGGTCGACGCGGCGCTGGAGGCCCATGACGTGCGGTTGACCATGGGTGGTGAGCCGACCTTCGTGTCGATCGACGATCCCGATGCCGAGGAATGGAACACCGGGGCGGTCGGGCCAACCAAAGCCGTCCTGGCTACCGACTTGATCCACCGGCTGCGCGAGCGGTTCGCACCCGGTGGCCTGCTCCATTTCGGCCAGGGCAAATGGTATCCTGGGGAGTCCCTGCCGCGCTGGACCCACTCGCTGTACTGGCGAAGCGACGGCGAGCCCCTGTGGCGGGATCATGATCTGATCGCCACAAAGCCGGCGGACCAGACTCCGTCCATTTCAGACTCGCAGCGGTTCACTGCGGCGCTCGCCGAAACCTTGGAGGTCGGGTCGGAGAACGTGCTGCCGGCCTATGAGGACCCGATGCCGTACATTGCGCGCGAGGCACGGTTGCCGGAGAACGTCGATGCGCTCGATTCCAAACTGGAGGATATCGAGGAACGGACCCGGCTGGCCCGGGTGTTCGAGCGCGGACTCGGATCAGCGATCGGTCATGTCCTGCCGGTGCAGAGTTGGAATGCGCGCGACGGACGGACTCAGTGGCGCAGCGAGCGGTGGTCATTTCGCCGGCGCCATCTCTTCGTGGTTCCCGGCGACTCGCCACTCGGGTTTCGACTTCCCCTGGAGTCGCTGCCCCATGTCGCGCCCGTCGACTATCCCTACTACATGCCGTCGGATCCGTTCGCCGAGCGCCCGGATCTGCCGGATGCGGAAACCCTGCGCCAGCAGCGCACGACGCAGCGTTCCCCCAGCCAGGAAGAAACCCGACAGACTCTGATCGAACAGGGCGGAACCGGGGGCGATATGGTGGTGCGCACCGCCATCACGGTCGAGCCCCGCGACGGTCGCCTCTGCGTCTTCCTGCCGCCGACCGAGAGTGCGGACGAGTTCGTGGATCTGGTTGCGGCGCTGGAGGCGACGGCCTCGGCCGAGGGTCTGCCGATCAGCATCGAAGGCTATGGCCCGCCGCCGGATCCGCGGCTGCGGGTGATTCGCGTCGCGCCGGACCCGGGTGTCATCGAGGTCAACGTTCACCCGGCTGGAAGTTGGCGCGAACTGGTCGATATCACCTCCGGTCTCTACGAGGACGCACGCCAGAGCCGGCTCGGAACCGAGAAGTTCATGCTGGATGGCCGTCACAGCGGAACCGGAGGTGGCAACCACATCGTCGTCGGCGGCAGAGACCCGGCGAACAGCCCGTTCCTCCGGCGGCCCGATGTCCTGCGCAGCCTGATCGCGTTCTGGCAGAATCACCCATCCCTCTCCTACCTGTTCTCGGGGCTGTTCATCGGCCCGACCAGCCAGGCACCGTGGGTCGACGAGGCCCGTCACGACTCGCTCTACGAGCTTGAGATCGCCTTCTCGCAGATCCCCGAGCCGGGAACCGAATGCCCGCCATGGCTGGTTGACCGGATCCTGCGTAACCTGCTGATCGACGTCACCGGCAATACCCACCGGGCCGAGATCTGCATCGACAAGCTGTATTCCCCCGACGGCCCGACCGGACGGCTCGGGCTGGTCGAGTTCCGGGCCTTCGAAATGCCGCCCCACGCCCGGATGAGCCTGGCGCAGCAGCTGCTGATGCGCGCGCTCATCGCCTGGTTCTGGCAGACACCCTATCGCGGCCCGCTGATGCGGTGGGGCACGGCCCTGCATGACCGGTTCATGTTGCCGTGGTTCGTCCGTCATGACTTCAACGATGTCCTGGACGGGCTCGCCGACGCCGGCTTTGCCTTCGCCCGCGACTGGTTCGACCCACATTTCGAGTTCCGCTTTCCGGTGTTCGGTTCGGTGACCCATGGCGGAGTCACCCTGGAGCTGCGCCAGGCGCTGGAACCCTGGAACGTGATGGGAGAGCAGGGCGCGATCGGCGGTACCGTGCGCTACGTCGACTCCTCGGTCGAACGCCTGGAGGTGCGGATCTCGGGTGCGGTTGCCGACCGGCATGTGGTGACCTGCAACGGCCGCCGTCTGCCTTTGTCCTCGACCGGAACAGACGGTGTCTCCGTGTCGGGCGTGCGGTATCGGGCCTGGAAGCCGGCCTCCGCCCTGCACCCGACGATCGATATCCATGCGCCGCTGGTTTTCGACATTCTCGACGCCTGGACCGGTCGCTCGCTGGGCGGCTGCACCTACCATGTCGCCCACCCGGGGGGACGTAACTTCGAGACCTTCCCGGTCAACGCCCATGAAGCAGAGGGTCGAAGGCTGGCGCGATTCGAGGCGATCGGTCACACGCCGGGGCTGGTGGAGATCCCGGTGTCCGCGACCAATCCGGAGTTCCCTGTGACCCTGGATCTCCGTCGCCCGACCTGAGGACAGCCAGGCCGGGTGAGCCTGATCGGGTCTGTCCGGCGCCGTGCGGCGCGATATACTGAATGCGGACATCGGGGACCTGTCCCAAGCCCGCCCGGAGGAAGTGACCGTCGTGAGCAGTCAGTACCACGACCAGTTGGAGCTGCTTGACCTGTCGGCCCACCGCCTCTGGCGGGGATATCGTCCGAAGCCGGGCGTCTACGACGAACTACTGCAGCCGGACGGCCAACCGCGGGCCCATTGGCGCGCGTTCATCGCCGGGCTGGACGCCATGCCGGACGGTGAATTGGAGCAGCGCTGGGCCATGGCCGAGCGGATGGTCCAGGAGAACGGCGTTTCCTATGACGTCTTTGCCGATCCCGACAGCGCTGACCGGCCCTGGGCCTTTGACGGTGTGCCGCTGATCCTGCCGCCCGAGGAGTGGGCCCAGCTCGAAGCGGGGCTGGTGCAGCGGGCGCACCTGCTGAACGCCCTGCTGGCCGATGTCTATGGTCCGCAACACCTGGTGCGGGAAGGTCTGATCCCGCCGGCCCTGGTCATGGGCAATCCGCAGTTCCTGAGACCCTGCCACGGCATCCAGCCTCGGGGCGGGGTGTTTCTGCATTTCTATGCGGCCGATCTCGCCCGAGGGCCCGATGGCCGTTGGCGCGTCCTGAGCGACCGCACGGAAGCACCGACCGGCTCCGGCTTCGCGCTGGAGAACCGGATCATCCTGTCCCAATGCCTGTCGGAAGGGTTCGCCGAGCACAAGGTCAACCGCTTGGCCTCGTTCTTCCAGCAGATGCACGACAAGCTGGTTGCGTTGTCCGGCCGTGCCAATCCTCGGATCGTCCTGCTCAGCCCCGGCTCGCGGAGCGAGGCGTTCTTCGCCCATGCCTACAAGGCCCGCTATCTAGGATACACCCTGGTCGAAGGAGCCGATCTGACCGTGCGGTCGGACCGGGTTTTCCTGAAGACGGTCGAGGGCCTGCAGCCCGTCGACGTCATCATGCGTCGGATCGACTCCGACGCGGCGGACCCCTTGCAGCTCAGCTCCGGATCTGACGTCGGGACTGCGGGCCTTGTCCGCGCGGCCCATGCCGGCTCGGTGGTGATCGCCAATGCGCTCGGCAGCGCCGTGCTGGAGAACCAGGGGCTGATGGCGTTCCTGCCCGATCTCTGCCGCCATCTGACGGGCGAGTCTCTGCTACTGGAGAGCGCGGCGACGTGGTGGTGCGGGGATGGCGAAGCCGCCGCGGTCGTGCGGGACAACCTGGACCGCCTGGCAATCCGCTCGACCTTTGCGCGGCATACCCTGCTGTCCCACAGCCCCAATCACATCGTCGGCTCGATGCTGACACCCGAGCATCGGGCGGCTCTGAGAAGCCGGATCGAGCACCGCGGCTATAACTACGTGGGCCAGGAGTTACTGCCGGCCTCGACCATGCCGGTCTGGGAGGACGGTCACCTGCGCCCCCGACCTGTCGTGCTGCGGGTGTTCGTGGCGGCCACGGAAGATGGCTACGCGGTCATGCCCGGCGGGTTGGCCCGCATCGCAGACAGCGACGAGTCCAGGGCGGTCTCCGTCCAGCGTGGTGACCGCACCAAGGACACCTGGGTGTTGTCGGAGGGACCGGTCAACGCGCTCAGCCTGCTGCCCACGCCGTTGAGCGTCGTCAATGTGCGCCGAACCAGCCAGGGCCTGCCGTCGCGCACGGCCGACAACCTGTTCTGGCTCGGTCGATACACCGAACGCGCGGAGGACATGATCCGGCTGCTGCGGACATCGGTGTCGCGATTGACCGAAGGCGATGGGGTCATGGTCGATACCGAGGCGGTCGCGAGCCTCGTCCACACGCTGGCAGCCCGTGGAGCCAACGGGTCCGCGGAGACGGAGACCGTGCCAGCCGACCAGGCGTCAATCGAACGGCAGATCCGGTCGCTGTTGTTCGACCCCGACCAGGCCTACGGTCTACCGGAGACCCTATCCAGTCTGCACCGCACGGCCGCGGCGGTCCGTCACCGGCTGTCGGTCGACGCCTGGCGCACCCTGAACGAGGACATTCTTGAGCGGCCCTGGCATCCGAGAGTCGCGCATGTGCGGCCGGCCGTGGTGCTGGCCCAGCTTAACGGGGCGCTGGCCACGCTCTCGGCTTTCAGCGGCCTCGAGATGGAGAACATGACCCGCAGCCACGGCTGGCGGTTCCTGGACATGGGACGCCGTATTGAACGCGCGCTCCACATGGCTCAGATGTTCAAGGATCTGACGGTCGAGGACAGTGAGGCATTGCGGCCCGGGCTCACGCTGCTCCTTGAGGCGGCCGACAGTTTCATGACCTATCGGTCCCGCTATCTGTCGACGCCGTTGCTTGAGCCCGTGCTCGATCTGCTGCTGCTTGATGAAGCGAATCCCCGGTCCGTCGCTTTCCAACTGGCGGCGTTGCAGGACAATGTCGATGAACTTCCGCAATCGAGTGCCGGGCCCGGGCGCGCGCCTGAGCAGCGGGTCATCATGGCGGGGCTGACGGACCTTCGACTGAGCGATATCGCCGAGTTGTGCAGGGTCAGTGCCTCCGGGCGGCGGGCCGAGCTGGATGCGCTGCTCGATGCGATTCTGGCCGGCTTGCCGAAGGCGTCGGAGCACATCGCCCGCAACTATTTCAGCCACGCAGAGGCCGTGCATACAGGCGCTGTCCACCGCGCCGACCAGGACGAGACATGATCTACGACGTCAGCCACCGAACGACCTATCGCTACAGTCAGCCGGTCTCGATTTCCCACCACGTCCTGCACCTGTCGTCGCGAATCTGCCCCAACCAGGTCTGCCATCGAACCGCGCTGTCCCTGGAGCCGACGCCGGCGATCTGCGACCAGGACCAGGACTTCTTCGGCAATCCGGTCGCCTTCGTCGCGTTTCAGGACCAGCACAGCGAGTTGGTCATCGCCGCCCGCAGTGTGATCGAAGTCCAGCAGGCGGAGGTCCCGGAGCCTGGGGCGACGGTTGCCTGGGACACGATACCGGGGGGTATGGCGCGGGACCGATCGTCGGAGGCCCTCGACGCCTATCAGTTCGCCTTCGATTCTCCGTTTACCCGGTTTACTGCTGATCTCGAGGGCTATGCCCGTCGGTCGTTCACCCCTGGGCGCCCGGTCCTCGAGGCAGCGCTGGACCTGACGACCCGGATCCACAGCGATTTCGCCTATGAAGGGTCGGCCACCACCATCTCCACCCCGGTCGACGAGGTGTTTCGGATCCGGCGCGGTGTCTGTCAGGACTTCGCACACCTGCAGATCGCCTGTCTGCGGTCCCTCGGTCTGCCGGCCCGATATGTCAGTGGCTACCTGCTGACCCGACCGCACGAGGGACAGGAACGCCTGATTGGGGCCGACGCATCCCACGCATGGTTGTCGCTGTGGTGTCCAGGGGTGGGCTGGATCGACTTCGATCCGACGAACGATACGATCCCCCGGACCGAGCACATCACCCTCGCGTGGGGCCGGGACTATGGCGATGTCAGTCCGATCAACGGGCTGATGTATGGCGGCGGCGCTCACGATGTCGACGTGGCGGTCGACGTGGTTCCGGTCGCGGAGTCCCGGGAACTGGCGGTGGCGGACGCCGGGGCCTGAGAACACCCTCCGCGCCATCGGGAGCGGGGCGTTCCCGCAATGGTGTAGGGTTGCGGTTCACAGGAGTGTCGACGCCGGTGCGTCGGTGCTGCGGGTTCGGCATGCGGAGGGCGTGAATTGGCGCAGCGTTTGGTTGTCGTCTCGAACCGGGTCGCATCGATCCAGGAAGGCAAAGCGACCGCGGGCGGGCTGTCGGTGGCCGTGCTCAAGGCGCAGCGCGAGCATGGCGGCCTCTGGTTCGGATGGAGCGGCAGCACGTCCGCATCTTCCTCACCGGAGATCGAGATGTCGACCGTCGGCCGTCGGCCCCGTAAGCACCGCGGTGATGCCGCTCAACCGTGCCGACTACGACGACTACTATCGCGGCTATAGCAACAGCACGATCTGGCCGCTGTTCCACTATCGCTCCAACCTGGTGGAGAACCATCGCAAGCGGTATGAGGGCTACCGGCGGGTCAATGCCCTCTTCGCGACACGTCTGGCGCCGCTGCTGCAGGACGACGACCTGATCTGGGTTCACGACTACCACCTGATCCCGCTCGGCTTGGAGCTGCGGCGTGGCGGCAGCGAGCATCGCATCGGGTTCTTCCTGCATATCCCGTTTCCTCCGCCATCCGTGCTGCGGTGCTGCACCCAGCATGTCGATCTGATGCGGGCTTTGTGCGCCTACGACGTCGTCGGCTTCCAGACCGCCGACGACCTGAACAATTTCCAGGCCTATGTGACGAACGTCGCCGGAGGCCGGGTCCACAACAACGGCGACGTCGAGGTATTCGGCCAGACGCTGGTGGCGCGGGTGTACCCGATCGGTGTCTATCCGGATGAACTGGCGGCCGCCGCGGCGCGGTCGGCAGCCGGGCGGCATGCTGTGCGTCTCAGGGAGTCGTTGGCCGGCCGGGACATGATGATCGGTGTCGATCGCCTCGACTATTCCAAGGGGCTCGACAACCGTTTCGCCGCCTACGAGTTGATGCTGAATTCGTACCCGGACAACCGCGGACGGGTGACCTTTCTGCAGATCGCCCCGCCCTCGCGCAGCGACGTTCAGACCTACAAGGAAATCCGCAGCAAGCTCGAATCGATGGCCGGGTCGATCAACGGCCGGTTCGCGGAGTACGACTGGGTCCCGTTGCGCTATCTGAACAAGGGGTTTCAGCGCGATCAACTGATGGGGTTCTTCCGGGTGGCGCAGGTCTGTGTCGTCACACCTCTGCGCGACGGGATGAACCTGGTGGCCAAGGAGTTCGTCGCTTCCCAGGACCCGGACGACCCGGGCGTACTGGTGCTCTCCCAGTTCGCCGGGGCGGCCAACGAACTCTCCAGCGCCGTCATCGTCAATCCCTACGATACCGAGGACACGGCCGAGGGCATGCAGCGTGCCCTCAACATGGCGGTCGAAGAGCGGCGCGAACGCCATCAGGACATGATTGCCGTGCTGCGCGAGAACGACCTGGGCGTCTGGCGTCAGGCGTTTCTCAGCGATCTCCTCGGATCGGCCTAGCCGCACCTGAGACCCGGGTGCCGCAGGCCCGAGGGGGCGCCCCTACTTGGGAGTCCGGCATCCTCCCGCCTCCTGTATCATGGCGTAACGCGCCGGGTCCCAATCCGGGATCCGGCCAACGACGGCTGAGAGCATGCGGCGATGGCGGTGATCGATGAAACCGATGGGCGACATGAGGCGCGCCTGCTGGCGGAGCAACTGCGGGTTTTCTTCGGACAGACCCGCGACGCGGTGTTCGGGCACAGTCTGGTCGCCGCCGCGATCGTGGCCCTGTTGTATTTCGAGCCCGTCGACCAGCGCGTCCTGGTTGCCTGGGGCGTCCTGGCGGCCGCGGTCGCGGTGGTTCGCCTGGCCATCTACCGGTCGTTTCCGAAGGAGTTTCGGGATTCAGCCCAGACCCGAAGGTGGGCCCGGAAGTTCGAGGTGATCTCGCTGGTTTCCGGCGGAACCTTCGGCATCCTGCCGGTCCTGTTCCTCGATCCCAGCCGGTTCGAGGCGATGGCCTACATCCTGCTGATCCTGGCCGGCCTCGCGGGCGGTGCGCTGGGCACGCTGTCGACCTACTCGCCCGCCTTCAGGAACTACATCCTCGCATCGGTGGCGCCGTTGGTCGGCGTGCTGCTGTTCCACGCCCAGCTGGATCTGGCGATCATCGCGGTCCTGTTCGCGACGATGGCAGCGTATTTCGTGCGGTTCGCGCGGCGCTTCGAATTCGATCTCGTGGCCGAGATCAAGGGGCGGCTTGAGAACGTCGATCTGGCCGAGAGGATGACCCGCCAGAGGGACGTGTTGCGATCGGTCATGCAGTCGATCCCGGATGCCATCGCCGTGGTCGATCCGAGAGGGCGCTTCGTCTACCAGAACGACCAGTTCCAGACGTTGTTCGACATCCCGGAACCGTTGATGGCAAACGGAATCACCAGCGAGTCCTTCAACGCCTACCGCCTGGCCCGGGGCGACTTCGACCATATCGATCTCGCGACATACGAGAAGCAGCTCGCCCATTGGAAGCGGCTGACGGGCCCTGGCGAGGCCTTTGGGTATGAGCGCAAGCTGCACGACGGCCGTGTGCTGCGCATCGACAATCACCCGATGGCTGATGGTGGCTGGGTGCGGTCCTGGACCGACGTCACCGAACAGAAGCTGGCCGTCGAGGCGACCAACCGTTGGTCCGAACTGATGCAGCTCACCCTGGATCACATCGATCAGGGATTGTCGTTCATTGACGCCAACGGCGATCAGGTCCTGTGCAACCGGCGATTCTGCACGCTGCTCGGGCTCCCTCAGGAGTACATGTCCCGCACGGTTCCGCTGCGCCAGATTATCGCCGACCAGCAGGCACGGGGCGACCTGGACGGGATCTCCGAGGAAGACAGCAGCCTGATCGACCAGTGGGAACGCGGTGAGACGCCGTCCGACCGTATCGTTTACGAACGGCGTCAGTCCGACGGGCGATGGCTCCTGGTTTCCGCAAACCGGCTGCCGAATGGCGGTCACGTCCGCACTTTCACCGACATCACAACCCGCAAGCAGGCGGAAC
This sequence comes from Thalassobaculaceae bacterium, assembly GCA_963921355.3. Lineage (GTDB taxonomy): Bacteria > Pseudomonadota > Alphaproteobacteria > Thalassobaculales > Thalassobaculaceae > CAWUEZ02. The sequence goes on along the minus strand of OZ001190.1, from coordinate 387,545 downwards.
TGAACGCCGCAGATCGTCGGGTCGTGCTCGAAGCCACGCTCGCCAGTATCGATCAGGGCGTGATCATGCGCGACGCCGAGGACAACATCCTGGTCTACAACGAGCGGCTGTCGGAACTACTCGACATCCCGGCCGAGATGTACGCCAAGAACACGCCGTCGGAAGCGCTGATCGACTACCACATCGCCAAGGAGTCCTTGCAGGACCTGCCGGCGGCCCGGATGGCGGATGAATGGAACGCGCGTCGGCGCGCCGGACTTCCGGTCGAGCGGTTTGAGTACCAGCGCCCCGGTCCCAACGGCATCTGGCTGCACGTTGTCTTTCAGCCGCTGCCGGACGGTCGGGATATGCGGACCTTCACCGACATTACGGCCATCAAGGCGGCCGAGGAGGAACTGCAGGAGAAGACGAGATTTCTCGAGGCGGTCCTCGGGACTATGGAACAAGGGATTCTGGTCACCGATACGGAAGGCCGCATCAGCCTTTGGAACGATCGGGCCTGCGAGATCCTGGGGCTTGACCAGTCCGTGATGGAGGGCCGCCCGACCGCGGACGAGTTCGGAGAGGCCCAGCGGGCCATCGGCGACCTCGACCCCGACGATCCGTCGATCATCGACTACATCGACCGCTGGAAGGCGTGGATGGGGGATCCGGCCGCGCTGGGAACATTCACGGTCGAACGCCGGCTCCCACAGGAACGATGGATGCTGTTGGCGGGCCGGAAACTGCCGGAGGGGGGAACCGTCCGCACCTTGAGCGAGATCACCGATCGAAAGGCCGCCGAGCTTGAGGCCGAACAGGCCCGGGAACGCTTGCGCGCCGCCATGGACGCGATGCCGGCCGGGGTGGTGATCTTCGATGAGGAGCTGAACTATCAGACCTGGAACGAAACCTACAAGACGATGGCCGGCCTCACCGAGGATCAGCTCGCCACGTTGCGGTCTTTCGATGAAATTGCGGAGCTCAAGCGCGACGAGGTAGTCAGTGGGCGTGGCGTCGATTTCGATACCTACCTGACCGAGCGCCGGCGGATGTATCAGGCGGCGTTGCCAAAGGTAACGACCGAGTACTGGAAGAGCACCGACCAGCATGTCGAACTTCGCGTCAATCCGATCCCGGCCGGTGGATGGATCTGCGTCTATCTCGACATGACGGATCGCATTCGAGCCGGCTTGGAGATCGAGGAGAAGAACCGAACCGTCGAGGCCGCCCTCGCGGAAGCCGAGCGGACGCGGGAACGCATCGGCGCCATCCTGCAGTCCATTCCGGTAGGCGTTCTGGTCTACGACTCAGACCTGCGAGTCGAGTACTGGAACGACGCTTATTGCGCCTATACCGGGTTCTCGCGGGAGGTCCTGGCGGATCGACCCGGCTTCTCCGACTACTCCCAGTACATCTTTCGCGAACATAACCGTGGCAAGGACATGAACCTGGACGCGTTCATGGCCTATCGCGAGCGCGTCTACCGGTCGGACGAGAGCTACGTCATGGACTTCTTCTTCGACAAGACCGGTCTGGACGTTCAGTACATCGTCTCCTCCCTGTCGGATGGCAGCCGTGTGAACGTCATGGTCGATATTACGGCGCAGAAACGGGCCGAACGGGCAGCCCTCGACGCGCGGGATACGGCGGAAGAGGCGACGCGGGCGAAGTCTGCCTTCCTCGCCGCGATGAGCCACGAGATCCGCACACCCATGAACGCGGTCCTCGGCCTGGCCGAGGTTCTCGAGCAAGGGCCGCTCGATGACGATCAACGTTCGGTCACGATGACGATCCAGGAGTCCGGCCAGGTCCTGCTCCGGATCATCGACGACATCCTGGACTTCTCGAAGATCGAGGCTGGACGGATGGAGTTCGAGCCGGAGTCCGTCCTCGTGCGCTCGATCGTGGAGTCGGTCCTCGATTCCGTCGGCCCAAGTGCCGAGGAGAAGGACCTGGACCTCGCCGTCGATATCGATCCGTCGACACCGCGGGCGGTGATCGCGGATCCGGTGCGGCTGCATCAGATCCTGATCAACCTGGTCGGTAATGCGGTGAAGTTCACAAACGAGGGCTTCGTCGACGTTCTGGTGAGCGCCACGCCGGACCCACTTTCGCCATCGATGGCCCGTGTCCTGTTTGAGGTCAGGGATTCGGGGATCGGCATCGCTGCGGATCGAATGGATGACCTGTTCGAGCCGTTTCGTCAGGCCGAGGCCTCGACGACCCGGCGTTTCGGCGGGTCCGGGCTGGGGCTGTCAATCTGCGATCGATTGGTCACCCTCATGGGGGGGCGGATCGGCGCATCCAGCGAGGTCGGGCAGGGCTCCGTGTTCTGGTGCGAGCTTCCAGTCGAGGTCTCGGCGGCCGCGGACGAGGCCCGCCCTGTCGACCTCGGTATCGACGGTCTGCGGGCGCTCGTCCTCGCCCGACCCGGCCCCGTGGGGCGGTCGCTGACCGCACAACTCAAACAGTTTGGCTTGGATGCCCTCCTGCGCGATACGCCGGAGGACCTGCCCGGGCGTGATGATTTCGACGCCGACATTGTGATCGTCGATGGCCGGCTGGAATCCGATGTCTGGGAGAGGGCGCTCCCCGGATATGGAGCACCACCATCGGGCTCCAGCACCCGGCCGATTTGGGTTTGCAGCGGGCGTGATGGCTCATGCCCGCCGGTCGCGATGGCCAGACCGGTGCGTCGTGATGTTCTCGTCAAGGCGATCGCCGCAGTGACCGGTCGTGCCGCACCCGAGACGCCGGGTGTTGTGGAGGCTACCCGGGAGCTGGCGGTCGAACCGGTCGTGCCCAGTATCGACGACGCACTGGTCGGTGGGCAGCTCGTGCTGGTCGTCGAGGACAACGCCACCAACCGTCTGGTGGTCGAGCGTCAACTCGCCATTCTCGGGTTCGCGTCGGAATCCGCGGAGAATGGCTTGACCGGGCTGCGGATGTGGCGGGACAAGCGGTACGGGCTGGTTCTGACCGACTGTCACATGCCGCACATGGATGGTTACGAGTTGAGCGCCGCGATTCGCGCCGCTGAAGCGCAGGATCCCGGACGCGGCCGCACGCCGATCGTTGCGTTGACGGCCAACGCGCTGACTGGCGAGGCCGAGCGGTGTCTGGAGGTCGGCATGGACGGCTACCTGGCCAAGCCGGTAACCCTTTCCGAGATCGGCGCGATGCTCGGACGCTGGCTGGTTCCGGCGACCGGGGGTGCCGCGGATGGGGAGGTGGGGTCGCCCGCCGAACCAGCGGACTCCGGGAACGACGTGCCAATCGACTACGACCGGTTCGAGGAGATTCTGGGCACGCTCGACCCGGTGATCGTTTCGCGGATCCTGCAGGTTTTTGACCGGTCCTACCGGACGCTGGTCGAGCGCATGCGGGGTGCCATTGACCAGCGCGACGCAGCGGGCCTGCGGGAGGCATCCCATGCCGCCAAAGGGGCCGCGGGCAACGCGGCTGCCGGCGATCTGCGTGCGCAGCTCGAGCGTCTGGAGAAGGCGGCCGCCAGTGAGGACTGGTCATCGGTACCCAAGATCTGGCAAGAGGTTCAACTGCGCGGAGACGCGGTGATCGCGCACATCGAAGCGGAGCATTCGGCACTCGACGGCTCCGAGGGATAGGATCGGAGGGGCAACCAGGTTGCGGGCAACCAAGCCAGTCAGGGCATCAGGTGGGTCCGGCGACGTCCGCGTGATGATCGTCGATGACGAGCCGACTCAGCACGCGGTCCTGGCGGCGATGTGCGAAACCCTGGGATTGCCGGCGCCGATGATGTGCCAGTCCGGCGAGGCTGCTCTCGCCTCGATCGTCGGGGATCAGCCACAGGTCGATTGTATCGTCTGCGACCTCGACATGCCGGGCATGGACGGCGTGGAGTTCGTGCGGCGCCTGGCCGACTTGCCGGCGGCGCCGGCGTTGATGATCCTCAGCGGACATCCGAAGGCGCTGCTGGACAGTGTAGAGCGGCTGGGCGCCGACTACGGTCTGCGGATGCTGAACAGTGTCCGAAAGCCACTGACACTCAGCAGCCTCGAGTCCGCAATCGAAGTACTGGCGGCGCCATTCACGCCGGCCAGAGACGGCGACGAGGATGCCGATCCGGTGGACGCCGGGACTTTCGGTAACGGGGTCTTCACGCCCTACTTCCAGCCTCAGATCCGGTTGTCCGATGGCGGGCTGCACGGTGTCGAGGTGCTGGCGCGGATGGTCGATGGGAACGGGGCCATGGTTCCGCCGACCCGTTTCATTCCCTGGCTCGGCGTCGCAGGGCGGATGCAGGAGTTCACCCTCGATATCGTCGAGAAGGCGCTGTCCGCGATCTCCGGTTGGCCGAGCCTGGATCCGGCGCTGGCGATCTCCATAAATCTGTGCCCGGAGTTGTTCGAGGATCACGATTTCGCCCGTGATCTGGCCGCCCGCGCTGAAGCTGCCGGCATCGCGCGCGACCGGCTGGTGTTTGAGATTGTCGAAACCGCAGTCAGCAAAGACCGCATGATCTTCGCTGAAGGTGCTGCGCGGCTGCGCTTGCGCGGCTTCGGATTGGCGATCGACGACTACGGCCAGGGTCATGCCTCACTCGACCAGCTGCGCCGCCTGCCGTTCAGCGAACTGAAGATCGACCGCGCGTTCGTTCGCCAGATCGATTCCGATGCGGACAACCGGGCAATCGTCGCCAACACGATCGCCATGGCCAAGGCGCTGGAACTCCGGGTCATCGCCGAGGGCGTCGAGCGTGAAGAGGAGGCGGCGACGTTGAGCGCGCTGGGCTGCGATGCCGCCCAGGGCTTTCTGTACTCCCGGGCGGTGCCGGCGCACGAGATCGAACGCGTCGTTGCCCGCCACGCCGGTCTTTAGCCGGGATCGAGCCTACTTCGTGGTGATGTAGATCTGCTTCAGGTTCGGGTCGATTTCGGCCAGGTCCTGCAGGCGCTCGATCGTGCGCTGATCCAATTCTGTACCAGCCTGCAAGAGGACATGCCCGGAGGTCGTGGCGATCGGTTTGGCCAGGATGACCCCGTTTCGAACCGACGTCAGGTCCACCGGTTGATCCCGCCCGTCGGGGGGGGCAGGACGTGGCTCTCCGGAGCGGTCGCCTGGAGAGACGATCGCCGGGATTTCGGCGTTGGCGCCGACTGCCGCTTCGGCGACCTGAATGGCGGAATCGAGATCGACATCATGGTAGTCGTAGGGCGATTTGACCGGGCGATCCGTCGACAGCACCCTGACCAGGCGCTCGTTCATGACGGCGGCGGTAATCGGCTTGATCAGGAAACAGTCGACATCGAGCTCGAAAGCGAGCCCGACGACCGGCTTGTCCGCATGGCCGGTCAGCATCGCGAATGGCATGTCAAGGGCGACACCGGGCAAACCTTTGCGCAGGGCTTTCAGGAGTTCGAGCCCATTCATCTGTGGCATCCGGAAGTCGCAGATCACCAGGTGATACGACTGTGAGCTCGTGGTCAGGAGATCGATCGCCTGGTTGCCGTTGGTGGCCGTCTGTGGCCGTCTGCACGGCCTTGCAGCCGAAGCTGCGCAGGACCTGGCTGGTCAGGGTGCGGGCGAACTCCTCGTCCTCGACCACGAGCGCGCGGATGTCTCGAAAGTCGAACCCACCATGGCGCATGGACCGGGTCACAGCGCCGTTCCCGAAATGGTTGACTGCACGGTTCCTCTCCCGCTGCCACCCCCGCGCCGCATCCGCACTGGACCAAGGCGAACCGGCCCCAAGGGCCCGCTCGTCCATGGTCGAACGCGGGCGCGCACGACCAAGACCTCTCGAATATGCTGCACAGCAGTCATACTCTCAACCATGGGGCTGATGCTGGCGGCCCAACCTTTTGCAGGACCTCGGATTTGCCCTGAGCGCCGCGGGATGAGATGAAAGACAGCGCGCACGACCGCAAGGAGCCGAAGATGGACAATCCGACGCCCCTGACCCTGCATGTGCCCGAACCAGAGGTCAGGCCCGGTGGAACGCCGGATTTCTCCGATGTGACGATCCCCAAGGCGGGATCGGTCAGGCGTCCGCCGATCGATGTCGCACCGGAGGAGATCCGGGATCTTGCTTTCTCCATCATTCGTGTTCTGAACCGTCAGGGCGAGGCGGTCGGCCCGTGGTCGGATCTGCTGTCGCCGGAGGACCTGCGCAGTGGTCTCCGGCACATGATGACGTTGCGGGCGCTCGATGCGCGGATGTTGATTGCCCAGCGCCAGGGCAAGACGTCGTTCTACATGCAGGCGCTGGGTGAAGAGGCCATCGCCTGTGCCTTCCAGAAGGCGCTGGCCCCCGGTGATATGAACTTCCCGACCTATCGCCAGTCGGGACTGCTGATCTCCAGCGGGTATCCGCTGGTGACCATGATGAACCAGATCTATTCGAACGAACTCGATCCGCTGAAGGGTCGCCAGTTGCCGATCCTGTACTCCAGTAAGGCGCATGGGTTCTTCACGATCTCCGGAAACCTCGCGACCCAGTTCATCCAGGCGGTTGGCTGGGCGATGGCCTCGGCGATCCGCAACGACACCAAGATTGCGGCGGCCTGGATCGGCGACGGATCCACCGCCGAATCCGACTTTCACGCCGGTCTGGTTTTCGCGTCGACGTACAAGGCGCCGGTGGTGCTGAACATCGTCAACAATCAGTGGGCCATCTCGACCTTCCAGGGCATTGCGCGGGGTGGGGCGGGCACCTTCGCCGCGCGCGGGCTCGGATTCGGGATCCCCTCTCTGCGTGTCGACGGCAACGACTACCTGGCGGTCTACGCGGTGGCCCGCTGGGCAATCGAGCGCGCGCGGGCCAATCTCGGACCGACGCTGATCGAGTACGTGACCTACCGCGTCGGCGCCCACTCCACCTCCGATGACCCGACGGCCTATCGGCCGAAGGCGGAGAGCGACGCCTGGCCGCTCGGCGATCCGGTGATGCGCCTGAAGGCTCACCTGATCGCCCTGGACGAATGGTCGGAGGATCGCCACCGTCAGACCGAGGCGGAGATCGCCGACACGGTCATCGCCGCCCAGAAGGAGGCGGAGAGCCACGGCACCCTCCATGCCGGCGGGCATCCGTCGGTACGCGACGTGTTCGAGGGCGTTTACGCCGAGATGCCGCCGCATCTGCGCCGCCAACGCCAGGAAGCGGGGTACTGACGATGGCCCGCAAGACCATGATCGAAGCTGTCCGCGATGCCATGGACGTCAGCATGGAGCGTGACGAGGGCGTTGTCGTCTTCGGTGAGGATGTCGGTTTCTTCGGCGGCGTGTTCCGGTGCACCCAGGGTCTGCAGAAGAAGTACGGCCATACCCGGTGTTTCGACACGCCGATCAACGAGTCCGCCATTGTCGGAGCCGCGATCGGAATGGCGGCCTACGGATTGCGCCCCTGTATCGAGATCCAGTTCGCCGACTACGTCTATCCCGCCTACGATCAGATCGTCTCCGAGGCGGCGCGGTTGCGGTATCGCTCGAACGGCGACTTCACAGCCCCCTTGACGATCCGCATGCCGGCGGGCGGCGGCATCTTCGGTGGCCAGACCCACAGCCAGTCGCCTGAGGCTCTGTTCACCCATGTCTCCGGCCTGAAGACGGTGATGCCATCCAATCCCTACGACGCCAAGGGGCTGCTGATCGCGGCGATCGAGGATGATGACCCGGTCGTCTTCTTTGAGCCGAAACGGCTCTACAACGGTCCCTTCGACGGCCACCATGACCGCCCCGTTACCCCCTGGTCGAAACATCCACTGGGCGAAGTGCCGGACGGCCATTACACGGTGCCGCTCGGTCAGGCTGCGGTCCGACGCGCCGGCGAGGCGGTGACGGTGCTGACATACGGCACGATGGTGCATGTCTGTCTCGCCGCGGTCGAGGAGGCCGGTGTCGACGCCGAAGTCATCGACCTGCGGACTCTGCTGCCCTTGGACATGGAGACCATCACCGAGTCCGTGCGCAAGACCGGCCGGTGCGTCGTCGTCCATGAGGCCACCCTGACCTCCGGCTTCGGCGCGGAGCTGACGGCCCTGGTGCAGAGTGCCTGCTTCTTTCATCTCGAGGCGCCGGTCGAACGGGTGACCGGTTGGGACACACCCTATCCCCACGCCCAGGAGTGGGACTATTTCCCCGGCCCGGCCCGCATCCAGCGGGCCTTGACCGCCGTTCTGGAGGTCTGAGATGGGCGAACATGTCGTCAAACTGCCGGATGTCGGCGAGGGCGTCGCCGAGGCCGAACTGGTCGAATGGCAGGTCAAGACCGGGGATGTCGTGCGCGAGGACGATGTCCTGGCGGTGGTGATGACCGACAAGGCCGCGGTCGAGATTCCGTCCCCGGTGGAAGGGACGATCCTCTGGCTCGGGGCCGAGATCGGCGAGATCCTGGCGGTCGGCAGCGATCTGATCCGCCTTGAAGTCTCGGGCGAGGGCAATGTCGCAGAAGCCGGCGCACCGGTTGAGGCACCCGAGACCGCGCCTCCGCCGGCCGAAGAGGACGGCCCACCGGCGCGCGCTCAGATACCCGCACCCCCCACCATCCCGGTTCCGGACCGACCGCCCGCCCCGGCCCGCCAGCCGGTGCCTGCGCGCCGGGAAGGGGAGAAGCCGCTGGCGGCACCATCCGTTCGCCGACGGGCCAAGGATGCCGGCGTTGATCTGCGACAGGTGCAAGGGTCCGGACCGGCAGGACGGATCACCCATGACGACCTCGACCTCTGGCTGAGCGGGGCGAGGGCGGGCCCGACCGGGACCGGCCGTGTCGCCGATACGTCGGTGCAGGAGATCAAGATTGTCGGGCTGCGCCGGAAGATCGCCGAGCGCATGGCCGTGTCGAAGCGGAACATCGCCCACATCACCTATGTGGACGATGTCGACATGACCGAGCTCGAGCGTCTGCGGGAATCCCTTAACGCTGATCGGCGCGGCGACCGACCCCGGCTCACCGTCCTGCCGTTCCTGATCCAGGCGATGGTGGGCGCGATCCGGCGCCACCCTCAGATTAACGCCCATTTCGACGATGCGGCCGGCATCGTGCGCCAGTACGGCGGGGTTCATGTCGGGGTGGCGACCCAGACTCCAAATGGTCTGGTGGTGCCCGTCGTTCGTCACGTCGAGGCACGCGGACTGTGGGATACTGCGGCCGAGGTGTCCCGGCTGGCCGATCTGGCACGCTCGGGCACGGCGGCCCGAGACGACCTGATGGGCTCGACGATCACCCTGACATCGCTCGGCGCCCTTGGCGGTCTGGTCAGTACCCCGGTGATCAACCATCCGGAGGTTGCGATCGTAGGCGTGAACAAGCTGCAGGTCCGGCCGGTCTGGGACGGCAACGCCTTCGTGCCGAGAAAGATGATGAACCTGTCCTCCAGCTTCGATCACCGGATCATCGATGGGTGGGACGCCGCGATGTTCGTTCAGGCGATCAAACGCCAGCTGGAAACGCCCGCCACCCTGTTCCTGGAGGACTGAGGATGAAGGACATCACCTGCCGGGTACTGGTGATCGGTGCGGGTCCGGGTGGCTACGTCTGTGCGATCCGGGCCGGGCAGCTTGGCCTGGATACCGTCATCGTCGATGCCGGGCCGCTGGGTGGCACCTGCCTGAATGTCGGATGCATCCCCTCGAAGGCCCTGATCCACGCGGCAGACGAGTTTCATCGCTTTGCCCGGGCGGCCGAGGGCGAGTCCCCGTTCGGGATCTCCGCCGACGCCCCGCAGATCGATTTCGCGCGCACGGTGGCCTGGAAGAACACCCTGGTCGGCCGCCTGAACCTCGGCGTGTCGGGGCTGTTGAAAAAAGCCGGCGTAAAGACCGTGACCGGATGGGCGAGCTTCCGGGATGGCAAGACCGTGGCGGTGACGACCGAGACCGGCACCCAGATCATTCGGGCAGAGTCCATCGTGATCGCCGCCGGATCGGAATCCGTCGCGCTGCCGTCGCTGCCGTTCGGCGACCGGGTGATTTCCTCCACCGAGGCGCTGTCCCTGGAGGCCGTTCCGTCCTCGCTCCTGGTGGTGGGCGGCGGCTATATCGGCCTCGAACTCGGCACCGCCTTCGCCAAGCTCGGCGCCGCTGTCACGGTTGTGGAAGCGACCAACCGTTTGTTGCCCCAATACGATCCGGAGCTGGTGCGGCCGGTTCTGGCCCGGCTGGAGACCCTGGGCGTGTCGACCCTGCTCGAAACCCGGGTTACCGGGTTGGACGGCACCTCGGTGACCATCGAGTCTCCGAAGGGAAGCGGGCGCATCGACGCCGAGACCATGCTGGTGACCGTCGGCCGCCGGCCGGCGGTTGACGGTTGGGGGCTCGAGATTCTCGACCTGGACCGCGACGGGCCGTTCATTCGCGTCGACGACCGCTGTCGCACCTCGATGCGCGGGGTCTATGCGATCGGCGATGTTTGCGGTGAACCGATGCTGGCCCACCGGGCCATGGCGCAGGGCGAGATGGTGGCCGAGATCCTGGCAGGAGGGGACCGGTCCTGTGACAAGACGGCCATGCCGGCGGTTTGCTTCACCGACCCCGAAATCGTCGATGTCGGACTGTCTCCGGCGCAGGCGGCGGAACGGGGGCGTCAGGTGATCTCGGCCACGTTTCCATTTCAGGCCAACGGCCGGGCGATGACCACGGGCCGGGAGGACGGCTTCGTGCGAATCGTCGCGCGCGAGGACAATCATGTCGTTCTCGGTATCCAGGCGGTCGGCGCCCATGTGTCTGAGCTTTCCGCGGCATTCTCGCTGGCGCTGGAAATGGGTGCGCGTTTGGAGGACATCGCCGATACCATCCATGCGCATCCGACCCACGGGGAAGGTGTTCAGGAAGCCGCCATGCGGACCCTCGGCCACGCCCTGCACATCTGACGGCGGCTCTCGCGGGCCGGATCACGACAGCATCTCCAGACCGAGGCAGAACCGGTGACCCCAGAAGAGATCAAGACATTCGTCGACACAGAGAGTCCGCAGATCGAAGGCTGATTCCATCCCTCGGACATGCTCAGCATCTACTTCATCGACGCGATCCAGAAGAACCTGAAGGTCGCCGGTGATCTGTGCGAGATCGGGGTCTATAAGGCCAAATCCGTGGTGATGCTCAGCCGGCTGGCGGCGGAACACGAGCGTGTGTTCGGTTATGATCTGTTTCCGGATGACCTTGAGACGGACGCCCGGGCCAATCTGGACCGGTTTGGCCGGCCGGAGCGCTGCGTCCTCATCAAGGGGGACTCAGCGGAGATCTCGGCGGAGGAGGTTGGCGATACGCTGGCGGCCGGAGTCCGCCTGCTGCATATCGACGCCGGACACGAGTATCACGAGGTCTTTCACCAGCTGCTGCTGTTCGCGCCGTTCGTCAAGCAAGGCGGCGTGATCATCATGGACGATTACCAGGACAGGGAATTCCCGGGTATCGAGGCGGCGGTCCTGGACTTCAGCGAGATCCTGAAACCACGCCGGTTCGTCCCGTTCTTCTCCGGTGGCAACAAGATGTATCTCTGTGATCCCGCGGTCGCGTCCGACTACCAGCGCGCCCTGCTGATGGCGGGCTTCCTGAAAGACCGGTGCCGCGTTACCCGGGTTCGCGATTTCGTCGTCGTGGTCGCGCTCTCCAAACTGCCCATGAGCAGCGAGACCTGTCTGCGCCAGATCGAGGCACTGGCCTTTCCGGCGCACTACCAGGAGGACCTCGCCGGCGCGGCGCGCGCCGCCCATACGTTCGCCCAGAACCGGTTCGGGAGTGAACAGAGCTAGAGGACAGGCCGAGGCGACCCTGAACCCTTAGCCCCTGAAACCGGCAAGGAGTGACGTTTTGGTACCCATTGTGGCGGCGGGCCGCTTTCGGAAATCCCCCTACTACCGATCAACAATCGATGAAGGGGCGGAATCCCTGCTCACCTACAACCGGATGCTGATCCCGCGTGGATATGGCGATCGGGAGGCGGAGTATTGGCGGCTGATCAACGGCGTCTCCATGTGGGACGTGGCGGTGCAGCGCCAGGTGCAGCTGAAGGGGCCCGATGCCGCACAGCTGGCCCAGATCTTGTGCGCGCGCGATCTCTCCACGCAAAAAATCAACCAGGGGAAATATGTTCCGCTCTGCGATCACCAGGGCACACTCATCAACGATCCGATCGCGCTGAAGATCGACGAGGACTGCTACTGGTTGTCCATCGGTAACTCCGACATCTGGTTCTGGGCGCGCTGTGTGGCGGGCGAGCGCCGGCTCCGTGTCGAGGTCAGCGAGCCGGACGTTTCCCCGCTCGCCATCCAGGGCCCGAAGGCGGAGGACGTCGTCGCCGCGTTGTTCGGTGACTGGGTTCGCGATCTCAAGTACTTCTGGTTCGACGACGATGAGATCGAGAGCATCCCTCTGAAGGTGGCGCGCTCGGGTTGGTCCGAGCAGGGCGGGTTCGAGCTCTACCTCATGGACGGTGCCAAGGGCGACGCGCTCTGGAACATCGTGAAAGAGGCCGGCCAGCCCTTCGGTATCGGGCCGGGCTATCCGAACCCTTCCGAACGCACGGAGAGCGGTCTTCTGAATTGGGGGACCGATACCGACGAAACCACCAATCCCTTTGAAGTCCGCATGGAGAAGTTCGTCGATCTGGACCTCGACGACGCGGTGATTGGAATGGCGGCCCTCCGCCGGATCAGGGCCGAGGGGGTCCGAAGGCACCAGCTGGGGGTCGTGTTGCAGGGCGCACAGGAAGACGAGGATCAGGGTATCTGGCTGGAGATCGATAAGGACGGCGTCTGCGTCGGCCATATGACCCACAAGGCCTGGTCCTATCGTCTTAATCGCATGATCGGCTACGCGCTGGTGTCCGTTGATGCGCGGGTCGGTGATGGCGTTCAGATTCTTAAAGACGGCAACCGGGTCCCGGCCGATCTGGTGGCGTTGCCGTTCGAACTTTGAAGATGGTCTTCAGTGTTTGGCGGACCGCTTCAGCTCCTCGATGCGGGCCAGTGCCGCGTCCCGGGATTCGAAGAAGTCCGGGTCTGAAACCCCGAGCTGGGTGCTGCGGGCGTCGGCGTCCTCGGGATCGACATCGGCATAGCGCACGGTCCCGAGCGAATAGGACACGTTGATCTTCTTGCCGCGGTGGGCAAACGCGATCCACGCCTCCGGCCAGACCCGGCAGTTGCGAAAATTGACCAGGAAGTACCATCGCCGGCGGGTGGGCTCGACGGCATGATCGATCACGTCGTGGAAGGCGTTGACGATCTGGGAGTTGCTGAACTGGCAATCGGAGAGGTCGACCTCGATCGTCTCCTGATCATCCAGAACCCGGATCCGCTTCCGGTATTCCGGATCATCGTCGGCGAGCGGGTCATCCTGGGCCGGGGCCGCCGCACCTTCGCCGGCGGCATAAACCGATTCGGAGAGCTGCTCGATGCCATGCTCCAGGCGCGCGCAGCCACGCAGCGCCGACTCCACGAAGCGACGCCTGTCGTCGTCTCCCAGGTCCGGAAAGTCGCGCAGGATCTCCAGCGCTGAGCGAACCGCTGTCAGTGGCGCGACGAAATCCGTTTCGACCTTGGTGTTGAGCGCCAAGGTCGAAGCGTGATGGGTCGGCTGCTCCTGCATCAGGGCGGGCTCCGGCAACTTGGGCTCGATCAGATCGCCAGGTACTGCTGGCGCAAATCGGCGTTGTCGAGCACTTCCTGGGAGACCCCGTCGAACACCACCTGGCCCATGTCCAGGATGATGGCGCGGTCCGCCAGGTGCAGGGCGGCGATGGCGTTCTGCTCGACGATGATCGTTGTCATGCCGAGCGATTTGATCTGATCCAGGGTCTTCTCGATTTCCTGGACGATGACCGGCGCCAGTCCTTCATAGGGCTCGTCGAGCAGCAGCAGTTTGACGTCGCGCGACAGCGCGCGTCCGATCGACAGCATCTGCTGCTCGCCGCCCGACAGGGTGATGCCCTCCTGCTTGCGGCGCTCACCGAGCCGCGGGAACAGCTCGTAAATGCGCTCGATCGACCAGCCGTGCGGCGGCGCGATCTGGGCGAGTTGCAGGTTCTCTTCGACGGTCAGGCCCGGGATGATGCGCCGGTCTTCCGGCACCAGCCCGATCCCGAGCCGGGCGGCATCGTGGGATTTCATCTCGTGCAGCGGCTGGTGATCGAGCCAGATCTCGCCATGGGTGAGGTTGGGCGAGTCGATCCGGGCCAGGGTCCGCAGGGTCGAGGTCTTGCCGGCACCGTTGCGGCCCAGCAGGGCGACGATCTCGCCTTCACGGACGTCGAAGCTGACTCCCTGGACGATGTAACTCTCACCGTAATAGGCGTGGATGTCCCAGCATGAGAAATAGGCTGGTTGGCCGCCGGTTGTGAGTTTCGGCTTCTTTCCGGGCGCACTGCCGGCGAACGGATCGTCGCCGAGCAGGCCCTGGCCCTGGGTCTGGTCCTGATTCTGGCTTTGGTTGGCCTGGTCGGCCATATCGGTCGCGGTCATAGGTGCGCTCCCCCGAGATAGGCTTCCTGGACCCGCGGGTCGCCTTTGATGTTTTCGGGCAGGTCCTCGACGATCACATGGCCCTGGGCCAGCACGGAGATCTTGTCGGCGAGCGAGAACACAACGTGCATGTCGTGCTCGATCACCACCATGGTGACGCCGCGCGACGCGATCGTCTTCATCAGGTCGATCGTATCGTTGGTGTCGCCTCGCGACATGCCGGCCGTCGGCTCGTCAAGCAGCAGAAGCTTGGGGTCCTGGACCAGGCACATGGCGAGTTCCAGGCGCCGCTTGTCGCCGCGGCTCAGCTCGTTGGCGGAGGCGTGCGCCTTGCCGCCGAGGTTGACGTCATCGAGCATCGCCATCGCCCGATCCACCACATCCTGTTCACCGGCCACAGCGGACCAGGCGTTGAAGAAGAACGGACCGTCCCGTTTGGCCAGGGCCGGGATCATGACGTTCTCCACCAGCGACAGGTCGCCGAAGATCTCCGGGGTCTGAAACACCCGGCTGACCCCCATCTGGTTGATTTCGTGAGGCTGGCGGTTGAGCAGGGAGTCGCCATCGAAATTGACGGTCCCGGTATCCGGCTCCAGGCGGCCGACGAAGCAGTTCAGCAGGGTCGACTTGCCGGCGCCGTTCGGCCCGATGATGGCGTGCACGGTTCCGGCCTCGACGTCGATGTTGACGTCGTCGAGAGCCTTGAGGCCGCCGAAGCGCTTGTTGACCCCAGTGACTTCGAGAATACCCATCGGTCCTCTCCTTATTCGGCCGGGTGTGCGCGGGGTGTCGGGGCGCCGCCCGCCCGGTCGGGGGTATCCCCACGACCGAACAGCCGCCTGATCTTCTGACCGCCCTCGACCACGCCGCCGGGCAGGAAGATCACGACCAGCATGAACATGATGCCGAGCGTGAGGTGCCAGCCCTTGCCGATGAACGGGTGGATCAGGAAGACGAAGACATCTTGCATGCCCTCGGGCATGAACGAGAACCAGCCGTACAGGACGTTGTCGTTGATCTTCGAGAAGATGTTCTCGAAGTACTTGATCACGCCGGCCCCGAGCACCGGGCCGATCAGAGTTCCCGCACCGCCGAGAATGGTCATCAGCACGACCTCGCCGCTCGCGGTCCATTGCATGCGCTCGGCACCGGCAAGCGGGTCCATGGCGACCATCAGCCCGCCGGCCAGCCCGGCATACATGCCGGAGATGACGAACGCCGCCAGCGTGTAGGGCTTCGGGTTCTTGCCCGTGTAGCGCAGCCGCTGCTGGTTGGTCTTGACCGCGCGCAGCATCATGCCGAATGGCGACCGGAAGATTCGGATCGAGATGTAGAACGCGACCAGCATGACGAGGGCGCACAGGTAGTAGCCGAAGTTGAACGTGAACAGCCAAGGGCCGAGCGCCAGTTCGAAGCCGTCCCGCATCTCGATCCCGAAGAAATTGGTTGGCGGGATCGAGCCGTCGACCTGGCTGACGCCGAAGATCCGCGGGTCGTCGAGCGCGAGCTGAAGGCCGGTCTCGCCGTTGGTGATCGGGGTCAGAACCGAGTAGGCCAGCGCGAATGACATCTGCGCGAAGGCCAGCGTGAGGATCGAGAAGTAGATCCCCGAACGGCGCAGCGAGATGTAGCCGACGATGGCCGAGAACAGCCCGGCGAAGATCACCGACACGATGATCGCCGGGACGACGTTCATGGTCAGCAGCTTCAGCATCCACACGCCGGCATAGGAGCCGACGCCGAGGAAGGCGGCATGGCCGAAGCTGAGATAGCCGGTCAGACCGAACAGGATGTTGAAGCCGATCGCGAAGATCCCGAAGATCACGAACCGCTGCATCAGGTCCGGATAGCCGGCATTGAACTGGGCCAGCTCAGACCCTTCCGGGAACGGATTCAGCAGGAACGGTGCCAGCAGCGTCAGCGCGATGACGACCAGGAAGAGCGTCTTGTCTTTGCCGTGAAGACCTAGCATCGGTCACTCCTCCATGACGCCCTTGCGGCCCATCAGGCCACGGGGGCGTGTCAGCAGAATGATGATGGCGACCAGATAGATGATGATCTGGTTGATGCCGGGCAGCAGGTTCACGACCTGCGCCATCGAGGCGAAGGATTCAAGCACGCCGAGCAGGAAGCCCGCGGCAACGGCGCCGGCCAGGGATCCCATGCCGCCGACGACGACCACCACGAAGGACAGAACCAGGAAGTCCATTCCCATGTGGTAGTTCGGCGAGTTGATCGGGGTGTACATGACACCGGCGAGCCCGGCCACGCAGGCCGCGATTGCGAACATGATCGTGAAGCGCTTGTCGATGTTGATGCCAAGCAGCCCGACGGTCTCGCGATCCGCCATGCCGGCGCGCACAACCATGCCGAAGGTGGTGTAGCGCAGAAAGGCGAACACGCCGCCGATGATTACCGCGGCGAACAGGAAGTACACCAGCCGCCAGTACGGGTAGATGATCGAGCCCGGGTCGAAGCCCATCAGCACGCCGAAA
Organism: Thalassobaculaceae bacterium; assembly: GCA_963921355.3. Classification (GTDB taxonomy): domain Bacteria; phylum Pseudomonadota; class Alphaproteobacteria; order Thalassobaculales; family Thalassobaculaceae; genus CAWUEZ02. The sequence goes on along the minus strand of OZ001190.1, from coordinate 370,630 downwards.
TCCGCACTTCCGGTCAGGGCCTGGGGGGCGGGCGTCGGAATCGGGTTGGCGCCGTAGAAGTACTTGATGATCTCCTGCAGCACGATCGCCAGCCCGAAGGTCACCAGGATCTGGTCGGCGTGGGGGCGCTTGTAGAAATACTTGATCAGCCCGCGTTCCATGGTGAGGCCGACGACGATCATGATCGGGATGGAGAACAGGATCGCCAGCGGTACCGACCACTCGATCATGGCGGCGCCTGTCTCGGGGCCGAACCAGTCGTAGATGTACGGCGTCTCGACTTTCAGGGGGTTGCCGAGGAAGTCCTTTTTGACCGGATCGATCGTCTCATAGGAGATCTTGAAGATGGCGTTGAGGGTCACCGCGCAGAAGGCGCCGAGCATGAACAGCGCGCCGTGGGCGAAGTTGACCACGCCCAGGGTCCCGAAGATCAGTGTCAGACCGAGCGCGATCAGCGCGTAGGCGCTGCCTTTGTCCAGTCCGTTCAGAATCTGAAGAATAATCGCGTCCATGACGCCACCCCCTATGGATCCGTCCGGTTATCCGCGGCGCGGTCCGGGCCGCGCGGGGCAACCGACCGTGCCTGACGGCACGGTCGGCGCTTTGGTTGTGTGCCGTTAGGCGCCCGGGTTGCAGGTGCCGAGCTGGCCACCGGCGAACTGCGGGTGATCCGGGGCGTAGGTGACCTGCGCAACCGGCGTGACTTCGACGATCTCGAGCAGGTCGAACTCGGAGCTCGGGTTCTCCTTACCCTTCACGACCAGCACGTCCTTGAAGCACTGGTGGTCTTCGGCGCGATACAGCGTCTTGCCGTTGCCCATGCCGTCGAACTCGAAGCCCTCGAGGGCCTCGACGACCGCGCACGGGTTGAAGCTGCCGGCCCGCTCGACGGCATCCGCGTACAGCAGGGCCTGGACGTAGGTGGTGTGGGCAGCCTGGCTCGGCGGGAAGCCATACTTAGTGCCGAAGGACTTGACGAACGCCTTGGAGCCTTCGTCCTGCAGCGACCAGTGCCAGTTGGTCGAACCGAAGATGCCCTTAACGTTCTCGCCGGCACCCTTGGCCATCAGCCGCGAGTACAGCGGCACGATGATCTCGAAGTTCTTGCCGTTGGCCTGGCGCTCACGCAGGCCGAACTGAACGGCGTTGGTGAGCGAGTTCACCATGTTGCCGCCGTAGTGGTTCAGCACCAGCACGTCGGCATCGGACTGCAGAACCGGCGTGATGTAGGCCGAGAAGTCGGTCTGGGCGAGCGGGGTCTTGACCGCAGCAACGGTCTCCCAGCCCATTTCCTCGGTCGAGGATCGGACGGCTTCTTCGGTGGTGTAGCCCCAGTTGTAGTCGGCCGTCAGGTGATAGGCCTTACGGTTGTCGCCGTAGGCGTTCTTGAGCACCGGCGCGAGCGCGGCACCGGACATGTAGCTGTTGAAGAAGTGCCGGAAGCCGTTGGCCTTCTTGTCCTTGCCGGTGGTGTCATTGGAGTGGGTCAGACCGGCCATGAAGATCACGCCGGCTTCCTGACACAGGGCCTGCACCGCCACGGCAACACCCGACGACGAGCCGCCGGTGATCATGATGGCGCCGTCTTTCTCGATCATCGACTTGGCGGAGGCACGGGCGGCGTCGGACTTGGTCTGGGTGTCGCCGGTCACGTACTCGACCTTCTTGCCCAGGATGCCGTTGCCCTTCAGCGCTTTGGAGGAGAACGTGTTCATCATGCCGCCATCGCCGCCACCGTTGAGGTGTTCGACGGCCAGCTCGTAGGCGCGGAGCTCGTCGGCACCCTCGTCGGCGTACGGGCCGGACTGCGGCACGTTGAAGCCGAGGGTGACAGTGCTGCCCTTGGGCTCGTTGGTGAAGGCGTTGGCCTTGCTTGAGAAGAAGGTCGGTGCGGCGAGGCCGACGCCAACCAGAGCCGAGCCCTTCAGCAGGCCACGGCGGGTAATCTGGTACTTGTGCATCTGTGTTTCTCCCTTATGCGCGATGGCGTGGCGGAGGACCTGAGTACGGGTCCGGCCACGGTGCTCTTATGGGTCGAGGATCACCCGGATCCGTGGGGACCCTGATTGAGATAAGTCAATCGTTCAATATTTCATTGAAAAAAAAAAATTATTCTGTCAATGATTAACCCGTAAGAGATCTCGTATTGTAAATTTTTGACAGATGACCGCCGCTAAACCGCCAAACCGGCCCGTCAAACACCAAACCCGCAGCGGCATCCTGGGCGCCAGGATCCGGCAGCGTCGGGGCGAACTCGCCATGACCCAGGCCGACCTCGCGCGGCGGATCGGCATCTCCGCGTCCTACCTGAACCTCATCGAATGGAACAAGCGACGCATCGCCGGATCGTTGCTGCGGCGCATCGCCGAGGCGCTTGATCTTTCGGTCGAAGCGCTCGAGGGAGCGGCGGAGAAGCGGCTGTCGGAGGCCCTGACGGAGGTGTCGCACCTGCCGGCCCTGGAGGCCCTCGAGCTTGAACAGGGCCGGGTCGACGAACTGATCGGCCGGTTCCCCGGTTGGGCGCGGGGCGTGGCCGCGCTGGCCCGGTCCGAACAGGAGGCCGTCCGGCAGGTCCAGACTCTGTCCGATCGACTGTCGAATGATCCGTTCCTCGGAGAGACGGTGCATCGCATGCTCACCCGGATCGCGGCGATTCGATCGTCGGTCGACATTCTGGCCGACTACAGCGACCTGCCAGAGGACCGTCGCGACCGTTTCACCCGGATCATTCAAGAGGAGAGCATGGTGCTCTCCGAGGTCGGTGAAGCTCTCGCGGCCTACCTCGACAAGGCGGAAGAGACCGAAGCTATTCTGACCCCGCTCGACGAGGTGGAGGCGTTCTTCGACCTGCATGGCAACCGGTTCGGCCCCTTGGATGCGGCTGCCACCGCGTTGACGCCAGCGGTGACCGACGCGGTTGCGGTGTCCCGGCGGGATGCGGCGCGCGCGCTGGCTGAGGACCGGATGGCCCCAATGATCGAGGATATTCTCGACGGGCAGGACGTCATCCGCACGGCGGTCGCTCGCAACCGGGCCCAGCGTGCCCTGGTGGTCTATGCCGAGAATGCCATCCTGATGCCGATGGCGCTGTTCGCCGCCCGGGCGGCCGAGCTCGGCTACGATATCGAGGCGCTTGCCGACGCCTTCTCGGTCGATGAGGAGGCGGTCTGCCGTCGACTGACGGCGTTGCCGGCCGACCGAGAGCACCCGCGCTTCGGCTATGTAAGCGCCAACGCCGCCGGGACCGTTATCGAGGACCTTGGGCTGCCCGGGCTCGCCATCCCGCGCTACGCGTCGGCCTGTCCGCTGTGGGTGCTCTACCGCGCCCAGCAATCTCCGGAAGCGGTGATCCGGCAGCGCGCGCTGTTTCCCTCCGGCGCCCGGTTCGTCTTCGTGGCGAGGGCCGGGCATACCGGCCCGACCGGCTTCGGCAAGCCGCGCCACTACGTGACCCACATGATCGCGATGACCGAGGATGACGCGCGGAAAACGGTCTATGCGCCCGATCCCTCGGCACCCGTCGATGAGGTCGGGCCAGGATGCCGATTGTGCCCGCGGCGGGGCTGCATCCATCGGGTCGAGGACCCGCTGTCGGAGTGATGCGCGGGCATTGACGGACATCAAGGATTGCCCGCGGAAATGAAATACCATCTAATCCATGGCAATGATCCGGGTGAATCCGGGCTGAAATCGGGAGGAAGAACGGCGTCATGGGCAAACGCGTCCTGGTGGCCGAGGATGAGCCGAACATCGTCGAATCGCTGACGTTCCTGTTGGAGCGCGCGGGTTTCGAAGTGTCTGTTGAGACCGGCGGACAGCGGGCGCTTGATGCGGTGCGGGCCAACCTGCCCGACGTGCTCGTCCTCGATGTGATGCTGCCAGAGATGGACGGCTACGAGATCCTTCGCCGGCTTCGGGCGGACCGGCATGCGGAATCGCTGCCGGTTCTGATGCTGACGGCGAAGGGGCAGCGCGAGGATCGCGAGACGGCCCTGCGCTGTGGCGCTGACCTGTTCATGACGAAACCGTTCGCCAACGCGGAGATCGTCGCCGCGGTCGAACAGCTCGCTGACGGTCGGCCGGGTTGATCCTGGCCGGAAGCGCGCTGGCCAAGGGCCAAGAACGCCGGATTTCCCAACGCAAGATCCGAGACAGGTCGATCGCCCTGGTGCTGGCCGGCATCGTCGCCCTGATGCCGCCGATCGCGGGTGTCGCGCTGATCGACGCCAAGCTGTTCGGGCTGCCGGTCGCCCTGATCTATATCTTCGCCGTGTGGGCCTTGCTGATCGTCGGCGCGACGATGCTGGCCAGACCCTTGCGGGACAGCGACGTTGATACGTCCTCGGCGGATCTCGGCGAGCCTCGCTGATGCTGTCTGTCAACGTCCTGCTGGCAGCTTGCATCGGGTATGTCGCGTTGCTGTTCGCGGTCGCGTTCGTGGTCGACCGCCGGACCCGTGAACGCCCGATCCGATGGCTGCAGTCGCCGATCGTCTACACGCTCTCCATCTCGGTCTACTGCACGTCCTGGACGTTCTACGGCGCGGTCGGCTCGGCGGCCCGCAACGGTCTCGAGTTCGTCACGATCTACCTGGGGCCGACCCTGGTTTTCGTCGCCTGGTGGTGGCTGCTCCGCAAGCTGGTGCGGATCGGGCGCGCCCACAAGATCACGTCGATCGCCGACCTGATCTCCTCGCGCTATGGCAAAAGCCCCAGCCTCGCGGTGCTGGTGACGACGATCGCCGTGATCGCTGTGGCCCCGTATATCGCGCTGCAACTGCAGTCGCTGACCAGCAGCTACCAAGTCTTCTCCGGCGAGACCGACGGCGTGACCACAGCGTTCTGGATGGCGGCGGGCCTCGCCCTGTTCACGATCCTCTTCGGCACCCGCAACGTCGACGCCAATGAGCGCCATCACGGGGTCGTCGCGGCGATCGCGCTCGAGGCGATCGTTAAGCTCATTGCCCTGATCGTCGTCGGCGTGTTCGCCACCTACATCGTCGCCGACGGTTTCACCGATGTCTTCGCCGACGTTCCGAGCGAGGTGATCACCGGGGCCGCCGACGTGTTCGGGCCGCGCTGGGCGACGCTGACCTTTCTGTCGGCGACGGCGATCATCTGCCTGCCACGCCAGTTCCAGGTCACGGTGGTCGAGAACATCGACGAGAACCATCTGTCGACGGCCTCCTGGCTGTTCCCGCTTTATCTGTTCGGGATGACCCTGTTCATCATGCCGATCGCCATCGTCGGCCTGAAGGTCATGCCGGCCGGTGCCAACCCGGACCTGTTCGTGCTCACCGTACCGCTGGCCCAGGGCCGCGAGGATCTTGCGCTTCTAGCGTTCCTCGGCGGCTTCTCGTCGGCGACCTCGATGGTCATCGTCGCCGCGATCGCGGTGTCGACGATGGTTTCCAACCACATGATCATGCCGGTCGCCTTGCGGCTGCTGTCGGCAACCCATGCCAAGAGCGGTGATGTCAGGTCGCTGCTGTTGATCTCCCGGCGGATCAGCATCGGGCTGATCCTGGGGCTCGGGTTCCTGTACTTCTGGATCAGCGGGGGCTCCGACGCCCTGGCGGCCATCGGCCTGATCGCTTTCGTCGGTGTTGCCCAGTTTCTGCCGAGCCTGCTCGGCGGGATCTTCTGGCGTGGCGCGACGCGCGCCGGGGCGATGTGCGGGCTGCTGGCCGGCTTCGGCCTCTGGGCCTATACGCTGTTTCTGCCCAGTTTCGGCGGCGAGTTCCTGTTGAGCGAGGCGGTGATCCGCGACGGGGCCTGGGGTCTGGCGATTCTGCGGCCGCAGTCGCTGTTCGGGCTGACGGACATGGATCCTCTGGTCCATGCCGTGGTCTGGAGTGTGGGCATCAACGCGCTGTGCTTCGTTGTGGTCTCCAGCCTGAGCCAGGCCACCGCTCTCGAGCGTTTGCAGGGGACGCTGTTTGTCGATGTCTTCCGCTCGACCGGCGGCGGGCCGTCGGGCGTGGCCGTTGGGGCCGCGGCACCCGAGGACATGTTCGTCCTGGCCCAGCGCATTCTCGGGACGGCGCCGGCCGCCAGGCTGTTCGACGAGATGGCGCGGGACCAGGGAGTGAAGGCCGGCCTGCCCTACGCCACGGACGCGGTGATCGCGCGGTTGGAGCGCGAGCTGGCCGGCACGATCGGGGCCGCATCGGCCCACGCGTTGGTCACCCGCATGGCGGGTCGCCCGGCCCTTGGCATGACCGAACTGATCGACATCGCCGACGAGAGCCAGCAGCTGATCGAGACCTCCCGCCAGCTGGCCGAAAAGTCGGAAGAACTGCAACAGGCGGCGACACAGCTGCGCGAGGTGAACGAGCGCCTGCGGAGCCTGGATGCGCAGAAGGACGAGTTCCTGAGCCAGGTAAGCCATGAGCTCCGCACGCCGATGACGTCGATCCGGTCATTCTCTGAGATCCTGACCGAGGACCAGGACGTGCCGGAGCCGGAACGCCAGCGGTTCCTCGGCATCATCCACGATGAAAGCCGGCGCTTGACCCGGTTGCTCGATGAGCTGCTGGACATCAGCCGCTTGGAAGCGGGGACGGTGAACCTTCAACTCGAACCGGTTGACGCCGAGGATGCGCTCGACGGCGCGCTCGATGCGGTCGTCGGTCTGACCCGCAATGCCGGAGTCACCGTGGTCCGGGACCCGGGCGCGGACGGCGTGCTGGTCGATGCCAATGCCGACCGGCTGCGTCAGGTGCTGATCAACATCCTGTCGAACGCCGTCAAATACAACACGGCGACGGACCCCGAGGTTCGGGTGCGCACGGCAACCCAGGGGGCGGTCGTCCGCATCGACGTGATCGACAATGGTGGCGGGATCACCCGCGAAGAGGCGACCACCGTGTTCGAGAAGTTCGCCCGTGGCGACCGGGCCCATCTCGGGCAGGGGGCGGGCCTCGGGCTGCCGATCAGCCGCGCCATCATGCGGGCGATGGGCGGCGATCTCAGCGTCGAGTACGCCGGCGACGGCACCAGCTTCTTCCGCCTGCAACTGGCCCGCGCCGATCTGGACGGCCCAGCGGTGGCGGCGACTGCCGATTAGAGCAGATCCGGATCAGTGGAATCGCCGTCGGCGATCCATCTGACCGGTGAATCTGCTCTAACTCTATGATTCAGATCGGATTCACACGTCCTGTCGGAAGCCAAGGTGCTTCCGTCAGAACTAGACGTAACGGAACACCAGGAACCCGTAGACTGCGGCGATCGGCACCGCCCACCACAGCGTCGGCCCGACCAACCCGAGCCAGGCCAGCATGATGAAGGCGCTGCCCAGCAGGGAGATGAACAGACGGTCCCCTCGGGTGGTGTCGATTCCGAGCACACCGCGCCGGGGATCACCGCCGGGTGACCGCAACTCCCACACCGTGAGTGTCGTCAGGCAAATGACGATGAAGCCGAAGAAGGCCGCGGTCGGCCAGGTCCAGGCCATCCATTGCAAGCCCATGGTCAGCCCTCCTTACACCCGACCGACGGCGAAGCCCTTGGCGATGTAGTTGCGCACGAAGTAGATCACGAAGGCGCCGGGCACGATCGTCAATGTGCCGGCGGCCGCCAGCAGACCGAGTTCGTATCCCGACGTACTCGCCGTTCGGGTCATTGTGGCGGCGATCGGTTTGGCCTCGACGGCGGTCAGGGTCTTGGCCAGCAGCAGCTCGACCCACGAGAACATGAAGCAGAAGAACATCGCCACCCCGACACCGGCGGCGATCGTGGGGACGAAGATCTTCAGGAAGAAGCTCCAGAACGAGTGGCCGTCGATATAGGCGGTCTCGTCAAGCTCCTTCGGCACACCGGACATGAACCCTTCCAGGATCCAGACCGCCAGCGGGATATTGAACAGCGTGTGGGCCAGAGCGACCGCGATGTGGGTGTCGAATAGGCCGACCGCCGAGTAGAGCTGGAAGAACGGCAGCGCGAACACCGCCGGCGGCGCCATTCGGTTGGTCAGGAGCCAGAAGAACAGGTGTTTGTCGCCGATGAACCGGTATCGCGAGAAGGCGTAGGCCGCCGGCAGGGCGACCGCGACCGACAGGACCGTGTTCATCGACACATAGATCAGCGAGTTCACGTAGCCCATGTACCAGGTGGCGTCCGTGAAGATCGCGACGTAGTTCTCGATCGTGAATTCCTGCGGGAACAGCGAGAACCCGCCGAGGATCTCATTGGTGGTCTTGAACGACATGCTAACCAGCCAGTAGATCGGCAGCAACAGGAACAGAATATAGAGCGTCGGAACCAGCCAACGGGTGGAACGGTTCATCGCGGCTCTCCTTGCTGGCCGTCTTCGCGGGTCATCACCGTGTAGAACACCCAGCTCAACGCCAGGATGATCAGGAAGTAGATGATCGACATGGCCGCCGCCGGCCCGAGATCGAACTGTCCGAGCGCGATCTTCACCAGGTCGATCGACAGCAGAGTGGTCGAGTTACCGGGGCCGCCGCCGGTCAGCACGAAGGGCTCGGTGTAGATCATGAAGCTGTCCATGAAGCGCAGCAGCAGGGCGATGGTCAGCACCCGCCTCAGCTTCGGCAGCTGGATGTGACGCAGGATCGCCCACGCGCTGGCCCCGTCGATGCGGGCCGCCTGGTAGTAGGCGTCGGGGATCGAACTGAGCCCGGCATAGGCCAGCAGCACCACCAGCGACGTCCAGTGCCAGACATCCATCAGGATCAGCGTGAACCACGCGTCGCCGGGTTGCCGTGTGAAGTTGTAGTCGAACCCGAGGTTGTTGAGCAGCTGGCCCAGCAGGCCTATATCGGGCAGCGCGAAGATGTTCCACATCGCGCCGACGACGTTCCAGGGAATCAACAGCGGCAGCGCCATCAGAACCAGGCAGACCGAGACCCAGGGCCCCTTGCGCGGCATGCAGAGCGCGATCGCCACGCCGAGTGGCATTTCGATGGCCAGGATCGTGAACGTGAACGCCATCTGGCGGAGCAGGGCGTCGAGGAACCGCTCGGACGTGAGGACCTGCTGGAACCAGATCACGCCCGCCCAGAAGAAGGTGTTGTCGTCGAACGTTTCCTGGACCGAATAGTTGACGACGGTCATCAGCGGAATGACGGCGTTGAAGGCGACCAGAGCCACCACCGGGAGGACGAACAGCCAGGCCTTCTGGTTGGTGGTCTTGTTCATGACTGAGCCCCCTTCATCACGCGCTACCGGGGTTGACCATCCAACCGTCGGCATAGATCCGGGTGTTGGACTGACGGAAGGCGATATGGGCGTCGCCGGTCGGAACCTCCTGGCCCTCTTCGACGAGCAGTTTGACGACGTGATCCGCGATCACCGTATCGACGATCCGGTATCGACCGGCGTCGGCGACTTTGGCGACGGTGACCGGCAGACCCTGGTCGGCGAAAGACACGAACTCCGGGCGAACCCCGACCACCAGGTCTCCGGACCCTGGTGTCTCGGTCGCTGTGTTCGCGGTGTCGACCGAATGGCCGAAACAGGTGGCGCGGCCGTCGTGTAGCTCACAAGGCAGCAGGTTCATGCCCGGAGAGTCGATGAAGTGGCCTACGAACGTGTGCTGTGGCTCCTCGAACAGCTCGACCGGCGTGCCGATCTGAACGACCTCGCCCTGGTTCATCACCACGACCTTGTCGGCGAAGGTCAGAGCCTCGGTCTGGTCGTGGGTCACGTAGATCATCGTGGTGCGGACCCGCTGGTGCAGCTCCTTGAGCTTCGAACGCAGCTGCCATTTCAGATGCGGGTCGATGACGGTCAGCGGCTCGTCGAACATGATGACGTTGACGTCCGATCGCACGAGGCCGCGGCCGAGCGAGATCTTCTGCTTGCCGTCGGCGGTCAGCCCGGCGGCGCGCCGGTTCAGCATTCCGGTGAGGTCGATCATCTCGGCGATCTCGCGGACCCGTCGATCGACATCGCTTTCCGGGACGCCGCGGTTGCGCAGCGGAAACGCCAGATTGTCGTAGACGGTCATCGTGTCGTAGACGACCGGGAACTGGAAAACCTGGGCGATGTGGCGCTGGTCGGTCGGCAGCTGCGAGACGTCGTCGTCGTCGAACAGGATGCGTCCTTCGCTCGGCGTGACCAGGCCGGAAATGATGTTCAGCAGCGTTGTCTTGCCGCAGCCCGAGGGGCCGAGCAGGGCATAGGCGCCGCCATCGTCGAATGCCATTTCCAGTCGCTTGAGCGCGTAGTCCGCCGGGCCCGACGGCTCGGGAACGTAACTGTGGCGCAAGGCCTCGAGGGTGATCTTTGCCAAGACGATCCTCCTCAGCCCACAACCCGAGTGCCGTCGGGGGCGAACAGCATGGCGCGGTCCATGTCTGCATGCAGAACCGCTGTTTGGCCGACCTCAAACGCGTGGATGCCGTGGGCCAGGCTGACCCAGACGTCAGCGCCGAGGTCGACGTGAATGACGCTTTCCGAGCCGCTCAACTCGGTCACCAGGACGGTGCCCTGCAAGGCGACTGGGTGGCTCCCGCTCGGCTCGGGCGCGATGAAATGGGCGCGCAGGCCGAGGGTGTAGTCCCCGTCGGCCACGTCGCCGAAGGGGCCGACGGCCGGCCAGCGGGCGGCATTGCCCATCACGAACTCGTTGCCGTCCTTGCGGACGGCCGCGGTGTTGATCGGCGGTTCCGAGAACACCTGCGCGGTCGTGAGGTCATCCGGCAGGCGGTACAGATCGCCCGTCGGCCCGAACTGGGTCACACGGCCCTCAGAAAGCGTGGCCGTGTGGCCGGCGAACAGCAGCGCTTCCACCGGCTCGGTGGTGGCGTACACCACGATGCACTGCCGATCGGCGAACAGCCTCGGCAGTTCGTCCCGCAACTCTTCGCGGAGTTTGAAATCCAGGTTGGCCAGCGGCTCGTCGAGCAGCACCAGCGAGGAATCCTTCACCAGTGCCCGCGCCATCGCTGTGCGCTGCTGCTGGCCGCCGGACAACTCGCCCGGCAGTCGGTCCAGCATCGGTGTCAGGCGAAGGAGTTCGGCCATGTCACCGACCCGTCGGCGGATCTCGGCGTCGGCGACACGGGCCACCCGCAACGGCGACGCGATGTTCTCAAACACCGACAGGTTCGGATAGTTGATAAACTGTTGGTAGACCATCGACACGTTGCGTTTCTGCACCGCAACGCCGGTCACGTCGGCCCCGTCGAAGTGAACGCTGCCCTCGGTCGGTCGTTCGAGGCCGGCCATGAGCTGCATCAGCGTCGTCTTGCCGGCCAGCGTCGTCCCCAGCAGGATGTTGAAGCTGCCTGGCTCGAGGGTCAGGTCGGTGGGGTGGATGTGGACATCGGCGCCGACCCGTTTGGTCACGCCTCGCAGTTCAAGCGACATCGTCTTGTCCGGTAACTGAGGGGCGTCCGAGGCGGCGCTTGCCGCCTCGGACTGGAGTCTATCGCCCCCGGGAGCACCCCTGAGGGCGGTTCGACCTTACTGGGTCCACCGCTTGATCAGCTCGTCATAGGCGATGGTCATGCCCTGCGGCTTCTCATTGGCGAGCTTGGACTTGGCGCCGCCTTTGCCGAGCCAGGCCGAGGCGTCTTTCTCCTCGTTCAGGCGCGGGCCACAGCCGCCATAGGTGCTGTTGGCCTCGTCCGCACGCTGCATGCGGGCCATCACCTGGTCCATTTCGCCGGCCAGACGGTCCATGGCCTCCTGCGGGGTGAACGCACCCGAGTTCACGTCACCGATCTGCTGCCACCAGAGCTGCGCCAGCTTCGGATAGTCCGGCACGTTGACGCCGGTCGGGGTCCACAGGACACGGTCCGGCGAGCGGTAGAACTCGACCAGTCCGCCGAGGTTCGGTGCCCGTTCGGAGAAGGACTCGTGGTTGATGTCGCTGTCGCGGATGATGGTCAGGCCGACGTGGCTCTTCTTGAGCGAGACGGACTTGGACACCACGAACTGCGCGTACAGCCAGGCGGCCTTGCGGCGGTCGACCGGGGTCGACTTGAACAGGGTCCAGGAACCGGCGTCCTAATAGCCGAGCTTCTGGCCTTCTTCCCAGTACGGGCCCTTCGGCGACGGGGCCATCCGCCACAGCGGCTTGCCGGAGTCGTCGACCGTGTTGTTGCCCTCGGACTTCGGCGCCACCATCGAAGCGGTGAACGCGGTGTACCAGAAGATTTGCTGGGCGACGTTGCCCTGGCTCAGAGCCGGCAGCGACTGGTAGAAGTCGTAGTCGGCCGCACCGGGAGGGCGTACTGCCGCAGCCACTCGTCCCACTTGCGGATCGCATAGACCGCCGCCGGGCCGTTGGTGCCGCCACCGCGGGAAACCGAGGCGCCGGCCGGGTTGCAGGAGTTCTCCTCCATGCGAATGCCCCACTCGTCGATCGGACGGCCGTTCGGCAGACCGACCGAACCGGCACCGGCCATCGACAGCCACGCATCGGTCATGCGCCAGCCGAGATCGGGTGCGCGCTTGCCGTAGTCCATGTGGCCGTAGACGCGGACACCGTCGATTTCCTTGACGTGAACGCTGAAGGACTCGGCGATGTCCTCATAGGCGGACCAGTTCACCGGTACGCCGAGGTCATAGCCGTACATGTCCTTGAATTTCTTCTTCAGGTCGTCGCGCTGGAACCAGTCGTAGCGGAACCAGTAGAGGTTGGCGAACTGCTGATCCGGCAGCTGATAGAGCTTGCCGTCCGGCCCGGTGGTGAACGACTTGCCGATGAAGTCGTCGACGTCGAGCGTCGGCAGGGTCACGTCGGCGCCGTCGCCGGCCATCCAGTCGGTCAGGTTGACCGCCAGCTGCAGCCGGGAGTGGGTGCCGATCAGATCGCTGTCGTTGATATAGGCGTCATACAGGTTCCGGTTGGTCTGCATCTGGGTCTGGACCGCCTGAACGACCTCACCCTCGCCGAGCAACTGGTGGTTTACCTTGATGCCGGTGATTTCCTCGAAGGCCTTCGCCAGGGTCTTCGATTCGTATTCGTGGGTCGGAATGGTTTCCGACAGCACGTTGATTTCCATGCCGACGAACGGTTCAGCGGCTTTGATGAACCATTCCATCTCCGTCATCTGCGCGTCCTTGGACAGCGTCGACGGTTGGAACTCGTCGTCCACCCACTTGCGGGCTTCGTCGATACCGGCGGTCGCCGGACCGGACAGGCCAATGGCCCCAATGACCGCGGCTGCGGCCAACATGCTTCTCTTCATCATGAACCTCCCTACCTTCTCTTCATCATGAACCTCCCTACGCGGCCAGCTCTTTGGCTGCGGCCGATTCACTATCAAACGAAAGAAAGCGAACGTCAATAGGGTTATTGGGTTGCGATTATGTGCAGAATGGGGGTAAATTTTGTAGAAATCGGACCCAATGGGCGGGAATCCGAAAGAAACCGAAAGCTTTCGCGCTCGATTCGCAAGGCAAGACGGACGATGGAAACGCTACTACCACGCCAAACCGACATCCTGAGGATTGCGGCCCGAAACGGCCGCGTGGACGTTGACGGCCTCGCGCGCGAGTTCGAGGTTTCGCAGCAGACCATCCGCAAGGACCTGAACGTCCTGTGCGATGCCGGACTGTTGCGCCGGATCCATGGCGGTGCCATGCATCCGTCAGGCGTGACAAACTATGGCTACGACGCCCGCCGAAGCTTGGCGGCCGATGCCAAGCGCGCGATCGCGGAGCGGGCGGCCGCCCTCATTCCCGATCACTCATCGATCGTGATCAATATCGGGACGACGACGGAGCAACTGGCCCTGGCCCTGCGCCGCCACACCGGTCTGCTGGTGGTGACCAACAACATCAACGTGGCCAACATCCTGCGCGAGGCGCCGGCGGTCGAGGTGGTGATTGCGGGCGGGTTGGTGCGGCCGAGCGACGGCGGCATCGTCGGTGAGGCCGCGGTGGATTTCATCCGTCAGTTCAAGGTCGACTTTGCGGTGATCGGTGCCTCAGGGATCGAGGCCGACGGTACGGTCCTCGACTACGACTACCGGGAGGTTCGGGTTGCTCAGGAAATGGTCCGCAACGCGCGTCAGACGATCCTGGTCGCAGACAGCACCAAGTTCAGCCGGACCGCGCCGGTCAAGATCGTTCACCTGGAAGACATCGATATCCTGGTGACGGACAGCGCACCTCCCGCCGCGATCGCCGAGATCTGCGACAGTCGTGATGTCCGATTGGAAATCGCCCGCGGCGACTCTGTCCACGGTCGCAACGCCGATGGTCTGACTGATATCGGCCCGAGGGAATAGCGTCCCCAGGAAATAGCGACCCTAGAGAATGACGGATGCCGACAGCGCCATTGCGCCCAGCAGCACCGCATACAGGCCGACCAGTACCTGCCACGAAGAGGCGTTGGCACGGTAGGACCGAATCAAATCGTCACGATTCATCACTCGCCTCCTCTTTGTGCACCCGGTTCCGAGGTGATCCCCGGTGCGAACAGTTGTCCCACACTCCTCTTAACGCCCACTTAATGTACTGGTTCTCAAGGTCAAGGTCGATTTCTCATACCGGCCGATTTCTTGGGCGCATTGCTGACCTCCAAGAAATGCATGCCTTGCCGGTCGGGGCGTGAGACGGCCCTCTCGACTGACCAAGGGGCGCTCTAAAATGTCCTGATAGCGACAGCAAACCCCTCCAACGGGAGTCTACTGCCCGCCAACTGCGCAGAAAAGTTCAATGTTTCCATTGCATCCAAGGCAGAATCTTGTTGGGGTAATGTTCTGATTCCGGTGGTTGATAAACCGGCCTCACGGGAATTTCTCCCGGCAGGCCTCAAACAAGACTCCGCCGGCGCGTTTCGCCCTGACGAAGCGCGGTACGAGAACGACAGGGCCGCTCCGCAAGGAGCCACAGGGAGACATCATGACCGACAAGAAAACCGACGAGTTGATCGACCGTATGGCGGCTGAGGCCAAGCGCGGCCGCCTGTCGCGTCGAGACTTCATGCACTATGCCCTCGCCGCCGGCGTTACCGCCTCGACGGCGTCCGGCTTGTGGACCTCGAAAGCAGCCATGGCCGCGCCGAAGCGCGGCGGCACCTTCAAGGTCGGTGTCCACGATTCCAACACCTCCGACCAGATGGACCCGGGCAAGTACCAGTCCGTCGGTGAAATCCAATTGGCCCACGCCCACCGCTCCTACCTGACGATGATCACGTCGGAGAACGGTCTCGGCCCGGATATGGCGACGGAGTGGAGCGCCACCCCGGACGCCAAGGTCTGGACGTTCAAGCTGAACACCAACGCGACCTTCCACACCGGCCAGAAGTTCACGCCGGAAGACGCGATTGCGTCGCTCAACCATCACCGTGGCGACGACACCACCTCGGCGGCCAAGCCGCTGCTGGCGGCGGTCACCAACATTTCGGCCAAGGGCGACGATGCGATCGTCATCGAGCTCAGCCAGGGCTTCGCGGATCTGCCGTGGGTGATGACCGACTATCACCTTTGCATGCTGCCGGCGAAGGGCAACGGCACCATCGACTGGGAAAGCCAGACGGGTGCAGGCCCCTACAAGATCACCAACCACAAGCCGGGGATCGGGACGTCGCTGGTCCGTCATGACGGCTGGCACCTTGAAGGCGCCTATTTCGACGCTGTCGAGATGATCCAGTTGAACGACCCGAACGCGCGGCAGACCTCGTTGCTGACCGGTGAGGTCAATGCGGTCACCCAGGTCGATCTGAAGACCGCTGCCCTTCTGGGCCGCAACCCGAACCTGGAACTCGACGACGTGCCGTCCGGCTCGGCGATCACCCTGCCGATGTTCACAGACGTGGCGCCGTTCGATAACAACGACGTCCGACTGGCGCTGAAATACGCCATCGATCGCCAGGACATCGTCGAGAAGATCATGTTCGGACGGGCCTCGGTCGGGAACGACTACCACGTGTCGCCCGGCATGCCGTACTACCCGGATCTGCCGCAGCGGCCATACGATCCGGATAAGGCCAAGTTCCACCTCAAGAAGGCCGGTATGGAGAACCTCTCCGTCAGCCTGTCGGCGGCGGACAGCGTGCTGCCGGGTGCGGTCGACATGTGCGTGCTGTACTCCGAGCATGCCAAGAAGGCCGGCATTGACCTCAAGGTCGTGCGCGAGCCGAGCGATGGCTACTGGTCGGATGTCTGGCTGAAGAAGCCGTTCGTGTTCGTCAAATGGGGTGCCCGTCCGACGCCGGACAACATGTTCACCCTGGCCTACAAGGACGACGCGGCCTGGAACGAGTCCCATTGGAAGAATGAGCGGTTCAACGAGCTGCTGCTGATCGCCAAGGCGGAACTCGACGAGAAGAAGCGCGCCGAACAGTATGCGGAGATGTGCACGATCGCCAAAGACGAAGGCGGCACCATCATCCCGATGTTCACCAACTTCACCTATGCCCGCACCAAGAACGTGGCCCACGGCCCGAGCCTGGCGGCGAGCTGGGAGCTGGATGGCGCGCGCGGTTACCATCGCTGGTGGTTTACCTGATCCAGGCGGAATCCGGCTTGACGGAAACATGACGAAGGGGCGGGTCCGCCGGACAAGATCCAGGGGACTCGCCCTTTCTTTTTCAGCAGCTGCGCCTGCGGGGGGCGCGGTATGCGCCCAGCCGATGGTCCGCGCGACTCGCTCCAGTAAGGCGACGCGGACATTCGGTAAGGCGGTATGGAAAGGGGGAAACAGATGGGCGACGTGGTGACCATCGTGGCCAAACGGCTCGGGTTGGGCCTGCTCACGCTGTTCGTAATATCGCTTCTGATCTTCGGGGCGGTTGAACTGCTGCCCGGAAGCGTCGCTGAAGCGGTGCTGGGACAAGGCGCCACGCCAGAGGCGGTGGCGGCGATGGAGAAAGAGCTTGGGCTCGATCGCGCAGCGCCGATCCGCTACGTGGAATGGCTGGGTGGCGCCGTCGTGGGCGATTTCGGGCTGTCCCTGATCTCGCAGTCCCCGGTGACCGAGGTCATCGGACCCCGCTTCGCCAACACCCTGTTCCTCGCCACTTACGCGGCCGTTATCGCGGTGCCGGTGGCCATCATCCTCGGGGTGATCGTCGCCTTGTTCCGGAACACCCTGTTCGACCGGGTGGCCAATGTCGCGACCCTGACCTCGATCTCCTCGCCGGAGTTCTTCCTCGGCTACATCCTGATTCTGTATCTGGGTGTGAAGGCCAACATGTTCCCGGCGATCGCCACGCTCAGCGACGGCATGTCCTTCGCCGAGTTGCTGGAGCGCACATTCCTGCCGGCGCTGACCATGGTGCTGGTGGTCGTCGCCCACATGATGCGCATGACCCGGGCGTCGATCATCAGCCTGCTGGCCTCACCCTATATTGAGATGGCGCGCCTGAAAGGCACGCCCGGCTGGAAGGTGATCGTCAAGCACGCCCTGCCGAATGCCTGGGCGCCGATCATCAACGTCGTCGCCCTGAACCTCGCCTATCTCGTAACCGGCGTCGTGCTGGTCGAGGTGGTGTTCGTCTACCCGGGGATCGGCCAGTTGCTGGTCGATGCGGTGACGAAGCGCGACTTCCCGGTGGTGCAGGCGTGCTGTCTGATCTTCGCGGCGACGTTCATCCTGTTGAATCTGGCGGCCGATGTCGGCGCCATCCTGACCAACCCGCGTCTGCGGCATCCGAAGTGAGGGGCGGGCTATGAGCTACTTTGTCATTGGATACTATGCGCTGCTCATCGGCGCTTCCTGCCTCGCCGCCTATTACGGGCTGCGGAATGTCTTCCTGCTCGTCTTCTCGCTGACGCTGACCTCGTTCATCGTCGGGTTCGTCGGCGGCGAAGACGCGCTGTGGGCGATCACCGTCTGCGCCGGCGTCCTGGCGCTGGCCGGTGGGACATCCTACGCGTTCCGTGAGTTCCTGATCGTGATCGGGCCGACCGAATTCGCCAAGGCGATGCGGACCGCACCCCTGACCGCCAGTTTCGGCATGTTCGTGATCATGACGTACGCGATCGCGGGGATCTTCGCGCCGATCATCGCGCCGTTCGGGGAGGCCGAGGTCATCTCCTCGGCCTTTGCACCGGCCGACGAGAACATGCTGCTCGGGGCCGACCAGCTGGGCCGCGACATGTTCAGCCGCCTGGTCTACGGCGCGTGGAACTCCGTCGGTCTGGCGCTTCTGGCCACGACTCTGGCCTTTGTCCTGGGGGCGGCTGCCGGTCTCGTCGCGGCCACCATCGGAGGCTGGCTCGACCAGTTTCTGGGCCGGGTGGTCGATGTCATCATGTCCGTGCCGTCGCTGATCTTCGCGCTGCTGCTGCTGTCGATCTTCGGCACGAACCTGGCGATCTTGGTCATCATCATCGCCATCATCTACTCGCCGCGGGTCTTCCGACTGACCCGGGCGGTGGCCGGCAACATCGTGGTGATGGACTACATCGAAGCCGCCCGGCTGCGCGGTGAGGGGACGTGGTACCTGATCCGCAAGGAAATCCTGCCGAACTCGACGGCGCCGCTGATTGCCGAGTTCGGCCTGGAGTTCTGCTTCGTGTTCCTGCTGGTCGCCGGCCTGTCGTTCCTCGGGCTTGGCATCCAGCCGCCGACCGCCGACTGGGGGTCGATGGTGCGCGAGAATGCGACCCTGATCTCGTTCGGTGAGATCACGCCGCTGTTCCCGGCTGCCGCGATTGCGCTGTTGACCGTGGCGGTGAACTTTGTCGTCGACTGGATGCTGTTCCGGTCCTCGGGCCTGAAGGAGGTATGATCATGGCCAACCAGAAGGAAGTCCTGCTCAAGATCGAGGATCTCCGGATCGAGGGCTACGCCGACGAGAAATGGATCGAGATCGTCCATGGGGTCGATCTCACCCTCCATCGCGGCGAGGTCATGGGCCTGATTGGGGAGTCCGGGGCGGGCAAGTCGACCATCGGACTTGCCGCCATGGGCTTCGCCCGGGACGGCTGCCGGATCTCCGGCGGATCGATCGAGTTCGACGGCATGGAGCTCACGACGACGCCGGAATCCGATCTCCGGGCGCTGCGCGGATCGCGGATCGCCTATGTGGCGCAGTCGGCGGCGGCCTCGTTCAACCCGGCCCACAAGCTGATCGATCAGCACACCGAAGCGCCGGTCCACTACCGCATCCGCAAGCGCATGGACAGCCAGGAAGACGCCATGGAGCTCTATGAGCGCCTGCGTCTTCCCAACCCGCGTGAGATCGGCTTCCGCTATCCTCACCAGGTGTCGGGCGGTCAGCTGCAGCGGGCGATGACGGCCATGGCCATGGCCTGCCGGCCGGATCTGATCATTTTCGATGAGCCGACGACAGCGCTCGATGTGACCACCCAGATCGAGGTGCTGGCTGCGATCCGCGACATCGTCGACCAGTTCAATACGGCTGCCATCTACATCACCCACGACCTCGCGGTCGTGGCGCAGATGGCCGACGTCATCAAAGTGCTGCTGAAGGGCGACGAGGTCGAGGAAGCCGATACCGAGACCATGCTGGCCAGTCCCAAGGAGGACTACACCAAGTCCCTCTGGGCGCTCCGCAGCTTCCAGCGCGAGCAGAAGGCTCGGCCCGAAGGCGACGCTGTGCCGGTGGTTTCCGTGCAGGACGTCGACGCTGCTTACGGCCCGGTCAAGGTGCTCGAGGACGTCTCGTTCGACGTCTTCGCCGGCATGACGGTCGCCGTGGTCGGCGAGTCCGGGTCCGGCAAGTCCACGACGGCCCGCTGCATCACCGGCCTGCTGCCCCCCACCAAGGGCCGCATTGTGATGAATGGCCAGGAGATGCCGCCCAATTACCGGTCTCGTACCAAGGATCAGCTCCGCCAGGCCCAGATGATCTACCAGATGGCTGACACCGCGCTGAATCCCAGGGTGCGGATCAGCGAGATCATCGGCCGGCCGGCGGAATTCTATGGCGGCCTGAAGGGCGGTGCGTTGAAGAACCGGGTGGACGAGCTGCTCGACCTGATCGAGCTCGATCCCTCCAAGTTCTACAGCCGCTATCCGCCGGAGCTGTCTGGCGGCCAGAAGCAGCGCATCGGCATCGCCCGGGCGCTGGCGGCCGAGCCGACCTTCATCATCTGTGACGAGGTGACCAGTGCGCTCGACCAGCTGGTGGCGGAGGGGATCCTGAAACTGCTCGATCGCCTCCAGCGCGAGCTGAACCTCGCCTATATGTTCATCACCCACGATCTGGCGACGGTTAGCGCGATCGCGGACGAGGTGGTGGTCATGAAGCAGGGCCGGGTGGTCGAGCAAGGCCCGAAGGACCAGATGTTCACCCCGCCGCACCATCCCTATACCGACCTTCTGCTGTCGTCGGTGCCGGAGATGGACCCGAACTGGCTCAGCACGGTCCTCGAGGAACGTGGCGTCGACAACATCGGCGAGGCGGCAAACGTCTAGACTGCGTCGGCGCCCGGCAACATAGCCGGGCACCGAGCCTCACCGACGTTTCGGCAACGGCATCCAATAGGGCGTGCGCCGCTGGTAGGCATCCCAGCGGCGCGAGGCCCTGTTGGCGCATGCGTCCCCTATCCGGTGGATCGCTTCCAATATCCGCCGAGCGTCAACCCGGGTGTTTCCGATATGGCCAAGGCACGTGCCCTATCCCCGATAATGCTAAGGCTTGCGGCCCTCGCCCGTTACGGGTGTCGGAGTCGGTGGAGTTAGAACAGCTTGGCCGGTAGCCGCGGCGGACGATGGCGAATGACGGAGGCTGAGCATGGGCGTTGTGGTGTTTGTCGGAATTGCCGCCACCGCGATCGGTTTGCTGTTCTGGGAAAATCGCGTTTCCACCCGGGACGCAGCAGGCCGCGCCGGCGGCGGTTGGTCCCGCAAGTATGTCGAGGAACGCAAAGAGCGGTAGGCCGCCGGGCGGAACTCTGTCGATCTGGTGGGCTTTGACAGTACGGCGGCACATCACAGTTTAAAGCTCGATGATGCGGCGCGTGGTGCGGATGGTGACCGTTGGGGTTTTGGTGCTGGCCGGACTGATCCTGGCGGCCGGAATCGGCTGGTACTGGGTCACCCACAATGTCGAGCAGCCCCGCTATCAGGTCCTGGAGGCTGACGGCGATCTGGAGCTGCGCCGCTACGAGGCGATGATCGTTGCGGAGGTGGCGACGCAAGGAGACCGCCGCGAAGGGGTGCGCCAAGGGTTTCGGGCGCTCGCCGCCTATATCTTCGCCCGGGACCGATCCGGTGACAGCATCGCCATGACGGCGCCCGTCATTCAACAGCCATCCTCCGACCCCGAGCGCTGGTCGGTCCGCTTCGTCATGCCGTCCGAGTACGCGCTGGCCGACCTGCCCGCGCCCGCGTCGCCGCGGGTCGATCTGCAGGCGTGGCCGGCGGTTCGCGTCGCAGCCATGCGGTTCGGCGGCGTCGCCACCGATCAACGCTTCGCGGACGCCGAGGCCCGGCTGCGGGACTGGATGGCCGCGCGGGATCTGACGCCGGAAGGCGGCGTCCTTTACGCCTACTACGACGATCCATGGACGCCCGGATTCCTACGCCGCAACGAGGTGTTGCTGCGTGTCCGCTAACGTGGATCAGAGGCGGATCGATTGGCGCCGTGCGCGCCGCGGCCCCCAAAGTCCGGAGTTATCTAGAGGGTATTTTACGTACATGTCCCTAGTGTTCAATTAATCCGGCGTTTACACCCCAGGGTGGAGTCTCCCGGCGAGCGCACGTGTCACGGGACACGGGCAGGTTCGATGCGGTTTTGCTTTGGGAGACTACAAGATGGCATGGGTGTCGCGGCTTTCGTTCAAAATTCCGGCTCTGGTGTTGGCGGGCGCATTGGTCGCCGGTATCGGCAACGGTCTGACCGGGGCCATCCTGTCCAACCAGGCACAGGAGGCGGCGGCGGAAGCCCAGCTCGAGACGATCGCGCAGGGCCGCGCCGGCGCCCTGTCCAGCTACATGCAGACCATCAAGGACGATCTGACGACGCTGGCCAACAGCCCGGCCGCCTACGACGCGCTCAGCAACTTCAGTGCGACCTGGGATTGGATCCCGGGTGGCGCGACTGAGACGCTGCAGAAGGCGTACATCACCGACAACCCGCACCCGACCGGGTCGAAAGAAGAGCTCGACAAGGCTGAAGGCGACTTCGCGTACAACGGCATTCACGCCTCGTTCCATCCCTGGTATCGCGATTTCCTGCGCACCAAAGGGTTCTATGACATCTTCCTGTTCGATCTGGACGGCAACCTGATCTACACGGTGTTCAAGGAGCTGGACTACGCCACGAACTTCGTGGACGGCCCGTACGCCGATTCCGGCCTGGGCCGGGTGTTCCGGGCGGCCGCCGAGCGGCCCGACGTGGTTCACTTCGACGATTTCACGCCCTACGCGCCGAGCTATGGCGCCCCGGCCAGCTTCATCGCCACCGGTATCAGGAACAATAAGGGCAAGGTCCTGGGCGTTCTGGCCTTCCAGATGCCGATCGACTGCCTGAACTCCGTTATGCAGGACCCGGTCGGTCTCGGCGAAACCGGCGATACCGTCATTGTCGGCGCCGATCGCATGCGGCGCAGCGACTCCCGGTTTGCCAGCGAGTCCGGGATCCTGTCCGACGAAATCACCTGGCCGGGCAGCGACCGGGTGCTGGCCGGCGAGACCGGCTGGGCGCTGGGTGAGATTGGCGATCGGGGCGTTGTGACCGCTTTCACGCCGGTCGAGTTCGAAGGCACGACCTGGGGCGTGCTGGCTTCTATCGACCAGGCCGAGGCGTTCGCTGCCGGACGGGATCTCGTTTTCTATGAAATCGTGATCGGCGGCGGTGTGGTTCTGGCGACCCTGATCGCCGGCGTTCTGTTCGCGCAGACCATCACCGGCCCGTTGTCGCGGATGCTTGGCGTCATGAAGCAGGTTTCCGACGGCGACTACACCGTCGACGTGCCAGAGCAGGGCCGCAAGGACGAGGTCGGCGACATCGCCCGTGCCCTGGAGGGCTTCCGCCAGAGCGGCGGCGAGGCCGAGCGCCTGCGTGGTGAACAGGAAGAGCTGCGTCAGCGCGGCGAAGCCGAGCGCGCGGACGCGATGCGCGGCATGGCCCAGACGGTGGAGACAGAGTCCGGTCGCGCGGTCGACAGTGTTTCGGAGGAAACCAAGCACATGTCGACGCGCGCCGATGAGATGGCCCAATCGGCCGAGAGGGTCGAACACGACAGTCAGGCGGTGGCGACGGCGGCACAGCAGGCCCTGTCAAACGCCGAGGCGGTATCGGCCGCGACCGAGGAACTGGCCGCGTCGATCGAGGAGATCGCCTCGCGTGTCTCCGATAGTGCCGCCACCGCGCGCACCGCCATGGAAGTCGGTGAGCAGAGCCAGTCGACCATTCAGAGCCTGTCCGAGGCGGCCGATCAGATCGGCACCGTCGCGGTGCTGATCGACGGTATTGCAGAGCAGACCGGACTTCTGGCCCTGAACGCGACGATCGAGGCGGCGCGCGCAGGGGAGGCCGGCAAGGGCTTCGCGGTGGTAGCCAACGAGGTCAAATCCCTGTCGGCGCAGACCGCCAAGGCCACCGGCGAGATCTCCAGCCAGATCCAGGAGATCCAGACGATTACGCAGAAGTCGGTCGAGGCCGTGCGTTCCATGGTCCAGCGGATCCACGAAGTCGATTCGCTGTCGGCCAGTGTGGCGTCGGCGGTCGAACAGCAGCAGGCGGCGACTCAGGAGATCGCCCGCAACGTGTCCGAGACCGCCTCGGCGGCACGGGATGTGTCAACCAACATCGAACGGGTGTCGACTGAAGCCCGGTCCAATCGGGACAATGCCGCCGGCGTGCAGTCGGCATCGGAGAAGGTGCGCGAGTCGATCGAGGAACTGCGCGGTGCCGTTGTCCGCGTGGTCCGCACGGCGACGCCGGAAGTCGACCGTCGGTCGTCCCCGCGCGAGCCGGAAAATCAGCCGGCCCGCCTGACCGTTCAGGGCGTCGCCCACGACGTCGTCGTTACCGACCTGTCCGAGCGCGGCGCTGGCGTAGCACCGTCCCACGAGATCCCCGGTCTGGCAGTCGGCGTCGAAGCCGAGATAACCTGTTCCAGTCTCGGTCGGCGGCGGGTCCGGGTGGTGAACCTAGGCGGCGACAATGTCGGCCTCGAGTTCCTGGCGGCATGATCGCGGTCAGCTGATCGGACAGATCAGGAAGTAAGAAGCGCCGGCGAGGACCAGATCGCCGGCGCTTCTCCGTGTTCTGCGAAGGCTGAGGGGCCGTCCCGGCTACGCCGGGACGGTTTTCTCGTCGATCCAGCCATCCGCTTCCAGGGGCACCCACTCCAGCAGCGGCTCCAGGCGAAAGTCGATCGAATGGACCACCACGCTGTCGGTTTCCAGCAGGCAGATGTTGTAGGTCGGGGCCAACGGGCCGAAGCCGACGGCGTTGCGGTTGTGCAGGTCCGGCGCGTTCGGATGGTTGGTCGAGCGCGGTGCCGACATGGCTATTCCGCAGACCGAGCCGGAAAGCGTGAAATGGCAATGGCCGAAGAACACGTTCCGGACGGTGTCGCGGTATTCGGACAGCAGCGCCCGGAAGGCCGGACCTTCGACCAGACCGATCATGTCGGCCGACCGGCTGCCGACCGGACAGGGATGGTGGTGCATGAAAATGAAGGCGGGCTGGCCGTCGGCCCGGGCCGCCGCCAGTGTCACCCGCAGCCAGTCCTGACGGTCGGGCCCGTAGTGGCCGGCATGGGTACCGGGGGCCATGGTGTCGAGATAGACGAAGCGGCCGGCCGGTGTGTCTTCGACATACTGTACGTAGCCGTCGGGATTGACCGGGACCTCGGGGAACACCGACCGGAAGGTGGCGCGGTCGTCGTGGTTGCCGATCATTAGGCGCGGCGCGGGATCAAGCCCGTCGAGCATCCGCCGCAGCTTCGCGTAGGAGCCGCGCCGGCCGTGATGGGTCAGGTCGCCGGTGATCACCACGTGATCGGCGTCCCCGTGATGTTCCCTGACATGCGCCAGACAGGCTCGGAAGTTCTCGACCGGATCCTGGCCGAGGATCGGTTCGTCGTGGATATGAATGTCCGAGATATGGATCAGCTTCATGGCGCCGCCATCTGATGTCCGCCGCGGTGATGTCATGTTGGTTTCCGGACAGGGACGATACCAGGGCCGCGTGACAGCGGCTTGTCAGCCTGGCGCCGGTTTAGCGCGCAGCAGCGCTGTCCAGCGCGTCCAGCAGCCAGCTGTTCAGCGCGGCGATCGAATGTTCGCTGTCGAGCCCGAAATCGGGGTCGATGATCAGCTGACCCGCGCGATAGCCCCGGCTGTGCATGCCGCGCTGCACGGATTCCACCAGACTGATGTCCTCCTCGACGGTGGTCCGGCGGTCCTGATCGGCCATGCGGGCAACAGTTTCGGACTCAGCACCATGCTCGGTGTACCAGCCGCGATAGACCAGGGTCCGCTCGGTTTCCTGCGGGCGCCAGAGATAGGTGTTGAGCAGCGCGCCGGGATAGGCCTGGAATGAAAAGGCCGGCCACAGGAACCAGCTGCTGTAGTCGCTGCCGTGGGGCAGGGCCGGGTCGACCGGGTAAGGCAGCCGCGTGAGATCCGCGGACGCGGTGGTGTGCCGCAGGCAATGGCCCTGGGGCAGGATGTTGTAGGACTTGGGCTCGATCACGCCGCGCGCGAAGGTCGGGTGGTTCAGGCTGCAGTGGTAGCACTCGCTGTAGTTCTCGACCGTTACCTTCCAGTTGCACGCCTCTTCGACCTTTATCCACTGCACCGGCTGCAGGTCGTCGATGAACGGGATGAAGGCGCGCAACTCGTCCTCGACGCCCGGATACCACTCGGCCATCGGCCGCGCCGCCGGATCAAGATTGACGAAGATGAAGCCGCAGAACACTTCGGTCCGGACTTCGGTCAGCCGGATGTCGTCCGGATTGAATCCCGCCGCCTTCTTCTGATTGGTGGCTTTCCGCAGCCGCCCGTCCAGGGTGTAGGACCAGGCGTGGTAGGGGCAGACCAGCACGCTGCAATGCCCGTCACCCTTCACCAGGGCATGGCCCCTGTGGGCACACACATTGAAGAAAGTAAGGATGATCCCCTCGCGGTCGCGCACGCAGAACAGGTCCTGCCCGCAGATCGAGAAGGTGAAGAAGTCGCCAGGCCGGCCGATCTGACTGACATGGCCGGCGTATTGCCAGGTCCGGAAGAACACGGCGTCGCGTTCGCGGGCGAAGATCCCGGGGTCGGTGTAGTAACGCGCATCGAGGGCGCGTGCGCCCGCTGGGTAGGATTGCCGGGATCCCGCTGTCGCCATCGCCGCCCCCGAATGACCCGCTAGGCTGTTTCATGTTCCGGCCCGCGGGCCGTTGGCCGGGAATCTAGCCCAGATTCTCGCGAATGGTTCAAGAAGAATCAATACTGGTACAAATGCGACATTCGTGTCGGCTCCAGTTCATTCCCTTGGGGCTCATTCCGCTTCTTCGTCGCTCGTGTACACGCCGGTCTGGTAGCGCACCCGGTGGAAGCGCTGGATGTTCTCGACAGCCCGGGGGCCGCCGTCGGCGATCACGAAGGCCAGCAGGGTTTCGATCAGCACGAACCCGGCCGAGAGCGACGGAAAGAACTGTGGCGTTGTGGTCGGCGTAACGAACACATGGTCGGCCTGCAGGGCGATCGGCGAGGTGCGGCTGTCGCTGATCGCCACGATGGTGGCATCCAGTTCCCGGGCGTGGGTGACCGCGTTGACCACGTCGGTGCGGTAGGGCGCGAAGGTCATCGCCAGCAGCACGTCGCCCGGACGGATGTTGGCGATGTCGTCGATCGGCAGGTTTCCCTGGCGCGGCACCTGGTGCAGCGTGTCCAGCGCCATGCGGCCGATGTACCAGAACAGGTGGGCCAGCGAATGGGCACTGCCGACCCCCATGATGTAGGTGTTGGGCGCCCGCACAATCAGGTCCGCCACGGTCTTGGCCTCGTCCGGCGTGGCGCCGGAGAACATCTGTTCGACATTGGCAAGCGCGGCCGATGCCATGTCCCGGTACAGCATGCCGTGGCTGCCGACCTGGGCCAGCGACTGCAGCCAGCGCACCCGATCGGGAAAGAACTCCTCGCCGCCCTTGCTCAGCCGGTCGCTGAACGGTTCGCGGAAGCTCTGATAGCTCTCGAAGCCGACGGCGCGGGCGAGGCGCACCAGGGTGTTCGGGGTGACGGCGGCGCTGGCAGCCAGTCGCCGCATCGAATGCACGCCGACCTCGTTGGGATTGTTCAGCACGTAGTCCGCGGCCCGGCGCAGCTGCGGGCTGAGCGACAGATAGCTCTCGGTCAGGCGGCCCAGGATCTCGTCGGTCGTGTTGTGGTGCATGCCGGGCCTCCCGCCCGTCGGTTCCGTCCATCGTTACCGGTTCCACCCTAGCATGTTCGATGATGGTACAAATGTACAATATCGTGTTGACGATATAACAAACAGACCGCATTGTGCCGATCATCACGACGGTGGACGGGGCAGAGGACCATGATCGATCAGGCGCGGGTGGTGATCGTCGGCGGCGGGGTGATGGGTGCGTCCCTGCTCTATCATCTGGCGCGGGAAGGCTGGACCGACATCGTCCTGATCGAGAAGGCGGAGCTGACATCGGGATCGACCTGGCACGCCGCTGGCCAGATCACCCATGGGCTGGCCCATTGGGAACTCGGCACCATCAACCGCTATGGCGTCGAGTTCTACAAGGGCCTGGAGGCCGAGACCGGCCAGTCGGTTTCCTGGCATGGCTGCGGCAGCCTGCGGGTCGCCTATTTCGACGACGAGGTCGACTACATCCGCCACATCCTGTCGGTCGGACGGGGGCTCGGCGTGCCGATGGAGATCATCGGTCCCGACGAGATCCGCCGCCTGCACCCGTTCTTCAATCTGGATGGCGTAAAGGCGGCCCTGCACACCCCCGATGACGGCCATGTCGACCCGGCCGGGGCCACGTTCGGCATGGTGAAGGGCGCGCGCGACCGCGGTGCCGCGGTGATCCGACACAACCGGGTCCTGGACATCCGGCAACTGGACGGCGGCGAGTGGCTGGTGGTCACCGAGCAGGGCGACATCCGCTGCCAGCATGTGGTCAATGCCGGCGGCACCTATGCCCGCCAGATCGCGGCGTGGAGCGGCTACGACCTGCCGATGGCGAACACCACCCACCACTACTTCATCACCGACACGGTGCGGGAGTTCCTGGACCTGGCGACCGAACTGCCGGTGGTCCGGGACGACATGACCTATTCCGGCTACATCCGCATGGAGCAGAAGTCCGGGCTGATCGGGATCTACGAGAAGACCGAGCCGCGCACGATCTGGGACGACGGCGCCCCCCTGGGAAGCCGAGCACGAGCTGTTCGAGGCCGATTACGACCGCATCATGCCCTATCTGGAGAAGGCGCTCGAGCGGATGCCCGTCCTCGAACAGTACGGCATCAAGCGTGAGGTCCATGGCGCCATCCCTATGCCGCCGGACGGCAACATGCTGCTCGGTCCGGCGCCGGGCCTGCGCAATTACTGGTGCTGCTGCGGCAGCCATGTCGGCATCGCCTGGGGGCCGGGTGCCGGCAAGTATCTCGCCCAATGGATGGTGCACGGCAGCGCGGATATCAACATGCGGGACTTCGACCCGCGCCGTTTCGGCCCGTTCGCCGACCGCGACTACCAGATCGAGCGGGCGAAAGAGGACTATGTGCTGCGCCACGAGATCCCCTATCCGGGGCGCCAGCGCCACAGTGGCCGGCCCAAGAAGACCAGCCCGCTCTACAACCGGCTGGCCGATGCGGGTGCGATCTACGAGGAAATCTTCGGCTGGGAACGGCCGCGCTGGTTCGCTCGGAACGGCCAGCAGCGCGAGGACGTTTACGGCTTCCGGCGGCCCGACTGATACGCGGCGGTGGCGGAGGAATGCCGCGCGGTGCGGGAACGGGTCGGCATCATGGACCTGACGGCGTTTGCCAAGATCGACGTTTCCGGCGCTGACGCCCACGCCTTCGTCGACCGGATGATCGCCAACCGCGCCCCGCGCAAAACCGGCGGCATCGTTCTATCGCACATCCTCAACCGCAAGGGGACGATCGAGGCCGAGGTCACGGTCGCGCGCGTTCGGGACGACCGCTTCTACTTCATGTGCGCCGCATTCTGGGAACAGCGGGTGCGCGACATCCTGGCCCAGGCGGTCGCGGCGGACGAAGATGTGGCGGTCGACGTCGTCTCCGAGTCCTTCGGCTGCCTGGTGCTGGGTGGCCCCCGGTCGCGTGACGTGCTGCGACAGGTCACCCAGGCCCCGTTGGACAATGAGAGCTTTCCCTGGCTTCGCGCCCAGGAGATCGAGGTCGCGGGGGCGACGGTGCGGGCGCTCAGGATGTCCTATCAGGGTGAGCTCGGCTGGGAACTCCACGTGCCGATGGACGCCATGCCGGCGGTCTACGACGCGTTGTGGAGCGCGGGGCAGACCCATGGCATCGCCAATTTTGGATCCTACGCCCTGAACGCGATGCGGCTGGAGAAGGGGTTCAAGGGCGCCTCCGAGCTGACCAACGAAGTCACCTTGCCGGAGGCCGACGTCATGCGCTTCGTCAAGCTCGACAAGGGCGATTTCATAGGCCATGACGCCACCCTCGCCAGCGCGGAAAGCACGCTGCCCTGGATCTGCGCCTATCTCGAGGTCGATGCCGACGGGGTCGATCCGCATGCGAGCGAGACGGTCTTCCTGGAGGGCCGACGGGTCGGTCAGGTGTCGTCTGGTGGCTACGGTTTCTCGGTCGAGAAAAGCCTGGCCTTCGCCTATGTCGAGCCTGCGGCGGCGGCGCCGGGCACCGAGCTCGAAGTCATGGTCCTGGGTGAGCGCCGGGCGGCGCGGGTGCTGGCGGAACCGGTCTACGACCCCAATAACGAACGCCCCCGGGCCGGCTGATTTCGGAGATGTGGCGGGGCCATGGCAGCGGTTGAGGAGCTCGGACCGGAGATCGGCTGGCTGACGCCTCCGGCCATCGATCATGACCGGCTGCGCTGGTATCGGCTGCACCGGCTTCGGGCGGAGATGTCCCGGGCCGGGGTGGACGCGGCGGTGCTGACCGATCCCATGTCCCTGCAATACGCCCTCGATTTCGAGGAATACCAACTCTACCAGAGCCGGATCGCGACCTTTCAGGCGCTGATCCCGCTCGACGGGCCAGTGGTGTTCGGCGGCGCCTATCACCGCACCGTCGACCTGATCGACGAGTTTGCCGCCTGCTGGAACCTGACCACCTTCGACGGCGGCCTCGACCTTTCCGGCCGGGCCCGGGCCTTCGCCGAGGATCTGACGCGGCGGGTCGGTGCGCGCTCCCGGGTGGCCATCGACAGCCCCCACGTCGCGGTTGCCCAGGCTCTGACCGCGGCCGGCTTCGATGTAGTCGACGCCCGTCCGCTGGTCGACCTCGCCCGTGCAGTGAAGTGCGAAGACGAGATCGCCCTGCTGCGCCACGCGATCGCCGTCGCCGAACAGGGTATCCGGGCCATGCGGTCCCGGTTGGTGCCGGGGGTGACCGAGCGCGAACTGCTCGGCGAACTCTCGGCCGTCAATCTGGCTCATGGCGGGCGCTGGATCGATGGCCGCATGCTGGCCTCCGGGCCGCGCACCAACCCCTGGCTCCAGGAGGCGACCGACCGCGCCGTCGCCATCGGCGAGATTGTCTCCTTCGACACCGACATGGTCGGGCCGTTCGGTTATTTCGCCGATGTGTCCCGGGCGATGATCTGCGACGACCGTCGGCCGACCCCGGCCCAGTGCGAGCTGCTGGACCGCGCCGTTGCCGAAGTCACCCACAACATCGCCCTGCTGCGCCCCGGCGCTTCCTTCCGCGAGATCACCGACGGATCGTTTCACCAGCCGGAGCGCTTCATCGCCCACCGCTATGCCTGCCTGATGCATGGCGCCGGCATGGGTGACGAGTGGCCGAAACTGCCCCACCGCCAGGACTGGGCACGCAACGGTTATGACGGCGAGATCGAGGCCGGCATGGTGATCTGTGTCGAGAGCTTCGTCGGCGACGAAGCCGGCGGCGAAGGCGTGAAGCTCGAGCAGCAGGTGCTGGTGCGCCCGGACGGGGTCGATATCCTGTCGGACGTGCCGGTCGCGTTCGAGGAGGTAGGGCGATGAGCGAAACCATGGAAGCCGTCGTGCTCACCGGACACGGCGATCTCGACAAGCTCGAATACCACGCCGACTGGCCGCGTCCGGTGGCCGGTCCCGGCCAGGTGCTGATCGAGGTCGCGGCCTGCGGCCTGAACAACACCGACGTCAACACCCGGACCGCCTGGTACTCCAAGGGCAGCTCCGCGGCGACCACCGGCGGCGCCCTGGAGGGGGCCGAAAGCGAAGACGCCACCTGGGACGGTGCGGCGATCACCTTTCCGCGGATCCAGGGTGCCGACGTGGCCGGTCGGGCCGTCGCGGTTGGTCCGGGCGTCGATCCCGCGGTGATCGGCGAGCGGGTCCTAGTCGACTGCTGGCTGCGGGACTGGGACGACCCGATGAACCTGCACCGGATCGGCTTTTTCGGCAGCGAGTGCGATGGCGGTTACGCCCGCTACACCGTGGTCGACCACCGCAACGTCCACCCAATCCGCTGCGATCTGACCGACGCCGAGCTTGCCACCTTCGCGACCCCCTGTGTGACGGCGGAGAACATGTTGAACCGGGCGACCGTCGCTGCTGGGGACACGGTGCTGATTCCTGGGGCGTCGGGCGGGGTCGGCTCCGCCCTGATTCAGCTTTCCAAGCGCCGCGGGGCGACGGTGATTGCGATGTGTTCCGACGACAAGGCCGAGGGCGTACGCCAGGCCGGGGCCGACGCGATCCTGCCGCGCGCGCCGCTGGACCTGGCGGGCGACCTGCAGGCGGCGATCGGTCAACCGACGGTCACGGTGGTGGCCGACGTGGTCGGCGGGCCGGGATGGCCGGCCCTGATCGATGTCCTGGCGCGGGGCGGACGTTATACCTGCGCCGGCGCCATCGCCGGGCCGATGGTGGAGCTCGACCTGCGAACCATGTACCTGCGGGACCTGACCTTTACCGGGGCGACGGTGGTGCCGCCCGGCGTGTTCGCCGACCTTGTCGGCTATATCGAGCGCGGCGAGATCAAACCGCTGCTGGCGGCGACCTATCCGCTGGCGCGGCTGCGCGAGGCCCAGCAGGCCTTTATCGACAAGCGCCATGTCGGCAACATCGTTGTGACGCTGTAGTGCGGCGATGCAGATCACCCGCATCGCCGTCCACTGCACCGATCTGCCCTATATCGGCGGCAGCTACGGTTGGGGCGCCGGCAATGCGATCACCGTGGCCAGAAGCAGCGTCGTCGTCATCGAGACCGATGCCGGCCTCTCGGGCTGCGGCGAGTTCTGTCCCTGCGGCGAGAACTACATGGTCGCCCACTCCGAAGGCGTGGCGGCCGCTGCCCGGCTGATCGCGCCGGCACTCCTGGGCGAGGACCCGCGTCAGGTCGCCCGGATCAACGGGATCATGGATGCCACGATCCGCGGCCACGGGTATGCCAAGGCCCCGTTCGATGCGGCTTGCTGGGACCTGCTCGGCCAGGCGACCGGACAGCCGGTCTGGATGCTGCTTGGCGGCAAGCTGACGGACGGGGCGCCGATGTACCGGGTGGTGCCGCAGAACGGCGTTCCCGAGACGGTCACGGAACTGCAAGGGTATCGGGCCGCCGGTTACCGACAGTTTCAGGTCAAGGTCGGGGCCGACTGGCGCGGCGATATGACCGGATCCGCGAGGTCGTGCCGCTGCTGGCACCCGAAGAAAAGCTGATGGCCGACGCCAACCAGGGTTGGCGGGTCGACGACGCCTTGCGGGTGGCCCGGGCAACCCGGGATCTCGACTACATTTTCGAGCAGCCCTGCCGGACCTACGAGGAATGCCAGCAGGTCCGCCGTCGGGTGGACCTGCCGATGAAACTGGACGAGTGCGTGACGGGCTGGGAGATCGCCCAGCGCATCGTGACCGACCGCGGGGCCGAGACCGTGTGTCTGAAGATCTCCAACCTCGGCGGCCTGTCCAAGGCCCGCCAGATCCGCGACTTCTTCGTCGACAACCGGATCCCGGTGGTCTCCGAGGACACCTGGGGTGGTGAGATCGCCACCGCCACGCTGGCCCATTTCGCGGCCTCGACACCGAACGAGTTCCTGGTCAACGCCACCGACCTGCACAACTACAACACCCGCTCGACCGGCCGGCCGCCGCCGCACACCGATCAAGGTAGGCTGTTCGCCTCGGATGCGCCGGGTCTTGGTGTCACCCCCGACTTCGAGAGCCAGGGCGCCCCGGTCGCGGTGTTTGGGGGCGTTTCAGCTTCCTAGCTCGGTCCTTCCCGGACTTGATCCGGGACCTAGATCGGGAGCGTGTTGGAGTTCTTGGCCTGGTTCTCCGATGCTCCAGCACGCGGCCTTCTAGGTCCCGGGTCGAGCCCGGGAAGGAGAAGGAGGAAAGAGCTGCTTGACTAAGCTCATCCATACCGCCCGACGATGTAATCCCGGCAGCGCCGATCCGTCGGATTGATGAACAGGCATTCCGTATCCGCGACCTCGACCAGGTCGCCCAGGCGAAACACGGCGTGTCGTCCATGCCACATGGAACAGCATGCGCGGTGGCGGGATCGCTGACACGGGATTGACACGCTAGGGTGGTATCCCACCTAGGGGGCATGCGGGGCCCGCCACCGGACTGCGGGGTCTCATCGATGTCGCGTCGACATCGGCCAACCCGCCTGCCCGTGGCCGCGGAGTTCGATCATGCGCCTTACAGTTCTGACGGTCGCTCTCGCGGTCCTTGTTGCCGGCTGCGATCAGGGTTCGTCGTCAACCGCGACGCCGAGTCAGCCTCCGCCGCCTCAAGTGACGGTCGCCAAGCCGGTGACCAAGAAGATCATCGAGGATGATGAGTTCGTCGGTCGGTTCGACGCGGTCGACGAGGTCGAGGTCCGCGCCCGGATCGGCGGCTATCTCCAGACCGTCCACTTCACCGACGGTACGCTGGTCGAGCAGGGCGAACTGCTGTTCACCATCGACCAGCGGCCCTTCATCACCGCCCTGCGGCAGGCTGAATCCAGCCTGCGGGTCGACGAGGCCCAGTTCGAGTTCGCCAAGCAGCAGCTGGAACGGGCGGAGTCCCTGGTTCAGCGCGGTAACATCTCGCGCAGCGTGGTCGATGAGCGCCGCCAGCTCTTCCTGGCGGCCCAGGCGGCGATCGCCGGGTCCCGGGCCGCGGTCGAGCGCGCGCGTCTCGATCTGGAGTACACCGAGATCCGGGCAACGATCTCCGGACGGATCGACCGCGACCGGGTGTC
Organism: Thalassobaculaceae bacterium; assembly: GCA_963921355.3. Lineage (GTDB taxonomy): Bacteria > Pseudomonadota > Alphaproteobacteria > Thalassobaculales > Thalassobaculaceae > CAWUEZ02. Next base: position 336,392 of record OZ001190.1, on the reverse strand, counting down.
GGTCGGGAACCTGGTGCAGGCCAACGACACGGTGCTGACGTCGATCGTGTCGATGGATCCGATGTACTTCTACTTCGATATCAACGAGCGCTATTACCTGGCCTACGCCCGCGACGCGCGCCAGCGCGGCATTTCGCTTCAGGAAGGCGGCGGCGGCCTGGAGGTTGTGGTCCGGCTTGGCGACGCCCGCGAGCCGCCCCGGACCGGCACCCTGGATTTCTCGGAGAACCGCCTCGACCAGGCCACCGGCACCATGCGGGTACGCGCCGTCTTCGAGAACGCCGACCTGGTGCTGCAGCCCGGCCTGTTCGGGCGCATCAACGTGCCGGGGTCGCTGCCCTATGACGGCATCCTGCTGCCCGACGCGGCGGTGGTCGCCGACCAACAGCGCCGGCTGGTCTATGTGCTGGACGACCAGAACACCGCCCGTCAGGTCGATATCCGACCCGGCCCGCGGATCGACGGTTACCGTGTCATCCGCGAGGGCCTCACCGGCGATGAGACGGTGATCGTCAACGGGCTGATGCGGGTCCGCCCCGGGGCCCCGGTGACACCCCAGGAAGTCGAACTGCCGCCCATCGCCCAGTCCAAAGCGCAGTAGGACACGCAGGTCATGGGCATCGGCCATTTCTTCGTCGACCGTCCGATCTTCGCGACGGTGCTGTCGCTGATCATGGTGATCCTCGGGCTGGTGGCTTACACCCAGCTGCCGGTCTCCCAGTATCCGGAGATCGCACCGCCCTCGATCGTCGTGCGTGCCAGCTATCCGGGCGCCGACGCCAACACCGTCGCGGCCACGGTGGCGACGCCGCTGGAACAGGAGATCAACGGCGTCGAAGGCATGATCTACATGTCGTCCTACTCGACCTCCGATGGGGCGATGCAGCTGACGATCACCTTCGAGCTCGGCACCGACCTCGACGACGCCCAGGTGCTGGTCCAGAACCGGGTATCGATCGCCGAGGCCCGCCTACCCGAGGAGGTCCGACGGCTGGGGGTGACGACGGCGAAGAGTTCGCCCGACCTGATGATGGTCGTGCACATGCTGTCGCCGGATGAGACCTTCGACCAGCTCTATGTCTCGAACTACGCCCGGACCAACGTGCGCGACCTGCTCGTTCGCCTTGGCGGGGTCGGCCAGGTGTCGATCTTCGGCGAGCGCCAGTTCGCGCTGCGGGTCTGGCTCGATACAGACAAGCTGTCGGCCTATGGGATCACGCCCGGCGACGTGGTCGCCGCCCTGCGCGAGCAGAACGTTCAGGTCGCCGGCGGCGCCTTGGGCACGCCGCCGAACCGCGACGACAACGCCTTTCAGTACATCGTCACCACCCAGGGCCGGTTCGAGGAGCCCAAGGAGTTCTCCAACATCATTGTCCGATCGACCGAGGACGGCCGGATTGTGCGGGTGCGGGACGTCGCAAGGGTCGAGCTGGGCGCGCGCGAGTACATCACCAACTCCTACCTGAACAACAAGCCGGCGGTGGCGCTCGGCATCTTCCAGCGCCCGGGCAGCAACGCGCTGGCGACCGCCGACGAGATCAAGGCGACGATGGAGCGCCTGTCCGCGGACTTCCCGCCGGGGCTTGCCTACGAGGTGGTCTACAACCCGACCGAGTTCATTTCCGAGTCCATCGACGCGGTCTACAAGACGATTTTCGAGGCTGCCCTTCTGGTGGTCATCGTCATCCTCGTGTTCCTGCAGAGTTGGCGCACGGCGCTGATCCCGATCCTGGCGATTCCGGTCTCCCTGGTCGGCACCTTCGCGGTGATGCTGGCGCTCGGCTACTCGCTCAACATGCTGACCCTGTTCGGCCTGGTGCTGGCGATCGGCATCGTGGTCGACGATGCGATCGTTGTGGTCGAAAACGTCGAGCGCAACATCGCCGACGGCATATCGCCGCGCGATGCCGCCCATCGCACCATGACCGAGGTCGCGGGGGCCCTGGTTGCGACCTCGCTGGTCCTGATCGCGGTGTTCGTGCCGACCGCCTTCGTGCCGGGTATCTCGGGCCAGTTCTACACCCAGTTCGCGGTGACGATCGCGGTGTCGACCGTGATCTCGACCCTCAATTCGCTGACCCTGTCGCCAGCCATGGCGGCGGTGTTCCTGCGCCCGCACGATGCCCCGAAGAGCCGCAACCCGCTGGCTGGCGCCGGCCGCGGCTTCGCTACCGCCTTCAACTTCGGGTTCGACCGGCTGGCCGCCGCCTATGCCTGGCTGGTCGAGGTGATGGCGGTTCGGCGCGCCGTGCTCGGGGCGACGCTGCTGGTGTTCGCCGGGCTGCTGTACGGCGCCTATCACATGCTGAACACGGTCCCGCGCGGGTTCATCCCGACCCTGGACCAGGGCTACGCCATCGTCGTCGTGCAGTTGCCGAGCGGGGCGTCGCTCGACCGCACCGACGCGGTGATCCGCGAGGCGTCCGAGATCGTCAACGCGACCCCGGGCGTGACCGGAGCCGTCGCTTTCGCCGGGTTCTCGGGTGCCACCTTCACCAACGCCTCCAACCAGGGTGTGGTCTTCGCGCGGTTCGACACATTCGAGAACCGGCTGGCCGCCGGGTTGCCGGCGCCGGCGGTGATCGGCCAGCTGTTCGGCCGTCTGCAGGCCATCGAGGAAGCCTTCATCATTGCCATCCCGCCGCCGCCGGTCCGCGGCATCGGCCGGGCGGCGGCTTCAAGATGCAGGTCCAGGATCGCGAGAGCGCCGAAATCGACCGCGTGCTTCAGGCCGCCTACGCGGTCATCGGCAAGGCCCGGCAGACACCCGGAGTCGCCGGCCTGTTCACCACCTTCTCGGCGTCGAGCCCACAGATCTATCTCGAGATCGACCGGGTGCGCGCCCAGATGCTGAACGTGCCGATCGCCAGCATCTTCGAGGCGCTGTCGACCAACCTCGGTGCCACCTATGTGAACGACTTTAATGCCTTCGGGCGGATCTACCAGGTCCGCGCCCAGGCCGATCAGCAGTTCCGGCTGGAGCCGGCGGACATTCTGCGGCTCAAGGTGCGTTCCACCACCGGGGCGCTGGTGCCGCTCGGCACCCTGGTGGAGGTCCAGAACCGCGCTGGCCCGGATCTGGTCCAGCGTTACAACATGCTGGTCTCTGTCCCGGTCCAGGGCACGCCGCTGCCCGGTGTGTCGACCGGCGAGGCGCTCGAGATCATGGAAGGTGTGGCGGCGGAGGTAATGCCGACCGGCACCACCTTCGAGTGGACCGAGCTCGCCTTCCAGGAGAAGAACGCCGGCGACGCGGCGATCTACATCTTCGCGCTCGCCGTGGCCTTCGCCTTCCTGGTGTTGGCCGCCCAGTACGAAAGCTGGGTGCTGCCGATCGCCATCATCCTGATCGTGCCGACCAGCATCTTCGCGGCCCTGCTCGGCGTGTCGTTGCGCGGGATGGACAACAATATTCTCACACAGGTCGGCCTGATCGTGCTGGTCGGGTTGGCGGCCAAGAACGCGATCCTGATCGTCGAGTTTGCCCGCCAGCTCGAGGACGAGGGTAAATCCCTGACCGAAGCTGTCGTCACCGCCGCGCGCCTGCGCCTGCGGCCGATCCTGATGACCGCCTTCGCCTTCATCCTGGGCGTGGTCCCGCTGGCGATCGCCACCGGGCCGGGGGCGGAAATGCGTCAGGCCATGGGCACGGCGGTGTTCTCGGGCATGCTGGGGGTGACCTTTTTCGGCCTGATCTTCACACCGGCGTTCTACATCTTCCTGCGCCGCACGCTGCGACGCCGGCCGGTCGCGGCCGACGGGCCCGCGAAGTTGCCCGAGGCCGGCACCGGGGACTGATCCGGTTTACTGGTTTCGAAGGTCCTCGGCCGTCAGCTTCGCCTGGGCGATCCGCGCCCGGTCCGACCAGTGTGACTTGATGAAGTCGAGGACGCTCACGATCTCGGCGTCGCTCAACTGCTCGCCGAAGGCCGGCATGGCGCTCGGCGCATCGATGCCCATGGACCGCAGCACCTCGGCACCCCCGTACTTGGTATAGGCGACCAGGAACCTGTCCGGGTGATGCCAGGTGTGGCCGCTGTCGTCATGAGGCGGGGCGGGCATGGTGCCGTCCGCCTTGCGCTCGCGCCAGTTCGCATCTCCCTCCAGGTCGGCGCCGTGACAGGCCGCGCACTGCTCGGCATACAGCCTGGCGCCGGCGGCCAGCCGAAGCGCCGGATCACCTGCGGACCCGTCGGCTGGCTTGCGGTCCCCGCCGGCCATCAGCCAGGCCGTCACACCGGCCGCTACGGCGACCGCCAGAACGAGGGTAACCAGGGCGCTCGACCGCGAGTGGGGTTTGGATGGTTTATTGGACATGGGTCAACCAGCTGATCGGGGTGGTGCTCAACTCGCGTAGAAGTTTGCGCAGTATCGCCGCCGGGTAGTCGTCATAGGTGTCGGCGACCTCGACGAAAGCCAGCGGGCCGGCGATCAGGTTCTCGCGGAAATAGACATCCAGGTCGGGAACGTCGGTCAGGATCGCCAGCCCATTGATCCAGAACCCGTCCTCGATGGCGCGCCGTCGCGCGCTCGACAGGTACAGCCCGTCGTTGTTCTCGCCGTCCCCCGAGACGTCCAGTACCCGGCGCGTCCCCTCGTAGGGGGATTCGGGAAAGTACTCGCGGGCGTAGTCGACGATGCCGGAGATCGATGTCCGGCCTGACAGGATGTAGCGGTCGAGCCGCGAGACGCGGTCGGAGAAGCGCTGTGCGGTCGCGGCGTCGTGGATCCGCTCCCACGGGATGGCGACCTCGACGGCGCCGGCGCTCGACCATTCAATGACCGAGATCGCGACCGCCCCGTCATAGCCCGCCTCGATCGCCGTCAGGATCTCCGGGTCCTTCATCGCATTGGCGATGCCGGTCATCTGGATCCAGTACTCCCGGCTGTCGACGCTGGCGGAGGAATCGACCGCGAGGATCAGCAGGACATCGACGGGCTCCGGTCCCCGGAAAAGCTGGGCACCGGTCGGTGTCGCGTTGAGACCGACCAGAACCAGCGCGATCAGGGCGATCCGTCTCATGAGGGGCGTGAACTGTCCACGCCGCCGGCGAGATCGTCCAGGATCGGGCAATCCGGCCGGTCATCGCCGTGGCATTGGTCGATCAGGTGGCTCAGGGCCGCGCGCATGCCCTCAAGCTCGGCGATCTTCTCGCCGATCCGGGCCACATGCTCCTCGGCGACCCGCTTCACATCGGCGCTGGCCCGGCCCCGGTCCTCGTACAGCGACAGCAGGGCCCGGCAGTCCTCGATGGTGAAGCCCAGAGAGCGGGCGCGCGCCAGGAAGGCCAGTTTGTGGATGTCGCTGTCGGCGAACGCGCGGTAGCCGTTGGCGCCGCGTTCCGGTCGAACCAGGCCGATATCCTCATAGTAGCGGATCGTCTTCGGTGGCAGGCCGCTGAGGCCGGCGGCGGTTCGGATGTTCATTACCGATCTCCCGGATTGCGGTTACTTGACGTTCCAGTCACTAGAAAGTTTAGCATGACTATCGGATGACCACTTGGAAAGTCCCTGGCAATGAGTGACATCGCCGCCGTCGAGCGCGATCCCGTCTGTGGAATGACCGTCGACCGGGCCTCGGCCCAGCACATGGCAAGGCACGCCGGCGAAAAATTTTATTTCTGCTCGGCGCGGTGCTGCGAGCGCTTCGAGGCCGCACCGGAGAGTTTTCTGGGGGATCGCCCGGCGCCGGAACCGATGCCGGAAGGCACGCTCTACACCTGCCCGATGGACCCCGAGATCATCCGCGACGCGCCCGATGACTGCCCGATCTGCGGGATGGCGCTGGAACCCATGGTGCCGACGGCCGATGCCGGCCCGAACCCGGAGCTGGTCGATTTCAAACGCCGTTTGTGGATCGGCGCGCCGCTGGCCGCCGGTGTCTTCGTTCTCGAGATGGGCGACCATTTCGGCCTGCCGGTCGCGGCCTGGCTCGGGCCGGTCCTATTCGTCTGGCTGCAGTTCCTGCTGGCAACCCCGGTCGTCGTCTGGGTCGCCTGGCCGTTCTTCAAACGCGGCTGGTCTTCGATCGTCAACCGCAGCCCGAACATGTGGACGCTGATCATGCTCGGGACCGGTGCGGCCTATCTGTTCAGCCTGGTCTCGCTGCTGGCCCCGGGAGTCCTGCCCGCCGAACTGCTCGACGCCGATGGCCATGCGCCGGTGTATTTCGAGGCGGCGGCGGTGATTCTCATCCTGGTGCTGCTCGGGCAGGTCATGGAACTGACTGCGCGCGAGCGGACCGGTGACGCCATTCGCGCGCTTCTGGATCTGGCGCCGAAGACGGCCCGCCGGCTACAGGACGGCGACGAGGAGGACGTGCCGCTCGACCAGGTCCGGTCCGATGATCGCCTCCGTGTCCGTCCCGGCGAAAGCGTGCCGGTGGATGGGGTCGTGCTGGAGGGCCGCTCGTCGGTCGACGAAAGCATGCTGACCGGCGAGCCGCTCCCGGTGGAGAAACAGGAGGGCGACCCGGTGACCGGGGGCACCCTGAACAAATCCGGCAGTTTCATCATGCGGGCCGAAAAGGTCGGCGCCGACACCGTGCTGTCGCGGATTGTCGATCTGGTTGCCAAGGCCCAGCGCAGCCGGGCGCCGATCCAGGCGCTGACGGATCGGGTGGCCAGTTGGTTCGTCCCGACGGTTGTCGGCATTGCTGTCCTGGCCTTCGTGGTGTGGCTCGTCTGGGGACCGACGGGCGCGCTGTCCTACGCGATCGTGGCGGCGGTCAGTGTGCTGATCATCGCCTGTCCCTGCGCGCTGGGCCTGGCGACGCCGATGTCGATCATGGTGGCCACCGGCCGCGGGGCTCAGGCCGGCGTGCTGATCCGCGACGCCGAAGCACTGGAACGATTTTCCACGGTCGACGTGCTGGTCGTCGACAAAACCGGCACCCTGACCGAAGGCAAGCCGGCGTTGAGCGACGTGGTCCCGGTGGGTGAGGGCAATGAGGCTGAGCTGCTGGCCGTAGCCGCCGCCCTGGAGCGGGGCTCGGAACATCCGTTGGCCGAGGCCATCGTCGCCGGCGCCGAGCAACGCGGGCTGACGCTCGCTGACGTCGATGACTTCGAGGCGATGGTCGGCAAGGGCGTGCAGGGCCGGGTGTCGGGAAGGTCGGTCGCGCTCGGCAATAGCCGCTTCATGTCGGATCTCGGCATCGACCCCGGCGGCTTGGCGGATGTGGCCGAGACGCTTCGGGAAGAGGGCAAGACCGCCATGTTCGTGGCCGTCGACGGTGAAGCGGCCGGCGTACTGGCGGTCGCCGACCGCATCAAGGCGACGTCGGCCCAGGCGCTGCGGGACCTGCAGGCGGCGGGCCTCCGGATTGTCATGGCCACGGGCGACAGCCGCCGGACCGCCGAGGCGGTGGCCCGGGACCTCGGGATCGACGATATCCGGGCGGAGATCAGCCCCGAAGGCAAAGGCGAACTGGTGGCCGAACTGCAGGCTGAGGGCCGGTCGGTGGCCATGGCCGGCGACGGGGTCAATGACGCGCCGGCCCTGGCGGCGGCCGATGTCGGCATTGCGATGGGGACCGGCGCCGACGTCGCGATGGAAAGCGCCGGCGTGACCCTGGTGAAAGGCGATCTGGGCGGCATCGTTCGGGCGCGCAGGCTGGCCGGCGCAACGATGGCCAACATTCGCCAGAACCTGTTCTTCGCCTTCGTCTACAACTCGGCCGGCGTACCGATCGCCGCCGGCATCCTCTTCCCGTTCCTCGGTGTGCTGCTGTCGCCGATGATCGCGGCGGCGGCGATGAGCCTGTCCTCGATCTCGGTCATCACCAATGCCCTGCGTCTGCGGGCCCTCAAGCTCTGATGAGCGATCGGCTTGCGCGACCGGGCCGATTGACGAGAATCAAGGCGCCGGCCGAGGTGCCAGGTCAGCCTTTGCCGGACAGGATCCGCACGGAGGAGGGTCGCCATGTTCTCGGTCAATCTCGGCACACCGGATCGTTGGATCCGGATCGCGCTCGGCGCCCTGCTGGTCGCAACCGGGCTGTTCTGCCCCTATGCCAAGAGCTTCGGGATGGTCGCCCCTGTCGGGCTGCTGGTGGTCGGCCTGGTCCTGGTGGCGACCGGAGGTCTGCGGTCCTGTCCGGCTTATCGGTTGCTTGGGCTGTCGACCTGCCGGACGGAGCGGCCGGCGGCACCGTGATCGTCACCAGGGCGCCGGCGCGATAATCCCGATGCGCCGTGTGCGCTCTCGCCTGATCGTCGCCGCCGCCGTCGCGGCTGTCCTGATCGGGCCGGCGGCCGGCTCGGAAGCGCGGCTCGACCAGCTGGCGGGTGAGGGCATATTCCGTAAAGTCTGGACCACCGACACCCTGTCGCGCCGGGCGTCGGACGGACTGGGACCGCTGTTCAACGCAACGGCCTGCGCCGGTTGCCACGGTCCCGATCGCGCGGTGCAGGCACCCAGGCGCGGCTTGGCATTCGTCTGTCCGAGGACCGGGCCGCCGGCGACCCGGTCTATGGCGACTTTCTTCAGAGCGGCGGTGCCGCCGGAGTGCCGCCTGAAGGGCATCTGACGGTCACGTGGAGCGAGCATACCGTGTCTCTGGCCGGCGGGCTGATTGTGGCGCTGCGCCGACCGGAATGGCGGATCGCGGAGCCCGGCTACGGCGCACTCGACCCGCGAACGACGATCTCGCCCCGGATGGCGCTCGATCTGTCGGGTCTCGGTCGGTTGGCCAACGTCCCCGCCGCCGCCATCACCGCCCACGAGGATCCGAAAGATGATGACGGGAACGGGATATCGGGGCGCGCGGCCTGGATCGAGCATCCGGTAACCGGCGAACGGCAACTCGGACGCTTCGGGTGGAAGGCGCAGCAGCCGACCCTGCGGCGCCAGGTCGCCGCCGCCTTCGCAACCGACCTCGGCCTGTCGACGCGGCTGCGGCCGAACCCGCTTGGCGACTGTACCCCGCCCCAGCACGCCTGCCGCGACGCTGCGAAAGGGGGTGCGGGGGACGCCGTTGAAGTCAGTGATCCGATGCTCGACCTGGTGACCGCCTATGTCGCGTCCTTGCCATCGCCCGAGCCGTCCGGGGCGGATTCGGAACCCTCTGTCCGGGGTCGAGCGGTTTTTGAGGCGTCCGGATGCGCCGCATGTCATCGCCCTGATCTGGTGTCGGACGCGATCGCAGCTCAGCCCTACACCGATCTTCTGTTGCACGACCTCGGGGATGATCTTGCCGACGCTCTGCCCCAAGCCGGTGCCGGTGGCCGCGAGTGGCGCACCGCGCCGCTCTGGGGGCTTGCCGGCCGTTTGCCCGCCTCTGACGGGTTCGGCCTGCTGCATGACGGCAGGGCGCGGTCGACCCTGGAAGCGATCCTGTGGCACGGGGGCGAAGCTGAGGCTGCCCGCGACCATGTCGTCAACCTGCCTGCCCGTGATCGCGAGGCCCTGATCGTCTTCCTCGAGTCGCTCTAGGGCCGCATCCTAGCGCTTCGCCGCTTTCCGTGCCGGTTTCTCCAGCGCCGCGACCAGGGCCTTGGCGGATTTCACCAGCTCCGAGCGATGCGCCTCGTCGAGCGTCGGCTTCTTCTTCATGACGTGGGCGATCTCTTCGACGATATCGGCCAGCAGGTAGTGATGGATGTGGAAGGCCGCGACCCGCTTGTGGTCGCCCGGCTGCACGATCTTGACCGCCACACCGTCATCCTCGCGGTCGACCGAGAACACCGCGCCGCGGCGGAAGATCCCGTAATAGGCCTTGTCGGGAAAGTCGATCGAGACTTCGGCGCCATCGATGATCGGTTTTGCCATCGCACGATCCTCTTCTGGGTGTCGCCAACATCTCGGAGCACCTTAGGCCGAGTGGCTCCATTGCGCGTTGCGATGGGTCAATTCAAGCCAGTCGGCCTGAGAATTGACGATGTTCCATATATGAGAAATAATCCCACTTATGATTTCCAATATCGATGACGCCGCCTCCCTCGACGACCGTCTCGCCCAGCGTCTGAAGGCGCTGCGGGCGGAACGGCGCTGGTCGCTGGACGATCTGGCCGGGCGCAGCGGGGTCAGCCGGGCGACCCTGTCCCGGCTGGAGAACGCCGAGGTCAGCCCGACCGCGAGCGTGCTCGGCAAGCTCTGCGCGGCCTATGGCATGACCCTGTCGCGGCTGATGCACCTGGTCGAGGACGGGTTCGCCCCGCTGGTGCGTCGCGCCGATCAGCCGGTCTGGGAGGATCCGCAGAGCGGGTTTCACCGGCGCTCGATCTCGCCGCCCGCCCGCGCGCTGGCCGGCGAGGCGCTGGAGGGCACCCTCGCTCCCGGCAGCCGGATCGCCTATGACCGCCCGCCGCGGCCGGGCCTGGAACACCATCTGCTGCTGCTCGACGGGCGCCTGCGGCTCCGCCTGGACGGCGAGGTTCATGAGCTGAGTCCCGGTGATTGCCTGCGCTACCAGCTGACCGGAACCAGTGAGTTCACCACCCCGGACGATTGCGGGGCCAACTATGTCCTGTTCGTCGTCTGAGGGGAGGCTGCCGCTGATGGCATTGACGATCCGTGAGCTTTCCGGCCCCGACCTGGCCCGCCATCTCGGCGCCTTCGGCGACCTGCTGCACGCCTGTGTCGAGGACGGGGCCAGCATCGGCTTCGTCCTGCCGTTCAGCGCGGATGACGGCGTCGCCTACTGGCTCGACGCGGTCCTGCCGGCGGTGCGTCGTGGCGACGTGCTGCTGCTGACAGCCTGGCAGGACGACCGGCTGGCGGGGGCCGTGCAACTGTCCTGCGACACCCCGGCCAACCAGCCGCACCGGGCGGAGGTGCGCAAACTGCTGGTGCATCCCGCGCACCGCCGCCGGGGCATCGCGCGGGCCTTGATGCTGGCGCTCGAAGAGCGGGCCCGTCTGCGCGACCGTTGCCTGATCACGCTCGACACCCGGACCGGCGACCCGTCGGAGCCGCTTTACACATCGCTTGGCTTCGAAACCTCGGGGATCATCCCGGGATACTGCCGCGACACGGTCGAAGACCGGTTCGACCCGACCACCGTCATGTACAAGACGTTATGACTGCAGGAGCGCTTGGTCTGGTCGTTGTGTCACTGGCGGCCGGCACCCTGCTCGCGGCTCAGGGGCCGGTGCTGACCCGGCTGGCAGCTCATGTCGGCGGCCCGCTGCAGGCCGGCGCAGTCGCCTTTGCCATCGGCCTGCTGGCGCTGCTGGTGCTGTGTCTGGCCAGCGGGTCCGGTCTGCCGCGCCTCGGGGGTCTCGGGCGGATGCCGCTCTGGGTCTGGATGGCCGGGCTGATCGGCGCGGTGGTGATCCTGGTCACCCTCTTCGCGGTGCCGCGGATCGGCGTCGCGTCTTTCGTCGCCGCCATGATCTGCGGCCAGCTGATCGGCGCCCTGGTGATCGACCATTTCGGCGGCTTCGGGCTGCAGGTCCGGCCGGTCGGCCTGCGCGAGCTCGCCGGGGCGGCGCTGTTGCTGGCCGGCATGGCGCTGGTGGTCGGTGACAGGGGAGTCTGAGGACGCCAGGATAGCCGTCAGCACCCTGTCTCTTGGCGGCGAGGACCAGCTTATGTTCACCCGGGATCACGGCGGCTATCAGGCGGTCGCACTGCCCGACCGGCCCGATCTTTCGGACGCGGAGTCGGCGGCGGCGGCGCGGGCTTTCTACGACACCATGCGACGGCGCCATTCGATCCGCGACTTCAGTGACAGGCCGGTGCCGCGCGCCATCATCGAGGACTGTATCCGCACCGCCGGGGTCGCCCCCAGCGGGGCCAATCACCAGCCCTGGCATTTCGTCGCGATCGGGGATCCGGCGGTCAAACGGCAGATCCGCGAGGCAGCGGAGGAGGAAGAACGCGCGTTCTATGGCGGCGGCGCCGGCGCGGAGTGGCTGAAGGCGTTGGAGCCGATCGGCACCGGGGCCAGCAAGCCGCATATGGAGATCGTGCCCTGGCTGATCGTCGTCTTCGCCCAGCGCTGGGGGCATTTCGACGACGGGACCCGGTTCAAGAACTACTACGTGCCGGAGAGTGTGGGGATCGCCACCGGGTTCCTGATCACCGCCCTGCACCATGCCGGCCTCGCCAGCCTGGTCCACACGCCGAACCCGATGAAGTTCCTGAACACGTCGTTGAACCGCCCGGCGTCGGAAAAACCGGTCATGATCATCGCCGCCGGTCACGCGGCCGAGGGCGCGACCGTCCCGAAAGCGGCCAAGATGAAGAAGCCGCTGGCGGAGATCCTGACGGTACTGGACTGACGCCCAAAAGACATCGGCACCGGTCCGGAGCTAGTAGACGGCCCGGCCTCCGGACAGATCGAAGGTGGCGCCGGTCGAGAAGCTGCAGGCGTCCGAGGCCAGCCAGGCGACCAGCGCCGCGCACTCTTCCGCGGTGCCGAGACGCCTCAACGGGCTCTTCGACAGCATGATCTCGACATGGGCGGGGTCCATGTTGGAGACCATGTCGGTGGCCAGGGCCGCCGGGGCGACCGCATTGGCAAGCACGCCGGTGCCCGCCAGTTCCTTGCCCAGCGATTTGGTGAGCGCGATCACCGCCGCCTTGGAGGCCGAATAGGCCGGCGCGTTCGGGGTGCCTTCCTTGCCGGCCAGGCTGGCGATGTTGACGATCCGGCCCCAGCCATCGTCGGCCATGCGCGGGGCGGCGTGTTTGCAGAACAGGAACGTACCCGTCAGGTTGACCCGCATCACCGCCTCGAAATCCGCCAGCGGGTAGTCGGTGATCGGCACCGTCGGCCCGGCGATCCCGGCCGAATTCACGAGAATCGCCAGATTCTGCGTGCGACCGGTCAGGGCGCTGACGGCGGCTTCGTCGGAAACGTCGACGGCCGCGAGGTCGACCCGATCGGCAGCGCCGAGGCTGCCGGCGGCGGTCTCCAAAGCGGTCTGGTCGCGGTCGACCAGCACCACCCGGACGCCGCCGTCGAGCAGGGTTCGCGCCACCGCCAGGCCGATACCGCGGGCGGCCCCGGTGACGATGGCGGTCCGGCCCGCATGGGGTTCCTGGCCGGGTGCAGGGGATGCAGCGTCGGTCATCTGAGCGGTCTCACCGTGAAGTCGTTCTTCCCGCACCGGTCGGTGCCGCGCATCAGGAACAGGGTGCGCAGGGCCTGATTGTAGTCGCCGCGCTCTTCGAACATCCGCTGGGCGATCGCGCGGTCGTAGTGCGAGCTGGTCGGCATCAGCCGCAGAGTCATGCCGCGCCGGGGTTTGTCGGAGCGGTTCGCCTCCGAGCCGTGGAACAGATAGACGTCGTGCAGGGAGATGGCGCCTGCCTCAAGGGCCACGTCGACCGCTTCGGCCGGATCGAAGGCGTCGGCGTCCAGTTCCTGGTGCAGGGTGACGTCGTCGCCGTCCCGGCGGTGGTGGCCGGCCAGCTCCCGGGCGCGGTGGGATCCCGGGATGAACCGCATGCAGCCGTTCTCCGGCGTCGCCTCGTCGACGGCGATCCAGACAGTGCAGGTGGCCAGCGGGCGGATCGGCCAGTAGGCGCCGTCCTGATGCCAGGGCGTGGTCTTACCGTTCAGCGCCGGCTTGGCGAAGAAGCTCATGTTCCACAGCGCGATGTCCGGACCAATCAACTGGGCCACCATGTCGAGGATCGCCGGATCGCGGGCGTAGTTGAGGAACCCGGCGTCATAGCTCAGCAGATCGGGGCAGTTGTCGCGGAACTCGGGATGGCTCTCCAGCAGCCGGGCGTGGTCCTCGCGGATCCGCGCCAGGGTGTCGGCCGGCAGCCGGTAGTTCGGGAAGACGTAGCCCTTGTCGCGATAGTGGGCGATCTCGGTGTCTGACAGCATGGCAAGTCCCTCCTTCAGGGAACACCCGCCAGTCTATGTCACGGGTGCTGGGGCTCGCCAACCCGTTCCGCCGAGCCCGCTTTGCCCATCAGGGCCACGTCCTTGATCGGGATGTCGCAGGACCAGCCACGGGCGTCGGCAACCCGGCGCAGCGTCTCCTCGCGGTAGAACACGACATGGGTTGGGTCGCGCCGATAGTGCCAATGGGCGAAGCGCGCGTCGTCGGTCTGGAAGCAGGTCATGACCGCCAGCCAGCCGCCTGGCCGCAGCAAAGCATCCAGCCGATCGAACACCCCGGCCGGATGATGCAGATGCTCGACGACTTCCGTGCAGGTGATGAAGTCGTATGTGCTTTCCAGGGCGCGGGTGTCCGGTGCGAAGAACGGATCGTACAGGGCGACGGTATGCCCGGCCTCAACCAGCATGGCGGCCAGCGCCGGGCCGGGCCCGCAGCCGAAGTCGAGGCCGTGGCTGGCCGCGGCCAGGCGGGCCAGCAGCGGATCCGCCAGCCGGCGCAGAAAACGTCGGTAGTCCGGGTCGTCGATCCGGTTGTCGTGGCGGCGATAGTGGGCGAACTCAGCGTCCCGGTCGGGCCGCTGGTCGGGCTGGAGAAAGGTCGCCTCACAGGTCGGACAGCGCCGATAGCGCCGGCCGTCGACTTCCATAAAGGCCCCGGTTTCCGGAGTGCGGCATACGGGGCAGGCGAAGCCCGGGCTCATGGCTCCCGGTGACGGCCGAGGTTCACAGTCTGCGTGAACGTCCGCTCGCCGTCGGGGGCCGGGACCGCTACCGGCTCCGCCCGGGCGTCGTCGAACACCTCGGCCAGGACGGCGATAAAGCCCTGGTCCGGCGGATCGTTGGACCACAGCGCGAACACCCCGCCGGGCTTCAGATGGCGGGCCATGCGCGACAGGCCGTCGGGCCGGTAGAAGCCGGCATGGCCCTCGTCCAGGACGAAGTCCGGCGCGTGATCGATGTCCAGCAGGACGGCATCGAAGCGGCGGCCGGGCTGGTCCGGGTCGAACCCGGCTTCGCTCCCGGCCAGGGCGAAGAAGTCGGCAACAAGGAACCGGCAGCGCGGGTCGCCGGAGATAGCAGGTCCAAGCGGCAGCAGGCCCTCGCGATGCCAGTCGGCAACCGGCTCGAAAGCCTCGACGACCAGGAGTGCTGCGACCGTCGGGTTGTCCAGCACCGCGCGGGCGGTGTAGCCGAGGCCGAGGCCGCCGACGACGACATCGGCCCGGTCCCGGTCCAGCGCCGCCAGACCGAGTTCCGCCAGGGCGATCTCCGAGGCAGTGACGTTGCTCGACATCAGGAAGGCGTCGCCGAGCTTGATCTCGAAGATGTCCTCGCCGGTCCGCAGGTCACGCCGCCGCCGCAGGCTGAGGGCGCCGATCGGCGTCGGTCGGTAATCCAGTTCCTCGAACATCGCGCTCATGGCGACCGTTAGAGCCTGATCGGGCCTCAACCGCAAGCCACCTCATCCTCACGTCCCGGGCTTGCCCCGGGACCTAGGAGAGCCGCGCGCTGGAAAGCTGGAGGTCTTGGTCGACGGTCCAGCACGCCTCGTGCCTGGGCCCCGGGGCAAGCCCGGGACGTGCGGGATGGGTTCAGCTCAGGCCAGGCCCATCAGGCGATCGATCTCGTCCGATCCCTGGCCGTCCGGGGTGCCGGAATAGACAACGCGGCCGCGCCGCATCACCAGCACGCTGTCAGCCAGCGCCTTGGCGAAGTCGAGATACTGCTCGACCAGCAGGATCGCCATTTCACCCCGGTCGCGCAGGATCTCGATGGCCCGGCCGATGTCCTTGATGATGGAGGGCTGAATGCCCTCGGTCGGCTCGTCCAGGATCAACAGGCCGGGCCGGGTCACCAGGGCGCGGGCGATGGCGAGCTGCTGCTGCTGGCCGCCGGACAGGTCGCCGCCCCGGCGATCCAGCATCGATTTCAGAACCGGGAACAGCTCGAAGATCTCGTCGGGCACGCTGCGTGCCCGAGCCGGCAGGCAGGCATAGCCGGTCTGCAGGTTCTCGCGCACGGTCAGCAGCGGGAAGATCTCCCGGCCCTGGGGCACGTAGGCGATCCCGGCCCGGGCCCGTTCGAAGGGCGGCAAGCTGGTGACATCCTCACCCTTCCAGAGGACCCGGCCGCCGCTGACCGGATGCTGCCCGGTGATCCCCCGCAGCAGGCTGGACTTGCCGACCCCGTTGCGGCCCAGGACGCAGGTAACGCGGCCGGGCTGGGCGTCCAGGTCGATCCCCCACAGGATCTGGGCCGCACCATAGTGCAGCGTCAGGGATTCGGTCGTCAGCACCACGCTCTCCGGTTATCGGCCAAGGTACACCTCGATGACCCGGTCATCGTTGCTCACATGGTCGAGCGACCCTTCCGCCAGGACCGAGCCTTCGTGCAGCACCGTCACCATGACATCGAGGTCCCGCACGAAGGCCATGTCGTGTTCGACGACGACCACCGAGTGGTCCTTGGCGATCTCGCGCAGCAGGGTGGCGGTCTGGACGGTTTCCGCGTCCGTCATGCCGGCGACCGGTTCGTCGACCAGCAGCAGTTGCGGGTCCTGGGCCAGCAGCATGCCGATCTCGAGCCACTGCTTCTGGCCGTGGCTGAGGTTAGCGGCCTGCTCGTCGGCCCGGTCGGCGAGGTCGATGCGCTCGAGCAGACGGTCGATCCGCTCGCGCTCCCGGGGGTCGGACCGCGCGAACAGGGTTTCGACAACCGAGCGCTTGCCGGCGAGCGACAGCACGATGTTGTCGCGCACGCTGTGGCTCTCGAACACGGTGGGCCGCTGGAATTTGCGTCCGATCCCGAGTTCGGCGATTGCCGCCTCATCGAGCCGGGTCAGATCGTGACTGCCGTCGAACAGCACGGCACCGCTGTCCGGTCGGGTCTTGCCGGTGATGACGTCCATCATCGTGGTCTTGCCCGCCCCATTCGGGCCGATGATGGCCCGCATCTCACCGGGCGCCACGACGAAGGACAGATCGTTCAGCGCCTTGAACCCGTCGAAGGCGACGCTGACCCCGTCGAGATACAGGACCGTCGGCGTGAGCTCCTGGGTCATGCCCGTTCCTCGGACGCGGCGGCGGGCTCGGCCGGGGTATCGCTGCTGCCCGATGGCGTCGCATTGCGGCGGCGCGGCCGCCAGTCCGACACCAGGCCGAGGATGCCACGCGGCATGAACAGGGTGACCAGGATGAACAGACCGCCGAGCGCGAACAGCCAGAGTTCCGGGAGGGCGCCGGTGAAGTAGCTCTTGCCCATGTTGACGCCGATGCCGCCGATCACCGCCCCGACCAGGGTGCCGCGGCCACCGACGGCGACCCAGATCACCGCCTCGATCGAGTTGGCGGGCGTGAACTCGCTGGGGTTGATGATCCCGACCTGGGGGACGTAGAGGGCGCCCGCCAGACCGGCCATCATGGCCGAGATCGTGAACACGAACAGCTTGTAGCGTTCCACCCGGTAGCCGATGAACCGCGCCCGGCTTTCGGCATCGCGGACCGCGATCAGCACCTTGCCGAGGCGCGACAGGACGATCATGCGGCACAGGATGAAGGCCGCCGCCAGGGTGAGCACCGACAGCAGAAACAGGCCGATCCGCGTCCCGTCCGCCTGCAGATCGAAGCCCAGCACGTCCTTGAAGTCGGTCAACCCGTTGTTGCCGCCGAAGCCCATCTCGTTGCGGAAGAACGCCAGCATCAGGGCGAAGGTCATCGCCTGGGTGATGATTGAGAGGTAGACGCCGGTCACCCGGGAGCGAAAGGCCAGCGCGCCGAAGGCGAAGGCGAGCGCGCCGGGAACCAGGACGACCATCAGCAGGGCGAACCAGAACTGGTCGAACCCGTGCCAGTACCAGGGCAGTTCCGACCAGTTCAGGAACACCATGAAGTCGGGCAGCACCGGGTTGCCGTAGACGCCGCGGCTGCCGATCTCACGCATCAGATGCATGCCCATGGCGTAGCCGCCGAGGGCGAAGAACGCCCCGTGGCCAAGCGACAGGATCCCGCAATAGCCCCAGACCAGGTCGATCGAAAGGGCCAGGATCGCGAAGCACAGGTACTTGCCCAGCAGCACCACGGTCACGGTCTCGATGTGCAGTGGCGAGTCCGGCGGGAACAGCTGGTTGGCGGCCGGGACGTAGACCGCGGCAACCGCCAGGGCGATCAGCAGGATGCAGCCGGGCCCGCCGAGCCATCGGCTGAGAGCGGTGCCGGTCATTGATCCACCGCCCGGCCCTTGAGGGCGAACAACCCGCGCGGCCGCTTCTGGATGAACAGGATGATGAAGACCAGAACCAGAATCTTGCCGAGCATGGCGCCGGCGTAGGGTTCCAGGAACTTGTTGAGCACCCCGAGCGACAGGGCCCCGACCAGGGTGCCCCAGAGATTGCCGACCCCGCCGAACACCACGACCATGAAACTGTCGATGATGTAGGACTGGCCGAGATTGGGGCTGA
This sequence comes from Thalassobaculaceae bacterium, assembly GCA_963921355.3. Lineage (GTDB taxonomy): Bacteria > Pseudomonadota > Alphaproteobacteria > Thalassobaculales > Thalassobaculaceae > CAWUEZ02. The sequence continues at coordinate 318,132 of OZ001190.1, read as the reverse complement.
CATTGTCGATCTGCGACAGGGCGACTCCGGCAACACCGGCGATTCCGGACCCGAGCCCGAAGGTCAGCGCGTCGGTCCAGTTCGTGCGGATGCCCATGGATCCAGCCATGCGGCGGTTTTGGGTCACCGCACGCGTCTGCAGGCCGAAATTGGTCCGGCGCAGGACGATCACCAGGGCGGCGAACACGACCAGCGCGAACACGATGATCCAGACCCGGCCGTAGGTCAGGGTCAGGCCTCCGAGCTCGAACGCGCCGCTCATCCAGCTGGGTGCCCCGACTTCCTGATTGGTCGGTCCGAAAATGGTGCGGACCGCCTGCTGCAGGATCAGCGACAGGCCCCAGGTGGCCAAAAGGGTTTCGAGCGGCCGGCCATAGAGAAAGCGGATCACGCCGCGCTCAATAGCGATGCCCACTGCCCCTGCGACGCCGAACGCCAAGGGCAGGGCGATCAGCAGCGAGACATCGAACAAGGCCGGGGCCTGGGTGCGGATGATCTCCTGCACCACGAAGGTCACATAGGCGCCGATCATCACCATCTCGCCATGGGCCATGTTGATGACGCCCATAACCCCGAAGGTGATGGCGAGGCCGATGGCAGCCAGCAGCAGCACCGACCCCAGCGACAATCCGTACCAGACGTTCTGGGCCATCGACCACAGAGCGAGGCTACGCTCGACCTCGGCGACCGCGGTGGTGATGGCGTCGGCCAGGGCCGGTTCGGCGCCTTCCAGGGCGGCCAGCAAGATCGACCGTGCGTCCTGGTCGGCGCGGGCGGCGATGACCGACACCGCCTCGAGTTTCTCCGGTCCGCCGGCGGTGCTGTTCAGCACTGCGGCGGCGCGGGCCCGCTCCATCAGGCCGCGGGTCCGCTCGTCCTGCTCCGCCGCGATCGCGGTATCGAGAGCGGGGATGGCGTCGGGATCGCGGCTCTTCAGGATGGCTTCCGCGGCCGCGCGCCGAGTGGCGCGGTCCGGGCTCAGCAGGGTCAGGGTGCCGATCGCCGCCCGGATCGCGCGGCGCAGGCTGTTGTTGACCCGGATCTTCTTGACCTCGCGCCGGCCCGCATCCCCGGCCGCGGCCCCGGTCAGCGGGTCGCTCAACTGATAGCGTCTGCCGTCTTTGACGGCGACGAAGATCGCGTTGTCGGATTTCCGGAAGAAAAGGTCGCCGGCACCGAGCGCCGTCAGAACCGGAACCACCGCCGGGTCGCCGGTAGCCGCGAGGTTGGCGACGACTTCGGCTGTCTTCTTGAATTTCGCGCCGGCGAGCTCGGCCATCAGGGCGCGGATCTCATCCTGCTGTGCCGCCAACGGCGCGCTGAACAGGGCGCTGGCGACGACCAGGACGGCCAGGAGAATGCGACGCATGTCTGCCGTTTGCCCGTTTGAGGTGGGTTCTAGTGTTTGGCTGGAAAGGTCGGGGGGTCCGCTGCAGGCGGGCCCCCCGGGTTCTGCAGGGCGATCAGCTGCCCTGGCCGCTGCAGCGGCCGGTCGCGGTGTTGAAGTTGCCGCAGCCCATCGGCGCCCGCCAGTCAGCGATCAGGTCCTTGCTGTCCGGCAGAAAGTCGGACCAGGCATCGCCGACCACCAGACCGGGGGTCTCGAAGACGGTTTCGAACTGGCCGTCGTCCTGGATCTCGCCGATCAGCACCGGCTTGGTGATGTGGTGGTTCGGCATCATCGCCGAGTAGCCGCCGGTCAGATTCGGAACGCTGACGCCGACGATCGCGTCGATGACCGCGTCGGCGTCGGTAGTGCCGGCCTTCTCGACCGCTTTGACCCACATGTTGAAGCCGATGTAATGGGCTTCCATCGGATCGTTGGTCACCCGGTCCTCGTCACCGATGAACTCGTGCCAGGCTTCGATGAAGGCCTCGTTCTCCTCGGTGTCGGCCGACATGAAGTAGTTCCAGGCGGCGAGGTGGCCGACCAGCGGACCGGTGTCGATGCCGGCGAGTTCCTCTTCACCGACGGAGAAGGCGACCACCGGAATGTCCTCGGCCTTGATGCCCTGGTTGGCGAGCTCCTTGTAGAACGGCACGTTGGCGTCGCCGTTGATGGTCGAAACGACAGCCGTCTTCTTGCCGGCCGAACCGAACGCCTTGATGTCGGACACGATCGTCTGCCAGTCGGAATGTCCGAACGGCGTGTAGCTGATCATGATGTCCTCAGCGGCGACGCCGCTGTCCTTCAGATAGGTCTCGAGGATCTTGTTGGTCGTGCGCGGGTAGACGTAGTCGGTGCCGGCCAGGACCCAGCGCTCCACGCCCTCGACATCAGCCAGATAGTCGACCGCCGGGATCGCCTGCTGATTCGGCGCCGCACCGGTATAGAAGACGTTGCGCTGGCTTTCCTCGCCTTCGTACTGCACCGGGTAGAACAGCAGGCTGTTCAGCTCCTCGAATACCGGCAGCACGGACTTGCGGGAGACACTGGTCCAGGCGCCGAACACCGCCGAAACCTTCTCGACCGCGATCAGTTCGCGGGCCTTCTCAGCGAACAGCGGCCAGTCGGAGGCGGGATCGACAACCACGGGCTCGAGCTTCTTGCCCAGCAGACCGCCTTTTTCGTTCTGCTGCTCGATCAGCATCAGCATGGCGTCCTTCAGCGTCGTCTCGCTGATCGCCATGGTGCCCGAGAGAGAGTGCAGGATACCCACCTTGATCGTGTCTTCCGCGTGCACCGCGGAGGACAGGGCCAGGCCGGTGGCGAGTCCAAGGACGGACCCCTTCAAAAGGTTCGTTATTTTCATATGGAAGCCCTCATGGTTGCGAGCGGTTCGCCCGCGCCAGGGGGGACTCATTCGCAGGACTCGTGCCATACGCTCGCCATGCCGTTCTTTGCACGACCAGTGTTAGAATTCAGTGGTTTATCGATTAATGCGTCGGACAGCCGGGACACGGTCTGGCTTTGTTTTTTGCAGTGCAGCATTCTATTGCCCACAAAAGCGGCAACAGGACCAATCCAACGCGTCGTGTCGGCGAGGAGCGATCCAGGAACGCGTGCGCAGCGGCAGGGCACTCTCCCGGGCCATGTTGGACCTTGTCCCCGCGGCTGTTCCTGGCAAGGATTCCGGGACACGATCGTAGCGTTGCGATCTCAGCCGCCGACAGAAGCCGAGCCGATGACCTCGCCGATGACATCACTGCATGCCGACCTGGTGCTGACCTCCGGCAAGATCGCCACCCTCGACGGTGAGGACAGGATCGTCGAGGCGCTGGCAGCGCGGGACGGCCGGATCGTGGCCCTGGGCGACAACCGATCGGTGGAGGCATTGGCCGGTCCGGAAACGCTCAGCGTCGATCTCGCCGGCCAGACTGCCATTCCGGGCATCGTCGACAGCCACTGCCATCCGGATTCCTATGCCGCGCGGCTGGCCTCCTGGGAGCTCCTGAGTCCCGACCGGATCCAAAGCCGCGAGGCCCTGCTGGCCCGGATTGCCGATGCCGCCGACGCCCGTGGCCCGGATGACTGGATCGCCGGCTACCGTCTCAACGAGAACAAGTCCGGCGGCTATCCGACGATCGAGGAGATGGATACGGCGGCCAAGGGCAGGCCGCTGTTCATCCTGCGCACCGACGGCCATATCGGGCCCGCCAACAGCCGGGCCTTCGCGGAGCTTGGGATCGACGAGTCGACCCCTGACCCCGAGTTCGGCCATTTCGACAAACATCCCGAGACCGGGCAACTGACCGGCCTGGTGCGCGAGATGGCCGCCCACCTGTTCCTCGATCGCATTCATGACGGCGATACGCCCGAGAGCATCGCCGACGGGCTGGAGCGGGTGTTCGCCGAGTGGACCGCCTACGGGATCACGTCGGTCTACAACTCGCTCACCCCGTCGAAGGCGATCCAGGCCTATCAGATGATGAAGGATGCGGGGCGCCTGGCCATGCGGGTCGGCATTATCGTCTCAGGGCGCGAGGCCGGCCTGGTGGAGGCGACGGTCGACGCCGGCATCCGTTCCGGTTTCGGCGACGACTGGGTGCGGGTGATCGGTGTCGAATGGTGCCCCGACTGCTCGACCTCCGGCCGTACGGCCGCCTATTACGAGCCCTATATCGGCCGTAAGATCGAAGGCGAGCCAGATCCCAACACCGGGGTCCTACGGTACGAGCTTGAGGATCTGAAGAGCCGCGCGCGGAACGCCCATCGGGCCGGGCTGCAAGTGATGATCGAGGGGGTCGGCGACCGCGGGATCGATTTCGCCCTGGACGCCATCCAGCATTGCCTCGACACCCACCCGATCGCCGACCATCGCATGCGGGTCGAGCATTGCTGCTACGTTACGCCCAACCTTCAGGACCGGTTGAAGCGCCTCAACGTGATCGACAGTTCGGCGACGGGGTTCATGTACGACCTCGGTGACGCCTATATCGCCAACCGCGGACAGGCGGCGATGGGCCGGATGTGGCCGCACCGCTCCCTGATCGACGCCGGGATCGTGGCCCCCGGGCATTCTGACGCCATGGTCTGCAAGGCGAACCCGTTTCTCGCACTCTGGTCGCTGGTCAACCGCAAGTCCGATACCGGCGGCGATCTGGATGCCGTCCAGGCGATCACGCCTATCGAGGCCCTGCGCGCCTATACGTGGCTCGGGGCCTATGCCGGCCGCGAAGAGCATCTGAAGGGATCGCTCGAGGTCGGTAAGCTGGCCGACATCGCGGTCCTGGACCGCGACTATTTCACGGTTCCGCCGGATGAGATTCGGGATGTCCAGGTCGACATGACGGTGCTCGGCGGCACCATCGTTCATCAGCGTGGGCTGTGACCCGCGGAGACCTGAGGCGCGGTACCGGGCGGACCGTTCTGGTCGGCCTCATCGGGCGTGGTATCGGCCCGTCGCGCACGCCCCGCATGCATGAGGTGGAAGGCGCGCGGCTGGGCCTGCGCTATGTCTACCGGCGGCTCGACCTCGACCTGATAAGTGATCCGGTACCGTCCCTCGCCGACCTGCTGCGGGCAGCGGAGCTCTGCGGATTTGCCGGTGTGAACGTCACCCATCCGTTCAAGCGCGATGCCGTGGCGCTGGTCGACGAGGTGTCGGCCCCGGCGCGCGCGATCGGCGCCATCAACACGGTGGTGTTTCAAGCCGGCCGGCGGATCGGCCACAACACGGACGTCCTGGGCTTCGCCGAGAGTTTCCGTCGCGAAATGGCTGAAATGCCCAGGGATACCGTCCTCCTGCTCGGTGCGGGCGGGGCTGGCGCAGCGGTCGCCAGCGCCCTGCTGGAGATCGGTGTCACGCGCCTTCTGATTGCCGACGCCCAGCCGGCACGGGCGCGGGATCTGTCGGCGCAGCTGTCCGCAGGCGCCCGCGCCGCCGAGGTCGAGGCGATTGCCGATCCCCTGATGGTTCTGGGTGCGGTCGACGGGGTGGTCAATGCGACCCCGATCGGCATGGCCGACCATCCGGGGACCCCGATTCCGACCGGAGCGCTGGCCGTCCGGCACTGGGTCGTCGACATCGTCTATTTTCCACTGGAGACCGCGTTTCTGGCGGCCGCCCGCGCGGCCGGTTGCCGGGTCCTGTCCGGTGCCGGGATGGCGGTCCATCAGGCGGCCGGCGCTTTTGAGCTGTTCACCGGCGTGGCTGCGGATGCCGAGCGCATGCGGGCGACCTTCGACGGGTTCGACGCGGAATAGAGAGGGCAGAAGAGGCAGATGGGGGAGCGGATGACATCAGATCTCAAGAGCCGTCTGGCACGCGACGGCACGGCCGCGGGTACCATGGTGTTTGAATTTTTCGTACCCGGCCTGCCGGCGATCGTGGTGGCGACCGGCGCCGATTTCGTGCTCTACGACATGGAGCATTCCGGCGTGTCGTTCGAAACCCTCAAGCAGCAGGTTGCCGGCTGCCGAGGGCTCGATCTCGCACCACTTGTCCGGGTCCCGTCGGGCGACTATCCGATGATCGCCCGGGCGCTCGACATCGGTGCCCATGGCATCATGGTGCCGATGGTCGAGACGCCCGAGCAGGCCCGACGGATCGTCGCGGCCGCGCACTATCCGCCGGACGGTCAACGGGGGGCGGCCTTCGGCATCGCCCACGATGACTACCGGCCAGGCGATCCGCTCGGCAAGGTCCGTGACGCCCGGGAACGGACCCTGGTGATCGCTCTGGTCGAGACGGCGCGGGGTCTCGAGAATGTCGAGGCGATTGCCGCGGTGGACGGCGTTGATGTGGTCTGGCTCGGGCATTTCGACCTGACCGGATCCATGGGCTTGGCCGGTCAGTTCGATCACCCGGACTATATGGCCGCGGTTCGGCGCATCGTCGCCGCGGCCGACGCCGCCGGTAAACCGGCGGGGTTCCTGGCTGCCGATGCCGACTGGCTCGAGCGCTACTGGGCGCTCGGCTTCCGGCTCATCGCCTATGGCCTGGACCACGTCCTGCTGCAGTCGGCGCTGACGGCGGGGATCGAACGGATTCGGACACTCGCCGCCACGCCGACCCCATCGGACAGTTGAAGCGGGCACCGGGCGTTCGCCTGCGCCCCGGCAACACCGGGCGTCAGCCCAGTAACGGGGTTCCGAGCAGGCCCGGCACGTCCGACACCCGCTCCAGAGCCCATTTGAGTTCCTGGCGCTCGTGACCGGAGAGTTCCGCCGGCGCGACCCGGTTGGACAACGGTATGCCGCGGGGAATGTCCCGGAGCTGTTGCCGCAGGATCTGCTCCAGAAGAATGCGATGGGCCTCGATCAGGTCGTCGATCGCGGCTGCGGAGGCGCTGCCGGCGGCGCCCGCCGCGCGCAGACGCTCGGGTGTTGAGCGGCATCCAGGCCGTGCTGAAGGGCGAGGACCCGGGCGGCCGAGAAGATCGCCATCACGCCGCCGAGCTTGAGATCGATCCGACCCTCCTGCGACCTGAACCGCCCGAAAAGGCCGATCGGCGGTTCCACCTTAGCGGCGTTGAGGGCGAGCAGGCGCAGAAAAACGCGGGTGTCCTGTGCGGCGCTGACGGCATCCCGCCACAGGGTTTCGGCCATTCCCTCATCCCCGTACACCGCAACGGCGTCGAAGAAGATGTCCGACCTCAGGATGTCCTCCGGCCTCGACCGGGTCAGCCAGGATCCGATGGTGTCCCGCCAGCCGGCGACATCCCTCCGCCACTCGGCCTTGCTGGCCATGACGCCGCCGGAACAATAGGACACGCCAACATCGTTCAGGATGTCGCTGAAGCCCCTGGCGAACGTCTCGAACCACCGGTCTGCCGCCGTCGTGTCGGCGCTGTCGCCATAGACGATGGCGTTATCCTGGTCCATGGCCAGCAGGCTTTCCCCCCGGCCACCGGACCCCAGAACCAGGACAGCGAACCGTGTCGGCGGCGGTCCGTGCCCCGCGTGTTGCATCGCCTCCAGCGAAAGGTCGCAGGCGCGCCGGCAGAGCGCCCGCAGCTCCCGGGAGATGATCGCGGCGACATCGCGGACGTCCACCTTCTCTTCCACCAGCGAGCGAACGACCGGAGTCAGTTTCGACCAGACGCGTCCCAGATCGTCCTTCGTCGCCGCCCGGTCGATGGCATCTCCGATCGACACCGCTTCCTGAGCGCGCTGTCGGAGCAGATCGCGCGCGCTGAGCACACCGATCAGTGCGCCGTCGGTTTCCGTGACGCCCAGGTGGCGGAACCCGCCCGCCGACATCCGCGTCATCGCCCGGTAGACGTACTCGTCGGCATCCACGGTGACGAGTGGCCGGCTGCCGACCTCGACGACGGTGGATGTCAAAGCGGCGGCGTCACTGCGAACGATGGCGCGCAGGACATCCCGTTCGGTGACGATCCCCGGTGGGGTCGTCCCGTCCCGGGGTTGGAAGACGAGGGAACTGACCTTGTGTTCGGTCATCGTGGTGATCGCGTCGCGCAGCGTCGTATCGTCCGCGACCGACAGGGGTGGCGAGGCCATCAGGTCCCGCACCCGATGGCGATAGGGAAAGCTGTCAATCCGCCGGAATGTGTCGGCGGCCAAGCCCCCGCCTACCCAACCGGCCGCGGCTTCGGTATCCAGACGCGCGGTCAGGGACCGGCAAGCCCGTTCCGCCTCGGCCAATGTGGTTATGCCGCGATCCCGCAGCCGGGGAACCAGAGCGCGAAAGACGTCCGCGGTGGCCTGGGCGTCGCCAAGGGCGCGGTGGCGGTTCGCCACCTCGACCCCGAGCCAGTTGGCGATGGTCTCGAGTGAATCGTCAGGCAGGTTGGGGGCCAGCGCCTGAAGCAGGTGGCGGACATCGAGCACGCGGGGCGGCGTCCACGGCATTCCGCGTCGGCCGTGTTCCGCCGCCAGAATTGCGAGATCGAAACCGATCGAGTAGCCGATGACGATCCGTGGGCCGGCCCAGCGCGTAAAGGCCGGCATGGCTTCGGAGAACGGGGCTGCGCTGGCGACATCGGCGTCGCTGATGCCATGAATCCCGGTGGCCGGCTCGGGTATCGGTACGTCCGGGCGCACCAGGGCGGCGTATGTGTCGGGTAATCCGATTCGCGCCGAATCCAGGCGGACTGCACCGATCTCGACGATTCGGTCGTTTTTTGTATCCAGGCCGGTGGTTTCGGTGTCGAGGACGATGGCTGGGAGTGACCCGAGCGGGGTCGCGTCTAGATCCGTCGATACCGGCGTGAAACTCATGCGGTGGCCGCATCCGGCGATCGGGCCGCCCAGTCCAAACCGATCGCCGCCGGATCGATCCGCTTTCGCGCCTGGGTGCGCACATCATGCCATCGGAACCGGATCGAGTTGGTGACGATCTCGCGGTCGAGGTCCTTGAACTCGTCGATGACCGGGGCGAAGCGCACCAGATCGGCGGCACTGCCGGCGAATGCGGCTTCGCCCTCAGCGACCGCCGACCAGTCCGTTGTTGTGACACGCCGATCGAATATGGCCAGTGCATCCTCCAGAATATCTTCTGGATTCAGATCCTTAAGGCCACCCTCCAGGCCTCGGCGAAAGCACTTGCGGGCGAGGGCCTCGGCGTCGCCCGGCGTCATGCCAATGGCGCTTGCGGCGTGCCCGGCGGTGAAGATCGTCAGGTCGCCGAGGCACGAGACGAACAGTTTGACGGCTGCACTCCGGATCGCGGCCGAGAAGACGTCGTCCTCGAACATTGCTCTGAAGCGCGTGCCCATCCGGGTCTTCAGGTAGCCGTATAGGGCGGTCTGCGCGATGTACGATGACCGAGTCTGAACGAAGAATGCGAGGTCGTCGACGGTCCCGATCGGCCCCCTGTCGAACCGTATGCCAAAAGTTCTCTTGAACGACGAAAGTGTATTTAGAATTCTTCTAAACAAGACGGTTTCTCAATCAAGTTTCAAAACAGCAAAGAATTATCTTAATCTAGCACGCTCCGAAACAGCCTCAAAGTATCCGATCCGACAAGCACGCAATTCAGAACAGGACGGTTGAGGTGTCCGTTCGGGGTGTTGCCACTTGGGAGGAAAGAATGGCTGAAGACCAAGCGGAACGAAGAGCCCAGCACTAGGCCAAAACCAAGAACCTGACCATCATCGTATTGGTAATCTGGTTCATATTCGCCTTCGTGGTCCACTGGTTTGCCAAGGATCTGAACGCGATGAGCTTCATCGGATTCCCGCTCGGCTACTACTTCGCCGTGCAGGGGTCGCTCGCTGTCTTTGTCGTCCTGATCTACGTCCACAACAAGCTGCAGGACAAGATCGACGATGAAGCCGGTTTCGGCGAAGAGTGATGGAGGACGCGATATCATGAAAAGCAGCTTCATCGACAATTTGCCGAAGATCTACGGCATGTACACAGGCGGTTTCGTCGTGTTCATCGGTCTCATGGCGATCCTCGAGCAAATGGGGGTCGGAGCCGACACGATCGGGATCCTGTTTGTTGTCTTCACCATTGCCATCTATGCCGGCATCGGTTGGCTTTCCCGAACGATGCAGGTCGACGCCTACTATCTCGCGGGCCGAGAAGTGCCGCCGTTGTTCAACGGCATGGCCACGGCCGCAGACTGGATGTCGGGTGCGTCCTTCGTGGCGCTGGCCGGCGGCGTCTACTTCGGTGGCCACGGTTATCTGGCATTCGTGGTCGGCTGGACCGGCGGCTACGTGCTGGTCAACTCCCTGATGGCGCCCTATCTGCGCAAGTTCGGCTGCTACACCGTGCCCGACTTCATCGGCACGCGATATGGCGGCAACACGGCCAGATTTGTGGCCGTCGTGGTTCTCGTGGTGGCGTCGTTCACCTATGTGACCGCCCAGATCAACGCGACCGGAACCATCGCGGCCCGGGCGCTGCAGATCCCGTTTGAGGTCGGCGTCTGGTTCGGACTGCTCGGAATCCTGCTGTGCTCGATGTTCGGCGGCATGCGGGCCGTCACCTGGACCCACGTGGCTCAGTAAATCGTGCTGATCATCGCCTACCTGGTTCCGGTGATCTGGATGTCCAACAAGCAGGGTTTCGGCATCATTCCGCACTTCTCCTACGGCGATGCCGTGGCGCGGATCACCGAACTCGAAGCCGTGCTCGGTCTCGGGGCGGCGGCGACCGCATCGTTCCCGGGTGTCAGGGTGCTGACAACGCCCCACAACGATCCCGGTACCGGTCTGGCCGCCTGGAAGTTCGTGACCCTGGCTCTGACCATGATGGCGGGGACCGCGTCGTTGCCGCACATCCTGATGCGGTACTTCACGACTCCGACCGTCCGGGCCGCCAGAAAGTCGGTCTCCTGGTCGCTGTTCTTCATCTTCCTGCTGTACTTCACGGCGCCGGCGCTTGCCACGCTCACCAAGCTGCAGCTGCTGGACCCGAACCTCGCGACCGCGGTCATCGGCAAGTCAATCGCCAACGTGAACGCGCTCGAGTGGATCCAGAAGTGGAGCGCGGTGGGGATGCTCGCGGTGTCCGACAGCAACGGCGATGGCCTGCTGCAGTTGAACGAGTTCTTCATGCGGCCGGATATCGTCGTGCTGGCAACGCCGGAGATTGCCGGCCTGCCTTATGTCATCTCCGGCCTGGTAGCGGCCGGCGGCATGGCGGCAGCAATGTCGACCGCCGACGGGTTGCTGTTGGCGATCGCCAACGCCCTCAGCCACGATCTTTACTACAAGATCATCGATCCGAAGGCGGATACCCGGATCCGACTCATCGTTGCCCGTGTTCTGCTGCTCGGCATCGGTGCGGCAGGGGCGGCTGTGGCCAGCCTGAAGCTCACCGGGATCCTTGGCGCGGTTGCCTGGGCCTTCGGCTTCGCCTGTTCCGGCCTGTTCTTCCCTCTTGTGCTCGGCGTGTGGTGGAAGCGCGCTAACCGCCAGGGGGCGATCGCCGGTATGGCCGGAGGGTTCCTCGCGGGAACGATCTACCTGTACTACGTGTACACCGGTGGAACCCCGTGGCTGGGCATCGACCATCTGCGGTTCGGCATGATCGGGATGCCGGTCAGTCTGATCCTGATGGTGGTTGTCAGCCTGGCGACCGAGGCACCTGATGCCGAGATCCAGGCGATGGTCGACGAGACCCGCGATCCCAGCGGCAAGGCCATCCTGGGTGCTTCCCACTAGGGCCTGGACACACTAAGAAAACGGGGCGGGACTTCGGTCCCGCCCCGATTTTGTTCGGGGCCGTTTCGTTCGGTGCTTGGAGGGTGCAGCGGTGGACGCGTTTCCGCTTTGGGTTCTGGTGGTCGACTACCTGCTCGGCGTCATCATGTGGACCCTGATCGGCCGGTCGGCCATGAACGTCTTCCTGCCGATCAACTCCGACTTCTTCTTCATGAGAGTGTTCGTGCGGTCGACGAACCCTCTCCTCGCCGCGTTCAAGCCGATCACGCCGGGGTTTCTGGCCGATCCGGTGGTGCTCCTCTACGTCGCCTGGTTCTTCTACATGTTCCGCTTCTATGCGATGCCCTGGATGCTCGGATACTCGGTGATGGGCATGCTGTCCTTCCCGCTCGAAAGCGATATCGCCCAGGCGCTCTACCAGCTGTTCTACTGACCGAGCATCTGTCCGTCCGACCCGGCTCCACCCGCCGCCGCTACTCGAAATTCGGCCGCGGATCGCCGGTGACCCCGGCCGGCGCCTTGCGCTTGATTTCGATCCGACGCTTGCCGTCGCTCGGTTCGGCGTGCTTGGGCAGGGTCACCCGCAGGATGCCGTCCTCGGTATGGGCCTCGATCGCCGCGTCGTCGACATCGGGCGGCAGGCGGAAGGATCGGCGAAACGCGCCGTAGGTCCGTTCGGAGAAGATGTAGGTGTCGGTCTTCTCGTCCCGGGCGGAGCGCTTCTCGCCGCTCAGTGTCATGATGTCGCCGTGGACCTCGACGGTGATGTCCTCCTCCTTCACGCCAGGCAGTTCGACCTCGATCACATAGGCATCGTCGCGCGACGAGGCGTCGGACGGCGGGCTGAAAAACTCGGCGACCCGGTGGCCGAACCGCCGCAACGGATCGACGACTTGTGGCCACCACTCTGAATGCGACGGAAGTCCCTCGACCATGCGGTCCTCCTGATGCTGTGCTCTGCGATTACCAAGATCGCTGGCATCGATCGTACCGGGCCGGACTCAGGCCGCCTTGACGCGCATCATGTTGCGGCGTCGCGGGCGCAGTCAGGTTCGATAGGCGAGGCGGAGGTTCCCCCAGATGCGCCCGTTGATGGTGATCGGGCAGTCGGCTTCCTTGAGGACTTGTCGGTTGCCGCCCCCCATGTCGCGCACATAGCTCTGGACGAGGAAGTCCTTGGTATTGCGGGCGGCCAGAAGGCCGGCCCGATCGTCGAAGATCCGACGATTGCGGCAATTGGCAGTGTTCCAGACCGGGTCGTCGGGGCGCTGGGGTTTCGAATAGGCGGCATTGTGGGTCGGCAGATATGCGTTCCGGTCGACGGCCGCGCAGAACACGATGCGGCTGTCGCGCGACACGATCGGCTCCTGGATCGGCGGGAACAGCTGGTCCGTCAGGTCGACGAACCGAGTCCTGTATTGCAGCGGGTCGCTGCCGGCGATCGGCACATAGTCGTCGTCGAACAGACCCTGGAGATCGATCTGACCGGCATTGAGCGCTTCAGTCATCCGCTGGGCAAGAGTCTGCGCCGCCTCCGTGCACATGGTGACCATCGGCCCGTCGATCGCTTGCGCTGCGTTGACGAACTCCTCGATGACCGCCTTGTTCGCCGCCGACGGTGCGACGAACTGCAGGTGCGCGCCAAGCGGGCTGGTGGCGACGATCCGAAATCCCAGCCGGCCTGATTCGCCCAAGACCAGGGTGCCGTCGCGCCCGCTCGCCGACTCCTCCAGGCCCGGGAAGAAAAGAGCGCCGGCTTCGGACAGGTCGATCGTATGTCCTTCCAGCACCTGTCCGGCAACCTCGAGCCGGCTCGGGACTCCGACCGGGGTGCGGGCGATCTTTCGGCGGTCGCCGCCTTCCGAGGTGCGGAGCATCGTCGTGATCCGGCGCTGCATGTCGCCGACATCTCGGTCGAGCCGGGCCGAGATTTCCGCCAGTCGATCGCCGGACCGTTTGGTGACCTGGGCCGTGTCCTGTACGACCGAAAGCTGATCGGCGACCTGGCCGGTTTCGATGGACGCCTGTTCGGCGCTGCGGGCGATCTCAGCAATCGCCGCGCGTTGCTGATCGACCGCCGATGCGATCGATCCGGCGCGTTCGGAGAACTCCTCAACTCCGACCACGATGCTTCCGAGCGCGTCGTTGACCGCCGATGTCGACTAGGAAATCTGCTCGGTGCGCTCGCTGACCGAACCGATCGCCGTCTCGGTCTCGGCGGCGAGTGCCTTGACCTCGCCGGCCACCACCGCGAAGCCACGCCCGGCTTCGCCGGCCCGCGCCGCTTCAATGGTGGCGTTCAGCGCCAGCAGCCGGGTCTGCTTGGCGATCCGTTGGACCAGGGTCGTCACGTCGCCGATCGCGCCGGCGCTCTCCGTCAGACTGACCATGGCGGTCTTTGCCGCCTCAATCTGATCATGCGTTTCCGCCGCCTTCTCCGAAGCGCCCGCCGTCTGGGCCCCGATCTCCTGACTTGACGCTTCGAGTTCCTGGGTCGCGCTGGCGACCACCTCGACGCCGGTGCGGGTGCTTTCGGCCCCAGCCGCGACACCTTCGGTCGCCGTTGTGACCTCGCCGGCCGCCTGGTCGAGCTGGGCGGAAACCTGGGAGAGCGTGAGAACCTAATGCTGCGCTTCGGAAAGGGTGGTGGTGATCTCCCGTTCGAGACTGTCCGAGAGCGCGCGGAGGCGATCCGCGGCGTCGCGCGCACTCGACTCACCGTGATGGGCGTGCAGGCTGGCGGCGATGTCCGCGAAGCTGTGCCTTAGGATGGTCCGCAGCGCTGCCTCGCGCTGATGATCTTTCATGCGCCGGCGGGACAACCCGACAACCAGGTCCTCGAGCAACGCTGCGTAGCCGGCCAGATAGGTCGTCGTGTCGACCCCGGCGTCGACATGTACATGGCCGACCCGGGTCGAAGCGACGAAAGTCTCGGCCAAGGCGTCGGGTTCGACGCTGGCGAACAACGCATCCCAGTGCCTGAGCAGCGCAGCCTTCAGATGCTCGACGTCCACGTCGGCGAAATGCGGCGCCAGATCCTGGTGTGCCAGGGCCAGGCGATAGAACGACTCGACCGCCTCTGCGGTCGGCGGTTCTTTCACGTTCTCCCCGACCGGGGTGTCCAAGCGGAACAGCCGAACGAGCTGTTCGGTGTCCTCATTGCCAGTCGTCGTTGCCATCGGCTTTCTTGCCCTGTTTGCGTTTCCTTCGGCGCTGGTCGGGGATCCTGAGGCCCGCCCAACCGAGTCACGCGGCGGATGGCGGTCCCCGGTTCAGCGCTTCTTGGTCTCTGATGGCGGTATGAGTAAGCCACTGTCAAGCACGCCGACGGTCCGCCATTGCCCGCTTAGGGTGAAAGCGACGGCGGTGACGAGGTCGCGATCCATCATGTCTTCTGCGACATTGACAGCCCGATCGAGCGCCCGCGCGACCTCGTCGGTCGAGAGATCGCCGACACCCAGAACCACCGGTCGGCCGCCCAGATCGGAGTCCGGATCTTCATGATCGGCCGGGCCGCGGCGGATCGCGGGATGGTCGGGCAGGTCGACCTCATTGGCGATCAGGGTCGCCGCCACGTCGGCCGCCGCGGCCGACCGTGCCAACGCGGTGACCGCATCGGCGATCCCGAGCGACAGCGAGCGTCCGTGCCGGCCGCTGGTCGCGATCCCGCGGACCGGATCGTCAGCGCGGATGACTGCGCGCCCCGCGAGCTCGGGAGTTTCGGGCCGGCTGACGAGGCCGACCTCGAAGCGCTGACCCGGTGTCAGGTGCACGGCGATATCGCCACCGTCGTTCACCCAGGCGCGGCGCAGATCGGGTGCGGCCGACACCATCTCAGCGAGCAGATGGTCGGCGACCGCTCCGGCCACCGCGGCCATCGGGGTGACGAAGACATTCGTGTACGGTCTGACCGCTTCAACCATGCGCCGGGCTACCGGGTGTGTGACCGACTGAGGTCGATGGTCGATCGGCCGGCGGAGCTCGGTGACCTCCGCCATCATGTCCGCGAGCATGCCGTCGAACGCGCTGACCGCCGCGCTTTCGGCGACCTCGGCACCGGGTCCCTCGGCCGACAGCACGACATCGATGGGGCCGTCCTGAAGATGCAGAAATCCGTTCCGAAGGCGCCGCGCGCTCACCGTGTGGCCGGGCGGTATGGCCATGGATTGGCCGGGTCCTGGCGCTCACGCCGCAACTCCGGGCTGGTGGCCAGCACCGAATCCAATGACTGGATCGCCCCGACATAGCCGCCAAGTTCCTCGTAGGCCCAGCGCGGCAGGGTGAATTCGATCGGTGCCACGAGGGCGGGGGTCGGCACATAGCCGAAGGCGCCCTTGGGCACCCGGGTCACGTCGACCATCACGGTGATTCCGCCCCCCGGCCAGACATAGACCGGCGCACCACCGCAGGTCACACGGGTGATCATCGACTGAACCGAGCGGGTCAGGCGGACCGGGTTCTCCGTCACACCGGCGCGCAGGCTGCCGCCGGCACCCCCCATGAACAGGACCGTGCACAGCGCCGGTTCGCAGTTCTCACCGATCCGGTCGACCACCACCTGGAGCGGGGCCGGCATCGGCTTGGGAATGAAGGTCAGGTCGTCGTCCAGCTCGAAATAGGCGCTGTCCTCTCCGGTGGTCGAGACCATCAGGATCCGTTCGCCAGGCCAAGCTGTCTTCGGGTCCACCTTCTCGATGATGTCGAGCGGATCGGTGACGCTTGTGCCGCCCCAGCCGGCCCCGGGGTCGGCGACCTGGAAGTATCGGCCGGGTGTCGACTTGCGGCCGCGCACCCGGATGCCTCCAGGCCGCATGTCCAGGAATCGCCCGGCCTGATGCTCGCTCAGCACGCCGGTGATGTGGTCGTCGACCACGATCACTTCGTCGGCATGTCCGATCCATTGCTGGGCGAAGATCCCGATGGTGGCCGACCCGCATCCGACCCGCATCCGATCCTCGGCGACGGCATCGACGATCGGCGGTCGGCCCGCCTGGACCACCAGGTTGGAGCCGCCGTCGACCGTCATCTCCACGGCCTCGCCGTTGCAGAGGTCGAGCAGGGCGGCGCAGGTCACCGTGCCCTCTTTCTTTGTGCCGCCGGTAAGATGACGGACGCCGCCGAGGGACAGCATCTGGCTGCCGTATTCGGCGGTCGTCACATGGCCGATCGGCTCGCCGTCGACCCGCACGGGCGCCTGTTCCGGGCCCAGGTGGCGATCGGTGTCGATTTTCACCTTCACGCCGCAGTAGCTGAAGATCCCTTCGGTCACGACCGTCACCGTGTCGACACCGTCCCATTCGGCGCCGATGATGAACGGGGCGGGCTTGTAGTCCGGATAGGTCGTGCCGGAGCCGATGCCGGTGACGAAGACCGGTGCGTCCGCCAGGATCTGTCCGTCCCAATCGGGCGCGCGCTCGAGGAACGGCACGACGGCGCCGTCCTTCTCCAGGACGTTCTCCGTGACCACCAGCGGGTCGAGGCGGACCAGTTCGCCGTTTGCGTTCGCGTAGCGGTCGCAGGCGCCCGACTTGCCCTCGCGGATCCGGCACAGCACCGGACACGCGTCACAGCGCACGATGCTCGCCTGGTCCGGAACGTCCGTCATTCGGCGGCCTCCCGGTTGCTGCGTCCCCGGATCGCCGCGCGCAGGCGATGGGGCAGGACCGGCAGCCGATCCGGCACCGTGCCGACGGCGTGCCGGATGGCGCCGAGGATTGCCGGGGCCGTCGGCACCAGCGCCGGCTCGCCGATACCCTTGGCTCCGAACGGCCCGCTCGGTTCCGGATCCTCGATCAGAATGCAGTCAACCTCCGGCATGTCGCCGACACTGGGAATGAGATAGTCGTGCAGGTTCTCGGTTCGGCCGGGCACGTACTCTTCCATCAGGGCGAGACCGAGCCCCTGGGCGATCCCGCCATGGATCTGGCCTTCGACGAGTGTCGGATTGACCGCCCGTCCGACGTCGTGCGCCGCCGTGATGTGGTGAACCCGTGTCGTGCCGAGCTCCGGGTCGACTTCCACCAGGGCGATCTGCGCGGCGAAGGCGTAGGTCGCGTAGGGATCGCCCTGACCGTCACCGTCGAGCGGGGTGGTCGGCGGATCGAACCGGCCTTCGCCAGACAGCACGACGCCTTCGTCGTCGGTCGGCATGGCGGCTGGATCGATGGTCCGCGCGCCGGCGGTATCCTCGACCACGACCTGGCCTCCGGCGAAACGCAGCGTCGCATCCTCTCCGGCGTTGCCAAGCCGCAGCAGCTGGGCCCGAAGGTCCTGGCCGGCCAGTTCGGCGGCCTTGCCGGAGACGAAGGTCTGGCGCGACGCCGAGGTCTTTCCGGCGTCGGGCGTCCGATCGGTATCGCCCCAGATCTGATCGATCAGCGCCAGCGGCGCGCCGAGAGCGTCGGCAGCGATCTGGGCCATGATGCTGTAGCTGCCCTGACCGATGTCGACCGCCCCGTTGTGCAGCACGAGCCGGCCGTTGGCCCGCAGGGTCAGACGCATGGTGGACGGGTTCGACATCGACGTGTTGCCGCAGCCGTACCACATGCAGCCGATTCCGGCTCCGAGCCGGGTCGCAGCGGTGGACCCGTTATGGGCCGACACCTTCGCCAGGTAACGATCCCAGGCAGGCTGCAGGCGCTCCAGGCACTCGGCGAGGCCGACCGATGCCGCCAGGTGCTGGCCTGTGGCGGTCCGGTCGCCGGCCCGGAGTGCGTTGGCCAGCCGGAACGCCAGTCGGTCCTGACCGATGCGCTCGGCTGCCTCATCCATCAGCCGCTCGCCGATGATCGCCGCCTGTGGCACGCCGAAGCCCCGGAACGCGCCGGCCGGCGGACCGTCGGTGTAGACTGCGGCACTGGTCGCCAACACGGCCTTGATCCGATAGGGGCCCGGCGCATGGACGGGAACGCGACCGGCCACGGTCGGTCCCCAGGAGGCGTAGGCGCCGGTGTCGAAGTCTCCATGGAACCGGAAGGCCCGCAGGGTGCCGTCCCGGTCGACGCCCAGCCGCGCCGACATGCGCGCCGGGTGGCGTTTGGTGGTCGCCGCCATGCTTTCCGGCCGGTGGTACAGGGCGGCCACGGGCCGTCCGAGGATCCAGGCCGCGATCGCCAGCGGCAGTTGGACCGACTGGTCCAGCTTGCCGCCGAAGCCGCCGCCGACCGCCGAGGGGATGACCCTGACCGCCGACGCGGCAATTCCCAGGACATGAGCCACCTCGTCCCGATCCATGTAGGGCGTCTGGGTGGTCACCCGCAGTTCGACCCGATCGCCCAGGCGCTGCGCCCAGCCCGCCTCCGGTTCGATATAGGCGTGTTCGACGAAAGCGGTGTCGACCGATGCCTCGACAACCGCGTCGGCGCCTGTCATCTCGGTGTCAATATCACCGCTGGCAACACGGCCGCGAATCAGGACATTGTCGTCTGAGCCGTCGTGGAGGCGCACCGCATCCGAAACCAGCGCCGACTCGATGCCGATGACCGGTTCGCGGGGACGCCATGAAACCGGGAAGCTGTCCAGGTTCAGGGCCTCGAACGCCGCGCGATCGCGCACGACCACGCCGGCAACGGCCTCGCCTCGATAGCGTACGAACCCTTCTGCGAAGACGGGTTGGTCCTTGAGGTCTGGGTAGATCCCGAAGCTGTTGCTGCCGGGAACGTCGGCCGCGGTCAGGATCGCGATAGCGTCATGGTCCTTGGTCCAGGCGTTGAGATCGCCGAGCTCGAAATCGGCGAGCGCATGGGGGGACCGCACCAGCTTCAGCCAAAGCGGGTCCTCGGGCAGGAGGTCATCGGCAAATCGCTCCGAGCCATCCAGTTTGCCCGCGCCGTCCAATCGGGCGACCCGGGCGCCGACCGCCTCGCCTGGCTCCGGTAGGACCGGGTCCGTGTCGTTCGAAGCGGCGTCGAGCACCGCATCGACAATCTTCAGATATCCGGTGCAGCGGCAAAGCACCCCGCCGAGCGCATCCATCACCGTCGCTCTGTCCGGAGCGGCATCGCGGCTGAGCAAGGTATGCGCCGCCATCAGCATGCCCGGTGTGCAGATCCCACACTGTGCCGCGCCGTGGCGTGCGAAAGCGCGCTGCAGGCCCGAGAGCCGTCCGTCGGGGTCCGTAAGGCCTTCGACGGTGATGATCTCGGCCCCCTCGACCTGAGCGACAGGCACCATGCAGGCGCAGACCTGCTCGCCGTCGAGCGAAACGGTACAGGCGCCGCAATCGCCGGCATCACAGCCTACCTTGGTGCCCTTCAGACCAAGATCCTCGCGCAGCACCCTGGACAGGCGGCGACCCGGATCGGCGGTGACGGTTCGCGGCTGGCCGTTGACCGTGAAGGCGATGGGGGCGCTCATGCTGCGGCCCCCAGTGCCGTGACGCAGCGCTGTACCAGGGTCCGGGCCGCATCGATCCGGTAGCCGCGGTCGGCGCGCACGTCGTCGATCGGGTCGAGAAGGTCGGGCCAGTCGTCCGCGAGCACGCCACCGGCGTCTTCGACCCGCCCTCCGATCAGAGCATGCTCGACGGAGCGCAGACGGATGGCGGCGGTACTGCAGGCGCCGACCGCCAGACGCAGGGCCGTGATCGTGCCGTCCGGCCGACGCGCCATGGTGCCGGCAACCATGACAATAGAGATCACCAGATAGTGCCGGGCCCCGAGCTTGAGAAACTGACCGCTGCCGTCCAAGGCCGAGCGGGGAATGTGGATGGCCGTCAGCAACTCATCTGGGGCCAGTGCCGTTTTGCGGTTGCCGAGGACAAAGGCCTCCAGTGGGAGGCGGCGCGATCCCTTGGCGCTGGCCAGTTCGACCTGGGCATCGAGCGACAGCAGCGGTGGGATTCCGTCGGCGGCCGGTGAAGCGTTGCAAAGGTTCCCACCCAGCGTGCCGCGGTTCTGGACCTGCAGCCCGCCGACCTCGCGGGCCGCGGATTTCAACCCATCGCAAGCCGCGGGCAGGTCGGCCTGAGTGATGCGAGTCCAGCTCGTCGCCGCCCCGATTCTGAGCCCTTCCGGTCCGAGGTCGATGCCTTGAAGATCTGCGATGGCAGTGACGTCCAGCAGGTCCTCGGCGGGCGTCGAGGTGACGCGAGCGGGATAGTGGTCGGTGCCGCCGGCGACGATTGTCCAGTCGCCGCCGGACAGGGCATCCACGGCGTCGTGCAAAGTGCGCGGTCGCAGATATCTGCTCACATCGGATTCCGTCGGCCGGTCGCGCAAATTCATTCGTATGCCAACAATTGTGACACGTCCCCGTGCGCGGTCAAGCAAGTGGGGTGGATTTGGCCGGCCCTGGATGCGAGTCTGATTAAGGGGACGGGCGCCGCGCCGCCGGTGGCGTTCGGTCCGGACGTGGTGGCTGGCGTCGGAGGCGTTGTGACGGTCATTCGGCTTGCCTTTGTCCTCCTGGTCGCCACGGTCGCATCCGCGCGCGCACAGGTGCCGGTCGATGTGGCCCTGGTTCTTGCCCTCGACAGTTCGGCGAGCGTCGACGAGCGGGAGTTCGCAATTCAGCGCGGCGGTCTGGCGGACGCATTTCGCGATCCCGAGGTCGTCAGGGCGATCATGGCCGGGCCGCTCAAGCGGATTGCGGTGACCGTGATGGAATGGGCCGAGCAGGTGGTGGACATTCCCTGGATCGTGGTGGAAGACGCCGGGTCAGCCAATCTGCTGGCCGACCGTATCGACGGGCAGTCCCGATCGATCCCGACAGGGGCGACATCGATTGCCGGTGCCCTGCGGTTCGCGAGTTCGCTGCTGCGCACCGCACCGGTGGATGGGACCCGGCTGGTGATCGATATCTCCGGGGACGGCCGGAACAATCAGGGCCAGCCGGTCGATATCGTCCGTCGGGCGGTGGTCGCCCAGGGCGTCACCATCAACGGCCTGGCGATCGTCAATGAGCACCCGACCCTGAACTACTACTTCGAGGACCGGGTGATCGGAGGACCGGCCGCCTTCGTGGAGATCGCCAACAACTACGCCGACTATCCGCGGGCCATCCGCCGCAAACTCATCCGCGAGATCAGAACCCTCAGCGTGAGCGAAGGGCGTTCCGGATCCGACCGTCGACAGCGTCTTGCCAAGCCGGCCGCTTCGGAGGACGCTCTTTCCGGGGCCGGGAGCGTGAAGGAACTATCGTCCATGCTGCATCCGATCCCCGAATTGTGGCCGCCGCCCGCGGGGGGCAGACTGATCCGTGACCCGTCGTGACCGGGCGCTGTATTGCCTGGCTGCTGGCGCCGATCCTTTTCGTTTGTGCTATGCTTGCTTTCGCGCCGGCCAAGGCGGAGGCGGTCGATCTCGAACTGGTGCTGGCGGTCGACAGTTCCGCCAGCGTCGACTACGCCGAGTTCAACCTTCAGCTCGAGGGGTTGGCACTTGCCTTCCGTGACCCCGAACTGGCCCAGGCCATTGCCGACGGACCGGTCGGTGCGATCGCGGTGACGGTCGTCGAGTGGTCGAGCGCGGAACGCCAGGAAGTCTCGATTCCATGGACCCGGGTCGTCACCGCCGAAGACGCCCACCGATTGGCCGATAGGATCGATCGGGCCCCCCGGCACATTCAGACCGGTGCGACCTCCATATCGGCGGCGATCCTGTTCTCAGCCGAGCAGTTCGCGCGCAACTCGTATTTCGGCGAGCGTCAGGTGATCGATCTGTCGGGCGACGGCTACAACAATCAGGGCAGCGCCCTGTCACTCGCCCGCGAAGAGGTGATCGACCGCGGGATCGTCATCAATGCGCTGGCCATCGAGAACCAGGTGCTGGGACTGGGCGGCTATTTCGAGAAAAGCCTGGTCGGTGGCTTCGGCTCATTCGTGATCCGCGCATCGGACTATACCGACTACCTCGGCCAGATCCGGCGCAAACTCCTGCGCGAGATCCAGCCGCCGCCGATGTCCTGACTGTTCTCTAAGGTGTGATCAGACCCGCGCAATCTCGAAGCCGTTCAAAAAGGCGCTCAGATTGTCGCCCAGCACGTCGGAGACGTAGCCGCCTTCCTGCACCAGGACGGTGAGACGGGTGCCGCGGCCCAGCCGGTCGCCGATCGCATGGAACCCCTCGGTGGTGATCGCCATGAAGGCCAGCGGATCGTGCTCCGAGGCGTCGAGGCCCAGGGCGACAACCAGGATCTCGGGATTGAAGTCCTCGATTCTCTCGAAGGCATGCTCGAGGGCTTCCATATAGGCGGCATCGCCGGTGCCGCGGGGCAGCGGGATATTCAGGTTGGCGCCCCGTCCGAGCCCGGCGCCGATCTCATCGGCATAGCCGGTGAAGAACGGGTAGTAGTCCTTCGGGTCACCGTGGATCGATACCGTGAGGACGTCGGGGCGCCGATAGAAGATCCCTTGGGTTCCGTTGCCGTGGTGGACGTCGATGTCGAGGATCGCGACCCGCTTCGCCCCCTGATCCATCAGGTACTGGGCGGCGATCGCGGTGTTGTTCAGGAAGCAGAACCCGCCGGCCTGATCGCTATAGGCATGGTGACCAGGGGGCCGACACAGCGCGTAGGTCGCCAATCCGTCGCGCCATACCCCGTCGGCGGCGGTCACGGCGACCTGGGCTGAGGCCTGCGCGCCGGCCCAGGTTCCGGGGCTGATCGGACAGGCAGTATCAGCCTGGTAGTGACCGGCCTGGCCGATGATGTGGGTGGGGTGGATGTTCATGTTCCGGCCGGGATGAACGTTCGGCAGGATCTCCGCGGCGTGGTCTGGCAGGGCTGACCAGCGGGCCCAGGCGTTGCGCAGGAACCCGAGATAGTCCGGCGCGTGAACCGCCTCGATCGGGCCAAGGCCGAAATCCTGTGCCGGGATGATGTCATGCGCCCCGGCCTCGACCGCCGCGCGCAGGATCGTGGCACGCTCGGGGGTTTCCGGATTGGCGACCCGATTGCCGCGCGCAATGAATCCGCCCGGCGCATGCGACACGTGCCGGTCCGACCAGACAACCCGCATCCAGTTTCCTCCCCCGCCTGACGCCTGCCGACGCCTGCGCGTCAGGCGCGCCGTTCCCGGGTGCCCTGACTGATCGGTTGCGGCAGCCGGAGGACCATTTCCTTGGGAACGATCTGCCAGAACCGCGCGCGTTCGTGCCGCCAGTCGATCAACAGCCGCTCGGCATAGCGCGACTGGGTCTCCCGAGCATGCTCGGCGATCATACGACGCAACAGGTTCTCCCAATAGTCGGTCTCGACCCGCTGGTAAATCACCGACTCCGGATTGACGCGATGGCTGAAGCTGTCGTCGGCATCGTAGACGAAGGCCATACCGCCGGTCATGCCAGCGGCGAAGTTGTCGCCGACGGCCCCGAGGATCGCGACGGTGCCGCCCGTCATGTACTCGCAGCCATTCGACCCGCAACCCTCGACGACGGCATCCGCGCCGGAATTCCGGACGGCGAACCGCTCGCCCGCCTGGCCGGCGGCGAACAGCTTCCCGGCGGTCGCTCCGTACAGCACCGTGTTGCCGATGATCGTGTTCTCGTTGCTCGCGAAGGCGGCGGCGGTCATCGGGCGCACGGTGATGATCCCGCCCGACAGGCCCTTGCCGACATAGTCGTTGGCGTCGCCGAACACCTCCAGTTTGAGTCCCTGGACGGCAAACGCGCCCAGGCTCTGTCCCGCGGAACCGCGCAGACGCACGGTGAGGTGCCCCGGCTGGAGGCCGGTCATGCCGTATTTGCGGACCAGCACCGAGCTGAGTTTGGTGCCGATGGCGCGATGGGTGTTCGCGATGTTGTAGGTCAGCTGCAGCTTCTCGCCGCCATCGATCGCCGCTTTGACGTCCTTGATCATCGTGGCGTCGAGCGTCTCGGGCACTTCGTTGCGGCCTTCGACGGTGTTGTACAGTGGCACGTCCCCGCCATCGGCCCGGACCAGGATCGGGTTGAGGTCCAGGTCGTCGAGCGACGGATCACCGCGGCTGACCTGGGCCAGCAGATCGGACCGGCCGATCACGTCCTCCAGACTGCGCGCGCCGAGCGAGGCCAGAATCTCGCGGACCTCCTCGGCGACGAAGGAGAACAGGTTCACCACCTTCTCGGGCGTGCCTTCGAACTTGGCGCGCAGGCTTTCGTCCTGGGTGCAGACGCCGACCGGGCAGGTGTTGGAGTGACACTGGCGGACCATGATGCAGCCCATCGCCACCAGCGACGCCGTCCCGATGCCGTACTCCTCGGCTCCGAGCATGGCCGCGATCACCACGTCGCGACCGGTCTTGATCCCACCATCGGTCCGCAGGGTGACCTTGTGACGCAGACGGTTCAGGGTCAGGACCTGGTGGACCTCCGACAGCCCCATCTCCCAGGGAATGCCCGCGTACTTGATCGAGGTCTGCGGGCTGGCGCCGGTGCCGCCACTGTGGCCGGAGATCAGGATCGTGTCGGCCTTCGCCTTGGCAACGCCGGCGGCGATCGTACCGATTCCGGTCGAGGCCACCAGCTTCACGCAGACCCGGGCTTCCGGGTTGATCTGCTTGAGGTCGTAGATCAGCTGGGCCAGATCCTCGATCGAGTAGATGTCGTGGTGTGGCGGCGGCGAAATCAATGTCACCCCCGGGGTGGCATGCCGCAGGCGGGCGATCAGGCCGTCGACCTTGATGCCCGGCAACTGACCGCCTTCTCCGGGCTTCGCGCCCTGGGCGACCTTGATCTCGATCTCCCGGCAGTTGTTCAGATACTCCGCGGTGACGCCGAACCGGCCGGACGCCACCTGCTTGATGGCAGAACTGGCGTTGTCACCGTTGGCCCGCGGCCTGAACCGGGCCGGGTCCTCACCGCCTTCACCGCTGTCGGACTTCGCGCCGATGCGGTTCATGGCGATCGACAGGGTCTCGTGCGCCTCCGGGCTGAGGGCGCCGAGCGAGATGCCGGGTGCGATCAGCCGTTTGCGGATCTCGGTGATAGAGGCAACCTCATCCAGGGCCACCGGCTCCGATTTGGGCTTGAACCCCATCAGGTCGCGGAGGTTGACCGGCGCTTCGCCGTAGATGCTCTCCGCATAGCGCTTGTAGAGGTGGTAGCTGTCGGTCTCGACCGCGTGCTGCAGCGCGTGGATCATGTCGCCGCCGAATGCATGGCGTTCGCCGGTACGCCGATAGCGGTAGAGGCCGCCGACCGGCAGCGGCACCACTGCCTCGTCGAAAGCCTTGCTGTGCAGTGCCGTGACCTTGGCCTGGATACCGGTCAGGCCGAGGCCGGAAATCCGTGACGCCATTCCCGGGAAATACCGCTCGACCAGGGCGCGCGACAGGCCGACGGCCTCGAAGTTGTAGCCGCCGCGATACGACGAGAGCACCGAGATGCCCATCTTCGACATCACTTTCAGCAGACCGTCCTGGATCGCCTTCTTGTAGTTGGACAGGCAGTCTTCCAGCCGCAGGTCGCCGAACAGGCCCCGGTTGCCGCGATCGGCGATCGCTTCCTGAACCAGATAGGCGTTGATGGTCGTCGCGCCGACGCCGATCAGAACCGCGAAATAGTGCACGTCCAGGCATTCGCCGCAGCGCACGTTGATCGAGGTGAAGGTCCGGAGCTGCTGGCGCACCAGATGGCTGTGTACCGCGCCGGTGGCCAGGATCATCGGCATGCCGACACGTGTGGCATCGGTCGACAGGTCGGACAGGATTACGTGAGTGCAGCCGCCGCGCACGGCGTCTTCAGCTTCCCGCTGGATCCGACTGAGGGCCTGTTCCAGGGCGTGTTGGCCACCATCGACCGGGAAGGTGCAGTCGATCTCGACGGCGGTCTCGCCCATGTAGTCCCGCATCGCCTGGAACTCGGCGTTGGTGAGGACCGGGCTGTCGAGCAACAGGTGATCGCACTGCTCGCTGTCCTCATCGAGGATGTTGCCGAGGTTCCCGAGCCGGGTGTTCAGGGTCATCACGCGGCGCTCGCGCAGACTGTCGATCGGCGGGTTCGTGACCTGGCTGAAGTTCTGCCGGAAGAAATGGTGCAGTCCGCGATAACGGTCTGAGAGGACGGCAATCGGGGTGTCGTCACCCATCGAGCCGACGGCTTCCTTGCCGCCCTCCGCCATGGGCTGCAGCAGCAGCTCCATGTCCTCCAGGGTCCACCCGGAGG
This sequence comes from Thalassobaculaceae bacterium, assembly GCA_963921355.3. Classification (GTDB taxonomy): domain Bacteria; phylum Pseudomonadota; class Alphaproteobacteria; order Thalassobaculales; family Thalassobaculaceae; genus CAWUEZ02. The sequence continues at coordinate 291,529 of OZ001190.1, read as the reverse complement.
CCACCTTGCGGCGGCGCAGCTCTTCCTTGTTGAAGGCCGGCTTCTCCTCGTGCTCGGTGCGGATCAGCGCATCGATCTTTGTGCTTTCGGTGATCCACTCACCGAACGGCCGGCTGGCCGCCAGGTGATCCTTGAGCTCGGCATCGTGGTAGAGCCGGCCGGCCATCAGGTCGACGGCGATCATCTCGCCCGGGTCCAGGCGGCCCTTCTCGACGATGTGAGCTTCGTCGATCCGTACCATGCCGGTTTCAGAGCCCGCGATCAGCAACCCGTCATCGGTGACCGAATAGCGCATCGGCCGCAGACCGTTCCGGTCCATGCCGCCGAGGACCCAGCGCCCGCCATAGGCGGCGATCGCCGCCGGCCCGTCCCAAGGCTCCATAACCGCGTTCGCGTAGGCGTACAGATCACGCCAGGATTGCGGCATCAGCCCGTCATCGGTCCAGGCCTCGGGAATGCACATGGTCTTGACCATGGGCAGGTCGCGGCCGGCCCGCACCATCAGCTCGAACACCGCGTCGAGGGCGGCGCTGTCGGAAGAACCGACCTGGACCACGGGTTTCAGGTCCTCGGCCAGGTCGCCGAAATTCGGATGCGACATCCGGGTCTCGTGGCTCGCCATCCAGTTGACGTTGCCTTTGACCGTGTTGATCTCGCCATTGTGGGCCAGCACCCGGAACGGCTGGGCCGCCTTCCAGGCCGGGAAGGTGTTGGTGGAGTAACGCTGGTGATAGATCGCGAAGTTCGACACGAACCGCGGATCGGTCAGGTCCGGATAGAACTGGTCGACCTGCTCCGCCAGGAACATCCCCTTGTAGATGATCGACCGGCTCGACATCGAGCAGATGTAGAAGTCGGTGATGTATTCGGCCAAGGCCGCTTTCTCGATCCGTCTGCGAATGACGTAGAGGTCGCGCTCAAGCTGCGCCTCATCGTGGTCCGGCGGGCTGGAGAACATGATCTGCTCGATCTCCGGCCGGGTGGCGTTGGCCTTCTCGCCGATCACGTCGATGTCGACCGGCACCTGGCGCCAGCCGTAGATGAAACAGCCGAACTTCAGGATCTCGGATTCGACGATGATCCGGCAGCGTTCCTGGGCGGCGAGGTCGGTGCGCGGCAGGAACACCATGCCGACACCGACCCGGCCGTCGAGCAACTCGTGGCCGGTGTTGGCGATGTGCTCGCGAAAGAACTCGTCGGGAATCTCGAGATGAATCCCCGCACCGTCGCCGGTCTTGCCGTCGGCGTCGACCGCGCCGCGATGCCAGACAGCCTTCAGCGCCTGAATGGCCGACGTCACAACGTCGCGCCTCGGTTTGCCGTCGATCGAGGCGATGAATCCGACACCGCAGGCCTCATGCTCGTGGCTCGGATCATAGGCGTGGGCGGCGGTTAGGCGCGCAGCCGTGTTCTGCCAGTGGCGCACGAAGGCCGCGCCATCCTGTTCGGTCGCGGGAGCGGCCGGGCGCACGGGGAGCGCTTGATCGGTCATCGGCAGGTCCTCCGGCTCAGGCGGCGTCGCGGGCCGAAGTGTCGGCCTTTGCGGTCAGGTAGCGGTGGATGTTCTCGGCCGCATCGCGACCGTCGCGCACTGCCCAGACGACGAGCGAGGCACCCCGCACGATGTCACCCGCGGCGAACACGCCATCCAGGGCGGTCATCATGGTCTTGTAGTCGATCGCCACGGTGCCCCACCGCGAGACCTTAAGAGCTTCATCGCCGAACAGCACCGGCAGGTCTTCCGGGTCAAAGCCGAGGGCCTTGATCGCCATGTCGCAGTCGATCGTGAAGCTCGATCCTTCGATCGGCTCCGGGGTCTGCCGGCCGGTGGCGTCAGGCACGCCGAGGTGGATGCGCTGGCAACGCACACCATCGACCTGCGCGTCGCCGACGAAGGCTTCCGGGGCCGCCAGCCACTCGAACACCACGCCCTCTTCCTCGGCATTGGCAACTTCGCGCTGCGAGCCGGGCATGTTGGCGCGGTCGCGACGGTAGACGCAGGTTACCGACTTGGCACCCTGGCGCACCGCGGTGCGCACGCAGTCCATGGCGGTGTCGCCGCCGCCAATCACGACAATCCGCTTGTCCTTGGCATTCAGGGTGCCGTCCTCGAAGGCGGCCACCGAATCCCCGAGACCGGTGCGGTTCGATGCGGTCAGGTAGTCGAGCGCGGGAAAGATGTTCTCCAGACCGACTCCCGGGCACTGAATGTCGCGCGCCTTGTAGACGCCGGTCGCAATCAAGACGGCATCGTGGCGCTCCCGAAGGGCCGCAAGCGTGACATCGCGCCCGATCTCGGTGTTGCTGTGATAGTGGACCCCGCCGTCCGCCAACAGGGCGGTGCGGCGCTCCACGACGTCCTTCTCAAGCTTGAAGTTGGGAATTCCGTAGATCAGCAGACCGCCCATCCGGTCATAGCGATCGTAGACATGGACCTCGTAGCCCTTCTTGCGCAGCTGTTCAGCCGCGGCCAGGCCACCGGGGCCGCCGCCGATGACGCCGACGGACTGGACGCGCTCGCGAACCGGCACCACCGGCTTGACCCAGCCGTTCTCGAACGCGGTCTCGGTGATGTACTTCTCAACCGAGCCGATGGTGACCGATTCAAAGCCCTTTTCGATCACACAGTTGCCTTCGCACAGGCGGTCCTGCGGGCAGATTCGACCGCAGATCTCCGGGAAGTTGTTGGTCGCGCTGGAGACCTCGTAGGCCTCCTCGAGGCGGCCTTCCGCCGTCAACATCAGCCAGTCGGGGATGTTGTTGTGCAACGGGCAATGGACCTGACAGAACGGAACGCCGCACTGCGAGCATCGACTCGCCTGCTCTGCTGCTCCGGCGGGATCGAACTCGTCGTAGAGTTCGTCGAAATCCTGCCGTCGCGCGTCCGCCGACCGCTTGGACGGCATGCGCTTTTCCGTGTTGACGAACTTCAACATCCGATCGGTCGTCATGTCTGCGCGCTCCCTCTCCCGCCCACGTTCTGATGCCGCGCGGTGGTGTCCAACTGCCGCCCTTGGTTTGGCGGCCGGTCTCTATACACGCTCGGCACCCGGGGTCAAAGTGCAAAAGGCCGGTTAAGGTCCGAAGTGGACCTATTCAGCTTCCTGCATCGCCTCAGGATGGGTCGGTCTGTTCAGTATAGCGCAAAGTGCGCCGCCAATTTTGTACCATTTCGGAACTATATTTGGGCCGCCGCGTCAGGATTCGGAATGATAAGCTGCGCTTCGGCTGCGGCGGACCCGTGCGCGGCATCCTGCTTTGCGGACTCCGGTACGAGGCCTCCGTGTCGATCGAACATCTGCTGCTGATCGCCATCGTTCAGGGGATCACGGAATTCCTGCCGATCAGCTCCTCCGGGCATCTGATCCTCATCCCCCAACTCACGGGGCGCGATGACCAGGGGCTGGTGATCGATGTCGCCGTCCACGTCGGCACATTGCTGGCGGTCCTGCTGTACCTCTGGCGTGATGTTGCGCGAATGCTCACCGGAACCTTGCGGGGGCTACGTGGGCGGCGCGATCCAGGATTCACCATGGCCCTGCAGGTCGTGATCGGCACCCTCCCAATGGTCGCCGTCGGCTATCTGCTGTCCCGATATCTGGAAGGACCGCCGCGTACCGTCGAAGTCGTGGCCTGGGCGACCCTGGGCTTCGGTGTCCTGCTCTGGCTGGCCGACCGGATGGGGATGACGATCCGAAGGATCGAGCATATGCGCTACGGCGAAGCCGCGTTTATCGGATTGGTTCAGGTACTGGCGCTCATCCCGGGAACCAGCCGCTCGGGCATCACCATGACCGCGGCCTGCATGCTCGGATACGAGCGCACGGACGCTGCCCGGTTCTCGATGCTGCTCGGTATTCCGGCAATTCTGGCCGCCGGAACCCTGACCGGGCTGGATCTCTATCAGACAGGCAACGTCCAACTGACCCTGGATGCCGTCATTGCGTGTGGTCTCGCCTTCGTCAGCGCCCTGGTCGCCATCGTGGTCATGATGGGATGGCTCAAGCGGGCGAGTTTCCTGCCCTTCGTCGTGTATCGGATCCTGTTGGGGGGCGGGCTCCTGGTGTGGCTCTACATGGGTTGAACGCGGCCTGGCGACTGGGCGCGGGTCGATGCCAGAGCCCAGGCTGATGGCTGGACTCAGGTCGGCGGTTGCGCGACCGTCGGATGTGGCGCCGAACCGGCGCACCCTTTCCCAAGGCAGGTTCCGGTGATGAGTGTCTCGGCCGACCACCCCAGTCTCGCCCCTTTCGCCGATCGGACGGCAGAGCCCGGAACGCTCGGTTTCGATGCCCGCCGGCTCGCGCGGATCAGCGAATGGATGGACGGGTATGTCGGCAACGGCCGGCTGCCCTACGCCCTGACAGCGGTTCTGCGGGACGGTGAGGTCGCCTACCTGGGGGCCAGCGGTTGGATTGATCCAGAGACCCGGACCGCGCCGAGCGTCGACCACATCGCCCGCATCTACTCAATGACCAAGCCAATCGTCACGGCGGCGGCGATGACGCTGTATGAGGAAGGCGCCTTCCAACTTGAAGATCCGGTTGCCCGCTATCTCCCGGAGTTCGCTGACCCGCAGGTCTATCTCTCCGGTGACGGCACCACCATGCAGTCCGTGCCCGCCGAAGGTCCGATCACGATCCGCCAGTTGATGACCCATACGTCGGGACTGACCTATGGCTTCTTCGACCCGGGACCGATCGGCGCGGCCTATCGCGCCATGAAGGTCGACTTTTTTCCCGGACCGGAGACCATCGAAACCGTGACCCGGAGGGCCGCCAAGGTTCTGCTCTGTTTCGAACCGGGCACTCGCTGGACCTACTCGATTTCCACGGACGTTCTGGGGCGTCTGGTGGAAGTGCTGGCCGGGCAGTCGCTGGGCGACGTGCTCCGGGATCGGATCTTCGGTCCGCTCGGCATGACCGATACCGATTTCGGCGTCCCGCCCGAGCATGCGGGCCGTTTCGCGGCCTGTTATGAAAAAGCGGGACAGGACGGCATGACCCGGACCGAAGACCCGGTGAGTTCCAGGTTCATCGGGCCCCAGGTTCTGGAATCCGGCGGCGGCGGCCTGGTGTCGACCGTGCCCGACTTCCTGAGGTTCCAGGAGATGATGCGCCGCGGCGGCGGGTTCGCCGACGCCCGCATCCTGGGGCGCAAGACCGTTGATCTGATGATGTCCAACCATCTGCCCGGCGACATGGCGTCGATGGGCCAGGCGAGCTTCTCGGAAATGCCGATGGTGGGGATCGGGTTCGGCCTCGGCGGGTCGGTCCTGCTCGACCCCGCGCGGGCTCAGGTTCTCGGCAGCGCCGGCGAATTCGCCTGGGGCGGTGTCGCCAGCACGGGGTTTTGGATCGACCGCGCCGAGGCCCTGTCGGTGGTGTTCTTCACCCAGCTCACGCCATCATCATCCTGGCCCTTGCGCCGGGAACTGCGGGTTCTGGTCTATCAGGCGCTGGTCGACTGACGGGAACCGGCCGGCTGGAATCAGGCGGGCGGCGTCAGGCGGGTTGACGGCCGGTGCTGTACCGTCCGCCGGGACGGAACTTGTCGAGATAGGTCGGCAGCACAACTTCGACCGGCGTCGCTTCGATGCCGAGATCGGCCAGGGTCTTTGCGCCATCGGAGACCACGTTGTCCGATTTCAGCAGCTCGACCTGATCCCGGGTCAGCGGCGGTCTCGGCAGCATTTCCAGCAGCCCGCCCTGGATCGAAGCCGCCCAGAACGGCACGTCGACCAGCCAGGTTTTTCGGTTGGTCTCGCGTACCACCATCTCAAGCAGCTGCCGGAAGTTGCAGATCTCCGGGCCGCCGAGCTCATAAGTCTCGCCACGCGCCTCCGGCGTCTCGAGCGCCGCGATGACGGCGTCAGCCACATTGTCCACATAGACCGGCTGGAACCGGGTGAAGCCGCCGCCGATCAGCGGCAGGGTCGGTGCGAAGACGGCATAGGCCGCGAACTGATTGAAGAAGTTGTCGTCGGCACCGAAGACAATCGACGGCCGCAGGATGGTGGCTTCGGGAAATGCCTCGAGGACCGCCGCTTCTCCGGCCGCCTTGGAGCGCGCGTAGGCCGCCGACCCTTGGGCGTCGGCTCCGATCGCAGAGACGTGCACCATCGCCTTGGCGCCCGCATTCTTGGCGGCCCTGGCGATCAGTCCCGGCGCCGTGGCCTGAACCGCGTCAAACGTGTTGCGGCCCGAGGCATAGAGGATGCCGACGAGGTTGACGACCATGGAGGCGCCGGCGACCGCCCGCTCGATCGCGGCCGGATCGGTAACGTCGGCCCGCATCGGGGTCACCTGTCCGACCACACCCATCGGCTTGAGGAACTTCGCCTTCTCCACGTCCCGGCAGACCGCGTTGACCCGCGCTCCGCGTTTGGCGAGTTCTCGAACGATGTTGCGGCCGATGAAGCCGGAGGCGCCGAAAACGGTGACGAGCGTGTCCTGCATGGACGGTCGAACTCCTGGCTGGGACGAGACTGCGGCCGTTATAGTACAGAGGGGTGCCGTGGGGGAGACATTTGCGGAATAGTCCAAATCCCGTTTGACATCACCTCGCCACCGCTTATAACACGGCCCTCCGACAGCGCCGAATGGGTTGCGGCCCATTGCCCAGGTGGCGGAATTGGTAGACGCGCTAGCTTCAGGTGCTAGTGACCGTATGGTCGTGGAAGTTCGAGTCTTCTCCTGGGCACCATCTCTTTATCTTCGGCACATGACCGGGGCTCCAGCATGACGGCGATCCTGCATCAGGGCGATCTTCCGGACGGGCTCGACCTCGGATCGGTCGTGGCCATCGACAGCGAGACCATGGGCCTGCGGCCGGAGCGCGACCGGCTCTGCGTGGTACAGCTGTCGTCGGGCGACGGGAGCGCTCATCTCGTGCAGTTTCCCAAGGGCGCATATGACGCGCCGAACCTGTGCCGGATGCTGACCGATCCCGGTGTCCTCAAACTGTTTCACTACGCCCGTTTCGATGTGGCGGTTATGCAGGCCTATCTTGGCGTCGTCACCCAACCGATCTACTGCACGAAGATCGCGTCGAAACTCGTGCGTACCTACACCGACCGTCACGGACTCAAGGATCTGTGCCGTGAGCTGCTGGGGATCGAGGTCTCCAAACAGCAACAATCCTCGGACTGGGGTGCGGCGGAGTTGAGCCAGGATCAGATCACCTACGCCGCTTCGGACGTGCTTCACCTGCACGCCTTGAAGGACCGGTTGGACATGATGCTGGCGCGCGAAGGACGGTCATCGATCGCGCAGGCCGCTTTTGATTTCCTGCCGACACGCGCGGGGCTCGACCTGATCGGCTACGGCGAACAAGACATCTTCGCCCACTGAGAACGCCGAAACACACGGTGTCTTGGGCCTCCGGCCGGCCCCGGTGTAGAATGGGACAGCAGTAGAATAAGGGCGGACCCGCGGTGGTAGTGGCCAACTCATCTTCCGAGACATCGCGCGGGGCCGCGGCACGCCGGGCCGGTGCCGCACGTGCCATGGGGCGCGCCAGGGCCAGCCGTATCGTGGCCGCGATGAAAATGCTGCTTCCGGCCCTTGCCATCACGCTGGTCGCCTTGGTGGCGATCTGGCCGCAGATCGGTGGCAACCCCGCCGACATTCCGATGAACCAGACCCGGATCACGATCGAGGACGTCGATACCTTGCGGATGTCGAATCCCCGCTTCGTGGGCCTGGACGAGAACGACCAGCCGTTTGAGGTTGTTGCGGCCACGGCGACCCAGATGGGCGACAACAGTGAAGCGGTCGAACTAGAGGCGCCGCAGGCCGACATGACCAGCGCCGACGGCAGTTGGGTTTCGCTCAACGCCAAGCACGGAATCTGGCGCAAGGACGCTGCGGTGGTGGACCTGTCCGGCGGCGTCGCGCTGTTCCACGATGCCGGGCATCAGCTGACCACCCAGGCCGCCTCGATCGACATGCAGTCCGGCACCGTCGACAGCACAATTGAAACGGCTGGCCAGAGTCCTGGCGGGACGATCGTCGGCGAGGGCTTTCGCGCCGTCGATCGTGGCGCCAGGATCATTTTCAAGGGTCGCTCGCGGGCCGTTCTGTACAGCTCCGGAGACGGCGATTGATGCTGAGTTCCGGGTATGCCGTCGGGTGGGTCAGGCAGTCCGCGCGCATGGCTACGGTGACGGTCGGGGTGGTGCTCGCGTCGGCTCTGGCACCGCCTGCCGGCGCCCAGTTTCTCGAGGGGTCCGGGGAACAGCCGGTCACCATCGAGGCCGATGACGGCATCGAGTGGGTGCGTGACGAGAAGCTCTATGTGGCCCGGGGCAATGCCAAGGCGGTCCGCGGTGAGCTCACCGTGGCGGCGGAGACACTGACCGCCTTGTACCGCCCCAAGGAATCAGGGGGCAGCGAGGTCTTCCGCCTGGAGGCTCTCGGCGACGTGGTGATCACCTCGACCCGCGACCGCGCAGTCGGTGATCGGGCGGTCTACGACATCGATCAGGGGGTGATCGTCCTGCTGGGCGACGACATCCGTTTCGAAAACGGGGTCGATACAATCACCGCCCGCGACAGCCTCGAGTACTGGGACAAGCGCCGCCTGGCCGTGGCACGCGGCGATGCGGCGGCGATCCGCGAAGGTCAGCGGATCGACGCCGATGTGCTGACGGCCTATTTCGGTGATGGGCCTGACGGTGGCAGCCGGGTCGAGCGGGTCGACGCGATCGGCGGGGTGGTGATCACGACACCGCAGGAGGTCGTGCGGGGCCGCGAGGGCGTGTACGACGTGCTTCGGGAAACGGCGACCTTGGTGGGTGATGTCCGGGTCACTCGGGGCGACAACCAGCTCAACGGCGAGCGTGCGGAGGTGAACCTGAAGACCGGCATCAGCCGGATGCTCCCCGGCGACGGACGGGTCAGAGGCCTGTTCACGCCCGACCAGGCGACGCAATGACGGTGGACGGAAATCCGCCCATCGCGGCGCGGGCATGCTAGACTGTCGCCGTGGGGACATCGCTGGATCGACGCTTTGCGGGCGTCAACCGAACAGGGGACGGAAGGGACCATGGCTTCGAGCGATGACGGTCGGCCGAGCGCCGGGAGCGGCGCGTCGGCACCCCGACTGGTACGCCAGCGGTCCGGATTCAGCGGACTGGCCGCGCACAATGTCGGCAAGCGCTTCAAGAAGCGCCCGGTATTGCGCGATGTGTCGGTGCGGGTGCGGCGCGGCGAGGCGGTCGGTCTGCTTGGGCCGAACGGGGCCGGCAAGACGACCTGCTTCTACATCATCACCGGCCTGATCTCGACCGACACAGGCTCTGTCAGCCTCGACGACCAGGACATCACCGACCTGCCAATGTACCGCCGTGCCCGTCTCGGGATCGGGTACCTGCCCCAGGAAGCATCGATCTTCAGGGGGCTGACGGTCGAACAGAACATCCGGGCCGTGTTGGAGGTCGTCGAACGCAATCCGAGCGAACGCGAGGTGATCCTCGAGGACCTGCTCGCCGAATTCTCGATCAGCCACATTCGCCGAACCCCTGCCCTCGCACTCTCCGGCGGTGAGCGTCGGCGCGTCGAAATCGCCCGGGCTCTGGCGTCACGGCCGCATTTCATTCTGTTAGATGAGCCGCTGGCCGGTATCGATCCGATCGCTGTGGGTGAGATCCGCGACCTGATCTCCCACCTCACCGACCGTGGTCTCGGCGTTCTGATCACCGATCACAACGTGCGCGAAACACTGGAGATCGTTGATCGCGCCTATATCCTGCATGACGGTATGGTCCTCATGGAAGGAGCGCCGGACGACATCGTGGGGAACCGCGACGTGCGACGTTTCTACCTCGGGGAGCGTTTCAGTCTCTAACGCAGTACGCTCATGGCGCTTTCGCAACGGCTAGATCTTCGCCAGGGACAGTCACTTGTTCTGACGCCACAGCTCCAGCAGGCGATCAAACTGCTGCAGCTGAACAATCTCGAACTGGCGGAATACGTTGAGGGAGAGCTCGCCCAGAACCCGTTGCTGGAACGCGATGACGGCGACGGTCCGGCCGCTCTTGAGGCGGCTGCCGCAGACAATCTGACGCGCCACGATGACGACGGCGAGCGGCGCATCGATGAAGGCGACGGCTTTGTCGAGATGCCTGAGGATGGAGGGCGCGACACGGTGGACCGCACGTCGTCGGAAGTGGTTCCGTCGGCGGCCGAAGACCCCAGCGACGTCGACTACGACAACAACTGGGGCAGTGCGACGGTCCAGGAAACCGACGGGGTCGCGGCGATCGGCGCCGGGGATCTCGCAAGTTGGGGCACGGTTGGCGGCGGCGGGGCCCCGGGCGATGACGAGTTCGGCCTCGAGCAGACCATGGCGGACTCCAAGACGCTGCGCGACCATCTGCTGGAGCAGATGTCGGTCGAGATGCAGGACACCCGCGAGCGCCTGGTTGCCGCCCATCTGATCGACATGGTGGATGCTGCCGGCTATCTGGCCGGGGACATCGATGCCCTCGCCGAGCAGCTAGGTACCGATGTCGACGAGATCGAGCGGGTCCTGAAGCGGGTTCAGCGCTTCGATCCGGCCGGCGTTCTGGCCCGTGATCTGCGGGAATGCCTGGCGCTGCAACTGGCCGACATCGACCGGCTGGACCCTTGCATGGCGGCCCTGATCGAGAACCTGGATATGCTCGGCCGGCGGGAGCTGGCGGCACTCAAGAAGGTCTGTCGGGTCGACGACGAAGACCTGTTCGACATGATCGCCGAGATCAAGGCCCTCAACCCGAAACCGGGCGAGGCTTTCGAGCGACCGGTCGAGCAGCCGGTGGTCCCCGATGTCATCATTCGCCGCGGACCGGACGGCAACTGGATCGTCGAGCTGAACAGCGACACCTTGCCCCGGGTGCTGGTGAACAATGCCTATTACGCGGAAGTCTCGAAGGTCGCGTCCAAGGACCGTAAGGCGAAGGAGTATCTCTCCGAGTGCCTTCAGTCGGCGAACTGGCTGACCCGGTCGCTGCACCAGCGGGCGACCACGATCCTGAAAGTGTCGAGCGAGATCGTGCGCCAGCAGGACGGCTTTTTCGAGCACGGCATCCAGCATCTGCGCCCGCTGGTCCTGCGCGACATCGCGGATGCGATCGGCATGCACGAGAGCACCGTGAGCCGGGTGACCAGCAACAAGTTCGTCGCCACGCCGCGCGGGCTGTTCGAGCTGAAGTACTTCTTCACCTCGGCGATTGCCTCGGCGGCGGGCGGAGAGGCTCATTCGGCGGAGTCCGTTCGCCATCGGATCAAGACGCTGATCGATGGCGAAGCGCCGAACGCCATCCTTTCCGACGACCGGATCGTCGATTTGCTGCGCGCCGATGGCGTTGATATCGCCCGGCGCACGGTCGCCAAGTACCGTGAGGCGCTGCGGATCCCATCGAGCGTTCAGCGGCGCCGGGAAAAGGCCGGACAGGCGGCGCTGACGGCGCGCCGATAGGCCCGGAAATCTGAAGAATCTGACGCCGGCACGACGGCGTGACTCGCGGGTTGACCTCAAGGCGCGCTAGACTTAGCTTCCGGCGCTTCGCTCCGGGCGCCCGGATGCGGGGCAAGCTGCGAACTGTGCGGGACGAAGTGGTTAAGACAGCCCGCCGGTCGCTCCGTCAATTGGACTTCCGGCATGCTGAAAGGCCCTTTCGGAACGCCATGACCGACCCCACGTGTGGGCGGTCGAGCGAATGACTTAGACGGATAGAACCATGCAGATTTCTGTTCAAGGTAAGCAGCTCGACGTCGGCGATGCCCTTCGCGAGCGGATTGAATCCGAAGTGTCACAGATCGCCACCAAGTACTTTTCCGATCCGATTGATGCCAGCGTCACCATGGCCAAGCAGGGTGCGGTGTTCAGCGCCGATGTGACGGTGCATATCGGCAAGGGGATCACGGTGCAGTCGGAGGCCCGTGCGGACGATGCCCATTCAGCCTTCGATGCTGCGGCCGAGCGGATGGGCAAACGGCTACGGCGGTACAAGCGCCGGCTTCGCGACCATCACCGCGGTCACTCACCGAACGCGGTCGCGGCCCAGCAGTACGTTCTTGCTGCTGAGCCCGAGGGTGCCGAGGGTGAAGAGCCGGCCGCCGTTAACCCCATCGTGGTCGCCGAGATGGAAACCCATATCGATACGTTGACGGTGGGCGAGGCGGTCATGCGCCTCGATCTGTCCGGGTCGCCGGCGATGATGTTCCGCAACCGGGGTCACGGCGGCATGAACATGATCTACCGTCGGCCGGACGGTAATGTCGGCTGGGTCGACCCCGCCGGCTCCGGGCCGGCTGGTTCTGGGCCGGCTGGTTCTGGGGGTGCATAGCGGTCCGGCGTCACCGGATCGCCTTTAAGTCTTCAGTGACGAATTAGGCCCACGATCGCTGTGGCGTCGGGCCGAAGCAACGAGCACGAGCATGGACATTACCGACCTGATCTCGACGGATGGCATCCTTGCGAGCCTACGGGTGGCCAGCAAGAAGCAGCTGCTGCAGGAACTGGCGCGCAAGGCGAGCACGCTGACCGGGATCGACTCCCGCGAGATCTTCGACGTTCTGCTGGAACGCGAGCGACTGGGCACCACCGGGGTGGGGAACGGCATCGCCATTCCCCACGGCAAGCTCGCCAAGCTTGACCGGCTCCACGCTGTGTTTGCCCGGCTCGATCAGCCGGTGGACTTCGACGCGATCGACGACGAACCGGTGGATGTGGTCTTTCTGCTGCTCGCGCCGGAGGCGGCCGGCGCCGACCATCTGAAGGCCCTGGCCCGGGTGTCCAGGCTGCTCCGGGACAAGACGGTCTGCACCAAATTGCGCGGGTGTGAGACGACCGACGCCATCTTCGCCCTGTTCAGCGAGGCGGCCGCCAGCCACGCGGCATAAAGGGCCCTCGGACGGGAACCGGGCTGGCTCGAGATCAGGGCGTGTAAGTTCAAGGGTTGGCGGCGTCAGTGGACGCTGAGCGGTTCCAGATCGTGCTGACTGATCGCCTGTTCGGCGAGCTCGTAGCTGGCAAACACCCGCACGGCCGTCCCATCGGCGGTATGGACGACGTAGCGGCGCTCGTCGTCGTCGATCACCGGTTTGATGAAAGCGATGCGGTCGAGGCCGAGCTGGCTCAGATCCTCGGGGCTGATTGACAGGATCTCCGGCTTCTTCGGCGCGGTCTTGTCGGTGGTCATGGTCTCTCCTTGGGTGGCACAAAGGCCCACCTGGTTAGACCGGCGCCGTTCAGGCCGTCCGGTCCGGTTCGACGTCGATGGCGGTCTTGGTCCTGGCGGACCGGCTGTTGCCCTGGATCGGGATGGTCTGGACCTTGGTCTCCGGCAAGGGGCGCCGCAGATCGATGTGCAGCAGTCCGTTGTCCAACTCGGCCGAAACCACTTCGATCCCTTCGGCCAGAACGAACGTCCGCTGGAACTGCCGGGCGGCGATGCCCCGGTGCAGATAGACCTTGTCCGGGTCGTCGTCCTGACGGCCGCGGGCGATCAGTTGGCTATCCTCGATCTGGACACTCAGCTCATCCATTGAGAACCCGGCAACCGCCAAGGTGATCCGAAGCCCATCTTCGGAGGTCTGCTCGATGTTGTACGGGGGATAGCCGTCCGCCTGGGCTTTCTGGACCCGGTCGAGCGCGCGCTCGAAATGGTCGAAGCCCAGCAGAAGCGGTGAATTGAACATCGATACCCGTGCCATCGGTTCTCCCCTCGTCTGAGCGAGACATCCGCATGCGGCTTGGCTTGCCGCGCTTTGACGGGCGGAGACGCAGTCACATCCTCCACCCGTTCCGGTCCCGAAGGCCCCGGCAACAGCCAAGATGTGGGGGTTTGGGCGGTTTGATCAAGAGTCCGCGTATCGCCGGGTCGACGGCGCCTCCTAGCGCCTGGCGATGAGCTGGCCGGCACTGACAGGTTCGGCTTCGCCGATGCCAGCGTTCCGGCCGATATGAATCGCGGCGATCGTCAGGCCGTCGGGCCCGTCGATCAGAAGCGGCGAGCCGGAATCGCCGGCAATCGCCTCGCAATCGTGACGCCAGCGGCCGCCGCCGCCGATCCCAAGATAATTGCAGGTCGGATCGACGGTCAGGACATGGCTGCGGTCGCCACTGTAACCAGCCTGCACAACGGTCGCGCCGGGTATTGGCGGGCTGCCGTCGGCCACCGGAAGAACCGGCAGATCAATCGGCGCGGACAGGCGCACCAGCGTCGCTTCCCGACCGATCTGCTCAAAGGAGACCGCGGTGCGGTGGGCTTGAAACCGGCCACGGGCATAGCCGGCGACGAAATGGACGCTCGACGGCTTGGCCCAGGGCTGGGCGCCGAAACCCAACAGGCAATGACGCGCGGTCAGGACGGTGTCGGTTGAGATCAGCGTGGCCGTGCAGTGCCGGCGCAGGCGGTAGCCCGCCACGTTCAGGCGACCGATCGACACCCAGGGCGGCGTGTCGGGGCGCACCACCAGCCGACCGTCCGCGGCTGCTGGGCCCGGGACTGCGATCAGGACGGCGGCGGCGATCGCCATACATAGGAAGCGGAAGAAGACGAGGGGTCGGGGAGACATGGATCAGACATGGTCAGGGCCCCTTGGTTTCCCAAGGGGCCCTGTTGGTGGAGCCAAGGGGAATCGAACCCCTGACCTCTACAATGCCATTGTAGCGCTCTCCCAGCTGAGCTATGGCCCCGGACCCGTCCGCGCGGTGCGCCGACGTGCATTCTGGGTTAGGTAGCCCCTTGCCGTCGCGGGATCAAGGGGCTTGGGCGACGGGTCGCCTCAGGTCTCTTTCTCGTCCTCGTCATCGGCGATCGCGACGTCGTCGTCGAGCTCGTCGTCGTCATCGTCGTCGTCCAGCAACTCGTCGTCATCATCGTCGTCGGCCAGCGGATCGGTGATCTTGCGGCCGACCGCGCTGTCGTCGTCATCGTCATCGTCCGGTTCGACGTCGCCATCGGCCTCGAGGAGATCTTTCTCCTCTTCGTCCTCGGTCTCGTCCTCATCCGTATCCTGATCTTCGGCCTCGTCTTTCTCCGGCCGGGGCTTCTTCGGCTTATCGGCCGGCAACGGGCGCGACCGCCGACTCTTCAGGACCGCTTCCGGGTCGTACGGCGTGGCGCAGGTCGGGCACACGATCGGTGTGCTCATCAGGTCGTAGTAGCGTGCGCCACATGACTGGCACACGCGTTTAATGCCCCATTCGGGTTTGGCCACGGTCGACTCCGCGTCGCTTCGTTCCGGATCCCCGCCCTTCGGCGTGGCGCGGGAATATCCCCGATCCTCAAAACATGTCAAAGCCTAAATTGCCGACAGGGAGCGCGGATGCCTCGTGCCCCGGTCGCCGTCGTGATATGTGACCACCCCGCGCCCGCCCCTCAGCCGAGCCCCAGCCGCCCCAGCCGCCCTAACCGATGGAGACCGTCCCCATGCCGACCCAGCTGATCGCCCGCCGCAGCCAAGACCTGGCCGGGACGGTGCGCGTGCCTGGCGACAAGTCGATTTCCCACCGATCGCTCATCTTCGGCGGGCTGTCGGTTGGCGAAACCCGGATCGAGGGGCTTCTTGAGGGCCAGGACGTGCTGGCCACGGCGGCGGCCATGCGGGCCTTCGGTGCGAAGGTCACCCGCCTTGGCGATGGTCAGTGGCAGGTGTTCGGGCGGGGCGTCGGCGGCTTCGACGAGCCGGCCGATGTCATCGACTGCGGAAACTCCGGGACCGGTGTTCGGCTGCTGATGGGCGTGGCGGCCGGACAGCCGATCACAACGTTCTTCACCGGCGATGCGTCGCTTCGGAGCCGCCCGATGGGCCGGGTCACGACGCCGCTGGCACAGATGGGGGTGGCGGTCACGGCGCGCGCCGGCGGGCGTCTGCCCCTGGCGGTCACCGGACCGCAGACCCTGATGCCGATCGCGTACACGCTGCCGGTCGCCTCCGCCCAGGTGAAGTCGGCGGTCCTGCTGGCGGGCCTCGCCGCGCCCGGGGAAACCACCGTCATCGAGCCCAAGCGTACCCGCGACCACACCGAAACCATGCTGCGCCACTTCGGGGCCGAGGTCCGGGTCGTCGACGAGGATGCCGGGCGGCGGATCACCGTGGTCGGTGAGCCCGAGTTGACCGGCCGGCCGGTGGTGGTGCCGGCCGATCCGTCCTCGGCGGCCTTTCCGGCGGTGGCCGCGTTGACGGTTCCGGGGTCCGAGGTCGTGCTGCCCGGGGTCGGGACCAACCCGCTCCGCTTCGGGCTGTTCGAGACTCTGATGGAAATGGGCGCCGATATCGAGCTTCGGAACCGGCGCACCGAAGCCGGGGAGCCGGTGGCCGATCTGGTCGTGCGCCATGGGCCGTTGAAGGCGATCGAGGTGCCGCCGGAACGCGCGCCGTCGATGATCGACGAGTATCCGGTGCTGGCGGTCGCCGCGTCCCAGGCCGAGGGACGCACGGTCATGCGCGGTCTCGAGGAATTGCGGGTCAAGGAAAGTGATCGGCTGAGCGCGACGGCCAAGGGCCTTGCGGCCTGCGGCGTGCGGGTCCAGGTCGAAGGTGATGACCTGGTGGTGGATGGCGCCGCCAATGGCGTGGCCGGCGGCGCCACCGTCGCCGTCAATCTCGACCATCGGATCGCGATGGCGTTTCTGATCCTCGGGCTGAGCAGCGACGAGCCGGTCGCCATCGATGATGCGGCGGCCATCGCGACCTCGTTCCCCGGTTTTCAGGATCTCATGACGGGGTTGGGCGCCGACATCGTGACGGCCGAGGCATGATCGTCGCGATCGACGGGCCGGCCGGGGCCGGCAAGGGAACCCTGGCCAAGGCGCTGGCCGACAGGCTCGGCGTTCCGCATCTCGATACCGGTGCGCTGTACCGGGCGACGGCGCTGAGCGTGCTGCGGGCGGGCGGCGATCCGGCGGCCGAGAGCGACGCCGAGGCCGCGGCGCGATCGCTCGATCCGAGCATTCTGGACAGCGCGGACCTGCGCAGCGCCGACGTCGGGGCGGCCGCCTCGGTCGTGGCCGCCATCCCCGCCGTGCGGGCGGCACTCCTCGCGTTTCAGCGCGACTTTGCGCACCGCCCGCCGGGAGCGGTTCTGGACGGGCGCGATGTCGGGACGGTGGTGGTGCCGGATGCCGACATTAAACTCTACGTAACCGCGTCGGCGGAGGTTCGCGCGGCGCGTCGCCATCAGGAGTTGCTTGCGCGCGGCGAGGTCAGTATATATGCGCGCGTTCTCGAGGAGATCGTAGCGCGGGACACGCGCGACGCGGGCCGATCGGAAGCGCCGATGCGCAAAGCCGACGACGCGGTGGAGATCGACACATCCGATCTGTCGCCGCAGGAGGTTCTGGACCGCGCGCTGACTGTGATCGATCGACTGGAGACGACTTGAGCCGTCGACCCTGGCGTTGAGCCGGTCGGCAAACTGCAACCAACCCGGCGGCCGCGGATTTCGGCCGATGCCCGGATTGGGAAAACCGGGCAGCCCGCGCAGGATCGGGCAGATGATCTTCGGAATGGAGATCCGATCCCTTTACGTGAGCCGCCGACCGTCGGACGCACCTCGGGTGCGGTCCGTTTGTGTGTACTAAGGAGAACTCATGGCTGAAGCCGCCATTGCCGAAGACTTTGAATCCATGCTGGAAGAGTCCTTCGGTCAGGTTACCTCGATCGAAGGCAGCGTCGTTCGCGGCATCATCGTTGAAATCGAGAACGACCACGCGCTGATCGATGTCGGACTAAAGTCCGAAGGCCGCGTGGCCCTCAAGGAATTCGGATCTCCCGGTCAGAAGGCTGAACTGAAGCCCGGTGACGAGGTCGAGGTCTATGTCGAGCGTCTGGAGGACCGCAACGGCGAGGCGATGCTGAGCCGTGACAAGGCCCGTCGCGAAGAAGCCTGGGCCGCCCTCGAGAAAGCGTTCAATGACAACGAACGGGTCACCGGCGTGATCTTCTCGCGGGTCAAGGGCGGGTTCACCGTCGATCTGTCGGGCGCGGTCGCGTTCCTGCCGGGCAGTCAGGTCGACATCCGTCCGGTTCGCGATATCGGTCCGCTGATGGGCACCCCGCAGCCGTTCCAGATCCTCAAGATGGACCGTCGGAGAGGCAACATCGTCGTGTCCCGGCGCGCGGTTCTCGAGGAGAGCCGGGCGGAGGCGCGCAGCGAACTGGTTGCCTCGCTCAAGGAAGGCATGGTCCTGCAGGGTGTGGTCAAGAACATCACCGACTACGGCGCGTTCGTCGATCTCGGCGGTGTCGACGGTCTCCTGCACGTCACCGACATCGCGTGGCGTCGCATCAACCATCCGACCGAAGCGCTGCAGATCGGCCAGACCGTCAAGGTGCAGGTCATCCGCTTCAACCCGGAAACCCAGCGCATTTCTCTCGGCATGAAGCAGCTTGAGGCTGATCCGTGGGAGGGCGTCGAGCTGCGCTACCCGGTTGGCACCAAGTTCACCGGCCGGGTCACGAACATCACCGACTATGGTGCGTTCGTCGAACTGCAGCCGGGCATCGAGGGTCTGGTCCACGTCTCCGAGATGAGCTGGACCAAGAAGAACGTGCACCCGGGCAAGATCGTCTCCACCTCCCAGGAGGTCGAGGTGATGATCCTGGACGTCGATCCGAACAAGCGGCGGATCTCGCTCGGTCTCAAGCAGTGCCTCGGCAATCCTTGGGAAGACTTCGCCGAGAAGTTCCCGTCCGGCACCGAGCTCGAGGGCGAGGTCAAGAACATCACCGAATTCGGTCTGTTCATCGGCCTGTCGGGCGAGATCGACGGCATGGTCCACCTGTCCGACATCGACTGGGATTCCCCGGGCGAGGAGGCGATCCAGAGCTACAAGAAGGGCGACATGGTGCGCGCCAAGGTTCTGGACGTGGACGTCGAGAAGGAGCGCATCTCGCTTGGCATCAAGCAGCTGACGGCGGATCCGTTCGAGGCCGGGTCGGCCACGGTGAAGAAGGGCACGATCGTGACCTGCACGGTCTCCCAGATCACCGATGGCGGCATCGAGGTCAACGTCGGCGACGGCATGGTGGGCTTCATCCGCAAGGCGGAGCTGTCCCGCGACCGTTCCGAGCAGCGGCCTGAGCGCTTTGCCGTGGGCGAAAAGGTCGATGCCAAAGTCACCAACGTCGACAGCAAGACCCGCAAGCTGACGCTGTCGATCAAGGCCCGCGAGGTCGAGGAGGAGAAGAAGGCGATGGCCGAGTACGGCTCCTCCGACAGCGGCGCCAGCCTTGGTGACATCCTGGGTGCGGCCCTCAAGCAGAAGGAAGAGGCGTCGAAAGGCGACAGCTGATCGCACCACGCTGAACCGACGACGATCAGGGCCGCCCGCACCCGCGGGCGGCCCTTTGTCTTTTGGACTCTCCGTTCCGATGAAAGAAAAGGGTTCTATTAGAGATACTTAAGCTTGACGCCATCCGGCACCGCTGGCACATTTTGCGTGGGGCGGGTAAGTGCGCCGTCAAAAAAGCGCCGGCCGCTCCGCGATAGGGGTTCGCGGAGGCTCGGAAGCATGACCAAGTCGGAACTGATTGCCCGCCTGGCCGAGGCGAACCCGCATCTGTTCCAGAGAGACGTCGAGAGGATCGTGTCGACGATCTTCGAGGAAATCACCGAAGCTCTGGCCCGGGGAGACCGAGTGGAGTTGCGGGGTTTCGGTGCGTTCTCGGTGAAGCAACGCGAAGCTCGGGTTGGCCGCAACCCGCGCACCGGCGAATCCGTCAAGGTTGAGAGCAAGGCAGTGCCGTTCTTCAAGACCGGCAAGCTGCTGCGCGAGAAACTCAACTCCTCCTGACCGCGGCCGACCAGGTTCCAAAGCGCCGAAGCAGCGCGAAGTCCAGCGTCGGGGCCGATGCGGTCTGACCGGCCTTCGCTTCAGTCGCTTGCCGCTTGTGCCGCGTCGATGGCGGCGCGCACGCATTGCGCGGCCCAGCGTGCCCGCGCCCGCGGCAGGGATGCGAACCCCACCAGCAAGCCGTTCCGCCGATCGCCGCCGCGGTAGTAGGCCGAGATCGGCGCCGGACGGATTCCCAGGGCCATTGCTTTCTCGGCGACCCGCCGGTCCTGCGGGCCGGCATCGATCGAGACCACCAGATTGATCCCGGTCTCCGGCCGCTCGACCCGGAAGGCCGGATCCAGGGCCTGTTCCAGCGCGTCGGCCAGAGCGTCGCGCCGATCCCGATAGAGGGTGCGCATCCGGCGCAGGTGTCCCGCCATGTGACCGTCGTCGAGGAAGCGGGCGAGCACCGCCTGGGTGTCGAGGGCCGGTTGCCGATCGAAGTGCCCGCGCAGGCGGACCAGTGGATCGACCAGCTGCTGCGGCGCGGCGATGAAACCGATGCGCAGCGACGGCGCCAGGGCTTTCGAAACCGTGCCGACATAGAGAACCCGGTCGGCGCTGTCCAAAGCCTTGAGCGGCGGCACCGGTTTGCCGGCGTAGCGAAACTCGCCGTCATAGTCGTCTTCGAGGACGAACGGCCCGTCGCCAGCGGCCCAGTCGACCAGGGCCCGGCGGCGCGACAGCGACAGCGTGACGCCCAGCGGGAACTGGTGGGTCGGGGTCACCGTCACCAGACGGGCGTCGGGCGCGGCGTCGCGGGCGGCAGCGACATCGAGACCGTCGCCGTCGACGGTGATCGTGGCCAGGGTGGCGCCGGTGGCCACCATGGGGCCGCGCAGGCCCGGGTAGCATGGTTCCTCGAGAACGGCCGTATCGCCCGGGTCGAGCAGCGCCCGGGAGATCAGGTCGATGGCCTGCTGCGCGCCCGACGTGACGATCAACGCGCCGGGATCAACCACCAGCCCCCGAAAGGCGCCGAGATAGCGGGAGATCGCGGCCCGCAGGTCGTTCAAGCCGGCTGGATCGCCGTAGCCGAACGCCGTCGCCGGTGTCTCCCGCCAGAACCGGCCGGCCAGGCGCGCCCAGACCTTGCCCGGAAAGGCATCGAGGCCCGGGCGACCGGGCTGCAGCGGCCCGTCGACGGCGCCGATGCCGACCCGTTCCGCCATCATCGCCAGGGCCGCGGTCGACAGGCGGATCGGCGGTGCCGGTTGGATCCGAGCCGGTGTCGAGGGCAGGGCCGGTTTCAGGTCCGGCAGATCGTGGGCGACCCGGGTTCCGCCACCCCGGCGACCGACGACGTAGCCCTCCGCCGTCAGCCGTTCATAGGCAAGACTGACGGTATTGCGAGCGACCGCGAGCTGCTCAGCCAGCTGGCGGCTCGATGGCAGGCGCGCGCCGGGCGGCAGGCGGCCGTCGGCGATCGCCTTGCGGAAGAAGCCGGCGATCTGCTCCTGCAGCGGCGTCGGGTCGACCCGATCCGGTTGAAAGACACCCCAGACGGGGAGGGCATCCGCCATCTTTGGACCTATATCTGTACTCGAATTGGTCCCTATCATACAGCCAAGAAGCCGTTAGACAACCGCCACTGCGGTCGCTGAACCTGGAGCCAAGTGATGTACACGCCCCCCGCCTTTCGTCTTGACGACCCCGAGACGATGCACGCCGTCATGCGGGATCACCCGTTCGCGATCCTCGTCGCCCATCACGCGGGGGATACGCAGATCGCGCACCTGCCGCTTATGGCCGATGGGCATGGCGATACCCCGGTCATCCGTGGCCATGTCGCCCGGGCCAATCCGATGGTTGAGATGATCGAGGCCGGAGCCCCCGCCACCGCGGTCTTCACGGGGCCGCACGCCTACATTTCGCCAGACTGGTATGCGGCCGCTGATCAGGTGCCGACCTGGAATTACGCCGCGGTGCACGCCAGCGGGACGCTTCGCCCGGTGACCGGAACCGAGCCGATGACCGGACTCCTGGCTGACCTCTCGGCCCAGCACGAGGTTCCGCTGGCGCCGAAGCAGCCCTGGACCCACCACAAGATGACCCCCGGTCGGATGGAGCGGATGATGAAAGGCATCCTGGCCTTCGAACTGCCGGTCGAGCGGCTGGAGGGCAAGGCCAAGATGTCGCAGAACAAGGGACCCGCCGACCGGGAACGCGCGATCGAATCCCTGCGGGCGCGCGGCGGTCCGGGTGATCTGGCAACGGCGGCTTGGATGGCGGGCATCGGGACCTGAACGGGTCCAATCTCGCCGGGGCCGAGGTCGGGCGGACAGCGTTGTTCGCAACCGTGGGCACCGTTAGACTGGCGCCCGCACTTCCTTGAGGGTGACCCAATGGCGCGCCGAAACTGGGCGATCAAGTTGATCTCGTTCTGCATCACGGTGCCGATCACGGCGATGGTGCTGCTGTTCGCTGTGTCCAACCTGGACCCGGTTCCCCTCAAGCTCTGGCTGGTTCCGGGGGCTATCGAAGTGCCGCTCTACCTTATTTTCCTCCTGGCCTTCGTCGCCGGCTTCGTGATCGGCGGCGTCATCGCCTGGGGTGGGGAACTCGGGAACAAGATGCGTGCCAACCGCGCGACCAAACACGCCGAGGACCTGGGACGCGAACTGGCGGTCATGCGTATTCGAGAAGAGGAGATCCGCGCTCAGATCGCGGGTCCGGGGCAGCGGCCGGCGCTCGCCGATCGCCGGGCCGGCTGATGGCTGTGCGCGAGCGCGTCACCCCGTCTCTCGAGGGGCGGGACCGGATCCTGGTCGCCATCGACACGCCGGATCAGTCGGTGGCGGTGCAGACCGCCGATGGCGTGCGGGCCGAGGTCGGGGGACTGAAGGTCGGACTGGAGTTCTTCAACAGCCACGGGCCGGACGGGGTTCGCGCCGTCGCAGGCGATGCGCCGCTGTTTCTCGACCTCAAGTTCCATGACATCCCGAACACGGTGGCGGGCGCGGTCAGATCCGCCGTGGCGGCGTGCCGGCCGATGATGCTGAATGTGCATGCGGCGGGTGGTGCCGCGATGATGGCGGCCGCGGTGTCAGCCAGCAGGGAGACGGCGGCAACCGTCGATCTGGCACCGCCACTGATGATCGCGGTCACGGTATTGACCAGCCTGGATGACAGCGATCTGGAAGCGGTCGGCCAGATTCCGCCCGCCCGCGACCAGGTCGTTCGGCTTGCCCGGCTCGCCCAGGAGGCAGGATGCGACGGGGTGGTCTGCTCCGCTCGTGAGATCGAGGCGCTCCGATCCGCCTGTGGCCCGGACTTCAGGCTCGTCGTTCCGGGGATCCGCCCGGCGGGGAGTGCGGCAGATGATCAGAAGCGGACGATGACACCCCGCGATGCGGTCGATGCCGGTGCCGATTATCTGGTCATCGGACGACCGATCACCCGCGCACCGGATCCGGCGGCGGCGGCGCGGACCATTGTGGAGACGTTGGTGTGAGCGGTCCGATCGTCAAACTGTGCGGCCTGCGGACCCCCGAAACGGTGTCGGTTGCGATCGAGGCGGGGGCCGACATGATCGGCTTCGTGTTCTATCCGGCGAGTCCGCGCGTGGTCTCGCTTGAGTTGGCCCGAGAGC
This sequence comes from Thalassobaculaceae bacterium, assembly GCA_963921355.3. Classification (GTDB taxonomy): domain Bacteria; phylum Pseudomonadota; class Alphaproteobacteria; order Thalassobaculales; family Thalassobaculaceae; genus CAWUEZ02. The sequence goes on along the minus strand of OZ001190.1, from coordinate 268,103 downwards.
TTGGAACCGGCGCGGACGCCGTCACCCGGGTCGGCCTGCTGGTCGATCCTGATGACGCAACCGTCGACGCGGTGGCCGAGACTGGTGTGATCGACCTGCTGCAGCTTCACGGGGCGGAGACTCCCGAGCGGGTCGACGCCGTGAAGCGGCGTACCGGCTTGCCGGCGATGAAGGTGATGCGGGTCGCCGATGCGCAGGACGTCTCGGGTGCAGCTGCCTATGACGGGGTGGCCGACTGGATCCTGTTCGACGCCAAAGCGCCGAAAGGGGTGCAGCACGCGCTGCCCGGCGGCAACGGTCTGGCCTTTGATTGGCATCTGCTGGATGGCCTTTCGGTTTCGACCCGATGGATGCTGGCCGGTGGCCTGAACCCGAGCAATGTCGCGACCGCCATCCGACTGACCAGGGCGCCGGCGGTCGATGCCTCCTCCGGACTCGAAGTGGAGCCTGGCGTGAAGGATCCCGCTAAGATGCGGGCCTTCGTGCGGGCCGCCAAGCAGGTTGATCTGGAGTCCGTGGCGTGACGGCGTCGCCGTTGGCGCGTGTTCTCGACCGGGTCGACGCGGATCTCGATGCTTCCGTCGACCGGCTGTTCGAGGTGCTGCGCATTCCCAGCGTGTCGACCGACCCCGCCTATGCCGAAGATGTCCGGCGCGGCGCGGCCTTGATGGCTGACACGCTCGCTGACCTTGGCTTCGAAGCGTCGGTGCGGCCGACGGACGGTCATCCCATGGTCGTGGCGCATCATCCGGGACCCGGCGGTCCGGTTCCGCGGCTCTTGTATTACGGCCATTACGATGTTCAGCCCCCCGATCCGGTGGAGCTCTGGGATAGCGGGCCGTTCGATCCGGTCCTTGTCAACGGGCCCCGTGGCAAGCGCATCGTGGCCCGCGGCGCCGTCGACGACAAAGGCCAGGTGATGACCTGGATCGAAGCGTTCCGGGCGTGGATCGCGGTCACCGGGACCTTGCCTTGCGCCGTTACGGTCCTGCTCGAGGGCGAGGAGGAGACCGGCAGCCCGTCGCTCGATGCGTTCATCGCCGCCAACGCCGACGCGCTGAAGGCGGACGCCTGTATCGTCTGCGACACCGGCATGTGGAGCGTCGATCAGCCGGCGATCACCTACAGTCTGCGCGGTCTGGCCTATGTCGAGGTGACCATTCGGGGCCCGGACCAGGATCTGCACTCCGGCCTGTATGGCGGTCAGATCACGAACCCGTTGAACCTCTTGGCGCGGATTCTCGGTGACCTGCATGACGATGAGGGCCGTGTCCAGATTCCCGGTTTCTATGATGCGGTGATCCCCGTCGGAGAGAACGAGCGCGCCCAATGGGCGGCGCTGGATTTCGACGAGGCCGAGTTTCTCAGCGCGGTCGGTCTGGAGACCTCCGATGGCGAGACCGGGTTCACCACCTTGGAGCGGCAGTGGGCGCGCCCGACCTGCGACGTGAACGGTCTGCTCGGCGGCTATGTCGAGCCCGGATCCAAGACCGTCATCGCCCGTGAGGGGATGGCGAAGATCTCCTGCCGTCTGGTGCCCGATCAGGACCCGCGCACGGTGATCGACGCCCTGAAGCGGTTCATCGAGGACCGATTGCCGGCGGGCTATTCCGCGGCGTTCATCGAATATGGCGAAGCCCCGGCGATCCGCGTTCCGACTGACTCGCCGTTCCTTCAGGCGGCGCGGGACGCGCTTTGGGATGTGTTCGGTCGCGAGGCTTTCCTGATCGGCAGCGGGGGATCGATCCCGGCGGTCGGCGCCATTCGCCAGTACCTCGGGATCGATTCAATTCTCATGGGGTTCGGTCTGGCCGACGACCGCGTGCACTCACCGAACGAAAAGTTCGAGCTCGTCTGCTTCCACAACGGTATTCGCGCCAATGCGGCCGCGCTGGGCCGGATGTCCGGAATAGGCAAATAGCGGCAACGACGACTCTGCCTGACGCCGCTGTGTGGCAACCCGTGCCGGCGGGTGCTGGAACAGCACCAGCAGAAGCCGTTCGACCTCATGGTGGTCGCCGCGGAAGTGAAACACCCCGCGGGTGAACTGCAGATCCTGCTGTTCGGGAATGTCGAGATCGGCACAGGCGAGCGTCGGCCGATTGCTCTCCAGGGTCGTTGTAATCTCGTCGATCACGGAATTGCGGTTCGTCTGCCGCATGACATGTCCGACCTTCCTGCCGAGCATCGATATGCCGACGAAGGACCGAACACCCCCACCTTCGAGGGAATAGACGAAGTGGTCGGGCGCCGCGCTGCAGAATGAGCGGTAGACCGGGTCTGCCAACGCGATGTGGGGCATCACCGCTGTCGGGACATCACAGACATCGAAAGAACGCCAGGATGGCACCCGACCGTCCGCGAGACGGCAGTAGTACTCGTGGAAGAACCGAACCGGGTTGTCCGGCTCAATGGCATCCGTGGTGAGACGCCGGTAGCCGTCTTCGGCCCAGTCGCTTGTCAGGTCATTCGACGGATTTCCGAGGAAGCACCCGTACATCGTGCTGTCTCCGGCTGTTGCTCCAACATGCCGAATCGTAGGAGCCGCCGGTTAATGCCCTATTAAAAATACAGTTGTTTCTTGGTTGGAATGAGGCCGTAAGTATTTGAATTCATTTAAACTACGTGTATTCCACAATGCGACAGCGATCGCCCTACCGCCGCTAGCTATCGGTGCCGGTCCGCAGGCAGAGTTCCCGCAGAATCCCGTCCTTCAGACTGTAGACGACACCGTGAACGGCCAGCCTGGCACCCCGGCTCCAGGCGTCACGCACCACCGTCGTGTTGCAGACGTTGTTGACCTGTTCGGCAATGTTCAGCTCACAAAGCAGGTCCTGGGCGGCTTCGCCCTGAACCTCATCGGAGAAGCGGTCGGCGTTCAGACGATGGACCAGCCGGATGTGGTTCAGCCAGTTGTCGATCAGGCCGTGATCGCCATCCTCCATCGCCGCCTTGACGCCTCCGCAGCCGTAGTGGCCGCAGACGATGATGTGGTGAACCTCCAGAACTTCGACCGCGTATTGCAGCACGGACAGGCAGTTCAGGTCGGTGGGGACGACGACGTTGGCGATGTTGCGATGGACAAAGACCTCACCCGGCGGCAGGTCGAGGATCTGATTGGCCGGTACGCGGCTGTCGGCGCAGCCGATCCACAGGATGTCCGGCGTCTGTTGCTGGGCGAGCCGCTCGAAATACTGCGGATCGGCTGACTTGATGCGCTCGGCCCATTGCTGATTTCGTATGTAGACGTTCTTGAAGTAGGGCATCGGGTGTCCGTTCCATGCGGTCAACGGCGCATCTTATCGCAGAGTTCCGAAGAACGGGACGCGCTCGGCGCCCGCCGGTTCCCGGCCGGCGGCTCCCCGGATAGGCTAGCGCTATGAGCGACGCCGAGACCCCTGCCTTGGACGCGTCGGCATGGCCGACCGATTGCACGCGATGCCTGGGGCTGTGCTGTGTCGCCTTCGCCCATCAACCGCCGGCCGGCTTCCCGGCATTCAAGATGATAAACACGCCATGCTGTCATCTCGGCGGCGGGTTTCGCTGCCAGATATTCGAGGGGCTGGAGGATCATGGTTTCGCGGTCTGTCGGCACTACGATTGCTTCGGTGCGGGACCGGTAGTGGCCGACCGCATGAAAGCGGAACAGGATGACTGGACCCGGGAACTGGTCGCCGGGTCAACCAGCCATCTCGACGGTTTCCGGGAGTTAGCCCGTCTGCGGATGCTGATTGTTGCGCTCCGGCGCCACGGCGGGCCGGAAGCCGAGACGCTGGCCGAGCGCCTCGCCAACGTCGCCGAGGCGTTTCGGTCGACGGGCCGTGTGGAGATGGACCAGGAGACCTCGCGGTTGCTGCGCTGGCACGAGAAACTGATCTCGGCCATTCTCCAGCCGTTGAACGAAGGGGTGGAACGGAAGGGGGCGACGCCATGAGCGTGCTGGACGGGCGGGTCGCGATCATTACCGGGGCGACAAGCGGTATCGGGCTGGCGACCGCCGAGGCCCTGTCAGCAAAGGGCGTGAAGCTGGTGCTGCACGGCCGGCGCCAGGATGTGCTCGACGGCCATGCGGCGCGCCTGCCCGACTGCGTCGCCGTCGCCGGCGATATCACCGATCCAGCGGTTCCCGGTCAGCTGATCGCGGCGGCGCAAGACCGGTTCGGCCAGCTGGACATCGCCTATGCCAATGCCGGCCTGATCGCGACCGGGCCGGTGTCCGATCTGGATCTGGACGCGATGGCCCAGATGATGCGGGTCAATATCGAAGCCACTTTCCGGTTCGCCTATACCGCCCTGCGCCACCTGACCGCTGCCGGCAGCGGCGATCTGATGTTCACGGGCTCGGTGCTCGGGACCAAGACCCGGGTCGGTGCCGGACCCTATGCGGCCACCAAGTACGCCGTCGAGGCGCTCGCCGAGTCCCTGCGCATGGAACTCGCGGGGACAGGTGTCCGGGTCGCGGTGGTCGAGCCGGGTCTGGTCCGCACCGACCTGCATCGCGACTATCCGGTCAGACCTGAAGTGACCCAGGGCGTTGCGGAGCCACTGACACCCGAGGACATCGCCCGCGCCGTGGTCTTCGCGCTGGAACAGCCGCGCAGCGTCCTGATACCCCGGATCATGGTCCTGCCGACCTCTCAGAACGTCTAACCCGCGGAAGACCGGTACGATGCAGATCACCGCAATCAGAACCCGTCCCATCGAAATTCCGTTCGACCGACCGCTCGGCACGTCAATCCACCGCATCGACGGTGTCGCCGGGCTCCTGGTCTGGCTGGAGACCGACGAGGGGATCACCGGCGAGAGTTACCTGTGGGCGATCGGCCGTCACCGGCTTCCCGTGCTCGACGCCATGGTCCACAGCCTCGGCCAGCGCGTGCACGGACACGACCCGCGTGACACCACTGCCCGGTTCGACGAGATGTGGTCGGAAATCAACTTCCTGGGCCACAAAGGAGTATCCCTGTTCGGAATCGCGGCCATCGACTGGGCCTGCTGGGACATTCTCGGCCAGTCTCTCGGCGTCTCGGTTTCGCGACTGCTCGGGCGTCGCCGCGACCGGGTCCGCGCCTACGCGTCCGGGGGACTTTGGGCCTCCCTGACGATCGATGAGCTCCAGCAGCAGGCGCGGGACATGCTGGATCACGGGTTCCGCGCCATGAAGATGCGCGTCGGGAAACCGGATATCGCCGAGGATGCCGAACGGGTCGCCGCCGTTCGCGAGGTCATCGGCCCAAATATCGAGCTGATGGCGGACGCCAATCATGGTCTGTCCGTCAGTCACGCAATCCGTCTCGGCTGGCAGCTGGAACCGTTCGGTCTCGCCTGGTTCGAAGAGCCGGTCCAGGCCTACGATCTGGAGGGCTCGGCCAGGGTCGCGGCGGAGATCGACACCCCGATCGCCAGCGGCGAGACGGAGTACGGCCGCTACGGGTTCCGCGACATGCTGGAGCGCAAGTCGGCGGATATCCTGATGCCCGATCTGGAACGGGTCGGCGGCGTGACCGAGTGGGTTCGGGTGGCCCATATGGCGGCGGCCTACGACGTCCCCGTAAGCCCGCATCTCTTCACGGAACATTGCCTCCAGCTCTGCGGGGCGCTGTCCAACGTTCCGTGCGCCGAGCACATGCCGTGGTTCAGCGCGCTCTTCCAGGAACCGCTGGAACTGGTGGATGGCGACCTGCTGATCCCGGACCGCCCCGGCATGGGCTTCCGCTTTGATCCCGACGCGGTTGAGCGTTACGCCATCGATCGGGACGCCTGAGATGCCGGATGTCGTGATCACAGAGTTCATGGACGAGGCCGCGGTTGCCCGGCTTGCCGCCCGCTTCGACACCCACTACGCCCCCGATCTGGTGGAGAACCCGGCCGCGATCCCCGCCCTGATCGGCGACGCGCGGGCCCTGGTGGTGCGGAACCGGACCCAGGTGACCGCCGAGTTGCTGGACGCGGGACCCGCCCTGACGCTCGTCGGCCGCCTTGGCGTCGGTCTGGACAACATCGACGTTGCGGCGGCCTCGGACCGGGGCATCGCCGTGGTCCCGGCGACCGGGGCGAATGACGACAGCGTCGCCGAATACGTCATCGCCACAGCCATGCTGCTGCTGCGTGGGGCCTATGGCGCCAGCGCCGAGGTCGCCGGCGGCGCATGGCCGCGTAACCGGCTGATCGGGCGCGAGCTGATGGGGAAGACCCTCGGTCTCGTCGGCTGCGGCGCCATCGCACGCGAGACCGCGCGCCGGGCCCAGGCATTGAATATGGCGGTGGCCGGGTATGACCCGTTCGTGGCGCCGTCCGATCCGGTCTGGTCGACGATCGACCGCGTCGATGACCTGCCGGCCCTGCTTTCGCTGGCGGATGTCGTCAGCTTGCACGTGCCGCTGACAGAAGCGACCCGGCACCTGATCGGCGCGACGGCCCTGGGGGCGATGCGCCCGGGCGCCGTGCTGATCAACGCCGCACGCGGTGGTGTCGTGGATGAGGTCGCTCTGGCCGAGGCGTTAAGGGCCGGGGCGCTGGCCGGGGCGGCGCTGGACGTCTTTGAGCAGGAACCCCTGGATGCGGCCACGGGAGCGCGGTTCCGCGGCTGTCCCAACCTGATTCTGACGCCGCACATCGCCGGCGTGACCGAAGAAAGCAACGAACGTGTCGGCATCGTGATCGCCGATGCGGTGATCCGACACCTGGAGGACGCGGGCGCATGAGTGGGGTCGAGAAGGGCTGGGAAGGCGATGTTCCGGGAGCCCTGTCTGGGGTACGCGTGCTCGACCTGTCGCGGCTGGTTGCGGGCAACGCGGTCACCCACGTGATGGCGGATCACGGGGCCGACGTGATCAAAGTCGAGAAGCGGGGCGTGGGCGACGATCTCCGGAACTGGAAAACCGCCGGGGTGACCACCCATTGGAAGGCCTATTGCCGGAACAAGAAGAGCGTCACGATCGATTTCCGCGCCGAGGGGGCGGTCGACCTGTTTCTCGATCTTGCCGAGACCGCGGGCGTCCTGGTCGAGAACTTCAAACCGGGCACCCTGGAGCGCATGGGGATCGGGCCCGATGTTCTTCTGGCGCGCAACCCGCACCTGATCATCGTGCGGATCTCGGGTTGGGGCCAGGACGGGATGTGGAGCCATCGCCCCGGCTTCGGCAGTTTGGTCGAGGCGATGAGCGGTTTTGCGGCGATGAACGGTTTCGCCGACCGGCCTCCGGTTCTGCCACCCCTGGCGCTGGCCGATATGATCGCCGGCCTGTACGGCGCGTTCGCCGTGATGGTCGCCATTCGCGAGATCGAGCAGAAGGGCGGGCCGGGCCAGGTCATCGACCTGCCGCTGTTCGATCCGATCCATTCGGTCCTGGGGCCGATCGTCGCCAACTACGACCTGACCGGCACCGTGCCCGAGCGCACCGGATCGCTGTCCAATCAGACAGCACCCCGCAATGTGTACCGGTGCAAGGACGGGAAGTATGTCGCCCTCAGCGCGTCGATGCAGGCCATGGCGGAGCGGCTGCTGCGCACCATCGGTCGACCCGAGCTGATCGAGGATCCGAGGTTCCGCACCAATACCGACCGGGTCGCCAACCGCGATCAACTCGATCCGATCGTCGCCGCTTTCATGGCGGAGCGCACCCAGCGCGAGTGTCTCGAGCTGTTCGAGGAGGCCGGCGTTACGGTGAGCGAGGTGCCGGATGTGGCCGAGCTCGCCGTCCACCCCTATCCGATCGACCGGGAGGTGCTGGTCTCGATGCCGGACGCGGATGCCGGGCGTCTCGCCATGCACAACGTCATTCCGAGGCTCTCCGAAACCCCCGGCCGCCTGCGCCATCCGGCTCCCGAACTCGGCCAGCACAACGAAGAGATCTGGGGTGCGCTCGGCAAGGATGTCGGCCAGCTGACCGCGCGGGGTGTCATCTGATGGTCCTCGATGCGATGGGCAGCGACGCCCCGCTCTGGCGCTCGCTGCTCTACGTTCCGGTGACGGCGGAGCGTTTCGTGGCCAAGGCGTCGCAACGGGGCGCCGACGGGATCATTCTCGACCTTGAGGATTCGATCCCGCCGGACCGCAAGCAGCAGGCCCGGACCGAGTTGCCGACCGCCGTCGCGACGATTGCGGGGGCCGGGTCGACGGATGTCCTGGTGCGGATCAACCGCCCTTGGCGTCTCGCGGTTCGGGATCTGGAGGCGGCCGTGCTGGCCGGAGTCGACGGGTTGTGTGTGCCCAAGGTCGATTCCGCGGACCATATCCGGGCGATCGACGATGTGGTGACGGAGCTCGAGGCCGAACGGGGATTACCGGTCGGCGGGTTGCGCTATGCGGTCCTGGTCGAGACGGCGAAGGGGGTTCACGAGGCCCGCGCTATTGCACAGGCCAGTCCGCGGGTCGCGGCGATCACGATGGGGGGTGAGGACCTGTCGGCCGATCTCGGCCTGCCGACGGCCGACCCGGCAGTCCTGGATCCCTACGACGCGCTGGTGCGCCTGGCGGCCCGCGAGGCCGGGATCATCCCGCTCGGCTATCCCGGATCGATCGCCGAGTTCACGGACCTGGAGGCCTTCGCCCAAGGGGCCCGTCGGGGCAGGGCGAACGGCAGCGAAGGTGGCATGGCCATCCACCCCGCCCAGGTTCCGATCCTGAATGCCGCGTTCACCCCTGGCGACGACGAGATCGCCGACGCCCGTGGTCTGCTGGCGGCGTTCGACGAGTCCCTCGCCGAGGGACGCGGTGCGGTCGCCTACAAAGGCAAGATGATCGACAAGCCAATCGTGGACAGGGCGGCACGCATCGTCGCCCTTGCCGATCGGCTGGACCGATCGACGGCCTGACCGTCTGCAGCCCGCAACCGTCGGGTCGGCCGTGGTGCGCCGGAAGAGACCGTTTCGACGTCCGACGGTTCAGCCACTAGACTCCAGGTCATGACCGCGACCGTCGCTTATCGTCCGCCTGCCCCCCGACCCCTGCCACCGGTTCGGGCGCTCCTGCGCGGAATGCTCAGCGGCCAGCGGGACCTGCTGTCGGTCCTGCCCGACGAGGCCTACCGGGTCGACGTCGCACCGGTCGGATTCTCCCGGCGCGGCATCCTCTGGGTCAACGACCCGACCTGGGTGCGCCATGTCCTGGTCACCGAGGTCGCCCGGTTTCCGAAGAACGACCTGTTCGTCAGCGCCTTGGAGCCGCTGATCGGCGACGGCGTGTTCATTTCCGGGGGACAGACCTGGCAGCGTCAGCGCCGCATGATCGAACCGTCCTTCGGCCAGATCCAGGTGGGGCGGGCTTTCGCGGCCATGGAGGCGGCCGCCGACGCGTTGGAGCCCGAACTCGACGCTCTGGCCGAGCGTGGCGAGACGTTCCTGCTCGACGCCATGATGAGCCGGCTGACAGCCGACGTGATCTGCCGCACCGTTTTCTCCACGACCCTGGAGAGCGCTGCGGCCCGGCGCATCTTCGACGATTTCGCACAGTTTCAGGACACCGTGGCGAGCGTCCGGCTTGCCCGCCTGCTGTGGGGCCGTCCCTTTGATCGGGTTTCTCAGCCGAAACCGGCCCGGGCTGCCTGCGACCGCATCCGGGCGCATCTCGCCGACATGATCGCCGACCACGACCCCGAACAGGCGTCTGACATCGCCGGCCAGGTTCTGGCGGCACGGGATGCCGAGAGTGGTGCTGCGTTCTCGCCGCGCGAGCTGGTGGATCAGATCGGCGTCTTCTTCCTGGCCGGGCACGAGACCTCCGCCAGCGCCGTCACCTGGGCCCTGTTCATTCTGTCCCAGCGCCCCGATCTGACCGAACGGATGCGGCAGGAGATCGACGCGCTCGCCGGGGGCCGGCCGGGCCTGGATGAAGTGAAGCGCCTGACCGTGACCCGGGCCGTCCTGCGCGAAACGCTCCGGCTTTATCCGCCGGGACCGTTCCTGCCGCGTGTTGCGGCCGAAGACTGCGAGATCGCGGGCCACCCGGTCCGGCGCGGTGCCATGATCATGGTCTCGCCCTGGACCATCCATCGCCATCGGAAGCTCTGGCCGGAGCCGGACATCATCGACGTCGAGCGCTTCCTTGGGGAGCGCGAACGTGCCATTCCGTCTGGGGCCTATCTGCCCTTCGGCCTTGGTCCGCGCGTCTGTATCGGCGCCGCCTTCGCAACGATCGAGAGCACCCACATGCTTGCCCGCATCGTGCAGCGCTACAGTCTCGAGGTCGAAGCGCCTGAGAGCGTGCGTCCGGTCGCCCGACTGACCACCCGGCCGGCCCGCGGAATCAAGGTTCGCCTGCGCCGGAGGTGAGCCCGGCGGGCGGTCCGCAGTCGAGCGTGCGGCGTTGATTGTCCGGTTGGCCGATGATCCGATCTAAATCATAGGGTTAGAGCAGATTCACCGGTCCGATGGGCCGCCGAAAGCGATTCCATCTGACACGGATCTGCGGTAGATCGGATCACGTTTTGTCGGAAACCCCTTGGTTTCCGCCAACACGTGTGAATCCGATCTAAATCATAGGGTTAGAGCAGATTCACTGGTCCGATGGACCGCTGAAAGCGATTCCATCTGACACGGATCTGCTCTAGAACCGGCGCGTCGCGACACTTTCCCCGAGGATCCCGCCCGATGGCTTCCTACCAGTACATCTATGTCATGAACGGTCTGTCCAAGGTCTTCCCTGGCGGACGGGAAGTGCTGAAGGACATCCGACTATCGTTCTTTCCGGGCGCCAAGATCGGGGTCCTGGGCGTCAACGGCGCCGGTAAGTCCACCCTGCTCAGGATCATGGCGGGCGTCGACACCGAGTATCAGGGCGAGGCCTGGGCCGCGGATGGCGTGAAGGTCGGTTATCTGGCCCAGGAACCGCAGCTGGACGACGACACAGACGTTCAGGGCAACGTGATGCGAGGCCTCGGTCCGATCAAGGACCTGGTCGACCGGTTCAACGAAGTCAGTGCCCGCTTCGCCGAGGAAATGACCGATGACGAGATGACAGCGCTGCTGGCCGAACAGTCGGAACTCCAGGAGCAGATCGACGCGGCCGATGCCTGGGATCTCGACCGCAAGGTCGATATCGCGATGGATGCCCTGCGTTGCCCGCCGGGCGACTCACCGGTGGACAAGCTGTCCGGCGGTGAAAAGCGCCGGGTCGCGCTCGCCCGCCTTTTGCTGTCTCAGCCCGACCTGCTGCTGCTCGACGAGCCGACCAACCACCTGGATGCGGAATCCGTCGCCTGGCTGCAGCGGACCCTGGCGGACTACCCGGGCACGGTGGTGACGATCACCCACGACCGCTACTTCCTGGACGAGGTCGCCGGCTGGATCCTTGAGTTGGACCGGGGCCGGGGCATTCCCTACGAAGGAAATTACTCCGGCTGGCTCGTTCAGAAGCAGAAGCGCCTGGAACAGGAGGGCCGGACCGAAGCGGCGCGCATGCGCACCCTGAGCCGGGAGTTGGAGTGGATCCAGCAGAGCCCGCGGGCCCGCCAGGCGAAATCAAAGGCCCGGATCAGCGCCTACGAGGATCTGCTGGCCCAGAACCAGGAAAAAGCGCCGGATACCGCGCAGATCGTTATCCCGGCAGGCCCCCACCTCGGCGACGTGGTTATCGAAGCCGACGGCCTCGACAAGGCATTCGGTGACCGGCTGTTGATCGAGGACCTGTCGTTCAAGCTCCCGCCCGGCGGGATTGTCGGGGTGATCGGACCCAACGGTGCGGGCAAGACCACGTTGTTCCGCATGATCACCGAGCAGGAGCAGCCGGATGGCGGAGCGATCCGGATCGGAGATACGGTCAAGCTCGGCTATGTCGACCAGAGCCGCGATACGCTGAACGCCAACAAGACGGTCTGGGAGGAGATCTCAGATGGTCTCGACGAAATCGATCTAGGCCGCCGCAAGATGCAGAGCAGGGCCTATTGCGGTCAGTTCAATTTCCGCGGCGGCGACCAGCAGAAGAAGGTCGGCCAGTTATCCGGTGGCGAGCGCAATCGCGTTCACCTCGCCAAGATGCTGAAGTCCGGCGCCAATGTGCTGATGCTCGACGAGCCGACCAACGATCTGGATGTCGATACGTTGCGCGCACTTGAAGAGGGCCTGCTCGAGTTCGCCGGGTGCGCCGTGGTCATCAGCCACGATCGCTGGTTCCTGGATCGCATCGCGACCCACATCCTGGCGTTCGAGGGAGACAGCCACGTCGAGTGGTTCGAGGGGAATTTCGAGGCCTATGAGGCCGACAAGAAACGGCGCCTGGGCGCGGATGCCGACCAGCCGCACCGCATTCGCTACAAGCCGGTCGTCCACAGCTGAGCCCGGGGCCAGGCGTCGGCGCCCGGCCTGCGCGGTGAATCAGTGCCTAGATCGGATCACGTTTTGTCGGAAACCCCTTGGTTTCCGCCAACACGTGCGAATCCGATCTAAATCATAGAGTTAGAGCAGATTCACCGGTCAGATGGACCGCCGAAAGCGATTCCATCTGACACGGATCTGCTCTAGGGAGAGAGGGCGAAAGGGTCAGCTGCCGCCCTTGAGGGCCGCCATCTGCCTGTTCAGGGCCTCGATGAGGGCTGAAACCTTGCCGCCGTTGTTCTGGATAACGGACGCGTATTCCTGACGCTGGGTGACGCTCATGCTGACACCCTCGATGATGACATCCACGATCTTGTGGCTGTCGCCCGCCTTGATCACACGCCAGTCCAGACGGACGTCCTGGCCGTTATTCGGATCGACGATCCGGCTGCAGACGATTTCGAAACGTCCGTCCTCACGCGCGCTGTCGACGACCAGTTTCTGACCGGAGTAGTCGTCGAAACGGCTCGTGTATGTGAACACGATGCTGTCGGTGAAGGCCTGGAGGTAGGCCTCGCGGTCCTCCGGCGAGGTACTGCGCCACCACCGGCCAAGCAGGAAGCGCCCGATTGCCGGCATGTCGAAATACGTGTCGAGGAGTTCGGTGAACTCGGATCGCAGCGTATCCGCGTCCTTGCTCTTGTCTGTGGCGAGGCTGATGGCGCGGTCGGCGAACTCGCCCACGAACGCACCTGCGGCGCTGTCAGCGCGCGCCATGTCCACCGGCGCAAGCAACATGATCAGGATTGCGACAAAGCGCAGCGATTTCACCATGGTCGATCTCCGTCCCCCGTCCGACACCCTCAATACGCCGGGTCGACCGTATCTGGATTACTGGATCAGTTGGTTGCGGTGCTTCCGCTCTGCTCAATCGGTTCGCTCGACGGCGTGAAGTCGTCGAACTCTCCAGAGGAGTCGGGCGCCGAGGGTCCCACCGCCGGCGGCGGCGTACCGTTGCGAATCTGTGCGTCGCGGCGCTGTTTGTAGATCGTGCGCACCCGCGCGTAGTAATCGACCGACGTCGCCTTCAGGTCGTTGATTGCTTCGTAGTTCTCGGCGCGGAAGTCGACCGCGCCCATGACCCGGCGACCGATCGGAAGCGCTTCGACGAAGTCATTGTCGCCCCCGTACCAGGTAAGCGGGTCGGCGAGAAAGTCGGCGGCGAGCCCGACGGTATCGCGCAGATTGCTCGGCCCCAGAATGGGGAGCACGATGTAGGGGCCGTCCTCAGCCCCCCAAACGCCAAGCGTCTGCCCGAAATCCTCCGAGCGCGCGGGCAGGCCGAGGCCGGTCGCGTGGTCCACGAAACCGAAGAACGGCGCATTCGCGATGAAGCGCGAGGTCGACCTTTCGAGGCCCGGCCAGTCGCCTTGCAGGGCCGTGTTCAGAATTGTGACCGGCGACGACAACCAGTCCAGGAAGCTCCGGACCATGCCGCGGATTGGATCGGGGATTGTTTCCTTGTAAACGAAAGCGACCGGTCGCAGCACAAGGGTGTCGACCGTATCATTGACCGCGAAGATTGCCCGGTTGACCGGCTCAATCGGGTCGTAGACGGCACCCTCTTCGAGCTCGCCCTGTGTCGCGCATCCGCCCAGCAATGCCATCCCGACACATGCACCGATCAAGGAACGACGCATTTGTGGTCAACCCCTTCTCGCAGGTCGGGATCCCGAGGGTAATCGCCGACAATTCACACACCAAACGAGGGCGCGAAATCCAATGCGCCCCGATCCGATCTCCTATCCGAAGCAAGGAGGTAACACAGAGGCCGCGCCAACACCAGTCTGACACCCGTCTGGAATGCGCCTGTGGCCGCTGTGTTGCAGAAATGTCGCGGCGGCGCGGAACGCCCCGTCAGCGGATCCGGCGGGCCAATTCATGGGCCTTGCGCTGCCACTCCACAGCGCCGACCGCCCGGTAGAGCCGACCCGCCTGAACCAGGAGTGCCGCCGCTGTTGCGTTGTCGCGATTGACGGCCAACAGCCCGATCTGCAAGGCCGCATCGGCCTCCGACAGACGGTCGCCGACGCTCTGAAACAGGATCCGGGCTTCGGCGTAGGCCTGTTGTGCCTGTTGCAGCCGGCCCTGGGCGGATTCGAGGTCGCCGATCGCCCGCAGCGCGGCGCCTTGGCCCAGCGGATCGTTGAGCTTCGCGTACATGCCCCGCACCTGGGTGTAGTTGACCCGCGCACGGTCGAAGTTCTCCATCAGCATGTCGGCCTGGCCCAGATCCATCAAAGCCTGGGCGGCATCGCGGGTCCCACCGGCGTTCTGATAGTGGCCATACGCCTCCTTGAGAACGTCGCGGGCGGTCCGCTTCTGGTCGCGGGCGATATCGACATGGCCCCGCCCTTTCTGGGCATCGGCCAGGATCAACAGGTCGTTCGAGCTCTTCGACTGCGCGATGACCCGGTCGAACATGGTTTTGGCGTCTTCGAGATTGCCGGCCATGCGTTCGAGTTGGCCCAGGCCAATCATGATGCGGGACTCATTGTCCTTCTCGCCGGCTTCGACGAACAGGTTGCGCGCCGCGGTTCCGTTGCCACGGGCCCAGTCGAACCGGATGCGACACCGTCGGATATCGCCGCGACCGGTCATCAGCTCGCTGTTGTCGAGCCGTCGGCCGGCCTGCTTGAAACGCTGGGCCGACTCGATAGCGGTTTCCCGAGCCTCGTGCTGTCGCTGCATGCGCCGATAGGCATCCGACAGGCAGAGCCTCACCATGCCCTCACCAACGATGTCGCCTGTGCGCCGATACAGGGCGAGGGCCCGTTCGAACCGGTTCTGTGCCTCCGCCTGATTGCGTTCCTGACGGTAGAGCTCGCCGCGCGCATACAGGGCGTGGGCCTCGCCGATGCGGTCACCGACCTGGCTGAACAGGAAGCGCGCCTGATCGAGATGGCTGCCCCCTTCCTCGATCTTGGAGATCTGGGCGCAGGCCTCGCCGAGCCCCAGAAGCGCCGCCGCCTCTCCGAACCGATCGGTATCACTGGAAAACGCCCGACGGGCCTCTTCGAACTGCTGCCGAGCGGCCTCAAAACCCTTGCGCCGCAGGTTCATGTTGCCAAGCCCGACAAGCGCGCGGCCCTCGCTGCGGACGTCCTTGGCCTCCTTGGCCGCGGAATCCGCCGCTGTGTAGGACTTCTCGGCGGTATCGAAGTCGCCCAACTCGGTGGCAAGGTCGCCCTGGCTCAGTTTGACGAGGATCTCGCCGGCCGGCTCCTTGGCTTCCTTGAACAGGGCGATCGCTTCGTTGAAGTTCTTGCGGGCATCGTCATGCAGTCCGCTGATCCGGAACCCTTCCCCCTGGGCCCAGAGCCGGCCTGCGGAGGCGCCCGGCCCCGTGGACAACACGCCGCCCGAGCGCATCGCCTGGACACCGCCTGACTTCTTGATGCCCCGGCTGACCCACCAGTCGATGATGATGACGGCGAAACCGAGAAAGCCGACGGAGGCCGCCACCATGTGCTGGTAGTTCAGTTGCTTATCCGCGGTGAAGACATAGCTGGTAATGACGGCCAGGGTCGTGATGACAAGCAGGGTCAGCCGCCGCCGCCATACGCCCAATCGCCCCCTTCGCCGCGCGCTTTCTATCGCTCTCAAGGCGTTGGTTCCGTGACCGTCTCACCATACCGGGGGCCGATGCATCCAACCGTCATGCACACACCGCTTTTTGCGTATCCCGGCGCGCGCAGTATCGACGATTCCCGAAACCGTGTCCAAAAATTGCCCGTGCTGTTCTGCGGCTAGTTGTCTCGCCCGATCGCCCGATAGACCGGCTGCAGCAGAGCCGGCAACAGGTAGATCGGGAATTGCAGCAGCGCCAGGTACAGGAACGTATCCGGCGCGAACGCGGCGGGGGCGGCGCCCAGGACGATGGCCATGTTCCGGTTGCCTGCTATCAGCGCGACGGTGGTTGCGGTCCTGCGGCCAGCCGGCAGGAACAGCAGCAGGGCGATCCCCTGCAGGGACAGGCTGACGGCGAACACCAGGGCGACGATCCCGGCAATCCTGAAAGGTTCGGCAACGGCGGCTGCCGTCACTCCGTCCATCACAGCAATGGCGAATACCACCATGACCAGAACGAACGCGCCGTCGATCGCATCGGCGCTTCGTGCAATCCGGTCGGCGCCGACCCACCACCGCAGCCCTGCCGCCAACCCGCCCGACACGACCAGGAACCCCGCCAACCGCAGAATCAGATCAGGAATGCCGATCGGAAGATCGAGGCCGATCAACCCGAACACGATCGGCGGCAGGGTCAAGGGCATCAGAAGCCCGCCCACGGTCATTGCCAGCAGCGCGAGAGCGCCATCGAGACCGAGGATGGTGGCCAGGGCGGTGACGGAGATCAGGGGTGGTGAGGCGGCCCAGACGATGATGGCGGTGGCGATGCCGACGCCGAACACGCCCTCGATGTCCGCCAGCGCGACGCCGGCGTAGCCGATGGCCGGCGATGCGATCAGAACGAACAGGACAACCGGCGTCAGCAACCCCGGGCGGCGGGCGAGATGACGTACTGACGCGAGATCGAGGCGCAGCAGGGAGATCACCAGCATGGCGATGATCGCCGGCACCAGGGCCGGGCGAATCGCACTCGCGAGATCCGGTACGCCCAAACCCACGAAGACGCCGACGGCAAGCCATGCCGTTGCATGTTTGCCGATCCACGAAAGGCCGGTCATGATCGCCGCCCAGAACGAAAGATATCGGGAAGAAACGTCTTGGCAGGCATCGACGATCCTGGGTGGATTGCGACGGGGACCGTCACGGTTCGCCCGGAGTGGATCGACTACAACGGGCATATGAACGTCGGCTACTACCTGGTGGCCTTCGACCAGTCGACTGAGGCAGTCTGCGTCAAGCTCGGCGTCGGCGAAAGCTACCGTCGTGATCACGACGCATCGATCTTCGTCCTGGAAGCGCACGTCACGTATGATCGCGAGGTCACCGAGGGCTCACCGCTCGCCTTTCGGTCGTGGATCGTCGACCATGATCCCAAGAGATTTCACCTTTTACACCGGATGTTCCACGCTGAGGCTGGATTCCTGGCAGCGACGAACGAACTCATGTGTATGCATGTCGACCTGAAGACCCGGCGCTCCGCGCCGCTTCCGCAGAGCGCCCAAGGCCTTCTCGTCGACCTGCATGGCGGTCAAACTCGGGTCGAAGATGGCGAATATGTCGGCAGGCGGATTGGCATTCGGCGATCTTAGAAGCGCTCTCGGGGCGGCGCATGCCGGGCGCGGCGGTGTCGGGCACGTGAGAGACCACCGGTTCTGCCGGTCGGAGGCAGATCGTGACTGAGGCGGATGCCGTCAATCACTCCCGAGACGTGGCCAATCGCGCCATGGAGCAGATGGCGCAGCACGGGATTCCGGCGACCCCCGAGAACTTCGCCGTTTGGTTCTCGTATATCGATGGCGACATCGACCATCTGAAGCGCACGATCGAAATCCTGATCTGCAACGGCGTCGAGTTCGATGATGCTCGCTGCGACGAGTTGTTTGAGCGCTTCGTCCTGCCCGGCTACCGCGATCGGGCCGTAGTCGATGTAGCCGGCGGCCTGGGAGATCTGGCGGGCGGGTTGTCGCGAACACTCGACGAAGCTGGAAAGGGCGCCGGTCAGCTGGGTGCCGCTCTCGACTCCGCATACGACGCGCTTAAAGAGACAAAGGCCGCCAACGGGATCGGCACGCTGGTCGAGACATTGCGTCAGGAGACCGAGGCGGCCCGCGAGCGAAACGTGGCCTCGCAGGCCGAACTGGCTTCAACGACGGACGAGATCCAGAGCCTTCGGGAAAAGCTGGAAGAGAGCCAGAAGGAGGCGCTGACCGACGGGCTTACGGGCCTGTCGAACCGCAAACGCTTCGACAAGGAACTGCGCGATTCGGCCAAGTCCGCCATGGAACACGGCCACTCGCTGTGTCTGCTGATGCTCGACATCGACCATTTCAAGCGGTTCAACGACAGCCATGGCCACCTGGTCGGAGATCAGGTGCTCAGGCTTCTGGGCAGAACCCTGAACGAAAGCGTCAGAGACACAGACATCTGCGCGCGCTATGGCGGCGAGGAGTTCTCGGTGATCCTGACGAACACCGAATTGAGCGTCGCCGCCGAGGTCGCCGAGCGGATTCGCAAGCGGCTCAGCCAGAAGAAGATCACCCATCGGACGACCGGCGAGGACCTCGGCTCTGTGACGATCTCCATCGGGGTCGGGCAGTTCGAGTATGGCGAGGCGCTCACCGCTCTGGTCGACAGAACTGACGAGACCCTCTATCGCGCCAAACAGGAAGGGCGAAACCGGGTCTGTATTCAGAACGGCGGGTAGCCGGTTCAGCGGGCCTCAGAGAGTCGCTCTAGGGCCTCACCGGCGACCGCGTACGGCAGCCAAGTGCCGCTGCGCTGCAGACCGAGCTTCTCGTAGAATGCTCGGGCGTGATTGTCGGTTTTCACCGACAGGTTGAGCTTGACGCAGCCTTCGTCGATAGCGACCCGCGCGAGTGCGCCCATCAGGCGCCGCCCGAGCCCGGAACTGCGCATCTCCGGGTCCACATACAGGTCCTCGACATACAGCTTTGCCCCGGCCACCCAGGTCGAATAGGTAAAGTAGTAGAGGGCGAGGCCGACCGCCCTTCCGTCCCCGGTTTCCGCAATCAGCGCTCTGAACCGGGGGGCGTCCCCCGCTCCGTCCTGTCGCAACCTGCCGATCGGGGCCACCATCTGGTCTTCGGCATCCTGAACTTCGGCCAGACGGCGGATCATCGCATGGACGATGACCGCGTCATCCGAGTCGGGCCGGTCAAGATCGAAGAGGGCGTGTCTGATCGCTGTCGGCATCGCTGAAACCGTATGGACATGAAGATGCGACATCAACTGCATTTGACGTCTGATGTTTGCCCGGTAAGCTTCTAACTTCTTTCGGCTTTCCCATTCGGTCCCCGCGACTATGCCGAGCCGTCAACTCCTGGCCCTAAAGCGGCTGGTTCGAAACGACCAGTTGGTGATGGCCGTCGCGGCTCTGGCCGTCGGCGCTGCCGCAGCAGGTGGCGCCATCGCGTTTCGCGAGGCGATCGACCTTTTCCAACTGTTCTTCCTCGGATTCCGGTCGGAACGGGTGGCTACATACGCGGCCGAGCTCGAATGGTGGCGCCTAATGCTGGCGCCCGCCGCCGGCGGCCTGATGATCGGTCTGTTCTGTCGCTACCTGATGCCCGGCGGCCGCCCTCAAGGGGTCGCGGATGTCATCGAAGCGAGTGCTTTGCGGGTCGGCCGCATGTCGATGCGCCAGGGACTGGGGGCAGCGGTCATCAGCGCGGCGTCAATCGGCTGCGGCGCCTCGGTCGGTCGCGAAGGCCCTGCCGTCCATCTCGGCGCCGCCCTGGCGAGCTATGTCGGCCGCCCTCTGCACCTGACCCGGTCGCAGTCGCGTACGCTGCTCGGCTGCGGTGTCGCCAGTGCGGTTGCCGCCTCGTTCAACGCACCGATCGCCGGCGTGTTCTTTGCGCTGGAAGTGGTGATCGGCCACTACGCCCTGTCCGCGTTTGCTCCGATCGTAATTGCCTCGATCTGCGGAACGATCCTGTCCCGAATGTACTTCGGCGACTTCCCCGCCTTCATTCTGCCGCCCCATGAGATCGCGTCGTTCTTTGAGTTTCCGGCTTTCGCGCTGCTGGGCGTGGTCAGCGCCGGAGGGGCGATTGCGTTGCTGCGTCTGGCGGGTCTGATCGACGTCCACTCCCGGCGGCTGCCGATCCCGCGCTGGCTGCATCCGATGGGGGCCGGGCTGCTGGTTGGCGTGGTCGCGCTGGAGTTCCCGGAGGTTCTGGGTGTCGGGTACGAGTCGATGGATGCGGCTCTGAACGAGTCCTACGGTCTGCAGCTGCTGATCGTCCTGGCGATCCTGAAGATCCTGCTGACCGGCCTCTGTCTGGGGGCCGGTTTCGGCGGCGGCATCTTTTCCCCGTCCCTGTTCATCGGGGCGATGATCGGCGGCGCCTACGGGATCGTCGCGACGCTGCCGTTTCCGCATCTGTCATCCGGCCACGGCGCCTACACCCTGATCGCAATGGGGGCGGTGTCCGCCGCCACGCTCGGGGCGCCGATCTCGACAATCCTGATCATCTTCGAACTCACCGGCGACTACGAGCTGACGGTCGGCGTGATGATTGCCGTTGTCGTCGCCTCCCTCATCACGCGCATCTGGCACGGGACGTCGTTCTTCACCGACCAGCTCCACCGGCGGGGGCTCGAACTCCAAGGTGGCCACGACATGGCGGCATTGCGCAGCCTTCGGGTGCACGACCTGATGCGCCAGGACCATGTTTGCGTGACGCAGGATGCGTCGCCGGCGAGCCTGCGGGATCGGTTGCGTCAGGCCCCGATGAACGAGTTGTTCGTCACCGATCCTCAGGACCGGTTGGTCGCGACGATCACGCTGGAAGACCTCGGCGACGTGGCGTTCGACAATTCCCGCGACCGGGATTTCTGCGCGCTGGACCTGGCCCGACGCTCTCCACCGTTTCTCCAGATGTCCGACGATCTTCAGAAGGCGATCCGTCGGTTCACGGAAGTCGATGAAGGTTTGCTGGCGGTTGTCGATTCGTCCGACGGGATGCGGCTGATCGGATGCCTGCACGAGCGCGATGTCATGCGGGCGTACAACAACGCTTTGGTTGCCCAACGCGCCGAGGAGCACGGCGAGACCATCTAGAACAGATCTGGGGGAGAGCGCCTCGTAAGTGCGGGGGGCGACGAAGCGCCCCCCGCGACCCCTTACCGCTGGCGCATGGGACCGGCTCAAGTTTGCACCGAACGATACGGGGCGTCACAAGGTCAGCGACTTGAGATGGAGCGTTCTGAGTCGCAGTCAAGCGATCAGCGCGTCGTCCTGCCCCAAGCGCATTCCCATGGGCCGTGCTATATCGAACCCAACATGGCCGATCTTTTCGCTCCAGATCCCGCGCACGGCGCGCCCAGGATGGAACCGGGCCCCACCGGACCGGCCGCGCCGTATCTCCAGGGCCTCAATCCGCGACAAAGGGACGCGGTCGAGGCCGTCGACGGTCCGGTCCTGGTGCTGGCGGGCGCAGGGACCGGCAAGACAAGGGTTCTGACAACCCGGCTGTCTCATATCCTGGCGCTTGGACGGGCGCGGCCGTGGAACGTTCTTGCCGTGACGTTCACCAACAAGGCGGCGCGGGAAATGAAGGATCGGGTGGCGGCGATCGTCGGCCCCGTCGCCGAGCAGGTCTGGCTTGGGACTTTCCATGCACTGTGTGCCCGCATCCTGCGCCGTCATGCCGAACTGGTCGGACTGAAGCAGAATTTCACCATTCTGGACGCCGACGACCAGGTCCGGCTGCTGAAACAGGTGCTGCAGGCCGAGAATGTCGACGACAAACGCTGGCCCGCCCGGATGCTCATGGGAGTGATCCAGCGGTGGAAGGACCGCGGTCTGACTCCCGACAAGATCGGCGTGGCCGAAACCGGCGACCTCGCCGGCGGTCGGCTGAAGGAGATCTACAAGCAGTATCAGAACAGGCTCAGCACCCTGAACGCCGCCGATTTCGGCGATCTGCTCCTGCATTGCCTGACCCTGTTTCAGACCCAGCCTGACATTCTCGCCCAGTATCAGCAGCAGTTCCGCTACATCCTGGTCGACGAGTATCAGGACACCAATGTCGCGCAGTATCTCTGGCTGCGGCTGCTGGCCCAATCGCATCGCAACATCTGCTGTGTCGGCGATGATGATCAGTCGATCTACGGGTGGCGCGGCGCCGAAGTCGGCAACATTCTGAAATTCGAGATAGATTTCCCCGGCGCGGAAGTTGTTCGTCTGGAACAGAACTATCGGTCGACATCGCGGATCCTGGCGGCGGCCTCGGCGCTGATCGCCAACAATGAAGGGCGGTTGGGCAAGACCCTGTGGACCGAGGGCGTCGACGGCGAGAAGGTCCTGGTCCGCGGTGTCTGGGATGGCGAGGAAGAGGCCCGAGTGGTGGGCGAGCGGGTCGAGGAGCTTCAGCGCAAGGGCGTTTCGCTGCGCGAGATGGCGGTCCTCGTTCGTGCCGGGTTTCAGACCCGGGAGTTTGAGGAGCGTCTGATCACGCTGGGCGTTCCCTATCGGGTCGTCGGCGGGGCCCGATTCTATGAGCGCAAGGAGATCCGCGATGCCATCGCCTATCTCCGGGTGGTTCACCAGCCGGATGATGACCTGGCGTTCGAGCGCATCGTCAATGTGCCCCGGCGGGGCATTGGAGACACCACACTGCGGGCTGTCCACGACCATGCCCGGGCTTCCGCGCTCCCCCTGACGGCCGCCGCCGCCCAGCTGTCGGTGGGCGACGACCTGAAGCCGGCGGCGCGCCGGGCGGTTGCCGGCCTGTTATCGGATTTCGAGCGTTGGCGCGAGGGTCTGAGGGTCGAGACACCCTCCGACATGATGGCGATGATCCTGGATGAGAGTGGCTACACCGGTGCCCTCCAGAAGGACAAATCACCCGAGGCTCCCGGCCGCCTCGAGAACCTGAAGGAACTGGTGGCCGCGCTGGAGGAATTCGAGACCGTCGGCGGGTTCCTCGAACACATCTCGCTGGTGATGGAGAATGCCGACTCCGCAGACGGAGACCAGATCAGCTTGATGACGCTGCACGCGGCCAAGGGGCTCGAATTCGACGTGGTCTTCCTGCCGGGCTGGGAGGAGGGCCTGTTCCCCAACCAGCGGGCCTTGGACGAGAACGGCGCCGCGGGTCTGGAGGAGGAACGGCGGCTCGCCTATGTCGGACTGACACGCGCGCGGGAGCAGGTGGAGGTTCTGTTCGCTGCGAACCGACGGGTGCACGGGCTGTGGCAGAGCGCGATCCCATCACGTTTCGTGTCGGAGCTGCCCGGCGATCACGTTGAGACCATCAGCGAGGCCGGCCTCTACGGATCGGGCGGCGGGACGGGGTTCGGCGGCTACGGATCGGCCGGCCGTCACGGATTGTCGTACGAGGCCGATGAGCAGGCCACCCTGCCAGCCTGGGATTCGAGTGCGCGTGGCGGGCGCGTTGCCGGCCGCGGTCCGGGGTACATGCGCCGGGGGGGTGGTGCGATCCGGACCCGGGCTCCGGTCATTGACGGGGAGGGCTATACCGTGGACCGCTCGAAGCCGGGCCGGTTCGCGGTCGGCGACCGCGTTTTCCACCAGAAATTCGGTATGGGGACGGTCGCGGCCGCGGATGGCGACAAGCTGGAGGTCGAGTTCGATCACGCCGGGACCAAGAACGTTGTCGAGACCTTCCTGTCGACGCCGTGATCTCTGGCGCCCCGACCTGTGACACCCTGAGTTTAGACCTCCGGAGAGCCCGCCCATGAGTTCACTTTGGCGCATTGCCCTCCGCGTGCCGGCAAAGGCGTCGGAGGTGGTCTCGGATGCCCTGGAGCCCTACGTTTCCGCCGTCACCGCCCTGGAGGACACACCGGGTGGGGAGTGGACGGTGGAGGGGATTGCCGAGCGTGAGCCCGAGCGGTCGACCATCACGGCGGCGATGGCGCTTGCCGCTGCGACCGTAGGGTCGCCGCCCCCGGACACGGTTATCGAACCGCTACCGGATGTCGACTGGCTGGCGCTCAACCGCCAGTCCTTCCCGCCGATCCGGGAGCGCCGGGTTTGGATCCATGGCAGCCATATCGAGTCCGATCCGCCGGCGGGAACCCTGGACCTCAAGGTGGATGCGGCGCGGGCTTTCGGATCGGGCAGTCATGCGACCACCGCGCTGTGCCTCCTGGCCCTGCAGGATCTGGCGCGCCGGCGCCGGCCGCAACGTGCATTGGACCTCGGGTGCGGGTCCGGCATTCTCGCGATGGCGCTTGCCAAGCTGGTGCCGTCGACCCGAGTCCTCGCGGTCGATCTTGACCCGATCTCGGCAGCGACGGCTCGCGACAACGTGCGTCTCAACCGCTTGTCGGGGCGGGTGCAAGTTGGCGTCTCGAACGGTTGGCGATCGCCGCTGATCCGGCAGTCGTCGCCATTCGACCTGGTCGTCGCCAACATTCTGGCCGGTCCGCTGGCGGAAATGGCGCCACGACTCCGCCGGGGATTGGTGCCGGGCGGTCGGGCCATTCTGTCGGGTCTGCTGACCGAGCAGGAGCGATGGGTGTTGTCGGCCCATCGCGCTCAGGGCTTCCGGCTGGTCCGGCGGTATCGCCGCAACGGCTGGAGCGCCCTGGTCCTGCGGTAGCGCGGCCTGGAGTCGACCGCGCTCGCAGGAGAGCGACGGATCAGGCGGCGTTCCGGCCCCGGACGTCGGTATTGGCTGCCGTCTGCATGACGCCGTCGTTCACGTGGCTGTCCGCAGCGTGCTGCGGGCGGCGGAGGTTGCGACCCGTCGGCATCGTAAAGCTGGCGGTCCGCTCATCCTCAACCCGACGCACAACGCCGGCCTTCAGCGCCAAGGCATCCAGGCCGATGTCAGCCAACATGCGCGGGCTGAGATCTTCGACCGCGGCCAGGGTGCGGCGATGGTTGAACCACCGGACAGTTGCTTGTGTCGCCGACCGGACAAGGCTGGCCATATAGGCCGACCGGAGGGCGCGTGCCTGGATCATGACGTTATACGCGAAGTCCGACGGGGCCATCGTCGACTGCAGGGCGTCGTTCTGATTGGACATAGGATTCTCCTGGGTATCTGGGGGCGGGCGCGGCCCGCGTTCGACCCCAGATTTGGGCCCAGCACCCCTATCGAACCATGGTATTTATTGCGCTGCAGCATTGTAATAACTGCATAGCTTATACAGTTGGCTATGCGTCAGGCGGGATGCAGTGCGGGTCTGACGGACCGGGAACAAGAAAAGGCCCCTCCGAGAGGAAGGGCCTTGATCACACTCGGACCCTGGGAGAAGGTCCCGGAAGTCTGGGCCTGCATGGCAATCAGGCAGCCAATCTTCCTGTTAGAAGAGTATATGGGGAGGGTGGTAGGCGAATGAAAGGGAAATTGTCCCGCCGCCGGGATCAGCCAGGGCTGCCGCCGATCATTGTCAGCCACGCCTCCTCGCTCAACGTCGCCACACCCAGAGCCTCCGCCTTCGCCGCCTTTGAGCCGGCGTCCGCGCCAACGATCACGAAGTCCGTCTTCTTGGAGACCGAGCCGGCGACCTTGGCGCCCAGAGCTTCGGCCCGGGCCTTGGCCTCGCTGCGTCCCATGGTCGTCAGGGTTCCCGTGAACACGACGGTCTTGCCGGCGACGGGGCTTTCAGTTGCCGCCGGCGCGGAGAAAGCCGCGATCGTCAGCTCTCCGGCGAGGTCGTCGAGAACCGTCTGGTTGTGCGGCTCGGCGAAGAATCCGGTCAGATCCTGGGCGACCGACGACCCGATCTGGTCGATGTTGACCAGGTCGCCATAGGCGTCGTTTTGCAGGTCCGCAGCCTGCTTCATCGCATCGCGCAGTGCTTCGAGCGATCCGTAGTTGGCAGCCAGAAGTCGGGCCGTCGCCTGGCCGACCTGGCGGATGCCCAGGGCGTAGATGAACCGGTCCAGGCCGATATTCCGCCGTTGCTCGATGCCGGCCAGCAGGTTTTCAACCGATCGTTCGCCCATGCGCTCTCGCTGCACGAGTTCGTCGCGCCGGGTGTGTAGTCGGAATATGTCGGCAGGCGACTGGACCAGGCCGTCGGCGTGAAATGCGGCGATCTGCTTGGCGCCGAGCCCTTCGATGTCGAAAGCGTCCCGGCTGACGAAGTGCTTAAGGCGTTCGACCGCCTGTGCGGGGCAGATGAGGCCGCCGGTGCACCGGCGGATTGCCTCACCCTCCGGGCGCACCGCTTCGGAGTCGCAGCGTGGGCACCGGGTCGGAAACACATATGGCGTGCTCCCGTTGGGGCGGTGTTCGGCTACGACCCGGACGATCTGAGGGATGACGTCGCCGGCCCGCTGGATCACGACGGTATCGCCGAGCCGGATGTCCTTGCGCTGGATCTCGTCATCGTTGTGCAGGGTGGCGTTGGTCACCGTCACGCCACCGACTTTCACCGGCTCGAGTCGGGCGACCGGGGTCAGAGCGCCGGTCCGACCGACCTGTATGTCGATTTCCCGCAGGACGGTTTCAGCCTGTTCGGCTTTGAACTTATGGGCCGTCGCCCATCGTGGGGCGCGGCTGACCATGCCGAGGCGATCCTGCCAGTCCAGGCGGTTCACCTTGTAGACAACACCGTCGATGTCATAGGGCAGATTGCTGCGGCGGGTGCCGATGTCCTCGTATACCGCCAGGACGTCGTCGACCGAGCGGCAGAGTTGCGACAGCGGGTTGATCTGAAACCCCCAGGCCTTGAGAAGGTCGAGAAATCCGGAATGGGTGTCGGCGGGTATTTCGCTGACTTCCCCCCAGGAGTAGGCGAAGAAGCGCAACGGGCGACTCGCCGTGATCGAGGGGTCGAGTTGACGCAGCGACCCGGCGGCCGCGTTCCGCGGGTTCGCGAAAATCTTGCTGCCCGCCTGGGCCTGGCGCTCGTTCAGGGTGACAAAATCGGACTTGGTCATATAGACCTCGCCGCGCACCTCCAGGACCTCCGGCGCACCGTCCGGCAGTGTCTGGGGAATGTCGTCGACGGTCTCGAGATTGCGCGTGATGTTCTCGCCCTCGGTTCCGTCGCCGCGAGTGGCGCCCTGGACGATCCGGCCATTCTCATAGCGCACGGCGGCTGAGAGTCCGTCGATCTTCGGCTCGGCCATCAGTTCGACAAGGTCCGTTTCCTTGAGGTTCAGGAACCGGCGGACCCGCCGCTCGAAGTCCCGGACGTCTTCCTCATCGAAAGCGTTGGACAGGGACAGCATCGGTCGGCTGTGGCGCACCTTCGCGAAGCCGTCGACCGGACCGGGCGCCACCCGGTCACTCGGGCTGTCGGTTCGTTTCAGATGCGGAAAGCGGGCCTCGATAGACAGGTTCCGGCGGCGCAGCGCGTCGTATTCGGCATCGGTCAGAACCGGCGCATCTTCCTGGTGATACAGACGGTCGGCTTCTGCGATCTCACGTGCCAGGCGATCTAGTTCTGCCGCCGCCTGTTCCTCCGTCAGCTGTTCCGCGGGCAGGCTTTCGACATCCGTCATGACCGGACTCCGGCGAGTTGGGTCAGCAGGCTCTCGGCCGCCGCTCGGGCCTCAGCGGTGACGGCGCTGCCGGACAGCATTCGGGCGATCTCCTCCAGCCGGGAGGGGCGGTCCAGGGTCGTGACCTCGGTCGCCGTGGTCGCGCCGTCGACCCGTTTGGCGACATGCCAATGATGCAGGCCGCGTGCTGCCACCTGCGGCGAGTGCGTAACGACGAGGACCTGAACCTGCCCACCCAAGCGGGCCAACCGATCCCCGACAGCGGCGGCAACGGCGCCGCCGACGCCGGAATCCACCTCGTCGAACACCAGTGTGGGCACCGGGTTGGCCTCCGCCAGTACCACTTTCAGGGCCAACAGGAACCGGGAGAGTTCGCCGCCCGAGGCGATCTTCGAGAGCGGACCGGCCGGCATTCCTGGATTGGTAGCGACGTTGAAGACAATGCTGTCGATGCCGGACGGTCCCCATTGCGACTCAGGCAGTCGCGTCAGGGCGGTCTCGAACCGGGCCTTGTCGAGCTTGAGCGGCTGCAGTTCTCGCCCCACCGCCGTATCAAGCTGGACGGCACCATCCGCCCGGGCTCGCGAAAGCCGGCTTGCCGCATCTTCGAACCCGGTTCGTGCCTGCTCAGCGGCGGCGATGAGGGCACCAAGGTCGCCACCCTTGCCGTCGAGGGCCGCCAGGTGATCGGCGATCCGGCGATGGATCTCGGGAAGCTGATCGGGATCCACATCATGCTTGCGCGCCAGGTCGCGCAGCACATGCAGGCGGTCGTCGATCTCTGTCAAACGCCCACTGTCCGCCTCGATCGCATCGGCGGCCGCAGTGACTTCCGATTCCGCTTCCTGCAATTCGGCGGCCGCCCGGTCCAGCGCGGCGACGGCGGACTCCAGTCGGCCGCCCGCGCGATCCGCAATTCGGTCGAGTGCCCGCTGGGCTAGGGCCACGGCGGAATCCGCGCCGCCATCGCCTCCGTCCTGTCCGGCAAGGGCGAGGCGGGCCGCATTCAGGCCCTCGATAACGGCTTCGGCATTGGCCAGGACGGTCCGGGTCTCCAGCAGGCTCGCCTGCTCTCCCGCCTGCGGCGCGACCTGGTCCAACTCGCCGATGGCATGACGAAGGTAGTCCTCGTCGCGTCGGGCGTCCTCCAGTTCGCGTCGGGCGGACTCCAGAGTTTCTCTGGCTTCCTGCCAAGTCCGCCAGGCCGCATCGACCGCATGGACCGCCGGCTCGAGCCCGGCGAACGCGTCCAGCAAGCGGCGATGGGTGCTCGGATCCATCAGTCCGCGTTGGTCGAACTGGCCTTGGATCTCGACCAGGGCATCGCCCAGTTGCCGCAACAGCCCGACGCTGGTCGGCTGATCGTTCACATAGGCGCGTGAACGGCCGTCGGCGGACACCATCCGTCGCAGAACCAACGCACCATTCGCGGGGTCGAGACCGGCACGGTCGAGCACGGCGTCGATCGCACCCGCCTCGCCGATCTCGAAAGTCGCCGTCACGCTTGCCTGATCGCGGCCATGGCGGACGAGACCGGAGTCCGCGCGCTCGCCGAGCGCCAGGCCGAGAGCATCCAGGAGGATCGACTTACCGGCACCGGTTTCGCCGGTCAAAACCGACAGTCCGGCCTCGACCTCCAGGTCGAGCCGGTCGATCAGCACCACGTCCCGGATCGCGAGCGCGGTGAGCATGGCGTCAGAACGGACCGAAGCCCCAGCCGAACAATCCCTCGCCACCGGAGTCGGCCGACTCGCGCGCGCGGCCTTCGCGGGCGAGGACATAGGCGTCTTCATACCATTCGGATCCGGGGTAATTGTGACCGAGAACGGCGGCAGTGCGCTGGGCCTCCGGCATCAGCCCGAGGGCGACATAGCTTTCCGTCAGACGCAACAGCGCCTCAGGCACCTGGTCGGTCGTGTCGTAGTTCTGCACCACCGACTGAAAACGGTTGATCGCGGCGAGATACTGACCCTGGCGCATATACCAACGTCCAATGCTCATTTCCTTGCCGGCCAGATGGTTGCGGGCGAGATCGATCTTCAATCGGGCGTCGCGCGCGTAAGGTGAACTCGGGAACCGGCGAACCAGTTCATCAAAGGCGTCCAGCGCTTCGCGGGTCAGGTTCTGATCCCGCCCGACGTCCACGATCCGCTCGTAGAAGCTGAGCCCCTTCAGGTAGTAGGCGTAGTCCACATTGGGATTGCCGGGGTTCAACTGAATGAACCGGTCGAGGGCGGCGACCGCATCGTCGTACTCGTTCGACTGATACAGGGCGTAGGCGGCCATCAGCTGGGCCTGCGTGGCCCAAACCGAGTACGGGTGCTGGCGCTCAACCTCGTCGAACAACGGAGCTGCCGCCTTGAAGTTGCCCTGCAGCGCGGCGTCGTAGGCTTCGTTGTAGATTTCCTCAACCGGACGCTCGACATACTCGGGATCTTCGGGCGTCGAACTGCAGGCCACCATGAGGGCCGACAGGGCGAGGACAGCGGATCGTCGAACCAGCGTCATCCTGTCCGTCTTCCAAATCGCTCGGATGTCGCACATTACGGCCAGTGCCCGGCCGAGGGAAGGGCCTGCGTGGCGCGGGCAGGAGCGCCGGATCGCTTTACCCCAGACAGCCGAAAGCCCCGCCTGGGCGGGGCTCATCGAAACGCACAACCCTGTACTGGTGGGGCGTTTAGGCGGCGATCTTCAGTTCCTGAACAGCCTCGTTGAGGGCCCAGGGATCAATCCGCAGAACGTTGCCGTCGGTCGCGGCGACGTCTTCCTTATTGGCGGCGATCCGCAGCACGGTGTCCAGGTCCAGGCCCGTCTGCTCGGCCGCTTCATTCGGCGTCAGGACATAAGTGTCGCTCATCTTGCGAACTCCTTCTCACTTGATCTGTCACGAAAGCCTGCACGGTCGGCGAACTGGCCGGTCCCCACTACCGTGCACATTGACCTGATATTTTGTGCCGCTTTGGGCTGAGGGCAAGCGCTCTGTGACAGAATTCAGTCTAATCTGCACTTGTGTTGCAGTGCAGCAACATTAGCCTAGCCCATTATCCTTCTTTTTTAAAGGGAGATTCGGTCATCAGAAGCTCCCGCTCATACCGGACCTGGCGCCGTTCGCGTGCCAGGAAGTCCCCGACCGCGTCGCGGAACCTGGAATCGGGGATCAGGTGAGCGCTGTAGGTTTCGACCGGCAGGTAGCCGCGCTGGATCTTGTGCTGACCCTGGGCGCCGGCCTCAACGGTGTTGAGGCCATGGCGAATGGCGAAGTCTATGGCCTGATAGTAGCAGGCCTCGAAATGCAGGAACTTGTAGTCTTCCGTGCACCCCCAATTGCGTCCGAACAGCGTTTCGTCGCCGATCAGATTCAGGGCGCCGGCCACTGGCACGCCGTCGCGCTCCACCATGATGAGGAGCACACGTTCCGCCATCTGTTCGCCGAGCAGCGAGAAGAACCGCCGGTTCAGATACGGCGATCCCCACTTCCTGTCTGAGGTGTCCATGTAGAAGTGAAAGAACGCATCCCAGTGTCGTTCCTGGATCTCGCGCCCCACCAGTTGATGAATGGTCAGTTCGGTGTCGGCCACCTGCCGGCGTTCTTTACGAATCGCCTTACGCTTTCGTGACGACAAGGCGTCGAGGAAGTCGTCAAAACCGCTGTAGCCATCGTTCCGCCAATGGTATTGCAGCCCGGTGCGCTGCAGGAACCCGAAGCTGCCCAGCTTCTCCCAGTCCTCTCTGGGCAGGAAGTTGACGTGAGCTGACGAGACGCCGAGTTGCTCCGTCAGGGTTGCGATCCCGCCGATCAGAATGTCCAGAGCGCGTGTGCGGTCGACATCGGGGCGCACCAGCAGTCGCGGCCCGGTAGCTGGTGTGAACGGCACGGCAGACAGCAGCTTTGGATAATAGCGCCCGCCCGCTCGCTCATAAGCGTCCGCCCAGCCCCAATCGAAGATGTACTCTCCGCGGGAGTGCCCCTTCAGATAGAGCGGCATGGCCGCGCCCAGCCGCCCACTCTGATCGTGCACCGCCAGATGGCGGGGCAGCCAGCCGGTTTCAGCGCGGACCGAGCCGCTCTCCTCCAGGGCTCTCAGGAAACCGTGGGCCAGGAACGGATTGCCCTGACCCGCGCAGGCGTTCCAGTCTGCCTCGGACACGTCGGCGACCGCGGGCAGAACCGCGAACTCGTTCTTGAGCGTGTTCGAGACATCCGTTCCGTCTGGCATCATCGCTTCCCGTTGCCGGAACCGTCAGACAGACAGGTTGGCGCGAAGGCCGGATCGGACAAGACCGTCAGCCGAGTTCGAAGACCGCTTCGATCTCGACCGACACCCCGCGCGGCAGGGCATTGGTTCCGACCGCGAAGCGGGAATGGCGGCCTTTGTCGCCGAAAACGGCGACCATCAGGTCGGAGGCGCCGTTGATGACCTCCGGTTGTTCGCTGAACTCGGCCGTGCATCTCACGAACCCGCCGAGCTTGACGACCCGCACGACTTTGTCGAGGTCGCCGTCGCATGCGGCACGCGCCTGGGCGATCAGGTTCTTCGCGCAGATCTCGGCGACCTTACGGGCGTCATCGGTCGTCAGGTCCTGGCCGACAACGCCGGTACCCTCGATTTTCCCATCGACCATGGGGATCTGGCCCGAGACGAACAGCAGGTTGCCGGACCGCACGAACGGCACGTAGTTGGCGGCGGGCGTCGCGGGAGACGGAATGTCGATTCCAAGTTCGTTCAAACGGGCGTCGATCGTGCCGGTCATCGGACTGCTCCTGGAGGGGTCGCGTGGACAGATGGTGGGGCACTAGATACCCATGATGGCGGCCTGAGAGCCAGTCACAAAACCACGCGATGCATCTGTCGGGGATCGGCCAGGAACCTCCCGGAAAAAGCCGGGTGCGCCGATATTCGCGTGCGGGCGCACCCGCCAGGCTGGGCGACGATCGTCGCCCGTAGGAGCTTCACAGGGTGGTTGAAAGCAGCAATGAGGGGACACCGCCGCTTCCAGTTTCCGCCGCCGGGGAAGCGGCGGAACCTTGAGTGCCGACCGACCATGGGGATCAACGGTTCGGCAGACACGAATCAGACTAACCTCGTAAAAGATATAGTATGCGATGCGGCAAGATAGCACAAGATGTATTTATCTTAGTGCCCGGCGCTCACGCCGGTCAGACCGATGGACGCCCGTGGTGGTGTGATCTCACGTGCGCCGGGCGGCCTGGGCTTCTCGCTTGCTTTCGAACACGTGGGGCGACGCACCGCGCGCTGACAGCGCCTCGCCGAGCTTGAGGCGCATGAAGGCGCTGGTCGTATACCGCCGAATGTCCGCATAGAAGGCATCGGTGACCCGGGCGACCATCTCCGCCCAGAGATCGAGAACAACGTCCGAGACGTGGAAGTTGTCGTAGTTCACGATCACGTCGACGCGCTTGCCGACGGCGCGACAGCGCTCGGCCACCGCGGTTTCGACCGATCCCACGTCTCCTGGCGTTCTGACCGACAGGCCCTCGAAATTGAGGAACAACGTATTGGTGTCGGCCTCATAGATGATCCGGTCGTCGAGCGGCACATCGATCATGAGATCTTCGAGACCGATCGGCGCCGGATCGAAAATCCGCTCGTCCATCGTGGTCAGCCCGTCAACGATCGGCTCGAAGTCCATCAAGGCGAGGACATCGCGCTCCAGGTCGACGCCCGGGGCGATCTCGAGCAGTCGAAGTCCCTCGGCTTCCAGCCGAAAGACCGCCCGCTCGGTGATGTAGAGGACGGGCTGAGCTCGTGCCGTCGCATGGGGGCCGGAGAACGTGATCTGCTGGACCTGCTCGACGAACTTGCGGGCCCGTCCTTCCTGGAGGATGCGAAGGCCGCCGTCGGTGATGGCGGTATCCAGCCCGCCGGCGGTTAAGGTACCCACGAACACCAGGCGGCGGGCATTCTGCGAGATGTTGATGAAGCCGCCTGCACCCGCGAGCTTGGGGCCGAAGCGGCTGACGTTGACGTTGCCGCGCCGATCCGCCTCCGCCATGCCGAGGCAGGCCAGGTCGAGCCCGCCACCGTCGTAGAAATCGAACTGCTGGTTCTGGTCGATCACGGCGTCGGTGTTGATTCCGGCGCCGAAGTCCAACCCGCTGGCGGGCAGCCCCCCGATGACGCCGGGTTCGGCGGTCAGGGTCAGGTACTTCAGGATCTTCTCCTCGCCGGCGACCGCAGCCACCCCTTCGGGCATGCCGATCCCGAGGTTGACGACCTGGTTCGCCTGCAGCTCCATGGCGGCCCGCCGGGCGATGATCTTTCGTTCGCTCAGGTCCATGGCGGCGACCGCGCCCAGGGGCTTGCGGATCTCCGCCGAGAATGCCGGGTCGTACTGGGTGGCGTAGGTCTGGGGATGGTGCTCCGGATCCGCGACCACGACGCAATCGACCATCACGCCTGGCACCTTGACCTGGCGTGCATTGAGCGCGCCGGCCTCGGCAATCCGCTCAACCTGGGCGATGACAAGGCCGCCGGATGCTCTGACCGCCGAGGCCATGGCGAGCGAGTCCAGGGTCAGAGCCTCGCGCTCCATGGTCAGGTTGCCGGCCGGACACGACGTGGTGGCACGCAGGAACGCGATCTGGATCGGGAACGCGCGGTAGAACAGCCACTCCTCGCCGGCCACTGTCATCACGTCGACCAGATCGTCTTTGGTGGCATCATTGATCTTGCCGCCTTCGATCCGGGGATCGACAAAGGTCCCGAGCCCAACCTTGCTGAGCAAGCCCGGCTTGCGGCCGGCGATCACACGGTAGAGGTGGCTGATGCAGCCCTGGGGCAGATTGTAGGCCGACATCTCCCCCTGCACGGCCAGGGCGGCCAGGCGGGGCACGAGCCCCCAATGGCCCCCGACCGCCCAGCTGATCAGACCAGGATGCCCCAGGCGGTTCAGGCCGCGCGATTGGCCGTCGCCCTGGCCGGCGGCGAAGACCAGACCGAGGTCGCGGGGGGCTCGCGTTTCTAGAAACCGGCGCTCCAATGCCGCCAGCAGGGCGTCGGGCGTGCCGATGCCGACGAAACCGGAGTTGGCGATGGTGTCGCCGTTTCGAATCACGGCGACCGCCTCCGCGGCGGACACAATCTTGTTGCGCATCGACTCCCCCAGTGGCCCTGCTCCGGTTCTTCGCCCGATCCGAGCGGCGTCGCCGGTTGGTCGATCCGGCGTTGTCCCGGCGAATGGTAGCGCAGATTGGTCGATCGGCGGTCTGTCGCCGTCCTGGACCGACCGCTTGGCGATTGCAGCCGTCAGCGCCAGTATGGGGTGCGGGTGGGGGTGACCGCTTGCGAAGAGACGACCGGAAGGGACTCCATGGCAACGGACCTGGGCACGGCGGAGACCGGGACGCCAGCACTCGGAACGCTGGAACGGGGCGAGCCCGTTCAGGTTTTCGCCGTGCCGGCTGGTACCCCTGCGAAGCCCCGGATCGCCAGGGCCGAAGGAGTCTGCCTCTGGGATACCACCGGCCGCCGCTATCTCGACGCGAGCTCGGGCCCGGTGGCCTGCAATCTCGGCTACGGCAATGCGCGGGTTCTGGACGCCCTCGACGCTCAGGCTCGTGCGGCCGCCTTTGCTAACGTCTCCCATTTCGAAAGCCATGCGAACCGGGATTTCGCCGAGCGATTGGCGGAAGCGGCGGGGCCGGGGTACGAACGGGTGTTCGTTGTCTCCGGCGGGTCTGAGGCGAATGAGGCGGCGCTCAAACTTGCCAGGCAGATCGCTCTGGCCCGTGGCGACGCCGGCCGCTGGAAGGTGATCTCACGCCAACCCTCCTATCACGGCAGTACGTTGGGTGCCCTCAGCGTCACCGGGGACTCTGCGGCGGAGACCCTGTTCGGCCCGATGATGCTGTCCATGCCAAAGGTACCGGCGCCGGTTTCCTATCGCATTCCGCCCGAATTCGATCCGGAATCCTGGGCGCTGCATTGCGCCGATCAGCTCGATGCCACAATCCGGTCGGAAGGGTCGGACACGGTGCTGGCGTTCATTCAGGAGCCGGTCGGTGGTGTTGCGACCGGCGCCCTGGTGCCCCATGCGGCGTACATGAGGCGGGTGCGTGAGATCTGCGATCATCACGGCGTGCTGTTGATCCACGACGAGGTGATGAGCGGTGGCGGGCGGACAGGCGCTTTCCTGTCGCACCAGCACTGGCCGGACTGTCCCGCGGATCTTGTGGTCATGGCGAAAGGCGTCGGGGCCGGGTATATGCCGCTCGGCCTCGTGCTTGCCCCGCGGGCTCTCGTCGCCCAGGTCGCCGATGGTGGCGGTTTCCAGCACGGGCACACGGCTTTCGGAAGCCCCCTGGCATGTGCGGTCGGGCTTGCGGTCCTGGAGGAAACCCTCGAGCGGGGCCTGATCGATCGGGCGACGATGCTCGGCCGATCCCTGCGCTCGCGCCTGGAGGCCATCGCCGAGTCGTCCAGCATCGTCGGTGACGTGCGTGGCAAGGGCCTGCTGATGGCCGTCGAGTTTGTCGAGGACAAAGCCGCCAGGAGATCGTTCCCGGCGGCCGTGAACGCGGCCGCAGTGGTCTCCCGTCTGGCGTTCGAGCGCGGGCTCATTCTCTACACACGACGCACAAATGCTGGACGGGACGGAGATTGGGTCATGGTCTCGCCGCCGCTGATCGCGACGGAGTCGGAGACCGCTGAAATGGCTGAGCTATTCGCCCAAACCCTGGTGGATGCGGAGGAGGTGCTCTGGCGCTTGCGTCGCGGAACAGATTAACGGATCGTTAACGACGACGTCGCTATGGTTGGGTCACATGAGTCTCATGGGCCACATTTCGCATGAAACGGTCGAGCTTAAGCTCGCCAGCCATCTGCTTTGGTTGCAGGGGGAGGGCGAGGGCGAGCCCGCCTCTTTTGCCCGCACGAACCTGTTCGGCCTCGACTTTTCCGGCAAGGACCTGCGCGAGGTCGATTTCGGGGGCGCCCAGTTGCACGGGGTCCGTTTTGTCGGCGCCGATCTGACGCGGGCGATCTTCGCCGGAGCCGATCTGTCCGGCGCGACGTTTCGGGACGCCACGCTGCTCGAGGCTGATCTGAACGGCACCATCCTGATTGGGGCAGCGTTCGAAGGCGCCGATCTGCGCGGGGTTTCGTTGCGGGGTGCGACGGGTCTCCCCGGAGAAGACGGTGATCCGGGCGGATTCGCGGAAACCGCCGTGAACTTCGAAGGTGCGCGGATGCACCGGGCCAACCTGAAGGGGGTAAAGTTTGAAAGCGCCCATCTGGCTCAAACCGATCTGACCGGTGCCAATCTGGAGCGTGCATCCCTGCGTCGGGCGGCGATGTCGGGCGCGATTCTGCGAAACGCGAACCTGGCGGCGGCCGATCTCAGCGACGCGGATTTAAGCGACTCACTGGTCACCGGCGCCGATCTCTCGGGCGCGCAGTTGGACGGCGCGACCATGGATCGCGCCAACCTCATCGGTGCGCGCCTGCGCGATGTCGATCTCAGCCGGGTCGACACCTCGCGGGCCCGGCTGGCGCCGCCTGCGGATATCGTTGCAGCCGAGGTTCAGCGCACCCTGGTCGAGCATGACCGGTGGGTGCGCAGCGATGGGAGACGTGGCGCGCGCGCCTCGCTCGATGGTGTGGATCTCACGGACGCTGATCTTCGGGGGCTTAACCTCTCGGGTGCCGATCTGCGGGGTGCCATCTTGCGGCGGGCGCTGTTGACGGATGCTCTGCTGGTGCTTTCCGACCTGTCCGGTGCCGACCTGTCCCTCGCGTCACTGGCGCGGTGCAATCTCTCGGGCGCCATTCTTTCCGGTGCAAACCTCGCACGCGCCGATCTGACCGACGCCGTGCTGAAGGCAGCCCCTCTGATGTCGAGCCATGGTCAGATTTCGGACCGGGAACAGAAGACCCGCCTTAACGGCGCCAACCTTACCGGCGCGGTCCTCGACGGTGTCGAACTCGACGAAGCGCGGCTCGAAGGCGCGCCGCCCAAGCTCGCGGGCAAGGCCGACTCCTGATTTCTTGCGCATTGCCGGTCGGCCGGCCCTAAACTGACTCTCAATGACATCACCGCTCTAGGAGAGCCAGCCGTGACACCAGGCTCGCAACGGCGCCTGTTCGACCTTCCGGATGACGTGATCTACATGAACTGCGCCGCCCAAGGCCCGGCGCCGCGCGCTGCCGCCGAGGCCGGCCGGCGGGCGGTCGATCGCAAAGCGCGCCCGTGGGAGCCGGAGCGTCAGAACCTTGGTGCGGAGATGCGGAGGGCGCGGGAACTGTTCGCCGGGTTCATCGGGGCCCAGCCGACCGATATCGCCCTGTCCACGGCGACCAGCTACGGCACCGCCATCGCCGCGCGCAACCTGGTCCTGGAGCCCGGACAGACGATCGTCGTGCTCGAGGCTCAGTTCCCATCCAACTACTACATCTGGCAGCGGGTCGCCGAACGCGACGGTGCCCGGATGATCGTTGTCCCGAGACCGGGTGATGGTGATTGGACGGCCGCGGTCCTCGACCATATCAATCCGGATACCGGCCTGGTGACTTTGCCGAACGTTCATTGGGTCGATGGCGGTGTGCTCGATCTTGGCCCGATCGCCGACGTGACCCATGCCCAGGGTGCGGCCCTGATGATCGACGCGACCCAGTCGATCGGCGTGGTCCCGCTGGATATCGCCCGTCTCGACCCTGATTACGTTGCCTGCTCGGCCTACAAGTGGCTGCTTTCACCTGACCAGAGCGGCTACCTGTATGTGGCACCGCGCCGCCAGCATGGCGAGCCGTTGGAGCACAATCACGCGGCCCGCATCGGCGACGGGCCGATGACGCACTCGCCCGGATATGGCGAGCGGTTTCGACCGGGGGCCGAACGCTTCGATCAGGGAGCGGCGGATTCGATGATCCATACGCCCATGGCGGTTGCCGCGATGGAGCAAATCGCCGCCTGGGGCGTGACCGAAATCGCCCGCGGGATCGAGCCGGTGGTAGACAGGATCGCCGACGAGGCGCTGGCTCGCGGGTGGGGGGTGCCGCCGAAGGCCCATCGCTCTCCGCATTTCATCGGGTTGACCCTGCCCGAAACACCGATGGCGGAACTGGCGGATCAACTGGCGGCGAACGGCGTATATGTCAGCCTGCGCAACGGCCAGATCCGTGTCTCGCCGTATCTGTTCAATGCGCTCGAAGAGGTCGACGGGTTGTTTACCGCACTCGACCGCTGCCTGAGGAGAGCTGCCTAGGTCGCCTGACGAAGCTACAGATCGAACGGCCTGCCGAACCTACCCGGCCTGCGCGTCCATCTCGTCCTCGACCACGTTCTCGATCGGTTCGGCAGGGCGAGGAGCCGGCGGTTGATGGTGCTGCGGCTGATGGTGTTGCGGCGGCAGCCGGCGCTGGCGGATCTCGGAGATCTCGATGTAGGCGATCCCCTTGCCGAGGACATGGACGGCGGCGACCTTGAGCGTCTGGGCCATCTTGTCCTTGGAGAACCGGATATCCGGGTCGGTGACGGCGACCAGGAAGGCGTTCTCGAGCACTTCCTTCAAGACGTCCTGTTTCGAGATCAGCGCGTTGGCGGGGCCGTCATGGTCGAGAGCGATCGAGATCTTGCAGGAGATCTCGAACTGCGACACGAGGTCCCCGGAAGGCGGTTGCACGGCGATCCGGTTCGGCAGCGGCACCACGACCGTCGCCGTCCGCATGGCTTCCAGACGCAGACGGAGCAGGTGAGCGAGAATCGCCAGTGCCGCGAAGATGGCCGACAGTTCCAGCATGCGGATGTAGCTTTCGGATCCGAACAGCGTCCCCTCGCCGGAGAACGAGAGCGCGTTGTCGATGAGGTAGAGAATCAGCGCCATGACGACGCTGATCGCGCCCATCAGAGCGGTGGCCACCGTGGCGAGCCACAACGCATACGGCACGTCGACGGGCGAGCGGACGGCAGGCGTGCGGGGGCGCTTGCTGCGCGTCGCAGCCGGGGCCGGAGCGGGGGTCTCCAGCACGTCGTCCGGTCCGTCCATGTGCGCCTCCATGGCCATCCCGCTACCCACTCCTGCACACCGCAAACTACATTACGAACAGGTATAATCTATGAAGGTTAACATTTCAATCAGAAAGTCGATTAGCATTTTGACATTCGGATTGATCGTCGATTTTCCCTATCGGGATTGCAGGCGCATCGTTTGGTGACTGTGACGAGGATGCTGCGACGCTAAGATGGCGTTCCGCACTCCGGGGCCAATGCCCGTCGCATCACATCGCCGTCACCATGAAGAACCATCCGGTCCTGCGCACTCTCGGCCACCGTGACTATGGCCTCTACACCCTGGGCAACGGTCTCTCGCTGCTCGGGCTTTGGGTTCAGCGTGTGGCCGTCGGGTGGCTGACCTGGGAACTGACCGGGTCGGCGACCTGGCTCGGCATCGTCGCGTTTGCCGATCTGTTCCCATCTGTTCTGGTCGGATTGCTGGGGGGCGTCGCAGCCGATCGGCTCGATCGGCTGCGGGTCATTGCAGTCTGTCAGACCATTGCCATGGTCCTGGCGGCGGCCCTTGGGGTGTTGACGCTGAGTGGCCTGGTTACCGTCGAAAGCGTCGTCGCGCTGACCTTTGTCGGCGGAGTCGCCATCGGGTTCAACCAACCCTCCCGGCTTGCCCTGGCGCCCCGGCTGGTTCCCAAGGAGCATCTCACGACCGCGATCGCCATCAACTCGATGGTCTTCAACACCGCACGCTTCGTCGGCCCGGCCCTGGCCGGGCTGGTCATCGTCTGGTTGGAGATCGGCTGGGCCTTCATCGTGAATGCCGTCAGCTATCTGGCCCTGTTGCTTGCCCTGGCGACGATCCGCCGCCGTAGCCCTCAGGTTGGACGCGATGTCGTCCCCCGACCCCGGCAGGCGGGGGTTCTGTCGGAGATCGGCGAAGGGCTGTCGCACGCGGCCCGGCACCCGGCGCTCGGGCCGTTGCTGTTGCTCAATCTCGTGTTCGCGGTATCGGTTCGCCCCGTCGTCGAGCTGTTTCCGGGGTTTGCCGACGCGATCTTTGGCGGCGGCCCCGAGACCCTGGCGATGATGACATCGGGTGTCGGTGTCGGGGCGATCGCCGGCGGGTGGTTGCTCGCCGCCCGGCGCGGCACGGCCGGCCTGGTGCCGATTGTCCTCTTCAGCCTGACCCTCGGGCTTGCCTCGGTGCTCGCGTTCGCCGTGACCGACAGGCTTTGGGTCGCGGTGGCGGCGACCGTTATGTTCGGGGCCACCATGGTGGCCGCCGGCGTCGGGTTTCAGAGCCTGATCCAGTTGGCGGTCGATCCCGCGCTGCGCGGCCGGGTGCTGAGTCTCCACGGCATCGTGTTCCGCAGCGGTCCCGCGCTTGGCGCACTCGCTATGGGGCTGGCCGGGGATCTCGTGGGGTTGCGGGCCCCGGTGGTGGTCGGCTGCCTCGTGGCGTTCGGCTGCGTCGTGCTGACCGCGACCCGACGCCGCGGAATCGAGAACGCTATCGATTCCGCGGGATAAGCTCTGCGGTGCCAGGACGGCCCGGTGCCGTCTAGACTGTCCGTTGACATCGGCAAGGTGAGGCAAGGATGCAACCGATCGGACTACCGGCTCTGGAAGCCCGGATCGCGGACGATCTGAACAAGATCGCCTATCCGGCGGCGTCCTGGGTTCCCGAACGGCATGATGCGAGCGATGCCGCCGTTCTGGATGTCCTGATCGTCGGTGGCGGACAGGGCGGGCTGGCCGTCGCCCATGCGCTGCAACGCCATTGCGTCACCCGGTTCCGGGTGGTCGACCAGTCGCAGGCCGGGTCCGAAGGTCCGTGGATGACCTATGCGCGGATGGCGACGTTGCGGTCACCGAAGGAAGTCACCGGCCCGGACCTCGACATTCCGTCCCTGACCTTTCAGGCCTGGTTCGAGGCGCAGCACGGGGAAAGCGCCTGGGCGACGCTGAATAAGATCGCCAAGGAGGACTGGGCCGCCTACCTCCTGTGGCTGCGGCGGGTCCTGGCGATCCCGATCGAGAACGGCAAGCGCCTGGAAGGGATCGTGCCGGACGGGCCCTATCT
Source organism: Thalassobaculaceae bacterium (assembly GCA_963921355.3). Classification (GTDB taxonomy): domain Bacteria; phylum Pseudomonadota; class Alphaproteobacteria; order Thalassobaculales; family Thalassobaculaceae; genus CAWUEZ02. Next base: position 226,653 of record OZ001190.1, on the reverse strand, counting down.
GAGAGAAACAGTCCGGGATCTGGCGGACGATCGCTGCGAGGAGGTCGTGACCCGGAAGCTGGTCTTGGCCACCGGGATCGAAGCGTCGGGGCGCTGGTGGACGCCGCCGCAAGTGGAAGCGCTGCCGAAGGCGCTCTGGGCCCATACCGGCGAACCGATCGATTTCGCCGCTCTGCGCGGGCGTCGGGTCGCGGTGCTGGGGGCGGGCGCGTCTGCTTTCGACAACGCCGCGACCGCCCTTGAGCATGGCGCGCAGTCGGTAGCCGTGTATTGCCGGCGGCCGGAACTGCAGCGTGTCCAGCCGTTCAAATGGCTGAGCTTCTCGGGGTTCCTCGGGCATTTCCATACCCTCGAAGACAGCTGGCGCTGGAGGGTCATGAACCATCTGCTGACCCTGCGAGAGGCGTTCCCGCGCGAAACCTGGGAGCGGGCGGCGCGGCATCCGAACTTCACCCTGCAGACCGACGCGCCCTGGAACCGGTGCGAGGCGGTCGGCGACTGCGTGCGGCTGCACACGCCACGCGGCGCCTTCGAGGCCGACTTCCTGATCATCGGCACCGGGTTCGATATGGATCTCGCCCGCCGGCCGGAAATGGCCGGGCTTGCTGAACACGTGGCACTCTGGTCCGACCGCTACACCCCGCCGGCGGCGGAAACCAACGACCGGCTGGGCCGCTATCCCTATCTCGGCGGAAGCTATGAACTGCTCGAGAAGGAGCCCGGCGGTGCGCCGTGGCTGTCCCACATCCGACTGTTCACCTACGGGTCGACCATGAGTTTCGGGCCGTCCGGGGCCTCGATCAATGCCATGAAGTTCGCCGTGCCGCAGCTGGTGTCCGGCATCGTGCGGGATCTGTTCCGCGAAGACATCGCCGATCACTGGACGTCGCTGCAGGCCTATGATCTACCGGAGTTCCTGTTCGACGGAGAGGCCGGGAACGCCGCACCGGCCGTGCCGGTGATCGATCGGGTCACGCTTGCCGGAGAGTAGGTGACCGCCTACACAAGTGCCGGACAGCAAGAGGAGCCAGCCGTTCCATGCCCATCGACAAGATCGTTCCCGACGTGGCCAGTGCGGTCGCCGGCATGAAGGATGGCGACGCGATCATGATTTCCGGCTTCGGGTTCGCCGGCGTTCCCAACGATCTGATCCATGGGATCCTCGATACCGGCGCCGACGATCTGACCGTGATCTCCAACAATGCCGGAACCGGCACCGAGGGGCTCGCAGCCCTGGTGGGCAGCGGCCGGGTTCGCCGGATCATCTGCAGCTATCCCCGTTCCAGGGGTTCGGATCAGTTCGATGCCCGCTATGCGGCGGGCGAAATCGAGCTTGAACTGGTGCCGCAGGGCACCCTGTCCGAGCGTATGCGGGCCGCCGGTGCCGGGATCGGCGCGTTCTACACGCCAACCGCCGTCGGCACCGGACTGGCAGAGGGCAAGGAAACCCGGACCATCGACGGCCGGGACTACGTGCTCGAATATCCGCTGCATGCCGACATCGCGCTGGTCCAGGGCTGGCGGGCCGATCGCTGGGGCAATGTGATCTACCGAAAGGCGGCGCGGAACTTCGGGCCGGTGATGGCGATGGCGGCGCGCCGAACGATCGTCCAGGTCCGCGACATCGCCGAGCTCGGGGGGCTGGATCCGGAGGCGGTCGTGACCCCCGGCATTTTCGTTGACCGTGTGGTCGCCATCGACAGCGATCGGGAGTGGGACATATGAGCGCCGTCTCGGAACCGGGCATCGCCCGGCTGTCACGCCACCAGATCGCCCGCCGCGCCGCCGAGCTGATCCCCGACGGCAGCTACGTGAACCTCGGAATCGGCATTCCGACGCTGGCCGCCGACGTGATGCCGACGGACAAGGAGATCGTTCTGCACAGCGAGAACGGCATCCTCGGGGTCGGCCCGGCACCGGCCGAGCAGGACCGGGACCGCGATCTGATCAACGCGTCCAAGGACTACGTGACCCTTCTGACCGGCGGCGCCTATGTCGTGCACAGCGACGCCTTTGTCATGATTCGCGGCGGCCATCTGGACCTTGCCCTGCTCGGTGCGTTCGAGGTGGCGGCCAACGGCGATCTCGCCAACTGGACGACCGGTGACAAGCGGTTTCCTCCCGGTGTCGGTGGGGCCATGGACCTGGCCGCCGGTGCCAAGGCGATCTGGGTGCTGACCGACCATGTCACCAAGGCGGGGGCGCCGAAAATCGTCAACCAGTGCCGGTTGCCGCTGACCGCCAGGGGCGTGGTGCGCCGGATCTTCACGGATCTCGCGGTCATCGATGTGACGGAGACCGGGCTGGTGGTGCGCGAGATGGTGTCCGGGCTGACTCTGGAGGCGCTGCAAGCCGTCACCGAGCCCGCGCTGGTTCTGGCGGAAGACTGCCGTGAACTGACTGTCGGGTCCGGCTGACAGCAGCCGTGAACCGTTACACGTTGTGCCAGACGCGCAGCAGGGGACCATCGGCTCCGTAAATGGGATCGGTCGTTGGCAGCGGCACGGACCGGATGGTCGCCAGGACGTCACCGCGTTCAGTTTCCTCGCGTGACAGATCCGGGCTTTCCTGGCCGGCCGGGTAGCAGCTGCAGACCTGAAAGTCGGTGCTCGCCTTGAGGCATTTGTGGCCGGTGCCGGCCGGCAGAACCAGCAGATCGCCACGTCGAACGGTCACCGTTTTGCCGCCATCTCCGCCCAGCAGCAAGCGGGCTTCACCGGCGACGACGATCAACGCCTCATGGGCGCGAGCATGATAATGGTGATACCCGAACACGCCGTAGAGCCATGCGCCGCGCCAGCCGTTCCGTAGGACGGTAGCCCGAACATCCTCGGGGGACGCCGCTGGGTCCGATGCCCCCGGTACAATCACGACAGGCAGGTCAGGATTGTTGGGAATCACGCCGTCATCCTTGAATCGCAGGGTGATGGGTTCTTCCATCTCAGGTCCTCCGCAGGCTGCTCCCCGGCAACGCTAGGGCGCGGACCGCCCGCGCACAAACACTGGAATCAACTCTTTAGTTGACACTGTCTACTCAGGGGCTTAAACGAAGGTAGACGCTGTCAACTAAAGAGGTGTGCTGTGATCGAGATCTCGAATTCGGCCAGGGCATGGGCCGCCGCCTTTGTGTTCGTGGTGCTCGGGCTTGCGAGCACCAGCGCCCTGTCCGGTGAACTGGTGGTTGCTGTCAGTGGCGTCGAACGCGCCGACGGCGAAGTCGGCTGCGCGCTCTATGCGGTGCCGACGGGCTTTCCGATGGATCCGTCGACAGCGACGCGGCAATGGCACGCCGCGGACCTCGATGGCGTGGAGTGCCAGTTCAATGATCTGGCGCCTGGCGTCTACGCCGTCGCCGTATCCCAGGACTTCAACGGCAATCGGGAAACCGACACCAACTTCTTCGGAATTCCGACCGAACCTTGGGGAGTATCGAACAACGTGCGCCCGACCCTGCGCGCGCCGACCTTCGACGAGGCTGCCGTCCGGGTCGCGGCGCAGCAGCCGCTCCGGATCATTGTCGAGGTCGCGGAAAGATGAAGCCAGGCCCCGTGGATGCGACCACCATGCGGCTTCGGTCGCGGTGGGCGGCGCTGATTATTTCACTGGTCACGCTTGGTGGTTGCACGATCTCCACGTCCTTCGAAGGCCCCGGCTACGATGGAAACGGGGGCGTCGAGGCGGCCGGCAGGGACTCGGTACTGGTTGTCGTGACGGAAGCCGAACTGGGTTCGAACTGGCTGGGCCGACCCGGGTTCTGGCGCAACGTGTCGCGGGTTGAAGACACCTTGGCGGATCGGCCCGGGTTCATCGGACATGCCAAGCGCACCGAGCTGTTCGGCTCGCGCGCGTGGACCATGACCGTCTGGACCGATGAAGCGGCAATGCGGTCCTTCGTTTCCAGCGACGTTCATCAACGCGCCATTGCCGAGTCTTATCCAGCCCTGCGTGGAGCCCGATTCGCCCGCCTGACGGTTGCGCCGGATGAGGTGCCGATCTCGTGGGATCGTGCATTGGAGGCGCTCGGCACCCAGGGTAGAAGCTATGCAGTAACCGGCGGGTAGGCTGATCTCGACGGGCTCCAGGGCGATGGCTAGGCTGGCCGGAATGCCCGTTCGCAAAACCAAGCCCGCCGATCTGCCGGACGCCTGTGTGCGAGAGGCGCTGGCGATCATCGAAACCTCCGGTGTCGAACGCCTGAGCCTGCGCGACGTGGCGCGGCGTCTGGGCGTATCCCATCAGGCGCCGTACAAGCACTTCCCCAGCCGTGACCATATCCTGGCCGAAATCGTTGCCCGGGCGTTCGACGCGTTTGCCCGTCATCTGGATTCCCGGCCGCGTCACAACGATCCGTACGAAGATCTTCGCGAGATGGGGGTGGCCTATGTCGCATACGCCCGGGCCCATCCTCTGCAGTACCGTTTGATGTTCGGCACGCCGCTGCCCGATCCGCACCAGCACCCGGACATGATGCGCCGGGCCCAGCATGCGTTCTCGCTGCTCAACGATGCGATTGCCCGGCTCGGCCCGCAGGAGGTTGATCGCTCGGCGGACCAGGCCACGACCCTCGACGCGCTGTATGTGTGGTCGACGGTGCACGGCCTCGCCAGCGTGCTGCAGACCGATGCGGCCAAGACCCTGGAGCTTGATGCCGAGGTCAGCGACGCTCTGGTGCAGCATGTCATCGCCCGGATCGGCACCGGCCTCCGGCCACCGCCGGCATCGCCCGACTGACGGCCGCACCTTGACCCCCGTCGGGCCCCGATGGTCGACTTCTCGGCACGGCAAGCCGGTCGCCGGACCGGTCAATAAAATCGACAGCCGGGAGAGCGAGATGGGGGAAAACGGCCAGGGCGGCGGCACGCGCCGCAAGCGCTACGAGGATCTGCGCAGCTACAAATGGTACGGTGTCGACGACCTGCGGTCGTTCGGCCATCGCTCGCGGACCCTGCAGATGGGGTACGACCGCGCCGACTGGAAAGGCAAGCCGGTCATCGCGATCATCAATACCTGGTCCGAGATCAACCCCTGTCACACGCATTTCCGTCAGCGCGCCGAAGAGGTGAAGCGCGGGGTGTGGCAAGCCGGGGGCTTCCCGGTCGAGCTGCCCGCGATCTCCCTGTCAGAGCCGTTTCAGAAACCGACGACGATGCTCTACCGCAACCTGCTGGCCATGGAGACCGAGGAACTGTTGCGCTCCTATCCGGCCGACGGCGCGGTCCTGATGGGCGGGTGCGACAAGACCACCCCGGCCCTGCTGATGGGTGCGGCCAGCATGAACCTGCCGGCGATCTTCGTGCCCGCCGGGCCGATGCTGCGCGGGAACTGGCACGGCAAGGTCCTCGGCTCGGGATCGGACACCTGGAAGTACTGGGCAGAACTGAAGGTCGGGAACATCACGCGGCGCGATTGGGAAGAGATCGAGGAGGGCATCGCCCGCGCCCCGGGTACCTGCATGACCATGGGGACGGCGGCCACCATGATGAGCGCGGTCGAGGCGCTCGGCATGTCGCTGCCGGCCGCGAGCGCGATTCCGGCGGCCGACGCCAACCATTCCCGCATGGCCAGCCTGTCCGGTCGGCGGATCGTCGACATGGTCTGGGAGGACCTGAAGCCCAGCGACGTGATGACCGAGCGCGCGTTCGAGAACGCGATCACCACGGTGATGGCCATGGGCGGATCGACCAACTCGGTCGTGCACCTGATCGCGATGGCCGGTCGTCTCGGGGCGCCCATCGACCTGGACCGGTTCGATGCGATTTCCCGGCGCACGCCCTGGCTGGCCGATATCCGCCCGTCGGGCCGCTGGCTGATGGAAGACTTCTACTATGCCGGCGGCCTGCCGGCGCTGCTGTCCGAACTCGGTGACCTTCTGCACACCGACGCGGTCACCGTGTCGGGCCGGACCCTGGGCGAGGATATCGCGGGTGCCGACGTCTACAACGAGGACGTGATCCGGCGCCGGGCCAACCCGCTCGGCGAGCAGGGCGGGCTGGTGGTTCTGCGCGGTAATCTGGCCCCCGACGGCGCCGTCATCAAACAGACGGCGATGGACTCGAAGTTCATGTCCCATCGCGGCCCGGCGGTGGTGTTCGCCGACTACAACGACATGGCGGCCCGGATCGACGACCCGGACCTCGACGTTACGCCCGACAGCGTCATCGTCCTCAAGCATGCGGGACCCCAGGGCGGCCCTGGCATGCCGGAATGGGGCATGTTGCCGATCCCGAAGAAGATCCTGGAGATGGGTATCCGAGACATGGTCCGGATCTCCGACGCCCGGATGAGCGGGACCAGCTACGGGACCTGCGTGCTTCACGTCGCGCCCGAAAGCTGGGTCGGCGGGCCGCTGGCCTTCGTGGAGGATGGCGACATGATCGAACTGGACGTCGCCGGCCGGCGCCTGCACCTCGACGTCTCCGACGCGGAACTGGGTGCGCGCCGGGCGGCGTGGACGCCGCCTGTGCGCAAGTTCGAGCGCGGTTTCGGGGCGATCTATGCCGACCACATCACCCAAGCCGACAAAGGCTGTGATTTCGACGTACTGATGGGCACGGCGCCGACCGCCGAACCGGAAATCCACTGAGGAAACCTGAGATCATGAGTGAGCAGAGGGTCGCCATCGTAACCGCCGCCGGCAGCGGCATGGGGGCGGCGATCGCCCGGAAACTGGCGGGGGACGGGTTCGCGGTTGCCATCCTGTCCTCTTCCGGAAAGGGCCAGGCTCTGGCGGAAGAACTCGGCGGTCTCGGAATCACCGGATCGAACCTCGAACCCGCGGTTCTGAAGGATCTGGTCGAGCGGACCCTGGCGCGTTGGGGGCGGATCGACGCGGTCGTCAACTCCGCCGGGCATGGGCCTAAGGGCCCGGTCCTCGATCTGACCGACGAGGACTGGCACATGGGCCTCGACGTCTATCTGATGAACGCGATCCGGATGACCCGTCTGGTGGTGCCGATCATGGAGCGTCAGTTCGCAGAGACCGGACGCGGCGGGGCCATCGTCAACGTCTCGACCTACGCGACCTTCGAGCCCGAGGCGGCGTTTCCAACGTCGGGTGTGTTTCGCGCAGGTCTTGCCGGGTTCTCAAAACTGGTCGCCGACAAGTACGCGGCGTCCGGCATCCGCATCAACAACATCCTGCCGGGCTTCATCGACAGCCGCCCGGAGAAAGAGGAATTCAAGGCCCGGATCCCGATGGCGCGCTACGGAACCACCCAGGAGATCGCCGATGTTGCCGCCTTCCTGGTGTCCGACGCGGCAGGTTACATCACCGGCCAGAACCTTCGGGTCGATGGCGGCATCACCCGGTCGGTGTGAGGAGTGACGGAAGCGATACGTCTCGGTCGCAAGCCCGGAAGACACGCAGCGACCTTCGTCCTGATCACCGTGCTGATCGACTCGATCGGGATCGGGATCGTGCTGCCGGTGCTGCCGAACCTGATCCAGGAACTCACGGACCTCAGCCTCAGCGAAGCGGCGTTCTGGGGTGGGTTCCTGGCCGCCAGCTACGCGTTCATGCAGTTCCTGCTGTCACCCACCATCGGCAATCTGTCCGACCGGTTCGGGCGCCGACCGGTGCTGCTGGCTTCGCTCGCCACCTTGACCGTGAACTACGTGATCATGGCGTTGTCGCCGGTACTCTGGCTGCTGTTCGTCGGCCGGGTCATCTCGGGTGCGGCCGGAGCGACCCATGCCACCGCCACCTCCTATATGGCGGATATCAGCCCACCGGAGAAACGCGCCCAGAACTTCGCGCTGGTCAGTGCGGCGTTCGGGATCGGGTTCGTGATCGGACCTGTCATCGGGGGTCTGGCCGGCGAGGTCAGCCCTCGCACCCCCTTCGTCGTCGCGGCCATCCTCTGCGGCTTGAACCTCGTGTATGGGGCATTGGTCCTGCCGGAGACCCTGCCGCCAGAAAAACGCCGGCCATTCTCTTGGGCGCGCGCCAATCCGGTCGGGGTGCTGCGCCAGATCCTCGCCCTGCCGATGATCGGCTGGTTCCTGCTGGCCTACGCACCCTTCCAGTTGTCGCACCACGTCTATCCGGCGGTCTGGGCGTTCTTCAGCCAGGAGGCCTTCGGGTGGACGACGGCCGAGGTCGGCATCTCGCTGACCGTGTTCGGGATCAGCATGGCGATCATTCAGGGCGGCCTGATCCGCGTCATCCTGGCTCGGATCGGCTCCGAGGCGACGGCCTGGCTGGGCTTTGTGGTCAGCGCGATGACGCTGGCGGGCCTTGCCTTCGCGACGACCGGCCTGGTGGCCTACATGATCGTGCCGTTCTCGGCGCTCGGGGTGATCTGCACGCCGGCGCTTACGAGCCTGATGTCGACCCGCATCCCGGATGACTCCCAGGGGGAACTCCAGGGCGTGCTTACCAGCATCACCGCCATCACCACGATCATCACACCATTGCTGATGACCCAGCTGTTCGGCCACTTCACCGGCACGGCGGCGCCGCTCTATTTCCCCGGCGCCCCGTTCCTGGCAGCATCGGTCGCGGCGGTCATCGCCATGGTCCCGTTCGCAATCGGCCTTAAGGCCGGCCGGGCGGCGGCCTGACCAAAAGAAGTCGCACGGCCTTTTCAGGGCTGGCACCGGGGTGGGAGGAAACGCCATGCGCCAGTACGATACGATCAGGGTGGAACCGCTCGGCGGCACCGTTGGCGCCATCATCGACGGTGTGGATCTGGCGCGTCCGTTGTCCAACCGCCAGGCCGAGGAGGTCCACTCGGCCTTCCTCGACAACGCCGTGGTGTTCTTCCGCAACCAGGATCTGGATGATCCGGAAGACCAGAAACGCGCAGCGCGGCTGTTCGGCGAACCGGTCGCGATTCCGTTCGTCAGATCCCTCGACGGGCACCCGGAAATCATCGACATCGTCAAGGAAGCCGAGGACGCCGGGAAGTACAATTTCGGCGGCAACTGGCACACCGACACCAGTTTTCTGGAAGAGCCGGCGCTCGGGTCCCTGCTGTACGCCTTGGAGGTCCCTCCGCGCGGTGGCGATACGGTGTTCGCCGATCTCTACGCTGCCTACGAGTCCATGTCCGACGGCATGAAGCGGATGCTCGAGGGCATGACGGCCCTGCACAGCGGCACACGGTCCTACGGCAGCCAGTCAAAGTTCGCGGGCGGCGCCAACATGTCGGTCTCCATGTCGATCGACGTTGGCGCGTCGGGCGACGCCATGGTCGAGCATCCGGTCGTACGCACCCATCCGGAAACCGGCCGCAAGGGCCTGTTCGTCAATCCGAACTACACCATCCGGTTCGCCCAGCTCACCGAGGCTGAGTCCAAGCCGATCCTGGAATTCCTGTACACCCATGCCACTCGGGACGAGTTCATCTGTCGATTCCGATGGGAGAGGGGTTCGGTGGCCGTCTGGGACAACCGGTGCCTGATGCACCGGGCGGTCAACGATTACGAAGGTCAGCGCCGCCATGTCCGCCGGGTCACGCTGAAGGGCGATCGGCCGCACTGATGGCGGGTCGGGCGCGCCCGGCGAACGTGTAAACCTTGCGTTAACCATACAACCCCTAGTCTCGCCCTCGGTGGGGAGCACTGGGCCGGAATCCGGCCCTTACAAAGCCATTTCGATGGCGGCATGGGGGTCCATGTCTGAACAACAAGGTACCTGGGCGGGGCGGGTCCCTTCCGAGACACTGAATGCCGAACGGATTCGGTTCCTGTACCGAAGCCCGGTCGCGACGATCTCCAACCTCGGCGTGGCCGCCGTGTTCGCGTATGTGGCACGCGACCATTTCGGGTTGACGATCGCGGCTGGCTGGCTCGCGATCATGGCGGCGGTCATCGCCGTCCGTCTGCTGATCTGGTGGACCTATCGCAGGGGGCGCGGGGCAGGGTCGGTTTATCGTCGTTGGGCGCTCCTGTTCGAGGTCGGCGCCGCCGTCAACGGCCTGCTTTGGGCATTGCCGGCCATCGATGTTCTCACCCGGGCACCGACAGAGATCGTTGCCGTCTACGCGACCATCATCGGCGTGATGATGGCGGGTATGGTGTTCAGCACCTCGGTCTGGACCCGGGCCTTCATCATCTTCCTGCTGACGACCGGTGTCCTGCCGATCCTCATCGCCCTGTTCCATCCCGACAGCGTCCATCGGGTCTTTGGGCTGCTGGGCGTGATCTACCTGGGAGCGATTCTCGCCTGGGGCCGAAGTGCTGGACAGATGTTCACCGAGACGCTCCGACTGCGCCTGGAGAACATCATGCTGGCCGGCGAGGTTGCCATCGCCCGCGAACAGGCTCTGGCTGTCGAGAAGACACGGCATGAAGGCTTCGCCGGCCTAAGTCACGAACTGAGGACACCATTGAACGCCATCATCGGCTTCGGCCAGGCGATGGAAACCGAACTCTGGGGAGAGCTCGGCAGCCCCCGCTACCAGGAATACGCCCACAACATCGTCCATGCCGGCCAGCATCTCGACATCCTGATCAATGGAGCGCTCGACCTGTCGCGGATCGCGACAGGAAAGATGGAACTCGAAGAGGTCGCGGTGGATCTCGGCGCGGTGGCGCGGGACTGCCAGACGCTGATCACCAACCGCGCGCAGGAAAAGCAGATCGCGGTCGAGGTGAAGGTGCCGCCGGAGATGCCCAGGCTCCGCGCCGACCCCGCCAAGCTGCGCCAGGTCCTGCTCAACCTGCTCACCAACGCGGTCAAGTTCACACCAGAGGGCGGACAGGTGAAGATCTCGGTCGAGCACCTTCAGAGCGGCGATCTGGAGGTCGTGGTCAGCGATACCGGTGTCGGGATTCCGGCGGAAGAACTGGACCGTGTGATGGAGCCGTTCGTGCGCGGTGGACAGGCCCGGGTGCGCGATACCGAGGGCCTGGGGCTGGGGTTGGCGCTTGCCCGGTCGCTGACGGAACTGCATGGCGGCAGTCTGACTTTGCAGAGCGAGCTGGGGGCCGGGACGACGGCGCGCCTGATCCTGCCCCGCAGCCGGTTGATTTCGGCCGCATGATCGCCGGTCGCGGTTGCATCGCGGCCCATTGAGGCGCAGTCTGCGCCGCGTCCTCACCGCCCCGAACATCCCCCATGGTTTCGCGTTTTCTGCTGGTTCCAATCCTGCTGTCGGCCGGCACGTTGCTGGGCGCCAACGGGGGCATGGGTACGCTGACCGCGCTGCGGGGCGGGATCGAGTCGTTTCCGGACATCCTGATCGGCCTGACGGGCAGCGCGTTCTTTGCCGGGTTCCTTGTCGGCTGCCTGTCCAGTGCGGCGCTCATTCAGCGATCCGGACACATCCGGGTCTTCGCCTCGTTCGCTGCGCTCGCGGCGATCGCCACCATGGCCATGGTGATGGTGGTCGACCCCTGGGTCTGGCTGGCCACGCGGTTCTTCCTCGGGATCGCGTTCTCGGTGACGGCGACCGTGGTTGAGGGCTGGTTGAACGCATTGGCGGAGACGTCCGATCGGGGACGCATTCTCAGCGTATATCGGCTGGTGGACATCGCCGCCGTCACCGGCGTTCAGTTCCTGATTTCGATCCTCGGGGCCGACGGTTCGATCGTCTTCCTGGCAATGGCGATGTTGTACTGCGCCGCCCTGCTACCGGTGTCGTTGTCGCGCCTGTCGAGCCCGCCGCCGCCGACCAGTGGCCGCATCAGACTGTCGGCGGTCTGGGCGATCTCACCGGTGGCCTGCGCCGGGTGCCTGACCCTCGGCTTGACCAATGGCGCGTTCCGGCAGATGGGCCCGCTCTACGCCACCAACATGGGACTCGATCTCGAGGGGGTGGCGCTGTTCATGACCCTTGGGATCGCGATCGGTCTCGTCACCCAGTATCCGCTGGGCTGGCTCTCGGACCGCGTCGATCGCCGCGCCACCATGGTCGCGGCAACGATCGGCGCGTCGGGCGGGGCGGCCGTTCTGGCTTTCGGTGGGATCGACATGATCTACATCGGGATCCTGGTGTTCGGGGCGTTCGCGCTGCCGCTCTATTCACTCTCGACGGCCCACGCCAACGACCGGGCCGCGCCGGAACAGTTCATCGAAATCGCGGCCGGCTGCATGATCTTCTTCGCGCTCGGTGCGATGGTCGGTCCCCCGATTTCGGCCGCGGTCATGGAGCAATTCGGCGCCCCCGCCTTCTTCACCTACATCTGCATCGTTCACATCGCCTTCCTCTGCTTCCTGTTCCTGCGGATGCGCCTGCGCGCGGCGCCCGACGAGGCCCTGCGCAAACGCTTCGTGGCGCTCCTGCGCACCTCTCCGGCCTTCAGCCGACTGGCGGGGGAGACCAGCCGGACGGACACCGAGCGGTAGCAATCCGCGACCCGGCTGTTTCCGGCTACTTGCGCAGGCGGGACGCACGTTGCACCCTTGCCCCGAACGGCCGCGCAAGACGGCCGCGGAGCAATCATTTGGATGGAGGACACCCAATGAAACGTCTCGCACGCGCGGCAATCGTCGCCGCACCGATCGTCGCCCTCGGCTCGATCGGCGCCCAGGCGGATACCTTTTTGCGCATGGTTTCCGGGCCGTCCGGCGGGTCCTGGTACCCGCTCGGCGCGAAGATCATGCAGGTCATGCAGGACAGCATCGACGGTGTCGCCACGTCGAACACCTCTGGCGGCGGCATCTCGAATGTGAAAGCGGTCGGCGGCGGCGACGCCGAGATCGGCTGGACCTATGCGCACACCGCCTACAACGGCTTCTCCGGCGGCGGAAAGTTCGACCGGCCGGTCAAGGACGTGGCCTATTTCGCGACCCTGTATCCGGCCACCTTCCAGGTTGCCGTGCCGCGGGACAGCACGATCAAGACCTTCGAGGACATGAAGTCCGCCAACATTTCGCCAGGTAAGACCGGCTGGACCGGCACGGCCTTCGCCGAGTCGATTCTGAAGGCCTACGGGTTCGGGTTCGATGACATCAAGAAGAACGGCGGCACTGTTCACCACGTCAGCTACACCGAGTCCGTCGCACTGATGAAGGACGGGCACGTCGACGTGTTCATGGCGGCGACGTCCATGCCTCAGGCCTCGTTCATCGAGCTCAACCACAGCCCGGGCATCCGGTTCATCGGATTGCCGGAAGCGAAGCTGGAAGAGATCATCGACGCCAGTCCGGGCTACATCCGCGGGGCGGTGACGAAAGAGGCCTATGAGGGTGTCGAGAAGGATCTGCCGACCCTCGGCATCGTGACCAGCATGATCGTCAACAAAGAGCTGCCGGATGACCTCGTCTACAATATGTCGAAGGTCTTCTGGGACAACCACGCGGCGTTCGCCGAGGTGAAGAAGGTCTGGAACTCGGTCACGCTTGAGAACGCCCTCAATGGGGCCGCTGTCCCGATCCACCCGGGTGCGGCGCGCTACTACGAGGAAAAGGGTGTGCGTCCGGCCAGCTGACGCCGGAACTGAGGCAACAACGAAGCGGGCGTCGGTTCGGCCGGCGCCCGTTCGCACTTCAACCCGGTCCTAGGCACCGGTCCTAGGCACCGGTCCAAGGCCCCGGTCCAAGGCCCCGATCCTAGGTCCCGAGACACGGCCCCGATCATGGCGACAACCGAGAACCCGCGCGCTCTCGACTATGGAGAGGTCAAGGAAGTCACTTTCCTTGAACGGTTGTTGGTTCAACGGCGCTGGACCCTGTCCTGGACCATCACCTTCTTCTGCGTGGTGATCGCCGTCGCGCTGGCGTTCTTCCACCTGTACGTCGCGGTGTTCGGAACTCCGGAAGGACGGTCCTTCCGCTCGATGCACCTGACCATCATGATGGTGCTGGCGCTGCTCATTCACCCGCTGTTCCGGCGGTCCCATTTCGAGCCGATCCTGCAGCCGGGCGATCCGAGGAATGCGCTGCGGGCACTCGGGTTCTCGATCGATATCGTGCTGGTTCTCGGGGTCATCTTCGTCCACCTCTGGACGCTCTACGACATCGATGCGTTCCACCTGCGCTACGGGTCGAAGGAAACGCCGGACCTGATCGTCGGCGCCATCTGTATCGCCCTGATCCTGGAGGCGACCCGGCGCACGGTCGGTGTGGCGATGGTCTGCGTGACCGCCTTCTTCATCACCCATGCGCTATACGCCCATTACTTCTTCGGCTTTTTCTACGGTCCGCCGACGCGGATGGGGAAATACATCGACACGATGTTCATGAGCAGCGACGGGATCTTCGGCATCCCCCTGCATGTCGCCGCCACCTACATCGTGCTGTTCATCATTTTCGGCGGCCTGCTGATCCGGTCCGGGGCGGGCCGGTTCTTCATCGACCTCGCGGTCGCGCTGACCGGCCACCGGGTCGGCGGTCCGGCCAAGGCGGCGACCGTGGCGTCAGGGTTCATGGGCACTGTCTCAGGCTCGGCAGTAGCCAATGTGGTCACGACCGGGGCGTTCACGATCCCGCTGATGAAGAAGCTCGGGTACCGGGCCAAGTTCGCCGCCTCCGTCGAGGCCTGTGCCAGTTCCGGGGGGCAGATCACCCCGCCGATCATGGGGGCGGCCGCCTTCATCATCGCCGAAAACCTGCAGCTGCCGTACATCCACGTCATCATCGCGGCGCTGATCCCGGCCCTGCTGTACTTCGCCACGATTTACTTCATGGTGCATTTCGAGGCCGAGAAGAGCGGGATCGAAAAGATCTCCAAGGACCGTCTGCCCCAGGTTCTCGAGGTCCTGAAAGACGGCTGGCACCTGCTATTCGCCCTGGGAATTCTGATTCTGTTCCTGATGCTCGGCTACACCCCGATGAAATCGGCGTTCTGGGGAATCCTTGCGCTCATCGGGCTCAGCTTCATCAATCCGCATACCCGGATGAGTACCGCCGACATTCTGGCCGCCTTCGAGTCGGGCATCCGGTCGACCGTCCCGGTGACCGTCGCCTGCGCCTGCGCCGGGATCATCATCGGTTCGGTCTTCGTCTCCGGGCTTGGCCTCAAGTTCACCCAGTCGGTGATCGAGCTGTCCGGTGGCAATCTGCTGTTCCTGCTCGGGCTGACTGCCGTCGCCGCGATCATTCTCGGCATGGGAATGACAACGACCGCGGTCTACATCACCGTCTCGGCGCTGATCGTGCCGTCGCTCGAAAAGCTGGACGTCCTGCCGGTCGCCGCGCACCTCTTCGCCTTCTACTTCGGGGTGGTGTCGACCATCACCCCACCGGTCGCACTGGCGGCGTTCGCCGGGGCTGCGATCGCCAAGACGCCCCCGATGGAGACCGCCGTCGAATCGGCGCGGGTCGGCATCGCCAAATACCTCGTGCCCTTCGCCTTCGTCTACAATCCGTCACTGCTGTTCGACGGTGGGATCGGATGGACCGTCTATTCGACTCTGGCCGCCGTGGCTGGTCTCTGGTTGCTGTCGGCGTCTTTGGAGTCGTGGCTCTACGGCCCGTTGACCGGGCTGCTGCGGGTTCTGGTGTTTGCCGCGGCGGTGCTGGCACTGATGCCGCCGACAATTGATGTCTTGGGTGTACCGGGGCTGATTCTGTCGCTCGGCGGGTTGCTGCTGGGCACCGTCGTCGTGGTCATCCGACGGCGTGACCCGGTCCGATCCGCCGCCGGGGAGGGGAGCGCCGATGGCTGAGATCTTTCTGGGCAAGCCGTGGCATTGGGGGCTGCTGATCGCGGTGTCGCTGGTGCTGGCCCTTGTCGGAGTCCAATACCTCCATACCAGCGACTTCAACGTGTTTGCAGCCATCTCACTGGCGGTTGGCGCGATAATGGTCTGCGCTGTGGTGTTTTCCTATCGTCCGGGTGATCGTGTCACGCGGGAGCCGATTGAAGACATCGAGAAGCTCGCCGACTGACGGCGGTTACGCTCCACCATCCGGGAACCCCGTCGCCTGAGCCGGGGTGGTATGGGACCATC
This sequence comes from Thalassobaculaceae bacterium, assembly GCA_963921355.3. Lineage (GTDB taxonomy): Bacteria > Pseudomonadota > Alphaproteobacteria > Thalassobaculales > Thalassobaculaceae > CAWUEZ02. Next base: position 210,813 of record OZ001190.1, on the reverse strand, counting down.
TCTCTCGAGATCAGCCGAGTGGCCCGCGCATATGCGCTTTCTGATCATTCTGATCGCGGTTCTTTCGCTGGCATCTGGTCCGCCGGGTGCAGTGGCCGCTGTGGCCGATTCCGAACCGTCGAAAGAGGGACTGGCCTACGACGTCCAGTTCGAGGGCCTGGCGGACAACACCGAAGTCCAGGATCTGGTCCTGGCCGTGTCGGCTCTTCAGAAACAGCGCGACGATCCGCCGGTGTCGCGGCCCGCCCTGCGGCGACGGGTCGACCGGGACCTGGAGCGGTTCGGCCGCGTGGCGCGTTCCGTCGGCTATTACGATGCCGTCTTCGAGGCCACGATCGGCGATTCCGAAGCGGCCGATGGTGGCCTGTTGGTAGTCGTCACAGCGGCGCTCGGGCCGGTTTATGGTTATGGCGATATCACCATCGTTGCTGACGGCCTGGACGGGAGCTCGGATGCCATCACCGTGGCGCGCCGCGATGTTGCCCTGATGCCAGGGGCACCGGCCCGGGCCGAGCATGTGGTCAATGCCGAGGCCGCGATCGCGCAGGCCATGCAGGAGAAGGGCTTTCCGTTGGCGCGGATGGTGGACCGCACGGTCACTGTGGATCGCGATACCAAGACGATGGCGGTGCGCTACCGCCTCGACCCCGGTCCGCCCGGGCGGTTCGGGGCGGTGACGGTCAGTGGCAACGATACCGTCAGCGAGAGATACGTCCTGCGGCGCCTGCCCTGGGTCTACGGCGACCCGGCGGACGTCCGACGGCTGGAACAGGGCCGCCTCGCCCTGGTCGGGACCGGCCTGTTCGCTAGGGTCGCGGTTGCCTTCGACGACGCCGTCGGCCCGGACGGGTTGATCCCGATCACCGTCACTCTGGTCGAGCGCGACCGGCGCAGCATCGGCGCCGGCGTCAGCGCCTCCACCTCGGAAGGACTTGGGTCGAGCGCGTTTTGGACCCATCGCAATGTGCTCGGTGGAGCGGAACAGTTGCGCCTCGAGGGGCGGTTCGGCGAGGTTGAAACCGGGGTCGGCAGCACGTTCTCGATCCCCGATGTCTTTCTCAACGATCAGGACCTGATCTTCAGGGCTGGGTTCTTCGAGCGGTCAACCGACGGGTTCGACAGCACAAGCCTGACATTCGACGGGCACTTCGAGCGTCGGGTGACGCCGGTGCTCTCCTTCGACTATGGCCTCAGTTTCGAACGGTCCCGGATCGAGGATGACGGTGACGAGGACATGTTCACGCTGGTCGGGATCCCGATCGGTGCGCGCATCGACACCGCCGACGATCTGTTGAACCCGACCCGGGGCAGTCGCACCCGCCTCGTCTTCACGCCGTACTTGGAGACGCTTGGCTCCACTCAGTCGTTCTATGCGACGACTGCGCGTCATTCACGGTACTGGTCGTTGGATACGGAGGGGACTTTCATTCTGGCCGGGCGGGCCAGCATTGCCTCGATCGTCGGCGCGTCGACCGAGAACCTGCCGGCCGACAAACGTCTGTACTCTGGCGGTTCCGGCTCGGTACGCGGCTATGAACTGCAGAGCGTCGGCCCGCTTGATACGGTCGATGAACCGCTCGGGGGCCGATCCCTGCTGGAAGGCAGCCTTGAGCTTCGCTGGCGGGCGTTCGGCGATTTCGGGTTGGTCCCGTTCTTCGATGTGGGGCAGGTCTACGATCAGGAATTCCCGGAACTGGATCAGGAACTGCAATGGGCGGCCGGCATCGGATTGCGGTATTTCACGGCGATTGGGCCGGTGCGGGCCGACATCGCCTTTCCGCTCAACCCGCGGGACTCCGATGATGCGTTCCAGGTCTATTTCAGCATCGGACAGGCGTTCTAGGTGATGACCCGGCTGCTCAAACGGGGCCTGCTGGTGCTCTCGATCGTATTGGTGGCGATCGGAGGTGCGGTCATCATCCTGCTGGAGACGTCCTGGGGGCGTGCGCAGATCGTCGCCGCGATCGAATCCGCCACCGAGGGCGAACCAATCAGTTTGCGGATCGGCAGCCTCTCCGGCGATCTGCCAGGGGCGGCGGTCTTCCAGGGCGTTGAACTGACCGATGGCCGCGGCCGGTTTGCGACCCTGGACCTGCTCTCAGTGGACCTTGATCTGTCGGCGCTGCTCCAGGGTAACTTGGCGTTCGAAAGCCTCGACGCCGCGGGTGGGCGCCTCGAACGGCTGCCCCAGCCCGCGCAAGTCCCAGCGGTCGCTCAGACTGGCGATCCGGTTTCCCTGCGGTTCGATCCACCGGCATTCGGCATCTCAATCGGCCGGTTGAGCGTGACGGATGCGGTGATCGATGCCGCCGTCCTCGGTCAACCGATGGCCGTCAGCGCCGAACTGTCGGGTGGAGTGTCGGCCGGCGATGCGCGTGTCCTCGGCTGGGTCGAAGCGACGCCGGATGCCGGGCCGGTGCTGCGGGTCGACCTCGACGGCGCCGTTGTCCCACGCACCGGCGAACTTCGTGCGTCGTTCCAGATTGAGGAGGCTCCCGGTGGCGTGGCCGCGGGCTTGCTGGGTCTGGACGATCGCTCCGCCCTGTCGTTATCCCTGACGGGCGGCGGCGCCCTGGATTGTTGGCAGGGGGTGCTGTCGGGAGGCTTCGGAGCCGGAGCCCAGCTCGATCTGGCCCTGACGTTGGCCGTCGGCACCGGCGGGATTGACGCCTCGGTGGAAGGCCGGATCGATGCGGAGCGACTGGTCGCGCCGGCCCATCGTCCCTTGATGGCCGGCGGTCTAGAGGCCTCGATGCGGATCGGGGCTGACCGGGATGGCCGGGTGAGCCTCGAAACTCTGAACCTGCGGGCGCCGGGCGGTCGGTTCGACGCAACAGCGGCCACCGACCCGAGTGGGATCCCGATCACGGCGGATGTCAGGGCGACCCTGTCGTCGCTGGCACCCTTCGCCGACATTCTCGGCCGTCCGATTGACGGACGGGCCGATATGACGCTGCGGCTCAGAGATGGCGGCCGGCAGGTCACGGCCGTGTCGACCGGTCAGATCACGGTCGACGGCCTGACCGTTGATGGGTTCGGGTTGGAGGTGTCGGGGCAGGCCGATCAGGCGCTCGCCACAATTCCCGCTGATCTCGACCTGCGTGTCGACGCCCGGTTGCCGGTTCCAAGGCACGATGAGTTGGACTTGCCATCTCTGCTTGGCCAGGCGCTCGTCTTTTCGGCCGAAGCCCAGCTGGATACCCGGACACTGCAGGTTACGGTCGATCGCTACGAACTGGCGGCCGACGGCCTCGATGTCGTCGGTGCAGGTGTTCTGAGCGCAGAAGATGGTTTTGCGACGTCTTTCACGGCGACACTTCCGGCGCTCGACCGGTTGCGCCCGTTGTCCGGTCTCGATCTCGCCGGCTCGGCCACGGTTGACGTCACCGCCCTGGTTCCGCTGGATGCGCCCCGGCTCGACGCATCGGTTTCGATGACGACGGAGGCCCTGTCGTTCGGCGCCCCTGCTCTGGACGCTCTCGTGGGCCCGAGGGCTCTGCTCGTCGCCGGGGTGTCGGTGGACACCGAAGGTCGCGCGTCCGCCCGTGACATCGATATGCGGCTGGCGGCGATGACATTGCGGGGGGGCGCCTCCGTCGCATCCGACCCGGACTCCGCGGGAGCTCGGAATCTGGATGGACGCGTCGACCTCGTGATCCCTGACACCTCTGCACTGGCGCCGATCGCCGGGGTTCCACTTCGGGGAGCGGTGAGCGCCGCTGTCGCCCTTGCAGGGACGGTCTCGCGGCCCGTGGCGTCCGCGTCCTGGCGGGCTCAGCCGATCCGTGTTTCCGACATCACCCTGGACCGTTTCAGCGGCTCCGCGACGGCCTCCCTGAATGGTGGCGCGGTCTCCGGCAATGTCCGGGCCCAGGGCGATATTGCGGATGAAACCGTCGATCTTGCCGTCGGGTATCGTCTTGTCGGCAGCCGTCTCGAGGTCTCGGACCTCGTCCTGGAGGGCATCGCCACCGCCGCGACGGGCCGCGCGATCGTCGATCTCGATGCGCAGCGGGCCGTCGGCGCCCTGTCGGTGGAAATCCAAGACCTCGGCCGGTTGGGAGCGGCGTTCCGGCTCCCGCTCGCGGGCGGCCGAGGCCGCGCCGACCTGATCCTGGACGGCGATACCGGGCAGGATCTGTCGGCCGATGCCTCGCTGGAGGATCTGGCGCTTGCAGAGGGGCCGCGCTTCTCCCGGATCCAGGCCGTCGCCCGTCTTTCCGACGTCGCGAGCGGTATTTCCGGGCGTATGAACCTGTCGCTTCGCGGCGGCGACGCAGTAATCGATGAAGCCGATCTGGAGGTCGGCTTTGTCGAGGGCCGGGCCGCGGTGGCGGTATCTGCTGTCGGGACCCTGGGGGTCCCCTACACGGCGCGAGCCGCCGCATCCCTGCCGGTTTCACCGTCGCTTGGAGATCTTACGCTCGAGCGCCTGGACGCAACGCTTGGCTCGGTTGTGCTCAGCCAGACGCAGCCGGCTGCTGTGTCCTGGGATCCCGCCCTACGCGTCGACGGTCTCGATATCGCGGTCGGGGAGGGGCGGATCGTCGGTGCGGCAACACTGGACCCTCTGTCCTTGGCCGCCGAGATCGACCTGCGCGCCATTCCTGCGGACGTGTTGCTGCTTGCCGATCCGAGGGCGGACTATTCCGGCGTTCTGAACGGCCGGCTGCAATTGTCGGGAGTGCGAGAGAATCCGGTCGTGCGTGCCGCTGTCTCGACGCCAGGCATCCGTCCTCGCGACCCCAGGTTTTCGGATCTGCCCCCGCTCGTCTTCGATGCGAGTCTGCAGGTCGATCAGCGCCAAGTGACGGTGAGCGCGGATGCGACATTGGGCGAGGGCGCCGCCGCGGCTCTGCGCGCGGCCACGGAACTGGGCGCTGGGCCAGAGTCCGGTTTCCCCGAACTCAGCCTGACAGCCCCGTTGTCGGGACGGGTGACGGCCGACGCGGACCTGGCGCGAGCCGCCGTGTACCTGCCGATCGACTATGTCTCGTTGGCGGGCAAGCTGTCGCTGGATGTGGCGGCGAGCGGAACCGTCGGCGCGCCTGATCTTGCCGGTTCGGCCCGGCTCGACGGCGGGTCGATCGATGTGATCGATATCGGACTCTATCTCCGTGACGTCACGCTTGAGGCGGTGGGCGAAGGAAATCGACTGGTCCTGCGCACGCTGTCGGCGCGGTCGGCGGGCGGCGGTGTGCTGACCGGACAAGGTTGGCTGTCCGCCGAGCCCGCCACTGGTCTGGCAGCGCGCATCGATCTTTCGGCACGTGGCCTGACCGTGGTCAACGTCGACGAAGCGTCGATTGCCACCGATCTGGACATGATCCTCAAGGGCGGAGACGGGTCATATCAGCTCGCTGGTGCGGTCACCGTCCTTCCGACGGTGATTCAGATTCCCGATGCCCTACCCCCTTCCGTCGTGGAACTCGAGGTCGTGGAAGTGCGTGGCGGACGGATCATCAAGACCGCCGAGTCGGCAGCCGGCCCGATTGTCGACGAGTCATCCGTCATGCTGGATGTCGATGTTCTCATCCCCGGACAGGTCTTCGTGCGGGGCCGCGGCCTGGACAGCGAATGGGCCGGTGCCATCGATGTCACAGGCTCCATATCGGCGCCGATGGTGGTCGGTGAGATCTCGGTCCAGCGAGGCTCTTTCGATGCGCTGGGGCGAATCTTCGCGGTCGAACGCGGTCGCGTCGTTTTCGATCGCGGTGCCCCGGACGATCCGACCTTGGATATGCGCCTGACGACCACGGTGACCGACATATCGGCGGCGGTGGTCGTGTCCGGAACGGTCAGCAGACCGGACATCGTGCTGGGGAGCGAACCGGCGCTGCCGGAAGAGGACATCCTTTCCCGCTTGCTTTTCGGCTCGGACAAGGCTGAGTTGTCGGCGCTTCAGGCGCTGCAGCTGGCGCGTTCCGCGGCCATCCTGTCGGGACAGTTCGGTGCGGGAGACGGAGTGACCGGGCAGGTGCGCGACGCGTTGGGGGTCGATACGGTGGAGGTGGACACGGCCGCGGCCGAAGACGGATCCGTCGGAGCCGCGCTGTCTGTCGGCAAGTACGTGGCACCCGGTGTGTTCCTGAAACTGCAACAGGGGTTGAGCGTCGAAAGCACGCGGGCGGTTGTCGAGGTCGATGTCGGAGAGAACGTCTCGGTGGAGACCGATGTTGGCGCGGCGTCGCAGGGACGGGTTGGTGTCAACTGGAAGCTCGACTATTGAGCACGCCTGAAATGTCAGCCTGAGGTAGCGATGACCGAGATACCCTTCGACCCGTCCCTTACGGATGGATTCGCGTTCTGGACGGAAGAGCGTCTTCGCGCCGGGGACCTGGACGTGGTGGGACACGTTAACAACAACGCCATCGGCGTCTTCCTCGAAAACGGCCGGGTTCAAATGTTCATGGCTGCCGGCGAGAACCTGTACAACGCCGGCGCGTCCAGTTCCGGGCCTGAAACCACTTGGGTGGTTCGCCGTTTGGAGGTCGATTTCGTGCGCGAGATCCACTTTCCAGGCACCGCCTGGACGGGAACCCGGGTCACCGCTTTCGGTAACACGTCCTGCACTGTGCAACAGGGGATCTTCGTCGACGGGGCTTGCCGGGCGACGGCGACGGCGATCGCGGTCTGCTTCGATCCGTCGGCGCGCCGAGCGGTGCGCATTCCCGACGACTTGCGGTCCCGGCTTCGCGACGTCTCCGACGCGGGCGCTGCTCTATAGCCGATCGGTCGAATCCACCGGCGCGGCCTGGGTTTTCCCTCGAGGTGTGCGTGGCGGAAACGGCACATGGCGACCTCGTCGTCCGAGAGGTTCGGTTGCGAGCCGTCGGTGAGGGCGAACAGGAATCCAGGCCGCAGGCCCGGCAGGTCGGCGAAGGCTTGTGCACATTTAGAGAGTGAAATACGCACGACGTGCGCTCCGAGCCTTGGCGAAGCGACAGGATGGCTGTTAAATCCGTCGGCAACCAATGGCGAGGGATGCGTGGCGAAAGTGTCGGATGAATCACCCGAAATGAGACCGGGTGACTTCAAGCGATGGCGCAAGTCCCTGAAGCTGTCGCAGAAGGAGGCGGCTGAGGCGCTCGGCCTGAAACGCCGGGTTGTTCAGTACTACGAGAAGGGCGAACGGGACGGCGAGAAGGTCAGGATCCCGAAGTATATCCGCCTCGCCTGCTGCGCCATCGCATCGGGCATCGACGACTACGAGGGCCCTCCGCGCGAACGCGACACGGAGTAGCGCCCTTCGACACGCCCCGGATTAGATCCGGGGCTGCTCAGGACGAGGTCGTATGAGAGAACCTCCCCTGGGCAGCGGCGCAGCCGCGCGTCGAAGGGCTACGCTCAGTTCACCGGCGTGATCAGTGGCTTGCCGGCGAGACCGGCAAGGGCGTTCTCCATCACCAGCCGGCCCATGGCGAGCCGGGTCTCATGGGTGGCGCTCGCCTGATGGGGCTGCAGGACGACGTTCTCGGTCATATCTTTGAGCGCCTGGGGAACCCGCGGTTCGCCGGCGAACACATCCAGTCCAGCCGCACCCAGCCGGCCCTCCTGCAGCGCCGCGATCAGCGCGTCCTCATCCACCACGCTGCCGCGGGCCACGTTGACTAACACGCCCCGGGGCCCGAGAGCGTCGAGCACCTCCCGGTTCACCAGGTGCCGGGTGCCAGCCCCGCCCGGCACGATCGCGATCAGGAAGTCGACATCCCGCGCCATGGCGGTCAGGTCGCCGTAATAGGTGTAGGGCACATCGCGTTCGGAGCGGGTGTGGTAGCCGATCTCCATCTTGAAGGCCGCGCACCTGTGGGCAATCTCGATGCCGATCCGGCCGAGCCCCAGGATGCCGAGCTTGCGGCCCCACGCCCGCGTGGTGAAGGCCATGTCACCCTCGGCTTCCCAACGCCCCTGGCGCACATACAGATCGGCCTGGGGAATGCGCCGGCAGGTCGCGAGCAGCAGAGCGACGGCGAAGTCCGCCACCTCGTCGCTCAACACGTCGGGCGTATTGGAGACCTTGATGCCGCGCGCGCTCGCCGCCGCGACATCGACGCCGTCGTACCCGACGCCGTGATGGGCGATCACCTTGGTCTTTGGCAGGGCGTCCATAACGTCGGCGCCGCAGACCGACGACCCGGCAATCGCCTCGCAACTGTCGCGCAGCGATGCCAGCAGTGCATCCTTGTCTTCGGCCTCCCAGAGCCGATGCACGGTGAAGTGCGCATCCAGCTCCGTCATGGCGGCTGAGTACCAGGGAGAGATCACGAGCAGATCGGGTTTGCGGCTCACGGGCATGTCCTTTGCGTGCGGGCGGGGTCTAGAAAGAGGAACCGGGTTGTGCCAGGAACTCGGCTTCCTCGGGCGTGGTGTCTCGGGCAAGCACGGCATTGCGGTGCGGGAAGCGGCCGAACCGTTCAATGATGACTTCGTGCCGCGCCGCGAATTCGACCCAGTACGGATTGCCGAGGGCGCCGAACAGCGCCCGGCAAAGACGCTGATCGGCAATGTCCTCGCTGTGCTCGAACGGCAGGAACAGGAAGAGGCATCGCTCCGCGGCGGAAACCGCATGGTCGCCGGCGGCGACGGCCTGGCGGGCGATCTCCAGCGCCCTTTCGTCCTGCTCGAACGCTCGGCCATCTTCGCGAAACAGGTTCCGCGACATCTGGTCGAGAACGAGGATCAGGGCGAGACGCCCGTTCCGCGTTTCGGTCCATGTGTCCAAGTCGCCGGCGGCGGCCCGGGCGTGCAGGGACCCGAACCGGGCAGCCAGCAGCGCGTCGAACGCATCGCTCTTCTTGAACCAGGCTTCCTGGTCGATCTCCTCGAACCAGAAGTCCAGCACATCTTCGGGTCTGTTCGCTTCGGCCATCCTGCCCTCCCGGCGCGAGAGAGTAGCTGACCACCCGCCCGCGGCAAACGGTCCGGATCGCCGGTCCGTGATGTATCGTGCCTTGTGCCGCGAGGCCACCGCACGCACATGGGGTCAAATGGTTGAGGAGATCCCCATGCGGGTCATCGCTCTAGGTCTGTGCCTGTTGATGCTCTCCGGCTGTGTGACGGCGCGCAACACGTTCTCGGCAACCGATTCCGAGGGCAGGCGGGAGTTTATCCGCTATGCTGGCGGCGAGAGTCCGGTCTATCTCACCGCTCTCAACGCGCCCGCCGAACTGGGTGACTGGGGGGTCGTGTCCGACAGGCTGGCCGACGCGGCGACTGGCGCCGTTTTCGGCCTGGACACGAGGTTCACCGGCGATATCGAGCAGGCGACCCGGGCGAACTTCCGAATTGTCGCCCTGTTCGATCCCCTGGTGTCGCTGTCCGCAAAAGGACTGTGTCAGGCGGAATCCCGGCAGGCTCCCCAGACATCCGCCCGCCATGTGGACAAGACGACCCTGTTCCTGGCGTTCTGCACCCGTGGCGAGGACCTGGCCGGCACCATCGTCACCGGCCCGAAGATCACCGAACTCGGTGATCCGGAACTGCGCGAAATGGTGCGGGCCGGCATCCGTGAGATGTTCTCAATGCGCGACCGACGCCGCGACCGCAACAGCCCGCCCCTGCTGGGCTCAATCTCTGTGGCCCCGTCGGTCGGATTTCGCTTGAACCCGCTGACCGGCGTCGTCGACTGACGTCGCCGCTCTCGCCGACGGTCAGAACTGATCCTCGGCGAGTGCCATCACCGTGTCGCCGCCGGCGACGATCGCGTCCAGAAGCGCCGGGGCCTGGCTCAGCACATGATCGGCGTAATGCCGAACGGTGATCAGCTTGGCTTCCAGGTAGCGCGCGTCGCCATTGGCCCCGGCGCTCAACTGCTGGCGCGCGGCGAGCGCGGCGCGGGCCATCTCCCAGCCGCCGGCAACGATGCCGAACAGCTTCAGGAACAGGGCCGACGGTGAGGCGGCGGCCTCCGGGTCACCGGGCATCGTCTCCACCACCCAGTCGGTTGCCTTGCCGAGGGCGGCGCGGGCTTCGGCCAGATGGCGATGCGCTGCGTGCAGGGAGGTGTCGGTGCCGGCGAGGCCTGCGAGCTCGCTCAGTGTGGCGTCCACATCCGCCAGGAACTCACCCATGGCGGTCCCACCGTCGCGTGCCACCTTGCGGCCGACAAGGTCCAGTGCCTGGACCCCGTTGGCGCCTTCGTAGATCGGCAGAATCCGGGCGTCGCGGTGGTGCTGAGCGGCGCCGGTTTCCTCAATGAAGCCCATGCCGCCATGGACCTGGATGTTGGTCGAGCACACCTCGAGCGCGGTATCCGTGCACCATGCTTTGACAACCGGGATCAGCAGGTCCACCCGTCGCTGGGCGGCCGCCGCGCGTTCGCCATCGGGGTCCCGGTCGGCCAGGTCGATCGCGGCCGCGCAGTCGTAGACCAGGCCCCGCATCGCCTCGATCTGGGCCTTCATGGTCATCAGCATCCGACGCACGTCCGGGTGCTGGATGATGCTGACGGCGCCGCTGGATCCGGTGATCGCCCGGCTCTGCACTCGATTGCGGGCGTAGTCGACCGCCTGCTGATAAGCCCGCTCGGCGATCGCCACGCCCTGGAGCCCTACCGCCAGCCGCGCGTTGTTCATCATGATGAACATGCATTCGATGCCGCGGTTCTCGTCGCTGACCAGCCAGCCGATAGCCCCTTCGTCCTCGCCAAAGGCCATGACGCAGGTCGGGCTGGCGTGGATTCCGAGCTTGTGTTCGAGGGAGATCGCCTTGACGTCGTTGCGCACGCCGGGCCGGCCGTCGGCATCCGGAATGAACTTCGGCACCAGATACAGGGACAGACCCTTCGCGCCCGGAATGTCATCCGGTGAACGCGCGAGAACGAGGTGGATCACGTTCTCCGTGCAGTCGTGATCGCCCCAGGTGATGTAGATCTTCTGGCCCCGGAGCCGGTAGCTGCCATCCGCCTGCTTTTCCGCCTTGGTCCGGATTGCCCCCAGATCGGTCCCGGCCTGAGGCTCGGTCAGGTTCATGGTGCCGGTCCACTCCCCGGACACCAGTTTCGGCAGATAGAGCGCTTTCTGTTCGTCGGATCCGACCTCGCGCAGCGCGTCGATGGCGGCCTGGGTCAGCAACGGGCACAGGCCGAACGCCAGGTTGGCGCCCTGCCACATCTCCTGGAGCGCGGTCGAGACCAGCCAGGGCAGGCCCATGCCTCCCCATTCCTCCTCGAACGCCGCACCGTTCCAACCGCCCTCGGCGAACTGGCGGTAGGCGTCAGAGAAACCGTCGGCGGTCCGGACCACGCCGTTCTCCAGCCGCGCACCCTGCTGGTCACCGGTCTTGTTCAAAGGGGCCAGGACATCGGCCGCGAACTTCCCGCCTTCCTCCAGGATCTGGGCAACCAGATCGGCGTCGGTCCCATCGAGGCCGGGCAGGGCTGTCACCCGCTCGAGGCCGACGACGTCGTTGATCACGAAGCGCATGTCGCGCAAGGGGGCGGCATAGATGCTCATGGGCGCTGTCCTCTTCCTCCCACTTGGCGCCGAATTCCCTCCGATGGTCTTCACCGGGGCGCCGTCGCGTCCTTCAATCAGCTGGCGTTATATAGGCTGATCTCCGTCCGCTCCACCGTTGCGGCGTCGCAGGGCGCGCTGCGACCGGCGTGCTGCCGATCGGTGCGCATTACCGGGGCAACGCGGAAGTCAGAGCACCTTGCCGGGGTTCAGCAGTCCCGACGGGTCCAGGGCGCGTTTCACTGTGCGCATCAGGTCGAGGGAGACCTCGTCCTTGTAGTGCGCCAGCTCGTCCCGTTTCAGCCGGCCGATTCCATGCTCGGCACTGATCGAGCCGCCAAGGTCGACGACGGTGTCGTGGACCGCCCGGTTGAACTCACCCCAGCGGGCGAGGAACACCTTGTCGTCGCCGCCCTCGGGAACCTGCAGGTTGTAGTGCAGGTTTCCGTCGCCGACATGGCCGAATCCGACCAGACGGACGTTCGGGTCGAGGGCCCTGACCTTCTCCCAGGCCGCGTCGTAGAACTCAGCGATGCGCGAGACCGGAACCGAGACGTCGTGCTTGATCGATGCGCCCTCGAGCTTCTGGCTCTCGCTGGCATTCTCCCGGAGCTGCCAAAACGCCTGGCGCTGGGCTTCCGACTGGGCGATCGCAGCATCCAGAACCAGTCCGTCTTCGAACGCCCCGCCCAGGATCGCCTCCAGCTTGTCCGCGAGGTCGCTTTCACCGGTGGCCGTCGAGACCAGTTCGAGCAGGACGTAGTAGTCGTGGCGCTCGGCCAGCGGATCCTCGCAATCGGGCATGTGCTTCATGACCAGATCGAGGACGAGGCGCGGCATGAATTCGAAGGTTTCGACCGCGTCGCCGCTTTCGGCGCGGGCCCGCCCCAGCAGCGAAACCGCCGAGGCGATGTCCGGAACGGCGCAGAAAGCGGCCCGCACATCGGTCGGCTTCGGGAACAGCTTCAGCACCGCCGCGGTGATGATCCCGAGCGTGCCCTCGGCTCCGAGGAACAGGTGCTTGAGGTCGTAGCCGGTGTTGTCCTTGCGCAGGCCGCGCAGTCCGTTCCAGATCCGGCCGTCGGGCAGCACCACCTCGAGGCCGAGCACGAGGTCGCGCGCGTTACCGTACTTGAGAACGTTGGTTCCGCCGGCATTGGTCGACAGGTTGCCGCCGATCATGGCACTGCCTTCGGCCGCGAGCGACAGCGGGAAATAGCGGTCGGCGTCGGCGGCGATACCCTGAAGGACCTCCAGAATGCAGCCGGCTTCGACGGTCATCGTGTAGTTGTCGGCGTCGACGCTGCGCACCGCGTTCATGCGGGAAAGCGAGAGGATGATCTCGTTGCCCCGTTCATCCGGAGTCGACCCGCCGCAGAGCGAGGTGTTGCCGCCCTGCGGCACGATCGGGATACCGGCCTCTGCGCAGATCGCGACGACCTCCGACACCTCCACGGTCGATGCCGGTTTCACAACCATCCGGGCCTGACCCGCGAACAGGCCGCGCCAGTCGGCGAGATGCGGTGCCATGGCCTCGGCATCGTCGCTCCAACCCTTCGGTCCGACCGCCTGTCTGATGCGGTTCAGGGCATCCTGGGTATTGTGATCTGCAGCGTCCGCCCGGACGGCAGCTCGCGCGGCCATCGGCACTCTCCCTCGAGTCTCAAAGCGGACGGGATAATAAGGCTCCATCATCAAGCGACAAGATGCGCTGGTGATTGGTCCATTCGTGACCGTGGGGATTTGGCCTTACGGCATGGTCATGCCTGAGGGGCGTCTCCGAGCCCGTCTCTGGGGGCTGCGGCCCGCCGCAGACGGTCGTTGATGGCGGCTCCGAGGCCGCTTTCGGGGACCGGGGCAACGGCGATCCTCGAGACGCCCGGTTGGTCGAGCGCGCGCAAATGGGCAAAGAGATTGGCGGCGGCCTCCACCAGATCGCCCGAGGGGCTGAGATCCAGGTCGCCCCCGATGCGGCCGGCGAAGTCGAGCACAGTCTCACCAGCTTCCCGCGCCGTGGCAGACAGGCGCAAAGGAGCGGTGGGGGCATAGTGGCTGGCCAGCATGCCGGGGGCGGATATCGGGTCGCCGGACTCCGCCAATGCAACCGTCCCGATGACGGACTCCAGCGCCTCGCGGGTTACGGCGCCCGGGCGGAGCAGCCGGGCGCTGGCGCCAGACAGGTCAAGGACCGTGCTCTCGAGGCCGACGTCACAGGGGCCGCCGTCGAGAATGATGTCGACCCGGTCGCCGAGTTCCTCGACCACGTGATGGGCCGTCGTCGGGCTGACCCGACCCGAGCGATTGGCGCTGGGGGCGGCAACCGGTACGCCGACCGAATCCAGCAGCGCGCGGGCGTCGGCGCGACCCGGTACGCGCAGGGCGACGGTCTCCAGCCCGGCGCTGGTCAGCCAGGCGATCGGACAATCGGCGGTGCGACGCAGGATCAGGGTCAAGGGCCCCGGCCAGAAGGCCGCGGCCACGGCCCGGGCGGCGGCGTTCGCTTCGCCAAGCGCGAAGGCGCGCGCGGGGTCGGGGACGTGGCTGATCAGCGGATTGAACCGCGGCCGACCCTTGGCCTCGAAGATGCTGGCGACCGCCGCCTCACTGGTCGCGTCCGCGCCAAGGCCATAGACGGTCTCGGTCGCGAAAGCGACCAGGCCGCCGGCGCGCAGTGTCTTTGCGGCTTGGAGTCGGGCATTCGGATCGGCTTGCGGGAGCACGAGGGCGGACATGGCGCTGCTGGGTGCCGCAAGTGGGCGCACCGGTCAAGTGCGGCACCGCTATTTTGCAGTGCAGCAAAATCGACGAATCGCTAAACTGCTCGGCGGATCGCCAACGATGGAGGCTCACATGGCGCGCGTACTGACGGTCGCCCAACAAAAGGGGGGAGCGGGGAAGACCACCCTGGCCGCCCATCTCGCCGTGGCGATCGCCGAGACCGGCAAGTCGGTGGCCGTCGTCGACATCGATCCCCAGGCGTCGCTTTCATCCTGGTGGCAGATGCGTGAGGAAGCGGGCCTTCCGGCCCCCACGAACGCGCGCGGCAAAGGCGGATTGAGCGTCCATGAGGTGACCGGCTGGCGGACCGCGGCCGGCGTCGAGAAACTGGCGCGCGATCATGACGTGGTGGTCGTCGACAGCCCGCCCCACGCCGAGACCGAGGCCAAGATCGCGGTCCGCGTTGCCGACCTGGTTCTGGTACCGCTGCAGCCTAGTCCGATGGATTTCTGGGCGACCCAGGCGACCCTCGATCTGGCCGCAGCCGAGAAGACGAAAGCGCTGCTGGTTCTCAACCGGGTACCGCCGCGCGCGGCCCTGACCGAAGCGATGCTGTCACGGATCCAGGATCTGGGCGCGAAGGTCGCCAAGGCGCGGATCGGCAACCGGGTTGCCTTGGCAGCCGCGCTGCTGGAGGGTCGCGGGGTCACCGAGTACCAGAAGCGCGGGACCGCCGCCGCCGAGATCAAGGCGCTGGCGGCCGAGGTCCTGAAGGGCTGAGCACTTTTCTTCGCACTTCCCGGACCTGCCCCGGACCTGATCCGGGGCGGGACCCAGAGAAGCAGCGCGCTGAGACGACCGAGGGATCTGGTTGGCTGTCCAGCGCGCCCTTTTCTGGGCCCCGGAACAAGTCCGGGGAGGCATTGATTGGCCCCTTTAGGATGTGCGGTCCCGCAGCATCTCGCGGACCGCCCGCAGGGACGCGGCGGTGGCGTTCCAGCCGTCGTGCGGCATGTGGGTTTCCAAGGCGATCGGCAACGGTCCGTCGGGCGCGTTCTCGACAATCATGGCGAGGATGTCGCGGTGCGGGATTCGACCCTCTCCGACCGGGACATAGCGCCCGTCGGCATCGAGATCCTTGACATGCACCGTGCCGCCCAACCGGGCCACGGCGGCGACGGTGTCGACTGCCGGAGCGGTGCGGCCGGCCGACAGCTGGTTGGCGACATCGATCGCCGCCTTGAGCCGCGGATGGGGGTGGTGGTTGGTGACGGCCAGGATATCGGTCAGCGTGGCGACATTGCAGACATGCTCGTTCTCGAGCACGAGGTCGACCGCATGTTGTTCAGCCAGGTTCAGGAGCCGGTCGAGATCGTCGGCGAGGTCGCCGGGCGCGAACCCGTCGTAGCGCAGGTAGGAGAAGATCCGGACCTGCTCCGCTCCCAAAGCGTTGGCGACCTCGAAACTGCGGGCCATGGCGACATCAGGCGCCATGGCCTCGGGATCGAAACCGTGGAAGTTGGTCTGCTCCGGCACCGGCGCGCCGGCCCACGGCCACTTCAGCAGGGGCGAGCAGTAGCAGCCCACCGTCAGGCCCGCCGCGGTCAAGCTGGCTGCCAGATCGGCGAGCTCGCGATCGTCGAATAGCAGCACGTTGCGCCCGTCAACGGCCCTGATATCGACCCGATCGACGCGATGGGCCGCCATGAAGTCGATCACCCCATCGATGTTCTGGGACACCTCGTCGGTGATCACCGACACGACGGGTTGGGCGGCCATCGCCCCTACACTCCGAGCCGCCAGCGCAAGAGGTCGACCCGGTCCTGACCCCAGAAGATCTCGCCATCCTGCAGGACGTAGCTCGGGGCGCCGAAAACGCCGGCGTCGACGGCCTTGCGGGTGTCGGCGTCATACTGGTCCGCGTAGCCGCCCGAGGTGGCGACGAGCGCTTCGCCGTCGAGCCCGCACTCGTTGGCAACGGCTGCGACGACCGCTGGGTCGTCGATGTTGCGGTCGTCGCGCCACAACGCGGTCAGCAGGGCGGTGCTCAGGGTTAGCGCATCCTGGCCGGTCTCTCGGGCGGCGACGACCACCAGCGAGGAGATCGGGTCGGTTGCCGGAAAGTTGGTTGGCTCCAACAGGATCGGAATGCCGAGATTGTCCCGCCAGCGCTTCAGTTCCATCATCCGGTAGGCTTGGCGCTGGGGCGCGCGTTTGGGTAGCGGCAGGCCACCCGACTCCTCGAACACCTTGTGGAAGGCGACCGGATAGACGTTCACCGTGGCTTCTGCGGCGCGGGCGATCTCAGTGAACCGGCCGGCCCCGAAATATGTCCAGGGACTGGAGGTCGACAGGTAGTAGTCGATAGTCACGGTCACGACGGCGTCCTTTCGGTCTCGGCGGGTGGGTTGTCGGCGTCATGGGCGGAGCCCCGGGTGGCATGCTGGTCGCGCAGAACCCGACGCATGATCTTGCCGGTCGTTGTCATCGGAAGCGAGTCGACGAATTCGACCAGCCGCGGGTACTCGTGGGCAGCGAGCCGCCGCTTGACGTGATCCTGGATCTCGCGCTTGAGCGCGTCGCTGGGCACGGTGCCGTCGGCCAGAACGATACAGGCCTTGACCGACTGTGTGCGCAGTGGCTCGGGGACGCCGATCGCCGCCGCCAGGGCGACCGCGGGATGGGCCATCAGACAGTCCTCGATCTCCGCCGGCCCGATCCGATAGCCAGCCGAGGTGATGACATCGTCGTCGCGCCCGACATAGTGCAGGTAGCCATCCGGGTCGGCTCGCCCGAGATCGCCGGTCAGCATCCAGTCGCCAGTGAACTTCTGGGCTGTCGCATCCGGCTTGCGCCAATACTCCAGGAACATGACCGGATCGCCGCGCCGCACGGCAACGGCTCCGGTCTCGCCTGTCGGCAGCGGCACGCCCGCCGGATCGACGATGGCAACTTCATGCCCCGGGATCGGCTTGCCCATCGAACCCGGGCGGACCGGCAGGACCGAGGCGCAGTTGCCGACCACAAGGTTGCATTCGGTCTGGCCATAGAACTCGTTGATGGTGAACCCGAAGACACCGCGCCCCCAGTCCAGCAGTTCGGCGCCGAGGGACTCCCCGCCGGACCCGATCGAGCGCATGCCCGGGCAGGTGGCATTCGGGACCTGGCGCATCATCTTGAGCGCGGTCGGTGGCAGGAAGGCGTTGCGCACGCCATGGCGGGCGATCAGGTCGAATGCGGCTTCCCGATCAAACTTGGCGAAGCGATGGGCAACCACCGGCACACCGTGATGCAGGGACGGCAGCAGCACGTCGATCAACCCGCCGATCCACGCCCAATCCGCCGGGGTCCAGAACCGGTCTCCCGTCTGTGGGAAGAACTCCTGGGGGAACTCGACGCCGGGAAGATGCCCGAGCAATACCCGGTGGGCGTGCAGCGCCCCCTTCGGCTGCCCGGTGGTGCCGGACGTGTAGATGATGATTGCCGGATCGTCGGCGCGAGTGTCGACCGGCGTGAAGCTCTCGCGGGCGGCCGCCAGGGCCGGGTCGAGGGCGCGCCAGCCGGTACCGTCGACCGCCGCGTCGGTGACCAGGACCAGCTTGAGATCGGGCAGCCGGTCTCGGATGCCTTGGATCTTCGCCAGGCTGTCGGCGTCGGTGATCAACGCCGCGGCCCCGCTGTCGGCCATCCGGTAGGCCAGGGCCTCGTCGCCGAACAGGGTGAACAGCGGGACCGACACCATGCCGGCCTTGTGGGCGGCGATGTGCGCGATGGCGGTCTCCGGACGCTGGGGCAGCAGAATGGCAACCCGGTCGCCGACCGTCAGGCCGGCGGCGGTCAGGACATTGGCGAGCCGGTTGGATGCGCGCTTCAGGTCGCCGAAGGAGATCTCCCGGACACCGTCCTCGGTGACGTGGATCAGCGCGGTTCCCGCTCCACGGTCGGCATGGCGGTCGCAGATGTCGACGCCGATGTTGTAGCGCTCCGGGATCCGCCAACGGAAAGCGTGGCAGACCTCGTCATAGGTCGCAGCGGGTGTGAGCATCGGTCCTCCCCCAGCGATGAAAGCGCCTGGCGTGCATGGCGGCAAGCCTCCACCTGACCTCGCAGCGCGCTGACCCCTGGGTCCCGGCGCTCGCGGCGCTCGGCCGGGAAGGAACTGGTGGAGGTTTCAGACCGTCCAGCGCAGCTGATCGGCGAACCAGTCGTACCAGAGATCCCGCCAATCCGGATTCTGGGACTCGATCAGATCGAGTTTCCAGTCGCGGCGCCACCTCTTAAGCCTGCGCTCTCGCTGCTTGGCGTTGTCGCGGTCCTCGACGAGTTCGAAGTACACGAGCTTCGTAACGCCATGCCGGGCAGTGAACCCTTGGAACGTTTGGGTGCGGTGTTGGTGCATGCGGCGAGCTAGGTCCCGCGTCATCCCGACATATAGGGTTCCGTTGCGCTGGCTGGCCAGGATGTAGACGACGAATGCCATAAGGTCGCTATGGCACGCGCTGAGGCAATTCCACCGAATCACTTCCCGGCCGAGCAAAGCGCGCGCCGGGACCCAGGGTTCAGCGCGTTGGAACGAGAGGACGTTGTGTTCGGCCCTCCGGCGCGCTGATCTCCAGGCCCCGGTTCAAGCCCTGGCAGTGAGGGAGTTGGTGTGGCCTGGCGAGACCCTACTCCCGCAGCATCTCGCCCACGTATTCCGCGATGGCGAGGCTGGAGGTCACGCCCGGGGATTCGATCCCGTAGAGGTTCACGAGTCCGGGCACGCCGTGATCGCGCGGGCCCTGGACCACGTAGTCTGCCGCCGGTTCGCCGGGTGCCTGGATCTTCGGGCGGATGCCGGCATAGCCCGGCTGCAGCGAGTCGTCCGGGAGCCCGGGCCAGTACTTGCGCACGGCCGCGTAGAAACTGTCGGCGCGCCGCGGATCGACGTCGTAGTCGATTTCCTCGATCCATTCGACATCGGGGCCGAACCGGGCCTGCCCGCCGAGGTCGAGGGTCAGGTGGATGCCGAGTCCGGCCTGTTCGGGGGCGGGATAGATCAGGTGGCTGAACGGCGCACGCACGCCGGACAGGGTGTAGTAGTTGCCCTTGCAGTAGTGGTGAGGCGGCACCCGCTCACGCGGGAACCCGGCGAGACTGGCTGCCAGCGGCTGTGCGTGCAGGCCCGCCGAGTTTACGACGGTGCGTGCTTTGAGGGTCATCGGATGGCCGCCGCCGACCTCGATTTCGATGCCGTCTTCGGCGATCCGGCCCCCGGTGACCGGGGCATGGAAAGCGATCATGGCACCGTGCTCTTCGGCGTCCCCCTGCAGGGCCAGCATGTAGGCGTGGCTGTCCAGGACACCGGTCGAAGGTGACCAGAGCGCGGTCACACAACGCAGTTCCGGCTCCATCTCGGTGACCTCGTTATGCGATTTGAACTCGAGGTCGGTGACGTCGGCCTTGATGGCACGGTCCTGAATCTGCTGCAGGGCGGGGATCTGGTCCTCGGCCGTGGCGACGATCAGCTTGCCCAGCCGCTTGTAGGGGACGCCGTGTTCGTCCAGGTAGAGATAGAGTTTGTGTTTGCCCTCGACGCAGAACTTCGCCTTCAAAGAGCCGGGCGGGTAGTAGATCCCGGCATGGATCACTTCGGAATGCCGAGAACTGGTTTCGGTGCCGATGGCCTCGGCGGCGTCCAGGACCAGCACCTCGCGGCCCGCCAGGGCCAGTTCGCGGGCCACAGCCAGCCCGACGACGCCGGCGCCGACCACCACTGCATCTACCTGTTCCACGCGGGGTCCTCACGATCCTGGCAATACACGTCAGCCTGTCTTAGCCAAAACCGGGAGTTCCGGCCAAGGGGCCGATTGATCACATCTGCTGACCACACCAGTTGACCGCACCCTGGGGGAAGCGCTGCAATCGCGGCCAGAAACGAAGGAGGGCGAGCGATGGGCGATCCGGTCCCGGCCGTGACCGAGGATGCCGCCACCGGTGATGTGGCCGAGGCCTTCGCCGACATTCGGGCGACCCTGGGTATACCGGTTGTCAATCTGATCTGGCGCCACCTGGCGACCATCGACGGCGGCCTCGACTGGGCTTGGCAGAGTGCGAGGCCGATCTACGAAAGCGGTCATGCCGCCGCCGCCGCCGCCCATCTGACCGACAGGCTGCCTGTTCCGATGCCGCCCCCTTTGGCCCCGGGTGCCTTGGCGGCCGTCGGCGTCGCCCCAGCCGACGTGGCGACGGTGAGGACCATCGCTGCCGCCTACAACCAGGGTAACGGCCTCAACCTTCTGGCCCTGGGCGCGTTGATCGAACCCCCGGCCGGCCCGCGTCCGATCGGATCGGCCGCCGCGGTCACGCGTGTTTCCGCGGCGATCCCGAAAGTCCTGTCCGAAGCCGATATGCCACCGCATGTCTGGGACGTGGTCGGCGCCCTGAACCTGCTGGGCGCGCGGCCGGACGAGCCTGTCATGGCAACCTTGTATCGACACCTGGCCCACTGGCCAGGGCTGCTTGCCCTGATGCATACCGGATTCGCACCGCTTGATGCCGATGGTCGCCTGGCCAAGGCCATTGCCCTGACCCGCAGTATGGCAAGGGCCGAGTCCGCCAGGCTGGCGCACCTGCGGGTCGATGCCGGCCCCGCGCCGCCGGCGGCGGTGGCGGCGATCGAGGAGTTCACCGAGCACGTGATCGCGCGCATGGTGCCAATCTGCCTCGGTTTCTCGCGCTGGATCGATGACCGGGGCTAGAAGGGCGGGGGATCAGACCACGCCGCCGACCTCACCCTCATCCGGTTCGGCGAGCTCGTCGGCACGGGCTCTGAGCCGTTCCAGCAGGCCGTCGAGCTGCTCGCGGTCGGCTTGCGAGAACCCATCCAGCAGCAGCGCCTCGCGGGACTGGGCGAGCGGAACGATTTCGCGATAGACCCGCCGACCGGCCGCGGTCATGGCGATGGAGGCCCGTCGGCGGTCGTTCGGGTCGGTGCTGCGGGAGACGTGGCGGGCCTCTTCCAGCCGCGCGATCGCCCGGCTGACCTGCACCTTGTCCATGGCGGTGCGCCCACAGATCTCAGCCGAGGTCGCCGGCCCGAACCGGCCCAGGACCGCCAGGACCCGCCATTCCGGGATGGTGATGCCGAACCGCTCAGCATAGAGCCGGGCGATGTCCTTCGATACCGTGTTGGCAAGAACGGAGAGCCGGTAGGGCAGGAACCGCTCCAACGCCAGCGGTTCGTCGCTGGCGATGTCGGATTCTGCGCTGGAGGCGGCGATGGGGGAGATATCGTCGGTCAAGACACTTGCAGTTGGTTTCATTTGAAACTAAATACGGCGGTAGTTGCGAATGAAACTATCACGCGCCGGCGGATCCTGCGATCCTTCGGTTGGCAGGGAGCTAACGATGGCCGAATCGACTGTGCCCCCGGTGGCCGAAGGAACACCGGAAAACCCGATGGCGACCGACGGGTTCGAGTTCGTCGAGTACACGGCACCGGACACACGTGATCTGGACAAACTGTTCACCGCGATGGGCTTCCGGGCGGTGGCCCGCCACCGGTCCAAGGACGTCGTCTTGTATCGCCAGGGCGGGGTGAACTTCATCGTCAATGGCGAAGCCGACAGCTTCGCGCAGTCGTTTGCCCG
The DNA here is from genome assembly GCA_963921355.3 of Thalassobaculaceae bacterium. GTDB lineage: Bacteria > Pseudomonadota > Alphaproteobacteria > Thalassobaculales > Thalassobaculaceae > CAWUEZ02. The sequence continues at coordinate 189,011 of OZ001190.1, read as the reverse complement.
GGTGCATGGCCCGTCGTGCTGCGCGATCGCGTTTCGGGTCAAGAACGCCGCCGCCGCTTTCGAGCGCGCGGTCGCGCTGGGCGCGAAGCCGTTCGAGAGCAAGGTCGGCCCGATGGAGCTCAACATTCCGGCGATCCATGGGATCGGTGACAGCCTGATCTATCTTGTCGACCGCTACGGCGAGCACACGATCTACGACGTTGATTTCGTGCCGATCGAGGGTGAGGACCAGGCTCCGGACGGGGTGGGCCTGACCTATATCGACCACCTGACCCACAACGTGCACCGGGGGCGCATGGATGTGTGGGGCGGGTTCTACGAGAGGCTCTTCAACTTCCGTGAGATCCGCTACTTCGATATCGAAGGCAAGCTGACGGGTCTGAAATCCCGCGCGATGACCAGCCCGTGCGGCAAGATCCGGATTCCGATCAACGAAAGCTCCGACGACAAGAGCCAGATCCAGGAATATCTCGACGAGTACAAGGGCGAGGGTATCCAGCACATCGCGCTGGGCACCGACGACATCTTCGCCGCGGTTGACGGGCTGCGCCGGCTCGACATGGCGTTCATGGCCCCGCCTCCGGCCACCTATTACGACATGCTGGACGACCGCCTGCCCAACCACGGCGAGGACGTGAGTGCCCTGAAGCAGCGCGGTATCCTGATCGACGGCGCGCTGCTGCTTCAGATCTTCACCAACACGGTCATCGGACCGATCTTTTTCGAGTTGATCCAACGCAAGGGCGACGAGGGATTCGGCGAGGGCAACTTCAAGGCGCTCTTCGAATCCATCGAACAGGATCAGATCAACCGGGGAGTGCTGCAGGCATGAAAAACTACATCCGCCTGTCCCGCGTCGAGGGCGAGAGCTCGCGCCAGGCCCATACCGACCTGCCCGAGGGCACCTATGAGCGGGAGATGTCGAAGGAGGGCTTTTTCGGCCCGGCCGCGCACATCTACCACCGGCGCCCTCCGACGGGCTGGGTCGACTGGGAAGGGCCGCTGCGGCCCCGGGCCTTCGATCTGAACCGGCTGAACTACCGCCCGAACCTGCCGTTCGAGGCGGCGACGGTGCTGCACAATGCCCACTGCAAGCTCCGGTTCTGGCGGACTTCCGGCAAGATGGAACGGCTGGCCCGCAACGGCGACGGCGACGAGCTGCTGTTCGTGCACGACGGCAAGGGCCAGATCTTCTGCGATTTCGGCCGGATGGATCTCAGGGCCGGCGACTACGTGATGCTGCCGCGCGGCACCATGTGGCGCACCGAGTTCGACGGCGATGCCGACGTGCTGATGATCGAGGCGACCAACGGGTCCTACATGCTGCCGGACAAGGGGCTGGTCGGGCATCACGCGATCTTCGATCCGGCGATGCTGGACACCCCCGTCATGGACGAGGCGTTTCGCAACCAGCAGACCCCGGACGGCCGTGAGGATGAAACCCGCGTCGCCATCGCGCGGCGCGAGCAGATTTCGACAGTCACCTATGCCTACAACCCGCTCGACGCGGTCGGTTGGAAGGGTGACCTGACGCCGGTGAAGATCAACGTCGAGGATTTCCGGCCGTTGATGAGCCACCGCTACCACTTGCCGCCGTCGGCCCATACCACCTTCGTGGGGCCGCGTTTCGTGGTCTGCACCTTCTGTCCGCGGCCGATGGAGATGGACCCGGGCGCGCTGAAAGTCCCGTTCTTCCACAACAACGACGACTACGACGAGGTGCTGTTCTATCACCGTGGCGATTTCTTCAGTCGGGACAACATCGATCGCGGGATGATCATCTTTCACCCCTGCGGTTTCACCCATGGCCCGCATCCCAAGGCCTTGCAGGGCATGTTGACGCCGAAAAAGACCGAGACCGACGAGTACGCCGTGATGCTCGACACCCGCGATGCGCTGGAGATCGGATCGCTGCCGGAAGGCGTGGAGAACCAAGAATACGTCAAGTCGTGGATGCCGAGGCAGGAAGCGGCGGACTAAGCCGGCCCGTTCAGCGGAAGGCCGCCTGGACGCCCTGGAAGTAGCGGTCGACGGCCCGTGTCAGGCCGTCGGCCACCTTGTGACGGAACGCCGGATCCTTGAGCCGCGCCTCATCCTTGCGGTTCGACAGAAAGCCAAGCTCGACCAGGACCGATGGCACGTCCGGCGCCTTCAGGACGGCAAAGCCGGCGAAGCGGTGCGGCCTTTTCAGCAGCCTGGTCTCGGCCTTCATCTCGTCGACCACATAACCGGCCAGGCGGGCCGAGTAGTTCATGGTGCGGCGCTGGGCGAGGTCGATTAGGATATCGGCGACCTCCGGGGTCTGATCGGAGAAGTCGATCCCGGCGACGATGTCGGACTTGTTCTCCCGTGCGGCCAGCGCTTCGGCTTCCTTGTCGGAGGCTTTCCCGGACAGCGTGTAGACCGAGAACCCTCGCAGCGACTTATCGCCGATCGAGTCTGCGTGCATCGAGATGAACAGGTCGGCGTCGACTTGGCGCGCGATGGCGATGCGGTCGCGCAGCCGGATAAATCGGTCATCCTTGCGTGTCATGACGACCTTGTAGCGGCCGGTTCGCTCCAGGGCCTCGCGGAAGGCGTGGGCTGCCTCCAGGGCGATGGTCTTCTCGTAGATCCCGCTGAAACCAATCGCTCCCGGATCGATGCCGCCGTGGCCCGCGTCAACGACGACCACGAGCCGGTCGTCGGACTTGGGCAGAGGTGTCGGGGTGGCGGCGGGCGGGGATACCCGGGGGGCGCTGAGTGCGGCGCGCTGCCGGATCGACTTCGCTGAAGCGTCCAGGAAGAGGCGCCGGTCGGCGGCGTGCAGGTCGACGACTAGCCTGTGTCCCTGGGCGCCGGACGGTGGCAAGACGAACGCGCTCTTCACGACCATCGGCTGTTTGGTGTCGACAACCACCCGCGAGGTGCCCGGCCGGAACTGGCCATACCGCCAGCCGCTGATCTGACCCACGCTCCGCGACCGGGCCGAGGCCGGCAACCGAAACCGGATTTCCGGAAGGTCGATCACGACGCGATACGGATCCGGCAGCAAAAAGGTGGAGAACGCGACCGGCGCGTCCAGATCGAGGACGATCCGCATCTTGTCGGGGTGCTGGCCGACGCGCAGGTTCGAGACGGTCGGGGAACTCGCCGCCACCGCCGATGGCGTCGCGCCGACAAAGGCGACGCCGGCCAGAAGCAGCCAGACCAAAACTCCCAATACGGCGCCGGAGAACCGCCGCGCCATGACCGCGCCCCATTCCTGCGAATCGATCGGGTCACGATACAGGGCGGCGATGGTGAGAGCAATATTTGTTCTGATTTTCATTGCTCTAGGAGCCAGCCTTACAGTGACTTACTAATAAACTGCCCGTGATGGTCCCGGGGCCGAAAATTCCGTAAGTTTTGGATTGTTAGGATGCCGGACTGACAGTATGGTGCATGCGTCCCGGAAGATCGCGCGCGGCACCGTTTCGTGCTGTTGCGGAACTCAGAATCTTCGGGACAGCGATACTCTTCTGTTTTCGGGCGTCAGCGGAACGACCGCTGTGCACTGCGCAGGATCGAAAAACGTGAGACCTGCACTCTGGACCAGCATGGCGACCAACGTGAAAGCGTCGCCCGCGACTGATCGACTTGCCCGCGTGAGCCGGAGACCCGGCTCGACGCGTGCGCCGACGGCTGTCGTGACCCATGCGGTCCCCCGCATGCGGCGACCCTGGGGGTCGTTGACCACACACATCGCACCCGCGCCGACGCCGACACGCGTCGCCGAAAGCGACCGGCAGGAGTCCGACTTCGAGCCGTCGCGGTGCGCCACGGAGATACCGAAACATGACCAAGCGTATGCTCATCGATGCCACCCACCCGGAGGAAACCCGGGTCGTGGTGGTCGACGGCAACCGGCTAGACGACTTCGACTTCGAGACCGCGGCCAAGAAGCAGCTCAAGGGTAACATCTACCTCGCCCGTGTAACGCGGGTTGAACCCTCTTTGCAGGCTGCCTTCGTCGAATACGGCGGAAACCGACACGGGTTTCTGGCGTTCTCTGAAATCCATCCCGACTACTACCGGATCCCGATCGAAGACCGGGAAGCGCTGCTCCGTGAGGAACAGAGCCGAGGCCTCGACGAGGACGACGAGGACGACGACGTCTCGGAAGAGGAAGTCGACGTTCAGCCGGAAGAGCCCGACGGCGACGACGCTGAAGTCGAAGAGTCCGATGCCGAAGGGTCGGATGCCGAAGAGCCTGATGACAAGGAAACAGCCACGGCGGACGCCGAGGGTGAAACGACGGCGGACAGTGACCCCGTCGAAGGTGATGCTGTTGTCGCCGACGGCGCTGAAACCACAGCATCAGACGAAGACGACGCACCTGCTGGCGAGGCAGAGCTGGCCCCGCAAGCTGGCGAGACCGATCAGGACCGAGGCGGTTCCGATTCCGAGGAGCCGCAAGCCCTAGAGGCCGATGGCGATGAAGCGTCAGCCGGAGACGGTGATGACGGTGCTGCCGCCAGCGACGACGCGGAGAAAGATGAATCCGACGGCGAGGACAGCGGTGGTCGGGCCCAGGCTGCCGATGTCAGCGTGGCGACCAAAAAGAGCGCCAAGCCAGAGACCGTTGGCGGGGACGCGATGGAGGAGGTGCGGCCGCGCCGCAAATCCGCCAACCGGCGCTACAAGATCCAGGAAGTGGTGGCGCGCCGGCAGATCATGCTGGTGCAGGTGGTCAAGGAAGAGCGCGGAAACAAAGGGACGGCGCTGACCACCTACCTGTCCCTGGCAGGCCGGTACTGCGTGCTGATGCCGAATACGGCGCGCGGCGGCGGCGTCAGCCGCAAGATCACCCATGCCGGTGACCGCAAGCGCCTGAAGCAGGTGGTTGAAGGGCTCGACGTGCCGGAGGGCATGGCGGTCATCGTCCGGACCGCCGGGTCTCAACGCACGAAGGCCGAGATCAAGCGTGACTACGAGTACCTGCTGCGGCTTTGGGATGAGATCCGGTCCACGACGCTCGACAGCACCGCACCCTGCCTGATCTACGAGGAGGCGAACCTCATCAAGCGGTCGATCCGCGATCTTTATGCGCGTGACATCGATGAGGTTCTGGTCGACGGCGACGACGGCTACCGTGTTGCCAAGGACTTCATAAAGACGCTGATCCCGAGCCACGCCAAGCGGGTGAAGCGCTACAAGGACAGCCATGTCCCCTTGCTCCACCGGTTCCAGGTGGAAAGCCAGCTCGACGCGATCCACAGCCCGATCGTCGAGCTGAAGTCGGGCGGTTACATCGTCATGAACCAGACCGAGGCGCTGGTCGCGATCGACGTCAACTCGGGACGCGCCACCAGCGAGCGCAACATCGAGGAGACGGCCCTCAAGACCAACCTCGAGGCCGCGGACGAAGTGGCCAGGCAACTGCGTCTGCGCGATCTTGCCGGGCTGGTGGTGATCGATTTCATCGATATGGAGGAGTCGCGTAACCAGCATGCGGTGGAGCGCCGCATGAAGGAGGCGATGAAGTCCGATCGCGCCCGCATACAGATCGGGCGGATCAGTCATTTCGGCCTGATGGAACTGTCGCGCCAGCGTCTACGGCCGTCCCTGGTCGAGGCCAGCACCCAGGTCTGCCCGCACTGCAAGGGCTCCGGCTACATCCGCTCGATCGACAGCACCGCGCTGCACATTCTGCGGGTGATCGAAGAGGAGGGCTTGCGCAACCGGGCCGCTGAGATCGCGGTTCACATCCCGGCCCAGGTGGCGCTCTACATTCTCAACCACAAGCGCGACCGGCTGGCCGAGATCGAAGCGCGGTACGGCACCAAGGTGTTCCTTGAGCCGGACGAATCGCTGGTCCAGCCCGACCACCGGCTGGAGCGTCTGCGGCCGAAGACCGCGGACGAGCGGGCCGCTTTCCAGAACGCGATCGCGGCGGCCGGCCCGGCGCTGGAGGAAGAACCCGAGGAAGACGACGTCGACGACGAGACCGTCGACGCCCGTGAGGATCAGGACGAACGCCGCGGCCGCGGCCGGTCGCGGCGTCGGCGTCGCGGTGGCCGCCGGCGCCCGGAAGAGCGGGCCGCCGAGGGCGTCGAGGCGGAAGCCGATGGCGAAGAGCCGGAGGAGGGCGTCGCCGCTGCGGCTCCGGATGGAGAGACCGACGAGCAGGACGAGGACGAGGACGGCCGCAAGAAACGGCGCCGGGGTCGTCGGGGCGGTCGCCGCCGGTCGCGCCGTCGGCGCGATGAGCAGGATACGGCGGATGCGGTCGCCGCCGACGAGTCGGCCGAGGCGGGTGCCGATGGCGAGGCTGACGGCGAGGTCGATGCGCCGGACGAGCCGATCGCGGCCGCGGCCGAGGCAACGGCCGCTCCGGAAGTCGTCACCGCTGACGTCGCTGAGGAAGCGTCCCCGGAAGAGACCCCAACCCCCGAGGTTGTCGCCGAAACCACAGCGGATGAGGCGGTGACTGCGGCCGGCGAGGCTGAGGAGGCGGTCAAGGAAGAGAAGCCGAAACGTCCGCGCCGGCGGCGCAAGAAGGACGCGGAGCCTGCAGTGGAGGCGGAAGCCGTCGAGACCGCGGAAGCGGATTCCCCGGCGCCGGCCCCAGAGCCCGAGGCGACACCCGTCGAACCGCACCTGGAGCCGGCTGAGCAACCGGCTGAGGAGGCTGTCGAAGAGGCGGAAGCCGATGCCGAGCCGGCACCCGAGGCCATCAGCGATGAAGCGGGTGAAGACCAGGCCGATACCGGCGAAGGGGATCTCTCCGAGCCGGTGCCGCAATCGGCTTCGTCCGTGCCGATCGACGTACAGACGCTGGAGAAGCCCGTCGAGAAGCCGCGTAAGGGCTGGTGGCGCCGGTAGATCTTTTCCGGGTCTGGTCTGGACGGGTCCGGGGCGTCCTTCGACACGCCCCGGATTGAATCCGGTGCTGCTCAGGACGAGGTCTTCATCGTTTGACCTCCCCCTGAGCAGGCGCGTGAGCGCCGTGTCGGACGGCGGTTGAAATAAGTGATCCTTAGTTCTCCTGTACTCCCCGGACCTGATCCGGGGCCCAGGTAGGCGGCGCGCCGGAGGATCAACCAGCGCGCGATGCTCGGCCGGATGGAGCGGCCTATTTCAACCAGGTCTTCAGCCGGCGGCAGGCCTCGGCCATGTCGTCGCTGGCGCCGGCAAAGGAGAAGCGGACGGTCGCGTGGCCGCGCGACGGATCGAAATCCGTGCCTGGGGTGCAGGCGATGCCGGTTTCGGCAAGCATGCGGCGACAGAACTCGACGCTGTCGTTGGTAAAGGCGGCGACGTTGGCATAGATGTAAAATGCCCCATCGGCCGGGGCCAGGTCGTGCAGGCCGGCCGCCGGAAGATCGTTCAGAAGAATGTCGCGGTTGCGGGCATAACGCGCGACATTGGCCTCGGTCTCCTCGACGCAGTCGAAGGCGGCGGTCGCCGCGATCTGGGACAGGGTCGGCGCCGAGATGAAGAAGTTCTGGGCGAGGCACTCGACGGACCGCACCAGGTCCGGAGGCACGACCATCCAACCGATCCGCCAGCCCGTCATCGAGAAGTACTTCGAGAAACTGTTGATGATCATCGCGTCCGGGTCGGCTTCCAGGGCCGTGACCGGCCGCTGTCCGTAGTTGATCCCATGGTAGATCTCGTCGGAGATCAGCCGCACGGCGTTGGCCCGGCACCAGCCCGCAACCGCGTCCATGCTCGTCCGATCAAGCATCGTCCCAGTCGGATTCGACGGGCTGGCCACGATCAATCCGTCGATGGGGCCCGCCGCCTCCAACCGGGCCACGGTCGGCTGATAACGGTCGGCGTGCTCGGTCAGCAGATCGACCACCTCGATCCCGAGTGCGGAGAGAATGTTGCGATAGGCGGGATAACCCGGCGAGGCGAGCGCTACGCGGGCGCCGGCGTCGAATGCGGCGAGAAACCCCAACTGGAATCCCGCCGACGATCCGGTCGTGACGGCGATCCGATCGATTGAGACATCGACCGAATACCAGTTCCGGTAATGGGCGGAAATCCGTTCCCGCAGCTCTGGAATGCCGAGCGCGAGCGTATAGCCGATCCGATCGCCTTCCAGCGCGGCGCGTGCCGCCGCGAGGACGCCCTGGGGTGCGGGGGTCGAAGGTTGGCCGACCTCCAGATGGAGAACGTCGCCGCCGGCCGCCTCACGGTCGGCGGCCGCGCTCATCACGTCCATGACGATGAATGGGGCGACTTGTCCCCTGCTGGATGGCGTCATCATCTCAATTCGACCCGAACTCGAACATCATCAGACCCCGGATGCGGGGATCGCGGCCGACCCCGAATTGAATGCTGCTGCGCGGTAATCCTTCGACGCAGCGAAAGGCGCTGGCGGTGCCGATGCTCTCGGCTTGAGCGATCTGGTACCCGCGACGCCGCAGTGCCTCGGCTACGTCAGAGGGGGTGCTGGGCTCCAGGTACAGGATCGCGGACCCCCCGGCGTAGTGGCTGCGGGGCCGCTCGGTGACTTCCTCGATCGGGATCCGCAACTCCCAATGATCAAGGGCTGTCTGAATGACGGACGACAAGGCCGGTGGCCCTCCGGCCCCCGATACCAGCATGTGGACCTGACCGGTATTGGTGTTCGACACAATCAAGGCGAAGCCGCCCGAGGGGACTCTCGTGTCGCCTCCGCCGGCGCGAACAGGATTCCGAGGCCCGGCGCCAACTTTCCGGTTCCGAAGGCCCCGCCCAAGCCGATCGAACACCCGATAGAAAGCCCGCGTCGGTCGATCGCGAAGAACGCCGTCGCACCGGCGTGCTGGGCCGCGTCAGTTCCGAGGCTCCGTGCCAACTGCGCCAGCGGGGCGCTCAACCCCCTGCGATCGCCATCGTACCCGGTCATCGCACGGTCCATTTCGTCTTCCTGGATCGGCTTCTGGGTGGCTGAGAACACCGTTGCCCGGTTGAGGGCTTCCGCCAGGAGATGGGCCCGTTCGTCCGCGTCGCCGTCTTTCCAACTGGCGCCATCCAGAATCAGTCCAAGTGTGGATTCCGCCAGTCGGGTATTGGCCCGGGTGGAGGCGGCGATTCCCCAGCGGTGATTGGCATGGGTCACGCCTTCGACAGGCGTCCACTGCGGCAGCGCGTCGCGCAACCGGTTCGCGTCGACGTCGAAACCCGCGCGGGAAGCGTCCGCCAACCATGCACTGGCCAGCTGGCCCGAGTAGAGCGACCCGATGCCCTCGGAGCGCAGGCGGGCAAGCGTTGCCGCCAGTTCGAGCTGGACCAGCGGTTCGCCCTGGGCGATCGGTTGCCCGTCCCTCAAGAAGACGCGCGACGCCCCCGAGTCCGCTTGCAGCCGCTTTTCGGCACCGCTCAGGTCCGCGGCAAGCGCTCGGCTCACCGGTTCGCCGAACCGGGCTACGCGTTCGGCTTCGATGATGAGTTCCTCGAATGGCCGCACCCCGTGCCGGGCATGCAGAGCGAACATGGCCCGGGGTCCGATCGGCAGGGAGATGCCGCCGGGCGCGTCAGTCGACTGGCGCGCCGTGAAGTCGAGACGCTGGAAGCTGCTGGTCGCGGGGTCGTGCACAACGCAGCTTCCCGTCGCCGTCAACCCGGCAGAGGAGGGCAGGGTGGCCGCGAGGGTGAAGTAGGCGATCACTGCGGCATCCGCGGCGGAGCCGCCGGCGACAAGCGCATCGCGGGCCACCAGGGCTGCCCTCGGTTCCTCGGCAACGACCGCGCCGAAGAATCCTTCCGGTACTTCGAATGTGTCGTCGGATCCGCAGGCGGCGAGGAGCCCGCTCGCCAGGGATAACGTGATCGTTTTGTAAAGAAGCGTGCCGCGCCTTTCCCTGGCCCTTTTCGGCCGATAGTGTGGATCCGGGCGGAAACCGGTAAGGGCGCGCTTCACGGTGTTTGAGGTCATCAGCAAACCGGTTCGAAGGCTAATCGCGGCCGCGGCCACGGCGGGACTGGTTCTGGTCGGCATGTCGGATGCTCAGGCGCAGGGCCGAAGCCTGATCCGCGACGCCGAGATCGAAGCTACCATTCGCGATTTGTCGACGCCACTGTTCCAGGCTGCCGGTCTGAGCCCGGAGGCGGTCTCGATCTACATCATCCGCGATGACACGTTGAATGCCTTCGTGGCGGGCGGCCAGAACATGTTCCTGCACACGGGGCTGTTGCTCGAAATGCAGGCGCCCGGTGAACTTGTCGGGGTGGTGGCACACGAAACCGGCCACATTGCCGGGGGCCACCTGGCCCGGACCTCGGATGTCATCGGTTCGGCCTCGAACCTTGCCCTGCTGACGACGGTGCTGGGTGTGGTGGCGGCGGTCGCCAGCGGGCGACCGGACGCTGGCGGTGCGATCGCGATTGGCGGCCAGTCCGTGGCCGAGCGGACATTCCTGCAGTACAGCCGGACCCAGGAATCGGCGGCCGATCAGGCGGCGCTGCGCTATCTGGACCAGACCGGGCAGTCGGCGGTCGGGTTGGCGCGGTTCTTTCAGGAGCTCTCGGGACAGGAGTTGCTGTCCGCGTCCCGGCAGTCTCCGTACATGCGCACCCACCCGCTGACCCGGGACCGGATCTCCGCCGTCGAAGCCCATGTTGCCGCGTCACAGTATTCCGACACGCCGCCGTCGCCGGAGATCGTGCAGCGGTTCGATCGGATGGTCGCCAAACTGCACGGGTTCATCCGCTCGCCGGTCCAGACCTTTCGCCGCTATCCGGACACCGATACGTCGCAGCCGGCCCGGCTGGCGCGCGCCGTCGCCTATCGTGAGGTCCCGGACTACGACCGGGCCATTTCCCTGACCCGCGATCTGGTGGCGGAGGATCCCGAGGACCCTTATCTGCACGAGCTGGAGGGCCAGCTGTTGTTCGAGAACGGCCAGATCGCCGATGCCGTCGGTCCCTATCGACGCGCCGCCGAACTGGCTCCGGAGTCCGGCCTGATCGAGGTCTCCCTCGCCCGGGTCCTGTTGGCATTGAATGACCCGGAGGCCGATCGCGAGGCTTTGGAGCATCTGCAGAGCGCGCGGGTGAGCGAGGCGGCCTGGCCGTACTATTGGCGCCAACTGGCGACGGCGCAGGGACGGGTCGGCGAGCTTGGGGAGTCGGCCCTGTCGCTCGCCGAGGAGGCCGCTCGGCAAGGGCGCTGGCGCGATGCCGAGATCCAGGCGCAGCGCGCCCAGAGCGAGTTGCCGCAGGGCTCGCCGGCCGTCCTGCGGGCGCTCGACATTCAGGAACTTGCCAAGCGCGAGCGCGGTTAACGTGAACGCCGCCGGTAACTCTGGTGACACATGGTCGATGGACGCCGCCCCGGGTCTGGACCACGATGCCCATGCCTGTTCTTCATCGCGCCCTTCGGAGCTTCCCATGATCTTTCGTTCCGCCCTGATAGGCTTGGTTGCGACGGCGCTTATGGTGCTGCCGGTGGCGGCCCCTGTCGCCGACGACGACAACAAGCGCGGGTTCTCCGACCTTCAGAAGGAGGAAATCGAGGCGCTGGTTCGCGACTACATCCTTCAGCATCCGGAAGTGATCATGGAGAGCCTCGCCATCATGCAGGCGCGCGAGCAGGCCGAGAAGGACGAGGCGCTGCAGCAGGCGCTGATCGCCCACCGCCCGGCGCTGGAGGCGGATCCGGGCGATCCGGTGATCGGCAATCCGGACGGCGACGTCACGATCGTCGAGTTCTTCGATTATCAGTGCGGCTACTGCAAATCGGTTCTTGGGCCGCTGATGGACTTGGTTACCGCGGACGGCAATATTCGGCTGGTTCTCAAGGAGTTCCCGATCCTGGGACCGGAGTCGGAAATCGCAGCAGCAGCCTCCCTCGCCGCCCACCGCCAGGGCCTATACGAGCCGTTTCATGTTGCCCTGCTCGGCCTGCGTGGTCGGCTGAGTCAGGATGTCATCTGGCAGGTTGCGCGCGAGGTTGGGCTCGATATTGCGCGGCTGCAGAAGGATATGACCGACCCGGCGATCCAGGCGCAGATCCAGAAATCCTATCGCTTGGCCCAGGTCCTGAACATTCAGGGTACACCAGCCTTCACCATCGGCGCGGAACTGGTGCCCGGTGCGATCGGCCGCGAACAGATGGCGGCCCTGGTGGCGCAGGCCCGGGCGAACGGCGGCTGACGCTTCAGCATTCGCGGGGTTTCTCCGGCTGCCCAGCATAGGCGGCCGCCGACAGGACCAGGGCGGCGATCACCAACCCGAAGACGATGCGGTAGCCGGTCTCCGGGCTACCGCCGGCGGCCTCGACCCAGTCGATGGCCGCACCTGTCGCGATCTGCAGGACGAAGACGCCGGTCAGGCCCGCGAGGTTGATCGTGGTGATCGCCCGGCCGGCGCGGTGGCCCGGCACGAACAGACGAGCATGGCTGGCCAGCACCACGAAATACGGCGCCACGCAGCCGAACGCAAACAGCACCGGCCCGGCCAGCCAGAGCGGCGCGGTCGGCCAGACCAGCAGCACCCCGAGACAGGCGACCTCGATCGCGACGGCGATCAGGATCAGCCGGCGGCGCGACCGCGCCAGCCGTTCCATCGGGCCATAGCCGAAGGTGCCGACATGCAGCGCGATCACCATGATCAGCAGGGCGATCGAGGCATCCTCTTCGCTCAGGCCCTGGACATCGGTGAAGTAAGGCCCGGCCCACAGGCCGCCGATGGTCATGAACGGGGCGGTGAAGCAGAACCCCATGATGTAGATCCGCCGCAACTCCGGCATGCGGATCACCTCCCACAGCCCGGCAAGCGACTGCGCGAAGGTTTCGGGCGTGCGGGCGGCCGGCCGGTCAGCGTCCTGGGGACCGTCCGGAACGGCGACGTGGATCACCAGAGTCAAAAGGCCTGTGACTGCGGCGAGGGTCAGGAAGGCGGTGGTCAGACCGGTCTCGGCCAGCAGCAGGGCCAGCGGCGTGGTCGCCAGGACACCGCCGATCCCGCCGGCGATGCCGACCAGGCTGGCGGTGGATTGAGCGACCCGGTCCGGCGGCGCCCATTGCATGGCGATCAGGTAGACTGCCGTGATGACGCCCCCGTGGCCGATGCCGATGGCGATCCGCCCGGCGATCAGGCCCCAGGCGTCGCCGGCGATTGCGAACAGCACGATCCCGGCGATCGCCAGGACACCCATCCAGACCAGGGTGCGCTTGGCGCCGAACCGGTCGAACATCAGCCCGGTCGGCAACTGCACGGCGGCCGAGGCGAAGAACATCGCCCCCATGACCGTCCCAATATCGGTCGGCGACAGGCCGCGCCGGTCATCCAGATAGGTTGCGAGCACGCCGCCGGACGACCGGTTGATCTGCACGAAGATGAAGAATACCCCGAGCAGGATCAGGATCCGGCGCAACATGCGCCGGCGATCGGCGTCCCAGTCGCTCACCTATTCCGCGTCCGCCTGGCGCGCCGGATGGGCGTCCGCGAAGGCGGGGATCTCGGCGCAGGCCTCGGCAATGCGCCGGATGGTCGGGTATGGCGTCAGGTCGAGGTCGTGGCGGCCGGCATTGAAGACCTGCGGAATCAGGCAGGCGTCGGCCAGGCCCGGGGTGTCGCCGTGACAGAACCGTCCGGTCCTGGCGTCAGATGAGAGCATCCGTTCAAGTGCTTCGAATCCTTCGGCAATCCAATGATTGTACCAGAGCACCATGGTCTCGGTCGGCTGCTCCAACGGGCCGGTCAGGTATCTCAGTACCCGCAGATTATCCAGCGGATGGATGTCACAGGTGATGACGGCGGCGAGCGCCCGCACCCGTGCCCGCGCCAGGGGATTGTCGGGCAGCAGGGGGGACGTATCGGGGTAGGCCTCGTCCAGGTACTCCAGAATGGCGGGCGATTGGATCAGGATCTCACCGTCATCGACCAGAGCCGGCACCAGACCCTGGGGGTTGATGTCGAGAAAGGCGTCCTCGCGCTGTTCGCCCTTGCGCAGGTGAACGCTGACCGAAGTGTAAGGCAGCCCCTTCAAATTCAGGGCGATGCGCACCCGATAGGCGGCGGAGGAGCGGAAATAGCCGTGGAGCAGGCGGTGCATTGTGCCTCTCGGACCCAGGGGCGTGACGACTATCAGCCTAGATCGGATCATGTCTTCACGGAAACACCCGGCTTTCCGGCGAGATTGGTGAATCCGATCTAGATCATAGAGTTAGAGCAGATCCGCCGGTCAGATTGATCGCCGACGGCGACCCCATCCGACTCATATCTGTTCTTGAAGACAGTCGATCCACCAGAACCCGTCGTCGCCGCCCGACGTCTTGGTGTAATGGCTGTCATCAAAACGTGAGAATTTGTGCCTAATTTTCCAGAAAAGACTGGTTAATAGTGTCGGTCTCGCCGACCCGCGCGCTGGTCGGGCTTCACTGCGCGGAGACCATGGGTTGCAGATGACTGCGGCGTTCCCTTCATCGATCAATGCGGCGTGGCGCGAACTCGATCCCACGCTGTCGTTTCACGCCGATGAACTGCGAGACCTCGTCGCTCTGTGGGAAGACCAGAGAGGCGCAGCAGACCTCCCCCATCGCGACCGCGTGTCCCCGTTCGACCTGAAGTCCATTCTGGGCTGGGTGATCCTGGTGGATGTCGAGCATGCACCGGAACGCTACAGATTCCGGCTGATCGGGAGCTCCGTCACCCAGCTTCTCGGACGGGATTCCACCGGCCGCTATCTCGATGACGTGCTTGATCCAGCCATGTACGACCCCTTTGTCGCGGCGCACCGGTATGTCTGCGCCCATCGGCGGCCGGTGCGATGCACCGGCACCCTGATCCACGCGAACAAGGCCTACATCGACTACGAATCGGTCCTCATGCCATACGCGGGGGATGACGGCCTGGTTGATCTCTGCCTTGAGGGTATGTGCGTTCCGGCCTGATCCGAACCGCACTGTCGGCCTCCCGGATCGCGCCGGTAACGGGTACACTTGTCCGGTGGGATTTCCTGGCGAATGGGAGGACGAAATGCCCGACTATGAGATCGACCCGTCCGCTCGTCCCAAAGTGACCGGCTTCCACGACTCCGCCTCGGGGACCATCACCCACGTTGTCGTTGATCCGGCGAGCGGGGCCTGCGCGGTGGTGGATCCGGTCCTTGATCTGGACTACGCATCGGGTCGTCTGTCTTACGGCCATGCCGACGCGGTGATCGATCATGTCCGCGACAACGACCTTTGGCTGGAGTGGCTGATCGAGACCCATGTGCATGCCGACCACCTGTCCGCGTCCCCCTACATTCAGGGTCGCATCGGCGGACGCATCGGCATCGGCGATCAGATCACCGTCGTCCAGGAAGTGTTCGGGAAGGTCTTCAATGCCGGAACGGAGTTCGAGCGCGATGGCAGCCAGTTCGATCAGTTGTTCGCGGATGGCGACACCTACCGCATCGGCGAGATGACGGCTGTCGCCCTGCACACACCGGGTCACACGCCGGCCTGCATGACCCATGTGATCGGCGACGCTGCATTTGTCGGTGACACCCTGTTCATGCCGGATGGTGGCACCGCGCGGGCGGATTTTCCGGGTGGGGATGCCGGCCAGCTCTTCGACTCCATTCAGAAGGTGCTGGCCCTGCCGCCGCAGACCCGCCTGTTCATCTGCCACGACTACGGTCCGGGAGGCCGCGAGGTGTGCTGGGAGACGACTGTCGCCGAGGAGCGTGCGCGCAACATCCATGTCGGTCAGGAAAGCGGCCAGGGCCAGACGCGGGATGCCTTCATCCAACTACGCACGGCGCGGGACAGCACGTTGGATATGCCGAAGCTCATCATCCCGTCGGTTCAGGTCAACATGCGCGCCGGTAGAATGCCGCCGGCCGAGGACGGCACCACCTTCCTCAAAGTGCCGATCAATGTTCTTTGACGGTCTGTGGTCGGCGCTGGGTGGCGCAGAGCTGGCGCAGGTCTTGCGTAGCAGCGGGAGTCGGCGACCGGCGACGGTGTTCCGGCGCGACGAACCCGCCGGTCTGAACCCTCTCAAGGATTAGAGAATGGCTAAGTCGATCGACCCCGATCGCCGATTGGATCCGCTGACGGGTCTGCCGGGGCGGGCCCAGTTTCTGGCGACGGCCAGCGACGGCCTGGCCCAACAGCGCGCCGCCTGGGCGGCCTTGCTGATCATCGATATTGATGATCTGACACGGATAAACGCGCGCAGCGGGCGCGAATGCGGCGATATGGTGATCCGCAGTGCCGCCCACCAACTCAAAGCTCTTGTCCGTGCGAAAGACAGCGTCTGCCGGTTCGATGGCGGCCAGTTCGTGGCGTTGCTGGTTGGCACCGATCCGGTGCGGGCGCGCAGCATCGCCGACCGGCTCAGAATGGCGGTCCAGGACCTGGAACTGTGTGCCGATGACGGAACGGCGATTCCGGCAACCGTGAGCATTGGCATCGACGTGGTCCGCGCCAGTGCGCTGGCGGCACCCGGCAATCTCGAACTGGCTCTTCAGGTTGCGGCCGTCAGGCTGCGTGATGCCAAGGAAGCGGGCGGTAATCGTGTGGTGGCGCCCCGGCGCTCGCACCCGCCCGGCGGAGGCTGACGGCAGCGGTATGTCGTGCGATCCAGTGAGTGGATCGCGTCAGATCAGAATGTTGAGGATTGTTCCGCGGGGCGCGTTGGGATTGAGCTGGCGGATCTGTTCCGCCGTCTGTTCCAGATCGGACTGGCGAGGGTCTACAGGGTCCAGCAGTTCGGCCTCGACGGCTTCGATCTGTACGTCGTCGTTCCGCGTGTTGCCCGGTTCGGCGCGCCGCTGCTCGATGGGCGAGGCAACTGCGCCCCGCTGGCCGTTGGGGCCGGGGCCGCTGGGAACGGGAATGACCCCATTTGTGGTCGGACCGATCGCCACGTCGATGGGCTCCCTCGTCTGAAGAGCGGGCGTATCGCACCGCTGGGGATCACTAGATCATACTTATATTGTATTTGAAATAATTATTTCAAGACGTATCGTTCCCGCCTGGCGGTACCGCACCGAGCTGGCCTTCAAGCCATTGAAGAAGAAACAGAGTCGCTGCTCAGACCGATGTCGCCTGAACGGGTCTCACACTAGGAGAGGATATCGACCACCTTGCCCAGGGTCGGTTGTTGGACGGCCTGGCCGAACTCGCGGATGTAGTCCTGGCGATCCTGCGCCGAGAGGCTGGCAACCTCGCTCAGCGTACGTCCTTTGATCAGAGGGCGTTGAGTCGGTTCGTTGCTCACGCCCGACCCGTCGCCAGCAATCCGAACCTTGTCGGGGCTGGCGATGCGTGAGTCGAAAATAGGCGCAAGCAGACCGTCGATCATTCACGGCCCCCGAGTCACTGACGGTAGTACCGAGTATGCCCGAAGTCATACCGATTTGCGACTCGCTCGGCTCTTAGGACTGCTCTGGTGGGAGCAGCCGGCGCTTCAGACGTTGCGCGTATCCGAGCGGGTCATCCGTGAACGACCCCTCGGCCGAGGTCTCTCGGGTCGAGTCCATGATGTGCCGGCCGGCATTCTCCAGTTTCGGACGTGCCCGACGGGCAGCCTCCTCGGCAACACCGATGGCTTTGGAACGGATTTCCGGATCCTCGGCGGCCCGGCGCGCGGCCTCGGCGATCAGGCGGGTCAGGATGCCCATGCAGCTGCCTCCTCGATCAGCGGCCGACGCCCGTCCAGGAACTCCTCGAATGCATCAGCCAGCATGTCGAATTCATCCGGGCTCATCGGCAGCGAGAGAACCGCCATGCCCCGGCGCGCAGTGTAGATCCCGGTCTCGATCAGATCGAGATGCAGGAGATCGATAAGCCGGCGATTGCGCGCTCCCGCCTCCGGAGGAGATAGGGGCGCGCTGCGGCCGGAATGCACGGCCATCATCGAGCCGCGGCCAGTCACCGTCATCGGCAGGCCGCGGTCGGTGATCGCGGCGTTCATGCGTTGGCGAAGGATGTCTCCATCCTGGTTCAACGCGACGGCCCGGTCCGGAGTGTAGACATGGGTTATGCCGGCAAGGCCGGCCGCCATGGTGAAAACGTTGTTGTTGAAGGTCCCGGCATGGGGCCAGGCCCCCGGCTGGCGCGGATCGAACCGGGCGAGCACGTCCTCACGCCCACCGAAGGCACCGAAGCTCAAGCCGCCGCCGAGATACTTGCCCAGGGTAATGAGGTCCGGCGTGATCCCGAGCAGGCCGTGCAGGCCATCGGGAGCCAAGCGAGAGGTCATTACCTCATCGAAGATGAGCAACGTGCCGGTCTCGGCCGTGGCCTGGCGGAGCCCGGCCAGAAACGCGTCCGACCCCGGCAGGCATCCGCCGGACCCGCACATCGGCTCGACCAGGACTGCGGCCAACCGGTCGCCTTCAGCGCGGATGGCCGCCGCACTCCCCTCGGCGTCATTGTAGTCGCCCATGACGTAGTCGAAGGGCGCGTTCAGGGGTGATCCGCCGAAATACAGGACCCCTCCGTGGTAGCCGCCCTTGAACACCATGACCCGGTCGCGCCCGGTGAAGGTCCTGGCCGTCGCCAGCGCCATCATGTTCGCTTCGGTACCGGAGTTGGTGAAGCGGACCCGCTCCAGGGCGGGAAACCGCTGGACCAGGGCCTCGGCCAGCCGGGCCTCCAGCAAGTTGGGTCCTCCCAGGACCCAACCATCGTCCGCCGCCTGTTTGATGGCGTCCCGGATCACCGGATCGCTGTGTCCGTAGAGGCCGGCGGTGTACTCGCCGAGGAAGTCGACATAGGGGTGACCGTCCGCGTCCCAAAGCCGGCATCCGTCGGCATGGGTGAAGCGAACCGGGAAGGGGTCGTAATGCAGGACCGTACGGGTGTTGCCGCCGGGCATGACCGCCAGTGACTGCTCCTGGATCGCAGCACTTTTCGGATTGGCCGCGATGAACCGCTCGGCGGCTTCGCCATAGGCGGTCTCGAGCGAACTGTTGGCCAGATGTGTCGTCATCCCGTCCGCCTGACCTCGTCGGTCTTCTTGTCGACCGTTCCATAGCCCATCGTGCCGAACTTCTCGCCGACCCGGGCGATCTCCTCGTCGTCGAGGATCACGGGCTCACCGACCTGCAGGGTGCGCCAGTACATGGCCGCCAGAGTCTCGACCTCCACCGCCAGCGCCAGCGCCTTCTTGAGGTTTGGCCCGATCGCGATCATGCCGTGGTTGGCCAGGAGACAGGCCCGCCGATCCTTGAGCGCTTCCAGGGCCGTGTCCGAGAGCTCCTGGGTTCCGAAGGTGGCGTAGTCTGAGCACCGGATCGTCGGCCCGCCGGCCTGCGCAATCATGTAGTGGAAGGCCGGGATTTCCGCGCGCAGACAGGCCAGCGTCGTGGCGAACATGCCGTGCGTGTGGACGATCGCTCCGCAGTCCGGGCGCGCCCGCATGATATCCAGATGAAACCGCCACTCGCTGGACGGCCGTCGGTTCGAACTGTGGGATCCGTCCAGAGACATCGTGACGACGTCCTCCGGTTCGATCTCCTCGTACGGGATGGCCGAGGGCGTGATGAAGAACCCGTCCTCGGGGTCCTCGCTGACCCGTACACTGGCATTGCCGGCCGTACCCTGATTAATCCCGAGCGCATTCATCTTCAGACAGGTGTCGATCACCTGCTGGCGCAATGCCCGTTCGGCCGCGGACATGGACATTCTGCAAACTCCGGATCTTGTCGAGGACCGGTCGCGAGTGTAGCCGGACACGCCGGATTCGGGTACTGCCATGCGCCGAACAGGATCCTCCCAAGCGTATTCCCGCCCCGGATATAATCCGGGGTTGTGCCGGGATCCAGGATCAGCGCGGCCGGAGTGTCTCACCCGAGTTCGAAGGTCGTGATCCCGAAGGTTCGATCCAGGGGAAGGCCGGGGTCGGGTCCGCGGTACATGCGCGCGGTCTCGAACACCGGCGTGAGACCGTAGCGCCGGGCCAGCGCCACCGCCTCGGCGTTCGGTTCGGGCGTGTCAAGAAACAGCTCTTCGCCGCCGGTTTCGGCGGCCAGACTGCGGAACAGCAGGTCAGCGCCGTCGGCGGTATCGGCGAACAGCGGGCCGATCTTGAAGCCGTGGCGGCAGCGCCGGATCAGGCCGTAGCCGCGCATCGTGCCGTCGTCGACAAGGGCACGGCCGATCCGCGTTTCACCCGACAGCCAGCAGGCGACAAACCGGTCGCGCGGTGCTGGAAAGAACGCCCGATCAAAGGCGGTCACCGTGTCGACCATTGACGGCGTGATCGCGACAAGCCCGGAGTCGGCCGGTTGATCGACATGCACGGACCCGCCGTGGCGGATGTTGCGGTGGGCCAGGACGAAACCCGACTTGGCGTAGTTCGCCTGCTGGTCGACGACGCCGTCGAGCCCGACCAGCCGGCCCTCGAGCCGGGCCATTCCGGCGGTCCAGAGCCGCATCCCGAGGCCGCGACCGCGAAATTCCGGCGCCGCTATGTAGAAACCCAGAAAGCCGAAGCCGGTTCCGTACCGGATCACTGAGATCACGGCCGCCGGCTCGCCGCCGACGGTCGCGATCATGAACCCGTTCGGGTCCTCAGCCGCAAAGCAGGGCACATCCTCGATTCCGGGATTCCAGCCTTCCGCCGCTGCCCAATCCACCGCCATGTCGATTTCGGTCCGCGACATCGCGCGGATATCGATCTCCGACACGGGTCTACTCGCCCGCCGCACGGTGCTCGGGAAACAGTCCCAACAGGCCCTCGCGGTCCGCCGCCGCCACTCCGCGCTCGGTGATCAGGCCGCTGACCAGACGGCCCGGCGTGACATCGAAAGCGGGGTTGGCGCAGGGGCTGCCGTCGGGGGTGATCGTGACCGCCCCGGGGGACCCGTCGTCGAGGCGGCCCGGGATCCGGCTGACCTCGGCGGCGGCGCGTTCTTCGATCGGGATGTCGAACCCGTCATCCAGCGACCAGTCGATGGTGGGGCTCGGCAGCGCGACGTAGAACGGGATCCCATTATCGCGCGCGGCGAGCGCCTTCAGGTAGGTGCCGATCTTGTTGGCGACGTCGCCTTTGGCGGAGACGCGGTCGGTCCCGGTGATGCAGAGATCGACCTGGCCCCGCTGCATCAGATGGCCGCCGGCGTTGTCGACGATCACCGTGTGCGGCACCCCATGGTTTTTCAGCTCCCATGCCGTCAGAAACGCGCCCTGGTTGCGCGGCCGGGTCTCGTCGACCCAGACGTGAACCGGCAGGCCCGCGTCATGCGCCTGATAGATCGGCGATGTCGCTGTTCCCCAGTCGACCGTCGCGAGCCATCCGGCATTGCAGTGGGTGAGGACGTTGACGGTCTCGCCGGGCTTGGACTCGGCGATGGCGCGGATCAGCTCCAGTCCGTGCCGGCCGATGGCCGCGTTGAGCTCGACATCCTCGTCGCAGACCCGTTCGGCGAAAGCCTGCGCGGCGGCGAGACGGGCCTCGGGCGCCGTGGCGAGCAGCCTGGTTCGGCCGGCATCCAATGCCCAGCGCAGATTGACCGCCGTCGGTCGGGTGGCGATCAGCAGATCGTAGGCGCGGGCGAGTCCGGCATCGCTGGCGTCCTCGCGCATGGCGAGCCAGAGACTCCAGGCGGCGGTCGCTCCGATCAGTGGTGCGCCCCGCACCAGCATGTCGGTGATGGCCCGTGCGGCGTCGCCGGAGCAGGTCAGGCGCGCCGTCTCGAAAGCGTGCGGCAGACGGGTCTGATCGATGATCTCGACCGCCCGGCCGTCGGCGGCCTGCCAGATCGGGCGATAGGCGATACCGTTGACGTTCATCCCGAGGCTCCTCAAGGGGTGGGCGCAGGGCTTGGGTGTCGCTCCGACGGGACCGACCGTTGGGCGAGATGACATCCCGCGGCGCCGATGATAGAACCCGGCTTCCTCCTTCGCCACCGGAGTTCGGCCCGCATGATCCCGCGCTATTCCCGCGAGAAGATGGCGTCCATTTGGGCGCCGGAAAGCAAGTTTCGCATCTGGTTCGAGATCGAGGCCCATGCCTGTGATGCCCAGGCCGATCTGGGGGTGATTCCCAAGGAAGCCGCGCGGGCGGTTTGGGAGCGCGGCGCTTTCGAGGTCGAGCGGATCGACGCCATCGAGGCCGAGGTCAAGCACGATGTCATCGCCTTCCTGACGAACCTGGCCGAGCATGTCGGCCCCGAAGCGCGTTTCGTGCACCAGGGCATGACCAGTTCCGACGTTCTGGACACGTGTCTTGCCGTCCAGCTGGTCCGGGCCGCGGACATTCTGATCGAGGATGTGGATGCGCTGCTGGCGGTGATCGAACGCCGCGCCTTCGAACACAAGGATACGCCGACCGTCGGCCGCTCCCACGCCATCCACGCCGAACCGGTGACCTTCGGCGTCAAACTCGCTGGCTACCACGCCGAGTTTCAGCGCAATCGGGCGCGGTTGGTGGAGGCGCGGCGGGAGGTTGCCACCTGTGCGATCTCCGGTGCGGTCGGGACTTTCGCCAACATCGACCCGCAGGTCGAGGAGCATGTCGCCAAGGCGCTCGGCCTGGAGCCGGAGCCGGTCTCGACCCAGGTGATCCCGCGCGACCGCCATGCGATGTTCTTCGCGACCCTGGGCGTGGTGGCCTCGTCGGTCGAGCGACTGGCGACCGAAATCCGCCATCTGCAGCGCACCGAGGTGCGCGAGGCCGAGGAATTCTTCAGCGAGAAGCAGAAGGGCTCGTCGGCTATGCCTCACAAGCGCAACCCGGTCCTGACCGAGAACCTGACGGGCCTGGCCCGTCTGGTGCGGATGGCGGTCGTGCCGGCTATGGAGAATGTTGCGCTTTGGCACGAGCGCGACATCTCGCATTCGTCGGTCGAGCGGATGATTGGCCCCGACGCCACGGTGACGTTGGACTTCGCGCTGGCCCGTCTGACCGGCGTGGTCGACAAGCTGATCGTCTATCCCGACGCCATG
Source organism: Thalassobaculaceae bacterium (assembly GCA_963921355.3). GTDB lineage: Bacteria > Pseudomonadota > Alphaproteobacteria > Thalassobaculales > Thalassobaculaceae > CAWUEZ02. The sequence continues at coordinate 166,164 of OZ001190.1, read as the reverse complement.
CAGGCCAACCTCGACCAGCTCGGCGGCCTGATCCACAGCCAGCGGGTGATGCTGGCCCTGACCCAGAACGGGGTGAGCCGCGAGGACGCCTATCGCTTGGTACAGCGCAACGCCATGCCGGTCTGGCTCGAGGGCAAGGATTTCCGGGACCTGCTGGGTGCCGACCCGGAGGTCACGGCCGCGCTCAGCGCCGACGCGCTCGATGCTCTGTTCGACCTCGGCTATCACACCAAACACGTCGACACGATCTTTCGCCGGGTATTCGGTCGGACATGACCGGGTTCCGGGCGGCGACGGCGACGGATGCGCCGGAGATCGCCCGAATTCTGCGCGCGGCCCGCGACCAGGCGATGCCTTGGCTGCCACGAGTGCACACGCCCGATGAAGACCTGTGGTTTGTCCGCCATCGTGTGCTCGCTTCTTCGGATGTCCGGATCGCGGGCGACGGGCAGACCTTGAGCGGTTTCATTGCCCGTCGCGACGATTGGGTAGACCATCTCTACGTGGACCCCGCGTGTTGGGGGGGCGGAATCGGCTCTGCTCTGCTGACCCGCGCGATGACAGGTACCGACTCTCTCCAGCTCTGGGTGTTCAAGCGCAACGTCGACGCCAGGCGCTTCTATGCGCGCCACGGCTTCGTGCCCGTCGAGGAGACCGACGGTTCCGGCAACGAAGAGAACGAACCGGATATCCGCCTCGTCTGGAGGCGGCCGTGACCGACCTGAGGTTTCGGGCCATGACCGTCGACGACTTGCCGGCTGCCTTCGACGTCCGGCTGGCGACCGTCGAGAACGCCGTCACGATGGCCTACCTTGCGGAAGTCTATGGCATCACACCGGAAAGCCTCGCGGAATCCATGGCCGACAGCGTCCGCGGGTGGCTCTGCGAGGATGCGGGACAGGTGGTCGGCTTCGCCATGGGCGACCGCTCGAACGGCGAAGTCCAGGTGGTCGCCGTGCTGCCGAGCCATGAAGGCAAAGGGATCGGCAAACGGCTGCTGGCACTGGTGACCGATTGGCTCTTTGCCACCGGTCGCACCGAGCTCTGGCTGCTCGCCAACCCGGACCCCTCGGTCCGGGCGTTCATGTTCTACCGGCGGCTCGGCTGGCGCGCGACCGGCGAGCGCCGCGGCGAAGATGAGGTCATGACGCTCAGGCGTGGCCCGACCGTCAGCCCTCCGACTTGATCTGGTCCATGGTGACCGACAGGATCTCCGCCATCTTGTGCCGCAGGCGGGCTTCAGTGAGGTGACCGCCGGCATCGCTGACCTTGGCGAGCACGAATTCGACCACGTCGTCATCGCCAACCCGGTCGAAATCCGCTTCGACGACGCTCTTCGCGAAGGCGGTCCGATCATCGCCTGACAGGCCCAGGAACTCGTCGGCGACCCACTCGCCGAGCAACCGGTTCCGCCTGGCCGTCGCCTTGAAGGTCAGCTCCGCATCGTGCGCCGACTTGCTTTCTTCGGCACGCTCGCGGTCGTCGAACCCACTCATAAAATGCCTCCCGGGATTACGCGGTCGTCGGTTTTCGGCCGCCAGCGGGCATGCTGAGCGACCGAGTCGCGCGGACCATACACCGGGCCCCAGGCGATGTGAACGCCGGATCGACGCGGCCTCAAGACCTGTCTTGAACGGCTTGCGCAGGTACCGTCCAGGGGTCACTTTGGCGCCCCATGTGCAGTGTGATCATCCTCCGCCGTCCGGGCCATGCCTGGCCCGTCATCATCGGCGCGAACCGGGACGAAATGGCCGACCGGCCCTGGAAGCCGCCGGCTCGCCATTGGCCGGATCGGCCGGAAACGACTGCCGGACTGGACGTGCTCGCCGGCGGCAGCTGGCTCGGCCTCAACGACTTCGGCGTTTTTGCCTGTATCCTGAACCGGCACGGAACGCTGGGCCCCGCGCCGGACAAGCGGTCGCGCGGCGAACTGGTCCTGGAAGCACTGGAACACGCCGATGCCGTCGACGCGGTGCGTGCGCTCACAGCGGTAGAGCCTGCCAGCTACCGGCCGTTCAACATGCTGGTCGCCGACAGCCGGGACGCCGCCTGGATCGCGCACCGCGGCCCCGACAGACCGGTCGACGCAACACCCTTGGGACCCGGCGTTTCCATGCTCACGGCCCATGATCTCGATGACCGGTCGGGGTCACCGAGGATCGCGCGATACCTCGATCGGTTCCGTGCGGTGCCGGCCCCGGATCCCGCCCAGGACGATTGGGATACCTGGGCAATGCTTTTGGGCGCCCGGGATTTCGCACCGGATGCCGGGCCAGGTGGGGCCATGACGATCGTGAGCGACACCGGTTTCGGGACGACGAGCGCGGCATTGGTCGGGCTGCCGGCGGCCGGACAGGGCCGGCCGGTGTTCCGCTTTGCACCCGGGCCGCCGGACCGCACTCCGTTCGCCGCCCTCGATGGCTGAGCCGGTGCCGCAGGAATTGAGTCCCGGTCCAATTGAGTTGACGCGATCCTGCTGATATAGGGTCGCTTCTTCGACGCGAACCTGGCGGGCCGTTCCGCCCACCTGACCGGCGATTGCCGCCGGAACTGGAGATCACCCGATGGCCAGACGCCGCAAGCTCTACGAGGGCAAGGCCAAGATCATGTACGAGGGCCCGGAACCCGGGACCATCATTCAGTATTTCAAGGACGACGCCACGGCGTTCAACAACCAGAAGCAGGGTGTGATCACCGGCAAGGGCGTGTTGAACAACCGCATCAGCGAGTTCCTGATGAACCGGCTGACGGAGATCGGAGTCCCGACCCATTTCATCCGTCGGGTGAACATGCGCGAACAGCTGGTCCACGAGGTCGAGATCCTGCCGATCGAAGTCGTGATCCGGAATGTCGCCGCCGGCTCGCTCGCCAAGCGGTTCGGGATCGAGGAAGGGACCCTCCTGCCGCGGTCGATCGTCGAGTACTACTACAAGTCCGACGAGCTGGACGATCCGATGATCACGGAGGAGCACATCACGTGCTTTGGCTGGGCGTCGACCCAGGACCTCGATGATATGGTCGCCCTGGCCCTGCGGGTGAACGACTTCCTGATCGGACTGTTTCTGGGGGTCGGGCTCCGGCTGGTCGACTTCAAGCTCGAGTTCGGCCGCTGGTACAACGAGCATGACGAGGTTCAGATCGTGCTCGCCGACGAGATCAGTCCCGACAATTGCCGGCTGTGGGATATCGAGACCAACGAAAAGATGGACAAGGACCGGTTTCGCCGCGACCTGGGCGGCGTGAAGGAGGCCTACCAGGAGGTCGCCCGGCGACTGGGCGTCCTGCCCGAAGCCGGTCCGATGGACCTCAAGGGCCCCCAGGCGGTTCAGTGACGACGGGATAGAGCGATCATGAAAGCAACGGTCCACGTCACCCTGAAGCCCGGTGTCCTCGATCCACAGGGCAAGGCGATCGGCCACGTGCTGACGACCTTGGGCTTCGAGGGGGTCGGCGATGTCCGTCAGGGCAAAGTCATTGAGATTGACCTGGCAGACGCCGACAAGGCCTCAGCGGAATCCCGCGTCCGGGAGATGTGCGAGAAACTGCTCGCCAACACCGTGATCGAGAACTACCGGATCGACATCGACGGCTGATCGGACCTGCTGGCCAAACCGGTCAGTGCGCACGAACCCGGATTCCCGCCGCGGATTTAGTCCGGGGTCAGCCCGGCCATACGAAGGGTGTAGATCGTTACGCGCTGCAGTCAGCGGCGACGCGGACGGATCCTCACGGGCGCCAGCCGCATGCCGCTCGGCAGGGACCGCGGCGGGCCCGGTCGCGGGTCGCATGTCTCCGGCCCGACGGACATGATCGCCGTGCCCATGGCGACGCTGCAGAACGTGATCCAGAGGCCGAACCAAAGAAGGACGAGTGCAAGCGGGCCGTTCTGGTCGCGTGCCGCCAACTCGGCCAGTCCGAGCGCATTCGTCGCAACCATGCCGGCAAATACCGCGGTGGCGACCACCGTGCCGATCGCGAAGTGACGCGCGAGGAACCGGCGCCAATGGCGGTCGAGTGATCCGGGCATCGCTGCCTCCTGACGGGCTCGGCTTCCGGGCCATGTGTGCTTGGCTCTACATACAGTATAGTTCGGCACCGCAACCTAGGGGAGGATATGACAGCGCGGACGCACTTGGGGTTCTCTCCCCCCGCTGAGGTCGGGACGTCATGACGGCCGGAGCGCCGCCGGAGGGTGCGCCTCGGGACCATATCCTGCTCGAAGCCGTCGACCATATCGGCGTCGGACTGTTGGTTCTCGATGCGGATCTGCGATTGGTCGCCTGCAACCGGCAGTTCGCCGAGATCAACGACCTCGACCCGGACGAGCTGATCCCTGGTTGGCCGTATGAGACGGTCGTCCGGCGCAATGCCGAACGTGGCGATTATGGGCCGGGGGACATCGAAGAGCGGATCCGGGACCGGCTCGATTTCACCCTGAACAGCGTGTCGTTCAAGGTCGAACGCATCCGCTCCACCGGATCGCTGCTGATGTTCACCGGAGCCCGTCTGCCGTCCGGCGGCGTCGTTATGACCTTTGACGAGCGCACCGAAGCGGAGCGCGAGGATTCCCATTGGTTCCCGGTCAGTTTCGACAACCTGAAGCGTGCGGTCGAGCATTCGGCCCAGGGGATCGAGATCTGGGACCTCGGCGATCGGTTGCTGTACTTCAACTCGGCGATGGAACGGATCGCGCAGGAGGTCGGTGTCCCGCTCGAGACGGGTGTCAGCTACGAAGAGAACATCCGCCGCCGCATCGAGCGCGGTCTTTTGCCCATGGCCGAAAAAGACCCCGAGGCCTATGTCGCCGAACGGGCCGCCAGCCATCGACGGGGCGGTGACCACTATCTGGTTCCGGTCGTGGGCGGTCGCTGGTTGCTGATCCGCGACTCCCCGTTGCCGGGCGGTGGAACGATCACCACGATCAGCGACGTGTCCGATCTCAAGCGGACCGAACAGGCTTTGCAGGAGAGCGAGCACCGGCTGCGCGACTTCGTCCGGTCGAGCTCTGACCGGTTCTGGGAAGTCGATGAGAATCTGCGCTTCACCTCGCTGATCGACATGCGTGCGGGAACCGCTTACCCACCGGAAGCCGAATTCGTGGGGAAGACCCGCTGGGAGCGGGCCGGCTTCGATCCGGATACCGACCCGGAATGGGGTGCGCACCGCGATGTGATGCTGCGCCACGAAGAGTTTCGCGATTTCCGCTACGACGTGATGAACGTCGACGGTGAATGGCGGCACTGGCGGGTCTCCGGGGTCCCGGTGTTCGGCGAGGACGGGGAGTTTCGCGGCTACCGCGGGATCTCCTCGGACGATACCGAGTACGTGGAGAGCATGCGCAAGGCGGTTCGCGAAGCGGAGAAGGCCAACCGCGCCAAGTCGATGTTCCTCGCCACCGTCAGCCGCGAACTGCGCACACCGCTGAACGCCATCATCGGCTTCTCCGATCTGCTGGTCAGCGAGGTCTTCGGGCCCCCCGCCGATCCGCGCTATGCGGACTATGCGCGGGACGTCCAGGCCAGCGGCCATACCCTCCTGACCCTGATCGAAGACATGCTCGATCTCACCAGGGCTGAGATCGGGCAGATCGTGCTGCGCGAGAGTCGCATCGACCTGGCCAGCGAGGTCGCCGCTGCCGTTGCCATGACCCGGTCGCGGCAGCGCGACGGCGGCGCGGCGATCGAGACGGCCATTCCGACCGACCTGCCGCCGATCTGGGCCGATGCCCGGCTGGTCCGTCAGATCCTGACCAACCTGATCTCGAACGCGACCAAGTTCACGCCGTCCGAGGGCCTCGTGCGGGTCGAGGCTCGGGCCACGGACCAGGGGGCTGAGATCCGGATCTGCGATACCGGAATCGGTATCGAGCCCGACGACCTCGAAAAGATCCTGCGACCTTTCGAGGAGGCCGACAGCCAGCTCAGCCGTCACTACGAGGGCATCGGTCTCGGGCTGCCGCTCACAAAATCGTTCGTGGAGCTGCATGGAGGCACGCTTTCGATCGAGAGCGAACCGGGTCGCGGTACGACCGTGACAGTCCTGCTCCCGAAGGAGCGAGTCGGTGTCGGCGGGGGAACTGCGAAGAAGCCGGCCCAAGAGCACGAACTGCAAGCGGGCTTGTCCGAAGGGCACTGAAATCCGTCAGATACGCGGGCTTTCTAACCGCGGACCGGCGTCGAACCCGGTTCCGATGGCGCGCCGTTTCGGATCAATTCCCTCGCGCGCCAAATCCATCTAGATCGGATCACGATCTGACGGAAACATCGCGATTTCCGTCAAATTGTGTGAATCCAATCTAAATCAGAGAGTTAGAGCAGATTCACCGATCTGATGAATCGCCTTTGGCGATTCCATCTGATACGGATCTGCTCTAGGTTCCAGCGCGCCAAGCCGATCGCGCCTTTCAATGCATGAAACCCGGGGAGCGGCCATGAAATCCGCCATCATTGTGTTTCCTGGCTCGAACCGAGACCGCGACATGGTCATGGCCCTGCGCAGTGCGTCGGGCCAGGACCCGGTCATGGTCTGGCACAAAGAAACCGAGTTTCCCGAGGTCGACCTGATCGTTGTGCCCGGCGGCTTCTCTTATGGGGACTATCTGCGAGCCGGTGCGATGGGTGCGATGTCGCCGGCGATGCGAACCGTGAAGGAACGCGCCGCGCGTGGAGTTCCGGTGCTCGGCGTCTGCAACGGGTTTCAGATCCTGACCGAAGCCGGTCTTCTTCCGGGCGCCCTGATGCGCAACGCGGGACTGAAGTTCGTCTGCCGGACGGTCCACCTGCGCGTCGAGTCGGCCCAGAGCCTGTTTACCAGCGGCTATGTGGATGGCCAGGTGATCGCCGTGCCGGTGGCGCACAATGACGGCAACTACTTCGCCGATGATGCGACGTTGGACCGGTTGGAGGATCGGGGTGAGGTCGCCTTCCGGTATGTCGATGCCGACGGCACCATGGATCCGCCGTCCAATCCCAACGGTTCCCAACGGGGTATCGCCGGGATCTTCAACGACACCAAGACCGTGCTCGGTCTGATGCCGCATCCGGAGAACGCGATCGAGCCGCTGCACGGCGGAACCGACGGTCGCGGTCTGTTCGACGGGATGGTCGGCGCTCTCCACTGATCCATAAGGCGCCCCTGCGTACCAGTTTCTGAGGCCCGTACATGACGCTTCCCAACGCCGCCATCACCGATGATGTCGTGGCCGAACACGGTCTGACACCGGATGAGTACCAGGTCGTACTCCGGATTCTGGGGCGCGAGCCCAACCTGACAGAGCTCGGGATCTTCTCGGTGATGTGGTCCGAGCATTGCTCCTACAAATCCTCGAAACGCTGGCTGAAGACGCTGCCGACCGAAGCGGCGCACGTCATTCAGGGTCCCGGCGAGAACGCCGGCGTGATCGACATCGGCGACGGGCTGGCCGCCGTCTTCAAGATCGAAAGCCACAATCACCCGAGCTTCATCGAGCCCTATCAGGGGGCGGCGACCGGAGTCGGAGGGATCCTGCGGGACGTGTTCACCATGGGCGCGCGCCCGGTCGCCAACCTGAACGCGCTGCGCTTCGGGGCACCCGACCACCCCAAGACGCGGCATCTGGTGGCCGGCGTCGTCGCGGGGATCGGCGGCTATGGCAACTGCGTCGGCATTCCGACGGTCGCCGGCGAGGTCAATTTCCACCCGGCCTACAACGGCAACATCCTGGTCAACGCGATGACCGTCGGTCTCGCTCAGGCCGATCGGATCTTTTACTCGGCTGCCGCAGGACCGGGAAACGCGGTCGTCTATGTGGGGGCCAAGACCGGCCGGGACGGTATCCATGGTGCAACCATGGCGTCGGCCGAGTTCAGCGAAGACAGCGAAGAGAAGCGGCCGACGGTGCAGGTCGGCGATCCGTTCACGGAGAAGCTGTTGTTGGAAGCCTGCCTCGAACTCATGGAGCGCGACTGCATCGTCGCGATCCAGGACATGGGGGCGGCCGGTCTGACCTCGTCGAGTGTCGAAATGGCGGACAAGGGCGGTCTCGGGATCGAGCTCGATCTGGACCGCGTGCCGATGCGCGAGGACGGTATGACCGCCTACGAGATCATGCTCTCCGAAAGCCAGGAACGGATGCTGATGATTATCCGTCCGGAGAGCGAGGATGAAGCACGGTCGGTCTTCGAGAAATGGGACCTCGACTTTGCCGTCATCGGGCGGGTGACGGAATCGGGACGGATTGTCCTGCGCAAGGACGGTGCGGTTCAGTGCGATATTCCGGTCGAGCCGCTGGTCGGCGAAGCCCCGGAATACGATCGCCCGCACACGCCTCCGACGGAGCGTCCGGTGCTTGCAGCGAGCGGATTGCCGCGTGTCGATCAGCCCCTGGGCGACGTGCTCGCGGCGCTGATGAGTTCTCCCGACATGGCGAGCCGGCGTTGGATCTGGGACCAGTATGATCATCTGGTGATGGGCGACACCATGGTCCGCCCCGGCGCCGATTCCGGAGTGGTGCGGATTCGGGACACCAACCGCGCGCTTGCCGTGACCGTCGACTGCACCCCGCGGTACTGTCTGGCGGACCCGCGCATCGGCGGCGCCCAGGCTGTGGTGGAGACCTGGCGCAACATCACGGCGGTCGGCGGCCGCCCGCTGGCCGTGACCAACAACCTGAATTTCGGCAACCCCGAGAAGCCGGCGATCATGGGCCAGATCGTCGGCTGTGTCGGCGGCATGGGTGAGGCCTGCTCGGCTCTGGACTATCCGGTCGTTTCCGGGAACGTGTCGCTCTACAACGAGACCGAGGGTCAGGCGATTCTGCCGACCCCGGTGATCGGCGGCGTTGGCCTGATCGACGACGTCGATCGGATCATGACGCCGGCCCTGAAGAACGCGGGCGAGACCCTGGTTGTTCTCGGACAGCCGTCGGACCGCCTGGAGGGCTGGCTCGGGGCGTCTCTGTACCTGAGAGAGATTGCCGGACGGGAGGATGGGGCACCGCCACCGCTGGACCTGGTGGCAGAGCGCCGAACCGGCGATCTTGTGCGGGCGTTGATCGATGGCGAGGCGGTCACGGCGTGCCATGACGTTTCCGACGGTGGCCTGCTGGTGGCCATCGCCGAAATGGCCCTGGCCGCCAACGGACTGGGGGCGGTACTGACCATGCCGGCAGGCGCGCATGCTCATGCCTGGGCGTTCGGGGAAGACCAGGGCCGTTATGTTGTGACGACCGCGGTCCCGGACCGGGTGCTCGCCCTGGCTGAAGAGACAGGGGTGTCGGCCGCCGTCGTTGGCGCGACCACGGCAGACGGTCAATTGACAGTCGATGGCAACAGCCTCATATCCGTCGATAGCCTGCGGAACAGCCATGAGGCGTGGCTGCCGGGGTATATGGCGGCAGGCAGCTGACGGCCCGGTAGCACCCGGGCGGCGAGGAGAGACGACGATGGCAATGGAAGCGAGCGAGATCGAGCGCCTCATCAAAGAGGGGTTGCCCGACGCCCAGGTAACGATCGAAGACCTGCGCGGCGATGGTGACCACTATGCATGCCATGTCGTGTCTGCTGAATTCGCGGGAAAGAACCGGGTTCAGCAGCATCAATTGGTGTACAAGGCCCTGCAGGGACGTATGGGAACAGAGCTGCACGCGCTTGCGCTGCAGACGGCGGCGGCGGAGTGATCGGCGCAGCCCGTTAAGAAGGAGGATTGTGGGGATGCTCGACGAAGCCCTCAAGGACCGGATCGACCAGGAAGTGGGTGCCGGTGACGTTGTGTTGTTCATGAAGGGCACGCCGGTGTTCCCGCAATGCGGATTCTCGGCGGTGGTCGTTCAGGTGCTCAGCCACCTCGGCGTCAAGTTCCGCGGAATCAACGTGCTCGATGATCCGGCGCTGCGCGAAGGCATCAAGGAGTACTCGAGCTGGCCGACCATTCCTCAGCTCTACGTGAAGGGCGAGTTCGTCGGCGGCTGTGACATCATCCGTGAGATGTTCGAGACGGGCGAGCTGATGGAAATGCTGCAGACCCGCGGGATTGACGTCCAGCCGAACCAGGGAGCGGCCTAGCAGGTTGTTCGGCGGTTCCCGCAGCTTCGCGATCCGCCCCCGAACACTGATTCTGATTGGTGCGCTGGCGCTCGGTCTCGGCGCGTGGGGCATCAGTGATCATGTCGGCTTTCTTCTCCTCGCCGAACGCGCGGAAGCGCAGGTGGTCGCGGTCGAGACCATCGACCGGGGCGAGGGCTTTCTGTTGTATCGCCCGGCCGTGCGGTTCTCGACTCCCGACGGAGAGGTGACAGCCACAGTGGCCGAGACCTACAGACCGACGGTCGCGGGAGAAATCCTGACGGTGGGGTTCGACCCGACCTCGCCAAATGATGTCCGCCTGATGGATCCCCGCGACCGTTGGATTCTACCGTTGTGGATGATCGCTTTCGGCGTGATCACGATCGCGATCGGGGTGCGACGGCGGCGTGGTGCTCAGTCGGGGAACGCCTAGTCGGTGCGGGCTTTAACCGCCAGATAGGCGATGCCGAGGATCGGCTTGCCGCGATCCTGCCGCAGGGTCGTGCGCAGCCGTTCGATGATAGAGAACCCGTTGGCATGTAGGATCTCGGTGATGTAGCCGTCGCCGTGCCCGTAGCGCCCGGATGGTCGCAACACCCAGCGGGCCTCCGGGGGCTCCGCTTCGACGGAGAAGGCGAAGAAGCCGCCCGGCGCGCAGGCGCGGCCGATCTGCTCGACCGTGTCGTCGAGCGCTCCGAAGTAGACGAACACGTCGCTGGCAACGATCAGGTCGGCAGTCTGGTCCATCGAGGCCAGGAAGGTCCGGATATCAGCCTCGACCAGCCGATCGTAGAGCTCCTTCCGTTCGGCCTGTCGCAGCATGCGGGCCGACAGGTCGACGCCCTGGAGATCGTCGACAAACGTCCGTATACCCTGGCCCATCAGCCCGGTCCCACAGCCGAGATCGACCGCATGCTCGAATCGCCGGGCGCGCCGGTGCACGTCGATCAGGGCGATCAGGTCGCGGTGGGTGCGATATTGGAGATCGCCGACCAGATGCGCCTCGAACCGAGGGGCATAGTCGTCGAACAGCGCCCGCACATAGTCGGGCGGTGCGTTGTCGGTGGTCGTTCCCTCCAGGGCGGCGACCATGTGTTTGGCATCCGATCGCCCTGGGTTCAGCTCCAGCGACCTGCGCAGGTGATACAGGGCCTTCGCACTGTGTCCCTGGCGATCCAGCAGCATTCCGACGTTGTAGTGGATCGTGTCGCTGTCCGGCATGTGCTCGGCCGCCGACATGTAGGCTTCGACAGCCTCGGGCAGCTCGCCGATCTCCTGATAGGCGTTGGCCAGGTTGTTGTAGGCCTCGCCCAGATCCGGCTGAAGGTCGACGGCTTTCTTGTAGTGGTCGATGGCGGCCAGGGTCTGGCCCTCCGCCTTGAGGACGACCCCGAGATTGCTATGCGCGTCGGCGAAGTCCTGGTGGATCGCCAGCGCCTTTCGGTAGCACAGCGCGGCCGCGCCGTTGTGCCCGGCGTGTTTCAGAATCAATCCGAGATTGTTGTAGGCGGTGAAGGATCGCGGGTCGGACAGCACAGCCTTGATCGACAGGGGCACGGCCTGCTCGATCGTGCCCTGCTGCAGGCGCAGGGTGCCGAGCAGATTCAGGGCGTCCGGTTCAGTCGGGTCAAGGTCGATGGCCTGCCCGTAAAGCTCCGCTGCCGAGTCAAGGCGGCCGAGTTGATGCTCTCGAATCCCCTGGCGGACCAGAATCGGTGCCGCAGGGCCGGTCGTTGCCATGCGACTGAGTGCCCCCAACCTATGTCCCTCTACGATCTCTACAATGCAAACTATATGCCGGAGGGGCGCTGAACAAATCGTTAGCGTGTGATCGGCGAGCCAGAACGAAAACGGCCGATCCAGAGGATCGGCCGTATAACGCGAAAAAGGGCGTTCGTTCAGCGGGAGTAGAACTCGACCACCAGGTTCGGTTCCATCTGAACCGGATAGGGAACGTCCTCGAGTTTCGGCACCCGCACGAAGGTGCCGGACATCTTGGCGTGGTCCACATCGAGGTATTCCGGAACGTCACGCTCGTTCGACTGGACCCCTTCCAGAACGACCGGCAGTTCACGGGACTTCTCTTTGACCTCTACCACGTCACCGGTGCGGACCAGGAACGAGGGAATGGTGACCCGCTTGCCGTTGACCTTGACGTGGCCGTGGTTCACGAGCTGACGGGCCGCGAAGACCGTCGGGACGAACTTCATCCGATAGACGACGGCGTCCAGGCGGGTTTCCAGAATGCCGATCAGGTTCTCGCCGGTGTCGCCTTTCCGGCGCACAGCCTCGGCGTAGTACTTGCGGAACTGCTTCTCCCCGATGTTCCCGTAGTAGCCCTTCAGCTTCTGCTTAGCCATCAGCTGAACGCCGAAGTCGGTCGGCTTGCGGCGACGCTGGCCATGCTGGCCGGGGCCGTACTCACGGTTGTTGATCGGGGATTTCGGGCGGCCCCAGAGGTTAACCCCGAGGCGGCGATCAATCTTATGCTTGGCGGCGACGCGCTTGGCCATCGCAACTCTCCTGTTTCTTGCGCCCGCGCTGGCGGGCCTGTTGTCCCGATGAGGTGATCCGGAGACCTCGCGGTTCCGGGCCGGGAACGCGCCGTTTGCGTCGCTCCACTTACTCAGGAATGCGCCGGGTTATACGTATGCGGGCCGAATTGTCAAACATGTGACGCTTTTTTTCTCGCACTTGCGAGATTTGCCGTCATTTTCATTGGCAGACTTCAAGGGGAAGCCAGTCCGATCGTCATGACACCGTATTCGACATTACCGTATTCGACATTACCGGATTCGACCGCCCGATCGTTGCCGCCGGCTCGGGTTCATCGGGCGCTGGACCTGAAGCACCCGGAACTGCAGGGCCTCTATCGCTATTGGTCCGACCGGTCTGACGGCCGGGCAATGCCCGACCGCACCGATATCGATCCGGCGGAACTGGTGCCCTGGCTCTCGCACCTCATCCTGGTCGACGTCGTTCCGCCGTTCTCCGACATCCGGTTCCGTGTTGTCGGAACCTGGGTTGCCGACCGGACCGGGCGCGACGATACCGGCAAGACCATGGGGGAGATCGGCCTCACCGACGCCCGTGAACAAATCCTGCAACCCTATCTTCTGGCCGCCAGGACCGGCCTTGCCTATCGCCGGGAAGGAACGTTTCTCGACCGCTTCCATTTCCGTGAACACATCTGGGCTGAGCGTCTGCTCCTGCCCCTGTCCTATGGCGGCACGGCGGGAGCAATGGTCCTGTCGGCCATCTATTTCCTGGGTTCACCGCCGGAAGCGGATCGCGATCCGGCCATTTGAGTCGCCGGCACGGCTGCTCCGCTTGCCGGTCGCGCGCGGGGCGTCAGCTGTGGCGCGGACGCTTGCCCGAGAGCGACTTGAGCGCGCCGTGAAGGGTCTGCACTTCCTGGTCGCTCAACCCGGCTCGGGTGAAGAGCGTCCGCAGATTGCGCTTCATCGTCGGGCCCAGGTGCTCCGGATAGAAGAAGCCGGCGTCCTCGAGCTCCGATTCGAGCCGGGTGAAAAAGAACTCCCGGGTTTCGACGGTGGCGGGCGGGCTTTCGCTCATGACCTGGACCGCCAGCGTCTCATCCCCCGACTGGAACCACTCGTAGCCGATCAGAAGCAAGGCCTGAGCGAGATTGAGCGACGAGAAGCACGGGTTCAGCGGCACGGTGATGACGGCGTCGCTGAGGGTGACATCCTCGTTCACGAGGCCGGCCCTTTCCGGGCCGAACAGCACGCCGACGGCCTGCTCCGCCTTCACTCGTCGGCGCAATTCACGGGCGGCTTGGCGGGGAACAAGCGCCGGCTTGGCCACGCCCCGGGAGCGGGCCGTGGTCGCCAGCACGTAGGTTAGGTCGCCGCAGGCCTCTGCCGTGGTGTCATAGACCCGTGCCTGCGCGAGAACCTCGACGGCGCCGGCTGCCATGGCCTCGGCGGCGGGGTTCGGCCAGCCGTCGCGCGGACTGACCAGACGCATGTCGCTCAGGCCGCAGTTCAGCATCGCGCGGGCGCAGGCGCCGATGTTCTCACCGAGCTGCGGTTCGACAAGAACGATGGCCGGTCCCGCTTCGACGGCCCCGCGCGTGCGATCGGTTCCAGCCATGGCTCAGTCGGCGTCCGCGGCCGGCGCGACCCCGTCACGCAACAGCTTCCAGGTGATCGCGTCGGACAGGGCGGCAATCGACGCGTCGATAATGTTGGGGCTGACGCCGACCGTCCTCCAGGTGTGTCCATCGCCGTCGGCACTTTCGATCATCACCCGGGTGATGGCGTCGGTGCCGTCGCCATCCTTGGAAGGCGGCAGAATCCGAACTTTGTAATCGATCAACCGCATGTCGACGATGGTGGGAAGGTGCGGCGTCAAGGCTTTGCGAATGGCAGTGTCGAGCGCGTTCACCGGGCCGTTGCCGACCGCAACCTCGTGATGGGCGTCGCCTGCCACCGTCACGGTCGCGGTCGCTTCCGACTCGATCACCAGCTGGCCCCGGGCGTTGAACCGGCGTTCGTCCATCACCCGCCAACGCTCGATGGTGAAATAATCCGGTACGCTGTCGATGAGCCGGCGGGCCAGCAGCTCGAAACTGGCCTCGGCGCTGTCGAACGCGTAGCCGAGGAATTCCTTGTCTTTAACTTCGTCAACCAGCCGCTGGATCTTCGGGTGGGCCGGATCGATCTCGACACCGATTTCGGCGAAGCGCGCCAGGATGTTGGAGCGGCCGGCCTGGTCCGAAACCAGGATATGGCGCTGATTCCCGACGCCGGCGGGGTCAATGTGCTCGTAGGTGACCGGATCCTTCTGGACGGCCGAGACGTGCAGACCGCCCTTGTGGGCGAAGGCCGCGGCCCCGACAAAGGCCCGGTGCGGGTCGCTGGGCCGGTTCAACCGGTTGTCCAGCATGCGCGACACCGATGTCAGCGATTTCAACCGGTCCGGGGCGACTCCGGTTTTCAGTCCCATTTTGAGCACCAGGTTGGGAATGACCGACATCATGTCGGCATTGCCGCAGCGCTCGCCGAGGCCATTGATCGTCCCCTGAACCTGGCGCGCGCCTGCGCGCACCGCCGCCAGCGAGTTTGCCACCGCGTTTCCGGTGTCGTTGTGGCAGTGAATGCCGAGCCGCTGGCCAGGCACCAGTCGGGCAACCTCGGCGACGATGGCCTCGACCTCATGCGGCAGGGTTCCGCCGTTGGTATCGCACAGCACAACCCAGCGGGCGCCGGCGTCATAGGCCGCTTGCGCACAAGCAAGCGCGTACTCCGGATTGGCCTTGTAGCCATCGAAGAAATGCTCGCAGTCGAACATGGCCTCGCGCCCGACGGCGGCCACCCGGGCAATGCTGTCGCGGATCATGGCGACGTTCTCATCCCGGTCGATCTCCAGGGCCACATCGACATGGAAATCCCAGGTCTTGCCGACAAGGCAGATCGCCGGGACCCGGGCATCCAGCAGGCCGGCGAGGCCCGGATCGTTCTCGACGCTGCGGCCTGGCCGACGGGTCATGCCGAAGGCGACCAGCCGGGCGGCGTCGAGTTCGGGCGGTTCGGCGAAGAACCGGTCATCTGTCGGATTGGCTCCGGGCCAGCCGCCTTCCACGTAGTCGACGCCCAGATCGTTCAGCGCCCGGGCGATCGCGACCTTGTCCGCGACTGTGAAATCCACACCTCGGGTCTGCTGCCCGTCCCGCAGGGTCGTGTCGAACAGAAAGACCCGATCGGGATCAGCGCCCCGGTCGGTAGCGGCTGGGTCGGCGGCGGCTGGGTCGGCGGCAGCGGTGGCGTCGGTCATCGGGCCTCTCCCGGCCCGGAGGGCGGGCGGTCTTACGGTTCACGGGAATTCGGCGCACCATTAGCAGCGCCGACCGGCAGCGGCAAGCGGCGGCGATCAGGCAAGCCGGCGGGTTTCAGCCTCGCAGGACCGGGAAGTCCGGGCCGCGCAGCAGATCTCCGTCGTGCAGTCCGATGTCGGGAAAGGGCGGAGAGGTCTCGCCCTGACGCTCGGCGTAGACCACGTCGGCGCCGCAAAAGCGGGCGGCGAAGGCGCGACGGCGCGCCGCCGGTTGCGGGTTTCCGGGTGCTCCGTGGATCGTCAGAAAGGAGAACGCGATGGCATCTCCCGGTTCGACATCCCAGCCGAGCAGGGTGTGGCTGTCGCGCTCGGCATCGATGTCGGGTAACGGCTCAAGGCCGGTATCGGACCGGTCGTAGGCCTCGCCCTTGAACTTGGTCGGCATGAACCGCCGCCCCCACAGGTGCGACCCGGCGACAAATTCGACACCCACGGACCGCGGAACCGGATCCAGCGGAACCCAGAGCGAACAGGTTTGCGACCCCTCGACACAGTAGTAGGGGAGGTCATGGTGCCAGGGTGTGCGTTCGACGGTTCCGGGTTCCTTCACCAGGACATGCTCGTGAAACAGAACCACGGTTGGAGATCCCATCAACGCGCCGGCCATGTCAGCGGCGGGAGAGTCCTTCAGAAAGCGCTCGTATTCGGGAATGCGGTGCCAGTTGCAGTAGTCACCGAAAAAGCCGCCCGGCCCACCCGGGGCGGTGAACTGGCGGCCGTACTGTCCGGGTTGCGCCATGTTCCGATATACGCCGTCGCGCAGCGTGTCGATCCACGCGCGGTCGAAGACGCCCGTCAGCTTCACAGCGCCGTCCCGGCGGAAGGCGGCGATGGTCTCGGCGTCGATCGGTTCCGTCATGGGCGCGCACCTCCGGCCGGCGGGTTGGCCGGCTGAACCTGGGTCCGGGTGGTGGGAAAACCCGGTACGGACCCCATCTCCAAAGTCTTGTCACATTATCGCGCCACATTCCACGCGCTGTGAAATGCGCCCGCCCATTCGGTCTGGTAGTCTAGGCGTGGCCACCGCGGTGGGAACAGGTCAGAGGAACGTTTGACGATGCGATGGCTGCTTGGACTGTTCGCCGTCGTGCTGATCCTCGCGATCGGGGGCGCCGGCGCGGTCCTCTACGGATTCTACCACTTCGGCCGTGGGCTCCCGGACTACAAGTTCCTGGCCGACTACGAGCCGCCGGTGGTGACCCGGGTTCATGCGGGCGACGGTCGCCTGTTGGCGGAATACGCGCGCAACAAGCGTGTCTTCGTGTCGATCGAGGCGATACCCAAGTGGGTGATCAAGGCGTTCCTGGCAGCCGAGGACAAGAACTTCTATCAGCACCCCGGTGTCGACTTCGCCAGTCTGGCCGCCGCGGCGGTGATCAATGTCCGCAATTACGGCACCGGTCGGCGGCCGGTCGGTGCTTCAACGATCACCCAACAGGTCGCCAAGAACTTCCTGCTGACCAACGAGGTGTCGATCGACCGCAAAGCCAAGGAAGCCATCCTGGCCTTCCGGATCGAGCGCGCCCTCTCCAAAGACCGCATCCTTGAGCTTTATCTGAACGAGATTTATCTGGGCCTCCGCTCCTATGGCGTGGCAGCGGCGGCACTCAACTATTTCAACAAGCCGTTGGCGGACCTGACGATCGGGGAGGCGGCCTATCTGGCTGCTCTTCCCAAGGCACCGAACAACTACCACCCCCATCGCAAGCGCAAGGCCGCGGTCGCCCGCCGCAACTGGGTGATCGGGCAGATGGAGAGCAACGGTTTCGTCACCCGCGCCGAGGCCGACGCCGCGCGGGGCGAAGTGCTGACGATCACGCCGGCCTCGTCCGGAGACGTTGCATCGGCCGACTATTTCGCCGAGGAGGTCCGGCGCGCCCTGATCGAGCGCTACGGCGAGGAAGGTCTGTACGAAGGCGGGTTGTCGGTCCGCACAACCCTTGCTCCGCATCTGCAATCGATCGCCGAGCAGGCGCTGCGTCGCGGTCTCGAGGAGTACGATCGCCGTCACGGCTGGCGCGGTGCGCTCACAAGCCTTCCGGTGGTCGCCGGGTGGGGCGACGCGCTGGCGGCGGTCGAGCCGCCGGCAGGCCTCGGTGACTGGCGCCTCGGACTGGTGGTCAAGGTGGAGGGTCAGTCGGCGACCATCGGCTACGCCGACGGCACATTCGCGATCCTGCCATACGAAGAGATGAAATGGGCGCGGCCCTGGCTCGAGGACCAGCGCTTTGGCGCGGTTCCGAAGACCGTGGGTGAGGTTTTGTCCGTCGGCGATGTCGTCCCGGTGGAGCGCGTCACCGCCGATGCGGACGGTCAGGCCTACACCCAGTCAACGGTCGCGCTGCGGCAGATCCCGGATGTCGGCGGGGCGCTTGTGGCGCTCGATCCCCATACCGGCCGCGTGCTCGCAATGGCAGGCGGCTATGACGTCGCCATGAGCGAGTTCAACCGTGTGACCCAGGCGCACCGGCAACCGGGGTCGGCGTTCAAGCCCTTCGTCTATCTGGCCGGCCTTGATGCGGGCTACACACCGGCAACCCGTTTGCTCGACGCGCCGTTCGTGATCGACCAGGGCCCGGGGCTGCCGAAATGGAAGCCTGCCAACTACACCAAGGAGTTCTATGGTCCGACGCCGATGCGTGTCGGGATTGAGAAGTCGCGGAATCTGATGACGGTTCGGCTGGCTCAGACCATCGGAATGGACACCGTGATCGAGTACGCCAAGCGGTTCGATTTGGTCGATTCGATGGAACCCCATCTCTCGTTCTCGCTGGGGGCCGCCGAAACGACTCTTCTACGCATCACCACGGCCTACGGGATGCTGGTCAACGGCGGCAAGAAGATCAGCCCGTCGCTGTTCGACCGTGTTGTGGACCGGCACGGACGGACGGTGCACCGCCATGACGCGCGGCCCTGTCCGGGCTGCAATGCGCCATCCTGGGACGGCGGCACACCCCCCGAAATCCCCGACACACGAGAACGGCTTGCCGATCCGGCCTCGGCCTATCAGGTGGTGTCCATGCTGGAAGGCGTGGTGAAGCGCGGGACCGGCCGCCGGATCAACGCCCTTGGCAAGACGCTGGGTGGCAAGACCGGAACCACCAACAACAACGTCGATACCTGGTTTGTCGGGTTCTCCCCGGATCTGGCGGTCGGGGTGTATGTCGGATTCGACAAACCGCGCACGCTCGGCCGGCGGGATACCGGATCCAGCGTAGCCGCGCCGATCTTCAAACTGTTCATGGCGGACGCGCTGGACGGTGTGTCCACCGCCGATTTCCGCATCCCGCCGGGTGTCCGTCTGGTGTGGATCGATCCGCAATCCGGTGCGCGCACCAGCCCGGGGACCAAAGGTGCGATCCTCGAGCCGTTCAGACCGGGAACCGAGCCGAACGGCGAGAGCCTCGTGCTCGATGGTGGGGTCCGCGTCGGCGCTGCCCCGGCCGCCGCCCCGGCCGCGCCGGTTGCGACCAGCGGATCGGGGCTCTATTAACTGGACCTCGCCGGCTGACGGCTTAACCGTTATCGCCCAGACCTTCTGCGGAGTGCGCAATGCGCGCGGAGACCACTGCGACCATCGAAGAAATCAAGCAGTCGATCGAACTGCTGAGGAGGCATCTTTGACTGGGATGCGTCCCTCACCCGTCTCAGCGAACTTGATGCGCTGACCCAGGACCAGAGTCTTTGGGACGATCCGGAACGCGCCCAGAAGCTGATGCAGGAGCGGACCCGGCTGGAAAAGCAGATCGCCGACGTCAAAGAGCTGGAGCAGGTGGTCGAGGACTCCGTCATGCTGATTGAGCTTGGCGAGGAAGAGGGGGACGACGCGTCGATCTCCGAAGCCGAGGCTGAACTTGCCAGCGTCCGTGCCCGCGCCGAAAAGATGCAGATCGAGGGCATGCTGTCCGGAGAGGCCGACGGCCTGGACTGCTATCTCGAGGTCCACGCCGGCGCCGGCGGCACGGAGGCCCAGGACTGGGCGGAAATGCTGCTGCGCATGTACAGGCGGTGGGCCGAACGGCGCGGCTACAAGGTCGAGTGGCTGGAGGAAAGCGCCGGCGAAGAGGCCGGGCTGAAATCGGCCACCGTCAGGGTCTCGGGCCACAATGCCTATGGCTGGCTGAAAACCGAGAGCGGGGTTCATCGGCTCGTCCGAATCTCCCCCTATGACAGCCAGGCCCGCCGCCACACCAGCTTCTCGAGCGCCTGGGTCTACCCGGTGATCGACGACTCGATCGACATCGTGATCGAGGACAAGGATCTGAAGATCGACACTTACCGTGCGTCGGGAGCCGGCGGGCAGCACGTCAACCGGACGGATTCCGCCGTGCGCATCACCCACATGCCGACCGGAATCGTGGTCCAGTGCCAGAACGACCGGTCCCAGCACCGCAACCGGGCAACGGCGATGGATATGCTTCGGGCGCGGCTGTACGAAGCCGAGCTGCAGCGTCGCGAGGAGGAGGCCAACGCCACCGAAGCGACGAAGTCTGAGATCGGCTGGGGGCACCAGATCCGGTCTTACGTCCTGCAGCCGTATCAGATGGTCAAGGATCTGCGCTCAGGCCATGAGTCGGGAAATCCGTCGGCGATCCTGGATGGCGATATCGACGCGTTCCTGGAGGCCTCGCTCGCCAACAAGGTGGGCATGACCCGCGACGGCGACGCGGCGGGCTAGCGATGCTGCTGTCGGTGCCACCATTTCGACAGCATCGGATTGGCGGACGCGACTTGCAGCAGGCTGACGGCAGTTCTTATGGATTTGCATGTCTGAACGGAATTGAGCTCCCGCGGCGACTCGGTCCATAGTCTGTCTCTCGGTGGCGCACACCTTCCGAACCGACCGTCATTACTCCCGGATTTCGTGAGAGGATATCGGCGGGCATGGACGACATTCTCTTTTCCTGGACGGCTGAGGACTCCGGTTTTCACGTGTTCTCCGTTGTAGCGGGCCAGATCAACCCGACCGCGATCATCGGCGGGGGGGAGGGAGACGATACGGTTGCCGGCTCGGACGGCAACGACAGCGTCAGTGGTGGCGGAGGCGACGACTCGATCGCGGGAGGCGGCGGGACCGATACCCTGTTCGGCGGTGCGGGCAACGACCAGGTCTACGGGAACGTCGGCGACGACATCCTCTACGGCAACACCGACGCGGATTCCCTGTACGGCGGCCAGGGCAACGACGTGGTCCGCGGCAACAACGGTGATGATCAGCTGTTTGGCAATCGCGGAGACGATGTTCTGGATGGCGGCAGCGGCAATGACACCTACACGGGCGGGGCCGGAAGCGACGTGTTCCAGTTCACCACCGGTGAGGCGGGTGCTGCCGAGGTGATTGAGGATTTCGCATCCGGCGAGGATACGGTCGCGATTCTGGCCAACATCAACGGGTCCGGGATCGCGTCCGCCGCGGACATCCTCGCGCGAACGGCGGACAACGACAGTGGTGCCGCCGTCATCGATCTGGGCGGCGGCCAGACGATCACGCTCGTCGGCACATCGACCGCCTCGCTGTCGGCCAGTGATTTCGACATTCTGTAGCGGTCACCGCCGCCTACCCCAGGAATCGTGACAGATCCGGTGCCCCCGAGGTTGCGGGTGGTCCGGCCGTAGGGCCCGGCGATGGGGCACCGATCTGGTAGTAACCTTTCCAGATTTGCGCGTTTAAAGGGAGTTGAGTTCCTGTTGTGACTCAGTCCATATTCTGAGTTGGAGGGGCGAGCTGTTTCCGAACTGATCTCTATCTTCCCCGGTTCCGCGATAGGATTTCGGCAAGCATGAACGACGTACTCTTTTCCTGGACAGCCCCGGATGCGGGTTTCAACGCCTTTTCGGTCGATGCGAGTACGATCGCGATGAACTCCACCATCAACGGTGGCGCCGATGACGATACGGTCAACGGGTCCGACGGCAATGATATCGTCGGCGGTGGAGACGGGGACGACGCGATCGCGGGCGGAGACGGCGCCGACACCCTGGGCGGCGGTGCCGGCGATGACACCATCGGAGGCCGCGTCGGCGGGGACTCGATCGGCGGTGGAGAGGGAGCCGACACCCTGTTCGGGGGAGACGGGGCCGATACCGTGCGAGGCGGTGTCGGAAGCGATTCCATTGGTGGGGCACTGGCAACGACAGGCTTGGTGGCGGCGACGGCAACGACGGCGTCGGCGGTGGAGTGGGCAGCGACAGCATTGGCGGTGGTCGCGGGGCAGATACCCTGCGTGGTGGAGAAGGCGCGGACACCGTGGCTGGCGGCGAAGGGATCGACCAAGTTTACGGCAACCTGGACAACGATATCCTTTACGGTAACGCGCACTCCGACTTCCTGTTCGGCGGGCAGGGCGAGGATGTCGGATATGGCGGGCAAGGCAACGATGTCGTCTACGGCAACTTCCTGAACGACGTCGGATACGGAAACATCGGGAACGATACCGTGTTCGGTGGCCAGGGGGACGACGTGCTCTACGGCGGCCAGGGCAACGACTTCTTGCTCGGTAACCTCGGCAATGACCAGCTGTTCGGAAACCTTGGCGACGACGTTCTGGTTGGTGGCGATGGAAGCGATACCTACAACGGAGGCGCCGGAAACGACGTGTTCAACTTCGGCAACAGCGAAAGCGGCAGCAGCGATCAGATCCAGGACTTCGCAACTGGCCAGGACACGATCTCGATAGCGTCGAACGTTAACGGTTCTGGCATCGCCTCGGCGGCAGACGTCCTCGCCCGAACGGCAGACAACAGCAACGGGTCGGCCGTCGTCGACCTGGGGAATGGGCACACGATTACGATCATCGGCACCTCGACGGCTTCCCTCTCGACAAGTGATTTCAACGTATTCTGATCAACGCTTTTTGAGATTTCCGGACAAGGCCATATCCCTTGCTTGACGACTCACGTGCGGAGCGGCTGCGCCCGCCTGTGGTGGTGGTCGCGACGGGCGGGTCCGGGACTCGGGTTCTGGTCCGTATCCTGGAGAGCTTCGGCTTCTACATGGGCGTGGATCAGAACCATGCCGGCGACGCTATGTCGTTCGGGCCGGTTCTCGACCGGTTCGTCAATCCAGTCTTGAGTCACACCCAGGCCGCTCGGTACTCGGCTCGAAACGTTCCCGCGCCGGTTAAGAAGCCGTTTCGGGCCGCGATGCTGCGTGCTGCGGCCAAGCATCTGCGCGCCTTGCCGGATCCGCTGATGTCATTGGGTTTCAAGAATCCCCGCCACATCTTTCTGCTGCCCGTAATCGCCCCACTGTTCCCCGGCCTGCGTGTGATTCATCTGGTGCGCGATGGACGAGACATGGCGCTCTCGACCAACCGGAATCAGGTCAACCGGCACTTCACCAGTCTGTTTCGGGCGCCGCTGCGCGACGATCGGGAACGGGCGGCGATCCGACTGTGGTCGGTCCTCAATGTGGAAGCGGCAACGTGGGCGCGCTATGCGCTCGGGACGGACTATTGCGAAGTCCGGTTCGAAGATCTCTGCGCACACCCGGAACAGATTGTCGACCAGGTCGCCGGTTTCCTCGCCCATGGTGGCGATTCCATTGACCCGGCAGTCCTAGCGACGGCGGCCAGCCGGGTCCAACCGCCAGCGTCCGTCGGGCGGTGGCGAGACCTCTCCAGCTCCCGCCTCGGTATTCTGGAAGCCGAAGGGCAACGGGGCCTCGACTTCTTCGGATATCAGCCAGCCGTTCCGCCCGCGGGCGAGGGTCTCTTCGGACAGGAGCAACCGGTCGCCCAATCGCCCGCCGTTGCGGTCCTCGGCATGCATAGGGGCGGCACGTCGGCGACGGCCGGTGTGCTGGCGGAGTCGGGATGGGGCTTTGGCAGCGCCCTCATGCCGTCATCCAAGGACAATCCGGACGGGTACTGGGAGAACGAGAAACTCGTTGCCCTCAGTCACCGCATGCTGACCGCCCTCAGGCGCGACTGGCTGGACATCAGGCCTCTGCCCGAAGACTGGTTGGAGGAGCCCGAGATCGAGGAAATGGCCGAGGAGGCGGTCGACGCATTGCTCGATGAGCGGGGGGGCAGTGATCTCTTTGCCGTCAAAGATCCCCGCATGTCGCTTCTTGCCGGGATTTGGGTGCCCATTCTGCGCCGAGCCTTCGGCCGAGACCCTCGCGTGCTCATGGTGCTCCGCAATCCGTTGTCGGTGGCCGCCTCACTGGAGGCGCGCGACAGCATCGAGCGCGATGCCGGTCTCTGGTTGTGGATGCTCCATATGATCGAGGCGGACGCCGCGACGCGCGCGATTGACCGACTGATCATCGACTTCGACATGTTGATCGACGACCCGTCGAGCACTCGGTCTCGGATTTTGGGCTTCCTTGAAGGCGATTGGGATTCGGGAGGCGGCTCCGTCCGCCCGGAGCTCATGCACCATCGGGTCACCACCGAAGATGTCGTCTCCGGCAAGGCCGTCGACCTCGCCATGCGTCTCTATCGGGATCTGCTTCGCATGGTGGATGACGACTCCCGGGGCCCACGCGCAGCGGTGAGCCGGACACGCCGGGTGATCCAGGATCATCTGGACGGCGCGGCGCCCGTCATTCGACAACTCACCGACCGGCTCTGTCGGGTTCAGGACGAGGCCGAGCAATCGCAGGCGGCGCTGGCGCACGTCCTGCTGACGTCCGAGCGGCAACAGGATGCCCTGTCACTTGTCGCTGAGCCCGTCGAGGCGGTTCTTGACGGTTGGCGCGCTCGCTACGAACGCCAGCAGGCTAGGGACGACGACAGACCTTTTTTTGCCGGGTACGCGCAGTGGATCGCGCACTATGAAGCCCGTTCCATCGATGTCGACGACATCAAGCGGTTTTTCCGGGATCTCGGCGGGGTTCCGAGCGTCGATCTCGTGCGCCTTGAGGATGCGAGCAATCCACTCCATCAGCGTGGCGGCGTCGCAATCACAACGGAGATCCAGGCGATCCGCGCTGATCGTGAGATCGCCGTGGATGTCGGGTCCGCCGGGGCAGCAACCGTTCTGAACAGGACGATCGCGGCGAGCAAAGCCACGTATCTTGCGTTCCATCGATCGGACTACGCGCTGACGTCTCAGTCCCTGGCGCGGCTCGTCGCCGAGGCTGTGGTTCAACCCTCTTCAGACCTTATCTACGGAGACGAGGATCGACTTGATGCGGACGGCAACCGCTGCAGCCCGTGGTTCAAGGGTTCGAACTGGGACCCAGATGAACATCTGGAGCGGGATCGCCTGGGGGGGCTTGTCCTGGTGCGGCGCGAGGCTCTACAGGCTGCGGGCCCGTTCTCCGGTGATGGGGCGGAGGACCCGGTCTTCGCTCTGCCGCTCATGCTGGAGCGGACCGGGTCTCACAAGGGATTTGAGCATGTACCCTTCGTCTTGACGTCGTCGCGTCGCCCGGACGGACCAGCATTGCGTGCGTCATCGGCGCGTGAAGCGTTGGTGCGCGATCGATACGGTGACACCTGCACGGTCGAACCGGGCGTCCGAGGTGACTGCGTGAGGCTCCGCTACCACTTGCCGCCAGAACCGCCTCGGGTGACGATTATTATTCCGACCCGAGATGGCGGCGACCATCTCGAACGGTCGATTGGCAGCGTTCTCAACCGGACTACTTATCCCGATTTCGAGATCATCGTCGTCGACAACGGCACACGCTTGAGATTCTGGACCGGTTCGGCGCCGACTCGCGGGTCCGGGTGATCCGCTACGACGTACCATTCAACTACCCCGAACTGAACCATGTGGGTCGGACGGCCGGCACCGGCACCGTCCTCTGCCTGTTGAACGACGATGCTGAGCCGATGGACCCGGACTGGCTGGACGAGATGGTCGCACAGGCCTTGCGGTCGGAGATCGGTGTCGTCGGCGCGCTGCTTCTGCACGAAGACGGAACCATTCAACATGCCGGGGTGATCGTCGGTGCCGGCGGCGGAGGGGGCGCGCACTACCTGCGTACCGAGTCTCTGCCACGCCTCGTCGCAGAGGGGTTCTGCTGCAGCGTGCGCCAATACGGTGCTGTCACGGCAGCCTGTATGGTCATGCGGACGCAAGTCTACGACGACATGGGCGGAATGGACCTGCACCATCTCCCGGTCAACTACAACGATGTCGATTTCTGCCTTCGCGTTCAGGACGCGAAGCTTCGTGTGCTGTTCACGCCCCACGTCCGGCTCTGGCATCTAGAGTCCGCGTCTCGCAAGCGCAACCGCCGCAAGAAGAACGAACGGCAGTGGCGGCGGGACGTCGAAGTGCTGACTGCCCGCTGGGAGGATCGTCTGCGCGCCGATCCGTTCTTCAGTCCCAATCTGTCGGACGAGTCGACCAGTCCGGTCTTGGCCTTTCCTCCGCGCTGTCGCGCTCCGTGGAGCACGCCTGAGGCGACCGCCGATATGCTCGCGCGTAGCGTGGAAGACAGCACTCGATTTGCCGGGATTCACCGCGGACTGGCCTTCTATCGTGCTGCGCAAGTCGCGGTCGATGCACAAGACCTGGATCTGGCCAGACGGGCGATCCTGGCGGCCGCAAAGCAGATTCCAGACGATCCGAGGATTCTCCTGGCCGCGGCGTTGATCCATCGCCGGCGCGGCGATATCGGCACGGCGGAGGCCGCTCTGCGTCGGCTGATCGAGATCTACCCGACGATCGTCAGCGGCCTTTTCAATCTCGGCAATCTCTATCTGGACCGAGGTCAGCCGGAGCGGGCCGAAGTCCTGTATCGAAAGGTTCTGGAACAGCTCCCGGCCCATCTTGGGGCCATCGTAAACCTCGCCGCTGCGTTGCAGGCTCAAGGTCGGTCGGATGCGGTAGTTGATACCCTGGACCAGGGCCTGCGCCAGTTCCCGAACAATCCCCGGATCCTGATGCAACTTGGGGTCGCCTTCATGCAGCGCTCGGAACCGCAGAGTGCCGTCCACTGCTTTCGAGCGGCCCAGCAGAGCGATCCCGATGATCGGATGGCCGCGTTCAATCTCGGAACTGCGCTCAAGGCCTTGGGGAAGCTTGACGCTGCCCGGGAAACCTATGAGACGGCCATCGGCCGCTTTGGCGTCAACGAGGAGATCCTGCTCAACTTCGCCGGCATTCTGGTCGATCTGGGCCAGTCCGAGCGTGCGAAAACAAACCTCCTGAGATTTTCCCAAACCACACCGGTCTCCATACAGTTCTCGGCCGCGCTGGCAGATCTCTATCTCCGCACCGGAGATCTGCTGCGCGGGCTCACCCTGACCGCCGCACTGCGGGCCAGGTCGCCGAACGACCATGGCCTGCCGATCTGGGACGGGACCTCGTCACTGCAGGGTCGCTCCCTTGTCGTTGATTGCGAAAGTGATCGTCGCGTCGTTTTGCTGTTGCTGCCGGCTCTGGCGACCCTCTGTGCAAGGGCCAAAGCGGTCGGGGCGAAGATCACCATCGCCGTTCCGGCGGACCTGGCCCGGCTGGTCGAGAGGATTTCCGGCGACATCCCGATCCGCCCTGCCGCTGATGTCAGCGGGTTCGATTGTCGCGTCCTGATCGAGCAGGCGCCCCAGATCCTCGAGCAAGCGACGGGCGACGCCGCACCGTTCGAGATCGGACCGCTGCGCGGCAAGCTTCCGCCGGCGCCTGAGCCTATTGCCGGACGGATCCAGCTCGAATTCTCCGGCGACGGCCCCGTCGATCCTACGGTTTGGCGGGCGGCGTTGGGCGCCATTGACGGTCGCTCGGTGTCACTCCAGGGCTCTTCGGAGGTGCTCGCGCAAAACCTGCTGGATGTGGCGTCCGCGGATCCTGGCGTCGTGCGGGTGCTGTTGCTCAGGCGGTGGGATGCCCTGGATCGGCTGGATCAGCTTGGGTCGGCGCGGCTCGTTGTCACCGACGACGCCGAACTTGCGCTGCTGGCCCGACTGCAGGAGCGTGACGTTCTGCTGGTCGACGCTGACGATCACTGGATTTGGACCGAAACGGCGATCGGAGCTTACGGAGGCGGTGTGAAGGTGATCCGAGCGGACATCGATGACCCCGGCTTGGCATGAGCGAATCGGACCCGCCTGACGGCCGGCCGTCAGGCCCGCTGCGAGACCGCATCCCGATCCCGAAGACATTTCCCAGTTCCGGTACACGGGTGTTCCCGCTGGTCGATCTGTATTTCGAGATCATGCAGCAGCGGCAGGTTGTCGACCCGACGGCCCGCGTTGTTGATGTCGGCTGCGGCTGGGGGCGCATGGCCATTCCTTTGCTCGACATTCTGGAACCGCCTGGCAGCTATCGTGGCCTGGATGTCGACCGCGATCAGATCACCTGGGCACAGGAGGTCTTCAGCCCCGTTCACGGCGGGTTCGCCTTCGAGTGGATGGACGTCCAGAACCGCATGTACAATAGCGCCGGACAGCAGACTGTCGGGCAGACGGCGCTGCCGATCGCCGGCCGGGCGTGCGACCTTGTGATCTGCTGTTCTGTGCTGACGCACATGCTTAAAGACGACGTGCTCCATTACCTGAGAGAATTCGAACGAATCATCTCTGATCGCGGAAGTGTGTTCATCTCTCTGTTCTTGATCGACGATTTTGCGAGAGATCGAATCTCGAAAGGTCTGTCGAAGTTTAATTTCATACCCATCAGCGACCATACCGCGACGATTGATCTTCGACTGCCGGAGCGCGGGATCGCTTTCAACGAACCCGCCTGGCTGGAGATGGTTGAGGCCTCGGGGTTGGTTCAGGTGGGAGATCCGGTTCGTGGTGCCTGGTGTGGCCGTGCCACGTCCAACATCGGCCAAGATATCGTCGTTCTCAAACGGATGAGATGAGATAGACAGTTCCGGCCCTATGATCTGAAGCGGGTTCATTTTCTTTGGCCGAAGCCCAGGTTCTTCCGACAACACGGGCTTTCAAATGTTGGATCAGAGCAAAATCCACTGTTCCGCCCGATCTTCTCTGAACAGGTCTTGCTCTAGTTCAGGAAACCTGACAGATCCGGCGCCCGGCCGGCGCCGAGAACCGTTTCCAGGGCCATGGCCATCGACAGCAGCCGGGCATCGTCGCCACCGGGAGCCATCAGTTGCAGGCCGACCGGCAGCGCGGCGCCGAACTGATGGATCGGCAGCGACGCGGCACAGAGCTTGAAAATGTTGCCGGGTTGCGTGTTGCGCGAGGAATGCAGCGCACGTGCTGCTTCTTCGGGATGCTCCAGATTGTCGACCGGCATCGGAACGAACGGACAGGTCGGCGCGATCCAGCCGTCGAGGCCGTCGAACCGGTCGGCGGCGATCTGCTCCAATTCCAGCCGGCGGAACTGGGCCGCGACGTGCTCGGTCGCCGATACCGACAGGCCGTGGGCAGCCCGCGCCGCCGTGACCGAATCCATCTTCGGTCGGGCCTTCTCGAAGCCCTCGACGGTCAGCCGTGCCAGCAGTTCCGCCGGCACGATCGCCGGGAACAGCTGCGCCCGCTCGCCGGCCTCAGGGATCTCGATGTCGACGACCTCAACCCCGGCGGCGACCAGGGCGACGATGGCGGCCTCGACAGTCTCGGACACCTGGTCGTCCAGGTCTTCGAAGAAGTAATTGGTGGGTCGGCCAAGGCGCAGGCCCTCCAACCGCATCGGCAACGGCACATCTTCGCCGGTGATGACGGCGTGGATCAGGGCCGCATCGCCGGCATTGCGGGTCAGCGGTCCGACCGAGTCCAGAGACGGGGAGAGCGGGAACACCCCGTCCGTCGGCCACAGCCCGACGGTCGTCTTGTGACCGAACAGGCCGGTGAAGCAGGCCGGGATCCGGACCGACCCGCCGGTGTCCGTTCCGAGTGCGAACCCGCAAAGCCCGGCCGCCGTGGCTACAGCGGATCCGCTCGACGAGCCGCCGGGGATCCGGTGGGTGTTGGTGTCCCAGGGGTTCCAGGGCGTGCCGCGGGCCTCGTTGACGCCCGTCGCGCCCAGCGCGAATTCCACCGTCTTGGTCTTGCCGATCGGGATGCAGCCGGCGGCCTTGAGCCGGTGGACGACCGTTCCTTCCGGACCGGTCAGGTGTTCACTTGGATACTTTGAGCCGTTTGTGGTCGGCAGGCCGTCGAGGGCGATGATGTCCTTCACGCCGACTGGAACCCCCATCAACGGGCCGAGATCGACGCCGCTGGCCAGCAGGCCGTCGATCCCCTTGGCGGCTTTCAGGGCCCGCTCTCCGTCGACCAGCTCGAAGGCCGACAGCGCCCCGTCCAACGCCTCGATCCGCGCCAGGCAGGCCCGGACCGTCGCCGTCGCGGTCACACGGCCCGCCCTCAGGTCTTCGGCATAGGCGGCGAGGCCCTGGGTGAACGGGTCCTTCGGCAGTTGTGGCATGGTTTCCTCCTGGTGCAGAACGCCGACCGTCGCACGGCCCCGTCGACCCGGGCAAGCCGATGATCGGCGACGGTCTCAGGTGCTGTCGCGGTTGTAGAGATCGATGGCGGCGGCGCTGTCGGCGTCGCCGAGGCCCTGCTTCACAAGGAGCTTGTGAATCTCGGCGGCGAGCCCGGTCATCGGCAGGGCGGAGCCGAGGCGGCGTGCGGTTTCCATGACGGTGTTCAAATCCTTCACGATGATGGCGTTGCGGCCCTGGACGTCGCGATCGCGCGCCGCCATACGCGGCATGTACTGCTGCAGGATCGGTGAGTCGGCGCGGCCGCCGGCGAAGGCGACCGGAAGCCGGGCGGGGTCGATCCCGGCGTCTTCGGCGAGCTGGCAGGCCTCCGCCATCACCGCGAAACCACAGCCGACGATCATCTGGTTGATCAGTTTGGTGGTCTGCCCCGCCCCGACTTCGCCCATCCGCGTGAACCGGCCCGCGAGGTGGGACACGATCGGCGCGACCCGGTCGATGTCGGCCTGGGTCCCGCCGGCCATGATCGCCAGGGTCCCGTCGGTCGCTCCCGGCACGCCGCCGGAAACCGGCGCGTCGACCCAGCCCATGCCGGATTCGGTCCGCAGGCGTTCGGCGAACGCCACAGCCTTGTCGGGCTGCATCGACGAGAAGTCCACCAGGATCTTGTCGACGGCTGCGGCCTCCCGGATCCCCGCCTCGCCGAACACGACCGCGTCGATCGCTTCGGTATCCGTGACGCAGGTAAAGACCACATCGCTGGCCTCCGCCACGGCGCGCGGGCTAGAGGCCCGAAGCGCCCCCGCCTGGACTATGTCCGCCAGCTTGGACTCTGATCGGTTCCAGACGGTCACCAGGAAGCCTGCGGCAACCAGGCGACGGGCCATCGGCAGTCCCATCAGGCCCAACCCGATGAAGCCGAGTGGCGGACGTGCTTCTGTCATGTCGTGTCCCTTTCAACGTTGACCCGGACCCATCCCGCGCGCGTGGTTGTCGCCAACCGAGCCGGCGGGTATACCGGCGATCATCCGTGATCGCGTGCCCCCAAATCGAGAGACTGACATGATCAGCCATCACGCCGCCCTCATCTATGCCATGGTCATCGGTGCTGCCGCCGACGGGTCGTTGGCCGATAGCGAGTTGGAGACGATCCGAGGGATCGTCGAGCACTTGCCGATCTTCGCCGATTTCGAGCGGGGCAACCTGCCGCAGGTGGCCGCGGCTGCCACGGACATGCTTTCCGAACCCGATGGTATCGATACCGCGATCGTGCAGATCCGGTCGGGACTGCCGGAACGGCTGCGCCCCACCGCCTACGCCCTCGCCTGCGACGTGGTGGCGGCCGACGGCGAGGCTACCCAGGAGGAGTTGCGGTACCTCGAGATGCTCCGCCACGACCTCGATGTCGACCGACTGACGGCGGCCGCCATCGAACGGGGCGCTGCGGCCCGCTACGCGCGGACCTGACCGCGGACCGGACGGCGTGACCCCGTCGGATTTCGACTCTCCCACTGACGACCTCTCGCTCGCCGGCCGGCGCGTCGGCTTGGTCGGACTCGGCCTGATGGGCATGCCCATGGCCCGGCGGCTGGCCGCGGCCAGATGCCGTCTGTCCCTTTGGAACCGAACGATCGAGAAGGCCGAGGCCCTGGCGTCGGAGTTCGCCGACGCCCATGCCGTCCCGTCGCCGCGTCATGTTGCGGAAGCGTCGGACGAGGTGATCGTCATGGTGACCGATGTCGACGCCGTCCGGGCGGTCGTTTTCGACCCGGTGGACGACCAGTGGGGGGTCGCGCACGGCCTTGCCGAGGATGCGGTCGTGATTGACATGGGTACCACCGGGGCCTCTGCGACCCGCGACTTCGCCGGCCGGCTGCGGATGATCGGCGGCAGGTGGATCGACGCTCCGGTCTCCGGGGGAACAACGGCGGCCGAAGACGGTAGCCTGTCGATCATGGTCGGGGGCAGCGACGGCGACGTGTTTCGGATCGAGCCTCTCCTGCGGGCGCTGGGCAGGCGCATCACCCATGTCGGCGCTGTCGGCGCCGGACAGGTCGCGAAGTCGGCCAACCAGATGATCGTCGGCATGACGATCGGCGCTGTCGCCGAGGCGTTCGCCATCGCCCGCCGCGCCGGTATCGATCCGGCGACTCTGCGCGAGGCGATCCTGGGCGGTTTTGCGCACAGCCGGGTGCTGGAACTGCACGGCGAGCGGATGGCGACCGGCGATTTCCGGGCTCGGGCCAGTGCGCGCATTCAGCGCAAGGACATGCGCGCCGCCTGCGGTCTTGCCGAAGAACTTGGGTTGAACCTGCCGGGGTTGGCCACCAACGCGGCCCTCTGGGAGGCTCTGGTCGAGCAGGGCTACGGCGATCTCGACCATGCCGCACTGATCCTGGCTGTCGATCCTGAATCCAATGCTTGAAGAAAGGGAAGGCGAGCGATGAGCGGTGCTATCGATGCTGTTGTTTTCGATGTCGGCAATGTGCTGATCCATTGGGACCCGCAAAACCTCTACCGCAAAATCTACACCCATCCGGATATGACGCCGGACGAGGCGGCCATCGACTGGTTTCTGTCGACGGTATGCTATCCGGACTGGAACATTGAGCAGGACCGCGGCCGGACCATTGCCGAGGCGGAAGCCGAGGCGATCAGCCGCCATCCGGATCTCGCGCCCCAGATCCGATCGTTCTACGGCCGGTTCCAGGAAATGATCCCTGGCGACATTCCTCAGTCGGTTGCCGCGCTGCGGCGCGCCAAGGCGGCCGGCATACCGGTGCACGGCCTGACCAACTTCAGCGCCGAGACGTTTCCGCCGACGCGCAAGCGGTTTGACTTCCTGGCCGCATTCGAGACGGTGGTCGTGTCGGGCGAGGAAGGGTTGGTGAAACCGGATCCTGCGATCTTCGAAATTCTGATCGATCGCTCCGGAGTGATCCCGGAACGCACCGTCTATATCGACGACAGCGCGGCCAATATCGCGACGGCGGACACCCTAGGGTTCAAGACCCACCTCTTTGCCGACCCGGTGGCGTTCGAGGCCTGGTGGGCGGAGTTGGGACTGCCAAGCTAGTGGCTTGCTGCCGGTATCGCGGGGGGCGCAAAGAAAAAGGGCCGGAACTGAGTTCCGGCCCTTCTCCATTCTTTGGATGCAGCAGGCTTAGAAGCCCATGCCACCCATGTCGGGGGCTGCCGGGGCGGCCGGGGCTTTCGGCTCCGGCTTGTCGGCGACCATCGCTTCGGTGGTGATCAGCAGACCGGCGACCGAGGCGGCGTTCTGCAGCGCGCTGCGCACGACCTTGGTCGGGTCGATGATGCCGGACTTCACCAGATCGGCGAACTTGCCGCTCTGGGCGTCGAAGCCCCAGGCGGCGTCCTCGGACTCGAGCAGCTTGCCGACGACCACCGAGCCGTCATGGCCGGCGTTCGAGACGATCTGGCGGGCCGGAGCTTCCAGGGCGCGGCGGATGATGTTCACACCCATACGCTGGTCGTCGTTGGCCGACTTGACCTTGTCGAGGGCGCGGATGGCGTAGACCAGGGCGCTGCCGCCACCCGGCAGGATGCCTTCCTCGACCGCGGCGCGGGTCGCGTGCATCGCGTCGTCGACCCGATCTTTGCGCTCCTTCACCTCGACCTCTGTCGCACCGCCGACGCGGATAACCGCCACACCACCGGCCAGCTTGGCCAGCCGCTCCTGCAGCTTCTCGCGGTCGTAGTCCGAGGTGGTTTCCTCGACCTGCGCCCGGATCTGGTTGCAACGGCCTTCGATGTCCTTCTTCTTGCCCGCACCGTCGACAACGGTGGTCTCGTCCTTGGTGATCGAGACGCGCTTGGCGGTCCCGAGCATGTCCAGGGTGACGCTGTCGAGGCTGATGCCGAGATCCTCGGAGACGACGGTGCCGCCGGTCAGGATCGCGATGTCCTCGAGCATGGCCTTGCGACGATCACCGAAGCCCGGGGCCTTGACGGCCGCGACCTTCAGGCCGCCACGCAGCTTGTTGACCACCAGGGTCGCCAGGGCCTCGCCCTCGACGTCCTCGGCGATGATCAGCAGCGGCTTGCTGGACTGCACAACCTGCTCGAGAACCGGAAGCATGGCCTGGAGGTTGGACAGCTTCTTCTCGTGCAGCAGGATGAACGGGCTCTCGAGCTCGCAGATCATCTTGTCGGCGTTGGTCACGAAGTACGGCGACAGGTAGCCGCGGTCGAACTGCATGCCCTCGACGACGTCGAGTTCGGTGTGCAGGGACTTGGCTTCCTCGACGGTGATGACACCCTCGTTGCCGACCTTCTCCATGGCTTTGGCGATCATCTTGCCGATTTCGGCTTCGCCGTTCGCGGAGATCGTGCCGACCTGGGCGACTTCACCGGAGGTCGTGATCTTCTTGGACCGCTTTTCGATGTCGGTCACGACGGCTTCGACGGCCGCCTCGATACCGCGCTTCAGATCCATCGGGTTCATGCCGGCGGCAACGGCCTTCGCACCTTCACGCACGATCGCCTGGGCCAGCACCGTCGCGGTCGTGGTGCCGTCGCCGGCCGTGTCGTTGGCCTTGGAGGCCACTTCGCGCACCATCTGGGCGCCCATGTTCTCGAACTTGTCGGACAGCTCGATTTCCTTGGCGACGGTCACACCGTCCTTGGAAATGCGCGGTGCGCCGAACGACTTGTCCAGGACGACGTTGCGGCCCTTCGGACCCAGCGTGACCTTGACCGCATCGGCGAGCACGTCGACGCCGTGAAGCATCTTGTTGCGCGCGTCGACGCCGAACTTAACGTCTTTGGCAGACATTGCGTATTCTCCTTCTGGGAAAGTAAGTCCTTGATATAAAGGGCTGTTTGGTCAGACCCTGATCAGGCGGCTTTCTTCTTTGACTTCGGAGCCGTGCTCTCGAGCACGCCCATGATGTCCGTTTCCTTCATGATCAGCAGATCTTCGCCGTCGATCTTGACTTCGGTGCCGGACCATTTGCCGAAGATCACGCGATCGCCGGGCTTCACATCCAGTTCGGCGACCTTGCCGGATTCGTCGCGGGCGCCCGGGCCGACCGCAAGGATCTCGCCTTCCATCGGCTTTTCCTTGGCGGTGTCGGGAATGATGATCCCGCCGGCGGTCTTTTCGTCGGCGTCCAGGCGGCGAACCACGACGCGGTCGTGAAGCGGACGAAATTTCATTGACCCTTCCTCCATACACTCGGTTTGAGACGTGCAGTGATCAACACAGAAGAAGGCGAGCCCGCACGTGCTAGCACTCGCCTTCAGTGAGTGCCAGCGATGTAAGGAAGCGAAGGTGGTCTGTCAAGGATATGTGCGGGTTTCCGCTGGTCGGCAGCGATTTCGTCAGGGTCGGGGGACGTCACCCACCTGCTCGAAATCCGGAACTCCGGCGCCGATGTCGAAGAAATGGCGTGTCAGTGTGTGTTTTGCGAGCAGAAACCGCTCTTCACGGGTCTGCAGGTCATCCAGTTCGCCATAGTCGACCTGATACAGGATCAGCCGGGCATCGCCGGAGTCGTCCCGCAGGAGCAGTCCGAAAGATTCCGAGAAGCGAGCCTGTCCCGCCCCGGTTTCAGCGCACTGCCGGACCAGTTTGCCGCATGGATGGGTGACGACAAGGTTCATCGCCGCGCCGATGACAGGTCGTTGCGACGGATCGCGGAAGTCCAGGTAGTTCAGTCCGGTGATCTCGCGGCCGTAGTTCTCGACAATGGTGGTCCCGGCCAAACGGATGCGGAGGTGATCGGGTGTCACGACCTCGACCAGGATGAAGATGTCCAGTACGGCCGTCAGCGCCGCCGGATCGAAGTCTCTGCGGTGCGGAATCAGGTCGCTCTTCGGCAGCTTGGCCCAGTAGTCCGCCAGCACCTGCGCCCGGGGTTTGAGCGCAATACCGTCGGGTCCGGACGGTCCGGAAGGGATCACGCCGTCCGTCATCAGTACGTCCAATCGGGATCGAAAACGACCGCCAGACCGCTCGGCGGATTCGGTTCGACAAGCGAGAACATGAAGCGGTTGGGGCCGGTGTAGCCGCATTGTCCGACCGCAGCGCCGGCCCGTTTCCGAAAACGGACCTCCAACCGGAAATGCTGCAGCGTCACATCGAATTCCTGATCGTGATAGGCGGCCACGGCCTCCTTGCTGAGGCTGACGGAGCGCGGTAGATGATAGATACCCTCAATGCAGAGTTCTTCAATGATGCAGCGCCCCATCGCGGCCTGATCACTGCCGTCGACACCGATGCATTCGCCCTCTCCGGCCAGGGCCGGAGCGGTCGCCATTTGGCAGCAGCCAAGGATGATTGCTGCTAATTTATTGATATTGAACGGAAAAACCCTTGCAGGCGGGGTGGTAGTACCAGCAGACTCGGTCTTGGCAAAGATCTTTTCGAGGAGCGTCGGCACAATGCAGTCCTGCGGATCCGTTCCCAGCGTCAAAGACCTATTCCGCTATCGCCTGACCACTGCCGAAATCTTCTACCGTTTTCCCGACTATCCGAAACTCCTGCAGACCTACCTGTGGCAGGACATGGATATCGCGCCGGACTTCCCGAAACTGACCCGCTTCCTGGCGTACTGGGAACACAATCTCGAAGGCCGGCTGCACACGGTGCGGATTGCTAATGCCGAACTCGTGCGACCGCAGGAGATCGCCTACGCCGCCCACGACTTCCGCCTGCAGTGACCTGGCCCTACGGGCACTCACACGCCCGT
Organism: Thalassobaculaceae bacterium; assembly: GCA_963921355.3. Taxonomy (GTDB): domain Bacteria; phylum Pseudomonadota; class Alphaproteobacteria; order Thalassobaculales; family Thalassobaculaceae; genus CAWUEZ02. The sequence continues at coordinate 129,235 of OZ001190.1, read as the reverse complement.
GTCGCGTAGGGTCGCTCTTACTCCGGGGCCAGGGTGACCTTCAGCCCGTCCAGTGACTCGTCGAACAGGATCTGACAGGACAGGCGGGAGTTGTCTTTCACCTCGAAGGCGAGGTCGAGCATGTCGTTCTCTTCCTCACCGCGGGCTTCCAGCTTGTCCCACCACCCGGAGTCGACATAGACGTGGCAGGTGGCGCAGGCGCAGGCCCCGCCGCATTCAGCCGTGATCGGCAGACCGGCTTCGCGGATGATCTCCATCACGCGCCAGCCCTTGGTGGCCTCGATCTCGTGCTCTCCGCCCTCCCGGTCGGTCACGGTAATCTTCATCGCTTCGCCTCAACTTCCTGTCCAACTCGGCCCGCAAGACGTTTAGAGCGTGCTACGCGTCGGGTCCAGTGCTGCTGAGACCGTGGGTGCCGGCGGGCCGATGACGGTCATGTCGCTGCCATGGGGATCGGTCCAGGCGACGGGTGTGCCGTTGATCGCGAGCAGAAACTGCCCCGGAGCGCGCGGCTGCCCCGCGCGGTCGGCGAGATCGGGAAACACGCGCGGCGATTCGTTCGAGATCCAGACGTCGCAGAACGCTTCGGCGTTGGTGCCGAAGGCCCGGCGCGCCGCGACATCCAGATAGGCGAGCACCGCGGTATGAAACAGGACCAGGGTCGCTGACTGCGGCGCTTCCTGGCGGATCGCGGCAAGATCGTCGCGCAGGTCCCCGCGGCGCACGACCGGCGGTCGCCCCGCGGCGAGTTCCAGGGCGCGGTCAAGCTGTGCGGCCCGGTCCGTCTGCTCCGGCCAGACCAGGGAGCGCAGCCACCGAAGGCCGTCCCGCCCGTCCGGTCCCGGATCGGTCGGATCGATCGGGTTCAGGTCCAGGCCGGCGCGCCAGGCAATTCGCGGATAGGCATCGGGGATAAACCTCGGATCGCTGATCCGGCACCGGAAGGTTGGGGGTCGGTCCACGGTTGAGCCCGGACGCAGCTGCGTCGTTCCGTAGTCGTAGGCATAGGCGTCCGGATAGAGGCAGAGCCCGGCGGAGGCGCCAACCTCGAGCAGGGCGATCGGTTGCGGCAGCCGCGCCAGGAAGGGCATCAGAACCGCGCACCGGGCGGGCTCGTTGGTCTGCGTCGACCGGGCCAACATCTCGCTGCGCACGACCGCCTCCTGGTCCAGGACGATCGTCCGGAACTCGCGCGGCCCGGAGACCACGCCGAAGAGATGGCGTATCACCCCGAACAGCAGGTTGGGTTGGCGCTTGGACTCCGGCAGGGACAGAAGAAAGGTCAGCAGGTCGCGATCTTCGGCAACCCCGAGGGCCAGGGCCTCGTATAGCGGGGAGCGGCCGTGCGCTTCCAACTCGGCGGAGCGACGATACCGCTCGGCGATCGATACCGGGTCGGCGCTGTCCATACCGCCAAATGTAATAGCCCTAGCTGGGTTGCGGCGCGAGGATCACTTCCAGGCCGTCGAGGTCATCACTCATCAGGATCTGGCACGCCAGGCGCGAGGTTTCCCGGACGTCAAAGGCCTCGTCCAGCATCGCCTCTTCCTCGGGCCTGCGCGGCACCAGACGCGGCCACCACGACGGCTCGACATAGATGTGGCAGGTTGCACAGGCGCAGGCACCGCCGCATTCGGCCTTCATCGGCAGGCCCCAGTCCCGAATCACCTCCATGACGCGCCAGCCGTCCAGCGCTTCGAGCGCATGGCGAACGCCGTCACGGTCGGTGACATTCAGGATCATGCGACGCCCAGCTTCTGCTGCAGGTCGGTCGACGAGGTCGTGTACTGGAAGCGGATCTTGCGGTCCGGATAGGCGATGCGGACGGCCGCCTGGGACATCAGCGCCGCCTCGTGGAAGCCGGACAGGATCAGCTTCAGCTTGCCGGGATAGGTGTTGATGTCGCCGATGGCGAAGATCCCGGGCGTCGACGTCTCGAACTTCTCGGTGTCCACCGGGATCAGATTCTGGTCCAGGTTCAGGCCGAACTCGGCAACCGGTCCGAGCTTCATGGTCAGCCCGTAGAACGCCAACAGGTTCTCGCAGGGCTGAACCCATTCGCCGCGATCCTTGTCCTTCAGAGCCACGCCCGAGAGCTGGCCGTCGGCGCCTTCGAGACCGGCGATCTGGGCGATCTCCAGCTTCATTTTCCCGTCCGCCACAAGGGCACGCATCTTGTTGACCGTGTCGGGGGCTGCTCGAAACTCATCGCGGCGGTGGATCAGGGTCACCGACTTCGCAATCGGCTGCAGGTTGACCGTCCAGTCGAGCGCGCTGTCGCCGCCGCCGGCGATCACGATGTCCTTGTCCCGGAACCGCTCCATCTTGCGCACCGCGTAGAACACGCTGGTGTCTTCATAGGCGTCGATGCCCTTGATCGGCGGTTTCTTCGGCACGAAAGATCCGCCGCCGGCCGCGATCACCAGGACCTTGCTCTCGATCACGGTGCCGGTGTCTGTGGTCAGACGCCAGCCGCCGTCCTCTGTTTTCTCCAGCTTCTCCGCCATCTGCGCCCGGTGGAAGACCGGCTCGAACGGCGTGATCTGTTCCATCAGCTTGTCGGTCAGTTCCTGGCCGGTGCAGACCGGGATCGCCGGGATGTCGTAGATCGGCTTCTCGGGATAGAGCTCGGCGCACTGGCCGCCCGGGCGATCCAGGATATCCACCAGGTGGCATTTCAGGTCGAGCAGGCCGAGTTCGAAAACGGCGAACAGGCCGCAAGGGCCGGCGCCCACGATGGTGACGTCGGTGCGGTGGGGGGCTGTGCTCATGGACGGCTCTGGTATCGGCTTGGGATTGCAGGTTTGGGCGCGACCTTAAGCGGTTGGCCGGTGCAGGCCAAGCGGCCCCGATGTCGCAATTTTCATAAGTATACGAATAATTCAATCGGTAGCAATGCGAACTGTCGTGGCGACGCCATGCCGCAGCGCGTCTCGATTGACCCGAAACCCCGGTCCAGGCATATCCGCTGCCATGACCGACAGCGCTTCAACGTCCGGCGTCGGCGTCGCGAACAAAGCCGAACGCGCGCGCCCGGCGATTGCCGTCTGGCTGTTCGCGTCGGCGTTCATGGTGGCCGCGATGATCGTCATCGGCGGCATCACCCGGCTGACCGAAAGCGGTCTGTCGATGGTGGAGTGGCGCCCGTTGGTGGGCTGGATTCCGCCGATCGGCGACGCCGAGTGGCAGCGCGTTTTCGACATGTACCGCCAGACCCCCGAGTACCGGGATGTCAACTTCTGGATGGGGATCGACGACTTCAAGACGATCTTCTTCTGGGAGTACGTTCATCGCGTCTGGGGCCGCCTGATCGGTGTGGTCTATGCGGCGCCTTTCCTGCTCTTCCTGGTCACCGGCCGGATCGAACGAGCGATGGTTCCCCGTTTGGCGCTTCTGCTGGCGCTGGGCGGGGTTCAGGGCGCGATCGGCTGGTGGATGGTGACTTCCGGCCTCGTCGACGAGGCCCGGGTCAGCCCCTACCGCCTCGCGGTCCACCTTTCCATGGCGTTCCTGATCCTCGGCCTGCTGTTGTGGACGGCGCTCGATCTCGTGCAGCGGCCGGCGGGCGGGACAAGGGGGCAGCGGATCGGTGCGGGCCATGTGCTGGCGGCGATTGCCATCACGATCGTCCTGGGCGCGTTCGTCGCCGGTACCGATGCCGGCTACGCCTACAACACGTTCCCGATGATGGATGGTCAACTGGTACCGCCGGGCTACTGGAGTGCCGATCTCGGCTGGCGGACGCCGTTCGAGCATGTTCCGGCCGTCCAGTTCCATCACCGCTGGATCGCGATCCTGACGGCGGTGCTGGCGCTGGTCTTTGTGTGGCGCAACCGCGCCCGCGTCGCCGAGGGCGCGCGCCTGCCGATCACTCTGCTCGGTGTGGCGGTCGTCGTTCAGGTGGCCCTTGGCATCGTGACGCTGCTCGCCGGGGTTCCGGTCTGGCTCGGCGCGCTGCATCAGTTCGGCGCGGTCGCGCTGTTCAGTGCGGCGGTCTGGACCCGGTTCAGCCTGCGCGCCGGCTGAACCGCACAGACGATCAGCCGGACTCCAGGTTGAAGGCCATGCGCGGGATCGTGCGACCCGGGATCTCCGCGACCGGATGGTCGCCGACCTTCACCGCTCCGAGACGCCGGTAGAACGGCTCGGCATAGGGATCGGAATTCAACATCAGATGCCGGGCGCCGCGACGGCGGGCTTCCTCGGCGGTCGCCTCGAGCAGCCGGCGCCCGATCCCGTGCCCCATGGCCGGCGGGTCGACCCAAAGGTGGTCGAGTTCGGCCGTGTCGGTGCCGACCCTGAGCAGCGCGACCCCGTCGACCATGGCGTCGGTCTCGTGCACCAGGGCCACATGGTCCTCGATATCGGCGGCTGAGAGGACGATTGTTCGCCGGAACACGGCCATCAGCGACTCGTCGTAGGGCCAATGCGCCTTCGCCCGCAGAGCGAGCGCCGTCAGATCGTCGGCTTCGTCGGCGCGCGCGGGGCGGAGCCGGGTGTCAGGCACCGCTGATCTCTTGCAGGAACGTACGGGTCTCCGCTACCGCCTCAGCCAGGCCGCAGCGCCGGATGTCGACGCCCGGCGGAAAGGCGCCCAGCAGGCGGCTCGGCATCATCGGGTCCAGCAGAACGAAGACCCCCCGGTCGTCGGCCCGACGGATCAGCCGGCCGAACGCCTGCTTGAGGCGAAGCCGGGTCAACATGTCGGTATAGGCGTTGCCACCGAAAGCGGCCCGCCGGGCGCGGTACAGGATATCGGGCCGCGGCCACGGCACGCGGTCGAACACGATCGTTCGCAGACTGTCGCCCGGCACGTCGACCCCGTCGCGCACCGCGTCCGTGCCCAGCAGACAGCTTTCGGGCTCCGCGCGGAAGATATCAATCAGGGTCGCCAGGTTCATGCCGTCGACATGCTGGGCGTAGAGCGGCAGGCCGGCCTGGTCGAGATGGGCGGCGATCCGCTGGTGGACGCCGCGCAGCCGGCTGATCGCGGTGAACAGACCGAGCCCGCCGCCCCCGGAGGCTTCGAACAGGGTGCGATAGGCCGCCGCCACCTGGTCCAGATCGTCCTTGCGCACATCGCCGACAATGAAGACCCGGGTATGGGCCGGATAGTCGAAGGGCGAGGAAACAGCGGTCCGGACCGCCGGCTGCGCCAGATGGACCGCGCCGGTGCGGGCTTCGGCCGCCTGCCAGTCCAGGGCCTCATCGCCGGACCCGTCCCGCAGCGTGGCCGAGGTGACGACCATGCCGTGGGCGCCCTTGGCGACGGTTTCCGTGAACGGTTGGGTCGGATCGATCCAATGGCGGTGCAGTCCGATATCGATGTCCCGACCGTCAATCCGGTCGACCGCCATCCAGTCGACGAAGGCCTCCGGGGTCTCGACCTCGAGGCTGGAGAGCATGTCGCGCCAGCCGTTGACCGTGGTGTCCCCGCGCCGGGCCAGCGCGCGCGCCGCCGCTTCGATGCGCAGCCGCGTCGCCGTTTCTAGATCCTCGGCCCGCTCGTCGAGTATGGCGAGCAGCTCGGCGCGCAACGTGGTCATCGGCTCGACCAGCCGGGCAAGGGCGCGTTCCAGGTCCCTGGCGGCGGCGACGAGACCGTCGATCGCCGGCTGCGGGTCGCATTCGAGACCGTAGGGCGATTGCGGATCGCCCGAGCGGGCATAGACCTGGCGCCGGACGGCCGTCAGAAAGACCTCGGTCGGTCCCTTCGGTTGGTCGTCCGACAACCGGTTCATCCAGCCATCGCCGGGCAGTGCGCGCGCCGCATTCTCGATTTCCGCCAGGGCGTCCAGAGCCGCGGGTCGGTCGGCGGCCAGTTCCTCAACCCGTCGCCGCAATCCGCGCGCCCGCCCCGACCGCCGGCCTTCGGCGCCGAGCAGCCACCGGCGCAGCTCAACGGTCTCCTGAGCCGACAGGTGCGCGGAGAAAGCGCCGTCGGCCGCCTCGAAGACGTGGTGGCCTTCGTCGAACACGTAGCGGCTGGGCACATTGCCATCGTCGAGCCCTCCCAGCGCCGCCTGGATCATCACCAGCGCATGGTTGGCGATCACCAGCCGGGCCCTTCGGGCGCGCCGGACCGAGCGCTCGATGAAGCACTTGTTGTAGTGCGGACAGGCCGAATACACGCACTCGCCGCGGCGGTCGGCCAGGCCGAAGGTCCTGCCGCGCCCCAGAATGTCGGAAAGCCAGGACGGGAAGTCGCCGCCCTGCAGGTCGCCGTCGCGGGTGACAGCGGCCCAGCGGGCCATCAGGCCGAGGGCCGTCGCGTATTGCGGCTGCATCGGCAACGTGCGCGACGCTTCATCGAGGTTGAGCAGACACAGGTAGTTCTCACGGCCCTTGCGGACCACGACCCGCTGGGCCTTGGCGACCGGATCCGGATAGAGCCGGTCAAGCTCATCGTCGATCTGCGCCTGCAGATTCCGGGTGTAGGTCGAGACCCAGACAGTCCCTTCGTTCTTCTCCGCCCAGACCGAGGCGGGTGCCAGGTAGCCGAGGGTCTTGCCGACGCCGGTTCCGGCCTCGGCGAGCACCACCGCCGGTTCGCCGTCGCGATCGCGCGGTCGGAACGCGGCGGCCACGGCGGCGGCATAGTCCGCCTGGGATGGCCGGGCTTCCGCACCCGAACCGAGCATCTCGCCAAGCCGGGAGCGAGCTTCAGCTTCTTCGACCGGCAGATGCCCGGGCGGCGGCGGCGGTGCGTGCTCGGACCATTCGTGCAGGTCGCGCCAGACCTCCATGGCGGACGCGCGGATCGGCGCCGGCGGGCCCGGCTCGGGCTCGTCGAGCGCCAGCAGCACCAGCCGTCCCCAACCCCAGCCGCCATCGTGCATGACGCGGGCGATCGGCCATGACCAGCGATCCCGTCCTTCGAGCGCCTCGCGTTCGGCCATCTCGGCCAGCAGCGCGTCCGCGACCGCCAGCAGGCTGTCGGGCACATCGTCCAGATGGGTCGGCGAGGGAAGGCCGATCCACTCCGCCAGGCCCTTCGGTGTCGGCAGGCAGAATGTCGCGGGATGGACGAAGGCGAACAGCTCGAGGATGTCGAGCGCATCGATTCGCTCGACACCCAGGCGTCGGGCGATCGCGCGGGCATGGCAGACGACCGGCGGCGCGTCGTGTGCCCGCAACGCCGCTTGAGAGGCGGACAGCCGTTCGATCGTGCCGTCCGGTAAGCGCCATGCGGCACCCGCGGGTGCGGCATGCAAGGCATTGAAGCGGCTGATTTCACGGGCGACGGGGGAACGCATCTGTTTCGTCTAGCAGGCGGCCGAAGGGTTTGAAAGCGGCCGGGCCTGGCCGTTAGACTCAGGCTCCGATCCGACGACCGCGGGAACCCGATATGGAAGACCCAGGCTCATGGCACCCGGTGGTTCGGGCGCTCGGAGATGACCTGATCACCTTGGCCCTGCGCCGGGCGTCGATCGAGGAGATCGTCCCGCGGGTCGGTGCCGGGCTGCGCCAGGCCGGCGTGCCGGTTGACGAGATCCGGGCTTCGGCGCGCACCCTGCACCCGACGGTGGATGCGCTGGGCATGACCTGGCGGAGCGACTCCAATCACCATCTCGACACCTTTCGACACGCGGATGCGGTGGCGGAGGATTGGCGCCGCAGCCCGCTCTATTTCATGCTGAAGAACAGCATTATGCGGTTGCACCGACCGCTGCACCGTGCCGACTGCGAACGCGATTTTGATGTCCTGGAGGATTTTGCCGCCGACGGGGTGACGGACTATCTGGTTCACCTGTTTCCCTTCGATGAGCCGAACGTCGATCGGGGCGAATGCGCGATCGTTCGGTGGATCAGCCGACACCCTGGCGGGTTCAGCGAGTCCGACCTGAGGATCGTGGACGATGTCGCGCCACGCGTGGCGGCCGCGATCGAGCCGGGCCAGGAACGCACCATTGCCCGCACTCTGTTGGACACCTATGTCGGCAAGCGCTCCGGAGCGGCGGTGCTCGAGGGTTCGATCCAGCCCGGCCAGACACAGGCCATCGATGCGGTGATCCTGATTGCCGATCTGGCAGGGTTCACAGCGGCGAGTGACTCCCTGCCCGGAGAATCCCTGGCGGGATTTCTGGACCGTCACCTGGAGGCCATGGTGCCGCCCGTTCACCGCGCGGAAGGCGAGATCCTGGCGTTTCTGGGCGACGGGTTTCTGGCGGCGTTCGATGTCGAGGGTGATCCGGCGCAGGCCTGCGCGCGGGGTGTTGCCGCGTCCCGGGCGATGGTTGACGCGATCGCGGCGCTGCGGACGGCGGATCCGACAATGCTTGCGTTGGAGGTCGCGCTGCATGTCGGAACGGTGCGGTATGGCAATGTGGGGGCTGACGGGCGCCAGGCCTTCACGGTGATCGGGCCGGCGGTCAACCTGACGAGCCGGATCGAAGCGCTCTGCGGGCCCTTGGGGCACGCGATCCTACTCTCCGAGTCGGTCGCGCGGCATCTGCCGCCCGATGCGGTTCGGTCGATCGGGGCGCATAGCGTTAAGGGGCTGGACGCGCCAGTGGATCTTTTTACGTTGATTTAGAAAAAATAGAAGATATTTTCCGGCAATGGATGACATTGACCGGAAAATCGTTGACCATCTGCAGAAAAACGGCCGGGCTACCAAATGCCGACCTGGCGGCCGAGGTCGGGCTGTCGGTATCGGCGACCAACGACCGGCTGCGTCGGTTGCAGGACCGAGGTGTCATCATCGGGTGGGGCGCGCGCGTGGACCCGTTGGCCGTCGACCTGGGGCTCCTGGCGTTCATGTTTGTCGAGGTCGATCGCCCCGATCAGAGTGCGGCCTTCATCGCGGCCGCGACCGCTTTGGACGAGGTGCTTGAACTGCACCACGTCACGGGCGGCTGGTCTTATCTCCTGAAGCTGCGCGCGCGATACCCGCGCGCTCGAAACCCTGATCACCGATCGCATCAAGGCCCTGCCTGGGGTCGCGCGCAGTCTGACCCATATCGCGCTGTCCAGCCCGAAGGAGAATGGGCCACTGCCGGTTCTCTCCGAAGTCGACCATGTCTGATCTCTGGATCGACCCGTTGGCCCAGGGCCCGTTCGTTCAGGGGCTGGTCTTCGGCCTGGCGCTGGCCATGCCGGTCGGTGCCATCGGGTTGCTCTGCATCCGCCGATCGCTGGAGGACGGTTTCTCGGTGGGGTTCGCCACCGGTCTCGGCGCCGCCGTCGCCGACGCGAGCTACGGCGCCGTCGCCGCCTTCGGCCTGACCGCGGTGTCGGAGCTGCTGCTGTCCTGGCAATCGACCCTGGCGCTTGCCGGCGGGGTCCTGCTGCTCTGGCTCGGCCTCGCCGCCTGGCGCCGCCCGCCGGCCGATCCGGCGCCGACGCGCAGCGGGGCCCGCCGCCCGCTGGTCGCCTTCGCCCAGACCGTGCTGCTGACCCTGGCCAACCCGCAGACCGTGCTGACCTTCGTCGCGCTGTTCGCCGGGCTCGGCGTGGTCCTCGGGGAGGATGGCGGTTGGGGGGGGCGGTCGTCCTCGTCGTCGGGGTGTTTCTCGGGTCGGCGGTCTGGTGGCTGGTGCTGGCCGGCGGGGTGGCGGGCGTGCTCCGGCGCCGGCTGACCGAGGGGGCGCTGCGCTGGATCAACCGCGGGGCGGGGACCCTGATCGCCGGCTTCGGCGTGGTCGCCATCCTGCGCGGGTTGGCGATCGTTTAGGCAGACGGACCAACCCTCAGTTCAATCGAAACACGACCGGCACGATCGCTTCACCCGGCACCGGCCGTCCGGATCGGGTCGCCGGTTGGAACCGCCAGTCGGCGACGGTCCGGTGGGCGGCGCTGTCCAGCACCGCGTGCCCGCTGCTGTGTTGGACGTCGACATGCAGCGGCTGGCCTCGGGCATCGATGGCGACCCGCAGCACCACCCGGCCTTCCCACCCCCGCAATCGCGCACGCCTTGGATACTCGGGCGCCGGGTTGCTGTCGGATCCGAGAACATAATCCGGCGGGGTGGTCTTTCCTCGGCTGGGCGGTGCCTCGACCGCATCGGACGCGGTCCGCGCCGCAAGTGTGGTCCTGGGCGGTCGGGCATCACTGGTCGGGGCCTCAGCCTGGCGAACGTCGGCTTGCTTCACCGCTGCTTGGACGACTTCCGCTGACTGCGGTGACTGCCGCACCCGGGCTGCCTCCCGAACCGCCTGCTTCGGCGTTGAGGTCCGGACTTGCTGTGGTGGCTTGGCCGCGCGCGGGGGGCGCAGCGCCGGTTGCGGCGGCCGGGTTGTCGGCATCGGATCGGCGATCCGGACTACTGCGACCGCCTCGATGCTCGGACTCGCCGCGACGCGCAGCGGCGGCCCGGGGTCGGCGCTTGGCTCGGCGGCTGCCGGACGCGGTACCTGAACGGCAGGTGCTGCCTCCGCGTTCGGTGCGGGAGCGCCGGCCGAAGCGACGGTCGTTGGTCTTTGCACGCTGGCCGGCCGCGCCGCGCTGGTCGCCGGAACGACCCGAGGTGCAGCCACAGCCGCTACCGCCCGGGTCAGCGGCAATTCGGTCGCATCCGGGGTCGCGGGCAGCGACAGGAACACAACCTCGATCGGAACCGGCCGCACGTCATCGGTGCCCAGCCCTGCGAACCCGATCATCGAGGCGAGGGCCGCTGCGTGGGTCAGCGCGGACAGGGCGATGGTCGGCACAACCAGGCGCGCGCCGGTCCGCTCCGTACCGGCCGGGGGATAGAGGCGGTCAGCGGGGTTCGGCATGGGTGCCTCCCACGGGGGGGGCCGGCAACCAGGGGACGGTTACCGTGTCGCCATTCGAGCGAAACACCCGCGCGCTGACGTCAAAAGCCGACTCGATCGCTTCGGGTGTCAGGGCGTCGTCGGGCAGGCCGTCGGCGACTGTCCTGCCAGCGCGCAACACCGCCAACCGGTCGCAGAACCGGGCGGCCAGGGTCAGGTCGTGGAGCACCACCAGGACACCACAGTCCCGGACTGCCAGCTTGCGCAGCAGCAGCATGGCCTCGAGCTGGTGTTGCGCGTCGAGTCCGGTCACGGGTTCGTCCAGCAGCAGCAATGTCGGCGCGCCGGCGAGCACGCGCGCCAGCATCACCCGCATGCGCTCGCCGCCGGACAGCGTGGTGACCGTCCGGGCCGAAAGATGGCTGACATCGGTGGCCACCATCGCCGCGTCGACCGCCGCGCGATCTTCCTCGGTGGGCCGCGCCAAGGGCGACAGGTAAGGCGTGCGGCCGAGCGTGACGGTCTCTCGCACCGAGATCGGCCAGTCGCTGCGGGCATTCTGCGGCAGGTAGCCGATCATGGCGGCGGCGCGTCGCCGGTCGAGGGTGGCGATGTCCTGGCCGGCCAGACGAACCGCTCCGGAGTCCGGGGCGATCAGCCCGGCAAGCGCGCGCAGCAGCGTGCTTTTGCCGGATCCGTTCGGTCCTAGAAGGCCAACAACCTCACCGCGGCCGACTCTCAGATCGACATCGTCGACGATGGTGGATCCGCCGACCTGCACGCGCACGCCTTGCGCCGCCAGGAGGGGCGGGTCCGATCTGTCCTGCAGGGGAGCCATCTGCTCCATGGGCCGGTCCATTCCGCGGTGGCACGTCTCGCCACCGATCGGGCCTCGGCCCTACCGTGGGAACACCCCGCCCCGCGGATGGTGACGCGTCACGGTCGGTCTCCTGGCTCGCGGCTCGGGCGCGCTCTCCAGCCTTCCCGGGTCTGACCGGTGGCATGTCGGAGGGCACTCGCCGCATACAGTTGCGGGGGCAGCTTCGGTTTTGCACCGAATTCCCTGGTGCGACCGCCCTTGCGAACACGCCGCACCACCGTGACAGGGCAGTTTCAATTCAACCGGCGGCCCGGTGCAAGGAGAAACGGTGTTCCCCGCCTTCAGTGCATCGCGGGTGACGACAGGGCCGGTGCCGCGTCGGCGTTCTCCCGTATCATCGTCGGAAGCCGTAACCCGGCGCCGGAGAACCCGCCCGCCAGGGTCGCCAGCTTCTGAAGCGCCTGGCCGATGATGTCCGCCGGCAGCCAAGCCGATAACACCCGCACGGCCTCGGCGCCCTGGCCGCGTTGCCAGAGACCGACGGCCTCCACCAGGTCGCGTTCGCCGGCCCCGATCGTCGGCGAATTCAGACACCGGACATCCCGCCTGGAGGTCGACTCGTGGAGAGTCATCATCATGATCGCATCGAAGGCGGCACTCGCGTCTTCGGCGTCAATGGTCGCAAAGCCCCGGCGAATGAGTTCGCGTGGGTCCAGCCCGGCGCGCACCGACTGGACCCAGTGGCGCATCGACCAGATCAGCAAGGCCTCGCCGGGTTCCGCGGCGCAGAGCGGCTTCTCGTCTGCAATTCGATGACCCATGGAACCGATCCCGGTGTGGTGGAAGATGCGCAAGTTTAAATGCAAATGAGAATGAGTTGCAATCGCAAAATGGAAACGCGCAATCTTTCCCGTGTGGCGGCTATCGTACCGACGCGCTCGCCCCCTATGATTGCCGGCACATGACCGTCCCGGAGGATCCGACACGATGAAGTTCCTGTATTTCGACAGCCCGGCAGCGGGAGCGTGGCGTCTGGGGGTTCTCAGGCAGGGCGGGGTCGTCGACATCACCGAGACCGTCTCCGATCTGCCGCATCTCGACCGCCGTGCCCTGATCAATGCGGTGATCGCGGCCTACGATGACGTCCGCGACCGCATCGCCCGGGTGGTTGAGACCGGAACCGCGGAGGACCTGAAGAGCGTGACACTGCGGCCGCCATTGCCGCTGCCGCGCCAGATCGACTGCATGGCGCGGAACTACATGGAGGACGGGACCCTCGACGCACCGCCCGCCATCAACGGTTTCCACAAGTCACCGAGTGCGATCATCGGCCCGGGTGAGTTCATGGTGCTTCCCGATGCGCCGGCCGAGATCTTCGAAGGCGAAGCGGAGATGGCGGTTGTGATCGGCAAGCAGGCAACCCGGGTGTCGGCCGCCGACGCCATGGACCACGTCTTCGGCTACATGAACTTCATCGACGGATCGGCGCGAGGGCTGCCGCCGGCCGGAAACACGTTCTTCCAAGTCAAATCCCGGGACACATTTGCCCCGATCGGCCCGTTTCTGGTGACCAAGGATGAGATTGCCGATCCGCATGCCTTGGACGTGCGCCTCACGGTCAACGGTACGGTGAAACAGGCGTTCAACACGTCGGACATGGCCCACAAGATTCTGCGATGCATCGAGTGGCTGAGCTCGATCCACACCCTGGAACCGGGCGACATCGTGGCGACCGGCACCAACCACCGCGGCCTGAACGGTTTTATGGACGGCGACCACATCGAGCTTGAGGTCCAGGGGCTCGGCCAGCTGACCATCGGGGTTCGCGATCCGTTGAACCGCAAATGGTCGCGCGACACCCGCCTGGAACATCACAACAAGGGGCTGCCAGGGCCCTATACGCCACAGCTGACCGGGAAATATGCCGCCAGCAAAGCGGATTGAACCGATCAATCGGTTCGCTGTTATCGGGGCCGGCGCCTGGGGCACGGCGCTGGCGATCGTGGCGGCGCGGGCCGGCACGCCCGTGTCCCTGTGGGCGCGGGACGGGTCGCTGGCCGAGCGCATCGCCGCAACCCGGATCAACCAGCCCTATCTGCCGGACCATGTCCTGCCCGACCTGGTCCAGGTGACCGGCGACATGACGGAAGCCGTGCAGGGGGCGGCCGCCATAGTCCTGGCCGTGCCGTCGCAGGCCGTCCGCGAGATCGGGGACCTGGTTCATGGCGCCGCGGCGCCGGGCGTGCCGGTCGTCCTGGCCAGCAAAGGGGTCGAGCGATCATCCGGCAAGCTGTTGACCGACGTGGCCGGCGAGGCGATGCCCGGTCGCCAGGTCGCCGTGCTCTCGGGCCCGAGTTTCGCGGCGGAAGTCGCGGCCGGTCACCCGACCGCGGTGACGATCGCGTCGGCCGATGTGGCCGACGATCCGAAAGCCGCGCTGGCGACCCGGGTGGCCCTGGCGCTGGCGACCGACACCTTCCGGCCGTACATGTCGGACGATGCGGTCGGCGTGGAAGTCGCGGGTGCGGTCAAGAATGTCGTCGCCATCGCCTGCGGGATCGCCCGGGGCCTCGGGTTCGGCAGCAACACCTGGGCGGCGCTGATCACCAGGGGCCTCGCCGAGATGTCGGCGCTGGTGATCGCGCTTGGCGGGCGTCCCGAGACCGTCAGTGGTCTCTCCGGAATGGGCGACCTGGCCCTTACCTGCTCGAGCGAGCAGTCCCGCAACCTCGCGTTCGGTCTGGCGCTGGGGCGGGGCGAATCCCAGGACCATCTGCTGACCGGGCGGCGGAGTGTGGTCGAAGGAGTCGTCAACGCGGTGTCGGTCACCGATCTGGCGCGCCGCCACGGCGTGGAGATGCCGATCTGCGAGGCGGTTCGCGAGATCGTCGTCGATCGGGTGGTGATCTCCGAGGCGATCGGTCGCTTACTGGAGCGCCCGCTCAAGGCGGAGAGTCCGGCCGGAACGATCAGCATCGCCCGGCCGCAAGGAAGGGAGAAACCATGATCGTGGCTGCAGACAGCGTTCCGGCGCCGCTCGACCAGACTGTGCTGCCGGAGGGCGTGCGGGCCCGCTTCATCGACGGGGTCAACGGGCTGCGCATGCACGTGTTGGAAGCCGGATGGGAGGATGGCGATCGCCCCTGCCTCTTGTTGCTGCACGGGTTTCCCGAACTGGCCTACAGCTGGCGCAAGGTGATGCCGGCACTCGCGGCGTCGGGATACCACGTGGTCGCTCCGGACCAGAGGGGCTACGGGCGCACGACAGGTTGGGACGACAGCTACGACGGTGATCTGGCCGCATCACGCCCGATCAACCTGGTGCGCGACATCCTCGGCCTGGTGGCCGCCCTTGGCCGGCGATCGGTGACGGCGGTGATCGGCCACGATTTCGGATCGCCGGTGGCCGCCTGGTGCGCGCTGATCCGCCCGGATGTGTTCCGCGCCGTCGCCATGATGAGCGCACCCTTCGGCGGTCCGCCGACGGCGCCGTTTGTCCCCGCCGAACCGGGGCCCGACGTGCACGGGGACCTGGCGGCACTGGCGCGGCCGCGCAAACACTATCAGTGGTACTACTCGACCCGGCCGGCCAATGACGACATGTGGCGGTGCGCCCAGGGTCTGAAGGCCTTCCTGCGGGCCTACTACCACCACAAGAGCGCCGATTGGCCGGGTAACGAGCCGGTTCCGCTTGCCGGGTGGACGGCGTCCGAGCTCGCCCGCATGCCGACCTACTACATCATGGATCTCGCCCGCACGATGGCCGAGACGGTCGCCGAGGAGATGCCGTCCGCCGGACAGATCGAGGCCTGCCAATGGCTGCCGGAGGCCGATCTTGCGGTCTATACCGGCGAGTACGGCCATACGGGGTTCCAGGGCGGGCTGCAGTGGTATCGGGCGCGGACGACCGGTCTGTTCGAATCAGAGCTCGAGGTGTTTTCCGGACGCACCATCGATGTTCCGGCCTGTTTCATCGCCGGTCGCCAGGACTGGGGGATCTACCAGAAGCCCGGAGAGATCGAGGCGATGCAGACAAGGGCCTGCTCGGACTGGCGCGGCCTGCACCTGATAGACGGGGCCGGCCACTGGGTGCAGCAGGAACAGCCGGCAGCCGTGCTGCGCCACCTGCAGGGATTTCTGGCCGGACTCTGAAGGGTCGGACTGGTCAGGTCTGGCGGCTCAACCGCGGGACCAGAAGGCTGGCGATGAACAGGGCGATTGCCGCCACGACGATTGACGGCCCAGACGGCGTATCGAACTGGAGGGACCCGAACAGCCCGCCGACGACGGCAGCGACGCCGAGAATCGACGCCATCGCCGCCATGGCTTCCGGCGTGCCGGCAAAGCGCCGCGCGGTGGCGGCCGGGATGATCAGCAGCGCGGTGATCAGCAGCACACCGACCACTTTCATGGCCATCGCGATGACCAGGGCCATCAGCAGCATGAAGACGATACGGGCCCGTTCGGGATGCATCCCCTCCGCGGCGGCCAGATCGGCGTGCACGGTGTCGGCAAGAAGCGGACGCCACAACCAGGCCAATACGGCCAGTATCGAAGCGCCGCCGCCCCAGATCAGGAGGATATCGCCGCGGCTGACCGCCAGGATATCGCCGAACAGCAGGGCCATCAGGTCGATCCGGACCCAGGTCATCAGGGCGACCAGGACGAGACCGAGCGCCAGCGTGCCGTGGGACAGCAGTCCGAGCAGGGCGTCGGTCGACAGGACGCCGCGCTTCTGCAGGACCAGCAGCGCCCCCGCGACCAGAGCGGCGACGGAGAACACCCCGAGGATCGGATCGACCTCGGCGGCGATCGCCAGGGCAACACCCAGCAGAGCCGAGTGGGACATGGTGTCGCCGAAATAGGCCATCCGCCGCCAGACGATGAAACAGCCGAGCGGCCCGGCCATGGCGGCGACACCGATGCCGGCGACGACGGCGCGCACGAAGAAATCGTCAAGCATGTGCGCGGGTTTCCCCCGACCCGTCGTTGTGGTGATCGAAATGGTCGTCGTGGTGGTGATCGTGGGAGTCGGTGATCGTTCCGTCGGCGTGCCGGATCCGTCCGTCCGGCAGATGGGTGTGGTCGTGATGATGCCGATAGACCGCCAGGGTTTCCGCCGCCCGGCGGCCGAACAGGCGCATGTACTCCGGGTTCTCGGCCACGCTTTGGGGCGTGCCGCGACAGCAGACATGGCCGTTCAGGCAGACCACCGTGTCGGTTTCGGCCATGACGACATGTAGGTCGTGGGAGATCAGCAGGATCCCGCAGCCGGTCCGGTCCCGGATCTCTTTGATCAGATTGTAGAGGGTCACCTCGCCGGTGAAATCGACGCCCTGAACCGGCTCGTCCAGGATCATCAGATCCGGTTTGCACAGCATGGCGCGCGCCATCAGTGCGCGTTGGAACTCGCCGCCCGACAGGGTCTGCACCTGGGCCTTTTCCAGATGCGCGATCCCGACGGCGTCGAGGGCCGCGTCGATGTCGACAGCTGCCGGTCTCCCGGTCAGCGTCATCAGCCGGCGCACCGTCAGCGGCAGGGTCCAGTCGATCGCGATCTTCTGTGGCACGTATCCGATCCGCAGATCGGGCTTGGCGGCGACACTGCCCTCGCTCGGCGCCAGGATGCCGGCGGCCACTTTGGCCGTGGTCGTCTTGCCCGACCCGTTCGGACCGATCAGGGTCACGATCTCGCCGGGATGAACATCGAGGTCGACCCCGCGGGTCAGCCACCGCGCGCCCTGGTGCACGCCGACCCCGGCCAGCCGGATCAAGGCACTGCCGCGCTCTTGAGGTGTTTCAGGCGCCATGGTTCGGGCCGCATCACGATTATGGTTGCGCCGAGGTATGCCAGCCGCTACGTCAGCAAGCAACGTTATATTATAACATTCCAAGTAGGTGCGAGATGTCCCACCGATCGATCTCCCGTCTGGTTATGCTCTCCGCAGGGGTCCTGATGGCTTTTCTGGTGGCGGTCTCCGCGGACCCGGCCCGGGCCGACAAACCGGTGGTCGTCGTCTCGATCAAACCGGTTCATTCGCTGGTCGCTTCGGTGATGGCCGGGGTGGGCGAACCGATCCTGCTGCTCGACGGGACATCCTCGCCGCACACCTACAGCCTCACACCGTCGGATGCGCAGGCCCTGCAATCAGCGGCCGCGGTGTTCTGGGTTGGACCCGGTCTGGAGTCGTTCCTGGTGAAACCTCTCGACTCCCTCAGCAAGAACGCGCGGGTCACCGAGCTCTCGGAGACCGATGGCCTGGCCCTTCACGACTACCGCGAGGGCGGCCGGTTTGACGCTCATGGCCATGGGCACGACGACCACGGCAAAGAGGCCAAGCACGACGACCATGACGACCATGGCCACGGCAAGGAAACGAAGCACGACGACCATGGGCACGGCCATGACCATGGGGATGTCGATATGCACGTCTGGCTGGATCCGGCCAACGCCAAGGTCATGGTGCGGCGGATCGCCGAGGACCTGAGCGTCGTGATGCCGGCGGATGCCGCTATGCTCCGGAAGAACGCGGCGGCGGCGATCGAGCGTCTGGATGCGTTGGCGGCAGAGATCGGGGATCGTGTCGGCCCGCTGCACGATCGCCCCTACGTCGTGTTTCACGACGCCTATCAGTACTTCGAGAAGCGGTTCGACCTGACGCCTGTCGCCGCGATCACCATCGATCCCGAGGTGCGTCCGGGCGCGCGGCGCGTCGCCGAAATCCGCGACGTGCTGGAGGACACGGGTGCTGCTTGCGTGTTCGCCGAACCCCAATTCGATCCGCGCATCGTCGGAGTGGTCCTGGAAGGGACCGGGGCCCGCGCCGGAGAGCTGGACCCGCTCGGTGTCGGCCTTCAGGCGGGCCCCGGGATGTACGAGGCGCTGATCCGCGGTATGGCGTCGTCGTTCGAGGCCTGTCTCGGTTAGGGGGCCTGTCTGGGGAGAGGGCTGGAGGCGAATGACGCCCTAGGCCGTATTGCGGTGGTCGTCCTCGTCGGACTCCAGCAGTCCGGCGGCATGGGCGTCCTCGAGATCGCGCACGCGGCTCCAGAGCTCTGTCTTGGTCTCCACCGGCAGACTCTCGAGGGTCTGCTGGCAGAGGATCATGCTCAGGTTGTCCTGGTTCTCGATGGCGCTGGCCAGATCGGCATAGGCCGCACTCTTCCGCCCCAGGACGTCGGCGATCGCCTTCAATACGATATTCTTTCGAGACATCGCCCGGCCTTCGGGAGAACGACGGTTCAAAGGCTAGGTGATTCGGGAATCGCATGTCTATCGACGTTGGCCGATGGAACACCGTCGACCCGGCAATTTTTTAAAATTTCAAATATATCAAATTTTAGATAAAATGCATACTGACGATAGTTCGTGGGGAACTGTGCGTCGCAGCACCGTGCAATGCTGAGTATCAACGCCAATCCCTCTGCCCTTACAGCTGTCCGAAACTTCTTCGGCGCCGGCGTCGCAGTGAATGAGGTCGCCAACCGGATTGGCACGGGCCTGAAGGTCGCCGGGGCCAAGGACGACGCATCCAATTTCTCGATCGCGCAGGGTATCCGCGGCGAAGTCCGGGCCTGGGAGGCCGTCAGACAGGGGTTGGGCACCGCCAAAGGCGCTCTCTCGGTGACGATCGCCGGGGCAACAGCGATTTCGGAACTGCTGACGGATCTGAAGAAGAAGACCGTTGAGTACTTCTCCACCGACGCGGCCCGCCAACCGATTGTCGAAAACGATATCAACGAATTGCTCGACCAAATCGATCTGATGGCGAACGGGGCAACGTTCGGATCGCTCAATCTGATCAACACCGACCAGCCGAGCCTTGCCTTCACCCCACCGCCGGATCAGGGCACGGTGTTCACACTGAACGGCCCGGGGAGCAACAGCCACGCTCTCGGAACCCAAGCCGGTCTGCTTCAGGTGAACTTTACAGCGACCGAGTCGGGGGGCGGTCAGATCCGTCTGGTCTACAACGGCTCGATCGTCGACTCGGCGGCCGTCAATCCGCCGAATGCCTCAGGATCGTTGACCTTCGCCTACGACGCGACAGGGCCGACCAACTTCACGGTCCAGAAAGTCGGCTCGCCCAATGTCGATACCGATTACTCCTTCACCTTGACGCCAACCGGCCAAAGCGGCGTCGAGGGTGACTACAAGGTTCTGAAGTCGGCGGACGGGAGCCAAGTCGACATCCAGTTCCGGTCGCTGTTGGCGACGGATATAGGCCTGCGGCCGCCGGTACTTTCCAATGTCGTCTCGGCCCTGGGCCAGATCGAAGCCGCCGAACGCGTGGTCCAGGACGCTCTGGGCTACTACGGAGGGAAGGCTCAGGAAGTCGAACAGTCGATGTTGGCTGCCGAGGACTTCCTGGACGCCCAGACGGTTGGCCTCGGTAACATTGTAGACGCGGACATTGCGCGTGAGAGCGCCCGCCTGACCGCGGCGCAGGTCCGTGAGACGCTGGCACGCGACGTGCTCGGGGTCATCTCGCGGTCAAGCCGGATCTTTCTGGACCTCGTTTCGAAATTATCGTGGTGCGATCTCGGATCGTTCTCCGTTCGCGCGCGCCAATATCCACAATTTGTGAGTGGTAAATATCGTTCCCGCTACCAAGTAGGGTAAACAACCGTAGATTTTAGATGGCCCCGGGTGGATCATCGGCTCATGGAAGTCTCACGTCTGGCAGCGTTTGAAGATCGGCGCTTTCTCACGGAACGCGATGCCTATCAGGCCTTTCTCGACCTGGTGGTCGAGCTGACCGGCAGTGAGATCGGCTATCTGCATCTCTACGACGAGGCGTCCCGGGAGATCCAACTCAACGTCTGGTCAGACGCGGTGATCGGCGGGTGCACCACAGTGCACGACAGCCACTACCCTCTGCCGGCTGCCGGCATCTGGGCAGACTGCGTGCGCAACCGCCGGACTGCCATTCACAATGACTATGGCGCACTGCCGGACCAGCAGCGGCTTCCGGAAGGCCATTTCCCCCTGCACCGACACATGAGTCTCCTGGTTTTTGGGGGCGATCGGATCATCGCCATCGTCGGCGTCGGCAATGCGCCGGCGCCCTACGACCACGACGTGGCGACCAGTGCCGAGGAATTCATCGCGTCGGGATGGCGGGTTCTGGGCCGCAAGCTGGCCGAGATTGAGGACGTTCGCGCGACCTCGATGAACCGGTTCGAAGGCGAGTCGATCTACACGGTCCTGACGGACATGTTGGGGGCGCTGTCGCGCGCGCTGGAGATGCAGCATGAAAGCGTGACGCGCCACCAGGAGAACGTCGCCTTTGTCGCCGGCCGGATCGCCCTGGCGCGGGGTCTGCCGGCGGGGGTGCGCCGGGGTCTGGAGATCGGCGCCCTGGTCCACGACGTCGGCAAGATCGGAATCCCATCGGAGATCCTCAACAAGCCGGGTGCGTTATCGGCGGACGAGTTCACCGTCATCAAACGGCACACGGTGATCGGCAGCCGGATCTTCGATGCCGTCAGTCTCTCCTGGCCGGTGGCGGACATGATTCGCCATCACCACGAACGCATGGACGGCAGCGGATATCCCGATGGTCTGATCGGCAACATGATCTGCGTGGAAGCCCGGATCCTGGCGGTCGCGGACAGCTACGACGCGATGTGCAGCGATCGGCCCTATCGTCGGGCGTTCAACCACAGCCACGCCGTGGCCGAGATTGTCGCCGGCCGCGACAGGACCTATGACCCCTATGTGGTCGACGCTTTCCTGGCCTGCATCGAAGAGGACCCGAGCTTCGGGGGACGGTACCGGGTTCCATAAAGACGTCGGTCGTCAGCCTCCGTGGGCTGGTGCCGTCGAGGCCAGTTGCGCATGTTCGGCCCCCCAGCGCCGCAGGCCGACCAGTTCATCGGCTCGGACCTGGGCAAGCAGGGTCATCTCTTCCAGGGCGGTTTCGAAGTCGGCCATCCCCAGTGTCGCATCCCCGCCGTCGGCATATCGCTCGTAGGCCAGCAGCATGGCGTCGTCGATCCAGGCCGCGATCTCGGCCCCGGTCATGCCGGCCCCGCCGGCGCCGGGCGCCCCCCCGGACAGGGTCAACAGGGCTTTCACGTTCACACCATCACCGGTGCGGCCGACCCGGGCCATGTGGATGTCGATGATCTCGCGCCGTTCGGTCGGGGTCGGCAGGTCGACGAAGAACACCCCATCGAACCGGCCTTTGCGCAGGATTTCCGGCGGAAGGTGGAAGATCTCGTTGGCGGTGGCGACCACGAAGACCGGGGTCTGCTTCTCCTGCATCCAGGTCAGGAAGGTGCCGAGCACGCGCATTGAGACGCCGGAATCCCCGACATGCTGACCTGGCCGCATCAGCCCTTTCTCGATCTCGTCGATCCACAGCACGCACGGCGACACCGCCTCCGCCACACTGATGGCGTGGCGCATATGCTCTTCCGACGCACCGACCAGGGACGAGAAGACCCGACCCATGTCCAAGCGGATCAGCGGCAGCTGCCAGCTCGCGGCCACGCACTTCGCCGACAGCGACTTGCCGCAGCCGGGCACCCCGGTCAGCAGGACGCCTTTCGGCGGTTCGAGGCCGAACTCGCTGCCGGCGGCGGTCAGCGTCGCCCGGCGCCGGCCGAGCCAGCGCTTCAGACGGTCCAGTCCGCCCACCAGGTCCAGGGCGAGGTTCTCGTTGTCGATGAACTCCAGAAGCCCCGACTTGCGGATGGTCTGACGCTTCTGGCGGAACATCTGCTGGACGTCGGCGGTGTCCAGCGTCAGGTCGTCGATCGCCGCGTAGGCGAGCGCGTTCTCCAGCTCCCGATGGCTGAGGCCGATGGCGGCCTCGGTCAACCGTTCGACCAGCAGCGGCGCCGGGTCACCGAGCTCGATCCGGTCGGACTTCTCGACCTGGTCGACGAAGTGCCGGACATAGCTGCGGATCTCCTTGCGGGTCGGCAAGGGAAAGTCGACGACGGTGACCTCCCGTTCCAGTTCGTAAGGCACATTGAGACTGGGCGCGACGATGATGCAGCTCGCCTTCCAGGCCTTGGTGCGGATCGCCCCGCTGAATTCCCGCAGCCGCCGACGGTAGATCGGGTTGCTGTTGCGGTCGGAGAGATACGGGTAGGGGTCGAGCAGCACGAAGATCATGCCGTCTTCGGCCGCCATCGCGTTGTCCATCGACTGCTCGAAGGCCTGCAGGGCGGCCACCAGATCGGCCATCGGCAGGGATTCGCCCTTGTGGCCGCTGGCAACGTTCGGGTTGAACACGCCGCGCGCCGTGCTCCAGATCAGCGCGTGACGATTCATGTCCTTGGTGACATCGAGACAGGTCTCAAGGACTCGCTCTTCCTCGAACGAGTTGATGTGGATGAGCGGGATCTGGGCGCGCAGCAGGCGCTCCAACTCCGCCTTGAAGGCTTTCTGTCCGTCAATCGGCGCCATGCTGGCGTTCTCCCGTGCCCGCTGTCAGGGATCGAATCCCGGCAGTCTGCCACAGTGCCGCAAGCGGTGGCATCGGGTGCCGGTCACAGTCGCTGCCAGAGCTGTTCCTCGCGCGCGATCTCGTCTTCTTCGTCCTTCAGGAAGTCGCGCCGGGACAGGATCGCGACCAGCTGACCATCGTCGACCACGGGCAGATGACGGAACCCGCCCTCATGCATGGTCTGCAGCGCTTCGATCGCGAGCGTGCCGGACGTCACCGTCTGTGGCTCCGCGGTCATGACCTCGGACAGTGAGGTGATGCCGGCCGGCCGCCCCTCGGCCACCACCCGGTCGATCAGGTCGGTTCCCGTGAAGATGCCGACAAGGCGTTCCGCCTCGACCACCAGAACGGACCGGACCCTGCGCTCGCGCATACGGTGGGCCGCATCCTGAACCGACGCCCCTGGCGGCAGAGTCAACAGATCCTGATCCCGCACCACATCCGGCACCACGTGTCGCTGCATGCTCTCCGACCTCCCGTATCGTATCCGCCTGTCCGCTAGAAATGCGTCGCCGGCAGGCGAACGCATGGCAGTCTCAAGACGCTACTGCGCAGCGCCCGTGGCAGCCCTGATTTCGGTCAATTGACGACCTCTTGGGCGTGGTCGACTGGTTAGAATTGCTGCTGGTCCCGCACCGGATGCAAGCACCACATGACGTGTGTTGTTCGTCGGCAACGGGGGCAATAGGCTCTGCCAGTGATCCCATCATGAGTTGCAGCCCTGTGACATCGCTGGCCCGGACCGTTTGTTTCGTGGGAGGGCTTTGCCTCTTGGCGCTGGCCGCCACGCCTTCGTCGTCGGCCCGCGAGGTTGCGGCGCCGATTTCGGCTATGGGGGAGCGCTATGCCGATGCGGTCCGGGGTCGGGGTGTCAACGTCGGCGTGCGCTACCATGCGCTTTCGGACAGCACCCCGGAGGTCGATGTCGACTGGCAGGACCAACCGCCGCCCTCAAGGTCTGACCAGGGATCCGGTGGGGAGAGCCGGATCGAGCTGGACCCGATCGTCACCGTGATCGCCCTGCTGGTGCTCGGCGGGGTGATCTTTCTGTTCGCCCGCTACGGCGGACGGTTGCGGGTATCCTTCAATCAGGAACCGGAAGCGGGCACGCGTCCGACAGTTCCCAGCGCGGCGGTCGATCCGGACCCGCAGATGCAGAGGCCATTTGACCTGGCGGCGATCGCCGGGCTCGCTGATCGTCGGATCGCCCTCGCCCACCTTGTGAGGTTGGCGTTGACGCGGGCTGCCGATGCCAACGGCCGCAAGATCGCCCCGAGCCAGACCTCCCGCGAGGTCCTGCGGCAGTTGCCACCGTCATGGCCGCAACTGCCGGCGTTGCGGCAACTCGTCCTGGCATCGGAAGTTGTGAATTTCGGGGGGCGGCCACTGTCCGAGTCAGTCTTTCAGACCTGCCTGGCGGCTGCCGAGAAGATCATCGCCGCACGGCCGGCATCATGAGCACGTCGGCGGGCACCGGGGCGACCGGCCCGATCGGATCGCCGCACCGGCGAGGGACAACGGATCTGCTGGTGCTTGCCGGGTTCCTCGGGGCGCTGGGGGTGGGGTTCTGGCTGTTGTCGGAGCCGGAGCCGCGACCTCTGTCCCGTTCGGCGGTCGGTTTCGACGGCCTGGTCGGGTGGCTCAAGTCCAACGACGTCAACGCGCTACGCGTGGTCGGCGGGCGAGAAGTCGATCCGGACTCGGTCGGCTTACGGATTCTGCCGCTGTACGACAGCCATCTGGACGCGGTCCGCCCGGTCCCGCAGACCGAGCAGGATCTGATCTTTCAGCGCGATGAACGGGACGCGACCAGGCAGGTCATCCGCCGCAAGATCAAATCGCTGCCGACCCTGCTGGTGCTGCCCAAATGGCGCACCGGCATGCGGCTCTCCGGTCAGGCTCACCCGGAGTTGGCGTTGCCGGACCCAGAACGGGACGGCGGGCAGCGGCCGATTGGGTGGAATGGGATTGGAGACGTGGCTTTCACCGGCGAGACCTTCGGCCGTTTCACCGCCCAAGGACGATCGCCGCGTCTGACGGCGGAGATCTACTTCCCCCAGGTTCTGCGGGGCAGCGACTGTCGACCGGTGATCGCGCGCCAGGACGACCTCCTGCTGGCCCGATGTACCGAGGACGGCACGTCGTATTGGGTTCTGAGCGATCCCGATCTTCTCAACGCGCACGGGTTGAGGCTCGGGGATAACGCGGCGATCGCACTCGACATGCTGCCTGCCCTGGCGCGGGGAGGGACGATCGTTGTCGACTATGCCCCCGATGCGTGGGCCGAGGCGGCCCGGCGTCGGGCCGATGCCAGCAGCGGCGGTGATGCCGAAGACAGATCCCGGCTCTTCGCCTATCCGTTCTCGCTGATCTGGGTTGGTATCGGCATTCTGATCGCACTCACGCTCTGGCGCTCCGTCGTTCGTTACGGACCGGTTGCGGGCGATCCGCCGGCGGCGCCTGAGGCCTCGAAGGAGGCCAGCCTTGCCGCCCGCGCGCGCCTTCTGCGGCTTTCCGGTCAGGACGGGGACCTCGGTCGGGCGCATGTTGAGGCCCGCCTGCAATACCTCGCGGACGAGGTGTTCGCTGGCCGCGCCGCGCGATCGGCCGACCTGCTCGAGGCCATTCAATCGGTTCTCAAGCGACGGGACGCGCCGTTGTCCGCGGCCTTTGGGGCGACGGCCCGGGCGCTGCAGGATCTTCCAACCGCAGCTCCCGGTAATCAGGTCGCCGGGCCGCTGCACGATTTCGAGAGCTGCTACACACAGGTGATGCATGAATTTGGACGCGCTTCGAGGCCTCGCTGATCGCATTCGCGCTGAAATCGGTAAGGCCGTCCATGGGCAGGACGAGGCCGTCGATCTGCTTCTGGTCGCACTGTTCGCCCGCGGCCATTGCCTGATCGAGGGCCCGCCGGGCACCGCCAAGACGCTGCTCGCGCGCAGTTTTGCATCTGTGCTGTCCCTGGACTTCGGGCGGATTCAGTTCACCCCGGATCTGATGCCCGGTGACGTCCTGGGCGCCAGCATCTTCGACTTCCGGACCAACGAGTTCCGGCTGACCCGCGGGCCCGTCTTCACCGATGTTCTGCTGGGCGACGAGATCAACCGGGCACCGCCGAAGACCCAGGCCGCGTTGCTGCAGGTGATGAACGAGCGCCTGGCAACGATTGACGGTACCGACCATCCGCTCGGCGATGCGTTCTTCGTTGTCGCCACCCAGAACCCGATCGAGCACCAGGGCACCTATCCGCTGCCGGAAGCGCAGCTCGATCGATTTCTGTTCAAGATCGTCATCGACTTTCCCGAAGAGGCGGCAGAACTCGAGATCCTGCGCCGCCATGCGGCCCGACCGGTCGACATCAACACCCGCACCGCCGAGCTTCGAACGATGGCGACTCTCGAGGACATGACCGCCGGGTGGGCGCTGGTCGACGGCATCCGGCTGGACGACAGCCTGCTGCGATACATCGTCGACCTCGTGCGGGCGACCCGGTCGGATCCCAACATCGAGCACGGGGCCTCGACCCGGGCGGCCGATGCCTTGGCGGGCGCGGTCCGGGCGGTGGCTGCGCTCGACGGTCGCGACTATGCGATCCCGGACGATGTTCAACGGCTGTTCATGCCGGCGCTGCGCCACCGCGTGGTGCTCGGTCCGACGGCGGAAATCGAAGGCCGGACCGCGCCGGACGTGTTGGCCAATGTGCTGAACCAGATCGAGGCGCCGCGATGATCCGACCCAGCGGCCGGGCTCTGCTGCTGGCGGCGGGCGCTCTGGTCGCGTCGGCGCTGGCCGTCGGCCTCGGAGGGGAGGCACGTGATGTGGCGCTGATCGTCTGGCCCGTTCTGGCGGCCGCACTGCTGGTCGACTGGCTTGTCAGCGCGCGCCGTCCGCCCGCGGTCGCGGGCCGGGCCCCGGACCAGGTCTTCACCGGAGATCAGGCCGAGATCTTCCTGTCGCTGACCCCCGCACCCGCGCCTGGCGTCCAGTGCAGGCTGGACTGGCCGGAGGGTCTGGACGGTCCGGCGGAGGGGGTCTTCGGCCTGGGAGCCGACGGAATCGGTCGCCTCCGACTGTCGGTGCGGGCCCGGCGGCGAGGG
Source organism: Thalassobaculaceae bacterium (assembly GCA_963921355.3). GTDB lineage: Bacteria > Pseudomonadota > Alphaproteobacteria > Thalassobaculales > Thalassobaculaceae > CAWUEZ02. Next base: position 102,156 of record OZ001190.1, on the reverse strand, counting down.
CTCTGGCGGGTGCCCAGGCTCTGGTTGCTCTGGCCGAGCCGGTTGGGGCTGTTTGAGTTTGCTCCCAGCGCTCCGATCGACCTGGAGATCGCAGTGGTTCCCAACCTGCGCCTGGTGCACTCAGGCATCATCGACGTATCGGTCCGCTCGCAGCTGTTCGGCGCCAAGGAGAACATGGTCAAGGGGGAGGGCTCGGAGTTTCATCAGCTCCGCGACTTCGTCTCCGGAATGGATGCTAGGTCGATCGACTGGAAGCGGTCGGCCCGTCACCGCAGTCTGGTTGCCAAGGAAATGCGGGCCGAGCGCAACCATCATGTCGTGATCGCGCTCGACAACGGTTACCTCATGCGTGAGGAGATCGCCGGACTGCCGAAGATCGACCATGCGGTCAACGCAGCCCTCGCCACCGCCTGGGCGGCAGCCGTCGGCGGCGATCTGGTCGGTCTGTTCGCCTACGATCATCGCCCGCGGCACTTCGACCCGCCGGAGCCCGGACGCCGCGTGTTCCCCAAGCTGCGCCGCCGGACCGCCGATCTCGACTACTCGAGCCGGGAATCCAACCACACGTTGGCGATGGTGCACCTGCTCGGCCGTCTGCAGCGACGTAGCCTGGTGGTGGTGTTCTCCGACTTTGTGGACACCACCGGCGCGGAACTGCTGGTGGAGAATGTCCGTACCCTCGGCCAGCGCCACGTGGTGGTCTTCGTCGCCCTGCGGGATCCGGCGGTCGAGGTCCTGGCGACCGAACCCGTCGGATCTCTGAACGCTGCCGCGCTGGCGCTCTCGGCGACCGATTTCAGGCGCGACCGACGCATCGTGCTGGAACGGCTCTCCCGGCTCGGGGTCGTGGTGGTCGATGCCGAGCCGGCCCAGGTCTCGGCCCGGCTGGTGTCGACCTATATCGACCTGAAGGCGCGGGAGGTCGTATGACGGCCGACACCGACCTGTTCCGGTCCGCCCGCTTCCGCCAGGAGCGCGAGGCCGACTGGCGGCGTCTGGAAGACCTGCTGTGACGCTTGGGATCCGGCGGCGGCAAGGCGCTGAGCTTCGAGGAAACCCGCGAACTCGCCAACCTCTATCGCGCGGTCTGCACATCGCTGTCGGTCGCCCGGGAAATCTCGCTCGACCAGGCCCTGCTGACCTATCTCGAGGCGTTGACGGGGCGCGCCTATCTGGCGGTCTACGCCCCCCAGGAAAGGCTCGGTGGCCTGGTCCGGCGGTTCTTTGTCTCCTCCGCCCCTCAGGCGGTCCGCCGGTCAGCGGCCCATATCCTGGCGGGTTTCCTGGTTCTCGGTATCGGAGCCGTTCTCGCCTACATCCTGTATTTTGAGGACACGAGTTGGTTCGACGCGTTCGTGCCCGGTGGATTGGCGGCGGGCCGGGGCCCATCTGCCGAGACCGAGGATCTGCTCGCCGGCCTGTATGACGGGGCGACCACGCCGCTGGATCAGCTTGGGGCGTTCGCCGCCTACCTGTTCTCACACAACACGCGGATTGCTTTCTTCGCCTTCAGCCTGGGGGTCGTGATCGGCCTGCCGACGGCGTTGCTCGGCTTCTTCAACGGCCTCACCCTCGGGGCGTTTGCCGCGTTGTACGTCGACCGCGGCATCGGCTGGGACCTGTTCGGCTGGCTGTCGATCCACGGCGTGACCGAACTGTCGGCGATCGCCATCGCGCTCGGCGGCGGTTTCCGCCTCGGCATGGCCGTTCTGTTTCCAGGCCCGCGCAGCCGCGGCGAGTCCCTGCGATGGCACGGCCGCGATGCGGCAAAACTGGCGATTGTGGCGGCGCTCATGCTGCTGGTGGCTGGCCTGATCGAGGGGTTTGCCCGGCAACTGGTGACCGATACCGACAGCCGGTTGCTGATCGGCTGGGGGCTGGGCGCGATCTGGTTGTCCTGGTTCGTGCTGGGCGGCCGCCGGCCGGAGGGCCCCGGCTGATGGCTGTACAGTCCGAGGCCCCGTCCGCTGGCGGCGCGAAACGCCGGCGCTTCTTCGGCCGCGACAAAGCCTCTCCGGTCAACACCCTCACACCCCCGGAAGGGGTCCCGATCCACTTCGAGGTGGCCGGTATCGGCGCGCGCTTCGCCGCCCAACTGGCCGACCTTGCGATCACGTTCGCCCTGTTGGTGGCTGCCGTTCTGGCACTGCGATCGGTGACCGGGGGGGCACCGGTATTCGCGCTTTGGGTGATGCTGTTCTTCGCGATCCGCGTGCCCTACTACGTGGCCGCTGAACTGCTCTGGAACGGACGCACTCTCGGCAAGCGCATGCTGGGCTTGCAGGTGGTGTCGGCCGACGGCCGGGGGCTGACCGCCCATGCGGTGGTCGCCCGCAACCTGATGAAGGAGTTCGAGGTCTTCGTGCCCGGGACCTATCTGCTCTTCATCGGTTCTTTCGGCGGTTGGGAACAGGCGCTGATCGTGCTCTGGGTCGGGGTGCTGATCGTGCTCCCGCTGTTCAACCGGCGCCACCAGCGGCTCGGTGACATGATCGCCGGCACCTATGTCATCCGCCGTCCGAAGCTGATCCTGCTGCCCGATATCGCGGCGGCGCCGGCTTCCGCCCGGGCCGGGTCGGGCGAGGCGTATGAATTCCAGCCACATCAGCTCGAGCACTACGGGCGCTACGAGCTTCAGGTGCTGGAACAGGTGTTGCAGACCGGTGGGCAGGGCGATACGGGCGCGGGCGTTGAGGCGCAGTATCGCCGGCAGACCAGCCTGGCGGCGATCGCCGAGAAGGTGCGGGCCAAGATCGGCTACACCGACCGCGTGCGACACCGCGATTCCGAGGCCTTCCTGCGGGCGTCCTATGCGCAACAGCGGGCTTTTCTCGAGCAACGTCGGCTGTTCGGCGACGACCGCAGCGACAAGTTCCACCGGTCCTACGCGCGATCGGACAAGCGATAGCCTGGCTGACCCAGTTCCCGGAATTCGGGTATTGCGGCAGGGTGATTCGCGATGGTCTGATTGACCCGTCGTCGGCTTGCGATGTTCCCGAGAGGGCTGTGCAACCGCTCGCGCCGGTGGGCCGCAACCAAAGGCAATCGATCGATCAGAAGGGGGTAGTGCAATGGCGGAGGCGGTCGCGGTCAAAGAACCTCTTGGGGTGGGTCGCTTGATCGGGGAGACGTTCTCCCTGTTCTTCCGGAAGATCCACTGGTTCGTTCTGCTGGCCTTTCTGCCAGGGCTTTTCGCCGCCGTCTTTCTCTTGGCGATCGGGGGCGGCGTCGGGCTCATCAACGATCCTCTTGGGGTGTCAGCCGGGCGCGGTGTTGGTGCACTGGCGTTCTTTGTCCTGGTTGTCGCGGGCGCTCTGTCGATCGGCTTCGTCACGCTAGCCGCCTATGACGCGAAGCAGGGCCGGCCTTTTCGCTTGGGGCTCTATGTCTCCAGCACGTTTCGAAGCCTGGTCCCCATGGTTATCTGCTCAATCATCTCGACTCTGATGATCCTCGTAGCGGCGGTGGCGCTACTGATCCCGGGGTTATGGGTGGCAGCTGTGTTCTCGATTTTGATGCCCGCCATCGTCATTGAACGGGCGGGCTTTGGCGGGCTCGGCCGGTCCGTTGACCTTACGAAGGATTATCGGTGGCCGATTGCCGGCGGGCTGGTCGCAATCTGGGGATGCGGGATTGTCCTGGGGGCCGTTCAGGGCGTACTGCTCGACCCGCTCGTGGCCAGTCTCGACTCTTATGTCGGCGTTGTGCTGTCCTCAGCCGTCGAAGCGATCGTTACGGGCTTCATGTACATCTATCCCGCCCTGCTCTACGCCCGGCTTAGGGAGATCAAGGAGGGCATCACGCCCGAGCAGATCGTCGAGGTGTTCGAATAGACTCCGTTCCAATGGGCCCCGCCCCGGAAAAGGAGTCCAGATGACCGTGGACGCGAGACCACCCCTCGGGTTGGCGGCAATCCTGCGCGATACAGTCTCGATTTTCTGCAGGCGGCTACCGGTCTTCCTGGGTCTGGCTTTTGTCCCGGCCTTCATTGTCCAACTCGGCGGATTTGAGTTTCCTGAGCCGAGTTTCGCGACGGCCAGGGATGGTTGGTCCTTCGTGATCGACAGCCTTGTCGCGGTCATTGTCCACGGCGCTGTCTGGGCACTCGCCAGTGGCCTGATCGTGCTGGTGACCTTCGACGCCTGGCAGCGCAAGAAACTCCGGTGGAGCCTGTACACGGCTGTCCTCCTGCTCCGCGCCGTTCCTCTTATAGGGTGCGGCATCGTGGTGACGGGTTTCATCTTCGCCGGCATCCTGGCGTTTGTGGTGCCGGGTCTCATCGCCCTCACATTTCTCTTGGTCGTTCAACCCGCCGTCGTCTTGATGGTTCTCGTTTCGGTCGCGCTCGACTTCGCTGAGGCCGGAATGCACGCGGCGGTCCTCAGTACGTGGGGACCAGGTGCCTCTGTCCTGATGGCCGCCGCTATCAGTTCGGTCTACGCCTACGAGGTCGTGCTGGAGACGGTGCTGTATCTCCGGCTTCGTGAGATCAAGGACGGCCATTCCGAGGCGGACGTTTCTAAGATTTTCGAGTGATCCGCTGGCGTGGAATCGTCCGAGAAAAATCGATTCCCGCCATTATTGACTGAATGGTTCCGAATTCTAGGTTATAAGTTCTGAGAACAGACCTTGAATTTCGACAAAGAGCCCCATGGCCCGCCCGCGTGAATTTGACTACGACCACGTCCTGAATGCCGCGATGGAGGCATTCTGGGCGCGCGGCTATGAGGCAACGTCGATTCACGACCTGATGACTGCCACCGGCCTGCAGAAGGGCAGCCTCTACAAGGCGTTCGGCGACAAGCATTCGCTGTTCCTGAAGTCCCTGGAAGCCTATCTGCAGAAAACCGGCGACGACCATCTGGCCGTGCTCGATCCGTCGCTGTCTCCGCGCCAGGCGCTTGAGACCTATCTCCACGAGGGCATCAAGATCATGTCGGGGCGGTGCGGCGGCCAGTCCGGGTGTTTCGCCATCAACACGGTGGTCGAACTCGCGCCGCATGATCCGCACGTGCGCGACCTGCTGATGGCGCACTACGCCCGGAAGCGGGAGGTCTTCGTCGACCTGATCCGCCGTGGCCAGGAGGCTGGCGAGATCCGCACCGATCGGCCGGCCGAGGACCTCGCGTCGACCTACCTGACCATCCTGTTCGGCATGATCCTGTCGCTACGCGGCGGAGTACCGGAAGCCCAGGCGCACACGATCGCTGACACGGCGGTCCAGCTCTTCGGGTAGATCGGATCACGCATTCTTGAAGGCGATCCCCTGGATTCCACCTCATCATGATATTTCGCTCTAAATCAATTACTTAGAGTGACACCGCCGGTGCGATGATATCGCCGCCGCCGACATCATTTAGTCCGGATCTGCTCTGGGCCGTGTGCGGTTTGCCCCCTGATATCAACCTGAAACATTGCCTGCGCAGGTTGCCCCCAGCGGCGGTTTGCGTCCGCCCCGGCCGGTCGATTTTTGCACGTGACATTGTTGATCGACCGGTCCATAAACCCAGTTATTGACCGTTTGGTTCCGAATTTCCGTGCCGATCGCCGGGGTGGCGGGACGGCCGGTTGATCTGGCAAGGCATGCATGAGGAGTCTTCGATGGCTGACGCCGCCAAGTTCCCCAACCCCAAAGACATCGCTGCCCGGCATGAAGGTGTCGACCGGTTCGCCGTCGCCCTGGCCCGCGGGATAATCCGCTTTCGTTGGTTGGTGATTCTGGCCACCCTGCTGGCGGTTGTCGGCATGGCGAGCGGGGCACGGTTCCTCGATTTCGCGACCAACTACCGGGTGTTCTTCTCCTCCGACAACCCCGAACTGGTGGCTTTTGAACGATTCCAGCAGACCTACACCAAGAACGACAACTTCCTGTTCGTGATTCAGCCGGCGGACGGCAAGGTCTTCAGTCCGGATGTCGCTGACGCGATCGAACGGCTGACCGAAGAAGCCTGGAAGATCCCCTATGCGATCCGGGTCGACTCGATCTCGAACTTCCAGCACACGTGGTCGGTCGAGGATGACCTGATCGTCGAGGACCTGATCGAAGACGGTCAGGCCCTGAGCGCCGAGGAACTGTCCCGAAGGCAGGCGATCGCGCTGGCGGAGCCGTTGCTGTTCAACAACCTGATTGCCGCCGACGCCCAGACCACCGGCGTCAACGTCGTCCTGCAGTATCCCGAACTCAGCATCCAGGAAGTCCCGGAAGCGGTTGCGGTCGCGCGCGCCATGGCCGAGCAGGTGCGGGCGCAGAACCCGGACCTGACGGTCGCGCTCAGTGGCATCTCGATGCTGAACAACACCTTCGCCGAGTCCGGCATGCGGGATCTGGCGACCCTGGTGCCGTTGATGTACGGCGCCCTGCTGGTGCTGATGTTGGTCACCCTACGCACCGTCAGCGGAACCTTCGCGACCCTTCTGGTCATCATGTTCTCCAGCATGACGGCCATGGGGGCGGCGGGCTTCATGGGCGTGCTGCTGACCCCGGTCTCGCTGACGGCGCCGACCATCATTCTGACCCTGGCGATCGCCGATAGCGTCCATATCCTGATCTCAATGCGCGAATCCCTGCGCGACGGCATGTCGAAGATCGACGCCATCGTCGAGGCGATCCGCATCAATTTCCTCGCCGTCACGATCACCAGCATCACGACCGTGGTCGGGTTCATGGCGCTGAACTTCTCGGACTCGCCGCCGTTCAACCACCTCGGCAACATGACTGCGGTCGGGATCATCGCGGCCTGGGTGGTCTCGATCTCGTTCCTGCCGGCCGTCATGAGCCTGCTGCCGATCCGCAACCGGCCGGGTTCTGGAACTCTGTTCGGGACCAGCCTGATGGAACGGATCGCCGACTTCGTGATCGCCCGCTTCCGGCCGATCCTGATCATCATGGGGACGGCGACCGTCGTGCTGACGGCTCTGGTGCCGACCATCGACCTGGACGACTCCTGGACCAAGTACTTCGACCGGTCGATCCAGTTCCGCCAGGACACCGACTTCGCGATGGCCAATCTCGGTGGGCTGTACCCGATCGAGTTCTCCGTGCCCTCGACCGGCCCGGGCGGGGTCAGCGAACCGGAGTTCCTGGAGGCCCTGGACCGCTTCACCGAGTGGCTACGCGCCCACCCGGACGTGACCCATGTCTACAGCCTGTCCGACATCATGAAGCGGCTGAACAAGAACATGCACAGCGACGACCCGAGCTACTACCGGGTGCCGGACGACCGTGAGCTCGGGGCGCAGTACCTGCTGCTCTACGAGTTGTCCCTGCCGTTCGGGCTGGATCTGAACGACCGGATCAACATCGACAAGTCGGCCACCCGGGTCACCGCGACCATGGGCGACGTGTCGACCGTCGAGACCCGGGCGCTGATCGACGAGGCGCAGGTCTGGTTGCGCGAGAACGCGCCCGAGTACATGTGGAACGCGCCGACCGGTGCCACGGTGATGTTCTCCTATATCGCCAAGCGCAACATCGAGAGCATGCTTCAGGGCAACGCGATCGCGGTCGGGCTGATCATGGTGATCATGGTCCTGGCCCTGCGCAGCCTGACGCTCGGCGGCCTCAGCCTGATCCCCAACGCCATTCCGATCCTGATCACGTTCGGTCTCTGGGCCGCCCTGGTCGGTATCGTCGGGCTGGCGGCGGCGACGGTGGCGGCGACCTCGCTCGGCATCATCGTCGACAACACCGTTCACCTGCTGACCAAGTACCAGCGGGGCATCCGCGAGAAAGGCCTCGAGGTGCCCGATGCCATCCGCTACGCCTTCAGCATGGTCGGGACCGCGGTTGCGGCCAACGCCCTGATCCTGGCGCTCGGCTTCGCGGTCCTGTCCCTGTCCACCTTCAAGATCAACGCCGAAATGGGCCTGCTGACGGCCATGGCGGTGGTGGTTGCTCTGATCGTGGACTTCCTGCTGCTGCCGGCCCTGCTGATGCTGGGCCACCGTCGCAAAGAGACCGAAACCAAAGGAGATGTCGATGCCGACCCGTCCTTGGCTGCGGCCGAGTAACGCCGTAACCACCGTTGCCGCCGCCCTGCTCGTCGCTGGGTTGGGAGGCGGCCTGCCCGCCCTGGCCGAAAGCCCAGAGGATAAGGGCTTCGAGATCGCTGCCCGCAGTGACCGGTCGGACCGTGGGTTCACCGACAGCGTCGTCGACCTGCGCATGGTGCTGCGCAACCAGGCGGGGCAGGAGGCAGAGCGGTCGCTGAAGATCACCACCTTGGAGATTCCCGATGAGGAACTCGGCGACAAGAGCCTGGTGCTGTTCGACAGACCGAAGGACATCGACGGGACCGCGCTGCTCAGCCACGCCAGGATCCTGGACCCGGACGATCAGTGGCTCTATCTGCCGGCGCTCAAGCGCGTGAAGCGGATCTCCTCAAAGAACAAGTCCGGGCCGTTCGTCGGCTCGGAATTCGCGTTCGAAGATTTCACCGCCCTGGAACTGAACAAGTACACCTACCGCTACATGGGCGAAGAGGTTATCGACGGTCTTGCCACCGACGTGGTGGAGCGGATTCCGCGCTACGAGAACTCCGGCTATTCGCGCCAGGTGTCCTGGATCGATCAGGAGATCTTCCAGGTGCGCAAGGTCGACTTCTACGACCGTCGCGGCGATCTGCTGAAGACGCTGACGCTGCTCGACTACCGGGAGTATCCGGGCGGGGTTTGGCGCAGCCATCGCTTCGAGATGGTCAACCACCAGACCGGCAAAAGCACCGACCTGCTGTATGAGGACTATGCCTTCAAGACCGGGCTCAAGGATCGGGATTTCGTCAAAGGCGTCCTGAGTCGTCTGCGCTGATCACTCCGGGACCCGACTCACCATGAGCAATCCATTGTTCCGGGCCGCGGGCTGTATGCTCGCGGCCGGGATCTCTGTGGCGACTCTTCAGGCGGTCGAGACCCGCGCCGATGGTCTGGATGCCGTACGGGTGTCCGGCGAGATCGGTGTCGAAGGCCGTCTCTTCGTCCACAACCCGCAATTCGCTGACCAGATGGACGGATTGCAGCCGTCGCTGTTCGGCGAAACCAATCTCGAATGGGAAGACGACGCGGGTGTTCACCAGGTCACCGTGACGCCGTTTTTCCGGATCGACGGCCGCGACGATGAGCGCAGCCATATGGACCTCAGAGAGGCTTACTGGCGTCGCGTCGATGACGACTACGAGCTGCTGGTCGGGCTCAACCGGGTGTTCTGGGGAGTCACTGAATCCCGCCATCTGGTGAATGTGATCAACCAGATCGACCAGGTGGAGAACACAGACGAGGAGGATTTCCTCGGACAGCCGATGGTCAACCTGACCCTGCAGCGGGATTTCGGACGTTTCGATCTGTTCGTGCTGCCGGGGTTTCGCGAGCGGACCTTCGCCGGCCGCGAGGGTCGCCTGCGCCTGGGCCTGCCGGTCGACGATTCCGCGGCAACCTACGACTCCGATCTTGAAGAATGGAACGTGGATTTCGCCCTGCGCTACGCCCATTTCATCGGCGATTGGGATGTCGGCCTGAACCTGTTCCAGGGAACGGGGCGGGAGCCGACCCTCGAGACCGCGTCCGACGGCACCCGTCTGATCCCGCACTACGACCAGATCACGCAGGCCGGTCTCGATCTGCAGTACACGACCGATGCGTGGCTCTGGAAGCTTGAGGCGATCGGCCGCGGCGGTCAGGGCGATGCCTTCGCGGCGACTGTCGCCGGCTTTGAGTACACGCTGTTCCAGGTTGTCGAAAGCGACGCCGATCTCGGGTTCCTGGCCGAGGTGCTGTATGACGGTCGTGACGGTGATGCGCCGGGGACCCGGTTCGACAACGATCTGTTCTTCGGCACCCGCCTGACGCTGAACGACGTTCAGGACACCAACGCTCTTTTGGGAGCCGTGGTTGATTGGGAGGACGCCACCACGTCGCTGCGCCTCGAAGCCGACCGTCGGATCGGCGACCACTGGCGCTTCGAGCTGGAGACCCAGTGGCTGCTCCAGGTCGACGACGGCAACGGCCTCGCCCCCTTCGAAGAGGACTCGTTTATCGTCACCCGACTGACCCGGTTCTTCTGATCGCCGACGCGGTCCGCCTGCCGACCTATCCCGCGTGCTCCAGCTCGCGGATGATGTCGTCGCGTAGCCGGGCGGCCGCGGTGCTGAGCTGCGGGGCCTCCATCAAGGCCATTTCGGTATCTCGCAGGTCGGGCAGGCCCAGTTCCTCCTTGCTGAGGATCGTCAGATCGCTCGGGACCATCTCCTTCGGCAGGATCGTCATGCCGAGCCCGGCCCGGACCGCGGCATGGGTGCCGGCCAGAGAGCCACAGGTATAGGCCATGCGCCAGGGTCTGCCGGCCGCGTCGAGGGCCCGGGTCATCCGGCGCCGATAAACGCAGGGCTGGGGTGATGCCGCAAGCGGCAGGGACCCCTCGGTCTCAACAACGGTCCGATCCCGAGCCACACAGACCAAAGGTTCGCGCCACACCCGCAGACCGCCTTGGACACCGGTCGGTTCCCGCTTGATCAAGGCGAGATCGAGACCGCCGGCATTGAACCGCTCGATGACGTCCAGGGTGAGTTCGCAGGTCACTTCCAGCGAGACCCTCGGATGGTTGTCGGAGAAATGCGCTAGCACCCGCGGCAGATGGCTGGTGGCGAAATCCTCTGGCGCGCCGAGCCGCACCAGCCCGGACAGTTCGGGCTCCTTCACCCGCTGCGCCAGTTCATGGTTCAGGGCGAGGATGCGGCGGGCGTAGTCGAGAATGATCTCGCCTTGACCCGTCAGGTCCACACGGCGTGGCGTGCGCTCGAGCAAGGTCACACCGAGGTGGTTTTCCAGCCGCTTGATCTGCAGCGAAACCGTCGACTGGCTGCGCAGCAGCCGCTCGCCGGCGCGGGAGAAGCCACCGCAGTCGACGACCGCGACGAAGGCCTGCAGCAGATCGGCGTCAATGGCGCGATCGGGGATCATCGGGTTCCTATTATTGCGAATGGCAATGATAGCATGCTGAAAAATCAATTTCAGCAATTCATGGGCGGTGACCATCTGTGCTCCGTGCGAGATCTTCCCGGAGAACCAGAGATGAATATCCCCGTCAGCCCCGACCAACTGAGCAGCCCCCTCGAAACCGCGACGACGGAGCGATCGGTCCCGATCACCGTGGCCCGGGGCGACGGCATCGGCCCGGAGATCATGGATGCCAGCCTGCGGGCACTGGACGCCGCCGGGGCGCGTCTGGCGATCGAGGAGATCGAGATCGGCGAGAGCGTCTACAAGGCCGGCAATACAACCGGGATCGCCCAGGATGCCTGGGACTCGCTCCGCCGGACCAAGGTGTTCTTCAAGGCGCCGATCACCACCCCACAGGGCGGCGGCTACAAGAGCTTGAACGTGACCGTTCGCAAATCCCTCGGACTGTTCGCCAATGTGCGGCCGTCGGTTGCCTACGACCCGTTCGTGGCAACCAAGCACCCTGGCATGGACGTGGTGGTGGTGCGCGAGAACGAGGAGGATCTCTACGCCGGCATCGAGCATCGCCAGACTGACGATGTGGTGCAGTGCCTGAAAATCGTCTCGCGCCCGGGCTGCGAGAAGATCGCCCGATATGCCTTCGAGTACGCGCGGGCCAACGGCCGCGGCAAGGTTACCTGCTTCACCAAAGACAACATCATGAAGCTGACCGACGGGCTGTTTCGCCGGGTCTTTGAAGAGGTGGCGCGCGACTATCCGGAGATCGCAAGCGACCACATGATCATCGACATCGCGGCCGCCCGTCTGGCGGCGACGCCCGAGGATTTCGACGTCATCCTCGCCCCGAACCTCTATGGCGACGTGATCAGCGATATCGCCTCCCAGATCGCCGGGTCGGTCGGGTTCGGCCCGTCGGCCAATATCGGCGCCCATGGCGCGATGTTCGAAGCGGTTCACGGCTCCGCACCGGACCTCGCCGGGGCCGGCGTTGCGAACCCGTCCGGCCTGCTGCTCGCCGGAGTCATGATGCTGGTCCACACCGGCCAGTCGGGTGCCGCCGAGCGACTTCACAATGCCTGGCTCAAGACCATCGAGGACGGTATCCACACCGGCGATATCCACCGTGAGGGAGTGTCGCGCCGGCGGGTCGGAACCGTCGACTTCACGAAAGCGGTCATCGACCGTCTCGGGGATCGGCCGCGGTCTCTGGCGCCGGTCAGCTATCGTGCGGCCACACGCCCGATCGCGATTCCGACCGCGTCGCCACGTGTGCCGAGCACGCGGGAACTGGTCGGCGTGGACGTGTTCGTATGCTCAACGCAGGACGTTCAGACCCTCGCCTCGACGATGCAGTCGGCGGAAGACGGTGGTCACAGGCTGTCGCTCATCACCAATCGGGGGGTCAAGGTGTGGCCGGACGGGCTGCCGGAGACGTTCTGCACCGACCATTGGCGCTGCCGGTTCACCACCCGGGATGGCCGGATCCTGGACGGTCAGGGCGTCGCCGACTTGTTGGGCCGGTTGGCGGGCCGCGGCGTCGACTTCATCAAGACCGAGCATCTGTACCGCTTCGACGGCGAACCCGGGTATTCGCTCGGCCAGGGTCAGTAGCAGACCGCGCCGGGCTGCCGGCCGTCAGCCGCCGCTCAACATCTCGGCGGCCTGGGCCTGCAGTCTGACAAGCACGGCGTCGTCGCCCTCGAAATGGGCGACGGCGTCAGCGTAGGCGGCCTGCGCCTTGTCCGGCATCTCAAGCACCGAGTACGACCGGATCAGCATGATCCAGCCGTCCGGGTTGTCCGGGTTCTCTTCCAGCTTGGCGGCGAGCCCCGCGACCATGCCCTTGATCATGTCGGCGCGCTCGGACTCGCTCATCGCGGACGCAGCGGCGACGTCTTCGGCCCCGGGGCCAGAGACCCTGGCCTCCGTCGACGGCTCCAGGACGTCCAGTCCGAATTCCCGGGCTGCCGCATCGATCCGGGCCAAGACGAACGGGGCGGCGGCGAAATGACGCTTTGCTTCGGCGATTGCCGCCGCTGCCTGGGCGTCGTCGCCGCTTGCCACCTGCAAGCGCGCGAGTTCGATCCACTTCTTGTGATCCATCGGGTCGGCGTCGAGGTCTGCCTGGAGGGCAGCGACCTGGCCGCTCGACGGGGCGGCATCGACCGGAGCGCCGGTGGCCCTGGCCACTTCCTGGGGCGTGGCGTCCGGCAGATAGTAGGTGACATCCTTCTTCAGGAACCGGGCCATGTTCACGATGTCGCGCCGCACCAGGGGCATCCAGGGCGCGTCCGGCACGGAGTCGGCAGCCAGTCGGCTCCAGTCGGAGAGCGCGGCCTCGAAGTCCTGGGCCTGGGCCTTGGACAGGGCGACGTAGTAGCGCGCCCGCGGGTCCGGGGTGCTCTGCAGGATCTGTTCGAACACCAGACGGGCCGCCGTCGGCACCTTGTTGCCGTTGGCCAGAGTCAGAGACTCGGCATAGGCCGACAGAACCGAGGGCCGGTCGCCGGACAGCTCGGCCGCCCGTCGGTAGGCATCGGCGGCCGAGGCGTGGTCGCCGGCGGCGGTATAACTGTGCGCCAGCGCCCACCAGGTCTCGAAGGAGTCCGGCTCCTCTTTCGTCTTGTCGATCAGCAGCTGCAGGCGGCTGGTCGGATCGCCGGCAGCGGCGCGCTCCATCAGCGCCGCGGTACGCCGCGCCTCGAGCGGCTGATCAACGGCGTTCGGGGTCCCGAGGCTCAGATAGATTCCGAGGGTTCCGGCGACTGCCAGGCCTCCGATCCCGGCGGCCAGCAGCGGCGAGCGTCGGGATATCGACAGACCCTGCCCCATCCCGCGCGCGGCGCGCAGGGCGCGGGCCTCGATCTCTTCATGGGCGGCGTCGAACTCGCCTTCGCTGATCAATCCGGCGTCGCGGTCCCTGCGCAACTCGTCAGCCTGATCCTGGAAGATCGAGACCGAAGCCTCGCTTTCATTGGATTCGACCCGGGAGCCGAACAGGAACGGGCGAGCCAGCCACGCGGCCGACAGCGCGGCGACGACGGCGGCGGCGATCCAGAACGCGGTCATGTCCGGTCTCCTCGCAGAATTCGCTGGGCCGCCTGGCGCTCGGCGTCAGTCAACTGGACGGGACGAACCGTCCGCGACCGGCCGCGCATGTAGGCGGCACCCAGACCGAGCGCCGCGGCGAGCAACACCAGCGGCGCGGCCCAGAGGATGTAGGTATTGGCGTTGACCGGAGGGCCGAGCAGCACGTAGTCGCCGTAGCGCGCCGCGACATAGTCCAGGACCTGGGTGTCGCTGTCGCCGGCATCGATCCGCTCGCGCACGACGGCCCGCAGGTCCTTCGCCAGTCCCGCATTGGAGTCGAAGATCGACTGGTTCTGGCAGACCAGACAGCGCAGGTTGCGACCGAGATCCCGGGCGCGGGCCTCCTTGGCCGGGTCGGCGAACATCTCGCTGGCGTCGATCGCCAGCGCGGTTCCGCCGATCGACCCAAGCCAGCCGGCGACCAAGGTGGCGACCAGGGCGGTGCGCAGGACGATAAGGATCGGATTTCGTTGCATCGCCGCCTCCTATTCGGCCGGTTGGACAAGCGGCGCGGTGGCACCGGCCGGTGCCCCGACGCGCAGCCGACGATCCGCCAGTGAAATCAGTCCGGAGACCGTGATCAGCAGCGCGCCGAACCACATCCACGGCACACCCGGGTTGAAGTAGAACCGGGTCACGAAACCGCCCGATCCGTCCGGGTCGCCGAGCACCGCATAGAAGTCGCCGTGCCACCGGGTCGAGATGCCGGCCTCGGTGGTCGGCTGACGCTCAACCGGGTACCAGCGGCGCTCGGGGAACAGGACGGTGATCAGGCCGCTGTCGTCTTCGACCTTCACGGTGGCGATCGACGTCTGGTAGTTCGGGCCTCGCGTCTGCGCGACCTCCAGGAGGGTGAACCGGTAGCCGCCGACCTCCACGGGTGTGCCGGGCTTCTGCACCTGGATCGCCTCAACCCGCCAGACCGATATCGCGATCACGCCGGCGGCGGCAATCGCCAACCCGGCATGGCCGATATACATGCCCCAGGCGGAGCGCGGCAGGCCGACCAACCGGCGGAGCGCGGTCGAGGGCGCGGTGCCGGGCCAGCCGCTGCGCCGGGCGATGTCAAGTACGGTGGCGACCGCCAGCCAGCCGGCGATCACCACACCCAGCAGGCCGACCGGGTCGGTCAGACCGCCGACGATCGCAGCGCCGAGGGTGACGGCCGCCGTGCCGATGGCGCACCGCATCGCGTGGCGGACCAGTTCCTGCACCCGCGCCCGTTTCCAGGCCAGGAACGGACCGAGCCCGGCGGCCAGCATGAGCACGCCGAACAGCGGCAAGAAGGTTCGGTTGAAGTAGGGTGGGCCGACCGTCACCTTGTCGCCGGTCAGGGCATCGAGGAACAGCGGATACAGGGTCCCGAGGAACACCGTCGCGCAGGCGGTCGCCAGCAGAATGTTGTTCACCAGCAGGCCGCTTTCGCGTGACAGGACGGCGAAATCGCCGCCGTCCGTCAGGCTCTGGGCGCGCCAGGCGAACAGCGCCAGGCTGCCGAGAATGGCGATCGTCAGCAGCAGCAGGATGAATAGGCCGCGCTCCGGGTCGGTGGCGAAGGCATGCACCGACGACAGCACACCCGAGCGCACCAGGAAGGTTCCGATCAGGCTAAGCGCGAAAGTCAGGATCGCCAGCAGAATCGTCCATTTCAGCAGGGCCGAGCGCTTCTCGACGACGATCGCCGAGTGCAGCAGTGCGGTACCCAGAAGCCAGGGCATGAACGACGCATTCTCGACCGGATCCCAGAACCAGAACCCGCCCCAGCCGAGTTCGTAGTAGGCCCACCAGGAGCCGAGCGCGATGCCGGCGGTCAGGCCGGACCAGGCCAGCAGCACCCAGGGCCGCATCCAGCGGGCCCAGGCCGGGTCGACGCGCCCCAGGATCAGAGCGGCGACGGCGAACGAAAACGCGGTCGAGAAACCGACATAGCTGACATAGAGCAGCGGCGGGTGGAAGGCGACGCCGGGATCCTGCAGCAGCGGGTTCATGCCCTGGCCGTCGACCGGCGGGTTTGCCAGGCGGGCGAACGGGTTGGAGGTCAGCACCACGAACAGCAGAAAGCCGACCCCGATCATCCCCTGGACAGCCAGAACCGTCGAGCGGACGGTGACCGGGATCATGCGGCCGAACAGGGCGATCAGGACACCGAACAGGGCCAGGATCAGGACCCAGAGCAGCATCGAGCCTTCATGATTGGCCCAGACACCGGTCACCTTGTAGAGCATCGGTTTGGCCGAATGGGAGCCCATGGCCACGAGCGCGACCGAGAAGTCGGAGACGACGAAGGCATGGATCAGGGCGCCGAAGGCGACCGCGATGCCCAGGAATTGGACCTGAGCCGCGCTGTCGGCGACCCGCATCGCCGCCGCGGAATCCGTGCGGAGACCCCAGATCGGCACCGTCGACTGGACGATGGCGGCGACCAGCGCGAGGCACAGACAGAAATGCCCGAGTTCGACGATCATGATGCGTTGCCCTCCTGGGCAGATTGGGTGGCTGAGGCGGTGGCCGCCGGACCCGCCGGTTGGGCGACCCGGGTCTGACGCAGGCCGATGGGAATGCGACGTTCGAGGTCGTGCAGGCTGGGCACGACGTATTCGGTCGGAGACAGAAAGATCGCCAGACGCGACTTGCGGATCCGGCTGAACACGCGGCTGACGGTCTCGGCGTTCAGACCGAGGTAGTCCGCGATATCCTCGCGGGTCATCGGCAGGCTGACCCGCAGGTTCTCTTCACCGGGGCCGGTGCGCCGCGCCATATCGGCGAGGAAACTGCAGAGGCGCTCCGTGGCGTCGAGGCGCCCGAGGCAGATGATCTGTCTGGCGCTGCGGGTGAGACGGCCGCGCGCCTGCTCGAACAGCGCGAAGGTCGCCTCCGCCGTCGCGCTGCCCGAGTCCAGGTCGATCTCGCACAGCTCAACAGCGTCCAGGGCTTCCAGCACGCAGGCGTCCCGGTCCTGAGTCAGCATGCTACAGACCAGATCGCCGGGCATATCGATATGCAGAATCTGGCGGCGCCCGTCGGGCAGGGTGGCGCTCATCGCGACGGCACCGCTGATGACGATCCACAGCCGGGAGGTCTCGTCGGATCCGGCGTCCAGGCAGTCGCCACGCTTCAGACTGCGAAAGGTCTGATGGTGACTGCGGTCGCGCGGCGGAAACACCGAACAGAGCCGGTGCCGACAAGCGATGCATTCCGTTGTCGTAAGGACCTCGCCAGCGGCCGACCCCCCGCATGTATGCATATCGCCTCCCGCCCCGACTACGACAGTCGGTTGAAAACCCCGTTGCCGGAACTCTGACGGTCTCAGCGGGACGAACCATGATTTGAATCAATGGCCTCGGATTCGATGCGCTGACCGGCACACGACGGAGGTCGTTGGTGTCATCCCGGCCGTTTGGGAAATCGACAATTCCTGACCTGGGTCAGAGCGTTGTGCCGGAGCCGCCTTCTAGGCTGGCGGCCATGTGGGGGCATGGGGTCCGCCGCGTGCAGAGGAGATGAACCCATGAGATTTCTGGGCTTCGTAGTCGCTTTGCTCGTAGGAGTCGCCGGTTCGGCGGCTGCTCAGGGAGTACCCGAACGGGTCGACCCGACGGTCGCGGCCGAGAAGGGATGCCTGTCCTGCCACGAGGGCATTGAACGCTTCACCGATGGACCGATGATCGAGCAGATCGAGGACATGGGTGCCGAGTTCGGCGACCCCGGCGGCTGTACCGTCTGCCACGGCGGAACGCCGGGCGGCCTGACGGCCGAGGAAGCCCATGCCGGCGCCAACGTTGAGTTGGCGGAAGCCGGCGGCCCGCACCTGTTCTATCCGGATCCCGGCGCGATCGGCGTCGCCGACAAGGCCTGTGGTCAATGCCATGCCGGCTATTCCGAACGTCTCGAGAAGTCGCTGATGAACACCGAAGCCGGCAAGCTGCAGGGCAACCTCTGGTCCTGGGGCGTGCAGGAAGATCACAAGGTGATCTGGGGCAACTACAACCTGACTGACGATGACGGCCCGACCCCGGCGGTCGGGACCGAGGCCTACATCGCCTACATGGAGAAGTTCGTGGCCGCCCATCCCGACCAGATGCCGTCGGAGATGAAGCAGGTTCCGCAGGTTGACGTCGACCAGATCTCGCAGCATCCGAACCTGGCCGGCATCACCTATTCCCGCCAGCAGTGTCAGCGCTGCCATGTCGGCGTGAACGGCCGTGAGAAACGCGGTGACTTCCGGGGTGCGGGGTGTTCGTCCTGCCACGTGCCGTACTCGAATGACGGCTTCTACGAGGGCGGCGACCCGACCGTCTCCAAGGAACAGCCGGGCAAACTGCTGGTCCACCGCATGCAGGCCAGCCGCAAGTCGAAGGTCAAGGTCGGTGATGTCGAGTATTCCGGAATCCCGTCCGAAACCTGCAACTCCTGCCACAACCGCGGTAAGCGGATCGGCGTGAGCTATCAGGGCATCATGG
This sequence comes from Thalassobaculaceae bacterium, assembly GCA_963921355.3. GTDB lineage: Bacteria > Pseudomonadota > Alphaproteobacteria > Thalassobaculales > Thalassobaculaceae > CAWUEZ02. Next base: position 83,656 of record OZ001190.1, on the reverse strand, counting down.
AGTTCCCCTACGGCTCGCCATACGACGCGTCCGGAGGCAAGCAGCCAAAGCTGCACACCAAGAAGTATCTGTTCATCAAGGATGACCTGCACCACCAGGTGCAGAGTCGGCCGGGCAACCCGGAAGGCGGAATGCTCTGCCAGGATTGCCACACCACCGTCGACATGCACGGTGACGGCAACCTGCCGGGCACGACCTTGGCGCAGGTCGAGATCGAGTGCGAGGACTGCCACGGCACGGTCTCGAAGTTCCCGTGGGAGCTGCCGCTTGGTCACGGCGAAGAACACGCCACCGATATCGGCGACACGCCGCGCGGTCTGACGGATGAGCTGACCGCCGAGCAGTACTTCGCCGAGGTCTACGATCCGGAAGACGGCTATCTGTTGTCGACCCGCGGCAACCCGCTCGGCAACGTCGTCAAGAAGGGCTCGCGGGTGATCCTGCACTCGGCCTCCGGCCTCGATTTCGAGATCCCGGTGCTGAAGCAGATCATGCTCGACGGTACCTGGAAGAGCCCGCAGGCCAAGGTCGCCATGATGAGCGTCGGCCAGCACATGGAATCGATGGAGTGCTACGCCTGCCATGCCGACTGGGCACCGCAGTGCTACGGCTGCCACATCACCGTTGATTACTCCGAAGGCAAGACCGACGTCGACTGGATCAACAACGCCAACTCACGCGGTGAGAACGGCCTGACCGCCGATGCCGCGCTGGGCACCAACGGCATCACCAGCCCAGGCAAGGTGTCGGAGACCCGGTCGTATCTGCGGTGGGAAGAGCCGACCCTCGGAATCAACGGTGAAGGCCGCGTCAGCCCGCTGATGCCGGGATGTCAGGTGATCACCACGGTGATCGACAAGGACGGCAACACCGTTGTCCAGAATGAGACCTGGATGACCCCCGACGCCGGCGGCACCAAGGGTCTGGACCACGCGGCCGTGCAACCGCACACCGCCGGCCGCCAGGCTCGCGACTGCGAGAGTTGCCACAACAACCCGAAAGCGCTTGGCTACGGGATTGGCGGAGGCCGCTTCCTGAAGGGCTATGACAAGGGCTTCACGGTCGATCTGGAAACCGCCCAGGGCCAGATCATTCCGAAACGGACCCAGATCCAGTCCCAGGCGATTCCGTCGCTGGATCACGACCTGTCGCAGATCGTGACTCGGGACGGCAAGCAGCTGGTGACGGTCGGCTCGCACTGGCCGCTGACCTCGCCCCTGCCGCAGGAGATGCGCGAGAAGATGGAGCGCACCGGCCTGTGCATGGGCTGTCACCAGAACATGAACCAGCAGGAGCTGTGGTCGAAGGTGAACTCGCCGAAGTTCGTCAACAACGCCGAACACCAGGCGGTGATGGACCAGGTGCTGCACGCCCTGGCCGACAGGAAGTCGCGCTAACGCCCGGCACCCGGCGGCGGCAACCCCGCCGCCGGCCGCCTTGAGTCAATGGGGAGCTTGAGACATGCGCTCACAACTCGTTTTCATCCTCGGCGCCGGCGTGCTCGTGCTGGCGAGTTACTCGGCACAGGCCGATTCCTTCACGGGGTCCGGGTATCCGGCCATGGCCCTGCTCTCGCCCTGCCAGGAATCCGACAATGACGCCCGATGGGGTGAAGCCGCGGAGACCGAGTGCGAGCAATACATCCTGGGCTTCGTTGACGCCTTGAAAGAAGTCGGCGCCACCGGTGCCGAAGCGGGCGTCTGTCCGCCGGAGGTCAATACCGCCGACGAGGTGCGCTGGGCGTTCATGCGCTGGGTCCACGCTTCCTACGGTGAGCGGACCAAGATGCCGGCCGCCGATGCCCTGCTGGCCACCCTGAAGGACAGCTTCACCTGTGAGTGAGGCTGCCTGAGCCGACCTGAAACCGCCCAGGAACAGGCGCGAATCGGCAGGCGCTTTGGGGTCGATGTGGCCGTCTGGCGGACCCGTCGAGGGATGCTAAGATGCGGCGAAATCCATTGATTTCGTTGTGTTGGTGGTAGATGGCACTCCCTTTCCCGTTCAGCGCGATCGTCGGTCAGGACGAGATGAAACTCGGCCTGATGCTGACGGCGGTCGATCCGACGATTGGCGGCGTTCTGGTGCTCGGCGAGCGCGGCACCGGTAAGTCGACCACCGTGCGCGCCCTGGCCGCTCTGCTGCCTCCCATGCGCACGATCGCCGGCTGCCGCTATAACTGCGACCCTGACGGCCCGCTCCGCGGTGAGTGCGAGGGGTGCAGAGGCGAGGGCCCGCCCAAGGCGATCAAGGTGCCGATCCCGGTCGTCGATCTGCCGCTGGGTGCGACCGAGGACCGGGTGGTCGGCGCGCTCGATCTGGAGCGGGCCCTGAGCCATGGCGAAAAACGCTTCGAGCCGGGTCTGCTGGCCAAGGCGCACCGCGGGTTTCTCTACATCGACGAGGTCAATCTGCTGGAAGACCACCTGGTCGACCTGCTTCTGGACGTCGCCGCGTCCGGCGAGAACCTGGTTGAGCGCGAAGGCCTGAGCGTCCGACACGGCGCCCGGCTGGTGCTGGTCGGCAGCGGCAATCCGGAGGAGGGTGAACTGCGCCCGCAGCTCCTCGACCGGTTCGGCCTGTCGGTTGAGGTGACCACACCTCAGGATCTGAAGACCCGGGTCGAGATAGTCCGGCGCCGGGATGATTTCGAGCGCGACCGCGAAGGTTTTTCAGCGGCCTGGAAGCGCAAGGAATCGGGCCTGCGGCGCAAGATCGTTAAGGCCCGCGAGGCGCTCTCCGATGTTGAGGTGCCCGACGCGGCGCTTGAGCGGGCCGCCGGGTTCTGCATGTCGCTCGGCACCGACGGCCTGCGCGGCGAGCTCACCCTGGTGCGCGCCGCCAGGGCGCTGGCCGCCCTCGAAGGCCGGCCGGCCGTCGGGGATGCGGAACTGCGCCGGGTGGCGCCCTCGGCACTCCGTCATCGTCTCCGGCGCGATCCGCTCGACGATGTCAGCTCCACCGTCCGCATCGAGCGGCTCTTGGAGGAGGCGTTCGCCGCATGAGCGATCCGGCGCCGCCCGACCCGCGATCCGAGCCGGTCTCTGATCGGACCGACCCTTGGGAACTGGCGCTCACGGCGGCCACGCTGCTGGCGGTCGATCCCCGCGGCCTCGGCGGCATCCGGATCCGGGCCCATGCCGGCCCGGTCCGCGACGAATGGCTGGCGAGTTTCCGGGACGTATTGCCGGGCGGTGACCCGGTTCGGCGGCTACCGATCCACATCGGGGAAGACCGCCTGCTCGGCGGACTGGACCTGGCCGCCACCCTCGGGTCCGGCCGCCCGGTCGCCGAGCGGGGTCTGCTGGCCGCCACCGATGGCGGAGTGATCGTCGCCCCCATGGCGGAGCGGCTGGCACCGGCCACGGTGGCGCTCCTGTGCGCGGCGATCGATACCGGCGAAGTGGCGGTCGAACGCGATGGCATGAGTGGCCGCGATGTGGCCCGGATCGCGGTCGTCGCCCTCGACGAGTCGGTCTCCGAGGACGAAGGTGTCGCGCCGCCGCTGTCGGACCGCCTGGCCTTCGCGCTCGATCTGACAGCGGTGTCTCATCGGGAGACTCTGGCGGGCAGCCTCGACCCGGAGGCGGTTCGCGACGCGCGCCATCGGCTGGCGGATGTGCAGGTCGAGGACCGGTTCCTGGAAGCCCTTTGCGCCGGCGCCCTGGCCCTGGGCGTCGACTCGCTGAGGGCGCCGCTGCTCGGGCTGCGGACGGCCCGCGCGCACGCCGCCCTGGAGGGGCGCGACCGGGTCGAAGAGAGCGATGTCGCCCTGGCGGCGCAGCTGGTTCTCGCACCGCGCGCCACCCAGTTCCCCGCATCCGAACCGCCGCAGGATGCCGAGCCGCCGCCGGAGGATCCCGCTGAGGATGCCGCCGAAGACCCCGGACAAGGCGAGACGGAGAAACCGCTCGAAGACCGGGTCCTGAAGGCTGCCGAGGCGGTCATTCCGGCGGACCTGCTGGAGGCGTTGACCCGCGGGCGGATGATCCGCGGGGCTTCGGCGAGCGGGCGCCGGGGGCAGACCGGGAAGGCGAAGCGTCGGGGACGTCCGGCCGGGGTGGTCCGCGGCGACCCTCGGCGAGGCGACCGTCTGAACGTGATCGCCACCCTTCGGGCAGCCGCCCCCTGGCAGCGCCTGCGGGATGGGGGGTCGGGCCGGGTCGTCGTCAAGGTGGATGACTTCAGGGCCACCCGGTTCAAGCAGCCGGTCGAGACCGTCACGATCTTCGTGGTCGATGCGTCCGGTTCCTCGGCGCTTCACCGCCTGGCCGAGGCCAAGGGCGCGGTCGAACTGCTGTTGGCGGATTGCTACGTGCGTCGGGACCAGGTCGCGCTGATCGCGTTCCGCGGCGAGGGGGCGGAACTGCTGCTGCCGCCGACGCGGTCGCTGGTGCGCGCCAAGCGGTCCTTGGCCGGTCTGGCCGGTGGCGGTGGTACGCCGCTTGCGGCCGGTATCGACATGGCGGCTGCGCTGGCCGACAGCGTGCGGCGACGGGGACAGACGCCTGGTGTCGTCTTCCTGACCGACGGGCGCGCCAACATCGCCCGGGACGGCTCGCCGGGCCGTGCGGCGGCGGGTGAACAGGCCCGTCAGGCGGCGTCCGCTTTCGGCGCGTTGGATATGGCCAGCGTGCTGATCGATACCTCGCCGCGCCCCCAGTCGGAGGCGGCGGCCCTGGCAGATGCGATGGCGGCACGCTATCTGCCGCTGCCCCATGCCGACTCTGCGGCTCTGTCTCAGGCGGTGCGGGCGAGCGGCATGGCGGGCCCGTCACCGCGCCGCGTAGCCTCCTGATCCGGCGACGGTAATGGCGCCTGGCCGCGACCTCGACTGGGAACGGGATGGCGCCGACTGGCCCAATCGGGCGCACAGCCGATTTCTGCGCGCGGGCAGGCTCGACTGGCATGTCCAGGTGGCGGGAAGCGGCCCGGTTCTTCTGCTGCTGCATGGGACCGGCGGGTCGACCCACACCTGGGCGGCGATGCTGCCGGATCTGGCCCGAGATTTCACCGTCGTCGCCCCAGACCTGCCCGGGCATGGCTTTACCGCGACACCCGCACCCTATGGCCTGTCGCTGGCCGGTATGGAAGAGAGCGTTGCTGGCCTGCTCACGGCGCTCAAACTGTCACCGGCACTGGGGATCGGGCACTCCGCCGGCGCCGCGATCCTGGCATTGATGGCGCTTGACGGACCCGGGGTGTTCCGTGCGCTGGTCAGCATCAACGGCGCCTTCGTTCCATTCGGCGGAGTGGCCGGGCGGGTGTTCTCGCCGCTTGCCAAGCTGATGACCATGACCCCGTTCACCGCGCGTCTGTTCGCCAGCCAGCACAATGATCCGGTGGTGATCGGCCGGCTGCTGCGCGGCACCGGGTCGAGCCTCGATGCGCGCAGCCGGGAGCTTTACCGTCGTCTTGTCGCCTCGCCGCGGCATGTGGCGGGGGCGCTCGGCATGATGGCGAATTGGGACCTGCGGGCGCTGGAGAGGCGTTTGCCGCGGCTCGACGTGCCGCTGACGCTGGTGACCTGTGCCGGCGATCGCACGGTGCCGCCGCGTCAGGCCCGGGATCTGGCCGCCCGGGTGCCCCAGGCCCATGTCGAAGCGCTGCCCTGGGGCGGTCACCTCGGTCATGAGGAGCGGCCGGCTGAGATCACCGCTTTGGTCCGTCAGGCAGCCCAGCAGGTCGGGTTGATCGAGATTGGCGTCGGCGTGCCGGCGCCATAGGGTTCCATGATGAACGCAGCGCAGGGTACGTCGATGTTGGACAGCAGCGGCCAGATCGCCGTCATCCTGCTGGTCGATTTCCATCGATCGGCCCTCCTGCGGGCCTTCGCCCGGCTGGCCTTCGGACGCTATCGGCTGGCGAAGACCCCCGGGATGACGTTCCTGAAGGTCCTCGGCAGCGGGCGCAACGGAGGGTTTCGCCCGATACCCAGCTTCAGTCACCAGGGCCTGTTCGCGAGTTTCGTCGACGAGACGGCGGCCGACGCCTTCCTGGCAGGCGATGCCGTAGCAGCCTATCGGGCCGACGCCCGCGAGCTGTTCACGGCGAAGCTCCGCGCCTACCAGAGCCGCGGGTCGTGGTCCGGCAAGGTTCCGCTGGCGGTCACCGAGCAGCGGCCGGATTCCGGCCCGATCGCCTCGCTGACCCGGGCCTCGATCAAGCCGGGCAAGGCGGCGGCCTTCTGGACCCATGCGCCGCCATCGGAACGCTCGCTGCATCGCATGGACGGCTGTCTGGTAGCTGCCGGTCTGGGCGAGGCGCCCTTGCTGCGCCAGGCCACCTTCACGATCTGGGAGGATCTGGAGGCGATGCGCCGGTTCGCCCATACCGGGGCTCATCTCGAAGCCATCAAACGGGCCCGGGACGGGGATTTCTTCTCCGAGGACCTGTTCGCCCAGTTCGTGCCTTCGGCCATGGAGGGCGCATGGGCAGGGCAGTCCTTCGGCGCGGCGGCGGCCGCCGGCTAGGGCGTCCCGGACCCTGCTTCATCGCGTCGCTTGGCAGATTTCCTTGACACGCGTATCGTAAAGCAATGTGGACACGTGCTCGAAGCCGGTCACCGCTGCTGGCACCGGAAGGGCTGACCCGGCTTTCTGCGCCGGCTCTCTCAACGGTTGATCGTCCTCATGCGCTGGTCATCGGCAGCGGTTTCGGTGGCCTTGCGGCCGCCATTCGCCTTGGCGCGCGCGGCTATCGGGTCACGGTCCTGGAGCGCAGCGACGTGCCGGGGGGCCGTGGCCGCGTCTTCGAGCAGGACGGATTTCGCTTCGATGCGGGCCCGACGATCATCACCGTCCCGCACGTGCTGGAAGAACTCTGGGAGTTCGCGGGTCGTGATTTCCACGCGGATGTCGATTTGCGCGAACTCGATCCTTTCTACAGTATCCGGCTGAACGACGGCCGCATCTTCGAAGCGTCGCGCCATCCCGAACGCATGCGCGAGGCGGTGCGGCGGATCTCTCCAGGCGATGTCGACGGGTTCGAGCGCTATCTCCGGGACGCCAAGGAAGTCTGCGACTTCGCGTTCCTGGAGCTCGGTCATGTCCCGATGCACTCGCTTCGGTTCATGGCCAAGATAACGCCCCGACTGCTCTGGCACGGCGCCGCCCGGTCCCTGCATGGCATGGTCGCACGCTACGTGAAGGACCCCGAGCTGCGATCGATCATGAGCTTTCATCCGCTCCTGATCGGCGGGAACCCGTTCTCCGTGACGGCCGCCTACTGCCTGATCAGCGATCTCGAGCAGCGCTGGGGCGTCCACTTCGTGATGGGCGGGACCGGCGCACTGGTCGACGCGATGGTCGCCCTGGTCGAGGACCAGGGTGGCCGGATGCACTACGACGCCGATGTCGACGAAATCCTGTTGGACGGTCGGCGCGCCACCGGCGTGCGTCTGGCGGATGGCAAAGAGATCCGGTCCGACATCGTCGTCTCCAACGCCGATGCGCTGTTCACCTACAAGCACCTGCTGCGGCATGCGCCCAAACGCTGGTGGCCGGACTGGCGGGTCGACCGTTCGCGCTACTCGATGGGACTCTTCGTCTGGTACTTCGGCACCAACCGGCGCTACGAGGACGTGCCCCACCATATGATCCTGATGGGGCCGCGGTATCGGGAACTGCTGTCGGACATTTTCAAGACCAAAGTCCTGGCGGAGGACTTCAGTCTCTACCTGCACCGGCCGACGGCGACCGATCCGTCCCTGGCGCCACCCGGTGGCGATGCATTCTATGTGCTCTCGCCGGTCCCGCATCTGGATGCGCCGGTCGACTGGGCGGAGATGGCGGAACCCTATCGCGCGCGGATCGCCGCCCGTCTGAGTGAAACCGTCCTTCCGGGACTGTCGGACGCGGTGGTCTCTTCGCACATGGTGACCCCGCGGTACTTCCACGATGACCTGAAGTCGGTGAAGGGGGCGGGATTCTCGCTCGAGCCGGTCCTGACCCAGAGCGCCTGGTTCCGGCCGCACAACCGCGCCCAGGATGTCGACGGCCTCTATCTGGTGGGTGCGGGCACCCATCCAGGCGCCGGCGTTCCCGGTGTCATTTCCTCGGCGAAGACCCTGGACCTGGTGGTTCCGGATGCGGCGACGGTTGTCTGACGAGCAGGCCGCGGCGGCGGCCGACATCGAGGCGTGCCGGGAACTCATCCGCCACGGCTCCCGCAGCTTCTCCAACGCGTCCCTGCTGCTGCCACGCTCGGTCCGGGATCCGGCTTACGTGCTCTACGCCTTCTGCCGGCTGGCCGATGACGAAATCGATCTGGCGGAGGAGGGTGGTCAGCCCCGCGCCCTGGATCGGCTCCGCACCCGGTTGGACCGGATCTATGGCGGTGATCCGGTCGACATTGCCGCCGACCGGGCCTTTGCCCGAGTCGTTCGGCGCTATGGGATGCCGCGCGAGCTGCCGGAGGCGCTGCTGGACGGGTTCGCCTGGGACACCGACGGGCGATCCCACGAGACGATCTCCGAGTTGCGGGCCTACGGCGCCCGGGTGGCGGGGACCGTCGGCGCGATGATGACCGTATTGATGGGATCGCGCGACGGCTCGGTGATCGCCCGCGCGGCGGATCTCGGCGTGGCGATGCAGCTGACCAACATCGCCCGCGATGTTGGCGAAGACGCGCGCGCCGGGCGGCTGTATCTGCCCCGCGACTGGATGCGGGACGCCGGGCTCGATCCTGATGGCTGGCTGAGGGAACCGGTCTTCGGCTCGGCGCTGGCGGGCGTCGTGCAGCGTCTGCTCGACGAGGCGGACCAACTGTACCAGCGGTCCGCGGCGGGGATCGGCCAGCTTCCGGTGGTTTGCCGACCGGGAATCCGCGCCGCCCAGGTGCTGTATTCCGAGATCGGCCGCGAGCTCGAACGCCAGGAGCTCGACAGCGTCAATGGCCGGGCGGTGGTCAGCGGGCGGCGCAAGCTCGCCCTGCTCGGCTGGTCGCTGCTGACCAGTCAGCGGATCCGTCCGGGGCTGATCGCGGAGCCGCTCGACGAGACCCGGTTTCTGGTCGAGGCCGTGGTGCGTACGCCCTCGCCGCGCCCGGAGCTGCACCCCGAGGCCAGTGTCGACGAGCGGCTCGGCTGGATGCTCGACCTGTTTGTGCGGATGGACATCGAGGACCGCGACTGGCGGCTAGGGTCCGCTACGGTCCCTATCGCGTCCGGCGACAGCTAGACGGCATTCGTCGCGACGACCATATCTGAGCTCGAAAGACAGCGGACGGTTTACGATGGATTTCACGCTGATGGGATTCGTTCTGGCGAATGTCGCGGCGGCGATGAGCGGCGCGTTCTTCAGGCCGGGCGCCTGGTACGAGCACCTCAACAAGCCCTGGTGGCGGCCGCCGAACTGGCTGTTCCCGATCGCCTGGAGCATCCTGTACGCGATGATCGCGGTCTCGGGCTGGTTCGTCTGGCAGGCCGATGAACTGGCGCGCACCTGGCCGGCTCTGGCGGTCTACGGTGTCCAGCTGGTCCTGAATGCCTGCTGGTCGGCGGTGTTCTTCGGAATGCGCCGGATCGATCTGGCCTTGCTCGAACTGATCGCCCTGTGGCTGTCGATCGTCGCCATGATCGTGATGTTCTACCCGATCTCCGCGGCCGCCGCCTGGCTGCTGGTCCCCTATCTGGCGTGGGTGAGTTTCGCCGGCGTTCTGAACTACCGGGTCTGGCGACTGAACCCGGATCCGAACCCGGCCTGACGGAGAGAGCCATGGATCTGTCCGCCCTGATCGCCATCGAACCGCTGCTGGTGCTGGTCGGTGTGCTCGCTTTCGCGTGGTGGCAGTTCCGGGAACTGAACCAGTTGAAGCGCGAACGCGAGCAACGCGAGGCGGAGGAGGCCCGTACCAATCGGGAGGAGCCGCCGGCCGACCGCAGTTAGATCGGATCACGTTGTGACGGAAACACGCTGGTTTCCGGCTGAACGTGTGAATCCGATCTAAATCATAGAGTGAGAGCAGATTCACCGGTCAGATGGACCGCCGAAAGCGGGTCCATCTGACGCGGATCTGCTCTAGCGCGGGCCGGTTATCCTCGGCATGCGGAACGGCAGCAGCAAGCGGACCCAGGTGCTGGCGAAGCGATCCAGATCCAGGCTCTCGTGCACGGCTTCGGCGCGTTCGCCGAACAGCCGCGTGTCCAGAACTTCGCGGGTGTAGAACGGCGTATCCTCCAGGGACCGTCTGATCGCCACGCCCTCGCTGGTATCGGCCTGGGTTCCGCGGCGGACCCGCCAGAGACCGGGGTCAAGGGCGACCCTGGGCGGAGCCGCCAACTCCTCCAGCGTGCCGTCGCGACCGAACCGCAGGGCCAGGGAGAGACCGTCGTCGTGCCGGCGCTCGGCGTCGTACAGGATCACCGCGCCGTCGCGGCCTTCGGCCCGCGACCAGTCCCAGCGCACGAAGCCGTCCTCCAGGGGCTCGGTCCCCCAGTTGCTGTCGAAATAGCCGTGGCCGGACCAGGCCATGCCCGGCCGATCCAGGGCGACTTCGACCCGCGCCGTCGGGGCGATCGGACGCCAGGCGTGCCGGCCGGCGCGGTCCAGTTCGAAGACCCGGTCATTGATGGAGTCGGGGACCAGCCGGATCGACCCGCGGATCGCCGTCAGGTGAGGGACCGCCCGTTCGACCAGATCGATGGTCAGCCCCGACCCGTCCCAGGACAGGTGGCTGTCGCCGACCGTGTAGCTGTCGGTCGAGCGCTGCAACGCGCCGCGCCCCCGCTCGGTCATTGCCCAGCGATTGCCGCGCGCTCCGTACAGGGCGACGCTGACGGCGCAGTGGTTCTCCGGATCCTGCCTGCCCGACCAGGCGTAATATGGAGAGAACACGCTGCCGACGAAGGCGATGATTGTCAGACCTTCGCGGCCGTCGTCGCTCAGCGCATCGACATACCACCAGAGATAGCCACCGGGCGGGACCGACTGCGCGAAGTCAGGTCCTCCAGAACGCTGTTCGCCGCCTGCCGGCCCGACAGCGCCGCCATCGGCACGCCCGCCCCCGGATGCACGCTGCCACCCGCCAGATACAGCCCCGGCAACCGGGTTCTTGCCGCCGCTCGTGCGAAGGACGCCCGCCATCCATGGGTCGCCGGTCCGTACAGCGCCCCGCCGGTGGCCGGGAAAAGCCGGTCGAAATCCGCCGGTGTGGTTACGACGGTCTGCTGCGATGACCGATGCAAGGTCAGGCCGCAACGAGTCAGCAGGGAATACGCGCTGTCCAAACATGGCTCCGTCTCCGGGTCGTCGAAGGGGCGGCGGTCGCCGCTGGCGGGGGAGTTGATGATCGCGAAAAGGCGTTCCTCGCCGTCAGGCGGCGCATCGTCGCTGCCGGCCCCGCGGTCCTGTGCACACAGATAGACCGTCGGTTCGGTCGGCAGCCGGTCGTGCTCGAAGATGTCGTCGAATTCGCGCCGGTAGGTATCGCAGAAGAAAACCGTGTGCCGGAGCAGGGGGAAGCCTTCGGCGCGCGCCACCATCGACAAGGTCAGGGCCGAGAGTGAGCGGTTGCGACGCGCCGTCGCCGACGCGGCCCCGCGCGCGCCCTCGCCGGCGAGGCCGGCGGCGAGGGCACTGACCTCGCCGTTCCAGATCACGGCGTCGGCTTCGATGGTCTCGCCCGACTCCAGCCGAACGCCGCTCGCCTGTCCTCCCGTGGATAGGATCTCGGCAACCGGTGCTTCAAGGCGCAGCGTTGCCCCGAGGGACCGGGCAAGATCCGCCAGTACCGTGGCGAAATGGTGCATGCCGCCATCCACCATCCACACCCCGTTCTGCTCGACATGGGCGACCAGCATCAGCGTGGCCGGAGCGGCGAAAGGCGAGGATCCGCAATAGGTCGCATAGCGGCCGAACAACTGGCGCAGACGCGGGTCCCGGAACTGGCTTCCGAGCGCCCGCCACAGGGTGCTGAACGGGTCGATGGCCATCATCTCACGAAGGCCGCTGAAGCCACGTTCGGCGAACAGGCCGAGCGGGGTCGGTCGCTGGGATTTGATGAACGGCTCCTCAACCGTGCGATAGACCTCGGCCGAACGCTCACAGAAGGCCAGGTAGCGGGCTGATTCCGCCCGGCTTGCGAAGCCCTCGATGGCTTCCGCCGATCGGCCGATATCGGCAAACAGATCCAGGCGCGAGCCGTCGCTCCAGCCGTGGCGGGCAAGGATCTCCGCCGGTATCAGGCGCACCAGGCGGTCGGTCGACGTGCCGGCGGCGTCGAACAGATCGTCAAACACCCAGCGCATGGTCAGCACGGTCGGGCCGGAATCGATCGGTCGCCCTGCCACCGTGACCTGACGCATCTTGCCGCCCGGCGACGCCGCCTTGTCGACAATGGTCACGTTCACGCCGCGGGCGGCCAGACGAATGCCGGCGGCCAGACCGGCAATTCCGGCACCGACGACGACGACTCGGTCATGGGGCAGCGCGGTCACCAACGTTCGAAGGTCTCCGTGATCCGGTCTACGCACTCCGAATGACTGTCTGTACTTAATGACATTTATCAGTGACAATCAATCTTGACACTCAGGGGTTAAACCCCGAATCCGTTGCGCAACGGGAGGCGAGAATGGATGCCAAACTGCGGATCGAGCAGGCATTGGAATCGGCGATCCAGGGTTGCGAATGTGCGCCGTCGCCGCCGGGCTTGGCAGCGGCCATGCGGTATGCGGTTTTCCCCGGCGGCCATCGGATTCGCCCACGCATTGCGCTCGCCGTGGCCCTGGCCTGTGGCGATGATCGGCCGGCGTTGAGTGATGCCGGGGCCGCGGCGATCGAGCTGCTGCACTGCGCCTCCCTGGTCCATGACGATCTTCCGGCATTCGACGATGCGTCGACCCGGCGCGGCAAGCCGTCGGTGCATCGCGCGTCCGGCCAGCCGCTCGCCATTCTCACCGGCGACGCGCTGATCATTCAGGCCTTCGACGTGCTGGCCCGGGCCGGCGCCCAGTCGCCGGACCGGTTGTCGGCGATGACCCTGACGGTTGCCCGCGCCGTCGGAACGCCGCACGGAATCTGTGCCGGCCAGGCGTGGGAGGAGGAGCAGAAGATCGATCTCTCTGCCTATCAGCGGGCCAAGACCGGGTCCTTGTTCGCCGGGGCGACCGCCGTCGGCGCGGTGGCGGCCGGTCACGAGCCGGTGGCCTGGCGGCTGCTGGGTGAACGGCTGGGCGAGGCCTATCAGGTGGCCGACGATATCTGCGATGTGGCTGCCGATCCGGAGGCGATCGGCAAGCCGATCGGCCAGGATGCTGCCCATGCCCGACCGAACGCGGCCCGTGAGCTGGGCATAGACGGTGCCAAGAAGCGCCTGAAAATACTGATTTCTGAAGCGCTCGACGATATCCCACGCTGTCCTGGCCGGGACCAGTTGCGTCAGCGCATCCTGAAGGACGCGAGCGGGTTTCTGCCGGAAGGCGTCGCCCAGCACGTTGCCTGACGGCGGGTCGGCCGGCGATGGCCGATCAGGTGCAGGACCGTCCAATGCCCGAAAGCTCGCCTCGGGGCTCCTCGCTCGGCGACCGCATCCATATGCTGCGGGTCCGCCTGGTGTCGGATCCCCGGTTCCAGAAATGGGCAGCTTCGTTCCCTCTGACCCGGTGGGTGGCGCGACGCAAGGCTCGCGCCCTGTTCGATCTCTGCGCCGGCTTCGTCTACTCACAGGTTCTCCAGGCGGTGATCCGCCTCGGTGTGATCGAGGCACTTTCCGAAGGGCCGCAGCAGGTCGACGTTCTGGCCCGTCGCCTCGGCCTCGAAACCGAGGCGATGCGGCGGTTGCTGGTGGCGGCCGACGCCCTCGACCTCGTTCGGGCGCGCGGTGCGGAGCGCTACGGGCTGGGGGATCTCGGGGCGGCCGTGCTCGGCAATGCGGGCGTCGCAGAGATGGTTCAGCACCACGCCGCCCTGTATGCCGACCTGCGTGATCCGGTCGGCCTTCTGCGCGGTGACGGTGGGGAAACCACGTTGTCTACCTATTGGCCCTATACCGGTCGCGACGAGACCGCGGGCCAGGATGCCGGACGGATCTCCGAGTACAGCGCCTTGATGGCTGCTTCCCAGCCGATGATCGTCGAGGACGTGCTCGACGCCTATCCTCTCGGCCGGTTCTCCGCACTGCTCGATGTCGGGGGCGGCACGGGCGGTTTCGCGATCGCGGCCGCCCTGCGGTATCCGAAGCTCTGTGTCCGCGTCGCCGATCTGCCACCGGTCGCCGATGCCGCACGTCAGCGCATGCAGGCGGCCGGCCTCGCCGGCCGAGGCGAGGCCACGGGCGTCGATTTCCACCGACAGCCGCTGCCCGAGGGCGCCGACCTGATCTCCTTGATCCGCGTGTGTTTCGACCATCCAGACGACGTCGTGATTCGGCTTCTGACGGCGGTCCGCGCCGCTCTCCCGAGAGAGGGACGCCTGCTGATCGCCGAACCGATGGCCGAAGACAGCACCGCCGATCCGATCGCCGATGCCTATTTCGGCTTTTACCTGCTGGCCATGGGCGGCGGTCGATGCCGCACGCCCGGCGAGTTCGCGGCCCTGCTGGGCCGCGCCGGCTTCTCCAAGGTTGAACGTGTCCGCCTGCGTCGCCCGATGCTGGCCGGCCTTCTGGTCGCGACTCCCGGTGCGCACTGAGTGTCGTCCGATTGTCTGTTGTGATTGACAGACAAGAGTGTAAAGATATCGTTACAGTACGAATGGATTCTCTAGCGCGAGCATGCGCAAAGGGGGGTCAAGAAGTGCCGAACGCGACTGCCATCGTCCTTGAGAAGCCGGAAACGCTGAGGCTTTCGGATCTGCCTCTGGTCGAGCCCGGCGACGGCGACGTGGTTGTGGATGTCGACTGGAGTGGCATCAGCACGGGCACCGAACGCCTGCTCTACAGTGGCCGGATGCCGTCGTTCCCGGGCATGGGATATCCCCTGGTTCCGGGTTACGAGTCGGTCGGAAGGATCGCCTCCGGCGCGCGTCAGGGTGAAACCGTTTTCGTGCCGGGCGCACGGTGCTTCGGCGAGGTGCGGTCGCTTTTCGGCGGGTCGGCCTCTCGGCTGGTTGTACCCAGCCCGCGCGCCATCACCATCGATGCTGAGCTCGGCGAGATGGGCACGCTGCTGGCGTTGGCCGCGACCGCATACCACGCGGTGGCGGCGGAGAATGCCCGTCTGCCCGACCTGATCGTCGGCCACGGCGTGTTGGGGCGTCTGATCGCACGTATCACTGTCGCCCTCGCCGAGGAGCGGGGGGTGAACGCCCCGATCGTCTGGGAAACCGACGAGCGGCGGCGCTCCGGCGGCGACGGCTATCAGGTCATTCATCCGATCGACGACGACCGACGGGACTACGCAACGATCTGCGATGTCAGCGGCGATCCCACAATCCTCGATACCCTGATCGCCCGGCTGGCGCCCGGTGGCGAAATCGTGCTGGCGGGCTTCTACAGCGAGCCGTTGGGATTCGCCTTTCCGCCGGCTTTCATGCGGGAGGCCCGGATCCGTGTTGCGGCCGAGTGGCGCGACCCCGACCTGGCCGCCGTGACGGCGCTGGTATCGGCCGGCCGGCTGTCCCTCGGCGAACTGATCACCCACCGCCATGACGCCCTGGATGCCGATGCGGCCTACCGCACGGCGTTCGGCGATGCCGGTTGTCTGAAGATGATCCTGAACTGGAGGCCGTGCTCATGACCGCGACGACGACCAAGGTCGAGATCGGCGCCGACGCCGTACCGGGCCAAAGTGCGGCGCCCGCCAAGCAGACCGAGATCATCGCGATCTACGGCAAAGGCGGCATCGGCAAGAGTTTCACGCTCGCCAACCTGTCTTACATGATGGCCCAGCAGGGCAAGCGCGTGCTGCTGATCGGATGCGATCCGAAGAGCGACACGACCTCCCTGCTGTTCGGTGGGCGCAGTTGCCCGACCATCATCGAAACCTCCTCACGCAAGAAGCTGGCCGGCGAGTCCGTCGAGATCGGCGATGTCTGCTTCGTTCGGGACGGCGTCTTTGCGATGGAACTCGGAGGGCCCGAAGTCGGCCGCGGCTGCGGTGGGCGCGGCATCATCCACGGTTTCGAGTTGTTGGAGAAACTCGGGTTCCATGACTGGGACTTCGACTATGTGCTGCTCGATTTCCTGGGCGACGTCGTCTGCGGCGGCTTCGGCCTGCCGATCGCCCGCGACATGTGCCAGAAGGTGATCGTTGTCGGCTCGAACGACCTGCAGTCGCTTTACGTTGCCAACAACGTCTGCTCGGCTGTGGATTACTTCCGCAACCTCGGCGGCAATGTCGGTGTCGCCGGCCTGATGATCAACAAGGATGACGGCACCGGCGAGGCCCAGGCCTTTGCCGAAGCGGTCGGCATTCCGGTGTTGGCCGAGATCCCGGCCGACGAGGACATCCGTCGCAAGAGCGCGAACTACGAGATCATCGGCCGACCGGGCGGACAATGGGCGCCGCTGTTCGAGGGCCTGGCCCAACGGGCCGCCGAAGCGCCGCCGGTTCGACCGTCGCCGCTCAGCCACGATGATCTGCTCGGCCTGTTCAAGGGCGAGGATGTCGGCCGCGGTGTCGAGCTTCAGCCGGCGACCCTGGCGGACATGTGCGGGGCGGAGTACGCGCCGCGGCCGTCGCTCGAAGTCGTCTACGAAGGCGTCTGAGGTTCGGCCGATGGAAGACTACACGCCAGACATGTCCCCGTCAAACGACGCCGACCGGCCAGCGTCGGCGGGGACGTCTGCGCGCAAGAAGCAGGCGGAGGCGGCGTTGATCGGCTGCCATGCCGGGGCCGATGTGATGAACGACGCGGCCCGCAAGGCCGGCAAGAGCGCGATGCTCGACCAACTCGCCGCCGACTATCCGAAAGGTCCCCATGACCAGCCGCAATCCATGTGTCCCGCCTTCGGGTCCCTGCGGGTCGGGCTGCGGATGCGTCGGACCGCCACGATCCTTTCGGGCTCGGCCTGCTGCGTCTATGGCCTGACATTCACGTCACACTTCTACGGCGCACGGCGCACGGTCGGTTACGTGCCGTTCAATTCGGAGACGCTGGTTACCGGCCAGCTCTACGAGGACATCCGGAACGCTGTCGCCGAGATGGCGGATCCGGATCTCTATGACGCCATTGTCGTGATCAATCTGTGCGTGCCGACCGCCTCCGGTGTGCCGCTCGACCGATTGCCTCCGGAAATCGACGGGGTTCGGGTGATCGGCATCGACGTGCCGGGCTTCGGGGTGCCGACCCATGCCGAAGCCAAGGACGTGTTGGCTGGCGCCATGCTGCGCTATGCGCGCAAGGAGGCGGAAGCCGGACCGGTCGCGCGGCCACGGTCCCTCAAGGACGACCGCCCGACGGTCTGCCTGATCGGCGAGCTGTTCCCGGCCGACCCGGTCGGTGTCGGCGCGCTGCTCGATCCGATGGGACTGTCGATCGCGCCGCAACTGCCGTCTCGTGAATGGCGCGACCTTTACGCCGCCCTCGACAGTCGGGTCGCGGCGGCGGTGCACCCCTTCTACACCGCCAGCATCCGCGAGTTCGCCGCTGCCGGCCGCCCGGTCGTCGGGTCCGGGCCGGTGGGGGTCGACGGCACGGCGGATTGGCTGACCGCCATCGGGACCGCCGCCGGCGTGTCGGATACGAAGATCGCGGCGGCGAAGAACGCCGCTCTGCCGGCCATCCGGGGCGCGCTGGCGGACAACCCTGTCAACGCGACGGTCACGGTTTCCGGCTACGAAGGTTCGGAACTTCTGGTCGCCCGCTTGTTGGTCGAGGCCGGTGCCCGCGTGCCCTATGTCGGCACGGCGTGTCCGAAGACCGAATGGAGTGCGGCCGACCTCGACTGGCTGACGGCCAAGGGCACCCATGTCCAGTACCGGGCATCCCTCGAGCAGGACATTGCGGCGATGCACGACGCCAAGCCGGACCTGGCGGTCGGCACGACACCGTTGGTCCAGGCCGCCAAGGAAGCCGGCATTCCTGCCGTCTACTTCACCAACATGGTGTCGGCGCGACCGCTGTTCGGTCCGGCCGGTGCCGGATCGCTGGCCGGTATCGTCGCGGCGCAGACCCGTGGGCGCAGCCGCTTCGAGGGCATGGTCGACTTCTTCGAAGGCGTGGGGACCGGCGAGAGTGCCGGCTACACCATTCCGTCACGCGCGGTCGCGCAAGCTCCGTCGGCGGGAGGGTAGGCGATGCTGATCCTCGACCATGACCGGGCGGGTGGATACTGGGGTGCGGTATACGCATTCACGGCGATCCATGGGTTGCGGGTCGTCATCGACGGGCCGGTCGGCTGCGAGAATCTGCCGGTCACCGCGGTCCTGCACTACACGGACGGGCTGCCGCCGCACGAGCTTCCGGTGACCGTGACCGGGCTGTCCGAGGACGAGCTCTCGATGAACGGCACGGAGCAGGCACTGCGCCGCGCCAGCGCCAGCCAGGACGAGACGATGCCGGCCGTCGTCGTGACCGGCAGCATCGCCGAGATGATCGGCGGCGGCGTCACGCCGGAGGGCTCGAACCTGCGTCGGTTCCTGCCGCGCACCATCGACGAGGACCAGTGGCAGAGCGCCGACCGGGCGATCTACTGGCTGTGGACCGAGTTCGGGCCGAAGAAGGTGCCGGCCCGTGCCGACATGAAGGTCAAGCCGGGCGCCAAGCCCCGGGTCAACATCATCGGCGCGATCTACGGCACCTTCAACATGCCCTCCGACCTGGCCGAGATCCGGCGTCTCGTCGAAGGGATCGGCTGCGAGGTGAACATGGTGTTCCCGCTCGGCAGCCATCTGAAGGACATCAAGAAGCTGCCCGACGCGGATGTGAACATCTGCCTGTACCGGGAGTTCGGCCGCAATCTTTGCGAAGAGATGGACCGCCCGTACCTGCAGGCGCCGATCGGGATGCATGCCACAACCAACTTCCTGCGCAAGCTCGGCGAGCTGACCGGCCTCGATCCCGAGCCGTTCATCGAGCAGGAGAAGCGGACCACGCTGAAGCCGATCTGGGACCTCTGGCGCAGCGTCACCCAGGACTTCTTCGCCACCGCGTCCTTCGCGGTGGTGGCCACCGACACCTATGTCCGCGGTCTGCAGCAGTTCCTGACCGAGGAGCTGGGCATCCCGTGCACCTTCGCCTTCTCCCGCCAGGCCGGGGTGAAGCCGGACAACGCGGCGGTGAAGGATGCGATCAAGGAGACGCCGCCGCTGGTGCTGTTCGGCTCCTATAACGAACGGTTCTACGCCGCCGAACTCGGCTGTCGCGCCCAGTACATTCCGGCGTCTTTCCCCGGCGCCATCATCCGCCGGTCCACCGGCACCCCGTTCATGGGTTACGCCGGCGCCACCTATATCGTGCAGGAATACTGCAACGCCCTGTTCGACGCGCTGTTCCACATCCTGCCGCTGTCCAGCGAAATGGATCGGGTGGAAGCGACCCCGGTGCGCGCCGACGCCGCCGCGCCGACCCGGCCCTGGGATACGGACGCCCAGTGTCTGCTCGACCGTCATGTCGAGGCGGAGCCGTTCCTCGTGCGCATCTCGGCAGCCAAGCGCCTGCGCGAACGCATCGAAGGCGACGCCCGGACCGCCGGTGAAGCCAGAATCACAGTGAAACGCGTGACGCAATCGCTCTCCGCACTGAAGGAGGGCAAGGCGGCATGAACAAGATCGACGACGAAAGGGAGGTGACCGCCATGGACGCATCCGAAACCACTCGTGGACGCCGGCGTGTGTCGGAGAACCGCGAGTTTCGGGCCATGTACGTGGTCTGCTTCGTTCTGTTCCTGATGGCGGCAACCGTGTCCCGGTTGTTGCCCTTGCGGTGGCGCCCATGGCCGCCGACGGATCGTCATTCCCGCTCCATCATCGGCGATGCGCGCGCCGCGACCAGCGCGTTTCTGCCGTTCGCGATGATGGGTTAGCGGGTCACCGAATCCGGCCGGCATCCGTCGGTCGGATACCACCGAAGTGTTCTGCAGCTGCGCTGGAGGATGCGGAGGTGATCCCCGCCGCGCGGGAGGTGCGCGGTAACGGCTGACAGGCCTGTTTCCGGAGGAAACACATGGTTGACAGCACTAGAAGTGGGTCCCTTTCCGGGCTGACGGAAGGAGAAGCGCAGGAATTCCATCGCTTCTACATGCAGGGATTGACCCTATTCACAATCGTGGCGGTGATCGCTCACCTCCTCGTGTGGATCTGGCGTCCCTGGATCCCCGGTCCGGACGGCTACGCGCAGTCGGTAATCGACGGCGTTACGGTCGCGGGAACCACTCTCCTCAACTTCGTCGCGTAGGGAGGAGCACACAATGTGGAGAGTTTGGCTGGTCTTCGACCCGCGTCGCGCTCTCATCGCGCAGAGCGTGTTTCTCATGACCCTGGCTCTGATGATCCATTTCGTGCTGATGAGCACGGAACGGTTCAACTGGTTTGTTGGGTAACGCGCCGACGTCGGACTAGAGGCCGTTGCGCTGAAATCTCTTCAGCTCTTCGGCCTCGACCTCCGGCGGAACAACACTGGAGCGGACGGAGCCTTGCTTAAGGTTTCGTCCGCCCCGACACCTGAAACGAATGCCTTTCGGTTCCACCCGGAACCAGGAACCGGAGGCGGCTGGAACCGGCCGGGTACACCTTGTCGGCTGTTCCCGGAGATATCCCGGAGGGGAGTGAGATATGGCTCTGCTCAGTTTTGAACGAAAGTATCGGGTCCGCGGCGGAACGCTGGTGGGCGGCGATCTTTTCGATTTCTGGTTCGGCCCCTTCTATGTCGGCTTCTTCGGCGTCACAACGATCTTCTTCGCCGTGCTCGGCACCCTGTTGATCATGTGGGGTGCCGCCCTTGGTCCGACCTGGAACCCGTGGCTGATCAGCATTGCGCCGCCGGACATCAGTTATGGCCTGGCGCTGGCGCCGCTTGCCGAAGGAGGGATCTGGCAGATTGTGACGATCTGCGCGATCGGTGCCTTCGTGTCATGGACGCTGCGTGAGGTTGAGATCTGCCGCAAGCTCGGCATGGGCTACCATGTGCCCGTCGCCTTCGGTGTGGCGATCTTCGCCTACGTGACCCTTGTCGTCATTCGGCCAGTCCTGCTGGGCGCCTGGGGGCACGGCTTCCCGTACGGCATCTTCAGCCACCTCGATTGGGTCTCCAACGTCGGCTACCAGTACCTGCACTTCCACTACAACCCGGCGCATATGGTGGCGGTGAGCTTCTTCTTCACCACCACGCTGCTGCTGTCGTTGCATGGTGCGGTCGTCCTGTCGGCGGTGAACCCGCAGAAGGGCCACACGGTGAAGACACCCGAGCACGAGGACACCTACGTGCGCGACACGATCGGCTACTCGGTCGGAACGCTTGGGATCCACCGCCTCGGCCTGTTCGTCGCTCTCAACGCCGCCTTCTGGAGTGCGGTCTGCATCGTCATCAGCGGCCCGTTCTGGACCCGTGGCTGGCCGGAGTGGTGGAACTGGTGGCTTGACCTGCCGATCTGGCGCTAGGCGGGGGAGGACAACGTCATGGCAACCTATCAAAACATCTTCAACCGCGTTCAGGTGCAGACGAGCCACCCGCATATGGGGATCGCGCTGCCGCCGGAGGACGACGCCCGGATCGGGACACCGGTCCAGAATCGGTTCCTCGGCTTCTTCGGCAACGCCCAGATCGGGCCGTTCTATCTCGGCTCGCTCGGCATGGCGTCCCTGATGTTCGGCCTGTTCGGGTTCCTCATTATCGGCTTCAACATGCTCGCGTCGGTCGAATGGGATCCGGTCGAGTTTGTCCGCCAGCTTCCCTGGCTGGCGCTGGAGCCGCCGGCACCGGAATACGGCCTGTCCTTCCCGCCGATGAATGAAGGCGGCTGGTGGCTGCTTACAGGCTTCCTGATCACCCTGTCGATCGGGCTGTGGTGGTGGCGGATGTACACCCGCGCGGTTGCGCTCGGCATGGGCACCCACGTCGCCTGGGCCTTCGCGTCCGCGATCTGGCTGTACCTGGTGCTCGGCCTGATCCGGCCGATCCTGATGGGCAGCTGGTCGGAAGGGGTGCCATGGGGAATTTTCCCGCATCTCGACTGGACGGCGGCGTTCTCGATCCGCTACGGCAACCTGTTCTACAACCCGTTCCACGCCCTTTCGATCGCCTTCCTGTACGGCTCGACTCTGCTGTTCGCGATGCACGGGGCGACGATCCTGGCGGTCGGGAAGTACGGCGGTGAACGCGAGATAGAGCAGATCGTTGACCGCGGCACGGCCTCCGAACGGGCCGCCCTGTTCTGGCGCTGGACCATGGGCTTCAACGCGTCCATGGAATCGATCCACCGCTGGGCGTGGTGGTTCGCCATCCTGTGTCCGCTGACCGGCGGTATCGGCATCCTTTTGACCGGGACTGTGGTCGACAACTGGTACCTCTGGGCGGTCAAGCACGACTTCGCGCCGGCCTACCCGGAGATCTGGGCGCCGATCGCGAATCCGAACGGATGAGGAGGACGTGATATGAAAGACTTCCGTTTCTGGACGCTCCTCATCCCCTTCGCCATCGTCTTCGTGATCGGGGCGACCTTCACGGTCGGTTGGGAACGGCCACCGATCGATATCCAGCAGGTCGGCTATCGCGGCACCGCGATGGAGGAGCCCAACAATCCCCGAGAGCAGGCGGCGCTGATGGCGCTCAACGCGATCCCGCCCGAGGTCTACGAGCTCGACAGCGCGGCGGACCTCGCGGCGGCGCCAAAGGCGAGTGAGGTGTACGAGAACGTTCAGGTTCTCGGCCATCTTCCCGAACCGCAGTTCAGCCGGCTGATGGCGGCGATGACCGAGTGGGTGTCGCCGGAGCAGGGCTGCAACTACTGCCACAACCCGGACAACCTGGCTGACGACAACGTCTACACCAAGGTCGTGTCCCGCCGGATGATCGAGATGACGTTGAACGTCAACGAGAACTGGTCGGATCACGTCAAGGAAACCGGGGTGACCTGCTACACCTGCCACCGTGGCAAGAACGTTCCGGAGAACATCTGGTTCAATCCGGAGGAACGTGTCTTCGCCTCGATTGGCGGGCTTGGATGGAATGCGGGACAGAACCGGGCCTCGGACATCACCGCGGGCTCGTCCTTGTCGCCAGCCGGCCTCGATGCTTATTTGGTCGGCGACGAGGTGGTCTCGCTCCAGTCCGCAAACGTGCTGCCGCAGGCGGGCGAGGACGGACCTTCGATCCAGAAGACCGAGCAGACCTACGGCTACATGATGCACATCTCCAACTCGCTTGGGGTCGGGTGCACCTACTGCCACAACAGCCGGGCCTTCAGCAGCTGGGACGAGAGCCCGCCGGCCCGTCTGACCGCCTATCACGGCACTTTCATGCTGCGGGAGATGAACAACGAGTATCTGATCCCGCTGGAAGGCGAGTACCCGGAGAACCGGTTGGGTCCGACGGGTGATGCGCCGAAGGCGAACTGCAAGACCTGCCACCAGGGCGTGTTCAAGCCGCTCTACGGGGCGTCCATGCTCGATCAGTACCCGTCCCTGCGGGCCCGCTGACGAGCGCCTATCCTTCCCCCCTTGATCCGGCAACTTCAGCCCCGGATCGCGGGCCGGACGACACACCGTCGTCCGGCCCTCTTTCTTGATGGAGCCAAGCCCGCTTCCCGTAGCCCCAACGTGGACTAGGTCCGGAGCGGGAATGCGCATGGAGGAAGGCTTGATGCGAGGTGGTCCGGAATCTACGGACAATCGACCGTATCCCCGGGCTCGGCCCGGGGCCCAGGGAATCAGAGCACCGGAGCTTCGCCGCGGGCTGCCAGGAGCCTCGGCGCACTGCCGACCTGGGTCCCGGACCAACCCCGGATTAAATCCGGGGCGGGAATACGAGCTGGTTCTTGCAGTTTGAGGATAACGGTAAGGTTCGACTGAAGGGGCCGCTCAGTCAGCCGCGTTCCAGAGGGACGCCCAGCGGTCGAGATACAGTCGGAACCAGGGCGTGAACCGGTCGGGACCGGCCGCCACTTCGTCCCGCAGTTCGTCCATTGTCACCCAGCGGGTCGCGCTGACCTCGTCAGGAGTCGGATCGAGAGCGAAGGTCGCCGCGTCCACCCGACCGTTGAACAGGCTGACACGCTCATTCTCGGTCAGCCCGTTGCCGACATCGGCGCAGTAGTCGACGACGCCGGCGGGATGCAGTTCGGGGGTTGCCCGGATGCCCAGTTCCTCGCCGAGACGGCGAACCGCGGCGTCATGGACGGCTTCGCCCCAATGGGGATGGGTGCAGCAGGTGTTCGCCCACAGCCCGCCGCAATGGTATTTCCCGGCGGCGCGCTGCTGGATCAGCAGCCGGTCGCCGGAGAATAGAAAGACCGATATCGCGATGTGTTGGACGCCCAGACGGTGCGCCTCGAGCTTCTCGATCGGATACAGCGACCCATCCGTCGCGACCGCCGGGATCGTCGTCACGTCGGACGCCGGTCCGAGTGATGGAGCCGGCGGCCGCTTCAGTTGGGTCGTCGTTGCCATCAGGCGGCGCGACGCAGGCCGATCCGCGCCCAGATGGTTGCCAGCGAGGCGATCAGGTGGTCGATGTCGGCGTCGCTGTGGATCGGCGACGGTGTGATCCGCAGCCGCTCGGTGCCGCGCGCCACCGTCGGGTAGTTGATCGGCTGCACGTAGATCCCGAACTCGTCCAGCAGGGTGTCGCTGATCCGCTTGCACTGCACCGGATCGCCGACCATCACCGGCACGATGTGGCTCGGGTTGGCGAGATGCGGAATGCCCGCCGCATCCAGCCCGCGCCGCACCTTGGCGACCCGCTCGCGCTGAACCTCGCGCTCAGCCGAACTGGTCTTCAGGTGGCGGATGCTGGCCCGCGCCCCGGCCGCCACCGCCGGCGGCAGCGCGGTCGTGAAGATGAAGCCCGAGGCGAAGCTGCGCACGAAGTCGCACAGCGCCGTCGACGCCGCGATGTAGCCGCCCATCACCCCGAACGCCTTGCCGAGCGTCCCCTCGATCACCGTCAGCCGGTGTGCCAGACCCTCACGCTCCGACACCCCGCCGCCGCGCGCCCCGTACAGGCCGACCGCATGCACCTCGTCGAGATAGGTCATCGCCCCATGGGCGTCGGCCACGTCGCAGATCTCGGCGATCGGCGCGATGTCGCCGTCCATCGAGTACACCGACTCGAACGCCACCAGCTTCGGGCGCTCCGCCGGCAGGGCCGCCAGCTTGCGGTTCAGATCCTCGGGGTCGTTGTGGGCGAACAGAACCTTGTCGGCCCGGCTGTGCCGGATCCCCTCGATCATCGAGGCGTGGTTCGCCGCATCCGACAGCACCACGCAGTCCGGGATCCGCGAGGCCAGCGTCCCCAACGCCGCCCAGTTCGACACGTAACCCGAGGTGAACAGCAGCGCGCTTTCGGTCCCGTGCAGGTCCGCCAGCTCCTGCTCCAGCAACACGTGGTAGTGGTTCGTGCCCGAGATGTTCCGCGTGCCGCCCGCACCCGCTCCGCAGCGGTCCAGCGCCTCGTGCATCGCCGCCAGAACCGGCGGGAACTGGCCCATCCCGAGATAGTCGTTCGAGCACCAGACCGTCACCTCCGAGCGGCCCTCGCCGCCATGCCGCACGGCGCGTGGGAACAATCCGCGCTGACGCTCGATATCCGTGAACACCCGGTACCGGCCCTCGCGGTGCAAACCCTCAAGCTCGCCCTGGAAAAACGCCTCGTAGTCCATGCTCGCCTCCACTGTGCGTCCCCGTTCTGGCGACGCTCTCGTTGATCCCTGCTCAGGTCGGTCCGGTCATTTGGGCCGGCCGGGTTTCAAATCTTGGCGCCTTCGCGCCGCTCGTTCGTTGATCTGGGTCAGCCGCGGTTTCTGCGGTGCGGCGACTCGAATCGAAGGCCCATTGCCAGAGCGCCGAGTCGCGGATCGGCAGCACCAGGAACCAGTGTTCGAGGACCGCAAGCGCGATCAGCGTGGCCAGGCTGGTGAGGCCGGCAATGGCAAAGGCAGTGGTGTCGCCGTGCCAGGCGCGCGCTAGCAGCAGGGCGGCAGCCCCTGTCGCGGCAGTCACCGATACTGGAAACAGCGGGTTCATGACCCGGACCGGGAAGTAGGTCCGCAGATAGCCGAGATGGGTCGGCAGAAAGTCGTCTGTGAAGTTCGGCACGCCCAGGAAGACGTTGAGCTTTGCGCTGAGCCGCAGCCCCCACAACGCCAGGAACGTCCAGGTCGCGAACTGGTTGGCGGCGTCCCACGTGGCAATGACCAGGAGCCCGGCGGTCACCGCGATGGCCAGTTCGTGATAGGCGATGGTCGCCAGCGCTTCGAAGAACCGTCGAATAACCCGCGCAACCGGGGTCTGGGGTACGACGCGGGGTCCGGTGATGTAGCCCATCAGGAAGGTCATCTCGTGCCATCCCCAGATCACCAGACCGAAGGTGAACCCGAGATAGGCCGATCCCACCGTGGCCTCGTCGCCGATCTGGACCACGCCGACGCAGGCGGCGGCCGCCACCGCGGTCGCGGCCGCCAGGCTCCACCGGTACGTCCGTCGTGGCAGCCTGTTGAGCCACAGGATCAGCCCGGTGCTGAACCACCACAGGAACAG
This sequence comes from Thalassobaculaceae bacterium, assembly GCA_963921355.3. GTDB lineage: Bacteria > Pseudomonadota > Alphaproteobacteria > Thalassobaculales > Thalassobaculaceae > CAWUEZ02. The sequence continues at coordinate 57,090 of OZ001190.1, read as the reverse complement.
GGCGTACAACACAGGCAGAACATATGGCATTAGGCTGTCCACGCGATCGGACTCCTGTCGCTTACCAGGCCGGGACCATGCGCACCGTCTCCGGCGCCTCGTGGTCCTTCATTGGGTGCAGGTAAAGACGGAACAGAGTCATGCCTGCCGAGGCGATCAAGCCGACGCGCTTGACCATGCCGATCACCCCGCCCTGCTTCTTGGCCTCTTCGATCCGGTCCGCCGTCTCTTTCAGGCGGGCGAACCCTTCGCGGAAGGCCGGCGCATCGGTGTCCAGGGTGAACGGGAAGACCTGCTTGGAGATCTCGGAGGTCACCCGGAACACCTGCAGGTCATACTCTGTCGGATCGAGGCCGAGGGCGGCATGGAAGTGCGGTCGGGAATGGTCACGCACATACATGGTCGCGTAGACCGCCAGCAGGAAGAACCGGATCCACAACCGGTTCAGGCCGCGCAGCAGATGCGGGTTGGCGTGCATCAGCAGGGCGAAGGCCTCGCCGTGGCGGAACTCGTCGTTACACCACTCCTTGAACCACTTGAAGATCGGATGGATCCGCATCTCCGGGTGCTTCTCGAGCTGGCGGTAGATTGTGATGTAGCGCGCGTAGCCGATCTTCTCCGACAGATAGACGGCGTAGAAGATGAACTTCGGGCTGAAATACTTGTAGGTCTTGGTCTTGGTCAGGAATCCGAGATTCACGCCGATGCCGAAATCCTTCAGCGTATCGTTGATGAACCCAGCATGACGGGACTCGTCCCGGGCCATGAAGCGGAACAGCCGCTTTATGTCCTCATTCTGAACGCGCTTCTTGGTCTCGGCGTAGAGCACGCAGCCGGAGAACTCGGAGGTCACCGAGCTGACCAGGAAATCAACGAACTCTTTCTGGAGTTCCGGGGAGAAAGAGGCGAGGTCGACCTCGTCCCACTCGTCGGTCCGCTTGAAGTGTCCGCGGTTGGCGTCGGCGACGAACTCGTCCATCAGGCGGTCCCATTCCGCACGCACCGGCTCGACGTCGATCTTGTCGAGCGCGTCGAAGTCCGTCGTATAGAAATGCGGGCTCAGGACCGTGTCCTGCTTCGCCATTTCGGTCGTGTCGTACCGGACGTCCATGGTGTCGGCGATGGCGGCGTTCATAGCTCCCTCCGATCGGTGAAGCTGAGGTCATAGAGCTCGGTGAATTCGAGATGGGCGGTGATCCGCGTCCACATCTGCTCGAGCGCGTTCGCGCGGATTACCGTCGCGCGCCGGCTTATGACCCGGCGTTCGCCATAGGGCACCTCGACGGGCTCGCCATGAACCAGCACCTTATCGCCGGCATGGATATCCAGGTCTCCGTCGAGGTCGACATGGGCATGGAAGCTGTCGATCGAACACTCGATGTCGATCGTACAGCCCACGTCCAGGACGCGACGGCTGCTGGTAAAGAGACCGATCATTCTTTCACCTCTCTTGTTGCCAGGGTGGACCGCCCCTGGTGCGGTTGGGGGCTCCCCGAGAGCATCGAGGCGAATTCCGCTACATTCCCGAACCCGAAGGCCGCGAGATGCAGGGTCGTCCCGGTCGTGGGGTCTTCAATCGAGTGGCGGCCATCGGACCACCGGGTCAGCGTGAACGCCGGTTCGGAACCGACGCCGTTGACTTTGCGAGTGCGGGCCATGCTGCGCAGGATGCCGCGCACGAAACCGTGGGTTCCCGGCGCCAGGGTCTCGACCACCGACCCGTCGCGGGCGTCGGTGACGGTGATTCCACCGTCGGGACGATCAGCGAACTGCAGCTCCCGGCTCTCGACGGCCTGGGCGGGCGGCGGTGCGACCGTGTAGTTCCCGGTCAGACGGGTGACCCCGGCGGCCAGCACCGAGAAGGCCACAATCGCCGCCATGGCCAGCAGGGCGGTGCGTGGGACGCTCTCTCGGTGCGGGCTGTGCATCGGGGTCTCCCTTCCTTCCATCAGCCGGCCGCCGGAGCCAGCGTCCCATGGTCGCCCGTGCCATCGCGCTCGGCCGTCGGGCGGGCGCCGGCAGCGGGTGCGGCGGCACCGTTGAGCGCGTCAACCATCGCCGCTGCCACGCTCTGGGCGTCCGGTACCGCGCGGAACGCCGCTTGCGGCTGCGACAGGTGCCAGGGTCGGGCGTGTGGCCACAGCATCACGAACGACATCCGGTGGTCGGACGACACGGCGAAGGCAATGTCCCCGGAGCCGTCGCCCGCGACCTTGAGGTCCACCGACTCCACCAGATTGATCGGGATGGTGACCGTTTTCGGCAGAGCGACGCCGTGGCGCAAGATCACCCGCCGAGTCGTGACGGTGTAGATGGTGCTCCGCCGCACCAGCCAGGCGAAGCCGAACAGCAACCCGAGGGCGATGGCCGCCAGGGGCAGCACCCAGAGGGCCGACTGCGTGGCCTGGGCGACGGCCAGACCGTCGATCAGGTCGGTCGCGAACCGCCAAGCCATCAGGATCGCGAAGTACAGAGCGATCTTGCGGATGTGGAACGCCCGGATGACGAATGACTTTAGATCCGGCCGTCCTTGCCAGATCAGCCGCTCGCCCTCCGGGATTCCACCCGGGACGGCGTTGACCGGTGTGGAGTCGTCGAACTCGTCCATCAGACCAGCGGCTCCGCCCGCCGCCACTCGGCGTACAGTTCGCCGGCGCCGAAGTACGCCATGATCTTCTCCTCCTCTAGGAGCGTGATCTGATCCGGGCTCTTGATGGCCGGAACGTCGGCGAATTGATGGCTGTAAAGCGCCGGGATATCGACCACGTCGCCGGCCGTGTCGCAGAAGCCCCACGGCGCCAGCACGGTCTTGGTGGCCCCGTCGGCGCCGCTGACCGTCATCTCCAGGTAGCGGATGATGACCTCGGAGCGGTCGACCCAGACCTCGGACACGGTGGCGCCGACCTGGCCGTCACCGCCGATGACTTTCTTACCGCGGGGATCGTCCTCACCGTCGGCGACGAAGTAGTCCCCGGCGACCCGCAGCGGCACGATCTTCACCTGACCGTCAGCCGTCATGTCCGGGTGGTCAGCCCGCTCGGCCCAGGAGCCCGGCCCGACGCCCGCCAGCAGCGGGTTGCCGGTCGGAACGATCGGAGCGCCGGGATGGGGCGCGAAGGCTTCCGCGTTCAGCGGCCGGGTCTCGCGCTTGTAGTCCGGCACGCTGACGGTGCGGCCGTCGGCCAGATTGAACGTCTTGGGCGACGGCATGAACAGGTCGGCGATGTCTTCGGGCTTGCCGGTCACGTCGCTTTCCAGCGGATAGCCTTCCCGCCGGGTTTCACGCTGCAGGTAGAACAGCAGGCCGGCGAAGAACGCCCAGAACACGTATAGGACGACCTGTGCGGCGTCGAGATGTCCTGTCAGTGCACCAATTTCCATGGTCTTGGTCCTCCATCGTCAGGGGCTCACCCCGGGAATTCGGCGAGCCCGAACTTCGCGTCCCGCGGCTGTACCGGTTGGCGCGCATGACGCACCAACGGGCCGATCGTCACGAGAGACGCGAAGAGTAAAAAGATCTCCAGGTGGTAGACGGCGCTGTAGCCCGTCGCCGGATGGACGAGGGCCTCGCCGAGCAGGCCCGATGTCGCCATCGAACCGACGACGTCGCGCAAGGCGCCGCCGAGCATGATGCCGCCTCCGGCGGCCGTCGCTTGAACCGCACCCCAGGCGCCGAGCGCCAGGCCGCTGGCTCCGCTGTCGGCCAGCGCCATGGCCGCCGTCAGCGAGCCCACGGCGAACATCCCGCCGCCGAACCCGATCAGGGCGGTGCCGACCTGGAACAGCAGGGTCGAGTTCATCGGGGCGGCGAACACCAGGGCCGAGAACGCGAACACCCCGACCACCGCGCCGAAGGCCGCGAGCTTGCAGGGATCATCGCCCGCCGACAGGCGCCGGGCGGAGAGCGCGAAACCGATCAGGGTGCCGGCCGCCAGGATTGCCGTCAGCTGGGTGGTCTCGAACACCGACATCGCCAGGATCTCGCCGCCATACGGCTCGAGCAGGATGTCCTGCATGCTGAACGCGGCGGTGCCGAGGAAGACCGCGACCAGCAGCCGGGAGGCCCTGCCCGCGGCCAGGAGCTCGGTCCAGGACTGGGTCAGGCTCGGCGTCAGACGATCCGGGCGGGTGCGCGACGGATCGCGGGCTTCCTGTTTCCAGAGCGCGATCAGGTTCAGAACCATGGTGGCGACGGCCGCCCCCTGGATCACCTTGATCAACCGGACCTGGCTGAAATCGGCCAGCAGTTCACTGAAGATCAGCGCCGATCCGCCCATGCCGACCAGCAGCATGACGTAGAGCATGGCGACCACCCGCGGGCGGGTGTCCTCGGTCGCCAGATCGGTGGCCAGCGCCAGCCCGGCCGTCTGGGTGGTGTGCAGGCCGGCTCCGACCATCAGAAAGGCGAGCGCCGACGCCGCGTATCCGACCCATTCCGGGCCGTGGGTGATGTCGCCGGACAGCACGATCAGGGCGAACGGCATGATGGCCAGCCCGCCGAACTGCAGCATCGAGCCGAACCAGATGAACGGCACGCGCCGCCAGCCCAGCAGGGAGCTGTAGTGGTCGCTGCGGTGCCCGACCAGCACCCGGAACGGCGCGAACAGCAGCGGCAGGGAGACCATCAGCGCGACCAGCCAGGTCGGCACGTCGAGTTCGACGATCATCACCCGGTTCAGCGTGCCGTTCAGCAGCACGATCGCCATGCCGACCGAGACCTGGAACAGCGACAGTCTGAGCAAGCGTCCCAGCGGCAGTTCGGGGGATGCGGCATCGGCGAACGGCAGGAACCGCGGGCCGATCTGCATCCACATCTGCCAGAGCTTGGGACGGTCCTGCGTCATGGCCGCGTCAACTCCATCGCCTGGCTGATGTAGAAGCCGCTCTCGACCCGCTCGCTGCGGCCGACATGGAAGCCGGACAGGCGCGGCTCCTGAGCCAGCAGGGTGCGCAAGGACCGGATCGACACCGGCTCGATCGCCGGTGCCCGGTTGCCGCGCGGGAAGAGCCGGCCGACGGCGTGCATCACCGACAGAGCCGGCGTCCGCGGCGCGAACGTGAACAGAATGGATGACCGGGTGCGGGTGCCGAGTGAGCTCAGGACCTGCACGACGTCGCGTGCGCTGTAGTGGATCAGGCTGTCCATCGCGACCACGTGGTCGAACATGCCGAGGCCCGGATCGAGCATGTCCCCGACCCTGAACTCGATGCTGCCGCCGCCGAGGTCGGCGGGCTGCCGCTCCTCGGCCAGAGAGATTAGGCTCGGCGAGAGGTCGATGGCCGTGACCGCCGCCCCTCGCCGAGCCGCCTCGATCGCCAGCATGCCGGTCCCGCAGCCAGCGTCGAGAATGCGTTTTCCGCTGAGATCCTCCGGCAGACAGGCGACCAGGAACGCCCGCATCCGATCACGGCCGGCCCGGACCGTCGCCCGAATGCTGCCAACCGGGGCATCGGAGGTGAGCTTCGCCCAGGCGTCAGCGGCGGTGCGATCGAAATAGGTTTCGATCTGGCCCCGACGTTCCTGGTAGGTCGCGCTCTGCATCAGTCGAATCCCAACAGTTCAAAGATGTCGCGATCCTTCATCGGTTCGGCGATCAGCGGGTCGACCCCCGCCCACAAGGTCTCCGCCAGAGTCAGGTAACTCTGCTTGACCGCCTCGAGCTCGGGCGAGGTCTCCATCTCGAAAATCGTGGACTTCTTCAGGCGGCTGCGCCGGATCACGTCGAGATCAGGGAAGTGGGCCATGGTCTTGAGGCCGATCGCGTCGTTGAACTTATCGACCTGGTCGGTATCGGCGCTGCGGTTGCAGATCACGCCACCGAGCCGTACGTCGTAGTTCCGAGATTTGGCGCTGATTGCTGCCACGATCCGGTTCATCGCGTAGATCGAGTCGAAGTCGTTGGCTGTGACGATCAGCGCGCGGTCGGCATGCTGAAGCGGGGCGGCGAAGCCACCACAGACCACATCGCCGAGGACGTCGAAGAGCACCACATCGGTGTCGTCGAGCAGATGATGCTCCTTGAGGAGCTTCACGGTCTGGCCGACGACATAGCCACCACATCCGGTGCCGGCGGGCGGTCCGCCGGCCTCGACGCACATCACGCCGTTGTAGCCCTCGTAGACGAAGTCCTCGACCCGCAGTTCCTCAGGGTGGAAGTCGACGGTCTCCAGGACGTCGATCACCGTCGGGACCAGGCTCTTGGTCAGGGTGAAGGTGCTGTCGTGCTTGGGGTCGCAGCCGATCTGAAGGACCCGCTTGCCGAGCATCGAAAATGCCACGGAGAGGTTTGAGGAGGTCGTGCTCTTGCCGATCCCGCCCTTGCCGTAGACCGCAAAGACCTTGGCGCCCTCGATCTCGAGGGTCGGGTCCATACGGACCTGAACGCTGCCTTCGCCGTCGTCGCGGCGGGTCGAGTGTCCTATGCCGTCTGGCGGTGTCATGATCGTCTCCTTGCCTTTGTCAGGCCGCCGCGACGTCTGCGGCAACGCCTTCCAAGCGGTCTTCCAGTTCTTCACCGGCCTCCCGGAGAGCCGCGAGCATCGCGTCGTCCGGTGACCAGTAGTTGCGTTCGTGGGCTTCGAGCAGCCGGTTGGCGACCCGCGCCGACGCCTTGGGATTCAGAGATGCCAGACGCTCCCGCATCTCGGGGTCGAGCATGAAGGTCTGGGTCAGCTGCAGATAAACCCAGGGGGCCACCTGGCCGGTCGTCGCCGACCATCCCATGGTGTTGGTGACGTGAGCCTCGATCTGGCGGACGCCCTCGTAGCCGTGCTTGAGCATCCCCTCGTACCATTTGGGATTCAGCATCCGGGTCCGGGTCTCGAGTTCGACCTGCTCGCCGAGGGTCCGGACCACGCCGTCGCCGCGGGTCTGGTCGCCGATGTAGATCGGAACGGCATCGCCCTTCGCGCGCTGCACCGCCCGGCCGATCCCGCCGAGCGTGTCGAAATAGTGGTCCAGCGTGGTGACGCCGAGTTCCACGGATTCCAGGTTCTGATAGGCCAGTTGAACGTCCGCCAGCGCTGTCTGCAGCAGCGCGCCCTGGCGGCTCAAGCGGCCGTCGCGCCCATAGGCGAAGCACTTGCGGCGGCTGTAGGCCTCCGCCAGTTCGTCTTCCTGTTCCCAGACCCCGCTGTCGATCAGGTGGTTGACGTTGGAGCCGTAGGCGCCGTCGGCATTCGAGAACACCCGCAAGGCGGCGGTCTCGAGATCGCAGCCATGGGTCTCGGAATAGGCGAGGGCATGGCGCCGCACGGCGTTGTGTTCCAGCGGTTCGTCGGCCGATGCCGCCAGCCAGGCGGCCTCCGCCAGCAGCTGGACCTGCAGCGGCAGGAGGTCGCGGAAAATGCCCGAGAGGGTCATGACCACGTCGATCCGCGGCCGGCCGAGCTCTTCGAGCGGGATCAGCGCCGCCCCGCACAGCCGGCCGTAGCTGTCGAACCGCGGCCTGGCGCCCATCAGGGACAGCGCCTGGCCGATCGGGCACCCTTCGCTCTTCAGGTTGTCGGTCCCCCACAGCACGAGCGCGACGGATTCCGGCACGCCGTTGCCGTCCTCGATGTGGCGATCGATGATCCGCTGGGCCTGGGCCGCGCCGTCTGCCATCGCGAAGGCGCTCGGCAGCCGATAGGGATCGAAGCCGTGGACGTTGCGGCCGGTTGGCAGGATGGCCGGCGAGCGCAGAAGATCGCCGCCGGGGGCCGGCCGGATAAAGCGGCCGTCGAGTGCCTGCAGGATGCCGGCGGTCTCATGGTCCTCGCCCATCAGGCGGGCGGCCCTGGCCAACTCGCGCAGGCTTTCCAGGGCGGCCGCATCGGCAGCGATGCCGGCGGCCTTCAGGGCTTTCTCGGGGTTGCGCGCGTCAACCAGGGCACCCAGCGTCTTGTCGTCGATGACCTCGCCGAACATCGACTCGGCCATGATCTGCAGCAGCTCAAGACGCTCGGCCCGCTCCGGCGGGGCGCCGACCGTGTGCAGCCCGTTCGGGATCAGCGTCTGCTCGAGTTCGGTGACGGCACGCGCGAGGTCCAACACTGTGGCGTCGAGATCGCCCTCCCAAAGGGGCTCGGCCTCGGCGAGGTCGACCGCCGCGGCCTGGGCCTGAATGACCGACGCCAGGCGCTCGCGCTCGATCTCGGCGGCGGGATCCAGTCCGCGCCAGCGGTCGATGGAACCCTTGAGGTCGAGCAGGCCGCGATACAGACCGGCATGGGTGACCGACGGAGTGAGGTAGCTGATCAGGGTGGCGCCGGACCGACGTTTGGCGATCGCCGCTTCCGAGGGATTGTTGGCGGCATAGAGGTAGAAGTTCGGCGTATCGCCGATCAACCGATCGGGCCAGCAGTCTGCGCCGAGCCCGGTCTGCTTGCCGGGCATGAACTCAAGCGCGCCGTGGGTGCCGAAGTGCAGGATCGCGTCGGCGCCGTAGTCTTCCCGTACCCACCGATAGAAGGCCGAGAACGCGTGAGTCGGTGCGAAGCCCTTCTCGAAGAGCAGCCGCATCGGGTCGCCTTCATAGCCGAAGGCCGGTTGCACGCCGACGAAGACATTGCCGAACGTCGCGCCGAGCACGTGGATGGAGCGGCCGTCGGTCTGCTGCTTGCCGGGCGCGCTGCCCCATTGCGCTTCGATTTCCTTGAGATGGGGTTCGCGGCGCACGTGGTCGTCGGCCGGGATCCTGGCATGGACATTGGCTTCGGCGCCCAGGTTCTGTGCGTTACCGCCGAGAATACGATCGCGCAGGGCTTCGGCGCTTTCTGGCAGGTCGACGGTGTAGCCTGCCCCCGCCATGGCGGTCAGCGTGTTGTGCAGCGACTGGAAGACATCCAGATGGGCCGCTGTTCCGGTGGCGCCGGCATTCGGCGGGAAATTGAAGATCAGGGCCGCGATCCGCCGGTCGGCGATCGGCGTCCGGCGCAGTTGGACCAGCTTCGCGACCCGGCCGGCGAGCCGTTCGACGCGCTCGTCGATCGCCGTCATCTCGCGAACGCCACGCCGGCTCGCCTCGGCGCCACGACCACCAAACACGATCGGTCCGGTCGCGCCGTCGAGCTCGGGGATCGCAACCATGATCGTCGACTCGACAGGCGACAAGCCCCGGTCGTCGGCGGTCCACTGCTCAAGCGTCTGAAACTCGAGGGCGTGGGCGGCGACGTACGGAACGTCGAGCCGTGCCAGGATCTCTTCCGCCGCCGGGCTGTCGTTGTAGGCCGGTCCTCCGACCAGGGAGAATCCGGTCAGTGAGACCAGGGCATCGATCCGTGCGGTGCCATCCGGCGCCATGAAGAACCGTTCGATCGCCGGCCGGGCGTCCAGGCCGCTGGCGAAGGTTGGAACGACGCGCAAACCTCTGGCCTCGAGCGTCCGGATCACGCCGTCGTAGTGGCCGGTATCTCCGGACAGCACGTAGGAGCGCATGACCAGCAGCCCAACGGTGCCGACCGGCCGGGGCGGCGTCGGCAGGGCGTCGGCATCCTCGCCCATCAGCCCTTGGAGCGACGGGTGGTAAACGCCGACATCGGGATAGTCGACCGGTACGCCGGCCTTGATCGTGCCGCGCAGGGAGCGTCGCGGCCCATCGGCGTACCGGTCGACCAACAGCCGGACCAGGTTGGCGATGTTCCGCTCGGACCCGGCCAGCCAGTATTGCAGTGTCAGGAAGTAAGCCCGAACGTCCTGGGCGGATCCGGGAATGAAACGCAGAATCCGCGGAATGCGCCGCAGCATCGCCATCTGCCCGGCGCCCGAAGAGGCGTTCTTCGAAGGGCCGGTGCCCCGCTTGCCGCGCAGCCGCTTCAGCAGCGCCAACGGCCCCGATTGGCTGCCGTCCATCGCGAAGCCGCCCATACGGGTCAGCTTGACGATCTCGCCGGCCGACATGGCACAGACCATGGCGTCGCATTGATCGCGGCGGGCCTGAAGCGTCGGCAGGATCGCCTGGATGTGGCTGTCGGTGAACAGCATCGTGGCGATGATCACGTCGCCGCTTTCGATGTCGGCGATGCACCGGCTCAGGCTGTCCGGATCAATGTCCCAATCGGCGGCGGCGTGGAACGCGAAGGTCAACCCCGGCAGGTCGCGCCTGAGTTCCTTGGCGGCACGTTGCGCAGCCCCGGCCGCGTGACCGTCCAGGGTCACCAGCACGACGCGGATCGGCGTCGGATCAGCGGGCGAAGTGCGCCTTGGCATCGTACAGGGTCTCTATTGTGATCGTTGCGATCTGGCGATCGCGGGCGAAGGTTTCGGTGTTGCGGCGCGCCTTGCCGCGCACGAAGAACGGGATCTTGCGGAGTTCTTTCTCGGCCTCGGGTTCCCACGACACGCTGTCGGCTGTCGGCAGGGGAAGGGTGGCCACCGTCGCGTCGGCGCCGGCGTCATCGACAGGGCTCGGCTTCGGCTGCGGCTGTCCACCGTGGTGCGACGCGCCGGATCCGTCGTGGAACTCGAAATCATCGCGGAACATGGTCAGCAGGTGTTCCTCGAGCCCCATGACCAGCGGATGGACCCAGGTATCCCAGAGGACGTTTGCGCCCTCGAAGCCCATCTGCGGGGCATAGCGGGCGGGGAAATCCTGAACGTGGACCGGCGCAGAGATCACCGCGCAGCCGATGCCCAGCCGCTTGGCGATATGCCGTTCCATCTGGGTGCCGAGCACCAGTTCGGGCTGCAACTCGGTGATCCGGTCTTCGACTTCGAGGTAGTCGTCGGTGATCAACGGGTCGCAACCGAGTTCGTCGGCAACCGCGCGCACGTCGCGGGCGAAGCCCCGGTCGTAGGTGCCGACGCCGACCACATCGAACGCGAACTCGTTGGCGGCCACACGGGCGGCGGCGACCGCATGGGTGGCATCGCCGAAGATGAAAACCCGCTTGCCGGTCAGGTAGTTGCTGTCGACCGACCGGGAGTACCAGGGCAGGCGGGTATCGGCCTCGGCCAGGGCTGCGCCGGGATCGATCCCAGCGATATCGGCGACTTCACGGATGAAGGCACGGGTTGCCCCCACGCCGATCGGCACGGTCGTGGTGCGGGGTTGTTTGAACGTGCGTTCCAGCCAGCGTGCCGCGACATCGGCGATTTCGGGATACAGGACGACGTTGAAATCCGCCTCGCCGAGCGTGGCCAGATCGCTCGGCCGGGCCCCCAGTGGGGCGACGGTGCGCACCTCGACACCCAGCCGTTCCAGGAGCCGGGTCACCTCGGTGACGTCGTCGCGGTGGCGGAAGCCGAGAGCGGTCGGGCCCAGAAGATTGCAGCTTGGCCGCCGGCCAGGCCCGCGAACGGGTCGCTCGGTGCCGGACGCGGGGGCATGCGGCGAGGCGAAGGCCCGCACCAGGCGGTAAAAGGTTTCCGAGGCGCCCCAGTTCTCCTTGCGCTGATAGGAGGGCAGTTCCAGTGGCACGACCGGGACCGGCAGGCCCAGGGTGCGGCCGAGTCCGCCCGGATCGTCCTGGATCAGTTCGGCCGTGCAGGAGGCACCGACCATGACGGCTTCCGGTTTGAAACGCTCATAGGCATCGCCAAGCGCCGTCTTGAACAGTTCCGCGGTGTCCGACCCGAGGTCGCGTGCCTGAAATGTCGTGTAGGTCACCGGCGGCCGGTATGGCAGGCGTTCGATCATGGTGAACAGCAGGTCGGCGTAGGTGTCGCCCTGCGGCGCATGCAGCACGTAGTGCAGCCCCTTCATCGCCGTTGCGACTCGCATTGCGCCGACATGGGGAGGGCCTTCGTAGGTCCAGACGGTGAGCTTCATCGTCAGACCTCCAGCCGCTTTCGGCGGGCCAGCGGCCGGGCGAAGAGTTCCGCCAGATCGGCGGCCTGGTCGAAACCCTGGATCGGGGTGAACACCAGCTCGATCGCCCATTTGGTCGCCATGCCTTCGGCCTCGAGCGGATTGGCCAGGCCCAACCCGCAGACCACCAGGTCGGGCTCGGCCGCCCGGCAGCGATCCAGCTGGCTGTCGACGTGCTGGCCTTCGGAAAGCTGGGCGCCGGCGGGCAGCAGCGCCAGATCGCTGGCCATATGGGCGCGATGCAGATAGGGCGTCCCGACTTCCAGCGGCAGCATGTCGAGTTCGCGGGCCAGAAAGCGCGCCAGGGGAATCTCGAGCTGGCTGTCGGGGAAAAAGAAGATCGATTTGCCGCTCAGGGCCTCGCGATATCTCGCCAGGGCCTGGTTCGCCCGCTCCCGGGGACGGGCCACCACGGCGTCAAACCGGGTCTGGTCGACCGCGAAGGCCTCAGCGGCCGATTTCAGCCAGAGAGTCGTGCCTTCCGCGCCCAGTGGGAAGGGGGCCTTGAGCCGCTGGACGCCCCGGTTCTCAAGCAGGCGCGCGGTCTCTGCCAGGAACGGCTGCGCCAGCAGCATTCTGGTCTTGGACCCAATCGCGGGCAGCGCATCCGAACGCCGCGGCGGAAAGAACGCGACCTGTTCAATACCGAGTTCCGCGAACAGCCGCCGGAACTGGTCCTCGACCACATCTGCCAGCGTACCGACGATCAGCAGCGACGGTTCGGCGTCAGGCGCGGCGTCGGGAAGATCGCCCACCATGGCGCTGAGGCAGTTGTCCTCACCCTGGGTGAAGGTGGTCTCGATCCCGCTTCCGGAATAACTCAGGATCCGGACGTCCGGGGAGTAGGTCTTCGACAACCGCTGCGCGGCGCGCGACAGATCAAGCTTGATCACCTCCGACGGGCAGGATCCGACGAGGAACAGCATCTTGATGTCGGGGCGCCGGGCCAGCAATTGGCTGACGACCCGGTCCAACTCATCATTCGCATCGGCGAGGCCGGCCAGGTCGCGCTCCTCGATGATCGCGGTCGCGAACCGGGGTTCGGCGAAGATCATGACGCCGGCGGCGGACTGCATCAGATGGGCACAGGTCCGCGACCCGACGATCAGAAAGAACGCGTCCTGGATTTTGCGGTGCAGCCAGACGATGCCGGTCAGGCCGCAGAACACTTCGCGCTGTCCGCGCTCTCGCAGGACCGGGGCATCGCTGCAGCCGCCGGTGGCCGGAGCGGGTCTGCCGATGTCGGGGGCGAGGCCGCTCATCGGGCCGCCTCCAGAGTGGCGTCCGGGAGTTCATGGCTCGGGGTCGGGCGCTCGCGCCGGGCAGCGCGGAGCTTGAGGACGAACTGGGCGGCATTCACGACGTAGGCCGCATAGGCTGCAAGCGCGACCACCATCTGTTCGAGTGTGCTGCCGATGCCGGCGAACAGCATCACCACGTACAGCGTGTGGAGGGCCATCACACCCATGCTGACCACGTCTTCCCAGAAGAACGGACGGGCGAACAGGTACTTGCCGAAGACCTCTTTTTCCCAGATCGAGCCGGTCACCATGATGGTGTAGAGCACCAGGGTCTTGATCACGACTGAGACCGCGGCCGACTCGGCGCCCTCACCTGTGACCAGGAATCGGATCACCAGAGCCAGGCTGATCAGGAAGACGGCGAACTGGGCCGGTGCCAGGATGCCTTGAACCAAGGTCCACCGGGACGCATCGCGCCGACGACGCTCTTCCGCCGTATAGAGCGGCAGACACGGGTGGCGCTTCTCCCTGTTCGTCTGCATCCCGCAACCCCTTGCTTTGGCAGCGAAAAATTATTCGTGCGAGCTGCTTGGGCAGGAGTCTAAGTCGCTTTTCAGCGGAGTGTCAATCTAGCTAGACGTAAATCTAGCTTTACATTTTCGCCGAGGCGTTTCCTAATTCATCTGACGGTAGAACCCTTCCCATCAGCGGCGGGAGGTGGTTAAGTTGGGGTGACCGGCCTGATAAGGAGACTCGCCCCAACGAAGGGCGAGCCCTCCGTGCGAGTGGCTCATCAAACATGCCGCTACGCGCGACTAAAGGGAGGCTTGGTTATGCCTGGACTTCGAGAGGCGGCGCAGGAAGCGGACCGAGGGTCGGCGAGAGAACCCCAAAGGCCCGGATCGAACACGCGCTCCTTGGAACTGGGTCTTCGTCAACCTCTGTTGACAACCATACAGACTGAGGTGATCCCGCGGCTGATGCTCGCCCACGGTTTGGTGGCGGCTTTGGAGGACGGCGGGTCCACAGCTGAAACCGGCCGCAGCGACATAGAAGCGTTTGTCCGTCTGGCGGTGACTGGAAGTGATGCGGCAGGCCTGGCTTTCACTGCGGAGTTGGAAGCGCGCGGCGTGCGGACCGAGGACCTTTTCCTTGACCTGCTGGCACCGAGTGCCCGGCTACTGGGAGAGTATTGGGAAACCGATCGGTGCACCTTCACGGAGGTGACCGTCGGCGTCGCCCGCTTGCAGCGGATCATGCATGACCTGGCGTCCCGGCTCGACTTCGATGTCGACCCGACCCAGCATTCGATGACCGCGATGATCCTGCCCGCGCCGGGTGAACAGCACACCTTCGGGATCACCATGGTCGCCGAGTTTTTTCGCCGGGCCGGATGGTCGATCAGCGATGTTCTGCCGCGCGACGAGGCGGAGATTCTGGAGGCGATTGAGGCGCGTCCTGTGTCGCTGATTGGGTTTTCACTTAGCAGTGAGGTCTTGATTGACCGTTTGGCTTCCGTTATCGGGTCATTAAGATCAATGTCGTCTAAAAGCGATGTTTCTGTTCTGGTGGGTGGTCCGGTGTTCGTGGATCACCCCGATTGGGTCGAGCGTGTTGGCGCCGACGCCATGGCACTTGACGGCAGGGAGGGCGTCGTCCAAGCGCAGCGCCTCGTGAGGTCTGCGGGACTGAGTTTCTAGCCGCGCCATCGGGGGTGTGCGGAGAAAGACAGACGGTGGGAGACACCATTCAGGTTGATTCCGCCGCCGGAAGAACGAGCAAGCGAGAATCGTGTGGCCCTAGATCTTCAGCTTTCGACGGAACCACCGGCCCCGTTCAGAAATCCCAAGAAGAACTTGGGCGATCTGAAATCCGGGCTCGCCGCCGAGGTCATCGCGACGGCGTCCGATCTCGCGCTGATCGTCGAACCAGACGGAACCGTCCTGGATATCGCGGTCGGCAATGAAGAGATTTCTTATAATGATTTCGCCGGATGGATCGGCCGCTCCCTGAAGGAGACGGTCACGATCGAGAGTCGCCCCAAGATCGACGAACTGCTCCGTCAAGCGAATGCCGGTGCTACGACCCGCTGGCGGCAGGTAAACCATCCGAGCCCCGGAGGATCGGACCTGCCCGTGCGCTACGCCGCCATCCGGATCAAGGACTCGGGCCGAATTCTGGTGTTGGGTCGGGAGCTGACCAGTCTGGCCGCGATGCAGCAACGCATGGTCGAAGCACAGATCTCGATGGAGCTCGATTACGCAAAGCTGCGGCATTCGGAAACCCGCTACCGGCTGCTGTTTCACATCGCGTCGGAAGGTTTGCTGATCGTCAACGCTGCCAACCGGAAGGTCGTGGAAGCGAACCCGGCCGCCGGTCGCGTGCTGGACGAGGATGTGAAACGCCTCAACGGACGTGTTCTCGGCGATATCTTCTCGTTGGACAGCTTGAACGGCGTGTTGGCGATGCTCACAGCGGTCCGCTCGACCGGGCGGTCCGACATGGTCGAGGCCGAACTGGCGGCCACCGGCGAAGCCGTTCAGGTCAGCGCCTCCATTTATCGTCAGGAGAACGACTCGTTCTATCTGATGCGGGTATCATCCGCCGGGCTCGAGGCCGATGCTGCGGGCCGCGGCGCTCAGGACGCCTTCATGGCGGCCATTCAGCGCATGCCGGACGCTTTCGTGGTGACGGATCAGGACCGCTGCATCGAAGCTGCCAACACTGCGTTATTGGATCTTGCCCAGTTGGCTTCGGAGGAACAGGCGCTCGGCGAGCCCCTTGACCGCTGGCTCGGCCGGGCCGGGATTGATGTCAATGTCCTGGTTGCCAACCTGCGCAAGCACGGGGCCATTTCCCGTTTCGCGACCATCATGACGGGTGATTACGGCTCCGAGGAATCGGTTGAGGTCGCAGGGGTGACGATCGAAGGCGACGACCGCAGTGGCTTTGGGTTCTCGATCCGAAAGGTTGACCGTCGGGTCCGGTTCGAGGCGACGGGCGGTGACCTGCCACGCTCTGTCAGCCAGCTGACCGAACTGGTCGGTCGCGTGTCGCTCAAGGATCTGGTGCGCGAGACGACGGACGTGATCGAGCGTCTCTGCATCGAAACCGCGTTGGGACTGACCGGCGACAACCGAGCCTCGGCCGCCGAGATGCTGGGTCTCAGTCGCCAGAGTCTGTACTCAAAGCTGAGACGCTACGGGCTGGGCGACCTGGACGGTCACGACGACCGGCAGCTCTGATCTCTGTTTTTCACATAATTCCAATTATTTAGACTGCGTCATCCAGGCGTCGTCGAATCGCGCTCGAGTGTCAGGATAACTTGACGCTCTCTGGTGTCCAATTTACTGTACGGTCATGGATCGCTCGATTGTCAGCGCCGGATCACCACCTGCTGCTCCCACCGCCGGGGCTGTGCTGGAGCTGCTCAAGCCGATCACATGGTTCGCCCCGATGTGGGCTTTCGGCTGCGGAGTGGTGTCGTCCGGAGCGAGCGTCCTCGACAACTGGACGGTGCTCGCGGCCGGTGTCCTGCTTGCCGGCCCTCTGGTCTGTGGAACGAGTCAGGCCGTCAACGATTGGTTCGACCGCCATGTCGACGCCATCAATGAACCGCACCGGCCCATCCCGTCGGGCCGCGTTCCGGGGACCTGGGGCCTCTGGATCGGGGTCGTTTGGTCGGTCCTGTCGCTGATCGTTGCCGCCTGGATCGGCCCCTGGGTGCTCGGCGCGGCTGCGGTCGGGCTGGTCCTGGCATGGGCCTACAGCGCGCCACCGATCCGCCTGAAGCGCAATGGCTGGTTCGGGTGTTCGGCCGTCGGCGCGTGCTACGAGGGCCTGCCCTGGTTCACCGGCGCCGCCGCGATGGCCGGCGGGCTGCCGCCTGAGCCGGTGCTTTGGCTCGCCGTCCTCTACAGCATCGGTGCCTTCGGCATCATGGCGTTGAACGACTTCAAGTCGGAGGAAGGCGATCGCCGTCTCGGACTCCAGTCACTGCCGGTGACCCTCGGTGTGGCCGGCGCGGCACGCCTCGCCTGCGTGGTCATGGCCGCCCCGCAAGTCGTCGTTGTCGGGCTTCTGTTCAGCTGGCAGGCACCGCTGCACGCCGCTGTGGTGGCTGCCCTTCTGGCGGTGCAGATCACGCTGATGCCGCGACTGCTTGAGAACCCCAAGGACAAAGCGGCCTGGTACAACGCCACCGGCACCACATTCTATGTCCTCGGAATGCTGATCAGTGCGTTCGCGGTCCGCGGCATGATCGGGGTCGGACCATGACCGCGCGCGGTACAGCGGGGGCTATCGGCTGGGTCGGCATCGTTCGCCTGGGTCTGGTTCAGACTGCGCTTGGGGCGATCGTGGTGCTGACGACGGCGACCTTTAATCGGGTCATGGTCGTCGAACTGGCACTGCCGGCGATGCTGCCGGGTGCTCTCGTCGCCATTCACTACGCGGTCCAGACCCTGCGGCCACGCTGGGGATACGGCTCGGATGTCGGGGGGCGTCGGACCCCTTGGATCGTTGGTGGGATGGTGGTGCTGGCCGCGGGCGGCGTGGGCGCGGCGGCGGCGACCGCCTGGATGGCGACGGCGCCGGTCTGGGGCATGGTTGCGGCGGTTGTCTCCTATCTCGCGATCGGCGCCGGGGTCGGAGCATCCGGCACGTCGCTTCTGGTGCTGCTTGCGACCCATGTGCATGAAGGCCGTCGCGCGGCGGCGGCAACCATCGTCTGGCTGATGATGATCGCCGGCCTGGCGGTGACGGCCATCACAGTTGGGGCGCTGCTCGATCCGTACTCGCCCGAGCGTCTTGTTGTTGTCGCTGCCGGTGTCTGCGTCGCTGCCGTGGTCCTTACGGTGCTGGCGGTCTGGCGGGTGGAGGGCGCTGACCGCCCGGCATTCAGCCGCCCTTCGGAAGACAAGCCGCCGTTCCGTGACGCGCTGCTCCAAGTCTGGCAGGAGCACACTGCGCGCCGGTTCGCGATCTTCGTCTTCGTTTCGATGCTCGCCTACAGCGCCCAGGACCTGATTCTCGAGCCCTTCGCCGGATTGGTTTTCAACTACACGCCTGGCGAGTCGACCGCCCTTTCCGGGGTGCATCATGGCGGCGTTTTCGTCGGGATGGTGCTGGTCGGCTTCTTGTGCACGGTCCTTGGCGGCGTGAAGCTCGGCTCCATGCGGGTCTGGGTGGTCGGCGGGTGCGTCGCATCGGCGATCGCGCTTTTCGCACTGGCGCTTGGCGGCACTCTGTCGACGACCTGGCCGCTCAAGGCCAACGTCTTCCTGCTCGGTGTCAGCAACGGTGCGTTCGCCGTCGCCGCGATCGGCTCGATGATGGGATTGGCCGCGGCCGGCAAGTCTGGCCGGGAGGGCACCCGAATGGGCGTGTTCGGGGCGGCCCAGGGCGTGGCTTTCGGGATCGGCGGTTTTCTCGGCACGGTCGCCGTCGACGCCACCCGCCTGGCGGTCGGCATGCCGGAACTGGCCTACGGTCTGGTCTTTGCGGCAGAAAGCGTCCTGTTCCTGGTCGCCGCCGTGCTGGCCTATCGGATCGGGCGGACCGAGGCCGATCACGCCAAATTGCGCGCAACCACCATGGGCGACGGCGTCATGGCCGGCGTCGCGGGTCAGTAGCCAGAGGAGCGGCCGGATGGCGGACGGACAGATCTTCGATGCGGTCGTCGTCGGCGGCGGCCCGTCCGGCGCGACCGCGGCGGACGACCTGGCGCGGCGCGGTCACTCGGTCGCGCTGCTCGACCGGGCCGGCCGGATCAAGCCATGCGGTGGTGCCATTCCGCCGCGATTGCTGCGCGATTTCGACATCCCGGACTCTCTGCTGGTCGCCAAAGTTCGAACCGCCCGGATCGTCGCGCCGTCGGCCCGGGCTGTCGACATGCCGATCGATGGCGGCTTCGTCGGTATGGTCGATCGCGACGTGTTCGATGAATACCTGCGTGACCGGGCGGCGCGCCACGGTGCCGAACGCCATACCGGCACGTTCGAACGCATCACCCGCGACGAGCCGGGAATCGCGACGGTGCACTACCATCCGAAGAGCGGCGGTGAAGACGGCCTGCAGACCTTGCGGGCGCGGGTGGTCATCGGCGCCGACGGCGCGCGTTCGAAGGTTGCGAAGCTCGAGGTGCCGGGCGGAGAGAACGTGAAATGCGTGTTCGCCTACCATGAGATCATCAACTACGGCGATGACGCGCCGCCGTCCTACGACGGCGAACGCTGCGACGTTTATTATCAAGGGCATCTGTCGCCGGACTTCTACGCCTGGATCTTCCCCCATGGCCGCACCGCCAGCGTCGGAACCGGCAGCATGCAGAAAGGCTTCGGATTGCGCGATGCGACCGCGGCCCTGCGCGGCCAGGCCGGTCTCGACACCGCAACCACCGTCCGAAAGGAAGGGGCGCCGATCCCGTTGAAGCCCCTCAGGCGGTGGGACAATGGTCGTGACGTCGTGCTCGCCGGTGATGCCGCCGGCGTGGTCGCGCCCGCTTCGGGAGAGGGCATCTACTACGCGATGCTCGGGGGGAGCTTGGCGGCGGATGCCGCGGCGGCATTCCTGGAAACCGCTGATGCGAAGGCGCTCGCGGGTGCGCGCAAACGGTTCATGTCCGCCCATGGCCGGGTGTTCTGGATCCTCGGGATCATGCAGGCGTTCTGGTACAAGAACGACAAGCGGCGCGAGCGCTTCGTGAGCATGTGCGACGACCCCGACGTGCAGCGGCTCACCTGGCAGGCGTACATGAACAAGGAACTGGTGCGCGCCGACCCGCTTGCTCACGTCAAGATCTTCTTCAAGGACGTGGCCCATCTCCTCGGCCTCGTGAAGGCTTCGTAGGGCGCCGCGGTATGGAGGCGACGTTGATCCAGTCCTGGTTCGAGAGCGGACGGATCTTCGACATCGTCCTCGCCGTGCTGATTCTGGAAGGGCTCATGCTCGGCGGATACTGGGTTTGGACGCGGCGCGGGTTGGCGCCGATGGTGCTGCTTCCGTTTCTGCTGTCCGGCGGGTTCCTGGTCGCGGCATTCCGCGCCGCCATGCTGGATGCGGCGTGGCTGTGGAGCGCGCTGTTTCTGACGCTGGCCTTCGCCGTCCACCTGCTTGAACTGAAAGACCGCTGGCTAACGTCCGGGGTACGTGCCGGGGTACGTGAATGAACGGATAACCCCGCGCCGGAGACAGCGGGGACAGCTCGGGAGGCTGACATGGTCGAGACGAAAACACCGCTTCTGGATCGGGTTCACATCCCCGAGGACCTGAAGGCGTTGTCGGTTTCCGATCTCAGGCAGGTTGCGGATGAACTGCGTCAGGAGACGATCGACGCGGTGTCGGTGACCGGTGGCCATCTCGGAGCCGGTCTCGGTGTGGTCGAGCTGACGGTTGCCCTGCATCACGTCTTTGACACGCCAAACGACAAGGTAATCTGGGATGTCGGCCACCAGGCCTATCCGCACAAGATCCTGACCGGCCGGCGCGACCGCATCCGCACGCTACGGCAGGGCGGCGGGCTGTCCGGCTTCACCAAGCGTTCGGAGAGCGACTACGACCCGTTTGGGGCGGCTCATTGCTCGACCTCGATCTCCGCCGGGCTTGGTATGGCGACGGCACGGGATCTCAACGGTACGGACTTCGACGTCGTCGCGGTCATCGGCGACGGTTCCATGAGCGCGGGCATGGCCTACGAGGCCATGAACAATGCGGGCGCCACGGACAGCCGGATGCTGGTTATTCTGAACGACAACGACATGTCGATCGCACCGGCGGTCGGTGCGATGAGCGCCTATCTCAGCCAGATCGTGTCGTCGCGCTCGTTCTGTACGGTTCGCGAACTGGCCAAGCAGGTGGCGAAGCGTTTTCCCCGATCGCTCGAACGGACCGCCGCGCGTGCGGAGGAATTCGCGCGCGGCCTGCTGACCGGCGGCACGCTGTTCGAGGAACTCGGTTTCTTCTATGTCGGCCCGGTCGACGGTCATGACCTGAGCCATCTGGTGCCGATCCTCAAGAAACTGAAGGGTCGCAAGCACGGCCCTGTGCTTCTGCATGTGGTGACGGAGAAGGGCCACGGCCATCCGTTTTCGGAGGCGCACGCGGAGAAGTACCACGCGGTTGCGAAGTTCGACGTGGTGACCGGTGCGCAGTCGAAGCCGAAGGCGAACGCGCCGTCGTATACGGGTGTGTTCGCGGACAGCCTGATCCAGGAGGCGGAGGCCGACGAGCGGGTGGTGGCGGTGACGGCGGCGATGCCGTCGGGTACCGGTCTGAACAAGTTCGCCGAGCGGTTTCCGGACCGCTGCTTCGATGTCGGGATCGCCGAGCAGCATGCGGTGACCTTCGCCGCCGGGATGGCGTGCGAGGGGCTGAAGCCGTTCACGGCGATCTACTCGACGTTCCTGCAGCGGGCCTACGACCAGGTTGTGCACGACGTGATGCTTCAGAAGCTTCCGGTGCGCTTTGCGATCGACCGGGCGGGTCTGGTCGGGGCGGACGGTGCGACCCATGCGGGGGCGTATGACCTGAGCTATCTCGGGTGCCTGCCGGACTTCGTGATCATGGCGCCGTCGGACGAGGCGGAGCTGCGGCACATGGTGGCGACGGCGGCGGCGATCGATGACGGTCCGAGTGCGGTGCGCTATCCGCGCGGCGAAGGTGTCGGGGTCGAGCTTCCGGCCCGCGGTGAGGTTCTGGAGATCGGGCGCGGTCGGGTGGTGCGCGAGGGCACGACGGTGGCGATCCTGTCGCTGGGCGGTCGGCTTCAGGAGGCGCTGCGGGCGGCGGATGCGCTGCAGGCGCGGGGCATCTCGACGACGGTTGCGGACGCGCGGTTCGCCAAGCCGATCGACGGCGAGCTGGTGACGCGGCTGGCGCGCGAGCATGCGGTTCTGATCACGGTGGAGGAGGCGTCGGTCGGCGGATTCTCGGCCCAGGTGCTGACCCATCTGGCGAACGCCGGTCTGCTCGACGGCGGCCTGGCGATCCGGCCGCTGACCCTGCCGGACCGGCCGATCGACCACGACAAGCCTGACGTGCAGTACGCCACCGCCGGCCTCGACGCCGACGCCATCACCGCCGCCGCTCTGAACGCGCTGATGGCCAACGGTGAGGTGAAGCAGGACGGGGTCCGAACCTTCCAGCTTGGCGCCGACTGACTCTGTCGCCCCCCTGAGGCGTCGGAAGGCAAAATACCCAAATATGCGAATGCGGCCGATTTCTGGTATCTCTGTATGCGCCAAGACACCTTGGCCAGCATCGGGCGGATCCCGGAGGACGGGTATGGACACAGACTATCTCAAGGCGGTGGCGGAGCACCTGAACCAGGCCGTCAGCTATTTCGACGCCGACCTGAACCTAGTCTTCTGCAACAAGAAGTATCTTGAATTGTTGGGCTTTCCAGCGGAATTCGGCCGGAGTGGAACGCCAGCGGCGGCGTTTTTTCAATACAACGCCGAGCGGGGTGAGTACGGGCCCGGCGCGGTTGAGGATCTGGTTTCGACCCGCATCAACCTGGCGCGCCAGAACGTTCCGCACAGCCTCGAGCGTGAGCGTCCGGACGGTACCGTCCTGCTGATCCAGGGCAATCCGACACCCGACGGCGGGTTCGTGACAACCTATTCCGACATCACGGAGTTGCGCCGGTCTGAGAGCGAAGCCAGGCGGCTACAGGCAATCGCCGAAGACCGGCTGACCGAGATCGAGGCGTTCAACCGCAAGCTTGCCGGCCAGGAAGCGCTGCTGCGCCGGCTGGCCAAGAACCTCCCAGGGGCGATCTTCAAGCATACCCGCACACCGGACGGGTGGATCAAGGTCGACTACATAAGCCCCGGTTGCCTGGGCATATGGGAGCTCAGTTCCGAGGCGTTGATGAAGGATGCGAGTCCGCTTCGCCAGATGGTCCACGCGGACGACCTCGACGACCTGCGACGCTCAATCAGTCACGCGGTCGAGACCCTGACCCCGTGGCACCACCAATGGCGGATCATCACGCCGTCGGGCTGCGAGAAGTGGCTGTTCGGCACCGGCCAGCCCGAGCCCGACGAGTTGGGAGGCACGGTTTGGTACAGCCTTGTGCTGGACATCACCCAGGAGATCACGGCGGCAGAGACCATGCGCCTGGCCCTGGAACAGGCGGAACTGGCAAACCGTTCCAAGGACATGTTCCTCGCCCAGATGAGCCATGAGTTGCGCACGCCCCTGAACGCGATCATCGGCTTCTCGGACCTGATGCGGTCGCAGGCACTGGATGCGGTATCGCCATCGAAATACGCCGAGTACGCGGAGAGCATTTTCTCCTCCGCCAATCACCTGGGGTCGCTGATCGAGGACATTCTCAATGTCTCGGTGCCCGACCCCGAGATCGATTCGCGGACCGAGGGCCCGATTGCGATCGACGATCTGGTCGGTTTCGCTTTTGACACGCTTTCCGGGGCGTCTTTCGTCGTCGACCAGCGGGTCACGTTTGAACGGATCCGCTCCGGCCACCGGATCCACGGACCGAAGACCGAGTTGCGGCAACTGCTGCTGAATGTCATCGGCAATGCCGCGAAGTTCAGCCCCAGGGGCGGCGTGGTTACGGTCGACCTGACCGAGTGCGAGGATCGACTGGCCGTTATCGTGCAGGATCAGGGTCCGGGGATTGCGCCGGATCAGCTCGACCGTCTGGGCGAACCCTTCTTCCGCGGGGTTCAGAATCCGCTCATCGCGAAACCCGGTCTCGGGCTTGGGCTGTACATCTCAAAGCAGATCATCGAGCGGGTTGGCGGAAAGCTCTCCATTGACAGCCGCGTCGGCCATGGGACTCGCGTGACGCTGCTGTTCCCCAAGGAAGCGATGGTCGCTTAGGGCGAGATTCGGTCAGATTGAATCGATCTCTGGTCCGGGCCGGACCATCCCCGCGGAAACCGGACTATCACTTCCGTACCGACTCCGGGCTCGCTGGTCAGGCGGACCGTGCCACCGTGGAGATCGACCAGCGCGCGCACGATCGATAGCCCCAGTCCGGTGCCCGCATGCGATCGCGTACAGATATCGGCCACCTGCACGAAGGGCTGAAAGACAGTGTCGATGCTGTCGGCGGGTATTCCGATGCCCGTGTCCCGCACCCGCACACTCACGCCGGCCTCTCCCTCGTCGTTCGTCGAAATCTCCACCGCACCCGACTCGGGCGTGAACTTCAGGGCATTCGAGATGATGTTGACCAGGATCTGACGGATCGCCCGGGCATCACCGTTGATCCAGGGCAGGGCGCCGAGCGCTGTCAGCCATTCGGCGCTGGCAAGCGCGATCCCGACCGAGCAGAGCGGCGGCACCAGGGCGGTGGCGATGGCAACCCCGGCGGCCGCACCCACGATGTTCGGCCTGGCCATGGCGAAGGTCGCGGCGCCGGCGGCGAACACGGCGATCAGCAGGTCGAGGATGTGCGGCTCACCGCGGGCCAGCACCTCCTGGGTCAGGGTTTCCCCCGTCGGCGTCACCAGGCCGATGGTGGTGCTGACCGCCAGCGTCAACAGCATGCCGAGCCCGATCGAGGTGCCACACTGCCGGGCGAATTGCGGGCTGGCCTGGGCCATGGCGAGGCCGAGCCCGATCATCGGCGTCATCAGCGGGGCGAGCAGCATCGAGCCGATGACCACGGCCGGCGAGTTCTGCAGCAGCCCCAGCGAGGCGATCGCCGAGGCCAGCGCCAGCATGACGACGAAATCCGCCCCCCATTGCGAACCGATCCGCAGGTTCAGCCGCAGGTCGGCGTGGTCGCTCGGGTTCATCTGCGGAACCCAGTCGCTCAGGTTGCGGCGGCGCAGCGGCGGTCGACGCTTCAGGGCAACGGTGCAGGTCTCGCCGAGGGATTGGCGCAGCGGCCGCAGGTAACGCGTGCCGTTCCAACCGATCACGAGGACGTCGTGGTTGTCCACCAGGCTTCGGATGCCCCGGGGTTTCAGCCGGTCGACCGCGATCTTGATCTCGAACCGGCCCTCGTCCAGGCCGGCATCGTGCAGCATGGCCTGAACCCAGGTGCGGCCGGCCCGCCCGGCTTCCGCACCGGTCTCGTCTTCGATCATCCCGAGCGTGACGTGGGCCTGGCGCTTGTCGATCAGGGTGTCGATCAGGTGCACGGCGGGCCGATCATGCACATCGCCGGTGCCGACGAACAGAATCCGCATCCCGTCGCTCGGCCGCTTGCTGCCGGACATCAGTACGAAGGACTGGCAGGGCGCCGTTTCCGCCAGATCTTTGGACGTCTGGTCCCCGTCGTCTTCGGTCGGCAGCTTGAACGGCGGCGTGACCAGGAGACGCGCGTCGACGCGGTCGAGATGGGCCAGAATCTCGCCCACCGGCGTCGATCCGTGGATCGCGGTGATCGTCGGTGCCTGGGGCCAGGACTCCACAACCGTCTGCTCGACCGCGGCGACCGTCACGTCTTCGGTGCCGGTCTCGATGCAGAGGACCTCAACGGTCTCGTCCGGCTCCCTCAGGTCCCGCGTCCAGGCGAGCACCAGCGGGGCACTGGCAGGATCGGGTACAACGGCGACCACGGTCATATCGCATCCCCCTCGCGACAACGCCGCCGCTTGGCATCAAAGGGTGAGTCCCCCGCATCGGCGATGTGAAACACTAGGCCGGTGGAAGTCCCGGGCACTTGTCGAATGACAAGCGGGGCGGTGAACGGTGTGGCGTGGGATTGCAGGGCCGTGCGAGGCTCAACGGGAAGAGATGACCAAGTACGTCGGCGTGCAACAGAGGAGGATTGAATGAGAGTTCATGGATTTGCCCTGGGTGTGAGCGCCCTGGCGCTCGCCGGGCTGGCAACGACGGATGCGGAGGCGGCGGCCCCCGACAAGGCGATCTGCGCGGTCCAGCAGGTGGTGGCCTGCTCGCCCTACGAGCCCTGCGGGCGCGCCCTGCCGGGCGGCGTCAACCTGCCGGTGCTGCTGAAGCTCGATCGCAAGGCGGGAACGATCGTCAGCCGCCGCGAGACCGGCGAGGAGCGGATGTCGAAGATCGGCAGCGACACCGAGGACGCGGGCTCGGTTTCCCTGCAGGGGATTGATGAAGGGGTGGTCTGGGGCATGTCGGTGCAGCTCGATACCGGTGCCTTCACGATGGCCGGGGCGACCGACGGGCTCGGGTTCACCGCCTTCGGCATCTGCACCTCCAGCATGCTGGACTGACGCCATGACCATAGGAACACGGATACTGAGAACCGGTCTTCGACTTGCCCTGGTGACCGCCGGCATCGGCGCGTTCGCCATCGGGCCGGCCTCCGCCCAGCAACGCACCGGCGATCAGATGCTGGGCGACACGGTCGGCGGCGCCGCCCGGGGTGCCATGATCGGTGCGATCGCCGGTGATGCCGGCAAGGGTGCCGCGGCCGGCGCTGTCGGCGGGGCTCTGTTCGGCGGCATGGAACGGCGCACGCCCGACACGGTCGGTGGCGACGTGGTGCGCGGCGGTGCCCGCGGCGCCATCATCGGCGGCATCGCCGGGGACGCCGGCAAGGGGGCCGCGGCCGGTGCCATCGGCGGCGCGCTCTTGGGCGGCATCCGACGGAACCGGCGGTAAGCGCCCGCGAGGTCCCGGCCGTCACTCCGCTCCGCCGGGATGACGGGGAGTAGGAACGTCATCCCGGGTCGACCACCGGGAGAGCCCGGGACCCGATGCATGGTGCTTCCTGAATACGGGTAAGGCGAGGCTCTCAACTCTTACTTCCCGGCCTAGAGTCGGGACCCAGACGCCAACCTGCCGGAGAGCCGAAAGCTAACGGGTGATGCCTCAGCGCGCACCGCCCTAGGTCCCGGGTCAAGCCCGGGAAGTGCTGATTGGAGGATGGCCAGGGCCCCGCCACACCGTCATCCCGGGTCGACCATCGGGAGAGCCCGGGACCTCCTATCCCAGCAAGGTCCCGGCCGTCCTTCGACACGCCCTGAATTGAATTCAGGGCTGCTCAGGACGAGGTCCTTGATTTCGACCTCGCCCTGAGCAGCCCGCAGGGCATGTCGAAGGGCGAAGGGCTACTCGAACACCAGGCTCAAACTCGGGACGAAGGTCAGGATCAGGGTGACGATCGTAATCATCACCACGAAGGGGAAGGTGCCGATGAAGATGTCGCCCAGCGTCGTGGCCCGGTCGGCGATGGTCGATTTGACCACGTAGACCGTCAGCCCGAAGGGTGGGGTCAGCAGCCCGATCTCGACCGCGATGACGGTCACGATGCCGAACCAGATCAGGTCGCCGCCGAGCTCGGTGACGATCGGCAGCGACAGCGGCAGCAGGATCAGCATGATCGAGGTCGAGTCCAGGATCATGCCCATGATCACGACCAGGATCAGATAGATCATCATGAAGCCGAACAGCCCGAGCCCGGCGTCGGAGAACAGCGCCGTCACCTCCTGGGGGATGGTCGAGAGGGTGAGCATCCGCGAATACATCGAGGCGGCGATGATCAGCAGCAGGATCGACACCGACACCAGGCCGGTATCGACCAGCACCCGCCAGAACCGGGCCCAGGTCAGCCGGCGCTTGGCCAGCGCCACCAGGATCGCGGCGGCGGCACCGGCGGCGCCCGCCTCGGTCGGGGTGAAGAAACCCGAATAGATCCCGCCGAGCACGATGACGACCAGGGTGACGATCGGGGTGAGTTTCACGGCGGCGGACTGCCAGGTCTCGCCCTCGATCACAGTCGGACGGTCGGACTGCATGACCGAGCGCGGTCGCAGGCGGGCCATCAGGTAGATCCCGGCGGCGAAGACGAAGGCCAGCAGGGCGCCGGGCACGATGGCGGCGAGGAACAGCGCGCCGACCGACTGCTCGGCCAGCACCCCGTAGATGATCAGCAGCAGGCTCGGCGGAATCAGCATGCCGAGCACCGAGGATCCCGCCACCACGCCGAGCGCGAAGCGGTTGTTGTAGCCGTTCGCCACCATCTGCGGCACGGCGACCCGCGAGAACACGGCGGCCGACGCGATGGAAATGCCGGTGATCGAGGCGAACACGGCGTTGGCGGCCACGGTCGCGATGCCGAGGCCGCCGCGAATCTTCTGCAGCATCCAGGCCGCGACCCGGTAGGAGTCCCGGCCGATATCGGCGACGTCGACGATCAGGCCCATCAGCACGAACAGCGGCACCACACCGAACAGGTAGCGGTTGATCGCGCCGTCGGCGGCCAGCGCCAGCGAGCGGATGGCGACATTCGGGTTATCGCGGATCAGCCAGATCCCGAGGAAGCTGAGCACGATCAGCACCACCGCGATATGGGCGCCGGAGAAGATCAGCAGCAGCATGAAGACGATGGCGGCGACGCCGATCTCGATCCGGCCGAGATCGGAGAAGAACATCGCGTAGCCGATCGCCAGCAGAGCGGCGAAGGCGATGACATAGGGCCAGCCGTGCGGTGTCTGGATGACCGTGTGGCGGACGGTCAGCGGCTCGACATGGCCGTGGCTCACCAGTTCCTTGATGTCCTTCAGAATCTGGGTCGCGAAAGCGCCGCAGGTCAGCAGCGAGCCGCCGAACAGGCAGGCCTTGATCGGCCAGACCGGGGCGGTGAACACCCCCTGGGCGCCGAAGAACTCGTTCTCGACCCAGGCGTCGACCAGCTTCGGCCAGGTACCCTGGGCGATCACGGCGAAGACCGCGATCCCGGCGAGATGGAACACCACCCGGATCGCCGCCGCCGCGAACGGCCGCTGGTCCTCCAACTGGCCGATCAGGATGTCGGTGCGGGTCATCCGGCCGCTCATCAGGGTGTGGGCGGCCTGCAGGAAGACGATGGCGACGATCGAGTTGGCGACGATCTCGGACACCCCTTGCACCGGCGCGTTGAACAGCGACCGGCCGAGGATGTCGGCGCAGATCAGGATCATCAGGCAGAAGATCCAGATCGAGGCCGCGCCGCTGACGGCACCGGTGAGCGCGGAGACCGCGCGCACCGTCAGGTCGGTGCCGTGGCGGATGCGTCGGATGGCGTGGGCCACGGCACCGCCCCCGGGATCAGCGCTTGGACCAGTCGATCTTCGGCGCCAGGCCGGCGGCCTGGACCTTGGCCATGTAGACCGAGAGGACCTCGGCCGCACCCTTGCCGCTATTGGCCTCGGCCCAGTCGCCGGCCAGGTTCGGCAGGCCGGCCGCCCAGGCCTCGACTTCGCCTTCCGGCAGGGTGGTCACGGTGGCGCCCGCTTCCGGCAGTTTGGCCAGGAACGCCTCGTAGCGCTTCATGACCTCCTTGGCGTGGTCGACGGTGTATTCCTCGCCGAGCTCGGCCAGGACCTTGCGGACGTCGTCGGAGAGCCCCTCCCAGGTGTCCTTGTTGATGCCGAGCCCGCCGGTCATCTGGGCGCCGAGGCCGACCAGGGTGACGTAGGGAGCGACCTCATAGTGCTTGTTCGGGAAGGCGCCGGTGATGATCACCACCACGCCGTCGGCGACCCCGGTCTGGATCTGGTTGTAGTAGGTCGGCAGCGCGCCGTTCACCGGCACCGCACCCAGCGACTTGATCCAGTTGGCCGACGGTCCGGGGGCCAGGATCTTGCGGCCCTCGAGGTCCTTCAGCGAGTTGACCGGGAAGTTGGTCAGCAGGTGGTAGGTCTCCACGCCCGAGGCGCCAAGAAAGACGACGTTCTGGTCGTCCCACGCCTTTTTCAGCTGCGGCATCTCGCGATGCATCTCGTTCATGATCTGCAGCGTCGCGACCAGGTCGTCGCTGACGAAGGGCGTGAAGTAGGTGACGGTCTTGAGCGGCATCTTCGAGCCTTCCCAAAGCGTGCCGACCCAACCGGCGTCGGTCAGCCCGTCGCCGACCGCCTCCAGCGTGTCCTTGAAGCCGTACAGCGCGCCGCCATAGGACTCGGTCCACTCGATGCGGTCTTCCGAGCCCATGGCCTCGAGCCGCTTGTTCGACTCCGCCACGACGACGCTGGACAGGCTGCCGACCCAGGGCAGCACCGTCGGATGGCTGGAGGACATGGTCAGGTTGTAGGTCTCGGCACTGGCCGAGGAGGCGACGAAGGCGATGGCCGCGGCCGCGATGAACTGTTTCATGGTGTTTCCTTTCCCCTGGTGTTTCCGTTCTTTGGCGGTGTGTTTTGTTTGCGCCCTTCGACACGGGCCTGTCGGCCCTGCTCAGGGCGAGGTCAAAAGAGTAAGGACCTCGTCCTGAGCAGCCCCGGATTTACTCCGGGGCGTGTCGAGGGACGGGTGACGGGCTAAAGCGTCTGGCACACGGTGTCGTAGTCGAGCCGCGGCAGGCGCCGGAAGATCTTCGAGGTGTCGGCGTAGCCGAGGTTCACCAGGAAGTTCGATTTCAGCGACGTGCCGTGGAAGAACTCCTCGTCGAGCTTGGCGTTGTCGAAGCCCGACATCGCGCCGACATCGAGCCCGACGGCGCGCGCCGCCAGCATGAAGTAGGCACCCTGCAAGGTGCCGTTGCGGAAGGCGTTCACCTGGGCGGCGGTCGCGTTGTTCTTGAAGATGTCCTGGGCGTTGGGATTCGGCGGGAAGACAACCGGCAACTCCTCCCAGAAGTTCAGGTCGTAGGCGACGATCGCGGTGACCGGGGCCGAGCGCATCTTCGGCCGGTTGCCTTCTGTCAGGCAGGGTTCCAGCCGGTCCTTGGCTTCCTTTGAGCGGATGAACACCACTCGCATGGGCTGCTGGTTCATCGATGTCGGGCCCATCTTGGCGATCTCGTAGAGGGCGCGCAGGGTGTCCTCCGGGACGTCCCGGTCCTGCCAGCCGTAATGGGTCCGCGCCTCGGTGAACAGCAGCCGGAGCGTCTCCTCGCCGGCGGTCAATCCGGCATCCTGCAGGGCCTGTGCCTGGGCGCGGGCGACCTCGTCGGCGGCGATGGTTGGGTCGGTCATTCGGGTCTCCGTAGCAAACGATCGGGGGGCGGTCTGAGTCAGTGAACCGGCGCGAGGCCGAGGATCTCGCGGGCCTGAGCGGTGGCGGCGACGGGCCGGTCGTGGGCGGCACAGATCTCGGCGGCGCGGCGCACCAGCGCGGCGTTCGACGGCGCCAGGGTGTCGCGGTCCATGCGCACGTTGTCCTCCAGCCCGGTGCGGGCATGGCCGCCGGCGGCGATGGACCATTCATTGATCTTGAGCTGCTCGCGGCCGATCCCGGCCGCACACCAGGGCGCGCCGGGGAACAGCTCTTCGACCGTGTCGACGTAGAAGTCGAACACGCGGCGTTCCGCCGGCATCGCGTTCTTCACGCCCATGACGAACTGCACGTAGGGGGTATCGGCGATCTCACCGTTCCGATGCATCTCGGCGGCCCGGTAGATGTGGCTGAGGTCGAAGGCCTCGATCTCCGGCTTGATGCCGTAGGTGCGCATCTCGCCGGCCAGCCAGTCGACCAGATCCGGCGGGTTCTCGTAGACCCGGTTCGGGAAGTTGTTCGAGCCGACCGACAGCGACGCCATGTCGGGGCGCAGCGGCAGCATGCCGCCGCGCGCCTGGCCCGCACCCGAGCGCCCGCCGGTCGAGAACTGGATGATCATGCCGGGGCAGTGCTGCTCCAGCTCTGCCTTCAGCCGGGCGAACTTCTCGGGGTCGGAGCTTGGGGTCTGGTCGTCGTTGCGCACATGGGTGTGGCAGATGCTGGCACCCGCCTCGAAGGCCTCGTGGGTCGACTCGACCTGTTCCGACACGGTGATCGGCACCGCCGGGTTGTTCGCCTTGGTCGGCAGCGACCCGGTGATGGCGACGCAGATGATGCAGGGTGCGCCCACGGCTCAGCCCTCGGCCGGGGCCAGCACGAAATCGTGCTCGACGTCGTAGTACAGCCCGTCAAAGCCGTTCTCGGCCTGGCGTGCGGCGTCCTCAACCGGCTCGAACCGTGCCATCAGGCTTTCCTTTACGCCGAACACGGCGTCGGAGTGGATGTAGGGGTCGTCGGGATCGAAGATGTGGGTGGTCAGCGGATCGAACCCGTCCTTGGTGACGATGTAGTGGAAGTGCGCCGGCCGGTAGGGATGGCGCTCCAGCCGTTTCAGCAGCTGGCCGACCGGGCCGTCATCGGGGATCGGATAGAACTTCGGCTTGACCGCCTTGAACCAGTAGCGGCCGTCGGCCCCGGTGGTGAACTTGCCGCGCAGGCTGAAGTCGGGCTGGATGCCCTTCTGCTGGACGTCATAGAAGCCCTCGTCATTGGCCTGCCAGACGTCGATGGTCACACCCTCGAGCGGGGCGCCGTCGGTGTCGAAGATGCGGCCGTGCACCAACATCGGCTCGCCCTTGCCGTCCAGGCAGATGTTCGTGCCCATCGGCAGGTCCGGCGCGCCCTCGACGTGGAACGGGCCGAGCACGGTGTTCTCCGAGGCCCCGGTCGGCCGGCGCGAGTTGATCGCGTCGACCAGCATCGATACGCCGAGCGTATCGGACAGCAGGATGAATTCCTGACGCCAGTCGTCGCAAATGTGCCCGGTCTTGGTCAGGAACTGGATGGCGGCCATCCACTCTTCCTGGGTCGGCTCGATCTCCTTCACCGCCGCGTGCAGGTGGCGGACGATCACCGCCATGACCTCCTTGAGGCGGGCGTCGTCGCAATTGGCCATGCGGCTGATGACGACCTCGGCCGAGTTCGCTTCGGTGAAGTAGCCCTTTTCGTGCGTATCCATTGCCCGGTTCCTTCCCTGCTTGCCCCGATCATGCGCCCGGCGGGTTGCCCGCCCAGGCGTTGCGCAGGAGGGTGCGCAATCCCTCCGCGGTGATCTCTCGTGGGTTCCAGTACGGTTTGCTGAGCGCGATCTCTACCGCCTTTTCGATCTGCGCTTCTTCCATGCCGAGATCCTTCAGCGCCAGCGGCGCGCCAAGACGGTTGGCGAACTCCCACAACGCGCGACCCGGGGCCTCGCCACCGCCGAGCATGTCCGCCACCGGCGCCAGGAGTTCCGGCACCGCGGCGGCGTTGTAGTCGATGGCGTGCGGCAGGATCACCGCGTGGGTCTCGGCATGGGGCAGGTCGAAGGTACCGCCGACGGTGTGACAGAGCTTGTGGTGGAGGGCCATGCCGACCCGGCCGAGTACCGTGCCGCAGGCCCAGGCGCCGCGCTGGGTTGCTTCGCGCGCCGCGACGTCCCCAAGGTCCGCGAGCACGGCCGGCAGCCCGTCGACGAAGGCTTGCAGCCCGTCGAGCGCCATCGCGCTGGCCTGGGCGTCGCGGTCCCTGGCGTACAGGGCTTCGGCGGCGTGCGCCATGGCGTTGAGCGACGAGGTGACGGTCATGCCGAGCGGCAGGGAGACCACGAGTTCGGGGTCGTAGAGGATGACCTCCGGCAGGACCTTCGGGTCGGTCAGCGTGGTCTTCACCCCATCTTCGGTCTGCCCCAGGATCGGCGTCGCCTCGCTGCCGGCATAGGTCGTCGGGATCACCACCTGTGGCAGATCGGTCCTGAGCGCCAGCGCCTTGCCGAGGCCGATAGTCGACCCACCGCCGACGGCGACCACGCTGTCGGCGCCGACCGACTGGGCATGGGCCAGCGCATCCTCGGTGACGGCGACCGGCGTGTGCATGGTCGCCATGGTGAAGACACCTGCCGCCCGCTCGCCGAGATCGGCCGCCAGTTCCATCGCCATCTCGGCCTGGTGCGGGGTCGCCAGAACCATCGCGCGCTGCGCACCCAGGGCCGCCAGTTCCGCGCCCGCCTCGTGACGGATCCCGGCGCCGAAACGCACGCGCTGGCCGGAGATGCTGCGTTCTGTGCCGGCGCTCGGGCTTCTCTGCTGGCTGACCGCTGACTGTTCCATCCGATCGCGTCCGTCTTCAGGTGGGTCCGTTTGGCTCGGCGATCTTTGTACCTCCGGAATCTTTGAAACTTGATCGAATTGCCGGGCGTTAATATAGCTTTCTGTTATGAAGTTGGATCCGCGACATCTTGAGATCCTGGCGGCCATCGTCGATGCCGGCGGCCTGACCGAGGGGGCAGCACTCCTCGGCAAGTCGCAGCCGAGCGTGTCGCGCAGCATCGCGTTCCTGGAAAGCCGGGTCGGGCAGCCGCTGTTCGAACCTCGCCGCCGCCCGCTCAGGCCGACGGCGCTCGGGCTGTCGCTGGCGCAGGAGGGCCGGAAGATCCTGGAGGCCGGCCGGGCGGCCAGTGCCTTGGCCGACTCCTACGCCAAGGGGCTGGCGGGGGCGGTGCGGGTCGCGGGGACGCCGATTTTTATGGATGGTGTGATCTCCGGGGTGATCGCCGAATTCCAGGCCGATCATCCGAACGTGCGGATCGACCAGAGCTACGCCTATGCCGAAGAGGCGCTCGAGAAGGTCGCCCAGGATCTGTTGGATCTCGCGATCCTGCCGGTGCGTGCCGAGACTCTTCCGGACGGGTTCGCGTTCCGCCAGATCCTGCCGGGGCGCAACGTCATCGCCTGCCGACCGGGCCATCCGCTGGACGGGCGCACCGACCTGACACCGCGCGACGTTGTCGACTACTCCTGGATAGCGCCGCCGGCCAGCAGCCCGCTGTTTCAGGACCTGCGGAACCTGCTCGACGGGATCGGCCAGCGCGAGCTGAAGATCGGTTTCACCGGTGGGTCGCTGAGCGCGGTGCTGAACGTGCTTGCCGGCTCGGATTCACTGACGGTCCTGCCGTTCTCGGTGGTGTTCCGACTGCAACGCCGGAACCAGGTCGCCGTTCTGCCGATCCCGATCGGTGACCCTGGGCGCCACCTCAACATCATCACCCGGGCCGCGACCAGGCCGCGGCTGGCGGCCCGGCGCTTCGAGGAGTTTGTGCGCACCCGGTTCGAGGCGATCGAGCAGGAGGTCGCGATGGCGGGGCGGTCGTGATCAACGGCCCGGTCAGAGAGGAAGGTAACAGGTACCGACTGTCAGAATTGGTGCCGTGGCATCAATCCAAGTAAATCCCTTGCTCCAGGCGGGTGGTTGGGATATCCGGCCCAGAGGTAATCTGTAATTCGAGAACGAGTTCCAATGAAAAAACTTCTTATCGTCGCCGCTTTCGCGCTTCTCCTCGGCCTTGCCGCCTGTTTCGCCGACAAGAAGGCTGACATCATCAAGAAATCAGAAGGTGTCAGTGACAAGGCTGGCCTGGAGAAGGCGCTGGGAACCCCGGACACGATCAACAAGACCGGCCCGATCGAACAGTGGATCTACAAGGCCGATGACGGCCAGGTGGTCTTCACCATTCTCGGGGACACGATCGCACTCGAGCATACGAACCAGTAGAGCGCCGTATCGGTTGGCTGCGATGCAGTTCGGGTGATCGTTGACGGGCGGTCTATCCGCCAGCCTCGATATTGCGCCCGGTAATGTAGTTGTAGGAATCAACGACCAGCTGGAAGATGACGTCGGCTTCTTCCTGGCTCCTCGGGTTGTAGAGCAGCACGAACCCATCCCAGTTCGGGCGGATCTTGGCCCAGGGGTGGAGGACCGCCCATCCGGCGCGGATGGCGTCTGCGGCGCGCTGTTTGCTCAGCGACAGATGCAGGCTGCCATCCGGGTGGACATGTCCGAACTCCCGCCCTCCGACGATGATCTCGCCATGGGTCAACTCGATCTGCCGGCTCAGTTTGTATCCGGTCGCCCCGGGCAGCGAGACCTCGGTCGGCCCGACGACGACATCGGGCAGCTCCGCCACCCGGCGCAAGAGATCGTCCCGCAGTTCGGGCACGAGCGTTGCCCGGAACTGTTTGTGGGGGACGCCCTGGGTGGTTCTCGGGGATGGACCTTCCCGTTCGATCAGCGGGCTTTCGGCCGTCGCCGGAGACATGGCTCCCCCGCCGACGATGAGTGCGGCGGCGAGAACCGGCGCGAGCGCAAGAGGTCTCAGCATGCTCATTCATCCTGTCGCCGTTGATGAGCATCAAGTCTGGAGCAGTCTGTCGGGAGTTGCGATGGGTCTATTGGCAGGCTCGGCAATCGGTGTCGATTGCGCGGCTAAGCACATCGGCCCGCACGAGATCAGTATCGTCTAAGGTTGCGGCGACCGGCGTTTGATCGCCCGCTGCATGGCCCCGTCCATCGGAACATACTCCGACAGGTCAGGCGTGGTGGCGGTGACGGGGAGGTCCAAAGCGGCGACCAGCTTGGCGTACTCCTCCTGCTCGGACAGAAGCGAGGCCTTCTGCGTCGCAACCGCCCCCAGTTCCGCACAGACCATGCGATCGCCGGCGACGACCTGATGGGCGACATTGATGCCGTTTGCCAGGGTCATCCCGCCGGGTGGGATCTCGACGCGCTTCGGTTCGAACTCATCGAGCAGACCGGTCTTGTCGACGATGTACAGCCAGCTGTTCACGTTTTCCGGCAACGGCTTCGGCAGCCGATCCTTCATCGTCGCCAGGAATTCCTCGATCGTGGGACCGACCTGCCAGACCCTGGGCTTCGTGTCGACGTTCAGGAAGAACTTGAACATGCGGGAATTGGGCGGCATGCGGGCCTCGTGTCCCGCCCCAAACGTGTCGAAGTGCATGCCCTCATCGAGGGTCGGGCAGAATCTGAACGTCATGAGTTTGATCGCCAGCTTGAATGCCGACGCGAACACCATCGAAGAGAACTGTTCGAACTGCAGCTCGATTTCGCGGAATTCGCTGACGAGCTTGGCGTAGGCGATGTCGTTTTTGATCACCCTGGAGAGAATGTTGTGCTCGTTTCGGGTGAGCTTGCCGTTATTGAAAACGAAGGCGCTCCGCGTCAGCCCGGTCTTGAGTTCGGCTTTCTTCATCTCCTCGGGAGAGCGGATGATGGACAGGAAATCCGCGTCATAGGAGAAGCCAGCATCCTCCAGGAGAATGGCATCGTTGTTCAGATAGTGCCCACGATACTTCTCGATATCGCCAACAAAGCTTTTCGGGTCACTGGCAACGACGATACCTGTCATCGGTCCTATTCCTGGTTGGTTCCGCTACGGATGCCTGCGCGACCCATGCCGGGGCGTATGCGGTTGGGATTTCGGAGAATCGCCCAGGAGCCTGATTTTGCGGCCTGTCCCATAGCATGCCAACGGCAAAAGCCACCGGAGTTCTGGCAACGAAGACGATCCGCAATGGCGATTGGAAAGATTGGTCGGGGAGAGAGGATTCGAACCTCCGGCCCCTGCCTCCCGAAGACACGAACGCCCCTTTATCGTGTTGTTTTTCAACGACTGTCATTTTTGATAAGGCCCTATTTCTTCCGCTTTGTTCTCGCCACGTTCATGTTTACTGGTTCAATTGAACCAAGGAGCACTGTCTAAACTAGTCGACCTCTAGGGCGCCCGCCGCGCGTGCTAGGTATTCAGGGCTGTAGCGAGCGTAGACCCGAAACGTCACATCCTCGCTTGAGTGTCCGAGATATTGCGCAATCTCTGCCATTGGGCGCCCGGCTTCCGCCATCCAAACGGCGGCGGTGTGCCGAAGGACATGCGGGGTCACGGCTCTGTCCAGGCCCGCCCGCGCCACAGCGGCGGCGAAGCCCTTTTTGATGTTCTTCACCCGATCACCCGCGTACTCGACGACGTAGTTGTTGTCAGGCGTGGCGCGGTTCTTCTGTGCTGCGAGAACCTTCCGCACCGTCTGCGTCATCGGCACGACCGCGCGGCCCTTGTTCTTCGCACCAAATCCAAGGTCTATCCGGCTCCGCTCGAAGTCCACACGGTCCCATGTCAGACCCAGGATGGCCTCTTTCCGTCCGCCTGTCGCAATCGCCAACTCAATGAACACCCCCAGGTGGGGCACGCCCTGAGCGGCACTGCGGAGCTTTCGGTACTCGTCCTTGGTCAGATACACGTCGCGCGGTGCGGGTGCCTCGGGGAGATGGAAGACGGCTCCGCACCCCTTGGCGAAGCGGTTGACCGCTGCGCGAAGGTCGGTCAGTTCACGTCGAATGGTCCCGTCGCCAATGCCCGCCGCTCGGCGATGCTTGATGTACTTCTGGCACTGTTCCGGCTGGATCTGGTCAGGGCGCAGGTTGCCGAGAACAGGCGCAATCGCCTTTCGGGAGAACCCCGCGCGATCCGATCCTTTCTCTGCTACGTAGGCCCGCATGATGCCGTCCACCGTGTTTGAGATACGAGGACTGGAGAAGTCGGCTAGCTTCCGTTCCGCAACACCACGATCCTTTGTTCTGAGGCTTGCGCGTCGTCGGATTCCGTCGTCGTCGGTGTACTCGACGCACCAGTATCCTCTGTAGAACTTGAGCCGCATTGCTCGATCTCCCGTACTGCATCAACCGGAATGCGCCACAGATTGCCGATACGGAACCCGCGAAGCTGACCACTATTCAGCATCCGGCGCACGACCTGATGGTTGCAAGCCCACCGGTCAGCAACTTGGTCAACAGACATTGGTCTTTCGTTCATCTCTCACCCCTTCCCCTGAGGCTCTATGACGGGGATGGTCTTGTCTCGCTCCGCTTTCCAGGCGAGGTACTTTTGGTCTGCTGTCGTTCTGTCCTGCTTCCGGGGTTCGCGGCGGCGGCGCTCAAGGTACTCCTCGATTTCATCGATGCTCATGGCGTCAAGGACTTCTTCATCGTCAACATCCACAAACGTGACCACTTCCTTGAGCATGCCGTCAGCCCCCCACGACCGCGTGTTTCGTCATCTCCCAAGTCCGGTATGCGGCCCGCAGCTGCGGCATAACGATGTGTTTCACAATCCAGCCGTCGCGGTCGGTGCACGTGTCGAAGTCCGCGTGATGGGCGCCGCACAGGAATAGGCTTTCGTCGTCGCTGGGCTTTAAGTTCGCCCCTGCGTTGAAGCGGCGGATGTGTGCCAGCACCACCGAACCCGGTTCCGCGACTCTTCCGATAGCCTCACAGGCCATGCACGGCCGGATAGCGGCGCTGTCCCTGTAGCTCTGTGAGCGGATGCGCGTGGGCTCTCCGAAGGTCAGCACCGTTTTATCGACAGGGGTGTGCCGCTTGGCGGGGCGCTTGCGTCTCATCGCATGTGCTCTCCGTAGCGCTGGTCGGTCTGCCAGTTCTCGAAGCGGTCGCGCATCAGCTGAAAGCGCGACTGAGCGTAGTCGCCTAGGTCGATTTCGCGCCGAGAGTTCACCTCACACCAAGTCCGTACTCGGGCTGCCGCGTCGTCGTTCGATTTGCACGGCTTGGCGAATTCCCACTCCAGGTATTTCCAGAAGTC
Organism: Thalassobaculaceae bacterium; assembly: GCA_963921355.3. Classification (GTDB taxonomy): domain Bacteria; phylum Pseudomonadota; class Alphaproteobacteria; order Thalassobaculales; family Thalassobaculaceae; genus CAWUEZ02. Next base: position 17,971 of record OZ001190.1, on the reverse strand, counting down.
GTCACGCTCGCAGAGAAGGGCCGCGACCTGTGATGACGGCATGTCGTCGAACGTGCGCTTCGGTTTGTCCTCGCCGACAATCTCCGCACGCCGCTGCGGCTCTTCGTCTTTCGGCTCCACCATGCGCGCCACCGCCACCGGAACCTCGGCGCCGAGTTTCGGATAGCCGAACATCTGAACCACGGCTTCCGCCTGCTCAATCGGTATCTCCACGATCATCTGAACGACGGATCGCGTCTTTACCGACTTCATGTCAGCGAACACGCCCGCAATCGCAGCCCTATCGGTCATACGTGCCTCCAGGTTTGCCTGCGCCGGATGGCCCAAATTGACTGGTATGCAACGCCGTACTGTTCAGCCAAGCGCGCCGTCGGTTTGCCGCTCTCCCGAATACGGCGAACGTCTTCTCCGGTCAGTTTCGCTTTGTGATTTTGCGCGCCTAGCCGAACGCTTCCCCGGCCCTTGCGGGCCATGTCCACCATGTTGTCGGTTTGTGTTCCAAGAAACAGGTGCTCAGGGTTGATGCAGCTTCGAACGTCGCACTTGTGCAGAACAAAGAGCCCTGGGGGGATTGGCCCAACTAAGACCTCATACGAAACTCGATGCGCCTTTTCCTTTTTTCCGCCGTGCCGCAGCGCGCCATAACCGTGGCGTGGCAGGGAGCCCTGCCAGATCCAGCACCCGGTGTCCTTGTTGACAGAAACAGACTTAAGCAGTCGCTCAGTGACCGGGCGCCGCCGGTCACTGGCAAGGCCGCGCCCCTTGCACCTGTGCCCACAAAACCGGCGGCGTGCCCACTTGCGCGCAGACGTTCGTGCAGGCCGTTGCATCATCCTGCCGCATGCCTCGCAGGGTTTGATGGCGGCGCGGTCGGTCATCAGCGGAACTCGGGACCAAATGGGATGTCTTCGTTGTCGAGACTGGATGGCGCGTGACCACCCTGTGCGGGTTGGCTGTCCGACTTGCTGCCCAACAGCGTGATCTGATCGACACGGCATTGCAGGACCGAGCGGGCTTCGCCGTCCTTCACCCATGCACGCTCGTTCGGGCTTCCCGAGATGGCGACCGGCGTACCCTTCTTCAGATACGAAACCAGCTTTTCGGCGCGGTCCCCGAAGATGGCGCAGTCCACCCACTTGGTCTTATCGCGTCCGGTGTTGCAGCCTACGGAGAACGACGCGACCGGCTTACCGTCCCCCGTGTTCCGCAACTCCGCGTCCCGGCCAATGCGACCGGCAAAAGACATCGTGATCATGCCGCTTGTCCTTGCAATCGTGTTTGATGTCGGCTCTTGGCTTGCACCAAGTCGTAGTAGAGTTCGGGTGTCTGCTTCTGGAGCTTCGACCAGTTCGGAACCTTGGTTAGCTGTTCCCAGCGGTGTTCAAGCTCCTGAAGCGTGTGGGCGTCGGCCAACCACTCTTTCTTGCCGTCTACCCACCGGGCCGTTGCGTCTTCCACGTCCTGCTGGTCTTCCGGCGTGCGGGGCCGCTGTTCCGGGTGCTTCGGGGTGTCGTCGAATTCCTCGCGAAGCCCGTTGACGTACTTGCTGTCGTCGAACTGGCCCATGTGGACATCAGCCGACATGCCGAGCGACTTCATTGCGTTGGTGAGGGCATCCGTGAACGCGCTCTTGAAGGCTTCATCGTTGTTGCGAAGCTCACCCTTGGCGCGTTTGATCACGAAGTCACCGCCAACCCCAAAGGTGCGAGGTCCATCGTGCGAGGTGTGCCAGAGCCCCACGGTGCAATAGACGAGGACTTCGCCGCCTGTGCCCTCCACCGTCTGGTAGATCGGCGCGTCGTAGCCCCAACCATCACCGCACGGGCCGAAAGCCTCGGTCATCTTCTGGATGGCATAGATCGGCTTGACCGCAGTGCCCTTGAAGCCACCAGCCCGCGTAAACTGCTTGGTGTGGTTGGGGTCGGTCTTCGCGAGCTTGTTCCAAAGGTCCATTACCGCGCCTCCAACTGGTCAGCAGCCTGTTCGCACTCCGCCGCGACGCTTCGCAGGAATTGCGCCCACGTTTTCGAGAACTGCACCTGATGCGCGGGGTTCGCTGACGACACCCGCATGGTTGCTTCATGCAGCGTGCGACTGATGTCTGAGGCAAGGTCGCGGCCCAGCTCACCGGGCGCCGTCGCTACGAGGGCTTGGCGGTCAGCCATCACGCAACCTCCCCGATAGCCGTATCCCGGAGGTTGTCGGCCTCGTTCATCAGGTCGGAGAGCGCACCGTCCACCCACCCGCATGTACCGGTATCGGTGGAGTGCTTGCGCGCTGTCAGGAATTCGTTGTGTGCGTCGTGCAGCTTGTCGATGAAGCGCTGAAAGCTCGGGTCGATCCGGTCAGCGGCGGTTTCGGCAAGCTCTGCGCTGCGGTCCTGTGCGAGCGTGGTGCCGGGAAAGCGCTGAATGTTCATGCGGTGTCGGCTGGCGGGCGGGGGCGGCACTGAACGGGCACCGCCCCAATCGTCAATCCGCTATGCCGCCTCTCTTAGAGAACCCGCGCCCTATGGTGGGGGCTGCGGCGCAACGTCACCGCGACGTTGTGATATTAATATGCGCAGACGCATTAATTGGTGCAAGCGAAAAATGCATGATCGTATAATTTTTTCGGATTTTCGGGGTTAGGAGCGGTCCAAATATGCGCCAATAACCACGGCGTGGATCTCGATTTCGGCGTTCTCGTGGTCGCTGTCTGCCTGAATCGGGGCCTGGTACTGCGGATCGCTTGAGCGCGGCCAGAGCCAGGGGGAGCCATTGGACATGCGCAGTTCTTTGCATGTCGCTTCTAGCTGGTGGCCGTACCGGCGGTAGACAATCACATGGTCACCGTCGCGAAGATCGCGGCTCATGTCGTTAATTTGCACGCAGACCAGTATCGTACCCTCGGGATAATGCAAATTCATCGAGGGACCGCGAACTTCCAGGCCAAAGGAGTTGGCTCGCGTTGGATTTCTGGGAGCGGGGATTGCTACTTCATATTGATCTGCTGCGTCAAAATCCAGTGTTTCGCGGAAAATGCCCGCCCCTACAGCCCCCACAATTAGCAATCTAGAGTCGACAGATACCGGCTTCAACCCAAGTAATTCTTCAACACTTTTTGAGAAAAATTCCGCTAAATCCCGGAGATTTTTCCCCTCGGGTATCACGTCGGTTTCCCAGCGACTGACTGTCCCCTGGGCCACGCCAACCGCTTTCGCAACATCGTTTTGGTTTAAGCCGCGCGCCTTTCGGTAGGCGATCAGGCGGTTGCCAAAATCCGTCCTCGGCTTCTCCATGGCTGATTACCTACCGGAGCCGCCGGGGCGGCACAAAGAATATATATGCATAAAATTTCTGTTGCCCCGAAAATGCATATCCGCATATATTCTCAGCATGGCAAACGAAATCGCGCTCATCCGTAAGCGTCTGAAGCTCTCACAGGAAGAGTTCGGTGAAGCGCTGGACGCCGACCAATCGACGGTGTCGCGCTGGGAGGCCAAAGACGAAGTGCCGAAGCGAACGCTTATGGCGGCACGGTTGCTTGAGGCCTCGATGGTATCCGGAGGGTCGTCCACGCAACCACACGTGGCGAGCAGCCCAACAGCATTCAAGGCGAACAGTTAGCGAACACGCGGCGGGATGGTTGCCGCCCGTCTCCCGGCCCTGCGGCCCGCCGTGTTCCTCCCGACCGCAGGGTCACACCTTCCCCCGCTGCTTCGGCAGTGGGGGACTCTCTCAAACGAAGCGGAGAAGGCGAATGCTTTTCCAGAAACAGCCCACCACCGCACCAACACTGAACCGGAGCGAGGACAGCAGCACGCTTCCGGTCAAGAAGCTCTCGTGGATGATCAACAACCCGCCGTCGTCGCCGATCCGGTCGGTCATCACACCGGAACTGGCGGAAGCGATGCTTCAGTACAACACCGCCAATCGCCCGGTCTCGTTCGGCACCGTCAAGCACTATGCCGCACAGATGGAAGCGGGGCAGTGGCGCGAGACGTTCACGCCGATCCAGTTTTCCGGCACCCGTCTGATCGATGGGCAGCATCGCCTTTCCGCCGTCGTCGAAAGCGGTGCGGCCATCTCAGCGTGGGTCGCCTTCGGGGCGGACGATGAGGTCTTCGCCTTCATCGACATCGGCAAGAAACGGACTGCCTCCGACATCTTCAGCATTAACGGCGTGAAGAACCCGAACGTCGTCGCAGCGGCCGTTCGCTGGGTCTACGCCTACGAGAACGACCGGTCCATCCACGCCAGCACCGGGCCAAAGGCTAACGCCTTGCGCGATCCGGCGCCGATGTACGACTACTACCAGACCCTCGATACGGACCGGCTTCATCGGAGCGCGCGCGCATCAACGTGGTTTGCGCATCACAAGATGCCGAACCCGTCGATTGCCTGCGCGGCGCACTATCTGTGCTCGACGAAAAGCCAGCGTTTGGCAGATGAGTTCTTCGAGAAGGTCGCGACCGGTGTCGGCTTCCTGTCGAAGTCCGAGCCTGAGTACAAGTTGCGTGACCGGCTGACGAGCACCCCTCATCCGGTCAGCCGTGTTCAAGAGATGGCGTTCATCATCGACGCCTGGAACGCCCGCCGACGCAACCGCAGGGTCGGCGCGTTCAAGTTCGAGGGCGGCAGACTCCCGAGGGTCGTCTGATGGACGTGGGGACCGTCTACACCGACGCGGTGACGGTCCCGCAGGGCCGTCGCCCGGTGAAAGCTGAGACCGTTGGTCGCTTGGCAGAGAGCATCAAGGCCATCGGTCTTCAGCAGCCGATTAGCGTGTGGTCGCCCGACGCTGAGACCGTTGTCTTGGTAGCGGGTGCTCACCGGCTAGAGGCGTGCCGTCGTCTGGATATCGATGAGATACCCGCTGTGTTCGTCGAGATGGACGAGCTAGAGCGGGAAATGTGGGAGATCAGCGAGAACCTTCATCGGCTCGACCTGACCAAAAACCAGCGCGACGAACAAATCCGGCGATATGCCGAGTTGGTCCAGGCCAGGGATGACGATGCGGAGACTGCCCGGACAGAGTGTCCAACCAGTCTATCCGATGGTCGAGTGGCCGGGCCACAACATCAAAAAGGAGTGGCCACCAAGGTAGCCGAAGAGACGGGCCTGAGCTCCCGCACCGTGCGGCGCGTCCTGAACCCGAAGCCAGCCGCAACCCCACCGGACGAGAAGAACCCGGTGGAGGTATCGAACACCTACCGCACAGCACTGATGAACGCTTGGAACCGCGCACCCCGAGAGGATCGCGAGTGGTTCCTCGCAGAAGTCGACAAGCCCGTGATGGATGGTCGCTATGGGGCTTAAGTACGGCAACCGCATCGTTCATATGGATGGTTGCCGCTTTGAGAGCGAAGCGGAAGCGAGGCGCTGGCGTGAACTACGGTTGCGCGAGGCGGCGGGCGAGATATCCGAACTGAAGCGCCAGCAGCGGTTCTGGCTGTACGCATCGACACCGACCGAACCGGCCAAGCTCAGGTTCTACTACCTCGCTGACTTCACATACCGCGAGAAGGGCAACCCCAAGCTGGTTGTCGAGGAGAAGAAGGGCAGGGCGACCGGAGACCCGAAGAACCCCGTAGGACGGCTGTATCGGATGAAGATCGCCATCCTGCTGGCCAATTATCCAGACATCGACTTTCGGGAGGTCTGAGGGTGGCGGGAGGTCATCACCAATACTACCAAACCATAACAGCCGGGATGGCAGACAGTGCCCGAACCCTCGAACGCCAATGGAGGGAGCGGCCTGACAAGCGGTACTCGATCGCGCAACACGCTCAGGAAGAGCTTCGGCTCGCCAGGGTGATGGCAACGTCCCTGAACCAAACTCGCGATGTCCTTCAGCGCATCGTCGACATGGAGAACGGGCGTCATGCGTAGCCGTCTGAGGGTGGCGCGCGCTGACCACACCCTGCGATTCGCGCGAATCGGCGTGTTCTGGCGGCCTCGTCGCGTTGTCCACAGGAATGGGGAGATATGTCCCCGATATCCTCGGCTTATCCACTTTGAAAATCCGCCCGCAACCGCTCGCGTCGCGATATGCGTTTTAGATGACCTGGAAGTTATCGGAGGCAATCGTCCATGACGGGCTTCGTCAAAATCCATCGGTCCTTCTTCGAAAGCGAGCAGTGGCGCACGCCAACAGATGCGCACGCGGCCCTGTGGCTGATCATGCACGTTGCCTGGAAAGAACGCTGGCAGAAATGCGGGAACGTCGTCGAGCGCGTGGAGCGCGGACAGGGGTTCTGGTCGCTGCGATATCTGGCCAGCGCGTGGGGGGTCACGGTCAAGCAGGCAAGGGGGGTTTTGGGGAACTTCGAGAGAACCGGCTTTTTGCGGCTCGAAAAGGGCACACACGGGACACGCGTAACTGTCTGTAATTACTCAGAATATCAGGACCAGGGGCACACCGAGGGCACAGACGGGGCACACGGTGGGCACACCGAGGGCACAAATAAGAAGAAGGAAAGAAGGAAAGAAGGGGATAAGGGATATACGTCGGAACAGGCTGTCGCGGATTGGAACGCGATGGCGGAACGTGCCGAGCTTCCCAAGGTCCAGAAGATTTCGAAGCAGCGCCAGGGGACCATCCGTGCCCGGCTGGCTGACTGCGGTGGGCGTGACGGCTGGTTGGCGGCTTTGGCCAAGGTCGAGGCGTCCGACTACCTGTGCGGCAGGGTGAACGGCTGGAAGGCCGATTTCGATTTCGTCTGCCGGGAATCCAAGTTCATCAAGCTCATGGAGGGTGGATATGACAACCGCAGTAGCGGTCGCCGACCCGCGCCAAGTGGAGACCCGCTTGGTGTCGCAGCTAGCTACCTTGCCCGGCGTGAAGATCCGGGAGAACCACCGCATCGGGAAGGATGGCCAGTTCGAGACGGGGCCGCTGACGGTGCTGCTGGACACGACGGCGGACATTCCGGCGATTCAGTCGATGGTGGACGTGGCCTGCCAACCGGCCCCGATTGGGGAGACGGTGAGGGCTCTGACCCGTTTGGCTCTCATGACTGCGCACCAGACGGAATGGTCCGAGGCGAAGTTGTCAGCCTACACTGACGTTCTCGCCGACTACCCCGGCGACGCGGTGCTGGAAACGCTGACCAACTGGCACAAGCGCGGCAACCGCTGGTTCCCCACCGTCCCCGAGCTTGTAGAGGTCATCGAGATCAAGGCCCGGCGCCGTCTGCGCATCCGTGACGCGGTGCGGAGGGCGGCAGCATGACGGCGTTCGAGGTTCTTCGGAACACGGTCGCGGACGTGTACGGCTTGAACCGAACCCTGTTGCTGGGCAAGGCGACGTACCGCAAGCACTCGGTCCCGCGCCAAGCCCTCTACACGGCAGCGGTTGAGGCACTGGGGCTGTCCTGGCCTGTGGTCGGGCGCCTAACAGATCGCGACCGATCCAGCGTCCGCAAGGGCCACATCCGGCACATGGAGCGGTTGAAGTCTGATCCGCTCCAACGCCTTCAGATGCGGAAGATCCTTGGCACCTACACAGCGAGGATGTGCGCACGATGACGGCGGAAACCAGAAAGCGTCCCAAGTTCTGGCAGAACACCAGCCAACGGGACACGGCGAACCTACGGCGCAAGGCCGTCTTCGGGGCGGTCGAGAACGGCAAGCGGCTGGAAGATCCCGAGTATCTGGCCAAGCTTGCCCCACCACCCCTGCCGAGCGAGGCCGCGTGATGGATATGTTCACACTCGAACTGATGACAGTTACGGCGGCGCTGCTTCTCGGTTTTTTGGTCGGGCTTCTTCTCAGCAGGTTGCTTCCATGAGCAAGCGAGCGACAGCCGAAACCATCGACCGTGGCACCCCACAAACACGCGCACGTCTTCGCGGTGATCCTGTTGACGAGCTAGCAGCCGTATGGAGGCGCAAGGGCTACCGCAACGCTGGTGAGCTTGAAGACGCGGCGCGGGAGATCCGGCGGATTTACACGCTGATCGTTGCCAGTCTCATGCCCCGAGCGACTGACCTTCATGGAGTGCGGGGCGTCGCTGCACCGGCTGCGGAATGGTTGGTGCAGGCCAAGCGTGATCGATACGACCCGTGGGCGAGGGAGATGGGCCGGGCCGTCATGCCCACGGTGGTTGATTGGCTGATCGAGGAAAGGCCGTTTCGCACCATCGATCGTGCCCGCAGGCAGCGAGACGGCAGAGCGGTAGAGGTAGTCGAGCATGCGTTGACGCGCTACGCTGAAATCGCGGGATGGTTGGGAAGGATCATACGGCGATGAAAGTCAAAATCTTCACGGGCGGAGGCTACGGCGGCATCGGGACGATGGAAGACGACATCAACGATTGGCTAGCGAATGGGGCGGGGCTTGTCACGATCCACCACACCAACACTGCCATGACCCAGGTTGCGCAAGCAGGCGATGCCGAGCGGCGCCAGTTCATGACGGTCACAGTCTGGTACGAAGAGGAAAGCTACGAATAGCGTCGAGCATTACCAACGTGGTTGACCCACGGGCGGCACTAGCGTAAAAACACTGTATCTTGTGTTCCGTGCGTCTGAAGCACGCGACATGCGCCCCGCCCCGTGCGGGGTTTTTTGTTGGTGGGACAGGGAGTGCCCTCCAAACCGGTGGAGAACGGGCGCCGGGGCTCTGGCCCGCCACCCCCATCAGCATCACTCAGCGGAAAATCTCAAGGGGACCCGCACTATGCCGAAGGGCGTAAGGCTCAATCCGCAACATGACGAGCGGACACGGGCGAAGATCCAGACAAGTCAGATCATCAACCGCTTGAGCAAGTTCGTAGGGTCGGCGCCCGGCAGTGAAAACTGGCGCAACGTCGAGATGACATCGGGACAGGTCACGGCGGCGCTTGGGTTGCTCAAGAAAACGCTACCGGATCTGACGAACATCGACATGACCGCGAATGTTGATGGCGGGCTGACCATCAACATTCAACGCTTCACGGATGGAGGTTGATCTACCGGCGGGCGGCTGGCGTCCCCGCGACTATCAGCTACCCGTCTGGCGATATCTGGAGAGGGGCGGCAAGCGGGCGGTCGCTGTCTGGCATCGTCGAGCAGGCAAGGACGAGTTCTGTCTGCGGTGGGCGAGCGTCGCGGCGTTTGAGCGTGTCGGAACGTACTGGCACATGTTGCCGATGGCAGCGCAGGCGCGCAAAGCTATCTGGGACGCGGTAAACCCGCACACCGGGCGCCGCCGGATTGATGAGGCGTTCCCCGCCGAGGTGCGGGAGACGACGCGCGAACAAGAAATGCTGATCCGGTTCCGCAATGGATCGACGTGGCAGCTTGTCGGCTCGGACAACTTTGATTCACTGGTTGGTGCGCCACCTATCGGGGTGACGTTCTCAGAGTGGGCGCTGGCTAACCCGCAAGCGTGGGCTTTCATCCGCCCGATCCTGCTGGAAAACGGTGGCTGGGCGCTCTTCAACTACACGCCACGCGGTAACAACCACGGACGCACCACTTACGACGCAGCGGCTGATGACCCGGACTGGTTTGCCGAGCGACTGCCTGCGAGCAAGACGGACGTGTTCACACCTGACCAGCTTCGGGGTGAGGAAAGGGAATACATCCGTGAGTACGGCCCAGAGCTAGGCAAGGCGCTGTTCCGGCAGGAATATCATTGCTCGTTCGATGCCGCCGTCTTGGGTGCGTACTACGCGCTCCAGATGGACGAAGCGGATCAGGCCGGGCGTATCACTGGCGTACCCCGTGAGGGCGGCGCGCTCGTTCACACAGCCTGGGATCTTGGTCGCACCGACCACACGTCCATCTGGTTCTTTCAACTGGTCGGTCGTGAAGTCCGGTTGATTGACTTCTACACATCGAGCGGTGTGGAGCTAGACCACTACGCCGAGGTGCTTGGCGAGAAGGGCTATCGCTACGGCACGCACATCTTGCCGCACGACGTTGAGGTTACGGACCTAAGTGCGAAGCGGAGCCGCAAGGAAATCCTGCGGGGCCTGGGGCTGGGTCACATCCATGTGGTGCCGCAGATGCGGGTCGAGGATGGCATTGCTGCTGTTCGGTCGATCCTTCCGCGCTGTTGGTTCGACAAGGCGACTTGCGGTCACGGTGTGTCAGCGCTGCGTGAATACCGGGCCGAGTGGGACGACAAGCTGAAAACACTGAAACCGGCGCCGCTCCACAATTGGGCGTCTCACCCTGCGGACGCGTTTCGGTATCTCGCGCTCGGCATCGACAAGGTGCAGTCGGGCTCGGTCAAGAAGCAGATGCCCAAGCGCAATCTGGATTGGGTCACTTAAGGGGTAATCGATGGATAGAGCAGTGGGCCAGGTCATCGCCCAAACCCAGGCGCAACAGCGGAACTTTCAGCAACGGCTGAGGGATCTGGACGCGGCAATCCGCCGTGTTGAGGAGGTCGCCGATAGGTTGGACCGAGAGTACGCGCGTATCGAGGCGCCCGAGCCGGTGAAGCGCAAGGTTGGTCGCCCGTCGAATGCGGAGCTTGCGCGCCGTGCGGCTGAGGGCGCCGCCTGATCATGAAGACGAGGGTTGACGACGAGAAACTGAAATCCATCGTCGCCAGCCACATCAAGGCATCACTCGGCTACGAGACGGACGAGCTATCGCAGCAGCGGCGCGACAACCTGGAGCGATACGAGGGCGAGCCCTACGGCAACGAACGCCTGGGCCATTCTCAGGTGATGAGCCGCGACGTGATGGAGACCGTGGAAGCGGTCATGCCGTCGCTGGTGCGGACGTTCCTGGGCACTGATGAAGTCGTCAAGTTCGAGCCGGAGGGGCCGGAAGACGAGGAATACGCACAGCAGGCCACCGACTACGTCAACCTTGTCCTGATGCGGGATAACCCCGGCTTTCAGACCGCCGTGGACTGGATGAAGTCGGCGCTCATCACCCGCACCTCAATGGTCAAGCTGTGGTGGGATGAGACCGACACTGTCCGCACCGAGGTCTACGGGGAACTGACGGACCCGGAGTTCACCGAGCTCGTCCAAGACAACGATGTGGAGGTGTTAGAGCACACCGCTTATGCGCGGGTGGATGGTCAGCTTGTCGAGCCCGACCAGGCTTTGGCGGTGGCTGGGCTGGGTGCGCAGATCGAGGCTGTCCACGAGGTCAAGATCAAGCGCAAGACCACCAAGGCGCGCTTGAAATGGATGGCGGTGCCGCCGAATGAAATGCTCGTTAACCGGCGTGCACGCTCGCTGGATGAGAACGACCACACTTGGCAGTTTGCCTGCCATCGCCAGCGCCGTTCCATTGAAGGGCTTCTTGCCGAGGGCTACGACCAGGACATTCTGGAGCGCACGGCTAAGTCGGAATCCGATGACGACTACCACGACGAGGAAATCGAGCGTTACGACGACCTGGACTTTTCGGAGGGGTATCCGACCGAGGAATCCGAGCTTCAGAAGCGCATCTGGGTCTTCGAATGCTATCTGCGGGCCGACTGTGACGGCGATGGGGTGTCGGAGCTTCGACGGGTCACGGTGATTGGAGGTGGCACGAACACCGAAATCCTGGAGAACGAGCCCGCCGACGAACTGCCCTTCGCGGATCTGACGGCCATCCGTCTGCCCTACCGTCTGGTGGGTTGGTCGATGGCGGATCTGGTCAAGGACATCCAGGCGCTTAAGACCGCGATCTGGCGGGCGATGATGGACGGTCTGTACCTGTCGCTCTACCCGCACAAGGCGGTGAACGGCGACAAGGTCGACCTCGACGACCTGTTGAGCGAAGAGCCGGGGAGCATCTACGTCACGGACGGCCCCCCAGGCGATGCGATCATGCCGATACAGACGGCGTGGCCGGGTCAGCAGGCGTTCCCGATGCTTGAGTACGTCGACCGGGTGTTGGCCTCGCGTTCAGGTGTGAACGACCTTGCCGGGGGATTGGACGGCAACGTTCTCCAGGGGGAAACCGCAAGAGGCGTTGAGGAAGCGGCGAACAGTGCGCGGGCTCGTATCGAGCTAATCGCCCGGACCTTTGCTGAGACGGGCTGGACGCGGGCTGTGAAGCTGGCGCTGAAGATGCTGAACCGCCACCAAGACCGGGAGCGGGTGGTTCGTCTTCGCAAGAAGTGGGTGCCGATCGATCCGCGTTCGTGGAACGTCGACATGGACGTGCGGATCAACGTCGCGATGGGCGTTGGCACGAAGAACGAGCAAATCCAGAAGACCGGGATGATCGCCGCGAAACAGGAAGCGGTGATGGCGCAGATGGGGCCGACGAACCCGCTTGCCAGCCTAGAGAAATACTACGTGACGCTGCGCAAGATGGCCGAGGCGATGGACCTTGACCCGGATGCGCACTTTGAAGACCCAGGCGAATGGGTTGAACAGCAGCGTATCCAGCAGGCCACGCAGCCGCCCCCGCCCAATCCTGAGATTGTAAAGGCGGAGATGGAACGGGCGCTCAAGCAAGAAGAGAACGAGATGAAGGGCGCGCAAGCCGAGCGGCAGGCGCAGCTTGATGCAGCCAACGACCACATGCGGATTGAGGGCGACAAGGAAGTTGCTCGCGAGAAGATCGCGCTTGAATCGGCAGCGTCCGAACGGGCGTTGGTTCTTCAGGCCGAGGTCGACCGCGTTATTGGGCTGGAGAAGATCGCCGCCCAAGAGCGTGCCGACGAGCGCAAGCATCAACTCAATATGACCCGGCTTGCGATGGAAGAACGGCTTGAGCGCGAGAAGATCGCCGCCAAGAGCCGAGACGGTAACGCCAACATCCCGAATGACGGAGGGTGACGTGAAAGAGAACACGAACATCAAGAAGATGGGTAACACCCGTGGCGGCGGCTCATCGAAGATGAGTGCCAAGCCCAACGGCGACGTTGGCAACACCGGCAAGCAGCCGCACGGCCGGTTGCTGACCATGGAGAAGGGCGGTGCCAGGGGCGGCAAGAACGCGGGCAAGGGCTGCTGATATGACGCCCGCAATGACGGTCGGGGGCATCCCCCTCTATCACCAAGCGCCGAACCTTCAGGGTCTCTTGGGTGGTGGTGCGACCGTCTACCGGCCCGAGCGCGGCGACCTGACCGGCCTGTTCTCGAACGCTGACGACGAAGAGATTGCGCGAACGGCCATCAACCAATTGGGCGGTGGGCTGCTGAACGGCGTGGTCTACAACCCGAACGCCGGGCTGGGCGAGCGGATGCTTCAGCCCATTTCGCCGAGCGGCATGTACACCTCCGACGAAAGCCAAGCGGCGCCGGTGGTCGAGAACAACAAACCGGAACGGGGTCTGACCTTCGGGGATGCGATTCAGTTCATGTACGGCCCGGCGGGAGATACGGCGTTGGGAGGTCAGCAGGCCATGGTGAGCAACCTGTTGCGCGGTGACGACACGCGCTTTGTCGATATCAAGGATACCTACGACCCGACATCCGACGATTGGCAGAACTTGCTCAACTACATGCGCAACTTCGCAGGGCCGAAGGACGGCGAATGAGCGACCGTTCGCCGGAGTGGAGGGCTGAAGACGCCCAGCGGTTGCTTGATGACGACCTGCTGAAAGAAGCGTTCGCGGTCTACGAGAAGGCCCTCATCGACCGCGCGTTGGCTGCCCCGGCCAGGGATGACGAAGCCCGCACGCGCTGCCTGATAGGCGTGCAGGTGCTGCGCAAGGTTCGCAAGCATCTGGAGAAGGTTGTCCACGACGGGAAGAAAGCCGCCAAGGCGGCGAAAGACATCGCCAAGGATGAAAACGCCCGGCGGTGGCTCTGAGGACAAGCGTTAGGCCCCTCGAAATAGGTGAGACATGGCAATGGATACGGAACAGCCCTCCGTTGAGGAGCGGCTGGAGGCTTTCATTGAGGCCGATGCGGCCGAAGATGAAGAAGCGGCCCCGGCAGATGCCGGACAAGCCGAGGACGACGCGGAACCGGAGGTCGAGGCCGAAGAGGAAGCGGAAGAAACGGACGATGAGGAAGAAGTTGAGGACGTAGAGGCGGCCCCGGCGGGAACCATCGAGGTTGAAATCGATGGTCAAACCCAACGGCTAACCGCTGAACAGGTCCGAGACGGGATTCTGATGCGCTCCGATTACACCCGTAAGACACAGCAGCTTGCGGAGCGCGAGAAACAGTTTGAGGCCGAAAGGCAGCAGGCGGCGGCGGTGCTTCGGCAGCAGTTCGAGGCACTTCAAGGCCTTCAAGAGACCGAGCCCGATTGGGACAAGCTCTACGACGAAGATCCGTTGGGAGCCCCCAAGATCGAACGCGACTGGCGGGAACGTAACGCCAAGCGCCAAGAGGTTGCCCAGCAGCAGGCACTCCAACAGGAACAGCGTCGGCAGCAGCACTTGGCCACACAGGCGGCGTTGCTCCCCGAGCTCATCCCGGAGTGGACCAACGCGGAAGTCGCACAGCGCGAACAGACGGAACTGCGCCAAGCCCTGATCGATGACGGGTTTGATGAGCAGGACGTTGCGCTCGTGGGGGATGCCCGCTTGGTCAAATGGCTGCGGGCTGCTCATGCCCACTTCAAGGCTCAGAAGGTCAAGAAGGACACCGCGAAAAAGAAGGTTGCGGGCAAGCCCAAGGTTCAAAAGCCGGGTTCCGCAGTAAAGCCGTCCGCCAAGTCTGCCCAACGCACCAAGCTGGATCACGCGCGCAAGACCCAATCAAACGATGCCTGGGTCAAGGTCTTGGAAGACTACGTGTAATCGCCAGTTAATGGAGGCATGAAATGGCAGTTCCTTCTGGAACGACGCTGTCCGCCTCGCGCGTCAACGCCCGCGAGGATCTTCAGGACATCATCTACGACATCTCGCCGGTTGATACGCCGGTTCTCAGCCGCGCCAAGCAGGGCACGGCTGCTGCGAAGTATCACGAGTGGAACACTGACGAACTGGCCGCAGCGGCGACGAACGCCCACATCGAGGGCGATGACTCGACGGCGACGGCTGACACCGCGACTGTCCGTCCGGGCAACCGCACGCAGATCTTGAAGAAGACCGCGCAGGTTTCCGGGTCGTCGGAGGCGATCAAGAAGGCCGGGTACAAGAGCCAGATGGCCTACCAACTCAAGAAGCGCATGAAGGAAATCAAGCGCGATCTGGAGAAGGCCATCACCGGCAACCAGGCCACCGTCACCGGCAGCACTACGGTTGCGGCCACGATGGCGGGCATCGAGTCGTATCTGACTTCGAACATCGCCTATGCGGCTGCACAGGGCGGCGCGACCACCGCTGGATACAGTGCTGGTTCCGTGTCCGCTCCGGTCGATCCGACCGCCACAGGCGCGTTCACGGAAAGCCTGATGCGCACGCTGGCCAAGTCCTGCTGGGACAACGGCGGCGAGCCGGATTACCTGATCGTCGGCTCGTTCAACAAGCAGCAGTTCTCGCAGAACTTCGCTGGTATCGCGAACCTGTATCGGGACACGGCGGGCATGAGCAACGCCCAGGCCTCCGTGCTCGGTGCTGCGGACATCTACATCACCGACTTCTCGGGTCAGCAGGGCGTCAAGGTCGTCGCGGATCGGTTCAGTCGTGAGCAGTCCGCGCTGTTCCTGGACTTCGAATACCTGGAAGTCTGCTACCTGCGTCCATTCGTCAAGGAAGACCTTGCGAAGACGGGTGACAGCAAGAAGGCGCACATCGTCGGCGAAGTCACGCTGGCGGTGAGCAACGAGAAAGCTCACGGCAAGGTCGTGGGTTTGACCACCAGCTAGTAGGGAGGGGAGGGCTTCGGCCCTCCCTTTTTCTGATGGGCAGAATTCTATTCGACGACGACCCGCTTAAGACCGAGTGGTTCGAGTACGACGAAGCGACGGACACGTCTTTCATTCACACCGAGTGGAAGGGCGTCGACACCATCATCGAGGAAAACAAGGCAGTCCAAGGCCCGGACGTGGCGAAGGGCAAAGAGAAGGATATGTGGCATGTCGGTCGCGTCCCGCTGTTCCTTCTGGAGCACTGGCGGATCACCGAGGGCATTGACTGGCGCGACCCGAACGACGGGCTGAAGTTGCTCGCCAAGCTCGATGACATCGACTACCGCGCGCTGCGGGTGAACACCTCTCAAATCGGCATCAGGAAGAAGATCCTGTGAACTTCAACGAGATGGGTACGGCGGCGGCGCGTTCGGGCGATATCGTCGAGGCGATCGCGTGCTTTGACGCGGCAATTGCAGGCGACCCGCACGACTGGAATTCATTGGCCAAACTCGGGTCGATCTACTTTGACACCAACCAGTTTGGGCAGGCCTACCTGATGGCTCAGGTGGCCGCGAAGATCCACCCGAGCGCGGAGACGTATTCGGACCTTGCGCGGGTGCTTACGGGGCTGGGGGAGTACGAACAAGCCCTAACCATCCTGGAGCAAGCGCACGAACTGAACCCAAAGCACATCCCGACGATCAACAACGCGGGAATGGTCTGTATCAACCTCGCGCGGTTTGACGACGCGTGGGACTGGTTCATGAAGCCTGAGAAGGTTCTGGGCGTATCGGAATGGGGTCAGGCGGACCTTTCCGAGATTGAGCGCAACAAGGCGTTCGTGCTCCTGCAACGTGGGGATTGGCGCGAGGGTTGGCGGGCCTACGACCTGGGCATTGGCCATCGAGACAGGGTGGAGCGGTTCAAGGGGATGCCGACCTGGCTGCCCGGCGGTCAGGGGCCAACAATCATCTACGGGGAACAGGGCATCGGCGATGAAGTGCAGTTCGCTTCCTGCATCCCGGATGCCCTCGAACAGATGGACGAGCCGGTTATCGAGTCGATGCCCCGGCTTGTGGGGCTGTTCTCCCGGTCATTCCCGAAAGCGAGGGTCTACGGGACGCGATACGACGACGTGCCGCACTGGCCCAATGATGTAGGGCCGCGCACGAAGATCAGCGCGGCGCAGCTGCCGGGACTGTATCGAAACGAAGCGGCGGATTTCCCCGGTGAGCCCTATCTGCGGGCCTGTAGCGGTCGCAGAGCGATGGTGCGGGGGCTTCTGGCCCCGATGCCCCGGCGAAAGAAGATCGGCATCTCCTGGAAGGGCGGGACGATCCAGACCGGGTTCTACGACAAGCTGATCGATCTGAAAGAAATGATGACGGCGTTCGCCCATATCGATGCCGAGTTCATCAACCTTGAGCACACGCTGGATGCGGAGCGTCCCGAGGAATGTGGGGTGCACGTCTTCCCGTACATCACGGCGCGGGATTTGGACTACGACTACACAGCAGCCCTGGTGAAAGAGCTTGACCTAGTGGTGTCGGTTCCGAACGCCGTAACCCACCTTGCAGGGGCTCTGGGGACGCCCTGCCTTGTGCTCCTGAATGACCGCCCCGGCTGGCGATACGGCGGCGAACAGCCCTGGTACGGCTGTGTGGAGGTCATGCGGGACTGGACGCTTGAGCGTGTCCGAGACCGGATTGTGGAGGTCTTGAATGGCGCTGAGTAACTACGGCGAGCTTCGGACTTCCATCGCGGATCTGCTGGTCCGGGACGATCTGACGGCCAAGATCCCGGATTTCGTGATGCTGCTGGAGGCACGGGTTAATCGCGAGGTCCAGTTCCGCAATCGGCGGATGGAAACGACCACGACGCTCACCTTCACGGGGGACGAGGCAACTCTTCCGGCGGACTACATCGAAACACGGACGCTGGTGTGGCAGTCGACCCCGAGGATTCGGCTAGAGTACCAAACCCCGTCTGTGTTCGAGAACACCTATACGACGGACACCCCGGCCGATCCAGTTAACTACACGGTGGTTGGCGATACGGTGACGGTGGGACCGTACCCGAATTCAACGGTGGGGGCGGTGCTCGCCTACTACCAGCGGCTTTCGGCGCTGTCGGCGGATACAGACACGAACTGGCTGCTGACCTACCACCCGGACGTGTACCTGTACGGCTCCTGCATCGAGAGCGCGCCCTACCTGGGTGAAGACGAAAGGCTACAGACGTGGATTGGCCTGTATCGGGATGCGGCCGCTGCGGTCGCAGGTGACGACACCCGGTCGCGGTACAGCGGAGCGCCGAAGAAGCAGACCATCGACGTTAGGAACGTGG